>NZ_LMJL01000013.1:431-1687 GCF_001429295.1 Flavobacterium sp. Root935 | reverse complement strand
AATCTTTGCGGGCACGGATTGCAAATCCGCGCTAACGATCGAGGGTAAATCTGCGCGATCGGGGTTTATACAACGAACTTATGATTTAGATCCAGTAACAGGAGCACTACAGGTAAATCATTTATCTTTGATGACAATTGTTAAGCAGTATAATCCTTAAAACAATAATAATATGAAGAAACAAGAAGAGCTAAATTTAAAATTTTACAAGAAAATGGGAGCTTTTAATGAATTAGGATACATTTTAGATTCAAGCAATGCAAGTGGCAATTATACAAGGCTAAATATTATTCAATTTTTACCTAAAGCTGTTATTAGTTATTTAATAGAAACACTTCAGTTAATACAAAATAATCAGCTTTACGATCCATCATTTCTTGATAGTGCGGAAGAATTATCAGTCTTTGATGTCAATTTTATCACTCCTTACTTTTGGATTGACGGGCATAAAACAATCCACATGGATGACTTAAAATTATTATTGATTGAATGGCTTGAATTTAGATCATCTTAAAGGCACATTCACTGCTGGCGCGGATTTTGTAAACGGAAGCGGAAGCAGTATTGCTAACAAAAAGGGAGAAAACGTATATTTTCCTGTCAGCTATTCTACAGAACGAATAAATGAGGAAATGGCTTATGTACTTTCTAAAATTGACAGATTAAAACCTAATAAAGTTGAACGTAACTCTCTTGGTCAATATTCATTTACTTATGTTTCAAAAGCAAGTGATAATCATAAATTAGAAATTGTATATTTAAGTAATAATTCAAATCCTTTATTAGGAAAACTACAAAGTATATATCCTCAACACTTTTAAAATTAAAAAAAATCAATATGAGCACATCAACCTTAAGAAATTATGGAATCAAATTTTACAAACAAATCGATGGAGAAATTAAAATAACTTGTAGTTCATTGAATTTAGCAATTTACTTAAATAGATTTGTAAATCAAAAACAAATGCTACAGAATTTTCTTATAGTTTTAAACTTAGCCTTAAAAGGAAATTTACTTCCTGATGAAGATAAAGAATGGAGTGTAGAACTAGGCTTACAACAATATACAGGGATAATTAAAAGCAACATGACTTTTGACCTATTTTTAGAAGAGTATTATGATGAAACTTTAGAAAATTTTCCTCTAACCGATATTAAAGAAATTTTACAATCATTACTAAATTTTATAAAATAATGCCTCGCTGGCGCGAGCGTCCCGCTCGTGAACGTAAAGTTTGTCTTGTCCTAAAATACAT
>NZ_LMJL01000013.1:0-320 GCF_001429295.1 Flavobacterium sp. Root935 | reverse complement strand
GATAGCGCGGATTTGTAATTCGTTGCACACGAATATATTGAAGCCAAATTAATGGAAAAAGGATTAAGTTATAAATCTTTTAATGTTTATAATGAGACTAACCCGATAGCGCAGATCTAGCTCCGTAACGATAGCGCGGATTTGCAATCCGTGCCCGCAAAGATTGGTTTGTTTTCTTTGTAAGTTTAAAAAAGCGCATTAATTTGTGTGACTTTTGTTTTAATGATTTGTTTTGTGTATTACTTTGCGGGTGCGGATTGCAATCCGTGCCCGCAAAGTAATTCCTTCAATATCCAAAAAAATAAAAAGTAAAGTTTTAT
>NZ_LMJL01000012.1:1559884-1616184 GCF_001429295.1 Flavobacterium sp. Root935 | reverse complement strand
CCGCCTTTTTTTCAAAAACCCTGTTTCTAATCGAAACAGGGTTTTTTCGTTTTTATTGGTTTTTAGTTTAATGTAATTTCGGATTGTATTTATTGATTTTGAATCTAAATCCTGATTTATGCTTATGCCATTAGATTTTCTTGTCATTAACCTCATTTATAAATTTAATTACTCCATTCATAAAGATTTTTTGATCATCCCACATTGCTAAGTGGCTGCCATTTGGACAATATAAGTATCGTCCATTTTGAACTAATTTACTTTGTTCTTCCATAGCTTTTGGATCCATTGTGTCGTATTTGGCTCCTATCATTAAGGTTGGAATTGTGATTTCATGTAATCTACTCTTAATATCCCATTTTGCTAATCTTCCGCTGATGCCAAATTCACTTGGACCTTGCATTAAGCTATAAATTTCTCCATTTATATGTTTGCTGGCACGATTTAATCCGTCTGGCCATTCTTTTAATCGGCACAAATGCTTTTTATAGAAATTGGGTATTAGTAATTCCATATATTTTGGATTATTGAAATCTTTTTTAACTTCTAAAGATCTTATTTGCCTAAGAATTTCTGGGTTCATTTGTTTTGCTAAAACCTCATCAGCATATTTTCCGTAATCTGGAGCACTTGCCATCATGTTAGAAACTAATAATCCTTTCATATTTTTTTGATATTTCAAGGCGTACTCCATTGCAAGAATTCCTCCCCATGAGTTTCCCAGAACATAAAAATTATCTTTATCTGCATTTATTGCTTTACGTACTTGTTCTACCTCATCGACAAATCGTTCAATTGTCCATAAACTACTATCTTTAGGCTGATCGCTGTAATATGATCCCAACTGATCGTATTCATAAAATTCGAAGCCTTCTCGTTGAAAGAATGTTTCAAAACACTCCATATATTCATGCGTCATTGCAGGGCCGCCGTGTAGTAGAAGTATTTTGATTTTTGAATTATTTCCAAAACGTTTTGTCCAAACTTTAAATTCGCCAAGTGGAGTCTTTATTGGGATCATTTTTACTCCTGCAGATTCTACATCACCTTGATTGTAGCTGAAATAATTAGTAAGTTCATTCGATTGGTTTTCTTTTTTACAGGATGCTGTTAGTAAAAAAACTCCAAAGATCAGGATATAACGCATGGGTTTAAAATTTAGTAGTTTGAACTAATTTACAAATTATTTTCCATATCGATTTTTTTTCTTTTTTTGGTGAAATTGCAATGTATTAATCTTGTAATCAGTTGTATACATTGCATTTTAAAACACTAAAAAAATCTTAAATAGATTTGAATAAAAATTTTCTTGTAGTAAATTAGTAATACTATACTTAAATAAATCATTATGAAAACGAAAATATTTTTAGCCATAGGATTGTTAAGCTTAACAATCTCGGTCAGCGCACAGAAGAAGATCGAAGTATCAGAATTGCCAAAACCAGCTCAGGAATTTTTGAAAAAACATTTTAGCGAAACGACAGTCACAAGTGCTAGTAAAGATGCAGAACACGGTGAGAAAGGTTTTGAGGTAAAATTGCAAGACGGAACAGAAGTAGAATTCTGGAAGGATGGATCATATAGAGAAGTAGACGGCGGAGACAAACCAATTCCAACTGCTTTTATTTCAGATAATATTAAAGAGTATGTGTCAAAAAATTATCCGAATGAAAAAATTACTCATATTGATTATGGGCATAAAGATTTGGATGTGGATTTAACAAATGATATTGATTTGGAATTCACTAAAGAAGGTAAAATCCTTAAAGACAAAAAAAATGGCATAAAAGAAAAATAAAATTGATATTTACTATGCTTTGTTCGTCTAAAGTAAATCTTCAAATTAAAAGAAGGGCTTATTTTAGATGGACATTTTATTTTGAACCATTTCAGTAAAGCTAATCTTGGGAGAAAATAGTTTATATTTACATTTCTATTTTTTATTTCATGGAAGAAAATAAACATGTAACGATTTATGATATTGCTGAACGATTAAATTTGGCTACATCGACCATTTCACGGGCCTTAAAAGATCATCATACCATAAGTGATAAAACAATAAAGAAAGTGAAAAAAACTGCTGAAGAAATGGGATTTGTTCCTAATACTTTAGCAGCAGGTTTGCGAGGCAATAAAACCAGAACTATTGGTGTTTTGATTCCGACTGTTACTCAGCCATTTTTGTCATCACTAATTAGCGGTATAGAAATTACAGCTCAAAAGTCGGATTATACCGTAATTATTATGCAGTCGCATGATTCTTACGAAGAAGAAGTCAATATGGCTAAATCACTATACAGCAATCGTGTAAGTGGTGTGATTTGCTCTCTTGCAATGGAAACCAGAGATACAGCTCATTTTCATCAGTTTTCAAATAATAATATTCCGTTGGTATTTGTGGACAGGGTTCCTAAAGATTATAACACTTTTAGGGTTGTTATTGATAATTATACAGCAGGGTACAAAGCTACAAAACATCTTATAGAACAAGGATGTATTCGAATTGCTCATTTAACGGCTGGTTCAGAATTAGGTAATTTGTACAACGAAAGAAAAAGAGGTTATATCGAAGCTTTGAAAGATCATAATATAGAAGTTGAAGAAGAATTGATTATTAACTTGAATTCGGTTACTTACGAAGATGGTGTAAAAGCCAGCAATGCATTGTTTGATTTAAATCCAATTCCAGACGGTTTATTTGCACCTGGAGATATCCTGGCAGTAAGTGCTGTACAGACTGCAAAGAAACGAGGTATTAAAGTGCCAGAAGAATTCAAGGTAATTGGCTTTAATAACGATCCAATTTCACAGATTATTGATCCTAATTTATCTACAATTACACATCCCGCTGAGAAAATGGGAAAAGCAGCAGCTGATATTATTATCAAAAACCTGAAATCATCTAAAAATGATGATGCCAAGGAAATTACTTTTTTAAATACAGAAGTATTAGCTAGAGAATCTTCGCAGAAAAGTTAAAAATAGGATTTTAATACAAATTCAACCCAGTTAAAGCAGGATAGTTTTTATAATTATCCTGCTTTTATTTGTTATACTAATTATTTTTTGAAAAAAAGACAGCTAAAATTTTTTTCTTATATAACAATCTTATATTTTTACGCAACCGATTGCAATCAGTATTTTATTTCAGATAATGTATTTTTTAAATTAAAATTTTGTCAAATACTTTTATTAAGGAATTAAATATTGATTCTTTTAAAATAAAATTGTAAAGAATAAATTAAAACCAATGACTTCATTAAGATTTGTTTTCTTGTTTATTTTGATTTCCTTTTCAGCTTGGGCCCAAAAGGATTATAAATTGTGGCTTCAGTACAATGTTGTGAGCAATTCTGCAATTGCTTCAGAATATAAAAACAATCTTAAAAAAATTGTAGTCTTAGGAAATTCCGAAACCATAAAAATTGCTGAAAAGGAACTCAAAATAGGATTTTTAGATTTGTTCGGAAATATTCTTGAAATTAATTCGGATATAAAAGGAGAGAACAATTTAATAATTGGTTCACAATCGAGTTTAAATGCTGAAGTTAAAAAAGAAGTACAGTCTGATTTTGATAAAATAAATACAGAAGGTTTTATTATTAAATCTATTTCCCTTAAAAGCAAAAAACAAATCATTATTACGGGTAATAATGACATTGCAGTTTTGTACGGAGTTTTTAATTTCCTGAGAATATTGCAAACCAATAAATCAATCCAGAATTTAAATATTGTTGATTCTCCAAAAACAAATATCCGCATCTTAAATCATTGGGATAATCTCGACCGTACAATTGAAAGAGGTTATGCAGGATTTTCTTTATGGAATTGGCAGAAACTTCCTGATTTTATCGATCAGCGTTATATCGATTATGCAAGAATGAATGCTTCAATTGGAATTAATGGAACTGTTTTAAATAATGTGAATGCAAATGCTTTAATCCTGACCTCACAATATTTAGAAAAAGTTGAAGCTTTAGCGAATATTTTCAGGCCTTATGGAATTAAAGTATATTTAACTGCAAGATTTTCGGCACCAATTGAAATTGGAAAACTAAAATCTGCCGACCCCAAAGATCCTGAAGTGATGAATTGGTGGAAAAATAAAGCAAAAGAAATTTACAAACGAATTCCTGATTTTGGAGGGTTCTTGGTGAAAGCCAATTCAGAAGGTCAGCCTGGGCCTCAAAATTACGGAAGGGATCATGTTGATGGCGCCAATATGCTTGCAGATGCAGTTGCTCCTTTTGGAGGTGTAATTATGTGGAGAGCCTTTGTATATTCAGAACACGACACAAATGATCGTGCAAAACAGGCTTATGCCGAATTTCAGCCGTATGATGGAAAATTCAAAAAAAACGTAATTGTTCAGGTAAAAAATGGAGCAATTGATTTTCAGCCTAGAGAACCATTTCATCCTTTATTTGGTGCTATGCCAAAAACGCCTTTAATGATGGAATTTCAAATCACTCAGGAATATTTAGGATTTAGCACGCATTTGGTTTTTCTGCCCAAATTATTTCAGGAAGTTTTAGAATCAGATACGTATCAAAAAGGAAAAGGTTCAACCGTTGCCAAAGTTATAGATGGTACTTTATATGAAAATAAACTAACTGGAATTGCTGGTGTTGCCAATATCGGCAACGATTTGAACTGGACTGGGCATCCTTTTGCACAGGCAAATTGGTATGGTTTCGGAAGACTGGCTTGGAATCCGTATTTGGATTCAGAAACGATTGCCGATGAGTGGTTGAGATGTACTTTTTCAAACGATGAAAATTTTATAAAACCAGTTAAAAAGATGATGATCGATTCGCGTGAAGCCATTGTAAATTATATGACACCGCTTGGTCTGCATCATATTATGGATACAGGTCATCACTACGGACCGGGACCTTGGGTTTCAGATTTATCACGTCCAGAATGGAATCCTACTTACTATCATAAAGCGGACAAAAATGGAATTGGTTTCGACAGGTCAAAGTCGGGAACAAATGCCACTTCCCAATACGCGCCAGAACTAGAAAAGCTTTTTGATAATATAGAAACCTGTCCTGAGAAAGATTTACTATGGTTTCATCATATTTCGTGGGATTATAAACTGAAAAACGGTCAGACACTTTGGAACGGACTTTCGCTTAAATATCAGGAAGGTGTAAATCAGGTTACAGAGATGCAAAATGTTTGGAATAAAACAGAAAAATATATTGACTACGAACGTTTTAACGAAGTTAAAATGTTATTAGAAATTCAACAAAAAGAAGCAAAATGGTGGCGCGATGCCTGCTTATTATATTTTCAGCAGTTTTCTGGAAAAGAACTTCCTGAAGGAGTTGAAAAACCAACACAAACATTAGAATATTTTAAATCATTAAAATTCCCATTTGCGCCGGGAAATTAATTACATAATAAATTATGAGTAAAAAAACTGCAATTGTTACAGGAGGAAATTCAGGTTTAGGTTATGCCACAGCAAAAAAACTGTGTGATAACGGAATCAAAACGTATATAATTGGCCGATCGAAAGAGAAGACCGAAGATGCTTGTCGTGAAATTGGTGAAAATGCAATTCCAGTGATTTTTGATTTGAATGATTTGGCTGGAATTCCTGCAATGATTGAAAGTCTTACAAAACATGGTTCAATAGATATTTTGGTAAATAATGCAGGAATCAATCTTAAAAAAGAAATTCCAGACGTGACGGACGAAGATTTTCTTTCGGTAATTCACACCAATCTTTTGAGTGTTTTTACAGTAAGTAGAGAAGTGATTAAAAACATGAAAGAAAATGGCGGAGGAAGTATCGTTAATATCAGTTCAATGGCATCGCAATACGGAATTCCAAAAGTAATTGCATATTCTGCAAGTAAAGGCGCAATTGAATCTATGACACGCGCAATGGCAACAGAATTGGCTCCGTCTGGCATTCGCGTAAACTGTATTGCTCCAGGATTTATTAAAACTAAAATGTCAGCGGCAGCTTTGGATAATGATCCAGAAAGAAAAAATAAAGTATTGGGAAGAACTCCAATGGGATTTTTAGGAGAACCTTCAGATATTGCAGATGCTGTTTATTATTTTGCTTTAAACGAGTCAAAATATACAACAGGAACGATTTTGCCAGTTGATGGAGGAAATAGTATTGGGTTTTAATTGTGAAAATGCCACAAAGTCGCTAAGTCACAAAGGTTTATTTTAAAATATTTGGAAGGGAAAAACTTTGTGACTTAGTGCCTTCGTGGCGTAAAAAAAAGAAGTATGATAAAAATGCAGCAAACCATGAGATGGTTCGGTCCTAATGACAATGTAAGTTTGACTGATATTAAGCAAGCTGGAGCAACGGGAATTGTAACCGCTTTGCATCAAATTCCGGTTGGTGATATCTGGACGATTGAAGCAATAAAGGAAAGGCAAGAAATCATTCGGAATTATGGATTAGAATGGACTGTGGTTGAAAGTCTGCCTGTGCATGAAGAAATAAAAAGAGCCTCAGGAAATTACCTGCAGTACATCGAAAATTATAAAATTAGTTTAAGAAATCTGGCAGAATGCGGTATCAAAATTATCACCTATAATTTTATGCCGATTTTGGACTGGGTTAGAACAAATCATAATTTTATCAACGGAGATGGAAGTAAAGCCTTACTTTATAATCAGGATGCTTTTACTTATTTTGATGTTTTTCTTTTAAAAAGACCAAATGCTGAAAACGATTATTCTGAGGTTCAAAAACACAATGCCTTAAACTTTGGGAATAAACTTTCAGAAGATGAAAAAGCATTATTATTTAAAAATGTTTTGTTGGGATTGCCGGGAAGTAAGGTCAATTTTACGGCAGAACAGATTTTATCTTTATTAGATAATTATGCCAATATTGATAATGAAAAATTGAGAGAAAACTTGATTTATTTTTTATCAGAAGTTGCTCCCATTGCAGAAGAAATTGGCGCAAAATTAGCGATTCATCCTGATGATCCGCCGTTTTCTGTTTTAGGATTGCCGAGGATTGTTTCTACAGAACAAGATATTAAAGCCATTTTTGAAGCTGTTCCATTACATGCAAACGGATTGTGTTATTGCACAGGCTCTCTGGGTGCAAATCCTAATAATAACCTGGAGAAAATGATAGACGATTTTGGAGACAGGATTCATTTTTTGCATCTCCGAAATACCATCCGCGAAAGCGAAACTATTTTCAGGGAATCAGAACATTTAAATGGTGATGCGAATATGGAAGCTATTGTAGAAAAATTATTGATGCTGATGGATAAAACAAAAATAAGCTTGCCAATGCGTCCCGATCACGGATTTCTGCATTCAGCAGATGAAACGAAAGAAACCTATCCTGGATATTCTTTGGTAGGAAGACTAAAAGGTCTTGCTGAGTTAAGAGGATTAGAAATGGGAATTGCTTATAAATTGAAATAAAATAAACTTACGGTTTAGAAGAGATCAGTGATCTATTTGTCATTCCGAGGAACGCGGAATCGCACGAGAAACTCTGTATAATGTCGCTAATCTTTGTCAAATCCTGAGTGCAATTTTTCCTTACTTCGAAATGATAAAACTGTGATCGTAGATTAGATAAAAACTATTAACTATTAAACCAAAAATATATGAAATTTATTAAACCTTATTTATTTGCCGTCACAACTTTACTGACTGTAAGCTGTACATCTCAAAAAGAAACCGCTTCACTAAAAGATGTTTACAAAAATGATTTTTACATAGGAACAGCTTTAAGTGCAGATCAAATCGAACAAAAAGATACCAAAGTAGATTCGTTGATTAAAAAAGAATTTAATGCAATTACAGCAGAAAATATCATGAAATCAATGTTCACGCATCCGCAGAAAGATAAATATGATTTTGTTTTATCAGATAAATTTGTGGAATATGGCGAGAAAAACAAAATGTTTATTCATGGGCACACTTTGATTTGGCACAGTCAATTAGCGCCGTGGATGGAGAAAATTATAGACAGTACAGAAATGAAAGCTTTTATGAAAGATCATATCACAACTATTGTTTCTAAGTATAAAGGAAGAATCAATTCTTGGGATGTCGTAAATGAAGCTTTAAACGATGACGGTACTTTGAGACAGTCTGTTTTTTTGAAAGCACTGGGCGAAAAATATTTAGTTGATGCTTTTAAACTGGCAGAAAAGGCAGATCCAAAAGCAGAGTTATATTACAACGATTATAATATCGAAGAACCTGCAAAACGAGCTGGAGCGATTGCTTTAATAAAAAGAATAAAAGCCGAAGGCGGAAAAGTTGATGGTGTTGGGATTCAAGGACATTGGAGGTTGCAAAGTCCATCGATTGAAGAAATCGAGAAAAGTATTTTAGAGTATTCTGCATTGGGAATTAAAGTTGCTTTTACAGAATTGGATATTACGGTTTTACCAAATCCGTGGGATTTAAAAGGAGCAGATGTCAATCAGAAATTTGAGGGAAATCCAAAAATGAATCCGTATTCTGAAAAGTTGCCAGATTCTATTCAAACAAAATTAGCAGAACGCTATGCATCTATTTTTAAATTATTTTTAAAACACAAAGACAAAATTAGCCGAGTTACTTTTTGGGGTGTTTACGATGGGCAATCCTGGTTAAATGACTGGCCAATTAAAGGCAGAACCAATTATCCGCTGCCCTTTGATGTTAATTTAAAACACAAACTTGCTTACGATAGTATTTTGAAGTTAAAAAATGCTGAAGAATAATTAGTTAAATATTGTTTCTATTAGAAAATTACTAACAAGCGGTTGTTTTTTAAAATATTATTGAAATAAAGTAAACTAAATTTGCATAATATGTTTTTTTATCTAATTTTACACAACCGATTGTTTTAATAAAGATTTTATTTCTGTAAGGTTAGAAAACCTTGCAGTAATGACTAAAAAAGCAGTTCGAACCAAGACCTACAATGTTTTGAAAACTTGTAGGAGATAAGCTAACTAATCACAAAACCACCAATGACTAACATTTCACAAAAATTATCTATCAAAGAAAAAATTGGGTACAGCTTGGGAGACCTAGCTGCCAATTTAGTTTTTCAGACTTTGATGACATATCTGGCTTATTTCTACACCGATATTTACGGCTTATCGCCAACAGATTCATCTATTATAATGCTAGTCGTTGGGTTAGTTGCCGCTTTTATTTTTAATCCAATTATTGGAGTTTTAGCAGATAGAACCAGTACAAAATGGGGAAAATTCAGACCGTGGATTTTAGCAACTGCAATTCCGCTTGGAGTAGTAGCATTATTAGCCTTTTCAACTCCAGATTTCTCTTATAAAGGAAAAGTAATTTACGCAGTAGTAACTTATACTTTATTACTACTTTTTTATGCAGGAAATAATCTGCCTTATTCTGCTTTGAGCGGCGTTATAACAGGCGATATGTCCGAAAGAAACAGTATGTCTTCCTATCGTTTTGTAGCGGTTATGTTTGCTCAGTTTTTTGTTCAGGTTTTTATGCTTGGAATTATAAAAAGTGCAGGAAACGGAGACAAGGCAATTGGCATTGAAAAAGTAATGACAGTTCTAGCAGTTATTGGAACCATCATGCTTTTAATTACATTTTTGACTACCAAAGAAAGGATTATTCCAAAACCAGAACAAAAATCGAGTGTAAAAGAAGATTTAGGCGACTTAGTCAAAAACAGACCTTGGGTAATTATGCTTTCTCTTACTACTTTGGTTTTCATTACCTTGGCGATGAAAGGCGGTTCGTATGTTTATTATTTTGAAAACTATGTAGCTAAAGAGCAGTTGGCAGTTTTTATTCAGCCTATTTTGGATACTTTATCAAATATCGGGTTGAATCATTTTGGAAATGATCCCGTTTCTGCAGGATTTGGATTGTTTAATGCCGGCGGAATTATATTTATGATCGTCGGAATTACATTATCTAAAAACCTGGCAGATAAATACGGAAAGCGAAATGTATTCAGATTGTTTTTATTTATTTCAACCTTATTTATTATCGCATTCTATTTCTACCCTCCAACATCAGTCAGATTGATGTTTTTCTCCCAAATTTTACATGGATTTTTCTACGGAATCACGATTCCAATTCTTTGGGCGATGATTGCTGATGTAGCTGATTATTCAGAATGGCTGAACAACCGCCGCGCAACTGCAATTATTTTCTCTGCAATGATGGTAGGTTTAAAAGCAGGATTGAGTATTGGCGGAGCCTTAACAACATTGTTTCTAGGTTATTTTCATTACGCTCCAAATTCGGCTGTACAGACAGAAACTGCCATTAACGGAATCAAATTATTGGTCAGCATCTTTCCTGCAATTCCATTTTTAATTGGAGCTGGATTATTGTTTTTCTATAAAATAAATAAACAGATGGAAGTGCAGATTGAAACAGAATTAAAAGAAAGAAGAACTTAATTATTAAACAAAGATATCACTATGCCTGAAGATAGTATTGAACAAATTAATTTCGAAGAAATTAATAAACTGGCAATTTCAAAGCCTTTAGTCTCTCATATTTATACTGCAGATCCGTCTGCGCATGTATTTAATGGTAAAATTTATATTTATCCGTCGCATGATATTGATGCGGGAATTCCTTTTAACGATAATGGAGATCATTTCGGAATGGAAGATTATCATGTTTTCTCGATGGATGACATTTCATCAAAAGCCGTTGATAATGGTGTTGCACTTCATGTGAATGATGTTCGATGGGCCGAAAAACAAATGTGGGCGCCAGATGCTGCGCATAAAAACGGAAAATATTATTTGTATTTCCCTGCCAAACGTGCCAACGGAATTTTTCAGATTGGAGTTGCTGTAAGTGATTCTCCAGTTGGACCTTTTTTACCTCAGCCAGACGCCATAAAAGGAAGTTACAGCATTGATCCTGCGGTTTTTGAAGACGAAGACGGAAAGCATTATATATATTTTGGCGGTATTTGGGGCGGGCAATTACAGAAATATAGAAATAACAAATACAATCAAAATAACGAAGAACCTTCTGGAAATGAACCTGCTTTAGGACCAATCGTAGCCTTGCTTCGTGATGATATGCTTGAGTTTGCAGAAGATCCAAGAGAAATTAAAATTCTGGATGAAAACGGAAAAGATCTTTTAGCAGGGGATAATGACCGTCGTTTCTTTGAAGCTTCATGGGTTCATAAGTATAACGGAAAATATTATTTCTCGTATTCTACAGGTGACACGCATTTTATTTGTTATGCTATTGGCGATAATCCTTATGGACCATTTACGTATCAGGGAAGAATCTTGAATCCGGTTGTAGGATGGACGTCGCATCATTCAATTTGTGAAGTTGAAGGTGAATGGTATTTATTTTACCACGATTCGAGTTTGTCAAAAGGTGTAACGCATTTAAGAAGCATGAAAGTTACCAAAATCGATTATCTTGAAGATGGTTCGATAGTGACGATTGATCCTTATGGGATAAGGAGATTGTTTGATTAAGATTTTTTAGTATAAAAAAATTTCACAAAAATCACAATCGGTTGTGTTGTTTGAAGTTTGAAATGAAATTTGAAGTTTGAAATGAAATAATATAATAATAGGTCGCTCAGCTAGAGCTTTGCGACGATGAGGATGTCCTCTGGAGCTTTAGAGAAATTTATTTATAAATAATTCTAGTATTCCCAGCGGGGCGAAAATTTATAGAAACATTTATTGTATTAGTAACGAACTCCAAACGAGCGAAATATATCTTGAAAATATTTCGCTCCCTCCGAAGCTATTAAAATTATATAGAAAAGAATATCTAGCTTTTTTTTTGAAAACCGTCTGCGTGAGGGATAGTAGTGGAAAGCCCACAGCCTGACGAAGGAAGAGCGAGGACTTGAAGCGGATAGCCCGGCCGAAGGACACGCCCAAATTATTTTGATTTAAAAATTAACAATTTTAATGTCAAAAAGAATTTTTTATAAAATATTTTTATCTACTTTAGCATAACAGAACGGAACAGAACGGTATGCTAAAAGAAGAAGAAAAATTTGAATTTATAATCAATCATGATAGTGATATCCCGAAGTACCAGCAACTGGTTGACGGAATTACAAATTCGATTGCTGAGAATATTTTGCAAAAGGGAGATTTACTTCCGTCTGTAAATGTGATTTGTAAAACGTACCAGCTTTCGAGAGATACAGTTTTTAAGGCTTATTCGATTTTGAAAGAGCAGAATGTAATTGATTCGGTTCCGAATAAGGGCTATTATGTGGCAGGCGAAACGAGAAAAGTGCTTTTGGTTTTAGACACTTTTAAAGCATATAAGGAGGTTTTATACCATTCGGTTGTGAATAATCTGCCAGACAATGTGATTATCGATGTGCAGTTTCATCATTATAATATTGATGTTTTTAAAACGATTATCAACAACGGAATCGGAAAGTATTATAAATATGTGGTGATGAATTTTGACCACGCAGCTATTGCTCCAGCTTTGTCTGCGATTTCAAACGATAAACTGCTTTTAATTGACTGGAATATTCAAGCTGATAAAGCGAGTAATTATGTTTTTCAGGATTTTGGTAAAGCATTTTATGATTCATTGACACAAGCGGTTGATTTGTTTAAAAAGTATAAAAAAATAGATTTTGTTTATCCCGATTTCACGAATCATCCTTGGGAAACGGTTGAGTTTTTTAAGAAGTTTTGTGCTGATTTTAATTTTGAATATGGAATTATTACAGATCCGAAAAAGTTCAATATCGAAAAAGAAATTGCTTATATCAGTGTAAGTGACAGGATTCTAGGATATTTTTTGGAGCAGTGCAAAGAGAAAGATTTAGAACCTGGAAAAGACGTTGGATTTTTGTCTTATAACGAAACGCCAATGAAGAAATTTATATACAAAGGAATTTCGGTTGTGTCAACTGATTTTAAAGAAATAGGAACCAAAGCAGCGGCATTTATTACGCATGACGAAGATACTCATTGTTATGTGCCGACAAATTTAATATTAAGAGAATCATTGTAAATTATGTATTATATCGGATATGATATTGGAAGTTCTTCTGTCAAGGCAGCCTTGGTGGAAGCAGAAACGGGTAAAAAAGTAATCGTTTTGAATGAACCGCAGAACGAAATGGAAATCCTTTCTATTCACCCAGATTGGGCAGAGCAGGATCCTGAAATCTGGTGGCAGCACATTTGTACGGCAACTAAACGAGCAATTAAAGAATCAAATATCGATGCATCGAAAATTCAGGGAATTGGAATTTCTTACCAAATGCATGGATTGGTGATCGTGGATCAAGAAAAAAAGGCACTTCGAAATTCGATTATCTGGTGTGACAGTCGTGCGGTAGAAATTGGTAATAAGGCTTTCGCCGAAATTGGAGAGCAAAAATGTATGGAGCATTTACTGAATTCTCCAGGAAATTTTACGGCTTCGAAACTAAAATGGGTAAAAGAAAACGAGCCTGAAGTTTATAACAAAATTGACAAATACATGCTTCCTGGAGATTACATCGCTTTGAAATTGACAGGCGAAGTAACGACAACCAAAAACGGTTTGTCTGAAGGAATGCTTTGGGATTATAAAGATAACAAAGTAGCCGACTGGCTTTTAGAATACTACGGAATAGATCGGTCTTTGACGCCGAGAATTGTAGAAAATTTTACGAATCAAGGAATTGTAACAGAGCAAGCTTCGGCAGCATCTGGGCTTCCTGCTGGAATTCCAATTGTGTATCGAGCGGGAGATCAGCCGAATAATGCTTTGTCATTAAATGTTTTAAATCCTGGAGAAGTAGCGGCAACAGGCGGAACATCTGGAGTTTTTTATGCAGTAAGCGAAATGTCTTCTGGAAAAAGCACTAGAGTAAACAATTTCGTTCACGTAAATTACGAATTAGAAACGCCGAGAGTTGGTAAACTTTTAAATATTAATGGAGCAGGAATTCAATACAGATGGCTTCGTAATAATATGGGGAATGAAAGTTACGAAGTAATGAATGAAAAAGCTTCAAATGTTGAAGTAGGATCAGAAGGTGTTGTGGTAATTCCGTTTGGAAATGGTGCAGAGCGTATGTTCAACAACAAAAATATCGGAACACATTTTTTAAATCTAAACCTGAATATTCACAACAGCGCCCATCTGTTTAGAGCTTCTCTTGAAGGAATTGCCTTTTCGTTTGTATACGGAATGGAATGTCTGAAAGATGATAATGCGACGATTAATGTCATTAGAGCTGGAAACGATAATTTGTTCCGTTCTGAAATTTTCTCTAATACTGTGGCAACTTTAATTGGCCACGAAATTGAAATTTACAATACAACAGGAGCAGTTGGTGCTGCAAGAGCGGTTGGTTTAAAAGATGGTGATTATAGCAAATTTGGAGCTAATGTGAGTGACAATGATCATGTAATGACATTTTTACCACTTCACAACAAAGAACCATATGAGACTGCTTATCAAAAATGGAAAAAAGAATTAGAATTAATATTAACAAATAAATAAAAAAATCAAATGATAGTTTTAGGAGATAAAGAATACTACAAAGGTATTGGCCAAATTAAATTTGAAGGTAAAGAATCTGATAATCCGTTGGCATTTAAATATTATAATCCAGACCAAGTCGTAGCTGGAAAAACAATGCGCGAGCACTTTAAATTTGCTATCGCTTACTGGCATACTTTCTGCGGACAAGGAAGTGATCCATTCGGACCTGGAACACAGCAATTTGCTTGGGACCAATCTTCAGATCCATATCAGGCCGCTAAAGATAAAGCAGATGCTGCTTTTGAATTTATCAGCAAAATGGGATTCGATTACTTCTGTTTCCACGATTACGATTTAATTGCTGAAGGTTCAACTTTCGCAGAATCTGAAAAACGTTTGGCATTCATTACAGATTATTTAAAACAGAAAAAAGCAGAATCTGGAATTAAATTACTTTGGGGAACTTCAAACTGTTTCTCAAATCCAAGATTTATGAACGGAGCAGCTACAAATCCTGATTTTAATGTTGTAGCGAGAGCTGGAGGACAAGTAAAATTGGCTTTGGATGCGACAATTGCTTTAGGTGGAGAAAATTATGTGTTCTGGGGAGGTAGAGAAGGTTATATGTCTTTACTAAACACAGATATGGGTAGAGAATTAGACCACATGGCGCAATTCTTAGCAATGTCTAGAAACTATGCTAGATCACAAGGTTTTAAAGGAACTTTCTTCATCGAACCAAAACCAATGGAGCCATCAAAACACCAATATGATTTTGACTCGGCAACTGCAATTGGATTCTTAAAAGAATACGGTTTAGATAAAGATTTCAAAATCAATATCGAGGTTAACCACGCTACCTTGGCACAGCATACTTTTCAACATGAATTAGAAGTGGCTGCAAAAGCTGGAATGTTAGGAAGTATCGATGCGAACAGAGGTGATTATCAAAACGGATGGGACACAGATCAGTTCCCAAATAATATTCAGGAAACGACTGAAGCAATGTTGGTTTTCTTAAAAGCTGGCGGATTACAAGGCGGAGGAGTTAACTTTGATGCTAAAATTAGAAGAAATTCTACAGATTTAGAAGATGTTTTCTTAGCTCATATTGGTGGTGCTGATACTTTTGCAAGAGCTTTATTGACTGCAGATAAAATTATCACTTCTTCTCCTTATGAAAAATTAAGAAAAGAAAGATACAGCTCTTTCGATTCTGGAAAAGGAAAAGATTTTGCTGACGGAAAATTAAACCTTAAAGATTTATATGATATCGCGAACCAAAATGGAGAATTAACACTTCAAAGCGGTAAACAAGAATTGTTTGAAAATATCATCAACCAATATATTTAATTGGTTTAGATCTTCATATCAAACCTAACAGGTTTTCAGAGCCTGTTAGGTTTCTACAAAAAATATTTAGTGAGACAGTATACCTGAAATTTAAAGAGATAGTCAAATAACGTTAAGTTCTTTTGAAACTATTTTAAATATTTTTTTAAGATGAAATTTGAGAAATGTGTATTAAGATTATGACTTTTTTTTAGATTGAAATTTGATAAAAATAGCTCGAAGGTTTAGTTACTATTTTTTATAATGAAACGAGGAAATAAGTCAGTTTAATAAAATAATAAGAAAGCATTTTATTGAAGGTTTTTTGAAGAACAGAATCATCGAAATGCACATTTGTTCTCACTAAAGTTTATACACAATCTTGTCATTTCGATTCCGATCCTTGGAATCAAAACGACAAATTACAAGGTTATACTCAAAATAAACCACTATTTAATCAAATTATTTAACCAAAAAACTATGAAATTTTTTATTGATACTGCGAATCTAGAAGATATTCGAGAAGCACAATCTTTGGGTGTCTTAGACGGCGTAACAACCAATCCGTCTTTAATGGCGAAAGAAGGTATAACCGGAAAAGAAAATATCCTTAAACATTATCTTGACATTTGTAACATTGTAGATGGCGATGTTTCTGCTGAGGTAATCTCAACCGATTATGAAGGAATGGTGAGAGAAGGAGAGGAGCTTGCTGCGCTTCATCCGCAGATTGTGGTAAAACTGCCTATGATCGGCGATGGTATAAAAGCCTGTAAATACTTTTCATCAAAAGAAATTAAAACCAATGTAACTTTAGTGTTTTCTGCAGGTCAGGCTTTATTAGCTGCGAAAGCCGGCGCAACTTATGTTTCTCCATTTTTAGGAAGATTAGATGATGTTTCTACAGATGGAATGCATTTAATTGAAGAAATCAGAGAAATCTACGATAATTACAATTACCAAACTCAAATATTATCAGCCTCAGTACGACATACTATGCATATTGTAAATTGTGCAAAAGTAGGCTCAGACGTAATGACTGGACCTCTTTCGGCAATTAAAGGTTTGTTGAAACATCCGCTAACAGATATTGGTTTGAAACAATTTGTTGAAGATGCTAAAAAAATGAATCTCTAAACTCTAAATACAGCATGGACCTAAGCCCTTTTCGCACTGAAAAGGGCTTTTTTTTTAAGTGATGCAGAGAATTTTATCAATAACAAATTTTAAAATAATGATGTAAAAACTTATTTCAAATTCTCCATTAACGTTTTCAAAAACGCAATCACCGCTTTTTTCTCATACACTTCTTTCAAAGAAATAAGCATCGCAGTTCTGGTCATGTTTTCTCCTTTTATGGGTATCGCATGCAAATCTTTTTCGTTTTCGATTGTTGTTTTAGTTAAAATGGTATGCCATTTTCCCGTTTTGATTAATTCAAGTAAAGTGGGAATATCATTAATTTCAATCGTAACTTCCGGATTGAGATTGTCTTTTTTAAAAGCTTTATTTATAAACTGTGTAGTACTGAAACCACTTGAAGGAAGTGCGAGCGGCAGAGAACTGACTTCACTCAAAGAAATACTTTTTTTAGTGCTAAATGATGTTTCGGTTGAGGTAACCAAAGCCATTGGAGATGTAAATAATTCCCTGTATTTAAAATGTGCTTCAGAAGCAATTTCTTCAAAAGTGAGAATCACATCAAGCTCAAAAAGATTTAGTTTTTGTATCAGTTCCTGCGAAGTTCCAAAGACGATTTCGAATTGAATTTTAGGATACTCTGAACTAAATAAAATCAAAGCTTTTGTAACCACATGACGAAGTGCGTATGTCACACCAATCGCTACTTTTCCATTTTCAAGATTATTCAAATCTTTTAAAAGTTCAAATCCGTCAGTTGCTTTGTTGACAGACTGCTGTGCGTAGACCGAAAATAAATCTCCTGCTTCTGTAAGTGTAATTCGTTTTCCAATTCTATTAAAAAGAGGTACTTGCAATTCATCTTCCAATTGTTTAATTTGCTGTGATAAAGTGCTTTGACTGATATGAAGCGCAGTTGCGGCTTCTGTAAAATTCAGTAATTCTTTTGCTTTCAGAAAATATTTAAGTTGTCGAAGTTCCATTTCTAAATCGGTTTTATCGATTGATTTTATCGAAAAATAAGGTTTTACAAATATAAAAAATCTTAAGAACTTTGTATTGTCGCAAAATTAAAGCAGAACAAAAATGAAAATTATAGCTTTACAAGAAGGAAATTATATAGCTAATTCTAAAAAGGAGTTTAAGCTGATTACAAAAGAAACAACCGATACAGGTCTTAAAATGGCAATACAACCTTTTTTGGTCATTACAGATAATGATGTCATATTGTTAGATTTGGGTTTAGGATTTATGAATGATGGAATTCCGTTTATTCATGAAATGCTGAAAAAGAATAATATTACACCAGACCAAATAACAAAAGTTTTAGTTTCACATCTGCATAAAGATCATATCGAAGGAATTGGTTATTTTGAGAATGGAAATTTCGTTTGTAATTTTCCAAATGCTAAGATTTACATTCAGGAACGGGAGATAGATTTTGCTTTAGAGCAAATCAATAATCCGTCTTATGTTTTTGAGATTTTAAATGAGCTGAAAAAACTGCCTAATGTAGAATTATTGCATAATGACAGCGGGCAGATTACTGATGAAATTTTCTACGAAGTTTCAGCCGGACATACCAAATATCATCAAGTTTTCTGGATCAAAGCCGATGATGAAATTGTTTTTTACGGCGCAGACGATTTGCCTCAAAAAATATACTGGTCAATGCACGTTGCTTACAAAACTGACTTTGATGGAAAACGCGCTATGGAATCACGAAAAAAATGGGAACAGCAGGCAAAAGACGAAAACTGGAAAGTGCTTTTTTACCACGATATGAAAATGCCAGTTCTGGAATTTTTTGAACAAAAAATGGAATACGTATCATAAATGAAAGATTTACAATCAATGCCTGCATTAATTATTTACGGTTCGCTGGCACCGGGCGAATCCAATCATTCTGTTATGAATCCTATTAACGGAGAATGGCAGAAAGCAGCTATAAAAGGGAAATTGCAGGAAGGAGGCTGGGGATCATCTCTAGGATATCATGGTTTTATTCCTGTCAATGCAGAAGAGGCAGAAACTATCAATTGTTATGTACTTTTTTCTAATGATCTAACAGCAAATTGGGATTATCTTGACGAATTTGAAGGCGACGGTTATATGCGAATTCAAACGGAATATGAACTCGAAAACGGAAAAAAGGGAACAGGATTTATTTATGCTTTAAAACAATAAAAGGAAAATTCAGATTAAATTATTTAGTCTGAATTTTTTTTTAGCTGAAAATAACAAAAACAATACACTCCTTACTTTTTCTTCTAAAGAAGAACGGAGAATAGAAAAAGCTTTAGTAATCTGAGCTTCAACCGTTTTTATAGAAACGTCTAAATGTTCTGCAATTTCAATATTAGTCAAACCTTCTTTTTTACTCAAAATGAAAACCTCTTTACATTTTGGAGGAAGATTTTGAATCTCTTTATTTACCGCATTTAAAACTCTCTGAAAAGCTTCTGAATTATCTTCCTGAACGATTCCGTTCAAAGCATCATAATATGATTTTTCTAAAGAAAATAAAGATTGATTTTTTCTGTACAAATCTATAAACTCATTGTAAGTCAGTTTGTAAAGAAAACTTTTCAAGGCATGATCGGATTTTAATCGTGTACGATGTTCCCAAATTTTAATAAAAACATTTTGCACAATGTCTTCGGCACTGTACACATTTTTGACTAAACTGTTGGCGTAAACGCAAAGTTGATGATGATAAGTATCGATTAAATAAGTATACGCCGTTTCATCTCCATTTCTGAGAGACTCAATCAGTTTATCATTATCGTTGTAATCATCAGTTTTCATAGAAACAAATATATAAATTAATAGGTTTTAGGGCTTAAATTAGACTGTATTTGGTTCAATTTCTCCGATTTTTTGATTTTCTATTTGAAAATTATTACAAATAAAAGGAGCAAAATATGCAAAAGTAAAACATTTACCCTTTTATTTCTGTCGAATTAGTAGTGTTTGTTGAAAGAAAAAACTTGTGAAAAGAAAAAAAATCAGCAAAATGAAAAAAACTTTATCAAATTGTTAGGGTTTTGTTTTTTTGCTTCGTAATAATATTAAAAACAACAAAAATGACAGTGAAAAAATCAGAGCGGTTAATCGTTAAATTTATCACAAATCAGGCAAGTCAGGAAGAAATTGAGAAGCTGACAGAATGGTTAAAAGAAGATGAAAACCAAATTGTGTTTAAGGATTTTGTGAAAACCAATTACGCAATAGATACTGCTATGAACAATTTTGATTCTACCGAAGTAAGAAAACAGCTTTCTCAAAGAATTCAAAACGAAAATAATGTTTTTGCAAAAAGAAGATTTTCATCTTATTATAAATATGCAGCGATTTTGATTGTGGCTCTGGGAGGATTTTATCTTTATAAAAATTCAGAATCTTCACCTTCAAAGCAAAATGTCGTGATTCCGAGAGAAGATGAAATTGTACTGCAGCTAGGAAATGAATCGCAAACTCTTGATCCCAATGAAGCCAGAAATGTAATCGACAAAAATGGAAACATCATTGGTAAACAAGAAAAAAATAGATTGGTTTATAACAAAGCTTATTCTGAAGGAGAGCTGATTTATAATGTCCTTAGAATTCCTTATGGTAAAAAGTTTGAAGTGCAATTATCAGACGGCACATTGGTGCATTTAAACGCTGGGACTTCATTTCGATATCCAGTGCAATTTGTAAAAAATCAAAACCGACAAGTTTATCTTCTTGGAGAAGGCTATTTTGAAGTAGAAAAAGACAAGCAGCATCCGTTTATGATTAATACACAAAATGTAAACGTTGAGGTTTTGGGAACCAAATTTAACGTAGATACATATACTGAAAATATAAGTACTGATGTGGTTTTGGTCGAAGGAAAAGTATCGCTTTATAAAGATCAGAAAGCAAAAGAAAATCCTGTTTACTTAAAAGCCGGTGAAAAAGGATCGACTATAAAAAGTCGTTCAGAAATTAAAATAGAACAAGTTAATACAGACTATTATACGGCTTGGGTAAAAGGAAGTTTAGTGTTTAAAAATGCTTCGTTTAATGATATTATCAAGAAGCTGGAACGTCATTATAATGTCACGTTTATAAACCGAAATAAAATGCTCGGAAAAGAAATTTTCAATGCCCGTTTTGATAACGAACCCATCGAAGTGGTTTTGAAATATTTTAGTGATAGTTACGCAATAGATTATATCATTGACAGGGATAAAATCACGATTAAGTAAGTTATTAGTTATTAGTTGTTAGTTGTTAGTTGTTAGTTGTTAGTTGTTAGTTGTTAGTTGTTAGTTTGAATGTTAATACTCTAAAATCTAAAATCACCAATCTAAAATAAATAAAGCGCCTATGTAACAAAAGTCCAAAAATGAAATGGATCGTTATTTATAAAAAAAACCGGAAAATGCGCCAACATTTCCCGGTAGAGTAAATGCGGTCAGTTAATTAACCAACCAACATTAAAAAAACATTTTAAAAGTATGAAAAAAGTATTGAACAAAATCAGGTTCGACAAGCCTTTTTTGAAATTTGATTTGAAGATGAAATTGACCACATTATTTTTATTCACCGCCTTAACAATAATGCACGCCGGAACTACTTATTCGCAAAAAGCTAAAATCTCTTTTAGTGCTAATAATATGACTGTTGCTAAAGCTATTGAAAAGCTCGAATACACAACCAATTACAGATTTGTTTACAATGTAAGATCTGTCGATTTAAATAGAATTATTACTATTAATGAAAGTAATGTTGCTATTGAGACACTCTTAAATACCATTTTTGGAGATACAGGAACTGACTATAAAGTTTCTGGAAATCATATCGTTTTAATGGCTAAAAAAGCTCCTGAAGAAAGAACAGTAAAAGCCGAAGCAGACTTTATCGTAAAAGGACGTGTAACCGATGAAAAAGGTATGCCTCTAGTTGGCGCCGCAATTTCTGATAATGGTTCGGGTAGAGGCGTTCAGACAGATTTTAATGGAGAATATCAAATTATAGCGGTAAGCAGCGAAACTACTTTAGCATTTGCTTATTTAGGATATGTAAGACAAGAAATTAAAGTTGAAGGAAGAAGTGTTATTAATGTTGTATTGAAAGAAGATGTACTAGAACTAGAAGGTTTAGTATTAAAAACTGGATATCAAAATATTGATGCAGAAAAGGCTACAGGATCTTTTTCAAATTTAAAAGCTGCAGACTTTAAAGAACAACGTTTAAGCAGTATAGATAAAATTTTAGAAGGACGTATCGTAGGATATCAGGATGGTAAAATTCGTGGAACAACTTCAATGACTGGGTCAACAGCGCCTTTGTATGTTATTGATGGGTTTCCTGTTGAAAACACTAGGCTAACTCCTTATAGTACACTAGAAGAAAATCTTCCAAGTCTGAACTTAGAAGATATTGAAACGATAACGGTTCTAAAAGATGCTGCGGCTTCGTCTATTTATGGTGCTCGTGCCGCAAATGGAGTTGTCGTTATTACAACTAAAAAAGCAAAAGCAGGAAAAACAACTATTTCATTTTCAAGTAATTTAACAGTTACTCCTTATAGAAATTATACCGGAAACCTTACGAGTTCTGCTGATATTATTGGTTTAGAAAAAGGATGGGCAGACGGAAATCCTAATTTAAAAACGGCTAATGCAAGTACGTATGCACAATCATTGCTAAACAATGCCGTATTTACAAGTTTAGGAATGCAGACTATTTTAAATGGTTATGCAGGAAAAACTTCAATGGCAGAAATGAACAATCGTTTGGATGCGCTTGGCTCTCAAGGTTATAAATATTATGATGATGTGGCGCGATATGCAAAACGCGATCAATATTTTTTACAGCATAATCTTAGTTTAGGAAAAGCAACAGAAACGAATACTTTCAATGCTTCTTTAACGTATAAAAATAATCAGCTTGAAGATATTTATTCTGAAAATGAAACGGTTGGTCTTAATTTAAAAAACTCAACTCAAATTAACAGCTGGTTATCTTTAGACTTAGGGACTTATGTTAATTTCGGAAAAGGAGATACGCAGAGTTACAATCCTATTAATTCGTCTTCCAGTACCCTTAATGCGAGTTATAAACATCAGCCATACAATCAATTAGTTAATAATGATGGAACTAATTTTGTATCTACACCAGAATCCCGCTACAATAGTTTTACACTTAATTCTATAAAGAATTATGGTCTTTATGATATGAACATAACTCCAATGGATGAGCTGGGAAGAAATTTAATTGAAAGCAAAAATTTCTTAAACAGAACCTATGCAAAGTTTAATGTGAAATTTAGTAACGCATTTACATACAATGCAATGTTTCAATACGAGTTTGGTTCAGATCGTGCAAGTCAATTATTTGGTAAAGACTCTTATTATGTAAGAAGCAAGGTAAACGGAATGGTGACAATTGCCAATAACAAAGCTGTTTATAATTTACCTTACGGAGATATTATAAAAGAAACGAATCAATATTCTAATGCTTATAATTTCCGTCAACAGTTAAACTTCAATCAGACTTTTGCCGAAAAGCATGATTTCTCTGCGATTGCAGGTATGGAAATCCGTCATTCAAAACAAGAATATAACGACAATACACGTTACGGATATGATGCTCAGACTTTAGGTTTTGCCCCAGTAAATCAAGCTGATTTATTAAAAGTGTACGGAACTGTATTTGGTGGTTCTATGGGACAAAACGAGTTTTCATTAGAAAAAGAATTGCAAAATCGTTTCGTTTCTGTTTATGGAACGGGAGGTTATACTTATGACAAAAGATATACGCTTTCTGGAAGTATTCGATGGGATCGTTCTAACCTTTGGGGAACAGACAGCGAATACCAAAACAAACCAACTTGGTCAACAGGAGCCGCATGGAATATTGACAAAGAATCATTTTTTGATGCTGCATGGGTAGACGGGCTTAAACTTCGTGCTTCATATGGTATTGGAGGAAATATCGCCAAAGATTCTGCGCCGTACTTAACAGCATATTATAATTCTAACTCCAATGTTGGAGGAAATCAGGGAACTGTAAGTAAGAGACCAAACCCAGAATTGTCTTGGGAAAAAACAACGACAACTAATATCGGTTTAGACTTTTCATTTTTTAAGAGCAGATTAGGCGGAACTCTAGATTTATATAATAAAAAAGGAGAAAATTTGTTAGCGAGCAGCCAGGGAATTCCAACAGAAGGATGGGGTTATTCGACTTACACGCTTAACAACGGAGAAATGACGAACAAAGGTATCGAAGTTACTTTAAGAGGAACTATTGTAAAAACGCCTTCATTCTCTTGGGATGCATCTGTTTTATATGCTTACAACAAGAACAAAGTCGATTACGTAAATGTAAAAGCGCCCGTTTATTACCTGCAATTAGATTACCCACAGGCTTTTCCTAGAGTTGGAACAAGTTTTAATTCTATTTATGGTTACAAGTGGGCTGGCTTAAGCAATACAGGAATACCTCAGGTTTATGATGCTTCTGGAACGGCAGTAAAATACAATCCGGGACAAATAGATGCTATTCAGGATTTTGGTTCGACAGTTCCTACGCACAGTGGATCTTTCCATACTTCTGCAAATTATAAAAACTTCTCACTTTCAGCACTTTTCATTTACGAACTAGGTCATAAAATTAGAAATACGTTTCTGCCAATGTTAGATAATGTTTATTCGGGTGCAATGGGAGGTTATATTACCAATATTTCAGTTGTTAATAATCATATTGCAGACCGTTGGCAGCAGCCTGGAGACGAAGCTTTCACAAATATTCCGAGAGCAGTATACGAATATGATCCAGAATTTAGCTCAGATTCTCGTACTATTTATTCCTATGCAGATATTAATATTTTAGATGCATCGAATGTAAGATTAAGCAACATTTCATTGGCTTATCAAATGCCAAGTGACATTATAAAAAGAGTAAAATTA
Organism: Flavobacterium sp. Root935; assembly: GCF_001429295.1. Classification (GTDB taxonomy): domain Bacteria; phylum Bacteroidota; class Bacteroidia; order Flavobacteriales; family Flavobacteriaceae; genus Flavobacterium. Next base: position 1,591,309 of record NZ_LMJL01000012.1, on the reverse strand, counting down.
GACGGTGTACGTTTCAATTTAAACGCAGAAAACGTATATACTTTTGCTAAAAGCAGAGATGCAAAGTATCTTTTAAATGGTTTCCAATCTCCAAGTTTTGTTTTGGGTGTAAACGTTAATTTCTAATTTATAAAGACTAGACGATGAAAAATATATATAAAAAGATTGCGTGCTTATTGGCTTTAGGATTGACTTTAGCATCTTGCGAAGATTATTTGAGTGACATTCCAAAAGGATCAAAATCACCAACAACATTAGCAGATTATGAAGCTTTTTTACGTGACGAATACACAAATCATAGAGTTGATATTACTGGAGCTTCACAATTATTAAATGACCAATATGTAACTGTTGCCTCTTTAGCAAATAATAGGTTGTTTGCTGCCAATTATATGTGGGACGAAAATGCAGACCGTATTGCATTAAAAGTATCTGATGAAACGATGTATTACTCAAGTTATGCTGGAATTTCGACTTTTAATTTAATTATTGAAAATGCATTAAGTACCACTCAAGCAACGGAAGCAGAACAAAGAGTAGTATGGGCAGAAGCAAAAGTACTTCGTGCCATGAATTACTTTAATTTGGTGAATTTTTATGCAGATACTTATGTCGCTTCATCAGCTTCAACAAAATTATCAGTTCCGTTAATTACAAGTGCCAATATTAATGCACCGAGCAAACAAGTAACGATTCAGGAAATGTATGATTTCATTTTGAATGATGTCAAAGAAGCTTTACCCTATTTGTTGAAAGTTTCTCAAACGCCTTTACATCCAAATTTAGGAGCGGGTTATGCCTTTTATGCAAGAGTTTATCTGCAAATGAATAATTATACAGAAGCGTTAAAATATGCAGATTTAGCATTAGCAGAAAATAATAAATTGTATGATTGGATTGGATATTACAATACCAATAAAGCAATTATTGATGTTCCAAATTCTTATACAGCAACAACTTCTCCTATGGGATTTAACTATGTAGAAAATTATAATTATCGTCATGGTATTACAAATAATTTATCGACAGAAAATAGTATTCCAGTAGAGCGCGCACAGCGTTTTGAAACTGGTGATGCCCGTTTTATTTCTCGTTGGAAAATTTACACTGTTGGTGCAGAAACCTATTACAGAAGAACTTTGTCTGGCTTTTTTAACTTCGGCGGAATCACAACTGTAGAAGTTTATTTAATTAAAGCTGAATGTCTGGCTCGTGCAGGACAAATTAGTGAGGCGCTGAACGTTTTAAATACAGTTCGTAAAACTCGTATTCTGCCTGCTTCTTATCAGGATATTTCGACTACAGATAAAACAACAGCTTTGAATGCTATTTTCAGAACAAAAAACAATGAACTTACGAACACATTGATTCCTTTTGCAGACGCACGCCGTTTAAATGCAGAAGGTGTTTATAAAGTAAGTTATACTAAAACAGCAAACGGAACTACGTACACATTATCATCAGATTCTCATTTATGGACAATGCCATTTCCACAGGGAGCAACGCAAAATCCAGGAAACGGAACGATAACTCAAAATGTAGCGAAATAAAAATCCCAAAGCTTCCTGAGTAGGAATAATTCCGAAAGGGGAGCTTTTTTTAAACATCAATCCAAAAAAATGAATACAATTAAATACAAAATATTAGGATTGTGTATTTGCCTATTTGTGATTTCAAATCACGGTATTGCACAAAAGAAAAAAGCAATAACGGCTGCACCAGCTTCTTATTCGATCGAAGGAAATATTACTGGTCTTGCAGACGGAACAACAGTACAATTAACACCGGGCGCAACACATTCTTCTGAATCGCCAGTCGCTGAAACAACCTTGAAAGAGGGTAAATTTACCTTTACAGGAAAATTAAATGAACCGCGTTTTTTTTATCTGGTTTTTGGAAAGAATAAAGGATACATTCATTTAATCGTTGAAAATTCTAAAATAAAAGTTACGGCCGATGGAGAAGTTTCAAAAAGTGAAGACGAGCGAATTAACTTTAAAAATGAAGTTATTACAGGTTCTAAATCAAACGACTATTATAAAAAGGAAACTGCTTTTAAAGCTGAATTAAATAAAGATTACGAAGACTATCATAAAGGTACAGAAGAACTTGGAAAACTATATTCGAAAGCCAGAACGTCTGGAAATAAAAAGCTGATAGACTCTATCGGAAATTCTCCAGAATGGAAAAAATTCGAAGCAGATGAAAAAGCATTTTTTACCAAAGTACAAAAAACAACAACAGACCTTATCGCCAAACATAAAACAACTTGGTGGGGACCTTTTTTCATGATGACCCAATACAGTTATTTTACGCCAGATCAAAAGCCGCTTTTTGAGCAATTTTCTGAAACGGCAAAGAAAAGTTATTACGGACAATTGGTAGACAAAGATTTGAATCCTAAATCTCTAATAGGAACAAGTGTTGCTAATTTCGGATTAAAAGATAAAGACGGAAAGGCTTATACAGCTAAAGAAATCGTTTCAGGAAAAAAATATATTTTAATTGATTTTTGGGCTTCGTGGTGCGGTCCATGCAGAAAAGAAATTCCGAACTTAAAAACAGCTTATTCTGAGTATGCCGATAAAGGATTTGAAATTTTAAGTATCTCAATTGATAAAGATGAAAAAGCCTGGCAGAAAGCACTAGGAATAGAAAAAATGCCTTGGCACAACCTTTTAGACGATGATAAAGTAAGTAAATCGTTTAATGTAAAAACAATTCCAGCCACTTATTTAGTAGATAGTAAAGGTATAATTATCAGCGATAATTTAAGAGGTGCAGAATTGGAAGAAAAATTAAAAGAGCTTTTGAAATCTTAATTATTAGGAATTAAAAATTGAGAATTAAAAATTAAAAAACACTTGATCAGAACTATAACTATGTTTGTTTTAATAAATGAAATGTCTTTTTTAAAGCTTACAGCATCTATGATTCTACGTGTTTAAATAAAAAATAAAAACAAAAAAATAACATGAAAAGTACAATCTTAAAATCAGGTTTGACTGCTTTGGCATTTATAACCGCGCTTTCTTCTTGTTCCAAAAAAGAAGGATTTACGATCAATGGCACAATCGCAGGATTAGATAAAGGAACGGTTTATCTGGAAAACACAGATGAAAAAGGAAACAAGAAAATAACCGATTCCGCACAAATCAGTCCAGAAGGAGCTTTTACTTTTACGGGAAAAGTTTCAGAACCATTGCTGCATACTATTAAACTAAAGGGAGAAGAATACGGTGCCTATTTTCTTTTGGATAATGAAGATATAAAAGTAGAAGCTAAAAAAGATTCCATTTTTAAAGCTAAAGTTAGCGGCGCGACACAAAACGATATTTATAAGTCGTATTATGATAACGAATTCAAAAAAATACAAAACATCGCTGGTCCTATTTACAAATTGTCTGATTCTTTAACTCAGAAGGGAAAAGTAAAATTAAATGCAGAACAGCAAACTGCAATGGATAAAAAATGGAAAGATCTTGCCGCTTTCGCTGATGATTTAACCGATAAGTTTATCCGAAAAAATAAAGATAAAATAGCCGCTGCTTTAATAATTAATGATCGAATTGTTTCTTACGGAACTCCAGCACAAGTAAAAACGTATTTTGCTGTTTTGTCTCCAGAAGTACAAAAATCATTTTACGGAAAACAGTTAAAAGAAGCCATTGATCTTAATGATAAAACCGCTGTTGGTTCTCAAGCACCTGAATTTTCTCAACCTGACGTAAACGGAAAAGTTGTGAAATTAGCCGATTATAAAGGAAAATATGTTTTGGTTGATTTCTGGGCAAGCTGGTGCGGTCCATGCAGAAAAGAAAATCCAAATGTAGTTTTGGCTTATAAAACGTACCATGATAAAGGATTTGATGTTTTAGGAGTTTCGTTAGATGATAAAAAGAAACTTTGGGAAAAAGCAATTGAAAGAGACGGATTAACGTGGACTCATGTTTCTGATTTAAAAGGCTGGCAGAACGAAGCTGCCGTTTTATACGGTGTAAAAATGGTTCCAACCAATTACTTAATTGGACCTGACGGAAAAATCATTGCCAAAAATCTTAGAGAAGCTGAATTACAATCAAAATTGAAAGAAATCTTCAGTAAATCTTAAATTAGTTTTCAGTCACAGTTTTCAGTTTCCAGTGGAACTGCGACTGAAAACTAAAAAAATAACATCACAAAAAAATGAAAAAATACATCTTTTTGGGCTATTGCTCATTAGCTTTTTGTACGCTTGTTTCTGCGCAGAATAAATCGGTTAATTTTAAGAAAATTAAAGAAGTCGGCGGAATCGAAGAATATTTATATCAGCCCAACGGAATGAATATCTTGCTTTTGCAGGACAACGCTTCGCCAGTTGCAACGGTACAAATTGTATACCGCGTAGGATCAAAACATGAAGTTTTAGGAAACACGGGATCAACGCATCTTTTAGAACATTTAATGTTTAAAGGAACTCCGACTTTCAACAAAAAAAACGGAAATACAATTACTGATGTCCTTCAAAATACAGGCGCGCAGTTAAATGCGACAACTTGGTACGACCGTACCAATTATTTTGAAACACTTCCGAGTGATAAAATCGAATTGGCGATTCAAATCGAAGCTGACAGAATGCGAAATTCTTTATTATTAAAAGAAGATAAAGAAGCGGAAATGACAGTTGTGCGAAACGAATTTGAACGTGGTGAAAACGATCCGAACAGTTTATTAGATAAAGAAATCTGGGCTTCCGCTTATATTGCACATCCATATCATCATTCAACAATTGGATGGAAATCAGATATTGAAAAAGCGCCAATTGAAGTCTTAAAAAACTTTTACAATACCTATTATTGGCCAGATAATGCAACTTTAACAATTATCGGAGATTTCAAAAAAGAAAATGTTTTTGAATTGATTGAAAAGTATTTCGGAAAAATTACGAAAGCGCCACAGGTCATGCCTCAGCCATATACAGAAGAGCCTCAGCAGTATGGAGCTCGTAAAATTGTGGTTAGAAAACCAGGAGAATTGGGTGTGGTAAACAAAGCCTATAAAATTCCAGGTGCATTGCATGAAGATCTTCCGGCATTGAATATTTTGGGAGAAATCATTGGTTCAGGTCCTTCGGCTATTTTAAACAAAACTTTCGTTGATACCCGAATGGGAGTTTATACGTATGCAAATGCAACGAATTTTAAAGAAGTCGGACTTTTTACAATTGGTGTTGGTTTTCCAACCACATCAAAACATGAAGATATCGATGCTAAAATAGCTGAAGTTGTAGCTAAAATTCAGAAAGAAGGCGTAACACAGGATGAGGTAAATCGTGTTGTGGCAAAGATTAGCGCACAAACAATCTTGGCACGTGACGGTTCTGGTGTTATTGCTTCCGAATTAAACGAAGCCATTGCAGCTGGAGACTGGACAGATTACATTACAGGAGTTGACCGTTTGAAAAAAGTTACTCCGGCAGATGTTATTCGCGTAGCGCAGCAATATTTAGTTGAAGATCAAAGTACAACCGGATATTTCATTCCGAAACAGTCAGGTTCTCAAAATAAAGAAACAGCTCAGTCAAATAATTTTTTACCAGAAAACGGACCATTTTATTACAGACATTCAGAGGAAGGACATGTACAGGAAGAAAGTTCATCTGTGGCTGCTTCACCGATAAAAAATATTTTAGAGGAAAGTATTTCGAAAGAAAATATTGAAAAAACAGCCTCCGTTTATAAAAGAGAAAAAGTTTCTGGAATAGATGTAGTTTCTGTTAAAACTTCTGCTAAAGATTTTGTGACAGTGGCAGCAAGCATTTCGTTAGGAAATTATTCTGGAGAACATAAAAACCCGATTATTCCAGCTTTAACTGCTTCTATGTTGTCTAAAGGAACAACTTTAAATGATAAATTTAAATTCTCAGAAAAGCTTCAAAAACTAGGAGTAAACTTGAATGTCAATGCATCAACATTTAAAATAAATATTGGATTTAAATGTTTGAAAAAAGATCTAGATCAAGTAATTGCTTTATTGGCTGAAGAATTAAGAAATCCGTTGTTTGATACAAAAGAGTTTGAAAATCTAAAACAACAGTTTATCGGAAACACACAACAAAGTTTAAACGATCCAGGCGAAAGAGGAAGCATTGCTTTATCTCAAGCCATTTATCCAAAAAACAATCCAAATTACAGCTTGAACGTTGAAGATAATATTTCGAATATTAAGATTGCAACGTTGGATGAAGTTAAAGCTTTCCACAAAAAATATTTCGGAACAACATCAATGCGTCTGGTAATTGTAGGAGACACAGATGGAGCGAATTTAAATGCTTCATTAAAAAAATCATTTAAAAATTGGAATGGGGGAGTTTCAGAAAACTTAAAATTTGAAGAAGCTTCAAAATCTTCGGCAAAAACAGAAGTCGTAACAATTCCAGAAAAGCCAAGTGCAGAATTATTTATAGGACAGTTTACAGGTTTAAAAAGAGCCGATCCAGATTATATTCCGTTTTATATTGCTAATTATACTTTGGGAGCTGGTTTTGCAGGACGTTTAATGCAGACAGTTCGCGATAATGATGGTTTGACCTATAGCATTTCTTCAGGAATTGGCGGAAATATTCAGACAGGTGGTTACTGGTTTGTAAATGCTTCTTTCAACCCAGAGTTATTTCAAAAAGGTTTAGACGCGACGATGTTTCAAGTTGATAAATGGGTAAAAAATGGAATTACGGCAGAAGAATTAGAAAATAAGAAAACCAACTTAATAGGAAGTTTTAAAGTTGGCATGTCGACTACAAACGGAATGGCAAGAACAATTTTGAGTTTTATTGAAAGAGGTTTAGAGCCAAACTATATTGACCAATACCCAAATGACATTCAAAAGGCTACTTTGCAGCAAGTAAACGATGCAATTAAGAAATACATCCAACTGGATAAAATGATTATAATCAAATCTGGTTCTCTTGACCAAAACGGTAATCCGTTGAAGTAGTTTTTTTAGTGGCAGTTTACAGTCACAGCTTTCAGTTAGTAACCTAATCTGTAAACTGTGACTGTAAACTGAGACTAAAATCATCAATCAGTAATCGTCTTTCATTATTTCATTTTAGAATCTGAATTAGTAAGCCATTTTCTATGAAAGACCTTTTAAGAGCTGTCGGCAAGCAGCTCTTTTTTTATTTGGATTTAGCTTTAAAGTATAAATAAATGCTTATTTTTTTATTTTCTGAAAATATGTAATTCCATTTCAATTGAATTTGGATAATCTTTGGAATATGAAAGTAAGAAAGAGGGAGTGAATGGCTCTAGTATTTAATTTTAAAAACCCAACTCCAAAATCAACTGATTTTGGAGTTGGGTTTTTATTTGAGTTTTAAAATTACCTCTGTAAAATATTTCCATTATAATTGTTTTGATTACAATTCTAAATGTTATATTTAAATAAAATAAATCCTATTTTTAAATAGTAATATAATGGAATAAATATATGAAGCTTTTTTATAAGATAATTGTTGTTGAATTATACTGATTCAAATTTCTACGCTGTATATTTACTCCTGCTGAAATTACTCCATTAGTAAATAAAATACCATTTTTAATATTCCATGTTGGCTGATTAGTAGATAGCCAAAAAGGTTCATCATAAGTAATATATTGATTGTCATTTTGGACAATAATATAATTGCTGCCAACGAATTCAGCTGTGATTTCATCATAGTTTACCGATGAACGTGTTTCTACATACGAAATTAAACAGCCTCCTAAAAGAGTAAATGTACAATTTGAAAATAATATTGATTTGGTTAAATCTCGTCCTGCTATTAAGTTTTTAGCTGTAATGTTTGCATTAATAAACATCAAACCAGGGAAGTTATTTCCGCCTGCAATAAACTGATCAGAATTTGTATATTTTGCGATACCTGTTATGATACAACTTCCATTACAATTAAATCTATTTATGCTTATATTTGAATTTATTTGAGCATTTCCTTTAAACTTAATGTTGACATTATTACCATACAAATAACTAAAGTTTGTTGAATTTACATGAGGTACCACTGATGAAATACTACCATGGTTAATATCACCAGATGTAAAAGCACTGTTTAAAAGTAGAAATGAACTATCATGAGTTAAGTTATCAAATTCTAAAGTTAAATTCATAAAAGACCCGACTAGATATGTTGCACCTCTAAAATTTATAGTATTAGCTTCTATGTTTATTTTTCTAGATCCTCCAGTACCACTAAAAATTCCATCAGGATTGGTTATCTTTACATTTAAAATTTTACAGACTAAGTTAGCTTCGGAAGAGTTTCCAGAACCAGCTTGATAAGTACTGGAAAATTCAATCCAAGAAGATTTAATGTCTACAAATGAATTATTAAAACCATTTCTTGATGAAGTGTTGGGATTGAAATTAATACCTCCCATAGGTATTTCTACATTGAAATATTGCCTATCTACAGTATAAATATTAGTTGTCATCACGTTTACTGTACACTCGAATTCGCTTCTTAAGTCAAATTTTTTTGTAGTTCCGTTATTCATGGCAACATTAATGTAAAAAACAGATGGCGAGAGAATCTGTATGTATGTTGAATTAGGATCTGCAAAAAAGGATGTTATCGCTGCATCTAATGTTAGATAAGGTTTGTTTGGGTTTTCTGGTTCGGCAGTTAAATTATTTCCGGTCGAAGAAACGAAGTAAACTCCTTTTACTATTTGCGAAGATTGTTTATTTCCATTTACAATCCAAGTATTATTCTCAATTTTTGTTAATGTTCGAGTTTCTCCACTTGTCATTGTTAAAGGAATATTTGCTATAAAAGAAATTCCTGAGCCGTTAATTGTGACTAAACCAGTTCCTTTTTGTACAAATTCTTTTTTTGTTCCAATAGGTAATGAAACTACAGAATCAGAAGGAATGGTAATTGTAATTGGGCTTGATGATGAAAAAATTGTTGTCTTATTAATATTGTCAATATTTAGTGTATATGCAGTAGACGAAAAATTCTCTATGTCTGTTAGCCATGTTTTAAAAATACTTTTGCTCCAATCATATAATGATTTAATACTTGGAAAAGCAGATGTTGAGTTTTTGTTTTCTTCAATATTTTGTACTTTGTTAGACTTGTCTTCTTTTATATCTAGAGAATTATTTAGATTGTCTAAAGAATCTTTTAAAACTTTCCCTTGTCTTGCATCTAAAACCTTGCCTTCCTGAGTGTAATCTAATCCATTATAATTATCAACTTTAATATTGCTGATATTATTAAATTCTAATTCCCCTTCGGAGTTCGTGGTCAGGATTTTATTTGGCTGATTTATTTCTAAATCAGCGACTTTTATTCTGTTGTGATTTGTGCTCATTTGGTTTTAAATTAATAAGATTGCTCCTGAGTTATACTTAAAGAAGGATTATTGCTAAGAACATTAAAAGGATGATAAATAGTTGCCTTTTGAGATATTATATATTTTGGTTCCGTTGGTGTTACGGCTATATTAATCAGCTCTTTAGAATTGTCAAAAGAATTAAAACCTCGAAAAACAATTAGTCGCGGTGTGTCCAATTTACTCGGGGCTGGAATTCTAAATATTTCAACTGGTGAGTTTGTCCTAATTTTAACATTTTCTAAAATCACCTGTGCTTCTCCGTTTGTCATTCCTGCAGAACCATTGTTAATAGCGTTTGGTATGGATATTATTGGATTTGTTGGTGTAATAGAGTAATCAATAACTAATTCTAAATCTTTTAAAACACAAGTATCCTTGTTTGAAAAGTCTGTGTTTAATCGGCTTCTGGTAATGGTCATGAATGGAGTTTGCAGAGAATAATTAAATTTTGCTTTTCCTGATACATAACATTGACTATTTAAAGTATTTCCTGAAAGCCAGCAGTTGTTAATTATTGAGTCCTTAAAATGTATTTTAAGTTTTGTATTTACACCATAATCTCCCGCAGCTATTCCTAGGGGAATTCTCATTAAAGCATTGGGACTGCTTATATTTCCAATTTTAATTGTAGCTGTTGTTGAAGACCATTCACCCCATAAACTAATTGGTACAGTTGAGTTGTTGGTAATAGAACTGAATTCAAAATCTTGAAAAGGGGGTGAAAAAATGCTATTCGAGCTACTTGCCGAAAAAGAATTAGCATTGTTTGTTATATTGTCAATTTTTGCAAAAGTGAGAGTGTTAATTCTTGACAAATCTATTTGGCAATTAGTGCATGTACTATCAATAATTATATTATTTATTTTTACATATTGAAATAAACCAGCAGGACTAAAAACGTTTCCTAAACCAGTAATGTTACTAAATCTAATAGAGTTAATATTTATAAAGCTATTTGGATTACCAGCGTTAAATTTTAATCCGCCGCTAATTGGAACATTTGTCAATTGCTGATGTATTATATTTACATTATTTAATGTTGTGCTTCCAACATCTATTCCATTAGTAAAAACAAGTGTTGGAGTGCCCTTTATGCCAGTAATGTTCACATTATAAAGTAAAATATTGGTTTCACTGTTTGGTCCATTCGACAACATCTTTTGTCCCATATTATAAGTCCCACCACTTGTAATTATTATTTTAATATCAAAGGGGAAATATCCTTCTAAACTTGATTGGAATTCAAGTGCTTTTTGCATAGTTGCAAATGGTTTATTTGGATTTTCGAATTGAGCAGTAGAATCATTTCCTGTAATATTGTTTACAAAAATCGTGTTCCAAATTTTTGGACTTAATAACAAATTTGAATCATTAAGCTGTGAGATATCGTTTTTTGAGCCCCTTATTGTCCATGTATCAGTGTCAATTTTTCGTAAAATCCTTGTTTCCCCTTTTACCATTGCCAAAGAAATATTCGTCAAAAAAGTAATTCCACTTCCTCCAATTGTTACAATTCCATCACCTTTTTGTGTAAATTCAAATTCATATCCTATAGGAATTGGAATGACCGAATTTATCGGTATAATAAAGTTTGTTGGATTTGCATTTGTAAAAACTTTCACTTTCTTATAATCATCGAAAGTTAAAGTATAGTTTTGTGTTGACACACTGTCAATGCCTAAGGCCCAAGACCTATTATTTGAATAATTAGTTAATATATTAGTAATCGAAATTTTTATTGATTCAATTGAATCCGCTACTTCTTGAAGACTATTTAAGTTAATATTGTCGGACGCAATTATCGTATTTATATTATCAATAAGATCTTTCAAAACTTTCCCTTGTCTAGCATCTAAAACTTTTCCTTCTTCAGTATAATCTAAACCATTGTAACTATCAATTTTAATCGCATCAATATCACTAAACTCCAATTCGCCATTGGAGTTTGTGCTTAAAATTTTATCTGGCTGATTTATTTCTAAATCAGCCACTTTTATTCTATTGTGATTTGTATCCATTTTTTGTGGTATTTTTTTTGTTCTTCTATATACTTATGCTTAAAGCACGGTTGTAACTGCAAATTGAATCCAGTTGTCTCCTGTTTTTTCGTACATTAATGCTCCTCCAGAGATGGAAGGGCAATAAACTCTTAATCCTTGTCTTGCATTTGGATATGTAGAATTTAATGTTGCAGCGTTTAAACTCGTATTTGTAGAATTATTAATTAAACCGATAATATCTAAAGTAGCGTCTAAATATTCTTTAGTAATTAAAGATCTTGCACCTCCCGAATCGATTAGGGCTTTTGTTAATGTTGGTGCAATTAATTCATCATTGGTATTTTTTCTTATAGCAATTTTACCTGTACCAGTAGCTAAAACTACTAGTTCAGAATCATTCGGAGCAAATGCACCATCAAAACCGCCTATAATAGTATTACCGCTTCCTGTATTTATTCCTGATTTTTGTCGAGGATTTAAAACAATATTATTGCTTCCAGATGTTATACTTGCGTTTGTAATATTTTCAATTAAAATATTATTCGAACCTGTTGTCAAATCTCTACCTGCTTGGAATCCAATAACAGTGTTATACTGCCCTGTAGAAGGTGCTGGAAGCGAAACATCACTACCAAAAGCTCTATAACCAATAGCAATGTTAAAATCTGAATTTATTCTAAATCCTGCATTTCCACCTAAAGCTGTATTATATGATCCAGTTATATTATTCTGCATTGTAGCAAAACCAACGCTTGTATTATAACCTCCTGTCTTTGTATAATACAAATTAGAAGATCCTAATCCCGTATTCCCAGTTCCAGTAGTTACACTATTCAATGTAAGTGAACCTAAACCTGTATTATCACTTGCTGTGGTTAGAGCGGGTAATACCGATCTACCTACCGCAGTGTTACGTATACCTGATATGTTAGATGAAAGAGTATTTCCGCCCAAAGCCGTATTACTATTTGTTCCAGAGTAATTTCCTCTACCTATTCTAACTCCATATATTGTTTTATCTACTCCCCCTAATTCTTGAAGAGATGTGTTGTTTATAATTCCTGGAATTGTTGCTGAAACTGGAATAGAAACATCATCTAAAGTTGCTAATTTATAAGGAATTGGGTTGTTGTTTTCATCTTTTCTGGAAGGCTTTGCGGGAATTTTTATAACAGTTCCACCATCATTTAAATCTCCTACAGGTGCTTCAAAACTTAATGAAGTATTTGTATTAGGAGTATTTGCAGATCCAGCAGTCGATTGATTTAATTTAAGTAATCCATCTTGAATACTTAAACCTCCTTGCACGCCATTTTTATAAAAAAAAAGATTTACCAAATCCTTATTTATATCAAGAGCACACATGTTACTATTATCTTCATTTGAAGCCCTCAAAAGGATATCTTCTGGTGCTAAATCTGAAAAAAGAGAAATCACTTTTCGACCATCAAATACAGCAAAAGCTCCATTTTCTAGAACTGATTGTAAATCCTGAGAACCACCAGTAACATTATCACTAAATTCTAATTCGCCATTTTCATTTGTTTTTAAAATTTTATCTGGCTGATTTGTTTCTAAATCAGCCACTTTTATTCTATTGTAGTTTGTATCCATTTTTTGTGGTATTTAAATTTGTTTTTATTATTAAGTTTTGAGATTAAATAAATCTAAAACTCACATTCCAAATAAATTTCACCAGTATCTGTTGTAGTAGAGAGGATTGGTCTATTATTTGTAGTTGGTGTGCTCATATCTTTGTCCCCATTTGAGATTAGAAAAAAATTAAAACCTTCTCGTTGGGTTAGTAAATAGAATTGAGCAGGATTTAATGTAATTTCTACATATGCAGTTGAGTTACTAGGTACTATTACACTGCCAAGAAAATTATTAGAATCCCAATCGTTCCAATCAATAAGTTCAAAATTTTTAAAGTAAGGAATTCGAATGTTAGAGGTATAAAGATTAAAAGTTAATGCGTTACCAACTGCATTTGTCGCGAACTTAAATTTTATTTTAGCAGATTTAGGGTTCGATGTAATTGATGAGGTATCAACTGCTCCTCTGTATCTATTAAGGGAAAATCCTGATGAATCTTTTGCAGCTCCTAAGTAAGCATTTCCTTCATAATAAGTTGTTGCTGCATCGGCATCGTGACAGATTGCCCAGTTACTATTTTTATTTTCAAATATTACTGATTTAGTTACAGGTAAAATTAAAGTAATAGGCAGAGTAGTAACAGTTAGAATATTACTATTAGTCGAATTGCCAGCAGCATCTTTTGCTTTTATATAAAAATTGTAGGTAGTTGATGATGAAAGTTCTGTGACCTCATAGCTAAACACATTAGATGAAATAGAATCTAAAAAACTATCGTCTATGAAAATGTCATAAGCAACAACTCCAATATTGTCTATTGCAGGAGTCCATGTTAATAATACTGTAGTTGCAGTAATAGATGTCTGACTTAAAGAAAAAATATTTGGGGGAGTAGAATCAATTAAACATGTTCCTAAATTATTGGCATACGCTTGACTATTGGTATTTAACCATTCCTGTGCTTGCTCATTTGCATCGTTAATGCTTAAATTTGATACAAATTTATTTGCTGGAGCAATCAGTGTAACAGAACTTCCGATTCCTGCAGCACAATCATTTTTGGTTTTCTTTAAAGTTTTTTCTGTATTGTAATAAACAGTTTCGTCTTCAACAGGAATATAATTGTCTAAATACGAAAAAGGCTTATATGTTGTGTTTTCTTCCATATATTCATTAATAATTTGCTTTCTTAAATCATTAAAAAAGACATTAAACAATTATTTTGATTAAACTGGCTGTATTGGCCAGACAATAGATGTTAAATCATCGATATCAGTTAAATCTCTAAGTTCTTGTCTATAATTTTTCCAAGCGCTTTTTTTCTCTTCAGAAAGTGGTGAATCTTCTACTTGTGTCCAGTCGCTTTCAGTTAATAATGTGTTTCTAGTAGCCCTAATATTTTCTAGAAGTTCTTCCTGACTTTGAATGAAAGGAAAGTGAGTGTGAGTTCCATTAATTACTTTATAATTTTTTGACAATGCCTGCTGCCATTCTTCTTCGGTTAGTTCGATATTAGGTTGAGGAATGTTTTCGTGAATTCCTTCAACATAAAAACCTGTGTATTCCCCATTTTGGTCGTAAGTTCCTTTATATGTATTTTTCATTTTTTAAAGTTTATTGTTAATATCCAATTGAGAACATATATCCTTCATTCGCATCGATAAGGGCATAATAAGTATTCTTTGTAATATTACCCACGTGGTTATATCCTCTGCTTCCCGAATTTGTTCTTAAAGTTGATACCATAACACTCAAAGCACCATTTGGCCAGGTTAAAGGAAAAGTGTACGTATTGGCATTATTCATTAAATGAGCCCACTGTAATATTAATCCGTTGCTAAATTTTTGATAGCCTCCAGTAAAAGGGATTAAACCTATAGAATGTCCAGCATCATAATCTGAACCTGGAGAGGTCGAAACTGAGCCGTCTGCCATTAAAAATTGACTTGAAGTTCCGCCGGTTTTAATGAAACTTTTACTTTCTGTCGCTTCAGTAAAAGTTTTAATTCCTCCAATAGTTTGGGCCGTTGTTAAATCAACGTATTTGTTATCTAGTTCCAAATCTGATAAAGAAACAGAACTTTTATACCAATAATCAACTTCGATATTACGATTGCTTATTACAGCAGAAAATGTAATTATTCCATTGTTGTAGTTTACGATATAATCTTTACCAGTTCCCTCTCTAAGAAGCTGACCATTTTTGTAGATGCGAATACTATCTTTAATAGGAATTTCTGTTAAAGTAATTTTATCATCATTAAAAGTGTCATGATCAAAATTTTCTTTGAAAGGAACAGATAAACTTCCAAGAATAGGATCAGAATTAGGATCATCTGTTTCTGTATCTATATTTTTAGCCCAATAGTTTATTTCGATATTGCGGTTGCTTATTGGATCAGAAAAAACAACGATGGCATTATCATTTAAATTGTAATCGTTAGTTTCGTTTAGTAACTGACCATTTTTATAAACCTTTACACTGTCCTCAATAGGGGTATGATTTAACTGAATATACGATCCTGAAAAGTTATCCTGAAATTCCTTGAAAGGAACATAACAATTACCAGAAATAATTCCGGCATTTTGAAAAGCAGCTTTTAAAAGTGCTGGAGTTATATAATGTTCATTATCTGTACCTGTTTCGACCATTTGAAAATTTGCTTTATCATCGTCTCTATGAACGAAATTTTCAAAAATCTCTACGAAGTCAATGTGTGAGGGAATATCTCCGTCATTGAATTTGTTGCGAAAGTCATTTCTGCTTGTTGCCATGTTATATAGTTTTATTTCTTTGCTTTTAAATGTTTTTTGATAAGACTCGATATTAAATACCAATGAGATAAGCCATTGGTATTTAATAATTTTTTAAAGAGTTAGGATTTTTTCATCACTGCTGTACATACCAGATGAATTTTCAGAAATCGCTTTAAAGTGATGATAGATTCGGTCTCCATCTTCTGTTTTTATTACTAATTCGTCGGTAAATTTTTCAATGTCGTTGAGAGGAAGAATAACTTCATTTAAGTTTGACTTGAATTCATGAATTTTTTCCCAATTCCCCTGATTATTCATTTTATATAAATGATATTTACCATTATGAACTGTTTTCTCCCAATTGAAAACTACTGGTTTTAAGATTTCTCCATTTGTTCCTGTTGGTACTCCCGAAGCTTGTAAGTCCGGAGATTCTGGCGAAACATTATCCACAATAACGACAGCTGTAATTTTTGACGGTTGTGATGGTGCATAATCGATGCTTATGATAGGATTATCAATTGTCGAATCTGAATCTGCATATTCAATTTGTTTTGAAACGGTAATCCTGTAAAACAATCCATCACCAAATGGTACATTTTCTAAATCTTCAAAATCATCATAAACATTCCATACATTCTCAAAATCTGCAGACAAAGTTTCTTCATTAATTAAAACTTCTTTCACCAATTTCATTGTTCTTATCGATTGCGCATCAAGCATTGTGTTTGCGCGATAAACATTGATTTTTCTAATTTTATATTCTGGCTGATAAGCATTTAATTCAATTTGAACTGCTGGTTTAATTCCTAAAACCTGATTTTCCAGAATTGGCATAATTCGCTTAATTTCTGGTGTTTTTGGTGGAGTAGAAGCAACTAGTTTTACAGGGCCTATAAGATCACTAAACTCTCCAAAATTCATCTTAATATCCATTTCACGAACAGCGTAGAAATAGATGTTTTGTGAATTTCCATCGAGATTGAAATCGGTAAATTGCGCTATGTTTTTATTTTCATTAATGATTTTCATCATTGGTGCGATCTCAAAATCAGTATCAGTAGGTTTTAGAGCGTTTCCATTTTTATCTTTAATGGTTTGTTTCTTGTTAACAGGTACATAGTCATTACCTTTAATATACTCATAAACAACTGGTACTTCGGTTAAGGGAACGAAAGCCGCATGAATAGCTTGTTCTACAAAATGAATTACTAATAAAGGATCTTGAACTCCTTGTGAAATTAGAACCTTATTTAATGATGTAATAGAGGTTATCGTATGCTCTTGTGTACCTTGCGCTTTATTGTGCCATTCAATAAAATCATTAATCAGTTTTATAAAATCTTCGTTGTCAGGCAATGGAAATTGGTAATTTTGAGATTCATTTTCTGGCAAAGTTTTATAATGCCCACTCAAAGCAAGACCATTAAAATCCAAAAAGTCTTTCCATCTTTCATTAAAGCTGATTTCATCATTTCCACCCAATTTGTTTAATTCTTCACGAATAGTACTCACTGTTTCAGGTTGGTACAAAATGTTTAAAAAGTCTTCATCATTGGCTCTGTAATGTAATAATCCGTAAGGCTTGCGTTTTTGACTGTATTTAGTAATAAAAGTATAAGATGATCGGTTGTAAAAATCAGGGCGGGTTGCATACAAACTACCACCTGTAATTTCTTCAGGTTTTTCCGGTTTCTCAATTTTAACAGCGTACATCGGACTCGGAATACTAATCTTCGATTTGTAGTCAATACCAGTTTTTGCATGTGTACTAATTCCGAAGATAGAGTAGTGCGTACTTTCATTTTCTCTTGGCTGAACATTTTCTTGTGTAATTCCGGAAACTGCATCAGCGTATAAATAAACTTTATAGCTCGGATAATAGTTTACACTTTGAGATGCATCATTATCATCATAATTTCGGACGTCATCTTCTTTAAGCGGGCCGTCTATTGCACCAATAATTTCATCATAATTATCCGCCATTGTTTGTGTGGAATAATTACCAAGTTTAAAATCAGGATCATCGATATATAAGACCAGATCTCCAGTAGTACCAATATTTTCTGTTTTAAAAACTTTAAACTCCTTTCTCGATTTTACAGGAACAGAACTTCCTTCCTGCATTGCACTTTTTGTAAACAATCGTACAATACCATTAGACCATTCTACAGAGTTTTGGTTTTGTGATTTAAATTGAGGATGTTGAGGCAAATTAAAATTTGGGAAAATGATTTTGTATAATCCTAAATGCTTTTTCTCAGCTAGTTCAATTGGATTATCATCTTTATCCAATTTATACGTTCCGTCTGAATTCATTTCATAAGAAACTTCAAAATGCCTTTCTATTACTGCATTTTTCCAGAGTCCTCTTGTTTTTTGTAGCTGTAAATCAGTTCCGTTTTCACTTGTATGTTCAATAACCTCTCTATGAATGACATTCAAACTCTCAGGATATTCAACTTTAAAAGCAATTTGAGGCTGATGCCAGTTAGAATCTGTTTGCATGTTCTGAACCAGTGTACACAATCTACTCTCTGGTATCTGAATGTTTTGGATCTGTTCAGAATCTATTGTTGCATCTCCATCAGCATGAAGTTTGTCGGTTACTTCCTTTTTTAATACTTCAACTAATGCATAATCAAAAACATCGTTATTTTGAGCATCTTTTTTAAGTACAACTTCAACATTCTGGATAACATAATTTTGATCTCCAATCGTTAATATTCCTCCGTCAAATCGTGATTTATTAGAGTTGTCTAATCCAATTTTAACCTCTTGCCCGCTGCTGATAATTTTATACTCTCTTATTTTAACAAAAGAGGTAAGATTATTTATAGACTTGTTATCAATACTCTCAATTTGACCGTATTCAACTTCAGGAAGCCCGTCTTTATAATACAGTCTAAAATGGTCAGCAAGTATTTCCTTATCATCAGGAAAAATAGATTCTTTGTTAGTTTTAGCCTCTTCAACAGAAATTTCATTAGGAACAGGATAACTCAATAATTCCTGAGCTGAATAATAATCAAACAAAATTCTAACTAATGTTTTATCTTCTCCAGTAATTTTACCCAATAATTCCTGTTCAGACAAGGAGGTAAACATTAATGGTTTTTCTTCTGTAACAAGAAGTGTGTTAATGTTGCTCGGAGGCATTAAATTATTGGCAGGTTTTATATTAGATTTAATGCTGATTTGGCGTCCAGATGTTGCTCTTGAGAAAATATTAATTCCATATCCCTGATAGATATAAGTGTGTTCTCCTGTTTGTTCCTGAACTGCATTTAAAATTGATTTTCCAGCATCAGGAATAATAATCGGAACGGTTTCATATTCTGATTCTTTGAAATTTTGATTAACACTTTTGTATTCGATATCATGCGATAATTCCGGACTTTTCCATTTTGATTCTGTTTCAGTTTTATGATCAATTCCTAAATAAATGGGAAATGTAAATGCACTTCCATCGTACTCTGCTGAAGATTTAAAGAAATCACTATTATCTTTACTGATATCATAATCTAAAACATCATCCATAAATAAGCTGACATATCTTTTCTTTCCATCAAAACTATAACCTTCAGAATCTGTAATCCTGGCATTTGGGTTTTCTTCTGAGTCCACATTTAATCCAGGAACAATCTTACTTAATTGAACAGGAAGAGGCATTCGTTCTGTATTTATTGAAGTCGGAATACTCATCGAAAGATGTTGTACTTCAGTTCCTTCAATACCTTCTTCCAAACTTCCAAAAGTGGTATATTCAGTTAAATAAATATATTCTCCAGATAAAACTTCATCATCAAGATCAATACAACCCAATCCTAGCATACGTGCAACATGGTAGTCGTTTGCAGCAATGTTTAAAAGATCCAGATAAGATATTTTAGTTAAGTTTTCAGCATATTGTTGTTCTTCTCCTTCTTTTGGTTCGTTTATAGGAATACGATCCCCAAAAGGAATATCTTTTTCTGCCGTTGGATTATCTCCTTCCTTACTTAAATCAATGTATTTAGATACAATACATTTGATGTTTTCATCAGTAATATCATTTTCGTTAGTAGGTTTATTCCACTTGTCTTTGTAATTTTTAATATTTACATATTCACCATCATTAAATTTTAACCATTTTCCATGAACTGCATTTGGCTTTGGTTCTAGCTGTCCAAAAACGGTCATGTCTTCTGTGCTTAAGGCATAATTCCCTTTTAAGTTCCAATCTCCGTTAGCATTGGCATTTGTAATGAAATCAGAATAAAACTCAAATTGAATAGTATTTAAAAGACAATTATTTGCTTTAAAGCGAATACTTCGGCCATTTTCGGCAACTAATCGAATAGTACTATTTAATTGTTCTGAAGAATAAGATTTACGATTGCTAACTCTTTTAGAAGCCGTAATCTTATTTTCGGCTACAGATAAAGTTTCAAGCTTGACATTTTTTGAAATATTTGAAGACGAAAAATCCAATTCTGCAGCAAAAAACAAATCTGTTTTAGATTCAATTTCAATCAAATTGTTTCCGTAAGCCTGCATAAAAGCAGTAGGATTTGTTAGTGGATCTATGCTAAGTTTAACGGTTTTATATTTTGTTTTATTTTGAAAATTAATATAAACAGATCTCTGCGGATTTGTTGTTTTATAAATCCAAAGCGCCTTTTTGTTGTCGACAACATTAGGATTTTGGGTTAGATTTATGGTTTGACTGACTTTTGTATAAGGCGCTCTGTATACTTTTACAAAATCATTCGGTTTATTAAAACTTAAACTAGAATTGTCACCCGTAAATAATTCTCCTTTTGGAAGATGATTTTCTCCTAATCTGCCTGCCAGAACCCAGCGAAGGTGAATTCCTTTCGTACTGTCAATTCCTCTCGAACCGGCTGTAGCAATTTGTAAATAGGTAGACTGCAGATTTGTTTTTTCTGATGAAATATCAATTATTGATGACGTTCTGCCAATATTAAATTTAATACTAATTCCTGAAGGGTTTTTGACATTATTTAAAGTTACAAGCGCTGAAAAAACACCAAGAGCAAGAGGTCGGCCTTCAATTTGAACAGCAACTTCAACTTGAGATTTTCCAGGAATTGTAACCGAGTTTTGAAGCTTAAAGACAAGTCCGTTTAAATTATTTTCACTATGAATTTTTGTACCTGCATTTAACGTCAGAGGAACTCGGTTTTTGTTAGTAAGAACCAAAGTTCCGCATGGTTGGCTAATTCGTGTGCCTTTCTTCAAAGAAGGATAAATCAACTTGTTATCAACAATGCTTACATTAGGGAAACAACCTATTTGAAATTTAGATAAATCGTCTGCAAGTTTATTTAATTCAATTCCTAAAGTACTAAAATCTGAAACTCTGATATAATCAGAATTCATCGCAGAAACATTGTCATTTTTAGAGATTGGTGTTCTTTCTAAAAAGTTCGCCAGCGGCGTTGTCAACTCTTCAATATTCTCAGCAGAGCTTGTAACTCCATACACAAAAACTTTCGAAGTAAGATTTAAATCAGTAAATAGGCTTTTCAATAAATTAGAATTATTGACCTGCATACCGTCTGTAATTACAAAAACGATATCAGGAGTAACCGACAGATTTTTAACAGCATTTAAACCAGATGCCCAGTAATCAGATTGTATGTAAGCTCTTCCGTTGCCATATAAATCAATCCAGTCTTTAAAGTCCTGATAATTGCTTGAAATTTTTTTCTGAATAACATTATCTTGTCTAACAGCAGTATCGCTGTTAGACATTCCAATTAATGAAAGGGTGATTTTACTTTGCGCCTGAGAATTGATAAATGAAGTCAGTCCTGAGCGAATCTGCTGTGCTTCGTTTCCATTGATTGAACCCGATTCATCGACTACAATTGCTACATAAGTTTCACAACCCGAGAGTTGACTTTCTTGAGGATTTATAGTACTCATTTTTTGTCTTATTTTTTAAAGATTTATATTTTATAATGGCAGTATTTGTGTATCAAGAATGTTTGTTACAGAAGTTCCATTTCCTTCAGTATTCCACATTTTGTATTCAAATTTGATTTTCAGCTCTTCTGCTGGAATTGTTTTGTCTCTGTGCATTATTAATGCCTGAGAGTAATCTTTTGAATGCAGCACACTGTATTCAGATTTTAGATTTCCAGCTCCATCGAGTACTGCAATTGTATTTTGAATTTCTTCTAATGGCATTTTCGGAATATTAAATGGCTCAGGATTACGAATTAAAAGCGCTATGGTCTCTCCAGAATTCGTATTAATAATTCTATTTACCTCAGTGTTTTGAGCAGGATCAAGAGGAGACAATTTTAAGATTCCTTCAATGGCACGGTCAAACAAATGCTGATATTTGGCAGCAATAGAATCACTTAAAGCATTCGTAATATTTTCACTTTTAGGAGCGATTAAATAATACAAAGCATCAATGCGATCTTGATTCATGTTGACCTTCACATCATACATTGCACCTTTCGTTTTTTCTTCATCTAAGAAATAGCTCTGAACCTGTTCGTGGAAATCTTTATAGCGAGAAGTCTGGAATCCAAATTGATGTACCAGAATATTTTTGCTTTCACTGGTAACTCCTATTTGAGCACCATCAAAATAGTTATTGACTAAAACCGTGTAAAGTTTAGAAGGCTTTAAATTGGTTAAACTCGTTTTGTATTTTAATGATTTTGGTTTTAAAGGATTTCCTAACTCTAAGCTGCACTTCATTGTAGAAGTATCTTTAATAAAATTGTTTAATATTTGAATACCTGCCGGAATTCTTGGATCGTTATCGCCGGTCCATTTTTCACTTTCATCATCTACTTCCTCTGGTTTTGGATAAATAATTTCTTCTTCTCCTTCTACTATTTCCTTCATTGGAAATTCGATCAACAAATCAGTCAGCGGATCTTTAATGAAAAGATTTAATGCTCCTTTAATTTCAGGTCTGCCATTATCATATTCAGCCCAGTTTTTAAACAGGTGAGAAGTATACGGACTGTTAAAGAATAAAGAAATAGTACATTCTTTATTTCCATAGAACGAAGGTTTAGACTGCAGTAAACTTCCATCTGCATTTGGATAAGAACGGTTATAATCCAGATAACTTCTTAATGATGTTAATGGAGATTTAGACAATTCTGTCAATTCATTTTTTGCCGGTGGACTTTGGTTTTCTGGCGTTACAGGATCTGCAACAGGATAATGTCCGATTGGTCCAAGTGTTTTAAAACCATAATAATATTTAAATTCAGCTGGGTTCTTTTTATTATCATCAACAGTATCAGTTAATGTAAAATCTAAACAATAGGTTGTATTAGGTCTCCAAATTGGCTGTACCGTATTTTCGACCGCTGCTTTCATGGCTTGAAACCGCTCTGCTACAGCCGGAATATCCAGAATAGTTTTATTGTGATAATAATCTTCTTTGCTCAGCCATTCTACACTTTGAATGTAAGTCGTGTAATCTAATTCAGGATCTTCGGAGCTTTCTGTATTCGAACAAATGACATTATCAGTCGTAATTATTTTTGAATTTTTAAGACTTCTTGTAAAATCTAATCCGGTAACTGAGCTTAATGCGGTTATGTTAATACTTCCGTTTGTTAAAGCAGTTGTTGATGTTGTCACTGTAACATTAGCAGCAGGATATAAAGAACAATTATCAAATGCATCACTGAATAATGAAAAATAAATTCCTTTTTCGTTTGATTTAGCAGAAAGCATCATGATCTCATTTACAGAAGGTTCATTTTGAACCTGAATAATAGAAGCATTTTTAATGTCGCTTTCTCTCTGAATTAATCTTGTAAGACCTAATGTTTCATTAAATACAAACAAATAATGTGCATTGTAAGCGACAATAGAATTATTATTTAATGCATTGTTTGATAAATAAACAGCTGAATCAAAAATGGTATCATTTTTTACCAGTGAAACAGTATTACCATCAATTTGTGCTAAACCAAATTTATCGTTCGATAATTTAACCGAAAGCAAAATTTTGTTATTCGTTGTCATTGCATCAACAATTTCAACAATTTCAGTATTTGAAAGTACCTTTGTGTCGGTTACTGTAATAACTTTTGAAGAGATGTTAATACCTAAACGGATGATTTTTTTATCTTTCGTGATCAGGCTAAACTCGGTATCATTATGCTGAAGAACTTTAATTACTTCGTTGTTTATATTAGAATGATAAACAATTGTTCGATCGCTTCCTTTAATCCAGTATATCTGAGTTTCATTTGATAATGTAGTTATCCAAAGCAAATCATTTCCTGTTAGTGGCAATACTTTGTTAAATCCTAAAGAATAAGTGTTCAAATATTGCGTTCCCAAGATTGGATTTAATTCTTCATCCATTTCAACAATTGCCGTTGCTGCAATAGGAGAAAGGCACCCTACAATAAAATCGAGATCAACAGTTGCTTCTCCGATTCCTTTGCATTGTTCTGCATTTAAAGCCTGAGTTACTAATAAATTACCATTTACAACTTGTACAGAAGTAACAACTCCGTTAATCAAACGCTCTCTGATAATACTACCTTCTGAATTAACTTGTAACAGAATAGTTGTTTTTGAATTCGTTTCAGGGTGGAATGTTATTACATACGAATCATTAAATTTAATTACCTGATCAAAAGAATACGAAATTCTTCCGTTATAACCGTAATAATGTGTAAACGTTAATGCATTTGGATTACCTCCAGAGTTAGCATTGTCATTACCGGCATTCAATTTTAAGATTTCTAAATCGGCTAAAAGAGAATTATATCTATCAATCTTTTCTGGATCAGTCAATTTAATTTCAGTTTCTCCGGTTAGATCATAAGAAGTTTCATCAAATAATGCTGCAATTTCATTTCTAATTTCTTTAATACGTTTTGCATTTGCAGAAAGAGGACTAATTACAATTTTATCGATCTTTTTCTTCTGGTCATCAACCTCCTCACTATATAAAGTTATCTCATTTAAAAATTCTGCTTTGGTATACGTTTGTTGTTCTGAAAGCTCAGTTCCGGTTTTTCTAAAACGAACAGGGATATAAGATGTTAGTTTTTCGCCATCTTCAATTACAGACTGGTAAGCAGAAATTACGACTTCTTTTGCCTGAGTTGTTAGCTTAATTGTAGGATCAATTGCTGATTCAGGGAAAATAATTTCTAATTCGTTATCATTTCTAAATGACAAAGATCTATTGTAGCCAAAAGGATTTCTATCGCTTGTAATACTCATGAAATCTCCGCCTTCAAGAGTATTATTTGCTGTAATTTCAGGAAGTTCACCAAGAAGTTTGAAGAATAATCCATTGATTTTATCTGCTTCATACTGCATCGGCACATAATAACGTTTCCCTATTTGCTTGTTAAGGAAATCTGTATGCTGTTTTTCGATTTCAGAAGAGGCACAAAATAATCTTGATGGTGTAATTCCTAATTGTTCTGGAATATGCCATCCAGGCTCTCCTGCGCTTAAAAAAGAAAACGGATTGGTTGCTAATACACGAATAGAATCATATTGGTCAATTGCTTTCTGCCAATGTGCCCAAGGTAAACTCTTCAAGTCATTGGTTCTTTCTTTCTTTAATACAACTGCTTCAAAAGGATTATAATCTACCCATGCAGAACCATTCCAAGATTTTAAATTGATTGATTTAATTCCGTATTCATGTTTCACCTGACGCAATTTTCTACCCGCTTTCGATGTCTCTTCAGGAGGTATCTTATCTGTATAATTTTTAGCATCAGCGGTATATCCTCCAATTTTTTTAGATAACTCAGGATTAGGCAATACACCTTTAGCCATTTTAATATCGATATAAGTATCTAAAGGAATTACTGCGGATATAAACTCGGGTCTTGGAGTACCATTCGCAAAGACTTTATCTTTATCGTAATTTTTATCTCCAATAGATTTAAAATAATCAAGAGCAAATGCCTGATTGGTTAACATATGAACTCCTTTTACGTTCTCTAAAGTTCTGTCGTCCTCACCATCTCCAACTGTTCCTTTTGGCAGCGGACTATATGGCGTACGATCTACAATTCGGTTAATGTCCCACTGAAGTTCAACTTTAAAGTTTTTACGAACTCTTACAAAACCAATTCTTACTCGGACACTTAATTCCAGTTTTGCATAAATTAAAAACGGCTTAAAGGACTCTACAGAGAATATTGTATCCAAAGCAATTTCTACATTAATAATCAAAAGTTTGATTTGGATTCCTCCGCCGGCAGTAATATAACCACCCATTTGAGGACGTTTGAACGAAATTTTGCCTCCTAGTTCCAAATACGCCCAAAGTTTAACTTTGGCGGGACCAAAACTCTGCTGCAATTTGAAATCTAATCTTGCGCCGGCTTCAATTCCCTGAGCAGAAATCATAATAAAAGATTTTGCTGTAAATAAGGTTAAGACTTCTGCTGTGATAGGGTCTTTTTTGCTTCCGAGATTTACATACCAAGGCTTTTGATTCTTAAAGAAGAACCCAGCTTCTAATAGTGCATGAAGTTTAATAATTTGACCACTGTCTTTTGGAATGCTGAAATCTGCTCCAGCTGCCAATTCTAACGAATCATCACCAAAGGCAACCATCGCAAAAAATGGCGGATTACTAGGATCTGTTTCAATAAGTCCTAAACGTCCCGAAATAACATTAAGCCCTGCTTCAATATAAAACAAAGTAGGCAGAGACAGCAGCAGCATTGCTCTCAAAGAGAGTACATGACCGCCATCTGCAACTGTACCGAAAGTAGCTCCGGCTCCAATAGAAAATGGAGTGTCATATTCCATCGAATCTGGCGGTCCGCTGAATTTTTTAATGTTAATACCCGGCTTTGGATGTTTATAGAAGTCATACCAAGAATCGTCTTTTGTTAATCCTGCGGCTTGTTTGGTGGCAACATATCTAAATCCTAGTAATCCTCTAAATGCATTAATAGCCAGGAATCCAAGTGGGATAGGAACAGGTAGATCAATATTAGCATCGATTAAAAAAGCTGGATATTTGGGCATAAAACGCATTCCAACACTTCCTGAAATTTTTGCTTTAGGAAGTTTTAATCCAACCTCACCAATAAACTCCTTAGATTTACCAGGCTCAGGAAGCGTAATCATACCGTGGATAATAGCCATAGCAGAAGCTTCTGTAGCAGTTCCTGGAATAATTAAATCAACTTCAATAGTTTGAATTCTGATAAATGAATCTTTAGGACCTCCATCAACAGCATAATAATATTTAACACCTTCACCACGTGCATCTACTCCAAGCGGATTGATACTAATGGCACCATCAAATCCCCAGAAATTATATTTACGGCCGTTAATTTGAGTCGAACCAAAGTTAATATTGGTAACCGCCATTTGAACAGGACCCAAATTAACAGAAAGACTAATCGGAATAGGAATTGATCCTCCTTCGACTTCAATGTTTCCATCGCTGTAAACACGAAGTTTTTCAACTTCAAAGCCTTTTCCTTTTAATAAACTGCCCATTAAAGTTTCTTTAGGAAAAGAAACAGAACAAGATGTGCCTAAATAGTAATCATCGTCTTGTTTACCAAGCTCGAAACTGTTAAAATCTATGTTTACAAGATCAAATAGATTTGCTCTTGGCTTATTATCTTTAGCAAATGAAGCTGTAAGATTGAAATCTCCATCATCGTATAAGTGACCTTCGAGGCCAACCTTTAATGCATTATTATCTTCTCCCTTAAGTTTAGGGATTTCTAAAGCTCCTTTAATATTAGAGCTGACAACTTTGTTTTGTTTGAAAGTTATATCAAATTTATTGAAACCTACTTTGAAACCTTTTTCAGAAGAACCAATAGTTTTCCAAAGAGTATTATCTTCTATTTCCAGCAAAAATGCCTGATAATCCATAGCGCTGCTAAAAGAATAATCTGTATTCGCATTTATTACTGAAGATTGTAATCCAGCTTTTGTTTTTAATGCTAATGGAAATTTAAAAACGTACGGTAATTTGGCTGCGTATAACTTTTGCAAATAAACAAGCAAAGCAGGGTAGTCAGCAATTTCTTTTTCATTTACAACACCATTTACTTCGTCTTTTTCAAACATTGTAATGGGGTAGTAGAAATCGAATTTTTCATTAAAATAATTAAATGAGCCACTTTTTGGAGCTGGGACACTTTCCAGATAAATATTTCCAGAAAGACCACCAGAACCCACTAACAAATCTGAAGCCCCAATTTTTAATGTTGAAGGATTGTCTGGATCGTCTTTCGAATAAAACCATTTTGAAGGTAGTTTAACAGAAGCTGCGCGGGCATAAACGCCAACGAAATCATTCGGACGTCCATCTGCATCAGCTTCTGGAATATTGGTTTTCTTGCTTAAATCGACTTTTAAAGTATCTAATTCCAGTATTAAACCTGTATTACCAATCATGGCATTTGCAGGCGTTAATGTACCTCCTAATTCTGCCTGGTAACCAATACCAGCTTCTGTATCTGCATACAATTGCGCTTTGGCAAATACGAAGGTGGACTTTGTTGCTGGATTTGGAAAAGCAGAGCCGTCTGGTTCAACAGGCTTTAGAATGCTTTGTGGGAATTCGATACCAGCACTTAATTCTAATGTGGCTTTGGCTTTTGGAGTAATGATTCTCTTAATATGAGCTTCGATTCCGTCTGGAGCTACAATGTTGTAAAAATCTTGTAATCTTTGCTTGATTTCGTTTACTGTGAAACCTGCTTTAGCAATATAAACACCAAATAATAATAACGGAATCGATTTTGTAATTGCATTATTATTGTTGATTAATGTGATAATACTATCGATTGATTGTTCAACATCTTCTCCAAATCCTAATTCTTCAAAAGTTGGATCTTCTTTTAGTTCATCTAAAGAGTTAATATCTGCTAAAAGCTGTTCGTATTTGGTTTTTCCTTCTTCGGCTTCAACAAAAATATTCATCATGTGGGCAATCACTTGTTCTTCGCTGATGCGGAAAACCTGAAGACCTACAGAATAAAAATCCTGTATAGAGAAAGAAAAACTGCTGGAGCTAAATGTTTTTAAAAAAGCTAAAATTTCCCATTGATATTCCAGTGTAATTGGAAACGATGAAATAGACTGATCTCCGTCTTTTAAATCTGGATTAAGGACAAGTTTAAGATCAAATGGCAGCGGAAGCGCTAGTTGACTGCTGGTTACAATATCAAGACTGTAAAAAGCAGAATCACCTCGATATCCTTTTGAATATTGTAAATTTTTATAATGTATTTTATCGAAAATAGAATTTAGACCATTTTCAACAAATGATAGAAATTCGGGTAAGTCGTCTACAGTAATAACCTCCGATAATCGAGGATAATATCTTGCTGCAGGAATTGGATGTGCAGGAATAGGATTAGTTGGCATATTCTAATTTGTTTTTGACTTTATTTTGGTTCGTGTTTCGGCATGATTAAGTTGGGAGTATAAAACAAACAGGGTTTGCAAATGATTAAAACGTTCATTAGTTTTTGTTCAGTTTTATGTTTTTTTGAGTTCAAAAAGATGTTTCAAAAAACAGCCTGATTTGAATTGTTTTTGAAGTGTTTTTCTTTATTACAGTGTAAAGATCTGTCTAAAATTGGGGTTTAAAAAGCAGATGCATAGTGGTTTAACATGGATGTTCTGAGGCTTTACAGAGTTGTAAAGGAAGTGGATGAGTCTTGCGGTTTAAATTAGGAATTAACAGAAGCGATTCTGTTTTTGGGAAGCAAATCAAGATTGCCCAGATATAATAAATTATGTAATTTTTTATAATGATCTTACATTAGAATATCTGAGCTATCGAGATTGAAAAAAATCTAAAATATATTGTCTTTTTATTTATGAATTATTTTCTAATTCTTTCAATTAAAGTTGAAGTAATTTTGATATAAGACCTTATTGCTTGATTTTTAAGATTAGTATTGGTGGAATCTTTAAATTCTATTAAATTTCTGCAAACTATTTCTACTGACACATCAGCAAGGTTTTTAAAACTTGATTTGTTTATACTGTCATAAACGTAATATTCATTAAACATTCCTAAATTTTGATCCCATCCTGTGTGACTTGCTACTAAAGTTGCTGTAGTGTCTGTTTTGTTAATACTATCAATCAAAATTAATTCATTAAGGTACCCTTCTCCATAATGATTTGGAGAAAGTAAAGCATTTTTAAATTTTATCACTATTTGAAATTTACTGATTTCTGGAGGAATGTTTCCGCTACCGAAAATAGTGTTGTCTACATTAGCTATCATAGTTAATCTACCAAGAAAACTATTAGATAAAGTTCCTGAATTAAAGGAACCTAGCAATGTATCTTGTGTAGTATTAGTAGTAATGTATGGAGATGGTGTATCAATAATTTTTTGTTCTCCATTTAATAGAATCTTAATGTAGCTATTGTCATCTTCTGTAAGCATATATCTTATGCCATTCCTAGTAGTCCAAAGTTTTCCGTAAGCATCACGCTCAATAGCTCCATTTTGTGGTGTTGTAGTGAAAGTACCACTAGGAATCACTAATGCAGGTTTGTCAATTGTTCCAGCACTAAGTTCAAGTGTTTTTGCAGTAATATTTCCCTCTTTGCTAATTGTAGAAGTAGTATCGGTTCCGTTACTACCTGCAAAGACTAGACCCGTTCCTGTTGAAATTGATTTAATATTTGCTCCTGTTCCAGCGTTTGAAATATTAACATTGTCATTTTTTGTATTACCTGTAATTAAGACAGTTTTATTAGCTGAATTAGGAGAGTTTACATATAAAGCAACTCCATTACCGTAACAGTAAAAATGCCCGGCATAGCCCGAATTGGTTTGAGATAGAATACCTTTTCCTTTTGTGTTGTCACAAAACAAACTCGTTCCTGAACTTGATGATAGAGCAATATTTTTTGAATCGTTATTGTCAGAAGTATTATTAATTACAATTCCGGCATTTTGTGGATAAGAAGTATTTGTTGCAGTTTTTACACCCGAAAATGTCTGATTTCCAGATAATTTCATGTTGTTGCTATCTGATTGCTCTACCAAATCTTTTAATACTTTTCCTTGTCTGGCATCTAATGCTTTTCCTTCGGTTGTACAATCTAAAGCATTATAATTTTCTGTTTGGAGATTGTTTAGATCGCTAAACTCTAATTCACCTTTTTCATTGGTCTTTAAAATTTTGTTACGCTGATTTGTTTCTAAATCTGCCACTCTAATTCTGTTGTGATTTGTACTCATTTTTAATTAATTATTTACGGGTTTTAAAAATTACAGGCTTGTATTCAGTTATTTTAGGGGTAACCGTAATTAATTCAAGCTGAAGTATACTTCAAAAAGACTTTTTGATAATCTTTTATAATGTACAATGCAACTTGAAAAATTATTGTTTAAAAATTGTGTTAGTGGCGTCACAATAGATTTTTGTTTTACAGGAATGTAAACAAAGAATAAGGTTTGGGTATTAGCTTAAAAATAAAGACAATAGAAGAGTAGGGAAACCTATAGTTTTAAGTTTCCAAATTGGTTTTTAAAATGTAATTTTTGGGTTTTCTTAGAAGATCTTTAATTTTAAAAACAACTCAAAGATTCTTGTCTTTGANCAATTTTTTGCTTAATAAATTTATTGCTGTAAATATGTTCTGCATGGTAACCATTTTGCCAGATTTTATAGGTTTGTTCCTTCTTTAGATGCTCGCATGACTTC
>NZ_LMJL01000012.1:1559667-1559771 GCF_001429295.1 Flavobacterium sp. Root935 | reverse complement strand
TATTTTGCTGACAATATTTTAAAGCATTTATTAAAACGTTTTTCTGGCTTAGTCTTGTAAAGACATCTATCCATCCTACAACGGTTATAGTTATAAAATAGGCA
>NZ_LMJL01000012.1:1366986-1559549 GCF_001429295.1 Flavobacterium sp. Root935 | reverse complement strand
TGTTTTTTTATTTAGTAAATAGCAACAAAACTTATAAAGTAAGTTCCAGTTTTATTTCCAAACTTGTATTTTCTGCTCATTTATTATTTTTGAGCTAATATAAGAAATACGTTACGTTCACGAGCAGGACGCTCGCGCCAGCGGAGGGCGGATACCTAAAAATTAGGAATTGGTAATAACTCGTCTGTGAGGAAATAATTCATTTGTTCATTAGTTAGATTACAAATTTGTCTGCATGTTTCAAGATCTAATGGAGCTGGCTGATTAGGAAAAAAATATTCTTTATCATAAGTGCTTTGTGAATTCAAAAGAATTTCAATTAAATTTCCATTCTCATCGTATTTTGCTCTAAAAACCTTAAAATCTTTATCCAGAATAGTACCATCTTCTAAATTTGGTAAACAATAGTTATTGTAAATANTCTTCACTATAGAAATACTTAACAGAACCGTCATGTAAAGGTTGATTGTTGATAATATCAATTTGATTGTATGCAATTATTCTTCCTTTACTATCTCTTATCAGGCTGTTTTTTAATTCTAGAATCCCATCTTCAATATAATCTTCATTTTCTATAGTATAATTGCCTGAATTTTGTCTAGTTCTAATTCTAAAAACATTTGTATTAGGATATTCTTTAGATAAATTTTCTAAAACATTACTTTCATTGTTGTCTTTGTAATAAGTTACATGAAAATTTCCATTTGCATATTTGTTTTCAATTTTTTTTACTACATTATTGTCATGAAATTCTTTTTTATAGCCATTCATTTTTAGAGCTTGAATTTCTGAAATAGATTCGTTAAAAAAATTCTTATATAATACTACCATAATTATTTTGTTTTTATTGTTAAATCCGGTTGTAGTCTTCTATCTGTTTTAGTGATGTCAAATACATTAAAATCTGTGGATTTTGGTGTATTTGGTTTGTTCGCCATATTAGAAATATCTTCTGCTAATGTATAAATATTTCCTTCACTATCTATTCTTAGAAGAGCGAAAGCGTTTATTTGATCTTTTGTATTTGCATGATAAAGTGCTTTCTCAATTTCTTCAAGATCATTAAATCTTCTTCTTTTATTTAATTGCTTAATTATAATCGCTCTGTTTTTTTCAAACAATTCAATGTTTTTTGCAGTTAAATTCCGTATATGTAATCTTCTAATATATCCAGAAATATCCATATCAGGAGGATTCACCTTATATAAAGCAGAACCAGAAATTTGATATTCATCTAAATAATTTAGAAGTTTTACATTTCCACCATAATAATATTTACCCAATATGCTTAAAAATTCTGTTTTGAAATCATTAAAGTGTTTTGAATCATTTAATAAGCTAAAACAAAAAGGCACTTTTTCTCTTTCTGTAAGGAATGTTTTGTAAAACCTCATTTGTTCAATAACTTCAGCTTTAGTTTTCTGTTTAACAGTTCTAAAACTTTTAAGGATGAAATGTTCAGTTACATCATTTGTGTTTTTAAAACGAATATCTGTTAGTTCATCTATTTCTAAAGATTTACCAAAATCAATCATTTCTTGTAACTCGGCTTCTGTATGCAAGTACACATCTCCTCCTGTTACTCTTTTCCAAAGCTTATTAGGTGTATCTTCTACGTATTTATATAACGAGAACCTTGGTAATTTTCCAAAAGCAGCTGGCTCGTTTAAAGGAGTGTTTTCTAAAATAATAGCTGATTCACGATAAAGTTTATTTTGTGCAAGTAATAAGGTATTTTTTAATTTTCTATAAAGAGCTATTGCAATTAGGTCAATTGGTAAAGAATTTAATCTTCCTAATGATAAAATTCTAGTAGAAACTTCATCGATTATTTCTGGAGATGCGTTTGAACCTAATTGTTGTAATTTTGATTTTAAATTAGCAATTGTTTCAGAATCATTTGCACCTTCACCAGCAATTTTGAGTAATTTAGCAGCTTCTCTTTTTGCAATTAAAGATGCAATTCCAGTACCAACATTAGTAGTGAGACATGCCAATTGGAAAACTGCAATAAACGTTTTCATTCCTTGACAGAAAGAATCATTTTCACTACACTCCACGAAGTTGGCAAAAAAGCCTAGGACTCCAGCAGTAAATTCAACTCCTCCAACAACAATCTTTAAACCTTCTAATGATTTTAATGCGACTTCACCTGCTTTTAATCCAGATGCCCCCCACTTGAGATGCTTTAGTTTTGCTAAATTTCCAATACCTGTAAAAGTTGTTGCTACATCCACAACATATCCTAAAATAGATTCGGCATCACTACTGTCTCCGTCTTTGTCAATAAATGACAAAACAAAAAGAGGGATGAAAGAATTTATATTTTGGCCATTAATTGAAATATTTTGGCCATTTACAGTAGATAAAGCAGACCTAGTTTCAATATCTGTGCTTAATAAAGTAACAGGTTGAAAAAGATCATAAATTCCATATTGAACTTCATTTTGCTCTACAAGAGTGATATTTTCATCACTACGTGATGATATTACTGGTAAGGATTGGTAAGCAATTATCTTATTGCCATCAATACTAAAATTAAAATTATCAAAATATATACCTATAATTTTTGAAGATTGATATGGCATCAAAATAGGAGAAGCATTAGGTCTTGAAATTTTATACTCTTTTATTTCTTGTGATGAATTACTCCAATAAACAGGGTCGTAAGCAACATAATGGGTGTAATTAAATAAAGATTGGTTTGTGTTTTCTGGTGCAAAGCTTGCAATTGAATTAGAACTTCTAAAATCAATTGTTGCATTTTTTAATTTATCATTGTTGTCGTAGGGATTATATTTACTAAATTGCCATAGCATGTATATTGCCATAACAAATTGTCCCTTTGTTGTAGTTGGTTGATATTCTGTGCCTAAGACCCAATTTGATAACCCTAGTAAGCCTTGTTTCATATTGGTGCTTGTACTCATACTGTTATATAGCACTTCATAGAATGTTGTTTCTTTTTCGGTTCCTGTTTCGTATGGGTATAGAAAAAAACTTAAAAATTGATCTATTTCCTTGATGTTAGATTGGTTAAAGGAATATACTATATTTATAACTAGCTCTTCTTCTTTTATTCTTTCAAGATTATTACTTAACTTATTTTTTATTAAATAATGCAATATCTTCCATTTCTCATTGACTGGTAATCCTGACAATGATTGTGAGCTAAGTCCCATTGCTAACCAATAAAGTTTCTCTGTTCCAGAAGATTCTAATATTTTTAATTGATTTGAGTATGCAACTTTATAATAATCGGTTATATTTTGATTGAATTCTGCCAAAGTTTCCAAACTTGGATTTATAAGAATTTCATCAGATAGCCATTCGATAATTTGGTTATTTATATAAGAAATTAGATCGTTATTTTGAGCGAATAATGGGAAAATCTCACGCTCAATTTTGTTAATCATTATAGCAATTTTAGTAATTAAAAAAGCTGCAGAATCTTTTTCTTTAGTTTCGTTAAAAGCATTAGCTATATAAATTCTTTTATTATAGAATTGCTTAGAAGTTATAGTTGCCTTATCAAAATTAATTATAACCGGCTCTTTATCATTGGGAGTAATGATATTCTGATTACTATCTAAAACAGGAATATTTCTTTTATAAATAATATTAAATTTTTCTAATTTATAAAAAAAGTTATATGGTGCTTCAATATGTAAACGAAATACTTCAATTTCATCGCCATCTTTAGCAAAAATTATATCAGCATCTTTTAAAACAGACTCATTTAGTTTTTCAATTGTTATAATATTTGCAATATATTTTAAAAACTGACTTTCTAAGTAATATCCTGCTGAGATTGGTTTGTCATAACCATTTAAATCTCGAAGATTAAATTTATCTTTATTAACATGTTTATAAATTTTGTCTGGTTTTCCAATTGCAAATTGATCAACAAAACCTTGTAGATCAATTTTTAAAGAACCAGGAACGAAAGAGGATTTTCTAACAACTTTTCCTGTTTTTAATATTACGGCATTTTCCATCTTATTCCGTTTCTAAGTTTACGTTTAAATCTAATTTCAATTTTGACAATTCTAAATCTGGCATGTACTCACTATATCCTTTACTAAAATGGTAAGTCCGATCAAGTGAATAAACAAAAACAGAATTACCAGGTTCTTCCAATTTATTATTACCATCCTCATCTTCAGTCACAATGGCAACTTTATATTTCTGATATTTGATATTTTCAGGAGAAAGCAACTCACTTCCACCTTCAAAAAGATCCATTAAAAACAAGCGAGGATTCTTTTTGCCTTCGGTAATTAGAGCTTTTATTGCTTCATTTTCATCTTTAGTTAGTCCCAGAATAATTTTGTTAGGAGTAGCGCCATCCAAAGTTTTTAGTTCTAGTCCCGTAATAGTTTCAGTACTATCTGTAAACATTTTCAAATTGTAATAGTATGGATCGGGTAGTTGGTAGGTTTTGCTTTTGCCAACAGCACCACCAGCTGAAGAAGATGTATAAGTTGTTGAAGCTGTGCTTCCGGTTGCAGAAACAGCATTGTTCATAACATCTACTGCCTCTGTTATGTAAGTAACACGATCAACAGTAGGATTTTCTTCAATTCCAGTTTCAATGGCATCATTTACAGTAAGAGTCTGTACAATCGAAATTCCCTGCTGTTTTTTATCATAAAACTCATTGATAAGATTGAGCTTTTCAGAAGTCATTCTGGAATAGCTTTTATCGCTACCTAAATTCAATAAAGGGCTAGCTTTTATTAAATTAAAAACATTGTCAAAAAAGTTTGCCTTTCGATATGTAATTATAGGAGCCCCTTCTTCATCTGGTACTACTTGCGGATCAGTATACAAATTCACTTTTCCTTGATAAAGTAAAATACTAAGAGAGGCAATATTTTCACCAGCTAGAGCAGGAGTTGTCAATTGAATGGTTGAGGTGAAATCTGCGTAATTGCCTTCTTCATCAGGAGGTAATCTTAATCCGTCAGCATTGATAAAAGTGTCTTTTTGAGCGTTGACTACATTGGCAATCTGTCCGTAACAAGCGGTGTTGTTATTGTTATCTGTTGGAAATTGCAGGTATAAATTGTTTGTTGTAACTGTATTTGCCTGTTCTTGAGTATTAACTAAAACTGGCCAGCCTAATTTGCCATACGTTACGGCTGCCATAGGAACTTCTTTAGTTACAGGATTTTCTAATAATCCTGTTTTTAGGTTTTCTAGACCTTCACCAATTTTATAGTTTCCGTAAAAATCATAGCTGCGCGTACGATCACTTTGAATGTAGATGTACCAATTGTTTTTGGTTGCAAACTTGTTAATGACATCGCTGTAAATGGCATTTCCTGTTTTCTTTGTTTTGGTTCCAGAAGTATCTACTGTTACAGTGCCATCGGCTGTATGTAAACCATAAAAAGCAGCAATATCAATAAATTGAGTACTTTGCTCGCGCTGAAGTTTTTTCGCAAAATCGGTAGAACCGTTTGTTACAATTTCTGCAAAAGGTTTACGTGCGTATTCCAAATCGAAATTAAACTCAGAATTGTCGAAATCATGTTTGTAATCGCCATAATTTAAGACGACATCAATTCCGCATTCGCCTTCAGCAAAATTACCTAACGTTTTACCACTATCGATTAGTGGAAGTTCGAATGGATGCTGTTCTTCTTGAGTATTATTTTTCGTTTCAAATTTCGATTCTTTAAAAAAGAAATCGGATAATGGAGTTGATAATAGTAGAGCAAGATCATTTTGATCGAGATCGGTTGGAGGTTCCTCATAACCAATAAACTCAGCTTTAAAAGAAGGTTTTTCAATTGAAGCATTTCCATCATAGAATGCTTTAAAATTGATATTGATATTATCAATTAAATCTGAAACTGCTCCATCATTACTAATAACTAATGGCTGATTACCAGAAGTGAAAAAATCACTTTTTCTCAAACCTCTATAAACAAAGTATTTAATGTTTAATCCAGGAAATGGTTGTTTGTAGGGGCGGAGAATAAGATTTACTTTTTCATTATTGCCACTTTGAGGCTGAACTAAAACAACTCCTTTACAGATTGAAAAGGCTTTTTTGGGTTCATTGCCAATGGTAAATCGAGAAGTCAGGTTGAAAACAGTTTCAGACTTGGGCCCAAAGCCTTGAGCCTCCTGTTGCTGCGGAAAACCTCCTGACTCTATAAAAAAATGAGATTGTGCGGACATATTTTGCGTATAGTTTTAAAAGTTTTTATTTAAACCATTCAGGTTTATAGATTTTGGAGATGCATCTTCCAATCAAAAAAAGCAGTACAAGAAGCAGTAATCTCCCTAGCCAAATCTGGGCTTTCTGCCAAAAAGTGAGATGATTGCTAAACTTGGTAATGGTGATCGTCTTCTCTTGGACATCTTTTACTTGTTTCGATTTCCAATGTGCATAGAGTTCCTGTTCTTTAAGGTTGCAGTCGACTTGGAGTTTATTGTTATCAAGACGAACCTTTGGGCTTTTTAATGTACGCCCTGGTTCGGCTTGAATAACATTTTTAAGAACTACTTTTCCGTTAAGACATTCCAGTAATGCGTTGTAAGAACTGCTGTCTTTTGCAATTTTAAAAACAGTGTCGTGAAAGGTTTCAGTAATCGTTATCGTCTGAATTTTATTTTCATTTTGAACTGGCTTCGGACTTCGGCATGAAATCATGATAAGGATGATGAAAAGAGAAAAAACAAGAAATTTTGGTTTTTTATTCATAATTAAGATTGGTTTAAAAATTTTGTTTTTAGATTCGTAAAAAGCCTTTAATGCTTTTTATATCGCGTTTTCTTCTGGCTACTTTATAACCTTCTCTTCCGCCAGAATCGTTGGTGTTTCCTTCAATGGTGTAAACAGTGTTACCAGCAATCTTTTCGACAAATCCGGCGTGACCATTACCATTATTAAAATCCATGATAAATACGTCTCCGGGCTGAGGTGTCTTTTTTATCAAAAGAGGTCTCGAATTGTATTGGTCTAAAACACCTCCCGTTTTCTTTAAAGGATTTTTTTCGTTAATCTGAAGAGAAGCTTTCTGTGCGCACCAGTAGATAAAAGCCATGCACCAGGCATATCCTTTACCAAGTCCGACGCTTCTTAAATAAATTTCGACTTCGGGGCCTGCGTTACTGTTTCTTGGCATTTCTTCGACACCAATTTGAGCGGTGGCGATTTCTAAAGTTTTTTGGGCAAGTGTCATGATGTTTTTCCGTTAAGCTGTTTAAATTTTTGTAATTCGTCAACCAGTTGCTGGTTTATGAGCATTAGTTCTTTGTGCTGTATTTCCATTTTTTTAATGGTTTCTGTTGCGGCTGTAAGTCTCGCAGTAATGTCGTCGAGAAGATCACGGTAATATTTTACGGCGCTTACGGCGTTGTCGAGTTCGGCGGCACGATCTTGTGCCAGTGATTTTCGCATAGAGAAAAACCAGGTAATAAAAGCGGCAAAAAAAGCCGTTAGCGAGGGGTATAGAAACTGTTCCATTTGATGTTGAATGTTGGGTTTAAAAATGATTTGTTCAAAAACAGCTTTAGCGTTGTTTTCGAGAGGAATCTTAACTAGGAATTTTTCTAGTTTTTGAGCGCGGTTGTTTCCTTTTGAGATTGCAAAGATTGGGTGAAAAAAGCCCTAAAAAAAACAAATGCAAGGTCTGCGAACATTTGTATTCTAGGGCTTTACAGAGTTGTAAGGAAAGCGAACAGAAGTCGTTTTAGATGAAGTAAATGCTTCATCTTTGCATCACAATAAGGATGCTTTTGAAGATAAATAAAGAATGATTTTTTTCTTTAATATGAATTAAGAAGACCTTTCCTGATTGCTCATAAGTTCTTCGATTTTTTTTAGTTCAGAAGTGATAGGTGTACAGAGAATTTCGTACAAAGTAGTTCTGGAAATTGGATAAACGGGATAGACATATTTACGCCACACAACAGTAGTTGGAATGTCTTCCGTTTTGTGTTTTTGATACAGTTCTTTAATGAGTTTGTAACGCATTAATTTATTTTTTTGAATTCCGAGACTTCTGTTTGAGGATATAGGCATGAGAGAAAATATTTTGAATGATAGAAAAAAGAAAAAGTTGTAAGAAGAACGAAGTTTAAAAGAGTTATTAGTTTGAATTATAAAGACATCATATTTAAGACAGCCAAACCATTTGATCCTATTCAGTAAATGGTTTTTACTTCCCGATGCCATTTTATATTGAACCTCGTTCTGAGGTTGTATTTGTTAAAGATTTATTTAACAATCTAGGTCAGCAAACTTCGCATGACAATCCTGTTTCCAAAACTTTTTTAGGTTTGGATTCCAATAGAAAGAATGCGTTTTGGCTGTTTATTATAAGGGCAGAAATCGCCCGTTTGTCGGTTCCTGGTTCTTTTCAGAAAGAAGAAGAAACAGGAACCATTTTTATTTACCTGCTTTTTTCGGCTGCAGGTTTGAAGGTCGTTTTAGCCTTTATAAGTGGCTGTTGTGTGTTTTTTGAATCTCGGATTTTTGATTACAATACTTTCGTACTGATTAAAAGCCAGACGTTCTTTTTTGGATAAGTCATTATTGCAATTCCAGTTTCCGAGTCCGTCTTTAAAGATCGTATGTTCATTTACTTTGTAGCTTTCGTGATCTATAATTGGCTTTATTTTTACGCTCATTCAGGTATTGTTTAAAAGTTGTTTTTAATTTGAAATAAAACCATTCTCTAAATAAAAGTATAGGCTTTAAATTGGTTAGAATTAACAGGATAGTTAATAGCAGTGATAAATAAATGTCGTGATTAAGCTGCATGGTTTTGGTTGTTTTGCTGGTTAAAGAAATCAAAAGCATAGCCTTGTAAAAAATCTACAGAAGACATCGATAGCGGAATATTCGTTCTTACGCCATTTTCGTCAATTCGGCTTGCCTCAATAAACCAGCTTGAACGAACAGGCTTAAAAGACGAAGCGATAATTTCAACACCATCTGTAAATTCTTCATTATTAAATTCTTTTGTTAGTTTCTGAAGTTCCAGAACTCGTGAACCTTTTAGATTTCCTTTAGCATCCTTTTTTAAGAGGTTAAAAACAATTTTTACTAATGATGCTGTTTCTTTGCTAGTAGAAAGCGATGAAATGTAATTCTGTACTTTTTCAATTCCAATAGTTACAGTATCATCCCAGCCTTCGTTAATGCGATACCCAATCGTAATTTCTTCTTTATCATTTGAGAAGGTATGAGACATTTGTTTTTCTTTAAAACCATAAACCTGATTCTTTAAATCCAAAATAGTTTCAAACAGCCTGAAAGTTTCAGTTTTAGCATTTTGCATCATTTCAGAAGTTTCCTGTAATCTGGAAAGTGCTTTTGGAATCGTTTCGGCAACCAGTTTTTTATAAGCATCTCTCTCTTCATTTTTTTTATTTTCGATTCTATTTAAGGCTTCTTTTAGTTCTTGTGCTGAAAATTGAGTTAAGTCCATAGTCTGGCTGATAGTGTTTGTAGAAGGAGTGTTCATAATAAATTGGCTTTTAGTTTTGTAATAAAATTTCTTCTTGAAAAGGATCGCTGTAATAAGGTTTAAAATTATAGAGAGCACAAAGTCTCCAAACCTCTTTTAGTTTATTTTCAATGGTTCGTGAAACTGGGCGGGGAGAAGCTGCTTCATTATCTAGAATATGCATCCATTGAAAACGTTCTTGATTAATACATATTCTTTCACCTGCCGTGAAAGTTTTGTTTCGCTCTGAACAATATTGAAGTGCCAGATACAATTGTGCAATTCTTGCTTCGATTTGATTTCTACTCATGATTTTTTTCTAATAAGGTTCGTAATTTTTTAATGTCAGATTCTATTAAAGCTCTCTCGGAGCTGTTCGGATTTTCAATCAGCCAATGCTCCAGCTCTTGAATTTTTTCCTTAATTTGATTTTGTTTCCATTTTATTGATTTGAGTAAAAAATTAATATTTATTTTTTTATTAGTGATTAATAATACATTTAATTCGTAGTTTTATTCCTATTGCCCGTAGTGGTCTGTATGCTGTTTTTGAACTATTTAATTGCATTGTAATTTGTTTTTAATCAGTTATTTATTTAGTATTTAAGGTTTGTTTGTTTATTATTTGAAATGTAAATTTGTTAACGTTTCTGTTGTTTTTAAAATTTATTTTTCTTTACTTTGCAAATATAATGTAAAATAATACATTAAACCAAATTTTTAACGTAAAAAAATACATCTTTTTATGGGTTCAACGGAAAGAATGAGAGAGTATCTTGATTATAAAGGGATTAGTAAGTATAAATTTTGTAATGATTTAGGGTTTTCCAATAAGTTTTTGGATAATAGCAGTAATATGGGAACTGACAAAGCGTGTAAAATATTACACTACTATCCAGAGATTAATTCTGAGTGGCTTTTAACAGGGAATGGGCCAATGATTAAGGAAGAAAATACAAGTGTAATGATTATGAATAATGATAGAAAAACAGTTGATCCCACGCATGTTAGTCAGGAGATACCATTATATGATTTGGAAGCAGTAGCGGGTTTAAGGGAATTGTTTAGCAGTGGTGAACCGCAAAGAATTCTGGATACCATAAAAATTCCGAATCTTCCAAAATGTGACGGAGCAATTTCTGTAACTGGAGATAGTATGTATCCTTTATTGAAGTCTGGTGATATTATTTTGTATAAAGAAACTGAATTTGAAAATATCTTTT
This sequence comes from Flavobacterium sp. Root935, assembly GCF_001429295.1. GTDB lineage: Bacteria > Bacteroidota > Bacteroidia > Flavobacteriales > Flavobacteriaceae > Flavobacterium. Next base: position 1,548,857 of record NZ_LMJL01000012.1, on the reverse strand, counting down.
TTGGAGAAATGTATCTTTTAAGTGTAAAGCTGAATGATTGGGAAGAATATATTACTGTAAAATATGTTCAAAAATCAGAACAAGGATCTGATTTTGTAAAATTGGTAAGTCAGAATTCCCATCACCAGCCTAAAGATATTCATATTTCTAAAATCTCTGCATTGGCACTTATAAAAGCAAGTATTAGGATTAATACCATGATGTAAGTTTTGATTATAAATGAAAAAAAGCCTTTGAACTAAAATAATGTTCAAAGGCTTTTCTTTTGAAGTTTGCTTTTTCTAAAAATGAAATACTCTTCAATACTTTAGAAAGTTTGAGCCTTTTTTTTTATAGAATATTTAAGTTTAAAAATGGGCAACAATCTTATCCAAATTAGATTAAATCTGTATAAAAATTCATAAAATCTACATTAAAAGTCAGAATGACAATAACTTGGTAAAATATAGTATTTACTGAATATTCTATTTAATTTTAAGCTTAAAAAAGAGATTTGTTGAAAAAAAATTTTACTAAAACGTTTTTGTAAGTTTTGCTTACATATATTTGCGATGTACTAAAATATTCAAATATAAATTTATTACCCGATGAAAAAGATTACAATTAGAGATATTGCGAAACAGGCAGAAGTTTCGATTTCTACTGTGTCTTTTGTTATCAACGGCAAAGGCGAAAAAATGGCTATCAGCCCCACTGTAATCAAAAAAGTTCAGGATGTGGCGCAAAAACTGCACTACAAACCAAGCATGATCGCCAGCAGTTTGCGAACAGGAAAAACAAGATCAATCGGACTTATTGTTGAAGATATATCGAACCAGTTTTTTGCAGATTTGGCAAGAGTTATTGAAGACGAAGCCAAAAATATTGATTACAGGGTTTTTTACTGCAGTACGGGAGATGATAATAATCGTTCGGAAGAATTGATAGAAAGTCTTTTGCAAGCCAATGTAGAAGGGTTTATTATTACTCCAACCCGAAATTTAGAGAAAACAATCAGTCATCTTTTAAAATTACAAAAACCAGTTGTGCTAATCGATAGGTATTTTGCCAATCAAAAAGTAAGTCATGTTGTAATGGATAACTACGAAGGATCTTACTCGGCGGCTAAATTCTTGATGAACAAGGGACGCAAAAATATAGCTGTTGTTAATAATAAATCTGGTATGATCCAGATGAAGCTGAGAGAAAAGGGATATGTTGAAGCGTTAAAAGAAGAAGGTATTTACAACGAGAATTATACGCTGCATCTAGATTACCATGCTAGTGAACAAAGCAGAATTGAAGCAATCATAGACTTTTTTAATAAAAATAAAGAGATAGATGCAGTTCTGTTTTTAGCAAATTACCTCGGACTAGCAGGACTTCAGGCTTTTAGGGCTTTAAAATACAAAATTCCAGAAGATATTTCGGTTATCAGTTTCGATGATCACGACAGTTTCAAACTTCATACACCCACAATAACTGTTATTGCCCAGCCAATAGAGGATATAGCAGTAAAATCAATTCAGCTCTTAATGAATCAGATGACAAACTTTGATGATTTCAAAATAGAAAAGGTTCTCGAGAAAGGAACTTTGATCGTAAGAGAATCGGTTTAAAAAATTTAAAAAAAGGTGAGGACTTTTTTTTAATCATTTTGCTAAAACGATTTAGTAAAAAACTAAAAATCAACTGCAGCCTTAAATAGCTGTTTATTATGATATTGCAAACAGAGTACAATTTTTTATTAATTATTTAAAAACAAACACAAATCAACAAAACGAGTCAAAACCAATAACCAAAACAAAAAGCTTATGAGACGAATATTAGCAGTGTTAGGAGTGATATTGCTTAGCAGTTTAAGTGCTGCCGCGCAAAATCGATTAATAACCGGCATAGTTACAGATGCAGAAAACAAGGGAATTGTTGCTGCGTCAATCGAAGTTCAAGGAAAACCATTTAGTGCTGTTACAGATGCCGAAGGGCGTTTTAAAATGAATGTTCCTGAAGGGAAAGTTACTCTTAATGTATCCTCGATGGGATTTCAGTCAAAACAAGTGGTACTTCAGGAAAACGAAAGCAGAGTTTCTGTTGTATTAATTGAAAACACACAGGAATTAAAAGATGTTGTAGTAACTTCATTCGGAGTTAAAAAACAAAAGAAAAGTCTAGGGTACGCCGTAGGAGAATTAAAAGGCGAGGACCTGACAAAAAATAAGGAAATTAACTTAGGAAATGCACTTCAAGGTAAAATTGCCGGAGTAAACGTTTCTGCACCAGTTACAGGACCTTCTGGTTCGAGCCGTGTTGTAATTCGTGGAGCAACTTCTGCGTCTGGACTTAACCAGCCTTTATATGTTGTAGATGGAATTCCGATTGACAATACTCAGCAGGGAAATGCTGGAATGTGGGGTGGTGCCGATAAAGGTGATGGTATGTCTTCTTTCAATCCAGATGATATTGCTTCGATGTCTGTATTAAAAGGTAGTGCTGCTTCTGCGCTTTATGGTTACAGAGGATCAAATGGTGTTATCTTAATTACAACTAAAAAAGGTAAAAACGGATCAGGAATTGGTGTAGACTTCAGTACAAATTCTACTTTCAATACACCTGCTAGCCTTTTAAAATGGCAAGATCAATATGGTGCCGGAGCTCCAAATGCAAGCGGTGTTCCAACTAGATTTACCAATTTACAAGAACTTAGAGATTCTTACTATTTTGCGTGGGGAGATAAATATGACGGAACACCTTCATTATCACTTGATGGTAAAACTAGACCTTATCAGGCTTACGGAAAAGATAATGTGGAGAATTTCTACAGAACAGGATATTCTTTCAGTAATACTCTAGCAATTTCTGGAGGAAATGAATCAACAAACTTTAGATTATCTTTTGGAAACACTAAAGACGAATCTATTTTGCCAGAAACTACTTTTGGTAGAAACAACGTGGCTTTGAGTTTAAATTCGGCTCCAAATAAAAAAATAAGCATAGAGAGTAATGCTCAGTATATTTCGGAGAAAAGTCATAATCGTCCATATTTAAATGACTCACCAAGAAACCCATCTTTCCCAACGACTTTCATGACTCCAGGAACAGATATCAGATGGATAAGCAATCCTTATGATGCAAACGGTGGTGAAGAAGACTTTTTAGGAGCCAATGTATATCATACAAACCCATATTTTGCTACGAAATCTCCTTTAAATGACGATCTTAGAAAGCGTTTTATTGGTTCTGCAAAAGTAAATTATAACATTACAGATAAAATTTATGCTAAAGCTGTTATTGGTATTGATGATATCAATTATGAATATACTGAAATTGAGCCTACTGGAATAAATTACAACCCAGGAGGATCTATTGAAAACAGAATTGAAACCCGTTCTGAGGTAAATGCTTCTGGTTTTTTAGGCTACAAAGGAGATATTGCTAAAGACCTTTCATTGGATGCCTTTATTGGGGCAAACCGTCAGCATAATAGATACAGCGGTATTAAAATGAAAGGAAATAACTTCATTGTTCCGTTCAAATATTTCTACGGAAATACACAGCCAGATAAAACTGAAAAATTATTTTCTGAAAGTGAAGTAAACTCTCTTTTCTATTCGGCAGATATTGGATACAAAGATTTCTTATTCTTAAGTTTAACAGGCCGTGAGGATTGGTTTTCCACTTTAGATCCTGCAAATAACAGTACTTTTTATCCTTCTGTAAGTTCAAGTTTTATTTATTCTGAAGTTATAGGTCTTCCTGAGTGGATTTCGTATGGTAAAATTAGAGCAGGATGGGGTAACGTTGGAGGAGCATTACCAGATGCTTACGCTTTAGCATTGACTTATACTACGCCAGACGGACAAACAGATTCATTAGGTCAGCCAATTTTGGGTGTAAATGGAGAAACAATTCCGAATAGAACTTTAAAACCGTATAACGTAAGTACAATCGAATTTGGTTTTGAAAACACGTTTTTCAACAACAGAGTAAGTACAGACTTAACATTCTACAGCAAGAAAACAACAAATGATATTACAGATGCCGATGTTTCTCAAGCTTCAGGATATAGAACTACAAAAATTAATGTTGGAGAAATCCTAAACAAAGGGGTGGAGTTTGCTATTAATGTAAAAGCAGTTAAGACTGAAAATTTCTCTTGGAACGTAGGTTATAATTTTGCTTACAACGATAGTGAAGTTTTAAATCTTTCTGATAAAATCACAACAAAAACATTAGAAGGAAATAGAGATGGAAGAGCTAATGTAGTTTTAGAAAAAGGACAGCCTTTTGGAGTTATTAAAGCGTACGATTATTTAAGAGATGCAAATGGTAACATTGTATTGGATACAAATGGAAAATTCTTAAGAGGAAATTTAATCATTGCGGGACAAGGTGTTGCGCCAACATCTATGGGACTTTCAAATGATTTTTCATATAAAAATTTCACTCTTTCTGTTTTTGTTGATGCTAAATTTGGAGGAGAAATCTATTCTGCTACCAATCAGTTAGGAACACGTTACGGATTATCTGAAATTACACTTCCAGGTCGTGAAACTGGAGTTGCAGTAAGCGGAACAGATGTTAACGGAAACCCTGTAAACACCACAGTTTCTGCATACGATTACTGGAGAAGCTATAGTGATGTAACATCAAATTTTGTTTACGATGCTGATTTTGTTAAGCTTAGAGCGATTTCATTTGCTTATAATTTCCCAAAAGAATATTTAAAAAGAACACCATTCCAGTCTGTTAGTTTAGCATTTTCAGCTCATAATTTATGGACTATTTATGACAAAGTTCCAAATATCGATCCAGAGTCAAACTATTCAAACAGTAATGCTCAAGGTATGGAGAGAGCTTCTATGCCTTTGACAAGAAACTACGGTTTTGCCCTTAATGTCAAATTCTAATACTAAAAAAGATGAAAAATAGATATATCAAAATATTTTGTGTCGCAATTGTTAGTGCTATGACATTAGCTTCATGCGATAAAGGATTCGAAGAAATGAATAAGAATCCAAATGCTTTAACAGATCCTGCCGTAAAATCAATGTTTACACTTGCTGAGATTTATGTTGACGGACAAGATTTCTCTAACACAAGAGGGAACAATTTATACGCAGCTCAAATTGTACAGCAGTTTTCTTCACTTGGAGGACCTGGTTCAAAATACACATATTCTTCAGAGTATTCAGCAGCGCTTTTTGGTGAAACTTACGGAAAAGGATTAAATCAGATTTTCCAGTTATTATCTGTAGTTGAAAATACTCCTGAGAATTCAAATATGATTCAGGCCTGCAGAATTATGAAAGTTTTCTTGTTCCAAAAATTAACGGATACTTATGGTGAAGTTCCTTATTTTGAAGCAGGAAAAGGATACAACGGAAACGTTTTTTCTCCGAAATATGATACACAGGAAGCAATTTACAATGATCTTTTAAAAGAATTGGATGAAGCGGGAACAGCATTAGATGCAGCAAAACCATTTGTTGGCAATGCAGATTTGTATTATCAAGGTGATGTTGCAAGATGGAAAAAACTAGCAAACTCTTTAATGCTAAGAGTAGCCATGCGTTTGTCTAAAGTAAATCCTGCAAAAGCAAAAGAATTTGTAGAAAAAGCGTATGCTAAAGGTGTTTTTACTTCAAATGATGACAGTTTGGTTTTAAAACATGATGCAGGTCCTGCGGGAGTTAAAACAAACCCTATTACTTCTTCATGGGTTAGAAATGATTTGAATGGAGGAGAATCGAACATTAAATTCAGTAAAACTTTCATCGATTTATTGAAAAATACAAACGATCCTCGTTTAAGAATTTATGCAAAACTAGAAGCAACAGGAGATAATAATCCTGCAAGTCAGCAAGGTTTGGCAAATGATGCAAAAGAATTTCCAGGAGGAGACAAAAAGCTTTTCTCAGATCCAAATACTTCTACAGTATTGCGTTTAGATGCTCCAACATTGATTATGTCTTATGCTGAGGTTCAGTTTTTATTGGCTGAAGCTGCTGTAAAAGGATGGAACGTTGGCGGATCGGCTCAAACTTATTACGAAAATGGAGTGAGAGCCGCTATGAATATTTTAACGATTTTTGGTGATAAAGTACCGGCAGTTTCACCAGCAGAATACAATACTTACATTACGACATATCCTTTTAAAGCTTCAGGAACAGAAGCAGAAAAAATCGAACAGATTATCACTCAAAAATGGATTGTTTTATTGTTTAATGGTTTTGAAGCATTCTCAGAATACAGAAGAACAGGTTATCCTGTATTAGTTCCTGTTAATGATCCAACTGGAGAAACAAAAGGAACAATTCCAAGAAGATTAATTTATGATCAGTCAGAACTTATTACAAACGAGGCTAATTATAAAGAAGCAATTCAACGTCAAGGTTTAGATTTAATGACCACAAGAATCTGGTGGGATAAATAATTTTTAAATTAGGTTGGTTAGTTAAGATAAGTCGGGTACTGAGCATGCCCGGCTTATTTTTAAATCATCAAAATTGATTCGTCTGAAAGTGTAAGTGTTGAAAAGTTATTTTACAGATTCAAATGCTTTTTTTTCGCATACAACAAATATAGTTTATGCTGAAAAAGATGGATTTAGTTTCTGTTTTTAAAAAAATTCAAAACTATACCTAAAGTGTATTTCAGTTTTTTGAATTTAAAAACGAACCATATCAAAATCAAAAATATAGTATAAGGCAGTGGTAAAGAAGATATTTCTAGTTGTATTTTAGAGTTACTAACAAAGAATAAATTCTAAAGAGAAGGAATGCTGCGGTCAGTTCTTTCCTTCTCTAAAACTGCCAAAAAAACCAGATTACTTACCTTTTTTAGTAATTTTAGAAGGTATAAAATATTACTCAGTAAAATGAACTATCAAAAAAGACTTCATTGGCTATTGTGTTCGTGTATGGCAGTTTTTACATCAATTGCCTTTGCGCAGCATATTGATCTAAAAAATAATTGGAAATACCGTGAAGAAAAAACACAAAAATGGTATCCAGCCCATGTGCCAGGAGAAATTCATACAGATTTACTAAAAAGTAAATTAATACCAGATCCGTTTTACAGAGATAACGAAAAAAAACTGCAATGGATAGAACGCAAAAACTGGGAATACAAAACCACTTTTCAGGTCACAGCAAATATGCTGAAAAAGAAAAACACAGATTTAGTTTTTGACGGATTAGACACTTATGCAACTGTTTACGTAAACAATAAGCTGGTTTTAAAAGCGGATAATATGTTTCGTCAATGGCGTGTGGAGGTCAAAAAAGTCTTGAAATCAGGAAATAACGATTTGAGAATCGTATTTCAATCGGCACAAAATGTGGTTGATTCGTTGGCTAAAAAAGATTATCCATTTGTAATTCCAGACAATCCGCGTGCTTATGTCCGCAAAGCACAATACCATTTTGGCTGGGATTGGGGACCAAAATTTACAACTTGCGGAATCTGGAAAACGCCAAGATTGGAATCTTATGACAAAAAAAATCCTGAGAAACCTTATGTTTTAAATCGAAAGATTGAATTAATACAAGCGCCAGATAGTTTGGGGAGATCTTTCTATTTTAAAATTGATGGAAAGCCAGTTTACATGAAAGGAGCCAATTATATTCCATCAGACGCTTTTCTTTCTAGAGTAAATAAAAAAGAATATGAAAAAATAGTTTTATCTGCCAAAGAAGCCAATATGAATATGCTTCGCGTTTGGGGCGGAGGCATTTATGAAGACGATTATTTCTACGATTTATGCGATAAATACGGAATAAATGTCTGGCAGGATTTTATGTTCGCTGGTACAATGGTTCCTGGAGATGATGCTTTTTTTGATAATGTAAAAAAAGAAGTTCAGTATCAGGTAAAGAGACTGCGCCATCATCCAAGCATCGTTTTATGGTGTGGAAATAACGAATCTGATGAAGCCTTTAAAAATTGGGGCTGGATGAAAAGTTTCAAAATTTCAAAACAAGATTCAATCCGTTTGTGGAAAGATTATACACGTTTATTTCATGACAGTATTCCGAAATGGGTAAAAGAAGTCGATGATAAACGTCCTTATTTAAGTTCGTCGCCTTTACATCATTGGTCAAAAGCAAAGAGTGTAACCGAAGGAGACAGCCACTATTGGGGAATTTGGTGGGGATTGGAGGATATTGAAGCTGTTAAGAAAAAAACAGGACGTTTTGTGAGCGAATACGGAATGCTGTCTTTACCGAATTATGCTTCAATTGAAAGTTTTACTTCTCCAGAAGACCGTCATTTATATTCAGATATACTAAAAGTACATTTAAAAGCGGGCAAAGGTTTTGAGAAATTAGATTCCTATTTAGGTAAATATTTTATCGATGCTTCTAAAATAAAAAAGATGAACTTGGAAGATTATGCCTATTTGAGTCAGTGTCTGCATTATTATTCAATCAAAAATATTGTTGGAATTCATCGTTCGAAAGCGCCTTACAATATGGGAACTTTAGTTTGGCAGTTAAATGATTGCTGGCCAGTAGCAAGCTGGAGTATTACTGATTATAATAACCGACAGCCAAAAGCAGCCTGGTATGCTATAAAGGAAGCGTACAGAGATGACATAAAACCAGAAACTGATTTTACACATCCGAAAGATTTGCAACTGGAAGATCCAAAAATTAGCTGGGAAATAAAAGGAAATAACGTAATCATAAAAGCTCAGAAAATGGCAAAATACGTTTGCATTTCAATGAAAGGATATAATGGAAAATGGAGCGATAATTATTTTGATTTAAAATCAGGAGAAGAAAAAACAATTTCGTTTGAAGGGAAAATAACAAAACCAGAAATTAAAATTTATTCTTTGTTTGAGGTTTTGGAAAAATATAAATAGAGGTTCAAAAACTCAGAGATACAAAGGGACATGGGTTTCGTAGAGACGCACTGCGCTGCGTCTAACACACAGAATTAAAAGATAAAATATGAGAATACTATTAAGTGGTGTCTTGGCATTAAATTTATTTTTTGCTAATCCGGCAATTTCACAGCAAAAAAAAGGAAAACAAAGCGATATAAATTATACACAATATGTAGATCCGCTTATTGGTTCGGCGGGTCATGGTCACGTATTTGTAGGTGCAAATGTTCCTTTTGGAGCGGTGCAGTTAGGTCCAGTAAATATTTTTGAAGGATGGGACTGGTGCAGCGGTTACAATTATGCCAGTAATACCATTTTGGGTTTCACACACACGCATTTAAGCGGAACTGGAATTGGCGATTTAAATGATATTTTGGTGCTTCCTGTAAGTGGAAAAGTCAGTTTGACAAAAGGAACAAAAGAATATATGGTAAACGGTTACGGCTCGTATTTCTCTCATAAAAATGAAGTCGTAAAACCTGGATATTACAGCGTTTTATTGGATAAATATAAAGTCAAGGCTGAATTAACAGCCAGCGAAAGAATTGGTTTTCATAAATATACTTTCGAAAACACAAACGATTCACATATTTTAATTGATCTGGCTGACGGAATTGGCTGGGACAGACCCGTAAAAACTTTCATTAAAAAAATAAGCGAAACCAAAATTGAAGGATATCGCTATTCTGCAGGCTGGGCTTCAGACCAGCGTATTTATTTTGCAATGGAATTTTCTGAGCCAATCACCAATATGATGGTTTATGACAGTACAGCTGTGATAAAAGGAACGGAAGGAGAAGGCTTAAAAATAAAAGCGGTTTTAGATTTTAAAACTTTAAAAAACAAACAGATTCTGGTAAAAGTCGGAATTTCTCCAGTAAGTGCCGAAAATGCATCTGCCAATATAAAAGCGGAAATTCCTGATTGGGATTTTGAAGCTGTCGTAAAACTGGCAGATTCAAAATGGAACAAGGAACTTAATAAAATTCAGATAAAAGGAGACGAGAAAACAATGAAAGTTTTTTATACTTCATTGTACCACACCATGTTTGCCCCTTCTATTTTTAACGATGCCAACGGAGATTATAGAGGAACAGACAAAAAAGTATATGAAAAAGCCAATTTTACCAACTATACCACTTTTTCACTTTGGGATACTTACCGTGGACTCCATCCATTATACACCATTACGCAACCTGAAAAAATCAATGATATTGTAAAGTCATTTTTAGCGATTTATCACCAGCAGGGCAGATTGCCAGTCTGGCATTTAATGGGTAACGAAACCAATACAATGAATGGAAATCATTCTATTGCCGTTATCGTCGATGCTTATTTAAAAGGATATCGAGATTACGATGTCAATTTAGCTTACGACGCCATTAAAAAAACAGCAATGCAAACGCGTGACGGAATGGATTATGTTCAGAGAATAGAATATATTCCTGCCGATAAAATGCTGGAATCTGTTGGAAATGCTTTAGAATATGCTATCGATGATTACTGTATTGCTTTGATGGCAAAAGCTTTAAATAAAACAGACGATTATAATTATTTTACCAAAAGAGCCAATTTATACAAACTGTATTTTGATAAAGAAACCACTTTTATGCGCGGTAAATTGACCAATGGAAATTGGAGGACACCGTTTAATCCGCTTTCTTCCGCACATCGAAAAGACGATTACGTTGAAGGAAATGCGTGGCAGTACACTTGGCTGGTTCCGCAAGATCCGTACGGTTTAATTGATTTATTTGGCAGTGAAGATAAATTTATTGCAAAACTAGATTCACTTTTCCTGCTGACAGATAAGGTAGAAGGAGAAGATGTTTCGCCAGATATCAGCGGTTTAATAGGTCAGTACGCTCACGGAAACGAGCCAAATCATCATATTCCGTATTTGTATTCGTATGTCGGACAGCCTTGGAAAACAGCGAAATTAATTCGAGAAATCGATGATAAATTATACTCAACAAAACCAGACGGATTATGCGGGAACGAAGATTTAGGACAAATGTCGGCTTGGTATATTTTATCTTCTATGGGATTCTATTCGGTTAATCCTGCAAACGGAATTTATGTTCTGGGAAGTCCGTTAGTAAACAGTGCTGTAATTCATCATAAAAAAGGCATTTCATTTACAATAAATGCGGTTAATAACAGCGTATCAAATATCTATATCCAAAAAGCAGAATATAACGGAAAACCATATACAAAATCATATATCACACAAGAGATGATCGTAAAAGGAGGAGAATTGAAATTATTAATGGGAAGTAAACCGTCATCAACTTTTGGGGTTAAGAAAGAAGATAGGCCTCAATAATTTAAGATTTCTGATTTTAGATTTTAGATTTTTCAGCAACGCTCCTGCGAGATTTTCAAAACCTTGCAGGTATTTAGACGAAGATTAAAAGCTTAAAGCTTATGGCTTAAAGCATAAAGCAAAAAAAAATGAAAATAAAGAGTTTAATTTTTTTAGGAATATTACAATCCTGTCTTTTTTTAAACGCGCAGGTAAAAGCCTTAGATCCTGTAGAATATGTAAACCCGTTAATGGGAACACAATCATTACATAATCTTTCGAACGGAAATACATATCCCGCCATCTGCAGGCCGTGGGGAATGAATTTCTGGACTCCTCAAACTGGCAAAATGGGCGATGGATGGGCTTATACGTATACGGCAGAAAAAATTAGAGGATTTAAGCAGACGCATCAGCCTTCGCCTTGGATGAACGATTACGGTCAGTTTTCGATTATGCCAGTTACGGGTAAATTGGCTTTCGCCGAAGACGAAAGAGCAAGCTGGTTTAGCCATAAAGCTGAGGTTTCAAAACCGTATTATTACAGCGTTTATTTGGCCGATCATGACGTTACGACCGAAATTACAACAACAGAAAGAGCAGCACATTTTCAGATTACATTTCCCGAAAATGAAAAATCTTCTATTGTGATCGATGCATTTGATAAGGGGTCTTATATCAAAATAATTCCGTCAGAGAATAAAATAATAGGTTATACAACACGAAACAGCGGTGGAGTTCCTCAAAATTTCAAGAACTATTTTGTATTAGAATTTGATAAAAAGTTTCTAACTAATTCAACTTGGATTGATAAAATTTTGAGCGATAAATTGGAAGCTGAAGGAAATCATGTAGGAGCAGTTATCGGATTTAAAACTAAAAAAGGAGAAAAAGTAAATGTTAGAATAGCATCTTCTTTTATAAGTCCAGAACAGGCAGAATTGAACATAAAAAACGAATTAGGTACATCGACTTTTGAAGAAACAGTTTCGCAATCTAAGGCCGAATGGAATAAAGTTCTAGGGAAAATTGCTGTAGAAGATAATAATACCGATCAGTTAAAGACTTTTTATTCTTGTTTATACCGTACAGTTTGTTTTCCTCAAAAACAATATGAAATTGATAAAGACGGAAAAATTGTGCACTACAGTCCATACAACGGAAAAGTGTTGCAAGGCTATATGTATGCGGGAACAGGATTTTGGGACACTTTCCGTGCTTTATATCCTCTGCTAAATCTCGTTTATCCTTCTATAAACAAAGAAATGCAGGAAGGATTAATAAACGATTATAAAGAAGGCGGATTTCTGCCAGAATGGTCAAGCCCAGGTTTTAGAAATGTAATGGTAGGAAATAATTCTGCTTCTGTAGTTTCTGATGCTTACATGAAAGGATTACGCGGCTATGATATCAATACTTTATACGAAGCTTTGCTGCACGGAGCCAATAATGAAGGGCCAATGGATGCTGTGGGCAGAAAAGGAGTTCAATATTACAATACTCTTGGGTATGTTCCGTATGACGTGAAGATTAATGAAAATGCGGCTAGAACACTTGAATATGCCTATGATGATTTTACGATTTGGAAATTGGCAAAAGCATTAAATCGCCCGAAAAAGGAAATCAGCCTTTTTGAAAAACGAATGCTGAATTATAAAAAACTGTATAATTCAGAAATTGGATTAATGAGCGGACGAAATAAAGACGGAAGTTTCCCTCCTAATTTTAATCCGTTTAAATGGGGAGATGCCTTTACTGAAGGAAACAGCTGGCACTACAGTTGGAGTGTTTTTCATGACATTCAAGGTTTGATTGATTTAATGGGAGGAGAGAAGAATTTTACAGCGAAATTAGATGCAGTATTTACAATGCCTCCCGTTTTTGATGACAGTTATTATGGAGCCGTTATTCATGAAATCCGCGAAATGCAAATTATGAATATGGGACAATACGCTCACGGAAACCAGCCAATTCAGCACATGATTTATTTGTACAATTATGCAGGAGAGCCTTGGAAAACACAATACTGGTCAAGAGAAGTCATGAATCGTTTGTACAAGCCTACTCCAGATGGTTATTGCGGAGATGAAGATAACGGGCAAACTTCTGCTTGGTATATTTTCTCAGCCATGGGATTCTATCCGGTTTGTCCAGGAACAGAAGAATATGTTTTGGGAGCGCCTTTGTTTAAGAAAACAACTTTACAGTTAGAAAACGGAAAACAGCTTATTATCAATGCGCCTAATAATTCAGAAACTAACAAATATGTAAACGAATTAAAATGGGATAATGTTCTTCATTCTAAAAATTACATCAATCACTTTGATGTGTTGGAAGGAGGAGAATTAAATTTTGATATGACCAATTCTCCTAATTTTAAAAGAGGTACAACAAAAGAAGCATTCCCATATTCTTATTCAACTTCAAAATAAAAATATATGCAGTCACGTAGAAAATTTATAAAAAACGCAGGCATTTTTTCAGCAGGATTACTGGCACTTCAGACAGAAGCTTTCGGATTTAATTCAGATACTTTTCAGTTTCCACTAAAAGATTTTGTTTCAAAAAGGCCTCCTGTTGCCGAAAGAAAATTTACGAGTAAAGCAATTGAAGCCGCTATCGTACGCATTAAAAAACAAATTGCCAATCCAGAACTGGCGTGGATATTTGAAAACTGTTTTCCAAACACTTTAGATACCACTGTCGATTTTGAAATTATTGATGGAAAGCCAGATACCTACGTAATTACAGGAGATATTGATGCCATGTGGTTAAGAGACAGTACAGCGCAGATTTGGCCGTATATTCCGTTTGTAAAAGAAGATCCAAAACTGGCAGAACTGGTAAAAGGAGTAATTAATCGTCAAGCGAAATGCATTCTGTTGGATCCGTACGCAAATGCCTTTTATAAAGATTTTACCAAAGAAAGCGAGTGGAAAAATGATCTTACTAAAATGCAGCCTGGAATTCATGAAAGAAAATGGGAAATTGACAGTTTGTGTTATCCCGTTCGATTAGCGCATGGATATTGGAAAGCAACAGGAGACATCAGTTTGTTTGATGCAAAATGGAAAGAAGCGATGCTTTTGGTTCTGCAAACTTTTAAAGAACAGCAGCGAATGGATGGCAAAGGCGGACCTTATAGTTTTCAGCGTCAGACGGCTTGGGCAACAGACGGTGTTCCGTTAGGAGGTTATGGTTATCCTGTCAAACCTTGCGGATTAATAGTTTCAACTTTTAGACCAAGTGACGATTCTACTTTATTCGGTTATCTGATTCCGAGTAATATGTTTGCAATCGAAATCTTAGGATATCTGATTGAAATTTTCTCTCTTCCAGCCTTAAAGGATAATGATTTGGTTGAGAAAGCCACAAAATTAAGAGATGAGGTTCAGAAAGGTCTTAATGAACACGGAATCATCAACCATCCAAAATTCGGAAAAATTATAGCTTTTGAAGTAAACGGATACGGCAGTTTCCACATGATGGACGATGCCAATGTACCGTCATTATTATCATTGCCGTATTTAGGTGCTATTGCTCCAAATGACCCTTTATATCTGAATACAAGAAAAGTAGTACTGTCTGAGAATAATCCGTTTTTTTATAAAGGAAAAGCAGGAGAAGGTATTGGTGGTCCGCACACAGGAGTAGATACGATTTGGCCTATGAGTATTGTTTTAAGAGCAATTACAAGTGTAGATGAAAAAGAAATAAAAAACTGCATCAGCAATTTAATAAAAACAAACGCCGATACTGGATTTATGCACGAATCATTTCATAAAGACGATGTAAACAAATTTACCCGTAAATGGTTTGCTTGGGCAAATACATTATTTGGCGAAATGATTGTACATACCAGTATTCATTATCCTCAAATTTTAAAAGACAAAAATATCTAGTACTAAAGCTAAATAATTAAAAATGAATACATCATACGCCATTGGGCTGGATATAGGAGGAACGCACATTACAGCTGCGGTTATTGATAAAGCAGAAATGAAAGTTCTTGATTTTTCGCTTTGTAAAGAATCTTTTGATTCAAATATGCCAGCAGATCAGGTTATGAGTATCTGGAAAAAAGTAATCAGCACCGCAATAGAAAATTCTAAGATTAAAGATATTGCAGGAATTGCAATTTGCATGCCTGGACCATTTGATTATAAAAATGGCATTTGCTGGATTAAAGATCAATCTAAATATGAACATTTTTACGGATTAAACATTCGAGAATTGCTTTTGGAAACTCTTGATTTTCCTGCAGATTTTCCAATTCTTTTTGAAAATGACGCTGTTTGTTTTGGAAAAGGAGAAGTTTTTAAACAACAGGAAAATCTTTCTAAAAAAGTAATGGCTGTAACATTAGGAACAGGATTAGGAGCTTGTTTTATTGACAAAGGAACATCAATAAGTTCAGGTAATTCTGTTCCCACTGATGGCGAAATATACAATCTATCTTATAAAGATGGAATTGCAGAAGATTATGTTTCAGTTAGAGGTCTTTTATCCCATTACAAATCTTTAACCGGTAGCGATCTTAATAATGGTTTAGAACTTTACAATCTAGCGAAAAATGGAGATCAGCAGGCAATTCAGGTATTTGAAAGAATGGGAGAGGACTTAGCAACAGTCGCAATTCCATGGATTGCCAACTTTACAGCAGATCATATTATTATTGGGGGAAAAATTGCCAATGCAAGCGATTTGTTTTTGTCTTCATTTAACAAAACAATTCAGAAATCTGGTTCCGAAATTCAAATTTCCATTTCAAATGACAATGAAGTTGCAGCCTTATTAGGAGCAGTCAGTTTTCTTTGTGATTAAAATAAAAACGGATGAGGTAAATAAAACTTATCCGTTTTTGTTTTACAGTTGTTTTAAAGCTTCTTAGTTTGCCTTTGTAAAAGTTTTATCAGTTCTGTGGAAACAGCATATTTTCTATTAAAAACAATAAAAAAATCCTTTAAATCGTAAGATTTAAAGGATTTAACTTTTTGAGTTTCTTCTGAAACTTCATCTGNCCGGACCTGTTACAGTCAACAGTTTTCAAGACTGCCGCATTCGACCGCTCTGCCATTTCTCCAGTATGCTGCTACCATTTTCTGATTGCGAGTGCAAAGATAAGGTGTTTTTTGAATTGTGAAAATTTTTTTGGAACTATTTGCAAAGAAAATAATTTACCCATAAAAAAAAGTAAAATCATTGATTAAGCTAAAGATTTATAACTGAATTAGAAACGTAGAAAGAGTGATTAGAGTATTGTGTTGTTTTGATAAATATTTTGTTTTTTCTGAGATTCAGATAATTTTACATTACGGTGAGATACTAAGTAACAAATTACAAGATTTACGACATATAATCAAACCATATAAAATGATGACACTTATAGCAATATTTTTCCCGTGTATCTCCTTTCTATTAAGAGGTAAAATTTTGACGGCTTTACTTTGTTTAATTTTACAGCTTACTTTAATTGGCTGGTTGCCTGCTGCCATATGGGCTGTTATATCGCTTCAGAATTCTAGAGCGGATAGACGNTTTTTTTTTTTTTTTTTTTCGTTTCTAAAGTTTTTCGAACAAACCATTTTTAGGATAGGAGAGCTCCACTTAAAACATGTATGTATTGATGAGCATTGAAAATTTAAAATGCTTTTTTAAGGATGTTATATTAAAAAGAAAACCCTTAACAAAGTTAAGGGTTTAAATTTCAGCGGAGAAAGAGGGATTCGAACCTTATGCCCGTAGCCCGCTTTTATACTGCATTTCTAATATTTTTTTTTCTGTCGCGCCACGATTATGCCACAAACTTTAAAACACGCTTTTTTACGTCGTAATGTCTTGTTTTTTAGCAGGTTATAGTTCTGTTTTTTTTAATATGACAAAAATAGACTTTTTTATATTATAAGTAACATTTTAGAAAATTTTATATATCAATTAAAAGGCAGTTGGAAATGTTTGAACTTAATTTAAATATGTAAAATATTTATATTTTACATTAATGAAAGAATTACATTTATATTAAACAGCTTTGTAAGCCTGGTCGGGATGATTTGGCATATCTATTATTGTATGCTGTAATCTGCCTTCATCTTTCATCGGCAGGATATAGTTTCGATAAATGTAATTTTCATTTCTATTAAGTATTAGAGCTATCTGTTTTGCAGAATAGCTTTTAAAACTGCATATTTTATAAACTATATCTTTTATTTTATTTTGATCATTTTCTCTAACTCCTAGGTTGGATATTTGTTCTCTTATATCAGAAGGTAGCTCCTGTGTTAGATCGTAGGGTTCTGTTGTAAGATCATTAGCTTCTGTGTTAAGATCATTAGGTTCTGTGTTAGGAACATCATCATCTGTGTTAAGAACTCCACCAGTAGTATAATATGTAGATCTTCCTTTTCCTTTTTGTTCAATAAGACCTTTGTCTCGGAGACTTCTTAATTCATTACTTGCTTTTAATACATCACATGCATTTAATTGTCGATATGTTGAATTATCAATGGCACCAGCTTCTCTAATGAAAATCAATCCTTTTTTCTGCTCAGTATTTAACTCATATTCAGCAAAAGTATTTAGCCATTGAAGGTCACTTTCATTAAGAAAATGATGCAGTAAAAGGCGAGTGGTAAATAAATTTGCGGTGTGGTCACTTTCAAATGTCGGCGGTGCTAGGGAGGATTTTTCCATTAAAATTCTCATTGTCCTTATACCACTCCCTTTTGTTTCTGCAAGATTGGTTTCGTGAAAAATGGATGCAATAAACGGATTTCTGTTTTTAGAACCTGGTTCACCTAGCTGCTCTTCCGGCTTTAATGAAAAACCTGGATTTTTAATTTCTAGTCTATTGCCGTAGCGAATAATTTGTATCGGCTGATTTTCTCTATAAGTTCTATGTATAAAAGCATTCACAAGTGCTTCACGCAGAACTTTAGAAGGCAGACCAATAGCAGAAGCCTGCAACTCTCCATCCCCTAAAAGAAATCCTTTAGGGAGATCATCAGCAATTGCACTAAATACTCTTTGAACCAGTTCAATAAGCGGACCTCTCATATCTATTGTTGTAAACCTGTTTTCAGGATCTTCAACCCATTCATTACCTGGTACTCTAATGTAATCTATACGTACCATCGGTAGTAATCTTCTTAGGGCAGGACGTTTTCCAAAAACAAGTAGTCCTGTATAGGTTAGTTTCCATTCGTCCTTATCTTTTTTTACACATCCTAAAGATCTTAATAAATCAAAATCAGAATAGTTTAACTCCTCAGCATATTCATTTACTTTTGACCTTAAACTTTTGTATAAAGAAATGGCTTCTTCACTGACATCATCAAGACTAGTATCTTTTACAATAATACTATCTAAACTATCTTCTTTATTATAGAATATAAATAGATCATCTTCGGTGCATCGCTGGTCACTTGAACCAATTCTTCTGTAAGCGCCTTGAGGCAAGCCCTTTTTTTTGAAATAAAGAGGTTTTTGTCCATCAGGTAATTCTTTTACAAACATTTTTAGGACTAACTTTCCATTGGGCATTTTCTCTATTTCAATTTCTGGTCTAACAGGCTGATTAAATAATGTCGCTGTTTGAGAAGCTATATCTAATTGTAATTTGTCTGGATTTGTAATTCCTTCAACTATATAATTTTGAAATAAGCTGCTTTCGTCTTTAACCACTCCTAAAACTATTAATCCTCCTCCTAAGCCCGGCTCGTTGGAGAAAGCACAAATAGTTTCCATTATAGATGTGTCAATTTCGCTCCCTCTTTTGGCTTCAATTGTTGTACATTCGTCAGTAATATTTAAATGTTCTAAAATATCTTTAATAAGCTCCATGAAATAATTTTAGCAAGTATAAAGCAAAAATAATCAACTTTTTGTCAATTCAATTTTTAAAGGTCTTTTTAAATTTAACTTTAAAAAAATTACTGATCTTAGGTCATAAAAGATTTGATTGTGAAGAACAACTTTATAATTTAAGATTGCTAATGTTTAATTATTGGCTGATTTAGGTCTTAAGATTTGTCCAAACATTTTTAAAACCAGATTTGCATTGGATATCTAACCATGGTCAGTTTATCTTATAAAATTAAAGTTATACTTGTACTTGAGTCACGTCTTAATGTTTTCGCTTTTTTATAAAAAATGAAATTGAATGGAATTCATTCTTATATGTTCTTTGGTAACCCAATTGTGAACGATATAATTATATGCTTTTAGATATAAAACAAACAGTTACAGCAAAATTATATGCTTTAAGATATAAAATACAATCCAGCTATCTTTATAGTGTATAGAAGATGTGATGCATAATTGATTTTTTTGTTTAGAATAATGGCTGAGCTACAGATTTTTAAAGTTAATACAACTTAATGAAGTGCTATCTACAAATTTTTGCATTTATAAGGTATATAATTTACAAAAAATTGAAGTTATCTATGTAATTATGTTCATGTGAATATTTTCACTTCGTATTCGTGAACAAATACAGCTACCCAAAAAAAGATCTTTTTCGGTTCAACTTCTTTAGTTATTTTCTTATTTAATGTAATGTGTTCACTATATCTGGCTGTTCATTCAGAATGAACAGCCAGATATAGTGAACAAGGTTAATTGAGACTCTATAATTGGAAAAAAATAATTCCGCTAATATGTACTTAAAAGAATAGAGCAAGAATTACTTTTAATTATTTGAGTTTTTGTAAATGTTTAATAATTAATGAAGTAAAATATGGTAAGTGTGACAAAAGACACATATAATATCGATGCCTAAAAGTATTTTAGCATTGTTTAAAATCAAATCGGTTTTATGAGGTTAATAACTTACGACCATTATTTTTGATTCCGGAACCCAAACATTTGGAGTATAAAGCAATTTAGGATGAATAAATTATTTAAATGAAAAAAGCTAAGACCTATGAAATTTTCGATAATTTTTTTAAACTCGACATGAGATTAAATAAAATAGAAAACTTGGTAGTGTTTCAAAGTTAGTGATATAAGATTTTAGATTTCTAACCTTTTGAAATTGAACAAGTTTTAGAAATAAATAATTTTAAGATGAGCAGTGATGCTCATCTTTTTTGTTTTATTATTGCCTTAAATCTGCTAAAATGAATAAAAATTCGACATGGTGTTCCAAAGTTAGTGATGATGTAAATTGTCCAAAATGTAACGAGAAAAAGGTTGTTAAAAATGGAAGGACTAAAAATTATCAACAGCAGTACTACTGTAAAATGTGCTGTCACCGTTTTATAGAAAGTTATACAAATCAAGCTTACAAATTAAATTGGTTTGAAGTGCTTCTATGGTCGAAACCGTACAATATTTCATGCTTTTCAGACTTTTCTATTTACATTAAACCTAACGGGACTCGAATCATTTTTTGCAAATACAGGAGCTTAAAATTTTAAGAAATTGAAATAAAATTTTTCGAACCATAAAAAAAAAGCCGAGGAATCCAGATTTCTCGGCTTTTAATTTTTACTAGTAGTTGGAAAAGGGTTCGAACCTGTTAACGAAAAAAAAATAACGAAAATAAAAAAATAGAATTAATATATATTCGAACCCTTCTTCTGTATTCCTTATCAATACTGAGTTTCTAATTCTTAAAAAATGACTTAATTTTTAATGCTTGTTACATAAATCAATTAAAAGACGAAGTCCGCAATCAATCAGACTTTGTCTTATTTTAAAGGCTACTACCTAATGCCTCAATCTAAAATTGCTACATGAAATCAGGACAGTAACTTATTTTTTAAGTTGCTCGGCAATGGCCGTCACATCTATCAAAAACCACATTTCGACAAAAAGCCCGTCTTTAATTTTATAGGATCCAAACTCTGTAAATTCTACTGTTTTGCCTTTCGGATTTTCACCAAAAAATGTTTTTGCCCCGGGAGTTCCTGAGTCACGTAATCGTGCACCAATTTCTCCGCCATCCACAACAAGCTGTTGAAGGTCCCATTTGAAGTCAGGTATGGCCTCTATTAATATTTTGAACTGGGCAATAATATCGGCACGGCTTACCATTTTGCCATTGAGTCTCACATCTTCCGCAACTACATTGGCAATAGCATCGTAATCACGAGCGTTTGCCGCTGCAATGTAGCTGCGGTAGAAGTCCCTTAACTTATTATTATCTGAAGTTACCGTTTTTGAAGTGGTCGAGATAACTTTAGTACTTTGTGCCACTGCCATTGTGCTCGTTGAAAGCAAAGCCAATGCTAATATCAATTTTAAATTGTAATTCGCAAACGTTTCTAGTTTATTCATTTTATTTTTCATTTTATAAATTTTAATGTTCTGTTTAAAATTATTTCACTTCAAACTCAATACCTGTAATTTCTTCCGTCCATTTCCAGAGATTTTTGGCATTGCTTTCATCTAGCGAATACGGTTTTACGCCAGCCGACATTTCTTGTCCCAACGCTAATGCTGCAATGTCTGCATCTTCCAAATAGACACCGCCAATAGTATTTAATGACTGGCTTGTTGCTGCCCAGACAGTGGTTGCTGCACCTTGTGGAATTGTTTTTAATGACTCCACAACTGCTTGCACGGGCTCTCCTTTATCATCGTAAAATCCAAATTGCTGTAAAATTTCCATTGGAGCTTCTCTAAGCAATTCCGTTCCCCAAATATTACCGGGGTGCAGCGAATAAGCTCTTACACCAAATGCTTTGGCAAGATTATCAAATTCAAGTGAGAATAAATTAACTGCCGTTTTTGACTGCCCATAAGCCGATAAAGTTTCATACTCACGGTTTTCATAATTCGGGTCATCAAAATTAAAGGATCCAAATTGATGTCCCTGGGAAGATATGTTGATCACTCTAGCTCCGTTGGCTTTTTTCAATGCCGGCCATAGTTTTGCAGTTAATTGAAATGTTGCCAGATAATTGGTCGCCAATTGCGACTCAATACCACGAGCATCCCTGCGTAACGGAACAAACATAATCCCTGCATTATTAATAAGCAGATGTAATACTCTGCCTGAAGCCAAAAACTTTTCAGCAAATCTGTCAATAGAAGAATGATTCATTAAATCCATTTCTTCGATTTCTACGTTGTCAATCCCTTGTAGATTTTTTGCTGCTTTGGCCCTGTTTCTTGTTGGTACAATTACAGTTGCACCTGCATTCGCAAGCGTTATTACAGTTTCCAAACCAATACCTGTGTTGCCACCGGTTATAATCACATTTTTTCCAGTAAGGTCTATTCCTTTAATTACATCAAGGGTTGTAGATGTTGCCTTAAACCCTGAGCCAGTTGCGTTTTGCAATGCTCCATCATAATTATTTTGTTCCATTTTTTTAATTTTTAAATTGTTATTTTTTTATTTTTTGAATTTTTGTTTAACTGATATAACTTTTATTTGAAGAGAATACCCACGGGGCTCTATTTCTGACGATAATTTATAATCTCCTGCATTTACAATCCATAAATCCCTCCTGATACAGATATTCTTTCTCCTGTAATCCATCCGGCATCATCCGAAGCAAGAAATACAGCTACCTTTGCTATGTCATTAGGTTGACCGGTACGACCCAATGGCGTTTTGGAAACTAGCTCGGTTTCTGCCTCACTACCAATGAAACCAGCGCTGCGTGAGCCTTCGGTTTCTACAACACCAGGAAGTATAGAGTTTATACGAATGTTACGTCCTGAAAATTCTTTTGACAGTGCAACCGTTATGGCATCTAGTGCAGTTTTTGTGGCAGAATATATTGAACCGGTAGGCAGAGGAGCTTTACTAACTTCTGAACTGATATTAATGATATTTCCACCTTTATCTCCAAATAATTCCAATGCTCTCTGTGTAGTGAGGATAGAACCTAAAACATTGATGTCAAAAGACCTGCGGAATGTAGCTACCGAAATTTGCTCAATAGGCTCATAGATATACACACCAGCATTGTTTACCAAAATATCCAATGAGCCAAAAGCATTTTTAGTTTCCTCAAACAATCGGGCAACATCTGCTTCTTTCGATATATCTCCCTGAACTGCGATAGCCAAGCCCCCTTTGCTGATAATATTACTTACTACCTTCTCTGCGTCTTCTTTACTTGATGCGTAATTTATGACAACCTTTGCACCTTCTGCTGCAAAATGCTCGGCTATAGCTGCTCCAATTCCTTTTGAAGCTCCTGTAACTACAGCTACTTTGTTTTTTAGTTTGTTCATGCTTCTTGATTTTTTAAATTAATAATTACGGCTTGTCGTTTATTATGGTAAAAATCCTTTTCAATGCCAGTACTCTTCATCGTATCTTTATTTTTTTATACGTTCTTCAAAAGATCTCCAGGTAATAAATACTAATGCAAGTACTCCAAAAGCAGCTCCTATCCATGGAGCAATTGCACCTCCCTGTTTTCCTATAAACCAGCCGCTAACGCCTGCACCCAATGCTACGCCCAGGTTTCCGGTAGATAACTGTAAGCTGTTTGCAAATTCTTTGGCATCCGGAGCAGCGGAAATAACATATGAAAGTGCAGTCAGAAAACAAGGACCGTACATGATACCCCAAAAGCCAACAATAAATGCTACTGACCGTAATGACGAGTCGCTGTAGGTTAAGAGAAAAGGCAGTAATATGGTTCCTAAAAGAAAAAAAACAGTAGTTTTAACCAAACTTTTTCCTAGCAACCTCCCTGCAACGTAGTTGGATACGACGCCCATCACTCCGAATAAAAGAAGCATATAGCTGATTTCCTTTTCATTCAAGCTTTTAACTTTAGAAAGGTACTCTGCAAAATAGCTGTAAGTGCTAAACCAGGCAGCTATAATCAGGCAATTTGCAATAATGCTGAGCATAAAATTCTTACGCTTCAAAACATCACCTGCCTGTCCTTTAAAAACCTTCCTGTCCTTTGCAGGTATAGCCGGAAGTATTGCATAGATACTAACCATTGTAATCAGGCTGATGATTCCCTGAATTACATATGACCACTGCCATCCGTAAATTCCAGCTATATAAGTTGAAAATGGTATTACGGTTACTTGGGCTATTGCAATACCACCAATTACGATACTCATTAATCGATGCTGCATTTTCTCAGTTACACCTTCTATGGCAATGGATACTGCTATGGATACAAATACTGGCTGTAGGAATGCGGGCAAAATTCGGAGTACCAAAAGGAACCCATAAGGTGGTGCTAATGCCGATAGGAAATTGCTAAGCACAAATAAGAGAATAGCTAGTAACATCAAACTCCTTCTGTCAAAATGTGCTGTTTTTAACACGATTAAAGGTCCTGTTAAAGCGATAACCAGTGCGAAAGCACTCAGCAGATAGCCTGCATCGTCTATTTTTATAGTGTAATGATCTGCAATTTGTGGAAGTATACCTACAATACCAAACTCAGTGCTTAGGATACCTATTAAACCCAGGCAACCTATATACGCAGCCTTCTTGTTTATCATGTTCATTAATTAAACCTTTCGTTCCAAATTGTAATAAAAAAATGTATTGTTATCGTAAAATGATCTGATACTTTGTCGTCATAGTGGACTGTTGGTTATACTATAAGATCTTATCGATCCAATTGTGCCAAGCTAGACCATCACTAAAACTTGGAGCTCTACGAGATCCTGTCCTGATGTCTTCAGCAATTAACAGATACAGATGTGCGATGTTTCTGGACCCTGCGAATGCCGGCCATCTTTCAAATAATGTTTGAGGTAGTTCTAATCGTTTCATTCCATCGCTGTCAGTTGCTTTAGCCGCCGATATAGAAAGCTGTGCGAGCTCTCCGTAACCGCTATCTCCTGTCACTTGTATGTCTCCCTCAGTTCCGTTGATTTCCCAAAGTAAATTAGTGGCTTTTGAGACACCTCCGCGATAATGGACTACCAATGCTGCACCACTCTTTAACCTGCCGTGCAACATAATCTGATCTTCAGTAGTCTTTGCTTTGAACTCGCCTGTCTCTTGAATTCTTACTTCAGAAAAATTGCTAAACGTATTTGCTGATATGCTGTCAATTTCCCCTAACACTTCGGTAACTCCTACCAAAGTATGAACTACAGGAATCTCCAGCATAGAAGCACCATTTGTTTTGTCAAACAGATAATAGTGTTCTGAAATAGCTTCGCTGCCCCAATTTCCTCCGCTACCTATCAGTGTGGTAGAGAGCACTTTTCCTATGTATCCATCTTCAATCAATTTTTTTAGATAGGTTATTTCAGGGGCATACCGCATCTGTGTTCCTATTGCAGCAACTACATTTGCTTCGTTTGCTAATGCTTTCAACTCTTTTGCTTCATCCAGCCCATTTGCCAAAGGCCATTCGCAATACACATTTTTTCCTGCAAGCAATGCTGCTTTTACCACTTTATGATGATCTGGTACTTTAATAGTTATTACAACCAAGTCAACTTCGGGTGATGCTAGCAATTCTTGGTAATCTTTAAACGCATATTTTAAGTTCAAGGCCTCAGCAGTTTTCTTAGCACTTTCATAACTGTTGTTGGCAACCCCAATAATCTGGAAGTCTCCCGACAGAGATTTTAGTGCTGGAAGATGTGCTGTGGCAGCCCAACCGAAATTTGGGTTTAGGCCTATAAAACCCACTCTTATCTTATGGTAAGTCATAATCGTTGTTTTTCAATTTGTTTACTCCCTGCGTGAAATGCTTTAGTCAAACCTATCCGACTTAAATCAATCGTTTCATTTATTGCCAAAAAAAATCAGGCATTCATTCCACCATCTATGGTTATAATAGAACCGGTAATGTACTTGGCTTCTTCTGATGCCAAAAACGTAACCAAAGCCGCAATATCCTTTGTTTCACCGTGCTTTTGAATAGCCATCCTGCTGCGTATAAAATCGCCAGATGGTGCATTCGCGGGGTTCATATCGGTATCAGTAGGGCCGGGCTGAACAAGGTTAACCGTAATTTCTTTTTCTCCTAGATCTCTTGCTAGTCCTTTGGTTAATCCCTGCAATGCTGATTTACTTGCAGTATATAGGGTCATGTCCTTGCCAAAAGCGTTATCGGCCAGGTTACTTCCCGTAGTAATTATGCGTCCTCCTTTTGGTAGATAAGGCAAGGCGAAAAGTATGGTTGAAAAGACACCCTTGAAATTGATGTCCATAATCCAGTTGAAATCTTCAATCGATAATTCTGAAAAATTCTTGTATAGAAATACTCCAGCATTATTTACAAGAATGTCAATGGTACCGTATTGTTTTCCTATTTTTTCGATTTCTAATTTTGACTGCTTGGTATCTGCAACATTTAAATGAATAGCACTTACGCTTTTTCCTTCCTGTTCCAGCTGAGAAGCTAATGCTTTTGCTTTTTCCTCCGAAGAACTGTAGGTAAATATTACGTGATAACCTTCGTTGGCCAGCCCTCTAACAATTGCTGCTCCAATACCTTTTCCACCGCCTGTAACTAAGGCTGTTTTCTTTTTTAAATTATTCATTGTTCTCATAATTATTTTAATTTATATTAAACCAATCGTTCCATTTATAGGTAAAAAAAACTACTTTGTAATGGTTTCTAATAAAATATCGGCCATTTGCCTAGTGAGTTTAGGATCAGAAAATAGTTGTTGAGTGTACCAAATAGAAGTAATACTGATCATGATAAAATGAGCCCAAGCCTTTGGGTCTTTATCAATTGGTAGTGTACCGTTTTCTTTTGCTTTATGCAATAGCTCCTCCATGATTTCCAAATTCCATACAGTTTGCCGGTGTAAAATTCTTTTTACTTCCTCATCTATTCTTGCTAGTTCAAAAGTTGAATTTACAACCAAACACGTTTTATCATCATTCAGGATTACATCAAGTACTGCAAGTACCATATTTTTAACTGCCGTCAAGGGGTCTTCGTTACTGCCTGCTGCCTCTCTATATTCTTTCCCTTTCAGCTTATTGTAGCTGTTCAAACATTTAATAAAAAGATCGTGCTTATTGCCATATGTAAGATACAAACTACTCCTGTTGATTTTGAGCGCATCTACCAAATCATTCATAGAAGTAGCATTGTACCCTTTTTTCCAAAAAAGGTCTCGTGCTGTAATCAACTTTTCATCGTAATCAAATTCTTTCTGTCTTGACATAATAGTGCAAATATAAAAAATTTAAAACCTTCGTTCTGCTAAAACTAGGTTAGTTTATGACGATTTAAAATTAAGATTTTTTATTAATCTATGATTTTATTACAATTTGGGCTTAGTACCTTTTACTTTTTCTGCAACATCAAAAGAATCTTCTAAGAAATAGTAGCTTTTGATTTGGCCATTTTCCACAATGATGTTCATGCTAAAATCTGAGTCTATAAGTTTATTGTTCCCTAAATAACGTGACTTTAGATGACCAAGAACCACTACTCTGTTGCCTTTTGATAGCATATCGGTGATCACTAGGCTTTCAGACTTGATATTTTTCCATAATACCTTATAGTGTGCAGCTATGTCAGCACGTCCGACCCTTTTACCAATCCATGGTATGTTTTTTGTGTCGCCAGGAATCCACATCACTGCATCTTCAGCCCAGAAACTTGCCAGTTCTTCAGCAGATGCTCCAGCTTGGAATCTAGAGAACCAGCGATTTATCGTTTCAATCGGATCTTCTCCGACTTTTGATGCTGAAGTTGCTGTTACTTGCGTTTGGCCTGTTTGAGCATTCATAACGGAAGTTGACATTAACAACCCCATGCCTAAAATAAAAATTGCTGTTTTCATTTTTTAATAGATAATTTAAGTCAATTAAAATTTAATTATGGTCAAGAAGGACATGTGCACCAACAAAAAAAATCTTCCGAAGTTGAAAGTTTTTGTTAATATCAAATTCTCTTGTCCGTATTTAATGATGCAAATGTATACAATTAAACCGATCGTTCCAAATGAAATTTTAATTATTTTGAATACTACTTAGTATAGGACGATTAGCATATAAAAGTTGAAAGGCAATTTGGCTATTCTCACATTGTTAAAATTGGAAACGACTTCAAAATATCGAGAACCGTTAGTGTGGACGATAACGGCACTTTGACAGCTGACGGAAATATATAACTGCAAATCAAAGATTCCTATGCCGATCTGGAAAAAGTAGTAAGAAAGTACGGCTATACTTTCGATGATGTCATTGTTGAAAACCTATAAGCAACCAGTATACCGACTTCATCAAAGTTTCAGGATATCGCAATTCAATTTACAAAACACAGTTTCCTACAGGAACATGGATTGAAGTCAAAGGTTTAGCTTTGCTTGGACAATTAATTGAAATCGATATGGAAGCGCATAAACGGATTACCATTAACTTACATTAGGATATTCAGTTTTGAGATACAAAACATTTGAGTTGTAGGTAAAATTGCACCGTCTGAGTACCGAGTTTTTACAATCCTTGACCTTTGCTGAAAAAAATGCGCTGAATGATTGACGGATTACAATCTTGAAAATGAGGCAGTTATTTTTCTAAGAAAGATAATGCCTTTTTTTATTCAGAGCCTTTCTAATCTTGAATTAGGGTTGTGGAAGGAAGCTGAAGCAGAGCAGCGGCGCCAGCATCTCCTGATATTTTTCCTTTGCAAAATTTCAGTACTCTCACAAGATAATCTTTTTCAAACTCACGCCATGATTTGATAACTGTATTATGATCTGTGCAGTAGGTACTTTATTCTTATACGATAAAACTGTTATCTCCTCAATTCTTTTATCGTTGGATAAAAGTACCGTTCGCTCTATGGCATGTTCAAGTTCACGAACTTTACCGGGCCAGCTATGCATCTCCAGGCCTGTAAAACTGCCTTTTTCGTGGCCAAACAATTCGCTTTCCAATAAATTTTCAGGAATCGTAGCACAGTTTACCTTTACCATTTTTTTATTTTTTCTATTCGATTTTTCATGTATGCCCTTTACAGCAAGCTCTTTACCAGTGCCGCTTTCGCCTAATATAAGGACGCCAGTATCACTTTCACTGGCTACACTTATAAGCCTGCGTAGCTGTTGTATTAATTGACTGCTCCCTATGATGCGGATACTATGGTTTAGTATTGAGATTTTTTCGTCTTGACATATCTGATTGTTTTGGCTATGAAGCGGAACGCGCTTCTCCATTAAAAATATATTGGTAAGGGTTATGTTAAGCTGACTGTAAAGTTGTCTTACAAGTCTTAAATCTTCCCGTTGTGGTTTATCATTCCTACGATATCCAATGCACAGCACTGCCTGAAAACGCTTTAAAGAGATGCTGTAAAATAGGGTTTTCTTTACAGCCTTTTTATAACCTTCAGCGAATACAGTTTGGAGGCTTGCTTTTTGGATTTTGCCTTTGGGAATAAGTAAGGGTTCAGGTGAATTTAATACCTCTTTCAAAAAAGCATTTTTTATAATTTCGTCTTTGAACTTCAAAAATACATTGCTGTCACTATTATAAAAAGAAATGAAACCTTCTTTTGATTCCTGATAAAGGAATATCGAGAAGTAGTGGCAACCGAGTTTTGGTAGTATTACACTTTGTACCACCTTGTCGAGAGCATCCCTGTTTTCGACAGCGGCAAAACTTTCACATAATGACAACAATAGGGGGTGTTCCTGTTCGCGTTGGATGATCCTTTCAATAATCTAATTATATCTGGACTTTGGGACATACAAGTAAACTGTTTATACTTTGAAAATAAGCGTTTTGTATAAATTATTAGTTACTCACTGCTTGCTATTCCCCAAGTAGTAGATGATAATTCTAAAAATGTTTTAAAACTTTCTTATTACTTAAAGGCGAAGCAGTTGTACTATGTGCGTATTGTACTTTACAAAATTAGCGTATGTACTAATATCGATCTGTAAGGCCTGTAGCCATAGATGTTAAGGTCCCATTTTTATACATACAAGCATTTTTCCGTTGGTGCTATTATGGTTTCAGATTATTAGTAATACTCTTGTTGAATTCCAAGTTTCTTTATTTTTGAAAACAGTGTAGTAGGAGGTATTTTAAGAATTTCTGCGGCGCCTCCCGAACCAAAAACCTTCCCACCACTTGCTTGTAACGCCTGCATAATGTGTTTGCGTTCCATCTCTTCAAGTGATTGCAGTTCGCCTGAAGCATCTTCTAAAATAGTGCTGGAGTTTGTCGGTAACTCTATAGCATCTATGTATAATCCTTCAGCTAAAAGAGCACTACGTTGTATAAGATGTTCAAGTTCACGGATATTACCCGGCCAACTGTAGTGCAGCAGCTGCTGCTGTGCCGTGCTGCTAAAACCTGTAATTTTCTTATTATTACTCGACTCATTAAATTTAAGAAGAAAATGATTGGCAAGCATTAAGATGTCTTCTTTTCTTTTTTTTAAAGTAGGAAGCTCAATAGGGAATACATTGAGCCTGTAATAGAGATCGAGGCGGAAGCGACCTTCAGCCACTTCTTTTTCAAGGATGCGGTTTGTAGCGGCTATGATGCGTACATCAACTTTAATGGTATGGCTACCGCCAATACGTTCGATTTCCTTTTCCTGTAGCACGCGTAGCAGTTTTACCTGTGCATCGAGTGGCAGTTCGCCAATTTCATCAAGAAATAGTGTCCCACCGTGTGCCTGCTCAAATTTTCCTGCTCGCATGGCATTAGCTCCTGTGAAAGCTCCTTTTTCGTATCCGAACAGTTCTGACTCTACTAATGATAATGGTAAAGCGGCGCAGTTCACCACGACTAGCGATTTGTTTTTTCGAAGGGAGTTGTTATGTATGGCATGAGCAATACCTTCTTTACCAGTACCGCTTTCTCCAGTTATCAGTACCGATGTAGTACCAGCAGCAACAAGCTTTACTTTATTTAAAACATCTTTGAATATTGGTGTTTGCCCGACAATCTCATCAAAGTTTGAAATATTTGATGCTGTTTGTTTAGCTTGCAACTCTTGCGATTTTTCAATACTATATTTGTATCTTGCAATATCGAGCATCACTAATAGGTCTTTTTCCCTGAAAGGCTTTATCATAAACCCATATGGTTGCGTTTTCTTGACAGCCGCCATAACGCTTTGGTTGGTATTTGCAGAAATAAAAAGGAAAGGTATTTTAGCTTCTACAAGTTCTTCTGCTAAATCTATACCTGTTTCATTGCCTTTTAATATAATATCCAGCAGAACCCAATCTGGCTTTTTAGTATCTATCATGGTTCTTGCCTGTGCGACAGAAGATGCTATTCCAACCACATTATAATTGTCCTTTTTTAAAAGTATTTTCAGGTTATTGGCAACTATGAACTCGTCTTCTACGATAAGGATTTTTTCTTTTGTGTTCATCATCAATTCTCTTAAAGATCAGCTATTCTTTTAATAAATATTATCGTAATGGCAACACCATTATCGGTGGTAATGTCAAATGTTCCGTCCAGTTGTTCTGTCAGCCCTGTGATCAGATCCATACCCAGAGAATTCATTTCCGTCAGCTGAAATCCATCGGGTAGGCCTATACCATTATCTTTGATTTGAAGTAGGAAAGTGTTTTGTTGAGTTTCTATAAATTTGATGTTGATGATTCCTTTTCTCTCTGGGAAGGCATATTTTATGGCATTACTTACGGCCTCATTGAGGATAAGCCCAAGAGGAACAGCCTGTGCGACATCCAATTCTAGAGATTGGGTATCGAGCTCAAATCGAACTCTATTGTCATTATCGAAACTTTCCTTGAGATAACAGGTGAGTTCCTGAATATACCATGACATATTGATACTCGAAAGGTTGTCTGTCTGATATAATTTTTGATGAATTAGAGACATTGCTTGCATTCTGTTTTGGCTTTTTTGAATAGCCTGTAATGCATCCTCATTTTCAAGATAGGCTGACTGTGTATTTAAAAGGCTTATCACAATCTGCAGGTTATTTTTGACCCTGTGGTGAATCTCTTTAAGCAACCATTCTTTTTCTTTCAACAGATTGCTCAGCTTTTTGTTCTTGATGTTAATCTCTTCTTGCTGCGCCTCTAGTACAGTGTTATTTTTTCTTTTAATACAATACCTGTTATATAGTAGGGCTAAAATGATGAAAGTCACCGCAAGGCTCGCTATAAAAATATAGCGTATAACCACTTCGTTTTTAAGTTTTGTATTTTGCAGCTCGCTTTGTTGTTTTAGGAACTTGATATTCTTATCTTTCTTTTCTGTTTCATATTTAAGCTGTAAATCAGAAAACTGCTTAGAATTGTTAATATTAAAGAGTGAATCGTTAAGCTTTTGCTGATTTTTGAGATGCTTGATAGCACCGAGATAATTACCTGTGGCTGAATCAGATTCAAAATGTGTTAGTTCCAATTGTGCTAGGTTGAAAATGTCGTTGTTTTTTTTTGCTAATTCCTTTAGTTTATCAATGTACATATAGGTTTCATTCGCGTGACCTGTTTTAATTAAATAATTAATTAAAGCATAGTACATTTTTTCTTGTTGAATATTATCTTTTTTTTCAAGGGTATTTCTACATTTTAATAATTTTTCATAATAAGGTTTGGCTTTATGGTACTCTTTTAATTTACAATATATTAGTATGTATAAGGAAGTATAGCCAACTTCACAATCATTGGTATGATAGTAATTGAAACCATTGTCAAGTATTTCAAGTGCCTCGGTGATTTTTCCTCTTTTGTAGAGGCTCCTGGCAGTATTTATTGTTATAGCAGTTACGCCCTCTCTATCATTATTTTCTTGTGATATGGCTATTGCTTTTTTATAATATACAGTTGATTT
This sequence comes from Flavobacterium sp. Root935, assembly GCF_001429295.1. GTDB lineage: Bacteria > Bacteroidota > Bacteroidia > Flavobacteriales > Flavobacteriaceae > Flavobacterium. The sequence goes on along the minus strand of NZ_LMJL01000012.1, from coordinate 1,515,983 downwards.
GTCGTAAAATTTAAGTTCTGAGTAAATGGTGCCTATAAGGTCATAGATAAGACTTTTCCATAATCCATTCGCTTTCATGATTTCGGCAGTTTTCTCAGCATTTAGGGCATAGGATAGTGCTTTTTCATAACTGCCTTGAACTCTGTAACCTATTGCAAGCATCGTATATTCCTGATAGAGGTCATTACTTAGCAATCTTTTTTTGATTTCAATACTTTTATAGGCATATTTTATGGATGCGGCAGAATTATTGATACTGTTAAATAGTACAGATAATTCATAGTATATTTTAGCTTCATTTTTATAGTCATCTGTCTCTTTGTATAGGGAAGCAGCATGGGAAAGAAATTTAATCTTATTAAGGTTGTCAGCTTCTACAGAAGTATGTGCAAAAGAGGTGTAAATGGCTGCTTCTTCTTTTTTTAGATTATATTTTTGAGCATAGTTTAGGGTCTTATTAAAAAGCTCATTTCCTTTTGCTGTATTTCCTCTTTTTATTGCAATCTCGCCGGCAAGTAACATACTTTGGGCGATATTGTTTCGAAGGTCATATTTCCTACTAATATCAATCGACTTTGTATTAAGTAGGGCTGCACTGTCAATATCTGTTTTGCTACCATTATTTTTGTCCAGATAGTATTGCACCGCTTTTAGCAGGTTTTTGGCTTTTTGCTCATTATCTTCTCCTGTTTTAAGTTTTTTTAAGAGCATTTGCATTTTGGCCTTATCCGTTTGCTGGCAGACGGATTTTATAGGAAGCACTAAAATGAGTATAAGCAAAATTCTATATACCATTACAAACTGAAATTAATTATTGTTTTTTAGATTTGTGGCAACATAATAGCAGTACTAGTGTGTCAACAGGTCGCGCTTTTAGTTCATAATTCTTATTACAAAATCCACTGGTTTATAAAAATCTGTAAAAATAGTAGCTTCAGCTTGCAATGACATTTTAAGATTTAAACGACTAAAAAAAAAATAGTTATAAGATAAACTTAATATCCTATGCGGTCTTGTCTACTATTTGTTAGAAGCATTTCAGGAATGTGGTAAGCTATGCCGAACACTTTGCTTTAAGAATTCTTAAGGTAAAGAGTAAAATTGGCAGTCATTACACAACTTTACTCTATTCATTGATAGTTCTGTTAAAAAAATAACCGTCAATATCTAAAGTCAGTAGAAGCAAGGCTTTTGTCCGCTGCAAAACTTTTTTTAATTTTTTTATAGTTACTCTACGCATGAAATGGCAATAATAAAAACGATAAAGATAATTATTTTTACGTTCTTGTATTTCTAGATCATTATGATTGAATTACTTTTAAGTTCCTGACTAAATAGAAAATAAAAGATATTAATTGATGGGATAGCTATAAATCAATGCCTTAGTCCTTTATGCCAATACGAAAAAAGGTCTAGCAAGATTTGTTCGCTTCTCTAATACTCTATTATTTCGAGTAGTTTTCCAAACTAAAAATTCAGAGGTTTATAATTCTTCTAATGAGCTCGACGCTTGAAATGCGATGTGACTTTTACTCAAACAGTTTCTTTCATAATGATTTGCTAGATTAATATGTACTACTTTTGGCTATTTTTATTTATGTATCTATTGCTATTTCTATACCGTTTTCATATGTTGTTAATATTTATTTACTTATGATTTTTTTAATCGCATTTACTTACGATATATCGTAAATTTATGAATATGAAGATAAATGAAGTATTGAAAACTGGATTTTATAGTCTGAAAAAATTTTTTCAGCTTTTTATTGTTTGTTGAAATCCTTACGACTTTAATCTGATCTCTTTCTCAATACCTAATCTTTTCATTTTGGCAAATAGCGTTTTATCTTTCATGTCAAGAATTTTTGCCGCACCATTTTGTCCGCTTACGCGCCAGTTTGTATGGTCAAGTACCGCTACAATATAATCCTTTTGGTATTCTTCAAAAGATTTAAAGTCTTCAGTAGCCGCAGTGATTTCTCGCTTAGGTAGCCAACTACCTGGTCCCAAAGTTGACCCATTCTCAACAATAACGGCACGTTCAATTAAATTTTCCAATTCCCTAATATTACCTGGAAAATTATAATTGATCAAGGCTTCAATAGTTTCTTTGGCTAACCGCTTAAAATTCTTACCGGCTGTAACTGAAAATTTTTCTAAAAAATATTGAGCCAGGATAGGAATGTCCTCTTTTCTAGCCCGCAATGGAATATTGTGAATAGGAAATACATTCAATCGATAGTAAAGATCTTCTCTAAACTTACCTTCACGCATCATTTCCTTCAAATCTCTATTCGTTGCAGCAATAACTCGAACATTTACTTTTATTGTTTTAGTTCCTCCTAGTTCATCATATTCACCTTCCTGCAATACTCTTAAAAGTTTCGATTGAAGCTCCACTGGTAGTTCTCCTATTTCATCAAGAAAAATTGTTCCGCCGTCTGCTAATGTAAATTTTCCAAGCTTATCAGTGACTGCCCCTGTAAAAGCACCTTTCTTATGACCAAACAATTCGCTCTCTATAAGTTCTTTTGGCAAGGTGGCGCAATTAATTTTTATTAGTGGGCGGTTCTTTCTTGCGCTATTGAGGTGTACAGCACGAGCTAATAATTCCTTTCCAGTTCCTGATTCACCTGTAATTAGTACCGTAGAATCTGTGGGAGCCACTTTGTCTACTTCGATAAGTATTTTTTTATAGGCCTCACTTTTACATATTATGTTACCGAAATTGATTTCTTTACTTATTTCTTCCTGCAGGTATTCATTTTCATCTTCAAGACGATCTTTTAAAAGTTTGATTTCCTCCAAAGCCTCATGCAATTTGAAGTCGACCTTTTTTTTATCGGTAATATCTCGTACAACAGAACATACGTAATTTTCTTCTTTATATATTAGATGATTAGAAATTATTTCCACAGGGAATTCAGGCTCATTTTTTCTTTCAATAGACCAGTCAAATCGTTGATATCCCGTTTGTATAATATTTTCAAAATGAGCGTCGTAAAAGTCTGGTGCAACTTGTGTATCCAAGTCGAACATGCTCATCTGATCCAATTCTTTTTTACTAAATCCTAGTTTATCAATCAAAGATTTACTATAGTACAAAATGTCTCCTTTTATGTTGTAGACATAAATTAAATCTTGCACATTGTCAATAATGGCCTTGTAAAGTGATAAATTACTTTCTTTTTGTTTTAGCTCGGTAACATCTTGATAAATACCCAATACTTTATAAATTTTATCACCCTTCAAAATAGGTTTTGCTATAGCTCTGATATATTTCGGCGGTGAATTCTTGGTCTCAAATATTTCATCGAAAGAATGGCCATTCCTTATTACTTTTCCAAGCAAGGACTTTAGCTTTTCACCATCTTTAAATTTATGAATTATTTTCGGGGGAGTTAACTCTTGTGAGTCATTAGTTTCAAAGATATTTAAAGCATCAGTAGTGGCTAAAATAGAACCATCTTGTAAGTTCAATTCCCAGCCTCCCAAATTTGCAATCTTTTGGGTATTTTCAATTAACTTTTTATAAAAACTTGATTCTAAAATGTCATTTGCAATGGCACAAATAAATTTTTTTTCATTATAAGAAAAAGACTGTGCAAAAACTTCTACATCATAAAATTTGCCTAGCTTAGTTTTATGAGTTGCAATAAAACGAACAGCTCCCGTTTCATGAACTTCATCCCAATGATTCTTCCAGCTTTCAGGTGTGACGGTAACATTTATATCTGGGATTGATAGGTTTTCGCATTCTTTTTTACTGTATCCGATCGTTTTGCGAAATTTTTCATTAGCATAAATTAATTTGCCATTAATGTCTACCCAAACCATCTCAAAAGGTAACTGCTCTATCAGTCTACCCATTATGCCTAATTGATCACTCTTTTCCATTTTATGAAAATTAAATAATGTTACAAAAGTATAATAATATTTCTTAAATATTAGAATTCTATTAATATTAAGAAATAAAATAACAGTTATTTTGTTCTTAAAATGCTGTTTGTCATTTGTTTATGTATTTGGTACAAAAATGGATAGTAAATGTATGTGTCGAAAATGTAGTAGAGTAAATCTTTAAATTAAACAGCGCTGAATTAGAGGCACATTATTTTTAAGTCGTATTAATCAAAACAAATAATACTATATGGGTAATTCTAAAATTCGAATAGGTTATAGTCTATCTCTTTCAGGGCCTGTTGCCGAAAATACAAAAGTAGCAAGATTAACTCATCATATTTGGGTACAGGAAGTTAATAGAAAAGGGGGGCTTCTCGGTCGTCAAGTAGAGCTAATTTGCATTGATGATAAAGGAGACCCAAAAGAAGTCGCCTCTATCTATAAAAATTTATTAGATGAAAAACAGGTTGACCTAGTAATAGGTGGTTATGGTACAAATACTATCGTAGCTTCTATGCCAGTGATAATGGAGAGAAATCGATTTTTAATTGGACTTATGGGATTGGGTGTTAATACTAAATTACATTATCCAAATTATTTTGCTATGATTCCAACAGGTCCAAGTCCTAACTCTGGGCTTACTGATGGTTTTTTCGAACTTGCTGCATCACAAAATCCTAAACCAAATACTGTAGCCCTACTATCAGCTGAAGCTGAGTTTTCAAAAAATCCAATAATTGGAGCCATTGAGAACGCAGCGACTTATGGACTCCAAATAGTACATCAACAAACTTATCCATTATCAACTACAGATTTCTCTTCAATCATTGATGAAATTGAAAAAATTGGAGCTGATATTTTATTTATATGTTCTTATTTGAAAGATTCTATCGGTCTTATAAAAGCTATCAAAAATAGTACTTATCGGCCAAAAATGGTTGGTGGAGCAATGATTGGTCCACAAAGCGCATTGGTCAAGACCGAACTGGGAGCTTTTCTAAATGGTTTTGTCAACTATGAATACTGGGCACCTGTTCCTGAAATGAATTTTACAGGTGTTTCCGATATGCTTGCAACATATCAACAAATAGCAGTAAAAGAAAACGTTGATGCACTGGGATATTATGTTGCGCCACTTGCTTATGCTCAAATGCAAGTACTTGAACAAGCAGTTGAAGGGACTGGAAGCCTAGATGACGATAAGTTATCCGATTACTGCAGAAAGAATCATTTTGAAACTGTAATGGGGAGGGTTCGTTTCGGGGAAAATGGTGAATGGGATGAAGGTCGTGTGGTTCACGTTCAATTTCAAAATATTAAAAACAACAATATTGAAACATTCAAAGATAGTGCATCCCAAGTTGTGGTGTCTCCTAAAAAATATGTATCTGGAAAGTTTATTTATCCCTTTTCTGATCTTTAACTAATATAAATCAAAGTTTATGAACATTAAAAAATGTTTTTAATTAATTATAAATGTGCACTCTTTAAAAATTATTATAAACTCTTAATAGAATACCAATTTATTATTAAAAGAAAAAAGACTCAAAAGGATGTTAATCACTTTTTTAAATGAAAGAGATGCAGAAAAGGAGTAGGTGATCAAACTAAAAACATGAGGTTACCATTTGATGTATTTGCTACTGAAATATAATAGTTAATTGCTCTAAGTTTTTTTTTTAGAAGTTAAAATTAAGTCTTTGAAAAAGGGTTTTGAAATATTTGAATTTTAAACTTAGCACTAAGATATGAGTTTTTAATAATTAGCTTGTTAGCATCTGTGAAAATTGGTAAAAAGAAAGATATTACATTTAAAATTGTTCCTTTCTAGTCCTAAAATTTGTCAAAATCATAGAAAACTATCTCAATTAAATCAATAAATTTGTAAATAATTACTTTAACTCTGTGGAATCATTATTTAATTATATTAATAGATACATTGCTACTCCAATATCCGAAACTGAGTTTGAGAATATTGGCAGTCATTTCGTCTATAAAAAAATACGAAAAAAACAATACTTCTTGGTTCAAGGAGAAGTATGTAAATATTTTTGCTTTATAGTAAAAGGTGCTATGCGAAAATATTATGTAGACGATAAAGGAAAGGAATGTATAGTAAATTTATATATAGAAAATTGGTGGGCTGGGGATCGAGAAAGTTTTGTGATGCTTACCCCTTCTATATATAATATCGATGCATGGGAAGATTGTGAAGTACTACTTATTACAAAAGAAATAATGTTAAAGCTCGTTTGTGAATCCAATGCATTTAAAGAAATGATGTTAAAAATGGATGAAAAAAACAATATAGCTACTCAAAAAAGAATCACATCTTCCATAAGTTTTTGTGCTGAAAAAAGGTATGAAGATTTTATAATGAACCATCCGGAATTTGTAAAGCGTTTTCCTCAGCATATAATTGCTTCCTATCTTGGAGTAACCAANAAAAAAAAAACATAGACAAATGTCTATGTTTTTTTTTGCTATTTAGCTACGATTTAATCATTCCATAGCACATAATTTTGACTTATTAATTTTAAATCAAAAAGCAATGGAAAAATCTCCTAAAATTGGACTTGAAGGATTACTTCGTCCTGAAGACAGCATTGTGGTACTTATTGACCACCAACCTTACCAAATGGCTAATTTGAACAGTCATGAACCTACAATGATTATTAATAATACTGTAGGTCTTGCAAAGGCAGCAAAAGCCTTTAATGTACCAACTATTCTTACTACAGTTATTGAAGAACGTGGAGGATATCTTTTCAAAAGTATTCAAGATGTATTTCCTGAGCAAAAACCTATTAATAGAACTTTTATAAATACGTGGGAAGATCCAAAAGTAACAGATATTGTTAAAGAAAGTGGTCGTAAGCAATTAATTTTAGCTGGTTTATGGACAGAGGTATGCGTAGCTATGCCTGCAATACAGGCATTAGGTGAAGGTTACGAGGTATTTGTTGTAACAGATGCATGTGGTAGTGTAAGTAAAGAAGCACATGATATGGCAGTGCGCCGTATGGTTCAGGTAGGTATAGTTCCTATCAATTGGATGGCAGTTTCTGCAGAATGGCAACGCGATTGGGCTCGTATGGAAACAGCCACTAAATTATCTGAAGTTATTTTAGAGCATGGAGGTGCTAGCGGTATTGCTTTAGCGTGGGAATTACAGCTTTTAGCGACACCACCTCCAGCACATTAGTAAAATGATCTATAATTGAATTTTTAATTAAAGCAACATTTTGATTTTCATTAAAGTGTTGCTTTGAATTCTAACTTAATTAATAAATTATGGAAAAAGATTTAATTCGTCTTATGGAAGAAAATTTAGTTAATATATGGAGCCAAAGAGATGCTGATCAACGGATAAAAGCAATTCAAAATATCTATACTACTAACTGTAGTTTATATCATGTTGGACATCAAATAAGTGGTCAAATGGCTATTAATGAAAGTGTAAATACTATTCAAAGTAACATGCCGAAATCTTTTAAATTTTTCAAACTGAAACCAATTATCATAAATAATAATATGGGCAGATTAATTTGGGGAATGGGTGAAAATAAGGAGTCAATTGTCTCCACAGGAATGGATATTGCTATTTTTGAAAATGGTAAAATTAAATCTTTGTATGTATTTCTTGAATAAATTAAAATTTTAAAGATGAAAAAGAAAACCAGCTTTTCAACTAAGGGGGTACGTGCAGATATTGGTGACCTGACAATTTATAGAATATTAGCAAATAGATATGCTGATGCAGTTGGTCCATTTGTGTTTTTAGACCATATCGCTCCAAAAGTTCATTTGTCTTCTCTAAAAAGCGGAACTGGAGCGCATCCACATCGAGGAATAGCAACATTAAGCTATATTATAGAAGGTGAAGACGAGCATTTTGATAGTGCAGGAAATTATGCAAAAGTTTATTCCGGAGGAGTTCAATGGATGAAAGCAGGAAATGGAATTATCCATGATGAGACATTAAATATAGATTCTCAAACAGATAGTAATCGTACACATGCTTTTCAATTTTGGATCAATCTTCCTTCGAAAAATAAAGCTGAAAAGCCAGAATATTTAGCTATTCAAAGTGATGAAGTTCCCCAAAAACAACTACCAAATGATAGTGGTTGGATAAAGGTAATTGCTGGTAGTTATGAAGATTTGAAATCAATTATACCAAATTATTCAAAGCAATTTTTATATCACATTCAAGTTGAAGCAGGTAAAGAATTCAGTATTTCTATTGATGAGAAAATAGAGGTTGCAGCATTCTTGACGACTAAGAGTACAATACTTAATGATTCCGAATTTCAGGCAGGGGACTTTGTAGAATTTGACAGAAACGCTGGAGAAATAGTTATTGAAAACAAATGGTATGAGGCCAATGACATTATTCTATTTGGAGGTGAACCCTATACAGAACCAATAGTTGCTGAAGGACCATTTGTAATGAACAGCCCAGCTGAAATTGCTGGTGCTTACAGCGATTTTTATGCTGGTAAATATGGCAAAATAAAGGATCGAAAAGGAAAAGCATAATTTTAAAAAATAAAAAAAAATAAAAAAAAATAAAAAAAAATGGAAAACAAATTGAAGAATAAAGAAATAGTATTGAAAGCAATGAATGAATTATTTCATGAGAAAGACAGTACAGCCATCGAACGCTATTGGCATGAATCCTATCAACAGCATAACCCATCTATGATTAATGGTCATGAGGGTCTTAGAAAACTTTTACCTTTTTTAGATACAAGTTTTAATTGGAAACCAGGTATAATTGTGGAAGAGAATAATATTGTGATTACACACAGTCTTGTTCATGGTTGGGGACCAGTGCCAGTTATTGTAGTCGATATTTTCAGGCTTCAAGATGGAAAAATAGCAGAACATTGGGATGTTGTTCAAGAAGAAACGCCTGAATCAAAATCTGCAAATGGTAATTCAATGACTTCTTTTAATCTATCAGAAAATGGAAAATAAATTAATAGGGAATAGATTTTTAATGGATGTAGGTGTTTTAAAAACAGAGCTTTATTTTGAATCAGATAACACTATGGTTTTTAAGATTTTAGATGGAGGTACACTTCAGAAAAAAGGTAATTCGGAAAGCGTGCAAACTGTAATCGCTGAAATTCGTCCATACGTATATATGGTAGCGTGGAAAGAAGCTTCTGGTGCAACAGTCACCCATGTTGAAGACCACGAAAATGGAATTATTTATAGCAATGCAACTTTACCAGATGGCAGTTTTCATACAATGAAGGGTACAATTCAACCTCTGTGAAATTTAAAAATTAGATCACTTACCAAGTAAAAATTTTAAGCTAAAGGGTTACTTTTTTAAGTTAACCCTTTTTTTATAATTTAATATTGGCTACAACATAAGTTTGGAATTGTAGAAATCATTCTTTCAACGAGTACTATTGAAATCGTACTTTACGACTTGAGTGGATTTTTTTTATCAAACATTAAATTCTTCTTAAGTTTTGCGGGATTTGATAAGATTGTCTATAAATTAATCCTTTATGTTTAATTGATTTACTGTGATAATTGATAGTAAAAAATTAAATGTCGTCCTAAATTATTTAAAATTTCTAATATTAAGGAAATTTATTAAAAATAAGAATTATCAGGAGTAGCAATAAAAAATTAAACACCTGTAAAACAGTATTTTAGTAGTGTGGCATAAAATTGGTTTATGTTTTGTTATAATGTTTCAGAATAGGTAAAAATCTTGTGCCTTAAAAAGTTACAAACGAAACAGGTAATTGTGATAATTCTCTGAATTAATCGCCTTTTTTATCTCTATTAGTTAGTACAGCATTACTGCGTGTTTTTTAAAATACTTAATTCATAAAACATTTTACAAATCGATAAATGAAATATTCACATTAAATAATAGTGTTGACCTATGAAAGAGCTTACTGATTTTATATTAACATTTGGTGACTTGAACAAACAACAATTGGATTTTATTGTAAGTAAATCAACGAGGTTTAAACTTCCAAAAGACGCCTATTTTTCAGAAGCTGGAAAAGTACCAATGGAGGTAGCATTTCTCATTGATGGCATATTCCGTTTATGTTATTATAATGATAAAGGGGAAGAAATTACAAATTATTTCATTGACGGTAATCAATTTATTGCAGATTACGAAAAGTTTGAGGCAAATGCACCGGCTTCTGAATATTTGCAAGCGGTAGTTGATTGTGAGTTGCTTATTTTTTCCAAAAAAGATTGGTATGAAATTTCAAATACCATCATTGGTTGGGATAAGATAGCCGACAAAATGTATCGGAAATGTCTGTTGGAGACGATAGAAAAAAGAAGTCCTTTGGTTTCAGAAGATGCTACAACACGGTATTTATTGTTTCTTGAAAAATTTCCAAATCTTGCCAATCGTATTCCTCTTTCTTATATAGCTTCGTTCTTGGGAATAACACAACAATCATTCAGCAGAATAAGAAAAAATATCAAATAAAATCGGTTTTTATCAAATGGTAAAAGATTTGTTAGTTTTAACATTAACATTTGTATCAATTTTTAAAAATATGAGAAAATAAAGAAAAGAAACTATTTATGATTAAAACATTTTACACCGTTGTATTTCTAATGGTTTCTACCATTTTATGCGCTCAAAATATCGAAGAATTTAAAATTCAAAATAAATTCCAGTTAACAGGAGATATGATTTCTTTTCCCTTGACTATTGTCAACGCTTTTCCTTTTATTTCTGGGGAAGTTAACGGGGTTAAGGGGAAATTTATGTTTGATACAGGGCACAAAGGAGCAATAGATATCAACAATAATATTGTTTCGCTATCTGCCCAAAAATCGGATGGTGTAGGGTTTGTAGCGAGTGGCGAAAAATTTAAAAACTTTATTAATGATACTATTAAGGAGGTACGCTTAGTCAATGGCTTGCATTTTCAAAATCTTAAACAAATTCCTAGTGCTAATTACGATTTTTTACAAAATAGTATTACTGCAGATTGTATAGGGTATATCGGATATAATTTTTTCAAGGGATATATTTTTAAATTAGATTATACTAAAAGAAAACTTACTTTTTATAAAAGCACTCCGGAGAGGGAATCTTTGAAGGATTTTTTAAGTGGTGAAAAAGTAATAGCGGTACTGAATTTTGAAATTAGGAATAACCCCAATATTCCGATAATTAAAGTAAAAGTAGCCGATGTAGAAATGGTAGGACTTTTTGATACTGGGGGTTCTTACGGACTTCTTGATTTTTCAGATAAAAATACTGAAAAGCTTGTAAAGGAAAAATACCTGAAAGACTATGGCAAAGACGGTTATGATGATGATTTATTTGTTTTGAATAATGTCGAAATAAATAATCAATTAACTACAGATTTTATAGGAATTCATACTCTTGAAGAAACCAGCCCGTTTAAAAAAGCAATAGGAGTAACTGAGGATAACATTTTAATCCTGGCTTATCGATTTTTGGCAAAATATAAAACGGTATGGGATTACGATCATAAAAAAATATATGTTTTAGAGTACTAAAGACTGATAAATTATGGGTGTCGATGTTAGCACAACAAGCAAGTTTTAGTTTTCGATATTATGGCCAGAGTACTATTTTTTTAGTTTTAAAGAAAACAGGGAATGCTAAAACTTAATAACATGCCAAGATTTCATTATTTACGATTTATTATTCTCTGTCGATGTAAAGTGCCCCAGTCTGCAATAGTATTTGTCAGATTCTTGAGCGTGGAACCATATTCTGTTATTTCATACTCTATACTAACGGGTTGGGTATCGAGTACTTTTCTAGTGATAAGCTGGTTCATTTCCAGTTCTTTAAGATTAAGACTCAACATCCGGCCAGAAATACCATTAACTGCCTTTAACAATTCAGAGTATCGCATTTTTTTACTGCAAAGGCAAGCTATTATGGATATTTTCCATTTTCCATTCAGTAAATCCATCACATCATGAATTGCCAAAATTTTATTTGCACATTCTTTTATCGGTACTATATCTTTTTCCATAATTCTATACTTGGTTACTCAAATGTAAGTATTACTTTTCGATACAAAGTTACAAAAAGTAATAGCGCATTTGTAATTTTGCAGCATAAATAAAAAAATAATATAAATTAAAATAGATTAAAAATGAAATTAATTGACGATTTGAATTGGCGTTATGCCACAAAGAAATTTAGTAAAAAAAAGGTCTCTAATGAAGATTTGGAGCAACTCCTTGAAGCAATTAATCTTTCAGCATCTTCAATTGGGATGCAAACCTATAGGGTATTTGTTATTGATAATCCAGCTTTAAAAAAAGAACTCGGTGAAGGATCTTTTAACAGTCAAATAGCTGAATCATCACATCTTTTGGTATTTGCCGCATTTACTTCAATTGACCAAAAAATTATTGACAACTATATTCAATTTGTTGCTACGGAAAGGGGAACTCCTATTGCGGAATTAAATGATTTTAAGAATATGGTTAGTAGCTATCTCTTAGCAAGAACTGATACTGAAAATTTTATCTGGTCTACCAAACAGGCCTACATTGGCTTAGGAACGGGATTGATTGCGGCTGCATCATTAAAAATTGACACTACACCGATGGAAGGTTTTGATGCAGAAAAGTTTGATAACCTTTTAGGGTTAAAAGAAAAAAATCTTAGCAGTGTTGTAGTACTTGCATTAGGTTATCGAGACGAAGAAAAAGATTGGAATGCCAAATTAAAAAAAGTAAGAATACCCGTTGATGAATTTGCAACCCACCTAAACTAATTAAAAAAAATAAAGCTATGTTTCTAAATATGGATAGCTTTATTTTTTTATAACTAATAATAATCTCGAGCTACTCCAAGGGATATTGCCTCGAATTTACTTAAGTGCTGAATACTTATTTTACGGCATATCTACTAAAATAGAAAGCATGTCAATAACCCTATAATCAAAACTAATCGATAGGCATAAAGCCAGTGAAACCTTTGCTTATAACTTGAAAGCAATTAAGTTAGGTATGACAACAAAGGAATTGGACGATTTTAACTCCTGTAGATAAAATGTTTTCTAAAATTACATATTTACTACTCACGACAAAAAACGGTTCCAAACTATTAAAGAGCTTACCTTTTACATCCCAAAGTTAGGCAACTTTAACAAATAGTAAACAAACTTTATTGTCAGCAAAGTAACAAGGCTTAAACTTCCAAAAGGTGCCTATTTTCCTAAAGCTTGAAAAATACCAATGCAAATGACTTTCCTTCTTGATGGGGTATTCCGTCTATCTTGTTACAATGATAAAGGAGAAGAAATTACAAATTATTTGATTTATGATAATCAATTTTTTGCAGACTATGAAAAGCTTGAGGTAGATGTACCAGCTTTTGAATATTTGCAGGCAGTGGTAGATTGTGAGTTGCTTATTTCTTCAAAAAAAGATTGGTATGAAATCTCAAATACGATAATTGGTCTGGATAAGATGTATGAAAAAATGTATAGCAAATGTCCCTTACCAACGATAGAGAAAAGAAGACCTTTAGTGTAAGAAGATGCCATCACCCGTTATTTATTCTTTCTTGAAAAATTTCCGAGCCTTGCCAGTTGCTTCTTACAAGGTATTTACACAACAATAGTTCAGCAGAATAAGAAAAAATATCAAATAAAGTCGTTTTTACCAATTGGTAAATGCTTTATTCTTTTTTTAATAAACCTTTGTGTAAATTATTTTAAATAAACAATAAAATGGAAAAAGCATTTACATTAATTACGACAATAATGCTCTCTATCGGGCTTTATGGGCAATCAAATTCCCCATTTGTCGGCGCTGATTTGATTGTGCATCATGCAAAAATCACTACGCAAACTGGTGCAAAACCCGAAGCTTCGGCACTAGCGGTAAAAGGAGGGAGAATTTACGCAGTAGGCAACGATGCGGAAATACTCGCTCTTAAAGATGACCATACAAAAATCATTGATGCAGATGGCAGACGACTCATTCCTGGTTTGGAAGATGCACACATTCACCCTTTGAATGAAAGGAATTTTAATTATAAGGTCAGATGGGACGGAGTACCTACACTCAAACGTGCGCTTGAAATGCTAACAGAGCAGGCAGCAAGAACACCAGAAGGACAATGGGTAAAAGTTACCGGTGGATGGTCACCTTATCAGTTCGCTGAAAACCGCCAACCAACCATAGACGAACTGAATAAGGCAGTGTCAAACAGGCCTCTTTATGTACAATATGCTTACAACAGGGGATATCTAAACAAACTAGGAATGAAGGTACTTGGTGTTGGAACACCTGGGTTCCCTGAGTTGCCTGATGCAGAGTTTGAGAAAGATAAAAAAGGCAAATACACTGGGGTCATAAACGGATATACCTTCACATTTTTGGCACTGGATGCCATGTTACCTGCGCCAACTCCAGAAGAAGAGGTTAGCTCTTTGGTACATGTAATACACGATTTGAATCGATTTGGACTTACTTCCGTCCTTGATGCTACTAGTATCATTGGGTATCCTGAAGGTCATCAACCATTACAAACCCTCGTGAGTGAAAATCGACTAAATATTCGTTTTCCTTTTGTTGATCTTGGATGGGATCAAAGTTCTAATGAGCCCTTTGTTGATACGGAAATTAAGCGAATAACCAAAATGGCTCCTGTCAGTCCAGGACAGAACTTACATCCTACTATGGAGCATGGTTACGAATATGAAGGAATGGGTGAGGCTATAAGAGGAGAAATCCATGACCATGAAAATTTTGATAAGCCTGCCTATATTATTCCAAAAGAAAGGATGATGAAATATGCCGAAGAAGATGTTCGGAAGCTAATAGAGAAAAGAATCCCATTTCGCATGCATGTTACTTATAACGAGAATCTTACCCCTTTTCTAGATGCTCTCGATAAGGTTGTCAAAACAACTCCTTTAGATGGTATGCGTTGGAGTATAGAGCATGCGGAGACCATTACGCCAGAGAACATCGAAAGAGTCAAGAAGCTTGGGGGAGGAATTGCCTTGGATAATAAAATGGCTATTCATGGAGACGCTTTTGTAAAAACACATGGCATAGAGAAGGCTTTGTACACGCCCAGATTGAGAGCTTTGGTAAACAGCGGAATTCCATTGTCCTTAACTACTGATGCATTCCGGGTATCTCCAGCTAATCCATGGCTAGCAATTAGCTGGGCCGTAACCGGTAAGTCTGTTTCTGGTACCACTGTATTGGCTGAAGACAACCGATTGACTCGTGAAGAAGCGCTCAGATTATATACCATAGGTGCAGCCTGGTTTGAAAATGAAGAACTTGAAAAAGGTCGAATTGCACCCGGTAATCTGGCTGATTTTGTTTTACTGAGCAAAGATTATTTTACTATCCCTGAAGATCAGATAAAAAGCATTTGCTCAGTTCTGACAGTGGTCGATGGAAGAGTTGTATTCGGTTCGGAAAAATACACCAATTTGGTTCCAAAATTACCTGAACCTATTCCTTATTGGTCCCCAATAAAGTACTTTGGAGGCTATTATTGGAGCGAATAGAAACCGTTTTCTTGATCAATTAGTTGACTTAAAACTTGATGAACCTAATTTTTTTGATGTCTTCTAAAATTTCTATTAAGTACTGTTTTCTTGTTTCATTCTGTATGCCAATCCGTTATTACAACATTCAATTATGAAGAAATTTTTGATATACTTTTTTTTAATTTTTCTACCCATACAGCTATTGGCTCAAAGCTTTAAATTGATGCGTTATGATGAAAACTATTCTATGTTAAAAGACAGTACAAAATTTTTTTACAATAGAATAAAATATATTCCGCTTTCAAAAAATAGTCCTACTTACCTTTCAATAGGAGGCGAAGTACGGCAAGAATTGGACTTTACTGTCAATGAAGATTGGGGAGAGAATGGCCTTGATAGAAACGTTTTTCTGCTTCAACGCTATCTCCTCCATGCCGATTGGCAGGTTAGCAACCGAATTCGGATTTTCGGGCAAGTGCGCAGCGGTTTGGAGGATGGACGTAAGAATGGTCCCCGTGGTATTGATGAAGATAAATTAAATATCCAAAATCTTTTTGTGGATTTCGTACCTTATAATAAATTGAATAAGACACTTACTTTTCGCATAGGCAGACAGGAAATCCAATATGGAAGTGGACGTTTGATCGATGTAGGCGAAGGTATCAACTTACGGCTTTACTTTGACGGCGCAAAGCTTGCATACAAATCGCCGGATCTGAATGTCGACGCATTTGTAATGGCAAATACCAAAGTGAATATAGGCCTTTTTGATAACATGTCCACCCGCAAAGCTAACCTCTGGGGTGTTTACAGCAGTTATATCATTCCGAAAAGAGGTAATCTGGATTTTTACTATCTCGGCATCAATCGTGCTAATGCCAAGTTTGATGAAGGTGTTGCAGACGAATCCAGACACACGGTCGGTACCCGGTTTTCGAGAAACGGTGCTGGATTTGTTTACAATTTTGAAGTAATTTATCAATTTGGATTGTTTGGTTTGGACGATATCAGTGCTTTTGGAATTTCTTCAGAAATTGGATATGTGTTTGATAAAGTAAAAGGATCTCCAACCGTAAGACTAAAGAACGACTATATTTCTGGCGATAAAAACAAGGATGATGGCAAACTTGGTACGCCCAATCCTCTGTATCCAAATGGTGGGTATTTTGGGATGAATCCGCAGGTAGGACCAGCAAACTTAGTCTCCATACATCCAAACCTAACGTGGAGTCCATATCAAAACACTTCTATCAAATTCGATGTAGTGCTTAACTGGCGACAATCAACCGAAGATGGTGTTTACAGGGCAGATGGCTCACTGAGACTATCTTCGTCCGGTTCAAACAAAAGATACATTGGGACAGCATATATTACGACCTTTTCATGGAATATAAATCGTTTTCTGAACTACAATATTGGGGTACAATATTTTAAAACTGGAAGTTTTATCAACGATGTAATACCCGGGCACCAAAATGGTTTTGTTGTAGGGTCGGTAGTAGGGTTTAAATTTTAATAGTGCCAGAGTGAGTGAATAATCAAATAAATATTAAATGAGATGCAGAGCATATTTGAAGGTTTTCTTCAATCTGCAGACAGCATCGAGTTACTAATTAATCACCAAACTTATTGGTTTACTGATTTGCAAAGTCTTTAGTTAGCTATTGAATTGCATTCTGACTAAAACATTAATGCTTGAATAAAATCATTAGATGAAATTATTGATTAAAAATTAAACTATGAAAAAGCAAACAACTTTTTGGACAAAAGGAAATAGAGCTGATCTAGGTCCGTTAGTAATCAATAGAATGCTACCTAATCACTATGCTGATAAAGTAGGTCCGTTTGTATTTCTGGATTATGTAGCACCAGCAATTAAAGAAACTATTTCTAAAAACGGTATGGGAGCACATCCCCACAGAGGAATTGCGACACTTTCCTATATCCTTCAAGGGCAAGTCGAGCATTTTGATAGTGCAGGAAATACAGCAACAATAAGATCTGGTGGTGCACAATGGATGAAAGCGGGTAGCGGAATTATCCACGATGAAAATATTAATTACGATTCTCATGCCAATAGCAAAGTTGTAGAAGGATTTCAATTCTGGATTAATTTACCCGCAAAAAATAAAGCAGAAAGTCCGCTCATATTGCCGTTCAGGCAGAAGAAATACCTAAAAAGGAATTTGAAAATGAAAGCGGCTGGATAAAAGTGATTGTTGGTACATATGAAAAATTAAGTTCGCCAATACCCCATTACTCAGAACAGTTTTTATACCATATTCATTTGAAAGCAGGCAAACAGTTTTCAATTATTATGAAGGACAAGATAGAAGTTGCCGCTTTCTTGCCAACCCAAAATGTACTACTTAACGATACTGAATTCCAAGCGGGGGAATTTGTGGAATTTGGAAGAAAAGCAGGAGAAATTGAAATCAAAAACAGCTCGGGAAAAGACATTGATATTATCCTTTTTGGTGGTGAAGAATATAAAGAGCCAATGGTTGCAGCAGGTCCTTTTGTAATGAATACAAGGGAAGAAATAGCTGATGCCTACAGAGATTTTTATACCGGAAAATATGGTGAAATCAATACAAAGCTTACTCAACAGGAAATGACTAAAAGCGAATCAGATTGAAAATAGCAGAATCAGGCTAGAGAGCCAATTTCATCTTGTTTAAGAGCATGGTCAACAATCAATGTAAATAAAAGAATATTATAAAATTTTAATTAACGACAGTTATGGAAATAGGAATAGATAGTTTTGCATCAGCAATGTATGGTAGTTCGGCCCTGAATAGCGCGGAGGCTATGGAGCAGTTATTGGATAGGATTGTAGTAGCAGATGAATCAGGTCTGGATGTTTTCGGTATCGGAGAGCACCATAAAAAAGAATTTCTGGATTCTGCACCAGCAGTAATCCTTTCAGCAGCTGCCGCAAGAACCAAACGAATTATTCTGGGCAGTGCTGTTAAAGTTTTAAGTACGGATGATCCCGTAAGGGTCTACCAAGATTTTGCAACTCTTGATCTGATCTCAAAGGGTCGGGCAGAATTGGTTGTTGGCAGAGGTTCCGCTATTGAGGCCTATCCACTATTTGGATTTGACCTTAAGGATTATGATGCTCTTTTTAAGGAGAAATTGGACTTATTGCTCCAAATACGTGACCAAGAGTATATTACTTGGTCAGGCAAGTTCAGACCAGCAATGAATAACCAACCTATTTATCCCAGAAGCTTACAAGAAAGATTACCTGTATGGTTGGGAGTGGGAGGGACACCAGCATCTTTTGTGCGAGCAGGTTCGTTAGGACTACCTTTAATGGTTGCTATTATTGGTGGAGAAACAGAACGCTTTCGGCCATTGATAGATCTGTATCGTGAAGCAGGAAATAAAGCTGGTTTTTCACCAGATCAACTTAAGGTTGGGCTTCATTCACCAGGTTATGTGGCTGAAACGAATGAGCAGGCAATTGATGATTATTATCCAGGCTATGCAGAGTTATGGACAAAAATGGGAAAAGAACGGGGATGGCCACCAGTAACTAGACCACAATTCAATGCATTAGTTGCTCCAAAAGGCGCATTAATACTGGGTGGACCTGAACAAGTTGCCGAAAAATTATTGCGACACAGCGAAGCACTTGGCGGTATAGATCGGTTTACCTTTCAAATGGATAATGCAGGATTGACGCACCAGCAATTGTTACAATCCATTGAATTAATCGGTAAAAAGGTTATTCCACTTATAAAGCGTTCGGTATAACTGACATTAAAGCCAACTGCTTAAACAGTTATGCTTAACTGCTAAAATGTAACACAATACCTTTTAAATTCCTTCAATGGGACTAGTAGTGTAGCAACGTTTTACCTAGAGATTGATTTGACTATTTTTTTAAATAAATAATTATAGATCAAAGGTTTTACAAAATGACAAATGAACCATTCGTATTCAATACCATTTTTATCCCATGAAAGAACTTACTGATTACATTTTAAAGTTTGGCGACTTGAACAAACAACAAACGGATTTTATTGCCAGCAAAGCAATAAGGATGACACTCCTTAAAGACGAATATTTTTTAGAAGTTGGAAAAATACCAATGCAGGTCGCTTTTCTTCTTGAGGGAATGTTTCGTTTTTCTTATTACAACAATAAAGAAGAAGAAATTACAGACTACTTCATTGATGAACATCAATTTATTACCGAGTATAAAAAGTTTGAGGCAAATGTGTCAGCTTCCGAATATCTGCAGGCAGTTACGGATTGTGAATTGCTTGTCTTTTCAAAAAAAGATTGGGACGAAATCTCAAATACAATAGTTGGTTGGGATGCAATTGTAAACAAAATGTTTAAAAAATATTTGTTAGACGCGAATGAAAAAAGAAGTCCAGTAGATTTAGAAGACACAACCACGCGCTATTTATTATTCCTTGAAAAATATCCGAATCTTGCCAATCGTGTTCCTCTTTCCTATATAGCTTCTTACCTTGGAATTACAGAAGAATCACTAACCATAATAAGAGAAAACATCAATTAAAGTGGCTTTTTACCATATGATAAATGGCGTGAATAATTTAAAATAGACATTTGTCGAAATTAATTTTAAAAATAATAATATATAATGAAAAATTTAAAAAACACTCCAGCAACTGAATTATTTACGAAGAGCTTAGATAAGTTCCTCGCTAAGGACATGAAAGGCTGGTCAGAATTTTTAGCCGATGATGTGATAGCTGATTTGCCTTTTGCCCCAGAAGGTACGCCAAATCACTTTGAAGGAAAAGAAGCTTTTTATGGTTTTCTGAAAGATTACCCTAGTTTCATAAATTTAAAATCAATAACAGCCATGAAAATTCATGCAACAGATGACAAAAATGTCGTTATTGCTGAATTGAGTCTTTCGGGCGAAGTAATTGCTAACGGTAATCCTTACGAAATGAGTTATGTAACTGTTGTAACCTTTAGAGACGGATTGATTGTAAACTATCGCGATTATTGGAATCCACAGGTTTTTATGAAAGCAATGGGTGGTATAAATTTTGCTTCGGAATAAAAGCTGATTATCTAGATATGAAAAATCTACAAACGCGATAGCGATTTGAATAACCACTTGAGCTGTTATCGCAGTTATAAATGACTCTTATCAGTAAACTTAAGATGATTCAAAAAATCCCGCTATTTAGTATTCCTTAAAAAATTCCGAATCTTCTCAATCTTGTGCCTAATTTGTACATTGCTGCTTCCCTGGGATTTCATAACAATCTTTACGTAACATAAAAAGAAATATTAATAAAATGCTTTTTACCAAATGGTAACTAAGGGCATTTTTCAGGGAGGTATTTTTGTGGTATCAATTTAAAAAAACAAGAAAAATGAACAAAACAATTTTTATCACAGGAGCTTCATCAGGATTAGGAAAAGCGACCGCCAAATTATTTTCTTCAAAAGGTTGGACGGTTATCGCTGCAATGAGACAGCCCGAAAAGGAAAGGGAGCTTATAGAGTTGCCAAATATTTATCTTTTGAAGCTAGACATCAGCAACAAAAAACAAATTACAGATGTAGCTGCTGAAGCAGAAAAGATAAGTCCTGTAGATGTGGTATTTAACAATGCAGCATATGGGCTTATGGGAGCGTTTGAAGGAACTACTGACGAACAATTAGAGCAACAAATCAACACCAATTTTTTGGGGACAATTCTTGTTACAAAGTCATTTCTTCCTTATTTAAGAGCAAGGAAAAATGGCACAATTATTACCGTAACGTCTTCAACGGCTAATATTCCATATCCATTTGTAGCCGTTTATGCGGCAACAAAATCGGCATTGCAAACGTGGACAGAGGCAATGAGTTATGAATTAAAGGGATTGGGTATACAAATTAAAACGATTGTTCCTGCTTATATGCAAACCAACTTTGGAAGTAATGCCCAAATTGTTTCTCACCAAGATTATCATGAGTTATTTAATCAATACATTACTACGATGAAGGCAGACTCAAGCACCAAAAGAGATATGCCTGAAAGTATTGCTGATGTTGCTTATGAAGCAGCTACAGACAACAAGAAACAATTACATTATACAGCAGGTAATCTTGCGACAGCAGAATATGAATGGTTGAAAAAAGAGGGGATTGAAAAGGTAATGGCAACAATGAATGAACGCTTTTTTAAATAGAGAATTTAATTTACAAGAAGCCTTGCCAAAGATGTGTAAATACCATGCCGTTTGTATTAAAATTGAATCGCCTTATTTTTACGAATGTATCTTCCGATTGAGAATTAAGGTAATAATAGGCTTATACTAAAACGTTGGCAGCAGGCCTAAATGCAGCGTTACAAAAAGGTATTTTTTTTCTAAGGTTAACTAATCCATAAAACAACTATTTTAAACCTCGCAGTGATGAACGATTTTATAGAATATATCTTACAATACAGCAACTTGAACAAGCAGCAAATAGAACTTATTACAAGTAAAGGGAAAGAAATAGAACTTAAAAAAGACGACTATTTTGTTGAGGCAGGAAAAGTTCTCAGGCATGTCGGTTTTATCGTTGAAGGCATACTTCGTATTTGCTACTACAACAATAAAGGTGAAGAAATTACTAAAATTTTCATTGAAGAACGTCATTTGCTTTATAATTTAAAAAATGTTCCTTCAACTGAATATATTCAGGCTGCTACCGATTGTAAACTGCTTACGTTTTCAAATCAAGATTGGAAAGAAATTGCAGACACTATAATAGATTGGGATACTATTATTCAAAAAATCACCAATAAATCACTTGCTCAAAAACTGGAGAGAGTCAGTCCATTGATTTCACAAGACGCTTCTACACGTTATTTGGAATTTATGGAAAAATATCCAACGCTTGTCAATCGTATTCCATTGTCATATATCGCTTCGTATTTAGGAATGACAAAACAATCCTTGAGTAGAATAAGAAAGAACATCTCTTAGAAATACTTTTTATCAAATGGTAAATGATTTGTTGCCTTTTAAGGTAACATTTGTCTTAAATATTTAAATAAACATGACGTTAATAGAAAATTTAAACTGGAGATACGCCACAAAAAAAATGAATGGCGAGACCGTTCCTGACGAAAAAATAGAAGCAATTCTGGATGCTATTCAATTAGCTCCAACTTCCTCAGGTTTACAACCCTTTAATGTATTTATAATTTCAGATAAACAACTACTGGCTAAAATACAACCTATTGCAATGGGACAAAGTCAAATTACAAATTGTTCTCACCTTTTTGTTTTTGCAAATTGGGAAAATTATACACTAGAAAAAATAGGACATGTATTTAATTATACATTATCTGAAAGAGGTTTACCATTAGAGTGCATGGACAATTATAAAAATGGACTTTGGGGGAGGTATTCGAAATTACCAGAAGATTGGCATGCCAACCATGCAGCAAAACAAGTCTACATAGTTTTAGGTGTTGCTTTGATTGCCGCGGCGGAGCAAAAAATAGATGCTACACCAATGGAAGGTTTTGATGCTAGTGCCTTAGATGAATTGTTAAATCTCAAAGATAAAGGATTGAAAAGTGCAAGTTTGTTAGCCTTGGGATATCGAGATAGTGAAAATGACTGGTTAGTAAATATGAAAAAAGTTAGAAAACCAAAAAGCGAACTTTTTATAAAACTTTAAATCAAAAAATCATGTCAGAAATAAAGATCGAAAAAGTCTCCATATTAGGTGCTAGCGGTTTGGTGGCTCAAGAAACAATAAAGGCATTTGACAATGCAGGATTTCAACTTAAACTCTTTGCACGCAACATACAATCTGATAAATATCCGAATCAGGAGACCATAAAAGGGGATGTCTTTAATGATATGGACTTAGAATTAGCAATTAAAGATAGTCAAGCCATACACATCACGCTGGGGAAACTAGATGAGTTTGCTGCTGTTGAAAGAATTGTAGAATTGGCAAAGAAGTTACAATATAAAACTAATTAGTTATGTGAGTGGTGCTACCGTAAGCAAAGAAAATAGCTGGTTGTCCTTCATAGACGCTAAATACAAATCAGAAAAGCTTATAAAAGCAAGTGGTATCCCCTATATGATTTTTAGACCAACTTGGTTTATGGAGTCATTAGAATCAATGATACAAAATGGTAAAGTCAAGGTTATGGGGGAACAACCCATTGAAATCGAATGGATTGCTGCAAAAGATTTTGGCCAACTATTGGTAAACGGGTATCAAAATTCAGAAAGTTTTAACCATGAATTCAATGTATATGGCCCAGAAGGTTTTACTATTAATGAAGCATTGGAAAAATATATTAAAGTGAAACATCCAGAAATTTCAAAGATTTCCAATGTTCCTTTTTGGTTGTTGAAATTAATCGCATTTGTGTCACGTAATACACGGTTAAAGGAGATCATTCCTCTCTTTGAGTTCTTCGAAAAAACAAGAGAAGTAGGGAATGCATATACGGTACACCGTTTTCTCGGAAAACCAAGCACAACTTTACAACAATGGCTGAGTAATTAGTTTCTAAGATTTAAAATTGATAGAATTGTTCAGGTACTGGTTCTATTTCTATAAAGAGTGTGAAATTTAGATTAAGAACTCCAGGAAACAATGTATATAAAAAAATAGATAAAATCCCATAGGAGTAACTAGGATTCTTGGCTTTTCGAGTTCTTGCAAAATATCAAACAGTAGGGAATTATGATCTTAATTAACATATCTTTAGAGTACTGAAGACATATACAAGAAGGGTATCGATTTTATCCTAAAGACGTTAAATATCTTATTCTGCCAATTGGTAAATGCCTTATTCTTTTTTTAATAAACATTTGTATAAATAAATATCAAAATGATAAAAAGTAACATTAAAATTTAATACAATGGAAAATTCACAAAACACCCCAGTGACGCAATTATTGCGTAATGGTTTCGATAGATTTCTAGCTAAGGACATGTTAGGCTGGTCCGAATTATGTGCCGATGATGTTGTGGGTGAATTTTCTTTTGCCCCGGAAGGTTCGCAAAATCGCTTTGAAGGTCGTGAAGCTCTTTATGCTTATTTAAAAGATTACCCTAGTTTCATAAATGTAAAATCATTACCCACCATGAAAATCTACGGAACTGATGATGAAAATGTGGTTATTGCTGAATGGAGTGCGTCAGGAGTAGTCATTGGAAATGGAAATCCATATGAAATGAGTTATGCAACTTTCGTGACTTTTAGAGATGGACTGATTGTAAACTATCGCGAATATTGGAACCCTCAGGTTTTTCTAAAAGCAATGAGTGGTGGAAGTTTTGCTTCTGAATAAATAACAAGTAGCGTTTACGGAAAACGTGTAAATGTAATAGCAGTTTAAGTCACCACTTGCACGGCTATTATATTTATAAAATAACGTCAGACTGTACTAAAACGCTAAGAAAATGAATTTTATGTTGGAAGGAAAATTCCAATACTATAATCGATTGGGAACCATCATAGAAAAAATTTCCAGTAAATCATTTGATTAAGAATTGGAAATGATAGGTTCGTTCCTCTCTCAATATCCAACGCTACATTGTTTAGAGTTTTTGAAAAAAAAGATCCAACAATTATCAGTTGTATCCCACTTTTTTTATATCGCTTCTTAACTGGGAATCGCACATCAATCATTTAGTTCAATAAGGGTAAAAAACCAATAAAAATGCTTTTTACCATTTGGTAAATAGTATGTAGTTTTTTAAATAAACCTTTGTGTGAAATAATTAAATAAACAAAAAAATGAGCAAAAAAATCGTTTTAATTACAGGAACAAACAGTGGTTTTGGATGGCTAACAGCAAATAGTGCAGCCGGTTTAGGGCATAAAGTTTATGCTGCTATGAGAGACATCAATGGAAAAAATGCCGATAAAGCAGCAGCCTTATCTTTAGTAGAAAATATAACAGTTTTAGATGTATCCTTAACCGATGAAGCCAGTGTGAAAAATGCTATTGATACTATAATAGCGAAAGAAGGAGCAATTGACGTCTTGGTAAACAATGCAGGTTTAACGCTGTTTGGAGTGGCTGAAAGTGGTACTACTGCAGATTTACAACGAACGTTTGACGTTAATGTTATCGCACCTTGGATGTTAATGAAGTTAGTATTACCGTTCATGCGTAAAAAATCGGAAGGCTTGATTATTAATGTTACCAGTGGGTATGGAAGGTTTTCAGCTCCTTTTTTTGCAATGTATAGTGCCTCCAAATTCGCTTTAGAAGGTTTAAGTGAAGGTTTGCACTATGAAGTACGACCTCTAGGTATAGATGTTGCACTGATACAACCAGGTGGATTTCCTACTGAAATGGCTCAAAAGATTCAAACTGGTTCTGACGCATCCGTTTTTGATGAATATGGAGTGCTAGCCAAATTTCCAGAGAAAATGTTTAGCGCAATGGGGCAAATGTTTGAAACAATAAAACCAAATCCTCAAGAAGTAGCCGATGCAGTAATCAAACTAATCGAATTACCACAAGGAGCGAGGCCATTAAGAACTGTTGTTGACCCTGCGTTAGGTGAAATTACTAAAGGTGCCAATGATGCGGTTCAGTTAGCTTATGATCAAATTTTGAAAGCATACGGATTGGAAGAGCTTTTGAAATAGACAACGCTATGTTGACCTATAAGTTCGGTTCTTTATCATTACTACAATCATTATCTGCTGTTTATTAGTAAACTTTTTCCATAATGGCGGGTTATATTCGATAAATTATGGGGGCACTTTTAAAGATGAAATCTTTTTTGTTTTAGCATTTCACTTTACACTTCAAAATCAATGGGGTTAAGAGGAAGTTGTTTGCGATTTTAACTACTTTCTTGATCCCTACCATTAATTATTTTATTAGGACAATAGTCAATAACAAAATACTGACAGCGAAAGAACTTTTCTACGTTGTACGGTATTTTTTTTAAAAAATTAGTGCAAATAATTCTAAAATATTAGAAAAATATAAAAAAAAGGAAAAATATATTTCGCTAAGTTTTTATTAATTACTTGATTATCACGTGTTTAATTCTTTGGCATGTAATTAGGATATAGTAATGAGGCGAAAAGAATTTATAAAAAAAGTGATCATGGGTGGTTCACTTTCAATTTTTGGATTAAGTGCATTTACCAGGATAAATAGTTCACATCCTCGAGAAAATCAAGAAAACGAAAAAATCGGATACAATCATTTACCTAATAAAGAAAATAAAACAATGAACAAAATACTTCACAAAGCAACTACAAGAGGCGATGCTAACCACGGATGGTTACACTCCAAACACACGTTCAGTTTTGCCAATTACCACAATCCAGAAAGAATGAATTTTGGTGTTTTGCGGGTCTTGAATGATGATATAGTTTCTGGAAATATGGGGTTTAGCACCCACCCTCATAAAGACATGGAAATTATTTCCATTCCACTTGAAGGTGATTTGAAGCATAAGGACAATATGGGTAATGAAACGGTCATTAAGTGTGGCGACATACAAGTGATGAGTGCTGGTACTGGTATTATGCATTCTGAGTACAACAATAACCCAGACCAAGCGGTTAAATTTCTTCAAATATGGGTGTTTCCCAACAAAAAAAATGTAACGCCTCGCTATGATCAGATTACGCTAGATGTTGCAGATCGAAAAAATAAAATGCAACAAATCGTATCTCCTAATGTGGGTGATGCTGGTGTCTGGATTCATCAAGATGCTTGGTTTAATATGACAAACCTTGAAAAAGCGAAAGAACTTACCTACCACTTAAATGACTCTAAAAGAAATGGCGTTTATGTTTTTGTACTAAAAGGAGATGTTACTGTAAATAACCAAAGCTTAAACAGCAGAGATGGCTTAGGTGTATGGGATACAAACCATTTAAACATTAAAGCAGACTCGGATACTGAACTTCTTTTAATGGAAGTTCCTATGAGTTAATCAATTCTTAATTAGCAACAAATATTTACAACGTCAAATAAGACACAAATCAATTTAAAATGAAAAAAGCAATTTTATGTCTCGTAGTAGGGATTTTATCAACAGTAGGATTTGCTCAAAATCCAAGCCCAGAGTTATTAAGTCCAACCAACCATGCCTTGGTAATGATTGACCATGAAGGTCAAATGGCATTTGCAACCAAAAGTATTTCAATGGATGTTTTAAGAGGAAATGTAGGTTTAGTTGTTGGGGCCTCTAAAATATTTAAAGTGCCGACAATCATCACCACCGTTGCGGAAGAATCTTTCAGTGGCCCAGTTTTTCCAGAAATTTTGGAGGCTTATCCTGATAAAAAAACCTATATAGATCGTACAACAATGAATACATGGGAAGATGTAAATGCACATAAAGCTATAGTGGGTAAAGGTAAAAAGAAATTAGTAATGGGTGGTCTTTGGACCAGTGTATGTATTGTAGGACCTGTATTGTCTGCAATCAGCGAAGGCTATGACGTTTACGTTATTACTGATGCTTCAGGAGATATCTCAAAAGAAGCTCACGACCAATCTATCACTCGTATGGTTCAAGCCGGAGCAAAACCAATTACCTCATTGCAATATCTTTTAGAACTACAAAGAGATTGGGCAAGACAAGAAACCTATAAGCCAGTAAATGATTTGGTAGTGAAATATGGCGGAGCGTATGGAATTGGTGTTCAATATGCCCGAGATATGCTTAAACATTAATTCCAAAATGATAAAAAGCTGCCTGCGATAATACTGGACGCAGCCCTATTTTAAAAATAACTTATTATGAAGCAATTTATATTATTAATTCTATTTTCTATTACGTTGTTCTCTTGTAAGGAAAAAAATAAAGGGAATGAAGTCATTGCAGACTTAATTGTTACTAATGCTAAAATAGCAATTATGGATAAAGCTAAGTCTATTAAAGAAGCTATTGCTATTAAAGATAGAAAAGTATTAGCAACAGGAACTAATGAAGAAATTCTCAAGTTCAAAAATGAAAATACAAAAATCATAGATGCCAATGGTAAAACTTTGATTCCAGGTTTAAACGACTCTCATTTACACTTAACTAGGGCTGCACGCTTTTATAATGCCGAATTACGTTGGGATGGTGTTACATCTTTAAAGACAGCCTTGGCAATGCTAAAGGAACAAGCAGAGAGAACTCCAAAAGGTCAATGGGTTCGAG
Organism: Flavobacterium sp. Root935; assembly: GCF_001429295.1. Classification (GTDB taxonomy): domain Bacteria; phylum Bacteroidota; class Bacteroidia; order Flavobacteriales; family Flavobacteriaceae; genus Flavobacterium. The sequence continues at coordinate 1,487,415 of NZ_LMJL01000012.1, read as the reverse complement.
TGATTGGAGGATGGAGTCCTTTTCAATTTGAAGAAAAACGTTTTCCTACACCCGAAGAAATTAATGAAGCCACTGGTGATGTACCTGCTTTTGTTCTGTTCTTATATAGCAGAGGTTGGTTAAATAAAGCGGGTTTAAAGGCAATGAAAATTGATGAAAATACCTTAGCTCCCGAAGGAAGCAGTTATGAAAAAGGGCCTGATGGAAAGTTGACAGGAGTACTTTTGGCGGAACCTAGCCCAACAATTTTATACCAAACAATTGCGGCTTTACCACCATTGTCAGAGAGTGAAATGGTGAATTCAACTAAGCAATATTATAGAGAGTTGAACAGCTTGGGTATTACAAGTGGTATTGATGCTGGAGGTGGAGGGCATAAATTTCCAGAAGATTTTAGCAGTACTAAAATATTAGCCGATGCTGGTGCAATGCCAATACGTTTATCGTATTACCTGTTTCCACAAAATAAAGGAGCAGAATATGACGAATTTCAGGAATGGATTGCAAATAATGAAGTTGGGCACAATGGCGAAATACATTTGGAGCATGGGTATGAACTCGAAGGCGGTGGTGAATTCCTAGCATGGAGTGCTGGTGATTTTGAAAACTTTTTAGCACCACAGCCTCTTTTGGAAAATAGGCCAACGTGGAGAAAAGACTTAAAACAAATTATACGTCTTCACGTAGATAACGGTTGGCCTTTTAGAATTCATGCTACTTATGGTGAAACCATTGCTAATATGCTCGATGTTATCGAAGAAGTCAACAATGAAACAAATGGAAAATTAGCTACTAAAAGATGGTTGTTTGACCATGCAGAAACGGTAAAAGAAACGGACCTGAAGCGAATTAAAGTACTAAATGGCGGAATTGCCATTCAGGCAAGAATGGCATATGCTGGGGAGTTTTTTGTGGAAAGGTACGGATCAGAAAAAGCGAAACAAGCACCACCAGTTCGTAAGATGATAGAGGCAGGACTTCCTGTTGGAGCAGGAACCGATGGTACCCGGGTAGCAAGTTACAATCCATGGCCAGCATTGTATTGGTTGATTACTGGTAAAACGGTTGGGGATTTTCAATTAGCCGAACCATCAAACCAACTATCAAGGGAAGAAGCTTTGCAATTATACACGAAAGGAAGTGCTTGGGTTTCAAACGAGGAGACCGTAAAAGGAACTTTGGAAAATGGAATGTATGCAGACTTTGCAATCTTATCTGATGATTACTTTACAATCCCTGAGAAAGAAATAAATAATTTAAAATCAATACTTACAATAGTGGGAGGTAAAGTAGTATTTGCTTCTGATGAATATAAAAGCATGAATCCTGCTCTACCAGAAGCAATACCAGCATGGTCCCCTGTAAAAATTTATGGTGGCTTTCAAGACAAATAAATTAATAATAACCTTTAACGAAAATGTTATAATGAGTACTACATCAAAAACAAGTTGGAAGATAGATAAGGCACATTCAGAAATCACTTTTAAAGTAGAACATATGATGATTTCTAAAGTAACTGGTCATTTTGATGATTTCAATGCAACAATCGAATCCAGCAATGCTGGTTTCATTAATGCAGATTTTGGCTTTATTGCAAAAACGGCATCTATCATTACAAAAAATAGAGATAGAGACACACATTTAAAGTCAGATGATTTTTTCAATGCAGACAAATATCCTGAATTGAAATTCAAGTCAACATCTTTTGATGGAAGTACACTTATTGGGGATTTGACAATTAGGGATATTACGAAAGAAATAGAATTAGATGTAGACTTCAATGGAATAGCTGTAGACTCTTATGGTCAAACAAAAGCAGGCTTTGAAGTTAATGGGAGTATTAATAGAAAAGACTTTAACTTGATCTGGAGCGCTATTACCGAAGCGGGAAGTATTGTAGTTAGTGACATCGTAACATTAACAGCGGATTTACAGTTCATTAAAGAATAATTGTAAGTTCTCGACAATTAGTAATAGTCTAAAAGAGTTTTGGTATGAATTTTAAAATTTACATCCTTTTGTTGTTTGTTTTTCAGTTCACTACTTATGGACAGAAATTTAGTTTGTTGCGCCAAAATGAAGATTTAACGAGGTTAGATTTAATCGAAAATAAAAATCTGCACCAAAATCTAAAAGCAATTGAGCTGTTTCAAAATACAACGCTATCGTTTGGAGGAAGTTGGCGATTTCAGTCAGAATCGTTTATTAATGACGAGTTCGATCGCGAGGTAAGTCAGGATAATATATCGTATTTAAATAGATTTTTAGCACATGCCCATTTCAAAGTAGATGATATTTTTGAGTTATTTACAGAATTGGGTAGCAGTTTGGTAACAGATAAAGATAACATAAGTCCAGTAGACAAAGATGAACTTTATATAAATCAGTTGTTTGTTAAATATAAGTTGGCACCATATTGGGGAATTGATGGCGGTAGACAGAACCTACGATTGGGATCAGGTCGTTTGATTGATTTTCGTGAAGGCCCAAATGTGAATCGTTCATTTGATTTTACAGAAATTAATTTTCACAACGAAAAGTTCAGTGCTAAAACCTTTTTTGCTATTCCAGTACAAACCTAGTTTGGCACATTTGATAATATCTATTTAGATTTTGATGAAACCCTTTCAGGCATTTACTCGACCACTATGTTTTCTGAGAAGACTGATTTGGATGTGTATGTTTTTTATCAAAAAGAAAACAGTGCGACCTATAATAGTGGTATCGCAAATGAACGGGGCATCTATTGGTTTTAGGCATTTTGGCAAATTCAAAGGGCTAAAATATAACAACGAAATGGCTTACCAATTTGGAACGTTTGGCCATCAGGATATTTCGGCTTGGACTCTTTCCTTTAATGTAGAAAAAAACAGATTTCTTTGGAGAGAGCCTTGATTTTGGAGTAAAAGCGGAAATTATTAGCAGCGACAGAGATGCTATGGATAACAAAATGAACACGTTCGATGCGTTATATCCTCGTGGTGCTTATTTTGGTCGGGTGGCACGATTTTGACCATCCAACTTAATCGACGTTCATCCTTACGTCAATGCGGCTTTTAACAGGTGGGAAGTTTCATTTGATTATGCTGCTTTTTGGTGGTATTCATTAGGTGATGGTGTTTGGTGCCGCTTTAACCCTTGATTATCGAGATGTAAATAATGAACGATTTATTGCACATCAAATATGGACAATCATCGGTTACCAGTTCAATAAGTTTGTTTTTTTTGAACTTGAATCTAATGTGATTTTTCCTGGGGATTTTCTCGAAAGCAGTGATAAAGGTGACACATTATATCATATTGTATTTACGTCTGAAATAAAATTTTAAAACTAAAAATCATGGAAATACTATTAAAGGAAGAAAGCAATAAAGGCTTCTCAATCGCAAGAGAGAATAATAAACGTGCAGGTATGATGAGTTATTCCATCGCAGGAGACACATTGATTATTATAGACCATACAGAAGTTGAGCAGGAGTTCAATGGTAAAGGTGTAGGAAAACAAATGCTCTATAAAATCGTCGAAATGGCCAGAGATAAAAATGTAAAGATAATTCCACTTTGTCCTTTTGCTGCCTCTATGTTCAAAAAACTAGACGATATCAAAGATGTATTAAAGTAGTCGTAGCTAATTTAAAAAAAAACAAAATGTCAATTACAAAAGAATCAGAATTAATCGGAATGAAAAAAGTCAGTGAAGTTGTCGCAACTACGCTGAAATTGATGAGGGAATACGCTAAAGTTGGTATATCAACGAAAGAGTTAGATGCATATGGTGGCAAAATTTTACAAAGCTACGGTGCTAAGTCAGCACCCTACGAAACCTACGGATTTCCTGGTTTTACTTGTATAAGTGTAAATGAAGAAGCTGCACACGGAATTCCATCTGAAAATAAAATACTTAAAGAAGGTGATTTAATAAATATTGATGTTTCTGCTGAACTAGATGGTTTTTGGTCAGATAACGGAGGTTCTTTTGTGCTTGGAAAAGACATTCATTATCATCAACCTCTTGTAGATGCTTCTAAAAACATTTTACGCAAAGCAATAAGCAACATCAAAGGAGGTGTAAAAATTTCTGAAATTGGATATTTAATAGAAACAGAGGCTAAAAAGTCAGGCTTCAAAGTCATTAAAAATTTGGCTGGTCATGGTGTGGGTAGAAGTTTACACGAAGAACCTCAAAATATTTTAAACTATAGAGTTAGGAGTAATAGAGAACGTTTTAAAAAAAACACCACAGTAGCAATAGAAACTTTCATTTCGACAAATTCAACTGTTGCTGTAGAATTGAATGATGGTTGGACCTTAGTAGGAAACAAAGGCGGTTATGTAACCCAACACGAACATACAATACTAGTAACCGATGACTATCCAATCATTTTAACAAGTTCTAATGAAATTTGGAATTAAATAGCTGGCTATAACAATCGAATAAAATTAATGATGGAAACTACAAAAAAATACCAAAGAGACGGGTTAACAGTGCTATGGAATCCGAGAAAGTGCACTCATGCAGGAATATGCGTAAAAACTTTACCAAAGGTCTACAATCCTAAAGCAAAACCTTGGATTACACCAGAAAATGCCTCGTTAGAGGCTTTAAAGAGTCAAATCAATGCGTGCCCATCTGGTGCTCTAAGTTATAAAGAAACTGTAAATGAAGCCAAATAGATTAGAAGCTTTTAGTGATGGAGTACTTGCCATAATCATTACAATTATGGTGCTGGAACTTAAAGTTCCTGAAGGGAATAACGTAGAGAGTTTAAAACCTCTGGTTACGACCTTTACCACATACATATTAAGTTTTATATATATTGGTATTTACTGGAATAATCATCATCACTTGATGCAAACTTCTACTGCGGTTAGTGGAAAAGTATTATGGGCGAATTTGTACCTTTTATTTTGGTTGTCCCTATTGCCTTTTGCAACTGGATATATGGGTGAAAATCATTTTGAGAAATTGCCGACAGCTCTTTATGGGTTCGTTCTTTTTATGTCAAGCAACGCGTGGCAAATTTTGATCTATTCTTTACGAAAAAATTACACTATAGACGCTCCAATTCAAAAGATGTATGCTAGTAAATTAAAGATCTTTTCTTCTATAATACTCTACGCCTTAGGAACTGGATTAAGCTTTGTAAATCCATTGATCGCGGTTGGTATTTATCTTTTAGTCGCTGTGGTATGGTTTATTCCGAATAGAAACTTAGAAAAACAATAATTTATTCTAACTACTAAAAAGAAAACCATTTGGAAGCAACTGGTCGATCTATTGTTACTTCAATCTTGCCTAAGCCTTGGTCAAAAGTTGCTTGGTGTTATTGACATGAAGTCAAAGGATTTTAACAATTCAACTAAAAAAATAATTAAAACAAAAAAAGCAACATTATGAAACACATCAAATTATCACTAGCAAAATTTACATTTTTATTCATTTTAATCCATTTAAATGCTACTAGTATGGCACAAACAATTTCAGGAGAAAAAGATCCGAATATTTCAAAAGACACCCGAGTGTTTTTAAAAGCACTAAACAGTGGTGATGGGCCTCCTTTGGAAGCGTTATCTCCTAAGGAGGCTAGACAAGTTCTTGTAGGAGCTCAAAATTCAGTGTCTTATGACTATAGTGACATTGAGGAATCAGAAAGAAAGATAACTCAAGATGGTCAAACAATCACTATTCATATCGTTAAACCCAAAGGAGCAAAAGACAATCTGCCTGTGTTTATGTTTTTCCATGGTGGCGGATGGGTACTTGGAGATTATCCAACACACAGACGTTTGGTGCGAGATTTAGTAGTAAAAAGTGGTGCTGTTGCGGTATTTCCAGATTATACCCCAACTCCAGATGCAAAATTTCCTGTGGCTATTAATCAAGCATACGCTGCAACTGTATGGGTAGCTAACAATGGAAAGGCTATTGGGGTGGATAGTTCGAGATTGGCAGTTGCCGGAAACAGCGTAGGAGGAAATATGTCCACGGTTGTAAGTTTAATGGCCAAAGACAAAAAGGGCCCTAAGATAGCTTTTCAACTGTTATTATGGCCGCTTGTTGACGCTGATATGAGCCGTCCATCTTACAAAAAATTTGCACAAGGTAGGTTTTTAACCACGCCAACAATGAAATGGATGTGGGATATGTATATACCTAACCCCGAAGATAGAAAACAGAAATATGTTTCTCCAATTAATGCTACTTTGGAAGAATTAAAAGGATTGCCGCCGGCCTTAATTCAGGTTGCTGAAAATGACATCCTTTTTGATGAAGGCGTTGCTTACGGCCGTAAACTCGATGAAGCAGGTGTACCCACAACTGTTACAGTATACAACGGAATGATACACGATTATGGAATGTTGAATCCACTGTCACATATTCCTGGTGTGAAAGAGGCATTGACACAAGCTTCAGCGGTGTTACGTGATGCTTTATTTACCAAATAAAAAAGAGAATATATAGAAATCAAAAGTTTCTTAAAACACAATTTTTCAACATTTCAATTAAAAATTTAACTTAAATATAGTACAATGAAAGCAGCAGTATTAAACGAATTCGGGTCTTTTGACAGTTTTCAAATTACAGAAATACCAACACCGAAACCAAAATCTAAAGAAGTTTTAGTAAAGGTTCTTGCTACTTCTGTCAATCCTTTGGATTTTCAAGTTCGTCGTGGCGATTATAAAAATGAATTAACCTTACCTGTTATTACAGGACACGATATTTCAGGTGTAATTGTGGAGATTGGCCCTGGGGTTGAAAACTTTAAAGTCGGTGATGAAGTTTATTATACCCCTGAAATTTTTAAGGGACAAGGAAGCTATGCACAATATCACTGTGCTCACGAATCTATCATCGGTCTAAAACCTAAAAACATAAGCCACTTAGAAGCTGCAACGCTTCCATTAGCTGCCGGTACAGCTTGGGAAATGCTTGTTACAAGAGCACAACTTAAAATTAACCAGACGATATTAATTCACGGAGGTGCAGGCGGAGTAGGAATACCTACTATTCAAATTGCTAAAGCTATGGGAGCCACGATCTTTACAACAGCGAGAAAAGTGCACCACCCTTTTCTTCTTGAGCTGGGGGTAGATTATGTGATTGATTATGAAAATGAAGACTATATTCAGGCGATTAATCAATTAACCAATAACAAAGGAGTAGATGTAATCATTGATACTATCGGTGGCAACACGCTCTCTGATAGTGGAAAAATACTCAATCAGCTGGGGCAGGTAGTCACATTGGTTGACATAGAAAAACCTCAAAATCTTATTGAGGCTTGGGGAAAAAATGCTACCTACCATTTTGTATTTACCAGACAGAATAGAAATAAAATGGATGAGTTAACCAAATTGGTTGAAAATAATAAGTTAAAGCCGGTTGTTAATAAGTTCTTTCCATTGTCGGAGATTGGTAAAGCTCATAAGCTTTTGGAAACAAGAGAAGGTGATGAAAATTTCTATGGCAAAATTGCAATAGAAGTTGAGCACTAAATCCTTATTTCTAACGAACGGTTTTCAAATTATGTGAAAACCGTTCGTTAGTATCAAAAGAAATTTAATTAAAGTCGGCATTGTTATTACTCGTTACTGCAGGTTTTAATTTAAGACTTCATCAAATAGCTACTATTACGTAATAAGAGCTGTGCAATATTTAAAGTAATCATAATGCTAAATAGAAAATAAACAATAAAATAAAGGAATCAAATAGCATCGGTTTAAATATAGAAAAAAGTAAGGAGTTAGCAATTTTATTAAAAGATTTGTTGGCGAATTATCCCATTTTTCACCAAAATGTTAAAGGCTATCATTGGAAAATTCAAGGAGATAAATTTTTTGAATTGCATTCCACGTTTGAGGAGTTATACAATGATCTTTATGCTGTAGCCGAACGTATTTTAACGCTTGGGTTTAGTCCCAATTATAAGTTTTCAACTTATTTACAAACGGCACTAATTCCAGAAAGTAATGATGTGACTTATGGATATAATTCTATTAAAGAAATCCCAAGGTCTCTTCAAATATTTTTATCCAAGCACAGAGTTCTATTACACAGATTAGTGGAAATAAATGATGCGGGTACTAATGATTTAATTAATGGTTACACCAGTGAATAAGAAAAGAGGGTATGGATGTATTCTGCCTATCTGAAGTAACTATAGTACGTATTACTTGATAAGTAAATTGACTGATAAAATTTGAATAAAAAAAATTAAAGAAAAAGGTAATTTAAAATAGCGATAGATGGCAATTATGCGGCTATCAATTAGGCATGACATGGTGCTTTAGCGCCACTGGTAAATACGGAAACCCAATCAAAAACGGATTATTAGAATACACAAAAAATAAAAAAAATGAAAACACCAAAAGAAACGATCGAACTTTTTTTAGCAAACACCACTAATCCCGATGTCATTAAATCAGTTGTAGACACGAACGCTACCTATATCTCATTAAATTTCAATAATCCTGATTTACAGAAAATTATGCCATGGGCAGGGACCCATCATGAAGGGGCAAAAGGTTTCATTGATACTTTTACTGGTGTTAATGAATTTTGGACCATTCAAGCTTTTGACGTACAGGATATCTTTTCAGAGGATGAAAAGGTAGCTGTATTTGGCAGTTTTACTTACACTTCAAGAACACTTAACAAACAGGTTACTTCTCCATTTTCAATACTTGCCAAAGTTAAAAGTGAAAAGATTTATCATTTTATGTTTATGGAAGACACTTTTGCAACCGCTGGTAGTTTTAGAATTACTCCTGCCGGTACATTCCATAGTGACCCAAAAGGAATTGAATTTATCTTATAATGCAAATAATATTCAACTGGCGGATTAATTGGAGGGAAATTATGAATCGTTTATAAGATTGCTAAAAAAGAAAAACACTTATTTAAACAGGAATCCATAAATTATTGAAATGAAAAAAATTGGAATTAATGGCTTTGGACGAATTGGGAGGGCAGCCTTTAAAATTATATCGTATACTCCAGAGTTGGAAGTGATAGGGATAAATGATCTCATGACTATTGAAAATGCAGTTGAACTTTTAAAATACGATAGTATTTATGGCAGATTTGACAAGGATATAACTATTGAAAATGATCATATAGTTATGAATGGTAAATTTATAAGATATACAATGATAAAAGATCCAGCTGCATTGAAATGGGATGCGATAACTGTGGATATTGTTATAGAGAGTACCGGTTTTTTTACTAACAAACATGATGCTGAAAAACACATTTCAGCTGGAGCCAAATTTGTCGTTATTTCAGGATCTACTAAAGATACACCTACTGTTATTCATGGTGTGAACACTGAAGACGGAAAAGTATCCGTTTTTTCGTGCGCAAGCTGTACAACGAATAATATAGCACCCATTATTGAAATTATCGGTCGTAGAATAGGCATTAAAAAGGCCATTCTAAACACTACACATGCCTACACAGCCTCGCAGACATTAGTAGACGCTCTCTCAAAAAAAGAGCCACGAATGAGGCGTGGAGCTACTCTTAATTCTGCACCAGCCTTAACAGGAGATGCCATCGCGGTAACAAAGGCACTACCGCAGTATGAGGGTAAATTTGACGGGATCGCTGTACGCGTTCCAGTACCCATAGGTTCCTTATCTGATATTACATTTGTTACAGAGCGCCCTACTTCTACGGAGGAAATAAACATGATATTAATAAGCGAGGCAGCAACAACACGATACAAAAAAGTACTTGATGTTAGCAGTGAGCTCTTGATTTCTTCAGATATGATAAAAAATACATATGCTGCTACTGTGGATCTTGAAATGACCTGTGTTGTAGATGGAGACCTTGTGAAAGTAATGGCTTGGTATGATAATGAGTGGGGATTTACCAGTCAAATGATTAGACAAATTCAAGAATTATAAATAATATACCTATGAAACCAATTTATAATGCTATTTCCTTAGTGAAAAATGAGGAAAAAAAACGTTTTGAGATAGAAGTGGACGGTCATTATGCCTTTATTAATTATGGCGAATTTGGGAACCAAATAGCGTTAGTTCATACCGAAACTGAACCTGAATTAGCAGGTAAAGGTACTGCTACTGCTGTTATTGAAAAGACACTGATTTATTTAGAAAACAATGCTATACAACTGCTTCCATTTTGTCCATTAGTATTTGCTTATATAAAAGCACATCCGGAGTGGAAACGTATCGTTAGCAAAAAATTTAAAGGTTATGATGAATTGTAATTCACTAAAGAAAACCATATGAAATCATATGATAATTTAATCGAAGCCTTAAATGACCTAAATAATGAAGGGTATGGGGAAGATTTCAACCTAAAACAAAATTGTTTAGAATGCAGAGATGGAGCGTATAAAATATTCCATAATGAATTTGAAATTGACAATTATTTTAGGTTTGATGATGAAGATTCCAGTCCCGATGGTTCGTCTATTTTATACACAATAACTTCGGAAAAATATGGATTAAAAGGAACATTGATAAATTCATTTAGCATCTATTCCAACGATATTACAGACGAAATGTTAATCAAACTTAAATTCACTAAATAATGTCAAATACAAAGCTAATCAACACACAAATAATAATCAATGCCACACCTGATAAAGTATGGTCAGTATTGACAGACTTTGAAAATTACAGCAATTGGAATCCTTTTATTAAAAACATTATTGGGGAACCAAAGGTGGGTAGTCGAATCACAGTAAGTATTGCCTTGCAAGAAGGCAATCTTACGACTTTCAAACCAACTGTAGTAGCATTTGAACAGAATAAAGAATTGCGATGGTTTGGAAAGTTGTTTTTTAAAGGTGTGTTTTACGGGGAGCATAAGTTTGAGCTAATAGATAATGGAAACGGTATCACTATCTTTAACCATAGTGAAACCTTTAATGGAATTCTAGTTCGTTTATTTAAAAAACAACTCGAAAATAATATCAAGAAGAATTTTGAACTCATGAACAAGAGTTTGAAGAAAAGGGTAGAAATCCAAATGAAATAATAAAAGAAGTCTTGCCTCTAAAAGCCTTGTAAAAACAAAGGCCAAGATTATAAAGGAAATGTTAAACCAACTAAAATTCACAAACTAATGTCAAATACGAAAATAATTATTGAAGAAAGAGCGGCAGATATAGGCAACTTTATGGTAGGTCGCTTGTTGCCTTTTCGTCAAAAACGAATGGTTGGTCCATTCATCTTTATTGATCATATGGGGCCAGTACATTTAAAGCCAGATGAAAATATGGATGTAGATATGCATCCGCATATTGGTTTGTCTACTTTAACTTTTTTATTTGAAGGAAATGTATTTCATCGGGACAGTTTGGGGACTGCGAGAGAGATAAAGTCAGGGGAAGTGAATTGGATGACTGCTGGAAAAGGTGTCGTGCATACGGAACGAACTCCTGATTACCTTCGGAACAAATCAAAAACGCTCCACGGTTTTCAAATATGGGTTGCCTTACCAAAAGAAGATGAAGAATGCGAGCCCTCTTTTGTCCACATTGATGCAGAACAATTACCTTCTTGGATCGATGATGAAGTCAGTTTTAAACTTATTGCAGGAGAGGCTTTTGGGGAAAAATCGCCAGTGCCTGTATACAGCCCTCTATATTTTGTGGAAATCAAGTCCAGTAAGACAAAAATGATAACTATTGGATCGCATCTTTATGGTGAAAGTGGTTTATATATACTAGAAGGTGCCATAAGGTCAGAGGGTCACACCTATGGTCCTAAACAGATTCTAGTAGCTAAAGATAGTTCCCTTTGTGAATTTCAAATTGAAGCAAATACAATATTATACATCTTTGGAGGTGAAGCATTTCCTGAAGAACGTTTTATTGAGTGGAACTTTGTAGCCACAGATAAAGCTTTAATTGAAAAAGCAAAAGAAAACTGGACTCAGGGTAAGTTTCCAATGGTACCAAACGAAACAGCGAAAGTCCCTTTGCCAGCTCCTAGGCTAACAAAAAAATAAAGTCAAATAAAAAAGAACAATTCTTACAATTGAAAATAAAAATAACAAAAAATAAGAAATTATGAAAAATTTAAATCCTGTTTACCTTTTGTTGTTGCTATTCTTTTTTGGATGTAAAAAAGATTCGAATATAGAGAAACAAACAATGATTAAAAGCGAAAATAAAATGCAGCAAATCAAATACAAAACATTAACTGTCAAAACGGTAAACATTGCCTATCGCGAAGTAGGTAATCCCGAAAAGCCTTTAATCGTGTTACTACATGGTTATCCTTCTTCTTCTCATCAATATAGAAAGGTGTTGGATCAACTTTCAGATGAATTTTATTTATTAGCACCCGATTACCCTGGATTTGGAAACAGTGACTTTCCATCTCCTAACCAATACGAATACACATTTGATAATATTGCGGAAACTATTGACGAATTTTTAGAACTAAAAGGGGTTACCTCTTATGCAATAATGATGCAGGATTACGGGGCCCCTATTGGATTCAGAATCGCAACGAAACATCCGGAAAGAGTAACTGCAATAATTAACCAAAATGGAAATGCTTATGAGGAAGGTCTGGGAAAAGGATGGGAGCCTATACGAGCATTATGGGCCAATAGAAATGAAGTTACTGAAAAAGCGTTATTACCCGCTTTTACATTAGAGGGTCTAAAATGGCAATACACGCACGGAACCAGAAATCCTGAAAATGTAAATCCTGATACCTGGCATTTGGATTATCTAAGAATGAGCAGACCTAATGCACATAAGGTAAATATAGATTTGTGGTTTGACTACCAGAATAATCTAAAATTATACCCTCTTTGGCAACAGTATTTGAGAAAGTACCAACCTCCAATGTTAATTGTATGGGGTAAAAATGATGAATACTTTCCTGAAAGCGGTGCAGCAGCTTTTAAGAAAGATGTCGACAATATTGACTATAATCTATATGATACGGGGCATTTTGCTTTGGAAGAAGATGGCGATGAAATCATAGAAAAAATAAGAGCCTTTATGACGAAGGTTCCTGTAAAAAAATAATCATAATAATTACGGTAGTTAAAGATGTTTGTGTCTAACGAATTGATCCATAATTAAATAACAGTAAAAGAGTAGAGAAAAAATGAAAACAACCATTGCTACCATTGGAAAACAAAAATACAAAACGGAGATACAAACAGGAAACCATATCATTATGGCAGACGAGCCCATTGAGGTAGGAGGGCAGGATTTAGGTTTTACGCCCACTGAATTACTTGAGTCTTCTTTAGCCGCTTGCTCTGCTATGACTATAAGAATGTATGCTGATAAAAAAGGATGGGATTTGGATAAGGTTGAAATCAAAGTGGGTTTTAAAAGAAACTTAGCCACTAATCAAATCACTTTTACTAAAGAAATCCAGTTGTATGGAAAACTTGATGATGACCAGAGGCAAAGATTGCTGGAAATGGGATCAAAGTGTCCAATAGAAAAAGTGATTACTGGGAATGTTTTGGTCGCATCTAAATTAGTTTAAATAAAGTGAAGATTACAGCTGGTCATTTCATTTAAGAATACGAATAATTTCAATTAAAAAATAGTAGTTAAAAACAAGATACCAGTTGTAATTATTTTGTAAAATAAAATAAAACAGTTGCATTAAACGAAAGGAAGTATAGTAGCAATTCTTTGCACATCGATGTACTGAAATTAAGAATTGAAATACGATGAAAGCATCAGACTTATTTAGTAAAGGCCTAGAAAACGAAGGGGTTGAATATATTTTCGGACTTCCAGGTGAGGAAAATTTAGATTTTTGAGAATCCGTAAGAAATTCAGAAAAAATCGAATTGATTCTTACAAGGCATGAGCAGGGTGCGGGTTTTATGGCCGCTACTTATGGAAAACTCACTGGTAAGCCGTTAGATGGGGCTGGTGAAATGAGTCCCCTTAAGCGTATAAATTGTCTTTGCAATAATTAGGGGAAATCCTTTTACACTTGAGCTAAAATCAATTCCTAAGTACCTCAAAAATTTACTTTTTAAGTAGTTCGCTTTGATTTTTTTTTATAAATTACTGTAGGACAACGAAAACTCAAGTTATTTTGCTTTCACAAAAATTCGATTGATGGTGAATTATTGTAGAACTTATTGCTGCTTCTAATTAAGAAAAACTACTAAGTTGATTTTTAAAACTAAAAAAACTAAATAAATGACTATATTTCATAAAATAGCAACCAAAGGAAAGTTAACATTAGGTTTGGTTTTTCCATTAGAAGCATACACCGGTTCTATTGCAAAAATGGAAAATCAAGAACAGCTTGCTAAAAGAGTAGAAAAACTTGGTTTCAGAGCACTTTGGTTTCGAGATGTTCCTTTTAATGACCCTAATTTTGGAGATGCAGGACAGCTTTATGACCCTTGGATTTACATGACCCATATAATGAATCATACCAAGGAAATTGCTTTAGCGACAGGAAGTATCATTCTTCCTTTGCGTCATCCAGTACATACTGCAAAATCAATTAATAGTCTTCAAATTCTTTCAAACGAAAGATTAGTTTTAGGTGTTGCATCTGGAGATAGACCAATAGAATATCCTGCATTTAATCAGCACTTAGAGAATAAATCAGAACTATTTAGAGATAGTTTTCATTATATCAAAGCACTGCAAGGAAGTTTTCCACATTACACTTCAAAATTTTATGGTACTACAAATGGCGAAATAGACTTGCTACCAAAATATTACCAAAAGACACCGATGCTTGTAACGGGTCATTCAGGACAATCCTTAGACTGGATTGCGGAACAGTCTGATGGATGGTTGTATTATCCTAGAGATTTCAATACTTTGCAATTAGTAATGCAACAATGGAGACAAGCTTTATCTAAAAATGAACAAGACTGGAAACCCTTTATGCAATCCCTGTATGTTGACATAACAAAGGACTCCAATGCGAGACCTACAACAATACATTTAGGATTCAAATCGGGTACAGACTATCTAAATTCCCATTTAAAACTATTGGAGTCTTATGGTGTAAATCACGTTATGTTGAATTTAAAGTATGGCTCAAGATCCGCTGAGGAAATGATAGAAGAAATCGGAGAGAAGGTCGTTCCGAATTTTTCTTGACTTAACTAAATTTTGACATAGAAAAGGCCTAAGGAATCAGTTATAAATAAAATATTAGTTTTTATAAACGTTTAGAAACTTAACACAATCGATTATCTACAAAATCAATTTAAAAGAGGTAGAGTGTTACTAACAAAAAAATGGAAATCATTAAAGCATTAAGAAGACATATTGAAGAAATCATTCCTTTAACAGACAATGAATTTGAATTGATTGCATCCTATTTTTCAGAACGTAAATTCACAAGAGGCGAGTATGTGGTGCGACAGGGGGAAAAAGTGCAACACACCTTTTTTGTAGTGAAAGGTTTAATGAAATTGATTTTTAATGATGATTCAGGCAGAGAGCATATTTTATCATTTGCCATGGAAGATTGGTGGGAAACGGATTATTTGGCATTCCATACTAATACTTTAGCCACAATGTCATTAAAATGTATGGAGGATACAACAGTGCTCTGTATCAGTTTAGAAGATTATCTTCAACTCTGTGCTACTGTTTCAAAAATAGAGCATTTTTTTCTAAAGAAGGCGACATCAGGACACATAGCTTCTCAGCAACGGATAGTATCATTATTAAGTTCCACTGCTCAAGAAAAGTATTTAAAGGTTCTTCATCGTTATCCCTCCCTTATAAAGAGGGTTTCCAAAAGCCAGCTTGCCTCATATCTAGGACTCTCTAGGGAAACCTTAAGCCGGCTTTATAAAGGAAAATAAAGGCGCATTTTTCTCAAAAAAAAGTGATTTGGGTCACAGGTAGAAGCTTTGTGCGGTAAATATATTTGCATCTCATAATAAAACTACAAATAATATGAGAATTTTTTTTTTAACGGTTCTTTTAATGAATTCATTAACCGCGATTTATTCGCAAAATAAAAAACAAGAAAAGATGGAAAAAAGAGTAATTAACCCTTGGACTTGGCAAAACGAACGCAGTTACAATCAAGCAGTAGAAGTAACGAATGTTACAGGAACACTATATGTTTCTGGTCAAACTGCCATTAACGATGAAGGCATATCGAGTACTGCGGATATGAAAACCCAATTGGAGTTGGCAATAAAAAATCTGGAAAAAGTAATTGATGCAGCTGGTTATGATTGTAAAAATATTGTAAGACTTAACATTTATACAACTTCAACAGAAGCACTTTGGCCACATTTCAATATACTGCAGAAGTGGGTTGAAAAGAAGGATATAAAACAGGCCCTGACATTACTTGAAGTAGTAAGCCTTTTTGAAACTTTGACCGTTGAACTTGAAGCGACAGTGGTTAAGTAAGCCCAATGAAATGAGGGATCGCAAACTAAATTGAATACGTGAATCCGTTTTTGTTGGCGGTAATTTTAGAACGATCGAACTAACCGAAAAAATCCCCAAACATGGATAATAAAAGTATTTTGAAAACTGCAAATATCGCGATAACCAATGGTGATTATGAAGTTTTTCTGTCACATTGCACTGATGATACAATCTGGAATTTTATTGGCGATAAAACACTGCACGGAAAAGAATCAGTACGAAAATATATTGAAGATACGTACTTAGAGCCACCAAAATTCGAAGTTGAAAATCTTATAGCCGAAGATGATTTTGTAACGGCAATTGGAAAAATTTCATTGAAAGAAAATGGCCAATACAAAAGCTATTTATATTGCGATATTTGGCGATTTCGCGATGGAAAAATGGCAGAACTTAAAGCTTTTGTTATTTAAAGTTAGAGAAATAGTGTAACAAAAACTACCGCCAACACGCTATCTACTATTTTGGCTCTTTTGATCGCTGGTGAGTTTTCTTCCAAACAATGTTTTGTTTTACCGAGAGATATTAGTTCAAGAATCCGCAACTAGCGCCTAGCGAGGGAACGAGACATCCCACTCACTATCAGTAAACACATTAAAACATACGATTTAAAATTTAGAAAAATGATCAAAAGCATTTTGGTGACAGGTGCCACAGGAAAACAAGGTGGTGCTACAGCTCGTGAATTATTAAAATTTGGATTTCAAGTAAAGGCACTTATTAGATATAGATATTCAAAAGAGTCCAATGAGTTAGCGGAATTAGGAGCTCAATTAATTGAAGGCGATTGGTCGAATCTTGATTCTTTTGAAACTGCATTGGAAGGAGTAGATGCTGTTTATATGGTACTGCCACCCGTATGGGATATGAATGAAGAAGAAGACAATAAAGAGGCAGATTTAGGAATTGCCTTTATCAATTTATTGAAAAAGAGAAATATAAAGTTTGTCATCTACAGTTCTGTTTTTATGGCTGATAAGCATAAGCCGTTTCGTCCCAGATTTAAGCATACTATTGAAGAACATTTATGGAAAAGCGGATTGAAAGCTACCGTTTTACATCCAGCTACCTTTATGGAGAATTTTTTGATGCCAAGTTCTGGGATTACAGAAGGCAAGCTATATAATTTTATGCCACAAGGAAAAAAAGTTCCCTATATCTCTACAGAAGATATAGGAATATTTGCTAGAATTATTTTTCAAAATCCAGACAGTTATGTTGGTAAGACAATAGAATTGTTAGGTGATAAAATAGATGAGGTTGAAAATTTTGAATGCATTACAAGCAAGTTTAGGAATTCATTTGGAATTGGTTCAACTCTGTATAGAAGATTTAACCGCACAAAATCCGGTTCTGTCGCATCTAAGACTAAATTTTATCTTTGGTTTTTCAAAACTAATAAAAAATGAATACTAAAGGTCATTGTTATCCAAAATATGTAATCCTTCAGGCAGTGTATTTTAAATTAAGTTTTACACTTAGCTATCGTGACGTTGAGGAAATAATGAAGATTAGGGGGGTGATTGTGGATCATGCAACGATTCAGCGTTGGGTATATAAGTTTGCACCTTCACTTGAGTCCGAGATGAGGAAGAGAAAAGGCAGAGTAGGGACAAGCTGGAGATTGGATGAGACCTATATCAAAGTAAAAGGCATTTGGTGTTATTTATATAGAGCAGTGGATAGGTCTGGTAATACAGTTGATTTCTTATTAACTAAAAGAAGACAGAGAATGAGTGCCCAGTCATTTCTAATTAAAGCAATTAGTAATAACTGTAGTCCCAGAGTAATAAACATCGATAAAAGCGGTTCTAATACTGCTGCGATCAAAGTCTATAACAAGCGCTCGTTCTCAAAGATTAAAATCCGGCAGTGTAAATATCTCAACAATATTTTAGAACAGGATCATCGTTTTATAAAGTGGCGTATACAAAACGGATTAGGTTTTAAAAGTTTTGAATCGGCAAAAAGAACATTGAGCGGAATTGAAGTTGTACATATGCTAAGAAAGAATCAGATGGTTAATCCCGGGAAATCTATGTTTAAATCATTCTGTAAACTGGCGTGCTAAATTTTAAATCACTTAAATTCTTATATTTGATTCTGATAGATGCGACAGAACCAAAGAGCGCAAATGCAATGAAGCAGTTCTACTATTTCATGATACTAATTTGATATTACCTGGCCCAATCGTTAATCCAGTTGCTTACGGTCTGACACCACTCATCATCATCATTCAAACATGGAATTGCCAAAAATTCTTCGCCTCCTTTTGCTTCAAAATCTTCTTTGGCGCGCATGGCGATTTCTTCCAGCGTTTCTAAACAATCAGACACAAAAGCTGGCGTGACCACCGCCAATTTCTTGATTCCTTTTGCTGGCATATTATCAATTTCAACATCCGTATACGGTTCCAGCCATTTGTCTCCCGCTAAACGTGATTGAAAAGTCAAACTGTATTTATCTGCAGGAAGTCCTAATAATTTTATCACTTGTCTTGTTGTTTCATAACATTGGTGACGGTAACAGAAATCGTGCGCCGGCGAAGGCGTGTTACAGCAAGAACCATCAATTTTACAATGTGATTTAGTTACATCTGTTTTGCGGATATGACGCTCCGGAATTCCGTGATACGAGAATAATAAATGATCATAATCAAAACCAACTAAATGTTTCTGAATCGAATCAGCTAAATTTTGGATGTAATCTGGTTTGTTATAAAACGCAGGAACATCAGTAAAAGTCATGTGTGGAAATTTCTTCTTGCGGATTTCTTCCGCTTTAACCAAAATGGTTAAAGTCGAAGCCATTGCATATTGTGGGTATA
Source organism: Flavobacterium sp. Root935 (assembly GCF_001429295.1). Classification (GTDB taxonomy): domain Bacteria; phylum Bacteroidota; class Bacteroidia; order Flavobacteriales; family Flavobacteriaceae; genus Flavobacterium. The sequence goes on along the minus strand of NZ_LMJL01000012.1, from coordinate 1,468,185 downwards.
ATGGAAAAAGCATTACTTCAGTAACTCCTTTATCGTGCAATTCCTGTAGCCCTTTTTCGATTGTCATAGTTCCGTATCGCATTGCCAAAGAAACAGGAACGTTTACCAAAGGCTGTACTTTTTTCTGCATTCTTTCAGACAGTACCACAAGCGGTGAACCTTCTTCCCACCAGATTTTAGCATATGCATGTGCTGATTCTTCGGGTCTTTTTCTTAGAATAATACCACGAACTAAAAAAGCTCTCAACAAATACGGAACATCGATCACATATTTATCCATTAAAAATTCGTCTAAATACGGTTTTACATCTTTTGTAGTTGCACTTTCTGGAGATCCTAAGTTTACTAATAATACGCCTTTCATTTACTTTTTGCTTTAGATTTTAGGCTTTCAGCTTTAGGCTTTCAGCGTTGGTTGTTTGAATTTTAGCCAAAAGTAGTACTTGCCACTTTTTAGCAATAGAATAAATGTTATTTTTTACTTATGTCTTAATTTATAAAATCTATGTCATTTTAAAAATTTGTATGAATTGACATCAGATATTTTTTTGGAGTTGTAGCAAATTTTTTCTTGAATCCCGCAATGAAGTGGCTTGCAGTGCTGTAACCGATTTTCAATCCAACTTCATTTACATTGTAAGAACCGCTGTCAAGCAGTTTTCTGGCGAAATCCATTTTATAATCAAAAAGAAAACCATACACAGTATCGCCATAAATTTGTTTGAAACCCATTTTGAGTTTCTTTAGATTCAGGCCAATTTCATCGGCCAATTCTTGTAAACCCGGCGGTTCAGCCATATTTGCAATAATGATTTCTTTAGCTTTTCTGATTTTCAAAACATTGCCTTGATCAATTAAAAACGGGCAATGTCCCGTATTTGGATCCTCAGTCCTGTTAAAATACAGACTCAGGAGTTCGTATCCTTTTGCTTTATAGTAAAGGTTTTTTACAGACAGGTTAAGGTTATAATGAAATAGCTGACTCAAAACAATTGCCATCGACGGACTTATAATTTCTTCATTATAATAATTTTTATCCCTGTTATCAGGACTTAAAAAAGTACTATAATCTGCTTGTGCAGAAAACAACGAGTGAAATTTCTTAATTGAAATAATAATGGAAATCATCCACGAATTTGGAGAAATCTCTAAATGAAGAGGTAACTCCCTCTGCGGATTGTAAAGCAGCAAAGATTTTTCTTCTTTCAATTCTACATCATAATTACCATCATTGAACAAAAATCTGGCACTGCCTTTCAGTGCAAAATGAAACTGTATTAAAGCACTGCCCAATTTATGGTGTGCACAAAAAGGTTCTGAACTGTCATTCTGAAAACGGATAATTGTAAAGTCATCTTCAATTTTTATTTCTTCCTCCACTTTTGATGTAACGAATAATTGGTCTTTCAAAATTTATTTTTTTTGATGGTTTATTGTACTTGCTTCTAATGTTATAAATTTTTATTGATCTGTTATTTTACAACCGCAACAATAAGAATGTTTATTTTATTAGATAGTTTGTTTTTAACTAAACTTGGTATTTCAATATTAAAGTCACTCGCATTTACTGTAAAATTAGATACAATGCTTATTCCCGAACCAGACATACTTAGTCTGGCTGTGGTTGATATTTCCCTGGATTTTCCGTGAAGTTGTAATGTACCCTTTATAGTAAAATCCTTAGGGCCACTGGTAAGGCTATTTGAATCGAAATTTTCTATTTTTCCTTTAAAAGTTGCTTTTGGATACTTGTCACTTTCAATATAATTTTCGTTAAAATGTTCTTCCATCAAAGCGACTTTAAATCGAAAACCTTTCATTAAAGCTAAACTTGCAATTTCTCCTGTTGCAGGATTCAGGACAAAAGTAACATTTGTATTTGTAGCCTTTACTTCTTCAAAAGAAGGGACAGATGCTTCAAAAGTAATTTTTCCTGTTTTACTGATCATTTTTTCTTGGGAAAGGCCAATAGCGTAAACATAGAGCATTGTAATAAGTATGGCTTTTTTCATGTTTTTTGGCTTTAGATTATTTTTAGTTAACAAAATCCTTTTTGTTTTACTCTTATTTTAAAACAGCAATAATTTGAATTTTCACTTTATCATCAAGTTTATACTTAATAAGTGATGGAATTGGAATGCTAAAATCACTGGCATTTACAGCGAAATCTGAAATGATAGTAATTCGGGAGCCCGTTTTAGTAATTTTTGCACTGGCATTTATATCTTTAGATTTGCCGTGAAGTTCTAAATTTCCTTTTATTACGTAATCTTTATAATCTTCAGTCAAATTTTTCGTGTCAAATTTTTCTATTTTTCCCCTAAAAATAGCTTTAGGATATTTATCGGTTTCCATGTAATTTTCATTAAAGTGTTCTTCCATCAAAGGCATTTCAAACTGGAATCCTTTGATCAAGGCTAAGGATGCAATTTCACCTGTTGCCGGATTTAAAACAAATGTTACATTACTATTGGTTCCCATAACCGGCTGAAAAGACGGAACTGAAGCTTCAAAAGTGATTGTCGATGATTTGGTTAAGATTTTTTCTTGCGAAAAAACAATGAAAGAAGATAATAGTACTGGTATTAGTATAATTTTTTTCATGTTTTTATTAGGGATCATTGTTCTAATAATCCATCTTGTTCCCATTTTTTAATAACATCTATAGTAGTCTGAGGTAATCTTGGTCCGCCTTGCGGCATTAGTAAACTATTGCCATTTTCTAATGAAATTCGGGTAAGCAATCCACGATTTAAAACCGCATTTTTTACCTGATCATAAGTGACTAATGACATAGGGGCTCCGTTTTTAGGAACTGCGGCGTGGCAAACAACACAGTTATTATCAATAATGGATTTCACATTCTGATTATATGTTGCCACATCCGTAATTGGTGGAGTATCAATTAAAGTACTAGGATTATCATCTGTGCAACTCACTAATAATAGGATACATGATGGAAGGAGTAAAAGAGTTTTTAAGTTCATAGGATTGGTTATTTAGTTTATAATGATTTTAAAAGTTAAAAAGCATTTTGAAATCATATACGATGAAACAGATGAAACAGATTTAAGAAAAAGCATATTTGATAGTTTAAATCCAATAGGTATTTTTTAACGTAAATAATTCCAAATACTAAAACCAGCTATGAGAAAAAAAATACTTATCACAATTTCCCTTTTCCTTATAACGGGGATCGCAATTTACCGCTACAGTTATAAAAACCACCGGGATATCGAATCAGAGACTGCAGATTATGTTGTAACGGTTTACGGGCTCGAAAAAGAATTTACTTCGAATGACAGCATTGCTACTCGCAAATACCAGGACAAAACAGTTGAATTAACCGCACGAGTAACGACTATTGATCTCGAAACTAAGAGTATTGTTATTGGCGAAAAGATATTTGCAAGCTTCAAAGACAGTTTACCCAAAGGCATTGCAATTGGCAAAGAGCTAAAAATCAAAGGACGGTTTTTAGGATATGATGAGCTCTTACAAGAATTTAAAATAGATCAGTCTTCAGTTTCACATTCAAACAAATAACAATTTAAAACGAACCACATGAAAAAGCTCCTCCTATTATTGTTTTTATTTCCATTATTAACCTATTCTCAAGATGACTTATTATCGGGAGTTGAAGCGCCTGTAACAAAAGAAAAGGTGACATCTGCATTTAAAGCCCTGAAGATTGTTAATCTCGAATCTACAAAACTGGCGGCAAAAGGAGATTTGTATTTTGTTGTTGCACACCGGTTTGGTTCTATAAAAGATGGTTTCGAGGGCTTCTATGGATTGGACAATGCCAATACCCAAATAAAATTTATATACGGATTGACCCAAGGGATTAATATCAGTGCAGCCAGAAGTGAATTTGCTTATGACTTTGCAACAAAATATATGTTATTGCCGCAAATAAAAGACGGTTTTCCTGTTACTATTGCAGGGTTTAATAGTTTGTCTATTAACAACACGCTAAAGGAAAGCCTGTATCCGAAACTTGAATTTAAAAACAGGCTGACCTATGTAGCCCAACTTTTAATTTCCAGAAAATTTTCTGAAAGACTCTCTTTAGAAATAGTTCCATCATTTTTCCATGAAAATTTCGTGCTGGATCCCCAGCAAAACAACTCGCAATATGCCATTGGCTTTGGCGGCAGATATAAATTTGCTAAACGCTGGTCATTGAATATGGATTATGCAGCGCACTTAAACAGGGCCTCAAATTCTATTTATAAAAATCCATTATCTATAGGTTTTGATTTAGAAACCGGCGGACATGTTTTTCAAATGCATTTTACGAGTTCTCAAGCCATTGACGAGGCCGGATATCTTGGAAGGACTACAGGAGACTGGACCAAAGGAGATGTTTTTTTTGGTTTTAATTTGGCAAGAGTTTTTTGATAATTTACTGTTGTTCAGTGTGTTGTTATTTAAAATAAATCTAAACTAATATTTTGTCTGTTTAAATAAAAACCAACCCGAAAAAGTGTTCGTATATGATCTTGAAAACCTAAAATCATTTTAAAATCAGCTGTATGAAAATTAACAAATTTATTAAAAAAGGCCTGTGGACGGGACTGATCATTACGGTACTATTTTTTGCCATTTTTCTATTCCACATTATTACCGCTAAGCCTGCTGTTTATGAAAGTCCCAACCTGCAAGTTAGCCGAATCGATTTTAAAACAAACATCGATTCTCTGCAAGCCAAACAAATATGTTCAGATTTGAGATCTATTAAGGGATTAACCTCAGATTCTATAATCGTCAAAAGAAATGTGGTTGTTTACTTCCATAACAATAAAATCACGAATTCTCAGAAGGTATTTGACCAGTTGATAGCCATAGGACATTATGACGCTAAGCGTTATATTTTGCCAGAAAATTTGGCTGGCAAAGAAGTTTGTCCCGTAAATCAAAATAGTTTGAGCTACAAATTGTCTCAAAAAATAAACCGTTTTTTTAATTAACCCTTAATACTTTTATTATGAAAATTTATTCCAAAATTACACTTAGTGTATTACTCGCAGCTTCTGCAACCCTGGCTTCCTGTAGTAGTAATGATGATGACGCCCCTGTAACTCCTCCTGTAAAGGCATCTATTTACGAACGATTAGGCGGCACTAAAATGGTTTCTGATCCTGATAATTCTGGTCAAATGATCGAACAAGGACGTTTGAATTTCCGCAAGGTGGTAAATTCAACTATAGGATTAATTGTTGCCGATGTTCAGTCGAATGCTTCGGGGAATCTACAAGCGCATTTTGCCCCGGTTTTAGCAGAAACGGGAACTACCCAGTCTACAAATATTGCTAAACTATCAGATAATCTGACTGATTTCTTTTCGTTTAACACGGGAGGTACAAGCGCTGTAAATACCTATTCTGGGTTGAATATGGTAGATGCACATGATCCTGCGAAAAATCCTCGTATGGGAACAAAATCAAGTAGCGCGGATTATACAAAATTCGTAGGTTATGTAGGTGCGGCTGCAAATGCAAATGGTGTTGCTTCAAATACAGAGCTTTATACCGATATTGTTGCTGTTTTAGAATCTCTTAGAACTCCAATAGTTCAAAAATAATTTTCTTTTCAAACGCTACCTGAAAAAAGGTAGCGTTTTTTATTTACCTGATACATTGCAAATGGCCATAAATGTTATTTATAACCATTGATTTAAATCGATTTATGGATGGGATAAAAGTGCCCCTAGTCTTGTTTCTTGTAAATTAGTTAATAATAATTTTTTTAAACTTTTAAGGAAAGCTTAGTATGGAAAAATATAACATGTCCAAAACCACCACTTTTTACGCTTTAGGCTTAAGTTATAAAAAGGCAGATGCTACAATTAGAGGAAAATTTAGTTTAACGGCTAAAGCCCAATCTGATCTGTTGGCACAAGCCAAGGCTGAAGGTATAGAATCCTTAATTGTAATTTCTACTTGTAATAGAACTGAGATATATGGTTTTGCCAATCATCCTTATGAGCTCATCAAATTGCTTTGCGAAAACAGTAATGGTTCCTTAGAAGAATTTAGAGAGGTTGCATATATATACAAGAATCAGGAAGCTGTTAACCACATGTTTCGCGTAGGTACAGCTTTAGACAGTCAGATTCTGGGTGATTTTGAAATTATCAGCCAAATTAAAATCGCTTTTAATCATAGTAAACTAGAGGGTTTAGTCAATACATTCCTGGATCGTTTAGTAAGCTCAGTTATTCAGACAAGCAAAAAAATCAAAACAGATACTAAAATTTCATCTGGTGCAACATCCGTTTCCTTTGCATCGGTTCAATATATTATCCGAAATGTAGAAGATATTTCAAACAAAAATATTTTATTATTCGGAACAGGAAAAATAGGCAGGAACACCTGTGAGAATTTGGTTAAACATACTAAAAATAGCCATGTTACACTTATAAACAGAACAAAAAGTAAGGCTGAAATGTTGGCTGGAAAACTAAATGTTATTGTTAAGGATTTCCTGGAATTAAAAAAAGAAGTACAAGTGGCAGATGTACTGGTTGTGGCCACAGGTGCCCAAAGTCCAACTATCGACAAAGAAATATTGCGGGATTTAGCGAAACCTTTGCTAATTTTGGATTTATCTATTCCAAGGAATGTAAATCCCGATGTAGAAAAAATACCGGGCGTAACTTTAATACATTTGGATTATTTATCTCAAATTACAGATGACACCCTGGAAAGAAGAAAACAACATATTCCGGCTGCGGAAGCTATTATTGAGGATATTAAATTAGAATTTAATACTTGGATAAATAGTCGAAAATATGCACCAACTATCCATGCATTAAAGGCTAAATTAAATGATATTGTGTCTGGTGAATTAGCTTTTCAGAAAAAGAAGATAAATAATTTTAATGAAACTCAGGTTGATTTGATTAGTGCCAGAATTATTCAAAAAATCACAAATCATTTTGCGAGTCACTTAAAAAATGAAAGCACTAGCCTGGATGAAAGTATTGAATTTATTGAAAAAGTATTTCAAATTGGACCACTGGCTTCTAAAATCACTTCTTCAGACGTTGAAGAAAAGTATAAAATTAATCTTTCATAGGTAGTTATAGCTGGTAAATGGTTTGAAGGTGATAGAAGGGAGCTCAGTTTCCTTTACAATACTCACCCTTTAATTATTATTTAAAGAAAGCTATAAACGACTCTATTGCTTTGGGCATAGTTTGATATTTATAATTTGACACTCATTTAAAAACGAATATTTTAGTTCAATTTTGTCCCAAAAAAAAGTAGGATTGAATTAATTGTAATGTTCCAAAAGTTAAGGATCATTTTAAATCTAGTTTCATTAGTCGAGTAAGTTGGTGAGAAATGATTATTTACAGCGATTTAAAAATGCAGATACCCTTTTGAACGTAACAAAAAAAGATAGCACTAAGCTATCTTTTAATTAAAAACTTTAATGATTACGTGATATATTCTTTGTTTTACTAAAGGAAATTTATCTTGATTCCTATGGAGAGAAATAAATCAATTTATAGCTTCTGTTGAACAGCAGGGAATGTGCTTTGTTATAACAATACTAAATAGTAATCAAAGCAGGATCTTTAGATTTGTATGGAAATCTGTCTTCTAGATAGAGTTGAACTTCAAAATTTTACAGAGTTGATGTTTAGTAATGTTTCGAACTTAAGATTTTAAATAACTGTTTTATAGTGTTTTAAATTTTGTCTTAAAACTAGGTGCACCGATTCTGCACCTAAATTCAATTATGTCTATTTCAATATTTTATTCATAAAAATGTTTTTACTAAGTTTCTAAAAGTTTCGAACCTAAACTGCTTAGACTTTGATTTTGCTAAGTTATTAATTGTTCAGAATACCTAGTGCCATGATTTTGCCACAAAACTTAGAGCGCTTAAAGAAGCTTAAATAGCCTTAGATTTCGTTGCAAAACCGCGGTTAGTCTGATGTTTCTTTTTTTTGCTGCAAATTATATAAAAAGTTCAAATTACCTTATTGGCTCGATTAAATAACTTTACGTTATAAATTAAATAATGTAAGGAATCAATTATAAAAATCAATTTGATTTTCCTATTCTGTTGGTAATGCAGGCACAACATAAAGTATGTTGCAAATTATAACATGAAACGTATTGAGAAAATCTAAAGCGTAATTAATTAGTAAATTTGTTATTCAAACAATCCATGAAAAAAATGGCTCTTCCTTACGATTTATTTAATCTTAAATTTGCTGAATATATAGATGATTTAAGGGTTTTATATCCCCATGATGAACATTTTAAAACGATTTGTGATCAATACTGCCACAATAAAAATAAGGCCGAAATAGCAGTACAAAAACTCCGAAAAAACATGGCAGATAAACTTGCTTACAGTGATTTATCGAAGGAACTGGAAGAAGAAATTTTAATAAGGAGGAGTTAGCATGACTTAAACAGGCTACCTTCATTAGATTTTTGATAAAGTCCACAGAGAACTTAATAAGTAAATTTCAATAAAAAATTAACTTCCATTCATTCTGCATAAAAGCAGCTGTCGTGATTTTTATTAAACTTACTTTTTTCTTGTTTCATATTATAATTTGCAACCATTTTTAATTGATTGCCCTACAGTGTATTTGTAATTTTATGTTTTGCTTTTAACTTTATTTAAAAGAGAAAGCAGCAGTGTTAAAATACTGAGATATAAAATTTAAATATACTGAAATGAGAAAAAAAACAGCCATTTTATCAGCCGCTTTATTTATTTCGATCTGTTCGTTTGGACAGGAAGTTCTGCCAAAACCGCAAGCGCCATTTAACGGACATATCAGTTTAGATGCAAAAAAATCTGAAATGGATTTTCCAAAAGCAGTTACTGCGCCAAAGGGAGCGCCAAATGTTTTATTAGTGATGCTTGATGATGTTGGTTTTGGAGCTTCAAGTACTTTTGGAGGTCCTGCAAATACGCCTACATTAGAAAGATTAGCAAAAAACGGACTTCGATACAATCAATTCAATACCACGGCAATGTGTTCTCCAACACGTGCCGCATTGCTTACAGGACGAAATCACCACAGCGCACATACAGGACAAATTATGGAATTGGCAACTGGATATCCAGGTTATAATTCGATGATTGGAGCAGAAACAGCAACTATTGGCGCAGTCCTGAAAGGAAACGGATACAACACCGCATGGCTGGGCAAAGATCATAATGTTCCGGATTTTGAAGGAAGTCCGGTTGGACCCTTTGACCGATGGCCAACAGGTCTTGGCTTTGAATATTTTTACGGATTTATTGGCGGCGATATGAATCAATGGAGACCAGCAGTTTTTGAAGGAACAACACCTGTTGAACCTTATGTCGGTAACCCCGATTATAATTTTGATTATGATCTGGCAGATAAAGCCATCAACTATATTCAGACTCAGAAAACAATCGCACCAGACAAACCTTTCTTTATGTATTATGTTCCGGGCGCAACGCACGCGCCACATCATCCGCGCAAAGAATGGATTGCAAAATATAAAGGAAAATTTGATCAGGGTTGGGATAAAATACGAGAAGAAACCTTTTACCGTCAGAAAAAACTAGGAATTATTCCTGCCGATGCAAAACTGACGGAAAGACCTAAAGAAATTCAGGCTTGGGATTCTTTAAACGGAGAACAAAAAGAATTGTATGCATACATGATGGAAATTTATGCGGGATATCTGGAACAGGCAGATTATAATGTGGGACGTGTTATAAAATCGATTGAAGATTTAGGACAGCTCGACAATACGTTAATTATTTATATAGTTGGAGATAACGGAGCGAGCGGTGAGGGAAGTCCTGAAGGAGCAACCAATTTGGAAGCCGAAATGAACGGAATTTACACCGATTATAAAGAAATGCTCAAACAAAAAGAGGATATTGGAACGTGGAAAAGTTACAATCATTATCCCGTTGGCTGGGCTCACGCCATGAACACACCAATGCAGTGGTGTAAACAAATTGCTTCTCATTATGGTGGCACCAGAAACGGTCTGGTTATTTCGTGGCCAAAAGGTATAAAAGATGCTGGAGGCATCCGCAGTCAATGGCATCATGTAATAGATGTGTTTCCAACTATTTTAGAAGCCACACAAATACAAGCACCTTCATCCGTAAACGGAACTACACAAAAACCTATGGAAGGCGTAAGTATGGAATATACTTTTGATAAACCGAAAGAACCGTCCAGACATCGAACTCAATATTTTGAATTGTTTGGAAATCGTGCTATTTATGATGATGGATGGATCGCCAGTACTACGCCAGTTGGACTTCCGTGGGTTTCTGAAGCGCCAACAGTAGATGTAATTAACGGTTACAAATGGGAATTATATCATGTAGACGAAGACTTTACGCAAGCAAATAACTTAGCCGATAAAAACCCCGATAAACTTAAGGAGCTTCAATTGTTATTCTATAGTGAAGCGGCAAAATACAATGTTTTACCTCTTGATGACAGCCGTACATCACGTTTAAACCCAGCGATTAGACCAAGTTTAACTTTAGGCCGTACTTCTTTTACGTATTATCAGGGAATGAAAAGACTTCCGGAAGGTGTTGCTCCCGATATAAAAAATAAATCATGGACGATAACGGCAAAAATCAATATTTCTAAAAATGAAACAGAAGGCATCCTGGCAACAATGGGCGGTTTGTTTGACGGCTGGGCATTGTATCTGGAAAAAGGAAAACCTGTTTTTCATTATAACTACGGAAACGTTATTCATACCAACATAGCTTCAACAGAAGTATTAAAAAGCGGAGCACACACCATCACTTTTGATTTTAAATATGATGGAGGCGGACTCGGAAAAGGCGGACTCGGAACTCTAACTGTCGATGGTAAAAAAGCTGCAGAAAAACGAATCGAAAAAACCATTTTTAACCGTTTTACACTTGATGAAACTTTTGATATAGGCGAAGATACAGGAACGCCTGTAAATTTAAATTATGATGTTCCTTATGCCTTTACAGGAAAAATAGAAAAAGTGGTGATAAACTTGGAAGAAAATAAAGCTGTGTCAGCATCGAAAGGAAACACGGATAAGAAGAAGAAATAAAATTCTTGCTTTCATCAGATTCTCGAAAATGATTCTTAAAGTTGATTATTTAATAAATACATTAAATTTGATAATAATAATGTTAGCATGAGTTTCTGGACTCTCACAGAATCTTCCAATACCAGCTTCGGAGTTTAAGGGAAAATTTGGAATAATGGATTTTAAATTGCCCAATTTTCTATTTTATTAATATTTATAAATCTGTTTCATGAAAGAGCTAACTGTACTTTTATTAGTCATTGGCTCTTTTTTATTGTTCGCTATTTTTGAATAAAGATTCCTAACACGCACTCTAAAAAGTTTCGAACCTAAAGTCGCCAGACCTTGATTTTGCCCCATATTTTTGATTGCTAAATGTTATCACAGTTTTTGATGTTTAATAGTTCCGAACCTAAACTTGCTAGATGTTGATTTTGCTGAGTTTATAGTTTTCAAAAAGACAGTGCGCCATGTTTCTGCCACAAAACGCCTGATTGTGAATTATAATTAAAAATCCACCAATTGAGTGGCTTTTTTGCGGGAAATGGAAATGTTGGTTGACTTTTGGTCTTCGAGCGGTATCCCAAGCCTGAATATTACCTTATTAAATCTTTGTTAAAAAAAGTCTAGTATAATTAATGCAGAATTTCTTCAGATTTCATCTTCAACTTTGCCTTATAATTTATCTCAAAGATAAAAAACGTATGGTCTTAATCTAATAAGTTTTATATAAGGAAAAACTACGTTTAATATTATTTACCAAGCGTAATTATTAATTTCTAATTTTCATTTAAAATGCGAAAATCGTTCCTCTTATTTATTTTTGGTATGACTTCTATTTGTGCCCAAAACACAGTAAGTGATACAATTGAAGTACAAGATACTGTACACAATTTAAAGTTTAACTACAAACAATTGATTATTCCCAGCATCCTTATTGGTTATGGTTTTATTGGTTTAGAAAGTGATCAGCTCAAAAGTTATAATACAGAAATTAAGGAAGAAGTAAATGAAGATATCGATCATAAAATCTCGATTGATGATTTCTCGCAATGGGCTCCTGCGGTTTCTGTATACGGATTAAATGCTTTGGGTATAAAAGGAAAAAATAATATGAAAGACCGTTCTATTATTTTAGCGAGTTCTTATTTAATGATGAGCGCTTCGGTATTTGCTTTAAAAAATATTACTAAAGTAGAAAGACCGGACGGATCTTCTAATAATTCTTTTCCATCTGGACATACTGCCACTGCTTTTGCAGGAGCAGAATTTATGTATCAGGAATACAAAGACCAATCGATTTGGTATGGAATTGCAGGATATGCTGTAGCGACAGGAACGGGACTTTTTAGAATGTATAATGACAGACATTGGCTTACAGATGTTGTTGCAGGCGCAGGAATTGGAATTTTAAGTACAAAAGCGGCATACTGGATATATCCGTATTTGCAAAATAAAGTTTTTAAATCTTCAAAAGAAAACAAAACCACATCGATGATTATGCCTTTTTATAACGGGAAAGAATTAGGCTGCAGCTTTGTGAGACAATTTTAAATCAGATTAAAAACAAAAAAATATTCCATAGAGAGAATAAAAAAAAGTTCTTTCTATGGAATTGCTATTTTATAAATCTACTAAAACGGTTAGTGCTCCGGGCATTATTTTTATGTTTAATTTATTTGTTTTCAAATTATGCTGTTCTCCGTCAATTTGAGAATCGATAAAAATCTTTGACGGCATTTCAATTTGAATTTCTTTTACTAAAAAGTGCTGTGCTTTTTTGAATTTTTCGATTGAATTTTGAAGGACATTAAACCCCAGCATTATTTTTTCAAAAAAAGACAATTTCGGAATTATAATCAGATCCAATAATCCGTCCTGAAGACTTGCTTTTGGAGTAAGGCTCATATTGTAACCCATTTCATTAGAATTGGATATAAACAACATCAGCGGATTTATTTCAAGAATTTGATTGTCAAATTGCACAATTGTTTTTTGAGGTTTAAATTCTAAACTCGAAGACATTGCTGCTTTAATATAAGCCGGAAGTGTTCTTTTTCCAGCTCGTTCGTATTTTTTAATAATAAGCGCATCGATGCCAATACCCATGTTGCTAAAAAAGTATTTATCATTTAATTGGCCAGCATCCATTGCTGTCGCATGCCCTTTTTTAATGATAGCAATCGCTTTGTCAATATCTCTTGGAATATTCAAATTAGAGGCCAGTCCGTTTCCTGAACCTACAGGAACAATTCCTAATTTTATTGAAGTCCCTATAAGTGAGGAGGCTACTTCATTTATCGTTCCGTCACCTCCGCATGCAATTATGTAATCTGGATTTTGTGCAATAGCCGCTTTTGTGAGTTCTATTGCATGCTTTTTTTGGTTTGTATAATCAACCTCAATTTTATATTTATCTTTAGGAAACTGGCTTAAGATATAAGACGCGGACAAATTGTGTTTACCGCTTCCGGAAATGGGGTTGATTATAAAATGAATGTAAATCATTATTGTAAAAGTTTATTTGTAAAAAGGAAATCAGCGGTTTGGTACCACGAAATGGTTTCTTCTAAAAAAGAGTGATCTATTGGAAGTGATTTCAGACTATTATCTTCTTTATTCCAGGAATAAAACGCCTGCTTTTTCTGATCCGATAAGATCATTACTTTATCTTTTTTCATCAGAACTAATTTTCGATAAGTTCCCATTAAAGCGCGCTGTTCAAATTGAGAATCCAAAACATTTTTTCCAAAAAAATCAGATTCGTAATCCCAATGAAACAATGAAAAAAGCGTAGGCCATAAATCAATTTGAGAGCATTGCTGCGCTATTTTCTGATTTTGATTTTCGTGTAAATTAACAATGAAAGCAGGAATATGATAGTTTGCCACATCAATTTCATCTTTTCCGGCACTGCTCGCACAATGATCTGCAATTATTACAAAAACGGTATTTTTAAACCAAGGTTTTGTCTGGGCTTTTCTGAATAATTCTTTTAGGGCAAAATCAGTATATTTTACAGCACCTTCACGACTTGTTCCAGAAGGAATATCAATTTTTCCCGAAGGATAAGTAAAGGGCCTGTGATTAGATGTTGTCATTACAAAATTGAAAAACGACTTTCCGGTTTTATATTGTGAATCAGCCACTTTTAGCATTTTATTAAAAATGTCTTCATCGCAAATTCCCCACGCATTTTCAAAAGTTACTTCATTATCGTTTATATTATTGCGAACCGTTTTGATCTCATCGCTCAATACACTGCCGCGTCCGCGATCGTAAATATTAAATCCGTTTCCTCCAAAATAAGCATTCATATTATCAAAGTAACCGTAGCCGCCGTAGAAAAAATTACAATCGTATTTTCTGGATTTGAAAATGCTGCAAACGGTATACAAGTTTTGATTATCAGGTCTTTTTACAATACTTTGACCCGGAGTAGGAGGAATGCACAAAGTAACAGCTTCCATTCCTCTCACGGTTCTGGTTCCTGTAGCATATAAATTTTCAAAAAAGATGCTCTTTTGAGCAAGACTGTCTAAAAAAGGCGTGATGTTTTCTTTATTTCCAAATTCCTTCAAAAAGCTTCCGCTCAGACTTTCAACCAAAATAAAGACAACATTTTTGTTTTCAAGAGATGGAATACGGTCTGTAACTTTTCTATGAATAGAATAATCGTTTCTGAAATCACTAGAATAAGGATCAGCTAATTTCTTTTTAATAATGCCAAAAGCTTTATCATTAGGAATGGAAGTATAGAAATCAACATATTTCATTTGGTTGTTTCTAAAAGCAGCAAAAAAAGAATAAATACCTGATTTTGATATTTCTGAATTGTATCGATTAGAAGACCATTCTGCCTGATTATTGGTAATAAAGAAACCAAAAATTAAAGCAATCCCACTAGTAGATAATAGAACCGAGAGTCTCGTTTTTAAACTCGCTTTAGATGTAAAAGCAGCAGTAAAAGCACCTCTTTTATAAAAAATAAACAGAAATACAAAAGTAAGCAGTAATACACCGCCAATTAAAACGGGCAGGGGATACGACTGTTGAATGTTAGCTACAACTTCATGCGTATAAATAAGATAATCAACGGCTATGAAATTAAATCTTGTTTTAAATTCATCCCAAAATGTCAATTCGGCAAAAAAGGTAAAAACAAGAATAAATACGGTTAAGGATGTAAAAAAGTAAATTAAGATTTTATCTACAAAAGAACCAATCCACTTATTAGGCATTACAGTATAATATGATACACTGCAAATGGAGATGAAAGCAACAGTACCAAAATCAAAGAAAAGACCTGTTATCAGGGTTCTTAAAAGATCGATAATATTCCACGAAACTTCATTATACTGCCATATAAAAAAGGAAATTCTTAAAATTTGAGATAGTATTAAAAACCAAATAATAAAATGCATCAACAGTGAATATCTGCCGTACTTTGAAGATAATTTATTCATAATTATTGTTTAACATTCGTGTGCAAATTTTATATTGCAATTCTGAATTAATTTTGAATTTCATTTTGGATACCGTTAAAACTTGTAACTGTATCCAAAACGAACGACTTGTGTTTCATAATAATCCTTGCTCGTATAGCGGAATCCTTCGCCTTGAATTTCTTTTTTGATTACCAGCGTATTGAAAATATCTGTGGCATTTAAAAATATTTCGCCTTTTCCTTTTTGAACAATCTTTTTTACACCCAAATCTGTAGAAAAGCGGGAATCCATTTTTCCCTGCGGAATTATGTCTGGTGCGAGATATACCATAGAAACCTGACCGGAAAGTGTTTTATTGAATAAAAAAGTATTGTTCCATTTTACATTTCCCGAAGTTATTTCCTGAAGACTACCCGTATAAGTTGACGGAACTGGATATAAATTGGTGACCGTAAAGGCATCGATTGTATTTTTATATAGATTTCCATTGATATTAAAAGAATACCACGAATTGATTTCTTTTGCATAAACAATCTCGGCACCAAAAGAGGAACTTTCTAATGCATTTTGAAATACGTTATAAATCAAAGAACTGCCGGGAACTGTAGTCGCGATTCGGGTAATAGTTCCGTTTATAACGCGGTAATACAAAGAGGTTAAAAAATAACCTTTATTGAAATCGGTTTTATAACCTGCTTCAAACGCGCTTGTATATTGAGGGCGCAGGGCTGGGTTTCCTACTTTAATAATTTCGGCATCATCGTATTTTGGAAAAATACGAATATCGACTTCATTTGGTCTGTCGACACGACGGTTATAAAAAGCGGTGAATTTGTTTTTATCATCGATTTTATAAGCCAGTTTAACACTCGGAAAAGGTTCTGTATAATTGTATCCGTTGCTTTTATAAGTAGGATGATTTGGATTGACATCGTACTTAAGATCAACATATTCATAACGAAGTCCAAGTTCAGCTTCAATTCTTTCGCTTTCATAAATGTAACTTCCGTAAACAGCCGGAATGATTTCTTTGTAAGTCGCCCAGCCTCCGGCATTTGCATCAATTGGAGAGTTTTCTCCCGGAAAAAACTGCATATTGGTAGGAATTTCTCTGTTTCTAAATTTAATTCCTGTTTCAAAACGTCCGTATTTTAATGGCTGAACATAATCTAAATTAAGGTCGATTACTTTTTCATCCGAAAGCAGTTTAAAAGCATCGCGACCTGTAGAAGTTGGCAGAATATTATCAAAGAAATATTTTTCATCTTCCTGATGATACGTATAATTAATTCCGGCATTTAATTTACGTCCAGCCTGTTTGAATTTATGCTGATAAGAACCGCTTACCATTACGGTTGTTTTAAGCTCGTCTTCTAAAAACTGCCACAAACGCAAACGCTCCGTATTATCCTGATTAAAAAAGGGTTCGTCTCCGTGATCGATAATTTTTTCACGGCCATAAAGACCAGAAAAAGAAAAAGTATTTCGGTCGTTATAATTCCAGTCAATTCCGGTTTTAAGCGTAGTAAAATGCGTATCCCGATTTCGCTTTGTCTGCTGATTAATTACGTTGCCGTCATCATAAGTTCTCGTAACAAATTCATTTTTGTTAAGTGTTTCTGTATAGAGATAATCGGCTTGTAAATAAGCATTTATTTTATCTTTTCTGTAGTTTAGTGAAAGGCTCGGATTAATTTTAGGCGTTACTTTATATTGAGGTCTTATCGTTGGCAAATTCGCCTGACGTTCCCATAATGCTCCGTATCCCGAACTAATTCCTATTTTTCCGTTTAATCCGTCTTGTTTGTTTTTCTTGTAGATAATATTAATGATTCCGGCATTTCCGTTGGCATCATATTTAGACGATGGATTGTTGATAATTTCAATTTTTTCGATGGCAGAAGCCGGAATATTATCGAGTCCGGACTGATTTCCAAATCCTGTCAAAGCGGTTTGTTTGCCCTCAATTAAAATGGTGACTTTATCATTTCCTCTTAATTGTACTTTCCCGTTTTGAACGGTAACTCCGGGTAAATTTTGCATGGATTGCAAAACAGAGCCTCCGCTTTGCGTAATATTATCAGCAACAGCAAAAACTTTTTTATCTAATGTTACTGGATTTTGCTGTGTTTTTGAACTGACAACAACTTCTGATAACGTATTGATATCTTCCTGAATTTCAATGTTGCCAAGATCTAAATAATCAGAAAGACTGCCCACAAATAAAGTTTGTGATTTGGTTTTAAAACCAACAACGCTGACTTCTAAAATGTAGTTTCCTGAATTTACAGCTGCAATGGTAAAACGTCCGTCTTCATCGCTTACAGTGCCAAAGAAAATTTTAGAATCTTTAGAAGATTTTAAAACCACATTAGCATAAGGTATTGCCGTTTTAGAATTACTGTCTTTTACAATTCCGGATATGGTTACCGATTTTTTTTGGGCGGATAACTGCAGTACTATTATCAATAGAAAAGATAATAGTAGTATTGTTTTTGATTTCATTTGTACTATTTAAAAAAAGAATAGTACAAAGCTCATAACCGATTCTGTAGGAAGTTTGAATTTTTAAAATTTCACTTCGAAAATATGCAGATTATCATTAAAATAATAATGAATTTCCCAGTGATTGATTTCGCATATCTTTTTAATGATCGCCAATCCGAGTCCGTTTCCCTGCGAAGAAGGATTTACTTTAGAAAAACGATTGAAAATATTTTCTGCTGCTAAGGCTGTTTCCTGACCTGTGTTGGTGAATCGAAGTGTATTGTTTTCTATTTGAATTTCTATTCTGCCATCCTTTTTATTATGACGAATAGCGTTTAGAAATAAATTATTTAATAAAACTTCTGCTAATGCTGCATTTCCCTGAACGCTTAAAGTATCTTTAAATTCAGTTTGAATGGTCAGGTTTTTAGCTTTGGCCTGTTCTGTAAAAAAGTCAAGATGTTTCTCAAAATACTCATTTAAAACAATGGTATTTTTTTCTAGATAACTTTCATTATCAATTTTAGAAAGTAATAAAAGGTTTTTATTCAGTCTGTTAAGTCTGGATACATCTTTATTTAAAGAACCAACTAAAGTGGATTGTTCTTCGTTTAATTCTAATTGCTGGAGAATATCTATTTTAGTTTGAAATAATGCTAAAGGCGTTTGAAGTTCATGCGCTGCATTTTCTACAAATTCGCGCTGGCTTTTATAAATGGCCGTATTTTTTTCGATTAAACTTTCGAGACTTTTATTTAATCGCGCAAATTCGTCAATATCTGTTGGAATAAAATGAGGCGGATTATTTTTATCAATTTCAAAATCTTCTATCTGACTTAATGTATTATAAAAAGGTTTCCAGATTATTTTTGCTGATCTTTTTGAAATCCAGATTATTCCGGTAAGTAAAATGATGATGATAAACAGAAACATAACGGCCACACTAAAAACCATTCCTTCCATTTCAACCAGATTTCGCTTTTCTATATAGGTGTATCTTTTTCCGTTGATATCAACCGGAGCATACAATATTCTAAACGGTTCTTTTTCATTGGCTAAAGCTTCAAATATCATTTTACCCACAATAGAATCTTTTGTTACACCCATATCTTTAACAATAGATATATTAGGATTGTATTTGTTCCAGGCGGCGATATCATTAGCAGTGTAATTGTTGTGGCTTTCGTTTACAAAAGCGCCTTTATGAAAAAGCAGTACTTCATCGGTTTCATAAACATACAGCCATTGACAGATATAATAAAATACAGGAGCAGCTATCAATAATATGATAACGGCATATAAAAGAAAGCTGTTTGTTGTTTTACGAAGTAGTTTTTTGTTATTCATTTTCCCATTTATAACCTAAACCGTACACTGTTTTGATATAATCGCCACTTCCGGCCTGTGTGAGTTTCTTTTTTAGATTTTTAATATGAGCATATATAAAATCATGATTGTCAAGCATGTCTGCCATATCGCCAGAAAGATGTTCTGCAATTGACGATTTAGATAATACCTTATTTTCGTTACCAATTAAAAAGAGCAGTAAATCCAGTTCTTTTTTGGTAATATCCAGTTTTATATCATTTACAAAAACTGTCTTTGAGAAAATTTCGATGACAATTTCATTGAATGTGATACTGTTACTTCCCTTAAAATTCTTGCGGCGAATAAGTGCCTGCATTCTCACCAAAAGTTCAGCAAGATGAAAAGGTTTGGTAAGATAATCATCTGCACCAAGATTAAATCCTTCTAAACGTGTTTCCAGATTTTCTTTTGCCGAAATGATAATAACACCTTCTGTTTTATTCTTCGCTTTTAGTTCTTTTAATATATCAAATCCGTCACCATCAGGCAGCATTAAATCCAGCAGAATACAATCGTAATCATAGCTGTCGATTTTGCTGAGTGCCAAATCGTAATTTTCGGCTGTTTCGCATTGAACGCCATTCGTTTTAAAGTACTCTTTGATACTTTGTGCAATTTCTTGCTCATCTTCAATAATAAGAATTTTCATGCCGCAATTTACAAATGAATTTTGAAGAAAATCTGAATATTAGTTTCCTGTAAGCTTAAAATGTTTTGAAATAGCAGATTGTCAAATTTCTGCCATCATAAGATGGAGTTATGAAAGACATCGATTTTTTTTGTTCACCATGCCATAATTTTCTTGTAATATATGGATTAATCCAATACGCAATTTTGGTACTCAAAATCCCAATTCCGGCACCAGCGGCAACATCTGTAAGCCAGTGTCTGTTATTGTACATACGAAATATTCCGGTTCCTGTGGCAATAGCATAACCCGCAACGCCATACCATATTGATTTGTCTTTATATTCCTGATATAAAAATTCTGCTCCTGCAAAAGCAATGGCGGTATGACCTGAAGGAAATGAATTGTTTGAAGTTCCATCTGGACGCTCCACATTACTAAGTGATTTTAAAGCAAAAACAGTTCCTACATTTATAATGGTTGAAGTGATTAAAATTACAGAACGATCGCGCATATTATTTTTTCCTTCAACTCCAAACGCATTGAGCGCATAAACTGAAACTGCAGGAACATATCTCGAAAAATCATCTATTGAAACCTTACGATCAATATCCTCTGTAAATTCATCACGTATCTGATTGTTGAAACTTTTTATCTGTCCGCTTTCATTTCCCCAAAAACCATATCCAATTAAAATTCCGGGAATGATAAGCTGTTTGTAATTGAAACAAATATTTTTTACGGTATCATTTATTATAGAATCCTTTGGCACAGCATTTTGCCCAAAAACAGAACATGTCAAAGACGATAATACAACTAAAAGAATAATTTTCCTCATTAAAATGATTTGGTTTGTTACTGCAAAGATAACAGTTCATTAAGTCTTAATTAAAGGTATCAATATTTAAGCGGAAACAAAATAATAAAACAGGAAATATATTGATGCTAATGAAAATTATTGGCCAAATTAAGGGTGTAATTTTACACCCTTAATAATTTAAAAATCCCTTTATAAAGCCTTCTTTTCTTCTTCTCTTTAAAATGTTTCAAAATAAAATAGGAATAAACCAACCTGGGGGTCAGAATTGTGAAATTTTCACATAACCATTCGAACCCAAAATCGTCAGACCCCAACTTTGCTGACTTTTACTTTGATAAAAAGTATTGTGCCACGAATGTCGCACGAAACTCTACACAACAATTTTTAAGTAACGTTAAGATGAATTTAGATTTTATCCGTTGTGGAGGAAGAGGTTCCGCTTTGACCCCAGTAAGTACTAGGTTTTATATATTATTTAAGACCTGTCATAGAAAAATAGTGTACCTCGTAATTTAGATAGATGTTAGTTTTTTTTATTCGTATACAGTTTCGAACCTAAACTTGTCAGCACGTGATTTTGTTACATTTCTTATTTCATAAAATTTCAAATGCCACGATTCTGCCACAAATCTCAGATTAATGATATTTATAGCTTTTTGATGTAGTAATGTTCTCGAACTCCAAGGAAATTCATATGCACTTGCTCCTGCCTCCGAAAGTAAACAACATAGTAAATGGCGTCAGTGCAATTTTAAGGGGTAGATTTCAGATTCTTAAAAGAGTATTTCTGATTTTATAAATTTACAGAAGTAAGTTCGAGAGGGAAATATTTTATTGGTTTTTTGATCGAGAGATGTTATAGAAAAGACCTGTGCCAGCACACAGGTCTTTTTATTTTTGAGCATATGCATCCCAATGTATTTAAAAGGAAAAACTATTCTGCTAAATCCCAGCTGTCAATTACTTCTGCTAGCTCATTAAAATTTATGATGTAATCAATATCCGTAATAACGGGATATCTTGAAACAACAAAATGCTGAATCTGATCCAGTTCTAATTTTTCGGTAATCAGATCTTCCCTGCCAAGTTCTTTTTTGTATGCTTTCTTGTAATAATTTATAAGTTTATTATTCCACCGTACCGTCATCTTTGCATCGTGTTGCACCCTGCTGATGTCTATCAGGTTGTTTTTGCACTGAAAGTTGTAAATTTTACCGCATTTAACGGTTATAACGTCAAATTCCTTGCGCTTAATTCTGGTGATGTCCGTGACTTTAAACCCTTTTTTATTTAAAATCTCCCTGATCTTAGCTTCGAAAACAAACCCCGAATGAATCTGGAAAGACTTGTTCCTATTCAGCGCCTGCTGGATGCGGTCGGTGATAAACCTGTTCAGCAGGACGACAGTTGTATAATATACATTCCCAACCAATTGGAAAAGCGGTGCAAAATTTGATACAAAGATGTAATCATCTGACTCAGCAGACATTTTGATTTTTTTTATATAAATTTCTATTTCATGGTCAAAACGGTCTTTAGGAACACAGATATTAAAGTCATCGGCACAGAATTCTCTTAATTCTCGGACAAGGAATTTCAGTTCAATATACTCCGTCATATCGCTTGCCGCATACCTCTGATACGTTACTGGAATTGACTGTATATAGCTTTCGACCTCTGAAAATGAAAAAACTTTAGATCCGCTCATCTGTGGCGGTGCTACGCTGTGCACCTGGTGGGGTCTGTATGTGAGAACATCGACCATGTTCATTATCTGAGGTTCAAGGAAAAATCCTTCCAGATTTTTATAATTATGGCTTTTTAATGGGGGCTGGACACTGAAATCAATTGAAAAGTTATTGTAAATAGCACTTAAAACAGTATCGTAATAAAGGGTTGTCCAAGTCTGAAGACAATTTTCGATCCAGTAATGGAAATGGCTGAAGACAGCTTTATACTCAATTTTGACGGTGCCTTTCGCCCACAAAGGGATAAGGTCCAAAAGAGTGACATAAAATTTTCTTCTGGACTGGTAATACATTAGAGCGGAACTTACGCCAGCTACATTATAATCCATTTGATCATTAATTCCTTTTTGCTCATATTTAACCGTTATAGTAAAATTCATTCGGGCAAAATTTAAAAATCGCTCAGCAGTTTCCAATCCAAACTGTTTGAGAACTTCTGAGTATACTTTAATAAATCTATCCGTTTCATCTTGATCTAAAAAGTTAAATGAAAGACTCAAAAAATCCTGCACTGTCTGTTGGTCTTCTATCTCCCAGACAAGATTTATAAACTCATCCATAGAACGGATTAAAAGTCTCCAGTGATAATAAAGCGATTCAGGTTCATATCTGCTGAAATAATCCTTAATGGCATTCATTGAATAATCTGACGCATCGGTTAAAAATTCTTTCAGTTCTTCTCCTGAGAGTTTTCTTTGGGGTATGTGCATATATTTTTTATTGAGTTTACAGTATATGATACGCTAAACTAATAGAAAAGTTTTAAAAAATAAGTTAAAAATTTTCTGCCTTTTAAATCTTGCAATTTTCCAATAAAACAGACCAATAAAAAAAGCAGTGAACCCAGCAATATTCCTATAAGAGCAATTTCTTAATTTTGCAGGTTTAAAAAACTATAATATGGAAAATAACGACCTTTTGAATTACACCAAAATAACAATTACCCAGACGCAGATCCACTTGGTATACCTGCGGGGAATGACCGATATATGTGAAGAGGTTGACGGAGTATCTTCTCGGTTAAATGATGGTCCGATAATGCAAGAAACAGCTCAGGTACTGCAATTCAATTCACTTATAACCATTGCAAAACAGGAGCTGGCCATCATTTTAAAAAATCTATTGAATGCCGGATTTGAATGGGAAAAACTATATTTTATAAAACAAGCACATCTTACAATACATGAAGTATTGAAAACCTACACCGCACATAATAAGAAACTTCGTGAAATATCCCTTAGATCATCTATGCTTTCCACGGAATTTGCTGATTTGCAGATTGAACTGAAAGCATTCAGAAAAAAAGCTGAAACTGCCAATACCAATGCAATCAGGAACTGCACAGCCCACATTGACAAGGATTTTAAAAAATATTATGATACACTACGGGAAGTTGATGCTGCTCAGTCACTGCGACTTACAGCAGACTTTATCATGCTCTTGGATAAATGGTTTATTTTTTCAACGCAGTGTCTTGAAGTGGATGCATTAAGCAGTCCAGACCTTGAGCAGCTTGAGACAAAGATGGCCGATTTTAGAATCAAACTCTTTGAACTCTCTGAGAACATAAAAATAAACAGCAGTAATAGTGAAATTTAGTCAGAATTTTTTTTAGCGTCTTTTCTTTTGCTGTTTTGTGAAAAAATAGAAGACCTTACAAATACAGAAAAGGACGCTAGGTATACTCTTAAAAATCACAGATGTTTTGATGGACTTTGTACTGTTATTGAAGGTTTATTCACTGTTTGTACCCAATACAGCCAGTTGGTTTTTCACCCAGGCTCCACGCGATAGTAATTACATCATTGTTAGAGAAAGCTATTGCATTTTGCATATGATTTGTATTTAGTTAATCAAGTTTAAAATAAAAGCTATCGGGAAATTTACAGGGTGAAATTAAAAATAAGTAATGAAAATTGACCAAGTATTAGTACGTGTTTTTTGTGTTTTAACTATTTGATAATTAATGTTTTGTTGTGAAATTCTTAGGTTCTCACTCAGATTGTTTTTTTGACTTTATAATACATAACATTCTTAATTGTGCAAAACACTTTTTAGAAGTAAGGTAAATCGTTTACGTTGTGCTTTTTGCCCCGGGTAGACACCAAAATGCGCAGCAAATCCGATGAGCTTATTTGGTATAGTAATGTTTCGAACTTAAGTTTCTAAATAGTTTTATTACAGTGTTTTATCTGTCAGTTGAAAATGAATGCACCGAGTCTGCACCCAAGTTCAGATTATTTATTAATCCAAAATTATATATTCCAAAATATGTTTTCATAGAGTTTCGAACATAGACTTGTTAGACCTTGATTTATTAGGTTTTCTATTTTTTAAAAACACAATCTGTCTCGATTCTGTCATGAAAATCAAAAAAAAATGTCACATTTCTATCCTCATGTCCTTTTGCTAAACAAAAAGGCCTTCACGTTTAATTTCTTGAAATGAATAAATGGGAATTTCTAAATCATGGAAATATTTTACCGGCAATTGATATGATGAAATTACAATTGGAGAAACAGTAAAGTCTTTTAAATCGATATTTATTTTCCCAGAAAGTTGTTCTAAATTATTAGATATAAATTCCCCTCTTTTAATATGTTTTGGTAATTGCTTTTCAAAATAGTTCTTTGAATCAAAATGAAAATCATACATAACTTTGGCCTGCTTGGTATTTTTACATTCAATTAAATAAACTATTTTTTTTGAGCTATCTACAACTAAAATATCAATGTCTCCATAGTCTCTATCAGCATTAGGGAAAACACTTTTTCTTATTCTAATTTCGTTTTCGATAACTTGCAGTGAGGTATTTTTAAACCAATTTAAAACTTTATTTCTAAATTCATTTGATTTTATATTTAATCGCTCATTTATAAGTGCGGTTATATTTGGGTTTTTAATTTCATCAACCTTTAACGTTCCATTATAAAAAATTGCCTTTAAGTTATCTGAAGCCATTATCAAGTGTCTTGCGCTCCACATAAGGACCTCCGAATCTCCTTGTTTTAATCGTATTATGGGTCTCCGGATGTATGAGAGTTTTCTATTAAATCGCCAAATCCATGTTTCTTTAGCATGAAATCCTTCCGGCACATTTTCTATTTTACCTCTAGATTCTAATTGGATGAAAGATAGAAATGCTATTATTTCTGCTTTTGATAGGTTTGAGTTCGACGATATTAAATCTATGAATTTATTTTCGGTGCAATACCACCAAGAATTTTCATTCGAATAGCAATAATTTGCCAAGAACTCGGCAATCATGCCAATTTGATAAAAATCTATTCCTAAATCTTTTTCAAACGCATTTGTAATTTTGTCGTAATAAGCTTCTTTTTCTATATCAATTTCGGAATTTTGTTCATCGGTTTGAAAATGACTATCGAAATCTTCATTAACACCTTGAATCTCATCTAAAATTATTGATTCTTTATAACCTGCCAAAATTGTGTCGTGAAAATCGTGATTCATCCCTAACCGCCCTGATGATAACAATCCCATGTCGGGATTATCTATTCCCAAGACTATACTATCTTTTGTAGTTCCGTAAAAGATGATCTCATTAATTAAAGCTAATAAAAAATCAACATCATCAATATTTACTTTTTTGGTTCCTGCAGGACATTCCGCTACGACATATTCTATTAAACTTCTTAAAGAATGTGAAGCTTTTACAACATTGCTGTAATCTTCACTATATTCCTTAATAACATCTTGATACTTTTCAAAGCATTTGATTCTCGCCGGCAAATCTAAATCCCAGTTGCTAGAGCTTTGGATAATGGCTTCATGTCTTAACATTAAATCGATAAGAAGTTCTTTTGCATTATAATTATTTAGACATTCTTTTAACTTAGAAGTTAATGTATTTATCAATTCACTTAAGAAGGGAACCTTATTGATATCGTTAATTTTTTCAGGAACCTGATATGAAAGATTCATCCATTTAATTTGACTCTCAAGCACCACCGAGACGTCAGCATCTTGTATATATCTTGGTTTAGGAATAAATCTATCAAATCTTTTGTAATCATTTGCTTTATGAGAAGTCAGCAGCATTTTTTTACTGCTGAGAGGCATTTGAGAAGCTAAGAATGTCTCTCTTTCTTCTTGACTAAATTCTATTAGTCCATAACGGCGCTGTAAAACAGTGAATGATTTTAAGATAGTATCCATTAAAATTCGTTCTCCATGGTTATCCTTTCGATGTAAAGCGGAAAATATTTCAATAGGAATTTTTAGTTTTATTTTTCTCAAGTACGTATCAACTTCAAATTTTATATTAATTTTTACGCCCTTTTCAATCTCAATACCTGATGTTAGAAAAGATTTTAAACGTTCATCAAATGACAATATAAATTCAATTGGAAGATTGCCTAGATTTGTCAGATATGAACTTAAAGTATGTGCAAATTCATTCAGCCAATAAATCATAGATTCTATAAAATTGCTGCCTACTGTACCAACACTCTCATCATGGCTAAACCAAATCGGAAAACTGTAAGCTTCTAAAACTTTGCGTAATTTTCTGCTGAATATTTCTTCAGACACATAAATTGGCGCGTAATCTTTCGTTTTGATGACTGGCAGATGCCTAACTTTAGCTTCTGAATTATCTCCGATTTTATTTTCAACTTGCATTACAAAATGCTTATCGTTTTTTTGTGCAGATTCGGCAATTATTTCCGCTTGAGTACTAAAATCAAAACACACCATACTTGGAGGTGCATCATCTGTCGGAAAAAAAGAGTCATGATTTCTTTTATACCATTGAAAATATGTTAATATAGAGAACATAGGCATCATTTTTAATTTAGCTTTGTCCGCTCTTTCTTCTGCTTTGGCATATTTCCATAAAGTTAATTCATCTGGTTTCCAATGATTGAAAATACGCTCAAGATCAAAAAAGCTAAGTGCAATTTGATATTTGGTTTCTTTTAAATATTCTATAGGATAAGAATGGAATTCATCTAGTTCGTAACCGGCGAATATAGTTACAGAAAGAAATTCGGTTTCTTCGTAATTGATGTTCTTTTTAGCTAAAGCAATAGTTGAATCTGCCCTTTCTTTTATGTCATTATCTTGATGTTCCGAAATAAATCTTACGTAGGCATATTTGTTGGAATCCATCTGCCATAATGATTCATAGTTTTTCAATTGTAAACCCAAATCAACACTTTCCCACATAATATTGAGATATTTATGGGACTCGTTTAAAACCATTTTTTCATAGCATGAATTTAAAACTTCAATCTGGTCTTTCAATTCTATCTGCTTTCTAATAAAAAGGTTTAGACTGTACATTTGTGCAGAAGGCAATGCTAAATAAAATTTATCTTCATACCTTAAAAAGGGCTTTTTTACTAATACTATATCTTCCCCTTTGTTTTTAATCAGTTCCTGTTGGGTGGTTACAAAATGCTGTATGACATCTTCCTCAATATGCAGTCTTTTATAAATTTCCTCAATGTCTCCTCTTGTAAACTCAAACAAGCCTTTATGACTATTAATGAAGCTACTTTCTGGAAAATAAATTTCACCTCTCCAATCATCTTCAAATAGATATCTTTTAAGACCCATTCGCTCAGCAATCATATTGTGAATATACAGCATAAAATATACTCCCTCACGAATTGTTATTTTCAATTCTTCAGATAAATCAGTTTCCCAGACAAAAATCGAATTAAAGAGCAACTGGTTAATTTGTGTACTATCTTTAGCTATTCCAGGAAATACGATATTGTTGCCATTGAAAAACATAAAATTTTCCGTCCCACATGATTCGGCAGGGTCTTCTCTATAATCATGGGCATAGTCTTTGCCAATTAACCGCTTAACAGAATTGTAATCTATTTCTTGACCACCTTTTTCAAAGTTTGAGCAAATTAAATCTTGAATGCTTTCCAGACGGATTAGCTTGGATTGGTTTATTGGTATTAACTGAATTAAAGAAATCATTTTCAATAATTCAGAAGCATCGTGTGTTTTGAGGTAGTTTTGAAAAGTATCTGTCGAAGATGTCGAATTTGAATTTATACAACACTTTTTATATTTTTGACCACTTCCACATGGACATAAATCATTTCTTCCAATCTTCATTATGATTGTATTTGTTAGCTCATAAATTTACAATAAAAAATGATGTTGCTCTAAAAGTTTTGAATGAACTTCTCACGACTTTATTTTGTTGTATTTGTGGTTTTCAAAAATACAATGTGCCACGATTTTGCCACGATAATTAAAAATTGAGGAAAAGAAGTTAATTTGACCTTAACTAATTGTGTGAAATAAAGTATGAACCCCAGATTCATTTTTCTCTTTTTTAGTTCAATATCCACCCCTCACCATAACTGCCTGTTTCGTGCAACCATGTAGTGGAGCAAGAATTACATTCATAATAGTGCTCATCCACATTGCCAAAAATCGAATTCACTTCTCTTATTTCTTTTTTTTTTAAATTTCTGTGAGGAGGAGTATATCTTTTTTTTCCTACCAGGGCTTCGCAGTCTTTGCAAATCTCCGTATTTTTTGCATTTCCGCTTTTTGAGTTTTTATTTTCCATCAAATTCTTTTTATCTTCTTTTGTAAGTAAAATATATCGTAAATATACAACTTATACGTACGAAAATTAGGTTTGCATTCAATTGATTTATTGTTTAGTTGGAGTTTTTTGTGTTTGTGTATCGATTTTACTTTACAAATCGAATTGGTAATTTAAGCTTGAAAGACTAACAAGTTCAATTGAAAGCCAAGACAAATTCTGCAAAAAACTTTGCAGACATATTTTTAATTGACCGAGCTTTAAGGTTTTATAATATTTAATCGATCTTAAAGCATTCGTGACATTGACAGCAGATATGCTTTAAAGTCTGTATGTTAAAATTACCTATATTTGCATTATAGTGGGCCCAGCTATTTAATATTTTTTAGTACCTACACGGAACAATAATTTTAACTGAAATTCTAATGTCTACAACTGCAACAAAAAAGGAGTTGGTAGATTTTCTTTGGGAATGGGCAGAAAACCATAATGACTGGGGAAAATTACTTATTCATAAAATTGTTACTACTGAATGTTCCTTGTCTTCGATAGACAGGCAGGAAATCTTCAATTATTTTTTACAATCCATTGGTCAACATACGGGTTTAACTGCTGTAACAAACGGTAAGCCAAAATACAGTCCAACGGATAAGGTCATCGAAATCTCTAAATTGTCGGAAGTTACGGGTGTAAACCGTTTGGCGAAAAACCAGACAATTATGTTTGGTAAAAATCTTACAGCAGTCTTTGGAGAAAACGGGACAGGTAAAACCGGTTACGGCAGAATTTTAAAATCTTTAGGTTTTAGCTACGACCCGAACAACAAAATTCTGCATAATATTTACGGAACGGTAGAAAACAAATCTGCGAAAATTGATTACTTTATAAATGGTACTGCCAATTCTTTTACTTGGGATGGCACAAACAATAATGGGGACTTGGCAAATATTTCGGTATTTAATAACAATTGTGTACAAATATCATTGTCAGACCGACAGCTTATCGTTTCGCCTATTGGGTTTCATCTATTCAACCTCGTAACTACTGAACTTGCAGAATTGAACGGACTTCTTACACAGAAAATCGCCCAGCATCCTATCGCATTGGCCTGCTTGCCGTTTTTGACTGTCGGAACGCCACAGCAAACTTTCGTTGCCAACCTCTCCGCTACTTCCTCACAGCAAAAAATAGAAGAATTGTCATCCTTTACGGATGTACATGAGCAAGACTTGAAAGATAAAGAAGCGGAACTGATGGCTCTTAATAAAGCTTTGCTTGAGACACAAATCAAAAACTACGGAAATTCGATTACCGAATTAAAGCTTTTGGCAAATCAAATGCGCGGTGCGCAGACTGAATTTAATGCAGCAAAGTGGCTGGCGCTTATTGAATTAAACAAAGAAATTGCAACGCTGGAAACTCAAGAGAAGAAAGGAATTAAGGAAGTCGCGGAAACAAACGGTATTACTTTTTATGAAACTCCGCAATTCCAGTCTTTTATCAAGGCGGCGGAAGATTATATCAAGGTTATCGACAAACCGGAATATCCGGCTGAAGATGACACTTGTGTATATTGCAAACAGCCTCTTGAAATCACAGCCAAAGAATTGTTGAAAAGCTATCGCACCTTACTAAACGACAAGACGCAGGAAAACTTACAGACATTAAAAAATCGTAAAAAGGGACTTGTCGATTTGGTTGCAACAATCGATACCAAGCTCATTTTGCACCAGCATACTTTCGGTGCGAATGATGACCAGACAGCGAAACAGCCCTCAGAGATTACTGAATACAATAAGGTTCTCGGCGAGCTAAAGGAGTGCTTTGTAGAGGGAGAAGTTGCAATAAATTCCACATTTGCTTTCGACTATGTAAAATACATCAAATTTATAGAAGACAAGGAAACGGAGATAAATGCAGTTTTAAAGGTAAAAAGCGATTCACTTGCAAACATCAATACAAAAGAAACAGAGTTGAAAAACAAAATTTCAGAGCTAAAGGATCGAAAGCTCTTATCGACCAAAGTCCAGGAAATTAAAGATGCTGTTGCAAATCACAAAATCGTGTCGGTGCTTAATGCGAACATCAACACATTCAATTCTTCTTCATTAAGCCGCAAGACTACACAGGCAAGAGAAGAACTTGTGGCATCAAACTTCAGTGCAATTTTCAAAGCCGAATTGTCAACTTTGCGCAAAAGTCATATTAATATCGATTTGAATTTA
This sequence comes from Flavobacterium sp. Root935, assembly GCF_001429295.1. Classification (GTDB taxonomy): domain Bacteria; phylum Bacteroidota; class Bacteroidia; order Flavobacteriales; family Flavobacteriaceae; genus Flavobacterium. The sequence continues at coordinate 1,436,857 of NZ_LMJL01000012.1, read as the reverse complement.
AGTACGGATAGGGGAAACTCCAAACTATTGCACCGTATTGGTGCTCATACTCTGACAGATATTTTGAGTGAAGGGGAACAAAAGGCAATTGCTTTGGCCGAATTTTTAGCGGAGCTTCAGCTTGATAACGTCAAAGCCCCTGTTATATTTGACGATCCCGTAAACAGTCTTGACCATCATATTATTGATGATGTAGCGCGTCGTTTGCTTAAATTGTCAGCAGAAAGGCAAGTTATCATATTTACCCACAGTGTGCTTCTTTTTAACAGCCTTATTTATTTCAGTAAACAGCCATTATATAAGGCGATTCATTGTAAACTCTATAATTCTAAAAATGAATACAACGAAACTGGTTTCATCACCGAAGCAGACGAAGAAAAAAACAGTGTGAAAGATTATCTTTCAAAAATTAATGTTATTATTAACAACACCCCGAAGGAAAGACCGGAAGCGGAAGTTGCTGAAGATGGGTACGGCTATCTTCGCTCAGCAATTGAGTTGTTTGTCGAGCACGAAATTTTCTGTGGTACTGTAAAAAGGTATCAGAAAAATATTGCCCTGACGCAATTCGTTAAAGTTGATGGTGCGTTGCTAAATTCGCACAAGGAAAAATTAAACGAGATTTTCGAGCGATGCTGCGGATTTATTAAGGGGCATAGCAACCCGGAAGAAATTTATCACGATCCAACTATTGCAGGTTTGAAAGCAGATTTCGACGAATTTAAAGCGATTCGTGATGTATTTCCTAAATAATCTCCTTATTATTATTTAAACTATGAACACAGATTTAGTTTGGTATGTTGCGTACGGCTCTAATCTATCAAATGAAAGATTTCTATGTTATATTAGAGGCGGTACACCTGAAGGTAGCGACAAAGCGTTTGAAGGCTGTAGAGATACTACTTTGCCACGAGATGTAAAACCCGAAATCTTGGACAGAGAATTGTATTTTGCCGAGAACTCAAAGGGCTGGCAAGGAATGGGGGTTTCTTTTATCAGGAATGAATCATCGAATACCTCTAAAACGTATGTTATCAAATACCTTATCACACGTGAGCAACTTGAAGATTTGGCAAAGCAAGTACAAGGAGAACAATCGTGCTTGATTTCGAGCGGACGATTGAAGAAGGCTTTACCATCTTTAGACAGGCTTGGTATGGCAAATTGCTGTTTCTGGGCCTGGATGACGATGTTCCGGTATTTACTTTAACAAGTGGAACAGACAGGCAAAATATAACAAGACCTAGCGATGAATATATCCGAACTATTGCGCGTGGTCTGGAAAATCAACATGCATTATCCGCTGCTGAAATAGCTATATATCTTGCAGGTAAGGACGGTGTTGTACCTTTGGAAGCAGATGATATTCATAACATCATCGTAAACCGTGATACTTCTAGAGTATAGATAAAAAAATTAAATTAATTCTTCTTTACTTTTTTTTCATTTCCCAGATAGCTAGAACTTCATAACTTATATTATTCAACTTTAGACCTCGCCATTTTAAAAATCGTACTCTTTAGTTACTCTATTCATACCCATTAAAAACATTTTGTTAGTAGACTGAGCGCTAAAAATCACCTTCAGCTTGTCCCAGTAAACATCGTCTACGTTGTCTGCAATATGTTTGCAGATTTGGTATGCCAATTCTTCTTCAAATGATAACCACTTATCGCTCATTATTATTTCAGTTCGTGGCGAATTTAGGTCAAGGTCACGATTTCCACAAACGTCTACTACAAACGCAAGTGGAAACGGCCATGCTAACCGGACTTGATTATTCTTTATTGAATACCATTCGATAAATAAACTTGTCGGAACTTCTATACCATGTAATGATAGTCTAGACGCGGAGCGAGTGTATTGATTTGACGACTTATTCTCTTTAATTTCTCCATCATCATTAATTGTTATTGATGTTCCCGTTTCCTTAATAAGATTCTCTTCAATCTTTATACTTTTTTGAAGTTTGTAAGGTGTGCCCTCTATGTCTACTTCTCTGAGTTTAAGGTCGATTTCCAGAACAGGTTCACCATGACTTTCTAAAATTGCAGCTGCCACCGAACCAATTATGCCAGTTGATTTATCGTCCAGTTCGATATCAAACCTTCTAATGTTGTCATGTTCACGCCAAGTATAGTCTTGCATCGATATAGCTTTTGTTTCGATGAAGCTATTTTCGTCACGTACCTTTGACGTTGTTGTTGTTTCTATATTAATTTTGAAAGGAGGGTTCGGAATAACTCTTTCAACAGACTTAATAAATGCTTCTTCAGATAATTCTTCCCAAGGATTTCTATTCTTTCTAAGTATAAGTTTTGTTGTTGTCCCTGGAATTTCTCGCGAACCACTTTGAATCAGGAATATACTTTCTTGGCCTTCAACTGTGATGCGCAGAGGGTCACTGGATTTATGGGGCTTATATAAACGCTTCGTGTCCACAACTAATGTATCTGCAACCATAAAGCTTGATAGAATGCCTATCCCAAATCGTGAAGTTGGTGTGAAATCTGCATTCGACTCAGACTTCAAATTATAAAAATCTGCAGATTTATAAAATGATGAGCCAACACGAGAGTAATATGTATCAATAATGTATTGATCCATACCCGTTCCATTGTCTGTTACTTCAAGAATTGTTTCATCGTTCTCTTTGTAGTATTTTACATTTATGGATGGTTCATAGGGATTTCCCCAATTTTTTTCCTGTGCTTGCCTGAGTAAACATGCGTCAATGGAATTTTGCAACAGTTCTCTTAAGGCCACTTCTGCGCTGCCGTATAGTTTTGTTCCCATCAGCAGGTCTATTACTTGTCGCTTGCTAAGATTAAATTGAGTGTCTCTATAAATATATAGTGGCTCACCACGCACGTTCTTTTGGGTAGCAATTTTTTCACGATCAACTTTAAAGGGAAACTTTAAGTATACGTTCCGACCTTTGTTGGTATTGTATTCATTTAAAGATGAAACTATATTGTTGCAAATTGACAATTCATGGTCGATAAAGTTGCAAAATTGATGTATGGACGCCTCAATAGCAGGATGAGTACATTTTGCACTAAACTGTATTAGCTCAGGTCTAATTTCCCATGCCTCAATTGCTCGATGTTTGTTCCATTCTTGCAAAGACACAGGATTTCGAACATAAAGATGCGAGAAAAGTATTGCTGGGGTTCTCTTGGAATCAAAATCAAGAATATCTGCGAGCCTTAACACAACGCCAATAAGCGGCAGGCATGCTGAAATATCAATTGCACAAAGATGGTTTTTTTCAAGTTCTAGCAATTTAAGAGCATCTTCATTATGACTGTAGCATATCTGTGCTAGTTCAACCGTTAAATCACTTTCACGAAATCGGATTTTTCCATTCCAATCTCGATCGATAATATCACGTGCTCGCTCTGCATGGGTTTGACGAATAAATTCACTTATCAAAAATACCTTAATGTTATCTGCTTGGCTGTTCTTTCCCTGGACCAAAAAACGATGAATAATTTCTTGCTGGTCAGGTCGAGCTTCATAAAATCTTTTAAATTGATTGTAAGCCACTTCTTCTTCTTTATCAGTAAATTCTGGTCGGATATCCCAAATCTTTTTCCAGGCAAGCACATCTTTCTCGTCTGGGGCCATACCAATGTCATGAAAGAATGCGCTCAAAATTAAAAGCATTAACTCAGGTGTCGAAAGATTCTCAATATTCTTAATGCCTAAAAGACGTTCCATGATGTTAAGAACCCTAAACAGATGGTCGCCATCATGCAGGGTATACTCTCCCATGTGACGTAAGATTGTCTTGGTACGTTGGAAAGAAGCTGAAACCGCTGAATTTACAAGAGTTATAACTTCGCTATCTTTTTCTTTTGCTTTGTTTTTTAATGTAGCGTAAAGCAAGCTTTTTTCTAAACGAGGCAAAAATTCATCTTTGTAATCGTCTGCCATTTTTAAGTATTTGGTTTAAATTTATATGTTTAAGCGCAAAATGCAAAGATATGGTTCTGTCGTATCTAAAGCTAAGTTTATCCAAAGAAAAATGGAAAAAAGAAAGTACAAATCCAATATCCAATTTAGGAAGACATAGTGCTATAAGTCCCGAAGGACAGATAATGCCGTTATGCGCAAGCAGACATTGGAGGATACTTTTTTTGGTTGTGCCTTTATTCCGTTTCGGATGAATAAAAATTCTAAAATTTAATGATTTCGCCTTATATGATTGCAAAAGCGTATGAAGGAAATAATTAAGTTGCCAACTGTTTTCTTCTGTTTTAATAAAAGATGAGCAGTTGATTGCTGTCGAGTTTATAAAGCTTTTTCTTTTGCTGCAGATTAGTTTTGTTTCAATATTCTGAATATATAACAGAATTGGAGAAGAAGCTTTTCTATCTCTTTAGTGAAGTAGTGACAAGTGTGCATTTTGATATAATTTTTATTACTGTCAATAGATTGCAGTATAAATTGTCAGAGGGAATGGATGAAGAGAAATATATATAAATTAGGTACATTTACTTGAAATGTTATTCGTACATTTCTTTATTTTTGTGCTAAAATCAGCTGTACTAAATTCCCTGCATTTTTTTGTGCCTGCCGATTTGCTAAAAAAAAGTAACTACTAAAACACATTAAAAATAAAAGATGGAAGGTTCTTATTCTCAAGCTGGTTTTTATTATCAAAATAACATTGCAGCACTTAAAATTATTGAATGTCTATTTTTAGAGTCAGATATAAGCCAGATAAGACTTGAGAATTATGATAAAGGAAATCATATAGATGATATTATAATATATAGAAAAAATAAAATAGAATATTATCAGATCAAGTGGTCAGAGAATGAGGACAAGGTGTATACTTTGCACAACCTTTTAAGTTCATCTGAAGATGGTGATGGAAAAACAACGAAAAAATCATTATTTAAGCAGTTGGCGGAGGGTTATGTTTCTGCAAAAAAAAATAGCGACAGTTTTTTAATTACTCTTCATACAATAAAAAAAGAGAGTTCTACCAAACGTCCAAGTGCGGGACTGGACTTTGGATTAACAGAAATAAGAACAAATTTTTTTGATGTGGTAAAGGCATCTAGTCTTCGATATGATAACCTGCCCGCATATCTTACATATCAAAAAACGATTGATATCATAAGAGAGGAGTGCGGATTAGATGAGGATTCTTTTGATGAGTTTATTAAAAATCTGGAGTTTAAGTTTAAACAGGAACCAACAGACCAGATTCAAAATGTAATAAGGATCAAACTTGAGACATTAGGAATTGAACCTGCATTGCTGGAGAAGCTTTTAAATGCAGCAGTAAAGTGGAGTATTTCAGGAGAAGCTATTACGAAAGACCTATTATTGAGAGAGCTTGGGATACTGAATCGTTTTGAAGATAAGTTGTCACATTATTTTAAGATTGTTGAGGATGAGTATTATGTTGCTAACCAAAGTTTATTTGACCAGCTAGAGAAAGCTTTAACAGAATTAGAAGGAGGATATATTTATATAGAGGGATTACCTGGTGTTGGGAAATCAACTGCATTAACAAAATTTAAAGAATCAAATGCGGATGTATCGCTTGCATATTACTGCTTTATTCCAGATTCAAAGAATAATTTTGGAGAGTTGAGGCATCAGTCACATTATTTTTTAAAATCGCTTTGTATCTCATTAGAAAAGAACTTTCCTGAAGTTGATTTACCAAGCAGATATTCAGATAAATATGAAGAGAAATTTAATCTGTATCTGGAGAAAATAAGCGGGCTTAAAAAGAAAGCAATAATTATAGTAGACGGTCTTGATCATGTGCATAGAGGTACGGTTGCAGGAGATAAATCACTTCTAAGTACGATTACAGGAGATTTACCTGAAAATATATTTATCATTTTAAGCTCGCAGTATGATTCTGTTTTAGCACCTTCTGTTAAAGTTCAAATATCAGCAGATTCGAGAAGACATATAAAAGTGAATCCTTTCACCCAACGAGAGATTAAGATTTACATGAAAAATAAAAGTATTTCTATTGATGAACATATAAATCTTTTAGAAAAGGTTTCGGGTGGAATTCCAATTTATCTCCATTATCTGTCCGAATTACTTCTCAATACTCCCCGAAACCAGTACGAGCAGACTTTGAAGGATGTGCCTGCGCTTTCGGATGGTGAGATTAATACTTATCATGAGTACCTTTATCAGCGGATTGAAAATAATAGTGTTGGCAGATGGATTTTGGCGGTATTGGCTTATAGGAAGGAAAATACCTCGCTTGAAACAATCAAAGAGATCCTCAAGCTTGCGGGAGAGGAAAGGAATATTACTGAAATTGAAGCGGTAGTTAAGGATTTTAAGCATCTTCTAAGGCAGATTGAGGGACGATCCTATACAATTTTTCATAACAGTTTTCGTGAATTCATTATTTCAAAGACTCAGGATCTTAAAGACAACTTTAATAAAGTTTTAGCGGTATATTATCAATCCAATCCTTATACTGATGATGCCTACAGGAATTATTTTTCACATTTATATGAAATAGGAGACTTTGATAAAATATTGGAAAGCACTAACTTGGAATGGTACAAGTCTGCGTGGGCGAATTCTAGGTCGTTGGATGAGATTGAAGCTAATTTCGATATTTCGATAAAAGCAGCTATTGAGAAAGGTTCTATCTCTGAATTTATTAGAATTATATTTTTAAAAACACAGTTTGACCGTGCCAAATGGAATTTAGATAATTCGGATGTCAGTTTTCCAATTTTCCTTTTGGAGGCCGGACAGACTGGGAACAGTTTACGAACAATCTGGGATGGTGATTTTCTCTCATGCAGTAAAGAATTTTTCTATTTTTACTTGGGAAAGTACTATAAAAAAACTGGTGACCTGTTGCCAAGAAATATATTAAAACAGGGGCTGAACAAATCATTTGTAGAGCATAATGTTGATACTTACACCAGTGAATTTAAAGCAGAGGCACTATTATACGCCGATATTGATGCGCTTTTTAAGGAAATTGAAGAGATTAAATGGCTGGATTCAGATGAAAATAATAGAAGTTTCAGAAAGAAGAATACTTCCGAGGAGGAAAATACAAGAATTAATGAGAGAATAAAAATCAAGGTAATTGATTATCTGGTAGAATTCAAAAAGCTGGATAAGTTATTCCAGCTTTCCAAAACTCTTGCTAAAACTGACCATGTATCCAATAGAATTTACGCTGGCATATTTAAATTATTACTGCCTGTTAGCTCTGAAAGAAAAGCGGCCATAGACGCTGTTCGTAAGATTGATTTCGCAGTTCTTTCCACGAAAATTTATTTTAAGCTTATTTCTTTCAGCAGTGATTACTTAACCGATGATGAAATTAAAAGCGTTTTTCCAATGCAGGTAGAGGAACCTGAACTCCACAGCAAAATTGTGGTGCAGGAGAGGATGGATTTTATCTTACGAAAAGATGTAGTAAGCCTTTATGATGATTTGAAGGCAATTTGGATTTTTAAACCCGAATTAATTGAAGCGCTTCTTGAAAAATCTTATCTATTGTACGGTCCATCAGGAGATATTTATGATTCCATTTTTGCACTTTCCACTATATGGTATCATGATAGGTCAGGCACTGTAGTGGAGGAAAACATTCTGGAAGACTTTCAGGAATGTGTGGATGCTTTATGTGCAAAGAAAGCTGAGTACGTGCAGGAAAGATCCTCTGGATTATTTGATATGGATACTGACAGTTCCTATATATCCCGTGATATTAAGTATTTATTTAAAAATCTTTTTCGATTAGCGGTGAAACTGCTTTCCAGAAATGAACTGGAAGAATTAACAAAATATTGGATGTCAATTGATCAAAGCGGAAACTTCAGCCATTACTCGACCGGTCTGACTATTGCCTGTGAAATATTTGACAGCAAGCAGGAAGATATTTCTCAATTAGTGAAAAAGATTATTTTACATTCGGAGAAGATTGCCAGAGAAGAGCAGGACACAGGAACATTAACGAAAAATCTTGCTGAAGTTTCGCAGGCGTATGGTTACTGTGGTTTTAAAGAAGATTTTAAAAGGGTATACGATCAAATTATTGAAATTTCATTTGGTCTTGGATATCGTAAGGATTATCAGGCTTCAAACATTGTAAAGCCTCTGAAATTTATGCACTTGCAAGATCCGGACGGTACATTAAAAAGACTTGCTGAGGTTTTTTATATTCAAGATAAATTGGGAGAAACCGGTAATGGAAGAATGCTTCACATCTGCCTTAGCGAGTTGATTGCATTTACATCCAAAAGATATCCAGCTCTCAGCTTTACACTTTTGCAAATGGAGGAGCCAAATATTGCCCGAGGAGAAGCCATGAGCAGAATATTTGAACCACTGATTAATGAGAGTTCTGAAAATGATCTGGCTCTCTATCTTGCAGTAGTAAAGACAATAATACGAATAAAAGATACTGGAAGTTCGAATGTATATTTTGTCCATCTGGCAAAAAAAATACTGCTTAGAGCTATACATTTTAATAATAACGACGTTATTGAAAACGTCTTAGATCTTATTAAATATAATCTTGAAGTTGAGCTTAAAGACGAAAAGGAGTTGATTAAATTTTCGAAGTTTTTAGCGGATAACGGCCTTGATCCCGACCTATATTCATTCCCTACAATTACGATTCCTGCTGTGATACCAAAAGAGGAACTTTTAAAAGAGCAAAGCAAAGATGAAAAATACAAGTTTGTCAGACACTTTGAAAAGTTACCAATTGAGCAGGTTGTTGCGTTGTATAATTCTGATAATAAAGGTTTTAATCAATATATTGTTTCTGCACATGACATACTTACGTATAACAAGAGAAATCAGATTTTGCGGAAGGAACTCAAATCATTGGGAGATTTATTTAATGGTTTTTCTCAAGAACTGAATGATGCTGACAAATTAATTTTCGATGATGAAAAGGAAAAAATTGCAAAAAGACTGGTCCTGCTCAAAAGCACGTTAAATAATTTGGATTCTACGACTCACATCAGTCTGCATGAAATAAAACGACTGTTTTATGATCTAGTTGACACGATTGATAATTTGTTTACAGAGAAATTGCTTTCAATTTACATAGAAGAAAAGCTGGAAATAAATCCCTGGCTTGAAAGAATTGGGGAGGAACTAAATTCAAAGTATGTGGTTTTATTCGATCAGATTCTGGATGATAAAGAGGTAATGAACCTAGTTGACCAATGTTCTACAGCCGATCTAAATGATCTTTCGGATTTTATTGATAAGTGGTGTAAGGGCAGAAAAAGATCAATAGCGTTACTAAAAATAGCCAATAGATTAACGGTCATTAATTCATCTAGGGCAAAGGAAATTGTTTTGTCTGTATCTAATTTTGAATATGACAGTATTTTGTTTCAAAATGACGATGATCCCGAAAAGCTTGATTTTGATATTTTTGAATCTGTTTTAAAAATGGATTGGGCATTCGGGAAAAAGTTTCTGCTGGAAAGTTATATTTCGCAGAATGGCCGCTATTCACCGGATTTGACAAACTCGGTTGGCAAGCTTATAAAATATCATTCATATTTTGACGATCAGGCTGTGCAAACATACTATGAATCCAATCTTTTATATAACAAGGAATTAGCAGCCGGTCTTCCGGAAAAACTTTCAAAGTATGGATTTATGGCAGCATATAAAGAAGACTTAAGTTTTTCGGAAATCGTTATAAAACACATAGTATGGCTGTTTAATTATCCAGTTATTAAAGTTAGAGAACTTGCTTTGCAATCGATGCTGGATCTAGTTATGCAAGACAGCACCTATCTGAGCTTATTTGTAAAATTTGGAATTGAAATGGGTAATGATAATGAAATTGAATATAGTTTAGTGGTATTGCAGGCACTTGCTTTGAAAAAGCCAGCAATACTAGCTCCTTTCAAGTTACAGCTGTTAACCCTGCTGAAAAAGGAGCATTTCAATATTTTGGAAGAATGCAGATTGCTGCTGACATTGGTAAATGATTCTGAAAAGGTGTTCTTAACTCCACGTGAATTATCAAGGCTTAAATCGGTTAATGAAATTTCGAAAATGCAAAAGCTGAATTCTAAATTGCCTGGCTGGTTATCTAAAAGTTTTTTATGGTTATGTGGATTTTTTGAAAAGAATACCGAACCAGATGTTGAGCTCAAAGGAAATGTATTTATTTACACCCCACTTCAAAATCGCTTAATTAGGGAAATAAGTTTAAATCAGAAACAGGGATTTTCAATTCAAGATCTTCTTCGAAAGGATATTTCGGCAAAAAAACTTCTGGATTATGACAGAGAACAGGAAAGTAATGTTCACAGAAAGTATAATATAAATACCAATTTTGATGCAATTGAAATTCATTCGGCTTATTACAATGAGCTAAAAAGCAGTATTAATAGAGCTTTTTGGGCCGGGATAAATGCAGGAAGTTTTGATTCCATTTTTACAGATAGAATAAAAACTCTTTTCAGAGTATATGATCCTTCAAAACTTTTATATAGGGAAATTTCAAAACCGGATTATATAAACTGGATTCCAGAGAATATTTCTAAAGGAGATTTTACAAGATATACTGATTTTGAAACGTTGGTAAGCCAGCTGGTTGCACGTGAGGAAGATTACATTACTTTAGCTGAATTCGGGAGCCAGAGAGTTAACAGATATAAAATACTGCATGGCACCTGCTACTTTGAAGTAACTGCATTTCTAAAAAATAAAGAAGGGAAATTAAAGAAATTATCAAAAAATCCTTATTTGGAGTTAGAAAACCAATATGCACATGAAATCCCATCACATAATTATAACAGCTCTTTTTACAATGAAAAAGATATTTCTGCTTTAATTCACTTATCGCATAACAATTTTAGAGGTGAACCGGATTTGGTAAATGCTAATTTACTTTCAGATGTATTTGTAAAATTTGGAATAGAAGAAAGGAGTTTTTTGAAGATAATTAGTAAAGAGGACCATTTTCCTTTGCAGGCATGTAGATGGAATAGTGCAAGTACATCCGGCACTGACAGAAGAAGGTATAAGCCGGAATCAAATGGTTTTAATTTAAAAATAAAGAAGGATGTTTTGGTTGATTATCTTAATACTAATAACATGAAGCTTTGTTATCATATCAAACTAGAAAGATCCAGCAACGAATATATTGCTGAAAACAAAATGACTTGGTTCGACTTTGATCGTATTGTAGAAATAGATTTGTAGCTTATGGCTTGATCTAAGTTACAGTTGTTTGTTGAATTTTCTTGGCAATTGTGGCAAGATCATTAAAACGGAAGTACTGTGTAATAGTGTAACTTAGAGGCGTACGTACCATCATTATTATTAACCATAAAAATAATAAGCAATTTGAAAATGCTCTAATTCCTGACGTGTTTTCTAAAAGAGCGAACAATTTCAAAGATGCCAATACTGATAAAAATTCTTCCAAGAAAATCGAAAAATGCACTCCAGTAGCCAGGTGCACTTAGTTCCGACATGAAATCTATCCTGTGCAAGGGATTGATGAATTGTGGAAAGTAAGAAATGAAAATTTTAAGGTAATACCCACAACCACTAAGGGATAAATCAGCGGTAATTTCCTTTAGGCTTGCAATGAATAAAATAAAAAATAATAATGTAATTAGAATTGTAGCAAAGCATGCCCTAAGCCAGTCTGTTCCATGATTGCTGTAAAGTCTTGAAATACTTATTGATATGAGGGACCCGATATGATTCTTTTTCGATGCTGACTCATATTTCAAATGTCTGTATAAATAGTACTGCGAAATCCGGTAATACTCGATTTTATCTTTGGTATTGTTTTGTTTGACTGCAGAGGAATAGAGATCATTATAAACATTGTAATAATTAAGATAATTATCTGAAACGCCGATATCAGGGATGTTTGAATTTATAAGTTTCACTCCAGAAAGATCGGAATTTAATAACTCCAATTTGTATTGCTCAAAAAGAATGTTTTTTAATTCCAGAACGCCAGCCGATGAATTACTGATTGAGAATTTTAGAGCCTTCTGTTCTTTGTATAAAAGGAAATCCGTGAAATAGTTTTTTTCTATAAAATCTTTAAAGTAAATAATAGGAAAATAGCCCATTAAGAGTTCAAGAGTACTGTGTTTTGACGAAATTTCATTAATAAACTGAATTTCTTTTTGATGGGCTTCCTTTGATTCTTTAAAGATCTCCATATACTTTTTCAATGGAGGGTCTAGGAAGCCTTTTATTCCGGATGGTTTCAAATGGGTGAAATAAATTTTACCGTCATTGTTGAGGTTTTCAAGTTCGATTCTTTCATTGATAACCTGGTTGAAATTCAATCTCGAGTAAACATTATAATATCCGTTGATATGAATGCTGTTTATTATTGCTTTATCTGCCAGAAGGGTTACTCCTGAGGTAGACTGCACAGCCAGAAATTCTATTAGAAGAAATTTTCCAATGATAGAAAACTGAGTTTTTTCATTTATTGGTATAATGTCAATAATCCGGATTATTCCTCCTTCAATATTTATCCCGTTCTGGGATTCTGTATTATGAAAATGTAAAGTTTCAATTCTGCAGTTTCTAATATATATTTTTTGCTGAAAATGACAGCTGTGCAGCCTTAAGCTGGGAGTTTTTATATAGGTTATGTCAAAATCCTTAGTAAAAGTGCAGTTATTGAATTCTATCGCGGCAATTGAAGCATTATTGATAAATACTTCGTCAAACTCACAGTTAGAAAATGTCACTGGTTCATTAATTTTATCAATGTCAATCACTAGTCTGCCTTCAATTTTTTTGCCAGATATCAGTTTAGTTCTGTAGGCGGTCTGTTCATTAATCAGATTTGTATTTTCTAATAATCTTATAATATTAAAAGCTTGTAGGTTTGCCACTAATTTAAATTTTTAAGGTCTGCCGGATGATTTCGTAAACATTTATTGTAAAGATAGTATTTTATAGTTCAATATAGGAGGCATATTGTTCCTTATGGAATTTGTATTTCATGCTAATAATAATGAGCACTGCACTGTAATGCAGAAAATAGGACAGCCACTGCGGAAAATACTGAAGGTGGTATATTTTACAGTTGATTTATTATTAGGTATTTACATAAAAAAAATCATAATTTCATTCTGTGGCGCGGCAGATTGATTTCATGCTCCTGCGGATAAGGCTGGCGGTGTGTGCTGCTGACATCCTGCTTGATATTGTGCTGGGTGGTATACCTCTTGTCGGAGTCCGAATATCTGGGATCAGGAATGAAAGGCATTTTCGCCATTCTGGAAATGGTGATGGTCGGGAAATGATAGTCAATTTCCACGGTTCCCAAAAGCAGGTAGCAGCCGCCTCCCTGAAAAGGATTATTTATGAGGCTGTCAGGAAAATGCGCCGTATCAAAATACGCTCCTTCATGGTCGATCCATGTCCCGAAATACATATTGCCCCTTTTGGTGGGCACCTGCTTGGTAGAGATCAGGTAAGCCAGCATGCGTACCTGCTTTTTATGATATTTTAGGAGGTCGCGTACCATCACATCCCCGCGGTGTCTGGTCTGCAGCAGATCAAATACAGTGCAGGAAATGGGAAAGTTCAAAAGCTCTATTTCATCAAAGGCATCTTCAAATACCGAGCGCTCCAGAACCGGAAGGTTGAACTCTTTTGCGGGCTGCTCAATGAGCATAAGCCCGCGGTTTTCTGGCTTGAAATTATTCATCAGAAGGCTTACCTGAACCAGCAGCTGATTTTTGGTTTTTCCCGTAAAGCGGAAAGCGCCTATAAAGATGAGGACCTTTACATTCTCAATGCCCATCGGCACCCTGTTTATGAAATCCTCCAGTGACTTATAAACGCCGTTTCTTTCGCGTTCAAAAGCGATGAACTGCGAAAGTTTGGAATCCAGGCCCTGCAGGTGCATAAAGCCCAGATAAATATCGCTGCCGTATACAGCAGTTTCATATGCGCTTTTATTCACGCAGGGAGTATGGATAACAGCGCCGGCCATTCTGGCTTCGTGCACATAGATTTCAGTTCTGTAAAACCCTCCCTGATTATTGATCACAGCTACCATGAATTCAACAGGGTAGTGCACTTTCAGATAAAGGCTCTGGTAGCTTTCAACGGCGTAAGATGCAGAGTGCGCCTTGCAGAAGGAATAGCCTGCAAAGGATTCGATTTGGCGGTAGATTTCCTGGCTCAGCGCTTCGGGATGCCCTTTTGCGGCGGCTGAAATAAAGAAGTCGTCCTTCACTTTCTGCAAAGCGGCTTTTGAGCGTCCTTTACCCGACATGGCACGTCTTAAGATATCTCCGTCTGCGGCAGAAAGCCCTCCGTAATGCAGGGCAATTTTGATCACGTCTTCCTGATAAACCATAATGCCGTAGGTTTCTCCAAGCTCCTTTTCGAAAACGGGATGAAAATATTCAAATTTTGACGGGTTGTTATGTCGGAAGATGTATTCCTTCATCATTCCCGACTGCGCCACACCCGGACGGATAATCGAAGAGGCGGCGACAAGTGTCTTGTAATTATCACATTTCAGGCGTCGCAATAGGCCGCGCATCGCCGGGCTTTCAATGTAAAAGCATCCTATTGTCCTGCCCTCGGCAAGATACACGTTTGCGGACTGTTCGTTTTTTGAGATTCTTGTGTCGCGGATATTGATCCGAATGCCTCTGTTCTGCTCAATTATTTTCACGGTATCATCAATATGTCCGATTCCTCTCTGGCTGAGTATGTCAAATTTATCAAAACCGATATCTTCAGCTGTATGCATATCAAAGAGCACTATCGGAAATCCTTTCGGAGGCATTTCCAGCGGGGTGTAATTGGTCAGCGGCTCTTCCGATATCAGAATTCCGCAGGAGTGCATGCTTCGCATGTTGGGGTATTTCTCGAGCATCATGCCGTATTCCTGCACAAGTTTCACAATGGAATTCGGCTCATGGAATTTCATGGGATTTTTGGCCAGCAGGTCAAGTTCGTCTTTCGGCAGTCCGAAAACCTTGCCGACCTCTCGGAAAATAGAGCGGTATTTAAATTCCACATTGGTGCCGCAGAAAGCCACATTCTCATAACCGTAGCGGTCAAAGATGTATTTCAGGATCACATCACGCTCTTTCCAAGACCAGTCAATATCGAAATCGGGTGGGCTTTTACGGTTCTCATTCAGAAACCGCTCAAAATACAGGTCAAGTTCCAAAGGGCAGATGTCTGTTATTCCCAGACAGTAGGCAATAATGCTGTTGGCGCCCGAGCCTCTTCCGATATGGAGAAAACCGCGGCTGCTGCTGTAGCGTATGATATCCCAGGTAATGAGAAAATAACCGCTGAATTCAAGGTCATTGATGACTTTGAGCTCTTTCTCCACACGCGCTTTCGCTTCGGTATTATGGCGTCCGTACCGCCATACCAGACCTTCTTCGGCCAGCGTGGTTAAAAGGGCAATGTCTCCTTTTTTATTTTTGGTATAATGTTTTTTGTTTTTCGGACTCTCGAAATCATACTTAAAATTACAGTGCTCGATGATGTACCGGGTATTCTGGATGATCTCGGGATAATCTTTATAGAGTCCGATAAGTTCAGCTTCGGGAATCATGATATCCGATTTTCGGCAGCAGTCATCGGGCCCGAGTTTGGAGAGAAGCTCATTGAGGTCAACGGCGCGAAGGATCCTATGCAGGTTGTATTCCCTTTTGGTTCGGAATACCACTGGCCGAAGAATAACCATTTTGGAGATCTTCTTTTTAAGTTCAGGCATAAAAAGCTTTCCGAGCTGGTCAGGCTCAATGCCTATAAATTCATTTTCGCCGAGCTGGTCAGGCGCATTTTCCAGACCATAAATAAAATAAACCGATTCCAAAGCCGGCGCCTTTTCAGGAAGCGGAGCACCGCTGAAATTATGATCGGTCAGAAAGCGGTTCATCCGGGCAAGCCCTGCTGCATTTTTAGCAAGCCCGATATAGCGAAATTTATGCCTGCAGCGGAATTCTATCCCAACAAGCGGTTTTATGCCTTGAGCCTGGCAGCCTTTTATAAAATCATAAATCCCTGTTACGGTATTGATATCGGTCAAAGCTGCTGCCGTGGCACCGCAATCCGCTGCCTGTTTTATCAGATCATCCAGCGGAATAGTGCCGTAGCGCAGGGAATGAAAAGAGTGGCAGTTGAGAAACATGATTTATTTTTTGCGTTTTAAAATTTCGTCTTTATTGTTAGGTTTGAAAGATGCGCCGGCGCATCTCATAACGGCATCAAAGCCGTAACGGGTCTTCATTCTGTCCATGGCCTGATAGAGGGAAAGCATTTCTTCGGTATCATTGAAAAGGTCGATCTGGTAGGTGCCCCTGACAAGGCCGCTGAAGCGGACTCCGATAAGACGCAGCCTCATACGGCGCTGGTAGAGTTTGGTAAAGAGATCCGTTACGGTCTGGGTCAGAAGATGATCGGCCGAGGTGTACTGGACTCTGGACTGCTTGGTTTCGGTATCAAAATTGGCGTACCTTATTTTGACAGTCACCGTTGAGGTGAGCCACTGCTCGGCGCGCAGCTGATAAGCCAGTTTCTCCACCATGCCCTGAAGGATCCTGTTTAATTTTAATACATCAATGGTGTCCTGGGAGAAGGTATGTTCGGTTGAAATTGATTTTCTTTCCGTGTAAGGCTCTACAGGGGCGTTGTCAATCCCATTTGCTTTTTTCCAGAGTTCGTTGCCGTTTTTGCCGATCATCTGCTGCAGGGATTCGGCAGGCATTTCAGAGAGTGTGCGGATGGTGCGGATGCCGATGCGGGAAAGAAGCTCGAAGGTTTTCTGGCCTACCATCGGAATTTTTCTAATGGAGAGCGGATTCAAAAAGGACTGCACCAGATGCTCGGGAATTTCAAGGTTCTGTTTCTGCTTGCCCTCGCCGGTTCCGATTTTCGAAACGGTTTTGTTCACAGAAAGCGCAAAGGTGAGGGGAAGACCAGTTTCTTTGGTAATGCGCTGCGCGAGTTCATCGGTCCATCTGTAGCTGCCGTAGAATTTATCCATGCCTGTGATGTCCAGATAAAATTCGTCAATGCTGGCTTTTTCCACCACGGGCGCTCTTTCCTGAATGATCTCGGTAATGTCATGTGAAAGCCTGGAGTAGAGCTCCATATCTCCTTTCATAATTTTTGCCTGAGGGCAGAGCTTCATGGCCATATGGATCGGCATGGCCGAACGCACGCCGAATTTTCTGGCTTCATAGGAGCACGAAGCCACAACGCCTCTCTCACCGCCTCCAATGATAAGCGGTATGCCGTTAAGTTCAGAATTTGTCAGCCTTTCGCAGGATACGAAAAACGTGTTCATGTCGATGTGTACAATAGCCCGGCTCATAATCTTAATCATTTTATACTCATCAAAATTAGTACAGTTGGTAACAAATTGTAAAAATAAAATGTTCTAAATAATAACAAAGTTTAAAAAGCCTTATTTTTCGGGGCATAAAAAAAGCACCCAAATCGGTGCTTTTTTCCTTTATTAGGAATTTACGGAAGGATCAGAATTATTCTGAAGCTGGTTCCTCATTGATAGGCTGGCCTGCTGTTTTTTTCAGAAGCAGGTAAAAATCTCTTAAATGCCACCATGCCGGACAGCGGTCTATCGGGCCGTTAAAATTTCTGATGGTGGTATAACAGCTGTTGAGGAAAACCTGAGTGTCGGTAATCTTCGCCCATTCGGTCCACACTACTTCCTTCGGCGGCGGATTGTTCTCAAAATGGCGTTTTATTTCTTCATGATTCATAGGGTAAAATTACTTAAAAAACCAGAACAGCGCAAGGCTATGAAAGATGAAAACGCCCTTACAGGGCGCCTTCATCTGCAAAAGAGTAATAGGTCTCGGGTGTCACGATCAGGTGGTCGAGCAGCGGGATATCCAGCAGTTTTCCTGCTTCGCGGATTTTTCGGGTCATATTTCTGTCGGCCTCGGAAGGTGCTGTCTTTCCGGAGGGATGGTTGTGGGTGATAATGATCCCGACGGCGGCAGCTTTCAGGGCTGCCGCGAAAAGCAGGCGCATATCAACCACGGTTCCTGAGATGCCTCCTGAGGAAACCTCATAGATTCCCAGAACCCTGTTGGACTGGCTGAGCAGCAGCACTTTGAACTGCTCAAAGAATTCTATTTTGCCGGGATCCCAGCTGTCAAGCAGCAGTCGGTAAGCATCTCGGGAAGAGCTGATATAAGGCCTGTCGGCACTTTTTACTTTGGTTTTATAGATCAGTTCGATTTCTGATACTTTCTGCCAGTCTGTGTTTTGATACTGATTTTTCATAATTGCTGCAGTTTTAAGTTTAATTACAGCACCGCTGCGCGGGCAGGGACGAGCGAACGCAGAAAGCAACGCAATAAAGCAGGAGCGCAGCCCTGCATTTATGGGGGAATTTTTTGCGGAGAACCGAAGAACGTGCCCGAACTTTGTGGTGAAATTGGCTTAACATTCCACAATAGCCCCTAAGCCGGGACTGCCCCGTGCACCTTAAAGTGTCTGCGCGCGCAAAAAAAATACCGCAGTGTAAAATCTGCGGTATCAATAGTAAAATGGGTTAAGCGGGAGCAGTCTGCTTTTTGTGCTTTTTCAACCGCCCGGCAATCTCAGGCAGGTTTTTATTTATAATCCTAAGAATCCTGCTATGATATTTAGTGGCTTTATTGCGAAGTCCCCTGCACTGTATAATTTCCATTCTCGAAAGGGAGACTTCAATGGTTTCTACAGGTTTGTTTTCAATCTGCGCCGAGAGTATCAAGGAATCTTTCTTTTTATAATACTCATTGGTAAATATACAGTGGTGGAGCGTGTCGCCCTCTTCGAGAAAATCCTGCACACGGTCAAGGACTTTTATGGTAAGGTCATTATCGGTAAAAGAAAGTCCGAAGAACTGTTTTTTATCATTTTCATAAATCGGCTCTGCTTTCTGTATTTCTGCACGCAGCTGCGCAAGATGCTTTCTGCGCTGTATGTCCCTTTTTTTGGCAACAAGCCTGTCATGCGCCTGGTCTAAATTTTCAGGGCAGACAAGCGCAGGAGAGCTGAGGTCATTTTTAAACCATCGGAGCAGGGCAATATAATCCTCCCAAATTTTGATGTCCTGAATCTGATAACGCTGTTTAAGGAAGGTTTTTACTGCCTGCCAGTTTTCACGCAGATGCTGTTCATGCGAAGTCAGATAATGCTTGAGCAGAGAGGTCTGCGAACTTTTTAAAAGGGTTTCTGCAACGGTGTCTTTTAAAAGAGCAGTAAAGAGTATCTGCGGAGCAATGCCGTGCACGGAAGTCTTAAAACCGTTTCTTTTCAAAAGCGAAATCACTTTCATGTGCGGATATACCTTGTAGGGATTGATGCGGTATTTTGGCGAGTTCTGAAAATCCTTTGGACGGATTTCCAAAGGGGAATAGTACTGCCATGCATCATAGGCATTGGAAAAAACATTGGTGCTTCTTGAGATGGTGCGCACTTCCCCTTTTGGATTTATCCAATGCTGCATGACTTCCGTGTGGGAATAGGCAGGAAGAACATTTTTTTTCATGTTTTTATGAGAGCAGATGATCCGAACCACCTGATACCCAGAGCAGGTATCGGTGAGAGCGCAGTATTCGATTTCTTTGAAATGCACCTGATTGTGCTGATGCATTTTAAGTCTGCCCTGACAGGCGGTGCAGTTAATATAATTTTTGCAGGACTGACTTTCGCGGTCGGGCTTCCACGAATGGGTGCATTCCAGACAATGGAATTTTCCCCTTGAGAGCACCGCCCATTTCAGGAAAATGTTTTTTTCCGCCCACTGATGCACGTGCACATTAATAGGCGTCAGGGAAACGCTTAATGTGGTGATTTCTTTTTCTATAGCTGTTTTTGGTATCATAAGTCAAAGAGTGTTAGGGTTTTCTGTACAGGCTTCACGGATTGTACTGCCACTGTTTTTTGAACTGTGCTTTGAGATACTGCGGGGGCAGTCGAGAACAAATCAGGTTTGGCAGTGGGGCTTACTGCGACTCTGCATTGAACAGGGACAGGCGTTCCAATTGTGTCGTCTGTGTAGTACTTCACAGCCATGTCAAAGATTTCCTGATTGTCAAAGGCGCATTCCCCTGTTTTTTTGACCTCGCCGAAAATGTAATGGAAACAGCTTTCAAGGTTTTTGCTCTCTTTTTTATAGTCGGCTGAAAAAACGGCATCGTTCTGTGCTTTTTCGCTCAGGTAGCTTTCTATGGCGGTTTTAAATTTATCTGATGTTTTCATAAGGGAAGATTTAAGATTGAAAAGCGTTATTCAAAACTGTTTCTGTAGATGTCAAAACAGTATTCTTCAAAGCAGAGCCAGCATACAAAGGTGTAATGAGGCAGACGGCGGCGGTTTTTGACAGATTCCCCAAGGGAATCTTCAATTTCATATCGGATATTTTCCAAATCATCCAAGTGTTGGATATAGAATTTTCGGCAGTCCGAGTTGTAGATAAACTCTGAAATCATCCCGCAGATGCATCCGCTTTTCTGCAGGTCTTCGAGGAAAGATTTCAACTGCTCTTTTTTTGTCCCGTCATAGGATTCCATATTGGAAAGGACTATTTTTTTGAATTGGGCGGATACGGGATATTCGATGTAAACTGATTTTTCAAAGGCTTTCATGGCGTATAATTTTTGATGTGAAACGGTATATATTCCAATTAGAAAGGCAGGTCGTCGGGTTCATCTTTTGGCGCATTTTTCTTTTGGACTGCAGGAACAGCTGAAGCGTTTTCTGTTTTTGGGAACACCAGTATCTTAATATTACTGGTGTGAAAGGTCAGCGAACCGAGCGCTTTGCCCTCGGCATTATTGTAGACATTCAGACCTATGCGCCCGAAGAGTTCGACCACAGTGCCTTTTTTTAGCCACTGCGCCATTTTGGAACCCATCCAATAGGAACAGTCGATGTAGGTTACAATTTTTTTTAGATCAGCGGAGCCTTTTGGTCTGTAGCTGTCGTTTATGGCAATGGAGAAATTTACCACCTCCCTGTCATTTGAAACTTTTGCCGTTACGGCATCTTTTGTAATTCGTCCTGAGATTTCCATGATCTAAAATTTTAAGTGAGTATTTTTTTTGTCTTTTCTCAAGCCCCGCATAAAATTTTTCAAAGAAAAAACGGGAAAAAAGAAAGCACAAAATCAAGCGCTCGATTAAGGATCCGGAGTGCTATAAGTCCCGAAGGGCGGCAGGGCCGTTATGCGCATGCAGGAGCCTGCGGGTGCTATTTTCGCGGCTCTTTTAATCCGTTTTTATTGAAAATTTCCTATTAGTTTTAAAGCAGTCAGCACCCATATTTCAGATGCCTGTTTTGGGATCGGCATTGAAATATTTTGTAATTTCAGGTGACAAAAAAGCAATGCAATGGAAAAGCAATATGATCTGGACCGTTTTTTAGAGGCACAAAGGGAAACGTATAACAACGCACTGCGCGAGATTAGAGAGGGCAGCAAACAGACCCACTGGATGTGGTTTATTTTTCCCCAGCTAAAAGGACTGGGATTCACGGATTATAATATCTTTTACGGCATTGAAAACCTAAAGGAAGCGTCACTGTATCTTAACCATCCGGTATTGGGAAAACGACTGGAGGAAATTACCCAGGCAATGCTTCAAATTAAAAATAAAACAGCATTGGAAATTCTGGGCAGGCCAGATGAAAGAAAACTCAAATCCTGTATGACCCTGTTTGGACTTCTGCCTGAAACGCCTGAATGTTTCAGGCAGGTGCTTGAAAAATATTACAATGGAGAGCAGGACGAAAGGACATTGCAGCTTATAAAAGAATCTGGCAGCTAAAAAACATTTTTTTTCTGCCTCAAGAAAACATCTAAGGATTAAAAGTTATTTTTCTTTTTTGAGAACCAGCGATGAAAGCGCCGGACTTTTAATTATCCTTTCGATTTCGCTGTGGATTATTTCCTGAATCTCAATTTTAATCTGCAGATAATTTTTCTGGACGATAACATTATCAATTGTCCGAATGACCGGAATCTCCTTATAATTATCCGTCTCTTTTTTAATTTTTTCGTGGTCGTTGATGATCTCGCAGTGAAAGGCTTTAAGCTCAATGCGGCAGTCCGGGTTATCGGCTGTCATACCGACAAATTCACCCGAACTCAGCGTAGAAATCTTGGATGGCGGCACTGCGGATTCGAGCTGTCTTGAACGGCTGATGGAGATATCACTGCTGTTGATCGAGAGGCTTTCGCGGTCCTGCATTATCTTTCCGAAACGCTCTGAGAGCTGTTTGGCCGTATCCCCGCTGACCTGTCCTGATACAATATTTCCAACAATGTTGACAATCACGTCAGCCTGCTCGCGGCCGTAGTCCTTACGGAGCTGGCTGAAGTCCTGAATCCCCAGACAGGTGCTCACTCTGTTGCTTCTTGCTGTTGCAATCAGACTGTCTATATTGTTGAGATAGATAGTGGGGAACTCGTCAAAAATAAGGCTGCTTTTGAGTTTTCCCTTCTGGTTTACCTGTTTGATAAGACGGCTGACAAAAAGGGAAAGCACGGCACCATAAGTCTGTATTTTCTGCGGATTGTTTCCCATAGAAACAATTTTCGGATCGGATGGATTATTGATATCAAGACTGAAATCACTACCCGAGAGCACATAATAAAGCTGGGGAGAGGAGAGTTTTGCCAGCGATATTTTAGCCGAAGCGATCTGGCCCTCCAGCTGGTCGACTGCCTCCTGCAGGAACGCACTGACAAAGGGATTGATCAGCACTTCGATTTCTTTTTCGGTTCTCAAAAGCGTGAAAAGGCTCTCGTAATCTGTCTGGATCATTTCAATTACATGCGGCAGGGTACAGAACTCACCATCGTTGTATTTTCTGAGGTACCAGATTACGGCTGTCAGGAAATTTATGGGAGACTCCACAAAGAAATCGCCCTGTTTTTTAATCCACTCGCGGTTGAGTCCCATAAGGATTGTGCGGGCAGATTCCGCGGCATCTGTAATGTCTGTCATTGCCGAAGGATCAAGCGGATTGCATCTGTGAGTGCGGGAGAGGTCATCAAAATTTATGATGTAAAATTTGGGTTCCACTGCATAAAGATGCCGGAATTTAAGCAAGGCATTATAGGCAATTATTGTGAGGTCGTCAAACTTAAAATCATAGATGAACATGGAAAATCCTTTGGCAATGTGCTGGGTGATTATATGGCGGATTACAAAGTATGATTTTCCCGAGCCCGGCGTGCCTGGAACCAGAATACCTCGGAAGGGATTTATGATGTTGATCCAGCTGTTGCGCACTTTGTCTTTGAGGTGATAACGGGCGGGAAGATTAACGGAATATTCGTTTTCAATAAGCCTTTCTTCCTGTGGGAAAGTTTCATTTTCCTTATTGAAAATATCTGCTGGACCCAGTTTTCTGCGGATGATGCGTGACAAAAGCGTACCCCCTGAAAGAATCAGCAGATAGCCTAAAGAACACAAAGAGATATATAATGCTGAGCACAGCTCAGTATCCAAAAAGATTACAAGAGTTAAATAAGATCCAAAGTAAAACATCATCCCCAATGAGATGTAATAAAAAGCAGTTCTAATATGAAGCTTTTCATCTTTTCTTCCTCTGGCACCCATAAGGGAAATAACCAAGAGTCCAAGCGCAAAAAGCTTTGATTTATGGAAGCTGTCCAGAAGCCCCGTACGATGAATATTCTCCAGTATCCTGCAGGCAAAATCCGGAGCGAGATTCCAATGCCTGAATGAATGGAAGCAGTAATAATAAAAATGGATGAGCAGCACTGCGATGCCCATCAGTCTAGTCATATCTAAAATTTTTCTAAGCGCCTGTTCATTTTCTCCCGTCTGCATGCTGTTGATTTTTATGTGTTAATTACTATCTGACTGTCCTTTTCTCCTTCTTTTTTTGCGCTTGTTTTTAAGCTCTCTTGGAACGTAATCTGAAGGCGTTTCGCCGTAAAGCACATCATCAATTATCCGCTGCACTTCAGCTGCGGAAATAAAAGAGCCGTGCTTCTGCGCGGTACCATCAGGAACTGTATACTGCTTCTCAGAATGGAACGAATCGCCCAGACGCTGCAGGAGCCCTTTGGCTGCATATTCAGGTCCGAGACTGCTTCCGTTGAAAACGCATCTGCTGTTGTGGTCTATGTAGGTCATACCGTATATCAGCCCCTGTTCATTTTTTCTGACAACTGCCGTAATACCGTGGTTTGCCAGCCGCGTTTCAAGCTGCGAGAGTGTAATGTTTGGGTATTTTAACAGCAGCAGATCCACCGCATTTCGTGTTCTTTTCATGAATACCGCACGCGCAGTTTTAGCTGCAGCAAAATTAATTTCAAGCCGGGAAAGGGTAGGCTTGGAATAAAAACTGCTTGCCTTTATGGGAACCCCGACGGTCTTTTTATTCTCATCCAGAATGTGGTAGATCAGGCCTTTATTCTGAAACATTTGTGAATTTTCCTTTCCCCTTTCCACCTTCACGTTATACAGGTTCAGTACTGCGTTGAGCTCGCCAAGCGTTGTGTATTTGTAGTGCGGAATAACTGCATTGAGTACACTGCCGATGGCTCTCTTGGAATCCACTGCCCCGTATTTTATTTTTTCCGCATCAATGGCATTAATAAGCGCCGGACTCTGTTTTTTTCTCGAGTCTGCCTGAACCAGATTAAAAGCAGTCTCTAATTCTCTGCGGGCCGTTTCGGACTGGTTTCTTCCAATATTGTGCATGTTGATCCTTGATCCGTCTGCCCTCACATTTATGGCTGCGATATGAAGGTGCGGATGTCCCGCATCGTGGTGCTGGTAGACCAGATACGGCTGTGCGCCAAATCCAATTTTCTCCATATAGGATGAGGCAATCTGCATGAGTTTCTCTTTTGATAAATCCTTGTCCGAACGGTCAAAATTCAGCGAGATGTGCACTGCGCTGCGCTTGACATTTTCATTTAGCTGGAGCTGTTTTAAAAATACGCCGAGCTTAAAAGATTCTGACATTTTTTCAATATCGATGGGATAATTTCCCTCTCCGATGCACACAGCTGCACCCTGAGAAACTTTATTCTCATTATAGATGAGGATGCCTCTTATCGAGTGTCCTGTGTTTATGACTGCAACCATTTTTGGGCGAGATTTTCAATTTGTTTTTTTATTTCTTCAACCAGTGAAAAATATTTATTCCTGTCTGAATCAAAAGCCAGAATCCAAATTCTGAAATCTGAAATTTCAAAAAGTGTGTGGAGTTTTTTAACGCTCTGATTGAAATTATTTCCCATGAAATTCAGCTGTGTGCGAAGCTGGGTAAGTTCTGGCAGTAGCATATCCAGCGACTCGTTTCTATATCTCATTACAATAGGTTTTCTGAGCAGATTTCTGCGCACGAAATCACTTCGTTTGCGGCAGGCCGATGCCTTAAAATTTCTGTCTATCTGCTCGAATTCTTCTTTGGTCAGTCTGATGTGCAGCCACCTGTTTCTGCTGCTGTTTTTTTCTTCCATGATCTTTTCTTTTGCATTGTTCCTGTTTCATTCAATCTTAAAGTTTCACTGCCAGCGAGTTCCGAGCAGAAGGGCAGCAAGATTTTTGGTTGTGATACAACCAGACATCTTGCTGACTGCAAAAAACCGAAGGCCGAAAGCTTGAATAAAACCTCTTTAACCTTTATTTCAAGTTCATTCGTGCCTTTTATGAAGTCCTATTCCATTAAAGATTGCCACTGTCAAGCTGAATCATAAAATCTAAAAAAATGATTTTGAAACTTTACATAGAACAAACTCAAGGCTAAATTAGAAAAGGTGTGCAAGACACGCAATCCTCCCCAAATTTTGAGTAGGGTAATTAGGGATGATCCTCACTAATTTTGCGGTGAGTCAAGTATTAATTTTTAAATTTTGAATTATGATTACAGCTAATGATGTGGCAAGGGTATTTGATACCATCTTAAGTACTCCCGGGATGAATGAGCCTGTGAAAATGGATCTGAAAATTTCACGAAAAAATGTGCTGCTCTTATGCCATCTGATACATGATGGATTGAATCTTAGGGAAGGTTCCTCTATGCTTTTGGAGGGTATAAGCGAGCAGGCGAGAGCAGAGCTAGAGAGTCTTTCGGCGGAGTGCCTGCAGAAAGCGGGACTTATAGAAGTTCATGAAAAACTTGCAGGAATCAGCGCCTCGATAAAAAGCTGATTCGAGATCAAACACTGCAATTTGATGCCTGCATGATTCTTACAAAATGCAGGCATTTTCTTTTTAATGGCGAAAAGATATAAAACTGCCTGATTTTCAAAGTTTTTGGATTGATTTTTAAAGTGTTTATGCGAAATTTCGTATTTACATTTGCAGTGATCATTACTGGTATTGCCAATAAGATAGCAATTAAATACAAACTTTAAAACAGTCAGGATATGAAGATAAGCAACCGAACCAAATATTACATCTCCGAGCCCATCTGCCTGCTATACATACTGCTTTTTGTTTACGCCGCAGCAAGCAAGCTTATGGATTTTGAAAATTTTCAGGTGCAGCTAGGGCAATCTCCTTTGCTAAGTGCTTTTGCCGGAGTAATTTCTTGGGGAGTTATTATAATTGAATTTGGCATAGCGGTATTGCTAATTTTTACATGGAGTAGGTTAGTTGGACTTTATGCAGGATTTTGTCTGATGTGTATGTTCAGTGCATACATTTTTATCATGTTAAATTTCAGTTCATTTGTTCCCTGTTCTTGCGGAGGAATTCTGGAAAAGATGAGTTGGGAAACACATTTGATTTTCAATATTGTTTTTGTATTATTGGCTGCTTTTGCAATTGCTGTTAATCCAATTCAAACTACTCTCTTAAAAAAAATTACAAAACCTGTGCTTCTGTTTTTAATTTTTGCATCAGGCAGTGCGTTTGTGACGGTTTTATTTCTGACCTCAGAAAAGATAATGCATTATCAGAATCCCTTTATAAGACGTTATCCGCATCATCCAGTTTCAATTGAAAACACAATCGATTTAAAATATAATTCGTATTATTTTGCAGGTAAAGGGCAGCGAAGATTGTATCTTGGAAATACTACCATTCCTTTTAGTCTTCTTTCCATAAATGACAAATATGGACAGCAGCACATCAGAATCAAACTCGACAAAAATAGGTTTGATTTCAAATCGGTCAAAATCGCTGTTCGTGCTCCGTTTTTTTATCTCTTAGATGGTAATGTTCCAGTTCTTTTCAGAGGAAGCACAGCAGATTGGAAAGCCTCACAAGTAAATTCTATTCCCCCTTATTTTGAAATTGGATACCCACTTGATAGTAACGCAATTGTATTCAGAGGCAATAGTTCAAAAACGAAAAATAGTGTATTGGGTACATACAGATGGGGTAAGTATACAAATGTAAAAATAGCTCCCGACTTACTTCAGAAACAAATTGATGGAGTATTTGATACAGATGGCATGCTGCATTTCAGTCCGGAAATCAAGAGAATTATTTACCTGTATGCGTACAGAAATGAATATTTGGTTGCGGATGAATATGGCGTACTGCAATATAGAGGTCATACTATCGACACTAATTCGCACGCTAAAATAAAAGTAGCATATTTAAAGGGAAAAAGCGAGCGTACAATGTCTACGCCAGCACTGTCTGTAAACAGAGCCAGCACTGTAAGTGGAAAATTTTTATATGTCAACTCCAATGTTCCCGGCAGATTTGAATCTAAGCAAAAATGGAATTTAGTCTCAGTGATTGATGTCTACGATTTAATAAAAAAATCCTATTTATACAGTTTCACTATTGATAATATAGAAGAAAAAAAACTTCGAGATTTCTATGTAGGTGATGGAAAATTATATGTTCTTATAGACAAAAAACTGGTAGTTTATAAATTCAATGCTGAATTGAATTCTATTATAAAAAAAGGGGAAATTAAAGCAAATTAATGCAATAAAAATATACCAGCGCTGGTGTCAGGAAAAAGATCGAAAACCTGTAGAAAAAAGTAGATCAATTAATTTCTAAAAAACTATATTATGAAAACCGCAATTTCAAGAAGATTGATACCTTTTGCCGTATTTGTATTGGGTATCGCTGGTGCTTTTTCAACTGTTTCAATGCAGAGTGTTAAGGCAGAAATTAGTCCTATCACAGGATATGTTGATAATTTTGATGGTGGAAGTCCCTGTGATCTGCCTATAAGCTGTGATGATGAGGTCACACCAAATGTTTGCCGCCAATTTGATCTAGATGGCCAGCAAGCCATGGCGAAGTTTCCAGGTGAGACAACAACTTGTACTCGTACAGTTTATCGCCCTTTAGATTAAGGTTACTATTTTAAAATGCAATGCAGTTTCCAAAAACTGCATTGCTGTTTAATAGCGCTGCTACTTGAGCCCTTTTTCAATCCATGATGCTGGTGATTCATTCTTTAAAAAATATGCAAACCAATCATTCAGCCTTACAGAAAGGTCTTTTTGATTTTTACTGTCACTTAAAATATGGCCTTCTTTTGGATATACCAGCATAATATGTTTTTTGTTAAGCCGACGCAAGCCCAGAAAAAATCCAATGCTTTGATCCGGTTTTACGGCTAGATCTGCATCTCCTGTCCAAGCGAGTAAAGGTGTGCTAATATTCTCTACATGCTCAATGGGTGAGTTTCTCATATACCCTTCACGGTCTGCAAATAGGGAATTCCCCATTCGTAACTGCTGACTCTCAAATCGCCAGATATCTGGTTTTCCTGTTGCGCCTCCAACTGACAGATAAAAGCTGGTCAAATCTGTTGGAGCTGATCCTGCTACTGCAGTTGCAAAAAGATTGGTTTGTGTGATTATAAAAGAGGTTTCATAACCGCCAAATGAATGTCCAATGAGTCCTATTTTGCCCGGAATTACCAGATCTTTATTTAAGACTTCATTTACTGCAGAAACCACGCAGTCGACAGCGGAAATACCAGGATTTCCAATTTCATACGTGATGTCAGGCATAAGAACGAAATAGCCCTGTGTTGTATAATTTGTAGTGTTAAAACCTATACCGTTCTGTAAGGTGGGCTTGAAATAAGAATAAAATTTATTAGAAAGCTTCTCATAAATATACACGATCATTGGATACTTTTTTTGCGGATCATAATTGGCAGGATAATATAATACTGCTTTTAGAGGTTTTCCAGATTTATTTTTATATGAAATAAGTTTATTAGTTCCCCAATGGAACAAAAGCTGCTGAGGATTACTCTGAATTAATACTTTTTTTAGACCTTTTCTATTAATGACAACTAGCCTTGGCGATAAATCAAATTGCTCCTCCCTGTATATTAGTGTAGTGTAATCTGCCGATTGGTTCAGCTGGTCCAAACGGGATTTATCAGAAGTTACAAGATTTTTATTTCCGTTAATTGCTAGAAGATCACAGCCCTGTGTACCATACTCTGTTATCCTTTCCAAAAGTATTCCCTTTTTTAGGTCGACAGCTTCGAGAATCCATCCATTGTAGTTAACTTTGCCGCGCATTACTCTAGAATAGGCGGGATGTCTAAATTGTGTATTGGATTCCTTTCCATTTGTAAGCCTTCTAAAAGACCTGCCGTCAGGTTTAAAAGCCCAAAGATCCCAATCATCATACAGCAAAAGTTCATTATCACCTGCGGTCCAGCCAAACTGTTGGTAGACTTCTTCATTGTGTGGTAGCTGTCTATTATTATGAAAAAAGAAAGTTCCCGTTTTTTGGGTTAAGCATATGTGGCTTTTTTTTTCAATATTGTAAATCCACCAGTTTTGATCACGAAAATAGCTTATGTATTTCCCTTCGGGAGAGGGTATCACTAGCAAGTGATGCGCATTGTTTTTACTTAAAAACAAAGTTTTTTTTCCTGTGTTAAGATCATAGATGTAGAAATCGCTTAAATCATCTTCACTGTAATTAGGACCGTACTTTGAAGTATTAAAAAGAATGGCATGATGCTGTTTTCCAGTCAGCATAAATTGCGGAAGGCTGTCACTGGATATCATCCTGCATTTTCCATCTTCTGGGGTCCAAAGAGCAAGATAAACACCTTCTGTAGATTTACCATTCTTTTCTTGAGGAAATATTTTAGAAGTGTTTGCATACCATAATTGTGCATTGCCATCATTTGAATTGTTTTCTGCGTTTTTTTTCTGCACTATGAAAAAAACGTGTTTTAAATCATCTGAAATTTTTAGTTTATGATGCGAGCTGCTGATATAAACAGAGTCTCCCAAAAAAATAGGTTGAATCTTTTTGGAGTTATAAAGAATGCTGCTGGCCAAATTATAATAATATAGGATATTTTCAGCATTTACCGCATCACCAGTTTTTGTATAAAATGCCAATGCTTTTTTTTCATTTCCCTGCCAAATGAGATCCGTAAAAATATCTGTGTCACTTGCAATTTTTTTTATAGTATTGATGTTTGAAAGGGTCAAAATATTTACCGTACTGCCAAGGTTTGTTCTAACAACATAAGCAATCTCTTTGCTATTTGACGATGGAAGAAATTGGGTTACTCCGTAAATTTGTTCCTTGATTATACCTTCGGGAGTTCGGACTATAAGTTCATTATCTCTGTCTTTACGAGTGAGTAAAATAACGAGCTGCCTGCTGTTGGAGTTGTAGCTATATTGCGTAGCGTCATGAATAATTTCTTTTTGCCCTGTATCGAGATTAATAAGCTGAAGGTGTTTGCTAGATCTGCATATAAACCAGTTTTTTTCAATAAAATTACCGCTGTATGCGGAGGGAATACTATAAACCTTTTCGGATTTGGTATTTTTAACGAACAGAGTATCTGATCGACTTTCATATTTTAGCGTATAGCTTGCCCAAAGACCATTTGGGCTTAATTTATCAAGAGATAATTCTCCCCATTTAGAATAGTCATCAGCAGTCAATGTTCTTTTTTGCGTTACCTGCCCCCATAGAGAGCAGGTATCCAATTGCAAAACAAAATATAAAAATAAAAAAAATGTTACTGTCAAGTTCCTCTTTTGTGTAAAGAAACTAATATGCGGTGTATTCATAATTATTTAAGTTTTTTCTAGTAGCCGGAATTTTGAGGCTTAAGATTAGGATTTAGAGTTATTTCGCTTTCAGGTATTGGCAAAAGTTCATTGCTAGATTTCCAACCAGGTTTGTTTCCTAATTCTACATCAAGTTTTCCAGTACGTTTTAAATCGAAAAATCGGTGTCCGTTTTCTGTGAAAAATTCCTTTCTTCTTTCTAATAGAATATTTTTTAGAATTTCATCCACTGAACCTTCTATAACATTTTGAATGCCTGCACGATTTCTGATTTTATTTAAATCGTCAAAAGCGCCTGATAGATTTTGAAGATGAACTCGGGCTTCTGCCCGTATCAAATACTGTTCGCTAAGCCTCATTATAATAGGGTATTCTTTAGATGGTGACGTAGGTTTTGATTCTTTGTATTTATTTGCATAAAACCATTTTCCATTTGGCCCAGTTATAGATGAGATCCAGATGTTTTTTCTTAGATCATCGCTGGTAAAAACATTTACCAATGATGCATCAAGGGCAATAAGCGGAGGTGGTGTGGACGTAAAAATAAAATTTGTTGCTTCATCAGTGTTTTTGTTTGGTGATGAAGGCATAAACTGCCAGATCGTTTCAGTCGAACTTTTTAGAAATACTTTATTGAGATCGGTTTCAATTTTATATAGTGAATTATTAATAACTAAACTGCTCATTATATTTGCATTCTCCCAGTCACCCTGATAAAGATAAATTCGGGCCATTAGTGCTTTTGATGTAAATGAATTAGGGCGGGTTCTTTCAGAAGGAACATATTGTGATGCCAGCATCTGCTCTGCGTTTTTTAAATCTTCAATTATATTTTCGTAAACTTTATAAGACAGTAGCCTCGATGCGTTTGAATTTTGTCTGTAGTCCGTTGATTTGATATATGGGATTGGTCCAAAAAGCTGTAAAAGATAAAAGTGCAATATTCCCCGTACAAAGTGAGCCTCACCGATCAGCTGCGTTCTTTGTTCTTTGTTAAAAGTGCTATGTTCTACGCCCTCTATAACTGCATTGGCCGCATAAATTTGATTGTAAGTATTATTCCAAAAAAGTGAAACAGTACTGTTGGAAGGAAGAATAGTGTTAGCATAAAACAATGCGGTCGGACTTGTGGGCGGTCCATAAAAGGTTATTTCATCAGTGTAAGTT
The DNA here is from genome assembly GCF_001429295.1 of Flavobacterium sp. Root935. Taxonomy (GTDB): domain Bacteria; phylum Bacteroidota; class Bacteroidia; order Flavobacteriales; family Flavobacteriaceae; genus Flavobacterium. The sequence continues at coordinate 1,404,669 of NZ_LMJL01000012.1, read as the reverse complement.
CCCAGCTGTACAGAGAATCCATAAAGTCCTCCTGTAAGAATGCCAACATCACGCATTTTTGAGTAAATATCTGCCATTGCAGCGTTCGCCGAAGCATAATCCTTAAAAACGGCAGTATTGGTCAATTGTGATTTTGGTAAATCTACCTCCACAAAGGAATCACATGAAAACAATAACAGCAAATTGCTTAAAAAGCACATTTTTTTTAAAAAATGGCTGATATTTATTTTTTCAGTTTTACAAAATATTTTCATAAGATTTAATTAAAAGGTTAATTGTATGCCGGCTGTTATCATCTTTAATGGGGGCAAATACCCCCTACTTTTAAATTCAGGGTCGCCATCCGAGTATCTGGTAAAAGTCAAAAGATTCTGTCCTTGTATCATAAAAGAGCATTGAATCTTTTTTGTATTCAGTGGTATATCATAGTTAACAGCAAGAGTTTTTAAACGTATATAGGAGGCATCTACTACAACCGCATTACTATTGGCGTACAGAGATTGAGCTGCCACTACCGCTGGAATAGTTCCGGTAGAAAATAACTGATATGTTGCATCTTGATCTGCTGTTTGCCAGCTGTCGTTCATTCTGGCGGGTTGATTGATCATTGTCCCCGCTGGGCTAGTAACATAATTTAAATTACGCTGCTTGACAAATTGGAAAAGAAAATCTAGTTTCCATCGTTTGAAGCGAAGCTGATTTTGCAATCCTCCGAAGTAATCGGGATTTAGATTCACAATTAATTGTCTGTCATCAGGTGAAGTTATCTTTCCGTCATTATTTTGATCTGCAAATGTGTAAACACCAGTTGAAGGGTTCAATCCTGTATATTGATAGCGCAATAGGATATTTAAAGGTTCTCCTATTCGGTACATGTTTTTATAGGTAGAGCTATTTAGATTTGGAAAGTTTAAAAGTTCGTTACGCATAACACTTAAATTTAGGCTGGTATTCCAGCTGAAATTTTTCTTTTGAAGATTTACGGTGCGGAGCGTAAATTCCCATCCACTATTTTGGACTTCCGCTCCAAGGTTGGCCTGAAGCTGGCTGAATCCCGTAGTAGCAGGGAGTGGAATTCCGACCAGCTGATTTGATGAGCGGTTACGGAACCATGCTGTGGTTAGAAAAATCCTATCGTTAACAAAGCCTAATTCGAGCGCCGCTTCCAGCTTTTTGTTAATTTCCCATCTAAAATTCGGATTAAATAAACGTGAAGGCTGCAGTCCGATGATATTGTCATAAGTGATTCCTGTAGAACTGTAGGTGTCAAAAAACTGATAATCTCCTATCTGGTCATTTCCCGTAGTTCCATAGCTGGCGCGAAGCTTACCAAAGCTAAGCCATGAACTGTCTTTAATCCCTTTTTCATTTGAGATTAGCCAAGCTGCTCCTGCCGCGCCAAAAAGAGCGAATTGTTTTCCTGGTCCAAACCTGCTTGAGCCATCACGTCTCATAGTTAGATTCAAAATGTAGCGATCCTTCAAATTGTAATTTACTCTGGCAAAAAATGCCTGATATCTGTAAATGCTTTCATTGCTTGCTAGTACCAGCTTTGTAGTAGCTGATGCGAGATCATAAATTAGGCTGTTAGAGGTAAAGCCTAATCCTAGCTGCGATAACAGCTGGTTATTGGACTGTTGAAAAGATCCGCCTAGAAGAACGGATAATTTTCCTGACTCCATTTTTTTATCCCAATTAAGCTGCGGTTCAATAATCCAAGAAGACCGTTTGGTATTAGTAAGGGATATGCTTGAATTAGAGCTGGTTATTCCTGACGATGGATTATACATTGTTGAAGGAGATGTACGGTATTCATAATGTTGCACGTCGGTGTAGCCGAAACTACTTTTTATCTGCAGATTAGGAAGTATCTCGTATGATAGTAATGTATTTGCGATTAAATCTTTGGTTCTAAATCTGTTTTCTGACAAAAGTTTAGCTAGTGGATTATTCCAAGTGCCTTTTTCCCAGTTGAGATTTCCCATCGAGTCATAAAGAGATGGTGCATTTGGCGGAAGAGTACGAGAATCAGTAGTTAAATCTGCAGCAGGCTGATTGTTATTTTGCACTACATAACCTGCAGAGAATGTTAACTGAAATCTTTCATCTTCCGAGGTATGGTTAAGATTGAGTTGTGATCCTCCCTTTTTATAAATAAAATTACCGGGAAATACAGATGATTCTGTATGAAAGTTACCGCTGATCAAAAACTGTGTACTTTTTGAGCCACCGCTTATACTACCTTGAGTGTCTGTAATGGTTGATGTTCCGCCAATTAATTCATGCTGCCAGTCTGTATAACGATCCTGGTTCCATGTTCCGTTAAGGTCATAGGCATTTGTCGGATAAGTAGTGATTTTATCATTAGTAAATGCCTGCCGGCGCATTGAAAGATACTGTTTTGTATCCATCATTTTAATAAAACGAGCAACTTTTCCTGCACCGGTTGAAGCATTAATTGTAAATCTGGTTTGTCCTTCTTTTCCTTTTTTGGTGGTTATAAGGACAACACCGTTAGCACCTCTTGAGCCATAGATGGCTGTAGCATCTGCATCCTTCAATACCTCAATGTTTTCAATGGAATCTGGATTGATACTATTAAGGGGACTTGTAACTGTTGGAAAAACTGTAGAAGTTTGACTGTAACCTATTACTTCAGAGGAGTACGGTACACCATCAATAATGTATAGTGGTGCATTACCTTCAGGTCGAATACTATTCTGGCCTCGGATTTGTATTTCAAATCCTCCTCCTGATACACCTGTAGTTTGAGTGATGTTTACACCGGCCATGCGTCCCTGCATAGTTGCCAACACATTGGTTACGGGCTGGGTTTCGATATCTTTTGAGGTTATTCGGGCAATGCTCCCCGTTCGGTCACTTTCCTTTACGGAATAATAACCAGCATTTACCCGAACTTCCTGTAAAGTGGTAGTATCGTAATCCAGGTCTATGTCAATTTTACTGCGATTATTTACAGGTATAATTTTGGTTTTGAATCCAATGAAAGATACTATTAAAGTATCCGTAGGAGAAGCTTCGATAGAATATTGCCCATTGTAATCAGAGATTACGGTTGAAATCTTATTGCTTTTAAGGGTGATCGTAACTCCGGGCAGAGGAGAAGTTCCGTCACTTACAGTACCCTGAACCTGATGGCTCTGGTAAGAAAGCATCTTAGAATTTCGAAAATTTCGGGAATAAACGGTGGAAAAAGACAGAAGTATGCTAGCACAAAATAGGCAATAAAGAGCTCTTCCATCCTTTAAAAATGAAAAATAATTCATAATATTGGAATTGGTTAGTTAAATGGATATTTGATTAGCTAAGGTCCTCTGCTCTAGTTTGGTCGCTGCAGCTGAGGGCCATTTTTTATGTATTAAGTAAACGACTTAATGAAATAAATAAAGTTTTTTAGGACACAGGCAGGAAGGGTTTTACAGTTCTACGTTTGATTTAAAACGAAACTTTAAATAAAAGAAGAAGAATAAAGACGCTATGAATTCAAGAAAAGTTTATGACATAAAAAAGGGCATGGAACTCAGCTTATTGTTTCAAAGGTACTTGGCATACCCACCCACAGATAAGTGAGCCCACGCCCGTAAGCGTGAGCAATTTACTTATCATCCTGTGGGTTTAAACTGCCAAGTTTTTTGAAACAGGATTCAAAGCGAAATGCTTCAAATATTTTATATGAAGAATCGCAAAATTACACTTCTATTTAGAAGAATTAAACAAATATAATAAAAAAAGTTATATAGTACCCTGTAAGGTACCAATAATTTTGTTTTTTCCTAGGAATTTTAACAAATGAACGAAATTGACTTTAACGAGCAAAGAATAAAATTTGGGAAACATGTTTTGAAACTAAGACGAAAGATTAAAAGCGTCGAATACCAAAGCCGGTCGATTTCTCAACAAGAACTTGCGGACCGAAGTGACTACATAACGAAAAAGACTCTGGGCCAAATTGAGAGAGGTGAGGTAAATTTTCAATTTGAAACTTTAGTAGCATTAGCTCAGGCATTAAATGTTTCATTAAAAGAACTTCTAGATTACTAATGTTAACATCTCAAATAATATTTAATAAAAAGATGCCAATTGGCATCTTTTTTGGTTATTAATGCAATCCTAAAACAGGTAATTTTACGCTACACTTCACAGAAATAAAAAACTACTTTTCCATTTATTAAATGGCTCAACGGAAAAAACAATTATAAATTAATACCTGACATAATAATACATAAGAGAAATACTAACGAACAAAATGAAATTGTAATAGAAATTTAAAAAGTCTTCAATTCACAAAAGAACAAGGATTTTGATCTGCTGAAAATAGAACACTTGACGATTCATTATATGAGAAATCATTACAATTAGAAACTATGAATAGAATTGATATATGGAACGAAACATCAAGCAGGAACTTTCGAAATAAAATGCTTCCAAAATGGTATTGAAACATCTGGAGAAAAATTAAAATAATAACAATGGCTAAAATTAAATACGGTGACTTTGGTACTATAATTATAAATAATAGGGAATGGGACTTGCAAGGTTTAAAGCAGCTTTGCCATTCTGATTACGTTTATGAAGCGAAAAATCGCGGAATAATATGTAATAAGTATAAGATTCCAAGAGAACTACTGAATGAGTGGATTGAAAGCGAAGATTGGGAATTTGATAAAAAAGACTTTTGGCAAAGACCGTATAGCTATAGAATTGATAATGCTGTAATGTCTCTAATTAATAATGTGCAACATCTTACTGAAATTCAAAACGAAGTTGACACTATAGATTTTCAACCTGAGAATTTACTAAGCCGAATAAAAATAGATATCGAATACAAATCAGAGAATGAATTCAAAAGCTATAAAACGTTTGTAATCGAAAAATATATAATTAAAATTGAAGACTTTGATGAATATACAGGAGAAAAAATTGAATTTGAAGACGAAATAAGATACAAGACAAGCCTGACTGAAAATGAAATACTTATAAGACACGCAAAAGTTCAGACAGCAAAATCTAAAAAGTAAAAGATACAAGTTTCTTTCCAGCACCGATTGAAGCGGAAATCCTTTTTGGCCGTTGTTCGGTAAAAAGATTGCAGCGCAAAGCGGGAGAAGCTGCCAAAAAAAAACTTTACGTAAGCTTTAAGAAATTAATCATAATTCTGTTTTGAATAAACGAGCCTTGAAAACAGCATAGCGGGTAAACTAAAAAAACAATGGGGCCGAATAGCCCCATTATCTAACCTATTACTATCAGTAAGATATTATTAGTAATATTATTTCTTAGACTCCTCGATAGAAACTTTTCTAAACTCTTTTAAAAGTTTTTCAATTTCCAAAGAAGATTTTCTTGCTCTAGCTCCGGCAGCTTTAACTCCTTTTTCAGCTACAGCTTCAGATTCTGTTTTAAACGTTTCGATTTCAGCGTTGATTTTTGCAACTAGGTCTTTCATTTTACAATTTTTTTTAAATTAAGAGGGCAAATGTAAAGTTTTGCCATAACTGAAAACGGTATTGGTGACAAAATATTTTCAGGAATTCTCTTTCCTCAGCTTTTTAAGGAAATAACTGAGTGAAATTCCTGTTTTGGACCGGAAAGCATTTGTTAATCTCGGAGTGGAGGTAAAACCGGCTTCCTCAGCCAGCGAGCTTATCGAGTAATTTCTATGCGCGCTTGAGTTTCGCAGCAGTTCCACCAGATAATCAATTTTCAGGTCATTGATATAATCGGCAAAATGCTTGCCGCTGCGATGGTATATCACTTTTGAAAGGTATTTGCTGTTAGTATTAAACCGTACAGTTAAAGCGGCCAGCGTCGCCTCTTTGTGCAGGAATTTTTTATCCCTTTCAAATTTTTCAAGGTGTCTAATTATCTGCTGTACAGTTTCCTGTGCAATATCGGTTATTTCGAATTTTTCGGGTGACTGTTTCTGGATGCTGCTATTTTCATTTTTTTCCAGAAGCAGATCAAATTTGATCTTATTGCGCTTTTTGGTTTCAAAGTGGTTATAGGTGCCGTAAATGACAGCAGAGAACAGAACTACAACTACGCTGATTAGAATAACGTCATAATATTTCTCCTTTACAAGCTGCTGCTGTATTTTTTCTTTTTCCAGCAGAATTTCCTTAGTATCATACTGCTTATGGATTTTTCCCATTAGATACCTATTATTATCTGTTAATACAGAATCCGCTTTTAAAAGCTGGTCCATATAGTAAAGCTGGGATTTCAGATTATTTTCCTTTTTGTAATATTTAATCATTAGTTCAAAAACCTCCCTTAAATCCGGACGAATGTAGCCTTTCTCAATAAATGCCTTTTCCACTTTTTTGAAGTAGGGAACTGCTTTTGCAGGAAGCTGCAATTTCCAATAGTTTTTTCCGATATAAAAATTTGCAATGGATACGTTGGCAAATTCTGTCATAGCGTTCAGATGGGGCAGGACCTCCTGAAGCATTTGTATAGAGGTATAATAGTTATTTAGAAAGTACTGATTGATTCCTTCCGAGTGTTTAAAAAAGAATTCCATTTCCGGAATTTTCAGCCTCTCACATTCTGCAAGACCTAACGTATTAGTCTGTGAACATCTGCTGTAATCGCCAACCTTATTATAGCATACACTTAATGAGTGCAGTGAGTTTAAGTACGGTCGTTCCTGATTTTTTTTAAAATATGCAAGACATTCATTAAAAAGTGAGATAGCTTCATCATAAAAACCGAGATAATATTTAATCTGTGCGATATGATATTTGGTTTTGTAGATCAGGTACTCATTTTCAGTTTTGGAAATGCTTTCGTTAGCCTTAATGTAATAATCATATGCTTTCACATAGTTCTTTTGGCTGTAATACACTATTCCTTTAGATAAAAAAGCCGATCCAATCAGTTCATTACTTTTGGATTTTGCAGCTGCCATCACCATGCTGTCAGCATATTTTAATCGAAGATTCATAGGGGACTCATGAAGTATGTTTTGATATGCGTTAACCGTCTCTTCATGATTCTTCTCCTTTTTTGCCTTATTTAAATAGGCGTATAAATATGGGGAGGCTTTCAGACTGTCATTTTTGTATTCATAAATTCTATCATCCAAATATTCATAACTTTTAAAAGTAAGGGAATCGCGAATTCTGTTGGGATTATTCTGGGCAGTTAAAGATTTAATTATAAATAGAAGCAGCAGTACCGGTAAATTACATTTCATAATACATAGAAATTTTGAGTTTATGCATTGATAAAAGCATAAATCAGGTTAATAAAATCAATGTAGAGGTAGTTAGAGAGCAACTTTCAAAAATACTTTAAATATTTGAATTGCAATATTTAATGTAGGAAAAATACATTGCTGATTTCATGAAAATCGATAGTGGATTTTCCGAAAATCCACATACAAGTGCTTGATTTATGATTTTTTGCAATTTAGATTTGCCTTGAATTCAACAGCAAAAGATTCAGTAAAGCACTGAGCAAAAAGTTCTGCTGGCCCGGGCAAAATGGACTGAGACAAGTTCTCAATTAACCAAACCATTTTGCATTATGAAAAATTTATTTTTATCTGGTTTAATTATTTTTTTAGGTTCATGTTCAAATGATGATTTTAACAATTCTGATTTAAGCTTGGTTTCCAGCACAGCAATCAGCAAAGAGAAAACTGCAGATTTTAAAAATGGCTCTGCTTTAGAGAAAAACTTTAAGGAAGTTGCGGCGGGAGATTATATACTTCTGGTTCCTGCCCAATTAAAAGAAAAGATCATTTCAGTATTAAAAGCCCAACATGGGCGAAATGAACTAAAGACTTTTGAGAAAAGGAGTTCTGATTTAGATACAATTTCATCTACGGAGGATCCTGTCTCAACATTGTACATAATTGTTGATGAAAGTACACTGAGATCATCATTGAAACTTGATGTGAAGGGATATATAGTTAATCTCGGAAATCTCCGCGGCCAGCAGTACCAAATCGTAGATGATTTTATAATTCAATATGAGATTTCAAAAAGACAGGATTCGACCCTTCTAACAGATGAAAAGGAGTCCATTTTATCTATTTCATCAATTTCGGAAGCAGTTTTATTTAGTGAAAAGGAGAGAAAGGATAGGGACTGGGAGACCTCTACAACCAGTAAGCATAACGGCGATTGAAGTTTTAATAGTGCTTGTTCAATTAAACTGTGAACAACTTAAGAATAAGTGATTTAATAATTTTCTAATCTGTCTGAATATGAAAAAGCGTGCTTTGTTTTATATTTTATTATTCTTTTTCAATCTCTTGAGTCTTTATTTTATAATGAAGCTCTTTGCGGCCGATCAGCTTGTCCGTTACGTTTTAAACGAAGACAATATTACTGAGAGCCCCAGATTAACAGCGTATGTTTTATACGTGTGCTGTCTGTCAAATTTGTATTTCCAGTTTCTAATATGGATGGAATATTTCTTCAAGGATAAAATCTAAAAGCAGATCTGCGCAAAAAACAAAAAATGATTAGAGAAATCTTAAATACAGAAATTAAAAGCATTGAAAATGACGGTATAGATGTACTGCTGCTTTCAGAATACAAAGTAAAAAATGTACTGGAAGTTCCATTTTCCATTTCAAATTTTTCAGTGCTTTTAATCAAAAACGGTAAAATGAATATTAGATTTCATGACGAGACCAATATATTGAAACGCAGAGATTTATTTTTAATTCCCTATAATTCAGTTTGCACCAAACTTGAGGTAACTCCTAACATCCAGCTTTATCTTATAAGGACAAATTTTGACTTTGCACATAATAACTGTTATGAGAAAGAGCTTTTGGATGCTTTCAGTTTTTTAATGCTGAAATCTGATCAAAAGATCAGCCTGCAGGAGAATGATTTTAAAGTCTTGTCGGTAATTTATAAATTGATGAGTGTGCTTCAGTACGGAAATGAAAGACCAGATGTTATTATTAAGCTGCGCCGAATATGCTTTAATCTTTTTATATATGAACTTAAGTTTATACATTCCAAATATAAACCGGAGCTCGATCTTGACTTTTCAAGAAGAGAAAGTATTGTAATCCAATTCCTGACTTTACTTTCAATACACTTCAGAACACAGCATCACGTACAGTTTTATGCGGGTGCTTTATTCATTACTCCAGGGCATCTGAACAAGATGGTTAAAGAAAGCACAGGAAAAACTGCGAAATCTTTTATAATTGAAGCTCTTGTCAATGTTTCGAAAAATCTTCTTACTGATTCCAGCTATACTGTGGCTAAGATTGCCGATGAACTAGAATTCAGCAGCCCTGAAAACTTTGGCGAATTTTTTAAAAGACATACCGGCATGCTCCCAACAGAATTTCGTTCCAATAAAAAGTAAGCTGCCACATCCGCTTCTTATTCTGCCAGAGACTGTTTAATTAAAACGATAAGACGATGATTAAAAGATATCCTTTGGAATGGTTTGATTCGTTGATTATAAATTCATTTGATGCAGGCAGTTCCTCTCTAACCGTATCAGAAAATGAACTGGAGATTTTGAATGAAAAAGTAGTATCTGAGGCAAGAAAAATTAAAATTCATATTAAGAATACTTTTTTTGAGCTGAAAAGTAAGAGGCAGATCAGACTTCTTATAAGAAAGTATCATTCTTCATTGGTTTTTTTAATAGACAGGGTAGTAGAGATAAGAAAAAGAGAAAAATTCAACACTCCTGAATTTTTAAGAATATTTGATTTGATTGTCACTTCCCTTGATGATTTACTATCATTTATCGAGATCAGATATTCAGCGTTTATGAGTCTGGACCAAAGAGTATCGTACAGCTATTTTTTAGTATGGAAAAAGGAGACGCTTGCGATTTTAAAGCATCTAGGTAAAATAAAACAAAACTCAGCAGATCATGATCAAGAATTGGAATTTATTACTGAGCTTCTCGCAGCACCTCTGCATAACTCCAGAAACACAAAATTTACATACCGCCAGATTTTGTATTACAGGGAGATAATCACTGAACTGCAAAAAATTAAGCATCCAGTTTCTGAAACAGAATGCATTTCAGATATTGATCTTATTCTTATTAGAATGAATTTTAATTCCAGAGAATATGCAGAGAAACTGGTTGCTAAAATTGGAGGCTATTTAGAAGGTTTTGAGAATTTATCGGAAAGGCTTGAAAAATTACTTTACATCTGCAGCAGACTATCGAAAATAAACCCAAGCTTAAAATTAACCTTTAATCCATCACAGCAGAATCTGATTTTATTTTTGGAATACTGGTTTTCCAGCGAATTAAGATATGTTGAGAAGAAGGCTGCAATCGAAATGCAGCAGCAGACGTCCAATTATGCTGGAAGTGAATTTGTAGAGAAAGCTGACTCTAAGCTGGAATGTATGCTTTCGGGAGATCAGATTGGACTTATTTTAAGGGCGACAGACGAGGCGAGAATTATTAAAGCCAAGTCTATGAACTACATATTTAAAAGTATAGTGCCTTACCTTTCTACTCCAGTAAAGAGAAATCTTTCTTACCAGTCAGTCAGAAGCAACTCATATAATGCGGAAGAGCGCGATAAGGAAATTGCCATTGAAAGTCTTGAGAAAATAATCCGCAAGATAAAAACATATTAGAATTTATTGCCCAGTATAATTTGATAACCCTTTAAATTCAGGCATTTTGAAAGGATACAAAAAGGGTACAGAAAAGTTGTACTTGTAGAAAATTTATCCTTGTCGTTCCTTTGGTCTGTAGAATAAATCCCGCCAGCTTTTAACTGACGGTGGTTTTCATAGAGAAAGATAAAATGTTGAACGATAAAATGAGGAGCTATGTTTACAAATATTTCATGGGGCAGTTATTTGACTGCGGCCGGTATCGCTGTAATTTTCTGGTATCTGATAATCTTGCTGAAATTTCACAGTCGTGATTTAAAAAAAATCTTATCAGGTGAAAAGAATCTGCAGATACCATTTCTAAAAAAAACTTCTAAAAATTTACAGGAAGTAAAATCGATATCCGATTCATTTCCGAAATCTTTTGATACCCTTGAAGATGCGGAAAATCTATCGCTGCGTATCAAAGAAGCAGTTAAAGAAAGTGCAGAAAAACGACTAACAAAACAGCAGTTTCAAAACTACCTGCGAATGCTTCTGGATGAATATCCTTATGTCAAAATTTCCTCCCTCAGAGAAAACATTAACCAGCTTATGGTTTCTGAGTCCCAACTATATCCCAATCTTCTTTTAAGTCTGAGCGAAGCAGACAGTCTCTGGGAAGGACCAGTATTTTAAAATTTAGAAGAGGAATATTCCCCGTTCTCTCTGGTGCGGTATGGCTTTGTGTGACAGGAAAAATAGAGCTGCAACGGCGTTATTCCTCTTCTTTTTATAAAGAATAACTTTAAAAATGATGTGTGATGAAAAAATGCAGATGGAAATTAAAAAGTCTTTTTAGACGATTTAGAGCTATGGGATCGTCGCTCCTGATGATTCTGGTTAGTAATGTTATTTACAGCCAGGATGGTGTGGCGGGAATAAATGAAGCCAACCAGAAAGTGAGAAGTTACTTTGATGCCGGCACTGAATTAATGTATGCGGTAGGAGCGATCCTCGGGCTGATAGGGGCAGTAAAAGTATACCAGAAATGGAATGCCGGAGATCCTGATACAGGAAAAGTCGCAGCTGCCTGGTTTGGAAGCTGTGTGTTTCTAGTGGTAGTCGCTACGGTCATTAAATCCTTTTTCGGGGTCTAAACGATAGAGAAGATGAGTAACAGCGTTTATTCGATCAATAAAGGAATCAATCAGAGTATAGAATTTAAGGGGCTTAAAGCGCAGTACATCTGGTATTTGGGCGGAGGTGCTGTAGGTCTTATGATTCTGTTTGCTGTCCTGTACATAATTGGAGTTCCTTCCCTTATATGCATTGGTTTTATTGGAACGGCAGGAGGTTTTCTTGTTTTTAAAATATACAAAATGAGCAATACTTATGGAGAATACGGCATGATGAAGGCTCTGGCTAAAAAACAGGTACCCAAGTGGATTAAAGTTTACAGCAGAGCGGTTTTTATGAAGTTATAGCTGTAGGGCGTAAATGATAAAAGTGTATAAAGGATGGAGAAGAGGATGGAAAATATGCTGCCGGTTATGGCAGTGGAGCATAACTGCATATTGTCAAAACAAGGAGATGTAACCATTGTATTTAAGGCTGAACTGCCTGAAATATTTACAATGTCGGATCAGGAATATGAAGCTTTCCACCAGTCGTGGATAAAGGCTATAAAGGTACTGCCGAAATTCTGTGTTTTTCATAAGCAGGACTGGTTTTTAGAAAGTTCGTACAAGGCAGATTTTTCAAGTGAAGACAGCAGTTTTCTGACCAGAAGCAGCGAGCGTTTCTTCAACGAAAGACCTTTTCTGGATCATTGCTGCTATATCATGCTGACCAAGAAACCAGCGGGAAGAAGAAATGCAACCTCATTGTTTTCTAATCTGCTTAGAAGTTCCATAGTGCCGGTGGAAACATTAAAACCGCAGCTGCTGCAGGATTTTACAGATACCTGCGGCCAGTTTAAGAGAATTATGGAAGACAGCGGATTTATAAAGCTGGAGCGTCTGCAAAATGAATCGCTCAGAAGCGAAAGCAGAAGAATCGGGCTGGTGGAAAAGTACTGTTTTTTATCAGAGCAGGAAAATTCATTCGTTTTTAAGGATATAAGATTTGACGAAGAATTATCAGTAGGGGATAAACACTGCCAGCTCTTTACACTTGGTGATGCGGCTGATCTGCCTGGATTATGCGGATCAAGAATCAATTTTGACCGCTATTCGACCGATAAGACTAAATTCAGCGTTGGTTTTGCTTCAACGCTCGGCCAGCTTTTATCCTGCAGTCATATTTACAATCAGTATATCTTCATTGAGGATTCACAGAAGACCATCCAGAAGCTTGAAAGTAAGCGACTCAGACTGCAGTCGCTATCGGCTTACAGCAGGGAGAACATGATTGCAAGAGATGCGACGAATGATTTCCTGAACGAAGCAGTATCACAGCAGAGGCTTCCGGTTAAAGCGCATTTTAATGTACTGGCCTGGAGCACGGATAAGGAAGAACTGAAAGAGATTAAAAATAAAATATCTTCTGCGATGGCTCAGATGGATGCGTCGGCAAAACAGGAAACAGTCGGGGCTCCGCAGATCTATTGGGCAGGAATTCCGGGAAATGCAGCTGACTTTCCCATGAATGACACCTTTGATACCTTCACCGAACAGGCAGTATGTTTTTTGAATATGGAGACCGGCTACAGATCTTCGCTGAGTCCGTGCGGCATGAGGCTGGGAGACAGGCTGACAGGAAAACCAGTTCATGTGGATATCAGCGATGAGCCTGTTAAGATGGGCATCTGTACCAACAGAAACAAATTTATACTGGGGCCATCTGGAAGCGGCAAATCCTTTTTTACCAATCATATGGTAAGAAGTTATTATGAGCAGGGTACCCATATCGTGCTGGTGGATGTTGGGCACAGCTATAAGGGACTCTGCGATATGGTCAACGGATATTATTTCACTTATGATGAAAAGAATCCTATCCGTTTTAACCCATTTTATATTTCAGAGGGAGACAGTCTGGATACGGAGAAAAAAGAGAGCATTAAAACGCTTCTGCTGGCACTCTGGAAAAAAGACGACGAAACCTTTAACCGGAGCGAGTATGTAGCACTCTCCAATGCCCTGCAGTTATATTACGAGAAATTGGATTCTAATGAAGAGATATTTCCCTGCTTTAATACTTTTTATGAATTTTTAAAAGATGATTTTATTTCTATTTTGGAAAGCGACAAGGTAAAAGAAAAGGATTTTGACGTGAATAACTTTCTATATGTGCTCAGGCCTTATTACAAGGGAGGAGAGTTTGATTATCTGCTGAACGCAACTGAAAATCTGGATCTTCTAAAAGAACGTTTTATTGTCTTCGAGCTGGATAATATCAAAGATCATCCGATTCTTTTTTCTGTAGTGACCATCATAATAATGGAAGTCTTTATAAATAAGATGCGGAAGCTTAAAGGGATCAGAAAAATGATACTCATTGAGGAAGCATGGAAAGCACTGATGAAGGAGGGTTTTGCAGATTATATAAAATATCTTTTTAAGACAGTGCGTAAATTCTTCGGGGAAGCAATAGTGGTAACTCAGGAGGTGGAGGATATTATTTCTTCACCAGTGGTCAAGCAGGCAATTATCAATAACAGCGACTGCAAGATCCTTCTTGACCAGAGCAAATATCAGAATAAGTTTGACCAGATTCAGGAGCTGCTGGGACTTACAGACAAAGAAAAAGCACTTGTACTTTCTGTAAATAAAGCCAATGACCCAGCCAAGAAATACAAAGAAGTGTTTATCTCTTTGGGAGGGATGCTTTCAAAGGTCTACAGGACCGAAGTTTCACTGGAGGAATATTTGGCCTATACCACGGAGGAAAGCGAGAAAGTCAAAATGAATGCCTATGCACAGAAGTTTGGCGGGGACATAAAGAAAGGAATAGCCGCAATGGCTCAGAATATGAGAAATGGAATTAAATGAAAAGGAATAATGAAAAAGAAATTAATTGTCTGTTTGGTCTGCCTGCTGCTGGTAAGCACCTCGGCGAGACCTGCTGAAAAAGTAGCGGTACTGCCGATACTTGAGATTGTAAAAGCAGTAACCAAGAAAGTAATTAAAGCAATCGATCTTCGAATCCAAAGACTGCAGAATAAGACCATCTGGCTTCAGAATGCACAGAAGCAGGTGGAAAATGTACTATCGAAATTGAAGCTTGATGAGATCTCAGACTGGACCCAGAAACAGAAAGATCTTTACAAAGGCTACTATGAAGAGCTGGCAAAAGTAAAGTCAATTATTACGTACTACCAGAGGATAAAAGAAATTACCAGAAAGCAGACACAGCTTGTTCAGCAATATGAAAGAGCCTGGAATCTTTTTAAGCAGGATACCCATTTTAAAGACAGCGAAATCCAGTATATGGAGCGCGTTTATACAGGAATACTCGAGGAAAGTGTGAAGAATATCGACCAGATTTTTTTGATTCTGGATTCTTTTGCCACCCAAATGAGCGATCTCAAACGTCTTGAAATCATCAACAAGGCAGCTGAACAGATTGATGAGAACTACGATGACCTTAAAATGTTTAACCAGCAGAACATACTGCTGAGTCTTCAGAGGGCCAAAACAGAAGCAGATGTAAACCGGGTGAAACAATTTTACGGAATTCCATAATTCAATAAAAAAACATGAAAAAGACAGCTTTAATACTAATAACGCTCTTTGTTTTTAATCAAGGTATGAGCGGGCAGGCAAAACAGAGAAAGGAACTGATCCTTCAAATAGCGGCGCTTCAGGTTTATATCGACTATGCAAAGAAAGGATATTCGGCAGTATCAAAAGGACTCAATTTCATAGGGGATGCCAGAAAAGGTGAACTCAGCCTGCACGGTGATTATTTTACCTCACTTTTAAAAATCAATCCAAAGGTTAGGAATTATTATAAAACTGCCCAGATCATCTCCATGCAGTTTAAAATAATGAAACTCTGCAGCAAGACTTTGTCAGATCTCAAAACTGCTGATTTGTTTCATGGTAATGAACTGGAATACATCGAGAGGTCTTTTAAGAAACTGCTTCAGAACTGCAGCCAGACTCTCGACCAGCTACTTGTTATTACGACCGATGCAGAACTAGGGCTAAAAGATGACCAGAGGCTCGAGCGCATTGATCTCCTTCACAAAACTATGCTGGAGGATTATAATTTCTGTCTTTCTTTCAGCAGGGATGCCAGACTGATGTCTGTATCAAAAACTGCCGATAAAAAGGATTCTAAAGGATTAAGCGAATTGTACGGATTATAAACTTGCGATGATGAAAAAGATAGTATTGTTTATGGCATTTAGCTGCCTATTTCTGACTCCGGATAAATCAAAAGCGCAGTCAGCAGAAATTCAGCAGCTGATTTTGAATATTGAAAAGCTTTCCCAGTTCAAGAAAATTCTAAGTGACATGAAAAAGGGGTACGAGCTGCTTTCTGGTGGATACAAAACGGTGAAAGAAATGACTGAAGGAAACTTCAGCCTTCATAAAACTTTTCTAGATGCACTTATGCAAGTAAGCCCGGCTGTGAGGAATTACAAAAGGGTAGGAGAGATAGTGGAATATCAGATTTCAATCGTCAAGGAAAGCCGCAGCGGAATGAACCGATTTATAAAAAACGGAAATTTCAGCGGACAGGAAATAAATTACTTTGAGAAAGTTTACGGAAACCTGCTTGATGAGAGCCTGCGAAATCTTGATGAACTTACGATGGTCATAACAGCTGATAAGCTAAGGATGTCGGATGATGAGAGGCTAAAAGCCGTTGACGATATATATGAGCAGATGCAGGATAATCTGCTTTTCTTAAGAAACTTTAATGCCTCATCTAATGTGCTGGCTCTTCAGAGATCAAAAGAGAAAAATGATGTTTATGTCTCAAAGAGTTTTCAGGAATTTAAAGAGTAGAGTATGAAATGCCTATTAAACAAAAAAGCAGTTTGTGTGATGCTTATCATATTACTGCATCCCTGCAGAATAACAGCACAGGGACTAGGTGACGATATGAGTAGTCTTCATGGGGTCTTAGACCAGCTTTATGATGAAATGATGCCGTTGTGTTCTAATCTTATAGCAGTAGGGCAGGGAATAGCAGGCTTTGGAACTATATGGTACATCGCCTCACGCGTGTGGAGGCATATAGCAAGTACCGAGCCCATTGATTTTTATCCGCTCTTCCGTCCCTTTGTTATAGGATTCTGCATTATGATTTTTCCGTCGGTTCTGGCACTTATTAACGGAGTAATGAAACCAACTGTTACAGCTACTGCTGCTATGGTAACAGGCTCTAACAATGCAGTTGCTGTTCTGCTTAAAGAGAAAGAAAAAGCAATTAAAGAAACTGATCCATGGAAGATGTATGTCGGGGCTGCCGGGACGGGTGATCGTGACAGATGGTATAAATATACGCATGACGGTGCCGATCCATCTGATGAGGGCATGCTCGCAGGCATAGGCAATGATGTGAAATTTGCCATGGAAAAAGCTTCTTACAGTTTTCGAAATTCGGTTAAGGAATGGCTGAGCGAGGTGCTGAGGATTTTGTTTGAAGCCGCCGCCTTATGCATTGACACCCTTCGGACATTTCAGCTGGTGGTGCTTTCCATTTTAGGGCCGCTGGTATTTGGAATAGCTGTGTTTGACGGTTTCCAGCACACGCTCACTGTGTGGCTTGCCCGATATATCAATATTTACCTGTGGCTTCCCGTGGCCAATATATTCGGAAGCATAATTGGAAAGATTCAGGAGCTCATGCTCAAGCTGGACCTCTCGCAGGTGCAGGCTACAGGAGATACTTTTTTCAGCAGGACCGATATGTCATATTTAATTTTCATGATAATAGGTATCATAGGCTATTTTACGGTGCCTTCTGTTGCCAATTATATTGTTCACGCAGGCGGAGGAGGAGCCCTGGGGCATAAAGTGACAAGCATGTTTGGCAGTTCAGCTAATACTGTTGTCAGAACTTCATCAAATGCGGTTGGAATGGCTGCTGATGCAATGGGAGATGCGGATCGGAGAATGACCAGCAGCATGGCTGCGACAGCAGGAAGCAGTCCTTATTTTACTGATAAAGGAAACTATATGAATGACAGGCTTAAAGGAAATTCTAAACGGACTTAATAAAAGGAGCATATGTTTACCAAAATGAAAAACATTGATACGGCATTTAGATATGTAAGAGGTTTCACGATGCTTGTAATTGCAGGCTGCATCATAATAAGCTGCTATGCTGTCTATAAAAGTTTCCAGACAGTGAGCCTTATGCAGGATAAAGTATATATTCTGGCAAACGGCAAAGCGCTGGAAGCTTACGCTTCGGAAAGAAAAGATAACATTGCTGTTGAAGCAAGGGACCATGTGAAAACCTTTCACAAGTTTTTCTTTACCCTTGATCCTGATGATAAGGTCATTAAAACCAATATCACAAAAGCGCTATATCTGGCAGACGACAGTGCAAAACGTATTTATGATGACCTGAAGGAAAACAATTTTTATTCGGGTATTATATCAGGAAATATCAGCCAGACCATCCAGATCGACAGTGTGAGTATTTATATCCGAGAATATCCCTACCGTTTTAGATGTTATGCCAGACAGAACATTATCCGTACTACCAGTATTTTGAAAAGAAGCCTGCTTACAGAAGGTGCGCTTCGCAATGTATCAAGAAGCGATAATAATCCGCATGGTTTTCTTATCGAGCGGTTTAATACGATTGAAAACAAAGATCTTTCCGCAGAAACCAGAAAATAGAGATTTATGAAATCCTTTTTTACAAGACAGACTGAGCCTTTTGTGTATCACAAGTATTATCTGCTATTGCAGAAAAGATGGGCAGAAAAAATGAAGAGAGCCACAGATGGGTTCTCTAAAACAAAACTGATCTGGGGACTTCTGTTCTTTACGGTTTTGACATCGGGTTATTTAATTTATAACCTGTATAGGACATTTTATAAAGAAGCTGAGGTTCTAGCAGCTTCAAAAATTAAGACAATCAACTTGAAAAAATAAAATTATGCAAGAGAAGATAGTTTCTCCAAAGGAGTCTAAAAAGAGAAAGATGCTTTTAATGCTGCCTCTTATAACATTTCCATTTTTGACATTCTTATTTTATTCATTAGGCGGCGGAAGAATGGAATCCAAGATGGCAGGGAACGACGAAAAGAAAGGATTCAATTTCAATCTGCCGCTGCCTAAATTTAAAGAAGATTCAGCACTGGATAAGATGAGCTATTATGATCAGGCGGCAGTTGATTCGATAAAACTGCGCGAGCAGATAAAAAAAGATCCTAACTATAGTGATAATAAAGTGTCGGAAGATAAAGCAGATTCTTTTTCCACAAATGATTTTGAATCCCGCATGCTTCCAAGAAACAGATCGGCTTTTAATTCTCAGTCTTTTCAGGACCATAATGAGCAGAAAGTTTATGAAAAGCTCAGAGCTCTTGAAAAAGTAATCAGCCAGCCTGCAGTCCCGAGTTACGGTCAGGACATGAGGGAATTTGAAAATTACGGCACTTCTCGTGGAGAATCAGAAGAGATTAAAAAACTTGAAGGGCTAATGTCGACGATGAGCACGCCCCAGGAACCTGATCCGGAACTTCAGCAGTTAGGCGGTATGCTGGAAAATATTTTGGATATACAGCATCCGCAGCGCGTGCAGGAAAGGCTTAAGCAGACATCTGACAGCAAAAAAGGCAAAATATATTCAGTACAGAAAAAAGAAGCAGAGAATAACATAAGCTCACTTCAGCGGAATGCCGATTTGCAGAGCTCTTTGAAAACAAATGAATTTTATTCTCTGGACGACTCGCAGCCTGCTGAAGAAATACAAAATTCTATTGAAGCAGTTGTGCATCAGACGCAGACTATTGTCAATGGCTCGGTGGTTAAATTAAGACTTACGAATGATATTTTTCTCCAAGGAACAATGATACCCAGAAATACTTTTCTGTATGGTATGGCGGCTTTAAAAGGAGAGAGGCTGGAGGTAAAAATCACAAACATCCAGTACAATAATTCGATATTTCCCGTCGAGCTGGCTGTCTATGATATGGACGGGATTGAAGGCATCTATATTCCCGGAGCGATTAACAGGGATGTGGCTAAGGCATCAGCTGACAGATCCATTCAGACTCTCGGTCTTGCCGGGATTTCGGATTCATGGGGTGCACAGGCCGCAGGTATGGGTATCGAGGCTGCTAAAAGTCTTATGAGCAAAAAGGTAAAACTCATAAAAGTGGTTGTAAAGGCAGGGTATCAGGTGCTGCTGTATGATGAAAAACAAAAGAATTTAAAACCTTAAAAGAGAGAAAATATGAAAAGAGCGAATTATTTGTTTTTAATCAGCTTTCTGCTGGTTTGTGTTTCAGCTAATCCACAGTCAAACGCAAGGGAAACAGTCTTTTACGAAGACCAGTATAAAAATCTACAAGTAGGTTTTTCTAAAACCACAAGCATCGTTTTCCCTTATCCAATCAAGAGCATTGACAAAGGGAGCGCAGAAGTGCTTGTACAGAAAGCAAAAGGAGTTGAGAATATACTACTTGTAAAAGCTGCTAAACAGCATTTTTTTCAGACCAATCTGACAGTTGTAACTTCTGACGGGAAATTGTACGTTTTTATACTGAATTACGACAATTCCTGCCCGGACTTAAATTTTAAGGCTGAAAATGCAGTGTCTGCAAGCAGGGATGTGCTGTTTTCTTTAGAAAACGAAAATCAGAAAAGAATTGAACAGTGTGCTTTGGCTGCATATTCCAAAAAGAAAAAAATCAGTGGTCTAAAAAAATCAAAGTATCAGATCAGACTGGAGGTGAACGGCATCTTTATCCAGCAGGATGTTTTGTATCTGCGTGTTGTTTTTGAAAACAAATCAAAGATTAACTACGATATTGATCAGTTTCGTTTTTTTATCAGGGATAAGAGAAAATCAAAACGGACTGCCTCACAGGAAATTGAATTGGAGCCTTTGTATGCAACTTCATCGTATTCTGTAATTCCTTATAAATCTGAAATAATAAAAGTCTATGCCCTGCAGAAATTTACTATCCCTGAGAATAAGTATCTGACGATTCAGATGATTGAAAAAAACGGCGGAAGACATCTGGAAGTAGATATAAGTAATAGTCTGACTGATAAGGTATTTCCGATTACAGAATTCAATATTGACACTTTTTAATTTTAAAATAGATTATGATTATCAATCTGGCCGATACTGAAATGATGCTGTCGTTTGCCGAGGAAATGGCTTATAACGGCCATCGATTTGCTGCTTTTAATACTGATCTGGTAACAGATACCTATTCAATTGAGTTATTTAAAAATGCTTTGGAAGCAAAAGAATACTGCTATGAAATGACCACAGATGCAGACTATTATAAAAGTGTGCCGATAGAAGAGATTATAGCTGACTTAAGAGCAGTTTTAGCAAGCGGAATTAATACTTCCGAAAATGAAGCAATAGAACTGACTGGATTTGCCGAATGGGCAAGAGAAAGGAAAGAATTTTTAGGAAACAATTTAAATGAAAATGCAATGAATGAGAAAAATTTAGAATACCTGAAAGACCAGTTGAAATATACTGGATTTGGAGAAACGTTCGATGCTGAACTGCGAGAGAACATAATGAAGGGAGATAAGGATTTTAAAATCATGCACACCGGCATTATGAACAATGGTCTACCAAATAAGGATACCATAACTGTAGAATTAAATTTCAAAAGGTCTGAGCAGACAGATATGTATTTTTTTAATTCCTATCATGTCAATCTTCAGAAAGAAGAAAACAAACCTGGTCTGGAACAGACCTTCTACATCAACAAAGACAGCGCCAGCATTACAATGAAGGAGGCTTATAATTTGATGGAAGGCAGATCTGTCAATAAAGATCTTAAAAACAAAGAAGGGGAGAGCTATAATTGCTGGCTTAAAATTGACTTTAAACAATTTGACAATGGTAATTTTAAGCTGAACCAATACCATCAGAACTACGGATATGATCTGGAAGCAAGTCTGGCAAAACATTCAATCAAGGAACTGAATACGCCGCAGTATAAAGAAGATCTTTTGAATTCACTAAAGAAAGGAAATCTTCAGTCGGCAACTTTTGTTGTCGGTGGTGTTGAAAGTAAAATGTATGTTGAGGCAAATCCCCAGTTTAAGACTGTTAATGTTTATGATACAAATCTCCAGCGAATCAACCATCGAGAGAGCAAGGAAGAAAAGAAGGCTGAATCTCAAAAAGAATCAGTTTCTAAAGATCAAAAACAAAATCCAGATTCAGATGAAGGGGATTCAGGGAAGAAAGACAATAAAATAAAGAAAAGAAAAACTCCTTCACTTTAAAATTATGGAGACCTTAAAGCCTTTATCGGATTTTTTCACCGCAATAGAGAATGATTACCGGATTAGTCCGATGCATATTGCCATTTATGCAGCTCTATTACAATTTAGATCCGTTAAGGGCTTTATTAATCCAATTTTTGTATTCAGCTCGGAGATTATTGTTATTGCTAAAGTTTCTTCAGCAAATACGTATCATAAATGTGTCCAAGAGCTTCATCAGTATGGATACATAAAGTATAGACCATCTTTTAAAAAAAATCGTGGCAGTGAAGTATACTTTTTGTCTTCAGCTAATGCGGATATCTAAAGATTCTGCAATTAATAATTTTATGAAATTGTACTATGAATGAAATTGTAACCAAGGAAGATCTGAGACAGTTTGGTCTTCTTCTAGTAGATAAAATACAAGCTGTATTTTATGAAATGAATTACAGACAGAAAGAACCTTTGGAACCTGAATGGCTTAAAAGCAAGGCAGTGAGAAAACTGCTTGATATTTCAGCAGGTTCAGTTCAGAATCTTAGAACAAGCCAAAAAGTCCGTTTCAAAAAAGTGCTTGGCTCGTATTATTATAATAGAAAAGATCTTGAAAAACTTTTTGCAGATGAAAAAAGATAATGAATTAAAACAGAGAAATATTATGAACTACTTATCCATGTACATTGATGATCCCCAACTTAATGTCTGGCATCTATCAATTTTAACAGCCATATTAGGGTTAGGGTATAGGCAGGGGCAGAGAAGAAGGATTAAAGTCAGCCGCAGTAAAATTATGGAGCTGTCACATGTCAATACGCTGCCGACTTATCATAAGTATTTTAAACAGCTTCAGGATTTAGGATACATCAAGTATACTCCATCTTATCATCCAGGTTATAAGAGCGAAGTTAAACTATATAAAAAGAGACTATCTCAAAATATTTGAGGTAGTCTCTTTTGAGTTTTAATATATTTTGAAATTATTTATCACGAAGAAATGTTGTATTTCTTTTTGATTGCCTGAATTTCCTTTTCGAGCCTGCTGAGAACCGCCAAATCAGGTTTAGACATTTTGGACCCAGTTTTATTGAGTTTTTTATTCAGAATGGACATTTCACGTCCGATTGTGGCCTGCTCAGTTATAGCATATGCCTCAGTCTGTTTTACCGATGCATGACCCAGCAGTTCTTTCACTACATTAATAGGGACGTTATTATTTAGGGTTACCGTGCTTCCGAAAGTCCGACGGGCCATATGCGTGTTGAGCGTAAAAGGAAAACCGCACAATACTGCAACTTCTTTCAGATACTCGTTCATCTTCTGATTTGAAGAAACGGGAAGGACCGTACCGCGCTGAATACAGAGAGGATGGTCTTTGTAGTTTTCAATTATTTTTAGTGCCTGAGGAAGAAGAGGGACATTAAATGATGAATTGGTTTTCTGCCTTTCAGACATAATCCACAGGTTTCCGTCAATACCTTTTTTGATATCAGTCTTTTTTAATTGGTATGCATCGATATAAGCCAGTCCGGTGTAGCACTGGAATACAAATACATCTCTAACAACATTGAGCCTGTCCGTGGTAAAATAATGCCTTTCCAGTTCGTACAATTCCTGCGTGGTCAGCGGCTTCTTTACCATTTTAGTTTTTCTTCCCTTAAAGTTTTTAAAAGGGTCTTTATTAATAATTTCTTTATCAATGGCACTAATCACAATTTTTTTGAAATTTGCGATGTATTTAAGCGTGGTGTTGTTGCTACAGTCACGGACAGTTCTTAGATAAAACTCAAAGTCTTTTACAAACTCAAGATTTAAATCTGTAAATTCCATATCATCTCTTTTAAACTTAAATTGAATAAAAGCTGCTAAGTGGTTTTTAGTAATAGTAAATCTCTGCAGGGTGCCTTTCGCATAACCTTTTCCCAGAAGGGCCTCCATTTCTTCATTGTGTTTTTGAAATTCTTCTAATACCTTAATTTTTGGAGCTATTCTTCCAAGGACATGGTCCATAATTTTTTCAGCGGTTATAATTTTGCCGCTATACATCATTTCTGTTTTGATTTCATTGATTTTTAACGTCAGTGAATCCAGAAAGAAGTTTAAAGACTTTGCATCTTCTTTTAAGCCTACTGCGCGTTCGGACTTTTGGTCCCATCGGGTTATATCCCATTTTCTTTTAGTGGATGCCTCCTTGGGAACGCTGTCTACGGTTATTCTGAAATAAACCGTTCTAATTTTACTCTCATTGCGGGGTATTTTCAAAAAGAAAACTAACCCAAAACTGCTTTCTAACATAATTCAGCTTTTTAGATTAATAAATGTAGAATTATAGCATCAAAAAAACAAGTCGTTAACCTCGTTAACCCCTTTGTTTATAAGGGATTGTTTTAAATTCTGTGGCACATTTTCCCAGCACATAAAAGTGCCACGATTTTGCCATAGAAATTTTGAGCGGTTTTAAAAAATTTGAAAAGCAGTATAAAACAAAAAAACCTGCGAATCCTAGGATTTGCAGGTTTTACCACGTTTTTTATGGGTTTTTGAAAAGATTGAAAAACTTTCGTTTTGGCTTCTTTTACCCTTTTGGTGGGGAGAGCAGGATTCGAACTTTACGCCTGAAACCGCTGTATATGCCACTTTTATTTATGTCTTGAACCTCTGTGCACCGATTCTGCACCAAATTCATTTTTTTTGCTATTTCAATATTAAATCGTGCACAAAATTTAAATACTAACGAATTAACAGACAGTAGTATTATTCTTTTTTTGTATCACAAATATATTAAAAATACAGGATATTTCGCAATATGAAATTAAAGCTCTGGTGACAGTCGCAAAAAAAGTATCAACTCCATTTGTTCCAATAGATCAATTTGACACCAAATATTTTTCTAATTCGTGATAGTTACTTTAGTTGTTTTCTAATCTAATTTAAATAAATCTTGTTTTTATTAAGAGAAAGATCGTATTGATTTTTTAGACTGGTATTCAGAACTTTTATCTCCAAATCAGTTCGGCTTATTTTTCTTTTAAGATATTTTTCTATCATCAGGCTTGCTATCGGTCCGGCAATTGTTCGGCCTGCACCTCCGTTCTCAATTAAAATTGCGATGGCAATTTTAGGATTATTCTTTGGGGCAAACGCAACGAAGATCGAATGATCCTCTAACTGAACTCGTTTTCCATCTACTTTTGCAAAATTTTCTGCAGTACCTGTTTTTCCACAAATATCTATTCCTGAAACATTCAGACCACGAGCGGTTCCGTAATTATATACATCAAATAACCCATCAATAACAGGAAGGAAATTTTTTTCATCAATAGTAGTTATATGTTTTGTTGTAAATTTTGGGTCAATGGTTTGCCCGGTAATTTTCCGCACTATGTGTGGCGTATAATAATAGCCATGGTTTGCTATAGCCGCCATCATATTGGCGAGTTGGATGGGGGTCATTAAAACTTCACCCTGTCCTATAGCGTTTGATACGATAGTGGTACTTTTCCATTTCCTGTTTGGATAAATTTTGTTATAAGTTTCTGATGTTGGAATCTTACCTTTTCTTCCAATTGGTAAGTCATAGCCCATATAATTTCCTAAGCCAAAACTTTTTAAATAATTACCCCATATGTCAACGCCCTCAGATGGTTTTAAATATTTTTTTATAGTAAGCATATAAGCATTTCCAAAATATGTATTACATGAATTATAAATTCCATTATTGAGCTGGTGAGGGCCCGATCCATGACATTTCATAAAGCTGCCTCTTCCATAACTAAATCCATGATTACAAATAAAAGTTGTGCTTTCATAGATAACACCTTCCTGCAAACCGATTAAACCAGTCAGTATCTTAAAAGGTGAGCCTGGAGGATATTCTGCTAAAAGCCCCCTGTCGTATAAAGGCTTTGCAATTGAATCATAGTACAACTTTGTGTAGTTCTTTGATTTAGACCTTCCAACTAATAAAGCGGGATCATAGGATGGCGCAGTTACCAAAGCCAATATCTGCCCGGTTTTGGGCTCAATAGCGACAATTCCGCCTCTTTTGTTTATCATGAGTTGCTGCCCATAAGCTTGTAATTCTCCATCAATGGACAAATTAATATCAGAACCTTTAACAGATATAGTGTCATATTTTCCGTTTTTGTAAGAACCAATTTTTTTATTAAATTTATCTTTTTGAAAATATTTCACCCCTTTTGTACCTCTAAGGATCCGTTCATAACTTTCTTCAATACCTTGTTTTCCAGTTAAATCTCCATTTTTATAATACGAGTGTTCTCTTAATGATTCTTCATTTACCTGTGTTATAAAACCGAATATATTTGCTCCATAGTTGACTTCGTAATTTCTTAGCATCCTTTTTTGAAAGTAAAATCCTGGAAAGTTTCTCATTTTTTCCTGAAAAGCGGAAATTTCGCTATGATTTAATTGAGCAAGAAATAAAGAGGGAAGGCGAGTGCTAAATTTTTTTGCTTTGATTATACTTTTTATGAAATTATTTTTACTAATTCCTAATAATTTACAGAACTCTAAGGTGTCAATATTTTGGACTTCCCGAGGAACAACCATAATATCGTAAGAAGTCTGATTTGTTACCAGTAATTTTCCATTTCTGTCATATATATTTCCTCTTTCAGGTATTTCATATTCAATTTTTATAGAGTTATTTTCAGCTTTTAATTTAAAGGAATCATTTAAAATTTGTAAATAAAATATTCTTGCAATTAAGATCAGGGTGAATGCTATAACTAAAATGGGCAATAGTGATTTTCTCAAGGTAAAAACAGTAAGGATTAGGTTAGGATATTGAAATTATGATTTGGGGATAACATAAAGAGTAAGCCTATTGCATTAATTGTATCAATGAGGCTAATGGATTATATTAAAGTAATATCTTATGGAAAAAAAACTTAACTGTTATATTCCATAAGATACATACAATGCTTCTTTATTATTTGTTGCTGCTTGAAGCGGTAATTTTTCCTAATTGTAATCTAAAATCGGGTCTTTTAGCTTCAAATATGTCCACAAAGGTTTCCTTATTATCACTTTTGGAATGGACATTAAAAAATAAACTGTTGCCATACCAGTGTTCCAAATCTTCGTTATTGCTACTTCCTTCTGAAAGTATGTTTCCGTTACATAAATTGAAGTACATTTCTTCAAATATGATTTTCTTAAGATTAGTGTCATTTATTTGAGTTTTACCATCTAATAAAACCGCAGGATTAAATCCCGAAACCACACTGCGTTTCATTTCAAGCGAAGCATTTTCAGCAATGTAAATAGCTTCTTTTACCAAACCTGACTGAATATCAGCATTAATGTTGTCGCTGTCATTTAGCACTGTAATATTAGCAGCTTCAACTAAAGTCTGTTTTTTAGTAAAATCTGTTTCATTTTTATTTTCATATCCTTTTAACTCCAAACAGCGTGATCCGTCTTTGTTGCTTGACAAATAAGAAGACCTAACAGCCAGTGAATTATACAGACGACATTGAACTCCCTGAGTGAATTTATAATCATCATTAATTGATTTATAGGAAACAAATTTAGTAGCATTTACATCACCTCCATAGAAAGCAAAAGAGTTACCACCACAATAGCTAACCATTATATTTTCTAATATTGTCTGGTTGCCAACACCTGCGATTGTCAAACCATTGAAAGCATCAGCACCTTTAATATTTTTTCCGGCAAATTCGATCCTTACAAATCTTAAAATACCAGAATTTGATACTGAATTATCACCTCCGTAAGTAGTTAAGGATGGATCAAGATCCAGGTTGTAGGAGCCAATATTTCCAAATTTATTAATTGGCGCATCGCCAAGGAGTACAATACCTCCCCAGTCTCCTGCTTTTTTCAGGCTGCGGTTTGAAGTAAATACAATTGGGTCTGTTTCTAAACCCTCTGCAATAAGCTGTGCACCTTTTGTAACTACCAGCGTACCCTTGGTTTCAAAATCGCCAATGATTAAAGTTCCGGGTTCAATAGTTAAAACAGCATTGTTAGTAACATAAACGTTTCCTTGCAAAACATAAATATTCCTTTTGAGCAGTTTAGTGTTAACAGATATATTTCCTGCTAAAATCTGGTTAGCTTCTCCATACTCTACTTTATGAGGCTTGAATTCAGACCAATTGCTTAGCCAGTTTGTGTAACCAATGATTCCTTTTTCCTGTTGTGCGTTCATACTTGTAACTGTTAAAAGAACACAGATGATTTGGGTAATTTTTTTCATGACAAGGGGTGTTTTTATTAATTTTAAGTCTTGGGATTATTCTAAAATGGCATTTGTGATATTCAGTTTTTTTATAGATGAAAGTCACAACGCAGGTTTTTGCCCTAAGATTGGATGTGTTTTTATTTAGAAAAGGCCAAAGCCAATTTGTCATAGTTTTCTATAATAAAAAGGAAATTCCTTTAAAAAATATTAAAGAAAATAATAGAAAAATTCTGAATTTAAAATGAGGTAAGTATAACTTTAGAAAAGCTGATAAAGGTGCAGATGGGTATGACGCTGAATTTGATAGGTAGTTGCAATACCATATATTAAGCGGTTTTTGAAAATTTTAAAGTGTACTAATTTAGTAAAGTATGGTGCTTTTAAAGTACTGCTTTCTGACGTTGTAGCACGGTATTTAACTTTCTTTTTAACTATAAAATGCAAGTCAGACTCTTTAGCCTGACCAAAGGTTATAGGTGAAATTTTATATTTTTCGCTGGAAAAAAAGTTTACCTTAGTATGGGAAACAGCGGGTTCGACAGCCTGTTTACAGAATCCGGACCCGCTTATAAAAGCGAGCAGAAACAGTAAAATAACAGCTGTGAACTTATATTGTTTCATTTGCAGGTTTAGGATTTTGAAAAGAAAGGCTTGTTTGTTTGGATTCAAAGATAAAGATTTTTTTAAAAAGCGGGTTTCATTTCTTTGACAAAGTCATCAATTTATACTTCATTGAGGAATTTATATTGGGAGTACAGAAAAAAAATGATATCTTGAAATTGAAGTAGTAAAAACTTCTAAAATATCATTTCTCATATTTTTATAAATTTTATTCATTGTAATTATAATACCGTTTGCTAAATTTGTAAATCCTATGAAAAAATGGTTTATTAAATTTTTGCTTTTATTTATCACTCTGCTGGGCTCACATAATAATGTCAGCTCGCAGGTCTGCCATTTTCCTCATCACCACGTAAAATTGTTATTTCCTATAAAAGGAATTTCGAGTACAGAACACTATTTGGATAAAGGCCAGTCCTTCCAAACATTCAAAAGAAAAGCTTGTCTTCTTGACAATGAAGAAACAGAAGAAAACTTTTCTGCTATTGGAAAACAGCTTTCAAAGAGCACTTATTTTTTAAATTTTTTAGGTCGTACTAAATTAGCTGATCGCAGCGTTGCCTTTACTAAAAAGGTAAATTACTACAAAACTTTTAGTTTACTTTCTAATAAAGTATACATTCTCCTTCAGGTTTTCAGGATTTGATTTTTAATCCTTAAGTATTACAATTTACTTATAATGTATGTTTTATCCTTTGTATCATGTAGTTTTTTTCTACTGTAACAAAAGGATCAGAACTTGTACTGTCTTGTTTTAAGACTTTTTAAAAATCAAATAAATTTCCCTTTAAACATTTAAATTATCATGAAGAGAATCCTCATGCTTCTAAGTATGTGTGCTATGCTATTACATACAAGCTGCAACTCTAAAAAAGAAGAAGCGAAAGAAGAAAAAACTAAGTTTGTAGTTACCAATCCAATGGAAAAAGATACTACAATAACTAAAGAATATGTATCCCAAATTCACTCCATCCAGCATATTGAACTCAGAGCCCAGGAACGCGGATATTTACAAAAAATCTATGTTGATGAAGGCCAGGCGGTAAAAAAAGGCCAGTTACTTTTTAAAATTATGCCAACTTTATATGAGGCCGAATTAAAAAAATCTAAAGCAGAAGTAAGTTTTGCTGAGATTGAATATAAAAACACTAAAAAGCTGGCTGATGGCAACGTTGTTGCTCCGGGAGAACTGGCAATGGCAAAAGCAAAACTGGAAAAAGCCAATGCAGAAATGTCCCTAAGCCAGGTTCATTTACAATTTACTGAAATTAGAGCGCCATTTGATGGTATTATAGACAAATTTCACGTTCGTCAGGGAAGTCTGGTTGATGAAGGCGAGCTTTTGACAGAATTGGCAGATAACAGTTCAATGTGGGTTTATTATAATGTTCCGGAATCTGAGTACTTAGATTATCAGACCCAGGCAGATAAAGGAAATAAAATGAAAGTAAATCTTTTAATGGCCAATAATCAGAGATTTGCGTATCCTGGCAAAGTTGAAACAATTGAAGCCGACTTTGACAATGAAACCGGAAATATTTCCTTTAGAGCTACTTTCCCTAATCCAAAAAGATTATTGCGACACGGCGAAACCGGCAGTATCGAAATGCCGATTGTATTAAAAAATGCAATGCTGATTCCGCAAAAAGCCACTTTCGAAGTTTTAGATAAAAAATATGTTTATGTAATTGATAAAGATAATGCTGTAAAATCAAGAGAAGTTGTTGTCATGGCAGAGATGCCTCACTTATTTGTAATAAAGGAAGGTTTGTCTGTAAATGACAAGATACTTCTGGAAGGTCTTCGACTTGTAAAAGAGAATGAAAAAATAGACTACAAATTAGTGCAGCCTCAAGAGGTATTGTCTCATTTAGAATTATATGCAGAATAATCGAATCTTCAAAAAATTAAAAAAACATGTTTAATAAATTTATACATAGACCCGTTTTTGCAATTATAATTTCGATTGTAATTGTCTTTATAGGTTCACTCGCCATAAAGCAGCTGCCTATATCGCAATTCCCTCAGATTGCACCAACAACAGTAAATATATTTATAGCGTATCCGGGAGCCAGTGCAGATGTATTGGTAAAATCAACGCTGATTACCTTAGAGAATTCTCTTAATGGAGTTCAGGGTGTGCGTTATATGGCAACAGATGCAACAAGCGCCGGAGAAGCAACACTCAGAATAATATTTGAACCCGGAACAGATCCCAATCAGGCCGTTATCAGGGTTAAAACAAGGGTAGATCAGGTAATGCCATTATTGCCCGAATTGGTTCAGCGTGAAGGAGTTGTTATCACGCCAATCCAGCCCAGTATGCTAATGTATGTCAACTTGTATTCGAAAAGCAAAAGTATGGATGAAAAATTCCTCTATAATTATGCTAATGTAAAAATGATACCTGAAATTTCGAGGGTAAAAGGAGTAGCAAGATCGCAAATATTAGGAAGCCGTAAATATGCCATGCGGGTGTGGTTAAATCCAGACCGAATGAGAGCTTACAAAATTTCTGTAGAAGAAGTTATGGAAGCATTACAGGAACAGAGTATCATTGGCCGTCCTGGCCGATTAGGGCAAAGTTCGGGTATTTCAGCTCAATCTTTAGAATATGTTTTAACCTATAAAGGAAGATACAATGAACCCAAACAATATGAAAATATCATTATCCGAGCCAATGCAGAAGGGCAGAGCATTCATTTAAAAGACATTGCAAAAGTTGAATTAGGAAGCGAATTTTTTGATATTTATTCCAACTTAGACGGCCATCCTTCTGCGGCTATTGTATTGAAACAAAACTATGGAAGTAATGCAAGTGATGTTATCAATGATGTAAAAGCCAAATTGGAGGAAATGAAAGCTACTTTTCCTCCCGGAATGGATTATAAAATAAGTTATGACGTATCAAGTTTCCTTGATGCTTCTATCGATCAGGTAATGCACACGCTGCGTGATGCTTTTATATTAGTGGCACTTGTTGTATTTGTTTTCTTAGGAGATTGGCGCTCCACACTAATTCCTATTATTGCAGTTCCGGTTTCTTTAATTGGTGCCTTTTTTGTGATCCAGATGTTTGGAATGTCCATAAACTTAGTGACCTTGTTTTCATTGGTACTGGCTATTGGTATTGTGGTAGATAATGCCATTGTTGTCGTTGAAGCCGTCCATGCCAAGTTTGAAGAGTTTCCTCATATCACACCGTACCATGCCGTAAAATTGGTATTGGGCGAAATTGGAGGTGCCGTTATTGCTATTACGGCGGTTATGGTTGCTGTCTTTATTCCAATTGCATTTATGACCGGACCAGTAGGTACCTTTTATAGACAATTCTCGGTTACTATGTCGAGTTCAATTATAATTTCAGCAATAGTTGCGCTTACACTTACTCCGGTTCTTTGTGCTATTTTATTGAAAAATAATCATGGTAAACAAAAGAAAGGCAACATCCTGACCAAATCATTAGATGCCTTTAACAGATGGTTTGAACGACTGACAGGCAAATATGTAATTGTTTTGAAATCTATTGTAAGCAGAAGATGGCTGACCTTTCTAATCTTAATCGGATTTTGTGTGGCGATATTTGTTGAGAATCAGGTGCTGCCTTCAGGGTTTATTCCAAGTGAAGATCAGGGAACAATTTACGGAATTATTCAGACACCACCAGGATCAACTTTGGAAACAACAAATGAAGTGGCGCACAGGCTTCAGAAAATTTGTGAAGATGTTGAAGGTGTAGAATCTGTTTCTTCTTTAGCGGGTTATGAAATCATGACTGAAGGACGTGGATCTAATGCGGGAACTTGTTTGATCAACCTTAAATCATGGTCAGACAGAAAACATTCTGTTAAAGAAATCATGCAGGAGCTTGAAGAAAAATCAAGAAATCTTGGAGCAGTAGTTGAGTTTTTTGAACCACCTGCGATTCCGGGTTTTGGTTCTTCAGGAGGTTTTTCTATGCGTTTATTAGATAAAACGACAAGTACCAATTATCAGGAGTTTGATAAAATCAATAAAAACTTTATGTCTGAGCTAAGCAAACGCAAAGAACTGTCCGGATTGTTTACTTTTTTTGCCGCCAATTATCCGCAATATGAATTAGAGTTTAACAATGATTTGGCCATGCAAAAAGGAGTTTCTATCGGAAAAGCGATGGAAAACCTTAATATTTTGATAGGAAGTACCTACGAGCAGGGATTCATTAAGTTTGGCCGTTTTTTCAAAGTGTACGTACAGTCGGACCCTAAATTCAGAAGACTTCCGACAGATGTTTTAAATCTTTTTGTGAAGAATGATCATGGTGAAATGGTTCCGTACTCTGCCTTTATGAAACTTAAAAAGACACAAGGTCCTAACGAGGTAACACGTTATAATATGTATAATTCAGCTTCCATTCAGGGACAGCCTGCTAAGGGATATACAACTGCAGATGCCATTAAAGCCATTAAAGAAGTGTCGGCTAAAACCCTGCCTAAAGGATATGATATTGCCTGGGAAGGTCTTTCGTATGATGAGGCAGGCAGAGGAAATGAGTCGCTATACATCTTTTTAGTCGTATTGGCTTTTGTTTATTTTGTACTGGCAGCACAATATGAGAGTTTTATTATTCCATTATCGGTAATTTTATCAATACCTATAGGGCTTTTGGGATCTTTTGTTATACTGCAGCTGATGGGCTTGCAAAACGATATTTATGCTCAAATCGGACTTATTATGCTGGTCGGCTTACTCGGTAAAAATGCCGTATTAATTGTCGAGTTTGCAGTTCTCAAGCATCAGCAGGGCGCTACAATTCTTGAAGCGGCGATTGAAGGAGCAAAGGTGCGTTTCAGGCCTATCTTAATGACTTCATTTGCTTTTATTGCAGGATTGATTCCTTTGATTTTTGCTTCCGGTGCAGGAGCCATCGGTAATCGTACAATTGGAGGTTCTGCATTGGGTGGAATGCTTTTTGGAACCATTTTTGGCGTAATTATAGTTCCGGGATTATATTACATTTTTGGTTCATTGGCCGAAGGCCGAAAACTAATTAAAGGAGAAGAGGAAAGTTCATTATCAGATGATTTTATGCATCATGTGCATGATTTTTCAACAAACGATCAAACACAGGAAAATGAAGAATAACAAAAAAATAAAATACGCAGGTTTGTCTTTTATATTACTATGTTTTATAGGATGTAAAGCACCATCTGTAATGGAGAAAACAGAAAATAAAACCGTTCCGCAGGTTTATGCAGATGCTTCTCAGGATACTGTTAATACTGCCAAAATACAATGGAAAAATTATTTTACAGATGAGAATTTAAAAAACCTGATTGGGATTGCTTTAAAGAACAATCAGGAACTAAATATTACATTGCAGGAAATTGAAATTGCCCGCAGTGAAGTAAGAGCCAGAAAGGGAGAATATTTGCCTTTTCTTGGCTTTAATGCCGGAGCAAGTCTTGACAAATCTGGTCGATATACCAGTACAGGTTCGGGCGAAGCTACTACCGAAATTATGCCCGGTAAAGAAACGCCCGATCCTTTGCCGAATTATGGTTTTGGATTATCTGCATCATGGGAAATTGACATTTGGAACAAATTGCATAATGCACAAAAAGCAGCCTTAAACAGGTATTTAAGTTCTGTTGAGGGCAGAAATTTTGTAATTACTAATCTGATTGCCGAAATAGCAAATTCGTACTATGAATTATTAGCGCTGGACAACCAACTGGCAATTGTGAAACAAAATATCGATATTCAGTCCAATGCATTGAAAGTTGTAAAAATTCAAAAAGAAGCTGCGAGAGTTAATGAATTGGCTGTGCGTCGTTTTGAAGCGCAGATACTCAATACGCAAAGCCTGCAGTTTGATATTCAGCAGGAAATTTATCAAACAGAAAATAAAATTAATTTTCTGTTGGGACGTTTTCCTCAGTCGATTGTCAGAAATGACGATGTTTTTAATACTATCATTCCGCCTTTGATCCATGCCGGAGTTCCATCTCAATTATTGGAAAACCGACCTGATATTAAAAAGGCAGAGATGGATTTGATGGCAGCAAAATTGGATATAAAAGTAGCTAAGGCTAAATTTTATCCTTCTGTAGGAATTTCAGCGGGAATCGGATATGAAGCTTTCAATACCAAATATTTGTTGACTTCTCCAGAATCTTTATTTTATTCACTGGCAGGTGATTTAGTCGCGCCATTAATTAATAGAAATGCGATAAAGGCAAGTTATATTTCGGCGAATGCCAAACAAATACAGGCCGTTTATAATTATGAGAAGACTTTGATAAATGCGTATATTGAAGTCGCAAATCAATTATCTAAAATTAAAAACACGGCACAAAGTTATGATCTGAAATCGAAACAGGTTCAGGCTCTTAATGAATCGATACAGATTTCGAATAATTTATTTAGTTCAGCAAGAGCCGATTATATGGAAGTCTTACTGACACAAAAAGATGCATTGGAATCTAAATTTGAACTTATTGAAACCAAAAAACAACAACTAAATGCTTTTGTTACCATTTACAAAGCGTTAGGTGGAGGATGGAATTAATATTTTGAAATTACATCCATCAGAACACAGACCTTCGCAAAGGAAGGTCTGTTTTTTACTTCAAAATGATAATTTTAATTAGATCAGAGATATTAAATCCTTCGGGAAAATTGATAAAATAAAATGAATTTAGAAAAAACACTTATAAAAAAGGAGAACTTGGGAAATCTGGAGAAAGTACTTACCTCTTTACATAGCGATCACCAGCATTCATTAGAACTATGCTGGGCAATCAGGGTTGGAATTAAACAAAAAATTGCCCCTGACAGAATTAAAAATTATGCGGATTGGTATTACAGCAATGAATTGGCCGCGCATTTCGAGATGGAAAAGGAACATATTTTTCCAATATTGGGAATGGAAAATGAATTGGTAAAAAAAGCATTGACATTGCAGCGAAAAATAAAAAAACATTTTACAAAAAATATTTTAATTGAAAAATCATTAAGTAGGATTGAGGAAGATCTTGAAATACTAATACGATTTGAAGAGAGAAATATATTCGCATCAATAAGAAATAAGATGCCATCAAATCAAATTATAGCGAGTTTAAAAACCTATTCTCCTGAACCAAATAGCCAACAATGGAACGATCGCTTTTGGCAATAAAATTCGTTAAATCCTTTGATGACTAATTTTTCTACATTAAAAAAACAGAAAATAAAACATTAGCTTTTTAATATCTAATTTTGTTTATAATAAAAAAGACACAATTTAAATGGAAAGACGCAAGATAATACATCGAAACTACCTTAAACTTATACTTATATCTTCTTTTGTTGGGCTCTGTGGGGCATTGCTCGCTTTTTCACTAAAGAAACTTACTGATTTTTTTGAACATTATCTGTTTAATGCTGTCAGTAATTATTCAGTAGCAATAATTTTATTGCCAACTATTGGAATTACCGCTATTTATTTTTTAAGAAAATATGCATTCAAAAATCGCAAAAATAAAGGAATAACCGAAATTTATAAAACACTTGATCAACGCAAGGATCACTTGCCTTTATTTAAAATACCTTCGCATTATATTAATGGTTTTCTGACGGTAATATTTGGAGGCTCCACTGGTATAGAAGTATCTACTGTTGTAGCTGTTGCCACTATTGGAAACTTTGCCTACAAAAAAAGATTGTCAGCGCAAGTATACAAGAGAGAATTGATTTGCGCCGGAGTAACGGCAGGAGTTGCTATTTTATTTTGCAGCCCTTTGGCTGGTTGGCTATTTGCCCTGGAGGTTATCGCAAGAAAAATAAGCAAAACATTGGCTATTGCCTGCACTTCTTCGGCACTGGTAAGCTGGTTATTTATTTCTTTATTTGATAATAAACCTTTACTTCTATATACCATTGTAGATTGGAATTGGAAGGCCTTACCTTATTTTGTTATTCTAAGTCTTTTTGCAGCAGTATTAGCGGTTTATTTTACACTACTCGTCACCCGGATAAAAGGCCTCTTCGGAACCATTTCCAACAATTTCATGCGTGTGAATTTAGGAGCTTTACTTGTGGGACTATTAATTTACTTTTTTCCAGGCTTATATGGTGACAGTTACGATGCCCTTCGTGAGGTGCTGCATGAATCTGTAACAACCCCGAACGTTTCATTTTTTTTCTTATTAATTATCACTATTCTAAAGCCTCTGGCTGCCTCGCTTACACTTGGTGCTGGCGGCGATGGCGGTGTATTTGCACCAAGCATTGTTTCGGGAGCATTCTTAGGACTACTGGTTGCTTTTATTGGTAACAATTATTTTGGAACAGATTTAATTCCGTTAAACTTTGCCTTGGTAGGGGCAGCGGCTACCTTATCTGCTTCTCTTTTTGCTCCCTTTACCTCTTTGGTTCTGATATGTAGCTTACTGCCAAACGGATATTTATTGTTTGTTCCGATTTTGCTTGGAAGTTTAATTTCTTATTTGTTTTCAAAAAAGCTTTTGCCTTACAATGTTTATTCGTATGATTTTTATTTGACAAAAAAATACAATCAAATACTTTAGATATGTTTTAGGGATTTCCTGAGGTTGAATCAAATATATTCCCGAACCGCAAAATGAATACGCAACATCAGATCCTGATAAAGCCTTTGATGAATATCTTAAAAAAGGACATTAAAAAGGTGAAGTACTGTAATGTAGAAAATATATTGTTATTTGGCCGGAATTGTTTAGCTCAGACTGATTTTAAAAAAATGCTCAAATGAATAAAAATTATAAATATACAGTTCTGAAGATGAGTGTAGATCATAAATTTAAAAATTATATCTTTGTGACACAAAAGAAACATCTCAGCAATACCTTATTTGTTTTATGCTTTTGTGAGGCCA
>NZ_LMJL01000012.1:1362986-1366971 GCF_001429295.1 Flavobacterium sp. Root935 | reverse complement strand
TATTATTATTATTATTATTATTATTATTATTATTTCAAAAAATTATTAAAAGCCGAGCAACTGTTTCGGGTTTTCTTTTATAAATTGATAAAAACTCACTTTCAGTTAAGAGTTTATGTCTTGGAATTTAATATAAATACTCATATTGTGCATTTATAAAACTTCGCCTTTAATTTTTATTGCAATTCTTCCATCAGGATAATTGACGGCATTGCTCTCTACAGTAATTGTTTTACGAATCGGACCGGTTGAGATGCTATTATAAGTTACATCAATTTTCCCTTTTTTACCTGGCATAATTGCCGCAGATGGCTTATTGACCACTACATAGCTTACTGTCGATTCTGCTGCTATAATTAATAATGGTGCATCTCCTGTGTTTTTAAATTCAAATGAGCGGAGGATATTTTCACTTTTTGAAACTTTTCCGTAATCGATTGTATTGTCCTGGGCTAGAAACTCGATTTTTGGCCCTTTTTGCGAATAAATAATTGTACTGGATAATAATAGAAGAAATAGGATGAAATTTTTCATTTTTGAATTATTAAGTTAGTTGCATGTATTGTCATTGAATCATTATGAAAAATATTATTTTGTGTTGTGACAAATATTAAAGTCATTTACTATTTTAACACAAAGACTAAAATATTAAAAATAAATGTAACTTTTGGTAATAACTATATGTTAAAAAAAATAGTTAAGATGTTAGCCAGGGAAATACTTTATTTAATTAAATAAAGTTATAAGTTCTTGTTAAATCTAAATGCATCGATTGTGCGCCCAGTTTAACTCTAGCATCATAAGAAAAGCTATTATTTAATTGCCTGCTGATTCTGAAACTCTTCGATGGTTAAGTTTCCGAGTGCAGAATGTCTTCTGCAGGTGTTGTAGAAGTTCTCGATATAATCGGTTATTGATTTTTCTGCTTTCTCTTTGGTCTCATATTTATTTTGGTATACCAGTTCTACCTTTAGTGTCTTGAAGAAGCTTTCTGCTATGGCGTTATCATAGCAGTTCCCCTTTCGGCTCATG
Source organism: Flavobacterium sp. Root935 (assembly GCF_001429295.1). GTDB lineage: Bacteria > Bacteroidota > Bacteroidia > Flavobacteriales > Flavobacteriaceae > Flavobacterium. Next base: position 1,365,939 of record NZ_LMJL01000012.1, on the reverse strand, counting down.
CTTTGGGTTATTTTATTTGTGGCTAATAAAGCAATAAACTCACGGCAGGCATATTGCTTTCCTTGGTCTGAGTGAAAGAGTATGTCCTGATTGTTCTGCAAAGGACGATTTAAAAGAGCTTTCGTTAAAGAGGTGATGCTGGTATCTTTTGCTCTCATTGTTTCGCTGATTGACCAGCCGATCACTTTACGGTCAAAAAGGTCTATCACCACAGTGAGATAGATCCAGCCTTCATCTGTTTCGATGTAGGTTATATCAGAAACCCAGATTTCGTTTCTTCTGGCTGCCTTAAAAATCTGTTCTAATCTGTTTTCTGCTGATCTGTTATTACGGGGTGGGTTTGTAGTCTTTTTATATTTAGATTTTGCAATGCTTCTTAGATGGTTTTCCTTCATAATCTGCCCGACAAATTTTCTGGAAACTTTTATCCCAATGGAATCTAATTCTTTAGCAATTCTAGGGCTTCCGTATCGGCATTGGCTCCAGTGGTAAATTCTTATAATTTCTTTTATTATATGGGCTTTCCGTACAGACTTTGCAGTGGGTGTTCTTTTCCTCCAGCGGAAGAAACTGCTTTTGTGGATCTGAAAAATCCGGCACATCTTCTCGACAGGAAATATTTCAGCATTTTCTCTGATGAATTCATATTTCACCCGCCGCTCTTGGAGAAGATATTTTGAGCCTTTTTTAGGATGTCCCTTTCAATTTCTAATTCTTTTATCTGTTTCCGCAGCTTCTGCAGCTCATTTTTATGGGTAATTTCATCTGAAGTTTTCTTTATGGTAAATCTGCCTTCTTGGTAAAGCTTCTTCCAATGCTGAAGGGTACTTGTACTGATGTTGAGTTCTCTTGCCACGTCACAGACTCTTCCGCAGTGGATGCTCATGGAAGCGGCCAGAATCTTAAAGCCTAAACTAAAGGTTCTTCTCGTATTTTTCATGCGGTTAAAATTTGCAGGAATAAAATTAGCTACCAGTCAGAAATTTTAGGCAATATATCTCATTTTTTATTGCTTCAGATAAACACTGCCTAAGCGTTTAGTCGCAAAAAAGGTATCAACTCCACGCCGGAAAGTGCACCGATTCTGCACCTTTAATTTTGTGAGCATTTATAAATATTGAAAATAGGCCATAAAGCAAAAAAGCCAGTAAATCATCGGATTTACTGGCTTTAAGACATTTTTTGTGGCTTTTTAAAAAGAATGAAAACTTTAAGTTTTCCGCCTTTTAGGCCTTTCCGTGGGGAGAGCAGTACTCGAACCCTTGAGGTATCTTTTTAACATGTTAAACATGGTGATATTTGGGTGATTTTTAAGTTAATAATTCTTACAAATTAGTGTATTGGTTAGACTTTATTTTAGTGTTAAAGGGATGCATTTTTATATTTATTTTTAATTAATTGAATCTCTTTTTCAAGCTTCTCAAGCGTGGTTAAATCTTTTTGGGAAATCTCATTTTTATGCGGATTGAGTTTTTGATTTAGTATAGACATTTCTCTCCCTATAGTTGCCTGCTCTGTTATGGCATAAGCTTCTGTCTGCTTTACAGATGAGTGTCCAAGCAGTTCTTTTACTACGTTAATTGGGACGTTATTGTTTAAAGTTACCGTGCTTCCAAATGTACGGCGTGCCATGTGAGTGTTAAGTGAGAATGGAAATCCGCATAATACGGCAATTTCTTTAAGGTAGCCATTCATTTTCTGATTGGAATAAACAGGCAGCAGAGTCCCTCGTTTGATGCATAGAGGATGATCTTTATATTTTTCAAGAATTCTGGCAGCATGAGGTAGGAGAGGAATCTTTGCAGTTGAATTAGTTTTCTGCCGTTCAGAGATAATCCAGGGTTTTCCATCCACTCCGTCTTTTATATCAGCACTTGAGAGCTGGTAGGCATCAATGTATGCAAGTCCTGTGTAGCATTGGAATACAAAAATGTCGCGTACTATACTGAGTCTTTCTATTGAAAACTGATGTGTTTCCAATTCTGCCAATTCTTTTGCAGAGATAGGCTTTTTTACAATTTTAGTTTTTTTGCCTTTAAAGCTTTTAAAAGGGTCTTTTTCAATAATCTCCTTATCAAGTGCACGAATGACAATTTTTTTGAAGTTAGCAATGTATTTAAGGGTTGTATTGTTGCTGCATTTGCGGACAGAGCGCAGGTAAAACTCAAAATCTTTTACAAATTCAAGATCTAGATCGGCAAATTCAAAATCATCAGAATTATATTTGAATTTTATAAAATTAGACACGTGGTTTTTGGTTATGCTAAACCTTTCCAGCGTTGCGCCGGTGTAACCATTTCCTATAAGAGCTTTCAGTTCGTCATTATGTTTTTGAAATTCTTCAAGAACTTTTACCCTTGGAGAATTTCTTCCCATGACATGATCCATTATTTTCTGAGAGGTTATTGGTTTTCCGCTGTAGAGGATCTCTGTTTTGATGTCATGGATTTTCGTGGTAAGTGAGTCCAAGAAAAAGTTGAGGGATTTTGCATCTTCTTTTGTGCCTATTGCTCTCTCTGTTCTTTTATTCCAGCGTTCAATGTCCCATTGGCGTCTGGTAGATGCTTCTTTTGGGATACCGTCTACGGTAATCCTAAAATAAACGGTTCTAATGTTACTTGCATGACGGGGTACTTTCAAAAAGAAAATTAGCCCAAAGCTGTTCTCTAGCATAATTCAACTTATTAGATTAGTAAATGTAGAATTATAACCTTATTTAAACAAGATGTAAACGTGCTTAACCCCTATGATATCGGGACTTAAGATGGAATTTTGTGGCACACTTTTAAAATCTTAGCCTGTGCCACGAATGCGCCACGAAGATTTTGTTTGTTTTTGAAAATATTGAAAAGCGGTATAAAAGAAGAAACCCTGCAAATCGTTTGATTTGCAGGGTTTTCCGTGAATTTTAGCCTTTTTTGTAAACTTTGAAAAGTCTCATTTTAAGCTCTCA
>NZ_LMJL01000012.1:870118-1362978 GCF_001429295.1 Flavobacterium sp. Root935 | reverse complement strand
GCGGAGAAAGAGGGATTCGAACCCNCCGGACCTGTTACAGTCAACAGTTTTCAAGACTGCCGCATTCGACCGCTCTGCCATTTCTCCAATATGTCGCTATCATTTCGTGATTGCGAGTGCAAATATAGTGCGCTTTTCCGATTATAAAAACTTTTTTCTGAGTTTTTTTAATATAATTTTCAAGTATCTAATTATCAGTATTTCCGAAACACGATTTTTTTGTAAATTAATCCAAATCGTCCAAAATCGGGGTCGGTTTTTTGTTCTCATCAACTGCAACAAAAGAAAAAGTTCCCGAAACTACCGTTTCGCGAAGCTCAGAATACATTTGTTCCATAAAAATATCAACATGGATTTTACAGCTGGTTCTTCCAACGCTGTCTACTTTTGCAACTAATTCGATTAAAGTACCGGCCGGAATTGCTTTTTTAAAGTCAATTTGTCCTGTAGATATTGTAACAACTTTTTTACGGCTAAAGCGTGTTGCGCAAATGAAAGCAACTTCATCCATTAAATGAAGTGCAGTTCCTCCAAATAAAGTGTCATAATGGTTAGTTGTGCTTGGAAAAACGGCTTTGAATATACGTGTCTCAGATTTCTGAATTCTTTCTTCTATTGTTCCCATATTAGTAATTAACGTATTCTGTAATTTCAAGTCCGTAACCAATCATACCAACACGTTTTGTTTGCTCTGTATTCGAAACTAATCTAATTTTAGAAATATCAATATCATGAAGGATTTGAGCGCCAATTCCGTAGTCTTTGCTGTCAATAATAACTTTTGGAGCTTTTAATGTTCCTTGCGATTGGAGTGATTTAAGTTCTGAAATTCTGTTTAAAAGATTTACGGCGGTCATATCTTGATTGATAAAAATAACAGCACCTTTTCCGTTTTCATTAATCACTTTAAACATGTCGTCTAATTGCTGTTCTGCATTATTAGTCAATGTTCCTAATAAATCATTATTTACCTGAGAAGAGTGGATTCTAGTTAATATAGGTTCTCCAGAACTCCATGTTCCTTTTGTTAATGCAATATGAATTTGTTTATTGGTAGTCTGCTCGTAAGCTCTCAAACGAAAAGTTCCAAAACGAGTTTCGATATCAAAATCTTCTTTTTTAACGATCAAACTATCGTGCTGCATTCTGTAAGCAACCAAATCTTCAATCGAAACTAATTTCAAATTAAATTTCTGCGCCACTTTTATCAATTCAGGTAAACGAGACATTGTTCCGTCTTCGTTTAAGATTTCACAGATTACACCAGCTGGTTTAAATCCTGCTAGACGGGCAAAATCAATTGCGGCTTCAGTATGGCCGGTTCTTCTTAAAACGCCACCTTGTTTAGCGATTAAAGGGAAAATATGACCAGGACGAGCTAAATCGTGAGGTTTTGTGTTAGGATCAACCAAAGCTTCAACTGTTTTAGAACGGTCGGCAGCCGAAATTCCAGTTGTTACTCCATTACCTTTTAAATCAACAGAAACTGTAAAAGCGGTTTCCATATGATCTGTATTGTTCGTAACCATGGCACGTAGATCTAATTCTTTACAACGGCTTTCTGTTAATGGTGTACAGATTAAACCGCGTCCGTGGGTAGCCATAAAATTGATCATTTCTGGAGTTATTTTTTCAGCTGCTGCTAAAAAATCACCTTCGTTTTCACGATCTTCATCATCGACTACAATGATTACTTTACCTTGACGAATATCTTCTATAGCTTCTTCAATGGTATTCAGTTGTATTTTTGTTGTTGACATAATTATTGTTGCTTTTGAGCGGGTGAGAACCGCTCAGAAATTTTCTGAAATAGTTGTGAAATTGGAGTTGTAATCGCATCAAAATTAATTAATCCGTTGTCGTTTGTTGCTCTATAAGTCAAAAGAACTGCTAACGGCAATAAAATAAATGACGACATCCATGATCCCATAAAAGGAGTCATACCACCCTCTTGTGATAATCTTTTTCCGAAAGTATTGATAAAGTGAAAAGTAATAAAGATTAAAACGGCAAAAACAATTGGAAGCCCAAGTCCGCCTTTTCTAATAATAGCACCGAGGGGAGCTCCAATAAAAAACATTAAAAAACAAGCAAAGGCAATAACAAACTTTTCGTAAAAAGCACTTAAATGTTTGTTGATTTCACGTTGTTTGTCCTTTAAATCTTTTTGAGTAGTTTCTATCGAATAAATATTACTTGTAACAGTGCTTGCAGCCATTTTTAAAATGTCTACTTGGTCTTTGTTAGAATACATTGATATAAGATCGTTAGGAAGTTGTTTTTTCTTAAAATCTTTTTTTACTGCTACTGGAGGAGCTTTTCTAATTCCGACACGCTGATTAATATTCTCTGAAAAAGAAATAATTTCGTTGTCTAAGTTTTTGTTTAATGAATCTAATGTGTATCGTAATTCATTAACATTCAACATTGCATTTGTACCAGCGATACTTTCCTTGCTGTCATCCACTTTGTTTAATTCCGATAAATCTATGTTGATGATCTGTTTTTTGAACTTTCCTTTTATAAAAGGAAGTTTAGCGCGATCTTCGTATTTTTTTGGAGTGACATCTTGATAATAATAACCATCATTTAAAATCAGTTTTAAAATACTAGACTGCTCGCTGCTTACCAGTTCGCCGGTTTTAGATTTTATAACTGTTTTGTTTTCGCCCATGTTATTAGGCTTTTCATGAATGGTTACTCCTGTAAGATGATTTCCGTTTTCGCCTGTTTTTTTATTAACCTTAATATTATAGAAGCCAACATCGTTAAACTGACCCTCAGCAATCGCCATTGCAGGTTTAGCTTGTGCTATATTTTTTCTAAAGTTGACAAATTTATATTCAGCGTAAGGAATAACATTATTGGCAAACCAAAATGCTACAATACTTAAAACGAAAATAAAAATAATTAAGACTCGCATCGCTCTCTGCAGCGAAATCCCTGATGATTTCATTGCAGCAAACTCATAGTTTTCGGCTAAGTTTCCGAAAGTCATAATAGAGGCCAATAAAACCGATAAGGGTAAAACCAGTGGTATAATACGAGGCATAGAAAAAAGCAGGAATTTCACAACCAATATTAAGTCGAGATCTTTACCTGCTAGTTCTGATATAAATAGCCATACTGTTTGAAGTATGAATATGAAAAATAAGATTACAAATACCGTAGTAAATGTAAGTAAGAATGTTTTTAATAAGTATTTGTCTAGAATTTTCAACCTTCTGATTAATCTAATTTATTGATGTAGTATTTCGGATATTTACTCGCTACAAAGGTAAATTGATTTTTTGATAAAGGCTGATTGGTTTTAAAAGAATTAACGGTTAAAGTTGTTTTTGTTCCGTTTTTTCCAGTTTCAATCAAATTATAGATGTGTTTTGTCTGAACATCAATACCTAAAAGAATTTCTTTTCTTTGGTCTTTTCCAGTAGTTGGTACTAGTTTAATGTATTGAATTTTTCTTCCTTTTACGTTTTGTACAATATCCATATTGTATTTATAACCAGAATTAAAGAAAGTAAGCATTTTTGAAGGAGTGATAGCATTATCATCTTTCTCGTTCACTTTAGAAACTGTAACTTCTTCGTCTTCAGGAACAATAGTGTATGTTTTTTGTCCGTCAAAAATTTTAGTAACCCCCATGAAATTTAATACATATTGGTTGCCTTTCATGGTAACATTTCCTTTACTATCTTGATTGATATTTTCTTTGGCATTGTTCAAAGAGTATTTAAAATCAATAACAATATTATTGTAGCTTTTTATTTTAGAAGTTACTTCGTTCAATAAATCTTTAGCTTTTTTATCTTGAGCCTGAACAGAAGTGAAGCTCAAAAGCAATATAACTGCCATTTGAAAACATCTTTTGGTCATGTTTGTGATAGAATTGTTGTTGATTTCTTGAATTTTTGCTTTCATGATTGGATTAATTTTGTTCATTGTTAAAAAATTGATCAAGAGCATTTAAATCTAAGATGTTTACACTGCGTGCTTTACTGCCTTCGAACGGACCAACGATTCCTGCTGCTTCCAGCTGATCGATCAAACGACCGGCTCTGTTGTATCCTAATTTTAATTTTCGCTGCAATAAAGAAGCTGAACCCTGCTGTGCATTGACAATAATCTCTGCCGCTTCTCTAAATAAAGTATCTCTTTCAGAAATATCTATATCAAGATTAATGCCACTTTCTTCTCCAACAAACTCAGGAAGCAAATAAGCTGTAGCATATGCTTTCTGGCCTCCAATAAAATCTGTAATTTTTTCAACTTCTGGAGTATCTATAAAGGCACATTGTACACGTACTACATCATTTCCATTGGTATATAATAAATCTCCACGTCCAATTAACTGATCGGCTCCTTGGGTATCAAGAATTGTTCGCGAGTCAATTTTAGAAGTTACCCTAAAAGCAATTCTCGCTGGGAAATTGGCTTTAATTAAACCTGTAATAACGTTTACAGATGGTCTTTGTGTTGCAATAATTAAGTGAATTCCAATCGCACGGGCTAATTGTGCTAAACGGGCAATAGGAATTTCGACTTCTTTTCCTGCTGTCATAATCAAATCGGCGAACTCATCGACAACCAGAACGATGTAAGGTAAAAATCGGTGGCCAGCTTCTGGATTCAATTTTCTGGATTTGAATTTTTCGTTGTACTCTTTAATATTACGAACCATCGCATCTTTTAGTAAAGAATAACGATTGTCCATTTCCACACAAAGTGAATTTAAAGTATTTACAACTTTTGCATTATCTGTAATGATAGCATCTTCTGTGTCTGGAAGTTTGGCTAGATAATGTCTTTCTATTTTATTGAAAAGAGTAAGCTCTACTTTTTTCGGATCGACCAAAACAAATTTTACCTCTGCAGGATGTTTTTTGTATAATAATGAAGTTAAAACCGCATTTAATCCAACAGATTTTCCTTGTCCCGTTGCTCCAGCCATCAATAAGTGAGGCATTTTGGCTAAATCGACAACAAAAGTTTCATTCGAAATGGTTTTTCCTAAAGCAATTGGCAGTTCCATTTCAGCTTCTTGGAACTTCGCTGCTCCAATAACACTTTTCATAGAAACCATAGTTGGGTTTTTGTTCGGAACCTCAATACCAATCGTTCCTTTTCCTGGAATTGGCGCAATAATACGAATTCCTAATGCAGATAATGATAAGGCAATGTCATCTTCTAAACTCTTAATTTTAGAAATTCTAATTCCTGCTTCAGGTACAATTTCGTATAAAGTTACCGATGGTCCAACGGTTGCTTTAATCTGCGCAATTTCAATTTTGTAATTACGAAGTGTATCTACAATTTTGTTTTTATTTTCTTCTAATTCCTCTTGATTAATTGTAATTCCGCCAGTCGAATATTCTTTTAATAAATCGATGGTTGGGAATTTGTAATTGGATAAATCCAAAGTTGGGTCAAATAATCCAAAATCGGCAACTAGGCGAGAAGCTAAGTTTTCTTCAATAATATCTTCTTCTTCCGCTTTTTCAATTACAAACGCTTCATCGGGAGAAACCAGCGGTAATTCCTGTTTTGGAGTAATTGGTTTTAAAATCGGATTCAATTCAATTTCAGAAGAGTGCGAAATAGTTGGTTTCAGTGCTTCTTTGTTGATTTCAAATTGAGAATCGACAGTTTTGATATGAATATCATCTAAATCAGGATCTTTTTCTGGTTCTTCAACGGCAAATTCTTCTAAATTATAAGCGCTTTCTGGCTGTTGAACAGCAGGTTTTAAAGCATCTAATTCTGATTTGAATTCTTTTTTAGTAGAATCAAAATACGATTGAATTTTTTCTGGAGATAATTTGATTTTGAAAATCAAATATACAATTAACCCAAAAAGGAGTGTAAGCAAAGTACCAGTTTTCCCGATATAATCTTGCAGGAATAAATTTAGTTCGTAACCAATTGTACCACCTAATTCTGGTGCAGAAGTAGCAAAGAAACCAAATAAAATAGAAACAACTATGATAGCAAAAATATCCCAAAACCAAGTATTTTTTAGTTTTTGGGTAGAAAGTTCTAATGCTAAAAACATTCCAGTAAGGAAAAATAAACGTACAAGAATGAAAGAGGCGATTCCGAAACCTTTGTAAATAATCAAATCTGCTAAAAAAGCTCCAAATTTTCCGAGCCAGTTCTCAGCAACTTCTGTACGGTCGCCAAGCTGGTCTACAACACTTTGATCATTCTGCCATTGTCCATTAACATAAAAAGAAATAAATGCCACTAATAGTGCAATAGAAAAAAGAACCAAAAGACATCCTAAAACAAATTTTTGTTGTTTAGATATCTTAAAAGATCTTTTATTTCCTTCCTGTTTGTCGTTTTTTTTATCTACAGTTTCTTTTTTGCTAGTTTTTGCCATTCTTGCGTTTCCCTTTGCCTAAATAAATTTTGGAATATAAATAATCAAGCCTATTGCTATTGCAGTCATTGCAGCAAAAAATACTGCTCCTGCAGCAATATCTTTGATAAAACCGATTCGTTTGCTATAATCGGGATGGATAAAATCGGCAATTTTTTCAACTGCCGTATTTAATCCTTCGATTGCTAAAACTAAACCGATGGCTAGTGTCTGGCACAGCCATTCGGTTTGTGAAATATGAAAATAGAACCCAGCAATGGTCATGATAATTCCCAAAGAGAATTGAACCATAATGCTGTGTTCTGTTTTAATTAATTTTACAGCTCCATTAAAAGCATACGTCATGCTTTTTAAACGACCTGTAACAAAAGTATTATCTTTTTGAAACTCCATTTAAGGGAAAATATTATAGTGCTGCTAAAGCTGCTTCGTAATTAGGTTCGTTTGCAATTTCAGCAACTTGTTCTGTGTGAACGATTTTTCCATCAGCATCAACAACAATAATTGCTCTTGAATGTAAACCAGCTAAAGGTCCGTCAACGATTTCTAAACCATTTGCTTTTCCAAAATCACCAGTTTTAAAATCAGATAAGTTTACAACATTTTCTAAACCTTCAGCACCACAAAAACGTTTTTGAGCGAAAGGTAAATCTCTAGAAATACATAAAACAGTAGTATTCTCTAATCCGCTTGCACTTTCGTTGAATTTTCTAACAGATGCAGCACAAGTTCCTGTGTCAACACTTGGAAAAATGTTTAAAACTAATTTTTTACCAGCGAAGTTACTTAATGAAGCAACAGATAAGTCATTTTGAACTAATTTGAAGTCAGCTAATTGTGATCCAACTGCTGGTAACTCGCCTGATGTATGAACTGGATTTCCTCCTAATGTGATAGATGCCATGATTTTTGTTTAAAATTAATGAGGCTCAAAAGTAAGGATTAATATTTGAATCTAAAAGTATTTGTTAGGGGTTTAAGGAGAGATTAAGGAGGTGAATTTTTATCTTGCTTTTCGCATAGATTGAACGCCGATGACACGGATTTGCTTACGCAAAAACGCGGATCTAAACGGATTTTTTTCTTTTTACTATTAAGTAGGAAACAACAAAATTCGTTTANAAAAAAAAGCGTCTCTAAAATAGAAACGCTTTCTCAGTCATGTTTTTTTTTGTTTTTTGAGATATAGAGGCCGATTTATTTATCGATAGAACCTAAAACACGTTTCATGAACGTATTTAGAGCTTCTTTTTTATCTGTTCCTTGAGCAACCAATTTTTGTACTTCAAGGGCACCGTACATATTCGAAATCAATTCGCCGATTACATCCAATTCTTCGTCTTTAAGAGAAGGAATTTCAGTCATCGCTTCCAAAACTTCGATCGTTTCGATAATATAATCTTGATCGTTTTCTTCGATAAATTGCGTTAAATGCTTTATTACGGGTAATTTCATAATTTTAGACTTCTTAGATTTTTAGACATTCTTAGACTCCTTAGACTTTTTTAAAGTTTGTAGACAACTTCTAAGAAGTCTAAAAATCTAAGCCAGTCTAACTAATCTAAATTTAAGCAATTGCGTTAACTAAATCGATTAAAACTTCTTGTTTGTTGGTTTGAGTTTCGCCAACTAATTGTCCGTTTACGAAAGTTGCAAATGTAGGCAGGTTGCTCACATTAGCTAATTTTCTTGATTCTGGAGAGTTTTCTGCATCAACCAAAACAAAAGTGATAGCTTCATTTTCTGTTGCTAATTTTTTGAATTTTGGTTTCATAATACGGCAATTTCCACACCATGAAGCTGAATATTGTACTACTACTTTTTCGTTTTTAGCAACTAAATCTGCTAACGTATCTTCATTTAAGTCGATTAACATAGTTTTTTATTTTAAGACACTAAGTTGCTAAGGTTCTAAGATGCTAAGTTTGCTCTCGAACCGAATAACTTTGTGTGGATTTATTTGATTTTTTTTAAGTCGTTGAGATTCTAAGATCTAAGTTTAATCTTAGAATCTCTTGACTTTTATTGTAGAATTGTATTTAAGATTCAAAAGTTAAGTTAAAAAACTTAGCATCTTAGAACCTTAGTATCTTAGCAGCTTAATTAGCGCTTAAGTATTCAGCAGTACTAACTCTGTCTGCAGACATAGCTTCTTTACCAGCTTCCCAGTTTGCAGGACAAACTTCACCTTTAGTTTGAATGTGTGTGTAAGCGTCAACCATTCTTAAGTATTCGTTTACGTTACGTCCTAATGGCATATCGTTTACACTTTCGTGGAAGATTTTTCCAGTTTCGTCAATAAGGTAAGTAGCTCTGTAAGTTACGTTTGAACCTTCGATGATAACTGAATCAGTATCTTCGCTGTAGCTTGTAGATTCGATATCAAGAATACCTAAAATGTTAGCTAAGTTACGGTTTGTATCAGCTAAAATTGGGTAAGTAACACCTTCGATTCCACCATTGTTTTTTGGAGTATTTAACCAAGCAAAGTGAACTTCGTTTGTGTCACAAGAAGCACCAATTACGATAGTATTTCTTTGCTCAAATTCTGGTAATGCAGCTTGAAAGGCGTGTAATTCAGTTGGACATACAAAAGTAAAATCTTTTGGGTACCAAAATAAAAGTACTTTTTTATTGTTGTTTACTGCTTCTTCAAAAATGTTGATTTTTAAATTGTCACCCATTTCTGAGATAGCATCTACTGCAATACTTGGGAATTTTTTTCCTACTAAAGACATATTTTTCGTTTTACGTTAAAAATTTATTTCTGGTGCAAAAGTAGGGCATAAGTACAGGTACTTACAATAAGAAGTGATTATTAATATTTATAAGTTGATAGTATTTGGTTATTGCTAGATGTAAGTTATTGGATATCAATATTTACAGGAAGAGTCCCATTGCAGGGAATATTTTCTAAAAATTGATTTCCTGCAATTTTTTGAAATTCATCAAAATCCTGATAGGACTGAATCAGCCCTGAAGCCTTTTTTAGATTCGGAATTATGGGCAAAACGTAGGGATTTCCGAAAACATAAACGATACATTTTTTGGTTTGAAGCAAATCTGAAAGCAGCGCTAAAACTTCATCGTCAATTTCAAAATTGTTCATAGGTTTTGCCTTTGGAACAAATAATGAAATAATAATCGTTTCGAAATTTTCAAGTTCTTTTTTGATAAATGAAATATCAGAAACTTCTAAATTTTCAAAAGCAAATTCTGGTGAAGGTAATTTTGAATTTAAAGTTTTGAAAAAAGTATTTTCAGTATTTTTATATAAACTTAATTTCGCTAATTGATTCTTTTTCTGTGCTTCAAATGCTAATTCTGTATTTGAATTATCTATAATTTTTGTAATTGAGTTTGCTGCAATTTCAAGATTTAATTTTGATGCACTTTCGAAATTTAATTCACCAGCAGTAAAATTGTTTTCAGAAAGAATTCCTGCCTTTTCTTTTGCTTTCATGATTCGGTTGAAGCTTTCTTCTATTCTTTCTGGCGAAGCATTTTTTAAGATTTCTTCAATTCCTTCTGGAACATTTTCGGCGAAGCATAAAACATCATTTCCAGCGTTAAAAGCTTCCCATTCTAAATGTCCTTTTGTTTCATATAATTTTGAAACGCTGTGCATATTTAAAGCATCAGAAATTACTAAACCATCATAGCCTAATTTATCACGCAAAAGATCTTGAATAACAGCTTTTGATAATGTTGCAGATGTGTCTTTTCCATCATTTAAACTCGGAACCGCCAAATGACCAATCATAATCGAATCAACATTATTTTCAATTCCCTTAATGAATGGATACAATTCGTTTTCTAATAATTCTTCCAAGGTTTCTTTTAAAACCGGAAGTCCTAAATGCGAATCAACATTGGTGTTTCCGTGTCCAGGAAAATGTTTAAGGCAACCTAGAACGCCAACTTCTGACATTCCCTTTAAATATTCAACTGCAAAATTGGCTACTTTTTCTTTGTTTTCACCAAAAGAACGATAACCAATAACAGGATTATTTGGATTATTATTGATGTCTGCCAAAGGCGATAAATTATATTGAATTCCAGCAGCTTTTAAATCTAAACCAATTTGTTTTCCAACTTCGTAAATTAAATTTGATTTATTTTCAGGCAATGCACCAAGCGTAATGGCATACGGATATTGAGGTGTTTTTTCAATTCGCATTGCCAATCCCCATTCTGCATCAATACTGATTAAAAGCGGGGTAGAAGCCGCTTTTTGGTAACGAACAATTAAGGCTTTAATTTTTTCGTAACTGTCATCGTTAAATACAACTTTCTTTTTACTTTCATAGTTTGTTGCAGCGCTTGCACGACTGTGAAAAAAGGTTAATCCGCCAATATTGTGTTCTTTAATAAGGCGTTCGGTTTCCTGAATGTTTTCTTCTGTGTCGTTGATAAAAACAGCAGGAAAAAAGAATTGTCCCACTTTTTGTCGTAATGCTTGAGCTGTCATTTTCATTATTATAAAGTCTTTTTCATACAGACGCTATTATCCATCTTTTCATAAGGCGGATAATTTGGAATTATGCTGTAATTTAATTTTTGATATAAGTTAATCGCTTCCGGCTGATTTTTGCCAGTTTCAAGAATGGTGTAAGTGTAACCAACTTCCTTTGCCCAGATTTCTAATGCTGCTAAAACAGCAGATGCAATTCCTTTTTTTCTGTGATCAGGACGAACGTACATTCTTTTGATTTCTGTTGTTCCTGGTTCTTTTTCTCGAAAAGCGCCACAGCCAACAGGAATTCCGTTTTCGTAATAAACAATCGTATGTTTTATTTTATCGGTTTTATTAAACTGATTGTAAAACGCATGATCTTCTCCGTCTCTAATCGCTAAATCCTGATCTAATAAAACAACCAGATTTATAAAATCAATATCGTCTGAGTTTGTTCGTTTTAAGGTAATCATGATTTTGTGTAAAAAAGTAATTTTATTTCAATTTCGCTTTCTTTTGTTTAGCCAATTGTTTTTGGGTTTCAAGAGCTTTTTCCAATCTATTTTTAAAACGGAAAAGCTTTGGCAGTCCTTCAAGTCGGTCTTCAATGGTAATTTCTTCGTAAACGATAATGGCTTTTTCTAAAACTCGAATTTCATTTTCCAGATCATTTTGGTTTTTGTAGATTGTTGCTAATCGATCGTACGGGTGATTTCCTTTAAAACCTTCTGCGACATTTTCTTCATACAATTCAATTGCTTTGTCAAGATCTCCGGTTTTTTCGAACTCAGCTCCTTTCAGATTGCGTTCGGCCTGCAAATTTTCATTGATTTCCATATATAAAAGTTTGATTTGGGATTAAACTTCTTGTGTTTTCTTCCCAAAATCTTTCGGGAAAATTAAAAAACGTGATAAAATAAGACCTGGAATTGTGGCAATGAAAACCCAAATAAAGAAGTTTTGATAGCCTAAATATTGTTGTATAAAACCGCTTAACATTCCTGGAAGCATCATTCCTAATGCCATAAAACCAGTTGCAATTGCATAATGTGCGGTTTTTGATTCTCCTTCGGCAACATTAATCAAAAACATCATAAAAGCTGTAAATCCGAAACCGTAACCAAATTGCTCTACAATAACAACGGCATAAATATAATAAATAGATGATGGGTGAAAAAATGCTAATAAAATAAATCCAATTATTGGTAAATGCATTGCTAAAAACATGGGAAGCATCCATTTCGTAAGACCTTGTTTTGAGATTGCGATTCCTCCCAGAATTCCTCCTAAAGTCAAAGCGCCAACGCCAAAGGTTCCGTAAATTATTCCAACAGCTTCAGTATCCAATCCCATTCCGCCTAATTCTTTACCGTCCAATAAAAATGGGCTTAACATCTTTAGTAATTGTGATTCTCCTAATCTGAAAACCAAAATAAAAGCTAAGATCAATCCGATTTGTTTTTTCTTGAAGAAGCTGGTAAATACAGTTGCAAAGTTTTGATGGTTATGAGTTTCCTTATTTTGAGTTGTATTAATTTCGTTTTTTGGAGTAAAGATGAAATTATAAACTGTGATAAAAGTCATTAGTAAACCAACTGCAATCATAGTATAGGACCAAGCTTTTGTATTGTCGCCGTATTTGTGCTCCAAATATCCAGCAAATAATACAACCAAACCATTTCCTGCGAGCATAGAAAGTCTGTAAAAAGTACTTCTGATTCCGATAAAAAACGATTGTTTGTCTTCTGGTAAAACTAATAGATAAAAGCCGTCGCTCGCAATATCGTTTGAGGCAGAAGCAAAAGCAGCTACCCAAAATATAGACAATGACATTATGAAAAAGCCGTTGAGCGGAATTATAAATCCGACCAGCAAAAATGCGATTGAAATTAATAACTGCATTGCTAAAAACCATTTTCTTTTGGTTCCAACTAATTCAATTAGCGGACTCCAAAGTGGTTTTATTACCCAAGGAAGATATAATAAACTGGTGTAAACTCCAATGTCTTCATTTGAAATTCCCAGATTTTTGTACATAATTACCGAAACCGAAATAATTATGGCGTATGGTAATCCAGAAGCAAAATTAAGAAGCGGAATCCAAAACCACGGTTTATTATCTATTTTCATTTGGCTGAGCTGGTATATAGTTTTTAAATGGTTTTTTTAGATCTATTGCTGTTGGTGTACTTTCGTTAGCGTAATAATCAATAAAAGTGACTGCACATGCTTTGAAAAGATTTAGTTTTCCGGCAGCAATTGAGAAAGTAATTGTTCCATCAACTTCTTTTACAGTTACTTTTTCGACAATTTTTGTGGCGTCATTAATATCGATTTTCGAAACGTGGTCGCTTCCGTAAACTACCATATAACGAACTTTGGTATTCAGCGGACTTTTGAAGGTAAAAGTATAACGAATACTGTCTTTGTTGTATTCAATTGCTCTTGGTGTGTCAATAATTACATGTCGTAAATTAGGAACAGCAGCAGGAAGTGCTGGATATTTATATTGATTTTCTTCTAAATGACGAACGACATCAAAATTCTTATTAATGAACCATTTTGAACTAAAATAGGCACTTCCCGAAACATTTTTAAAACTTCTCGCAAAGTCAATCTGCGTTGGAATTTCGTTCATAAAATTCCAGTTTTTGTCGCCGTCAGCTCTAATTTTGTATGATGCATGTCCGATGTAAACTGCCGTATTATTAGAATTTTCTGCCCACCATTTTACTAATTTTGAATAAGATGCTCTCGGATTATTCATACTCCAATACAATTGAGGCAGGATATAATCAATCCATTTTTGATCCATCCACAAAAGCGGATCAGCATATAAATCGTCGTAATTTGATGTTGATTGTGTCTCAGAGCCTCTTGGATCCTGCGATTTATTTCGCCAAACCCCAAACGGACTAATTCCGAATTGAACCCAAGGTTTGCTGGCTTTTATAGTAGTTGAAATGGTATGTACAAAGTTGCTCACATTTGCGCGGCGCCAATCGGCAAGGCTTAAACCTGCGCCGTATTTTTTATAAGAAGCGGTGTCGTTAAAAACTTTTCCAGGAACGGCATACGGATAAAAATAATCATCAAAATGAATCGCGTCAATATCATATTTATCAACAACTTCTTTTACCACTTTAGTCAAATGATCTTGAACTTCAGGCAAAGCAGGATCATAGTAATATTTCCCGCCATATTCGATCATCCATTCTGGGTGTTTAAAAACATCATGTCCTGGACTTAAAAGATTTTTGTTTAAATCGAAAGTGGCACGGTATGGATTTAACCAAGCGTGAAATTCAAATCCTCTAGCGTGAGCCTGCTCGATCATCCATGCTAATGCATCATAATAAGGGTTTGGAGCAAGGCCTTCTTTTCCAGTTAAAAAACGAGACCATGGCGCCAGTTCTGAAGGATAAATAGCATCACCAACACTTCTAACCTGAACAATTACAGCATTGTAGTTCAGTTTTTTGTAAGCCTCTAAAATTTCAAGATAATCAGCTTTTTCTTTTTCTACGTTATCTATACTTGTTTTTGGCCAATCGATATTTACAACGGTTGCGATCCATACACCTCTAAATTCATTTTTTGGGTGCATTGTGTTTTCCTGCGCTTGAGAAATCGTCGAAAAGAAAAATATAGATAGGATAGAGAATATTAAATACTGATTTTTATGCATTTCAATGTTTTTTAACAGAAACCAAAAATAGTTTTTTTAGGTGATATAAGAAATTTAAATTTTGCAATAATAATTACGGTTTTTCTTTAGAAATTTAGACTTTAAAAATAATCTTCTTTTTATAAAAATACCACAATACGCAACTCCATAATAAGATGTAAATTACAGAATATGTTAAGGACGAAAGCATTTGATTTTCAAACAGCGGACTAATCCAAAAATTATAAGCATAATCTCTAACGTTTATTTGTTCGGAAATATTTTCTGGGTCTTGAATTTTAATCATTGTTAAGGCGCGCGGTAAAATTCCAGAAACAAAAAACACAATCATCGGATTAACGCCCCAAGTCAGTAAAAAAGTCGTCCATTTTTTATAACCTCGAACATCTATTATGTAATAAATTAGTGAAAGCAATAATAAGGCCAAACCTGCAGTGAATAAAACATAAGAACTTGTCCAGATGGATTTATTTATAGGAAAAACCAATGACCACAGCAAGCCGAGAAAAATTAATACCAAGCTAATTCCAGCCATAATTTTATTGATTTTTATTTTCGGCATAGGCTGCATTAAAAGCTGGCCGATTAATAAACCAATTAAACCGTTTCCAATTACTGGCAAAGTGCTTAATAAACCTTCTGGATCCCAAGTCTTGGTTTCGATATACATATGGTTTTCGAGTAAAACGCTGTCTAACCAAGAAGCTAAATTTGTTCCAACTTCTAAATTCGGATGTCCAACACCCGGAACTGGAACCAGTGTCATTAAAGCCCAATATCCTAATAAAATTGAAGCACTCAAAATAATTTGAGTTTTGATATTTGTTTTTAAATAGATAAGAGAAACAAAAAAGTATACAATTCCAATTCGCTGTAAAACACCGAGTAATCTAATTTTGGCAAAATTTTCATTTCCGCTGTAGGCCAGACCTATCAAAATCACAAAAATGATAACTGCAAGAATATTTTTTGTTTTAGGATTGAAATCGCCAATTAATGCATAACCAACTAAAAAAGTGAAAAATAAACGAATGCATAAAAGTGTAATTCCAGGCTGTAATCCCATGAAATGAATCGAATAGAAATAGCTTAAAAATAGTCCTAAACAAAAAATGCGTAAAGATCGCGTGATTACTTTAGTGATATTTTCAGCATTGTCTTTTTTAACTGGCATAGCCAAAGGAACTGCGATCCCCACAATAAAAATGAAAAACGGAAACACTAAATCTGCAAGGGTACAGCCATTCCATTTTGCGTGGTCTAAAATCGGGTAAACATAACTCCAGCTTCCGGGATTGTTCACTAAAGTCATTAATAAAACAGTCAGTCCTCTTAAAACATCAACTGAAATTATACGGTCTTTCATTGTTTGTGGTTTTGTGGTTAGATTGGGTTGTTAGTATTTTTAATCGGGCATTGAAATTTTTCCCATAGTTACTGATGGAATTTTTACAGAATTGAATTTGAAATCTCCACCTGCAACAGTTTCGTTGGCTAAAATGGCAAACAAAATTGCTTCTTTTGCATCGCTGTTAATTCCTAAATCATTGCTTTTGAAGAAAGAACACGGCAATAATTCTTTTAACCACTGCACTAATAAAGGATTATTTGCACCTCCGCCTGACATATAAATTTTAAAATCCTCAATTTTATGAGAACTATTTTTGACAGCAAATTGAATTGCTTCGGCAATAGTTTCGGCGCTAAATCGCGTTAGGGTTGCTAATAAATCTTCAATAGAAATAGTTGTATTCCCGCTCTTTTCCAGATTTTTATTGACATATTCGTACCCAAAAAGTTCCTGGCCAATTGTTTTTGGAAAATCTTTTTTGAAGAAATCATTGTCTTTTAAATGCTCCAAAAGCGATTGGTTTACAATTCCTTTTTTGGCTGTCTCCGCATCTTTATCATAACTTTTTTCTGGAAAATGACGCTTTACAAAAAGATCAATTAAAGTATTTCCTGGTCCTGTATCTGTTACAAAAGTGTCTTCTGTAGTTATGGCAGCTGGTAAATAAGTGAAATTGGCAATACCGCCGATATTGAGCATAATTCTGTTTTCGCCTTCTTTTCCGAATAAAAAATAATCGCCATAAACGGCCAAAGGCGCGCCTTCGCCTCCTGCGGCAACGTGTTTCTGCCTAAAATCAGATAACGTAATAATTCCTGTTTTTGCAGCAATATGATCGCCGTCGCCAATTTGTAAAGTAGCATTTGGAAACTTTTCCTGCTGATGTAAAAATTTAGGCGCATGCAAAACGGTTTGTCCGTGCGAAGCAATTAAATCAACTTCTGCAGCAGCAATATTCCATTTCTTTAAACTGGTATTAATCATCTCTGCATGAAGAATTCCGATCCATTCGTTGAGTAAAACCAAATGCTGAAAATCAATATTTTTTTGAGCAAAAACTTTACGAATTTCTGTTTTGATTTCGTCTGAGTAATCAACCGTTTCAAATTCAATCAGTTTAACTTCTGTAGTAACACCAGATCCTGAAATTTCACACAAGGCAATATCAAGTCCATCGAGAGAAGTTCCCGACATCAGCCCAATAATTCGTCTCGTTTCTTTTTGGGCAATTTGATAAAGTGCTTTAATATTTTTGTTCATAAAAGTTCATTTAAAATGCTGCTAAAGTTAAACAGTTGGAAGCATTAATTCTAACACATAGAAACATAGATTTTATTAACTTTATAAAAAGTCCTTTCACTCAAAATAAAGCACACGGCTCTATGTGTTTAATAAAATCTAAGTTATTTTAGTATAGATTCATAAATTATTTTCTGAATATCTTCACGAATTTTTTCTTTGGCTAATTTATTTCCTTCTTCGCCAATTTCGGGATAAGTCCTGTTTGATAAAAACACATAAACCGTTTCATTTTCTGGATCAACCCAAGCCATATTTCCTGTAAAACCCGTGTGTCCAAAACTTGAAGCAGAAGCGCATTGACAAGTCGGGCCGTCTTTTCCTAATCTTTTATCAAAACCTAAACCTCTTTCTACGCCTTGTGCACAGTAAAAACAAGTATTAAAAGTATCAAATGTTGCCTCAGAAAAATAACGTTCGCCGCCGTAACTTCCTTTTTGGAGAAAAAGCTGCATCATTTTAGCCACGTCCATTGCATTCGAAAAAACTCCTGCGTGACCAGCAACACCGCCTTCCATTGCAGCCGCCATATCATGCACATAACCCTGAATAAGCTGATGTCTGAAATACGTATCAATTTCGGTTGGAGCAATTTCATTTTTATCAAATCGAAGCAACGGATTGTATGTTGTATAATTCATTCCGATAGAATTGAAAAAGTTCTTTTGGCTTAAATCTTCCAATTTTTGATGCGTTACTCTTTCTAGATATTCTTTTAAAATGATAAAAGTAAAATCGCTGTATTTGTATTCTTTTTTAAGCGAAATAGGAGAGTCGGCAATAAATTTCATGATTGTGTCGTGGTAATCATTTCGAATGAAAAGACTGTCGGCTACTTTGGTCGTGAAATTTTTCTCTGGAATTTTTCTGTAATATTTCTCCAAAGGATAACCTTTCGCATCAATTGTCGATTTGTAAAACGGACTCCAGGCAATAAGTCCTGCATAATGATTTAAAAGATCTTTAAACGAAATATCTTGTTTGTTTGATTTTGCAAACAAAGGCAGCATTGTACCTAATTTTGTTTCTAAGGTAACTTTGTTTTTATCATACAACTGCATCACATTTGGCAGTGTCGAAATCATTTTTGAAATCGAAGCAACATCATACAAATCGGTATTTGAAACTTTTACGTCTTTATTATATGTATGATATCCGTACGATTTCTGGAAAACAACATTTCCTTTTCTGGCCACTAAAACCTGCATTCCCGGCGCCATTTTGCCATCAATTGCTTTTTGGGCAATGGCATCAATTTTAGAAAGAATGACAGAACTCATTCCGAGATTTTCTGGCGTATCAAAACCTAAACGATCTATTTTCTCCGTATTAATTCCAGCATTAACTTTGAAATTTTCGTTTATAGAAACTGGCAGTTTTCCTTTTGCTTCTTTCGCTCCAAACAAAATTTCAGCAGAAACAATTTGAGAAATGTTTGAATTTTGATACGAAACCACCAATCCTTCCATATCATCAAAATTCTGGATTGGAAGTAATGTGTAAGGTTTTGCAAAAATGTCGAGAATAACTTTATTGTTTTCGGCGATTTTGTTTAGAAAAAACAACTCGTTTGAACTGAAATCTTGTTTTTCCCAAGCTTTATTCACTTTGTGATAACTCACAATTACCAAATCGTATTTTTTTAACTCTTCGTTTAAAGCATCAATATCGGTATTGGAAACCTCTGTAATATTGGTATACTTTTTTAAAGCCGTAATAAAATCGCTGTTTAAATCTTCTCCCAATTTTACGTAAGCGATTTTTTGTTCCAGATCTTTAATTGGAAGAATCTCTTTTTCATTTTTTAAAATCGTAACGGCATTTTCATACAAAGTATATTGAAGTGCGTCTTTATCAGGGCTGTTCAAATCTTTTTGCAGATTATTCAAATCAATTGGTTTGTATTTATTTAAACCAGCTTTGAATTTATAATGCAGTATTTTTTTTACCGAATGCGCCAGACGCTCCTCTGTTATTTTTCCTTCAGAAAAAAAAGTTTTTAATTTTTCTAAAGCCGCTGGAACATCATCAGGACAAAGGAAAATATCATTTCCAGCTTCTAAAACGGCCAATTCCAGATCACCGACACCTTTAAAATTACTCGCGCCTTTCATACCTAAACCATCCGTAAAAATCAGACCTTCAAAGCCTAATTGTTTTTGAAGCAGGTCTGTAACCACATTATAAGAAGCAGAGGAAGGAATATTTTCTTTCGGTTCTAAACTCGGAATATTAAGATGCGCGACCATAACCGAAGCCAGACCTTCATCAAAAAGCTGTTTGTAAGGATATAATTCGACTTCATCCATATGTTCTTTGGTAAAAGAAACTGTTGGAAGTGCTTTATGAGAATCGACAGCCGTGTCGCCATGACCCGGAAAATGTTTTCCTGTGCACAAAACACCTTGACTTTGAATACCTTTCATTAGTGCAGTCGCGCGGTTGGCAACGTTTGTTTTGCTTTCGCCGAAAGAACGATTTCCGATAATAGGATTTAACGGATTGGTATTGATGTCTAAAACAGGAGCAAAATTGAAATGAATTCCCATTCTTTTGCATTCGATTCCCATATTTCGGCCGACTTTTTCGATTAAATCCAAATCCTGAATGGCGCCCAAAGTCATGTTCCAAGGATAAGCGTAAGTCGAATCTAAACGCATGCTTAATCCCCATTCGGCATCAAGTCCAATAAATAAGGGAATTTTGGCTTTCGCCTGATATTCGTTAGTCAATTTAGCCTGACGAACTGGTCCGCCTTGAAAGAAAATAAGACCGCCGACTTTATAATTGGCAACTAAATCTTTTATTTTATTTACGTGAACAGAATCTTTATTGGAATAAGCCGAAACAAAAAACAACTGCCCTAATTTTTCGTCCAAAGTCATTTTGCTGTAAATGCTGTCTGTCCAGCGATTTTCGGCATCAGAATCTTGAAGGAAATGTTTTTTCTCGGCTTGAGTTTTGGGTATATAAACTTCTTTATTTTCGGTAGAAACAGGCTTATTTGTTTCAACCGCAGTTTTACTTTTTTTAGAAACACCACAATTGATGATAAAAAAAAGCATTATTGTAAACAAGCCTATTTTGATAATAGCATTTTTCATGAAATAGTTTTTGGGCAATTAAAAAGAGATTCTTTCTGAGGTGCGTTTACTGGTAAAATAAATTCCGATATAAGTGAATAAGCCGTTGATTATGATTAATTCATTATCAAATGTATAACCGAATAATTGAGCCGAATTTTCGCTTAAAAAATATGTCAGTATCGGCGAAATAATACAGATTATCGGGATCAATTTGTCGTTTACTAATCTTGATTTTTGTAATAATCCAAAAGCATATAATCCTAATAACGGGCCGTAAGTGTAAGATGCGGCTCGGAAAATCAAAGCCACAACAGAGGCATCGTTAAAGGAATTCAGCACAATAATTACGAGAAAAAGTAATATGGAAAATCCGAAATGTACCCAATGTCTTGTTTTTACATTTTTGTTATTTCCTAAATTTTCAGATTTATCCATTCCGAGAAAGTCCACACAAAAAGAAGTTGTAAGTGCCGTTAACGCAGAATCGGTTGTAGCAAAAGTCGCGGCGATAATTCCTAACAGGAAAACAAACGCTGGAACAATTGACAAATGATTTAAGGCAATTTCTGGAAAAAGTAAATCGGTTCTTGGTTTTCCTGTTGCTAAATCTAGCGGAATCGCAACGCCATTTTTATCGGCATAGATATAAAGTAATGCGCCTAAACTCAAAAATATAATATTGATTAAAACGAAAATTCCTGTAAAAGTGAACATGTTTTTTTGCGCTTCGCCGATGTTTTTACAGCTCAGGTTTTTTTGCATTAAATCCTGATCCAGTCCAACCATTGCGATCGTAACAAACATTCCTCCTAAAATTTGTTTTACAAAGTGATATTTGCTCGTAAAGAAATCATCAAAGAAAAAAATCTTTGAATAATTGCTTTTTTGAATGGTTGAAACAGACTCAAGAACAGTCAGGTTAAGACTGTCACAAACAAAATAAATGGTTATAAACACGGAACTAACTAAAAAAAACGTCTGTAAAGTATCGGTAATAATAATGGTTTTTAAACCGCTTCTAAACGTATATAAAAATATAAGTGCCAGCGCTAAAAGCACGGTAACCGGAAACGGAATATTAAAATCATTAAAAACATATCGCTGTAAAACAATAACAACCAAATACAATCTAAAAGCGGAACTAATTGTTCTGCTGACTAAAAATATAGAAGCTGCAGTTTTATAACTTCGGACTCCCATTCTTTGCTCGATATAACTGTAAATCGAAGTCAGATTCATTCTGTAATAGAGCGGCAGCAGGACTTTTGCAATGATGACAAACCCAATCGCATTTCCTAAAACAAACTGGAAATATTTGAACTGTTCTCCGTTTGGTGAACCTACTTCGCCAGGTACAGAAATAAACGTTACGCCCGAAAGCGCAGTTCCAATCATACCAAAAGCAACTAAATACCATTTAGAATTTTTATTTGCTTTGAAAAAAGAATCATTGTCTTGTCCTTTCTTACTGATTATGTTTGAAATAAAAAGCAAAAGACCAAAGTAAACAAAGATGAAAATGAGAATGGTGGTAGAAGACATTTGGTTTTGGATTTAGAAATTATATTATTTTTTGCTGTTATGATCCAGCAGCACAGCGCGTACACTTTTATGTTTATGCAGTAATTCTTCGGCTAAATCATATTCAATTTCCAGTTCTTCCATAATCATTTTGATGCCTCGTTTAACCAGTTTTTCATTCGATAACTGCATGTCAACCATTTTGTTGCCTTTTACTTTTCCAAGCTTAATCATAACCGAAGTCGAGATCATATTCAGCGTCAGTTTTTGTGCTGTTCCTGCTTTCATTCTTGTACTTCCAGTTAAAAATTCAGGTCCCACAATTAATTCAATTGGATGATCTGCTTCTTGGGCAATAAGTCCATTGCTGATGCAGGAAATACTTCCAGTTTTGATATTATGTTCTTTAGCCTTTTTCAAAGCACCCAGAACATAAGGCGTATTTCCAGAAGCCGCAATTCCGATAATAAAATCCAGACTTGAAATCTCAAATTTAGCTAAATCTTTCCACGCTTGTTCGGTATCATCTTCGGCATTTTCTACCGCTTTTCTAATCGCAGTATCGCCGCCCGCAATAATTCCGATAATCATATCGTGTGGAACACCAAATGTTGGCGGACATTCCGATGCATCTAAAATTCCGATACGGCCAGAAGTTCCAGCACCGATATAAAATAATCGTCCGCCAAGCTGCATTTTTTTTACGATTGCTTTAACCAGTTTTTCAATTTTAGGAATTTGTCCTTCAATGATATGCGGTACTTTTTTGTCTTCTGTATTAATGTTCGTCAAAAGTTCTTTCACGCTCATTTGATCCAAATCTTTGTATAAAGATTCTTGTTCAGTTTCAGGATTTTTATTTTTCATTTTTCTTTTTTTTTTGATTTTGAAGCCCTTCTTTTTTCTAATTTCAAGCTTCAATATTTTGCATTAGTAGTCTCTATTTTATTAAAAAATAGTTTGATTTGGGGAAATTTAGGGATGTAAAAATGTTTTTTTTTAATAAAGCAGATAAGCTTTTCTCATCGTTTTAAAATCTTCTAAACATTTTTTCCAGCTGTCTCGAATATCTTTTTCAGAAACTCCAGCTTCGATTTGCTGCTGCAGTTTTTTTGTGCCGGCCAATTTGGTAAAAAACGGAATAAAAAATTTCGATTTATCAGTGGTGTTTTGATATGCTTTTAGAAGCCATTTTAATTCTAATTGATTCACTTTTGGTGCTTTAGAAAGATCTTCGCCATAACATTCTTTTCCGTTATAAACAGGATCTTTGGCTCCAAAATTTGGTTTTGGCGTAAATTTAAAATTCGTTTTGGTTAAATAAGGAGAACCATAAATCTGGAATTGCTTTTCTGTTCCTCGCCCGAGGCTCACATTGGTTCCTTCAAACAAACATAAACTGGCATATAAATTTATTGCCTGATCGTTTGGAAGATTTGGTGAAGGTTTTACAGGTAGACTGTACGGCATGTCTCTTTTGTAATTGGTGCACGAAATTACAGTTAGTTTGCATTGTACGCCATTTTTGAGCCATTTTTCGCCATTAATCATTTGGCCATATTCACCAATTGTCATTCCGTGTAAAATTGGAATTGCGTGCATACCCACAAAACTGGTAAATTCTTTTTCCAAAATAGGTCCGTCAACAATGCTTCCGTTTGGGTTTGGACGATCTAAAATAATTAACGGAATATTGTTTTCTGCGCAGGCTTCCATTACATAATGAAGTGAAGAAATGTAGGTGTAAAATCTAGCTCCAACATCTTGTAAGTCAAAAACTAAAACATCAATTCCAGCTAATTGTTCTTTTTTAGGTTTTCTGTTTTCTCCATAAAGTGAAACAATAGAAAGTCCAGTTTTGGCATCTTTTCCGTCAACAACATGTTCGCCTGCATCGGCAGTTCCTCTAAAGCCATGTTCTGGTGCAAAGATGGTTTGGATGTTTATTTTTTTCTCTAATAAAAAATCAACCAAATGTTTTTTATTGGATAAAATTCCAGTTTGATTGGTTACAATCCCAACTTTTTTATCTTTTAGTAAAGGAATATATTTCTCGAAATTATCAGCTCCTGTTTTAATTTCATTACTGCTATCATTGATTTTATTTTCAATTATTTCGGTTGATGAATTGGCATTCGATGCATTTGAAATGATTAAAAATAAAATAAAAGTGATTTTTTTAAAGGATTGAAACATAAGACAAAAGTTTAAATTACAATTAAAATTACGTTTAATAAAGGACAAAAAACTAAATTGGGTAATTAAATCGAACCACTTTAATCAGAAAGTAGTTCGATTTTTTAGCTTATTTATTTGTTATAAAAGTAACAGACGGAGCATTTGATGTTGCCGTTGGCAGTCCACCGATAATTCCTCTGCAATAAATCGTATACACTCGTCCTGCTCTAGGAATAAAAGCGGTACTTGCCGGTGAGTTGGCAAGATTGGCAATTGTTGTTCCTGTAGTTGTTCCTGGAACATTTGTTGGAGAACCAGCCACACGAACCTGCAATTGATATCCTCTGGTATCTTTTGGATCTTGAGGCTCAATCGGGATGTATTTTTCGTCACCGCCTTTAAAAGTCACATTTCTATAAGTGTAAACTTCTTTTGTAGTCACAGGCGTTGCGCCAGAGATTGAAGTTTCTTTTAGTAATCCTAAATCATAGCCTGCTGGAGCAGAATTGCTGATGACATTTATAAAACGAATGTAAGCCTTAGTTGGGTCTAAATCTGCTACCGATAAATCGTCATTTAACTGATAAAGAGAATACACTGGAGGCGTAACAGAAGGCGGAGTTGACAGCAGGAAACTAGTATAATATTTTCCTGTTTCGGTAACAATATTTCCGTCATAAATAGTAACTGCTGGAGTTGCAGGAGTTACAATACTCAAAGGCTGTGTTCCAGGTTTCATCAAAACATAATTGATGGGAACTGGATACTGCGCACCATAACTCATGCCAATTGGAACTCCAGTTGAAACGCCGACAGCAGAGATTTTTTCTGCTCCTGTAAAGTAATTGATTTGAAAATTAGTTCCGTTTGGACCTACAGCCGCATGAACAAATTTTACGTTAGAAGCATTTGCTATTCCATCCTTAGTTTGATAAGGAGTTTGATCGTTCTCGTCACCGCAGGATGTAAACGCAAGTACTCCAAAAACGGGAATGATTAACTTTTTAAAATGGTTAAATATATTTTTCATCTGATTCTATTTTTAGTTTAAAATTACGGTTGAGAAAACCACATTTCTTGTGTGTGATAATCTACTTTATCGGCTCCGATCGCTTTTAAAGCATCAAAATTCCAAACATATTCTGAGTTGAATCTCGGACGAACTCTGTATGGTAATTTTCCATTGTTGTCAACAAATATTCCTCCGTTTGGTGTTAAATTCATTGATTTGTAAATGTCAGTATTATAGTGATATTTACGTAAATCTGTCCAAGTTTCTAACATTCCATAACCAAATAAAGCTACATATTTTTGAAGCATAATCTGGCTGATAGTTAAGTCTGCAGCCGCTGGAACAATATTGACATTCGTTAAAAATGCTGTTTTCTCTGCAGCTGTAATTGTTGAGGTAATAGGGAAAGTTGTGCTTACAACCGTATTTGCATTTACAAAATCAATATTGGCGTCAATTGCTTTTCTGTAAGCATCTAAAGCCATCGCTTTGTCTCCTTTAATAAATGCAGCTTCTGCTTTAATAAATTGAATTTCAGAATACGTCATCAAAGGAAAATTCGCTTTATCTCTAAAAAGATATCTACCTGGAGTTGTAATAGTTCCTGCAGCATAGGTTCCGTAAATATTTGGGATTCTGCTTACGTTTGTTGCAACAGTTGAAGCCGTAGTATTCAGTGGATTTCCATTAAAAGTATACTTGCTCGGATCTGGATTTGCAGCAGAAGCCGGGGCAGTTTCAGAAAGACCTACAGATGGCGCTAAAACTCTAGAAATTCTAGGATCTTTTACGTTTCCAAAAAGAGTTCCGTCCATTGTTCGTACTGCAAAATCAGTTTGACGGTAGGTGTTGAAATTATTTCTTCCAGGACCGTAAAAATTGATGTCTGCAGCTACTGTTCCGTTGTATCGAATTAAAGCATTGTCTGCGTTTGAAGCCAATGATTTATCGCAGTATTCGATAACTTTATCTGGATTGTAAGAAGCTTTATTAATTTGATTATTTAGGTTTCTAGCCAAAACTCCGTACGCAAATTTCACCCATTTAGAGCGGTCGCCGCCGTACATTTTGTCGCCTGAAGCCGTGTAAGTCTGCGAAACATTTCCATCTGTACGATCTAAATCGACTAAACCTTCGTTTAATAAACGAACAACTTCAGCATAAACTTTATCCTGAGAAACATAGTCAAAAGAAAGACGTGAAGTGAAAACCTGATCAAAATCAATTAATTCTGAATGATAATCTGTTGCAACCTGCCAAGACCAAGCTCTGATAACTTTTGAAATTCCAGTAATATCATGACGCTGCTCTGCAACGGCCTTTTCTTGTAATTTGGTTAAGTTTAAACCAATAGCAAAATACGCCATTTTCCAGATTTCACCGCCTGTATCGCTGTTTGCCTGATATCCAAAACGATCCCATTCGCTTCCTACTGCACCAACCGTAGCAATACTGAAATTTTGAATGTATCGTCCTAGACAACGGTTGTCAAATTGCAGTCCAACAGCCATTTGTTGTTCGATTGGCGGTAGTAAAGCTGGAGCAGAAACATCAACAGGAAAACTAGGATTCACGTTTATATCCTCTAAATCATTGCAAGAAATCATTGTGGTTACAAGACCTAATGCGGCTATATATGTTTTTATATTTTTCATGGTCAATTAATTAAAGTCCGATTTTCAATCCTAAGTTTACACCTCTTGGCGTAGAAACTACCCCAAAGTCAAAACCTGTTCCTCCAGCACCTCCAGTCGAAGCATTAGTTCCGTTAACAGAAGGATCTGCTCCAGTGTAATTAGTGATGATGAAAACATCGGTCATTGTTAAATAAAGCGAAAGATTGTTGATGAATGTTTTTTTCAAGATTTCTGAAGGCATTTGATAGCTTAAAGTGATATCTCTCATTCGCAGCCAATTAATGTCTTTTTCAATAAAATCGGCATCGATAGCTCCAGTTCTATAATATTCGTTTTGAACACTTGGTCTTACCGGAATATTATTTTGTGTTGGAGTAGCTGAATTTTCTAAGCCATCTCTTAGCACACCTTTTACAATTCGGGTTTGATCGCGATCTAAAGTTTTCGTAGACAATCCGTTTTGGTATAAATAAAACTCCGTTGCATTGTAAATATCGCCGCCTTTTCTAATGTCTAACAAGAATGATAAACTAAGGTTTTTGTAGGTAAATGTATTTTGTAAACCAAGCATAAAATCTGGATTTCTGTCTCCAACAATTTTAAAGTTTGGATCTTTTAAAGGGAAACCAGTATTTGGATCAATTAAAGGTTCTCCGGCATTATTTCTTAAATAATCATTTCCAGTTAAAGTTGTTAACGGATTTCCAACTGTTACCCCGCCGCGAACATTTCCGTAAAGCCAAGTATCTGAAACATAATATTCAGAAACTACAGAAGGAAGATTTAATAATTCTGAACGCGTTTTGCTGAAGTTCGCACTTACATTCCAAGAAAAATTATCTTTTTGAATTGGACTTCCGCTTAAAGTAATCTCTAAACCTTGGTTTTGTAAATCTCCAAAGTTTGCAGAAGTTACTACGAATCCAGTTCCGTAGCTTAAACGCATATTTTTCAAAATTGGATCGATCGTTTTAGTACTGTAAACAGCAACGTCTAATCCAACGCGGTTTTTAAAGAATTTTAATTCTGTACCGAACTCAAAAGATTTACGAAATTCAGGTTTCAAATTCGGATTCGCACCTGTAACTCCATATGCATAACCTCCGTCTGTAGTCAATTGCGGCGTGAAAACCGGTTCTGCAGAATAAGGAGAAGGAATATTAGCAGCTTCCGCATACGAAGCTCTTAATTTTCCGTAAGAAAGTATTTCTTTGTCTTTCAATCCGTTTAAGTTTGTGAAAACAAAACTCGTTGAAACAGAAGGATAGAAAAATGGATCAGGTAATACAGAAGTCCAGTCTTCACGTCCAGTCAAAGTCAGATAAACAATTTTATCGTAATCTAAACTCAGCTCAGAAAAGAAACCAATGATTCTGCTTTGGATAATTCTCTCTTGTGATCTTTGCGTTGTAGCATCTGTATTGTTGATAGAGTAGAAGTTAGGATCGAAAAATTTGCTTCCTGTTGTAGATAAAATTTTATAATCATTATCGTTAACCGAATTACCCACCATCAGTTTGGTATTGAATTTTCCGAAAGATTTTTTAGCTGTAACTAATAAAGTCGTGTTTAAATTACTCGTATTTGAATAGTAAGATTCTATATAACCACCAGAAGCAATACCTGCAGCAGATTCTGGATGAATGGCCCTGTAACCTTGAGCGGAATTCACATCCCAGCCCACACGGCCCGTTAAGTTAAGCCAAGAAGTCGGATCATAGATTAATCCAACATTCGTAATAAAACGATTATTGAAATCCTCCGATAAGTTTTTGTTTACCTCCCAATACGGATTATCGGTTTCGTTATCCAAAGCACCGCTGGTGATTTTTCTTCTCGTTCCGTCAGGATTTAGATAAACACTTGCATCATCATTTGCCGGCCAAGTTAATAATGAAAGCAGATAACCTGCATTTGTTACTCCTGGAATCTGTATGGCAGATCCAGCTCCCTTTGCTGCTTTTTGATTGTCTGATTTTGTAAAATTAAAACTAGCTTCTGATCTTAATTTTGAAGATAATTTTGCAGAAGCATTCAAATTAGCAGTTAAACGGCTGTATCCTGTATTTGGCACAACACCTTCCTGATCTAAGTTGGCAATAGACAAACGGTAAGAAGTAGTTTCTGTACCCGCCTCAAATGACAAATTATGATTGGTTGAAACTCCAGTTTTAAAGAAATTTTCAACATTATTATAAAATTTAGTTCCTGGTTCGTAAGCCGTTCCAAATTGTCTTCTGTAATCTGGATTGTTTACACCATCAGAACCTCTTTGATATACTTTTTGAATTTCTGGGAAACGATATAAATTATCAAATCTTGTGTTCGTAGAGTAGGTTAGTCTTCCAACTCCTTTTTTACCTTTTTTAGTCGTAATAACGATCGCACCATTTCCAGCCTGCATTCCGTAAAGCGCTGCCGCCTCAGGTCCTTTTAAGATAACCACAGATTCAATATCGTCTGGGTTAATATCCGCACCTCTGTTGGTGTAATCCTGCGTTCTGTTTGGAGCATTAGAAATTGTTACACCTTGGTCCATTGTTTCGTTACTCACTGGTAATCCGTCAACTACATATAAAGGAGAGTTGCTCCCGCTAAGCGAATTTACACCTCTTAACTGAATCGCAGCAGAGGCTCCCGGTGCTCCAGAAGTACTCGTTACGGTAAGACCCGCAACACGACCTTGCAAAGCCGTAGCAAAGTTTGGGCGCTGAGTGTCTGCGATTTCTTTTCCTTTTACTTCCTGAACCGCATATCCTAAAGACGATTTGTTTCTAACAATACCCATAGAACCCACAATAGTTACATTGTTCAGCGTTTGAGCACTTTCTGAAATAACAATTTTAAGATTGCTGCCATTTACAATAACTTCCTTGGTATTAAAACCAATGTAAGAAACAAGAAGTACTGCTCCTTGGTTTGCTTTGATCGAAAAGGTTCCATCAACTCCAGTCGAAGTTTGATCTTTGGTTCCCTGTACTAGAATGTTTGCGCCTGGCAATGTGTTACCGCTGCCATCTGTAACGACACCTTTTACTAGATTGTTTTGCGAATAACTGGTTAGTATTCCAAAAATGAAAAGTAAAAGAATTAAATGCTTTTTTTTCATAAGGGTTAATTTATGGTTAGAGATGCGAAATGTATAAAATATTTTTAAAAAATTGCAACTTTATGTCGTATTTTTATTAATTCTATTCAATAATGCATAAAAACGCATAAATAGCTTTGAATTAATTGGAATTATGGAAATCGTAAAAAGTTTTATTTTGAGGATTTTCAAAACTGCGATGTTTTTCTAAATTTGTAAAAAAGAAGATCTTATGCTCAAAAAGGAAAGACATCAATTCATAATGAATAAATTTCAGCAAGTCGAAAAAATAAATACGATCGACTTAGCTTTAGAATTGAATATTTCTGAGGATACTATTCGCAGGGATTTTATTGAGTTAAATGATAAAGGCTTAATAAATAAGGTGTATGGAGGCGCATTTTTAGCCAAAAACAATCATAAAAATGTTTTCGACATTACTATTATTAATGAAGATAAGAAAATAAGCGTGGCTAAAAAAGCGCTTTCTTTTTTGAATGAAGGTCAAGTGATTATTATGAGCGGAGGAACAACAAATTTGACTCTCTGCAAACTTATTCCACTAAATTTTACCGCTACGATTTATACCTACAGTCTTCCAATTGCGATGCAGTTATCGCAGCACCCGAATATCGAATTGATTTTTATTGGCGGGAAATTGCAAAAGCAGGCAATGGTAACCGTTGGTATTGATGTGGTTCAGGTGCTTTCCAAAATTAAAGCCGACATTTGTTTTATGGGTGTCAGCAGTATCGATGTAAATCAAGGACTTACCGAAATTGGTTATGAAGTTTCGGTTATTAAAAAAGAGATGATTAGGGCATCAGACAAGGTAATTGCGCTTTTTACCTCTGAAAAAATGAACAGCAAAATGCCACATAAAGTTTGTGATCTTGATAAACTTTACGCCGTTGTAACAGACCTAAATGTTGCAAGTCCGAAAATAAAGAATTTTGTAGATTCCGGAATTAAAGTATTGTAGAATTATTTAAAAATGCATTTTTATGCGGTTTTAAAAAAATGTGGTATATCCTACAAATAAAGTATAAAACTTATTTGCTTTTCTATATATTTGCTTTCAAACCAATTAAATTTTTTAAGTTATGATTATAGTTATAATCCTTGTTGTTTTTTTAGCAGTTGGCGTTTTTATTTATAATTCTCTTATTGAAAGAAGAAATCAGGTTACGAATGCTTTTTCGGCAATTGACGTCATGTTGAAAAAACGTTTTGATTTGATTCCCAATCTTGTTGAGGTGGTTAAACAATACACCAATTACGAACAAAGTACATTAACTAAAATCGTAGAACTTCGCGCAAAAGCAGGTTCAGGTTCACTTACAGAAACCGAAAAAGCAAGTTTAGATACGGAATTAAGTACAGCTGTAAAAGGTTTAATGGTTACCGTTGAAAACTACCCAGACTTAAAAGCCAATACTAATTTCCTGAATTTACAATCGACTTGGACAGAAAGTGAAGAACAAATCGCAGCTGCGAGAAGAACTTATAATGCTTCGGTTACTAGTTACAATAATGCTATTATGATGTTCCCAGGCAATATGTTTGCGGGAATGCTTAATTATACTAAAATTGATGTTTTGGAAACACCAGCAGAAGAGCGTAAAAACATTAGTGCAAAGGAGCTTTTTAATAATTAATGGATTCAGAAAATACTACTTATAAAGCTTTACAGGAGGTTTTAAATACATTAGAAATAGACCGAAAAAAAATAGCAGAAACCTATAGAACCTGCTATATCTTGTTTGGTCTTGCGGCATTAATTTTAGCTATTGGTTTATTAATTAGGTTTCCAATGTTAGCCTTTTTTGGAGCTTTAGTTCCTTTGGTTATTGGTGTTGTAATGTATTTTCAAATACAAGATGAAGTCAAAAAATACAAATTTGTTTATAAAACCAATGTTGTTTCATCAGCATTAAAAGAGATTAATGAAACTTTTTCGATTACGCCTCAAAGCGGACTTCCCGAATATGAGTTTATAAGCTCTGAACTTTTTACAACCGAACCAGATCGTTATAAGACCCAAGATTTAATAAGCGGAACTGCCGATAAAACTGCTTTTTGGTTTGCCGAAGTTCACGCTGAATATAAAACCGAAACCCACACCAAAAACGGAACGAAAACAACTTGGCATACAATTTTTAAAGGAATTATTTTCGTAGCCGATTTCAATAAAAACTTTGAAGTGTCGACTGTCGTGCGGCCAAAAGGTGTTGGAGATGCTATTGGTGCGTGGTTTTCTAAAAACGTTTTTAGCTTTGGAAACAGTGAGTTGGTGCATTTAGAAAATACCATTTTTGATGAGATTTTTGTTACCTATTCTAGAAATCAAATTGAGGCGAGATATATTTTAACTCCAGCTATGATGGAAAGAATTTTAGAATTAAACAAAAAATCAGAGGATACTATTTCGCTCTCATTTATAGATTCTAAAATGTATATTGCTTTTCCGCTGTCTCATAACTACTTTGAAGCGCCTATCCATTCTTCGCTATTAGTTCCTAATTTACTTACTGATGATCTTTCGATAGTTCAGTTTATGCAGGATATTGTTCATGAATTGGATTTGAATACTAGGATTTGGGGGAAGGGGTAAGAATCTTATTGCGAAGATATCTTTTTATTTAAATTCCAATTTTTTAAATCCCAAATTCCAAAAAGAAGTTTAAATTGTCATAAGCCTTCGACTACGCTCAGGGTGACAATTGTGTTTGGAAAAAACCTCTGAACCTTTGCCACTTTGGACCTTTGTCCCATTACTTCAAAACAAACTCATTTTCTTTTAACTTCTTCAAAACAGCAGCAATAATTTTAGAACGGCATTCTGAATTTTCAGTTGTTGATGCCGTTTTTACCCAATAGCGGATATTGAGTTGAATGACACCCGCACCGGCAACATCAGTAATTACGGCTGCGTTTTCGTGGTCTTTTTCGGTAACGTCTTCACTGTTTCCGAGAACTTCTTTAACTAGTTCGATTGCGCGGGTATAATCAGAACCATATTCGAGTCCAACGGTGAACGTCTGAAGAAGGAAACCTTCGCTGTTGTAGTTGATAAGTGTATTTTTTATTAAAAGTGCGTTTGGAATATAAATAATTTTAGAATCGCTTTTTACTTCGGTATCGCGCAGGTTGAGGTTAATGACTTCGCCTTTCACGCCGTTACTTTCAATAATATCTCCAATGTTAAAAGGTCTTTTGAAAGCCAGCAGAATTCCGGCAAGGAAATTTTCGCCAATATCCTTAAGCGCAAAACCAATTACAAAAGCAGAGATTCCGGCACCGGCAAGCATACTTTGAGCGATTCCGTCAAGGCCAATAATTCGGAACATAATAAGAATTCCGATAATAATAAGAACAGACTTAATTAAACGAGCGATAAAAGTTGCCAGAAGACGATCGTGCATTCTGACTTTTAGTCGGTTGCCTGCAAAAATTCCGACACGGCTTGCAATAAACCATGAAACCAAAATGACCAGAACTGCCAAAATAAATTTTGGCGTAAGATCGACAATACTATAATAATATCCTTCTAAATGTTTGACAACGTCTTGCAGAAAGTCTTCCATAATAAATAAGTAATTGGCATAAAAAAGTTAAATTCTAAAAGTAGAGATTTAGAAAGTGGAACACTTTACAGGATTCTCTTAGAATTTTATAAAATCTAATGGAGGAATCAGATAAAATCACAAATTATATCAATTTAATCTGCTATATTTTTATATTTGCTGTCTGAGTTTTTTCAGAACTATTTTATCAAAAAGCACCACTTACATGTTGACCCAATCTCATTTAGAGCAATTAGCCGATACTCTCGAAGGCAAACTTTTATACGATGATCTTCATAAAACACTTTATTCTACAGATGCATCAGTGTATCGGATTCGGCCAAATGCAGTGGCTGTGCCTAAGACGGTAGAAGATATCAGCAAATTAATTCGCTTCGCAGCACAACATAATATTTCGATTACGCCAAGAACTGCAGGAACTTCACTAGCTGGACAAGCAGTAGGAGACGGACTTGTGGTGGATGTTTCGAAAAATTTCACCAAAATCATTTCATATAATGCCGAAAAGAAAACCGTAACGGTACAACCCG
This sequence comes from Flavobacterium sp. Root935, assembly GCF_001429295.1. Classification (GTDB taxonomy): domain Bacteria; phylum Bacteroidota; class Bacteroidia; order Flavobacteriales; family Flavobacteriaceae; genus Flavobacterium. The sequence goes on along the minus strand of NZ_LMJL01000012.1, from coordinate 1,329,163 downwards.
GTGTTATTCGCGATGAACTGAATTTATTCCTAAAACCATACGGTGTATTTTTCGCACCAATTACATCAACCTCAAACCGCGCTATGATTGGCGGAATGGTTGGAAATAATTCATCTGGAACAACTTCGATTCGTTACGGTGTGACGCGCGATAAGATTGTTGAGGTTAAAGCAATTTTGAGCGACGGTTCTGAAGTAGCTTTTGGAGAACTGACTTCGGCGGAATTTATGGAGAAAACCAGAGGAGATTCTTTAGAAAATAAAATCTATAAGCGCCTTTACGCTGAACTTTCGGTAAAAGAAAATCAAGAAGAAATTATAAAAGAGTTTCCGAAACCAGAAATTCACAGAAGAAATACGGGTTACGCTGTTGATATTCTGCTAAGATCAGATTTATTTGGCGGAACAGAACCCACAATTAACGTTGGAAAATTACTCTGCGGAAGCGAAGGAACTCTGGCCTTTACAACCGAAATCACTTTAAAAGCTGACGATTTACCGCCTGTACACAATATTATGGTGGTTGGACATTACCATACGATTCAGGAATCTTTAGAATCTGTGGTGGTGGCAATGAAACATCATTTGTACACTTGTGAAATGATCGACGATACCATTTTGGATTGTACAAAAACCAATCGCGAACATATAAAAAATCGTTTCTTTTTGGTAGGTGAACCAAAAGCTATCATGTTGTTTGAAGTGGCTTCTCATTCTCTAGAAGATGCCGAAAGACAGGCTAATGATTTAATAGCCGATTTAGAAAAACATAATTTTGGTTACGCCCGCGTAAAGATTTACGGTCCAGATATTGATAAAGCAAACGAACTGAGAAAAGCGGGTCTTGGACTTTTGGGAAGTATTGTTGGTGACAATAAAGCAGCCGATTCTATTGAAGATACAGCCGTTGAATTAAGTGATTTACCAGCGTATATTGCGGAGTTTTCGGCAATGATGCTGAGCCACGGACAAGAAGCGATTTATTACGCGCATGCGGGTGCAGGCGAACTGCATTTGCGTCCGGTTTTGAATTTGAAAAAAACGGAAGATTTAAAATTATTCAGAACCATTGCAACCGATGTGGCGCATTTGGTAAAAAAACATAGAGGTTCATTGAGCGGTGAACATGGTGACGGAATTGTGCGAGGGGAGTTTATTCCGTTTATGATTGGCGAGAAAAACTACGAATTGCTGAAAAGAATCAAATTGGCATTTGACCCGAATTCGGTTTTTAATATTGGGAAGATTGTCAACGCCTTGAAAATGGACGAAAATCATCGTGTAATTTCAGGAAGAGTAGAGCCAGATATTAAGACGTTTCAAGATTTCTCAGACAGTTTAGGAATTCTTCGTGCAGCCGAAAAATGTAACGGTTCCGGCGATTGCAGGAAAATGCCATCGGCAGGAGGAGCGATGTGTCCGAGTTATCGCGCGACCAGAAATGAAAAAGAAACGACGCGCGCCAGAGCAAATGCTTTAAGAGAATATTTGACATATTCTGAAAAAGAAAACAAATTTGACCAGAAAGAATTATACGAAGTTTTTGAGTTGTGTGTGAGCTGTAAAGCCTGTGCCAGCGAATGTCCGAGTAACGTGGATGTCGCAACGCTAAAAGCCGAATTTTTATACCAATATCAAAAAGCAAACGGATTTTCGACCCGAAGTAAAATTTTTGCCAATAACGCAAAATTGAACAAAATGGGAAGTTTGTTTCCATCGATTACTAATTTTATTTCGAATCAGTCGCTAGTTAAAAAATCAATGGGAATTGCGCCAGAAAGACAAGTTCCGCTTTTGGCGAAAAAGACTTTCAGAAAATGGTATGAAAATAACAAACCCAAAAATATCGATTTTCCAAACGGACAATTGTATTTGTTTGTGGATGAATTTACCAATTATTACGATGTAAATATCGGGATTGACGCTTTTGAATTATTAACGAAGTTAGGATATCAGGTTTTAATCGTAGATCACGAAGAAAGCGGCAGAACGTATTTATCGAAAGGATTTTTGGAAGAAGCCAAAAAAATCACCGATATCAATATCAATATCTTCAAAGATTTAATTTCAAGTAATGCGCCGTTAATCGGGATCGAACCTTCGGCAATTTTAACTTTTAGAGATGAATATCTGCGATTGGCATCGGACAAAGAAAATGCAGAGAGAATTTCCCAAAACGCATTCACTATTGAAGAATTCTTCAAAAAAGAAATCATCGACGGGAAAATAACTCCTGATTCATTTTCTGAAGAAACTAAAGAAATCAAAATTCACGGACATTGCCATCAAAAATCGTTGAGTTCTGTTGAAGCAACTTTCGCGATGCTGAATCTTCCTAAAAATAATACTGTTACGATTTATAATTCAGGCTGCTGCGGAATGGCAGGTTCTTTTGGATATGAAAAAGAACATTACAAAGTAAGTATGCAAATGGGAGAGGATACACTTTTCCCAAAAGTTAGAAATACTGCTGCAAACGTAAAAATTGCCGCTGCGGGAACGAGCTGTCGTCATCAAATTTATGATGGAACAAAACGTGAAGCGCAGCATCCTGTTTCGATTTTGAGAAGTTGCTTAAAATAAAAGTTTGCCACGAATTACACGAATAGCCCGAATTTTTTTGGCACAGATTAAATGATTATTTCTCATTTTATGTCATTTCGATCCCTAGGCTTCGGGAGAGAAATCTTCACAAGTAACTCCGCAACGAAAATCCAATCTTTGTAGAGCTTCTCGCAGAGATTTCTCCCCCGAAGCCTCGGGATCGAAATGACAAACTTTGGTTATAAGTTTTATTTAAAAGAGTATTTTAAAATCATTTTAATTCTTTTAATCTGTGGCAAAAAAACTATTTCAAACTAACTTTTTTACCAGTTTCAGCTGCTTTATAAATGGCATTAATAATTTTCATGTCTTTCATGCCTTCTTCTCCAGTAATATGATTTGGGAGTTTTTTGTTTGCTAAAATCACTTTGCAAATTTCATCCATTTGGGTTTGCTGTTGGTTTATCACAGGAAAATTAAATGCTTTTCCATCAGATCTTTTACCTACAAATGGGCCATAACTAACAGCAGGACTCATTTCAAATGTACCTTCATCTGCGGAAGCAAAAAATCTATCAATGCCAAAACCATATGAACTGCTGCAATTAGCCACAGCACCACTTGGAAATTCCATTTGCCAAGTAATATTTTCTTCCACCTGAGCAAACATATTTTTATTGTTTACAGTTCCAAATTGTGCCGTTACAGCAATTGGTTCTTCACCTAAAACATAACGCGAAACCTGAATACAATAAACGCCTAAATTGATTAAAGTACCGCCTCCAGCTAGTTTTTTATTCAATCTCCATTGGTTACGGGCATTTAAATCTACGGGTGAATTAATATCACGAAAATCATACGTGCTGTAGCCAAGAGAGGCTTCAATAAAACGAACCTGACCCAAAACTTTTTCCTGTCCAAGTCGCTTTACTTCCAGATGATTAGGTTCATAATGCAGACGATAACCCATTGCGAGTTGTACATTGTTTTCGTTACAGGTTTTAATCATTTCTTCGCAGTCTTCAATAGTAATCGCCATCGGTTTTTCAACAATAACATGTTTTCCAGCTTTTGCTGCCCGAATGGTAAGTTCTTTGTGCAGTGAATTGGCAGTTACGACATAAACTAAATCAATATCTTTGTTTTTTACGATGGAATCGAAATTCTCATAATTGTAAATGTTCTTCTCGGGAATATTATATTTCTTTTTCCAATTTTCGGCTTTAGCAGGTGTTCCTGTCACGATTCCCGCAAGCTGGCAGTATTCAGAAACTTGAAGACCTTCCGCCAGAAGTGAAGCGTAATTTCCCAAGCCGCAAAGCGCGATATTTAATTTCTTTCCAGTGTAAGGCGTTTTGTTAGTGTCAGGTGCAGATAAAAAAGAAGGAAGAGCTGTCATCACAACAGACGCGCCAACGCCAATTCCAAATTTATTCACAAACGATCTTCTTGAAATTTTTTCCATATAATTTATCTTTTAAGTTAAATAGCAATTTATTAGTAAGCTGTTTTTGATAAATGTTACATTTGTGTTTATTATAATTACTCAAATGAAATAATTAATTAACGATGAAAAAATATCAACCATCAATAGAAGAAATAGATCAAAAACTTGATCAGACTATTAAGCAAAAGTTTTCATCAGGTTATATGTCTAATAAAAAATGGGTAAAACTAATTGATACTTTTGTTGAAAATGCTGAATTGATTAAGAGAGTTGAGATCAAAAAAGTGCTAGAGGAGAAAATTGGGCTAATTTTCATTTCAGAAAATTTACAATATGAGTTTGATTATTGGAATATTGGATTTGAAGGTGTAAATTCATTTGGAGGTTGGCTACTTTATAAAGAAATAGAATTTCTAAAATTCCCTGCAAAATTTCAAAATGAAAATTCATATCAAGAACAAGACTTGATTGAAATCAAAGAAATTATAAATAAAATTGGAGTATTCGAAATGACAGATCAAAATGATGAACTTATTTTGTTTTGCTATAAATAAGAACTGATATAATAAATTCATTCAAAAAATAAATTCGGGATAATTGAGAAATTATTTAGCAAAAAAACTTCGTGTCCTAGTTCCTTAGTGGCAAAAAATAATTCCAAGTAAAACAAAATCGTTTTATATATTTGAAATCAGGATAATTTTTGCATTATTTGCAAAATAAAACCATAAAGTCCCAAGTAAATTAATTTTATAATAGCAAAACATATATGGCATTTTCAAGTTTATTCCGAAAGAAAACAGTACAGGATATTCTGAAGCAAGTTGCTCAGAATGAATCAGATGGTCATAATGCATTAGGAAAACATTTGACGACCAAAGATTTGACTGCATTCGGAATTGCGGCTATTGTTGGGGCAGGGATTTTTAGTACTATCGGAAAAGCCAGTGCAGACGGCGGACCAGCTGTTATTTTCTTGTTTCTATTTACAGCTTTAGCTTGTAGTTTTGCTGCTTTTGCTTACGCGGAATTTGCTTCGATGGTGCCGGTTTCAGGAAGTGCTTATACCTATTCGTATGTTGCTTTTGGAGAATTAATCGCCTGGATAATCGGCTGGGCTTTGATTATGGAATATGCCGTCGGAAATATAACCGTTGCCATATCATGGAGTGATTATTTTACGGGACTGCTCCAGAGCGGCGGTATACATCTTCCGCAATGGATTCAGATGGATTATTTAACGGCATCAAACGGATTTAAAGATGCTGAAGCTTTAATGCGAGGCGGAAAATCATTCGAAAATTTAAGTACAGCTTTACAGCAGGCCCATACAGCTTGGACAACAGCGCCAACAATAGGATCTTTCCATTTTGTTACTGATCTACCAGCATTATTTATCATTATTTTGATTACTGCCTTAGTTTACAGAGGAATGAAAGAATCTCGTAACGCCAGTAATTTAATGGTTGTTGTTAAACTTTGTGTAGTTCTTCTAGTAATTGCTGTGGGTGTATTTTACGTAGATACAGCAAACTGGGATCCGTTTGCTCCAAATGGAGTAGGAGGAGTTTTAAAAGGAGTTTCTGCTGTTTTCTTTGCTTATATTGGTTTTGATGCGATTTCGACAACTGCCGAAGAATGTAAAAATCCGCAGCGTGATTTACCACGAGGTATGATGTGGGCAATTATCATTTGTACGATTTTATATATCGCTATTGCCTTAGTTTTAACGGGAATGGTAAAATACCACGAACTAAATGTTGGAGATCCTCTTGCATTTGTTTTCGATAAATTAGACCTAAAATGGATGTCGGGAATTATTGCTGTAAGTGCTGTAGTAGCCATGGCAAGCGTTTTATTGGTTTTTCAAATGGGACAGCCGCGTATCTGGATGAGCATGAGCCGTGATGGATTATTGCCAAAGAAATTTTCTACCGTTCACCCAAAATATAAAACACCATCTTTTGCTACAATCGTAACAGGTTTTGTGGTAGCAGTTCCAGCTTTATTTTTAAACCTTACAATGGTTACTGATTTATGCAGTATCGGAACTTTGTTTGCTTTTGTTTTGGTTTGCGCTGGAGTTTTAGTGTTGCAAAACAAACCTGAAATTCCGAGAGGAAAATTTAAAACGCCTTATGTAAATTCAAAATATATTTTACCAGTTTTAATGATTGCAGGATTGTATTATGCTTTTACGTTCAACAATAAAGCTACAATGGCTTTTATAAATAATGAGGCGCAAACGAATGATGCGACAACAATTATTACCTCTTTAGATAAAGAAGAATCGGCAAAAGTTTTCAATTACTTGGAAAGCATTGACGTTCATAATAAAACTGCAGAAACATCAGATTTAGAGCATTTGCTAAGTCAATACCAGGACGACGACGCAAAATATGCTGAGGTTGTAAAAGGATTACCAATTAACGATTCTTTAAAATACGAATCAGGATTCAGTTTGTTCAAGCACAAAATTCCAATGTGGATTTTCTTATTTGTTTTAGTTGGATTAGCCGTTTGGGCATTCAGAAAAAATCTATCTTTAATTCCGCTTTTAGGATTAATCTGCTGTCTATATATGATGGCCGAATTAAGCGTTTGGAACTGGATTTACTTCACCATCTGGTTACTAATCGGATTATTGATTTACTTTACTTATAGTAGAAAAAATAGTAAACTAAATACTCAAGTTGTGAGTTAGAAGTAAAAGGTTATATGTGAAAAGCCGTTCTGAGAATAATTTCAGAACGGCTTTTTTCATATAAAATTCACTCAAATTTTCTCGCGCAGATTGTGCAGGTCTAGCAGATTTTTTTATAGATTTCTACAACAATAAGCATGATCAGCCAAATCTGCGAGAGAGAAATCTTAGTGAACCTCTGTGTAAACTTCTTTACTAATCTCTGGCGAATTCAAAATACCAAGCTCAACCATACAAGCTTTCATCATTTGGTAAGTGCGTTCAATATCATTATCCAATCCAATAGAAAAGCGAATCAAACCGTCTGTTAATCCCATTTCTTTCTGCTCTTCTAAGGGAATTTCACTAGAAGTCGAAGTTCCTGGTGCGCTGAATAATGTTTTATAAAAACCTAAACTAACAGCTAAATAACCTAAGTTTCTTTCCTGCATCAATTCCATCAATTCATTGGCTTTCGCTAAAGTGCCAACATCAATCGTCAGCATTCCTCCAAAACCATATTCTGGATTAATCATCGTTTTGTACAATTCGTGACTTGGATGACTTTTTAATCCGGGATAAACCGTTTTTAAACCGTCTTTCTCAAATTGATCGGCAAGAAAATGCGCATTATGACTGTGCTGTTTGATTCGGATGTGAAGCGTGCGAAGATTTTTCATTACAGAAGCCGAACGCAAACTATCCATCGTTGGCCCTAACAGCATACTTGCACCAGAATTTACATTTTTCAGCGAATTAATAAATTCTTTAGACGCACAAGTCACACCTCCGACAGTATCGCTGCTTCCGTTAATATATTTTGTCAAACTATGAATGACAATATCGGCGCCTAATTTTGCAGGAGAAACAGAAAGCGGTGAAAAAGTATTATCGACAACCAATTTCAAATTGTACTTTTTGGCAATTTTAGCCAAACCAGCAATATCGGCAACTTCCAGAAGTGGATTGCTAACCGTTTCGCAATACAAAACTTTAGTTTTAGTAGTAATTGCAGCTTCTACAATATCCAGTTTTGTGATGTCAACAAAGCTTGTTTCGATCCCGAATCTTGGTGTAAAGTTTTTTAAGAAAGCGTAAGTTCCGCCATAAATAGTTCGGCTTGAAACAATATGGTCGCCTGCACCGCACAACTGCAAAAGAGTAGGTGTAATCGCTCCCATTCCAGAAGCCGAAACATTTGCTGTTTCCGTTCCTTCCATTGCTGCCAAAGCCTGATCCAAATACAAATTGCTTGGTGATGAATGACGCGAGTATAAATAACAGCCTTCCATATTGCCTTCAAAAGTGTCAAACATAGTTTTAGCCGAAAGGAAAGTATAAGTCGAAGAATCAGAAATCGATGGATTGACACCGCCAAATTCACCGAAATATTGTAAATCTTGAATTTTATCTGCTGGGTTAAAGTTTTTCATTATAGTTAGTTTTTTGTTTGTTTTGTTTCAAGTTGAGAGCTAGGAAGCTCATTTCTAAGAAATTCTATCCAAAATAAGATCTATTTAGAATATTAATCAATCATAAATTGAATAATTAGATTTTAAAACTATAAAAACTTATTTTTAATGATTTTTAATCTAAATTTGGTGTTAAAGATGTAATCCAGTAGATTTTCTTTCTAATAAAAAAAAAGAATAAATATTAATCAGAGGATGAGATTGCTTCGTTCCTCGCAATGACGTAACTATGACTCTAGACGCTACAGATAAAAAACTCCTCGTTTTACTTCAAACCGACAGTAAAAAAACAACCAAAGAATTATCTTTAAAACTTGATCTTTCTGTAACCGCAGTTTACGAACGAATCAAAAAACTAGAACGAGAAGGTATCATTAAAAACTATGTAGCATTAGTAGATAAATCCAAAATCGAAAAAGGATTTGTGGTTTTTTGTCATCTAAAACTTATTCAGCATACTAAAGAATTCCTAACCAAATTCGAAAGCGAAGTCATCAAACTAAACGAAGTTTTAGAATGCCATCATGTAAGCGGTGATTACGATTATATTTTAAAAGTTCTGGTAAAAGATATGGAAGCGTATCGTGAATTTTTGGTTACCAAATTGACTTCGCTTCAACATATTGGCAGTACGCAAAGTATGTTTATGATTAGTGAGGTGAAGAACTCGACGGTAATTTCTTTTTAAGAGGTTCAAAGGTTTTAAAAAAGAGACTAAGATTCTAAGTTACTAAGGTTCTAAGTTTTTTTAATAGCGTCCAACTTTAGCTGACGCAACTAATCTTTATTCTTTAAACTTTGCGACTCTGCGTCTTTGCGAGATTAAAAAACAAAACTTTGCGTAATTCTTAGCGCCCTTTGCGATAAAACCTTCCTCCAAAATTTCACACAAAAAACATTGAGATTTAAACTTTAAACAAAACTTTATTCCTTAAATTTGTGACGCTAAAATTAAAAATAGACAAACTATGAGTTCATTTGACGTAGTCATTATAGGTTCAGGTCCTGGCGGATATGTATCAGCAATTCGTTGCGCACAATTAGGTTTCAAAACTGCCATTATAGAAAAATATAATTCATTAGGCGGAACTTGCCTTAACGTAGGTTGTATTCCTTCAAAAGCATTATTGTCGTCTTCTCATCATTATGCTGAAATTGCTCATTTTGCAGATCACGGAATCGAAGTTTCTGGAGATGTAAAAATCAATTTAGAGAAAATGATCGCGCGCAAACAAGCAGTTGTAGATCAAACCGTAGGTGGAATCAACTACTTAATGGATAAAAATAAAATTACTGTTTTCACTGGTTTAGGTTCTTTCGTAGACGCAACGCATATCGCAATTGCAAAAGCTGACGGGACAACAGAAACTATCGAAGCAAAATATACTGTAATCGCTACAGGTTCAAAACCATCTTCTTTACCATTTATCAAAATTGATAAAGAAAGAATCATCACTTCTACTGAGGCTTTAGCTTTAAAAGAAGTTCCAAAACACTTAGTAATTATTGGTGGAGGAGTTATCGGAATCGAGCTGGGACAAGTTTACTTGCGTTTAGGAGCTCAGGTTTCTGTAGTTGAATTCATGGACAGAATTATTCCTGGAATGGACGGTTCTCTTTCTAAAGAATTGACTAAAGTATTGAAAAAACAAGGAATGAAATTCTACGTTTCTCACAAAGTAAAATCAGTTGAAAGAAACGGCGATGCTGTTGTAGTTCAGGCTGAAAATGCAAAAGGAGAAACAATCACTCTTGAAGGAGATTATTCATTAGTTTCTGTTGGTCGTCGTCCTTACACAGAAGGATTAAATGCTGACAAAGCTGGAGTGAAAATTTCAGACAGAGGACAAGTTGAAGTAAACGATCATTTACAGACAAATGTTCCAAATATCTATGCAATTGGTGATGTTGTTCGTGGAGCGATGTTAGCACATAAAGCAGAGGAAGAGGGAGTAGTGGTTGCGGAAATTTTAGCTGGTCAGAAACCACATATCGATTACAACTTAATTCCTGGTGTTGTTTACACTTGGCCGGAAGTTGCTGCAGTTGGACAAACTGAAGAGCAATTGAAAGCTGCAGGAGTTAAATACAAATCTGGAAGTTTCCCATTCAAAGCGTTAGGACGTGCAAGAGCAAGTGCTGACTTAGACGGATTCGTAAAAATCTTGGCTGACGAAAAAACAGATGAGGTTTTAGGAGTTCACATGATTGGTGCCCGTACAGCAGATTTAATTGCTGAAGCGGTTACTGCAATGGAATTCAAAGCTTCTGCTGAAGATATTTCAAGAATGAGTCATGCGCACCCAACTTTCGCGGAAGCGGTAAAAGAAGCAGCATTGGCAGCTACTGAAAATAGAGCTTTACACGTATAATTTGCGTAAATCATATTAACTAAACCGTCAGAGCAATCTGGCGGTTTTTTTTATGCGTTATTTTAGCTTCTTAATAATATAATAATTCAAAATAATTTTGTAAATTAGATGTGTGTTTCAAGTGCTATCTTTATGATTATTAAAAGATAACATTATGAAAAGTAAATATATAGTTCCGATTTTGATTGGAGCAGGAATAGGAATTGCCCTTACATCTTGTGGAGGAGGTATTCCGAAAAAAGCACAAGCTGTAACCAATTTTGACAGCAAAAAATATCTCGGAAAATGGTATGAAATCGCTAGATTAGATTACAAATGGGAAAGAGATCTGGACAATGTAACTGCTGAGTATTCTTTAAACGAAGATAAAACTATAAAAGTCGATAATAAGGGCTATAATGTCAAAAAAGACAAATGGGAACAAAGTGTCGGGAAAGCTAAATTTGTCAAAAAAGACAATATTGGTATGCTGAAAGTCTCATTTTTTGGTCCTTTTTATTCAGGGTACAATGTTGTAGCTATTGACCCCGACTATAAGTATGCACTTGTTGCTGGTGAAAGTTTAAAATACATGTGGATCCTTTCGCGTGAGAAAACTATTCCAGAAAGTATAAAGGCAGACTATTTAATTAAAGCTCAAGAAATTGGATACAAAGTAACCGATCTCGTTTGGGTTAAGCATGATAGAACGAATTAAAAAAGAACCCGACAGTTTAAATAGCTGTCGGGTTTTATTTTTAGTTTGAAAAATAATTTATGGTGTGAAAATACTTTTATAATTACCCCAATATCTGTAAATCAAAAATAAATTGGCTAAGAATAATAACACTGCAATTGGCAGACCTTCTGGAGCAAGAAAATAATTGATAAACAAAATATTTACCGTAATAGGCAGGATCAAAATATTAGCTAGCGTTACATATCGCCCAGTTATAAATGCAATTCCACATAGCAATTCAATTGATTTAGCAAGTGGCATTAAATAAGTTGAAGCCATCAAACCTACATTAAAAGCTTTAAAATTTCCTGTAGTTTCTGGTTCAGGCATTAAATGAAAAAAGTAACTGATAGAGGCAAAAAGTAACAAAAGACCAACTAAAACGCGGACAATAATTGTGGCAATTTTCATAATACTTAGGATTTTTTAAGGTTAAAAAATATAATTAAGTTATTGGAAAAGATACAATCTAAGGTCTCAAAAAATTAAAAGCACAAATCATTTTTTGTGGTTCTTTTTTAAGAATTTTACAGTCAAACTAATTCAATTTTGGGATTAATCTAAGAGTATATCAAATATAACGAATTTTTTCTTATAAAAAGTAAGTCTTTTTAACACTTTTGCTTTGCCGTTATTATCGTTTCATTATTTCTTTTGCGTTCTAGTAGTAAAGGAATTTTGTCGTAATTTTGAAGTTTAAAATTTACCCATTTTTGAGAGTTTCCATTCATAAAAATATTGCAAATCCAGAACTGTTTAAAGAACAGCTATTAAGTTGGGCGCAGCAGTTTCGCGAAGTTATTTTTTTAGACAGCAATTCCTATCCGCAGCGATATTCTAATTTTGATTGTTTATTGGCGGTAGATGCTTTTACCTCTTTAAAAACTGATTATTACAACGCTTTTGAAGATTTAAAACAATATCAGCAGAATACTAAAGACTGGCTTTTTGGTTATCTTTCTTATGATCTAAAAAATGATATAGAAAATCTTCATTCCAAGAATTTTGACGGATTGAATTTTCCTGATTTGTTTTTCTTTCAGCCTAAAAAACTTTTTATCCTAAAAGGGAATCAGCTTGAAATTCAATATTTAATGCTTTGTGATGACGAAGTTGAAGAAGATTTTGATGGAATAGTCCAAAGTTCATCACGAATTGTCGGAACAAAGAACCAAAGTAAAGAGTCCTTAGAAATCAAACAGCGCATTTCTAAAGATTCTTACGTTGAAAAAGTAAATCAAATGCTCCAACATATTCATGTTGGTGATATGTACGAAGCTAATTTTTGTATGGAATTTTACGCTGAAAATGCCGTTATAAATCCGTTAGAAAAATTTCAAAAATTGAATGAAATTTCTAAAGCACCTTTTTCGGTTTTCTTTAAAAATTACAAGCATTATCTGCTTTCTGCTTCACCAGAGCGTTATATTAAAAAAGTCGGAGATAAAATTATTTCTCAGCCTATTAAAGGAACTTCTAAGCGATTTTTGGATCCGGTTGAAGATGAAAAATCAAAAAATATTTTGGTTTCAGATGAAAAAGAACGTGCGGAAAATATCATGATAACTGATTTGGTTCGAAACGACTTGTCACATACTGCACAGAAAGGTTCGGTTGAGGTTGAAGAGCTTTGCGGTATTTATTCCTTTTTGCAGGTACATCAAATGATTTCTACGATTACTTCAAAATTAGATGCTCAATATTCTGCCGTAGACGTTTTAAAAACAACTTTTCCAATGGGAAGCATGACCGGAGCGCCAAAAATTTCTGTCATGGAAATTATTGAAAATCTGGAAGAAACAAAAAGAGGATTGTACAGCGGTGCAATTGGATATTTTACGCCTGCAGGAGATTTTGATTTTAATGTGGTCATTAGAAGTATATTGTATAATCAGGAAAATAAATACATTTCATTTTCGGTTGGAAGTGCCATTACATCATTATCCGATCCTGAAAAAGAATATGAAGAATGTTTATTAAAAGCTAAGGCAATGCACGAAGTTTTACAATAAAGTGGACTTGTCGCGAATTAGCCGAATTTGCACGAATTATTTTTTTGCCACAGATTATTAAGATTTACACAGATTTTAGAATCATTTTAATCCTTTAATCTGTGGCTGTATTTTTTAAAGTTTTGCAAATTAATTAGTGGAAATTTGTGTAATTCCGGCAGAAAAAATAACCGCTTAACATTTCATTTAAAAATAGAACGAATTTAATTTTTTACATTTATCAAATGTTTTCAAAATTTCAAAATCATATAACTTCCAGGTTTCCTTTTTTAGCAGAAAAAAAACTTTTTCTGGCTGTCAGCGGTGGCTTAGACAGTATGGTGTTACTGCATTTGTTTAATCAATTGCCTTATGAAATCGCAGTTTTACATTGTAATTTTCAACTTCGCGGATTAGAAAGTTTTGGAGATCAGGAATTTATTCAAAACTATTGCGATCAAAATAATATCTCGTTTTTTACGACTCACTTTGATACTGAAGCTTTCGCTAAAGATTATAAATTGTCCACACAAGTCGCTGCAAGAGAATTGCGCTACAGTTGGTTTTATGAACTTTTGGAAGAAGAAAACTTTGACTTTATTTTAACGGCGCATCACGCAGATGACAATTTAGAAACTTTTATAATCAATTTAACGCGCGGAACAGGTTTAGAAGGTTTAACGGGAATTCCAGAACAGAACGACAAAATCATTCGCCCGCTTTTGCCATTTTCCAGACAAGAAATTCTGAAATATGCGGAAGAAAATAATATAGAATGGCGAGAAGACAGCAGTAATGCTTCAACTAAATATTTGCGAAATAAAATTCGTCACGATTTAATTCCTGTTTTAAAAGAAATCAATCCTAATTTTTTGGATGCATTTCAAAAGACACAATCCTATCTTCAGGAATCAAAAGAAATGGTTGAAGATGCTTCGATTATGATTTATCAGCAAGTTGCAAAAGAAGCAGGCGATGATATTCATTTTGATTTAAATCAGTTAAAAAAACTTCCCAATTATAAATCATATTTGTATCAATGGCTGAATGAATTTGGTTTTTCTGCGTGGAATGATATTTACGATTTGGTCGAAGGGCAATCGGGAAAACAAGTTTTTGCAGAGGAATTCAGATTACTAAAAAACAGAGAAACGTTAATTTTGAGTCCGCTTTCTGAGTTGTCAGAAAAAGAAGAATATGAAATCAATTCAAACGATACAGAAGTTAATTTTCCCATAAAATTAAGCCTTTGTAACGTAGGTCACACAACATTCGATTCAAATAGAGTTATATTTGTGGACGTCGATAAAATCCACTTTCCTCTTATATTACGTAAATGGAAAGAAGGAGATGTTTTTCAGCCTTTTGGCATGAATGGTAAGTCAAAAAAAGTTAGTAAACTTTTTAAAGATGAAAAGTTATCATTGATCGAAAAAGAAAAAACATGGATTTTATGTTCTAATGACCAAATAGTCTGGGTTGTCGGAATCAGACAAGATGACCGTTTTAAAATTGAAAAAGCCACAAACAAAATACTAAAAATAGAACTACAATAATGAACTTTACTCAAAATCTTCAGACAAGCTTGTCAAAAAATATTTGGACTAAAACTATTTTACTGCTGTTGTTTTTCTTTGCTTTTGCAAAAGGTAACGCTCAAATTCTAGAGCCGGTAAAATGGACTTCAAAAATTGAAAAAAAAGGGAATAATGCTGTATTAATTTTTGATGCTGTTATCGAAAAAGACTGGCATATGTATTCGCAGTTTACACCAGAAGGCGGACCTCTTGCTTTGGAAATTGCTTTTAAAAATCAAAAAGGTAATTACGAATTAGTAGGAAAAGCGAAAGAAGGAAAAACGAAAACTTCTTTTAATGATGTATTTGGTGTAGATGAAACCTATTTTGAAGGAAAAGCACATATTGAACAAGAGATAAAAATTATTAATCCAAATCTAAAAACAGTTGATGTGGATTTCGATTTTCAGGTTTGTAAAGAAGTTTGTATCAATTCGAGCAAAAAGTTCTCAATTGCAGTTCCATCAACTTTTAAAATGGATCAAGTTCCAGTTGTAGCAGAAGCTCAAAAAGATGAAACTAAAGTAGTTGGTTTAGCAGTTGATACTATTCAAAAAGAAACTAATACTGCTAAAGATCAAACTGTAAAAGCAGAAAAAGAAGTTAAAGCAGCAGAAATTCCTGCTCCAACACCTGCAAGAAGTTTGTGGTCAATCTTTTTTATTGCGTTTTTATCTGGGTTTGCAGCTTTGTTAACGCCTTGCGTTTTCCCAATGATCCCAATGACAGTAAGTTTCTTTACTAAGCAAAGTAAAAGCAGAGCTAAAGGAATTAGAAACGCTGTGATTTACGGACTCTCAATTATTGCTATTTATGTAATTTTAGGTCTTATCGTTACTAAAATATTTGGTGCAGATGCTTTAAATGCTTTGTCTACCGATGTCTGGTTTAACCTAATTTTCTTTGTGATCTTAGTTATTTTTGCAACTTCATTTTTGGGAGCTTTTGAAATTATGCTTCCAAATTCATGGGCAAACAAGGCTGATCAGCAAGCGGATAAAGGCGGAATAATCGGAATATTATTCATGGCTTTGGCTTTGGCAATTGTATCTTTTTCTTGTACAGGACCAATTGTTGGAACTTTATTAGTTGAAGCAGCTTCAAATGGAGGAATCGCTCCAGTTGTTGGAATGTTAGGATTTTCATCTGCATTAGCTTTACCGTTTATGTTATTTGCAATGTTCCCAGGATGGTTAAACTCATTACCAAAATCTGGTGGATGGTTAAATACTGTAAAAGTGGTTCTTGGATTTTTAGAATTGGCTTTGGCATTCAAATTTTTATCAAATGCAGATTTAGTTTTACAATTACATTTCTTAGAAAGAGAAGTTTTCATCGCAATCTGGATTGCAATTTTTGGAGCTTTGACTTTATATTTATTCGGAAAAATTACATTGCCTCACGATAGCCCAATGAATCATATTTCTGTTGGGAGATTATATTTAGGACTACTTACTTTAGTGTTTACAATGTATTTAATTCCTGGACTTTGGGGAGCTCCATTAAAATTAATTAGTGCATTCCCACCGCCGCCGCAATACAGCGAAAGTCCGTTTGGAGTAGGAGGATCAGGAAATGGAGCCGTTTCAGGAGAACCAATAAAAGGGCTGCCAGAAGGAGCAGAATTAGGCCCTCACGGAATTATGGTTTTTCACGATTATGAGGACGGTGTAGCTTACGCGAAAGAAATCAATAAACCTATAATGCTGGATTTTACGGGTTACGCTTGTGTAAACTGCCGAAAAATGGAAAACAATGTGTGGTCTGATCCTACGGTTTTACCAATTCTAAAAAATGATGTTGTTTTGATTTCACTTTATGTTGATGACAAACGTGAACTTCCAAAAGAAGAACAATTTACAACTGCCTCTGGAGATAAAATTATTACAGCGGGAGATAAATGGACAGATTTTATGATTTCTAAATATAAAACCAATACACAGCCTCTATATGTGATTACAGATTTAGAAGGAAATAATTTAAATAATACTAAACCAACTATCAGCTACGTTAGTACAGAAGAATATTTAAAATGGTTAAAAGAAGGTATTTCTAATTTTAAATAGATTTTAGACTTTTAAAATTTCAAATCTATCCTGATGCTTCGGGACTAAAATTTAAAATATATTGGGGTTGAAATTAATTCAAAACAAAAAGCGCTCTAAGTAATTAGAGCGTTTTTTTATGATCAAGATTTAAGCGGATTAAAGTTTTTTAAAGGAGTTTTTTTGTTGAATAATTAAGGTTGTTAATTTGCTAGCCTGTAGTGAAATTAATTCAGATAAATAAAGTTCCATACATATGGGTTTGTTTACTCAAGATGTACATAAAATTAAATCTTTAAAGGACTTCTTAGATTGCTTAGAAATTAATTCAAACAAAAAACGCTCTAATTACTTAGAGCGTTTTTTTTATCAAGATTGAAAGTTGAAAATTAATTTCTTATAGGAATTCTCCGTGTTGAGAAATATCTAAACCTAATTCTTCTTTTTCTTCAGTAACTCTTAGAGGTGTAATTTTATTTACAATAAAGAATAAAATATAAGAGCCAACAAAAGCAAAGATTGATACCACAACAAGAGCAGTTAATTGGTTGATGAATAAAGTTGGAGTTCCAAAGATTAAACCTTGATTATCTCCAACAGCTGGGTTAATTGCTTTTGAAGCAAAAACTCCTGTTAATAACATACCTACCATACCACCAACACCGTGACAAGCAAATACATCTAAAGCATCATCAATTTTTCCTTTAGGGAATTTACTAACTACAAGGTTACTTACAATTGCAGAGAATAAACCAATGAAAATTGCGTGAGGAATACTAACGAAACCAGCAGCAGGCGTAATAGCTACAAGACCCACAACAGCTCCAATACAAGCTCCAAGAGCAGATAATTTGTGTCCTAAGATTTTATCAAGGAAAACCCATGCCATAGCAGCAGCTGCAGCAGCAACAGTAGTTGTTCCTAAAGCTTGTACAGCTAAACCATTTGCTCCTAATGCAGATCCAGCATTGAAACCAAACCATCCAAACCAAAGTAAACCCGTACCTAATAATACGTAAGTAATTCTAGCAGGATTAACTTTTTGTACTTTTCTTTTTCCTAAGAAGATTGCTCCAGCCAATGCAGCCCATCCAGCGCTCATGTGTACTACCGTTCCACCAGCGAAATCAAGAACTCCCATTTTGAAGAAAACTCCATCAGGATGCCAAGTCATGTGAGCTAAAGGAGCGTATATTAATAATATAAATAAAACCATGAATAATAAATAAGCCCAGAAACGTACACGTTCTGCAAAAGCACCTGTAATTAAAGCAGGAGTAATGATGGCAAATTTTGCTTGAAATAATGCGAATAACATAAAAGGAATTGTTGGTGCAAGGCTCCATGCAGTATTGGTTCCAACACCTTCAAAGAATAAATTATGAGACGGATCTCCAATAATTCCTCCAATAGTTGGTCCAAAAGCTAATCCGAAAGCAACGACAGTCCATAAAATAGTAACAATTACCATTGCCATAAAACTCTGAAGCATAGTACTAATTACGTTTTTCTTACCTACCATTCCTCCGTAGAAAAATCCTAAACCAGGAGTCATTAACAATACAAATGCAGTTGCCACGATCATCCAAGCTGTATCTCCTGTGTCAAACTTAACCGCTTCAGCAGGAATTGGGTTATCTGCAATGATAAAGTTTGATATAAAGGTTAGTACCAAAATAGTGATAAGAATCACAGTTAAAATAATTTTTCGCATAGTTATTTAGTTTTAAAATTTTTTATAAAAGTATAAAATGATTTCATACCCCCTAAAAAAATAGGGTTCAATGTTTAATTTTTGTTAAATTTAAAATTTGACCCCGTAAATTTTGCATGAATTTGTTAAAACAGACTTAAAATTTGTAATTCATCAACATTTATTTTCGTCTTATTAAGACTTTTAATAATTTTTGGGTTAATTGATTGTTACTTTTTACGATATATTGGATATTTGTTGTTTAAAAACGTCTGATGTTTTTTAAACGAAATAGTTTTTTAATGTTTTTTAACAATTTTGATGATTAAAATACAATGGCTGATAGAAAAATTAAATGGGGAATAGTTGGGCTGGGTAATATTGCAAGCCAGTTTGCGTCAGATTTATTATTGATAGATGATGCTGAGCTAACGGCAGTTGCTTCAAGAGATATTTCTAAAGCAGAGTTATTTGCAGAAAAATTTGGTGCTTTAAGAATGTATAATTCTTATGATCTACTTTTTGAGGACAGTGAAGTTGAAATTATCTATATCGCAACACCACATAACTCGCATGCAGAATTATCCATAAAAGCACTTGAAAAAGGCAAACATGTGATATGCGAAAAACCAATGTCGCTATCTTATAATGATGCAGAGAGAATGATTGAAGCTTCTACAAAAAATAACAGATTTTTTATGGAAGCGTTTTGGACACGTTTTATTCCGTCTATTCAAGAGATATTACAAAAAGTAAATAATGGAATAATTGGAGATGTAAATTACATAAAAGCCGATTTTGCTTTTCACGGCAGTGAAACTGAAAACAAAAGACTTTTTGACAAAGAATTGGGTGGCGGAGCTTTATTTGATATTGGAGTTTATCCATTATTCCTCTCTTATATACTATTAGGAAATCCAAAAGAGATAATTGCAAAAGCCATCAAACACAAAAATGATATTGATCTACAGACTTCTATGCTATTGCAATATGAATCGGCTCAATCGGTTTTACATGCTTCGATAGTTTCAGAATCTGATATGAAAGCATCTATAAGCGGATCAAAAGGAAGAATTGAATTGAACTCGCCTTGGTTTGTTGCCGACGGATATTCTTTATTTATAAATGACGAAAAAGAAGCTGCTTTTACTTTGCCAACTTTAGGAAAAGGATATTCACACGAAATAATAGAATGTCACAATTGCATTCGAAACAATCAAATTGAAAGTAAACTTTGGTCGCATCAAAATAGTTTGGATTTGAGTAGGATTGTGGAGGAAATTAAAAATCAAATCGGATTAAGTTTTGCTTAATCCGATTTCCGTATAATTATATTCCATTAAAAATTTAATAGAAATCAATATAGTATATCCATTCTTCGGTTTTCCTATTTTTTGCTAAATAAATATTACCATTATCTACAATATTCAAATTAGCTTTTTCATCAGAAGATATTTGGAAAACAAATTCGTAGTCATCTCCAAAATATATTCCTGATTGACAATAAGTAGCATATCCCCCAAGTTTATGACCGTAATTGTTTTCAATTATTTCATAATAAGAATCTATAACTCCTTCGTCTTCAAGTTGAAGTATTTTATCTGATATATCTTCTGGAATTTCAGGATCTTCCCAAACCGGATAATCTTCTTCAATTAATTTATTTGACAATGGAAAAGGTTTAATGTGAGAATTTTCATTTTTTAAATCTTTAAATATTATCTCATTAGTATTTTTATATTCTCGTAAAACCCAATGATTTCCATTTGGAGTTAGATCTATTGGAATATTTTTAGAAATGAATACTGTTATTATTTTAGTGTTTATTAGAATATCAGGGACGAATGGTAATTCATTTAAACATAATTGAAATAAAGGTAACATTAAGTCACCGTTATTATCGACAGGAATTTCTTCATTTTCTAGATATAAATAAACTCTTCCAATCCAACTTTCTGTATTTGAATTTGTTGGCTTAAATCCTCCAGTAATAAATCCTGATGCTCTTTTTGCAAGTTTGGATTTTATTTTTTCGAGATCATTCATATAAATAATAAATTTTGAAAGAGTTAGTAAAAAGTAATAAAATATTTACAAAAATAATGATTTTTTGTCTATAATTAAATATTTTTACCTTTTCATTTAAGATTAATTTATGTTGACAAAAGTTTACGGAAGTGCTGTTTTTGGAGTTGAAGCTACAACTATTACTGTTGAAGTTCATATGGATAAAGGAATTGGTTATCATTTAGTTGGACTTCCCGACAATGCAATAAAAGAAAGCAGTTATAGAATCGCAGCCGCGCTTAAAAATAATGGCTTCAGTTTGCCAGGAAAAAAAATTACCATCAATATGGCGCCGGCAGATCTTCGAAAAGAAGGTTCTTCGTATGATTTAACACTCGCTATGGGAATTTTGGTGGGTTCAGATCAGATAAAAGCTCCCGAAATTGAACGTTATATTATAATGGGTGAACTTTCGTTAGATGGAAGTCTGCAACCTATTCGCGGTGCTTTACCAATTGCCATTAAAGCAAAAGAAGAAGGTTACAAAGGCTTTTTTCTTCCTATTCAAAATGTAAAAGAAGCTGCCATCGTATCTGATTTAGATGTTTATGGAGTAGAGAACTTAAAAGAAATCATTGACTTTTTTGCAGGTAAAGGAACTTTAAAGCCGACAGTTATTGATACCCGTGCTGAATTCTACAAAACTTTAGATTTTCCCGAATTTGATTTTTCAGATGTTCGCGGACAGGAAAGTATAAAACGCTGTATGGAAATTGCGGCAGCCGGCGGACATAATATTATTTTGATTGGCCCTCCTGGTGCAGGAAAAACAATGCTTGCAAAACGTGTTCCGAGTATTCTGCCTCCAATGACTTTGCGAGAAGCGCTTGAAACCACTAAAATTCATAGTGTTGCAGGTAAATTAAAAGAAGTTGGATTGATGAACCAGCGTCCGTTTCGAAGTCCGCATCATACGATTTCTAATGCTGCGCTTGTTGGCGGCGGCAGTTACCCACAGCCGGGAGAAATTTCGATGGCACATAATGGGGTATTGTTTTTAGATGAATTGCCAGAATTTAAACGAGATGTTTTAGAGGTAATGCGTCAGCCTTTGGAAGACCGAGAAGTTACGATTTCCCGTGCCAAGTTTACCATTACTTATCCTTCATCGTTTATGCTTGTGGCCAGTATGAATCCAAGTCCGAGTGGATTTTTTAATGATCCTAGTGTGCCAAATACTTCTTCACCACACGAAATGCAGCGATATATGAGTAAAATTTCTGGTCCATTATTAGATAGAATAGACATTCATATTGAAGTTACTCCAGTGCCGTTTGAGAAATTGGCAGATGAAAGAAAAGCAGAAAGCAGTGTTGAAATTCGTAAACGGGTAACCGCAGCAAGAGAAATACAAACCAAGCGATTTGAATCTGTTGAAAATGTTCATTACAACGCACAAATGAGCAGTAAATTGATTAGAGAATACTGCGTTTTAGACGAACCCTCAAAAGAATTACTGAAAACGGCAATGGAAAGACTAAATCTTTCGGCGCGAGCTTACGACAGGATTCTAAAAGTCTCCAGAACGATTGCCGATTTAGATAATGCACCCAATATAGTTTCATCGCATATTGCAGAAGCAATTCAATATAGAAGTTTAGATCGAGAAGGGTGGTTGGGATAAGTTAGTATAGTCCTGATAAATAATATCAGGACTATATTTTTTTAAAGTATCAATCTTCGTATTTTGTAATATTCCAGAAACTCATTTTTCTTCTGGTAACAAAACCAAGTTTTTCATATAATTTGATTGCACCAATATTACTCTCAACAACATGTAAAAAAGGAGTTTTGTTTTCTGTAAAAATTTGGTTTACAACATATGCAGTCAATTGTTTGGCATATCCTTTTCCAGTATAATCGGGATGTGTGATAATAGCGCTGACTTCTGTAAAATCATTCATTTTCATTCGTTCACCTGCGACAGCAACTAATTTTTGATCAACAAAGATTCCGTAATAATTTCCCAGTGAAGTTGTTTTTGGTTTAAAATACCCAGGCTGCACTAAATTGACCAAATCCAATAATTCGTGCTTATAATCATCCGTCAGTTTGATGATTTCATTGTCGATTTTTAGTTGAATTTTTTCATGAATAATCATTTGAAGACAAACCAATTCTTTAGCAATTTTTAAAGAACTTGAAATTGTGCGATTTCTAAAGTATGTTCTTTTTTGACGCTTTCAAGCTTCTTATCAAATAAGCTTTGAACCCTTCCCTGAATAATTCTTGTAATGATTAAAGTAATCAATGTTGAAATAATCGAATAGCTTAAGATGTTAGTAAATATGTTGTTCATTTTACTGGTCTTTACTTACAAATATATGCATTATCACTTAGTTTTTAGTGAAAAAAAATGATTGTAAATTTGTTTAAAGGTGACTAAAAAAATAAAGTTGAAAGTTTTATTTTATGTATTTACGGTTTTCTGTAATTTTTAATTTATTAAGATTTTTAAGTGCTGATTATAACAATTATACTAATTATTATGGAGAAGAGCCAAGCGACGCTTTCTATGAGGCTATGGCTTGGGGAGGTTTAAAGGATAGTAATGTAAAAGCTTGGACGGATTTGCCTGAAGACAAAAAAACTTCGATTAATTCGTTAGCAAGTAGAGTGCCTATTTTAGGTAAAACAGTTTCTTGTCCATAAAAAGTGCAAAATAATTGTACTTTTATATTATGTACCAAAATTCAATTACCTATTTTTAAAATCGAGTTATGAAAAAATATATATATTTATATGCGGCATTCTTATTTGGATTCAGTTTATATGCTCAAGAAAAATCGAATGGCACATTTTTTTTTAAATTAGATGATTCATACATTGTCGAATCCAAAACTAGCCCAAATAAGTTTTTATTAAAAGACAAAAATGAAGATGAAGTATTTTATTTTAAAGGAGTCGAAATTGTAAATGACTTAAAACCTAAAGAAGTGCTGTGTCTTAAAGATTTTGTAAGAACTTCAAAATACTACAATAAAAACAAAAAGAACAAATTGAATAACTCTGAATTGGTAAACTTTTTTAGTAACTCTACGGTTTATCTAGTTAAAAGAAAAAATGATAAAACAGAGTTTATTAAAGTGAATCCAATTGTTGAAATTTATGATTAGATTGTCTGTTTAAAATTTCAAACCTCGAAATTACTTTTCGAGGTTTTTTATTTATGCTAGTTTAAGTTTGCTTACTTCTTTGAATTTGTTCATTATTTTTCAATATGTTGCTGTATTTGATCTGGTCTTATTTCTTGTTCCGGCTTATGGTAACTGTTTCTATTTGTAGTTATAACTATAACTCCTGCTTCGCCGTAATTTCCATAAATTTTTAAGCCAGCTTGCTTTTCGAGGGTAATAATTTTTTTGATTTCAATTTTAGAAAGTACTAGTTTTTCTTTTTCTAAATCCTGATAACGATGAGGAATTCCATCAACAACTACTATTGGATGAGGCGTAATTTTGCCGGCATTAGCAAGATCCGAAATAGAATCTGAAAGATAGAATTTATCTTTGCCTTCATCCGAAAGCTCATATCTGTTTTGAGAAAAAGCGGTAACTGAAACGAATAAAAAAAGTAAACTCAAGAATTTCATTATTTGTCTGTTTAAGTGGTCACAAGATAGTTTATGTTTTCAAATCGAAAATACAAAAAAATCCTGCATACGCAGGATTAAATATAATTGCACAACCAAAATTGCTCATACTTGTTTAGCAAAAATCTCATCCAAACCTTCCATTGCAATGGTAAAGCCTTCTTTAAAGCCCATTTGAATGATTGCTTCCAAATCAGAAAGTTTGTCGTGTTTGATTACTATATCAACAAAAGTATGATCTCCTTCTTCCGAAAAAGTCACATCCCAATTTGAGCGTGGAAAATCTGTGTTCAAATTTCCTTCACTATCGCTAAAAGCATCCTTATATTTAAAATTAGTTTTTGGACTAATAGAAGTAAAATCTGCAATTGCCCAATGTTCTTCACCTTCGGGACCAACCATTGCATATAATCTTCTTCCGCCTTCTTTAAAATCCATGCTTTTTGTGCGCGATTTCCAAGGAGCAGGCGCCCACCATTGATCTAAAATAGCAGCTTCTGTCCAAGCAGACCATACATTTGACAACGGGGCATTAAACTCACGTTTTACATTTACGGTATTATTTTCCTTATTTACAGTAAAATTCATTAATAGATTCGATTTCATTTTCTTTAGATTTTAAATTCATTAATAGTTATTTTGTAGAAAGATTTTATTTTTTTGCTTCCAGAATTTTTTCTAATCCTTGCAGTGCGCTTGTAAAGCCTTCTTTGAATCCCATTTCAATTATTTTTTCTAATTCTTCTAAACTGCCGCGCTTAATAGCAATATCCACAATTGTAGAATCACCATTTTCAGAGAAATTAATGTCCCAGTAAGAACTGCCTAAATCAGAATTAGGAACCCCTTCTGCATCGCAGAAAGTAGATGAATGTTTAAAATTTGTTTTAGGAGAAATTGAAGTATATTCAAAAACTGCCCAGCGTTCTTCTCCTTCTGGACTTACCATGGCGTATAATCTTTTGCCGCCTTCTCTAAACTCCATAAACTTTGTTTTAGATTTAAATGGAGCCGGCGCCCACCACAAATCTAAAATTGCGGCATCTGTCCAAGCAGACCAAACGTTTGATAATGACGCATTAAATTTGCGTTTTACATTGACAGTTTTATTTTCCTTGTCTACAGAAAAATTCATTAAGAGATTAGATTTCATTTTCTTTAGATTTTAAATTCATTAATACCTGATCCAATTGATCAAAACGCTGTTCCCAAATCTTTTTGAATTGCTCCAGCCAGTGATCTATTTCTTTCATTTTATCTATTTTAAGTTGATAGTAAATTTCTCTTCCTAATTTTTTTTCTTCCAATAAATCACATTCATTCAATATTTTGATGTGTTTAGAAACGGCTTGTCTTGTAGTTTCAAACTGTTCTGCGATAGCATTTGGGGTTAATGCAGTCGAAGAAATCAAAACTAAAATTGCTCTACGTGTCGGATCGGCAATAGCCTGAAAAATATCTCGTTTCATTTTTTTTATATTTGCGCAACTAATTAGTTGCAAATATACGCAACTTTTTGGTTGCGTAATAAAAAAAACAATATTTTTTATTGATTTATTTTGAAAACAAAAAAAAGGCGCATTAAAAAAGCGCCTTTTATGTATTTTAATATGAGATAATTATCTTCTAAATTTATTGCGAACAATAATATCTTTTAGCTTAGCTTTCAGGTCTTCACCTGTATCAAAAACCATTTGTTCGTTATTAGGAAACGGAACTGGTCGTTTTGCAAAATAAGTTTGATAATTGTCTTCACAAGCATTTCGATCCCCTTTATATTTCGAATAAATATTCTCAAAAACAAATTCGCTGCTTATTGGAAACGTTTGCACCAGCTGATTCGATTTTAAATCCACATAATCGATTTTTGCCGTTACCTGACACGATTTAAATTGTCTAAATTCATAAACTGTAGCACGAAGAATTTTATAATTATCTACTTTTATTTCTCTGCCCAAACTATCTTTTACAGGTCTTCCGCGGTTGTCCAAAAGCGTTTTTACACCATCTTTTATCTGTCTCTCTTTGCTGAATTCTTTTTCTTTAATTTGTTCTGGAGAAATATATATATCCCTAAAATTAATAATCAAACTATAATCATAGTTTACATTTTTTTGTCTTGCACTATGATAAACTGTCCATTTATCATTTAATCCGTAAGTTTTAAAATCCAGCAAATCATCCTGAAGCATCTTAGGAATTACCATATTGGTTTCGTTTTTTGCATAAACATCCACAAAATCGGTTCCTTTAAAAAGTGCATCATCCATTAATTTTTTGGTATTTTTATACCCAGGATTAATACTTTCCAAATACGAAAAATCATCATACGCCTTTCTAAAATCCATTTTGTTATTCGATTTTAGAAGTGCAGAAGCATTCTCATACAAATATTTTGAAAGCGCATTTTTGCTGTTTACAATTTCGTTTGAATAATTGTCAAATGCAAAATTCGCATTTCTGCCTTGCTTTATTAATTTCAAAGGCAAAATCGGACTAATTTTTTCCTGACGGTTATTCAGCTGTAAATAAGTATTATAAATACGCTCTGCATTGGCAGGATTTGCATCTTTCGACAGCATTTCCAGATCACGCAGATCTCGGTCTTTCGCTTTTGCAAAAGCCTCTTCGAGTAAATACACATAATCTTGTTTTCCTTTCGAATCCTTATTAGTTCTCAATGCTTCAACAGCGCGGTCAATAGCACCATCATAATTTCCGTCGCTTATCAATGCCTGAGTCGTTTTTACGCCGCAGGAAGAAAGAGCCAAAAAGAATATAAAAAATAGTAAAGTAGTTTTTTGCATAGTATTTCTTTTGAAGGTGTAAATATATCTTTTTTAACTTTCAACAACTATGCCTTTTTTTGATTTATTTTTAGAAGCAGAAATACAGGTTTTCACAAGAACTTTTAGTCCCGCTTTCACCTTTATCTCTCCATTTCATTACGAGGATATCGGCTCTATCGGGGCTGGGATAGAACATTTTGTTTTCATAAAATCCTTTTTAAATTCGATTATTCGATTACTTTTTTATACTCAAAAGTACCAATTTGTGGAGTTGTAATAATTCTTTTCTGAGTATCAAAGTAGTCAATACTAAATTTTACAGGCATTAAGATTGCAATAATAGTAAGCTCTTTATTGTCTTTAGACAACTTCCATTTCGCTTTGTGCGATTCGTCGCCAACCAAACTTTCAAAATCACCATTTTCTTTAAAAACCTGAAAAACCTGATCGGTTTTATAATATTCCTGAATATTTTTGTCCTTACCGTTTTTGGTCCATTTTACCAATTGCCATTTTCCAATAAGCTCTTTAGAAGTTTGTGCACTTGTCGATAAACCAATTAAAAGAACAAAAGCTAAAATTAATTTTCTCATTTTAAATAGATTAGAATTTAAGAATAAATTTAGTGAATTTCCGAATTATATAAAATCCTTTAATCCTCCCAATTTTCAATCAAATTATCTTTCCATAATTTTTGGGCAAATTCTTTAAAAACTTTTGGACCTTTTTTGAAATTTTCATCCAATTTATATTCACCGCCAATAAATTGTTTTTCGCCGTTGTCGAGAACTCCAACTTGAACTCTGCTTTCGCCGCGCACCGCATATTTTGTGCTTCCTTCATACATAATAATTTTCATGTCACACGGACTCACATCACCGTGGCAGGTTGTTTTGTACATCAGCCAAGTTTCAGCGATTCCGTTATTGTTTAAATCAGTTACTTGAAAAGTATTTTTTACAAACGAAGCCACAATATCAACTGGGCAGTCTGCAATAAAATCGTAAACTTTCCAAGTTTGTTTTACTTCATTTCCAGAAACAATAAAATGATACGCAAACAATTCAGCATCAGAACTGTCTTCAAATTCATGCTCGAATTTTTTGTTGATATGATATCCTGTCTCAGTAGTAATAACAATATTATCGCCCAATTTATCTTTCCATCGAACAGCATTTTTTACAAAACCTTCATATTTTATTGAAGCTGGAAATTGTGTCGAGTCGATTTTTTCTACGGTTAAAACAAAGTTTTCGTTTTCAGTTTTGTTCAATTCTTGGTTTGTCAATTCTTTTGTTTCTGCTTTCTTCTCATCTTTACAACTTGAAAAGAAAATAAAACCCACTAACAAAATGGCAATTTTTTTCATGGATCGTTTTTGGCTTTTAAATATTTTTAATTTGTCAATAGTTTTTTGATCAATACGATTTGTCCTAAATGATAATAACTATGTTCCAGCATAGCTTCGATATTTCTTTTGTAAGTTCCGTATTTTTCATCAACAAAAGCTTGATCTAATTTTTCATTTGGCATTTCCTCAACCAGCGAAGCGAATTCTTCAGCTTCATTCCAAAATTTAATTAAAAAGTTTTCCCATTCTTGCTGTGAATGAATAGGAGGAAAGTCAAAGCTGAATTTATCTTTTATATCCAGCGTTCCGCCTTTAAAAACATTATTTATTCCGTTAATGTAATAATGAATGTGCTGCGCTAAAAGTGCGATCGTATTTAAATTTTGAAATGGAGTAACTGCTATCTCCCAATTTAGATTCTGTAGTTGGTCTTTGTAATTTGTGTTGGCAATCCAAGTTCCGTTTAAAATGACTTCTCTAAAACGATTCGCTATTTCTGTATTGTTTTTCATAATCAAAATAGTTTAGAAGTTAATTTATTACAATTTTATTCCTGCTGAATCCAGTTGTATTTTCCGTTATCTAGATAAATAATCCCGCCTCCGCAGCTTTCTTCGGCGTGAATAAAGATTCCGTCATTTGGCAATTTTATTTTATCTTCTTCTTTTACTTCTTCGTCGGCCATAATTTCGCCGTCGTCATTTACGTTATTCCAATAAATTTCACCTTTCGGTGCTTTTTCAAATATTCCAGCCCAATCAATTTCGTCAAAACCTTGGTCTAAAATTGTATTTCCCAGACCGAAATAATCTGTTCTTTTCCCATTTCCGTAAGTAATTTTTAGCCCACTTTTGTTGTTGTTTGTACTTCTTACAATTTCTACGGTTTCATTTTTTCCATCTCCATCGAGATCGCATAAAATTTGGTTCGTTTTATGTTTTTTTGAAATTACGATAGTTTCTGTTTTTTCGGTTTCAGATTCAGGAATACTCTGTATACTATCTTTTTGTACAATTGTAGAAGTTTTGACTTTGATTTCTTTTTTACAAGAAACAGCAATTAAAGAAAGGAGAATTAAAATTCTGGTTTTCATATTAGGATTTTGGCTTGAAATTTCAAAATGCTAATATAAAAAAATACGTACGAAATTCTACAATTTATCTTGTCGTAAACACATATCACTTAAATGTATTTCAGCCACCAATGATTATTTTCAGTCTTATATTTTCCGAACCATTGGCAAGGTTTGTAAAGCAGCGCAACAACAAAAATCCAAATTAAATAAATTGCCCAAAGATGTAAACCGCTTTCAATGCTTTTAGGTCTGCCAAAAGTTCCCGAAGCAAATTCCAGTTGAGACCAATTAAAGCCTTGTGCCAAAAGTATAAAAAGCGTTAGAATATGAATAACATAAAAGTGAACAACAAAATAAAATAAGGGCACTTTTCCGTAAACCATAGTTGCTTTTTTAACCGTATTATGAAATTGTTCTGCAAAAGCGAGCAGTAAAAACATAATGCCTAAAGTAACCAAACAGAATAGGAGAGAAGGTGGATATTTGGTTACATTCATAAATGATAAAAAGGTGAAAGTTGAGTCTTTTTGTGTAGTCCATAAAGCGGGATCACCATAAATATTTACCAATCGAATTACCGTAAATAAAGCTAAAGCACTCAAACCGATTTTTAAGAATAGTTTTTTTCTTTGTCCTTGTGCCAGTTCAAAGAATTTTCCCGCTGCAAAACCAACGAGCATAATTCCTAGCCACGGAATTGGCGGATAGCCCATAATAAATGCTTTTCCTGCAAACGGAAAAACAGCTGGTCCAAAGAGGGGAGTTAAGATGGTTTTTAAAACTGAATTTTCTGCAAATGGAATAATTGGCAGGAGATTATGGAAAAAGATAATTACAAGTCCCACAATGCCCAAAGTTTGAGAGCGGACTTTTAATAATAAACTCAAAACAACAAACCCAAAACCTATTGCGGCTATGACTTCAAATAAAAGGGTATGAAAACCAATATCGAAAAACAATCCAAAATTGACAACTGTAAATTCAAGCAGGATTAACCAAAAACCTCTTTTCAATAAAAGCTGTCTGGTTTCGGCAGCATTGTTTTTGTTTTGAAGTGAAAGATAGACCGAAGTTCCCGCCAAGAAAACAAAAATAGGCGCGCACAAATGTGTAATCCAGCGTGTACAAAACAACAAAGGAGAAGTCGTTGCCAAATCGGTTGGGCTTTGTGTAATCGAATCGACATGCAATAAATCCCGAACATGATCAAGAGCCATAATAATCATTACAATTCCGCGTACAATGTCTATCGAAGGATGTCGTTTCATGTTTTTGATTTTTAAATACTTAAGAGTAAAACTATGAATTATTTTTTAAGTTTTATCATCAATATTTTGACTTTAAAATTATTAAATGATAAAGTAAAATGAATTGCCTCCAGCTTTAGCGGGAGGTCACCTATAGCAAAAAAAAAATGGCTTTAGCCAAAATAAATTTATTCATTTGGTTAAAGCCTATTCTAGACTTACTATATGAACCTCCAGATAAAGCTGGAGGCAATTGAAAGGTTATTGCTTTCTAATTTTCACTTGATACACAATTTCCCAAAAAATAATAGAAAGAACCGCATTAGCAAAAATGGCCGTTTTAACCTGATATGGATCGTAATTTACAAGCAGATGCAGATTGGTAAACTGTAGAGCTAGGAACATAGCTAAAGCCGCAATCCCGACAGCGCAAAGTACGTTAAGCAAAGGTTTCCATTTTAGGGCAAAAAAAGCATAGATGAGATTTAAAACTCCAAAACCAACTCCTAAAACTACAAACGGATCGCCTTTTATTTTTTCGTTTAACGACAGTAAGAAAGGTGTCGAAGTAAGATATAAAAAGAATAAGATGGAGTAAAGAAGAATTCGTATTTGTGGTTTCATTTTGTGTTTTTTTATCAAGCAAAATTAAGCATTTAAAATGAAGCTGTGATTAGGATTTATTGTAAAAGAGCTTCGATCTTAGTTTCAGACTTTTCTTTTAGCGGACTATCTGCCTGTAAACTCCAAATAACTAGAAATTTTCCTTTGGCGAGATATTCTTCTGGATGTTCAGCTGTTGGTTCGCCTGCTTTTCCCCAAAGCAAACCTTGCAGGAATCGATCGCCTTTAAAAACATGATCAAATTCAAAATACATGATAGAACCGCGGTCTGCTTTGCTTTTAAAACTTTGAATAGCTTTACTTTTTACAGTTCCAACAATATTGCTGTAGGTTTCAATATCATTATAAAAATTGCAGGCTTGCGGCGTAATACAAATATTTCCGTCACTTACCATATAACCGCCTTTTGGAATTTCTTTTGGTTTTAGTTTTAAATCAGCAAGGGTTTGGCTGAATAAATTAGTTGTAAGTAGTAGGAGTAGGGTTGATAGGGTAATTGTAAGTTTCATTGATTTTTGGGGATTGATTTGGGAAGGCTAAAATAATATTTTTTATTTGAGTTTAATTAAGTAAATCGTTTGTAAAACTGTTCGCTGTCTTTTGTATCTATTACAATTGTTTTGGCGCATAAATCTCCTAACCTTTGATTATAAGTAGAGTTTTTTATTAGCAATATTCCCAATAGTCCGAAAAACCAAAAATCAAGAATATCAAATAAATGTCGCATAAAAGATTGGCCTAAAGTTAAACTTGTAGTTTTGCTATCTTTTATAGAAATAACTTGTAAATCAAACATCTGATTTCCCAGCGTTGCTCCAAATTTTACTTCAAATCCAACCATGTAGCCAAACCATATTAAAAAATTGAAGAATGCGGGAAATCCTTGTAATTCATATCCATTTCTGGTTTTTTCTCCAAAGTATAGAAACATAACGAGGACTACTCCAAACATTAACGAATAGTCAATTAATCCGGCAAGGATTCTTTTTTTAAGATTGGGTTTTGTGGCAATTTGTTCTGAGGTCATTTTTGGTTTTTTAGTTTACAAAAAAAGCACAAAATCATAAGATATTTGTGCTTTTGCAAAATTTTATTTTTGAAGGAATTATTTCCCTTTTAATAATTTTTCTAAATACTCAACTTTGTCTTTTTCAGCCTGAACCAAACGTTCGTAAAGTTCTATAACTTTATCAAGCGGATTGAAATTACAAATATTATTATGACCAAAATTGCTGTTTGAAACGGAATCATTAAATGTATTAAAATAATTAAATACATTTTCTTCAGAAAAACTTTCAATTGCTTCTACTGTAACGCCTAGCGCTTCTGCAATTTTCGTAAGTTTTGTTTCGTCGATAGTTTCGCTTCCTTCAATACCAGAAATTGCCTGCTGATTTGTACCAATTGCCTGCGCAAGCGCTTCCTGCTTCATACCTTTAAGCTCTCTGATTCGGCTGATATTTCTACCGATATGTCTTGGTTTTGTTGTTGCGCTCATATTTCAAAGGTATTTATTTTTTATGAATAGCAAATATATATTTTTTCAGACAGGAATTGATCTTTTGATTTTTTAAGGATTGTAGTTTAAATTTGGAAGTTAATCAATTTTTTCAAAAAATCTCCAACCGTATTCATTTAGGAAAATTTTAAAACCTCTTGGTTCAGGAACTTTAAAATACATTTTACCTTTAATTTTCTTGTATTTATTTTCATTTTCTAATTCATTTATTATTAGCTCAAATTTATCATTATTTTCTGAACTAATGATTTCGAAAGTGGATGCATCAAAAATAAGTTTGGAATTTTCATTTTCTCTAATGCTAATATTAAAATGATTATTCCTATTATAAAAATAGAATTCATAATCATCTAAATGTACGCAATCTGGAATCATAGGTTTTGATAAGTAAATCCCTGTAAAATCTTCTAGTTCTAACATTTTTTTAAATTTTTAAATTTTTTATGCAATAAAATCAGATGCTTTTTAGGCTCTCCATTGTTCTAGGATTGTCTCTCTTGTGGTCGGAAAGTTTCACTTGCTTGTTTATTCATCAGTAAGAAGCTCGCGCCAGATGGAAGAAGTTTTTAATTTTTATTATCACATTTTTCTAGCTCGACTTTTTTTTACTTCATATTCTTTAAGAGTGTCTATTTGTCTGAAAAAATCTTTTTTAGTTTGCTCATCATCAAAATTAAATAACTTCTTCAGTTGTAGTATTGAAAATAAGGAATTTTTTAATCCGTAAATCATAAACCCTCGACAAGTAACAAATACAGGGTCATCATAAACATCAAATGATTCAATAAAAGGATTATAGCGATTTTTTCTAGGATCACCATAATTCTTCTTTATTTCTAAATCTTCGGTTTTTAGCCCATCAAGTAATATAAAGCCATTTGTTGTGGCTTGGCAATTGATCATATGAAAGTTTTTAACATGTTCAATTTCTTCAATTATTGCTCCTAAAAACAAGCATGTAATTAATTGAACATTATAAAAGGAGCATCCATTTAAATTAGATCTACTCCAGTTTGCTCCCCAAGATCTCAAATTATTAAAAGTTGAATGGGAAAAATTTATACCATCAAAATTTACATGTGAAAGATCAAATTGATTTTTGTTTTCACTCATATTGATACCTTGGAATAAATCATTACCCCAGTGTGGGCATGAATCATTAAAAACATAATTAAAGCTTCGAATCATATCAAATAATTGATGAAAATTAATGTTGTAATGCCAGTTAAAAAGTAGTGGTTTTTCTGAATTGAAAGAATTAAATAGACGATTACCCACAAGTAGTGATATCCACTTATCAAAACCATACAATGCATTTGTCTTACTGTAATTGATAACTTCAAAAACTTCAGAATCGTACAAAGAAGTTTTGGCATTCCCTTGAATTGGTAAGTAGAAAGTTTTTGAGTTTAATATTAGTGCAGCATACTGAATAATTTTTTCAATCTCTTGATGGCCTATACACCATTCTTCTAGTGCCTCTTTAGGATATTCTATTTGATTTTCTCCTAACTTGTACTTATTAAACCAAGAGAAATGTAGATAATTTGAAAATAGTTTGTTATGTTTTCTAATGGATAATGAAGCCATTAAAGGAAAAAGTAGTTTTCTTTTTTCAATTATAACCAGATCTTTAGATTTGATAGAAGATTCCCTTAACAAATCCAAAAGTTCTTTAAAAAAAATAATAGCTTGTTCGGTAGGTTCTCCTATTGCTAATTTTGCACGAGCCTCTTCAATATCAGAATCTTCATCTAAAGAATATTTAATAAAAATTTTTAAATAATATTCCGCCAAAAGAATTTCAGCAAATGATTGATGTTGGAAATGAAGAATATTATTATTTTCCCCAAAATAAGAATGGGAAAGAAATTGTATTTCTGTAAATCCTTTACCTTTAAAATTTTCTATAACATCGCTATCGCTTTCACTTAAAATTTTCCCTTCTAATACGCGACATATATCTGCTTTTTTTAGCATTCCTTGTTTTCCTTTTTGTCTTTGGTATACCCATAAGGACGAAGTAGCATGTAATATATTTCTAAATTCAAATTCCTCTGAAAGATTTACTTGATAATCTGAGTCATGAATATGTTTTGCCTCTTTTGTAAGTAAATTTAAAAAAGAAAGATAAACACCTAATTTTCCAACTTTAATAAAGTCAACTTTGTTGATTATAAGTTGATATACCATATAAGCGAATATTGGTCTACGCAATTCACTTCGTGATAATGTTTCGTTTTTTATTAATTCTTGGTAAATATCTATTCTTTCATTTTTGTTTACAGCATTAACAATTTGTTTTGCTATACCGGTTGTGTTCAGATTTTTAATATGAGAATAGTTCACTAATGTTTCAAAAAGCCAATTGTTAAATTGTATTTTTTTAAAACCATGAATATTAAGGTAATGAGGAACGTCTCTTTTTTCTTTATTTTTAATGTTGAAAGGATTATGCTCTATTAGATGATTACTAAAGCCGTCGTCAAATGGACGAGAAGTAATAATTATACGGTTAGTTTTGTATTTTGATTTATTTATTTTTTGTATATTTTTGACTGAATTTATGACTTTATCAATAGATTTTTTGTTTAAATCTCCACTTTCATCTAAAGAGTCAATTAAAAAAAGGTATTTTTTTTTCTCAAAATATTCATCATCAATTTTAATGCTATAATTAGTTTCTAAAAAATCGCTTATCACACCTAATTTTGAATCAGTGGAATATTTCGAATAATTACGTAAATTAAAATAAATTGGAAAATACCCTTCGGATTTTTCTAAATACTGTTTTGCAAGTTTTGAAGCATAATGTCTCATAAATACAGATTTTCCTTTCCCAAAATCTGCAATGATAAATAATATGTCATCCAAATTATTATCAGGATTACGATTAAAAAAATCTGATATTAAATCTTCCACCGGTTTTAATTGATTTTCATATTCCTGATATTTTTCATCATCTATAGATGATTCAAAGCTATTACGAAAACTACTAACATTTTTCCAAGAGGCATAAGTTGTTTCATACTTTAAATTTTCATTTTCTTTAAAACCTATTTTTCCTAGCTGAATGGTTTCATATAAAAAATGCGCTTCATTATCTTTTAACCTATATAATGAAGTTTTTCTCAAATGTTCATCATAGTCACTACCAAATGTTTTCTGGATGGTTTGCTCTATGTTTTCATTAAAATGTTTAATAAATTTTTCAATATGAATAGAGTCAACTTCAAGATCTTGTAAAATACGCTTATAATTATTTTTGACATGTATAATAACAGGATGATAAAGAGGCTGAAAAATCAAGATTGCTTTTGTTGAATCAAAACTTTGTATTTCCTCCTTAATCACCTTGCTAATTATACCAAAAACTATTTCAGGAGAGAAGCTATTGTTTATATTTTCTTTAATTATATCTATTGAATCGTTCGCTTGTACTAAACTTGCTTTGATGTAAGTGTTAAATCCAAAATTTTCAAGTTTAGCCTCAGTTTTATTTTCAAAATATTTATCAATCAACGGTTGAGCAAGAATTTTAATAACGATAGCTGCAGTTCCATTTGCGTTTTCAAATATTTCTTGACTATTTTTATCAAAATTGTTCTTTACATAATCAAAGGAGTTTTTTATAAAATCTGGTAAAAGATTGGCAATGTTTTCAATCTGTTTTTTCATATAAAAATTTATTTAATTTTGGCAAATCTAAAAATAGTATTTTTTATTAATATTTTTCTTGTTTTACAAAATGTTATTCTAAAAAAAATCCCGCCTCAATTAAGAAACGGGACTTCTAGATATTCTCTTTTTTTTTATTTTAAACTGTTGCTGCAACTTCTTCTGGCAACGGAATTTGGTTTTTAAGTAAATCTTCAAAAGTTTCCGCTTGTCGAATCAAGATTCCTTTTCCGTCTTTCCAAAGAACTTCGGCTGGTTTGTATCTTGAGTTGTAGTTCGAAGACATTGAGAAACAGTATGCTCCAGCATTTCTGAAAGATAAAATGTCACCTTCAGTAATTTCTTGAATTCTACGGTTGTTTGCAAAAGTATCCGTTTCGCAAATGTATCCTACAACAGAGTAAAAACGCTCTTTTCCTTTTGGGTTTGAGATGTTTTCAATATGGTGTGAAGATCCATATAACATTGGGCGAATTAGGTGATTGAAACCACTGTCAACTCCAGCGAAAACTGTTGATGTTGTTTGTTTTACTACGTTTACTTTTACTAAGAAATGACCTGCTTCGCTCACCAAGAATTTTCCTGGTTCGAAAATCAAAGTTAAATCCCTGCCATATTCTGCACAGAAAGCATTGAATCTTTTAGATAATTTTTTACCTAATTCTTCGATGTCTGTTTCGATATCGTCTTTTTTGTAAGGAACTTTGAATCCGCTTCCGAAATCTAAGAATTCTAGATCTTTGAAGTTTTTCGCTGTATCGAACAAAATTTCAGCAGCATACAAGAATACTTCGATATCTAAAATATCAGATCCTGTGTGCATGTGAATTCCAACAATGCTCATTTTTGTGTTCTCAACAATTCGTAAGATATGAGGAATTTGGTGAACAGATATTCCGAATTTACTGTCGATATGTCCAACAGAGATGTTAGCATTTCCACCCGCCATTACGTGCGGATTGATACGAATACATACCGGAATCTGCGGATATTTTGTTCCGAATTGCTCCAGAATAGATAAGTTATCAATATTGATTTGTACACCCATTGCGGCAACTTCTTCGATTTCTTCTAGAGAAACTCCGTTTGGTGTAAAGAAAATTTTGTCAGGATCATAGCCAGCATGAAGTCCCAATAAAACTTCTTGAATTGATACAGTATCTAAACCAGACCCCATGTTCTTTAATAACTGAAGAATCGCAACGTTTGACAATGCCTTCATGGCATAATTAACTCTTAAGTTTTCTACCTTAGAGAAAGCTTTAGTTAACCTATTGTACTGAGATTGGATTTTTTCGGCATCATAAACATATAATGGACTTCCAAATTGGTCTGCTAACTGCAGTAAATCTTTTGCTTGCATTTTTAAATCATTTTGGGCAAAGTTATTACTCTTTTGTGTATCAGCAAATAAATTGTAGAAAAATAACAAATTGTAACAAATTGTTTGTTTTTAAACAAAAAGTTGCTGTTTCTGAAATTTTGTAACCTTTTTAAGAGCGCTAAGGTTCTGAGATGCTAAGATACTAAGTTTTTTTGCCACGAATTCACGAATTTAACTTATTCTTAAATGCTGTTGAAATTGTTTTTTGCCACAGATTAAATGGATTTCTTTTTGTTCTAATTTTTAAAAGAAGCCAAATGTTTGGATTTAGCCCCGATTGAGGCGGTATCCTCGCAGTGGAACGGAGAGATATAGCCGAAAGCGGGAACTATGTTTATTTAAATGCCAATTGTGATGCTCCAAAAAAACAAAACCCCTGAATGTAAATTCAAGGGTTTGTTAATAGTTATGTTGTTTATAGGAATAAAGATTTAATAAAATGCTAGAGAAAAAACTTAGTATCTTAGCATCTCAGAACCTTAGAGCCTTAAAAATTAAAGGCTAGGAAGATCTCCTTTTCCTTTAGTAGGCAAGTTTGTAGATCCCATAAGGAATAAATCTACCTCTCTTGCTGCTTCGCGACCTTCTGAAATAGCCCAGACGATTAATGATTGTCCTCTTCTCATATCACCAGCAGTGAAAATGTGAGGAACGTTTGTTTGATAGTTATGCGCTTTGTAATTGCTTCTTGCATCAGTTTCGATTCCTAACTGCTCGCTTAACGTTTTTTCTGGACCTGTAAATCCTAAGGCTAATAAAGCTAAATCACAAGGCCAGATTTTCTCAGAACCTTCTTTTTCGATTAATTCAGGTCTTTGTCCTGGAGTCATTTTCCATTGTACTTCAACCGTTTTTAATCCAGTTAATTCGCCTTTATCGTTAGAAATGAATTCTTTCGTATTGATTAGCCAGTTTCTGTCACAGCCTTCTTCGTGAGAAGAAGATGTTTTTAGCTGTAAAGGCCAGAAAGGCCAAGGAGTTGACTCGCTTCTTCCAACTGGAGGTTTTGGTAAAATCTCAAAGTTAGTAACCGATTTAGCTCCGTGTCTGTTTGAAGTTCCAATACAGTCAGAACCAGTATCTCCACCACCAATAACGATTACATCTTTACCGGTTGCTTTAATTTGATCTGGAATTGATTCTCCAAATAAAACTTTAGTTTGCTGCGTTAAGAAATCCATTGCCTGAACAACGCCTTTGCTTTCGATTCCTTTAGTTGGCAAGCTTCTTCTTTCTGTTGCTCCTCCGCATAAAACGATAGAATCAAATGCGTTTAATTCTTCTACGCTGAAGTTAACCCCAACGTTTACGTTTGTTTTGAAAGTGATTCCTTCTGCTTCAAGAATTACTACACGTCTGTCGATAATTTCTTTTTCTAATTTGAAATTCGGAATCCCGTAACGTAGTAAACCTCCAATAGCATTGTCTCTTTCAAAAACAGTAACGGTATGCCCCGCTCTGTTTAATTGCTGTGCAGCTGCTAATCCTGCAGGTCCAGAACCAATAACGGCAACTGTTTTACCAGTTCTTGTTTTTGGAGCTTGTGGTTTTATCCATCCTTCAGCAAAACCTCTTTCAACAATGTTTTTCTCGATGTTTTCGATAGATACAGGATCTTTAATGATTCCTAATACGCATGCTTTTTCGCATGGAGCAGGGCATAAGCGTCCTGTAAATTCTGGAAAGTTATTAGTAGACTGTAAAATCTCTAATGCACTCTGCCATTCTTCCTGATGTACCATATCGTTGAAGTCTGGAATTAAATTTCCTAACGGACAACCGCTGTGGCAAAAAGGAATACCACAATCCATACATCTTGAACCTTGTTCTTTTATTTTATCTTTTGCTAACGGAATAGTAAATTCGTTGTAGTTCGAAACACGTTCTGCTACTGCTAAATTACTTTCGTCGGCTCTATTATATTCTTTAAATCCGCCTATTTTACCCATGACATTTTAAATTAAATTCCAATTTCTTTAAATTCCAAATTCCAATCCTTCGACTTCGCTCAGGAAGACATTTTCATTGACATTGACATTGCCATTGGAATTTGGAATTTTATTTTTTGAAATTGATTTTTATCCAGCTATTAATTCTTCTATTTTTTTCTCTTCTGCAATTCGTTGTAATGCTTTTTTGTAATCAGTTGGCATTACTTTTACGAAGTGTTTTTGTTCATTTTCCCAGTCTGCTAAAATTCTTTTTGCTAATGGACTGCTTGTGTACAATGAATGATTTTTGATCAATCGTCTTAGTTTGGTAACGTCCTCTTCTTCCATCGGGTCGAATGCAACCATTTCCATGTTACATACTGTCGAATCGAATTTCTTATTTGGATCGTAAACATAAGCAACACCACCGCTCATACCAGCTGCGAAGTTTCTTCCTGTTTTTCCTAAAACTACCACTGTACCACCGGTCATGTATTCGCATCCGTGATCTCCAATTCCTTCAACAACTGCTGTTGCTCCAGAATTTCTCACACAAAAACGCTCACCGGCCATTCCATTAATATAAGCCTCTCCGGTAATAGCTCCGTAAAGGGCAACGTTTCCAATAATGATGTTATCTTCAGGTTTGAAGGTTGCAGTAGGAGGTACTTTTACAATTAGTTTTCCTCCAGAAAGACCTTTTCCTAAGTAATCATTACAGTTTCCGTGAATTTTAAACGACAATCCGTTTGTTGCAAAAGCACCAAAACTTTGTCCGGCAGAACCTTCAAAATCAACTAAAATAGTGTCTTCAGGTAAACCTTGTGCGCCATATATTTTTGAGATTTCGTTACTCAAAATAGCACCTACAGAACGGTCTGTATTTTTAATTTTAAAGGTTACTCTTGTTTTCTCTTTTCTATAGATTGACGGAATTGCTTCTTTTATGATGTCAAAATCCAATACGTTTTCAAGTTGGTGATCCTGAGTCGTTGTATTATGATTTGGCTCTGTTTTCGCTTTTTCCGGTTTGTATAGAATTGTAGACAAGTCTAAACCATTTGCTTTATAATGTTTGATGGCTTTGTTCACATTTAATTTTTGTGACTGGCCCACCATTTCTTTCAAAGTTCTGAAACCTAACTGCGCCATGATTTCTCTCAGCTCTTCAGCAATAAAATACATGAAGTTGATTACGTGCTCTGGAGTTCCTTTGAAATTTTTTCTCAATTCAGGATCCTGAGTGGCAATACCAACTGGACAAGTATTTAAGTGACAAGCTCTCATCATGATACATCCAGAAGCTACAAGCGGAGCCGTTGCAAATCCGAATTCTTCAGCACCTAATAATGCAGCGATAGCAACGTCGCGACCTGTTTTCAACTGTCCGTCACATTCTAAAACTACACGGCTTCTTAAATCGTTTAAGATTAAAGTCTGCTGCGCTTCGGCTAAACCAAGCTCCCACGGAAT
Organism: Flavobacterium sp. Root935; assembly: GCF_001429295.1. Taxonomy (GTDB): domain Bacteria; phylum Bacteroidota; class Bacteroidia; order Flavobacteriales; family Flavobacteriaceae; genus Flavobacterium. The sequence goes on along the minus strand of NZ_LMJL01000012.1, from coordinate 1,287,892 downwards.
ACCTGTGTGTTGTAAAGATGTTAATGGTGCAGCACCAGTTCCTCCGTCATAACCAGAAATTAAGATAACGTCAGCTTTTGCTTTGGCAACACCGGCAGCAATAGTTCCAACTCCAACCTCAGAAACTAATTTTACGTTTACACGCGCTTCACGATTAGCATTTTTCAAGTCATAAATCAACTGAGATAAATCCTCAATAGAATAAATATCGTGGTGAGGAGGAGGCGAAATCAAACCTACATAAGGTGTAGAGTTTCTCGTCTCAGCAATCCAAGGCACAACTTTTTCTCCAGGTAACTGTCCGCCTTCGCCAGGTTTCGCTCCCTGAGCCATTTTAATCTGGATTTCTTTAGCGTTTGTCAAATAGTTGATTGAAACACCAAAACGTCCCGAAGCAACTTGTTTAATTGCAGAGTTTCTAGAATCTCCGTTAATTTCTTTCTGGAAACGTCTTGGATCTTCTCCACCTTCTCCAGAATTACTTTTTCCTCCAATTCTGTTCATTGCAATTGCCAAGTTCTCATGTGCTTCTTGACTGATAGAACCGTAAGACATTGCTCCGGTTTTGAATTTCTTTACAATTTCTGTCCAAGGTTCTACTTCGTCAATAGAAATTGGATCTAAATTGTTGAATTCAAATAAACCTCTAATAGTCATTAAGTTTGAGCTTTGCTCGTTAACCGCATTAGAGTATTCTTTATAACTTTCTGGGCTGTTTAAACGAACCGCTTGTTGTAATTTAGAAATAGTAGTTGGGTTAAACATGTGTTTTTCACCACCACGTCTCCATCTGTAAATACCTCCGATTTCAAGAGAAAGCAAGTTTGCAATTTTTGAATTTGGGAAAGCTTTTTGGAAACGTTTCTTCACTTCTTTTTCTACTTCCATTAAACCAATTCCTTCAATTCTAGATGGAGTGTAAGGGAAGTATTTAGATGTAAATGTTTTGTTTAAACCTAAAATCTCGAAAATTTGGGCAGCTCTGTACGAATGTAAAGTAGAGATACCAATTTTGTTCATGATTTTTACGATACCTTTTGCAATTGCTTTATTGTAATTTACAATTGCATAATCAGCTTTTACACCTGTAATAAATCCTTGAGCAACTTGATCATAAATGATTTCGTTTACCATGTATGGATTGATCGCGCTTGCACCGTATCCAAACAATAAAGCAAAATGATGCGGTTCACGAGGCTCTGCAGATTCGATGATGATTCCGAATTTAGAACGAACTTGTAAAATGTTCAAAGAGTGATGAATGTATGAACAAGCCAATAGCATAGGAATTGGAGCTAATTCTTCGCTTACACCTCTATCTGATAAAATAATGATATTACATCCTTCAGAAACAGCTTTGTAAGTTGCCTGAACACATTTTTCTAGCGCACGCTCTAAACCGTTAACTCCTTTTTCTATTTTGTATAAAGTAGAAATAGTAGCCGATTTGAAATCTGGGTGATCAATGTTTCTAATTTTATCCAAATCCTCATTAGAAATAACTGGATTTTGGATTTTTAGTTTTTTACACTGCTTAGATTCAATTTCAAAAATATTAAAATCGCCGCCAACTGCTAAACTGATATCCGTAATAATTTCTTCACGAATACCATCCAAAGGCGGGTTAGTAACCTGAGCAAATAATTGTTTGAAATAGTTATACAACAATTGAGGCTGGTCTGACAATACTGCCAAAGGCGTATCGTTACCCATAGAACTGATTGCTTCAGCTCCTTGTCCTCCCATTGGGTTGATGATTGTTTTTAAATCTTCAATAGTATAACCAAATAACTTTTGTCTAGTTACGAAATCTAATTTCTCAACAGGAGTTGGGTTATTTGTGTATGGAATTTTAGCTAAAGGCAATAAGTTAGCATCTAACCATTCTTGGTAAGGACGTTTAGTTACAATTGCTTTTTTAACTTCTTCGTCTTCAATAATACGACCTTCGTTCATATCAACCAAGAACATTTTTCCTGGCTCTAAACGACCGTGCTGAATTACATCTTCTGGATCGATATCTAGTACACCAATTTCAGATGACATAATTACGAATCCGCTTTTTGTTAATGTATAACGAGAAGGACGCAATCCGTTTCTGTCTAATAAAGCTCCAATTACGTTACCATCTGTAAACGGAATAGAAGCAGGACCATCCCAAGGTTCCATAATACAAGCGTTGAACTCGTAAAATGCTCTTTTTTCTGGAGACATTGTCTGGTGTTTTTCCCAAGCTTCAGGAACAACCATCATCATTGCCTCAGGAAGAGAACGACCTGTCATTAATAAAAGTTCAACCACCATATCCATAGAAGCAGAATCTGATTTTCCTTCTAAGATAATTGGGAATAATTTTTTGATATCATCGCCAAAAACAGCACTCTGCATAAGCTCTTCACGAGCACGCATACGGCTAACGTTTCCACGAAGTGTGTTGATCTCACCATTATGACACATGTATCTAAACGGTTGAGCTAAGTCCCAAGAAGGGAATGTATTTGTAGAGAAACGCTGGTGTACAAGTGCTAAACGAGTCACCAAGTCTGGATCTTTCAAATCTATATAATAACGGCTGATGTCTTCCGGCATCAATAGACCTTTATATATTATAGTAGTTGTCGATAAACTAGTAAAATAAAACATGTGGCTTTCTGAGGTTTTAGATCCTCTTACGGCATGTTCAGCAATTTTTCTAGCTGCAAAAAGTTTTGCATTAAATTCTTGTTCAGTTAAGTTTTGTCCGTTTTTAGAAACGAAAACTTGTTTAACTGTTGGTTCTTTTTCTGCGGCGATTTGCCCTAAATTTTCAACGTCAACAGGTACATCTCTCCAACCTAAGATCTTTAAGTTTTGATCTTTAATAGTTGCTTCAAATGCATTAATACAAAAAGAAACCTGGTTTTTGCTTTTTGGTAAAAAAACCATTCCTACTGCATACTCACGCGCTTCTGGGATTTCAAAGTCACAAACTTTCTTAAAAAAATCATGAGGGATGTCGAATAAAATTCCGGCCCCGTCACCAGTTCGTCCATCAGAACTAACTGCACCACGATGTTCCAATTTAATTAAGATGTCTAATGCTTTGTGAATGATATCATTTGACTTAATACCATTCAAATTACAAATAAATCCTGCACCACAATTGTCGTGTTCAAATTCAGGCAGATAAAGCCCTTGTTCTTTAACTCTCATTCTTGATATTTTTTCTACAAAAATAAAGATTTCGTTAAACATAATGTATTGAAATTATGTATTCGCTTTCATTTTTATAGTAATATTAGAAAAAGGGTTCTTAAATGATAATATTATTATATAAACGATTGCGAATTATCAAAATCATAATTGACAATAAAATATATTAAGAAAAATCGTCTCTAAGGTATTGAATTCAGTGAAGTTTTTGTTAAATATCAAACGTTTTAGCGGTTTTGTGTTAACATTAACAAAGTGTTTCGTTAACTATTTGTTTGCTTTTAAAAAGTTTCAACGTTTAATACCTATGGGTAACATTTATTTAATTGAAAAAGATTTTACTATTAAGTTGTATTTTGTTACTTTTGTCGCACTTTTATTCTGAAATAAATTCAGAACCAGACAAATTCTATATTATGAACATACACGAATATCAAGGAAAAGAAATTTTAGCGAGTTACGGAGTACGCGTACAACGCGGAATTGTGGCTAACAATGCGGTTGAAGCTGTAGCTGCTGCAAAACAATTAACTGCCGAAACTGGTACAGGATGGCATGTAATAAAAGCGCAAATTCACGCAGGTGGTCGTGGAAAAGGTGGTGGAGTTAAGCTGGCAAAAAACTTACAACAAGTTGAAGAGTTAGCAGAACAAATCATCGGAATGCAATTGATCACGCCTCAGACTCCGCCTGAAGGTAAAAAAGTAAACAAAATATTAGTTGCAGAAGATGTTTACTATCCAGGTGAAAGCGAAACTTCTGAATTTTATGTTTCTGTTTTATTGAATAGAGGTACAGGACGCAACATGATTATGTATTCTACTGAAGGTGGAATGGATATCGAAGAAGTTGCTGAGCACACGCCGCACTTAATCTTTACTGAAGAAATCGATCCAGCTGTTGGATTACAAGGTTTCCAAGCTAGAAGAGTTGCTTTCAACTTAGGTCTTTCTGGAAATGCTTTCAAAGAAATGGTGAAATTCATCGATGCATTATACAATGCTTACATTGGTTCTGATGCTTCTATGTTTGAAATCAACCCAGTTTTAAAAACTTCTGATAACAAAATCTTAGCTGTTGATGCTAAAGTAAATATCGACGATAACGCTTTATACAGACAACCTAAATATGCTGAAATGAGAGATATCCGTGAGGAGAATCCAATTGAAGTTGAAGCTAAAGAAGTTGGTCTAAACTATGTTGACCTTGACGGTACTGTAGGATGCATGGTAAACGGTGCTGGTCTTGCAATGGCAACTATGGACTTAATTAAATACGCTGGTTTTGAGCCTGCTAACTTCCTTGACGTTGGTGGAACTGCTGATGCTAAACGTGTTGAAACAGCTTTCAGAATTATCTTGAAAGATCCAAACGTAAAAGCTATTTTGATTAACATCTTCGGAGGAATCGTTCGTTGTGACCGTGTTGCTCAAGGTGTTGTTGATGCTTACAAAAACATGGGAGACGCTATCAATGTGCCAATTATCGTTCGTTTGCAAGGAACAAATGCTGAAATTGCAAAAGAATTAATTGACAACTCTGGTATGCCAATCTTATCTGCAGTTCAATTCCAAGAAGCTGCTGACCAAGTTAAAGCTGCACTTTCTTAATCAAATAAGAAATCAATTTATATAGAAAATCCCTTCGATATTCGGAGGGATTTTTTTTGTGGGCAATTTAACCGCAAAGAGCGCAAAGTTTTTTATTTATAGGATTTAATATAACCGCAAAGTTCGAAAAGCTTTATCAATAAAAACTTTGCGAACTTAGCGTAAATCCTTGTGCCCTTTGCTGTTAAACTTTAACAGTTATTAATTATTTTTTATTCTTACCGTTTTTGAAAACTACTTTTTCTACAACAACTGGTTTTCCATTTCCTTTTGGGAATGCTTTCTTTTTAGGTTTTCCAACTGATGAACCTGACTTTGAAGAACTTTGATCGCCTCTGTATTTTTCTGAATCTTTTGGAGCTGCTTTAAATTCTGGTCTTTCTTTAGACGTTTCCTTCTTCGGAATTTCAGCCTTATGTTTCGCCAAAACGTCATTTGGGTTTTTAGGGTTTTCTTTCGTTCCTCTTAAATGAATTACCAATCCGTTTAAGAAATTACGCAAAACCTGATCGCCGCATTCCATGTAATTTGGGTGATCTTCTGCTCTAAAAAAAGCACCTAATTCTGATTTTGTAATTCTAAAATCTACCAATTCTAAAATTTCAACTATTTGGTCATCACGGAGCATCAAAGCCACGCGAAGTTTTTTAAGTATATCGTTATTCGTCATAATTTTTGTTTCAGGTTTTTTTGTTTCAAGTTTAGGATTTAAGTTTTTCCAATCTTTACTCCAAGTTAAACTCATTATTTATTTTTTGCAAAGGTAGTTTTTTAAAATGATTAAAATTGAGAATTAAATTCATTTAAAATACTAACCAATTTGTCCAAATCTTCTTTAAGATGATTGGCTGTAACTACAATACGATTGAGAGGTTCGGCATCTTTTGTGTATTTAAAACTGGCAATAATTATCTTTTCCTGTTTTAATTTTTCTACTAGATCATTTGATAGAAGATAAATTAAAGGATAGCTTTTATCAAATTTAATATTGATGTTTTCGTTTAATATCGAATCTAAGTAACTTAAGTTATCTCTAAGTTTTTGATGCTGCTTAGCATAAATTTCGGAAGCATCAGAAATACTCTGAACAAAAGCAGGATTCATTCCTGCTGCACTTGTAAAAACTTCCATTTCTTTTATTTGGTTGATAGTGGCAGCATCGGCCGCAATAACACCTCCGGTTAAACCAAAAGCTTTCCCCAAAGAAGAAACCATGATTTTTCTTTTAATTGGATATTGAATTGAATTGAAAATTCCTGAGCCATTTTTTCCAATAATTCCGAAAGAATGGGATTCATCAACAATTAGTGTGATTTCTTTGTGATCGGGGATTTCTTTCAAGAAAGAGAAATCAACAGGTTTTGTTTCAAAAGAAGGAACTCCATCCGTTAGAATCGTTATTTTTTCAGATTTCGGATTCAGTAATCGATCATTTAATTTACCATTTTCAAATAAGGAAAGACTGTTTTCAATTCTAATTGCAGCATGTGTATCATTAAAATGAAAGAAACAATCCGTTTGTTTTTTCATTAAATCTATGACCAATTTTCCAGCCAGCATTCCTGAGGAAACCGTGACAGCATTTTCTGATCCAATATGCGATGCTAGAAACTTTTCACCGCTATCATAAGCACTTAATTTGACATTGGCAGTTCTGGAGCTTCCGTATGTAGTTCCCCAAGTGCGAATGTTGTGGATTACTAAATCTTGAAATTCTTTATTTGTTGGTAAACCTAAATAGGCAGTTCCGCCAAAATACAAATATTGCTCTTGGTCAATTTCAATAATTCGATCTGGGAATTGTTCGACTATCATTTTTATAAAAGTGTAACTCCAGTTCCGTTAAGATCAGAATAACTTACAACACCGTCTTTTATAGTGACGCCGGTTGCAATATCTTCAGCCAAAAGAAGTGCGCCATCCATATCCACATAATCCAATTGAGGCAGTAAATGTGCGATTGCAGAAATTCCAACAGTAGATTCGGTCATGCAGCCTACCATGGTTTTTAATCCCAATTTTTTAGCTTCTTCGATCATGCGTTTTCCAGGAGTTAGGCCGCCGCATTTTACCAATTTAACGTTCACGCCATGAAAATGATTGAAGCACTTTGCAACATCTTCTTCAATAATACAACTTTCGTCTGCAATTACAGGAAGAACAGAATGTTTAAAAACTTCTTTATGTCCTTCCCAATTATTAGCTTTCATGGGCTGTTCTAGAAATTCGACCCCTAGTTTTTTTAATTCAACCGCATTGTTGATTGTTTCCTCAACTCCCCAGCCGCAGTTGGCATCAATTCTAAAAACGGCATTGGTATGTTTTCGAAGTTCCTTTACAATTTCAATATCTTCTTTTGTTCCGAGTTTAATTTTATAAATCGGCCAAGGAAGTTCCTGCATTTTTGAAACCATTTTGTCGATAGAAGCAATTCCGATAGTATAATCTGTCATCGGGTTTCTTTCGGTTGTGTAGTTCCATAATTCGTATAACTTTTTACCTTTTTTTCTGGCATACAAATCATTATAAGCCAAATCTAAAGCGCACAAAGCAAACATGTCATCTTTTAAATATGGATGGATTTTTGCCCAAAATACCTCCGGAGTTTCATTTTCTGTACTTTCAATAATGCTTCTAATTTTTTCTAAATCCTGCATCATCATCGGAACCGTTGTATTGTAATACGGATTTGAAGTTGCTTCTCCAAAACCAGAAAAACCATCGCTTTGTAATTCTACAATTAATGAAGGCTGAAAATCAATTGATTCTCTTGAAATCGTGAAAGTATGTTTTAGTTTGAGATTGTATTCTCTTAAAATTAATTTCATTTTTATAAAAGTATTTTTTTATTAATAACCCAGCCAAATTAAAGCTTCAGCAAAATGATCGCGCCAAAGTTTTTCATTGTGTTCACCATTTTTTACAATTTTGGTTTTGTCCAGATGAAGGCAGTAACAACGTTTGGTATCTAGTAAACGTTTCATTTTAGTTAAATCTTTTACCATATCGTCACTTTCTTTATCACCGGACAGAAAATAAATTTTAGTTTTGATTTTGGATTGTTTTTCTGTGAAAGTATAAATATTATTAGAAAACCAAAAAGAGGGAGAAAAAACGCCTGCTTTGCCAAAAACGTCAGGATATTTTAAAGCACCGTAATAAGAAACCAAACCGCCCAACGAACTTCCGAAAAGAATGGTGTTTTTAGGTTTTGTTTTGGTTCTGTAATTCTTGTCGATATACGGTTTTAGCGTTTTTACAATAAATTCCAGATAATTATCAGCGTTTCCGCCGCCGTATTTTTCGTTTTTAAACGGAGTAAGTTCATCGATGCGTTTTTCATTTCCATGTTCAATTCCCACAACAATTACGGGAGCTTTTAAGCTGTCTAATTTTTCATCGATATTCCATTCGCCAGAAAAAGAAGTTTTAGCATCAAATAAATTTTGCGCATCATGCATGTAAATAACACTGTATTTTTTTTGAATATCTTTTGAATAGTTTTCAGGAAGATAGATCCAGATTTTTTTTGAAGTATGGAGTTGAGGAGCTTCAATTGTAAAAGTCGATACATTTTTTGAAGCCGTACTTTGTGCTTTTCCGATAAGAGCAAATAGAAGTAAAACTGCTAGGAAAATCCTCTTCATTATCTGTGTTTTGTATTTTTGTTTAAAAGCAATATTTTAGCTAAAAATAATAAATTGATGAATACAGAAGCAGAAAAAAGAAGTTTACTTTTAGAAATGATTATGTTCGCTACTGTCGATGGACATTTGCATAAACGTGAGCTTGAATTTTTAAGACTTGTGGCTTTGGAATTGAGTATTAGCGAAGAAGAATTTCAAGATTTATTTCATCAGGAAACCAAAGCGATTCCTATCAAATCTGAAATGCAGCGTATCAACCAATTTTATAGATTGGCTTTATTAATGCATTGCGATGGTGTTTTACACGAAAGGGAATTCAAAGCAATTCAGCAGATTGCATTAGAAATGGGGCTAAATCCATCTGCTGTAAAACGTGTTTTGGAAATGATGAAAAAAGCCCCTAAAACCGTTATCAATCCAACTGTTGTTTTACAAGTTTTTCAAGAACAGCATAATTAAGCCAGCTGTTCTTGTAATTTTTTAATTTCGTCTCTCAGTTTAGCTGCTTGTAAAAAGTCTAATTCTTTAGCTGCTTTTTCCATCGTTTTACGTTTTTCCCTAATCATTTTTTCCAATTCACCTTTAGATAAATAAGCTGTTTCAGGTTCAGCAGCAACAGGGATAGGATGTCCTAATTCGTATTCTACCAACGGATTTTTGGTGAAAGCGCTTTCGATTTTTTTATTTAAAGCCTGAGGCGTTATGTTATTTTCAACGTTGAAATTAATCTGTTTCGTTCTTCGATATTCAGTTTCGTCAATTGTTCTCTGCATGCTGGCAGTAATTTTATCGGCATACAAAATTGCTTTTCCGTTTAAGTTTCTTGCCGCACGTCCAATAGTCTGCGTTAAAGATCTATGATTTCTCAAGAAACCTTCTTTATCGGCATCTAAAATAGCAACAAGCGAAACTTCGGGTAAATCTAAACCTTCACGAAGCAAGTTTACTCCAATTAAAACATCAAAAATACCTTTACGCAAATCCTGCATGATTTCTATTCTTTCTAAAGTGTCGACTTCAGAGTGGATGTAACGGCAGCGAATGCTTACTTTCGTCAAATATTTGGCTAATTCTTCAGCCATTCTTTTGGTTAGAGTAGTTACTAAAACCCTTTCGTCTAATTCGCAGCGAACCTGAATTTCTTCAATTAAATCATCAATCTGATTTAAACTTGGTCTAACTTCGATAACAGGATCTATTAATCCAGTCGGACGAATAATCTGTTCAACATAAATACCATCTGATTTTTGTAATTCATAATCAGCAGGAGTTGCAGAAACGTAAATTACCTGATTTTGAAGAGCTTCAAATTCTTCAAATTTCAAAGGACGGTTGTCCATTGCAGCAGGTAAACGGAAACCATATTCTACTAAGTTTTCCTTACGCGAGCGGTCACCTCCGTACATCGCATGAACCTGCGAAACGGTAACGTGACTTTCGTCAACAACCATTAAATAATCACTTGGGAAATAATCCAATAAGCAGAAAGGTCTTGTTCCAGGCTGTCTGCCGTCTAGGTAACGAGAATAATTTTCAATTCCAGAACAGTAACCTAGTTCCCGAATCATTTCTAAGTCGAAATTGGTTCTTTCTTCCAGACGTTTGGCTTCTAAATGTTTGCCTATTTCTTTAAAATAATCAACTTGTTTAACCAAATCCTGCTGAATTTCCCAAATTGCACCTTGCAGTACTTCTGGAGAAGTCACAAACATGTTAGCTGGGTAAATAGTCAGTCTTTTAAACTTTTCAATGACTTGTGAAGTCTTAACATCAAAAGATTCAATTTCCTCAATTTCATCTCCAAAAAAGTGAATTCTGTAAGCGTCGTCGGCATAACTTGGATATACTTCAACCGTGTCACCTTTTATTCTAAAATTTCCAGGATTAAAATCTGCTTCTGTTCTGGCGTACAAACTTTGTACAAGGCTGTGAAGCAGTTTAGTTCTCGAAATCACCTGATCTCTGGTTATCTCAATTACATTCTTTTTAAATTCGACAGGGTTTCCAATACCATATAAACAGGAAACCGAAGCAACTACCAAGACATCTCGACGCCCAGAAAGAAGGGAAGATGTAGTACTCAAACGCATTTTTTCAAGCTCTTCATTGATAGATAAATCTTTTTCAATAAAAACCCCAGTTACCGGCATAAAAGCTTCCGGTTGATAATAGTCGTAGTAGGAAACGAAATATTCAACGGCATTGTTTGGGAAAAACTGTTTGAATTCAGAGTATAACTGCGCGGCTAACGTTTTGTTATGCGCCAAAACCAAGGTAGGTCTTTGTACTTCTTCAATTACATTAGCCACAGTAAATGTTTTACCAGATCCTGTAACTCCCAATAAAGTTTGATATTTTTCGCCGTCGACTACTCCTTGCGCCAATTTTTGTATGGCTTGCGGCTGATCTCCTTTTGGACTATATTCTGAGGAAACTTGAAATTTCATGTGTTTACGCTGAAAATTTGGTTTTGTAAAGATACAAAGTTTGAATGCTATTCTAAAAAATTAATGATTGCATCATTGGTGATTTTAGATTGGTCTATCGATAAAAAATGACCAGCATCTTTTATAGTTTTTGTTTGGCTGTTTTTTAAATATTTTTGTGCTCTTTTTAGACTTTCGTCAGAGTTAATTACGTCTCTATCACCAATTAATACCAAAACAGGATTTTGAATTGATTGTAATTCTTTATCTGAAAATGGATGCATTTTAAGCATGCTCGAATTGGATTTTGCATATTTGTTGGCGAGATAAAACTGCCTTTTGTATATCTGGCTTATTTTTTCTGGATGCGTAGAAAATGTGGTCAATGTTTTACCAAATTTCTTTTCACTTGGAAATAATTTCAGCATCAAAGCAGAAGTTGTTTTTCCAACTTTATCAATAAATTTAAAAGTTTGTGCTGGACTTAACAAAACGATTTTATCAATCGAATTTGGTTTTTGTGTAGCTAATAATGTTGCAATCCAACCGCCGCGAGAAGCGCCTATAATATCAAATTTCTTTAATTTATAATGATCGAAAATTTCGTTATACCAAATGGCAATTTCTTCAGACGAAAGAGGTTTTGCAGTTAAGTTAGATTTCCCGGGTTCCATCAAAAAGTCAATGGCATATATACGGTGGTTTTTGGCTAAAGCCTGAATGTTTGGATACCACATGGTAGAGCTTGCATCCATTCCGTGAAGTAAAACTAAATCTTTCCCGTTTTTTGGGCCTGCAATAACTACGTGTGCTGTTCCAAAAGTTGTTTTAACGTTTTCCTCTGTATAAGGGATGTTCCAGAGTTTTAAAGCTTTATCGTAAGCGGTTTCATATTTCAGCTCTTCGCTTTTGGTTTTAAAAACATAATCTTCAAACTTTGCTTTTTTAGAAGCACAACTTGTAATTAAAAATAGTACGATTACCAAACGAGAATATAGTTTCAACATAGTTATAAAATTCAATTTAGCTTAAAGTTACGGGTATGGTAAGCGAATAGTGTATCAGAATTTTATTTTAAAGTATCATAATTTTACGATTTATCATCTTTCGAAGTGAGATAATAAATTTGGACAAATGCTAAAATGGCATTAGGAATAATAACTGGTAAAAGCCATTTGCTTAAATCACGGTAGTCGATTAAAAAAATGCCATAGATTACAAAACAAATGCATCCAAACATATTAATGAAACGGATGGTTCTAAGGTTTTTCAGCATGAAACCGCCAACAATAAATACTGATGCGAGATAACCAATATATTCTGCCATGATCTTGATTTTAAATTGCTTACAATAAATGTAGCGAAAGCAAATTATATAATCAAGATTTTGTTTTGGAAATCAGGCGTTTAAAATGTTTTTTTGTTTGAAGTAAAAAGTAAATTATATTTTTTTAGGATTTTGACTAGTGTGTCTAATTCTTAAAATCTGAATTTCTTTTGGGGTAATTTTATAGGTTATTCGATAATTATAAATTTCGTAAGCACGATAATTTTTGTCATTAGGAATTTTCATTTCATCCAATTCATAAATTTCCCAATTAGTACTTAAGATAACAGCGGAATTATAAATGCTGTCAATTACTTTGTTAGGGATATTTTTACTTTTGGTTTCTTGTATAAATAAGAGTAAATTTTTTCAAGCTGATTTTGAGCAGTTCTTGACCAAATTATTTCTTTTTCCATTGTTCAATTTTATCTTTAATTTCATCGTGGGAATAAAAATTTCCACTTTGAATTTCCTCTTCTGCAGTGTTTAGATCTTCATTATATCGCTCAGAATAATTTTTAGGTAAAGTTTTACGACTTTCCAAGATTGTTTTTAATGCAGATAAAAATGTATCGTCATCAATTTTTTCGATTTCAGAAATTAGAATATTTTTGAGTTGAAGAGTGTTCATAATTGAATAATTTTATCGAAGTTACAAAACAAAAAGGATATATGAGTTTTGAAATTCTTAAAATTTCCAAGTGCTATAATCTGCATCGGTTATAAAACTCCACGCCACAATACGGCTGTTTTTTTGCCCCTGCGACATTTCAATTGTTTTTACAGAAACGGCATTTACTTTTTTTAGAATTTTATAAATAGAAGAAAGATTTTCTTTTTTAGAAACTAAAGTGGTAAACCAAAAAACCTGCGAGGCATATTTGGCACTTTCATAAATCATTTGGGTTACAAAACCAATTTCGCCGCCATTACACCATAATTCGGCATTTTGACCTCCAAAATTTAAAACAGGATTTGTGTTTCTTTTTTCTTTGGGATTTAAATTGGAAACTTTTCTAGAGGTACTTTTATTCGCTTCTTCTGCAGAGGCATGAAAAGGCGGATTGCACATTGTAAATGTAAATCGATCTTCCGGCGTTATAATATTTTTAAATATAAAACGAGATTCTGTCTGTTGCTGCAGACTTATAGCTTCAATTAGTTTTGGATTTGCTTCAATTATTTTACTGCAGTTTTCAATAGCTTTTTGGTCAATATCTGTTGCTACGAAACTCCAATTGTAAATCGAATTTCCTAATATCGGATAGATTAAATTTGCACCTGTTCCGATATCTAAACCTAATACATTTGATGTTTCTGGAATTTGATTGTTATGGGTTTCTGCCAATAAATCAGCAATATAATGAATGTAATCTGCGCGTCCGGGAATTGGCGGACAAAGGTAATTTTTCGGAATATCCCAGTTTTGAATATCGTAATATGTCTGCAGTAATGCTTTGTTTAAAGTTTTTACAGCAAGCGGATTACTGAAATCGACAGTTTCAATTCCGTGTTTGTTGATGGAAACGAAAGCTTTTAATTCGGGACAATTTGAAATAAGAAGTTCAAAATCATAACGGGAACGATGAAGGTTTTTTGGATGTAAATTGTCTTTTTGTGAATTGTTTTCTGTTTTCATTTTTGTTGATTTCTATGCAAAGATAGGGATTCCATTTTTACAAAAAGATATTATGAAAATGACAGCCCTAGCCCTGATGGAAGCGGCATCCTTTTGTGTCTCGTTTTTTTAACGAGGCACAAAAGATACAGCGGACAGCAGGATCAGCTTCTAATCAAAACACTCCATCAAAAGCAGATCACCTTCGCGATGTGTTATGGTTACAATACCGTCTTTTTCGACAGAATTACTGCTCCCAGTTCGATAACCCATTGTTAGGGTGTCGTTGTTTAATTCGTATTTTAAATTGCTGGAATTAATTCCGTTTACAACTCCAATTGGAATAAGGGAAATTGGAGTTTTTGCCGTATACCATTTTTCGAATTTTGATGGTAAAAGGAATATTTTCGAATGATCGTCGAGAATTACAATTTTAAGTAAATTGCGGTAACGAACGATATTGGTAAGATTGGTAATCGTATGATCGGCACGTCTGCCAGTTGCCCAAACAACATTTACAGCAGGAATTTTTCTATCGACAAGATAATCAAATGCTTTCTCCAAATCTGTTTTGTCTTGATCTGGCGTATGAACGATTTCGATAGGAAATTGAGAAGTTTTATAAATCTCAGGATCAAAACCACGATCAAAATCGCCTAGTAGAACATCGACTTTTATACCTAATTCAATCACTCTTTCTATAGCAGAATCTAAAACAATTACAAGTGGAGACCATTCTAACAATTGTCCTAATAATTCAGGATCGCAGGCGGCTCCATTTGCAATTATTAAAGCAGGTTCCTGATCGTCTCGAACTATATGGTGTGATGACATGTGATTTTTTTTGAATGTGGTGCTAAGTTACATTTAGAATTTTAGATTTCTAGTTTTTTGCCACAGATTTCACAGATTAAAAGGATTAATCTCTTTAATTCTTTTAATCTGTGGCAAAAAAATTAAAAATCAAATCAATCTTCGATGGTAATTAATTTGACCTAAATGATAGGCAAGATGTGTCGCAAGATGCACTAAGAAAAATCCAGTTGTCATTTCTTTTTCAAAAACAATTTGTGGATAAATTGCATTCAAATCTTCTTCAGTTAAAACCTCAAGGGCATTATTTACCACTATGATAGTATTTTCAATTTTCTGAATTAATTCTGATTTTGGAATGTCTTTTAATGAAAATTCTAAAGGACGATTTCTAATGTATCCTGTTTTTCCAATTTCTGCTCCAATGTAAGTATTCAAATTGCCAATTAAATGAAGACAGAGATTACCGCCAGAATTAGAAATGTCGTTATTAACAGTCCACATTTGATTTTCATATTCATACGATTCAATTTCAAATTTGAGTTTATTTAAATCTCTATTGAAAAGTATTTTTAGTGTTTCGATTAGCATATCAATTTCTGTTTTTTATGGGAATCCAGATTTTTTCTTCAGAATCGGGATTATCTTTTTTATACTTTTCATCCATAACAGCAAAATGAGGTCTTTCATCTACAACATATTCGGAGTTTGGAAGCCATTCTGTGAAAATATAATGATACGTTTTATGTGCTTCTGCTGCTGGTCCTAAATGAAGAAAAACGGCATATAAGCCACTTGGCACAATTAGTGTTTTCATTGGTGTAGGATGATCATCAAAATCTGAAACTTCTACAGCCGCCCATTTTTGAAAATTGTCATTAGGATCAAAATTATCAAAATGATTTTCAGGATAAACCTCTAAAGAATATAAATTAGGGTTTACTACGTTTTTTATTTCTTTTCTTTTGGGCATAAAACCACTCCACAGTTGAAATGTTTTATTTTCTATGAAAGACATTTCAATAGAATGACCGATAAGTTTTTTTTCGGCTAAGGTTTTAATTTGTACTTCCATTTTTATTTTGAAGTTATTTTATACTTGACTGTGTACGTTTCGCAAAGTGAAAAATAGCCTAAAGGATAATTTTCTTTATTAGTTACATTGACAATATTTCCTTTTACAGTTGCCGGAGGAGATTGAAATGGTCCTCCAAAATTACTACCAGCAATACTTACTAAAATACTCATATAATTAAAGTATTGTTTTGAGATTCCAGAATGTGTGATTTCAATTTCATTTCCAATTTCTAAATCATCATCATCAGAAAGACTGAAAAATTCATTACCGTTGAAAAATTTATCCTCATCTACATAATAAGTTGATTTGACTTTATTAGGGTAAACATATTTGTATAAATAATAATTATCTGCATCGGCAGGATCATTATAAAACGCTTTTATTTCAATATCTTTTCCTGTAAACCCGCCTTCATTATTCTGATCTATTCGGGTAATGGGTGCTACTGATTTTAAGGTTTCATTTGCGATATATCTACTGCCTCTGCTAATTACAGTTAACGTGTATTGTTCGTCGATAACTGGCTTAAAATTAATACATACATATTGGCCGGTTTTTTTAACTTCTATAAAATTAAATTGTTCGTTATGACTATTTGTTATATAGACAATTGCACCAGAAACCGTTGGGATTGTGTTTTCAAAATAACCAGTTGTTGTAGTTAATCTAATTGTCTGTTCATTTCCTGTTGTGCCTTTTTCCCAATTAATGGCCGCTTCTATTACTAATTTTGGAGGCGCTGTATCTAAATCAACATCAACCACCTCTTCACAACTTGCGAAGAAGAATGATATAAAAAACACGATTAATAATATTGCTTTTTTCATAATATATTTTTTATTTCTTTGACAGAAAGTATTTTTAGAACTTAAAATTATAACTAACGGCTGGTACGATTCCAAAAATGGATGTTTTAACAGCTTCGTTATCACCAGTGTCTACATTTTGTCTAAAATTTATAGACGCAGCATTCATACGATTATAGAGATTGTAAATACTGAAAACCCATTCGCCTTTCCAATTCCTATCCTTATTTTTTCTTGGGGTTAAAGTCGCAGAAATGTCCAAATGATGATAAGCAGGAAGTCGATTTTCATTACGTAATCCGTAGCTTGGAACGGTAATTCCTAAATATTCGTATTGTCCATTCGGATACGTAACCGGCTGTCCAGACTGCAATGCAAAATTAGCTCCAAATGACCATTTTTCATTTAAATTATAAGCCGACGTAATAGCTAAGTTATGTGTTTTGTCATAAGCCGAAGCGTACCATTTTCCGTTATTAATTCCAATTTCTTCTGGTGTTCTGCCAGGAGTCTGCTGTTCTGATTTAGATAATGTGTAAGAAACCCAGCCATTAAACTTGCCTTTATTTTTCTTAACCATAATTTCTAAACCATACGCCCTCATACGGCCATTTAAAATTACTTGTTCAATAGCATCATTAGCAATTAAGTCGGCTCCATCAATATAATCGAGTCTATTTTTAACTTCCTTGTAATAGGTTTCAACTTCAAATGAATATGCTCCGCTGCTGATATTTCTAAAATAGCCTAATGCAACTTGATCTGCAAGCTGAGGTCTAATATACTTGTCACTTGGCATCCATACATCTAATGGAGTAGGAGATGAGGTATTTGAAATTAATTGAAGATACTGTGCCATACGATTGTAACTTGCTTTTATGGCTTGATCATCGTTTAATTGGTAAGAAACTGAAAATCTAGGTTCAAAATTATTATAATCTTTTATCACTTTATTTTTGCCAAAATATCGTGTAGAAGTCGGTGTTCCTTTTTCGTAAATCTGAATATCGCTATTAAAAACGACTGCTTGATCATTGTCATAATAATTAATAGTTGAGGAACCTAATCTATAAAAAAGGCTGTAGCGTAATCCGTAAGCAACAGTAATTTTATTTGAAAGCTGACTTTCCGCATCTAGATAAACAGATGGTTCAAAAGCATATTTTTTGTCTAATTGATCGGGGTTAATTCCAGAATCTGTGCTGCTTGGTTTTATGGTTCCTGGATTAAACTCATAATAAGTTGCGTTTAAGCCATAATTAAGTTTTAATTTATCCGAAAGATAATGTTTGAAATCGTATTTGATGTTATAATTTTTAATTCCAGAATCCCATTTAAAACCTACAAAATCAAGATCTAATCCGTAGTAGTAATCGCTGTAAATCAAAGAGAGATTTGAAAATAATTTATCAGAATATAAATGATTCCATCTTAAATTCAAGATCGAATTTCCGTATATATTGGTGAAACTTTTATTCAAACTGAAAACATCACGGCCAAAATAACCTGATAAATATAAACTGTTATTGTCGTTGAGTTTATAACTTAATTTGGTGTTTAAATCGTAAAAATAAGCAGCATTATTTTTGTCATCTTCGGAAAGTTTTAAAAATAAATGAGCATAAGAAGCTCTTCCTCCAATTAAAAAAGAGCCTTTGTCTTTTACAATTGGACCTTCGGCAAGAATACGGCTTGAAATTAATCCGATACCGCCGTTCATGTGGAAATCTTTACTGCTTCCGTCTTTTTGGTAAATATCTAAAACAGAAGAAGCTCTTCCGCCGTAACGCGCAGGAATTCCGCCTTTATACAATTTTAAATCTTTGATTGCATCGGGATTAAAAACAGAAAAGAAGCCGAAAACATGCGATGAATTAAATATTGTGGCTTCGTCTAAAAGAATCAAGTTTTGATCTGCGCCGCCTCCGCGGACATTAAATCCAGATGCGCCTTCTCCGGCATTGGTAACGCCTGGAAGTAATAAGATAGATTTAAGTACATCGACTTCTCCTAAAACAACCGGCATTTTTTTTATAGTGGCAATAGAAAGTTTATTGGCACTCATTTCTGGCGATTTGATGTTGATTTTGCTTCTGTTATCTGTAATGACAACTTCTTGAAGTTCTTCACCGTTTTCGCTGATAGAAAAGTTAGTTTTGGTATTCTGATTTAAAAGGATATTTTTTTGAATGGTTTGGTAGCCAACATAGCTAATCTCAATTTCGTATTCTCCTTTTGGGATAGAAATAGAATAAAATCCGTATTCGTTTGTTGTAGTTCCTATTTTAAGAGTTGGAATATAAATATTTACTCCAATTAAAGTTTCGTTGTTTTTGCTGTCGCTGACAGTACCGCTTAAAGTGAATCGTTCCTGTGAAAAGGATGTAAAAATCGTTAAAATAAAAAGAAAAAATGCGCAGGTATTTTTTGTAATCATTACATTGATTTTGATATACATAGTTAACAATTCTTACTTAACATTTTAGCGGAACTTTTGTTAAACATAAGTTAAGATAAAAAAAGGACAACTTTTTGAGTTGTCCTTTTTAATATCATTGAAAAATGCACTATTAGTACATTTTGACAATTATTTAATTTTTGCAATAATAGCGTTGAATGTTTCGCTCGGACGCATTGCTTTACTTACTAACTCAGGAGTTGGCTGGTAATAACCGCCAAGAGTTTGAGGTTTTCCTTGAGCACCAATTAATTCTGCATCGATTTTTGCTTCATTAGCTTCAAAATCAGCAGCAATTGGAGTAAAGATTGCTTTCAATTCAGCATCTTTGTTTTGAGAAGCCAAAGCTTGAGCCCAATAGAATGCTAAGTAGAAATGAGAACCACGGTTGTCAATTTGTCCAACTTTACGAGCAGGAGATTTATCGTTAGCTAAGAATTTATCGTTTGCTTCGTCAAGAGTTTCAGCTAAAACAATTGCTTTAGAATTATCTAAAGTTTGTCCTAAATGTTCTAGAGAAGCACCAAGAGCTAAAAATTCTCCTAATGAATCCCAACGTAAATATCCTTCTTCTGTAAATTGCTCCACGTGTTTAGGAGCAGAACCTCCAGCACCAGTTTCGAACAATCCACCACCATTCATTAATGGAACGATAGATAACATTTTTGCAGAAGTTCCTAATTCTAAAATTGGGAATAAATCTGTTAAGTAATCACGTAACACGTTTCCTGTTACAGAAATAGTATCTAAACCTTTGATGATTCTGTCTAAAGTAAATTCAGTAGCAGCAACTGGGTTTAAAATACGGATATCTAAGTTTGTAGTATCGTAATCTTTAAGGTACTTTTGAACTTTTACGATCAATTCTCTATCATGTGCTCTGTTTTCGTCTAACCAAAAAACAGCAGGCGTACTAGATAAACGAGCTCTGTTTACAGCCAGTTTAACCCAGTCCTGAATAGGAGCATCTTTTGCCTGACACATTCTGAAGATATCATTTGTTTCAACGTTTTGTTCCATTAAAACATTTCCGTTTGCATCTACCACACGAACAACTCCGTCAGCTTTCATTTGGAAAGTTTTATCGTGAGATCCGTATTCTTCAGCTTTTTGAGCCATTAATCCCACGTTAGGAACACTTCCCATTGTTTTAGGATCAAAAGCACCGTGTTTTTTACAGAAATCGATTGTTGCAGTATAAACTCCCGCATAAGAACGGTCTGGAATAACAGCAATTGTATCTTGCGCTTTACCATCTTTGTTCCACATTTGTCCAGAAGTACGAATCATTGCCGGCATAGAAGCATCAACAATAACATCCGAAGGAACGTGTAAGTTTGTAATTCCTTTATCAGAATTAACCATTGCCAAAGCTGGTCCGTTTTCGATCGCTTTAGTAATGTCAGCTTCAACTTCAGCCTGCTCAGGTCTTCCAGCAATTTTAGCATAGATATCACCTAAACCATTTTTAGTATCCACATTTAACTCAGCAAATAAAGTTTCGTATTTTTTGAAAAGATCTGCAAAATATACTTCAACGATAGCGCCAAAGATAATTGGATCAGAAACTTTCATCATTGTAGCTTTTAAATGCACAGAAAGTAAAACACCTTCTTTTTTTGCTTCAGCAATTGCATTAGCAGCAAATTCTTTTAATTTTTTTACACTTAAAACAGAGCTGTCGATAATTTCACCTGCTTTTAGCGGAGTACTTGCTTTTAAAACAGTAGTTGTTCCGTCTTTTGCAACAAATTCGATTTTAACATCATTTGCATCTGCAACAGTCAATGATTTTTCACTTCCGTAAAAATCACCATTTGGCATAGAAGCAACTTTAGTTTTTGAGTCAGCAGACCAAGCACCCATTGAGTGCGGGTTTGCTTTTGCGAAGTTTTTAACTGCTCTTGGAGCTCTACGATCAGAGTTTCCTTCACGTAAAACTGGGTTTACAGCAGAGCCTAAAACTTTTGCATATTTTGCTTTAATTTCCTTTTCAGCATCGTTTTGAGGATCTTCTGGGAAATTTGGCACGTTATATCCGTGAGATTGTAATTCAGCAATAGCCGCTTTTAATTGAGGTACGGATGCTGAAATGTTAGGTAATTTAATAATGTTTGCTTCTGGCTGAGTTGCTAATTGGCCTAATTCTGCCAATGCATCTCCAGTTTTTTGAGCATCTGTCAAAGAATCTGGGAAGTTTGATAAAATTCTTCCTGCCAGCGAAATATCTCTGGTTTCGATTTCAATTCCAGCTGTTGCTGTAAAAGCTTGAACAATTGGTAACAAAGAGTAAGTTGCCAATAACGGCGCCTCATCAGTTAAGGTGTAAAAAATTTTTGATTTATTCATTTTCTTTTTTTTTTATAATCGTATCGTCAGGAGTTAACGATGTAAAAGATATATTCGGCTCAAAATGAGCGGAGCAAATATAATAAAATCACAACGAAAACGGTTGAGTTTTCCTGAGAAAAGGAGAAATTAACAGATTGTTAATTCGAGCTCCTTAAATTGCTAAATTGATGATTTTGATATTAAAAAATTACAGTTTTGATAGTGATGAAAATAGAACATAAAAAAAACTCGTTTCAAATAATATGAAACGAGTTTTTTATAACAATTCGATAAATGATTATCTTCTTTTATCTTTAATCTTAGCTTTTTTACCAGTAAGTTGTCTGAAGTAGAAAATTCTAGCTCTACGTACAGCACCTTTCTTGTTGATTTCGATTTTTTGTAAAGCTGGTAAGTTTACTGGGAAGATACGCTCAACTCCAATAGCTCCAGACATTTTACGAATAGTAAAAGTTTCTGTGTTACCAGAACCTCTTCTTTGAATTACAACTCCTTTAAAAAACTGAGTTCTAGTTTTTTCACCCTCTTTAATTTCGTAGAAAACTGTGATTGTGTCTCCAGCTCCAAATTCAGGGAAATCTTTTTTAGCAACGAATTCGTTTTGAACGAATTTTAATAAATCTGCCATGATAATTTTATTATTATAGTTTAGATAGAGTAACATTCACGGATTTCGCCAGAGGTTAGTCTAATTCGGGTGCAAAGATAAATTAAAAAAATAAAAATCCAAGAAATAAAATTCCAAATTCAAATTTTTTAATGAACTGATTATTTGGGATTTGGGATTTTTTGAGTTTCAAATTTATTCTAATAAATCTGGTCGCCTGTTTTTAGTGTGTTCATACGCCATATCTTCTCGCCATTTATCGATTTTGGCAAAATGGCCGCTGGTTAAAACTTCTGGGACTTTCCATCCTTTATAATCTGCAGGCCTTGTATATATAGGTCCAGAAAGTAAATTATCTTGAAAGCTGTCTGTTAATGCTGAGGTTTCGTCGCTCAATACACCAGGAATTAATCGAATTAAAGCATCAGATAAAACCAAAGCTCCTAATTCTCCTCCTGATAAAACATAATCACCAATCGAAATTTCTTTAGTAATAAAATGATCTCTAACTCTTTGGTCAACACCTTTATAATGCCCGCATAAAATGATAATGTTTTCGTACATAGACATTTTATTGGCCATTTTTTGATTTAAAGTTTCACCATCAGGCGACATATAAATGATTTCATCATATTCTCGCTGACTTTTCAAATGGGTAATACAGTCATCAATTGGCTGAATTGTCATTACCATTCCAGCACCACCCCCAAACGGATAATCATCAACACTTTTCTGTCTGTTCGTGCTGTAGTCACGAAGATTGTGAAAATGTACTTCGACTAAACCTTTGTCAATGGCACGTTTCATAATCGAAGCCTCAAATGGACTTCTTAATAATTCTGGTAAAAGTGTAATGATATCAATTCGCATTTTCTGTAAGTTATTCTAAAGTGCAAAGATACAAGTTAATATTTGGCAATAAAAAAACAAAATTCAAATCCTTAGAAATGTTTTTAAATATGAACTCATTATTAGTGTTGAGTAAAAATATTTATACTACAACTTATTGCTTTTTAATTCGTTATGTAATAATTATATAACACTAAAATGTAATTGTGTAATTTTTTATTTTGTAATTTTAAGTACCATTACACTACCTAATTATATAATTAAAGTTTTACAAATTCCAAAAACGTATCTATATGAAAAAATTAATACTGTTTACCGCAATACTTTTGCAGCTTTCATGCTCAAGTTCGAAAAACGCAATGAATAATTCTGTTGGAGAAACCAAAGCGAAATTGATAAAAACTTGGGGATCTCCTGTGCGGACTTTGGCTGATAATCAAGAAGGACAAATTCTTGTATACGCGGACCAGGTTTTTACGAATGAAGATAATTCTGATGGTTCAAAAATAGCTGGTCAAAATTATTGGACTTACAATTATATATATATAAATAAAGAAGGTAAAGTTACTTCAACAAGACAAGAAAAACAGAATTATCCTCCTCAGGCTATTGACTCACAAAAAATGGAAGGGATGAAATTGTTAACTTCGAAGTGATGGTATTCTAAAATTGAAATATTTTAACGGTGAATCAAATTGTTAAAATATTTTTTATTTGACTTAAATTGTAGCTGTTTTTTGAATATATTTAGCAAAAAGTATATGAAAAAAATAGCTATTATTGTTTTTATATTATTATGTTCTTGTAATAAGGAAAAACTAAAAAATACTGCAAAAGAGATCCGAAAAGATATTCCTAAAGCAGCATTATATTTTACGCAGATCAAAGGTAATGATGTCAAACTAGGAAAACCTGTTTATGGGGATTGGCTGTTTTCCCGCAAAGAAAAAGGACAAACTTTTGAACAATACTTTTTATCTAAACATATCGTTCCGACAAAGGATGAAAATATTATTTATATACGACCAATTGGGAATTTTAATTCTTTACAAAAGAAACAAATTGAATTATTAAATGAATATTTAGCAATATTCTTTCAATTAAAAACAAAAACTCTAGAACCCATTTCAAATGATGTAGTGCCAAATTCTGCAAGAAGAATGATGTTTGGGCACGAACAATTGTTGGCTGGTTATCTTTTAGATGATGTATTAAAGAAAGAAAAACCTGCAAATAGAATTGCGTTAATGGGACTTTCAGAACTTGATCTATATCCTAAACCAGAATGGAACTATGTTTTTGGTTTGGCTTCTTACCGCGACAAAGTTGGTGTGAGTTCAATTTACAGACTGCAGGATGGAGAACTGACTTCTGAAAATTTTAATGTTTGTTTGTCTCGATTAATCAAAATAAGTTCTCATGAAATAGGTCATATGTTTGGATTACATCATTGTATCAATGCCGATTGTGTAATGAATGGATCTAACAGCATGAGCGAAACAGACAAACAATCTATACGATTATGTTCTGTCTGTCAGCAAAAATTAAGTTCTTGTATAAAATACGATGACAGGAAGAGGCTGGCAGATTTAGAGGATTATTTTAAACGAAATAATATGACTCCCGAATTTTTGGCAATGAAAAAGGATGCTGAGGCTGTTTCAACAAAAAATAATTTATAATTATTCGGATTTACTAAAAAATGATTACTAGAAGAAATTTTATAATTAATACGGGTCTGGCTGCAACAGCAGTTCTGGCTTCGCCGTCATTCGCATTTTCTATGAATAAAAAAGAAATAGGTTTACAATTGTATACACTTCGTGAAGAACTTCCGAAAGATGTAAAAGCAACTTTAGAAAAAGTAGCGAAAGCAGGATTTACAACTGTCGAAACATATGGTTTTTCAATTAAAGATCAGTTTTGGGGATTAACGCCTAAAGAATTGAAAAAGATTTTGGATGATAATGGACTTAAAGCAGTAAGCGGCCATTATAATTTAGGGGGCTTTTTATACGATGGAAATACCGAAGAACTAATAGCTTCAATAGAAGCAGCAAAAATTCTAAAAAGTGAATTTTTAACCATTCCGTGGGTCGACGAACCTTTTAGAAGAAATATAGCAGATTATAAAAAGATCGCTGCCCGAGTAAATGAAGCAGCTGTAATGTGTAAAAATGCAGGTTTGAAACTGGCATATCATAATCATGATTTTGAATTTCAAAAACATGACGGTATAACCGGTTTTGAAATCTTATTAAATGAAACCGATAAAGATTTAGTTTGTTTTGAATTAGATTTATACTGGGTCATTCATTCTGGAAATGACCCTCTAAAGTTGTTTAAAGAAAATCCGGGAC
This sequence comes from Flavobacterium sp. Root935, assembly GCF_001429295.1. Lineage (GTDB taxonomy): Bacteria > Bacteroidota > Bacteroidia > Flavobacteriales > Flavobacteriaceae > Flavobacterium. Next base: position 1,262,749 of record NZ_LMJL01000012.1, on the reverse strand, counting down.
GTTTTAAAATGTGGCACGTAAAAGATAAGGATAAAAATAATAATGATTTAAACACCGAAGTTGGTAACGGAACTATAGATTTTAAGCCATTGTTTGCAGCAGCAAAACAATCTGGAATGGTTCATTTTTTTGTGGAACAAGAAAATAATTTTGCCGTAAATTCTTTTGATTCTATTAAGAAAAGCTGTGATTTCATTTCCGAAAAATTGCTTTAAAACAACTCGTTAAAATGCTTATTTTTGTAAAAAATCAATTTTAAAGTTATGCAGAACATAGGAACAAGCAAAGAATTTATTAAAGGAGATGATATTGAATGGGAAGTAGTTGGTGAAGGAATCAAACGCAAAATCCTAGCTTATGATGATAGAGTAATGCTCGTAAATGTGCATTTTGAAACTGGAGGAATTGGTGTTTTGCATGATCATTATCATACACAAGTCACTTATGTGGCAAGCGGTAAATTTGATGTTACAATAAATGGGATAACAGAAACTTTAAAAGAAGGCGATAGTTTTTACATTCCGCCTCACGCAGTGCATGGAGTGGTTTGTCTGGAAAGCGGTATGCTTACCGATGTTTTTGGCCCAGCGAGAGAAGATTTCTTGAAATAGATTAAATAGAAAATCAGTAAGTATGAGCGTTTTCGCGATAGTGAATCTGAATCATTTGTGTCTTAAAAATTGACGCTGATTAAACGGATTTGATATCGCGAAGACGCAGATTTAGACAGATTTTATCAAAAAATAACTTTAATTATAAATATTGATGGTATTTTTGCAGCATGAATTTATCTAAAACAAATGTACTTTTTATGGCAGTTTGCACTGGTCTTATAGTTGCAAATCTTTACTACTGCCAGCCTTTGATTGTTTTAATTGCCAACGAATTTAAAATTCCAGAAGCCAGCGCCGGAACTATCACGTATTTAACTCAGGCCGGTTATGCTATTGGATTGTTTTTTATGGTTCCTCTTGGTGATAAAATAGAGAGAAAAAGGCAGATTTTAATGACCACTTTTGCATCTGTAATTGCATTATTGATTGCAGCAACAGCAAAAAGTTTTTTGATTTTACAAATTGCTTCATTGCTAATCGGAATCACATCTATTGTACCACAGCTTATTCTGCCTTTAGCAGCTTCTTTGAGCGCTCCCGAACAACGCGGAAAAGTTGTTGGAACAATTATGAGTGGTCTTTTGGTTGGAATTTTGCTTTCGCGAACTTTAAGCGGTTTTATTGGAGAGGTTCTAGGTTGGAGATCAATGTTTTATATCGCGGCAGGAATTTGTCTTTTGATCTTTTTTGTAATTCAAAGTAAATTTCCAGTTAATAAACCACAGTTTCAAGGAACTTACGGCCAATTAATTAAATCCTTATTTACACTTATAAAAACGCAGCCGGTTTTGCGTGAGGCAACAGCAATTAATGTTTTTAGTTTTGCTCAGTTTGGAGCTTTCTGGACGACAATGGTTTTACTGCTATCTGGAGAACCTTTTCACTTTAATAGTGCGACAATTGGATTATTCGGAATTGTCGGTGCATCTGGAGCATTGGCAGCGCCTTTGGTTGGTAAACTTGGAGATAAAGGAAATTCAAGAATTGCAGTGGGTTATGGATGTTTGCTGATCTTGATAAGCTTTTTGGTTTTTTATTTTTCAATAGAAAGTGTAATCGGAATTGCGATTGGAATTGTGTTTATTGATATAGGAATCCAAGGTGTTCATATTTCAAACCAAACAAGAGTTTATTCACTTCTGCCAGAAGCTAGAAATAGATTGAATACAGTATTTATGTCTTTCAGTTTCTTAGGAACTGCTGCAGGATCTGCATATGGATTATTATTATGGAAATTAGGAGGATGGCATGCTGTCGCTATTGGCTGTATGGTTTTATCGTTAATTTCATTGGCAGTTTATGGACTGACTTATAAATCGACCCCGAAACGTCGGGACTAAAAAAGCAAAAGCACAAATTGATTAAAAAATTAATTTGTAAATTTGCGTTCAAATTAAAAATAACAACATGGAAAACGGAATATACGCTAAATTCAACACTAGCAAAGGTTCGATTTTAGTAAAACTAACACACGATTTAACACCTGGAACTGTAGGGAACTTTGTAGCTCTTGCAGAAGGTAATATGGAAAATAAAGTTAAACCTCAAGGACAAAAATTCTACGACGGATTAACATTCCACAGAGTAATTGCTGATTTCATGATTCAAGGTGGATGTCCTAAAGGAACTGGAACTGGAGATCCAGGTTATAAATTTGATGATGAATTTCACCCAACTTTAAAACACGATCGCCCAGGAGTTTTATCTATGGCAAACTCTGGACCTGGAAGCAATGGTTCTCAATTTTTTATTACTCACGTTCCAACTCCTTGGTTAGATGGAAAACACAGTGTTTTTGGTTATGTTGTTGAAGGACAAGACATCGTTGACGCTGTAGCTCAAGGTGATAATCTGGATTCAGTAGAAATCATCAGAGTTGGTGAAGAAGCTCAAAAATGGAATGCTATCGAAGCTTTTATTGGTTTAAAAGGTGCTCGTCTAAAACGTGAAGCAGCTTTAAAAGCAGAATCTGAAGCAAAAATGGAACAATTAGCTGCTGGTTTTGATAAAACAGAAAGCGGTTTACGTTACAAAATGATTCAAAAAGGTGATGGTAAGAGAGCTGAAGCTGGAAAAACAGTTTCTGTTCACTACGAAGGATCTTTAGAAAACGGAAAAGTTTTTGATTCATCTTACCCGCGTAAAAAACCAATCGAATTTAAATTAGGAATTGGACAAGTTATTGAAGGATGGGACGAAGGTATTGCTTTATTACAAGTTGGAGACAAAGCTCGTTTTGTAATTCCATCTGATTTAGGATACGGACCATCAGGTGCAGGAGGAGTTATTCCGCCAAACGCAACCTTGATTTTTGACGTTGAATTAATGGACGTAAAATAAGACTTTAGAAGCAATTTACTATTGTTTTAAATAATAATCCCATGCGCTGTGGCGTATGGGATTTTTTTTATATTTACTAAAAAACATTATAATGAGAAAAATTTTAATTTTGGCAGGAACGGTTTTAGTTTTAGTAGCGTGTGGTGCTAAACAATCAATGGCTGAAGCTCCTCCGCCACCTCCACCACCTCCTTCAAAGGAAGTATCTGCTAAAGATCTTGTATTTGGAGATCCAGCTTTGGCACAAGGAAAGCAATTGTATGATAACAATTGTGCAAAATGTCATAAATGGTACGAACCAAAACAATTTAGCAAAGAAGAGTGGAAACCAATTTTAGTAAGAATGCAGAAAAAGGCGAAACTTGATGATATGCAAATGGCTTCAATAACTAATTTTATTGATTCTCAATTGTAATTCGTATTTCAAAAAATAAAAAAAAACGATTCAATGATTTATTGAATCGTTTTTTTGTTTTCAATTAGATATAAAAAAACACCTTCACAAAATGAGGTGTTTAAAAAGTTAAGAATGATGCACAGCCGAATTATCTACAGCAATTACTTTTAAAGTTTTTATACCTGCCGGTAATTCCCAATCTACTTGGTCATTTTCTTTAAAACCAATAATAGCAACACTTAAAGGAGCTAGAATTGAGATCTTAGATTGCTTTACATCTGCAGCAGAAGGTAAAACGATTTGAATTTTCATTTGTTTATTGGCTTTTACATCTTCAATCGTTACAAAAGAATTGATCCTGATAACGGTACTGTCAAGTTCGCTTTCTTTGCTTATTACAGCACGATCTAATTCTTGCGAAAGTTGATTGGCTTCTTTGGTATTTGTTGAATTTTTACTTTTTAAAATCAATTCTCTTAAAAATTGATAATCTGATTTACAGAAAGTGGGTGTTGGTTTCATATCTATATTGAATTTATTGTTATACTAATCGAATTATTCTTCTTTTTTGAAATGGATTACTTCAGTTTTAAAAAAAATGATTTAAATTTTATTGTGAAAAACAAAAAGTTATCTGAACAAAATTGATTTTTGTCAAATAAATAAATGTTTAAGCTTGATGTAAATCCTCCGTCAGAAAGAAGAAAACTGAAATAGACGGAGGCCTAATAAATAAAGGCCTTGTTATGCGAAATAATTACAGCAGGAAGTGGTTCTCCAGAAAAGGAAAACAACTTGGCAGATGCTGTAAATGGTATTCTATTTCCCATAAGGATCATTAAATTGATCTGCAAAGATAGGTAATCTTTTTGAATTTAGTGAGGTTTTACTTCCATTTAATGCCACAGCCAATACTTGGTTTTTGCGGTTCTTTTAAACTTCTGTTGTAAATTAAAGCATCTATTGCGCCTCTAAGGTCGCTTCCGCTCAGTGAAATTCCGTTGCCCGGCCTAGAATCGTCAAGCTGTCCGCGGTAAAATAATTTGTCTTGGTTGTCAAATAAATAGAAGTCAGGAGTGCAGGCAGCACTGTAAGCTTTAGCGGTTTCTTGAGTCTCATCATAAAGATACGGAAAGTCAATTTTATTTTCCATAGCAAAAGCCGTCATTAATTCTGGAGAATCCTCAGGATATTTAATAATATCATTGCTTGAAATAGCGATTACTCCGATACCCTGCACACGGTAATCATTTGCAATCATTACAACTTCTGGAATAGAGTAAAGCACATATGGACAATGGTTGCATATAAACATAACCAAAGTTCCTTTAGACCCTTTTAGGTCTTCAAATGAAAAAGTCTCGTTTGAATTGGTGTCTTTTAGATAAAAATTGGGTGCAATAGTTCCTAAAGGAAGCATTGCTGATGCAGTTTGTGCCATTTTTTGCAGATTAGAATTTCAAAAATAGCTTTAAAATTCTGTAAATAAAAGAGCACAAGAATAAAAAAATATCCAAAGAAGCAGTTAGCTGTATCAGCTTGCTTCTTTGGATGCTTTTTTATATTTTTTTATGAATTTAAAAACTGAAGTAAATCTTCATTTAGTTTTTCTTTTTCTGTGTAAAACAGACCGTGAGGAGCGCCTTCGTATTCGATAAAAGTATTATTAGCAATTCCTGCTGCTGCTTTCCTTGAAGTAAGGTCTATTGGAACAATTTTGTCATCATTTCCATGAATGATCAAAGTTGGAACCTTTACAAAATCAAGTTCATCTCTAAAATCGGTAAAGGAAAAAGATTCCGCACATTTTAATGTAGCACGGGGAGATGCAAGCGAACATAGTGTTCTATAATATTCTAACAATGGTGTACTGATTGGTTTGTTGATGATATTTATTCCAAAGAATGTTTTCCCGAAGTTGTCTACAAAACCAATACGATCTTCTTTAATTGCTGCTGCAGTAGTTTCGCTTTTTTCTTTCGGATGTCCGTCTGGATTATCGTGAGTTTTCAATAAGAATGGTATAATAGACGAAATTAAAGCAGCTTTAATAACTCCTTTGCCGCCATGACGGCTGAAATAACGCACCACCTCGCCGCCACCCATAGAGAAGCCCACAAGTGTCACATTTTCTAATTCTAATTGTTCAATAATTTCCTTAAGATCATCTGTTAAAGTATCATAATCATAACCATCCCAAGGCTGAGACGATTTACCAAAGCCGCGTCGGTCATATGCAATAACGCGATAATTATTTTGTACTAAATGATCGATTTGATATTCCCACATTTCATTTGAAAGAGGCCACCCATGAATAAGAATCACTGGTTTCCCCTGACCATAATCTTTTACATAGAGTCTGACATTTTGTGCTGTTTCTATATATTTATCTGTATGAACCTGTTTTAAATTAGATTCAAAATCTTTAATTGACATGCATGCATTTGGTTCAGTATGTTCCATGTTATATATTTTTTACGTGATTGTAATAATTTTCTTTACGTAAAATTAGCGGGGAAGTAAAAGAAATAGGTTATAGAATTAGGTACATTAATTACAAAATTAATAGGTTTGTAATGCTAAATAATTATTATGGATTTAACTTGGAACGAATTTGAACGCACCGATATGCGCGTAGGAACTATTGTAGAAGTAAATGATTTTCCCGAAGCAAGAAAACCGGCTTTTCAATTAACAATCGATTTTGGTTCAGAAATTGGAATCAGAAAATCATCGGCACAAATTACCAAAAGATACCAGAAAGAAGATTTAATAAACCGTCAGATTGTTGCGGTTGTAAATTTTCCGAAAAAGCAAATTGGCAAATTTATGAGCGAATGCCTAGTTCTTGGTGCAGTAGGCGAGGAGGGAGATGTAATTTTATTAGCACCCGATTTTAAAATACCGAATGGATTGCGCATCGGGTAGTTTTTTACTCAATATATTTTACCGCAAAGCACGCAAAGTTTTTTTGTAAGTGGTGTTTTTGGAAAAGGTTAAAGTTCGCAAAGTTTTGTGAACTTTATCGACAAAAACTTTTCAAAAAGCCTTGCGATCTTTGTGTAAATCTCTGCGTGCTTTGCGGTTAAATTAGAGTTCTGTTTTTTCAATAAGCTTTTTAAGAATCAACTGTCCTTCTTCCCAATATTTTAAATCAGAATCGGAGTTGATGTGGCCTTGATGACCGACGTTTACGAAATCGCTTCCCCATTTTTCGGCGAAGTACTTTTTTCTTTCAAAAGAAGCGTAAGGATCATTTTCGCTGGCCACAACTACAGATGGAAAAGGCAGTTTGTAGAGCGGAATTGGCGAAAAGTTTCTGATGCATTCTGGTGTGTGTTGAGGTGAATCTACGTCTGCAGGAGCGACTAAAAAAGCTCCAACTATATTTGGATTATTGTTTTTTTCTGCCCAGTGCAATACCAGTGAAACTGCTAAACTATGTGCAACTAATATTGTAGGTTTATCGAGTTTTAAAATATTTTCGTTTAATCTTGCAATCCAATCTTCTCGAATCGGTTCGTCCCAATTGTCTTGGACTACACGAATTGAGTTTTCGAATTTTTCGTGCCAAAAGGTCTGCCAGTGTTTTTCTCCAGAATCGCCAAGACCTGGAATAATTAATAGTTGTGTCTCCATTGCCGTGGATTTATTTAGTGATTATTTTTTAGTTTCTTTTATAATACGGTTTACTTCATTAACTAAAAGCGGAAAACCAGGTTCAGTCATTCCGTGGCCGTAACCGTCTAGTTCATAAAGTTTTGTTTGTTTGTGTCCCACCAGTTTCATCATTCTTGCCATATAGGCGTTTTCTTCATAACGTCCCAGCATTTCTAATTCACGATCTCCGGTAATTAGCAACATTGGCGGAGCGTCGGCACGAACGTGGTATAAAGGTGCAAAAGCATCAATAGTTGGCTGTTTTTCTGGAATTCCATTTTCTCTTCTAATTTCAAAATGAGTAATACATTGTCCGCTAAACGGAATAAGTCCGGCGATTTTATCAGCATCTATATTTTCTTTTTGCAGCCATTTTTTGTCCAGACCAATCATCATTCCTAAGTAACCTCCAGCAGAATGTCCAGAAACGAAAATCTGAGATTTGTCACCTCCATAATTTGATATATTATTAAAAGTCCAAGCAACCGCCGCTGCCGCATCTTCAATAGCTTTTGCTGCTTTTACTTTTGGCGATAATCTGTAATTTACGCCAATAATTGCAAAACCTTTATTTTTTAAGGCTTCTGGAATTTCTTTATTTCCGCCTGTTAGTCCACCGCCGTGAAACCATACGATAGTTGCGAATCCGGTTTTGTTTTTAGGATAATAAATATCTAGAACACATCTTTCATTAATGTATTTATCAGATTTATTTATTGCTGAACTGTAATATTGAATGTTATTTTTGGTTTCATATTCTACATTCTGTGCAGACAATGAAATTCCGTATAGAAAGAAAGTTAGAAGGATAATTAATTTTTTCATTTTAGTTTGTTAGAAGTTTTAGGTAAAATGTCATATGTGAAAAAGAAACATCTTGAAATTCGTTTGTTTCGTTTCACATTTTACAAATCACATTTCACAATGAAATAAATATATAAAAAAAGTCCAAAATGCAGAACAAATTGGACTCGTACTTTATAAAAAGTTTATTTTGAATTAAATATCGTCAAAATCAATATCTGTAAAGCTAGATCTTTGGCTTTCAGATTTTTCAGAACTGTATTCTTTCTTAAAATCTTTTTGATGTCTTTCAGAAATTACTTCTTCGCCTTTGTGGTTCAAAACATAAGATGTCATTTCTTCTAGTATTTCGGCAAAAGCACTAAAATCTTCTTTGTATAAGTAAATTTTGTGTTTCTTGAAATGAAATGAACCATCTTCCTCAGTAAATTTTTTGCTTTCGGTAATAGTGATATAGTAATCATCAGCTTTGGTAGCTCTCACATCAAAGAAATAAGTTCTTCTTCCTGCTCGTAATACTTTAGAAAAAATCTCTTCTTTTTCTAACATGTCATTTTCTCTCATAATACGTTCTATCATTTTTGGAATTAATAGTACTCAAAAATCATAAAAAATTATCTATTACGCAACAATTAAAGTAATTCTTTTTCCGAAAGTTGTTTTAAATATAACGATGCGTAATATCCTTCCTGATTTATTAATTGATTATGAGAACCTTGTTGAATGATGCGGCCATCTTCTAGTATAATAATTTTGTCTGCATTCTTTGCAGATGATACACGATGGCTTACAATTATGGTTGTTTTATCTTTAGAAATTTCAAACAAATTATTCAAAATCATTTCTTCTGTTTCGGTATCAACGGCAGACAAACAATCGTCGAAAAGTAAAATGGCAGGGTTCTTAATTATCGCTCTTGCAATAGAAACACGCTGTTTTTGTCCGCCCGAAAGCGTAATTCCTCTTTCTCCTAAAATAGTGTCATACTGTTTGTTAAATGCAATAATATTATCGTGAACAACAGCATTTTTAGCAGCTTGGAATACTTCTTCGTCAGTAGCATTTTGATTTCCGAATTTGATATTATTTTTAATAGTATCTGAAAACAGAAAAGCATCCTGAGGCACAATTCCGATATTATTTCTTAAATCATTTAAATTTAAAGTGTTGATTTCGTTTGCATCAATCCTAAGTTCACCTTCTGTTACATCATACAATCTTGAAATTAAGGAAAGAATGGTCGATTTTCCAGAACCTGTTTTTCCTAAAATGGCCAGTGTTTCTCCTTTTTTTACCGTAAATGAAACATTTTTTAAAGCTTCAATATTCGTGTCTTGATAAGTGAAAGAAACATTATCGAAAGTTATTGTTCCTTGAATATCTGATGAATTTTCATTGTTGTTTTTAATTTCTGGTTCGATTTTCAAAAATTCATTCAAACGTTTTTGAGAAGCTTCCGCTTCCTGCACCATTGACGAAACCCATCCTAAAGAAGCAACCGGCCAAGTCAGCATATTTACATATAAAATAAATTCGGCAATTGTTCCGATATTCGGAATGGTTCCGTTAATATACATTACACCTCCAAAATAGATTACCACCAAATTACTGATTCCGATTAGGGCGATCATTAATGGACCAAATAAAGACTGGACTCTCGCTAAGCTTAAACTTTTGCGTTTGCTTTCTTCCGCAAGGTCTACCATATTGTTTTGATGCTGGTTTTCTAACGAATAAGCTTTGATGACACGAATTCCAGAAAAAATTTCCTGCGTAAAACTCGAAACTTTTGATAAGTATTGCTGAAAAGTAGTGCTTCGCTTATTGATTTCTGAACTCAATTTAAAAATACAATATGAAAGTATAGGAAGCGGTAATATAGTATATAAGGTAAGAAGCGGCGAAACATTATACATATATAGTATAACAATGGCGAAACGAATAAATGTATTAATAGTATACATAACCGCCGGCCCGACATACATACGAACTTTAGAAACGTCTTCACTTATTCGGTTCATTAAATCTCCTGTTCTGTTTTGCTTGTAAAAAGTCTGAGAAAGATTTTCGTATTGTCTAAAAACTTCATTTTTTAAATCAAACTCAATATGGCGTGACATTACAATTAAAGTCTGGCGCATTAAAAAAGTTAAAAATCCAGCTACGATCGTAGTGGCTATGATTAGCAATACGTTATGAATCAGATCTTGTCTAAAAGCTGCAATTACGACTTCTGATTTTTGGTCTGTTGGAGATAGTTTGTCAAAATTCTCAATAGCGTTTAAAGACTTACTGATTAATTTTGGAGTAAATAACGAAAATATTTGTGCGATTATGGTGATTAAAATACCCAGCGAAAAACTGTATTTATACTTAATGAAATATTTGTTTAAATAGCTTAATTCTTTCATTTTTTTAAGAAATATGATATAGAATTGATTTGAATTTGTGAATTATTATTAATTAAAATTATAATAAATTGCAATTTAATCAAAACAATTATATTGTAAAATTGTTATTTTAAAGATAAAAAATTAGCACATGTGTATTTTTTAATTATGTTTGAGAAGTCTTTTTGACAAATTCATAATTTTAACCTAATTAATACTAGCGCTATGGATGCAACTTTCGCAACTGGAAAGGAACTTCAAAAAATGGATCCTGTTTTTGGTCAATTATCTTTTGACGATCACGAACAAATTGTATTTTGCAATGACAAAGATACAGGTTTAAAAGCAATTATTGGTATTCATAATTCGGTTATGGGTCCAGCTTTGGGAGGAACTAGAATGTGGAATTATAACACAGAATGGGAAGCTTTAAATGATGTTTTACGTCTTTCAAGAGGTATGACTTTTAAATCTGCCATTACTGGACTTAATATTGGTGGAGGTAAAGCAGTTATTATTGGCGATGCTAAAACTCAAAAAACACCTGAATTGATGCGTAAGTTTGGTGAATTTGTACATTCATTAAGCGGAAGATATATTACTGCAGAAGATGTCGGAATGGAAACAAAAGACATGGATACTGTAAGAGATGTAACGCCTTATGTGACTGGTATCTCTGAAGAAAGAGGCGGGTCTGGAAATCCTTCTCCTGTAACTGCTTACGGAGTTTATTTAGGAATGAAAGCTGCTGCTAAAAGTCAGTTTGGAACTGATGTTTTAGATGGTAAAAAAGTTTTGGTTCAAGGAATTGGACACGTGGGTGAAACATTGGTGGAGTATTTGACTAAGGAAGGTGCTCAGGTAACTATTACTGATATTAATGAAGAAAAATTATATCAAGTTGCTTCAAAATACAATGCAACAATTTATACCGGCGAAGATTTATATACAGCAGATGTTGATATCTACGCGCCGTGTGCAATGGGAGCAACAATTAATGATAATACAGTAAACAAAATTAAAGCTAAAGTTATTGCTGGTGCTGCCAACAATCAATTAGCAGACGAAAATGTTCACGGTGCGAGATTGCAGGAAAGAGGTATTTTATATGCTCCAGATTTCTTAATCAACGCGGGTGGAATTATCAATGTTTACGCTGAATTAGCAAATTACGGTAAAGCTGAAATTATGAGTAAAACTGAAAATATCTATAATACTACTTTAGAAATTATAGATTTTGCAGCTCAAAATAATATGACAACTCATAAAGCGGCTCTTACAATTGCTCAAAACCGTATCGATCAAAGAAGAATCGAGAACGCTGCGAAGTAATTTTTTATAGTTTACAGTCTCAGTCTCAGTTTTCAGGTTTTTCTGGAAGCTGGGATTTTTTTTTAGTTTTCAGCCGCAGTCGCAGTTTACATTTTTTTTGAGGACTTCATTAGTTAGCTGAATACTGAGACTGCGACTGAATACCGCGACTGAATACCGCGACTAAAGCTAAATACTTTTTTACGAATTTATTTTAATATCAGGATTGAAATTCCTAATTTTGCAGACTAATTTTTAAATGTTCTTACAAGGTGGTAAATAGAAGACACATACGCGTTAAAGTAATGCAATCCATTTATGCAATGCACCAAAGCGGTTCTGATAATATGGAAAAAGAAGAAAAATTTCTTTTTTATAGTATTGATAATATTCAGGACTTATATCTTATAATGCTTTCTTCATTGATAGAAATCTGCAAAAAAGAAGCTGTCTTTTTGCATCTTTCAAGTAAAAAACACCTGGCAACTGCCGCAGAACGTAATCCGAATGAAAAGTTTGTAAAGAATAAAATTTTTCAACTTCTTGCCGAAAGCAATTCTCTTAGTATCGCTCTAGAAAATCGTAAAATCAATAACTGGTCATTAAACGATGATTATATCATTTTACTTTTAAATGATGTAAAAGCCAGCGATTTGTACAAAAACTACATGAGTAACAATGTAAATACATTCGAAGAAGACAGACAATTTATTATTGATTTGTTCGAAAATGTAATTGTTCCAAACGAAAAATTATACGAGTATTTAGAAGACGATAAATTGACTTGGGTTGATGATATTCCGGTTGTAAATACACATATTGTAAAACAATTGAAGGCAATTAAAACAGAAGATCCAGACGATTTTAGAGTTCCGAAATTGTACAAAGATGTTGAAGATAAAGATTTTGCAAAAGATTTATTTAGAAGAACTGTTTTAAATGAAACTGCTTTTGCAAAAGAATATGAAGATAAAACGCCAAACTGGGACAGTGATCGTATTGCTGAGATTGATACAATTATCTTAAAAATGGCAATTTGCGAATTTTTAAAATTCCCTTCAATTCCAGTAAAAGTAACTCTTAACGAATATTTAGAAATTGCAAAAGAGTATTCTACACCAAAAAGTAGTATTTTTATCAACGGAATTTTAGATAACCTTGTAAAGGAACTTACCGCCAATAAAAAGATGGTAAAAGTGGGAAGAGGGTTGATGTAAAAACAACGAAATTTCAAAAAGAAAAATCCAAATTCCAATGGCTTTGTCTCTCTGAGCGAAGTCACAGAGATTAAAAAAGATATTAATAATAAATCAAAAACAAATTTAAATTATGGGACAATTAACTCAATTTGCGCCATTTCTATTGATGTTTGTGGTAATCTATTTCTTCATGATTAGACCACAACAAAAGAGAGCTAAAAACGAAAAAGAATTTGAAAGCAGCCTAAAAGTAGGTGACAGAATAGTTACAAAAAGCGGTTTCCACGGTAAAATTGCAGAATTAGCAGAAACTACAGTTGTAATCGAAACAATGTCTGGAAAATTAAAATTAGAGAGATCAGCTATTTCTCTTGAATTGAGTGCTGCTTTGAATAAGAAAGCATAATTTTAAATTACAATATTTTAAATCCCAAATTCCAAAAGGAGTTTGGGATTTTTTTTGTTTTCAAATTAACGAGCTGCATGTCATTGCGAGGAACGAAGCAATCTCATTTGCTATTTCAAAAATTATCTTTTGTTAGTAAGGTTGCTTCGTTCCTCGCAATGACATTTTTGCGCATAAAAAACCTTTGTCAAAGTTTAAAACTTTGACAAAGGTCTCTGATTACTTGGAATTTGGATTTTAAGTATTGAAATTTAACTTACCTGTATTTATCATTCAATCCAACATTATTCAAAATCATCGGAATCACTTTTTCGATTCTTGCGAGTTTTGTTTTTTCTTGTTTTGCCGTTTCAATATATTCTAAAAACTCATATTGTTTATAGGGCGAAAACTTGGCAAATGCTTCTTTTAAAGCTGGATTTTTTGTCATTTCTTGATCTAAAAGTTCAGAAACAATTGCTTCTTTTTTTGAAGGTTTAATAACTTTTCCTTGCTTTTCGTTTTCAATCGCTTCGTGAATGTATTCTAAGACTTCTTTTTCGTTTATTTCATCCTTCGAAGTAAAACGCCATTGACGCATTGATTTTGTTTTGTCCTCCTGAGCATTGATCAACCTCTTTTTCTCATCTTTCAGAAAAACACCGTTTAAAAACCAGATTGCAAAATAGTTTTTAAAACCTCCAATTCCGATAACATTTTTTTTGTTGTAAACATAAATAGGTCCTCCCCATTTTATGGTTTCGACCAGTTCAGTTTTGTCAATAATTGATTTAAGAAAAAGAAGTTCTTCTTCCCACTGATTGACTTTGTCCCAAACGTGCTTTTTATCAGAATTCGGTTCCACTTTATCTTTTTCTTTTAGGTTTTTCAGTTACATCAAAAATTCCAGGAGTTGCAGTAAGCTCAGCAATTTTTACGATAACGTCTGTCGCTTTTTGAATGCTTTCGGCAGGAACATATTCATATTTTCCGTGGAAATTATGTCCGCCCGCAAAAATATTTGGGCAAGGTAATCCCATAAAAGATAATTGCGATCCGTCAGTTCCGCCTCGGATTGGTTTGATGATCGGCTTGATATTTAATTCTCGCATCGCTTTTTCGGCAATATCAACAATATGTTTTACTGGAAGAACCTTTTCTTTCATATTGTAATATTGATCTTTTACGACTGCAATTACGATATCTTCACCAAATTTCTTGGCAAATTTTTTATTGATTTTTTTGGCAATTTTCTCTATAAGCTCTTTTCGCTTTTCGAATTTCTTTTTATTGTGATCACGTATAATCAATTCTAAAACTGTCTCTTCGATGTTTCCTTTTATATGATGAACGTGAAAGAATCCTTCGTAACCTTTTGTTTCTTCTGGCGTTTCTCCCTTTGGAAGTTCATTGATAAATTCATTTGCCAAAAGCATAGAATTGATCATTTTTCCTTTTGCATAACCAGGATGAACACTTTTTCCTTTAAAAGTAATTTTAGCTCCGGCTGCGTTGAAATTTTCATATTCTAATTCGCCAATCTGACTTCCATCCATTGTATAAGCCCATTGCGCTCCGAATTTTTCTACATCAAAATGATGCGCACCGCGTCCAATTTCTTCATCTGGAGTAAATCCAATTCTGATTTTTCCGTGTTTAATTTCTGGATGCTGAATTAGATATTCCATTGCCGAAACAATTTCTGTAATTCCCGCTTTGTCATCGGCACCTAAAAGAGTTGTTCCGTCAGTTGTAATAATGGTTTGGCCTTTATATTGCAGTAAATCTTTGAAATAATTTGGAGATAAAACAATGTTTTTCTCGGCATTCAAAACAATATCTTTTCCATCATAATTTTCAACAATTTGAGGCTTCACATTGGCACCGCTAAAATCTGGCGAAGTATCAAAGTGAGAAACAAAACCTATTGTCGGAACTTCGTGATCTACGTTGCTAGGCAGTGTTGCCATGATATACGCTTTATCATCAATAGTTACATCTTCAAGTCCGATTGTTTTTAGTTCTTCAACTAATTTATTGGCTAAATTCCACTGCTTTTCAGTACTTGGCGTTGTTTGCGAATTTGGATCTGATTCTGTATCAATTGTTATATAACTAATAAAACGATCTATGATATGTTGCATTTCTTTGATTTTTTAGCAAATATAGAAAATTTTTCTCCTGCATAATTTAGCTTTCCATATCTGAATTAATAAAAAAAGGGATTCTGTGCAGAATCCCTTTCATTTGTTTTTTTTACGATTATTTGCTTTTGACGCATCTAAAACCCACATGATTTGCCGCAGATCTTATTTCGCCTTTTCCTCTCGTTCCAACCATGTATCGCGTGCAATATTGGTCGGTACATAAAAATGAACCGCCTCGATGAACTCGTTTAACTTCTGTCGGATCATTTGGATCATTATAAGCATCAGGTCCTTGCGGATTTTTTACTGTTTTGCCACTATCGGCCAATGATTTGTAATAGTCAACACTATACCAGTCATTTACCCATTCCCATACATTTCCTGCCATATCATATAAGCCATAAGCATTTGGTGCATATTGAGCGGTAGGAGCAATTCCTTTAAATCCGTCTTCGCCAGTATCGCCATCTTTTATTGGGAAATGCCCTTGATATATATTAGCTTGAAATTTTCCCTTTGGTTTTAAATCATTTCCCCAAGCATATAGATTTCCTGTTTTACCACCTCTAGCAGCAAATTCCCATTCTGCTTCTGTCGGAAGTCTTTTTCCAGCCCATTTTGCATAAGCTGCTGCATCTTCGTATACTACATGTACCACAGGATATTTTTCTTTGCCTTTAATTGTACTTTGAGGACCATCAGGATGTCTCCAGTCGGCACCTGGCTCATAACGCCACCATTGCAGGAAATTATTTAAATTAACAGCAGATGGAGTAGGTGTAAAGACAACCGAACCCGTTACAAGATCGTTTTCATTCGCACCAGGAAATTCTTCTTTGGTTGGTTTTTGCTCTGCAACCGTAACATAACCAGTTGCTTTTACAAATTTTTCGAACTCTTCATTGGTGACTTCGGTTTTATCCATATAATATCCATCAACATATACGCGGTGAATAGGAGCTGCATCTTTCGTTACACCTTTGATACTACATAAACTTTCATCTTCGACATTGCTTCCCATTGAGAATTCTCCGCCTGGAATCCAAACCATACCTTCTGGAGCTTTTCCTGCAGGTTTATCTTTATTTTCGATAGTTGGCTTAAATACTGAGGGTGCTGAAGTGTTTGGAATTTCATGACATTCTGCAGTTTCAGCTATTTCCTTTTTAGGCACCATTAATTTGGTATAACCGTAAGCAAGAGAAATAATAGAAATTGTCAGGACAGCAAAAATCCAAAAGGTTTTATTTTTCATGGTAATTGATTTTGATCTGAATTGGTTGTCAAATAGATGGGATAAAATTATAAAAATAATTATTAATACTATAGTAATTATATAGGATTAATAAATTATTTGTCTTTTTCAACAAGAACTACTTCATATTTTTCTTTGCCGTCAACTTGAACGGGCTGATAATAAGTTTCTCCAAATTTTACATATTTTACATCTCCAATCGTAACTTCTTCGCCGCCTTCTGGTAAATTATCAACTATTGTTCCTGCTGTTGGAGGCACAACCTTATAAGTATTGCCGTCTTTTTCATAATAAGTTCCTCCATAGTAATAATTATTTACTGTTCCTGTATTAACAGTTTGTGCGCCGCTTGGAATATTATTAACAGTTCCTCCAACTGGAGCTGGAACAGCCGTATAACCTCCGTTAGAAGGTGCATACCAAACTCCCTGATCATAATGATATTGTGAACTTTCGACGCTTACTACTATTGCTGTAACCGCTAAAGTTGCTACAAAAAATCCCCAAGGATGCCATGTTGGTCCATAGTAATAAGGTCTGTAAGGATGAAAATAATATGGATTATAAGCATGATATCTATAACCGCCATATACATACGGAGGACGTGCATACACAACAGTATTTCTTCTCACGACAGTGTTTCGGTTATTATTTATCGTTATATCTCTACTTCGGTCAACATTTCTGGTATTGCCGCTTATGTTTGTATTTATGTTACCTGAATTTCTGGTGTTGTTAGAATTTCGGTTTGTTGTATTGTTTCTGTTGTTAATACTAGTGTTCGAACTATTTGTAGGTCTGATAGCTTTAGTTCCCGAGCTATTAGATCCAGGTCTAGTTACTGCTGGTTTGTTTGTAGAAGGTCTGTTTACAGCTGGTCGGGATTGGTTTGCGGGTCTTGTTGCCGCAGGCCTTGTTTGAGTTCCTCCACTCGGTCTATGAACTCCTCCGCCATTTCCTCCAACTCGTCGCTGCGCCATGCTGTCAATAGAAATCAAAAAAAACGATCCAGCTAAACAAGTTAGTACTGCTTTTCGTATTGTTTTATTTATATTTTTCATTTTCAGTATTTTAAGTTGGATAAAGTTATTAAAAAAAAGAATTTGTATTTAAGATTTGGGCAAGTATTTTTGATTTAAAAAATAGAATATTCTTACAATGAAATATCCCATTGTATTCTAAAACGCCAGCCTTGCTCAAGCGGTAAAGTTTTATCCTGAAAGCTAAAATAACTTACTTCAGAAGTTAGTTTATTTTTATGGCCTTTAAAAAACCAATTAAAAGCCAATGTCGACTCATCTTGTCTATTTTGTCTTATTGAATTATCTGGTCTGTAAGCAGCATGTCTTCCTGCCATTTCCAAATGTTTTGGCCACCAATCGAAAACATTATGAAAGAAATATCCAGCCTGAACATAATATCCTTTTAGCGTTGTTGTTTCATTATTGTTTAATTTATCAATAATTTCTTTAGTATGCCATTCGCTCTGCCAAGAAAAACCACGATACATAAAAGCCGTTTCTACATTCCATTGATTAACTCTATATTGACCTGGCAAACCATTTTCGTATCCTTCTAAGGAACCTCCACCAGCTTGAGAAAAACGAGTGTATGGACTTCTATTTGTTATGGCTGAAAAAGCAATAATTGGTGTAAGTTTTTCGTGAAATTCTAAATCACAGCCTTCAAAATCCAAAAATCGACCCAAGAAATTCCATTGCGCTCTTCCAAAATACATTAAATGGCTGTCATCATTTACCGTACTTCCTCGTCCAGTTCCTGTCAGCGCAGCCGCCCAGTAATTAAAGTCAGCTATGCCGCTGCCTTTCAAATGTCCGTAAACTTCGACTCCCAATTGTCTGTCTACGGTAAACGGACGATTAATTAAAGACCGCTCGGCCATTTGCTGTTCGCCGCTGCTAATGAAACGTTCGCGGGTAAATTCTGTTTTCCATTGTCCGACTTTAAAACTCAGCCACTCCCATTTTTCGATCATAATTCTAAAGTCAAGTAAGTTGGATTGGCTTAATTCGTATTCCCAATAGTATTTTAACCACGGCTCAAAAGCATGACCGCCGACTTTTAATCTGGCACGATTTATTTTAAAAACCGTTTGTGCATCTTGAGCATAATCATCGTAAGTAACTGGATCTGCATCGTAAGGAGTAGAAAAACGAAACTGAAATCTGCTTTGTAATTGAAATAGAAATTTATTATCTCGTGTTTGTAATTCAATTCCTTTGTCACCATAACGAATGTTCATCAGTTTTGTAGTGTCTTTTTCATGCTGTGAAAAGCCTTTAAAACCAATTAATAGTATGAGAATTAATAACAGAATGATAGGGTTTCGATTTGTTGGGTTTTCTTTATACATATAGTTGGATTGATTTGTATAAAAGATTCTTAATTGCTTCAAAATTAAATAATAAAAAATCCGGAGCAGGTAGTTTAAGTGCCTGAAGTTGTTTCATATTATAACTTGCAACCTTAAAAATTGAATTTTTGACTATATGTTTTTAATTATGTTTTGAAGAATGAAACAAAATTGAAATTATTTGTTTTTGTAAAAAAGCACCTTTTTAAACTATAATATTTAAATTTGCACCCAAAATAACAACAACACACTCATGTATAAATTGATAATTCGTCCGATACTTTTCTGGTTTGATCCTGAAGAAGTGCATTACTTTACTTTTTCATTTGTTAAATTCATTTCAAAAATCCCAGGAGTTTCGTCAATTATAAGATCAATTTATGAAGTAAAAGATTCTCGATTAGAAAGAGAAGTTTTCGGAATTAAATTCAAAAATCCCGTTGGACTTGCAGCAGGATTTGACAAAGATGCAAAGTTGTACAAAGAACTTTCTGATTTTGGTTTTGGTTTTATTGAAATTGGAACCGTTACGCCGGTTGGTCAGGAAGGAAATCCAAAAAAACGTTTGTTTCGCTTGAAAGAAGATCAGGCAATTATAAACCGAATGGGTTTTAATAATGGCGGCGTTTTGGAAGCTGTAGAACGTTTGAAGAAAAATTCTGGAGTTTTGATTGGAGGAAATATTGGAAAAAACAAAGTAACTCCAAACGAAAATGCTGTAGACGATTATATCATTTGTTTTGATGCTTTGTTTGATCATGTAGATTATTTTGTAGTGAATGTAAGTTCGCCAAATACACCAAATTTAAGAGCTTTACAAGACAAAGAACCTTTAACTGCTTTGCTGCAGACTTTGCAAAATAGAAACATTGAAAAGCAAAAAACAAGTACTCAAAAAATTAAACCAATTTTATTGAAAATTGCTCCAGATCTTACAGATGAGCAGTTGTTGGATATCATAGATATTGTAAAAACTACGCAGATTGCAGGTGTAATCGCAACCAATACTACAATTTCAAGAGACGGTTTACAATCTGCAAATCAGTCAGAAATGGGAGGTTTGTCTGGAAAACCATTGACAAAACGCTCTACAGAAGTAATTCGTTTTCTTTCTGAAAAAAGCAATAAAGCATTTCCAATTATTGGAGTAGGCGGAATTCATTCTGCAGATGATGCGATCGAAAAACTAAATGCAGGAGCAAGTTTAGTGCAATTGTACACAGGTTTTATTTATGAAGGTCCAGCGCTGATTAAAGCAATCAATAAAAAAGTTTTAGGGCAGTTGTAAAAGAAGCGCCTGAAGAATTAATCCGACTATTATCGCGATTCCGAAACTAATTAAAGTACCAATCATTACGTATTCGGTGAGTTTGCGGTCTTTGGCTTCTTTTAAATCTCCAAATCTAAAGATAGATTTTGCGGCCAATAAAAACCCTATTGCTTCAAAATGAGCAGTTAGGATAAAACAAAGTATAAATAAACGTTCTAATATACCAATGTAATTTCCTGCACTGGCTAGGGAATTGTCTTGATGGCTGTTTTGACTTTCGGGACTCCAAATTGAAATAATGGTTTTTATGAAAATAGAAGCGGGCTTGGTTACCAGTAAAATTCCGGTGATTAAAATCCAGAATTCATTCATAACCCAAAAGTCGATAATGCCATTATTTTCGTAAAGCATTACAACGGCAATTAAAATAATAACGTGTGCAATTTGGTCTGCAACAAACCAAGTTCGCTTTGTTTTTGCTTTTTGAAAATTCAGTTTAATTAAATCGATGATACCGTGGGTAACGGCAATTAAAACAGCGTAAGGTATAAAACTGACTTTTCCAGCCACAAGGGCAGCCAAAACTCCGTGAAGTAAAATATGAACATACAAGTAAATACTTTTATGTTTTTTAATTTCTTTATCGGCTACCCAAGAATTAGGCTGCCAGATAAAATCTCCGAGTAAATGAGCTAAAAGCAGTTTTATAAATAAAATCATGAGGCTGTAAGTTGTTTTATTTCTTTTCTAAAATAACGATCTAAATTCATAACCAAATCAAACTGAGCTCGTTTTTGTCTTCGGCTTACCGCAGCTTGGTTTATGCCTAGTTTTTGCCC
Organism: Flavobacterium sp. Root935; assembly: GCF_001429295.1. Lineage (GTDB taxonomy): Bacteria > Bacteroidota > Bacteroidia > Flavobacteriales > Flavobacteriaceae > Flavobacterium. The sequence goes on along the minus strand of NZ_LMJL01000012.1, from coordinate 1,241,764 downwards.
TAATTCTTCTTGAGACAAAGTAGGATTTTCTATAGCAGCAGCCACAAATTCTGCCGATTGTACCAGCCAGCTGTCCATAAAAGTTAAGGCTAACTGCAGCATTAAATTTAGTTTTTCGTCAAAACTATTATCTCCCGTTCGAAGCGCTAATGTAACTTTCTGTTTTTTTAAAGTCTCAAAAAGTTCTCCAGAATGTATAAAGGCAGAACCATTACTTTCGGATATTCTTTTGGCATTATGAGTTTTATCTCCAAAACCAATACTCATTCTCGCATCTGATTTTATAGCTCGTAAATGCGCTTTTACCAAAATGGCAGCTAATAAAGCATCTTCTGGATTTGGAATCTCAATTTGAAATTCATCTCCGCGGTAAACCTCCCATTTATTGGGTGTTGATCCAAATGGAGTTAAGATGTTTTTTAAATCATCAACCCAATGATCTGATTTTTGCTGTCTTGAACCAATTATATCGCCTGTAATTACGCTAGTCATAATCAAATATAATTAAAAAATAATAAACTTTGTATTACAAATATAAGTAATAAAATTAATTATTACGCTTTTTGGTAATATTTAAAATTATTACATTTTTAGGTAATAATTCTTTCTATTACGATTTTAGGTAATAACTGCATTATCTAAAATTATCTTTTATTTATTTAAAAAAGAAACTAACTTAGCCTTTTACAAATGAGTAAGCTTTGAATAAAGAAATAAAAATTATTGAATGCCCTAGAGATGCCATGCAAGGCATTAGGGATTTTATTCCGACCAAAAATAAAGTTTCCTACATACAAGCTTTGCTTAGAGTAGGCTTTGATACTATTGATTTTGGAAGTTTTGTTTCTCCAAAAGCTATTCCGCAAATGCAGGATACTGCTGAGGTTTTAGCACAGCTTGATTTGTCTCAAACTTCAAGTAAACTACTTTCTATAATTGCCAATACACAAGGAGCGGTTAAAGCATCAGAATATGAGGAGATTCAATATTTAGGATTTCCGTTTTCTATTTCCGAGAATTTCCAGATGCGTAATACACATAAAACGATTACAGAATCTTTAGTTACGCTTGAAGAAATTTTAGAAGTTGCTTCTAAGAAAAATAAAGAAGTAGTCACCTATCTTTCAATGGGTTTTGGAAATCCTTACGGAGATCCTTGGAATGTTGAAATTGTGGGAGAATGGACGGAAAAACTTGTTGGAATGGGAGTGAAAATTTTATCACTTTCAGATACTGTTGGAAGTTCTACCCCAGACGTTATTACGTATTTATTTTCCCATTTGATTCCGAAATATCCTCAAATAGAATTTGGTGCTCACCTGCACACGACACCAGACAGCTGGTTTGAGAAAATTGACGCGGCCGCAAAAGCAGGCTGTACTCGTTTTGATGGTGCAATACAAGGTTTTGGAGGCTGTCCTATGGCAACCGATAAATTAACTGGAAATATGCCGACAGAAAAACTAATTTCTTACTTCACTGCTAATAAAAAAACTACAGGCTTAAACGCTCTAAGTTTTGAAAGCGCTTATAATGAAGCTTCAAAATTGTTCGGAAAGTTTCATTAAAAAATAGTTATTTTTCTTACCTTAGATAATGAATGTAAACATTAAGCGTTACATTTATTATTCATATAATTTTTGTTATGAAATCGAATTCTTCGCGCAAAATTTCAAGCATAATACTTTTGGCTTTTTTATTTTTTTCCTGTTCAAGTGATTTGGATTTCGATCAGGTAAAAGATTTAAAGTTAGAACCTGTCTTCGTAGCAAATCTTGCTTATTTTGATATTCCTGCTAATCAGCTTATAGATGATGGGGGAACTCACATTGCTTTTGATACAAGAAGCTTTGACGTTTTTAAAGATAGTTTTTTTACCAACCGTTTGAAGAAAGCAGAATTTAATTTCGAAATTGAGAATAATATTGATCGAACTTTTGTTGTGAATCTGCTGTTGATGAACGATGATAATCAAATATTACAAACTATCTCTTATACCGTTCCGGCTTATCAAGGAACGACGAATGTTATAAAATATCCGACAGAAGTGTTTGAAAACGAGCGATTAAATCTTTTAAAGCAAACCACAAAAATTGGTTTTGTAGTTATAATTGCCGCTGGGCCGCCATTAAATAATGAAAGTTTAGGAAATTTAAAATTGAGATCAAGTGCAACAGCTTATTTAGTGATCGAATGAGAAAAATATATCTGATCTTCTGCATCGTTTTTCAGCTTTCTTGTTTTTCTCAAAATAAAGAATTGCTCTATAATTTCACTTCTATTCCACAATCCTCTCTCGTGAATCCTGGAGCCGATGTATCTTATAAATACTATTTTGGTTTCCCAGTTCTATCTGGAATTTCTGCCAATGTAGGTTCCAACAGCTTTTCGGCGTACGATTTATTTGCTGATAATGGAGTAGATTTTAATCAAAAAGTTCGAGACGTAATTAATAGATCGTCTAGTAATGATAAAGTAGTAACCAATCAACAGTTAGAAATATTTTCTGGTGGATTTAGAGTTGGAGGAAGAGAAAGCCGTTCGTATGTTTCGTTCGGATTGTATCAGGAATTTGATTTTTTCATGTACGTTCCAAAAGACCCGGCTTTATTGGCGTTAAACGGAAATAGAGATTACATTGGAAAATCATTTAATCTCGGAGATATAAGTGCTAAAGCTGAGGTGCTTTCTGTATTTCATGTCGGATATCATAAAAAAGTAAGTGACAAATTTGTTTATGGAGGACGAGCCAAAATCTATTCAAGTGGTGCAAATGCTACTTCGACAAAAAATTCAGGTTACATTTATACAGGACAAACTGCAGGAACTCCAAATTTGTACAATCAAATCATTTCTTCCAATTTAGAATTAAAAACTTCTGGAATTTCTAAATTCACAAAAGATGAATACGAAGGAAATGTAGTCCGAGATATTGCTCATAATACCTTCTTTAACGGAAGCTTAGGACTTGGATTAGATGCTGGAATTACCTATTATATAAAAGAAAATTTACAGCTTACAGCAAGTATAGTCGATCTAGGTTTTATAAGGCAGACAAAAGATATTGAAACACGCACCTACAAGGGAACGTATCAATACGATGGTGTAAATCCCGATTTTATGGGTACTGATAATCCAGAAAATGTTTTTGACGAATTTGAAGAAGCTATACCAGAGGAGACACTTTACAATAAATATACAACTTGGCGTCCTACAAAATTTTATTCCTCTATTCAATATTCATTTGGAGAAGCGCGTCCAGATGACGAATGTAATTGCAGAGGGCAAGTCGAAAAATATTATAAAAATGCAGTAGGAGCGCAGTTTTTTGCCATGACAACACCTCGCGAACCTTTAGTTGCTTTGACTGCTTTTTATAGAAGAAATATTTTTAGAAAATTAGATCTAAAGGCGACTTATACTTTTGATACATTTTCAAACAAAAATATCGGATTAGGACTGGCGGGAACAATTGGTTCAGTCAATCTTTATGCTTTGGTAAATAATATTCTCGAATACAAAGATTTGTCCAAAGCAAGAAGCGCGGCATTTCAGATCGGAATCAATTTTGTATTCCAAGATCGAGAGGATTAATTCAAAAAACTTTTAATTTTTTAAATTTCCAAATTCCAATTAGATTGGGATTTGGGATTCAAAAAGATTGGAATTTGGGATTTCAAAAGATTGGAATTTGAAATCATAAATTTGTAAAACTATTCTTGTAAAGTTAAATTTATGAATAAGTTAGTATTCAAGTTTCCAATTTATTCACTATATTTGCACGCAATTCAACTAGAAATTGCAACATGATAGCACACAACTCCAAGATTATCGGCGAAGGTTTAACTTACGACGATGTATTATTAGTACCTAACTACTCGAATGTGCTTCCCCGCGAAGTGAGTATCAAATCAAAATTCTCAAGAAACATCACATTAAACGTTCCGATTGTATCTGCTGCTATGGATACTGTTACAGAAAGTGCAATGGCAATTGCTATGGCGCAGGAAGGCGGAATAGGTGTTTTACATAAAAATATGACTATCGAACAACAGGCAGGAAAAGTTCGAAAAGTAAAACGTGCTGAAGCAGGAATGATTATCGATCCGGTAACATTACCAATGAACTCTACAATCGCTGACGCTAAAAATGCCATGAAAGAATTTGGAATCGGTGGTATTCCAATCGTTGACGAAAACAAAATCCTTAAAGGAATTGTTACCAATCGTGACTTACGTTTCGAGAAAAATGGAGCAAGACCAATCGCTGAGGTTATGACAAGCCAAAATTTAGTAACTGTTTCTGAAGGAACTTCATTAGAGCAGGCAGAAGTGGTATTACAAGGTCATAAAATCGAAAAATTACCAGTTGTAAACGAGAAAAACGAATTAGTTGGTTTAATTACGTTTAGAGATATTACAAAACTGACTCAAAAACCAATCGCTAACAAAGATTCATTTGGTCGTTTAAGAGTTGCTGCTGCTATTGGAGTTACTGGAGATGCAGTTCAAAGAGCTGAAGCTTTGGTAAATGCAGGTGTAGATGCAATCATTATCGATACAGCGCACGGACATACAGAAGGTGTGGTAAACACATTAAAAGAAGTAAAATCAAAATTCCCTCAAATAGATGTTATTGTTGGAAACATCGCAACACCAGAAGCTGCTAAATATTTAGTAGAAAACGGTGCTGACGGTGTGAAAGTTGGAATCGGTCCTGGTTCTATCTGTACTACACGTATTGTTGCGGGTGTTGGTTTTCCTCAATTCTCAGCAGTTTTAGAAGTTGCTGCAGCTATTAAAGGAACTGGAGTTCCAGTTATTGCTGATGGTGGAATTCGTTATACAGGTGATATTCCTAAAGCAATTGCTGCCGGTGCTGACTGTGTAATGTTAGGGTCATTATTAGCAGGAACAAAAGAATCTCCAGGTGAAACTATCATTTTCGAAGGAAGAAAATTCAAATCTTACCGCGGAATGGGGTCTGTTGAAGCTATGCAGACAGGTTCTAAAGATCGTTATTTCCAAGATGTTGAAGACGATGTTAAAAAATTAGTTCCAGAAGGAATTGTTGGACGTGTTCCTTATAAAGGTGAATTAAACGAAAGTATGCTTCAATTTATTGGAGGTCTTCGTGCTGGAATGGGATACTGTGGTTCAAAAGATATTCCAACTTTACAAGAATCTGGACGTTTCGTTAGAATTACTTCAAGCGGAATCACTGAAAGTCATCCACATAACGTAACTATTACAAAAGAAGCTCCAAATTATTCTAGATAATTTTTAGTTTTTTATATAAAAGCAAAAGGCGTAAGATTTAGTTCTTACGCCTTTTTTAGTTGTTAATCTTTAAAACTAATACCATTCTTTTTTAATTCTTCTAATAATTTTGGAATGCTGCTTGGACCAATTCCATGCCAAGATAAAATTTCTGCTTGACTATACTTAGATAAATCTTCGACCGTATTTATATTTTTACTTTCTAAAGCTCTTCGAGCGGGAGCTGATAGAACAGATAAAAGTCCTGATTTTGGTTTTCTCTGCGCTTCGCAAATAGGACAAGTAGGGCAGTCACTAGTTTTGGAATAGCGATGCCCTTTTTTGCAAGTTCTATTATTTTCTGAAGAAGTCATTTTTGAATTTATTCTTTTGATTTGTACTTACTAAATTTAGCATTCCATCCATCTTCTGAATAAGATTCCCCATGAATTCCATCGCTAAGTTCAACGATGTTTTCCCCATTTACTGATATTTGAATATTGTTTTCAAAATCAGCCAATTCTTGTAATGAAAAAAGAAAATTATGAATTGCTGTATCAATACTTTTAATAATAATTTCTTTGATTAACTCTTTTTGTGATTCATTAAATTTACTAATTTCAGTTTGTATTTTTAAATTTGAAGGCGCTTTAGATTTATTGTTTAAAAGGGTTTCTGCATTTTCAATTCCATTGTCTCTTAAATTTTTAACTAAGAATTCTCCAAAAATATCGAGCGATTGTTTTGACATTTTAATCTTTGATTATAGTTTCAATCTTTCAAAATTATTGAAAAATACTCAAATTAATTTCATAATTATTAAAACCTGCTATCTAAAATATCTTGTGCAACAATATCAGAATGCAGTAAATCTTCCATTTTCTTCGTCATACGCTGTGCTTCTAGAGCATAACCAAACATCTTTTTCTCGTAATCAGCAATTGCATCGTCAATTGTTTCGAATTTTCCTTCGGTTAGGTTTTTAGTTAAATGATAAGCATCAAATAATCCCATGTTTACACCTTCACCTGCAAACGGCGGCATTAAATGCGCTGCATCGCCGACAAGAGTAATGTTAGAATGTTGTTTCCAAGGTTCTTCTAGAGAAAACAATCTTAAAGGTAAACCTGAAAATTCACTAGAAGCAGTAAAGAATTTTTTATAATCGTCTCCCCAGTTTTTAAACTTTTCGTTTAAAAATGAAATTACAGCTTGATCATCTTCAAAATCAATTCCGTTGTTCAGAATCCAGTTTTCATCGGCTTTAAAAGAAACCCCGAAATGTACTGATCCATCTCGCATGGTATGGGTGTAAAACATTTTATGATCACCCATTGCCATCACATTTCCGTTACCATACTTAGGTTTAAATTCAGGATACTCTTGATCTGGATTTGATATTTCTCCCTGAATTATATAGGTTCCAGAAAGCTGCGGTTCTTGATCGCTTACAAATTTTCTAGCATTCGATCTTCCTCCGTTTGCCACAATTACGAAATCAGCGACTGCAGTTTTTCCATTTTTGAATTCTAAAAAATATTGATTTTCAGTTTTTTCAATATTAATTAATTGACTGTTCCAGACAACTGTATTTTCTTCAAGATTATCCAGCATTATTTTTCGGAGATCATTTCGGTCAATTTCTGGGCGTGAAAAAGCATTTGTTTCATCTGGCATTTCGTCAGATGTTATATTTCCGTCCATATCGGCCATTTTTTCGCCAGTCGGTCGGGCATATTTAAGAAATTCCTCCATTAAGCCTGCTTTTTGAATTGCCAACTGACCAGAATTTGAATGTATATCAAGCGTTCCGCCCGAAGTTCGAGCTTGAGCATTTATATCTCTTTCATAAACCGTAACATCGGCACCATTTATTTGTAAAATTCGGGCAGTTGTAAGTCCAACAGGACCGCCGCCAATAATGGCTATTTTTTTATTTTCTATAATTGAAGTTTTCATTTTATTAAAATTGAATTTAATATGATATTGAAATTTAAAATTGCATTTTGATAATGTTAAGGTGTCAGTGCTTTTAAAACCAAATTAAAAGTTTCATTTTTTAGATCGTCATTAAGTACAAAAGATTTTCCAGACATCGATTTTCCCTCTCTATGAAGTTCTAAAAGAGAATAAAGTGAACCGTAAGCAATGCTCCAAAAAACTTCAAAAGTGACAGGAACAAGTTCTTTTTTTTCAATTGAAGAAAGCATAAATTGTGACATAGTTTGTTTAAATTCGCCGGTAATTTCTGCTAAAATTGCATCACCGTAAGTAGAGTGTTTCAAGAGTTCAAAACAAGTTGCTTCTAAAGTAAAATTAAGCAGGAAGTCAATCCGATTTTCCCATTGATTTCTCAATCCGTCTTTAAAAGACATTTCTGGAGAAAACCCGTTAAGCATTTTATTGAAAAGATTACTGCCAATTTCAATTCCAATCTTCCGGATCAAATCTTCTTTATCTGAGTAGTAAATGTAAAGCGTAGCAACAGAAACACCACATTCTTTTGCTAAACGGTTCATTCCAAAACCTTCAACGCCTTGCTTGACAATCATTTCTATTGCTTTCTGTTTTACAATTTCTTCTTTGTTAATATCTCTTGTCCTCATAATTCTAAATTAATTATGATGCAAAGATATAAATAAATAATAAATGAACGATCGCTTATTTATTATTTTTATAGGTGAGAGAGACAAAGGTGCTGAGGGACTGAGGTTTTATTGGTGGTTGATGGTTGGTGGTTAATGGTTGATGGTTGATTGTTGATGGTTGATTGTTGATGGTTGGTGGTTGATGGTTGATGGTTGGTGGTTAGTGGATAATGGATAATGATTGGTTATTGATTATTAAAGATTGATCTGTTCGTGGTTGATGATTTTGTTTGAGGTTTTGTGCGATTGGCTATAATCAATTGAATAGGCTCCAGCTTTAGCTGGAGATTTTGGAAAAAATAGGGGAAAGGCTTTAGCCGAATACTTTGTAATTTTGAAAGGCATAAAAAAAGTCAGCTGAAACAATATTTAATCGTTTCAGCTGACTTTTTTACTAAATAAATATATTTTACATAGTTTTTGTTGGCTCGGCTTCTCTTAGATTTTGATTTTCTAGGATCTCTTTTAGAAATGGTTTTACCTGAGTTTCAATTTCCGATTCTGATATTTTTAAAGCTTCGGGATCAGAGGCTAATTTTAGCCAAGGTTTTGGCCCGTCAAAATCATAGCTTCCAAAAACTACAACTGGAGTTCCTTTTACTTTTACATTTTCCTTGTCTTTTAAAATCCATTCATCAGCAAATTTGTAAAGGTATTTAGCATCTTTCTCTAATAATCTTAAACAAGAATGCGAGGCAGGATAACCTGGCAGTTCATATTGGTGAAAACCAACTCCAAGTTTATTTTCGATATTGAAATTCCATTTCAAATCCCATTCGTCATTAAATGTACTGGTAGTTTTTTCTGCTTTCCAATTCGTGAAAAATAATCCAGTTGGTGTAGGATCTTTTTTTCTTCCCATATTTGTTGGCCCTGTGTAAACTAACTCGCCATTTTCGTAAGCGGCAAAAGTTTGTGTCGGATATGAAAAAAGAATAATCTTGGAAACTTCCTGTAAAGCTGAAACATGCAATGGAAATGGAAGATAATATACCAAATCGCCAGTAAAATCTCCAGGAATTACAACAGAATCTAGTTTTTTAAAGTTGGCTTTATCAGTCCTGTTTAGTGCATATACAATATCCATTTTACTGCTGTCAGCTTCATTAATTTTCAGCCAGTCTTTAGTGTTTTCAACTTTATATGTAATAGCAGATTCCGGTTTTTTATACTCAATTGCTTTTTTAGTGGTTTTATTATTCTCAGTTAAATTGATTGTGTCGCTTTTTTTGCAGGAAACTGCTAAAGTCAATATCAAAATAAGTAACGCGTTTGCTGTGTAATATAACTTTTTCATAGGTTGTATTTTTATGATTGTAAAGTTATAAATGTGATAGCTGAAAAGGGTTACATAATTTTTTGAATTGTTTGTTTGATTTACATTTGAGTGAAACCTATAATTAAATCAAACCTTTTATTTTAGCATGTTGTAAAAGCAAAATAGTCTTAGCATCTGTAATTTCTCCAGATTCAATCATTTTGTAAGCTTCATCAAAAGTATATTCTAAAACTTCGATATTTTCCTGTTCGGCATCTAATCCTCCTCCAGAACTTACTTTCATACTTTCGTCATATTCTCCAACGAAAAGATATAAAATCTCAGTTACAGATCCAGGTGACATATAAGTTTCGATCACTTTTTGGACTTTTTTTAAGCGATATCCTGTTTCTTCTTCTGTTTCACGAATTATAGCTTGTTCAGCATTATCTTTATCCAAAAGTCCAGCGCAAACCTCAATCATCATTCCAGTTTTGTTTCCGTTAAGATAAGTTGGTAAACGAAATTGTCTGGTTAGTATAACTGTTTTTTTAGCAGAATTATATAATAAGATACCAGCACCATTGCCACGGTCATATACTTCTCGTATGTGCGATTCTATTTTTTCGTTTTCCTTTTTATAGTTAAAAGTAACTTTATTTAATACATACCAGTTATCTGATAATAACTTGGTTTCGGTAATCTCAATTTCTGGATTTTTTCTCATATCAATATTATTCAAAAAAAACGCCCTGATTATCAGAGCGTTTTTAAATGTATTATTTTGTTATTGTTTGTTTTCTATCAGGTCCAACCGATACAATTTTGATTGGCACTTCGATTTCTTTCTCAATAAACTCAATATATTCTTTTAGCTCAACAGGTAATTGATCGTAAGTTGTAAGTCCTGTTAAATCTTGCTTCCATCCTTTAAACTCTTTGTAAATTGGAGTAACATTTTCTGGTTCAATGTTGTAAGGGAAGTGAGAGATATTTTGTCCTTTGTAGTTGTATTCAGTACAAACTTTTAAAGTTTCAAAACCAGAAAGTACATCACCTTTCATCATCATTAATTGAGTAACTCCATTTACTTGTACAGCATATTTTAAAGCTACTAAATCTAACCATCCGCAACGTCTTTGTCTTCCTGTTACAGATCCAAATTCGTTACCCACTCTTGCCATTGTAGCACCAACTTCGTCAAAAAGTTCAGTTGGGAAAGGTCCGCTTCCTACACGTGTAACGTAAGCTTTGAAAATTCCGTAAACCTCTTTGATTTTGTTAGGAGCAATTCCTAGACCAGTACAAGCTCCAGCAGCAGTAGTGTTTGATGAAGTTACGAAAGGATAAGTTCCGAAATCAACATCTAATAAAGATCCCTGAGCACCTTCGCAAAGAATAGATTTACCAGCTTTTTGAGCTTGGTGCATGTATTCTTCACTATCAATAAAATCTAATTTTTTAAGTTCTTCAATAGCTTCGAAGAATTCTTTTTCTAATTCAGCTAAATTATATTGAATATTAACGTCGTAAAAAGCAATCATAGCTTCGTGTTTGTCTGCTAATGCTCTGTAACGCTCTTTGAAGTCTTCTAATTCGATATCTCCAACACGCAAACCATTTCTACCAGTTTTGTCCATGTAAGTTGGTCCAATACCTTTAAGTGTAGAACCAATTTTTGCCTTTCCTTTTGATGCTTCAGAAGCAGCGTCAAGCAAACGGTGTGTTGGTAAAATTAAATGCGCTTTTCTAGAAATGATCAATTTGCTTTTGATATCAAGATTGAATTTCTCTAAACCTTCAATTTCTTTTTGAAAAACTACTGGGTCAATTACAACACCATTTCCGATGATATTTACTGAATTTTTATGAAAAATTCCAGAAGGAATTGTTCTAAGTACGTGTTTGATTCCGTCAAATTCTAATGTATGTCCTGCATTTGGTCCTCCTTGAAAACGTGCAATAATATCATAATTTGAGGTAAGAACGTCAACAATTTTTCCTTTACCTTCATCTCCCCATTGTAATCCTAGTAATAAATCTACGGTCATTCTGTTTTAATTTGCGTTGGGACAATCTAAGTTGTCCTACTGATTATGTAGTTAATTTTTCTTTTTTTTATTTTTTTGAATAATTCCTTTCTGGATTATTGTTTTTCTTTTTTGTTTCCGTAGAAATAAAGTGAGTGATTCGTAATTTCGATATCAAATATTTCTTCGATTGTTTTTTTGATGGTTTGAATTCTTGGGTCACAAAATTCAATTACTTCGCCAGAATCAGTCATGATAATGTGATCGTGCTGTTTGTCGAAATATGATTTTTCGTAGTAAGCTTGATTTTGCCCAAATTGATGTTTTCTAACCAAAGCACAGTCTAACAATAACTCAATCGTGTTGTACAAAGTAGCTCTACTCACACGATAGTTTTTGTTTTTCATTTTGATATAAAGATTTTCTATGTCAAAATGTTCCTCGCTGTCGTAAATTTCCTGAAGTATAGCATAACGCTCAGGAGTTTTGCGATGCCCTTTTTGTTCAAGATACATTGTAAATACGTTTTTTACAATTTCTTGATTTTTAGTGTTGTCAGTTGAAATGAGTGTCATATCCGGCAAAGATAAATTTTTATTTTTAATCAATAAAAGTTTCGGGTTTAAAGTTTAGTTATAAAACCCTTATAGATAGGTTAAAAAGTTAGGTTCTGTATTCTCTGGTAACTTTATCAACTCCGTCAATTTTCTTAATTGCATTAATCATTTTCTTCAAAATGGTGTTATTTTTTACAATTACAGCAATCTGACCGTGAAAAATTCCTGCATCTGTACTAAGCGAAATACTTTGGATATTTACGCTCATATTGTTCGAAATTACTCTTGTCAATTGGTTGGTAAGTCCTAAAACATCCATTCCAGTAATATTGATAATCGCTTTGAATTCCTCTTGCGAAGAGTCAATCCATTTAGCGCTCATGATTCGATACGCATAATTAGACTGCATTCCAATTGCATTTGGACAATCTTTTTTATGTACTTTAATTCCTTCATTAATAGTCACAAAACCAAAAACATCGTCACCAGGAATAGGGTTACAGCATTGTGAAAGTTTGTAATCTAGTTTGTCATGTTCAGTTCCAAAAACCAGCATGTCGTAATTACTGCTGATAACTGGTTTATGAATATCCTCAGCTGCAGTGGTATCTTTATTTCTTTTGATTTTATTTTTAAAGAAATTGATAAACGAATTGCTTTTCTGCGCAGCATAATCTTTTAACTGCTGATTTTCAATCGCGCCGATTCCGACTCTATAAAATAAATCTAAGCTCGTTTTGAGTTTAAAAAAGTTAACTAACTCGTTTGTAACCTGTTCGTTAAAAGTAATTTTTAAATGTTTCAGTTTTCTAACAAGCAATTCTTTTCCTTCTTCTGCGATCTTTTTAGTGTTCTCGTTCAGAACATTCTTGATCTTATTTTTTGCTCTAGAAGTCGTTACGTATTCCAGCCAGTTTACCGTTGGTTTCTGATTTGGAGAAGTAATTACTTCAACCTGATCACCACTTTTAAGTTCGTAATTCAAAGGAACTAATCTTCCGTTTACACGTGTTCCTCGAGTCTTAATTCCGATTTCAGAGTGAATGCTAAAAGCAAAATCCAAAGAAGTCGCTCCTTTAGGCAGTGATTTGATTTCTCCTTTTGGCGTAAAAATGAAAATTTCTTTTGAATATAAATTCATTTTGAAATCTTCTACAAAATCTACTGCATTGGTTTCAGGGTTTTCTAGTGCTTCTCTCAAAAGATTCAGCCAAACATCTAAGCCACTTTCTTCTGTTGCTCCATTTTTATATTTATAATGTGCAGCATATCCTTTCTCAGCAATTTCGTCCATACGTTCGCTTCGAACCTGAACTTCAACCCAGCGTCCTTTTGGACCCATTACTGTAATGTGAAGTGCTTCGTAACCAGTAGATTTTGGTGACGAAATCCAATCACGCAAACGGCTCGGGCTTGGTCTGTAATGATCGGTTACGATTGAATAGATTTTCCATGCCACAAATTTTTCATCGTGGGCATCCGATTTATAAACGATTCTAAGTGCAAATTTGTCGTAAACTTCATCAAAGCTTACATTTTGAGCACGCATTTTTCTACGGATAGAATAAATAGATTTTGGTCGGCCTTTGATGATATAATCAATGCCTTCATTGTCTAGAGATTTCTTTAAAACATCAGAAATATCTTTGATGTAAGCATCTTGTTCTTCCTTGGTTTCACGAATTTTACTGACAATATCATTATAAACTGCAGGTTCGGTATATTTTAAACCTAAATCTTCAAGTTTGGTTTTTATGTTATAAAGTCCCAAACGGTGGGCTAGAGGAGCATAAATGTATAAAGTTTCAGAGGCGATTTTGGTTTGTTTATATTCCGCCATCGAATCCATTGTCTGCATATTATGAAGACGATCGGCCAATTTGATCAAAATTACGCGGACATCATCATTCAATGTCAGAATCATTTTTCTGAAATTCTCAGCCTGCATTGAAGCATTCAAATCTTTTTGAACTAACGAAATCTTAGTAAGACCTTCAACCAATTGTGCTACTTTCGGATTAAATAATCGCTCAATATCTTCAACTGTAATTGGAGTATCTTCTACAACATCGTGTAATAAGGCCGCGGCGATAGAGGTCGCTCCCAGACCAATTTCTGAGGCAACAATTTTTGCAACTGCAATAGGATGAAAGATATACGCTTCTCCCGATTTGCGTCTCTGCTCTTTGTGGGCATCAACAGCAACATCAAAAGCTTTTCGAATTAATTTTTTGTCAGCTGGGCTTAAAGTTTGGTAACTTATTCGAAGTAATTCCTTGTATTCCTGCGCAATAGCTTTATTTTCTTTTTCAATATCTAATTCTGTCATAACGGCATAGTTCAAGTACTAAAAATAAGAATTAGTTTCTATATACACAAGGTTTTGCGGTTGTAGATTTTAGTCCCGAAGTTTCGGGAAAGATTGTAGATTTTTGAAGGGTAAAATTCCAAATTTTTTAAATCCCAAATTCCAAAAAGGAGCGAAGCAGCTTTTAGAAAATCTAAAATCTAAAATCAGAACCCTCTCTGTCTTTTTGCTTCAAAAATTAAAATCGCGGCAGCAACAGAAACATTCATACTGTCAATTTCGCCCTGCATCGGGATAATAATATTTTGAGTAGCAGCTTCACGCCATTCCTGCGTTAGACCAGTTGCTTCTGTACCCACAACCAAAGCGGTTGGAGCAGTAAAATCTTGAGTATGATAAGAAGTTGAATTTTGAAGCGTTGCGCTATAGAAATTAATCTTTTTTTCTTTTAAAAAAGCAATAATTTCAGAAGTGGTTCCTGTTGCAATTTGATTGGTAAAAAGACAGCCCACACTTGAACGCACAATATTCGGATTGTATAAATCGCTCTTTGGATTAGCAATTAAAACAGCATCTAAATTAGCTGCGTCTGCAGTACGTAAAACTGCTCCAATATTTCCTGGTTTTTCCAGCGATTCAACAACTAGAATTAATGGGTTTTCCGATAATTTTAAATCGGATAATTGCAGCGATTTGGTTTTAGCTACAGCTAAAATTCCTTCGGTGGTATCGCGATAAGCCAGTTTTTGATAAACTTCTTTATTGATTTCGATAATTTGAAACGGATTCTTGATCAGTTTGTTGATTTCGGTTTCAGAAACTAAATCTGGTAAAAATAATACCGTTTCAATTTCGTAACCGCCTTTTATTGCTAATGAAATTTCTCGTAAACCTTCAATCAAAAATGTTCCGGTTTGTTTTCTGGCTTTGGATTTTTCTTGAAGTAAAACCAAAGATTTTATAAACGGATTTTGAATTGAAGTGATTTGTTTCATTTTTTTAAAGGCTCAAAGTTGCAGAGGGGCAAAGGTACAGAGTTTTTTTCTTCCTGCAAGGTTTTTAAAACCTTGTAAGTCTTATAAAAAAGTTTGCCGCGAATTACACAAATTTCCACTAATTTTTTTCTCGCAGTAATGCAAAAATGAATTCGTGTAAATTCGTGAAATTCGCGGCAAAAAACTATTCTTCTGTAGAATTATTTTCTTCTAAAAGTGCAGTTTCTTCTTCTGCAGGTCTAGCAACAACTTGGTCTTTGCTACCAAAAAGAATTTTTTTTACGGCTGCAAAAGCGGCAATAATTCCGATTACGATGAACTTTCCGAATTTTGCTAAAATGGCGAAAAATCCAACTTTTGCTAATACTTTTCCAGCAACTAAACCGCCAATTGTCCAAGCAGCGACTGTGTCTGTATCGGCATCAAAATCTAAATATTTGTTTCCATCATTAAACTCAACACTTTTGATAATTCCAGGAATACTTGCTTTTACTTCTTCTAACTGATTTACACCAGCAACAGCCGAAATATTGTACATTCCTTTTCTTCCCAGAACCCTTAAATCGTAGTTTAAAGTGTGGTTTTTATCAGCGCCAAACTGCAATTCTTTTGCCCAGTGAAGTACTTTTAAATTATTGTCGTAAAAAGGTTTAGAAGCCCATCCAATTAATTGAACTTCAGGATAACCAGCGTTTTTCCGCTCTACATTTGCAGTTGCAACATCTTCTTTCATAGTTTTAAGAAGATCATCATAATCAATATCATCGGCATCATCATCTTTTACATAACCATCACCTTGATAGCTGATTACAAACATCCAGCTGTCCATGTGTGTGACACCTTTTCCGTCAGGAACTAATGAACCCAGAATAGATTTATCCTCTGGATTTCCCCATAAATTACTTAGAACATTTTGGGTTTGCTCGGCATTTAAAAACTTGAAACCTTTAGGAACATTCAAAGTTCCGTCGCCTTCAGGAAGTGTAATTTTTCCCGATTCGTAATTGAAGGATTTTTCAATTTTGTCGTAATAAGCTGTGAGCGTGTCAGGCTGTTGTGCAGCCATTTTGAAAATAGAGATCGTCCATAACAAAACGACTAGTAATGTTTTTTTCATTGAATTGGTTTAAAATGGTTAATTATTTTGGGTTTTTGGTTTCGTTAAAATAATTCTGAAATTTTTTTTTCTACAGGATGGGAGGTTTTAAAATCATATCCCATAATTTTTGCTAAAGTCTGAGCAAATTGTTTTTGATACAACTGAGAGTCGGTTTTAATTTCGCCTTTTGGCGCTATTTCAGGTCCCATTGCAGCAAACCAAATTTCAGATGCACCAGCAACATCAGAACCATGATCTGTCCATTGTGCTTTTACTTTGTCGCCTCGGCCATGGTCAACTGTTATAAACAAAGTTGTTTTATTTTTGTACTGCGGGTCATTTTGAACAAAATTCCAAATTTCCTCGATCCATTTATCGACTTGGTTTGCAGCGTCTAAATACGAACGATATTGTGCATGATGTGCCCATTCATCGGTTTCGCCATACGCGATGTACAATACTTTTGGCTTTTTCGTTTTAAGTTCATCCATTGCCTGATAATGCGTAAAAACATCGAGACATTCATCCTGATGAAAAGGCTTATATGAATGATCACGCATTTCATTTAGTAAATTTTGATGAGTGGTTGGTTTTTTACCGCCAACTTTATCAAAAGCAGAAATGACAGGAAACCCGCTTCTTTCTTCATTTAAAATTCTATCAAAAGCATCCCAAGCACCAAAAGCGACTACTTTTCCTTTTAGTTTAGGCTGCTGGTTCAAGAACTCTAAAACATTGACATTTGGGTTGGCTTTGTAACTGTTTGAATTGACTTTCAGGTCAACATTTCCAGTCATTATTTCGCTGTAGCCTGGATAACTAAACCAATACGGATTGGCAACATCGACCTTATTTCCTAAATCTCGATTACCGTAAATCTGACCTTTTGAAGCGATTTCGGACCAGAAAAAAGGCATTAATTTTTTACGTGCTTCTTTGATATCGGGATTGGAATATTTTTTATAAATATAGGCGCTGTCCCCCTGATTGAATTTTTTATCATTGGCAATCGCTGGGTCAATTCCTTTAAAAACTTCCTGCCATCTAAAACCATCTGTAGTAATGATGATTATGTTTTCTGTTTTTTGTGCCAGAGATTTAAAGCTTAATAAAATGAACAGAATTGGGATTAATTTTTTCATTTTTTATTAATTGAAATTACAATGAATCGTTTTGATTTTTTTTCAAAACTAATTAATTTAATCAATTAATTTTTACGTGATAACGTATGGTAACTTTAACTTAATAGAAGGGAAAATTTATAAAATTCCTCTAGACTTAATTTCCAAATATTTGTTAATGGCGTCAAGCGTAAGATTTTCTGGCTGTGTCAAAACCGAATGGATTCCGTATTTTTTCAGTTCGTTTACGATTAATCGTTTTTCGAACATAAATTTTTCAGCAATTACTTTGTCATAAACTTCCTGAATAGTAGTTGTTTTCTTATTGATGATCGAATTCAGTTCGGTATTTTGAAAGAAAACAACAACCAATAAGTGACTTTTTGCAATTCCTTTTAAATAAGGTAACTGGCGATTCAATCCGTCCATTGTTTCAAAGTTGGTGTACAGAATAATTAAACTTCTTTGATTGATATTTTTCTTAATATCAACATATAATCGGCTGTAATCGCTTTCGAAAAAATCGGTTTTTACATTGTATAAAGTTTCTAAGATCTTTTGCATTTGAGAAGCTCTTCTTTCGGCAAAAACTCTGTTTTCTACCTTTTTAGAAAATGAAAAAAGTCCTGCTTTATCTTGTTTTTTCAGAATGACATTTGATAAAACCAAAGCCGAATTTATAGCATAATCTAACAAACTCAATCCGTCAAAAGGCATTTGCATGACACGGCCTTTGTCAATTGCCATATAAACAGTTTGTGATTTTTCGTCTTGAAACTGATTGACCATCAAAGAATTTCTTTTGGCAGTAGCTTTCCAGTTTAATGTCCTTAAATCATCGCCTTGTACGTATTCTTTAATCTGTTCAAATTCCATTGTGTGTCCAATTCGGCGGATTTTTTTAATTCCGTATTGAAAAAGATTATTAGAAAAAGCAATTAAATCGTATTTTCTTAACTGAATATAAGATGGGTACGTCGGAACCATTTGGTCTTTGTCAAAAGCAAATCTTCTAGCAATTAGTTTTAAAGGCGAAGAAACATAGACATTTAAAGCTCCAAAATGATATTCGCCGCGTTCTGTCGGACGAAGTTCGTAGCTAATTTCTTTTTGCGTTGATGCTTTTATCGATTTTACAATCTTGAAATCACGAACTTGAAACTGAAACGGAATTTCATCAATTATCTTAACCGAAACAGGAAAATTATAATGATTTTTCAAGTTGATTCGAATGGGATTTAAATCGCCATTAGATAGTTTTTCCGGCGTAATTCTTTCTGCTTCAAGTCCAGTTCTTGCCAAATATAAAATCAGGATATCAAGACCTAAAAAAGTCACCAAACCCAAAACAATAAGCCAAACCGCATTATAAAGATTCGGAAAAATAAAAGCACAAACAAACAATCCTATTATGCCTAAAAGCACATAGAAGAAGAAATTATTCAGATATAGACTTTTTATGAACTTCATTTGTTCGATGTTTCAAGTTTCAGGTTTCAGGTTTCAAGTTTCAAGTTTGTCCCAACATTAACCATTAACCATTAACCATTAACAATTTATAATTAACAATTTATAATTAACAATTATCTTGGAATTTCTACAGTTTCGATAATTTGTTTAATAATTTCTGAGCTTGTAATACCTTCCATTTCACGTTCTGGCGTTACAATAACACGATGCTGTAAAACAGGAATCGCAGCTTCTTTAATATCTTCTGGCGTAACAAAATCACGTCCGCGGATGGCAGCAAAACCTTTGGCAGCATTCAAAATAGCGATTGAAGCACGAGGAGAAGCTCCTAAATATAAAAAGGCGTTTTCGCGTGTATTAACCACGATTCTGGCAATGTATTCTAATAAATTTTGCTCGACTCTAATTTGTTTTACCAAACCTTGATACTGCTTAATTTCATCAGAAGAAAGAATTGTTTTTATCGCATCTAGTTTTCCATGATCTTGTAAAGAATGTTCTCTTTGAATGATCAAAATCTCTTCATTTAATTTTGGATAATCGATAGTGATTTTGAAAAGAAAACGGTCTAATTGCGCTTCTGGAAGACGATAAGTTCCTTCTTGCTCGATTGGGTTTTGGGTTGCAATTACCAAAAACGGCGTTTCTAATTGATAACCAGATCCGTCGATTGTAATTTGACGTTCTTCCATAACTTCAAAAAGCGCCGCTTGTGTTTTGGCAGGAGCACGATTTATCTCATCAATTAAAATTAAATTGGAGAAAATTGGTCCTTTTTTGAATTCAAATTCTGAAGTTTTTAGATTAAAAATCGAAGTTCCTAAAATATCAGAAGGCATTAAATCTGGCGTAAATTGAATTCTGCTGAAACCAATATTTAATGTTTTGGATAATAACTTGGCTGTGATAGTTTTCGCAACTCCAGGAACACCTTCCAAAAGAACATGCCCGTTTGACAAAATTGCAACCAAAAGCTGGTCCACCATTTTATGCTGCCCGACAATTACAGTTTCAATCTCTTTTTTGATTGTATTTACGTGCTCTAAAAGAGGTCCTAAATTAATTCTGGTTTCAAAATTCACATTTTCATTTGTGATTTCGTTTGATGTTGTATTGATATCGTCCATAATTTGGTCTGTTTTTTATTTGTTTTTTCTTGCCACTAAAGAATTGAAATGATTTTAATCTGTATTAATCTTAATAATCTGTGGCTAAAATAATTAATGTAAAATCTTTTCTATTGCTGTATTTATTCGGATTAAATCTTCTTCCAGACTTCCGTGATAACTCTTTCTGTGATTGTTTATTAAGTCGATAAGTTCTTGAATGTCTTTTTCGTCTTTGCCTGTTTTATAATGCAATTTTTTGATAAAATCATCGTCTAATTTTGACGTATCAATCAAATAATCGGTTCTGATTTTCTCTAGGAAATAAATAATCTTTTTATCAATAATATTAGTGTGATCTCCTTCCTGATAATATAAATTCCCAACGGTTTTGGTAAAATCAACCGTTAAATTCTGCAATGGTTTTATAATTGGCACAATACGCTGCTTACGTTTTGCATTAAAGATCATAAAAATCAAAATACCAAGTAAAGCTAAATACCATGCCCATTTTAAAGCTGGCTGCGATAAAATATAGCGCATCGGAGAATTTGAAATTCGCTTATCGTTAAGACTTTTATTGTACCAAAATATATCTCCTTTTGTAAAGTACGACAAAACATTTTCGGCATATTGATAATGGTCTTTTTTCAGCAGGTTATAATTTGTAAACGCTACCGGCTGCGTATGCAAATAGACATATCCATTTTTATAAGGAACTTCAATAAAATTAATTTGTCTTTTATTTTTATTGCTGTTTTGATAGCCCAAAACTTTTGTAGTTAGAGTATCTATTTTAGAAAAGTAATCGCTTAAACCAGTATTAAAAGTATATTTTTTTGTGCTGACTTTTTTATTGGCCATCCAGATTGAAACATTTTCAGATGGCATAAAATCTGTTTTTAATTCTACTTTTAAAGAATCCAGTAATAATTTTGGAAATGCTCTCATGCTTAAAAAAGCCTTATTTCCATGCGAAACAAAATATAAAATCTCTTTTATAGATTGATCGTCAATATTATTGGCTTCAGAAATATTGATGAAAGTACCTTTAATTTTATAATTCTCTACATTTTCATTTTCATCATATTGAGAATCTAGATACTCATAAGGCGTTTCTGTTGAAATTTTTTGGATTTTTTGTTTCTTAAAAAAGCCGTTAACTTCATGGTCAAAAATGTATAATCCAAACGGAATTTTATCATTGACAGAATAAGTAGGAGTCCAGTCAATTGGTTTTTGCTGTCCCTTGTCTGTTAATAATACGATGCCTAATATTAAAACCAGAATCGCAATGTGGATTTTCATATTTTTATCCATTGCCGAAGGTTTTTAAAGCTTTTTTAAATCTGTTTTCAGTTTTTTGGAATATTGCATCATCAATTTCAAATTCGCCGTACCAAATGTAATTATACAAATAAGAAAGATAGGTAAACTCTTCTTTATGAGCAGGCTGCTGTAACTCGTATAAGTAATCTGAATTTGTTTTTTCGATATCCCATTCAATATAATTATGCTGAGCCATTACTTTTAAAAGCCACAGATAATAATATCGTACAGCAATTCTTCTTTCGCCAGCTTCGATACTCTCTTTTATTAATTTTTCGAAATCTAAAAGATGGATATTTTTTTCGGCATCAGAATAAAAGATCGCTTTCTTATTGGCATTTTTTCCAAAAATCCATCTCCCATCTTGTTTTGTCAGACTCCTTGCTATCAAGTAAATCAATACAATAACTATTAAAACGGCTAAAATCCGAAATAAAATACCAACAAAAGTCAGTGAGGTTTTAACGCTTTTGAAATTGAAAAGACTTGCAAATACTCCAGCCAGCCAATGCATAAAATGATCCCACCAGCTTTTTTCCGGCGCTTTATATTCGTAGATAAATTCTGGATCAGTGTATTTTTTTTTGAAATTTTTCTCAAAATGTTTCGCTTCGACAGAATTCGAATCAATTTGAATGTCCTTTTCAGTATATTTAATTCCAGCAATTTTTGGTGGATCCTGTGGTATAACAATTGAATCCTGAGCCTTAGAAACGCCGCAGCAAAAAAGAAAAGATAAAATAAATAATAATCTTGTCATTACTTGGTCTTAAAGATTTTTGGCGGTTAAAGAATGTATTTTTTTGTGCACAATAAAAGGATAAATCAAGTAATAGAATGAGATAATCGCAAGCGTAACCAGAATAATAAAAACGCTTAACCAATTGGGCATATCGATAGAATATCTGGTAATGAAACCTTCTAAAAATCCAGCGCTTATCGTGAATGGAAAAGTACTCAAAAATATTTTAAAACTGTTTTTAAATCCAATCTTAAATGAATTTATTCTCGAGAAGGTTTTAGGAAATAGGATAGATGCACCTAAAATAAATCCAGCAGTAGTTTCTATCACAATGGCAAAAATTTCCATAGAACCATGAATCCAAATTCCTCGAACGCTTTTCCAGAAAACGCCTTGCTCGTAAAAGAAATACTGAAATGAACCCAGCATAATACAGTTTTGAAGGAAAATATTAAAAGTTCCGATACCAGCAAAAATTCCGTAAAAATAGCATCGAGCACCAACAAAAAGATTGTTGACAGTAATGCCAATAAAACTTCCCCAATTGCTTCCAGAACCGTATACGGCCATTGGATTG
Organism: Flavobacterium sp. Root935; assembly: GCF_001429295.1. Classification (GTDB taxonomy): domain Bacteria; phylum Bacteroidota; class Bacteroidia; order Flavobacteriales; family Flavobacteriaceae; genus Flavobacterium. The sequence continues at coordinate 1,219,266 of NZ_LMJL01000012.1, read as the reverse complement.
CCTTTTTTGATGTTTTCCAGCGTCATATTGACATATTCGTCTCCTAAAATTAAACGAACAAAATCTTGATCGTAACGGGCAGAAAGTACTCCAATAGAAACTGTCACAAAAAATAAAGCAAATGCATAAAGCAAATACCTTTTGTACTCGTAAACCAAAAGCGGAACATCAATTTTAAAAAAATCAATAATCTGATTTCTGTCTGTTCGTTTGGTTTTGTAGATCTTCTGATAAATTTGAGAGGCAAGATGATTTAAGTAGACAACCGTTTTACTTTTAGGATAATACGTTTGAGCGTACGACAAATCATTCATCATTTGAATGTATAAATTAGCTAATTCATCAGGATTTTTTTTAGCTTTACCAAAAATTGCCAGCTCAAATTCGAGCCATTTTTCTTTGTTTTGTTTTATAAAGGCGATTTCTCTCATTGTTGGCTAAAATATAAAATATGTCAGAATTATCTATTAATACGACACAAAATGTCAAAATAAATTTTATTGCTGCTTCTGTAGGCGAAAGATTAGGTGCTTTTTTCATTGATTTGTTCATTATAATCTGTTATTCGACGGCAATTTCAGTAGTTTTATTTGACTGGCTTCAGTTAGATCGATTGATGGTCAATCTAGACGGCTGGTCTCGCGGTGCAGTATATTTAATGCTGTATTCTCCAATTATAGTTTACTCTTTAGTTCTTGAAAGTATTTTTGAAGGGCAATCGCTTGGAAAAAAATTAGTAAAAATTAAAGTGGTTAAAATTGACGGTTATCAAGCGGGTTTTGGCGATTATTTAGTAAGATGGTTTTTTAGAGTAATAGACTTTTTCAGTCTTTTTGGTTTACCAGGAATGATTGCGGTAGTTACCAGTCAAAAATCTCAGCGTCTTGGTGATATGGCAGCAGGAACAGCTGTTATTACGTTGAAAAATAAAATTAATATTAGCCACACAATTTTAGAAGAAATAGGAGATTCCTATGTTCCGACTTATCCTTTAGTGATAAAACTTTCAGACAATGATATGCGAATCATCAAGGAAACATACCAAAAAGCCGAAGCCAAAAATGATCATGAAATCATTTATAAATTGGTAGCCAAAATCGAAAGCGTAACCGGAATTAAAAATCAATCTGGAAATAACAGCGATTTTATTCGAGTAATTTTAAAAGACTACAATTTCTACACACAGCATATGTAAAAATTTTCTTTAAGGAATTAGGATTATTTTGAATCTTTAGATTTTAATTTTTTATATTTAACTGATTTTTAGTTACGAATATTCTAAATTTAAAACTCTGAACATGAAAAGTAAAAAGCCACTCCTCATTATATTAATGTTATTTGCCGTTGTTTTTAGTTTCGCTCAAGGCGGAAAAAAATTGGATAAAATAATAAAAAGAGATTATCAGATTATTGAATGTACGATTTCAAAAATGTCTGATAAAACCGTAGAATATTCACTTCCAGGCGAAACATTAGTAATTTCACTTGACATTTCGCAGATTGCAAGAATTGATTTTGCCAGCGGAAGATCACAAACTTTTGATGTAAGTTCTGGAAATAGTTCGCCGTCTTCAGGTTCGTCAACAATTACAGCGTCAGAAATGAAGCCCAATACAATTGCGGTGCTTCCAGTTCCTTACGTGAATTCAGATACGCAGGAAAGCTCAGGAGACATGGCTAAATTTGCTCAAAACGATCTTTACAATAAACTGCTGGACAAATCATCAAATATTTTTCCGTTAACAGTTCAAGATTTAAGAACCACAAATAGTTTGCTTCATAAAGCTGGAATAGATCATAATAATATTGATGAAACTCCAATTGAAGATCTTGAGAAAATATTGGGAGTTGATAATATTGTTGCTGCAAAAGTTTCTTACACTATAAATTCTGGTACTACAGCCACTACTTATAATAGCGGAAATGCAAAAGTAAGCGACAATAACAAAAAAATAAAAACAAACGATATTTCTACAACTACAGCAAACACACAGGTTTATTATTACTATACTGTTTATTTTGACATGTATAGAAATACGACCAAAATTTATTCTCAAACTCGTAAACCGCTCTTAGCAGTAAAAGACAGCTGGATGGATTCTGTAACTTATTTACTAAAAAGAAGTCCTATTTACGTTAAAAAATAATATAATAACAAATGGAAAAATTCAAATCTAAAATTGATTTATGGTTTGTAATTCTGGTAAGCATATTATTTACGCTGATTCTAATACGATTAGCGTATGATCAAAATTGGTTTGGTTTTATTTTCATAATTTTTGTAATTAGTTATGTCATCTATTCATTTTCAACAACTATGTATAGTATTGAAGGCGATAAACTGAAAATAAAATGCGGCTATTTCTTTAATTTTTTAATTGAAGTTAAGGAGATAAAAACAATATCGGAGACTTTTAATATTATAAGTTCGCCTGCACTTTCTTTTAACCGATTAGAAATTTTATATAATAAATATGATACGCTTTTAATTTCTCCAAAGGATAAAAACAGATTTTTAGAAGCAATCAAGAGAATAAATCCTGAAATAAAAATAGTACTAAAAAAATAGAAACAATTATAAAAATCTCTGCACCTTTGTACCTTTAAATCTTTGTAGCTTAAGAAAAAATGTTTCACTTACTAGATATTATTGGGACAATGGCGTTTGCTATGTCTGGCGCTTTAACAGCAATGCATAAAAAACTAGATCCGTTCGGGGTTTTTATCATTGCATTTGTCACCGCGGTAGGAGGAGGAACGCTCCGTGATGTTCTTATTGGACGAACTCCAGTAGGCTGGATGCGCGATATGCAGTATGTTTACGTGATTATTTTAGGATTTTTTCTAGCCATTATTTTTAGAAAAAAATTCGATAGACTCAGAACTTCATTATTTTTGTTTGATACAATTGGTTTGGGAGTTTTCACTTTAATTGGTCTCGAAAAAGGAATTGTGATTGGACTTCATCCCGGAATTTGTATTGCTTTAGGAACAATGACCGCGTGTTTTGGAGGGGTAATTAGAGATATTCTATGCAACGAAATTCCGAACGTTTTTAGAGAAGAAATATATGCTACAATCTGTATTTTTGGCGGATTCGTATTCTTTGGTTTAAGAGCACTAAATTTAAACGTCGATGTTTTATATTTAGTTACTTCACTTGTAATTATTGTAATTAGACTGCTGGCAGTAAAATACAAATGGCATTTAAAAGCATTTGATCATAAATAATTGATGACAAAATATACCGTAAAAAAATACAATCAAAATGATTTTGCCATTTGGAACGATTTTGTTGCTCAGGCCAAAAATGCCACGTTTCTATTTTACCGTGATTTTATGGAATATCATCGCGATCGTTTTGAAGACTTCTCTCTTTTAATTTTTGAAGAAGAAAAACTACGTGCCATTCTTCCAGCCAATAAACGAGAAAATGCCGTTTATTCTCATCAAGGACTTACTTATGGTGGTTTGGTCTATTTATCTAAATTGAAGGCAGAAAAAGTATCATTGATTTTAGACGAAATTTTACTTTTTTTGAAAGAAAATAAAATACAAACCTTTTATTATAAACCAATTCCAGATTTTTATTTTTCGGAAGGAAATAAAGAAATCGAATTTTTTCTAATCAAAAGAGGCGCTGTTTTAGAACGAAAAGAAATGAATCTGGCAGTTAATTTATCTGTGCCTTTAAAGATTTCGAAAAGTAAATTAAAGCACTTTAGAAGAATTGAAAACCTTGATTTAGATATCGTAGAAGAAGAGAATTTCGATCCTTTTTGGGAAAAAGTTTTAGAACCAAGATTATTGGAAAAATTCGATACAAAACCTGTTCATTCTAAAGAAGAAATTACACTTTTAAAATCTAAATTTCCTCAAAATATAAAGCAATTTTCTGCATATAAAAATGATGAAATAATTGCCGGAATAACGATTTTTGAGACCAAAAATGTCGTTAAATCACAGTATGGTGCAACTTCAAAGACGGGAGAAGAATTTCGAGCACTCGATTTTTTATTCATTAATTTGCTGCACAAATACAAACGAAAAGGGAAGCACTTTTTTGACATGGGAATTGTAGGAGATGATAGTGAAGCGGGCTACAATAACGGGCTTTTAAACCAAAAAGAAGAATTAGGCTGTTCTGTTTACAATCAAGATTTTTATAAAATTGAAATAAAGTGATACCATTTTTAGACCTAAAAAAAATCAACGAACCTTATGAAACTGCTTTTCAGGAAAAACTGCAAACGGTTTTACATAACGGCTGGTATATTTTAGGAAAAGAAGCGGAGACATTTGAAAAGGCTTTCGCCGAATACTGCCAATCAAAATATTGTATTGGAGTCGGAAATGGCTTAGATGCTTTAATTCTTATATTTAAAGGGTATATCGAACTCGGAAAATTTCAAAAAGGTGACGAAGTTATCGTTCCGGCAAATACATATATAGCGAGTATTTTAGCAATTTTACAAGCCGATTTAGTTCCAGTTTTGGTGGAGCCGAGATTAGAAACTTACAATATAAATCCAGATTTAATTGAGGAAAAAATCACCTCAAAAACAAAAGCCATTTTAGCTGTTCACTTATACGGGCAATTATCCGAAATGGATAAAATAAATGAAATTGCAGAAAAACATAATCTTATTGTTGTAGAAGATGCCGCACAATCTCACGGAGCGGAAAATAATCTAAAATCTAAAATCTATCCCGAGGCTTCGGGACTAAAATCAGCAATCGCTTATAGTTTTTATCCAGGAAAAAATTTAGGTTGTTTAGGCGATGGCGGAGCGATTACGACAAATGATGCTGAACTGGCCAAAGTGCTTTTTTCACTTCGAAATTATGGTTCTGAGAAAAAATACCAAAACGAATATGTTGGTGTAAATTCGAGATTAGATGAACTTCAAGCTGGATTTTTAAATCTGAAATTGCCCAATTTAGATGCTGATAATGAGAAAAGAAGAAAGATTGCAAAACGCTATTTGTCTGAAATAAAAAACGATAAAATAATACTACCTTTTTGGGATTTTTCAAACAATCATGTTTTTCATTTATTTGTTATTCGAACAGAAAATAGAAACAATTTACAAGATTATTTAACCCAAAATAATATTCAGACATTAATTCATTATCCCATTCCGCCACACAAACAGAAGGCTTTTTCTTCCGAAACTTCAAGATGGAATAATTTATCATTACCTGTAACTGAAAAGATTCATAATGAGGTTTTAAGCTTGCCAATGAGTCCTGTTTTAACAGAATTTGAGGTTGATTTTATAATTGAAATTTTAAATCAATACTAAGTTTGAATTTCTATAAAAAAATAGGTCAAACCAGTTTGTTTAAGATAACTTCTTTAAACAGTTTCAGCGTTGTTTTAAAAATCGGAATTGGATTAATTACATCAAAAATACTTGCCGTTTTTGTCGGACCAAGCGGCATGGCTTTGTTTGGAAATCTTCGTAATTTTTTAACTTCATTAGAAAATATTTCCACTTTAGGATTTCAAAATGGCATCGTAAAATACACCGCCGAAAATGAGAAAAACAAAGTTGAACTTCAAAAAGTAATTACAACTGTTTTTATAAGCCTCTCATTCATAGCCGTTCTTCTAGGTTTTGTTTTGTTTTTTACAGCCCAATATTGGAATACCAGAATTTTTGGAAATAACACCGAATATTTACCAGTTTTTAAAGTTTTGGCTTTGGCTTTGCCTTTTTATGCCGTTTCAATTTTTTTTGTTGCATTAATTAATGGTTTAGGGAAATTTCACAAAGTAATCTGGATTAATATCATCGGAAACATAATTGGTTTAGCGGTTTCTCTCTTTTTGATTTTACAATACCAAACGATTGGAGCTTTAATGGCTATTGTGATTGCGCCCGCGCTTTTGTTTTTCGTTACTTTTTATCTAGTTCAAAAAGAAATTAACTTTTTTCAAATTATAAAACTAGACTTATTTGACTTTAAAATCATAAAAAATCTTTCCTCGTATTCCTTAATGGCTTTGGTTTCCTCGATTCTAGGGCCATTTGTGTTCTTAGCAATTAGAAATCATATTATTCATGATTTAGGAATTGAACAAGCTGGATATTGGGAAACCATGACGAGAATTTCGTCTTACTATCTCTTATTTATCAGCACTATTCTAACCGTTTATTTTTTGCCGAAACTATCAAAAGCATCCACTAATCAGGAAACAAAAAGTGTTTTTTGGGAGTTTTATAAGTTCATTCTGCCTGTTTTTGTTTTGGGTTTAATTGTGCTTTATTTGGCTAGATTTTTTGTGGTTAAACTGCTTTTTAGTAAAGAATTTTTACCTGTAACAGATTTGTTTTTTTTGCAGTTTCTCGGAGATATTTTTAAAGTTTGTTCACTGATATTAGGCTACCAGTTTTTTGCCAAAAAATTGACATTGGCTTTTATACTTACAGAATTATTTTCTTTATTTATTCTGTATACGGCTAGTGTTTATTATATTCAAATATTTCAAATAGAAGGAGTTGTAATAGCTTACGCTTTTCAAAATTTGAGTTATTTGATAGTCCTTGCGATCTATTTTAGAAAAAGTTTGTTTTAATTTTCGTTCCATTTCTGCACGTATTTTTGTGCAATATTCACATAATTATGATGTTCTTCTATAAAAGTCCTGGCGCGTTTTCCTATTGCCGTAATTTCTGCTGGATTTTCAATTAAAAAAGACAATTCATTTACTAGGTAATCTACATTTGGAATAGCGTTTATGCACACTTTTTCAGTAACATTGTAATATTCTGTAAACTCAGTTTCGGCGTTGGTAAAAACGACTTTTCCTTTTGCCATTGCTTCAAGTGCATTGTAGCCCTGATCATATCCATAAATTTGATCCAATAAAATATGTGATCTATTATACAAATCGATATATTGAGAATATGGAATACTTCGAACAGTTATTATTTCAACTTTCGAACCGTATTTTTTCTCAATTATTTCCAGAGCTTTTTCAAAATAATCATTTCCCTTTTTTAAATAATTATCATTGTTGATGCCATGGAAAATGATGATTTTATCAGAAATATTTAGCGATTCAAATTGAAGTTTGTCAATATTAATTGGGTTTGAAATCATTCCCAGATATTTACTGTTTCCTATTAATGGAAGATGATAATCTAGATCGGAAGCAATAATGCCGTTGCAGTTTTTGTAGATAAATTGATGTAGTTTGAGGAACTCTTTCTTGCGGAATTTCAAAACATTAGCAAATGATTTTTGATCAATTGTATGATTTTGATAGAGAGCAATTACAGATTTAAAATCAGGATTTTCAAAACAATATTTCACATTTAAATAGTCGTAGCCACAACTCAGTAAAAACAATTTCTTATTGTTTTTTAAAAGGCTCGAAATGATCTTCTTTTCGAAATAATACGTGCAATGAAAACTGTTTTCGTTGATTAACTGCACGACATCAAAACCCGAACATCGTTTTTCGAATTTTAGAAACTGTCGATACGTTAAATAAGAGGTAATATCGAATCCAGAAAGTTTATACACTGCAATTTTTACTTTTTTTAGAAAACCAGAATCCCATTTTTTCTGAATAGGAAAGTCGACTGGAAAATTTTTAAAACCGTCGTTCTGACCAATAATAAAAACATCATGTCCTAATTTTTGCAAACCATCCTTCAAAGAATTGTGCAAATGACTGTATTCGCCTACCAGTAAAACTTTCATTTATGTGTATATTTGACAAATATATTTACTTTTTTGGTTAAAAACATGAATAAAAAGAAAGTTGCAATTGTTTCAAATTCTTTAGGAAAAGGAGGAGCAGAACGTTTCGCAGCTTTACTGACTTTTATGTTAGAAGAATCTGGGTTTGAAGTCCATTCTATTGTTGTAAATGATGTTGTAGATTATTCATATACAGGAACTTTATTCAATTTAGAAAAAGAAAGCTTAGGCTCTTTTTCTTTCCTCAGAAAATTAAAAAAAGGAATTTTACTACGTCGCTATTTGACCAAAAATAATATAGAAATTGTCATAGACAGCAGAACTAGAAATGTATTGCTGAGAGAATTAATTACGAGATTAATTTATCGAAACACCAAAATCTATTACGTTGTGCATAGTTATAATTTTAAAAATTATTTTCCTTCGTCGGTATTTTGGTCCAGAATAATTTATGAAAATACTGAGGCTTTAATTTGTGTCTCAAAAGCAATCGAAGAAAAAATAAATCAGCTTTATAAGTTTAAAAACACCATTACAATTTACAATCCTTTTTTTATTGCCGAAGAAGAATTAAAAAAAGAGACTTTAGAAACTCAAAAAGTGATTTTGTTTTTTGGACGATTTGATGAAAAAGTTAAAAATTTTACATTGATGCTGGAAGCTTTTTCTAAGTCTCAAATTTTTTTGAAAGGATATGAATTATATCTTTTAGGTTCTGGAAATGATTTGGATTTTATAAAACAAAAAATTGAAAGTTTAGATTTAAGTAATTACGTTAAAATATTTCCGTTCAAACAAAATCCATTTGAAGAAGTTCGTAAAGCTAAATTTACCATTCTGACAAGTCATTACGAAGGATTTCCACTTTCCATAATAGAATCATTAGCTTTGGGAACGCCTGTTGTGGCTGTAGATTGTAATTCTGGACCACGAGAAATTATTCAGAATGAATTTAATGGTCTGTTGGTTGAAAACCATAATATTGAAGCTTTGGCCGAAGCTATCAATCGGCTTGAAGATGATAACGAAATGTATCATTTTTGCAAAAAGAACGCTGTAGAAAGCGTCAAACATTTGTCTTTAAAAAATATATCTGAACAATGGAAAAATCTTCTAACCAATCACAAATGACCACTATTTCAGATATTCAATTAATTGAAATTCCTAAAATTCAGGACAGAAGAGGAAATCTTTCGGTTATTGAAGGCGATACAATTCCGTTTGTTTCCAAAAGAGTATATTATTTATATGATGTGCCAAGCGGAAGCAAAAGAGGCGGGCATGCACATATAGACCAACAGCAATTTTTAATTGCATTAAGCGGCAGTTTTGACGTGATTTTAAAAGATGGTAAAAACAAGAAAACAGTGACGTTGAATAAGCCAAATGTCGGTTTGCTTATCGTACCGGGTATTTGGAGGGAAATCGAAAATTTTTCTTCAGGAAGTGTTTGTTTGGTTTTGTCTTCCAATGAATTTAATGAAGAAGATTACATTCGGGAATTTAAAAAATTCAAACTATTTAAAAACAGATGAGCCCCAGCCTAAATTTGCAAGTACTGTTTTTGTTTTAATCAAAAAGATCAGAGCAAAAGCAGGCAGGCGTAATAAAATTTGTTTCTTCAAACCTAAATTCTTCAAATCAATTGGTTGAGAATAATTAGTAAAAAGTGCTTTTTCTCCAGCGATTTTACTTTTTACAGCCAATGAAAACCGATTCAAATCGAGAAATTTTTTCAAATCTAAATTGGCGTTTTCTATTTTCTCATATTTCGAAAAATCCATTTTTTCGTGAATCAGTTTCTTATTTTTCGAAAGACTTTCAGGATCGTAAACGTATCGGGCTAATATTTTCCAAGAAAAAACTACAGGATAAATAAGACCAATTCTAATCCATAAATCGGTGTCTTGACCACTTTTAATTTTTGTGTCAAAATTTCCAGCTTCAGAGAAAACAGTTTTATGGAAAACAGCGCAGGAAGTACAAAGAACTGTTTCCTTTAAACTGGCTTGAAAGTAGTTTACAATTTCAAATTCGTCATTAGATTTTAAAATCGAATATTGTACTGGAATTATTTTTTTTGAAGTATCAAATTCAATTGCAGCAGAAAATACTTTTTGATCTGGAACCTTGGAAATGAGATTAAACATCGTTTCTAAAAACGTCGGATACCAATAATCGTCTGCATCTAGAAAAGTTATAAAATCGGCAGCTGCTTTTTCGATTCCGTAATTTCTTGCGGCAGAAGCACCTTCGTTTTTTTTGCTGTAATAATTAATTCTAAAATCATTAAACTGCAATAACTTTTCTTCGCTTTTATCAGTTGATCCGTCATTTACAACAATAATTTCAAAATCCTGAAAAGTTTGATTCAAGACACTTTGTACCGTGTTTTCGATAAAATCTTCTTTGTTGTAAAGCGGAATTATGATAGAAAAAAAAGCCATTTATTTTGATTTTAAAAAGCAATAACAGCCTAATTTATAGATGTCAAACAGAAAAAGTGAAGGTTTCTCTGAAACTAAATTTCGCTCAATTTTAGTTTCCAATTTTCTAAAGACAAAATTAAAAACAGAGATTAGTTTTAATCTGTTTAAAAATTCAAATGATGCAATAATTTTACTTTCCTTTCTTGAAATTTTATTTGAAGCATCTAAAAATACCAGATTTTGTAATGCCGTTTTTGTTTTACTTAAAAATAGGGCAGAGGATTCTAGATTTAAATGAAAAACAGGATTTTCAATATGTGTAATCGCAATAAGATTGGATTTTAAAACGGAGAAAAAAAGTAAATCTTCATAACCGTATTTTGTCAGATTTTCGTCAAAAGGAAAACGAACAACGATTTCTTTTTTAATTAATAAATTAGAAACCAATGCAAAATCAGATGGATTCTGAATTCTGTCAGCTAAGCTTAAAGCTTCTCTTTTTCTGCCATATATCCATCGTAAAAGCAGCTCTTTTGCAGGTTTTTTATTTTCGTATAAAATCCCTCCAAAAACAACTTTTTCATTCTTTTTTATTGCTTCAATATAATTAGAAATGAATTGATTATGAACAGGAAATGTATCAGCATCTAAAAAAAACAAATTTTCATAAACTGCTTTTTGTGCTAATAAATTTCGAATGGCACTACGGCCAATATTTTTTTCTAAAATAGAAAAAGAGCTGTTATTAAATTGATTAATTCTTTGGTTTTCAATTATAAAATCTTGCGAAGCGTCGTCTAAACAAATAATTTCAAAAGGAATATTACATTCCAAAGTTTGTTTGTACAGCGTTTCTACGAGAGTAAAAATGTTGTAATTGTAAACCGGAATTAAAATCGAAAGCATTACACGCTTCTTTGCACCACTTCGAAGATTCTTTCATCTTCACATTTTAGTGTTTTAGAAGGGAATTTCATCAATAAAGCATAATCGTGTGTTGCCATAATGATGGTTTTTCCAGTTGCATTAATTGCTTTTAATACTTCTAAAACTTCAGAACTTGTCTGCGGATCAAGATTTCCTGTTGGCTCATCGGCCAAAATAAATTCTGGATCATTAAGAAGTGCTCTTGCAATTGCAACACGCTGTTGTTCTCCTCCAGAAAGCTGATGCGGCATTTTGTTCACGAAATCTTTCATGCCAACTTTATCCAAAACTTCATCAATTTTGTGCAGCATTGCATCTTTTTCGTGCCAGCCGGTTGCTCTTAAAACAAAAAGCATATTGTCTTTAATAGAACGGTCTGGAAGCAATTTAAAATCTTGGAAAACAATTCCGATTTTACGTCTCAAGAACGGAATGTCGTTTTCTTTTATCCCTGCCAAATCAAATTCAACGATATGTCCTTCTCCTTCAACTAATGGTAAATCAGCGTATAAAGTTTTTAAGAAACTACTTTTTCCAGAGCCAGTTTTTCCGATGATGTAGATAAATTCACCGTGGTTAACGTCTAAATTAATATGAGAGATAATTTTTCTTCCTTCTTGATATATAGTGACTTCTTTAAGAGATAGTACGGTTTGTGACATAATAAATTGATTTGAATCGTAAAAGTAATAAGATAACGCTTGTATTCAAAATAAATTTCAATCATTTCTTAAGAAAAAGTTTAAAAAATTAAACCATTAGTGCCATAAGTTCATTTTAATAAATGCCAAGTAAAGTTTTTAATGCTTATATTGCTTAGACGGTTTTGATTTATTTGTTTTTTAGAAAGTTTGAGAACCAATATTTTGAAGTTTTGTAACGCAGAAAATCACAGCCGTTTAATAATTTGTTCATAATAAAACCTCAAAACGTTTCGTTATAAACGTTATAAAATGATACATTTGAACACTAAATATTACAAAAATGCGTAAACTTTCCTGGTTCTTTTTATTCCAAATTATCCTTATTTCGACCATAGTTTCGGCACAAAAATCAGCTATATATACCTACGATTTAAAGGATTTTGACAAAGCACTGGCTTTATATAATGACAAACAATATGCTTCGGCGCAACTTATTTTTCAACACGTAAAGAGCAATGCGACGACCGAGGAAGTGGAGTCAGACTGCGCGTTTTACATTGCTAATTGTGCGATAAGAACCAATCAGGCAAATGCTGATGCTTTAGTAGAAAAATTTGTCAGCGATTATCCAACGAGCACCAAACAAAATCAGGCTTATATAGAAGCAGCGCAGTATTTTTTCGATCAGGGAAATTATCCAAAAGCTCTGCAGTGGTTTGACAAAGTAGACGAAAGTTACATGAGTAAAACTGAGTCGGATAAGTTTAATTTCATGAAAGGTTACAGTTATTTTAATGCTAAAAAGAAAAAAGAAGCGACTAATTATTTTAATAAAGTGGTGAATTCTAAAGAATATGGTTCTCAAGCCAAATATTATTTAGGATTTATGGCTTATGAAGGTGACGATTATAAAGAAGCGACTAAATATTTTGACGAAGTTTCTGGCGAAGAAAAATACAAAGAAAAGCTTTCCTATTATCAGGCTGATATGAATTTCAAACTTGGAAATTTCCAAAAAGCAATTGACTTAGGGCAGACTGCAATGGCTAAATCGAATGCTTTAGAACAATCTGAATTGAATAAAATTATAGGAGAAAGTTATTTCAATTTAAAACAATACGACAAAGCGATTCCGTTTTTAGAAAAATATGAAGGTAAAAAAGGGAAGTGGAATAATACCGATTTTTATCAGTTAGGTTATGCATATTACGAGCAGAAAAACTACGAAAAAGCAATTTCTCAATTCAATAAAATTATTGAAGGAAGAGATTTCGTCGCACAAAACGCCTATTACCATTTAGGTTTAAGTTATTTAAATATAGGTAAAAAACAGGAAGCTTTAAACGCTTTTAAAAACGCTTCAGAAATGGATTTCAATGCGCAGATTCAAGAAGATGCGGCTTTAAATTATGCTAAATTGAGTTATGATATCGGAAATGCTTATCAGGCTGTTCCTGGAATTTTGCTTGATTTCTTGAAAAAATATCCAAACAATTCAAGCCGCTCAGAAGTAGAGAAATTATTGGTTGATTCTTATATTTCTTCTAAAAACTACAAAGAAGCGCTGACTTTATTAGAAAAAAACAGAACTGCAGAAAACAAAGCTGCGTATCAAAAAGTATTGTTTTACCGCGGATTAGAGTTGTATAATGAGTCTAATTATCAAGAAGCTGACAAAATGTTCAAAAGCGCTGTAAGTGAGCAAAAAACTCCAGAATTTACAGCCCGTGCTACTTTCTGGAAAGCAGAAACAGAATATCTTAATGATGATATGCAAAATGCTTTGCTGACTTACAAACAGTTTGCAGGAATGGCAGCGGCAAAATCTACAGATGAGTATAAAAACATCAATTATAATATTGGTTATACGTATTTTAAACTAAAAGAATACGATCAGGCGGCTAATTCTTTTCAAGCGCAAATTGATAATTCTCCTTCAGATAAAGTTCGTTTAAACGATTCTTACTTACGTTTGGGAGACTGCCGTTTTGTGACTTCAAAATACAGTGCAGCAAATGAAGCTTATGGAAAAGCAATTGCAGCAAAAGGTGTGGATGCGGATTATGCTCAATTTCAAAAAGCACTTTCTTACGGATTCATGTCAAATAATGCGAAAAAAATTGATGAACTGAACAATTTTGTTAAGATGTACAACAAATCATCTTACCGTGACGATGCCTTGTACGAATTAGGAAATACGTATGTTGCAGAAAAGAAAAATGACCAGGCTTTAAAAGCTTACGATCAATTGATTTCTGAATTTAAAAACGGATCATTTACTTCAAAAGCAATTTTAAAACAAGGTTTAATTTATTATAATTCTGATCGTGATGAGCAGGCTTTAACAAAGTTCAAAAAAGTTGCTGCAGAATTTCCAAAAACTCCAGAGGCTTTAGAGGCAGTTTCTACAGCAAGATTAATTTATGTTGATTCAGGAAAAGTAGATGAATACGCAACTTGGGTCCGCACTCTTGATTTTGTTGCCGTGACAGATGCTGACTTAGACAACGATACATACGATGCTGCTTTCAAACAATACAGCCAAAACAATGCTAAAAATGCAATAACTGGTTTTGCTGGTTATGTGAGTAAATTCCCGAACGGAATGCATGCGCTTGAAGCTAACTTCTATTTGGCACAATTGTACTACACAGAAGGTTCTGAAACTAAATCTATTGCGAATTATCAATTTGTAATTGATCAGCCAAGAAATGAATTTACAGAACAGGCATTAAACAGATTAGCTCAAATTTATTTAAAAGCCAAAGACTGCGATAAAGCCATTCCAGTTTTAGTACGTTTAGAAAGTGAAGCAGATTTCCCTCAGAATAAAAACTTTGCACAAGCGAATTTAATGAAGTGTTATTATGATAAAAAAGATTATGATAATTCGGTTATTTCTGCAGAGAAAGTATTAGAAAATCCAAAAGCAGATGCAGGTGTAAAAGCAGATGCACAAATTATAGTTGCCAGAGCAGCAATACAAACTGGAAATGAGGATAAAGCAAAAACAGCTTATGCAAAATTAGCGACAACTTCTAAAGGAGAATTAGCGGCAGAAGCGTTGTATTACGATGCTTATTTTAAAACAAAAGAAGGAAAATTTGATGCTTCAAACACAGCCGTTCAAAAACTAGCAAAAAGCTATTCTGCTTATAAATATTATGGTGCGAAAGGTTTGGTGTTGATGGCGAAAAACTTCTACGGATTAAAAGACAGTTATCAAGCAACTTACATTTTAGATAACGTAATCAACAATTTTACCGATTATCCAGATGTAGTTGAAGAAGCGAAAAAAGAATTGAGCGCGATAAAATTAGAAGAATCTAAAACAAATTCGTCGATTAATAAATAAGTTAGAAGTGAAACGTTAAATGTCTTTACATTTTACATCTCACAAAACACATTTTACAAGTTATGAGTTTACCCTTTTATATAGTTGATGTTTTTGCCGATAAAAAATATGCTGGAAATCAGCTGGCAGTTTTTATGGATGCAGAGAATCTAAGTTCTGAGCAAATGCAGCAAATTGCTCGTGAAATTAATTTCGCAGAAAGCACATTTGTAACCAAATTGGACAGAGAAAACAACAAAGCTGAGATTAAAATTTTTACTCCCGCTAATGAAATGCAGTTTGCCGGACATCCAATTGTTGGAACTTCATGGGTTTTGATAAATAAAATATTCGAAAATTCGCCAAACGAAATCAAACTTAAAGTTCCGATTGGGGAAATTCCGATTCACCAAACAGAAGATTTAATTTGGTTAAAAGCAGCTCAGCCAAAATTTTGGGATATTTTTTCAAAAGAAGATTTTACACTTTTCAGCAATTTACAAGTAAGCGATTTTGAAAATCAATTTCCAATTCAAGAAGTAACAACCGGAAGTGCTTTTGTAATGGTTGGATTAAGCAGTAAAAGAGCGCTGGAAAATTTAGTTCTAGATAAAGATAAAACAGATGATTGGCTGAAAAAGAATTGTAAAACAACACATAGAGGTCTGTATTTTTATTATTTAGAAGGTTCAAAATTGTTTAGCAGAATGCTGTGTATTGAACATAACCAATTGGTAGAAGATGCGGCAACTGGAAGTGCAAGTACTTGTCTTCAGGCTTTTCTATTAAAGTATCATAAGCCTGAATTTGAATTGATTAATTATCAAGGAGATTATATAGGGCGTCCATCTCAAATTTATTTTAAAGGGAAATTAATTGACGATCAGTTCGATATAAACATTGGAGGGAAAGCTCAATTTATTGCTAAAGGAGAGTGGGAAGCTTAGCTCTAAGATAATAGAATAAAGATTAAAGAAGATAGATTTATAAAATCAAGAAATAAAAACAGTATATAGAGAAAATTAGAAAAAGAAGAGAAGTCTATGTTCTTTCTTCTATATTCTTTTCTCTAAAAAAGAAAGAAATATGAAATTAAACTGCCGACATAAAATAATCATTTTGTTAGTGTTATTTACAGCTCAGTTTTCGATTGCGCAGAAGAAAAATGAAAGTATCGGAACGGAGACTGTAAACGTAGTAAAACCTTATTCGCCGACTATTTCTGATGCTTTTAAAGTGAAAGAAACTCCTTCGCTTGACGACAGCGGCAATCAGCCGAAAGAAGTTATTAAATATAGTATTTTATCTGTTCCTGTTGCTTCGACTTTTACGCCGTCTAAAGGAAAAGCAGAAGGTGTTGAAAAAGCTAAAAAAGAGAGATTATTTAATAATTATGCCACTTTAGGACTTGGAAATTACAGTACTTTAAACGCAGAATTATTCGTAAATCAGGATTTAGGGAATAATGATTATCTGGCAGGAATGTTCCGTCATCATTCTTCGCAGGGCGGAATAAAAGATGTAGAGTTAAACGATGAATTTTACGATACCGCAATTAATGTTGGCTACGGCCAAAACAATAGAGATAATTCGTGGAATGTTGATTTAGGATATCAAAATCAGATTTACAATTGGTACGGGCTTCCGTCAGATTTTGGTTCTACAATTCCAGATCAGCGTTATGATTTAGTAAATAGTATAAATCCAGATCATTCTTATAATACAATTTGGTTGGGAGGAAATGCTGAATTTACAGAAAGTATTTTTAGCAATCTTGCCGCAAAATTCACTCATTTTTCAGACAGCTATTCTTCATCAGAAAATAGATTTTTTGTAAAACCTACGTTTACTGTTGATGTAATGGATCAGGCAATCAAAACAAATGTAATTGTAGATCATGTAAGCGGTTCTTTTAAAAATAATTATTTACAAGATAATACAGAAGCTTTAAAATACAGTTTTACAAATGTTGGAATTGAACCGAGTTTTGTAATTAATGAAAATGATTGGACACTAGAATTAGGAGCTGGAGTTTTCTACAGCGCAGATTCTGAAAACAGCGGCAACAAATTCTACATTTATCCAAAAGTAAATGCTTCTTATAAATTGGTTGGTGATCTAATGATTTTCTACACGGGAGTAAATGGAGGTTTAACTCAGAATTCTTACGCCGATTTTGTGAATGAAAATCCATTTCTGTCTCCAACTTTAAACATGCGTCCGTCTAGCACACAATACAATGTTTTTGCAGGTTTGAAAGGAAAGCTGGCAAATAATGTCAATTATAACTTGACAGGTTCTTATATGAATGAAAAAGATAAAGCATTATTTAAAGCAAATGATTACACAGAAGTAATTACAAATGAAGATTATGCTTTTGGAAATTCATTTGGGGTAGTTTACGAGGATATTAGAACTTTCCGTTTCTACGGAGAATTAAAAGCCGATTTTTCGCAGAATGTAACTTTTGGAATCAACGGAACATTCAATAGTTATAATACAGATAACGCAGTTGAAGCATGGAATTTACCAACAATGAAATTAAGTTCGACTTTAGACGTTAATATTACTAAGCAATGGTATGCAGGATTAAATGTATTTTACGTAGGAGAAAGAAAAGATATGCAGACGAATACCTCTTTAGGAGTAAATGCTGAGCCAATTACTTTAAAAAGTTATTTTGATGCAAATGCTCATTTAGGTTACAAGTTCAACGAACGTTTAACATTTTTCCTAAAACTAAACAATATCGGAAATCAAGCTTACGAAAAATGGTTAAATTATCCTGTACAAGGATTCCAAGTTTTAGGAGGTGCAAATTATAAATTTGATTTTTAAAGCATAACCACAAAGACACCAAGGCACAAAAATTATATATAATATAAAAGTGCCTTTTTTTTTCAGCCATGAACTCATGAATTTTTTGGAGTAGATTCGTGAATTCGTGGCTGTTTTTTTTAATAAAGGAAAAACCTTTGCATCTTTGTACCTTAGAACCACAGTACCTCAAAAAAATGACTTTTAAAGAAAAAATATATTCCCATTATACACAAATGGTTCAAGACCGAATGGATGTTTTTAGAGACATGATTACGAACTTAACCGAAGATTCTAAAAACGATGCCAAAGGTTCTGCGGGAGATAAACACGAAACTGCTTTGTCGATGATGCATATTGAACAAGAAAAGCTGACTACTAAACTAAGAGAGGCGATTGAACAAAAAGCAATTTTAGACAAAATAGATCCGCTTAAAACTACTGAAAATATAGTTTTAGGAAGTTTAGTAAAAGCAAACGGAATCTATTTGTACGTGAGTGTTGCACTTCCTAAAATAACAATTGACGGAATTAATGTTATTGCGCTTTCGCCGCAGTCTCCGCTTGGAAATCATTTAATGGGAAATAAAGCTGGATTTCAGTTTGAGATTAATAAAACCCATTATACAATTGAAAGCGTTGAATAATCTGTTTTAAGTTTACGAAGAACTTTGTCAAAGTTTTAAACTTTGACAAAGTTGAATTAACCAAAAAGTATTCTCCTTAATCTTGTCATTCCTCATTCTTTGGAATGACAAACGAATGTGAATTACTAACTATATGATAATCTTAAAACATAATTTAAATTAGTTATTGAAGATATTTTAAGGTTTCTTTAAAATCTCATAATTTAATTCAAAGAATTACATCAAACTTTCAATTTTAAACCTTTTTTTTGTTCCAAATTAAAATTTTCAAGTTTGGAGCTAATTTTTACTTCTAAATTTTACATTTTGTATGTAAAAATACAAATATGATTAAAATTTGTAATTGAAATTACTATTTGTGTTTTTCAATTGTAACCAATACCGCATCTTTGCCCTATCAAATTAAAATTTAAAAATAAAAATATAGAATTATGTGTGGAATTGTATGTGCCTTTGATCTAAAACAAAAAGCCGAAGCGTTAAGACCTCAAGTATTAGAAATGTCTAAAATCATTCGTCACCGCGGACCAGACTGGAGCGGAATTTACAGCAATGATAAAGCGATTCTTTCTCACGAGCGTTTGGCAATTGTAGATCCAGCTTCAGGAAAACAACCTTTATTTACAGAAGATAAAAAATTGGTTTTGGCTGCAAATGGTGAAATTTACAATCACAGAGACCTGCGCAAACAATTCGAAGGAAAATATAACTTTCAGACTGAAAGTGACTGCGAAGTTATTTTAGCTTTATATAAAGAAAAAGGCGTAAACTTCGTTGACGAATTAAACGGAATCTTCGGATTTGCTATTTATGATGTTGATAAAGATGAGTATTTTGTTGCTCGTGACCATATGGGAATTATTCCATTATACATTGGATGGGATCAACATGGAACATTTTATGTAGCTTCAGAATTGAAAGCCTTAGAAGGATATTGTACCAAAATTGAATTATTCCCTCCAGGACACTATTTATCAAGCAAAGACGGTGAATTTGTACAATGGTATAAAAGAGACTGGACAGAATATGATGCTGTAAAAGATAACGAAACAAGCATTCCAGAAATCAAAAAAGCGTTAGAAGCTGCGGTTCACAGACAATTAATGAGTGATGTACCTTACGGAGTTTTACTTTCAGGAGGTTTAGATTCTTCTATTACTTCGGCTGTAGCCAAAAAATTTGCGCAAAAACGTATTGAGTCAGATGATACGACAGATGCTTGGTATCCGCAATTACACTCTTTCTCAGTAGGTTTAGAAGGTTCTCCAGATTTAGCTGCTGCGCGTAAAGTTGCAGATCATATTGGAACCATTCACCACGAAATTAAATTTACAATCCAAGAAGGTTTAGATGCTGTTCGTGATGTAATTTACAACTTAGAAACGTATGATGTAACTACAGTTAGAGCTTCAACTCCAATGTGGTTGATGGCGAGAGTTATCAAATCAATGGGAATCAAAATGGTTCTTTCTGGAGAAGGTGCAGATGAGTTGTTTGGAGGTTATTTATATTTCCATAAAGCGCCAAATGCTAGAGAATTTCATGAAGAAAACGTTCGTAAATTAGGAAAACTTCATATGTACGATTGTTTACGTGCCAACAAAAGTTTGGCAGCGTGGGGAATAGAAGGACGTGTTCCTTTCTTAGACAAAGAATTTATGGATGTTGCAATGCGCATCAACCCGCAAGATAAAATGATCAACAAAGAACATCCGATGGAAAAATGGGTAGTTCGTAAAGCTTTTGAAGATATGCTTCCGGAAAGTGTAGCTTGGAGACAAAAAGAACAATTTTCTGATGGAGTAGGATACAGCTGGATCGATACTTTGAAAGAAGTCGTAGCCAGAGAAGTTTCAGACGAACAATTGGCAAACGCTAGATTCAAATTCCCATTGCAGACACCAACTTCAAAAGAAGAATATTACTATCGTTCGATCTTTACAGAACATTTTCCTAGTGATGCAGCGGCTTTATGTGTGCCTCAGGAAGCAAGTGTTGCTTGTAGTACAAAAATTGCTTTGGAGTGGGATGAAGCTTTCAAAAACATGAATGATCCTTCTGGTAGAGCGGTAGCAAGTGTTCACGATGATGCTTATGTTAAAGCTTAAAAAACGAGTTTAATTTTTAGAATTAGTATATATATTGCAGAAAGACGTCCTTATTAGGACGTCTTTCTTGTCTAAAATTGTTAAATTCTCTATTTCAGTTCTTTGGAAAAAGTTTTTAGCATTTATTTAACTTACTTTTTTTATATTTGACATTCCCCGAATAAAGTTAAATCCCCGAAATTTTAATATAGAAAATTTAGGAAAGCAAAAAATAATATTTAGTTTTGCTTTCAACAGAAATTTTAATGATTTTTTAATGTACAGCTTACTTTAGAGTTGGGTACATAAGAATAAAAATAAAAAATAGAATAATATGTCTGGATTATTGGCCGTTATTGGTAAAGGAAAAGACCCTAAGCTTGTAAAAGAACTTTCAGAGAGAATGTCGCATCGCGGTCCTGATGAAAGTGATATTCATATTATGGAAAATGGCAGTATACTTTGTCATGAAAGTCTGTCTATTATTGATCTTAATTCCGGAAAACAGCCTATTCAAGGAACTCAAAAAGCTTGGATGGTGCATGATGGAGAGATTTATAATTATAAAGAACTGAAGGAAACGGTTTTAAAACATCATACTTTTAGAACAGAATCAGATTCTGAGGTTATTGTACATCTTTATGAAGAGTTTGGTTATGATTTTTGTAACAAACTTGATGGTGATTTTGCTTTTGTGGTAATTGATGGCGATAAATATATTGCAGGCCGTGACCCAATTGGAGTTAAGCCTTTATATTATGGTTTAGATGAAAGAGGAAGGATTTATTTTTCTTCAGAAATGAAATCAATTGCAGATCAATGCAAATCATTTTCTACTTTTCCTCCAGGACATTATTATACAGCAAAAACTGGTTTTGTAAAATATTACCATCCAGAATATGAAGATCATAAAAAAGCAGATAATTCTTTAGATTTAGATTCAATCCGTCAAAGTTTAATAAACGCAACAAGCAAACGTTTATTAGCAAATGTTCCTGTAGGTGTTATACTATCAGGAGGATTAGATTCCTCTTTGACATCTGCTATAACTTCTCGTTTATTAAAAGGAAACGAAGAAAAACTGCATTCATTTTCAATCGGATTAGATGCAGATTCACCAGATAATATTGCGGCGAGAAAAGCAGCAGAATTTTTAGGAACAGAACATCATGAAGTTCATTTTTCTGTAGAAGAAGGTGTTCAAATTTTAGAAAAAGTAATTTATCATATCGAAACCTACGATATTATTTGTGTAAGATCTGGTGTTCCGATGTATTTATTGTCTAAAGCGATTGCCGATCAAGGTGTTAAAGTAATTTTATCAGGAGAAGGAGCAGATGAGGTTTTTGGAGGACATTTGTATTTTAGAAATGCACCATCAGCAGAAGAATTTCAGGATGAAACAATAGAAAGAGTTCAAAAGTTGTTTACTGCAGATTTACTTCGTGCAGATAAAGCGACAATGGCCCACGGACTAGAAGTGAGATTTCCGTTTTTAGATACAGAATTCTTAGATGTAAATATCCGTATTAAAACAGAAGAAAAACAGCCTAAGACTTATGATGGAGTTGAAAAATACATTTTAAGAAAAGCCTTTGATACTCCCGAAGATCCGTACTTGCCAGCAGATATTTTATGGCGCCAGAAAGAACAATTTTCAGATGGAGTTGGGTATAATTGGGTTGATGAATTAATTGAATATTGTGCTTCACAAGTTACAGATGAACAATTGGCTGGTGCAAGCGCAGAATTTCCATACAATTCACCAACGACAAAAGAAGCTTATTTGTACCGCTCTATTTTTCATAAATACTACCCACAGGTAAGTGCTGCGCAAACAGTGCGTAAATGGATTCCAAAATGGCAGGAAAACCTTGATCCGAGTGGAAGAGCAAATGCTGCACACTTACAAGGAAACTTTGAGAGCGTAAAATCTGGAGTTGCAGTTTAGGAATTAAATTCCAAAGTTGAAAATTCAAATAAAATAAATTCCAAATTCCAATTTTGGATCAAAAACAAAACCGAAATACATTCAATTGTAGTTTCGGTTTTTTTTTGCCATATATATCTTTTCAGTTTTGGAGTTTGGAATTTTAAAAATTGATTTTTCTATAATTCTTTCTAATTTTTGGAATTTGGGATTTAAAAGATTGGAATTTAAAAAAGAGCTTTTTTTACGTTATTTCCATTTTTGGAATTTGGAATTAAAGAAAATTTGAATTTAAATTCATTTTTGAAGTTATTTTTAGGTTTTTCAGACAATTGTGTTAATAACTTAAGTGCTTTAAGTCGTATTTTAATGGGTATATAGCCTGCGTTTTTATATATTTGCGTGTTAGACAGTAAATACATTTATTAGAATAAATTATATGAGCGAAGAAATCAAGAAGAACAATTATTCAGCAGATAGTATTCAGGCATTAGAAGGAATGGAGCACGTAAGAATGCGTCCATCGATGTATATTGGAGATGTAGGAGTTCGAGGACTGCATCATTTAGTTTATGAGGTTGTTGATAACTCTATTGATGAGGCCATGGGAGGGCATTGTGATACAATTGGTGTTGCAATTAACGAAGATGGTTCGATTACAGTTGAAGATAATGGACGTGGTATTCCAGTTGATTTACATAAAAAAGAAGGTGTTTCGGCACTTGAAGTTGTAATGACAAAAATTGGAGCCGGTGGTAAATTCGACAAAGATTCATATAAAGTTTCTGGAGGTTTACACGGGGTAGGGGTTTCGGTTGTAAATGCCCTTTCAGTTCACATGAAATCTACTGTATTTAGAGATGGTAAGATTTATGAGCAGGAGTATGAAAGAGGAAAGTCTTTGTATCCTGTAAAACAAATTGGAGAAACAGATAAGAGAGGTACACGCCAGACTTTTTATCCAGATAACACTATTTTTACTCAGACTACTGAGTTTTCATACGATACGCTTTCAGCACGTATGCGTGAGCTTTCTTTCTTGAATAAAGGAATCACAATTACATTTACAGATAAAAGAGAAGTTGACGAAAAAGGTGAATTTAAAAGTGAAGTATTCCATTCAGACGAAGGTCTTAAAGAATATATTCGTTATTTAGATGGAAACCGTGAGCCAATTATTTCTCATGTAATCAGCATGGATCACGATAAAGGTGAAATTCCAGTTGAGGTTGCCTTGATTTACAATACAAGTTATACAGAGAATATTTTTTCTTACGTAAATAATATTAATACACACGAAGGAGGAACGCATTTACAAGGTTTTAGAAGTGGTTTGACAAGAACACTTAAAAAATACGCAGATGCATCTGGAATGTTGGATAAATTGAAATTCGAAATTGCAGGAGATGACTTCCGTGAAGGATTAACAGCTATTATTTCGGTAAAAGTTGCAGAACCACAATTCGAAGGACAAACTAAAACTAAACTTGGAAATAGAGAAGTAGTTTCTCCAGTTTCACAGGCTGTTGGAGAAATGCTTGAGAATTATTTGGAAGAAAATCCAAATGATGCTCGCGTAATTATCCAAAAAGTAATTTTAGCGGCTCAGGCACGTCACGCAGCGAAAAAAGCTCGTGAAATGGTGCAGCGTAAAACCGTTATGGGCGGCGGTGGACTTCCAGGAAAATTATCAGATTGTTCTGAGCAGGATCCTGCAAGATGTGAGGTTTACTTAGTCGAGGGAGATTCGGCTGGTGGAACAGCAAAACAAGGACGTGATCGTAACTTTCAAGCAATTCTGCCATTACGTGGTAAGATTTTGAACGTTGAAAAAGCGATGCATCATAAAGTGTTCGAAAACGAAGAGATCAGAAATATATTTACTGCTTTAGGGGTAACTGTAGGAACTGCAGAAGATAGTAAAGCTCTTAATATTGAAAAATTACGCTACCACAAAGTAATCATCATGTGTGATGCCGATGTCGATGGTAGTCACATTTCTACCTTAATATTAACGTTCTTCTTCCGTTTCATGAAAGAGCTAATCGAAGAAGGCCACGTTTACATTGCAGCGCCTCCTTTGTATTTAGTTAAGAAAGGAAACAAAAAAGAATATGCTTGGAATGATGTGCAGCGTGATCAAGCTAACGAGAGAATGGGTGGAAGCGCCGCTATTCAACGTTATAAAGGTCTTGGAGAGATGAATGCGGAGCAATTGTGGGAAACTACAATGGATCCAAACTTCAGAACATTACGTCAGGTAACCATTGATAGTTTAGCAGAAGCAGATAGAGTTTTCTCTATGTTAATGGGTGACGAAGTACCGCCTCGTAGAGAATTTATCGAGAAAAATGCAGTTTACGCAAATATCGACGCATAAAATAAAAAATTAATAATTTCAATTCGTTTAATTGTTTAAATTTACTAGACAATTAAACGAATTGTCTTTTTTAGGGATAGACAAATAATTAATAACCGATAAAGTATAAAATATGAAAGTTACCATTGTAGGAGCAGGAAATGTTGGAGCTACATGTGCTGATGTTATTTCTTATAGAGGAATTGCCAGCGAAGTAGTATTGTTGGATATTAAAGAAGGTTTTGCCGAAGGTAAAGCATTGGATATTACACAATGCGCGACAAATACTGGTTTTAATACTAAAGTATCTGGCGTTACCAACGATTATTCTAAAACTGCTGGAAGTGATGTGGTAGTAATTACATCAGGAATTCCAAGAAAACCAGGAATGACAAGAGAAGAATTAATTGGTATAAATGCAGGAATTGTTAAAACAGTTGCTGAAAATGTATTAAAATATTCTCCCGATACAATAATTGTTGTAGTTTCGAATCCGATGGATACTATGACGTATTTGGCTTTAAAAGCGACTGGTCTTCCAAAAAATAGAATTATAGGAATGGGCGGGGCTTTGGATAGTTCTCGTTTTAGAACATATCTTTCATTAGCTTTAGATAAACCTGCAAATGATATTTCAGCAATGGTAATTGGAGGGCATGGTGATACAACTATGATTCCGCTAACTCGTTTGGCATCTTACAATGGAATTCCAGTGTCAGAATTTCTTTCAGAAGAAGTATTGCAAAAAGTAGCAGCAGACACTATGGTAGGAGGTGCAACTCTTACAGGTTTATTGGGAACTTCTGCGTGGTACGCACCTGGAGCTTCTGTAGCCTATTTGGTAGATAGTATTTTGAATGATCAAAAGAAAATGATTGCATGTTCTGTTTTCGTAGAAGGAGAATATGGTCAAAATGATATATGTATAGGAGTGCCATGTATAATTGGTAAAAACGGAGTAGAAGAAATTTTAGATATTAACCTAAACGATCAGGAAAAAGCATTATTTGCTAAAAGTGCAGATGCAGTTCGAAGTATGAATGATGCTCTAAAAACGATTTTAGTATAATAAAAACGGCAAAAAAGAGAAAAGGCTGCACTTTTGCAGCTTTTTTTTTGAGATTAATTAATAAATAAATTGGTTAATATTTTCGTTAATTATATATTTGCTCGGTTTAAAAAAAAATTGGTAATTCGTGATCTCGTATTTTTGTTTTAAAAAATCATGTCAGGGCTTATTTTATGGGACTTTAAAACAAAAACAAAAATAAAACATAATTAATTTTTAGTAATAATGCAGAATAAAGGACTTATTAAATTTTTCGCAATTCTATTTGCATTGGTGAGTATTTACCAACTATCATTCACTTTTGTGGCAAATGGTGTCAAAAGTGAAGCTAAAGCTTTTGCAGGAGATAATCCTGATAAGGAGCTGAAATATTTAGATTCTATTGGTAAAGAGAAAGTATTAAATCTTGGTTTTACTGATTTCACTTATAACGAAGTGAAAAATAAGCAGCTTAATAAAGGTCTTGACTTAGAAGGAGGAATCAACGTTATTCTTCAAATTTCTATTAAAGATGTTTTAAAAGGTTTAGCTAATAATTCTAAAAATCCAGTTTTTAATAAATCATTAGCTGATGCATCTGCAAATTTAGAAGGTAACAAAACATATTTAAATAAGTTTTTTGAAGCTTTTGATGCAAACTCAAAAGGAAGCGTAAAATTAGCTTCTCCAGATATCTTTGCTAACAGAAGTCTTCAAGGAGAAGGTGGTGTAGATTTTCAAATGTCTGACGCACAGGTTCAAAAAGTTATCAAAAGAAAAGTTGATGAGTCTGTAGAAAGTGCTTTTAAAGTATTAAGAGAGCGTATTGATAAATTTGGTGTAACACAGCCAAACATCCAAAAATTAGGAGAAACAGGAAGAATCTTAGTAGAGCTTCCAGGTGCTAAAGATGTTGATAGAATTAAAAAATTATTAGGTGGAAAAGCTCAATTAGAGTTCTGGGAAACTTATAAAGTTGAAGAAATTGGTAATTTCTTAGTTGCAGCTAACGAAGCTTTAAAGAAAACTGAAGTTAAGAAAACTGAAACTAAAACTGTTGTTAAAGATTCATTGAATGCTTTATTAACAGATGCTAAAGATTCTGCTGATACTAAAAAAGGAAATAATCCTTTATTTGATAAAATTGTAGGGCAAGGTGGTGGACCAGTTTTAGGTTACTTCGCACCAAAAGATACTGCTACTATCAATGCTTATTTTAAAAGACCAGAGATTAGAGTTTTATTGGCTGCTGACCAGCATTATGCAAAATTTGTTTGGAGTAAACCAACTACTATAAAAGATCAAAAAGCAAAAGATTTAGCAAGTGCTAAAGATATTGAAGTTGTTGAATTATATGCTTTAAAAGGAAACAGAGACAATAACCCAGCAATGAGCGGTGGTGTTGTTACTGATGCAAAAGATACTTTTGACCAGATGGGTAAACCTGCAGTTTCTATGCAGATGAACAGCCAAGGTGCTAAAGTTTGGGAAGAGTTAACAGGTAGAGCATTCGCTCAAAAAAGTTATATCGCTATTGTTTTAGATGATATCGTATATTCTGCTCCAGGTGTAACAAGTGGTCCTATTGCTGGAGGAAGATCTGAAATTACAGGTTCATTTGATGTTGCTGAAACTAAAGATTTAGCTAACGTTTTAAACGCAGGTAAATTACCAGCTTCTGCAGATATTATTCAATCAACTGTTGTTGGTCCATCTTTAGGACAGGCAGCTATTGATGCAGGTACAATTTCTTCTATATTAGGATTCTTATTAGTTTGCGTTTGGATGGTATTCTATTATGGTAAAGCTGGATGGTATGCAAACCTTGCTTTATTATTAAACTTACTTTTCTTATTCGGAATTATGGCAAGTTTTGGTTTTGTATTGACATTACCAGGTATTGCAGGTATCGTGTTAACATTAGGTACAGCGGTAGATGCTAACATTATTATATACGAAAGAGCAAAAGAGGAATTACGTGAAGGAAAATCACTTTCTGAAGCAGTTGCAGCTTCTTACGGATGGCACGGTGCAATGCGTTCTATTATTGATGCTAACGTTACTCACGTTTTAACTGGAGCTATCTTATTCATTTTTGGAACAGGTCCTATTAAAGGTTTCGCTTTAACATTATTAATTGGTATTGTAACTTCATTGTTTACATCAATCTTTATTGCTAGAATCTTTATTGATAGAAATATTGCAGGAAAAGGAGATTTAACTTTCTCTACAAATATTACTAAAAACTGGTTTACTAATTTCCATTTTGACTTTATCAAGATTAAAAAATTCACTTACATCTTCTCTTCAATTGTAGTTGTAGTAAGTTTAATTTCTATCTTCTTCGTGAACGGATTAGATGAAGGTGTTGATTTTGTTGGAGGTAGAACTTTCCAAGTTAAATTTGAAAAACCTGTAGATGCTACTGCAGTTTCAGATGAACTATCTGCTGCTTTTGGAACTCCGGTTGAGGCTAAAATTTTAGGTGATGATGATCAATTGAAAATCACTACTAAATATAAAATTAAAGAAGATGGTGTTGCTATTGATGAAGAAGTGAACCAAAAATTATATGCTTCTTTACAGAAATATTTCCCAAATACTACTTACGATAAATTCATCAATTCATTTGATGGAAAAAGAGTAGGTGTATTACAAGCTTCTAAAGTTGGAGCTTCTATCTCTGAGGATATTAAAACTAACTCATACTGGGCAGTTCTTGGTGCGATGGCAGTTATTTTCTTATACTTAATGGTTTCTTTCCGTAAATGGCAGTATTCATTAGGTGCGATTGCAGCTGTTGCGCATGACGTGATCTTCGTATTAGGAATTTACTCTTTATGCTACAAATTCATGCCATTCCACATGGAAATGGATCAGCACTTTATCGCTGCGATTTTAACTGTAATCGGTTATTCTATGAATGATACTGTAATTGTATTTGACAGGGTGAGAGAGTTTATCATTGGAAACCGTAAAGGTAGTTTCGAAGATATCGTAAACGCTTCTATTAATACTACATTATCAAGAACGTTGAATACTTCATTAATGATGATCATTGTATTATTAACAATGTTTATTTTTGGTGGAGAATCAATTAGAGGATTTATCTTTGCTATGTTAATTGGTATTATTGTAGGTACTTATTCTTCATTATTTATTGCTACTCCAGTATTGGTTGATACAATTTCTAAAGATGAGAAGCATACAATCGAAGACAAACACAACAAAGCGTAATTAAACTTTGTTTTTAAAATAAGAAAGATCCAGTGAAAACTGGATCTTTTTTTTATGTTTGTATCTCAGATCCAAATCCTATTTATGAGTAGAAAAAGAATATTCTCGGTAGTTCTTTTGTTTGCTGTATTGCATATCAATGCTCAGCAGAAAAGCAGTGACTTTAGAATAGGAATGAGTTATGGTTTCGGAAGCGAATTCAATAATACCGATTATACTTTTACCAATCATTTTTATAAAGCGCAATTGTATTATCGGCTTAAGAAAACTCGAAATTTTGAATATGATATTTTAGTACAGCCAGAAATAAATTTTGGAAAACATCAGTTATTGAATTTATATTTCGTAAAGCCGGAGACGCCAAATTTTGAAGAGAAAAGAGTGGAGTATATGCAATTGAAAAACGTTCACGAATATGTTCTTAATTTGGGCTTTATGGTGAGAAAGCCAATCGGAAAAATATTCTCCTGTTACGTTTTAGGAAGTATTGGACCAATGATAACAGATACAGAAACTGAGCGTATGTCTAAAGGTTTTGCTTTTGCAGATGTTTTGGCTGTTGGTTTTACGGCTGCTTATGATCAATTTCAGATTGATATTCGTCCGAGTTTGCGACATGTATCAAATGCAGGTTTAGGAAGCTCAAATGCGGGCTATAATACAAAGAATATTGAGTTTGGTATTTCGTATAAATTATAAAAAATAAACGCCCAATATCTTAGATATTGGGCGTTTTGATATAATGTAAAATTATTATGATTCTGCAAGAGGATTTCTTTGTGCTCTAATTATGAAGAAAAGTCCAATGATTATGAATGGGATACTCAGCCATTGTCCTGTTGAAAAATAACCTAAATCTTCTTCTATACCGCCTTGGCTTTGTTTTACAAATTCAACAACAAATCGAACAACAAATAAAAGAACTAAAAACAATCCGAATAAATAACCAGATTTAAGTCTAGTATTTGTTTTCCAGTATAAGAAGTACAAAATTGCAAAGACAAAAATATAAGAGAACCCTTCGTATAATTGTGCAGGATGTCTTGCTGGAACCTGAGCTAATAAATCAGCAAATTTCGGATTTGTAGCAATTGCATTGTAGGCTTCTACAGGATCGGTAATTCCAGTTTTTTGTACAGCTTCATTTTTACTGAATTTATCATGTAAAAAACGGATTCCAAATGCAGATGTGGTTTCGTTACCAATAATTTCTGAGTTGAAGAAATTACCTAAACGAACAAAAATAGCTCCACTGGCAACAGGAATTACTATACGGTCTAAAATCCATAATAAAGGACGTTTTAGAATCTTTTTACTATAATAATACATAGCAACAATAATAGCAATTGCTGCACCATGACTCGCTAATCCTTGGAAACCTGTGAATTCGAATTTTGGTTCGAATCTAAAAGGAAGGAAAATCTCTAGTAAATGGTTTCTGAAATATTCCCAATCGTAAAAGAAAACATGTCCTAAACGCGCACCAATTAAAGTTGCAAGAACAGTCCAAACAAATAATGAATCTAATTTTTCTAGTGATTCGTTTTCTCTTTCGAAAATCTTTTTCATTAAGAACCATCCTAAAAGAAAAGCAATTACAAACATTAAGCTGTAATAACGAATCATAAAAAATCCTAAATTGATTCCTTCTGAGGGATTCCAAACAAAATTTAAGGCGTGTGTCATGTAAAATGTTTTATATATTGTAAAAATAAATATTTAATGTAAAGTACCGTTTTATAAAAGGTTAATGTTTATGATTGCATTTCTTTTCTGGTACAGGATCGTAACCGCTTCTTCCCCAAGGATGACAGCTTAAAATACGTTTTACTCCTAAAAATCCGCCGTAGAATAATCCATGAGTCTGCAAAGCTTGGATCATGTAAGTCGAACATGTAGGTTCAAATCTGCAGGACGCCGGTGTAAACGGAGAAATTGCCGTTTGATAAAAACGAACCAAGAGTACAAATGGATATATTAGAATTTTGGATAACATTTTATCAATACTTATTGTCTAGTTTTTCCAGACTTCTATTTGTTGTCTTTAAAAGAATTTTGTTACATCCAAAGTTTTAATTTCTTTACTGAATGCTAAAAGATGTTCCTTCTTTTCCGTCTTTTAATTGTATTCCTAAAGCAATTAATTGATCTCTAATCTGGTCAGAAAGGGCAAAGTTTTTATCTGCTCTCGCCTGATTTCTCATTGCGATAAGCATATTAACTACTCCTTCTAATTTATCATTGTCTCCTTCAGCACTTTTCTCATCGCTAAGTCCTAAAACATCAAATACAAAAGCATTTATAGCGGTTGTAAAATCTGCTAAATCATTTGCAGAAATAGTTTCTTTACCATCTTTTAATAAGTTGATATAACGAACGGCTTCAAACAACTGAGCGATTAAAATTGGTGTGTTGAAATCGTCATTCATTGCGTCATAGCAAAGCTGTTTCCATGCTGCGAAATCTATAGAACTTGTGTTTCCTGCAGTAATACTTGGTAAAGCATCAACTGCTTCCATCAATCTTTTGTATCCTTTTTCTGCAGCAACAATCGCATCATCAGAAAAATCTAAAATACTTCTGTAATGTGCCTGAAGCATGAAAAAACGAGTTACAGAAGCAGAAAATGGTTTGCTTAGAATGTTATTTTCTCCGCTAAGAATTTCGCCTGGTAAAATATTATTTCCAGTCGATTTAGCCATTTTCTTTCCGTTTAAAGTCAGCATATTAGCATGCATCCAGTAATTTACAGGAGATTGGCCAGTACAAGCTTCATTTTGAGCAATTTCACATTCGTGGTGAGGGAATTTTAAATCCATTCCGCCTCCGTGAATGTCAAAATGATTTCCAAGATATTTGGTACTCATAGCAGTACATTCAAGATGCCAGCCTGGAAAACCATCACTCCAAGGCGAAGGCCATCTCATGATATGTTCTGGTTCTGCTTTCTTCCAAAGTGCAAAATCCTGAGGGTTTCTTTTGTCAGATTGTCCGTCAAGATCTCTCGTGTTTGCAAGCATATCATCGATATTTCTACCGCTTAGAATGCCGTAATTATTGGTTTCATTGTATTTTACAACATCAAAATATACCGATCCGTTGGCAACATAACCAATGCCTTTATCAATAATTTTTTTGATGATTTCAATCTGCTCAATAATATGTCCAGTCGCTGTAGGCTCAATACTTGGCGGTAAAAAGTTAAAAGCTTTTAGAATGTTATGGAAATCTACAGTATAGCGCTGTACAACCTCCATTGGTTCTAATTGTTCTAAACGGGCTTTTTTTGCAATTTTATCTTCACCTTCATCGACATCATCTACGATATGCCCAACATCGGTAATGTTTCTAACGTAGCGAACTTTATAATCTAAATGCAGAAAATATCTGAAGATTACGTCAAAAGACATAAAAGTTCTCACATTGCCTAGGTGAACATTGCTATATACCGTAGGACCACAAACATACATTCCAACGTTTCCTTCATGGATTGGTTTGAAATCTTCTTTTTCGCCAGAAAGCGAATTGTATATTTTCAGCGGTTGTGTATTGTATAACGGCATAATTGTTTATTAATGTTTTTTAGTAGCTAATCCTGCTATTCGCTATATCTTTTGTGGTGAACCCCACCACAAAAGGATGCCGCTTCTATCAGGGCTAGACCATAAATATAATAGAATTATTGTATAAAATTAGAACTGAGTGTCTAGTTTTATATAATCTAAAAATTCTCTCTTCGTTTGTGGATCTTTGAATTTTCCTCCGAATTCAGAAGTTACAGTACTGCTTTCAATATCTTTAATTCCACGCGAATTTACACAAAGATGTTTTGCATCGATAACGCAGGCAACATCTTCTGTTCCTAAAGCTTTTTGAAGTTCTTGTACAATCTGCATTGTTAAACGCTCTTGAACCTGAGGTCTTTTAGCATAATATTCAACAATACGATTCATCTTAGATAAACCAATAACTCTTCCGCTTGAGATATAAGCCACGTGAGCGCGTCCGATAATTGGAAGTAAATGGTGTTCGCAGGTAGAATAAACAGTAATGTTTTTTTCTACTAACATTTCACCGTATTTATAATTATTGTCAAAAGTAGAAGCTTTTGGCTGTTTTGCAGGATTAAGACCTCCAAAAATCTCCTTAACAAACATCTTTGCAACTCGATTTGGAGTTCCTTTAATGCTGTCGTCTGTTAAATCCATTCCAAGAGTTTGTAGAATGTTTTCGACATCTTTTTTTATTTTTTCTATTTTTTCTTCATCAGTTAAGTCAAAAGCATCTTCTCTTAAAGGGTTTTTGGCGTTACTGCTGAAATGACTGTCACCTATTTCGTCTAAAAAATCTTCGTTATTTATCATTAAAAACTACTATTATATTGGGTATATCTTTTTAAGGCGGTAAAGATAATTAATAAATAGGAAACCTTTTCTATGGTTTTTACGATTTAATTGTTCCTTTTTGGATATAATCTAAATTAACGATCATAATATTCTAATTTAAAACACAAAAGACAATAACGAAAGGGTTATTGTCTTTTTGAATTTTGTTTTTAAAATCTTGATTATCTGTTATTATAAACCAATAATGCTTCTTTTAAAATATTTACGGCAGTAATTAAATCTTGCTTATTCAATACATATGCAATTCTCACTTGATTTAATCCCATGCCAGGGGTTGAATAAAAACCTTTGGCAGGAGCAATCATTACAGTTTCACCGTTTAAATTATAGCTTTCTAAAAGCCATTGTGCAAAATCATCAGAATCTTTTATTGGAAGCTCAGCAATACAATAAAAAGCGCCTTTAGGTTTTGTAACAATAACTCCTTCAATTTTATTTAATTCGGCAATTAGCGTGTTGCGGCGTTCTTTGTATTCTGCAATTACTTCATCAAAATAACTTTGAGGCGTATCAATAGCAGCTTCGCAGGCAATCTGTTCAATTGTAGGCGGACTCAAACGCGCTTGAGCAAATTTCATTACCGTTGCTAAAACATCTTTGTTTTTAGTAACCAAACAGCCAATTCTTGCCCCGCACATACTGTAACGTTTAGAAACAGAATCGACCATAATTACGTTTTGCTGCACATCTTCTAAATTCATTACAGAAAAATGTACATCATCTCCGTCGTATAAAAATTCACGATACACTTCATCAGCAATTAAGTACAAGTCGTGTTTTTTAATCAAACCAGCCAATTGCTTAATTTCAGCTTCAGAATATAAATATCCAGTCGGATTTCCAGGGTTGCAAATCAGAATGGCTTTTGTTTTGGGTGTTATTAATTTTTCAACTTCGTCTATACTTGGTAAAGCAAATGCAGTTTCAATAGTAGAAACAAGTGGTACTACAGTTGCGCTCGTAGACGATGCAAATGCGTGATAATTAGCATAAAAAGGTTCTGGGATAATAATTTCATCTCCAGGATCTGTTATTGTGGCCAGCGCAAATAGTAAGGCTTCAGAACCACCAGTAGTTACAATGATGTCTTCTGTGTTAACGTTTACATTTTGGCGCTGGTAAAAATGAGCTAATTTCTTTCTATAGCTTTCATATCCGGCAGACGGACTGTATTCTATAAGAGTTAAATCAATATTTTTTACCGCCTCGATGGCCACTTCCGGTGTCTTGATATCCGGTTGACCAATGTTTAAGTGATACACCTTGTGTCCTTTTTTCTTTGCTAGATCTGCAAAAGGAGCAAGCTTACGTATCGGAGATTCGGGCATGTTTCTTCCCTTGTGTGAAATTGTAGGCATGAGTATAAATTATTGAAGTGCAAATTTGCATTTTTTTTTCGAATTTAACGTAAACAATAAGGGTACTTGCAAAAATGTAACAATAATAAATATATTTACTAATTTTATAATAAAATATTGCCAATGAAAAAATATATAGTATTGTTTTTTGGGTTATTCTTACCTTTTTTGCTTTTTGGACAAGGCGATTTTTTATTACAAAACAATGCAGCAAAAGCTACAGTCCCTTTTAAATTGATTAACAATCTTATTTTTATTCCCATTAAAGTAAACGGAGTAGAGCTAAATTTTCTATTGGATTCAGGTGTTGAAGAAACTATTTTGTTCAGTATGGAAGACAAGCAGGAAGTAAGCTTTAATAATGTCGAAAAAATAAAACTTAGGGGTCTTGGAAGTGAAGAAGAAATTGAGGGTTTAAAATCAACAAAAAATATTTTAGAAACACATGGTTTAAGATCAGACGACCATATGGTTTTTATTATTTTGGATCAAAGTTTCAATTTATCTTCTCATATCGGAATCCCTGTTAACGGAATCATTGGTCATAAATTCTTCCGAAATAATGTAGTCGAAATTAATTATCAAAAAAAGAAAATTATAGTTTATACCAGAAATAATAAATTTCAGGACAAATTGGATAAGAAATTCAAACAAATCCCGATAACTATAGAAAGATCAAAACCTTATATTCTAACTACCGCTACAGTAAATAATGTTGATATTCCGGCAAAACTTTTAATTGATATTGGAAATAGTGATGCTTTCTGGATTTTTGAGAATAATACAATCAGGCTTCCAGACAAAAATTTTCCCGATTTCTTAGGAAAAGGCTTCAGCGGTGATATTGAAGGACATCGCGCTAAAATCGATAAATTTTCGATTGATGAATTTGATTTTAAAAAACCAATTGTTTCATTTCCCGATTCAGTTTCCATCCGAAATGTGAAGATGGTTCCAGGACGTATTGGTTCTGTTGGAGGAGAGGTTCTAAAACGTTTTACCGTTATACTTGACTATAAGGAGAAAAAGTTATACTTAAAGAAAAACAGCAAATTTAACGAACCGTTTACTTATAATAAAAGTGGGATTACGGTTCAGCATAACGGCTTGCAGTGGGTACAGGAGACCGTTCATCTTGAAACTGTACAAGTGGCCTCGACCATTGATGAATTACAGGAAAAAGACAAAAATAATAACAATTTTAAATACAAATTTGCCCTTAAGCCGGTTTATGAAATAGTGAATGTGCGCAAGAACTCAGCTGCAGAAAAATGTGGTTTACGCAAAGGTGATATCATAATAAGCATAAATAATACGCAGCCATACAGATACAGTTTACAGCAGATAAACAATCTTTTAAAATCTGAAGATGATATTTGGATAAATTTAGAAATAGAAAGAAATAGTGTAGTACTCAAATTCAGATTCAAATTAGAAGATGAACTTTAAAATTGACAAAGAATAACTTAACGTTAAGTAAAATTGGTTTTTTATAAAATTATTTTAAAGAAATTTTTATTTTTTGTGAAAAAACGTTTGTTAAAATTAGATTTTTGCCTAGATATTTTATTATGTTTAACAAAAATTTAATCTATGGCCAAAAACTACTTTAATTTCTTACAAATATTATTTGTTTTTACTTGTTTATTGGTTTTACCCACAAAAGTTGCTGCACAATGTGCAGGATCTGATGCACAATTAGATTTATGTACTACTATTGCAGATCCAGTAAATCAAAATATTTCTTTGTTTTCTTTATTAGGAGGAACTCCAGTGCCAGGAGGGACATGGACTGCAAATACTAACCCTCGAGGATTAGACGCAGTAAATGGAACGCTGAATGCTCAAGTTATAAGTAGTGGAGGTACTTATGTATACACTTATACTGCCCCAGTTACAGCAGGATGTACGAACAGAACCGCTAAGATCACGATAAGAATTGGCGCGTATGCTGGTGTACCAGCTCCTTATGCAACCGTGTGTAGCGACGAAAATTTTTTTAATCTCTTTACCGCTTTCAATGGTACCGTTATGGCTCCGCACACTAATGGAGTTTGGACAGACAGCAGCGGACAGCCTTTGCCAGAATCATCTATCCCGATAACTGATAAAAAAGGAGCTTATCAATATACTTATACCGTTCCGCCTGTGCTTGCTTGTTCGACAGATTCGCCTTCTTCTACAGTAATTATAACTGTTGTTAGAGCACCAAAAGAAGGAACTCCGAGCGACTTATTAATTTGTGCTGATACGGAGATTTCAAATTATACAGACTTAGATTTAAATACTAGACTTTCTGGTCAAGACGGTGGCGGTGAATGGAGCGGTCCTGGAATTACTTCTCCAACAGATCATAATGTGAATTTAGAGGATTTATACAATGCACGCGGACCAGGAGAATATCAGTTTAACTATACGGTTTATGCTACTCCAAATAATAAAGTTTGCCCAGATAAAACTGCAGCTGTTAAGGTAACAATAGAAAAAAGACTTGATTTTACAGGAGCAAAAGTTGATGTCGTTAAAGATATATGTGAACCAGAAATTCCAACAGCGGTTTACTCTGCAACATTGACACAAGGGGCTCAGCCAATTCCAAACGGACAATACGAGGTAACCTTTAATGTATCTGGACCAAACGGAGGAAGTCAAACGATTACTTCTAGCTTTGTGAATGGAGTACTTAATTTTCCAGTTTCGTCTTCTTACTTTAGACAAGTAGGTAAATTTACGCTGACTATTACCAATATTGTAGCAACTACAAGTAAAAGAGCCTGTGTAAATATTGTCAATAATTTATCTGATGTTCTTGAAGTTCATCCAATTCCACGCTTAGATGGTGCAGTGTTAACGCTTGATCCAACATGCCAAAATAAAGATGCTTTGGCTTATTTAAAAAATGCAACTTTACTGCCAGATGGCAATTATAATATTGTATACAATGTTACAGGAGATAATTTTGCATTAGGGCAGACACGGAATATAACAGTATCTGGGGGAGAAGCAAATTTTGTAATTCCAGGAAACTTAAATAGAAACAGCGGCGCTTCATCTATAGTAATAACTAATATCACCAATACCGTTACTACTTGTACCAATACAGCAAATGTAAGAGGGAATTTAATTATAAATCCGCTTCCAAATGCTGCGACAGTTAGTGTAGCAGTAAGCGATCATTGTTTAAATGATCCCGTTTCAGCAACAATTTCAGGATTAGGAAATCTAACTAATATTACAATTAATTATATGCTTCTTGGAGATAATATTGCTTCAGAAACAATTACTTTGACGGCTGTTAACGGAAAAGCAGAATTTCAGATTCCTGCAGGTTTACTTTTAAATACTGGCTCAACAATTATTTCATTAACAAATTTAAAGAACGATATTACCGGTTGTGATATTAATTTAACTAATGTTTTAGACAGTTTTATTATCAACCCAATACCAGTTCCGCCAACAGTAAATCCTCAATCTTTTTGTAAAGTTGATGAAGCTGCAGTTGCTAATTTAGTTCCGAACGGAAATCAATATAAATGGTACAATTCAGCAACATCAACCACGCCATTGGCAGGTACTTTGATTTTAGAATCTGGTAATTATTATGTAAGAGAAACTTCGCCCGCGGGATGTACTTCAGAAGCTGCCACGGTTGTAGTTACCATAAACGATTCACCTGCTCCAGTATTAAATTCAGATGGGCAAAACTTCTGCGGATTAAATAATCCAACGATTTCAGATTTATCCAATAATACCAATGTTCCTTCAAGTGTGGTTTGGTATGATGCTCCGAATAATGGAAATTTATTATCTAGTACAACTCATCTGATTGAACAAGGCAGATATTATGGATTTAATTTTCCAAGTACAGACTGTTTCTCTTCAGAATATATTGAAGTCACAGTCACATTAACAGAATGCAATAATGTCCCAAATGACTTTTTTGTTCCCGATGGATTTTCTCCAAATGGAGATGGCACAAACGACTCATTTGTGATAAAAGATATTGAATTCTTATACCCAAATTACACACTTGAAATTTATAATAGATACGGAAACGGAATGTATAAAGGAGATAAAAATAAACCAGCCTGGGACGGAATGAACTATGAAAAGAGCGGTATCGCTGGCGGAGTTGCACCCAACGGAGTTTATTTTTATGTGCTTCATTTTAATAAAGATAATAAACCGCCGCAGCAAGGCCGTCTTTATTTAAATCGATAAATCTCTTTTTATATTTCTAATATAATTTTCAAATGAAAAAAATACTACTCTTTATAAATTTCCTTTTCTACTTATCAGTTTCTGCACAGCAGGATCCAGAATATACACATTATATGTATAATATGAGTGTGATAAATCCAGCGTATGCAACAGGAGTTCCCGCAATGATGAATTTTGGCGGACTATATAGAACACAATGGGTTGGTGCAGTTGGAGCTCCAAAAACTTTTACATTTTTCGGACACACTGCTATTACAGATAAAATAGAAGCAGGAATCTCATTCATCTCAGATGATATTGGAGATGGTGCCAAAAAAGAAAATAATGTCTACGCTGATTTTGCATATGTCTTAAAATTAGGCGGACAAAATAAACTTTCACTAGGTTTAAAAGCTGGATTTTCATCTATGCAAAGTAATTTTAACGGTTTTCGTTTCACAGACCCGCAAACTGATTTTGCTTTTTCAGAAAACATAAATGCCACTAAACCCAATATTGGAGTTGGAGCTTACTATTTTAGAGACAATTTGTATGTTGGATTATCTGTTCCTAATTTGCTAAAATCTAAATATATCGAAGAAAAATCAGGAGTAAATGCTTTTGGTTCTGAAGAAATACACACTTTTTTAACGGCAGGTTATGTTTTTCAGCTCAATGATGTGTTGAAATTAAAACCGGCATTTATGTCCAAATTTGTAAAAGGTTCACCAATAACTTTAGATGTTACAGCAAATGTTTTGTACAACGAAAAGTTTGAATTTGGTGCAGCTTATAGAATTGACGATTCGGTAAGTGCACTGTTCAATATAAATGTTACACCAACACTAAGAGTGGGTTATGCTTACGATTATACACTTACAAACTTCGGTCAGTTTAATTCAGGAACGCACGAAATTATGCTGTTATTCGATTTAGATTTACTAGGAAAAGGATTTGATAAATCACCAAGATTCTTTTAAAATGAAAAATATGAAAAAACTACTCGTTATTATATTCGTATTTTCAATACAGTTTATAAATGCCCAAGATCAGGAATTAGCTCGTGCAAAACGATTTTTTGATAAAACGTATTACAGCGAAGCAATTGTTTTATACCAAAAATTAGCTGACGAAAAACCTTCGCAAGAAGTAATAAAAAATCTAGCCGATTCTTATTTCTATACCAACGACTTGGTAAAAGCACAGCGCTATTATCGTCTACTAATTAATAATTATGGTAATAATTTAGATAGAGCTTATTATTTTAGATATGCGCAAACTCTAAAAGCAACCAATAGTGCTGATGATGCCAATGCAGCTTTAAAACAATATTATTCTAAATCTACTAATGCAGAAGACATTATTAATTTCGAAAAAGAGCTTAAAACATTAGAAAATGTTACCGCAATAGGAAAGCGTTTCGAGATTAAAAACTTGCCCATAAATACTCCCAACTCTGAATTTGGAGCTGTAAAATACAAAGAGAATCTTGTTTTTGCAGGAGTCAAATTAAAGCCGGGCTGGTTTGATAAAAAATACAAATGGGACAATGAAACCTATTTGAATTTAGTTACCATTCCATTAAAAAATATAAATGCCTCGGATTCTATAGTGAATTATTTTGCTAAGGAACTCAAGACAGGAATGCACGAATCAAATGCTGTTTTCACGAAAGATGGCAAAACAATGTATTTTACCCGAAACAATTCTAAAAACGGAAAGAAAAAGAAAGACGAAAAAAAAATCTCTAATCTTCAGATTTTTAAAGCTGAATTAGTGAACGGGAAATGGACCAATATTACATCGCTTCCTTTCAATAGTCCGAACTATTCTGTTGAACATCCAGCTTTAAGTGCTGACGAAAAAGTATTGTATTTTGCTTCTGATATGCCGGGTTCTCTTGGTTCGTTTGATATTTATGCTGTAAATGTAAATAAAGGGGCATTTGATACGCCAAAAAATTTAGGTCCATTAGTAAATACAGATAAAAGAGAACAATTTCCTTTTGCATCTGCAGACAATAAACTTTATTTTTCTTCAGATGGACATTTAGGTTACGGATCTTTAGATGTTTTTGTTTCTGAAATAAATGGAAATGAATATTCAAAACCAGTTAATATCGGTTTACCGTTAAATTCAAATCTAGATGATTTTGCATTTAATATTGATTCCAATACCAAAGAAGGTTTTTTTGCATCGAATAGAGAAGGAGGAAAGGGCAGTGACGATATTTATCAATTCAAAGAAATTAAAGATTTAATTGTTGAAGATTGTAAACAATTTATCGCAGGCATAATTACAGATGTTGATACGAAATTGGCTTTAGAAAATGCAATGGTAATTTTACAAGATGCAGAGAATAAAACTTTAAATACAATAACAACTTCAGCCGACGGAAAATTCAGTTTTACAGTAGCCTGCGAAGCTTCTTATAAAGTTTCGGCTTTCAAGGAAAAATATACCAATGAATCTAAATCGTTGACTTTAGGAAAAACTAGAGATGCTGTAAGCGATGCATCTTTAGCATTAAAATCTTTAGAAGCCATTAAGCAGGAAGAAAAACTAATTGCAGAAAACAAGAGAAAGCAGGAAATCATTATCGAAGAAGAAAACAAGAAAAAAGCTGAACTTGCTGCAATAGAATTAAAACAAAAAGAGAAAAAAGCCAAAGAAGCTGCAATAGCCGCCGCAGAAGTTAAAAAGCAGGAAAAAGTAAAAGAAATTTTAGCGACAGAAAAAGATGTTGTACGCGATAAAGACCGATTAATCATCAAAACTGATCCAATTTATTTTGATTACAATATGTGGTACATTCGTAAAGAATCAAAAGTTGTTTTAGGGCGAGTTGTCGATTTAATGAAGAAATATCCAGGAATGGTAATCGAGATTGGATCACATACAGACTCTCGCGGAAATGCCAAATTCAATGAAGATCTATCTCAAAAAAGAGCCAATTCTACACGAGAATTTATAATTCAATCTGGAATTGATGCCAAGAGAGTTTCTGCAAAAGGTTACGGAGAATCTGTGCCAATTGTAAAATGTAAAACAGACGAATCTTGTTCTGAGGAAGAACACGAATTAAACAGAAGGTCTGAATTTGTAATTAAGAATTTGTAAGCATTTTATAAAGAAATCATACAGCCCGACAGGTTTTTTTAAATCTGTCGGGTTTTGTTTTTTTACTGAAATTTTTGCAAAATACTTTCTGTTGATTTCTTTTTTATTTAATTTTATGGAATAACCTCGAAACAAAATATTTAAAATATGAAAAACCTAATTTTGCCTTGTATGCTTGTAATCTGTATTGGATTACAAAGTTGTAAAAATGAAGAAAAACAAAAAGAAGCCGAAGCAGCAAAAGCTGATGGAGAAAAGATTGTAAGTACTGAATGTTATAGAGCGATATACGAAAAGGATACAGTCGATTTAAAATTAAATAATTTAAAAAACGGAAAAGTATCGGGTAACATGATAATGAAAGTTGCGCCTGTAACAGTAAGAACTGGTGAGGTTGCAGGAGAATTTCACGGAGATACTTTGTTTATAGATTATACTTTTAAAGAAGCAGCCACTAAGGACAAAATTTTCAAAAATCCAATGGCACTTTTAAAACGTGACAAACAACTTATTTTAGGAAACGGAACAATGCAGACTACGATGGGTGTTACCTATTTAGTAAAAGACAAACCAATCGATTTTGAACGCGTAAAATATAAATTTGATAGTGCAGAATGTGCTGAGAAAAAATAATATCAAAGTAATTACACAATTTTGTCATTTCTCCTTCTTCGAAATGACAAGATTTATAATAAAAAAAAGCCGTTTCTTTAAATAGAAACGGCTTTTGTTATTTATAAGATTAAATTTTATAAAACTTCACCTTTAATTTTAAGGGCGACTCTTCCGTCAGGATAATTTACTGCATTTGTTTCAACAGTAATTGTTTTACGAATTGGTCCCGAAGCCATGTTGTATTTTACATCGATTTTTCCTTTTTTACCCGGCATAATTGCTGCCGAAGGTTTTGTTACTATAATTGAACTTACTGTTGATTCTGCACCAGTAATTAATAAAGGAGCATCTCCTGTATTTGTAAATTCAAAAGAGCGAAGCCCATTATCACCTTTAGAAATTTTTCCATAATCAATTGTATTGTCAGGGGCTGCAAATTCAATTTTTGGGCCGTTTTGTGCATAACTTATTGCACTAAACAATAAAACTGCAATAAAAGTGGCTGCATTTTTCATATGAAATTAGTTTTTAATTGTAAGTAAATATACATTCTTTTAATTAACACACAAATTATTATTTCTCTTTTTATAGTGTACTTAATTATTTACTTTTGCTCTCAGTTATAATTACAAAAATTGAACCAATTTTGGTGTTTAATTGTTTAATCGTTAATTCGTTTAATCGAATGAGGATTAATAATTGATCCGAAGACCAATTAACAATTAAACAGTTAGCCAAATAAACGATTAAACAGTTAAACGAATAAACAACCTAATAAATGACAATTCCAGCACAATTTGACGCTAAGACGATCGAGAACAAATGGTATGATTACTGGATGAAAAACAATTATTTTCATTCAGAACCAGATCATAGAACACCTTATACAATTGTAATTCCGCCGCCAAACGTCACTGGAGTCCTTCACATGGGACATATGCTGAACAATACAATTCAGGATGTTTTAATTCGCCGTGCACGACTTAAAGGTTTCAATGCCTGCTGGGTTCCAGGAACGGATCACGCATCTATTGCAACTGAAGCAAAAGTTGTGGCTAAATTGAAAGCAGAAGGAATCAATAAAAATGATTTAACGCGTGAAGAATTCCTAAAACATGCTTGGGAATGGACAGATAAATACGGCGGAACAATTTTGGAGCAGCTTAAAAAATTAGGTGCCTCATGCGATTGGGAACGTACTAAGTTTACGATGGATCCAGATATGTCTGCATCTGTAATTAAATCGTTTGTAGATTTATACAACAAAGGTTTGATCTACAGAGGTTACCGAATGGTGAACTGGGATCCAGAAGCTAAAACAACTTTATCTGATGAAGAAGTTATTTACGAAGAACAACA
The DNA here is from genome assembly GCF_001429295.1 of Flavobacterium sp. Root935. GTDB lineage: Bacteria > Bacteroidota > Bacteroidia > Flavobacteriales > Flavobacteriaceae > Flavobacterium. Next base: position 1,175,033 of record NZ_LMJL01000012.1, on the reverse strand, counting down.
AGGAAAATTATTTTTCTTAAAATATAAAATTGAAGGTTCAGAAGATTTCTTGACGATTGCAACAACACGTCCAGAGACTATCTTCGGAGATACTGCAATTTGCATCAACCCGAACGATGAGCGTTTTACACATTTAAAAGGTAAAAAAGCAATCGTTCCAATTTGTGGCAGAGTAATTCCGATTATTGAAGACGAATATGTAGATGTAGAATTCGGAACAGGATGTTTAAAAGTAACGCCTGCTCATGATATGAACGATAAAACGCTGGGTGAAAAACACAATCTAGAAATCGTTGATATTTTTAATGAAGATGCGACATTAAATAGTTTCGGATTGCATTATCAAGGAAAAGATCGTTTTGTGGTTCGTACTGAAATTGCAAAAGAATTAGAAGAAATTGGAGCTTTAGCAAAAACAGAAATCCACTTGAATAAAGTAGGAACTTCTGAAAGAACAAAAGCGGTAATCGAACCAAGATTATCAGACCAATGGTTCTTGAAAATGGAAGAATTGGTAAAACCGGCAATTAAGTCAGTTTTAGAAACGGGAGATATTAAATTACATCCAAAACGTTTCGAAAATACTTATGCGCACTGGTTAAACAATATTCGCGATTGGAACATTTCTCGTCAGTTATGGTGGGGACAACAAATCCCAGCTTATTATTACGGAGACGGAAAAGAAGATTTTGTAGTGGCTGAAAATATCGAAGATGCTTTAGCTTTAGCAAAAGAAAAAACATCTAACAACTCACTTACAACAGCTGACTTAAAACAAGATGTTGATGCTCTAGATACTTGGTTTTCATCTTGGTTGTGGCCAATGTCAGTTTTTGGAGGAATCATGGATCCAGAAAGTCCAGATTTCAAATATTACTATCCAACAAATGACTTGGTAACAGGTCCAGATATTTTATTTTTCTGGGTTGCGAGAATGATTATCGCAGGTTACGAATATGCAGGCGAAAAACCATTTACAAATGTATATTTAACTGGTTTAGTTCGTGACAAACAACGTCGTAAAATGTCTAAATCATTAGGGAATTCTCCTGATCCTTTAGACTTGATTGATAAATTCGGAGCTGACGGTGTTCGTGTAGGATTGCTTTTAAGCGCTTCTGCAGGAAACGACATTATGTTTGATGAAGAATTATGTAACCAAGGAAAAGCGTTCTCTAATAAAATATGGAATGCCTTCAAATTGATTAAAGGATGGGAAGTTTCAGAAACTATCGCTCAGCCTGAATCATCAAAAGTAGCAATCGAATGGTACGAAGCGAAATTACAGCAGACTTTAGTTGACATTGAAGATAATTTTGAGAAATACAGAATTTCAGATTCATTAATGGCAATTTATAAATTGGTTTGGGATGATTTCTGTTCTTGGTTCCTTGAAATGATCAAACCAGCATATCAACAGCCAATTGATAAAGCAACGTTTGACAAAGCAATCGAAATGTTAGAAAGTAATTTAAAATTACTTCACCCATTTATGCCTTTCTTAACAGAGGAAATTTGGCAGTTTATTGCAGAGAGAACTCCAGAAGAAGCTTTAATTGTTTCGACTTGGCCAGAATTAAAACCATTCAATGCAGATTTAATTACTGATTTTGATAATATTACAGAAGTAATTTCTGGAATTAGAACGATCAGAAAAGATAAAAATATTCCGTTTAAAGATGCAATCGAATTAAAAGCAATTAACAGCGAGAACCTGACAACGCATTTTGATTCAATTGTGACGAAATTAGGAAACGTTTCTGCTTTCGAATATGTTACTGCAAAAGTTGACGGGGCATTATCTTTCCGTGTAAAATCAAACGAATATTTCATCCCGATTTCAGGAAATATTGATGTTGAAGCAGAAATTGCAAAACTAACTGCAGAGTTGGTTTACACGCAAGGTTTCTTAAAATCGGTTCAGGCAAAATTATCAAACGAAAAATTTGTTGCCGGAGCGCCAGAGAAAGTTTTAGCAAATGAAAAACAAAAAGAAGCAGATGCTTTAGCAAAAATTGCTACAATCGAGCAAAGTATTGCTGGTTTGAAATAATAAATGGCTATCCTAACAGGTTTCTAAAACCTGTTAGGTATAAAGATAAAAACCCGATAAATTTTTAAAATTTGTCGGGTTTTTTATTTGTAATAAATGTATTACTTTTTCGTTTGATAAATAGTTTATGATTTTTAAATATAAGTATATTAAAAATCTATAATTTTAAGTACAACTTATCTCTTTAATTTTATTCTCATTTATAATGAAAAACAGTATTTTACTTCTTTTTATTTCAATCGTATTTTGGTCTTGTTCGAATAAAGAAAACAAGATTGAAAATGTTGAAAGGGCCTTTTACTACTGGAAAAGTAGTTCGTATTTTGATGATGAATCTGTTAAAGGGATCAATAAATTAAAGGTAAAAAAAATATACTATAAATTATTTGAAGTCGATTACAATGAGGCGATGGGTAATTTTCCTTATCAAAAAAATTCACCAAATGAATATATGTTTCGTAATCTGGATTCTCTAAATATTGTGCCGACTGTTTTTATAAGAAATGAGATATTTCAATATAATAATGAAAAATCGCTTGATAAGCTGGCAGATAATATTGTTTTTTTAGTCGATAAATATCATAAAGAATCTTATTACTTTAACGAAGAAAAGGTAATTTTTGAATATGATGAAATTCAAATTGATTGCGATTGGACAAAATCAACTAAAGACAAGTATTTTTATTTGCTGAAAAAGATTAAAGAACTCTCAAAAAAACAAATAAGTTGTACACTTCGTCTTTATCCTTATAAATATCCAGATATTATGGGAGTTCCACCAGTAGATAAAGCAATGCTGATGTGTTACAACTTAATAAAACCATTAGAAAACAAAACAAAAAATTCCATTTTAGATCTGGATGAATTAAAGTCATATTTAAATAAAAGAAGAAGTTATCCATTACATTTGGATGTAGCATTACCTGTTTTTTATTGGACACAATGGTATCAAAATGATCGTTTTTCTGGCTTGCTGAATATAAATTCTGCCGATATGAAAACATTTACCAAAGAAGTTAAGCCAATGTGGTATGAAGTAACAAAAGATACTACTTATAATGATAAGAATTATTTTAGAATTGGTGACCAGATAAAATGTGAAGAAGTAGATTCAAAAAAAATAAGGGAGGCAATTTCAATTATAAAAAATAATGTTGAGCTGGATAAAAACACTACAATTTCATTATTTGATTTAGGCGAAAGTACTTTTAAAAAATACAGCAATGCAGAAATTTCTAGTTTTTACAGCTCTTTTAGTAAGTAGCTTTTTCAAGAGCTTTGCTTGCGGTTATTCTCCGTATGGCGAGGACATTCGGTATTCTATTCTTAAACCAGAGTATTTTAAATTTTCCGGATTCGGAGCATTTTATTATAATGCTAATATTTTGGGATATAATTATGATGAAAAAAATAGTAATAAAGCAATTGATGCTAATATTATAGATTGGTATAATTATACCAATAAAAAAGTTTCAATAAATGAAATAGAGGATTTTAATTTCAATTTATCATTTACAGATATTAATCCAAAAAGTAATAACGAATTTATCAGGTATTTATATGAAAACAATAAAAAAGAGGCTATTGCTTATTTAAAAATAGCTAAAAACAGCGAAATAAATCCTTATGAAGAAGACATTTGGGAACGAAATGAATTTTTGGATCATGATCGAAGTGCGTTATTGGATAAAATAATTCACATTATACAAAAAGAACAAAACCAATATTTTAAGCGTAAGTATGCTTTTTTAGCAATTCGGCTTGCCTATTATTCACTAAGAAGCGAGAAGTTAGAATCCGTATTTGAATCAAATTTCAGAAATAAACAAAAAGATTATCTCTATTATTGGAGCCTGTTTTTTTATACAATGAGAAATTCAGATCCAGGAAAAATAATTGATGTCGTTAATTTGATGGCAAATTCTGCTGAGAAAAGATATGCAAGTTATTATTTTTTTGATTTTGAAGTTAAGGAAGCTTTAAAATATGCCAAAAGCAAAGAAGAAATAGCAAATATATATGCCTATGCTTCTGTACAGAAAGTAGATAAAAACCTTAATTATTTAAAAAAGATTTATATAAATAATCCAAAATCTGAAATTCTGGATTTTCTGCTTTTACGAGAAGCTAATAAGATTGAAGATTGGGTTTATACTCCATATTACTCTAATTATTCGCCTTCCACTGAATTTGGATCATCTTGGTGGATCAATGAGGGTGATAAAATAACAACTGAAACTTTAAGAAAACGTTCTGAAAAAGACAGATTGTATGCAAAAGAAGTTCTGGATTTCATAAATTTGGTTGAAATCAATAAAACTCAAAATCCCTTAGTTTGGAAAGCGATTCAGATTAATTTGCAGTTTATATCTAAGGATTATTCTTCTTGTTTAAGGCACATTGAATCTTTTGAAAAAGAATACCCAAAAGAGAAAATAACAGAAGAAATTGAAAAAATAAAGGCACTCTGCATTATAGCTAATCAGGAAAATGGAAATGCTGTTATAAAACCTCAAATAGAAGATATTATTTTAAAATATAAAGATGATGAACGTTTTATTTTTGCTTTAGGGCGCGAATTAGAATTTAGAGGGAATATTGAAGATGGATTAGCTTTAATATCTCTGATTAGTAATGAACAAGATTATTATCGTTATCATTATGATAATGTGGAATGGCGCTCTAACAGAATTAAAACTTCTGGAAATCTAGAAGAATTTCACACCTATTTTGATTATTTAGATTTTGTTTATTCGGCAAATGATCTTCAAAAAATAGTAAATAAAATAGAAGAGAACAATACAACTGATTTTGAAAAGAAAATCTATGCTAAGCTTATTCGTGATAAAGATTATCTCAAAGATTTACTGGGAACAAAATACATTCGGGAAGATCAATTAAATAAGGCTTTAACCACTTTCAAAGAATTACCTGAAAAATACTGGCAGGATAATTATAATGGTTGGGAAAGAGGAAAATATGATGAGTATTATCTGTTTGACCAAAATCCGTTTTATGATTTTAAGCATACAAAAAACTTTATTCAGCATGAAGAAAAATATTTTGTAACCAAACTTTCTATAACTGAGCATTTGATTAAATATACCAATTTGGCAAATAACTCAAAAACAAAAGATCGGGATTATTACTATTTTTTAATTGCAAATTGCTATTACAATATGACAGATTATGGGAATTCCTGGATGATGCGCCGTTATTCGAGTAGATCATATTGGGACAAATACAATAATGAATCCTATATTGATGACATTGAATATAGAAGTAGAGGTAAAGCTATCGCAAATTATAAATTAGCTTATCAAAATGCCAAAACAGATAAATTCAAGGCACTTTGTTTGCGAATGATGGATTATGCTGAAAAGAATGAATATTCTAGTTCAAAACGAGTTAAAAAACAATTTCCTGAATTCACTTCAGATTTATCGGGATGTGAAAGTTTAGAAGAATATTTTAAAGCAAGGAGATAACAGTATATTTTATTGAGGGACCCGACAGATTTCAAAAACCTGTCGGGTTTTGTTTTAAGGTATTTTCTATCCATTTCTGTGTACTTCTATTATTATGAAAACCTAATGTTTGGAATTCATCTATTCCTTCATCGGCTATCACACCAAAATATTTAAGAACATTATTAATATTGTCTTTTCCCAATACTAAAACTTGTTCTCTATTCTTTTGGTTCCAAATAATTGCTTTTTGGCTTCCAGTACTACCAAAATATTCTGATTCAACGTAAGCGAGCTTTTTATTTTCAATTATTTTTAGGATAATTTCTTCTATGTTTTCGTTGATAAATTTAAAATTTTTGATAAAACCTGAGGTTTGAGAATTATTAATTTCATCAAATAATTCCTCTGTCATTGGAACAAGAGCAATTCCTTGACCAAGAGAAATACTAATGGCATTTTTAAAACTTTTAGCAAAATTTTCTGAATCAGTTTTTGTGCAGATGAATGCTTGTAGGCAATGTCCCACTTTTTTATTTTTTGGGTAAATTTAAAAAAAAAGTTACAACTTCTTAAAAGGTTTAAATATAAATAATTAAAATAATCAGACGTTTCTACGGAACGTAAATACGTTTTATTTAACCTTTTTCTACCGACGAAATGTTCCGATAGAACAGAGTAATAATTGGCAGAAAGAAGACTAAAGTACTACTGTTTCATCGGAATATCTAAGGATTCAATATATGTTCCGTGGGAACATTTCATCGGTAAAAAAAAATAAATTCATAATCGTATCGTCCCTTCGGGACGTTTGAAAATTTCAAATTAACCCTTTTTAGTTTTTCTCAAAACCAAAAATAAAGGATAAGAAATAATCGTAATTCCGATAATAATTATAAAACTTTTAGGATCACTGTAAATGAATCCCACTAACAAAGCAATAGAAGCTACAATAGCAATTATCGTTGTCCACGGATACCAAAATGAGCGGTAAGGTCTTGGCAAATTGGGCTCTGATGTTCTTAGTTTTAAAAGAGAAAAGTAGGCGAGTCCCCAAACGATAATCGAGATAAAAGCAGCAAATGAAAACAGCACTTCAAAAGAACCGATGCAGATCAAAAATAAACTTACGAAAGATGAAACTAACAATGCAACAATTGGCGTTCCTCCTTTATTGATTTGTGTTCCTTTTTCGATAAAAAATCCGTCACGGCTTAATCCGTAAAGAATTCGGGGCGGAATCATCATAAAAGCATTCAAAATACTAATTAGTGAAAAGATAGAAATTACAGTAACGATTACAGCGCCATTTTCTCCAAAAAGAATTTTAGCCACATCGGCCGCCGCGAGATTTGATTTGGCTAAAGTTTCGATTGGCAGTACGTGGAAAAATGCAGCATTTACCAAAACATAAATTGCCATAACGAGTAAAACTCCACTATATAGTGACTTCGGAATATTTTTACTTGGATCATCATTTTCTTCGGCAAAAAAACAAGCGCTGTTCCAGCCATTATAAGTTCCGATAATAAGTTGTAATGATTTAAAAAATCCAAAGATTAATCCGATTTGAAAGAAGCTGCTGTCTGTTTGAATCGCTGGCACTTCAACACCAGAATACATGAAACAAGCTACAACTAAAGCCACAAAACAAATCACTTTTAAAAAACTGGTAATCTGTTGTATAACACTTCCGTTTTTGACACCGCTTAAATGAATTAATACAAAAGCAGTCAAAAGTGAAATCGCTATTACTGTTGAATAACTAGACAATGCTGGAAATAAAATGATAAGATATTCACTGATTACGATGCAATAAAATGCAGGCGGAATAACATTTGTTATATAATCAAACCAGCCGGATAGAAAACCTGCATATTCGCCAAAAGCTCTTTTAATATAATTATAAGATCCTCCGGCTTTTGGTAACATTGTAGCTAGTTCTGCGTAAGAATTAGCGCCAAGCAAAACATAAAAACCGCCAAAAAGCCATGAAGCGATTATGAGCCAGTAATTATTAAGCATTTCTGCGATTGTTCCTGGAGTTCGTAAAATTCCAACGCCGATTGTTCCTCCAATTAATACGGCAATGTTAAAACTAAGGCCTAAACTTTTCTTTAATTGGTTTTTGGTGGAATCTGACATATATGAATTTTAAATTTAAATGGTATTTGATGACAAAAGTACTTATAAATAAAGACACATTTTTAACAAAATAAAAAACCTCACCTTTTGTAAGATGAGGTCTAAATTCTCGAAAACTCAAAAAGAGAAATCTAATTCAAAAATTTTAGAATTTATAACGTAAACTAGTCATTATCTGACGCGGCGCAATAGGATTGACACTGTAATTTTCGTGAACGGTATAATTTAATTCGTTTGTAATGTTCGATAATTTGCAAAGAATAGAGAACTTGTTCCAAGTATATCCCACAGAAGCATCAATTGTAACATACCCTTCTAACGGAATGTCACGGTCTCTAATGGTTACAGTATAGGTCTTCGGATTTGTTGAAGGTTTGTTTTCTGTCCAAACGTAATCATCATTCCATCCACCTAAACGGTCTCCAACATAATTTCCGATTGCACCGAAAGAAAGGCCTTTTAAAGCTCCAGAAGGTAATGTATAGAAGAAACTCAAATTTGCTGTATTTATTGGAGTTCTTGCAACACGATCCCCTTCAACAAAACTTCCGTTTGTTCCAGATGTGTTTACATAGCGCATATCATTATAGCTATAGCCTGCAATAACACTTAAGCCTTCAACTGGCCTTGCAGTAATGTCGATTTCTACACCTTTACTTTTTGTTCCCCCGCCTAAAGTTTTTATGTTTGTGTCTGTATTTAGAGTAGTTCCGTCTGCTTGAAATTCTGCAGTTTGCGCTAAATTACTGTTGTTAATTTGATAAACGGTCACGCCTGTGCTTAAAGCCCCATTCCAGAAATCTTTTTTAATACCAGCTTCGTATTGATCGATAATTGAAGCTTCTAATGGTTGTAAATCGGTTGTTGTGCCTGTGTTTGGCGTAAACGAGCTTGAATAACTTGCAAACAAAGACATGTCTTTAAGTGGCTGATAAACTACTCCTATTTTCGGAGAAAATGCATTGTCTAAGCGTTTTGGAGCTACAGTTGGTATTGCATCTTGCGGAGCTACAGTCTGTTTATTATTTACATATGTTTCTTTGTAAGTAGTAGCTTCTGCTTCCTGCCAAGACCATCTTAGACCTGCTAAAACTTTGAATTTATTAGTGATTGAAATTAAATCCTGAAAATAAACCCCGAAACGATTGGTTTCCGTTTTTCCTATTTGAGTTGCTCTGTCTGATGTTGGAATATCCATTCTTTGATCTGCAGGATCAAAAGTGAATAAATTTATATGATCATAAAGTGTTGGGCCATAAATTGGTGTACCATCTGGTTTTTTTCCAATTTCTACATACTTTTCATCAAATGTAAAAGTGTATGCCGTTGCGAATGAGTTTTCCCAATCAACACCCGTAAAGATTTGATGTTTTACAGATCCTGTATTAAAAGTTCCTTGTAGACTCAATTGATCTCCAAGAATTTGTTCCAAGTTTTTGTTTTTTGTTAAACCTCTGTTCCAGTCACCAGGAGTTGGATAAGTGTCAAGACTTGACAATTGAGCTGTAGAGTAGCTTCCTCTGTCATAATTTTGAAAAGAAGAGTTGAAATTCAGTTTCCAGTTTTTATTGAAATCATGACTTAACAACACAGAAGCGCTTGAAGATTTAGTTGTACCATTTGACCAAAGCGATCCGTAGAAGGCATTGCGAGGCAAGTCTAAAATTTCTTTTCCAATAATTCCAGTTCCAAAATCTGGAGTCCAGTCTGCACTTAAATAATCTCCCTGAACTGTAATTTGTGTTTTTGGATTAATAACAAAAAGTAAAGATGGATTAATATACAAACGTTCGTTTTTTACAACATCTCTAAAGCTTTCTGAATTCTCGTAAGAACCATTAATTCTAAATGCGATTGATTTCGTTAAACCTCCATAAAAATCAAATGCTGGTTTGTAATATGCATAGCTTCCTATTTGTATTGAGATTTCTCCTCCACTTTTAAATTGAGGAGTTTTTGTTACCAAATTTAAGATTCCTCCAGGAGCTACATTTCCAAATAATAGGGCAGAACCTCCTTTAAGAAATTCTACTTTGTCTAAACCAGAAACATCTGGAATTGATCCAGAATTGTAACGGAATCCGTTTTTAAACATGTTGTTGTTAGACATATCATATCCTCTTGAGTAAAAAGATTCTGTAGCACCACCACGAGATGAACTTACATATACACCATTAGCATTTTTTAAAACCTCACTTAATCTGATGGCTTGCTGCTGTTCGATAACTTCAGATCCTATAACTTGTATTGTCTGCGGATTATCCATTGGTTTTAATCCTGAGCGCACTGCTGTTACAGGTTTTGGTTCCTTGTTTTTAGTAACTACAACTTCATTTAAAATTTGTCCTTTTTTATTTTTTACAGTATCAGTTATTGAAGAAGTCGTTTCGTTACTTGAATAATCTTGACCGTAAGAGGCAAAACTCAATAATCCTAGTGCTAACAGTAAATTATATTTCATGGTATTTATTTAGATTCAATAAAAATTATCGAATGCAAATATAAAGAGACAGCATCTTTAACAGGAAATTAAGAAGTGATTTTCTTGCTTAAATTTTGCTTATTTTTTTCTTAAGATTAGCTTAAGAATTTTACAATGATGTTTTAATTTTGTATTAATCGAATTATAAACACAAAAAAAACCTCGCCGTTAAGCAAGGTTTCTTGAATTGAAATTAATCTAAGAATGAATTTTTCTAGAATTATTTTACTGTAATTTGGTAAGTAGCCATTTTCCAGATTTCGTCGTATTTTTTCCCATTATGATCTCCAGAAGCTTTTTCAGTATGAGCATATTCTACCATGTAGTTTCCAGACCAGATTGGTGTAAAAGAGAATTCTCCTTTATCATTTGTCCATAACTCTTTCTCCCATCCGTTTGGAGCGATTACTTTAATTTTTGTTTCTTTTGCAGAGGCACCATCATAGATAGCAAATCCAGTTACTTTTTCATTCTTTTTAGCAACGTCAGCATTTTCAGAAAATAAACCAATTTGATTTTTGTTTGCCGTCGCATAGTTTCCTGAAGCTTTGTTTCCAACTACCACAGTTGCACTTGAATTGTAATCTAACTTCATTGTACCATAAACATCTTTTACTGTATGCTGCATTACAATAGTATAAACTCCATCTTCGTCTGGTGTAAAGAATGCTTGATATTTATTGTCCAAAGCTTTAGAAGTAAGTTTAGTTTCTTTTTTTGAAGGTGAAATTACTATCAAAGTGAAATCCTTTAAATCCGAAAACCATTTATCTGCTTTTGTAATGTCATTATCAGAGAATTCTCCAAAGTAAACAGAGATTTCCTGAGCTTTTCCTTTTGTTCCAGTTGCTTTAGTTTCGATCCAAAGTGCGTGAGCAAATATTTGTGGTGCTGCGAATAACATTAGGAATAAAAAGGTTAATGTTTTTAAAGTATTTGATTTCATAAGATCAAGTTTAAAATTATTAGAATGATATTTTTTACAAACATAACTCTTATTTAGAATAATTAAAAATAAAAAATCATAAAAAAAACTAGAATCCCATTGAAATAATCTTTAGTCGTAAATATTATTCTTGTTTAAACTCAAACGAATTTTCTAGGTCAATTAGACCAGATAAGCTAAGCCATGAATTTAAGAATGAGTTTTTTTAAATGCCAGATGAGATATTCTGAAAAGATTATAATTAAAAAGCGCCTCAATTCAATTGAGGCGCTGGTTTAGTATATCAGGTTTTTAAAATTTGACTGTTAAATTTGCCAATATACTGGTTGGTGCCTGCGATGAACCCCAGAAATCCCAGTATTTTTTATTGGTTAAATTATTAAACTTTAAACCTAATCTCCATGACGGTTTTTCGTAATATACTGTTGCATTGTAAACAGTATAAGATGGCATATAAAACGTGTTTTCGGCTGTAAAATAATTTTTGTCAACATAGTTAGCACCCGCACCAAGTCCTAAACCTTTTAATTTATTTTGAAAAGTATAAGTTGTCCAAAAGTTAACTACATTTTCTGGAGAAGATGTTGCTTTATTTCCTTCAATTGCGGCAACAGAAGCTTTTACAATTCGGTTATCATTGTAAGCATAACCCGAAACAATACTTAATCCATTAAATGGAGTAGCCATTAATTCAAAATCTACACCTTTACTAACTTGCTTACCATCTTGTACAGTAAAACCGGCAGCATCAGTTCTTGTAGCATTATCAATCGTAATGTTGTAATAGCTTACAGATCCGCTTAATTTTTTGTTGAATGCATCAGCCTTAATTCCTCCTTCATACTGAACTGCATAAATTGGATCTAAAACTAATTGTGTTGCATCTGGCTGCGTGACCGGCTGCATATTTTGGAAACCGTTCATATAATTTCCAAATACAGAAACTTGATCTTTTACAACTTCATACACTAATCCTAATTTTGGAGAAAGAGCAGTCTGGCTGTAACCTTCTACAGTTCCTACTTTCGCACGTTCAAAATTATCCAAACGTAAGCTCAACATTACAGAAAGTTTGTCTGTAAAATTTACTACATCGCAGGCATAAACACTAAAAGTTTTTTGATCTGCAACTGGTGACGTTGTTAATACAAGGCCTGCATCTACTGCTTTTCTTCTAATTGGTGAGAAAGGAGCTGTTACATCTATATTGTCAAGCGTAAAAGTAGATCCACCTGAGAAATTAGAGCTGTAAAGGCGGTAGTTTACACCAGTTAAGAATTTATGTTTGATACTTCCTGTAGAAAATTTTCCGTTGATATTTTCTTGAATGTTGGTATAGTTATTAAAAATTGGTCCCCACAAACCAACTCTTCTTGCTGTTTGTGTTGGAGAACTCCAAACAGCATAACTCTGATAACTGCGCTCCACATCTTCTCCTACAAATGAAAAAACCGTTGTAGATTTCCAGTTTTCTGATATTTCATATTCGGCCTGAGCGAAAAATTTGGTTGCAGTTGATTTCGCATCGTTATCATCATGAAACATCGATTTTTTATAATCGATTTTCAAATCGTTCGGATTTGTAATTCCAGAAGTTGCTGCATACGTATTGTAAGTACGTCTTGTATTGTTAACGTTATAAAGTTCTGCATCAAAATTAAAAGTCAGTTTTTCAGAAGCTTTATAAGTAAGACTCGGTGCAAAAAGAAGAGTATTGTTAAAACCATAATCCAGAAAACTCTTCTCTCTATTTACAGCAAGATTAATTCTGAATAGAACTGTTTTATCTTGATTTAGCGGCGTATTCACATCTGCTGTAAGACGGTTTAAATTGAAACTTCCTGTTGTGTACGATACTTCGGCAGCGGTAGTTTCAAAAGGTTTTTTCGTAACAAGGTTTACAACCCCTCCAAATGAAGAAACAGACGAACCAAATAAAGTTCCAGAAGGGCCTTTCATGATTTCGATACGCTCTACGTTACCAAGATCAACAGAAGAACGGCCGGAAGCTGTTTCCATTCCGTTTCTTGCATTAACTCCTGTAGAAAAACCTCTAAAAATTACCCCAACGCCTCCAGAAGGAAAGCTGATAGAAACAACACCAGGCGAATTTTGAACTGCGCTTTTAATATCTACAGCAATTTGTTCCTGTAAAAGTTCTTTCTGAATAACACTGTAAACCTGTGGGTTCTCAAGATTTGTCAATGGCATTCTGGCAACATAGTCTGTTTTTTTAGATAAAATGCTTTTTTTACTATTTACCACAACTTCTTTAAGTTCTTTATTTGAAACTTTTAACTGCAAATCCACAGCTGCGGTTTCACTTTCTGAAACAATTACTTCTCTTTCTGAAGTTTCATAACCTGTTAAGGACACTTGTAAAATATAGCTGCCTGGCTTTACTCTGTTGAATTCAAAGTTTCCATTTTCATCAGAAACGGTCCAGTATTTTGAGTTTTTTAAGATGATATTGACTCCCGCTGCCTGTTCACCATCTGAAGTTGTGATAGTGCCTTTAACTTTTCCATTTTGCTGGGCAGACATGATAAAGAACGAAAAGACAAAACTAATTGCCAATAGAAAACGTGATGTCTTCGGGTTAAAATATTTCATTGGTTTTTAAAATTGGTTTGTAATTAAATTTTATTTAGAATAAATAAAAACAGTGCAAATGTAGAGATTATTGTTTTTTTAACAAATAATATTGAAGTTCATTTTAGTTTTTTAATGCAATAAGTTTTAAAGCGAAGAAAAGTCTTTAATTTTTTTAAAATAAAAACTGAAAATTGTATGTATTTATTAAAGCTAAAACAACCAATAATTTGTTTGAAAAGCCTTAATTTTGCAGTCTGAAAAATGACTTCATGATTTTATCTTTCTTCAAAAAAATTCAAAATACACCAAGAGGATACCGTATAGCTAATACTGTTTTCTTTTTTCTTTCTGGTTTTGGATATTCTTCTTGGGTCTCAAGAATTCCGCATATACAAGCACAGTTGCATTTATCGGAAGCACAATTTGGAGCGGTTTTATTTGCTTTTCCGATTGGTTTAATGCTGACAATGCCTTTCACCGGAAAACTTTTAAATAAATACAGCAGCCGTTACATTATGCTTTTAGGAGCTATCATGTTCAATATTGTATTGTCTTTACCAGGTTTAGTTGCATTTGTATGGCAGCTGGTTATAGTGCTTTTGATTTTTGGAGCCTCTCGAAATATTTTCAATTTATCGATTAATGCGCAGTCGCTTGAAGTACAGAAATTATATCCAAAATCTATTATTACTCGTTTTCATGCAGTTTGGAGTATTGCCGTTTTTTCTGGAGCTGGTTTAGGATATGTAATGGTAACACAGAAAATTGCGCCATCGCATCATTTATTAGGAGTGAGCGTTTTCATGCTGGCGCTGACGGCTTGTTTTTATCCAATGAGTATTCATAATGAACCTGTTCCCGTTAAAAAGAAGTTCTTCTCAATGCCTGAAAAAAACTTAATTAAGTTTGCCTTAATTTGTTTTGTTTCTATGGCTTGCGAAAATACGATGTACGATTGGAGCGGAATTTACTTCGAAAATATCTTAAAAGCTTCTCCAAAATTAACCAGTGCAGCATTTGTATTTTTCGCATCTGCAGTAACCTTAGGACGTATATTTGGTGATTATGGGGTAATGAAATTTGGAACTAAAAAAATCCTCATGTACAGCGGTATATTAATTACAATAGGTTTCGGAATCTGTTTTGTACTTCCGTATGCATATCCAACTATTTTTGGCTACGTTTTAATCGGATTTGGCGTTTCCTGCGTGGTTCCGCTAGTATTTAGTATTGCAGGAAGATCATCTAAATTAAGCAGTGGTTCTGCCTTAACTTCTATATCTACAATTGGTTATCTTGGTTTTTTATTGGTTCCGCCAATGGTTGGTTTTATCTCCGAATATTTAAGTATGAAATGGGCTTTTCTTATTATGGCACTTTTAGGAATCCTGATGATTTTTATGGTGAATAAGATTGGGGAGAATGAGTAGATTTTTTTAAGGTGCTGAGGCGCTAAGATGCTGAGGTTCTAAGTTTTTTTAGCGTTTCTTCATAACAAATCTCTCGGTATTGGGTTTGCCGTTTTTTATCCCCGAAATTTCTGCAATTAATGAATCTTTTTCTACGAGATTATAAATAATTTTATTGGGAAAATCATGTTTAGGGTTTTCAAAAGTTATTTGATTATCTGTTGCTGAGGTCATTTCAAAACTTACCGGTAATTCCTTATTTTGTCCAGGAACCGTTACAATATAAGCCAGTTTACCATTCGCTTCTACTAAACGAACATGCTCTGCAAAAACAGTGTCGTTTTGCCCGACAACAAAATATGATTCACCTAGATAAACCGAATCATTTTCTTTTTTCCAGCGTTCGGTAAGTTCACCTTCAGCCGATTTATTTCCCCATTCTCCAATAAACCATTCTGCTTTTGCAAGTTTAGGGTAGGTTTTTATAGGAGCTTCTGTTTTGGTTTCTTTTTTGCAGGAAGAGAAAATTCCTAAAACTACTATTAATGGAAATAAAATGCTGTTTAGTTTCATGATACATTATGATTTTTGTTTTAATCAATCAAATTAATATTTTGGATTTAAACGTTTTACTTCTAAAATTCTAATAAGTCAGTGCGTAAAATTACTTCTTCGTCATAACAAACTTTTCAGAACTAGGCTTCCCATTCAATTTTCCAGAAATTTCAGCAGTTAAAATATTATTTGCGCCTTTTGTATAAGTGATTTTTTGAGGATAATCGTGTTTCGGATTTTCGAAAACCAATTGTTTCTCTGATTCTGAAGTAGAAGGGAAGAAAACAGGCTGATCGTTATTTTGTCCTTTTACAGTTGCTTTATACGTTAAAGTTTCTCCTAATTGCGCTAAAACAATAGTTTCAAAATGTAGAGTATCTTTTCCTTTTATGAAATAAGAAGATGCGCTGAAAGTACTGTCGTTTAATTTTTGCCAATTTTCAGATAATACACCGTCAGGAGTTGTGTTTTCCCAATTTCCAATTAACCAATCTGCTATTTTGATTTTGTCTTTCTCAACGGTTTCTTTTTTCTGGCAGGAAACAAAAGCTATTATAAGTGTAATAAGAGTAATTTTCTGAAACATAATTTATAAGGTTTTGATTGTACTAAAGTATGAAAAATTTTGTTGCCACGAATTACACTAATTTTCACGAATTATTTTTGAAATTGGAATTGTTTACTTTGCCACAGATTAAAAGGATTGAAATGATTTTTCTCCCGCATAATTAAAGCGGATTTTAAAGCTGCCACGAATTACACTAATTTTCACGAATTATTTTTAAAATTGGAATTGTTTAGTTTGCCACAGATTAAAAGGATTAAAAATGATTTTTCTCCAGCAGATTT
Source organism: Flavobacterium sp. Root935 (assembly GCF_001429295.1). Classification (GTDB taxonomy): domain Bacteria; phylum Bacteroidota; class Bacteroidia; order Flavobacteriales; family Flavobacteriaceae; genus Flavobacterium. Next base: position 1,158,532 of record NZ_LMJL01000012.1, on the reverse strand, counting down.
TTTGAATTATTAAATCTGTTATTATCAGATTAAATCTGCATGAAAAAAAAATTAGTGAAAATTAGTGTAATTCGCGGCAAAAAGCACAGTTCAAAAAAAATCATTTGAATCCTCTTAATCTGTGGCTAAAAAATAAATTAAACGCTTTCCTCTAAAATCGAATAAACCAACTCTTTAGTAGGTTTTTGATCTTTTAGTTTAGCTCGAACTTCATCAAAAGTTACTTTAAAATCGCAGCCTGATTTGTATGCTGCGCATCCGTAAGCGGTTTTTCCTTTTAGAATTGTTCCTTTTTTGCATTTCGGACATGTTAGAGAATCCGATGTTGGAGAAGATGCAGCCTTTGGAGCTGTTTTTTTAGGTTCTAATTTCAGTTTGTAATTTTCTTCAAAACGAATTAAACCTTCAACCGTTCCAGCCTCAGTTTTAAAGCCTTTTATATTTACAGTTGAACCTTTTTGAATCAATCGTAAATACTGACTTTCGGTAATTTTTTTATCGGCAAAAACATACGGCAATACAAAATCACAGCCCGATTTATATTCGCTGCATCCAAAAGCCGATTTTCCTTTTATGAAATTTCCTTTCTGGCATTTCGGACAAGTTTCGGCTAAAATCCCTGCTGCTTTCTTTTTTTCTGCTTTTACAACTGGTTTTTGCACCGTTGCAGCATGCGAAATATTGGCGTGTTTTGTTTCACTTCTTACTTCATAAACCAAAGCTTCAACCATGCGTTTCATGTTTTTTATAAACGCTGAGGCTGTAAAAGTTCCTTTCTCAATATCTTTCAACTGTTTTTCCCAAGAACCCGTAAGTTCAGCCGATTTAATCAATTCATTCTGAATCGTATCAATCAACTGGATTCCAGTTACAGTTGGTAAAACCTGTTTTTTATTGCGGACAATATACTGCCGTTTAAAAAGCGTTTCGATAATATTCGCACGCGTTGACGGACGACCGATTCCGTTTTCTTTCATCAATTCGCGTAAATCTTCGTCATCGACTTGTTTTCCTGCGGTTTCCATGGCACGCAGTAAAGTTGCCTCGGTAAAATGATTGGGCGGTTTGGTTTCTTTTTGAAGGAAAGAAGGTTCGTGCGGACCTTTTTCGCCCACAACAAAACTCGGCAGTAAATCGGGTTCTTTTTCTTTCGCATTCGGATCTTCAAAAACCACACGGAAACCTTTTTTCAAGATTTCTTTTCCAGTGGCTTTAAAAGTCACATCCGCAGCTTTTCCGATAACTGTGGTATTTGCAACTAAACAATCGTCATAAAAAACAGCAATAAAACGTTTGGTGATAATATCATAAACCTGCTGCTGATTGTACGGCAGATTAATTTCAATTCCAGTTGGAATAATCGCGTGGTGGTCGGTTACTTTTTTATCGTTAAAAACCTTAGGCGATTTTTTAATTTTCTTTCCTAAAAGCGGTTCTGTTAAAGGAGCATAATGCGTTAGTTTTTGCAGAATACCAGGCACTTTCGGGTAAATATCGCCCGGAAGAAAAGTCGTATCAACTCTCGGATACGTTATGGCTTTCTGTTCGTACAAAGTCTGCGCAATTTTAAGCGTTTCCTCTGCCGAAAATCCAAATTTCTGATTGCAGTAAACTTGTAAACCAGTTAAGTCGAATAACTTTGGCGCGTATTCATTTCCGTTTTTTTTGTCAACAGAAACAATTTCAAAATCACTTTCTTTGACTTTTTCAGCCAGAACTTCTCCGTCTTCTTTGTTTAGAAAACGACCTTCTTCATAGCTAAAAAGCGTTTCTCTGTATAAAGTCTGTAATTCCCAATACGGCTGTGGTTTGAAGTTTTCGATTTCTTTAAATCTTTCCACAACCATTGCCAATGTTGGCGTTTGCACGCGCCCGATAGACAAAACTTGTTTGTAACCGCCGTGTTTTACGGTATACAAACGCGTTGCATTCATTCCGAGAAGCCAGTCGCCAATTGCTCTGGAAAATCCGGCATAAAATAAATTATCGTAGTTTTCAGAAGGTTTTAAGTTGTCAAAACCTTCTTTTATAGCTTCGGTTGTAAGTGACGAAATCCAAAGACGTTTTATTTCGCCTTTATAATTTGCTTCATTCATTACCCAGCGCTGAATCAATTCTCCTTCCTGCCCGGCATCCCCGCAGTTGATAACCAATTCGGCTTTGTCGAAAAGACTTTTAATGATTTTAAACTGTTTTTGGATTCCTGAATTCTGAACCACTTTGGTTTCAAATTTTTCAGGAAGCATTGGTAGATTGTTCAAATCCCAGCTTTTCCAGTGCGGTTTATAATCGTTGGGTTCTTTTAAGGTGCATAAATGTCCAAAAGTGTAGGTTACGGCATAACCGTTTCCTTCATAATAGCCGTCGTGTTTGGTATTGGCGCCCAAAACGGATGCGATTTCTCGTGCTACACTTGGTTTCTCAGCAATACAGACCTTCATTCTTTCTTTTCTTATTGGAAAGCGAAGTTAGGATTTTTTTTTGGTTTGCCACAAAGGCGTGAGGGCGCTAAGTTTTTATGTTTTACGTTTGTTTTGAAAGACTGCAAAAAAAGGCAATTTAAAATTAGAAATTTTAAAAGTAGAAGAGGAGCGGTAATATTCGTTTTCCTTTTAAGTCAGCAACATCCTAAAAAGAGATTTATTTTGGGATGTTTTTTTATAATTTTTTCCGATTCACAAAAATCAATTTTGAAATATTATTCAGCTTAATTATTTATCATCGGATTCAACTTCTCATCTTTATTGCGTAAATCCAAACCACCTTCGTAAACCGATTTAAGATTGATGAGATAAAAATGCCAGCCATTGGAACAGCCCAATCTTATATATTGTTTCGAAGAATCATCTGTTGGAATATTATGATGACGAAGTTCTACTATCGTGTAACCATTGCTTTCGCTCAATTTTACATCTACAAGACAAGTTCCTTCAAATGTAAACTGCAGTTGATCTTTTCCGTTTGCAGCAGTGATTTTTCCTTTCATTGTGTCATCATACAAATACCAAAGCCATTCATAGGTATTGCCTTCAGAAACGTTTTGGTCTTTACTTATCAGCTCTTGATTACTATCAAAAAAAGATACTTTTTCGAGAAACCATTTTTCAAGTTCCCCAGACTTTGTCCAGGCGTTATAAATATCGCTGATTTTAGCTTTAACGGCTATTTTTTTGGTGAAAAAGGTCCAGTCGAAGTTTTGCATGGTCTAAGTTTTTTATTGTTTATAACTAAATTTTAATTTATAAAAGTATTTTAAAATATAGTATTAAGACCCAGCAAATTTCCAACAGAAATATAGGTAAAGACCAAACCCACAATGACTAACATGATTAAACCAAATCCATTGGAGTTATCTTTTAAAATAAATTTTTCTGGACTCTCTGAATTGTAAATTATTTTTACGGTTTTATTGATATTTCCTCGAAACGACCTAACTTTATCTAAATCCAATGAGGTGTGAAAAGAAGGTTTTCCTGTAATTATCTTTTCTTCAATAGTTTGAAACTCAATAATTGGTGTTTTATATCCTTCTGTATCTGATTCATAAGAGACAATTTTCCCATTAATTTCTATTCCATTTCTCCTAATATTATTTAATTGTAATATGTTATTAGCTGTATAGGCTAATGCAGTTATACCGAGAATTAAGAAACAAATTACAGGTTTGTAAAACATAAAGAAGACAAAAAAGACAACATATATTATCCCATACTTTTTGCTAAAATCCATTTTTATGACTATTTTTTTTGTGAAAGATTTCCAGTCGAAATTTCCCATGGTTAAGTTTTTTCTAATATCAGTTGTATACGACCGATTGTATACAATCATGTAAAAATAATCTATTATTTCTAGTTTTGTTTTGAAATAAAAATAGAGAATCATGGAAACACAAAATAAAGAAAGAGCCGAAGAATTATTAGAATTAATTAATAAAGGAAGATATTTCACCAAATTAAATCCAGAGCCTAAAGAAGCCAACTCGTTTACCATACCGCTAAAAGTATCGTCTTATAACGAATTAAATCTAATGGTTTCAGATTTGCTAAAAGCAAGTATTATTTTGCTTAATCCAGATGCAAACGGTTTGTCAAGTTTTACAAAAGACAATAATGTCAATGTAATGACTTTGCTTGAAATTGCCCTGCAATTATTACCAGAAGAAGAAATGGAGTTGTTGGATGATTTGTGTAAATTTAATCTAGAATATTGATAAAAACTACGCAAAGTCGAAGATATTTGCGCAGTTTTTTAAATTATGAACTCTTTGCTGAGCGGGGGATATTACCTCATTGTTGTAAATGATAATTAATCTTCTTATAATAAAAAATGTAACCAAGTAAATCTTTATTTAAATTCGTTTTTTTTGTTTGATATTCCAAACATCGATAGTTATTTAGTTCATTATCAAAAATAATATACAAATTAGAATTGCGCATAAAATGCTGTGGATCTTGAATGTAAATTTTAAAATTGTCAATTTCTGTAAATTGAATTAGATTTGGAGGAGTTACTTTAGTGTCTTTGATGAATCTAAAATTGTTTATTAAAGCGGTCATAATTGTTTATATTTTGTAATTATTTGATAAAATCCTTAATTTCAATTATCCGCCTGCTAACGCCAGCAGAAGAGTGATGATTGTCAGTATGTTTTATTAGAATTCTTGTTTAGATAGTTTACCAGCAATTAATTGCATTGCTAACAATTCAGCCCCGCTATCAATGCCAAATTTTGAAGCTTCTAATATCTCTTTTGCGGCTAAATTTCCTTTACTATTAGTTCCAATTATGGTTTTATTTTCAATTGCTTTTTGTATAATGGTATCTAAATCTGGATTTTTAAATAATTCAATTGCTTCATCGATATTTTTAATGTCTGTATAAACATTTTTTTGTTCTGAAACATTTAATATATAAAGAAAATTATTAACAAATTTGGGAATTTCAGTATCTACTGAGTTTTGGCTTCCGTCAGTAATTTTTTTTGGTAACACATCACTGTAATTTTCAATAATGTTTTTGAAATCAGATTTAGCTTTAGTCAAGCTATTTAAAATTTGTTCTCTCATTTTTTATAAATTTTATTTTATTTGTCTAATTTTTTAATTTTTTCAATACTATGACTAAGAATCCTGTTGGTAACTTTTTTTAAATCTATGTTACTAGTCTTCATTAGTAGCAGTAAATTATGCAACTCCAGAAGATACTTCAATTTTACTATAAATAGTTGAAAATTCTTTTTCAATTTCTTCGTAAACATCCATATTTTTTAAATCATCTATAAGTTCAATTACCACAGCATAATCTTGAAGATAATTTTCCAATATTTTTCCTCTTGTATATAGTCTTAATCGAAGCTCCCATGCACCCGCTAAGAAGCCTCTTGTAAAAGATTTTTCAAATTGCAGAACAGGATTCCACGGTAAATTATATTTACCTTCTTTTAAGCTAATTTCTTTTATACCTTTTGCTGTTTTCTTAAACAAAGAAGCTGAGATTCGTGATTCAGAATATTCTTTTTCATTATCAGGATTTACAGTTGGATCATAGGTGATTGTAACTTTAACTCGAAGTTTAACATTATTGTCTGTAAATTTCTGTGGAATATGAAATGAAATACTTTGGTAATTATTTTGGTCTAATTTTCCTTCATAAATATAAGCAGCATTATTTTTAGCTGATCTTAATGCAAGTTCTACATTGGGTTCTCCAAATCCAACATAGTTTATATTTTCATCGACTAATGTCATTGGTTTGCTTCTGCTATCTGTGAAATGACATAGTAAAGCTTTGACTAAATTTGGATCACTACTTGGGTAAAAGTCAAACAATCTTTGAGCGTATTGTGCAATTAAAGGTGCGGCAAAGCTTGTTCCTACGTCTACTGATAAGTTTGTGCCAGCTTTAGATAAGCCATAAGTAGATATTCTAGGAATTTGTGCATATGGAGAAATAAGATTTCCTCCATGTGCAACCAGTTCTGGCTTTATTCCTCTATCAGCTCCAGGACCTTTTCTTGAGAAAGGAGATATACATCCATTTTGCGATAATGAATTTGTCGCAACATGTTTAACAACAGAGCCAACAGTTAAACTCAATAATGATTCAGCTGGTGCACCAATTCTTGAGTTAGAATGCATAAAATGGTCATTTGGATATGCACCTAGTAAATTATTTATATTTCCAGCGGCAATTATAAAAAGCACTTTGTATTCTTTAGACAAATAATCTAATAACTTTGCTAAATCTGAAAATTGATTATCTTTAATTGACGTAGGGAATCCAAGTGAAAGATTGTAAACTTTTATAGTGTCATGAAATTTCAAAACCACATCTTCAATAGCTGATCGAAGTGTGAAATCTGTAGGGCCAATTGTTTGATTTAATTTATTAATTCCAAAGACTGCTAAGTCTAATACATGGCAATATGGATGTAACTCTTTTGTTGCTAAACAATGATCCATTTCATCACCAAAAATGCATCGACTAGCAACGAATGTTCCATGATTATATTCAAAATCAACAGCAGATGGGTGATGATATGGTATTTGATCTTTAATGAAGTTTTTTAGAATTTTATTTGGATAAATTCCAGAATCTACTATGCAAATAGTTGAAGAAGATTGTATAGGATTTATAATTACATCAGATGGCAATGGATCAACAACTATGGATTGTGGAACCATAAAGGTTTGACTTAATCTAATTTCTTTTATTGTAGAAAAATCAGTGGCAATTTTTTTTAAATGTAAAGAAGTTGTTTTACAGTATATTGTAGTTATTCCGTTTTTAAAAGTTCTTTTTGAAATTTCTGTTGCATAATTTCTTAAATCAATTTCAATAGCATTACTTATGGAAAGTAGTTCTTTAGGAGAAATTATAGAATATAAATTAATTATAACTTCAAGATTTTCATTTTTTTCATAATTAATTGTTTCATCAATTTTATTTTCTGCTATAATACTAGAAATTTTTTCAATAGGAGCAAAGTAACTTCTTCCAACATGTTCAACAGTATTAATATATGTATCTAACCGTTGTTTAAATTCTTTAAATTTTTCCTTGCTAATTGATGCATTTGCTATTGATTCATTTCGTTTAGAGAAAGATAATAATTCAAAACCTAAATTTTCTATTTTTTGTTTTTGACTTTTAATACTCACTCGTATAGGAGTTTCAATTTGTAGAAACAAATGACCAGAGTATTGAACATCTTTTTTTTCAGACTCTTCTTTTTGAAATTGATTTGATAGTTCTCTCAGATATTCTCCATGTTTACCATAGTCGTTACGTTTAACAGAAGGTGAAAATCCACGTTTTTCATATTTTTCAATTCTGATATTCTCTACTGGTATTTGAAAATGGTAATTGTCTTTTGCCATATTTTAATTTAGATTAAAAAATAAAAACATATTATAAATTAATGTATTGTTTTCAAATGTAGATGATTATAAATCAGCTTTTTTACGGAAAACCATAAAAGTAAATAGATCTACCTCGTAATAAAATGAGTTTCTATTATCTTATGTTTGTCATTAAATAGTTACAAACAAACATCGCATTAAATTTTAAATTCAACACTACGTAGAAACACCTGTTTTTCAAAACACAAAAACCATTAAAACCTCTTAAGCTTCTGCTCTTTTTCAATTTTCTTTCTATCATCTTCTAACATTTGTATGTTTTCCATATTGAAAAGGATTTTTTTATTTTCTCCTATGTAAATGTCAAAATCAAATATTTCTATCCTATCATTAGTTTCGCAATATTTATTAATTTTAAAATCAAAAGTTAACATTGCTCGAATTTTATTTTCTTCAGAGGTAAAAAAATATTGAGAAAATGTATTAAGGTATTTTTTTAGTTTTAGATTTTTACAAGTATTCGGAGTTTTCTTTTCTTCAGATTTATGTCCTTTTCCTTTATATTTTTGAAGAATAATATCTGTATAGTCTTTATTTAAACTTGCTTTTATAAAATACAATTTATCATTGTAGAATTTTAGTAAAACATTTTTAATAACAATACTGTCAGTTTCATAACTAGGGATAAATATTACTTTTGTAGAGTCATTAACCGATGCAACTTCAAGATTGTACCAACTTTTAACATTTTTATAGTCCGGCTTTATCAGATAAGCAGACGAACTTCCGGAATATTTTTCATCCAAATCCTGATAATTGACTACAAGATATTGATCTATATCTTCTATTATCGACATATACGATGTATATAAGGGCAATATCTTTTTTAAATCGGCAGTACTTGTCGAATTTACTTGGAAGTCACCAATCCTTGTTGGGCAATCTTGTGCATGTGAATAAATTGTAATTAGAATTATGAATAGAAAATATTTCATAAGCTCTTTTTAAAAAATTATTTAATTGCTTTCAACATTGTAAGCAATTCAGGGATTTTCCCTACTTGTGTTTCTGTCCAGAAATAATGCCTATAATCTGTCAAACCATTATCTTTAAGATATATTGATATTCTTCTTGAGTTTTTTTGAATATAAAAACTAAATGTTATTTCTTTAGAATTAAATATATATGTGGTTGATTGGTTTTTTTCTGTTTTGTCTTTCAGATTAGGAATAACATATTGTTCGATAAATAATATAAATTCATCAACTTCATTCAAATCAATCCAAGAAGATTTAAAATAATTTTCGGTTAATGCCATTTCCACTTGCAATGCTTTTATTTTTTTGTTTGATTTTAAATCAATTGCTTCAACAGGAAAGAAAACTAACACCTCTTTTAATCCGGTCGTGAATTCGGCTTTTATATTCCAATCCTTATTTACTTGCATGATTTCTGCGTTCTCGATAAACTGGCGGGCTTCAGAATTCTTATTTTGAGAATAATTTTGCATTATTGCGGAGAGCAATAAGAATAAAGTAAATAGTTTTTTCATTTTGAAGTTTATGGTTATTAGTTAGTTATTGTCAAAAATAAGTACTTAAAATATCATATCATTACGGAAATCCGTAAACGAAGTTGTAAAAACGAAAACCCCTAGCCCTGATAGAAGTGGAAATCCTTTTGTGAAGCTTTAGGAACAAAAGATTGTAACGCCCCGAGGCTTCGGGAGCAGGAAACAGCTTCTAAAAAAACAATGTAATCCCACTAAATATCCTCCTCAAAAAACACACAAAATCAACACTAGAATAATCAATAAATATTTCGTAATTTTGCAGTCCAATAAAAGGAATTAGAAAATGTTAGATAGACTTCAATATGTAAAGCAGCGTTTTGATGAGATTTCGGATTTGATTATTCAGCCGGATGTTATTGCTGATCAAAAGCGTTATGTGCAACTCAACCAAGAATATAAAAGCATAAAAGCTTTGGTTGAAAAGAGAGAAGAATACATTCTTGTTTTAGCCAATATTGACGAAGCAAACGAAATTATTGCTGACGGAAGCGATGCAGATATGTTTGAAATGGCCAAAATGCAGTTGGATGAAGCAAAAGAACGTTTACCGCAGCTAGAGGAGGAAATCAAATTTATGTTGATTCCTAAAGATCCTGAAGATGCTAAAAATGTTATGGTGGAGATCCGCGCCGGAACAGGTGGGGACGAAGCGAGTATTTTTGCTGGGGATTTGTTTAGAATGTATACTAAATATTGTGAAGCACAAGGATGGAGAACATCTGTTGTGGATATGAACGAAGGTACTTCTGGAGGTTTCAAAGAGGTTATTTTTGAGGTTTCGGGAGAGGATGTTTACGGTACTTTGAAGTTTGAAGCGGGTGTTCACCGTGTACAACGTGTACCGCAGACTGAAACGCAGGGTCGTGTACATACATCGGCAGCTACTGTTATGGTTTTACCAGAGGCAGAAGAGTTTGATGTACAGATCGATATGAACGATGTTCGTGTAGATTTCTTCTGTTCGTCTGGACCTGGAGGACAATCGGTAAATACTACGAAATCGGCTGTACGTTTAACGCACATTCCAACCGGATTGGTGGCGCAATGTCAGGATCAGAAATCGCAGCATAAAAATAAAGATAAAGCGTTAACGGTTTTACGTTCTCGTTTATACGAAATGGAATTGGCGAAGAAAGAAGCTGAAGATGCTACAAAACGTACTTCTCAAGTAAGTTCTGGTGACCGTTCTGCTAAAATCCGTACGTACAACTACGCTCAAGGTCGTGTAACCGATCATAGAGTTGGTTTGACTCTTTACGATTTAGGAAACATCATGAATGGTGATATTCAGAAAATTGTTGCCGAACTTCAATTGGTTAACAATATGGAGAAATTGAAAGAGGCTTCGGAGGTATTTTAATTTTTGAAGGTTCTGAGGTTCTGAGGTGCTAAGGTTCTGAGGTTTTTTTTTCTTCAGGTTCAAAGTTGCAGAGGTACTAAGGTTCAGAGGTTTTTTCTTGAACTTATATATAAAATTTAAGCCGAACTTTGTTCGGCTTTTTTTATTTTGAAGTTTAATAAATTTAAAATTTATTAAACTTCAATTTTTTTGTTTTGAATATTGTCACCGTTTTTTCGTTGGCTCATTCTATAAAGTAAAAGAGACTGCTTACTAATGTAAACAGTCTCTTTTGTTAAGTTTGAGATTTAAGTTTCTATTATTTATAAAGACTTTACAAAATTTCGATTATCGAAATAAAAAACCTTAATAACTTAGAATCTTAGCACCTCAGAACCTCTAAAAATATAGTGAAGGTCTTATCTTCATCAACCGCTTTCCCCAATAAGCGTATGATGAAAGTTAGATACCTAGAAATACTCTCGTATATTCAAAACATTTATATAGATTAGAGTAAACGTATACACCATTTTTTAATACTATTTCGCTTAACTTTTCCATAATATAAAATTTAAGTTTGACAATTACTCTCTGGATGGTTCATATTGTGATGATTCTTCTTCTGAAGTTTCACTTGAAAATTCGTCTGATTCGTGATCGTGATGTGGTTTAGAAACCAGATTGGTTACGATAAGCTGTACAAGTGATCCCAATACTCCTTTGAACATTGAATCGCCTTTTCCGACGATGAATCTTTTTGCCAGATATCCAATTCCAATACTAATTGCAGACTGTGCCATGTGACTTTTAAAACCAACTGTTTCGTTAATTTCTTCAACAGTATTTCTAATTAAATTTATTGGTTTCAAATTCTCTTTGACATCCTCGATATGATCTTTGATGGCGCACCATTCTGAATCTTGACGGACTTCTAATTCTTGAATTTTTTGATTTAATTGATCAATAGTGTATATAGCCTCCATAGATTAGTCTTTTATAATTATTAATTAATTAAATCTTAATTCTTTGTTTCTTTTAAAATACTTGAAATAATAGTATTTCCAATAGGTGTTTTTATCAATTTATGATGTGATTTTACAATAATAACAGCAACAATTAAGTAAAAAAGTGCCATGATAAAAAATCCATAATAATATTCTCCAAGCAGTTGTCCAACCCATAAACTAATCCCTATATTAAGGAACAAAGTAAAAAATGCAACAACAATCCCGATTGCTATCTTAGATGCTAACGATGATACACCGTCGGCAACTGAACATACTGTTTTTAGTTTTAATAATTCTAAACTTGTTTTAGCATAGTTTTCAGCTTTTTCATATAGATTTAAGTTCTCGTTTGTTGTTGCATTTGGTTCCATGATGTAGGGTTTTATGGTTTGAAAAATTCACTTATTAATAGCTATTATATTAATAGTTTGTTTTTACAGTTTTAGCTTCATCTTTGATAGAATTGAAATCATCTTTCACTTGGTTAAGTTTAGATTTTCCTTCTTCGATAATATCTTTACCGTTTGAAGTAATAGTACTTACAATACCATCAAATTTTGTTTTAAGGTTATCTCCGTAATCTTTCGATTTATCTTTGATTTTTTTTCTTGTATTTGAACCTTTATCTGGTGCAAACAATACTCCTATAAACGCTCCCGCCGCTGCGGCTCCTAAAATTCCTAAAATTGTGCTACTAGTTTTCATAATAATTGATTTAATGGATTAATATTTAAAATTTGTTGATTTAATATTTAATTTAAATTTCTCGACCTTTAATAAGTCTTAGCAGTACTGCGATAATGGCAATAACTAACAGAATGTGAATAATACTTCCGAAACTGTAAACAAAGAACCCTAAAGCCCAAAGAATTACCAGAATCACTGCGATTGTATATAATAAATTTGACATGGCTTTTTATTTTAGTGGTTTATAATTAGTTCTCTTTTTAATTTAACTTATACGAAAGGTATAATGTCAAATTGCTGTTTTTTGCATCTGGAATTGTGTAAGTTGTTCCTGCAACAGTTCTTTCTTTACCTACAGTTGTTAAACCATAATTGTAACGAACTCCAATGCTGATAGGATCAAAATCAACTCCAACACCTGCAGCAATACCTGCATCAAATTTGTTTAAATCATCTCTGTCAATTTCTTGGTCAAAATCAAAAGATCCGTCTCCTGTTACTTTAGAACTTACTAAGTAAGAAGCATAACCACCCGCATGTACATTAAAGTTTTTTGTAATATTTACTCTAACTAAAAGCGGAAGTTCAATATAATTTAATTTGAATTTTGTATTCCCGCTTGCAAAAGCATTGTTGTATTCAAATTCAGCACCTTTTGTAGTAAACAAAAGCTCTGGCTGAATCGCTACAAAATCTGAAATAGGAAGTGTAGCATAAACCCCGGCATTAAAACCGTATAAAATATTATTGTCATCTACATCGTCTCCACTGCCATATAGGTTAGACATGTTGAATCCTCCTTTTACACCGAACTCGGTATTTACATTATTGTCTTGAGCGTGCAGCATTCCAAATGAAGCTGATAAAAAAAGTGTTAAGGCGCATAAAAAATTTGTTTGCATTTTCATAGTTAAAAAATTTAGTTAATTGATAGATAAATAGGCTCTTATACGTTTTGTATTGTTATTCTTTCGGTTTCCCTTAAGAGTTTATATTGTTCAGGTAAATACCTTGATACTAATTCTAGAATTTCTTTATCTTTTGTTTCTCTAGATATAGTTTCAAATAACTTAATCTGGCCGCTTAAAGCATCTTTCATTGCGCTTAAATAAACATCGTTAAATTCACTGCCATTTGCATCTATGAGGTTGTACAGGTCTCTTTTGTGTGTGGCATTAATTTCAGTAATAACAATGAGCTTTAATGTTGCCATTTTTGTTATTTCGCCCAGGATTTGATTTTCATGAATTTCTATTCTCTTACTCAATTCCTGAACTATGGTGTCTGAACTTTTTTGTTGTGCAATTTGACTTTTAGAAATAATTGACTTACTAGCATTCGCCGTTGAAATAAAGAAATAAGCTTCTGTTTCTTCTCTTTCTGTTATTGCTAAAGCTTGGTTCTTAAAAGTGTTTTCTATGGGATTTATTTTTCTGCAAGACGTGATGCATAATAATAGTACCAGTAAGAAAAACACTTTAAAAATTGAAGCTTTTAAGGGGGATTTTGCTTTCATTATCACTTCTTAAAGTATTACATTACAAAGATGCTAACGAATGAAACATTTTACTTTACAGCATAAAAAAGAAACTTTATATAATTCCCATAGTAGAATTANAAAAAAAAAGAAATCACAGAATTTTCTATAATTTCTTTTTTTATTTTAATTAAAACCGTTGATTTTTTTTCTTACAATTGTATAATTGCGCAGCCAGTTTTTGAGATTAGGTTTTTGCAGCTATTAATTGCCCTATATAATTGTATAGGAAAACTGAAAATTTTACATTTTTAGTCTGGAAGAAAAACAGTAAAAACAGATCCTTCGCCTATAGTGCTGTCGGCAATAATGTGTCCTTTATGGTTCTCTACAATTTTTTTACAGATGGCTAATCCGATTCCGGTTCCAGGATAATCTGTTTTAGAATGCAGACGCTGAAAAAGAATAAAAATCGTTTCTTTAAACTGCGGATCAAATCCCATTCCGTTGTCTGTAAAAGATATTTTATGAAATTTCTTTACAGATTGTTCCAGTATTTCAGGATAATCAGATGAGCTTACTTTTTCGCTTGAAATAGAAATTACAGGTTCAACATTTGGTCGGCTGTACTTTAATGAGTTTCCAATTAAATTAATAAACAATTGTTCAATTTGATAAGGAATTACAGCCAGCTTAGGAAGTTTATTACTTTGAATAACTGCTTTCTTTTCTTCAATAATTTCAGCCAGTTCAGATTCGGCATTATCCAGCAGTTCATTCAAATTCATTTTAATAAACTCCTTTTTGGTTGTATTCGTTCTCGAAAATAAAAGAAGATCGTCAATTAAAACTCGCATTCTTTTTGCTGAGCTTTCGATTTTATAAATATAATTTTTAGCACTTTCAGACATTATATCCTTATCAGCATCAGAAACTCTAGAAATAAAAGTTTGGATTTTTCGAAGCGGTTCCTGTAAGTCGTGACTTGCCACATGATTAAAAGAAGCCAATTCTTTATTACTTTTTTCTAATTCTTTATTTCGTTCCTGAAGTTCGATGTTTAATAAATGTTCATCAGTAATATCGAAATTAATTCCAAGTAAGATTTTACTTCCTTGCTGGTCAGTTACAATTTTACCAGTTGTCTTGAAGTAGCGAACCTCATAATCTGATCGAACAATTTTGTAATACACAAACGGAAGCTGTTTTTTGTCAACAACTCCATCCATATATTTAGCAAATGTTTCTTTGTCGTCTGGATGAACAAATTTTAAAAGTGTTGCTTTATTTGGTACAAAAGATTTTGGTTCGAATCCTAACAAACGATATTGATTGTCTGAATAATCAATTTTATCGGCATCTAAATCCCATTGCCAAGTGCTGAAATTACCAATGCTTTCAGATTCTGCAATCAGTCCATTTGAGATAAGAAGTCTTTTGTTGAAAATCTTTAGGCGTTGAAAATCTCGGCTGATTTGTCGGTAAGCAAGTAAAATGAAACTCAATGCAGCTAAAAATAAGGAAATCGAAAAAAGAGGACTTAATGAAATTTCTGAATCGTAAATTTTAAGTCTTTTTTTTAGAAAAGTCTTTTCGATATCATTCATTTCATCTACTTTAAAACGAATGTTTTCCATCAAGATTCTTCCGCCAAACATATGATTATCTAATTTTCTTTTATCATATGTTTTAGGATCGCTGTATTTTAAACAGTTTTCAAAAGAAACAAATCGCTGGGTAATGAGTTTAAAAAGTTTTTGAAGATTGCGCTGTTGCTGCGGATTATCGGCAGTTAGTTTTTTTAAAGTGATAAAAGAAGTATTCACTTTATCGCGCGAATAAATGTAAGGCGTTAAAAAACGGGCATTGCGAGTGATGATATACCCTCGCTGGCCCGTTTCTGCATCTTTAATAGCCGACATTAAACGCTCTAGCTGGATGTTAATTTCGTAAGTGTGCATAACCAATTTACTTGATTCGTTCAAGTCTTGATTATGTTTGTAAGCAATTGAAGAAAGAAATAACAGGATGAAAACTGCGATTACAAAAATAACTCTCAAAGAGTTTGAAGAATTAAAATTTGGTATCCACTTCATTATAGTATGCTCTTATTTTAGTCGCAGCAAGAAATTATCACGGTTTAAACCTGAAGTATGATAATGCCAGTTTACGGTCACGACTTCATTAATTATTTTTTTAAGCGTATTGAAATCGCTCGGTTTTTTAATGTAAATATTTGCGCCTTGAATAAATGTATCTTCGATATCTTCTTCAGAAGAAGATGTTGAGTAAATAGCAATGATTATATCTTTTAGACGATCTGTTTTTTTGATTTCAATTAAACATTCTTTACCTGTTTTTTTCGGCATGTTCAAATCTAGAAACAAAATATCTGGAAGTTTATTGTCTGTGTTCATTAAATGATCCATCAGCTGCATTCCGTCATGAACGAAACTTACATTCGTTTGTATTTTGATTTCCTCAAAAGCATCTTTAAAAAAAAGACGGTCATCTTCATCATCATCAGCTAGTAAAATGTGTAATGCGTTTTTCTGCATTTGATCGTGGTATTTGGGTTTTTATTTTAAATTTTCTCTTCGTTTCTTAATAATTCTCTGAAAAGCAGATGGAGTAATTCCAGTTGTGTTTTTAAACTGCGTACTCAAGTGCGCAACACTGGAGTAATTTAGTAAAAAAGCTATTTCTGTCAAACTCATTTCGTTGATAATTATCAACTGTTTTGCTCTTTCGATTTTTTGTAAAATAATAAAGTTTTCAATAGAAGAGTATGTCACTTCTGAGAAAACATTTGATAAATAGCCGTAACTATGATTTAGCTTCTCTGCTAAAAACACAGAACTTTTATAATTATTACTGTCATCCATAAAAACAAGCTCGATAATCGCGTCTTTTATTTTTTGGACTAATACACTTTTTTGATTTTCAACTACTTCAAAACCGCACGGAGTTAATTTATTTTTTAAATTCTCTAGTGCTTCGGCATCAAGATTATCTTCAATCTCAATTTCTCCAAATCCCAGAGTTGTAAAATTAATATTATTTTGTTCCAGGTTTTGTTTTAAATAAAGAGAGCAAATCGTGTTAATGTCAAACTTTATAAATAGTTTCATTTTATGGAAATTTGGTTAAAGATACTTAATTTATTTGGTGTTTTTGCGTAAAAATAGCTTAGAATTACAAGTTGAATGCATTTTAAAATAAAATTTTCAAAAAAATACCGTCTAATATTTTTTACTAGACGGTATTTCCTGATTGAGTTGCAAGGATTTACAAATCAGACAGCATTTGGTGGAATTCTTCTTTCGTTTTTCCTAATTTTTGCTGAAGTCTTCCGTACATTTCGTCTTCTTTTCCTTCAGCAAACATCAAATCGTCATCTGTTAATTCAGCATATTTTTGCTTTAATTTTCCTTTTAACTCATTCCAGTTTCCTTTTATCTCGGTAGTATTCATGGTGTCTTTTTGTTTGAAATTATTAATAATGTAAAGTTGCAACTTCTAAAAGAGGTTTGCGTTACATTAATTTTTAAGACTGTTGTATAATTTTCATCCCAATTAATAATTTGAATAACTTAAATTTTAATTACAACTAAAATTAAAAATTAAAAAATTAAAAAATTAGAATTAACAATTAACAATTAACAATTAACAATTAACAATTAACAATTAAACCTGATACCTCCTCAAGATCCAAGCCATTTTTTCGTGCTCTTGCAAAAGTCCCGTTACAAAATCTGCAGAACCAGCATCATTTGTTTCATTTTCAAAAACGGGAATATAATCTCTAAATTCTGTTACCAGCTGCTCGTGGTTTTCTAAAAGTTCAGATAACATATGTTTTTGAGAGGCATATTCTTTTGGTGATTCCTTTAAAGTAGAATTTTCAATAAACTCTTTCATAGTACCAATTGTTTTTTCTCCAAGCTGGCTGATGCGTTCTGCAACTTCATCAATGTTAGCTTCTAGGATTCGGTACTGATCTTCAAACAACTTATGTAATTCCATGAAGCTGTTTCCAGAAATGTTCCAGTGAAATTTTCTAGTTTTTACATACAGTGTCATTTCGTTTGATAAAATCGTGGCTAATATAGTGGCGCTTTTTTTTAAATTTTTAGGTGATATTCCAATATTTGGGCTCATACTTGTATGTATTAAAAGGTTTCTTCCAAAGATACTTTTCCAGAACTTGTTTTTTCTTACACAATTTTTGCGAGATGTTACAGGAATTCAATGTCGTAGCTAATTTGGTAAACCAATTATATTATTTGTAATTTTGCCGCACTAGCAAAATACAATATGACTACACAACAACTACACGAACAAATTCTTCAGAAAAAATCATTTTTATGCGTTGGTTTAGATCCAGACCTAGCAAAATTACCGCAGCATTTATTAGAAACAGAAGATCCTATTTTTGAATTTAATAAAGCAATAATCGATGCTACACACGATTTAACTGTTGGTTATAAGCCAAATACAGCATTTTTTGAAGCATACGGAATAAAAGGATGGATGTCTTTGCAGAAAACAATTAATTACATCAACGAAAATTATCCTGAAATATTTACGATCGCCGATGCTAAACGCGGAGATATCGGGAATACTTCGAGTATGTATGCAAAAGCTTTTTTTGAAGATTTAAATTTTGATAGTGTAACCGTTGCGCCATATATGGGAAAAGATTCTGTTGAACCTTTTTTGGCTTTCGAAAACAAGCACACTATAATGTTAGCTTTAACATCAAATGAAGGTGCTTTCGATTTTCAGACTTTAACCACAAACGGAAAAGAATTGTACAAACAAGTTTTGGAAACTTCTAAAACGTGGAAAAACAGCGAAAACTTAATGTATGTTGTAGGCGCAACAAAAGCAGAATATTTTACAGAAATTAGAAAAATTGTTCCAGACAGCTTTTTACTAGTTCCTGGAATTGGCGCTCAAGGCGGAAGTTTGTCAGAAGTTTGCAAATACGGAATGAATGATAAAATTGGTCTTTTGGTAAATTCTGCAAGAGCGATTATCTACGCTTCAAATGGAATTGACTTTGCAGAAAAGGCTAGGGAAGAAGCTTTGAAAGTACAGCAGGAAATGGAAGGGATTATTAATACAAAGTTTCAGGTTTAAGGTTTCAAGTTTATTACTTTGAACATAATTTTATCGCAAAGTCGCAACGCTTTATTTACAAAGCTTTGCGAACTTTGTGTTTTTATACAAAACCTAGTAATGTAAAACCTTTGCGTTAAAACCACGATCCAATTAACTTCAAACAAATAAAACTTGAAACATGAAACAACTTAAAGACCAGCTGGGCACTTTACATTCTTTTGAATCAGCTCCCAAGCGTATAATTTCTTTAGTTCCTTCTCAAACCGAATTATTATACGATCTAGGTTTAGAAGATAAAATTATCGGAATTACGAAGTTTTGTGTACATCCGTTTCATTTTAAGTCGACTAAAAAGATTGTTGGAGGAACAAAGAAAATTCACTTCGAGAAAATAAAGCTTTTGCAGCCTGATATTATCATTTGCAATAAAGAAGAAAACACAGAAGAAATTGTAAATCAGTTACAGGAAATTTGTCCGGTTTGGGTTACGAATATTGTTTCTATTGAAGATAACTTTCAGATGATTTCAGATTTCGGGCAATTGTTCAATTGCAGAACCGAAGCACAAAAATGGAATGATAAACTGACTTTTGCTTTAAGTGATTTTAAGAATTACATAAAAGACATCCCGTCTAAAAAAGCAGCTTATTTCATTTGGAAAAATCCATATATGGTTGCTGGAAACGATACTTATATAAATGAATTATTAAAACTGAATCATTTTACAAATATATACGAAGATAAAGGACGTTATCCAGAAATTGAATTAAAGAAGATGCGTTTAGAAGGAGATCCAGATATTGTTTTCCTTTCTTCAGAACCGTATCCTTTTAAAGAAGAGGATGCTTTTGAAATTGGGAGATTTACACATCATGCCAAGACTATTTTTGTCGACGGCGAAATGTTCTCTTGGCACGGAAGCCGATTATTTAAGGCTTTTGCTTATTTCAAATTACTACACGAAAGGTTGAAGAATTAGCTTTGCAGTTTTTTGTTGGATCGTGATTTTAACGCAAAGAACGCAAAGATTCTTTTTATGCAAGGTTTATAGAAAACATAAAGTTTACAAAGGTTTGTATTATAGCTTTGCGAACTTTGCGAAAAAACCTTTGAGCTCTTTGTGGTAAAAATTATGCTCAAATTATAAATAACCTGTAACGAAAATCTATAAAAAAAGAATGCCGGCATCTCGAAGACGCCGGCATCATTTAACTAACCAAAACCAAAATAATAAATAACCAGTTTATTACATTACAAATGTCCGACATATATCAATCTTATGCTGTTAAGGTTTTGTTATTACTTTGTTGAGCATAAGTTAAGATTTATAAAATCATTGTTTTGAGCTTTCTGCAGCATAAAATAATTTTTAATTATTTAAATATAATAACTATCAAATTTGTTTATTAATTCAGTTGGTTTTGATTTAATATAATGATAAAATATTAGAAATCAGAAAAATACATTTAAAGTAAAAATTAACAACTGCTTGTAAAAAGCTGTTTTTCAACCTGCCAAAATACATACAATGAGGTTTTTTGAGGTTGTTTTTAAAAGATGAAGAGTTATTAAAAACATAAAACCCGACAGCGTTATAAACTGTCGGGTTTTTATTTTGTTTTATTAAATCTCAGAATTTCATGCTTAAGAAAAAACTACTGTTTTATTGCTGTAAACCATTGTTTTTCTTTCTGCATGCAATTTAATTGCCCTTGCTAAAACAATTCTTTCTAGATCGCGTCCTTTCATGATAAAATCTTCTACCGAATGAATGTGAGAAACTCTCGCAATATCTTGTTCAATAATCGGACCTTCGTCTAGTTCTTCTGTAACATAGTGACTTGTTGCACCAATAATTTTTACACCGCGTTTAAATGCTGAATGATACGGTTTCGCTCCTGGAAAAGCAGGTAAAAACGAATGATGAATATTGATAATTTTATTTTCGTAAAGCGAAATCAATTTTGGAGTGACAATTTGCATGTAACGGGCCAAAACAATAAAATTGATTTCATATCTCTTTAATAGCTCAATTTGTCTTGCTTCACCTTCTTCTTTATTCTCTTTGGTAAAAGGCACATAATGAAACGGAATATCAAAACGTTCGGCAATTGACCTTAAATCATTATGATTACTAATGATAAGCGGAATTTCGACATTTAGTTCTCCAGCACTGTAACGACCTAAAATATCAAATAAACAATGATCATATTTAGAAACAAACAAAGCCATTTTAGGTTTTTGCTCCTGGCTGTACAAATCCCAAGACATATTAAATTTGACAGCGAGAGTTTTATCAAAATCTTCTTTTAAACTTTCAATAGTAATTTGCGGATTGGTAAATTCACATTCCAATCGCATAAAAAATACATTTTGCTCTACATCAACATGCTGATCAATATAGGTGATATTTCCTTCTACTTTAGCAATAAAAGTAGTCACAGAGGCGATAATATTCTTTTGATCTCCACAATGAATGAGTATTGTTATTTTTTGCATTTTGGTATTTAATTTTGGTTAGTGACAAGTTGCAAAGGTCCAAAGTTGCAAAGGCTGCTTTGTATCTTTATGCCTTTGAATCTTTGTAACTTCAGAAAAAATTATTTTCCGTCCTGCATTGCAAATACACTTTTTAATAAAGGAGTTGTTCTTGCACTTATATTATTACGGATTTCTTTTTCTTCTACAGCAATCATTTTAAAAACTCCAGATAAAGCTTGAGTTGTTGTATAGTCAGTCAAATCTGGATTTACTTTTTTAACTAATGGAATCGTGTTGTATTTGTTTATGATTTTTGTCCAAACAACATCAGCGCCTACTTTTTCGAAAGAACTTTTAATCACAGGATTAAATTTTCCATATAAAGCAGAAGTTGTACTTCCTTGCAAATAGCTTGTAGCAGCGCTGTCGTTTCCTAGTAAAATATTTTTAGCGTCTGTAAAAGACATATTTTTTACTGCCGAAACAAATATTGGCGTAGCTTCTTTCACTGCATCTTCTGCAGCACGGTTCAGCATTTTTATTCCTTCATCTGCAAGAGAGCTTAAACCTACTTTTCTTAGAGTAGCATCTACTTTTTGTAATTCTTGCGGCATTAAAATTTTTACAGCTTCATTTTTATAAAAGCCATCTACTGCAGTTAATTTACTTACTTGTAGGATAATTCCTTTGTTTAAAGCTTCTTTTAAACCCGAAGCAATGTCTACACCACCAACTCCAGGAATCTGGGATGATATTTGAGGTAATTGATTTAAGGTCTGTTGTACCTGCGCACAAGACGTAAGAGAAAATGTAACGGCTAATAATAAAATCTTTTTCATTTGTTGGGGATTATTAAGTTTCAAAAATACTACTTATTCAAAAATAAAGCCATAAAAATATTCTGAGAGGGTAAACAATTTGTTTGATAAATAACAAAGTCTAGTTTTAAGGTTTTTTTATTATTTTATAGATCGATTTTTTTGGTTTGGATTCGAAGACGTATAGAGATATTTGACTTAACAAATAATATCCTGATAACCTAATTTTTCAATTCTTTCATCTAAAAGAAGTATACCAATTCCATTTTCTTCATCCCATGTACAATCAAATGCAAGTCCAATTGATCGACATTCAAAAATTCCTGCATGAGGAATATTAATACCAACAAAAGTTATGTTTTCAATTAGTTCTTCAAGGGTTTCAATGGCTGGGTAAAAAGCATTAAACTCAAGATGATAACCAAGTTCTTTTCTTTTTTCTTGATAATAATTTAATATTGATGGTAGAATTTTATATTGTATATTTTTCCATTCGGCCATTAAAAAATTATACGACTCATATTGCTGTTTGTCAAATTCTCCAGATTCTTCTCCATTAATAGTTATTGAAATTTCAACTTCTTTATCTAAGAATTGAATCTGAGTATATTTGCACCAAATATAATTGTATTCAAGTTCTCCAAAAATTGGGTCTTTGATAGTCATTTTATAAATTGAATAAATTAAAAAAAAATCACCTTATGAATTATAAGATGATTTTATTAGTATTAAGTTTTAACGATTACTAAAAGCAATTTCTTCTAAAGCTTTTGGATTACTGATGGCTTTACTCACTTCTTGTTTTTTCATATCGTCATTATCTCCTGTTCCAGTACTTAAAGTAAGCTCTTTCGGGATTGCAGGTTTTTTATCAAAAATGGTAGAATAAAGTAAAACTGCCTGAAGAAATCCGCCATCGTTTAAAAGATGAAGTGTGTTTTCTCCAAAACGTAAATTATCTTTATTTGCAACTAAATATTTATAATCATTTTTTCCATTGTATGCATCATTAACAGCGTCACCAACTCTTAATAATCCTGCGTTTTTTGTAGCTTCTGTAATTGAAATAGCATTTTTGCGCATTTCATCATAATACTCTTTGTATTCAGATTCTGTAAAAGGTAATGGAGACATTCCTTCGTAAATATAAATGGCAACGTCAGGACTGTTTTTGCGAATTTTATCTACAATCATTTTAACATTAGCTGCATATTTATCTGGTTCTGCAAGCGCAACAGGTGTTGACTCCTGAATGATTACATAATCGTAATAATTACCATCTTTATCTCTCTTAGCAAAATTCTCTTCAGCTTCAGTTTTATGATCGTCATAAATTTTGTCAATAGAAACTCCCATTGTAACTAATTGATCAATATTCATGGGTTGATTATTGGCTTTACAAATTTCATCAAATAAAATTGGAGCGCTTACAAAATATTCTGTGTGGCTATTTCCTATAAATAATATTCGTGGAGCACCTTCGGCTTTTGGAGCTTTAGGATGTGTAATTTCTGAACTTGAATTCTCCCCCGAATTTGATTTGTTGTTGCAAGCAGAAAAAAGAATCGCAGCAACACCCAAAAATAAAATGTGTTTTTTCATTGTGAGTTTAATTAATTATGAGATTTAAAATGGCAGCAAATCTCTTTTTAATCAATCACAATTATCACCCTAATAAGTTTTTAAAATACTAGTTTAGGACAAACTTTTTTAGAGAAAATATCATCATATGAAAAGCTTTTCATCGATTACTAAAAGCAATTTCTTCTAAAGCTTTTGGATTACTGATGGCTTTATAGACTTCTTGTTTTCGCATATGATCAGTATCACTTGTTCCTGTACTAAGAATAAGTTTTTTAGGAATAATTGGTTTTTCATCGAAAATAGAACTGTATAATAAAACGGCCTGCAAAAATCCGCCATCATTTAAAAAATGCAGTGTTTCTCTTCCGAAGCGAAGACGATCCTTATTGTCTTTTAGGTATTGGTAACCACTTTTACCATTGTAAGCATCTTTAACTGCGTCACCAATTCTCAATAAACCTGCATTTTTTAAAAATGCTGCCGCTCCCATCGCATTTTTACGTAGTTCGTTATAGTAATTGTTATAGTTGGAGTCTGTGTAAGGTACTGGAGACATTGCTTGGTATACATATATAGCAGCATCTGGACTGTTTGTATGTATTTTTTCAACAATAAATTTTAAATTATTTTTATACTTCTCAGGATCGTTTAATGCAATTGGTGTTGCTTCTTGAAGCACAACATAATCGTAGTAATTTCCATCTTTGTCTATATTAGAAAAATTTTGGTTGGCTTCCGTTTTATTGGTGTAGTAAACTTTGTCAAGAGGAACACCCATTGTCACTAACTGCTGTACATTAATATGCTGCTGATTGGCATTGCATAGTTCTTGAAATAATGTTGAAGTGCTGACAAAATATTCTAATTGGCTGTTGCCCATAAATAAAATACGCGGAGGGCCAACAGCTTTAGGCGCTTTAGGTCTAGGAATAGTATGGGCTCCAATAAAACTTTCAGGTGTTTTTGAATTATTGCAGCCAGAAATTAGCATTGATATTGCAGTAAATAGAAAAAAGTATTTTTTCACTGTGATTTAATTAAAAAAAAATTTCGGCAAATCTCTTTTTAAATAAAACCACTTTTAGCCCTTATATGCTTTTAAAGTATCATTTTAAGACAATATTAAAGTGAGCGTATTTGTTAAATAGTAAACTCAGGATTGTAAACTGGATTATTTTTATTCAATTCTGCCAGAATGATTTGGGTATAATCTTTTCCTCCTTTAATTAAAAAATAAAAAGATTTAATGACATAAACTGGCCCCCACGGGAAAGCTCTCCAGCCTAAGGCTAAATTTTTAAAGAAATGTTTTAAGGCATATTTAAAAGTTTTTTCTTCTGGGCGAACAAAATAAATATTTGAGCCTTTAAATTTTTTCATCAGTTTTGAAATAGTATTAGGAAAAATCACAAATCTTCCGCCTTGCTGCACTAATACATTTATCTCAAACATTGTTAGACCTTCGATATTATTTGTTTTCATAATAATTAGTTTTAAGTATTATAAATTAGTGGTATAATTACAAGGCAAAATTCGTGAAGTTTATAGAGAGAAATTGCCTCTAAAAGCTTTAATAGTAATAACTTAAGTTTTTTTTTGGTTTCCAAAAAAGACTAAAAAAGAGAGAAACTATCAAAAAATGATAACTTCTCTCTAAAATTTAATAGAATATATATTATTGAGCTACAACAGCATTTTCGCCAGTTAACTCTTTATCTTTTTCGTAAACATCTTGAAAGAAACCAATTTCACCATTTTCATTTACTAATGAAGTAAAATAAGTAATATAAATAGGCACTTTTTTAGTCAATTTAAAACTATTTTCTGTTTTTCCAGCCATAGCTTTATCAATTTTTGCAGGTGTCCATTCTGGATAATCTTTAAGCATTGCAACTGCTAATTCTTTTGCCATTTTTACATTTATACAACCATGGCTGAAAGTTCTTTTTTCAAAATCGAATAAAGTTTTAGATGGCGTATCGTGCATGTAAATATCGTCTTGGTTTGGAAACATAAATTTCACTAACCCTAAAGAGTTATCTGGTCCTGGTTTTTGTCTCACCTGGCCATTTACCATTTCCATATTTTTTTCTGCAAGATAATTAGGATCTGCAGCAATTTTAGATTTCAATTCGTTTTGTACAATACTTTGAGGAACTGTCCAATATGGGCTGAAAACGATTCTGTCAATTTCTCCATTAAAAATGGTTGTTTTTGTCAAAGGTGCTCCAACAAACACACTCGAAGTCAATTCTACTTTTCCGTTTTTCACATAAACCAATTCAAAAGAAGGAACATTTACTAAAACATACTCATCGCTGGCTGCAATTTGAGCCGAAATTGCTCGGCATCTTTCCATGTTTAATTTCAAAGTCTCCACTCTATCAGACAGTGGAATATTCATTTCATTAATATGCTCTTCTGCAAGAATATAGTTAGGTTTAAATCCGTTACGAACTTTGTATTTCATCACAGCATCCATTAATTCACGATCGTACACGTTGCTTTTAGAATCACTTTTTAAATCTCCTAATAAATACAAACGGGTTCTAACTTGGGCGATAGTGCTCGAAACAGCATCTGGACGTAACTCTTTATAAGGTGTTTCTTCTGGAACAATTGGTTTCCATTTATTTGATCGTTCTAATCTTTTGTATTTTTTTAGAACGTCTTGTAATTTATAATATTGGTCATATTCTACTTTAACGTCTTCTGTTGTTGTTGAAGCAGTAGCTTCTTCGATAGTACTGTAGTTTAAGAAATCTTTCAACATTGCGTCGTAAGACAATTTTTTCTTATCTGCATTACTTTTTTTAGCATACACTACATATAAGGAACTTAAAAGCATATCGGCATCTGTTTTAGATAGCTTTGTTTCAGATGATCGGTCAAAAAGTTGATCAATTTCTTTTTGGTAAGGAATAACTAAATCATTTGTTTTTTTTGCTTTTTCATACAAAACAGTTCCAAATTCGTTAATATCATCTTCGTCAAACCAAATAGTTCCTAGAGTTCTGTTTTTGTACAATGACATTACATCAGATTTGTATTTTTTCAAATCAGAATATCTTTTAAAGAAGTCATTGGAAACTTTATCGTTTACATCATCATTGTTGTAAACAACCAAAGCGTTTGATGTTTTTTTATCTGAAAGAGTGTTTTTTTCAATTCTATTAAAAGAAGATATAAAGAAACTCAAACCTAAAATTACGGCGAATGAATAATATGTTTTCATTTTTTAAATTTTTACGTTATTACTTTTTATGTTAAGTTGTTTGGTAAAAATTTGGGGCTTTTCTACAATGCTAAATTACTCTAGAACGTCTTGTAACATGTTTCCTGATTTTGTTTAAATGTTGCGAAATTGCCATGTCTTTAAGCTTTCTTTAACTATATCAATTAGTTACGTAAAATGTTACCCTTTTGGATTGCGAAATCGATTTATTTTTGTTAAGATAAGCTTATAGTAGGGATCGAATATTAAAATATTTTGTAAATTGCCCTCATAAAATTATCATATTCATAAAATGGAACAACAAATACCATATATTCCTAAAAATAAAGTAAGAATTGTCACTGCTGCTTCACTTTTCGACGGACATGATGCCGCCATAAACATTATGCGTCGTATTATTCAGTCAACAGGAGTTGAAGTAATTCACCTAGGCCACGACAGAAGCGTTGAAGAAGTGGTAAATACCGCTATTCAAGAAGATGCCAATGCTATTGCGATGACTTCTTACCAAGGCGGGCATAATGAATACTTTAAATATATGTATGATCTGCTTCATGAAAAAGGAGCGGGACATATTAAGATATTTGGCGGCGGCGGCGGTGTAATTCTGCCAAGCGAAATTGCCGAATTGCATGAATATGGTATTACCAGAATTTATTCTCCAGACGACGGGCGTTCTTTAGGTTTGCAGGGAATGATTAATGACTTGGTTGAACGTTCTGATTTTCCTATCGGAGATCAATTGAACGGAGAAGTAGATCACATCGAAAATAAAGTTCCTACAGCCATCGCACGTTTGATTTCTGCTGCAGAAAATTTCCCAGAAATTGCAAAACCTGTTTTTGATAAAATTCACGAAAGCAATGCGAGTTCTAAAATTCCAGTTTTAGGAATCACAGGAACTGGTGGAGCAGGAAAATCATCTTTGGTTGATGAACTGGTTCGCCGTTTTTTAATTGATTTTCCAGAAAAAACAATCGGATTAATTTCTGTCGATCCTTCGAAGAGAAAAACAGGAGGAGCACTTTTAGGAGACAGAATTCGTATGAATGCCATCAATAATCCACGTGTTTATATGCGTTCGCTGGCGACACGTCAGTCGAATTTGGCTTTGTCTAAATATGTAGCCGAGGCGATTCAGGTTTTAAAAGCCGCAAAATACGATTTGATTATTCTGGAAACTTCAGGAATTGGTCAGTCTGATACTGAAATTATGGATCATTCTGATGTGTCCTTATATGTAATGACACCAGAGTTTGGAGCCGCAACACAATTGGAAAAAATCGACATGCTTGATTTTGCCGATTTAGTAGCTTTAAACAAATTTGATAAACGCGGCGCACTTGATGCTTTGCGCGATGTAAAAAAACAATATCAAAGAAACCATAATCTTTGGGATAAAAATCCTGATGAAATGCCGGTTTTCGGAACAATCGCTTCTCAGTTTAACGATCCCGGAATGAACACGCTTTACAAAGCGATTATGGATAAAGTGGTAGAGAAAACCGATTCTGATTTGAAATCGACTTTTGAAATCACCAAAGAAATGAGCGAGAAAATCTTCGTGATTCCGCCAGGAAGAACACGTTATTTGTCTGAAATTGCAGAGAATAACAGAAGTTATGACGAAATCGCACTTTCGCAGCAAAAAGTAGCTCAGAAATTATACGGAATTTTCAAAACCATAGAATCGGTTTCTGTAAAAGTGCCGCAAATTACAAAAGCTGGAATCGACGATTCTACAGTTTTGCCAAGCGCAGCCCAACCACATGACGAAAACAGAATCTTTTTGAATCTTTTACTGAATCAGTTTGATAAAGTAAAAATGGATTTAGATCCGTACAATTGGGAAATTATCCTGAATTGGGATGAAAAAGTAGCCAAATACAAAAATCCAGTTTATAGTTTTAAAGTCCGTGATAAAGAAATTAAGATTGCGACGCATTCTGAAAGTTTATCACATTTACAAATTCCGAAAATTGCTTTGCCTAAATATGAAGGTTGGGGCGATATTTTGCGTTGGAATTTACAGGAAAATGTTCCTGGTGAATTTCCGTTTGCTTCGGGATTATATCCGTTTAAACGTGAAGGCGAAGATCCGTCGAGAATGTTTGCGGGCGAGGGCGGACCAGAAAGAACCAATAAACGTTTTCATTATGTAAGTGCAGGAATGCCTGCAAAACGTCTTTCGACTGCTTTTGACAGCGTTACGTTATACGGAAATGATCCAGATTTACGTCCAGATATTTATGGGAAAATTGGAAATGCTGGAGTTTCAATCTGCTGTTTGGATGATGCCAAAAAACTATATTCAGGTTTCGATTTGGTTCATGCTTTGACTTCGGTAAGTATGACCATCAACGGACCAGCGCCAATGCTGTTAGGTTTCTTTATGAATGCCGCAATCGATCAGCAATGCGAATTGTACATCAAGACCAACGAATTAGAAAAAGAAGTTGAAGCCAAAATCAATAAAATATATAAGGACAAGGGAATCGAAAGACCAAAATACCAAGGCGATCTGCCAGCAGGAAACAACGGTTTAGGGTTAATGCTTTTAGGCGTTACGGGAGATCAGGTTTTACCTTTGGATGTTTATAATGAAATAAAAGCCAAAACCTTATCGCAGGTTCGCGGAACAGTTCAGGCCGATATTTTAAAAGAAGATCAGGCGCAAAACACCTGTATTTTCTCAACCGAATTTGCTTTGCGATTAATGGGAGACGTTCAGGAATATTTTATTACCAAAAACGTTCGTAATTTCTATTCGGTTTCGATTTCAGGATATCATATTGCCGAGGCGGGAGCAAATCCAATTACGCAATTGGCTTTCACGCTTTCAAATGGTTTCACTTACGTGGAATATTATTTGAGCCGAGGCATGAATATCAACGATTTTGGACCAAATTTATCGTTTTTCTTCTCCAATGGAGTAGATCCAGAATATTCGGTTATTGGTCGTGTGGCGCGTAAAATTTGGGCAAAAGCCATGAAAAACAAATACGGAGCCAACGAAAGAGCCCAAATGCTGAAATATCATATTCAGACTTCTGGACGTTCGTTACACGCGCAGGAAATTGATTTCAACGATATTAGAACGACTTTACAGGCTTTATACGCCATTTATGACAACTGTAATTCATTGCATACCAATGCTTATGATGAGGCGATTACAACGCCAACAGAAGAATCTGTACGTCGTGCGATGGCAATTCAGCTGATTATCAATAAAGAATTAGGTTTAGCGAAAAATGAAAACCCGATTCAAGGTTCGTTCGTCATCGAAGAATTAACCGATTTAGTAGAAGCTGCCGTTTTACAAGAATTCGACAGAATTACAGAAAGAGGAGGAGTTTTAGGCGCTATGGAAACGATGTACCAACGTTCTAAAATTCAGGAAGAAAGTTTGTATTACGAAACCTTAAAACACAACGGAGATTTCCCAATTGTGGGTGTAAATACTTTCTTGAGTTCAAAAGGTTCGCCAACAGTAATTCCGGCAGAAGTTATTCGTGCAACCGAAGAAGAAAAACAATATCAGATTACGATGCTGGATAACTTACATCAATTCCACGAAGCAAAAGTAAACGAGCATTTAAATACGTTACAGCAAGCCGCTATTAAAAACGAAAACTTATTCGATCATTTAATGGAAGCTACAAAGGTTTGTTCTTTAGGTCAGATTACTTCGGCGTTGTTTGAGGTTGGTGGGCAGTATAGAAGGAATATGTAATTTTTTTTAATTTTTAATGATATGGAAAATCCTCTCAAGATTTTTTTGAGAGGTTTTTTTGTTTTATAAAGAGAAAATTTAAGTTATTAATGATTTAAAGAAAAATACTATATTTAAATCAAAAAACAGATGGATATTTTAATAGTATTTATTACTGGTTTGGTTCCAACATTGATTGCGCTTTGGCTGAATGAGAGGGTGAAAGCTAGTGTGCAAAATTCTTTCAACAAGCGACTAGAAGAATTGAAAAAAGAACATTCAAAAGAACTTTCTCAATTCCAATCTGAACTTAATTATTTGAAATCAAAAGAAAGTTTTAAGTTTACTAAACTTCATGAAAAGCGATTTGAAGTGATGGCAGAAACTTATAAATATTTAACTGATGTTTTGATTAAGTTAAGACTTTATGTAGCTCCATTGAAAAGTGGCCTTAATAATGAAACGGCTGAAGAAATTAATCATAAACAATCTAGTGATTATCATGACGCTCATAATAAATTTCATGAGTATTATAGTTTTAATAAAATTTATTTCAATGATGAAATAGAAGAATTGTTAGAAAAATATTTGGCTTCTTCATTAGAGATTTCTAATCAGCATTTTCAAAAAGAGTATCTAGGTAGAGAAGGAACTTTTTATAATACTAAAGTCTACATTTCGGATGGAACTGCATATGAAAAAGTTCGAGAATTAATAGAGCCAATTCAATTTGAAATAAAAAATAAATTTCGTGAACTTTTAGGAGAATGAAACATTAAATTAATTACTAAATGAATTATCAAGATTATCTTTATCAAATAATTGGATTTATTGGAATACCTGCATTATTTACATTGTATCTAACTGAAAGAGTTAAAGCAAGTATTAAAAGTGCATTTGACAATAAGCTCGAACAAGTAAAAAAAGAAAACGCAAAAGAAGTTGAAGCAATTAAAAAAGAGCATTCAAAAGAAATTTCGCAATTCCAATCTGAGCTAAACTACATTAAATCAAAAGAGAGTTTCAAATTTACTAAATTACACGAAATTCGGCTTAAAGTTTTAGCAAAAACTCATCAACTTCTAAATGAAAATTTAGCGTTACTACAAGATTATACTTCCCCTATTAAATATACTCCGGAGGGAAAAACTTTTGAAGAGAGTGAAAAAGAATTTAGTTTAAGATATAAAGAAGCACACAATAAATTTATAAGATATTTTAATCATAATGCTATTTATTTTTCTGCAGAAATGGAAGAATTAATACTAAACTATGTTTCTAATTCATCTAAAATATTTGATACCTACGATTTAAAACTGCGCTATCCAAAAAGCGAAGCAAAAATATTGCAAGAAGCCTATATGGTTTATAAAAAAATCCCTGAGATAATTTATCCATTAAAAAAACAAATTGAATTTAAGTTTCGAGAACTTTTAGGAGAATAATTTGATCGAAAAAAAATCTTTTCAAAAGAATTATAATATTTGCTATGGACGAAATAAATAGGCTTATTAAAATATCAAAAAAAATACAATTTTTAGCATACTTTCTATTTGTATTTATTTGGGGAGAAGTTGTTTTCTATTTTACAAATTATTCTTCGCCAGGAGAATTATTTTACAAAGAATATGGTGTTAATGGCATTTCACTCTATCTGGGTGGTATTTTGATATTTGTTATTTTACTTTCAGTACAATCGAAAAGAATTAGTGATATTGCTGATCAGATAAAGAGATCTAAATTAAAAAAAGAGTGTTGAAATTAAAGCAGCATGAATATCCAGCTCATAAACCCAAAATTTTTCCTCTTCAATTTGTCATTTTGACGTAGGAGAAATCCTCTCAAGTAGCTACGTACAGAATGTCGCCAATCTTTGTGGAGTTACTTGCGAAGATTTCTCCTCCGTCGAAATGACAAGATTGCGTAAAAACTTTGCGACTTAGCTCCCGATAACTATGGGGATTGCGAGATTTTTTAGCATTAGAACTTTCACCTCGTTTTGCAAATAAAAATCAATCAACAATCTCCCCAACATACCCCAAAAACTCCATTTCATCCATAGGAAACAAATGCAAAACCGTTTCCAAAATCAGACTCACATTAATAGTCGCACTTTTATCTGCTTTAGAAAAATTGTGCATGTCATTATCAAGTGCCAGAATACATAATTTCAGTAAATCGGTAATGAGACAGCCGAGTTCTAAATAATTGACAACTTTAAATTGTGCGGTATAAGAATTGGATTCATTCGTTGGTTTTAGCGTTGTAAAATACTGAGCGGTTAATTTTTGTAGCTTTTGTAAAGTTTCAATTGCATTGGTTTCCATAAGGCGTATATTTTTAATTGGTTTACAATTTGACTTTTATAAATTTTGTATAAGAAAAATTGTACTTTTGTTTGATTCGGCGAAGGAAGAAATAGATTTTGCTGTACGAAATCATTTTTTGCTGTATCGCACGGGGTAAAATCTGTTTTTTACATTTTACCAATTTTGACACTTTATTATTATCTTTGAATTATGAGCACACTAACAAAACCAAATCATATAGGGCGAAAAATAAGCCGTATTCGTGAACTTCGTGATATGAAACAAGAAGCTTTGGCGCAGGCGTTAGGAACAAACCAGCAAGCAATTTCGGCTATGGAAAACAGCGAAACGATAGAAGAAGAAAGACTTGTTGAGGTGGCAAAAGCGCTTGGTGTATCGGTTGAAGCGATTAAGAATTTTTCAGACGAAGCAGCAATTAATTATTTCAATACTTTCAATGAAAGTCCTAATAATTATTTTGGTCTAAACAATTGCACTTTCAATCCATTAGATAAATTAATGGAAACTGTCGAAGAGAATAAAAAGCTTTACGAGCGTTTGCTGAAAGCGGAACAAGATAAAATCGAATATTTAGAGAAACTATTAAAAAATAAATAATCTTCTTAAATATTTATTCATAAAAAAAGCATCAGCCTTGGCTGATGCTTTTTAACTTTTTGGGCAAAAAGAGTGATTAACGGCGGAATCCTGGGCTATGATTAGCAGATTCGTCTAGTTTCACTGCTTTTACCTTTTTTGCAGCAACTTTAATTTCGTGTTTCGCAACTTTGTCGTTTGCTTTCACTTCTAGAACATAAGTTCCTGCTGGAAAACTTTCTAAACTAATTGTTTTTGAAACTTCCAATTTATTTGCTGCAGCGTCTCCTGCATAAAGTAAATTGTGATTCTCGTCGTAGATCGAGAAAGATGAATTCTCAACAGTGTCCAAAGTAAAGCTAACTACTTTTCCGTTTCCTGTTTTGATGTTTAAAATAAAATCACCTTTCCCATCAATGGCATAGGTAAACACAGTCGCTAAAAAAAAGGCAGCAACTAAACCGGCTTTGGTAAATTTTGTCATGTTTTTTTTAATTGTTAATTACTAAATGTGGAACGCGTAAAACTACAAATACAAATTTAATTTTTAGCAAAATTTTAGCATTTTTCGATGCTTAAGTTGCTGAATTGTAATCAGATCTGTGTTTTGTTTGAACTATGTACGTAATTACTGGGCTCGCGGATTACTTTTTTTATGTTTTTTTTTTAATGCTTGAAAATCAAACATTTGAATTAATAAGAATATTTTTTCAGAAAGAAATTAGTGTGAAAATTACATTTATATTTTAACGCAAAAAAAACAGCTCCGTAACCAACCGCGAGCTGTTTTTCTTCTTCAACAATAAAATATTCTAATTTTTTCTAACCTTATTTTATACCTGTAAAAAGTATAAAATATTAACGTGTTGCAATGCTTGTGTTTTTAGTAAAACCTGCTTTGTAAACAGAAGAAATCGCAGTTCTTGATAAAGCTGCATTTTCAGTTATTGTAATTTCATATTTTGCTTTTTTTACGCTGTCTTCAACTTCTAAGAAATAAGTCCCTTCTGGAAATTCTTCTAGGCTGAAAGTTCTTAAGATTCCTTCTTTACCTGAAGCTGTTTCAGAATAAATAAGTGTCCCATCTTTGTCATAAATAGCTAAATTGGCTTTCTGTACTTTGTTAAGTGCGAAAGTGATCAGTTTTCCATTAGCTTTTAATACGTGAAGATTAAATTCTCCATTTCCGTCAATTGCGTAAGTGCTTATTCCTGTGAATAGCAACGCTGCTACTAAACTCAATTTTGCAATCTTTTTCATGGTACTTAGTTTTTAAATTAATAGTTCTAATTCTCTGATGCTAAATTACTTACGAAATAGATGAAAAAGCGCAACTGTATTTTCCAATTTCTATGCTATATTCTCATTTACGAAACCGTTATAGGTTAAAACTTGAATTATTTTTAACGTTTTTGTTAATTCGGTTGTTTTTATTCAAAGTTTTGCTTGATTTTTTATTTACGTTGAATTAAGGATTTATTTACAAAAAGAATTGGTTTTTATCGCAGAGATTCGCAAAGTTTTCACAGAGATTCACAAAGTTTTTTTTACTAAGCTTTTGCGAATCTTCGTGCTTTACTTTGTGAAGCTCTGCGGTAAAAGCTAAAAGTAAAGAGCAAAAAAAAACAG
Organism: Flavobacterium sp. Root935; assembly: GCF_001429295.1. Classification (GTDB taxonomy): domain Bacteria; phylum Bacteroidota; class Bacteroidia; order Flavobacteriales; family Flavobacteriaceae; genus Flavobacterium. Next base: position 1,123,596 of record NZ_LMJL01000012.1, on the reverse strand, counting down.
CTCTATAACCACAAAGAGCTGTTTTTAAAACTTTAAAAGTTTTTAAACTTTACTAACTATCTAACCTCACTTTTATACTTTATGAGAGTATAAACTTTTTTAGCGTGTCGCCACACTTGTATTTTTTTCGAAACCTGGTTTATAAACTGAAGAAACTGCATTTTGAGATAACACAGAAACATTATCAGTTACTTTAATTTCGTATTTTGATTTTTTCATATTGTCTTCCACTTCTAAGAAATAAGTTCCTTCTGGGAATTCTTCTAAGCTGAAAGTTCTCAAGATTCCATCTTTACCTGAAGCGCTTTCAGAATATATAAGAGATCCATCTTTATCATAAATAGATAAATTAGCTTTCTGAGTCTGATTAAGACCGAAAGTGATTAATTTTCCATTAGCTTTTAATACGTGAAGACTAAACTCCGCTGTTCCATCAATTGCATATGTGCTAATTCCTGTGAAAAGCAATGCCGCTACTAAACTCAATCTAACAATCTTTTTCATAGTATTTAGTTTTAAAATTAATAGTTCTAATTCTCTGATGCTAAATTACTTCAGTTGTAAGTAAAAAATCACAACTATATTTTCCTATTTCTATGCTGTATTCTCATTTACGAAACCGTTATAGGTTAAAATTTGAATTATTTTTATCGTTTTCGTTAATTCAGTTATTATTTTTCAACGTTTTTGATGATTTTTAGTTTACATTGAATTAAAGATTTCTTTAATAATTGTAGGAATTGAACAATAAAGGTTAACAGTTAAGCGGCCAAAGATTTTTTATAGCTAGTCATAAAAACGCAAAATTCGCAAAGCTTTGTAAAATAAAACTTTGCGAACTTTGTNAAAAAAAAACAGCTCAGTAACCACAAAGAGCTGTTTTTAAAACTTTTGAAAGTTTTTAACTTACTAACTATCTAACCTCACTTTTTATACTGTATTAGAGTATAAAACTTTTAAGTGCTGTGAAGTATGCACTTAACCTTAATATTTTCTTAGTTATTTGAAGTAGTTCCTTTTGAAGACAAAACAGAACTATTTGCATTTACAGTAATATCGTATTTTACTTTTTTGAAATTATCAGCAACTTCTAAAATGTATTTTCCTTGTGGAAATTCTTCTAAGCTGAAAGTTCTCAAAATACCATCTTTACCAGAAGCATTTTCAGTATAGATTAAGTTACCGTTTGTATCATATATACTAATAACTGCTTTCTGAAGTTGGTTAATACCAAAAGCAATTACCTTGCCATTTCCTTTTAATACATGAAGATTTAGAGCTTCATTTCCATCAATTGCATAAGTACTCATTCCAGTTAAAAGCACTGCACATACTAAACTTAATTTCATAATCTTTTTCATATTCTGTGGTATTTAAATTTTTAGTTCATTTCTCTGAGGCAAAGTTATAGCAGCATGTATGTTATTTTAACAACTATATTTTCCAATTTATGTGCTATATTCTCATTTACGAAACCGTTATAGGTTAAAATTTGAGTTTAATGTTATGTTTCTGTTAATTTGGTTGTTATTTTTCAAAGTTTTGTAAAAATTAAATACTTCTTAAAATTTCTATATTTCTTACAAAAATTGATATATTTACATTAAATGCCGTTTTAAATAAGATTATTGAAAAAAATACCGAGAAAAAAAATGAGACCTGAAAAAAAAGGCAGTTTTGGTATTAATTTCTCAGTATAAAAAATGTGATTTTGATGTAAAATTCGCATTTACGAAACCGTTATAGGTTAAAATTTAAATTATTTTAGGTGTTTTTGTTAAATTTGCTATTATTTTTTAAAGAAATTATCATGAAGACAATTGCCCCAGCTCTTGAAGTGATAACTAACTCATACGGAAGTTCTTTTACCTACACTAAACACGCCGAAAAGACCAATAGCAAAGCTCATTTATGGCATTATCATCCAGAGATTGAGTTGGTTTATATTAATGGCGGGGCTGGAAAAAGACAAATAGGAAGCCATGTTTCTTATTACACGAATGGTAGTTTACTTTTAATAGGAGCCAATTTGCCCCATTGCGGTTTTACAAATGAGAATACAGGTAATACAAATGAAACTGTAATTCATATAAAACCTGAATTTTTAGGAAGTGACTTTTTCGTTGCTCCTGAAATGAAAAAAGTGCAGAATATTTTGAATCAGGCGAAAGGCGGAATCGCTTTTGGCGGTGAAACAAAAAAAAGAATAGGAAAGAAAATTGAAATGATGGAGAATGAACCTCCGTTTCAACGTTTGATCACGCTTTTGAGTGTGTTGGACGAATTAGAATCGGCTGAGGATTATACCATTTTAAATGCTGACGGATTTTCATTAGAATTGCAGACGCAGGATAACGACCGTATTAATGTGGTTTTTAATTTTGTGAAAGATCATTTTCAGGAATCTATTTCAATAGACGAAGTTTCTAGTTTGGTGAGTATGACTACACCTTCTTTCTGTCGTTATTTTAAAAAGATATCTAATAAAACATTTACTGAGTTTGTGAATGAATATCGTTTGGTTCATGCTTCTAAACTTTTGGCAGAACAGCCAATGAGTATTAACGAAGTTTGCTACGAAAGCGGTTTTAATAATTTCAGCCATTTCAGTAAATCGTTTAAACAATATACAGGAAAAAGCGCGTCGCAATACCGACACGAACATAAGATTATAATTAGCTAGTTTCTGATTTACCATTAATAGCACGAATAAATAAAATAAATAAATCCGATTGATGATTTCAATCGGATTTTTTTTTATTTTTTATTTTTTTGCCATAGATTTCACAGATTAAAATGATTTTTTTTATCTATATAATCTGCTAAATCTGTGAGAGTAAATTTTTCCCTCAGATTCAGCAGATCAAGCAGATTAATCTGTGAAAATCCTTTAATCTGTGGCAAAATAATCCGTGCTAATTTGTGAAATTCGCGGCAAACAAAAAAACACCTAGTCGGATTTTTCATATGTTTTATTCTGAAAAAAGGTATATTTACAAACCCTAATCAGAAAAAATATATCAAAATGAAGAAATTTAAAATGCTATTATCTGCATTTTTGCTTTGCATGACCACCATGACATATGCAGCAAAAGTAGATACGTTACAAGTTGCCAGCACAGCTATGGGGAAAACCTATAAAGCTGCGGTCGTTTTACCCAATTCGTATTCGAAAAGCAAAGCCGCTTTTCCGGTTATGTATTTGTTACACGGAGCTTACGGACATTTTAGTGACTGGCTTAAAAATACACCAAATAAAAAATTAGTCCACAATCTGGCAGATCAATACAATATGATTATTGTAATGCCTGAAGGAGAAACGTTTAGCTTTTATTTGGACAGTCCAGTAAATAAAGAAAGTCAGTTTGAGACATTCATTACGCAAGAAGTTATTCAAAAAGTAGATAAAACCTACCGAACAATTAGCAATAGAAACGGAAGAGTAATAACAGGTCTTTCTATGGGCGGACACGGCGCTTTGTATTTATCTGGAAGGCATCCTGATTTATTTTGTGCAGCCGGAAGTATGAGCGGAGCGGTAGATATGAGTGTAATGTTAAACAGAGATTCATCTGCTCAAGTTGTCAAATTAATGCAGCCTGTTTTTGGAGATAAAAGCGGAAGTACAGAATTGTATGAACAAAACTCTGTTTTAAGAATGGCCGATAAATTGAAAGCTAACAAATTACCACTAATTATAGATTGTGGTGTAGATGATTTTTTAATTGAACCAAACAGAGAACTTCATAGAAGATTGGTTTACAATAAAGTTGATCATGATTATACAGAGCGCCCAGGAGCACATACTTGGGATTATTGGGAAAACTCATTACCATACCATGTGTTATTTTTCAATAAAATATTGCTTAAAAATCAAGTAACTGCAAAAAAATAAAGGTTTTTTTGACCGAAAATAAGCCGAATTACTTTTTTTGGTTTAATTTTTGGAATACCTTTATAGTATAATCCTTAAAAAAAATAAAAATTATGAAAAAGATACTTACCTTATTCGCTGTTGTTGGTTTAATAGCGTTTTCAAGCTGTGAAGGACCAGAAGGGCCTCCAGGACAAGATGGTTTAACTGGAGAAGCATTTGAGATTTTAAACACAAATTTTTCGTTTAATGCTACTGACGGTTATTTTATATCTGGAACTTTTCAGAGTAAAGTTGGGGGTGATTTATTTGATGATGAGACAGTTTTAATATATAGATTAAAAGGAACAATAGATGCTCAAACTCCAATTTGGCAATTAATTCCAACTACGCTGTATTTTAATAATGGAGATGAAATAACATATGATTATGACTTTAGTAGAAAAGATTTTCAAATTTATGCAGGAGCGAATTATGATCTTGCAGAGACTCCAAGTTATGTAAATAACCAATCTTTTCGAATTGTTATAATTCCTTCTGCTTTAGCTAAAACAGTAAATAAAAATAATTTTAATGATGTAATGTCAGTTCTGAAACTTAAGGAAAGTGATGTTCAAAAAATAAAATTATAATTATCAATAATAAAAAAAGGAAATCGTAAGATTTCCTTTTTTTATGAATATATGTTTCAAGAATTACTATTCTTCACTTGACGAATCATTTAAAACTTTTTCTTCTCCGAACTTTAGAGAAACCAAAATACCAACTAAAAGCGATAAAGCAATAAATCCTAAAGAAGCCCATTCTGGAACGTGGAAGAAATCATGTAATAACATTTTTAATCCCACAAATGCTAAAATCGCAACCAAGCTGTATTCTAGATAACTGAATTTTGCCAGCATATTTGCCAAAAAGAAATACATAGAACGTAATCCTAAAATCGCAAATATATTTGAACTGAATACTAAAAACGGATCAGATGTAATAGCTAAAATAGCAGGAACGCTGTCCACAGCAAAAAGAACATCCATAACTTCAATTACAATCAAAGCAACAAAAAGTGGAGTAGCGGCTTTTTTGCCTGTTTCGGTTAAAACGAAAAATTTCTCATGCTCCATATGTGAAGTAATCGGAATAATTTTTCCCAATGTTTTGTAAACAAAAGAATCTTTTGGGTGAAAATCTTCTTCTTCACCAGAAAACAGCATTTTTACAGCAGTAAATATCAAGAAGATTCCAAATACATAAGTTGTCCAGGTAAATTTATTGATTAACATGACCCCGAAGAAAATCATTAATCCACGGAAAACAATCGCTCCTAGGATTCCCCAAAATAAAACGCGGTGCTGATATTTTTGCGGAATTTTAAAAGAAGCAAAGATTATAGCGATCACAAAGATGTTGTCTACGCTTAATGAAAGTTCTATTAGGTAACCAGTAATAAACTTCATAGAAGCTACTGCAGGTTTTAAACCATCGGGATTGGCAATATAATCTGTGGTATACAGCCAATAAATTACTCCAGAAAAAAGGAAGGATAAAGTAACCCATATTAAGGTCCATTTGCTGGCTTCTTTAGTACTAATAATATGTGGTGTTTTGTTGAAGACACCTAAGTCTAAGGCAAGAATAAAAACTACAGCAAGTAAAAAGAGAGTCCAGACTATCATGATAATTTTTTTTAATTGATCTACAAAGATAAGTTTTGAAATTTAACTTAAAAATTAATTTTAATCTTAAAATTAAGTAATGTTTGTTATTTGTAAAATGTTAATTATTATAAAGTTATGATGTTTTTGAAAGGTGATTTTGTCTGTCTGGATACTAAATATATTAATTTTCGGTTTTAGTTTTGTCATTTTGAGGAATGAGAATCATATGAGTAACTCTGCGCAATGAATCACCAATCTTTGTAGATTCTCTAGCGTGATTCTCGTTTCTCAGAATGATAAAGGCAACGAAAAAAAAGCCGGCAATTATGCCGGCTTTTTTAGAATATATTGTAAGTTTAGAATTATAACGCTGAGTTAACAGTTTTGATAATTCTCGCAGCAATTTTGTATGGATCTCCGTTTGAAGCTGGTCTTCTATCTTCCAACCATCCTTTCCATCCTTTTTGAACAGTCATCAAAGGAATTCTGATAGAACATCCTCTGTCTGAAACTCCATAAGAGAAATCGTGGATAGAAGCAGTTTCGTGCTTACCAGTTAAACGTTGGTCGTTGTAAGCTCCGTAAACAGCGATGTGCTCAGCAGTAACAGGACGGAAAGCTTCGCAGATTCTTTCGTAAGTTGCTTGATCTCCACATGTTCTTAAAACACTGTTAGAGAAGTTAGCGTGCATTCCAGAACCATTCCAGTCTGTGTCTCCTAGAGGTTTTGGGTGGTATTCAATATAGTAACCATATTTTTCAGTCAAACGATCTAATAGGTAACGAGCAACCCAGATTTCGTCTCCAGCTTTTTTAGCACCTTTAGCGAATAATTGGAATTCCCATTGTCCGCAGGCAACCTCTTGGTTAATACCTTCAAAGTTGATTCCAGCAGCGATACATAAATCAGCATGCTCTTCTACTAATTTTCTTCCGTGAGTATTTTTTCCACCTACAGAGCAGTAGTACATACCTTGTGGAGCAGGATAACCTCCAACAGGGAAACCTAATGGCAATAAAGTTTTAGTATCCATGATGAAATACTCTTGTTCGAATCCAAACCAAAAATCATCATTATCATCATCAATTGTAGCTCTACCGTTAGAAGGGTGTGGAGTTCCATCAGCATACATAACTTCACACATTACCAACCATCCATTGATACGAGTTGGGTCAGGATAAATTGCAACTGGAACTAACAAACAGTCAGAAGAACCTCCTTCAGCTTGTCTTGTAGATGATCCATCAAATGACCAGTTTCCAAGTTCCTCTAATGTTCCTTTGAAGTTGTCATGCTCTTCAACTTTAGTTTTACTTCTAAGATTTTGAGTTGGTTCATATCCATCTAACCAAATGTACTCTAACTTAATTTTAGCCATAATAATATAAATTAATTTTTTTGTTTTTTTTTCGTTGGGTCAAATATAGATTTATTTTTTTAGTCCTAAAAATTAGGGGGCTATTTTGTTTAACGAAGTATAATTTTTTGGATAAGCGCAATTTTGAGAGGGGTATATTTTTAAAAAAGCAATTTTAATTACCTTAAAAAAATAAATTCGTAATAATTACGGCACATTTTTGAATTTCTGAGTTAAGAAATTATGAAAAAATGTTTATTTAATCAATATTACCGCACAGTTTTGTTATATTTCTATAAATTGACTTCATTATTCTTTGAAAAAAGCATCTTATATTGAAAAATTGCTGGCTAAAATTCTCCAATTTATATTTAAAATAGGCTTTTTTATTGTTTATATTTGTTCCTCATTTTTTCAGTGAAAATTATTACGAATTTTAAAATTTACATACATGTCAACATTACGTTTTCAAGCTTTAAAAGAAGCTTCTACAAGAAAGCCGGTACATTTTGAAGAGATAGATAAAAAATCAAATCTTTTTGGTTCAAATGTGTTTAATGAAAAAGCAATGAAGCAATATTTAACTTCGGATGCTTTAAAAGGAGTGAGAGATGCCATTCAACATGGAACGAAGATTGACAGAAAGCTGGCAGATTATATTGCTATGGGTATGAAAGAATGGGCGCTGGCAAAAGGAGTTACACATTATACACACTGGTTTCAGCCTTTAACAGGAACAACGGCAGAAAAGCATGATGCATTTTTTGAAACTTCTTATGACGGAAGTGATCCTGTAGAAAAATTTGGAGGCGCGCAATTGGTACAACAAGAACCAGATGCGTCAAGTTTCCCAAATGGCGGAATTAGAAATACATTTGAAGCCCGCGGATATACTGCCTGGGATCCAACTTCTCCAGCATTTATTTATGGTACAACATTGTGTATTCCGACAGTTTTTATTGCCTATACAGGTGAGGCTTTAGATAATAAAATTCCTTTATTAAGAGCATTGTCTGCAATTGATGAAGCGGCAACAGAAGTTTGTAAATATTTTGACAAAAACGTAAAAAAAGTAACAGCAACTTTGGGCTGGGAGCAGGAGTATTTCTTAATTGATAAAGCTTTAGCAAATTCTCGTCCAGATTTGATGATGACTGGAAGGACTTTATTAGGACATACGTCTGCAAAAGGACAGCAGTTAGACGACCATTATTTCGGATCTATTCCAACTCGCGCTCTTACTTATATGAGAGATTTAGAGCAGGAATGTATGTTATTAGGAATTCCGGTAAAAACACGTCATAATGAAGTTGCGCCAAATCAGTTTGAATTGGCACCAATTTTTGAAGAAACGAATTTAGCAGTCGATCACAACTCTTTATTAATGGATGTGATGCAGAGAGTTGCCGAGCGTCATGATTTTAAAGTATTATTTCACGAAAAACCATTTAAAGGTGTAAACGGTTCTGGAAAACACAATAACTGGTCATTGGCAACAGATACAGGGGTTAATTTGTTAAGTCCAAGTAAAACGCCAATGAGTAATTTACAGTTTTTGACATTCTTCATTAATACAATAAAAGCGGTAAATGATTATGAAACTTTATTGAGAGCCTCTATTGCGACAGCAAGTAACGATCACAGGTTAGGGGCTAATGAGGCACCGCCAGCAATTATGTCTGTTTTTATTGGAGCACAGCTGACAAAAGTTTTATCTGAATTAGAAAGTGTTACAACAGGTAAATTATCGCCAGAAGAAAAAACAGATTTAAAACTTAATGTTGTTGGTAAAATTCCAGACGTATTATTAGACAATACAGATCGTAACAGAACTTCGCCTTTTGCTTTCACAGGAAATAAATTTGAATTTAGAGCTGTTGGATCCAATTCAAACTGTTCGAATGCAATGACAACTTTGAATGCGATTGTGGCCAAACAATTGAAAGACTTTAAAAATGAAGTAGAAAATCTTATCGAGTCGAAAGACATGAAAAAAGATGATGCTATTTTTAATGTTTTGAGAGAATACATTAAACAATCTAAAAAGATTCTTTTTGAAGGAGACGGTTACAGCGAGGCATGGGAAAAAGAAGCGGCAAAAAGAGGTTTGAGTAACTTTAAAACAACTCCAGAAGCGATAAAAGCTAAAGTTTCTAAACAAGCATTAGAATTATTTGATGAATTAGGAATTTTCAATCACGTTGAGGCTGAAGCTCGTTACGAAATTGAATTAGAAGAATACACTAAAAAAATCCAGATCGAAGGAAGAGTTTTAGGAGATATTTCTAGAAACCACGTAATTCCAACTGCAATTCGTTACCAAAATACATTAATTGAAAATGTAAAAGGATTAAAAGAAATCTTCGGAAAAGAATTTGAAACTATTGCAAGCGAACAAATTGTTTTAATCAAAGAAATTTCGGGTCATATAGAAGGTATAAATTCTAAAGTATTGGCAATGACAAACGAAAGAAAGAAAGCAAACCAATTGACTGATGCCCAAAAAATGGCAGAAGCATATTGCAATAAAGTAAAACCATATTTTGAAGATATTCGTAATCACTGTGATAAATTAGAATTATTAGTTGATGACGAAAGCTGGACATTAACCAAATACAGAGAATTACTTTTTACGAAGTAAAACTCAGAAAACAAATAAAAAGCCTGTCTCAAAAAGACAGGCTTTTTTAATTCTATACTTTATATACCAAAATAAGAAAGTAATTTCCTGTTTATATTTTAATCCAGTTACGGCCTTCGTCGAGATAGTCTTACATTTGATCGGTAAAACTGTAAGTTATTAGAAAATAGGTGTTTATACTTGATGTTTTTTGGATAAGTTTTTTAATTTTACTGCTGAAACGGAGAAGATAAATTCAAGTCTCCAATGAAATTTAATAAGGAAAACTAAAAGTTAAAAATAGAAAGCCAAAAGCTTCATAACCAATTTTATTTAGGAAAATCGGCAGAAAATTTAATCTGCCGATTTTTTTTATTAATCAAATATCAAATAAACCAAAGAATTAAAAAAAGGGATTATCTTTGCACCACATCAACACAAACTAATTTTCATGAGTTCAGATTCTAGCAAAAGGTACGCACAGAGAGGTGTTTCGGCATCAAAAGAAGACGTACACAACGCCATAAAAAATATTGATAAAGGTTTATTTCCGCAGGCATTTTGTAAAATTGTTCCAGATTACTTAACACAAGATTCAGAACACTGCCTTATTATGCACGCAGACGGAGCAGGAACAAAATCCTCTTTGGCTTATATGTATTGGAAAGAAACCGGAGATCTTTCAGTTTGGAAAGGCATTGCTCAGGATGCATTAATTATGAATATTGATGATCTATTATGTGTTGGCGCAACAGATAATATTTTACTTTCTTCAACAATTGGAAGAAATAAAAACCTAATTCCAGCTGAAGTTATTTCGGCAATCATCAACGGAACAGAAGAATTAATCAACGAATTAAAATCGTTTGGTGTAACGATTCACTCAACAGGCGGTGAAACTGCAGACGTTGGAGATGTTGTTCGTACTATTATTGTAGACTCTACGGTAACAGCACGTATGAAACGCAGCGATGTTGTAGATAATGCTAATATTAAGGCGGGAGACGTTATTGTAGGTTTAGCATCTTTCGGTCAGGCTTCTTATGAAAAAGGCTATAACGGCGGAATGGGAAGTAACGGACTAACATCAGCACGTCATGATGTTTTCGGGAAATATTTGGCTAAAAAATACCCAGAAAGTTATGATGCAGCAGTTCCAGAAGAATTAATCTATTCAGGACAAGTTAATTTGACTGATGAAGTAGAAAATAGTCCAATCAACGCTGGACAATTAGTACTTTCTCCAACAAGAACTTACGCGCCAATTATCAAGAAAATTTTAGATAAATATACTCCAAATGATATTCACGGAATGGTACACTGCAGTGGAGGAGCGCAAACTAAGATTTTACATTTTGTAAAAGATTTACATGTTATAAAAGACAATTTATTTCCAGTACCGCCATTGTTCAAATTAATTCAAGAACAATCAAAAACAGATTGGAAAGAAATGTATCAAGTTTTCAACTGCGGTCATAGAATGGAAATTTATGTTCCAGAAAATATTGCACAAGACATTATCGAAATTTCAAAATCATTCAATGTAGATGCACAAATCGTTGGTAGAGTAGAAGCTTCAGAAGAGAAGAAACTTACTATTACAAGCGAATACGGAACATTCAATTATTAAAAAAAAATAACCATATAAGTGATATAAGTTCATTTTAGTATTTTTTAGTACTTTTAATATGAACTTATATCACTTATATGGTTTTAAAAAATACTTCATTATGTACGAATTACTTTTTTGGAAATATCTAGATGAAATCTACTTGAATAATCAAGAAGTTTATGAAGCTCTTGTAGAAAAACAAGAAGTAGATGGTCTGGCTGTTCTTCAGATAGAAGTAATTGTAAATCGAATCAACTCCGTTTTTTCAGATTGGGAAAGAGTCGATGAAAACAGCTGGAAAAATCCAAAAGGAAAAGGTGCATTTCAAGTAATTACCACACCACAAAGCGTAAAAATTGATTGCTACGGAACAGAAGGAAAAACCATGAATAAATTAGTAGATGTTATGGAAGAATTCAAATGTCCGCTTTACGATCCGCAAGTTCCAGAACGTTATGATGAAATGAATGAGTAANTAGTTGTTAGTTGTTAGTTGTTAGTTGTTAGTTGTTAGTTGTTAGTTGTTAGTTGTTAGTTGTGCAATTAACCCTCACCATTAACGATTTACGATTCACAGTTAATAATTCACCACCAATCATCAACAATTCACCATTCACCATTCACAATTAAAAAATCTACCCATCTTTCAACAACAAATTCTGTTCTTTTCTAAGTTTTACAACTAATTGGTCAACATAGGTTTTTATTTTTTGAGGAAGAGAATTCCAGTTTTGATCTTTTTTAAAACTTCTACAATCATCTAAGTCACATTCAACTGCACGAATTACGTATTTTTTGTTTTTGTAAATCGTAATAATTTTTACGCGTCTTATTTCATCATATTCCGTTCTAGTTCCATACACAATTATTGGATCGATATAACCGTCGCCGTCAAGATCTTTAGTACTGCAATATTTTGTCCAAAACCAAATAGTAGTTTCTTTCGGAATATAATCTTCTAGCAAATCATTAATTTTCCATTTTTCCAAGAATCCGCCGTGGTCATTCATTACACAGACAGCTTGTATTTTGGTGTTCAAAGTGTCCTTTTTAGAAATTGTTTTATGATTTTCACCCAAAACCAATTCATATACACCTCCTTTATCTTGGTATTCAAATGCTTTGTAAATAGGGAAATCATTAACGTTATCAAGTTCTCTTTCTGAAATTTCTTGTTTGGTTAATCGACGGCTGTCCGTTTTTTGAGAAAAAATAAATGTAGAATAAAAAGAAAGAAGAACTAAAATATACTTTTTCATGTTGGCGCTATACTTTTAATACATCAAAGATATTTAAAAGCTTTCGAGTTCTGCTAACTTTATGTTTTTTAAAAACAGTTTTTGTTGTATTTTTCTAAATTAAAACTACAACAAATATTTTTATTAAAGTTATATCAATCAGAACCAAAAATTTGAAAATTATAAAATGACTACAACAAACTGCCGAAATTTTCTTTTAGGAATATCAATTTCAATACTTGGTTTTACTAATTTTTTAAACGGTCAAAATAAGGTAAGTGAAAAACGAAATCTTATTCAATATGTTGACCCGATGATAGGAACCGCAAAGATGGGACATACCTATCCTGGAGCAACAGTACCTTTTGGAAGTGTACAGCTTAGCCCGGAAACCGATACAATTGCCTACAGTTTAAACGGAAAATATAATGGAGACGTTTATAAATATTGTGCAGGATATCAATACGAAGACAAAACAATTGTAGGTTTCAGCCATACGCATTTCAGCGGAACAGGACATTCTGATTTAGGAGATTTTTTAATCATGCCGACAACGGGCAAATTACAATTAAATCCTGGAGTGGCTTCAAAACCTCTGTCGGGTTACAGATCGGCATTTTCTCATTCTACAGAAAAAGCAGAACCAGCCTATTACAGCGTTTTTCTAGAAGATCATAAAATAAAAGCAGAACTTACAGCGACAACTCGTGTTGGAATGCATCAGTATACTTTTCCAAAGTCAGATGATGCGCATATTATTTTGGATTTAACTTCAGGTATTTACAATTACGACAAAAAGAATGTCTGGACCTTTGTACGAGTAGAAAATGATACTTTAATAACAGGTTACCGCCAGACAAACGGCTGGGCAAGAACCAGAACGGTTTATTTTGCCATGTCATTTAGTAAACCTATTAAAAGCTACGGACAGGCTGCACAGGAAAAAAGTGTTTACAGAGGCTTTTGGGGAAGATTTGACCAAACCAAAAATTTCCCAGAAATGGCAGGTCAAAACTTAAAATTGTTTTTTGATTTTGATACCAATGAAGGAGAAAAAATTAAGATCAAAATGGCTTTGTCTCCAGTTAGTTCCGCTGGCGCATTAGAAAATATGAAAAAAGAAACTCCAAATTGGGATTTCGAAAAAGTGAAAAAACAAAGCCAGGAAGTTTGGAATACAGAACTGAATAAAATTCAGATAGAAACTATTCAAAAAGAGGATTTGGTTAATTTTTATACTGCGATGTACCATGCGTTTCTCGGACCAACAGAATATATGGATTTAGACCGCAATTATAAAGGTTTGGATATGAATGTTCATAAAGCAGAAAACTTCACAAATTACACCAGTTATTCGCTTTGGGACACTTATCGTGCTCTGCATCCTTTATTTAATATTGTACAGCCCAAACGAAATGCCGATATGGTAAGTTCAATGCTGGCACATTCAGACCAAAGCGTTCATAAAATGCTTCCAATCTGGTCGCATTATGCTAATGAAAACTGGTGTATGATTGGCTATCATTCTGTATCTGTAATTGCCGATGCCATTGTAAAAGGGAATATTAATTTTGATGCTGAAAAAGCACTCCAAGCATGTGTAAATACGGCAAAAGTACCGTATTATGATGGATTGGAATATTACATAAAAAAGGGCTACGTTCCAGAAGATAAAAACGGTTCTTCGGTTTCTAAAACTTTAGAATATGCTTATGATGACTGGGCAATTGCTCAAGCAGCGAAGAAATTAGGAAAAACGGAAATCTATAATGAGTTTATTGAAAGATCTAAAAACTATAAAAATGTTTACGACGAAAAAACAGGTTTTATGCGTCCTAAATTAAACGACGGAACTTTCAAAAAAGAGTTTGATCCACTAGACACGCACGGGCAAGGTTTTATTGAAGGAAATTCATGGAATTACAGTTTGTATGTACCGCAAGATCCAGCCGACATGATTCAAATGATGGGTGGAAATGAGAAATTTAAAGTTCGTTTAGATTCATTGTTTAATATGCATCTTCCAGACAAATATTTTGAAAACACTGAAGATATTACAAGAGACGGAATTATTGGAAATTATGTTCATGGAAATGAGCCTTCGCATCATGTAGTGTATTTGTACAATTGGACAGATTCTCCATGGAAATCGCAGGACAAAATCAGAATGATCTTGAAAAAAATGTACAGAAATGGAGCAGACGGCTTAGGAGGGAATGACGATTTCGGTCAAATGAGTGCCTGGTATATTTTCAGCAGTTTAGGATTTTATCCAGTTGCGCCTGGCTCTGATGAATATGCTTTAGGAAGCCCGCTGGTTAAAAAAGCGATTTTTAATTTAGAAAATGGAAAAAACTTTGAAGTAGAAACCGTTAATCAATCGGATAAAAATGTATTTGTGAGCAAAGTACTTCTGAATGGAAAACAATTAGAAAAACCATTTTTGAAGCATAGTGATGTTTTAGCTGGAGGAAAGATTACGTTTTATATGAGTTCAAAACCGAATAAGAAGAAGTATTAGTTATTAAGGTGTTGAGATTCTAAGATTCTAAGATTCTAAGATACTAAGGTGCTAAGGTATTAAGTTTAAGGTTTACTCATGGAAATACCAACCTAACAGGTTTTTTAAAACCTGTTAGGTTTTAATATCACTGTCACCCTGAGCGAAGTCGAAGGGCTTTTGCAGTTAATAAGAGGCTTCGCTTCGCTCAGCTGACAAATGAGTTTACAAAGCCTGATAATTCAAATTAATTAGTATAATTCGTGAATTCGTGGCAAATAATTAAAAAACTTCACGAAATTTGCATTTCAAATAAAGACAATTAAATATGAAAATAAATTTAAAATCAGGAATTGATAAACTGCTTTTCGGAATGAAGCAGAATGATGTAACAGCTGTTTTAGGAAAACCTGATAAAAACTATAAAGACGAAGATGACAATGTGATTTTTGTGTACAATGCAAACAAAATCAGATTGACTTTTTATGAAGAAGAAGATTTGAAATTAGGATACATTGTCGCTTCAAGTACTGATTTAGAAGTTTTCGGATTCAAATTAATCGGAAGAAAAATTGCTGATGTAAAGAAAGATTTAGCCACTAAAGGTATTACGAAATACAATCAGGAAACTTTTGATACTTTCGAGAATTATTTCAACGAAGACAATTGGTTTATTCTCCAAACAGAATTTGATGAGGTTGTAAAATTCGAAATCGGAGCGATTATCAATAACAAAGACGAATTTGACTGGAAGTTTCCAGTGAAGAAATAAAACTTTAAAAACATAAGCATAGTCATTGCCAGGAACGAAGCAACCGCATTAATATAAGTTCTAATTAAAAAATAGATATTCAGGATGAGATTGCTTCGTTCCTCGCAATGACAAAAACAAAAAAACCGACAATCACTTGTCGGTTTTTTTATATTTGAAAAAGAAATTATCCTTTTAGCCATGCATTTTTAAGTTTATCTTTTGAAGCATCAGTTGCTTTAAAAGTTTCAGACTCTTCGTATGGTAATTTTACAGTTCCTTTAATTGTTTCTTCTTTAGTACCGCGTTTTACTTTCAGAGTAATAGGATCATTTTCTTTCCAGTTTTCACTTTCAGTAATCAAATCGTAGATATTATCTAAAGAATATGGTTTGTTATTAACAGTTAGAATTTTATCCCCGCCTTTTAAGTTTAAGTTTTTAAAGAATTCATTGGTTTCGATATCAGAACGAACAGCGATTTCTTTAGTAGCTTTATCAATAGTGATATATGGATTTTGTCCTTTTATGAAAACACTTCCAGGTTTTTTCTCAGTTGCTTTGGTAACACCAACTTTAGCCAAATAGAAATCGTAAGGAATTGGAGTAGTTCCTGCTACATATTTGTTCAAGAATTCGCCCACTTCTGGGTATGTTAATGAAGTAATTTTTGCAAAAAGCTCATCATCATTAAATGGTTTTTCAATACCATATTCAGTAGATAATTTATGCATTAAGTCAAGAATACCTCTTTCTCCGTTGCTTTTCTCTCTAATGATAATATCAATACACATTCCGATTAAAGCTCCTTTTTGATATACGTTTAGGTATTGGTCTTTATACGGTTGCTCTAATACATTTTTACTCATCAAAGTAAATGACATAGTATCGTTTAGCTGTTTAGATTGTTGAATTTTATCAGCAATACGAGTGTAAAATTCTGCTTCATCAATTAAACCTTGGTTGATTTGGAAAAGATTTGCAAAGTATTCTGTTACACCTTCATACATCCATAAATGCTCAGACATTTTAGGTGCGTTATAATCAAAATACTGAATTTCTTTTGAGTGAATTGTCAATGGCGTAACAATATGGAAGAATTCGTGCGAAACAACATCTTTCATAGTCTCAACCAATTTTTCTTTTGGCATTGATTCTGGAAGAACTACTGTTGTAGCTGTAGGATGCTCTAATGCTCCAAAACCATGTGCATCGTCTTTTGCCATGCTTGATAGATAAACTAAAACACTGTACTTTTTAGTAGAGTTTACTTTCCCTAAAAAGTTTTTCTGTGCCGTCATCATCGTTTTCATTTCTGGTGTGATACTTTCTGCAGTAAATTTTCCAGTAGGAGAGTATACAGCAATCAAAATATCCATCCCGTTTACATTAAATGTAGTGTAATCAGGTTTAGAATACATAATTGGATTCTCTACTAAAATTGCATAACGAGAAGTTTTAAATACATCAGATGTATTGCTTGCATCTTCATCTGTCATAGAAGTAGCGCCCCAAAGTGTTTCAGGATGTGTAATTGTAACTTTGTAAGGAACATCTAATTTATTTTGAAAATACCCCACAAAACCATGGGTATTAACCATAAAATTTTTCCCGGCATCAATGTTAGTCCCTGCGGGAGAGAAAACATCATCATTACCAAATCCAGTTCCTTTTTCAGTATCAAAAGTATCGTTTACTAAATACGTTACCTTTTTTAATGCTTTTGCATTAGAAATCGACCAAGAATTATCATCTATTCTTTTTACAGTAAGAGCGGCTCCTTTAGCATCAAATGCTTTAAAGTCTTCAGAATATTTTCCATAATTATCTGTAGAATAAGTACCTGGAACTGTTTTAGGAATGCTATAAACAATTTCATCTGTTTTAATGGCTGGCGGAGTAACGGTCACCAAAACTTTATCGTCTTTAACATCAGTCAAATTGATGTTAACCTCTACGGTATTGCTTTTTGCGGCTCCAGTGCTACCTGTTTTACAGCTCCAAAATGTTACCGCTAGAGCTAAGGTGTAAAGTATTTTTTTCATATGTATATGTTTAGTTATTTGTATTTGTCACAAAAAACATAGAAAAGTTACTAAAAAAATTACATTAATTTAGAAATAAAAAAAAACTCCTGAAAAACAGGAGCTCTAGTTTAGTCTAGTTTATTTTTTATATAATATTTTCCGTCCAAATCTTCATCAAAATCATCTATTTTTACTGGTTTTGGTTTTGGTTTGTTTGCTACTGCCTTCTTTTTCCACATTTCAAATTTTTCAAGAGGCATTTTCTTCTTCATGATCTCCAAGACTTCTTTTTCTGCTAATCCAAATTCTTTTTTTATAATTTCGAATGGATTTCTTTCTTCTAAAGCTAACGAAACAAGTTTTTCAGTTTGCTCCCAAGTCAATTCTTTACGGTTACTCTTTTTCATCTCGTGAAAATTAATTCAAAATAGGGTGTTAATGATTAATAGATTGATTTTCAATTTCTGTATCAATATTAAAAAAAAAATTAATAAGTTGTTTCAGTAAAGTACACTTTTTTTAGTGATTTTAACTGTTTTTGAAAGATCTTGATTTTTGAAATGGAATTTTTAGCAGATTCTTCAATTTGTTATTTTCCTCAGGCTGCATATGTGTATCTACACCATAAATAAGTTGTTCTTTGGGCAGATAAGTAAAAGTTCCGAAAATTCTGTCCCAAACAGAAAAAATATTTCCATAATTACTGTCCGTATATGGCAGTACATAATGATGATGTACTTTATGCATATTTGGAGAAACGATAAAATAACTCAAGAAAACATCTAATTTTTCGGGAAGCGAAATGTTGGCATGGTTAAATTGTGAAGCGATAACTGATAAAGATTGATAAAGAAATACCATCCACATTGGTGTTCCGATTATTAAAACTCCTAAAGTGGTAAATATAAAACGAACAACGCTTTCGCCGGGATGATGTCTGTTCGCAGTCGTGGTATCGATCCAAGTATCGGTATGATGCACCAAGTGAAACTGCCAAAGAAATTTTACTTTATGTTCTACTAAATGGGCGAGATACGCTCCAATTAAATCCAGAAGTAATAAACCAATTATGGTATAAAGCCACATTGGCATTTCAGGCAGCCATTGCAAAAGACCAAAATTATGTTCAATTGTCCATGCCGCGGTTCTAATTAGAATAAATGCTAAAATAAAATTGACAACGATAGTGGTGAAGGTAAAAAAGAAATTTATTCCCGCATGCGGCCATTTTTTATACTGCATTCGGAACAGCGGGAAAGAGTTTTCAATCAACCAGAAAATGGTTATACCGCCAACTAGAATCAAACTTCTATGAGAAGATGGAATCGTACTGAAGTAAGAAATAATTTCGTTCATAAATATAAATATTTGATTTGAAATACTGTTTTCTTATCGATTTTATCCAAAGCAAAAAAGAGAAAATCAATTATAAATATATTTGATTTTCTCTTTTGAAATTAATTATAGGCTAATTTATAATTATTATTAACTAATTATAAAACTATTTTTTCAGGTTCTCCCTCTTGCTGTAATAAATTCTTATAGATAAATCCTGCTGCTATTGCACCCAAAATTGGAGCTGCCCAAAAAAGCCAGACTTGAGATAATGGTTCGCCTCCCGTAAAAACTGCCTGAGAAAGTGATCTTGCAGGATTTACAGAAGTATTTGTAATTGGAATACTAACTAAATGGATTACAGTTAGTGTTAAACCAATCGCAATACCGCAAAAATTACTATTAGCAAATTTGTCTGTTGCACCAAGAATAATTAAAATAAAGAACAAGGTAAGAACAAATTCGGCAATAAAAGCAGCTTGTAAAGAATAGCCGTCAGGAGAAAACGCTCCAAAACCATTTGATGCAAATGCTCCAGCTTTAGTGTTGTCAATTACGAAACCAGCTTTTCCAGAAGCGATTGTATACAATGTACCAGCTGCAGCTATAGCTCCAATACATTGAGCTATTATATATGGGATAAGATCTTTAATTGGAAATTTTCCTCCTGCCCATAATCCAAAAGAAACTGCAGGATTAAAATGTCCTCCAGAAATGTGTCCAACTGCATAAGCCATTGCCACTACTGTCAGACCAAAAGCAAGTGCAACACCGGCAAAACCGATTCCTAATTCTGGAAAACCGGCAGCAAATATGGCACTTCCGCAGCCTCCAAAAACAAGCCAATAAGTTCCGAAAAACTCAGCAAATAATTTTTTCATGATAAAATAATTTAATGGTTAATGTTAGAATGTATATTGGTATGCCCAATAAATTAAAACAATTTGTAAGGGCAAACGTACAAATAAAATCCATAATGGTAAACCAAAACCTGCTTTTTTATTTTGTAACATGTAGATATTTGCAGGAAAAACAGCTATAAGTAAGGCTATAATTCCCCAGGCGGCGAAAGTTGTTGTCGCAGGTAAAATAAGGAGAATGCCTAAAATGATCTCGGCAGCTCCGCTTAAATTATTTATTAATTTTGGGTTTTTAAATGCGGGAGGAATGATTCTTATGTACATCCCAGGTTTTCTAAAATGATTAATTCCAGCAAGTATATACAATAAAGCCATTAAATATAAATGCCAGGGTAAACTCATAATAATTGATTGTTTACCACGAATTTATAAAAAAATTAACAATTATTACATTACAGAAGATCTTTTTTTAATAATGCTCAAATTCGGCTATTTTTTGACTTGAAATTTACGTTCATAATAATTATGGCCAGTATAATTAAAACAATTCCAACCCATTGAGAGAAGATAACTTTTTCATTCAATAAAACGTACGCCATCATCACAGAAACGGGTAATTCTAAGGCAGAAACAATACTTCCAAGTCCTATACCAGTAAGAGGAAAACCAATATTCATTAACATAGGCGGAATTATGGTGCCAAATAAAGCCAGCACAATTCCCCATTTTAAGAAAATTTCGAAATTAAATGCGGTAACCTGAGTTGCAAAGGCAAATGAAAAAACAATAATAGAACCGCCCAAAAGCATATAAAGACTTCTTTGAGCCGATGAAATTTCTGTAGCAACACGATTTGCAGTAAACATAGTTGTGGTAAAAGACGCAGCGGCCAAGATTCCCCAAACCAAACCTCTCCAGTCTAGTTGTATGTCATTGTTAATGATATTTGTCGCTAAAACAGTTCCAAAAAGCACAATTAAAACTGCAATGACTTTTTGTTTAGAAGGCAGTTTTTTTTCTAAAATCATTTCTAATAAAACGCCCATCCACACAGTCTGCATTAATAAAACGATCCCGATAGAAACTGGAATAAATTTTACAGCCAAATAGTAAAATAAACTTGTCATTCCTAATGAAGTTCCGGCAAGCATTAAACTGAAAATATTTTTTGGAGTCGCTTTTACAGCTTGATTTTTATTTTTTATCCTTTGAAAAAGATTGATTAGTAGAATTCCTGTAATTCCATAAATAAATTGTGATGTCGTAACTTCTGCGGTTGTATATCCTTCAGAATAAGCCATTTTTACAAATGTTGCCAGCATTCCGTATGTAGTAGCACCTAGAGCAACCAGAAAAACACCTTTTAATACATTATTTTGCGACTTCATAATTTACTTGTTTTAAAAAATTAAAGCCGGCAAAGGTAAGCTATTTTGTTTAGGATTTAATAGAAATAAAGGCAAAATCGTGAACTTAATAATGAAAACAGTTGATTTTCAATGTTCAAAATAATAATTCTTTAAAGTTTTACATGCTCTTAAAACAAAAAACATCAAAAGATACTTTTGATGTTTTTTTGTATTTAATAGAAATTGAATTCTAGTTATTATTTAGTTGGCTGATTTTGATAAGTTTCAATTTCAAAAACTAAAGTTGCATTTGGAGGAATTACGCCGCCAGCTCCTTTTTCGCCATACGCTAAGTTAGAAGGAAGAAAGAAAATAGCTTTTTCTCCGTCTGTCATCATATCAAGAGCTTCAATAAAACCAGGAATCATTCCGTCTTTTTTACCAACTGTAAAAGGAAAAGCTTTGTATCCACCTTGTGCATCTCTGTTTGCATCATACTTACCGTAAGCTTTTGCAACTTCAGCAATACTGCTGTCGAATAAAGTACCATCTTCGAAGTATCCAGCATAATGAAAGTAGATATTTGAACCTTCAGCGCCTTTTACACCAGTTCCTTTTTTGGTAATAACATATTTTAAACCAGATGCAGTTGCTGTAGCTTTTGCTTTTGTTGCAGTAAAATAAGCAGCTTTGGCAGCAACTACTTTTTTAGCCTCTTCTTTTTTAGCTTCACCTTTTTTCATTTCATCACTAAAAACTTTTACAGCATCAAACTTTTTTGCTGCTGCGCCTTTGCGTGTAATGGTAATCTTGTTCATGATATCATCTTGAACAATTTTATTGACATTGTCCATTCCAGAAACTACATGACCAAAAATAGTATGTTTACCGTTTAACCATGGCGTGTCTTTATGTGTAATGAAAAATTGGCTTCCGTTTGTAGCAGGCCCAGAATTTGCCATTGCCAAAACACCGCCTTTTTCAAATTTCAATTCTGCAACAAATTCATCTTTAAATGAATATCCTGGATCTCCAGCCCCAGTTCCCTGCGGATCACCACCTTGAATCATAAAATCGTTAATTACTCTATGGAATTTTAAACCATCATAAAATGGCTTCCCTTTTAATTTTTCCACTTTTACATAAGGATTTGTTCCTTCTGCCAAAGTGATAAAGTTGGCAACAGTTACGGGTGCTTTTGTGTATTCTAAAGAAACAACAATATCTCCTTTTGAAGTTGAAATTGTAGCAAAAATCCCTTCGTTAGGATTTGTATTTGGCTTAGCAGCAGGTTTTGCTGCAGTTGTTGTTTTTGCTTTTGCAGCAGGTCTTGCTGCGGGTTTTTTAGTTTGAGCTTGAATATTAACTATTGCTAAGCAAAATAAAAATAAAAATTTAAACTTCATTACTTTTCAGATTTAAGTCTATGATGAATTGTTTTATTGTTTCTCTAATAATTGAACTTCGAAAATAATATTTGCATTTGGCGGAATTACACCTCCTGCACCAGTTTCTCCGTATGCCAAGTGAGATGGAATAAAAAGAATTGCTTTATCGCCAAAAGAAAGCTGCTCAAGTCCTTCAATAAAACCAGGTATTAAACCATTCTTACTTCCGGCTTTAAATTGAATTGGCTGATATGCTTTTGCTTCAGCTCTTGCAGGATCAAATTTTCCAAATTGTTTTGCAACATCTTCTATGCTTGTGTCAAATAAAGTTCCGTCTTCAAGAAAACCAGCGTAAGCAATAAATACTTGAGTTCCTGCTGCAGGTTTTTTACCAGTTCCTTTTTCAGTAATAAAATATTCTAAACCGCTTGTTGTTTTAGTAACTTTTGGTTTAATAGAAGCATAGTAAGCTACTTTTTCTTTCTGAACTCCTGCATATTTGCTTTGTTCTTTTGCGATTTCTGCAAAATAGTCGTGAAATACTTTTACAGCATCGAACTTTTTAGCCGCTTCACCATTTCTAATAATAGTTACCGAAACGATATTATCACCTTGAACTACTTTGTTTACAACTTCTTGATCTTTTGCACCAACAACATGACCAAAAATAGTGTGTTTGTTATCTAACCAAGGAGTTTCTACGTGTGTGATGAAAAACTGGCTGCTGTTTGTTCCAGGTCCGTTATTGGCCATTGCCAATACACCAGCTTTGTCAAATTTTAAATCTGAGAATTCGTCTTTGAACTTATATCCAGTATCTCCAGAACCAGTTCCTAAAGGATCTCCGGTTTGAATCATGAAGCTTTCTATAACTCTATGGAATTTTAAACCATCAAAAAAAGGTTTCTTTTTTAAATTTTCATGCGTTACAAATTCGTTTTTACCTTCAGCCAAAGTCACAAAGTTAGCAACAGTAATTGGAGCTTTTTTGTAATCAAGTTCAACAATAATATGACCTTTGTTTGTTTCGATATCGGCATACAAACCATCTGGCAGATTACTGTGATCGTCTTTACAAGAATAAAATGAGCTAACGGCTATTAGTAATAATAAAATAATCTTTTTCATTTTAAGAGATTGTTTTTTATGGAGTTAATGTATCTTTTTTTATTGGAGCTGCAGGTTTTGGAGCTACAGGTTTCGGTGTTGTTGTTTTAGGAGCTTGTCCTGCTGGAGCTACAGCAGTAGTTTGAGCAGGAGCATTAGTCTGAGCTGGATCTGGAACAAAATTTCTCAATGTAACTGTAACCATCAAAGATTCATTTGTACCAATTTTTTTGTTGTCTCCATGATAACCATAAGCCATATGCGATGGAAATAAAAATGTCACAGTTTCATTTTTATGCATTCTTTTAATTCCGTCGCGAAGTCCCATCATAATGTCTTGTTTGTCTACATAATAAGTCTGCGGACCAAGGTCAGAATCAGAATAAATTATATTGCCTTTTATATCTTTAACTTCTAAATTATAATAAGCAATATCGCCTTTTCTTGGTGATGCAGTTTCTGTAGCATTTTTTTCATCATAATAAAACCAATACCCTTTTGGAGTGGCATAGTATTTTACTTTCGGATTGCTTTTTATTATTTTCTTAATGACATCTTCTTCATTAGCCACTAATTTCTTATTTCGATCTGCAGATTTTTTCATGAATGTTCCTGAAGCGCTGGAAATAGGTCTTCTGGCTTCTTCATGATGCTTACAGCTGATTAACAAAACAGCAAAAAGCAAACTATAAATGCTAAGTTTTAGGTAATTCATGTGGGCTATAGTGTTAGTTTTTTTACTAAATCTTCAAATTTCTTTACAGTTTCTTCCATCGAAACTTCAGATCTTCCGCCGGCTGCATTGCTGTGTCCGCCGCCGTTAAAATGATCTCTTGCAAATTGGTTTACATCAAAACCTCCCTGCGAACGAAATGAAATTTTAATTATTCCTTCGTCTTTATTTTCGATAAAAATAGCAGTAAAAACAATATCTTTTATACTCAAGCCATAATTAACAATTCCTTCTGTATCACCTTTAACATAATTAAAAGAATCTAATTCTTCTTGTGTTAACGTCATATAAGAAGTTTTATGCTCTTCGAATATTTTCATATTTTGTAAAGCTCGGCCTAACAGTTGTAATCTGCTGAAGGAACTATTGTCAAATAATAAAACTGGAATCTGTGTGTTTTCTACACCCAGATCAATTAATTCAGCGATAATTCTATGAGTGTTTCCTGTTGTTCCAGGGAAACGGAATGAGCCTGAATCGGTTAAAATTCCTGTGTAAATACAAGTCGCGATGGTTTTGTCAATATCTTCTTTTTTGTTTAAGAAAGTGATAAAGTTGTAAACCATTTCGCAGGTAGATCCGTATGAAGGGTCAGAGTAGGTATAGGTAGCATAATCATCAGGTTTTTGATGATGATCGATCATTATGAAAATAGCATTTAGCTTTGCTAAAGTGTGCTCCATTTCACCTGTACGATGAAAAGCATTAAAATCAAGCGTAAAAACGATTTCTACTTCTTCTAAAATCTTGGTGCAGTTTTCGGTATCTTTTTCGAATATTTTTACAGTTTCTGATCCTGGAAGCCAAGCTAGAAAATTAGGGAAATCATTTGGAGCAATTACTGTTGCCTGATGATTATTTTTAATTAAAAAATGGTATAAAGCTAATGTTGAACCCATTGCATCACCATCTGGTCCTCTATGCGGAATGATGACGATTTTTTTTGGAGTGGCGAGTAATAACTGAATCGCTTGAATGTCTTGTATTTTCATAGTGTGCGAATTTACATTTTTTTAATGTAATGCTGAAAATATTTTTAGTCACAGTTTCTTTAGTATTCAGTCTATTTCAATAGATATGGATTTTTATTTTGGAATTTAAATTTTGCGTATGAATTTTGAACGCGGATGAAACAGATTCGCTATCGCGAAAACACAGATTTCAACGGATTTTTGTTTTTTTTATTTTTAGAAACTTTTTAAGTTTCGTAGGTACATTACATTTGTAGCAGCGGATTTTGATCCGTAGGAGAGATTTAAGGTTTTATCTTTATGTTCCGTAGGAACTATAACTAGGAGATTGGAATTTGGAATTTTAAAAATTGGAATTTAACCTTTCATACAACCTATATTTTGCTCCTCTAACAATCTGCGATTTATAAATTCCGATAGAACCCGAAGAAAAATAGGCAATTGTGCAGGCTATTGCAATGAATATTCCAGGAGCAATTCCGAATAGTTCCATTCCCATGATAGTGCAGGCGATAGGAGTGTGGGTTGCTCCAGAGAAAACAGCAACAAATCCGATTCCGGCTAAAAGTGCAATTGGCATTGGAATTACTATTGATAATGCGCTTCCTAAAGTTGCACCAACAAAGAATAGAGGAGTTACTTCTCCGCCTTTAAATCCGGCTCCTAAAGTAAATCCTGTGAAAAGAATTTTAAGCAGAAAATCATACCATTCGCTTGTATTCGAAAACGAATCTACAAGTACAGGAACTCCCAATCCTGAAAATTTGGTAAGTCCAAAACCTGCAAAAGCTATCGCTAAAATTACGCCGCCAATAACGGGACGAAGCGGCGGATATTTAATGTTTTTGGAAAAAAGAAAACCCCAAAAATGAGTACTTCTTGCGAATAATAAAGCAGCAAATCCAGAAAGAATTCCAACAATTATGGTGAAAATAATGTTGTTGAAACTAAGTTCTGGAATAATAGGAATGCTGTAGTGTGTATGTTTAATTTTCCAGAATTCTACTGTGAAATAAGCAGCGTAAGCGACTAAAAAAGAAAGTACAGTGCTTTTAAGATTAATTTTGCTAAAATATAAGACTTCTAAAGCAAAAATAGCACCTGCCAAAGGCGTTCCGAAAACAGAAGCAAAACCAGCACTGATTCCAAGAATGATAAGAATTTTGCGTTCGGAATTATCTAATTTAAAAATTTTAGTGAATTGATCGGCAATTGCGCCTCCCATTTGTACTGCCGTTCCTTCTCGGCCAGCAGAACCTCCAAATAAATGGGTAATTAATGTTCCTAAAAGAACCAAAGGCGCCATTCTAAAAGGAATAACTTTTTTAGGATTTTCGTACTCTTCCAGTAGTAAATTATTTCCTTTAACTACAGATTCTCCCCAGTAATAATAACTCAGCCCAACTAGAAATCCGCCGAAAGGCAAAAGCCAGATAATCCAATCATGCTGCATTCTAAATTGTGTTACCCATTCTAAAGAAACCAAAAATAAGGCCGATGCAGATCCTGAAAATATACCTATTAAAGCACAGATTATAATCCATTTTGGAATAGATAATAGTGTTTCTTTTAGGTTTAAAGTCATGGATGTTTTTTATGAAAAGTTTTTCAGCCACGAATTTCACGAATTTTCACGAATTAATATATTTTTAAGTGAAGGAATTATAAATGAATTTACAATCCTTCAATCTGTGGCGAAGTTTTTAATGTAAATTCGTGTAATTCGCGGCAAAAAAATTACTGCACAACAGCAGTGAATTCTATTTCCACCAAATATTCTGGTGCAACTAATTGGCTGATTCCGTAAAATCCGGTTGTTGGTTTTACATCTCTAAAGAAAGCAGAGTGTGCTCTGGCTACTTCTTCAAAAGTCGAAACAT
This sequence comes from Flavobacterium sp. Root935, assembly GCF_001429295.1. GTDB lineage: Bacteria > Bacteroidota > Bacteroidia > Flavobacteriales > Flavobacteriaceae > Flavobacterium. The sequence goes on along the minus strand of NZ_LMJL01000012.1, from coordinate 1,096,342 downwards.
CGATTGTGAAAATTCTTGTTCTAATGACATCTTTCATGCTGACATTTAGATCTTCTAAAACTTTTTCAACTCGCTCTAATATATTATAAGTTTGAGCATAAGCATCATCTGCTTTTACTTTATCACCATCAACAATTGCCACGGTTCCAGAAACTTCAATAATATTACCAATTCGTACTGCACGGCAATATCCCATTTTGTCTTCCCACGGAGATCCAGTTAAGATGTTTTCTCTTTTCATTTTTTATATTTTGCGAATTTGTCTATATGGTTTTAAAAGAGCAAATTCAGGTTAATTAAGATGTCGCAATTTAAGAATTCTGCTTTTGGCATCCATTAAAAAAAGCTTGAAATCAAATCGGAAATCAAGCTTTTTTGTGATATTAAATTGTTAGTCGATATGTCTTTCTTCGTAAAGACGAAGTTTGTTGTGTGCCGTATTTAGACTCTGCTGTAAGTTTTCTATCTTGTTTAATAAGTGGGCTATGGCATCGATTCCTTCCAGATTAATTTTGAGGTCGTAATGCATGCGAATCATTTTTTCGACCGTTGGCAGCTGCTCAGGCTCCAAATATTCATCGTCTTCTTCGCTAATAATTTGGATTAAACCATAGTTGTTAAGTTCAGTTATAAAAGTATTTTCAATTTCGTGATACAAACAAAACTGCTTTATCTGGATTAAATTTTTATTTTTCATGACTTCTTAGTTTTGCTAATTCTTCAAATAATTCTTTCTCTTTATCCGACAATTTTGTTGGAACTTTTATCGTATAAGTAATATACAAATCACCAAATTGATTTTCTTTTTTGTAAACAGGAAAACCTTTTCCTTTCAGTTTTACTTTCGTTCCCGGCTGTGTTTCTGCAGGAACTTTGATTTTTACTTTTCCGTCAAAAGTATTGATGTACGTTTCGCCTCCTAAAACCGCAGTATACAAATCAAGCGGTGCATCGGCGTATAAATTATTGCCTTCTCGTTTAAATTCTGAATTGTTGGCAATAGAAAAAGTGATAAATAAATCACCATTTGGACCGCCGTTTACACCAGGTCCGCCATGATTTGGAATTTTTATAATCTGGCCATTTTCAACTCCGGCTGGAATAGTAATTCTGATATTTTTTCCGTTTACCGTTAAGCTCTGCTTATGTGTGGTGTAAGCCGATTTGAGATCTAATTCTAGTTCGGCATTAAAATCCTGTCCTCTATATTTAGACTGCGATCTGCTTCTGCCTCCGCCATACATCGAATTGAAAAAATCTGAAAAATCACTTCCAGAGAAATCGCCGCCTCCAAAACCTGAGAAATCACTATCAGAATATTGAGAACTGGTTTGTCGTCTGCTTTGCTGCTGATTAGGATCGTAACCCGCTTTTTCAAATTCATCAGCATGTTTCCAGTCTTTACCGTATTTGTCGTATTTTTTTCGGTTTTCAGGATTACTTAAAACTTCATTAGCTTCATTAATTTCTTTGAACTTTTTTTCGGCTTCTTTATCATTCGGATTTAAATCGGGATGGTATTTTCTGGCCAGTTTTCTATATGCTTTTTTGATCTCTGCTTCGGTCGCAGATTTTGTAACATCTAATACTTTGTAATAATCGATATAATCCATTTTATTGAGTTTTTGTAAATGGTAAAATAAAGTCTTGAAGTTAAGAATAAGTTGTTAATTATCAAAATAGTAAATTTAAAGAAACTCTATATTAAAGACAGAGATATTGGAATTTGAAATTTTAGAGTTAGAAATTTATTTTAATCAAAGAGAAAAATTTTGGCAGGTTTTTTGATTCCAAAAATTAGCTTAATTTATTGTTATAAAAGTCCTAAAGTTGCAATGCCTAATTAAATTATGCTATTTTTGTGATGCTGGACTATTATTTAAGACTAATTATAAAAGCCGATTCGATAATACTTTTTCAATGAAGCACATTTTATTTTTCATATTGTTTTTTACTGCGTTGTCAGTATCAGCCCAAGCCGAATTTAATTCTAAATTCAAAGCTATTCCCGCACCAAAGTTTAGTGCAAAACCAAAAAAAATTCCAGCTCCTGAGACAAAAGATCCACAGGCAGAATTAAATGATATTCCAAGTATTAAAACCCCAAACGTTTTTGAAAATACAACGATAACTCAAAAATCTAAATTTCAGATTGGAGAAGAAAAAAGCAAATTTACCATGTCTACAGAAACCGATTTTGCCAATCCAGGCGATCGCTATGTGGCAAAAATGGAAAAAGATCTTGATAAATCTTTAAAAGATGCCGGATTGCGAGAAGGCAGAGGTGTTTTGGTGAAGAAAAACATTTCGCTGGGTGATTTTAAAACCAAATCAGAATATTTTATTGTGAAGTTCCGTGATTTTGGAGCTATTGATGGGGATTTAGTGAAAGTTTCTTCAAATGAACTTGTAGTGCGAGATCGACTTTTATTAGATTCTAATTTTCAACAAGTAAAAATTAATCTTAATCCAGGTTTTAATAAATTAGATTTCGAAGCTTTAAATATTGGAACGCTTGGGGGAAATACTGCCGAGATCCAAGTATATGACGATAAAGGCACAATGGTTACCAGTGATTACTGGGATAATCTAGCTGCTGGCTTTAAAGCTTCAATTGTAGTTACAAAAGAATAAGATAAGATCATTTTCTTGATCCTATCTTTATCTTATTGATGTTTGTTATCTTCTTATATAATAACTTTTTCAGCATCTGTTTTTTTTCCGCTCCCAGTTTCTTTCAATAGAAAACTCACTAAAATGGCTATTGAAATTCCGATAATCCAAAATAGTCCTGCCTGCTGAAAGTGATTTGTTTTATCCAAAGTTCCGTCAAGAGTTCTGCCGAATAAGCGACTGAATAAAGGACTTAAGAGCGTTGTTACACCAAAAGTTATAAAATTGATGGCTCCTGTAGCACTTCCTTTTACATTATCTGGATTGGCTTCTTTAATTATAGAATATGGAATCATAGCAGCTCCAGAAGCAACTCCTAATAAAAACATACTGTATTTTGCTGGAAACATATTTGGGAAATATAATAATTGAATTAAAGTTATAATCATAAAGACAGCACCAAATACCAAAACTGGTTTTCGTTTATTTATTTTGTCTGTAATATATCCTAATAGCGGACATCCGAAAACCCAGCCAAAAGCTACCATGGCGCTCGATATTGTTGCCGTATGAAAGTCGAAAGCACGGTCTTTTTGAAAGAAATCTACTGCCCAAGTCATCGCAAATATAGTTGTCGGCGCAAATAGCAATCCCGAAATTATGCCGCAAAACCAAGATTGCGGATTGCTAAAAACGATTTTATAGGGATTTAGCAAACTTTGTTTCTTTTGTGTACTTTCTATATTTTTATCTGTGATGTTGGAAGGAGTTATAAACCAAAGTCCGAAAGCTACAATGATTGTGAAAATTCCAGTCGAGAGCCAAAACGTATTGATATTCATTCCTTCTTCAATCAACGGCCCAACAACAAATTGTCCTGCAGAACCACCAAGCATTCCGAGGCATTGTGTAAATCCAATGGCTGTTGCGAGTGATTTTGCAGAAAATCCTTTACTGGCCAAATATACACAGCCCGGAAAAGCAAAAGCGCATCCCGCACCTTGAAACAATCGGCCGACAACGCCGCTAAACTGACTGGAAATCATAAATAATAAACAGCCGATTCCTAAAATAAGTGCTCCTGCAAAAAGTGAATATTTAGCTCCAAATCGGTCCAGAGCAATTCCAGCAATTAAACTGCAGGTGGAATACGTATAATAATAAGTGCCGACAATTTCTACTAGCTTAATTTCATTTACAGAAAAACTCTGCGAAAGTTCTGGAAACATTACTGCTGGAGCAGAACGAATTACATAATCTAAAAAATAGAAAATCAAACCAAATATCCAGGCAATAACATAGTATTTGGTGTATGATTTATTGGTATTTATATCCATGATTCTTTAATTAAGCTTAAATGCCTTCTTTTAAATGTTTATAGTTGGATTTAATGGTGTCTAAAACTTCTTCCATTTTACCGCCCAGCATTAATCTTGTCATCGATTTTGCCATTCCAATTACTTGTTCCCATTCTACTTTTGGAGGCATTGCCAGGGCATTTGGATTGGTGAAAATATTTAATAAAACAGGACCATTATGGCGGAAAGCATTTTCAATTGCTCCCTGAACTTCTTCAGGTTTATGAACATTTACGCCCTGAAATCCCATTGCTTGAGCAATTAGACCAAAATCAGGATTTACCATATCTGTTTCGTTGTCGGGTAAACCGCTGACTTCCATTTCAAGTTTTACCATTCCCAAAGCACGGTTGTTGAAAACAATAATTTTGATTGGAATATTGTATTGATGAATGGTTGCCAAGTCGCCTAAAAGCATGGAAAGACCGCCGTCGCCGCACATCGCAATAACTTGTCTTTCCGGATGTGCCAAAGCGGCTCCAATTGCCATCGGCATCGCGTTTGCCATAGAACCGTGGTTAAAAGAACCCAGCATTTTTCGCTGCCCCGTTCCTTTAATAAAACGAGCTCCCCAAACACAGCTCATACCAGTATCTACGGTAAAAACTGCATCTTGATCTGCCAGTTTATCAATAATGTGCGCCACATATTCAGGCTGAATAGTGTCTTCTCCGCCATTATCATTAATATAAGTATTCATGCTTTCTTTTACACTGCTGTATAATTTTAACTGCGCTTGTAAAAAACTATCATCTGTTTTTGCTTCCAAAAGCGGCAGTAAAGCTTCTATCGTATCGGCAACATCACCGCATAAACCCATGTAGAGATTGGCTCTTCTTCCTAAACGTTCTGTGCTTGTGTCAATTTGAATGATTTTATTGTCTGAAGGCATGAATTTATCATAAGGAAAATCAGTTCCTAATAATAAAACCAAATGTGATTCGTGCATACTGTGATAAGCAGAAGGCTGACCGAGTAAACCTGTCATTCCTATTTCGTTAGGATTATTCGGCTGAATGCTCATTTTTCCTCTAAAAGAATATCCAACAGGAGCTTTAATATGTTGTGATAACTGCACCACCTGATCGTGTGCTTTTTCAGCTCCAATTCCACAGAACAAAGTTATTTTTGAGCTTTCATTAATAGCTTTTGCTAAATGCTGTAATTCAGTATCAGAAGGTCGGATAACAGGATTACAATGAAAATATTGAGTAGAAATATTACTTTCAACTGCTTCTAATTGAGAAACGTCGCCCGGTAAACCAATAACAGCAACGCCTTTTTTGCCTAAAGCATGTTGTATGGCCGTTTGGATAATTCTAGGTGCTTGCTCCGCCGTCATAATCATTTGATTATAGTGGCTGCAATCGTCAAAAAGTTTAATGGTATTGGTTTCTTGAAAATAATCCATTCCCATTTCGTTAGTATTAATCGTAGAAGCAATTGCTAAAAGAGGAACATGCGAACGATGTGCATCATACAATCCATTAATTAAATGAACGTGACCGGGACCACAGCTTCCAGCGCAAACAGCAAAACCGTCTAATTCTGCTTCGGCCGCTGCAGCATACGCGCCGACTTCTTCATGGCGTACATGAATCCATTTTATTTTTCCGCTTCTGCGAATTGCATCATTAAAATGATTTAAACTATCGCCAGTAACCGCATAAACGCGTTTCACTCCAGCTTCTACCAACATATCTACTAATTGTTCGGCAACTATTTTACTCATGAGTTATATTTTAAAATTAATATTTCGAAAGTGCACATTGGTTATGGTTTACTTCTTAATAATTATATTTTAAAGTATTTGGCAGTGATCTGAAGGGGTTCTATAAAATTAAGGAAAAGATTTGGTTTTTCTAGTAGAGGTTCTAAGATACTTAGATGCTAAGATTCTAAGATTTTATTTTTCAAGTATAAAAAAAGGTTCAAAGAAAAAAGTTTAAACCTTTTTTCTTTGAACCTTTCAGCTAAGAAACTTAGCATCTCAGCATCTCAGCATCTCAGAACCTTAGCCTCTAAGATTAGAACGGATCCGCAGTCACTCTAAACTTCATATCTGCTTTTACGGTCACATCTTTTGTAAGGGTTTCTTTTAAGGTTACCTGAGTTCTAATTTTGTAGCTGTCTGCTTTTATGTACTGATCTAATTTTTTATCGGTGCAAATCAAATCGATTGTATTTGCACTTGTATTAATGTTTTCTTGGTAAGCTAATTCAACTTCATCAGAATTGGTTGTCGAAATATATAGATGAACCGACTTTAAAAACGTAAAAGTTTTATCGGAAGGTTCGGAAATGGCTAATTTAAGTGATCTGATTTTTACATCTTTGACCAAACTAGCCTTCGTTTTATTGTTTTCAAATTCAGCTGAAGAATTGGTTGTAACATCGGGAGTGATTATTTCCGAAGGTAAATTGATAGGAGATGTGCTCTTAATTTTAATAGAAGTCTCATTCGAAATATTGAAACTTAATAGATCATCAACAGCATCACAAGAAGTTAAAACTAACGATAATAATAGGGTAACGGCAACAAATTTTGATTTCATAGTTAAATTGTAATTGGGTTCTTCGTTATATACGAAATATTTTCTTTTTTAGATTTTTTTTACAGAAACTAAGTTGCTAAGGTTCTAAGGCGCTAAGTTTTTTCTTTTTTAGGTTATAAATAAAACTAAGAACCTTAGTATCTCAGAACCTTAGAACCTTTCTAAAAAAAAAATCAAAATTCCATTTTTCAATTTCGAATATAAAAAGTATTTTTGCGCATGCAACACAACGTACTTATTTTAGATTTCGGATCGCAATATACTCAACTTATTGCGCGTAGAGTTCGCGAATTAAATATATTCTGCGAAATTTTTCCTTACAATCACATTCCAAGTGATTTATCAAGTTATAAAGCCGTAATTTTAGGAGGAAGCCCTTTCTCTGTTAGAGGAGAAGACGCACCACATCCTGACTTATCGCAAATTAGAGGCAAACTTCCAATGCTTGCCGTTTGTTACGGAGCGCAGTATTTAGCGCACTTCAGCGGTGGAGAAGTAGCAGCATCAAATACCAGAGAATACGGTAGAGCAAACTTGTCTTATATTAAAGAGAATGAAACTTTTTTTGAAGGAGTTTCAGAAAACAGTCAAGTTTGGATGAGCCACAGTGATAGTATCAAAGCGCTTCCAACAAATGCTGTAAAATTAGCAAGCACGCATGATGTAGAATTTGCAGCTTACAAAATTGAAGGCGAAACTACTTATGCCATTCAATACCATCCAGAGGTTTACCATTCAACAGATGGATCAAAAATGCTGGAAAACTTTTTAGTTAAAATTGCCGAAGTTCCTCAAAACTTTACACCAAATGCTTTCGTAGAAGAAATGGTGGGAGAATTAAAAGAGAAATTAGGAAATGATAAAGTTGTTTTAGGATTATCAGGCGGTGTAGATTCTACTGTTGCTGCGGTTTTATTGCATCAGGCAATTGGTAAAAATCTTTACTGTATTTTCGTAAACAACGGTCTTTTACGTAAAAACGAATTCCAAAATGTATTGAACCAATATAAGGGAATGGGATTAAACGTAAAAGGTGTAGATGCAGGAGATCGTTTTCTTTCTGAATTAGCAGGAATTAGTGATCCTGAAACTAAACGTAAAACTATTGGACGTGTTTTCATCGAAGTTTTTGATGACGAATCGCATTTAATTGAAGACGTAAAATGGTTAGCACAAGGAACAATTTACCCAGACGTTATCGAGTCTGTTTCTGTAAAAGGACCATCTGCAACTATTAAATCGCACCATAATGTTGGTGGATTGCCAGATTATATGAAATTAAAAATTGTAGAGCCGCTTAGAATGTTGTTTAAAGACGAAGTTCGTAGAGTTGGAGCTACTTTAGGAATAGATCCTGAATTATTAGGAAGACACCCTTTCCCAGGACCAGGATTATCAATTAGAATTTTAGGAGATATTACTCCAGAGAAAGTACAAATTTTACAAGATGTTGATTCTGTTTTTATCGAAGGATTAAAATCTTGGGGATTGTACGACAAAGTTTGGCAGGCTGGAGCGATTTTGCTTCCGGTAAACAGTGTTGGAGTTATGGGCGATGAGCGTACTTACGAAAAAGTAGTAGCGCTTAGAGCAGTAGAATCAACAGATGGTATGACTGCTGACTGGGTTCACTTACCGTATGATTTCTTGATGAAAGTATCGAACGATATTATCAACAAGGTAAAAGGTGTGAATCGTGTAGTTTACGATATTAGTTCAAAACCACCTGCAACAATTGAGTGGGAATAGCAGCGTATTTTAAAATTAAGGTCTTACATTTGTAAGGCCTTAATTTTTTATAACCTACTATTTATGAGAGAACTTTTAACAATTTCTCTTGTCTTTATTTTGTCTTTTAACAAAATAACTGCGCAAGATTCAATTATTGAGCACAAGATTCAAAAAGGAGAAACTGCTTATTTTATTGCCCAAAAGTATAAGGTTTCTATAGATGAGATTTACAAACTCAACCCCGAATCGCAAAATGGAATCAAGGATAATCAGATTATAAAGATTCCAGTTCACAACTCCCAAACCATAATTAAAGAGCAAAGTAAAACACATATTGTTGCGCCCAAAGAAACGCTCTTCGGCTTATCTAAAAAATATCATGTTTCTGTAGAAGCCATTCAAAATGCTAATCAAGAAATTCTTGCCAGCGGACTTCAAATCGGTCAAGAATTAATAATTCCTCAAAATTCAGAACATTCATCTAAGCAGGAAACTGTTGTTTCATCTAAAACCACTCATCAGGTTTTGGCTAAAGAATCTTTGTTTAGTATTGCGAGACAATACAATGTTTCGGTTCAGGATTTAGAAAACTTAAATAAAGAAATACTTCAAAACGGACTGCAGATTGGTCAGACAATTGTCATTCCAAACAAAAGAAAAACTTTAGACGGAAGAGTTCGTGTCATTAATCAAGAAACTGTTTTTCATGTGGTTGAACCAAAAGAAACAAAGTTTTCTATTGCAAAGAAATACGGAATCTCAATTGATCAGCTTGAATCTCAAAACCCGGAAATTGTTAACGGATTGGTAGTTGGCAACAAATTGGCAATCAATACAACAGCAATAAAACCAGCAAACGAAAGTGAAGAATTGATGCTGGCTTTGGCAGAAAAACAGGTTGTGGTTGAAAAAACAAAAGCAAAAACGGTTGAGATCGATGATTTAAAAGATCGTCTTATTGTTCAGAAAGAGATGAATCAGAAAATTATAAAAATTAATGATTTGAAAGTCAATCTGAATGAGATGAATGGTTCGAAAGAAAATTCGGTAGAAAAACTGCGTTTGGTATTAGAAGCCAATAAAAATGTTCAGGATATTTTAATGGCAAAATTAGATTCATTAGTCAATTCGATGAATAATGATTTGAAAGAATTGAAGAGAATGGATATTTTAAATGTTGATGAATCAAAAAGATTGGAAAAACAATCTTCTGAGGGAATCAATAAAACCAATGAATTATCTTCTCAATTAAAGAAAGAACTGGCAGAAAATAGAAAAGCTTATGCCGGTTTGATGAATAAAGTAGAACGAATTGCAGTTGAGGAAAATCAGGAGTATAAGAAGAAAATCCGCGAAAGCGAAAAAAATAATAGTGCAGCTTCTTTGCAGCAGCGTTTGTCGTTAGAAGAAATTAAACGTTATAAAATAGAGCAGGAGCAGGGTGATGCACAAAATCAGCTTTTGATTGCAAAAATTGACTCGCTCGATATTCAGAAAAAAATTGAAGTAAAAAGACATATCAGTAAAGCTGCTTATTATAGTATGGAAGCCAGAAAATTTGATGACAAACTGGCTTTGGTTAAACTGAAAAAGTATCAAGATGAAGCGGTTAAAAAACAGAATAAAAATTCTTCTTCCGAAAGTTCAAAAACAATTTCATTGGAAGAAATGAAACAAGAATTGAAAGACAATCCGTTAAGAGCTGATAAAACAGTAAAAGTGGAAGTTTATGATAATCTTAAAGAAGTTTCGAATGGGTATTACTTAGTTTTGGGTATATTTACAGACGCAGTTGACCGCGATAAGTTTATTATGAAACTCATTGATTCTGGCGATTTTAACGCTAGTTTCTTCTTTAATATTAACAGCCTTTCATACTATGTGTACAGCGATAAATTCGAAAACATGGAAGAAGTGCTTTATCAATGCAAGAAAAAAGAAGAAGATGAGTTATATAAAGAAGTCATTATTGCCAAAGTAGAAATTGATTTGAGGTAATTTTTGAACGATTAAACAAACGGCGCGAATTTTGCTTTAAGGAAAATTTGTAACTTGCTTTTAGAATTAGAAATTAAATTGTTTTTAAGCCTTATTATGAAATATTATTTAACATTATTGTCTTTTGTATTCTTTATCTCTTCAAATGCTTTTTCTCAGGAAAAGGTGGTTAAGTATAAGGTTTCCAGTGGAGAAACTATTAATCAGATTGCGCAGAAATTTAAGGTAACGCCTTTTGATATTTATCAATTAAATCCAGATGCAAGAACAGGTTTGACTCCTAATTCGGTATTGTTGATTCCGACGAAAACAGGTGAAGCCAAAAAGGAAGTTTCTGAAACAAAAGCTCCTGCAGCTTCTGGAAAAGAAGTGATTCATGAAGTGCAGCCAAAAGAAACTTTTTACAGCATTGAGAAGAAATACGGAATATCAGACGAAGCTTTAAAAGCAGCGAATCCATTTTTAGAAAAAACAGGTGTTCAAATTGGACAAAAATTAGTCATTCCTGCTAAAGGATCTGCTCCAAAAACAGCAGCAAGACCTGCAAAAGAAAAAGGTTCAGAAAAATATGTATATCACGATGTACAGCCAAAAGAGACTAAATTTGGCATTGCAAAACAGTATAATATGACTGTGGAAGAATTAGAAAAACGCAATCCAGATATTGTTGCTAGTCTGCCTGTTGGTTATAGATTGACAATCAAAGGAAAAGCGCCGAAAACTGAAACTGCTTCAGTTGAAACAGCAAAATCTGTAGAAAGTAAAAAACCTGCTGAAACTTCTAAAAAAGCAGTGACTTACATGGAATATCAGGTAAAGCCAAAAGAAACTTTTTATAGTTTAGGAAGAGTTTTTCATTTAACGCAAGATGAATTAGTGGCATTAAATCCTTCACTTTCTGAGGGTGTAAAAGAAGGAATGGTTTTAAAAGTTCCTGCAGGATATGTGGCACCGGCTCCAATTATTGCAGCGCAGGTTCCAGTTGAAAAAACAGCTGATTCTGCAATCGACAAACCTATTGAAAGCACTGGAGGAGGAATTAAAATTATTGACAAGGTAAAATCATCTGAAAATGCTAATCCAGAAATTGTAGAGCTGAGCAAAAAAAGAGGTGCCAATGAACGTAAAAAAGTAGTTTTGTTACTTCCTTTTAATTTGGCTAAAGTACAAAGCGATACTTCTGGAACTGCTAACAGAATTAAAAATGATAAGTTCTTAAACATGACTTTAGATTTTTATTCTGGAGCGATGATGGCAATTGACTCTGCGAAAACATTGAAACTGCCAATTGATGTGGCTATATATGATTCTCAGGAAACAAAAACGACTTCAAATGTGCCTAGTTTAATTAGTAAACTTCAAGATGCTGATGCAGTTATAGGACCATTTTACCAAAATAATGCTGAATCAACAGCTAATACACTTCGTTTGTATAATGTTCCTGTTATTTCTCCATTATCAAAAGACAGTGCAAACCCGATTGAGAATTTGTATCAGTCTATACCATCAAATGATGTAATTAAAAATGCTGTTTTTGATTATATGCGATCTAAAAACGGAAATATTGTGGCTGTTGTAGATAAGAAAAAAGAATCTGTTGTTAATTATATTAAACAAAATCAGAAAGGTGTTGCATTTGCATCTTTAACTGAGACTGGAGGTCTGGATGTTGCGAATTTAAAAAGCCTTTTAATTCCAAACCGAATGAATTATGTGGTGATGGAAACGGCAAATACTGCAATGATTAAAACTACCATTAAAGCACTAATTGATTCTCAGAAAACGTGTCAGGTTCAACTGGTAATTCTAGAACCGAACAGTACATTGGATACTGATGAAATTAGTTTTGATAACTTAGTGAAATTAAAATTAATGTATCCTTCTGTAACTCGTGAAAGTGACGAACAAGCAGTTTTAATTTATGAAAAGCAATACCGTCTGAAAAACAAAATAAACCCAACTACTTATGCAACAAGAGGTTTCGATGTCACTTTTGATACGATGATGCGTTTGGTACAGGGAAAAACTTTTCAGGAAACAGCAGATTTAATGACTACACAGCAGGTAGATAATAAATTTCAATATTATAGAAAAGAAGATGGCGGGCACGCTAACAAAGGTGTTTACATCTTATACTATGACAGTGACTTAACTTTAAAAGTAGCAAATTAATGACATCAAAAGTAACCTATTTAGGAGATTTAAGAACAAAATCAATTCATGTGCAGTCAGGAAGCGAAATCATTTCTGACGCACCATTAGATAATAACGGAAAAGGCGAGGCTTTTTCTCCAACAGATACAGTTGCAAATGCTTTGGCAAGCTGCATGATGACTATTATGGGAATTAAAGCTCGTGATTTAGATGTTGATTTTGTTGGCTCTACAGCCGAAGTAACAAAAATCATGAATGCAGAACCAAGAAGAATCGGCGCAATAGAAATTGTGTTTGAAATGCAAGGCGTTGCTGATCAAAAGAATAAAACTATTTTGGAACGCGCTGCAATGACTTGTCCTGTATTCTTAAGTTTAAGCAGTGAAATCGAAAAGAATATTACTTTTAACTGGAAGTAATTTTTTAAAGCAATAATAAAAGCCATCTGAATAAAATCAGGTGGCATTTTTTTTGGGGTGAAAAGACTTAAAATAAACAAGAGAGCACTTTTTTAATGGTGCCCTCTTGCTTCTTTTAACTAACCAATATATATTTATTCTGAAAATTCTAATTTTTTCAATTTATTCCAGCCGCCGCGGGTGAAATCTGGAATTTCTACCGGAGCTGAATTATTATCTAATGAAATTTCAGTCAACGGACCTAAACAAGACCATTCTGCTAAATCGTATACATCCATATCCAGCGGCAATCCTTTTTGCAGGCAATGAATTAAACGATAGTCCATAATAAAATCCATACCGCCGTGACCGCCTACTTTTTTTGCTTGTTCTTCAATACCTTTTGCAATTGGATGTTTGTATTTTTCCATTAAAGCTTTTTTAACTTCTTCAGGAACAAAAGAGTGTGCGCTTAATTTTTCGTGATTTGGCTTTACATCATCGCTTAATTCTTTTCCGTCCAAAGCATAACCTTCTAACGGGTATTTATTGGCAAAACCTTTTGTGCCACTCAATTGATACATTCTGCTGTAGGGACGAGGAGAAGTGACATCATGCTGAATATGGATTGTTTTACCATTTTCAGTACGAATCATCGTCATGGTATGATCTCCGTTTCTAAAATCTTTTATTTCTTTTCCTGATTTTTCTTTGATGTAAGCAGGATTTCCAACCGCTTTTGTATCCATAGATACCAAGAAATTCATTTTGTCACCACGGTGGATATTCAGTGCCTGACATGCTGGACCCATTCCGTGTGTTGCGTATACATCGCCTCTGTGTTTAATGTTGTAATCCATTCTCCAGTTGTTCCAGTATTCGCCCCAAAATGGCTGTAAACCATGAATATAAGAACCTTCTGCATGAAGAATTTCTCCAAACAAACCTTGCTGTGCCATATTTAAAGTCGTTAGTTCAAAGAAATCATAAACGCAATTTTCCAATTGCATGCAATGTTTTCTTGTTTTTTCTGAAGTGTCAATAAGTTCCCAAATTTCTTTCATGGTTAAAGCGCTAGGAACTTCAATAGCAACATGTTTTCCGTCTTTCATTGCCTGAACTCCTATAACAGCGTGATGCAGCCAGTCTGTTGCTACGTAAACTAAATCTACGTTTGGCAATGCCGTTACTTTTCTCCATGCATTTTCATCGCCGTAAAATTCTTGCGCTTTTGGGAAACCAGCTTTGGTTAAAATCTCATTTGCTTTCGACGTGTTTTCCTGAGTCATGTCGCACAACGCTACAATTTCTACACCGGGAATATGTGTCATGCGTTCTACTGCTCCAGGACCGCGCATTCCGAGACCGATAAAAGCTACACGAACTGTCGGAATTGGTTCTGCTGCCATTCTTAGTACATCTTGCTGGCCTTTGCTACGTGAAGGCGTTTTGGTCTTTATCATTTGTGCAGAAGCGATTGTCCATCCGAACAAAAGAAAAAGAATTATGGTAGTTTTAATAAAGGTAGTTTTCATGAGTGATTTTGTTAGATAATTTTTAAAAATAACCTCTCTAATGAACCAGATTAGAGAGGTTTTCAAAAACAAAACAGATTCAAAGGATTCTTATAATTATTTTTGACTACTAAATCTTTTCATTAATGGCGTTACATGTTTTTTAGTATCGTCATCTAATGAAGCCAATGCTTTATCAGCTTCGGCCGGCACATATTTTGTTAATCCTGAAATTCCTGCCGCAATTACGTTATAAGATTGCTCTTTAATACTTTCTTCCATCAATGCTTTATAAGATGCATCGGCAGTAGAAGCTAATTTTACAATAGCATTTGCTCTTGCAATGGTCTTTTTATCGTTTTTAGCAATGTCAAGAAGTGTTTTTAAAACCTGATCTTTAGTTTCTTTTTCATTTAAATCAATTGCTTTAATACTTAGTACTCGTAAGTCTTCTTGAGGATCTTTCAAACCTTCCAATAAAATAAGTTGTGACTCCTGAGTTCTGTCTTTTGAAGCAAATTTTATAGCTTCAATTCGGTTGTAATACGATGGCGCATTTTTATATTGAAAAAGATAATCAGCAGGAGTTTTTTTATCTACATTCACTTCGCCCACTAGGATTTTATCTGGATCTAAATCTATAAATTCAGGTTTTGAAGGAAGGTCAAAGCTGAAACTTTGTTCTCTTTTAGTAATTAAAATATCCTTTCTTATTTTAGTTCCGTTTACGTAAAAATCAACTTTTAAAGGCAACGTAAAGGTTTGCACTGCACTATCCTGAGATTGACTAATCGTAATAATAATTTTTCCGTTGGCGTATTTGTAAGTTACATCAAGAATCGGACTTCCAGCATTGTAATACCACTGATCAAAATAAGGAAGCCAATCTTTTCCAGTCACTTCTTCCATCGATAAGCGCAGCTGATGCGGTTCTCCAGATTTGTAAGCATTAGTGGTTAAATAATGATTCAATCCTTTAAAAAAGGCTTCATCACCCATTTGGTTTTTCATGGCATACAAAATAATCGAGCCTTTAGAATAGCTGATATTGTCAAACATATCGTCTGCATTTTTGTAATGAAAACGTGCTAAAATTGGACTGTCTCCATTTTTTTGTGAACGAAGATAATTCTGCAGTTTTTCATAACGAGATCTGTCTTCTGCATCTTGTCCAGCGTCATGACCGTGCCAAAGAACTTCTCCAAATGTGGCAAAAGATTCGTTCATTGTTAAATTTGACCAGGATTCAGCAGTTACTAAATCTCCAAACCATTGATGAAAAAGTTCGTGTGCTACGGTACTTTCTTCGTTATTGTCTAATAATTCTCTTTCGGTTTTTTGTACATATCCGCCGTGAACAGTTGCAGAAGTATTTTCCATTGCACCTCCAAAAAAATCTGTTACAACAATCTGCGAGTATTTTGCCCAAGGATATTCTACACCAAGCATTTTACCGTAAAAGTTCATCATATCAGGCGTTTTGCCAAAAATCTGTTTCGCAAATGGCGCGTATTTAGGTTCTAAATAATAGCTTACTTCTTTTCCGTTATAAGAATCTTTATAGATTTTAAAATCTCCAACTGCCATCATAAATAAATAAGGAGCGTTTGGCTGATCCATTTTCCAAACATCAGTACGAGTTCCGTTTTTATTTGCTTTTTGTGAAGTTAATTTCCCGTTAGACAGCGTAGTATATTTTGATTCTACTGTCATTGCAATTTCAGAAGTTGTTTTTTGATTTGGTTTATCAATTGTAGGAAACCAGCAAGACGAAGCTTCTGTTTCTCCTTGAGTCCAAATTTGTGTTGGTTTGTCTCCTTTTCCGTCAGGATTAACAAAATACAATCCGTTTGAGTTGGTAATTGATTCGCCAGCTTTGCTTTTAAGTTCTGCTGGTTTTGCTGTATAATCGATGAAAATCGTATACTTTTCGTTGTTTTTGTACTTTCTATTTAATTGAATTGAAAGCTGTTCGTTATCGTAAGTATATTTTAGCGGAATAGTTTTTTTTCCATCTACAATAGCAATTTCTTTAAAGTCCATTCCTTTTGCATCTAAATGCAGCGAATCGGTTTCATAAAAATGAGGTTTTAGAGTAACCCATTCTTTTCCATACAAATAACGTTTTCCGTAATCAAATGAGACTTCGAGTTTGGTATGAATTAAATCATTAGTTTTTAAAGGTGTAACTCTGTAAACACTTAATTCATCTGGTTTTTCCTGTTTGTTTTGCGCTTCAATTTTTGGGCTTACAATGAAAATAAGACCCAAAAAAGTATATTTTAAAAAATGCTTTTTCATTTTATTGTTTTAAAAGTTCTTTACAATTTTTCGATAATTCTGACTTCACCGTCTTTTTCATCTTCATTTAAAATATTCGATTGTTTTTTCGTATAGACGAGTAAACTCCACTGAATAATTTTGTTTTCTGGATATAAATCGGCTTGATTTTTTAACCATTTTTCTGCTTCTTGAGAAGAAGATGTTTTTTCGATTGCCCAAGCCGAAACAAGATCATTTGCTGGTAAAAAGTTCATAACTGTATTATCAACCTTTGGAGTAAAAGCAACGATTTTTTGTAAAGATTTAGCAGCCATTTCTTTGTTGTCAAGGTTGGTATAACATTGATAATCCAGCCAGTTTTCAAGTCTTTCATCGATGTTTTCATCGTAAGGTTTTCCTACTCCTAAATTTTCTGGAAACAATTTTGCATCGCCAATAAATTGTAATGCTTTTTTATATTGTTTGTTTTTAATTTCTGCCAAAGCCTGCATCAATTTCGCTTCGTGGTACAATTGTCTTCCTGCAGTTGCACCTTCAAAAGGAAGAATTTGTAATTTGGTTAGAAATGCATCTGCAGCAGCATATTTTTTATTTAACAGCAGCGTTTTTGCATACAGCATTCCAATTAAATAATTCTCTTTATGTTTTTTGTAGAAAGATTCTGTTGTTGAAAGTGCTTTGTCAAATTGTTTTTGAACGATATAATGTTCTGCCAATAATTTATGATATCTCCAGCCTTGTGGATCTAGTTTTAAAGCCTGCTGAAGACTTGCCTCCACAGTTGCAGCGTCATCTTTAAATAAAGAAGCTTTGGCACCATAAAAAGCTGGATCATTAGGTTTTGAGCCGCATTGTGTAAACAATTCTTTTGCCTCAGAAATACTATTGCGATTCCATTCGATTAGACCTAAATGGTATTTTAACTGCCATTGATCATTGGTTTTAATTAATGTTTTAAGAATGGAAGCCGTTTCTGCGCGGAACGGAAAAGTAGTTCCAGGTTTGATTTTAGATAAATCAACTGATTTGTTTTCTAAAAATGCTTTCCAATAAATAATTTCGGCACTTGGTTCAGCTATAGAAAACACTTTTAGAGCTTCTTCTTTTCTGCTAATATTATTGTACCAAATTCCTAATTCCAGATAAGTCTGCTCTGGCATTTCATTTTGAATTGCAGCTGTAAAATTAAGTTTGGCATCATTTGAACTGTTCCAAAGATATTTTTCAAAATCTGCAAAATGATTTAATGGATCAAGTGCACTAATTGTTTTTAAAGCTGCATTTGCTTTGTCTGAATTATTTTGAAGACGATACAAAACTGCCAATACTTGCAGACTTTCTAAATTGTATTGATTGTTTATTAAGCTCTTTTCGGCATATTCAATAGCTTTAGGTAATTCGTTTTCAGCTAAATAAATTTTACTTAGTGATGTATAAGCGGCGCTTCTGTATTCTACACCAGCTGCTGCAATATCGAAACCATCTTTTGCATCGGTTGTGTTTCCTAAATGAAGATTTGCCAAAGCATAATTGTAATTTGCACCAGCATCGTAAGTATCAATTGCTAAAGCTTTTTTAGCAGTTTCTACAGCTTCTTTGTATTGAAATTTTCTAATTTGTAAAGAAGCTAATTCAGAAAGGGCCGGAGCAAAGTTTGGATCTTTTTGTAAACAAGCTGTAAGGTTTTCTTCTGCTTTTACATAATCTTTAAAACTGATATAATTTTTTCCCTGCAGATACAATCCGTAAACTGAATTGTGATCAAAACCTTTCGGAATCTCCACAGGACGATTAATATTTCCATCTTGTGGATCAGCATTCCAAACCAATTTATTTTCACCCAAAACGAGTTTCAGCTTGTTTGTATCAACAGAAACCTGAATGGAATCTTTGAATAACTGCATGGTGGTAAGCGCAACATCTTTTGAATAGATTTTCTTTTCACCTTCAAAAATTTCTAATTTTTCATTTAATTTTTGAAGCGGAGAAAAATAAATTTTCAGCCAGCCATTTTCATTTTTTATATTAACGGCACTATAATTATTGGCTTTTACAAAACCTTTGGTTTGTTTTACAGGAAACCAGTATTCTGTCCAAGTATCAGTTTGATAAGGCGCAAACGAACGTTGTTTAAAAGGTGTCAAATTACTGCCTTCGCTCGCCTGATTAAATAATCTACCACTTTGTACCTCTGTATATTGTCCGTCAGTATCGGTCAATAATTTTTCCCAAATCATTCCTTGCTGTGATAATCCCCATATCCATATTTTTTTGCCGGGTTTATTATCGTGATTACCATATCTTGCCATTCCGAAATCTTCGTCATGCCAATATCCTCCGAAGAAATCATTGTATTTTCCGAATACGTGATATGATTTGTAACCGCCAAAATCATTGTTTTTGTAATAAGATAAATCTTTGCCGTTTTCTTTATCAATCGGCCAAGAATTATATTCGCCGTTATGGCCAATATAAGTCTGTCCAGGATAAATAAATTGCAGGTTTCCAGCCGCTTTAATTCCTGTATTCATCCAAGTATAATAAGGCTGCTGTAATTCTGTCGAATTAGACCAAAACGAATTGGTTGTAAAATAAGCTTTGTCTTTTGGTAAATTGATGTCTAGTTTCCAAGAAGTTCTCGTTAATAAATCTAAAACTCCAATAACACAGCTGATGCTTCCGTCTTCACGGTTTATAATTTTATAATCTACTGGAGTTGCACAATTTGGGGTATGACCAATAATTCCATAATTGCCTTCAACGCCGCCGCTGGTCCACGGTCCGCGCATGGCAATGTCTCTAAATTTGATTACATGATTATTGTAAACAAAGTCTTTTCCAGTTGATTTTTCTACAGCCGACCAAACTTTTCCGCCTATTTCAGGCAAAATCATCAGTTTGATGTAATCGTTTTCTATCTCAATTACTTTCCATTCTTTCTGAACTGGTTTGTCTGTAAAGCCGTCAAAACGGAAATAAGGATAAAATTTTGTGTCTGGTTTCGGAATTGGGTCAGGATCTGAAAAAGGGTATGTGGTAAATACTTTTTTGTATTCTTTTATAGTGGGTTTGTTTTGTGCATTTATAAAAAGGCTTCCAAAGAGCAAAAGGGATAAGAATGGTCTAAGTTTCATGATGGAGAGCTTGGTTATTTGTGGTTATTTCGTAATAGTTATTGTGTGAAAGTCCCAGCGGGACGTAATATTTATAGAAATACAATTTTATGTCGATAGAAGCCCCAGCGGGGCGATATATTTCGCTCCGCTGGAGCTTTATAAAATCGTGATGAATTATCTATAAATATTAGGCTCCTCTGGAGCTTAGACTAATGGGTCTATTAATTTACTTAACAATTAACAACCATCCTTTTCCCTTAGGAACAGTTATTTCATCTTTTGCTGTAAACGTTTTTGCAGGCTGAAAATTAAGAACTTCAGGAGCCGTAATAGTTGCTTTAGACGGATTGATTCCTAGTTTTTTCCAGTCAATATTCAATTTCACATTTACATCAGCATCTGCCCAGCTTGCAATAGAAATCAATGCTGTTCCGTTCTTTTTGTAAACTGTAGCCAGCACTTTATCATTGTTTGTTTTTACAGGACAATTTTCGCTCCAGTAACCAATCATTTCAGAACCTTTAATTCCGAAAGAATCCCATAATTTCCAGATTTGTCTTGGGTCAGCACCATCGCTCCACGGTAATCTGTTCGTCATTCCGAAAACCATTCCACGCCAAGGATTTCCACCGTCTTGAAGCATTTCGCCCATTAATCCAAAAGGAATTCCGCTAACTTCTGTTAAGAAAAAGTCCGGCTGATTTTTCTCATAATCAAAATATTCTCCAAACCATAACTTATTGATGTACGGAAAGTGTTCCATATATAAATTGGCACTGTTATTAAATCCGTCGCTTTTGTTGTATTGATTCGCACTGTGTAAATCGATAATTCCAGGATGACCATCTTTAGTTAAAACTCTTTTGATACGTTTCATTGTGATTCTGTCAAAAGCAACGTCATCTAGGTAAATTCCATCAATACCAACATTTTGAGTCAGCCAATTCATTCCTTCAACATAATAATTATGCCAACGGTTCATACCGCTATTTACAATTGCAGCATCTTTAATTTCAGGAACAAACCATGCAGCGATATAATCGTCTCCAACGTGTTCTTGCAGCCAAGAGAATCCGCCGCCTTTTCCTGGAGAATAGATTTCGTGGCCTAAACTTCTCAAAGCAAAAGTTTCGTATGCTTTGTTTGAAACCTCTCTAACGGTATTATAGATTTTTACTTTTAGTCCTTTTTCATGTGCTTCATCGATATACGTTTTCATCTTTTTAAATTCAATAAAAGGATAATTGATATAAGGATTAATAGCATTAGCGTGGTGAATATTAATCACAGTTGCACCAGTTTTTGCGATTGAATCTATCGGACTGTATTTGTGGTAAAATTTCGTATCCCATTGAAAATCTGTGTTGATTGTATGGAACGGTGTGATTAATAAGTTGAAATTATAATACAATACATCGCCTTTTTTCATCGTTCTAGCGCCGCTGTATGCATTTACTAAAACTGATTTTTGGTTTGGTGTAATGGTAATTCCTCCTTTATTTTCGTTACCCCAAGAAGTTGGCAGTAGTAATGGTTTCTGCAAATAGAAATTAGTGTTTAACGGACGGCTGTATTTTTCATCTCTTAATGAAAACTGCAATCCAGAATTGACAGCACCAATCCAAGCACCATCTTGATTTTTATGGGCAACATCCCATTTCCAGTCAAAAGTTGCAGGACGATCTCCGCCTTTTTGACCTAATCCCATCATGTATTTTGCAGAAGCAGGCTGCATAGGCATTTGGAAATTGATATCATTAAAAGAAACATCTTCAAGAGCGGTAACTTTTACTGTATAATGTACAAAACCGTCAAATTCAACAGAAGCGTTAACATCCATTTGAACTGATTTTGAAGTCGAGGTGTTTTCCCAAGAAACCTTTCCAGCTTCTTTTTTAGTAAATTTTATACCGCTATTTTTCCATTGTGCTTCTTTTCCTGAAGCATCAAAAAAATGGAAATCAATTGGAGAACTTAAAATGTCATTGGCTTTGGTAGTTACTGAAGTCATTTCTGGAGTGAAGAAAGTCTGAATTTGCGCTGGAAATCCGTTTGACGCTAGGATTAATTTTCTTCCTAATAAAGAGATTTCAGCATCTTTTACAATTAATGGAGTGTAAGGCGCAATAACCGTATTTTCCTGAGCTAAAGTTGAGTTTAGCCAATTTAAACGCGTCATTTTTTCTGGACTGTCAATTCCGCCATTTTTAGTAACTTCATTAGTAACTGTAATTTGAAGTTCAATTTCTTTTGATTTTCCGTCAGCGTTTACTGTCGCTTTTCCTTTGTAAGTTCCAGCAGCTGTAGTTTGTGGAACTTCGATTCCGCACCACATTGCTTGAATTTTTCCTTTAGAAACCGAAACAGTATTCGTGAAAATAGATCCATCGTAACGAATTCCGTCAGTATTTATACAGCTGATGTTTTTTGCATCAATTGTTCCAGAAGGACTTACTAAATTCGAAAAGGTAATTTTTACATTCTTTACATCTTCAAGAGCGTAAATACCTAATTGAAAAGCTAAATATTCGCCTTTTAAAGCGGTATCTGAAAAAGTGCTTTGAACACCTTTTTGAATCCAGCGCTGCGGTAAATCGGTTTTCATTTTAATTGAATGCAATCTGTCTTCTGGAAAAACTAAAAATGAGTTTCCGCTGTTTTTTGCAATAAGAGCTTTTGTTTCTGCAGCCGTTGCAATGACTTCCATTGGATAAAAACTATTGAAAGCATTTACACTTTGAATTTCTGTAACTGCAGCATTATCTGCCGTATTTGTTTTAATTTTAGATAACCATTGTGCATCGGCTTTGTTTTCTGGTTTGGCATAAATTCCTTTTGGATAATTGGCAGTTCCTTCGTCGATATATGGCATATAGTAAACGTAATATGTTCCTTTTCCCAAAATAGGTTCAAAGAAAATAGTACCGTTTTCTCTATTGATATTTTCTGTTTTTATATTTTGAATTTCTTTTCCTGATGCATCTTGAACAATAATTTTTTTAAGTTCTGGATTTTGATCTCTTCTTCGCCATTCAATAGTTGTTTTGGCAATATTTCCTGAACCGGAAAATGCAATTACAGCGCGGTGATTGCCCAGTAAATTAGGATTCCAGCTGTCATTTCCGTCAGAATATTTTATTTGTGCCGCCATTGGAATAGTGAGAATGAAAAAGCACATTATCATTATTCTGCTTAAAAGAGGTCTGTTTTTTAGGTTTAGTTTCATTGTAATGTATGTTCAGGTTTAAATAGTCTAAAATTTAAAATTAATAAACAGCTTTCCAGCCATTCTTTTTCCAGTACGCAATTATCGGTTTGTAAGGTCCGTATTTATGCTGTTCTTCAGAAAAATTATCTACAAAAGGACTGTGCGCATAGTCGATAGGTTTGCCGAGTTTATTTGGATAATCGAATGTTTTAGGATTTGGTCTTGTGTGAATTTTATCATCATTTACATAAGCAGCGATATCAAGTGCTTCTTTGTCTGTGAGATAAGGTTTTCCTAAAAGTACTTTATCGTAAGGCATATTATTTTTTAACCATTGTGCTTGTTTGATAACTCTGTGCATGCTTGAACCCGGCTGATAACCGTATTCTCCCCAAAGAGGCGGGTAGATGTAACCCGATTTATCAGCATTATATACGCCTTCGCCATTATTTCCATGGCAGCGCGCACAATTTTCAGTAAATAATGCTTTTCCTCTTTCTGGACTTGCAGCAACATCGGGAAATTCGATTTCTAGATTTTTTGCTCCTTTAAAATTACCATCTTTAGGCACAAATTTGCTGATCCATTTAAAATAAGATAAAAAGGCCACCATTTCTTTACTGTCCAACGGAAGCGGTTTTCCAGAATGCGGGCGCATAATGCAGTTATTAACTCTTTCTGCCAGTGTAAGCACTTTGTTTTCGCGCCCGCGATATTGTGGATAATTATCGTGTGAAGACATTAAATTGAATGCATGTGGTTTTGTACCAGCATCTTGATGACAGTTGGTACAATTCATTTTATTGCCCAAATATTGTCCGTTTTTACCGTTTGGTCCAATATAATAGGCTGTTTTGAGCATTAATTCTCTTCCGTAGCGAACAGATTCTCCGAATTGATCGTCTGGAATTTTTGAAGTATCAATTGTAATATAACCTTCATCATCAGCTTCAACTGTTTTTGTGGCTGCTAATGTTTGTGAAGTCGAAGTATTGCAAGAATTGAAAACAACCATTGGCAATGCTGCAACTAGACCAATCAGAATTATTTTTTTCATGTTTACTATTTTTATCCTAACAGGTTCTAAAACCTGTATTTGTTATAACTTATTTTATGCTTACAAGATTTAGAAACCTTGCAGGAACGTCATTTTCTAATTTTGAATAAATGGTTTCAATTTTTCTTCGGGAATAAACTGTGTGCGATAAGGCGGAATCTCAGATTCTAACGCCCATAAAAGCACTCCTTTTTTATTCGTTAAAACCGTGATATGTCTTTTCGAGCAGCAGCATAATATGGCATCTTTATCAATCATATAAGCGCTTCCCATTCTGTCATTGTAAATGTCTTTTGGTAATTTTATTTGATAATCCAGTTTAACTGCATTGTTTTTTTCGTCGACTTTTAAGGTAAATACAGAAGACTGTTTTTTGTCGACCCCATTATCAAAAAACAATAAACTTCCTTCTTGATTAATGTGTGCGGCATGCGCCTGAGAGAAATTGGTATCTGGAGCCATTTTCATAGTTCCTCCTTTTCCTAATTTCCAGATTACTTTTCCAGTTTTAGAATTGATCTTCCAAATTTGTCCGTTATTGTAAAATGAGATCAGGAAATTTCCATCTTTATCGTAATTTAAACTATTGGCATGAGTCCAATCTTTTTTGGTTTTCAGTAAATCTTTATCTTTAAAGGGATCTAAATCATCAAAAACACTCCATTTCCAAAGTTGTTTTCCCTTTTTATCTAAAATTAAAATTCCATCTCCGTTGATCGTATCTTGTTTTCTTCCTCCAATAGAAGTTAAATCGATTATTTTTTGATCAACAGTTAAAGTAACAATTTCATTAGCCGATTTTTTTATGATTTCGTGGTGAAGAACTTGTTTTAAATCGCCTTGTCCTTTTTTGATGTGTGTTAAAGTATCTCCTTGTAAGTTGATTTCTAGAATTTCACTTCCATAACTTGTTGGTTCGTCATTTTTGCCAAGAATAGAAATGATTGTTTGTTCCTTTGTAAAATGAGCTACTTTAAACCCAGTTCCTTCAATAGTATGATACCATCTTAAGTTTCCTTTGTAATCTACTATATAAGCTGTTCCAGGTGTTTCTCTTTTTGCCAAAAGCATAAAGCCCTTTTTGAAATTTTGCGGCAGTAATTCTGGTTTCGGGCAATTGGCTTTAAATTGTTTTTGAAGCCATTCTGGAAGTTTTCTAGATTTAAAAGTATAGACTTTACTGGGCTTTTTTTCGCCGTCTGCAACTGTAACAAGCTGATAGTTATAATTCGTTTCTGGAGTAATATTGCAGAGAACTAAAGTATGTTTAAGCCCTGATTTTGAGATAGGAGTGGTTATTTTGCTTTGAGTTCCTTTTTGGTCAGACCAATACTCTGCATATACCTGAACATTGTCATTCGTAGTAACATCGATTTGAATTTTCAATTCGTTGTTGCCATGAGTCCCAATATTGATATTGGATATATCCTGATTTTTAGAACAACTTACCAATGCAAGTAAGGCTAAAATAAAACTTCCTTTAAGTAATAGTTTTTTGATCATCTGAAAAGCTTCTTTTGTGAAACAGAAAAGTACTTCATCTGTATTAAAAATCAAGAATAGACAGACATTTTTTACTGTCTATTCTTGATTGGGTATTCTTTATTGTCTATCAGCGTTGCTTAATTTCGGATTAAGGTTTACTTGACTCTGTGGATATGTATAATATTTGTTTTGCGGCATTTTTATTAAAGCAGCTTCACCAACTCTAAGATGATATGCATTTACCAAAACATCATATTTGTTCATTCTAATTAAATCCTGACGACGTTTTCCTTCGTAGAAAAACTCCCAGCCTCTTTCCTGTAAAATAGCGTCTCTTAAAGTGTTTTGATTGTAGTCAGATAAAACTAATTGTTTTGCATGAGATCTTGCCTTAACTTGATTAATTAATCCGATCGCTTCACTTGTTGGTCCACTGAGTTCGTTTAATGCTTCGGCTCTGCTCAATAATACATCTGCATAACGAAGAATGTTTACACTATGACCGTCATAATAAGTTGTTGTTTCATCATCGGCATATTTTCTTGTAGAAACGTCTGGCATATAAAACTCACCAGCCGGCGGCTGTGCACCCAATGAAGGAGCTTGTTTATGAAGTAAACCGTCTGTTCCCATAAATTCTGGGAAAAAGCATTGTTTTCTCTCATCTTCGTCACCAAAAGTGTTGTAGAAATCCCAGTTTACAGTATAATACTGCCATCTGTTTTGTACAACAGGATGATCGATTGGTCCAAAGTGATTTAATAATTCTGTTCCGTTTGTATTTGCATCACTCAAAGAAGAGAAGATGTTTTCGCTGCACCATTTGTTACTTTCTTTAAACAAACCTAAGTAAGAAGGATAAAGACTGTATTCGTTCAAATCCATTACTTGCTGTGTCAATGTAACAACTTTTTGCCACTCATGGCTGCGCATGTGTAATTTAGCTAGTAATGTAAGTGCTGCACCTTTTGTTGCGCGGCCAACATCGTTACTTTCATAAATGTCATTTGATTTATAATTTACTGGCAGTACATCTGCAGCTTCTGTTAGTTCTTTAATAATGAAAGCATCAATTTCTTCAACAGACGATGGAGGAGTTTGATCTAGGTAACCTGGATTTCCTAAATTGGCTTCGGTAATTAAAATTACTGGTCCCCAAGCATCAGTCAAATCCATGTAAGCAGAACATCTTAAAAATTTAGCTTCGGCAATAAACTGTGCTTTTTCTGCAGCAGTAATTCCAGTCATTGGCAGAATGTTAAAGATAGCATTGTTTGCATTGGCAATTAACTTGTACATCGCATTCCAATCTTCCAAGAGAAGACCGTTTGTCGAACTCCAAGTTCCTAAAGACAATTGTCCGGGATCTCCTCCGTATTGGCAGTGTCCTAAATCAGTAGCAATATCTGTTAAAGCGAAGTGTCTTGTTGCCCAGTATGAAAAGTTATCTCCAACAGAAGGCCCTTTTAATCTGCCGTAAATTGAATTAATGGCCGCAACTGCATCTGATTTTGTCTGATACCCATTGGTATTAGTCAAACTGCTGTATACCGTGGGATCTAGATCTTGGTTGCACGAAATCTCTACTCCGGCGGTAAGTAAAAGTAATAATAGTGTATATTTTTTCATTTTAATAAATTTAATGTTACTAAAAAGCCTTTTGACTAGTGAATTGCGACTTTAATTCCAAGTATAAAAGTTCTTGATGCTGGGAACGAGTTAAAATCGATTCCTCCGCCTAAATTGTTTGTTGAATGCCCGTTTACTTCAGGGTCATTTCCAGAGTAATTTGTGATCGTCAATAAGTTTTGTCCAATCGCATATAGTCTGATGCTGTCAATGAATTTTACTTGTTTTAGTACGCTTTCGGGAATTGAATATCCTATAGAAACATTTTTTAAACGTAAGTAAGAAGCCTCTTCAACAAATTTCGAATTCACATAACTTCCATATTTGCTTTTGTAGTAGCCGTCTCTTGGAATATCTGTATTTTCATTTACTCCCGCAACCCAGCGATTTAATGCATCTGTACTTGTAGAAGATTCACCAACCATTGCAGTCATATTATATACAGAATAATCAAAAGCACCTTGGAAAAAGATATTCATATCAAAATTTCCATATTTAAAATCGTTATTAAAACCAGCAACATAATGCGGAATAGAATTTCCTAAATAAGTTCTGTCGGCAGCAGTAATAGTACCGTCTCCGTCAACATCTACATATTTCGGATCTCCAGGGACAGACAATGGCTGAGCTGCGTATGTTTCTCCCGTTTTGATCACGCCTGCATATTTGTATCCGTATAAAACTCCCATTTCTTTTCCCGGCTCTAGTCTTGTAAACTCTTGCCCAGAAACAGTTCCGCTTGGGTTAGAAGTGTTTGTACTAATGATTTTTACGTTATCAGCAAGAGATACAATTTCTTGTTTATTGTAAGCAACATTTAATGACGTTCTCCAAGAAAAATTAGTAGTTCTGATATTTTCAGTACTAATTCCTAACTCAATACCTTTATTATCAATAACTCCAGAATTAACTCTTTGAGCGCCAAATCCCCACCATCCTCCAACAGGAACATTTAAAAGAGCATCAGAAGTTCTTTTTTTGTAGTAATCAATTGTGATCGAAAGTTTATCATTAAATAAACCTAAATCTAAACCTAAATCGGTTTGAGCTGTTTCTTCCCATTTCAAGTTCGGATTTGCCAAATTCGCAGGTTCTGTACCAGCAACAAAATCATCAGGTGCAATAGTTACACCCCAAGAAGTCAATCGGTTCATATAAGAGTAATCGCCAATTCCGTCGTTTCCTGTAATACCATAGCTGGCTCTTAATTTAAGTTCAGAAATAGCTTTTACATTCTGCATAAAAGATTCGTTAGACAACTTCCATGCAACAGCTCCAGAAGGGAAAATACCAAATTTGTTATTTGGACCAAAACGAGAAGAACCGTCTTTTCTAATTGTAAAAGTTGCTAAATATTTGTCATTAAAAGCATAATTTAACCTTCCAAAATAAGAAGTAAGTTTTGTCTCTGTTTTTTCAGTTTCAGGTTTCAAATAAACCGCTGCACCTTGAAGATTGTAATACGTTAATAAGTCATTAGAAAATCCTGTACCTGCAGCTCTTACTCTTTCATAAGTATCTTTTTGGTTCGAAGTTCCAATCATTGCAGTGATGGCATGTACTTCTTTGATATTAAACTTGTACGTTAAATATTGTTCTGTACTCCATCTAAAATATGTTTTATTTTCTTCAGATCCAGAACCTTTTAACGCAGCTCCAGCTACTAATGTACTTGGAGTATATTTTCCTTGAATGTTTTCCTGCCATTCAGCACCAGAACCAAAGTGGTAAGTAAGACCTTTAATTATTTCATAATCTAAAAACATACTTCCGTTTGCTAATCTATTGATTGTGTGGTCTGTTGGTTCAAGTAAAAGAGCCAATGCATTATCTTTTCCTTGATATTTATAATATGAGCCATCAGCATTGTAGATCGGAATCGTTGGAGGAGCAGTTTGAATAGAGAACATCGGAGAAAGGATATTATCTCCAAAATCGCTGTTATTTCCTTCAGCTGCAGCACCATAAAAATTAGCACCCATATTTAATCTTTCATTAAATCTTTTTTCGGCACCCATTCTAACGCTGTATCTTTCATAATCAGTGTTTTCAATAGCTCCCGTTTGTTTCAAATAGTTTCCTGAAAGAAAGAATTTAGAAGTTTGATCGCTTCCGCTAAAAGTAAGCGTTCTGTTCAACACTTCTCCTGGACGTGTCGCTGCTTCAAACCAATTGGTATTCGCAATTGGAAAACTTGATGGAAAAACCGGAGGTCTTCCGTTTTCACCCGCAATTGCATTTTGAATATCAGCATATTGTTGTCCAGTTAACAATGAAGGCTCTTTTATAATATTTTGAAAACCATCTGAAATTTCGGCTTCCACCATCATTTTTCCTGATTTTCCTTTTTTAGTTGTAATAATGATAACCCCATTTCCACCGCGTG
The DNA here is from genome assembly GCF_001429295.1 of Flavobacterium sp. Root935. Taxonomy (GTDB): domain Bacteria; phylum Bacteroidota; class Bacteroidia; order Flavobacteriales; family Flavobacteriaceae; genus Flavobacterium. The sequence goes on along the minus strand of NZ_LMJL01000012.1, from coordinate 1,066,857 downwards.
CACCATAAATTGCTGTAGAAGCGGCATCTTTTAAAATCTGAATATTTTCAATATCGTTTGGACTAATTGAAGCTCCAGTGCTGGTAATAAATCCGTCCACTACGTACAAAGGCGCATTAGAAGTATTTATAGAATTTCCTCCTCTAATTACTACAGACGGATTGGTTCCCGGTGCATAATTATTTTGCTGTACTTGAACCCCAGAAGCACGTCCTTGTAACGCCTGTCCTACATTGGCAATAGTTCCGCCTAAATTCAAATTGTCTTTGCTAAGAGAACTCACAGAACCTGTAAGGTCTTTTTTCTTAGATTTTCCGTATCCAATAACTACTTCATCTAATTTTTGTCCAGCTTCTTTCATGACAATTTTTAGCGGTGCATTTCCAATAGTTACTTCTTGATCTTCCATACCAATATAAGTCACCACAAGTTTAGTAACATTATCGGCTACAGTAATCGAAAAGCTTCCATCAACATCTGTTTGAACACCTTTATTGCTTCCTTTCACCACAACATTGGCACCAGGAAGAGGCAAACCATCTTTGTCTGTAACCTTACCTTTTACTATTTTTTCGAAAAATAATGCGGTATAGTTTTTATCTGAAGTATTTATTGAAGAAGCTGCCGAAGCTTGAAATGTAAAAACGAGTAACGATAGAATTGTTAGTTTAATTTCTTTGCGGGATAAATTGTTAATCCGAAAATCTCTTGGTTTTTTTTGGGTTAATAATTTCATACTTAAAATTGGTTTTGGTTAATGTTTAATTGTTTTTTTTTCTTGTTTGTAGGTTTTAGATTTCTTTTTTGATCAGGAGAGTCATTTTGGTGTTTAATTGAGTTTTCATTTGAATTGATTTTTACATAAAAACAGTGTCTTATTTTCGGCTCTAAATACTGCTTATTTAGTTCGTTTTTCTTCGATTTTGAAGCCTTAAAATCACCTCATTTTTTACATAATTAACTTAGTTTTAAGATTAATCTCTGACGAAACTATAGATTATATTTTTATAAAACAAGAAAAAACACAAAAAATGTGCTCGAACACACAAAATTTATGTTCTCGAGCACATAAAATTGTGCGAAACGTTTTTTTTGACTTAAAATGATGTGATTTTTTTAAAATATTTTGGTAATAAGGATACTTAATAAATTGAGGCTTTTTTGAATTATAAATGACGATTTTGTAAAAACTTATGAATTTCGCAATCATGATTCGAAAAACGTAAAAATTAAGCAGTCTTTTCTGATGAGTTTTATGGACTGAAAATTTGATTTTTATTTGTAAAAAGAAGAGTGTTTTTGTCTTCAATTTTAAACTATCTTGGTCATCTCGAAAAAAGCCAAAATCTGAAACTTAATTTATGGTCATTTTGACTTTTTAAGAATTGAGAATTAACAAAATTTTAGAGTCAAAATTGTGAAAGAATATCAAGTAATTTTAATAGATAAAAATCAAATAAATGAAGTCGAAATTTTAGATTCAATTTTCTGGAAAAAAGCTAATTGTCTTACCGATTTTTTGTCTCCTTGGAAAACTGAAACATTTTCAAAAATTGAATTTCGAGCCCTTTGGGATCAGCAAAATTTCTATTTTCATTTCAGGGTGTTTGATACAGATATTTATATCGATACAAAAGACAATAGTGTGGACAGTATCTGCAATTCTGATCGCGTTGAGCTGTTTTTCCGTCAAAACGACGCTATAAATCCCTATTACTGTTTAGAGATTGATCCTTCAACAAGATTGTTAGATTTTGAAGCACGCCCCAATAAAAAATTTGATTACGAATGGAAATGGCCTAAAGAACATATTAAATTATATTCTTCAAAAGATGAAACATCATTTACCGTTGCCGGGAAAATCAGCATAGCATCTTTAAAAGGACTTGATTTAATTCACAATAATAGTATAGAAACAGGAGTATATAGAGCGAAATTCTCTAAAGACGAAAATCAAAATTATGAACCAACTTGGATTACTTGGGTAAATCCAAACACTCCAGAACCCAATTTTCATGTTGCTTCATCTTTTGGGAAGTTTGTTTTGACTTCAGAATAAATATGGTTTTAATCTCGCGGAATTGTAAAGTTTTATTCACGCAGATTTTAAAAGATGTAAGCAGATATTAGTAGATTTTTTAATTAATTTATTGCAATTTCGAAAAGGCTTTAGCCAAAAACAATAAATATTTTAGATAAAGCCTTTTCAAATTAAACCTTTGCGACTCTGCGCCTTTGCGAGATTAAAAACCTTCAAACTTTGCACCTTTGAGCCTTTGTATCTTTGTCCCTAGAAAAAAAATCAAGACACATAAAAAGAAGCATTTTCGACATTTATAATATCGATAGGAAGCAAAATTGTTTCAGGAATATCTTTTCTAAATATAAAATGTTCTGCCAAAGTACTGATTCCTAAATAAGCCTGTCTTTTTTGATTTTGGTGAATTAAAAAATGAACAAGACCCTGATTTAAAAAATTGACATTCTTCTCAATTAAATCGTAACCAATTAAGGCTATTTTTTTATTTTCTAAAGTAGATAGGATAGAGGCAATTTGATAAGCCTTAGAAGTAGTAATAAAAATACCGCTTAAATCTGGATGCTCTTCTATAAAAGCAGCAAACTTAGTTTCGATATTAGAATATTTGAGTTTCAGTGTAAGCAAAGAGAAATCAGAAAGTTTTTTTTCATCAAAATAACTTCTGAAACCTTTTTCTTTTTCCTGCATGTGAACAGCATTCTTCAGACTTTCATCAATATGAATAATCGCAATCTGGCCTTTAGGCAAAATCAAATTCATTAAACTCGCAGCAACACGGCCGCTTTTGTATAAATCCTGTCCGACGAAACTTTTAATAGAAGAAGATTCTACCTGGTTATTAAAAGTATTTACCATAATTCCCAATTCATCATATTGTTTGATGATTTCTATAGTTTCTTTATGAAACAGCGGAGCCAGCAAAACAGCATCTGGTGATTGAGCAATAATTGCCTCGTGGGTTTTTAAAAAAGATTTGGTGCTTTCTGGATTAAAGTAATGAGTTTGAATTACGACGCTGTAAGCTTTAAACTCTGCTGCAGCATCTTGAATTCCGTTAACGCAAGGAAGCCAATACGGATCAATTTCAGGATCTGGAAGTAAAACGCAAATGCGGTAAACCTTTGTGTTTTTTAAATTTCGTGCAATTAAGTTGGGCTCATAATCAATGACATTCAGCACTTCATTAATTTTTTCTAGCGCCGTAGGAGAAACTTTTCCTCTATTATGCAGTACGCGATCTACAGTTCCTTTAGAAACTCCAGCCATTTGCGCAATATCCTTAATTGTGTACTTTTTATCCATATAAGCAAATATAAAAACTTTGATTTAATAAACGTAAAAATTTTAGAAGAATTCATGTTGTGTGCTCGAGAACATTATTTTAGTGTGTTCGAGCACATTTTTTTTGTTTTTTCTTGTTTTATAAAAATATAATATATAGTTTCGTAGAATCAAAACCGAAAATTTAAAATAAAACCATAACCTAATAATGTTGTAATTTGTTGGATTACAATGTTTTAATACAAAGTTCTTAAGTGAGAAAAATTACTTCATTAGCTCCCGGCCGAACCTGTCTTTTTGGAGATCATCAAGATTATTTAGGACTGCCAGTTATAGCCTGCGCCATAGATCGAAATATTAAATTAATTGCTAAAGAAAATCAGACCGAATCGTTTGTTCTAAATATGATCGATATAAACGAAATTCGAGTAATAGATATTCATGCGTCTTTCGAAAAATTAGAACCCAGAGATTATTTTGCATCCTCGCTGCGTGTTTTACGCAGATACGGCTGTATACCTACAACTGGTTATACCATAACAATTACAGGAGATATTCCAATTAATTCTGGAACGTCGAGTTCATCAGCTTTATTAATGGCTTGGATTCGATTTTTGATTGAAGCTTTTGGAATCGATCACGAAGTTACGCCCGAATTCCTTTCTAAATTAGGTTACGAATCGGAAGTTTTAGAACATGGAGAACCTGGCGGAATGATGGACCATTTTAGTATTGGTGTTGGAAATATTGTGTACATTAATACTAAAAAACCTTTTTCCTTCGATGTGATCGGAACTGGATTAAAAGGTTTAATAACAGGAGTTTCTGGAGTTCCCAAAGAAACAATTGGCTTAATTGGCGAGTTGAAAGGAAATGCTTTAATGGCAATCGACATTGTCAAACAAAACTATCCTGATTTTGATCTCAATACATCAGAAATCGAAGATTTGGATAAGTATAGAAATTGTCTGCCAGATCGTTTGATTCCATATTTTGAAGCGGCCATCAAAAATTACCATTATACTAAAGAAGCATTAAAGGAATTCGAAAAACCAGTTTTAGATCTTCAGAAAATTGGTGCTTTAATGAATGGACATCATGAAATCTTGCGGGATCTGCTAAAAATTACAGTTCCAAGAATTGATGCAATGATTAATGCAGCCTTGAAGGCAGGAGCATACGGTGCAAAAATTGTAGGTTCTGGCGGCGGCGGCAGTATTGTAGTGATTGCAGATCCTAAAAAAGAAGACGTAGTAATAGAAGCAATATTAAACGCTGGGGCAGAAGAAGCTTACGCAGTAAATGTTGATCCTGGAGTACGAATTATTGATAATATTGAAATTTAAATAAGATGCACGACAATTTAGTGATTTTAGCAGGTGGAGCTTCTTCACGCATGAAAAAAGAAGCCGTATTAAATAATTTATCTGCTGAAGAAATAGCGCAGGCTAACGAAAGAAGTAAAGGTTTAATTGGAGTAGGAGCAAGCGGAAGGCCTCTTTTAGATTACCTTTTATGGAATGCAAAAAAAGCTGGTTACAAAAATATCTATATTATAATAGGTGAACAAGGAGAATTATTTAAACAGTTTTACGGAAGTCAAATGAAAAATAATGATTTTCACGGATTAAATATTTCGTTTGCTGTACAATATATTCCAGAAGGAAGAGTAAAACCTTTTGGAACTGCAGATGCACTGTTTCAGGCAGTAGAACAATATCCAGAACTCAATTCTCAATTTTATTCGGTTTGTAATAGTGATAACTTGTATTCGGCAGCAGCTCTTCGTGCTTTAAGAGAAACCGAAAGTCCGAATGCCTTTATTAGTTATGACCGAGATGCAATGGAATTTCCGCAGGAACGTATTTCGCGTTTTGCAATTGCAAAATTAGACGAGAATAATCAGCTTTTGGATATTTTGGAAAAACCTTCTGAAGATGTTTTGGAACAATACAAAGACAGCGAAGGAAAAATACGAGTAAGCATGAATGCTTTTAAGTTTAACGGCAAGACCTTATATACACATCTTAAAAATTGCCCTGTTCATCCAGAGCGTGACGAGAAGGAGTTACCAACAGTACTTTTAAACTCAGTTAAAGAAAATCCGAATACAACGGTCGGAATTCCGTTTTCTGAGCATGTTCCAGACCTAACTGCCAAAGAAGATATTGCCGATGTAAAAGCGTATTTGGCAAAATATTACCCTGATTTAAATTGGAATACCAAAAATTAACAAAATATTCATATCTAAATTAGAGATTAAGGAAAATTAATGTACTACTTTTGTTTTGCAAAAAAAATGCAGATATTTGCATAAATTACGCATAAGGTAATTAAAGCGTTGATTCTAATTTAGATTTTGAAATAACTAAATCTATAACCAATCAACCCAAAAATTATGACAAACATTCAAAGTACATTACAGTTAGAAAAAAAGAATACCGTTGTTCCAATGGTAATTTTAACCTTGCTATTCTTTATTCTAGGATTTGTAACCTGGCTGAACGGACCATTAATTCCGTTTTTTGAATTGGCTTGCGAACTAACTTCTTCTCAAGCCTACTTTGTGACTTTTGCATTTTATATTGCTTATTTTGTAATGGCAGTTCCTTCTTCTTATATTATTGAAAAAGTGGGGTATAAGAATGGAATTTCTTTGGGATTATTAATCATCGCTGCTGGAGCATTTATGTTTTATCCTGCTGCTGCAAGTCGAACATTTCTCTTCTTTTTATTAGCATTGTTTGTAATGGGAACTGGCTTAGCGGTTTTGCAGACAGCTTCAAATCCGTACGTTGTGGTAATTGGACCAAGAGAAAGCGCTGCGGCTAGAATCAGCGTTTTGGGTATTGCTAATAAAGTAGCAGGATTCGTAGCGCCACTTGTACTTACAGTTCTGGTTTTGTCTAATATGAAGGACTTTACGGCAGACAAAATTGCTTTAATGGATGAGGTGTCCAAAACAAATGCTTTAAATTCACTTGCATTGCAATTGCAAAGACCGTATCTTTATATGGGGTTGATTATAACAGTTTTAGCTTTGTTGGTAAAATTTTCTCCTTTGCCAGAAATTGATCTTGATGAAGAAGGAAATGTATCTCATTTAAACATTTTCAAACAAATCAAAAACGCATTTAAACATCCTCAGCTAGTTTTAGGAGTAATTACTTTAATGCTTTATTTATCAGCAGAAGTTTTAGCCGGAGACTCCATTGGAGGTTTTGGAAAACAGCTTGGAGTCTATGGTAATAATGGAGATTTTTATCTAAAATTAACTTCTTTTACCATGTCGGCAATGGTTATTGGATATGTACTTGGGATCGTTTTAATTCCTAAATATGTTTCGCAGGTTACAGCTTTAAAAGTCTCAGGAATTTTAGGAATTATACTGGTTTTGACAATTGTTTTGATTTCGCCAAAAATATTGGTTACTCTTCCTAGAATTCCACAAATACCATTGGTAATTCTTTTAGTAGCACTTTTAGGATTAGCAAATGCTTTATGCTGGCCGGCAATCTGGCCAATGGCCTTGCAGGATTTGGGCGGTTACACAAAGATTGGAAGCGCCATTTTGATTATGGGAATTATCGGTGGAGCAGTTTTTCCATTATTTTATGGAATGATTACCGAAAGTGTGAATGCTGCAAATCTTGCAAAAAATATGCAAAACGTTTCTAGAAGCGGCAATCAGGTAGCTTATTTGATATTATTACCCTCTTATATAATGATTTTATTTTATGCTGTAAAAGGGCATAAATACAGGAAATGGAAATAGTTGAACAAAAATAAAAATTAATATATCATGTTAAAAAGTAAAATCGACAAAGCAACAGGTTTCGAGAAAAGATTCGAAAACATTAATACAGTTGTTTTTGAAAACTCAACAGATGCTTCAAAAGAAGTAGCGCAAGAAATTGCAGCTTTAATTCAATCAAAACAAAAAGAAGGCAAACCTTGTATTTTAGGATTAGCAACTGGTTCTTCTCCAAAAGGATTATATGCAGAATTGGTTCGTCTGCATAAAGAAGAAGGTTTGAGTTTCAAAAACGTAATTAGTTTTAATTTGGATGAATACTATCCAATGGAGCCAAATTCAATCAATAGTTATGTTCGTTTTATGAAAGAGCTTTTGTTTGATCATGTCGATATTTTACCTGAAAACGCTCACGTTCCAGACGGACTTTTAACAAAGGAACAAATTGCAGATTACTGCCACGAATATGAAGCAAAAATCGAAGCTCTAGGCGGAATCGATTTACAGATTCTAGGAATTGGAGGTAACGGACACATCGGATTTAACGAGTCTGGCTCGCTTCAAAACTCTAAAACTCGTTTGGTTGCATTAGATCATATTACAAGAGTTGCGGCAAGTAAAGATTTCTTCGGTTTGAACAATACACCAAGAACTGCCATTACACTTGGAGTGAAAAAAATAATGGAAGCCAAAAGAGTAATCTTATTGGCTTGGGGAGAAGGAAAAGCAAACATTGTAAAAAAATCTGTTGAAGACGAAGTTACAAACCGAGTACCAGCGTCATTTTTGCAAGAACATAACAACGCAGTATTTGTTTTAGATAAAGAAGCTTCTTCTAAACTAACAAGAATTAACAAACCTTGGTTAGTTGAGAAAATTGTTTGGACAGATAAATTAACTCGTAAAGCGGTTTTAGGATTGGCATTGGATCTTAAAAAACCAATTTTAATGCTTACAGATGCAGATTACATCGAAAATGGTATGAGCGATTTATTAGCAGATTCTGGTCCGGCTTATGACATCAATATTAAGATTTTCAATAAATTACAAAACACAATTACAGGTTGGCCTGGTGGAAAACCAAATGCTGACGACACAAATCGTCCAGAAAGAGCAGAGCCGGCTAAAAAACGTGTATTAATTTTTAGTCCGCATCCAGATGACGATATTATCAGTATGGGAGGAACTTTCATGCGTCTGCAAGAGCAGGGGCATGAAGTACACGTAGCGTACCAAACATCTGGAAACATTGCAGTTGCAGATGATGAAGCACTTCGTTTTGCAAGATTCGTAATTGATTACAATGAAAAATTCGGAATCAAAAGTGAAGAGGCAGATAATATCTACAAAAAAGCAGAAACATTCTTAGAGAATAAAAAGAACAGTGAAATTGATATTCCTGAAGTTCGTTACATCAAAGGTCTAATTAGAAAAGGTGAGGCGAGAGCAACGAGTCATTTTGTTGGTCTGCCAGACAGCCAGATTCATTTTATGGAATTACCTTTCTATGAAACAGGAACAATTGAGAAAAAACCAATTGGACCAGAAGATATTCAATTGACTGTAGATTTAATCGAAAAAATTAAACCGCACCAAATTTATGCTGCTGGAGATTTAGCAGATCCGCACGGAACACATAAAGTTTGTTTAGATGCCATTTTTGAAGCTGTAAAAGTTTTAAAACCAAAAGAATTTATGAACGACTGCTGGTTATGGTTATACCGTGGAGCTTGGCAGGAATGGGGGATTGACGAAGTTGAAATGGCTGTTCCAATGAGTCCAGATCAGGTTTTAGAAAAACGTCACGGAATCTTCAAACACCAATCTCAAAAAGACGGAGTTGTTTTCCAAGGGACAGATGCAAGGGAGTTCTGGCAAAGAGCAGAAGACAGAAACCGCGAAACAGCAGCTTTGTATCACCAATTAGGTTTAGCAACTTATGCAGCGATGGAAGCTTTTGTGAGATGGCATTACTAAGAGGCTGAGGTTCTGAGATACTAAGATTCTAAGTTTTTTTTTCGCTACGAATTACACTAATAAAAAAATTTGTGTGAATTCTTGAAATTCGTGGCAAAAAAATATACAGATTAGAAAATTATTTTAATCTGTGGTAAAAAATAAATAGCTTTGTACGCGATAAGAAGCAGGAAGAAAGAATGAGTCTATATTCTTTTTTCTTGCTTCTTTTTTTAACTGTAAACAGAGACCGAGACTGAAAACTATTTCTTAATCTGTGGCAAAAGAGAAAAATAATAATAGCTTTGTACCTATGAAGCAAGAAGAGAGAAAATCTATATTCTTTCTTCTTGCTTCTTTTTTCTTTAAAAAAAATGGAACAAGACAAAAAACTTCTCATCAAATTAGCACACACCAAAATGCCTTTCGGGAAATACGAAGGCAGATTTTTAATTGATCTTCCAGAATATTACGTCGTTTGGTATCATAATAAAGGTTTTCCAAAAGGAGAGCTTGGACAGCAGCTGCAATTGATTTACGAATTGAAATTGAATGGGTTAGAAGAATTAATTCGCAATATAAAGAAGCAATATCCAAAGCCATAATAGATATTATTTAGATTGTTGGATTTTTATATAATTGGATAAAATTTTGGTTTTATTCTTTGAAAAAATGATAAAAGATAGATAAAGATTAATATATTGAATGGTTTTCTTTTGATTTGAAAAAGCCAAAAATCTTGCAATCTAAAATTCTAAAAATCTAAGAAGTCTAATGTTCAAATTGTCTAATTAAATTTGTACTTTTGCCAAGTTTTTTACACAACTACTTACAAACAACAACAGAATGAATCAAACAAAATATATTTTTGTTACAGGAGGTGTGACCTCTTCATTAGGAAAAGGAATTATCGCGGCATCTTTGGCAAAATTGTTACAAGGAAGAGGATACCGTACAACTATTCAAAAATTTGATCCATACATTAATGTTGATCCAGGAACACTAAATCCTTATGAACACGGAGAATGTTATGTGACAGATGATGGAGCCGAAACAGACTTAGATTTAGGACATTACGAGCGTTTCTTAAACGTTCCTACTTCTCAGGCTAATAACGTTACTACAGGAAGAGTTTATCTTTCGGTTATTGAAAAAGAAAGAAGAGGAGAGTTTTTAGGAAAAACAGTTCAGGTTGTTCCTCACATCACAAACGAAATCAAAGACAGAATGCAATTGCTAGGGAAATCTGGCGATTATGATATTGTAATTACTGAAATTGGTGGAACTGTTGGTGATATCGAATCTTTACCTTATATAGAATCTGTTCGTCAGTTAGTATGGGAATTAGGTGAAAATAACGGAATTGTTATTCACTTGACATTAGTTCCTTATTTGGCTGCAGCAGGCGAATTAAAAACAAAACCAACACAGCACTCTGTTAAAACTTTAATGGAAAGCGGTATAAAAGCAGATATCTTGGTTTGTAGAACTGAACATGAATTGTCTCAGGAATTACGCCAGAAATTAGCTTTGTTCTGTAATGTGAAAAAAGAAGCAGTTATTCAGTCAATTGATGCTTCTACAATATATGAAGTTCCAAATTTAATGCTTGAAGAAGGATTAGATGTTGTGGCTTTAAAGAAATTAGATTTACCTAAAAAAGCATCTCCAGACCTTAAAAACTGGAATACTTTCTTAAAAAGATTAAAAAATCCAAAACAAACTGTAAATATTGGTTTGGTTGGTAAATATGTAGAAATGCAGGATTGTTACAAATCTATTTTAGAGGCGTTTATTCATGCAGGAGCTGCAAACGAAACAAAAGTAAACGTAATTTCTATTCACTCAGAGCATATCAATGCAGATAATGTTGAAGAAAAATTAGGAAGTCTTGACGGAGTTTTAGTTGCTCCAGGTTTTGGTGAAAGAGGTATTGAAGGAAAAATTGAAGCAGTTCGTTATGTACGTGAAAACAATATTCCTTTCTTCGGAATTTGTTTAGGAATGCAGATGTCTGTTATCGAATATTCTAGAAATATTTTAGGTTATGCAGATGCGAATTCTACAGAGATGAACGATAAAACGCCTCATCCTGTTGTGAATTTAATGGAAGAGCAGAAAACCATTACTGATAAAGGAGGAACAATGCGTTTAGGTGCTTGGAAATGCGATATTAAACCAAATACTTTAGCACACAAAATTTACGGAGAAAAAACTATTTCGGAGCGTCACCGCCACCGTTATGAGTACAATAATAAATATGCTGATGAATTGCAAAAAGCTGGTTTAAAAGCTTCTGGAGTAAATCCTGATACAGGTTTAGTCGAGATCGTTGAGCTTGAAAATCACCCATTCTTTATTGGTGTACAATACCACCCAGAATACAAAAGTACAGTTGCAAATCCGCATCCTATATTTGTAAACTTTGTGGCAGCTGCGGTAAATGCGCATAAAAAATAATAATTCATTCTAAGAGGTGTAACTTTTTAATCAAACGAATAACTAATAACCTCAAACGAATAACTTTTTTTAAAAATAATGGAAGAAAAAAAATTTGACCTTAATTCAATCATTGGTTTTGTATTGATATTTGGAATTTTGATTTGGATAATGTACCAAAATCAGCCTTCTGATAAAGAAATTGCTGCTGAAAAAGCCAAGAAAGAATTAGTTGCTAAACAAGAGGCACAAGCAAAAGCGGATAAAGCTAAAACAGCATCACTACCAGCTGCAGCGGTAATTCCTGGCGATACAGTACAATTAGCTCAATTGCAAAAAACTTTAGGCGGATTTGCTTATTCTGCAACACTTCCTTCTGCGAAAGAAGCTTTTACTACAATCGAAAACGAAAAGATTAAACTTAAAATCGCTAATAAAGGTGGTTATATTGTTGAGGCTACTTTAAAAGAATTCGAAAAAATTAAAAAAGGTTCAGGTCAATTAGTTGAATTAATCAAAAACAATAATTCAAACTTAAATTTACAGCTTCTTACTACAGACAATAGAACGTTAAATTCTAAAGATTTGTATTTTGAACCAACATTAGAAAAAATTGGTGCAGATCAAGTTTTATCTATGCGTTTAAAAGCAGGTGCAAATGAATTTTTAGAGTACAAATACATTCTGAAACCAAACGATTATTTAGTTGGTTTTGATATTCGTTCTCAAGGATTAAACAGAGTTTTAAATTCTGCTAAACCAGTTGATTTACAATGGGATTTAAAAACGTATAGAAATGAAAAAAGTATTTCTTACGAAAATCGTTATGCTCAAATTGATTACAAATACAACGAATCAAAATACAGTAACGTAAGTTCTCACGGACAAGGAAAAGAAGAAACTCCAGAAAAAGTAAGTTTTGTAGCTTTCAAGCAGCACTTCTTTACGACTATTTTAGCTACGGAGAAACCATTTGAAACTTCAAAATTACAATCTGACGATTTAGTTAAAGATGAAAAAATTGACACTGTTTTTACAAAACAGTTTAGAGCAAATTTACCTTTAGCATTCTCAAATGGTGAGATTGATTACAAAATGAGTTTGTATTTTGGTCCGGCTGATTACAAAACATTAAAATCTTACGATAAAAATTTCGAAAAAATCATTCCTTTAGGATGGGGAATTTTTGGATGGATTAACAAATTTATCTTTATTCCGTTATTCGGGTTTTTAAGCTCAACAATGGGATTGTCATTAGGAATCGCAATCATTATTTTTACAATTATTATCAAATTGGCTATGTCGCCAATTACGTATAAGTCATTCTTGTCTCAGGCTAAAATGAAAGTTTTAAGACCTGATATTGCAGAGTTGGGAGAAAAATTCAAAAAAGACCCAATGAAAAAACAGCAAGAAACAATGAAACTGTACAACAAAGCAGGAGTAAACCCAATGGCAGGATGTATCCCAGCATTGATTCAGCTTCCTTTTATGTATGCATCGTTCCAGTTTTTCCCAGCGGCTTTTGAATTAAGACAAAAAAGTTTCCTTTGGGCAGACGATTTATCATCTTTTGACTCAGTTGTAAAATTACCATTTACTATTCCGTTGTATGGAGATCATATCAGTTTGTTTCCAATTTTGGCGGCAATTGCGATTTTCTTCTACATGAAAATGACATCTGGAGATCAGCAAATGGCAGCGCCTCAACAAGAAGGTATGCCGGATATGGCAAAAATGATGAAAATCATGATTTATGTTTCGCCATTAATGATGTTAATTTTCTTTAATAGTTATGGTGCAGGTTTAAGTTTGTATAACTTTATCTCAAACTTAATTACAATCGGTATTATGTTCGTGATTAAAAACTACATCGTAGACAGCGAAAAAATTCACGCTCAGATTCAAGAAAATAAATTAAGAGAGCCTAAGAAACCAAGTAAGTTTCAACAGCGTCTTCAAGATGTAATGGAACAACAAGAAGCTGCAAAAGCTCAGAATAAAAAGAAATAATACTTTTTTAGTATATAAAAAGAAACCGTCTCGTTTTTTAACGAGACGGTTTTTTTACAATTAGTTTTATTTAAAATTTCGGTAATAAAACCTTGTCGATAACATGAATTATTCCATTTGAGCATTGCACATCTGTTGCTATAATATTACTTACTCTATTACTAGCGTCAGTAATTTTTGGACCGCCAGTTAAGTTAACTGTAAAATTTTGACCAGCAAAAGTACTTACCACTTGTCCGTTTGTTAAAGCAGATGATTGAACATTTGCACCAGTAACTACATGATATTTTAAAGTAGTTTCTAAAACATTAGCAGGAATAGCAGGAAGACCTGAAAAACCAGTTTCGGTTAGGAAACTTGTAAAAGCAGCATTTGTAGGAGCAAAAACAGTAAATGGAGAATTTGCAGTTCCTGATAAAGTTGCAGCAAAACCAGATGAGGCATTGTATGTCAAAGCAGCAACCAGTGTGGTAAAGTTTTTATTGGCCACTGCATGGTTTACAATTGTTGGTAATCCGATAACGCCATCTACTATGTGAATAACACCATTAGAAGCTTCAATATCTGCAGTAGTTACCATCGCACCTCCATTTGTTTTCCCGCCGTTAATGTCGACTCCTGTGCCTTTTTCCAGATACATACTGATAGTGTTCGAAGTTGAAGCACTTCCTTTAGCTAAAGTTTTTACATATCCAGTAGCTATTTCAGAGGATTTTACCTTTGTGCTTAAAACGTGGTTCAATAGAATTTCTTTTAAGGCAGGAACAGGAACTGCGTTAAGGTTAGCATATCCATTTGCTTGTAAAAAAGCGGTAAAAGCAGTATTCGTTGGTGCAAAAACGGTGTAAGTACCAGAAGAGTTCAACGTGGCAGCCAAATCTGCTTTTTCCAAAGCTGCAACCAATGAACTAAGATTAGAATTTGTTTTTGCGATCGCCACAATTGTTTGCGGTTGTTGTGAATCATTATCATCATCATCGTTGTTACATGAAATACTGACGAAAGCGACTAATGCTAATAAAGCAATTAATTTAATTTTGATTGTTTTCATAATATAGTTTTTTGTGTTTGTTACTACTAAGTTATCTATTTTTGTTTAACGAAAAAAGAAAATAATTAAACATTTATTAAAATTAGTAATTATTTAACTTTTGTTTATGCTATTGGTTTTTAGTTAATTATGAGTTTAGCACTTTTTAATTAGTGGGAATAGCCTTAAAAATGTTAAATCATATTTTTTGCTTAAAAGGCTCTTGTTATCCTTAAAATGGTTATATTTTTGTAATAATAAAACTCAATATTTGTTGTTATATAGAAAAAATAGATTATGAAAAAATTTTTGCTTTTGTTTTTAATAAGTATTGCGGCTTATTCACAAGAATCTAACAAGGTAGATGCAAGCGGTAAAAAAGATGGGCTTTGGAAAGGAATTTACACCGAATCTAAGCGACCTCGTTATGAAGGAACTTTTAGTCACGGAAAAGAAACGGGGATTTTCAAATTTTTTGATGATACCAAAAAAGGAGATGTGATAGCTACTAGGGATTTTAGTGCCAATGATGGAAGTTCGTATACTATTTTTTATGATCAGAATAAAAACAAGGTAAGCGAAGGTAAAGAAGTTGGAAAATCTCGTGAAGGCGAATGGAAATATTACCACAAAGCTTCTAAAGTTTTGATGACTGTTGAAAATTATAAAAACGGAAAGCTTGAAGGTTTGAGAACCATTTATTATCCTAATGAAAAAGTGGCAGAGGAGATGATGTATAAAAATGGTTTAAAAGAAGGAGCTTACAAAAAGATGGGACAGGATGGAACACTTTTGGAAGAGTCGAATTTTAAAAACAACGAATACAACGGCGATGCTGTTTTTTATGATTCAGATAAATCTGTTGCTTCTAAAGGCAAATTCGTAAATGGTAAAAAAGCAGGAATTTGGCAGTTTTATCAAAAAGGAAAATTGGTCAAAGAAGTAAATATGAGTGATCCAAAAAACACCAACAAAGCTTCTGAAAAAGGGCCGGCACCCAAAAAATAGTCATCTAATACATTTGTAATTACTTCATTCAAAATAAAAAAGAAAAAGAATAAATTGTTTACATTTGGGTAACCAATTTATTCTAACCAATGGATTTACGCGAACTTTTAGGAAGATTTCTGCTGTTGTTTTTCTCAATTTTGGTTTTGTATTTTTTCTCCAATAGAAAGGATAATGCAACCATAAATCCATTAATGGTAATTGTTGGGTTGTGTACATTTTCACTGTGTTATCTTTTTACTAAAATAGAAATCGGAGTTGGAATTGGGTTTGGATTGTTTGCGATTTTTTCGATACTTCGATTTAGAACGCAATCTTTTACCGTAAATGCTGTAATCTTTCTTTTTGCGACAATTACATTATCGATTTTAGATATTATGTATCCTTTTGAAAAGATCGAACTGCTGTTATTTTTTCAAATTATCATAATCGGATTTTATGTTATCGCTTCAATTATTGTCAATAAAAAAGCTTCCAAATACTTAAATTCAGTCGATGTTAAAATTCCGCTTGACGAGAACTTTTCTCTGAATCAGGAATTCATTAGAAAATCAATTAAAGAAAAAATTAAAATAGAAGATTTTGATTTTAGAATTGTCTTAATCAACACCGCTGCAAACGAAATAGATTTATTGGTTTTTTATTAATCATTAAAAGGGCGAACCTGTTTAATATACAGATCTCTTTTTTCGCCGACAATCTTAAACTCAATATCTACCGGATGAAATTGGTTTTTACGCCAATAACGATATATTTTGGTTTCGATTTTTTTACTGACAGTATATAAATTACTCATTTCTTTTCTGCTCAATAAAGGTTCATTATTATTCAAATTGGAGTTTGAAGTATAATCAATATCAAAATCTGTTTCGTCTTTTCCGTCATTAAAATGATAAGCAACAAATTGCTCGCAGATTTCGCCTTTTTCGGGTTTCACAACAGAATTTTCTCCTTTTTGAACATTAACCGTAATCCCAGGAAAGTTTTCTCTGAATATATTTTTTGTGATAATTACGCCATTTGCCAATTCATCAGGAAAAGAACGATGAACCAAAACTCCCATAGCAATGTTTTGCTGGTCGATTCCAAAAAGTTCTCTTTCGTTGTATGAAGCTTCATTCCAAACACTTGCCCAAACTTGTTTTATAGCTTTTTCGAATGTTTTGATGCTGTCACCAAGAATTCCTGTTTTAGAATCGTACAGTCCAGCGCCATTAAAATCATCCAGATCTTCTGCATTTGTAGAAGATCGAAATCTGAAGTTTTTTAATTTGGCGTCTTTAAAAGCCATATTCAATTTCGATATTAATTCAGGATCAATAGGTTCTTTTTTAATAGCGTCTCTAACTTTCTTTAGCTGTTTATTAACCCAAACCGTGGAATCTTTTTGAGAGGAAGCTAAAAGCTCTGCAATTAATGGAGAAATGGCAGGATTCTGAATATGCTTCGTATAAAAATAAAACGGAATAGCATGTGCATTTTCTGGAACTTTAAAGGGAATTTCTTTAGAAATTGCAATTAAATACGCCATGTTTTGCGCCTTCGAACCGATATAATTAATTCCCTTTTTTCGAATTTCAGATAGATTGACCAATTCTGTAACGCTATTGTCTATAACTAGCTTTTTCTTTTTTCCAGCAGATTTTGTTGGAATTTTTTTGGTGGTTTCTTTGATGAAAAAAGTATCAACTTCAATTTTTAATTCTACTTTTTTAGAAAGCAGTTTGTTGATATTGTTATCTTTTTCAATATCCGTATAGGCCATTATCGGAATCTTTCTGTTTTTTCCTAATAGAACCAAATGGCTCAATGGAGTTTGAAGTTCATTTACAATAATTCCTCTTACATTTGGGAGGATGTCAGGTGTTCCATCCAAAATGATAATTTCATCTGAATTAGGTTTCAATGTTTCTAATTCTTTGATTTTATATTTTTTTAGAATTCCGATGTTGCTGCCGCCAACAACTTCTTGGTATTTAATTTCATTAAAAATATAATCTGATTTCACACAGGGAATTGAAAATTTATCTTGCCGAGACCATTCCATCATTTCAGGATTATTCAAATAGAATTTTAAATTCTGCCCGATAAAAGTGGAGTTCTTGACTAAATTGAAAAATCGTTCAATTAATGGAATTGGCATATGATCAGAGGCAGCGAGTTCGAAAATCCATTTTTCAGTTCCTTTAATGTGATTTAAATTTCCGAGCAGAAAATCCCTGTCTTTTTCTGTGTTGCTATAGTTTCTATTGTTAAAAACATCGAGATCTTGATTATAACCCAAATAACCTGTTACAAAATCATAATGCAGTAAAATAAGATTACTGTTGAAATAATACATCTTCTGTTTTCGCAAGTCATAAATAACTTTAACCGATTCGATATTTGAAAATTTATCAGACAAAGGTTTTCCTCTAAATGCTTTGTAAGCTTCGTAATTAGGAAGAGACGAAACAAATCGCTGCGCACTTAAAGTTGTTAAGACGAACAAGAAAAGTAGGCTGTAAATGTATTTTTTCATTCTATTGAAATTGAAGATTAAATGTACTTAAAAAAGTAATAAGTTTTATCTACTGCGGGATTGCTTAAAGTAATGAAAACCTTTGTGCGATTTTCTATTATTTGGCGTACCTTTGCAACCTTAAAAAATTAAACATTTCAAAATGAAACGAGTAGTTGTTGGACTTTCAGGCGGAGTAGATTCTAGTGTGGCGGCATATTTACTACAGCAGCAAGGATACGAAGTTATTGGCCTTTTTATGAAAAACTGGCATGATGATTCGGTTACTATTTCTAACGAATGTCCTTGGCTAGAAGACAGTAATGATGCGTTGCTTGTTGCTGAAAAACTTGGAATACCGTTTCAAACTGTTGATTTAAGCGAAGAATACAAAGAAAAAATCGTTGACTATATGTTTAACGAATACGAAAAAGGAAGAACTCCAAATCCTGATGTACTTTGTAACCGCGAAATCAAATTTGATGTGTTTATGAAAATCGCTCTAAGTCTTGGAGCAGATTATGTTGCGACTGGACATTACTGCCAAAAAAGTGAAATCGAAGTTGACGGAAAAACAGTTTATCAATTAATTGCTGGGAATGATGTAAATAAAGATCAATCTTATTTTTTATGTCAGTTGTCACAAGAGCAATTGTCTAAAGCGTTGTTTCCAATTGGTGCTTTGACAAAACCAGAAGTGCGCGAAATCGCTGCCGAAATGGAATTGGTTACCGCAGAAAAGAAAGATTCTCAAGGATTATGTTTTATAGGGAAAGTTCGCCTTCCAGAATTTTTACAGCAAAAATTACAGCCTAAAGAAGGTAAAATTGTTCAAGTTGATAAAAATGATGCTATTTATGTTGGTGAAAAACCAGCTGGAATTTCTTTAGAAGAAGATTTAAAATTAGAATCTCAAAAGTTAAACTACGTTCCAACAATGGGCAAAGTAGTGGGCAAACATCAAGGAGCGCATTATTTTACTGTCGGGCAAAGAAAAGGATTGAATGTTGGAGGAACTACAGATCCATTATTTGTAATTGCTACTGATGTTGAAACGAACACTATTTATACAGGTTTGTCAAGTTTGCATCCAGGATTATTTAAAAAAGCACTTTTTGTTGGAAAATCTGAAGTACACTGGGTTAGAGAAGATTTGGCTTTGAAAGCAGGTGAGAAAATGGAAGTGATGGCTAGAATTCGCTACCGTCAGCCATTGCAGAAAGCAATTTTACATCAATTTGAAGACGGAATGTACGTTGAATTTGAAGAAGCACAGTCTGCCATTACAGAAGGACAATTTGTTGCTTGGTATTTAGAAAATGAATTAGTTGGTTCGGGAGTAATTTCTTAGCTTTATACCTTATTTGGAAGAAATTCCTCAAAGGTACGCTATGAAATATAACTTTACTTTCCTTTTATTACTTCTTTCGTTTGCGGTATTTGCACAAGAAGATGCGTGGGTTTATTTTAACGGAAAACCGAATGCGCAGTTGTTTTTTGATAATCCGTTGACAGAACTTTCTCAGAAAGCTTTAGATCGAAGAACCAATCAAAATATCGCTTTAGATATTACAGATGCTCCTTTGGAAACTACTTATGTAAGCCAAATTAAATCCAGTGCCGGTATAACAGTTATGGCCCAGTCCAAATGGTTGAATGCACTTCATATTCAGGGAACTCAGGCAAACATAAATGCATTAAAAACATTGCCTTTTGTCCAGAAAATAGAATTTGCTGATAAAACTTTAAACACTACAGCAAAAAAAGTTTCGGAAACTAAAACAGCGAAAGGTCTCAATAAGCTGGAGGCGGCAATAGATTATTCGTATGGCAATTCTGCAAATCAAATTCAGATGCTGAACGGACAAATTTTGCATCAGCAGAATTTTACTGGAGAAGGAAAAATTATTGCAGTTTTTGATGGGGGTTTTCCAGGCGTAAACACAGCACAGCCTTTTGAGAATCTTAGAAATAATAACCGAATTTTAGGCGGTTATGATTATACAACAAGAAATGCCAATTTCTACACAGGCAGTGATCACGGGACAAAGGTGCTTTCTACAATGGGCGGTTACAAAGAAAATTCGTTAGTTGGAACAGCTCCAAATGCTTCTTATTATCTTTTTATTACAGAAATTGGTGCTTTAGAAAATCCGGTAGAAGAATCGCTTTGGGTTGAAGCTGCCGAAAAAGCAGATGCTTTAGGAGTTGATATAATTACTACTTCGTTAGGATACTTTGGTGATCGCGACGAGTCTAGATACAATCATACTTACAGCGATATGAATGGAATTACCAATTTCATTTCGCGTGGTGCAGAAACAGCATTTAGTAAAGGGATTTTAGTTTTGGCTTCTGCTGGAAATGAAGGAATTCAGGTTGAAAAACATATTGGCTCTCCAGCCGATGCAGTTTCGGTATTGGCTATAGGTTCTGTTAATGCTACTAAAGTGAGGGCTAGTTCAAGTTCGATTGGACCAAGTTATGATGGAAGAATAAAACCAGATATTATGGCGCAAGGCGTGGCTTCAGTAGTCTCTGATCCAAACGGAAATATTGGAACCGCAAATGGAACATCTTTTTCTTGCCCGATAATGGCTGGAATGGCAGCCTCTTTATGGCAGGCTTTTCCAACTAAAACTAATAAACAAATTCGACAAATGATTTTGGCTTCTTCTGACAGATTCACAAACCCAGATAATAATTATGGTTACGGAATTCCGAATTTCGGTGCGACTTTAAGTGTTGATGATTTTGTTGCAGAAGCTTCTTTTGCCGTATATCCAAATCCTGTTAAAAATGAAGTTTCTTTTTCTTTTTTAACCGAAAATAACACAGCCTCTGTCACTATTTATTCGGTGTTAGGCCAAAAATTAATTGAAGAAAAAATTAATAATTCCAATCCAGTTCTTTCTTTGCAATCTTTACAAAGCGGACTCTATTTTTATAGTTTTGATGCTGATAATCTGCATAAAACAGGAAAGCTAATCAAGCAATAATTTATTTGAATGAATAAAATCACACAACTTTTTAATATAAAATATCCAATTATTCAAGGCGGAATGATTTGGAACAGCGGATATAAATTAGCTTCGGCAGTTAGTAATGCTGGAGGTTTGGGGTTAATTGGCGCAGGTTCTATGTATCCAGAAGTTTTGAGAGAACATATCCAAAAATGTAAAAAAGCTACGGACAAACCTTTTGGTGTCAACATTCCAATGTTATACCCAAACATTGAAGAAATCATAAATATCGTGATTGAAGAAGGCGTAAAAATTGTTTTTACTTCTGCAGGAAATCCTAAAACTTGGACTTCATTTTTAAAAGAAAAGGGGATTACAGTAGTGCATGTGGTAAGCAGCAGTGTTTTTGCCCTAAAAGCACAGGTCGCAGGTGTAGATGCTGTTGTGGCGGAAGGTTTTGAAGCTGGAGGACATAATGGACGTGAAGAAACCACGACGATGACTTTGATTCCGATGGTGAAAGAAAAAATTCAGATTCCCTTAATTGCCGCGGGTGGAATTGCAACAGGAAGAGGAATGCTGGCTGCAATGATTTTGGGTGCCGATGGTGTTCAAGTTGGAAGTCGTTTTGCAGCTTCTGTAGAATCTTCTGCACACAATAATTTTAAAGAAACTATAGTTAATACTAAAGAAGGAGATACGCAATTGACATTGAAAGAATTAGCTCCAGTTAGATTAGTCAAAAATAAGTTTTACCAAGACGTTCAGGAATTGTATAAACACTGCCCTTCAAAAGAAGAATTAGCACAGCTTTTAGGTCGTGCAAGAGCTAAAAAAGGTATGTTTGAAGGCGATCTGGATGAAGGCGAACTTGAGATTGGACAAGTGGCAGGATTGATTCATAAAATTTTACCAGTTGAAGAAATTATTCAACAAATGATCGCCGAATTTGAAGTCGCATGCAAAGAAAAGACTACTTTTGAGTTTTAATTATCCGCAAGAAAATATCTATGAATTTTTTACGCACCTATATAGTAATACTTTTTCTGGTATTTGGATTCCAGCAGGCTCAAAGTCAGTCTTATCATTTTAAAACCTCAGGATTTAGCGTTTTAGAGAAAAATGAAAGAGGGAAATGGGGCGAATGGTCCAATTTGGATTTAGTAAATCTTTCCGTTGTTTTAGATACAAATAAACATAGAATCGTTGTTTATTCACAGGAAATCCAGCTTTTTAGTATTTTAGATTATATCGAGCGTGAAGAGAATGATACCGATATTGTGTATTCTTTTGTGTGCAAAGACAACGACGGTAGAGAATGCAAACTTTCCATTATAACACGTAAAAAGCAGGATTATCGTAAACAGCTTTATATTAATTACGATGACCATATTATTGTTTATAATATTTTTACAGTCTAGCTAAAAAGATTTGTTTAACGTGCATATGTCGCTATGAGTGTAAAAAAAATCACTTCTTTTTTATTATTTTTTATCGTATTATCTGCTTCATCTCAACAATGGAAACAAAATTTTAAAATTGTTGAACCTATAAGAATTAGAGATAATAGCTTCGGATTTTCTGTTTCTACTTTTGATGGATATGCTGCGTATTCAGCAGATGAAGTTGATATTGCTGGTGTAGAAAATGCAGGTAAAATATATATCGCTAAACAAGATTGCGATGGATGGTCAATTTATCAAGAACTTACTCTTCCAGATGCTATAAATTATTGTGGTTTCGGAACTTTGATTGTCATGGAAGGAAAAACACTTGCAATTGTAGGTTGTGATCCTGTTTTGGGACTTGGTGGAAAAGCAGTATATATGTACGAAAGGGATTCGGATGATTTATATAAATTAAAGCAAAAAATAACCAGATCTGAAAATATTATTTATGACAATTATGGAACAACTCTTGCCATGTCTGGAGATTTTATGGTTGTAGGTGCTTTTTATAATAGTACAGATGGTAATTTTGCTAATTATTTAGAGAATGCAGGGGCTGCATATATATATCATAGAAACAATACCGGTACATGGGATTTTGTCCAAAAAATTGTTGCAAGTGATAGAGAAAGAAGAGACAATTTTGGAAATTCAGTTTCTATTTTTGAAAATACCATTGTGGTTGGTGCAGTTGAAGAAGGAGTTAATTGGGCAGGAGCTGCATATGTTTTTGAAAAAAACAGCAATTCAAATACGTGGAGGGAAGTTCAAAAATTAACAGCTTACGATTTTAGAGGGTTACAGGATAGATTTGCCGCAACGGTTAAAGTTGCTAAAGATGATATCGTGATTTCTGCTCCAGGAGAAGATGATTATGATTCTTCTGAAAGCGGAGATGGAGGAGGACCATTGACATTTGCAGGCTCAATTTATGTTTTTAGAAAAAACGCAAGTAACCAATGGACGGGGTTTCAGAAGATAAGAGCTTCTGATGTTTCTGTTACAGCTGGGTTAGGTGGTAAGATAGAAATCTCTAATGATAAAATGGCAGTTGTAGGGGGTGAAAGGGTGTATGATAATTTGGGAGCATTATCAAAAGTTTATGGTCGTGTATATATGTTTCAAAAAGATAAAAGTAATAATAAGTGGGTTGAGTACCAGATTGTTCATCCAATTATAAAAAATAATAGTGATTCATTTGGAAGCTCAATTTCCTTGTATAACGATGATTTTTTTGTTGGAGCCTATTGGGCGGCATTAGACGCAAATGAACAAAATTATGTTGGTTATGCTGGAGCTGTTTACATATTTAATACTTATGAATATTTAAATTCCTCAAAACCAGTATTAAATACGATTCCTATTTTAACTTCATGTGCTGATTTAGGAAATGGTTTTTCTTCGAGTTTTGATATGTCAACTATTGAAAAAGATTTAGTTGCAAACCCTGAAAACTACGTTTTTACATACACAGATAAAAATGGTAATAAATTACCTTCACCTTTGCCAAATAATTATTCTAATATTAATCCTTTCTCTGAAAATATTAATATTAGAGTGGCAAATAAAAACAATCCAAGCTGTTATGAAGATACTAAAATTGAATTGGAAACAATCTCTTCTTTCACATTAAACATTGTTCCTGATCTATATAATTGCGATTTGAACGGAACAGGTTTTGCAACATTCGATTTGTCAAAAGTTAATTCTGTTCTTGTAAATGATCCGTCACTTTTTACATTTTCATATTTTGACAAAAACGGAAATGATATTAGTTCTTTGATTAACGAATCGTATATTAATTCTACTAAAAACTTTCAGGAAATTGTAGTTAATGTAACAGAAATAAGTACTAATTGCAGTGCAAAATCGAAAATAAATCTGTATGTCTCTAATGCTGGTGCAGATTGCAAAAAAGAGGAGGAAACTTATAGCTATATAATTCCCCAGTTTTTTACGCCAAATGCCGATGGATTTAATGATACATGGGAGATTAAGGGGCTGGAAAATCAAAATTATAGTGTTCATATTTTTGATAGATATGGTAAGCTTTTAAAGACTTTAGGAAAAAATGGCAGCTGGGACGGAAATTATAATGGAAATGCGTTACCTTCTTCTGATTACTGGTTTCAATTGGTATTGGAAAATGGAATTATAAAAAAAGGACATTTTTCATTAAAGAGGTAAAAAAACACCGACAGGTTTTTAAAATCTATCGGGTTTATTATATACGCCTTAGAACCTTAGTCTCTCAGAAACTCAGAGCCTTTCTTACAATACATCAATATCTTTAATAAACTCGTCATACTCAAGATAAAACATTTCTAGAGCATGCATATTTTCATTAAAGAAATCAAAAATTGTATCCCAGTTATTTCGGTTGCTAAAACCAACACCTGTTTTTTCAACCCAGATTCTGCTGATTGTTTTACCGCTTTCTAGAGTGTAATTTTTTTCAAAAACCAAATCTTTAATAAATTCTTCTTCCAGAATGTTTTTTAAAGCCTCTATTTTTTCGAAGTAAGCTGTACGCTTTTCATCACTTCTATGTTCAATATCAATTAAAACCTGAGCCTTCTTATTATCAACATAAAATTTAAAAGAGAAGTCTTTAATCTTTGTATCATAAAGCACCCATTTGCGAGGATATTTTTCTGCAAAAGCTACCCAAAATTCTCTTTTAATTTTTTGTGATTCTTCTCTGCTGTACATTTTTTAGGCTTTAATTTTAGAAAACTTGTGGTACTGCGTTTTCTAGAGTATATTTATGTTTTATTTAAAAGTACAAAAATAAGCTTTGATTATGAATTTTCAAGACTTTTTGAAATATGTTCCCAATATTATTCCGGTTGAACTGCCAGCGGTCGAATCACATTTAAAAATGGCTCCAAAAGAACGCATTGAGGGATTAAAAAATCTTGATATTGAAGCACTGAATGCTAGAATGGCAGGAGTAATGATGCTATTTTACCCAAAGCAGGAAAAAACACATTTAGTTTTGATTGTAAGAAATGCTTATGATGGAGTGCATTCTGCTCAGATTGCGTTTCCTGGAGGAAAATATGAAAAAGAAGATTTGAATTTTGAAACTACTGCACTGCGCGAAACTCAGGAAGAAGTTGGAGTTGCCAGTGATAAAATAGAAATAATCAAACATTTTTCTCCCATGTATATTCCGCCCAGTAATTTTTTGGTGCATCCATTTTTAGGAATTTCAAAAGAAGAACTTTCTTTTTATCCGGATATTAGAGAAGTTGCAGATATTATTGAACTGCCTTTATCGGTTTTTTTAAATGATGAAATAATTATCGAGGCCAGATTATCAACTTCTTATGGTGCTAATATTTTAGTGCCGGCTTTCAATATTCAAAATCATGTGGTTTGGGGTGCAACAGCAATGATCTTGAGCGAATTGAGAGATGTATTAAAAATGACTTTTGAGCATGAAATTTAAAAATGTTTATTTAACAATTTGATATTCATTTTAATAGGTGTAAATTGGAGAAATTGTTTTAAAGTGTTGCTAAAAGAATAATTTTTGTATGTTTGCGACCTAACAAAAAAATAAGATAAATTAGTTATGGGATTGTTTAAACGAAATCCTTTTGGGCATATATTATTCATCAAGAAATGGTTAATCCGAATTTTGGGTGCCATGACGCATAGAAGATATAGAGGTTTTAACGATTTGCAGATTGAAGGATCTGAAATTATTAAAACACTCCCAGATTCTAATGTCTTATTTATATCCAATCATCAAACTTATTTTGCAGACGTTGTTGCAATGTTTCATGTGTTTAACGCAAGTTTAAGCGGACGTCAAGATACTATTAAGAACATTGGCTATTTGTGGCAGCCTAAAATGAATTTGTATTATGTTGCTGCAAAAGAAACCATGCAGGCAGGATTACTGCCAAGAATTTTGGCTTATGTAGGAGCAATTACAGTCGAAAGAACTTGGCGTGCTAAAGGCGTTGATGTTACAGAGAAACGCGATGTAAATCCAAACGATACCGAAAACATTCGAATTGCTCTTGAAGATGGCTGGGTTATTACTTTTCCGCAGGGAACTACAAAATCTTTTAAGCCTGTTCGTAAAGGAACTGCTCATATTATCAAACAGCATAAACCAATTGTAATTCCGATTGTAATTGATGGTTTCCGAAGATCATTCGATAAAAAAGGACTTCGAATGAAGAAAAAAGGGATCCTGCAGTCTTTCATCATCAAAGAACCTCTTGATATTGATTATGAAAACGATACAATCGAACAAATTGTAGAAAAAGTAGAATACGCAATCGAACAGCATCCTTCATTTTTAAAAGTAATTCCAGCAGAAGAAATTAAAGCACAGGAAGAACTTAATAAACTCAGACAGTGGGATTATTAGTGATTTTAGATTTCTGATTTTAGATTTTAGATTGTTTCAGGTTTCAAGTTTCAAGTTGTCAAAAAAACTTAGAACCTTAGTATCTTAGTATCTTAGTATCTCAGAACTTTAGCGTATCTCAGAACCTTGGCAACTTAAAAATCTATTTTCTTCAACTCCTTATAATTAGTATATAATCTTCTTAAAAGAGTTCCGTAGATTATTCTGTAGAAACACCAGAATAAACCGAAGAAGCCTAAAATTACCAAGAATAATATTCCTATCGTAACAAACATAGCTCTTCCGTTTAAGGCTAATTTTTCTCTCAGAAATTCCATATCTGGATTGTAAACAAAAGCAATAAAGAAGCTTAAAATAGCCGTTATTACAATCATTCCTAAATTATACCAAACATAGTACTGAACTGTTTTTCTAGTCTTTAAAATGGCGCTCATTAATGATTTGGTGGCTACAGTAGTCGAAATCGTTTTGTAGTTTTTATAAAAAATATACACAAAAATGAGAACGACAATATAATTAAAGTATGTTAGAAACTCTAAAGCCATGATAATTTCTGGATGATTGATTTTTTTCAAAACATCATCCGTATTAATAAATAAGTTTGAAAAAGTCCAAAACGAAATTTCCAAAATACTGATAATCAAAATCCATTTTACTATGGAAGATGATTTTTTGTGAATCATTTTATAGATTTCAGTTTCAGAAATTTGTTGAAAAGAACCTGAGTTCTTCTGCCAGTCTTTTTTTAGTAAATCCAGTTCTTTCATAATAATTTTTAAGGATTTAGTATTTTTTTAAGTTTCCCTTTAATTCTGTTCATTTTCACGCGCGCATTCACTTCGCTGATTCCTAAGGTTTCAGCTATTTCTTGATAATCTTTGTCTTCTAAATACATAAAAACTAATGCTTTTTCGATGTCGTTAAGCTGGTAAACTGCTTTGTACATCAATTTTATCTGTTCTTCTTCTTCGTAATTGTAGTCAACATCTTTTACAAAATGCTGGTGGTTTTCATAATCTACGGTAGAAATAGTTCTTTTGGTTTTGCGGTATAATGTAATCGCGGTGTTCAAAGCCACGCGATAAGTCCAAGTCGAAAATTTACTGTCGCCTCTAAATTTTGGATAAGCCTTCCAGAGCTGAATGGTAATTTCCTGAAATAAATCTTTATGAGCATCTTCTCCAGCAGTATATAATCTACAAATCTTGTGGATTATATTCTGATTTGCCTGCAATTGCGCAACAAATGACTGTTCTAGATTTTCGCTCATAAAAGTATTAGTAGTTATGAAATCATTTTTGTTACAGTTGAATCAAAGTTTTCTGGTTTTATAATAATTAATTGCCAAGTCAATGAATTTGCTGTAACTGTCCATACCATCTTTTTGGTTGTTTGATTTTAAGAAATTATCGTAAAGAAAATAAAATCCCTCATCGAGAAAAGTATCATACTTTTTGTGAAAATCTTGACTCTCCTTATAATTTTTTAAGATACCAATATGTACAGATTTCTTTAATTGATTAAAAACTTTCTCGTTTTTGAATTTCCAGATTCCTAAACAATAATTCAATGTAAAACTATATCCAGCATACTGATAATAAAGATTATCATTTTTAGCGGAAGCTAAAAAGCCTATAAAATTACATTCACTTTCACTGGCAAAACCAATTTGATGCGCCATTTCGTGCGCCGTAGTTTGAGGAAAAGTGTACATTGGCAGTAAATAATTGATCTGAGCCTCATTGGTAAACGGATTCAAATAACCGCCAAAACCCATATAAGTCAATGGTGTGCTGAATAGGGATTTCTTAACGCTTAAAATTTCATATTTAAAATAAGGATGTTCCTTCGCTAAATTGTCATAACCGTTTAAAATCATTTTAAATGATTCTTTTTGAGAGTAAGGAAAAACAATTTTTGCTGTGTCATTTTTAGTAATTGCAAACTGAACTTCATTCGTTTTTGTAATTAATCTTTTCGTAAAAGCTAAAAGATCAGCATCTGTATACTCTCTCTTGATTTCCATTTTTTCGAAAAGAGGCTCTCTATAATAATTGAACGCCCAAAGAAGATGAAAGAAAAAGTAAAAAACAGAAATTTTGCTTAATATCTTTAAAAGATGATCTTTCCAATCTGTTCTCCATGTTTTACGGATTTTCCAAAACCAGCCAATTATACCTAAAATTAGAAAAGCATAAATACAATCTCCAATAGAAAATGGAACTTTTCCTAGTGCTATCCTTAAAAAATGAGAAATTCTAACAAATAAATTGTTACTGTAAAAACCTTCAACAAAGTCTGGAAAGAAGGCGAGGATTCTTAAAAAGATAATTTGAACAAGAAGAAATATAGGTAAAATGTATTTTGATCTCACGGTTTAGGTTTTTTATAAAAATAATAATTAAATAGAAGTTGAGTTTATTTTTTTGAAATTTTATCATTCTATAAATGAATTACAATATAAAAACTTTTAAATATTGGTATTTAAATGTGCCGTCAGGCACAATTGATTGGTAGAGAATTTATGCATATTGAAGCCAAGCGTTCCCATAGGAACGCATGATAGCTCCTTGTTTTATTTTATTACCAACGAAATGCCACTATGTGGCATAAAAAGGGAAAAGATTTCTGGATTAATATCCTATAATTTGTATCGAAAAAAGCATTTAAACTTTGTAACTTTGAAGCTCTTAATTGTTAAACATCAAACAAAATATAATGAGTCAAGAAGTAAGAAATCTGGAGCCAAAAGTACTTTGGAATAAATTTGCAGATTTAAATGCCGTTCCTCGTCCTTCAAAAAAAGAAGAGCGCGTAATTGAGTTTATGAAAAACTTTGGAAACAGTTTAGGTTTAGAGACTTTCGAAGATGAAATTAGAAACGTAATCATCAGAAAGCCGGCTACACCAGGAATGGAAAATCGCAAAGCTATTGTAATGCAGGGGCATTTGGATATGGTTCACCAAAAAAATGCAGATACAGTTTTTGATTTCGATACGCAGGGAATTGATATGTATGTTGATGGAGACTGGGTTCGCGCTCGCGGCACAACTCTAGGTGCAGATAACGGATTGGGAGTAGCTACAATTATGGCAATTTTAGAAAGTAAAGATATTCCGCATCCAGCAATTGAAGCTTTGTTTACAATTGATGAAGAAACAGGAATGACTGGTGCGCTAAACCTAAAAGGCGGAATTCTTCAAGGTCAGATTTTATTGAATTTAGATACCGAAGAAGACGATGAAATTGATATCGGATGTGCAGGAGGAATTGACGTTACGGCTACAAGAACGTATCATGAAGAAGAAGTTCCAGAAGGCTCTGTTGGTTACACAATTACAGTAAAAGGACTAAACGGAGGACATTCAGGAATGGATATTCATAAAGGTTTAGGGAATGCTAATAAAATAATGAATCGTTTATTATTTGATGGATTTGAAAACTTCGGTTTACAGATTGTTGAAGTAAACGGTGGAAGTTTAAGAAATGCAATTCCGAGAGAAAGTGTTGCTAAAGTAATTATTTCTCAAATGTTTGATGAAGCTTATGTGTATGATATGCAGGAAATTATTTCTGACATCAAAGCTGAATACAAAACAACTGAGCCAAACTTATCAATTGAAATTGTAAAAGGAGAATTACCTGAAAAAGTAATGGATTTAGGGGTTCAGGAAGGAATCATCAGAGCGATTTACGCCGCACATAATGGCGTTTACAAAATGAGCGCTGATATGGCAGATTTGGTTGAAACTTCAAATAATATCGCGCGAGTAATTATTAAAGACGGAGAAATTTCGATTGGATGTTTAACGCGTTCTTCTGTTGAATCTTCAAAATTTGATTTAGCAAATTCATTGCGTTCTGCTTTCGAATTAGTAGGATGCGAAGTTGAACTTTCTGGTTCTTACCCAGGATGGACTCCAAACGTTAATTCTGAAATATTAGAAGTTTTAAAAGAAATCTACGAAAAGCAAAATGGAGAACAGCCTAAGGTTGTAGCTTGCCACGCTGGTTTAGAATGCGGAATTTTAGGAACAAATTATCCAGATATGGATATGATTTCTTTTGGCCCAACAATTCATGGAGCACACTCTCCAGACGAAAGAGCTAGTATTTCTTCAGCTCAAAAATATTGGAAATTTGTATTAGAAATTCTTTCGAATATTCCAGTTAAATAGTTTCAGTCACGGTATTCAGTCACAGTTAATTTCAGTTTCTAAGAAAACTGTAAACTGTGACTGTAAACTGCGACTAAAAAACTTAATCTCTCTTAGGAGTATTTTTCTTTTCTCTTTTTTCTTCTTTCTTTTCTTTAGCCGTTTTTAACGGTTCTTTTTTTGCTGTTTTTTTAGCATCTTGACCCTTTGACATAATTTATTGATTTTGATGGTGTTTTAGTAAATGTAAAGCTTTTAAAAACTTAAACGCCAAAAAAAATCCTCAATTTTAGAATTGAGGATTTAAATATTTTCCTTATGAAGGAGATTCTTAATTACGTTTTAATACTTTATACTGCTCATAACAAGCGCTAATGGCATCCATAATCTGAAGATCATTTGCAGTTTGTATAAAAGAATCAGAATAGTTACATCTGTGCATGATTTCAGGAATCTCGTCTTTGCTGACTCCTAATAACACGGCAACTGTTTCGCGGTCGTATTTAGATTCCAGAAGTGTTCGTACCGTATCATCTTTCTTCATCTCCTTTAGCTTCTTGAGTTCTTTACCGTTTTTTCCAAAGAAATTATAGAGCATATCCGCGGGGTTAAAAATCGATCCTAGTACCTTACCAAATGCATTTGGAGCATATTCTCCTGCTTCATAACCTTGTGTAAGTCCAGAAATGCTGTAACGATAGTTTTCTTTTGTTGGAATTAATTTAGAATCAATTTCAAGATATCCTGTTAAAGTAAACGGAGCAATGATAACCTCCTCTAAAGCAATTGCTTTTTCAGTAAGCTGAATACGGGTTACTTTATTTTTTATCCAGTCATTTGTAACTCTAATTCTTAGAGATTGAAACCCTAGAATAGAAAAGTGAAGTGTGTCATTAACCTGAACATCAATTTCAAAATATCCTTTTTCGTCAGATTTTGCACCGCGAACTTTGTTAGTGTTAATAACGTTTACACCGGCAAGAGGTTGTTTACTGTTGTCATTAATAATATAACCTGAAACTCTTTGAGGAACAGTTGGCTGCGTATCTTGCGCAAAACCAATGTTAGCTAGAAGAATAAAAAAGAAAACTGCGAAATATTTCATATCCTGATTTAAAGCTCTAAAAGTAGTAAATCGGGATTAAATATTTTGCAGTCTTGGAATTTAATTATAAGAAAATTAACAAAGGAAGCAGTCTTGCTTTAGTAATTACAAAACTCATTCATAGAGAGTAAGATTCTTAATATAAAAAAATCCCAAATTCCAATTATATCTGGAATTTGGGATTTTGTATTTTGAGATACTAAATTATTAATCTCTTCTAGATCTTCTTGGTCTTGGGCTGTCGCCAAAGTTTTCAGAACGTCTTGGAGCTCTTTCTGAAGAACCATTTTCGTTTCTTGGAGCAGAACTTCTAAAACCACCTTCTCTTCTTGGAGCAGATGAATTTCTGTCGCTTCTAAAACCACCTTCTCTAGATCCTCCGTCTCTTGAAGAATTTCTGTCGCTTCTAAATCCGCCTCCAGAACCTTCACGTCTTGGAGCAAAATTTCCTTCTCTTCTTGGTCCAGAACTTCTTCCGCCGCCACGATTGTTGTGGTCGCGTCTTCCGCCTCCGTCATTTTTAGAGATCTCAACATTGATACGACGACCTTCTAATTGTACGTTGTTTAAAACGTCCATTACTTTGTCAGTATGCTGTGGATCAGTGTTAAAGAAAGAGAAGCCTTCTTTTACGTCAACTTTAAAGATATCATCACGACCTAAATCTAATGTTTCTTTTAAGTAATCTTTTAATGACATCCAGTCAAAATTGTCTCTGGAACCGATGTTTACAAAATAACGAACTGCTCCGTTATTATTGAATTCTCTTGGTTCTGAATCTCCTCTTTCGCGTCTTTCTCCAGATTGAGCAGAGATATCTCTGTTCTTTTTGTAATAAGTAATGAAACGGTTAAATTCTACAGAAACCATTTTCTTAATCAATTCTTCTTTAGATAAATCTTCAAGAACATTGTTGATTGCTGGTAAGTAGTTGTCAATTTCGTGATCAACCTCAGTATCTTTAATTTTATTTGCTAAGTGCAATAATTGGATTTCGCAGATTTCAATTCCAGATGGAATAGTTTTTTCTTCAAACTTTTGTTTGATGATTCTTTCGATAGAAGAAATTTTACGCAACTCACTTTTTGTAACAATTACAATAGAAGTTCCTAATTTTCCAGCTCTACCAGTACGACCAGAACGGTGGTTGTAAGTTTCAATTTCATCAGGTAATTGGTAGTTTACAACGTGTGTTACGTTATCAACGTCAATACCACGCGCAGCAACGTCAGTAGCAACAAGCATCTGAATTTGTCTTCCGCGGAAAGATTTCATTACACCATCACGCTGTGCTTGAGATAAATCTCCGTGTAAAGCAGCAGCACTGTATCCGTCTTCGATTAATTTTTCAGCAATAGCTTGTGTGTCTCTTTTTGTACGACAGAAAACTACAGAGAAAATATCTGGATTAGCATCAGCTAAACGTTTCAAAGCTTCATAACGGTCACGAGCATTTACTAAGTAAAATTCGTGAGAAACTGTTGCAGAACCTGAGTTTTTGGCTCCAACAGTAATTTCAACTGGGTCACTCATGAATTGTTTTGCAATTCTAGCAACCTCTTGCGGCATAGTTGCAGAGAACAACCATGTACTTTTTTCGTCTGGAGTATCTGATAAAATAGATACGATATCCTCATAGAATCCCATGTTTAACATTTCGTCAGCCTCATCAAGAATACAGTAATCTATATTTTTAATGTTAACCAAACCTCTATTAATCATGTCTTGCATTCTTCCTGGAGTTGCAACGATAATCTGCGCTCCTCTTTTAATGTCTCTAGCTTGCTCTGTAATACTAGCCCCGCCGTAAACTGCTACCACATTAATACCTTTTTCGTATTTTGAGTAGTTTTTAAGTTCGTTGGTAATCTGTAAACAAAGTTCTCGTGTTGGCGATAAAACTAATGCTTGTGTGTTTCTGTTGTCAGCATCAATTTTTTGAATTAGCGGAAAACCGAAAGCTGCCGTTTTCCCTGTCCCTGTCTGAGCCAACGCAACCATATCTGTGTCTTTTTCCAATAATAGGGGAATCGCCTTTTCCTGTACCTCTGACGGATTTTCAAATCCTAGATCTAAAATCGCCTTCAGTAACGATTCATTCAATCCTAATTGTTCAAATTTATTCATATATGTATTTAAAA
This sequence comes from Flavobacterium sp. Root935, assembly GCF_001429295.1. GTDB lineage: Bacteria > Bacteroidota > Bacteroidia > Flavobacteriales > Flavobacteriaceae > Flavobacterium. Next base: position 1,032,630 of record NZ_LMJL01000012.1, on the reverse strand, counting down.
TAGGGTGCAAAATTACTGTTAATTATTCAGATAAACTAATGGTAATTCAAGAATTATGTATTTGTTATGATTTGATTTTCAAAAAGTTACATTTTTATTAAAATGATTTTTAATAAAAAAATCAGAAAACACACAAAAAACACGTCATGAAATCTAAAATTTAGTCTTTAAAATGTTGTATTTGAAACAATTATTTTGCGGCACTCAGGAAATCAATTAGTTGCTGAACTGCTTTTCCGCGGTGGCCTATTTTATTTTTTACTTCTAATGGCAGTTGAGCGAAGGTTTCATCAAAATTTTCAGGTTTAAAAATAGGATCATATCCAAAACCATTTGTTCCCATTTTATCTGAGGTAATAGTTCCTTTGGCAATTCCGGTAAATAAATGTTGTTTTCCTCCAAGGTTTAAAGTAATAACGGTCTTGAACTGGGCGCTGCGATTTTCTTCATTTTTTAATGCCTCTAAAAGCTTATTCATATTGTCATCTGCATTTTTTTGTTCGCCAGCATATCGCGCAGAATAAACGCCAGGTTCGCCATTTAATGCGGTTACTTCTAAGCCAGTATCATCAGCAAAACAATCATAACCATATTTTTGAGTTACATAATCGGCTTTTAAAATAGCATTTCCTTCAATTGTTTCCGCAGTTTCAGGAATATCTTCAAGGCAGTTAATATCTTCTAGACTTAATATTTTAATGCTCTCAGGAAGCATACTTTGTATTTCTGCGATTTTATTTTTGTTGTTTGAAGCGAAAACGAGTTTCATAGAATTATCTGTTTAAATGATTTCAACACAAATTTAGAATTCTTATATTTGATATGTTACCTAAAAAATAAAATAAATGCAGTTATCGGTTCTTTATAAAAAAATAATGCCTTTTGTAAAGTCTTACAGAAAAATGGTAATTGCTACTTTACTGCTTACGTTTTTAGGTTCATTTGCGGCTCAGGTAAATGCTTTAATTCTAAAATACACTGTCGATACCATCAATAATTTAATGGTCGCACACGAGCCGCTTTCTAAAGGCTTTCATTTATTAGGTATTATTAGTATTGTGTTGTTAATTAAAGAATTGGTTAATTCAGTTGTACAGTTTGGGCAAAAATTCTACGGAGAAAAACTCCGTATTTTTATAACCCGTGATATTTCTCAAACCATTGTTGAAAAAATCCTAAGTTATAGAATGGAATTTTATACTTCTGATGAAAATGAAAGCGGAAAACTTCAAACCAGAATCGATCTAGGCATTAGCAGTTTAACACGATTGGTCCAAAACTTTTTTATTGATATTCTGCCATTATTTGCAAATGCTTTTGTGGCATTGGTGATAATGTTTTATGCCAATGTCTATGTTGGTTTGGTGAGTTTGTGTATTATTCCGATTTATTTTTACATAAGTCAATTGCAGGCGAGAAAATTAAGCGGATTTAGAAGACGAATGCGTAATTACCGCGAAACTAAAAACAACGGAATTATAAGTTTAATTGAATCTATTACGGTCATTAAATCTTTTGTTCGAGAATCGACAGAAGCAGAACGCCACGAAAAGATTCAATATGAAATGACCGAAAATCAATTAGCAACCAGAAAAACGAGTTTTATTTTTGAAAGCGTTAAAAGTTTTGTCGAGCAGATAGGAGTAGTGATTATCATTATATTAACAGCTTATTTTGTGTTGAACAACCAGATGACAATTGGTGCCATAATGTTTCATATTATGTTGTTTAATAATGTTTCGTCTCCGATTAGACAATTACACCGAATTTACGATGAAGTAAACGATGCTCTTATTTACTCTGAAGGCTTTTTTGATATTTTAGAATCAGAACAGGAAATAGAAACAACTGGAGATTTTATTCCAGAAAAAATTAGCGGATTAATAGAGGTTAAAAATGTAGATTTTGTGTATCCAAACGGAACACAGGCACTTTACGATATTAATTTTACTGTCAAACCAAATGAAACGACAGCTTTGGTCGGATTAAGCGGCGCGGGAAAAAGTACTGTTATTAATTTGCTGGATAAATTTTATCAGCCTTCGTCGGGTCATATTTTTTTAGATGGAGTTGATTTAGCAGATTATAATACAGATTTTCTGCGTAAAAATATTGGATTGGTGCTTCAGAAAAACCATATTTTTAAAGGCACAATTGCAGAGAATATTTTATACGGAAAGCCAGAAGCATCAAAAGAGGAAATTATCGAAGCTGCCAAACAAGCCTATATTCACGAACAAGTAATTCAATTGCCAAAAGGATATGATTCTGATGCGCATTTACTTTCTGGCGGACAGCAGCAGCGAATTGCGATTGCGAGATTGTTTTTAAAAAATCCGCCCATAATTTTCTTAGATGAACCAACCGCGAGTTTAGATGCGATTGCAACAGAACAAATAAAAAAGTCTCTCGACGCCATAAAAAAAGATAGAACTGTAATTATAATTTCGCACAGTATTTCTCAAATTATTGATGCCTCAAATATTATCGTTTTAGAAAAAGGAAGATGTGTCGAAAAAGGAACTCATGATGAATTATATGATAATAAAGGAACGTATTATCAAATATTTATGGCGATGGCCAATAGTTTAAATATCGAAAAAATCACTCAGACTTTTGACTGATATAATTTAAAACTATTTTTTTCGATGAGAGAAGCGACAGCAATTCCGAAAGTATAAGCAAGAATATCCGACCATAAAAATCCCTGACCTAAAACATACCTTCCAAAAAGTGTCTTTCTAAGTTCAACAATACATTCTGCTTGATACAATTGTAGAAACTCAATGCTGTAACAAATTAGGAGAGAAAGTAAAGCAATTAAAAAAGCCTTTTTAAGTGGAAGAAAAATTCGAACCAAAAAGTAAATCATAACTGCATACAAAAAATCGCCAATCCATAAGGGAATAAAAGAGATTTTTCTGGAAAGGATTCCAAGGAAAATAATGCTGAGGAAAATAATGAAGTAATAGACTCTGGATTTCAAGTTTAGTAATGTTTAGTTAGGAGCAAATTTATACTAAATCTTTTATTTCAAGATATTGAAGATTTTCTCTTTTTCAAAGTTTTTAAACTTTGAAAAAGAGAAAAGAAGTGGACTTAAAGTACGTTTTTAGGGAACGAAAAATACAAATCCTCAATTGATTGACTTTATTTCATAAATTTATCAGTTCAATTAATTTACTATCAAAAATAGCCACATGAATTCAAAATTTTTTCCCATGATTTTATCTTTATTTCTTTTCGGAAATCTAAGCTATTCTCAAAAAGACAAATCATTTAATATTCAAAAGCAATTAGAATATTGTGCAGCACAGGCTTCTAAAACTTTAAAAGTGATTCCGAATGACGGGACTTCTCCGAGAACAGTTCCTAACGGAAGTAAAGATTGGAAATTTGTTGACTATAAAGACTGGACAAGCGGATTTTGGCCTGGCGAATTATGGTTTTTGTATGAAGCGACAAAAGACAAAAAATGGGAAAAAGAAGCCGACAAATTCACCCGTTTTTTAACGCCTTTATCTGTAAGCAAAGCAAATGACCATGATTTAGGTTTTCAGGTTTTTAATAGTTTTGGAAACGGATATCGATTGACTAAAAATCCAGAGTACAAACAAATTATACTGAAAACAGCAGATACGCTGGCAACACTTTTTAATCCGAAAGTGGGAACAATCCAATCTTGGCCGCATAATAAAATGGGAGGTCATAATACGATCATTGATAATATGATGAATTTGGAACTTCTGTTTTGGGCTTCAAAAAATGGAGGAAACAAAAAACTTTATGATATTGCCGTTAAACACGCAGAAACTACAATGGCAAATCATTTTAGGCCAGACAATACTTCTTATCATGTTGTAATTTATGATTTTGAAACTGGGAAAAAGATCAAAGGCAGAACGGCTCAAGGTTACAGCGATGACAGTATGTGGGCGCGCGGACAGGCTTGGGCAATCTATGGATTTACAATGACTTATAGAGAAACTAAAGATCCTAAATTTTTAGATTTCGCACATAAATTAGCTCGTGTTTATTTGGATAAATTAACAACAGAAGATTTAATTCCGTACTGGGATTTCAATACGCCCAATATTCCTAACGAACCTAGAGATGCTTCTGCGGCAGCGATTGTTTCTTCGGCGCTTTTGGAGTTGAGTTCTTATACAAAAGATAAAAATTTGAAAATAGAGTATTTGGCAAAAGCCAAAAAGATGATTGTTTCACTCTCAGAGCATTATCAAAGCCATGATGTTAATTCAGCATTTTTATTGCATTCAACAGGTCATAAACCTGCAGGAAGTGAAATAGATTGTTCTATAAATTACGCAGATTATTACTATCTTGAGGCATTATTAAGACTTCAAAAACTAAAATAAAATATCATGAAGAAAATAAGCCCAATTGTATTTGCAATAATGATGGTATTGATGCTTGCCAGCTGTAAAAATACCAAACAAAAACTTCAGGAATATGTTACGGAATATAATAAAACTGCGCCAAGCTTTAGAGCCGACCATGTAACATTAACAACAGCCCGAGGTTACCTAAACGATAATAAAATTGAACTGCGTTTTGAAACCGACTTAGAACAAAATGAGGCAAACAAATTAGCTACAGGAATCGCTTTTGTGAAATTAATAAAGAAACTTATTGCCAAAGATCAGATTCCGAGACAATTGATTGAAGAAGGAGTTCAGTTTGATGTTTACTTTTTAGCCAATGACAACACGGTTCTGGGAAAAGAAATCTTAAATGGCGAATCTCTTAAATATTTTTTGAAGTAAAAACAGTACTTTAAAAAGTTTAAATTCCTACATAAAAAAGTCTCTTTAATTTGTTATTTAAAGAGACTTTTTTATGATTAGACTTCAAATAAAGCAAAAAACAGCTTTTTGAATTCTTACATTTTTTTTTGTTTTTAAAGGATAATCAATTTGTATTCAATTAATTATCTATTGTATTTTGTTGATAAAACATTGTTTTTGTATCATAAATTAATTATGTTTGAGTTAAAAAATAACTATAAAACCAATAATTTATGAAAAAAATTACCCAAATCGCATTCGTGCTCTCTTTTGCATTGTTTTTAGTTAGCTGTAAAAACACCAAGCAAAAAATTCAGGAACATGTAAGTACTTATAATAATTCTTCTTCTATAAAAGGAAACGGAATTACAAGTACAACAGCAAAAGCTTTTTTGAATGACAACAAAATCGAAATTAGAATTGAAACGAATTTAGAAGAGACGGATGCCAACAGAATTGCCTACAAAGAATCATTTCCTGATTTATTAAAAGAAATGATTAAAAATGACCAGATTTCTACTGAGTTAGTTAATGAAGGAGTATCTTTTGATGTTTATTTCCTAGCTTATAATAATGCTATTTTGGCGCAGCAAGTAGTAGACAAACAAGAATTAGCGGTATTAGAAGGAACCGCAGAACCAAGTAAAGAAACTGCAAAATTGTAATTTAAATAATGGAATTAAAAAAAGCCTCTTTAGTATTTTAAAGAGGCTTTGTTATTTATGAGAATTGCGTAACGTTTTTCAAATTATCCGGGAAATACATATCGGATAAACTAGCAAATTCGTCACCGCGCATAAAAATATTAATGTCCACATCGGCGAAACTTTTCTTTCCTGCTGCTGCTAAAAGTTCATTTGCAGAGTGCAGTGTATTTTTATGGAAATGATATACACGCTCAGATTTATCCGTCACAACCAAACCTTTCATCAGCATTTTGTTTTGAGTTGCCACTCCAGTTGGGCATTCATTATTATGGCAGCGTAAAGCCTGAATACAGCCCAAAGAAAACATAAATCCTCTGGCGCTGTTACACATATCTGCTCCAAGTGCTACGGCATGTAGAATAGAATAACCAGAGATTATTTTTCCGCTACCAATAATTCGCATTTTATCACGAATTCCTAAACGAACCAGAGTTTTGTTCACGAAAATTAATGCTGGTTCAAAAGGCATTCCAACTCCATCAGCAAATTCAAGAGGCGCAGCGCCGGTTCCGCCTTCTGCACCATCTACTGTGATAAAATCTGGGTAAATATCTTCTGCAATCATTTCTTGGCAGATGGCTTCAAACTCAGCTGTGTTTCCAATACATAATTTAAATCCGATTGGTTTTCCATTAGATAAATCACGTAATTGTTTGATGAAATGAATTAATCCTTTTGCATCAGAAAAAGCATGATGACCTGGAGGCGATAGAATCATGGTATGCGGTACAACACCTCTAATATTAGCAATTTGTTCGGTGTTTTTAGCAGCAGGAAGAACACCTCCGTGACCTGGTTTTGCACCTTGCGAAAGTTTAATTTCGATCATTTTTACATTCGGAAGATTTGCTTTTTCTGAAAATTTTTCAGGACTAAAATTTCCTTCTGCATCACGGCATCCAAAATAACCAGTACCAATCTGCCAGGTAATATCGCCGCCGCCTGCAAGATGAAATTCTGTTAATCCGCCTTCACCGGTATTTTGGTAGAAATTTCCTTTTTTAGCACCAATATTTATGGCACGAACTGCATGTTCGCTCAAAGAACCAAAACTCATAGCAGAAACATTAAATAAAGAAGCCGAATAAGGCTGTTTGCAATCTTTTCCACCAACTAATACTCGAGGTAATTCTTCGTTTACTTGTGCTGGGAAAATAGAATGTTTGATTCCTTCGTAGTTCTCAGTATTTAAGTTTAACTGCGTTCCAAAAGGAGTGCTAGAATCAATATTTTTAGCTCTTTGATACACTAAAGAGCGCTGATTTCTAGAGAAAGGTTTTCCGTCTGTAGATCTTTCAATAAAATACTGCTGAATCTCTGGTGCAATCATTTCAAATAAATATCTAAAATAACCCAGAACAGGGAAGTTCCTTAAAATAGCATGTTTTTTTTGAGAAGCGTTGTAGGCTCCAATAATCAATAAAGCAGGAATAATAAAAACGAGTAAATAACCTCGTCCGGTATAATGGTAAATTGCTGCAACAATTAGAAACAATAAGAATCCGTAAATAAAGAATTTCTTTCTCATGTTTTTAAAAAATTAAATATGTAATAAATGCGGGTAATTAATTGAATCGTAAACGCACATAAACGTGTTTGATTCCTTTTTTGTCAGATTCTCTTTCATCAATCTCCAGAATATCTGTTAATGACTTCAACATTGGCGTAAGCTTAGAGTAGCCATAATTTCTAGGGTCAAATTCAGGTTTTTTCTTCACAACCAAGTTTCCTACATCTCCTAAAAATGCCCATCCGTCATCATCTTCAAGATCTTCGATTGTAGCTTCTATAAGTTCTATAGTTTGTTTGTCAACTTTATGGAGTGCTTTTTCAGCTGGTTTTTCAACTGGCTTTTTAGTGTCGGCAGCAGTATGAGTTTTTGGTTTTTTCTTCTGAATTGCACCGTCCAAAACTTCAATGTAGATAAATCTGTCGCAGGCAACAATAAACGAACTTGGAGTTTTCTTTTCGCCAATGCCAATTACTTTCATGCCGGATTCTCTCAAACGAATTGCGAGACGCGTAAAATCGCTGTCACTCGAAACAATGCAGAAACCGTCTAACTTTCCTGAATATAAAAGATCCATAGCATCAATAATCAATGCTGAATCTGAAGAGTTTTTACCAACTGTATAACTATATTGCTGAATAGGAGTGATGGCATGTTCTAATAAAACACCTTTCCACCCGTTAGCATTTGGTTTTGTCCAATCGGCATAAATCCTTTTAGTGGTTGGAGTTCCCAGCTTTGCGATTTCTTCCATCATACCTTTTACATTGCTGTAAGGCACATTGTCCGCATCAATAAGAACAGCCAGTTTTAAATCTTTTGAGTTGCTTAAAGGCATTATTTCAATATTAGAAAATTAAGGATTCTCAAAGTTAAAATTAAAATTGGTTTTTATAAGAATCGAATGATGAATTAGTGATTTTATTAACACTAATTATTTTCATTATAAATAATGTTTGTAGAGTTAAAAATGAATTAAAGATACGGTTGTCTTTTGTTTTATGTCTATCTATATTTGTGCTGGTTTTAATTGAAAAATTCATGCTTTTAAAGAGTGTGAGCAGAGAATTAGAACTTTAGTTTTAAAAGAATAAACCTTTAAAAGAATTCCGCTCGGAATAATATATTGAATACAAACAATAACATTTATAAATTATCTTAAAATGAATACAAAAACAAAATTTTCAATAATGATCCTAATGGGATTTTTAGCAATAACTTCTTGTGGAAAAAAAGAAACAACTCCAGCTGACCAGACTGAAAAAAGTGAATCATCAACAGAAGGAGAAGCGGCACCAGTAACATCAACAGAAGAAAATGTATTAATTATTGAAGGAAATGACCAAATGCAGTTCAACACAAATGAATTACATGCTGTTGCCGGAAAACCAATTAAATTGACTTTAAAGCATGTTGGAAAAATTCCAAAAGAGGCAATGGGACATAATTTAGTAATATTGAAAGAAGGAACAGATGAAGCTGCTTTTGCGCTTAAAGCAAATGATGCAGCGGCGACTGATTATATACCTGAATCTGAAAAAGCTTCGATTATTGCTCACACTAAATTGTTAGGAGGCGGAGAAGAAGACACAATCGAATTTACAATTGATAAGAAAGGAACATACAAATATATTTGCTCTTTCCCTGGCCATGTGGCTATGATGAAAGGTGTACTAATTGTAGAGTAGCTATTCCTGAATCTTTACGGAATTAGTTCTTATGAAATCTGTATAAGTGATTTTGAGGTTAAATCTTGTTAAAATTTTACCGCAGAAAATTTTAAATAAAAATAAATGACACTCTGAATTTTAGAATAATAATGATTATTTTTGCTCGCTGATTAAGTTAAAAAAATTACTACACTATATTATGGTAAAAGATTTATTCGAAAGAATTCAGGACAATAAGGGACCTTTAGGAAAATGGGCTTCTCAAGCAGAGGGCTATTATGTTTTCCCAAAGTTAGAAGGAGAGTTGGGTCCTAGAATGACATTTCATGGAAAAAATATTTTAAACTGGAGTTTAAATGATTATTTAGGTCTAGCAAATCATCCAGAAGTTCGTAAGGCAGATACAGATGCAGCAGCTCAGTTTGGTGCGGCTTATCCGATGGGAGCTCGTATGATGTCTGGACACACTACGTATCACGAACAATTAGAAAATGAATTGGCTGCTTTTGTAATGAAAGAATCTGCTTATTTATTGAATTTTGGTTACCAAGGAATGGTTTCTATCATTGATGCTTTGGTTACTAAAAATGATATCATTGTTTATGACGTTGATTCACATGCTTGTATCATTGATGGTGTTCGTTTGCACATGGGTAAGCGTTTCACATACAAACACAATGATCTTGAAAGTATGGAGAAAAACTTGCAGCGTGCTACTAAAATGGCCGAAGAAACAGGCGGAGGTATTTTATTTATTACCGAAGGTGTTTTTGGAATGCGTGGACAGCAAGGAAAACTAAAAGAAATTGTTGCCTTAAAGCAAAAATACAATTTCCGTTTATTGGTAGATGATGCACACGGTTTTGGTACACTTGGTAAAACAGGTGCTGGAGCAGGTGAGGAGCAGGGAGTTCAAGACGATATTGATGTTTACTTCTCTACTTTTGCAAAATCTATGGCTAATATCGGTGCTTTTGTAGCGGCTGATAAAACAGTTATTGATTATTTAAAATACAATTTACGTTCTCAAATGTTTGCAAAAGCGTTACCAATGATCCAGACACTTGGTTCTTTGAAACGTTTAGAATTATTGCGTAACTCTTCTGAAATTAAAGATAAACTTTGGGAAAATGTAAATGCATTACAAAGCGGTCTTAAAGAAAAAGGATTTAATATTGGAGATACAAACACTTGTATTACACCGGTTTACCTAGAAGGAAGTATTCCTGAAGCAATGGTAATGGTAAACGATTTAAGAGAAAACTACGGTATTTTCCTTTCTATTGTTGTTTATCCAGTTATTCCAAAAGGAATTATTTTGTTAAGAATGATTCCGACAGCTTCTCATACACTTGCTGATATTGAAGAAACGTTAACTGCTTTCGAAGCAATTCGTGAGAAATTGGTAAATGGAACTTATAAAGAAATTGCTGAACGTACGACTGTAGACGTTTCTTAATTACCAGAAATAGAATTTCCTTAGGTGGGAATTATGTAAAAAATCCATTCGTTATGCGAATGGATTTTTTTTTATTTAAGGTAACTTTATATCATAATCACAAAATAAAAATAACAATTATGAAAAAAGTATTAATACTAACAACCCTTATTTTGACGGTTCTTGTATCTTGTAAAAAAGAAACTACAACGACAGAGCCAGTACAAATAGCACCAAGCCCGCCAAAAGAAGCAGAGATTGTAGAACCAGCTGGTGATCAATGCTATGCGTGGAGAGCTAATGGAAGTATTATTGAAATGAGTTTTAATGTAAACTCACATCAAGAAGTAAACGGGAAACTAAGCTACAACTTAGTAGGAAAAGATAAAAATGAAGGAACATTGATAGGTAATATGAAAGGCGATACTTTAATTGCCGATTATACCTTTAGTTCTGAAGGAGCTTCATCTGTTAGAGAGGTTGCTTTTTTACAAAAAGATGGTACTTTTATTGAAGGATACGGCGATGTAGTAACAGCAAACGATAAAGTTTCTTTTAAAGATAAATCAAAATTAAAATTTGACGCAAAAAATACATTGACAAAAGTAGATTGTAAAGTAGAGTAAATAAACAAGAGTGCTTTAATGTAAAAATCCATTCGTTTGGGGGCGAATGGATTTTTTTATTGTAATTAGGATTAGTTTTTAGTCTTAAGTTTGTCTATATAATCGCTCGAATTTCCGTTCCAATAACACTTTGAGCAACGATGATTATTAAATTCATGTTTACAATTTTTATAACCATACAATTGATGAGCACATTCAGGACATAAATTCTTCATTTGAGATGATTTTTCGTAAAATTGACTTTTACATTCTTCACAAATTTTTATTGAGTACTTATCTAAAACCATATTGTACTAAACTGAACACTTAAAACTGCGACTGAAAACTAATTAAAGATTCTTCAAATAAGTCTTTCTCTGACAGTGAATAACTGGATCAAAGTTTTTCCAAAGCAAATGAATCGCATTGTTCTCTAATAACTCTGGAGTTCTAATACAATTTCGAATTCCTTTTTCTGAAAATGTTTTATAATATTCATCAAAAATAATTGCCGTAACCCCCTTGTTTTGATAATCAGGATGAACTCCGATTAGGTAAAAAACAACATCTTTACTATGTTTTTTGGCTTTCAATAATTGTAAAAAACCAAACGGAAATAATTTACCTTTTATTTTTTGTAAAGCTTCTGTAAAACTTGGCATTACAATACTAAAGGCCACTAAATTGTCATCTTTGTCAACAACGAATTTTATATATTCCGGATTGATAAAACTGATATATTTCTTTTTAAAATATTCTTTTTGAACGTCTGAAATTGCTACAAACGATGCAAGGTTGGCATATGTTTCATTAAACAAATCAAACATTTTGTCTACGTGAGGCATAATGTCTTTTGTCTTAGTAAAATTAAGTGCTCGCAGTTCGTAACGTTTTTTAATTAAAGCCTGTGCTTTTAAGAAAAACTCCGGTTTTACATTCGAAAAAGGAAATATACTCTCGATATATTGTTTCTCAACTTGAAAACCTAACTGCTCTAAATGAGTTACATAATAAGGATGATTGTACCAGGTAATCATTGTCCCGACTTGATCGTAACCTTCTGTCAGAAGGCCAACCTTGTCGAGATTAGAAAACCCCATTGGGCCTTCTGCATGTTCTAAATTATGACTTCTTCCTAATTCAAAAACCTTTTCAAGCAAAGCTTTTGTTACTTCAATATCATCAATTACATCAAACCAGCCAAAACGTACTTTTCTCTTATGCTGATTGTTAACTTCAGACCAATTGATAATAGCAGTGATACGACCAACAATTTTATTGTCTTTGTAAGCCAAATAAAAATAAGCTTCAGCATTGTCAAAAGCTGGATTTTTGGTTTTATCAAAAGATTCCAATTCGTCTGCAATAATTGGCGGTACCCAATACGGATTATCCTTGTATAATGAGAAAGGAAATTTAATGTATTCGGTTAATTCTTTTTTGCTTTTGGCTTCTTTAATTGTAATCATTCAAGTGGTATTGAGAGTCTCTTTTAGTTGAGTTGTGTTATTATTTTATTCGTATTTAGCTTTACGTCTTCTTTCTTTTTCTTGGTAATCCACATTTTTTTCATTTTCAGGATTCTTCTTTGCTTTTTCCTGAGCTTTATTTAATGCTTGTTTATCTTTGTACCATCCATCATAACGCCATGATATTCCCACTCCTCCATATAAAACAGACGGTGTATTCTTAAAGTTAGTACTTATAGAGGCATCAACCTGCATGTTTGGAGAAAGAAGATAAGCAGCTCCGCCTCGAACAATTGCATCGCTGTAAAAATCACTTTTATAGCCTTGATTTTCAACAAAACCAGACCATTTTTCGTTAAATCCGTGTGTCAAAGTTAATACATATCCGTAACTTGGATAATCAGTTCCAATATAATCAGCAATAATATTGGTTACAAAAACCCATTTTCCTCCTCCAAATAAGTTTTGGGTAATCAAAGAAACTTTTGGGGAAATCGCTCCATCAGGAGAGAAATAATATGGATTATCAGCCCCAACAAAATTTGCTCCTGCAAATATAGAAACTGCCGGGATTAATTCACGCCAATTAAAACTATGATTGGCTTTATAGCTGTAGATGTTTACTTCTCTTTTATTTTTGTAAGGATCGTAAATAAGATATTTGGCACCTAAGACAGTCTGCCTGAAATTATTTTTTTTGTAGCTGGTAAATGGAGTGTCAAAATTTTCCATTTGATATTGAACATCAAGAACAAATTCTAATTGTTCAAAAAAAGCACCGTATCTAAGCGAAAAGTCGGTTCCAAAACCGCTGGCATCATAATTTAATAGATCATGTTTTTCCTTGATGCCGTAAACTCCTAATTCGGCTTGGATTACTGATTTTCCAACACCGTATGCGGACATAGTTTCGCCTGGGCGATTTGAGTTGATGACATCAGTATATTGTGCAAAAAACAATTGTGGAATAAAAAAAAGTACCGGGGCAAGTAAGTTTTTAATTTTGAACATATAATTTTTTTTGGATTAAAATATAATAACGCATATCAAATGTACATATTTTATTATTTATTTAAGATTCATATTTTATTTTTAAACAACGGATTTATTAATTTTGGAAAAAATTTTACAGTTATGCAAGAAGCATCATTTTCAGGTTTAAGATTAATTATTGGCATTATTGCCTTTTATTACATTTTTAAATTCTTAGCTAGAATCTTTTTACCAGTTTTGGTGAAAAAGGCTGTTGAAAACGCAAGTCAAAATTTTCAGAGACAACAGCAATATCAAAGCAATACTTGGCAGAATAATAATAACAATACTAAAGACGAAATAATTATTAATACTGCAAATGCTAAAAACCCGCGCGAAACCAAAAAAGTGGGAGAGTATGTTGATTACGAAGAAATAGATTAGATTTGTGTCCTGAAAATTTAGGATCATTTTAACCCAAACCAGCCAAAATTGAAAATAGTAAATAAGTTCTATCCGCACGCCCTTGTTGTACTGGGCTTTATCCTTGTATCATTAATTTATTTTTATCCAGTTCTGCAAGGAAAACAAATTTTCCAATCTGATATTGCTCAATACACCGGAATGGCAAAGGAGCAAAATGACTTTAGAGCTGTGGAAAATGCTGAACCTTATTGGACAAATTCAGCTTTTGGTGGTATGCCTACTTATCAGCTTGGAGCAAATTATCCAAATGATTTTGTTGGAAAGATAGATGATGTACTGCGTTTTCTGCCACGTCCTGCAGATTATTTATTTTTATATTTTCTTGGTTTTTATGGTTTGTTATTAGTTTTAAAAACCGATCCTTTAAAAGCTTTTATTGGAGCCATTGCGTTTGGTTTTTCTACTTATTTAATCATTATTTTAGGAGTTGGACACAATGCTAAAGCTCACGCTATTGCGTATATGCCTTTGGTAATTGCTGGTTTTATACTCGTCTTTCAGAAAAAATATGTCTGGGGAGGTTTGCTCACCATGTTTGCAGTGGCATTAGAAATTAATGCCAACCACTTCCAAATGACCTATTATTTATTGATTTTCTTATTGATACTTTCAGGTTATTTTGCTTTTGATTTCATTAAAAATAAAGAATATAAGCCGCTTTTAATTTCAATTGGTACTTTGATTGTTGCGGGGATTTTTGCAATTGGAGCCAATGCAGGAAATTTATTAGCAACTAGCGAATACGCAAAATATAGTATCAGAGACAAAAGTGAGTTGACTTTTAATCCAGATGGATCTAAAAATGAAACCACTGCGTCAATGACAACGGATTATATTACAGAATATAGTTATGGTATTGCGGAAAGTTTGAACTTAATTGCTCCTCGTATTTTTGGAGGTTCAAGCCATGAAAATGTAGGTACAGACAGCCGAATGTATGAATTCATGCTGGAAAAAGGCGTACCAGCCAGTCAAGCACAAGATTTTGTTTCAGCAATGCCTACTTACTGGGGAGATCAGCCAATAGTTTCTGCACCAGCCTATATTGGAGCAGTAGTGTTCTTTTTGGCAGTTTTAGCGTTGTTTATCGACGAAAGAAAAATCAAATACGTGTTTTTAGCAGGAGCTTTATTTACACTCGTACTTTCTTGGGGAAAAAATTTCTCATTACTGACAAATTTTTTCATAGAGTATGTTCCAATGTACGATAAGTTTAGAGCCGTTTCTTCTATTCAAGTCATATTAGAGCTGTGTTTTCCTGTTCTGGCTGTTATGGGTTTACAATCCTTTTTTAAAGCTAAAGATGAACCGAAATTGCAGCAAAAAGCATTAGTTCAAACAGGAGTTTTTGGTTTAGGAATTCTAGTTATTTTGCTCGTTGCTAAAGGCTTTTTCCATTTTACAGGAGCAAGCGACCAATATTTCCTAGAAAGCTACGGACCAGAATTTGTTGATGCGCTGAAAGAAGACAGAATGACAATGTATTACGCAGATTTATTAAGATCTGGATTTTTAATCGTAGTTACTTTTGTAATTCTTTGGATGTTTATTAAAAATAAATTTTCACAGACAACAACTTTAATAATAGTTGGAATCGTGATGATTTTCGATTTGTTTTTTGTGGACAAAAAATATGTTTCGGCTAAAGATTTTGTAAGCCCAGTTCAAATTGCTGCGCCTTTTCAAGAAACACCTGCCGATTCTCAAATTTTAAAAGATACATCAATTTACCGTGTTTTTGATCTTCAAGGGCAATTACAAGGAAGATCTTCATATTTCCATAAAACAATTGGAGGATACAGTGCCGTAAGGCCTAGAAGAATGCAGCAGTTGTATGATTACCAAATTGCTAAGAATAATTTAGAAGTGCTTAATATGCTAAATGTTAAGTATGTAATTCAAGTGGATAAAGAAGGAAACCAGATTCCGACTCAAAATCCAGATGCTAACGGAAACGCTTGGTTTGTAGGTTCTGTAAAATTGGTCAACAAAGCAGACGATGTCATGAAAGCGCTTAATAGTTTAAATACTAAAAAAGTCGCAGTTTTTAATGTTCATGAACATGAAGGTAAATTTAAAAACGCTCGTTTAAAGAAAGCTTGGGATACAACAGGAACAATAAAAGTAGTTACTTATAAGCCGAATTACATCAAATACAAATCTGAAAATAAAGGAGATGGCTTAGCTGTATTCTCTGAGATGTACTATAAAAATGGCTGGAATGCTTATGTAGATGGTAAATTGACAGATCATTTTCCTGTAGATTATGTTTTAAGAGCAATGGAAATTCCTCAAGGAAAACATACTATAGAGTTTAAATTTGAACCTCAAGTTATTAAAACTGGAGGAACAATTACTTTGATTAGTTCAATTGGAATGTTACTGCTTTTAGCTGGAGGAATTTATTTTGAAAAATTTCGTAAAGATTCAAAAAGTAATAGCGGAGATACTCAAAAATAATTTAAAATCTTTGTGACACTTAGTGGATACTTTGTGAATCTCTGTGGAACTGAATAAATCCTAAATGGAACAAAAAAAGCTCTTAATAATTACCTATTACTTTCCGCCCGCTGGTGGACCTGGTGTGCAACGCTGGTTGAAATTTGTGAAATATTTACCAGAATTTGATGTGCAGCCAATAGTTTATGTTCCAGAAAACCCTACATATCCAATTGTTGACGAAGGTTTGGTCAGTGAAATATCAGACAAAGTAATTGTTCTAAAGAATAAAATATGGGAGCCATACCAATTGGCTTCTGTTTTTTCAAAAAATAAAACTAAAAAAATTAGTTCTGGTATCTTTCCGCAAAAGAAAAAACAGACATTTTTAGATAAGACCTTTCTCTGGGTTCGAGGAAATCTTTTTATTCCAGATGCCCGCGTTTTTTGGGTAAAACCATCAGTGTCTTATCTTGAAAAATACATTCAGGAGAATAATATCGATACCATTGTAACTTCTGGTCCGCCACATAGTTTACATTTAATTGGTTTAGAATTACAGCAGAAATTAAAAGTAAAATGGTTTGCCGATTTTCGTGATCCCTGGACAACGATTGGTTATCATAAAGCACTTCGCTTATCTTCTTACGCTGAAAAAAAGCATAAAAGTCTAGAGCATAAAGTCCTTAATTCTGCTGATGAAATTATTGTAACAAGCAAAACCACAAAAACAGAGTTTGAGGCTATTACCAACAAGCCAATTACAGTAATTACAAATGGTTATGATGTCGAAACTGTCGAAAAACAGACTTTAGACAGTAAATTTAGTTTAGCTCATATAGGTTCTTTTTTATCAGACAGAAATCCGCCATTTTTGTGGGAGGTTTTGGTTGAGTTGCTAAAAGAAGTTCCAGAGTTTAAATCACATTTAGAAATCAAACTTATTGGTGCAGTAAGCCAGGAAGTGCTAGACGCAATAAAAGACCATCAATTAAATGATTATTTAAATTTGCTGGGTTATGTCTCCCATCAGGAAGCAGTTGCACATCAAAGAAAATCTCAGGTTTTACTTTTAATAGAGATTAATTCTGAAGATACTAAAAGCATTATTCCTGGAAAATTATTCGAATACATGGTTTCAAATCGTCCAATTATCGCTATCGGACCGCAAGGTTCTGACTTTGCAGATATTGTGACGCAGACCAATACAGGAGTATTTTTTGATTATTCTGAAAAAGCGAAGTTAAAAAGTGTAATTTTGGACTTTTTTAATCAGTTTTTGGAAGGGAAATTACAAGCACACGGAATTGGTTTACAGCAATATTCCAGAAAAAATTTAACCAAACAGTTAGCACAGCTGATTAGTAAATCATAGATTGTAAAAATCTAAAATCTAAAAATCTAAATTCAGAAATCCAAACATGGGTATTGTCTTAAATCAGTCTTTTAAAAATACTGTAATTACATATATTGGCTTTGGCATCGGAGCCATTAATACACTTTATTTATATCCAATTTTCCTTGGAGCAACCTTTTATGGTTTAACTAACTATATAACTTCAAGTGCAAATGTTATAATGCCTTTGTTTGCTATTGGAATGCAAAATACATTAGTAAAGTTTTATTCTCAATACAAAACCGAGGAAGAAAAATCTCAATTTTTATCTTTTACGGTCTTGTTTCCGATTCTATTAATAATTCCGCTCTTATTAATCGGACTTTGTTTCTATGATGAAATTTTGTTCTTTTTGTCAAAAAAGAATGCAATTGTAAAAACTTACGTATGGTTGATCCCGTTTATCGGATTGACTATGGCGTATTTCGAAATTTTTTATGCTTGGGCACGTGTTCATATGCATTCTGTTTTTGGAAATTTTATTAAGGAAATTGGTTTACGATTGTTTTCCTTATTCTTATTGATAGCGGTTTACTATAATGTACTCAGTGTTGAAGGATTTGTATATGCAACTGCAGTATTATATTTATTAGCATTTTTAGTTACCATGTTTTATGCTTTTAGTGTAAAAAAACCGCATTTTCAGATTGCTAGACCAAAAAACACAAAAGATATACTCGTTTATACATTTTATATTATTTTGTCGGGAAGTGTCGCTAATTTACTATTAGACGGAGATAAAATGATATTGAATCAATATATGATTATCGATAACATTGCATTTTATTCTGTGGCAACTTATATTGCTTTGGTAATTTCGGTTCCAAGCCGTGCGATGCACCAAATCGTTTATCCGATTACGGCTAAATTGATGCACGAAAACAAACACGATGAATTAAACCAGCTTTATAAAAAGACATCTATAAATCTGCAAATGGTCGGCGGATTTGTAATGCTATGTATTTTTGTTAATATTAATCAATTGTACGAATTAGTTCCAAAGGAATACAGCGGCGGAATTGCAGTTGTATTTATGATTGGTCTTTCAAAATATTTTGATTTGATTTTAGGAAACAATAATGCCATCATATTCAATACCAAATATTACAGAATGGTTTTATATTTAGGATTAATGCTAGTTGTTCTGACAATAGTTTTGAACATGATTTTTATTCCTATTTTCGGAATTTTCGGTTCTGCTTTTGCAACCCTTTTGTCTATTACTTTGTATAGCTTGGCAAAACTACTTTTTGTGGTTAAAAAACTTCATCTTTATCCTTTTACCAAAGAGACAATTTATTCGATACTTTTAACTTTCGCATTGTTTTTAGTATTTTATTTCTGGGAGTTTCCTTTTTTCCAGTTAATAAGCATTGCCCTAAAATCTATTTTGGTAACGATTGTATATGTGTATCTGAATTATAAATTTAAAATCTCTCCAGATATCAATAATGTAATTGATACAATTTTTAAAAAGATAGGAATTAAAATCTAATACCATTTTTATATTGATTTTATCAAAGAATAAGAGGTCGTCTTAATGATTAATATCAGTATATTCTTTCTTTTTTGTTTTTGGATAGAAAAAATCAGATGCTTCATATCATTTCCTTCTATAAAGGCATTTCACGAATGTAAGACCTCATGTAAAGGATTATGAATAAATTCTTACTTCATTGTTTTTGATGCATAAAGTTAATTAATTGAAAACGAGTGATTAATTTTTAAATTTTAACACTTGAATATTTTGTAATTAATTTAATAAAAATTAACTTTATCATGAAAGTTTAGCATTACTTTCATGCAATTGCAGTTTTTTTTCTAACAAAATGATGAAATGTAGGTATTTTTTTATTTTTTAGAATTCAATAATTTTGCAAGAAATTACAAATAAAGTATTAGAATTAATTGTAGTATTAATAATTATGAAAGACAATCATCTCAGCCAAGAACAAAGCATGCAGGTATTTTCTAATATGATATCAAATAAAGTTCATAATGGATTTACGCTGGAAGAAAGAAATGATAAATTGCTTTTCGCAGTTTTATCTAAAGGAGGTAAAGTGGTTAACCACAGTTTAAATTTCATGATTTTTTGTTTGACTCTTGGACTATGGTCATTTGCTTGGCTATATCTTACAATTGAGGCTTCAAAACAAAAAAAGATTTTAGTAGCTATTGATGAAGACGGATTTCCTTTTGAGGAAAGATGTTTAGTAGCTTAGCATTGAAAAAAACAAAAAAAATAAAAGCCATAAATACAACTTAATCAACTGTATTTATGGCTTCATTATTTTTAGGAAATATTTCTCCTATAATTTATCTTTTAGATAAACTCCTGTAACTGATTCTTTTACTTTTACTATATCTTCTGGTGTTCCAGAAGCAAGAAGATACCCGCCATTTTCTCCACCTTCAGGACCTAAATCCAAAATCCAATCGGCACATTTAATTAGGTCAAGATTATGCTCGATTACAATAATAGAATGTCCTTTATCAATTAAGGCATCAAACGAAGCTAAAAGTTTTTTAATATCATGAAAATGAAGACCAGTAGTTGGTTCATCAAAAACAAATAATGCCTTATCCTTTGTTGCTCCTTTTACTAAAAAAGAAGCTAATTTGATACGTTGTGCTTCACCGCCAGAAAGAGTAGAAGAAGATTGCCCTAATTGTACATATCCTAAACCAACATCTTGCAGCGGCTGTAATTTCTGCGTAATTTTAGATTGTTTATTTTTTTCGAAAAAAGCAATTGCATCATCAATAGTCATGGTTAGAATATCATTGATGTTTTGATTATCAAAAGTAACTTCCAATATTTCTTTTTTGAATCGTTTTCCGCCACAAGTTTCACATGGTAATGAAACATCGGCCATAAACACCATTTCGACGTTTATAGAGCCTTCTCCTTTACAAGTTTCGCATCGGCCTCCATCAACATTAAAAGAAAAATGTTTGGCCTGATATCCTCTTATTTTAGATAATTTCTCTTTTGCATATAAATCTCGAATATCATCATAAGCTTTAATATACGTTACAGGATTTGAACGTGAACTTCTCCCAATTGGATTCTGATCTACATATTCGATATGTTTGATTTGAGAAAACGAACCTGTAAGCTCAGTAAATTGACCAGCTTTTTCAGAAGCGCTTTCTAGTTTTTTCTGCATTGCCGGAAACAAAATCTTTTTGATCAAGGTACTTTTTCCGCTTCCAGAAACTCCTGTAACAACAGTTAGTACATCTAAAGGAAAAGTAACATTGATGTTTTTTAAATTGTTTTCGCGCGCTCCAACAATGTCAATATGATTTTTAAACTTCCTTCTTTTCTTAGGGACAGAAATTTCTAAATCTCCGTTGAGATATTTAGCGGTTAACGATTCAGATTTTAAAATTTCATCATAAGTTCCCTGTGCCACAAGATTTCCTCCAAAAGTTCCTGCTTCGGGACCAATATCAATAATCATATCAGCCGCTTTCATAATATCTTCGTCGTGCTCCACTACAATCACGGTGTTTCCTAAATCGCGAAGAGAAAGTAAAACTTTTATAAGACGTTCAGAATCTTTAGGATGAAGACCAATACTTGGTTCATCTAAAATATACATAGATCCAACTAAGCTGCTTCCTAAAGAAGTCGCAAGGTTAATTCGCTGGGATTCACCACCAGAAAGTGTTGCTGAATTTCGGTTTAAAGTAAGATAATCTAATCCGACTTCGGTTAAGAATGACAAACGATTATTAATTTCAACCATTAAACGTTTTGCAATCTGCTGTTCGTAAACATTTAATTCGATGTTTTTAAAGAAAGTAACCAAATGTTTTATTGGCAAATCAACTAAATCAGAAACTGTTTTTCCGTTGATTTTTACGTAAGATGCTTCTTCGCGCAAGCGTTTTCCTTTACAAACATGGCATTTTGTTTTGCCACGGTAACGCGATAACATTACACGGTTTTGAATTTTATAATTCTTCTCTTCTAATTCTCTGAAGAAATCATTAAGCCCTTGAAAATATTGATTTCCTGTCCAGATTAAATCTTTTTGTTCATCAGTAAGTTGAAAATAAGGTTTGTGAATAGGGAAGTCAAACTTATAAGCATGTTTAACCAATTCGTCTTTATACCAGCTCATGCTATCACCTCGCCAAGGATAAATGGCGCTTTCAAAAACTGATAAGGAAGTATTTGGAATGACCAAATCGGCATCAATACCAATAATATTTCCGTAACCTTCACAGACTGGACAAGCTCCATAAGGATTGTTAAAGCTGAATAAGTGAACATTTGGCTCTAAGAAATTGATTCCGTCCAGTTCAAATTTATTCGAATAAGAAAATCTTTTATCAGAATTGAGTTCTTGTAAATAACAAATGCCTTTACCTTCAAAAAAAGCTGTTTGCACGGCATCCGAAAGTCGGTTATAAAATTCCTCTTCTTCCTTTACAATGATACGATCAATAACCAGCAGTATATCTTTGTTATCAAATTTATGAAGATCTGAAGGAGTAAATTCATCCAGACGAACCATTTCATTATCAACAAGAATACGAGCAAAACCTTGCTGCAGTAATACTTTTAATTTGTCTTCTAACTGTCTTCCTTCTTCTAGATGAATAGGAGAGAGCAAAAGCCATTTACTGTCAATTGGCAGAGTTTTTACATCAGAGATAACATCTGTTACAGTATTTTTTTTGACTTCTTGTCCAGAAATAGGAGAGTATGTACGTCCAATTCTGGCAAACAAAAGTTTAATATAATCGTAAATTTCTGTTGATGTTCCAACAGTCGAACGTGCGTTGGTTGTATTTACTTTTTGTTCAATAGCAATTGCAGGGGCAATTCCTTTAATATATTCAACTTTAGGTTTGTCTAAACGACCTAAAAACTGTCGTGCATACGAAGATAAACTTTCGACATAACGCCTTTGTCCTTCGGCATATAAAGTATCAAAAGCTAAACTCGATTTTCCTGATCCAGAAAGACCTGTTATAACAACAAGTTTGTTTCTCGGAATAACCACATCTACATTTTTTAGATTATGTACTTGTGCTCCTTTTATTATAATATTTGATTTTGGGTCTGTTTTAGAAAGATCAATTTGCATAAAAAAGTCAATTTTTACAAAAGTAATCAATTTTGAATTGGATTTTGTTAAGGACATAGTTCCAAATTTTAACTATTTTACCATAATGTCAAAGCATTGCAAAACTCCTTTAAATAAAGGTGATTGGAGAAAATTGAGAATTATTTTTAACAATTAATTGAATTAAAACCGCTAAATAGAAAAAATATTTATATATTGGGATCAATTAATCAAGAAAAAAATTGTAATTTAAATCTGGTTTTAAGTTAAAATATCATCTTATTTAATTTATTGTAAGGTATTTACGTCTGTTTACAAAAGCAATTCATTTGTTTTTAATTTTGTAGATTTTTAGCCTTTTCAATGTAAATTTTAAGTTTATTTTACTTTAATAAATGTTTTACTAATAATTATTGGCAATTTAATTTGCTTTTTAAAATAATTATTTGTTAAATTTGGCCAAAATATTAACACAACTCAAAAAAGATTCGCCTATATAATAAAACTACTTTTTAGAAAAAATTACTCCAAATTTTAAAACAGAAACTAAAAAAGTAGTATTATGGCTGATCTGCATATTCCAGACGCTCTATTAGTTAAAAATTATGTTGACGGCAGTGAAGCTGCACTGGCAACATTAATAAAAAGGCATGAATCTAAGATATATGGTTTTATATATTCTAAGATCGCTGATAGAGATATTTCAAATGATATTTTTCAAGATACATTTATTAAAGTTATTAAAACTTTAAAAAGCAATTCTTATAACGAAGAGGGTAAATTCCTTCCTTGGGTAATGCGTATTTCACATAACTTGATTGTGGATCATTTTCGCAAAACCAAAAAAATGCCAATGTATAGAGAAACAGAAGAGTTCTCTATTTTTTCGATAATGTCAGATGATGCTTTGACTATTGAAGGCAAAATGATTGTGGACCAAGTTGAGATTGATTTAAAAAAACTTATTGAAGAACTTCCAGAAGATCAAAAAGAGGTATTGGTAATGCGTATGTATCAAGATATGAGCTTTAAAGAAATCTCTGAGATTACAGGTGTAAGTATCAATACTGCATTAGGAAGAATGCGTTATGCTCTAATGAATTTGAGAAAAATAATTGATAAACATCAAATTATTTTAACCAACTAATACTATTTTGGAAATTAGCTCGTTATACTAGTATAAAACATTTTTACAGTATGGCGAAAATTTACTCAAAAAAAGCATTAGCTTCAAAAAATCTTAAACCTAAAAAAGAAGTCGTTTCTTTCTTATTGAATTATTCTCAAGCCTTGACTGTGGTTAAGATTGAAGAAAAAACTTTTGAGATTATAGCTAATTAAACACCCCGCTGCTCCTGTCGGATGTTTATTAAAATAAAACCAAATGGTCGTTTTGGTTGAAAAGCTCACTATTCGTATGTAAATACTAATAGTGAGTTTTTTTATGTGAAATAGTGAAGTAATTTCTTTATGCACAAATTCAATTTTCGTGGAATAAATTTTTTATAAGTTTTTTATATCACTTTTTAGCAGTTTTGTTAAAATTTAATATTTTGACCCGATTTTATATGTTTATTTAATTTTTAATTTTATTTTAGTTAAAAACTAATTTTATATTCATTAAAAATGAATTTTTGAAGTATTTTTCGTATTGAAACATTTGCTTCAATTTATAATTTAAAATATCAATTAATTAAAAATTAAATACTTAACCCAAAACCAGATTAAATATGGAGAAAAACTACCCTGCTTTATTTTGTTAAGTTTATTGTCTTTTGATTTTTGAGCATAGAATATTTGAGCCAGAAAATATTTTTTGCCAGAATAGTTCAGATAATTTTTAAACCAATTTAATTATCTGCTAAAAACTATCTATCAATAATAAACATGAAAATCATTTAATCAACCAAAACTTAACCGCAAAATGAAAGAGAAATTTAGAGTGCTGTCATGCCTTCTTATGATAAGCATTGGCGTATTTGCCCAAAAAGAACGAATTAAAGAAGCGCAATCTTTGTATGATAAAGGAAAAAGCGAGGAATCTTTAGCTATTTTAAACAAAACAGAATATCTTATTTTAAATGCTCCAGATGAAGATAAATCTGATTTTTACTTCTTAAAAGGAAATGTCTTAAAAGATTTAGCTATAAAAAATATTGATGCAGCCAATAATTTTACAATGGCAGCACAAGCTTATCAAGATGTATTTTTATATGAGAACGAATCAGGTAAATTTAAATCTACTGTTAAAGCTAATATGGCATTAAAAGATATGAAAGCCAGTCTTGTAAATG
The DNA here is from genome assembly GCF_001429295.1 of Flavobacterium sp. Root935. GTDB lineage: Bacteria > Bacteroidota > Bacteroidia > Flavobacteriales > Flavobacteriaceae > Flavobacterium. The sequence goes on along the minus strand of NZ_LMJL01000012.1, from coordinate 1,007,749 downwards.
GCGCAATGGAAGATTTTAAAGCTGGTAAATTTAAAGAAAGTGCTGAGAAAAGTTATAAGGTATACTTATTTGATAAAAAAGATACCCTGAATTTAGTAAATGCAGCAGCCTCTTCTATAAATGCTAAAGATTACAACTCTGCAATCACTTATTACGAATTACTGAAAAAGATTAATTTTTCTGGAAAAGGAGTTTTATATTACGCGACAAACAAGAAGACAAAAGAAGAAGATGTTTTTATTTCGCCAAAAGCAAGAGAATCAGCTATTCAGCAAGGACTTTATGAAAAACCAAGAACAGAATCAGTTCCTTCTAAAAAAATAGAAGTTAATAATAACTTAGCATATGCTTATCTTGAAAACAAAGATTACCCAAAAGCAGAGGCGGTTTATAACTATGTTTTAGAGTTAAATCCGAATTATGTTGATGCGTATATAAATTTGGCTTACTTAAAATTGCAGATGAAAAAAGATTTAGCTGAAGAAATTTCATCCCTAGGAACTTCTCCTGCAGAAATGCAGAAATATGATAAGCTAAATGCTAGAAAAGATGATATTACAAGAAGTGCAATCCCGTATCTGAAAAAGGTTCTGACTTTAGAACCTAAGAATCCAGATGCCACAAAGACATTACTAGGTGTTTATCGATCTCTTGATATGACAGCAGAATATAATGCCTTAAAAGCGGGAATGTAGTTTTTTAAGGTACAAAGTTACAAAGAAGCAAAGGCACAAAGTTTTTATTTTGTGTCTTGTTTTTTGGAAGGTTTTGGATTTTCCATTTCTTCAATGATAGATTTCTTTCCGATTGTTTTTGTGATGATATCTTTTTCTAAACTCCATCCTCTAGCAGGTGAATATTCACGTCCGTACCAAATAATCTGCAGATGCAAGTCGTTCCATAATTCTCTTGGGAATAGTCTTTTAGCATCTTTTTCCGTTTGAGCCACATTTTTTCCGTTCGATAAGTTCCATCTGTACATTAATCGATGAATATGGGTGTCTACAGGAAAAGCAGGAACTCCAAAAGCCTGAGACATAACAACACTTGCTGTTTTGTGGCCGACTGCAGGTAAAGCTTCAAGTGCTTCAAAACTTTGTGGAACCTCTCCGTTATATTTCTCAATTAAAATTTCTGATAATCCGTGAATTCCTTTTGACTTCATTGGAGACAAACCACACGGACGAATAATTTCCTTGATTTCCTCCACAGACATTTTAACCATGTCATACGGATTATCAGCTTTTGCGAATAATATGGGAGTAATTTGATTTACACGCACATCGGTACATTGAGCAGAAAGCAAAACAGCGATTAAAAGTGTATAAGCATCTTTATGATCTAGCGGGACAGGTATAATAGGGTAGAGTTCTTTTAACGTATTTATAACAAATTGTACGCGAGCTTCTTTATTCATTTCCGTAATTTTAATCCCGTAAAAATAATGAATTCTAAGTTATGAGTTAGATTTGCGGGTTATAAGTTATCTTTGATTTTTAATCTAAATTCTAAAAGTAACAATCTAAAATAAGAAATATGACAACATTAAAAGCAGGAGATAAAGCGCCAAGTTTTTCGGGAGTAGATCAAGATGGAAAAGCGCATAAACTGGCAGATTATGCTGGAAAAAAATTAGTGGTTTTCTTTTATCCAAAAGCAAGTACGCCAGGATGTACAGCTGAAGCATGTGATTTGAGAGATAATTTTGAGCGTTTTAAAGCTAATAATTATGAACTTTTAGGTGTTAGTGCCGATAGTCAGAAAGCACAGTCTAAATTTAAAGATAAATACGAATTTCCTTTCCCTTTAATTGCAGACGAAGATAAATCGGTTATCAATGCATTTGGAGTTTGGGGACCAAAAAAATTCATGGGAAAAGAATACGACGGAATCCACAGAACAACTTTCGTAATTGACGAAAAAGGAATTATTGAAGAAGTAATAGAAAATGTAAAAACAAAAGAGCACGCCTCTCAGATTTTGAAGTAAATTTTTTGTTTCAGGTTTTCTTTGTTTCAGGTTTCATGTTAATTTTGGCGTGTGAATTTTTTAACGCAAAGCACGCTAAGTTTTTTATTTTATCTGTGGCGTTTATAAACACAAAGTTCGCAAAGCTAATTCAACACAAAGCTTTGCGGACTTTGCGTTTTTCTAAAACCCAGCTTATTGNTATTTCAAGTTTTTCATCTGGCAAAGCTAAATCAGCACAAAGCTTTACGAACTTTGTGTTTTTCTAAAACCTAGCTTAGCAAAAAATCTTAGTGTGCTCTGTTGTAAAATTTTATTTCAAGTTTTATCTGGCAAAGCCAAAATCAACACAAAGCTTTGCGGACTTTGTGTTTTTCTAAAACCCAGCTTATTTAAAAAATCTTAGTGTGCTCTGTGGTAAATTTTATTTCAAGTTTTTTATCTGGCAAAGCTAATTCAACACAAAGCTTTGCGAACTTTGTGTTTTTCTAAAACCTAGCTTATCAANTATTTCAAGTTTTTCATCTGGCAAAGCTAAATCAGCACAAAGCTTTACGAACTTTGTGTTTTTTTAAAACCTAGCTTATCAAAGAATCTTAGTGTGCTCTGTAGTAAAATTTTATTTCAAGTTTTATCTGGCAAAGTTCAATCAACACAAAGCTTTGCGAACTTTATGTTTTTCTAAAACCTAGCTTATCAAAAAATCTTAGCGTGCTTTGCGTTAAAAAATTAAACCGCAAGATCAATATGAAACTTAAAAAAAGTTTTTCACCCTGAGCGAAGTCGAAGGGCACGCGTTAAAAACAAAAAAAGTCCCAAAAAGAAATTTCATTTTGGGACTTTTTATTAAGCATTTTGTTCAAGCTCTTTTTGCGGATGATATCCAAAAAGATGATGCTCTTTTATAATTTCAGCAACACCAGAAGGAAGCATTGGTTCCCAGCCGGTTTTTCCTTGTCCGATCATTTTTAGTACTTCACGAGAGAATACATTCAATATATTTGGGTTATAATCCTTAATGTCGACAACTTTACCGTTGAATTTAAAGAATTTGTACAATTCTTTCATTCTAGGATGAACTTTTAGGTTATCAGAAGTTATAATTTCACCATTATCGCCGAGCATTGGGTATAAGAATACTTTCATATCACGATAGAATAGTTTTCCGAAAGCTTCCAAAATTCCACCACTTAAATGACGATAGTATTTCTCATCAAAAATATCAACAAGGTTGTTTACACCCATTGCCAATCCCATTCGGGCTTTGGTATAATTAGAAAAATACTCAACCACTTTATAATATTCCTGAAAATTAGAAATCATAACAGTTTGGCCAAGCGAACAAAGTAATTCGGCTCTGTCCATAAAATCCCTTTCATCAATCTCACCGTCTGAACGTAAGTTTGAAAGTGTAATTTCAAAAATAACAAGTGTATTATTCTTCTCAACTTTACTCTCTTCGAGAAACATTTTTAATGATTTCTCATACATATCCAGATTTACGTTTGTAACCGGACGGAAACTTCCTCTAAAAGCAAGAAGATTTTTTTTGTATAAAACAGCTGCTGGTAAAACATTCTTTCCGTCTGGATTGAACATTACGGCATCTGTCATTCCGTTTTTAACCAATTGCAAACTCATCAAACGATTGTCAACATCGGCAAAACGAGGTCCAGAAAAGTTGATAGTATCGATTTCTAATTGGTCTTTATCTAAGTGATCGTATAAGTAACGAAGTAATCGTTTTGGATCATTGTATTTGTAAAAAGCACCGTAAATTAAGTTTACACCTAAAATTCCTAGTGTTTCTTGTTGCAGTCTAGCGTCAGTTTCTTTAAAACGAATGTGAAGAATAATTTCGTTATAAGCTTCGTCTGGTTCAATTTGGTATCGAATTCCAACCCAGCCGTGACCTTTAAATTGTTTAGCAAAATCTATTGTGGCTACAGTATTGGCGTAACTAAAGAAAAGTTTTGTTGGGTGTTTTTCTCTGCTTAAACGCTCTTCGATGATCTGTCCTTCATGGGTAAGCATTTTTTTTAAACGCTCTTCGGTCACATATCGTCCATCGCTTTCCACTCCATAAACCGCATCACTAAAATCTTTATCATAGGCAGACATTGCTTTTGCAATTGTTCCCGATGAACCTCCGGATCTGAAAAAATGTCTAACAGTCTCTTGTCCAGCACCAATTTCAGCAAATGTTCCGTAAATATTTTCGTTTAAATTAATACGTAAAGCTTTGTCTTTTATAGAAGGAATCTGTTCGATGACCTTGTCACCCTTGAGTTTTATTTCTGTACCCATTTTGTTTTAAATAGATTTGTTACAAAGTTAGTAAATTAGGCTTCTAATGAAAGAGAAATAATCCTATTTTTGTAAAAAAATTAAGTTCAATTGAAGGTTTATTTTTTAGGTACAGGTACTTCTCAAGGCATTCCGATTATCGGGATCGATCATCCAGTTTGTAAAAGCACTGATGCTAAGGATAAAAGGCTTCGTGTATCCATCTGGATTACATGGGGCGAGCATTCTTATGTCATCGATTGCGGACCAGATTTTAGACAGCAAATGCTTTCCTGCGGCTGTAGAAAACTCGACGCAATTCTATTTACTCACGAGCACGCAGACCACACTGCTGGTTTAGACGATATACGTCCGTTTAATTTTAGGCAGGGAGAAATTCCTATTTATGCTCATCAACGCGTTTTAGATAATCTAAGACGTCGTTTCGATTATGTTTTCGAAACAGTAAACAAATATCCTGGAGCTCCAAGCGTTAAAACAATCGAAGTGCAAAATAATGCGCCTTTTGCAATTGGAGATAAAATGGCGATGCCAATAAATGCTATGCATGGCGATTTGCAGGTTTTTGGATACAGAGTAGATGATTTTGCATATTTAACAGATGTAAAAACAATCGAACAAGCTGAAATTGATAAACTGAAAGGCTTGAAAGTATTGGTTGTAAATGCTTTAAGAGTTGAACCTCATGATACGCATTTTAACTTGCAGGAAGCACTAGATTTTATTAATCTCGTTAAACCCGAAAAAGCTTATTTAACGCATATTAGCCACGTTTTAGGTTTTCATGAAGAAGTTCAAAAGAAACTTCCTGAAAATGTTTTTCTGGCTTACGACAATTTAGAAATTACAATTTAATTATACCACAAAATGAAAAAATCCTTAATGCTTTATCTTCTGATTTTAGCCGTTTTAATGAATGTCTTTACTTATGCTTTTTACAATAGTGAAGTAAAATTTGCGGAAAATAGATACGATAAAACAACTAAGAAACTAAGAGACAGCATCAATCTAGTAAAAACAAAATTGGCCGAAGCTGATTATTTTTCTTTAGAACATAACGAAAATGCTCAAAACTACTTTGACAACAGTGCTTCTGGCGGAAAAGTAATTTTGTATGAAAAACTGATTCCAGTTGTTACGGAGAAACTATTAGATTTCAATGCAAATCCAAAAGGGAATCCGTATACAGGTCAAGATCAGATTGGTCCAAATAAATTTATCATCAACAAAGTTAAAATTTTAAACCACCGTTGGATAATTGCTGATTACAGTAATGGCGAATTATGGGGAGAAGTCTTGTTAAAATATTTTGTTGATAACGATGATAATATTACTTTTGAAGTAAATCAAACTTGGTTATATCAAAAATAGTATTTTATAATCCTATTTTTTTTGACCTTTAAATCAATAGGATTATGAAAAAGATGTTTTTGTTTTTGATTATGGCGAGCGCGTTTTCCTGCGCCAAAAAAGTTTCTCAGGAAAATGTAAATACTCCAAAAGAGCCGGTGAAAGAGACTGTTGTGGGAGCAGATGCCGATTCTCACGGTTGTAAAGCTTCTGCTGGATATACTTGGTCAACTCTTAAAAAAGAATGTATCCGAATTTTTGAAGGAACAAAACTGTCACATTATGATGATGGTAAAACATACACTACTGCATCATACGTAATTTTCGATGGAAACAAAGCTGAACTTTTTCTGGACACTCAAAAAGAATCCATCATTTTAGAAAGAAAATCTGAAGGCGATTCTTGGGTTAACGGCGATTGGCAGTTAATTCCTTGGAAAGGTTATGTTTTGAAGAAAAACGGAAAGATTTTTTATACATGAGAATAAAGTTTACAGTTTTCAGTCGCAGTTTTCAATCTTAACAAACTGTAAACTGCGACTGAAAACTGAAAACTACAAACCCAGCCAATTCTTAAAATCAAAGAAATTCTGTGGAGCAACTCCGTGACCAACAGGATATTCTTTATAAGTAACTGGGATATTTAGTTTTTCTAAAATTGCTGGAGTTTTTCTAGCCCATTCAGTCGGAATAACCTGATCTACAGTTCCGTGAGAGGCGAATATTTTAAGGTTTTTAAAATCGTTATTTTTAAAACCTTCTTTGATGATTTCTTCGTTAAAATAACCACTCATTGCAACCACTCTCTGAATTTTTTCAGGATAAGAAAGTGCTGTTGCATAACTCAAAATTGAACCTTGGCTAAATCCAATTAAAGTTACGTTGTTAGCGTCAATTGGGTAATTTGCAACTAATTCGTCAATAAATTTGGCTATTAAATCTCTTGAAGTTTTAGCTTGTTCGTTATCTGAAAATTTATTCTGATCGGCATCAAAATTAATTGCGTACCAAGCGTATGCTCCATATTGTAAATCGTAAGGCGCTCTGGCAGAAATTATGTAATAGTTGTCTGGAAGTTCAGAAGCGAATGAAAATAAATCAGCTTCATTACTTCCGTATCCGTGCAATAAAAGCAATAACGGATTTTTATCTAAAATTACTTTTGGTTCTTGTATTTTATATTCTAAAGATAGATTCATATTTTAATTGTGAATTGTGAATTGTGAATTTTCCGAATTTGGAATTTGGAATTTTTTAATTGAAATTTAAAAAATTAGCCAATCTTTTTAAACCATTTTTGAAATAATTCCCCAACTAACGGAATTGGTTTTGTTTGTCCCTGAATGGCAGTAAAAATACCAAAAGTCCATAGAATTGAAATACAAATCCACATTGGGAAAGTAATAAAAAAGCTGTCGAAATTGCTGATTATTGCGCCCAATGAAATAAAGGTTAAAGACAATCCTAAAGCCTGACGGATATGAAAAGAAGCAAAACTATTTTTGTTTTCAGAATTCATACTCATGGCGATCAAAACACCAATAATTAGAATGTAACTGGTAATGGCAATTGATTTTCCTTCTTCGACTGAATTATTCATGTTATTATTTTGTAACAAGTTGATTTTGATTTAAAATTCCGTAAACAGAGCCTTTAATTTCTGTTCCTAGAAAAGCAGAATTTTTAGATTTTGAAAGAATGTTTTCTTTTGTAAATATTGATTTTCCTTCTGGAGTAAATAAGGTGAAATTTGCTTTTGCACCTTCTTCGATTGTATTGTTTTCAAGACCAAAAAGCGTTCTTCCAGAAGTCAATTTTGCAATAACAGTTTCTAATGGTAAAACCGTTAATAAAGCTCCAAAAGCGCTTTCTAAACCAATAGTTCCGTTTTTAGCTGTATCAAATTCCATTTTTTTGAATTCAATATCGATCGGGTTATGGTCTGATGTTATTGTATCGATAGTTCCGTCAGCAATTCCGTTTAATAAAGCTTGTCTGTCCACTTCAGTTCTTAAAGGAGGCGTAACTTTAAAGCGAGTATCAAATCCGTCTAGTTTTTCATCTGTTAAAACCAAGTGATGTACAGATGCGCTGCAAGTTACGTTTAGTCCTTTAGCTTTAGCTTCTCTAATCAATTCAACCGATTTTGCTGTAGAAATAGTAGGAATATGAAGTTTTCCGCCAGTATATTCTAATAAAAACAAGTTTCTTGAAATCTGCAGTTCTTCGGCTAAGTTTGGAATTCCTTTTAAACCTAATCTTGTAGAAACAATTCCTTCATTCGCAACACCATTTCCTTTAATATTAGGATCTTGCGAGTAAGCAATTACCAAACCATCAAAATCTTGTACATATTGTAAAGCGATTTTTAAGATATTAGCATTGTCAATACTTTTGTTGTAATCTCCAAAAGCAATAGCGCCGGCATTTTTCATATCGAAAAGTTCTGCCATATCTTTTCCTTCACTTGCTTTAGTTAATGCTCCAATTGGGAAAATTTCTGTTGCAAAACCATTTGCTTTATTTTTCACAAAGCTGACCTGAGACTGATTGTCAATAACTGGTAAAGAGTTAGGCTGAAGTGCAATTGCGGTAAAACCGCTTTTTGCGGCAACATTTAAACCGTTTGCAATGGTTTCTCTGTCTTCGTAACCTGGTTCTCCTAGTGAAACACTGCTGTCAAACCAGCCCTGCGAAACGTGAAGGTCATCGAAACGTACAATTTCTGCATCATCGTTTGGAAGTGAAACGCCTATTTTTTCTATTAAACCATCTGCAATTAAAAGATCAACGGTCTGATTGTGAAACGGACTTTTTGAGTCGATAATTTTGGCGCTTTTGATGATTATTTTCATATTGTAGATATTTTTTTGTCGTAAGATGATTTTTGTAAAAAGTTGAATGCCTTTAAAACAAACTCGAATTCTATTTTACAAATTTTATAATTGCCATTTCTAGTGCTAAAAATAACAGTGCAAAGATAACAAACCATTTCCAAATTTGGCTGTCAGTTCGTTCAGTTTGTAAGGTATTAAAAATGGTCGAAATGGTATCGGCGGTTTTAAAGTCAGAAACTACATTTGTGTTTACCTGACTCAAATCGCTTTCCGTTCGTTTGTAATTAAAACTAATATTTTCAACCCATTCTTTTTTATCGAAAACACCGTAATTACCAGCAGTTTCAGGAAAATCATTAAAGGTTAATTTTACTTTATTGTTCAATATCTGCTGAATCGGAATAAAAGAATCATCATTTCCTTTTACTTCCAAAATAGCGTCTTTAGTTAATAAAATATCCACAAAATAAGGTTTATTATTTCCGATTGTTAATGCGTTAACTCCAGTTTTTTGATTGTTCTGAGCGATTTTATAAAATAACGGAACAATTAAAGGTGATTGCTGAAAATTTGAATTTGTACTATTTATTGGTGCTGTAAAAACCGTTATTCCAGAAACCTGATTTTGAACAGAAGTTACAAAAGGTGTCTGATCTTCAAAGGAAAGGACAGCAGGATATGAACTTGAAACGGCAAATGCACTATTTACTTTTGGATATTGAAAATTCGTTATTTTATTCTCAAAAACTCCTGAAAATAACGGATGATCAAAATTAATTTTAGTGATTAATTTACTGTTGTTTTCTAAATTACCGAATTGAACTTTTCCAAAATTACTCAGCAAAGTATTTAAATTAGCAATTGAACTCTTCTCAGAAGGAATTACAACCAAATTACCGCCTTTAGAAACAAAAGCTTTTAAAGTAGTCTGCAAAGCCTGCGGAATTTCATTCAATTCGTTTAAAATAATCGTATTTTGTTTTTCTAAACTATTGTAATCTAAAGAACTAATCGAATAATTGTGGTAATTGAATTCGCCTGGAGTATAAATTCTAGATAAGAAATTACTTTTTTCAGGTTCGCCGATACTGATAACGTTTGTTTTTTTGTTTTTAGAAATGCTGAAAAACAATTTGTTATCATACGTTAAGCCGTTATCTTCGATCGTTACATATCCGTGAAAAGCTTCTTTTGGAATCGTAAAATTGATTTTCTTTTTCTTAGTGTCAAAATTGATAATCGTTTTGGCAATCAATTTATTTTGATTGTATAAAGCAGTCGAAACTGGTTTAAAATCTTCGCCGTAAGCTGATAAATTAATTCCGATTTCATAGAAATTCTCTAAAGTTTGATTAATGTAAACGCTGTCGATCGAAACGTTATTTTTTTGTTCTGCTTCTGGAACTATGAAATATGGTTTTTCTTCAAAATTTACAGTTGCAACATCTTTTTCTTTTAAACCTACAGCATCTGTAATGATTACAATGTCTTTTTTATGTGCAGATTTGTGTGCTTTAATTTTTGCAGTTATTGCCGAAAGGTCAAAATGCGCAGCACTGTATTTTAGGTTTTGTAAAGCACTTTTAGCAGATTTAATATCGGTATTCCAGAAATTTTCGGTGTTAGTTAATAAAGAAAATGGAGTGTTTTCTGGAGTGTTTTCAAGCAATTCCTGAACAGCTCTTTTTAACAATTCGCCTTTTTTGCCTTTTGCCTGCATACTAAACGAATTGTCTAAAACAATATACATTTCGTTTGAAGCATTTTTGCTGTCGACTGCCTGAAAAAAAGGCTGTGCAAAAGCTAAAATTATGAAAGTCAGCAGTAATAAGCGCGTAGCCAATAAAAGTCGCTTTTTAATTTTAGAACTTTTACGTGTCTGAATTGCAAGTTCTTTTAAGAATCGAACATTGGTAAAAAAAGAGGTTTTAAAACGTCTTAATTGAAATAAGTGAACCAAAATTGGAACGATCAATAAAAACAGAAAGTATAGAATTTCGGGATGTTTAAAATGCATTCTGGCTTCGATTTACTTCACTACGTTTTGTTTTTCGCGAAGATGCTGGTCAAAAATACGAATTAAAAATTATTTAAACCCTATAAGTTTATGTAAGAGATTAACTATTGCTGGATAAACTTTATGGAGTTCGAAAAATGTAACTTTTGCCATTTCTTTTGTAACAAAGAAACTATTTCAAAACGATTTTTATTCCTTATTTTAGCTGATTCAAAAAAACAAACTATGAAAAAAATATATTTATTTTTATTTTCTGCTTTATCCCTGACCACGGTAAAAGCTCAAAATAAATTCAACTTATTGGTTGGAACTTACACAAATACCTGTCAAAGCAACGGAATTTATGTTTATGAATTTGATGCATCTTCCGGCGGTTTAAAATTAAAGAATTCTTCAGAAAATGTTATCAGTCCAAGTTATTTATCGGTTTCTGCTGATAATAAATTTATCTACGCTGTAAACGAAAACGGAACTCAAAGTGCTGTCAGTTCTTTTAGTTATAATTCAGCTTCAGGAAAAATAAAGTTATTAAATACAAATGCTTCTTTAGGTGCAGATCCATGTCATTTAATTAATGATGATAAAAATGTAATTGTTGCCAATTATTCTGGCGGAAACATTGTCGTTTTTAAGAAAAAACCAAATGGAAGTCTTACTGAAGTGCAGCAAATAATTCAGCATGAAGGAAAAGGACCAAACGCAGCGCGTCAGGAAAAAGCGCACGTGCATATGGTTGTTTTTTCACCAGATAAAAAATTCGTTCTGTCTAATGATTTAGGTCTAGATAAAGTTTTTATCTATAAATACAATCCGAATTCTACAAACGAAATGCTGACTCTTAAAGGAAGTGTCGATGTAAAAGCAGGAAGCGGACCAAGACATTTGACTTTTAGTAAAGATGGGAAATTCGTGTATTTAGTTCAGGAATTAGACGGAACTTTAACGACTTTTAGTTATGATAAAACTGGAAATCTAAAACTAATTGCTGAAACAAGCATTCTTCCAAAAGGTTTTACTGGCGGAACAGGCGCAGCGGCAATTAAAATTTCTCCAGACGGAAACTTCTTATATGTTTCTGATCGTGTAGACGCAAACTCTATTTCGGTTTATAAAATCCTTAAAACAGGAGCCATTGAATTGGTAGAGCAGCAAAGCACTTTAGGAAAAGGTCCAAGAGATTTCGCTATTGACCCAACAGGAAATTATCTTTTAGTTGGTCATCAATATACTAATGATATCATTATTTTTAAAAGAAATAAAACAACTGGAAAAATCACAGACACCGGAAAAAGAATCGAGTTGTGTTCGCCGGTTGGATTGGTTTTTACTAAAATATAGCTTTTTTTAAGGAACAAAGGTTCAAAGAGACAAAGGTTCAAAGGCAAGAAAGGCTCAAAAATAAACTTTATTTTTGAGCCTTTTTTATATTTAAAAATAGCAAAACCTCTGAAGCTTTGCCTCTTTGAACCTTTGTAACTTTTAAGAAAATCTATTTATCCTTATCTTTTCTCTTCTTATCTCTAGTCTTCAGCATATTTCTGTTAACAGAACCATGTGTTTTCTTTTTTGTTTTTGAAGGGCCTCCAAGATTGACTTTTTTGTTCTTTTTCGATTTTTCATGAAAAGCACCATCGCCGTCTAATTTTGGTTTTTTCATTAAAAACTTAATTGGCTGTCTGTCTTTTTCAGGTTCTATTAATTTAGATGAAATCTCAACTTCTTCTGGGAAATCTGCAATTTTAAGTTCCTGATTCATTAAAACTTCGGCTTCAATTTTAAATTCTTCTTCACGAGGTGTAACAAAACTGATCGCTGTTCCTGTTGCATCAGCACGACCAGTACGCCCAATTCTGTGCATGTAAAGTTCTGGTAATTCTGGAAGTTCGAAGTTTATAACGTGAGAGATATTAGAAATGTCCAAACCTCTCGCCATAATATCGGTAGTAATTAATCCGCGCAGATTTCCTTCTTGAAATTCTGCCATTGTACTTAAACGATAATTCTGCGATTTATTAGAGTGAATTACTCCAAACTGTCCTTCAAACATTTCTTCAATACGAGTATGAAGCATGTCCGAAATCTTTTTATTATTAACGAAAATCAGAATACGTTCCATGCTTTCGTCCGTCTCTAGTAAATGCTTTAAAAGATTTACTTTGGTATTAAAGTTTGGAACATTATACGTAATCTGTGTAATTTTTTCTAACGGAGTTCCAGAAGCAGCTAAGGTAACTTCTTCAGGAAAATCAAAATAATCATTTAAAATCGCATCAACTTCGTCTGTCATTGTTGCCGAGAATAATATGTTTTGACGTTTTGGTTTCATCATTGCCAAAAGAGCTGTCAATTGCGCGCGGAAACCTAAATTCAACATTTCGTCAAATTCATCAATAACCAGTTTTTGAGTTTCGTCAAAACGAACTACAGCATCCAGAGCCAAATCCATTGTACGACCTGGAGTTCCCACTAAAATATCGACACCTTCGTAAACGGCTTTCTTTTGTGTGTTAATGTTTACGCCTCCGTAAATTCCTAAAGTTTTAACCGACATGTATTTAGTCAGTTTTTCAACTTCTTCTACAACCTGAACTACTAATTCTCTGGTTGGAACAAGAACTACAATTTTAGGTGTATTGGTGTTGGTAAATTTGTATAACTTTAGAAGCGGCAGTAAATAAGCAAGTGTTTTACCAGTTCCGGTTTGTGCAATTCCCATCATATCTCGCCCAGAAGTAATCACTGAAAAAGATTTTTCCTGAATAGGAGTTGGTGTAACAAACCCTAAATCGTCTATAGCTTTTTGTACTGATTTTGGAAGATTAAATTTTTCGAAAGTGCTCATTTGCTTTAAATTTTGTGCAAATGTACGTTAAATTCACGGTTTTTTGTTGAATTTGTAATTTTTGATGTCTTATTACCATCTTGAATGTCAGCCTGACATACAGATTTAAAATTTTAAAACCCTTCAAAAACTCCCAATCCAAACAAAGCAAAGTCATATTTTACAGGATCTTGCGCATCCATTTCTCTTAATTTTGTATCTAATTCCAGTAAAGCTTTTGCGTCGTTTTGCTTTCGCGAAAGAATTTCAAGTTTGCGGGCAACGTTTCCAGAATGTACATCAAGCGGACAAGATAGGGCAGCAGGAGAAATACTTTTCCAGATTCCTAAATCAACGCCTTTTGTATCTTGACGTACCATCCAGCGTAGATACATATTAATTCTTTTGGCAGCCGAATTGTTTAACGGATCTGAAATGTGTTTCTGCGTTCTCGCTAAATGATCGATCTCAAAGAATATTTTTTTGAATTCGTGAATACTTTTCTGCAGACTATTTTCTTGTTGGTTTTTAGCAAAAACAGCTTCAAGTCCGTTGTGGTTTGCATAAATGTGCTTTAAACCTTTTATAAAACCAGAAAAATCATTTCCGTTAAAAGTTCGATGGACGAAAGTTTCAAGTCTGGCCAAATCTTCATCAGAATGTGACATGACGAAATCATAAGGTGTATTGCCCATTAATTCCATCATTTTATGCGAATTCTTAATAATCATTTTGCGATTTCCCCAAGCAATTGATGCGCTTAAAAAACCAGCAATTTCAATGTCTTCTTTTTGGCTGAAAAGATGCGGAATCTGTACAGGATCACTTTCAATAAAATCCTGATTATTATATTGAATGACTTTTTCGTCTAAAAATTCTTTGAGTTCTTTTTTATTCATTTTTAAATGAAATGTTCTTGTTATTCGAGTGCCCTAGCCCTGATAGAAGTGAAAATCCTTTTATGACGCTTCTTTAGCGGCATAAAAGATTGAAACGGATAGCAGGAAATAGCTCCTAATTACTAATTAAGCCATCGACCATTATCAATTTTCTATCAGCCATATTAGCCAATTCTTCGTTATGGGTTACGATCACAAAAGTCTGCCCGAATTCGTCTCGAAGCTGAAAAAATAATTGATGCAGGTTTTCGGCAGAATGCGTGTCTAGATTTCCAGAAGGTTCATCGGCAAAAATAACATCTGGTTTATTGATCAAAGCTCTTGCAACGGCCACACGCTGTTGTTCTCCGCCAGAAAGTTCGCTTGGCTTATGATTAATTCTGTGTGAAAGTCCTAAATAAGTAAGCAGTTTTTTAGCTTCGGCTTCGGTTTCTGAAGTTTTTTTTCCAGCAATATAAGCTGGAATACAAACGTTTTCTAGAGCTGTAAACTCTGGTAAAAGCTGATGAAACTGGAAAATAAAACCAAGGTTTAAGTTTCTAAAATCGGATAATGTTTTGTCTTGTCTGCTTTTCTTTTTAAAATATCTGTTATAATAAATAAGCATTGAAAATATTGGCAGAAAAAGGACTCCAACTACTACTAATCTAAGTGTATCATCGAAAACTTTGGTTCTGAAAAACATCAAATAAACGGCCAAAACAACAATGTAAAGAGAGCCAGCCCAAGTAATGATTTTAAACGTCTTTTCTTGTTTTGAATTATCGTTTTTGAGATCTTGTAATTCCAGTACATTTTTACCATTAATCGTTAATGATGAATCTGGACTATGATCTGGTTTGTCTAAAGTTCCTAAAATTTGCAGTAAAGTCGTTTTTCCAGCGCCTGAAGCACCAACGATTGAAACAATTTCGCCTTTTTTAATATGTAAATCGACTCCTTTTAAAACTTCAAGTTTGTCGTAGAATTTATGTATGTTTTTTGCGTGTATCATTTAGAAAACTCTTTTTACAAAGAAACGAAGATTATGTATACAATCAAATTTCAATGTCTTAAATTCCAATTTCCAATTTAATATTATTAAAGATCGGATTGAAATCTATCATAAAAAGGTACGTTTCTTGATATGGGAATTGTGGAAATTAAATAGGAAAAAGAAATAACAGGATTTAATGGTTTATTTTTAATTTCGAATAAACTTCAAATACAGATCAAAATGCAAGATTTAAATGTTGTTGAAGATAACAGAACGTCCAAATTAATAATCGGTTTAATTTTGGATGCTATTGGTATGGTTTCATTTTCGATACCGCTTGTGGGCGAATTTTCGGATGTGATTTGGGCGCCAATTGCTGCTTTTATTATGACTAGAATGTATAAAGGACGCGTAGGAAGGGTGGCAAGTATTTTGACTTTTGTAGAAGAAATTATACCTTTTACGGATGTAATTCCTTCTTTTACATTAACATGGATTTATACTTATTTCTTTCAAAAAAATAAAGACGGCTTATAAAACCGTCTTTAATCATGTCTTTTATTGAACAATTATTTTTTTGATGTATTGTGTTTTCTTTGTTTGAGGATTAACAACTTTAATTAGAAACACTCCTTTTGAATATAAGTGAATTGTTTCGGCTGTATTGGTTCTAATATTTTGTTGTATTAACTCTTTTCCAGCAATATCATAGATTTTAAGATCGGCAGTTTCTGTTTCTTGATTGTCAATGAAGATCGAAAAAGAGCCACTGCTTGGCACAGGCCATACCTTAAAAGAGTTGCTTTTTGCTTCGCTAATAATTTCTTCAGTACCTAAAGTTAAGCTTTGTCCGCTTATAATATTTACCTTTCGTTTCATAGTGCCGCCTTCAGAATCGGTAACTGTAAATTCAAAAGAGCATAATCCGTTGGCTGCTGGTGAAAATGCAACTGTATCAGTATTAAGTACTGCGTTTCCGTTCACAACATTTGAAATAGCATATGAAACACCACTTGTAAATCCTCTTGATAATTTTTGAATATTGATGTCAATTTTTGTTCCTTCTGGAGATTGATAATGTGGTAAAGACATCCATTGCAGGTATTTGTCAAGATTTGTGTATCCATCTAAATCGTTATCAGCATTTGCATCTGAAAAATCACCAATTGCAGAGTTTGCATTAGTTCCAATAATAGTTTCCCACCAATTTGGAAGTCCGTCTTGATCAGTATCCCAATTGGCATCTCTATTTACAATTGGGTAAATTTCAAATCCTCCAACATCAGCTTCATTATCTGGAAATCCAGGTTTTCCAGTTACGCTTCCAACAGCAGAATAGGTTCCGTTTAAAGTTTCTGTGATAATTCTCTGGTCATGTTCGTCAAATTCAGGCTGTGTACATCCCACATCCGACAGTACAATTTTATAAGCATTTTTGGCAGATTGCGTAGTTACATAAGAAGGAAAAAAGGGAGTATTGACAAAATTTTCATATGTAACAGTATTTCCTGAAGCTTTTCTTCCAGCAGTTTGATTGCTTTCGTCGAAGTAGCCTGGCATCACATTTCCGTTAAAATAACATTGCTGCATTCCAGTTCCAACGCCTTCATTCTGCTGATTAAATGCTACAAATATTTTTGAGCCTGCGCCTGGTTTATAATAGTTGTTTACAAAATTCACTTCTTTGGTTCCACCGTCGGTTGTTCTGCTTCCCCAGTTGTAGACTACATTATTTGTGATGTCCATTCTGCCGGTATAGGCACCGCTTCCGTCTAATCCGCCGCCAAGACTCCAGTTACGACCGTAGCAGTGTGCTAGTAAATTATGGTGAAAACTACCAATATCTCCACCAATTGTAGCTGCATAACCATGTTCTGTTCCTGTTGGATAATTTTGATGATTGGCAGCGTTTAGAGCTTCAGAAATAAGTGTTTTTTGCAGAGTTATATTTTTTCCTGATCTAGAGCTGAAAGATTCATCAATTGTCCAGCTGATGGAACAATGATCAATAATGCTATTGTCAGCACCAGTTAATCCCATTCCGTCAAAAGTTGGTCCAGCGCCAAGTCGAACTCTTAGATTTTGGACTACGGCATCATTTCCAGTAACTCCAAAAGGAGCAGAGCGAATGCAAATACCTTTGCCAGGCGCGGTTTGTCCTGCAACTGTAACGTAAGGCTGACTTAAAACAAGACGAGATTGTAATTGGATTATTCCTGATGTATTAAAAATGATGGTTCTTGGTCCAATATCATTTGTAACAGCTTCACGGAAACTTCCAGGTCCGCTGTCGTTTAGATTAGTTACGGCAACTATTTTTCCACCTCGTCCGCCTCTTGCAAAGCGCCCATATCCCTCAGCTTCTGGAAATGCAAGCTGTGCTGGACGAAAACGCCAGATATTTCCTTTTTCAACTCCATTTGCAAGAACTTCATCAATGCGCCAATAATAAGTAGCTCCAGTATATAGTCCGTTTACTTGATAAGAAGTGTTTGCTAAAGCTTGATTTCCTTTGTATTCTGGCGAAGATGTCGTGGCATTGTCTACAGCTGCTTGATCTGTACCGAAATAGATGTTGTGCGAAACCGCATTTGCCGCCGCTGTCCACTGCAGTAATTTACCGCCAGAGGTTAATTCAACATGTTCGTCATTTTGTTTCGGATTTGGATTTGTGGCTTGATAAAAAATATTAGGGGTATTAAGTTCAAAACCGTTAAGCATAATATTTTTAATATTTTCTGTACCTGAGGTTTCTGCAGCAATTAAAATCACAACATCTGTGCCTGTTACAGCTTGAAATTTTAAATAAGTAGATTTGGCATCGGCAGTTTTAAGAGCTCTTACAGACGGAATTAAATTATCGACAACCAAATTTCCATTAATAGAAATATCAATTGGGCTAAAGTTATTTCCAGACGGACTGTCTACAGCATTAAAAAACGCTAAAAAGGAATGTTCGCCAGTTGTTAATCCGCTTATTTTAAGTTCTATCTGTGCTCCTAGATTTGCAGTTGTTCCTTTTACAGTTAGACCATCGCTCACTAATCTGGCATAGTATGGAGCTTGTATTCCTGCTTTGTACCAGTTTGTTCCTAGAGCATCTCCTTTGTCTCCAACTCTAGTAACGGTAAATGTAATTCCATTTTCGGTATAAGTACTTGTGTTTACAGAAGCTATTACCCAGGCTGTATAATCTGGATCGTTTACTTCGGCTTTAGGTCTTCCTGATTGATCAAAGTCAATTTTGACGATTGGATTTTGGGCAAAAATTAAAGTCATCGGCGCAATGAGGCAGGTTATGGCCGCTATCACGGAGAGTTTTAAGTAATTTTTCAGCATGTCAATGGTGGTTTGGTTAGTAAGTAAAATAATCTTAGTTAGAAAATAATTTTAAACAACTGATTATCAGGTTTAAAAAACGATTTTCACTACTGTAAAGATTATTATTACTTCAAAACAAACTATCCTGCACCATCCTGTTCTGTATGCTGTTTTCGTAGTAAATTAATATAAAAAAAACGGATTATACTTTTTTTATATAAATTTTTACATTGTTTATATTAGATAAATAAAGGGATTGAGTAAAAATGAATTGGTTTGAGAGAAAAAGATTTATTGACTTGAAGAAATTAAAATAAATAAAATATTGTGATTAAGAATAGGTCTTAACCAGAACGGTTTGTTTTAAAAGAAATAATAAAATTAATCTTTAAAAAGAAATCCAAGCCCCATTCTTTTGAGCATTTTCTTTTCGAAATTCCAGAAGAAACGGAATTGACCAAATAAGGTTCCTATGGCAACTAATAAAACTTGGTAAATAGGAAAAATGATTAATAAACGGATTAAAGTAAACCAAACAGCCCCGAAATCTTCTTTATAAATTCCGATCCAGTCGCAGAAAGGTCTAGAAATCCATGCAGATGCTGATCCAGTGATAGCAAAAACAATAAATATGATTATGGCTTGTAGGTTGGATGTGATTCCCCAGCGTTTTTTAAGTCTGTCCATTATTTATTTATAACCATTACAAATATACTAACATTATCTTTGCGGAACATACCCCGCGAGCTTTTGTTTGTAAGTATTTTGAAAATAAATCATATAGTTATAAATTAAATAATTCACTTCGTATCCATAACGAATCTGCGGTTGGTAATCTATAGTCATTTCGTATAAATTCGGATTGTAACGATTGGGTTGTGAAGCTCGAATGTTCCATTCCACAACATATTGATAATTTTTATTTTCGAGATAATTTAATGTATAATAATGTCTGGGCAGCGCACGAGAATTCAACCAAGTATTGAAACCATTATCTATAATTATCACTTCGTATTCTAAAGAATCGTTTGCAATTCTAACAGTATCATTTCCTTTTTTGTTTACTACATTATTATTGCTCGCAATATTATTCTGCGAAGCTGTTGAACAAGCAATTACTGTTAATACTACAATCAATATGGAAACGCATTTTTTCATGATTTAAATTTACGAATTTTTTTTAAGGTTCAGAGGAACAAATGTTTAAAGTCACAAAGGTTTAACTTCTTACTTATAAAAATAAAAACTGATTACAATTTGCAATCAGTTTTTAGAGTTTTCTTAAGGCCTTTGTTCCTTTGTCACTTTGAACCTTTGTATTTAGACTATTTACGACTATTTACTTCCAAACAATTTCCCAATAAATCCAGCTATACCGCCTTTGCTTTTGGTTACTACAAGAACATCAGCAACATCTACTTTTCCGTCGTTGTTTTGGTCTAGACCGAATTGCATTCCGTATTTAGAAATTGTATCCATTATTCCTGAAGCTTGTCCGCTGTTTCCTGAAATAGAATTGATGATGTCAGAAATTTGAAAACTATTATCGTTTGGATCTTTTGCTTTATTAACTAAAGAACCTAAAATCTGCGGAATTAAATTAGACGCAACTCCGTTTGAGTCTGCACTGCTTAGTCCAAATTTCTGACCAAGACTGCCGCTTAATTGTTGTTGAATTTGTTGTACTACAGGATTTGAACTATCAATAGCTTCTTTACCGCTAAACAATCCTGCAATTTGTTCGGTGCCGCCTTCAGAAACAATCTTTTTTAGACTTTCAAAAATAGAACTACTGGTTTCATTGATTACGGCTTCGTTGTGTTCGTTTGGAACAGCGTTATTGTTTACAACTGCATCGCCTCCATATTGTTGTACTAATTGGGTTAATTGTTCAAACATGATTTTTAGGATTTAGATTAGAACTCAAATTTAAACAAAAAAAAGAAAGGGATTTATTAAACGATGTTAATAAATCCCTTGTAAGTGATTTAATTATAATTGATTAGCTTAACAAAGTAATAATTTGTGAAGCTAGCTCTGTACCAATTCTATCTTGTGCCTCTCCAGTTGCAGCTCCAATGTGCGGCGTCAAAGAGATTTTAGAGTGCATTAAAATTGCCATTTCTGGTTTTGGCTCGTTTTCAAAAACATCTAATCCAGCAAAAGCAACTTTTCCAGAATCTAATGCTTTTACTAAAGCAACCTCGTCAATAACACCTCCACGAGCACAATTAACAATTCCAACACCATCTTTCATGATTTCAAATTCTTTCTCTCCAATGATGTAACCATTTTGAGCAGGAACGTGTAATGTGATGAAATCAGCTTCTTTAAATAAAGATTCTAAAGATTGAGAAACTACTTTAGTTGTGATAGATTGTCCGTCGAAAAATTCAACTTTAATATCTACTTCTGGAATAAAACTATCTGCAGCGATAACTTTCATTCCTAAACCAAGAGCCATTTTTGCAGTAGCCTGGCCAATACGGCCAATACCAACAATACCTAAAGTTTTACCTCTTAATTCAGTTCCGTTAGCGTAAGCTTTTTTCAAACCGTCAAAATTAGTATCTCCTTCAAGAGGCATATTTCTGTTAGAATCATGTAAAAAACGTACACCATTAAATAAGTGACCAAACACCAATTCAGCAACAGATTCTGAAGATGAAGCTGGAGTATTGATTACATGGATTCCTTTGCTTTTAGCATAGTCAACATCAATGTTATCCATACCAACACCACCACGTCCGATAATTTTAATACCAGGACAAGCGTCAATAATGTCTTTACGAACTTTAGTTGCACTACGAACTAAAATTACGTCAATATTGTTTTCATTTATATAGTTAGCTACTTGTTCTTGAGCTACTTTTGTAGTTATAACTTCAAATCCGCCTTTTTCTAAGGCTAGAATTCCACTTTTAGAAATTCCATCA
Source organism: Flavobacterium sp. Root935 (assembly GCF_001429295.1). Lineage (GTDB taxonomy): Bacteria > Bacteroidota > Bacteroidia > Flavobacteriales > Flavobacteriaceae > Flavobacterium. Next base: position 986,317 of record NZ_LMJL01000012.1, on the reverse strand, counting down.
TTTGCTAATACTTTCATTGTGTGTTTATTGTTTATTTGGTAAATCGTTTATTTGTTTAATCGATAAACCAGCTATTTGATTTTTCTTTTTTGATATTTTTCTAAAGGAAACATTTTGACGATTAAACAGTTAAACGAATTAACGATTAACCGAAAAAAAGATTAAACTTTAGTTTCCAACGCTTTCATTACATCAACCAAAACCTGAACGCTTTCGATTGGCATTGCGTTGTAGATAGAAGCTCTGTAACCACCAACAGAACGGTGTCCTGGTAATCCTGAGATATTTGCTTCTTTCCATAAAGCATCAAATGTTGCTGTATGATCTGGATTGTTCAATAAGAAAGTTACATTCATATTCGAACGATCTTCAACTGCTGCTGCACCTTTGAATAATGGGTTTCTGTCGATTTCAGCGTAAAGTAAAGCTGCTTTTGCGTTGTTTAATTTTTCAACAGCAGCAATTCCGCCTTTTTCTTTGATCCATTGTAAAGTTAAAAGAGAAACGTAAACAGAGAAAACAGGAGGAGTATTGTACATACTTTCTGCTTTGATATGTTTAGCATAATCTAACATACTAGGAATTGTTCTTCCGTTTTTGCCTAAGATTTCTTCTTTAACCACAACAAGAGTAGTTCCAGCAGGTCCCATATTTTTTTGAGCTCCAGCGTAAATCAAATCAAATTTAGAAAAATCTAATTCGCGTGAAAAAATATCAGAACTCATATCGCATACAACAGGAATATTTGTTGCTGGGAAATCTTTCATTTGAGTTCCAAAAATGGTGTTATTACTTGTGCAGTGGAAATAATCAGCATCAGCTGGGATTTCGTAACCTTTTGGAATATGAGTATAATTGTCGTCTTTTGAAGAACCAACGATAACAGTTTCTCCAAAAAGTTTAGCTTCTTTAATAGCAGCAGTTGCCCATGTTCCTGAGTCTAAATAAGCTGCTTTTCCATTTTCTTTCATTAAGTTATATGGAGCCATTAAGAATGCTGTACTTGCACCACCTTGTAAAAATAAAGCTTGATAACCTTTTCCTTGAAGTCCTAATAATTCTAAAGCAAGGGATCGAGCTTCTTCCATAACAGCAACAAAATCTTTGCTTCTGTGCGAAATTTCAAGAATAGATAATCCTGAATCATTAAAATTTAAAATTGCTTTTGATGCTTTCTCAAAAACTTCCTGAGGTAAAATACTTGGTCCTGCGCTGTAGTTGTGTTTTTTCATGGTTGTTGTTAATAGTCGAAAATTTTAAAGACGCAAATTTCGGTAATAAGAGCCGAAAAAGCGTTAAAATATTCGAAATAATTAAACATTTTATTACTTTGTTGTTAACAAAAACGTTATAGTATCGACATTATCTGCGTAATCCCACAATTGAGGTTTTTGCGTTTCTCCGAATGCAATAGTGTCACTTGTTAAATTGGTACCAACAATGCATTGAATTTGCTCTGAATCGGTTTCAAGGCGTTTTTGAAGTTCTTCAAGGTTTTCATAATATTCATAAAAAACACTCGAAATAGGAGAGGCATAGCTCGAATCTTCTTTCAAGGTTAGAAAACCATTGTCTAACAATTTAAAATTACTCATTAAAAATACAGCTTTATTGTAATCGTAATTATTAGCATACTTTTCATAATGAATAACATCCTGATATTTGAAAATGGCCTGAAAGAAGGCATCAAAAGAATATCCTTTTGGGACAAAAAGTTTAGAAACATTTCGGCATCCTAAACCAAAATATCTAAAAATATCTTCGCCTAATTGTTCTAATTCTTCATGGGTTTCTTTACCCGTTAAAATAGCCGCTGAATTTCGGTTTTTGCGAATAATCGAAGGCTTATCTTTAAAGTAGTATTCGAAATAGCGAGAAGTATTGTTGCTTCCTGTAGCAATTACAGCATCGAAATTTTCTAGTTTTCCTTCCACGAAAGTGATCTTATCTTTCAAACTTTCATCTACAGCAATTAAATACTTGGCCAAAAAAGGCAGTAAATGCTGATCGTTTGATGATGTTTTTATTAAAGCTTTATTGCCTGTAATTAAAACCGATAAAAAATCATGAAAGCCCACTAAAGGAATATTTCCAGCTAATATTAAAGCAACAGTTTTTTCTCTGCTGTCATTTTGAGCGAAGTCAGTTTCGTATTGAGAAAGCCATTTTTCGAGGTTTTCTTCTGTTAAAGCTTCTGCCCAAGACTGTAATGCGAAATAAACCTGTTCAGGAGTATACCATCCGTTATGGGATTGGGATAAATGTATGAGACTTTTAAAATCTTCAAAAAAGATATCATTATATAAAACGTCAGATTTTTGCACCGATTGCTCTTCAGAAAACTGACTTAAAAATTTTCCTAATTCAACAAAAACACTTTTTTTTGTTTCTAATGTCATAATGTTTGCTTATGAATTGTTTTGATTGTAATTTTGCACAAAAATAAGCTATATTACGTTATAAGGCAAAGTAGATTCAAATCTTTGATATTTTAAACTCAAATCTTATAACTTTTAACATGTAACTACGAAAAAGATGGCAATTATAATAACTGACGAATGCATAAACTGCGGGGCCTGCGAACCAGAGTGCCCGAATACAGCAATATATGAAGGAGCAGATGACTGGAGATATAAAGATGGAACAAGTCTTACTGGAAAGATAGTTTTACCTGACGGAACTGAAGTTGATGCAGACGATGCTCAAACTCCAATTTCTGACGAGGTTTACTATATCGTGCCAGGCAAATGTACAGAATGTAAAGGTTTCCACGATGAGCCTCAATGTGCTGCGGTTTGTCCGGTAGACTGTTGTGTGCCAGATGATAATCACGTAGAAGACGAAGAAACTTTGTTACAAAGACAAGCGTTTTTACACGGAGAATAATTACTTTAAAGTTATTTAAAATATAATCCTGAGTTTATGCTCAGGATTTTTTTTGCTTAAAATTGAAATATTTTCGGAATCTTATTGTATTGATAACTAATGATTTATTTTTGAGTATTGATTTATTAACAAAAATTTAATACTTTAGTTGAAAATTTAATAACGCCTATGAAGAAACTACTACTTTTATTTGTCGTATTACTCAACAATGTAAGCGTTTTTGCACAAAGTGAAGAGTATTCTATTCTTGTAAAAGATATTGAAACTTTACAGCCAATCGAAAATGCTACTGTGGTTGTATTAAAAACCAAACAAGTTTTGCTGACTAACGAAGATGGTAAAGTTACATTTGTTTTAAACGGCGGCTCAAATGTGCAGGTTTCAGAAATGAATTATGAAAATCTGACAATGCGCTGGGCTTCTTTAAAAGAAAATGAGTTTACAGTTTACCTCAAAAACAAGAAAGAAAACTTAGATGAGGTTGTTGTATCAAAAGAAAATCCTCAAAAAACACTTCAAAAAATAGTTTCAAATTCAAAAGATAAAATAAGTATTTCACATCGATTAAAAGTTTATGTTCGAGAATTTTTTATGCTCGACAACCAATATTCCTATTATAATGACGGATTGGTTAATTTTCAATTCAATAAAAATAACACAACCACTTTATTGGTAGAACAAAATCGCTCTTACGGATTACTGGAAACAGATGTAAGCGCAGATTTAATGGGATATAATTTGAATAATATAATGGAAAATTATTCGAATTTTAAATATTTTGAACCTTTGTTAGATTCAAAAGCAAAGAAAGAATATGATTTTACTATTAAAGGGCATGCTAAAAATAAAGAGTATTACGTAATGTCGGTTAATCCGCTGGATAAAGCTAAAGAGGCAGTCGATAATTTTGAGATTATTTATGATCCAGTAAAAAAAATAATTTTAGAATTTACTATATCTGTAACTGCGACGAGTCTTGATAAAATAGAAGATAAAACAAAGGTTGGAGACAAAAATATTACCAAATCGTTTGTAAAAGTGAATTATCGCTGGGATGGAACCGATTATTATCTGCTAAGTTCTAATGAAGAAATTGGATATACTGTGATTTTAAAAGATAAAGCCAAAAATATTCAAGTCAGAAATAGTTTTGTGACGACAGGTTTTAATAAACAAAACTTCACGTATAGCGAAAGTGATGTCTTTAAAGAAAAATCCCTTTTTAATAAACGAAATAAAATCTTAACTAATTATTGGGATATTTCTGGTTTTACTGCTACTGATGAAGAAAAAGCAATTATTGCCTCTTTAGAATTTAAATTGTAATTATATAAACAGAAAAAAATCCTGAACTTAATTGTTCAGGATTTTTTATTTATGATTATTGATAATCTATTGTCAGGCTGAATTCGAAGCCATTATGCATTAAAAATTAAATCCAAGTCTTGCATAGTAATACGCACCGCTGAAACCCATTTGTACAGCATCCCAATAACCTCCAGCTTCTGTATTTCCTTGTTCATCTTGTTTTGTTGGATAAACATTGAATAAGTTGTTGCTTCCAAGAGTTAATTTCAAGCTTTTAGTAAATTGATATCCAACAGTTAAATCAGTAATTAATCTCGGATTGTAAACATCATCTTCATCTGCGTAATCTACCAAAACGACTTTACTGAAACGTGTAAAAGCCAATCCTGCATCAAATTTATTTTTAGTATAAGTAAGGTTTAATCCGAATTTATTATCTGGAGCAGAAGCTAATAAAAAGGCTTTTTCGCGTTTTCCAAAGAAAGTTGCTTCGTCTAAAGCGCCATTTTTAACCTTGTCAATTTTCATATCATTAATGTTTCCAACTAACGTTGCGCCAAACTGTCCAAAGTCAAATTGTTTCTTCCAAGAAAAAACGATATCCAAACCATGAGTGCTTGTGTCTACACCATTTGCAAAAAATTGCGCTTCAGAAACACCAAGATTTAATGCACTTGCGTCAAAATATCCAGTAAGAACAATACGGTCTTTAACTTGGATATAATATCCGTCAATTGTTGCAGTAAAATCACCAAACGAAGCTGTAAAGCCTAAAGAAGCATTTACTGCTTTTTCTTCGTTCAATTTATCAATTCCAAAAGCTCTAGTTACAGGGCTGTCATTTGGAGCCAGTAAAACTTCGGTTGCACCGCTGGCATTAAAATTAGTGAAACGTAAGTTATAGTAAATCTGAGCTAAAGATGGTGCACGGAATCCAGTACTAATAGATCCTCTGGCATTAATATGATCTGTAATTTTAAGTCTTGAAGCTAATTTTCCGTTTACAGTACTTCCGAAATCACTATAATTTTCAAAACGAACGGCACCGCTGAACATTAAGGCTTCTGTAACATCCAATTCTGCATCTGCATAAAGAGAGAAGTTAGTACGATCTTTATTCACTTCATTTGCCGGACTATATCCAGGAAAACCTTGTGAACTTCCTGGTCTTGGTTCGCCAGAGATTGGGTCAATTGGGGCACTTTGTGTAGTCGGATCTGTTATAGGCTGTCCGTTGGTGTCGTAAGTGGTATAAGAACCTTCTTCACCAGCAAAAATCTCGAATTTTTCAACTCTAAATTCTGTTCCAAAAGCAATATTTAAGCCACTTAAAACATCCCCGTAATTTTTTGAAATGTCAAAATTGGTTGTGTTTTGAAGTAAACTGTGTCCACCTGCATCAAATTGGAGCGGCGAATTTTCTTCGAGAGAAGCATTGATCGTTCCTTTTATTTCGTATTGAAATTTATTCTTACCAAAAGTATTGCTTAAGTCAAATTTCCAGCCTCCAGAAGTTTCTGTTCTAATTCCCGCAGCAACCGAATTGTCATTAATTTTAGAAGTAATTCTCGGAGTGTAACCGCCTGGGTAAACAGATTCTACAACTCTTTCGCCGTCATTTCTAGTAAAAGCGTAAGCGTCAGTATCTCTAAAATTACTTCCTCCAAAAGCATAAAACTCAGTTTTGTCAGAAATCGGAATAGCAAGATTTGCAAATAAATTTACACCCTGCATTTCAGCATCACCAAAACCTTTTCTAAAATCATAAGCAGGTCTTAATGTTTTATTTTTGTTTAAAAATTCTCCAGTAATATTTACATAACCACCTTTACTGCCAATTGCTGTTCCGTAGTTTGCCGCAACCCTTACAGAACCTCCATCAAAATCCTGATCCTTTCCGTATGAATTTCCGTTTCCATTCTTATCCAATCGAAAACCTTCGGTATTTGGTGTTCCCGGCAGGAAATCACCTTTTGCGTGAGTATTAAAAACGCCATAAGTGATAGAGCCAGTAAGTTCGTTTACATTATCATTAGTAACAATATTGATAACCCCGGCAATCGCATCAGAACCATATTGTGCAGATGCTCCGTCTCGCAGGATCTCAATTCTTTTAATGGACGCAGCAGGAATTGCGTTCAAATCGGTTCCCGTATTACCGCGTCCGCGTGTTCCGAACAAATTAATTAATGAAGATTGATGTCTTCTTTTTCCGTTAATCAAAACCAAAGTCTGATCAGGCCCCATACCTCTTAAAGAAGCAGGATCAACGTGATCGGCGCCGTCAGAACCAGATTGTTTATTGGCATTAAATGACGGCGCTACATATTGTAATAATTGGTTGATTTCAATTTTTCCACTTTGTGTCGTAACGTCCTTTACATTGATTACATCAATTGGAACAGCCGAATTTACAACGGTTCTTTTCGCATTTCTAGAACCAACGACAACAACGTCATTTAAAATTTGACCTTCACTTTCCGTTAAAACGATATCTAATTTATCTCCAGAAACAGTTTTTTCAACAGTTCCAAATCCGACATAACTAAAAACTAATGTTACACCATCTTTTACTTTTATTCTAAAACTACCTTCAAAATCGGTTGATACTCCATTCGAAGTTCCTTTTTCAATAATATTAACGCCAGGCAGTGGATTACCAGTTTTGTCTTTTACAAGACCCGAGACTTCTTTTTGTGCAAAAAGAAATGCTGAATTCAGCAGAAATAAAAATAATGCAATCTTTCTCATGGTTATTGGTTTTTTGATTTGTTTTTTGTTGATTAGTTTTATAAAAGTAGTGTTTTTTAACAAAAAATTAATAAAATGTTTAAAAATTTTAAAGAATGCTCTTAAAATTATATTATTGAACATTTTTACTTCGTGCAAGAGCTATTAAATCTTATATTTGCAAAATTTTAAAGCCAAAAAATATCATTTTGGCAGAAACCAAGAAAAACGTAAATCATAAGGCATTAAATTACAACGTTTAATGTTTTAGGTCTAATTAAATAAAGACCGAATAAATAATATAGAAACAAACAGATGAAAGCAGGAATTGTAGGATTACCAAATGTTGGAAAATCAACATTATTTAATTGTTTATCTAATGCAAAAGCGCAAAGTGCCAACTTTCCGTTTTGTACAATCGAACCTAATATTGGTGTTGTAAACGTTCCAGATCCAAGAATCAACAAATTGGAAGAATTGGTTAAACCAGAACGCGTTCAAATGGCAACTGTAGATATCGTAGATATTGCAGGTTTGGTAAAAGGAGCAAGTAAAGGTGAAGGTCTTGGAAACCAGTTCTTAGGAAACATTAGAGAGTGTAATGCTATCATTCACGTTTTACGTTGTTTTGACAATGATAATATTGTTCACGTTGACGGAAATGTAAATCCAATTCGTGATAAAGAAACTATTGATATCGAATTACAGCTAAAAGATTTAGAAACTGTTGAAAAACGTTTGGAAAAAGTAAATCGTGCCGCTAAAACTGGAAATAAAGAAGCGCAGACTGAAAAAGCACTTTTAGACAGAATCAGAGAAGCATTATTGCAGGCTAAATCGGCTCGTACTATTACTCCTCAAAGTAATGACGAAGAAGTTTTAATGGAATCTTTTCAGTTAATTACTGCAAAACCAGTTTTGTATGTTTGTAATGTTGATGAAAATTCTGCCGTAAACGGAAACAAATACGTAGATCAAGTTCGTGAGTTAGTAAAAGATGAAGATGCTGAAGTTATTGTGCTTTCAGTAGGAGCAGAGGCTGATATTACAGAATTAGAAAGTTATGAAGAGCGTCAGGTTTTCCTAGAAGATATGGGATTACAAGAACCTGGAGCTTCAGTTTTAATTCGTGCAGCTTACAAATTGCTAAAACAACAAACATACTTTACAGCAGGTGTAAAAGAAGTTCGTGCCTGGACTATCAATATTGGAGCTACAGCACCTCAAGCAGCTGGAGTTATTCATACAGATTTTGAAAAAGGTTTCATTCGTGCTGAGGTTATTTCATACGATGATTACGTTCAATACGGTTCTGAAGCAAAAGCAAAAGAAGCTGGAAAATTTAAAGTGGAAGGAAAAGAATACGTAGTAAAAGATGGTGATGTAATGCACTTCCGTTTCAACGTTTAATTTTTTTTAGATAATAGAAGAAAGAAACAAGAAAATAGATTTAAAACTGTTGGAGAAATTCAGCAGTTTTTTTATTTTTAAGAGTGAGCCTTCACTATGCGTCTGTATTTTGATTTTTCTACAAAATAAAACAAAAAAAACCGTGTAAAATCCGCGCTTTCGCGAAAGCGAATCCGTAAAATCCGTGTAGTATCTTCAGGAAGTAAAATTTTTGGCTCAAAAATTGGTTACAGAAAAAATAACCAATTACTAATCTAAAATCAATTAATCAAAAATGCTAAAAAAAACCTTCAAATTTCTGGGCTGGACACTTTTCGGAATCTTCACTTTTCTTGTTCTTTATGTGGTTTCTGTTTATTTCATTTCTAAGATTACAGTCAATTCAGATGTTGCAAAAGTTGAGGAACAAAATGCAATTCCCATTTACATACTTTCAAACGGTGTTCATACCGATATTGTCGTTCCGATAAAAAATGAAATTAAAGATTGGCGAAACGAAATTCAATTCAGTCAAACTCAATCCAAAGATTCACTAATGAATTTTATCGCTTTTGGCTGGGGCGACAAAGGTTTTTATCTCGATACTCCAGAATGGTCAGATTTAAAAGCCAGCACAGCTTTAAAAGCAGCTTTTGGAGTAAGTTCGTCAGCTATGCATACTACATTTTTTAAACAATTAAAAGAAGGTGATGATTGTAAGCGCATTTTGATTTCAAAAGAAAATTATCAAAGTCTGGTTGATTATATTTCAGATAGCTTCAGCGATCCAATTCACCCGGAATGGATTGAAGGTCACAGCTACGGAAAAAAAGATGCTTTTTATGAAGCAAAAGGAAGTTACAGTCTTTTTTATACCTGCAATACTTGGGCAAATTCTGCTTTGAAAGCCGCCAATCAAAAAGCAAGTTTATGGACGGTTTATGATAAAGGGATTTTTTGTCATTATCAATAAATATTCTGCTTTTTAATCTTAAACTAACATGGAAAAAATATAAGATTCCACTAAAAAACGAGAATTTAAGATTTTGATTAATGCGTAAATTTGAGAGTATCTCAAAAAATCAGCAAATGAAAATCAAAAATATATTCTCCAAGTCATGGTTTCTATTGAAAAACACCTTTTTAGAATTCAACGATGACAATGCTATCAAGCTAAGTGCCGCTTTATCTTATTATACCATATTTGCATTGCCTCCTTTGTTGATTATTATCATTACTATTTGTGGTTTTTTCTTTGGAGAAGATGCGGTAACGGGTCAATTATATGGACAAATAAATGGCATGGTTGGTAATAGTGCAGCGGGTCAAATTCAGGAAGCGATAAAAAATGTTCAATTATCTGGTGATAATATGTTTGCAACCATCTTCGGAATTGTGATGTTATTGATTGGAGCGTCGGGGGTTTTTGCCGAAATACAAAGTTCTATTAATTTTATTTGGGGGTTACGCGCCAAGCCAGATAAAGGAGTTAAGAAGTTTATTCAAAATAGATTAATGTCTTTTTCGATGATAGCATCAGTAGGTTTTTTAATGCTGGTGAGTCTTTTAGTAAATACAACTTTAGATTTAGTGAGCTCGCGCTTAAAAATATATTTTCCAGAGAGTACGGTTTACTTGTTTTATGTGGTAAATGTTGTACTTGTACTGGCTAGTATTACCCTTCTTTTTGCCATAATTTTTAGAACTCTTCCAGACGGAAAAATAAGATGGAAAGATGCCTTTATAGGTTCTGGAGTTACAGCGGTGCTTTTTATGATTGGTAAATTTGCTATCGGTTTTTATTTAGGAAGTTCTACAGTAGCCTCTGTTTACGGTGCTGCGGGATCTGTTATAATAATTTTGGTTTGGGTTTATTATTCGGCAATTATTCTGTATTTTGGAGCAGAATTTACCAAAGTATACGCAAAATCGTACGGCGGAAAAATTTATCCTAACGAATATTCAGTTGAGATTCAAAAAGAGATTTACGAAATCGATAATAATGCTTAGCCGCAAATTTTGATCTTTAAAATATGTGGCAAGAACTTTGTTACTAAAATAAAATAAATACCACGAATATGAAAATAATAGCCTTTGGAGGAAGTAACAGCCAGCATTCAATCAATAAACGTTTAGCAACTTATGCATCAAGTTTATTTGAAAATGCTGAGGTTGAAGTTTTAGATTTAAACGATTTTGAAATGCCTATTTTCAGCGTTGATACTGAGAAAGAAATCGGTCAGCATGAACTTGCAAAAGCATTTCTTGCCAAAATAGAAAGCGCAGATGTATTAGTGGTTTCATTGGCAGAAAACAATAACAATTATTCAACTGCATTTAAAAACATATTCGATTGGAGCTCGAGAATTAATAAAGAAGTCTTTCAGAAAAAGCCAATGCTCTTAATGGCGACATCACCTGGAACAAGAGGCGGGGCATCTGTTTTAGAAATAGCTCGTAATGCTTTGCCAAGATATGGTGCAGAAATTAAAGCTTCATTTTCGCTTCCGGCATTTAATGCCAATTTTGATTTAGAGAAAAATCAAATTTCTAATGCCGAATTAGACAAAGAATTAAGAGATATTATCAAAGATTGTTTTTAAAATGAGAATACACAAAACTGCTTTTGTATTTCTTTTTCTGCATATCTTTTTTCTAAATTTTACTTTCGCACAAAAGCTTAGTGAAGTAGATAGAATCGTTGCAAAATATCCTAAAAGCTTTAATACCACAGAAAAGTTAGCCGATAAAATCGAGAATGATTTTAATTCGGATTATGATCGCGCACGTGCTATTTACACTTGGATTGCTCTCAATATAAAATACGATTATAATGCTTATTTGAATCCGCCAAGAGTGCGCGGTTTTACCTATTCTTCAGAAGCCGAAAAGCAGCGAAAAATAAAACAGATGAATGATGATTTGATTCAGAAAGCATTTACTTCAAAAAAAGCAGTTTGTGAAGGCTTTACGGCTTTGTATCAGCATTTGGCTTCTTTAGTGGGAATTAAATGTGAAATAATCCGTGGAGATTCTAAAACTTCAGTTCGTGATATTGGGCGAAAAACAACATCTTCTAATCATGCCTGGAATATGGTTTTGATTGATAAAAAGTGGCGTTTAATTGATGTAACTTGGGGGCAGGGTTACTATGACAGCAGTAAAGGCAGAATGGTAAATGATTTTGCGCCTATTTATTTCGATACAGATCCCGATTATTTCTTTGCTAAACATTTTCCAGATTCGGGTTCTTTTTTAGGAAATAGATTAAGCAAAGAAGATTTCTTAAACGGGCCTTTAATTTATAATAAAACAATCGAGGAAGATTATAAAATAAAAGCTCCAGATTCTGGAATTTTAGAGGTTAGGAGAGGAGATAAAATCGATTTTGAAATCAAAAATGTTTCAAAATCAAATCAGGTTTTTTATCTCAATAAAAAGAATCAGGCAGTTAAAGTTCAAAATCCAAAAGAGAAACGAGGCGGTTTAGAATTTCAAATTCTTATTGATAATAACGTAGGAGACTATATTACTATTTTTGTAAATACGAGTAGTGTTGTGTCTTTCAAAATACTTCCAAAATAGATTTAATTGACGTATCTTAGCAAGTAATGATTCGAATTAAAAAGCTATGGAAACAACTTTCCTGAAATCTATTTTAGACAATGATTTCTACAAATTTACAATGCAGCATGCTGTAATAAAGCTTTTTCCTAAGGCAAAAGTTCGTTACGGATTTATAAATCGAGGAAAACATATTTTTCCAGCCGGTTTCGCAGATTTACTTCGCAGTTCGGTAGATGCAATGGCAGATCTTCGGTTAACGAAAGAAGAAAAAAGTTATTTATCACATTATTGCCCTTATCTTGATCCAACTTATTTAGATTTTCTGCAAGGTTATAGTTTTGATCCATCTGAAGTGCAGATTAGCCAGGAAGGTTCAGAAATAAAAGTTACTGTTGAAGGATTTTGGTACAGAACCATTTTGTGGGAAGTACCTTTGATGGCTTTGATTTCAGAACTTTTTTACAAGTCAAATCATTTAACTCGATTGAATGATGAAGCGATAAAAGATTTGACAAAAGAGAAAATTGACAATTACAATAAATTAGGAGTTTCGGTTTTAGAATTCGGCACAAGACGCCGTCATTCGTATGATGTACATGATTTGGTAAATGAAACTTTGAAGACATACGGCGGACAAAGTTTTATTGGCACCAGTAATGTGCATTTTGCAATGGTCAATAACAGAAGGCCTTTAGGCACGCATGCCCATGAATGGTTTATGTTTCATGCCGCACAATATGGCTTTAAAATGGCCAATTCTATAAGTTTAGAACATTGGACGCAAGTTTATGGAGGCGACCTCGGAATTGCCTTAACAGATACTTACACTACAGAGATATTTTTCAATCAATTTGATAAAAAATATTCCAAACTTTTTGATGGTGTCCGACATGACAGCGGCGACCCAATCGAATTTGCCCAAAAAGTGATTTCGCATTACGTTAAAATGGGAATTGATCCCAAATCGAAAGCTATTGTTTTTTCAGATTCATTGAATTACGATAAAGTAAAAAAGATTGTCGATTTTTGTCAGGACAAAATCAAAACGTCATTTGGAATTGGAACAAATTTCACTAATGATGTTGGTCTTCCTGCCATGAATATGGTTATCAAATTAACCGACACAAAACCCGATAATATACATTGGCAGGGCGTAGTAAAGCTTTCTGACGAAAAAAATAAAAATACTGGAACTCCCGAAATGATTACTTTGGCAAAACAAGTACTCGGAATCAAATAGTATTTTTTTGCTGAAAATGCAGTTTTTTGATAATTTTAGCGTCCGTTTTATTTTAAAATCAATTTAAATAGATTTTTAAACTGTTATTATTCATAACAAAAAAAAAATACGCTTTCATTTTTTACCGATAAATGGTACATTAGCCAAAAATCCAATTCACCTTATGCTAGAGCAAAATCAATATACCGAAGATAATATTCGATCACTCGACTGGAAAGAACATATTCGTATGCGTCCAGGGATGTACATCGGAAAGTTGGGGGACGGTTCTTCTCCAGACGATGGTATTTACATTCTTTTAAAAGAGGTTTTAGATAACTGTATCGATGAGTTCGTAATGGGCTCTGGAAAAACTATTGAAGTGACAATCAAGGATAAAACGGTTTCCGTTCGTGATTACGGACGTGGAATTCCGTTAGGAAAAGTTGTCGATGTAGTTTCGAAAATGAATACAGGTGGAAAATACGATTCTAAAGCTTTCCAAAAATCAGTTGGTTTGAATGGTGTCGGAACAAAAGCGGTAAATGCGCTTTCCAATTATTTCCGTGTAGAATCTGTTCGTGACGATAAACAAAAAGCGGCGGAGTTTTCTGCAGGAAATTTAGTTTCAGAAGAAGATGTAATTGATACAACAAAACGTAAAGGAACCAAAGTGACTTTTACGCCAGATGAAACGATCTTCAAAAACTATAAATTCCGTTTAGAATATGTGATCAAAATGGTCAAAAACTATTGTTACTTAAACAATGGTTTGACGATTATTTTTAACGGAGAAAAATATTATTCAGAAAACGGACTTCGGGATTTATTAGAAGAGACAATTAGCGAAGAAGATTTAGAATACCCAATTATTCATTTAAAAGAGCATGATATCGAAGTTGCGTTAACACACAGTAAAACGCAGTACAGCGAAGAATATCACTCTTTTGTGAACGGTCAGAATACAACGCAGGGAGGAACGCACCTAGCGGCCTATCGTGAAGCTGTTGTAAAAACAATTCGTGAATTTTACAATAAGAATTTCGAGGCATCAGATGTAAGAAAATCGATTGTGAGTGCGATTAGTATTAAAGTAATGGAACCTGTTTTTGAGTCTCAGACCAAAACAAAATTAGGTTCTACAGATATGGGTTCAGATGATGGAACACCTCCTGTTTCTGTTCGTACTTTCGTAAATGATTTCATTAAAACCAAATTAGATAATTATTTACATAAAAACCCACCGACTGCCGAAGCTTTATTGCGTAAAATTCTGCAGGCAGAACGCGAACGTAAAGAATTATCAGGAATTAGAAAACTGGCTACAGATCGTGCTAAAAAGGCCAATCTTCATAATAAAAAATTAAGAGACTGCCGCGCGCATCTTCCAGATACCAAAAACCCAAGAAACTTAGAAAGCACACTTTTTATTACCGAGGGAGATTCGGCTTCTGGATCAATTACAAAGTCACGCGACGTGAATACGCAAGCCGTTTTCAGTTTGCGTGGTAAGCCTTTGAATTCTTACGGAATGACGAAGAAAATTGTGTATGAGAATGAAGAATTCAACTTACTTCAGGCAGCCTTGGATATCGAAGACGGACTGGAAAAATTACGTTACAACAACATCGTAATCGCAACCGATGCCGATGTCGACGGAATGCACATTCGTTTGCTTTTGATTACTTTCTTTTTACAGTTTTTTCCAGAATTAATTAAAGAAGGGCATTTGTACATTTTGCAAACGCCTCTTTTCAGGGTTCGAAACAAAAAAGAAACCATTTACTGTTATTCTGAAGAAGAAAGAAAAGAAGCCATTGAAAAACTAAAACCAAAACCAGAAATCACCCGATTTAAAGGTTTGGGGGAGATTTCGCCAGATGAGTTCAAAAACTTTATTGGAGAAACCATTCGCCTTGATCCTGTTATGATGGATAAAAACACTTCTATTGAGCAATTATTATCTTTCTATATGGGGAAAAATACTCCAGACAGACAAGATTTTATTATCAAGAATTTGAAGGTGGAGATTGATGAGTTGGTAGAGGTTTAGAAGAAAGAATAAAAGAATTATAGAAGAATTTTTTAGTAGTTATACTGAACAAAATATATGAAAGACGAAGAAGACGATAACATAATTCCAAACGACGACGAGAATAATTCAGATGAAAACCTGATGGATAATCAGGATGGAGATGAAGATGAGATTATCGATGTAGATGCTAAGCATTTTGAAGGACAGCATTTTTACGAAAACCAAGAAGAAGAAGGCGAAGACGTTATTACAAAAGTAACGGGAATGTACAAAGACTGGTTTTTGGATTATGCTTCGTATGTAATTCTGGAACGTGCAGTTCCTGCTATCGAGGACGGATTTAAACCTGTTCAGCGTCGTATTATGCACTCTTTAAAAGAGCTGGATGATGGTCGATATAACAAAGTTGCCAATGTAGTAGGGCACACCATGCAGTATCACCCACACGGAGATGCGAGTATTGGTGACGCTATGGTACAGATTGGTCAAAAAGATTTACTAATTGACTGCCAGGGAAACTGGGGTAATATTTTAACAGGCGACGGAGCGGCAGCTTCGCGTTACATTGAGGCACGTTTATCTAAATTTGCGTTGGAGGTTTTATATTCTCCAAAAATTACAGATTGGGGAGTTTCGTATGATGGTCGTCGTGCAGAACCAAACAATCTTCCAGTAAAATTCCCATTGCTTTTGGCACAAGGTGCAGAAGGTATTGCAGTTGGACTTTCTACAAAAGTGCTGCCTCACAACTTCAACGAGTTAATTGATGCTTCGATCAAGATTTTAAAAGGAAAGCCTTTTACACTTTACCCTGATTTTATGACGGCAGGTATTGCCGACGTTTCCAATTATAATGACGGAATGCGTGGCGGACGTGTGCGTGTACGTGCTAAGATTTCGCAATTAGACAAAAATACATTGGTAATTACGCAGATTCCGTTTTCGACCAATACATCAAGTTTAATTGATAGTATTTTGAAAGCCAATGATAAAGGTAAAATCAAAATCAAGAAAATTGAAGACAACACAGCAGCCGATGTTGAGATTTTGATTCATCTTTTTCCAGGCGTTTCTCCAGATAAAACAATTGATGCTTTATTTGCTTTTACAGCATGCGAAACTTCTGTTGCACCTTTAGGCTGTGTGATTGAAGATAATAAACCGTTGTTTATCGGGGTTTCTGAAATGTTGAAAATTTCAACGCACAGAACCGTAGATTTGCTTCGTCAGGAATTAGAAATTCATTTAGAAGAATTAAAAAATAAATGGCATTTCTCTACTTTAGAAAAGATATTCATTCGCGAAGAAATGTATATTGATTTCAAGTTGTATGGAGACAGAGAATCGCTTTACAAATATTTATACGATCGTTTTGAGCCTTTCAAAAAATCATTCGTTAGGGAAATCACTGATGAGGATTTACAGCGTTTGACTCAAATCCCTATGATTCGTATTACCCGTTTTGACTCGGATAAAGCCGATGAATTGATTTCTAGATTAGAAGAAGAAATGAAAGAAGTCGAGCATAATCTGGAGCATTTAACAGATTTTGCAATTGCATATTTTACCAAATTAAAAGAAAAATACGGAAAAGGTCGTGAACGTCAGACAGAGCTTCGTGTTTTTGATAATGTCGAAGCAACCAAAGTAGTTTTACGTAATACCAAATTGTACGTAAACCGAGAAGAAGGTTTTGTTGGAACCAGCTTAAAGAAAGACGAATACGTTGCCGATTGTTCTGATATTGATGATGTAATTGTGTTTTTACGAGATGGTACAATGATGATCACAAAAGTAGACGCTAAAACGTTTATAGGTAAAGATATAATTCATGTTGCTGTTTTTGATAAGAGTGATAAACGTACGATTTATAACATGATGTACCGTGATGGTAAATCGGGTCCGTCTTATATCAAACGTTTTAATGTGACAGGGGTAACACGTGACAAAGCATACGATTTGACAAACGGAACAAATGGTTCGCAAGTGGTTTATTTTTCACATAATCCAAATGGAGAAGCTGAGGTTGTAACCATATTATTGCGTCAAATAGGAACCATTAAGAAACTGAAATTCGATATTGATTTTGCTAAGCTGGCTATTAAAGGCCGTGGATCAAAAGGAAATTTAGTAACAAAATATCCAATCAAGAAAATCGAATTAAAAGAAAAAGGAATTTCGACTTTACTGCCAAGAAAAGTTTGGTTTGATGATACTGTAAAACGTCTAAATGTTGATGGAAGAGGAGAACTGCTTGGAGAATTTAAACCAACAGATAAAATCTTAATAATTAGCCAGTCAGGAAAATTAAAAGTCATTATTCCAGAATTATCAACTCATTTTGAAGAAGATATGATTGTTTTGGAAAAATGGAAGCCTAAAAAGCCAATTTCGGCAATTTATTATGATGGAGAAAAAGAGCGCTATTTCTTGAAACGTTTTCTTGTGGAGAATGAAGGTAAGGAAGAAAGCTTTATTACAGATCACCCGAATTCGCAGTTAGAAATTGTGTCGACAGATTATCGTCCTGTGGCTCAATTGGTTTTTGCAAAAGTAAAAGGAGTTCAAAAAGAAGATTTACATATTGATGTTGAAGATTTTATAGCTGTAAAAGGCTTCAAGGCTCTAGGAAATCAGTTGACAACTGACAAATTAAAACAAGTTAATTTGTTAGATCCGCTTCCTTACGACGAACCAGTTGAAGAAGTTCCAGAGAAACCTGAAATATCAGAAGATGATTCTGTAGAAACAGAATTAGATGATGACGGGCAAATAGGCCTTGTTTTAGAATAAAAAATGAAAACGCTAAGAGATAATCTTAGCGTTTTTTTGTTAGATTCAGTTTAATTTTGAGAGATAAATTCCTCTTTAATCCATTTTACTTCATTGTTTTCAATGACTACAGAAACAGAATCTCCATCTTTTATTTCTCCTGAGATTATTTTCTTAGCTAAAGGTCTTCTTAAATGTGTTCGAATGATACTTTTAATCGGTCTTGCTCCGTATTTAGCATTATACCCATTTTCAGCCAGATAAAGTTTAGCTTCTATTGGAATATCGACTTTAATATTGATGTTTTTGAGTAAATCCATAAACTCTTTTTTCAAATGAATCTCAAATATTTTCAACGCATTTTCTTTGCTGATAGGCGCAAAAGGTACAATTTCAGTTAAACGTCCTAAAAATTCTGGTCTGAAATAATTTGCCATAATTTCCATTAAAGAAGTTGACGAAGGAATTTTACCACTATTAAAAGTTTCAACAATATGGTCTGCACCAATATTCGAAGTAAAAAGAATAATAGCATTAGAGAAATCACCTTCTTTTCCTAGTCGGTCGTGCAGTTTTCCTTCGTCCATAATTTGAAGAAAAACATCAAAAACAGACGGATGCGCTTTTTCTATTTCATCAAATAAAACTATTGAATATGGCTTTTGACGAATTTTATTTACGAGCAATCCACCGGATTCATACCCGACGTACCCTGGGGGCGCACCGTAAAGCAAGGCTGCGGAATGTTCTTCTTTAAATTCAGACATGTCAAAACGTATAATGGCATTCTCATCCTGAAAAAGAAATTCGGCTAGACTTTTGGCTAATTCTGTTTTACCAGTACCTGTTGGACCTAAGAAAAAGAAAGAAGCGATCGGCTGTCCAGCTTTACTTAATCCAGATCGTGATTCTAGAATTGAGCCTGCAACTGTTGCAATACAATGATCCTGACCAATTACTCTTTGGTTTAGAACCTGCTCGATGTTGTTAAGTTTTTGTTTTTCTTCTTCGTTTAATTTTCCTGCTGGTATTCCTTCAAATCAACCAATTGCTGGCTTCTGTAGAGCAGCAGGCAAAAGAAAGCGATTTTTCTAAGAATAGTGATCCATATTTAATGATTAAACCTAAAAATGATGAAAGTGTCGGAAAAGATTTTTCTATCAATTACTGGTCAACCTGTGCAGAAGAAGGAAATGACATTAAAGCAGGAACAGCTTTAGACTGCAAAGATTTATTTTTTGTAAGCAATAAAGTTACCCTGATGACTAATACCGTAGGAGGTGTAAATAAGCAGAATAATAAGGACAGGATTTTAGCTTATAGAAATGCATTACTAACCCGTGGCAGAATTGTAACTTTTGCAGATATCAAAGCGTTTGGATTTAATCATTTTAAAAATTCTATTATCGATATTAAAATAGAAAAAGGAACTCGAAAAGAAATTTCTGTAAAAGCAGGTTTTAGCCGAACGGTAGATATTTTCATAAAAATAAACCCAGAAGAAAAGGAACATTTATCAAATTCCGAATGGGAATATCTTTGTGATAGCTTCATGAAAAACCTTAAGAATAGATCGTCAAATGTATTTCCATATAGAATGTTTGTCGACTAAAAAGAGGAACGCCGAAAATATAATTTTCGGCGTTTTGTTAATCTGGAAGTTACTATTGGTTTTATTGGTATTTTTTATCTGTAAGCGTTTTCATAAAAGCAACAAGAGCTTGTTCTTCTTTTATGGTTAAATTCAATTTATCAAACGGCAAAGTTTGGTTTGCTACTTCATAACCTAAACCTTGTCCGCCGCCTTTATTGTAAAAAGAAACTACTTCTTCGAGGGTTTTAAAAACTCCATTGTGCATGTACGGAGCGGTAACTGCTGCATTTCGAACTGTGGGAGTTTTAAACGCACCAACCAATTGGGGCATTTTATTGTATAAATAACGACCTTTATCTGGACTCAAAGTTCTGCCTGATGCTTCATTTGGAGTTCCTATAACTTCATGTTCTGTTTTTGAATAACTTGGCGGAACTGTTCCATTAAACAAAGGCGTAAAATGACAGGTGGCACATTTTGCTTTTCCCATAAAAAGATTCATTCCTTCAATTTCCTGCTTATTAAGGCTGTTTTTATTTCCCCTCATGTACTCATCAAATCTGGAGTCAAAGGCATTTAAAGAACGAACATAACTTGCAATTGCATTTTGAATCTGCCAAGCTTCTGGCTTTGAAGTTTTGGGATAGGCTTTTTTGAAGAGTTTTATATACTCTTGATCTAAGAGAATTTTGGCATGAATGTTATCCATAGAACCATGCATTTCATCTTTATTCTGAATAACATCAACGCTCTGCTTTTCCAAATCTAACTGACGCATGTCCCAAAATTGAGCATTTTGTAAAGAGGCATAGGTTAGGGTAGGAGTGTTTCGTGCTAGATTTGAACCTGTTAGAGAAAGATTTGTTTTTAGTCCATCTGTAAATGCTTTTTCAGGATGATGGCAGCTTGCACAGCTTCGATCATTATTTTTAGAAAGGCTTTTGTCATAAAACAGTTTTTCTCCCAGAATTGATTTGTCCTTCGTAAAATTATATTCTTCCGAAAGTACAAACGCATTTACATCAAAAGCATCTTTGTCAAATAAAGTTTCAATCGTTGGCTTTAACGGACTGCTTTTCTTTACGTTTTTAATATGCTCTTCTTTTTGAAAAGCTTTTAACTTTTTTGAAATCGGATTCAAATATTCGCTTATAAAAACAGCTCGGTTAAAGGCATTGAAATTGTTGTTTTCTTGGCAATACTTTTGTGCTTTAGATACTAGTTTTTTTAAATCTACTAATGATTTATTATTGCTGTTAATTTTTTCAAGAGGATTTGGAATCGAATTTAAACTTTCTCCAGCTTCTAGAATTGATGATTGCAAAATCGGACTATCAAAACCCGTAATTCCTAAAGCAATAACTCGAAAAACATTTTGCTGAATTGCATCTAAAACATAATCATCACTTATGGCAATAACTTCAAAAGTACTTTTCAGCTGTTTAATGTTCGATTGAAAAATATTCAATTCTCGAATTAAATCTTCTTTATTTTTTTTATTGTATTCAGGGTAAATCATTTCTTCTATAACCTGAAAACCATGTGGTTCAAAAGATCTGTTTTCTTCCAATTCCATTTCATCCAAAGCCGGACCATTCATAAATCTTGCCGTTTCTGGAATAAAATATTCAACTGCCCATTCGACTTTTTTGTAAATAAGACGTGATTTTTTGAATTGCTCTAAAATCTCTTTTTGAGATGAATTGTCATTTACAAGCTTTTGAAAATGAATGATTTCGTTGCCTAATTTGGTTAAATCAATTAGTAAATCTTGTTTAATAGATGATTTAGGATCTTCATTCTTTTGGCATGAAAACAACAAACAAAGTGTTATAACCAGAAATGAAAAATGGTTTAATTTCATAATAGTACTGTAATAGAAACAACCCTTATCAAAAAATAAGGGTTGCTTTATGATTTTGAATGAAATTATTATCGCTGTACGTTTCTAATAATTACAGTTTGCCCGCCCTCTTTATTGGTTTGAGTTCCTGAACCGTCAGCATTTTTAAAAGCATCACTCTGCCAAGTATGAGGATGAACGTTTACTGTGAAAGTATCTGGAACACCAATGATGTCTGAAATATCTTGCATAGCTCCAAATTCCCAGCTTCCAAATCTCATTTCTCCAGTCTGGTTGTATAAAGTATTCCAAGCTACATCAGTTCTTTTGTGGTTCATGTTTAACCACGCTTTATTTTGTTTTGTAGCAATATTATACTGCCAGATGTACGAATCGTGTTTAGCATCAGCATAATAGCTGTCACCATCTTCTTGAATGTATACGAAGTTTTCAGTAACACATAAGTTATCCGGATTAATAATTCCAGTTCCTGGAGTACTGTCACCTTCAACCGCTAATTCTAAAGTTCCTTTAAGCGGATCTGCAGCATCCATTTTCAATTTATAAACTCTTCCCCACATTGTGTAGCCATCAACTGGAGCGTTATTAGTTGCCTGACCTGTTGCTGTAAAATAAATTTCTCTATTGTTGCTTGCGCTTCCTTTTCTATAATCAACATCTTCAACTCTTGAAAAACGAATAGCTTTTAAATCGTTTACAGTTGTATTAATTACAGCTCCAGTTAAGTTTTTAGCATTCGGAATTTCAACAAATTGAACTGGATAAGAATTGTTTAATGTCATAGACGTCTCAACCTGATTTCCGTCTGTTCTTTTTAAAGCGTATAATTTTCCGTTAGACAAATCACCAACTGTGCTCATATACATAATCAATTGTCCTGCACTTACATGTGAAGTAGCATAAGACTGATCTTCTCCGATAAGAATTACTGTTTTTCCTAGATAAGCTTCCTTTGGTAATGGAACAGCGTTTTCCATACTTGCTTTTCCTAAAGCTGGTAAAACTCTATCTGTTCTAGCTTTGTCTGAAGATAATCCCAACGGATTGATTCCGTGAACCATGCTTTCCTGACCGCTTTCTCCAGCAGTTAAAAAGATAGGACCAAATCCGTGAATTTCTGGAGTTGCTAAAGTTGCAGAACACAAACGAGTTAAACCTCCAACACCATCCACTAGGTAATCACCTTTTACAGGTTTGAATGTTTTATCTAAATAAACTCTCGAAACCGATTGAAGAATTTCGTGATTCGTAATCATAATATAACCATCTCCATTTGGATCTTTCATTAATCCAGCGCCATCTGGCTGGGCACCGTAAACAAAAGAAGGAGATTCTGGAAGCACATCTGAACTTGCAATTAAAGTACTGATTTTTATGTTTTCGAAGCCAGGCATTGCATATACAAATGCAGGAACTTTTGAGTGAGAAGTAAAATCGATACTGGCATTTACATCGTTCGAAGATTTTTTGTCATCATCTTGACAGGAAATTACAGAAAGACCTGCAATTCCAAGTAAAGTAATTGATTTTAAGAAGTTAGCTTTCATAATTTGTTTTGTTTTTTTGATTAGAGCAAAGCTATCTTTCAAAAACAAAATACATGTTATGGCTATTTTTTCTTTTTGCTAATAATTATCAGTCTTATATTACTAAATGGTAAATATTCCTGTTTAAATGTAAATTTAAGATTGATAAAAAAAACTTAAAACTATTTAAAAAGCTGATTTAGATTAACTTCTTTCTTCTCTCTCAGCTTCTTGACAATTTTAAGAAATGCAATCGCTGTTATATACGCATCGCCCAAAGCGGTGTGACGGTCTTTTTTTGAAATATCAAATTTATCTGCCAGATCATCCAAAGTATAATGATCTTTTCTTTCGAACAAATGCGACTGAATTAAAGTCTTTTTATACAAATACGCGGTATCTAAAGTTTTATTGGTTAAATGCGGAAGACCATTTCGTTCCAAAGCTTTATTAATCATCGTAACATCAAAAATAGTGTGATGTGCAATGATTATCGAATCTCCTAAAAAGTCTAAAAATTGTTGCAAAGCCTCTAATTCTGTTGGACGCTTGACAAGTAAATCTTTTAAAATTCCGTGAATTTGAGCGGTAGACTTATCGTAATGATCTTGTTCAAGATATATTTCAAAGCTGTCCTGAACATTAATAATTCCATTTTGTAGAACCAATGCGCCTATGCATAGCATTCGATCGTTTTCATAATCAAAACCAGTCGTTTCTGTATCCAGAACAACAAAACGAGTTTCTTCGATTGTAATATTTTCGTCGAATAGATTATTTTCTTCTTTTTTCCAAAAATTGAATAAACTCATGATTATACCAGATTTGAAATATTAAAACGAACTGAAATCAATTCCTGAAGTTCTTTTATGGTTTTAAAAGTACGTTTCAGTTTAATTTTTTCCATTTTGGTTAGAGATTCTAATTCAATAAACTGTCCAGAATCGTGATGTAAAAGTCCTTGTTTCGTTCTAAATTTTAATAAGGCTTTAAAAGAATACGAACAGGATAAATACAGTTCTCTGTTATTAGGTTCTAATTCAGCTAATTTTTCAAAACGCTCTGCCGTATTGCTGATTGATTTTACCGAATGTGATAAAATTAAAACACGCGCCGCATCTGTTAAAGGCATTAAAGCTCTTCGTTTAATGTCAAAATTATCTTTGTTAGCGCCATCTTGTTCCACCAAAAACTGTCTAAAGAAACCAGTAGGAGATGGACTTTGCAAAGCACCACTCACTAGATGCATATAAAAAATCGGATTTGCTTTTACGTCTTCAAAAATAGAATCTGATAATTGATTAACGATTTCTGAATCGCCATAAGTCTTACTATAATCAAAGAAAATAAATGAAAGCAGTACTTCATTTTTACCAGGATTGGTAATCCAATGATGTACTTGGGCTTTCCATTCGTCCAAACTCATACACCATTTTGGATTAGAAGCCATCATTTCGGCAGGGCAGTAATCATAACCAATTTCAAAAAGACCTTTATTTACAAGTCCCGCAAATTTTTGAAAATAGATTTTAGTTTCATCTCTAAAAACTTCATTTACATTTTCGTACACAATCGCATTATCCTGATCGGTATGCAGCATTTGCTCGCCTCTTCCTTGACTTCCAAGAGCGAGCCACGCAAATTTTACTGGCGGCGGACTGCTCATTTTGTCTATGCAAATTTCGATAACACGGGTGGTGCAGGCTTCATTAAGTTCGGTAATGATTTTGGTAATCAAAGTCATCGGAATATTTTGATCCAGATAACCTTGAAGCAATTGCATGATTCGGTTTCGAATAGGCTTTATTTCCTTAATTTTTTTGGTACGCTTCAACGCTTTTATCAGTACGGCTGGATTGTTTCCAAGTGCAACCATCACGTCGTGTTTCGATAAAATCCCAACCGCTTTTGTGTTTACCGTTCCGTCTTTCGTCAAACATAAGTGACTGATATTACTTTTCATCATTGCCATTTGTGCCTCAGTTACCGTCATTTTTTTAGGATATGTAATAACAGGTTTTGTCATTATAGTTTCGGCTGTAGTAGTGATTGGAAAATCTCCTGTAACAATTTTATTTCTAAGATCTTTATCTGTCAAAATACCAATTGGAAGCATTTCATCTACAATCAAAATAGCGCCCACTTTTTTCTTGCCCATGATTTTGGCAATATCTTTTACCGTTGTTGACGGACTGCAGGTGACAATTTTTTTAGAGTATTTTATTGGAGCTAAATCAAAAGAATGATTGCTGGAATGAAGATTTTCATTTAACGAATCATCACCATACAATTTATCTTTATGAATATCTGAATAAGGATTTCGGGTGTTTGAAGCGTAACTTTCAATCAAAAAATTACCAATATTTCTATTCTCCAGCGCATAAGGTTTAAAAACTGCAATAGGAATGGCATACAAAATAGTTTCTTCATGCGCGACAGCTTCCATAATATAGTTTTCCTGTGCTAAAAGCGGACGAAGACCAAAAATATCACCTTCATCACACATGTCTAAAACGGTGTTTTTAGTGCTTTTTTTCAAAGCAACAGCACCTTTATGGACTACATAAAAAGAGTCGTGCGTTTTGTCATTCTCAGCAAAAATTACAGCATCTTTTTCTTTATAGATAATAGAAATTTGTTCAGACAGTTTTTCTAAATCTCTCTGATGCAAAAAATTAAACGGCGGATATCCTTTTAAAAAGTCAGCAACTCTCTGCGAAATGGTATTTTTCATGTGGTTAGATTAGAGTTCTAAAATACTATTTAAAATAGAAATGTAAAAGAAACATTTTTGTTTTTTGAGTTGCAAAGAAACAGAGGAGCAAATGGACAAGATTTTCTTCACACCCGAGGAACGAGGTATCTCCACAAGTAGCTCCACACAGTATTTTAACGGATTAAAAGTAAAAAAGCCCCAAGATTGGAGCTTTAATATTCTAGAACGAAAGTTTAATCAACTTTATAGACTTTGCCTCGTTGTTTTTCTTCAGAACCAACTAAACCAAATTCAAATGTATAAGAATCTTTAGAAGTATTTAAAATCTTCATGCTGATTGCTTTTTCTTCAGCCATATTTTTCGGATGTTTCTTTTGCAGCACATACTCGCAGTCACTTACCCAGCGTATTGTCGCAGTATCAGTTTTTCCCTCAAAAGTTTCAATTTCGATATCATCTTTACGTTCAAAATAAGTTGTTTTTTTAACACCATTTACTTCAAACTCAAATTTGAATTTTCCAGTTTTAAAATCCTTGCAATTGTGTTCTGCATTATAACAAGAAACTAAAGCCAGAAAAGGGAATAAGAATATAATTTTTTTCATTTTTTATACTTTAAGCTTTAGGCAATAGGCTTTAAGCTTTACTTAATAAGCAGTTTTGCTTATAGCCTAAAGCTTATAGCTTTTATCATTTTAATCTTTTTAATTCGTCATCGGTAAAGTTCTTAATTTCTTTTTCTTTGGCAAACTTTTCGGCATTGTAATTTCCCGATTTATTCTTCGGAATCGATAAACTATTCCATTCGCTGTTTTTCAATTGTTTGGCATAAAAAACAATCTGTCCAACATGATACGGATAATGTGCCAATTGGCGGTTTATGGCTTCTATAACTGTATGACCTTCATTTCGGATATAGATAACTGTTGAAAGATGTTCTGATTTTAGACTATTCAGCGTTTCAAGAAAAACATTCCAGCCTTTGTTCCAAATTTCTAAAACTTGTTCTTTCGATTGTAAATCATTTTCAAATTCGGCGTCACGATTTCGCCATTCTTTTTCGCCATCTGTAGTAAGGAAGTCTGTCCAGCGCGAAAGCATATTACCAGAAATGTGTTTTACAATTGTGGCAATGCTGTTCGTGTCTTGATTAATAGCAGTAAATAGCTGTTCTGGTTCAAGTTGATCCATAGCTTTTTCGCCAAGCATTTTATAATATAAAAATTGCTTTTTTACACTTTCTAAATAGGATTTATCGGCGACACTCATAAATAATATTTTTAACTGATTGGTAGAATAAATATGTCGCTCCGATGAAGCTTTGAACTTTACGAAAATATTTTATCTACAAATATTTTGCCTCTTTAAGGCATCTTTATAGAATTAGACAATCTTAATATCGTATTTATCTAACAATCCAACAATTCCATCGTTAGAAAATTGTGCTTTTCGCATCGGATTGAATTCAGGATCTATTTTATAATTGTATGCGGTTTTAAAATTAACTCCCGCTAATTGCGTTTCATTAAAAATAGCACCGTCAAGGTTACAATTATCAAAAACAGAACTCGTTAAATTGGTTCCAATAAAAGTTACTTCGCGTACAGACGAATTGATAAACTTTGTTTTAGGCATTTTTTTATTCGAAAATAACGCATAATCTAAAGTGCACTCTTCAAAATAAACTTGGAACAAAAAATCATCACATTCATTAAAAGCAATTCCTAAAAGTTTACAGTTTTTAAAAGTCACATTTTTTAAACTCGTTCCTGCCAAACTTGTCATAGAAAGATTGCAGTCAATAAATTCGCAGTCTAAAAAAGTATTGTTGGAGAAATTGCTGTTCGAAAAGTCACAATTTTTAAAAACACAATCTTCAAACTCTCGATTGTTTATTTTTTTGTCGATGTAAACAACTTTCTCGAATGTTTTCTGAATGTGAATTATGCCTTCCATTTTTATTTGGATAAAGATTTATATTTTAGAGATTAGTAGACCTGACAGGTTTTTAAAACCTGTCAGGTCTATGGAGGAGATTATTTAGTCATTAAATATACCTTTCATAATAATTTTCAATCCAAGAAAGATCAAAAACATCGAACTCAAACAAGCTATAATTCCAATTCCTAAAACTAGATAGTGCCAGTTTGTATGCTGATTCATAAAAGCATTATAAATCATTGACGGCCCAAGAAACATCAAAGGCAGAGCGCCTGTTAAGTACTTAACTCCTTTTCGTAGCAATTCTTTATTTGTAGACATTTGTTTGCTTTTTGTTTCAGGTTGTTGAACTTACATTTAACCGCAAATTGCGCTAAGATTTAC
The DNA here is from genome assembly GCF_001429295.1 of Flavobacterium sp. Root935. Classification (GTDB taxonomy): domain Bacteria; phylum Bacteroidota; class Bacteroidia; order Flavobacteriales; family Flavobacteriaceae; genus Flavobacterium. Next base: position 958,386 of record NZ_LMJL01000012.1, on the reverse strand, counting down.
GCAAAGTTTGCAAAGTTTTTTAGATAAAACTTTGCGGGCTTTGTGTTTTATACAAAGCATTGCAAACAAAAAAAACTTTGCGAACTTTGCGGTTAAATTAAAGTAAACCTATTTACTTATTATAATTGTCAACAGCATTTCTTACGCTGCCGTATTTTTTTAATAATTCTGAAGCTTCTTCGTAAGAAACAGGAATTTCATCCATAATCATTTTAACGCCTCGATCAACCAGTTTAATATTACTTAACTGCATATCGACCATTTTGTTGCCTCTCACTTTTCCAAGCTGAATCATCGCTGCAGTCGAAATCATATTAAGAACTAATTTTTGTGCAGTTCCGGCTTTCATTCTAGAACTTCCGGTAATAAATTCTGGACCAACAACCACTTCAATTGGGAATTGCGCGGTCAATGCCAGCGGACTTCCCGCATTGCATGTTATGCATCCTGTTACAATATTGTTTTGATTACAAGCTTCTAAACCGCTTATTACATAAGGAGTTGTACCAGAAGCTGCAATACCAATTACGACATCATTAGAATCAATATTATGATTTTGAAGATCAATCCAAGCATTTGTAGTACTGTCTTCAGCATTTTCTACAGCACGTCTTATAGCTGTATCACCGCCTGCAATTATACCATTTACCAAATCAAAAGGAACACCAAATGTTGGGGGACATTCTGAAGCATCAACAACACCAAGGCGACCAGAAGTTCCTGCTCCGATATAAAACAATCTGCCTCCTAATTTTAATTTAGCGACTATTTGCGGAATTAAAGCTTCTATTTGCGGTAAAGCTTTTTCAACTGCATAAGGAACAGTTTTGTCTTCTTGGTTAATATTGGATAACAATTCATGAACAGACATTTTTTCTAAATGTTCATACTTTGATGCTAGTTCAGTAGTTTTCGTAAATGTCATTTGAGTGTTATTTAGACAGGTCAAAATTAATATTTTTTATTGCAATCTCGCAAAGTCTCAAAGATTTATAAATCTTTTTTTTCTTCTATTTTTTATTTATAAGGACTGTTTTTCTCAAGCGTTGTTACACCAACTAAAATATTATATTTGTTCTATATTAAAAGATTCAATGGATAAGTTAGATTTACTGCAGAATATAGCCCGGATTTCAGTTTTCGTTTCTTTATTACTTGCGTTTTTTTTATTAACGGTTAAAACCGAAAATAAATTAGCCAACCGTCTATTTGCTTTCTTTTTTATTTTCTCTGCTATCGATCTCAGCGGATTCTTTATGTATTTATATACGGAAGACCATAGAAATCTGGAGATTTTTAGATCCACAGCTTGTTTGTTGGGAATGCCACTATTTTATTTATATGTATTGGCCGTTTGTTATTCTGATTTTAGATTAAAATGGAAACATTTAGTTCATGTGATTCCTTTTATTGTTACTAATTTGATCTTTATTCCACGAATCTATCTTCCAATCGATGAAGGAAGTTTTGCCAGCACGCTTAATCAAATGTCTGAAATTTACTTTATTCAGATTTTAATTGAATTTCAATATGCTTTTTACATGATCAATGTATTTTTAATTTTAAAGAAGTACAGAGAAATTTACTTAGAAAATTACGCCAATCCGAGTACTTCCACTTATAAATGGCTTTTTCAAATGACATGTGTTTTTCTTGCTGCACACTCTATCGTGGCATTAAAAAATATAATACGTTACAGCGGTTTTAGAGAAGTTTTTCTTTGGGCAAATGTACTAGTCGGAACAATCGCTTTGTTTATAACTTGTTGGTTTATAATGAAAGCATTGAATCATCCAGAGCTTTTTAGAGGAGTTAATTCTAAATTGAAACTTACAAAAGACATTCTGCCAGAAGTGGAAGAAAAACCAGAATGGGTAAATGCTCAAAACGATTTAATTAATAAGCAAATTGCAGCGTTGAAACAATATATGATCGAAAAAGAACCTTTTTTAGATCCTTCACTTACAATACAGGAATTAGGAAATCAAATTAATATGCCGGTTCGGGATTTATCAATTTTGATTAATCATCATATCAATCAACATTTTTTTGATTTTGTGAATGAATATCGCATTCAAAAAGCCATGAATATTTTAAAAGATCAGTCTAAAAGCCAGCTTACTGTGTTAGAGATTTTATACGAAGTAGGTTTTAACTCCAAATCTTCGTTTAATACTTCTTTTAAAAAATATACAAACGTAACGCCTACGGCTTACCGAAACGCTTCATAATAAGAGGTTTGTAAAAAGTCGTACTTCAGTCTTATAAAGTCGAACCAATTTCTACAGTAGAAATTGGTTCGACTTTTTTTTGTCGGTCGAATTCTGAAAATTTCTACGGCAACTTTGCTTCAAATTAATTGAACAAGTTTAAAATTAGAAATCATGAAAAAAGCAAACCTTTTAATCTTCTTATTATTTCCTCTATTTTGTTTAGCACAATCATCTTTTAAATTAAAAGGAAAAATATCCAGCGAAACAACTTCATTAGAATGGGCAGATGTTTCCATGTCAAATTCTGAAGGAAAAATTATCGATGGAACTACAACCAAACAAGACGGTACTTTTGAAATGACTATTAAAAAAGGTTCTTATAAAATTGGAATAAGTCTTTTGGGATTTACAGATTATGAAAAAGATATTTTAATTGAAAATGATACCAATTTAGGAACAATCATTTTAAAAGAAAATACAACCAATTTAGTTGAAGTTGTCATTCAGTCTAAAAAGAAAACTGTTGAGCAGAAAACAGATCGTTTGGTTTATAATCTTGAAAATAATGTTACAACGGTTGGCGGTGATGCTTTGAGTGCTATTAATACAGCGCCTGGAGTTGTGGTAAAAAACGATCTGATTACGATATTAGGCAAAGGAACTTCACGAGTTATGATTGACGGAAGAATGATCGAATTAACGGGTGAAGAGCTAAATAATTTCTTGAAATCTATTTCGGCAAATGATATTAAAAATATTGAAATTATCAGTAATCCACCGGCAAAATATGAAGCGGAAGGAACTGGCGGATTAATTAATATTATAATGAAAAAAGGAGTGCGAGATTCTTGGAAAAATACAACAACACTTTCGTACGATCAGAATAAATACGGAATTTATACTTTGAGAGATAATTTCTTTTATAATAAAAACAAGTTTAGAATTGCAGCTAGTGTTAACGGAAAAACGGGTTATAAAAATGCCGATGAAGCTTTGGATATGTATTTTCCTAATGGACTTTCTAGTATGAAAAGTGTAACGAAAGTGAAAAATGAAAATCTTTCGGGAAAATTGGCTGTCGATTATGATTTTTCTGAACGCACTTCGGTTGGTTTTCAATTTTTGAATGATAGAAATAATCCAGATTTTGGATCGGATATAAGAATTGGGAAATATAATACTCAAAATCAGCTGCAGAATGTTACGCTGAATGATAGTTACACTGATAAAAGTTCAGGAAACCAAACTTATAATGCGCATTTGATTACCAAATTGGATTCTTTAAACAGAAGATTATCTTTTGATGCGGATTACTTTAATTACAATTCAAAATTTGATAGAAATTTTACCGCCAATAATTACACTCCAGATATGACATTTGTGGATGTAAATCAATCGGGAAGAAATATATCGAATCAGGAAATTGATAACTGGAGTTTTAAGGCCGATATGGAGCATCCGCTTCAAGCTTTAAATTTATCTTATGGTGCAAAGATGAGTTTTACAAATAGTATTAGCGATGTATTTTATTATAATACAATTACAGGAAATCCAGAATTGGACCCTTCGCAGTCAAACCGATTTAAATACACCGAAAATAATCAGGCAGTTTACATTAATGGAGATAAAAAGTTAAATGAAAAATGGAATTTTCAATTGGGATTAAGACTTGAGAATACACAAACTAGCGGATTTTCTGAAACGATGAATCAGGAAACAGAAAATAATTACTTGAAGTTATTTCCAACATTTTATACTTCTTATAAAAGAAATGAAAATAATACATTCAGTTTAAATTACGGAAAACGAATCAACAGACCTCGTTTTGACTTACTGAATCCGTTTAAGGTTTATATTAACAGCAACAGTTATTCTGAAGGAAATCCGTTTTTAAAACCTTCATTTAGTGATAATTTTGAGTTTGCGCATTCGTATAAAGAAATTTTGAGAACAAGTGTTTTTTTGAATGTAATTACAAACGGTTACGGAGTTTTGTTTACATCAAATCCTGAAACTAACACACAGATTGTAACGCGCGAAAACTATTTTAAAAACTTGAATTATGGTGTTGGAGAAAGTTACTCAGCTGGTTTTGCAGATTGGTGGTCAAGTGAAAATTCCTTGTATTTTTTAGGAGCAAAAACCAAGTTTATCAAAAATATAAATGCAACGCCTTCAAATAGTTTACAAGTTGAATTTTCTACCAATAATACTTTTATATTAGGCAAAACGACAAAACTACAAATTGATTTTAGTTATAGTTCGCCTTTTAAAAGCGGCTTGTATGAAGTAGGATATGCATCGAGTTTTGATATTGGTTTTAAACAGGATTTGTTTAATAAAACATTGCAGATTGCATTCTTGGCCAATGATATTTTTAATATGTCTTATTTAAAAGATTTTACTTCTGTTGTAAATGGCGTTAAACAAGTTTACAGCCAGAATGAGAGCAATAGATTTGTACGCTTATCTTTAGTTTACAATTTCGGAAACAAGAAAATAAATGTAAAAGAGCGTGCTTTCGGAAATCAGGAGGAGAAAAAGAGAACGGGGAATTAAATTAGATAATTAGATAATGCGTCAATTAGAAAATTATCTCATTATCTAATTGACACATTTTCTAATTAATTTATTATAAAAAGAATGCCAGTAAAATTCCCAGAACAATCATCGAGACTTTGGCGATATTAAATTTATGGCCTTCACTGCTTTCAAAGATAATTGTTGAGGAAATATGAAATAAAATACCAATTACAATGGCTGTAATTTCAGTATAATAATCGCTTAAAAAGGGTAAATATTCAGAGGCAACAGTTCCAAGCGGTGTCATAATGGCGAAAGTCAGCATAAAGGCGAAAATGGCTTTTTTGTTTAAATCGGCATTGATGAAAAATGTCGTTAAAATAACCGCAATTGGTAAATGATGAATGGCAATTCCGAGTGCTAAATCGTGGTGATGACTTACTGGAAAACCTTCTAAAAAGGCATGAATGCACAAACTGATAAACAAAAGCCACGGAATCTGAGACATTTTTGCATGTCCGTGAACGTGACCGTGTTCTGCACCTTTGGAGAAAAATTCTAGAATGATTTGAAACAAAATCCCAACCATTATAAAAACACCAATTTTATGATTGTGAGTGCTGTAAACTTCTGGCAGCAGATGCATTACAGTTAATGACAATAAAAATGAACCGCTAAAAGCAAGCAGCAATTTTAAATTGGTTTTGTTATTGGGTTTAATAAACAAAGCCACACTATATCCTAAAAGTACAGAAAATAAGGGTAGTAGATAGTTCATTTGTATTTGTTTAATCGTTGATTTGTTTAATCTTTTTAGCTGTTTAATTGTTTAATCGTTGTCTATGTTTAATAGATTTAACGACTAAACAAATAAACGGTTTACCAATAAAAGCTATTTAAAAATCATGATTAATCTTTCGCTTTCGGTTTTGTGGAATTTTTTGAGTTTGTAATCTCCAAAAATATCCAAAAGATAAATACCAGCTTCGTCCATTAAATCTTGAAAATCTTTTAATGTCAGCGCTTTTACTTTTTCGGTAAAATGATATTTTCTGCCTTGATCTTCAAAGTCAATTTCTTTAAAAATATGTCCGTCTTCAACATATCGTTTGATGTGAAAATCAATTTCGTCAACTGTTTTAACTTCTTGAGGAACCAGAGTTTCAATTACCTGAGTAACATTCATAAAGTCAATAACGGCAAAACCATATTCTGATAAACTTTCTTTTATGGCTTTTAAAGTAGTCAGATTGTCTTCATCGTTTTCAAAATAACCAAAGCTTGTAAACAAGTTAAAGATAGCATCGAACTTTTCTTCAAAAGGCTCGCGCATGTCATGCACTTTAAAATGCAGGGTTTCGTTGCTGTTTTTGCTGGCTTCTGCAATGCTGTTTTCAGATAAATCGGCACCTAAGACATCATAACCTAACTGATTTAAATAAATAGAATGACGGCCTTTTCCGCATGCCAAGTCAAGCACTTTTGCTTTTTCAGGCAAATTAAGGTAATGCGTTAAATTGTCCATGAAAACCTGAGCTTCACGATAGTTGCGATCCTTATAAAGAATGTGATAGTAAGGAGTGTCAAACCATGAAGAATACCAATTTTGGTTGTCATCTTCTTGATTTGGGATTGATGCGTTATGCTTTTCAGACATTTATTCTATTTCAATTAATTCAAAGTCCCGCAAATTTAGTGTATTTTTGCCGAAAAATAACTATTTAGCAGCGATACCTCGATAATCCTTGCTATTATGTACAGATGCAATGTAGTGCATCTTTATAAACTTTAGTTTTTTTTAATTTAAAAGAAAAGATGGAAGAAAATTTTAAAATGATTGCCAAATGTTTTTTTGGCTTTGAAGAAATATTAGAAAAAGAATTACGTACACTTGGAGCTCAGGATGTTGAAAAAGGAGTGAGAATGGTAAGTTTTAAAGGAGATAAAGGTTTTATGTACAAAGCCAATTTATCTTTGCGTACTGCTCTTAAAATCTTAAAACCAATTTACTCTTTTAGAGCTAATAACGAGCAGGCATTATACAAAGGGATTTCTGGTTTAAACTGGTCTAAATATTTAAATGCAAACCAGACTTTTGTAATAGATACAACGGTACATTCTACATATTTCAATCATTCTGAATTTGTTTCTCAGAAATGTAAAGATGCAATTGTCGATCAGTTTAGAGAAAGAACAGGACAACGTCCAAGTATCGATAAGCAATATCCAGATTTACGTATAAATGTTCATATAGATAAAGATCAGGTTTCGGTATCTTTAGATACTTCTGGAAATTCACTGCATCAGCGTGGTTATAGAACCGCTACAAATATTGCTCCTATTAATGAGGTTTTGGCTGCCGGGATTTTATTATTATCCGGCTGGGAAGGTCAAGGTCACTTTTTGGACCCAATGTGCGGATCTGGAACTTTTTTGGCGGAAGCCGCAATGATCGCCTGCAATATTCCTGCAAATATCAATAGAAAGGAATTTGCTTTTGAAAAATGGAAAGATTGGGATAATGATTTATTCGATCAAATTATAAATAGTTTAATGAAAAAAACAAAAGAGTTTCATTACACTATTAAAGGTTTTGACAAAGCGCCAAGTGCCGTAAGCAAAGCGAAAGACAATATTCGAAATGCCAATTTAGAGGATTATGTAACTATTCGTGAAGATAACTTTTTTGATACTGAAAAAGAAACCGAAGGAAAACTCCATATGGTTTTCAATCCGCCGTATGACGAACGTTTAGATATTCAAATGGAAAGATTCTATAGTAGTATTGGTGACACGCTAAAGAAAAATTATCCAGGAACCGATGCCTGGTTTATTACAGCAAATCTAGATGCGTTGAAATTTGTAGGTTTAAAACCTTCAAGAAAAATAAAACTTTTTAATGCGAGTCTAGAAGCACGTTTGGTTAAATACGAAATGTACGAGGGAAGTAAGAGAACGAAATTTCAGATCTAAGATTCTAAGTTACTAAGGTTCTAAGGAGCTAAGAATTGGAAATGAATATTATAAAAAAACATTAAGTTTCTGGCTGTTTNAAAAAAAAATGACAAAACTACAATTAAGAGCTTTTTTATATCAATTAGGAAGTTTCGCAATTTTATTTCTATTGTTGAGATTTGTAATTGCATCTTATACAGGATTAACTGGAATTTGGATTCCATTGACTGCTTTTGTGGTGGCTACCATTATTGGACCAAAATTTCAGGCAGTAAAAACGAAAGATGGAGAAAAACTTTTTATGAAATGGATTTTCGTGAAAGGAATTAAAGAAATAGAGTAGAAGTTACTAAGATTCTAAGCAGTTAAGTTTCTTAGTATTTATAAAGCATAAAAAAGCCGTCAATTTTTGATTTGACGGCTTTTTTTATATTGTATAATAAAACTTAGTATCTCAGAACCTTAGTGCCTTAGAACCTCATCTTATTTTTTAGGAGCTTCCTTAATCTCTGGCACCACTACCTTTTTCTTGTAAATTGGAATAAAATAAGAAACAGTATAATTAAAGCCAACTCCAAAACTTCCATCGTAAGTTCTGTTGAAACCTGGGATATAAAGATTATCAAATCCGCTGGGTTTTTTATTGGTAGCCAAAAGTTTCAGCTGAACGCCAAAACCAACGAATACATTATCAAAAACTTCTGCTTTTAATCCCATTGCTACTTCCAGCCATGTCGCTGTAAGTCCGCTGTATTTTTGGTCTGTTGTTATAGCAGGCAGTTCACCCCAATACGGATTAGGATTGTAAATTTTATAGCTGTTTAAATCCTGGCTAAAAGTACTAAAACCGCCTCGAAGTCCAATTGTGATTAAGTTTTCCATGTCAAGCCAGTTTTCATAGAAATTATAATCAAATCCAGCTTTTACATAAGTTCCAGCGGCCGATGAATTTAATCTGTCATCATCTGTTGTTTTATTTTCATAACCCAATTCTGCAGCCAGATAGTATTTTTTGGTTAATCTCCAATCACCAACAAATTCTACTCCTTTATAATCTTTGTCATAAAGACCGCGGGTAAGTTTGTACAAATCTACACCAACACGAAGACCGTATCGATCTGTTTTGACGACACTGTCTTTTTTTACCTCAGCTTTCTGAACTGGTGGTTTACTAGTTACAGTTTTAGGTTTTACAATAGTGTCTTTTTTATTTGGTGATATCTCTGGTGTATCTTGAGCTTGCCCTAAAAACACTGAAAAGAATAAAAAAATACTAGAAATAAACTTCAATGTGTGTTTCATTTTCAGATTCAATGTTAGGGTTTTTTAATTGTACATCAGTCATCCAAACGGTATCTCCATCTGGATCTGTGCGAAGAAAAGGGTCAACAGGCTTTAAAGCAAAAATAGTTTTAAAACCACATGCTCTAGACACGTATACATTTTGACTGGTGTAATTTATAGTTAATACATCAGTATTAATTGATGTTGGGTTTGTACTGGCAGCATTATAAATAAATTTATAGGTAACCGTACCGTCATTAACTTTTAAAGGAATTGCAACCGTACTTCCGCTAGTTAGATATTTAGTCTCATCTGTGCCATTTTCGTTAAAAACGATTCCTTCGGTCATTCCTTCGCCAATTACTTTTAAATTATTGACATTCCTAGTTTTAGTAGGATTGGCAATATCATAGAATGTAATTATCAATCTAGGTGTAGTTGGTGTGTTTGCATCGCAGATATCATCTTTCTCGCAGCTTGATAAGCCAAAAGTAAAGAGCAGCAAAATAGAGAGTAATTTTTTCATGTATATTTTCTATCGAAGTTCTAAAAGTACAACATTTTCAACATGATGTGTCTGCGGAAACATATCTACAGGTCTTACACGTGTAACTTTGTATTTTTCATCCATTAAAGCCAAATCACGAGCTTGAGTTGCAGAATTACAGCTTACATAAACGACTCTTTTTGGAGCAATTTTTAAGATTTGTTCTACTACGTCTTTATGCATTCCGTCGCGCGGTGGATCTGTAATAATTACATCAGGTTTACCGTGTTGAGCAATAAAAGCTTCATTAAATACAACTTTCATGTCTCCAACAAAAAACTCGCAATTAGTAATATTATTGCGTTCTGCATTGGCTTTTGCATCAATAATAGCTTCGGGAACGCTTTCTACTCCAATTACTTTTTTTGCTTTTTTAGAAACGAACTGAGCAATTGTTCCAGTTCCTGTATATAAATCATAAACGATTTCATTTCCAGTAAGATCAGCAAAATCACGAGTTATTTTATATAATTCGTACGCTTGATCTGAGTTGGTTTGGTAGAAAGATTTAGCGTTGATACTAAATTTCAAACCTTCCATTTCTTCTAGAATGTAATTTCTTCCTTTATAAAGAACAACATCCTGATCGTAGATAGTATCATTTGGTTTTCCGTTTACAACATATTGTAATGAAGTAATTTGAGGGAATTTCTCGTATAAATGATCTAGAATTAACTCTCTGTTTTCTTTGTCTTCTTCAAAAAACTGAATTAAAACCATGATTTCTCCTGTCGAAACGGTACGAATCATTACGGTTCTCAATAATCCAGAATGCTCTCTCGGATTAAAAAACGCTAAATTATGTTCGTTTGCAAATGCGCGAATTTCATTGCGGATTGCATTTGAAGGATCTTCTTGTAAATGACATTTATTAATGTCTAGAATTTTGTCCCACATTTTCGGAATATGAAATCCTAATGCATTTCTATTTCCTAAATCTTCTGTACTTCCAATTTCTTTTTCTGTAAGCCAGCGGCTGTTAGAAAAAGAAAATTCCATTTTATTTCTATAGAAAAACTGTTTCTCAGAACCTAAAATAGTTTCAAATTCCGGAAGTTCAATTTTTCCTATTCTTTGTAAATGATTTTTAACTTCATTTTGTTTAAATGCAAGTTGCTGGCTGTACTTCATATTTTGCCATTTACAGCCTCCGCATACTCCAAAATGCTCACAAATTGGTTCTACTCTATAATCAGATAATTCGTGAAATTTTACGGCTTTACCTTCGTAATACGCCTTTCTTTTTTTAAATGTCTGCACGTCAACTACATCTCCAGGTACCACATTCGGAATAAAGATTACTTTTCCGTCAGGTGCTTTGGCAACCGAAACTCCTTTTGCACCGGCATCAAGAACTTGAATTTGATGAAAGACAACTTTGTCTGTATTTTTTTTTCCCATAGCGCAAAAATAAGCCTTTGAAAACTTTTACAAATTTAATTTTAAAAATATTTTAGAAATTCTTCAAAAAATTAGTTTAGTAAACTTTAAAAGCTAATTTTGTTTGCATAATAATCCTAATAAAATTAGAATTTCAACCTACCATATTGTCCTCTTTTTATGAAGTTGTATCACGCGCTCTCACAAATCAGCTTTCTGAAAAAAAGTTATGCATTCAAATTTTTATTTGTTGCTTTTATAGGGATTCATATTCCTTTAATCGGAATATTATTTTTTGTATTGTATTTTAAATACAGTATTTCTCCAACTTCAATTCTCGTTTTTTCTTTAATAATGACTTTGCTGGCAACGGCGATAACACTTTTAGTTTTAAATAAGTTAATTAAACCTATTGCAACTGCATCAAAAGCATTAGATGATTACCGAAACTTGAGAAAATTGTCTGTTTTGCCGACAGAATATACAGATGAAGCTGGACTCCTTTTATGCAATATTCAAGAATCGATTTACGAAGCCGAGAGTTTTATTAATGAAAAACAAGATTTAGTTTATATGCTTTCGCATGATTTAAAGAATTTTGCTGGAAATCCGCAGGGTTTGGCTCAATTAATTATAAGCGAAAATCCATCAGAATCAGTTAAAAACCTTGCAGAATTAATCTGTGAGTCAACCAATCTTCAATTTAGATATATTGATAATTTTATTAAGCTTTTAAACGAGCAGGATCAAGTTGTAAAAGTAACTTCAGATACAAAAACGATTTTGTTTCCTAATATCCTTCCTTTTATTAATGAACAGGTAGAACAGCGTTTATTTGATAAAAAGATAAAATTGAATTTAATCTTAGAATGTGTTGAAGCTAAACTTAAAATTGACGAAGGTCTTTTGATTCAGGTTTTAGTGAATTTAATAAGCAATGCCGTGAAATTCTCTTATTTTGACAGTGAAATCAAAGTGAGAATTTTTTCAGAAGATTCAAAATTGATTTTAACGGTAAAAGATTCTGGAATTGGTTTCGATAAAAATCAGATTGAGGAATTGTTTAAAAAGTTTACCAAAATGAGCCGACTAGGAACTGCTAATGAAGGTTCAACGGGAATTGGCTTGTATTTATGCAAGAAAATAATAGAACGTAACAAAGGCCGATTAACGGCTTCGAGTGACGGCAAGAACAAAGGTGCTGAATTTAGAATTGAATTTGATATATAAAAAAGGTTATTAAGATTGTTTTGTAAATCTTATATAACCTTTTTTTTATTTTGTATAAACCCCAAATACTAACGTTGGTTTCTCATCTATACATTCTATTCCTGTTGGAGGTATTACCATTACGCAATCTGCATAGTCTGCATATAATCCCCATTTAGAATATATTTTTCCTCTAGTATTAATGTACTTGTCAATTTTTTTCTGAAAAACAGCTAAGTCTATTTTTTTAGAATACATAATATATCCTGAGCAGCCAGAAGGATCAAGTTTCATATATGCCCAATCTTCTGGATTTGTGCAAGGCTGCGTATTTATGAAAGAAAAAAACTTAAAATATTACCAAAGCTGATGAACAGAAGGTTTTATAAATTCATCATAAATTTTATTCATTTCCGAAATCTGCTCTACAGTTAATTTTGGAGTATCATAAACCGATAAATTTGATAAAACATGATTTACTTTTGATGCTCCGGGAATAATACAGCTTATTTCTTTAAAACTCAAAATCCATTGTAAAGCAATAGGAGCGAGGTTTGGCGTTTCTGGGAATAATGCTTTTAGGGCTTCAACTGCTTTTAAACCTAATTCATAATCAATTCCAGAAAAAGTTTCTCCTTTATCAAAAGCTTCTCCGTTACGGTTAAAGTTACGATGATCCTGAGGTTCAAAAACTGTTTTTTCGCTGAATGTACCCGTTAAAAGTCCGCTTGCAAGAGGAACTCTGGCAATAATGCCAATATCTTTTTTTCTGGCTTCTGAGAAAAATAATTCTGAAGGACGCTGGCGGAACAAATTGAAAATAATCTGAACAGTCATTACATTCGAATATTCTATTGCCTTTAAGGCTTCTTCAACTTTTTCGACACTTACACCAAGGTTAAGTATTTTTCCTTGGTCTTTTAAACGGTCAAAAAGTTCGAAGATTTCAGGACGGTAATAAACTTCAGTGGGCGGACAGTGCAGCTGAATCAAATCTAGGGTCTCTAAACCAGTTCTTTTTAAACTGTCTTCTACGAATTTTTGAAGGACTTTTGGAGTATATCCTTCATTGACATGAGGATTGATCTGGCGTCCGCATTTTGTAGCAACATAAATTCGTTCAGATCGAGATCGAACCACTCTGCCGACAGCGGTTTCACTTAATCCGTTTTCATAAACATCGGCTGTATCGATAAAATTAACGCCGTTGTCTATTGCTGTATTTAAAAGTTCATCTGCGGTTTTATCATCAAAACCCGAACCCCATTTTCCTCCCACCTGCCAAGTGCCAAGAGAGATTTCAGATATATTAAAGTTTGTTTTTCCTAGTTTTCTGTAGTTCATTTTTTTGAGGTTCTAAGTTTCTGAGTTGCTAAGGTTCTAAGTTTTTTTGAGATTCTAAGTTTTAGTGTTTAAAATCTTAGAACCTTAGTAACTTAGTTTCTTAGTATCTTTTTTTAATCAAATAAATCCGAAGACAAATAACGATCGCCTCTGTCGCAGATAACGGCAACTATAACACCAGATTCTAATTGTTCTGCAATTTTTAAGGCAACGGCAACAGAACCTCCGCTGCTCATTCCCGCGAAAACACCTTCTTCTAATGCTAATCTTTTGGTCATTTGGCGTGCTTCTTCTTCGCTTACATCCACGACAGTATCAACTTTAGAAGCATCAAAAATTTTCGGAAGATATTCTTCCGGCCATTTACGAATTCCAGGAATCTGTGATCCATCGCTTGGCTGAGCGCCGATAATCTGCACATTTGGATTCTTTTCTTTTAAATAAGTCGAAGTTCCAATAATAGTTCCAGTAGTTCCCATTGCCGAAACAAAATGCGTAACAGTTCCTTCAGTATCGTTCCATATTTCAGGACCGGTTGTTTTGTAATGCGCTTTCCAGTTATCATCATTGGCAAACTGATTTAACATTAAATAACCGCCTTGTGCTACTTTTTTGTCTGCATAATCTCGTGAACCAATAATTCCTTCGCTGGCAGGGGTTAAAATAACTGTAGCGCCGTAAGCACGCATTGTTTGTGTGCGCTCTTTTGTGGAATCTTCAGGTAAAACCAATTCGATTTCTATGCCAAATAATTGAGCGATCATTGCCAGTGCAATTCCAGTATTTCCGCTGGTTGCTTCAATTAATTTATCGCCTTTTTTAATATCACCTCTTTCTAATGCGGCAGCGATCATATTGTAAGCTGCCCTGTCTTTTACGCTTCCTCCAGGATTATTTCCTTCGAGTTTTAGCAAAAGTTTTACATTTTTATTTTTAACCAAATTGACAGTTTCCATTAAAGGAGTATTTCCAATTAGGTTTAATAATTTCTGTGGACCCATTATTTTTTTTCTTTTATTTTGACTTCTGTTGTGGTGGTGTTTAATACGATGGAATCTTCAGGGATAGATTTAGTTACCCATGAATTTCCGCCAATAACACTGTTCTTTCCAATTACCGTTTCTCCGCCTAAAATTGTTGCGTTGGCATAAATACACACATTCGCTTCAACGGTAGGATGTCTTTTAGCATTTTTCATATCCTTGCTCACACTTAATGCACCAAGCGTAACACCTTGATAAATTTTTACATGTTTTTTGATAACAGTAGTTTCTCCAATTACAATTCCGGTAGCGTGGTCAATGAAAAATGGCGATGCAATATTTGCTCCGGCATGAATATCTGTTCCTGTAATCCTATGTGCATATTCGCTCATTAATCGAGAAAACAGAAGTAAATCTAAATGGTACAATTCATGGCTTAATCTATAAATAGCTATAGCGTAAAAACCAGGATATCCCAGATAAACTTCATCGATACTATTTGAGGCAGGATCGTTTTCTAAAATGTACTCGGCATCTTGGTTTAATTTTTCTAAAACGCTTGGAAGTTTTTCTAAAAATCTATCCCACATAGAACCGCATAAATTTTGTGGTTTTTTGCAGGCTAAAACAGCGATTTCTTTAAAGCATTTTTCCAATTCATCAATGCTTTCTTCTAAAATTGCATTTGAATCAAAAAGAGTGTAAAAAAGCTTTTCTGTAAAGTCTTCTGTTTTGGTTTTAATACCGTAGTTTATGTGCGAATGGCTCTTTAAGGCCTTTATATTTTGTATGATAGTGTCTTTTGTCACAATGGTAAAAATGAATGAATAATTTTGGAACGTTAAAAGTAAGGTGTTTTTTGGAAATAAAGTCACGATTTAACTAAAGAAATTTTGTTTAGATAGTTGTATTTGTGATAAAAAACGAATTCTAAACACTTCTTTTTTATGTGTTTCTTACCAAGTTAATTGCGTAAATTAGCTTTCAAAACATATCAAAATGAAAAATAATAAAACATTTAAGAGTGCAATTTCGGGACTTCCATTTAGTGAAAACGAAAAAATCTGTGGTAAATCAATTCATGATCCTATTTTGGGTTTAATCAAAAAAGAATTTCCTGATTTTAATGATGACGATTGTATCGCTGTAAACGAATTAAATGTTTATCGCCAGCAATATATTTCCAATTATCTTTCGACAGAAATTGGAGCGCTTTCGGCAATGGAGAAAAGTGTTATTTCTTCATTAAAACAAGATAAATCAATAGTAAGTATTGTTGAAGACGAAGAAGAAGTTCGAAACTTAGGACAAAGAGTAGCTGATAGAGTAGCCGATTTTGGCGGAAGCTGGACTTTTATTATTTCGTTTGTCGTTTTTATTGCTATCTGGATCGGCTCCAATGTTTATATTCTTTTAAATAAAGGTTTTGATCCGTATCCGTTTATTCTTTTAAATTTAATTCTTTCTTGCGTAGCAGCTTTGCAGGCGCCGGTGATTATGATGAGTCAAAACCGCCAAGAAGAAAAAGATAGGAATCGAGCTAAAAAAGATTATATGATTAATCTAAAGTCTGAATTAGAAATTAGAATGATCCATGATAAAATCGATCATTTGATTATGCATCAGCAGCAAGAATTAATCGAAATTCAGAAAGTGCAAATCGAGATGATGAATGATATTTTGGATCAGATTAAGAAATAAAGGTTCTTAAAATTCCAATTTTTTAAAATCCCAAATTCCAAAAAAGAGCGAAGCGATTTTTTAGAAAATCTAAAATCTAAAATCTATCCCGAGGCTTCGGGACTAAAATCTAAAAATAAAAGTGCTTGAAGTAATAACCTCCAAGCATAAAAATGAAATTTACAGCTGCCATTCTCCAAACTAATTTTTTGTAATTTTTAGATTTGTCTAAAAAATGAAGCGCTATAAAACCAAATAATAAAAGACAGGTAAATATTGCTGGATACATTTTAAAAGCAGCTGAAAATTCACCTTGAAAAAGTAAGACTAATGACCGCTGAAAACCACAGCCCAAACATTCGAAACCGAAGATGGTTTTGAACAAACATGGGATCATATATTTCTCTAAAGTCATGACAGATCTTTTTGCAATTTTACTAAAAAAATATGACAAACGTTTTGCACAGGATAGAAGTACTACTTGAAAGTTTTATACTTTTGAAATCTTAAACTTTGAATTGATGAAAGCTTTTAAAATTATAATAATGATTCTTGCGATTTCGGTTGCGTTTTACGAACAGGTTTCAGAAGAAAAAAACATCTATATCATGATCATTGCAATTGTAGTTTTCATGTTCGGAATGATGCAGCTAAGTGCAAAAACACCAAGTAAAAATAACGATAAAGAAGAGTAGGATGCTGGTAAAAGGAGATAAGGTTTCTGTACTTGATGAAGCCATAAACGGAACGGTAGTTTCGGTTAAAAATAACGAGGTTTTGATAGAAACTGAAGATGGATTTATGATGACATTTTTTGTCAATGAATTGCTTAAGATTCAAGATTCCAGTGATTTAATGAATTCTATTAAAAGAATAGATTTAGATCAAGTTTCAAAAGAAAAAACAGAGCCAAAACCTAGAAGTTTTGTTAAAGAAAAGAAAGAAAAGCGGGATGTTGGTGTTCCAGAATTTGATTTGCATATCGAAAAATTGGTTCCTAATAAACGCGGAATGTCCAATTATGATATTTTGACATTACAGACAGAAACGGCAAAAAGACATATCGAATTTGCGATTCGAAACCGCATTCCGAAAATCGTTTTTATTCACGGTGTCGGCGAAGGAATTTTAAAAGCCGAACTTGATTTTTTATTAGGTCGTTATGACGGAATTGATTTTCAAGATGCCAATTATCAAAAATACGGTCTTGGTGCAACCGAAGTTTATTTTAGACAAAACAATAAATAAAACCAATTTAGAAGCTTAAAATCGATTATTTTTGAGCATAAAAAAACGTCTGTTTTTCCATCTGCTTTAGTATTAAACCAGTTTTGAAAAACAGACGTTTTTTGTAAGAATTATTTTTTTGATTTTCGTCGAAAATCTATATTTTTTTAGTTAACAGTTCTTTCGATGTTTCCTAAAAGAAAACGGCTTCCCAGTTTAAAATGGCTATTTCCTTTTTCTAAAATTACATTTCTAAGAACTATCGTGTGTGTGTAAACTTGTGCAACGTGTGTTGTTGTTACTTCTATAATTCCGCTTGTTCCAGCTACCCCAAGTTGACCACTCCACGTTTCGTCAATTGCAGGTGTAGATGTCGGATTACAGATATATGCTTCTGAAAAAGAACCTGTCTCTGCCTTTGCTGTTCTATAATAAACCTTATTCATTGATGCAGTAATTAAACTCGTTCTAGGCTGGTTTGCTGGTGTATCTGTATTTACAATTAAAGCAGGATCTATGTCATCAATTGTCAAATAAAAAGAGTTGTTGTAATTATATACTTTTTTAAGATCTCCACATTCGTAAGCCGTACCATTAGTATTAGTTTTGAAAACTAAACTAGCAGGAGTTACAGTTGTACTGTAGGTTCCAAAAACATATTGAGCCTGAGTTTGGTTTCCAGACGGTTTAGCAAATGTTACATTTTTGATTATAATACTATGGTCATAACCTGTTATGCGTGAACCATCATCAGTTGTATTTGGTTTTTCGATTTGTGAAGTTTCAATTGTAATTATACCATCTGTTGCAAGCCATTCTTCTGTAACTTTAGGAGTACTTGGCGGAATTGCTCCACAAATATTAGCAGTTGCAACAGCGCCATCATAAGCTCTATAAACTACACGATATTGTCCGTTACCTTTTGAGTCAATTGGATACTCATAAGTTCCAGGATCATTAACAATTCCCGCAGTTTCTGGCAATTGCAGTAAAAGCGCTTCTTGATTTTTTAATTTATAAATTAAAGTATTGGTTAATGGATCGCAGGCTTGAGAAGTTGTAACGCTTTCAAAATCTATTGTTTCTACAGTTAAATCTCCATCATCGCAGCCGTTTAATAAAAAAGCAAATAATAGGAGAGAAGCATATTTTTTCATCGTAAAATTTATTTGGGTCAAAAATAGTGAAAAAAATGGCAAATGATATTTAAGAATTGACAATTGATATTTCTTAACTTTGTCCCGATGAAAAAAGTATATCTAGATAATGCCTCAACAACTGCAATACGTCCCGAAGTAATTCAGGAAATAACAAAAATTATGGTTGAGGATTTTGGTAATCCATCGTCTACACATAGTTTTGGACGAAATGGCAAAACAATAGTAGAGCTTTCCAGAAAAAGTATTGCGAAACATTTCAAGTGTACTGCCCAAGAAATAATTTTTACTTCTGGCGGAACTGAAGCGGATAATTGGATTCTGCGTTCTGCGGTTGAAGATTTGAAAGTTGAGCGAATTATTACTTCTAAAATTGAACATCACGCTGTTCTATATACTGTTTTGGCGCTGCAGGAAGAATACAATATTCAGGTTGATTATGTAAAGGTAAATGCTGACGGAAGTTTAGATCTAACGCACTTGTCTAATCTATTATCTGATGAGAAAAAGACATTAGTTAGTTTAATGCATGTTAATAACGAAACAGGTACAATTTTAGATTTAGAAAGAGTAAGCCTTATTTGCAGGCAGTATAATGCCTTGTTTCATTCTGATACAGTCCAGTCTGTCGGAAAAACTGAAATCGACTTGCAAAAGACCCCCATTGACTTCATTTTGGCTAGTGCGCATAAATTTCACGGACCAAAAGGAATCGGATTTGCCTTTGTTAGAAAAAACTCAGGTTTGCAGCCGTTACTTTTTGGTGGAGAACAAGAAAAAGGTCTTCGCGCAGGAACCGAAGCAGTACACCAAATTGCCGGAATGGCAAAAGCTTTGTCTATTTCGTATGAAAAACTAGATGAGGAAAGAAACTATATTTTAGAATTGAAAAAATATCTTATTGATCAGCTTGAAAGTCATTTTCCTGATTTTAGAATTAATGGAAAAAAAGATGATTTTTATAATATCATTAATATCATTTTACCTTTTTCATCAGATAAAACTTCAATGCTTCTTTTTAGTTTAGATATGAAAGGAATTGCAGTTTCGAGAGGAAGTGCCTGCCAGTCTGGAAGTATTAAACCTTCGCATGTTTTAAAAGAAATGCTTTCTGAAGAAGATCTAAAATTGCCCAATCTTCGAATTTCATTTAGCCATTACAACACCAAAGAAGATGTCGATTGGCTGATTGAGAGTTTGAAAAATATTTAAGCAACTAAGGTTCTGAGAGGCTAAGATTCTAAGATTTTTGTTTAAAATATTCTTCGACTTCATTCAGAAAGACATAAGGATTGTCAGGCTGAGCGAAGTCGAAGCCCTTTATTTACGTATTACTTTTACCTGAGAATCGTTTGTTAATTTGATAATTGTAGAAGATTTTCCGTTGATTTTGTCTTGGTTTAATTTTACCACATAATCAACACCATTTATAATTTCTGGACTAATGTCTTTAAAGGCAAGAGGTGTAGGCTGTCCAGAAATATTTGCTGAAGTTGAAACTAAAGGTTTTTTCATTCTTTCCATTAATTTGTAACAGAAAGGCTCTTTTACCAATCGAACTCCCAAAGATTTATCGGCTGCGATAATATTTGGTGCCACATTTCTGGCATCGTCCAGAATTAAAGTCGTTGGTTTGTCTGATAAATCCCAGATTTGCCAAGCAACTTCAGGAATGTTTTTAAACACGTTGTAAATCATCTTTTCGCCATTCATCAAAACTATCATGCTTTGTGTCTCTGCGCGCTGTTTTAATTTGTAGATTTTGGCAACAGCTTCAGGATTTGTGGCGTCACAGCCAATGCCCCACACAGTATCTGTTGGATATAAAATTATACCGCCTTCTTTGATTACTTCGTATGCGTTGATTATTTCTTCGTTCATTATAAAAAATCTATACTGGTTTTGAATGTATAATACAGCTGCAAAGTTATAAATAAAAAGATTATTTATTTGAATAGGCAGGATAATCAAGTATTTTGCTTTTTTTATTTTTTTGTCTTAGAAAATGACATCAAAGGCGATTCAATATATTTAAAAGTCAGTTGACAAATAAAAAGCAGTGGTAAAATTGAAACTGTTACAATCATCCAAAATTCAAGATCAGTTAAAGTTTTTGCTCTTTCAAGTCCAACAACAAAATGAAATAGTATGAATAGAAAAATACCATGAAGCAAGTATAAACTGTAAGTTATTTGACCAAATTTACGTGAAAATGCACTCGACAGAATTCCGAAAAAGCTATTTCCAGATGCGATAATTAAAAATACAAGTGATGAAATTATAATTTGAATTGGCTTTTTTCCACCGTTAAAAAAATATACTGAAACTCCTAACAGCAGTAAGGCTAGAATTGTATATTTCTTTTGCTTAAAAATCGCTTCGGTCTTTTTCATGCTCATTATTGAGGCAACTATAATTCCACCAAGAAAAGGAGTAAAGTGTCTCAATGATGATTTATTTAAAACCATAATTATTGCAGCAGCAAACGTAAAACTTAATACCGCTTTTAGGTCTATCTTTATTATTTTGTTTACTGTAAAAACGTTTAAAATTAAAACAACTAGAATTGGAATCAGGGATATAAAAACGGAAAAAATCATACTTAGTAATGTGACTGTGGCACTACTAAATAAATGAGTAGATGCTATTTTATTTTTTTGCAAACAAACTCAAACTTATAAATTAATGAAATAGTATTGTAAAATATGTAATAACTGTAAGTAAATATTTACTTTAATTTAAATACGAATTAAAACATTGTAAATTAGATAGATAATTCGAGTTAAGTGTTGGTGAAAATTAAAAACAATGATTTCGACAAAGAGGTCTAGATTTTTTAAGATCTATTTATAAGGTGCTGTTTTTGAAAATTACATTTTCAATCCAGCCCTCTACCGTGTATTTTTTATAAATTGACTCTGGAATTTTTTCATATTCATTTTCGAAAAAAGAAACAGGAATAACAGGTTTATTTTCGTCAATTACTAAAATATTGTTTGGATTATAAAAATCGTAGTTTTTAATATCTGGATTTGTTGTGATAAGTTTCTTTTCTAATCCGAGACTTTCAAAAGTTCTAAAAGTTAGCCCTATTTGACCATTTCGATGAATATCTAGCAATACTTTAGAACGGTCTGCATATTCATGCACTTTCGACAAAGGAACATGTTTGGTGACATATGTAATACCGTCATCTCCCGATTTATGTTTGTTTTTTTTATCGTAAACAATGAATTTAAAATTTACTTTTTTAGACTTCAATTCGTTAGCTATTCGAATTAATGTTGATAGTCTTTTATCTATTGTACTAATATTGAAAACGCCATATTCTAAAGGAATTTCATTATTTGAAGAGGTCTTATTACTGTAAATCCAGTTAGGAGCGAAATTTAAATTAAAATTTACGCAGTCTTCTTTTTCGAACGAATATGCTTCATCAAAACTAGGAATAACTCGTTTGATTTTAGGACAGCGATAGATATTATCATTAAAAAATCCAATCGATTTTTTAGTGTATTTTTTGAATTTTAAAACGCTATCGGGATCAATAAAATCGCCTTTTATTGTCAAAATTACATCCTGAATTTGATTGTTTTTTTTTAATTCTTTCAGTATTTCTTTTCCGTGATGGAGTGTTTTGAGATTCTTTTTTAAAAAAGCTTTCAAAACAAAATTATATACCCTGTGAAAAACTGTAGGATATTTGTATTTATAATCTCTAAAATTAATATGATGGACATTGTGTCCTTGTTTTTCTAAAGCAGACGAAATACATTCATTCATGCCTAAATTATCTAAACTTATTAGAGTTATATTCATTGTTTTATTTCTAATGCGGTTTGTAGTCTTTACTATTTAATCTTGGTTACGAGGCTTATGTATATATTACAGTAAAATTTTGTTATAGACTTTTACGTATTCTGCAGCAGCTGTTTTCCAATTGAAACTTGCAGCTCTTTGTTTGAAAAGTAATTCATTTTCAGGTTTATTATTTTCAAAATTATTTAAACCATCAAACAATACGTTTTTCATATATTCAGGATCAAAATCAGACCAATATTTTGCGGCGTTTCCTCCTATTTCGGGCAGTGAAGTTTTATCAGATAAAAATGTAGGTTTTCCAAAACTCATTGCTTCAATTGGTGGTAAGCCAAAACCTTCCCTTATTGAAGGAAAAAGAAATGCTGTGCAATTTTTCATAAAAAACTGTTTACCTTCATCGCTCACTTTTCCAGTTAAATAAACTTGATTTGATAAGCCATTATCTTTTATTAACTGTTTTATTTTTTCTCCGTACTTTCTATCATGATTTCCAGAAATTATCAAATTGTAATCTTTTATTAATCTCATCATATTAATAATAGATTCAAAGTTTTTTCTTTCTATAAAATCGCCAATACTGTAAAAAAAAGGTTTGTCAACAAGGACATTAGGTACATATGAAGATGTATCTAGAAATTTAGTGATTGGATTTCCATTATGGATAACATATTCAGGAACGTCTGGAACATCAAAATATTGATGGGTTTGCTTTTTTGCAAACTCCGATATGTAGGTAACGGCAGTTGCTTTATTTAATTTTTCTAAAAAAAGTTTATTTCTTCTGTGATTAATATCTGAAGATATTTCCTCAGCAAAATTCACATCGTGAATTGTAAGCAAATATTTGGTTTTTATTAAAGGTTCAACTTTTATATTCTGATTTACAGAATGCCATAGGTCGTATTTTTTGCGAACTCTAAAGAATTTCATCCTTGATAAATTACTGTATTTGTTGTAATCGAATTTGTTTCCAAATTCACTTTCAAGAAGCTTTATATCTGTAGCATTTAATGTTAGCTTTAAGTTTTCAAGTTCTAGTTGAGATAATCCTTTGATTAACTCGTAATTGAAAGTTCCTAAACCAGTAGCTCTATTATTTATGTTATGAGTTTCTAAAAAAACAGTCTTTTGTTGCTGCATCTTTTATTTTTTTTACGAAAATACAATATTAATTTGAAGTGTTAGATTGTATATGTACTTTTGTACTTAATAAAAATATACTGATGAATTTTAAAGTAAATCCACTTTTCAAGAATAATACGGACTCCATAATCGGAAGTATTAAAGGTTTTAATGATATAGGAATTCTTTTTGGAAACGGCGATCGAAATAAAATTAAATTATTTGAATTAAACGGAAAAACGATTAACATAAAATCATTTAAGGTTCCGAATTTAATCAATAAAGTCGCTTATAAATATTTTAGAAAATCAAAAGCAAGACGTTCGTTTGAATATGCTACTCTTTTGTTGGAAAAAGGAATTGGAACTCCTGAGCCCATTGCGTTTCTTGAAAATTTCAATTTTATTGGTTTAAAGGACAGTTACTACGCCAGTGAACATTTAGTAACCGAATTGACATATAGAGAATTGGTAGAAATTCCGACCTATCCAGATCATGACACTATATTAAGACAATTTACCAAATTTTCTTTTGATCTTCATGAAAAAGGAGTAGAGTTTTTAGATCATTCGCCTGGAAATACCTTAATTAAAAAAGTTTCTGAAAATCTATACGATTTTTTCTTGGTAGATTTGAATAGAATGAATTTTCATGATTTTATGAGTTTTGAACAGCGTATGAATAATTTTAGACGCTTGACGCCTAAAAAAGAGATGGTTGCAGTGATGAGCAATGAATATTCTAAGTATTATACAGATAAAACAGAGTCTGAAATTTTTGAGAAAATGTGGTATGCAACTAATCACTTTCAAGAAGAATTTGCGAGAAAGAAAAGATTAAAAAAGAAATTAAAATTTTGGAAATCTTAGTCGTTTCTAGACCTAATTTTTTTTAGCTCTTGAAATCGAACAGCAACACTCAATGCGTTTAGGTAGCAAATTATAATTCCCTTTTTTCCGTCTAAGATTCCAAGTCGTAGTAAGTATTGATTTATGAATTGATAAGCCGGACGAATGTAAAAATGAAAAAAATTAGGCCTAGTATTTTTTAATAGCTCTTCTTGAGCTTTTAATTTTCCGTAAAAGATCATTTTTTGCTTGTAATTTTCATAATTCGAATACGAATAATGAATCAATTTTGTTTTTAATTGACCAATTTTCCCACTTACAATTAATTTTTCGTGAACAATTTTTTCATGATTATAAATTGCAGTTTCTTTCTTAAAAAGTCGGATAATTTTATCTGTTTGCCAGCCGCTAAAACGCAGTTTTTTATTTTTAAACATAAAGTTTCTGCGAACAAAATAAGCCGAAGCACAATCTTTTTGGCTGGTTATGAAACTGATTTCTTTTTGAAGTTCTGGAGTCAATCTTTCGTCAGCGTCTACAAAAAGAATCCATGAATTTGAAGCAAGACTCAGGGCAAAATTACGCTGAGAAGCAAAATTGTCAAAAGCACGCTGTACTACTTTTACATTAGGAAATGAAGAGGCGATCTCAAAAGTTTTATCTATGCTAAAAGAATCTACGATGATTATTTCATTTGCGAATGCCAAATTATCCAGCACATCTTTTATATTTTGTTCTTCATTATAAGTAATAACCAATGCGGTCATTGCTTGTTTTGCTGTCAAAATCATTTTATTGTAGCGCTTAGGTTTTGACTAAGGAAGGACTCAATTTTTTTCTCAAAAAATTCAGGTTTAAATTCATGGTATAAAGATAAGGCTTCCCTCTTCAGTATTTTTTCGGTTTTTTGCTCAAATAAATCAGCACGATAATCTTTTAAATGAACAGAAAGATGATGAATTCCGTCTTCAAAAGTGGCCCAGATTTTCTTTTCAATCCAAGGCGAGAAAATGATAAACGATGGTTTTTCAAGGGCTTTTGCCATATTTATTGCACCGCCATCGTTACCAATAATCAAATCACATTGATTCATGAGACCAATAAAGGAGCGCAAATCTCCTCCCAATAAATCAAAATAAATTTTTGCTTGTGTTGAAGGTTTACAGGCATTAAAAACGGTTTTAGCTTCTTCTAACTGTTTTGGGAAATAATTAAAAAGAATATTTACATCTGTGGTATCAGCTATAAAATCAACCACTTTAGACATAAACTCTAAAGGGTAGGTTTTTAATTTTTCGCTGCCTAAAAGACTGATCATAACTGTTTTTCGATCTTTTTGAACATTATATTTTTCAAAAAGAGTAATAGCATCTTGATTTTCTTTTTCAGAAACAAATAATTTCGGAATTGGATTAATTTTAATTTTGAGATCTAAAGGTTCTAATAACGAAAGTCTTCTCTCGATTGCTAAACCTAAATTTGTTTTTGGAAAAGGCTCAAACGGCACATTATCAGTGTATAAAAAGTTTCTTCCTGGTTTTTTGTAAGATATTTTTCGTTTAGCATTGCTTAATAAAACTATTATCCAGCTTTCGAGCTTAGAATACGCATCAATTAATAAATCGTACTTTTCTTTTCTAATCTGAAATCCAAGATTTAATAACTCTTTTTTGCTTTTTCGGTGTTTTTCTTCAAATAAAATAATATTGTCAATACTTGAATTGCTTTGTAAAACTGGAGTTGTTGAGGCATAAACTAAATAATCGATTTGAGCCTCTGGATAAGCAGTACGCAAATTATTGCATATTATACTGCTGATCAAAACATCACCAATCATTTTTTGCTGAATTACAAGTATCTTCATATAGTGAATTAAGTCTTTTAAGAATTTACAAATTGAAGCAAAAAAAATCCAAATTCCAATTGATAAAATTGAAATTTGGATTTTTTTTACTATATTTTCTTAAAATCTATACAGCAACATCGTATTCACGAAGCGCATTATTTAAAGAAGTTTTTAAATCTGTAGATGGTTTACGAGTACCAATAATTAAAGCGCAAGGAACTTGAAATTCTCCTGCGGCGAATTTTTTAGTGTAGCTTCCAGGAATCACTACAGAACGAGCAGGAACAAAACCTTTCATTTCTACTGGCTCATCACCTGTAACATCAATGATTTTTGTTGAAGCAGTCAAACATACGTTAGCGCCAAGAACAGCTTCTTTTCCTACGTGAACACCTTCAACAACAATACAACGAGAACCAATAAAAGCACCATCTTCGATAATAACTGGAGCAGCTTGTAATGGCTCAAGAACACCACCAATACCTACACCACCGCTTAAGTGTACATTTTTACCAATTTGTGCACAGCTTCCAACAGTAGCCCAAGTATCAACCATTGTTCCTTCGTCAACATAAGCACCAATGTTTACATAACTTGGCATTAAGATAACACCGCTCGAAATGTAAGCTCCGTAGCGAGCAACAGCATTTGGTACAACACGAATTCCTTTTGCAGCATAATCTCTTTTAAGTAACATTTTATCGTGATATTCGAAAATACCAGATTCCCATGTTTCCATTTTCTGAATTGGGAAATACATCACAACAGCTTTCTTAACCCATTCGTTTACCTGCCATTTATCACCAACTGGTTCAGCAACGCGTAATTTTCCTGCGTCTACTAATTCGATAACTTCTCTAATAGCATCAGTTGTTGTAGTTTCTTGCAATAAAGCTCTGTTTTCCCAAGCTTGTTCAATTATAGTCTGTAAAGAATTCATACGTTTAAATTTTTGGCAAAGATAACGTATTTGTAGAAATGCAAAAAAGCAAAACGACTCGAAAATGTTACAGATTTAACTTTTTGTTTCTTATTTGTAAAACTTAGAATTGTTATACGGATTAAAGATTTTTTAAAACTACCTCTAGAAGTTTTTTTTATGTCAAAATATGACAAAAGTCAGATTTTGTGTTTTTTCTTCTCTCTAATTTCGCATCATTGAAAAACATTCCATTCAATAAATTAATCATATAAGCAGTAAAATATGAATCAAGAAAATCAACTTCAGAACAGAGTAATTATTGACAAAGAGGTAACTTGGGATAAAACACAAGTTATTATGAGTAAAACAAATGCCTTTGGTATTATTGAATATGCCAACGAAGTATTTGTAGATGTTTGTGGTTACGAAGATTACGAATTAATGGGACAGCCGCATAATATTATACGTCACCCAGACATGCCTAAAGTTATTTTTAAAGTACTTTGGGAAAATCTTAAAAACGGTAAAAACTTTCACGCTATTGTAAAAAATCTCGCTAAATCCGGAAGATACTATTGGGTAATTACCGATTTTGAAATCGCTCGTGACGAAAATGATGTAATCGTAAATTATTTTGGACGTAGACAATCTGTACCGCAGGAAGTAATTGCAATGCATATAGAGCCTTTGTATAAAAAATTATTGCAAATCGAAGCGGCGAGCGGAGTGGAATTCAGCGAAAAATACCTAATCGGATTTTTAGAAGAGAAAAAAAGATCTTATGTTGAATATATTAAGGAGTTGATTTACGAACATGAAAAAGCACAAGCTAAGTTTGCTAATTATGTTGAAGAAGAAGATGGAGAAGAGGAAGAACATAGAGGCTTTTTTGGCCGATTGTTTGGTAGATAATTTGAGTTATTTTTTAGGTTTAAATATTTGGATAGGTCCGTCTTGAGTTTTCGAGGCGGATTTTTTTTTTATTTTTAATCTCTTTTATTTGAGTGAAATAAAACTTGGAAAAATATTTTGAAGTAAATTTGTCAAAAAAAATAAATGCCTAGAATCCTTTCTATAGATTACGGACAAAAACGTACAGGAATCGCTGTTACAGACGAAATGCAGATTATTGCATCAGGTCTTACAACGATTCCAACTCATACTTTAATTGATTTTTTAAAAGATTATTTTGCAAAAGAAAAAGTCGAAGCAGTATTAATTGGTGAGCCTAAGCAAATGAATGGGCAACCTTCAGAAAGTGCTTCTATAATTAATGGTTTTGCGACTCATTTTTCAAATATTTTTCCAGATATGAAAGTGATTCGAGTAGATGAGCGTTTTACTTCAAAAATGGCATTCCAAACAATGATCGACAGCGGTTTAAGTAAAAAACAGCGTCAAAATAAAGGTTTAATAGACGAGATATCTGCTACAATTTTACTTCAAGATTATCTTTCCGCAAAAAAATAACGCTCTTCGTCTTATTTATTGTTTATAATTTAAAGGTTTTTAGAAAATCCTAACTTTTATCATCTAAAAATTAGTTTTTTTTTGCAATTAAAAAAGTACCTTTGCACTTTAAATAAAAATACTGTTATGCCTGACGAAACCATACGTTCAAATAGTGATGTAGTACTCATTGGAGCTGGAATTATGAGTGCCACTCTAGGAGTAATTTTGAAAGAATTACAACCGGATATAAAAATTGAAATTTACGAAAGATTAGATGTTGCTGCTGCAGAAAGCTCTGATGCTTGGAACAATGCAGGAACTGGACATTCTGCCTTTTGTGAACTAAATTATACTCCAGAAAAGGCAGACGGCAGTATCGATCCTAAAAAAGCAATAAGTATTGCAGAATCTTTTGAGATTTCAAGACAGTTTTGGTCTTACTTAGTGCAGGAAAAAAAAGTGCCTTCTCCTGAAAATTTTATTAAAAGCGTACCTCATATGAGTTTTGTATGGGGAGATAAAAACGTAAATTATTTAAAAAAGAGATTTGAAGCTCTGCAGAGCAATCCAATTTTTTCTGAAATGACTTTCAGTACCGATGTCGAGCAGCTAAAAAAATGGATGCCGCTGGTAATGGAAGGACGAAATGCTGATGAAAAATTAGCAGCCACACATATGGAAATTGGTACCGATGTAAATTTTGGTGCTTTAACCAGAAGTATGTTCAATTATTTAGAAAAATTAGATGGCGTTTCTTTATTTTTTAATCACGAAGTTAAAAAACTAAGACAGCGTGAAGATAAATCTTGGAGAATAAAGATTAAAGATTTATCTACAGGAAAAATTCGTAAAGCTTACACTAAATTCGTATTTATTGGTGCAGGCGGAGGTTCTTTACCTTTGCTAGAAAAAGCAAATGTACCAGAAGGACATGGTTACGGCGGTTTTCCAGTAAGTGGACAATGGCTGAAATGTACTAATCCAGAGGTTATTGCTAAACATCAGGCAAAAGTTTACGGAAAAGCAAGTGTTGGAGCTCCGCCAATGTCTGTTCCTCAC
Organism: Flavobacterium sp. Root935; assembly: GCF_001429295.1. Classification (GTDB taxonomy): domain Bacteria; phylum Bacteroidota; class Bacteroidia; order Flavobacteriales; family Flavobacteriaceae; genus Flavobacterium. The sequence goes on along the minus strand of NZ_LMJL01000012.1, from coordinate 928,813 downwards.
ATTGACACCCGTGTAATCGATGGGGAAAAAGCACTTCTTTTTGGACCATTTGCTGGGTTCTCAACTCGTTTCTTAAAAAACGGTTCTTATTTAGATTTGCCTTTGTCAATTAAAGCTAATAACTTAATTCCAATGCTTGCGGCAGGTTATCATAATATCCCGCTGACAAAATATTTGATTGAGCAGGTTCGCCAGTCTCCAAAAGATAGAATGAAAGCTTTACGTGAATATTTACCAACTGCACGTTCTAAAGATTGGAAATTAGAAAAAGCAGGACAACGTGTTCAGGTTATTAAGAAAGATGAAAAAGAAGGCGGTATTTTAGAATTTGGTACCGAAGTAATTAATACACATGACGGAACTTTAGCAGTTTTATTGGGTGCTTCTCCAGGTGCTTCTACAGCCGTAGCGATTATGGTTGATTTGATTAGCAGATGTTTTACCAATCAAATTAAAACACCAGAATGGGAAGCTAAATTAAAGAAAATGATTCCTTCTTATGGTCAGACTTTAAATGATAAGCCGGAGCTTTTAGCAGAGCTTAGAAAACATACAGCAGAAGTTTTAAAAATAAAATAAGCTTCTTTAAATTAATAGAATAAAAAAAAACAAATCCAGATGAATTAATCTGGATTTGTTGCTTTTAGGTCGGTTGTGTTTTTTAGAATTTTTTCGGCAAGATTGCTCATCCAGATTAATTGTTCGATAACCATTGAAGCTTCCTGCATTTTGGCTTGACGTGTTTCTTTGTCTAAACCATCATCTTCTGCCAACCGTGTAAAGTTCTTTCTTTTTAATTCTTCAAATTGTAACGTTACATCTTCTTTTTCAAAAAATGTATCTTTTAAAATAACTTCATTTCTTAAAATAGAAATAGAGTGATCAAGATTAGCTAAAATCGTTTTAATGATATAATTGAAAGACTCAGAAGCAGATGTAGTTTGATGCGATTGAATATAAGTTGACAGCGATGCTAAAGCAGATAATAATGAGTGATTTAAAACCACTAGTTTGTTTACCAAAGGCATTGTTTTCTGTTTCGATTTTGGTTCCTGCATCATACGCTGAAATGAAGTCATTAGATTTCCTATTTCAACAAAAGCATTCTTTCTGGCTAATCTATAAGAAGTCGGAACTTCTCCTTTTTTATTATAAAAATCAGCAATTTCCTTGAGATAGTTTCGGTTGGCACGAATTGCGTTTTCAATATGAATAGGAGTATTAATAAATTCCCATGCGGGCCACAAAAATTGATTGGCAATAAAAGCTAAAACTGCGCCTGCGAGTGAATCTAAAATTCGGTATTGAATAACTTCATTAATATCTGGAGTTAAAATTCCGTATATAAAAACAACATACATCGTAACAAATGTTGCGCTGATCTTATAGTTGATTTGTGTAAACGAAATCCCCAAAAGCATACAAATAATAGAGAAAATACTTAAAGCAACGTGATTTTGAATAATAGATACAATTCCGAAAGCTATGATACCTCCCAAAACAGTTCCGAACATTCTATGGTAAGATCGCTCTTTTGTTAAGCCATAACCAGGACGCATTATTACAACAATAGTCAGCAAAATCCAGTAAACGTTTTGAAATGGAAGAATCTGACCTAGAAAAAAACCAATTAGAATTGTAATTGTTAAGCGCAGCGAATGCCTGAAAATAGAAGAAGAATAACTTAAATTTTCGATCAAAGTTCGAAGCGGATAATATTGCGGCGTCAGGAATTTTTCAAGCTCCTTATCCTTGTCTTTTAATTTATAAGACTGCATTGCCAATGAAAATGCACGTTGAATAATCTTGATTTTTCCAACCTGATTTTTCGCATATTTCAGCATATTGGTCAGCATCAAAACTCCTTCGGCTGCTTCGTCTTTTCCTAGAGTTTTTTCGTAATCAAAAATTGCAAATTCAAGGGCATCAAGCTCGTTCTTTAAATCATTTTTGTCTACATACACGCTGATGTGGCGAACATTTTTTGAAAGTTTTTTTAAAGTCGAAGCCAATTTATAAGCCACATTTTGATATGTTCTTAAAACCTCTGGATGCTTTGCAAATTTGATGTGAAGTTTACTATGATCAAAAGAGGTATAAAGTGCAAGTTCTTGAATTTCGACCAATGTGATAAAAACCAAAAGCATTTTTCTGTTCTGGCTCGTAATTCCAGATGCGTTCTGATTTCCGATCAGCATTTTTCTCAAATCTTCGTGAATAAGATTTAATTCTACCTGAACGGCCAATTGTTTTTCGATAATTGCTTTTCTATTCGCTTCGGGACTCCATAAATCGCCTCTTAATTTTAAATATTTGGCAGTTAGTTTTATACCTTCAGCAATTTGTAATTCTACATATTTATAAGGTTGTACTAAATGAAAAATAAGCGAAACAATTAAGTATAAAATTCCTCCAATAAATATAAAACCGGAGTATTCAAATGCCTGCCAGCCCTCGTGCAGGTGCCCGAATGAAAGAGAAATTGATAATAAAGCAGAGAAAGATATTAAAGTTGCACGCTGTCCATAGACCGAAATCATAGAACAGAGAAATAATAAAAATCCTAAAAAGGGATAAAATAAAACGGGATAAGGATAAACCAGATTAACCAAAAGGTTAACGCCGGAAACAATAAAAGATGCAGCAATTAATCCTTTAATTTTATGACTCAGCGAACTAGGAATATCGCTTGGATAAGTATAAAAAGCTCCTAATGCTATTGTAAAACCAATTTCAAAATGACCTAAAAAATTTAAAACTAAAACAGGAACAACAGAAGCAATGGTTACTTTAGAAGCATTGAAAAAAGAGGTGCTGTTGGTAAATTTCGAAATTTTATCAAACATAAAAAGAGGTTTACTAGCAAAGGTAAGAATTGTACGAGTGATTTTGGCATAATTATAGCTGAGATTTTTAACGGTTTTGAAAAAATATGATATAAAATAGTAATAGAATTATTCATTGACTATTTTTTACTATTTTTGCCAGCTGAAATATGAGAAGTTTAGTTCTGTTTTGCAGCACATAAAAAACATAAATAAAAACAAATGATTTTACCAATTGTAGGATACGGTGATCCTGTTTTGAGAAAAGTAGGGCAGGACATTACACCAGAATATCCAAACCTAAAAGAAACGATCGCAAATATGTACGAGACTATGTATAATGCGTACGGAGTTGGACTTGCAGCACCGCAGGTTGGACTGCCAATTCGTTTGTTTGTTATTGATACAACGCCTTTTAGTGATGATGAAGATCTTCCTTCAGAGGAACAAAAAGATTTGAAAGGTTTTAAAAGAACTTTTATCAATGCTAAAATCGTTAAGGAAGAAGGTGAAGAGTGGGGTTTTAATGAAGGCTGTTTAAGTATTCCAGACGTTCGTGAAGACGTTTACAGAAAACCAATTGTTACAATTGAATATTGTGACGAGGATTTCGTAATGAAAACAGAGGTTTTTGATGGCTTAATTGCGAGAGTTATTCAACACGAATACGATCATATTGAAGGAATTTTATTTACAGATAAAATTTCGTCTCTTAAAAAACGTTTAATTCAAAAGAAACTAAAAAATATTACTGAGGGAAAAACATCTCAGGAATATAGAATGAAGTTTTTTGCAGCCAAAAAAGGGAGATAAGTTTTCTAAATATTTAGAAACAAAAAATAAATCAAATTCTTAATACTAATTTTAATAAAAATGAATTTAACGAAAATTTTAGCCATTTCAGGGAAACCAGGTTTATACGAATTGAAAGTTCAAACTCGTACAGGTTTTGTGGCGGAATCATTAATTGATGGGAAGAAGATTACTGTAAATCTAAAAAGCAATGTAAGTTTATTGTCTGAAATTTCGATTTATACTTATGAAGGTGAAAAACCATTAACTGAAGTAATGCAGCGAATTGCCGTTAAAGAGAACAAAGGTCAAGCGATTTCTCATAAAGAAGACAACGCTACTTTAGCTGCCTATTTTAAGCAGATTCTTCCAGATTACGACGAAGAAAGAGTTTATCCATCAGACATCAAAAAAGTATTAAACTGGTATAATACACTTCAAGCAAAAGGTTTAGTTACAGATTTAGCTCCAGCTGTTGAAGAAACTAAAGAAGAAGCTCCAGTTGCTGAAGAAAAACCTAAAAAAGCTCCAGCAGCTAAAAAAGCAAAAGCTAAAAAAGAAGAATAGTAAGTTATTCTTTTAATTATATAATATCCTGTTAAGATAGTTTTCTTGACAGGATTTTTTAATTTTACAAGATCGAGTTTTAAATTTTAAAAGAACTTCAAGATGAATAGAGAAAACCAGTTACAAGCATTTGAGAGATTATTAAATATCATGGATGAACTTCGTGAACAATGCCCATGGGACAAAAAGCAGACCCTGCAGACATTGAGACATTTGACAATCGAAGAAACTTATGAACTCGGCGATGCTATACTGGACAATGATTTAAATGAAGTTAAAAAGGAATTGGGAGATTTGCTTCTGCACATTGTTTTTTACGCTAAAATCGGAAGTGAAACAAACGATTTTGATATTGCGGATGTCTGCAATGAAATCTGTGAAAAACTAATTCACCGTCATCCTCATATTTATGGAGATGTTAAAGTGGAGAATGAAGAAGAAGTCAAACAAAACTGGGAAAAATTAAAGCTTAAAGAAGGCAAAAAATCTGTTTTAGAAGGTGTTCCTAGAAGTCTTCCAGCTTTAGTTAAAGCAAGTAGAATTCAGGATAAAGTAAAAGGTGTAGGATTTGATTGGGAAGAACCGCATCAAGTCTGGGACAAAGTACAGGAGGAATTACAAGAATTACAAGACGAGGTAAAATCTGGAAACCAAGACAAAATTGAAGACGAATTTGGTGATGTACTGTTTTCAATGATCAATTATGCCCGTTTTTTAAATGTTAATCCAGAAGACGCTTTAGAAAGAACTAATAAAAAGTTCATCAAACGCTTTCAATACTTAGAAAGTAAAGCAAACGAATTAGGGAAACCTTTGATGGATATGACGCTTACCGAAATGGATGTTTTTTGGAACGAAGCTAAAAAACTTTAATTATCGGCCAATTTTTTTAAGGCGCGAACATTTTTAAGCATAATCTTTTTACCAACCAATTCGATCAATTCTGATTTATTAAAATCAGATAATAAACGAATACAGCTTTCTGTCGCAGTGCCAATAATTCCAGCAAGTTCTTCTCTTGTCAGTTGAACTTTTAGGGTTTTATCGGTGTCTTCGCCAAACGCTTCGTGTAAATGAAGTAAGGTTTCTGCTAGTCTTTGCTTCACTGTTTTTTGAACCAAAGCAATTTTTTCATTTTCAGATTCCTTTAAATCTTCGCACACAGACTGCATCATATTTAAAGAAAACTGATTATTGCTGTTAAAGAAATTAATGATTTCGGTTTTAGGAATAAAACAAACTTCCATGTCTGCAATAGCTTTAGCAGTTAAGTTTGCCGGCTCATTACTAATCATAGAACGCTGCCCAAGAAGTTCGCCAGATTTTACCAATTTTACAATTTGGTCTTTTCCGTTTGCACTCAATTTAGATAGTTTACCAACGCCGTCTTTCACGCAAAAAACACCATTGGTTACTTCACCTTCTTCAAAAATGGCTTCACCTTTTTTAATTTTATAAGTGGTTTTGCTGTTTGCTAGTTTTATAACTTCCTCTTTATTAAGAGCTTTTAAAGAGCTTAGCTGGCGTACAATGCATTGATCACATTTATTCATGACAATATTTGTTTGCTGCAAAATTAAGGATAATTAAAGTTTTTAGGCACTTTTATCAGGTAAAATTATTATAAATAAGGATTCGTAATGATTTGATAATTATAATTTTATTTCAGTAAAAGTGAATCCGAATATAACATGATAATTATCATCTTAATGACTGGTGTTTAATCGGAAATTTGTACCCTATAAAAACAAGTTTATGAGGGAGCAAAGTTGTTTTCATTGTGGTTTAACTATTGAACAAAATGAAGAAATTGATTTTGATGATAAGAAGTTTTGTTGCACAGGCTGTAAAACAGTTTACGAAATTTTCAGCAGTAATGACTTAACCTCTTATTATGATTTCGAAAAATCGCCTGGTGCTACTCCGCAGGACATTGCAGGCAAATATGATTTTTTAGAAAACGATGCTATACTTTCAAAGATTCTAGAATTTCAAGAAGGAAATACAGCTATTGTTTCTTTAAATATTCCTCATATTCACTGCAGTTCATGTATTTGGATTTTAGAAAATCTAAACCGCTTACAGCCTGGAATTAGTATTTCACAAGTTAATTTCCATGAAAAGAAAGTTAGAATTACCTTTAATTCTGATGTCGTTTCTTTAAAAGAAATCGTTAATCTTTTATGTTCAATTGGTTACGAACCTTATATAAGTTTAGAAAATTACGAAACAGCAAAAGCAAGAGTAGACAGAAGTTTAACTTATAAACTTGGCGTGGCCTTTTTTTGTTTCGGAAACATTATGCTGCTTTCGTTTCCCGAATATTTCGAAATGAAAGAATTCTGGCTCGATAGTTACAAACCTTTTTTCAGATTGCTGATTTTTCTTTTAGCTCTTCCAAGTTTTTTATATTCAGCAAGTGGTTATTATGTTTCTGCTTATCACAGCATTAAAACCAGAATGTTGAATATTGATATTCCTATTGCTTTAGGGATTATTGTAATGTTCATTCGCAGTTCATACGATATGTTAATGGATCACGGTCCAGGTTTTTTTGACAGTTTGGCAAGTTTAGTATTCTTTATGCTTCTTGGTAAAATGTTTCAAATTAAAACCTATAGTTTTTTAAGTTTCGAAAGGGATTTTAAATCTTATTTTCCAATTGCGGTTACCAGAATCAACAAAGATTCTTCTGAAGAAAATGTAGCAATCTATGATGTTTTAAAAGGGGATCGTTTATTGATTCGAAATCAAGAACTTATTCCGGTTGATGGAATCTTAATCAGCGAAAGTGCAGAAATTGATTATAGTTTTGTCACTGGGGAAGCTGTTCCGATAACTAAAAAGTCGGGAGATAAGGTATTTGCAGGCGGCAAACAAATTGGAAAAGTGATTGAAATGGAAGTACTGCATTCTGTTTCTCAAAGTTATTTGACGCAGTTGTGGAGTAATGAAATATTTCAGAAAAAAGTAGACCAAAAACACAAAACCATAACAGATGCAATAAGCCGGTATTTTACCCCAATCTTACTGCTGATTGCATTTGCTGGTTTTGGTTATTGGATATTTATAGATGCTAATACAGCTTTTAATGTTTTTACAGCGGTATTAATAGTGGCTTGCCCTTGCGCACTCGCTCTTACAGCTCCATTTACTTTTGGAAATATTTTGAGAATTTTAGGTAAAAAGAAATTCTATTTAAAAAATGCTGTGGTAATTGAACAGCTTGCTAAAGTTGATACAATTGTTTTTGATAAAACGGGAACAATTACAACCAATAAAAAATCGAATATATTATATGAAGGAAATGCTATTTCTGATTCAGATAATATATTGATTAAAAATGTGCTTCGCGGTTCAAACCATCCTTTAAGCCGTATGCTTTATGATTTTCTTCCAGAAACAAAACGGATACAAGTCGATAATTTTCAAGAAATTACAGGAAAAGGAATTTTAGCCGTTGCTGCTGATAAAGAAGTTAAAATAGGGTCAGGGCAATTTGTAGATGATATAGTTACAAATAGTTCAGAGATCGAAAAAACAGCTTTACATATTAAAATTGATGGAGTTTATTTTGGAAAATTTGTTTTTCAAAATCAATATCGAGAAGGATTAGAAGATCTTTTTTCAATGTTGAGCAGAGAATATGAAATTAAAGTACTTTCTGGCGATAATGATGGAGAAAGAGGAAATTTAGAAGCTATCCTTCCAAAAGATACCGAATTAATCTTCAATCAAAAACCAGAACAAAAGCTCGAATACATCAAAAAACTTCAAGAAAAAGGAAAGAATGTTATGATGGTAGGCGATGGACTAAACGATGCTGGAGCATTGGCACAAAGTAATGTTGGAATATCAATTTCAGAGAACGTAAATGTCTTTTCACCAGCATGTGATGCTATATTGGATGCTTCTGAATTTTCAAGGCTCAATTACTTTTTAAAACTCTCTCACAAAGCAATATTGGTAATCAAAATGAGTTTTGCTTTGTCATTGCTTTACAACGTTGTTGGGCTTGCATTTGCAGTTACAGGAAATCTGCTTCCAATAGTAGCAGCTATCATTATGCCTTTGAGTACAATTACTATAGTGAGCTTCGTGACTTTAATGTCTAACTATTTTAGCAACAGGGATTTAAAATGACTTTCATTGGTGAGATAGAATAGTCTATATTATTTTAGTATTCTTCTCTGATCATGATAATTATCATATTTTAAACGCCAATCACCTAGTAATTTTGTTAACATAAATTTACGGTATGAGTGTTATTTATCTATTAATTTCAGTGAGTATTTTCGTGGCAATTTGCTTTTTTATTGCCTTCATTGCAGCTGTCAAATCCGGCCAGTACGACGACGATTATACACCCTCAGTCAGAATTCTTTTTGACGATGAGACCAAAATTATTTCCCCAAATAATAATTCACCAATCGAAGAAAAACAAGTATAATTATGGAAATGGAACAGTTTTATTACGACAACAAAATTGTAAAAAAATTCATTTACGCCACAATCCTCTTTGGAGTTGTGGGTATGTTAGTGGGGCTTACCCTTGCGGTAATGTACCTTTTTCCCAACATGACAGATGGGATTTCGTGGCTGAGTTATGGCCGTTTAAGACCATTACACACCAATGCAGTAATTTTTGCCTTTGTAGGTAATGCCTTTTTTGCTGGTATGTACTACTCGCTGCAAAGATTGCTAAAAGCCAGAATGTTTAGTGATTTTTTAAGTAATCTTCATTTCTGGGGATGGCAGCTTATTATTGTTGCTGCAGCCATTACACTTCCATTAGGTTATACTTCTTCTAAAGAATATGCAGAATTAGAATGGCCAATTGATATTGCAATCGCGTTGATTTGGGTAGTAATGGGAATCAATATGATTGGAACCATGTTGCGTCGTAGAGAACGTCACTTATATGTTGCAATTTGGTTTTATTTAGCAACATTTGTAACGGTTGCAGTACTTCATATCTTTAATAATATTGAAATTCCAGTTTCTGGTCTAAAAAGTTATTCTGTTTATGCAGGAGTTCAAGATGCGCTTGTACAATGGTGGTACGGACATAATGCAGTAGCATTTTTCCTTACGACACCGTTCTTAGGATTAATGTATTATTTTATTCCTAAAGTAGCAAACAGACCTGTTTACTCCTATAGATTATCTATTATACACTTCTGGTCTTTAATCTTTATTTATATCTGGGCAGGACCACACCACTTATTATATTCTGCATTGCCAAACTGGGCACAGAATTTAGGAGTTGCATTTTCAGTAATGTTAATTGCACCATCTTGGGGAGGTATGATCAATGGACTTTTAACTTTAAGAGGAGCTTGGGACAAAGTTCGTGAAGAACCAGTTTTAAAATTCTTCGTTGTAGCAATTACAGGTTACGGAATGGCAACTTTTGAAGGTCCGATGCTTTCTTTGAAAAACGTAAATGCTATTGCGCATTATACAGACTGGATCGTTGCACACGTGCACGTTGGAGCTTTAGCTTGGAATGGTTTCATGTCATTTGGTATTATTTATTGGTTAATTCCTCGAATGACAAAATCGAATTTGTTCTCTAAAAAATTAGCAAACTTCCATTTCTGGATTGGTACTTTGGGTATTATCGTGTATACAATTCCTTTATATGTAGCTGGTTTTCAACAAGCTTCTATGTGGAAACAATTTAATCCAGACGGTACTTTAACTTACGGAAACTTCCTTGAAACGGTAACTGCTATTATGCCAATGTATTGGATGAGAGCTATTGGTGGTACTTTGTACTTAATAGGAATGTTGACATTGGTTTACAATATCATAATGACAGTTAGAGCTGGAAATCCGGTAGAAGATGAATTGGCTCAAGCACCTGCTTTACAAAGAATCAGCAGTGGAAGAGTTAGAGGTGAGAAATTCCACTCTTGGTTAGAGAGAAAACCAATTCAATTAACAATTTTAGCTACAATCGCTATTTTAATTGGAGGTATTATTCAAATTGTACCAACTATCATGGTAAAATCAAATATTCCAACAATTTCGAGTGTAAAACCCTATACACCGCTGGAACTAGAAGGACGCGATTTATACATCAGAGAAGGTTGTGTGGGATGTCACTCGCAGTCAGTTCGTCCTTTCAGAAGTGAAGTTGAGCGTTATGGAGTACAGTCTAAAGCGGGAGAATTTGTATATGATCATCCATTCTTATGGGGATCAAAACGTACAGGTCCAGATTTATTAAGAGTAGGAGGTAAGTACAATGATAACTGGCACTTTAACCACTTCTGGAATCCGCAAAGTATCTCTGCAGGATCAATTATGCCAGGATATAAATGGTTATTTGATAATAAAGCAATGGATATCTCATTAACACAGAAAAAAATGCAGGCTATGATTTCGCTTGGAGTTCCTTATAGTGAAGCAGACGTAGCTAACGCACAAAAAACTTTAAGAGAGCAGGCTGTAAAAATTGAGAAAAGCTTAGAAAACGATCCTGACTTTGTAAAAAGTTATGAAGACAGCAAGAAAAAAGCTGCTGCAAAAGGAGAAAAGTTCATTCCTATGAACGAAAGAGAAATCGTTGCTTTGATTGCTTATATTCAAAGACTTGGTACTGATATTAAAGTAAAAGAAACTAAATAACAGCATTATGTTCGAACAAATAAAACACAATATGGAAACAATATCGGGTATAGAAATTTACCCGATTCTTTCCCTCTTGATTTTCTTCTTCTTTTTCGTAGGATTAGGCTTTTGGGTGTTCTCTTATAGAAAAGACAAAATTCAGGAAATGAGTAGTATACCTTTAGATGAAGGACTTGTTGTAATTACAAAAGATAGATAAAAATGAAAAAGTTTTTCCCAGTATATGTTAGAGTACCGTTGATTTTCTTCATCGTATTTGCTTTGATGGAATATTTTATAGACTCAGGCGATAGACCTGCTTTTATAAAATATCCGATGGTATCACTCTTTTTGTTTGTATTCTTATTTATTTTAATTGCAATTGAAATAACATTAAGTGCTGTTAACCGAGTGATGTATCAATTATTATCACCAGAAGAAAAAGCAAAATTAGATCATGAAGAAAGTTTAAGTTTAAAAGAAAGCACTTGGTTTAAAAACCTAATGCAAAAATTGACCAAAACCTCACCAATTGAAAAAGAAGGCGAGCTGCTGATGGATCATGATTATGATGGAATCAAGGAACTTGATAATAATTTACCGCCATGGTGGGTATATTTATTCTACATCTGTATCATTTTTGGAGTAATCTATGTCGTTCGTTACGAAGTTCTCGGAGCCGACAATCAAGAAATGGAGTTGAAAAAAGAAATGGCTCAGGCAAAAATTGATGTTGAAGAATATTTAAAAACAGCACCAGATTTAATGGATGAAAAAACAGTTGTTTTACTTACTGATGAGCCAAGTTTAGCTGCTGGAAAAGAAATCTTTACAACCAATTGTGCAGCGTGCCACAGAGCAGATGCAGGAGGACAGATTGGTCCAAACTTAACAGATAATCACTGGATTTTAGGAGGCGGAATTAAAAACTTATTCCACACAATTACAAATGGAGGCCGAGACGGAAAAGGAATGATTGCATGGAAAGGAACTCTGAAACCAAAAGAAATTCAAAAAGTAGCTAGTTATATCTTGTCTCTTCAAGGAAGTAATCCTAAAGATCCAAAAGCTCCCGATGGAGAAATTTGGGTTGATGATAGTGCTCCAGCTAAAGATGCTCCAGCAAGTGCATCAATAGAAACTGCAGCAATTAAAAAATAAAAAATAATACCATGTCAAATTTACCAGACGAAGCTTTTAGAGATACCATTGGAACTATAGATGAAGTTGGTAAACGGAAATTTATTTTCCCAAAGAAACCGTCTGGTAAATTTTACAATTACAGAAAAATTGTCAGCTATATTTTATTGTCAGTTTTAGTCATAAATCCGTTTATTAAGGTAAATGGGAATCAGTTTATGATGTTCAATATAATGGAACGTCGTTTTAATATTTTTGGATTCCCTTTTTGGCCTCAGGATTTTTACCTCTTCGTAATATCAATGCTTGTCGGCGTTGTATTTGTAATTTTATTTACAGTTGTTTTCGGCCGGATATTTTGTGGCTGGATTTGCCCGCAGACCATTTTTCTTGAAATGGTTTTCCGTCGTATCGAATATTGGATAGATGGAGACCGCGGTTCGCAGTCACGTTTAGCAAGACAGGAATGGAATGCGGAAAAAATTAGAAAAAGATTAACCAAGTGGACAATTTTCTTTCTGATTTCTTTTGGTATCGCGAATGTTTTCCTAGCGTATTTGGTTGGAAGTGACGCTCTTTTTTTGATGATTGAGCAAGGTCCAATTCAGCAGGCGAGTAATTTTATTGCACTTCTTATTTTTACTGGAGTTTTCTATTTTGTTTTTGTCTGGTTTCGCGAACAAGTATGCATTATTGCTTGTCCTTACGGAAGACTGCAAGGTGTTCTTTTAGATAATAAATCAATCAATGTGGCGTATGATTTCGTTAGAGGTGAAAAAGAAGAAGGCAGAGCGAAATTTAATAAAAAAGAAGATAGGGTTTTAAATGGAAAAGGAGACTGTATCGACTGTTTTCAATGTGTTCACGTCTGTCCAATGGGAATAGACATTAGAAATGGAACGCAGTTAGAATGTACAAATTGTACAGCTTGTATTGATGAATGCGACCATATAATGGATTCAGTAGGTTTGCCAAAAGGCCTTATTCGTTATGCTTCTGAAGATGAAATTGCTAAAAAAGAACCTTTCAAATTCACTGCAAGAATGAAAGGTTATACAGCAGTCCTATTTATTTTGTTGAGCATTTTTGTTGGGATGTTGTTTTTAAGAACTAATGTTCAGGCAGTTGTTTTACGTTTGCCAGGACAGCTTTTCCAGCATAAAGGAGATAAAATCAGTAATGTTTACACGTATAAAATTGTAAACAAAACAATGAAAGATTACAACGATATTCATTTCGAATTAATCGATCAAAAAGGAGAAATTAAAAATGTTGGAAAACAGCATTTTAAAGTTGCTAAAGAAGGAATTTCTCAAGGAACAATATTCATCGAAATAAATGAAGTTTTATTGGAAAGCGATAAAACAAAAGTAAAAATAGGAGTTTATAATGGTTCTGAACTCATAGAAACAACAACTACAAATTTCTTAGGACCACGCAGTTTTAATTAAAAAAATTAAATAGTATGAAAATTAATTGGGGTACCGGAATTGTCATTGCATTTGGATTGTTTATGACGTTTATTTTATATTTTGTTTTTGAAGTACAATCAAATTCTAAATACGATAATGATTTGGTTGTCGAGGAATATTACAAACATGATACTCATTTTCAGGAGGAAATGGCCCGAATTCAAAATGCGCATGATTTGCAGCATAAGCCATCAATCAAATATACAGATAATGGTGTAGCAGTAACTTTTCCTACTGGATTTGAAAGTAATAAAGTAAAAGGCAATATTCTGCTATACAGACCTTCAAACAAAAAATTTGATTTTAATACTCAGATTGCCTTAACCAATTCAGAATTGATTATTCCGCAGAAAAAATTAATAAAAGGCCGCTGGGATGTCAATATGGAATGGCAGTACGAAGGCAAAAAATATTTAAGCAAAGAAGTTATCTACGTAAATTAATAATGCTCCGCTATGAACATTTAATTGGTAGAAAAGATATATCATATAAAAAAGTATCCAATCGGGATACATGAAAATTAATAATTGCGCCATAAAATTCAATAAAGATGTTATTCTCAGCTTTCTTTTTAGGTCTCATCAGTAGTCTGCATTGCGTTGGAATGTGCGGACCCATTGCTATGATGCTTCCTGTAGACAGACAAAATGAAGCAAAAAAAGTGACTCAGATTATGACCTATCATTTAGGTCGTTTAACAGCTTATGCCACGATCGGACTGATTTTTGGATTATTAGGAAGAGGTTTTTTCCTAGCTGGATTACAGCAAAAAATGTCAATAATTATAGGTGTAATTATGATTATCGTTGTTTTAATTCCAGAGAAAAAATTTGCCGAGTATAATTTTTCTAAACCAGTCTATAAAATTATCTCTAAAATTAAAACCAACTTAGGGAGTCAATTTAAAAACAAAAGTTACAAATCTCTTTTTACAATTGGACTATTAAATGGTTTCTTGCCATGCGGAATGGTTTATGTTGCCTTATTTGGAGCAATTGCGATGCAAAGCGCTTCTTATGGAGTTTTTTACATGTTGTTATTCGGCATAGGAACTATACCGCTAATGACGATCGTAGTATTTGTAAATACGTTGTTGAAATTACCATTTAGAAATAAAATTCAAAAAGCAATTCCGTATGTTGCGGTGATAATTGGAGTTTTATTTATCCTTAGAGGATTAGGATTGGGAATTCCGTATATTTCTCCTTCTAATATGAATTTATTTGTACAGCAGACTCCAAACTGTCATTAGGATAATCAAAGATGGATGCAATTTTAGGCACATAAAAATTTCGATGTCACTTTAGTTATGTGCTGGAAATGTATTTCGCTTTATCTTCTTTATTAGCACTAAAAACTATGTTCCTTTGTGTTTAATATTTTTGTAACTACACAGTCATTGAAAACAAATTAGTTTCTGGTGATTTTCTTTTTAAATGTAAATCAAAAGCCATACAAATATTACGCACAAAAGGTCTTCCTTCTTCCGTAATCTTGATTTTATTATCTTCAATAACAATCAAACCGTCATTTTCTATTTCTTTCAAAGCAGTTAAAACTTCTGGAAGTTCTGCAAAATTTAAAAAATCTTTTGTCCAGGAAGTCTCTAATTCACAAGTTAAATTTAGAATGTGTTTTCTAATGATTAGATCCTCATCATTTAAAATATGACCTTTTACAACAGGCAATTTATCCCATTCTAATAATTGATAATAATCTTCTAGATTTTTAGTGTTCTGTGCAAAACTATACCAGCTGTCGCTAATAGAAGAAACTCCCAAACCAATCATAACCTGAGTTTTAGAAGCACCATAGCCCATAAAATTACGATGAAGATTACCATTGTGTGCCGCTTTGTACAAATTGTCACTTTCTAATGCAAAATGATCCATTCCAATTTCGTGATAACCATTTATAGTTAAAAGCTGTTTGCCAATTTCATACAGTTTTCTTTTTTCGGCATCTCTTGGGAGATTTTCATCATTAAAACCGCGTTGTCCATTTCCTTTTATCCAAGGCACATGAGCATAGCTGTAAAAAGCTAAGCGATCTGGTTTTAGAGAATTTGTTTTTTCAACTGTATCAATTACATCTTCAACAGTTTGAAAAGGAAGACCAAATATTATATCATGACCAATTGAGGTGTAACCAATTTCTTTTGCCCAAAATGTTACTTTGGCAACATTATGAAAAGGCTGAATTCTATTTATAGCCTTTTGCACTTTAGCAGAATAATCCTGAACCCCAAAACTTACTCGGCGAAAGCCTAAATCATATAATTTTTTAAGCTGTTCATAAGTGGTATTGTTGGGATGTCCTTCAAAACTAAATTCATGATTTTCTGCTTTTACAGCATAACTGAAAATTCCGTTTATAAGATGCTCTAGATTTTCTTTTGAAAAAAAGGTGGGTGTTCCGCCGCCTAAGTGTATTTCTTTAACTACGGGTCTCTCTGGTAATACTTTACAATATAAACTCCATTCTTTTAAAAGTGCTTTTATATACGTTTCTTCAACAGAATGATTTTTTGTAATACGCTTGTTGCATCCGCAGAAAGTGCACATGCTTTCGCAAAAAGGTAAGTGAATGTATAAACTAATTCCGTTCTTTGAATTACTTTCCGAAAAGGATTTTTGTAAAGAAGTGATCCATTTTTCTGTTGTAAACGCAGCTTCATTCCAATACGGAACTGTCGGATAGCTGGTATATCTTGGACCTGGGACATTGTACTTTTGAGTCAAAGAGATTTTCATAATGACGGATTTAGTTTACATCAAAATTAAAACATCACTGATAGACATAAAATGACAAATATCATGTAACAAACAAAAAAAAGAGACTCAAAATTTGAGCCTCTTTACTGAATTAAATAACTAACGTGAAATAGAATCTTGGATGATTTTATGCCATTTTTTTGCAAACTGATGATCTTGATAAACGCTTATCTGTTTGATGCGGTCATCATCAAAATCATAGAATGGAATTATTATTTTTTTGGATGTTTCTTTATCTTGAAATTCAAAATCAATTTTAATAATGGTGTCTGAATTTCCATCTGTTGTTGGAACCAGCTTGCAGGAAGCAATTGTGTTTAAATCGACAAAAGTTGATTCTTGCTGATTCGGATTGAAATTCATTAGAATGAATTTGTTGTTTTTTTGATCCAGCGTTAATGTTTTATTGTTGATCGATTCTGTCAAATCAAAACTTTCCGGATTTGATGGATTAAAACGCTTTTTAATATTCAAAATTCTTGATTTACTCGCAGCACTTGTGCGGGCAGAAAAATATACTGGAATTGCGACAATAATTAAAATCACAATACCCATTATTGTTGTAGTAGTTTCCATAATGTTTTAATGAAATAAATAAATGATGTACAAAACAGTTTTCAAATAGAAAACGGTCTAGTTGTAATTGAAGAATAAATCTTCAGGTGAAATCAAGTATTTATTTACCAGAAAAAATGGAAAGCATAGAGTATAACTAAGACTTTTTTACTTTGAGTTGTAAAAATTTTAGTATATACGGTAGTATTTGTAACAGTTTGATGCTGTGGGATAAGCGGTAATAGAGACTCAAAACATTTTAGAATTCCAGAAGGATTTGTTTTGATGTTTGCTGCAAACTGATAACTTCCCTGAGGCTGAATAAATGCAGAAGAATCTGTGATGTCTTTGCAGAAATTTGAATCTGTTTTTTGCGTTTCAATTATATGCACAGAAGCTGTGTCCGCCTGATAAGCAAACAAACCTGCAATCAAAAGTGCAATACAAATAACGGTTTTACGAATCCAATTCATGTCGGCGAATTTAAGTCATAAAACACAATTAAAGAAATTTTATAGAATTAATTAACACTCAAAACTAATCCTCAACCTTTTTCTGTAAAAAGCTGAGGATTTAAGTTATTGCTGCATTTTAAAATAATAATCTGCAGAATGTTTGCCGCTTCCGTAAAATAAGAAGAAGATGCAGATTAATAAAACGACAACAGCTAAAATTAAACTTTCAGAGTGCATTTGTCCCATGAAATTGATGAGAACTGCACCAAATAATATTGGTAATTGAGCTGCAATTGCCCAACGCGTTAGTAATCCAAAAATAATCATGATACCGCCAATCATATGTGCAGGAGCAATGTAATGCAGCATAAACATACCTCCGCCAAATTTATCTATCGGGGAAATTAAATCATGCAGGTATTGAATATTGGTGACAAATGATACACCTTTCATAAATAAAAATCCACCCAAAACAATACGTACTAAATCAACTGGTAAATAAGTGTGCGAATTCGCCCATTTATTTAAACTTTTTACATTTTCCATGATGCTGTGTGATTAAAAATTATATACTAAGTTACTAAATTTTAGTATGATATTTATTTTTAACAGCTTGAAATTGAGTTTTTTACTATTTTTTTAACGTGTTTTGAGAATTCTTAAATTACTACACCTGAATTACACCCAAATTAAATGGTTTTTGAATAGGGGCATGGTTTGCTGCTTCGATACCTAAAGAAATCCAATTACGAGTTTCTAAAGGATCAATTATGGCATCTGTCCAAAGTCTTGCTGCTGCATAGTAAGGCGAAGTTTGCTCGTCGTAGCGTGCTTTTATTTTATTGAATAATTCTGTTTCTTTTTGTTCGTCTACCAATTCTCCTTTTGCTTTTAGCGAAGAAGCTTCAATTTGTGCCAATACTTTTGCCGCTTGTGTTCCGCCCATAACGGCAAGTTCTGCACTTGGCCAGGCAAATATTAATCGAGGATCATACGCTTTTCCGCACATGGCATAATTTCCTGCGCCATAAGAATTTCCGACAATAACTGTAAATTTAGGAACGACAGAATTACTTACGGCGTTTACCATCTTGGCGCCGTCTTTTATAATGCCGCCATGCTCTGATTTAGAACCGACCATAAAACCTGTTACATCTTGTAAAAACACCAATGGAATTTTTTTCTGGTTGCAATTGGCAATAAAACGAGTAGCTTTATCGGCACTGTCAGAATATATAACACCGCCAAACTGCATTTCTCCTTTTTTGGTTTTTACCACTTTTCGCTGGTTAGCAACGATACCAACCGCCCAGCCGTCTATTCTGGCGTAGCCTGTAATAAGCGATTGACCGTAGCCATCTTTATACGCTTCAAATTCTGAATTATCAACTAAACGTTTGATAATTTCCATCATATCATATTGTTCAGATCTTGCTTTCGGAAGGATTCCGTAGATTTCGTTTGGATCTAAAGCAGGTTTTTCAGCTTTAATTCGGCTGAAACCAGCTTTATCATAATCACCAATTTTGTCTACTATATTTTTGATTTTATCTAAAGCATCTTTGTCGTCTTTAGCCTTATAATCGGTTACTCCAGAAATTTCACAATGCGTTGTCGCTCCGCCTAAAGTCTCGTTGTCAATAGTTTCTCCAATTGCCGCTTTTACCAAATAACTTCCGGCAAGGAAAATACTTCCGGTTTTATCTACAATTAATGCCTCATCGCTCATGATAGGAAGATAGGCACCTCCCGCAACACAGCTTCCCATTACGGCGGCAATCTGCGTGATACCCATACTGCTCATTTGAGCATTATTTCTAAAAATGCGGCCGAAGTGTTCTTTATCTGGAAAAATTTCATCCTGCATTGGAAGATAAACGCCCGCGCTGTCTACCAAATAAATAATAGGAAGTCTGTTTTCCATTGCAATTTCCTGTGCGCGTAGGTTTTTCTTTCCTGTAATCGGAAACCATGCTCCAGCTTTTACTGTCGCATCATTGGCAACCACAATACATTGTTTTCCTTTGATGTATCCAATTTTTACGACAACGCCTCCCGAAGGGCATCCGCCATGTTCTGCATACATTCCTTCGCCTGCAAAACCGCCAATTTCAATACTTTTTGCATTTTCATCCAATAAATATGCAATCCTTTCACGGGCTGTCATTTTGCCTTCAGAATGCAATTTTTCGATTCTTTTTTCGCCTCCGCCTAATTTTACTTTGGCAAATTTTTGTTTTAATTCAGAAAGGAGCAGTTTATTGTGATCTTCGTTTTTATTGAAGTTTAAATCCATAATATTGTATTGATTTTGTAAAATAGTGTTGGCTAATTTACAAAATCAATTGAAATAAAAGGGTTGCTTTATGAATTAAGAAAGGGCATTTAACTTTCATTTCGCATACAAGTAAAGATTAACTCTAAATGTTATATAGAAAAATTAAAAGCAGCATAGTCGTAAAATATTTTAACGCAGAGGGGACAAAGGTTTTCGCAGAGTTCACTAAGATTTGAGTTGTTTTACACTATCTAAGCCCGCAAAGCTTTGTGGACTTTGTGTTTATATTATACCTAAGTATTAAAAAACTTTGCATTCTCCGTGGTAAATTTTTCTTTTAAGATTAATTCAAAAATATAGATTTTAAATTTGAAGCTTTATAAAATGAAAAAACATCCGTTATAGCGGATGTTTTTTTATATATGTAATGTTTAATTTATTTTTTAATAGCACAAGCCATTCTCTTTAGTGTTGCCCATTGTTTTAAAGCATCACGCGCTTCAACAGCTGGATAACCAAGCATTGTTTTTCCTGCTGGGACATCACCTATAACGCCAGATCCAGCACCAACGATAGCTCCGTCTCCAATAGTTGTGTGGTCTTTTATGGAAGCGCTTCCGCCAATAATAACGCCATTTCCTAAAGTTACAGAACCCGCCAAACCGCTGTTTCCTGCCATTATACAGAACTTACCTAACTTGCTGTTATGTCCAATCTGCACTAAATTATCAATTTTGCAGCCATCTCCCAGAACTGTAGAACTAAATTTACCGCGGTCAACGCAAGAATTTGCTCCAATTTCAACTCCGTTGCCAATAATAACATTTCCAATTTGTGGAATTTTCACTAAACCTTTTTCAGTACAAGGACGAAATCCAAAACCATCTGCGCCAATTGTTGCATTTGGATGAATGATACAGTCGCTTCCTATATGGCAGCGTTCACGTACAACTGTTCCAGACCAAATAATGGTGTTTTTTCCGACAGTACATTCGTCCAAAATAGTCACATTTGGATAAATAGTTGCATGGGCACCAATTTCTACTTTTGGGCCAATATAACATCCGGCACCAATTTTAGCGCCTTCTCCAATTATAGCTGTTTCGTCAATAGTCGCAGTTCTGTGAATATTGTTATGGAAAATAGGAGTGGGAGGGGCAAAAAGGGCAAGAATTTGTGACATGGCCAAATCGGCATTTTTTACTTTAATAAAAGCGCGATTTTCACCAGGTTCGATCGAAATGTCTTCATTAACTACCGCAATTGATGCATTTGATGTCGACCAGTATTTTTCGTATTTTTTATTTCCTATAAAAGAAATTTCTGAAGTTGTAGCTTTTTCTAATTGTTCTGTTGCGGTTATGCTTTGTGAAGTAGTGCCGTAAATTACGCCATTAATTACTTCATTAATTTCTTGAATTGAATACGATCTCATTGACAGTTTAATAGACTAGGGGATTAATTTTTGCCAAATAAACTGAATTACATTTTAATTACCTAATAAAATTTTTAAGTTTCTTAATAAATATTTAAAATAGAAGTCTAAATATTACAAAATTAACATTTTAACTATTAAATTACTGAATGTTTTTTAATGTTTAAGTAAACTGTAGCTATGTTTTTAGATTGAATTGATCATAAATAGCCTATTCAGAAAAAAAATATTTAATTGATAAGTACTCACTTACATTTGATCTGTTAATTGTTTAACTGAGTGATGATTAAAAAAAAGCGATTCACTCTAAAAAGGAATCGCTTTTGTAATTTATTCTTTGATTTTTGATAGTGAAACGGCATTAATGCAGTATCGTAAACCACTTGGAGGCGGTCCGTCTGGAAAAACGTGTCCTAAATGCGCATCACATACATTACATCTCACTTCAACACGAATCATTCCGTATGATTTATCGGCGTGGTAACCAACGACGCTTTCTTTTACAGGCTGTGTAAAAGAAGGCCATCCTGTTCCAGATTCGAATTTTTCGCTGGCATCAAAAAGAACCGTTCCACAGCATTTGCACTCGTAAATTCCAGGATCAAACAAACTGCATAATTCAGAACTAAAAGATCTTTCGGTTCCTTTTAAACGTGTCACCTGAAATTCTTCTGGAGTTAAAATTTGTTTCCATTCTTCCTCCGTTTTCTCAACTCTTTTATCAGGAGTTGGATTTCCTTTATTTGTAAAATGAATTACATCTGCCCATTTTATCATAATTTGTTTTTTTAGTTTCACGTTTAAAGTTTCAGGTTTCAGGTTTCAAGTTTCAGGTTTCAAGTTTCAGGTTTCAAGTTTCAAGTTTACTGCGACTGAAAAACTTTACTCTTCCTCTTTCTGTCCCATCATCATTAGATAGGCTTTAAGAAATGCATCAATATTTCCGTTCATTACACCGTCAACATCGCTGGTTTCGTAACCAGTACGAACGTCTTTTACTAATTTATAAGGCTGCATAACGTAGTTACGAATCTGTGAGCCCCATTCAATTTTCATTTTTCCAGCTTCGATATCGGCACGCTGTGCTTGTTGTTTCTTCAATTCGATTTCATACAATTGAGAACGAAGCATCTGCATAGCACGCTGTCTGTTATCTTGTTGAGATCTCGTTTCAGAACACTGAATCTGAATTCCAGTTGGTTTGTGAACCAATTGAACTTTCGTTTCCACCTTATTTACGTTCTGTCCTCCAGCACCACTTGAGCGAGAAGTTGTGATTTCAATATCGGCAGGATTAATGTCAATTTCGATACTATCATCAACAAGCGGATAAACATATACAGATACAAATGAAGTGTGACGTTTAGCGTTACTGTCAAAAGGAGAAATTCGAACCAATCGGTGAACACCATTTTCGCCTTTTAGATACCCAAAAGAATAATCTCCCTCAAATTCTAACGTTACTGTTTTAATTCCAGCAACATCACCTTCTTGAAAGTTAAGTTCTTTTATTTTGTAACCATAACTTTCTCCCCACATCATGTACATACGCATCAGCATTCCTGCCCAGTCACAGCTTTCAGTTCCGCCGGCTCCTGCAGTAATTTGTACTACAGCACTTAAGCTGTCACCTTCATCAGAAAGCATATTTTTAAATTCGATGTTTTCAATATGCGATTGTGCAGTATTGTATTGTTCATCTAATTCTTCGACAGAAAGTTCGCCTTCTTTATAAAAATCATAAGCCAGCTGTAATTCATCTGTAAGCGATACGGCTTTGTCATAATCTTCAATCCATTTTTTCTTGTTTCGAAGATTTTTTACAATGTTTTCGGCTTCCTTCGGGTTGTTCCAGAAATCTGGTGCAAAAGTTTTTTCTTCTTCGTTTGCAATTTCGATTAGTTTGGCATCAACGTCAAAGATACCTCCTCAACGCACCAAGGCGCTCCACAATACCTTTTACTTGTTCGGCTGTTGTCATAAATTAATTAATTGGTTTTATATGTTTTTTAGAATTATTACGTTAATTTGGTCTATAGAAACTAGCAAGTTAAATTTTACTGAAACTTGCTCAGAATAACTATTTGTAATACGTAATTTTGCATACAAAAATAAGATATAGTTTTTAGAATATGGAAATAAATTTAATCAGCGATACCATAACAAAGCCTACTTATGAAATGCTGCAGTATATGTTTAACGCTCATGTTGGCGATGATGTATACAAACAGGACCCTACGGTGATTGAATTGGAAAATAGAACTGCAGAATTTTTTGGTATGGAAGCTGGACTTTTCTTTCCGTCTGGAACTATGGCAAATCAAACTGCTATTAAACTGCATACACAACCAGGAGAGCAGTTAATTGCTGATAAATATGCGCACGTTTACCATTATGAAGGTGGAGGTGTGTCTTTTAATAGTGGTGTTTCTTGTTGCTTATTGGATGGAAACCGCGGTATGATTACAGCAGCACAAGTTAAAGCAGCAATAAACGATCCTGAGTTTTATCATAGCCCGTTAACAAGTTTGGTTTGTGTTGAAAACACTACGAATAAAGGAGGCGGAGCCTGTTACGAATTAGAAGATTTAAGAGAGATCAAAAAGGTTTGTGATGCCAATAATTTGAAATTTCACATGGACGGCGCCAGAATCTGGAATGCATTGGTTGCCAAAAGACAAAATCCTAGGGAATTTGGGGCTATTTTTGACACTATTTCAGTTTGTTTATCTAAAGGTTTAGGCGCTCCGATAGGTTCAGTTTTATTGGGTAGTAAAGCTGATATTCATAGGGCGTTGAGAATCAGAAAGATATTAGGTGGTGGAATGCGTCAAGTGGGTTATTTAGCGGCAGCTGGATTATATGCTTTGGCTCATAATATCGAAAGACTGGCAGAAGATCATCGCAGAGCTAAAGAAATTGCGAAAATCTTAAGTACTAAACCTTGGATTGCATCTATTGAACCTGTAGAAACTAATATTTTAATTTTTTCGTTAGCCGAAGGTTACAGCGATCAATTATTAATTGAAAAATTAAAACAAAAAAATATATTAATAAGTTCATTAGGACATAATAAACTTAGAATTGTTACGCATTTAGATTACAAAGAAGTAATGCATACTTATGTGTTGGAAACGCTTTCGAAGTTTTAGGAGAAAGGTGCAAACTCTATTTGACTGATATGTTTTTTAAGAAGTTTGCGATATCGTCTTTTTTACAATAAGCAGCAAATTTAATGGCGTTCATATTTTTGACATAGGGATTTGAATATTCAATTTGATAATCAATTCCGTTTTTGATTAAAATTTCGACAGCATCAATATTTCCAATACTAATTGCTTTAAATAAAGGATTTGACCATGTTGTTAAATCAATTTTAATGCCTTTTGATATTAAAAATTCTATTAAATGGTTCTCAAAAACATCAATTGCTGAGGTTAATTCAATACCATTAAATTTATTAATATCTAGATTCTGTTTTAATAAAAACAGAGCTAATTTTAAATTTTTTGCCTTTATAGCAACATTCAATAATGATCCATTTTTTGTGACTAAGTTTATAAAATTTGGATTTTTACTTAGTATTTTTTCTGCTGTGATATTATTTGATAGTATTTTGTTTTCAATTTCTAGAGTAGTTTTTACAGTCTCTTCGTCTTCTCCCCAAAGAAATTCTTTCTTATATCTTTTAATAAATCTTTGATATTTTTTAGAATTTGGTTTTGGACCATTTATTACTGCTTCTATAAACTCTATAGGAGGAGAATAGTTATGATCTTTAATGTAATGATAAATCATATCAGGAGCTGCAAATCTTTGTTTGCCATCTTCACTAATAACTCTAATTTCAGAAAATCCTAAATTAATATCCTGATTTAAAATTGAAATTTTAAATGAATCAGATTTACATAAATCACACTTTAAATATCCCCTAGTTGTATTAAATGGTTCTAATATATATTCTTCTAATTTTTGAAGAAATAAGTCTGGAGTTTTTCCTTTTATAAATGTATTAGTTTCATTGATCCAGCCAATGTTTAAGGCATTTTCAAAATGAAGTTTGGAATAATAAGTTAAATCTTTATAGAATTCCATTCTGTAGTTAATTAGAAAATGAGTTATGAGTTATTGATAGATTGTATAACTGCATAACTCATTATTGATATAATATTATTTAAACAAATTATCCATTCCAGGAATAGAAGGCATATCCATTCTGGCAACTGCGTCTAATTCTCTTTCGTTAACATTTGTAGCTTTTTCGATTGCTTTGTTTAGTGTAACAATCAAATAATCTTCTAGTTGTTCTTTATCTTCAAACAAAGAATCATCAATAGAGATCGATTTTATCTTTCTGCTAGCTGTAATAGTAATTTTCAATAATCCGTCAGCGCTTTGTTCATCAATCAAAACAGTATCTAAACGCTTTTTTGTATCTTCAATTTTTTGCTGGGTTTCTTTAAGTTTGCCCATCATTCCCATTAAATCCATTTTTGTTGATTTTTTAAATTATTACAGACAAAATTAGTATATTGCTGTGTTAATTCAATAGAATATTTTATGAAAAAATTAATTTTGTTCTGTTGTGTTTGTAGTATTTTTGCGTCTTCATATTAAAAATTAATGCTAATTCAATGCAAAATGATATATCGGCTCCAAAGGCCAAAATAATTCCAAAAACATTAAAAAAACATAAAGAATCTAGAATTGACAACTATTTCTGGCTTAACGACAGAGAAAATCCAGAGGTAATTGATTATTTAAATCAAGAGAATTCTTATTACGAGAATATGACTTCTCATACTCAAAATTTAAGAGATAGTCTATTTGAAGAAATGAAAGCAAGAATTAAAGAAGATGATTCTTCAGTTCCTTATTTCTATAATGGATACTTCTACATTACTCGTTTTGAAACAGGGCAGGATTATCCAATTTTTGCAAGAAAAAAAGGAAGTCTTTCTGCAGAGGAAGAAATTCTGTTCAATTGCAACGAAATGGCAAAAGGACATGCGTATTTCAAATTAGGAGGTTTAAGTATTAGTCCCGACAATAAATTTGCCAGTTTTGGAGTAGATATTGTTGGAAGAAGAATTTATACCATTCAAATTAAAAACTTAGAAACAGGTGAAATTTTAGCAGATAAAATAGAAAGTGTTACTGGGGCTTCTGTTTGGGCAAACGACAACAATACCATTTTTTACGTACGACAAGATCAAGTAACGCTAAGGGCAGATAAAGTTTTTAAACATAAATTAAATACAGTATCTGAAAATGATGTTTTGGTTTTTGATGAAGTTGATGATACTTTTAATGTGTCGATCAGTAAAGAAAAATCAAGAAAATACATTGTTATTGGTTCTGGGAGTACCTTGACAACAGAATACAGAATCCTTAATTCTAATAATCCGGATGGAGAATTTACTGTTTTCCAACCTCGTGTTCGCGGATTAGAATACAGTATTTCTCATTACGAGGATTCGTTTTATATTTTGACCAACAAGGATAAAGCGACCAATTTTAAGTTGATGAAAACGCCTGAAAACAAGACCGGAAAGAAAAATTGGGTAGATCTTATTCCGCATAGAGAAGATGTTTTGTTGGAAGATATCGAGATCTTTAAAAACTATTTAGTTGTAGAAGAACGTTCGAATGGATTAAATCATATTCGAATTATGCCGTGGAATGATGAGCCTGATTATTATCTTCCTTTTGGCAGCGAAACATACAATGCGTATACAACAACCAATGTTGATTTTGATACGGATATTTTACGTTACAGTTATCAGTCATTGGCAACGCCGTCTTCTGTAATTGATTTTAATATGAAGACTAAAACCAAGGAAGTCTTAAAAGAACAAGAGGTTCTAGGAGGAAAATTTGATAAAAATAATTACATAGAAGAAAGAGTTTGGGCAACGGCTAGAGATGGTGTAAAAGTACCAATTTCGATGGTTTACAGAAAAGGACTGGAGAAAAATGGTAAAAATCCTTTATTACTGTATGCTTATGGTTCATACGGAATTACAATGGATACTTATTTTTCTTCTACAAGATTGTCGCTTCTAGACCGCGGATTTATTTACGCTATTGCGCATATTAGAGGAGGAGAGGACTTGGGAAGGCAATGGTATGAGGACGGAAAACTGTTAAAAAAGAAAAATACCTTTACAGATTTCATCGATTGCTCTAAATTTGTAATAGACCAAAAGTATACTTCTCCTGAACATTTATATGCGGAGGGAGGATCTGCCGGCGGATTATTAATGGGAGTTATTGTAAATGAAGCCCCTGAATTATATAATGGAGTCATAGCTCAGGTGCCTTTTGTAGATGTAATTACAACGATGCTGGATGACAGTATTCCGCTTACAACTGGAGAGTATGATGAATGGGGTAACCCAAACAACAAAAAATATTACGATTATATGTTATCGTATTCACCATACGATAATGTAAAAGCGCAAGAATATCCTAATATGTATGTTTCTACCGGCTTACACGATTCGCAGGTACAATATTGGGAGCCAGCTAAATGGGTTGCAAAATTGAGAGATTTAAAAACAAATGATAAACTTTTGTTCTTAGATACCAATATGGATGCAGGTCATGGCGGGGCTTCGGGACGTTTTGAGGCTTTAAAAGACTTAGCAAAAGAATTTAGTTTTTTATTAGATTTAGAAAAAATTAAAAGCTAATTAGAAATTTTTTGTTAAATTTGCAACCTATCAAGGTTAATTTAAAAAGGCCTTTGATTAACTATTTTTTTATGAAAGAAGAAATAACCGCTTATAATAATGTTTTAGAGTTAATAGGTAACACCCCGCTTATTAAGCTAAATAAAATCACCGAAGAGTTAGAAGGAAATTTCTACGCAAAGGTAGAAGCTTTCAACCCAGGTCATTCCTCAAAAGATAGAATAGCATTATATATTATTGAAGAAGCCGAGAAAAAAGGAATTCTTTCTCCGGGAGATACCATTATAGAGACAACATCTGGTAATACAGGATTTAGTTTAGCGATGGTAAGCATTATTAAAGGTTACAATTGTATATTAGCAGTAAGCTCAAAATCATCTAAAGATAAAATTGACATGCTGCGAAGTTTAGGAGCTAAAGTGTATGTCTGTCCGGCCCACGTTTCTGCAGATGATGAAAGATCATATTATAATGTAGCAAAACGTTTACACGAAGAAACAAAAGGATCAGTCTACATTAATCAATATTTTAACCAATTGAATATTGATGCACACTACAACACTACAGGTCCAGAAATCTGGGAACAGACAAAAGGACAAATAACGCACTTAGTTGCTTGCAGCGGAACAGGAGGAACTATCTCAGGAACTGCTAAATTCTTAAAAGAAAAAAATCCAAATATTAGAATTCTAGGAGTTGATGCTTTTGGTTCAGTATTAAAAAAATACCATGAAACAGGAGAATTTGACAGCAAAGAGATTTACCCTTATCGTATTGAAGGTTTAGGTAAAAACTTAATTCCATCGGCAACAGATTTTGATATTATTGATAAATTCATGAAAGTAACTGACGAAGAAAGTGCTCACTCTGCAAGAGAGATCACTAGAAAAGAAGGTTTATTTGTTGGATATACTTCTGGAGCAGTAATGCAGGCAATTAAACAATATGCAGAAGAGGGTGAGTTTACAAAAGAAAGCAACATTATTGCAATTTTCCCAGATCACGGTTCACGTTACATGAGTAAAGTATTCAGCGATGACTGGATGAACGAACAAGGTTTCTTTGATAGTGTTAACGAGGAAGAAGCTCAAAAAATTGAATTCGTAAAGTAATTAACTACTTTTTTAAAATATCAGACTCCATTCGTATTGCGAATGGAGTTTTTTTATGGTTTCTAAATAAGAAGTGAAAAAGATTATTTGTTAAAATACCGTGTTTATACGTAAGAAATTATTAAGTTGATTAAATAATGAGTGTTATTTTGCTAATCTTATTGAAAACTTAATAATACATTTCGACGGTTAAAATGTTCAGATTTGGTTATTTTAACGAGTATTTAGGTAAGTTGTCGGAAAAATTTTCGCTCACATTTGTAATAATCTAGTTTAGTGGTGTTAAAATGACATAAGTTATTTAATCCCTAAAATCTATTATTATGAAAAAATTTCTACTAACATTCTTGTTTGTAAGTTATTTAAATATAAATGCACAAACACCGATTCAGGAATTTAGCTTTAATGGTACTTTGAATAATACGGCAAATACAACTTCTTTTATGGGAATTGATAATTTCGTTGCCGATAGAGCAGGTGAGGTCAAAGGAGCCCAAAGATTAACTAATAAAGCTTTAGAAGCCGTAATCGATAATCTACCTCAAGGTAAGAGCGCTAGAACAATTAGCATTTGGGTTAAATTCAACGATATTTCTAATGCTAATTATATTTGGGGCTATGGTAATGCTTATAACGCCCAATATTGTGGTTTATTACAGCAAGGAACTGCTTCTTCTAACTCAGACTTAAGTTTAGCTGCTTGGGGAGCTTCTAATGATGTTATAGTTTCTACTCCACTAGAAAAATATGTCTGGTACAATTATACAATTACGTATGAAGGAACAACATCGAGAATATACCGTGACGGAAAGTTATTAAAATATTTAGAAGGCATGACACGATCTACAAAAGGAAATATTTTTAGATTGGGCGAAATTAATACCACTATCGGAATCAATGCAGATGTAGACGATTTAAAGATTTATGATGTTGCTTTGACGCCAGAACAGGTTAGTGAATTGTATGAAAAAGAAAAACCAGTTGTTGTAATTGCTTCAGAACCAGCATTGGAAATGAAAACTTCAAAAACTGTTGCAACAAAAGGGAAGACGTCAGGTAAATTGGCAGGCGGAACAATTATAACATCGAGTGATGTTAATGGAACAACTAAAAATATTGAGGTTTATTCGCAAGGTCAAAAAATAGTGGGAAGCAATGCAATGAATATTAATGATTTGCCTGAGGGAACTTATTTATTAAAAATTACAAATGCTCCATCCAAAAAAATCACTTCAAAATAATAGTCTTTACTTAGTTTTTAATATTAGTTATTTTTTACATTGCGCAAGCAATTAATTTTTTGAAATAGTACGGAAAAAGCCTTTTGAGGTATCTCAAAAGGCTTTTATCATTTAATACTTTTTTTGCTGGCCTGGAGCATACGCTTTTGCACTTTTGCTTCCTGAAGCTTTTTTGGCTTGTCCTGGTGGTATTTTTTTACTTGTTGGTGCTTGCGAAGTAGTATGAACATGAGTACTACAGCTGATAACGCTTAAGACTAAAAATAGTAGTACCAAAGCTATTACTGCAATTTTAGTGTATTTCGATGTCTGCATATTGAATTATTGATAATTAGATTTATTACTGGCAAATATAATTTTTTAAAATAGAATATAGGAATAATGTTTATCAATGTTTGTTCTTTTATTTTGTGAGAATTCTTTATTTGTATGTAGGAATTGTTTGGTGATGCTGAATTAAATTTATAGTTTTAACAAAATTTATAAAAAAAAATAAATGAAACTTGAAATTGCACAATCTGGTCATTTAGATAGCTGTCATCCAAGTTTTGTCTCAAATTAAATATTCTGAAAAAAATCTATACATATGAAAAAAATATTACTCACTTTAATGTTTGTAAGTTTTTTAAATACCAACGCGCAAAACCCGGTTCAGGAATTTAATTTCAACGGAAATTTAAATAGTGCAGATAATTCAGTTTCGTTTTTAGGTGCCCCTGTTTTTGTAAATGACAGAATGGGAAGTCCTAAAAGTGCTTTACGTCTTACGAATAAAGCGTATCAGGCTGTGGTGGGCGATCTTCCGCAGGATAATAAGCCAAAGACGATATCTGTATGGGTGAAATTTAATGCTGTAACTGCAGCCAATTATATTTTAGGATATGGGGCTGCAGCAAATGGACAGTATTTCGGATTAATACAGCAGCCAGCAGTTTCAGGTAATTCGGATCTAAGTTTAGTTGGCTGGGGAGATGCCAATAATGTTGTAGTTTCTGTACCGCTCGCAAAGGAAACTTGGTATTTCTATAGCATAACCTATGATGGAAATGTCTCTAAAATTTACCGTAATGGAGAATTATTAAAATCTGTTGAAGGAATTCAGCGTTCGGCAAAGGGTTATATTTTAAATATAGGAAAATTAAATACCGCAACAAGTATCAATGCAGATATTGACGATCTTAGATTATATACTGTTGCTATGACAGATGAGCAGGTTAGGGAAGCCTATAACAGCTCTAAAGCAACTGCTGCTATTGCTGCTCCAGCACAAGCCTCGCCTGTTGCTAACACAGTAAAGAAAACAACACCTACACCTGTAAAGTCACCAGCTCCTATTGTTGTTGCTTCTTCTTCAAATGAAACCAATAGAGGTGGAAAAAATATTGAGGTTTTCTCACAAGGCAAAAAAATAATGGACTCCAACGGATCTAATATTGCCGATCTACCCGAAGGAACTTATTTGATTAAGGTTACAAATGGTTCTCCAAAAAAATAAGTTACATATTCAAAAAAATAAAGCCTTCTGAATTTCAAAAGGCTTTATTTTTAGCTTAATACGCTAATTACTACGAATAAAACTACTAGTAATATTATGGCGTATCTTGTTATTTTT
The DNA here is from genome assembly GCF_001429295.1 of Flavobacterium sp. Root935. Taxonomy (GTDB): domain Bacteria; phylum Bacteroidota; class Bacteroidia; order Flavobacteriales; family Flavobacteriaceae; genus Flavobacterium. The sequence continues at coordinate 897,242 of NZ_LMJL01000012.1, read as the reverse complement.
GAGGTTTGCATGATTTGAATTATAATAAAATTAAATTTTTAGAGTAAACACTTCATTATTATCAGTTTTTACATATATTAAATCGTTTTTGCTTATAATTTGATTTATTGAAAAACCTTCTGCTTCTTTTAATTCTTCAAAAAAGTCTATTTGCTTTGTTTCTACATTAAAACAACCAATTTTTGGAGACTTTTTCTTTTGTTCTTCGTAAGAATATACATTATCCACAAAATATAATTTATTGTTGTCAATGTATTGGACTGCCGTACCTACTGAAAACATTTCTTCATTGAATTTGAAATTATCCCTTTGAATTACGCCATTATTGATATTTAAAATTTCATAACTTTTTACTATTTTATTGTTTTGATTTGTTGCTTGTATGGAGACAAATTGCCCTTTTTTGTAATTAAAATTAGCTCCATAATGCTCAACAAGAATTTTATAAATTATTTGCCGTGTTTTAATATCCAGTACATTAATCCAATACTTAGAATCATATAACTCTTTTTCAATCTCTCTTGTATAAAAAGTTAAAATTCCTTTATATTTAATTATATCTCCCGCAATCTCTTCATGTGGTTCACATTTATATTCAAAATATGTATTAGTATTTAATAAATTAGAAAGTACAAATGAGCTTCGTTCTTTTCTTTTTTTAAATCTATAACTATAACTAATATCTAAAAATTTTCCAAAAAAAGAATCTGCAGTTCCCTCTGCATTATTTTCCTTATAAAAACTATAGTATTCATCACCATCTTCATTTTCAAACCAAATCACATAATTATTCTCATCGAAAATACTTAAACCTGTTGCATTACTTTGATTTATTGTATTTACAATGGTGAAATCAACATTTAACAGGACTAACTCATTTTTTTTTATAAAATATATATAGTTATTGCTGTAAAAACATCTAATAACATCGTTTTTATAATTTAATTCTCTTTTAGTATCTAGATTAATTAATGTGTTATCTTTTAGGATAATTATATTATTATCTATATTCCAAATGTTGTTTTTAACATTATCTATTTTAGCTAATATTTTCATTTATTTCAATTTAAATATTTCATCAAAATCCTCCTTTAAATATTTTTTTAGTTTAGAAGCGGTTGGATTTTCAACATCTTTCAAGAATTTTTTAGCCATATCATCTGTAATTTCTAAGTTATCTATTGCTTTTTTCATGTTAGAAGCAAAATCGGGAGGGTTTTTGCCTGCATCGAATAGCCATTGCAACTGTTTTAAATCAACTATATCCCCATTACTTAAATCCCCCAAAAATTGTTTTGCAAAATCAGTCGGAGGTACTTTGCTATATGATTTAAATTCAAAATATTTTGCTGATTTATTACCAGTTTCACCAACTATTGCATCATATCTTCGAGTATTTGCTAATGCAGAGACTTCAAAATTAGTTCTAGATGGTACAAAAACATTATCACCTTCTTTGCGTATGACAGCAATTACCCAATTAGCACCATCTGCCCCAGCACCATTAAACCAATGTGCCTTCAGGCCAGAAATAATTGATCCAAAACCATCTTGTCTCGCATATAATGCAAAATGATCTAAATCATTTAAAAAGTTTGTTAAATCAGTAGCCCTTTTACCTAATCCTTTATTCACCGTTAAGATAGTTGTTAGATCATCTACACTAACATGTCCCTTAGCTAAAATAGAACTTATTTTGTCAATATGTACACCTAGTTTTCTAAAACTAGGATATGCTTCTAAAATTAACCATTCTTTTGTAAAATCTTTACCTTGTTTTACAAAATCTTGTAGATCAGTACTTGCAGTTATATCTTTAAGAAGATCTTTTAATTTAGAAAGATCATCTTTAAATGGAGCTTTTTCAAGAATTTCTAATAATTTACTGCTATCTGTAGGCGAACTACCTATTTTTTCTAGTGCATTTTTTATATCATCTTCAACTAAACCTAATTTTTTTAGACGTGCTACAATAGCTTCACCTGCATCTTCAACAATTTCGCTTGCACTTTTCCTTAATTTATCCTCACTTTCATTTAATAAAATTTTGATTTTTTCTCCATTCTCAACAATTTCCGCAATTACGTTTCCATCTACATCTGGTTCAGTTAATATTGTCACTGCTTTCTCAAAATCTGCTGGACTTTTCTTAAGTAATTCTTTGGCTTTACTAACAGCATTATCAACGTTTTCTGTTAAATCTATTGCAATAGGAAATAATGCACAGTATGTTTTATTTAATTTTGCGAATTTTAAACCAGGAGCAATAAAAGCTTTAGAAACAGCAAAGCTAAATCTGGCGGCTGTACCAGTTCCTTTAACAGTAATCTTGATAAGTTTTCCTGCAAGTTTCATAGTTTGGCTTACCATATCTAAAGACTCTATAACTTTTGCTATTTGTGCAACTTTACCAACTTTAGCAAATGAAATAGCAATTGTGATAATATTAGCGACATCGTAGCCAACAGTTTCTGCGATTTGACATGTTTGTCCTGTGTGCGATTTTTTAACAAGACTCCATATGCAGACATTTCCATCTTTACTCTCTGTACACCAAATGTCTAATTTCTTAATTCCTTCCCACATTTCTCCAGCACGATCACCTCCATCAATAAGATTGGTAACTATTGCAGTCATTTCTGCGAGTCCTTTTACTTGATCTACTAAACCATTCCATACACCACATTTAAAAGCAAAATGGACATGACTAATTTTTACCAACTTTGAATTGGTAATTGTAATATTATTTTGTTGCAACATTTGATCGCCAAGTAGTGCAGACCATGCAAACGGGTCTACCAAGCCTGCATAATACAAAATAGGATTATAATCATTAGTAGTAATTTCAGGATTATAAAAACGCTCTGGAATTTTGGCTTTAGTAACTATACTAGCAATACCATCTAAAATTGCTGTTAGTGGATTGAAATAATTGTAAGTACCATCGAATTTTGGAATTACAGCACTTACAATAGCCAAAAATTTGTTCACATCTCCATTTCCACTACCATTAACTGCAGATCCTATAATGGTTTTTACCGTAGCTTCTCCATTAGCGTTAAAATCTATCCAAACTGCTACTTGAGAACCTGATAAATTTGCTAAATAATCGCTAACTTCTTTTTTCTTTTCTGGAAGAGTTTTGACATCAGTAATGAAAATTTTAGCAATCAGACCAGATTCAGTGCTGATATTCTTCATTTGAGAAATTATTTTTAATTTCTCTTTCTCTGAAATAACACCGGAATAATCATATGTATGATTTTCTTGTGCATTAACATTTGTTGCGTCTGGTTTATATCCTTTATTTGATTGTTTACCTAAGCCACCCAAGTAATCTTTATACGCTATATCAGTACCAGTTCCACCTGTAGTACCTTTATCAGATGTACAATTTAAAATACCCCATACTTGATCTCTAAAATCGTTTACTCCTTCTTTTTTAAATTTGTCATCAAGTATTGATTTTATATATCTTTGTAAACCAGCAGTATTTCCAGAACTAATGAAAGATTTTATGTTTTCGTATTTAGTCCTAATGTATTTTTTATCTACATTGCATTCACCTTTATTATTCGCAAATAACCAGATCCAAGGATTACCCGTTACAGTTTTTGTTACTGCGTGAATTTCTCTTTTTTCAATACCATTTAGTTCATGAATATAGACATACTCATGTTTTTTATCATCCCAAACATAATTTACGATCTCTTTATCTAATAAGTCACTAAAACCAGATGTAAAACCATCATCTGCAATATAATCTCCTGAATAGACACTTGTCAATTGAGTTTTGACAAATTCAAACATTGGAGATATTCCATATCCACCAGCCAAAGCCCCAGAAGAACTTTTCTGGAAACCGTAGAATTTCCATCCGCCGCTATGAATAATGTCCCAATCGTTGTGAGATAAAACAGTACCGTTTCCATAATCCATTAAAAGATTAGTTTTACCTGATTCTGCTTCTGTTGAAAATGGATGTTTTAGTCCAAAAATACCGTGTCCTAATTCGTGTGCAGCAGTTTTTAGATTTCCGTTATTAAATACAAAGGCGTACTGACCGCCTAAAGGCATAAAACCATCGTAACCATTTTGGCCCGATTTTCCAGTATATAGAACATAGTACGTTTTATCGTTGTATTTAAAATCGGCATTAGCTTCTATTTGACTTATTATATCTATCTGGCCGTCTGTGTAAACATTTAAAAGATCACTGTTGCCACTTTCTATTTCAGATGGCAGATCGTTAATTTTTACATTTTGAGAGGTTACTGTAAACTCAATACCAGCTTTGTTGTAAACATCATTAAGGAATTTTGCTGCATCAGCATTATCTGGAGTTTTTGCTCCATTTATTCCTAATAAGGTTACACTAATTGGCGTTTTCTTGGTTAAATGCCAAACATTTAATTTACCTGCAACATCAGATTTTCCTTCTACAGTTTTAGTTGTGTCTTGTGCCGATTTTACTGGTGCTCCTTTTACTGTTGCAATAATGGCATCTTTACCAAAATTCAGCGTTTTCTTCAGTAAAATTTTTGCGGTATTGTCTGATGTGTTCCATTCGGCATCAACTTTTCCTCCAGAGCTTGTTTTAAAGACAATATCAGAGCTTTTTTTACCATTAGAGAATTCTGCTCTTGCGATAACATAATCGTCTCCTTTTAAGTCTGATACTGCTTTGTAATTAACTTTATAAACTTTTCCGTCACCTGTTGGAATAAGTTCGTAACTGCTTTTAAGTTTTGCAGATCCATTTTCAGGCTGTGGGTCAAAAGCATATTTGGCTTCTTTACTATCTTCAAAAGTAATTTTTACATCTGGAGATGAAATTTGAGCAACTTCTCCGCTAGATGACATTCCATTTGTATTAGAAGCAGTTGCTTTTCCGCCAGGGGCAGGAGCACCAATAGTTGGCGCAGCACTTCCGTTAGCAGGAATTGTAACAGTAGTTCCGTTTTTATCCGTATAAACCTGATCGTATGGAGATTTTGGAAGCGTTGTTTTAGCTCCATTTTCTCCAATGATAGTTGTACTTCCATCAGGATTTAAAGTCGCCGATTTTACAACATAATCTAGTTTTCCTTCAATTGGTTTTCCGTCACTTCCTAAAATATCGGTAAGGATTTTATCACCATCAGCCATGTTGCTCCATGTAGGATCATAACTCGCGATAATTTCTCCTGAAATCAGTTTAAAATCGGTATTGACACCAATGTTATCAAAAGTGATTCTGATACGAGAATATTTTCCAATATCTGGACCACCTGCAGCATTTGCGGCATCTATAAGAGTTCTGAATTTTTCTAAGAATGGCAAAGTAACATAACCGTCTCCGCTAAATTTACCATTGCTTCCGTTCGCATGCAATACCACAATCGGGAAATCTCCCGCCTTTACTACATCATTAGCAAATAATTCTGGAAGCGGATTTTTGTTGGCTAAATCTGCCGGATCTGGCTTAATACCACAGCCTACAAAAGCAATTTCGTCTTTTGCCATTGTGGTAAATTCCTGAATTGTACTGTGGGTATATTTACCAACTTCGCAAGATGCACCAACAGTATATTCGTAAGTTGCATTTGGTTTTAAATTGCTGATAGTTGCAAATTCTCTTGGCGTAACTATTTTATACCAATCTGAATCTGCATTTTTTTCACGGTAACTTACCTGATAATCAAAATTGTCAATGTCACCGCTCCACGTTATTTTAGCTTGATCTTGGCTGATATCTGTGGTAGTGATTGCCAGCGGCGCCGTACAATAGGTTTCGTAAGTAAAAGAGAAAATTTCGCTGTATCCGTTATTTTTAAAAACACCAACTTCTTCAGCTCCCAAGAGAGCTTTTGCTTTTACTCTCCAAGCATATTTTTTGCCAGGAAGTAATTGCGGTTCTGAAACGCCATATTGCAGTGTAGTCGAACGTGTTGTGGTTGTATAAAGAGGAGGTGAGTAAGCAAATGCATTTTGAACTGGAGTATATTTATCCCAGATTTCAACTAATGAAAATTCGTATTCTACATTGCTGACATTGATTTGTCGAGGTGTCCAGCTGAAAATAATGTTTTGAATGTTCTGCTGCATTATTGAAGCATTGTTCAATGGCAGGTTCAAGAACGGTGGATCATTTTGAAAAATGATCGTTGTTACACTGGTTTTTTTAGACAGTTTTTTGTTGGTCGCAAAATCATAAACCTCAACAGAAAAAGTATAAATGCCTTCTGGAAGTGCCTGAGCATATTGATTTGGGTTAACTCCAAGAAGATTTTGATATTCAAAGTATGGTGCTAAATCTACGTTGGTCAACTGAAGCGGAACTCCACCTTCTAGAAAAAGATCTCTCGCTCCAACTACAAAATCGTTTGTCATCAGCGAAATCGACTGTCCTTGGAAATAACATTTTAATCGAATCTGGCGATTAGAAATCGTTAAATCGTTTAAGGTAATCTGCACTTTAATAGGACTATTTATGGTAGTCGCATCGGCATAATTGTTTAAGTAGATTGGAGATGGCTGTGTAATCTGCGTACTGATAGTAACTGGAAAAGTCTGTGCCATACCAGAAACCATTGCCGAAAGCCAAAACCCAAGGGTTAGAAATAGTTGAAATTGTAGTTTTTTTAGCATTTGGGTGTTTTTATAACTATTATACTTTAAAATCTTCTCTTAATGTTTTAATTCGATTGAATCGTTTACTGCTTTTTCTACCGCTAATTGATGATAAAATGGAATCATTTTTTCTTCTAATTCTTTACTGATTTCTGCAGCAGGTTTTTTGTCATTATTTAAATCAAAAAATGTATTGACTTCCTGTTTACTGAAAGCAGCGAATGATTCGTTATTCTGCAGTTCGCTCTGTGGTAACTTTGCAAGAAGCGCAAACTCTTTCATCATCCATCTGTGATGGATTAGCTGTTCTTCACTTTTTTTACTTCTTTCTACTAATTTTAAATATCTGTTGTAAGCGGCTTTATCTTTTGCATCTTCGCTGTTTACTCCGTGCATTTTATCTGTATTGACACGGCCAATTGCGGCCACATAAACCTGTTCGATATTTTGATCTTTTGCTGCTATTTCGCGATTTAATTGCTGAACAATATCAAAAAGTATAGCGTTATATTGAGCAGCGGTTTCTTTGTCTAAATTATAGGCATCTAGATAATCCAATACTTTTTCTTTGAATTCTTTGTCGTCTAATGTCATTCGAACAACATTAAGAAGTTGATTCAGTTTTTCTGATTCTGATTCAGGAACTGGCTTTAAATCATTTTGAAGCTGTTCCAGTTTTGTGATAATTTCACTTTTTGTTCCTTCCAAAACAACATCTTTGGATGAAATTTTGAGAATATTATCTGGTGTTTCATTTGCCGTAATTGCTGGTTTTTCTTCTACTCTTTTTGGACGAAGTTTTATTTTATCAAAAGAATACGTGTATGATAAAGTTGCTGTTATATCATTATTTCTTACAGTTTGAGAGCTGCTAAAAAGTGTTATACAGTTCAATCCGAAATTATGCTTTTGCAGATAGATATAAGATCCGTTTAAGCGGATATTAAAAACGTCATTTACTTTTTCACCATCATTAAAACTGGTATTGTAACTAGTAGAAAACGAGGTATTTAGTTTTTTGTCATAAAATAATTTAGTAGCTCCAATTGTTGGTCCTAAAATTAAATTATCACCAGCATCTAGTTTTCCAATAGTACTGTTAAAAGAAGCGGTTAGATTTAGGTCTTTTTTCGGGTAACCAATAATATAGGAAAGTCCTGTATTGTAATAAGTACTTGCACCGCCTGTAATTGTTTTTCCTTCTTGCTGATTTACTGCATCTTGCATGCTGAATGTCGCATTGAAAGCTTGTTTTTGCTTTTTATCATTTTTAAGAAGGTAATTAATAGTAATGGCTGCGTTTTGATTGACTTGTCTGAAATTTAAGGTATCTAAAAATTCATATTCTGAGGTTTGATTGATGTAATCAAATTGATTTCGGCTGTTGGTATACGATTGAAAATTAGAGTAATTAAGGTTGAAGTTTAATTTTTGGTTGGCTCTAAAATCGGCACTGATAGAAGAAACCAGTCTTTTCATCTGACTTTGTTTCTGTTTGTCCAAATTGTCTTTCTGTAAACCTAAATTCAGGTTTAAACTCAATTTATCTTTGTATAAAGTCTGAGAAGCATTTACGGTAACATTTTCTAAGTCATTATTAAAATAATAACCTCCTAATGTTCTGTAGTTTGGATCAATGCGTTCGTAGCCTAAACCTAAAGTTCCTTTGCCGGCAGGATAAACCAACTGTCCTTTTAAGGCTTTATAACTTGCTGTTGTTGAGTTAGAGTTTAAAAATAAAGAAGCAACATTTTCGGCTTTTCTATTATCGAGTACTCTTGTATCTTCGGTAATACTGCTATTGGCAAATTCCGTTAAAACTTGTAATTTTTTGAATAGTTTAAAAGAAGTTTCAAAACTAATTGCCGCATTTTCTTTTGGAGAAACACCTAATTCATACGGAATTGGAATTGATAGCGAATTCATCTCGTCTTTAGCCTTAAAAAAGGTAAGTCCAATATTTATTTTTTCTAAAGAATATTGGGTTTTAAATCCGTAACCAAATCTTTTGTACGTAGGAACAAGTTCGGTGTTTAAAACATCGTATTCGCTGCTTCGAACTAAACGTCCGTACATTGCACTAATCTTAAATTTTCCCTGCGGCGTTAAATCAACACCTAAACCTGTGAACTGATGTCCTGCTAAAGTATAAGGAGAAAAAGTCATGCTCACATCTCCAATATGCCCTGTAATCCATTTATAAGAAGGATGAATACTTAAGCGATTCATAAGAACAGGCTTATTGTACCCAAATTTTTGACTGGTATACGAAAATGAAAAAGGTATATTATATAAACCTGCGACGTTCACATTAATATTTCCGTTTAAGAAATAGGTAAAAGGCTCTCTGGCTGCATTTCCAGAATAGAATACTCCGCTGGCAGAAGCACCACCGGAGACATTTATTAGTTTGGCTTTTCCTAATTCTTCAACATTGAAATTTTGCGCAAATCCTAAGGCATTACACAATACGATGCTAAAAAATAATATTCTTTTTAAATTCATTATGATAAATTCAGGGCAATGAAATAGGGAAGGGCTAACCTTATATTTCGAACTATTTTATTAAAAATTGACTTTTTGGTTTAATGACTGGGCTTATTGTATAATTAATTTTCTCAGCTTAGTTCCTTGCTGCGATTCAAACAATACAAAGTAAATCCCTGATGAAAGTCCGCTTAAGTTAAAATTGAACGAATATGCATCTTTTCCATTTTCACTTTTAGAAGCAATTACTACATTATTATTTAGGTTATACACTTTTATGCTTGCCGGCATTACTTTATCTAATGTGACGTCTACGGTAAATACTCCGTTAGAAGGATTTGGATAAATTTTCAAGTCGAATTTTTTCTGTAAATCTGTTTCATCCGGATCGACATATTCTCCTTCTGTAACCAAAATTGTTTTGGTTTGATTAGCCGTACATCTTCCTTTTTCTGTGTTTAAAGTAATATCGTATTCACCTGCTTTTGCAAAACTCATTTCGGCATAATCTCCGTTATTGGTACTTACAACTGCTTCTGAAGGTAATATCCATTCGATTTTATCTGCTTTTGGATTACTAATATCAACGATAATGAATTTTTCATTTACAAATACTTGAGAAGACATCGCAAACTCAGCGCTAATGTCAGATTCCTGACTAGATATCTTAATAGTATCTGTTGCCTGGCATCCTAATTTGTTTGTTACCACAACAGTATAGTTAGCAGGTTCAGAAACAGTAATCATTGCATTCGTGCTTTTGAAACCTTTATCAGAAGTCCACAAATAAGTTGCTTGATCATCATCTATTGTTGCATTGATTGTCAGACTTTGTTTGTAGCAGAGCGTAACATCTTCTCCAAGATAAATCACATCTTTTGGAGGATCAACAACAGTGTAATTTCTTGTGATTTTACAACCTCTGAAATCTGTAATTTCTATCGAATATTCGCCCGCAGATGCATTGCTAAGTGTATTTGTTTTTTCGCCTGTATTCCATAAATAAGTATATGGAGCAGTACCAGCAATTGGAGTTACAACAATTTTTGCATCAGAACCAAGATAACATGTTGGCATTTTGATGGTTTCTGAAGCATCAAGATGCGCTGGAGCAACAAACGAAATAGATTTAGTAAAGCTGCAGCCGTTAAAATCGGTAACTGTTACAGCATAAGTTCCTGGTGCAACATTTTTTAGAATTTCTGTTGTTGCTCCAGTATTCCATAAATAATTATATGGTTTAGTTCCGCCAACTGGAGTTTGAGCAATTGTCCAATCATTTCCGTCACCACACAATGTGTAATCAGCAGAAAGTGTATTGTCTAATTTTTGAGGTTCATTAATGATAAACGAATCACTTTTAGAAACGTTGTTTTTGGTATCGGTTACTTCAACATAATACGTTCCGATTCCTAGATTTCCTAAAGTTACATTTGTTCCTAAAACTCCTGTATCTGGAACAGCATGCCATTTATATGTGTAACCAGCAAGACCACCAGCTGCGTTTGCTCTAAGACTTGCATTTTTATCTCCGTTACATAAAACTGCATTTACTGGCGTAATATTTACTACTAATAATGCAGGTTGTGATATTTCGTAAAGTTCTGAAGTTACAGAACATCCTTTAGCATCTGTTACAATTGCATAATATTTACCTGCTGCTAGATTTGATACTGTTGAGGTTGTCCCAGTTACTTGAACATTTGAACTTGTAAACCATTTATAGTTATAAGCTGTTGTTCCGCCTTGAACAGTGATGCTGATGCTTCCGTTAGAAAGTCCAAAACCTGTAGCAGGAGTAACTGTGTTTTGAATTATTACAAGTTGTTTAGGTTCTGTAATTTCAACATTTACAATCGAAGTGTAATTACAACCTTTACTGTCTTGTACTTGTATGTCGTAAGTGTTTGCTTTTAAATTAGGAATTACTGCGGTTAAATTATCAAAAGCTACCCAATTACTGTATCCAGAATCTTGCGATTTGTAACGGTATTGAAATATATTGCTTCCGCCTGAAGCAGTAAGAGTAATTGTACCATCATTGTAACCTAGACAGCTCACATTTTTTTGTGTATTTGTTACTACTATAGCATCTGGCTGTGTAATTACAATTGATTTACTAGTAACTTCTACTTTATTAAAATCTTTTACAATTGCATAATAAGTTCCAATTTCCAGATTGTTTAATAGTGCACTAGATTCGTTTGGAATTTTTATTCCGTTCTTGTACCAAGAAATAGTTCTTATACCAAATCCGCCATTAACCACTGCAGTTATAGAACCATTCTGACCATTGTTACAAGTAATTTCTGCCGATTGACTAATGCTGATTTCTAATACATTATTGTTAAAATCAAATTCTGTTGATTTTGTACATCCAGTTGCATCTGTTGCAGAAACTGTATATATGCTTGAAGCAAGATTTGTAAAATCAATTTGTTTTAATGTCGAATTTGGAACATCTTTAATAATAGTTCCGTTGCTGTCTTTGCATACATATCTGTAAGGAGCAACTCCACCTACGATTTCGATATGCAGTGCACCGTCACTATTTCCAGCGGTTGGAATAGTTGGTACGATTTTGTCTAAATCAAATCCGAAATCTTGCGGCTGATCAATTATAATATTGCTTAAAGTTCCCACACATAAATTTCCGTCATAAACCGAAACAGAATAGGTGCCTTTTCTTAAGCTGTATTGGTTTTTGGCTGTGCTTCCGTTACTCCATAAATAAGTATATACAGGGGCTCCCGCAACGATATCTGGAGTTCCTCCAGTAACATTAATTTCGACTACTCCATCAAATCCGTCATAACAAGTAACATCTTGTTTGTTTGCTGTTGTAACAATAATTTGAGTTGGCTGCTTAATTTCAAATAGAGGAGAAGTTACTTGATTGTTGTTTGAATCTATAACAGTCACATAATATTTACCTGTTACAATGTTTCCTGTTGCTGCTTCAGCATCTAAAGTTGTATTGATTAAGGTACCATTTTCTTTATACCATTTGTAAGTATAAAATCCTTGTGCGTTTGGAACACCAGTTCCTTCAGCAGCTTTTGCTTTTAAAATACCTGTTGCGCCAAAACAATCAATCGTTTTGGTGATTGAAATATTTACTTTAAGTTCTAATGGTTCAATAATAGTATAAGGTTTTTCAATAGAACAATTTTTACTATCGGTTACCACTAATTTGTATGATCCAGCTAATTGATTGTCTAAAATAGCTGTAGTTTGACCCATGATTTCTACATTATTCTTAAACCATTTATAAGAATAAGCAGGAGTTCCTCCAGAAATTTGAACAGTGATTTTTCCGTTGCTCAAGCCAAATCCAGAAGCATTTTTAACATTCTCGCTTGCTATTGTTAATGCATCTGTTGGTTCTGTAATTGTAATTGTTTTACTAATTGAACAGTTGACAGCATTTTTATCTGATACCGTTACGTTATAAGTTCCAGCGGGAAGGCCAGTAATACTAGTTTTTCCGTTATTATTTGCTGAATTGTAATCCCATATAATATTGTAATCAGAAGAACCTCCAGTTATGGTTAGATTAATTGTTCCATCATTTCCGCCATTACAAGAAACCTCTGTTTTTGTATTGGTGATAGCTAAAGGGTTAGGCTGTGTAATAGTGTATTCGTTAATTCCGTACAAGATGTTGTTTTCTTGATCTGTAACAGCAACGATATATTTTCCTGCTCCTAAATTAGAAACCGTTTTTGTGGTTGATAAGATAGTGGCTGGGGCTAAAACATTGTACCATTTATAAATATAAGCAGGAACACCTCCAATAACGGTTGCAGTTAATTCCGCAGTTTTATCGCCATAACATTTTACCTGCGTATTCGGCGTCATTTGAATTCCTGTAATATCTAATCTTGGCGGCTGTATTAATGTATATTCTTTGCTTGTTGAACAATTATTTTGGTCAATTACAGTTAGAACGTAAGTGCCGGCATCTAATTGATTTAGGAGTTTTGCAGAACCAATAATAGTTGTGTTTCCTTTAACTCTCCACTCATAAGTGTAGGCAGCAGTTCCGCCAGTTACATTAACTTCTATGATTCCGTTTTTAGTTTCAAATCCAGTTAAATCTTTTACCTGAACATCGTTTATTGTTAATGGCGCTGCTGGTTGAGTAATTACAATATTATTTAATGGAATTGTACATCCATTATCATCTGTCACTAAAACACTATAGGATCCTGATGAAAGTCCTGTTAAATCTTGAGTAGAAGCATAAGTAGCTGCTGAACCATCTTTTTTCCACACATAAGTATAAGGCAAAGTTCCTCCCGCAGGCGTAATGTCTATTGTCCCAGTACTATTTCCATAGCACAGAACAGGTAGTTTTGAAGTTAATGAAACAGTTAGCAGATCGGGCTGTTTAAGATCGAGTTCTGCTGTTTCTTTAACTGCATTAACATTATCAGTAACAATTAGTTTGTATTTTCCAAATCCTAAACTTGTAATAATATTGGTATTTCCAGCAATTAAGCCGCCGTTTTTGTACCAATTGTATGTATAGTTTAAAACACCTCCGCTTACATTAGCTATTATTTCTCCGTTCGTATTTCCAAAGCATTTAATCGATTTAGATTCATTTAAAGTCACAATCAATTCAGGATTTTCTGCAATAGTGAATGTTTGTGTTGCAGTACAAGAATTCTTGTCTGTAACCACCAGAGTATATTTTCCAGCTTTAAGGCCAGAAATATTTAGTGTATTTTTTAAAAATGTATTGTCTTTATCGTATGTCCATTTGTATGTGTAAGTTCCATTATTTGGAGTTCCACCGCTAATAGGATTAAGCGTTATTGCACCAGTACTTTGTCCATAAATAGCAACGTTTGTTATTGTTGGTGTTGGAATGGTAATAGCATCAGGCTGACCAATAAGAATTCCGCTTATCGTTTGAGGGCAATCGTTTGCATCTTTTACAGTTACAGAATAAGTTCCCGCAGTTAGATTAGTTTGATCTTTTACAGTACTTCCGTTGCTCCAAGAATAGGTGTACCCGCTTCCCACGGTTCCGCCAGAAACAGTAAGGATAATGCTACCGTTACTTCCCCCGTAACAGCTTGGTTCAGCTTTAGTATGAGTTACTTGTAATGGCTGATTTGGCTGTATAAGAGTATAATCAATAAACGATGAAGGGGTTTGTCCTTCATTGACTTTTACTCTATAAGTACCAAAAGGAATAGCGTTAATTTGAGGTGTTGTTATTGAAAGATTAGTCTCAACACCATTATTAATTTTATACCATTTGTAAGTATAACCAGAACCAAGACCACCAAAAGCTCTTGCAGTTATGCTTCCTGTTGATTCATCGTAACATTTAATATCAGTATGAGCATCAATTGTTACAGCTAATGCATTTAGTACCATGTCTGCACTTGTGATCGGACAGCCATTTGCATCTGTTACAACAGCATGGTAAGTTCCATTGTCAAGGCCAACGGCTTCACCATCATTGTCAGGATCTGGATTAATTTGTGTGGTTCCTTTATACCAAGCATAAGTATAGCCTGGAATTCCTCCAGTTCCTGATATTTTGATTTTTCCATCAAAAGCAGTAGGAGTTGAGGGTTGTGTCTGAATTATTGTTGGATTAATTGATACCTTTGTACTAGGTTCATTTACAAAAGCAGATCCTGATATAGAGCATGTTGGTACATTTGTATCGGTGATAGTAAAGTCATAATTTCCCGTTTTTAAGCCACTTCTATTAGGGCCAGTTGCACCATCTAACCAAGTTACATTATAGCTTCCTGTTCCTCCTGTAATAGATAAATTTACACTTCCAGTAAATTCTCCTTTACATTTTACATCTACAATGTTTTTGTTTGTTACTGTTATTTTAGTATTTTCTCCCAGGAAAATATCAGCTGATGTAACTGTATTGGCAGGAGTTGCACTATCTGTAATAACCACTCTATAGGTACCTGTTAACAGACCTGAAGGATTATAAGTATATTGTCCAGATACGGTAGTATAAGTTGGATTTTGGACAGTTCCTCCTTTTTTCTGCCACTCATAGACGTAACCAGCAGTCCCACCTGATACAGACGCAATTAAACTCCCAGTACCGCCAGAGCACGCAATAGTGGTATTGCCAGAAAGAGTAACTTGTAGTGGATCTGGTCGACCTACGATAAAAGTTTTGGAAGTAGAACAGCTTTTAGAATCTGTAACTGTTACAACATAGCTTCCTCCCAAAAGTGCATTTAAATTAGTTGGAGTAAAATCTGATCCATCCTTTTTCCATGATACGATATAATCTGCATTATTTAGTAATGTTCCGCCAGATATACCAAAATTTTCGATGCGACCATTATATTGCTCAAAACCTGAAGCATCTTTTGGTGTACCGTCGATAACAATTGCTGGAGGATTACCAATAGTCACTTTTTTCACTCCCGTTTGAGAATAAGTAAATAAGGACGTTAATAGTAAACAAAAGAGTAGAATTTTCTTCATATTTTTAATCGTTTGCATTTGTATCAATACAGTTGTTTTTATCTCTAACTTTAATTAAATAGTCACTGCCTGCAACTGCCAAAATTATTGGTGTTGTAAACTCGACTTCGGGATCTGAGTTTATTTTATAAAAATAGGGAGGTGTTCCTCCTGATGCTTCAATTTGAATCTGGCCATTTTCATCATGACATAAAGGCTGTTGGTTTACGATGCTAAAGTTTAATGGCGGATTAGCATTAATTGTAAAAGACCTTTCGTTGTCACTGTTTTGCTGTGCACCGATAAAAGTTTGATATCTAAATAAATATTCGCCTGGTGCCAGATTAGAAAATGTATATTTTTTATCTATAAATTCATTTGCAGTTACTGTAGCATCTCTGATAATTTGAAAAGAGGTTTCAGTTACTTTTTTTGAAAGATTGAGCAAAAAATGCTCGTTATCTGCCAGCTTTCGATCAAAATTGAATGTGATTTCCGCATCATTACTATAACTGCAATAGGTATTAGTTTTTATGGGTTCGCCGACTAAAAGTGGAGAACATGGAATCATATAATAAAAAGCAGATGTTATTCCAATCACATCAGCACCGTTAGGGCAAGGAAGCGGTTTATTTGGTGGAGTATTCATATTGGCTTCCTGACATCTTCTAACGACGTCATAAGGATCAGGTGCTGAACCAACATTTGTTAAATATTCACCTTTAATATATAATGGACCTGTATAAGGAGTTATTTCGTCTTCTATACCTATAAAACTATGAATGTCCTGATCTGCTCTAAATATCAATCCCTCTCTATAATCTTCTTGAGTTCTGTCAAAAGGAATCCAAAACATACCATCAGTACTATAATAGTAAAACAAACGGTCATTTGTTCTGTTGGCATATGTTCTCAAATTTGTTATTTGTATTGTCTCACAGTTTCCTCTGTTGTCATTTACATTTTGCGAATGAACACTCGAAAAAAGTAACAAAGCAATAAAAAAAGAATAGTAAAGTTTCTCCATATTTACTATTGATTTGCTGTTAAATCAATGCAAGAATTTGTATCTCTTACTTTAATAGAATGTTCACCGTAAGTAACATCTATTTCATTAGTTGGAGATGTAAACTGAACCTCAGCATTTGAATCTATTTTATAATAATATGGAGCTATTCCTCCTGAGGCAGTTAATTTTATTTTTCCTTGTTGATTATTACACTGAGGTTGTAATTCAGTGATTTGAAAATAAAAAGGAGTTGCAGCAGGTATGGTAAATACTGGATCAGGTGCTGGATTTGTACTCGTTGGCTGAGCTCCTATAAAGGTTTGATATTTTATAGAATAATCTCCTGCTGCCAAACCAGAAAAATTTAATTTTCTATTTACACTATCAATAGTTAAAGCTGGAGTTGCAATAAGTATATTATCAGGTTTTTTATAAAAGCTAAATTCAAAACGTTCATTACTTACTAAATCTCTGTCATAAGTAAAAACTACTTTCCCATCATTATTGTTTACACAAGTTGTACTGCTAACTAAAGGGGAACCAACTAATCCAGGAGGGCAAGGAATAATATCATATATAATATAATCTGTAAAAGTTGTATCGTATCCAGCTCTTACATAAAATTTAGTTTTTCCGTCAGAACCTCCCAAGGCAGCCATAGTAAAAGAAATTGCACGCTTTGCCTGATATGAACTAGCAAAATTAGTCCAATTAACGGCATCGTAGCTATATTGCCAATTCCAGCCTCGCGTTAACGAGATTACATCATTTTTACAAACATTTGTGTTTACCGGCTGCGGCAGATAAATTCCCATCATTTCTGCATCTCCAATACATCCTCCAAAGTAACCAGAATCAAAAGTATCTTTATTGTAAGGGATGTTTCTGTCTAAATTACAATCACTCCCGTCTTTATTCCCAGCGGTACTGCTTGAACAAACAATTTGAGTTGGATTATCTGTTATATACAAGAATTTGTATGCTACTACAACATCATCAGTGGTATTACTACCTTTACTAACGGATTGTGAACCTATTGAAATTCGTAAATTTCCAGCATGACTCCCATTCCAGCCTTGAAATGGATCTAATGTTGTTTTTACCAGCATACCATATTTGGTTTGTGCATTTGTAAAGTGTATTAATCCAAAAAAGAGAAATAATACAGAGAGTAATTTTGTTTTCATCTTTTTATTCGTTTGCGTTTTTATCAATACAGTTAACTAATCCTTTAATTTAAATACTCTTTTAAGTATTTAAGGCATTTACTTTTTTAGTTTTAATCTTGTTTTCTTATATCAGCCGAATGTTTAAATTGGATCATTAGCTGTTTTATCGATACAATTTTTAGCATCTGTCACTTGGATGTTATAATCTTTTCCTTCTAAATTTCTTAAGTAATATTTTCCGTTATTAACTTCGGCCGAAATCTCATTTCCGTCTTTATAAAAATGAAAAGGTCCATTACCACTATTAATAGTAATTTCTATAAAACCATCATTACCTCCATTGCATGATGGTTTTTGCTGATTTGTTATTTCAAATGATAATTTTGGTGGATCTAAATATTTGAAAGGAGTACTGGCGCTTTGTAACGATCCAGTATTGGCTCCGTACCTTCTTGTTTGATATTTAACATTGTAAGTTTCACCATGCTCTAGTGTTCCAGGATTGATAAAAGTGTATTTATACTTATTATAATCCGAATCTAAAGTAAGAGAGCTTATTATCTCAGTATTTTGAAAATGTGGAGTTGTTTTAGTTGGATCTGTATTTACCACATACATAATGCTAATATCTTCTCCAGAATAAAAGTTTCGATCAAAAAAGACATCAATTTTTTCAATATTTTCACCATTACATTTAGGCGCTGCATATGTCACATTTTCTGCAATAGGAGCGCAAGGCGAATAGGTTATTGCCAGTGGATTGGTATCTCCGTAAGCAAGCTTAAAATAGATAACTTTATTAAAATAATTAGTATGATTATTACCAAGTAACTGTTGAATAGAAAATGTCGTTGTTGAAATATCATTGGTTCGATTTCCGTTAATAAATGTAGGAACGTCTACCCAAGTTTGTTTGTTATCTAATGAGTATACCCAATGATAAACTTCGGCTGGAAAATCTGGAGCATTATTTGGTAATAATTCGGTAGGAAAAGCAGCTAATCCTAACTGAAATCCAGCACATATTTCATTTGGACTAGCAGTATCAAGATTTTTAATAAATACATTTGGGACAAAATTATCAACAGCAAACCTTTGAGTTGCTGAACATCCCCATAACGTGACATTTCTATTTTTAATTAAATTCATTAGAGTTAATGTCTGCTTATCATTACAATTGGCATTGCATCCATCATTAAGCATAAACTCAAATGAAGTGTAATTTTTTTTAAGAGTAAATGCCCTATTATTAAAATTAGCTGGATAAGTTCCATAAGTGACACCATCATAAATACTTACATTGTCAGCTTTCATATAAGCTCCGTGAGCTCCATAGTTACAAAGTGTGCCTTGAGCACTGTATGCCAAAACAAACGAATAAGTTTGCGCAAAACTTTTCGGAATAGAAATAAGAAAAAGTAAAATGAATATCTTTTTCATTTAATTAAAATTTAACGGTGTAAAAATCCATTTTAGACATTCTTCCATCTTTAAACAGAGCTCGTATTCCGTATTTATAAGTGGTATTAATGGTAAGCGTTGGATCAGATAATTTTCTAGTTTCAGGCTTTACCATTTGAATCAACTGCATTGGTTCTGCATTGGTTGCTTTATAAATTTCAAAGCTTTCTATACCGGTTTCATCATAGCTCCAAGATAAGTCGATACTTTTTGTAGTAGTATTGGCTTGTGCGTAGAAACCTTTTACAGCTGGTTTTACGGTATATTTGGGAACAAAGAATGCAACTTCTGGTGAGGGATTTGAAACTAATCCGCTTTCATCTTTAGCAAAAATGGCATATCTGTAAGTTGCACCTTCAATCGTTTTTTTATCTTGATAAGACTCAGATTTATCAATACCGCTCCATATTAATTCCCATTTTTCCTGATCATTTTCTTTTCTATAAAGCTGATGAGATTTTACATCCTCACTTTGGCTGTTTGCCCATTCTAAAAACACGGCGCCGTCTTTAATTTCATATTTGGTAAAAACAGGCGAAGCAGGAGGTATAATATCTGGCTTTTTCACAATTAATGTTTCAGAGAAAGGAGACATATTATAGCGGTAATCGACAGCGATAATTCTATAATATACTTTGCTATTTAAACTTTTAAGAATTACTTTATCTTCAAAAGTATTTTTCTCATGCGGACTCACTGTCAGCTGACTAAATTCTTCTTCAGCAGTATTTCCTTTATAAATACGATATCCTAAAAGATCTTTTTCTTTGTTTGGAGTCCAAGATATTTTTACAACTCCTAAGGAATCAATAGTTGCTTTTAAACCAATTGGTTTTGCTGGCGGAATTGAATCGACAGGCTGAACCAGCATAGGGAAGGAGGTACGGCTGTTTCCATTTTTCCCAACAGCTGTAATCGTAAAATAATTTGTAGCAAGTAGCTTATTATAAGTTACAGTACGATCCTTAGCAGGAATGTTTTTGACTACCTTGGTGTATTTGTCATCGTCATAATCGGAACGATTAAGCTCAAATCCAGAGATTTCATTATTGCCTTCTTCTGGAAATTCCCAAGTTAAAGTAACAGTCGAATCGTCTTTAAAGTCTTTTACCGTCAAATGTGGGACATATTTCAATAAAGCTTTTCCTTTACCAGAAACTACATCAGAATAAGGGCCTAATTCCCCAAACGGAGAAATACCTTGAATACGATAATGGTAAGACGTATTATTAGCAATAGAATCAACATAAAAGATTCTGTTATTATTTGCGTTTTCTTGACTTAAACTGGTGTACGGTTTATCTGTAAGTCGCTTATAATTGATTTTATCAGTTGAACGTTCTATGTAATAACTACCATAAACATGGGCTAAGATTTTAAAATTCCAGCTTAACATAGTGCTGTTGTCTGTAAAGTGAGCACTAAGATCCATTGGTTTTGGCAATGGCTCATATTCTTTTAAACTGACAAATACACCACCATAAACGATGCTCAATTCTTGTTCAGGAACATTCGAAGAGATTCGGTAAGCATATTTTTCGTTTTGTTTTACATCTTTATCTTCAAAACCTAAACCTGCTTTTTTAGCAACTTCAAAATCTTTATCAGCTGTATACAAAGCAAAAGTAAAACGTTGTTCTGCTTCTTCAGACAGATTTACTATCGATTCTAAATTGTCTGTTCCAGTTACACTGAAACTTTCGCCGTAAATAGCTTGTGCTAAAATTGCAGCATTATCATTTTCATCAATTAATTTTTCCCAGGTTTCTACAGGTTGAGGTTTATAAGCTTGTGCTAACACAACACGTTCTGGTTTTGCCAGCGTTTTATTATCTCTTGTAACTGTAAATCGTTCTATTAAATAGCCGTATGTGTTTAATTTTTTCCAAGCAATCGGAGTATTAACAGCCCAGCGTAATAAAATGCGGTCTTTTTGAACTCTAGCTATTACTTGGATTTCGTTCTTTTTTTCTATGTCGTTGTTTTCCTTAGAATTGTTTTGAGCAATTCCAGAAAAAGTGAAAATTAAAAAAAGGATAAAGAAAAATTTGAACTTCATTATTAAATTGATTTATTGAATGTGAATATAGAACTGCTTCCTAATTGTCCTCCTGGAAGAGTGTAATTCAGTTTTATGTTATATTGACCTTGTTTGATGTACGGGAACTTACCATTTATGATATAATCATACTTCGAAATCATTTGCTGGTTTAAAGTGTTTAAGTACTTATTTACTACCTTATATCTTAAATTGACAAAATCTGTTTTATAGTAAAATGGCAGGTTATATCGATATGGCAGATACTCTTTTAGCATATAGCTTGTCGGATTATTAATGATATAATCTTGATACCAAGCCAATGTTTCTACACCTTTTGTAGGCGGAACACCAAGAGTTGTTGTGCTTCTGTCAAATTGTAAATCTGTCTCTAATGGATATCCTTGATATACTAATGGGAAAATCTCATTTTTGTAATAACTGTCATCTAATATTGCTTCAACATTTATCAAAGGGACATTCATCGTTTTAGCATTACCAATAATTTCGATTTCATCAAAAGGCTCAGTAGAGCTGTTTAATGATTGTAAAGCATGAACATCAGAATAAATAATTTCTGTCAACGTTTGTTTAGGTTTTTTAGCAGCCATTTTTTCTGAGAAACTGTTGTACTGACTTGTATTGAAATTATATTGTAATAATTCTACACCTTGTCCGCCGGTAACAACTTCTCCCAGTTTGTTGTCTTTTACAGTAAGACTGGCGTCTTCACCTAAATCCTGTGTCGTATAACTTTCTTTTAAATTACTGTTTGCATCAGTTTTTGTTTCAAGTGTCATTAATGAAATATTATACGGCTTAGATGTCTGTAAAACAGGTAAATCTATACTCACTTTCTTAAGAGCTGTATTGTATGTAATTGCTCCAGTATTTGAGTTTGTTCCCGTTTTATAAAATGCTTTTTGCGATTGTCCCTCTTTTAATTCAAACAAATAAGTCTGACCTTGTTTTAAAACAACATAAGCCTGTTTCGATTCGTTTTGATAAACATATTTCTGATCCATTACCGGATAACAATAAGCAATATTCGTCAACGGAATATAGTTTGGAGCAAGTCCTGTAGTGAAATTTCTAACTTCAGTTTCAGTAGCTATTTGTCCATCATCATAAACCGTTTTCCAAGTTCCATTTACATATTCCTGAAAACTTATTTTTACTGTAGAGGTAAGGTTTGAATTTTGAGGCAATACTTCAGAAGGCGTAAAACTTAACAAATCTTTTGTTGGATTCCATGTTATATCTCCAACAATGGCAACACCATCTTTTTTAATACTGTATTCTTCTAATTTCAGTTTATATGTTTTTACACCAGAATCTTCTTCCAATGTGAAACTTTTTTCAATAGGCATATTAAATCCAACCTGTGGAACAGCAAATACGCTGACATCTTTTGCACCTTCGGCAGGAGTGATATCTGCAATTGTTTTTAGACCGCCTAATGGAGCATCATTAACAAATTCACATTGTTTTCCAAACTCTAGTTTAAATCTGAAACTTCCTTTAACGGCTCCTCCTAATAAACTAAAATTTCCTGCTAAATAACCTCGAATCCAGACGGGGTTAGGTAATTTGGCCTGCAATAGAACGGCTCCACCTCCTTTTATAATGGATATTTTCTTTTTAATCATGAATAATTTAATCTTGATTCCGAGCTCACCCTGCAGATAAGCATAAGATTGCCCATTAGCATACCAGCCATTTAAACCAATTTGTCCAGAACCCTTACATTGTGCTTCGCCATAATCTTTTACCATGATATCAAATCCAAAACCACATTGGAAGTTTGCATAAAAGATTAAGAAAGTGATATCTCCAGTTTTTAAACTAAAATCAGAACCAAAAGCAAAACCTTTACCAGAAGCTACACTGTTTTCATCTCGCATATAATCAAGAGAATCTGCGCTGACTCCAAGAATTTGAGCAACAATAGCGGGTGGAGGAGGACTGCCAGGAATATCATCACCAATCATGAAATATCCTCCAGCTTCAACCTCAAGAGAAGCTATGGCTAATTTTATCCCCAATCGGTCTGTTGGTGTACCCATTCTGATATACCATTTATCTGGCGCAAAATGCAGTACAGCCCAGCCGGCTCTGTTACCAGAAGCACGACCTTTAATAAAGCCTCCAGGAGTATCTATGTATAAATCAAATGTTCCGTGTAATGTTTTGGATCTAAAATCATATTCGATTGCAGCAAAGGCATTAATTCCCATTCGCTGTTTAACATCAGTAGGGTATAAATCTTCTGCTGCTTTTGATAGATTTGAAGTTTTTAGAGCTTCCAATGCAACTTTAGACATTAATGACTCGTTTTCAGTTACTGCTTTTAAAGCATCTTTAAGTTCGTCAACTCCAGGTATTTCAAAAGTCTGCATTACGTGGCCTTCTCCATAAATACTGATTCGGTTAATACCACCGTGAGTGTTGAAAGCGATTTCAAATCCAGCACCACCCCAAAAAGCATCGGCAGTGGCAGTTCCGGCAAACTTAAGCATGGCTTTAACACCAAGGCCAGAATCTTCATCAGGAACATAATTAGATCCAGAAGCAACAAAACTGCTGCTGAATCCGTCCTTCTTCATTTTATAATAAGCACCTCCTCCAAAACCTTTGAAAGTAATGGCTCCAGCAGGAATGTTTAGGTTGTCGACCATTGCATCAACATACCAATATCTAAAGCTTTTAGAACCAAAAATAGCATTTGCTTCAACAGAAATACCGCCTGTAAAATCAGCACCCAGCATTCCTTTAAAGCCATCTCCATAAATAGGATCATTGTCTAATATGGTAATACTTCCTTTAAATTTAACACCTCCAAGATCGGCGGCGACTTTTATTTCTTCAAATTTAAGACGGTCGAATTTCCACTTTTGAATTCCTTCTTCTGGAGCAAATTTTCCAATTACATAGAATTTAGTTTCTCCATTAAATTGGTCCTTCATCAAATTAATGGCTAAATCGACTTTTAAACTGGCAGATTGCGTATCTGCGGTTAAGGCAATTTCATTAATTGTTACCGGGAAATTACTAACTGATGCGTCTTTTTCAGGATTATTTTTATATCCAAAATAGTCGGCTGTTATGTAAGGAACTACTGTTTGTAAAGTTAAATTTTGAAAAATAATACCTTTAAAAGCTACTGTCTCTTTCTTTGTTGGAACAACAACATTCCCTTTGTCGTCATAAACAGTTACATATTTTTCACCAGCTATTGCATCAGCTGCTGTAGCAGGTTTGTTACTGGCGTTAAGTGATAAAGTTCCGTATAAAACAGCCTTTGGTAAAAATTTGCCTTCTTTAACTTTTAACTCAACATAAGAGTTTTTTTCTAAAGAGGCATTTCCTTTAAATACTTGAAAACAGATATCATTTTTGATCTCTGCTTTTAAAAGATATTCATTATCGATAGTATTAAAAACTGCAGTATAGCCAAGTTCACCTCTTCCTTCTGCCGTGCATTGTCCTGAAGAAACTGGTAAAACAATCCCTCCGCTAAACCCTGCAGCAACGAGAGAATTGGCTCTAAAACCTAATTCAATACGATCTACAGAAAACTGCCATCCAGACGCATTTCCTTCTCCAAGACTTAAGATGTTTTCTCCAGAAAAAGTTCCAGAAACTCCCATTCTGTCAATTAACAAATTGGTTGCCTTGAACGTAATTCGTTCGTTAGTACCTTTCTTTTTAAATTGAGAAGGCAGAACTAACTTAAGAGATTGGACAAAAAATCCTCTCCATAATTTTTCATTTCCAGGAACTAAATAATCCTTTTCATAGTCTTTTGGCCATATGACATTCGATGAGTTACGCAAGTCACTCATGTCAATAACAGCATTGTTTAATTCAAAACAATAACCAGGGTGTTTAGTGAGTTGAAAAGTAGGTATATTGATATCTATTAAAATATCATTCCAGTTACCAACAACAGCTTTAAAACTGGACTTGACTTGACTGGTGCCGGGAATGACGTTGTAAGTAGCATCAACAGGCTCAAGCATTGTTCTGGAGAAAATGACATCTGCCTCAACACCTAATTCTTTAAAACCATTACAATCAATGGTTACATAGGTTTTGTTTTTAACCTCTCCAGTGGCCATTTCCATGCCGCCTTTTAGTACTAATAGCGTTTTGTCTCCAAACATTTTAATAGGCACATCACCTAGTAAAACAAGATTGGTGTCGCCAACTAGACCTCCTTTGTGAGAAAGTTTAATGTTATTTGCCCCAAAAAAAAGTTCCTTTCTGTTTCCTAAAGAATCAGTCTGAGGAAGTATAATTTTTACAAATGCAGTTAATTCGGTATATTGAGGAGTAAATTTTGCATTACTGATACCTAAAGAATATTGAATTCCTCCAATAGTTTTTTTAATACCCAGCGGAAGTTGTGCTAAGTTTTTAGGCTCTAAAAAATCGGTAACGTTTTCGGTTTTATCAATTTCCTTAAAAACTTCCTTAGCCTTATCTAAAAATCCGTTTGTAGGATCTCCAATTGGATAGTTTTTTTGAATATATGAATTTGTGAATTCACTTTCAGTATTCAACTCATATTTGGAAGAACTACTTGATTGTTTGGCAGCATTATTTAAAATAATGCTTTTTGCAGGTATAGGTTTTCTTTTATTACTTATTGTATCGAGATAAGTATGAGAAAAACTATTAAAACTTACGAGAAATAAAACTATACTTAATACAAAAGAGTAAAACTTTGAAGTAATTTTTTTCAATTTTTAGTAGGTTTGGTTGTGGTATTATTTTTGGATATATGTAAATCTTTTTAACAAATAAGAATTGCATTTACAGGCAATTGGGACTCTAATTTGTTTAAAATGAATCAGTTTGGTTTTTTAATTTTTTAATCCATACAATTTATAGAATTGGTTTAAAACGTAATAGACTGTTAAATTTTTGCCAAATGTAAACATTTTGTAATACAAATCTTTACGGTTTTCCACATTCTGGTAAAAAAAAAGCTCCAGATAATTCTGGAGCCTTTTAATATCAAGTATTGTAGAAGATTATTCTTCTTTCATTGTATGATAAACGTTCATAACGTCATCATCTTCTTCGATTTTCTCAATTAATTTTTCAACATCAGCGATTTGAGCTTCAGTTAATTCTTTAGTTATTTGAGGAATACGTTCAAAACCAGAAGATAGAATTTCAAGACCTCTATTTTCTAATTCTTTTT
This sequence comes from Flavobacterium sp. Root935, assembly GCF_001429295.1. Classification (GTDB taxonomy): domain Bacteria; phylum Bacteroidota; class Bacteroidia; order Flavobacteriales; family Flavobacteriaceae; genus Flavobacterium. Next base: position 870,789 of record NZ_LMJL01000012.1, on the reverse strand, counting down.
GTAACGCTCCAAAACTACCAAAAGGCGCATAGATTAAGATTCCGTCTTCATCTTCAAAAACTTCTTCGGCACCAAAATCAATCAATTCTAATTCTAATTCCTCAGCGTCGATACCATCTTTTGCAATTCTAAAGTTGCAAGTGTGGTCAAACATAAACTCAACAGAACCTTGAGTTCCCATAGTTCCGTTACATTTATTAAAATAACTTCTAATGTTTGCTACAGTTCTATTATTGTTATCAGAAGCAGTTTCAATTAAAATTGCAATTCCGTGAGGAGCATATCCTTCAAACAAAATTTCTTTATAGTTGGCAGTATCTTTATTACTTGCATTTTTAATCGCGCGCTCCACATTGTCTTTCGGCATGTTGGCAGCTTTCGCGTTTTGTATAACAGCTCTTAATCTAGAATTGGCGTCTGGATTCGGACCGCCTTCTTTAACAGCCATTACGATATCTTTACCAATTCTGGTAAATGTTTTGGCCATTGCAGACCAACGTTTCATTTTTCTTCCTTTTCTAAATTCGAATGCTCTTCCCATTTCTAATTTTTAGTTTTGAGATGCAAAAATACGGTTATTCCTTATTTTTCCAAAAACAAAACAACTCTTTTTTATTGAATGTTTTGGTTGATGTTTCAAGTTTCAGGTTTCAGGTTCCAAGTCCTATGTT
>NZ_LMJL01000012.1:869943-870104 GCF_001429295.1 Flavobacterium sp. Root935 | reverse complement strand
TTATACATATAGCATTGCGAACTCTTTTTATTTTATAAAATTAACTTAAAAAATTTCTTTGTGTACTTTGCGTAAATCTTTGCGGACTCTGCGGTTAAAAAAAATATTCCGTAGTGGCTAAAACTGAATTTTGTGATGTAAAATCAAAAAACAGAGTTGCG
>NZ_LMJL01000012.1:571828-869897 GCF_001429295.1 Flavobacterium sp. Root935 | reverse complement strand
TTATACATATAGCATTGCGAACTCTTTTTATTTTATAAAATTAACTTAAAAAATTTCTTTGTGACTTTGCGTAAATCTTTGCGGACTCTGCGGTTAAAAAAAAATCTTTAGCGTTTAACCCGCAATTTTCTAAAAACAAAATTGTTCTTTTTCAGGAGTTCTATGTTTTGTGTTGAATTTNCCGCAAAGTTCGCAAAGTTTTTTTCTTTAAAGTTATGTTTATAAACACAAAGTTCGCAAAGCTATATCAACAAAAAGCTTTGCGAACTCTTTTTATTTTATAAATTAACTTAAAAAAATCTTTGTGTACTTTGCGTAAATCTTTGCGGACTTTGCGGTTAAAAAAAAGCGGTGAAACCTGAAACCTGAAACAAAAGCTACTTACTCCCGCCATTAAATTCATTAATAATATTTACCGCTTCGTTCAGATAAGGATTAGTCTTAAGATTGTCCATCTGATCTTGATTTATGGTTTTATCCGTTGGATAAGCACCTAGTAAAAGCTGATTAATACTGGAATTATAAACATCCAGCGGATTATTTTCATCATTAAAAGTATTGATTTCAGTCCAAAGAGCATCAAAAGTCTTTTTTTGTTTAAAAACCGCATCCAAAGTCATCGGGATTTCTGCTTTAGGCGTATTTACAAGCTTGTCAATTTTAAGGTTAATTTTTTTTATGTTATTAAAGAAATAATTATCAGCAAGCCTAGCAGAACTATTTTTAGCGATTTTATCAATTAAGTTTCGTTTTACATAGGTTTTGTATTTCAAAAAAGGCTCAATACTGTCATTTTTGATCGCAGTCGGAAAATCACTTTCTTTCTGATAAATATCTTCGTAAAATTCCGGCAGTACAACATCTGGTTTTACACCAATATATTGATGGCTTCTTCCCGTAATTCTATAAAATTTATTAATAGTAATTTTTAAGAAATCAGTATTTTTTTCCTCGTCAAGCGAAAGAATAGTCTGCATTGTCGCTTTTCCTAAAGTACTGCTTCCTAATAATAATGCACGATTGTAATCCTGCATAATAGAAGAGAAAAATTCACTTGCAGAAGCTGTGTTGCTGTTTACCAAAACCACAATTGGACCTCTATAGATAACGCCTTTGAAAGGATCTGTAATTACCGTTTTTTCTTTTTTATTATCAATTACAACCGAAAGCGGACCGTAATCTACGAACATACCAGCCAATTTTATAGCCTCTTCCATTGAGCCGCCGCCGTTGTCAATTAAATCAATAACAAGTCCTTTTATCCCATCTCTTTCGAGTTTTACAACTTCTCTTGCCACATCATCAGCGCAGCCTTTTCGGCTGTTCCCATCCAAATCAGCATAAAAACTCGGAATTTTGATATAACCAATTTTACTGTCTTTACCGATTATAAAACTAAAGACAGAGTTTTCCTCGTCTTTCATGACTTGTTTCTCAATATAAACATCAAAACTTTTGCCCGAATTGCGTTTTAAAGTAAGTGTAATATGTCTATTATTTTCAGACAAAATCATGGTTGAAATAGATTCTAACGAAGCACACGAAACCTGCAGAGTTTCTTTTTGATTTGAAATAGAAATAATCTGATCCCCTTTTTTAACCTGTCCCGTTTGATAGGCTGGCCCATTTGGATCTACCTCATCAATAATAATTTCATTTTTCTCATTCAAATTAACAGTCATTCCGAGAGATAAATGTTCCTTAGATAAAGAAGCTACAAAACTCGTTTTCGAATCATCGCTAAAGTAAGCTGTATGCGGATCAAAATAAGTGCAGAAGAAATTATATAATTTCTCTTCCTGCTTTGTATTAGTGTCTAGTAGAGTGTTAAAACGGCAGATTTCATTGGTAAGGATCTTATTTTTTGACACCAATTCAATTGACTTAAAATTGGCTTTTATAGAATCTAGATTATTGCTGGTTTCGGCAATATCATCTAATATTTGATAGCGTAGTTTTTTGTTCCAGACCTTTTCTATATCTTCTTTCTTTAAATAAAAAGCAAAAGACTTTTTGTAAAAACGAATTGTATCTTTTTTAGCGTAGTCTATTGGTGTAGTCTGAATCTTTTCTAATACTTTTTTAGTTCGAACTAGACCATTTACATATTTAGCTTTTATATCAGTAAGAAAACTGCAGTCATTTTTCAGAATTAAATCATCTAAATTGTATCTGTATTTGGCAGCCATTTCGTCGTATTCACTCTTAAAAAAGATATTACGAGAAGGATCCAGCTCGTTAATGAGGTTGTCAAAAACGAACACAGATAAACTATCATCAACAGGCTTAGGTCTAAGATGTTCAGCTTGAATAAGCGCATTTATTTTGTTTAATATTTCACAAGTTTCTGCGCTGTTCTGACCAAAAAATCCAGTTGATGTCAGCAAAAAAAGGAGTAGTGAAATTTTTTTCATAAATGGGAATTCATCGTTCAGATTAAAGTTACACTTATTTTTTCACAAATAGTAGTCTTTTTACTAAAATATCGACGACAAAAAGTTTTTATCTACAAAATGTACAAATTGATATTTTTGACAAATACATTTCAGTTTAAAGCAAAAAAAGAATGCATTACTTAGTCAAAGTAATGCATTCTCAAATAATATATTTTTTAAAAACTATTTCTTGTAAAACGGAAGTTTAACCACCTTAGCAGGAACATCGTTTTTTCTAATTCTAATAAAGATATCACTGTCAACAGCGCTGTTAGCCACTGTAACATATCCTAAACCAATTCCTTTATTCATAGAAGGCGACATAGTTCCAGAAGTTACAATTCCGATTACAGCTCCAGAACCATCTACGATTTCATAATCGTGTCTTGGCACCGCACGTTCCTGCATTTCAAAAGCAACTAATTTTCTAGAAACACTTTCTTCTTTTTGCTTTTTCAAGTTCTCAGAATTTGTAAAGTCTTTTGTGAATTTAGTAATCCATCCTAAACCAGCTTCAAGTGGAGAAGTTGTATCATTAATATCATTTCCGTACAAACAGAATCCCATTTCTAGACGTAAAGTATCACGCGCTGCAAGACCAATTGGTTTAATTCCGAAAGACGCACCAGCTTCAAAAACTTTATTCCAAATCGCTTCTGCATCAGCATTTTTGCAGTAAATTTCAAAACCTCCAGAACCAGTATATCCTGTAGCAGAAATAATTACATCATTAAAACCAGCAAAATCACCCACTTCAAAATGGTAGTACGTAATCGCAGACAAATCTACAGAAGTCAGAGACTGCATAGCTTCAACCGCTTTCGGGCCTTGAATTGCCAATAACGAATAATCGTCAGAAACATTTTTCATATCAACTCCCAAATCATTGTGAGAAGAAATCCAGTTCCAGTCTTTTTCAATGTTCGAAGCATTTACAACCAGTAAATACTCTTCCTCTTTCATTTTATAAATAATCAAATCGTCAACAATTCCGCCTTCATTATTAGGAAGACAAGAATATTGCGCTCTTCCAATTGTCAAAGTCGAAGCATCATTTGAAGTCACTTTCTGAATCAAAGCCAAAGCATTTGGACCCGTTAACAAAAATTCGCCCATATGCGAAACGTCAAAAACGCCCACACCATTACGAACCGTTTCGTGTTCAGCATTAACCCCTTCATAAGTAATAGGCATATTATAACCCGCAAAAGGAAGCATTTTTGCTCCTAAACCTTCATGTATGTGCGTAAGCGCAGTATTTTTCATTGTGTTGTTTTATAAAATTCAGTCGCAAATTTATTCAAAAAATATCGAAAAAAGATACTCTAAATTATAAATTTCGCAATGATTAGGAGCTATTTCCTGCTATCCGCTATATCTTTTGTTTTTTAAAGAAAAAAACAAAAGGATGCCGCTTCTATCAGGGCTATGGCTAACAGTTTCAAAAGAACAATCATGATTTCGATTTTTTATGTAATTTTATTATATAAAAGTATTCAAATGAAATCATCGTATTTAATTACAAAAGAAGAAATTCTGAAATTATACAAACCAATAGATTCCAAAGCACATAAAGGAACACAAGGTCATGCGGTGATTATTGCCGGAAGTTATGGCAAAATAGGAGCAGCGGTTTTAGCCTCAAAATCCTGCCTGAAAACAGGCTGCGGACTCGTAACAGCTTTTGTACCCAAATGCGGTTATCAAATCCTTCAAATTTCCATTCCAGAAGTGATGGTTGCAACCGATGAAAACGTCAATTTTATTACCAATATTCATCTGCCAATAATCCCGCAGGCAATCGGAATTGGTCCAGGAATAGGGCAGGAGCTGGCAACTCAAAAAGCTTTATTTGAATTTTTAAGGTCTAATAAAGTGCCTTTAGTCCTCGATGCAGATGCTTTAAATATTATTGCGCAGAATTTATCTTGGCTCGAATTAGTTCCAGAAGACACGATTCTAACACCTCATCCAAAAGAATTAGAACGTTTGATTGGAAAATGGAACTCCGAAGCCGAAAAATTTCAAAAAACAATTGCTTTTTCAGAAAAATATAAAGTGATTGTGGTTATGAAGGGCGCACCAACATTCATTATTAATAGAACTTCGGTATACGAAAACACAACAGGAAACGCAGCTTTGGCAACAGCAGGAAGCGGAGACACATTAACCGGAATCCTCACAAGTCTTTTAGCACAAGGCTACGAACCCAAATACGCCTCAAAATTTGGCGTCTACCTTCACGGATTAACAGCCGATTTAGCTTTGCCAAAAACGGGCTATGAATCTTTTACAGCTTCTACAATTATTAAATATTTAGGAAAAGCTTTTTTGGAATTAGCTAATGTGCCAATTTGAAAATTAGTCAATTAGTTAATTGATATTATATCGAACTACTTGTCACCCTGAGCGAAGTCGAGGGACACTCAAGTAACTCAACAAGGAGTAAAATTAAGAATAGAGAATCAGCAAAATCAGCTTAAATCTATTTGAAATCTACGTAAAACAATTTTACAATCTGAAAAAAATCTAAAATCTACACTCTGCAATCTAAAATCAAAATCCGTAAGTTTGTATTTATGAAAAACAACTTCGATCTCAGAACGGTAAACGTCATGCGATATATAACGCCACTGCGCGAAGGCGGTTCTTTACCCGCTTTGGCAGAAGCCGATGACGATTTTAAATACGTATTAAAATTCAGGGGTGCCGGACACGGCGTAAAAGCCCTTATAGCCGAATTAGTAGGTGGACAAATAGCAAAAGCTTTAAAACTGCAGCTTCCCGAATTAGTATTCGCAAATCTCGATGAAGCATTTGGAAGAACAGAAGCCGATGAAGAAATTCAGGATTTACTGCAAGGAAGTCAGGGATTAAATCTGGCACTTCACTTTTTATCTGGAGCCATAACTTTTGATCCTGTTGTAACAACTGTCGATGCTAAATTAGCTTCGCAGATTGTGTGGCTGGATGCCTATATCACGAATGTTGACAGAACTTTCAAAAATACCAATATGCTGATCTGGCATAAAGAGTTATGGCTGATCGATCATGGAGCATGTTTGTATTTTCATCATTCTTGGAACAATTGGGAACAACATGCCAAAAGTCCGTTTGCGTTGATCAAAGATCATGTTTTATTGCCTCAGGCTTCACTTCTAAAAGAAGTCGATGCCGAGTTTAAAGCAATTCTAACACCAGAAATTTTAGAAGAAATTGTCAATACAATTCCAGTTGACTGGCTGCAATGGGAAGATACAGATGAAACACCAGAAGGACTGCGAAATATATATTTACAGTTTTTAAAGACAAGATTAGAGAATTCAGAAATATTTGTAAATCAGGCTCAAAATGCAAGATAATCACTTATACGAATATGCTGTAATTCGTGTTGTGCCAAGGGTAGAACGCGAAGAATTCCTGAATATCGGAATCATTTTGTTTTGCAAAAAAGCCAAATTTATAAAAGTTCTTTTCCATCTCAATAAAGAAAAAATCCAAGCACTGTCAGCCGATTTTGATATTGAACAATTAGAATGCAACCTGACTTCATTAGAAAAAATAACAAACGGAGCCAAAGACGGCGGTCCAATTGCCGAATTTGAAATCCCAGAACGTTTTAGATGGTTAACCGCAATTAGAAGTTCTGCAATTCAAACGTCAAGACCTCATCCGGGTTTGTGTCAGGATTTGGAAAAAACAATTCAACGTTTGTTTGAAGAGCTCGTGTTGTAACTATTTTGAGCCAAGATTTAGCTTAAAAAGGAATCTCGCAAAGTCGCAAAGTTTTATTTTTCATGCATTATCCCCAATCTTGTCATTTCGATCCCGAGGCTTCGGGAGAGAAATCTCCACAAGTAACTCCGTAAAGAGAATCCAATCTTTGTAGAGCTTCTCGCGGAGATTTCTCTCCCGAAGCCTCGGGATCGAAATGACAAACTATATGGTTGCGTTATGATAAACTTCGTGACTTTGCGAGATTAAAAAAAACTTAGCGTCTTTGTGCCTTCGTGGCAAACAAAAAAGCAAAACCATATAAACATATAATATAATTTAGACTAAAACTTAAATTATCTTATATCACTTATATGGTTAAAAAAAATAAAAACTAAACTAACTCAATTTTGCTATCCAGAGTCAATTAAAATGAACCGCAGACATTACCGCCCAAAGTTGCTCCTGCATTCGCTGAAATATCAGCCTTAACAGCAGTTTTGTCCAATTTTAAAATAGAATATGGCGGTGTAAACGCTGTACCGCTTCCAGCTTGATTTCCTGTTGTGTTAGTAAAAACATTGTCAGTTGCAGTTACGGCAGTAAAGCCAGTCATTAAATCGATAGGAGTTTTCACACCTTCAAAAACGTTGCTTTCTACTCGAATATCAGCTTCAAAACCTGCAGCAACACATTTATTGCTTACAGTACTGTTAAAGAAGTTGTTTACCAAATGTACTTTTCCAAAGCGAACTCTTGGCATTCTTTCTTTACAGCCTTGAGCCCACCAGCATCTTGCAAAAGTGATTCTTAATTTTCCACGGTCGCCAGTTGCACCGTCGCTGGAACCAATCAAGTTAGAATATCTGTGATCGTCGGATCCTCCAGAACCTCCCGCTTTTGGTGGTTTTAAATAATGGAATTTAGAATAGGTAACCGAGATATAATCTGATTTGTTTTTGATATCGAAGTTTCCGTCAACACCATCTCTAAATTCGCAGTGATCTACCCAAACATTAGTACATTCGTCTAGAATGGCATTATCCCATCCGTCAGTATCGTAAGCGCCAGGACCTTCAAAAATTAGATTTCTAATAATGATGTTCTTGCATCTTTTAATGTTGATAATTCCAGAAGCATCTTTGGTTTGATTAGTCGAAACCAATTTAGCACCATTTGCTCCGTAAATCGTTTTTCCAGTCTGGTCTTGGAAAGACAATCTTGTTGTAATCGTAATAGTTCCAGAAACTTTGATCACTTTTACCGAAGTATTTTCAATAGCCGATTTCAACTGTGCGTAAGTCGTTACAGTTGTTTCAGCAGATGATCCTCCGCCGGTTGTGCCTCCGTTTTGTGATGCCCATCCAGGAACTTCAGCGCAGTTTCCAATCTTTGCCGTTGGATTAGTGGTTACAGCTTCGATTGTTGTTTCAGTACTTGCTTCTGTGGTTGTTGAAGCAATTTCTTCAGAATTACATGCTGTAAATCCGAAAGCCAATGTTAGTAAAAACATTGAGAGTGTTGATTGTAGTTTCATAATTAAAGTTTGGTTATTTATAAAAGTTTAACAGCACAAATCTGATTATAATTTGAACGAAAAAAGTTGAACAAGTTCAAACTTTTGTAAAAAAATCTAATAAATATGTTTTTTTAACAGTTCAAAATTTACAAAAGTGTATAAATAACCTATTTTTACGTAATCGATTACATTTTTTAAGCCCCTAATAAAGAGTGAATTGAAAAACAAATTTATTCCTAAACAAAAAACCACAAAAGAATGTACAACCTACTACGAAAAAACATTGAGAGAAAAGTTCCGCTCACAGATGAAGAATGGAACATTATTGTTTCAAAAGCAGAACTCATTAAACTCAAAAAAAATCAGTTTCTGCAGACACAAGATTCTAACAACAGTTATGAAGGATTTATTTTAAAAGGCTCCTTTAAAACCTACATCTTAAATGAAAACGGAACAGAAACTGTAATTTTCTTTTCTTTTGAAAACGAATGGATGTGTGATCTCGAAAGTTTTTACCATCAAAAACCAACGACTTACAACATTAAAGCCATTGAAGACAGCGAAATTTTAGTAATCAGCAAAGTCAAGAAAGCACAATTGTTTGAAGAAGTTCCAAAACTCATGCAATTCCATGTGCTGATGATCGAACGCGCCAATGTAGCAATTCAACAAAGACTTTTAGATGTTTTGAATAAAACCTCAAAACAACGATATCTTGATTTTAAAGACCGTTATCCGCAAAAAGTACAAAGTATTAATAATAAGAATTTGTCATCTTATTTGGGAGTTTCACATGAGTTTCTCTCAAAGATTAAAAGAAGGGTTTCTTAGTTTAAAAGGGACAAAGGGACAGAGCAGCAAAGTTTTTTGTAGAGACGCACTGCTGTGCGTCTAACGTTATGTGAAAATTGCACAATTTGATAGCTCTTTTTATGTATGGAAACTGCATAAAAAAACTTTGCGACTCTGCGTCTTTGCGAGATTAAAATAAAAAAAAACTTAAAGCTTTTTCTCCAAATAGATAAACTCCAAATGCACGTCAGAAATCGTAACGTGAATATCACTTTCTGGAAAAGCTTCTCTTTCGCCTGTATCAACATAACCGTGACGTTTGTACCAAGCTACAAGTTCTTCACGAACCGAAATAACAGTCATAATAATACTCGACAATCCTAAAGTTTTAGCCTGATTTTCGGCTTCAGCCAAAAGCTTTTTCCCGATTCCGCTGTTTTGAAGTTCTGGCGAAACCGTAAGCATTCCTAAATACAATTGATGTCCTTTTTCAACCAATAAAACCGAACCAATAATCTTGTCATTTTCTGTAAATTTCAGAATCGTATTTTTTGGATCCAGAAAGATTTCGGTCATTTCCTGTTCGTCGGTTCTTTTTCCTTCTAGTAAATGCGCTTCGGTTGTCCAGCCTTTTTTGGAAGTTTCACCTCTATAGGCTGAGTTTATTAAGATGGTTAATGCTGGAATGTCTTCGATTGTTGCTTTTGTAATCATATATGGTTATGAATTGTAAAATGTAAAATTACAATTTGATGCTGAATCAAAAAAAGATGTGTTAAATTTATGAAAGTAAATATTTAAATAAAAATATTGAAATTTGTATCAATCATAAAATCAATGAAATATGAGCAGAATACACTTGTTTGAATTTGAAGATCAACAATGGCTTCCCGAATTCATTAGAAATTATATGACTGATTTTTTACAGTTTCTTTCGAATAAAACTGCCATGTACAAAGCCATTGTTCCTATTATCGAAAAGGGATTAAAAGAAAGCCAGACCAATCAAATTATTGATTTGGCATCGGGCGGTGGTGGCGGACTGATTTGGCTTAACAGCGAATTGCGAAAAAACAATCCCAGTCTCAAGATTTTGCTGACGGATTATTTTCCCAATATTCCCGCTTTTGAACATACGCAGAAACAAGCCGATAATTTCGAATTTATTAAAACTCCGATTGATGCCAGAAACGTTCCCGAAAACCTGAAAGGACTTCGGACTCAATTTTTATCGCTTCATCATTTTAAACCTAAAGATGCAAAGCAGATTCTGCAGAATGCTGTTGATAGCAATAGTTCTATTGCGATTTTTGAAGGGCAGGAGAGAAGTGTTCCAAGTATTATTGCCATGATTCTTTCGCCAATTAGTGTTTTGCTGACAACGCCTTTTATAAGACCGTTTAAAATTGGCAGAATCATTTTTACCTACTTAATTCCGATTGTGCCGATTTTAGTTTTTTGGGATGGTGTAGTTTCTTCTTTAAGAACCTATTCTGTTGAAGAAATGAACGGATTGATTTCTAAATTAAACAACAAAGAAAGTTTTAACTGGGAAGTTGGAAAGGTAAAATCTGGACCTGCGAAGATTTTGTATTTGGTTGGGACGAAGAAAACCGCTTAATTAGAACGCGGATGAAACGGATTTGCTTTCGCAAAAAACGCTGATTTAAACGGATTTTTTTATTCAATAATAAATCTGTGTCAATCCGTGTCTTCGTGATAACGAATCCGTCAAATCCGCGTCCGAACCTATATTTTTAAATTATACAAAGTATCTTACAAAAAAATCTTGTTTTTTACCGAAATCTATTTTCGTTTCAGAATTTTAAATATCTTTGAATTATGAGTACAGCAATAAAACCAAAACATATAGGCAGAAATATAAGCCGTATCAGAGAGCTTAAAGATATGAAACAGGAAGCACTGGCACAGGCTTTAGGAATGAGCCAGCAGGCAATTTCTGTTATTGAAAATAGCGAAACGGTAGACGAACAAAAACTTATAGAGATTGCAAAAGCTCTTGAAGTTTCTGTGGAGGCAATTAAGAACTTTTCAGATGAAGGAGTTGTTAATTACTTTAATAGTTTCCATGATAATGTTGTTACTACAGGCAGTATTTTTGCAACAAATTGTACTTTTAATCCTTTAGATAAAGTTGTTGAACTTTACGAACGTTTGGTGCAAGCTGAAAAAGAAAAAGTTGAGTATTTGGAGAAATTATTAAACGGGAAATAAACGTTTTTGAAGATATATTGAAATGATAAGAGACCTTTCTGAGGTCTCTTTTTTATTCTTATCTATTTAGATTGCTAGCGCGAGCGTCCCGCTCATGCCTTTTCCAATTGGTTTTGAATTTCTTTGTGTTCACGAGCGGGACGCTCGCGTTAGCAGGGGGAACGTTCCAATTGTTTTATTCCATAAATTCTAACTCTATACTACATTCTTTAAAATCTAAATATCTTAACTCAATATGTTTTTTATTATAGGGTAACTTTCTAAAAAGAAATTTATCCTTTTTAAAAAGCACGTTTTTAACTTCACTTTCACGTTCGAATTTCAGTTTCAGTGTGTCTGAATTTATCTGCCAAATGAAAGGTTCTTTTTCTATTACTTTTTCGTGCTTCAAGTAGCCTTTTCCATTTTTAAAAAAAGTAAATGAAAAACCTTTAGGCACTTCTTCTTTTTCAGAACAGAACATTCCAGAAATCTTCCATGTTCCTAAGATAGGATTTTCATTTTTCTTTTCTCTTATTTCATGAAAGATGCAAAGTAGGTATATTGAAAAAACTAATGTGTAAAACTTCATGATATTTCTCAGTTATTTTTTAGTTCTTAGTTGCCAACGCTCCTGCTAGCTGTGGGCGGGAGCTTTATTTTTTAATCAAAGTTCCTTCACTTTCGGTTTGTTGTAATTGGTTTACATATGTTTTTCGAAATGATAATTTTTTTTGTTTTGAAGTTATTTCAAAAATTGTCGATCCTAGATTTTTATATCCATCAAATACGCCTGCAACAACCGAATCACCAGTTTTATTCATTTCTTTAATATTGCCACTAGTTTTCCCCCAATTTATATCGTTACAAACAATTAAAGTTTTTTCGGAGCTTAACACGAAAGTTTTGAATTTTCCTTTTCCAATAGTTCCACTAACCATTTTTTTAGAATAATTATGACTTTTCATATCAAATGTATAAATGTTTTCATTTATGGAATCGGTTTGATATTTTCTACCATTCAAAATTGATTCAGATTTGCAACTATTAATTAAGATTGAAAGTAGTAGGAGTAAAATATATTTATTCATCAATTGAGAATTTGTTTTATTGCTATATTTGGGAAGCTTATAACCTCTCTGTTGTCGACAACATCCCGCTCGTAAAAGTTTATTTTTTTGCGTTCACGAGCGGGACATGGTCGACTAAATAAAGCTATTATTTAGGATAATCACTATCTTTAAGGTACAAAACAATCTTTAAATCCTTAATTACCTACTATTGCTTACTAGCTGTTAGCGGCTGGCATGTTGAATTGTGTTTGTGCGTAAATTTACTTTTTGGCTTGGGTTTCGTACTAAAAATTCATAGTGAGGATATTTTTCTCCAATTTTTTTGTAACAGCAATCTTTAAGTTTTAATCCTGAATTACAATTACATTTATCATTTTGATTCATATTTGAAAAATCTTCTTTTTTGATTTCTATTTGAAAAACTTTTAACTCCCAAAACTCATAAGGAGAATTTATTTCTAGCATTAAGTAATCAATCACATCGTAACTATAGTGATCTTTTTGTTCACCTGTTTCAGAATCTTTGATAAACATTACAGAATATTTGTTTCCCGGATCTTCAACTAATGATATTCCTAATACTTCAGCTTTATCAACAATTCTATGGCACATTTCACCATTATAGATTTCACCAACAATATGCCCACATGAATTTCTTATTGATATTTTTTTTTCACAAACGCTACACAGAATATTTGTTTTAACGATTTCCATACTAGCGAAAAGTCTATAGGGAAATATTACTTGCAAATTTCTGACGGATTTTTCAATAAAATTTAAAAAATATTTATTCTCCTTAAATGAAAAATGCTTTTTGAGAGAATTTATTGTTATTTCAATTCTTTCCAATTGACACCACGCTTGATAATATTGCTTCTCTTTTAGTAAGTTGAAAGCTTCTTTGTAAAGCTTATGTATTCCAACAATAGTCTGGCAAATCCAGATTTCTTTGGCTTTATTTTGCAAATCATCTCTAACTGCTTGTTCTTTTATAATTTGTAATTCTGAAATTGCATTTTCAAAAGGGAAATCAGATTCTCCTAATTTTTCAATTTTATTCCAAATTTGTTGGTTCTTCATTTTTCCTGACTTCATTTGCTGGTTCTTCATACTTTTTTAAAGCCTCAAGAGCTGTATTAATTTCTTTGGCAGGTCCTTCAAATTTTATTTCTTTTGAATTTCCAGAAGTATCAACTACCGTTACAGAAAACTTTATTTGAACAGGCTGTAAATATTTTTTTTGTGCAATCTTACTAATATGTGTATCATTTACAACTATTTTGGTTGAGTTGTCAATTATATTAATTTCAGGTTTTGATTCTTCTTCTTTAATAAATTTATCGTAAACATAAGCCGAAAATATTGTCACAAAAGTTGGAATTGCAATTGTTAAGATAACAAATTTCCCTAGTCTTTTATAATTGTTATAAAAACCAAATTCAGTGTATAATTCATCTGTAATGCAAATGTCGATGAGTAATTCTTTACTAAGATTTTGTTGAAAATATCTTAATAGATTAATAGTCTCAATTGGGAAAAGCGGATTTTCAAAATCTCTTAAATTTTCAAAAGGCACAATTAAAATCGATGCATCTTTAAGTACAGTTTTTAATTCTTCTGTAATGTAATCACGACTCAGCCAAGTTTGAAAATTTTCATTACTATCTAAAACTTCAATTTTCATAAGAGTATTTGTGTAGGGTTTTGTTAATGCTTGTCGCTAACTTGTTTCGTTTTTTTGCTTTTCAAATATATAGTTTTTTCTTACTAGATTTTAAGCTTGATGGAGAATAATTATTTTTGGGAAGAAAACAAATCTAATGAAAGCTTTGAAAAGTAGAATTGGTTGAAAAAACAAAACGACTGAAAAAATCTCAGTCGTTTTATAATGTAAAATATATTAATTTGGTTACTCCAAGAAAGCCTTCAATTCCTCATAAGTGCCAATCCTCACACTAACTTTCTCCTCATTAATGACACTCTCAATTTGAGCAGGAATAGGAAGCGTAATTCCTAGCGCCGGTTCAACAACATCTAAGAATTTAATAGGATGTGCTGTTTCTAAGAAAATACCAATGGCATTCGGGTATTTTTGAAGTTCTTTTTTCAAACCTAAATAACCAACAGCGCCGTGAGGTTCTGCGATATATCCGTCGGTGTTATAAATTTTATTTAGCGCTTCCAGCGTTTCTTCGTCAGTATAACTGTAAGAAGAGAAATCTTTTTCGAAAGCTTTTAAATCGTTATTGTACAATTCCTGAATTCTAATGAAGTTACTTGGGTTTCCAACGTCCATGGCGTTAGAGATTGTGGCTTTAGAAGGTTTCGGGTCGTATTTTCCGTTTTCTAAGAATCTTGGTACGGTGTCGTTTACGTTTGTAGAAGCAACGAAATGTTCAATTGGCAAACCTAATTTCTTTGCCATAATTCCCGCGCAGATATTCCCGAAGTTTCCGCTAGGACAAGAGAAAACTAAAGGTTTGTTTTGGCTTTTTAGCGCTTTGTAAGCAAAGAAGAAATAAAACATCTGTGGTAACCAGCGCGCAATATTAATAGAATTCGCCGAAGTCAGGTTTTTGTGCGCTAAAGTTTCGTCTAAAAATGCTTTTTTTACCATATCCTGACAATCGTCAAAAACACCATTCACTTCAAGTGCTTTAATGTTTTGCCCTAAAGTTGTCAATTGTTTTTCCTGAATATCGCTCACTTTTCCAGACGGATATAGAATGACAACATCAACGCCGTCAACGCCAAGAAATCCGCTGGCAACCGCTCCGCCTGTATCTCCAGAAGTCGCTACTAAAACGGTGTTTTTAGCATCTTTTTTATCTTTATTGAAATAGCCCAAACAACGAGACATAAAACGCGCTCCAACATCTTTAAAAGCCATTGTCGGGCCGTGAAATAATTCTAATGAATAGATTCCGTCTTCGACTTTCACAACAGGAAAATCAAAAACTAAAGTTTCGGCAATAATTTCTTTTAATGTTGAAGCAGGAATTTCATCTCCTACGAATTGTTTAATCGCTTCAAAGGCAATTTCCTCGTGGCTTAAACTTTCAATTTTATCAAAAAATGAAGGATCTAAAGCCGTGATACTTTCTGGAAAATATAATCCTTTATCACTCGCTAATCCTTGTATAACAGCTTCTTGAAAAGAAACTTTTGGGGCATTGTGGTTTAAACTGTAGTATTTCATTGTATGTTTATTTGAACACGAATTTCACTGATTGTCACTAATTCTTTGCGTTTAAATTATTGCACAAATCAATTAGTGTAATTCGTGAAATTGGTGTTATATAATTCTTACGCCGTCGGGATTGATTTTCGAAACGTGAATTTCATACGGTAAACTCATTTTTTCGTACACTTCGCTCATGGCTTTTGCGATTTGGTCTGCGGTTTCTTTTCCTCTGCTTAGTGCGAAAATTGATGGGCCAGAACCTGAAATTCCAGAACCTAAAGCGCCGTTTTCGTAAGCCGTTTGTTTGATTAAATCGAAACCTGGAATTAAAACACTTCTTAAAGGTTCAACGATTTCGTCATGAAGCGATCTTCCGATCAAATCGTAATCTTTGGTGTAAAGACCTGCAACCAGTCCGCCTACATTTCCCCATTGCATAATGGCGCTTTTTAGGGAAACATTTTGTTTTAAAACCGAACGTGCATCCGAAGTCTTCAATTCAATCTGCGGGTGAACCACCGTTGCGTACAATTCTTCTGGGCTGTCAATTCTAATAATATCCAGCGGCGCATAACTTCTTACCAAAGTAAATCCGCCTAAAAGGGCAGGAGCAACGTTGTCTGCATGCGCGTTTCCGCTGGCTAATTTCTCGCCCTGCATCGCAAACTGAACCAAATCTTTACGAGAATAAGGTCTTCCTAATAATTCATTAATTCCGAAAACCGCTCCAGCAGAGCTTGCAGCGCTGCTTCCGATTCCGCTTCCAGCTTTTATGTTTTTGTAAATTTCAATTTCGAATCCAAAATCTAGTTCGTCTAGAGTTTCAAGCATTGCCAAAGCTGCAACTCCAGAAACGTTTTTCTCGGTTTCTAAAGGCAAATCGGCACCCACAATTTTTGTGATTCGAACTCCTTTTTGATCTACTTTTCGAACAATCATTTCATCGCCCGCATTGTCTAAGCAAAGTCCGAGTACGTCAAATCCGCATGAGAGGTTTGCGATAGTTGCTGGGCAAAATAGTTTTATTTGTGTCATTTGTTAATAGGTTCAAAGTGGCAAAGGTTCAAAGGAACAAAGGCTTTGCTGCTAATTTTTTATTTTTAGGTTTAATGGTTCAAAGATTCAAAGAGACAAAGGAAAAAAACTTTGAACCTTTGCACCTCTGAGCCTTTGCATCTTTACTAAACATTTCCAATGCGAATTACATCTGCAAAAATTCCTGATGCTGTAACTGCAGCTCCAGCTCCGGCTCCTTTGATTAATAAAGGCTGATCTACGTAACGATCTGTGTAGAAAAGAACGATATTATCTTTTCCTTCCAAATTGTAGAAAGGATGATCTTTTGGAATAAATTGCAGACCAACGCTTGCTTTTCCGTTTTCGAATTGCGCTACGTATTTCAATCTTGAATCTTTGGCTAGAGCTTCATTATAAATACCTTCAAAATGAGAAGCGTGTTTGATTAACGAAGCAAAGAAATCTTCGTTGTTTGTTGTTGCTAAACATTCTGCTGGCAAAAACGATTCGTTTGCGATGGCGTCAATATCCATTTCGTAACCGCTTTCGCGAATAAGAATCAAGATTTTACGCGCTACGTCGATTCCGCTTAAGTCAATTTTTGGATCTGGCTCTGTGAAACCTTGCACTCCAGCTTCTTTTACCACATCGTGGAAAGAATTGTCTTTATCGAAATTGTTGAAAATGAAGTTCAAACTTCCCGATAAAACCGCCTGAATTTTATGCACTTTATCGCCAGAAGCAATTAAGTTTTTTACGGTGTCTATAATTGGCAGTCCTGCACCAACATTCGTTTCAAACAAAAACGGAGCGTTGTACTGGCGTGATAAGCTTTTTAGTTTTTTATAATTGTCGTAAGCAGATGAACACGCAATTTTGTTACAGGTTACAACCGCCATACTTTGTTTTAAGAATTGCTCGTATGTTTCAGAAACACTTGCATTTGCTGTAATATCCACAAAAATACTGTTACGTAAATTTAGTTCTTTTGCACGAGCGATAAAATCTGCTGCGTTTGCAGTTTCGCCGTTATCTAAAGCCGACTGCCATTCTTTTAATGAAATTCCGTCTTCATCAAAAAGCATTTTTCTTGAATTTGATAAAGCAATTACGCGGACATTGATCTTCAAATTATCTTTTAAGAATTTCTTCTGGCTGTGAATTTGTTCTATGAATTTTTCACCCACATTTCCAACTCCCATTACAAATAAATTCAGCTGTTTAGTGTTTTCTTCGAAGAAGTTTTCATGAAGCGTATTCAATGCTTTTTTAACGTCTCTTTCGTTAATTACAGTCGAGATATTTCTCTCAGAAGCACCTTGCGCAATCGCACGGATATTTACGTTGTTTTTTCCTAAAGTGCTGAACATTCTGCCGCTCAATCCTTGGTGGTTTTTCATGTTTTCGCCCACCAAAGCAATAATGCAAAGATCTTTTTCTACATAACAAGGATCGATTTTATTCTGAGAAATTTCGATTTCAAAAGCTCTGTTAATCGCAGCTTCGGCATTATCAGCATCCGAATTTAAAATTCCGATACAAATAGAGTGTTCAGAAGAAGCCTGAGTAATAAAAATAACGTTGATTTTTTCCTGAGACAATACTTCAAACAAACGTCGTGACGAACCCGCAACTCCAATCATTCCAGGACCTTCAAGAGTCAGAAGTGAAATATGATCAATATGGCTGATTCCTTTTACAACTGTGTCTTTTGTTAAAACACGATCTGAAATTAAAGTTCCTTCTGCTTCTGGTTCAAATGTATTTTTGATCAGAATCGGAATGTTTTTTCTTAAAACCGGCTGAATTGTTGGCGGATACAAAACTTTAGCACCAAAATGCGATAATTCCATCGCTTCCTGATACGAGATGTTTGCAATTGGCTGTGCCTGCTTTACAATTTTTGGATTTGCAGTAAACATTCCGTTTACATCAGTCCAGATTTCCAATTGGTCCGCGTCTAATGCTCCCGCGATAATTGCGGCAGTATAATCAGATCCGCCGCGCCCTAAAGTCGAAGTAATTCCATCTAAAGTCTGCGCAATAAAACCAGGTAAAATATTGATATTTGATTCATTCGATGCAAAATATTCCTGAATCAATTTGTTTGAAACTTCGAAGTTAACAACTGCTTTTCCAAAATCGGCATTTGTTTTTATTAATTCACGGCTATCTTTGTAAGCTGCATTTTTGTCAACTTGCTGATAAGCCTGAGCAATTATATATGACGAAAGTAATTCACCAAAACTTAAAATAGTGTCAGCAGTTCTTGGAGATAATTCGCCCAATAAAAAACAACCGTCTAAAAGTGTTTCTAAGTGATTGATAATTCTTTTTACGTGGCTTAGCAAACTGCTTTGTTCGCTTACTGGAATAAGTTCTTTAAGAGTGTCAAGATGTTTTTTCTCGATTTCGGCAACAATATTTCTAAAATCTTCATCATTTGCAGCAGCTTTTGCGGCAGCCAACTGCAGTAAATCGGTTACTTTACTAAGGGCAGAAACTACAACAACTAGTCTTTCGTTTTTAGCTTTTTGATTAATAATTTCGAGAACGAGTTTTATATTTTGAGCATTGGCAACCGAAGTTCCGCCAAATTTTAATACTTTCATTTTTGATATTTTTTAATAAGGTGCAAAGATTTTAAGTAACAAAGGTTCAAAGATTATAACTGTGAACTGAAACTGAAAACTGCGACTTTTTTTTCTTTTTGTAAATGTTTTTTATGTATCCAATAACTCTCTTCTTTCAAGAAAAAAGTATAGGTAACCTAGGATTATATGTAAAAATGTATACCCCTAAGGGGTAGTAGTTGTTGTAGTAGAAATAATGGTAGCAGCAATTGCAACTCGAGTTGGAGTTGTCATTGTAGATTGATATTTTGTGCTGTTACTTTTCATTTTTGATTTTTCAAAAGTACAGTTTTTTAGGGCTATTAAAAACTCTTAAAGCTTTTTTGCGAATATTTTAATAATTCAAATCTCAATAATTCAATATTGAGTATTTGTTAAAATTAAATATGCTAAATTGAGGTTTTGATATATTTGAAGAGACAAATTTCTTTAATAACGCCTTTACAATGAATTGATTTTTAATGAAAAGATGATTAAAAAGCAGTGAAAAGCCAGATTTTTAAAATTGAATAAAAGTTAAAAGCATCTCATCGCATTTGTTCAAATTTTAATTATTGTGATAAAATGTTGCTTTTTAATATTGATTTGTTGAATTTTGACATCTTAAATTGAAAAACGTCATGAGAGAAATCCATTATATAAGTACTGAAACTATAACTTTAGAAACCTTACAAGAAATTTTATCTTATAATAAAACACTTGAATTATCTGAAGAAGCAAAAGTAAACGTTCAAAAATGCCGTGATTATCTTGATAAGAAAATGGCATCACATTCTGAGCCAATTTACGGAATCAATACAGGTTTTGGATCACTTTGTAATGTAAAGATTTCTAATGAAAACTTATCTAAGCTTCAGGAAAATTTAGTAAAATCTCATGCGTGCGGAACGGGAGAAGAAGTGCCGTCTGAAATTGTGAAGATGATGCTTTTGCTAAAAATCCAATCTTTAAGTTATGGACATTCTGGTGTTCAATTGAAAACTTTAGAGCGTTTAGTAGATTTCTACAACAATGATATTTTACCTATAATTTATACGCAGGGTTCTCTAGGAGCTTCTGGAGATTTAGCACCTTTAGCACATTTATCTTTACCTTTAATAGGAGAAGGAATTGTACTTTTTGAAGGGAAAAAAACAGCTTCAGCAGAAGTTTTGAAACATTTTAATTGGGAACCAATTGTTCTGCAGTCCAAAGAAGGTTTGGCTTTGCTAAACGGAACTCAGTTTATGAGTGCATACGGAGCTCATATTTTAATTAAAGCCTACAAATATTCGTATCTGGCAGATTTAATTGGAACTATTTCTTTGGAAGGTTTTGATGGAAGAATTGAGCCATTCAACGAATTGATACATTATATACGTCCGCACAAAGGACAAATTGTAACCGCACAGCGTATTACTGAGTTTTTGGAAGGAAGTGAAATTATCGCTCAAGAAAAGAAACACGTTCAGGATCCTTATTCTTTCCGTTGTATGCCTCAGGTTCACGGCGCTTCAAAAGATGCGATTGATTATGTTAGAAAGGTTTTCAAGACCGAAATTAACTCGGTTACAGACAATCCTAATATATTTATAGAAGCCGATCAGATTATTTCTGGAGGAAACTTCCACGGTCAGCCTTTAGCATTAGCTCTTGATTTTATGGCAATTGCTTTAGCAGAATTAGGAAGTATTTCTGAAAGAAGAACGTACCAATTAATTTCTGGACAGCGTAATCTTCCTGCATTTTTGGTAGATAATCCAGGATTAAATTCAGGTTTCATGATTCCGCAATATACTGCTGCAAGTATCGCAAGTCAAAACAAACAATTGGCAACTCCATCAAGCGTTGACAGCATTGTTTCGAGCAACGGACAGGAAGATCATGTAAGTATGGGAGCCAACGGAGCGACAAAAGCCTTACGTGTTTTAGATAATTTAGAGCGTATTTTGGCAATCGAATTATTGAATGCTTCGCAGGCAATTGCGTATAGAGAGCCTCTAAAATCAAGTGATTTTATCGAAATGTTTTTGAATAGCTATAGAGAAGTTGTGCCTTTGGTCAAAGAAGATAGAATCTTACATAATGACATAGAAAACACGGTTTTATTCTTGGAGAGTTTCCAAATAGAAAACGATTTGTTAACAATGGCTTAACATTGCAAAATATTATTGAAGTAATTTTGCACTATCAAAAATAAAACAATGTCAATAAACAGTATTTTCCAATTTTTAGTGCCGAAAGACAAAAAATTCTTTCCACTTTTTGAAGAGGCTTCAAGCAATTTAATTGAATTAGCTTCTAACTTACACGAAGCTGTAAATTTACCATTAAAAGAAAGAGAAGTTCTTTTTCAAAAAATTGACGAACTAGAGCAAAGAGGTGAAGACATTACTCGTCAAACCAATTTGGAATTGAGTAGAAACTTTATTACACCATTTGATAGAGAAGATATTCACACCTTAATTACTTCTATTGACAACGTTGCAGATTACCTACACGGTGCTGCAAGCCGTATGAGATTGTATCAAGTTGATAAGATTACAAAATCTATCAGAAAGATGACAGAAATTAATCTTGAAGCTTGTCAAAACATTGACAGCGCGGTAAAAGAATTGAGAAATTTACAGAATTTCAAAGTCATTAAAGATGCTTGTACTAGAATCAACAAACTAGAAAACAAGTCTGATAACGTTTATAACAAAGCAGTTTTTGAAATTTTTGAAAACGAAACAGACGCTAAAAATATTATTAAATATAAAGAGGTGTTATCTGTTTTAGAATCAGCAACAGACAAATGTAAGAGTGTTGCGAATATACTAGAATCTATTTCTGTAAAACATTCTTAATTCAATTTTTCATTCTGAAGTTATAACTTTATGACGCTACTTATATTAATTATAGTATTAGCTTTAATTTTTGATTACATCAATGGTTTTCATGATGCAGCAAATGCTATAGCGACTGTTGTTGCTACAAAGGTCTTGACGCCTTTTCAGGCCGTTCTTTGGGCAGCATTTTTTAACTTTCTAGCTTATTGGGTTTTCGGATTTGGTGTTGCAGATACTGTTGCTAAAACAGCGCACACAATGGAAATTAACCTGGTTGTAATTCTAGCCGGTGTAATTGCAGCAATTTGCTGGAATTTATTGACTTGGTGGCTTGGAATTCCTTCAAGTTCTTCACATACATTAATTGGAGGTTTTGCTGGAGCAGCTGTAGCACATGCTATTGCAGTTCATGGTTTCTCAGGTTATGTTGGTGAAGATGGAACAACACATTATTGGTATGAAATTGTAAGCTGGTACAAAGCTGGAAAAGACGGAGCAATGCCTTCGGGTGTTCTTATTATTATTGCCTTTATTGTTCTTGCACCATTATTAGGAGCATTAGCTTCATATTTAATTTCGATTTGGTTGTTAAATGCTTCTCGTAAAAGTATTGGTCCTAAAATTTTCACTGTACTTTTAATGATTGCTACTATTTGGTTTGTTTACAGTCAAATGGTGCCATATTCTGAAATAGAAAAACCAAGATTTGATTCTCATTTTTGGAGTGTAGCTTTTGAAGCTCATAACATTAAATGGTTTTTGGTTGCTTTTATCATCCTAACTGTTAGTGCTTTTTGTTTAATATTTAGCAGCTTAAATCTACATCAAGCAGATGCAGCTTTGAAAAAAATGCAATTATTATCTTCTGCAGCATTTAGTTTAGGACACGGGGGAAATGATTCTCAAAAAGTAATGGGTATTATCGCTGCTGCGGTTGCGGTATATATCAATACAAATCCAGGAGTGCATATGGACGCTTGGTTAGATGTTGTGCTTCCAAACGATGATGCAGGTATTAAAGGTGTAATGCCAAGCTGGATTCCGTTAGCCTGTTATTCTGCAATTGCAGCGGGAACTTTGAGTGGTGGATGGAAAATTGTAAAAACAATGGGTTCTAAAATCACAAAAGTAAGTTCATTTGAAGGTGTTGCTGCTGAAACTGCTGGTGCTTTAACGCTTTATTTTACAGAGCATTTAAAAATCCCGGTAAGTACAACGCATACCATTACAGGATCTATTATTGGTGTTGGATTAACAAAACGTGTATCTGCAGTTCGCTGGGGAGTTACCGTAAGTTTAATATGGGCTTGGATATTGACGATTCCAATTTCAGCTATTTTGGCAGGGTTGGTTTATTTTATACTAAGCGTGTTTATTTAATAAAATGTTTTTTGTAAAATGTGAGATGTAAATCATATTTGAACAATATATATGAAAGCTAGTTCTTATTGAACTAGCTTTTTTTATTTGAAAAATATTATTTTTGTAAAATAAAACTTACTTAGCGCTATTATAAAGTGAAACTACTTAAACTCATAACAATTGTAGCCGTTATATCTTTGTTCTCTTTTTGGCTTTTTTCAATCGCAAAATGTGAATATTTGACTTGGCAACATGAAAAAGAATTTCTACTACCAAAAGAAGTAGGCTCAATGATAAATGGAAAAGCTTCAAAAAAAGTTTTGACATATTCACATTCCCAAGCCTACGTCTATTATGTGAGTTCAGGAAATACTTGTGGCGATATCATTACTTATGTGTTAATAGATGGTAAATGGATTTTCTCGGGTTGGAAAACGGCCTGGTCCAAAACAGGAAGTGCCGATGATTTTGTCTGGCCTTATTTTAGATAAAATGTTGATTTTTTTATATAGAGAAACCGATTTCAATTTGAAATCGGTTTTTTTTGTGTCAAAAGGAATGCTGAAAAATGTCTTAAATTGAAATTTTAAAAACTTTTAGAGGCTGTTAGTGCAATTGAATAAAAGGATCTTCGCAAAATTATTTAGTAGTGATTTTTCGTAATAACAGTTAAAAAAGATAAAATGGAAAAGATTTTTGATAAACCAATCATCCTTAATGGTCTAGATGGAAATGTGGTTTTAATTTATGGAGAATATATAATTGGAAATATTACTAAAGAAAATGCTGATTTAAACATTGAAAGAATAAATAAAGAGGTGTTTAACCCTTCTGAATTTGAATCAATTATAAATGTGAAAGATGTAGTAGAATACGAATTTGAAGTAGGAAATGATTCTCATATTATGTTTGGTGTATCAAAGGAAGGAAGTACATCTTACGAAACCATCGATTTTCAAAATGTTGATATAGCTAAAGAAGCCGAAAAATCGATTAAAGAACAATTCAAAGCATTAGGTTTTAAAAGAGAAGAAAAACAACTTACCGCAATGCAGGCTGCCGTTTCACCTGGATTAGTAACTTTATTTGTGGCAGTAGCAGGAGGTTTGTTTACTTGGCTTGCTTATGGTGTTCAAGATTACGAATCAAAGCGTACAAGAATTGTGAAATGGTATGTTTATCTGTTTGAAAAAATAGCAAAAGCAGTCGGATATTATCCATTTTTGATTTTAACAATTGTTTTAACTATAATTTGTTTGTTTTGGATGGTAAAGAGAATGGCAAATCCACCTTATCAAATCAAAGCAAAAAAATAGTTTCAGAATATTTAATTATATAAAACTCAAATTAATAAAAGTGCTTATTAGTTTGAGTTTTTTTGTTAGATAAAAATTTAATCTAAAATGAAAAGAATAAAAATTTCATTAGTAGTATTTGCAATTTTATGTTGTTTAGCTTTTGTTATTATAAGAAATATAAAAATAAGTACTACCACTCCTATAAAAGATACTGCCTCACAAATAAGAAAATATGGGTATTCAAAATATGGAGTCATTAATGAAGATGGCAAAGAAATAGTTCCTCCTGTTTATGATTATATTTCTGATTTTAATAACGGATATGCATATGTTCAAATAAATGACAAACTTGGGATTATCGATTCGACAGGTACTATAATATTACCTTTAAAATATAGCAGTATTTCCATATTCGGGAAAAATTTAGCAGGTGTTGAAGTTAATGGCAAATGGGGATTTTTTGATAAAAAAGGAAACAAGATAACGGATTTCAAATATGATGATGTCAATTATATTGAGGAGGGATTTTATAATGTTAAGCTAGATAGCAAATGGGGAGTAATCAATGATGCAGGCAATGAAATAACACCAATTAAATACGATATGTATGATAATTATAATAATTTTAATGAGGGCATTTTGGCTGTGTATCTAAATGGGAAATGGGGTTATATTAATTCCAAAGGAAAAGAAATTACCAGTATAAAATATGATTATGCAGGTAAATTTGAAAATGGAATTGCACAAGTATCTATACATTATAAGGAAGGTTTAATTGATAAAAACGGAAAAGAAATTGTACCACTAATTTATAATGAGATAATTCCTTTAAATCACGGATTAGTTGATGTTGGCAAGTATGGTGAAGATGGTAATTATATGAATCATGCATTAGTTGATGGAAAAACTGGAAAAATGCTTACTCCGCTAGAATACGATTTTTTATATTATGGACACAATTCAGATTTAGTTTTTTCTAATAAGGTTTCGAGACTTATCAAAGACAATAAAGTGGGGCTCGTAGATAAAAACGGGAAATTGATAGCGCCTTTAATTTATGATGCAATAGATTCAATGGGAGATATGTATGCTGTTTATAAAAATAATAAATATGGTTTTATTGATGGAAGGGGAAAAATAATTGTTCCTATTCAAAATGACTTTATTGATGAAGACGAATTTTATGATGAAATTTCAGGTATGAATACTTATTTAAATTCTTTGCTTTTATTGAGTCGTAACCATAAATATGGCTTTGCTAATAGAAAAGGAAACCTTGTAACCCCAATAAAATATGATTCAGTAGAACATCGTTATTTAGGCGGTGCATTTGTATCAATCAATAAAAAATGCGGATATGTAAATGAAAAGGGTAAAGAAGTGATACCTGCAAGATTTGATATTCCAATTTCAAAAATGAGTGATTATTTTGATGAAGGACTCTTTGTGTATAAAGAAAACAATAAATGGGGAGCAATTGATACTACAGGAGTTAACATAATTGAGCCAAAGTATGATAGTATGACAAGTTTTACTTGGGGTTTTTCTATTGCAACTATTGGTCGTGATTCCTATATAATCGATAAAAAAGGTAAAGCTTCTAAAACTTTAAAATACGATAAAATTATCCATTGTAGAGCCAGCATTGCTTTAGTTTCTATTAATGGAAAATGGGGTGTGCTTAGTAAGAACAATAAACTTACAACTCCAATCAAGTATGATGAAATAGAAGAATTTCGTAATGGTTTTGCCATTACAGAAATGAAATTTAATAAATATGGTTTTCCGATTACGAATTTTTAGGCATTGGCAAGAGTACCAAATTTTAGAAGATATTAAACATGAAGAGAATAATCTTAATTATAAACGTCATTGCTGCTATCAGCATTTCTCAAGCGCAGAATAACAATAATCAGAAAAAAAACAATATAACAGAATTTATAAAAGTGAAATTGAATGAGCGTTATGGTTTGTTCGATAATACAGGAAAAGAAATTCTACAACCCATTTATGATGGTATTTCTATAACCGATGATGATGAAATTGGACTGTATTTAAATAATAAGGCAGGTTATATTAATAAAAAAACGAGAAAAGTTATTCCTCTAATATATGATTGGGTTGATAGTTTTGATGAAGACTTGGCAAGAGTAAAAATCAAGGATAAATTTGGTTATATAAACAGAGAAGGTAAATTAGTAATCGGGGCTATATATTCTAATGCAGAAAGTTTTTCAGAAGGATTAGCAATGGTTTCATTTAGTAATAAAAAAAGCGGTTTTATTGATAAAACAGCAAGAATAGTGATTCCTTTTGAGTATGATAATTATTGGGAGAGATTCAAATTAGGCATAGCAAAAGTAAATAAGAATGATAAAGAAGCTATAATCGATAAAACGGGTAAAGTGCTTACAGGTTTTAAGTATGATGACGTTTTTACTTCTGCAAGTGGTTATTCAGAAGTGAGAATAGGAAAAAAATGTGGTTTTATTGATAAGACAGGTGTTAATATAACTGCTGTTAAATATGATGATGTTGCTGCTTTTCAGAATGGTATTGCTGAAGTTGTTTTAAACAAAAAACATGGCTGTATAGACGAAGTGGGCAGGGAAATTATTCCTCTTGTATATAGTGAAATCTTTCCTTTTTTTAACGGTATTGCAAAGGTTGAGTTAAATCACAAATACGGTGTTATTAATAAAGCGGGAAAAGAAATAATTCCTGTAAAATATGATGCTATTAAAACATTTACAGAAAATCTGGCGCCTGCAAAATTAAATGGAAAGTGGGGGATAATTGATAGTAATGATAATAAAGTTATCGATTTTAAATATGATAAGATCATATATTGCGCTAAAGATATATTTGCAGTTGGAAAATATAAGGATGAAGATACATGGAGACCAGAACTTGTATGGGGACTTATAAATATAAAAGGACAAGAGATTTTAGATTTTAAATATACGAGTATTGGCAAGTTGTCTGAAGGAATGTTACGAGTGCAATTTGGAGAAGGAGGTTTTAAAAAATACGGTTCAGATGACGCGCCAATAATATTACAAAATATGGGGAAAGCTGGATTTATAATTGTAAATGGGAAAGAAGTAATTAAACCAATATATGATAACGTAAAAGATTTTTCTGAGGGATTAGCAGCAGTTCTTATTATCAAAGATAAAGACATGCGATGGGGTTTTATTGATAAAGAAGGCAAAACAGTAATCAATTTAAAGTATGAGAATGTAGAAAGCTTTAAAAATGGAATTACACGCGTTCAATTAAATGGTAAATGGGGAATAATTGATAGAACAGGTAAAGAAATAGTTCCAATTAAATACGATTGGATTGATGGTATTTCAAACAAAAATCAATATGAAAATGAAAATGTTTCTGATAAAGAATTCGAAGAATTATATGAAAGCGCTTTCTAAAAGTACTCTTTTACTTCCTCAAATTCTTATGATTGTGCTTGCGCTTAAAGTGCGTTTGCTTAAGCTCTTTTTTGTCGCCAGAAATAACACTAATAGTTCCGTCAATTTCAAGCATGGCAAGTTTTATATCTGTTAGATGTTCTAAACCGTGTTCGCGGGCGGCTTCTTTTAATTCTTCATGCGAAATGTCTAATCTGCTTAGGGTTTTGAAATCTAATATTCCGTCGTGAATTAGGACTTCGGGTTTGTCCATTAAAAAATCGTTCAGGCCTTTATATCTGTGCGTCAGTTTTTTGATGATGAAATTAATGATAAATAAAGCGAGAGCTGCTACCAAGCCTCCCCACAGACTTGTATCTGGACCAACCATTGCATTTTGAACGGAGTTACTAATCAATAAAATCAAGATTATGTCTGCAGTATTTAATTGTGAAAGTTCTTTTTTACCAAAAATTCGCAAGGCAATAGTCATGAAAAAATATACAGCAACGCTTCTTGTAATAATATCTAAATATTGATAATACATGTTTTTATTTTAAAGTTAAATAAAAAAGCTTTGCCAGAGTTCTAAACTTTGGCAAAGCTGCTAAAATATTTATATAGTATTAAGTTGAAATGAACTTATAATTTGAAATTCTTTTCAATAGCTTTAATCATTTCGCCAGCAACATCTTTATTAGTTGCACCTTCGATTCCTTCAAGACCTGGAGAAGAGTTTACTTCAAGCAATAACGGACCTTTAGAAGAACGAATAATATCAACTCCAGCTACTTTTAAATCCATTGCTTTTGCGGCTTTTATAGCGATTTTTTTCTCTTCGGCAGTTACTTTAATTACAGAAGCAGTTCCGCCAAGGTGAATATTGGCTCTGAATTCTCCCGGCATAGCTTCACGCTGGATAGCTGCAACTACTTTTCCGTCAATTACAAAACATCGAATATCTTTTCCGTTGGCTTCTTTAATAAATTCTTGAACTAAGATATTAGCATTTAAACTTTTAAAAGCGTTGATAACACTTTCTGCAGCTTTTTTGGTTTCGGCCAAAACAACACCTTTTCCCTGTGTTCCTTCTAATAATTTTACAATTAAAGGTGAGCCTCCAACCATTTTAATCAAATTGTCTGTATCCAATGGAGAATTGGCAAATCCAGTTGTTGGAATGTCTATACCGCTGTTTAAAAGCAATTGCAGCGAGTATAACTTATCGCGAGACTGCGTTATCGCTGTAGCTGAATTTAAAACGAAAACCTTCAAAGCTTCAAACTGACGTGTTAATGCACATCCGTAAAAAGTGATACTTGGTCGAATACGCGGAATAATAGCATCAAACTGATTTAAGATTTTTCCTCCTCTATAATGAATCTCTGGAGTTTTGGCATCGAGTTTCATGTAGCATTCTTTAATGTTCAAGAAATGCATTTCGTGACCACGCATTTCGCCTGCTTCCATGATCCTTTTATTACTGTACAATTCAGGGTTACTGGCTAGAAGTCCAATACGTAAACCAGAACTAGCTTTTTCAGAATTTTGGTATAATTCTTTTAAAGATTCTGCTGTAGGCTGCCCTAGAAGATATTTTTGTTCTGGATCAACCAAAACCCTTCCACTCATGGCTTCGCGTCCCAAAAGCATTCTAAATCCCATAGAATCTCGATTGGTCAAAGTCATTTCAATTGGCCATTTGGCATCACCAATTTTTAGGCTGGTTTGAATAACATAACGATGTTCTCTAAAACCGCTTGAACTTTTAACAATTCGTTTATCTACTAAAGGTGCTTCGCAATGGATAATCGTTTTAATATTATTCTGAATTGGATTAATATCAAATTTTACCCAATTGGCATCATTTTTTATAAAAGGAGCTATGTTTAAAGCGTGCATTGCAGAAGTTTTAGCACCAGAATCAACGCGAGCCTTGATTGTCGGGATTCCAAGTTCTGGAAATGAGCACCATTCTTCGCTGCCTAAAATGACTTTGTTTTGAAGCATATTTTGTTTTTTTGTTATAGAATTTAAATTCAAAAATAGCTATTTGCTTTTACTAAAGATACTAAATTATCCAAAAAAAATACCCGTTATGTTATGAAAACGTAACGGGTAGATTATTTTTGTTATAAATTTAAACTAATTTATTGATTAGTCGGCTCTTCGGCTTTATGGATTTCTACTGAAAGTTCTTGCGAATCATCTTTTAGATCCATCATGATTTCGTCACCTGAATGTATTTTCGAAGTGATGATTTCTTCGGCTAACAAATCTTCAACATATTTCTGAATTGCTCTTTTTAGCGGTCTAGCTCCAAACTGCTTGTCAAAACCTTTTTCAGCAATAAATGCTTTGGCTTTGTCTGTTAAGCTTAATTTGTAACCAAGTTCAGCAATACGAGAATACAGTTTTTTCAATTCGATTTCAATAATCAAATCAATATCAGCTTTTTCTAAACTGTTAAATACAATTACGTCATCAATTCTGTTTAAGAATTCAGGAGCAAAAGTTTTCTTCAATGCATTTTCGATAATGCTTTTTGAATTTTCATCGGCTTGAGCCACTTTAGCAGCAGTTCCGAATCCAACACCTTGTCCGAAATCTTTCAATTGGCGTGCACCAACATTAGATGTCATGATAATAATAGTGTTTTTAAAGTCAATTTTACGACCTAAACTATCTGTTAAATATCCGTCATCTAAAACTTGAAGCATCATATTAAACACATCTGGATGCGCTTTTTCGATCTCATCTAAAAGTACTACGCAATATGGTTTTCTACGAACTTTTTCTGTCAATTGACCACCTTCTTCGTAACCCACGTATCCTGGAGGCGCTCCAACTAAACGAGAGATCGCAAATTTCTCCATGTATTCACTCATGTCAATACGAACTAAAGCATCTTCAGAATCAAATAATTCTTTTGCTAATACTTTGGCTAACTGTGTTTTACCAACACCAGTCTGACCTAAGAAGATGAATGAACCAATTGGTTTATTAGGATCTTTAAGTCCAGCTCTGTTACGTTGAATAGAACGTGCAATTTTAAGAACAGCCTCATTTTGACCAATTACTTTATTTTGAATTAATTCAGGTAATTGAGCTAATTTATTGCTTTCTGTCTGTGCAATTCTATTAACAGGAATTCCAGTCATCATCGAAACAACATCGGCTACATTATCTTCTGTAACTTCAATTCTGTTGTTTTTAGAATCTTCTTCCCATTGTTCTTGTGCAGTGGCAAGGTCTTTTTCTATACGTTTTTCATCATCGCGAAGTTTAGCAGCTTCTTCATATTTTTGTTTTTTAACAACCATATTTTTAAGCTCGCGAACTTCTTCTAACTGACGCTCTAAATCCAAAATTTGTTTCGGAACGTCGATATTCGTAATGTGCACACGTGATCCAGCCTCATCCATAGCATCGATCGCTTTGTCTGGTAAGAAACGCTCAGACATATATCTGTTTGTCAGCTTCACACAAGCTTCAATTGCTTCTTGAGTATAGGTAACGTTGTGGTGATCTTCATATTTATCTTTTACGTTATTCAAAATTGCAATTGTTTCTTCAACAGAAGTTGGTTCAACGATTACTTTTTGGAAACGTCTTTCTAAAGCACCATCTTTTTCAATATATTGTCTGTACTCATCAAGAGTAGTAGCACCAATACATTGAATTTCTCCTCTTGCTAAAGCAGGTTTGAACATGTTTGAAGCATCAAGCGAACCTGTTGCTCCTCCAGCACCTACAATAGTATGGATTTCATCAATAAAAAGAATAATATCATCGTTTTTCTCAAGCTCGTTCATTACGGCCTTCATTCTTTCTTCAAACTGTCCTCTATATTTTGTTCCAGCAACTAAACTTGCTAAATCAAGAGTTACAACACGTTTGTGGAAAAGAATACGTGATACTTTCTTTTGAATAATACGTAAAGCCAGTCCTTCTGCGATAGCAGATTTACCAACCCCAGGTTCTCCAATAAGAAGCGGATTGTTTTTCTTTCTACGGCTTAGAATTTGCGAAACACGCTCAATTTCTTTTTCGCGTCCTACAACTGGGTCTAATTTCCCTTCTTCGGCCATTTCTGTTAAATCTCTCCCAAAATTATCTAAAACCGGAGTCTTAGATTTTTTGTTTGACTTATTGGCGGGATTATTAAAACTACTTTCTTTAAGACTGTCATCTTGTCCTGAATCGTCGTTATACGATTCGTTTCTTGGCAAGTTTTCTAAGAATTCTTCTTCGTTTGGAGTCATATTTAAATACTGTTCTTTAGCTACGTCATAATCTATTTTAAGTTTATTCAATAGCTTGGTTGTTGGATCGTTTTCGTTTCTCAAGATACATAACAGCAGGTGGGCCGTGCTAATTGATGAACTTTGAAATACTTTTGCTTCTAGAAAAGTGGTCTTCAGGGCTCTTTCTGCCTGTCGGGTAAGATGAAGGTTTTTCTTTTCTGCATTTACTTCAACGCTCAGGTTGGCAGGGCTTAGTATTTCTACTTTTCTGCGTAAATGATCTAAATCGACTGCTAGGTTATTAAGTATATGAATAGCTTTTCCGTTACCATCTCTTAAAATGCCCAGCATTAGATGTTCTGTACCAATAAAGTCGTGGCCTAAACGTAAAGCCTCTTCTTTGCTGTATGTAATAACATCTTTTACTCTTGGTGAAAAATTATCATCCATAATATATAATTGGTATTGTAAATTTAGTGAATTACAGTTTCAAAAACAAAAACCGTACCCTTCAAGATCTCCTGACAGCTAATAGACGAAAAAAAAGAGAATAAAAGCGTTAAAAAACGCTTAATTTATTAACTAAAAGGCAAAATAAAGTTGTTAATAAATCATTGAAATAAGTGTAAGGAAATAGCTGAAAAAATTTCAAAAAAACGTATCTTGGCACGCTTTGAAACTAATATAATTATTTAATATAACAACTTATGTCTGAAGGAGAAAAGTTAATTCCTATTAACATAGAAGATGAAATGAAATCAGCTTACATCGATTATTCGATGTCAGTAATCGTATCGAGAGCACTTCCTGATGTTAGAGATGGCTTGAAACCAGTGCATCGAAGAGTTCTTTATGGAATGTATGATTTAGGTGTAACTTCAAGATCTGCCCATAAAAAATCTGCAAGAATCGTAGGGGAGGTTCTGGGTAAGTACCACCCGCATGGAGATACTTCTGTTTATGACGCAATGGTACGTATGGCTCAGGAGTGGAGTATGCGATATTTATTAGTTGATGGTCAGGGTAACTTTGGTTCTGTCGATGGAGATAGTCCTGCAGCAATGCGTTATACTGAGGCCAGAATGCGCAAAATTTCTGAAGAAATTATGGCAGATATCGAAAAAGAGACAGTTGATTTTCAATTAAACTTTGACGATACTATATATGAGCCAAAAGTAATGCCTACTAGAGTTCCTACTTTGTTAGTAAATGGAGCAACAGGTATTGCAGTTGGTATGGCAACCAACATGCCGCCACACAATTTAACTGAGGTTATCAATGGGACTTTAGCTTACCTTGATAATAATGATATTGAAGTAGACGAATTAATGTCTCATATTAAAGCTCCTGATTTTCCAACAGGTGGTATAATATATGGATACGAAGGTGTTCGCGAAGCTTTTAAAACGGGTAGAGGACGTATTGTAATGCGTGCAAAAGTTGGTTTTGAAGAAGTTGACGGAAGAGAATGTATCATTGTTACTGAAATTCCATACCAAGTTAACAAAGCCGAAATGATCAAACGTACGGCTGATTTAGTTAACGACAAAAAAATCGAAGGTATTGCCAACATCCGTGATGAGTCTGATAGAAATGGTATGCGTATCGTTTATATCTTAAAACGTGATGCTACGCCAAACGTAGTTTTAAATACCTTATATAAGTATACGCAATTACAATCTTCTTTTAGTGTAAATAACATTGCATTAGTAAAAGGACGTCCTCAATTGTTGAATCTAAAAGATATGATTCACTATTTTATTGAGCACCGTCATGATGTAGTAGTAAGAAGAACTCAATTTGAATTACGTAAAGCAGAAGAAAGAGCGCATATTTTAGAAGGATTAATCATTGCTTCTGATAATATCGACGAGGTTATTGCGTTAATAAGAGGTTCTAAAAATACAGACGAAGCAAGAGAAAAATTAATCGAAAGATTTAAATTATCTGAAATTCAAGCTCGTGCGATTGTTGAGATGCGTTTACGTCAGTTAACAGGTCTGGAGCAGGATAAATTAAGAGCTGAGTTTGAGGAATTAATGAAGTTAATTGAGCATTTGAAAGCTTTATTAGCAGATGTTAATTTAAGAACCGATTTAATTAAAGAAGAACTTATCGAAATTCGTGACAAATACGGTGACGAAAGACGTTCTCAAATAGAATACTCTGGTGGAGATGTAAGTATCGAAGATTTAATTGCTGATGAAAATGTAGTAATTACAATTTCGCATGCAGGTTATATCAAACGTACGAATCTGACAGAATACAAAACTCAAAATAGAGGTGGAGTTGGTCAAAAAAGCGCAGGAACAAGAGATCAGGATTTCTTGGAGCACATGTTCGTGGCAACAAACCACCAATATATGATGTTCTTTACACAAAAAGGAAAATGTTTCTGGATGCGTGTTTATGAAATTCCAGAAGGAAGTAAAACAGCAAAAGGCCGTGCAATTCAGAATCTTGTAAATATTGAAAGCGATGATAAAGTAAAAGCTTTCATTTGTACACAAGACTTAAAAGATAAAGATTATATCAATACTCACAACCTTGTAATGGTTACCAAACAAGGTCAGGTGAAGAAAACTTCTTTAGAGAAATATTCTAAACCTCGTGTAAATGGTGTTGCTGCTATTACCATTAAAGAAGGTGATGAATTACTTGGAGCGCAATTAACAGATGGAGAAAGCCAAATTATACTGGCAGTTAAATCTGGTAAATTAGTTCGTTTTGAAGAAACGAAAACGCGTCCGATGGGAAGAACAGCTTCTGGAGTTCGCGGAATTACTTTAAAAGATGAAACGGATGAAGTAATAGGCATGGTTACTGTTGGTAAAAATGATGTTAACGATTCGCAAATTTTAGTTGTAACTGAAAATGGATATGGTAAACGTACTAAATTAGTTGACGAAGATGGTGAAGATGTTTACAGAATTACTAACCGTGGAGGTAAAGGGGTTAAAACTCTTAATATCACAGAAAAAACAGGAAAACTAATCTCAATTAGCGCTGTAACTGATGCAGATGATTTAATGATTATTAATAAATCTGGATTAACAATCAGAATGGCAATTGAGGATTTACGTGTAATGGGACGTGCAACTCAAGGTGTTAGATTGATTAACTTGAAAGGAAAAGATTCTATCGCTGCTGTAACAAAAGTAATGAAAGATGATGTAGAAGAAGTTGTCGTTGATGAAGACGGTAACGTTATCGAATCTGGAATTGAAAGAGTTAAACCTGATTTAGAAGTTCTTGAAGATGAAGGACCTGTAGAAGATGATGACGATTCTGATGATGAAGTAATTGATGACGAAGGCGAAGATGCCGACGAAGAAGAGTCTGAAGAATAATTAAAATAGATTAAAAAAGAAAATTAAATACAAATAAATATCACTATGAAAAGTAAATATGTAATACTTGCTTCAGCGTTATTGATCTCTGTAGCTTCTTTTGCTCAAAAAGATCAAATTAAAAGTGCTGAAAAGGCTTTAAAAGGAGGAGATGCTCAAGGAGCTGTTACCATCTTAAACGATGCTGAAAATATGGTTGCTAATGCTAAAGATACAGAGCAGGCTCAATTCTATTTTGTAAAAGGAAATGCTTATTTGGAACTTGCTGATAAAAATATTGAAACAAGCAAAAATTTATCACTTTCTGCAGAGAGCTACAAAAAGTTAATTGAAATTGAAAAAACTTCTGGAAAACAGAAATATTCTACTCAGGCAGCGACTTCAATCAGCAGTATCAAAGCAAAATTAATTAATTCTGCTATTGCTGATACTCAGGCTAACAAAAATGTAGAAGGTGCAAAAAAATTATATGATGCTTATGCATTAGACAAAAACGATACAATTAACTTGTATTATGCAGCTTCAACTGCAGTAAATGCACAAGATTTTGACCTTGCTTTACCAATGTATGAAGAGTTGAAAAAACTGAATTACTCTGGAAAAGGAACAATGTATACAGCTGTAAACAAAGCATCTGGAAATGATGATAGTTTTGCAAATGCAAAAGAAAGAGATATGGCCGTAAAATTAGGAACTCACGAAAAACCAAAAACTGAAGCTATTCCTTCAAAAAGAGGTGAGATCTACAAAAATTTGGCTTTGATCTTAGTTCAAAAAGGACGTACAGAAGAAGCTAAGAAAGCTATCGCAGATGCTAGAAAAGCAAATCCAGATGATTCTTCATTAATTTTAACTGAAGCTAATTTGTATCTTGAAACTAAGGATTTTGAAATGTATAAAAAATTAGTTAACGAGGCTTTAGAAAAAGATCCAAAAAATGCTGATTTAGTATTCAACTTAGGTGTAATTAGTGCAGGTGCAAAAAACAATGCAGATGCTGAGAAATATTACTTAAAAGCAATAGAAATCAATCCTAATTATACAAACGCTTACTTAAATCTTGCAGCATTGAAATTAGAAGCTGAAAAACCAATCATTGATGAAATGAATAAATTGGGAACTTCTGCTAAAGACATGAAACGTTACGATGTTTTAAAAGCTCAAAGAGAAAGTGTTTTCAAAGGCGTGATTCCTTACCTTAAAAAAGCTAACGAGTTAGATCCTAAAAATGAAGACGTTTCTAAAACATTATTAGGAGTTTACAGTGCTCTTGAAATGACTGCTGAAGCTAAAGCATTAAAAGCTAAAATGTAATAAATAAACTCAGTAGAGTACATAAAAAAAACCATTCGCATGCGAATGGTTTTTTTTATAGCTATAATTTTTCTAGCTGATTAATTCCGCAGATAAAGTAATAGTGGTATTTAATAATTTAGAAATCGGACAGATTTCTTTTGCTTTTGCTGCTGTAGCCTGAAACTCTTCTGCAGAGATTGAAGGAACTTTTCCTTTTAAATCTAAATGAATTAAAGTTA
This sequence comes from Flavobacterium sp. Root935, assembly GCF_001429295.1. GTDB lineage: Bacteria > Bacteroidota > Bacteroidia > Flavobacteriales > Flavobacteriaceae > Flavobacterium. The sequence goes on along the minus strand of NZ_LMJL01000012.1, from coordinate 833,304 downwards.
TAGAGCCATCTTCAAAAGTTACTGTAGCTTCTGTATTTAAATCATCTGCTGTAAAGCCAGCTTCGTTCAATAAAAAACTTAATTGCATCGTGAAGCATCCAGAATGCGCTGCAGCAACTAATTCTTCAGGATTTGTTCCAACTCCGTCAGCAAATCTAGTTTTAAAAGATAATTGTGCGTTTTCTAATGTTGTACTTTGTGTGCTGATTTTCCCAGTTCCCTCCATACCGGTTCCTTTCCAGTTGGCATTTGCTTTTCTTGTAAATTTCATTTCTGTAGTTATTAAAATTAATATTGTAAAGGTTATTTTGTTGATTATCAATTAATGATGTGTCTATCAAATATAAACAATATTTTTCAGAATAGTTTTATGTATTTGTTATGGGAAGGTGAAAAGTTAAAAGTGAAAAGTAAAAAGTAAAAAGTTAAAAGTTAAAAGTTAAAAGTGAAAAGTGAAAAGTGAAAAGTGAAAAGTGAAAAGGTTCTGAGTTTTCAAGTTTCAAGTTCAGATTTCAAGTCTGGATGTTAGCCGCGTTTGTCAGGCTGCGCGAAGTCGAAGCGCGTTGCTATTGAAAATATTAAAAAGTTTTACCGCAAAGTTCGCTAATATTGTTAATTAGGAAGTTTTATAAAACACAAAGTTCGCAAAGCTTTGTTCTCAATAGTAATTATCGATAATGTTGTCGTTTATCCGATAACAAAGTTTTAAATTTTGACAAAGATCTACATCACAATGCTGACACAAAGCTTTGTGAACTTAATGTTTTACAAAAACCAGTAGATACAAATGCTTAGCGAACTTTGCGGTAAAATTCGCTCCAACATAACCACAAAAAAAGGAGCAATGAAAATAGCATTACTCCTTTATAAAATTAATATAAACTAAAGTCTATTCCTGACCTAAGTTTCTTAATTGTTTCAATTTATCTTTCCAAACTTCAAGGCTCTCTTTGTGAATTGCAATGTTTTTGCGGACTTCAAGAACAATTGAATTTTCTTTTTTAGCATTTTTAGTATTTGCAAAAAATTGGATGTTATTTTCTAATTGGAAAATTTCATTTTGAACTTCTTCAATTTTACGCATTAAGAATATTTTTTCGTTGTCTAACTTACGTGTGTCGTTGCTGTCAGATAAAGAATCAATTCTATTAGAAAAGCGCATCATTTCGGTTTCTTTTTTACTCAAACTTAATTTTTCAAAAAGGGCATCTAAAATTTTATTGAATTTTCCTTCTATATGGCGTCTTGAAAACGGAACCTTTCCAAAACCTTTCCAAGTTTCAATATGTGCTTTTATAGCATCTAAATCTGTTTTGTGATCTCCAGTTAACTGGAAAGCTCTTAGGGTTTCTAAATATGCTTTTTTATTGTCAAAAGCAGCTACTTCTTCACCGTTTTCTTCAGATTTATGTTCTTTTAACTTATCAAAATAGTGGTTGCAGGCATCTTTAAATTCTTTCCAGATTTTATCTGAATATTTTTTAGGAACATGACCAATTTGTTTCCATTCTTCTTGAATCTGTTTCATTACAGGAGTTGTAGCTTGAAAATCGGTGCTTTCCTGTAATTCTTTAGCCTTAGCAACAAGTGCTAATTTTTTATTTAAATTGTCGTTTTGGTCTTTTTTAATATCCTTATAAAAAGAATTTTTAAAAGCATTGAAATTTCTAACGGCTGTTTTAAATGCAGCCCAAGTTTCTTCATTTACTTCTGACGGAACTTTTCCTGCTGCAAAAAACTCATTTCTTAAGTCTTCTACTTTTTGAATCTGTACCAGCCATTGTGAATGAGAATTTACTTTCTCAGTTCCCAAAACTTCAATTTTGGCAATGATCTCTTTTTTAGCTTCAAGATTTTGTTGTTCGTTAGCTCTTTGGCTTTCAAACAGTACTTCTCTCTTGTCGTGTATTTTTTTAGTTAATTCACTAAATTTATTCCAAATAGCATCACGATGTTCTTTAGAAACTGGTCCAATTTCTTCTTTCCAAATTCGGTGTAAATCCTGTAGTTCGCGGAAAGCTTTATTAACATCAGCATTTTCTACTAATTCTTCAACTCTAGCGATTATTTTTTGTTTTAATTCTAAGTTGTGTTTGAAATCTAAATCTCGAGCTTCACGATCTAAGTGAAGGTAGTCGTAGAAATTTTCAACGTGGAAATGGTAGTTATTCCAAACGTGATTGTATTTATCTTTTGGAATTGCACCGGCATTTTTCCATCTTTCTCTTAATTCATTAAAATGTTTAAGAGTATCTTTAATGTTTTCCTGCGGATTGATTAACTCTTTTAATTCTTCTACAATTGCCAGACGATTCTCTAAATTGCTTTTTAGATTAGTTTGTAAGTGTTTAAAGTGTACATTTCTTTTCTCTCTAAAAATATTATAATATTCATCAAATTTTGATTTTAGAGGTAAATGGTATTCAAATTCTTCACTTGGATCTGGATTAGAAGCATTAAATTCTTCTCTCTTTTCCTCTAGAAGATGGTGATATTGTAATAAAAAAGCTTTTTTAATTTCTTCAATATGATCTTTTACAGACATTACTTTATCTGTATTAACCAGTTTTTTAAGTTCATCAACAAGAGCATCCAAAGAAAAGGTGTTGTAATCCTGCATAGGAATATCGTGACGCTCTTTTAAAGTTTCGTCTTCACTTTCTGCTGCGTTTGAATTTGTAATTTCATCCAGCGCTTCTTGATGTGCGTTTTCATTAGTATCTAATGAATCTTCAGTTTCTGAAGTTGAATCTTCGACTAAAGTTTCAGGATTAGATATTTCAGCTGCATCATTTGTTGTAGAATCGTTTATTTCGATTCCTGATTTTCCGTCTGCTTCTTGCAGGTTGTCATTCTTTTCTTCTAACATCTTTAAAATGTGTAAGGTTTTTGTTTTTAACAGTGCGAAAGATAGTAAAGGTGTTTCTAAATACAAAATAAATCACTTGTTTATGCTGTATTTTACGATGAAATTCTTATTCTTTAGACTTATTCGCTATAATGTTGAATATATTTTTGTTGAATTATTGAAGTATCTATAAATTCTAAATTTATATTGTTTTTAGGTTTTTCTTTTATAAATACAAATATATAAAGTATCTGCTCTCTTTTTGATATTAAAAAAGGATTAATACTCCCATTTCAATACCAAAATTATAGGTTCGATTAACGCCAAATCCAGCGCTTGGATGTATGTAAACTAAATTTGTCGGAGTGATCTTTCTGCCGAATTCAACAAAAGCATTATTTTGAAACCCTTCTAGAATAGCATTGTATCTAAAAGCAGCATCGGCAGCAACCCAGTTTTTTCCAAAAAAGTAAAGTAATACATTTTCAAAAAGTGTGACGCTGATATCATCTCGCTCATTTTGTCCAGCAAAACTACCTTGATATTCTAAAGTCGAAATCCAGAGAAATTTCTTTTGATTGAAATATTTTCCAAAAATAACAGCCGGCATAGCCACCCATTTTCCAGTTCCAAAATTCGGGTCTGCTGCGGTATTGGCATAAACTCTTGTACGCAGGGCTATTCCGTTATTATTTTTAAGATATGGAATATAACTTACGCCCATACCTACATCTCCAATGGCTGTCTTGTTGATTGAATTGGTATTTGCAGAAATTAGCGGAAGATCAAAACGCAAATTCCAAGCTTTGTTTCCAATTGGCAGTAAAACTCGAACTTGTGTGGTATTATATGATCCGTTATCAGTATCTAAATATTCGTCAAATAAAATAATTGTTTTGAGAAAATAATGATAACGAGGCTCAGAAAAAGGACTTTGTAAAGTATCGATTTCTTGAGCGGAAAGGAGATTGTTAAATAAAAAAAATAAAATGCTAAGTAATTGTATTTTATTCATAACCACCTGTTAATAAGTGGTTTAAAATTACAAATAATACGTTAACATTTTATTTTTATCCTATGTTTTATTTGTTCCAGATTTTCCAGGCTTTCTCAGCTTGAAATATCAGCATGTCGTGGCCATTTTTTATAACAGCTCCTTGTTCTTTTGCTTTTTTCAAAAAAGTTGTTTCGGCAGGATTGTAAATCAGATCGTATGCAATATGTTTTTCTGTAAAGAATTCATAAGGCAGATTTGGACAAGCTTCAATATTTGGGCTTGTACCCACTGGAGTACAATTGATTATAATTTGAAAATTGTCAAATGTTGTGGCATTGATCAAATCGTAATCTATAATGTTTTCTTTGGCTTCTCTTGAAACGAAAGTATAGGGAATGTCAAGTTCGTCAAGAGCAAACGCCACACCTTTAGAAGCCCCGCCAGTTCCCAAAATCAAAGCTTTTTTGTGATGTGGTTCTAATAATGGTTTAAGCGATTTTTTAAAACCATAATAATCTGTATTGTATCCTTTTAGTTTACCGTTTTTGGTAAATTTTATAGTATTTACTGCACCAATTAAAGATGCTTTTTTTGATAGTTTATCTAAGAAAGGAATAACTTGTTCTTTATATGGAATAGTGACATTTAAGCCCTTTAAATCTGGATTGTTTTTGATCAATTCAGTAAAGTAATTAATTTCAGAAATGTCAAAATTTTCGTAGCTGTTGCCGGCAAAAACTTCATTATTAAATTTTTCTGTAAAGTAACCTTTTGAAAAAGAGTAGCTGATGTTACGGCCCAATAATCCAAAACGTCTTCTTAATAAAATATCAACCATTATTATTTACGATGTTTTTCTATATAATTTTTTACTGTTTTCTTTGCCCATACCACTGGAAACAAGTCTTCAATTAAGATATAGTTGTCAAAATTTAGACGTAAACCATTGCTTAAATGAAATTTAGCTTTTGTGTTATCCTGAATCATAAAGTATAATCCGGCTAAACGATATTCGATTTCATTTTCTTCAGGGAAATATTCTGAAGCTTGTAATAAAGTCTGAATAGCGCTTTCAAATTCTCCTAAAAACTGAAGAATATCAACCCAATACAACCAAGTGTCTAATGCGTAATCTCCAAACTCAACTGCTTTTCTAAAACCAAATTCGGCTTCTTCAAAGAAATTCATGTGTTTATTGATAGTCGCATATCTTTTCCAGTACAAACGATTTTGATTGTCAATTGCCAAAGCTTTATTCACAAAAAACAATGCTTTTTGATAGTTTTTCTGGCGGAGATGAAAATCAGTAATCGCAATCCATCCTTTATCCAATAACGGATCTTCGTGAACCGTTTGGTTATAGTATTGAATCGCTTTCGCTAAATTTCCAAGTTTTTCATAACATTTACCAATTCGAAGCAGGGCATAAGATGTTGCATCGTCCAGCTCGATAGTTCTGTTATAACTCTCAATTGCATCATTGTATTTTTTCAGACGTTCGTAAGCTTTTGCTTTTTCCATGAAAGCGCCCAAAAACTCATCATCAATCAGCGTTGCATAATCAAATGCACGAATGGCATTTTCATACTCTTTAACGCCATAATGAAGACGCCCAAGCTGATGCCAGGCAATTTCGCTGTAAGGATTTTTGTTAATGTAATCATTTAAATAAGCAATAGCTTCTTGATTTTGATCTAAAAATTCAAAACAATATACCACGTTATAAAGAGCAGATTGGTCTTCTAAGTCTTCTTCAAGACATTTGATAAAACTCTCTTTTGCCATTTCAAGGTTATCCATAAAGAGATACTCCATTCCAATCAAGTTATACACATCCGCATAGTCATCAGTGTACTGCAGTGCGATTTTTAACAGTTCAACCGCTTTTTCGTGCTGATCTCTTTTAGAACAGATATTGGCTTTTTGGATATAGATTTCCTCGTTGTTGGGTTCAATTGCATACAACTCATTCAAAAGCTTTTCAGCAATGTCGAGTTTATCATCATAAACCAGCATTTCTACTTGTACTAATTTTAAGCCTGTAGATTTAGGATGTTGGTCTAATGCAAGTTTCAAGGCCTTTTTTGCTAAATTAGCCTTGCCTATATCTAAATAATGAAGAATTATTTCTTCAAATTCTTCAGAATCAAAAAAGAGTACTTTGTTAGTTTTTAACATCGACTCAAATTTGGATAGGGATAGGTTATAATCTTCTTCTTCGTTGCTTAATTGCATACTTCGTATTTTTGAAATTAGCCTGTTATAAATTTAGGCAACCATATAATTGTTGTAAGGAAAGAGAATTAATTGTTTTGAACAATTTAATTAACAATATATAGCGTTTTTTATTTTATTTTGGGAAGAAATCTCCTTTTATATTAAGGGATTAACTTCGGTTTTATTCTTTTTTTAATTAATGCTGGAAAGTTTTTACTTTAATCTAATCGAATTAAATATAACTTAATGTTTCTTAAGTAGTTAAAAGAAGTGCGTTTTTTATTTGTTATTCTTTTTCATTACTTCATCCATAACTTCTAAAATAATTGCACAGCCTTCTTTAATTTCATCTTCTGAGATGGTCAAAGGAGGTGTAATTCTTATAGCACATCCTTCAAACAAAAGCCAGAATAATATAAGACCTTTGTCTTGACAGCTTAAAATGACTTCGTTGGTAATTTCTGCCGATTCTGTCATTGCAGCCAGCATTAATCCTTTTCCTCTAACTTCTGTTATCAAAGGATGTACCAAAAGCGATCTGAAGAGTTTTTCCTTCTCCAGTGTTTCTGCCATTAAATTTGTTTCAGTTAATTCCTGCAAAGTAGCCAAACAAGCTGACGCAATGACAGGGTGGCCTCCAAAAGTGGTTATATGCCCTAATTTTGGATTTTCGGTAAGAAGATCCATTCTTTCTGCAGAAGCAGTAAAAGCACCAACCGGCATTCCGCCGCCCATACCTTTACCCATGACAACAATATCAGGAACAACGTCATAATTCTGAAAACCAAATAGTTTACCAGTTCTCCCAAAACCTGGCTGGATTTCATCTACTATCATCAAAGCTCCAACCTCATCGCAGCGATTTCGGACTTTTTGCAGAAAATTGTTTTCCGGCTGAATAAATCCTGCGCCTCCTTGAATAGTTTCTAAAAGAATTGCGGCAGTTCGGGTTGTTATTTTTTGTAAATCTTCTTCGTTATTAAAAGTGATAAAATCAACATCTGGAAGCAGAGGTCTGAAAGCCTGTTTGCGTTCTTCAAATCCCATAACACTCATAGAACCCATTGTGTTACCATGATAAGCATTATTACAAGAAATAAGCTGACTGCGTCCTGTGGTTCTTTTGGCCAATTTTAAAGCGCCTTCTATTGCTTCTGTTCCAGAATTGACTAAATAGGTTTTATTTAAAGATTCTGGTAGGAGAGAAGCCATTAGTTTGCAATATTGAACTGCAGGGCTTTGCGAATATTCTCCATAAACCATTACATGCGAATATTTATCCAATTGATCTTTGATAGCTTGATTAACTCTCGGATGTTGATGTCCTAAAGTACAAGCCGAAACGCCGGCTACAAAATCTAAATATTTTTTATCGTTGGTGTCGTATATGTAAGATCCGATGGCGTGCGAAACTTCCATTCCTAATGGGTAAGGAGAAGTTTGTGCCTGGTATTTTATAAAATCTGGATTCATTTTTTTTAAGGTTCAAAGTTGCAAAGGTTTTCTAAGTTTCAAAGTAGCAAAGGTACTGAGGTTCTAAGGTTTTCTAACTTTACGCTTAGGTTAACTTTTGTGAGTTCATAATTCGCAAAAGACTGTAAACTGCTACTGCGACTAAAAACTTTTTTAAGGTTCAGAGTTGCAAAGGTTTTTTAACTTTACGCTTAGGTTAACTTTTAGAAAATAATAATTCGTAAAGTACTGCAAACTCTTACTACGACTAAAAAATCGCAAAGAACTCTAAACAGTGAGTGATACTGAAAACTGCGACTGAATACTGACCGCTTACTTACTGCTCTTAACCGCAGGCTTTTTCTTATCGTAATTCAAAGTTTCTTTTCGCACTTTCATTGGAGTATCTTTTCCTTTCTCTTCTTCGTCTTTTCCTTCTTTAATCAGTTTATCGTTCATTTCATTATCTTCTGCGGTGAAAATATCATCCTTAGATTTTATCCTTTCGTCGCCTCGCCAAACCATACCTCGGAGTTTTCGGGCGTTTTCAGGAAGTTCATCTTCAGGGAAAATATCGCCGTCAACTTTATTGTAAAAAGTAATAGTTTCAACAGCATTATTCTCTAAAATCAAATTGATTTTACTGCTGACATTTTTATTAATTCCAATCAATTCATTGGCATCATTCCGCATAAAATAAATAACTTCGGTATTCTTGACGACATCTACATCATGCAGTTTTCCATCCCTGAATTTTCCAAATAAATTGAGTCCTTTTACTTGGTTATAGCCCGTTCCGAGCGTATCCTTGGAGATTAGAAAAGTATTATTGAGAACTTTTAACGAATCTATTTTTCGTGTTTTATTATCGCCGATCAAATGCATCACATCTCCTGTGATTTGGCTTTCTCCGTTCCATAAAATCGGATTTCCAATTAACTTCGTCAGAGCACTTTTAGAGTCAGAATGTATAGAATCACATTTTCCGCTCATATCTATTTTATAGAAACGAACATTTTTAAAAGCTCTTAAAATTCTTTCGCCTTCCTTTCCTGTAACCAGTAGCTTTTGTCCGTGAATATAAACGGAATCATTTTCAACCAAATTGATTGCAACGGCTCTTTTTGTAACAAACATGGAATCTTTCAGTTTGTAAAGTTCGGCATAATGTCCTTTTACAATTCCTTTATTTATAGAATCTGTGATTTTTACATTTCGAGTTGCCGATGCAAATTCGGTATTTCGATTATAAAATAAACTATCTCCTTCTATACGCCTATCGTCATATTTAATATAGGATTTCCTCAGAAAATGAGCTAGGTTTTTCTTCGTATCGTAAAATCCTTTTTCGGTATAAATGTAATTAGCTTTACTCGTAATTGTTGAAGGGCCAAAAAGATAAGTATGGCCAGAATTACTGTAATAATCCAAATGATTCGATTTGATTACATATTTTGGATTTGTAATAGTAACTTCCGTTAAAAACTGAAATTTCTTTTGTTCCACATAATATCTTCCAGACTTACTGACCAAAGTATTGTCTTTGTTTACAATTGTTCCTTTAGTATTATAAAAAACCTCTTGAATATTTCTGTCAAAATTAATGGTATCCGTCTGCAAAGTCGCATCTGGTGAAGTCAAGACGGCATTTCCTGTTGCAAAAGCTTTTTTTTCATTACCGCTGTATTCTGCATATTTACTGTTTAAAAATAAAGTATCACCCTGTACTAATTGTACATTTCCAAAAGCTTTTAAATAATTCTCTTTTTGAAAAAAATAGGCTTTATTACAAGTTAATACAACGCCGTCATGATTTACTTTTACATTTCCTGTTAGTAAAAGCGCATCTGGAACATTGACCTGATCGACATCAGAAAAATCAGCGTTCTCAATAACGATAGTTTTTGGAGCCTTAGCAGTTTTTTTTGCTTGCGCGAAAGTAAATTGAACGCTTAAAAAAGACAGACAAATAAATATGAAAAATAGTGATTTCTTCAACTGATTAAATTTTTGTCAAATTTATAAAAAAGGTTACAACCTATGACTGTTATTAGGATTAATTTATAATAAGTCATCAACACTTCAAATGACAAATTCTGCTTCATTTATTTTTTCAACAAAACATACAACTCTCACGTTGTAGTTGCGCTATTTCAACTTCAAAATGATGCAAATTAAAAAGAGTTGGTTCTGAATTTTAAAAAATGAGTTACATTTAGAAAATAGTTTTTAATGCGTTCTATTGAGGAGCTTTAAAATTTAAAGACTATATTTAGTTAGCACAGCAATTATATGATAAGTAAAAGATTAATTACAGCAGGAATTACGTTAACTGTACTACTTTCGGCTTGTAAAACACAAGAATTAAAAATGAGTACAGCAAAAGAAGAAACGGCAGCCGAAAAAAAGGTTGTAGTCTATCAAGTTTTTACACGCCTATTTGGAAATAAAAATAAAACAAATAAACCTTGGGGAACCATAGAAGAAAATGGTGTTGGAAAGTTTAATGACTTTACAGATAAAGCGCTACACGAAATAAAAGATTTAGGAGTTACTTATATTTGGTACACCGGCGTTCCGCATCATGCTCTGGTACGTGATTATACAGCTTACGGAATATCAAATGATGATCCAGAAGTAGTTAAGGGACGTGCAGGATCTCCATATGCCGTTAAGGATTATTATAATGTAAATCCAGATTTGTCCGAAAACCCAGCGAAGCGTTTAGAAGAATTTGAAGCATTGGTTAAGCGTACACATAATGCAGGTTTAAAAGTAATTATAGATATTGTTCCCAATCATATTGCTCGTAAATACGAAGGAAAATCGAATCCAGCAGGAGTAAAAGATTTTGGTGCCGATGATGATGTGAATGTTGAATACAAACGAGATAATAATTTCTACTACATTCCAAAAGAACATTTTGAAATTCCAGATGGCGATATTCCATTAAATGGAGAAAAACATCCGCTTATTGATGGAAAGTTTGATGAAAATCCGGCTAAATGGACAGGAAACGGATCTCGTAAAATTAAACCAGATCAAAATGACTGGTATGAAACAGTAAAAGTAAATTACGGCGTGCGCCCTGACGGAACTAAAGATTTTCCTGAGCTTCCAGCTGGTTTTGATCAGAAATCGTATAAAGAGCATTTTGCTTTTTGGCAGGATAAAGATGTGCCTGATTCTTGGAAGAAATTCAGAGATATTGCCTTGTATTGGACAGCAAAAGGAGTTGATGGTTTCCGTTATGATATGGCAGAAATGGTTCCGTACGAATTTTGGAGTTATATGAACTCTTCCATTAAAATGAAAAATCCCAATTCATTTTTACTGGCAGAAGTTTATAACCCTAATGAATACCGCAATTACATTCGTTTAGGAAAAATGGATTATTTATATGATAAAGTAGAGACTTACGATAAATTGAAAGATGTTATTCGAGGAAAATCTTCACCAGATGAATTGACCGAGATTCAAAACAGAATGTCGGATATCGAACATCATATGCTTCATTTCTTGGATAATCATGATGAACAGCGTTTAGCAAGTCCTGATTTTGCAGGAACTCCAGAAAGAGGAAAGCCATTAATGGTTGTTTCAGCTACTATAAGCACTTCGCCGACAATGATTTATTTTGGACAAGAAGTAGGAGAGGCGGGAAATGAAGATGCTGGTTTTGGAAAACCTTCCAGAACGTCTATTTTTGATTATATCGGAGTTCCGAATCATCAGCGTTGGATGAACGACGGAAAATTTGACGGCGGACAGCTTTCTGATTCTGAAAAAAAGCTTCGTGATTTTTACAAACGGTTATTGAATTTTACCATTAACAGCAGCGCTTTGATGGGAAGTTTTGAAGAGATTCAATTTGCAAATCGCCAAAATAATGAAGGTTATGATGCTTTGTTGTATTCTTATGTTCGCTGGTCTGAAAAACAAAAATTGGTTGTAATTACTAATTTCTCTTCTGAGAAAGAAAGTGAATTTGACTTAAAAATTCCTTCAACAGTTATCTCAAAATGGCATCTAAAAGATGGTTCTTATGTGCTTGTAGATAAATTATATTCCGAAAGCAAAACTTACCTTACAGTCAAAAATGGTGAAGGTTCGGCACGAGTTAAAATAAAGCCTTCTGAATCATTTATTTATGAAGTAAACTAAGAAGTAATTAAAAAAAATGTTTAAAATAAGACCTGCTTAGAAGTTATTGAATCTAAGCAGGTTTATTTTTTTAAAGTTCTATTAGAAGTGAAAGGATTTCTTTAATTGAAAACTTAGCTCCGCAGACAAATTCATCTGAAGCGCCATAGTAAACAGTAAGAGTGTCTCCATCAGGTTCTATGATATGACCATTTGTAAAAACCACATTGCCAAAAAAGCCGCTTAATTCGTAATCTGTTTTAGGAAACATAATTGGTGTCTCTGTTCTCGAAATTACTTTTGAAGGATTTTCTAAATCCATTAAAAAAGCGCCTAAGCAGTATTGGTGAAATTCGTTGGCTCCATGATAAATTTCCAGCCATCCAAATTCTGTTTTTATTGGTGCTGCACCTGCGCCGACCCTTTTACTGTCCCAATTGCCTTTTCTGGTTTTAATAATACATTTATGATTTCCCCAATGAAGACCATCGGGAGAAGAAGCAATCCAAATATAATTTCCACCAATATCTACACTGCTCGGACGATGTAAGGCATAGAATAAACCGTTTATTTTTTCTTCGAAAATCGCACAATCTTTATTGTGAGGAGGAAATATCATTCCGTGTTTTTGAAAGCTCCTCCAATCTGTTGTAGTCCGTAAACCAACTCCAACACCATTAGAAGATACCGAAGTAAATGTCAGGTAATATTTTCCTTCAATTAAAGAAACGCGGCAATCTTCAATTCCGAAAGTTTCCAGAATTCCTTCACCAACTAAATAGGGATAGTTTTCAGGTTCGTAAAATTGTTTTCCATCATCACTGCATAGCAAGCGTATATGTGATAAAGTAGTTAGGTAATCAATTCCCTGATAATTAATTACACGGGCATCTGTGGCAATAAGTTCGGGGTGATCTTTAAGAATTTCTATAATTTCTATTAAACCTGTTTCTGTAAGTATAGGAAATGAGATAATGTTTTCTGCTTGCGTTGGTCTTTCGGCAACCCTTACTGCAAGCCAGATTTTATTTTGAAATTGAAATACGCCAGGATTAAGTAAACAAGTTATTTCTAATCCTTCTCTGCTTGGTGGTAAATCTGATGGTGAAATTATAGGATTTTCTGCAAAACGCTTGGCAATATCTTTCATAATTTTCGTATAAGTACATAAAAGGTATAAAAAAAAGCTGATACTTAATTCGTACCAGCTTTTTTTCTATACTTTTTTAACCTTTTTGAGTGCTTCAACATAATATTCGTTTACTTTTTCCCAATTAATATGTTCATAAAAAGCATCAATATAACTTCCTTTTCGGTTTTGATAATCTAGATAATAGGCATGTTCCCAAAGATCAATGCCTAAAATAGGCGTTCCTGGAATCAAAGCATTTTTCATTAACGGATTATCTTGATCCTGAGTTGTTGTAATTTGAAGTTTTCCATATCGGTCAACTACTAACCAAACCCATCCAGAACCAAATTGCTTTTCTGACTGCGCTTTAAATTGATTCGTTAGATTGTTGAAAGAACCAAATTCTTTATTAATAGAACCGGCAAGAGTATCTTTCGGAGTTTGCTCTTTTGGAGTTAAAACATTAAAATAAAGCGTATGGTTGTAATATCCTCCAGCATTTTGACGAAGTTTGGCATTATTTAAATCCATCTTTTTCAAAATATCCTCAATAGGCATATTCTCAAATTCTGTAGAAACAATTTCTTTATTAAAATTGTTTGTGTAAGATAAATAATGTTTAGAATAATGAGTTTCTAAAGTCAAAGTTCGAATTGCAGGTGCAAGACCGTCATAATTAAAGGACAGTTTTGTCATTTCAAAAGAACCGGGATCAGCTTTAACATCATTTGGCGAACCAATAGTTATTTTTTCTTCTTTAGTCGGAAGAGGAACCTCAACAACTTCGGTCAGCTTATCTTCTTTGCAGGAAAATAATAGTAAAAATGAAGCTAAAGTGCTAAATAGAACAACGTTTTTCTTCATAATGTTATTTATTTTGATGATAATGAGTTAATGATCTCGATATAATTTTCTTTCGCCTCATCAATTGACATATGACTAATCTGCATCCAGGCATTAGTTTTGAACGCATCTCTCAAATCAAAATTTTCAGATTGATTGTAAACTGCTGTACCAAAAGTTGCCTGTTTGTAAAAAGCGTAAAGTCTTAACTGCACATCTTGCGGCAGTGAAGCCTGAGTCATTGTCATTGCAATTTCTACAGCTTCCGCAAAGCGAATATCTAAATCTTTCTCAGCCATTTATGCTTTCGTAGCAATAATTGTTTTTCCACCAATCGCTTTTTGATTCAATTCAACGTTGATAGGTGTACCTAAAGGTAAAAATAAATCTACTCTTGATCCAAATTTAATGAAACCAGCATCTGTTCCTTGAACAACCTGCATTCCTTCTTTGGCGTAATTTACAATTCTACGAGCCAATGCTCCAGCGATTTGTCTGTATAGAATAGCGCCAAATGTTTCATTTTCGATAACTACAGTAGTTCTTTCGTTTTCTTCACTCGCTTTTGGATGCCATGCAACAAGAAATTTTCCAGGGTGGTATTTGCTAAATTTAATGATACCATCCATCGCGTAACGAGTTACGTGAACATTGATAGGAGACATAAAAATAGAAACCTGTAAACGTTTATCCTTAAAATATTCTCCTTCATAAACTTCTTCGATAACCACAACTTTTCCATCAACAGGAGCAAGGATATGATCGCTGTTCTTAATTGCAATTCTTTTAGGATTTCTAAAAAATTGCAAGATAATGATCAAAACTAAAAGCGCTGCAATTTGAACTAGAGTTCTAAGCCAATTGATATCAATAAATTTTTCGGCTAATAAAACCACAACGACTGTAAAAACTACACCTAATAAAATGGACGGGCCTCCTTCTTTATGAAACATAATATAAAATTTGATAAAATAAAAATATAATTGGTGCTACAAATATAACACTATCTAATCGATCTAAAATACCTCCGTGTCCCGGCATTATCGAGCCACTGTCTTTTACGCCTGCAATTCTTTTAAATTTGGATTCAATCAAATCTCCAATAGTCCCAAAAATGCTTACAATTAAAGCAATTATCGTCCAGATTAAAATTGATTTATTGCTAAATTCAGGATTGGGCTGAATGTACAGTTTTGAGATTAAAAAACCTGCAAAAGCTGCAAAAACAACACCGCCAAGAAAACCTTCAATAGTTTTTTTTGGAGAAACACGTTCGAACAATTTATGCTTACCGATTGATTTTCCAAGTAAATACGCAAAAGTATCATTAGTCCAAATTAAAACAAATAATCCAAGAATAATTTTCGGATTATAGTCATTAGTTCCGAATGAGATTTTAACGATAAAAATAAAAGGAAGTGTAATATAGCCAAGCAGGTACAAATATTTTGAAGAAGTGCTTATTTTTTGAACTGAATCATAAAATAAGAATATGATACATTTTATAGAAACGACTAGTGTAACTGCCAAAAGAATTAAATCCAGCTGTTTGATGTTGGTCTCTAAAGTTATATTAGAATTAAAAGTATCGTTTATAAATTTACTAGTCTGTTTGTTGTAATGGCTTATGAGAATTGTTGCCGCATAAATTGACATTCCAAAAAGTATAGAAAATACTTTGTTTAAATTAACGAGATTAGAAAATTCGTAAAGAGTGATAATTAAGAAAATACCAAAAAGTGTAATGAAGCTTTCGGTAGAAAACAATATCGAAGTTAGTAATAAAGCGATATAAACAGCACCAGAAATGGTTCTCTTCAGTGTTTCATTCATCTTAAAGATCTTCTAAAAGCAATAAATAAAGATTCTTGGCAACACTTCCGTATTGCGTAAAGTCTTCTTCTTTGGCTTTTTCGAAATATTTTATGGTAGTGATATTAGTAGGGTAGTCTCTTTCGTATTTACGTTTTATAGCGCTCAATCCGTCGCTTTTCATTGGAAGGATCTGGCTGGTTGTAGCTATAATAACAATATTTGCAGGTAATTCGTTTGGTTTATTTTGTCTAATTTGTTTTGATGAAAATAAAATTGAACCTTCATCAGCAATAAGGTTTTCACAGCTTGCCAATAAAAATTTTGGTTTAGAAGGAGCAATGTAAAATAATTTATTTTCTTCTAATAAACTAAACAAAGCTGACTCATAACACAAAACTTCACTTTCAAACCAATCATTTTCTTCTAATATGTTTTCAAACTGTTCAGCAACTTCTTCAGTGTTTTCGCAGTACAAGAACTTACCTCCATTTTTTTTGAAATTGAAAATAAATTGCTCGTCTAAAGATAAATGACTGTTCTGTGCAGATGTACCTGCATATTCGCTTTCATTCTCTTCGTCAGAAGCGGCTTCGCTTGAGCCAAATATTTTTTTGAAAAAATTCATTTTTTATATGAAATACTTTACATGTTAATTGAAAACGTTCAAAGATAAAAAAATCTTAATTCAAAAGGGTATTTTGAATTAAGATTTTAAAAAATTATTACGTATTTCGTAAATTATTTATGAAACTACTTCTTCCAAATTTTTGTCAAAAGTTCGTTTTCCAAAAATATTTTCTAGATCATCTTTAAAGATAACTTCTTTTTCAATCAGAATATCAGCTAGTTGATTTAGTTTGTCTTTGTTTTCTTCTAAGATTTGAATCGCTCTCTGGTATTGACCTTCGATTAACTCTGAAATTTCAGCATCAATAATTTTTGCTGTTTCATCAGAATATGGTTTCGAGAAGTTATACTCGCTTTGTCCAGTTGAATCATAATAAGTAACATTTCCGATTTTATCGTTCAATCCGTAGATCGTTACCATAGCACGAGCTTGACGCGTTACTTTTTCTAAATCGCTCAAAGCACCAGTTGAAATTCTGTCGAAAGTTACTTTCTCTGCAGCTCTACCACCCATAGTAGCACACATTTCGTCTAACATTTGATCTGTTCTAACGATTTGTCTCTCTTCTGGTAAATACCAAGCAGCTCCTAAACTTTGTCCACGAGGTACAATAGTTACTTTAATAAGCGGCGCAGCATGCTCTAACATCCAGCTTACAGTTGCGTGTCCAGCTTCGTGAATAGCAATTGCTCTTTTCTCTTCTGGAGTTATAATTTTGTTTTTCTTTTCTAAACCACCGATAATTCTGTCAACTGCGTCAAGGAAATCTTGTCTGTCAACAGCAGCTTTGTTGTTACGTGCAGCAATTAAGGCCGCTTCGTTACAAACGTTTGCAATATCTGCACCCGAAAAACCTGGAGTTTGTTTAGCTAAGAAATCTAAATCTAGACCTTCAACTTTTTTGATAGGAGCTAAATGTACTTTAAATATTTCAGCTCTTTCGCGAATATCTGGTAAGTCTACAAAAATCTGTCTGTCAAAACGTCCTGCACGCATTAAAGCTTTGTCAAGGACATCAGCTCTATTGGTTGCAGCTAATACAATTACGTTAGAGTTTGTCCCAAAACCATCCATTTCTGTTAGTAATTGGTTCAAAGTGTTTTCTCTTTCATCATTTCCGCCAGACATATTGCTTTTTCCTCTTGCTCTACCAACAGCATCAATTTCATCGATGAAAATGATAGCGGGAGATTTTTCTTTTGCTTGTTTGAATAAATCACGTACACGTGAAGCTCCAACTCCTACAAACATCTCAACGAAATCTGAACCTGATAAAGAGAAGAAAGGTACCTGAGCCTCACCGGCAACAGCTTTTGCCAATAAAGTTTTACCAGTTCCTGGAGGTCCTACAAGTAGAGCACCTTTTGGAATTTTACCTCCCAGATTGGTATATTTTTCAGGGTTTTTAAGGAATTCAACAATTTCTTGAATTTCTTCTTTAGCACCTTCTAAACCAGCAACATCTTTAAACGTAGTTTTGATATCTGTTTTTTCATCGAATAGTTTGGCTTTAGATTTTCCGATATTGAAAATCTGTCCGCCGCCTCCAGCACCTCCGCCAGACATTTTACGCATGATGAAAATCCATACACCAACAATGATGATGATAGGAAGTAAGCTGATTAAAATATCGCTCCAATTGTTTTTTTGAAGGAAATTAAAATCTTTCAGTTTGCCCTCGCTAACCGCTTTTTCAAGTTTTGTTTGAAATATTTGATCATTACCAATTTCCAGCGTATAGTGCGGACCTTTGTTTGGCTGTTTGAAAATATCTTCAGCAACTTTTTTATTTGACGGGTCTTTAAGAGCCGCAGCATTTAAATATACTTCAGCCTCAGCTTTGTTGTACACAATAACTTTTTCAATCTGGCCTTTTTCTAAAAGCGTGTTGAATTTAGAAGAAGTTAATTGAGCAGGTTCGCTTAAGCTAGATCCTCCGGTAGCAAAACTTATAAATAAAAAAACTAAAAGTATTGCGGTATATATTAACCAAGGACTTATTTTAAATTTATTCGGATTTGGATTATTATCTTTAGCCATTTAATGAAAGTTTCTTTAGTATTTATTTTCGATTGTAGTTATTTTGGCATCACCCCAAAGGCTCTCGATATTGTAATATTCGCGAATATGTTTCTGGAAAACATGTACTACAATGTGTACATAATCCATTAAAACCCATTCTGCATTATCGGTTCCTTCTACGTGCCAAGGTTTATCTTTTAAGTCTTTTGATACTGTTTTTTGAATTGAGTTTACGATGGCGTTAACTTGGGTATTTGAGCTACCGTTGCAAATTACAAAATAGTCGCATACAGCTGTATCTATTTCTCTTAAGTCAAGAATATCGATATCATTTCCTTTTACTTCCTCAATCCCTTTGATTATGTTCGCCAGTAGAACATCATTATTAATCGTCTTTTTCGCCATGAATTATTTTATATGTGAATTTGTAAAGTTACCAAATTTTGTGATTATTTTTGAACCTTAACAAAATATTAAATTAAGTTATCTAAATTATTTAATGAAACTAATCAAACTCGATGCCATAGATTCAACAAATGATTTCCTGAAAGCATTGTCAAGTCAGGATCAACTAGAGAATTTTACGGTGGTAACAGCTGAAAATCAGACAAAAGGCAAAGGACAAATGGGAGGAAAGTGGGAGTCTGAAGCTGGTAAAAACTTAATTATGAGTGTATTGGTAAAGGATTTTCTATTTAATAACGAACAAGTCTTTAATTTAAGTGTCGTTGTTTCATTAGCAGTTACAGAAGTGCTAAAATCGTTAAATATTCCTGATATATGCATAAAATGGCCAAACGACATTCTGTCATACAATAAGAAATTGGTTGGCATACTAATCGAAAATACCATAAAAAGCGATGGCAGGATTGTGTCAGTTGTCGGAATCGGAATGAATGTAAATCAAACCGATTATACAGATTTGCCAAATGCATCTTCTCTAGCAGTAATTTCAGGTAAATCTTTTGATAAAGAAGAATTAGCAATTTTAATAGTAGAAAAAATAAAGGAGAAAATACAGTCATGGCAGACTTCTGCAAAAGATTTATGGACCGATTATTTTAATTCTTTATTCAAAAAAGGAGTTCCAATGCCTTTCAAAAACCTCAACGATCAAAATTTCATGGGAATCATTCAAGGCGTTTCTCCAATTGGAAAATTGCAGGTTTTATTAGAAGATGATTCTGTTGTAGAATTTGATATAAAGGAGGTTAAAATGCTTTACTAAGTTGCTAAGGTTCTGAGATGCTAAGATTCTAAGTTTTTTTTTGAAAGCGAAGACGCTAAGTTTTATGACTTAAAGAAATATGTTTGAATGAGTAGAATCTGCATGAAATAAAAAACTTTGTGCCTTAGCGCCTTCGTGGCATTCAAAAAAAAGCCCGATAATAAAATCAGGCCTTTCATTTATAATTCACAATTAATAATTAACCATTATTAAAGCTTATTCATATTATTTGCTAGAGTTTCGATGAATTTGCTGATTGGTCCTTTAACCATCATTGCCATCATAGCATTAAACTCTCCTTCAAAAAACAATTGAACTGCACTTTCAGAATCAGAAATGCTGTCAATGTTTGAAGTCAAAGTAAACGGAGGTTTGTCACTTGCTGCACCCAAAACAATTTTGTTTGGAGCCACTTTGTCTTTCATTTTCAATTTGATTTCAGGCATCCCTTTCAATCCAAAAATAAAAGCGTCTTCGCCAGTCACTTCAAATTTAGCGATATTATCAGGCATTAATTTTTCAAAATTCTTAACATCAGTCAATTGATCAAATAAATCTTGAGCTGATTTCTGAACAGTAACTTTTGGACTTTCTAAGTTCATATATTTTTTATTTTTTTATTATTTAAAGTGACAAAGAGCAAAAAAATAAATTCCAATTTTTTAAATTCCAAATTCCAAAAAAGAGCGAAGCGATTTTTTAGNAAATCTAAAATCTAAAATCTAAAATCTAAAATCTAAAATCTAAAATCTAAAATCTAAAATCTATCCCGAGGCTTCGGGACTAAAATCTAAATTTACTCCTCTTGTCCCCAAGTTGACGGGCTTTCATTCCACTCCAGCAGAGTCGATTGCTGATCTTCAGTGATATATTGCTTTTGAACCGCCAAGTCTAATAAATTTTCGTAGTTGCTCAAAGTGAATAAATCAATATTAGCTTCTTTAAAATTTTCTTCAGCAATGCCAAAACCATATGTAAAAATCGCCGCCATACCTTTAATGTTCGCACCTTCGCTTCTTAAAGCTTCCACAGCCATCAAACTGCTTTTTCCAGTACTAATTAAATCTTCGACAACTACAACATTTTGTCCTTTTTGTAAAAAACCTTCAACTTGGTTTTGTCTTCCGTGTTTTTTAGGTTCCGGACGCACGTATACGAATGGAAGTCCTAAACTTTCGGCAACCAAAATTCCAACTCCAATGGCTCCAGTGGCAACACCAGCGATCACATCGGGTTTTCCAAATTGTTTTTCGATGTTCTTAGCAAACTCATCACGAACATAGTTTCTGATGCTCGGAAATGAAAGAATTAACCTATTATCACAATAAATAGGAGATTTCCAACCAGAAGCCCATGTAAAAGGATTTTCGGGATTCAATTTAATTGCATTTATTTGCAAAAGCAATTCGGCTGTTTTTTCGGCAGTATCTTTATTAAAAATCATAGTACAAATGTATAAAGTTTTTGTAAACGACAAACCACTTTTTTTGACAAATGAAATCTCGAAAGAAACAGATTTCCAATTGTTCTTGTTGGAGAGCATTGATATCGAACAGCTTATCATAAAAATTTTTCAAAATAAAATTCAAAAAGCTATTTTATATCATCCCGACGAAAGTGAAATAATGAAAACCCTTAAAGCCAAAATTCCAGTAAATAAAGCTGGCGGAGGCTTTGTGTACAACAAGAAAGGCGAGGTTCTATTCATTTTTAGAAACGGAAAATGGGATTTACCAAAGGGCGGAATCGAGAAAGGCGAGGACATTGAAGCAACCGCCATGCGCGAAGTAGAGGAAGAAACTGGAGTAAATAAACTTCGTATAATCAATAAACTGCAAAAAACCTATCATATTTTCAAACGCAACGGAAAATACAAATTAAAAATCACGCATTGGTTCGAAATGCATTCAGATTTTGAGGGAACTCCTCACGGACAAATAGAAGAAGGCATCGAAAAAGTGGCTTGGCTAAACCCAGAGCAAATCAAAGAAGCACTTAAAAACTCATACGAAAACATCAAATTGTTGTTTGAAGAAGAGGAAGTTCGAGTAGAAAAAATTGCACCGCCTGTTCCATATCGATCAGGTCCAAATTCAGATATTTAAGTATTGGGGCGTGCCACCAATAAAAAAAATACCCAATCAACTTTGCGTTCATTGGGTATTTTTTTTATTGCTGTCGGGCTTTCGCCGCTACTACGGTAGCTTGGCTCTATCCCTCACGCGAACTTCACTTTCGTATTAAGAATTACCATTTAATTTTATCAAAAGATTATCATCATTAAAAACCGCATTTATTACATTTCCATTCTTTTCGGCTTTAATTTCATTTCCATTAGATGTCAGTTCATAACCTTTTTGAGAAAGATAATTGGTAAAAGCATTTTTGTGGTTTTGAATTTCAAATGTTGAAATAAGTTCTGGAAAAACAGTTAGAATTCGAGCTAATTCTTCGCTCTCAACATTATCCACTGCATCAGATTTAATGGTAACAACCATCTTCCCTTGACCGTAATTTCCAAGATAATAACCACTTGCATTAAACATCTCAACAGCAATCATTCCTATTAGATGTAAATCGTTCTGAGTAGCATCAAATTTTCCAACTGTTAATAAATCAATATTATTTTCTTCGCCGTATTTCTTTAACAAAAGAGCTTGCTTCATAACAGATTCTGCATAACCTCCCGCTTTGTTGTCCCAAATCCAAAGCCATGTTTCTGAAGAATGTGAAAAAGAACCCAAAACCTGCATCGGAAATGTAAGATCATCTCCAAAAGTTATTTCTTCTTTATTCATATCGACATTCCAAGAAAGACCACCAGTTATCTCAAATAGATTTCTTTGTTTTTCCAAAGCAATTGCTCCAAATTTTTCTAAAAAATCATTTTCAGATGTGAAGTCTATAGTATTGTTTGGCTGATTAGTAGTTGATTCTGTATTTTCTTCTTTCTTTTTAAAAAGATTGTTGAATAGTCCCATTTCTTTATGATTTTTAGAATTTTAAATTGATGTTTTCAAATATATAACTTTTAAGATAAGTCAGAAAAACGTTAATTAAATTTATACTTGCTTTGTGAATTTTGAACTTTGCAATTAAAAAACTCATTAGGTAGGAATGTCTCGTAGGTAGAAAGAAAATGAATTCCGAATATACGCTCCATCGGAACGTTTGATTAACTAGGTAATAATGCCGTAAACAGGTGTCCTTACAGGACACAATGCATAATGATATTATTTTTTCTACCGATGAGATATTCCTACGGAATATATTTACCATGCTGTCACAAACGTCTCTCTCTTTGCGATATGGGACTTTTTAAACCACATCAATCAAAAAAAAATCTACAAAACACGATAAACAGGATACTGCATATGTGCCTTTTCATAATAAACAGAATGCTTGTAAATCCAATTTAACTGCGCTTCAGCACTTTTAGCAAACTCGCGGTCATTTTGTTTTTTGGTTTCTAATTCTGCTTTTAATGCTGGATTTTCTTTTAAAAGCTGCGCTGCAGTATCTTCAAAAATATATTCTGAGTAATGTTCTTTTTGCTGTAAAATAGGATCGAAGAAATTCCAATTAAAAAAAGAATCAACGCCTTCTGGTTCAAAAGCTTCTAGAAGGTATTTTACACCTTTTTGGCTCGTTGGGGCATAATAATCTCCTTTAGCAAAATTCATTTTAACTTTTTTTGAAGTTACTGTTGTGTTTCGGTGCGGGTAATGTCCTTCATAAGCAGAAGTAGACGTTTTAAAATCGGCAATTCTATAGCTTTCGACCTCAACAATAGTGTCGTTTTTAAATTGTCTGAACGAAATATTATTGTTTTTCAAAAGATCAATAATATTCCAATAACCACGCGGAATGATATAAGCAGACGGAATAACAACTTCTTTTACCGATTTGAATTCTTTGATATACGGAACATCTTTTTTGTATGGTTTGCTTCTGTCATAATACAAACGATTTCCTGTTGTAGCTTCGCTTTTTTTGTAGCCTGCTTCATATCCCAAAAACGAAAAAGTAGTTGCTTTTGTACTGTCCAATTCCCATTTTAAAGTATACGATTTTTTAGGCTGATATTGTTCTAAATTCTTTACTCTTAAATCTTTTATCTTTTGATAATTCGCATCGGTAAAATCCATAGTAGACTTCATGTACTCGTAAGTCATTTTTACGCGTTCTGCGTATTTTTTCAGCATATGTGTTTCAACCACAAAACCAATTGTATTGAATAGGGAAGTGTAACCCGTTGTATATCGCGGACTATCTACAAATTGTCCAAAACCTTTGTCTGGAGTATCTTTAAATGAATCGACATAAGGCGTAGTTTCAATTTTCTTCTTTTGAAGATCTTTGACCAAAGCCGGCATCATTTCGTTATTCATAAAATCGCCCAAAACAGTTCCGAGTTTATTGTGCTGTGTCATAATATAAGTCAGTTTGTATTGATAATCTGAGCCGTTACTTACGTGATTGTCAATAAAAACATCGGCATTTATCTTTTGGAAAATTTCGACAAAACTTTTGGTGTTCCTTGTGTCAGATTTCATCATATCGCGATTCAAATCGTAGTTTCTCGCATTTCCTCTAAAACCATAAATTTCTGGTCCGTCCTGGTTTGCTCGAGTTGTCGAATTTCGGTTTAAAGCACCACCAATATTATAAACGGGAATGGTAACTAAAACAGTATTTTTAGGTGCTTTCAGTTTGCCAATTGCCAAATCTCTGTAAAATTGCATGGTTGCATCGATTCCGTCAGGTTCGCCCGCATGGATTCCGTTATTCACAAATAAAACGGCTTTGGTTTTCTGTATTTTATCAAAATCAAATTCCTTGTCAGGATTGAAGGTAATCATATGCAAAGGTTCTCCAGAATCTGTCAGTCCCATTTCTTTCATTTGAATAGTTGGAAAATCGGCAGCGAGCATTTTAAAATAAGCGATACTTTCCTGATAAGATGCCGATTGATTTCCGTTTCCTTTCTCAAAAAACGTGTCGTATTTTTTGTTGTTTTGAGCGAAAAGGGTAATGGTGAAAAGTGAAATGAAAAAGGTAAAAAGTTTCATGGTTTTGGTTTTAATCAAAATCAAATATAGTTTTTTATTTGTTTAAAAGTTTCAAATTTCAGGTTTCAAGTTGATAAGCTTTGTGTTTTTTACCGCAAAGCACGCAAGGTTTTTTATGTATGGGTTTTATAAAAACGTAAAGTTCGCAAAGCTATGAACTTAAACTTTGCGAACTTTGTGTAAACCTTTGCGTGCTTTGCGGTTAAAAAACTTTCCCTACTTTTGCAAAATGAATAAAAAACACCATTCCAACAATATACTTTCGAATTTAGGGATTCAGAGTCTGAACGAAATGCAGGAAATGGCGCAAGATGCCATTTTAAACGAAAACAACGTCTTATTACTTTCTCCAACTGGATCTGGAAAAACATTAGCTTTTTTGCTTCCAATTTTAGAATTGTTGCAGCCTGAGATTCTTTCTG
This sequence comes from Flavobacterium sp. Root935, assembly GCF_001429295.1. GTDB lineage: Bacteria > Bacteroidota > Bacteroidia > Flavobacteriales > Flavobacteriaceae > Flavobacterium. The sequence continues at coordinate 808,485 of NZ_LMJL01000012.1, read as the reverse complement.
TTCAATGTTTGATTTTGGTTCCGTCCCGCGAACTTGGACTTCAGATCGAACAAGTTTGGAAAAAAATGGGAACGCAGTACAAAGTAAATATCTGCTACGGCGGACACTCAATCGACACAGAAATCAAGAATTTAAGCAATCCGCCAGCGGTTTTAATTGGAACGCCAGGAAGAATTGCCGATCATATTGACCGAGACACTTTTAGAACCGATAAAATTCAAACTTTAATTTTAGATGAATTCGATAAATCGCTTCAATTAGGCTTTCACGAACAAATGTCTTTCATTATTGGTAGATTACCGAAAGTCAATAAAAGGGTTTTAGTTTCGGCAACTTCCGATATTGAAATTCCGAAATACACACGCGTTGTAAATCCAACAGTTTTAGATTTTATTCCAGAGGAAGAAGAAAAAGCTAATCTCTCGATGAAAATGGTGGTTTCGCCAGCTAAAGATAAATTACAGAGTTTGTTCAATTTAATTTGTTCTTTAAATTCAGAATCGGCTATTATTTTCTGCAACCATCGCGATGCTGCAGAACGTATCAGCGATACTTTAAACGAAAAAGGAATTTATTCGGTTTATTATCACGGTGGAATGGATCAGGACGAACGTGAACGTGCTTTGATTCAGTTTAGAAATGGAAGTGTCAGCTATTTGGTTACAACGGATTTAGCAGCTAGAGGTTTGGATATTCCAGAAATGAAACACGTCATTCATTATCACCTCCCATTGAAAGAAGACGAATTCACGCATAGAAATGGGCGTACAGCGCGTATGCAGGCAACTGGAACGTCTTATGTTATCATTCACGAAAGTGAAAAACAATTAGATTATATTGATTATGAAATGGCAGTTTTAAATGTTGAAGGAAAAGTTTCGCTGCCAAATCCGCCTCAATTTCAAACTATTTATATCAGCGGCGGGAAGAAAACAAAACTAAATAAATTTGATATTGTGGGTTTCTTTTCTCAAAAGGGAAAATTAGAAAAAGAGGATTTAGGTTTAATTGAAGTGAAAGATTTTGTTTCGTTTGCAGCCGTAAGATTCAATAAGGTAAAAGAACTTCTGAAAAATATTAAGGACGAAAAGATGAAAGGCAAAAAGTTCAAAATTGAGGTTGCCCGAAATGTCATCAAGAAAGAAGAAGAGGAGAAAAGAGGGAAATATTAGTTATGCTAAACGAGCGAATAATTTGATTAAAGAGTTTTTTTGACTTTGGATTTATCTCCTTGTATTTCAGATGTTTAGAATTCTTTAACTAAGTTTTACAATTTTATGTTAAAAAAATAATGATTTGATAGGTGTTTTTTCAATATTTCTATGTTTTTTTGCTACAGTAAAATTGTAACCCCAAATACTATATGAAAAAGATTATTACTCTTGCCGCATTGTTTTTTACTTTTGTTTCGTTTGCACAGGTTAAGGTTCTAGAAACGGTTCCTGTAGAAAAATTAGGAAAAGTAAATAACAACTACATTCAGAAAATTGGTGACGAATACACTGTGTATTACACTATTGTTCAAAGTGATGACGATTCGACTTTGAGAAAATTTTCATTCAAGAACATCGATAATGCTTATAACTCTTTATACAACATTATCATGGGCGGATTTACAGCTTCTCCGTTGTACGATATCAAATTAGAGTTACCTAACAACTACATTTGGTTGCACTACACAGGAAATGTGGTTCCAGACAAATCTACAGTTCAGTTTATGGTTTCTGGTAAAGAAAGAGACGCAGCAACAAACAACGTTTCTGAGCCATTCGTAAAAGACCAAATCAATAAATTATTTCAAAAATAATTTTTCGATATATGTATAAAAAGCCGTTCTATTTGAACGGCTTTTTTGTTTCAAGTTTCAGGTTGATAAACTTTGTCTTTAATTTTAACGCAAAGCTCGCTAAGTTTTTTTATTTAAAGGCTTTTAAAAGCACAAAGTTCGCAAAGCTTTGTGAATAAAACTTTGTGAACTTTGCGTAAATCTTTGTGTGCTTTGCGGTTAAATAGTGAGTATTCTAAAAAAAAACTTAGAATCTTAGCATCTCAGAACCTTAGCAACTTTATTTAAATCTTCTTCACATACTGCGTTATAATTACAATCTGCTGTCCATCAACTTTTCCTTCGATGTATTCAGCGTTTTCGTGATCTAAACGAATATTTCTCACAGCAGTTCCTTGTTTGGCAACCATGCTGGATCCTTTTACTTTAAGATCTTTGATTAAAACAACAGAATCTCCGTGTTGTAGTACTACACCGTTACTGTCACGGTGAACTAATTTATTTTCGTCATCTTCGCCTTCGCCAGTTGCTTGTGCCCATGCGAGAGTATCTTCATCTAAATACATCATGTCCAATAATTCCTGAGGCCATCCTGCAGCACGCAAACGGCTTAACATTCTCCAAGCAACAACTTGCACAGCAACATTTTCATTCCACATGCTGTCGTTAAGGCATCTCCAGTGATTTAATTCTACGTTATCTGGATTTTCAATTTGGTCAATACAGGTATTACAGGCTAATATAGCTTCATCAATACCGCCTTTTTGAGTTGGCAGTACTTGATAAACTTTTAGATTTTCTTCGTTTCCGCAAAGTTCACATTTAGATCCGCTTCGTTTGCTTAATTCTCTTTCGATGCTCATTATTTATTGTTTGTTTAAAAATGCGAAATTACTTATAATTTGTTTTGATTACAAGTTTATTGTTTAGTGTTTATGTTAGTTTACTGATGAAGAAAGAGAACAATAACTAAAATCTATTTTTTCTTCGACTTAGATTCTAACGAGTTAACTTTCTTTTTTAGATTTTTAATTTCTTTATTTTGTTCAATTGTGTAAAGTGTTAACTCTTCTATTTTTTGCAATAATTTAAGTTGAAAATCTTTCATATTGAGTCCATTTTCAATCATTTCTTTCTCAGATGCAATTTCTGGAAGATGTTTGTTTGTATTTACATAAGATTCAAGCTCGTCTAATCCAAGAAGTTTATAATCTTTTTCAAAAACAAAATCGCATCCTCCCAATAAATCGACTTTTATTTCTTTTGCTCTAATTGTTCCGCAAACATCCAGTTTGTAAGATGGTGAGCTTGTCCCTACTCCAATATTGTTATTCAGAAAATTGATATCTTCAATTATATAAACATTTACCGCTGTTCCTTGTGCATAATCTTGATCAATATTAGGAACCGCCATTGCAGTAGGATTATAATTTCTACCGGTTGATTTATAGATATTTTGATTCATACCATTTGTTTCTTCTACCAGTATATTATTGCTGTTGTAAATTGACCAGTCAATCACTTTTAATAAATGGTTTCCAGCACCAACAGTTGCTTGTATTTGATTTGATGTTATTCCGCTTACTTTTGGCTTTAAAACATATACCTTAACTTGCGAACCTTGTTCAAAATCATTTTCCAGACCTTCAACAAACATTGCAGTAGGATTTATTGGCCTAGGAGTTGAAAAGTAATAAGTTTTACTTTTGCTCCCATCTACTTTTTCTACTATTATGCTTTTAGTACTAAATTTACTCCAGTCAGTGGTAAGTATTAAATGTGAACCGCTCAATACTGTTGCAATAACGCTTTGAGAAAATAAATTATTATTAATAGACATTAATAACAATATCAAAACTATTTTTTTCATAAATCCTCTTAATTGTAATATTTGTCTTATTTTTTTTGTCTAATTTAAATGATTTTTCTTAATTATTTTTTAACCCGAACCGCATCAGGAACCAGCATTTCATACTCACCTCCATGACGCAATACATCACGAACAATACTCGAACTAATAAATGATGTACTTGCAGCAGTTAATAAAAATACTGTTTCTATTTTAGAAAGTTTTCTATTCGTATGCGCAATAGCTTTTTCAAATTCGAAATCTGCTGGGTTGCGAAGACCTCTTAAAATAAAATTGGCTTTTAGTTTTTTTGCCAGATCAATTGTTAAACCTTCATAAGTGATAACTGATACTTTTGGTTCGTCTTTAAAAGTTTCTTCAATAAAACGCTTTCTTTCTTCTAATGAAAACATGTATTTTTTTTCGGCATTTACACCAATCGCAATTACAATTTCGTCAAACAAAGGAATTCCTCTTTTGATAATGTCTTCATGTCCAAGTGTAATAGGATCAAAGGATCCGGGGAATATTGCTCTTCTCATTTTTTGAGGTTCTAAGGTTCTGAGTTACTAAGATTCTAAGTTTTGATCTTTATTTAGGTAATTCTAAGGGTTTTTATTGCTGGAACCCATTCGTCTTTTTTACAGATTTTACATTTTGCGGTTCCTTTTTTTTGTTCTTCGGTATGACCGCAAAAAGTGCAGGAATAAATTCCGTCACTTAGAATGTTTTTACTTTTTTGATGGAAAAGTAAAGGCAAAATAGGAAGTCCGTGTTTCACTTCTTCATCTTTGTAAAAAAAGACGCTTATTTCTCCGCTTGTTTCTATAAAAGCATGTTTAACTTGTCCTAAATGTTCAATGGATTTGATTCTTAATTCAGAGAAAAATTCGTCCTGAGCCAAAGATTCTTTTTTAAAAGTTGAGATAGAAAATTTTCCGTCATTGATTAAGCATTCGGTTTTGCCTTCTATAAATTCCTCGAATTTTTTACTCTTTCCAGTAAGCCATGTTACACCGCGATATAGGATAATGATAACTAAGAAAACAATCGCTGCCGGTATTATTCCGACATCTTCATAAAACATTGGATCGCCGGCGGCCGAACCAAGCGCAATAACAATTACGGTTTCGAATATAGATAATTGTTTTACTCCTCTTTTACCAGCTAACTTTAATGTAAGCAGTAAAATAGTAAACATAACCGTTGAACGAAATATTACTTCCAGAAGGAAAATCTGGGGTAATTCGTTAAATAACAATCTATTCCATTCAAAGATTTCTTTCATTTTTTTTTAAGGTTCTAAGGTTCTGAGATGCTAATTTTCTAAGTTTTTAGGTTTAAGCTTTTGGTGACTTCGACTTCACTCAGCCTGACATAAAAAATAAGGTTCTGAGATCTTAGTAACTTAGCATCTCAGAACCTTAGTATCTTTTTTAAGCTAGAGCTAACTCAATCGCATTGGTAAATAAATCTTCTAGAGAAATTCCAGCGGCTTTTGATTGCTGCGGAATCAAACTTTCTGTCGTTAAACCTGGAATAGTATTCATTTCCAGCATGTACGGTTCGTTGTCTACGATGATAAATTCGCTTCTTGAGAAACCTTTCATTTTTAAAACTTCGTAAGCGCGTTTTGCTGTTTCTCCGACTTTTTGAGTTAATTCGTCTGAGATTCTCGCGGGTGTTATTTCTTGCGATTTTCCTTCGTATTTAGCTTCGTAATCAAAGAAATCATTTTCTGAAACGATTTCAGTCATTGGTAAAACTTTAATTTCACCTTTATAATTAATTACGCCCACAGAAACTTCAGTTCCGTCAAGGAAACTTTCTATGATGATTTCATTGTCTTCTTTGTACGCCACTTCGATTGCAATTGGCAGTTCAGCTTCGGTTTTTACTTTAGAAATTCCAAAACTTGAACCTGCTTTGTTTGGTTTAACGAAACATGGAAGTCCAACTTTTTTAACAATTTCAGCTGTATTGATTTCGTCTCCCTTGTTCAAATAATAAGAGATTGCCGTTTTGATTCCGTATGGTTTTAAAACCGATAATAAATCTCTTTTATTGAATGTAAGTGCAGATTGGTAATAATCGCAAGAAGATTGCGGCATGCCGATTAATTCGAAATATGCCTGCATTAATCCGTCTTCGCCTGGAGTTCCGTGAATTGCGTTGAAAACACAATCAAAAGTGATTTTTTCTCCGTTTACTGTTACTGAAAAGTCATTTTTATCGATTGGGAATTCGGCATCATTTTGGTCTACATAAACCCATTTTTCTTTGAAAATGTGAATTCGAAATCCGTTGTATTTTGTTTTATCAAGATATTGGTATACAACGTTTCCGCTGATCAGCGAAATTTTGTATTCGCTTGAATATCCGCCCATGATGATGGCAATGTTTTTCATTTTATTGTTTATTTGTTTAATCGTTTTTGTTATTTAATCGATTTTATTGTTTTTGTTTCTAATTGTACTAATTTTTACGAATTATGTTTGTTCGTTATATTTGTCAGACTGAGCGAAGTCGAAGTCCCCGCAAAGTAATTCGGCAAACGGGACTTCGACTTCGCTCAGTCAAACAATTTCTTGCATTCTTGTTTTAAACAAAATTATCATTTTTTTTGAAACGAAATACTTTATCTTTGTCGCTATTAAAAATAAATTTATGAGTTTACGTCAGTATTTAACAAGCCGAGTTTTTTTCTTGCAATTGCTTGCGGCCGCAGCTATCATTGCGGTTATTGGTTATTTATTTATGCATTGGTTGACTTTTACAACTGATCACGGACATGAAATAGCTGTTCCGAATTTGTCTAAACTGACTGAGGAACAAGTAGAAGAGAAATTGGATGAACTGGATTTAGACTACGTACTGCTGGACAGTGTTGATTACAGAAGTGAATTCCCAAAATATAGTGTTGTTGAGCAGGATCCGCTGCCGGGAACTAAAGTAAAAGTGGGAAGAAAAATTTATATTAAGATTAATGCTTCAGGCTTTTCTTCTGTTAAAATTCCTGATTTGATCGAGAAAACGTATCGTGAAGCAGTTCCGACTTTAAAAGCTTTAGGACTTGAGCCAGGAACTATTACTTATATTCCGAATCTTGGAAAAGATATGGTATTGGAAATGCGTTTAAAAGGCAGAAATTTAAAAGTAGGAGACCGCGTATTGAAAGCGTCTAAAATCGATTTGGTTTTAGGTGACGGAAAAGCAAGCTATGTAGATGAAAGTCAGGCAGACAGTACAGCAACTGAGCCTGCAGAAACCCCACAAGATGAACAATAATATTGAAGAAAATTTAGATCTGGAAGACGAATTATTCGAGCATTACAGATTTGAAGTACCTAAAGGTCAGGCGTTTTTGCGTATTGACAAATATTTAATGAATTTGATTCAGAATGCTACGCGCAATAAGATCCAGAACGCAGCAACTGAAGGAAACATTTTTGTAAATGATATTCCGGTAAAATCAAATTATAAAGTAAAACCTTTTGATGTGATTACGGTTATGTTATCGCATCCGCCGTTTGAAAATCATATTCTTCCTGAAGATATTCCGCTGAATATTGTTTATGAAGATGATGCTCTTTTATTGATCAATAAGGAGCCGGGAATGGTTGTACACCCAGGTCACGGAAATTACACCGGAACTTTGGTAAATGCCTTGGCACATCATTTTGATAATCTGCCAATGAATAGCAGTGAACGTCCAGGTTTGGTGCACCGTATTGATAAAGATACTTCTGGTCTTTTGGTTGTGGCTAAAACAGAAGCTGCAATGACACATTTAGCAAAACAATTTGAAGCTAAAACGACTGAACGTGAATATATTGCCCTTGTATGGGGAAATGTTGTGGCTGAAAGCGGTACCATTGAAGGAAATCTGGCAAGACACTTAAAAGACCGCATGCAAATGGCGGTTTTTGACGATCCTGAAATTGGAAAACCTGCGATTACACATTATAAAGTTTTGGAACGTTTTGGTTATGTTACCTTGATTTCTTGTAAACTGGAAACGGGAAGAACGCATCAAATTCGTGCGCACATGAAACACATCGGACATCCGTTGTTTAATGATGAACGTTATGGCGGACATTTAATCTTAAAAGGAACAACTTTTACAAAATATAAACAGTTTATAGACAATTGTTTTAAAGCTTTGCCGCGTCAGGCACTGCATGCCAAAACTCTTGGATTTGTTCATCCTAATACTGGCGAATTAATGCGTTTTGATACAGAATTGCCACAGGATTTTCAAGATTGTATCGAGAAGTGGCGTAATTATGTGAAGTCGCATAATGTCGAGGATGAAGATGCTTAATTAGGGAATTTGTCAATTAGATAATTAGATAATTTTTCCTTAACTAAATGAAATAGAAAAAGCTCCTTTTCGGAGCTTTTTTCGTTTTACCATTCCAATATTCTGTAGAGACGCACCGCAGTGCGTCTAACGCATTGTGAATATTTGTGGAGACGCACAGCAGTGCGTCTCTACAGTTATGCTTTGTGTTATTAATTTAATTCTTAAATAGATTTAATTTTTAAACCAGTTATTTTTACTTCACCGTTGGTTATAAAACCTAGTTTTCCTTTTTCATTTAAATTGCTTTTTTCAAGAGAACATTCTAAAGAAGTTTTGTTGTCTACAGAAAAGAATAATTGATTGTTTTGGACTTTAATTTTAACGGAATACCATTTATTGTTTTCTAATTCCATTGGTTTTTTAAACAACGTTTTTCCGCCTCGTTTACCATACGAATCGTCTTTTTTATCATAAATTCCATCGCCAATTACTATGTTTTGATCAATTTGGTACAAGTATGTTCTAATGTATTTTCCTTTATCCAAATTAAGCATTATTTCAAATAAAGATTCTCCTGTCATATTGACTTTTAAATCAATTTCATAATTCTCTGGAAGCTGTTTTTTCGAAACCAAGACTCCCCAAGGAGAAAGAGAACCATTTCCTGTAAGAGTGTCTTTTTTTAGAATCCATTCTTTAGAATTAATCGTCCAATCTGATTTTAGTTCTTTTGAATTGTTTAAAGTATATTCTTTTTTTACTGTTGAAATCGTGCTCGAGCAAGAAATGAATAACAGCTGTAAAATAAGAATTGATGCAATTTTAATTTTCATTTAATTTAATTCTAAGTGGTATTTTATTTTTCCGATTGATCCTGTTTCAGCTGGCAAAAGTTCGAAGACAGAAGTAGGAGCAAGGCCTTTTTCGATTCGGTGAGAAACGTAAATGATGCTTACATTAGTTTCCTGTTTAATAGTGTTGATTAATTGAATTACCAAATCTACATTTTCGTCGTCTAAACCTTCAACTGGTTCGTCTAAAATTAATAAAGGCGGATGTTTTAAAACGGCGCGGACAATTAAAGCCACACGCTGCTGTCCAACAGAAAGATCAATAAAACGTTTTTTACGCAAATGTAACATTTCTATCACTTCAAGCCATTGCGTTACAATTTGCTTTTGATGTGTTGTTGGTTCCGTATAAAGTCCTATCTGGTCAAAGAACCCAGATAAAATCATTTGTTCTAATGTATGGCTTTTTTGAAATAAATCGGTCATCGAAGTTGCGAAGATTCCAATTTGTTTTTTAATATCCCAAACACTTTCGCCAGTTCCTTTTTTTCTGCCAAACAAAAATAAATTCTGCCCAAAACCTTTTGGATTATCGCCCGTAATTAAGGATAAAATAGTGCTTTTTCCAGAACCGTTTGGACCAATTAACTGCCAAAATTCGCCTTGTTTTACGGTCCACGAAATGTTATTTATAATTTTACGTTCTTCGTAACTTACAGAAACATCTTGCAGTTTAATTAATACACTTTCGTGAAAGTCATGAGGTTCTAAAGCTTTTGGAATTGCAGCTGTATTTAAGGTTTTAAAATGGTTTTCGGTTTTTACTAAAGCATGTAGTTCGAAAGTATTGTCTCTTATTAATGCCTTATTCGGAACAAAATCTAATACGTCAACAGTACGGTTTAAAATCTGAATGATAGCGATTTCGGTTGTAAGATCTTTTAATGAATCAGCGAGGATTACTCTTGAAGGCTGATCCAAGTGATCAAACGGATTATCGAAAATGATGAAATCGGGTTTTTGTTCAATACAGTAACGTAAAAACTCTTTTTTGCGTTCTCCGGAAGAAAAGGTTCTTAATTGTCTATTTGATGTTTTAGAGGCTTCAACGCTGTCGTATTGAAACTCTTTTTCTATGAATTTCTCAATTGCAATATCAGAGAACAGAATTCCTTTTTGGTTATTAAAAACCGCTAATTCTCCTTTTGCTTCACCGTTTAATATATTATCTATAAATGCTTTTTTATTTACCTGATTTGATAAAAGTATATCCCAATGCTGCATGGTGTATTTTTAGTATTATTTATTCTCTTTTAATGCCATTTCGCGATCGTTTCTCGACCATTCGCTCCAAGAACCTACATATAATTTCGGAATGGGAAGTCCAGCGTAGTCCATTGCTAATAAAGTGTGACAGGCTGTAACGCCAGAACCGCAATGTACAATTGTATTTTCGCTTTTTTTATCTCCAATTATAGCTTTGTATTTTTTGGCTAATTCTTCAGGAGATTTGAAAAATCCGTTTTCGTCTAAATTTTCAGTCAGCGGTACATTTATAGCTCCAGGGATATGTCCCGCAATTAGATCTAAAGGTTCTATGAGTCCTTCAAATCTGTTTTTGTCTCGAACATCAATTACAATATTTTGATCGTTTTTACGGGCTTTTTCGACTTCTTCTATCTCTGCCAGCGGTAATTTCCATTTTTGAACAGGATAAGTTGTTTTATCAAAAATCTCAATTCCAGAACTGGTAGGGAAATCAGATTGAATTGCAGACTGAAAACCGCCATTTAAAACCTGAATTTTTTCATGTCCGACAGCGCGCATCATCCACCAGAATCGGGCTGCGAAATTAGAACCATTTTTATCATCATAAACTATAACATGGTCTGAAGCTGAAATTCCGATAGAAGAAAGTGTTTTCGAAAAATCTTCCACAGCTGGCAATGGATGTCGTCCGCCGTTTGCGGGATTTTCTGTAACTGCTGCTAAATCTCGATTTAAGTCTACAAATCGCGCTCCTTTTAAATGTTCTTTTTGATAGATTTCAAAAGCGTCTGCGCCCGTTCGCGCATCAATTAAAATGATATCTGAACGATTTAATAGAATTAATTCTTCTGCTGTAATTAAAGGAGAAATTGAATTATACATTTTGTTTTATTTTTTTGAATTTCCGAGCCAAAGCAATGCATTCAATATTAACTGGCTTTGTGTTTTATTTTCAAAAGTATACGATAAGGTTTTGTTTGTACCGCCTTCATAATCAATATCATTGTGCCCCATATTTACGTACAGCATTTTATATTTTTTATTCGTCCATACAACTGGATAGTAACCGCTGTGCCAAATTTCATGCGCTTTTGGACCAGTTCCTAATGGAAAGCTGGATTCGTCAATTGCGACTAAAATCTCGATGTCTGGATTTTTCGTTAAATCATTAGACCATCGATACCATTCGTTTGGTGCTGATGTAAAAGTCTTTGGTAGATTTTTGGTGACAGGATGCTGATTTTCAACTCTAAGAACTGCCGAAGTCGGTTTCCAAGTGTTGCTTCCATATTCGCCAGATCCTAAAAAAGTATTATGATACCAATTCCAATCCTGATTATAACTCGAATCATTTAAAGCAAATGCTGAAAAATGAAATCCGATGAAACCTCCGCCATTTTCCATGTATTTTTGAAAAGCTTCACGTTGTTCTTTCTTTTCTGGTCGCGTGTCTAAAAACAAAACCACTTGATATTTAGCTAAAAACTTAGCATTCAAATTGTCCCAATTGCTGGTTGAATCGTATTGAAAATGATTTTCTGACGCTAATTTTGGAAAATATTTATTGGCTTCATGAACAAAGCTAATATGTGCCTGATCGTTTTTTGCGGTATAAAAAGCAATTACTTTAAATTTTGGATTTTCTTTTTTGCTTTGAGAAAAACCAAAGAAAGAAATTGTTAGAACAAAAAGTAAAATAATTCTTTTAAAAATGCCCATCGAATTTTGATTGAAAAATGACATGAATATTAACTAGGAATTTTTTCGATCAAAATCTCATTTTCAGATTTGTCAAAATAAGTACAAGTCATTTCAATAATGTCTACACGCCATTTTGCAATACCACATTGTGCGCAATGTTTGCAGAATGTCATATAATCTGTTTCACCGTGCTGATGTTTTACTAAGAATTCGATAAAAAGTTCTTTGTTCGGAAAATCAGCCACTTTTATTTCAGGATATTTTTCCTCAGCTTCGGCTGTATAATTGTTTAAACCGTAGTAGACAACGCTTCCGTCGTGCACGTAAGTGTCGTATCCTTTTACGCCTAAGATGATTAAATCTTGTATATAATTTGGAAAATCAGCTCCAGTTTTCACTTTTGCATGAGCTTCTTTTATTTGTTCAATTGTAAACATAATTTTAGTTTTTAAGTTAGTTTTTTTGCCACGAATTGCACCAATTCACACGAATTTATTTTTTAGTTTGATGCACATTAAAATTAGTGCAAATTGGTGTAATTTTTGGCAGACAAAAAGTTATTGTTTCAAAAATACGATTAATGGTTTTATAAATGAATCAAAAGATTCGATATGCGGTAAATGTCCTGTATTTGGGACTTCAACCAATTTTGAGTTCGGAATTGCTTGCTGCGTTTTTTTACCCAATGCAGCATAATTTCCCATTGTTTTTTGGACTTCTGCGGAAACCAAAGGTTTTCCTAAAGCCGTTTTATCTCTCGTTCCAATAATTAAAAGCGTCGGGCTTTTGATGTTTTTAAATTCATACAAAACAGGCTGTGTAAAAATCATATCGTATAAAAGTGCAGAATTCCACGCCACGCGGTCATAATTTGGAGCTGTTGTCCATCCCGCGCCGAGTTCTGCCCATTTCAGGTAATCTGCATTCCACTTTCCATCATAATAATTAGCCATCTGATATTTTTTTATGGCGTCATAATTTTGTTTTAATTCAGACTCATACCACCAATCTACAGGTTTGTAAGGCACGACCAATTTCCAGTCTTCTAAGCCAATGGGATTTTCCAAAACTAGTTTTTCTGTTGTTTCAGGATACATTAATGCAAAACGTGTTGCCAGCATTCCGCCCATAGAATGACCTAAAATGGTTGTTTTTTCGATTCCCAAATGATCTAAAAGTTTCTTGGTATTTTGAGCTAACTGCTGAAAAGTATATTGAAAATTGTCAGGTTTTGTCGATTTACCAAAACCAATCTGGTCTGGTACAATCACTCTAAAACCTTCTTTTGTTAATGCCTTTATGGTAGTTTCCCAATAAGCTCCATTGAAATTTTTTCCGTGAAGCAGTACAATATTTTTATTGTTATAATTATTTGGTTTAGTATCCATATAAGCCATTTTAAGTGCTTGACGCTGATTGCTTAATTCTAAAAATTGGACAGGAAACGGATATTCATAATTGGATAAATTAATATCTAATTGCTTGATTTTCTGTTCTTGTGCGAAACAAAAAACAGGAAGTAAAAGTATAAGGAGTTTTAAAGTTTTCATTTAAAAATGGTTTTTTATTAAGGATTATAAAATTACCGCTATGCATTTTTAAAACCAAAAAATCCACTCTTAAAGTTATGGGAAAAAACCGATTGAGTTAAAAATTAAGCCATTACAGCAATAATTTGGTGAATGACTTCTAAGATTATTTCAGATTATTTTAGATCTAGATTTTTTAGATCATTGTTTTTTAAAGTTACAACACGCTGTGGATACGGAATGTCGATATTGTTTTCATCAAATCTTTTTTTAATGCTCTGCAGTAAATCGCAGTACATTACAAATCCGTCAGTAGAGTTTTTTGCCCAAGCCCACGCTTTTAGATTTACACTAGAATCGGCCAATGCGACAACACGTGCTATAACAAGGGGAGTTTTTTGCTTTTTGGCTTCTGCTGTTCGGGTATCAATAAAAAGAGGATGTTTGGCGATTTCATCTTTTATGATTTCCAATGCTTTTTCGATATCAGAATCATAACCAATTCCAATTTCGATTATTTTACAGCATTTTATATCGTGCATATTAGTATTCACAATAATTTGATTGCTGATAACAGAATTCGGAATAATAATTCTATTGTTTTCGGCATCTTTTAGAACGACTTGTCTCAAATTGATATCTTCAACAGTACCTACAAAATTATTTATGGTGATTTTATCATTGATTTTAAACGGTTTAAAAATGACTAAAAATATGCCGCTGACAATATTACTCAAAGCTTGCTGAGAAGCCAAACCTGCAACTAGAGAAATAACTCCGGCACCTGCTAAAAAAGAATGTCCAATGATTTTAAATTCAGGAATTTGGATTAAGGCAAAGGCAAACCCAAGTATGTAAATTAGCGTTATAATTAAGTGTTTTAAGAATTTAAACCCAGTGGCATCATATTCTTTATTTGTTTCCTTCTTGTACAAAAGATAACGAAGCACTCGATCTGTAATCGCGCCAAGAATGATTGTGATAATGATTATTATAGTTATAAAAATACCGATTCGGAAGTCCTTAAAGTAATCGATCATAAATTTTAATTTTGAGAAAAAAAATCCAAAAAACAGATATTCAAATATCGTTTTTTGGATTATAAAGTTAAGATAAATACACTTTATTTTTAAAGTCCAACAAAATCATCGCTTTTTGGGAAAATACTCAGCGCTTGAACTGCAATTTCTGGAGTTGGAAAAGCTAATTTTCGTAGTTTGGTGTCCATCCAGGCTCCGTCTACAGTAATTGTTGCGCAAAGGGTATCGTCTTCTCTTCTAAATTCGTGAATAATCGACCAGCGAGAAGCATCGGCTTTCATTTTTGAAGTTTTGGTATGAATGAATATTTTGTCAGAAAGTTTTAATTCTTTTCTAAAAACGCATTCTTCTCTAAATAAAACAGGACCAAAACCTTGTGTCTGCATTACTTTTAATGTTAACCCAAGTTCTTCAAGGATTTCAATACGATGCTGCGCGCCAAAATCGTAATAAGCACTGTGACGAACGTGAAAGTTTGGGTCAAGATCTGACCAGCGGAAAGATATTTCTTTTACAAATGAAGCCATTTTATAGTTGTAATTTTGATGAGAAATCGAAATTACGAATAAAAAATAAAAGAATATTATAAAATTACTATGCGTGCATATTTTTTTATTGTTTTCCAATTTCATTAGATATTAGAAAACAAATTTTTTATGCTCTTTCAACTAAACAGTTATAACAGCCTGGTCTTGCATTGTGAATATGTATGTAATCTATTTTTTCGTTTCCGAAAGTTTTAATAATATGCTCTTTTAGAGTCTTTCCTTCAATTACAGATGCTTCTTTCATTAAGCCGTTTTTGTCATAACCACGCAACGAAAGTAATCTATGATTAAACAGTTGTGGAATCTGGTTGATTTCGAATGTTGGTGTAGAGTTTTTATTTCGTATAAAGATCGGTCCGCTTGCTTGATAAGGAGAAGTTGTTTTATGATGGTTGTATGGCAATAAAATAACTTCTTCCCCAATTTGTGCATCTTCTAGACTTATTCTGCAGGGAAACCCCGGGAATTTATCGACTATCATTTTAATTGCCCCGATTTTTTCTAGTTCTAGATTTGTTAATTCGAAGTAGCCTGAAAACTCTACATGATTTAAAGGCTTGATTTTAAAATTTGCTTCCATAATTTTTTTAAGCAAAAATCATGTTTGTTCGAATGAAAAAAAATCCAAATCTTGCTCTGTTTTTTTTACTTGATATATTTACGAGGCCATTCGCCCCAACTCATCTTCTAACTTATCAAAATTCTCTTCATTTTTATCAACAACATACGGTTTCAGTTTTTGGCATTCTTCTTCGGTTTCAAAAAGCATTTTAAACACAACTTTTGTCTGATTTTCGGCAACAGTTTCAAATGTGGTAAGAATCTGAAATAATGGTTTAGAATGACGTTTCCACGCTATAAGATTCGGTTTGTCTATTTTTATAAATTCGCATTCATTGGCATAATTTCCTGCTTCTGGACCGTGCATGATAAAGCTCCATTTGCCACCTTCGCAAAAATTAAATTCATTGAAAGTATTCGTAAAACCTTTTGGTCCCCACCAATTTTTCAAATGTTCGGGAGTACTACAAGCTTTAAAAACCAGTTCCTGCGGGAAATTTAAAATTCGAGTCGTAACAATTTCGGAATCTGGTGTTGTCGAAAGAATATCTGAAGTCATTTCTGATGAGTTTTAAATTAAACAAAAACGGAGTAGGATAAAATTAGTATTAAATTTTTAATTAGTTGTTAATCTGTGTTCTATGTTAGATAGTTTCGAGATTATCCCATTCATATTCTATCTTGTTAACTTTTATATAATAAGGAATTAATAATAAAATTTCGAGCCTTAGTGAAAAGTGACCGTCTCCCATACTAAAAGGAATTATAAACATAGAAGCAATGCATATTGCGACACCACAAACGGCATCTAATTTTGCAATATTAATCGCATTTGGTTTTTCGAACCAAAGTGAATAGGCT
The DNA here is from genome assembly GCF_001429295.1 of Flavobacterium sp. Root935. Classification (GTDB taxonomy): domain Bacteria; phylum Bacteroidota; class Bacteroidia; order Flavobacteriales; family Flavobacteriaceae; genus Flavobacterium. Next base: position 792,244 of record NZ_LMJL01000012.1, on the reverse strand, counting down.
GCAAATCCTTTTAAAAGCATAATCGCAATGATAAAAAGACCAGTTCCAGAGTATGCTGTGTTGCTTGAAAATCCATAAAGAGATAAATTTACATTTGGCACAAAAAGATTTGTAATAAGCGAGCCAACTGCAGCGACACCTAAAAGCATAAAGATCCAGCAGAAAGTTTTAATCCACCAAGGTAATAATTTACGTCTTATTACGGGAGGTTTGTCAAATTCGTCAAATTGGCTTTGTAATTCTGAATTCATGTTTTGTGGTTTGTAGTTATTGGTTAGGGAAAATTATATTATGCGTAAAATGATTAAAATCAAGATGGAGCTTTTTCTGTTTTTTTAGGATTTAGTTTTTTAACAATCAATGGCAAAGTAAGTCCTTGACCAATAAGAGTTAAAAGCACAACTGCTACAGAAATAAAGATAATAGCATTGCGTTCTGGAAACGGAGTTCCGTCTTCAAGAAATTTTGGAAGTCCAATTGCTATGGCAAGCGAAACAATTCCGCGCATTCCAGACCAGCTTAAAATTATACTGTTATTAAAATCGAGAAGTGCATGTTCGCTGATTTTTCTTTTTCCTTTTCCGTTTTGAAATGCTTTTTGAAGATTGATTTTTTGAAGAAATATCCTTGCCATTCTAATTAACAAAGCTACAACTGTTATAATTGCAGCATATCCAATATAAGGCAAAACCATTCCTTCGTCAATATCTTTTAAAATGTAGCGAAAGTTAAGTCCGATTAAGATGAAGATTAATCCGTTTAGAAGAAAAATAATAATGTCCCAAAGACTTTTAGATTGGTTTTTTAGACTTTCGGGAAAAATTTTATTGCTGAAACGAGCAATTGCTAACCCTAAAATTACAACTGCAATTACACCAGAAACATGCAGATGTTCAGCAACTAAATACGCCACAAACGGCATTAAAAGCATGAAACTTATCGTTACGTTTACGTTTTTATGAACTCTGTTTAAAATAAAAGCCAGGATTTTTGCCATGACAAAACCAACTAAAAATCCACCTCCGAGTAAAAATATAAATTCAAGGGTAGCTTTCCAGATTATAAAAGAAGATCCTAAAACTGCGGCAACTGCAAAACGGTACGCTACAAGTGCAGAAGCATCATTTATAAGACTTTCTCCTTCTAAAATTGTTAATGTTTTGTGCGACAATTTTAATCCTTTAGTAATACTGATCGCGGCAACGGCATCTGTGGCCGAAAGTATTGCTCCTAATACAAAAGCAAGCGGCCAGGTCATTCCTGGAATCATTAAATAAGCAACAACGGCAATCCCCGCAGCGGTCATAAAAACCAATGAAACAGCCAGAGCTCCGATAGTGTTGATGTTGGTTTTGAAATCTTTTGGCGATATGTTAAAAGAAGCATCATATAATAATGGAGGCAGAAATATCAGGAAAATAATCTCGGGATTGATTTCGATTTCGGTCATTGTCGGAATAAAACCAATTGCAATTCCCACTATAACCAATAAAATAGGCTGAGGTAATTTTATTGTGTCGGCAAAGGCAGATAATCCTATGACAATGGCAAGTATGAATATAATGATGCTGTAATTCTCCATTTATATTATTTAGAAAAAAGGCTAATGTAAGTAATTCAGTATTTAATTAAAAATTATTCTGATTTGATAGTAACGAAAAGTAATTATAAAAATGATTGTCCTAGCCCCGATAGCAACGATATCCCTTTATGCCGGTTTCGAAGCTTTGGGAGGCATAAAAGATATAGCGGATAGCGGGAAATAGTTCCTTAATGCCTTAATAATGACATGAAAAAATATATCATGCCATGATTGTCAGGTTTTAAAAATGTCATGTTGTCAGATGATTTTTGTTGTGCCATTATTAAAACTGACAAATTACTTTGGTTTTTGATATTGGCATAAAGATTGACTTATGCCACCTGAGTTATGAAATTAAATCAAAAATTAAATATATAAAAAATGGGTAAAATAATCGGAATTGACTTAGGTACGACGAACTCTTGTGTTTCTGTAATGGAAGGTAACGAAGCAGTTGTTATCCCTAACGCAGAAGGAAAAAGAACTACACCATCTATCATCGCTTTTGTTGAAGGTGGCGAAATTAAAGTAGGTGATCCTGCAAAAAGACAAGCAGTAACGAATCCTACAAAAACGATTGCTTCTATTAAACGTTTTATGGGACACACTTTTGCTGAAACTCAAGATGAGGCAAAAAGAGTTCCTTACAGTGTTGTAAAAGGTGACAACAATACTCCACGTGTGGATATTGACGGTCGTTTATACACTGCTCAAGAATTGTCTGCAATGACACTTCAAAAAATGAAAAAAACTGCTGAAGACTATTTAGGTCAAACAGTTACTGAGGCAGTTATTACTGTTCCTGCTTACTTTAACGATGCGCAACGTCAAGCTACAAAAGAAGCTGGTGAAATCGCTGGTCTTAAAGTTATGCGTATCATCAACGAGCCAACTGCTGCTGCACTTGCTTACGGATTAGATAAAAAAGGAACTGATCAAAAAATTGCTGTTTACGATTTAGGTGGAGGTACTTTTGATATTTCTGTTCTTGAATTAGGAGATGGTGTATTTGAAGTATTATCTACTAATGGAGATACTCACTTAGGTGGTGATGATTTTGACCAAGTTATTATTGATTGGTTAGCTGACGAATTCAAATCTGAAGAAGGTATTGATTTACGTTTAGATCCAATGTCATTACAACGTTTAAAAGAAGCTGCTGAGAAAGCTAAGATTGAATTATCATCTTCTGCTGAAACAGAAATCAACTTACCATACGTAACTGCTACTGCTTCTGGACCAAAACACTTAGTAAAAAAATTATCTAGAGCTAAATTTGAGCAATTATCTGATACTTTAGTAAAACGTTCTATGGAACCAGTTGCTAAAGCATTAAAAGATGCAGGTTTATCTACATCTGATATCGACGAAGTAATCCTTGTAGGAGGTTCTACTCGTATGCCAAGAATCGCTGACGAAGTTGAAAAATTCTTCGGTAAAAAAGCATCTAAAGGTGTTAACCCTGATGAGGTTGTTGCTATTGGAGCTGCTATTCAAGGTGGAGTTTTATCTGGAGATGTAAAAGATGTATTGTTACTTGACGTAACGCCTCTTTCTTTAGGTATCGAAACTATGGGTGGTGTATTGACTAAATTAATCGAGTCTAACACAACTATCCCAACTAAAAAATCTCAAGTATTCTCTACTGCTGCTGATTCTCAACCATCTGTTGAAATCCACGTATTACAAGGAGAAAGAGCAATGGCTGCTGATAACAAAACTATCGGTCGTTTCCACTTAGATGGTATTCCACCAGCACCAAGAGGAGTTCCTCAAATTGAAGTAACTTTCGATATCGATGCTAATGGTATCATCAAAGTTTCTGCAACTGACAAAGGAACAGGAAAATCTCACGATATCCGTATCGAAGCTTCTTCTGGATTAACAGCTGAAGAAATCGAAAAAATGAAAAAAGACGCTGAAGCTAACGCTGATGCTGACAGAATTGCAAAAGAAAGAGCTGAGAAATTGAACGAAGCTGATAGTACTATTTTCCAAACTGAATCTCAATTGAAAGAGTTAGGAGATAAACTTACAGATGAGCACAAAACAGCTATCGAATATGCTTTAACTGAATTGAGAATGGCTCACCAATCTCAAGATCTTGATGCAATCCAAAAAGGATTAGACAATGTAAATGCAGCTTGGAAAACAGCTACAGAAGCAATGTACGCTCAAGGTGGTGAACAAGGTCAACAAGCTGCTCCACAACAAGAGCAGTCTTCTGGAGACAATGTTGAAGACGTTGAATTCGAAGAAGTCAAATAAGTACTGATTAACATCAGGTAATAATAAGTGCTAAACCGCTGTAAATGTAAAGTTTACAGCGGTTTTTCTTTTTTATTCATTTTTATTTTTGCTGCTTTTTAATCGTTTTTTATCATATATTTGTACCATATTTGTACCTGTCCCTTAAGTGGAGACGAAGTGGGACTTATGTACCCTTATGGTATCTTAAGAGGAGACAAAGATAATGAAAAGAGCTAATAAACAATGTGTTAACTGCGGGGAAGAATTTCTTCCTAAAACCGTCACTTCTGTCTACTGCTCCCATGTATGCAGTAAAAAAGCATACAAACTGAAGATGAAACGGCTTAAAATTGAAGAGGAGCTCAAAGCGCTTACGGATAAAATACCAGAGAACAGGGCATTTATCTCTGTTCCTGAAGCTGGCATGCTTTTTGGCATTAACAATAAGTCCCTTTACCGGCTTGTCGGGCAGGGAAAAATTCCTTCAATTAATCTGGGATCCCGCCTTATAAGAATAGACCGCAGAGTTATGGAAGAGATGTTCGGCCCTGCACGTAATCTGCCGCAGGCTGAAAGCGGATTGAAGAAAAAATTATACAGCCTTGAAAAAGAGGACTGCTATTCTATCGGCGAAATAGCTAATAGGTTTCAAATATCTGAAGGTTCTGTCTACAGCCATATCAGGAAATATTCAATCCCGACCAGACAGATTGGAAAGCATGTATATGCTCCAAAAAGCGAAATTGATAACTTGTATAACGGAAAAGATTTTATATGAAACAATTAGCAAAAACCAAGGTGACTGTTCGTCTTCGAAAGGCAGAAGACCGAAAAGAATGGTATGTTTACATAGAAAGCTATCCTGTTGAGGTCTCTGGAAAGAAAACTCCCCAAAGAATCCGTGAATATTTAAACAGAGCCGTAACAACGGTGGAGTGGGACAAGAAAAGGACTGCCCGCACAGATGCAGACGGAACTAAATCCTACAAACCCAGACGCACCGATAACGGGGTAATAATGTGCAGAAGCGAAAGCGACCGTGAAATAATGCTGTATGCGGACGGAGTGCGCAAAATCAGGCAGAAGGAATACGATAATACAGATCTGTACAGTGATGCTGATAACCTATTGGCGGAACAGAAAGAGAAAGGAAAAGAGGATTTTATTAAATACATTTCCGCGGTGGCGTCTAAAGACACGCCCGTAGTTCAAAATCCATTCAGATCCATTGGGAGCGGACCAGAGAATTTTTAAAAAGCTATTCCAAAGGCAGCCTGATGTTTTCCGAGGTTGACAGCACAATGGCGGAAGATTTTAAACTGTTTCTGCTGGGTGCCCCGCTAGGAGGAGGCAAAAAAGGAATACTTTCCCGCAACACTGCGGCAAGGTATTTTTCCATTTTTAAAGCGGCTTTAAAACAGGCCTTTATCGACGGATATCTAACAGTTGATTTATCTTCAAAAATAAAAGGCATTCCGGATCAGGAGTCAAGACGTGAATATCTGACCATTAAAGAATTGAATGCATTGGCTGAAACGCCCTGTGAAAAAGACGTCCTTAAAAGAGCCTCGCTTTTCTCTGCTCTAACCGGCCTGCGGCATTCCGACATTCAGAAGCTCCGATGGAAAGAGATAAGCCTGGAAGACGGTATGGCCAAACTGCATTTCACGCAGAAAAAGACAAGGGGTGTGGAATATATGCCTATTTCTCGGCAGGCTTTCCAGCTCTGCGGAGAACCAAGGCTTCCCGGGCAGCTTGTTTTTGAGGATCTGCCGGACCCGTCCTGGATTTCACGCCCTCTGAAAAAATGGGTTGAATCTGCCGGCATTAAAAAGAACATTACCTTCCACTGCTTCCGCCATACATTTGCAACACTGCAGCTCTCAAGCGGGACAGACATCTATACGGTCAGTAAAATGCTCGGGCATACCAACGTAAAAACTACTCAAATCTACGCCAAAGTAATAGATGAGAAGAAAAACAGAGCTTCCCAGGCAATACAATTGGAATCTTTAAAGAAAACAGCGAAATGAAAATAAAGTACTTTGAATATATAGCAGTTTACCTGTCTGTTTTTTTAGTCTGTGTTTTTGTAGGTGCAATCGGAAGACTGGTCCTTCTGGAAAAAGGTGCGGATGAATATACGGCCGGCGTTTTCTTTTGGATCTGCACTGGATTTGGAATTTTAATGTTTGCAATTCTAAGTTTATTTCTTAACGACTTGGCTGAGAGATTACTGAATCGTTTTTTGAAGACAAAAAAAAATGAATCGCCTGAAAGCCGGATTCCAGGTGAAGACCTTGAAAAAATACAAGAGCAGCCACAGGATGCTTTAATTAAGCCCGAAATGCTTGAAAATAAAAATTCAGCCAGAAATATTCAGCAGATAAGGGAGGAGCGGCAAAATGCAGCCAGAAATCAAAAACAGGCTAGAATTGATACTGCCATCCGTTATGCACAGCAGGAGTTTGCGCTGTACGTGTCGGATGATGATTTGAAACAATTGGGCAGGAATATAATCATATATGCTGAAGACATAAATTTTGAAAAGATTAAACCGTTAAAAGTAAAAGATCTGTCCAATCTCGATCTGTATCATTTTGGCTGGAATATCTGGAATTGCTTTAAAGTCAGCAGGCAGGACAGAGCCGCGCAATTTTTAAAACTGACTTTTGCTGACGCTTTAAAAGATGTTGAGCAGAACAGCATTAAAACGCATCTGAAAGATGATGAACAGAAAGGGCTTATAAAGATTATGGAAGATTTTACAGATTTTTAACTGCCAATACATATAAAACACTGTGTTTGTCAAGTGTTTCTGCTGTGAAGAAGGACACAGCAGAAACACTTTTTTCATTTGCGCCATAACTGTTAAAAACGATAGCTATGGACACAAACGAAATCTCTTTTGAGAACCTGCCTAAAGCAGTAGCACATTTAGTGAAAGAAATTGCCGAGATTAAACTTTTGATTCAGAATGTATAGGTATATGAATCTAAAGAAAAAAGTATTCCTATTGGTATTGAAGAAGCAAGCCGGCTCATAGGAAAAGCAAAGCCTACAATTTACGCTCTTGTAAGGCAGAGAAAAATTCCGTGCTATAAATATGGTAAAAAGCTGTACTTTTTTGAAGAAGAGCTTTTAGAATGGATTTCTAAAGGGAAAAAGAAAACAATCCAGGAAATAGAATCAGAAGCATTAAAGTATAATCATAATCGAAATAAATAGATAGAGGGATAACTCTAGTAGATCATCAAAAAGCATTCAATACAAAACGATTTTTTATCTTCAGACAAGTAATTTTTGGTTTTGATGTGCGAATAATTAATATTTTAATGTTTGTTAAAATTTAGAGGTCTCTAATTTTAATTAGGGAAAATTTGGACTTTGCAAAGATATTTTTTTGAAGGAAAGAAAAAAATACCATGTAGCTGTCTTTTTTTAATGATTTAAACTGAGATAAAATAAGAACGTATTATGTCCTGGTTTTATAAGAATCTGTAAAAGGGAGATTACGTCGGTTATTATTGCTTTTTTAACCATAAATTTCTAAAGCTTTTATCTTTATCGTAATCTATTGCCTGTTTTTCGATATTGAAGTAACGACTACCTCTTGGGTCATTTCCAACACCGGCTAAATAAGCCCAATTCCCCCAGTTGCTGCAGACATCATAATCTATGAGCTGCTGCTCGAAGTAAGCTGCACCATATCGCCAGTCTATTACTAAATCGTTACACAGATAGCTTGCTGCATTTTGACGGCCACGATTACTCATAAAGCCCGTCAATTTGAGTTCAATCATGTTGGCATCAATAAAATCGACACCTGTTTTTCCTTCAATCCAGTTATGGAGCTTCTGAAAATCTATTTTTGAAGTTGAAGAATCGCTATTTTTAAGTCCGTTCTTGTAAAAAAAACGGTTAGGATATTTCTTCATCATAAATCTAAAGTAATCGCGCCAAAGCAATTCAAATACCAGCCAATAAGTTGATTCATTAGCAGTATAAAGGGACTCGTATCTTTTAAGTTCCTGGTAAATAAATCTTGGAGAAATACATCCCAAGGCAAGCCAGGACGAAAATTTGGAAGAATAATCAGGACCTGCCATTCCGTTTCGGGTCTTCTTGTAAGTTGATATTAGATTGGATTCAAAAAAATAATAATCTAATCTTTTTAAGGCCTGAGATTCTCCTCCAGCAAATTCAAAAGCAGCTCTTGGGTCCATAATTATCTTTTTTAAACCAAGCTGCTTGAGATTTGGAAGTTCAAGTTTAGGAATTTCTGGCGACTTTATATTTTCCGGTTTTTCAAATGCCAATCGTATTGCAGCATCTTTCTCCGTTTTTTTTCTGAAATCAGTAAATACATCCGGTATGTTTTTTATTGAAAAAGGTAGGTCCTCTGCATGATACAAAGTACTGGTACTAAAGGTTAAAAATTCACATCGAAGCTTCCAAAGCTCCGACTGAACTAAATTTTCAGTACGCTTTTCTTCAAAAGCAACTTCACGTTTGGCATACACTTTAACAGCTTTGTAGTGTTTCACTGCTTTTGGAATTTCAATTTCAGGCTTTCCTTTCAAAATAAGCAGTCCGGATCCTAATGCTCTTAAATTCCTATCCAGATCAATTAAGGATTCCATAAGAAATTGGGCCCTGAAATCTCCTGTTTTTTTAAATCCATAAGGTGTTACTGCAAAATGTGAATCGTCGAAACAATAAACAGGAATAACACTGTCATTTTGTGAGGCTGCTTTCAATAATGTTTCATTATCGGTTATTCGTAAATCTGTTTTAAACCAAACTAATGCTGTTTTCATAAGTTATTTATATTTTTCAAATAATAATCAGCCTGTTTCAACATTGCTGCTTTAGCTTCGGGCTTCATTTTATGCCATGTTTTATACATTATTCCAATTCTTGGATTTTCTGCGAGCTTCTGTTCCTGTTTATCATAAAAATTCCAATACAGGCTGTTAAAAGGACATGCTTTATCGCCTGTCTTTTTTGCTTTATTATAGAAGCAGGTACTGCAGTAATGGCTCATTTTATCAATATAAGAAGCTGAACTGACATAAGGTTTGGTGCCGACAATTCCTCCATCTGCAAACTGGCTCATGCCTCGTGTGTTTGTTATTTCAACCCAATGCAGAGCATCGATATATATGCCAAGATACCAGTTGTCGACTTCATCAGGATCGGTTCCGGCCAAAAGGGCAAAATTCCCTGTGATCATCAAACGCTGGATATGGTGCGCATAAGCAAATGTCAGGGACTGCGTTATGGCGTCTTTAAGACAGTTCATTTTAGTTTTGCCTGTCCAGAACCATTGAGGCAATTTTTCCTTATGGCCAAAAAAATTTAATGCAGCATATTCCGGCATCTTGAGCCAGTAAATACCCCTCATGTATTCCCGCCATCCAATAATCTGACGTACAAAACCTTCCAATTGATTGTAAGTGATGATTTTAGAATTTTTCTCCCATTTTGCAATTGCCGTTTGTATGACTTCAGATGGAGAAATCATTTTTGTGTTTAACGAAAATGATAATCTGGAGTGGTATAAGGACCACTCATAAGGGACCATCGCATCTTGGTAAGAACCGAATAAAGGCAGGCATTCATCTGTAAAATAATCAAGGAGTTCAAGGGACTGTTCCCTGTCTATTGGCCAGATAAAATTTGTTTTGTCAATAGATCCGATCGTTTTAATATCATTCTGTAAAATGGCATCCACTATGTGGGAAACATCATTATTAAAAACTAAAGGAGCAGCGGGTTTATGATTTTTAGGCAGTTTCTTTCTATTCTCCTGATCATAGTTCCACTGGCCTGTCAGTGGGCTGTCTGCTGACATTAGTACATGATGTTTCTTTCGCATGGCGCGATAAAAACTTTCCATCAGCAAAGTTTTTTTGCCTTCAAAGAATTTTCCCAGTTCATTACGGGTACTGAAAAAATGCTCGGTATCGTAAACTTTAGAAGCAATAGAAATCTGGGATGTAAATTTTTGTAATACTGCATCTACGCGATACTCATCGGGCAGCATGTATTCGAATCTTGTGTAATGATCCCTTTCTATTAGAAGGGATAGATTGGCCTCAAGGGACTGTAAATTGTCTTTATCGTTTATTTCCAGATAAATAAAATGGTGTTTTTTGGATTTCAGGAAGTTGGAAAACTGGCGCATTGCCGCAAAGAATCCTGTTATTTTTTGTATGTGGTGTATGGCATAGTCGGTTTCTGTCCGGATTTCCATCATCACATAGGTTATTGAATTGTCTATCGTTTCAAACCAGGAATGATTGCCATTTAGCTGATCTCCAAGAATGAGCCTTAAAGTTTTGGTTTCCATATTATTTACTGCTTCTGCATTTATCACTGCAATATTTCACTTCGTCCCATACCTTTTCCCATTTTTTTCTCCATGCAAATGGTCTCTGGCAGACGATGCAGGTTTTACTGCGCAGGTTTTGCTTTTTAACTCCTCGCATTTTTTTGTTTATTTCTAAAACTCCAGACAATATCACTGGCGTATTTCCGGGTTTCTTCTATGTCAACGATGGGCTCTGGATAATCTTTACCTATTTCGCATTTGTAAAATTGCTGCTCGATAATATTTAATTTCCATGGTTCATGAATTAATTGTGGTGGAATTTCAGCCAGCTCAGGCAGCCATCTTTTTATAAAAATACCCTCTGCATCGTGCTGCTGTGAGTTTTTTATCGGATTATAAATTCTAATGGTACTGCCTGTTGTTGTACCGGCCTGCATCTGAATCTGCGGATAATGAATTCCGGGTTCGTAATCTAAAAACTGTCTTGCCAGAAAATGCAGTTCACGCCAGTCCTGCCACAAATTGAATGTAAAAAAGGAAACCAGCATGGCCCTCATTCTAAAGTTTATATAACCTGTGCGGACTAAACATCTCATACAGGCATCAATAATTGGAACGCCTGTTTTACCTTCCTGCCAGGCTTTTATATAGATTTCATTTCTGGGTTTTATCAGGGAATCATAATCTTTGTTTATATTTTCAAATTCAATTTCACAGTTATTTTCAAATTTCTGCATAAAATGGCAGTGCCAATGCAGTCTGGAAACAAAATTAAGTATAGCCCTTTTGCTGGAAGATGATTCATAAAACTGATTGGTATATTGATACACCATTCGCATACTGATGTTTCCGTAGGTCAAATAGGGGGATAAGCGGCTGCAGCCTTTTCGGCTTAAACCAGGTTTGGAAATATGCCGGCTGTAATTGACATGTCTTTCTTTTACAAAACTTTGCAAATACCGCCAGGCCCAATATTCGCCGCCCTGCTGAAAATTTTCATTTCGCTGCTTAATTTCACTAGAAAGCGCTTTCCCTTTTAGCTTTTGATAGAGATCAGGATCTAAATTTTCAAATTTAAAAGTAGTCAGATCAATCATTTTAGGAATTGCACGCATTGTTTGCTCCCAGCGCTTATCCCAATCTTGTTTAGATCGCAGCTTTCTGATTACACCATGGAGCTGCGATTGTTTCCAAAGTATTTTATGATTATCAAAGAAAGACTGCATGGCATTATCCCTGTCAAAAGTGGCCTTGCTGCCTATTTCCTGATGCGAAAATACCGTTTGAACATCATAAAGACTGCATAGGTGCTCAAAAACAGTTGCAGCTTCGTTATGAAAATAATAAATCTGCGCAGCAATTGACTTTAATTTAGACTGCATTTCCTGTAAGGATTCATAAACAAACCGCCAGTGACGCACATCAGAATCAGGGCAAGCCATTATCGACGGCTCAAAAAAATAAACTAAAAGAAGCGGAATATTTTCCCGCTGGGCCATAAACAGGGGTTCGTGATCTGTAAAACGGAGATCACGTTTGAACCACATAATATTTATCTTTTTTTTATTCAATTTTTAAGCAGTGATGTAATTTCCTTATCTGGTTTTGCATAGCTTAAACGGTCTAACTGGATGGTTTTATGATAGCTGTCCAGACCCGAACATGTAACGGTATTGGCTTTTTCTAAATCGACAAAACCATCCTCAGACAAGCAGTCTTCGGGAATAAAAATCTGGACTATTTCCCCAATGATCATAGTAGTGTTATTGATTGGAATGGCCATTTTTTCTTTAAATTCAATACCTAACTGTATGCTGCTTTCGAGCACAAAAGGAGCGGGAAAGTTATTTTTATATTCCACGCTGAGTCCTGCAGCTTCAAATTCTGAAATTTCTCTGCTGTATCTCGCTGATGTCTGATGTGCCTGCCTGTATATCTGTTCGCTGATATGATTAATAGTATAGAATCCTGTATCTATAATATTTCTCATAGTATCACGCTCTGGCGGGCTGGGGCGAAAAATCATGCCTATTAATGGAGGATTGGCACCAATATGAAAAAAAGAACTAAAAATGGATAAATTAGTATTTCCCTCACCATCAGAAGTTCCAACTAATGCCACACTTTTAAAACCGCCTAAACTGTTTATTAAATGCACGGCAGTCTGCTTTTCCATTTTTTCAAGATCACTGGTTTTAAAATTTATTTTGTTTTTCATTAGTATGAAGTTTTATTAAAAGATTGAGCTTTTCAGATCGATCAGTATCCATTTTTTATCGCTGTTAAGTCTAAAAGTACCTGCATGTTCCTTATTCCATTCTTTGGGCCCTATTAGTGAAAGAAAGTGAGAACCATCTGCATCTTTATATAAATGATATATTTCGCCCACAATAGGTTCAAAAGAAAATCTGGCGTTGTATACCAGTTCATTCCACTGGAATTCCTCGATTAAATCCAGGTAATGCATTTTCAGTTCGTTGAATTTACTTTCAAATTCTTTGTTTACCTTATTTATGCCCATGTTTTTCCAGCCTGCTGCATCATCTGCTTTTATTACCGGTGCGCCCACATTTGTAGCATATGGCAATAGCCTTGCATTATAGCCATGATCCTTTGAAAAAACTACATTATCGGGTTTATCGTTTTTCGTCATCTGTAAAATTTTATTAACGCTTAGAGATTTTATTATTTGAAATTGCTCTTTGCCTGTTACATTTAAACTTGTCAATACCTTCGGGTCTCTTTGCTGTGTGTTTTGTTTTACAATTTTCAACCCTCTCGCGCCACAATCTGTAACTGCTGAACTTTAATTCTTTCTTCATCAAAGCTTTCACATCACTTTCAGATAGACCAAATTGAAATTTTATTGCATCAAAAGGAGTTCGGTCTTCCCATGCCATTTCTATAATTCTGTCGATCTGAATTTCATTCAATACACTATGGTCTATTTTTGCAATGATTGACTTTATCATATGTTTTGTTTAATGATTATTAATTAGTGTTAAACAAAAATAATCATTTTACATTTGCGGGCGGCCTCAAAATTGAAAATAGATATAATTTTAAACCCATAGATATGGTTCTGCCCCCATTTGGAAATAACGTTATCATATAATTTTAAACCCATCAACAAATGAATCCTAAAGATCATCACTGTCTAAAATATATCAATATTCAGGCAGTATATTTTAAACTAAGATTTACACTTAGTTACCGTGATGCTGAGGGAATAATGGAAATTAAAGGGGTGCTTGTGGGTCATGCCGCGATTCGGCCATGGGTTTATAAGTTTACACCTCTGCTTGAGTCAGAGATGAAGAAGAGAAAAGGCAGAGCGGGGACGGGCTGGAGATTAGATGAGACCTATATCAAGGTAAAAGGTATTTGGTGTTATTGATATAGGGCAGTTGATAAATTAGGTAATAAGGTTAACTTTCTTTTGACTAGAAAAAGACAGAGAATGTGTGCCCAGTCTAATTAAAGTAATTAGTAATAACTACAAACCACGAGTAATAAACATTGATAAAAGCGGTTCTAATACAGCAGCGATCAAAGTCTACAACAAGCGCTCGTTCTCAAAGATTAAAATCCGGCAATGTAAATATCTTAACATGTTGCCGAACAGGAGCATCGTTTTATCAAGTGGCGCATACAAAACGGATTAGGTTTTAAAAGTTTTGAATCGGCCGAACGAATATTAGCGGAATTAAACTGGTAATATGCTTATTAAGAAGCAAATGATTAGACCAGGGATATCTATGTGTAAATCATTTTGTAAATTGTCGGGCTAATTTTTAAATTACCTAAATTCTTATATTTGATTCTGACAGATGCGAAAGGACCTTTTTTTTAAAACATAATTTTGGGAAAACTCAAAAATAAAATATTTTTCAGCTGAATTAATTTCCTCGGTAAGTTGAATATCCAAAAGCGGAGAGAGTTATAGGAACGTGATAATGTTTTTGGTCCTTTATCTGAAATACAACTTCTATAAAGGGGTAAAAACTTTCTACATGATTGTTTTTAAAATAATCGGCTGTAAAGTAAGTCAATTTGTAAATTCCTAAATTAGATTTTTCCGAGTTTAGAAAATCTGTGATTCTCCCGTTTATATCGGTTTTTTTCTCCTCAATGAAAGACCATATTTTTGTTTGTTGATCATATTTTTCTAATCGTATTGTAACGTCGCTGACCGGACTTCCTTTTGATACATCCAAGATGTGGCTTGAAAGCTGGAAGTTGTTTTGTTGAGCAGACATTATCGTGGAGAATGCTGCCAGAATGGATATTATTAGTAGTTTTTTCATGTTTTTGTTTTGTAGTGTTAAAATATTATTTCTCCTGTTGTAAATTTCATATCCTGTTATGGTTTATTACTAGTATACAATCGGACACAGACTTTATTTATAAAATAATAATCATTAAATATCTGATTATAATACAGCAGGATTTCGTTCCGCTTTGTTTGTATTAAAGTAAAGCAGGAGAAATTGTAAGCAGCGACTTCTGATTTATATTTGTTTTACTTTTTAGAAATTTCTCAAGTCTAGCATACATAAGCTTAATGATAATTTGCGTTTGCAAGGTAGTAGATCATACAAATTTAAGAATGTATTTTATTTAATGCGGTATATTCAATAAAAAACATCAAAAGAGAAATTACGATTGTATAAAAAAGAAAATAAAAGCAGATTTGAGCACTGTTAGAAAGATTTAATAGTTTCTTAAAGAAGACCTGCGAATCTAAAGATTTGCAGGTCTTACAACGTTTTATAAAGGTTTTGGAAAGATTGAACACTTTCTTTTCGTCTATCATACTATTATGGTGAGAAGTAGGATTCTAATCTTGAGCCTGGAACCTTCATAATATTGATTGTTTCAATTTTTAAACTACTCTACAAAAATTTTTTGAATCCTTGTTCTTACAGAGTTCGTAGTCCTAAGAAAGTAGACTCCTTTATTCAAATTAGAAATTGGAACAGCGGTAGAAGTATCATAATTGTTCAATTTAGAAAATATAGTTTCCCCGTTCATATTGATAATAAAAATATCGAATGGAACTTCGTCATTTGATGAGATATTTAATGTAGATCCTGATTTGACAGGATTAGGATAAGCAACAAAATTTTCTACTGGTAAAGAAGCATTGATTACCTCTGAATTTAAGTTTTGTACGTTTTTTAAACTTAAAGTATTGGCAGATCCGGCAGAGGTTAAATAAAACTCTACATCATCATAATCCAACCATTTGTCTGCAGTACCTGTATATTGATAAAAGCCCAATTCGCAGCTATTGTTTGTTACAATGATATTATTGATCTGTACCTGAGTCCAGTTGGGTATGCTTGTATTTAAATAATAATTCAATGGATTTCCTCCGTAATTTTTTGCATACATAAGCGCCGTGCTTTGTCCGCCAGAACTACGTACCCAGGCTTTCATGGTATAATTCCCGTTTACAATATAGGTGAGGGACTGGAAAACGGCAACTTCAAAAGCTGAGGCTGAGGACTGAGTGCCTTTGTAAGTTCCAGAATGCGGCGAACTTGTTGAGGTTTGCGCATTAGCGGAGCCAGTACCATATTCAGTCCATCCTGTTGGCGTCTGTGTTGTGGTTGTGTTTGCTTCAAAATTACCATTGTTAAGTTTGTTAAAGTTTACAAGATCCTGTACAGATACGCTGCAATTTGCAGTTTTTCCGTCAGAAGCAGTAGCTGTAATTGTAACCGTTCCAACACCTACAGCAGTAATAATTCCTAAATTGTTTACTGTGGCTACTGCATTGTTACTGGAGGTCCATACTACATTTTGATCAGTAGCATTAACCGGAGTGAAAACAGTATTAAGAGCTCTGTTGGTTCCAATAGGCATTGTCATACTGTTTTGTGAAATTCCAAATGCTGTGATAGCAACTGGTGACAAATAAAACTCAACATTATCATAATCCAGCCAATTATTTGCTTTTGCAGATTGATAAAACCCAAGCTCACAGGTATTGTTGGTAACTTTGATATTGTTGATTTGTATTTGAGTCCAATTAGGTATACTGGCAGCAACAGAGTAGTTCTGGTCGGTACCGCCGTAGCCTTTTGCATACATGGTGGCAAAATTCTGGCCGCCGGAACTGCGAACCCAGGCTTTCATTGTGTAGTTTCCATTAGCAATACCAGTTAATGATTGAAAGACTGCAACTTCATAAGCTGTAGTGCCCCATTGGATACCTTTGTATGCTGGTGAGTAAGGCGCAGCTGCTGAAGTCTGTGCATTTGATGCGCTTCCCCATTCAGACCAGCCTATGGGAGTCTGGGTTGCCGTTGTATTGGCATCAAAATTTCCATTCACTAATTTATTTACATTAGCCAGATTCTGTACAGAAACGCTGCAGGTGGCAGTACTTCCATTGGAAGCTATTGCAGTTATGGTTGCCGCACCAATACCCGTGCCGGTAACCAGTCCCCAGTTATTTACAATTGCAACTGAGCTGTTGCTTGAGGTCCATGAAACAATCTGGTTTGTTGTATTTGCAGGTACAAATGCAGTATTTATTACCTGTTTCCCCCCTTGGTTTAAAGTTAGTGTATTTGGAGATATTGAAAAACCTGTTGCTGCAATTTGAGTGTTATCGGTATCTTTATAAACTTTTACATAATCGCAGTACATTGTGGCAGGGAGAACAGTTGTTGCATCAGGCGGTCCTGGCCAAGTTCCTCCAATAGGAAGATTTATAAGTATATAATGAGGTTTATGAAATTCGCCTGTAAAATTATATCCGTCTGTGACTCTAAATTGTTTGTACAAAATATCATCAACATACCATTTAATATAGTTGGCATCCCACGTTATGGAATACACATGCCATTGTGTGACATCAACATTATAAGTGGAACCGTCTTGTACATGTATTTCATTTGCTCCTGCCCAATGTGTTGTTCCATGAACCATAGTTTCACTGTTTAGATGCTCAAAAATGTCTATTTCACCACATTTTGGCCATCCAATCTGCGGAAAATTGGAACCCAAAGTCCAAAAGCAGGCCCACAATCCTTTTCCGTTAGGCATTTTAAAACGCCCTTCAATTTTCCCGTATGTTACTGAAA
Source organism: Flavobacterium sp. Root935 (assembly GCF_001429295.1). Taxonomy (GTDB): domain Bacteria; phylum Bacteroidota; class Bacteroidia; order Flavobacteriales; family Flavobacteriaceae; genus Flavobacterium. Next base: position 774,978 of record NZ_LMJL01000012.1, on the reverse strand, counting down.
ATTTATTTAGAGAAATAACGCTTCCAGACGTATATTGCTTACCGCCAAAGTCTTCTTTTATGACAGTAATTTCTAAGTTTCCATTGTTCTGTTTTACATTGTTGAGGCTGTTGGTATAATACTGCAGCTCGCTGTTTCGGATGTTACCGCCCAGTTCGTAGCCCCATTTATTGGAATCTGGTGCTCCAGTACCGTTAAAATCATCAGACCATACTAATTGGTAATTCTGCGACCGGGCAGTAAAACTAAAAAGCAAAAACAGCAGTGAACTGTAAAAAAATGCCGGCATTAAAGTTTTAATTTTTTTCATAATAATTTTGGTTTTAGTTAGTAATGATTATGCAGCTGTTAATTAATTTATTGATCCGTTTATGACTTCATTTTTTTTACTTTAAAAGCAATTTAATTGGTCACAAAACAGTAAAAATGAAATTATTAATCAGTTGAAAAACAGTCAAAACTATTATAAAAAATATTATAATTTGTGAGAATAAATGATTTTTTTTGCGCAAACGAAATTAAAATTTGCACAAATAATTATATTTGTGAAATGAAGAAGAAAATGATTACAATAAAAGATATTTCTGAGAAAACGGGGTTTTCAATTTCAACTGTTTCAAGGTCTTTAAAAGATCATTCGGATATCACAGAAAAAACAAAACAGATTATCAGAGATACAGCAAAAGACCTTGGCTACCAGCCTAATTTTTTTGCTCAGAACTTTAAAAGCAATAGAAGCAATATTATAGGAGTTCTTGTTCCTGATATTGAACGAGGTTATTATGCTTCAATCATTAGCGGTATGCAGGAGAGGGCAATTGAGCAGAAGTTTTTTATTGTTACCTGCCAGTCAAAAGATTCTTTCATGGATGAGATTAAGGGAATTCAAACTCTTATCGGGCTGAATGTTGACGGTATCGCTATTGTACATTCTAAAGAGACCAGTAATTTTACAGAACACCATAGCATTGTTAAAAATAACATTCCGCTTTTGGCAATTGACAGAGAACTTTTAGGTCTTGATACTCATTTTGTTTCAAATGATCAGTTTGTTGCGGGGTTTATGATTGGCGAACATTTAGCTCAGGAAGGATATAAAAATATTGCGATTATTGCAGGTCCTGAGAATTTAATTATGAGCAGACAACGAGTTGAAGGCTGTATTGCCGGAGCAGAATCGGCAGGTATAAAAATTAGAAAAGAAAATATAATTTATTGTGATCTGCAGCGTGAAAGAGAAATTTTTGCTGTTTCACAATTACTCCATAAAAAAGAAAAACCAGATGCCGTTTTTTGTATTTATGACAGAGGAGCAATAGAAATAATACATTATTTAAGCCATCAGAAGATTAACGTGCCTAATGAACTGGCTGTAGCGGGATGTGGGAATGATTCTTTCTCGCATTATTTGAATCCTTCTTTAACAACTATAGATTTAAATCCTCATAAACTTGGAGAACTTGCGGCTGAAATACTAATTAATGATATTATCATGGATACACCTGGCCGTAAAATTAAGAATTCATTTAGGCCGAAGCTGATTATTAGACAATCTACAAGAAAGTGATTTAATGACTTTCTATTTATTGGTTTTTTCTCTTAAGGCTTGATTCTCTTATTAAAAGATCTCCGTCTATTGTTTGAATCTTTGTTTCTGTTTCAGAATCATTATTATATTGATGTAAAAACATTTGCATTGTAGTTTCACCAATTACTGAAGTTTGTATATTATAAGTAGTAAGCGGCGGATCTATTAATTCCCCCATCAGATCATTTCCAAAACCGGCAACAGCGATATCTGAAGGTACTTTAACCTTTCTTTTTTTAAGATGTTTGATTACATATATGGCAGATCGGTCTGAAATGCAGAAAATTGCATCGGGTCTTTGATCTAGATTCAGCCAGTCATCTACCACTCCGTTAATGCTTATATTCGAATAATCTGTATAAGCAATAAGTTCTTTGTCTATTTTAATTTTATTCTTTTTTAAGACATTCAGATAGCCAAGCAAACGTTCTTCTGTAATGGATAAAGATTTAGGACCTAATATGATTCCTATACGTTTACATCCCTGCTCCAAAAGGTGGTTGGTGATTTTTTCTGCTCCTTCCGTATTTTTTGCTAAAACTTTTGAAATGCTTTTTATAGGATTGATGCGGTAGAAATTGACGATAGGAATTCCTCTTTTGCTGTATGATTCTATATAATCAAATTGAATAGTACTGGAGGAGTGACAGATTAAAAGACCGTCAACTCGACTGTCCATCAGTACTTGTACATTTTCTAATTCGGTGTCATAATCTTCATTCGACTGGCATATTATGACTTTAAAGCCGTTTTTTGAAGCAATTTTCTGAATCCCTCCAAGCATCGAAGAAAAAAAAGTAGACTGCAGATGCGGGATAATAACACCAATTGTCTGTGATTGCTTATTGGCAAAATTTCGGGCAAGAAGGTTAGGGCGGTATTCCATTTCTACAGCTACCTGTTTTACTGCTAAAATTGTTGCAGGACTAATGTCGGGATGATTCCTCAATGCACGGCTGACAGTCGTAGCCGAAATTCCCATTGCCTGCCCGATATCGACTATTGTTGTCTGATAATTTTTCTTCGTCTTATTTTTTGCTTTTCTACTTTCATGATTTAAAGTGAAATTATAGTTGCATTCTTTACAGTAATAACGCTGTTTTTGTCGGATAAATCCTGACTTTAAAACAGTCTCTACTTTGCTGCATTTAGGGCATTTAACTCTCGGCATGGCATTTTGGATTCAAAATATTTTTCAAAGATAGAAATTTTCTATCTATCGAAAACGATACTGCAAACGTTTGAGATAGAAAAAACGATTGATACGCAATTTTATACGTTGCTTAGATGTGCTTTAAATTCTACATTTGGCTCAGAACTTTTAATATTTGGCTCTAAAATATCAATATTAAAAATTTACTAACCAATCTAAACCAAAACAAATTATGTACGATTTTTTTCTCAAACTTCGCTGCGTTTTAAGTATTACAGGCTTTTTGCTTTGTATGAATATGTACGCACAAAATTCTGTTAAAGGAATTATTAAAGATGAGTCTGGATTGATCATTCCAGGTGTAACGATTCAGATCCAAGGAACAAAAATTGGTGCCACGACCGATTTTGATGGAAAATTTGAAATTAAAGCTGAAAAAGGAAATATTCTTGTTGCTTCTTTTATGGGTTTTGAAACTCAGACAATACCCTTATCAGGACAAACGAACCTTAATATAGTATTAAAGGTTTCTAGTAAAGAATTGCAGGAAATTGTAGTAATCGGGTACGGTTCTTCTAAAAAGAAAGATTTGACAGGAGCAATTGCAACGGTTAAGTCTCAGGAAATAGCTGGACGAAGAACAGTTCAAGTTTCTGATGCTTTGCAAGGGCAAATGGCAGGAGTAACGGTAACAAGAAATGGCGCTGCTCCTGGTTCGCAATCAAAAATCCGCTTTCGTGGGGTAACTACATTAGGAGATACGGGAGGAAATGATCCTCTTATAATAGTTGATGGCGTGCCGTCAGGAAATATTGATTACCTGAATCCTGAAGATATAGAAACGATAACAGCCTTGAAAGATGCTGCATCTACAGCCATTTATGGATCAAGGGCAGCTGCTGGGGTTTTATTGATTACTACCAAGAGAGCAAAATCTGGAAAAACCAGTTTTGATTATAGTTATGAATATGCACAGGCGACTCCAGTAAACCAGCCAGGTTCAATGGGAGCTGTCAGGTATATGCAGTTATATAATGAGTATTTGGCTAATGACGGTGCCGCTCCTTTATATTCACAAGCTACCATTAATAATTATAAAGCTAATAATGCAGCTAATCCTGACTTGTATCCTGATACCGATTGGCAGTCTTCTATTATTAAAAATAATGCGCCAAGGATTATTCATAACCTTGCATTTTCATCGGGATCTGAAAATGTTAAAACAAGAGCCGCTTTTGGGTATTCTTCCATTGAGGCATTGTATGATAACCGTGGTTTTAAAAAATTAAACGCGGGAGTTTATAATGATTTTAAATTTAGCAATAAACTGAGTGCCAGTTTTGATATGAGTGTGGTGAGAACTGAAAGTAAAGATGTTAATATTTTCAATAATAACATTTTTTTGGATGCCAGAGTTATGCCTGCAATCTATGATGATTATTATTCGGATGGCAGATTTGCACTTGGTAAGGACGGGCGTAATGCATTGGCACAAATCAGCGACGGCGGTTTTAAAAAGGATATAGTGAATAATCTAACCGGTCGTATTGCTGTGAATTTCAAGCCTTTTAAGGGGCTGACTATTACAGGTCAGGCTGCTCCAACAGTAATTTTTTCGTCAAATAAACAGTTCATCAAAGTAGTTGAATTCACTGATGCTTTAGATCCTTCGAAAAAAGTTGCCGTGGGACAGCAGCCGGCTTCTTCTTCGCTGAGAGAAGAGAGACCTTACTTTTATAGATTTAATGGACAGTTTATTGCTAATTACGCAAATACCTTCAGTGAGAAACATAATTTAGATGCCACTGTGGGATATGAAAATAATTACTCATACAATGAAAGTATAACGGCTTCTCGCGCAACCTATACATTATCGAATTTTCCATATCTAGATGCTGGGCTTCTAGCATTCAGAGACAATGGAGGCTCTGCTTATGAAACGGCTCTAAGTTCTTATTTTGGAAGGGTATCTTACAATTTCAAAAACAGATATTATTTTCAGGCAGGTGGTCGTTATGACGGATCTTCAAGATTTAATGCTGATCAAAGATGGGCTTTCTTTCCTTCTGTGGGAGCGGGATGGGCGGTTTCTGAAGAATCTTTTTTTAAATCAGTTAAAGAATTTGGAGTTGATTTTTTGAAGTTTAGAGCTTCATGGGGACAGTCAGGTAACGAGCGTATAGGAAATTATCCTTATCAGGCAACTATTAACTTGTATAATGCTTTATTCTATCAAAATGGTGCAGTGGTTGCTCCAACTTCTGGTTCTCAGGTTAATTATGCAGTTAACGATATTACATGGGAAACACAGGAAAGTACAGATATTGGTTTAGATGCAACTTTTTTAAATAACAGGCTGACTTTAAGCGGAGATGTATTTTACAGGCAGACTAAGGATATTTTACTCAAACTAAATGTGCCGCTTTATCTTGGGTATGATGCGCCTTTTCAAAACGCAGGGAAAGTCAGCTCAAAAGGTTTTGAAGTGACTGTTAATTGGTCAGACAAGATCGGATCGGACTGGAAGTACAGTTTAGGAGCGAATTTAGCCGATGCTAAAACAAATGTTGATGATTTGAAAGGAACTTCTATATTAGGAGATACATCAAATATTGAAGGACAGGAATTTGCAGCTTGGTATGGATATAAATCAAACGGCATATTCCAGACAGCAGCAGAAGTTGCAAGCTCTCCGGTTACAAGTGCCAGTGTAAAACCTGGAGATGTCAAATACATGGATATTGATGGAGACGGCAAAATAACGCCTGACAAAGACAGGGTTATTTTGGGTGGATCATTGCCACGCTACACCTTCGGTTTTAATGGCAGATTGACTTATAAAACTTTTGATTTTTCATTTGTTGCTTATGGAGTAGGCAAACAACAGGTAAGACTTAGCAATTATGCAGTACAGCCATTTCAGGAAACTTTTGGGAATGTGCCGACACTGATTGATGGCAAATTCTGGAGCGTCAATAATACAGCGGAGCAAAACGCAGCCGCAGAATATCCAAGATTGTCTAATGCAAGCAGTGGAAATAACTATGCCATGTCTGATTTTTGGCTGGTTGATGGCAGCTATGTAAGAATTAAAAATATCACATTGGGATATAATTTTAGTAAAAAAATCACTGATAAGCTTGGATTGGAAGGACTTCGCCTGTATTTAGCTGCTAACGACGTATTTACGATCAGCCATTTTCCAAAAGGTTCAGATCCTGAAGTAGATGCTATTTCATATCCAATTGTTAAAACCGTTATGACAGGTTTAAATGTTAAATTTTAAAAATTAATTATCATGAAAATTTCAATATATTTAACTGCATTATGTCTGGTGTTCTTTACCAGCTGTCAGGAATTAGATTATAATCCATTATCAGATCCATCGAGTGGTAACTTTTATTCCAACGAAACTGAGCTTACGATTGCTGTGAATGATTTGTACCGGTTCTCCTTTATCCAGAATGATAAGGAAGAGTACAGCGATAATTATTTATATAGAGCCAATCCAAATGCTGTAATTAACGGTACCATGAACAGCGGTGATCCCGATGCTCAAAAATTATGGACAGATGCCTATAAAATAATCACAAGAGCCAACACAATCATTGCCAGTTTAAACAGAGCTGCCGGAAATACCTCAGCAGCAGCCTTAGCCTCTTTTGAAGCGCAGGCTAAATTAGCCAGGGCCTATCAATATTCAAGGTTAATTACACATTTTGGTGATGTGCCGTTAATTAAAACACCGATCACCTTAGCTGAATCGTATTCTTTTACCAGAACTGATAAAAATCTTGTTTTGCAATTTATTTTTGAAGATCTAGATTTTGCAGCTGCAAACCTGCCTGCCTCTTACAATGCTAGTGCGATACAGCGTTTTACAAGCGGTACTGCGCTGGCCGTTAAAGCAAGAACAGCTTTATATATGGGAAAATATGACATTGCCAAAGCAGCGGCTAAAGCTGTTATAGATTTAAATGTATATACGCTGTATCCAAGTTATCGTGATTTGTTTTTAAAGCCGGGAGAACAATGCAAAGAAAATATTTTAACCGTAGTAAGGGACCAGGCCAATGGGGTTGTTTCCGATGGTTTTACTGCCCCAGACCATATCGCTCGAAATGCTGGTGGATTTGCTGCTAAATTCCCAACTTGGGAATTAGTGGATTCTTACGAATGTATAGATGGTCTGCCTGTGGATAAATCGCCGCTTTATAATCCCCAAAAACCATTTGCAAACAGGGATCCGCGTTTAGCGCAGACCATTGTTCCTTTTAGTTCTATATGGCTTGGTTATATTTACCAGCCTCATCCAGATTCTTTAAAAGTAAGAAGAATAAGTGATAATGCAATGGTAACTAATAACGATAATCGTGCAAATGCTGTCAATGCCAGTTTTTCAGGTTTTTTATGGAAAAAAGGTATTGATCAGTCTTGGGCTGACAGGAAATTAGAAGACAATGATTTGAAAATTATCCGTTACGCAGAAATGTTTTTGACTTATGCCGAGGCTGACATTGAAATGAATACTATTGACGCCACTACATTGCTTTACCTAAATACTGTCAGAGCAAGAGCTTATGGAAAAACGGTAGGGCAGACTACATTATATCCTGCTGTAACTACAACCAATCAGACAGAATTGCGCACTATTATACGCCGTGAACGAAGAGTTGAATTTGCATTTGAAGGATTAAGATATATGGACCTTATCCGATGGAAAATTGCAGAGAAAGCATTAAACAAGCCTGGTGTAGGTATTCCTGATCCGGTTCCTGGCAATGCTATCCATAAAGCTAAATTCCCATTTGCCGGTGCACCTGTAATTGATGCAGATGGCATCCCGGATTATACCCCATACATTGCCACAGGAGCGGCTAAAAATTTCACCACCAGAAAATTTGATGCTGGCAGACAATATTTATGGCCAATTCCTGCAATTGAAAGAACTGTTAATCCTAATTTGACACAAAATCCAAATTACTAAATTAGATTAAAATTATAATTTACTTTAAATGGAATTAATAGATTATATCATACTTATTATTTACGCTGCCGGTATCTTGCTTATCGGCGGCATCCTTTCAAAACGCAATAAAACATCTGAGGATATGTTTGCGGTTAGAAAACAATCTCCGTGGTGGCTTTCGGGCTTATCGGCCTTTATGAGCGCATTTTCTGCCGGTACATTTGTGGTCTGGGGCGGAATCGCTTACAAACAGGGATTTGTTGCAGTAAGCATATTGATGTGCTCGGGAATTGCTTCTTTTTTGGTTGGAAAGTTTTTTGCCGAAAAATGGGCATCGCTTAATATCAGTACAGTTGGGGAATATGTTGCCATTCGTTTCGGGCAGGGGGCAGTGCAGTTTTATACGTGGATCGGCATGCTTTTTAAAATCATTGCTATGGGGGTTGCCCTCTATTCTTTCGCCGTTGTGGTTGCCTCCCTCATACCGTTATCTCCGGATAATTGGCTGGCAGATCCCCAGACGCATAAACTATCGGTTACCTATACCATTATCATATCAGGTTTTCTGATGCTGATGTACGCCGTCAGCGGTGGTTTATGGGCCGTTTTGATTATCGATGCCGTGCAGTTTGTGGTACTGACGATGACTGTTTTGTTTGTTGTGCCATTAAGCATTCAGAAAGCAGGCGGTGTTTCCAGTGTGATTGATCAATTGCCAAAAGATTTTCTTTCTCCCGTATCAGGAAATTTCACATGGCTGTTTCTAATCGGCTGGGTTATTGTTCATACGTTTAAATTAGGCGGGGAGTGGGTTTTTGTTCAGCGGTTTTTAGCGGTGAGCAGTCCTAAAAATGCCCGTAAATCTTCAAATTTGTTTGGATGGCTGTATATCATAAGTCCAATTGTATGGATGCTTCCCCCAATCATCTATCGTGTTGCACATCCTGATGCAGCCCCGGAGCAGGCTTATATCATGGCCTGCGCCTGGGTACTGCCTCCGGGCCTTATGGGATTACTGGTTGCCGCGATGTTTTCATCAGCTGCCAGTTACATCGACGGAGAAATAAATGTTTATGCAGCAGCGATTACAAACAGTGTTTATAAAGATATCATTGCGCCTGATGCCAGCGAAAAACAAGTTGTATTTATAGGAAGGATAAGTTCTCTTCTAATAGGACTTCTAATAATGGCAATTGCCGTATGCATTCCTTATTTCGGAGGGGCAGAGCAGATTATCCTCACTATTACCGGTTTACTGGTAGTGGCTATGGTGCTTCCAATGCTTTGGGGTTTGTATTTCGGAAAAATAAAACAAAGTTCGATATGGTGGTCAACCGGAATTACCGTAGTTGTTTCAATTGTGTTGAAAGGGGCTATTTTCATAAAATCAAATAATTTCATTATGAATCTTTACCATGCCAACAGCCAGCTGTTTGAAGTAGGGGTTGGAATTTTTGTTCCTTTAATCGTCCTGGCAATTATGGAGTTTGGTTCTAAGACGATGGATATTGGATTTGAACAAATTCAAGAAAAATTAACTGTTAAGGAGGAAGTACCAAGTTCAGAAAGCGATTTCCAAATCGCCATTTTTCCTGCTCAGTTATTAGGATACAGCATTGGTGTTTTAGCATTAATTATGTTTGCCCTTATGGCATTTTCTACAGGTCATTCTCAAATCCTTATCGGAATATTTGCCGCAGTATTACTTATTTTAAGTGCTGTCATACTGTTGAGCTTAAAATTTAAAAACAAAAAAAATCTACTTATAAAATCAATTTAAATGCAGACTTTAAAAGAAAAATATGAACTGGTAGTTGTTGGAGGCGGTTTGGCTGGTTTTTGTGCGGCTGTTGCGGCAGCACGTTTAGGCACTAAAACCTGTATCATTCAGAATCGTCCCGTTTTTGGCGGAAACAGTTCATCCGAGATACGTGTTACCCCTCATGGAGCTTGTGCATTTCATGCTTACGCAAGAGAAACAGGAATTATTTCAGAGTTATTGATAGCCGAGCGTGCAGCAAATCACGAAGAAATTTTCGAAAATGGCTGGACAAACAGCATTTGGGATTTAACTTTATACAATCTCGCACAATCAACGCCAAATCTTACGATCAAAGTAAATACTGATGTGTTTGAAGTAGAAAAAGAAGGTCGTACTATTAAAAGTGTAAAAGGCAGAGTGCAAAACACAGAAACTGATATTTTATTTGAAGCAGATACTTTTATAGATGCATCAGGAGACGGAATCGTTGCTGATTTAGCAGGCTGTGAATTCCGTTTGGGAAGCGAAGCTAAAAGCGAATTTAACGAACCTCACGCACCAGAAACAGCAAGCAAAGATGTAATGGGAAGTTCCATTCATTTCAAAACAAAATATATCGGAAAAGAATGCAGTTATAAAGCGCCAGACTGGGCAATGCATTATGAAGATGCCAGTTTCTTTTACAAGCAGGGAAGACCTCCAAAACAAAAAAAAGGAGGTTATTGGTGGATTGAAATTGGAGTTCCGTACAACACCATTACAGACAATGAAACCATTAGACACGAATTGACACGTCACGCGCTTGGAGTTTGGGATTGGATGAAAAACAAAGATCCTAAAATGAAGGAAATTGTTAAAGAATACGCTTTGGACTGGGTAGGTCAGGTTCCGGGAAAAAGAGAAAGCCGCCGCATTATGGGGCAGTATCTTATGACTGAACATGATCCGCAGAACTGTACCGTTTTTGATGATGAAATCGCTTTTGGAGGCTGGTTTATCGATCTTCATACTCCCGGAGGTTTATTAGCTGCAAACAGTGAACCCGCAAGTAATGAGAACTATTCTACGTTTTCAGAATATGCCGTAAAAAGCTATGCAGGACCTTATGGAATTCCGCTGAGAAGTTTGATTGCTAAAGATATGGACAATCTAATGATGGCAGGAAGAAATGTAAGTGTTACGCACGCCGCTCTTGGAACGGTAAGGGTTATGAATACCACGGCGCTTATGGGACAGGCGGCAGGAACAGCAGTGGCTATTGCCAAACAGAAAAATCTGCCGATAACGGAAGCGCCTGTTAAAATTATTGAGGAAATTCAGCAGCAGTTATTACGTGACGGATGTTTTCTTCCGAATTATGCCAATAAAGATGAAAAAGATATTGCGCTTAAAGCGAAAATAACGGCTAGCAGTGAAGCTTTATTGTTTGGTGCAGGCCCAGAAAGCAAAGGCTCTCATGAAGGCCTCAAAATTTGGGAAGATCAGCCGCAGTATGAGATTGAAAAATTGGAATACAGAAAAGGCCAGTTGATCGCTGTTGGTTCAAAACAAATAAATAAAATTGAAGTTTGCCTTCGAAATAATTCAGATAAAGCACAGCAGTTTTCTGTCGAACTAAAAAAGTCAGAGCATATCTGGGATTACAGCGTAAATAAAGGCGAAATTTTAGCGAAAGCGGAATTGTCCATAGAACCTGGATTACATTGGGTAGAATGGCCTGTTAATTTAGATAATGCTCCAGCTGGCGAATTTGTCCGTCTGGATATTTTACCAAATCCAGAATTGCAATGGCTATGCGCAGGAAAAATTGAATCAGGACACATGGCAATGTATCAGATCAGTGCTGAGAAAATGAGAAGATTTGGAAATGGGCAAACGTTAAGTTTCAAAGTGAATCCGCCACAGCCTTGCTTTGGGCCTCAAAATGTAATCAGCGGGGTTACTAGACCACATCGTTTTACAAATTTATGGAAATCAGATCCTAATTTGCCGTTATCTCAGTATTTACAATTAACTTGGGAAAATACAAAAAATATTAAAGAAGTAGAACTGACTTTTCCAGGACATCTGCTGAGAGAATATCACGCATACGGACCATTTTATCAGGATCCGCAATGTCCGAAAGACTTTGAAATTTTAGCTTTTAAAGATAGTAAATGGGAAACTGTTTTAACTGTAAAAGAAAATTTCCAAAGACAAGTAAAATACAGTTTCGAAGGCATTGAAACGGCTCAGCTTAGAGTGCAGGTAAATGCGACAAATGGAGATCCTTCGGCACAGATCTATGAAATAAGATGTTATGAATAAACATACTATCATACAAAAAACACTTTTGATTACCCTTTTGGCTGCAGGTTCTCATTTATTGGCGCAGCAGCCGGATCAGGGCAATTACAAAATTCGTCTGGACAAACCCGAACAGACCATTTGGGGTTTGGGAATTGAAATCCAGAACGATGCTATCGGTTCGGGAAACATTGGACTTCCAGATGAGGTTATCGCAATTCCGAATAATCTGGTAAAGTCTGAGAGAAAAAGGCTTTATAGAGATATGCTGAAAGGATTTCGCTATTGCAGACTGGCGATGGGACTGTATTTCAGAGGTTTGGATAAAGAGGGCAAGCGTTTTCAGGAAAGATATCCAAATCAGCTAAATGATTTGAAAGAATTGATGAAAGGTTCAGGAATGGAAGGTATTTCGTTAGAATACTGGTCGCTTGCACCATATTGGAAATCAAATAGTTCTTTTATAGGAGGAACATTAAAAAGTACTAAACCTGATTTTTTAGATGATTTTGGAAATGCATTAGTTGATGATGCGAATTTTTTAGATAAAAACGGACTAAAAGTAAAAATGTGGGGTCTGCAGAATGAAGCTGGACAGCATGTTAAGCCGAAAGGATATGTTGCTCCGTCTGCAAAACCGTTTGATCCGAATGATAAAATGGCTAACCAATCATTCTCTACTACAGATTATTTTGATGCTGAGGTGTATTATAAAGCGTTTAAAGCCGTTGCACCAAAAATTAAAAAAGCTTTTCCGGAAGCTATTATCATGACGGACTCCTGGGACGGACAATTGGGGCTTATCGCGCAGGAAATCAAAAAAGATCCTGAAGCCTTAAAATATGTTGATGCCTGGGTTTTGCATCGTATTGGTTCAAACTCTAATATTTTGATTGATGAAACGACAAAATACAGCGGCAATACAGACGGAAAATATATTTTTACCAACGAGTTTGAGTATTTTAATTATACCAAAAACGATGGGGTAAGCGACGGAAATTTCGTCAATACCGCCCAGACAATTATGAACTGGATGACATTTGCCAATTCGCCGACATGGTTTTGGCTACATGCGCTGAAACCAACTACTAACGAAGAAGCAGAGAGTTTTGCGTTAGGTGTCTGGCGCCCGGAGACTGATGATAATTTCAGTCATTTTTCAAACGTTCAAAAAGGGCATTGGGATTATTTTCAAAAGAATTTTAATGCCATTGCAGGTTTTCTAAAGTATATGCCTTGGGATTCTAAACGATTTGCCGTTGATGAAATTACAATTTTAAAAGATAACAGAATAATGGCTTACAAAACTCCAAAGGGAAAACAGGTTATTGTTCTGACTAACCGTTCTGGAAAACCTTTTCAATTTAATATTGAAACTAAATCTGATAAAAAATTCAAAGGATATCGCTATACGCCTTATCAAAGAGATATCTCAGTTGGTATATTATCACCTAAAACTTTAAATCCAATTGTTCCAGATCTTGCCGTTGAATTTTGGGTAGAACAATAAAACTAAAACCGCATTTTAATATAATTCGTAAAAGAAATTACTTCTGATATTTTTTATGGATTACTAATTTCAAAAATTATGTTTAAAATTCATAAAAGGATAACATTAGCCACTGTGCTAATGTTATCCACAACTTCTATTGCCTTTTCGCAAACTAAAAAAGCAGTTTACCTGGATAAAAATGCGCCAATAGAAACACGCGTAAAAGATTTATTGGGCAGAATGACTTTAGAAGAAAAAGCCGGGCAGCTCAACCAAATAAATTACGGAATGTTTACAGGACCTGATAATAAGGTTGATGGAGAGCAGAAAAAATTGGATCTTGTCAGACAGGGAAAAATTGGTTCGTTTCTAAATACGCTTGGTGTTGTAAAAATCAAAAAAGTACAACAAATTGCAGTAGAACAAAGCCGTTTAAAAATTCCGCTATTGTTTGGTTTTGATGTTATTCATGGTTATAGAACATTATTTCCAATTCCGCTTGCAGAAGCCTGCAGCTGGGATATGGAACAGGTATTTCAGAATTCCAGAATCGCTGCAAAAGAATCTGCTGCATCTGGCTTAAACTGGGCTTTTGCACCAATGTGCGATGTTTCAAATGATCCGAGATGGGGACGTGTAATGGAAGGCGCAGGAGAAGACCCATATTATGGCTCTGTAATTGCAGCGGCAAGGGTAAAAGGCTTTCAGGGAAATCTGGATGGTGTCTTTGATATTTTGGCCTGCGTGAAGCATTTTGCCGTTTATGGAGCCGTAGAAGCGGGAAGGGAATATAATAATGTAGATGTTTCCAGAGTTGCTTTTTACAATAAATACCTGCCGCCTTACACAGCCGCTATAAAATCTGGCGCAGCAACGGTAATGACTTCTTTCAATGTTTTTGATGGCGTGCCAGCCAGCGGAAATTCTTTTCTGCTTACCGATATTCTGCAAAACAGATTAGGTTTTAAAGGATTTGTGGTAAGCGACTGGAATGCTTTCGCAGAAATGATTGCCCACGGCTATGCAGAAGACAAAAAAGATGCGGTTTACAAAGCACTGAAAGCAGGAAGCATGATGGATATGGAGAGCAGAACGGCCATTGCTTTTTTGCCTGAATTAGTTAAGGAAGGAAAATTAACTGAAGCAGAAGTGGACAAAGCTGTTGGAGCGATTTTGTATTATAAATTCAAACTGGGATTATTTGAAAATCCTTATAAGTTTTTGGATGAAAAACGTGAGAAAGAAAATGTTTTTAATGCAGAAAACAGAAAGGTTGCCAGAGAAGCAGCTAAAAAAAGCATTCTGCTTCTAAAAAACAATAACGAAGTTTTACCGCTTAAAAATCCAAATCAGAAGATTGCTTTGATTGGTTTTTATGCCAATAGCAAACCAGATATGGTCGATATGTGGAAAGCCAGTGCTGATGCCCATGACTGCTTAACTATCCATGAGGGTTTAAAAAAACAGTTTTCAAATATAACTTTTGTCGATGGCTATAAACAGGATAATTCGACTTCTCCCGAATTAATAAATCAGGCCGTAAAAAATGCAGAAAATGCAGAAGTTGTAATTATAAATATCGGAATTACAGGTAATTTATCGGGTGAAGATAAATCATTGGCTGATATTGCTATTGCCCAAGGTCAAGTAGAACTTTTAAAAGCTTTAAAAAAGACGGGGAAACCAATTATTACGCTCGTTTCTTCTGGAAGACCCATGATTTTAAATGAAGTTCAAGGTTTGAGCGATGCACTGGTACAATGCTGGGTTTTAGGAACAGAAACCGGAAACGCAGTTGCAGAAGTTTTATCAGGAAAATACAATCCATCGGCAAAAACGGTAATGAGTTTTCCTTATTCTTTGGGGCAGATTCCGGTTTATTACAATCATTTCAATACCGGGCGTCCCGCTGGTGAACCTAATGCCAAAGAAAAACCAACTGATTTTTATTCCAGATTTCATGACATTCCAAACGAACCTTTTTATCCATTTGGTTACGGTTTGAGTTATACGACTTTTAACTACAGTAATTTAAAAACGTCTGCTCCAGTTATGGATGAAAAAGGTTCATTATCAGTTTCTGTAGATCTTCAAAACTCAGGTAAATATGACGGAGAAGAAGTAGTACAGCTTTATATTCAGGATGTAACGGCTTCAATAGTGCGCCCGGTAAAGGAACTGAAAGCTTTTAAAAAACTGCTTTTGAAAACAGGAGAAAAAACGACTGTCGAATTCAAAATTACTCCCAATGATCTTTCTTTTTTCGATCAAAATGGAAATTCAATCCTGGAAAAAGGAAAATTCAAAGTTTATGTAGGTGGTAATTCGCGTGATGTTTTAGCAGCTTTATTTGAGCTAAAATAAGCCTTCAATTTACAAATTTCATCATTTTAAAATTAAGAATATGAAACTCATTATAACCTTCGTTTTTTCTTTGCTAAGCTTAACAAGTTTTGCACAGTCGAATTCTCTTTCAAATTATCGTGAAAAACTTTCTTTGGATAAAGGCTGGAGATTTCATTTGGGAGATATTCCGTTTCCGGAAGTGAAAGGGCATTTGGAAAGTTATTTTAATGCAAAAGCTGGAAAAGCAGGCGGTGCGGCGGCAACGGATTATGATGATACCAACTGGCTAATACTAAACCTGCCTCACGACTGGGCGATTGAAGGAAAAATTGATTCTACTGCCAATCTTGCGCAGGGATATCGCAAACGCGGCATTGGCTGGTACAGACGTACCTTTAAAATCGATCCGAAAGACAGAGGAAAAAATCTGGAACTTCAATTTGATGGTATTTCTACGCACTGTACCGTTTGGTTAAACGGAAATGTGGTGCACAGAAACTGGTCAGGCTATACTTCTTTTTACATCGATATGACTGATATGGCCAAATATGGAGATGATCTCAATGTTATTTCAATACGAGTAGATGCCGTTGATCAGGAAGGCTGGTGGTACGAAGGTGCTGGTATTTACCGCCATACCTGGCTGGTAAAGAGTTCTCCTCTGCATATTATTACTGATGGAGTATTTGCCAATCCGGTTAAAAAGAGTACCTCTGAATGGGAAATTCCAGTTGAAGTTACGCTTCAGAATAGCGAATATCTTAGTAAAGATGTCGCAATTTCTTCAACTCTTGTAGACTCAAAAGGAAATGAAATTACTGCTGCTGAAATAGCAGTTAAAGCTTCTCCGACTGATAAAACAGTTGCAAATTTATCGCTAAAAGTAAACAATCCGGAATTATGGTCAGTTGAGCACCCAATATTATATAAAGTCAAAATTGTTGTTAAAGAAAACGGGCAGATAACAGATACTTTAACCACAGCCTGCGGATTCAGAACTATTCGTTTTACAGCTGATTCTGGTTTTTATCTCAATGACAAACCATTGAAATTAAAAGGAGTCTGCAATCATCAGGATCATGCCGGAGTCGGGGTGGCGGTGCCAAATTCGCTTTGGGATTTTCGAATCAAAAAACTTAAAGAAATGGGAGCAAATGCTTACCGTTGTGCCCATAATCCGCCGTCAAAAGAGTTTTTGGATGCCTGTGACAGATTGGGTATTCTGGTTATGGATGAAAACAGAAATTTCAATTCTTCGCCCGAATATATGAGCCAGCTTACCTGGATGGTACGCAGAGACAGAAACCATCCGAGTATTATTTTATGGTCGGTTTTTAATGAAGAACCCATGCAGGGAACTGAAATTGGCTATAAAATGGTCAAAAGAATGAGTGCAGAAGTCAAAAAGCTGGACACAACAAGGCCTGTTACCGCTGCTGCAAACGGAGGACTTTTTGAACCAATAAATGTTTCGCAGGCAGTTGATGTGGTTGGTTTTAATTATCAAATGGATAATTATGACCGATTCCACAAAGAACACCCAGAAATGATATTGACCAGTTCTGAGGATGCTTCTGCATATATGATTCGCGGAAATTATACCACAGATTTGACAAAACATATTTTGGATGCTTATGATACGCAACGAGCAAGCTGGGGTGCTACACATCGAGAAACTTGGAAAACTATTGCAGAACGTCCGTATTTATTAGGATGTTTTATCTGGACAGGATTCGACTATCATGGAGAACCATCACCTTTTGACTGGCCGACGGCTGGTTCAAATTTTGGAATCATGGATTTGTGCGGATTCCCGAAAACGGCTTTTTATATTCATCAGGCGCAATGGATTAAAGACAAACCAATATTGCAGCTAGTGCCGCATTGGAACTGGGAAAAAGCAGGAACTCCTGTAAAAGTAATGGCGATTAGCAATGCCGAAAAAGTTAAATTGATTTTGAACGGAAAAGTGTTAAGCGAACAAAAAGTTGATCAGTATGAGATGAACAGTTGGGAAGTTCCCTATGAAGCAGGAAAATTAGAAGCTGTTGGTTATCGCAACGGAAAAAAAGTTTCAAATTTTACCGTTGAAACAACAGGTAAACCAGCACAGATAAGATTAACACCAGACCGAAATAAGATAAAAGGTGATGGCTGGGATGCTGTTCCAGTAACAGTTGAAGTTTTGGACAGCAAGGGAAGGGCGGTACAGACAGCAGATTTGCCAATTGAGTTTGAGGTTCAGGGTTCAGGCGAAATCATTGGACTTGGAAATGGCGATCCTAATTCTCATGAAATGGAAAAAGGGAATAAAAGAAGTCTGTTTAATGGTCTGGCGCAAGTTATTCTTCAGAGTAAAGAAGGTGGAAGTGGAAAATTAATTTTAAAAGCAAATTCTCTTGGGTTAAAATCAGCTGTACTTTCTTTAGAAGTGCAAGCTGTTGCAGATATTCCTTCAGTTGGAGTTATAAAACCCTATATGGTTTTAGATAAATGGCTTTTGTCACCAACAAGTGCCTTGAAACCAGATCCGAACAAAGAGATTGCCGGTAATGATATGAACAGCTGGCAGTCTGTTACTGCGGGTCAGCTGCGAGTTTTTGTTGATGGCAATTTTGCGGTTTACAGAAACAGTTTTAGGCCTTATCAGGCGCAGCAGGATAATGGAGGTAAGATTGTTTTTAAAGACCTCAAAGGAAAAGCCGAAATCTGGCTGGATAGGAAACTATTGGCAGTAAAAAAAGACGAAGCTGAAACTGATTTTATTGTACAATTTCCTGATGGAAAAGGCCAAAGAGAGTTAAGCGTGCTGATTGAAACAAATACTGGCAATAGGGCTGGCTTAGGTGGTTTAGTAACTATTGAGTAGTTAAGATTCTAAGATTTATATAACAGGAATAAACCAGTTTTTTGCATCAGTTAAGTAAAAGGTAATAATAAAAAAATGGAAACGGATGATGAGATAATAAACAATTGTAAATAGGATAGTATTATCAGCTTTTGAACAGCAGTTAAAACAATTTAAGAGAATTAAAAACTTAATTTCGGATATATTCTTTGTCGATTCCTGTTAAGTTTTCGAATGAAAAACTTAAAATTTATCTTTTTGTATAACAATATATAATTCTTTGCAGTTATATATTGTATTAGAGCGATTTAAAAAAAGAAAAAATGATTCAAAGTTACCTTCTATAATACTGTAAACGAAAATAAGGCACCAATTTTTTTCAATTGGCGCCTTTTGGCTTTTGTGAAAGAAACACGACAAATTTCTATAAATTTTATTGAAGAGTTGAAGAGATTGGCTTTGTATTGGTAGTACCTGACTTTCATTTGCTTAAGGAATTTGGTTTGGATGTCCCGTTTGGGATTGGTGAAAAAAATATTTGATTTCTCAAATGATTTTCAAGGAAATGTTATACGAATCTCATAAAATCAAATTAATGTCTGGCTTGTCTAAGATAAATCAAAGCTAAGAGTAAAAATATTTGTAATCCAAGTACAATTAACTTTGGATTTATTTCCTAAAAATTTATAAAAAGTGCGGTGCGGTCTGCCAGATATACCCATAACAAAACAACCCCCAAATCTTGCTAAGAATTGTGCCAACAGCTCCAACTGCAAGCAATAAACCCATCACTAAAATATAAGCAAAGTATCCTGTTAGACTGAATGAAATTATTTGTTTGTCAGTCCGAATATCCATAAATTGTTTTACTTCTAATGTTGCTTCAGTTAGTTCTTGAGTATTCACGATTTCCAATATTTGTGCAAGCAGTGCCGCTCCAACACCAATTCGCATAGTTCCTTACCTCGGTAAGAGTATTGTTATCAGTAGTCCTATTTTATTTTTCATATGTTTATTTTTTGTTTTTTATATAAGTATCTAAAATGTGAGGGTTTTATAAATTTAAATTTCTTGTATTTATTCTATTTGCTTGATAAACAGTATTAAAAAGGCTTTTTTAAGGTTTAATATAAAGAGGCTCACTCTACATTTCCTTTTTTTCTCCATTGTGTAAAACTCTATAATATTGGTTATTTTCAATTAACAAACCTTCTGATTTTTGGTTGGGAATACTTTTATAATAATCTTTGGGATGTTTAACATCAATTCCTATCACTTTCCCGTTGAATTGTGTATTAATTTTTGATTGAAGAGTATGACCAACAACGATTGAATTTGCGTCGAATTTATATAGTCCTCGCTCTACATCTTCCTGAGTCAGATCGTCTTTGAAATAACCTCGGTACCAAGCGATGCCTTTGTGCGAAGAAATCAGTAATTGTTCTATATTTTTTTGTGGATTAGGATAGTAAGGTTTGTAATAATTACTGCGAATTATTTGATTTACCTCTTCCAGATTTATTTTATAATCAGCCAAATCAGGATGTATCCCTCCGTGTGTAAAAAGAATACCATTAATTTTTTCGATTGTGTTTTTGCTTGACATCCATCTGCCAAGAAAAGAATTTGTGCCATACAATTCGGTTTGCTGTTTTTTTAGGATCGAAGCAACGTGATAATATTTCGGGGAAGTAGATTCAAAATTTCCCTGCATATTCTTTAATTCGTGGTTCCCTAAAATAAAATGAACTGTTCCGCCTTTCTCTTTTGCTTCCTGTTCTAATTTGTAAATAAACCAAAGTACTTGAGTGGTAGAAAAATCCCTGTCCACAAAATCCCCTAGCAAAACAAGATGTCCATTTGCAAATGTCCAATTTAGCTTTTTATTAATTACTTTATTGGCAATCAAAAAATCCCGAAAGGTTTTAAAACCGCTTTCAATATCGGAAATGGCTAAAATTTTAGAATTGTCATTATAGGTGTTTTTCGGAATCATAATTTTGTTATTTATTGTAAATTCAAAACGTGTTGCATCTAATGGGAAATAACAATAAGCGGGGATTTTTGAATTCAAGGGATAATCTTTTTGGTCTAAATAAAACCCGTCATCCTGATTTCCTCTAATGTATCTGATAGTAGCAGTGCTGTCATTTTTATTAAAAACATAAGGGCCGTCTTTATCCCAATTCATCATTTCGGGATTTTCTGCATAACGAAAACTTGCTCCGTGATAAAGTCCGAATGAAATAGCCATAGCGGCTAATATTACAAATGTGATACTGATATGTTTTACATATCTGATAATTTTTTTTTTCATTGTTTTTCGATTAATTTTGGTAAACATAGAAATGCATGCTTTACGATTAAAATAATTGTGACAAACGTCTTAATCCGCTCGATAAAAAAGTGTTTGTGAATACTCAAACTGCTTTCATCACTCATTTACATCATTTCAAAACGCATTGACTGTTGTTTGCCAACATTATTGCAGAGGGCTGTTTATAATTGTAATATTGCAAAATGATTGCTGTGAAACGAAATTTAAAATGGGTTGTAATTGCTCTTCTGATAATAGGAGTTATTCCTATAATGATTACTGTTTATGAAGTGATTTTTACGGAAAACAAATCCGTTGTATTTTTAGGCAATTACCATCCAAAAGCTGCCCTAATTGTAATTTGTTACTATGTTTTGCTTGTATGCCTAGGGGTTGTTTGGCTCATCAGACAGATTATTTTTATCACTAAACTGAAAAGCGAAAAAACAAAAGCCGAATTGATGCTCTTGAAGAGCCAGGTTAGTCCGCATTTCTTTTTCAATATGCTTAATAATTTATATGGTTTGGTTGCCAAAGATTCGCGAAAAGCACAAGAATTAATACTGAAACTTTCGGATATGATGCGTTATAGTATTTATGAGGGAGAAAAGGAAATAGTTAAAATTCAGGAAGAAATTGATTTTTTAAAAAACTATATCGAACTGCACAAAATGCGTTACCATAAACATATTACAGTCGATTTTAATTGTGATGTAGATGAAAAACGAAAAGTAGTGCCACTGTTGTTTATCATACTTTTGGAAAATGCATTCAAACACGGAGTTGAAAATTTGAGGCAGAATGCTTATATTAAAATGAATTTGACCACTTCACAAAACGAAATAAGTTTTGCAATTGAAAACAACTACGAAAAAATGGATAACCAATCTGGAATTGGTTTGAAAAATCTAAAAAGAAGGTTAGAATTAATTTATCCAAACCAACATGATTTGACTTTTTCTACAACAGAAAGTGTCTATCAGGCCCGACTAATTTTGAAACAATTATGATTAGATATTTAATAATTGACGATGAGCCTATCGCTCACGACATCATTAAAGGCTATTGCGATTTAGTTCCCAATATGCAACTAAGAAAAAACTGTTACGATGCTTTGGAAGCCTTTGAATTTCTGAACACCAATGAAGTGGATTTGATTTTTTTGGATTTGAATATGCCCGTTTTGAAAGGGTTTGATTTTTTAAAAACGCTGCAAAATTTGCCAAAAGTAATCGTTACAACCGCTTATCAAGAATTTGCATTGGAAGGATACGAATATACTATTTCGGATTATTTGCTTAAACCTTTTGGTTTTGAACGTTTTTTAAAAGCCATCAATAAAGCGTTTAGTTCAGTTAATCAAAAGGTTATACCGTCCGAAAATAGTATTATTTCAAACCGAATATTTGTTCAGAGCAATAAAAAACACTTTCAAGTAGAGCTTGAAAACATACTTTATATTGAAGCAACAGGGAATTACACCAAAGTTATAACCACGATTGAAACCATTACAATTCGTGAAAAAATCTCTGTGTTTTTAGAACAATTGCCCAAAAATGATTTTATTCAGGTGCATAAATCCTTTGCTGTTGCCATTAAACATATTAAAAGTTTGGAAGGAAACAGAATCAAAATCAGCGATTTTACAATTCCTATTGGGAAACTGTATAAGATGAATGTAAATGGATTATTAAATTCAAAATTATAATCCAAAAATTAGAAAACATGAATTAAGATAAAACCTGCCATAGCGCTTTGGTGCTGTAACTCCTATTATTACTGGTTTCCAGGGCATAGGAAGAAGCATTGAAATTACAAAATAAAGCCTTAAAGTAATTATCTTAAAGTCTTTCATACAGTGGTAGTAGTGTCCTGTGAGTGCCAAGTAATAGTATTTAGTAATTTTATAATTGTGATAAGTAAAAACTCTTATGTCATTATTTTAATAGCAGAATATGACAGTAAACCAGGACCTTACTCAGGTGTAGAGTTTATATCATTTATCCTGCTTATTTTAATTTTCAAAATTTAGACAAAAGTCAGCAGATATCCCGTTATAGAACCAGCTAAAACTATAAAAGCGCTGTTGATTTTCTTGTATTTAAATAGTATGGCAATGCTTAATAAAGCAATTAAGACAGTGCGCCAGCCGGCAATAATTTCGCTTCCCATTTCCAGACAAATGGAAATTATAATGGCTATGGATGCCGCATTTACAGCATCTAAGAATGCAGAAAACAATTGAGAATGCCGCATTTTTTTTACCAGCGGGTTTAGTAATGCCACAAAAACAAAAGAGGGTAAGAAAATGGCAATGGTTGAAAATAAAGCTCCTGAAAAACCATTAATCTGGCAGCCGATAAAAGTTACTGCTGAGAAAACCGGACCGGGTGTAAACTGACCGACAGCTATCGCATCAATTAATTGTGTTCTGGACAAAAGCCCCGTCGTAACTAATTCAGCATCGAGAAATGCGAAAAGCACATAACCGCTTCCATACAAAATTGCACCAATTTTTAAGAAAATCAAGAATAAATTCCAGTTTAATGCCGAGAAGAAACGATGATCCGAAATTTGAAAAAGCGCCAGAGGAATAATGGAATGAAGGTTATTATTCTTCTCGAGCTTGAAATAATAAAGCAGCACGGCCAGTACTCCGGCACCAAACATCAAAAATATTTCATTGAAATTCAGCAGTGAAAGAAGCAAAACTGCAGCCGCGATAATTCCCAGCTGGATTGTTTTTATGGATTTTTTTCCCAGTGGAAAAACCGCAGACAATATAACGGCAATAATAGCGGGCTTTATGCCGTATATAAAAGGTTTAACTTCTGGAATCTGACCGTATTCTTTATACAGCCAGGCGAAAAATCCTGTAATGATTACCGCGGGAAAAATAAAGCAGATTCCCGCAGTAATCAGGCCTTTCCAGCCTGCTTTTTCATGTCCGATATGAATTGCCATTTCGGTGCTGTTTGGGCCGGGTATTAAATTTGTTGCGCCGATTAAGTCCAGAAAGTGCTGCTGTGTGAGCCATTTTCTTTTTTCAACTACTTCTTCCTGCATCATGGCGATATGAGCTGCAGGACCGCCAAAACCAATTACTCCAAGCTTGAGAAAAAGTTTTGCAATCTCTTTTAAAGGAGTTTTGTTATCCATTATTAAACCATCTTTTGTCAAATGCCCATGAGCCTGAGCCTTTTATTAAAAGAAAAATACTGCCTAAAAGCATGGCCCAGTCGGTTCTGCTCTCGTGAAGCATTTTCCAGAAGCCTTTATCTATTAAAATTTCCGTTTTTGTTGCGGCAATGGCAGAAATCATAATGATGATTAACGGAATACTGGCAGCCCTTACAAATAGACCTAGTAAAACCAGAATGCCGCAGATAATTTCAAAGCATCCTGTAAAATTCGCTAAAAACTCAGGAGCGGGCAGTCCAATTTTCGCAAACCGGCCGGCACCTAAGGTTTCAGGGAATAGAAATTTCTGCATGCCTTCAGAGAGAAATACGGCTCCTGTCATGAGCCTGATCAGTATGGTAGTTTTTGAATTATCAGTATTGAATATTTTAGATTTAATTTTCATGCAGTTTAAAATTTAAAGACAAGGTTCGTAATTATAAAGAGGATCAAGGAAACTTTAAAGAGCTGGATTTTGGTTCTGTCGCATTTATGACTAAGTTTTATTTTTGGTTTTTCAAAACTAATAAAAAATGAATACTAAAAGTCATTGTTATCCAAAATATACCATTCTGCAGGCAGTGTATTTCAAATTAAGATTTACACTTAGTTATCGTGATATTGAGGGAAATAATGAAAATTAGAGAAGTGCTTGTGGATCATGCTACAATTCAAAGGTGGGTTTATAAATTTACGCTTTTCATCGAGTTAGAAATGAAGAAGAGAAAAGGCAGGGTGGGAACACGAGTTGGAGAATGGATGAAATTTTTTTAGCTCCTCACGGTCAAGCTATTCTATTTCGAATTCCCTATTTACGCGATTGTCCTTTTCGGGTTCTATGGTCTCAAAGGTTGCGCTTTCAGCCTCATCGCTCTTTTGGGTATCACTTTTAAGCCTCTTTGAAGGGGCATTTTCCATATGGTCTTTTTCAATGTCCTTTTCGGTTATGTCTTTGGGTCGCTTTGGGATTCCTTATTAAGGTTCTCCGAGTCATAAGGGCTGCTGTTTGGACCTGTGCTTTTTGTGTCTGTGCTGGGGTTTTGAGAGTTACGGTCATCCTTGTCGTAATTTTGCTGTGTATAATGGTTTGCATTTACAAAATAGCGATCAGATCATCCCCAGGTACGTGCACTATTGCCTACAATTTACGATGCTGATCACTGGTTTTTTTATGTTTGATATTTCTTTGGGAGCTTTTTCCCGCTATTCGTTGCAATCTTTTGTGCCGAACACCGGCACAAAAGGATTTCCACTGCTATCGGGGCTAGGCTGCTAAGGAGCCTGGCTCTTTAGACTAATAAAAATAAGTGAGATTATAAAAAAATGGCGCCAATTATCTTCAATTGGCGCCATTTGGCTTGTTTGTGACCTCGACGGGACAAATTTCAACATTTTTTTAGATGATTTGAAGAAGTTGGCTTATTATATGTAGTTGTCTGTCTTCCATTGGCTTTGTAAATTTGGTTTGGATGTACTGTTGGGGATTTATTATAATTTTTGGTTCTGTCGCATCTGTTTAATAACTATTATCTTTAGATCTTCGAAATATATTTTATGAATACGAAAGGTCATTGTTTTCCCAAAGCCATTATTCTGCAGGCTGTTTATTTCAAATTGCGATTTACATTGAGTTACCGGGATGTTGAGGAAATAATGAAAATGCGTGGAATAGTAGTTGATCATGCGACGATTCAACGTTGGGTATTTAAATTTTCACCTCTGCTTGACTCGGAACTCAAGAAGAGAAAGAAGAGTGTAGGAGCCAGCTGGCGAATGGATGAAACCTATATAAAAGTAAAAGGTGTCTGGTGTTACTTATATCGAGCTGTTGATAAATGGGGTAATACGGTGGATTTTCTTTTGACCAGAAGAAGACAGCGAATGAGTGCGCAGTCATTTTTAATAAAAGCGATAAGAAATAACTGCAGGCCAACGGTAATAAATATAGACAAAAGCGGCTCTAACACCAGTGCAATACGGGTTTATAACAAACGATCATTTTCGAATATAAAGATTCGTCAATGTAAATATCTCAACAATATAGTTGAACAAGACCATCGCTTCATAAAGTGGCGGATACAAATCGGCTTAGGTTTTAAAAGTTTTGCGTCTGCCAAAAGAACCCTGGCAGGAATTGAAGTTGTACACATGTTGAGAAAAAATCAAATGCTTAACCCAGGAACAAGTATGTTCAAATCATTTTGTAAATTGGCTGCATAATTTTCGGGTTTCTGATTTCTTGCGGATTTACATGGCAGTTGCGACAGAACCACTGAAGAAAACCTTAACAAAAATCAAGTTATAAATGAAATTTATGATTCGTTAAAAAAAATAGAAAAGGATCAATTAAATGAAAATTTTATTGCTGGAGCAATGCAAAGTAATTACTGCTCAATCTCTGAGTACTCGTCATTCCATTATTTAGCAAATGCAACTAAAGAAAAGTTAAGTACTTTGGAATGGAAATCAACACAACTAACAAAAAAGAAGATAGTTTGGCAGTTGTTTCTAAAAATCTTTCGTGGTGGTTCGGTTGATAGATACAATCTTGAATATCTGTATGCTGACTTAGTGATAAATTTGCCTTATCAGAATCAAATTATAAAAAATGAAGATTGGATAGATGATTTTATTAAAAGAGTTAATGATAATGAAAAAACAATAAATTTAACTGGATTAATAACCATATTAAAAGAGTACTATAAAGGTAATAAATACTATTTGCAAACAGTACTTGAAGCATTATCATATTCTAATAGATTAAAAGTTAAAAATTATTCTATATATAAAATATTTCTACCTGATTTTAGAGATAAATTATCTTCTCATTTTTATTCTAACGACTGGACTTACCCTTTAAGATTTTGGAATCAATCAAATAAATAGTTGATTGTAAATAAAATCTATCAGTTTGTTTTTAAATAAAAATCTATAGTTTTAAAATAGATTCGTACTGCAGTATGTCTTATTTACAAGGTCTTCTATAAAATGACAAATGTCATTTCTTCTTCGAATTCTTTTTCGTAATATTACTATTGTAAATTTTTTTGAATGAGAAAGATTAAATACAAGAAAGGCCGCAAGCTGCAGCATATTACATTAGAGTATACAGGATCGCATAAAGAGCATGAAACCGAAATGCAACTTTTTGTTTATGATGATATTGATGTTGTAGAATATGATAAATTTACCGTTCAGGCTTTGAACTCTTGTTTTGATTATACCAAAAATAACTGGCTCAATGTTCACGGATTAAATGATATTAATCTCATTAAAACGATTGGAGCACATTTCAAAATCGATGATTTTCTTCTTGCTGATATTTTAAACACTACTAAAAGAACCAAGTTAGAAGAACAGCAGAATGTTTTATTTTTTAATATAAAGTCGCTTCTGCCTTCTGAATATTCAGATAATCTAAGTGTCGAACAAATTAGTTTTATTCTAAAAGATGGAATTCTGATTTCTTTTCAAGAAAAAAGGAGTGATTTCTTTACGCATATCCGCGAACGCCTTCGCACACATGCGGGAATCGTTAGAACTAAAAAAGTAGATTATCTTTTGTATTTGCTTTTAGATGCCGTAATGGAAAACTTTTACATTACAATTGAAGATGAAGAAGAAAAAATTGAGGAATTAATCAATCTAACCAAAAAAGGCGCCGATCCGGTTATTCTGGAAAAAATCGAAAATCATAGAGATAACTTTAATTTTTTAAAGCGGTCAATTGTACCGCTTCGAGATTCTTTGTATTATCTTAAAACAATTAAAGATGATGATGAAAATAACGGCCTTATTCAGAAAGAAACGTTTAATTTCTTTATCAGGCTTCACCAAAAAAGTTTAGAGCTTTTAGAACAAATTGAATCTGATATGAGCGCATTAGAAAGTGCTTCTAATTTTTATTTCTCGGAACAAAGCCGAAAAATGAACGAAATTATGAAAACTCTGACTATTATTTCGGCCATATTTATTCCGCTCACTTTCATTGTGGGAGTGTATGGAATGAACTTTGAAAACATGCCAGAACTTAAAACTCAAAATGGTTACTTCGTAGTTATGGGAGTCATGTTTTTACTGGTAATAGCCTTAATTTTCTATTTCAAAAAAAGACGCTGGTTTTAACGTTTGTTAGGGCTAAAACAATTTGAATTGTATTAAATTTGTTATTTAGAATAAATATAAATAAATCATGAGTAAAGCAATATATATAGCGACAAGTGATCAGAATAGTGGTAAATCGATCATTACGCTCGGTTTAATGAGTATTTTGATTGGGAAGACAGCTAAAGTAGGTTATTTTAGACCTATAATCGAAGATTTTGTTGATGGAGAAGTAGATAATCATATCGAAACTGTTTTGTCGTATTTTAACCTCGATATTCAGTTTGAAGATGCATTTGCCATCACGAAAAGCAAACTCATCAAAAAGAAGAATAAAGGAAAAATAGGAGAGGTATTAGATTTAATAATCGAAAAATACAAAAAGCTGGAAGAACGATTTGATTTTGTTTTAGTTGAAGGAACAAGCTTTACCGGAGAAGGAACTTCTATCGAATTAGATTTGAATGTTTTAATTGCGAAAAATCTCGGAATTCCAACAATAATTATTGGCTCAGGAGTTGGAAAGACTTTAGAAGAACTGGTTGATAGTTTGTATTTGGTTTATGATTCCTTTAAAATAAAAGAGGTTGAGGTTTTATCAGTATTTGCTAATAAAGTACAGCCTGAAAATATAGAATTGGTTACCAAAAGTCTGCAGAAGAGTTTACCCTCGAATGTTCTCGTAAATACAATTCCTTTAATTTCAAGCTTGAACAATCCGACAATGCAGGAAATTGTAAACGAATTGCATGCTAAAGTTTTGTTTGGAGAAAATTATCTTAATAATGAAATTGGCCATTTTAGCGTTGGTGCCATGCAGCTTCATAATTATTTGGTTCATCTTAATGATAATGCTCTGGTGATTACTCCTGGAGATCGTTCGGATATTATTTTAGGCGCTTTACAAGCAAATGAATCGGCTAATTATCCAACGATATCAGGAATTATTCTAACTGGAAATATTGTTCCGGAAGAAAGTATTTTAAAGCTTATTGAAGGACTTTCGGCAATTGTTCCGATCATTGCTGTCGATGGAGGTACTTATCATATTACCAATAAAATAGGTTCGATTAAATCTGAAATTTATGCCAATAACACGCATAAAATTGAAACTTCAATTACAACCTTCGAGAAATACGTTGATAACGAGGCTTTATCAGAAAGATTAATCACTTTTGAAGCAGAAGGCATGACGCCAAAAATGTTTCAATACAACATGGTTAAAAGAGCCAAGCAGCATCGAAAACATATTGTACTGCCAGAAGGAAATGATGATAGAATTATTACTGCAGCATCAAGATTACTAGATATGGATGTGGTTGATATTTCGATTATTGGTGATAAAAAACAAATTGAAAGTAAGGTAACAGAACTTGGTATTTCTCTGGATTTTTCAAAAGTAAACATTATCAATCCTATAGAATCTGAATTTTACGAAGATTACGCTAATACCTATTACGAGCTTAGAAAAGCTAAAAATGTAAGTATCACAATGGCAAGGGATTTAATGGAAGATGTTTCATATTTCGGAACGATGATGGTGTATAAAGGCCACGCAGACGGAATGGTTTCTGGTGCGGCTCACACAACACAGCATACTATACTTCCAGCACTTCAATTCATTAAAACTAAACCAAATTCATCTGTAGTTTCTTCTGTGTTTTTTATGTGCTTAGAAGACCGAGTTTCGGTGTTTGGAGATTGTGCCATTAATCCGAATCCAACAGCAGAACAATTGGCAGAAATAGCGATTTCATCAGCAGAATCAAGTGCCGCTTTCGGAATTGAACCAAAAATTGCAATGCTTTCGTATTCTTCTGGATCTTCAGGAAAAGGAGATGAAGTAGAAAAAGTAAGAACTGCAACTGAAATTGTAAAACAAAAACGCCCTGATTTAAAAATTGAAGGACCAATTCAATATGACGCAGCAGTTGATTTAAGTGTTGGGAAAAGCAAAATGCCAGACTCAGAAGTAGCAGGGCAGGCAAGTGTGCTTATTTTCCCAGATTTAAATACAGGAAATAATACTTATAAAGCTGTTCAAAGAGAAACCGGAGCTTTAGCAATTGGTCCAATGTTACAAGGTTTAAATAAACCTGTAAATGACTTGAGCCGTGGCTGTACGGTAGATGATATTATCAATACAGTTGTAATTACGGCTATTCAAGCGCAGGGAATGTAAATCAATTAAAAATTAAAAATTGAGAATTAAAAATTAAATAATATACTTAAAACTAAAAACCTTAGAAACTTAGCTTCTTGGAAACTTAGCAACTTAAAAAGAATGAAAATATTAATTATAAATTCAGGTAGTTCTTCAATTAAATATCAATTAATGGTCATGCCGACAAATGAAGTAATTTGCAGTGGTATGATTGATCGAATTGGTTTAGAAACTTCAAATATTACCTTTAAAACGGCTTCAAATTCGTATGAAGAAATATTGCCGATTCCAACGCATAAAGTAGGATTACAAAAGGTTGCAGATTTACTTTTGGATTCTGAAACCGGCGTAATCAAAACGACATCCGAAATTGCGGCAGTTGGACATAGAGTAGTTCACGGCGGAAGTTATTTCTCTGACACAACAATTATAACAGATGAAGTTAAAGAGAAAATTAAAGAACTTTCTGAATTAGCTCCGCTTCACAATCCTGCACATTTAGTTGGAATTAATGTTGCAGAAGAAATTTTTGCAGATGCTAAACAAGTGGCAGTTTTTGACACAGCTTTCCATCAGACAATTCCAGTTGAGGCACACAAATATGCTATTCCAAATTTCCTTTTGACAGAACATAAAGTCCGTGTGTATGGCTTTCATGGAACAAGTCATAAATATGTTTCAGAAAAAGCGATCAGTTATTTAGATAAGAATTCTAAGATAGTTACCATTCACTTAGGAAATGGCTGTAGTATGACCGCTGTAAAAGACGGAAAAAGTATCGATACCACGATGGGATTTTCGCCATCAAATGGCTTAATTATGGGAACGCGCGCCGGTGATATAGATCAGTCCGTTATTTTTTATATGGTTAAAAGTTTGGGTTATACACCAGATGAGGTAAATTCGATTCTGTTGAAACAAAGCGGAATGCTGGGTTTAACGGGCTACAGCGATTTAAGGGATATTGAATCAAAAGCAGAGGGAGGAAATAAAGACTGTGAATTGGCTTTATTAATGAATGCCTACAGAATTAGAAAAACAATTGGTGCTTACGCCGCAGCTTTAAACGGATTGGATGCTATTGTTTTTACTGCCGGAATTGGCGAAAATTCTTCATTTATGCGCAATCTAATCTGTACAGATATGGATTACTTCGGGATTCAAATTGACGCAGCAAAAAATCAAATTCGTTCTAAAGAATTGAGAGAAATCAATACAGCAGATTCAACTGTAAAAGTTTTGGTTGTTCCAACAGATGAAGAATATGAAATTGCAAATCAGGTTTATCAGTTACTAGAGAATTAAAAAACAAAATCAAATAATAAAAGAGCTTCTCAATAGAGAAGCTTTTTGCATTTATAAATTAAATTTTTGTCAGTATCTTTGAAATAAAATCTGAATATCTTGAAATCGATACTTTTTAAATCAGTTTTCTTCTTTTTCATCGCTTTACAACTTCAAGCCCAAGAATTACTTCCTTTTGTCGAAAATTACAGTAAGTCTGATTATCAAGGAGATAATCAAATTTGGAATGTGGCGCAAGGAAACGATGATGCTATGTATTTTGCAAACAACCATTATTTACTTCGTTATGACGGAGTGAAATGGGAAAAATATACCCTTCCGAACAAAACTATTATTCGATCTATTTTAATAGAAGGCGACAAAATCTATTCAGGTTCTTATAAAGAATTTGGTTATTGGTATAGAAAAGACGGAACAATGCATTATGTTTCGATCACTAAAAATCTGAGATTATTTGATGAAAAAGATAACGAAGAAATTTGGAAAATCTTTAGATTCAATGGTTCGCTTTATTTTCAATCCTTCAATGATGTTTTTATTTATGATGGAAAAGCGATTAAGAAAATTAAATTTCCTTTTCTTATCTCGTATTGTTTTGCTGTAGATAAAAATTTGTACGTAGCTTCTGTTAAGGATGGAATTTTTAGAATGAACGATAAGTATATTTCCAATCCAAAAGGCTGGAATGTTTTAAAGAAAACCGTTGTTCATGCCATAGAAAAGTATCAAAATAAAACCTACATATTTACGCAGAAAAGAGGTGTTTTTGTGGCGGATGATAATGGATTAAGAAGCTGGGATAATCCGATAAATGAAACTTTAAAATCGGCTACGATTAATGTGGCAAAATTTATAAAAGGAGAAAAATTAGTTATTGGAACGGGAAATCGAGGAATTATTATTTTGGATTTAAAAACCAATACGTATAAAAATATTGAGCGTGATAATGTTTTAATGAACAACTCGGTTTTAAGTCTAGGTTTTGATAAAGAAAATGACTTATGGCTGGGTTTAGACAATGGAATTGCTCATGTTGAAGTTAACTCGCCGATCTCTTTCTTTTATGATAATTCAGGAATCTTAGGATCTGTTTATGCTGTGGCAACAATTAATAAAGGTTATCTAATTGCTTCAAATCACGGTATTTTCGAATATAGTTCTGGAAAATTCAATATGATGCCCAACACGCAGGGGCAGGGATGGAATATTTCTCTTATAGACGGAAAATACATTATTGGACATAACGATGGAACTTTTTCATATGAAAATAATGTTTTAAAAAAAATAAACGGAGTTAGCGGCGGTTGGAATATGTCCAAAAGCAGTATTAACAATACATATTTTCAATCGACTTACAGCGGTATTTTAGTGTATGATAATCCTTCAGATCTTTCTCATTACAAAATTATTAAAGACCTTGCAAAACCTATAAAATATGTAGCGCAGAATAAAAAGAATGAAATTTGGGCTGCTGATAATTATCGAGGTTTGTATCGTGTTTTATTAGATGACAATTATAAAACGCTGAAAGTCGAAAATGTTACGCAGCAAAGCAAAATAAAAAATGATTTCGGAATCAAGATTTTTGAATTTAGAAAAGAAATACTTTTTCTCATTAATAACTCTTGGTATACTTACAATTCTATTTCCAATAAATTAGAAGAAAACGAATTATTCAATGCCAGTTTTAAAAATGTTACAGATGTTGTTTCTATAGATGAAGATCATTTTATGGTTTTGCAAAATGGAATTTTATATCACATTTACGCGGAAGGAAATAAATTTATCTGGAATATTATTCAGGAGAAATATTATAAAGGAAAACTGATAAATGAAAATTTAAGAATATTTAAGAATGACAATTATTATCTATTCAATCTTGATGACGGATTTATTTCTCTTAAACTCGAATATGAAAACAAACAAAATTCAAAAGTAGAAATTGAAGCTTTTAGTGATGATGCTTTAATTCCGAACGAATCAAAAATTAAATTCAATACAGAATTAAAAATTAATGTAATCTCTGGAATTTATGGAGCAAGCAAACCAAACCTGTTTTACAAACTCGATAAAGAAAAAGAATATATACCTATTTCTGATGGATCGATTGTTTTAAACAATTTAAACAGCGGTTATCATGCGGTAGAAATTTTTAAGCACGATGGATCAACTTATGATAAGGTTTCGTTTTATAAGTTTAAAGTAGCAGAACCCTGGTATTTTTCTTTTTGGATGATTCTTCTTTACTTGCTTGTTGTTAGTGCGGTTTTGTTTTTTTATTATAAATGGAATAAGCTTCGCTACATGCAAAAGTTAAAATTGCAGGCAGAAGAACTAAAACATCAACGAGAAATTCTCGAGATGGAATTGAAGAAAGAAAACGAACTCAACTTGCAGGAATACGAAAAGCATATTTTAGAACTTGAACTTCAAACAAAATCTTCTGAAGTGGCTGGTAAATCTTTGTCAATTGCCAAACAAACGGAAATGATTGATAAAATTCAAGAAATTCTAGACAAAGAAAAAGATTTTAGCAAACTCAAAAGTGAAATCAAAAAAGCTATTAAAATTAATGAGGTTAATAAGCACGAATGGGAAACATTTGAAACGAATTTAAATCAAATCCATAACGAGTTTATTATAAATCTTTCTAAAAAATATCCACACTTAACTCCAAAAGATATTAAGCTTTGTGTTTATCTCAAAATGAACCTCTCATCCAAGGAAATTGCACCAATGATGAATATCTCTTTTAGAGGTGTAGAATTGCATAGATATCGTCTAAGAAAGAAATTAAATCTGACTCAAGAAGAAAACCTGTCAAAGTTTTTATTAAGTCTGTAAGATTTGATTTTATTTTTTACAGAATTTATATTTTTACATACCTATTTTTACAGAATTCCAATACATCATTACTACATCATAACGTTATGTTAATGAATTTTATTTAATATTTAGTATGTTGATTATCATTATTATATGCTAATATTTTAACATAATGATGTAGCTGTGTTGTAGTGCTATTTGATGTACTACAACGTTGTAATTGTTTAATTTGGCTCTACTAACTTAAACGATTACGTACTGTATGAAAAATTTTATTTTTAGCTTTTTAGCTCTCTTGTTACTGCCATCATATATGATGGTACAGGCACAAGCAATTAAAGGAAAAGTAGTAGACAGTAGTGGAATGGGAATTCCTGGTGCAATTATTAGTGCTCCAGAATCTAGAACTTCTGCTGATGCTGACTTTGACGGTAATTTTACCATTAATGCTAAGGTTGGAGAAACTCTTAAAATCTCTATGCTTGGTTTCGACTCAGTTTCTGTACCTGCAGCTGCTGGCGTTATGTCGATTACTTTGAAAGAAGCAGGTGATACTGCATTAAAAGAAGTAGTTGTTATTGGTTACGGTACCAGAAAAAAGATTGATAATACTTCCGCAATCACTTCATTAAAAGCAGAAGATGTTACAAGAACAAAGGTACTAAATGCTTCTCAGGCTATTCAAGGTAAAGCTGCTGGGGTTCAAGTTACTTCTTCTGATGCTCCAGGAAGTACACCTTCTGTTGTTATTAGAGGTTTAGGTACTGCATTAGGAGGAAGAAATCCTTTATATATTGTTGATGGTATGCCAACAGAAAACATCAATAATATCAATACAAATGATATTACTTCTTATGAGATCTTAAAAGATGCATCATCTCTTGCTATTTACGGTACAAGAGCTGCGAATGGAGTTATCATTATTACTACTAAAAAAGGAAAAGGAGATAAAGTTTCTGTAGAAGTTGAAAGTTTTGGAGGTGTTAGAACACCGCTAAAAAAGGTTAAAATGGCAGATGCAAATCAATATGCAAGCTATTCTAATGCATCTTTAGGAACTAATAAATTTTCTACAAACCAGCCTATTAATACTAATTGGTTTGATGAAATTACAAGAACAGGTACTTACACTCAAAATAATATCTCTATTTCTGGTGCTTCTGAAAATATTAAATACTTTTTTAGTGCAGGTAATTATCAAGAAAAAGCAATTCTTAATGGCTTAGATTATAGCCGTACAAGTTTTAGAAATAATAATGAATTTAAGCTTTCTAAAAAAATCACTTTAAATCAAAACTTTAGTTTTACGTCTGCTAATTCTACACCAAAACCGTTAAGTGCATTTACAAATGCATACAAACAGTCATCAATTGTTCCTGTTCGTTTTGCAAATGGTCAATATGGTGCTCCTTTTGTAGATGCAAGCGGAGTGGCAAGTCCAACTGGTTCATCATTTAACAATGTTGGAAATCCAGTTTCACAATTAGATTTTTATGATGAAGAACAAAGAAGTATTACACTTCAAGGTGGTTTGAAATTAGATTATGAAATCTTAGAAGGGTTAAAATTTACTTCGCAATTTAACGGAGAATACTACACTTGGAAAAATTATAATTTCGAGGATACCAAAAATATTTGGTTAGCTGCAAATCCAACTCGTAAAGATGCTGACTATACAAGTTCTGATCCTATCAATTTATTAACTAGAGGTAGAGAACAATATTTTAACTGGAACTTATCTAACTATTTGACTTATAATAAAGTATTTGCTAAAATTCATGATGTTGAATTAACTGCCGGTATCGAAACTTCTGTAAAAGGACCTAGAGAAAAGTTAACTATCATAAGAAAAAATGTAAGTCCTGATTCAAATTACTGGTCTTTATATAATTCAAAAGATTCAAAAGGTGTAGATTATGTTGGTACAGTTACAAGTTTACAAGATGTTGTATTTAACGAAAGCAAATTAGCTTCATATTTTGGCCGTTTCCAATATAAATTAATGGACAGATATTTAGTAACTGGAACTATTAGACGTGACGGATCTTCAAACTTTGCTAAAGATTACCGTTGGGGAACTTTCCCATCTGTAGGTCTTGGATGGATTATGACAAAAGAAAGCTTCTTGTCTGATATTAAAGGAGTTGATTTGATTAAATTAAGAGGAAGCTGGGGTAAATTGGGTAACCAAAATGTACCATTAAACAGTCAAAGTTATAATTCTGGATTAAATAGTTATTTAGGAGGTTCAATTTTATATGAAGGAACAAGTATTACTTCACAAATTGACCCAACTTTAACTTGGGAAATTACTGAAGAGGCATCTGCCGGTGTAGATTTCGAATTTTTGAACAGCAGATTGAAAGGATCATTTGATGTTTATAACAAAAATACAGATAACGTAATTTTATATGTAAAACCTTATCCAACTTCTGGAATTACAACTGCTTCTCCTTCTCATGTTGGTGAAGTTTCAAACAAAGGTTATGAAATTGCTTTACGTTGGGATGATAAAATTACAGACGATTTAAGCTACTGGGTTGGAGGTAACTTCTCTCACAATAAAAATGAACTTACAAGTTTAAAAGATGTTTCATTGTCTCAAGTTATTGGAGGTAATTTAGGAAATGGTCAAGACACTAAATTATTATACAATAACTCAATTGGTCAGCCATTAGGAAGTTTTTATCTTTATGAATATGCAGGTGTAGATCCAGCAAATGGAAATATGCTTTATTATAATGCTTCTGGTGCTAAAGTAACTCAAGATGCTTTATCTGCAACAGCAGATAAAAAATATGTAGGTTCAATTTTACCAACATCTAACTATGGAGTTTCTTTAGGTCTTGTTTACAAAAACATTGATTTCTCAGTTGACGGATATGGAACTGGTGGAGCAAAAGTATACAATGGTAAAAAAGCACAGCGTTTTGGAGGTGAAAATATCGAAGCTTCTATGACAAATGATTATTGGACACCAACAAATACAACATCGCCAAATCCAAAACCATTTAACATTGTTCCTGTTGCTTCAACTTATTATATGGAATCTGCAGATTTCTTTAGAATCAACAACATCACTGTAGGTTATAAACTACCTCTTAAAGAAGATCAATTCATTAGTTCTTGCAGAATCTATCTTAATGCAATCAACCCATTTATTACACAGAAATATTCTGGTTTCTCTCCTGAGTTAAATGGAGATGGTAATCCTTATGGAACACAAGGTGTTGAATTGGATGCTTATCCAACATTAAGATCATTCGTAATTGGTGCTAATTTAAAATTTTAATATTATGAAAAAGATATATATATCAATCTTTGTATTGTCGGCATTCACTTTTACAGGATGTGCTGATGATTACCTAGATGTTAAACAAACTGAGACTATTTCTACAGATGATATCGAGTTGTTTAACAATGACAACGGAGCAAAAACGTTTGTTACCTCTATCTACAGTAAATTTTTAGACTGGGATATGAGTTCTTTTGGATGGATTGGATTAGCAAGTATTACATCTGATGATGCTGATAAAGGTTCAACACCAAGTGATACAGGTACAGATAAAGATGTTTTGGATGCTTTAACATATAATGCATCGAATCCATCTGCTGAAAGTACTTTTAATGCAAACTATGACGGGATCAATAGATGTAATCAAGCATTGGAGATTCTGCCTAAATTAGACAAAGCTGATCCTGCATTAAGAGAAAGATTAATGGCTGAGGCTAAATTTTTAAGAGCTTTTATGTATTTTACTTTGGTAAAATGCTATGGAGGAGTTCCTATTGTAGATCACATATCAAAAATTCCATTATCACCAGAAGATAAAGCAATGCAGTTAACTCGTAAAACAGCTGCTGAAGTTTATGCTTTTATTGAAAAAGATTTAACAGAGGCTGCGGCAGTTTTACCAAATAAATCTCAATATGGTAGTGATGATAAAGCGAGAGCTTCAAAAGGAGCAGCTTATGCTTTATTGGCAAAAGTAAGTTTGTATCAGAAAAAATGGCAGAGTGTTGTCGATAACTGTAATCTTGTTACAGGTTATATTATTTCTCCAGATTATGCTAAAATGTTTAGACTAGAAGGAGAAAATGATGGAGAATCTATTTTTGAAATAAATGGTAATGGCGCAGTACCTGCACGTGGAATTCAAGGATATTCTAATACTCAAGGTGTTCGTGATGCATGGGGATGGGGATTCAATCAGCCTTCTCAAAGTTTAGTAAACGCTTATGAGCCTGGAGACGTTAGAAAAGACGCAACTATAATTTTCAGAGGTACAACTTTATACGACGGAAGAGTAATTCCTAAATTAGTGTTACCAGAAGGAGAAGTAGATCCTAATCCTAGATATAATTTTAAAGCTTATTCTTCTGCATATACAAGCGCATGGGAAACTGATGCTAATATTAAATATTTAAGATACGCTGAAGTATTATTAATGAAGGCAGAAGCTTTAAATGAATTAGGACAAACTTCAGATGCAATTCCATTGTTAAATATCATCAGACACAGAGCTGGTTTAGGTGATACTCCAGCAACTTCTCAGGCAACAGTAAGAACTGCAATCTGGAAAGAAAGAAGAGTTGAATTAGCTTTTGAATTTGACAGATTCTTTGACCTAGTTAGAACTGGTCAGGCAAAAGATGCTTTTACTGCAGATGGAAAAGTATTCACAGAAGGTAAAAATGAATTGTTTCCAATTCCGGCATCTTTCCTTTTAATAACAGAGGGAATGTCTTCTCAAAATCCTGGTTATAATTAATATTCATAAATCACTTCCTTCAAAATTTTGAAGGAAGTGATCTTATTACAATCTCAAAAATCTCTATAATGATTAGAATTTCAGTTTTATTTTTAGCTTTTACTCTTTTTGGTTGTGGATCGAATGCGGATAAGGCAAAAGAAAATGCAGCAGAAAATACTTCTGTTACTACATTAACAGACGAACAGCTTTTAGATGCTGTTCAAAAACAAACTTTTAAATATTTCTGGGATTACGCAGAACCAAACTCTGGATTAGCCAGAGAACGTTACCATCCAGACGGAAATTATCCTGAAAATGATTCAAATATTGTAACAACAGGTGGTTCTGGTTTTGGTTTAATGGCTCTTGTTTCAGGAATGTCTCAAGGTTATATTACAAAAGAGCAAGGAGTTGAAAGACTGAACAAAATTGCAGATTTTTTAGGCAAGGCAGATCGTTTTCATGGAGCATGGTCTCATTGGATCGACGGAAATACAGGAAAAGTAAAACCTTTTGGAACCAAGGATAATGGCGGCGACTTAGTCGAAACTTCATTTTTGGTTGCAGGAATGATTACTGTTCGTGAATATCTTAAAGATGGTTCAGAAAAAGAAAAAGCGGTTGCTCAAAAATACGATGCTCTTTGGAAAGGTGTTGACTGGCAATGGTATACAAACAATAAAAATGTTTTGTACTGGCATTGGTCACCTACTTACGAATGGCAGATGAATTTTCCTTTACAAGGATATAATGAATGTCTAATTACTTATGTAATGGCAGCATCTTCGCCAACACATTCAATTGATGCGAAAGCGTATCATGAAGGATGGGCGAGAAGCGGAGACATCGTTTCTCCTAAAACAAAATATAATATTCCTTTAATTTTAAAACATAATGGTGCAGAAGAATTCGGCGGTCCTTTATTCTGGGCACACTATTCTTATGTAGGTTTAGATCCAAACCAATTGAGCGATAAATATGCGAATTACTGGGATTTAAACGTAAATCAGACTAAAATAAATTATCAATACTGTATTGAAAATCCAAAAAAGGTTGAGGGATATGGTGCTGATTATTGGGGACTAACAGCATCATATTCCAGAAACCCTGATGGTTCTATTGGATACAATGCACATATGCCAGGCAATGATCAAGGTGTGATTTCGCCAACCGCAGCAATCAGTTCAATTGTATATACGCCAAAAGAATCAATGGCTTTCATACGCAATCTTTACGAAAATCATAAAGAAGAAACTTGGGGCAATGCCGGGTTTTATGATGCTCTAAGTTTAGGAAATAAATGGGTTGCAAAACGTTATTTAGCAATCGATCAAGGACCAGAAGTAGTTATGATCGAGAACTACAGAACAGGTCTATTATGGAAATTATTTATGAATGCACCTGAAGTAAAACAAGGTTTGACAAAACTTGGATTTAAATCAGGAAAATACGGGATTTAAAAAATTAGTATGAAGTATAAATTAATTTTTTTATCCCTGTTGATTTCGACATTTGGTTTTAGCCAAAGTGAAACAACTGGAAAAATTAATACAGTAGTAATGGCAAAGTATGAGCTGGGCTATGTATTACATAAACCCGCAAATACAAAAGAAAAAAAGCCTTTAATAGTTTTTATTTCTGGTGATGGAGAAAAAGGAAATGATCTTGAAAAAGTAAAAATTAATGGTCCTTTAAAATATCTAAAAACACATCAATTAGATGCTTACGTTCTGGCCCCGCAATGTAAAGAAAATGAAAACTGGGATATAGAATCGATTTATCAGCTGATTTTAAAAATCCAGAAAGAAAACAAAATTGATTCAGAAAGAATATATGTTACTGGTTTGAGCTCAGGAGGCTGGGCTTCATGGAATTTGGCTTTTGCACATCCGGATCTATTTGCAGCAAACGTACCTGTCGCTGGTTTTGTAGATTTAATTCAGTTAGAGCACGCTTGTGAAATAGCCAATATTCCAACCAGAATTTTTCACGGATTATTGGATGATGTTGTAAACGTGAATTATGCGATCACGATTTACAAAGAATTGAAAAAATGTAATGCAAAAGATGTAAAGCTGACCATTTTTGATGATGCCAATCATGACAGCTGGACAAGAGTTTATGATAATGCAGCTATTTACGACTGGATGTTACAGCAGAGAAAAACGAATACAAACAAATAAATAAAATAGAATGAAAAACAAATTAGTCTTACTTTTTTTAGGATGTGCTGTTTTGGGTTACGCTCAAAAAAAGAACACTAAAAATACAGTGAAAATTAAACCAAAGTCTGAATTTGTGGCGGAGTTAATGTCAAAAATGACTTTAGACGAGAAATTGGGTCAGTTAAACTTGCCAACATCTGGTGATATCACTACAGGGCAGGCAAACAGCTCAAATGTGGCAAAAAATATTGCTGAAGGTAAAGTGGGAGGTTTGTTCAACATTAAATCAGTTCAAAAAATTAGAGAAGTACAGAAAATTGCGGTTGAAAAAAGCCGTTTGAAAATTCCGTTGCTTTTTGGTATGGATGTTATTCATGGTTACGAAACAACATTCCCAATTCCGTTAGGATTATCTTGTACTTGGGATATGGGATTAATTGAAAGAAGTGCGCAGATTGCTGCAAAAGAAGCTAGTGCAGACGGAATTAACTGGACATTCTCTCCAATGGTTGACGTTTCTCGCGATCCTCGTTGGGGAAGAGTTTCTGAAGGTTCAGGAGAAGATCCATATTTAGGAAGCCAGATTGCAAAGGCAATGGTAAATGGTTATCAGCAGCATGATCTTTCAAAAAATAACTCAATTTTAGCTTGTGTGAAACACTTCGCTTTATACGGCGCGCCAGAAGCAGGACGTGATTATAATACTGTAGACATGAGCCATATCAGAATGTTTAATGATTATTTTCCTCCTTACAAAGCGGCAGTTGATGCAGGTGTAGGTTCGGTTATGGCATCTTTCAACGAAATTGATGGAATTCCAGCAACAGGAAATAAATGGTTAATGACAGATGTTCTTAGAAAACAATGGGGTTTCAAAGGTTTTGTGGTAACAGACTTTACAGGAATTCCTGAAATGATCGAACACGGAATGGGAGATTTACAACAAGTTTCTGCTTTAGCTTTAAACGCTGGAGTTGAAATGGATATGGTTGGAGAAGGTTTCTTAGGAACGTTAAAAAAATCTTTGGATGAAGGAAAAGTAAAAATCGAAACAATCGATAATGCTGTTAAACTTATTTTAGAAGCAAAATATGATTTAGGATTGTTCCAAGATCCGTATAAATATTGTGATGAAAAAAGAGCTAAAACTGAAATCTTTACAATGGATAGCAGAAAAGAAGCACGTCAAATTGCCTCTCAATCATTGGTTTTATTGAAAAATCAAAACCAATTATTACCTCTTAAAAAATCAGGAACTATCGCCCTTATCGGACCATTAGCTGATGCTAAAGAAAATATGCCCGGAACTTGGAGTGTAGCTACTAAAATGGAAAATGCTGTTTCATTACTAGCAGGTATTAAAGAAGTTGCAGGAGCAGGAACTAAAGTTTTATATGCTAAAGGAAGTAATTTAGATTATGATGAAACTTTTGAAACAAATGCCACAATGTTTGGAAAAACTTTACACCGTGATGCACGTTCAAAAGAAGATTTGTTAGCAGAAGCTTTAAAAGTTGCTCAACAATCAGATGTAATTGTTGCTGCTCTTGGAGAATCTGCAGAAATGAGCGGGGAATCTAGCAGCCGTACAAACTTGGAAATTCCACAAGCACAAAAAGATTTATTAAACGCTTTATTAAAAACAGGAAAACCAGTTGTTTTAGTTTTATTTGACGGACGTCCACTAGTGATTACTGAAGAAGAAAAAACAGTTCCAGCGATTTTAAATGCTTGGTTTGCGGGTACAGAAGCAGGTTACGCTATTGCTGATGTTTTATTTGGAGATGTAAATCCATCAGGAAAATTAACTTCAACTTTTCCAAGAAGTGTTGGACAATTGCCAATTTACTACGCTCATAAAAATACTGGAAGACCTCTTTCTAACACAGAAGGAAAATTCGAGAAATTCAGATCAAACTATATTGACGAAAGAAACGAGCCATTATTCCCGTTCGGATTTGGTTTAAGCTACACTACTTTTGATTATTCAAACCTTAAAATTTCTTCTGATAAAATGAATTTCAGCGGAAAATTAAAAGTAACAGTTGATGTAACAAACACTGGAAATTTTGACGGAAAAGAAACAGTTCAATTATACATTAGAGATTTAGTTGGTTCAGTAACAAGACCAGTTAGAGAACTAAAAGGTTTCCAAAAAATAACACTTAAAAAAGGTGAAAAACAAACAGTAAGTTTCGATATTACTGTTGAAGATTTAAAATTTTATAATTCTGATTTACAATTCGTAGCAGAACCTGGACAGTTTGATATTTTCGTTGGAGGAAATTCAAATGCCGATAAGAAAGTTAGTTTTGAGTTAACTAAATAGTTGGTTTATTGATTAGTGAGAAGCCCTTCATTTGGAGGGCTTTTTTTTAAACTGAAAAACCTTTTTTGTAATTTTTTAACTACGGTTATGATGAATACGTTTAAAATATCCCGCTCGATTTTTTTATTCTCAATGCTGATTGCTTTTTCTTCTTGCAATTCACAAAAAAATGCAATTGTAGCACATCGCGGTGCATGGAAAAAAAATAACCTGCCAGAAAATTCTATTGCATCATTGAGACATGCAATTGATTTAAAATTACCAGGTTCAGAATTCGATGTTTGGAGAACTGCAGATGATTCTCTTGTTATCAATCATGATGCACATTACAACAAAATGCTGATTGAAGAAACCAATTATGCAGATTTGATCAAATTTAAACTTTCCAATGGAGAGAAACTTCCAACATTGCATGAATATATTTCAGAAGGGAAAAGAAACAACAAACAAACTCTTTTGGTCTGCGAAATAAAACCTTCAGAAATAAGTAAGGAAAGAGGGAAAAAGACAGCGTTATTGACAGTCGAAACTATTAAAAAACTTAAAGCAGATAAAAATACCTGCTACATAAGTTTTGATTATGATATTCTAAAACAAATTAGAATGGTTGATGCCAAAACTTCTTTACAATATTTAGAAGGGAATAAATCACCAAAAGAAGTACAAGCAGATAAGATTAATGGTGTAGATTATCATTATTCAGTTTTTCAAAAACATCCAGAATGGATACAAGAAGCAAAAGACAACAAAATTATCCTAAATGCTTGGACAGTGAATGAAGCTGCAGATATGGATTGGATTATTGAGCATAAAT
Organism: Flavobacterium sp. Root935; assembly: GCF_001429295.1. Lineage (GTDB taxonomy): Bacteria > Bacteroidota > Bacteroidia > Flavobacteriales > Flavobacteriaceae > Flavobacterium. The sequence goes on along the minus strand of NZ_LMJL01000012.1, from coordinate 730,576 downwards.
TCAATTATATAACGACGAATGAACCTGAACTTCTAAAGGAAAGATTAAATCTTAAAAAATAATCTTAGAACCTACCAAAAAAATCTAACAATGAAAAAGATATATAAACTGATGACCTTGTCAATTTTATTTGTGATACTTTTTAGTCACAATTTATTGGCGCAAAATTTAGGTAAAACAGAATGGTTTGATCCTAACAAACCAGCAACAACCTATTGTAATCCAATTAATATTGGGTACAATTACACAACTCATAATCACAACGGAATTCCAGAATCACGCCGTTCCAGTGCAGATCCTGTAATTATTACGTATAAAGGCGAATACTATTTATTTGCGACAAATCAGGCAGGTTTCTTTTGGAGTAAAGATATGTCTGATTGGAATTTTGTTTATGGAAGTTTCCAAAGACAGCCAGGCGATGATGACCAATGCGCTCCAGCAGCTTGGGTTGTAAACGACACTTTATTTTATGTAGGTTCAACTTGGAAAAGAGATCATCCGATTTGGAAAACTGCCGATCCAAAATCAGGAAGATGGACACGTCACGTTGATAAAGCAATGCTGCCGACTTGGGATCCTGCAATTTTTCAGGATGATGATAAAAAAGTCTATATGTATTATGGTTCTAGCGGAAAACTGCCTCTTGTAGGTGTTGAGGTTGATTATAAAACTTGGCTTCCAAAAGGAAATCAGGCTGATTATGCTAAATTATACAAAGCAACAGAAGTAGAAGATATTCAGCGTCCGTATGGGCAAATAAAAGAAGTTACAGTTTTAGAACCTTCAGCTCACGGCTGGGAACGTTTCGGACCAAATAATGATATGGAACCAGCACCTTGGGGAAATTTTATTGAAGGAGCTTGGATGACCAAACATAACGGAAAATATTACATGCAGTATGGCGCGCCAGCAACTGAATTTAAAGGGTATGCAAATGGAGTTCATGTAGGTGATAATCCGCTTGGGCCTTTTACATACCAAAAGCACAATCCAATGTCTTACAAGCCAGGCGGATTTGTGATTGGAGCTGGACACGGAAATACTTTTTCAGATAATTATGGTAATTATTGGAATACTGGAACTTGTAAAATCTCTATTAAAGATCGTTTTGAGCGCCGTATAGATATGTTTCCTGCTGGATTCGATAAAGATGATGTTATGTATTCTATTACCTCTTACGGAGATTTTCCTATTGTTCTTCCAACAAGTCAGCGTGATCAGACAAAAGGAGCTTCATCAGGCTGGATGTTGCTTTCGTATAAGAAACCAGTAACAGTTTCTTCTTCAGAAGAATGTATGGAAGTAGAAACACACAGAATGGATAACGGAGGCAAAAAAGTATACGAGAAGTTCTGTTACGGACCTGATAACCTTACAGATGAAAACATTCAAACCTATTGGTCTTCTAAAACGAGTAATCCAGGAGAATGGCTTCAAATGGATTTAGGAAGACAAATGGAAATTAATGCTTTGCAGATTAATTATGCAGATCATAAAGCAACTCAATTCAATAAAGCAATGGATATTTATTATCAATACAAGATATTCATGTCTGATGATGCTGTTAATTGGACTCTGGTTGTAGATAAATCTAAAAACGATAAAGATGTACCACATGATTATGTAGAGCTTACAAAAGCGATTAAAGCGCGTTATATCAAAATGGAAAACATTCATAACGCTTCTGGATTATTCGCAATTTCTGATTTCAGGGTTTTTGGAAATGGTTTAGCCACAAAACCAAAAGCAGTTGCTTCTTTTAAAGTGGATAGAAACAAAGCAGATTCTAGAAATGCAATGATTACTTGGAAAAAACAAAATGATGCAATTGGGTATAATATTTATTACGGAATTTCTCCAGATAAATTATACAATAGCATTATGGTTTATGGAGACAGTTCATACGATTTTAGAGGTTTAGATAAAGGCACAAAATATTATTTTACAATTGAGCCTTTTAATGAAAACGGTATTGGAACAAAAAATAAGATTATCGAAGTAAAATAATCTTTATTTATTAAATATTTAAAAGCTCCGATTGCAAATTGAAGAATTTGCAATTGGAGTTTTTTTTTGAGAAAAGGTTGAAAAAATAGCTTCTTAACTCTTAAGAATTTTGTTCCTTTGTGAACATGCCAAAGGCAGAATAAACTCCAAATTACTATAGAAACTATGAAAAAAACGATTCTTTTAACTGCTTTAGTTTTAAACGGATTGCTGTCGTCTGCTCAGTCAAATGACGAAAAAAACATCAAATTATTTTATAAGAAAGCTTTAACCGAAGCAAAATGTTACACTTGGCTGGAATATCTTTCTAATGATATTGGAGCTCGATTATCGGGTTCTAAAGGAGCTGAACTGGCTGTCGATTACACAAAAAGACAATTAGAATCACTCGGGTTAGATAAAGTATATCTTCAGGAAGTTATGGTGCCGCATTGGGTTAGAGGTGAAAAAGAAACAGCCTACATCTTAGACGGAAAAATAAAAACTGTAGTGCCAATTTGTGCTTTAGGAGGTTCTGTAGCAACTCCAAAAACTGGGATTACTGCAGAGATAATCGAAGTGCAGGGAATTAAAGAATTAGCTGAATTAGGAGCAGATAAAGTAAAAGGGAAAATTGTTTTTTACAACAGACCAATGAACCCTGAAAATATTGAAACTTTTACTTCTTATGGAGCATGTGTTGACCAAAGATATGCAGGAGCAAAAGAAGCTGCAAAACTAGGAGCGGTAGGAACGATCGTTCGTTCAATGAATTTAAGATTAGACGATTTTCCTCATACAGGTGCACAAAGTTATGGTGACTTACCAAAAGAGCAATATATTCCAACAGCAGCGATAAGTACAAATGGAGCAGAATTGTTGAGTAAATCTTTAAGAGTAAATCCAGCTTTAAAGTTTTATTTCAAACAATCTTGTGAAACTTTACCAGACGCATTATCTTATAATGTGATTGGAGAATTGACTGGAACGGTTAGTCCAGAAAATATCATGGTAGTTGGCGGACATTTAGATTCTTGGGATTTGGCAGATGGTTCTCATGACGATGGAGCAGGAGTAGTGCAAAGTATGGAAGTTATCAGAATTTTAAAAAACTTAAACTACAAACCGAAGAATACTATTCGTGTGGTATTGTTTATGAACGAAGAAAATGGCGGAAAAGGTGGTGCTGAATATGAAAAAGTATCAAAACAAAAAAATGAAAACCACATTTTTGCTTTAGAAAGTGATTCTGGCGGATTTTCACCAAGAGGGTTTTCAATTGAAGCAGATGATGCTAATTTGAAAAAAATTCAAGGATACAAAGATCTTTTTGAGCCCTATTTAGTACATAGTTTTACAATTGGCCACGCAGGTTCAGATATTAGTCATTTAACTTCGCAGGCAATTGTTAAAGCAGGTTTAAAACCAGACTCACAGCGTTATTTCGATTATCATCATGCGGCAAATGACAAGTTTGATGCTATCAATAAAAGAGAGCTAGAGCTTGGAGCGGCAACAATGACTTCGCTAATCTATTTGTTAGACCAAAACGGAATTGACATTAAAAAAGCAAATTAAGATTTTAAAATGCATTATAAAAAAAGCTATGAGTTTACACTTATAGCTTTTTTTATGAATTAAACTTTCAGAATCAAGATTTCATCACAATCAAATAGTACAAAAAGGTTATCGGAATATTAGAAAGCAGTAGCAAGATTTTAAAACCTATTTCTTTTCGCTGTTGCGGTAAATGAAGAAATTTTTCTGCCAGATGAATAAACATAATTGCATTAACAATTATTGCCGCTAAAGCAAATGGCCAGGCAATAACTAAAACAGTTGGATCCTCGTTGGAAATAATATATAATGCAAACAAGAATGTAGTAATTACAAATGAACCAATCGTTAATTCTAGAGATTGTTTTTCCTTGAAAGGTTGTTCGTTAATTGTTTTCATTTTAATAAATATTAAAAGTTTGTTGAATAGATTTTATGGGCATAAACAGCATCTTTGAAAAATCCAAATAATGAAATGACAGCGCTTTTCTGCCCCTTTTATATTGCTGAAAGAAGTAGTTTATTCGCTTTGGATAAAAGATAGTTCCAGTTAGAATTACCATATACAGATACAAGCTTCTCTTTCCATTTCCAAATAAATAATACTGCATTCCGATTTCTTCATAGACAGAAACTCCTGTATTAGTCAAAACATGAATAATGTCGTGATCTTCCAATTTTTCTTGAATATCAAAATGATTGTTATGAAGAAAACCGCCCAATCCATATCCTAAGCTTTCTTCGGGAAAATCCATTAATTTGGTTTTATCAATTTTCCAAGGTTCATTTTTCTTGAAATATTTTTGATAAGGCTTTTTAGAACATTCATACAATTTTTCTATTAAATAATCTCTCATAAAATGCATTTTAAAAGTTCTTTGAATTTCAAAGTAAAGAATGAAATAAAAAAGCTAGAAAGAATATCGACTAGCTTTTTTTTTATATTTTTAATAAGTGTCTACTACAGTTTTCAGTAAATTAGAATCAGCAAGATCAGAAGGGGCAACGACTTTTTCTTCTAACGGAATCTCATTGCCATAACGTTCTTTCAATATTTTTTGAACTCTTGGATCGGTTAAGTTAAAGTCTTTCAATTCTCTAAGTTTAGACAATTCAATTCCAGCTGCGTTTTTATAGATTTTCCAGATTAATTCAGAACAATAAATTCGATTGTCTTTCCATTCAAAATAAGCATCATATTCTTTGCCATCAAACTGCTGACTGTAGTCTTTCATTTTTTGTAAAACCTCAGGCTTCAAAATACTTTCATTTTTTAATCTTTTCACAACATATTTACTGTTTCTTCCATGTTTAATCCAATCTTCAAGTGGTGTAAGTTTCACAGGTTGAACAGCTTCAAAAACAAACCATTTTCCGTTTATGTCATAAATAATGCCGCAGTGCGAAAACTTCGAATTAGTTGCTATACGAACCGCTTCACATTGTTTTGATTCTGAAGTTTGAAAAATAAGATCACCATCTTTAAACTTACTACGTGCTGTTTTTTCTTGCTTATTTCCCGTAAACGGATTGTTAGGAAAAACTTTTAAGGAAATAAACAGCGCACACCCAAAACTGATGAGTAATGTGATTAACGGAAATAGAAATTTTTTACTTTTCATAAAGAATGATTTAAAGTACTTTGAATTGCAAAGTAAATAATAAAAAAAATAGCTGCCAAATAAATTGACAGCTATTTTACAAATATATTTTCGCGAAATATTAGATTCTAAAAATACCTCCAACAGCAATAATACGTTGGAAATAAGTAAAGTGCTGCGAAGCTTTATCTTCAGGACTTGTTGTAGTTTTAATATCTGGCATGTTGATGTAACCACCTTTTAACTCTCCTTGAACGTAGAAATGTTTAAAAAAGGTGATATTTAAACCAGCTTTTGCAGAAACACCATAACCAGAAACATGAAAATCATCATGACGTTCTTTTCCTAAAAGTGTTGTATTGGTTTTAGGATATAAAACTCCAGCCCCTAAACCTTCAGTTAAATTAATCTGAACTTTATCAATATTTGGCAATCCAAACCATTTTGAAATATCATCAAATCTCGCTACCTCAGTATTAATGTAATTCAAACCATCAGTATGTTCATACATTAAAAAAGCTGGACCATTTACATTTATTTCGCCATTGCCATAACCACCTTCTTTAGCTCCTCCCTGAGAAATATCGACAGGAGTATTGTTGTAATTACCATTGTAAATTGAAGCTGGATCATCGGCAGGTAAATTAATGCTTCCGTTTACGTTTGCAATTTGATTCTGCGCCATTACATATTTCATGTGGTCAACACCAATTGTAACACTGTAATGATCACTAAAAAAATAACCTAATCTCAAATTGGTTTGTGGAATAGTCATATTTGCAGGATTAACATAATCAACATGCCATCCTTTTGGTTTGTCATGAGCTGCCATATTCTCAACTGTAAAGTTGTAATCTTTACCTCTAAAGTTTACATCAGATTTTGAGTAGCTCTCTCTATTTCCACCCCACATCACAAAGAATTTTCCTTTATTATGAGCAGCGTATTTTTGTACTGGAATTTCCTCCTGAGCAAAAGCGTTTAATGAAACACAAGTCAGAAGAAAAAATAAAATTTTTGTTTTCAAAGAACTTAAGTATTATAAATTAAAATGTGTTAACTGTTTTTCTAATAGCTACCAATTTGTTCATTAAACCTTCAAAATAGTCCAAATGAAGCATATTAGCACCATCGCTTTTTGCATTTGCCGGATCAAAATGTGTTTCGATAAAAATTCCGTCAACTCCAACTGCAATACCAGCTTTAGCAACAGTTTCAATCATATCAGGTCTTCCTCCTGTAACACCAGCAGTTTGATTTGGCTGTTGTAAAGAATGCGTTACATCTAGAACCGTAGAAGCATATTGTTGCATAGTAGGAATACCTCTAAAATCAACAATCATGTCTTGATAACCAAACATAGTACCACGATCTGTAACCATAACATTTTCATTATTACAGTCTAATACTTTTTGTACAGCATGTTTCATGCTCTCAGGACTCATAAATTGTCCTTTTTTTAAGTTAACTACTTTTCCAGTATTTGCAGCAGCAACTACAAGATCAGTCTGACGCACCAAGAAAGCTGGAATCTGCAAAACATCTACATATTGTGCAGCCATGTCAGCATCTTCGTTAGTATGAATATCAGTAACAGTTGGAACATGGAAAGTTTCAGAAACTTTTCTTAAAATTTTTAAAGCTTTTTCGTCACCAATTCCAGAAAAACTATCAATTCTAGAACGGTTTGCTTTTTTAAAAGATCCCTTGAAAACATAGGGAATCTGAAGTTTGTCGGTAATACCAACTAATTTTTCAGCAATTCTAAGAGCCATTTCTTCTCCTTCGATAGCGCAAGGTCCCGCCAATAAAAAGAAGTTTCCGCTGTCAGTATGCTTAATTTGTGGAATATGTTGTAAATTCATAATATGATTTTTTGACAGTGCAAAGGTAGTCATGATTTATGAATACCAGATGAAGATTTAAGATTATTTTATGAAGCCAATCCTGCTATCCGCTTCAATCTTTTTATCGCAATCCTTTTTTTCTTGGTTACTGCAGGAGCTTCCGTTGGTCGCTCTGCAGCAACCAGAAAAAACAGGCTTTCTCAAAAAAGGATTTCCGCTTCTATCAGGGCTAGTTTAGTGGTATTAATAAAATTTAAGTTAATTTACTGGGTTTGAATTTTCTAATTTAATCGAGCTGGATTTTTTTAAACTTTTCTTTTTGATTTAATATAAAATCTCCAAAAAATAATTTGACTAGTAAAAAATAAAATATTTAGACAAATGTTTATAAAAACGATAATACTAATGCGATTGATAAAATTTTCAGAATTTGAACTTATTGGAAGGAGTTCGAAAAGACTGATTTTTCCAATAAAGACAGTAGGAATTGTAAGTAAAAAATGAATTACAAAGCTCTTAAATCTTATTTCATCATAAATTTTAGAAAGTTTCCAATAACAAATTACAGTTACCAGAAGACCAAGAAACTTAATGAAATTAGAAACGATTTCAGCTGGAATAATATTGGTCTTCCAGCCAGGAACGATAGGTGATAATAAATCAGAATTAATACAGAGAATAGTAATATGGTAAGGAAAAAGACTTATACATAAAATAAAAAAAAATATAAAAACAGATTTTGTTTTGATCATAACGAACTTTCTTACTTCAGTCTCAATCCCATCGGAACCATTAAAATTCCTTTTTCATAAACATTCAAATAAAGCTTAATTGGCTTTTTCTGTCCTTCCCATTTCAATTCGTAAACATTTAAAAAACCAGCGCCCATATTACTTCTTTTGGTTGGAAACGGACAACAGGTTTCTAATTTTGTATAAGTAATTTTTTCACCGCTTGGCCCCGCCAGAGCATTAAGGAAACGAGATTCATTAAGAGTTTCGCTATTAGTATTTTGAAAAAATATATTAATTGGATAATCAGGATCGTAACCGTATTTTTTGTCTTTAGCAAATTGAGTGATAAGGAAAGTATTGTCTTTCTTCAAAATCAAATCAGGCGCGTTGTCGTCTACATTTTTTAAGGTTGATTTTGTACTCACGCAAGAAGTTGCAGTGATTAATAAAACAATAAAAAGGGTTATTTTTTTCATGGGTTATAATATTGTAATAACAGTTAGTTTCAGTATTCCAAATACAGTTTTGAACACTCAAAAATTATTCTTCTACTTTTTTGCGGTTTAGTTTTAAAATACCAATTACAATCAGATATTGTGCCAGAAGATAAGTCAGCATAATAAAAAATGAGCTTTTCGGAATTGGAGCATAAAATTTGTTTATCGCCAAAATACTATCCGATATAATGAAGAAAAATGCTCCTAAAAAAACGAGTAAATTACCAGGTTTTTCCCAAACTAAAAATCCGTTAAAGGCAAATAAAAGCATAATAGAAATAATTGATGCATAAATTGTAACAGGAATTTTTAAATCTCCTAAAAATGGCATTAAAAAAGAAACCATGCCAATTAAATATAAAGCAATTAAAATGCTTCCAAAAATAAAAAGTGATCTGTTCTGCTTTTTTCTAATCTTATTCAGTTTATTAAACAATATGCAATAGATAATATGGGCTGTCAAAAAAGATACTAAACCCAATATGAAATATATTTCACCAAGATCTGTAAATAACAGAATAACGTCTCCAATCCAAGAAAATACAAGTGCGCTTAATAAGGTATTTTTAGTTGGAAATTTTCTAAAAAAATAAACACCAAACCCAATAATTGGTATTAATATGGGTTTTAAAAACAGATCGAATCGCTCGTAACCAGATACCAGAATAATCAGGTATAGTATACTGAACGCTACATAAATTTTGTAAAAATAAGAGTTTCTCATAATAGGGGATTATGATTGATATATGGTTTTGGTTTGTTCTTAAATTCAATATTGACAAAATAGATTGTCACCAAAAGAGAGAATATTAAGTATGTAAAAATAACATAATTACTAATCGGAATTACACGATTTAAGCCAAACCAATCTCCAAAGTAAGCCACAATACCAATTACTGTTATCAATCTCAAACTTTCCCATAAAATAGAAAATCTGCTTTTATCCATTAATTCTGAGTAACTGTAGATCGTAACAAAAATAAAAAAGCCATAAATAAAGATATTCGGTAAGCCAATTATGGCAATGTTTTCAAATAAATAGCTTACAAATAATAAAGTGATTAAAACTTGAATTACAGACCAGTAGATTAATCTTTGAGAGTTTTGTGTTCCGTATTTTTCAAAATCAAAAACATTTTCAATTTTGTTTACGGGATATTTTTCTTCAAAGTTTTCCGGACGCCAGCCAGTTGGTTTAAACCAGATCGTTAATTTGTCTTTCCATTTAGGAGCTCGCCAGGCATCTTTTACTAATAAGCTTAAATGCTGGAAATTAATCTTAATAGGATTCCAAGTATTAGCAGGTCTGGTGATTCCAAAAACTGGGGGAACATCGTCTAATTCTTCCTGGAAAGTGCCAAAAAGTTTATCCCAGAAAATAAAAATCTGCGAATGATTCTTGTCTAAATATTCTGGATTAATCGCATGGTGTACACGATGATGTGAAGGAGTTACTAGAATTTGTTCAATAAATCCCATTTTTTTAATGTGTTTGGTATGGTACCAAAATTGTAAAAACAAATGAATAGGAAGTGTTATTGCAATTACAGAAGCTGGAACTCCCAAAAGAGCTGCGGGAATCAATAAGAACGTAAATAAATTAACCAAGCTGGCAATAGGCTGACGAAGCGCACACGCAAGATTAAACTCTTCACTACTGTGATGAATGGCGTGTTTGTTCCAAAGAAAGTTAATTTGATGTGCTAGTCGATGGCTCCAATATCCGTAAAAATCAATAACAAAAAAAGCAATGAAATAGGAGAGGACATTTGCTTCTAAATGCTGTAATGCAATTTTAGAAACCAGCCATTCGTAAGACAGAAAAGTAATACTGAGACCCAAAACATCTTTGACAGAATTGGTTATTCCAGAACTTATGCTTGATACACTGTCTATAAGAGGAGCGGTGTCGTTTTTTACATAAATACCGTATATTTTTTCGATGATAATCAAGGTCAAAAAAATAGGCATTGCAATAATCAATATCTTTCCATATTCCTCCATAAAAAAAACATTCTATTTAATTCAAATATAGAATAAAATAGAATGTTTTTTAAAATATTTTCAACTAAACGATTTCAGCGCTAAGTCCCGCTTCTAAAAGTTGTGTACATTGAGGTTTTAATTTGTCTATTGGCCCTGTTTTTACAGTGCATTTTCCGTTGTAATGTACAATTAAAGAGCATTGCTCAGCTTGTTCAGCCGTATGGCTGCATACACGCATAAGAGTATCAATTACGTGGTCAAAAGTGTTTACATCGTCATTGTAAACTATAATTTCGTTATTGAAACCCGTTGCTTCTTTCTCGCGAATTCTTTCTCTAACTTTTTCTTTAGTACTCATTTTTTTTAAGTTTTTGTACTGAGGTAATTACTAATATCTAATTTACGTATTTTAATGATACCCAGTTGTTTCTTTGAAACTTTTTAACATAAGTCAATCCTTTTTCAACGCATGAAGCATCGATAAACGGAATATCTTCTTCATAGAAACCGCTAAAAAGTATAATTCCTTTTGGGTTCAAACAATCAACATAAGCCTGCATGTCATTCAATAAAATATTTCTATTGATGTTTGCAATAATTAAATCATATTTTTTGCCTGCCAATAAAGCTGCATCGCCCTCATAAACGCTGATATGTTTACAATTATTGCGTTCTGCATTTTCAATAGAATTCAAATAACACCAATTGTCAATATCAATTGCGTCTATTGGTTCAGCACCTTTCATTTCAGCCAAGATTGCTAAAATTGCTGTTCCGCAGCCCATGTCTAAAGTTTTAAGACCTTTAACATCCATTTCCAGTAAATGCTGAATCATCATGTGTGTCGTTTCATGATGACCAGTTCCAAAACTCATTTTTGGTTCTATTACAATATCAAATTCGGCATTAGTTTTTGGGTGAAAAGGAGCGCGAACATGGCATTTTCCGTCAACATCAATAGGTTCAAAATTCTTTTCCCATTCTTCATTCCAGTTTACCTGATCTATTTCTTCAACAGTATATTCGATTTTAAACTCTTCAGATTGTAAAATATAAATATCGTCTAGAATATTTTCGTCCCATAAATCTTTCTTCACAAAAGCCGAAATCCCGTTTTCTGTTTCTGTAAAACTTTCAAACGCTTTTTCGCCCAACTCAGCAACTAAAATCTCCGAACCAAGTTCTTTTGGCTCAATCGTAAAATGATATCCTAAATATATATTCGACATAAATAATTTTTTTGCAAAGGTAATTCTTAAATTATAAAATTCAATTTAAAAAAGCCAAATTCCAAATCCCAATACGAAAAAACCATTCGCATCGCGAATGGTTTTTGTAAGTATAAATCTAAAATCTAAAATCTAAAATTTAAAATCTAAAATTAGATAGCAGTAACAATTGCTAAAAAGTCATCAGCTTTTAAAGCAGCACCACCAATTAAACCACCATCTACGTCTGGTTTACCAAAGATTTCTTTAGCGTTTTCCGGTTTAACAGAACCACCGTATAAAATAGAAACTTCATCAGCGATTTCAGCTCCAAAAGCTTTACGAATAGTCTCTCTAATGAATTCGTGCATTTCCTGCGCTTGTTCAGGCGAAGCAGTTTCTCCAGTTCCAATAGCCCAAACTGGCTCATAAGCTAGAACAACTTTTTCCCAAGATTCTTTTGCGATATGGAATAATCCGTCACGTAATTGATTTTCAACAATATTGAAATGATTATCAGATTGACGATCTTTTAATTCTTCTCCAAAACAGAAAATAACTGTCATGTCATGTTTTAAAGCTGTATCAACTTTATTTGCGATTAAAGCATCAGTTTCGTGGAAAATAGCTCTACGCTCAGAGTGACCTAAGATAACTGTATTAACTCCAATGCTTGTTAACATATCTGCAGAAATTTCTCCTGTAAAAGCACCGCCTTCAGCTTGGTGAACGTTTTGAGCGGAAACTCCGATAGTTGTATTTTTTAATTTTGCAGCGGCAGCTTGTAAGTTTACAAATGTGGGAGCTACAATAACTTGTGCATTTGTTTTAGCTGGAATTTTAGCAATTAACTCGTTTAATAATTCTTCAGTTTGAGCAGCATTTTTATGCATTTTCCAGTTTCCTGCAACAATCGATTTTCTCATTTTGGTAGTTTTATATTATTTTATTTGTTTTTTGTTTTATGAAGTAAGGTCAAAGAAAAAATTGAAATTGATTTTTGAATTGACATTGTTATTGAAAATTATTTCAATCCTTTTAAAGTTTCGTCTATTTTAGCGAAATCAGTTTCTATAGCGCGATAAAGCACAATTTTTCCTGTTTTATCCACAACAATATATCTCGGAATCCAATCTAAATCAATGGCTTTTCCAAAAAGACCTTTCATGCCATCATTCATCATATAATGATCGCCTTTGTTTAATTCGTGTTTTTCGATTCCAGCTTTCCATTTATCAGCAGTTTTATCAGCCGAAATGAATAAGTAAGAAACATCAGGATTATTAGCTTGTAATTCTTTTAGTTTTGGCATTGCTTTTACACAGTCCCCACACCAAGAAGCCCAAACTTCAATAACTAAAGTTTTTCCTTTATATTTTTTCAGAATGTTTTTAAATGTAGTCTGACTATTGTCTGTTCCTAATAATTTCTCGGATAAAGCTTCTTTAGAAAAACTAGTTTTCTGAGCTTGTGAGCATGAAAAAGTAATAAATGCAATTACAATTAGGGCAATTTGTTTCATATGTAAATTAAATTATTTTAAAATTAAGTACTGAATTCACAAAGTTAAACAAACAAATTGAAAGCGAAATGTAGATTAACAAAATTTGAAGAGTCGTATATTTTGTAACAAAACAACAATTTTGGGTTAGAAAAAGGTGAATGAAAACGTAATAGTTGAGGTTAAAATCGTGTAATTTTCTAAATGAATTTTATGAGATTTGAAAAATGGATGAAATTTTTAAATTGAAGAACAATTTTAGGACATAAAAAACGTCGGATTTCAATGAAAAAAGCCTTCAATAAATTTGATTTTTGAAGGCCTTAATATCATTTTTTTTAATTCAAATCATAATTTCCATTTGCCCATTTTTTACTTGGAACGATCCATTCGTCTAAAGCTTTAAAAAGAAAACCATGTTTAAGATTGGTATTCAATTCGATTTCTTTAGAGTGATTTACTTGGAGTTTTGAAGTTTCCTTTCTTTTGACAGCTGAAACGCCATAAATATCTGATTTTTCGTAAATGGTTAAAATATTACCGCAGAAATTAATATCCGGAATTTCTTCAATATCAGAATCTCTAAAGAATCCAATAAAGACAAAATTCACATCTGGATTAGAGAGATAAGTCGAAACATATTGGGCAATATAACCGCCTTGTGAAGTTCCAATTACTGTAATATGATTTGGAGAGACGCCTTTTTTTATTAATGCTTTTACCTGTTTAACAATCTTTTCTGCGTACTCAGCAGAATTTGTGTTTTTCTTTCTTTTTTCACTAAAAACAATAAAATTATCTTTTCGGAATGATTCTAAAATCTCATTGTATTCTGCTTTTCCATATTCAGGATGAGCTGCGTTTAAGGGATTTTCTTGAACAAATTTGTTGTGAAAAAAGAAAATGTAACGTTGGTTCTCATTTCTTGCCTGGCTAAAAGATAAAATGCTAGATAAAATTGTAAGCGAAAAAGTTAAGGCTTTAATGAGTTTTTTCATTTATTAAATTTGGTTTTTTGTTTGATCACANTGATAAAACAATAAGTTTATCAGCGCTTTAAATATTTTAAATGATATTACAATTTCAAATCTTCAACATCATTGTAATGTACTTTTTTCACAACAACGCCTTTGCTTAGAATAACGATACTTGGATTGGCTCTTTCGATTGTTTTTAAAGTTGTTGCATCGCAGAAATAAAAATCGGTATCTAAGTTGTATTGTTTTTTAGCTTTTGAAATTTCATCAGCACCAGAAGCAGTCATTGCAATTACTTTATAACCTTTTGCTTTGGCATCTGCCGAAACTTTGGCTAGTTTTTTCATTCCTTCTGGATTTGATTTTGTCAAATCGTAAGTAACAAAAATAACCAATTTTGGCTCTTGAAGTAATTCTTCTTTATAATCAGAATCATCTTTTGTCATTGTAAAATCGTGAATTGGAGGTACATAGCCTTCTGTAATCACTTTGTCTTTTCTATCTACAAATGTTGCTCCTTCTGGAATATTCATTAAATCTTTTTCTGTAAATTCTTTGTCAACGCCGTTTACTTTGTAAACGAAAATCATTTCTACAACAGATTTTGGAGCTCCTTCTGGAATTTCCATTCCTTTTGGGATACTAGAGCCTACTTTAAACGGACGAAAATCTTTGATTGGGTTATGATTTAAAACCCAAACTGCCATAAAAACGCACAAAACAATGCTTATTAAAGTAATTAAGTTGGTAACTAATTTTGAAAATAAAGGTTTTACTAATTTTTTATTAATGAATAAAATCAAAATGAAGAAAAGTAAAACAACATCTTTTGTAAATGACTGCCAAGGTGTTAAATGCAATGCATCTCCAAAGCAACCGCAATCTTTTACTACATCAAAATAAGCAGAGTAGAAGGTAAGGAATGTGAAGAAAACGATTAAAAGTAATAATGCCCAAATTGTCAATTTTGATTTATAACCAACTAACAGCATTACTCCTAAAACTACTTCTAAAATTACCAAGAAAATTGCTAAGCCTAAAGCCAACGGCTCTAAAAAAGGCATATTGAAAACTGGTTCGCTAAAATATTCAGCTAATTTATAAGAGAAACCAACCGGGTCGTTTAGTTTTATTAATCCGGAAATGATAAATAGTACACCGACAAATAATCGGGAAAATTGAGTAATGATGTTTTTCATAAATATTAAATTTAAAATCCAATTTTAAAATTCCAAATTCCAAAATCATGTTGAAAAGTTGGAATTTGGAATTTATTTTTTGGAATTTTTATTGACTGATTGGGTTTAAAATTAAAGCAAAAACAGAATAATTAATCATATCCTGATAATTGGCATCGATTCCTTCAGAAACTAAAGTCATACCTTTGTTATCTTCAATTTGCTTAACGCGAAGTAATTTTTGCAGAATCAAATCTGTTAAAGAACTTACACGCATATCACGCCACGCTTCGCCATAATCGTGATTTTTTGCTTCCATCAAATCTTTGGTTAACTTTACTTTAGCGTCATATAATTCGGTTGCTTTTTCAACGTCTAAATCAGGCTGGTCAACAACACCTAATTCTAACTGAATTAAAGCCATAATAGAATAATTAATAATTCCGATAAATTCTCCTTTTTCATCTTCATCAACTTTACGGACATCATTTTCCTGTAAACTTCTGATTCTTTGTGCTTTTATGAAAATTTGATCGGTCAATGAAGGAAGTCTTAAAATTCTCCATGCACTGCCGTAATCTTTCATTTTATTGATAAATAAGGTGCGGCAAACCGTAATTACATTATCAAATTCAAGGGAAGTATTCTTCATTTATTGCTGTATATTTGCTAAAATTTCTTCAAAAATAAGGATAATTTTTTAAGAGTTTCAAGTTTCAGGTTCTCTTTGTTTCAAGTTTTTTCTAAACAAAGTGTTAACGCTAACTTGAAACTCGAAACCTGAAACAAAATAAACAAATGACAATTAACTGCAAAGGCGAACTTATAGATTTATCGATTCCGAAAGTAATGGGAATTTTAAATGTTACGCCAAATTCTTTCTTTGACGGAGGAAAATATAAAAACGAAGACGAGATTATCTCGCAGGTAGATAAAATGATTTCTGAAGGTGCGACATTTATTGATATTGGTGCTTATTCCAGTAAACCGAGTGCCGAATTTGTATCGGAACAAGAAGAAATCGACCGAATTGTTCCAGCCATAGAATTAATCTTAAAGCATTTTCCGAATGCATTATTATCAATTGATACTTTCAGAGCTGAAGTTGCAAAAGCAAGTATAGAAAGCGGCGCTACTATTATAAACGATATTTCTGCGGGCGAATTAGACGACAAAATGTTTGATGTAATTGCAAAATACAATGTTCCTTACATTATGATGCACATGCGCGGTAATCCGCAGACGATGCAGAGTTTGACACAATACGATGATATTATTAAAGAAATGCTTTTTTACTTTTCTGAAAAAGTTAAAAAAGCAAGAGCTTTAGGAATCAATGATTTGATTTTAGATCCAGGTTTCGGTTTCGCCAAAACAACCGATCAAAATTATGAAGTGATGCAAAAAATGGAGCTTTTCAATATTTTAGAATTACCAGTTTTAGCAGGAATTTCTAGAAAATCTATGATTTATAAAACACTTAATATTACGGCACAAGAAGCTTTAAATGGAACAATATTTTTAAATACAATTGCATTGACAAAAGGAGCGAAGATTCTTCGGGTTCATGATGTGAAAGAAGCGGTGGAATGTGTGGCTTTGTTTGAGAAAATGAATTCATAATCTCGACATTTTTTGTCATTTCGACGAAGGAGAAATCTTCGTTGTTAAATCGACAAAGATTAATTCTCGTTGTGGAGTTTCTTGCGAAGATTTCTCCTTAGTCGAAATGACAAACTTTGCATTGGAAAAAAATAAAAAAGCATGAAATACTTTACTATACTTATAACTCTTCTCTTTTTCTCCTGTGGAAAAAAAGAAGACGTCTTACTTCCAAAATCTAACGTGACAATTGTAAAAGAAGTACAAGATCTTTCGCCAATTTACATCTTTTTTAAAGTCGAAGGAAAAGATACAATTCCTGAAGTAAACCGAAAAAGCAGTATCATTTCGACCAATTGGATTTTGAACATTGACAAACGTCTGCCATTAAAATTGGTAATTCCAGAAGTAATGAAATTACAGGAAAAAAAGCGAGCCGACAGTGCGCATAAAAACGAAAATGCCGAAAACTACTATTCTTATGCAGATTCTATTGGAAAAAATCTAGCCTTTTTGCCTTTCACGAAAGTGTTTTATAAAATGGAGAAACCAAAGTTTGGAGTAGTAGTTTATTTTAGAAAAGACAATACAGTTTTGGTAAATGGAATTTTAGTCAAAAAAGAAGAATTGCAAAATTATTTAAACAGCTTAGTAAGTGATAAACCTAATAAATATATGTTTTCTTTTGATAAAGATTTAGATTACGGAAGTTATATTAAGAGTAAAATTTTTATTAGCACGTTAAAATTTCCAATTCTGTCACTGAATTTAACAGATGAGGAATTTGTATTTTAAACTTAAAACCTGAAACCTGAAACAAAATAAACAAAAAACTATTGATGATGATAAGGTTCATTTCGTAAAATTGTAAATCCGCGGTACAATTGCTCTATAAAAAACAAACGAACCATTTGATGCGAAAACGTCATCAGCGAAAGCGAAATTTTTCCTTGGGCTTTGCTGTAAACTATATCTGAAAATCCGTAAGGTCCGCCAATTACGAAAACAAGCGTTTTGATTCCGGAATTCATTTTCTTTTGTAATTCTTCAGAAAAACCAACGCTGGAGAAGTTTTTTCCGTTTTCATCCAATAAAATCAATTGATCGGTTGGCGAAAGTTTAGACAGAATCAATTCACCTTCTTTTTCCTTTTGCTGACTTTCAGATAAATTTTTTACGTTTTTGATATCGGGAATAATTTCCAAATCAAATTTGATGTAAAATGACAAACGTTTGGTATAATCGTCAATCAAAGTCTGCAATGATTTATTGTCTGTTTTACCTATGGCGATAAGTTTGATATTCATTAGTTATTTTTTTGCCACGAATTACACGAATTATATTTTTTATAGATATATATGGACAAACCTAACAGGTTTTAAAAACCTGTTAGGTTTAGAGTTTAATTTTTAGAAAACTTCGCTTCAAAAGTTTTAAATCTATTATCAAGATCTTTGATCAATTGCTTTTTAACGGCTTCATCCTGAATAAAACTGTAATTGATGCTGTTGTAAACATATTGTTTTATTGTGGCATACGAAACATCAGGATATCTTTTAGCTAACAAAACATATTGCTCTGTCATATTGCTTCTCAAAATTCCTGCATCGTCTGTACTAATTACAATTGGCACATTGAACTCTTTGTAAAGTGTAAACGGATGTCTGTTTTCTTTCACTTTCAAAATGAACTCATTACTTACTAAATTGATCTCGATCGGAATATTGTTTTTAGACATATATTTCAATAAATCATACGAATTTGCTTCGTAAGCAATGTCAACTCCATGACCAATTCGTTTAGCGCCCGCGATATAAATCGCGTCATTAATATGCCATGTTAAATCTTCCGGCTGTACCAAACCTAAAGTCAGTTCGCCCGCATGAAGCGTATATTTTACATTTGGAAATTTAGAATTACAGTATTTAAACATCACCATGTGTAACCAATAATCTTTCATGGAGTTTTCGCCATGTTCAGGAGAAACGATATTTACGCCTGCAGTTAGTTTGCTTTCGTTAGATGAAATAAAAGCGATAACCAGATTTTTAAATAAATCAACCGGTTCCATAAAACGCAGTACAAAGTTTTGATAACGCATTGTAAAACGCTCATCGTCAATTTTTAAGTCTTTGTGAAGTTTTGCTAGGAAATTATTGTTGAAATCTTCCGCATATTTTTTAGCGTCTTTTTTCTGAATTGATTTATACAATTCGTCTAAAAGTTTTAAAACTGCTTTTTCATCTTTTTGACCAGAAGCCTGTCGAAGTTTCGCATTGAAATCTGTCAAATCTGAAACATTCATATCGCAGGGAATTGTTGACAATTGCGTTTCGATATAAGATAAATTTTCAGCAATGGCGCGTTTTTTTAATTCGAGCATTCCTTCGGCAAAATGACCTGGAATTGTAGGTTCGAATTTCATAAAAGAATCAAAAAACTGATCATCAGAAGGTACAGAACCATTATAATCTTTAACCGACCATGTCTGCATAATTTGTTGTTCGTAAAATGGTAGTTTTTCTTTAAGAGATGAAAAGCGTTCCCAGTTTCCTTTTGCAGGTTTGGTTTTCGAAACTGCCATAGTTTCCAGATTCAAATAAAAGTCTTCTGCAATGGCTCTTTCCAAAAGTGGTTCTGCATAAATTGATCCTGAAAAATGGTGGTGTAAATCGCCTCCTTTTGGCATTTGTTGAAAAAAAGCTGTTGAGAGGGCTTCATTATTTCTGATTTTTTCTAAATAACTTTCAGCCGATTGAGAAAAGCCGATTTGTGTTATAAAAATACAGAAAAGCGTAATTATCCTTGTCATACTCTAAGTTTAAATTACATGCAAATATACGACTTTTCGGAGAAATTTAAAAATCGAATTTCTTTGTGTTTGTTTTTTAACGCAAAGAACGCAAGGTTGTATTCCAGACATAGCTTAATACAAACGCAAAAGTTCGCAAAGCTTTGCCTAAAAACTTTGCGAACTTTGCGTAATTCTTTGTGTGCTTTGCGGTTAAAAAAAACTTAGAATCTTAGCAACTTAGAACCTTAGCATTTCTTTTAAGAAAGTACATCACGTATTTCCTCAACCTTATCAAAAACACTTTTTGCAAAAGGACAGAGCGGAATAATTTTTACATTGTTAGCTCTTGCATAATCTACAGCGGCTAAAACTAATTTTTTACCTACACCTTTTCCGCTAAAATCTGGGCTTACTTCTGTATGGTCGATTATGAATTTTGAATCTCCTGCCCAAGTGTAAGTCATTTTTCCTGCTTCTTTTCCGTCTTCTATTGCTTCAAAATATCCTTTTCTTGTATCGTTTATCTGTTGAATTTCCATGATTATTATATTAATGTGGTTTTAATTTCTATTGAATGCGTAAGTGTTTTATGAATCGGACAGCTGTTTGCAATGGTTTCCAAACGTTGTCTCTGTGTTTCGTCGACTTCGCCGATTACTTCGATTTTTCTTGTGAATACTGATACACTTCGCTCAGCATCTCTTTCAAAATCAATTTTGACATTTATTTCCGAAACGTCCCATTGTTTGCGATTGATGTACATTCGCAACGTAATTACGGTGCACGAAGCCAGTGAAGCTGCTAAAAGTTCTGTTGGATTCAATCCTAAATTTTTGCCTCCCAATTCTTGCGGTTCATCGGAAATTAGAACATTATCGCTCGCTGATTTTACTTCCGTTCGATACAAACGTGTATCTATTTTTGCTGAAATTGTATCCATATTTATTTGATTCTTGGTTCTGGTAATGGAACAAATTCTGTTTCGCCAGGAACTTTCGGGAAAGTCTGTGCTGTCCAGTCAGTTTTTGCTTTTTCGATGAGGTTTTTATCCGAAGAAACAAAATTCCAAAAGATAAAATGTTCTTCAGGAAATGGCTGTCCTCCAAAGATGTATACTGTAGAATTTTCAGCAATTTCAAACTCACAAAGTGTACTGTCGTTTGTAATTAAAATTTGTTTCGGATCGTAAACGTGTTCGCCGTTTTTGATACTTCCTTCTAAAATATACAAACCACTTTCGCCGAATAAATGATGTCCGATATTGATTTTTTTTGCCTCAGTACTTTTAATTTCAATAAAATACAACGGACTGTAAACAGGAACGGGAGATTTTTTGCCAAAAGCTTCACCTGCAATTAATTTATAAGATACGCCATCTTCTTCCCAAGCCGGAATGTCATCTGCTTCAACATGGGTAAAATTTGGGTCCATTTGTTCCAATTCTTTCGGAAGCGCCACCCAAATCTGTAATCCGTGCAGCATTTTATCTGAATGTCTTAAATATTCAGGCGTTCTTTCAGAGTGAACAATTCCTTTTCCGGCCGTCATCCAGTTTACGGCGCCGGGTTTTATTTCTAATTCGGTTCCTAAA
This sequence comes from Flavobacterium sp. Root935, assembly GCF_001429295.1. Classification (GTDB taxonomy): domain Bacteria; phylum Bacteroidota; class Bacteroidia; order Flavobacteriales; family Flavobacteriaceae; genus Flavobacterium. The sequence continues at coordinate 709,514 of NZ_LMJL01000012.1, read as the reverse complement.
CTATCGCGGTGCATTATGCTTCCTTCAAACAAAAAAGTAAGAGTCGAAAGTCCGATATGCGGGTGCGGCGGAACATCCATATTTTCATGATCACTTAAATGTGCAGGTCCCATATGATCGATAAAAACAAATGGACCAACAGCTCTTTTTTCACGGAAAGGCAGTAAACGGCCTACCATAAAGTTGCCAATATTGGCAGCACGTTCTTCGATAATTAAACTGATATTTGACATGTGGTATTTTGATTTGATTTGAAAACAAAATTACAGTTGTGATAGAAATCTGTAACTTAATTTAGGTTAAGAAAAGTTGTTATTGGATTTTCGAATTATAAAAGTAAGGAAAATCGTTTATTAAGTTTTTATATATTTATTAAATTAAGTTGATGAATGTAGTCCCAGCGGGACGAAATATTTATAGAAAAAGAATACCCTAATCGTAAAGCTCCAGTGGACCGAAATAATATCGCTCCGCTGGAGCTTGTTGTTTTCGATGTATGTTCTCTGTTGATTTTGATGTTTTGATGTTTTTTTTGTCATTTCGACGAAGGAGAAATCTCCACAAGTAGCTCCGCAACGAGAATTCAATCTTTGTCGAGTTTCTTGCGAAGATTTCTCCTTCGTCGAAATGACAAACTAGACGACTAAAACTTGATTATTTGCGAAATGTTTTTTTAATCAATCAATTCAAACTCTAAAACTTCACTTTCAGTTCCATTTATGATAATCGACAGTTGATGATTTCCCGTATGAAAAACTCGAGTTGTAATTAACTTAAAAGACTGATTTCTTTCAATTTTAGTTAATTGATTAGGCTGATAGATTTTCTCGCTGATTTTAAAAACTTTTTTTGCCAAATGCCCTTTTGCTTTTTTATAATGAACAGCATATTCTAAACGAACGGTTTTAGGTTCTTCGTTTTTATTATTAAGATGAAATTGAAACTGAAGATAGTCTCCAATTTTTACAGTTGGTGTTTTAATTTCAAAATTAGAAAGTTCAATATTAGTGCTTTCTAGGCCATAATGATTTAAAATTTCTGGATGACCTTGTTTTAATAAAGTTCTGCTTCCGTGTTTTATGATTGCGTCGGTTTCTTTGGTGTGACCTTTCCATCTCGAAGCAATTTCAAGTACAATCTGCGGATTATCTTTTGCAATATCATTTAAATTATTGGCTACGCTTCTGCGTACATATTCTGAAGGATCTTTTTTTAGATTTTCTAAAATAGGCAGAATAGAAGAAGGGTCTTTTTTTAAAAACGGAATAGCCATTGCCCACGGTAATCTCGGGCGTGAACCTTCGCTGGCTAATCTTCGTACGTGATGATTTTCGTTAAGTGACCATTTTACCATTTCGTCAATCATTTGTTCTTTATACTTTAAAATAAAAGGACGAACAGCAAATTCACAGCTTATAAATTGTGTTATCGAAACAAAGGCTTTTGCTGAGGTTTTAAAATCGTCTAAACCGTACATTTCGATATAATCTGCAAAGAATATGAATGCGAGATTGCCCTCAGTAAATTTATTTTTCTTGAGATTTTCGATGATTTTATCAATTACAAAAACAGCTTCAGGAAAATTTTGAGGCATAAATTGGTGTAACACAACTGTGGTGTGTTTCATTCTTTCTTTCCATTCTTTTTGAGCAAAATCGTCTTCGTAAATTGCTTCAATAAATTTTTGTTTGTTGAATGAAGGATGGACTTCGGCGACAGCCTGACTAAATTTTTCGTAAAAAGAAACCGAATAAATGTCTTTAATTAACCCCATAGATTTTGCTTGATTGAACCTCAAAGATATTTAATGTTTTTAATTGATGACGTAAATTGTGCTAGAAAAATTAATACATAGAGATATAGGTTTTTATAGGAACATTCAATAAAAAGTTTTAAAAAAATCTAGATTCTAACACATAGTTTATAAGCGCTGCTATGTGAATTTATATAAGTGAACTTCTTTTAAAAGTCTGCAAAAATCTATGTTCCTATGTGTTTAAAAAAATAGGCGATTTAAATATAAATTTAAGTTAATAAGAAACTTTTTGCAGAAAGTAAACTTTCAAATCCATAAAATATATCCTAATTTAGCATCTTATTAAAAATAGAAAAATGATTAGTGAAGCCCAATTTCAAGCAGAATTACAACTTTTGATAAGCAACGCCATTAGAGAAGATGTTGGTACAGGTGATTACAGTTCGCTTGCCTGTATTCCAGATACTGCACACGGTCAGGCTAAATTATTGGTAAAAGATCAGGGAATAATTGCCGGAGTTGAAGTCGCCAAAATGATATTTGAACATGTAGATCCAAAATTAAAAGTAAAAACTTTTATCGAAGATGGAACGCATGTAGAATATGGCGAAGTTGTTTTTGAAGTTTCGGGAAGTTCGCAGTCTATTTTAAAAGCTGAGAGAGTAGTTTTAAACACTATGCAGCGAATGTCGGCTATTGCTACTAAAACTCATCAATATGTTCAGCTTTTAGAAGGAACTGGTGCTAAAATATTAGATACACGTAAAACAACTCCAAATTTTAGAGCGGCTGAAAAATGGGCGGTAAAAATAGGAGGTGGAGAAAATCACCGTTTTGCGCTTTATGACATGGTAATGCTAAAAGACAATCATATTGATTTTGCAGGCGGAATTACGCGCGCAATTTCGAAAACAAAAGAATATTTAAAAGAAAACAATCTCGATTTAAAAATTATTGTTGAAGCTCGTAATTTAGATGAAATCAGAGAAATTTTGTTGAGTGACGGCGTTCACAGAATCTTGATCGACAATTTTAATTACGAAGACACAAAAACGGCAGTAAAATTGATTGGTACAAAATGCCAGACAGAATCTTCGGGAAATATCAACGAAAAAACAATTCGCGAATATGCTCTTTGTGGTGTCAATTATATATCATCTGGCGCTTTAACACATTCAGTTTACAACATGGATTTGAGTTTAAAAGCTTTTTAGTGGAGTTTTGAGTTATAAGTTATGAGTTAGGTTTGCAGTCTAAAATCTAAACTCAACAATCTAAAATCAAAAAAAATATGTCGCAGGAGATAGAAGCTCGGATTGAAAAATTGCCTGTAATACGCAACCTGGCCCGACTTTTAAAAAGAATAAAGCTGCCTTGGCTCGAAGGTTTCTCATTATATGATTTGCTTGAAATGTATACTTTAGGAATTCTTGAAGGAGCATTTTCATATCATGCGAGTGCGGTTTCTTTTAGCTTTTTTATGGCTTTATTTCCTTTTGCGCTGTTTATTTTAAACTTGATCCCGTTTATTCCGATAGACAATTTTCAGGAAGATTTTTTGCAGTTTGTGCAGCAGAGTGTCCCTCCAAATACATACGATGCGATTAGTAAAATTATCAGCGATATTTTAAATAATAGTCACTCTGGCTTATTATCGTCTGGATTTTTGCTTTCTATTTTTTTAATGGCAAATGGTATTAACGGAATTTTAAGCGGTTTTGAATCTTCTAAACACGTTTTTGATAAACGTGGTTTTTTTAGTCAGTATTTGGTTGCATTGGCAATTTCGCTTGTTATGACGATTATTTTGTTTGTGACAGTGGCAACAATTGTTGTTTTTGAGGTATTCATTCAAAAAACGATCATTCAGGATGTTTTAAGTGACAGGATTCCTCTGATTATTTTAGGACGATATTTATTTGTTATTTTAATGATTTTGATAACATCTTCAATATTATTGCGTTATGGAACAAAACAGTATAATAAAGTTCCTTTTATAAGTATAGGTTCTGTTTTTACCACGATCTTAATTGTTATATCTTCGTTCTTTTTTGGGATTTGGGTTATAAAATTTTCAAAATATAACGAACTTTATGGTTCTATTGGAACATTATTAATTCTAATGTTTTATATTTGGATAAACTGTATGATTCTGCTTTTAGGGTTCGAATTGAATGCTTCTATCAGAAAATTAAAACAAAAAAAAGAAAAATAATATGAAAAATTTGATGCTAACTATCGGAGTATTCTTCTTTGCCCTGACCATGCAAAGTCAAAGTGTAATTGGAAAATGGAAGACCATTGATGACGAAACAGGTGAAGCAAAATCTATTGTAGAAATCTACGAAAAGTCAGGAAAAGTTTATGGAAAAGTTATAGAAATTCTTCGTGATAGTCATAAAAAAGATCTTTGTACTAAATGTGATGGCGCAGAAAAAAATAAACCTATTTTAGGAATGGTTATTATTAACGGCCTTAAAAAAGATGGTTCTGAATATAACGGAGGAACAATTCTAGACCCAACAAGCGGTAAAAAATACAAATGTTATATTGCACTAGAATCTGCAGATAAATTAAAACTTCGTGGTTATGTGGGAGTTTCTATTATGGGAAGAACACAGTATTGGACACGTGTGAAAAATTAAATCAAAATAATGCGAAAATTAGCTTCAATAATTTTATTCTTAGTCATCGCTTCAAATAGTTTTGCACAATCTAAGAATTCGCCATTACAAATAAGTCATCTTACAGGTGACTTTTATGTTTATAGAACTTTTAGTGATTATCAGGGAACAAAGATTTCTGCCAATGCCATGTATCTGGTTACAGACAAAGGTGTTGTGTTATTTGATGCGCCTTGGGATAAAACTCAGTTTCAACCGTTATTGGATAGTATAAAAACAAAGCATCATAAAGAGGTTGTGATGCTTTTTGCCACACATTCTCATGATGATCGTGCTGGCGGATTAGATTTTTATAGAAAAAAAGGAATCAAAACTTATACTATAAAATTAACGGATGATATTCTTAAAAGAGAAAACAAACCAAGAGCAGAATTTATAATTCCGAATGATAAAACTTTTACAGTCGGGCAGTATACTTTTGAAGTTTATTATCCAGGAAAAGGACACGCATCAGATAATATTGTAGCTTGGTTTGAGAAAGAAAAAGTACTTTACGGAGGTTGTTTTATTAAGAGTGCCGATGCCAAAGATTTAGGTTATTTGGGAGATTCTCATGTAAAAGAATGGAAGCAATCAATAGGTAAAGTAAAGTCAAAATTTAAAAATCCAATTTATATTATTCCAGGTCACGAAGATTGGACTAATACAGAATCTTTAAATCATACTTTAAAATTGGTTGATGAGTATTTGGCTCAAAAATCTTTAGGAAAAAAGTAATTTTCCACTCATATATATAATTGCATGTTTTTTATAGAAGTTATTTTACCGCTTTCTTTAGCAAAAACCTTTACATATCGCGTTTCTGAGGCAGAATTCCATTTTATTAAAAAAGGAATGAGGGTTGCGGTGCCTTTTGGTAAAAATAAAATCTATACGGCGCTTGTTCTGGATATACATGAAAATGCACCAACATTATATGAGGCAAAAGAAATTCACCAAATCTTAGATGAAAAGCCAATTGCAACCGAAACACAGATCAAACACTGGCTTTGGGTTGCCAACTATTATATGTGTGGAATTGGTGATGTATATCGTGGAGCTTTTCCAACTGGATTATTGTTAGAAAGTGAAACAATTGTCTCGCATAAACCAGAAGTTATTGTCAATGATTCTGAACTTTCTGACGATGAATTTTTGATTTATGAAGCGCTGCAACATCAGAGTTCGCTTAAAGTTCAGGAAATTGCTTCAATTTTAAATCGAAAAAATATTCTGCCAATTCTTCAAAAATTAATCGCCAGAGATATTATAGTTTTAGAAGAAGAAATAAAAGAAACATATAAGCCAAAATTGGTTCGCTATGTGAAATTGCATCAGCAATACGAAACAGATCGAGGTTTACAAGAATTGCTTGAAGTTTTGAAAAGTAATAAACAAAAGGAAATTGTTTTGGCTTATTTTCAAATTAGCGCTTCAGAAAAGAAACCTGTAACCGAGAAAAAAATAGTAGAAGTTTCAGGCTGCACTTCGGCTGTTATGAAAACTCTGGTTAAGAATGAAATTTTTGAGGAGTATTATCTGCAGCATGATCGCGTTTCGTTTAACGGAGAAAAATCTGAAAAAGAACTTCAGTTAAGTGAAGCGCAGCAAAATGCCTTTACGGCAATTAAAGAAAGTTTTTCTGAAAAAGAAGTTTGTCTGCTTCACGGTGTAACTTCAAGCGGAAAGACGGAAATTTATATTAAATTAATTGAAGAATATCTTCATACGGGAAGACAAGTTTTGTACCTGCTTCCAGAAATTGCGCTTACAACACAATTGGTTTCTCGTTTACGACTTCATTTTGGAGATAAAGTTGCAGTTTTTCATTCGAAATACAGTAATAATGAAAGAGTTGAGGTTTGGAAGCAAACACTCGAAAATTCAGAGAAAGCACAAATTGTAATAGGAGCAAGGTCAGCTTTGTTTCTGCCTTTTAATGATTTAGGCCTGCTGATTGTTGATGAAGAACATGAGCAGACTTTTAAGCAGACTGATCCAGCACCGAGATACCACGCCAGGGATGCGGCAATTGTTTTAGCAAATTTTCATAATGCTAAAGTTCTTTTAGGTTCTGCAACTCCAAGTATTGAGACGTATTTTAATGCTCAAAATGAAAAATATGGTTTGGTTACGCTTACAGAACGTTATAAAAATGTTCGTATGCCCGAAGTTGTTTTGGTTGATTTAAAAGACAAACATTTCAGAAAAAGAATGACAGGTCATTTTAGTGATCTTTTAATAGAGGAAATTGCTGAAGCTTTATCTTTAGGCGAACAAGTGATTTTGTTTCAAAACAGAAGAGGATATTCTCCCATAATAGAATGTTTGACTTGCGGTCACGTGCCGCATTGCCAGCAGTGCGATGTAAGTCTGACTTATCATAAACATAAAAACCAGCTTCGCTGTCATTACTGCGGCTATTCTATCGCAAAACCTACCAATTGTCACAGCTGTTCCAGCATCGATTTGACTACAAAAGGATTTGGTACCGAGCAGATCGAGCAGGAGTTAATCTCTCTTTTTCCGAAGGCTAAAACCGCTAGGATGGACCAAGATACCACTCGAGGTAAATATGGTTTTGAAAAGATTATTGATACCTTTAAAAATCGAGAAATTGATATTTTGGTCGGAACTCAAATGCTGGCCAAAGGCCTGGATTTTGATAATGTAAGTCTGGTTGGAATTATGAATGCAGATAATATGCTGCATCATCCAGATTTTCGGGCTTTTGAACGCAGTTTTCAAATGATGACTCAAGTTGCCGGAAGAGCCGGAAGGTCTGAAAAACAAGGAAAAGTAGTGATTCAAACCTATAATCCAAACCATAATACAATTCAGCAAGTTACAAACCATAATTATATGGGTATGTATAAAGAGCAATTGTATGATAGGCAGATTTATAAATATCCGCCTTATTTCAGAATTATAAAACTGACTTTAAAACACAAGGATTTTGATAAACTAAAAGAAGGATCAATGTGGTTGTATCAGGTTTTAAGCCAAAATTTAGGAATGCCTGTTTTAGGACCAGAAGAGCCTGCTATCAGCAGAATTCGAAATGAGTATATAAGGACTATTTTAATTAAGATTCCGCAAAACCTCCATCTCGGAAACACAAAAAAAACTATTCAGAAAATGTTGAATAGTTTTGAGGCCGTGGCTCAATACCGAGCTATAAAAGTTGTGAGTAATGTAGATTTCTATTAATGATAATTAAGAAGAAGTAGAAAGAGCTCTTACTAAATCTTCTTTTTTGTTACGGCTTAACGGTATTTTGGTTATCCCAATTTCAGCAAACTTGCTGTTAAAGCGCTCTACTTTATCTATGTTAATAATGTAGGATTTGTGCACACGAATGAATTTATCTTTTGATAAATCATTTTCGAAAGACTTCATTGTTGAAAGAACAAGATTGCTGTCGTCTTCTGTCACAACTCTTACGTAATCTCCAAAAGCTTCAATCCATTTAATTTTAGAAGTGAAAATTTTAAGTTTTTTTAGATTACTTTTGATGAAAATATGCTCGCCTTCTTCTTCTTTGACATCTTTTTTAAGCAAGTGCATGTCGATTGCTCTTTTAACAGAGGCGTTAAAACGATCTACTGCAATTGGTTTCTGTAGATAATCTGTTGCATCATAGTCGAAAGCTTTCAAAGCATATTCAGCTTTAGAAGTAATGAATATAATTTGAGGTTTTGATTTTAGGCCGTCTAAGAAGTCAAAACCATTAATAACAGGCATTTCTATGTCAAGGAATATTAAGTCGATATTATTTAAAGAGATACAGCTTTTCGCTTCAATAGCATTAGAGAAGTCACCAATTAAATGCAAGCCTGGGTGATTATTAACCAATTTGGCAATAATTGTCCTTTGTATAGAACTATCATCTACAACAACACAGTTTAGTTTCATAACATTTACATTTAGAATAAATTCAGGATAGCAGTAGTAAATGTATTATTTTTTTGGAAAAAAAACTAAAATGAGCGCACATTTTTTGCATTATGACGAATAAAAGGAAAAAAGTGTTGTATATATAAATATAATCATTACTTTTGCACCCAATTTTAACAAATAAAATTTTTATTTATGAATCATTATGAAACTGTTTTCATTTTAAATCCCGTTTTATCTGAGGTTCAGGTGAAGGAAACAGTAACGAAATTTGAAGAATTTCTTACTAGTAGAGGAGCTGAAATGGTATCGAAAGAGGATTGGGGTCTGAAAAAAATGGCTTACGAAATCCAAAACAAAAAAAGTGGTTTTTACCATTTATTCGAATTCAAAGTAGCTGGAGAAGTTCTAATTGCTTTTGAAACTGAATTTAGACGTGACGAAAGAGTTATGCGTTTCTTAACTGTAAGTTTAGACAAGCATGCTATTTCATGGGCGGAAAGAAGAAGAGCAAAATTAAAATCTACTAAAGCTTAATTATTATGTCTACAATAGAGCAATCTGCAAAAGGAAAAAAAGACGGAGATATCAGATATTTAACGCCTTTAAACATTGAAACTAACAAAACTAAAAAGTATTGCCGTTTCAAAAAATCAGGAATCAAATATATCGATTATAAAGATGCTGATTTCTTATTGAAATTCGTTAATGAGCAAGGAAAAATTCTTCCTCGTCGTTTAACTGGAACTTCATTGAAATACCAAAGAAAAGTTTCTGTAGCTGTAAAAAGAGCTCGTCACTTAGCTTTAATGCCATACGTGGCCGATTTATTAAAATAATTAAAAACTCTAGTCGCTGGTTTCTGTTGAAACAGAACCTAACTTCTAAAATATAAGGACAACAACATGGAACTTATTTTAAAACAAGACGTACAAAACTTAGGATTTAAAGATGATGTAGTATCTGTAAAACCTGGTTACGGTCGTAACTTTTTAATTCCTCAAGGTTTTGCTGCTTTAGCAACTCCTTCTGCTAAAAAAGTTTTAGCTGAAAACCTAAAACAAAGAGCACATAAAGAAGCTAAAATTGTTGCTGATGCAAAAGCATTAGCTGAAACTTTAAAAGCTCTTGAAATTAAACTTACTGCAAAAGCTGGTGGAGAGAAACTTTTTGGTTCTATCACTAACATCGATATTGCTGAAGCTTTAGAGAAATCTGGAAATGCTATCGATAGAAAATTCATCACTAGCGGTATCGTTAAACGTACTGGAAAATACAACGCAAGCATCCGTTTACATAGAGATGTAATCGTTGACTTACCATACGAAATTATTGCTGAAAAGTAATAGTTTTAAAATCTATACTAAAATCCCGATGTAAATCGGGATTTTTTTGTTTAATGAAATGATTATTAATTATTAGACTTGATGTTGATGGTTAAAGCATATTGCTTCTAGCGTACAGCGTAAAGCATAAAGCCTAAAAAAGAAATGAAATACGCAAGATTAACAAAGGAACAATTTGATGAACTGCATGCAGAATTTGCAAGTTTTTTAGCAACGCAGGCAATTGATAGAAAAGAATGGGAAGAGCTTAAAATTAACAAACCTGAAGTTGCTGAGCAGGAACTTGATGTTTTTTCAGATTTAATTTGGGAAGGCGTATTAACTAGAGCTGAATATCTAGAACACTTTTCAAAAAATCATATCTTTTTGTTTCATTGTTTTGATACTTACATAAAATCAATTGTTTTAAAATCGCTTTCTCCTGAAACTGATTTTTTAACTAAGGATGGACTTCAATGGTTAAGTGATAATATGTTTACTGATAACATCGAAATGAAAGTAGGGAAAAAATTATTTACTGAAGAACGAAATAGTTCAATTTTTGAATTGATAAAACAGGGTGCATTTTTAAGTGATGGCCAGTTATTTAATCAGATTAATACAATAATAGAGTCGTAGTTTACTAAAATTTAGTGTATATCGATTTTGAAAAGGCAAACAATTGATTGTTAATTGTTTGCCTTTTTTGCTTCTTTTTAACTTTTGTTTAAACTTTAATTTAAAATTTTACGCGTACTTCTACCTGTTTTTTTTGAATCTTTCAATATTTTAGTAATTTACAAGCGATTTTCAAATTTTAGATGTAGTTGGTCTATATTGCGGATAATTTTGTCGATAAAATTTTGATAAATGTAAGATTAATATTTCAATTTTGTTTTTTAACATATTTTGTTTAACTTTTATTTAGGAAATTTTTTACATCATAAAAATGTTAAAATAGTAGGTTTTTCTGATGTTTCAAAGGTTTGAAGGTTCTTTGTTTTTCTTTTTAAACGTGAAACATAAGAATTTTACACTTGTTTTGTGTTTGTGTTTTTTCTAATTTTAGAATACAAAAGTTAAACAAAGTTTTGCTTTGGTATTTTTTCAAAAACATAACGATAAAAAATAGTTTTTCATACTTCTAAAATTATTATTCATATTATGTTTTATTGAGATAGAAATTTACAATTATTTATAACTTAATAGACCTGCTTATGGAATTGACAATTACTTTCTTCATCAAATTTACTTTAGTTGTTCATTTTATTTTAGCTTTAGTTTTTATTCTATTAAGCTTACTTCGTCTTAATAATGATGAGATGAATCGTTATGCGATTTTTAAATCTAATTTTTTAACTAAAACTCCACATATTCTATTACCGTGTCTTTTCTATCCATTTCGGTGGCTTGGGAAAGAGCTGTAATCTTTTATATTGTTATAATTATTTCAAGTCTTAAATATCTTTTTTGTTTAAGTAATCTCAGAATGACTAATCAACTTTCTTAGAAAATTGGATTTAATTATACAAAAACAGAATTCCCCAATTCTGCTTCAACTAAAAATTTTCATTATGAAAATTAGACCTGCAACAAATCACTCCTCTAGGAAAACTGACTACAATCATTTTTCCTCACAAAAACTAGAACGTTTTTTATCTGTTCGAGATAAGATATGTTCTATGGCATATTTTGATATGTCGAATTCAACATAATTTTTTTAATAAACATAATTTGAAAACTTTTTTTTAAGATTTTAAATTTTGTTTTAACTATTTGATTTTTAACTGATTGTTTAATTGCGTAGGTGCTTGCACTTACTGCGAGAGGTGTTTTATTGTCCATTTTCTAATCTTCCAAATTATGAAAAAAAATTTTACTTTTTGTAATCTCAAACTTCAAAAGAGATTATTAGGACTTTTAACTTTATTCTTTTTATGCACTAATGCATTTTCTCAGACTATTTGTAGACCTGTGTCTCAAACTAATAGTCAAGGTGGGTTATTGTGTGTAGGTTTAAATGTTAGTAGTCCTGCCAATGCTTATGACAGCGCTGGCTTAACGACATTCGCAACTTTGACGAATGCCGTTGGTGTAGGTTGCTTTGTTGAAGAAACAGTAACCTTGAATCAGACGGCGAGGGCCGGAGATCAAATTGCTATTTACTTTGGCACGGGTAATGGCTTGCTGGATGTGAGTTTGTTAGCGAACGCGACTATTCAGGCAAAAAATTCAGGTGTCAATGTAGGTTCCAGCGTGCCTTTAAACAGTCCGCTGCTGAACCTAAACCTGTTAAATGGTAACACAGTTGCAGTCGCAAGATACACTTTGACAGGTGATGCGAATCAAATTCAAGTTCAAGTCGGCGGACTATTAAGTTTGTTGGTGAGTTTGAGGATTTATGATATTCGTTTAGAATTTGCTCAGCCAACGGTAACTGGTGGTCTATCGCAAACAGTTTGTGCTGGTTCTCCAACCACTCTTACTGCGACTCCGGCAGCAGGAACTACTCTTGCATGGTATGATTCTGCGGCTTCTACAACACCATTGGCAACAGGAAATACTTATACGACTCCTGCTTTGACAACTACAACTACTTATTATATAGGAATATCTAGAGTTGCAGGATGCGAAGGAAATGTTCGCGTCCCTGTGGTTTTAAATGTTTCTAATCCGGTTGCACCGGCAATTAATAATACCGGACTTACGGTTTGTTCTACAGGACCAACACAGCAAACGACATTGTCAGTTTTAAATGCTGTGCCTGGAACTATTTATACTTGGTATTCTGCAGCGAGCGGAGGTACAGTATTAGCAACGGGAACTACCTATTCTCCAACGGTTTCTTTAGGGACAACTTCATTTTTTGTAGAAGCCTCTATTGGAAGCTGTATTAGCCCAACGCGTGCGCAAGTAAATGTTGTTTCTACAGCAGTACCTGCGACTCCAACAGTTTTAACACAAAGTGTTACAATTCAATCGGGTCAGAATGCAACTTTAAACGCAACTACTTCTGAACCAGGAGTACAATTAAATTGGTATGAAGCGGCTTCAGGCGGAACGGCAGTTGCAACGAATACAGCTACTTTTATTACACCAATTTTAACTGCTACAAAAACATATTATGTTGAAGCAGAAAGTCCAAACGGAAATTGTGTCAGCGCAGCTAGAGTTCCTGTTACAGTAACGGTTCAACCAGCAGCTTTAGGAGGATGTCTTGAAGCAAGCAGTCAATCTACCACACAAAACGGTTTATGTTTATTGTGTAGTTCTACAAATCCTAATAACTCTGTAGATGGGAATCCTGCAACAGCGGCAAGACTTACAGTTCCTGTTGGATTAATTAATGGCTGGATACAGCAGACTTTGCAATTTACAAATCCAGGTAAAGCTGGTGATATTGTAGATGTAGAGTTGGAATTACCTGGCGGTTTAGCAGACGTTGCATTATTAGGAGCTGTTAATTTGGCAACTTACAATGGAGCCACTTATAATAATGATAGAACTGCAATTAATAATCCATTAATTACTTTGCAGCTATTAAGTGGTAATCGTTTTAGAGCCAGTGTTGTTGCTGGAGCAAATTTTGATCGTGTGGAAATTCGATTGGGAGGTTTGGCAACAGTATTAACTAGCGTAGATATTTATCAGGCAACTTACAGATATAAGGCTCCAACTATTACTGGAGACACAAGTGTTTGTAGTGGTCAAACAACAACATTAACAGCTTCACTTGCTGTCGGTGAAACTGCTAATTGGTATAGTGCTGCTACAGGCGGAGCTTCGTTGGCATCTACTGCAGCATTTACAACTCCTGCTATAACTGTACCAACAACTTATTATGTTGAAATAACGAGAAATGGATGTGTGAATGGCGAGCGTACTCCAGTTGCTATATCAATAGTTAATCCAGTATTACCTGTTGTTACAGCAGTTCCATCCACAATTTGTAGTGGGCGTTCAACGACATTAACAGTTGATACTCCAGTTGCTGGTACTACTTACAATTGGTACGATGATGCAACAGGAGGGAATTTATTATTTACTGGTACATCTTTTACTACACCTGCTTTAACAGCAAATGTAACTTACTATGTGGAGGCTGTTATTGGAAGTTGTTCAACACCAACACGTACTACTGTACCATTAACTATTAGCCCTATTCCAGCCGTTCCAACTTTTGCTTCGTCAGATGTTATTATACAATCTGGACAAACAATAACATTATCAGTTTCTAATCCTGTTGCTGGAGTTAGATACAACTGGCTGGATGCGCCAACCGGCGGGAATGTCTTAGCATTTAATACTACATCATATACACCAAGTCCAGCTTTAACTGCGAACCAAACGTATTATGTGGAGGCTTCAAGTATAGCGACTGATTGTGCTAACCCAACGAGAGGGGCTATAAATGTAATTGTGATTGCTAATACAAGTACATGTTTGCAGGCGGGAACTCAGGTAACAGACTTTAATCCAGCGATATGTGTTTTATGTTCTGTTGCAAATCCGAATAATTCTGTAGATGGAGATATTAGTACATATGCTCAGCTTTCTGTTCCTATTGGTACTGGAGGATATATCGAACAACAATTAATTTTTGGTAATTCAGGTCAGACTGGTGATATTATTGATGTTGAATTAGAGGTCCCAGGAGGTGTGCTCGATGTAAGTGCATTATCTTTTATAAGTTTAGCGACTTTTAATGGAACAACTTATAATAGTGACAGAACGGCAATCAATAATAATTTAATTAATATTCAATTACTCTCAGGAAATAGGTTTAAAGCTAGTATTATTGCTACAGCACCATTTGATAGAGTTGAAGTAAGATATAATGCAGGGGTTTCATTATTGACAAATTTATATATTTATCAGGCTTCTTACAGATTCCCAAATGCGACAATAACTGGAGCATCTACTCCAATTTGTGCAGGACAAACAGCATCTTTAACAGCTGCTTCTACTGGAACAGAAACTTTTACATGGTATGATGCACCAATTGGAGGCAATATTGTAGCGGTTAATCCAACTCTTCCTTTGACTTCAACTACAACATATTATTTAGAAGGGACACGTGGAGGAACTTGCGTAAACAGTTTGCGTCAGGGAGTTACGGTTACAGTAGTACCGCTTCCTACCGATGCCGATGTCGTTGTTACAACTCCTATTGAAGCTACCTGTGCGGGTGGGGCGGTTATAGCACCAACCTCTACTATTGCTGGAGCTCAATTTAAATATTATACAGATCAAAATAAAACTCAGGAAATAATAACAGGAACAACAGTAGCAGCTCAGCCAGGAGTAACATTCACAAAAGATGCTACTACGGGAGCACTTACAATCGCTGGTTTAAGTACTAGTGGAGCTCCTTTCAATTATTTTGTTTCTATTTTGAATGGAGGAACTTGTGAGAATGTAAACGGAACATTAAAACAAGTAACTATTAATGCTCCGTCAACTACTACTTTAAGTGTAATTGCAACTCCGTTAGAAGGTTGCGGAAGTGCTAGTTTAAGAAATGCTATTATTAACTTTGATGTATCAGGAAATACAACTTATACTTTCTACGATTCATCAAATAATGTAATAACTGCTGACGCAGCTGCCAATATTACTACTAGCGGAAATTACTCAGTTGAAGCCCAGTTGAATACTGATACATGTCCTTCAGCAAGAGCTACTATAGCAGTAGTTATAAGAGCATTACCAAGTTTGGTTGTAACTAATCCGCAAGAATCTGTGAACGTTGGTTCAAATGTTACTTTAGCAGCAGTTTCAACTGGAACAATTACTTGGTTTGATCCACAAGGAAATGCATTAACAGGACCTACATTTACAACTGGTGTTTTAAATACACCAGGAGTTTATACTTACACTGCTGTTGCTAATGATGGATTTTGTACAGCAACTGCAACAAAAATAATTAATGTTATCGATCTTAGCAGTTGCCAAACATTAGCAGAGAGAGTGTATGCAAATGCTCAGTCAACTGGAAATATAATTACTGGGACAGTTTCTAATCCTGCAAATGCTATCGATGGAAATCCACAAACATTTTCAACAATTACTACAGGATTAGGTCTTTTAGGAATTGGTACAACATGGCAGAATTTAACTTGGGCAAGTACTGTAACAAAAGGAACGCCAGTAACTGTTAAACTTGGATCTGAATACAGTTTATTGGCTGTGGGTCAAAATCTATCTGTAGTCGGAACTATTGGAGGAGTTGATATTGGAGCAATGCAGCCAGTATCTGGATCTCTATTAAATTTAATTTCAGGAGATAATACTTATGAATTTACTTTTGTTCCTTCAGATGCATCAGGTCCACAAGATTATGATGGAATTCGTATCCAGTCAGCTTCACTTGTAAGTGTTGCCCAAAACACAAAAGTTTTTGATGCACACTATAATAGACAAGTTACCAGTGTAGCTTGTACGCCTGGAGATATTCAGGATATTTTTTACGGAACGACCGACTTAGGTCTTCCTGTGGGAGCTGTAACGGCTGCAGTAGGAGTAAGTGATGCATGGAATGTCGCAGATAATGATGTAACAACTTTTGCAACTATGTATAGCGGCGTTGGTGCATTAGCAGCGGCTGATTTAACAGTGCAATTTAAAACTCCATCTGTAGTGAGTGACTCTCTAAGAATAGTAATTTCTAAACCTGGAGCGCTTTTAGATGTTAATTTACTTACTGGATTTACAATTCAGCGTTATTTAGGTAATGTTGCCGTTGGAGCTCCAATTCAGAATACGAGTAATTTATTAAGCATAAGATTGCTGCCAGGTAACTCTTTGGCAATGGTACTGGTATCTTCACCAACAGAAATTTACGACCGAGTAAGAATTCGTTTAGGAGGTGTTGCAGGAGTATTAGATTTCTTAAGAGTTCATACTGTAGAAAGAACAGCAAACACAACAGTTATTGGAGCAGATCCTCAAAATAAAATTACGGTCTGCCCAGGAACAGACATTACACTTCAAATTCCAGAAGAAGCCTGTTCAACTTATATTTGGTATGATGCTGAAACTGGAGGAAATCCGCTTGCTACAGGTCTTACCTATACAATACCAGCAAATTTAGCTGCAGGAATTTATAAATATTATGTACAGCCAGTACGTTATGGATGTGAAAGTTTTGCTAGAGGGGAAGTAACAGTTGAAGTAAAAGCTTCTGCTCCAGTAAATGCTTTGACTGATATCACATTAAACGGTGGCACATCAACTTCAGTTTGTTCTGTGTCTGGAACTGTAACTTTAGCAACTGGTTTAAGCGGAACGCCTGTTTTAACTAATCCAGTTTATGCATGGTACAGCTTTAATGGAACAACAAGCGTGTTAATTCCTGGCGAAACAACAGCTCAATTAGTAGTAAACGGATTAGCTCCGGGAACTTATACATATTATGTTGGAGTGAGTTCAGATCAATTTTGTGAAACTGCAGCAGCAGATAGGAAACAAATTACATTCACAATTCTGCCTCCTTCAACAGTAAATGATATTTTGGTTGATGATTTAACTATTTGTCATAGTTTACCAGCATCATTAACACCAACAGCACCTTCATTAACAGCACCTGTATTTACTTGGTATTTAGATGCTAACAAAACACAGCCAATTACAAATGGTGCAGTTATTAATAATGTAACTTATACAATAGATGCTGCGGGCGTTCTTACAGCTGTAGGACTAACAAAAGCAATGAGTCCAATTACATATTATGTAGCTGTTTCAAGTACTAATACTTGTGAAAATCTTGCAGGAACATTGCAAGATGCAGTAATCATGATTAGTGATCCAAACACACCAACAACGACAGACGATACTCAGGATTTCTGTTTATCTAATACGCCAACAGTTGCTAGTATTCAAGTAAACGAAAGCAATGTTGTTTGGTACGATGCACCAACAGCAGGAAATGTAATTGCTTCGACTACAGCTTTAACAAGCCGTACTTATTATGCAGCAGCAACAGACGCTGTAACAGGCTGCGAAAGCAGTGTAAGATTAGCCGTAACGGTTACAGTTACTAATCTTGGAACACCAACATTGGTAACAGCAGGAACACAAAACTTCTGTTTAGTAAATGCACCGACATTTGCAAGTATTCAGACTAATGAAACTAATATTGTCTGGTACACAGCTTTAACAGGAGGAACTTTAATTCCGTCAACAACAGCTTTAACAACAGGACAGTATTTTGCAGCTATTTCTGATCCGGTTTCTGGCTGTGAAAGTGGTACAAGATTGGCAGTTGATGTAATTGTGAATGATCCAGCAACACCAACATTGGTAACAGCAGGAACACAAAACTTCTGTCAGGAAGATGCGCTGACATTTGCGAGTATTCAGACTAATGAAACTAATATTGTCTGGTACACAGCTTTGACAGGAGGAACTTTAATTCCATCAACAACAGCTTTGACAACAGGACAGTATTTTGCAGCAATTTCAGATCCAGCTTCTGGCTGTGAAAGTTCTGCAAGATTAACAGTTGATGTAATTGTGAATGACCCGGGAACACCAACATTGGTAACAGCAGGAACACAAAATTTCTGTCAGGTAAATGCCCCTACATTTGCAAGTATTCAGACGAATCAGGCTAATATTGTGTGGTATACGGCTTTAACAGGCGGAACAGTTATTCCATCAACAACAGCTTTAACAACAGGACAATATTTTGCAGCAATTTCTGATCCAGTTTCTGGCTGTGAAAGTGCTTTAAGATTAACAGTTGATGTAATTGTAAATAATCCGGCGACACCAACATTGGTAACAGCAGGAACACAAAACTTCTGTCAGGTAAATGCACCGACATTTGCAAGTATCCAGACTAATGAAACAAATATTGTATGGTACACAGCTTTAACAGGCGGGACAGTTATTCCATCAACAACAGCATTAACAACAGGACAATATTTTGCCGCTATTTTAGATCCAGCTTCTGGCTGCGAAAGTGCTGCAAGATTAACAGTTGATGTGATTGTAAATGATCCGGCAACCCCAACATTGGTAACAGCAGGAACACAGAGCTTCTGTCAGGAAGATGCACCGACATTTGCAAGCATTCAGACAAATGAAACAAATATTGTCTGGTACACAGCTTTAACAGGAGGAACTTTAATTCCATCAACAACAGCTTTGACAACAGGACAGTATTTTGCCGCTATTTTAGATCCAGCTTCTGGCTGTGAAAGTTCTGCAAGATTAACAGTTGATGTAATTGTGAATGATCCAGGAACACCAACATTGGTGACAGCAGGAACTCAAAACTTCTGTCAGGTAAATGCTCCTACATTTGCAAGTATTCAGACGAATCAGGCTAATATTGTGTGGTACACGGCTTTAACAGGCGGAACAGTTATTCCATCTGCAACAGCTTTAACTACAGGACAATATTTTGCGGCAATTTCTGATCCAGCTTCTAGCTGTGAAAGCGCAACAAGATTAACAGTTGATGTAATTGTAAATAATCCAGCGACACCAACATTGGTAACAGCAGGAACACAAAACTTCTGTCAGGTAAATGCACCTACATTTGCAAGTATTCAAACTAATGAAACAAATATTGTCTGGTATACAGCTTTAACAGGAGGAACAGTTATTCCATCAACGACAGCTTTAACAACAGGACAATATTTTGCAGCAATTTTAGATCCAGCTTCTGGCTGCGAAAGTGCTGCTAGATTAACAGTTGATGTAATTGTAAATGATCCAGCAACGCCAACAACAAATGCCGCTGCACAAACTTTCTGTTCAGGAACAAATCCGACAGTTGCTAACATTCAAGTGAACGAAAGCAACGTAGTTTGGTATACAACTCAAACAGGAGGAACTGCCTTAGCTTCGACAGCCGCTTTGACAACAGCAACTTATTTTGGAGCTATAAAAGATCCTGCAACAGGTTGTGAAAGCAGTGTGAGATTGCAAGTAGCAGTAACAGTTGGAAACACAATAAATCCGACAACTAACAATACCGCTCAAACTTTCTGTTCTGCAAATGCACCAACAGTTGCCAGCATTCAAGTTAATGAAAGCAATGTAACTTGGTTCTCATCTGCTACAGGCGGAACTGCAATACCAGCTACAACAGCTCTTACTTCTGGAATTTATTTCGGAAATATTGTAGACGCTGTAACAGGATGCGAAAGCACAACACGTTTACAAGTGACAGTTACAGTTGTTAATCCAAGTGCGACACCAACAACAACTAGTGCAACGCAAAATTTCTGTACTTTAAATTCACCAACAGTGGCGAATATTCAAGTAAATGAAGCAAATGTAGTTTGGTACAACACACCAACAGGAGGAACAGCAATTCCAGCTGCAACAGCATTGACAACAGGTACTTATTATGGTGCAGTTTCTAGTGCTATTGGTTGTGAAAACCCAGCTAGATTAGCAGTAACAGTAAATGTAAACACACCAAGTGTAGTTACAACGCCAAGAACGACTCAAACATTCTGTTTGAATGCAGCTCCAACGTTAGCTAATATTTTAGTAAACGAAGCAAATGTAGTTTTCTATACTAGTGCAACAGGAGGAACACCATTAGCAGCAAATACGCCGCTTACAGCAACAACGTATTACGCAAGTTCATTGACAAATACCTTTAATGGTTGTGATAACGGACCAAGATTAGGAATTACTATAGCATTCGAAAATGATGCTGCAGTTCAAATAGCAACTACAGACGACACTCCATGTGTATTCAAAGGAGTAACATATTCTATTGCAAATGGAAAATCTAATTATGTTTGGACAGTTAATGGAGGAACAATAATTACTGGTGGAGGTACAACCGACGGATCTGTTACAGTTTCTTGGTCTGATATTGGCCCTGGTACAGTTACAGTAGCTTATGTTAATAATTGTGATGAAAGAACAATCAAAACATTAAATGTTAGTGTGACAAGCTGTTCAGATTTAACAATTACGCATACAGTAGATAACCCGACTCCAAATTTTGGTGATCAAGTAACCTTTACTATAACGGTTAACAATGTTGGAGAAGGAGATTTCATAAATACTATAGTTAGTGATTTACTTCCAAGCGGTTTAGAATTAGTAAGTTCATCTGCAACTTCAGGAACATATGATCCGACTACACAACTTTGGACAATACCAAGTTTAAATGCTGGCCAAAGTGTAGTATTAACAATTGTTGCAGAAGTATTGCCTAACGGAAATTACACAAGCGTTGCAGCTGTAGAAATTTCAACTCCTTTAGATGTTGATGCTTCTAACAATTCAGCTTCGGTTACATTAGTACCAATTTGTTTAACAGTTTACAATGAGTTTACGCCAAACAATGACGGGAAAAATGATCTATTCAGAATTGATTGTATTGAAACTCATCCAAACAACGAGTTGAAAGTATTCAACAGATGGGGAGCATTAGTGTACAGCAAAGTGCATTATGAAAATGATTGGGACGGTACAGCAAATGTATCTGGAGTTGTTAATAGAGGAGATATGCTGCCAACAGGTACTTATTTTTATGTGATAACCATTGGAGATGGAACGGTTAAAAAAGGCTGGTTGTCTATTATGAGATAATCCACTTCTATTAATCATCTAATTAATTAAACTAAATAAGTATCGTTATGAAACTATATATAAAATCATTAGAAACGTATTTCATTTTAATATGTTCTTTTATCACGTTTTGTGCCACAGCGCAACAAGATCCTCAATATACACAGTATATGTATAACACTATGGCGGTAAATCCAGCTTACGCTGGATCTACCGGCACCATAGAAGCAGCACTTTTATATCGTTCACAATGGATTGGAATTGATGGAGCTCCAGAAACACAATCCTTCTCCATTCATTCTCCTCTTCGAAATGAAAAAATAGGTTTGGGTTTGAGTGTTGTAAATGATAAAATTGGTCCTTCTGATGAACTGTATCTTGATGGAAATTTCTCTTATTCAGTACCATTAGGTTATGAAAAAAGACTTGCTTTTGGATTAAAAGCAGGAATGAGAATGTTAAACATAGATTGGTCTAAAGGAAGATACTACGACAATGATGATGTTTTGTTAAATCAGAACATCAATAATCAAATGAAATTAGCAGTCGGAGCCGGAATTTATTATTATACTGATAAATGGTATGTAGGGCTTTCTGTTCCAAGTTTTATTAGAAATGATTACTATGACGATGTTCAGGAATCTATTGATTATGATCGTCTGCATTACTTTTTAATGGGAGGTTACGTTTTTGATTTGAATCCAAATTTGAAATTTAAACCAGCATTTTTAGTAAAAGCAGTAAGCGGAGCACCACTTACGGCAGACATATCAGCAAATTTTATGATTCAGGAAAAGTTTGTTATAGGAGGAGCGTATCGAACAGATGATTCTGTGAGTATACTGGCAGGTTTTCAAATTTCACCAAGTTTTTATCTTGGATATGCTTTTGATTACACTGTAAGCCAATTGAATAAGTACAATGATGGTTCTCACGAAATCATCTTGCGTTATCAATTTGTTAAAAACCAAAGCAAAATTAAATCTCCTCGATTCTTCTAAAAATAAAACCTATGAGAAAACTATATATCCTATGTTTAATTTTGAGCGTTACGTTTAGTTTCGCTCAAAAAACAAACTTAAAGAAAGCAGATGCCTTGTTTAGAAACTTTTCTTATCTAGATGCTTCTAAAGCTTATGAGGAATGTTTGCAGAACATAAAAGATCCTTCAGCTCAAACCCTGAAAAATGCTGCCGATTCTTACTATTTCATTTCAGATTCTAGAAATGCACTTAAATGGTATAGAAAGCTGTATGAAGTTCAAGGAAATAATTTGACTGATATTTACTATCTGCGTTATATCCAATCGATGAAAGCCGTTATGGATTATGATGAAGCAGATAGAGTTACAAAAGAATATCTGGATAAAAAGGGAGATAAAAAAGAGATAAGCAGATATGTTGCCCAAAAGAAATATATGGACAGCGTGGCAAAAGCAAAACCTCTTTATACCATTAAAAATTTAGATATTAATACTAGTAAATCAGATTTTGGAGCCACTTTTTTCAAAGACAATGTGGTTTTTACATCGGCTCGTGACACTACTAAGTTTAGTGAAAAACTATATACTTGGAACAATCAGCCTTTTCTGAATTTATATCTTGCGGAAAGAAATCCTGCCGATGGAAGTTTGTTTAATGAAACAGTATTTCTTCCGAATGTAATGACTAAATATCACGAGGCAACAGCAAGTTTTGATACTCAGGGAAAAACGATTTACTATTCGACAAATATTGTAAAGAAAAACAAATTAGTTGTTGACGATGCAAAAATCAATAATTTTCAGATTATCAAAGGATCAATTGTTGATAATAAATTAGAGAATCCGCAGAAAGTATTTTTTGACAGTGATGATTATTCCGTAGGACATCCAGCATTAAGTGAAGACGGGCAGTGGCTTTTCTTCGCATCAGACATGCCGGGAGGATTTGGTGAAACAGATTTGTACGTGGTAAAAATCGCAGCTGACGGAACTATGAGCTCGCCTTTAAATTTAGGACCTAACATTAATACAATTGGTAACGAAGTATTTCCATTTTTTCAAAACGGGACTTTGTATTTCTCTTCAGACGGACATTATGGCTGGGGAGATTTAGATGTCTATGAAAGTAAATTTCTGGGAGATGGAAATTTCACGACCCCTAAAAATCTTGGTGCACCAGTTAATAGTAACAAAGACGACTTTTCTTTTATAATTGACAGAACAGATGGTTATGGATATTTTTCTTCTAATAGAGCAGGAGGAAAGGGCGATGATGATATCTATTCTTTCGTAAAAGGAAAACCAGTCTGCAATCAGAGTATTTCTGGAATGGCTATAGATCGTAAAAGCAAAAAACCTTTGACTGATGTTACGATAATGGCTTATAACTCTTTCAGTGAAGTTCTTGGCGAAATAAAAACCAATTTCGATGGAAAATATGCCATAGAAGTTCCTTGCAACAAAGTCATTAAAATGATTGCGGCAAAACCGAACTACAGCAGTGATGATAAAACGGTTGAAACCACTAAAGAAAATGGAGGCGAAATCAAAGATGTAAATTTTGAATTGAGTAACTACGATGACTTAGTTGTTAAAAAACAAGGGGTTGAAAAAGTCGATGTAAATCCAATTTATTTCGATTACGACAAATACGACATTACGCCAAAAGCAGTTGAAGAATTGTCTAAAGTAGTTTTTATTATGCGAAAATTTCCAAACATCAGAATCAAAATTGAATCACATACAGATTCTAGAGGAAAAGACGCCTACAATTTAAAACTTTCAGACAACAGAGCTAAATCTACAAGAGATTATATTGTCTCTCAAAACATTGATCCTTCTAGAATTGAAAGCGCAATTGGTTATGGCGAAACTCGTTTAATTAATAAATGTAAAAATGGTGTAAAATGTACAGAAGAAGAGCACCTGTTAAATAGACGTTCAGACTTTATCATTATTCAAAAATAGTTTTATGTTTTCGTGGTAATTTATTGATTATCATTCTAAAACATGTAACGTCGAAACCATTTGGAAGTTGGTTTTTATTAATTCTTTTTTTAAGAATAATGGACAAGGAGAAAATCAGACTGCATGAATTTGCAGTCTGATTTTTGATTTTTTAAAACTTTCAATTTTTATGCTTTTGAACAAAAATAAATTCTAATTTTGATATTCAGTTTATCACAATTATAATTTGCAATATTTTATGAGCATTCAAGAAACCATTCAAACATTACGAAATGAACTTAATCAACACAATTACAACTATTATGTGTTAGATAATGCAACGATTTCAGATTATGATTTTGATATAAAACTGAAAGAACTTCAAGATTTAGAAAATAAACATCCAGAATTTTTTGATGAAAATTCACCAACACAACGCGTTGGCGGAACAGTTACCAAAAATTTTAAAACCATAGCACATCAATATAGAATGTATTCTTTAGATAATTCCTATTCTAAAGAAGATTTGCTGGATTGGGAAAACCGCATTCAAAGAGTGCTCGGAAATGTTAATCTGCAATATACCTGCGAATTAAAATATGATGGTGCTTCAATTAGTATTTCCTATGAAAACGGAAAGTTAGTTCAGGCGTTAACGCGCGGAGACGGTTTTCAAGGCGATGAGGTAACCAATAACATTAAAACGATAAAATCAATTCCTTTACACTTAAAAGGAAAATATCCAGATAAATTTGATATTCGAGGAGAAATAATTCTGCCGCTTGCTGGTTTTGAAAAAATGAACCAGGAATTAATCGAAATTGGAGAAACACCTTATTCAAACCCAAGAAATACAGCTTCAGGAAGTTTAAAATTACAAGATAGTGCTGAGGTTGCAAAACGACCGCTAGAATGTTTGTTGTATTTTGTAACGGGAAATAACCTGCCTTTTTCGTCACAATTCGAAGGCTTAGAAGCCGCAAGAAGCTGGGGATTCAAAGTACCGAAAGAAGCAAAACTAGTCAATAATATGCACGAAGTTTTTGACTTTATTGATTATTGGGATGTGCACCGTCATAATCTTCCTTACGAAACAGATGGAGTTGTAATAAAAGTAAACAGCATTCAGCATCAGGAAGAATTAGGTTATACTGCAAAATCACCGCGCTGGGCAATAGCTTACAAATTCAAATCAGAACAGGTTTCAACCAAATTAAAATCAATTTCCTATCAAGTAGGAAGAACTGGCGCCATAACTCCAGTTGCGAATTTAGAACCTGTGCAGCTTGCTGGAACAATTGTAAAAAGAGCTTCTCTTCACAATGCCGATCAAATCGAAAAATTAGATATTAGGGTAAATGATACTGTTTTTGTAGAAAAGGGCGGTGAAATTATTCCAAAAATCATTGCAGTAGATTTAGCCAAACGCCCAGAAAATTCAGAAGTAACACATTATATTTCCTATTGCCCGGAATGCCAGACTGAATTAGTTAGAAATGTGGGTGAAGCCAATCATTACTGTCCTAATTTCTACGGTTGTCCACCGCAGATTATAGGTAGAATTCAACATTACATTTCTAGAAAAGCTATGGATATCGAAGGTCTAGGCGGAGAAACTGTGGCGTTACTTTTCAAAAATGGCTTAGTACACAATTATGCAGATTTGTATGAATTGAGAGTAGAAGATATTCTACATTTAGAAAGAATGGCTCAAAAATCTGCCGAAAACTTGGTAAATGGAGTTCAGAAATCAAAAGAAATTCCGTTCGAAAGTGTATTGTTTGCACTTGGAATTCGTTTTGTCGGAGAAACTGTAGCCAAAAAATTAGCCAAACATTATAAAAATATCGATGCTTTAAGCAAAGCTTCATTAATGGATTTAATTTTGGTTGATGAAATTGGAGAAAGAATTGCAAGAAGCGTTGTTGAATTTTTTGAAAATGAAGAAAATCAAAAAATCATTGAGCGCTTAAAAAATTATGGAGTTCAGTTTCAAATTGAAGAAAGAGTAAATCCAAATGCGACCGAGAAATTTGTTGGAAAAACATTTGTTGTTTCTGGAGTATTTAGTCAATTTTCAAGAGATGAATTGAAGAAAGCCATAGAAGATAACGGAGGAAAAGTTGGAAGCTCTATTTCTGCAAAAACAGATTTTGTTGTAGCAGGAGATAATATGGGACCAGCGAAATTAGAAAAAGCCACTAAATTAAATATACCTATATTATCAGAAGAAGATTTTATAAACAAATTAAATGAAACCGAATAAACCGTCGTTAATTTTGTTTTTTCTGGCATTGTTCTGTACAATCATTTTTGATTATACAGAACAAGACTTTTTTGCGACGTATGCCAAAGCAATAGTTCTCCCGGCTATTTTTATTTATTTTTTAATTAGCAATGAATTCAAAATTGGAAAATCAGAAGGTGTGATTTTCTTTTTTTGTTTTGTAGGGCAGGTATATGACTTAATGGATATTGAAAGTTCTGAAATAGGGGGAGTAATATGTTTTTTAATCGTTTACCTTTTAATTATTAGAATCTTCATTAAAGAGCACGAAAGAATAAAATTAACAAAACGCGATATTCTGCCTATTTCTATTGTGGTAGTTTTTATTGTCTACTTACTAGTTTCTGTCTTGAGTTTACAATTAGACAGTATGAAACGGTTTCACATAATTTACACTTTCTACGGAATTGTTTTAAGCGTCTTAAGTTATTACTGTTTTGTAAGTTACATCACCAAAGGAACGCATATTACTTTACTGATGTCATTAATGGCAGTAAGCTATATCTTCTCAGATATTTTCTATATTTTCAATGAATACTTCTCGTACTCGATTGTTTTGGTTTTAATACGAGACATAACTCAAATTCTAGCTTATTTCTTTATGGTAGAATACTTTTTAGAAAAAGCTAGAATTCAAAATAAACCTACACCACAATAGTTGTACCTTGGTTTGTATGTGCTTTGTCTTTATCAAAATAAAAATCTATTCGACCTAAATTGATTCCGTAACAACCCACCTGATTTACCAATACCTCTTTACCAGCTTTGTTTTTTACAATAGTTGGTTTGTCTAAAAAAGTATGAGTATGACCGCCAATAATTAAGTCAATATCTTGAGTTTGTTCAGCAAATTTCAAATCGCTTATTTTAGTTGGATCATCTTTATATTTATATCCCAAATGCGAAAGACAAATTACTAAATCACATTTTTGTTCCTTTTTCAAAAGCTGTGTCATGTCCTGCGCAATTTCTACGGGATTATTATAAACAGTTTCCTTGTATAATTGCTTGTCTACCAAACCTTGTAATTCAATTCCAACTCCAAAAACACCAACCTTAATTCCGTTTTTATTGAAGATTTTGTACGGTTTTACATGTCCGTCCATAACCGTATTTTTAAAATCATAGTTAGAACAGATAAAATCAAAAGTGGCGTGAGGAAGCTGAGCGTATAAGCCATCAAGGCCGTTATCAAAATCATGGTTTCCAATAGTTGAAGCATCATACTTCATCATACTCATCAATTTAAATTCCAATTCACCGCCATAATAATTAAAATATGGAGTTCCCTGAAAAATGTCTCCTGCATCTAAAAGAAGCACATTCGAATTTTCTTTACGAATAGACTCTATTAATGCCGCACGACGAGATACACCGCCCATATTAGGATTACGCGGATCATCAGCAGGAAAAGGATCAATGTGGCTGTGCACATCATTAGTATGTAGAATTGTTAAATGTTTAATATCGTTAGTTTCAAAACTGCTCAAAGACAATCCTAAACTTAGTAGGGCAGTGCTTGCTGCTGTTTTTTCGATAAACTCTCTTCTTTTCATTTTATATTTTTTTTGCAGGAATGCTTACTTTTTTCTTTAATTTTTTTATTCTTCTCTAATTCTGATATTTTTTGGAGCCACAACTGTGTCTACATCTTTAAAATAATCAATCAATACATTTCTAAGTTTATAGTTTAAGTCAAACTTTTGAGTGCCTTTAGTAAAGAAAATCATACTGTCACCGCCATTTGCCAAATAATCATTTGTAGCTACATAATACGTCTTGTTCAGATCTAGCGGTTTTCCTTGAACTAGGATGTTTTTTGCAGTATTGTCTTTTGCAATTGTAAAAGTCATTCCAGACAGAGGCTGCGGTTTTTTCTCCTTAATAATATAGGCTGCAATTTCTAAAATTTGTTCCCCTTTTAAAGCTATAACAACCAGATTGTTTTCGAAAGGCATAATTTCAAAAGCGGTTCTCGTAGTTACATTTCCTTTAGGAAGAATTGCGCGGATGCCCCCATGATTTAAAAGACACAAATCGATATCTTTATTTTCGCGTGCTTTAAAAACAGTATTTCCTCTTTGCAGGCAAACATCAGCTAATAGACTTCCAATGCTGGTCTGCCATTTTCCTGTACTCTTGTCTAAAGTTTCAGGAGCATAAGCCAAAACATTATCCAAATCTTGGTTAATGTGATCACGATAAGGTTTAATAAAGTTTTCAATTGCTGGAGTTTCAGCAGTTTTTTCAGTAACAGGAAGTTGTTTCCCTTCAATTTTGTTTAGACTGTAATTTTTTTGACTACAGGAAACTGTAAAAAAAAGTGTTAAGAATATAACAAAAAGTTTCAAAAATCCGTTATACTTTTTTAGTTTTACCATTTTAAATGCAACTTAAATAATTAATTTTGTAATCTAGTAAAAGTACTATGTTTTTAAATTATATAAAGGAATTTTTTGTAAAAAAATCATTAAAAAATAACTTAAGTAACAATAAAAACGAGGTCTTTTCTAAGAACGTTCAAACAATTGGTTTATTGATAGATGAAAGTAATTTTGACCATTCTGAAGCGCTGATTAACGAATTAAAGCTTCATGGAATTGCTTCAGAAAACATAAAAGTTGTTGCATACAGAGGAAAAATTAACGAGAAAGAAACGTATTTAAGACCTACTTTTGGTAAAAAACATATCAATTGGAAAGGAGAAATTACCGAAGATTTTTTGAACAAATTTGTCAATTCAGAATTTGATCTTTTGTTGAGTTATTATAATGTCGAAAATGTCATTTTAATGATGATCACCAATAAATCAAAAGCTAAATTTAAAGTCGGATTTTCTGCTGTAGATCAAAATTTAAACCGCTGGATGATTAGTACAGAATTAGAAAATTACAAACTATTCGTTTCAGAATTGTTTAGGTATTTAAAAAATATAAAATAAATTACAATTAAAATATGCAATCATTAATAGGAACTGGTGTTGCTCTTGTGACTCCATTTAAAAAAGATTTTTCAGTTGACATCGAAGCTTTACAGCGAATTGTAAACTTCTCTATAGATGGCGGAGTGGAGTATCTTGTTGTTATGGGGACTACAGCAGAAAACGCTACCCTTACAGCAGAAGAGAAAGAATTGATTATAAAGACTGTAATCGATGTTAATAAAGGAAGACTGCCTCTAGTTTTGGGAGTTGGCGGGAATAATACTATGCAGATTGTTGAAGAATTAAAAACAAGAGATTTTTCTGCTTTTGAAGCAATATTATCTGTTTCACCATATTATAATAAACCAACACAGGAAGGAATATACCAGCATTTTAAAGCAATTGCAGAGGC
The DNA here is from genome assembly GCF_001429295.1 of Flavobacterium sp. Root935. Lineage (GTDB taxonomy): Bacteria > Bacteroidota > Bacteroidia > Flavobacteriales > Flavobacteriaceae > Flavobacterium. The sequence continues at coordinate 679,775 of NZ_LMJL01000012.1, read as the reverse complement.
TTCTCCAATTCCTGTAATTCTATATAATGTTCCAGGAAGAACATCAAGTAATATGCTTCCTTCAACCGTTATACGTCTTGCTAATGATTTTGAAAATGTTGTAGCAATTAAAGAAGCTGCAGGAGACATGGCACAGGCAATGCAGATTATTAAAAATGCGCCAAAAGATTTTCTAGTTATATCTGGAGATGATATGCTGGCATTGCCAATTGTTTTGGCGGGCGGTGCTGGTGTTATTTCGGTAATTGGACAAGGTTTTCCGAAAGAATTTTCAGAAATGATTCGTTTAGGATTGAATAAAAAAGTGGCAGATGCATTCAAAACCCATTATTTCTTGTCAGACAGTATTGATATGATTTTTGAGCAGGGAAATCCAGCTGGAATTAAACAAATCTTCCAAGCCCTTGGAATTGCTGATAATACCGTTCGTCTTCCTTTAGTAAGCGTAGATGATTCGCTGGCAGAAAGATTAAATGAATTTGTAAAAAACAGTATTAGATAAACGTAAGTTTTACGGGATTTTATTATACTAAAAAATATTTTGTAGTAGCTAAATTAATAACTAAATTTGCCACCGAAACTTCGGTGTGATTTTGCTTTGGCAAATTGTCTGAGAGATCATAATAAAAGTAAGAAAATGAAAAGAATAGTATCGCTGTTAATTGTTGTGGCCCTTTTTTGTTCTTGTAGTGAGTATCAAAAAGCATTAAAAAATGAAGATGTTGCGGCTAAATTTGAGATGGCAACCAAAATGTATGATGCTGGTAAATATTCAAAAGCGATTCGTCTTTTCGAACAATTGGCTACATCTTATAGAGGAAAACCTCAGGCAGAAAAGCTATTTTACATGTTTTCGCAATCTTATTATAAAACAAAACAATATTATTTAGCTGGTTACCAGTTCGAAAGTTTTGTTTCAGGTTATCCACGAAGCGAAAAAGTGCAGGAAGCTGCTTTTTTAGGTGCATACAGCTATTCAAAACTTGCACCAGTTTACAGTTTAGACCAAACAGATACCGTAAAAGCATTAGAAAAATTACAAGCTTTTATTGATAATTATCCAAATTCAGAATATGTAGCTCAGGCAAATGAAACTGTGCAGCTGTTAAATGGTAAATTAGAGAAAAAAGCATACGAAAATGCTAAAGGTTACAATACAATTTCAGATTACAAATCAGCTTTAGTTGCTTTTGATAATTTTATCGCTGATTATCCTGGAACACCTTTTAAAGAAGATGCGCTGTTTTATAAATATGATTCAGCATATCAATTGGCAATCAATAGTGTACCTTCAAAAATGGAAGAACGCCTAAATGTTGCCAAAGTAGCTTACAATAACTTAGTTAAGTTTAAAAGCGACACAAAATACAAAGTTAAAGCAGACGAAATGAATGCTAGAGTTGAAACAGATTTACAAAAATTTACTAAATAAATAAAGTCATGGATTTAAAAAAGACGAATGCTCCTGTTAACACAATAACTTACAACAAAACAGTTATTGAAGAGCCAACAGGAAATGTGTATGAGGCAATTACCATTATGGCTAAAAGAGCAAATCAAATTAATTCTGAGATTAAAAAAGAATTGACTGAAAAATTAGAAGAGTTTGCTACTTATAATGATAGTCTAGAAGAAGTTTTTGAAAATAAAGAACAAATCGAAGTTTCTAAATTTTACGAAAAATTACCTAAACCACACGCTTTAGCTGTTCAAGAATGGTTAGACGGTAAAACTTACCACAGAAGTTCAAACAAATAACAGTATAATGTCAGTTTTAAACGGGAAAAAAATTTTACTGGGAGTTTCTGGTGGAATTGCAGCCTATAAAACAGCCTCATTAGTACGACTTTTTATAAAAGCAGGTGCACATGTCCAAGTGATAATGACACCTGCTTCTAAGGATTTTGTAACTCCATTAACGTTATCTACGTTATCTAAAAATCCAGTACATTCAAGTTTCTTTAATCAAGATGATGAAGATGCAGTTTGGAACAATCATGTTGAATTAGCACTTTGGGCTGATCTTATGTTGATTGCTCCCGCTACAGCCAATACATTATCGAAAATGGCTACAGGAAACTGTGATAATCTTTTAATTGCAACCTATTTATCGGCTAAATGTCCAGTTTATTTTGCACCTGCAATGGACTTGGATATGTATAAGCATCCTTCAACTTTATCGAGCTTTGCGGCATTAAAACAGTTTGGAAATGTAATGATTCCAGCTGAAAATGGCGAATTGGCTAGTGGCTTATCTGGTGAAGGAAGAATGGCTGAACCTGAAAACATAATTGCTTTCTTAGAAGCTGATTTAGAGAGTAAACTGCCCTTAAAAGGAAAAAAAATACTAGTTACTGCAGGACCAACATACGAAGCGATAGATCCCGTACGTTTTATAGGAAATCATTCTTCTGGTAAAATGGGGTTTGATATTGCCAATGAAGCTGCAAGTCTAGGAGCAGAGGTGTTTTTAATTGCTGGTCCAACGTATTATAAGGCTAAGAATGCTTTAGTAAAGGTTGTGGATGTTGTATCTGCTCAAGAAATGTACGATGCTTGTCATTTGTATTTTAATGACGTTGATGCAGCAATCGCGGCGGCAGCTGTTGCAGATTATAGACCGAAATTTGTTGCAGACCAAAAGATTAAGAAAACTGCAGCTGAGTTTTCGATAGAACTTGAAAAGACAAAAGATATCTTGTCTTCTTTAGGAGCTATTAAAAAAAATCAGTTTTTAATTGGATTTGCATTAGAAACTGAAAATGAAATTGAAAATGCTAAGTTGAAAATTCAGAAAAAAAACTTAGATTTGATTGTTTTAAATTCCTTACAAGATAAAGGAGCAGGTTTTAAAAAAGAGACCAATAAAGTAACCTTTATTGATAAAAATTTTGAAATCGAACCAATGGAATTAAAATCAAAAGAATTTGTAGCGGCTGATATTTTGAATAAAGTTATTCTGCATTTTTCAAAATCCTAGATTTAAAATATACGCCGAGAACATAAATCCCAACAATTTATGTTTAAATTTAATATTTATACAATTATGAATAAGATAGTTACGCTGTTAGTATTTCTAAGCTTTGGTTTTGTGCAAGGGCAGCAGCTAAATTGTACAGTAACTATTAATACAGAGCGACTTACGAACCCGAATAATCAGGTTTTTAAAACGCTTCAAACCTCATTGTCTGAATTTGTAAACAAAACAGACTGGACAGGTTCAATTTTAAAACAAAACGAAAGAATTAACTGCTCGATGTATATTACTTTATCATCTAACAGTTCAGATCAATTTACAGGAACTATTCAGGTTCAATCTTCAAGATTGATTTTTAATTCTACTTATTCTTCACCGGTTTTAAATTATAACGACAAAGATTTTAATTTTAGATATACAGAATACGAACCATTGCTATTTAATCCAAATACTTATGACTCAAATTTAGTTTCTGTTATATCTTTTTATTGTTATATGATTTTAGGTATGGATGCTGATACTTTTCAAATGGGTGCAGGAAATCAATATCTTCAAACTGCTCAAAACATTGCTAACGTTGCGCAACAAGGCGGATTTAAAGGCTGGAATCAATCAGATGGGCTTCAAAATCGTTATTATTTGATTAATGATATGATTGCGCCGACTTACAGCGATTTACGCCAAACTATGTACGCTTATCATACTGGATTAGATGGTATGAGTTTAGATTTAAAAGCCTCAAAAGAAAAAATAAAATCTGCATTAATGCTTATAGGTAAATTAAATTCAGTTAAACCAAATGCGTTTATAACCCGAGTTTTCTTTGATGCAAAATCAGATGAAATTGTTTCTATTTTTTCTGGAGGACCAAGTATTTCTGTTACCGATTTAACAGATGTTTTAAACAAAGTTTCGCCATTAAATTCTACTAAATGGTCACAGATTAAATATTAAATCTGTTTCATTTTTAAAACCTACTTTAACCTTTATTTTTACAAAATTGCTCTATGATCACGTCACTGTCAATTAAAAATTATGCTCTTATTGAAAAACTAGCGATAGATTTTTCTAAAGGTTTTTCTATAATTACAGGTGAGACAGGAGCAGGAAAATCAATTATTTTAGGTGCTATTGGTCTCGTTTTAGGTAAAAGAGCAGATCTTACTTCTTTAAAAAATAAAGAAGAAAAATGTGTTATTGAAGCGCATTTTGAAATTTCGAAATACAATTTAAAAGAGTTTTTTGAAGCTAATGATCTGGATTATGAAGATGAAACGATCATTAGACGTGAAATTTTGCCTTCTGGAAAATCGCGTGCCTTTATAAATGACAGTCCTGTTAATCTGCAGCAACTTCAAGATTTAAGTTTGTATTTAATAGATATTCATTCGCAGCAGCAAACTCAGGAATTGTCAGATGAAAATGTGCAATTCAAGATTATAGATGCTATTGCCAATAATGGAGGGGTTATTTCAGAATATCAAAAATTGCTTAAATCTTATAAAGCGGATAAATCAAAATGGAATGCTTTGATTAAAAAGCAGAGTGATTCAGGAAAGGAACAGGAATACAATACATTTTTGTTAAATGAATTAGTGTCTGCACAATTGAAATCTGGCGAACAAGAAGAGTTAGAGGCTGATTATGAAAAGCTAAATAATGTTGAAATAATCAAAGAATCTCTTGATAAATCGCTTACAATAGCAAACGAGGAACAGTTTGGTGTTTTTCATAATTTAAATGAAATTAAAGCAGCTTTGCAGAAAGTGGCTCCATTTTCACCAGAATATCAAAATTTATTTGAAAGAGTAACAAGCTTAGCTATTGAATTTGATGATGTTTCTAAAGAACTGGAAAATTGTTCGGAAAAATTGCTAAATGATCCGGTGCAATTAGAATTAGTAAATCAGAAATTGCAATTGATTTATAATTTGCAGAAAAAACATCAAGTAAATTCTGTTGATAATCTGCTTCAAATTCAAGCTGAATTAGGTAACAGTTTATTGGAACTCGATAATATGGATGAAGAAATAGCAGCTTTATCTAAAATTATTGAGGAGAAAACTATAGAACTAGATAATTATGCAGTTCAAATTCACCAAAACAGGGTAAATGCAATTCCGAAGCTTTCAGAACAATTAATTTCTATTTTAGAAACTTTAGGAATGCCAAATGTTCGTTTTAAAATGGAATTACTACCTTCTGAAGTTTACTTTCAAAACGGAAAAGACGAATTGCAATTTTTATTTTCTGCCAACAAAGGAACGGATTTTGGTTTGTTGAAAAAAGTAGCATCTGGAGGAGAGATGTCTCGTATTATGCTGGCTGTAAAAGCTATTTTAGCAAAATATTCGAAATTGCCAACCCTTATATTTGACGAAATTGATACAGGAGTTTCTGGAGAAATTGCGATTAGAATGGGTGAAATTATGAAAGAAATGAGTGCAACGATGCAGATATTTGCCATTACGCATTTGCCGCAGATTGCAGCAAAAGGAGATTCTCATTTTAAAGTTTCAAAATCGACAGTTGGAGATGATACGCAGTCTGAGTTAAAGCTTTTATCGCAGGAAGAACGAATTTTAGAAATTGCGCAGATGTTATCTGGAGCAAATATTTCTGATTCGGCTTTAAACCATGCAAAACAATTATTGAATTAAAAACATAGGAATGGAAAGTTTGAGTTTTTACGAAAATCAATTTATAAAAGCAGATGCGTTAATTTCTGAGGGAAATTCGGCAGACGCAAAAGAATTACTTGAAGAAATTTTAGCGCAGTATCCTGATTTTGGAAAAGCTCACAATCATTTAGGATGGATTTATTACAATAAATTAAGTGATTATGAGAAAGGAATTTATCATTACAAACTTGCGATGAAGTTCGATACTAAATATCCTGCACCTTATTTAAATTATACTTATTTATTAATTGATATTGGCAGATATGCCGAAGCAAAAGAGCATATTAATTTTACTTTGGCTAATTTAGAAAATGCAGATAATTCTACTTATAATAGTGAATTAGGTAGAATGGCAGAGTATGAAAGTCAATATATTATGGCTTATAATTATTATAAAGCAGCAACCAAAAATGCATTAAACCCAAATTTTATTGACAATATGAATGCTAATATGAAAAGGGTTAAGGATAAAATGTCTATTTTTGAAAAATTAAAACTGAAATTGAAATAATACAAAAAAAATAATTGCAAGATGATTATAGAACCTAGAATGAGAGGATTTATTTGTTTGACTGCCCACCCAACGGGAGCTGAGCAAAATGTTAAAAATCAAATTGAATATGTTAAATCTAAAGGAGAAATTGCTGGTCCTAAAAAAGTTTTAGTGATTGGTGCTTCAACAGGTTTCGGATTGGCCTCAAGAATTACTAGTGCTTTTGGTTCTGGTGCTGCAACAATTGGAGTGTTTTTTGAAAAACCGCCGGTTGAAGGAAAAACTGCTTCTCCAGGATGGTATAATTCTGCAGCATTTGAAAAAGAAGCTCATAAAGCAGGTTTATATGCAAAAAGCATCAACGGAGATGCGTTTTCAAATGAAATTAAAAAAGAAACTCTAGATTTAATCAAAGCTGATTTAGGACAAGTGGATCTTATTATTTATAGTTTAGCTTCGCCAGTACGTACAAATCCTACTACCGGAGTTACACATCGTTCAGTTTTAAAACCAATCGGACAAACTTTTACAAACAAAACTGTTGATTTTCATACAGGTAAAGTTTCTGAAGTTTCTATCGCTCCAGCAAATGAAGAAGATATAGAGAATACAGTTGCTGTTATGGGAGGTGAAGACTGGGCAATGTGGATCGATGCTTTGAAAAATGAAAATTTATTAGCAGAAGGAGCTACAACTGTTGCTTATTCTTATATCGGACCATCTTTAACAGAAGCGGTTTACCGTAAAGGAACGATTGGACGTGCGAAAGATCATTTAGAAGCTACAGCATTTACAATTGGAGATTCTTTAAAATCTATTGGAGGAAAAGCTTATGTTTCTGTAAATAAAGCTTTAGTAACTCAAGCAAGTTCTGCAATTCCTGTAATTCCGTTATACATTTCTCTTTTATACAAAATAATGAAAGAAGAAGGAATTCACGAAGGTTGTATCGAGCAGATTCAGCGTTTGTTCCAAGACAGATTATACAATGGTTCTGATGTTCCTGTAGACGAAAAAGGAAGAATTAGAATTGATGACTGGGAAATGCGTGAAGATGTTCAGGCTAAAGTGGCTAAACTTTGGTTAGAAGCAACTACAGAAACATTACCAGAAATTGGTGATCTTGCAGGTTATAGAAATGATTTCTTAAATTTATTCGGATTTGAATTTGCTGGTGTTGATTATAATGCAGAAGCAAATGAAGTTGTCCAAATTGAAAGTATCAAATAACAATATTTACTTACTAGTAAGCAAAAACCATCAACCAAAAGTTGATGGTTTTTTTGTGAATATACCATATCTTTGTTAAAATTTTGAAACCTAAAAAATTTACCCTTTAATAACGCGCATTCTGCTATGATTTTTTCCTTAATTATACCCGTGTATAATCGTCCAGATGAAGTTGATGAACTTTTAGAAAGTCTCTCAAAATCTGATTATAATGAAGCTTTTGAAATTGTTCTTGTCGAAGATGGATCTTCAATACCATGCAGAGATGTGGTAATGAATTATCAGGGAAAATTAAATATATCCTACTATTTTAAACAAAATTCAGGACCTGGAGATTCTCGTAATTTTGGAATGCAAAAGGCGAGAGGAGATTATTTTATCATTTTTGATTCAGATTGTATTATTCCTTCCAACTATTTGACGGAAGTACGTAAAGCATTAAATGAAAAATATGTTGATTGCTTTGGAGGCCCAGATAAAGCGCTTGATAGTTTTTCGGATATTCAGAAAGCAATCAATTTTGCAATGACTTCTTTTTTGACTACAGGAGGAATTAGAGGTGGTTCTGAAAAGATCAATAAATTTCAGCCGCGAAGCTTTAATATGGGAATTTCTAAGAAAGCTTTTGAAGCTTCAAAAGGTTTTGGAAACATTCATCCAGGTGAAGATCCTGATTTATCTATCCGTTTATGGAATTTAGGATTCGAAACAAGACTGTTTTCTGAGGCTTATGTGTATCATAAACGTCGAATTGACTGGGAAAAATTCTCTCTTCAAGTAAAAAAATTTGGTATCGCAAGACCGATTTTAAACAGCTGGTATCCAGAACATAATAAGCTGACTTTCTTCTTTCCAACAGTATTTATATTAGGATTATTATTAGCTTTTTTATTGTTAATTTTCAATATTGATATTTTATTACAATTATATTTCGTATATTTCGTTATAATTTTTCTTACATCAAGTGTCCAAAATAAAAGTATTAAAATTGGATATCTTTCTGTAATAGCAGTGTGGAAACAGTTCTATGGCTACGGAACAGGATTTTTGGAATCTTTTATAAAAGTAATTTTATTAAAAAAGAAACCTCAGGAAGCTTTTCCACGTATGTTTTTTAAAGTATAATAATGACAAAAGTTATTGGTCTTACAGGAGGGATTGGAAGCGGTAAAACAACTATTGCAAACTATTTTGCAGCAATGGGAATTCCAGTTTATATCGCAGATGATGGAGCCAAAAGAGTAATGCAGTCAGATGTTATTCTTAAAGAAGTTAAAGCTGTATTTGGCCAAGATATTTTTGACGGACAAGTTTTAAATAGAGCAAAGTTAGCTCAGATAGTTTTTAATGATAAAGAACAATTAGCAAAATTAAATGCAATTGTGCATCCAGCAGTAAAACAAGATTTTGAATTATGGATGCAGGAGTATAAAAATTTTGATTATGTAATTTACGAAGCTGCCATTTTATTTGAAAGCGGACGTTATAAAGAATGCGATATAATCATAACGGTTACAGCTCCAGAAGAAGTAAGGATTGAGCGTGTTATTGAACGAGATAAAACTACAAGGGAACAAGTTTTAAGCAGGATGAAAATGCAATGGAATGACGAAAAACGAATTTCTATGAGCAATTTCGTGATTAATAACGATAATCTTAAAATTGCTAAAGAAGAAGTTGTTAAAATTCTTAAAATTTTGAATATAAAACAAAATCAGTCTTAAATGTTAATATTTGGTTAATGTATTATTTAGTATATTGTTAAAATATTAATTTTGTTTCGATGAATAAATTATTTTTTAGAATACTTGTTTTATTGATGAGTTTGTCCTTAATCGGGATAATTCTGGTACAGGTATTTTGGTTTAATTCTTCGTTCAAGAATAATGAAGAACAATTTAAATACCACGTTACTCAAGTAATTGGAAATGTTGCAGATAAACTGGAACAACAAGAAGAGTATAGTTTCTACGACAAATACAACCGTATAAAAGATAGTACGGGTAAAATTCCAAAAAAAGAAGATTTACTTGAAGTACTTTATGTACAAAGAAACACAAAAACGAATAAAACAATTGTTTATTCTAATACATTGACATCTGAAGATTACGATATTAATGGTTCTATTTTTAACAAAAAGTTCAGCAGTGAACGTTTTAAAAATTTTAGTTCAAAAAGAGTAACTGAAGTTTATAATAACAATGGGATTGATAATAATAGTTTAGGACAAAGTATTATTCCAGATATAAGGGATGAAAAATCTGGAAGTTTGGATATTTTAAATAAAGTTCAACAGCAGATTCAATATAAAGACATTGCCTCTTTGACTCCAATTGAAGGAAGAATTACAAAAGACAAGCTTTCTAAATTATTAAAGAAAGAGCTGGAAGAATATGGTGTTAAAACCAAATTTGAATTCGGAATTTATAGCAGCGGCGTTCCAACAAAAATAAAATCTGACGGATTTCATTATGACAAGGATGCTACTTACAATATTCCAGTTTATACAGATAATGAGGGAAATAGCAAATACGAATTGTCAGTTACTTTTCCACATAAAAAGAAATTTTTATTATCTGAATTATTAAGTATCACTATTTTATCGATAGTTTTTACCTTAATTATAATTGTTGCTTACACGAGTGCATTAAATCAATTATTGCGTCAAAAACATATTTCTGAAATCAAAACAGATTTTATAAACAATATGACGCATGAGTTTAAAACTCCAATTGCAACTATAAATTTAGCATTAGATGCTATTAAAAATCCAAGAATTATAGAAGATAAAGAAAAAGTGTATCGCTATCTTCAAATGATTCGAGATGAAAATAAAAGAATGCATGCACAGGTGGAAAATGTTCTTCGTATTTCTAAATTAGAAAAAAGAGAACTTGACATCACCAAAGAGCCAACTGTAGTTCATGATATTATTGATGATGCAATTGAACACGTGAATCTAATTCTAGAGGATAGAAAGGGTACTGTAGTAAGGCATTATAATGCAGCGAGAACAACCTGTTTGATAAATGAAGTTCATTTTACAAATGTATTGGTTAATATTTTGGAAAATGCCATCAAATACTCACCAGGTACACCAGAGATTGAAATCTTTACAGAAAATGTAAAAGATATGATTTTGATAAAAGTAAGAGATCATGGTTTGGGAATGAGTAAGATAGCTCAAAAACGAGTTTTTGAGAAGTTTTACAGAGAGCATACAGGAGATTTGCACAATGTAAAAGGCCACGGTTTAGGTTTGGCCTATGTTAAGAGAATTGTTGAAGACCACAACGGTCAAGTATATGTAGAAAGCGAAAAAGGAAAAGGTAGCACCTTTATAATAAAAATACCATTAATAAATTAAAATATGGAAAATACTAACAAAAGAATACTTTTAGTAGAAGATGACCTAAATTTTGGGGCAGTTCTTAAAGATTATCTAATGTTAAATGACTTTGAAGTTACTTTAGCTAAAAACGGTATGGAAGGTTTCGAAAAATTCAAGAAAGACGTATATGATCTATGTATTCTTGACGTAATGATGCCTTATAAAGATGGTTACACTTTGGCCAAAGAAATTAGAGAGAAGAACAGTGAAGTGCCAATTATCTTTTTGACAGCCAAGTCTATGAAAGAAGATGTTTTAAAAGGATATAAAGCTGGTGCAGATGATTATTTAAATAAACCTTTTGATTCTGAAGTTCTTTTAATGAAAATTAAAGCAATCATTCAAAGAAAATCAGCAGATACAAAAGCAGAACAAGTACAATTTGAATTTAACATTGGTAAGTTTCATTTAAATTCAAAATTGAGATTCTTGACTTTCCAAGATGAAGAGCCAATCAAATTATCTCCAAAAGAGAATGAATTGCTTAAAATGCTTATTCTTCATGAAAATGACTTAATGCCAAGAGAATTAGCTTTAACAAAAATCTGGAGAGATGACAACTACTTTACTTCAAGAAGTATGGACGTTTACATCGCTAAACTTAGAAAATACCTAAAAGCAGATGAAGATGTTGAAATCTTAAACATTCACGGTGAAGGTTTTAGATTAGTAGTAAAAAGCAAAGTTACTGAATAACAAATTCACACTAAAAAATATAAGCTCTGAGAAATCAGGGCTTTTTTTATGCTCCATTTTTAGCCTACAACTCTAAATCTTGGATTTATATGATTTTTTTCTTGCTGAAAAGAGAGAAAAACACATAGAATTATTGCTAGAGTTAGGGTTTTGATTTTTAGATAGATAATCTAGTTTTTATATATTTAGAATTCATCAATTATTTTTTTAGATGTATTTTCTTTAAATAAATTTGGAAAATCAAAAAACAATTCTGAATATTTGCAGACGAAAAAAATAATAACCCTTTAAAACGAAGAAAAAATGTTTGTACTTACATCGACATCACAAAGCTTCACACCAAACAAATTTGGTGCAGCACTTCTTCGTGGCTTATTTCAATCTTAGAAATACATTTTTAGATATATAAAAAAGCCCGAAGACATTTAGTTTCGGGCTTTTTTTATTCTAGACACTTCAAATTTTCCCGAAAAAAGATTCAAAGTAATTATCCGTAAGGATAAAAAGTTTGTGTGCTTAAATTTTATTTAATCCTTTTTGTATTAAGTGGACTTGGGCATGCTGTAAATAGTAGTATAAAAAATTTATGGGAAATAAATTATCTGGAAAAGACCTGATCAAATTAGGCTTTCCAAAAAACAATTCAATAAATATCGCCTTAGGGCAGATAAACAGATATAGAAAAAGAGAAAAAAAGGAATCTATTCTAACAGAAGCAAAAGACGTCTTGCTAAATCCTGAAAAGTACGAAGGAAACGGAACCTGGGGGAAAGTAGCCGAAGGCTTGATAAAACCAGTTCAAGTAAGGATGCATCAGTTGAAAACAACCAGAGCTCCTTTTACAATTTTTGGTGAAAATGAAATCGATCAGCAGGCAAAATTTCAATTGTATGATTCTTTGAAACTGCCAGTTTCGGTTGCAGGAGCTTTAATGCCAGACGCACATTCTGGATATGGTTTACCAATCGGCGGTGTTTTAGCAACCGATAATGCTGTGATTCCATACGGAGTAGGAGTTGATATCGGATGCAGAATGAGTCTTTCAATTTTTGATTTGCCAGCTTCTCATTTTAAAGGGAGAGAGCATCAGCTTGAGGCTATTTTAGAAGACAATACCAAGTTTGGGATGTATGAAACGCATGCATCAAAAGTAGACCATGACGTTTTTTATAAAAGTGAATTTCAAGATATTCCGCTGTTGAAGAATCTTTTACCTAAAGCTTACAAACAATTGGGATCTTCAGGCGGAGGAAATCATTTTGTAGAATTTGGAATTGCTAAAATCGATAACCCAGAAAACGAGTGGAAGCTCGAAAAAGGGGAGTATTTCGCTGTTCTTTCGCATAGTGGTTCGCGTGGTTTGGGCGCAAACATTGCCAAACATTACACTTATTTGGCGACAAAGCAATGTCCGTTACCAAAAAATGTGCAGCATTTAGCATGGCTGGATTTGAATACACATGATGGTCAGGAATATTGGCTGGCAATGAATTTAGCAGGAGAATATGCCAAAGCCTGTCATGATGATATTCATAGACGAATTGCTAAAGCAATTGGAAAAAGAGTAGTGGTTACGATAGAAAATCACCACAATTTTGCCTGGAAAGAAATGGTAAATGGTCAAGAATGTATTGTTCATAGAAAGGGAGCAACGCCAGCAGCTGAAGGTCAATTGGGAATTATTCCGGGTTCGATGACTGCGCCTGGCTACATTGTAAAGGGTAAAGGAAATGCAGAAAGTTTAAACTCTGCCTCTCATGGAGCTGGCCGTTTGTTTTCGAGAGCGAAATGTAAAAGTACTTTTACGCAAAGTGAGATCAAAAAGGTTTTGAAAGCCAATGATGTAACCTTGATTGGAGGAAATATTGACGAAGCTCCAATGGCGTACAAAGACATTACAAAAGTTATGGCGAATCAAACCAATTTAGTAGAAGTTTTGGGAACTTTTACGCCAAAGATCGTTAGAATGGATCGTTAAAAAGAGATTTAAGGAAATGGAAAAAATAATTCAGATAACAGCGGGTCGCGGACCTGCAGAATGCACTTGGGTTGTTGCCCAAGTGCTTAAAAAAGTTTTGGAAGAGGCGCAGGATCAACAATTAGAAACCGTTTTACTGCAGCGAGAAGCAGGTCAGGAAAATGGAACGGTTGAAACGGCTTCAATTGCTGTAAAAGGAAAAAATGCTGAGAAATTTGTAAAATCGTGGATTGGAACGATTCAATGGATTGGGCAGAGTCAGTTTAGAAAAATGCATAAACGCAAGAACTGGTTTATTGGAATTTTTGAAATCGAACCGCAGAAAAAGACAGCGGTTTCAGAAAATGATATTCAATATCAGGCCATGCGGAGTTCGGGAGCGGGCGGTCAGCATGTAAATAAAGTGAGTTCGGCAATTCGGGCAACACATATTCCAACAGGAATTGCAGTTGTTTCGATGGACAGTCGTTCTCAACACCAAAACAAAAAACTAGCAACAGAAAGATTATTAAAAAAATTAGAAGAAGAAAAACTGATTCAGCTTAAAAATCATGTTGGTAAACAATGGGAAAATCAACTCAATGTTGAGCGTGGAAATCCTATTAGAGTTTTTACCGGAAGTGACTTTAAAAAGAATAAAGTGGAGAAGAGTTACAAAGGAACTCGTCAGAAATTAAAAAACGATTTACGAAATGAAAACAACTGATAAATATCTTTTTCAGGCCTTGGATAATTATCCGTTTTGGCTTGAAGGAACAATCGAATCTTTGGATTATGCTTTTTCTTATGATGATAAAAACACAATGGTTTTATGTCTATACGGAAGAATTCAGGCAGAACAATTAATGAATTACGAAGAAGCAAAATCTTATTTTCAGCATGCGTTAGCTATTAATATTCATGCTCTTGAAGTATATTCGTATTATTTGCAGACATTGATTGTGAATGAAGATTATGAAGAAGCTGAAAAGCTAATTGATTTTGCTTTGACTGTAAAAGGAATAAACAAGTCTGAAATTTATATCAAAAAAGCAATTTTATTAGAAGTACAGCATAAATTTAAAGATGCTTTAAAAGAAATTAAGCTAGCAAAATTACATTCTATTCAACATGATTATGACTCTGGAATTAGTGAAGTTGAGAAAAGAATTAAAGGTAAACTTGATTTGTTGAAAAAGAAAAAAGATAAAAAAACAAAAAAAGATTCTAAAAAGAAATCGAAATAATTTTAAACAAAAACGATGCAATTTTGCATCGTTTTTTGTTTAATTAAGTTACAAACAAAGTTTGTCATTTCGACGAAGGAGAAATCTTCGTAAGTAATTCCACAAGCAAAATAGTCAATCTTTGCAGAGCTTCTCGGGAAGATTTCTCCTTCGTCGAAATGACAATATTGAGGAATGTCAGATTTAAAAAACCTTTATTTCCAATGCAATTCCAAAGCAAAACACGTTTTTTCGCCTTTTGTAATACTGAATGTTGCTTTTGTATGATCGTCATCTTCACTTTCGTGAATGACAACATTGTCTTGTAATGAAAGCTCTTTCATGAAGTTCATTTCGAAACTTTTCACTTCTTGTTTTAAAATTCTTTTTGGATCAACGTGATCTAGGCACCACTCGAGATATTTTACATTATTGACGTGATTTACAATATCTAAATCTGATAAATAAACAGTTTTTTCAAAAACGGCTTCTTTTTCGTGGTTGATGTTTATTTTAGAAAAACCTTCTTCTGTAGCTCTATCTTCTGGAAATAATTCAAAATGTTCATATGGTAAAGCCAACGCTTCTGGACGGCGCGCTTGTGTATTGAAAACAGCCCAATAGGTTTCACATCCTACAATTTTTTTTCCGTTTACATACATTTCAAGAGCACGAACTGAACGTGAATTTTCTAAACTATTGATCCATGTTTTTACGGTTACAACATCCTGCCATTTTGGTAAAGCATGAACTTCAACGCGCATTCGGCTTAAAACCCACGCTTGGTGAAATTCCTGCATATCATAAAAACTAATGCCGCCAACTTCTGAATGTGCTGCAGCAGTTAATTGTAAAATATTACACAAATCGGTATACTTTAAATAACCAGCGGGCGTGCATTGTGTGAAATTGATTTCCCAGTCTTTACTTAAAACTGATGTGAAATTTGGAGATATTGGCATTTTTTAATTTTAGATTTTTATTTTAGAAAATAGAAGGAAGATGAAAGAAAATAGATTTTTACTTTAGAAGATTTTCTATATAGCTTATAATTTCCTTTCTATCTGCCGCGTAATCAAACCATTTAGTGTTTTCATTACGTTTGAACCACGTTAATTGTCTTTTGGAAAATCTTCGAGTATTTTTCTTGATTTCTTCTATTGCAAAAGGCAATGTAAATTCTCCGTCAAAATAACTAAATAATTCTCTATAACCGACCGTTTGAAGCGCATTTAACGCTTTATTAGGATACAAGGTTTTGGCTTCTTCCAGTAAACCTTCGTTCATCATAATATCAACACGCTGGTTGATTCGGTTGTAAATGATTTCTCTTTCGGCATCTAAACCAATTAGAATAGGAGTGAAGCCTCGATTATTTTTCTTTTGATTTAAGAATGAAGAATACGGTTTTCCTGTTCCAATGCAAACTTCTACAAATCGCATCATTCGCTGCGGATTTTGTAGAGTTTGAGGATTTTCGATAGTTATTTTTTGGTAATAATCTGGATCTAGATTTTTTAGTTGTTCCTGAAGATATTCAATTCCGAGTTTCTCGTAATTTGAATTTACTTCTGAGCGAACTTCTGGATTGATTTCTGGAAATTCATCAAAACCTTTTAAAATGGCATCTACATATAATCCTGATCCGCCAATAAGAATTGCATAATCGTTGGTTTGAAAAAGTTCTTCGATTTTTACTAAAGCTTCTTTTTCGTAATCTCCAACAGTGTAATTTTCAAAAATGGATTTATTTTGAATGAAATGATGTTTGGCAGAATTCAATTCTTCTTGATTGGGGACGGCTGTACCAATAGTCATTTCTTTAAAAAATTGACGGCTGTCGCAAGAAACGATTTCGCATTTAAAATGTTGTGCCAAAGCAATACTTAAGGCTGTTTTGCCTATTGCTGTTGGTCCGACAATGGTTATTAGGTATTTCATATTTTTTAGCCCAGATGGAAATGAAAACCCCGGACTTATATTTGTTCGTTTTTTTTGGTGTAAAAGAGCGACCAGCGGAAGCTCCTTTTATGCCTTAAAAAAACAACAAAGATAAGGAGGAGTTGCAATGTACAGCTGGATTAGCTTCTAAAATTAATTATTTGGCAATTCTGTTCCACATTCGTAGCAATATTTTGCGCTGTCAAAATGGACTTGGGAATTGCAGTTTTTGCATGTTTTTTTGGTGCTTACTGCACTGTTTCTCAAACTGCTTTTGGCGAATTCTGCGGTAACAATTCCGGTTGGAACCGCAATTATTCCATATCCTAAAATCATTACTAATGCTGCAATAAATTGTCCTAAAGGAGTTTGCGGCGAAATGTCACCATAACCCACCGTCGTTAAAGTTACAATCGTCCAATAGATTCCCATTGGAATGCTTGTAAAACCAGATTCTCGGCCCTCGACTAAATACATAATCGTACCGATAATTACAGTGCTAATGAGTACAAAATATATAAAAACCAAGATTTTTTCTTTGCTAGCTTCTATTGCCTCTTTTAATTGCAAGGATTGATGTGAAATTTGCGGAATATGTAAGATTTTGAATAATCGCAAAAAACGTAAAGCTCTTACGATTGACAAAATACTTGCTCCAGGGAAAAATATAGATAGATACATGGGTAAGACTGCAAGCAAGTCTATAATTCCGTAAAAACTGAAGATATATCTAACGGGTTTTTGAATGGATATGATTCTTAAAATATATTCGATTGTAAAAAATACTGTGATAACCCATTCGCAGATAAGAAGTTGTTCATGGTATTTTAAACTTATTCCTCTAACTGTATCCAGCATGATTAAAAGAACGCTCAATAAAATCAAACCTAGCAGGACTAAATCAAACATGCGCCCTAAAATGGTATCGGTGCCATATAGAACTACCTTGACTTTTTCTCTAAAGATTTCGTATTGTGATTTTTTATTTTTCATATCTCTAAGATAATGAAAGTTTTATATTGTTAAAAATTTAAAATCTTAATAGATTTACTTTTACGGAGGTAGCTTTGAAGAATGTTTTTTACATCGCGGTTGTGCTCCATTGGGATCAAAATGTTTTTAAGAATCTCAATGTTGGTAATTTGATAATTAAGATCGTAGTAAGCATAACCTTTGTAGATTCCATTTTCGATTAAAATAGCACTTCGTTCGTTTACATTACGGCCTTTGTCAATCAGGATCATGCTTTTATTTTCAAAACTATTTTCAGAAATAAATTGCTGAACTCTTAAATTGTAGACTTCAGGAGTTATTTCACCAATACAGGCGCCGTCACATTCTTTGATTGAATATTGAAAACACTCTTTCTTGCTATTATACAACCCTGTTAACTTTTGGCATAAATGGTATTTTGCCGTGAATTTAAAAAGTGCATTTTTGCCTTCTTGCACAGAAACAAACGATGTGATGTCTTTTTTTCGGCCGTCAGCTTTTTCAAGTTTTAAATTGAGATAACCATTCGAGTCTTTCTCGGCATATAATGCAAAAGGAAATACTGTTTTTTTCTGAGAACGGTTATGTCTTGGACGATTAATTTTAACTTCCTGACTTTCTTTTAAAAGTGCAATTAATTCACTTCCCGTTTCATCGTAGGTTATGGTAAAAACTTCGGCCTGGATTCTTTTACTTTTAGTTGTAATTCCAGTAAAATGCTGGTTGACTCTTTTTTTTATGTTATGGCTTTTGCCAATATAAATTAAGGTGCCGCTTTCATTATAAATATAATAAACACCAGTTTTAGCCGGCATTTGATTTAAAAGATCTAAGAATTTAGGGGCAATTCCTTTTTCGACTTCGAGTTTTATAAAATCTTTTACGATTGTTTTTTCTACGTCTTTTTCCAAGAGCATTTTAAACAGTTTTGTCGTAGCCATTGCGTCTCCGCTGGCACGATGTCTGTCTGCCATCGGAATTCCAAGTGCACGAACCAATTTTCCTAAACTGTAAGAAGGTTGTTCAGGAATTAGTTTTTTGGCTAGTTCGACAGTACAAAGCGTTCTGGCTTCAAAATCGTAGCCTAAACGTCTGAATTCTGTTCTTAAAATTCGGTAATCGAAAGAGGCATTGTGAGCCACAATAACGCAGTCAGAAGTTATTTCGATAATACGTTTGGCGACTTCATAAAACTTTGGTGCAGAACGCAGCATAGCATTATTGATTCCGGTTAGCTTTACTACGAAAGGCTGAATCGGAATTTCAGGATTGACAAGGCTTATGAATTGGTCAATTACTTCGTGTCCATCATATTTATAGATGGCGATTTCAGTAATTCCTTCTTCGTTAAACTGCCCTCCAGTTGTTTCTATGTCTAGTATTGCGTACAAATTTAGTGTTCGGTCTCAGTTTTTAGTATTCAGTTTTTGTATAGGCGCGTATCCGTCCTTACGAAATGTGGTTTTTGATAATCAACGGACTCCAAAAATGCTGCTTCCAATGCGAACCATTGTGCTGCCGCATTCTATTGCAAGCTGATAATCTCCAGACATTCCCATAGAAATTGTAGAGACGCATTGCAATGCATCTTTACCATATCCGTCAATGTTTTTTAATGAGTCAAAAATGGATTTTAAATGGGTAAATTCTTTTTTAATTTGGTTTTGATCTTCTGTGAAAGTTGCCATTCCCATTAAACCTAAGATACGAATATTTTTTAACTCTTTGAATGCTGAAGAAGTTAAAAGTTCGTTTAATTCGTTTTCGTCAAGACCAAATTTAGTTTCTTCTTCGGCAATATACATTTGAAGAAGACAATCTATTGTTCTATTGTTTTTTAAAGCTTGTTTGTTGATTTCTTGTAATAATTTCAAACTATCTACACCATGAATTAAACTCACAAATGGCGCCATAAATTTTACTTTATTCGTTTGAACATGACCAATCATATGCCACTGAATATCTTTTGGCATTTCTTCCCATTTTTCAGTCATTTCTTGGATTTTGTTTTCTCCAAAAATACGCTGGCCGGCTTCATAAGCTTGCATTAAATCTGAAACAGGTTTTGTTTTAGAAACGGCAACAAGAGTTACATGTTCAGGTAAACTTGTTTTTATTGTATTTAAGTTTGATGCTATTGACATTTTTATTTTATTTTTTTGAAAGCAGAATATGTAATCTTTCCTTTCTTTCCGATGGAATGTAAAAATCGATCTTTTTGTTTTCCATTTTTAATTGAGTATCGAATCCAGGACCTTTTGCATCATCTTCTAAAGGTGTATAAAACGATCCCATATCACTTTGAAAAAGACTCCCGAATACTTTATCATAGCAATCAAAGGAACCACAAGTATAACCTACTACTTTTTCATCAAGATTTACAACTATTATTTCAAAGTTTGATTTTATATCTAAATCTCTTAAATATAAAATTAAAAAATTGTGTTTTCGTTTTTTATCAAAACTTTCGGTGCTTTTAAAGACACAATTATCATACTTTTTGTTATTGATATCTAATTGATAACCGTTTTCTTGTTTTAAAATTCGGGCTATTCCAAAGAAATAATTAATAGTCACTGGTTTGTAATAATAAAGAGCAACTAAACTAAAAACTATTAAAATGACTAATAAAAATATTTTTTTCATTGAATAAGCGAGATTTTACAAAAACTGCTTAGAGATTTTCTCTGCTTTTTTACTTTCACTATAATCATAAAAACCTTCACCAGATTTTACGCCTAGTTTTCCTGCTCTTACCATATTAACCAATAGTGGACAAGGAGCATATTTTGGATTTTTGAAACCTTCGTACATTACATTTAAAATGGCAAGGCAAACATCAAGACCAATGAAATCAGCTAATTGAAGTGGCCCCATAGGGTGTCCCATTCCTAATTTCATTACAGTATCAATTTCGTAAACTCCCGCAACTTTATTGTATAACGTTTCAATTGCTTCGTTTAGCATAGGCATTAAAATTCTGTTGGCTACGAAACCAGGATAATCGTTTACTTCAACAGGAACTTTTCCTAATTTCTCAGATAAATCCATGATGATTTTTGTCACTTCATCACTTGTATTATAACCGCGGATGATTTCAACTAATTTCATAATTGGCACTGGATTCATAAAATGCATTCCGATAACACGTTCAGGATGCGCAACAACAGAACCAATTTGTGTAATCGATATAGAGGAAGTATTAGTTGCTAAAATAGTATTATGAGAACAAGCTTCGTTTAATTGCTTGAAAATATTTAGTTTTAATTCTACATTTTCTGTTGCAGCTTCAACTACTAAATCAACCCCAACAACACCATCTTTAATATCTGTATAGGTAATAATATTGGTAATAGTTTTAGCGACGTCTTCTTGTGTAATTGTACCTTTTGCAAGCATACGGTCTAAATTGGCCGCAATAGTTGCCATTCCTTTATCTAATGATTTTTCTGAAACGTCGATTAGTTTTACGGTAAAACCGCTTTGTGCAAATGTATGAGCAATTCCGTTACCCATTGTTCCTGCACCAATTACAGCTATAGTTTTCATTTAATTTTGGTATTTAAATTTTAAAAGTTAAGGTTTAAAGTGACTTTTCTGCCAGCTTTAAACCTTAAAAATAATGAGTTATATTTTTTATTATTTATCGAAACAATCAATAATCTGGTAGGCTACACGCAAAGCATCTGTTGCTTGTTCTAGTGTTACAACCGGCGTTGTATCTGTATTAATTGCATGTGCAAAAGATTCTAACTCGTCCAGAATAGCGTTGTTTTGTTCAACATCTGGATTAGTGAAATAGATTTGTTTTTTTACACCTTCTGCATTTTGCAGAATCATATCAAAATCTCCAGGAACTTCCGGGGCATCTTTCATACGGACTACTTCACATTTCTTTTCTAAAAAGTCAACAGAGATATATGCATCTTTTTGGAAAAAACGAGATTTTCGCATATTCTTCATCGAGATTCTGCTGGCTGTTAAGTTGGCAACACAGCCATTTTCAAATTCAATTCTTGCATTGGCAATATCTGGCGTATCGCTGATAACAGAGACTCCGCTTGCATGAATATCTTTTACTTTTGAATTTACCACACTCAAAATGGCATCAATATCGTGAATCATTAAATCCAAAACCACAGGAACGTCTGTACCACGAGGATTAAATTCTGCCAAACGATGCGTTTCTATAAACATCGGGTTTTCGATCATGTTTTTTGTTGCGATAAAAGCAGGATTAAAACGCTCAACATGACCAACTTGACCTTTTACATTGTACTCTTTAGCTAAAGCTATGATTTCTTCAGCTTCTGCTACAGTATTGGCAATTGGTTTTTCTATAAAAATATGTTTTCCTGATTTGATTGCCACTTTTGCACATTTATAGTGCGAAAGCGTTGGAGTCACAATATCGATTACATCGACAGCATGAATAAGTTTTGCAATTGTGCTGAAGTTTTTATAGCCAAATTCCTTAGAGATTCTTTCGGCATTTTCTTGATTTTCGTCGTAAAATCCAACTAATTCGTATTTGTCAGATTGTTGTAATAAGCGTAAATGTATTTTACCAAGATGACCAGCACCTAAAACTCCTACTTTTAACATGAGAATGTATTTTAAACAAAAATATAATTTATTTGTCGAAAGTGAAAATGAATTTAACTAATTGTGAGTTGTGAGTTATGAATTGTAAATTATCGGCTAGGGCTTTTGATTTTCGGCTTTTGACTTTCGATATTATTAATTTAATAATTAAAAATCAATATTTGATTTCCTTTTTAGATTCTTTACTTTTGCGAAAATAAAACCTACCCATTTTGAAAGACACTGCCAAACATCAAGGACTTCGTAATCAATTAGTAAGCACTTTAGAGCAAAAGGGAATTACTGATAGAGCGGTTTTAGAGGCGATAAAAAAAATCCCAAGACACCTTTTTTTGAATTCAAGTTTTGAAGATTATGCTTATCAAGATAAGGCTTTTCCTATTGGAGCGGGTCAAACTATTTCGCAGCCTTACACAGTTGCTTTTCAATCGCAGTTGTTAGAAGTAAAAAAAGATCACAAAATTCTAGAAATTGGAACTGGTTCTGGATACCAAACTGCAGTTTTGTTTAATCTTGGAGCAAAAGTTTATACTGTAGAAAGACAAAAAGAATTGTTTAAACAGACTTCTATTTTGTTTCCAAAACTAAATATTCGTCCTAAACATGTATCTTTTGGTGATGGCTACAAAGGGTTACCAAATTATGCTCCCTTTGACAGTATTATAGTTACAGCTGGTGCACCATTTATCCCGAAACCGTTAATGGCTCAGCTTAAAATTGGAGGAAGGCTTGTGATTCCGCTTGGAGAAGATGTTCAGATTATGACTTTATTAATTAGAAAGAATGAAACGCAATTTGAAAAACATGAGTTTGGAGAATTTAGATTTGTTCCTTTATTAGAAGATAAAAATTAAAGAGAAAGCCCAATTTATACTGGGCTTCTTTTATTGAGTAAGAATCGAGATATATCTTTCCAGACTTTCTTTCTCTTTTTGAGCTATAAATAGAAAAAAGTCTTCTTTGTTTTTTTTAGTTTGAGCAATTTCTAAAGACTGATAATATTGCATTCTAGTTTCATAATCTCCTTTGATATTGGCAATTGGATATCCTTTTTGCATTAGAATCAAATTCATAATTAACCTAGAAGTTCTGCCGTTTCCATCTATAAACGGATGTATCGTTACTAATCGTTCGTGCATTTCAGCAGCCAGAATAATCGGATGTAATTTATTTTTATTGATTTCGTACCAAGTAAAATATTCTTCCATTTCTTGCGGCACAATTAAAGGTTGTGGAGGCATATGACTGCTTCCCTGAATCATAACTTGAACTTTTCGATAACGTCCTGCGTCTTCAGGTATAATTCCTCTTAAAATTAAATTATGAATTGACAAAAGATCGCGTTCGTTTAATGAATTGTTTTTATTCATTAATTCTTTAATAAATCCAATAGCTTCCTGATGATTTATAGCTTCAAGATGTTCCCGCATGCTTTTGCCTGAAATTGTTAAACCTTCATTAATAACCATGTCAGTTTCTCGAAGTGTCATTGTATTTCCTTCAATTCTATTACTTTCAAAGGTATACTCAAGCTCTAAAGCTTGTTTAATTTTAAAACTATCAAACTGCCTGTAAGAATCTAATTTTTGTTTTAACAAATCTATCTCTTTTAAAATTTTTTCTAAAGAAGTAGACAGCTTAAGGTTAGATACTGTTTTATTATACTTGATTTCATCTTCTGCAACTTTTAAAGCTTTTAATGCAAGCTCATCATCACCAATTTCATAAAGAATTTTTTCTTTAAGCCAGGCAATCATTAAAGTTTCATAATCAATTTCTAAAAGCTGCGCTAATTTTGAAATCTGTTCTTTGGTTGGTTTGCGGGTTCCCGACTCAAATTTGCTGATTAATGCTTGATCTATTCCTGCAAGCTGAGCCAGTTCACGGGTTTTTAAACCTTTTTGTTCTCTTGCGTTTTTTAAAAGCGATTTCATTATGAAAAATTTAGTCTTGACAAATTTAGTCAATTTTTTGTTTGTAAAAAAAGCGACACTTTCAAGTCACTTTTTTTATATCTTTTATTTTGGAGGTAATGAACCGTCTTTTCTCATTTCTTTAACTACAGCCTGCATAATAGCATCAACTGTTTGTCCTAAATCTGTGACATATTGAGATTCTGTAGTTCCTGTCCAGATTAATTTATTTTCTTTTAATGAAAAAATATTGGTCTCTACCATATAGGATGTTGTTTCCTGATAATATCCCGGATCGTAGAAGTTTGGAGAATACATTCCGTACCAATTCCCAAAACCATAACCATACATTCCTGCATACATGCCGTCAAAACCTCCATAATACATTCCAGTGTAAGTTCCAGGAACATAGGTTGTTTCTTTTTCTTTACTAACTAATCGCATGGTTATTACTCCATCAAAATTTTCATCTTGAAGTATTTTTAACTTCTGTTCTTTAGTAAGGTCTTTGGTAGATTCGTTTAAGTATTGGTAAGAAGTTTTGAAAATTTCGTTACCAGCAGCAATTCTGTTTTCCGTAACTCTTCGTGAAGCTTCATCTTTTACCAAAGCGACGACTAAAACCTTCTTGAAGTTTTCTTGAGAAACGGTAATTTTTGGATCTCTCCAGCTGTTTACGATCGAAGTATTACTGCCGCAACTTGATAACACCACTACAGTTAAAAACAAAAATAAATACTTTTTCATATTTTACAGTTAAATTGGTTATAAGTAAAAATAACGATAAAATATTAATAAATAGGAATTTACCTAAATTAAAAAAGCTTTTTAATTAAAAGCTTTTTTAATACGGTCTAAATCACGTTTAGTATCTTGTTCTTTTAACGATTCTCGCTTGTCGTAGTTTTTCTTTCCTTTACACAGACCAATCTGAAGTTTTGCTAAACCTTTTTCATTTGTGAATAATTTTAGCGGAACGATAGTAAGTCCTTTAGCCTGAACACTTTTGTGAAGTGTTTTTAATTCTTTTTTATTTAAAAGCAATTTTCTTTCGCTTCTAGATTTATGATTGAATTGATTTCCAAATGAATACTCTTCTATGTAAGTATTGATAGCAAAAAGCTCCATACCGCTAAACTCGCAAAAGCTCTCTGTAATGTTCGCTTTTCCTAAACGTATCGATTTGATTTCGGTACCCGCTAAAACAATTCCAGCAGTATACGTGTCGATTATTTCATAATCAAATCGGGCTCTTTTATTTAATATATTGACTGATTTTAACATGTGTGCAAATGTAAGACAAAAATGAAAAACTTTATGAAGAGCTAAGATAATTAAAGTTTTTTTTAAATCTATGATTTTAATCAGCTGCGACAAAAATGCTTCCTTTTAAGTTTGCTTTATAATTCAAAAACAAAATTAAAATGAAAAAAATTGTAACACTGGTAAGTATTGCATTAGTTAGTTTAACAGCTAAAGCTCAAGATTCAGGTCAAGGTTTAAAAGGTACTTGGTTTGCAACGTCTCAATTTGGTTATCAGCAGACGAAATCGGCTGATGCGAAAAACACCACTTTATCTGTACTGCCAATTGTTGGAACATTTGTAACGCCATCAGTTGCTGTTGGTGCAGGAGTTGGATATATTAATATTAAAGCAGATTCTGATGCAGGAACAGCCGCCAAAACAGATTTGTTTGTTGCGCAGCCTTTAGTGAGAAAGTATTGGAATGTTGCGGGTTCTCTTTATTTCTTTGGGCAGGTGGCAGTTCCAATTATTACTGGTAAAGAGAAAGAAAGTGAATTAAAAGTGAATCAGGTTGGTCTATCGCTATCTGGCGGATTTGATTATTTTGTAACTAAAAATTTCTCTGTCGAGTTTTCTTATGACTTAGCCAACTTTACATCGACTACAATTGATCCAAAAACGGGAGATAAAACGACAGTTACTAATTTTGGTTTAGCTCATGTTGCAAATGTTGACCCGTTTTATAATACAGCTTTAGGAGGAAGTAATCCTAATTTAACATCTCCAATTTCTGTTGGATTTAAATTCTTGTTCTAATTATTTTTTATTTGATTGATGTAAAATTCTATTTAGTAATTTTGCAAAAAAGAAAGACCGTACTTTTTTATAGTACGGTCTTTTCATATAATTTAAAAAGTATAAAATGCAAAATCAATCCAAAGATCCTTTACACGGAATCACACTTCAAAAAATTGTAGAAACTTTAGTAGATCATTATGGTTTTGATACTTTAGGAGAGTTAATTCCAATTAAGTGTTTTCAATCAAATCCAAGTATTAAATCGAGTCTTACTTTTTTAAGAAAAACAGATTGGGCTCGAAAAAAAGTTGAAGAACTTTACGTAAAATCGTTGCCTAAATTCTCTAATTTATAATTTATACGAAATCATTACGCCGCCACGGTAAGGAAGCCATTCGCCGCTTTTATTCCAATGCACCGCTTTTTCATATCTTCCTGGAGTTCCATCATTGTAGTAACCATGATAAAAACCTTGATGCCAGCCTCCACCAACGAAAAAGTCTAGTAAAAATTTATCGTTTAATTTTAAGTTGTAACCTATAGTAGCACCAAGCCTATAACCAAAGCCGTCTTCGTATTTATTGCTATCCCAGTAATTCCATTTCTGTAATTCATATTTATCAGCTCCTATATGACCACCTACATAAAAGCCATTATATTTTTCTTTAAAATGATAACGAATTTCTGGAGTTACAGTAATAAATTTCATTGGATTATGACCATTAAATGATTCCCAAAAAGAAGCCATTACATCAGCATTAAAAGTCATTTTTTCGCCAATACTTGTTTCAATTCCAACATTTGGGATTGCAAGCAAAGCAGTTGCTCCATTAAATTTTACAAAAGTCTGACTTTGCAACTGTATACAAAATAAAAGAACAAATAAGGCAGGTATTTTTTTCATAAAAGTGTTTTCAGATTCAAAACAAGCAATTTTAGCTAATTTTGAGCGCAAATATAACGTATAATGGTAGATAAATATTGTGTAAAAAGTTACTTTAACAAGAAGAAAAGTTTATCTTTCTAGTAATGAATAAATTACCTTATCAAGAAATTTTCCTTCATAAAATTCAGATTCTCTAAGATGGGCTTCCTTTGTAAAACCACACTTTTGGAGTACTTTTTCTGAAGCATAATTTTCTGGATCAATAACAGCTTCAATAGAGTGCAGTCTCAAGTCTTCAAATCCGAATTTTGTAAGTCGAGTAACAGCCTCTGGAACTAAACCTTTTCCTTGAAATTCAGGTAAAATAATATAACCAATTTCAGCACGGTAATTTTCTGGCTGTAATCTGTAAAAACCAATAATTCCGAGAAGTTTAGAATTATCCTTCAATCGAATAGCCCAATTTATTCCAGTATTATTTTCAATTTTTTCCTTTATCATTTTAATATGTTCCAGCGCATCTTCATGATCCTTTACCAAAGGTCTTGGAATATATTTCATGGTTTCAGGATTAGAGCGTAGTTCAAAAACTTCTTGTACGTCCCCATCATTGACTTCATCCAAAATTAAACGCTCGGTTTCTACGACTGGGAACGGACTAAAATTAAAATCTAACATTTTGTTGTGTTATAATATTGTGATACTAAATTTTGCATCGAAGCTTTTATTTTCTTCTAAAGTCAAAATTCCTTCTTTTTCATATAAATCTCCTGAGTTTTCGTCAGTATCGGAATATCCAAGCCATGGTTCAATGCAAATAAAAGGTGCATTTTCTTTGGTCCAAATTCCTAAACTTGGGAAATCATTATAAGCTACTTTTACATAAGGTTTTGAATCTTTAAGAATAATCAAAGATTTTGATTCTAATGTTTTAAAGATCAAAGCATCATTTTTAAATAATTCATAATTCAAAGGCACAATATTATGCGTAGTTTCTAGAATTTTGGTTTGAGATGAAATCAAATCATTTTCAAGAATATAATATTTTAGTGCTTCTTCTTTTTCGAATTCAAGAGCGTAATCATCGAAATTTCCAGGAAGTGCAATTGCAGGATGTGCACCAATAGAAAAAGGCATAGTGGTATCTCCTTTATTAATAACCTTGTATTCTAAAGTTAGTGAACTTTCGTTAAGCGTATAAATAAGTTGTAGTTCAAACTCGAAAGGATATTTTGTCAATGTTTCTGTAGAAGACTGCAGCGAGAAAACAGCTCTATTTTCGCTTTTATCAATTAATTCGAATTCCATATCACGGGCAAAACCATGACGAGGTAAATGATATTCCTTATCGTTAATTTTATAAGAATTGTTTTTTAAAGTACCAACAATCGGAAAAAGAACAGGGGAGTGCTTGCCCCAGAAATCTGGATTACCTTCCCAGATATACTCATTGTTTTGGTTGTCTTTTATAGAAAATAGCTCAGCTCCAGAATGTTTGATAGAAGCACTTAATATTGAATTTGATATAGTTGTTGTCAAAATAGTAATGGATAAAATGAATGTGTTTATATGCAGATGTAAATATATTTTATAAAATTTAGTTTTCTAAGAAAATGGCTTAAATTATTTTATTGATAAAATTTTGCTAAAATTGAATTTATGTTTTAAATTTTCTCTGTGAATAGCTTTTTTTTTCATTAATTTGCTACATAAACAGCTAAAAAATATGAAAAAGCAATCTGCAAAAGCCATTTTAACCGCGGCTTTATTTTTTGGGATTTCATCTGTTTGGGCGCAGCAAACTCCGTCAGCGACAACAGCAAATCCAGTCAATAATTACAATTATCATGATGCCTTTGGTCCAAATTTTTATACAAAAAATGGAACTACAACTCGTGCTGCGAGCGGTCAGCCTGGGCAGGAATATTGGCAGAATAGAGCCGATTATCAGATTACGGCAAAATTAAATGCAACTACAAATGAGATTATAGGTACAGACGAAATCACATACACAAATAATAGTCCAGATAAATTGTCATTTGTATGGTTGAATTTAGATCAAAACTTATTTAAGGAGGATTCTAGAGGAAACGCTGTTGTGCCATTAACAGGAAGCCGTAACGGAGCTCAAGGGCAAGTTTTTGACGGTGGAAACAAAATTAAATCAGTAAAAATAGTTTCTGTTGGGAAAAAGAAAACAGAAGTTGATGCAAAATATATTGTAACAGATACAAGAATGCAGATTTTTCTTCCAGAAGAATTGGCTGCAAAAGGAGCATCTGTAAAAATTAAAATCGAATTCTCTTTTATCGCGCCTTTCGAAGGGTCTGATAGAATGGGGGTTTTAGAAACTAAAAACGGAAAAATCTTTACAATCGCACAATGGTACCCGCGTATTTGTGTGTATGATGATGTAAGAGGGTGGAATACTGCACCTTATTTAGGCGCTTCTGAGTTTTACTTAGAATATGGCGATTTTGATGTGAAATTGACTGTTCCAGGAAATCATTATGTAGTAGCTTCTGGAGAATTATTAAATGGTCAGGAAGTATTTTCTGGTGATCAATTCAAAAAATACAAAGAAGCATCTGACAGCGATAAAACAGTTACAATTCGTTCAGCAGAAGATGTGGCAGCGACAGCAAATACAAACGCTGGAACAGAAAAAACTTGGCATTATAAAATAAAAAATGCACGTGATTTTTCTTGGGCATCGTCTCCAGCTTTCATTTTAGATGGAGCAAAAATAAACTTGCCTAGCGGTAAAAAATCTTTGGCATTATCTGCTTATCCTGTAGAAAGTGCTGGTCAAGGTGCTTATGGACGTTCTACAGAATATGTAAAAGCATCGATTGAGCATTACTCTAAACAATGGTTTGAATATCCTTATCCAGCGGCGACAAACGTTGCAGGAAATGAAGGAGGAATGGAATATCCTGGAATTGTTTTCTGTGGATGGAAATCTAAAGGGCAAGATTTATGGGGAGTTACAGACCACGAATTTGGTCATATCTGGTTCCCAATGATTGTTGGTTCAAACGAGAGATTATTCGGATGGATGGATGAAGGATTTAACACTTTCATTAATTCACTAA
Source organism: Flavobacterium sp. Root935 (assembly GCF_001429295.1). Taxonomy (GTDB): domain Bacteria; phylum Bacteroidota; class Bacteroidia; order Flavobacteriales; family Flavobacteriaceae; genus Flavobacterium. The sequence continues at coordinate 649,646 of NZ_LMJL01000012.1, read as the reverse complement.
GTACAGAAGCGTTTAATAATGGAGAATACAAAGAGCCTGCAACAGATTTACATGAATCAGCAGAATCTTTTACTCGTCCTGATCTAGAAACAATTATGAGTTCTCCTGATAATATGAAGGAAGCAAATATTGGTATGTTGTGTTACTTCAAGCCAAGTGCAGGTCTTATTCTTTTAAGAGAACAAGTTTTAGGAAAAGAGCGTTTTGATATTGCTTTTAGAACTTATATCGAACGTTGGGCTTATAAACATCCACAGCCAGATGACTTTTTCAGATCTATGGAAAATGTTGCTGGTGAAGATTTAAGCTGGTTCTGGAGAAGCTGGTTTGTAAATAACTGGCGTTTTGACCAAGGAATCAATTCGGTTAAATATGTGAAAAATGATCCGTCAAAAGGAGCTGTAATTACAGTTGAAAACTTTGATAAAATGCCAATGCCGATCGTTTTAGATGTTAAAGGAAAAAGCGGTAAAGTGACAAGGGTTAATCTTCCTGTAGAAATCTGGCAGAAAAATAAATCTTGGTCTTTCAAACATAATTCTACTGAAGAAATTGAAAGTATAACATTAGATCCAAATCATGCTTTTCCCGATAATAATGAATCAAACAACGTTTGGACAGCGGGAAAAGGTAAATTAGAGAAAGATATTATTCTAGACGGATATTTAGGTAATTATACTACTTCTAAATCACCTCTAACAATTGAATTGACAGAGAAAAACAGTGTGCTAAATGCAGAGCTTCCAAATTATCCAAAATTTGCTTTAGATCCTGTTGCAAACGAAAAAGATACATTTGAGTCGCAAAGAGCTGGATTAAAATTTAAATTTAATGAAGCCAAAACTGGTTTCGATATGATACTTTTAGGAAACGGTCAAGTAATTCCGTTTACGAAAAAGTAAAATTGTAAAAATATAAAATATTTAAAACCCGATAATTAGCAATAATTATCGGGTTTTGCTTTTGTGTTTATTCACAAAACGTAAAAAAAATGTTAGTTTTTTATTTTTTTGTCTTGTAAATAAAAAAATAATGTACTTTTGCACCGATGAATAAAATAAGTTTACATATAACTTCTTTGTCACGGACAAACTCACCGATTACTTCTCCCGAAGTACGGATACTATCTCTATAGTATTCACTGAGTTTTATAGCCGTATATTTATTCATATCCATTTTTCATTTTGAAATCACATAATTTGTCCATTGGACAAACATATCCTAAAAGTATTTATTATTTTGTAAATTTTCTGAATCAACTTTTTGATTTTGAATATGTTACTTCTATTTTGATTAATTTTATTGGATTCAGTTCTGGATTTCAAAACAAACAATATTCTTTAATTTTTAACTCTAACTTCAATTATTGAAATGAAGATCTCTATTGTTGTTACCCAGGAAGAACACTTCAAATTCGCACAAGAAATCTGCGATACGATAGAATCATCTGCCTTATTAAGAGGTACGGGGATTGCTAAAAGAACTCCTGAGTACATTCAGAAAAAAATGTCGAATGGTGATGCAATGATTGCTCTGGCAGACGGGAAATTTGCAGGTTTTTGTTATATCGAAAGCTGGCAGCACGGAAAATTCGTGGCACATTCGGGATTAATTGTACATCCTGACTATAGAAGTTTAGGTTTGGCAAAAAAAATTAAGTCGAAAGTGTTTGACTATTCTTTACAGAGATTTCCAGATGCAAAAATATTTGGTATTACCACTGGCCTTGCTGTAATGAAAATTAATTCTGAATTAGGTTACAAACCTGTTCCTTTCTCTGAATTAACGACAGATCCAAGTTTTTGGGCCGGCTGTAAAACGTGTACCAATTTCCCTATTTTACAAAGCAAAGAAAACAAAATGTGTCTTTGTACGGGGATGTTATACGACCCAAAAGAAAAACAAAAAACACCGCCGAGACACCCTTTTAATGAGGCTGTTTTGAGCAGACTTAAAAAAATTAAACAGGCTTTATTTTTAAACAAATTATTGTCGTTTGTTTTTTTATTCAAAATTTAATTAAAAAGAAATCTCAAACTGCTAAATACGAAAGTATTAGCCAAAATTATAAAAAATGAAAAAAGTAGTATTAGCTTATAGCGGAGGATTAGATACCTCGTATTGTTTGAAATATTTAAAAAATGAAAAAGGATACGAAGTTCACACTGTACTTGTAGATACAGGAGGATTCGATGCAGAAGAGTTATCAGCCATTGAAAAAAGAGCCTACGAATTAGGAAGTGCGCAGCACGCCAACTTAACGATTTTAGACAAATATTACGATAAAGCTATAAAATATTTGATTTTCGGAAACGTATTAAAAAACAATACTTATCCGTTATCAGTAAGTGCTGAACGTGTTTTTCAAGCAATTGAAGCTATAAAATATGCGAAAAAAGTAGGAGCAACTGCAATCGCTCACGGAAGTACTGGTGCAGGAAATGACCAAATTCGTTTTGATTTAATTTTCCAAACTATTGCTCCAGAAATTGAAATTATTACGCCAATTAGAGATTTAAAATTGTCAAGACAAGAAGAAGTAGATTATCTAGCTCAAAACGGAGTTCATTATTCTTGGGAAAAAGCACAATATTCTATCAATAAAGGACTTTGGGGAACAAGTGTTGGAGGAAAAGAAACTTTAACTTCAAGCCAACCGTTGCCAAGTGAAGCTTATCCTTCTCAATTGCAAAAAGAAGGTGAAGAAAAAGTAACGCTTCATTTTGAGCAGGGAGAATTAGTTGGACTTAACGGAAAAACAGATAAACCTTCAAACAATATTGTAGCCCTTGAAAAGCTAGCAAATGCTTATGCAATTGGAAGGGATATTCACGTTGGTGACACTATTATAGGAATTAAAGGAAGAGTTGGTTTTGAAGCTGCTGCACCATTAATTATCATTAAAGCGCACCATTTATTAGAGAAACATACTCTTGGAAAATGGCAGCAATATTGGAAAGAACAACTAGGAAACTGGTATGGAATGTTATTTCACGAAGGCCAGTTCTTAGATCCTGTTATGCGTAATATCGAAACGTTTTTGCAAGACACGCAAAAAACAGTAAACGGGACTGTAACGGTTTCACTAAAACCATATCATTTCTCACTTGACGGAATTGAATCTAAAAACGATTTGATGAACACAGGTTTTGGCCAATATGGAGAAATGAACAACGCATGGACATCTGAAGATGCAAAAGGATTTATCAAAATTCTTGGAAATGCACAAAACATATTTTCATCTGTAAATCAATTAGATCATGATTAATGTCGGAATAATTGGTGGTTCAGGCTATACAGCTGGAGAACTCATCAGAATATTAATGTATCATCCCAAAGTAAATATAGATTTTGTTTACAGCACGACAAATGCGGGAAAACCACTTTCTGTGGCGCACCATGATTTGATGGGTGATATTGAAATGAGTTTTACTGATATAATCAATCCTGACGTAAATGTGGTATTTTTATGTTTAGGACACGGAAAATCAATTTCATTTTTGCAGGAAAATAAATTCGCAAGCCATACAAAAATTATCGATTTAGGAAATGATTTCAGATTGAATAAAGATGCTCATTTCGAAGGAAAAGATTTTATTTACGGTTTGCCAGAATTGAACAAAGCTGAAATTAAAAAAGCAAATTATATTGCAAATCCAGGTTGCTTTGCTACAGCGATTCAGTTGGCTTTATTGCCTTTAGCGAAACATAACGGACTGAATAATGATGTTCATATTAATGCTACAACTGGAAGTACAGGTGCGGGCGTAAGTCTTTCTGAAACTTCACATTTTAGCTGGAGAAACAATAATATGTCGCATTACAAAGCTTTTGAACACCAGCATTTGGGAGAAATCGGAGAAAGTTTGGTGCAGTTGCAGGATGATTTCGAAAGCGAATTGCTTTTTATTCCCAACAGAGGAGATTTCCCAAGAGGAATTTTCGCAACACTATACACACTTTCAGATGATAGTTTGGAGCAATTGGTTGCTAAATACGAAGATTTCTATAAAAATGAACCTTTCGTAACCGTAACCACAACAAACATCAACATGAAGCAGGTGGTGCAAACGAATAAATGTATCATTAGTTTATTGAAAAAAGGAAACCGGGTTCTCATAACATCAATTATCGATAACTTAACCAAAGGTGCTTCAGGCCAAGCAATTCAAAACATGAATTTAATGTTCGGATTAGAAGAAACCACAGGTTTACATTTGAAACCAAGCGGATTTTAATAATAGTTTCAAGTTTAAAGTTTCATGTTACACGTTCTGCGAGCAACTTGAAACCTGAAACCTGAAACAAAATAAACAAAACACATGAACTTATTCAACGTTTACCCATTATACGACATCACTCCAGTAAAAGCAATAGATTGTACAATCATTGATGACAAAGGAGTAGAATACTTAGATTTATACAGCGGACATGGTGTGATTTCTATCGGACACACACAGCCTGATTATGTAGCAAAATTGAAGAATCAATTAGACCATTTAGGATTTTATTCAAATGCAATTCAAAATCCTTTGCAGGTAGAATTGGCTCAGAAATTAGGAAAACTTTCTGGTTTAGAAAATTACGAATTGTTTTTATGCAGTTCTGGTGCTGAAGCCAATGAAAATGCTTTGAAATTAGCCTCTTTTCATAACGGAAAATCAAGAGTTGTAGCTTTTGATAATTCTTTCCACGGAAGAACTTCTGCGGCAGTTGCTGTTACAGATAACAAAAAAATTGTAGCACCATTAAATGCACAGCAGGAAGTTACATTTTTACCTTTAAACCAAATCGAATTAGTTGAAGCTGAATTGGCTAAAGGAGACGTCACAGCAGTAATTATTGAAGGAATTCAGGGAGTTGGAGGTTTAGACCAAGGAACAACGGAATTTTTTCAAGCTTTAGAAAAAGCGTGTAAAAAACATGATGTAGTTTTGATTTTAGACGAAGTACAATCAGGATACGGAAGAAGCGGGAAATTCTTCGCTTTCCAACATCACGGAATCAATGCTGATATTATTTCAGTTGCAAAAGGAATGGGGAACGGTTTTCCGGTTGGAGCTATTTTAATTTCTCCAAAATTTGAAGCAAGTTTCGGATTGTTAGGAACTACTTTCGGCGGAAGCCATTTATCTTGTGCAGCAGGAATTGCTGTTTTAGATGTAATTGAAAAACTGGATTTACAGAAAAATGTAAATGAAGTTTATGAATATTTCTTAGAAAAAATCAAGGAAGTTGACGGAATCAAACAAGTAAAAGGAAAAGGCTTAATGCTTGGAGTAGAATTCGATTTTGATGTTGCAGCTTTAAGAAAAAAACTAATTATCGAAAAACACATTTTTACAGGAAGTGCCAACAATAAAAACCTGTTAAGAATTTTACCGCCTTTAACTGTCAAAAAAGCTGATATTGATACGTTTGTAAAAGCTTTAAAAGAGAGTTTAGAAGAACTTAAGAATTAAGTTTATCTAGAACTGTTAATTCGTTTAATCGTTTAACTGGTTAATCGATTAAACGAATTAACGATTAACCAATTAAACCAAAAAAAAATGAACCCATTATCAATTGAAAAACGCAATCTGGTTTTGCGGGCTATGGCAAAGCTGGTCGAGCAGGAGCGGAGCCAGATAATCTTGACCAATGAGGAAGATCTTGCCGATTACGACGGTTCCGATTTAGCGATGGAAGAACGCCTAAAAGTAGATGATAAAAAAGTCGATGAGATGATTTTATCGTTAAACCAATTGGCTTCTCAAGAAGATCCCGTTGGAGTGGAGCGTTTTCATTTTACTCATGATAATGGAATAAAAGTCATTAATAAAACAGCCGCTTTCGGAACGATTTTAATTATTTATGAATCACGTCCGGATGTTACAATCGAAGCAGGAGGAATTGCTTTTAAATCTGGAAATAAGATTTTATTAAAAGGCGGAAAAGAGTCTTTAAAATCCAATTTAAAAATTGTAAGTCTTTGGCATAAAGCTTTAGAAGAAAATGGAGTTTCGAAAGATTGGGTGGAATATCTGAATTATAATCGTGCAGAAACTCAGGCTTTCTTAGAAAAACCAACTCAAAAAGTCGATTTAATCGTTCCAAGAGGAGGAGAAAAATTAATTGAGTTTGTAAAAGCACACGCAACTTGTCCGGTAATTGTAAGCGGACGCGGTAATAATTTTGTTTACGTTCACGAAAAAGCAGATACTGATTTGGCTTTAAAGGTAATTTTAAATGCTAAAACAGCTAAAATTTCAGCTTGTAATGCGGTTGATAAAGTTTTAATAGATTCTAAGCTTCCTAATTTTGAAGGTTTTACAGCCATTTTAATAGAAACATTAAAAGAAAATAATGTTGAAGTTATCGTCGACAAATCTCTGGAAAATTTTGAAGATACAGAAACCCTTCAAAACGAAGATATTTGGTACGAAGAGTTTTTAGATTATAAAATTGTAATCGGAACAATTGATTCTGAGGAACATGCAATTGAAAAGATCAATAAATATTGCGGCGGGCATTCGGCAGTAATAATTACCAGAGACGACCAAGCAGCAAAAGAATTTATGGATGCAGTTGATGCTGCTGCTGTTTATCAAAATGCTTCAAGCCGTTTTACAGACGGAGGACAATTTGGTTTAGGTGGAGAATTAGCCATAAGTACTGATAAACTTCACCAAAGAGGTCCAATTGGTTTACAGCATTTAGTAACAAACAAATGGTACGTTTACGGAGAAGGACAAATTAGATAATTATTAGACTTTCTTAGATTGTTAGACTTCTTAGAATTTTAGATTTTAGAATGATGACTAACAATTTTAGAATATTGGAATTTGGAATTTATTTGGACAAAGCTTTGCGAACTTAGCGTTTGTAAACACAAGCAATATAAAAAAACCTTGCGGACTTTGCGGTAAAAAAAATCGCGAGCAAAACTATAACAATGGCAAAAAAACGGATTTTATTAAAAATAGGAAGTAATACTTTAACCAAAGAAACCAATCATATTTCGCGGGGAAAGATTGAAGACCTCGGAATTCAGATTGCGGCTCTAAACGACGAATACGAATTTATTATAGTAAGTTCTGGAGCAATTGCAGCGGCAAAACAGTTTGTAAAGCTGGATAATCAAGATAAAGATGTTTTTGTAAAACAGGCTTTAGCCTCTATTGGACAACCTCATTTAATGCGGATTTACAATGAAAATTTTAAAGATTTAGGATTAAATACCTCACAGTGTTTGCTTTCTTATTCTGATTTCGAAAAAGAACAAACCAAAAAAAACATTGTAAATACAATTAATGTATTAGTTAAAAACAATTACATTCCGATTATCAATGAAAACGATACTGTTGCCACAGATGAGATTCGGTTTGGTGATAATGATAAATTAGCAGCTTTAACGGCGGTGCTGCTAAATGTTGATATTCTGATAATTGCCACTAATACAAACGGAATTTACACCAAAGAATCCATTCACAATGAAGTTCCAGAAACAATCAAATTGGTAAATGATTTGAAAACGCTCGAAAAAGAAATCGGTGAATCGAAATCATCACATGGAACAGGAGGAATGCAATCTAAAATAGAAGCAGCCGGAATCGCAAAAGCTGCCAATATTGAAACCTGGATCGTTAATGGATTAAATGATAATTTTATTTTGAAAGCATTAAAGGAAGAAATTCCTTTTACTAAAATAATCTAATGAGTCAATTAGAAAATTAGTTAATTATATAATGAGCAATTATCCAATTTTCTAATTATCACATTATCTAAATTAAAAAAAACAAATGAACTATATCTCAATAAAAGACATAAACTCATTATCAAAATGGGTAAAACAAGCGATAAAAATCAAAAAGAATCCGCTTAAAAATCAAAGTTTAGGAAAGAATAAAACCTTAGGAATGTTATTCTTCAATCCGAGTTTAAGAACGCGTTTGAGTACACAAAAAGCGGCTTTAAATTTAGGAATGAACGTAATGGTAATGAATTTTACCAACGAAGGATGGACATTAGAATTCGAAGACGGAGCAGTAATGAATTCTGGTGCTTCAGAACACATTAAAGAAGCGGCAGAAGTAGTTTCTCAATACTGTGATATTATCGCAATCCGTGCCTTTGCAGGTTTGGTAGATAAAGAAAAAGATTACCAAGAAACAGTAATTTCAGGATTCTTGAAATATGCCACAGTGCCAATTGTAAACATGGAAAGTGCTGTTCGTCACCCATTACAATCTTTGGCAGACGCCATCACAATGGAAGAATTCAAAACGAAACACAAACCAAAAGTAGTTTTATCTTGGGCTCCACATCCAAAAGCCTTACCTCAAGCCGTTGCTAATTCATTCGTAGAAATGATGCAAATGCAAAAAGATATGGATTTTGTAATCACACATCCAGAAGGTTATGAATTAAGCCCAGAAATTACAAAAGACTGCAAAATCGAATACGATCAAAACAAAGCTTTTGAAAATGCCGATTTCGTTTACGTAAAAAACTGGAGTAACTTCAATGATTACGGAAAAGTAATCAACAGCGATCCGAACTGGACGGTAACAGCTGAGAAAATGGCTTTAACCAACAACGGAAAATTCATGCACTGTCTTCCTGTTCGTCGTAATGTAATTGTAAGTGACGAAGTTTTAGACGGAGAAAATTCAATTGTTATTGAACAAGCGAATAACAGAACGTATTCAGCACAATTAGTTTTACAAAAAATTCTTAAGAAATTGTAAATTTAGGTGCAAAGGATCAAAGTGACAAAGGTTCAAAGGTTTTACAGCCTTGAGAAAAAACTTTGTTCCTCTGAACCTTTGTCCCTTTGAACCTTGAAAGAAATGAACGTATCAGTAATAAAAATAGGTGGAAACATCATAGATAATCCAGCAGAATTAGAACAATTCTTAACCGATTTTTCTAAAATTGAAGGCTATAAAGTTTTAGTTCATGGCGGTGGAAAATCGGCTACAAAAATGGCTCAGAGTATTGGTTTAGTTCCGCAAATGATTGACGGACGCCGAATTACAGATGCTCCAATGCTTGATGTTGTGGTAATGATTTACGCCGGACAAATCAATAAACATATCGTAGCGCAATTGCAAGCCAAAGACAATAATGCAATTGGTTTTTCAGGAGCTGACGGGAATTTAATTCAGTCAACAAAAAGAAACCACCCAACAATCGATTACGGATTTGTAGGCGATGTAAAACAAGTCAACACCAAATTATTGGCAACTTTGTTAGAAGCTGGAGTTGTTCCTGTTTTCTGCGCGATTACACACGATAAAAACGGACAATTACTAAACACAAATGCAGATACTATTGCAAGCGAATTATCAATTGCATTATCTGAAGTTTTTGATGTTACACTGACATATTGTTTTGAAAAACAAGGCGTTTTGCAGGATTCAGAAGACGATTCCTCTGTAATAACAGAAATCAACGAGACATTATATAATAAACTAAAAGAAGAAAAAGTAATTCATTCTGGAATGATTCCGAAATTGGATAACTGTTTCAATAGTTTGTCAAGAGGTGTGCAGAAAATCAAAATTGGACATCACAGAATGCTTCAAAACTCAAATATTCCGCATACAACGATTACATTATAAAAAATGCTGCCACAATTTGACTCTGATTTTTTTAGTTAAAAGAGAAAATAATTTTAGACTTACATGAAAAAGTTTATTTTGATTTTAAATCTGTCACAAAAAGATAATTTATGAAAACTCGTGCAAGTAGTGGCAAAAAAACGGAGTTGCGCAGTGCTTTTAGGATTTAATTTTAGAAATTTGCGCCAATCAAAAATGTCGCAGATTTAAATTAAAAAACTTTGTGACTTCGCGCCTTCGTGGCAAAGAAACCAAACTTATGAAAAGTATAGATACGCTTACCCAAGAAGCAATTAGTTTATTAAAAAGCTTAATCGAAACCCCTTCATTTTCAAGTGAAGAAGATCAGACGGCTCTTTTAATCGAAAATTGGTTCAATCAGAATGAAATTCCTTTCAAGAGGGAAAACAACAATGTGTGGGCTTTCAACAAATATTTCGACGAAAATAAACCAACACTTTTACTAAACTCACATCACGATACCGTAAGACCCAATCAGGCGTACACCAACGATCCGTTTAAAGCAATCGAAAAAGACGGAAAACTATTTGGATTAGGAAGTAATGATGCCGGCGGATGTCTGGTGTCATTATTAGCGACTTTTGTTCACTTTTACGAAAACCAAAATCTATCGCATAATATTGTTATTGTGGCTTCGGCTGAAGAAGAAAGCAGCGGAAAAAATGGATTAAACAGCGTTTTAAAGCATTTGCCAGAATTAGATTGTGCGATTGTAGGAGAACCAACTTTAATGCAATTAGCCGTTGCCGAAAAAGGTTTATTGGTTTTGGATGTAAAAGTAAAAGGAACTGCAAGCCATGCCGCACATCAAAACGACGATAATGCATTATACAAATCAATTCCTGTAATGGAATGGTTTAAAAACTATAAGTTCGACAAAATCTCAGACGTTTTAGGTCCTGTAAAAATGACTGTAACGCAGATTAATGCTGGAAAACAGCATAATGTTGTACCTTCTGAGTGCGATTTGGTTGTAGATATTCGTGTAACCGATCGTTATACCAATGCTGAAATTTTGGAAGTTGTAAAAGCAAACGTAAATGCAGAAGTTACTCCAAGATCTATGCATTTAAATGCTTCTTCTATTCCAGTTGCGCACGGTTTGGTTCAGGCTGGAATTGCTTTAGGAAGAACAACCTATGGATCTCCAACACTTTCAGATCAATCGGTTTTGAGCTGTCAGTCTTTAAAATTAGGACCAGGAGAAACGCTGCGTTCACATTCAGCAGACGAATTTATTTTTGTAAATGAAATTGAAGAAGGAGTCGATTTGTATATCAAAATACTAACCGATTTCTTTAAATTATAATATTTTTTAGGAGCTAATCCCGCTATCCGTTCCAATCTTTTATTTTTTTAAAGAAAAAAAATAAAAGGATTTCCACTGCTATCGGGGCTAGATACCACCAGTATAAATAATGACACTAGAGGTAAATTAGAGAAAAACTTCAAAGATTCGACAAAGAGAATAATCTAAAAGTCTAAAATCTAAGAAGTCTAATAATCTAAACTATCTAAGAAGTCTAAAAATCTAAGTTATGAAACTTTGGGAAAAAGGAATACCAACAGATAAACAAATCGAACAATTTACTGTTGGGAACGACCGTGAACTGGATTTGGTTCTGGCAAAATACGATGCTTTAGGTTCAATTGCTCACGCCAAAATGCTGGGACAAATTGGTTTATTAACTGAAGAAGAAACCACTTCTCTGGTTGATGCGTTAAACGAAATTATCGCTGATATTGTCGTTGGAAATTTCGAAATCGAAGACAGTTTCGAAGACGTACATTCTAAAATTGAATATTTATTAACGGTAAAACTGGGCGATGCCGGAAAAAAAATACACACCGCGCGTTCTCGTAACGATCAGGTTTTAGTGGATGTTCATTTATATCTTAAAGACGAATTAAAAGCCATAAAAGAACAGGTAAAAACACTTTTTGACTTATTAATGGAATCGGCAGAAAAACATCAAAATGTTTTATTGCCTGGTTATACGCATTTGCAAATTGCTATGCCGTCATCATTCGGAATGTGGTTTTCTGCTTATGCAGAGAGTTTAATTGATGATATTACGATGTTAAACGCAGCTTCCAAAATTGTAGACCAGAATCCGTTAGGTTCTGCTGCTGGTTACGGAAGTTCATTTCCAATCAATAGAACTTTTACCACAAAAGAACTAGGTTTTGAAACCTTAAAATACAATGCCGTCGCTGCACAAATGAGCCGTGGAAAAGCAGAAAAAACAGTTGCTTTTGCTATGACAAGCGTGGCTGGAACGCTATCAAAATTTGCAATGGACGTTTGTTTGTATATGAGCCAAAACTTTGATTTTATTGGTTTACCGGCACATCTTACAACTGGTTCAAGCATTATGCCCCACAAAAAGAATCCTGATGTTTTCGAATTAATCAGAGGAAAATGCAATAAGATTCAGGCGCTTCCATACGAAATCACTTTAATCACCAATAATCTGCCAAGCGGTTATCATAGAGATTTACAGCTTTTAAAAGAAGGTTTATTTCCAGCGATTCAGACTTTAAAATCTTGTTTGGATATTGCAATATTTTCTATAAAAGATATTACAGTTAAAGATCATATTTTAGAAGATAAAAAATACGATTATTTGTTTACAGTTGATACTTTAAACGAAATGGTTGTAGCAGGAATGCCGTTTAGAGATGCTTACAAAGCTGTTGCTGAGCAATTAGAAACGGGAACGTATAAATCTCCAAAAGAAACCAAACACACGCACGAAGGAAGTATCAATAATTTATGCCTAGATGCTATTAAAGATAAAATGAAAGCAGCTTTTTAGTTTTTGTGAAATGTAAAAAGTTGGATGTAAAAAGTAAAAGGTCATTGATTTGTTTCAATGACCTTATTTTATGAAGTAAATTTAGTTTTTTACCAGTTTAAAAGTTTTGCTTCGATTTTCGATTTGAACTTTGCATACATAAAATCCTTTAGCAAGATTTCCAACATTCAGTTCTAATTTTTCATCAGCAGAAATATTTTTTGATTGCGAATATACTTTTGCACCATTCGATGAAAATAAATTAACCTGAGCCAATCCATTATCTGTACTCGAAAAATCTATATTTAAAAGACGATTAATAACCGATGGATAATATTTTAGATCTAAGTTATTTGTATTTTCATTCAATCCTAAATTATTGCAGCTTGTAGATAAAGCGCCTTGAGCAGTAACTTGAAGTGTTGCTCCAGCACCACAAGAAGAATTCGAAATGAATCCAGCAACATTTGCAATTGGTAAAACGGTATAAGCGTAAGAAGGCTTAGTGACAGCGGTTCCTGAACTTGCAGGCGCATTTAAACAATCTGTAAAAGCAACGCCAATTGTACCGCCATCTGTACTCACATAATTTTTAAATGCAGTTCCGATTTTAGCAAAGTCAGTTCCTTCTACATAACAAGTCGTATTATTATTTCCTCCACCCAATCCAATTGCGAGCGAACCCGAAACCGAGGTATTATAATAACAGTTTAAAATATGCAGTTCGGCATTTCTTGCTCTAGGCATTCTTTCTTTACAGCCTTCTGCCCAATAACAATTTTTGAAAGTAATGCTGTAATGACCATCAGCAGGTGCGTCACTTTTAGAAGAGCCTACTAAATCTGAAAAACGGTGGTCATCTGCACCGCCGGATCCGCCAGATTTTGGAGCTTTTAAGTAAATAAACTTACACCAAGAAACAGTTACATTATCTGCTGCGCCTTTATTATCAAAATTACCATCCATTCCATCTTGAAATTCACAGTGATCAACCCAGATATTCGTTGCTTCAGAGGTTAGATTATCACGTCCGTCAACATCATAAGCCCCAGGACCTTCAAAAATTAAATTTCTGATAATAATATTATTCGAACCTGCTTTTAAATTTAAAATTCCAGAACCTGCTGCTGTTTGATCCAGATTAACTAATCGTGCCCCAGGAAGACCGATAATGGTCTTGTCATTCACTAGGAGGCTAGTGTATGAACAATTTATAGTTCCAGAAACTAAAATAACCTGTGGAGTAGTCAGCTTTAATTTTGCTGTTAAATCGGGTAAAGTCGTCACAGTTACAGGAGTCGCATTTCCGCCTCCAGTTGCAGAAGCTCCAAATCCTTCGGGTGAGCTCATAAAATAATTTTGAGCAAAAAGAAAAGAGCAAGGCAAAAGCAATGAGAGTAGGATAAGTTTTGTTTTCATTTAAGCGTGGTTTTTTGTGGTTTTAATAGTTAATGTAATCGATTGCACAAATGTAAAAGAATAAAAATTATTTCAAATCAATTTATCAATTTTTTATCATTTAAAGTTTTGATTACAAGACTTATAAGTGTTGTTCTTACACTAATAAAATTACATGGTATTAATAATCAGATTGACAGATTGAAGTAGCGATTGAAAAGGTTTTGAAGTAAAAGGAGAAAATTCATGCTAAATACATATATTTGATTATTACTTTAAATAATGCGAATGAAAAAATTTAAAGAGCAGTCTACTTTAAGTCTTTATGAAAAAGGTTTAATTACAGAAAATCAGTTTGAAGAAGTTAAAGCATATCGAAATTTAAATATCTTTTCGGTAAATGCAGAATTAAAGTTATTTCTTTATTTATCTGTTTTATTATTTACTTCAGGAATTGGAATCTTGATCTATGAAAATATAGATACAATTGGTCATATTGCTATTCTTTCCCTTCTTTTAATCGTAATAGCAATTTGTTTTTATTATTGTTTCAAGAATTCAAAAGGCTTTCAAAAAACAGAAACAACTTTCGAGCATCCTGTTTTAGAATATCTGGTTTTATTAGCTAATATTTTAACCTGTATTTTTATTGGTTACCTTCAATTTCAATACAAACCTTTTGGAGAACATTACGGATTAGCCACTTTAGTTCCAACGATAGTCAGTTTCTTTTGTGCTTACTATTTCGACAATAAAAGCGTATTAACAATTGCCGTAACCGGTTTAGCAGCTTATATCGGACTTTCGGTAACGCCTCAGGATTTATTAAACGGGAATGATTTTTATGCCAGCGATAGTTTGAGCTATTCTGCTGTTATGCTGGGAGTTTTACTCATAGTATGGACCATTTATAGTAATCGAATTTCACTCAAAACTCATTTTAGTTTGATCTTTCTGACTTTTGCTCTGCACATTATAAGTATCGCGGCAATAAGCAATTTACTGCATCATTATATTTTAATTTGGCTGATTTTCGCAGGAGTTTTAATTGGTTCAACATTTTATTTTTATAAAGTTAGTTACGAATTCAAAGCAATGTCTATCTATGTATTTATGATTGTGTACGGTTATGTTGGAATAAATATATTGATATTTAGAATTTTCGAAAATGTTGATTTCTCTAATATTTGGGAATTATTTATTTTCTTATTACCGGCATATTTTATCGGTTCAATTATAATGTTCATCAAATTAATCAAAAACTTTCATAAAGAAATCGCGGAATGATAATATACGACAAACAAATATTAAAGAATGATGCATTAGTTGATGAAGCCGATACTTTTTACAAAGGAGGTTTTATAAGTAAAGAGCAGAGGAAGTTTATAAAAAAAGAATTACCCGTTTTTAAAAGTCAAGACAATATATTGGTTAGAATTGGTTTCTTTTTGCTGGGGAATTTATTGTATAGCTCAATATGTGGGGCGATTTCTATTTTAGGATTAAGTTCAGAAGATATCTTTCTTGAAATCTGCTGTTACTTATTTGCTGCTGTTGGTTTTGTGGGCTCAGAATTATTGGCAAAACAGAATTTCCATAACCACGGTTTAGATGACTCATTTATATTAGGAGCACTTTTAAATGTGGGATTTGCTATCGGAATCACTACAGAAGGTTATGAAATAGTTATTGCTTTCTTTGTGGCTGTTGTGGCCATTTTTATGTTTTTGAGATATTTACATTTACTATCGATGCTGGTGTTTTGTCTAGCTGTAACAGCTTTTTTATTTTTCGGAATGTTTGAATTCGGAGATTTAGGAAAAGCTATTCTGCCTTTTACAGCAATGATTTTAGGTGCAATTTTTTATTTTGTAACAAAGAAATTAATTAATAATCTAAACGAAAGTTACTATTACAATGGACTTCTATTAGCCAATAGTTTTTGTTTAGTGCTATTTTATCTTTCTTGTAATTATCTGGTAGTTAGAGAGCTTTCTGCAGAACTTTTAGGAACAGAAGTTACACCAGGAACTGATATTCCATTTGCATTTTTCTTCTACGGATTTACTTTTATTGTTCCAATTGTGTATTTGGTTCAGGCTTTAAAAACAAAAGATAGGATAATGTTGTGGATCAGTTTTTTAGCTATTGGATTTTCAATTTATACAATCCGTTTTTATTACACAGTTTTACCTATAGAAGTTGCGCTGACTCTTGGCGGGCTTATTTTATTTGCAATTGCCTATTTCTCCATTAAAAAATTAAAAGGAAAGGAAAGTGGCTTAACTTTTAAACCTGATAGAATCAATCATTCAGATGCTATTTTAAACGCTGAAGCTTTAGTAGTAGCTTCTACTTTTGGAATGAAACCGGAAGTAAAACCACAAGCTTCTCCTATGGAGTTTGGAGGTGGAGGCTTCAGTGGAGGAGGTTCTGATGGAAGTTTTTAGAAATGTGAACTGTAAAATGTGAACTGTAAAATGTGACATGTGAAATGTGAAATGTGAAATGTGAGAAGAAATGACTAGTACTCCTTAACTGCCTCACATTTTACATTTCACATTTTACAAAAAAAAATTACACTTTACTTTTTAAAGCTTGTGCGTCAATATCGCTGTGTGAAACATTGTAAACAGCTTTTCCATTTTTGATTAAAATTAATTGCGGAGATTCGTGATATACACCGAATCGGCTTGCAATTTCATTTGAAATATCGCGATGAGCAATCAAATCTAAAAAATACGCATCGACAATTCCTTCAAGATCATAATCTCTTTCAAATTGCTTTAATGCCATTCGGCTGATACTGCATCTTGTACTATGTTTAAAAATAACAACTGGCTTTTCGTTAGATATTGCTTCGATTTCCATTAATTGAACAATATCTGTTAATTCTGTCCAGTTTATTTTACTTTTTGGAGCTTCTGAGTTCTCTGAACTTCCGAAGATTGAATTAAAAAAACTCATATTTGACTTGTTTTATGACTTTTTGGCATTTAAATATGATAAAAATCATCTTTTTAATGTCATTTTGTCTTTATTTTTGATATGGAATATAATTTGTCTATTCAAGTACAAAGTTAGAGTATTTGAACTAAAAAAGTATCTCAATAAGTTGTAACTTTAATCTTATTGAATACCAGACAAATAAAATCAATCAAATTGAAAAAAATATGAATATTAACAAGTTTACTATTAAATCGCAGGAAGCCATTCAGTTGTCACAGCAAATAGCACAACGAAATGGCCAGCAGCAAATTGAAAATGAGCACATTTTCAAAGCAATTTTTGAAGTTGATGAAAACGTGGCGCCTTTTATATTGAAAAAATTAAATGTTAATGTGCCTTTGTTTTTACAAGTTCTAGACAGTACAATTCAGAGTTTTCCAAAAGTTTCAGGAGGCGACATTCTGCTTTCGAGAGACGCCAATAAAGCGTTGAATGAAGCTGAAATTATTGCACAAAAAATGAACGACGAATATGTTTCGATCGAACATTTAATTTTAGCGATTTTCGACTCAAAAAGTAAAGTTTCTCAGATTTTAAAAGATCAGGGAGTTACTGGTAAAGGTCTAAAAGCTGCAATTGAAGAATTACGTAAAGGCGAAAGAGTAACCTCGGCATCTGCTGAAGAAACCTATAATTCGTTAAACAAATATGCTAAAAACTTAAACGAATTAGCACGTACAGGAAAACTAGATCCAGTTATTGGCCGTGACGAAGAAATCCGTCGTGTATTGCAGATTCTGACTCGTAGAACAAAAAACAACCCAATGTTAATTGGTGAACCAGGTGTTGGTAAAACTGCAATTGCTGAAGGTTTGGCACACAGAATTGTAGATGGAGACGTTCCAGAAAACTTAAAAGATAAGATCGTTTACTCACTGGATATGGGGGCATTGATCGCTGGTGCAAAATTCAAAGGAGAATTTGAAGAACGTTTAAAATCTGTTGTAAAAGAAGTAACTTCTGCAGAAGGTGATATTGTTCTGTTTATTGATGAGATTCACACGCTTGTAGGAGCGGGTGGAGGTGAAGGCGCAATGGACGCGGCTAATATTTTGAAACCAGCTTTGGCTCGTGGTGAGTTAAGAGCAATTGGAGCAACGACTCTAGATGAATATCAAAAATATTTTGAAAAAGATAAAGCATTAGAAAGGCGTTTCCAAAAAGTTTTAATCGACGAACCAGATACAGAAAGTGCGATTTCAATCTTACGCGGAATCAAGGAAAAATACGAAACGCATCATAAAGTTCAAATTAAAGACGAGGCTATTATTGCAGCAGTTGAACTTTCTCAGCGTTATATAACAAACCGTTTTTTACCAGACAAGGCGATTGACTTAATGGACGAGGCGGCTTCTAAACTGCGTATGGAAATCAATTCAAAACCAGAAGAATTAGATGTTTTGGATCGTAAAATTATGCAGCTTGAAATTGAGATCGAGGCCATTAAACGCGAGAAGGAAGAAAGCAAATTGAAGATTCTTCACATGGATTTGGCGAATCTGAAAGAAGAACGCAACGAAATTTATGCAAGATGGAAATCTGAAAAAGATATTGTTGACGGCATTCAGGCTGTAAAACTTGAAATCGAAGACTTTAAATACGAAGCAGAACGTGCAGAACGTGATGGTGATTACGGAAAAGTGGCCGAAATTCGTTACGGAAAAATAAAAGAAGCACAGGAACGTCAGGAAGCTTTGCAAAAACAATTACTTGAATTCCAATCGGGTACATCTTTGATTAAAGAAGAAGTTACCAGAGAAGATATTGCCGAAGTTGTAGCAAAATGGACAGGAATTCCAGTAATGAAAATGCTTCAAACCGAAAGAGAAAAACTATTGCATCTTGAAGATGAGTTACATAAACGTGTAGTAGGGCAGGAAGAAGCAATTGAAGCAGTAAGTGATGCTGTTCGAAGAAGTCGTGCTGGTTTACAGGATATGAAAAAACCAGTTGGAACATTCTTATTTTTAGGAACAACAGGAGTTGGTAAAACAGAGCTTGCAAAGGCATTGGCCGAATATCTTTTTGACGATGAAAACGCCATGACTCGTATCGATATGAGTGAGTACCAAGAGCGCCACAGTGTGAGCCGTTTAGTTGGTGCGCCTCCAGGATATGTAGGTTATGATGAAGGAGGTCAATTGACAGAAGCTGTTCGTAGAAAACCATATTCTGTGATTTTGCTGGATGAGATCGAAAAAGCACATCCAGATACCTTTAATATATTATTACAAGTTTTAGATGAAGGGCGTTTAACCGACAATAAAGGACGTCTGGCTGATTTTAAAAACACAATTATTATCATGACTTCTAATATGGGAAGCCAGATTATACAAGAAAAGTTTGAGAACCTAAAAGGCGGTGTTGAGGCAGCGACAGAAGCAGCCAAAAACGAAGTTCTAGGATTATTAAAACAAACTGTTCGTCCAGAGTTTATCAACCGTATTGATGAAATCGTAATGTTTACACCTCTTACAGTTGATAATATTTCGAAAATTGTGAGCTTACAGCTTAAGAGCGTTACTAAAATGCTGGCTTTACAAGGAATTACAATGGATGCAACTCCAGAAGCAATTGCTTATTTATCAGACAAAGGATATGATCCTCAATTTGGAGCAAGACCTGTAAAACGTGTTGTACAAAGAGAGGTTTTAAACCAGCTGTCAAAAGAAATTCTGGCAGGAAATATAACAACAGAGAGCATTATTTTATTAGACGCTTTCGATGGCAAATTGGTTTTTAGAAACCAGACCGCTAATTAATTTTTTTTCATTGTTAATCTTAAAAAGCATCAGTATTTTACTGATGCTTTTTTTTTATCCGTGAATTCTGAAACTTTTACCCTCATTTGTGTAACAACAGATTTATTAAAAACATAGAATTTTATAATTAATATAAATCAAACAAATTCAAATAATTAATTTAAAAAAAAGAAAAGCTATGAATAATATATTTAGAGGTTTAATTGCAGGATATGGTGCTAAAAAATTAGGCGGAGGCTGTTTTGGGACAATTTTAGTTTTTATTATTATCTGGGTAATTTTAGGGCAGTGCAGTTAATTTTTTTTGGAATTCCAGTTCAGAAAACTACGAATAAAAGGTAAATTTTGATGCGATATTGTTGGGAAGATTAAGGCAAAATGTCTAGATTCGCATCACTAAAATAAATTAAAAAATGGCTTCAGGTTTTTTCGTTCTATTAGATGATATCGCAGCAATTATGGATGACGTTGCAGTAATGAGTAAAGTTGCTGCAAAGAAAACAGCTGGGATTTTAGGTGATGATTTAGCAGTAAATGCTGAAAAAGCTTCAGGCTTCGCATCATCAAGAGAACTGCCCGTTTTATGGGCGATCAGTAAAGGTTCGTTGCTGAATAAAATTATTATTCTTCCAATTGCATTTTTATTAAGTGCATTTTTTCCAATCGCAATCATGGTAATTTTAGTGCTTGGAGGATTGTTTTTAGCTTACGAAGGAGCCGAAAAAATATACGAATTCATATTTCCGCACAAACACGAAGAAGCAGAAGGAATTACCGAAGAAGTTTTAACCGAAGAAGAAATTCTAGTTGTAGAAAAAGCAAAAGTAAAATCTGCAATTGTAACCGATTTTATTCTTTCTGTAGAAATTGTGATTATTGCTTTAGGGACTGTGATCGGAAAACCATTATTGTCGCAGATTATTACAGTATCGATTATTGCCGTAATTGCAACAGTTGGTGTTTATGGTATTGTAGCGCTTATTGTTCGCATGGACGAAGTAGGTTTCAAAATGATTCAGCACAGTAAAAAAGAAAGAAGCCTTTTAAAAACTGTTGGAAACATTTTAGTTCAAGCGCTTCCAAAAGTAATTAAAGCATTAACTATTATTGGAACCATTGCATTAATATTAGTTGCGGGCGGCTTATTTGTTCACAACATTGAATTCTTTCATCATCTTTTCCCATCATTGCCCGCAATAGTAAAAGAATTTTCCATTGGACTTGTAATGGGATTTATTGTTCTGGGAGTTGTAAATCTCTTCAAAAAGCTTTTTAAAAAGAAAACAGCTTAATAAAAAAAAATAAAATATATTTAAAAGAAACATCAGTTAACGCTGGTGTTTTTTTTTGTTTAGAAGCACGCTAATTCGTTTTCAAAAGTACTTTTTGTCCCGCTATCCGCTATATCTTTTCCCCGCTAAAGAAGCGGGAAAAAGGATGTTGCTTCTATCGGGGCTAAGCAAGATCTTTTTATTTTCATAAGAATTAACGGTAATTGTAAAACTTTTTTTTAATAAATAAGTTTTTGATTTATAAGTGTTTAATGTCCGGTTAAAAATTTTTAACATTTTTTCAAAGCAACCATTGCAACCAACCCGCATCTTCATAGTAATTAACAATTAATTATTATTTTATATGAAAAGTTTTAGATTAAAATCAGTTTTGGTAGTATTATTTTTATCAATTGCATTTGTTTCATGCAATAATGACGACGATGAAAAGCCAGTAAACCAAAATACAAAGGCAGCATTAGTAACAGAAATTAAAGGACCAGCGACAGGAAAAGTAAATGACGAATTGAGCTATGAGGTAACGTATATTGTAGATAATGCGTGTGCTGAATTCGACAAAATCTCTGAAGTAACAATTGGAACAGAAAAAGGATTACAAGTAATTGCAAAATATCCATCAGAAGTTTGTACACAACAAGTTCCAGAACCTAAGAAAACAGTTTATAAATTTAAATCAACAGTAAAAGGAACTTTTGAAATTAAATTCAAAAAATCAGAAACAGAATTCTTAACTCAAAAAGTAGTTATCGAGTAACAACTTGCATAGTTGATTTTTTAGGTTGTAAAACCATTTTGCAAATGTTTAATTTTAAACTGCTGTGAAATGGTTTTTATAGTTTAAAAAACTGATTCAAAATACTTATCTTTGAAAGATCAAAATAATATGATTATGGGAGCTTTAGAGTTGAGAGAAAGTGTGTTAGAATATATTAATACGGCTGATGAGCGTCTTTTAAAAGTTGTAAAAGCAGTTATTGAAAGCTATCAGGAAGAAGAAATAGTCGCATTTTCAGTAGAAGGAAAACCAATTACAAGAAGTGAATATAAAAGCCAACTAGCAGAAACGAAATTAGAAATTGAAAAAGGAGATTATATTTCACAGGATGATTTAGAAAAGGAATCTGAGAATTGGTAATGGAAAAGTTTATAAAGGTAGTGTGGACTTATACTGCCAAGAATCAGTTGCAAACAATTTTTAATTATTATAAAGAAAAATCGATTCAGAGTGCCAACAATATTAAAAATGAAATTCTGAATTCTACTAAAAATATACATTTTATTGATCAGTATCAAAAAGATGAAATTGAATCACAATATCGAAGAATTATAGTTAGAGATTATAAGATATTATATTTTGTTAAAGACGAAGTAATTTATATTTCTAAAATATTTTCTACAAAACGAAATCTTACAAAACAATTATAGAAAGAGCTTGAAGAGCTCTTTTTGTATATCATATAGTTAAGTAAAGTAAACTCGCTTTGCCATTCCTTTAAAAAGTGTTATTTTTGCACTCTAAATTTTATGTCATGCCGAAAAGAAAATATAAAATATCAGTAATTCAGTTAAACCTTAATGATGTTGCTGAAAATAATCTTAAAAAATGTATCAGCTGGGTAAGAGACGCTGCAAGTCAAGGAGCAGAAGTTATTTTACTACCTGAATTATATAGCAGTCATTATTTCTGCCAAAGCGAAGATGTAGATAATTTTGCATTAGCAGAACCACTTTACAGTACTTCATTTATTGCTTTCAGCGAATTGGCAAAAGAATTAGGAGTGGTAATCATTGTTCCTTTCTTCGAAAAAAGAATGGCTGGAATTTATCATAATAGTGCATATATTATTGATGCAGATGGTACAGAAGCAGGTTTATACCGTAAAATGCATATTCCAGACGATCCGCATTTCTATGAAAAATTCTATTTTACGCCAGGTGATTTAGGTTTTAAAGCAATTGAAACTAAAAAAGGAACAGTTGGAACTTTAATCTGCTGGGATCAATGGTATCCAGAGGCTGCACGTATTACAGCTTTAAAAGGAGCAGAGGTTTTATTCTACCCAACTGCAATTGGATGGCATCCTAAAGAAAAAGAACAATACGGAGAAAACCAATACGGAGCTTGGATGAACGTAATGAAAGGTCATGCCGTTGCAAATGGTGTTTTTGTCGCTGCAGCTAACAGAATTGGTTTAGAAAAATACATTGAAGGAACAGAAGGAATTCAATTCTGGGGAGCTTCTTTTATTGCTGGACCTCAAGGAGAAATATTAGCTCAGGCTTCTCACGATAAAGAAGAAATCTTAATCGCAGAAGTTGATTTAGATTTACAAGAAAATGTTCGTCAAAACTGGCCGTTCTTTAGAGATAGAAGAATTGATGCTTTTGGCGACATTACAAAAAGAGCAATTGATAAATAATTAAATTTATTTTTATAATTGAAAAGGGACAAAGCAGCTTATACTTTGTCCCTTTTTATGTGCAAATAAAAAGGCGGTTTCAATAATTTGAAACCGCCTTTTCTATATTTAAATTCTTTAGAATTATCTTACTTGGAAAGTAACTCTTCTTACGATTTGACGTGCTTCTTTAGAATTTTTGTTCACAGAAGTATCTTCACCGTTAGCAATTACATTTAATCTAGAAGCGTCAATTCCAGCATTTGTTGCTACTTTTTTCACAGCTTCAGCTCTTTTTCTAGATAATTCAGTATTGTAGCTTGAGCTTCCAATTTCGTCAGCATATCCAATGATATCTGCAGATTTACCAGGATTGTTTTTCAAGTATTTTACTAAGAAATCAACACCAGATAAAGAAGCGTTTGTTGGTTTAGACGAATTGAAATCGAAATAAACGTTTACATAACCACCGTTAATTAATTCTTCAACAGTATTGTTTGTAGCTGTTCCAGCGCCTTTCTTTTCGTAAGTTTTGTCTAAATAGCTTTCTAATTCATCCGGCACACCATTTTGATTCGTATCAATAGATTGTCCTTTTGTATTAACTGCTACACCTGCAATTGAATTTGGTTCTAAATCGTATAAGTCAGCAACTCCATCTTTGTCTGAATCGATAAGACCAGTTTCGATTAAGTCCACTCTTTTTTCCAATTCACCAATTCTATCTTCTTCACCAACCCAGTCAGCATGTTTTTCATTTTTACCTAGGTAGAATGTCAAACCAACAGAAGCATTTAATAAAACACCGTCAAAAGATCCAGTTGTTGTATTACCCATTCCGTCGAAGTTCCAGTTTTGTCTTCCGTTAACAATTCCAGTAAGATCTCCAGTTAAGGCAACTCTATTGCTTAATTTGATTTGTCCAGTTAAACCAGCGATTCCATGAGCCATGTAATCTTGTCCGCCAAATCCTGTTTCAGTACTAATTTGAGAAACTCCAAAACCACCATGTGCCAAAACACCAATAGTGTTTGTCCAAGTTTCAAAATTTAAAGCACGTCCAACATTGATAACTCCTTGTAAACTCGCTCTAACATAACGGCTTTCAAAATCTGGAGTATTTTTTTTCTCTTTAAATTGGTCGTATCCAACATCTAATTTCAAACCAAATTTTGGATTAAACATATATCTCACACCCAAATCTCCGTGGAAAAAATTCGCAGATTCTGTAGTGTAACCAGGAGTCATTGTTCTCGTAGGTTTGTTAACACCACCATTAAGTTCGATAGACCATTTGTTATATTCTTGATCTACACTTGGTGTGGTAGAAGTCGGAGCCATATTTTGTGCGCCTGCCGCAATGGATAGTAGTAATAAAGATACTGATACTAATTTCTTTTTCATGATATCAAAAATTAAATTGTTTTTATTTTAAACTCATGACAAAATTAGAGGACGTGTTTCAGAATGTGTTCTATATGCTCTTACATAATTCCCACCTTTTGGCATTTAATTATGTAAATACGTTAATATTAGTATAATAGAAACCAAAAAAAAAGAACAAAATTCACATTTTGTTCTTTTAAGTATTTGTTAAAATAGTATTATTTCAAATCTGGCTGATAAATTTTAACCGTTCCATCACCTTCACTGCTTACTATTAATAAGCTTCTTTTTGTAGGACTTTTCGAAGCTGGAATGAATAATAAGCCTTCTGGTGCGTCACCTGTTTTTACAGTTTGTAAATATTGCGGCGAGTTTGGATTAGTAACATCATAAGTCATAAACGCATCAGATCTTTCTAGACCAACAAACAAAATGTTTTGAGATCCCATTTTTGCCACATATACGGCTTCGGGTTCAGAACCTTTATCGTCACTTCGTTTATCATCGTAAGTTCCTAATTCGTTAGTTTTTTTATCTACATCATTTTTACTGTCATAAACGATTTTTCCAGTGTTTCCATTCCAAATAGAGAACGATCTTGCGCCAAAACTTACCATTTCGTCTAAATCTCCATCGCCATCTGTGTCTCCCATATCAGCAACAAGATTTAATCTTCCTAAATTAGCGTCTAGTTTCAAAGTAGCTGCATCAGGAAAAAGAGTTGCATCAAGTTTTAAACTTTTCATACGTTTGATATCTGTGTTGGCAGTATATTCTCTTGCATCACCTTCGTTTGCAGTCACAAAATAAGGAACATTATTAGCAGAAAAATGACTAATAGCATCTGGCATAAACATTCCTTTTACTTTCCAAGGATTAAAAGCAATTTTATCATCACTGTCGCTTACATCAATTGCATTTTCAGCAGTATTGAAATCTTTAAAACCTAAAGGATAAATAGCAGTAATTGTTTTAGAAGTTAAATCAACTTTTGCAACACCGTTGTTTTCTTGTAAAGTAACCCAGGCAGTTTTTGAATCATCAGAAATTGTAATATATTCTGGTTCAATATCCTGAGCGAAGCTTTTAGCAGCTTTTGAAATTCTAAATCCATCTTTTGCTAATGCAGCAGCCTGACCGCTGAAAGAAGCGAAATCTAAAGTTGTTACAGTATAAGTACTAGTTTCGATGATTGAAATCGTTCCGTTTGGATCTTGAGAATAATCTGTATTTGGTTCACCCTCATTAGCAGTCATAATATATTTTCCGTCTGGAGAAAATGTAATCATGTCAGGCAAGGCTCCAACTGTAACTTGTTTGATTAAACTGTAATCTGAAGTATTGAAAACAGCAACTTTGCCGTTTCCTTGTTTGTTTGCTGTAGATTCTAAAGCCACAGCTAATTTTCCGTCAAAAACAGAAACACTATTTGCTGCACCTTCGTAAGCTACCAGATCAATTTTTCCAATTTTTGTTGGTTTTGTTGGATCGGTAATATCAATAACATCAATTTGGTTTACACCACTATTGTTTACAGTAAATAATCTTTTTGTTTTTTCGCAGTAAGCAGAGATTTCAGCAGCAGCTTCGCCTCCAATAGTAATAGAACCAATTTCTTTAAACGCTGCAGGGTTTTCGTTTACCACAATTTCAGGTTCGTTGTTTGTGTTTTCATCATTATTACAGCTTGCCATTATAAAAAGAGCTGTTAATAGAGAAATAGATACTTTTTTCATGTGTTAGTTTTTAGTTCCGGCAAAAGTAATTACAGCATTTCTGTTCAAGATTAAGGATGTATTATTTAATCTTTAACTTAATTTTTGGAAGATATTTTCGGTGAAACCCCAATCAATTTTAATCAATAGTTTTATAATCCTAGCGAATGCTTATCTTTGCACTTTCTAAATTAGAACCTATTTATGTCAACAAATAATAGAAGATTTCCAGCAGAATGGGAAAAGCAGCAAGGAATTGTATTGTGTTTTCCACATAATGGCAACGATTGGCCAGGAAAATACGAAGCAGTTCAATGGGCTTTTGTAGAATTCATTAAAAAAGTAGCCGCTTTTGAAACCGTTTTTTTGGTCGTAGCCGATGAAAAGCTAAAAGAAAAAGTTGCCGAAATGCTTGAAAGAGCCCGCGTAAACATTCAAAACGTTTCTTTTATTATTCATAAAACAAACAGAAGCTGGATGCGTGATTCTGGACCAATTATAGTAAAAAATGGTTCTAAAAGAGAAGCTTTAAATTTCAACTTCAACGGTTGGGCAAAATATAAAAACTATCAGCTAGATAAATTTGTTCCAGGTAAAGTTGCTGATTTTATTGATGTTCCATTAACTCAGGTTACTTACAAAGGAAAACCAGTAATTGTTGAAGGCGGCGCTATTGATGTAAACGGAAAAGGAACATTACTTACTTCTGAAGAATGCTTAATGCATCCAACAATCCAAGTTAGAAATCCTGGTTTTACTAAAGAAGATTACGAGGCCGTATTTAAAGAATATCTTGGAGTTACCAATGTAATTTGGCTTGGAGACGGAATCGAAGGTGATGATACACACGGACATATAGATGATTTATGCCGATTTGTAAACGAAGATACGATCGTTACAATTGTAGAAACAGATAAAAATGATTCTAATTATAAACCTTTGCAGGATAATTTAAAACGTCTGCAAAATGCAAAATTAGAAAACGGAAAATCACCAGTTATTGTAGCGTTACCAATGCCAAAACGTGTTGATTTTGAAGATTTAAGACTGCCAGCAAGTTATGCTAATTTCTTGATTCTGAATAATTGCGTTTTAGTTCCAACATTTAATGACAGTAATGATCGCGTAGCTTTGAATATACTTTCAGAATGTTTTCCAGACAGAGAAGTAATCGGAATCAGCTGCATTGATTTCATATGGGGATTCGGAACGTTACATTGCTTAAGCCAGCAGATTCCTTTATAGAAATAACTGCTACTAGCCAATACAGTATAAATTTTATTTTTTTGTCAGGCCTGAGCGAAGTGGAAGCCCACGCAAAGTTTTTTCTCAAAGTTTGAATAATATAATAATCTAAACCCGAAAGGTTTTTAAAACCTGTCGGGTTTTATTGCGTTTACTATAAAATGAAACAAGAATAAATTATCGCAACATTCAAAATAAAAAAAGCTTGTTAGAGTAAACTAACAAGCTTTTTTATAATTTATCGATACCATCAACCATTAACCATCAACAATTAAAAAAAATAAAAATTAAAAATTAACCATTAACCATTAACAATCAACCATTAACAATTAATGTCTTTTCTCTTCATGGTCTAATAAATGGAGGTAAAAGCTGGCTGCAAACTTCTCCGAAACCAATTCTTACTTCTGCATTTTCGCAGAAACCTCTAATGATTACAGTATCATTATCTTCAATAAATTTACGTTCACTTCCGTCATTTAATTTCAACGGATTTTTTCCGCCCCATGTTAATTCTAACATAGAACCAAAACTATCAGGAGTTGGTCCAGAAATAGTTCCAGAACCCATCATATCACCAGAATTTACACGGCATCCGTTAGAAGTGTGATGCGCCAATTGCTGACTCATCGACCAATATAAATACTTGAAATTTGATCTTGAAATAATAGTTTCTTCTTGATCCTCAGGTTTTAAAGATACTTCTAAATGAATGTCAAAAGTCTTTTTTCCTTTAGTCTGAAGATAAGGAAGCGGTGATGGATCTTGTTTCGGCCCCTTGGTTCTAAAAGGTTCTAGAGCATCCATAGTAACAATCCATGGAGAAATAGAAGTTGCAAAGTTTTTAGCCAAGAATGGTCCAAGCGGTACATATTCCCATTTTTGAATATCACGCGCACTCCAGTCGTTCAATAAAACCATTCCGAAAATATAATCTTCGGCTTCATAAGTTGGGATATTTTCTCCCATTACATTTACATCTGTAGTAATAAAAGCAGTTTCAAGCTCAAAATCTACTAAACGAGACGGTCCAAAAACTGGATATTTTTCTCCAGCCGGAAGCGTTTGCCCCATTGGTCTGTGCACCGGAATTCCCGATGGAACAATTGTAGAGCTTCTTCCGTGATATCCAACTGGAATATGAAGCCAGTTTGGCAATAAAGCATTTTCTGGATCGCGGAACATCTTTCCTACGTTTGTAGCATGCTCTTTACTAGAATAGAAATCAGTATAATCACCAATCAAAACTGGTAACTGCATCTCTACATCTTCGATTTTAAATATAACAATATCTCTGTGTTTTGTTGAATCTCTTAGCTGTGGATTGTTTTCGTCGAAAATATCAGCGATGCGATTTCGCACCAGACGCCATGTTTTTTTTCCGTCAGAAATAAAATCATTCAGCGTATCCTGCATGAACATATCATCGGTTAAATCAATTCCTTCAAAATAGTTTAATTGTTGTAAAGCCCCTAAATCTATAGCATAGTCGCCGATTCTTGTTCCTACGGTAACGACATTTTCTTTGGTAAGAAACACGCCAAAAGGAATATTCTGAATAGGGAAGTCGCTATTTTCTGGCACTTCTAACCATGATTTTCTACTGGTGTCGTTGGCGGTTATAGGCATGTTTAATGTTAATTATTTGTTGAAAAATTACATGTCAAATATATCATAATCTAGCAGTTTGACAAACGTTTTTTTGTATTTTTGCGTGAAATTAACGAAAAACAAAGAAATGCAACGCGACGAACAAATTTTTGATCTTATCCAAGAGGAGAAAGAAAGACAAATTCACGGACTAGAACTTATCGCTTCAGAAAATTTTGTAAGTGATGAGGTAATGCAAGCAGCTGGGTCTGTTTTAACTAATAAATATGCAGAGGGTTATCCTGGCAAAAGATACTACGGCGGTTGTGAAGTAGTTGATGTTATTGAGCAGATTGCTATTGACAGAGCCAAAGAATTATTTGGAGCTGAATATGCAAACGTACAGCCTCACTCTGGTTCTCAAGCAAATACTGCTGTTTACCATGCATGTCTAAATCCTGGTGATACAATTTTAGGTTTCGATTTATCTCACGGAGGTCACTTAACTCATGGTTCTCCTGTAAACTTTTCAGGTCGTTTATACCGTCCTGTTTTTTACGGAGTAGATGCTGAGACTGGTCGTCTGGATTATGATAAAATTCAAGAAATTGCAACTAAAGAACAGCCAAAATTAATTATCGCTGGAGCTTCAGCTTATTCTCGTGATATGGATTTTGCTCGTTTCAGACAAATTGCTGACAGCGTAGGAGCGATCTTATTTGCTGATATTTCTCACCCTGCAGGTCTTATTGCTAAAGGATTATTAAACGATCCAATTCCACATTGTCATATTGTTTCTACAACAACTCACAAAACACTTCGTGGGCCACGTGGAGGTCTTATTTTAATGGGGAAAGATTTCGAAAACCCACAAGGTTTAAAAACTCCAAAAGGAGAAATCAGAATGATGTCTTCATTATTAGATTTAGCTGTTTTCCCTGGAAACCAAGGTGGGCCTTTAATGCACATCATTGCTGCTAAAGCGGTTGCTTTTGGTGAAGCACTTAAAGATGAGTTCTTTACTTATGCAATGCAATTACAAAAAAATGCAAACGCAATGGCTGATGCTTTCGTAAAAAGAGGTTATAATATTATCTCTGGCGGAACAGATAACCACATGATGCTTATTGACTTAAGAAATAAAAATATTTCTGGGAAAGAAGCTGAAAATGCATTAGTAAAAGCTGAAATTACAGTAAATAAAAACATGGTTCCGTTTGATGATAAATCTCCATTTATCACTTCTGGAATCCGCGTCGGAACAGCTGCAATCACAACTCGTGGTTTAGTTGAAAAAGATATGGAAACTATTGTAGCTCTTATCGATAAAGTTCTTACTGATCACACAAACGAAGATCTTATTGAAGAAGTTGCAGAAGAAGTAAACGAATTAATGAGCGAAAGACCAATTTTTGCGTATTAAGAAATAGTTTCAAGTTTAAAGTTTCAAGTTTAAAGTTTTACGCTGTTCGAAAGACAGTTTGAAACTTTAAACTTTTTTCGTTCCTAAAAGAACCTGAAACCTGAAACCTGAAACAAAATAACAAAAGACTATGGGCGTACTAAGATTACAATTGCCAACAGATCCAAGATGGGTAAATATTGTTGAGAAAAACATAGAAGAAATCTTGACAGATCACGCGTGGTGCGAGCAGAAAGCAGCAACAAACGCGATCACAATTATCACAAATAATTCAGAACATCAAGATTTAGTTCAAGATTTATTGGCTTTGGCCAAAGAAGAAATCGATCATTTTGAACAGGTTCATAATATCATCATCAAAAGAGGACTAAAACTAGGGCGTGAGCGTAAAGATGATTACGTAAACGAATTATACCAATACATGAAAAGAAGCGGCGACGGAAGCCGTGTTTCTGGATTGGTAGAAAGATTGTTATTCTCTGCAATGATTGAAGCCAGAAGCTGCGAACGTTTCAAAGTTCTTTCTGAAAACATAAAAGACGAAGAATTAGCTATTTTCTACAGAGAATTAATGGAAAGCGAAGCAGGTCATTATACAACTTTCATCACATATGCTCGTAAATACGGAAAAGGAATCGATGTTGAAAAACGCTGGAGAGAATGGCTGGAATTTGAAGAGTCTATTATTACTAATTACGGAAAGGGAGAGACGATACACGGATAAAGTTTTTTGTTTCAGGTTTATTTTTGTTTCAAGTTTCAGGTTGATAAGCTTTGTGAATCTTTGTGAAATCTTAGAGGATCTCTGAAATAAAAAAAAACCGTGAAAATCAGCTTTTTCGCGATAGCGAATCAGTTTTATCCGCGTAGTAATTTATGCGTTTAGATTTAATCTAAAACCTACAATCTAAATTCTAAAATTCCTTACATTTGAGAGTAACCAAAATCTTGAAACATGAGAATAGAAATGGATTTAAAACTAGGTTTTAAAGATGTAATGTTTAGACCTAAAAGATCAACGCTAAAAAGCCGTTCTGAAGTTTCTTTAGAGCAAAATTTCAAGTTTTTGCACAGCACAGCATCTTGGACAGGAATTCCGATTATGGCTGCCAATATGGATACCGTAGGAACTTTTGAAATAGCGAAAGTCTTAGCGGGAGAAAAGCTCTTTACTGCAATTCATAAACACTATACTTTAGAACAATGGAATAGTTTCTTGAAAGACGTCACTCCAGATTTCTACGATTATATTGCTGTAAGTACAGGAACAGGGAAAGAAGATTTTGAAAAGATTGGAAAGATAATTACCGCAAATCCGTTGTTGAAATTCATTTGCATCGATGTTGCAAACGGTTATTCGGAGCATTTTGTTCAGTTTTTAAAGAAAACCCGTAAACAATATCCGGATAAAATCATTATTGCAGGAAATGTTGTGACAGGAGAAATGACCGAGGAACTTCTATTAGCTGGTGCTGATATCGTAAAAGTCGGAATTGGGCCTGGTTCTGTATGTACAACTCGTGTCAAAACGGGTGTTGGCTATCCGCAATTATCGGCAATTATCGAATGCGCCGATGCTGCTCATGGTTTGGGCGGACATATTATAAGTGATGGCGGATGTACAACTCCCGGTGATGTTGCCAAGGCTTTTGGCGCTGGCGCTGACTTTGTAATGTTAGGCGGAATGCTTGCAGGACATTCTGAAAGTGGCGGAGAACTGATCGAAGTAAAAGGTGAAAAATTTAAACAATTTTACGGAATGAGTTCTAAAACCGCAATGGACAAACATGCTGGTGGTGTAGCAGAATATAGAGCAAGTGAAGGAAAAACAGTTCAGGTTCCGTTTAAAGGAGATGTGATTCATACTGTTTTAGATATACTAGGAGGAATAAGAAGTACCTGTACTTATGTAGGAGCTTCAAGGTTAAAAGAATTGACTAAACGAACGACTTTCATCCGCGTAAGCGAACAGGAAAATCAAGTTTTTACAAAATAAAATATGATTACAATTACCGAAGCATCAATTGAAGATATTACTAAAATTCAAGAGATTGCAAACATTACATGGCCGATAACTTATGGTGAAATTCTAACAAAAGAACAGTTAGATTATATGCTGGATTTGATTTATTCTGATCAAGCGTTATCGAAACAAATCAAGAATAAAGAACAGTTGTTTTATTTAATTTCAGATTCAGAATCCATAATTGGATTCATTGGAATTGAGCATAATTATAAAAACGAGGCAATTACCAAAATTCATAAAATCTATCTTTTGCCAGAGACGCAAGGAAAAGGTTATGGTAAAATTGTTTTTGAAGAAATTGGAAAAATGGCTTTAGAAAATAATTCGAATGAGCTTTTATTAAATGTAAACCGATTTAATACGGCGTTGAATTTCTACAAAAAACTTGGTTTCGAAATCAAAGAAACGGTTGATATAGAAATTGGGAATGGGTATTTAATGGAAGATTATGTGATGGGGAAAAATATTTAAAAGTAGTTTTTTCTCAATCTTGTCATTTCGATCCCGAGGCTTCGGGAGAGAAATCACACAAGTATTTCCGTAAAGTAAATCGCCAATCTTTGTCGAGTGTGATTTCTCTCCCGAAGCCTCGGGATCGGAATGACAAACTGTACGTATTTGGCTCATTCAACTCACAATCACATCATGCTTAAACAATAATCCTTTAACTTCATTCAAAGAAAAAACAGCTTTCTTTAATTTAGTTTTAGAAGGATCAATAGTATAATTATAACTCGTTTTAAAATCGGCTTTGTTGGCTATGGCTTTTGTAAATTCAGCGCGGTACAAATCGCAGTTGTCAAAAATTACACTTGTTAAATCTACTGCCATAAAGTCAACTGCTATCAAACTACAATTCGTAAATACTGTTCCTTTTAGTTTTAAGGTATAAAATTTAGAGAAATCCAAAATGCAGTTATTAAATGCAATTTCAAAAATCAGTTTGTCACACATTGCAAAATTCACATCTTTAATCTCACAGCGGTTAAACGTGGCTGTTCTAAAGGCAACATAATTAATTTTTGCTTCATTAAAAATACAATCATTGAAAACGCAGTCAATAAAGGTTACAGCAAGAAAAGTACAGGCAGAAAAATTACAATTATTAAAAACGCAGCATTCAAAATCTTTAAAATTAAGATCGTCTTTGTCGTAAATAATCGTATTGTATTCTTTATCAAGAAAATATTCGCTTTCTTTTTTCAACTGTATTGTGATAATTATTTGAGGCTGAAAAGGTAATAATTTACCACAAAATATTCTTCGTTAATTGTAAATGATTTTGATTTCATTCATATTTTTATCCATAATTTGATGTAGCTTTACGCTTATTTTTTTTAGTCAAAACATATTATTTATTATATGGAACCAACAAGAAAGGAACATGATTTTTTAGGGGAATTAGAAATTCCGAATCATTTATACTACGGAATCCAGACTTTTAGAGCTGTAGAGAATTTCAATATTACAGGAATTCCGATTTCAAAAGAACCTTTATTTATCAAAGCTTTAGGTTATGTGAAAAAAGCTGCAGCTCTTGCCAATAAAGACTGTGGCGCAATTGATCCTAAAATTGCTGAAGCAATCTGCTACGGAAGCGATCAGGTTATTGCTGGTAAATTTGATCAGGAATTTGTCAGCGATTTAATTCAGGGCGGCGCAGGAACTTCTGTAAACATGAATGCAAACGAAGTTATTGCGAATATCGGCTTGGAATATCTTGGTCATAAAAAAGGAGAATACAATTTTCTTCATCCAAACAATCATGTAAACTGTTCACAGTCTACAAACGATGCGTATCCTTCGGCATTTAGAATTGCTTTGTATTTGAAAATGGAAAGTTTTATTAAAACTTTTGCAGGTCTTGAAGTTGCTTTTGCGAAAAAAGGAGAAGAATTCAAAGAAGTTTTAAAAATGGGAAGAACGCAGCTGCAAGATGCGGTGCCAATGACTTTAGGACAAGAGTTTAAAGCTTATGCCACAACAATTGGAGAAGATATTCAACGCTTAAAAAATGCTCAGGATTTATTATTAGAAATCAATATGGGAGCAACGGCGATTGGAACAAAAGTTAACGCTCCAGAAGGATATCCTGAAATTTGCGTAAAATATTTAGCTGAAGAAGTTGGAATTCCTTTAACGCTTTCACCAGATTTGATTGAAGCAACGGTAGATACAGGCGCTTACGTTCAGATTATGGGAACATTAAAGCGTTCTGCGGTTAAGATTTCTAAAATCTGTAACGATTTACGATTGTTGAGTTCTGGACCAAGAACTGGTTTTAATGAAATCAATTTGCCAGCGCGCCAGCCAGGTTCATCAATTATGCCTGGGAAAGTAAATCCAGTAATTCCAGAAGTGGTAAACCAGACTTGTTTCTATGTGATTGGACAAGATTTAACGGTTACAATGGCGGCAGAAGCAGGACAATTACAGCTAAATGTCATGGAACCTGTTATTGCTTTTGCGATGTTTACGTCTTTAGATTATCTTTCAAATGCGATTCAGACTTTAATTGATAAATGTATTAACGGAATTACAGCAAACGTAGACCATTGCTATAACATGGTGATGAACAGCATCGGAATTGTAACGCAGTTAAATCCAATTATTGGTTACGAAGAAAGTGCAAGTATTGCGGGTGAAGCTTTAAAAACAAACAAAAGCGTACATCAAATTGCAGTTTTGGAAAGAAAGCTGATTACTCAGGAAAAATGGGATGAAATTTATTCTTTAGAAAATTTAATTCATCCAAAGTTTATTACGAAATAATATTTATTATAACATTAAAAAGCCGTCAATTACTAATTGACGGCTTTTTTAATTTATTCAGTGATTATTCTTAGTTGATTATTTTATAAAATAAACCAGCCATAAAAATAAATGCAATGAGACATAATATATTAACTCCAAAAACTTTTAAGTATTTTTTTACGGCAGTATCATCACTTCTAAAAAAAGTATAATTCATAACGGTCGCAACCCCGCCAATAAATCCGCCAATTGCTCCGCCGCTAAGTACAACAAGAATAGGGAGTCCGCCGATAATATATTCGTACCATTTTAATTTCGCTGCCATGCGGTATTTTTGACCATTTATATTTAAGCATTGTGCAGAAATATCAGGAATATTGGCTTTAGGAAAAGCTTTAACTATTTCATCATTAGCTCTTTTTATTAAAAATGGTTTTCCTTTTTCTTTGCTTTGTTCTACCAGAACACCATTTTGTTTTAAAGTTGCTTTTCCTGAAAATATATTATTTTCATATTCAAATTTGTCATTTGGAAAATCTGTCAGGGTAAATTCAAAATTATTTTTCATTTTATGTATGCTTTTTTTGTTTTTTAATGTTCTCAAAATGAGATCAATACTTGTTTTGTAAATATTTTACAAAATTACTCTGTGCTGATTTTCAATTATGTTTCTAAAAGCCAAAAAAATAATAGAATAAGATTTTTTATTATATAAATCTGAAAAATCTAAAGATTTGTTTTGTGTAAAATGTTGAAAATAAATACTATATTTACTATAGGTTACTGGTTTTTATTAAAATAAACTTTTCTTAAATGGTGAATTTTTTAAAAAATAATGCCTTTCAGTACAAGTATAAAATCTTAGGATTATTGTTTTTTATTTCATCTAATTTATATTGCCAAGAAGAAATAACGAATCCAGAGCTCTGTCCGCCCAAAACTATTTTTGATATTTTTAAAAAACAAGACGATGCTTTAGTCGTTAAACCCACCAAAAATAATTTCTTTTTAGTAATTCCAGCTATTGGTTCACAGCCAGCAACTGGATTTTTTTTTGGTGCTGTAGCGCAGTATACTTTCAAAGGAAAAGAAGAGAAAGATAAATATTCCATTGCTAATGTTGGGGTTACATATACATTAAAAGATCAGTGGCTGGTTAATATCAAAAACAATATCCTGCTAAAAAATAATAAAATCTTTTTGAGCGGCGATTATCGTTTGTACTTGTTTTCTCAGCCCAATTATGGACTTGGAACAGATATTATTCCGCCAAGACGCGATAGGAGTCCAAGCTTTAGTATTGATTCTATTGCACAGGATATGGATTATAATTATTTGAAATTTCACCAAACCGTTTCATTTGAAGTAAAAGAAAATTATTATGTAGGCGGAGGAATTAATATTGACTGGTATTCCAGTATTAACGATAAAAAATTGGATGTTGAAAATGGCGTATTCACCTATCATTATAATTACAGTCAGAAATACGGATTTGATAATTTAGAGTATTTCCTAAACGGAGTAAGTTTGAATTTGGTTCACGATTCTCGTGATAATCAGGTAAATGCTTCGCGAGGCTGGTTTGCAAATATCAATTATAGATTTAATCCTGTTTTGTTTAATAATCAGGAATATAGTAGTGTATTGTTTGCAGAGTATAAGCATTTTATACCTGTTTCGCATAAAAATCCAAATTATATTTTAGCCATTTGGACTTATGGTCAGTTTGTAACCCGAGGAAAAGTTCCATATTTAAATTTGCCTGCAATTGGCTGGGATCAGCGAAGCAGGAGCGGGGAGGGCTATACGCAAGGGCTTTTTAGAGGAAATGGTTTGGTTTATTTATCTACAGAATTTAGATTTCCAATAACCTGCAATCAATTATTAAGCGGCACTGTTTTTACCAATTTTGTTACTGCCAGTAATTCAGATACTAATTTGGAGCTTTTTAAATCGATTCAGCCGGCTGCTGGGATTGGTTTGAGGCTTTTAATTGATAAAGCGACAAAGACAAATTTGATTTTAGATTATGCGTGGGGTAATAATTCGAAAGCTTTTTATTTAAATGCGGGAGAGACTTTTTAGGTTGTTAAGGTTTTAATATTCAATTATTTGAGCTTTAATATTTAAGTTTTTTCTTTCTAAAAATATTCTTTTTTTGAAAGAAAAAAGCTAAATTTGATTATCCAATTAACAATCAAAATCAAAAATTATGAAACAGTACAGTTTATTATTAGTTGTATTTCTGTCGGCGATAGGAATGCAGGCTCAGGATGCAAGGTCTTTTTCGCTAAATTTGTATGGCGGTTATAATTTTTCAGATAAGCTGGAGTACGACGGCTATTCTGCAACAATAGAAGATGGTTTTCAATACGGAGCAGGGTTTGAGTATTTCTTTTCAACCAATAACTCAGTGGAATTAAAGTACTTAAGATCAGATGTTAAAATACCATTATATAATCCTTCTGGAGCTCAAATAAATACGAACGATAAAGGAGCATTTAATTTTATTTTAGCAGATTTCACCCATTATTTTGATACAGGTTCAAATCTTCTGCCTTATTTGGGTGCTGGTGCTGGAGTTGGTATCGTAGAATCACCCCAAGGCGGAAGTGGCACTTATTTTGCCTGGGATGTCAAGGGCGGGGTAAAAATCAAAACTGCATCATCTGTTTCTGTAAATATTAATGCTTATTTACAATCCATGTCGGCAGCAGTTGGTGAAAGTTATTATTGGTCCTATTGGGTAGGTCCAGTAGGATTTGAAGATTATATTTCTACTTATCAGTTTGGACTTGGAGCGGTTGTTAGTTTTAATTTCAAAAATTAGTAATTATAAGGCATTAAATGCAAGATAAATATCAAAAAGCAGACTATTAGGTCTGCTTTTTTTATTCTTCATAATTAAATCATAATTTGTAAATATGTGCCGTTTTTGTTAAATTCAATTCTTATTTTTGTTGTATATACAAACTTCTCAAGATGAAATTACTAATAGTCGAAGACGAACCAAATCTATTATCTATTCTGCGTAAAGGATTTGCCGAAAATAATAATGAAGTAAGTGTGGCTCTAGACGGTAAAACTGCTCTGGAGATGATTCATAATTATACTTTTGATGTTGTAGTTTTAGATGTAATGCTGCCAGATATTAACGGAATTGAAATTTGCAGAAGACTTCGTGCCAGCAAGAATTTTGTACCTATTTTACTTTTAACAGCTTTAGGAACTTCAGAAAACATCGTGACTGGTCTTAACGCCGGCGCAGATGATTATTTGGTAAAGCCTTTTAAATTTGGAGAATTAGATGCTCGTGTAAATGCACTTTATAGAAGATCGCATCAAGAAACAGAGAAAATTGATACTATTATAATTGGTGATCTTGAGATCAACGGACGCGCTAAATCGGTAAAGAGAGGTGGAGAAAACATTGTTTTAACTGCAAAAGAGTTCAAACTATTGTATTATCTGGCAAAAAATACGGGTCGAATTGTTTCGCGCGATCAGATTTTAGATAATGTCTGGGATATTAATTTTGACATGAATACGAACGTTGTTGATGTATATATAACCTATTTAAGAAGAAAAATTGATAAGCCTTTTGATACCAAACTTATTCATACCATGAAAGGATTGGGTTATGTTATAAAATCGTAAAATGGACATTAGAAAAAAAATTACTTTTAACTACGTTGCCCTTTCTACCTTTAGTACATCACTATTGTGTATCATTGTTTTTTTCTTGTTTAGAGAAAACAATCGTTATCACTTTTTAAAACGTTTAGATGACAGGTCAAAAATTGTAGCTTCAATACATTTTCAAAAAGATCCGGAGAAAATAAAATATTATAAGAATCTTCAAAAAAATGGTCTGGAAGAATTAATCGAAGAAGAAGAATATGTATTAAAAATCAACAGTCATAATAGTTTTGATTATAATACCAATTTAAATCTTCCGAACACTTTTTATACCAATATTTTAAGCACAGGAAAAGACTCTTACGAAAAAGACAATAAATATTATTTAGGTCAGATTTTTGAAGAAAACGGACAAAAATATATTGTAATTGTAGGTGCTAGAGATCGTAAAGGAAAAGATACGACTATTTATATTGTCAAAATTATGCTTTTTGGCGGAATTGGTTTTGTGATTCTTGCCTTTCTTTTAGGACGTTTTCTAGCCAAACGTGTCATTAATCCAGTAGCGCGAATTACCAAAGAAGTAAAAAGAATTAGTGCGTCGAATCTTCATAATCGTCTTCCTGAAGTTAAAAACTCTGATGAAATATCCGATCTGACCAATACTTTTAATAATATGCTGGACAGGCTGGAAACCTCTTTTGAAATCCAGGCTAATTTTATCAATAATGCTTCTCATGAATTAAAAACACCAATAACAACTATTATTGCCGAAGCAGAAATTATGCTGCTCAAAGAGCGAGATGTTCAAGAATATGTACAGTCTTTAGAAAATATTTATAGCCAGGCATCTAGATTAGGAAACTTAACGGAAAGTCTCTTAAAATTGACTCAAACAGGTTATGACGGTCAAAAACAAGTATCTGACATTGCCAGAATTGACGAATTGCTAATGGATGTAAAATCGGATTTGGATAAAATATTTCCAGGAAACCGAGTGAGCATTAAGCTTAACTTTGCTCCAGAAGATTCTAATTTATTATTGCTCCCGTGCAACAAACCTTTGTTAGAATTGGCAATCAACAATATTATTACCAATGGTGTTAAATATTCTGATAACAATGAAGTATTCGTAAATCTTTCGGCAAACGAAGAAATGATTAAGATTACGATTAATGATATCGGTATAGGAATTCCGCCAGAAGATATTCCACATTTGTATGAACCTTTCTTTAGAGGTAAAATTGCTGCAAAATATATTGGTTACGGTTTAGGATTGCCGCTGGCTTCTAAAATCATTCGTATGCACGACGGAGAATTGCAAGTACAGTCTGAACAGAATAAAGGTACAATCGTTACAATTATCTTTAAAAAACTGAAGATTAAAAATTCTAATGTTTAATCTTAGAAAATTCTAATTTTAAATTAATAAAGGTATAATTAGCGGATAGTTATTTTGTAGGTATAAAACTAAACAATTATACTTATGAAAAATTTTCTTATACCTACGACTTTAAAAGATGACACAATCTCGGCTGTTAAATCTGCGGTGAATCAGTCAAAAGATACTGAATCAGAAATTATTTTAGTATTAGTTTCAGAATCACCAGACACATTTTCGACTTCAAGTTTTTTACGCGAAATGAGATCAGGATTAACCAGAAGCCAGGAAGAGGTGTTGGAAACCTGCAGATATATTATCGACCATTCTCCAAATACAAAACTGAAAGTTCACAACCAATACGGACTTTCGGCTCCAATTTTCAAGCGTCTTATCGAAGCTTTTTCTGTAAAATTGGTCATTCTCACACATTCTTATAAACAAGAAACCAAAAGAATTCATCAATATTTGGTTCAGCTGGCTGGAAATCAAAAATGTCCAATTCTGCATTTAAGCACAGAAATTAATAAAGAAGTCTTCAGCAAAGCTCTTTATGTAGAAAATTCAAGCAAAAGCATACATGTAAAAGATGTACAGCAGTATTTAAGTGAAAATTTCTCTTTCGAAATAGTAAGTCAAACTGCCAATTTTGAAGACAATTACGAGAATGTTGCACCATTTTTATCAGAAGCCATTTCAAAGCATAATATCGACATGCTTGTAGAAACTCGAAAAGGCGAAAAAATCAAATTCAAAAAAGTAAAAAAAGAAAACATCAATGAGAAGCTGGGACTTCCAGTTCTTTCATTGTACGAAGAGATTGTTTAAGACTTTAGTTCTTAGTTTGTAGTCCTTAGTTGTTAGTTTTTAGTACTCAGTTACTAATATTAACGGAATCCTTATAATTACTCGATTTTGCAATGTAATTATTGATGAAATATTAGTGTAAACTATTTAAGTAACAACTAATGACTAATCACTAAGTACTAAGTACTAAAAAGCTATAAATATTTAATTTAAAACCGAAAATATGTTATTAAAGAAAAGAATACCAATGAAGTACGTTCTCGGGAAAATTAAAGTAGAAATCGTTCTAGTATTGGCTTATACCATACTATTTGAAATATTTCACCACTATTTTGTTACCCTTCCCGTAGATATTCCAATTGCGATTCCAACCATGATTGGAACCATTATTTCCTTATTATTAGCCTTTAAGTCCAATCAGGCTTATGACAGATGGTGGGAAGCCAGAATTGTTTGGGGCGCAGTTGTAAACGATTCCAGAACATTAATTCGTCAGGTTTTGACGTTTTATAAAGATCCTGATTTTTCTGTTGAAGCCAGCGAATTCAAAGAGAATTTTGCTAAAAGACAAATTGCATGGTGTTATAGTTTAGGGCAGTCGCTTAGAAATAAAGATGCCGTAAAACCACTTGAAGGTTTGATGAGTGAAGAAGAAATAAAATACATTAAGAATCATCAAAACGTTCCAAATGCTATTTTAATGCTGCACGCCCGCGATCTTAGAAATGCTAAGAACGAGAAGAAAATCAATATGTATCAACAGGTTGAAATCGACAATACATTGTCAAGATTATGTGATGAAATGGGAAAATGTGAGAGAATTAAAAACACCATATTTCCAACAACATACAGTATGTACATCAGGCTTACATTGTGTTTGTTTATTTTGTTACTGCCTTTCGGATTAACAAGTGTTTTAAGCTGGTTTGCAATTCCGTTAATTACAGCTATTGGCGGAGCTTTCTTTTTGATCGAAAGAATGGCGATTCATTTACAGGATCCATTCGAAAACCGACCTACAGATACTCCTGTAACGACGATTGCAAATACTATTGAAAAAAATATCAAGCAAATGCTTAATGAGTATCAAAGTGAATTTGATATTCTAAATGAATTTGAATTGAACAACGAACCTAAGAAAGTCGAAAAAGGCGCTTATTTCGTCTTATAACTTTTTAATTTTGGTCTTCTTTTAATTGTTGGCTGGACAGTGTGTAGTTGCGCTGTCCAGTTTTTTTATTTTTTATAGGTGTAGTTCGTCATTTCGATGAACGAAAATCACACTCGCAAATCCATAAAGATTAGAGAATATCTATATAGAATTTCTAGTTGCTAAAAATGACAAAAACTTGCTCTACAATTGTGTTTGAGCCAGTCTCCCAAGCGTTTGAATAGCAGTTCTTAACTCATTTGACCACGGCAGACCAAAACTCAATCGCATACAATTTGAAAATTGATCTTGAAAAGAAAAAATCCTACCTGGAGCGATACTAATATTGTGTTTCATCGCTAAATGATAAAAAGCAGCAGTATCAATTTTTTTATCCAATTCAATCCACAGAAAAAATCCACCTTGAGGCTGACTTACTTTCGTTCCTTTTGGAAAGGATTCCAAAACTGTATTAATATAATTGTTGCAATTATGATTTAATATTTGGCGTATTTTTCGAAGATGATTTTCATAACGTCCGTTTTTTAAAAAATCCCCCACCACTTCGTGTGTAATAGTAGGCGAGGAGAGCGAATGATAAATTTTGTTTCTTAAGATTTGTTTTTTGAATTTCCCAGGCGAAACCCATCCCACGCGATAACCGGGAGCTAATGTTTTTGAAACAGAGCTGCAGCAAAGTACAATTCCGCTTTCATCATAAGTTTTGCAATTTGTTGGTCGGCTCGAACCAAAGTACAAATCGCCGTGAATATCATCTTCAATCAATGGAATGTTGTAGAATTCCATCAATTTTACCACTTCTATTTTATGTTCTGCAGGCATCATACTTCCAGAAGGGTTACTAAAATTACTCATCAGTAAACATAGTTTTACTTTTTTAGAAGAAAGCGATTTTTTGAGTGCTTCTAATTCTATTCCAGTTGTCATGTTTGTAGGCAGTTCCATGATATATAATCCTAAAGATTTGG
Organism: Flavobacterium sp. Root935; assembly: GCF_001429295.1. Lineage (GTDB taxonomy): Bacteria > Bacteroidota > Bacteroidia > Flavobacteriales > Flavobacteriaceae > Flavobacterium. Next base: position 606,257 of record NZ_LMJL01000012.1, on the reverse strand, counting down.
CTAATTGCAAGATGCCAAAATAAGCGGGACTTTCTGTAATTATGGTATCGCCGGGCTGTGTTAACGTCATCAAACAATGTGATATAGCACTTGTACAGCCAGGCATTGTAATAATATCTTCTTCTGTTAGCGATCCTCCCCATGTAAAAGACCATCGGGCAATTTCTCTTCTTAAATTAAGATTACCTTTTACTTGCTCATAACTCGTTCCGCTGTTTGGAAGTTGACGCATCGCCTGAACCATTCCCTTATTTAATTTAGCAATAGGAAGAAGTTCGTTTGACGGAAATCCCAAAGAAAGCATCGTAATATTTGGATCTGTCATATTGCCGTAAACCTGATCGATTAAATCTTCGCGGTCAATATTGGCACATTTTAAAATCGGACTGCTGGGCGATGGTTCTGGAATCGTTCTTGCTGAAATATTACTCACATAGTATCCCGACTGCGGTCGAGATTCAATCAAAGAACGGCTTTCGGCTTCATAATAAGCCTTACTTACAGTGCTCATGCTGTAACCCGTTTCTGCGCAAACTTCTCGAATAGAAGGCAGTTTATCGCCAACGCTCAAGACACCAGACTTAATTTGTTTTTCGATACGGTCAGCAAATTGAAGATATAAGTAATTAGAATTTTTCATAAAAAAATAAAACTGTTATGGTGCAATTTACAAAAACTGTATCTGTATTGCTGTTTTATTTTTTAGAAATTTGCTTAAATAGAAAACTAAACAATAAACAACATCTCGTGAAAACAACAAAATACTACATCGCTGCTATTACATGTTTTGTAATCTGGGGATTTTTCAGTTTGGTTTTGAGACCAATACATGACTATCCTTCTTTAGATATTTTATTCTATCGTGTTTTTAGCTGTAGTATTTTAATGCTTCTTATTGCATTTTCTTTCAAGAGAAAAAGAATGAAAGAAGCTGTACAAACTTTTAAATCAATGCCGGCTTTTGAGAAACGTAAAACAATTCTATTAAATATTGGCGGAAGCGTTTTTCTAATGGCGAACTGGTTTACATTTATTTATGTCATGAACCATGTTAGTGTAAAAGCGACATCTTTGGCTTATTTGGTTTGTCCTATTTTAACCACGCTGCTGGCTTATTTTATTTTGCGTGAAAAACTAAATAAAACACAATGGATTGCGGTTGGATTAAGCATTTCAGGATGTATTCTGTTGTCTTATGCAAATATTATGGATATGCTTTTTAGTATTATAATCGGGTTTACATATGCTTCATATTTAGTAAGTCAGCGTGTTAATAAGGGCTTTGATAAATTTATAATTCTAACGTTTCACATCACAGTAGCAGCCTTATGTTTATTGCCTTTTTATCCATTTTACAGTGGAACAGTTCCAACAGAATTTAAATTTTATTTCTGTATCGAAACCATTGCCATTTTGTTTACCATTTTTCCATTGTTTCTTAATTTATATGCCCTTTCGGGAATAAATTCATCGACAGTCGGAATGCTTTTAAATATTAACCCAATGATTGCTTTTTTATTAGCAATGTTTTTATATAAGGAAAAATTCGGATTCATACAGATTGCTGCATACGGAATTATTTTTGCCGCAGTTGTAGTTTTCAATTCACATCATATTTTTGCAGCCAAGCAAAAAAGAACCGCAATATCCAAAGGTTCTCAGTAGTAGTTTTCATATTTTTTATTGGTTTAAAATCGAAAATTACCAGAATCTTAACAGGATGTTTAAACAGGAATGATTATTTTTCATTCCTGTTTTTTTTATGCGATAAAGTGTAAAAAAAAAGAGTTGCCACGAATTACACAAATTTTCACGAATTGTAATTATTTTTTAATTCGCTATTAATTAGGAAAAGAAATTAGAGGAAATTTGTGTAATTCGTGGCAAAGAAAAAAATAAAACCGAATATTATTTTATATGAAAAATACCAAACTTCAAGCCTTTACTCCGTTATTTTATTTAGTGTGGTCAGATGATTTATTGACACAAAAAGAATTTGGAACATTAAAAGAGTTTATAAATTCCCTGAATGCTTTATCTGAAGAAGAAAAAGAATATTTGCGTTCTAAAGTAGATATTTCAAATCCGCCTTCGCGAAATGAACTCACACAATGGAAATTGGATATTGAAAAAAGTATTCAAGATAAATCTTCTATCAAATCGATTTTTGATATTGCAAAAGCACTTTCAGGAAATGATTTGGATTTAACACCAATAGAATCAGATTTCAAAAAATTAGAAAATGATTTAGGAATTTTAGGAGAAGAAGCGCTTCAAAATTTTAAAACAAAAGCAGGTTCTTACACGGTAAATTCACATACCAATGCCTCTTTCGATATCCAGAAAATTACCAAAATTTTAAACGGAAAAGAAGCAGCAATAATTGAAAAAGTAAAATCGGTCATTTCCAGACCTGAATTTGCTTATGAAACTTCTACCGATATCAATGTTTTTAGGGAGACTGTTTACAAATGGTGCAAAATTCTAGCCGATGAAAATCTTGGAAATATGGCTTATCCAAAACAATATGGAGGAGGAGAAAACATAGCCGATTATTTTGCGATTATGGAAACGCTGAGTTACCACGATTTAAGTTTGGTAATAAAATTTGGCGTTCAGTTTGGATTGTGGGGAATGAGTGTTCAATCTTTAGGAACAGAAAAACATTACGCTAAATATTTAAAAGATATTGGCTCGCTAAAACTTCCAGGATGTTTTGCCATGACCGAAACACATCACGGATCAAATGTAAAAGGATTGGAAACGACGGCAACTTACAATCATAACGATCAGACTTTTACCATTCATACACCAAATAAACATGCCCAAAAAGAATACATTGGCAATGCAGCAGTTCATGGCCAAATGGCAACTGTTTTTGCAAAATTAATTATTGACGATCATGATTATGGTGTCAACGCATTTGTAGTTCCGTTACGTGATCCTAATGGAAATGTTGTAGAAGGTGTTACGATTGGCGACTGCGGTCATAAAATGGGATTAAACGGAGTTGATAACGGTACCATTAGTTTTGATCAAGTTGTGATTCCGAAAGAAAATATGCTCGATCGTTTTGCCTCGGTAAATGAAAATGGGGAATTTGAAAGCCCGATTCCGAGTGATAACAGAAGATTTTTTACCATGTTAGGAACTTTAGTTGGAGGAAGGATCGGAATTCCGCGTTCGGCGTTGGCGGCAGCTAAATCTGGATTAACAATTGCCATTCGCTACAGCGACCAAAGAAGACAATTTGGACCAGAAGGCGGATCTGAAGTTCCAATTTTAAATTATAGAATGCATCAACGCAGATTGTTGCCGCATTTAGCCAAAACATACGCCGTTCATTTTGCGCTTCAATATCTAACAAACAGATTTTTAAAGAGAACAGAAGCCGAAATGCAAGAAATTGAAGCTTTAGCAGCCGGAATGAAATCGTATTCTACTTGGAGTACGAGAGATATTTTGCAGGAATGTCGTGAAGCGTGCGGAGGAAAAGGCTATTTGTCTGAAAATCGAATTGATGCACTTAAAAATGATACCGAAATCTATACGACTTTTGAAGGTGATAATACAGTTTTAATGCAATTGGTGGCCAAAAATCGTTTGTCTGAATTCAGAAAATCGTTTGGAGAAATGGGTTCTTTAGGCATTATTAATTATGTGTATGAAAATGCTAAAACTGCAATTACAGAAAAGAATCCAATTGCAACAAGAAAAACAGACGACGAACATTTATTAGACAGCGAGTTTCATTTACAAGCTTTTGTTCACCGAGAAAAAACAATTCTAGCTTCGGCAGCGAGACGTATTAAAAAATTGGTTGATGGCGGATTAGAAGCGTATGATGCTTTTAATGTCGTACAGCATCAAATGATAGATGTTGCTCAAGCCTATTTAGAAAGAGTAGTTTTAGAACAATTTCAACTTGCAATAAAAGAAATTGAAGATGAGGAATCTAAAACAATTTTAACGAGATTGAATCAATTGTATGCACTTTCGCAGATTGAAAAAAATAAAGCTTGGTATTTAGAAGACGGTTATATGGAAGCGGTAAAAACCAAAGCAGTACGTAAAATGGTTAATCAGCTTTGCTGGGATATTCGTCCAGATGCAGTAGCTTTAGTAAATGCATTTGATATTCCTGAAAGCTGTTTAGCTGCGCCGATTGCAGTATAAAATAAAAAAAGCTTTGTCATGATTTAAATTCAGACAAAGCTTTTTAGTTATCTAAATGAAATCAATTTATTTATAGATAAAGCTAAATGTTATTTTATTTTTTATAGCAAATCTAAAACACCCCTCATATTGTACATTTTTTACCCTAGTAAATAATTCGCATTATATATTTTTGCTTTTCTATATTTGTAATTCCCTTTATATAAAGTCAGCTTGAAAAATTATTTTTTATTTCTCTTAATTCTTATGGTAAACTTTCCGGTTTTTGCATTGGAAAGTACCGATGTTATTTTAAAAGAATTAAATAATGCGATAAAAAATAAGCAGCAGTATGTAAAACTTAAAGAAGAAAGAATTCTGAATTTTAAGAAAATAAAATCGGATAATCTTACGCCGGAACAAGAATATAATTACAACAAAACCTTATATCTTGAATACCAAAAATTAAACTCAGATTCGGCTATTCGATACGTTAAAAAGAATCTTAGAATAGCAGAACAATTGCAAAACAAAGAACTTTTTAATTTAGCACAGCTGCAATTGGTAACGCTTTATTCTTCATCAGGAAAATACCGCGAGTCTGAAGCTCTTCTAAAAAGTATAAACAAAAAGACTCTGGCAGTTTCATTGCTTCCAAATTACTATATTTCGTATCGGGAGTTTTTTGAACATTATGCAGCGAATAGTGATAATCGAGAATACAGAAAACAAATAGGAAAATATCGAGATTCGCTATTAAGTATTTTAAATTCTAATACTCTTGATTATCAAATAAATAGAATTCAGCAAGATATCTTTATTCATAAAAAATTCGAAAAGCCAAAAAAGGAACTACTTACTTTATTGAATAAAATAAAAGAAGAAGATCCGAAATATGCCATGATTACCTATTTGCTGGGTAAAATTTCAGAAGCAACTCATCAATTAGAAGAAAGAAAAAAATACTATGCGCTTTCTGCTACCTCGGATATTAAAAACGCCAATAAAGACAATGCTTCACTGCAGGAATTAGCATTGGTTTTTTATGAAATTGGTGATGTTGATATGGCGTACAAATTGACGCAATCTGCCATTGAAGATGCGCTTTATTGTAATGTTCAATTTAGAACACTCTTAATGTCAGAAGTTTATTCAATCATCAATACTGTTTATTTAGAGCGTGAGGCACAGCGAAAAAGCGAATTACAAATCTATCTGCTTTGTATAAGTCTGCTTTCGTTATTTCTGCTGGTTGCCATTATTTACGTTTACAAACAAATGAAAAAAGTTTCGAGAATTCGAACAGAACTTTACGAAACCAGCCAAAAATTAGCAGAACTAAATAAAGATATTACAGAAACAAACAGTCAGCTTCAGGAAAGTAATCTGCAATTGTCTGAATCTAATTTAGTTAAAGAAGAATATATTGCACATTTCTTTAATCTTTGTTCGACTTACATCAATAAACTGGAAAATTATCGCATTATTTTAAACAAAAAAGCAACTGCGAAACAGTTTGATGAAATTTATAAAATTTTAAAGTCAACTACTTTGGTTGATAATGAGTTAGAAGAATTGTACAAGAATTTCGATATTATTTTCCTAAACCTATATCCAACATTTGTAAAAGATTTTAATGCATTATTAATTCCAGAAGAGCAGATTGTTCTCAAACAAAACGAATTATTAAATACAGAACTTCGAATTTTTGCACTTATAAGACTCGGAATCACCGATAGTGTAAAAATTGCAGCATTTCTTCGTTACTCTTTAAGTACAATTTACAACTACAGAACCCGAGCTCGAAATAAAGCGGCAGTTTCGCGAAATGATTTCGAAGAAATGGTCATGAAAATTGGTTCAATATCATTGAAAGTATAGATATTTATTTTAAATCTACTACTTTTTTTGATGTGTATTTTTTATTAATATACTGAAAATCAATATTTTAATTTTTTAATTTACTACTTTTTTGTATCCAAAAATGTAACATGTACGATAACGTTTTAGTTTTACCATATGATAAATAAAGTACTTTTATATGAAGTTACTTTTATATTATAAACTAATGCTTTAATAAATACTGTTATGTTTAAAAACGTTAAAACAATTGTTGTTTTACTTTTACTTAGTTCTTTGGGTGTAAATGCCCAAAACAAAGTGCCAGTTTATCTTGATGATAAAAAGCCAATTAATGAGCGTGTAGAAGATGCACTTAAAAGAATGACAACTGAAGAGAAAATTGCCATGATTCATGCGCAGTCTAAATTTAGTTCTCCAGGTGTAAAAAGACTTGGAATTCCAGAAAACTGGATGACTGACGGACCACACGGAATTCGTACAGAAGTAAAATGGGACGAATGGGATCAGGCCGGATGGACAAACGATTCTTGTATTGCTTTCCCAGCTCTTACAGCACTTTCATCGACATGGAACAAAGAATTGGCTTCTTTATATGGAAAATCAATTGGAGAAGAAGCACGTTTCCGTAACAAAAATGTTTTATTAGGCCCAGGTGTAAATATCTACAGAAGCCCATTAAACGGTCGTAACTTCGAATATATGGGAGAAGATCCGTTTTTAGCTTCTAAAATGGTTGTTCCTTACATAAAAGGAGTTCAATCGAACGGAGTTGCCGCTTGTGTAAAACATTTCGCTTTAAATAATCAAGAAACAAATCGTAATTCTGTAAACGTAGTTGTAGACGATCGTGCATTATATGAAATCTATCTTCCAGCTTTTAAAGCGGCAGTTCAAGATGGTGATGCATGGGCAATTATGGGATCTTATAATAAATACAAAGGACAACAGTGCTGCCACAATGAATATCTATTAAATGATATTCTTCGCGGAGAATGGGGCTTCAAAGGAGTTGTAGTTTCAGACTGGGGAGGAGTTCATGATACCAAACAAGCAATTCATAATGGTTTAGACATGGAATTTGGTTCTTGGACAAACGGACTTTCTTGGGGAACTAGTAATGCTTATGACAATTATTATCTAGCAAAACCATATTCTGAAATGATCAGAAAAGGTGAAATTGGAACTAAAGAATTAGACGAAAAAGTACGTCGTATTCTTCGTTTGTCTTTCTTGACTACAATGGATAGAAATCGTCCTTTTGGATCTTTTGGAACAGAAGAACATGCTTTAGCGGGACGTAAAATCGCTGAGGAAGGAATTGTATTATTGCAAAACACAAATAACATTCTGCCAATTAATCTTTCTAAAACAAAAAAGATTGCTGTAATTGGAGAAAATGCCATCAAAATGATGACCGTTGGTGGAGGAAGTTCTTCACTTAAAGCAAGATATGAAATTACTCCTCTTGAAGGATTAAAGAAAAGAATTGGCAACCAAGCTGAAATTGTTTACGCAAGAGGTTATGTTGGTGATCCTACAAGTAATTATAACGGTGTTGTAGCTAAAGTTAGTTTAGAAGAAAAACGCCCGCAGGCAGAGCTAACAGCAGAGGCTTTAAAAGTAGCTAAGGATGCTGATATTGTTCTTTTTATTGGAGGTTTAAATAAAAGTGAAAATCAAGATGATGAAGGACACGATCGTAAACATTTAGAATTGTCTTATGGTCAAGATAAATTGATCAGCGAATTAGCTAAAGTCAATAAAAATATTGTTTTCGTAAATATCTCTGGAAATGCTGTCGCAATGCCTTGGATTAAAGAAGTTCCAGGAGTTGTTCAAGGATGGTTTTTAGGAACTGAGGCTGGAAATGCCTTAGCAAATGTTTTGGTTGGAGATGTAAATCCGTCTGGAAAACTTTCTTTCACTTTTCCTGTAAAATTAGCTGACAATGGAGCGCACGCTTTAGGAGAATTTCCTGGCGGTGATGAGGTAAAATATAATGAAGGTATTTTTGTTGGATACCGCTGGGTTGATAAGAATAAAATTAAACCTTTATTCTCTTTTGGCCACGGTTTAAGCTACACAACTTTTGCTTACGGAAAAGTGACAGCTGACAAAAAGCAAGTTAATGCAGGAGACAAAATTACATTCTCTGTTAACGTGAAAAACACGGGAAGCAGAGAAGGAGCAGAAGTAGTACAATTGTACATTACAGACCTGAAATCTTCCTTACCGCGTCCGATAAAAGAGTTAAAAGGCTTTGAAAAAGTATTGCTGAAAGCAGGTGAAGAAAAAACAGTAACTTTTACAATTGATAAAACAGCTTTAAGTTTCTTCGACGATAAAAAACATGACTGGGTGGCTGAACCTGGTGATTTTGAGGCAATCATTGGAGCTTCATCAACAGACATAAAATCTAAAGTGAATTTCTCACTTAAATAAGTTTTTTATTTCTAAAAATTGGTTGGTTTGTAAAGCTGCAAGTGTCAAAATTTGCAGCTTTGCTTTTGTCTTAAAAAGTTAGATGTAAAAATGATAAATGTGAAACGTTAGAAGTTTTGCTTTTTTTTAAAATAAATAATCAAATTATAAATGAAACGAATATTATTATTAACGATTGGTTTTGTATTGTTTCAGAACCTTTCAGCGCAGACTTTAAATAAAATGCAATGGTTTAATGAACCTGAAAAATGGGAAATTAAAAACAATGCATTAATAATGAACGTAACAGCAAACAGCGATTACTGGAGAATTTCGCATTACGGATTTACTGTTGACGATGCACCTTTTTACTACGCTAATTATGGAGGTGAATTTGAAGCCAAAGTAAAACTAACTGGAAATTACATTGCCCGTTTTGACCAAATGGGATTAATGATCCGCGTTGATGAAAAAAACTACATCAAAACTGGAGTAGAATTTGTGGACGGAAAATTTAATATCAGCACTGTTGTAACGCACGACAAAAGCGATTGGAGTGTTACAACTTTAGAAAAAGCACCGCCTTTTATCTGGATCAAAGCCGTGAGAAGATTAGATGCTGTTGAAGTCTTTTATTCTTTTGATGATAAAAACTATATTATGACGAGAAATGCACCATTACAGGACAATACGCCAGTTATGGTTGGTTTGATGGCCGCTTCTCCAGACGGAAAAGGTTTTGAAGCCAAATTTGAGAACTTCTCTGTAAAGCATTTACCAGATCAAAGAAGAACAGAGTGGCTTAAAAATCACCAGTAGATTAAATTTCAATTTAAAAACTCCAAATTCCAAACTTAATTTTCAAATTTTCAGAGTGCAGAAAATCTAAAATCTGCAATCTAAAATCTGCAATTAAAACCTAACCTAACTGAAACCCAAAACAAATGAGTTCAATTTCATCTGATATTAAACCAAAAAAACATTACGAAATTCTTGATGGATTGCGTGGTGTAGCAGCTATTTTGGTAGTTGCTTTTCATATTTTTGAAGCTTTTAGCGGTGGAAACCGTTTTGTACAAATTATCAATCACGGTTATTTGGCTGTTGACTTCTTTTTTCTTTTATCAGGATTTGTTGTAGCGTATGCTTATGATGATCGCTGGGCGAAAATGGGACAATGGGAATTTTACAAACGCAGATTAATCCGCCTGCAGCCCATGGTGATTATGGGGATGATCATTGGCGCTATATTTTACTATTTTCAAGCATCTGATATTTTATTTCCAATGATTGGAGATATGGCCGTTTGGAAAGTTATTTTAACCATGATAATCGGTTTTACATTATTACCAATCCCGCCTTCGTTAGAAATTAGAGGCTGGGGAGAAATGCATCCTTTAAATGGTCCGGCATGGTCACTTTTTTTCGAATATATTGCAAATATCTTGTACGCCTTAATCTTTCGTAAATTTTCGAATAAAGTACTATCAGTTTTTGTATTGATATTTGCCGGACTGTTAATTAATTATACGGTTTTTGGACCTAAAGGTGATGTAATCGGTGGCTGGTCATTAAATCTGGAGCAGATGAATGTAGGTTTTACACGTTTGCTTTATCCGTTTTTTGCTGGAGTTTTGTTGTGCCGTTTAGGAAAATTAATTCATGTAAAAAATGCTTTTTGGGTTTGCAGTATTCTAATAACTATTGTTTTAGCTTTGCCAAGATTTGGAGACGAAAACAGCCTTTGGATAAATGGGTTATATGAATCTTTCTGTATCATTTTAGTTTTTCCAATTATCGTTGCCATTGGCGCAGGCGGAGAGATTAAAAATGAGTTTTCGCTTAAAATCTGCAAACTTCTTGGTGATATTTCGTACCCAATTTACATTACACATTATCCGTTAATTTATTGGTTTACAGCATGGGTTGTAGATAACAAAGTTTCAATGGAAAATGGATATTTAGAGGGTATTGGAGTTTTAATCGCTAGTATTGTCATGGCATTTGTATGTTTGAAATTATACGACGAACCTGTTAGAATGTGGCTTCAGAATAAATTCCAAAAGAAAAAAGTTTTTTAGAGTGGCAAAGAGGCAAAGGGACAAAGGCTCAAAGGAAAAACTTTGTCCCTTTGGACCTTTGTTTCTCTGAGCCTTAAATAAAAATATTGAATCTCTTAATTTTGTTAGTTATGACATTCAAAAAAGGGATAAACTTAATTGTTTATCCCTTTTGTCTTTATAAGAAACCAAAATAAAAAAGGTAAAAAGGAAAAACTTTGTCCCTTTGAGCCTTTGCAACTTTGAACCTTAAATAAAATATTTTGTTAGTTATGACATTCAAAAAAGGGATAAATAATTAAGTTTATCCCTTTTGTCTTTATATAAGGAACCAAAATAAAAAAAAGGTTCAAAGGGAAAACTCTGCCCCTTTGAACCTTTGTAACTATGTACCTTTTAAAAAAAAACTTATTCTAAAACCAATTGTCCCAAAGCTTCTTTACTAAAACCTTTTAATTGATCTGTTTTGCCTGCTTTAATTTTAGCAACCCAATTCGGATCAGATAAAAGAGGTCTTCCAACAGCAACTAAATCAAAATCGCCTCTGTCGAAACGTCTGTTTAGTTCTTCTAAAGAAGTTGGCTGTGAACTTTCCCCGGCAAAAGCACCAAAGAAATCACCAGATAATCCAACAGAACCAACAGTAATAGTTGGTGCTCCAGTTACCTTTTTAGCCCATCCAGCAAAATTCAAATCAGAATCTTCGAATTCAGGTTCCCAGAAACGGCGTTGCGACGCGTGAATAATATCAACACCAGCATCAACAAGAGGAGTAAGCCAAGCTTCTAATTCCTGTGGGTTTTTAGCCAATTTATAATTGTAATCAGAAGGTTTAAATTGAGAAAAACGCATGATAACAGCAAAATCATTCCCAACTTGTTTTCTAATTTCTTTTACTACTTCAATAGCAAAACGGTTACGTTCCGGCAGTGTTTTTCCACCGTAAATATCTTCACGCAAATTCGTTTCAGCTCTAAAAAACTGGTCAATTAAATAACCGTGTGCACCGTGAATTTCGATAGTGTCAAAACCTAGTCTTTTAGCATCAGCAGCTGCTTTACCAAAAGCCAGGATAGTATCTTCAATGTCCTTTTCTGTCATAGAAACTCCGTTTCTAAAATCAGGACGATTTAATCCAGACGGACCTTCAAAAGGAACTGGAGGAACCCATCCTGATTGATGATTGTCCATAATTCCCATATGCCAGATCTGCGGTCCCATAGAACCTCCAGCTGCGTGAACTTCGTCTATAACTTTTTTCCATCCGTTTAAAGCTAAATCTCCGTAAAAATGCGGCACATTAGCATCGTTTGATGATGAAGGTCTGTCAATTACAGTTCCTTCAGATAATATTAAACCAACTTCGCCTTCAGCTCTTTTTTCATAGTAAGCTGCTACTTCGTCAGTTGGAACTCCGTTTGGAGAAAATGAGCGCGTCATTGGCGCCATTACGATTCGGTTTTTCAGATTTAACGTTTTTAAGTTAAATGGAGAAAACAGGTTGTTTGTACTCATAGTAATTTTACAAATTAGATTGAATTAATTTACTGAGTGCTTCAAAGGCACCTTCGTTGCGTTTATAGTAAGTCCATTGTCCAACACGTTTAGACTCGATAAAGCCGGCGCGCTGTAAAATAGACAAGTATTCAGATACTGTAGATTGTGTCAAACCAGCCTTGGCTTGAATCTGACCAACACAAACACCATGTTCAAATCCTGCATGCTGCAATTGATCAGGAAAATTGATTTCGGGTTCTTTAAGCCATTCCAGCATTTGCAGTCTGGACTTGTTTGACAAAGCTTTAAATATTTCTATCGTTTCCATGCTGCAAATATATCGACTTTTCCCGATATACCAATTAAGTATAATTTATTTAGGATAATTTTATGATGGAGGAGAAGATTTATGAAGAAGTATTTATATTTGTTTGGAGATTAAAAAACAGCCCAAAAAACAAAAACTTAATCAATTATGAAGAAAACATTACTTATTTTAGGATTCTTATGTTGTGTTATAACTAGTACAAAAGCTCAGGTTGTTGGAGTTGATGTAGGCGATATTGCTCCAGAAATAGATCTTCCTGATACGAAAGGAAATAACATTGCACTTTCTTCCTTAAGAGGAGAATTGGTTTTAGTAGATTTTTGGGCTTCTTGGTGCGGACCCTGTATTAAAGAACAGCCAACATTACTAAAAATGTATAATGCTTATCCTGATAAATTTACAATCTACAGCGTTTCTATGGATACTAAAAAACCGCTTTGGCTGGGAGCAATTGCAAAAGGAAAATTACCGTGGACACAAGTAAGTGATTTAAAATATTGGACTTCTCCAGTTGTAGGAGATTATATGCTTCAATCTGTTCCCTTGAATTTTTTAGTAGATAAAAATGGAATTATTTTAGCCAAAAATATTCACGGAAAAGCCCTTGAAGATATGGTAAAAAGTATTGTTGAATAATAAATGATTTTGTTTCACGTTTCAGGTTTCACGTTTTATGCTGTGCGATAAACCAATACACTGTAACTTGAAACCTGAAACAAAAAAAGAAACCTGAACAAAAAAACATAGAATATGATTCAAAAAGCACTTGTAATATTGTTTGTTTTGATTGCAGTGAAATCTAATTCGCAAACATTAGAAACAGTTTCAAAACTGAAAGCAGAGTATCAGAAATGCTTAGATAAAGGCAGTGCGATGAGCAATTGTTCTTACGCCTATTACAACCAGTCAGATAGTTTGCTAAATGTTGTGTATAAGAATTTAAAAAATAAAATAAGTCCGAAAGAACAGTCTAAGTTAAAAAAAGAGCAGTTAGACTGGCTCAAAAAGCGCGATCAATATTTTCAGCAGTTATATACAGACACCAAAAAGCAAGGTATTTTTACCGAAGGAACCAGAGATTTTGATATGGTTATTTATGATGAAGAGGCCAATTATGTTTTTGCTCGGGTAAAGGAACTTATTCGAAAAATTTAAAAAAGTATTTTAAGCTAATAACAAAAAAGTTTGCCAATCAAACTTCAAATCGGAATTAATGGAATCAAAATTAAGTATCGCTGAATTCCGAACAAGATTAAAAGACAATACAGAAATTGGTTCTCCAAAAGAACTCTTAGGACAATCGAGAATATTTCCTTTATCTGGACCAATAAAGCCCTTTTATGGATTTTTTGATGATAGAAGTTTTAGTTTAACAGTAAATTCAGCAAAGTCTTCAGCAGTTTTTCTTGTAAAAGGAAACTACGAGAATATTAACAATAGACTTCAAATAAATTACAATGTCGAACCTGTTAGTACACTTCAATACGCTTGGGTGAAATATGCTCCAATTGTTCTGATACTGGCAATTAATATATTTTTTCTTTTTTTTGCAAAAGGACTCAGACGTGCCTCTACAATCGTTAACTTATTTTTACTTTTTATGGCTTTCTATTCCAGATGGAAAGAAGAAAGGAAAAGGAAAAAATTAGAAGAAAAATTTATTCGGATTTTTGAAATTAAATAAAACATGTGACGTTTCATTTTTTTTAAGCGATTTTAAAAAGCAATTCCGAATTGAAAACCAATAGTTAAAGATGCGGGATGATCGTTGCCAAAACGAATAGGAACAGGAATAGCCGCAAAATAACTGCAATTCTCACTTTTTATAATCGTTTTGTTTATTACTGGAGTAATACCATATCGTCCGCTGCTTTCAAAAGCTGCTCTTCCTGCAAATGTATAACCGTTTCCTAATGCGACTAAAACACCGGGATGAAATAATAAATTCGTCACTTTATCACTATTTCCCTGAACTCTAATATTAGGCACAACTTCAAAAGAAAAACCAATTTTCTGATTTTTCCAAATATTGATTCCAGTTGGAAATCCGACAGCATAATAATCTCTAAAATTTACGTTTGTTTGTTCACTGCTAAAGGTCACGATAGGGTGAAGAATTCCAAAATAACCTGTGATTTTTGGATAAGTAGTTTGAGAAAATATATTCAAACTTAAAGCGAATAAAGTGATTGCGAAAAGGTGTCTCAATGAAATCATAATAGTTTTATTAATTAAAAAACAAAACTATTGACAATGAAAATCTATAAATAGAACACTATTTACCTTTTGTATCTGGATTACTTTTTAGCGCATTTTTTCTATAAGAAGAAGGGTTTTTTCCAGTTTGTAACTTGAATATTCTGGTGAAATGACTTTGGTCTGAAAATCCAGTCATGTAAGCTATTTCGGTTAAAGTATAAGTTGTATTTTGAATCAGGTTTATGGCTTTTTCAATTCGTAGTTTTCGAACATATTCACCGAAATTTAAGTCTTCAAAATACTTAGAAAACTCTCTTGATAAATAAGATGGATTCAATTCTAAATCACTAGAAATTTTCTTTAAGTCAAAAGTAAACTGTGCATCTATTTGATCTTGAATAATATTTTTTAATTCTTTAACCCATGCAGGTGTTTTTTGATTCGATTTTTTCTCAATCAAAAATTTATTATAAACTTCGTGCAGTAAATTTTCGAACGGACTATTTTGCAGATGATTTTGTTTATACAGATATTTCGCCCAGCTGTATAGAGCATCGTAAAGTTTTAATCCAGTTTGGAGTAATTCAATATCATTAGTAATGTTATGCGAAAGTCCAGCTGAAATTGCCCAAAGTCCAGCTGCTTCTTTAGCAAGATCGTGACGATCAGTATCGGCGCCACGAACAATTTTTGCCATAATTAAAACCGCTGGATCAACAATTTTATACTTTTTTATAATATAATCAAAAGTACATTCTTCATTATAATGCGTGAATTCTACATTCGGGATATCAAACGGAATGGCGTTTATTTCTTTTGCTTTATGCAAAACTTGATCAAACGGGACATAGATAAACTCGGCTTCTGGATCAACAAAATTCAGAATCAGCCAAGGACAGGCAATTCGGTCAATTTTAGGTCTTTCCCTAGTGATCCATTTCATTTAAAAAGTATAAAGCATTATTTTATTAAAGCAATTAATTTAATCTATCCATATGATGCCTCACTCCGCCATAATTCGTTTTCAAAAATTCTCTAATTTGAAATTGTGTCTTGTTACGCGTAACATTTTTCCATTCATTAAAATCAAAAATATGAATTTCGCGTGCATTCGGATTGGTAACAAAAGAAAGTCTTGAAATAGAATATTTATAATATTTTAATTTGTGCGAAATATGTCTGTCTGGCACAACAACCAATATAGTTTCCCATTTTAGAAAATCCTTTGGTACGTCAGCTCTTTCAGTTAATCCAAGTGCATCAAAAAAAGCAATTATCTTTTGATCATTTAATTTATCTATCTTCTGATCGATGTTTTTAATGGTACTATGTAGCAATTTTTCATCCTTAATAACACTCATAATAGTACAGTTTTTATTGAATTCAAATATAAAATTACATCAAAAGAGAGAAATTTAACAGAGTAATGTCAATAGAATGATTCTAAATTTTTATGATCTACTTTGTAAGTAGAGTTAATTATCTGTAAGTAATTATAAACGATTATATTTTGATAAAATACTATTATTTTAATCGCTTTAAAAAGAATATTTTTATAGCTATTTGCTAACCATTCTTACTAACCACATTATTTATGAAAACTATTTCTATAAAAGGAATCCTGATTTATTGTATGTTTTTAATCTCTTTTCATGCTTTGGCACAAAATAAAACAGGAAGGGAATTAATTTTAATAGATAAAGAATGGAAGTTTTCGTTTGGACATTTATACGATACAAAAAAAGATTTTGGACATGCAGAAGGCTACTTTTCCTATTTAACCAAAACAGGATTTGGCGATGGTCCTGCTGCAAAAGATTTTGATGATCGTGCTTGGAGAAAACTCGATTTACCTCACGATTGGGCGGTGGAACAGCCCTTTAGCGAAAGTGCCAGTTTCAGTCACGGATTTAAAGCGGCGGGTAAAAACTTTCCCGACAAAAGTATCGGCTGGTACAGGAAAAAAATAACGATTTCAAATGAGGATCTTGGAAAAGTAATTTCATTAAAATTTGATGGTGTTTTTAGAAACTCAAAAGTATTTTTCAACGGGTTTTATTTAGGAACGGAACAAAGTGGTTACAATGGTTTTGAATATGATGTAACGGCTTATGTTAATTATGGTGGAGAGAATACGATTGTGGTTCGAGCAGATGCTTCAATGGAAGAAGGCTGGTTTTATGAAGGTGCAGGGATCTATAGACACGTTTATCTGCAGAAAACAAATCCGATTCATGTTCTTACAAACGGAACTTATGTAACTTCTGAACTCAAAAATAACGATGCCTCAGTTACTGCTGATGTAACAATTGAAAATAAAGGAAATTATAAAGGATCAATTGAGATTTCTCAAACCATCTTTGATAAAAAAAATAAACAGGCTGCTACTTTTACTGAAAGAATATTGGCTCCTGGATTTTATAAAACAATCACACATAGTACAAAACTTCATGTTGAAAATCCGCTTTTGTGGGATATTGATTCTCCCAATCTATATCGTTTGGTAACTCAAATCAAGCAAGATGGAAAAATTATAGATAGTTATGAAACGCCGTTTGGAATCAGAACTATTGAATTTAATGCAGAAGATGGATTTTTTCTAAATGGAAAACCTTTAAAATTAAAAGGAACCAACAATCATCAAGATCATGCAGGAATAGGGACAGCGCTTCCAGATGAAATTCAGTATTATAGAATTAAAAAGCTGAAAGAAATGGGGTCAAATGCATACCGTTGTTCGCATCATCCGCCAACTCCCGAATTACTGAAAGCTTGTGACGAATTGGGAATGCTGGTTATTGATGAAACCCGTTTAATGGGAATTAACGATTATCATTTGAATGATTTACAGCGAATGATAGAACGTGACCGCAATCATCCGAGTATTTTTTGCTGGTCGGTTGGAAATGAAGAGTGGAATATTGAAGGCGGTATAGTTGGGGAAAGAATAACAAATGTGATGCAGAGTTTTGCCAAAAGTATCGATCCTACAAGACCAGTGACGGTGGGAATAAGCAGTGGTTTTAAAAGTGGTATTTCTTCTGTAGTAGAAATTATGGGTTATAATTATCTCGGAAATGGAGATATTGACGCGCACAGAAATCAGTTTAAACAGCAGCCTGGAATGGGAACGGAGGAAGGTTCTACTTTTGCAACCCGAGGAATTTATTTTACAGATGATGCCAAACACTATCAAAGTGCTTATGATAAAAAACCGCGTCCGACTTTTTACAGTATCGAAGAAGGCTGGAAATTTTATGCCGAGCGACCTTATTTGGCTGGAGTATTTTTTTGGACGGGTTTTGATTACCGTGGCGAACCAACACCTTATGGCTGGCCGTCTGTAACTTCTTATTTCGGAATGATGGATGTCTGCGGTTTTCCAAAAGATAATGTTTTTTATCTGAAATCCTGGTGGGGGAAAGAACCTGTTTTACATCTACTACCGCATTGGAATTGGACTGGGATGGAAGGAAAAGAAATTGATGTCTGGGCATATTCAAATTGCGATGAAGTAGAACTTTTTCTAAACAAAAAAAGTCTCGGCAAAAAGAAAATGGAGCAAAATGGACACTTAGAATGGAAGGTAAAATACATTCCTGGAACTCTGGAAGCAATTGGTTACAAAAACGGAAAAAAAATAATAACTGAAATCCAAAAAACCACTGGAAAGGCAGAAAATGTAAAATTGTCTTTAGATAAAGAAAACGTTTTGAAAGGAAATGTATCTGTTGTAACTGTTGAAGTTACAGATAAAAACGGTTTACATATTCCAACAGCAAATGATGAAATCAGTTTTTCTATAAAAGGTGGAAAAATTTTGGGTGTAGGAAACGGTGACCCAACTTCTTTAGAAAGCGATCAATTTATTGATGACATTTCTTTTTCTGCAATAACTAATTTTATGGAACAAAAAGGTGAAAGTTCATCTCTTCCTAAGGAAATGACCAACTATGACGAAAGTAAATGGACAGAAGCTTTTAAAGAACGTGATTATAAAAAACAGGCGCCATCGTATATTTATAAAGGAGAATTTGAATTGAAAAATAATGCATCTTCAAATGTTGTGAGTTTCTTTTACAAGAAAATAGGAGTAGAGACAGTAGTTTTTGTTAATGGAAAAAAAGTAGAACCAAGTACAGAAGATCCTCAAAAATATACTTTGAATACAGCTATTTTGAAAGAAGGTAAAAACACAATCTATATTGCTGCGACACCGTTACAAAAAGTAAAAGACTGGGACGTTATGAACACAGATCCTGGAATTATTCAAGTAATTACGCCAGCAGCATCTTGGAAAAGAAAGCTTTTCAACGGATATGCACAAATCATTATCCAGAAAGACGAAAATGCAAAAGAAGTTGTTTTAACCGCTTCCGCGAAAGATTTACGAGCAGGAAGTTTGAATCTAAAATAAATTCTCTCGCAGATTTTGCAGATGACACAGATTATTAAAAATTAAATCTGCTTAATGTGCGAGCAAAAATAACTTAGCGACTCTTGTGTTTAAACCTGAAACCTGAAACTTGAAACCTGAAACAAAAAAATAACAAAATAATATTGTTTGATTTTCATAACTTTGCAAAATGAATAATCAGACAGAAACTCAGAATTGCGATTTTACTTCAGATTTAAAACTGAAGGGTTTTAAGGTATATCAGATAAACGGAGATCAAAGCAAAATTCCCGTTTACAGCCGCAGGGATTTTTATAAAATCTGCATCAATACTAGTAAAAGCATCATACAATATGCTGACCGTGGTATAGAAACCGACGGAACGATTCTGTTTTTTGGAAATCCGATTATTCCATATTCTTGGGAAACTGTTTCAGAAGGATACGAAGGTTATGCCTGCGTTTTTACAGAAGAATTTTTGAAAGCAAAAGACCGTTCAGAAACACTACACGAATCGCCTTTGTTTAAAATAGGAGGAACCCCGATTTTTTCTTTAAATGCTGAACAAAAGCTCTTTATAGATTCTTTATTCCAGAAAATGATCAAAGAATATGAAACAGATTATGTTTTTAAAGATGATTTGATGCGTAGTTATATCAATTTGATTATTCACGAATCAATGAAAATGCAGCCTTCAGATAATTTCTTTAAACATAAAAATGCTTCTTCCAGAATAACCTCTTTGTTTTTAGAATTGTTAGAAAGACAATTTCCGATAGAAACAAAAAACGAACCTTTAGCATTAAAAACACCGCAGGATTATGCGCAAAGTCTTGCTGTGCATGTTAATCATTTAAATCGTTCGGTAAAAGAAGTTACAGGAAAACCGACAACAGCCCATATTACCGAAAGAATTATAAACGAAGCAAAGGCATTATTACAGCATACGGACTGGAGTATTTCGGACATTGGTTACTCACTTGGATTTGAATATCCGAGTTATTTTAATAATTACTTTAAAAGGCTTACAGGAACAGTTCCGAAATCACTTCGAATGTAAATTGTTTCAATTTCATAATTTTTTGTTTGAATATTGTTATTTTCAAAAAGCATTGTTATCCTAATTTTGCCCTTGAAATTACAGTATTAATCATTTATCAGTTTTAACGACTAAATAAATACTTCATAAAGCGCCTTCTAGCTTTCCAAAATTTAGTTTCCTGATTCTGATAATTCCAAAACAAAGAAATTTATGAGAACATCAGATAATCCATATAATGACGCCATTTTCCCTAAAGGAGATTCAGCACCTTCAGAATATTTTACAGGAAACGCATGGGTTAAAATGCTTGTTCCAAACGATGAAGTTTTAAATACTGCCGTTGGAAATGTTGTTTTTGAAGCCGGTGCAAGAAACAATTGGCACACACATCCCGGCGGACAAATTCTTATTGTCACACACGGAACAGGATATTACCAAGAACTTGGAAAACCAATTCAATTATTACAGGTTGGAGACGTTGTAAACATTCAGCCCGAAATAAAACACTGGCACGGCGCGTCTCCCGAAAGTGAATTTACACATATCGCCATCAGCACCAATACTGCAAAAGGAATTGTAGACTGGCTGGAACCCGTTACAGATGAAGAATATAACAGTTATCAATAAAATTAATCTCAAAAAATAACTAAATTTATGTCAACAAATTATGCAGCCGTTATCGAAGAAGGAAAAGTCCCGAGCACATATATGACGGGTGACGTTTCCTATAAAAAACAGAGCAGTGATATTCATCCTGAAAATACTGTTATTAAGGAAGTTACTTTTGAGCCTTGTGCTAGAAGTAATTGGCATAGTAATGCAGGTCTGCAAATGCTAATTGCAAAAGAAGGTACAGGCTATTACCAAGAAAGAGGAAGTGCCGTTCGTAAACTTCAAAAAGACGAAGTAGTTACAATTTTACCAGGAATAGAACATTGGTACGGAGCAACTCCGTTTGAAAAGTTCTCTTATGTTGCGATCATCACAGAAGTGGATAAAGGCCACGGAGTATGGTTAGAAAAAGTAACCGATGGAGAGTATTTTCTATTAAGCAGTCACTAGGTTAAGGGACTAAGGTTCTGAGATACTGAGAGTCTAAGTTTTTTATCTTAATAAAGAAAATTTCCTTTGTGTACTTTGCGTAAATCTTAGCGCTCTTTGCGTGTAAACCTGAAACCTGAAACTTCAAACTTGAAACAAAACAAATAAAAAAATATGGAAACAAAAAACATAAAAGCCTTTGGTACCGAAGCTGCCGAAGCACCATTGCAGACACTAGATATTAAACGCCGCGAAGTACTTGCCCACGATGTAGAAATTGAAATTTTATACTGCGGAATCTGTCATTCAGACTTGCATTCTGCTAGAAACGAATGGCACGGAACTATTTATCCAATTGTTCCAGGTCACGAAATTGTTGGTCGTGTAACTAAGGTTGGTGATCACGTAAAGAATTTTAAAGTTGGACAATTAGCTGGAGTTGGTTGTATGGTTGATTCTTGCAGAGAATGCGAACATTGTAAAGAAGGTTTAGAGCAATTTTGCGACCCAGGAAATACATTGACTTTTAATTCTCCTGACGTTCATTTAGGCGGACAAACTTTTGGAGGTTATTCTCAAAGTATTGTTGTCGATGAAAATTATGTATTGCATATTTCAGATAAATTAGATCTTGCTGGTGTTGCACCTTTACTATGCGCTGGAATCACAACTTATTCGCCGTTAAAACACTGGAAAGTTGGCCCTGGCCAAAAGGTTGGAATCGTTGGTATTGGCGGTTTAGGACATATGGGAATCAAATTGGCAAAAGCTATGGGCGCTCATGTGGTTGTTTTCACTACTTCATTATCTAAAACTGAAGATGCAAAACGTCTTGGAGCAGATGAAGTTGTTTTGTCTACAGACGAAGAACAAATGGCACAGCATGCGAAAAGTTTAAACTTCATTCTAGACTGCGTTTCTGCAGAACATAATATCGATGCTTACTTAAATTTACTTAAAGTTGACGGAACGCTAACTTTAGTTGGAGCTCCTATGGAACCGCTTCCTGTAACTTCTTTCAGTCTTATTTTAGGAAGAAGAAGCTTCGCAGGTTCAAATATTGGCGGTATCGCCGAAACTCAGGAAATGCTTGATTTCTGCGCAGAACATAATATTACTGCAGATATCGAATTAATTGGTGTAAACGAAGTAAATGACGCTTACGAAAGATTATTAAAAGGAGATATCAAATATCGCTTTGTGATTGATATGGCTTCTTTAAAATAAATAAGTTGCTAAGGTTCTAAGATTCTAAGGCGCTAAGTTTTTTTCTTAGAACCTTAGAATCTTAGTCTCTTAGCAACTTAAATAAAACTCAAAACCCCTTAAGCAATTCAACTCTTAAGGGGTTTTTTAAAAATAAATAATAACCAATTAAATTTATTTTACTTTTTGTCTAGGTTTTGTTTCAACAATTTAGCATGTTCTAAATGTGCAGTTAAACCCGCAATATTGTTTGATGCCCAAGTTTTTACATCTTCGTCGTGAGCATCTTTAGTAGCGTCTTGAAGTTTTTTAATCGCTTTTTCGTGACCATCGATCATCATGTCTGCGAATTTTTTGTCAAAGTCAACTCCTGTTTTTTCATTCAATTTATTGTATTCTTCTTGACCTTCTTCAGTCAAAGAAGTTGGTAATGTAAAGTTTTTAGCTTTTGCTAATGCACTTACTTCAGAAGCAGATTTAGTGTGCTCATCAACAAGCATTTTACCAAATTTTTTCACTTCTGCGTTAGTACTTTTAGTTTGTGCCAGTTTACCTATTTCGATTTCAGCTAGATTAATTTCCGCTTGATCTACTAAGAACTCAGAATCATCTTCTTTGCTATCAATAGAATCAAATTTAGCCTCGTTTGCATCCTCAGCAACTTCTTTTGGATCTTCTTGTTTGGTTTCGTTTTTACAAGATTGAAGGAATAAAATAATTAATCCTGCTCCTAAAATGGCTTTTCCGGCTAATAGTAACTTTTTCATGATTTTAATAGTTTAATGTTATAATGTAAAATTATTGAGAAGTTACAGCAATGTCTTACAGGATTTTTAGAGATTGTTATATGATTTGGATGCTGAGTATTTTTTGAATGAAAACAATTATATTTTACCAATCTCGATTCTTATCAATTATTTCATTTGATTCTAAATCATTCAGTCCAAAGCTTATTGATAATTTTACTATTTGATCAACCAAACTTTCAGCTTCAATAGTTGTTATAAACTGCAGTTTTTCATTTAACTTATTAAGTGCGACAATACATTTCTTTAATGCCTTTCGAGTATCTTTTGTTTGACTATCTAGTTCAAAAGAGGTTAAAATTTTCTCTGTTTTTATAATTGCATCAGCTTCAACATATTCAAGCCATTCATTAAAATATTTTGGGAGTATTTCTTTCGTCTTTTCATTTTGTTTCTCTTCATCCTGAATAAGTCTGCTGTAAATCCAATTTATATCGTCAGGCGAATGAGAGATTGTATAACCTTTTTCATCAGATATATTTCGAGAAGGCAAGGTAAACTCTCGAAGAATTACGGGCTCAAATTTATTTGTAACATATGTGTTTCCAAAATAAACGAATTTATATTTTTTATGTTTGGCGGAATCTATTCGTCCATCTTTTACTTTGATTTCTGGAATTTCATTCCAATGGCTTACATATAAAATAGCTTTTTTAGGCTTAGATTTTATCTGATACACTCTATTTAAATCTAATTCCTCAATTGTTAGTGGGAGTTTAGAAAAAGATTTTTCAAATACAACCATGAAATATCCATAATTATATTGCCCATTATTATGGAGATGGTAAGTTGGTTGTTATATGAATTATTTGCATAAAGAAAAACTTTCTATTTATTTGAGTATAAAATAGATCTCCAACTTTTGGATTTTTTATTGAATTCATTGGACTTATTTTAAGAAATAATTTAAGTGCAAATTTAGACTGTATGCAAATCATATTATTTCTTTTAAAGTCATAATTGTATTAGGATAAGTTTAAANTTTTTTTTTTGAAAATTAAATCAAATCCAACAATTAACAGCTTATAATTAATAATTCACAATTATCCATAACCTTAATTATGAAATTTCTAACGAAAATTCTATAACGAATTTCTTTCACTTTTAAAAGAACTTTGAATTATGAGATTTAGAAAATGTTAAACCTTAAAAATATATAGTCATGCCAGATCCAAGAATTAAAAATGAAGAACAATATGAGGCGCTTGTAAAAAAGGGATATAGCAAAGAAAAATCTGCTAGAATTGCCAATACGCCTCATGCAGGAAAAAAAGGCGGTGAAGCAAAACCTTATGAAGAATGGACGAAAGAAGAACTTCAAAAACAAGCCAGTAAAGTTGGTATAGAAGGAAGATCTTACATGAATAAAAAAAGTCTAATTGATTCTTTACGAAATAATTAAAAATTGATTAAAACGATCCCAGTGATAAATAATTAAATACCATGAATGCAGCGGCCAAAAAAGAAGTTTTAATGAATCAGTTAATTAAGACTCCACATTTAGTGATTGAAAAATTAGATTTGGAATATATTAATGATCATCAGCTGACAATTGTTCGATGTCGCGAAGGAGAAAATTTCGTTTATAAAAAAAATGGAAGATCTCTAAAAAATAAAAACGAAATAAAAAGAATTAATAGTTTGGTGCTTCCGCCGGCATGGGAAAATGTTCGAATTACAGATGTTACAAACGGACATTTACAGGCTGTTGGAATAGACCTTAAAAATAGAAAACAATATCGCTATCATCCAAAATGGAATCTGCTTAGAAACCAAACTAAATTTTACAAAATTGCTGAGTTTGGAGCTAAACTTCCATCCATTAGAAAACAAGTTGATATTGATTTGGAAAATAAAGAATGGTCGAAAGAAAAAGTTATTGCTTTGGTCATTCGTTTGATGGAAGAGACTCATATTAGAATTGGAAATGAAAAATATGCCAAAGACAATAAATCATACGGACTTTCAACTTTAAGAAAACGTCATATCAACATCAATAGAAATTCGCTTCGATTTGAATTTGTCGGCAAAAAAGGTAAGCAGCATACGATTACAACCAGAAACAAACAATTGATAAAACTGGTAAGCCGATGCGAAGAAATTCCAGGCTGGGAAGTTTTTAAATATTACGATAAAAACGGAGAAAGAAAAGTACTTGACAGTCATATGGTAAATGAATATCTGCATAATATTTCAGGTGAATATTTTAGTGCAAAAGACTTTAGAACATGGGCAGCGTCAATTATTTTCTTTGAAAGCTTAATGGAAATCGGAGTTACTTCTGATGAAAAAGAAGCTAAAAAAAATGTGGTTACCGCATTTGATTTAACGGCAGAAGCATTAGGAAACACTAGAAAAGTCTGCAAAGATTATTACGTTCATCCGCTTTTAATTTCGACTTATGAAGATGGCTCGATTCAAAAATATTTTGATTTAGCTAAAAAAAGCCGAAGTACGAGAAAGTATTTTACGAAATCAGAAATTGCATTTTCTGAGTTAATCCAAAATTATGAGATTAATTTAGAATCGTCATGCAGTTAAAAAATAGAGTTACAGCATCTCTTAAAAGCTGAAAAGTTTGAAAAACAAACAAAATCATTATTAACTAAAAAACTATTATTATGTTACGTTGGACAGTCACATTTATTATTCTAGCCATAGTGGCAGGAATATTTGGTTTTGGTGGAATCGCCGCTGGAGCCGCAAGTATCGCTAAAATTTTATTCTTTATATTTTTAGTCTTATTCGTTATTTCATTAATCAGCGGAAGAACGAGAGTTTAATAAAAATATCAGTAAATAAAACAACAAAAAAACGACACAGTTATTTTTATAATGTGTCGTTTTTTGCAGTTTCAAAAAAAAATAACAGTCATGGGAACAAAAAGCGGCGCTTACCAAGATGTCTATATTAAAAGAGAAGATGTAATGGTAAGTTTGAAAAATGATGTTACAGATTTTTGTGAAAAATATATAAAACCGGTTCATCCTGAAAATTGGGATTGGTCGGTTCGAGATTTTGATAATCCGGAAAATGATCCTACGGTTGCAGAGGCCAGAGCAATTGCAAATGTAGTTTATAAAGATTTAAGTGACAGCACACAAACTGACGTAGATCTTTCGACTATGAATAATGTGCATGCCATAAAAGCCTATTTGGATCCGAATAGCAAACACGAAGCTTTTAACATGGAAGAATTTGCTTTTGCCTTAAAAGTAGAATTGGAACATGGGAAAATTAAAGATGTCAATGTTACCAATAATCACCCTTTCTTAACAGCAATGATTGCACTTGCACACATGACTGAAAGTCTTACTTATTACAAAAGATTAAAAGTGATGGAAGCAGAGGGAGAAATCTATGAAATTTTAAGAAAATTGGAACATTCGACAATTGAAAAAGAAAAATGGTATAAAGAATTGGGTAAAGTTGAAGAAGAACTCAATGAAGCGAGAGCTGGATTAGCAGAACGTCTGGCTAAAATGGATGATATTCCAGTATTGAAAATTATTGGAGATTAGTTGAATTTTAAACTCAAAAAAAACCGTTAAGTAATTAACGGTTTTTTATTTTTTTAGAAGCAGAGAAATTTACAATCGGCGTGGATCGTTTTGCGGATATTCTGGTTCTTCTTCCTGAACATCATCTTCAATATAATCGTTGTCTTCATCGTCTTCGTCTTCGTCTTCGTCGTCAATATCTTCCAAATCGTCTTCGGTTTCATTAAAGTCGTTTTCAAAAGTATCGGCAGGATTATCGAATTCGTCATTTTCTACTTCTTCATCAAGATCTTCTTCAACATATTCGTCCTCATCTTCTTCATCTTCTAAATCATTTTCATCTTCTAAAACAACTTCAAAGACATCGTCATTGTCTTCAAGATCTCTATCGGTATGAAAATCATCATTAAGATCGTCTAAATCGTCATCATATGCTTGATCTGGATTTGGTTTATCTGGGTTATATCCATCTCTAACTGTATAACCGCGTTCTGCATCTTCTGCTCGGCTTTTCTGAGTTTCTTTTGTATTTAAGTCATAAAGTTCCTCATTCATTACAGTATTTCTGTCTGAACTATTAGGGTTTCCTGGATCTCGAGGAAAAGTACCGTTTGTTTTATCTGTAGTATTCATGATATTGAATTTTAGTAATTTATATATACAAATCTAACGCCTATTGCCCTGCCTTGTTTTATAGGATTATTTAATGTAATTGTATAATTAACAGATGCTTAGAATGAAATTTATATTTAAAATAGTATAACCAGTCTGATTCTGCAGGCAGTACTTTTATGATGTTATTAATTATAAAAAATCATTACCATGAAAACTACAGATAGTAAAAACAATACCTCTAAAAAAGAGACAATCGAAAGAGGCGTAACAAAACCAAAATCAAACGCAGCTTCTGGATTAACTGAATTATTTGAAGACAGTTTAAAAGACATTTATTGGGCTGAAAAAGCTTTAACTAAAGCCTTGCCAGTTATGCTTAAAAATGCATCGTCTGTTGAATTGAAAGATGCTATTGACAACCATTTAACAGAGACAGAAGAACAAATTTCACGTTTGGAAGAAGTTTTTAAAATTATAGGTAAAAAAGCCACAGCAAAAAAATGCGACGCTATGGAAGGTTTGATCGAAGAAGCAAAAGGATTGCTTGAAGAAACCGAAATTGGAGTAGTGCGAGATGCGGCAATTATTGCTGCAAGTCAAAAAATTGAGCATTACGAAATTGCAACTTATGGTACTTTAAGACAGTTTGCAGAAACGCTAGGTCTGCCAGAAGCGGCAACTTTACTGGAACAAACTCTTGATGAAGAAAAAGGAGCAGATAAAATACTGACGGAAGTCGCTGTAAATGCTGTAAATCTTGAAGCAGCAGAAATTGAATAAGCAATAAGAATGTACTCAAAGTGCAGTTTTCGGACTGCACTTTTTAGTTTAATTAAAAATAAATTTTATGCCCGAAGGTCCGTCTATAGTAATTTTAAAAGAAGAGGTACAGCAATTCACAGGAAAAAAAGTAATTTCTGTTTCTGGAAATACCAGTATAGATATTTCTCGCCTAAAGGATAAAACCATTCATGATTTTAAAACTTGGGGAAAGCATTTTTTAATATGTTTTGACTCTTTTACGGTCAAGATTCATTTACTAATGTTCGGAACATACAGAATAAACGAACGTAAAATATCACAACCGAGATTGAGTTTAGGTTTTGATGATGGTGAAATAAATTTTTATACCTGTTCCGTAAAAATATTAGAAGGAAATATCAACTCTCATTACGATTGGAGTGTAGATGTGATGAATGATGACTGGAATCCGAAGAAGGCACAAATTAGTCTAGAAAAAATGTCAGACAAAATGATCTGCGATGTTATTCTAGACCAAGACATTTTTTCTGGAGTTGGTAATATTATAAAAAATGAAGTTTTATATCGCTGCTACATTCATCCAGAATCAATTGTTGGAAAAATTCCACCAGAAGAAATGAGTCAGATTATAGCTGAATGCTCGACATACAGCTTTGAATTTTTATACTGGAAAAAGAAATTTGAACTCAAAAAACATTGGGAGGCTTATACAAAATCAGTTTGTTTAAGATGTAATCTTCCATTTCATAAAAAACAGACAGGAGAACGAAAGCGAAGAAGTTTTTTCTGCACTAATTGTCAAAAATTATATACATGAAAAATAAAGTATTAATAGGATGTTCCAGTTTTTATAACAGTTTTTGGAAGAACATTTTTTATCCGCAAAATCTGCCCTCCAAAAATTGGTTTGATTTTTATTGCCAGCATTTTAATACATACGAATTTAATGGCAGTTTTTATAAATTTCCTACTCTTAGAATTTTTCAAAACTGGTACGATAAAACCCCAGAATCTTTTTTATTTTCTATTAAAGTTCCAAAAGAAATTACGCATATCAAAAAGCTGCAGGATTGTGAAGGTCTTTTAAATGATTTTTACAATGTTTGTAAATCTGGTATGAAAGAGAAACTCGCTGTTATTTTATTCCAATTTCCTCCCAGTTATGCTTATAGCAAAGAGAAATTAGAAAATATAATAGGCAGTCTAAATTATGAATTTGAAAATGTGATCGAATTTCGTCACGAAAGCTGGTGGAATGAAGAAGTATGGAATTCGTTCAAAGAAAACAAAATTACGTTTTGCAGCGTTAGTCATCCGGATCTTCCTAAAACAATTTTCAAGGATTTTCCATTGGTTTATGTACGATTTCATGGTGTTCCTAAAATGTTTTATTCCAGTTATTCGACAGAAGAATTAGAAGCAGTAAGCAATAAATTAGATTCGAAAAAAGGATTTGTTTATTTTAATAATACTGCGAGTGAAGCAGGTATATTAAATGCATTAGAATTAAAACGAATGAATACTTAGACATTAATTATAAAAAATTTAGCCACAGAATAAAGAATCATAGATTTTTGAAATCCTAGTAATCTTTACTCTGTGGCTAAATTTTTTTTGTATGAAATAGAATAGAAAACTATAGTTTCAAAGTTCCTTCAATTCCATCATCCATTGTTTTTCCAGTTACAAACGCGGCAGTCATTTTAGCAATAGCTACGATTTTACCGTTTTTATTGTTCCAGTAATATCCATCTTCAGGAACTACTTTAATTACACTTAAATTCGGATCATCTTCGCCGCCTGGCATCCAGACTTTAACAATTGGGTCGTACAATTCTTTAATAGTTTCTCTATCATACTGGATCGTTGCTGTTCCATGAAGCGTTAAAAACTTATCATGCGGTTCAGCAAAAAATAATTCCACCATTGGGTTTAAAGAAATTTCAGCATTATGACTGCTGTTTCGATCTGATAAAAACCAAAGGTTTCCTGAATCATCAATTTTTTGAACAGACATAGGTCTGGACTGCAGTCGGTATTCATTGTAAGTACAAAACATACATGTTTTAATATTCTCTGCAAGATCTTTTATTTTATCTACTGCAAATTCATCTGTAAGGTCTTTATGATCGCCCATAACGTTATACTTTAAGTTTGTATTTGTTTAATTTCATACTAGTAAAATTGGTTATTTTTATCTTTTTAGGCTTATATAATTAAACTTATAAATTATGAGATTTCAATTTATATTTTTGTAAGAATAAATACTCATATTGATTGTTTTGCAAAAATGCTTTATATTTGAGTATTAAAATCATACTCGAAAAATAATGACAAACTATACTATCTTTTATACTGATGATGACGAAGATGATTTAAGCATTTTTGCTGATGCAGTAGAGTCAATAAAGCAAAAAATCACACTTCAAACTTATACTGGAGGAGAAAAATTATTGGATGCTATTTTTAATCCGCCGCCAACACCGCACGTTGTTTTTTTGGATTTAAATATGCCTGGAAAAAACGGTTTTGAAGTTTTAGAAGAAATTAGAAGTTCGGAGGATAAAAAAGATATCCCAGTAGTAATTTATTCTACGTCAAGTGAGCCCAGCATTATCGAGAAATGCCGAAATCTTGGAGCGAACTGTTTTATAACCAAGCCCGTTTTAATGAGTGATATTATAAAATCAATAGAGCACGCGATAAGTATAAATTGGAAGCAGTTTGTGCCAAATAAAACCAATTTTGTTTTCAAATATTGATTTTAAGACATATCAGGAATATAAATATTAAACACAGAACCTTTGTCTTTTTCGCTGGAAACGGTAATGATACCTTTATGGTTTTCAACGATTTTTTTCACGATGGCAAGACCAATTCCTGTTCCTCTATATTCATTTTCTGTATTCAGGCGCTGAAAAACTTCAAAGATTTTTTCTTTATAGACAAGATCAAAGCCAATTCCATTATCAGCAACTTGCAGATGATGATACATTTTATCTTTAAACTCAGCATTTGGCAGAGAACTTCCTTTTACCAATTCTGACGATATTTCTACTCTTGGAGGAACTCCTTTTCTAGAAAATTTAAGCGCATTTTCTACCAAATTATGAAGCAGCTGTCTAAATTGAAACTGAATCAAGGTAGCTTCTCCTAAATTATGATATTCTACTACTGCATTTTTTTCTTCAATTCGATCAGAGAAATCACTGATGACTTCTTCTGCAATTTCGTCAATATTAACCGTTGTAAAAACGCGTTCTGCAGAATTAGCTCTAGAATAGGCGAGCAGGTCTTGTATTAAATTCTGCATCCTTTTGGCAGAAATCTCAATTCTGGCTAGATATGTTTTAGCATTTGCCGATATGTTTTGTTCATCTAAATCAGATAAACGGCTGGCAAACGTTTGTATTTTTCGCAAAGGTTCCTGAAGGTCATGGCTCGAAATATAAGCAAACGACTGTAGTTCGATATTCATGTTAACAAGATCTCTGTTTTTAAGTTCCAGCTGAGTAGTACGTTCAATAATCTGCTCTTCAAGCTGATTGGTGAAGTTTTTTTGATCTTCAATATCTGTACTTGAACCCACCCACATTTGAATATTTTCCTGTTCGTCCAATTGTGCAATAGCACGGCTCAACTGCCATCTGTATTCACCATCATAACGTTTAAAACGGTGAATGAATAAAAAATCATTACCTGTTTTTACAGAATGCATCCAGAGTTTAACATTTTCTTCCCGATCGTCAGGATGTACAATTTGCAGCCATCCATTTTTATCGATTTCTTCTTTAGATAATCCAGAATACTTGTAAAAAGTTTCATTAAAATAATTTAGATTTCCCAAAGTATCACTTGTCCAAATAAGCTGAGGCATAGAATCGGCCAGAAGTCTAAATTTTGCTTCATTCTTCATCAATACCTGCTGGCTGTTTTTCTCGTCAGTAATATCCATCAAAGTACCGATCATTTTTGAAGGGTCTTTATTTTCATCAAAAAATATCCTGCCGTGGACTTTTATCCAGCTGATAGAATCATCTAATTTTTGAATACGTGCTTCGTATTTATAAATACCTGTTAAAAGTGCCTTTGCAAAAGCTTCTACTAAGATATGCTCGTCTTCGGGAAGCACTCGGCTTCGAATATCCTGATGTACTATTTTTGTTTTTTTTTCAAAGCCAAAGATATCCAGGATTTTATCACTATAAATTAATTTTTTATTCTGAAGATCAAGATCCCAAGTCGCAATTTCTCCAATTTCGGCTGCTAATCTTGCTCTTTCTTCGGCAGTTTCTACTTTTTTTCTTGCTTTAACTTTAGACGTTACATCGTTAACAGTAACCATAACGCCAGAAGCCTGCCCATTTTTTTCAAGAAGCGAAGTATACTCGTAATCCAAGTAGAATTTCTTTAGTTTCCCTTTAATATCAACATAAGCAATCGCTTCGTTCTCTTGAATCGTTTTTCCATTAGCAATAACATCATTTAACAATTCGGGATATTTTTGATTTTCCAATTCTGGGAAAACTTCCAATAAAGGCTTTCCAATTGTATCCTTTTCTTCTTTCTGCCAGATATTGCGCATCATCGAAATATTGGCCATTTCGATAATATGATCTTTACCTCTAAATATTGCCATTGCAATTGGAGAATCCATTACAATATTTCGAAATGCTTTTTCGCTTTCCGTTAATAAATGTCTCGCTTTTACCTCTTCTGTAACTTCGTAGGCAACAATAATAACACCTGTAATCGCATTTTCTTCTTTTAAGGGATAAAATACAAGATTAAAATAACCTAACTCCTGTTTGTTATAACGATATAAAGTAACAGGAAGTTCGTCTGTATAGTAAGGAACACCTGTTTCAAAAACGTTTTTTAGTAGTGGAAAAACAGTCTCTTTTGCTTCAGGAACAGAATCAAAAATTGGCCTGCCTAATATATCTTCTTCATTTTTATCAATAATATGCAGATAAGTATCATTCGCCATTTCTACAACGAGATCTTTCCCTTTAAAAATTCCAATCCCGAGCGGAAGCTGTTTTACAATATTTCTAAAACGCTTTTCGCTCTCCTCAACAGCAGTGCGGGAAAGGACCTGCAGCGTTACATCATTGGCAATAGCCAGAATACCAGAAATAGTACCATCGGCTTCTTTTAAAGCTTCATAAGTAACATTTATAAAATTAATTACCGGTTTTCCTTTTCGGTTTAGACTTACAGGAAGTTCGTTGGCGGTAAATTTTTCACCAGTAGTATAAACATTTTTCAGAATTTCTTCTAAACCCTGATTGGTAACTTCGGGAAGTGCCTTAAAAACAGGTTTATGTAGAACCTCTTCTTCTTTTCGCTCCCAAATTTCCAGCATCAATTTATTGGCAATTTCTATTGTATAATCTTCACCTCTAAAAATACACATCGCATTTGGAGCTTGAAGAATGTTACTTAAATAGCGTTCGTTGCTTTCTTCAAGCCTTTTACGAATGTTTACTTTATCGGTAGTTTCGTTGCAAATTACAAGAACTCCATTTATTATTCCTTCATCATTTTTTACAGGACTATAACTGAATGTCCAGTAAACATCTTCGATTTTGCCATTTCTGTAAATCGGAAGCAGCTGATCTTCATGCCAGGTAGCTTCTCCTTCAATAAGTACTTGATCCAGTAAAGGTTTAATAAAATGCCAGATTTCCGGCCATGAATCGGCGCCTTTTTCACCAAGGATTGAGGGATGTTTACCATCGTTTCCAAGACTAGGACGATAGGCATCATTATAAAAACAAATATGATTTGGCCCCCAAAATAAAAACATGGGGAATTTGGAGTTTAATAAAATTCCTAAAGTAGTACGAAGACTTTGCGGCCAAGATGCTTCTGGTCCAACCTCAGTTTTACTCCAATCTTTGGCACGGGTAAGCTGTCCCATTTCTCCTCCATTGGCCAGAAATTCATAATTGTTAGTGTTCATTAAATGTGGTATTTATTCTCTTATTAATAAACAGAGTTTTATTAATTTTTAAATGTAGTAATTCTTGCCTAAAGTTAGGCTTCGTTAAAATTAATAAAAAATAAATATTCAAAAAGTCTCATTTTTGAATGAGGCAAGATTAAAATCGTTTGAGTTAATTTTATCTGGTTTCAATACGGAAATTTGATAAAGAGATTAAAAATAAAAAAGCCATGAAAAGAGAAGATTCAAAACACGAAACCGATTATATTAAAAGATATCAAGAAGAAGGATATACAGTGAATTATTTATTTGAAAATGATCAATTAATAGATTCAGAAACTAAAACAGCATACAAACCAGAAGATATTTTTATTGTAGCCCACCATCGTTATGAAGGTATGAGCGATCCAGATGATATGTCTATCTTGTATGTTATTGAAACAAAAGACAACAGAAAAGGAACCCATTTATTAGGATACGGACCAACAGCTGACTTAGAAGAAGCTGAATTTTTTAAAGATATTCCGAAAGCTAATTATTCTAAAAATGCTGATATAAGCGAATTGACATAAAAAGTAAAAATAGATT
>NZ_LMJL01000012.1:510279-571808 GCF_001429295.1 Flavobacterium sp. Root935 | reverse complement strand
AAAAAAAACCTCTGAACCTTTGCGACTTTCAACCTTTGTCACTCTAAAAGAAATCTCTGAACCTTTGCAACTTTAAACCTTTGTCCCTCTCAAAATAATAATTATGAAATATCTCTCCAAAATTGTATAAAGATTTGACAGACAATATAAACGAAATTTGGATTATAGAAATAAGATAAAAACCAAAGTTAGTTTTTGTACGTAAATAACTACTAACAGTTTTATTTAACCAAAATATTATAATGAAAAAACTTTACATAAATACTGGAGGATTTGACGATGTCTTTAACAATCTTAAAGATAGTTTTGGCGGTGATCTATTGATCAACGCAAACGAATATAAATTAACATTCAAATCGAAATGGGCAACAGGAAGCATTTCAGGAGTTCGTTTTGAAAAAGAAATGACGTACTTAAATTTTGACCTAATGTTCAATCACGATGTCAATTTAAGTATAGAATCAAATCCGTTATCACCGGTATTTTTTGTGTATTGTGAAAAAGGAAATGTAGTGCATAGTTTTGGTGCAAATGGAGAAATTAGATCTTTAAAGAAACAACAGTCTGGTATTATGAGTAATTCCTCAGTAATTAACAGCGTGTTGTATTTTAAAAGCCACCAGCACATTCAATTTTCATTGATTGGAATGCCAACCAATATAGAAAGTAAAGTAACCGATTTCGATTTTACATCGCAGGTGAGAAAAATATTTACTCATGAATCTGGAAATTATATTTACATAGGTCCAGAAAATCAAAAGATAGGCGAGAAGTTCCAAGAACTTAAAACGATTCCACAGCAGGGCACAGTTCGTTATTTATTAATGAAGAGCATTTTGCGTGAAGTTTTAGAACTAGAGATAGCGCAGCATAGTTACAATTATTTAACTACGTTTCAGCCTATTTTAAACTTTGCCGTTAAACAATTAAGCGAAATTAAAAAATTGTCAAATTTGAAAACAATTATGGCGCCTGTATTATTTTTCAAAAGAAACCTGCAGCCTCGAACTTTAAAAGAAAAATACCATTTGACATTCAAACCATACAACCAAAAATTAGCTAGCTAGTAAGCATACCATATTCTTCACTCTCAAAAAAACAGCTTTGTCGAGCTGTTTTTTTCTTTTATAAAATCTTATTCTTTTTCATAGTATATAATAAAATAAACCATAATTAGATTCAGGATCAGCGAAACGCTATTGGTAATAATAATTGCCAAATCGTTTTTCAAAATACCATAAACGACCCATACCGCGATTCCAAAAGTAAGTGTGCCAAACATTTTAAGCGAAATTTCTTTTACTTTTTTAGTTTTCCAAACTTTTAAAATCTGCGGAATGGTTGCTATAGTAACGCAAGTTCCAGCAAAAAGACCGATGATGTCTACGTAGTTCATTTTTTTTTAAGGTTCTGAGGTTCTAAGTTGCTGAGGTTGTAAGTTTTTTTTTAATTGAAAAACAATTAGAACTTGGTGACTTCTTGTTTTTCCGAGATTAAAACAAATCCCACGTAAAAATTTTGTATGATTAATGATCTTCGAAAGGCAGATTATCCTCCTACCAATTCACCTCCATTGATATGGATAAACTGGCCTGTAATATAACTGCTGTCTTCGCAGGCTAAGAATACATAAGCAGGCGCAACTTCAGAAGGTTGTCCGGCTCTTTCCATCGGATTGTCTTTTCCAAAATCGGATAATTTATCAAAACTGGCGACGATTAAAGGCGTCCAAATAGGACCGGGCGCAACGCCGTTGACACGTATTTTCTTTTTGGCCAGCATGCTCGAAAGTGATCTCGTAAAACTTACAATTGCACCTTTTGTACTCGCGTAATCTGCCAGATGTTCGCTGCCGCGGAAAGCCGTTACAGATGTGGTATTAATTATGGTATCTCCTTCTTTTAAGAACGGAAGAGCTGCTTTTATAATATAAAAATAAGGGTAAATATTGGTTTCAAAAGTTTTATGCAGCTGAGATGCAGTTATCTTTTCCAATTCATTTTGAGGAAATTGTACTGCAGCATTATTTACTATAATATTAATATCTTTAAAAGTAGTCTGGCATTTTTTAATGGCTGCTTTACAAAATTTTTCATCTTTCAAATCACCGCTTATCAAAAGGCATTGTTGTCCTTCCTTTTCAACCATTTCTTTAGTTTCACGTGCATCTTTATCTTCCTTTAGATAAATTATGGCAATATTAGCACCTTCTCTGGCAAAATGTACAGCAACACTTCGGCCGATACCGCTGTCGCCTCCAGTGATAAAAGCAGTTTTACCTAGCAATTTACCGCTTCCAACATAATTTTCTCTAATAATTTCTGGTTCAGGTTTCATCATGTGTTCATTACCAGGAAGATTTTGTTTTTGTTCAGGGAATGTTTTTGTCTTTTTCATGATTCTTCTTCTTTTTAGGCTGTTTTTTGCTTATTAAAAGTAGTGCAGTGTTACAATTTCCTTTGTCTTAAAAGAAATTTTGTTTGCCCCAAAAGATAAAATAACGTGATCTTGTATGAAAATACGTTCATTCATTTTCAATATTTGAAAAATATAGCATTTATAAGGGCTTAAAGATCATAGTGAAACGGAAACAATAGAATCAAAGGTGGGAATTTTGTAACTAATTTCGATTTAGATAAAAAACCATCTCATATTTTTTTTTATACATTTGAGATTTTACACATAAATTTTAATAGTTAGTTGTGCAATTCAATAAAAAAATAAGAAAATTTTTAAATTTCATTTTAAATTCAACAATTGTGATTCACAATAAATTTAGCTTCAAAACGGAATGGTATTAATTGTAGACGATATAAGGGCCAATATCATTGCCTTAAAGAAAACATTAGAGCTGCATAATATCGATGTCGATAGTGCCGAATCTGGAGAAGAAGCTTTAAAGAAAATATTAAAAACAGATTATTGTCTGATTATTATGGACGTTCAAATGCCGGGACTCGACGGCTTTGAAGTGGTTAAAATTCTCTCTGGAAATAAACGCACAAAAGATATTCCTGTTATATTTCTTTCGGCACTTAATACCGAGAAAAAATATATTTTCAAAGGATATGAAACGGGAGCTGTAGAATATATTACAAAGCCAGTTGATTCTGATTTATTGATTTTAAAAGTAAAAACTTTTATTAAAATCTATGAGCAGCAAAATGAACTTAAAGCCATAAAAGACCTTCTCTCTAAAGAAATTAAAATTAGAAAAGAGGCGCAGGACAATCTTGAAATTAAAATTGCAGAAAGAACAAAAGAATTGGTTCAAAAAAATGAAGAATTAGAACTTCGTAATCACGAATTACAACAGTTTTCATGGGTTGTTTCACATGATTTAAACGAACCTATTCGCAAGATCCAGATTTTTATTAAAATTATAAAAGACCTTTATCTAAAAACCGACGATAAAGCAATCGATTATGTAAATCGAACAATAAAATCGGCCGAAAGGATGCAGACTTTGATTACAGATCTTTTGGCATACTCCAGACTTTCAGCTCAGGTAAAACCAGAAAAAACAGATCTCAATGAGGTTTTACAAGAAGTACTTTCAGATTTTGATTATCTGATAGAAAACAAAAATGCTGAAATAAAAACAAACGAACTTCCTACTGTAGATAGTATTCCGAGCCAGATGCGACAGGTTTTTCAAAATTTGATTGGAAACGCCTTGAAATTTTCTGGAAGTGAGCAAAAACCAGTAATCGAAATTACCTCAGAAATAATACTCGAAAAATCATTTGACAGTGTAACCTCGCCAGATGGAAATTTTTGCAGAATCACGGTAAAAGACAACGGAATTGGGTTTGATGAAATTTATTTAGATAGAATTTTTATTATCTTTCAAAGTTTAAATGACCGCCAAACCTACGAAGGAACTGGAATTGGACTGGCAATCGCCAAGAAAATTATTGAAAAGCATAACGGATTAATTACCGCTAAAAGTAAACAAGGCGAGGGGGCAAGTTTTATAATTATACTTCCTTTAACTAGTAAATAACCAAATAAACAAAATAGTACAGAATCTCTATGGACAGTAATTTTAAAAGAAATTTACTAATCAGTTCGTCAATTTCCCTGCTGATTTTAATGATTAGTTCGACTGCATCTTTTTTAAGTATTAAAAGTCTTCTCGACAGTAATGCCTGGGTTAATCATACACAGGATGTTATTTATAACCTAAATACCGCTTCATCTGTTATTACAGATGCCCAAACCAGTATGCGCGGCTATTTAATAACCGGAAACAAAGATTTCCTGCAGGAACATTATGACGCAGAAAAAGAATCTGCTGTTTATTTTGAAAAGCTGGATGAATTAACTGTCGACAATCCCACACAGCAAAAAAGATTGAACGAATTAAAACCGCTTCGTTCTAACTTTTTTAAATATCTCCACAACCAAGTTGTGAAAAAACAGCTTGGAGGTAAAAATGCCACTTTTGATCTTGAAGAAGGTAAAAAGATGATGGATGAACTTCGCAGTAAATTTAAAAGCGTAGAAAATACGGAGCAGGCCCTTCTAAGAGAACGAATCGGAAATTCTGAACG
The DNA here is from genome assembly GCF_001429295.1 of Flavobacterium sp. Root935. Lineage (GTDB taxonomy): Bacteria > Bacteroidota > Bacteroidia > Flavobacteriales > Flavobacteriaceae > Flavobacterium. Next base: position 567,252 of record NZ_LMJL01000012.1, on the reverse strand, counting down.
ATACGGAAACTATAGTTTTATTTTAATTATTACAGCATTTATAATTGCAATGATTATTACTGTTGTATTTTTTGCAAGAATTTTAAGAGACCATAATGAAAGAGCGTTACTGCAGAAAGAATTAGAGCGTAAAGATATTGAAACGGCTGAAAGACTTGAAGTTATAAGCAGTATTGCTACACAAATTTCTAATGGAAATTATGATGTTCAGATAGATGATAGAAAATCGGATACTTTAGGAGCATTAGGTGCATCACTTCACGAAATGAAAGACTCGTTAAAAGGTTCTTTCGAATTATTATCTCAGAAAGAGTGGCTGCAGTCTGGTATTGCATCATTAAATGATAAAATGCTGGGCGAAAAAACGATTCAGAAACTATCAAAAGATGTCATCGAATTTTTATGCCAATATACCAACAGCAGTGCTGGGGTTTTGTATGTTATTGATGGCGAGGAATTAACAGTTACGGGTGGTTACAGTTATATTCCGAGTAAAAATCGCGAAAGAATTAAAAAAGGAGAAGGTTTAATTGGCCAGGCCATCGTTTCAGGCAAAATGCTGGAATTAAAATCTTTATCTCCAGAAGATATTCAGATCAATTATGCTTTAGGTGAAATTAAGCCAACGCATGTTGTTGCTGTTCCATTAATGGATTTTAAAGTAGAAGGAGCAGTAGAATTAGCCAGTATTTATGGTTTTTCTTTACTGCAATTGGAATTCTTAAATTTGGTTTCTAATAATATTGGAATCGCTTTAAAAGCAACTCAGAATCGAAAAAGAGTTATGGAACTCTTGGAAGAAACCAAATCGCAGTCTGAAGAACTTCAAATTCAGCATAGCGAATTGGAAGCTATTAATGCAGAATTGGAAGCACAGACTGAAAAATTACAAGCTTCTGAAGAAGAACTTCGCGTGCAGCAGGAAGAATTAGAACAAACCAATGAAGAATTATCTGAAAGAAGTGTTTTATTGGAAGAAAAAAATACTGAAATTCAGAAAAAATCAGAAGCTTTAGAATTAACGACACGTTACAAATCGGAGTTTTTGGCCAATATGTCGCACGAATTAAGAACTCCTCTAAATTCTATTTTATTGTTGAGCCGCTTGTTGTCTGAAAATAACAACAAAACAATGAACAAAGAAGAAATCGAATTTGCACAGGTAATTCAGAGTTCTGGAAACAGCTTATTGGGATTAATTGACGAAATCCTTGATTTATCTAAGATTGAAGCCGGAAAAATGGATTTAGAATTTTTAGAGGTTTCAACAAAAGAAATTACAGATAACCTGCATAATTTATTCTATCTGGTTGCCAAAGAAAAAGGAATTAATTTTGAGATTATAGACAAAGACGCACCAATTGTTATTAAAACTGACAAAATGCGTTTAGAACAAATCCTGAAAAACCTTATTTCTAACGCTATTAAGTTTACCGAAAAAGGAACAGTTTCTCTTGAAATTAAAGTAGACAGTGATGATGATAAAATTATTTGCTTTATTGTAAAAGATACCGGAATCGGAATTCCGTTAGAAAAACAACCACTAATTTTTGAAGCTTTCCAGCAAGCCGATGGTTCAACAAAACGTAAATATGGCGGAACTGGTCTAGGATTATCAATCAGCCGAGAATTAGCCAAATTATTAAGAGGAGAAATTATTCTGCATAGTAAAGTAAATGAAGGAAGCACATTTACACTATGCCTTCCGGTATTAGGTTTTGCAATTAATAAAGTTTCTGTCAACAAAATTCCAGAGGCTGAATTAATAGAAGAAGAAACAGAAGATCAAGAGCCAAAACCAAGATATATTAGTGAAGTTGTTCCTGCAGAAATTGAAGACGACCGTGATTCTATTGTTGAAGGTGATAAAGTAATTCTAATTGTAGAAGACGATATCAATTTTGCAAAATCATTATTGGCTTTCACACAGAAAAAAGGATATAAAGGAGTTGTTGCCGTAAGAGGAGATTATGCCTTGAATTTTGCTTTAATTTACCGACCAATCGGAATTTTATTGGATATTGAACTTCCAATTAAGAGCGGCTGGGAAGTTTTAGAAGAATTGAAAAATCATTCTCATACCAAACACATTTCGGTACACATCATGTCTTCTCACAAACTAAAACAAGAAAGTTTGTTAAAAGGAGCTGTAGACTTCTTAGACAAACCAGTTGCTTTTGACAGAATTCCAGAAGTTTTTATGCGTATTGAGCATATCATCAATAACGAATCGCAAAAAGTTTTAATTATTGAAGATAACCCTCAGCATGCCAAAGCACTAGCTTATTTCTTAGAGACATATAATATCAATTCCGAAATTAAAAGTGATGTTTCTGAAGGATTAACTATTTTAAACAAAGAAGATGTTGACTGTGTAATTCTAGATATGGGAATTCCAGATAAACAAGCTTACGAAATTCTAGACGGAGTGAAGAAAAACCCAGGTTTAGAAAATCTTCCGGTAATTGTTTTTACAGGGAAAAGTTTGTCTATCAAAGAAGAATTGAAAATTAGAAAATATGCCGATTCAATTATTGTAAAAACCGCACATTCATATCAAAGAATGCTTGATGAGGTTTCGCTTTTCCTTCATCTAGTAGAAAGCAAGAAAAAAGAAGGAAGTGATAAAAAAGAAAGTGCTAAAAAACTGAATTCATTAAATAATATTTTATATGAAAAGAAAGTATTAATTGTTGATGATGATGTTCGTAATATCTATTCACTTTCTAAGGCTTTAGAAGCTTTTAGAATGAATGTTATTACAGCTTTTGATGGAAAAGAGGCTATTAAAATTTTAGATGAGAATCCAGATACAGATGTTGTATTATTAGATATGATGATGCCAAATATGGATGGTTATGAAACAGCAGAAAAGATAAGAAGTAACCCTAAATTTCTTAACTTAGCAGTAATAGCTGTAACAGCCAAAGCAATGACCGGCGATAGAGAAAAATGTATCAAAGCGGGAGCTTCAGATTACATTACAAAACCTGTCGATGTAGATCAGCTGTTATCACTGCTTCGAGTTTGGTTATATGATAAAATCTAATCTTTAAAAATACTGTAAATGGAAAAGAAAAAAGTATTAATTGTAGATGACGATTCTAGAAATATTTTTGCTTTAGTGAATACTTTAAAAGCAAAATCTTTTGACTGTTTGTCTTGTTTAAGCGCAGAAGAAGCTTTAAAAATATTATCAAATGACAATTCTATAGATGCCGTTTTGATGGATATGATGATGCCAGAAATGGATGGTTATGAAGCAATTCCGCTGATAAAAGCAATTCCGTCACAAGAATCTACTTTTGTCGTGGCAGTAACTGCCCAGGCAATGAATGGAGATAGAGAAAAATGTTTAGAGGCTGGAGCTGATGCCTACATCTCAAAACCCGTAGATGTTGATAAATTACTTCAAATCTTGGGTGAAATTTAAATGAAATTATGATTGAAGATATTGAATTAGAAACTCTTATAAATGAAATTTACGAATATTATGGTTTTGATTTTGGAAGTTATTCCAGAGCCTCACTTAAAAGACGCGTAAACAGGGTTTTTTATTTGGATGGCTTTAAACATTTTCATGAATTTTTGTCAAAAGTTCGAAGAGATCCGGAGTATTGTAAAAGAATGATTGATGAAATAACGGTTAATGTTACAGAAATGTTTCGTGATCCGTCTTTCTATATGGCACTTCGAAAAGAAGTTCTCCCGCTCTTAGGAACTAAGCCGTTTATAAGAATATGGCATGCAGGATGTTCTACAGGCGAAGAAGTGTATTCTATGGCTATTATGTTGAAAGAAGCAGGTTTACTGCATAAATCAATATTGTATGCAACAGATATCAATGCAACCGTTTTAGAAACAGCAAAAAGCGGTATTTTTCCGTTGAGAATGATAAAAGACTACGCCGATAATTATCGAGATTCTGGAGGGCAGGAAGATTTTTCGGATTATTATATTGCAAATTATGGTTTTGCGAAGTTTAATGAAAACCTTTCTGAAAAAATGGTTTTCTCTCAGCATAATTTAGTGTCAGACACTTCTTTTAATGAGTTTGACCTTATTTTATGCAGAAATGTTTTAATTTATTTTGATAATAATCTACAGAAAAGAGTTATAAGCCTTTTTGATGATAGTCTGGCTCCACTAGGTTTTCTGGCACTCGGGACAAAAGAAACAATCAAATATTCTATCTCTCAAACCAAATACAAACAATTTGATAAAGAGAAAATATGGAGGAAAATAAAATAATAAATCATTATAAAGTAGTTATAATTGGAGGTTCTGCTGGAAGTTTACAAGCACTATTACAGATTTTGCCATTTATCGAAGATTCTATTTCTTTTGCCTTGGTAATCGTTGTACATAGAAAAAGTACAGACGAGCAAACCTTGGAAGATTTAATTGCTTTGAGATCCAAAATAAAAGTAAAAGAAGTAGAGGACAAGGTAAAATTAAGAACTGGATTCATTTACATTGCACCTTCAAATTATCATTTGTTGTTTGAAAAAGACGAAACCCTTTCGTTAGACACTTCAGAAAAAATAAATTACAGCAGACCAAGTATTGATGTTTCTTTTGAATCTGCAGCCGAAATATATGGCCCAGATTTAATCGGAATACTGCTTTCTGGTTCAAATTCTGATGGAACTGTTGGATTAAAAGCCATTCAGGCGGCGGGCGGTAAAATTGTGATTCAAAACCCGTTGTCTGCAGATATGCCTTTTATGCCTAACAACGCCATTTTACACACAACGCCAGATTTTGTTTTAAGTACCGAAGAAATCTTAGAATTCATAAAACAAATAAATAAACTTTAGTTTTTGTCTTCCGGCAGTATAACCTTATTCATTTCGGCATTTTTTTCTGCTCTTCTTTGTGCTGCTTTTCCTTTTCCAATAGGGATTCCAGCTGTCAGGTACAAAGATCTGTTGTAGACATTTGGTCCGTCACCTTTCATAACAGGAACCAATCCGTAGTAATATTGAATTGTTATATTTAATCCGTTGCCAACATTCATATGATAGCCGGTTCCCAAAGCTATTCCAGCATCTATAACACGAATCTCGTCTCTGATTTTTTTCTTATAAGTAACATCGTTTTTATTAATCTCGTTGGTAAATTCATCAAAAGCCGAAGCTAGAAGTCCAAATTGAGGTCCGGTTTTGACATAGATCCTGTTCTTAAATTGGTATTTAATTAAAATTGGCACATTAAAATAGCGTATTTCACGATTGACACTTCCGCCTTCAAAAGTATTATCCAAGTTAACATCATCTAAAGAGTAAACAGGAAGGTGGTGCGCACCCATTGGCGATTTAACAATAACACCAGTATTAATCATCCATGCGGGATTTTTTTTCGATCTAAAATCAAAATAAAAACCCAGATTAAAACCAGGATTAGTTCCAGAACTTTCGAGCCCAGAAATATCAGAAAGGTTGATTCCGCCTTCTAGACCAAATTCTAAAAAAGGCGAATTTAGTTTATCTCCAAAAATTAAGGAAATTAAAACTTGAGACCGCGCTTGAGCAATGGAGAAAAGCATAAAAAGCAATAATAAACCTTTTTTCATATTCTAAGATTAAAGTCCAAAACGGTATTGAAGACCTCCTAAAACCTGTGTACGACTTCCTAAAAATCCTGTTTCAAGTCTAAGCATTATATGTTTGTTATACTGAAACTGCGTTCCAACAATAAAATTCCACATATCTTTTGGTGACTTTTGGAGTGAATATTGAATTGTCGAAGAATCTGCAGTACTTAAAGCTCCGTCTAGAGTAGTTAAAAAAGTACCTGCTCTTTCTAATGCACGGTTTGCGGTATTATGTTTAGCAACATTTACTGGATTTGCCTGTTGGGCCGGAGTTAAGCCATTCCACCAATTATCCACTTTTGTTTGGTTTTCAGATACTTTTGTCAAACCGTCATCAACTTTGGTCTGAGCATTGCTAAGATCAAAAATATCCGATAAAGCTATATTTCCTTTTGTTCCTCCTTCAATATGAACTCTAAAACCGCCAACCCATACAGCGATATTTCTTTCGGGTTTACGAAGTTTAAAAGTTTTACCTAATCTTGGACCAAATATGTAAGAGAAAGCCGGTTTGTCCAGCGCATCCACATCGCTCCAGGACATATTCATATCCAGTGCCAGCCAGCCTCCGCCAATACCAATGGTTGGAGTCATACCAATTCCAAATGTGGTAGCGTCAAAATTTGCTTTTGTATTAAAACTTGCAATCTGAGACCAGTTATTATCAGCGTCAGGAATCCAAATTCCAGCATTGATTTTAGTTGTTGGTTTTGCTTTACCAAATATTCCGTAAATATTTAAGAAAGGAAGCAGCCAAATATCTGGTCTAATAGTTATAGCACCTGCTTCTACAGAAGATTTATCAAAGCGAACAATTTCGTCTAAGTTGTAAAGTGGACCGTTATTGAACCCAACCTCCAGATTTTTTATGACGATTTCAGAATCCTGCCAAAAGTAATTTACAGATAATCCGGCAGAGTAAGGTAAATTATAACCTTTTTGGGCCACCTTCTGACCCCAAATTGGTAAAGAATAAGGATATTCCACTACTTTAAGACTGTCTTTAAGCTGTTGGTTTTTCTCTCCTACGATTTTGTCGGTATAAACCTGACCAAAGAATTGAATACTTGATAATAAGAAAAAGGCTGATATTAATCTTTTACATTTCATTTATTAGAGGTATTAGATAATTAATAAAACTGCGTAAAATAAAATATGACTTGTGTATTCTTAAAATATAATTTGGGCTGTAATTTTACTTTTGTTTGTTTTTGGCGTAGATTTTTGAATAAAAAATATGTTATTTCATGTTAAAGTTAACTAAATTTTCTTTTGCCGAAAATAAAATTTAAAGAAATATGATTAAAAGTCAATTGATTATGTTTTTTTTCAAAACGGAATTAAATAAAGTATTATTTTTACACTCATGAGATGGATAGCAATTGTAATGTCAATTTATTTGATGGCACTTTCAAATATGCCCTGCGCAGATATGGAAGTAAATAGCGCTATGCATAAAACAGCTCAGTTTTCATCTGAGGATAATCATTCTCATGACAAACACAATGATTTGTGCTCTCCATTTTGCACCTGCAATTGCTGCAGTGCACAAGTTTTAAGCTATCAATCAGTTTTAAGTCTTGAATTTCCTGCCGCATACAATCTTATTTCTATTCCTTTACCCAATTATCGTTCTGTTTTTGCTTCTAATTTCTACGGAAGCATATGGCAGCCCCCTCAAATAGCATAGTGATGCCTGTATCCGAAAATTCGGAATTCGGGTTAGAGAGTTGTGGACTTACCACAGGTTTATAAGACATATTCTTGTCTCATTTCTCATGTCATTATTTTATTATTCAAATGCTAGATAAAATCATTCAATTTAGTATACGAAACAAATTCGTTATACTATTATTTACCCTTGTTTTAATAGCTTGGGGAAGCTATTCACTTAAAAATTTACCGCTAGATGCTTTGCCCGATGTAACCAATAATCAAGTGCAGATTATTACAACAGCCCCAACTTTGGCAAGTCAGGAAGTGGAGCAGTTAATTACGTATCCGTTAGAACGAGCTGTCAAAACCGTTCCAGATATTATCGAACTCCGCAGTATTTCCCGTTTTGGACTATCTGTTGTAACCGTTGTTTTTGAAGACGATGTTGATATTTACTGGGCACGCGAACAAATTTTCCAGCGTTTAAAACAAGCCGAAGAAAATATTCCAGATTATGTAGATTCTCCAGAATTAGCACCAATTTCAACTGGTTTAGGAGAAATTTACCAATATGATGTTTACGCTAAAAAAGGGTATGAAAACAAATACAGCGCCGTCGAATTAAGAACCATTCAGGATTGGATTATTATTCCGCAATTGCAGGGAGTCCGTGGTGTTGCTGAAGTAAGTGCCTGGGGCGGAAAACTAAAACAATACGAAATTGCCGTTAATCCTAACATGCTGAATAGTTTAGGAGTTACGATTACTGAAATTTTTGAGGCATTAGAAAAGAATAATCAAAATACCGGCGGGGCTTATATTGAGAAAGATCAATATACTTATTTCATCCGTGGCGTTGGAATGGCAAAAGGTGTTAAAGACCTTGAAAATGTTGTAGTGAAAAACCGAAACGGTTCACCAGTTTTGGTACGTAATGTGGCACAGGTTCGCGAAGGTGTTGCATTGCGCTATGGCGCTTCTACAAAAGACGGAAAAGGCGAAATCGTTTCGGGTTTGGTATTAATGTTAAAAGGAGAAAACTCAAGCGCTGTTGTCAACAGGATTCACGACAAAATGGCTCAAATTAATGAAAGTCTTCCCGAAGGAGTTGTTGCAGAAGCCTTTATCGACCGAGGAAAACTCGTTGATAATTCTATTAAAACAGTTGCAAAGAATTTGCTAGAAGGTGCTTTAATCGTAATTTTTGTACTGATTTTATTTTTAGGAAATCTTCGCGCAGGACTTATTGTAGCATCTGTAATTCCGCTGGCAATGTTATTTGCGGTGATTTTAATGAATGCCTTTGGCGTAAGCGGAAATTTAATGAGTTTGGGGGCAATAGATTTCGGAATCATTGTCGATGGTGCCGTTATTATTGTAGAAGCAACCATGCATCATCTTCAGAAAATCAAAAATAAAAAGGAATTGACGCAGGAAGAAATGGATGATGAAGTGTATAATTCGGCTTCAAAAATCAGGAATAGCGCTGCTTTTGGAGAAATCATTATTTTGATTGTTTATCTACCTATTCTAGCCTTGATTGGAACTGAAGGAAAGATGTTTAAACCAATGGCAATAACGGTTAGTTTTGCCATTATTGGAGCTTTTATACTTTCGTTGACTTACATCCCGATGATGAGTGCTTTATTTCTGTCTAAAAAAACAGAGCACAAATCCAATTTTAGTGATAGAATGATTGCGTGGCTCGAAAATCGTTATACGCCTTTACTTAATAAGGCTTTAAAATTTAAAAGAGTTGTTCTTACAACTGCACTGGCATTATTTGCTTTAGCATTTATTATTTTCCAAAATATGGGAGGCGAATTTATCCCGACAATTGAAGAAGGTGATCTAGCAATAAATGCTACGATTATGACAGGAAGTTCGCTGACGCAGATGGTAGAAACTGCAACCAAATATGAACAGCTACTAAAAGCAAGATTTCCTGAAATAAAAACTATCGTAACCAAAATTGGAAGCGGTGAAATCCCAACCGACCCTATGCCGATTGAAAGCGGTGATTTGATTATTGTTTTGAAAGACAAAAAAGAATGGAGGAGCAAATATCGTAATTGGGAAGAATTGGCAAATGCGATGAAAGAAGAAATGGAAGTGATTCCCGGAGCGAATATTGAAATTTCTCAGCCCATTCAAATGCGTTTTAACGAATTAATGACCGGAAGCCGATCTGATATCGCCATCAAGATTTTTGGCGACGATTTAGAGATCCTAGACGCGAAAGCGGCAGAATTAATTTCGAAAATAAAAAGTATTGAGGGAATAGGAGATTTAAAGGCCGATAAAGTTACAGGACTGCCTCAGATTACCGTTAAATACGATTATGACAAAATTGCACTCTACGGACTCAATATTTCAGATATCAATCAAATCATTCGTTCTTCTTTTGCAGGAGAAAGTGCTGGAAAAATCTACGACGAAAGTAAAAGATTTGATGTCGTGGTGAGAATGGATGAAAACAACCGAGCCGATATTACAGATGTCAGCAATTTGTTTATTCCGCTTCCAAACGGCCAGCAGGTACCGCTTTCTCAAGTCGCTTCAGTTGAATATGAACAAGGACCAGTGCAGGTCATCCGCGAAGACGGAAAAAGAAGAATTACAGTTGGATTGAATGTTCGCGGAAGAGATATTAAAAGTGTAGTTGAAGAAATTCAAGCAAAACTCGATAAAAACTTCAAGCTTCCAGTAGGATATTACGTAACGTATGGCGGACAGTTTGAGAATTTAATCGAAGCCACACAAAGGCTTTCTGTTGCTTTGCCAATTGCATTAGGGCTGATTTTGGTATTGCTTTATTTTACATTCAAAAGTATCAAACAAGCCCTTTTAATTTTTACCGCAATTCCGTTGTCTGCAATAGGAGGTGTTTTTGCGCTTTCGCTGAGAGGAATGCCTTTTAGTATTTCTGCCGGAATTGGTTTTATTGCCTTGTTCGGAATCGCAGTGCTGAACGGAATCGTATTGATTTCGTATTTCAATCAATTGAAATCAGAGGGAATTTTAGATCCGCTTCAAAGAGTTTTTATCGGAACCAAAACAAGATTACGTCCAGTTTTGATGACAGCTGCTGTAGCTTCTTTAGGATTTCTGCCAATGGCATTATCGACAAGCGGCGGGGCAGAAGTGCAGAAACCTTTAGCAACAGTAGTAATCGGCGGCTTATTCTCAGCAACAATATTGACATTAATCGTTTTGCCGATTTTGTATTTAATGCTGGAAAGTGGTTTTAAACGCAAAGAACACTAAGGTTTACGCAAAGCACACAAAGAAAAATTTTAAAGAAATGAAAAAATTACCATACAATCTAAGAAAAACAACCTTTGCGAACTTCGCGCATCCCTTGCGATCTTTGCGGTTAATTGCATTCCTGTTAGCAAGCACGCTAATATCAGCGCAAACCAAAATATCTTTAGAAAAAGCAATAGAACTTGCCAAATCAAACAACATCGACTTAAAAATTGCTGATAAAGAAATAGAAAAACAAACCGTTTTAAAGAAAACGGCTTTTCAGCCAGATCCGTTACAAGTGCAGTATCAAGGCGGACAATTCAATAGCGTTGATTTTGATCATAATGTTTCTGTACAGCAGTTTTTTCCGTTGGGAAACATTACCAAAGCCAATAGGCAATTACAGGAAGAACTCGCAAAATTGGCTGAAAAACGAAAAGCTTTATCTTCTTATGAAGTCGAAAAAGCAGTAACTCTGGCATATTATCAATATTTGTATGGCGTTTCAATTCAGAAATTAAACTCAGAATTAAATGAGATCTACACCAAATTTTTAAAGAATGCCGAGCTCCGTTTTAAAACTGGAGAAAGCGGTAATATCGAAGTTATAAGTGCGAAAGCGAAAGTAAAAGAAATCGAAACCCAAAAAGCACAGCTAGAATACGACTTGGCTATTTACCAGAAACAGCTTCAGTTTTTTGTTCAGACCAATGAAAACATTATTCCAGATGAAAATACAGCTTTGCAATATACTTTCGTAGAAAATCAAGAAACCTCGAAAGCAGAACTTCTGATGACCGATTTCTATCAACAGCAAATTTCGGTTTATCAGAAAGAAGCTGGAACTTTTAAAGCACTGCGAACTCCAAAAATCGGTTTAGGATATTTTGCGCAGACTATTAATACTGAATCGCTTTTTCAAGGTTTTACCGCAGGATTGCAGATTCCGTTGTTTGGAGTTGTGAATACGACAAAAGCGAAAGCTGCTGAAATCAGTATTTCGCAGTCTCAAATGGCTTTAGACAAAAACAAAATGATTTTAAATCTGCAAAAAGAAGAATTACAGAATAATTTCCTAAAACAGCAAAAGAACGTAGCCTATTATCAAAATGAAGGTTTGCAATATGCGAATCAGATTATTGACACAGCCCAAAAAAGTTATGCCAATGGCGATATGAGTTATTGGTCGTATATCAGTTTTTTAAATCAGGCGATTGATATTAAAAAACAATTTGCAGAAGCGACTCACAGCTATAATCAAAGCGCAATCGAACTCCAATTTCCAACTATCAAAAACAATTAAAATGAAAATAAATTTAACCGCAAAGATCGCAGAGATTTTATCACAGAGTCCGCAAAGAAAATTAGCCTATAGCTTACTGCTTATAGCTTACTGCGGAATTTTAAATTCTTGTAATGAAAAAAAGACAGAGGAAATACACGAAGAAGAAAAATCACAAACGGAAGTTGCTTTAACCGAATCTCAATATAAAACTGTAGGTATTGAAACAGGATTTGTAGAAAACAGAAACCTGAATAAAATCATCAAAGCCAATGGCTACACGACAGTTCCACCGCAAAATTCCGCTGAAGTTTCGACTTTAATTGGCGGAACGGTAAAAGATATTTATGTTTTGGAAGGAACATTCGTCAACAAAGGAAAAGTTTTAGCAACCATTCAGAATTTGGAAGTAATTGAGATGCAGGAAGATTATCATTCGGCTTCTGCCAATGTCGAATATCTACAGTTAGAATATAACCGCCAGAAAACCTTGAGTGATGAAAACGTAAATCCGAGAAAGGTATTTCAGGAAGTAAAAGCAAAATTAGCAGCCGAAAGAGCGCGTGCGCAGGCAGCCAAAAACAAATTAGAAGCTTTGAATGTTTCCACAAAAGGAAGTTCGTCTCTAGTTCCAATTGTAGCTCCGATAAATGGTTACGTTGGAAAAATCAATATTGCGAAAGGCGCTTTTGCTGATACAGGAGTTTCGCTTTTTGAAGTGGTTGACAATAGCCAGATGCATTTAGATTTGAATGTTTACGAGAAAGATTTGGGTTCTATTTCGATTGGTCAGGTAATCGATTTTGTATTAACGAATCAATCGAATAAATCCATTAAAGGAAAGATCTTCGGAATCAATAAATCTTTTTCTAACGAAAGTAAAACCGTTGCCGTTCACGCCAAAATCGATCCAGCCGATGCCAAAGGTTTGATTCCTGGAATGTATGTTTCTGCCAATATCAATATTACAAATGCAACCGTTCCTGCATTACCAAAAGATGCTGTAGTTCGAAATGCAGATAAGTATTTTGTTTTTGTACAAGAAGAATCGCATACTGAAGAAAAACACAAGCATACCGAAGGCGAAAAAGAAGAATCTCATGAAAAAGAAATTCATTTTAAAGCAGTTGAAGTAATGCCAGGAACAACAGATTTAGGTTTTACAGAAGTAAAATTTGTAGATAAAATTGATTCAGAAGCAAAAATAGTTACTAAAGGGGCTTTTTATCTGCTTTCTGCCATGAAGGGCGGTGGAGAGCATGAACATTGATTTTTTTTTGAAGGTGCTGAGGTTCTAAGGTGCTGAGGTTCTAAGGCTTTTAATGCTGAAATTTGATAGCAAAGTCGCAGTGTCTCCAATTTTCTTTTAATAATTGAATTGCCTTCTGCTAAAGCTGTAGGCAATTCAAAATAAAAAACTTAGTGCCTTAGCGCCTTTGTGGCAACAAACAAAATGCTTAAATTTAGAACATTAATTTATTCAAAGGTTAAACTTGCAGCCCGAAACAAATAAACTTGAAACTTTCCCATGATACATCAAGATAAAGAAGTTAAAAATATAAAAAGTAAACCCAAAACTACATGCTGTTGTTCGCATGACGAACCCGAGCATTCTGATAATGATGGGCACGACCACGACCACGACGGACACGATCATGAACATAATGTAGAAGGCAGCTGGTTTAAATTGTTTTTACCTGCCATAGTTTCATTCGTTATATTATTGATCGGAATTGCCTTTGATAATTACTTTCCACAAAGTTGGTTTACAGGATATGTGAGAACTATTTGGTACGCCATTGCTTATCTTCCAGTTGGGCTTCCTGTTTTGAAAGAAGCTTATGAAAGTATCGTAAAAGGAGATGTTTTTTCAGAATTTTTCTTAATGTGTATTGCCACAATTGGTGCGTTTGCTATAGGAGAATATCCAGAAGGTGTTGCCGTGATGTTATTTTATACGATTGGAGAAACCTTTCAAGGAATGGCAGTTAATCGGGCTAAATCTAGTATTAAAAGTTTATTAGACCAACGTCCTGATGAGGTTCATGTTTTAGAAAATAATGTGTCAGTAAAAGTCAAAGCCAAAGACGTTCAAATTGGCGCTGTTATTCAGCTTAAAGCAGGAGAAAAACTAGGATTAGACGGCGAATTATTATCAGATTCGGCTTCGTTCAATACAGCGGCTTTAACAGGAGAAAGCAAACCCGACACTAAAAAGAAAGGCGAAACTGTTCTGGCAGGAATGATAAATGGAAACACTATTGCAGAAGTAAAAGTAACAACTGCTTATAACGACAGCAAATTGTCTAAAATTCTTGAATTGGTGCAGAATGCAGCAACAAAGAAAGCTCCTGCGGAATTATTCATTAGAAAATTTGCAAAAATTTATACACCAATTGTAGTATATCTGGCGATTGCTATTTGTCTGCTTCCCATGCTTTTCGTAGATAATTATGTTTTCAGCGATTGGCTGTACAGAGCTTTGGTCTTTTTGGTAATTTCTTGTCCTTGTGCTTTGGTAATCAGTATTCCGTTGGGTTATTTTGGAGGAATCGGTGCTGCCAGTAAAAACGGAATTCTGTTTAAAGGCAGTAATTTTCTAGACAGTATTTCGACGATTCAGAATGTTGTTGTTGATAAAACCGGAACTATGACCGAAGGTGTTTTTAAAGTGCAGGAAGTCATTATAAAACCTGAATTTGATAAAGAAGAAATCCTGAAGATGGTCAATGCTTTAGAAAGCCGAAGTACACATCCCGTTGCAACTGCAATTCATAATTATGCGGGACAAATTGATACTTCAGTTGAATTGAAAGATATTGAAGAAATCTCGGGACACGGTTTAAAAGCTTCATATAATGGAAAAGAACTGCATGTAGGGAATTTTAAGCTTCTGGATAAGTTTTCTATTGCTTACGACATTGATCCGACATCAATAGTGTACACTACAATTGCAATTGCTTACGACCAGAAATTTGCAGGTTATTTAACCATTGCCGACGAAATCAAAGTTGATGCCCAAGAAACGGTTACCAAACTAAAAACTTTAGGGGTTAAACTAACCATGCTGAGCGGCGATAAAACAAATGTGGTTCAATTTGTAGCTGATAAACTCGGAATTGTAAAAGCTTTTGGGGATTTGCTTCCAGAAGATAAAGTCAACAAAGTCAACGAAATTAAAGCCAGAAACGAAACTATTGCTTTTGTGGGCGATGGCGTAAATGATGCACCCGTAATCGCTTTAAGCACAGTGGGAATTGCAATGGGAGGTTTAGGAAGCGACGCCGCAATTGAAACTGCTGATATTGTCATTCAGGATGATAAACCGAGTAAAATTGCAATGGCCATAAACATTGGGAAGCAAACCAAAAAAATCGTCTGGCAGAATATCACTTTAGCTTTCGTCGTAAAAGCTTTTGTTTTAATTCTCGGCGCGGGCGGACTGGCAACAATGTGGGAAGCTGTTTTTGCTGATGTTGGAGTAGCTTTACTAGCAATTTTGAATGCTGTTAGAATTCAGAAGATGAAGTTTTAATTTGTACCAAAAAATAAAAGCCCATTTTCAAAAGAAAATGGGCTGATTAGATTTACAGATTTAGTGCAATTTACAAACTAACTAAATTATTTAGGCATTTCTGGTACCATAATTCTTCTGGTTGGCGTACTCAAAGTTTCAATAAAAGCTAAAAGATCACTTATTTCTTCTTTGCTTAAATTTAGTTTCTTAAGTGCAGGATCTACTTTCGGAATTAGCGAATCTCTTGGAGTTCCCAGATATTTTTTCTGAACGGGAGAAGGATTTCCTCCATTATACAATTCTACCACATCTAAAAGAGTTGGAAAATGCCCGTGATGCATCCACGGTTTTGTGTTTACCACTTCGCGAAGCGTTGGCGTTCTGAATTTGCCAATATCTTTTACATCTTTCGTCACATTATAACGCCCGAAATCTTCATTTTTCGTTCCAAATAAAGTCTGACCGTCATTATGAAACTGATTATCGCTGAAATAAGGTGTATTATGACAATTGATGCATTGTGCCTTAGTTCTGAACAAATGCATTCCTTTAACCTGTGAATCAGTATAAGCCTCTGATTTTCCGCTCACAAAATGATCAAATTTACTTTTCGGACTATTAATTGATCTTTCGAAAGTCGCAATTGCGTACTGAATTCGCTCTAAAGTCACTTTTTTATCTCCAAAAGCGGCAGCAAACAGTTGATTATAACCTTTAATCTTGGCAATTTTATCTACGGCAATCGTTAGTTTTTCATTCATTTCTAGCGGATCTGAAACAGGAAACTGCGCCTGATCTTCTAAACTATTAGCGCGTCCGTCCCAAAATAAGGATGTGGCATACGCCGAGTTTAAAATTGTCATCGAATTACGTTTTCCCGTTTGGCGATCATGCCCGAAAGAACGCGTCAAATTATCCGTCCAGCCCAATTCCGGATTATGACAGGAAGCGCAAGCAATTTGTCCGCTTCGCGATAACCTCGGATCAAAAAACAAGATCTTTCCCAAACTTTCTTTTTCCTTAGAATACGGATTATAAGCTGGATAAGGAACCGCAGGAAGTACTCCAATATCCTGAAATTTAGTTTTATCGATACTTTCATGCAATTCCGCAGCAGGCCATTTTGAAGCATCACCGCCAGAATAAATTTTTCGTAATTCCTGAACATCAATATAATCTGGTTCTTCAACGCTTTTATAAGCCGACAAACCCAGCAGGAATAGGAGAGGGAAGATTAGTTTTTTCAATTTGCTTTGTTTTTTTATGTTTTTGTTTTTTTGTTTTTTTTTGTTTCAGGTTTCAGGTTTCACGTTCTGCAGCAACCTGAAACCTGAAGCCTGAAACTTGAAACTTTTTTTACCCGCCAAAAGCTTTGTCAAAGTTTTAAACTTTGACAAAGCTCAATTACCATCAACCATTAACCATTAACCATCAATCATCAACCACCAACCACCAACCACCAACCATTAAAGCGTAACTTCTTTCGGGCATTCAATACTTAAAGGAGTTGGTTTGGTATAAACTCTGTTATTGTACATTCTGTATTGCGTAGAAACAGTTCCTCCAAAAAGTTTATCATTTGTTAGTTTTAGTTCAAATGAAATTTCGTATAAACCATTGCTGATTTCTTTGTAAGTTCCATCTCCGGAAATAGCTATAACATGTGTATTTGTGGCACTCGATCCGATAGTAATATCCTGCGGAATTACGAGAACTGTTCCTTCTGTTTTGCTGTTTCCGTTTGCTGGGAAAAACTCTAACGCTGAGGTGATATTAAATCCAGGAGAAACTGCAGCCGAATTACTTTCATTTGAAAACCACCTTTTTAAGCCAAAAGAATTAACTGTATTAGTCCCAGTTGAAACATTAAATCCTATTTTGAAAGCGTCGTGGTAAACATCGTCATTTGGATTTGCTGTCCCTTTATCGCTGTATAAAATAGCATTTTCGTTATCTTTTGTTACAATAACCGGAAAAGTTAAAGCGTTAAAAGTCTGCCATGTACAGTTTCCATTATTATTGAACCAATGTTCGCCGTATGTCAAATAAAAGGCATTGGTTGGATCTGTAAATTTTGATGCGGGATACGCCTGAACATCTCTTGGCGATTTTATAGGTTTTACAATAGTAAGATTAATACTTCCGGTGGCGTTATAATTTGGAATATTTACTAATGTAATTTTTGATTCATAACGGGCATCATCATTTTGAATATCTTCAAGCAGTGTTAAATGATAATTGATGGAACTTCTGTTGTCACCAAAATCGTCATGCGTTAATGAATATTCAAAACCATTTTGGAATTTGAAAATAGATGCATTTTCTATTTCAGAAGGGAAAAATCCGTTAGGGAAATTTACTTTAAAGTCAATAGTTTCGCCAATTTCTCCTTTGATCACATATTGGTTAACAGGAAAGGTGTAATTGGTTGCAATTGTTCCTAAATCAATTTTAAAAGTATCATTTGGATAGGTTGAATTTAAATTTCCGATATGAATTTCTGGATCTGAAACGGTTTCTAATTTTAAAGTAATACTTTGGTTAGCAGTCCATCTTTTGTCAAAAGAAACTGCGATCGTATCTGTTACTTTACTTCCTTGAAAAATTAATTGATTTACAGGATTTACCGTAAAACTTTCGCTGTCATTTGTTGATGAAACAGCGCTAAAATTGGCAGTAACCGTATTTTTTAAGTTACGAGTTGTTAATGCAACTGGCACTTTCAATGTTTTTACTGAAGTATTTACGTAATTAGACACAGGAGCTAAACTTCCGTTTACAGTTGGATATTCTACAGGTGTATTATCGCTTTTTACCAAGAAATTGAATCTTAAAAACGGATCAATTTCAGAACCTAATTTATAATCGTCTTTTGAGCAGGAAGTAAATAATACTGCTGTAAACAATATGCTTAATATCTTAATACGAGTCATTTTGTTGTAAGTTAGGGTTAAGATTAGTGTTGAATGTTGGTATTGGCAGCACAAATTTTAAAGAAGGATATGTCACGCTGCAGCTAGTTGAAATACAGCCGTCATTTCTTGAAATATTCTTATGATTGCGAACAAGATCAAAAAATAAATGACCTTCAAAGCAAAGTTCTTTTCTTCTTTCTAATAAAATATTTTCTTTAAGATTCACCGTACTAGTTAATAATGCAGCATTTGCACGGGCGCGGATAATGTTGATATCTGCCATAGCGATATCGGCTCTGTTGGTTTCATAAGCAGCTTCGGCACGTATTAAATACATCTCACTCAATCTGAATGCAACATAACCCGCATTATTTTGGAATTTTCTAGTGAAATTATAATTTACGGGAGCTAAAACGCCATTTACTAAAGTCTGCAACGGTTGTGTCAGGAATAATTGTTTTCTTAAATCCGAATTTTCATAGAGATTAACCAAATCATCAGATGCGACATATTTATTATAGCTTGTTGCCGATGTATATCCAAAATAGCTTGCCATAGAACTACCAGCAACACCCTCAGAATCTTTTGGAATCGAAAATTCTAATAAAATTTCAGATACAGGAAGATCTGTTTTTGCCCATTCTGCAAGATAATTGTCTTTTTCTACTAGTTTAACTTCAGAATTTGTAATGACATCATTCGCAGTTTCATAAGCGTTTGTCCAGTCGTTTTTTTGTAAATATACTCTCGCCAGTAAAGCCTTAGTACTGTTAACATTAAAGTAAGAATATGCAGGTCCGTTAAGTAACGAACTTGAAGAGTAATTACTAATAGCCTCTTTTAAATCGTTTATAATTAAATTGTAAGTATTAGCAGCAGTTTCTCTGGCTGGATATTGTATTCCTGCTTTAATTGATTTTGTGTTGTAAACAATTCCTAAATGAGAAGCATCTGGAGTATAATTATAATCCTGACTGTAAACAATGGCTAAAAGAAAATGTGCATAAGCTCTTATTGTCATGGCTTCTGCCATAATTTGTTTTTTCTCTTCTTCGGTAGCGTCTTTTAGAGCAGGCGTATATTCTAAAATTAAATTGGCTTGATTGATAATATCATAACTTCCGTCGTAAAAAGATTTAAAATTACTAGTCAGTGCTAAATCATCAAAAGAATAAACCTGCTCTAGGTTTGCAGCTGGCGATATTTGCCCTCTGTTTGTTCCCGAAGCTGTTGGTGTAAATTTGATATTTCCTCCCTGCAAATCTGCATAAACAGCAAAACGTTCGTCTCTTACATTGGCTTCAAGTTCTGTATAAAGACCTGTTAAGGCAGTAATTACACCTTGCTTATTCTGCAAAAGCTCATCAATAGAAGTTTGTGTTCCGGGTTCTTGCTCCAAAAAATCACTACAGCTTTGTAATGAGAAAATCAGAAAAAAGAATGTGATGTATTTTGAATATTTCATTTCTTTAAAATTTTGCATTAAGTCCCAGAGAAATTGTTATTGCCTGAGGATAAATAAAACTATATTCACGTATTCCGTTCATTCCTTTCGGACTTTTTGCTTTATACCAATATGCCACATTTGAAGCATCTGCAAAAACAGCAAGCGAATCCAGAAAAGTATTTTTCAGGGGTACATTATAACTCAAATTAATGTTGCTGATTCTAACATAAGTTCCGTCATAAACATATTTACTCAAGTTTGAAAGAAGAGGAGCAGAGGTAACTGCTGATTGCGAAACAATATCTCCAGGATTTTTCCAGTGGTCTGCCGCATTTACAGAAAGATTTCTATTTAGAGTATTGGAATATTTATCGATGTAAACATCAGAAATAAAAACATCTCCTCCAAGTTGAAAATCTCCTCTAACCGATAATGTCAGATTATTGTAAAATGTGAAGTTGTTGTAAAAACCTCCATATGCATCTGCCTGAGTATCTCCAATCGGCACCCAGTCTGCAACGGTATGAGTATCATTGTATGTTTTTGTATCGTAAATTTGTCCATTCTTTTCGACAAGATCTCTTCCAGTTGCGGGATCAACTCCAACCCATTTTACCCCCCACAAAGTGGTAGTGCTGTAACCAATTTTTTGAGCTAAAGCGACGTTTGCTAATGCATAGTCACTTCCTAAACCTTTTAGATCTGTTACTTTGCTCTCTACTGTAGAAATATTAAATGTCGTAGTCCATTTAAATGGCTCGCTTTTGATCCATTTAATTCTGGTTGTAAGTTCGAAACCTTTGTTGTACATACTAGAGGCATTTAATTGAACAGAATTATATCCAGTTTCTGTAGGAATATCTCTAGTCGTAATTAGATCACTTTTATTATCATAATAATATTCAAGTGTTAATTCGATTCTTTTAAAAATATTAAAGTCAAAACCAACATTAAACTTTGTATTTTTCTCCCAGCTTAAATTGCCGTTTGGCGCGGCTCCCGTAGTTGCTCCAGAGTTGCCATTATAACCGTTTTGACTAATATTATATAAACCTTTTGATCTGTATGAACCAATTCTTGAGTTACCTGTAGAACCGTAACTTGCTTTAAATTTCAAGAAATCAATCCAAGTGTTTGATTGTAAAAAGTTCTCATTACTGGTAATCCAGCTTAAACCAGCACCTCCGTTGAGGGCAACATTAGTATCATCTCCAAAAACCGAGCTCTCGTCGCGTCTTAAATTGGCTAGAACATAATAACGTTTTTTATAGTTGTAATTTACCTGAGATAAAAAGGAAACTCTAGAATTATAACTGATTTCATTTCGATAAGTCTGACCGCTTTTAGATTCGTCAACTAAAGGCGTTGCTAAATTATCGTCTCTAACCGCATCGGTCACTTTATTAATCTGATCTGGATTCACGAATCCAACTCCAGATTTATAATTAAAATCTGTTCTGTCTTCAGACAATTCAAAACCTGCAATACCATCAATTTCGTGGTTTTCAGACAATTGTTTATTAAATAAAACTTGTCCCTGCCAGTTCCATTTAGTTGAATTTCTTTGATTTAAAAGTCTACGTCCCCATGCTGGATAAAGAATTCCGTCTAGCGTAAAAGAGCCATTAAACTGACCACTTTCGTTTGCAGCAGAAAAGTAACGATCTTGCTCTTTATCAGTGTAGTCCATTCCAAAAAGTGTAGAAAATTTAACTGCTTTACTAAGCTGATACGATAAATTCAAACTTCCTAAAAGACCATATGTCTGTGTTTCATTTTTATTTTGTTCAATAGCTGCCAGCGGATTTCCTC
This sequence comes from Flavobacterium sp. Root935, assembly GCF_001429295.1. Taxonomy (GTDB): domain Bacteria; phylum Bacteroidota; class Bacteroidia; order Flavobacteriales; family Flavobacteriaceae; genus Flavobacterium. The sequence continues at coordinate 545,778 of NZ_LMJL01000012.1, read as the reverse complement.
TCGTCATACCGCTCACTCCTAAATCTGCGTAAGAACCGTCATTATTGTAAACGGCAAGAGTAGGCAAATAAGCAAAAGCAGCGAAGATATTTGGAGCATCTTTTTGAACATAACTTGGGTTAAGCATTAAATTAGCACTCCATTTACCCGAATTGTATCCTAAATTGATTCCTGCATTTAGTTGTTTGGTTTCATTTCCTAATTGAGGTTCGTCAATTTTTAAGTAACTTACATTAGTACGGTATGAAAATTTTGAAGTAGCACCAGAAACATTAAAATTATATTTATTATAAATTCCTGATCTGTTTAAAACATCAAACCAATCTGTATTAACACCGTTATAAGCAACAGGAACATAGCCCGTAGTGGTATTTTTCATGTACTCATTTCTAAGATCTGTAAATTGCTCGCCACTTAGATATTTTATTCGGTTAATAGCTGATGAAACACCAAGCTGGTTAGAAAAACCGAATTGTGTTTTCCCTTTTTTCCCTTTTTTAGTAGTAATTAAAATTACTCCATTAGCACCATCTGCACCATAAATACCAACTGCTGCAGCATCTTTTAAAACCGATATGGTTTCGATATTTTCTGGAGCAATTTTCATCAGCGGATTGGCTAAATTTTCTGCAGAATCTCCTTTTCCATCAAAAACATCACTGTCTATTCCAAATTCCTCGCTCATTACCACACCATCTACAATTATTAAAGGCTGAGTAGAAGTTCCCGTTTTTGCTCCTGTTAAAGATGATAATGTTCCCTGACCTCGAATATTAATTTTTACTGGACCACCAATACCAGAAGTATTTTCAACCATTACACCGGCAATTTGCCCTGTAATCATTTTATCGATGCTTTCTGAAGCTTGTTCTACCGCAATATCTTTGGCATTTAAAGTCGAAATACTTCCTACAATTTCCTCTTTTAATTTTGTAGTTCCATAAGATGAAGTAATAACAACAGGATTTAATTCGTCTGTAGTTTCCTGAAGATAGAAAACAAAATCTTTATTATTTCCTGCTAGTTTTGACTGCGTTTCCATTCCTAAAAATCCAACTTCAAGTATAAGATTCTGGATGTTATTTCCTTTTAACTGATAAACAAATTTCCCGTTAGAGTCAGTTATAGCACCCATTCCAGTTCCTTTTATACGTATAGTTGCACCTGGAAGCGGTTGTTTGTCTGTGGCATTATAAACCGTTCCGCTGATGAATCGTTCGGTTTCCTGCGGTGTGCCAGAATCATTTGTAGAACTTGCACTGGTCAGTAAAACCTGCTTTTTCTGAATATAAAAAGAGATATTTTTTCCGTCAAATAACTTAGTCAAAGTGTTTTCCAAAGATGCGTTATCAACATTAATATCGGCTAATTGTTCCGCATCAATTTTTCGGGCATTGTAAATAATCCTATAATCGGTCTGCTGTTCAATCGATTTGATAATTAGGCTTATAGGTTTGTTTTTTACATGTAATGTAATGGTTTTATTTTGAGAAAAAGCTGAAAAACAGGATAATAGGAAGCCTAAGAAAAATAGAATTTTTCTTAAATTGGAATGTATCGTAAATGTCATGTTTTATTTAGTTATGGAAAATTGGTGTTATGGTTATGGTGTTTTGTTTAATAGAATAATTGAATGGCGTGTCACGTTTTAGAAGCTCTAAAATATTGGCGACACTAGACTCACTGATTTTTATTGAACCTGTAAAACTCTGTTTGGCCAAAACAGTATTTTCGTTGATAATTTCAACGTCATAAGTACGTTCGATAATTTTTGCAATAGTAGAAAATGGGGTATTTTGAAATACAAGTTCGCCTTGAGTCCAAGCTTCATAAACAGCTGTGTCAACTGTTTGTGTTATGATTTTTTGCGACTCATTCTGCCACACTGCCATTTGGGACGGCTTAAGCAAAACGGCATTTAAAGGATTGTCTTTTTCAGACATTTGAATACTTCCTTCAACCAAAACACTACTCACAGTTTTGTCTTCAGGATATGCACTCACATTAAATTTTGTTCCGAGAACTTCAATATCAACTTCATCAGAATGCACTATAAATGGATGCTGTTTGTCTTTGGCAACCTCAAAAAAGGCTTCACCAGTTAAATAAACATTTCTTTTTCCATTTATTCCAAATTGCTCCGGATAACGCAAAGTAGTTCCAGAATTCAAACTCACAAACGTACCATCTGAAAGTGTAAGCTTAAATCTTTTGCCATAAGGAACTGTAAGGGTATGGTAAGAAACTTCCTTATCAAGAACTTTTCCGAAATAAATAATTCGGTCTGAAAATTTTCGAGCGATTAATTCGCCTTTACTATTGACTAAATTATTCTCATTTTTCTGAGTGAAATATTCAAAACTTCCATCGCTTAATTCCAGAACAATTTCTTTAGAAGCTGTTGTTCTTTCATTAAAATAAAAAGCAAGCCCTGCTAAACCAATTAAAACGACAAGAACGGCCGCGTATCTAAAATACTTTCTTGCATTGTTTTTTGGTTTCAATGCCATTACGGAAGCAGTATTAGGTGAAATAGTTCCACTAATTGCTGTTAAAGTCCAAGTCTTTTTTAAAGTTATAAATTGACTTTTGTTTTCTTCTGAAGCATCAATCCAATCAAAAAGTTCTTGAACTTCTTGTTCTGAAGCTTCATTAGATAAGTATTTATAAATTAGTTCCGATGTCATAAATGCGTTTTTAAACTTGTCGCTATAGTTAGTACACCTCAGAATTAAAATACCCTACCTTTTATTCTTAATTATTATAAATAAGGATAAAAATTAGAAATAAATAGTCGGATAATTTTGTTTTTAAAATCTTCAAAGCCTTTGTCATATGGGCTTCTACAGCTTTTAAGCTAACATTCATTTCTTCGGCTATTTCTGCATTTTTTTTATTCTCAAAGCGTTTTTTTATAAAAACTTCGCGGGTTTTGGGCGGTAATTCGTTAATCGATTCCTGAATAATGCGCTCCAATTCTGTTAATTCTAGTGTGTCGAACTGAATTGAATTTAAAACCTCAATATCCAATTCTCGTTCTTTGTGGTTAAGCAGGTCATTCTTAAATTTGTCCTTCACTTTATTGTGACGGATTAAATTCAGACATTTTGATTTGGCGTAGGTAAATAAGAAAGCTTGAATGCCGTTAATAGATTCTACGTTTTCTCTATTTTGCCATAAGTGTAGTAAGGCTTCTTGAGCAAGGTTTTCAGCTTCGTCCTGATCGTAAATAAACTGAACGCTGAAAGATTGGATTCTCCTAAAATATTTATCGTAAAAAAACTTAAATGCAGTTTCGTCTCCTTCCTTAAAGGATTTGAAGAGATTTAATTCGAAACTGTTATTGTGGTTCATGAAACGAAATTTACTTAGGATAAGCAATATTAAGTAAATTTTAAAAACTACTCAGATTTGCTCAGAAAGCGGCAAATATAAAAGTTTATTTATATTAATTCTAAATAAAATAAAATTATTGATTGTTTGCAGAAATTTTATTCAGAATAGGTTTAGAAACAAGAATTTGCTTGTGTTTTTCTAATGCAAAATTGTTTGATAGGCTGATATTTTTAACGCAAAGAGCGCAAAGATTTTTTGACATGCTGAGTTTTATTAAAACACAAAGTTCGCAAAGCTTTGTAAGACCTTTGCGAACTCTGTGTAAAACCTCTGTGTTCTCTGTGGTTTAAAACGTTTTACCTATCCAAAGCTAAAAACTTAGCGTCCCGAGGCTTCGGGATTGCGTAAATCTTAGCGTTCTTTGCGGTGAAATTATGCGGTTAAAAAAATTAAATTGCTTCACGTTTAAAATTCCTCCATCCAAAACCAATCAAAACTAAATTGAAAAGCAGTAATGGTAAAAACGCTTTTACGAAACTTATTTTAGTTGGATCATTAAACGTTTCGACTTTAAACTTATCCCATTTTTCAGCATTTACGGGAGCTTCTGAGAATATTTTTGGATAAAAATACAATCTCATTTTTTCATGAAAATGCTTCGTTTCTTTCAAAAATAAAAGCTGATTTCCTAAATCGGCGTGGGCGATTTCGTTTAGCTGCAGCTGCGTATGAAGCGTGGGTATAAATTGTGCAATTCTCTGACTGGCAAGGTTTCGCTGCTGTAATTTGGTTTCCAATTCGCCGGATTCTGCTGCCGACTCATCGTCGCCCATTTGCTGCATCGCGTAGTACCAAAGCCAGCTGAATTCTTTTTCTGGTAAAACATAACTTTTAAACTGCGGGTAATGTTTGTAAAATTTCTCCACAGTCTCATTTTTATCCATGTCCCATTTTTCGTGATATGCATTTCGCTGTTTCAAAGTCAGTTCTAAAGCTTCTGGAACTTTGTATTGATTAACGATGTAAGCATTAATTCCAGCAGGAACAATGATTATTAAAAACAACCAGACCGTCAATAATAAAACAGCATTAAAATTAGAATTTTTTTGAAGTGAAACAATAAAAAAGCATACCGAAAACCAAAATAAAATATACAGAATCCCTAGTCCGTAAAAGAGGATAAAAGTCTGATCCAGTGGAATATTCAAGAATAAAACAGCTGTCAAAAGTAAAATAGTAAACAATGCGATTAAACTCAAAATTCTAACGTAAAATAACTGTAGAATGTAAATGAATGTATTCTGACTTTGCGTTGCTACAATTTTCCAAGTTCCGCTTTCTTTTTCTTCTGAAATAAGATTGTACGAAAAGGAAATTATTAAAAGCGGAAAAAGATAAATCATCACAAAACTGAAATCGATATTTCCTGCCAGAAGATTATTCGGGTTATTGAGTTCTGAATCGTATTTCTGACCTTCTAAACCGCGAATCGTAACACTTTGAATTGAAGGATTTACATCGCGTTGTCCGATTGCTAAACTGTTTATAGGCAGCGTTTTATTGACTAAGGAGAATTTGATGTAATACAATAAAAGTCCGATTTCATCTTTATGAAATGCGGCATTTCTGGCGATATGTTCTTTCTGATAAACAGCAGCTTCTTCAATATTACTCTGCTGTTTTTCCTGAAATTGTTTTCCAATTAAAAGACTTATAAAACCAATGCACAACAAGAAAAGCAGCCCTATTTTGGTTCCTTTTGACCGAATGAAATTTTTATATAATAATACTAACATATTAAATGGCTTTAAGTTTTTTGGATGCAATTCGAACTAAAATGAAAAGCAGTGAAATCCAGAGAATAATTGAAATAATCGAGATAATTTCGTTTTTAAGAACCGTTCCGATTTTTTTAGGTTCGTAGTGAAATTCTTCTACATCGGCCCAATGTTCTTTACCAATCGTAAGCGGTTTATCATTTGGTCCAGGTTTTTTATTGCTGATGTATTTAATCTGAAGTCCATTCATTTTCTGCGCCATTGCATAACGATAATCTTCGGCTTGTTTTTGAAAATCTACATACGATTCGTAATCAGTATTGGATAAACCCATCGATAAGTTTTTCATCGCGATATACGGATTCAAAAAGGAAACTGCCTTTGAAAAGCTATTCTGCTTTTTGTAAATTTTTAAAAGCTCGGCTAAATGCTCATTGTAAATTCTGGAACTAATTTTTTCTCCTTCTGTCATAATATAACCAGAGTAATTAAAGGGAAGTTTTTGCACAGAATCGACTTTGTAAGCGCGAAGCAGTGAATCTTTTATGGCTTTATAATGCGGATCATTCGGATTATGGCTGTCTCCCTGCTTCAAAATATCTTTTTCGATATCGCTGTTAAATTGGATCTTAGAAGGCGCTTCGTAAATATATGCCCCAATTGCCTGCGTTGTTCTTGGCAGAATAATGGTAAAAAGAAGCCAAATTCCAATAAGTGTGATCAAAGCTTTTTTAGATGTTTTGCTTACTGCCGAAATTAAAACCGCAATAACACAGATGAAAAGGAGATAAGCCAAATGAAAAAGAACAAATAAAAGCATTTTTACGGTCTCGTCTGTCGTAACGACGAAGTCTTGTAGAAAAAGCCAGACCAAAACCAAAACAATAATAGTTGGAACAAAAAGCATCATAATGACACTTGCAATTCCTAACGTTTTTCCAATAAGAAGCTGTTTCCAACTGATTCCCTGCGTTAAAAGGATTTTTAAAGTTCCGTTTTCACGTTCGTATGCAACAGCATTAAATCCGAGGAAAAAAATAAGCAGCGGTAACAAAACCTGAAGCACCATTGCAATACTGATTTCGCCAAAACGGAGCATACTGTTCGAAAATCCAGCTTCAGAGAAATTGGCTGTATTTTGTTTGTGGGCTTCCAAGAAAATTGCATTTCCAAAAAAAGGTTCCATTCCAAATTCGAAAACGCTCAATGGGGTGCTTTTTCTAAAAGCAAAGTTTCCATAATGCGCCATTCTATGCGGATTCTTATCTGGATTTTTCAACCAGTCTTCTCGAGATTCATGCTGATATTTTTCGCTGGTTTCGTTTTGACTCTTATAATTGTCCCAGCCCGTGAATGCGACATATAAGAGCAAAATTCCAATAAAAATGGTAATAATATAAACTGCCTGATTTTTAAAAATCGAGTTTTTAAAATGTCTGGCTATAAGGAGTTCTGTGTGAAGTAATTTCATATAAATTAAAATTTATAAGTTACGGTTAGGCTCACGTTTCTGGGACTTCCCGGAAACAAACGCAGGTAATTCTGCGCGCCCAGCCAATAGGTTTTATTCAAAAGATTGCCTGCGTTTACAGCAATCTGCATATTACTATTATTTGGTTTGTAATAAAGAGCAGCATCAAAAATGGTGAAATCTGGAAGAGTAAAATCTCTTGTAAACCAAGGCACTTTACTGCTTTGATACTGCATTCCTAAACCAATTCCGAAATCATCCAGAGCAGAGTCAGAAGCAAAATTATAGCGTGTCCAAAGATTGGCGCTGTTTTTTGGCGTATTCTGCTTTCGCTGTCCAATTAATGAGGCATTAGCATCATTTGTAATTTCGGCATCAATGTAACTGTATGAAGCATTAATCTGCCAGTCTGGAGTAATATATCCAGCCAAATCACATTCAAAACCACGGCTTCTTTCAGAACCTCTCGTTACCAATAAATCTGGGTTAGCAGGATCATTGGCGTTCATTAATATATTACGCTGATTGATTTCGTAAACAGCAGCATTAAAACTTACGGTATTATTGAAGAAAACAGCTTTTAGACCAACCTCTTTTAAATCACTTTCCAAAGGTTTGAAGAGACTTCCCGCAGGTAAACTTCCTGTCTGAGGCATTAAAGTAGTTGTATTGGACTGAGGCTGATAACCCTCCAAGTAAGTGGTGTATAGATTAATAGCATTATTAACAGCATACGTAACGCCAATTCTAGGCAGTAATGCAGATTTTTTAACCTTTATCTCGTTGTTGGTTTCATAATTGGTAATATCTTCGAACCATTCGTTTCTTATTCCCAATAAAAAAGTAAATTTTTTCCATTGAATCTGATCTTGAATGTAAATTGCGTTTGTTGTTGTAAGTGCAGACGGAAGCGCTGTACGAACATTTAAAACATAATCCTGCGTATTTCTTAAAGCGTAAGAAGGATTGTTTAAATCAAAGAAATTGACGTTTGGTTTGGGTAGCACGATACCGTTTACAGTTACAGTTTGATAATTTGATGCATTTGCAGGAACAAAAGTACTCGCCACAGTTCCGTCATTTAATAAATAACCTCTCGCAGCATTTTGCCCGCCGCCGATGTTCTTGTTCCAGCTGCTTAAATCGTAACCAGTTAATAGTTTATGATTGAGTTTGCCTGTTTTAAAATCAAAATTTAAATAAGCGCTTAGATTATCGATATCCCAATATTGCTGGCGCTGCACAAACTGCATCATGGCAAGACTCGTAACTGGCTGATTGTTCATGTCTACAGCAAAACCATTGGTGGTACGATGTTCTTGCAGGTTTTCTGTCCAGGTTTGTTTCATATACGAAGCATTGAAACCAATTTTTGATGTGAATTTATGAGCAAAATTGGTCATCAAAATCATTTCTTTCGATTTAAAATAATCTCCAGAGGCACCTAGATTGAGACTTATTGGCGTTGTATGTAAATTGGTTTTACCTGCAACAGCTCCAAAAATCGGTTGTCCGCGGTCTAGAACTCCAGTCATGTCGCTTAAAATCAGCTCAGTATTGATAGCTGTTTTTTCATTCGGAATATAACTGAAAGAAGGAGAAATCAAAAAGGACTTATTATTGACTAAATCCCGAAATGATTTGGCTTCCTGATACGCTCCGTTGACACGATACAAAAGTGTTTTAGATTCGTTTAACGGACCTGTAAAATCAAGTGTTCCTCGTAAAGTACTAAAGCTACCAACAGTTAGGCTAACTTCCTTTCGGTCTACTGCCAAAGGTTTCTTGGTCACCATATTAATACTTCCGCCAGGATCGACAGAAGAAAATGTAGCACTCGACGGACCTTTGATTATTTCAACTCTTTCAATATTACTAGTTAAAGGTTGTAAAAAATAGTATTGTCTGGTTCGCATTCCGTTTATAATCTGTCCTTCTTCATTTTGACTTATACCGCGAATCGTATATTGATTGTAATAACTGGCAGGAATTACACCGCTGGCCATTTTTACTACATCAGCAAGATAAATTGCTCCTTTATCGGCAATTAATTCTTTGGTAATAGTCGAAATAGACTGCGGAATATCTTTATTTAAGGCAGCAGTTTTGGTTGCCGAAAAAGAGTAGTCGCTATTGTATTTTCGCGTTGAGCGTCCTACAATCTCAACAGTCTGCAATTCGTTTCGCTTGGTTTCCAGTTCAAGAGAATCCTTAATGATGCTGTCTCTAACTTTTTGATTGCTTTGCGAATGGACAATAGAAAAAGTGCTTACTAAAAATAGTAAGGAAAGTAAATGTTTCATTTTTATCGAGATGGAAATCGGTTTTTCCTTTTAAACAGTTTGTAAATACAAATCTTCCAATTCGTTTGCAGAGATTTTTGATGCTTCAATTACGGTAACTAGATTTCCCTGCTTCATAATTCCGATATGAGACGCCACTTCGCGCGCTCTGAAAATGTCGTGAGTTGCCATCAAAATTGCCGTTCCATCTGTAGAAAGCTCTTTTAAAATTTGAGAAAACTCATTAGAAGCTTTTGGATCTAAACCACTTGTGGGTTCGTCCAATAAAAGCACTTTAGCTTTTTTAGCAATTGCAATTGCAATTCCGACTTTTTGACGCATTCCTTTAGAATAGCCGCCGAGATTTTGGTCGTGTGCTTTGGTCTGAAGTCCAGCTTTGTTTAAAAAATATTCCAGTTCACCTTTTGAATATTTGAAACCTGCCAGCGAGGAGAAAAATTTAAGATTTTCTATACCCGTTAAATTCGGATAAAGCATTACAGTTTCTGGAATATAGGCGACAAATTCTTTAGTAGTTTTTGCGTTTAATGTAACGGGAATATTATTGATAGTTAAAGATCCTTCTGAAGGTTCTATAAACCCTAGAAATAAATTAATAGTAGTTGTCTTTCCGGCGCCATTCTGCCCTAAAAGAGCAAATATTTCACCTTCTTTAATAGTTAAGTTTAAAGCATTTAAAGCAGTGTAATCACCATATTTTTTGGTTAGATTTTCGGCTGTAAGCATAATTATATTATTTGGATTTGGATATATTTTGAAAATGACAGCATTCTAAGCTATAGGAATAGGCTAGAATTCTGAATAGTATTAAATGAGGGGAAATTTACAGCGGTTTATTCGCGAAAGCGCAGATAGAGAAAGGAGCAAATAAGATCTCTTTGCACTAATCTTTAATTTGAAAACAAAGATTTGACGCGATAAAATAAAACTAGTAAACTAAAATAGAGCAGGAGGTGCTCGTAAAGCAAATAAGCTTCCTTTGAATAATGTTGAAACTGATTTGGTATAAGTAAATACCAGTTTAGTTTCTACATATGTTTTTTGAAAAATTACAGCCTGAAAAGCATTTGGAATAAATGTGCTGAAAGAAAAATGACAAACATGACAATTTGTATCAGTAGAATGACTGTGTGTTATTTGTTTCTGATTGGCACTTGAATGATGCTGACAAGGTTTTTCTGAAAGTTGTCTAAAGAAATGTTCATAAGAGTGCACAGTTTGAAACAGCATTGCGCACAATACTGCAAAAGATGCTATGAAATTTACAACTACGATTCTCCTTTTCATTCAGTGGTATTTCTGTGCAAAACTAAGTATCTAATACTGAAATAAGTAATTGCAACAATGTTGCAAATATAGATATCTTATTTTTAAATATTCCAAAAAGCTGTTATTTTTTATACAAATTTAAAGTCAAAGCCTTTAAATACAACCAATTTACAGGTTATTGTACAACAGCTGAAGTGTATGAAAATCAGACGATCCATCAAAATATTTATGCAGAACTTCTTGAAAGATAGGTTCTGAATTTTGGACACTTGCAAAAAGTGTCATGGAGGATTGCAGTCTTTCGGCATCAGTACTTCCGAATATATCGTTTACCTTTTCTTTTTCTTTTTTGATTAATTCGGCTGTAATTTCAACCAAATGTTTACCTAAAATTGGATGTTCAAGAAAAGCAATTGCTTCGTCGGCATTTTTAATTTCATAAAATTTAGAAGTATCACTTGAACCCATTCCTTTTATTTGTGGAAAGATAAACCACATCCATGGAGATTCTTTTTTGCCTTTTTTTATTTCGTCTAGAGCTGTTAAATACAATTTGTTCTGAGCATCTAAAAATCGGACTAATTCATTTTTATTGTAAGCCATTATTTACTGATATTAACTTGGGGTACCAGGCTGTAAATCTACTGAAAATATGTTTAGTTGTATATTACCAAATCCTTTTTTTAAGGTATTTTTTATGTATGAAATTAGCTTAAAAAAGATAGTTTTCAGTGAGAAAAATTACTTCAAATTATCTCATCAAAAAAAATTCATTAGTAATAAAAAACCGACTAACAACTTCGTTTTTTGTTATAAAATATAAATTTCGTTGGCAGTTCTGTTATGATTTTCCTATTTTTACTCAAATGACAGTTTGAAAACTGTTTTTATGAATTAAAATTCGAATTGATATTTACCACTTTACAATATCAATTTTTTCTAACGAGCCTTTCGCTCATCTAAAAACAAATGCTTATGAAAATAGGATTAATCGGATTCGGAAAAACTGGAAAATCAGTAGCTTCAATATTATTAGAAAATAAAAAATTCTGCTTAGAATGGGTTTTAAGACAAAGTACAACTTTAGAACACAGATCGGTGCCTGAATTTTTTGGAGTGCAGTCAGACGAACCCGGCTTAATCTATTCTAGTTCCAAAACTCCTATTGAAGAATTGCTGGAAAGCCATCCAGTAGATGTCATTATAGATTTCTCTTCTCATCAGGGAATTTACACGTATGGTGAAGCTGCAGCAAAAAAGAACATCAAAATAATTTCGGCAATTTCACATTATAAAGACAAGGAATTGCAGTTTCTAAAAAAGTTAGGTCAAAAAACAACTGTTTTTTGGTCGCCGAATATTACTCTCGGCGTTAACTATTTATTATTTGCCGCTAAATTTTTGAAGAAAATTGCGCCGTGGGTTGATATTGAAGTAAATGAAGAACATTTTAAAGCTAAAGAAGGAACTTCGGGAACTGCCATTAAAATTGCAGAAGCGCTCGATGTTGATAAAGAGAACATCAATTCTGTGAGAGCTGGAGGTATAGTTGGAAAACATGAAGTAATTTTTGGTTTTCCTTTTCAAACGGTTCGAATTATACACGAATCAATTTCTAGGGAAGCTTTTGGAAACGGAGTAATTTTCGTAGCAGAAAACATCAAAGAAAAAGAAAACGGATTGTACAATTTTGAAGATATCTTGACACCTTATTTTGCGGTTTAAGATTTTTGGTTTGCCACAAAGACATTAAGGCACAAAGTCTTATCCCATTTTTGTCATTTCGATCCCGAGGCTTCGGGAGAGAAATCTCCGTTAGAAGCTCTACAAAGATTGGATTAACTTTGCGGAGTCACTTTGCGGAGATTTCTCTCCCGAAGCCTCGGGATCGAAATGACAATTAATACTTTTTATTTTAAATAATAAATTGATAAATTTATTTCCTAAAAGCTATAGCTTTCATATATTCCAGATTCATTTTAGCAATTGAAAGCACCGAAATTCCCTGTGGGCATTCGATTTCACAGGCTCGTGTATCAGAGCAAGCTCCAAAGCCTTCTTCATCCATTTTCTTTACCATTGTAATGGCACGTTTAGAAGCCTCTACTTTTCCTTGTGGAAGCAAAGCTAAGTGTGTTATTTTGGCACCTACAAATAAAGCGGCGCTGGCATTTTTGCATGAAGCCACACATGCCCCGCATCCAATACAAGCAGCGGCATCAAAAGCTTCTTCTGCAGTTTCATAAGAAATCGGAATACTGTTAGCCTCAGGCGCCTGACCTGTAGATGCGCTAATAAAACCTCCAGCTGCTATAATAGAGTCAAAAGCTTTTCGGTCTATTTTTAAGTCTCTTAAAACAGGAAATGCTTTGGCGCGAAAAGGTTCAATATAAATGGTATCGCCATCTTTAAAACTTCTCATGTGAAGCTGGCAGGTTGTAGTATTTTTTAAAGGACCATGAGCTCGTCCGTTAATCATCACACCACACTGACCGCAGATACCTTCACGACAGTCGTGATCAAATTCGATAACACGCTCACCTTGCTGAATAAGATATTCGTTTAAAAGATCCAGCATTTCTAAAAAAGACATATGTTCAGATACTTCATCAATTTCATAATCTGTCATTTCTCCTTTTGATGAAGTATCAAATTGACGCCAAATTTTAAGATACAGCTTCATGTTTTTTTGTTTTTTAGTTTTCAGTCTCAGTTTTCAGTCTCGGTTTTCAGTCTCAGTTTTCAGTCTCGGTTTTCAGTCTCGGTTTTCAGTCTCGGTTTTCAGTCTCAGTTTTCAGTCTCAGTCTCAGTTTTCAGTCTCAGTTTTCAGTCTCGGTTGCAGTTACAATTTCACAACTCACAACTTACAACTCACAATTCACAATTCAAAATTATTTATAGCTTCTCACAGCTAGTTCAACCGATTCAAATACCAAAGGTTCTTTGTGTAACTCAGGCTCTTGATTATTTCCTTTCCATTCCCAAGCCGAAACGTAACAGAAATCTTCATCATTGCGAACAGCTTCGCCATCTGGAGTTTGGTATTCTTCCCTAAAATGTGCGCCGCAGGATTCTTCACGTTGTAAGGCATCGTAACACATTAATTCAGCCAATTCAATATAATCGGCGATTCGTCCTGCTTTTTCCAATTCGCTGTTTAAAGTATTATCGCCGGTAATTCGAAGATCTTTTTCAAAAGAAGATTTGAGTTCTCTAATTTCAATTATCGCTTCTTCAAGTTTTTCCCTGCTTCTCGAAAGTCCGCATTTCTCGTATAATAAACGTCCGATTTTTTTATGAAAGTAATCTGCAGAAAGCGTTCCGTTGGTATGTAAAAAACGATCTAATTGTCTTCTAACGCTTTTTTCCGCTTCATCAAAAGCAGGATGGGAGATGTCAAATTTTGGCGCGTTTAATTCGCCAGCCAAATAGTTCGGAATCGTGTAAGGCGCAATAAAATAGCCGTCCACACAGGCTTGAAGTAACGAATTTGCTCCAAGACGATTAGCACCGTGATCTGCAAAGTTCGCTTCGCCTAAAGCAAATAATCCAGGAATGGTGGTCATTAATTCATAATCAACCCAAAGTCCGCCCATTGTAAAATGCGCCGCCGGCGAAATCAGCATGGGTTCTTTGTATGCATTAATGCCGGTAATTTTTTCATACATCGCAAAAAGATTGCTGTATTTGGCTTCTATTTTATCTTTTCCCTGTGCATTAATGGCATCAGAAAAATCGAGATAAATCGCATTTTTCATAGGTCCCACGCCATGACCTGCATCGATTCTTTCTTTTGCAGCTCTTGACGAAATATCTCTTGGAGCCAGGTTTCCAAATGAAGGATATCGGCGTTCTAAATAATAATCTCGTTCTTCTTCTGGAATTACATTTGGATCACGGTCATCGGCAGCCTTTTTAGGAACCCAGATTCGCCCGTCATTTCGAAGCGATTCTGACATCAAAGTCAATTTGGACTGATTTGCTCCGTGCTGAGGCAATGAAGTAGGATGAAACTGAATCCAGCTTACACCTGCCATAAAAGCGCCTTTTTTATGTGCGCGCCAAATTGCTGAACTATTGCAGCCCATTGCCAAAGTAGACAAATAATATACTTTTCCGTAACCTCCAGAAGCTAAAACTACTACGTCTGCAGCATGGCGTTCTAAAATTCCTGTTTCAAGATTTCGGGCAATTATACCTTTGGCTTTGCCTTCAATCACCACTAATTCTAACATTTCATGGCGTGTGTACAAAGCTACTTTTCCCAAAGAAGCCTGTCGTTCTAATGCTTGATAAGCACCCAGCAAAAGCTGCTGTCCCGTTTGACCTCTGGCATAAAAAGTCCGCGAAACTTGAACGCCTCCAAAGGATCTATTATTCAAATAACCAGCATATTCTCTTGCAAATGGAACGCCCTGAGCGACTGCATGATCGATGAGAGCAGCAGAACATTCTGCTAAACGATACACATTGGCTTCTCGGGATCTAAAATCTCCGCCTTTAATGGTATCATAAAACATTCTAAAAGTACTGTCACCGTCATTTTTGTAGTTTTTAGCCGCATTTACACCACCTTGTGCGGCGACAGAATGCGCACGTCTAGGGGAATCCTGAAAACAAAAAGACTTTACATTATACCCTTGTTCAGCCAGCGATGCAGCACATGAAGCGCCTGCAAGTCCAGTTCCGACTACAATAACATTCAGTTTTTTTCTATTTGCAGGATTTACAAGCTTTGCTTTTGCCTTGTAATTATTCCATTTTTCTGCAAGTGGACCTTCTGGTATTTTTGAGTCTATCATTTTTTTTACGGTTTAAAATGAACTTGTCTTTTAGAAGCTGTAATTTACTACAAAAAAATGAATTTTTAAGGCTGATTTTATTGTTTACTGATAGAAATTGCTTTAGAAGCAGCATTTGTTTTTACAAAATAGATTCCCGTTGGATGTTCTGAAATAGAAATTAAATTTCCTTTTCCTTGTTTTACCTTAGTTCCTAAAGGCGAATAAACAGTCCATTCTAATTCTTTAGATAAGTGGAATATTCCATTTGAAGGATTTGGAAAAACAATGATTTTATTGGATTCTCCATTTGGATTTTCAACGCTAAGACTGCAATTATGCACCATGTAAGCAATTTCTTTTTTATTGTTTCCAATGGTATTGCTAACCGTTAATGAAACGGTTTTTGTTCCTTCGGTTGAATAAATTACGCTGTGAGGACCAATTCCTGTTGCAGTTGCGGGTGTCGCATTTTCACCAAAATTCCACACATAATTATCAACAGTTCCAACCGAAACAGAAGTAAAAGTAACGGCAGTATTAAGGCATCCCATTTGGGTATTAACTTCAAAATCTGCAATTGGTGCAGTTGTGCTTCCCGTTATTACAAATTCCATTTTATTAACGTTGATGTCGCCTTCTTCAAAAAATAAAGTAATCACACGCGCCCCCTGCGTTAAAGGAATGTTTGGAATGGTAACTGTCTGCCAAGCCTGAAAGCCAGTAGTATTTGGAATATTTACCGTTCCAGTTACATTTACACCATCGACTTCAAGATGTAATTTTCGGGTATTATAAGGCGATGCGACTCTTAGATTGATATTATAATTTCCTGTTGTATTTACTCTTGCAGTGTATTTGAGCCATTCATTTTTAGCCACATACGCAAGATTAAATCCGCCTTCGCTACAAGCTTCAGTTCCTACGCCATCGCCAGCTCTGTAAGCTGTGTCACCGCCGCCATTGCTGTCAAAATAAGCACTTGGACCAACGTCATAATTTTCAGCTTCGATAATGCTTGGAATTTGAGCTATTATTCCTAAATAAGGTGCGTTTGGAAGTGTTGTTGCCGTATAAACAGCTGTGTAAACTGCGGTTCCTATTGCAGGTGCTTTGAAGGTTTGATTAGCCGCTCCGCCATGATCCCAATGATCAAAGTCATATCTAATGTTTCCAACATATTGCGGAGTTGGAGCATTTAATGTCTGCAAAGAGGCATTGGCTACAACTTGTTTTGTTGATGGTGCTGTAACTGGTTTTTGGTTGAATTCTAAAGCCAATAGAGCAGGAGAGCTTGTTACAGTTACATCGACTAAATTTGGTTTAATGTCTACAAAGGTTGATGCTGTTAAGCCATTGCTGTCGGTTACTTTTACTGTAAAGCGATACCAAACATTTGGTGTTTTTTCGCCTTGATTAGATGCTGTAAAATCACCAGATTTTACGCCTTGCGGACTTGCACCAGGATGTGAATGCCCAGCTCCTGGAATATCTTCGTGGAAAAGATCAATATTCCATGAAAATGCACTTGCTGGTAATGTTCCATCTTCAATATCTGTTGCTGTTGCTTCAAAATGAACTACATCATCGGCATTCCATTTTAAAGTTGGTAAAGGAGAAACAATCGTAACTGTTGGAGCATTACTAAATGGTGTTACTGTTAACGTTGCAGGATTACTGGTTACATTGCCTGCAGTATTGCTAACTATCACTCTATAAGCACCTGCATTTGCTGTTGTAACATTCGAAATGGTATAAGAAGCAGCATTTGCTCCCGAAATATTTACATTATTAAACTGCCATTGATAGGAAAGCCCAACGCCGCTTGCAGAAACCGTAAAAGTTACAGGAGTAGTCTGCATAATACTTTGAGAAACAGGATGATTTACTATTGTTGGCGCAGCAGTTTCTATATAATCAAGTTTAATTAGCGAACCATTATTTCCGTAAGCGCAATAATAAATATAACCATCGTTGCCTAACATCATTCCGAGTGCCTGCTGGTGTGGTGAAGTATAAAACTCAGTTGAAACTGGATCTGGAATATTAGGATCGAAAGATCGAATGGCATTTTGAAGAAAATCTTTTATAATAAATTTTCCCTGAAGATCAGGATAACGAGGCGTAGCTGGGTTGTATAATAATCCGTTAGTCAAAGCGTTTCCAATACTTCCGGTTGCATAAGAAAATATCGGATTGGTAAATAAATTGGTTTCTGTTTGTTTTCCATCGCCACCTTGTGGGTGTCCCCAAGCATAATTGCGAATTGCTGGATTGCTGATTTCGTTTACTTCTTCCCATGAAGTTCCAACATCCAGTACAAATAATTTATTGGCTGTTGTATTGGCAACTAACCTCCAAGGATTTCTAAATCCATAAACCCAGATGCTTTGTCTTTGTACAGAACCGGTTCCATAATACGGATTTCCAGGCGCGGGCAGACCGTCTTCTGTTAGCCGAAGAATTTTTCCTTTATAAGTATCAAGATCTTGTGAGTTTGTATTTTGCTGACTATCTCCAACGGTTACATATAGAAATCCGTTAAAGAACTTTAAATCACCACCATTATGAAATCCACCGCCAATAGGTTCTAAAAGTAGAATTTCCTGTCTGCTGACTACTTGATTAGCATTATCGATTTTGACTCTCTCAATACGATGTCGGATTACACCGCCGTCGTTAATGGCGTAGAATACATAAATGTAACCATTTGTGGTAAAGTTTGGATGCAGGGTTAATCCAAGTAAACCTTGTTCACTGTCAGTTACAGTAGTTACGGTAAAAACAGTCGAGACAGCATTGTTTTGAAATACTTTGACAATTCCGCCTCTTTCTGCAATAAAAATTCTTCCATCAGAAGATTGTTCCAGTGCGAGCCCTTCTTTAATGACCGCTGTAGGAGCTAGGTTTTGGGTAATATATTGTGAATAGGATTGCAGCGAAAGTAATAAAGCAAAAATTGATAAGAAATAATTGAACAATCGCTTTTTGATACTAAAGGGTAGATTTTTTCTCATAATTATTCAGAATTTAGATGATTTGGGGATTTCAAATTTAATCTTTTTCTGTACAATATATTGATCTTCAAATGTTATGTTTTTTACATATTGAGTATCATAATGTCAAAACACGAGAAACGCTGCGATGACAAATTTGCTGTAAAGTTTTTGTAGTGTTTTAGTTTTTAGCCAAAAGGTTCCACAGAAGGAACTACAATTCCTGATTTCACAGAAAATGTATTGGCGAAAGCCTTATCTTCTGTTGAAGAATTTGCTTTTTAAAAATTTAGTAAGATTCTTTTTTACATATTAAACCCGACAGGTTTTAAAAACCTGTCGGGTTTATTTTATCTATCATCAATTTCTCTTAATGCTTTTTATAAATATTCATTTATTTATTTATTTATTTATTTCTCAATTATCATAGTAACTCCTTGTCCGCCGGCTGCACAAATAGAGACAAAACCTCTTCCAGAACCTTTTTCGTTAAGCAATTTTGCCATTACGCCAATAATTCTGCCGCCAGTTGCGGCAAACGGGTGCGCCGCGGCAAGACTGCTTCCTTTTACGTTTAATTTATTTCGATCTATAGCTCCTAAAGCTTTTTTTAGACCAATCGATTCGCTGAGTTCTGGGCTTTCCCAAATTTTTAAAGTAGCTAAAACCTGTGCAGCAAAAGCTTCGTGAATTTCATAATAATCAAAGTCCTGAAGATTTAATCCTGCTTTTTCGAGCATTCTGGAAGCAGCAAATAGTGGAGCTAATAAAAGATTCTGCTGATTTTTAACGTATTCGATAGCAGCAATTTCTGCAAACGTAATGTAAGCTAAAATAGGAAGCCCTTGTTCTTTTGCCCATTCTTCGCTTGATAGAAGAATACAAGAAGCCCCATCTGTTAAAGGCGTAGAATTTCCTGCCGTCAAAGTGCCGTTTACTTTATCGAAAGCTGGATTTAGCTTGGCTAATTTTTCAATTGTGCTGTCTTTGCGTAAATTGTTATCTTTTTCTAATCCGTTGAAAGGCGTAATCATATCATTAAAAAATCCTTCATCATAAGCTTTTGCCATATTCAAGTGACTTTTTAAAGCAAATTGATCTTGATCTTCTCTTGAGATTTTATAATGTTTGGCAGTGATTTCGGTATGCCCGCCCATTGAAAGTCCAGTTTGCGATTCTTCATTTTTAGGAACTAACGGACTGAAATCTTTTGGGCGAAGTTTTAGAAATAATTTGATTTTTTCTCCCAATGATTTTGCTTTTCTAGCATCTAATAATATTTTTCTAAGCTTTTCGCTGACAGCAATCGGCATATCACTAATAGAATCGACACCACCTGCAATTCCAGATTCAATTTGTCCCAGGGCAATTTTATTAGCGATATAAACTGCGCTTTCAATTCCAGTGTCACATGCCTGCTGTAAATCGCACGCAGGAGTTGCAGGATCAAGACTAGTCTGCATCACACATTCGCGGATCAAATTATTGTCATAGGTATGTTTAATAACCGCTCCGCCAGCAACTTCGCCTAATAATTTTCCTTTCAGCCCGTATTTATCAATAAGACCAGTGAGTGCTGCGCTCATCATTTCTTTATTGCCAACATTCGAATAAGCCGTATTGGCTCTTGCAAAAGGTATTCTATTGTAACCTACAATGGCTACTTTTCTTATTGTATCTGGCTTCATGTCAATATTTTATTAAGTGAATTTTGTGTTGAATTTGGAATCATAAAGATAAAAAGAGATTCTGTTATAAATACTTAACCTAGATTAATTTATCAGGAAATAACTTAATAAGGATGTTTGAATCTAGTTTTACTGCTGATTTTTTGTAAATTGTTATATTTATTTAGAACGGATAAAAATAATTTGGAAAACCGAATATTTGAAATTACTTTTGCCCAGCAATTTAAAATCAAACCAAAATGAAAATAATTTTTAATAAAGGAGTTTACATTTTTGCGCTTCTATTATGTTCTATAACTATGATGGGACAGGACTTTGGAAAAGTAGCAGGTAAAATTTCTTTAAGCGGTAACACTGCTGCCGAAAATATAGCTGTAACACTAAAAGGGACTAAATATTCTGATGTTACGACTGTTTCAGGACAATATGAAATTACGAGAGTAAAACCAGGAAATTATACTATTGTAGTTCGTGCGGTGGGAATTGCTCCAGTGGAAGCCAATATTGTAGTGACAGCAAAACAAACTACGACTAAAAACTTTTCGTTAAACGAAAGTCAAGAAGATCTTCAGGAAGTTGTAATTACGAAAAACAAATATAAACAGGATAAACCATCAATGTCTTTGCGTCTTCAGACACCAGTGCTTGAAATTCCGCAAAACATACAAATTGTAAGTGCTCAAACTTTAAAAGATCAGCAGATTACAAGTATGAGTGATGGAGTAATCCGTAACGTGAGCGGTGCTGTGCGTTTGGAACATTGGGGAGATTTGTATACCAATATTACCATGAGAGGTTCACAAATTCAGGCATTTAGAAACGGATTTAATGTTGTTTCTTCTTTCTGGGGACCGTTGACAGAAGATATGAGTTTTGTAGATCATATCGAATTCGTGAAAGGACCAGCTGGATTTATGCTTTCTAGCGGAGATCCAAGCGGACTTTATAATGTAGTGACTAAAAAACCAACAGGCGTTACAAAAGGAGAAGTTAGTGCTTTGGTTGGAAGCTATGATTTTTACAGAGTAAGTGTAGACCTTGACGGAAAATTAGATAAAAAAGGAAAATTATT
The DNA here is from genome assembly GCF_001429295.1 of Flavobacterium sp. Root935. Taxonomy (GTDB): domain Bacteria; phylum Bacteroidota; class Bacteroidia; order Flavobacteriales; family Flavobacteriaceae; genus Flavobacterium. Next base: position 525,084 of record NZ_LMJL01000012.1, on the reverse strand, counting down.
ATACCGTTTTAATGGAGCTGCACAAAAGAAAGGTTCATTCCGTCCGTTTGAGCATAATGACCGTTACGTAATTGCTCCAGTAATTTCGTACCAATTTGATGACAAAACAAAATTGACATTTGAATACAATTTTCAATATGCAAACATGACAGAAGTTGGCTCTTATTATGTTTTTGGACCTAAAGCTGGTGGTTATGCTACACTGCCGCGTGATTTCACTATGACAGCGCCAGGTTTACCAGATACCAACATACAAGATCACAGCGGGTATTTGCAGTTTGAACATAAATTTGATGATAACTGGAAGTTAACGGCTCAGACATCTTATTTTAAATACATTCAACAAGGTTATAGCTCATGGCCAAGTACTGTTGGTTCTGACGAAAATGCGCTTGGAGCAGGGAATATTATTAGAAATGTTGGTATTTGGGATGCAGAAAGTAATATGTATTTAGGACAGATTTTCGTTAATGGAAAATTCAATACAGGTAGCGTTTCGCACAAAATATTAGGAGGAATAGATTTAGGAAGTAAAGATTACATGGCAGATTGGGGACAATCTCATGATTTAGATACTGCTGCAAGTCCTTTCAATGTATATAATCCAAATTATGGCACACCTTCTAACGGTTATCCTGCTTTCGATCATGAAACTCCTTTAAGCCAGAGAGCAGGAGGACTTTATGGTTCAGAATATGCAGCTGGATATATTCAGGATGAACTTGGTTTTTTTCAAAATAAATTAAGATTGACTCTTGCTGCAAGATACACTTGGATTAGCCAGACTAGCGCCTATGATGTACCTCAAGAAGACAGCCACATTACACCTCGAGCAGGTTTAAGTTATTCTATTACTGATGATTTTGCGGTTTATGGGCTATATGATCAAGCCTTTACACCTCAATCTGGAATTACTCAGAATGGAGATCCTATAAAACCGCTCACAGGTAATAACATTGAATTTGGTATCAAAAAAGACTGGTTTGATGGCTCATGGAATACTACTTTGTCTGCTTACAGAATTATAAAGAAAAATGAGCTCACTGCCGATCCAACAAATGGACCGAATGATATTTATAAAGTTATCTTGGGAGAAAAAAGGGCAGAAGGTTTGGAGTTTGATATTAGAGGAAAACTTTTTGACGGTCTTAATTTAATTGCCAACTATGCTTTTACAGAATCTATTGTAACAGAATCAAGATTAACTAGTATTACTGTTGGAAGTACAGTTCCGGGATATGCTAAACATACAGCAAACGCCTGGTTAAATTATACAGTCCAAAACGAAAAATTAAAAGGTTTTGGTGCTTCTATTGGAGGAACTTTCCTTGACGGCCGCCAGACAGATACTTGGAGTGAAGGTCTTCAAAAACTGCCATCTTATTTTAAACTTGATGGAGGTTTATCTTATGAAACAGGGAAAGTTAAAGTTACAGCAAACGTATTTAATATCTTAGACAGATACTTATACAGCGGTTCGTACTACAAATGGCTAGAGGCTTATTATTGGCAGGCAGAACCTGGAAGAAACTTTAGAGTTGGGGTTACTTATAAGTTCTAGTATTTAGTTATAAGTTATAAGTTATGAGTTATGAGTTGGGATTGAAGTTATTAGTTCAATTCTAACTCATAATTCATAATTCACAATTCAAAACTATCCCTTTCTAATTAAAGGAATTAATTTTGTTCCAATTAATTCTATGGCATTCATTAATTGTTTGTGTGTTAATCCGGCGTTGTCCATTTGAAAAGTAAATCGATCTACACCTCCAAGTGCTTCACTGTGGCGCAGGATTTTCTCTGCAGCTCTTTCTGGACTTCCAACAATTAAAACACCTAAGTCATCAATTAATCCGTCAAATTTATCTTTTGTAACTGGAGGCCAGCCGCGTTCTCTTCCTAATTTCGTCCATAACTCCGCATAACCTGGATAATAATCTGCAATAGCACTTTCTGTTGTTGAGCCAATATATCCTGGCGAATGCAATCCCACTTTTAATTCTTCTGGTTTATATCCTGCAGCTTGTCCAGCCTGACGGTATAAATCAATTAAAGGTTTAAAACGATGTGTTTGTCCGCCGATAATGGCAACCATTAGCGGAAGTCCAAGCGAACCTGCCCTAATAAAAGATTCAGGCGTTCCGCCAACTCCAAGCCAAATGGGTAATTTTTCTTGTAAAGCTCTCGGATAAACAGGAAGATTATTAATTGCCGGGCGAAATTTTCCTTCCCAAGTCACAAATTCATTGTCACGAATCTGTAAAAGTAAATCTAATTTTTCGCTGAAAAGCGCATCATAATCATTCAGATTATAGCCAAAAAGGGGATAAGCTTCAATAGAAGAACCACGGCCTACGACAATTTCTGCTCTTCCTTTTGAAACCAAATCCAAAGTTGAAAAACTCTGGTACACCCGTACAGGATCTGCAGCACTTAAAACTGAAACAGCACTCGCCAAACGTATATTTTTTGTTCTGGCTGCCGCCGCACTTAAAATTACTGCTGTTGCAGAATCTAAAAACTCTTTTTTATGATGTTCTCCAATTCCGAAAACATCAAGGCCAACCTGATCTGCAAACTCAATTCTTTGCAGCAATTGCTCCATCGCATCAACACTGCTCAAAGTGTTATTATCTCCATACATTGCCGAAGCAAAACTGTCTATTCCTATTTCCATATATTTATTTTTAGCTATAAGCTTTAGGCTGTAAGCTTTAAGCATTTTAGGAAGTCCTACAGCCTATAGCTTAAAGCCTATTGCGAATATTAATGTGAGAATCCGAATGAAATACTGATAATGATGATCGTAATTACAATTAATGTTATCCCCACATATAGATAATCCTTTTCTACTAAAAATGAAAATAACGAAAGTAATACACGTAAAACGGGTGTCATGAACAGCAAAATAATTCCTGTAAAAATCAATGATTCTCCATTTCCTTGAATTGCTCCATTGTAAATATCTGCGATTACTTCAAATATATTGCGGTCGTTTTCCTTGAAAACAGAATAATCTTCTATTTGGCTTCCGTTGTGCATTAAGTACACAATTCCTCCCATAAAAGCTACTGCTAACGAAATCCAAACACCGTAACGAAGTAAGTTTCCTATGATTGACTGAAAGTCTTTTTCTCCAAATTTTTCTTCTTGTACCATATTAGATTTTTCCATTTAGTCCGTTATAAATCATATTTACTGCCAAAACGAAAATCAGACAGGCAAAGAAGATTCTCAATTTTTTTGGATTGGTGCGCACTAATATTTTAGCACCTGCCATCGCTCCAAACAAAACACCAATTACAACCGGCATACAAATCCCAGGTTCAATATATCCTTTTTGAATATAAATTACAGAACTCGCCATTGCTGTAACACCCATCATAAAGTTACTGGTTGTGGTTGAAACCTTAAACGGAACTCTCATAATATTATCCATTGCAATTACTTTAAAAGCACCAGAACCAATTCCGAGTAAACCAGACATCATTCCCGCAACTCCCATCATGCTGAAACCTCCTAAAACATTTTTGGTTCCGTAGTGAACGATTTCTCCGTCATGAGAAGGATAAGTTCCGTCTAATTTTAGCTTTTTAGCCAGCGGACTAGATTCTAAAACGATATGTTCTTCTTTTTTTCGAAGTGAATTAACAGCCGAAAAAATTAAGGTTAAACCGAATAAAACTGCTATAAAAGAAGTAGGAGCCACAGTAGAGAGCAATGCGCCGCAAACAGCACCAATTGTGGTTGCGATTTCGAGAAAAATTCCCATTCGCATATTGGTAATTCCTTCTTTTACATAAGCTGCGGCAGAACCTGAAGAGGTCGCAATAACGGAGACCAAAGCGGCTCCAATAGCATAATGAATGTCGACTCCGAGAATAATAGTAAGAAGCGGAATAATTATAATGCCGCCTCCCAAGCCTGATAATGAACCGATAAAGCCCGCTAGAAAAGCGCCAAGAATCATTATAAGCGTAAAGGTAAGTATTGTCATTAAGATATGTTTTTGTATCTGCTAATTTACGAATACATATTTGTTCGAAACAGGATTATGACCTTAAATATACCTTAAAAATGTTTTTTTTAGTTTATAGTTGATGGTTTATGGTTGGTGGTTGATGGTTGATGGTTTATAGTTGTTAGTTTATAGTTTATAGTTTATGGTTGATAGTTGATAGTTTATGGTTGATAGTTGATAGTTTATAGTTTATAGTTTATAGTTTATAGTTTATAGTGTTAAGTCCTTAGTTTGAGTGTATGGTTTTTAGTTTTATTTGGATTGGCAATCATCAACAATTAATAAATTGACCATCAACCATTAACTATTAACCATTAACTATTAACCATTAACCATTAACCATTAACTATTAACTATTAACCATTAACTATTAACCATTAACCATTAACCATTAACCATTAACCATCAACCATTAACTCTAAATTCTATTATCAACTGCGTAAGATGTTTTACCAATATTAGCCAGCAGTAAAGCTGCGGCAGCGCTTGTCCAAACCGAATAATCGAAAGGTGCTTTTACCGAAACCGAAACAGCCATAGCAAAACCAAAGAAAAACAGTAAAAAAGCAGTTCCTAAAGCCGCAATTCGGGTTTTAAAACCAAAAATTAATAAGAGACTTAATATGACTTCGAAGAAAGTGGCCGCAATGCCTAAAATTTCTGCTGTCGCTTTGTTGGCATAAGGATTTAAGGTCTGGGTATACATAACGAAGTTGTCCCAATTTCCCCAGGCTACTGCATTGGAGCCAGGTGCGCCCCAAAGTCCAAATCGATCAGCTACGGCTGAAAGCATTGTGATTGCTAAAACTATTCTTAAAATTAAACCTGCTTCTAATAGGGTTATGTTTTTCATTCTATTACTAATTTATTTCAATATCATTCAACGAATTTCTTTTAAAAATTAAAAAAAGATCGCCTGGTTATTTTTAATAACGGCAGAATCAACGTCAAATTGTTCGAAATAATCGTTAAAATGCATAAAAAAAGGATAGAGGTTACTCTATCCTAACTTATTTGAAGATGCTCAAGCCTCTTGCCAACTAAAGTTTTTTCTCCCACGATCTTAAAACCGAGTTTTAAATAAAGGTTCTTTGCCAGCGGATTATCTTCTTCAACCAATAAACCCAATGTTTGTTGTTTGGAATAAACATATTCTTTAATTAGAAACTGAAGTATTTTAGAACCAATTCCTTTTCCTTGATGATTCGGATTAACGCCTAGCGAATCAATGTAGAATTCTCCTGCGCGGGTTTCAAACTCTGGATCAAATATCGGGTTATAATGATTTCTAACGTATTCAATTATTGGAATTCTTAATATTTCTAAATCTGTACCATCATAAACATTTACCGCGCCAATGATTTCATTATGCTCTTCTGCTACGTAACAATTTTGATAAGAATACTGATTGTTTTCCCTTTCAATAAAGTGCAGCAGAAAATCTTTCGCGGAAGCGTAATCTTCTTTTGCAATAAACTTATAAATGATATCCTCCATTGCTAATAATAAAATTGGAGCAATATTTTCTGCATCTGATTTTTCGGCTTTTCTGATATTCATTTTGAAAGAATTTTAATAAGCAAATTTAAGGCTTTATTTAAAGACATAGAAGCATAGTCTTCTTTTCTGTTCCCAAATTTGAGTGAAACAAAATCCTTATTGCAGAAATTTTACCGATATTGTATCAAAATATACCAATTATACATTTTTAACTAGACCTATCTTTGTATTATACTTTAATTAAAAAAAATTACTTCATGAAAGCAATTGGATTCAAGTCATCGCTACCCATAGAAAATCAAGAAAGTTTTATCGAATTTGAAGCGTCAAAGCCAATACCTGGTGATCGCGATTTATTAATAAAAATCGATGCAGTTTCGGTAAATCCAGTAGATTTTAAAATTCGTCAGAGCAGTGCAAAAGATACAGTTCTAGAAACACCCAAAATTATTGGCTGGGATGCTGTTGGTATTGTACAGGCAGTTGGAGAAAAAGTTACACTATTTGAAATCGGAGATCTAGTATATTACGCAGGAGATATTACCAAACAAGGCAGTAATGCGGAATATCAAATAATCGACGAAAGAATTGTTGGCAAAAAGCCACAATCACTAAGTATCGAGGAAGCGGCTGTAATTCCGCTGACAGCTTTAACAGCTTGGGAAATTTTATTTGACAGAATTAGAATCAGCGAAGAAAAAGACAAAGGGAAATCAATTTTAATCATTGGAGGAGCAGGAGGAGTAGGTTCGATTGCAATTCAACTGGCCAAGAAAATTGCAGGTTTAACCGTTATTGCAACAGCGTCTCGTCCAGAAACAATTGACTGGTGCAAACAGCAGGGCGCCGATTTTGTAGTAAATCACAAAGACTTGGTTTCTTCTGTCCGTGAAGCTGGTTTTGAAAATGTAGATTTTATTTTAGACTTTGTAGACACCAACGCCTATTGGGATACAATGGTAGAATTGATCAAACCACAAGGACATATCGCTTCGATTACTGGAAGCAGTGATCCTGTTGTGTTAAACAAATTGAAAAGTAAAAGTGCCTCTTTTTCTTGGGAACTAATGTATACACGCTCGATGTACCAAACAGAAGACATGATCGAACAGCATCATATTTTAAATAAAGTTGCTGATTTATTAGATGAAGGCGTGCTAAAAACAACTTTAAATTTAACCCTAAATGGATTAAATGCTGACAATTTTAAGAAAGCGCATCAGCTTTTAGAATCGGGTAAAACGATTGGAAAAATTGCCATTAAATTTTAAAAAATAAGCACTAAGATAGCTGGAGATAGTTATGTAGAATGTTTTAAATAATAAATTTGAAACCTAACAAAATTTTGTATTTTAGTTGTCTTGCAAGTCAAAAATGCAGGTAAATTTTAAACCAAAACTAAATTGTTATGATTTCAAAAAACACAGACTTAGGATTATTAGTATTACGTATCAGCATCGGTGGATTAATGCTTTTTCACGGAGTTTCAAAAATCCTTCATGGAATTTCTTTCCTTGTAGAAAACATGGGAACATTTGCATATGCTGTTTATATTGGTGAAGTTTTAGCTCCGATTGCTATCTTAGTAGGATTTAGAACTAGAATTGCAGCGGTTATTTTTGCCATCAATTGTATAACAGCCATTGCAGTTGCACATGCACAAGATATTTTCTCTATAAGTGATCATGGAGGTTATGCTAATGAACTATTAATGCTTTATCTTTTAGGAGCAATCGCATTATTTTTTACTGGGGCTGGCAAATACGCCGTTTCGAAAACCAATAATTGGGACTAAACTCAAACAAATATATAAAAAGCTCTAAATTAAAGTTTAGGGCTTTTTTTGTGAATTAAAAATTAAAAATTATGAATTAAAAAATTAAAGATCACTATCAACCACAAACCACGAACTACGAACCCCAAACTACGAACCCCAAACTACGAACCACCAACCATCAACCACCAACCATCAACCACCAACCACCAACCATCAACCATCAACCATTATCTCTTATCGTATGAAAGAATGTTTTCACGGAGAAAAGTACTATTTCTACCGATCAGACTTTTAGTTGATATACTCTCGATATACTTTTGATTAAAATTAAAACCTTAAAAATCAAAATTATGTCACCATTATCACCGCTTCTCTGGATATTATTAATTTCTCCTTTTGTTGTTATTGCACATTTCAAAACAGAAAAAACAAATTATAAATACTTAGCGTTTTTTGTTCTTTATTTTCTTAGCGATATGCTATTGCAGCATTACGGAAAAGAGCTGTTGCCATTAGATTTCCTTGGATTAAAGTTCAATTGGTCAGGAAAAATTTTGAGTTTAGTTTTATCTTTAATTATACTGTTTTCAGTTTCAAAAGAAGAAAGAATCAAAATCGGATTTACTGCTCAAACCAATCCAAAAACCACTTTAAAATTTGGTTTACTGATGTTTATTGGCTTTACATTATTTGACATAGTTTTTAAACTGATATTGTTTCCAAAAGGAGGAACATTCGATTTAGAAACTTTTATTTTTCAAGCGACAATGCCTGGATTAACAGAAGAAATTGCTCTTAGAGGAATATCGCTATGGCTTTTAAATAAGGCTTTTGCTCCAAAATGGAATTACCGTGGTGTCGAATTGGGCTGGTCATTTATAATTATTACCATTTTATTTGGCGTTTCGCACGGCGCGGTTTTAGATCAGGATTTTCATTTAAAGTTTGACATCATTACAATTGTGTATCTTACTTTAATCTCTTCTTTTAGTTTAGCAGTTCTTAGGATTTTTTCAGGGAATTTAATCTTTTCAATCCTTGGCCACAACATAATTAATTTAATCAATGCAGTTATTAGAATTTTATAAAAAGTTATATTTGAAACTGCTTTACAATTATGCCAAATACCACAACAACTTCAGGATATTTTTTAGACAAACTTGTGTCTTTAAACTTTGATCAGTTTTTTACTAAAAGAAATCGGGTTTTAATGCACATTTGCATGTGGCTGGGGTTTTCTATTTTACTTTTTTTGAGTTATGTAATTGGATATCATTTGGTTTATTTTGATGCCATTCTTCTAACTTTCCGAATGGCAGCAGTAAATATCATTGTATTTTATATGCTATTTTATCTACTGCTCCCCAAAATTTTTTCGGGAAACAAAACCAGAATTATAATTCTTTTATTAATACTTTTTCCGCTTTCGATTTTTGTCTGGATGGCAGCAACATACTTTTTCTCCTTGTTTTATTATACCTTAGGTCTGGAAATTACTTTTGGGGAATTAAAAGGAGTAATTAAAATGAGCGCAGAACAGACCTTTTTGGAGGCAGTTTCATTAAAAAGAATGCTTTCGCAGACAATCATTATTATTTCGCTTCTTTCGCCTTTTTGTTTTGCTAAAATTTTAGTTGAAATTACAAGGCTTTACAATAAAAAATTTCAAATTCAGAAAGAAAAAACAGCTTTAGAAATTCAGAATATTCAAATTGAAAAAGATTTTTTGAAAGCACAGCTTAATCCGCATTTTTTGTTTAATACGTTGAATAATTTGTATGGACTTACAGTTAGAAAAGACAATCTCGCTCCAGAATTAATTCTGAATTTGTCTGATATTATGAGTTATACTTTGTATGAATCTAATACAGATATCGTTCGTTTGGAAAAAGAATTGGATTTTATAAAAAATTACATCGCTTTAGAAAAAATGCGTTATGCAGATGATAAAGATATTCAGGTAAATATTGAAGGAGAAGACCAAACAGCAGGACTTTTTATCGCACCGCTTTTGACTTTTACTTTCATTGAAAATGCTTTTAAATATGGCTTAAAAAGCACTAAAAAGGCATTTGTAAAGCTGGATATAAAAATTGAAAACAATACCTTTTGGTTTTCTTTAGAAAATGATTTTGAAGAAAGTCCTGCGGTTAATAATTTTGGTGGAATAGGAGTAGAGAATTCCCGTAAACGATTAGAGCTCCTATATTCGAACCATTATAAATTAGAAATTAAAAAACAAGATTCGTCTTTTAAAGTCGATCTAAAAATAGTTTTAAGAAAGTAATGGAAAACTTAAAATGCATTGTCGTTGATGACGAACCAATTGCGAGAGATATTATAGAATCTTTTATAAGCGAAATTCCATTTTTGGAGCTGCAGGCTTCATTTGGCGAAGCTTCTAAAGCCTTAATATATCTGGAGGAAAATACTATTGATATTATTTTTAGTGATATCGAAATGCCCAAATTCACAGGTTTAGAATTGGTACGATCGCTTACAAATCCACCAGTCCTTATATTTATAACGGCACATCGCAATTTTGCTTTAGACGGATTTGAAACCGGCGCAGCAGATTATTTGGTAAAACCCGTTCGTTTTGATCGTTTTTTAAAAGCGGTCAATCGTGCAAAAGAATATCTTTCGTTAAAGAAAACAACCTCAGTGCATCAAATCAATTCTGATCGTATTTTTATAAAATCAGAAGGAAAACTGATCAAGATTCTGCTCAATGAAATTCTTTATGTAGAGGCGCAGGGCGATTATTTAAAATTTGTAATTAATGGCGCTTCTTACATCACCTTAGGAACATTAAAAGCAATGGAAGACGTTTTGAAGCTTCCAGCCTTCTTTCGCGTACAGCGTTCTTTTATTTTAAATCTCGAAGCTGTAAGAAGCCTCAACGGAAATGTAGTGGAGTTAATCGACGGAAAAACAATTTCGACTGCTCTGAATAAAAAAGACGATCTATATCAATTATTGGGAATTAAAACCATAAAGTAAAGCAGCTAGACATATATTTATATCTTACATAACGCAAAAAATGTTGATTTATCTAAATTAAATTTATTGTAATGTTTTTGTTTAAATAAGTTTATTTAATTTATTGGTAATTAGATTTTTGGTTTTTAAATTTAATAAGATATTTTGTTTTAAAATATATGCCAATAGAAGGTTTAGCATTGGAGCTGATTACGAAGTTTATATTCTTTTAGCATGTAAAAATTATTAAACAAGCATTTTTTTAGTTTTGAAGTGGTTTTTAAAACTGACAGAAGGTTTATTGTATAATTTATTACTGTAATTTATTGCTGAATGATGGGGAGGGAATAGCTTGGATTAATGCCGTAGATTAGTTTCTTTTTCTAAGATCAAAAAATGAACTTATAATAGAAAAATCACTTTTTATAAATGATTTTCCGCTATAAATTTTATCTATAATGTTTGTTTAAGTATCTAATTATTAAATATTAAATAATAATTATTTAATTTAAAAGTTTAATATTAAAAATACCGATGCTAACGCTGATGTTAATTCTCTTTTGGTGCCAAAATTGTTAATTTAAATTCAATTACTGCTAAAATTCAATTAGATTTTTCTGTTTTTTTTGGAAGTTTTGCCAGCGATTTTAACTGGTATTAAAAGGAGATATAATTTAAAAAATTGTCTATTTCAGATCAGATTCGTAAATTGTTGAAAATTACAAATTATGAGTCGAAATATTGAAGATCTAATTCCACACAGAGCCCCATTTTTATTTGTTGATGAAATTATATCTTACACACCTGAAACAATTATCGGATTAAATACTTTTACCCAGAAAGACAACTGGCTTCAAGGGAGTTTTCCAGACTTTAATTTTGTTCCTGGAACTATTTTAATAGAGGCAATGGCACAATGCGGAGGTGCAGGTGTAAAGCTGTTAGGTCTTGCTGATGGTGTTTTTGGTTTAGTTAGTATGGATCATATAGAATTTTTTGCAGGTGTTGAATTTGGAAAACTCGTTAAATTTGTAGTAAAAAACATTCGTGTAAGTGAAAAAATCATAAAACAATCTGGAGAGGCGTTTTCAGATGGGAAATTGATTTTAAAAGGCGAATGGATGTGTGTTAAACTTCAATAATTATAAAGTATATAACTTGAGTACAACAGAATTCTTAACACGGCTTGTGGTGGCTGCAATTGCGGGATTAGCCATTGGTTTTGAAAGACAATGGCATCACAAAGAAACAGGAGTAAAAACAAATACGCTTGTTGCTATTGGGGCAGCAGTTTTTGTGCTTTTGTCTATCAAAGTTGCAGAAACAGAACCAAACATCGATGTTACTCGTATCACTGCTCAGGTGGTTATGGGAGTTGGTTTTCTAGGTGCGGGAGTTATTTTTAGAGAAGGTGATAATGTACATGGCTTGAATTCTGCAGCTACAATTTGGTGCAGCGCCGCTATAGGTAGTACCGCTGCATCTGGTTATTTTATTGAAGCTTTAATTTGCACGCTCTTAGTTATTCTGATAAATACTGCTATTGAACCCATAGATAATTGGTTGAAAAATAGGAAAGGGTGATCTTTTAATTAAATTAAAGCTTCAAGTCTGTATTAGTACAAGAGATTATAAATTTGCTCCTTTGAATATTGAAACCAATTTACCCAAAGCTTCTTTAGAGTGTATTTGTTCTCCATTTTCTAGAGTTTCTTTCGTGGCTATGGCAGCTCTTTCCAGCATTCGTTTTTCAAAACTAGAAATAGCAGTTTTGATATCTATAAATTCATCATTCGTTAAAAAATCTGCCAGATCCAGGGCATCAAGCATGGCGAGATTGGCTCCCTTACCGGCAAACGGAGGCATACGGTGTGCCGCATCTCCAATCAGTGTTAGGTTTGCTTGGGTTTTCCAAGCTTGATTTAAAGGGAAATAGTATTGCGGACGCGGTATAAAATACAATTCATTACTCTTAAAAAGTTCGTGCCACTTCGGACTCCATTCTTTATAAACTTCATTGAACCATTCAAAAATCTTTTGATTGTCTTTAAAGTTTAAATCACTTTTTTTAATCCAATTTTCAGGAATTTTACTGCTTAATAAAAACATAAGCGAGCCATCTCCTTTTGTGCCGTACATTATTGTTTGTTCGTTACCGAGAGCTAGAACTTTTCCGCCTTTAGAAAACTCAAAAAGGTTTGGTGCGTTTTCTTTTGCGTTGTAAATGGTTCCTTCGATCATGGTAATTCCAGAATAAATAGGTTTTTCTAAAGATAGGTACTGACGAACTTTAGAATTGGCGCCATCCGCAGCAATGACTAAATCGGCATAAGTGCTCGTTCCGTTTTTGAAATGCAGTCTCCATCCATCATTTTCCCTTTTCATCCAACTAAATTGACTGTTCCAGCTAATTGTTTCTGACTGAAGAGAGTTCAATAAAACGTTTCGAAGCGCTGAGCGATCTATTTCAGGACGTGGTTTTGAAATGTCTTGCAGTGAATTTTTGCCAGTACCTAAAATTTGTGTTGCAGCAGTTTTTTGAATATTATGTTCGTCAAAGTGCAATTTAAAATCTTTATCAAGAATTAGAGCTTTGCTGGCGTTTGGACGAATATTGGCATAAAATTCATCTAGTAAATTCGCGTGTTTCATGGCTTTTAATCCAGAATCTTCATGTAAATCTAAAGGAGAGCCTTGCACTCGAACTTCTTGATTAAGATCTCTTTCGTAAACTTTTACATCTACATTTTTCATTTGTAAAAGTCGGGCAAGTAATAGTCCGCCCATTCCGCCGCCAATAATGGCAGCTTGTTTATCTTGTAACAGCATAGTTTGATTTTTTAGAATCTATACCGCAAAATTATTTTGAAGAAAGAGCCGATAATAGTATAAATCGGTCATTTTTGTTTTGGAATAATTCTTTAGGAAGAGAACCAGAAATTTTTTTGACCTCTCTAATAAAATGCGTCTGGTCTGAAAAGTTTTCTTCGGGAAAAAGTTTTCCTTTTGCAATATGTTCCAGCGAAGCACGGAAACGAAGGATAGAGCAGAATCCTTTTAATGAAATTCCAAAATACGTATTAAAATAACGGTTAATCTGGCGGCTGCTCCAGCTGGATTTTTCAGATAATTCTTTTACCGTCATTACGCCATGTGTTTGATAGATAAGGCTGAATAGTTTCTGTTTTCGAGTTTCTATTTCTTTTAATAATAAAGACTCAATTTTAAGAGAGGCTTTTTCACAGAACAATTCAAAATCTTCTAAATCATTTTCATTGAATTCCCAGAAATTGTTTTCTAATTTTTTTCCAGAATTTAAAAGATCTGAAATAGATTCATGAAAAACATATTCGACAGCAGGAAGTTTGAAGCTGATAACAAAGGTAAGGCTGTTGGCAGGAATTCTTCCTTTTTCATATTGTTTCGTCCCTAATCCAAGAAGCATAATTCTAAAAGATTCCTCAGGAGATTGAAGCAAAGATAGATCAATACGGCCGTCGGGCAGACCAATTGTTTCCAGAGTTTTATCAGAGGCATTACGAATGCACCAAAAGCTATCCACAAAATACGAAAGATCTTGTTTAGGCTGAATTGATTTGTACTCTAATTTGTCGTGCATTGTAATAAGAACAATGATTATAGATGTTTTCTTAGTATCGAAAGACGAAATTATACAAATTGTTCTTCAATTTTATAAATAGAACAGGCTTTTAATGGCTTGTAAAAGCTTGTTTATCTTTTAAAATTTATACATAAAAAACTTAACATTGGGTAATATATTGATTATTAGTTCTTTATATTTGATTTTTGGTTTGGATGAAAAACTTAACATTGGCGAATCTCTTTTTCAATCTATCTTTGGTTATTATTTTTTAATGTTAATTTAACAGTTTGGTAACATTGAAAATTAGTATAATTCAAAATTGATTAAAATAAATTTTAAAAATTAAGATAATAATGACGAAAAATGTACTTACGAATGAAGTCGATCAAGAGGTAGATGTTAATCCAGTTATCTCTAATGATGAAAACGAGCAAAATCCCACTCTAAATTCAGAAAATGAATCAGTTTCTACAGAAGGTGATTCCGAGTCAAAAACTAAAACTAAAAGGTCTTCAAAAAAAACAGCACAAACTGTTGAAGTCATTGAAGAACAGAAAAAAGAAGAAGAGATAACAGATGATGCAGTATCATCAGAAACTGATGAAGAATCAGTTGAAGAAAGTGGAGATAAATCTAAAACCAAAAAGAAGAATAAAAAGATGAAAGAAAAAGAGAAAAAACAGTTAGCTGAGAAAAAAGAAAAACTGAAAAAGAAAAAAGCAGCAGTTGCTAAAAGAAAAGAAAAAGCGAAAGATAAAAAGAAAGAAAAGGCTAAAAAAGCAAAACTAAAAGCTAAAGCTAAAAAGAAAGACAAAGCCAAAAAAGCAAAGGATAAAGCTAAAGCGAAAAAAATCGCGAAGAAGAAAGCGAAAAGATCTAAAGCAAAAAAGAATAAGAAAAAATAGGGTTGAGTTAATGGTG
>NZ_LMJL01000012.1:0-510244 GCF_001429295.1 Flavobacterium sp. Root935 | reverse complement strand
ATTGTTAATGGTTGATTGTTAATGGTTGATTGTTAATGGTTGATTGTTAATGGTTGATTGTTATTGATTGACATTGACATTGAAAAAACAAAAAGCGCTTCAGATTAGGCGCTTTTTGTTTTTTTCTTCTCTATAGTCATTTTGTCAATTTTCTGAAGGAATTCTGGGTCGAATTCAGAGTAGGCTCTTAATCTGTACTTTTCATCCCTGATTTTCATTACCAAACGAATTTTCTGCACCATCAGCCAGATGGGTTCGTATCTTTTGTGTCCTAACAAATATTGAATTTTAAGAATGGAAATTTTTCGATGCGTCAGCGTCATTAATTCGATGCAGATCATCCAGTATCTAATGGGTAAGTTAGAGTTTTCCATCACAGTTCCAGAGCGCAGACTAATGCGGTTGCCACACTTTCGGCACTGAAATTTAAGATCATTTCTTCTAAAAGAATGAACATCATGACTGCATTTTCTGCAAGTCAGCCCGTTTTCTAAACGTTTATTTTTAAGCTCTTCTATACAAGTGGCTTCATCTGGGTATTTTTCAAAATAGGCGCGCAGCTCCATGTTTTCAGCTTCTTTTTTTGTCTAAATATATTAACTTTTATACAAGTTCGAAATCTGACGTAAAAAAAAAGGAACATTCAGAGTGAATATTCCTTTTAGGGCAAAAAATTACAGGTACTACAGTTTTGTCGCGATCTCTTTTTTATATTTATTTAAAATAGATTTAGTCATTCCTAAATTGGCTTTAGTAGAGTCTACTGCTAGATAAATAAAATAAAGCTGATTGTCAGATACGTCAATAATGTGTATTTGAGAACTTAGCGTAATCATGATGTTATCAACAACCTGACCTTGTAGATTTAAAGCCTTAATTGCATTCATTTTTGCTTTAACCACTTCTAGGTTATAAGCCGATGCTAATTCTGGATCAAAATCTGCAACAACAGATTGAGAGTAATATGACATACCACTTGCGATTTCAGCTACCGAAACTGCGATAAAACCTGGGACGTTTTTTTTTAGGTCTTCACCAAATTGGGTTAAAAAATCTGACATAATGTAGGACTTTAATGTGTTGTAATTAAGATTGAATTGTTTTGGATTCCACAAAAATAATTATAACATATTATTTAATTATCCGCTTTATGTACCTATTTTTGTTTAGAACACAAAAAATAGTACTCGGTAAAAAGTGGTTTTTACATATTTGTTGAATTGAAATTTATTTTTGACTCAAAATTGTTAAAATAAAAATGCTTCTGAAAAAGCATATATGCAATTTCAGAAGCAATATTAACAAACTAAAAAATATTTTTTTACTTGATTTCTGTAATAAATTCGTCTTTTGCTGTTCTCACTTTTTTCAAGTTTACCAGCCAGTCGTTAGCTTCATCTCTATATCCAAGAGGTAAAATTACAACGCTTTTAAGACCTTGTTCGCTCAAACCTAAAAGTTTATCCACTTCAGCAGGAATAAAACCTTCCATTGGTGTTGCATCTACTTGTTGTTCTGCAGCAGCGGCAATAGCTACACCAAATGAAATATAAGCTTGTTTTGCAGCGTGGTTTGCGTGCCATTCTTGTCCAAGAGGTTCGTACATTCCCCAAAGTCTCTCTTTGTACTCATCCATCGCGTTAGCAGGAATTCCTCTTTCTGCTATAGTTTTATCAAATACAGCAGAAATTTTATCTAAGCTATAACCGTCCCAAGCTGCCCAGATCAATACGTGAGACGCATCAGTAACTTGGCTTTGGTCAAAACTAACTCCTCTTAATTTTTCTTTTAACTCTTGGTTTGTTACTACAAAAACCTTGTAAGGCTGTAATCCAGACGAAGAAGGAGCTAATTGAGCAGCTTCAAGAATATAATCTACTTTTTCTTGCGGAACCACTTGTCCGTTCATTTTTTTAGTAGCATAACGCCACTTTAGTGCATCTATTAAGGCCATTTTTTTTCAATTGATTAAAATTTCATTCAAATGTAAAAACTTTAAGTGTATTTTTGTCATCTGATTACCAAAAGTAACTGTAACATCGAGGTAACTTACTAACATATGATGATAAAAGAGCCAGAACACGATCGAAAAGCATGCAATCAAAACATTATGGCAGTGCACGATGCGATGGATATTTTGAACGGAAGATGGAAAATTTCTATTATTGCATCCCTTTGTTTTAATACTTTAAGATTTACCGATTTGCTGCGAGAAGTAGAAGGAATTTCGGGAAAAATGCTGAGCAGGGAATTAAAAAATCTGGAAGAAAACCAATTGGTTACGCGTACTGTTTTAAAAACTCAACCCATAACTGTCGAGTATCAACTGACAGAATATGGGCATACATTAAAAGACGTAATAGATTCTTTAGCAAAATGGGGAGTTAATCACCGAAAAAAGATTACGGGAAGAGGATAATGTCAGCTTTTGAGTTCAGATATTCTTTGAAAAAATCCTTGATTGGCTAATTTTTGTTCAGCTTCTTCGATGGCTTTCAAAAGATTATTTTGATTATCTGCAATTTCGTTTAAGGTATTTTTCATAAGATCCCATACGGGCTGCATTTTTAAAATCAACTCTTTTCCTTTCTCAGTAAGTACAATCAATCTTTTTCGTTCGTCTAATTTATCTTTTCTAGAACTGATTATTTTTTGCTTTTCCAATTCTTTAAGCAGACTAATTGTTGACGGATGGCTGTAGCCAATTTCACTGGCAATTTCTACAACGCTGAGCATTTCTTTTATATGAAGCGTATAAATAACTGGAAACCATTTAGGCTCAAAATCAATATCAAAAGATTTGTATACAAGTGCTCCATCTTTGCGTAATTGTTCACTAAGACGCTGTAGTCGTGTAGATAAGGCTAATATGCCAATTTCGTCAATTATATTCATTACTTCGAGTTTAGTTGCAAATGGCGGAATACATTATCTGGTTTCATTAGTGGAAAATCGACTGGCAGCGCTTCTTTAGAAATCTTTACAAAATTGTTTTTCTCATAAAAACGCAAAGCCGCCTGCAATATAGAAACAGTCCCTAAATATAAGTCTTTAATACCATTTTCTTGGCTGTACGCAATTAATTGCTCTAATAAATGCTGCGCAATTGCAAATTCTTTTCCTCTGAATTCTTTCTTAACAAACATTTTTCTAATCGCACCAGCTTCGGAATTGAATTTTACCAAAGCAATAGTTCCAACCAATTTTTCATCGATAAAAGCTCCTAAAAAAGTTCCTCCCGGTTTAAAATAAAAATTCTCAATCTCTAATAAATCCGGCTGATCTTCTATTGTAATAGGAACGTTGAACTCTTTTTGCTGAATGTTTAAAATCAAATCTACGATTTCATTTTCGTACTCATTTTGTATAGGCTTAATATGCATTGTATTTCAAAATTTAATATAGGTACAAAACTACGTAGTTAACTACATATATACAAATAAAAAACTGCTGAAGTCAGCAGTTTTAAGTGTTTTTTATGATTTTGAATTGTATTCGAGTGAAGATTTTATTCTTTAACTAAAACAATTACAGCTTTATAACCCGTTCCGACATTCCATTCGCTGGCAGAAATAACAGCACCTTTGTCATCGATAACTTTAAATTCGGCAGTATTTGGAGAAGCGAATCCTTCGTTTAAAGCTTCAATATCAATTTTATTGATTCCTTTAACTAAATTTATTTTAACACTTTTAAATTCGCCATCCAAGGAAACTTCAGGTTCAATAACTTTATCGTTTAAATATACTTTTACTTTATCACCATCTACAAAAGCAGCATCTCGATACATAACAGTAGAAGTAACCGCATTGGTATTAAAGTTTCCTAAAAACTGGTTTCTTCTATAAAAAATCCCATCAACATTCGATTCCTGTTTGTATAGATTGGTGTCTTTGAACAATTCGTCTGGATTAACCTGTAGTGGAGCAGGTTTTTCTACGACTGCCGGCGGATTTTCTTTTGGAGAAACTTCTTTCGGTGGAATAACTTCTTTAACGGCAGGATCTTTTGCCGGAATTGATTTGAACTTATTGTTTAATTCCTGAGCATAAATCTGCGTTGAAAACGAAGCAATAGCAGTTATCAAAAATATTTTTTTCATACTTTGTAAATATTAATCTTGGGGTAATAATTATTAAAAAATGACCAATTAGGTCTTTCTATATAAACATTTTATGGGGCTAATTATTGTATTATTACCAATTAATTGTCGAAAATTTAACTTCCATCTCATTCAGGATTTGACATTTTATCGCTGAAACTGGCTTATCTTTATGTATGAAATCAGAATCTGTTTTGCAAGATTCTTTTTCATACAAAAATCAAATATTATGGAATGGAAAAATAATTTAACAGACTTGTTTAAAATTGATTATCCAATTATACAAGCGCCGATGCTTGGTGTTACAACTCCAGAAATGACTGCTGCAGCTTCTAATGCAGGTGCCTTAGGATCGCTGGCTCTTGGAGATCTTCCGGCAGACAAGTGTATCGAATTGATTAAAGCCACAAAAGAATTAACGAACAAACCTTTCGCAGTAAATATTTTTCTAAATAAAATTGATGCGATTTCACCAAAACTCCAGGCCGATTATGATAAAACAAAAGCATTTTTGAAAGATTTTAGTCAAAAATCAGGAGTAGTGGCTGATTTTCCGCTTTTAAGCGAAATTAAACTGACCGATTATCACGATCAAATTGAAGTGATTCTGAAAGAAAACTGTATTGTTAGTTTCACTTTTGGGAATTTAGATGCTGCAAGTATTTCCAAATTAAAAGAAAATAATGTGCTTTTAGTAGGAACTTGTACATCTGTTGAGGAAGCTGTTGTATTGGAAAATAGCGGCATTGACATCATTTGTGTACAAGGAATTGAAGCTGGCGGACATCGAGGAAGTTTTTTAGAAGAAACTATTCCGCAGATAGGAGGAATGCCACTGTTGTCTCAAGTAACAGAAACTGTAAAAACACCTATTATTTATGCAGGCGGTATTTACAATGCTAAAACCTTATTGGCTGCTAAATTGCTCGGTGCCGATGGTTTTCAAATTGGAAGCTTATTTTTAGGTTCTGCCGAAAGTGCTTTACATGATTTTGAAAAACAACGTCTTAGAAATTTAAAAGAAAACGAAATTGTGTTAACTAAAAGTTTTTCTGGCAGATACGCCCGAGGTATTAGAAATGCTTTTATCGAAGAAGTTGAAAATACGGAATTTGTTCTCCCATATCCTTATCAAAATAAATTGACTGCCGAATTGAGAAAGGCTTCTAAACTGGTAAAAAATCCAGATTTTGTAGGTATTTGGGCGGGCCAGTCAATTACTGATTACAGCGAAATTTCAACAGGAAATCTTATCAAGAATTTAATCGAAGAGGTAGAAAAGTTTAGTGTAAAGTAGCAGTAAGATAGTCGAGTTATTTATTTTTGATATATTTTAAAATATTGATTATTAATGTTTTATATTTGAATATCAATTAAAAAGAACTGGATATGATCAAATTTAGTTTTACCTTTTTTCTTTTTGCATTGGGAGTTTTTGCACAAGAAAATAAAATAGATTCGAATGTTCGCAAGCAGATAGAAAGTTACAATTCTTCTTTTGCAGCAGACTTTACTGGAGGAAATAAAGAAGCTTTACTAAAAGCCTATACAGAACAAACCATTTTAATGCCCGAGCACAGCAGGCAAAGAACTGGAAATAAAAGCATTGCTGATTTCTATAAACAATGGCTGGATCAGGCAAAAGTTATTTCTTATCAAAGAACTATTCTTGAACTTCAGGATTTTGGAAGCTATGTTTTGGAAATTGGAAATTTTACGGAACATTTGGATAAGCAAAACTTAAAACCCTATACGTATTCGGGAAAATATATGGTTTTATGGAAGAAAGCTTCCAAAAATAAACCAATGACCATTGCTGCAGAAATATGGGGATCAGACAGTTATTTTGATGACAGATTTATTCCTGAAATTGATGATGCATTAGTTCCTTCCACAAAAGAATTTGTTACATCT
Organism: Flavobacterium sp. Root935; assembly: GCF_001429295.1. Taxonomy (GTDB): domain Bacteria; phylum Bacteroidota; class Bacteroidia; order Flavobacteriales; family Flavobacteriaceae; genus Flavobacterium. Next base: position 504,228 of record NZ_LMJL01000012.1, on the reverse strand, counting down.
GATAAATTAAATTTGGAAGTAATAGAAAGGAACAATTCAATAAAAAAATTGGTGCAAAATAGGTTAGGTGGCGAACATGCAAAAATGTTTCTGCCTGATGCCATGTATTTAACCTATTACACTCCGATTTTATCTGGCGAAAAAGATATCACGGCTTATTTTATAGAACATGAAAAACCAGGAACTTTAAGTATCGATCAAATTTCGATTCGAACTTCTGGAGTTATTAATGCCCAAAAAGCAATTGTAGAATTTGGTTATTACAGTGTCGATTGGAGCGATGGAGATAAAAAAGGAAATGTAAAAGGAAAAAGTATAAATGTTTGGAAAAGAAATAGTAACGGAGAGTTAATGCTTTTTCGCCAAATGGTAAATCATGATTAAAACTAAAACCATTCTTGTTTAAAAGAATGGTTTTAGTAAATAAATTTTAGGCTAAATTTTTTGCAGCAAAATCTCTGCAATATTCTTTTATTAATTCTCTTACAGTTCTAAACTGTTCTTCGATTTCGACATCTGTTCCAGTTGCTTTGGCTGGATCTGGGAAATTATAATGAAATTTTTGCGCTTTTGTTGGAAAAAATGGACAGCGTTCTTTAGCATTATCACAGACCGTAATTACAAAATCAAAATCAATATTAGTGTATTCATCAATATTGTTTGAAGTATGATTTGAAATGTCAATTCCATCTTCTTTCATTATAAAAACAGCCTTCGGATTTACGCCGTGGGTTTCTACGCCAGCACTGTAAACTACAGCTTTATTTTTGGCAAAATGTCTCATATAACCCTCTGCAATCTGGCTTCGGCAGCTGTTTCCTGTACAAAGTATAAGTATTTTCTTTTCCATGTTTAAACGAATAACCAAATGATATTAATGATGCAAAATTTGGGTTCAAAGCCAAAAATAAGTTGCAGCACAACAACGGAAGTGGTAATAATAATAGGTTTTTTATATTTAATAATTAGTGCTTTCATTATTAGCAGCATCCAGAATTTTGTGTACAGCAAGAACTGTTATCGATTGATTCTCTTAGAATTATTTTTTGTTTTTCAGATGGAATACCGCACGCATCTTGTGCTAAACAAGCTGTTGTTTTATTTTTAAGAACAAAGTTTTTCCCATTAAAATCCAAATCATATTTTCCAATAGTTGCGTTTTGATATTCTACTTCGATTTCAAGATCCTTAATATTTAACTTATCTTCCGAAAGCTGGATGATATGCAGTAGTTTATTTGGTTTTAATCGATGTTCAAAATCATTGGCATTCCAAAGCTGGAAGTTTACCACTTCCTCATTTCGTACAACACCTCCGCAGTCTATAAAGTTCTTTTTGATAATTCCCACTTCGGTTACATGGAAATGTTCTGGAACAAAGGTTCCATTTTCTAACTGAAATTCAACATTTTGTAATGTTGGTAAAAGCTGTTTGATTTCTGATAGTTTCATAACTTTTTATTTGTTTAATGCAATATTACGATAGAGTTTTTCAAAAAAATGTTTAGCAGCATTTAGATTGTGAAAGGCTTTGTGTGATTTTTAAGAAATAAGTATTTAAAATAGCAATAGCTTTTTCATCAATACAATAGCAAATTGAGTTTCCTGAAATATTTCCTTTAATGATACCCGCATTCTTAAGTTCTTTTAAATGCTGCGAAACTGTTGGCTGTGCAAGCGGAAGTTCGTTTACAATATCACCGCAAATGCATTCATTCACCTTAAGCAAATATTCTAGAATTGCGATTCTGGCAGGATGTCCCAATGCTTTAGCAATTGTAGCAATCTGGTTTTGTGCATCTGTAAAATGTTCTGTTTTAGTTGCTCCCATTTTTTGTAATTTAATATTGCAATATTACGATAATAATTAATTACAATATAATTTTTAAAGTTAAATTTCTTCGAATGAAATAACGAGACAATAATTACATTTGTATATTAATTCTATAGATAATATCAAATAGTGCCAAAAAATACAATTGCATCATTTTCCATTTTCTGTTTTTTTACCGCAATTGGTAATCACGTCAACGCACAGCAAATCGATACTATAGCCAGGCAGTTTATATTAAATATAGAAGTTCGTCCAAGAGCAGAATATACTTCAAACTACATACTGCCTCCAAACGATTCTATTGATCCTTATTTTTATATTACACAGCGAAATAGGATTTCAATGCAGTATTCCCAAGAAAAATGGCTCTTAAAAGCTGACGTCCAAGAAATTCATCTTTGGGATAATGAAAATTCTAATTCTAAAGTCGGAAGTATTAATTTTTATCAATTGTTTTTAGAAACTAAATTTAAGAATGTAAATTTTCGTTTAGGAAGGCAAAGTGTTTTATTGGATAATGGGAGATTGTTTTCTGATGCTCCTTGGGCACAGCAGGGAAGATCGCATGAAGGAATTCGAATCATGAAATATTCTAAACATTTTATGAATGATCTTTTCTTTTTGTTTACACGAAATTACAATACTAGTTTTGAGGCAGCTTATTCGCCTGTTGCATCCAATAAATATAAGTACATGCTGGTGTATAATTTTAGTTATAACTCACATCAAAACTTCTCTTTCAACTCGAGTAGTACGGTTGATTTTTTAGAAAAAACAAATGGAGAAACTTTGTACGCACGGGCAACCACAGGAGGGAGAATCGAGTTTAAAAGGAATCAGTGGTATTATACTTTAAACAGTTATCTGCAATTTGGACAAAATCAGAAAGGACAGCATTTGCTGGCATACTATTTTCAGCCGGAGGTTAAATTGTCACTGCAAAAATCAACATGGCGTTTGGGTGCAGAAATTATAAGCGGCAGTAGTGCTGCTTTAAATATTGATAGAACCGCAGATTTTGACGTTTTATATGGCGTTACCTGGAAATTTAATGGAAATATGAATGTGTTTACCCGCTTTCCCGCTGATGTAGGAGGAAAAGGTTTGGTAAATCCTTATCTATTTGCTTCTTTTCCTTTAAACACAAAATTATCGCTTCGTAACGATTTTCATCTTTTTTATACCCAATATCCGTTAGTAGACGGTTTAAATCAGGATATGTCGAGATTTCTGGGATTTGAGAATGATTTTTCAGTAAGATATATTCCATTAAAAGAGCTGGAAATTAACGCCGCATTTTCATTTTATAAAGCAAAAGATTCAATGAAAAACCTTCCAAAAGTGCAGGATGAAAACAAATTATCATTTTGGAGTTATTTGATGGTTTCTTATTCTTTTAATGCTGTTAATTGCAGAAGAGCAAGAAAATAATAAAATAAACCCCATTACATGAGTAATAAATAAAACCTCTTTCTTAAGGTAGTAAAAGAGGTTTCGATTAAAAAGATCATTATATTTACTTTTAAAACTATTTAGTTATGAAAGCATTGATAATTGGTGCAACGGGCGCAACAGGAAAAGAACTGGTTGATAGGCTTTTATGGGATAATAATTATGCCTCGGTTTCAGTTTTTGTGAGAAGGCCATTCGGGAAATCACACCCAAAACTTACGGAGCATATTGTTGATTTTTCAGATGTCAATTCGTTTCAGGATTTAATTACTGGAGATGTTCTTTTTTCTTGCCTCGGCACCACATTAAAAGATGCAGGTTCAAAAGATAATCAATGGAAAATAGATTTTGATATTCCGGCAGCATTTGCAGTTGCTGCAAGAAAAAACAATGTAAATTCTTTGGTCTTGGTTTCCTCTTATGGTGCATCAGCAAAAAGCAGTGTTTTTTATTCTAAAATGAAAGGAAAGCTTGAAGAATATATAGACGATCTTAATTTTTCACAATATATAATTTTCAGACCTGGACCTTTAATTCGTCAAAATACGGATCGATTAGGCGAAAAAATTTCAATTAAAGTTATTAAATTATTCAATGCCATAGGCCTTTTCAAAAACGTAAAACCAATTTCGACCTCATTTCTAGCAGATAAGTTACTAAAAGCTCCAACAGCACTTTCAAGAGGAACAACAATACTAGAATTGGATCGTATTATTGCGCTTTGATTTTTTATCAATTTCCAGAATTATAATTTCGTATATTTATAATGTTATTTATTTGATTTTTAATAACTTATAATTAGGAATGTAAATGGAGACGAATAAAAATACTTTACCGACAGAGTCTGATGATGTGTTTTTAACAGATGGAGGACTTGAAACAACCTTAATTTTTCTGGAAGGATTTGATCTGCCTTGTTTTGCTGCTTTTGATTTATTGAAGCATCAGCTGGGTTATAAAGCAATCAAAAACTATTACAAACGATATTTAAATATTGCCAAAAAATACAAAACCAATTTTATTTTAGAAACTCCAACATGGCGTGCAAACCCAGATTGGATTCAAAGAATTGGTTATCCTAGGGATGAGTTATCGGCCTTAAATAAAAAAGCAGTAGTATTGCTTGCTGAGTTAAAAACAATATTTGAAAAAGATATACATTCTATTCTTATAAGCGGTTGTATTGGCCCTCGTGGCGATGGATACGTACCTGAAAATTGTATGAGTATTGAAGAAGCAGAAGCGTATCATTCTGACCAAATTAAGGCATTAAATATCGCTCCAGTCGATTTTGTTTCTGCACTTACTATGAATTATGTAGAAGAGGTTATTGGTATCGTAAAGGCTGCAGAAAACGTGAACACCCCTGTTGTTATTTCATTTACAGTTGAAACAGATGGAAAATTGCCAACTGGCATGAGTCTAAAAGAAGCAATACAAAAAGTAGATAAAAGTGTATCAGTTCCGCCTTTGTATTACATGATTAACTGTGCACATCCAGCCCATTTTTTTAAAGAATTGAAAGAAGATGAAAATTGGATCAAACGAATAAAAGGTATTAGGGCAAATGCGTCTTGCAAAAGCCACGCAGAACTAGACGAATCCACAGTATTAGATCGTGGAATTCCCAAAGAACTAGGAAAAGAATATAAAAAATTGAAAGATTCCTTTGGTCACTTAAACGTTTTTGGAGGCTGCTGTGGCACAGATGAAGAACATTTGGTAGAAATTATTGAGCAAATAAGGAGTTAAGTTTTATAAGAAACTAATAGCTAGGTAAATGTCATATTTTAAATTAGCTTATCTTTGTACGCTTTACCTATTAATAAAATGAATAACGATTTCCCCATACCAGAAAACGAATTACAACGTTTAGCAGCTTTAAAACGCTATAATATATTAGATACACTTCCCGATCACGCTTTTGACGATGCAACAAAGCTTGTTTCTTACATCTGCGGTGTTCCCATTGCTCATATTTCGTTTATAGATGAAAACAGACAATGGTTTAAGTCTGAAATTGGAATTGGAGCATCTGAAGTGCCTCGAGAAATCTCTTTTTGCCGCTATACGATTATGGAATCGAAAATGGTAGAAATAAATGATACCCATTTAAATGATAGATTTAAAAACGATCCTAATGTTACCGGCGGATTTAATGTTAGATTCTACGCAGGAGTTCCCCTTACAACGCCTGATGGCTACAATATAGGAACTTTGTGTGCTATAGACCATGTTACTAAAGAACTTAACGATAATCAGCGAAATGCACTTTCAATTATTGCTAAACACGTAATTGCTCAATTAGAATTAGGCACAAAGAATGCCCAGTTAGACGCCCAGAAAAAAATTGCTGAAAAAGCAGTATTAGCTAGAGATAGTTTCGTGGCCAATATGAGCCACGAAATCAGAACACCTTTAAATGCCGTAATTGGTTTTACTGATCTTCTTGCTCAGACTGATTTAGATGATGTTCAGCGCGAATATATTGAAAGCGTGCAGATAGCAGGAGAAAATCTGCTGTTGATTGTAAATGATATTTTAGATCTTTCTAAAATTGAATCGGGGAACCTGGCAATTGATTCGGAGCCATTTAATTTAAAAAAGACCCTTAAACACGTTTATGATTTATTAAAAGTAAAGAGGCAGAAAGAAGTAGAGTTCAATCTATTTTTAGATGCAGAAATGCCAGATGTTGTGGTTGGTGACCAAGGTAGACTCAACCAAATATTGGTTAATCTGATAGGCAATTCCCTTAAATTTACCAATGAAGGTGAAGTAACCGTTTCTGTCAAAAAAATTGAAGAAACAGAAGATAATTATACATTAAAGTTTTCAGTAAAAGATACCGGAATTGGTATCCAGAAAAACAAGCTGACAACTATTTTCGAACGATTTACTCAAGGAGAAGAAAGTACCACGAGAACTTACGGTGGTACAGGACTTGGTCTTAACATCGTAAAGCAGTTAATAGAATTGCAAAATGGAGAAATTAAGGTAAAAAGTGAACTGAACCGTGGTTCTGAATTTATCTTTATTCTTAGCTATAAAAAGGCACAAGTTATAGAAGCTCCAGTAAAATTAATGTCTAAAAATGACCTTGGTCATCTTAAAATACTTCTTTGCGAAGACAATGTTTTAAACCAAAAGCTGGCAAAAAGCGTAATTAATAATTTCGGATTTGATTTGGATATTGCGCATAATGGAGAAGAAGGAATAGAACTTTTGTCTCAAAATGAATATGATTTGGTTTTGATGGATCTTCAAATGCCTCTTAAAGATGGTTATCAGACAACAGAATATATTCGTAACGAAATGAATTCGTCAATTCCGATTATTGCCATGACGGCGCATTCTTTAGTGGGAGAGCAGGAGCGCTGTTACAAAGTAGGTATGAATGCGTATGTGCCAAAACCATTTAAACAGTCAGTTCTTTTAAAAGCAATAAAAACGGTAATGAACCCAGATAATGACATTTCGCATAAAAGAGTTTTAAATCTTTCTTTTCTGGATGAAATGTCTTGCGGAGATCCCGATTTTAGAAAAGAAATGATCAATCTTTTTATAGAAAAGATACCAGCTCAAACAGCACAATTAGAAGAAGCATTTCATAATACCGATCACGATACCGTAAAAAAGCTAGCTCATAATATGAAATCGAGTTTAGATATTTTTATGCTTGAAGATCTTAGTAATTGTGTTAGTATAATTGAAGAAGAAGCAAAAGCGAATGAATTTACCAGCGAAACTCTTGATAAAGTGAATATTTTACATTGTGGAATTGCAGAAGTCGTTAAAATTCTGAAAGCGCTATGATAAAAGAGAAATATATTCTAGCTTTACAATTATGATGTCATAATATAAAGTTTGCCCCAAAGATAAATATAAAAAAAATGAGAATTATTTTAGCAGAAGATAATGACATCCTACGCAAATCATTATCTTTTTTCTTAGAATCTAAAGGATTTAGTGTTGACCAATTTTCAGATGGAAAAGATGCATTGGAGGCAATAGAGGCCAATCATTACGATCTAATTCTGACAGATATAAACATGCCTGGAAAAAGCGGAATGGAAATCACGCAATATGTTAGAGAAAGCATTAACTCCGATGTTCCCATAATCATACTTACTTCCTCGGGTGTAGAACAAACCGAATTAGATTCTTTCGATATAGGCGCCAATGAATTTATTGCCAAACCAGTCAGTCCGGCTGTACTTTTGGTAAGGATTAATAAATTACTAAACAAACGTTTCTAATGAAGTTTATCTATTACTCCATTTTTATACTCTTTTTTTCGTCCATTGCAATTGGGCAGGAAGTCAATGTAGACGAGACTTTGGCAAATGTAAAACGAGAAGTAGAAAAAGAAAACTACGATAAAGCATTGTCACTCATTGAACCTTTGCGGAATAAGTTTCCAGAAAATGAAGATATTCAAGTCTACACCGGACGTATTTACAGCTGGAAAAAAGATTATAAAACAGCAGTAAAAATTTTGTCTCCAATGACAGACAGAGTTAATCCAAATCCAGAAGCACTGCAGGCTATTATTAATATTTATTTTTGGTCTGAAGATTATGAAAAGTGTATTACTTACTGCGATAAATATCTTGTAATTGATCCAAAATCCATTGATGTTTTAAAGATAAAAGCCACTTGTTTAGAGAAACTCAATCGTGATCAAGAAGCATTAGATTTAATAGAAAAAGCATCTTTTATCGATAACAGCACTCAGGCATTCAGTGGAATACGTACACTCATAGGACGCAAAGCAAAAAATACCGTTTCTGCTTCTTACTTGAATATTTCAACTTCAGAACCAGGACAGTCGCCATTTCATTATGGTTATGTAGAATATTCACATAAATTCAGCAAATCTGCCATTGTCGGCCGTGCCAATGTGGGGCATATTAATGACGATACACAAATGTTGTTCGAAGCCGATTATTATCAGACTTTCTCCAACAAAAGTTATTTATATGCAAATGGTGGAATTTCTACAGGCGAAACAATATTTCCTGTCGCAAAAGCAGGTTTAGAATATTATTTTGCTCCGCATAAAAAGTTTGATTATTCTCTGGGAGCCAGATTTATGCATTTTGATACAGATGATATCACTTTACTAACGGGACAAATTGCGTATACAGCTGGAACTTATACTGTGGCATACAGACCGTATTATGATACTTCAAACGAGTTGTTTTCTCATGTTTTGAGCTTGCAGAAAGTAAATGAAGAAAAAGAACGTTTGATAAGATTTGAATTGCAATACGGAAATGTTCCGTATTTATATCTCTATAATAGTTTTACCCAGCCTTTAAAAGCTTATAGAGCAGGAATACAATATCAGCATCGTTTTGGCGAATCTTTCTTTGTGCGTCCTATTTTCCTGTATGAGCGCGAAGAATATATTCCAGGAGAATACAGAAACAGATTTAATGTTCAGTTAATTGTAACTAAACGTTTTTAATATGAAAGATATCTGGGAAATATATAAAAACGGCAGCTGGGAAATACCTTTCCTTACTTTTTCTATTTACGCATTTGTTTGCGTTTCATTTATTTTGTACTTGTTAATTGTAGCAAGCCGAAATAAGAAAATTAAAAGAGAAAGACTTAGAAATGAATATAGTGCAGAGATTGATCAATTGATGACATCAGTAATCTTTAACGATGTTTCATTTTCAAGCATCAAAGAAAATAAAAACTTTTTAGTGCTTTTTGATACTTCATTTTTCAAGGAAGTATTGACAGAATCAATTATAAATCTGCATAAGAATTACGAAGGTATTTATGCACAAAAGCTTGAACAATTTTATAAAGATTCTAATTTGATAAAAGGCTCTTTTAGAAAACTTAAAAGTCTAAAATGGGAAATAAAATGCAAAGGAATCACAGAACTGTCAGAGTTTAATATTACAGAAGCTTTTGATGAAATCATAAGTTATTCAAAAGCTCGAAATAAAACTTTAAAAATTACTGCCATAAACGCCTGTATTAGACTTGCGGGCACAAAAAGCGTTGTATATCTGGTCGAACATTCAGATCCTATTGATGATTGGACTCAGCTGAATATTATCGCAGCGTTTAAAAAACACGATATAGGAGATACAAAAGGAATTGAGCTTTTATTAGAATCTCAGAATACAACTGTTATTACGCTGGGGTTAAAACTGATAAAAGAATTAAAACTGACTCAGAAAATTCCGTTTGTAGCGCAATTGGCTGCAAAAGCCCCAAACACAGTAATAAAATACGAAGCGCAAAGTATTCTGCAGACATTAACCGTTTAACTTTATAAGAAAATGACTTTTTTTACTACTGAAATAATATGGTTTTTGGATGTATACATACTTCTTATACTGGGTTACGCCATATTAATCATGTCTTCTTATTTACTACTCGCTTATCTTTCTACAAAAGAACTGCGAAGTTACCTTAAGAAAAATAGTTTTGTTGATTATGAAGTGCTTCTTACCAGTGAATTTGCACCAAAACTTTCGCTGATTGCTCCTGCATACAATGAAGGTTTAACTATTGAAGAAAATGTAAAATCACTCCTTTCTCTTAATTATAATCATTATCAAGTAATTTTAGTGAATGACGGAAGTAAGGACAATTCGATGGAAATCCTGATCAAAACCTATGATCTTGTTTTGACTGAATTAGATATTCATCCGCAAATTGAAACTAAAAAAATCAAAGGAATTTACACTTCAAGAAACGCGGCTTATAAAAAATTAATAGTTGTCGACAAAGAGAATGGAGGTAAAGCCGATGCTCTAAACGTTGGACTTAATATTGCCGAAAACCCTTATGTAGTTTGTATAGATGTTGATTGTATTCTCGATAAAGATTCGCTTTTAAAACTGGCAAAACCATTTTTAGAATCACACGGAAAACGTATTATCGCCACAGGCGGTGTTGTTCGAATTGCCAATCAGTGCATAATTAAAAACGGACGATTGGTTGAGGTTAATATTCCAGATCGTATGCTGCCAAGAATTCAGGTTTTAGAATATTTAAGGGCTTTTCTGTTAGGTAGAATGGCATGGGGAAGATTGGACGGTTTACTGCTTATAAGCGGAGCATTTGGTGCATTTGATAAAGAAGTAGCCATAATGTGTGGAGGCTATAGCACAAAAACGGTTGGGGAAGATATGGAACTCATTGTAAGAATGCGCCGTTATATGCTGGAGAACAAACTTCCGTATGCGGTGAGTTATATCCCAGATCCGCTTTGCTGGACAGAAGCTCCAGAAGATTTTAAGATTTTCAAAAAACAGCGCAGCCGCTGGATGAGAGGAACAATCGAAACCCTTAGTATTCACAAAAGAATGTTTTTGAATCCTAAATACAAATTATTAGGAATGTTAAGCGTACCATATTGGACTTTGTTTGAGTTTTTAGCTCCTGCAATTGAGTTTATTGGTCTTATAATAACTCTTTTCTTTATAATATTTGGCCTGCTAAACTGGCATTTTTTCTTTTTGCTTTTGTTATTTGTGTATTCATTTGCTGTTTTCTTTTCAGTTATTGCTTTGTATAGCGAAGAACGAACGTATCATAAATATCCCAAACAAATTGATTTCTTTAAGCTTCTTATGGCGGCTTTTATTGAACCGTTGTATTTTCATCCACTTACTGTTTATGCAGCTTTAGTGGGTTATAAAGAAAAAATTATGGGAACGAAAGGCTGGGGAGAAATGACACGAAAAGGATTTACTAAGAAATAATGGTTGATTGTTGATGGTTAATTGTTGATTGTTGATTGTTAATTGTTAATGGTTGATGCGATTGTTTTACCACTACAAAAGAAGGTGCGCGGATAGGTTTAACTTTATCTAAAAACATTATAGAAGCCCATGGAGTTTATATTCTCTAGAAAAATGAAAAGGAAAAAACTGTTTTTGAAATTTGTTTGATCGCAGAATAATAAAAAATAATACTTTGATCTTACAAACCTGTATTTTTAAAATTATTACTAATGTTTTTTTTCTAAATTTGTAGAGAGACTCTCCATAGATTCCTCCCAATAAGTAATAGTAAAATAATGAATACAAATTCAACTGCAGTAGCCTCAAGTTTTCTTAATGATTTGAAAACAAAGACTGCTGACTCACATAAAAAATTAGAAGAACTTCCTGTTTCCATGTCAATTATGTCACCAGATATGAAAATTGAGGAATACGCTAAATATCTAAATTTAATGCATGATGTTCATGCTGATACTGAACAAACGGTTTACCCATTATTTTCTGGACTTTTAGGTGATTTGGAACAAAGAAGAAAAAAACAACTTATTGAGGCTGATCTTGCTTTTCTAAACTATGATTTGAGTAACTCTGAGAAAGTTTTTAAAACTGAAAACATTTCAGTTCCTTTTGCTCTTGGAATTTTTTATGTCGTTGAAGGTTCTACGCTTGGCGGTAGATTTATTTTAAAAAATGTTTCACAAGTGCCGCAACTTTCTGGAGATAAGGGTGTTTCTTATTTTAATGGTTACGGAGATAAAACAGGAAGTTTTTGGAAATCTTTCCTCAACTTTCTATCAGAATACGAACAACAGAATAATTGTGGAGATGCTATAATAGAAGGAGCTGTATTTGCTTTTGATAGTATTTATAATCACTTTGAGAGCAGATAAAAGAATGAAGATTAAAGATATAGTTAATCGGGATATTGTTACGTTGACCAATTGTGAGCATGAACCGATACATATACCAGGTAAAATTCAGCCTCACGGTTTTTTAATTGGCGTTACTTCCAATTGGAAAATAGATTTTTGTACAGAGAATATTGTTGCATATTTAAATTTACTTCATACTGAGGTATTAGGAAAAGACTTTAAAAGTGTTTTTGGTACCGAAGCAGAAAAACAGCTGTTAGAGTATATCAATGAAGATAAAATTCAAGATGTTTTTCCGCTCGAAATAAGCCTTTTAGGAAAATTATTTCAAATTAGTATTCACAAAAGTTATGATATTTATGTTTTAGAAGCTGAACCACAGTTTCCAGATAAAGAAAAATTGGCGGACGTCTACACACAAACGATTCAGTTTGTAACGCAGATGAACAACACCAAGTCGCTTAAAGATTTGTGTGCATTAGTGGCTCAGGGAACACGTGAAATTACAGGCTACGATCGTGTAATGATTTATCGTTTTGATGAAGAATATAATGGGGAAGTCTTTGCCGAAAGCTGCAGGGAAGATCTTGAACCTTTTTTAGGACTCCATTATCCACATACCGATATTCCAGCTCAGGCAAGGGAATTATATATTAAAAATCAGCTGAGATTAATTGTTGATATTAATTATGAGCCAGTTCCAATTTACACGGTGGACGATAAAGAAAATAAAAATCTTGATTTAAGTCTTTCGATATTGAGAAGTACATCGCCAATTCACGTAGAATATTTAAAAAATATGGGCGTTGGTGCAACATTAACAATTTCGCTTATCCATCATGACAGATTGTGGGGATTAATTGCCTGCCATCATTATTCAGAAAAAAATATTTCACCCGAAATTAGACTTGCTGCAAAACTTCAAGGACAATTTATTACCTCACAAATCGATATACGCCAATCTAATGATGAGAATATAAATGCTCACAAATCAATTTTAGCATTGGAGCAATTAACAAGTATTGATCTTCCGATTAAACAAGAATCATTAGAAATAATTAGTGAGGCACCGCAATTACTAGAACTTTGTAATGCAGCTGGTGTTTCTATTATATCTAGAGGAAAAATCTATAAAAGTGGAATAGTTCCTTCTGATGAACAAATTACGGAGCTGATTGAAGGTATAAATGCTAAGTTTTCCAACGAAATATTTACCACTCACAAAATCAGCGATGATTTCACGGAACTAGCTCAAAATTCAAATTTTGCTGGAATTATCTATCATTCTCTTGGAAATAATGATCACATAATTTGGTACAGACCCGAAACTATTTCTGAAATTAATTGGGGTGGTGATCCTGAAAAAAGCATTGTTAAAGACAGCAACGGACTTCATCCTAGAAATTCATTCAATATCTGGAAACAGATTGTCAAAAATAAAAGCAGTGTGTGGAAGCAGTATGAAATTAATGCAGCTATTCAATATGCACACGCCTTGCACAATCAGCTTATTTTGATTATGTTGAGTGAAGAAGAGGAAAAATATCGCAGTCAAAGCGAAATATTAAAAGAAACAAATTCAGAACTCGAAAATATTAACTGGATCAGTACGCATGATTTGCAGGAACCATTGCGTAAAATTCAGCTTATCACCTCAAAAATGTTATCTGAATTGGATGTTATTTCAACCGATTCAATTTCAAATTCCCTACAACGTGTTTCGAAATCTGCCAATAGAATGAGCGGTTTATTGGAAGATATTTTAAAATATACCCGAATAAAAAACACCAGGGATACTCTTCATGAAGTAGATTTAAATGAAATTTTAGAATCTACAATTAAAGAAATGTCTGAAGCACTTTCAGAAAGTAATGCAGTAATTGAGTCTGAAAATCTTCCAAAAATTCATGCTATTGGGTTTTTAATGAGACAATTATTTATTAATATTCTTCAGAATTCATTAAAATACGCTTCAGTTGAAAGACAGCCAAAAATTAAAATAACAGCTTCTCAAGAACCTGTAATCATACATGACAAGTATAAAGTGTATTGTCATTGGGTCCGATTTTCTGATAACGGAATTGGTTTTGAGCAAAAATATGCCGAATCTATTTTTAAGGTTTTTACAAGACTTCATACTCAGGAACATTATACTGGCTCAGGTGTTGGTCTGGCATTATGTAAAAAAATCATGCAGGCCGTTGGAGGTGATATTCATGCAGAAGGAAAACCTGGCGAAGGAACTGATATAGTTATTTATTTTCCATGTGACCCAGAAGATACANTTTTTTTTTGACTGTTTTTCTCGTAAATCTCACAGATTACGCAGATCAAATGAGAATAAATCTTCCTAATCTGCTAAATCTTCGAGAACCATTTTTATGTGTAGATTTTTCTAATCTTTCTTAGCCAAAATTTTAAGCTTGGAGCTTTTAAAATTTACTTCAGAAATTATAGTTGCGGCAAAAATGAGAGTTCCTCCCAATAGCAGACGCCAAGAAAGATTTTCTCCCAAAATAAAAAAAGCGCCAATTGCACCAAAAACAGGCTCAAATAAATAGATTACCGCAACACGTTCGGCAGATAAATAACGCTGTGAAATATTCGAAACCGTATACATATATGCAGTAGAAAAAAGTGCGCAATAAACAACACCAAGCCAAAATGTATCATTTTTTGGAAACCAAACCGCTTGAGAATCTGTTACTGCGAGACAAAAAGTAAACAGTGCGCAAAATGCAAACATGGGAACAATCGAATACAGCAAATTCTTTAAAACCGAATGTTTTTCGACAGTAATCAAATAAACCGCAAAAGCAAAAGCACCCGCGATTGTAAATAGATCGCCTATATTTATTGTAAATTTATCTTGTATGGCTATAATAAATAAACCAGCTAAAGCAGTTAGGGCTGCAATCCATATTTTTAAGGATGCATTGGTTTTATAGACCGCGAGTTTAATTAACGGAATGATGATAACGGTTAATCCAGCGATAAAAGAACATTGCGAAGCATCGCTGTATTTAAGTCCAACTGTTTGAAGCTGAATTCCTAAAAACATTGGAAAAGCTAAAATTGCACCTGTTTTAACAGCCTCTAAATTTGTTTTTCTAACGTATTTCCAAAAAATAATAGTTAAAACTATAACAGCCAAAAGGAAACGATAAAACAAAAAAGTGTCAGGAGAATAATCTCCAATTGCCATTTTAGTAACTGAATAGGAGATACCCCAAAATGCAGTGCCAATGATTAGTAAAATCAGTAAAAATTGTTTTCTTTCCATTAAGTTATAATTCGTAAAAATTGCCTTTTTAATTGATTTATAAAACTTTCTTCATCAATAAATCAGTTTGTTCGTCGTCGCCCAATTTGAAAATATGAGTATCAAACTGAATAAAACCATTTTTAGTATAAAAGCTAACTGCCCTAAGATTATTTTCCCAAACGCCAAGCCAAATATATCCAGCTTTGAGTTCGGCAGCAGTTTGTAAAGCCTGAGCATATAGTGCCTGTGCAACTTTTTTACCATGAAATTCTTTTGCGACGTAAATGCGTTCTATTTCAAGAGCGTTGAGATCTTGTTTTTCGGTTTGTGCACCGCCGGTATTTAATTTTAAGTAGCCAATAATTTTGTTGTCAAGTTCGGCTAAGTAAAAGTGGGAATCTGGATGATTGAGTTCAGCAGTTAATTTTTCGTCGGCAAAACTTTCTTCCAAATATTTAATCATATTTTCTTCGCTGTTTACCTCTGCGAAAGTTTCTGAAAAAGTTTGTCTTCCAATTAATTGAAGAGCTTCTAAATCTTTAACAGCTGCTTTTTTTATTTCTAGTGTGCTCATTATTTTATTCTTTAATGCATTAAAACCTATTTTTTGTTTTTAATAAATGCGTAAATTGCATCAATGGATTTACAGCAAATTAAATATTTTCTAGCTTTATCTCGTGAACTTCATTTTTGGAATACAGCCGGCAAAATGAATATTACCCAATCTGCATTGAGCCGCCAGATTCAGTCTCTCGAAAATCAGCTTGGCGTTCAGTTGTTTGAACGTAACAAACGCAATGTTAAACTCACAGCAGCCGGCCAGTTTTTAAAAGAAAAATGGGAAGTCGAAATGAGTAAACTCGAATTCATTCATCAGTCGGCACGCCAGATTCAGTTAGGCGAGAGCGGTACTATTACTATTTCGCATCCCGATTCTATTTCGGCTTCGCTTATGCCTGATATTTTGTCCCGTATTTCGAATGCTTTTCCAAAACTAAAAATCAAATTGGTCCAAGTTCTGTATGAAAATCAGCAGGAATATCTCCAAAATTATAAAATCGATTTGGCTATTACCAGAGATATTAATAATTCGCGGGATATTCGATCAGAAAAAATCCATACTGATAATTTGGCGATTGTAGTTCCTGAAAACCATCCGTATCAAACTGTCGAAGATCTTACCAAAGAAACACTTGCTTCTCAAAAGTTCATATTGCCAACTAACGATGAAGGCAGCAGTTACAGCGATTTAATACAACGATTATTCAATTCTTTTGAAAATGCACCAGAAGTATATCTTCATTCTGAATTCGGTTCTGCAATTATTGCCTTGGTTCGAAAAGGACTCGGAATTGCAATTCTTCCAGATTCTTATCTTTTCCATGAAATCTCGGGTATTCGATTTATAAAACTTCCTTTAGAGACTGATTTGTATATCAATTGGAGAACCGAAGATCATAATCCTGTACTAGCAAATGTTTTAAAACTGATTCTGCCGTAATTTATTAAGTTCGGAGCATCTCGATATGCGGAATTCCGTCTTCATCATAAACTTCGCCTTGCTCAACAAATCCAACTGATTGGTAAAATTTCGACAAATGATATTGAGCGCTGATCCGAATTGGGCCTTCGCCAAATTTTTCCTGACAGCCTGCAATCGAAGCTTCCATAATCTTTATTCCTAAGCCCAATCCGCGATGTGTTTTGTCAATCACAACTCTTCCAATTGCTATTTCAACATATGATAAACCTGCAGGAAGTAAACGTGTACAGCCCGCTAATTGGTCATTTACATAATATAAAAGATGAAAACTCTTTTGGTCTTTATTATCCAGATCTAAATAAGGACAGTTTTGTTCGACAACAAAAACTTCACTCCGTAAACGTAACATTTGATACAGTTCATCATTGGTGAATTCCTCAAATGATTTAATGGTATGGCTAAATTTCATGTTTTATGATGCTTTATTTGACAAAGATAAAGGGAAGACTAATGATATAAAATGCTATTTTTTTATCATGTGATGCTGAAAATGCATTAGTTTTTTAAATTCCAAAATTTTAAATCCCAAATTCCAAGCTGAAAACACAAAACTAAAATGGAAACTTTGGGCTGTATTTTAAAGCTTTACGAACAGTTTGTCATTCCGAGGAACGAGGAATCACACTAGAAACTCCACACAAAATGCCTAGAATCTTTGTCGAATCCCACGTGTGATTCCTCGTTCCTCGGAATGACAAGATTGGGGTAATTCCTATGTGTTTAAAACAAAAAAACTTTGTCAAAGTTCGAAACTTTGACAAAGTTGTATCCAATTCGGATAATATTTTTTTAGTGAGAAACCGCTTTTAAACCAACAATAGAACCTACTAAAGTTGCCAAAAAGAATAATCTCCAGAAAGATGCAGGTTCTTTAAAAACAAAAATACCAACTAGTACCGTTCCAACTGCGCCAATTCCTGTCCATACCGCATACGCAGTTCCAAGCGGAAGTGTTTCAGTTGCTTTCATCAGCAAAAGCATGCTCAGGGTTAAGGAAATAAAAAATCCAATATACCAATAGTACATTTCTGTTCCTGTAGTTTCTTTTGCCTTTCCCAGACAGGCTGCAAAAGCTACTTCAAATAAGCCTGCAATGATTAAAATAATCCAGTTCATATCGTTAAAATTTTGTGGTGCAAAGTTCCTTTATGAAATTCAGAAAAAATTTAACAAATGATAAAAAATAAATTTATTTTAACTCCGCCCTTATTCGGCTTAAACTGACTTGGGTAATGCCGAGATAAGAAGCGATATGTCCCAATTGTACTCTTTGAAGCAGTTCCGGATGATCTTTCATGAGTTCGAGATAACGTTCTGATGCATTTTTGAATTGTCTGGAAATCAAACGTTCTTCGGTTTTGATTAATTCTTTTTCAGCAAATTTTCGTCCCCAGTTCGCAATATGAACATCTTCGTTAAAGAGTTTTCTAAGGTTTTCTGTCTTTAATTCGTACAATTCGCAGTCTTCCAGAAGTTCAATCGTTTCATATCCAGGTTGTTCTTCGACATAACTTTTCATCGAAATCACGGTTTCGCCTTCTTTTCCAAACCAAAAAGTAACTTCATTATCCCTTTCAATAAAAGCTCTGACCAATCCTTTTTTTATAAAATAAATATTTGATTCTATTTTATTGGCTCTCAGTAAAATATGACCTTTAGGAAAAGCCATATCCCGGACATTATTTTCTAAAGCCAGTTTAGAATGCTCGGGAAGTTTGTATATATGATCAAGAATATCGGCAATATTCATCGTTGCTTTTTTAGTAATTTAGAATAAAGATAGTAGTTGTAACAACGAACAGAAAATTTCCTTCAAAAAAAAATCCCATCTGCTGAGCAAATGGGATATAAAACTGTATTCTTGATGAGCTAAAAAAAGAACAGTTTTTGACCAATATATAAACTAATTAATTCCTCCGCCTAAAGCTTTGTACAATAGTACTTGAGAATTGGCATTTCGCAATTGAATATCAACAAAATCAAGTTCTGCCTGCAGTTTGTTTTTCTGCGCATTTATGATCTCGAGATAATTTGCATAACCGCTTAAATACAAATCGTTAGAAACGTTTACAGCAATTTCAAGATGATCAATTTCTTTTAATTTGTATTTCAAAACATCTTCAAAAGCTTCATTTCTATGCAATAAAGCACTCAATTCGTTGAAAGCGGTTGTGATTGTATTTTGATAGTGAAGAAACGAAATTTCCTGTCTTCGGTTAGAGACATAAAATTCCTGTTTAATTTGTCCTTTATTGAAAACAGGAGCTGTTAAACCGCCTAAAATCTGCCAGGCGAAAGATCCAGCATCAAAAAAAGTATTGAAAGAAAATGAATTGAAACCTGCATAACCGCCTAAATTTAAAGTTGGGAAAAATGCAGCTCTTGCGGATTTTGCATCAGCGTTGCTGGCTAATAATTCGAAGTATGCTTCTGCAACGTCTGGTCTTTTGTGAATAATAGAATCTACACTTATTTTTTGGTTTAAAACTTCTAAATGTCCCGATAAAAAGTCACTGCTTCGATCGATTTTTCCGCCGTATTCACCCAAAAGCGTCAACAAAGCTTTTTCGGTTTGGTCGATGCTTAATTTCAGTTCAGATGCCTGGGCATGGATGTTATTATTTTGCGCATTAAACTGCTGTACAGCCAATTCCGTAGCTTTTCCAACCGATCTTTGAGCCGAAACAATATCAAGTGCTCTTTCTTGGGTTGTGAGGTTTTTATCGTAAATCGCTGCCTGTTTGTCTAAAGCAATAAGCTTGAAATACAAATCGGCGGCATCGCTTAAAAGTCGGGTCTGCAATAATCGCATTCCTGCTTGCGAAGCAAAATATCTTTGCTGTGCTGCTTTTTTACGGTTGCTTAGTTTTCCCCAAATATCAGCTTCCCAAGAAACTTTTCCGCCTAAAAAAAGGTTAGGAGTAAGGTCTTCATTAATTCTTTGCTTGTCGCTGATATTTTGTGAAAAATTGGTATCAAAATTACCAACTCCATCCATTGTATATTTTCCATAACGCGTTCCAGAAGCATCTGCGACTAGATCTAAAGAAGGGAGAAGGGCTAATTTTGCCACTTTTAAATGCGAATTGGCAATTAAAATCCTTTCCTGCATAATTAAATAATCTGGATTTTGAGCGATAGCTTTCTTTAGTAACAGCTCTAATTTTGGATCTTTAAAAAAGGTTTCTGTTTTTAATGGAATAAAAGCCGAAGCATTATTTATACTGTCTTTTCTCTTCGCGTCAAAATTCTCAGGAAGTTTTGCAGCAGTTAATTTATCGCTCACTTTTGGCGCAGAACAAGCCGTTAAAAGTAAAACTCCAGTTATTATAACTGCACTTCTGGTTGTCCTTAAAAACTGCGTATTAGCATTTTTATATTGATTTAATATCTCTTTCATTGTTTAATTTATTTGTTTAATCTGCAGCGTAATTGATTCAACACATAGAAACATAGTTTTTTTTGAAAAGGGATTGAAAAAAACTAGTTTCTAACACATGGCTATGTGACTTTAAAAAAAGTGAAACGCCTTTTTATGATTTCTAAATTCTATGAATCTATGTGTCTTAAAAAAATTATACTTTAGATTTATTCATTGCTTTTTCAAGTTTGGCAAATAAAATGTAAAGTCCTGGAATAATTACCAGACCAAACACAGTTCCAATTAACATACCGCCTGCAGCCGCAGTTCCGATAGAACGGTTCCCCACAGCACCCGCACCAGAAGCAATACACAGCGGAATCAATCCTGAAATAAAAGCAAAAGAAGTCATCAAAATTGGTCTGAAACGAAGTCTGGCACCTTCAATCGCGGCTTCTGTAATATCTCTTCCTATTTTGTTTTGTGCCATTGCAAATTCTACAATTAGAATCGCATTTTTGGCGAGCAGACCAATCAGCATGACGAGTGCTACCTGCGCGTAAATGTTATTGTCTAATCCAACCATCAAAAGAGCAAGATAAGAACCAAAAACTCCCACAGGAAGACTTAATAATACAGGGAACGGAAGCAGTAAACTTTCGTATTGTGCGGCCAATAATAAGTATACGAATAGTATACAAAGCGCAAAAATGTAAATGGTTTGGTTTCCTGATAAAATTTCTTCACGCGTCATACCAGACCATTCCAGTTCAAAACGGCTTGGGAGTTTTTCTGCAGCGATTTTTTCTACTGCAGCAATTGCTTCTCCAGAACTGAAGCCTTCTGCAGGTTCTCCGTTAATCATTGCCGACATGTACATATTGTATCGTGTAAGTACTTCTGGACCGTAAACTCTTTCTAATTTAATAAAAGTGGAGAACGGCACCATTTCGCCAGCATCATTTTTTAGGTACATATCCAAAATACTTTCAGGATTTTTTCTAAACTGCGGACTTGCCTGTACCATTACTTTATACATTTGAGAAAAACGGATAAAATTGGTCGCATAAAAAGAACCTAACATCGTCTGCAAGGTTGCCATTGCATTGTCTACTGAAATTCCCTTTTTCGCAGCCTGATCGTAATCAATATGAATTAAATACTGCGGAAAAGTGGCGTCAAAACTGGTAAAAGAGTTTTGTATTTCGGGCGAAGCATTTAATTCTTTAATAAAGTTTTTCGTCACTTCATCTGTATTCGTAATGCTTCCGCCGGATTTATCCAGTAATCGAAGTTCGAAACCACTGGTATTACCAAAACCAGGAACGGTTGGCGGTGCAAATATTTCAATCTGTGCATCAGAGATACCTTTTGTTTTTTCAGTAAGCTGCGCTATAAATTCATTTACAGAAATATCACGATCGCTCCAGTCTTTTAGGTTGATCATTCCCATTCCGTACGAAGCACCTGCGATTTCAGTTACGATACTGTATCCGGCGAGCGTAGTTACGTTATCGACACCTTGAATTCCTTTGGCAACTTTAGTTACTTGATCCAATACTTTTTCGGTACGTTCTACAGTTGCACCCTGCGGTGTTGTAACACTTACGTAAACCATTCCCTGATCTTCAGACGGAATAAATCCTGACGGTAAAAACTTGCTTGTTCCCCAAGTAAAGAGGCAGAAAAGAACCAGTAAACCAACAGTAACCGAAGTTCTGTCAGCAAACTTTACTAATACTTTAATGTATTTTGAAGTTACATTATCAAACCAATTGTTAAATCTCTGGAAAAAACGATCTAATAATGATTTCTTTTCTTTATTCGGATCATGCGCTTTTAGCATAATTGCACAAAGGGCAGGAGTAAGGGTAAGGGCGTTAATTCCAGAAATGACAATACTAATCGCCATTGTTAAAGAGAACTGCCTGTAGAAAACCCCAACCGGACCGCTCAAAAATGCTACGGGAATAAATACAGCAGCCATAACAATTGTAATTGCAATTACGGCACCTGTAATTTCTTTCATGGCACTTATGGTGGCTTCAAGCGGTGCCATATGTTCTTCGGAAATTTTGACGTGAACGGCCTCGACGACAACAATAGCGTTATCGACTACAATTCCGATCGAAAGTACTAAAGCAAACAGAGTCAGTAAGTTGATCGAGAATCCCATCATCGACATAAAAGTAAACGAACCGATAAGTGCGACAGGTACTGCCAATACTGGAATTAAAGTCGATCTCCAATCTTGCAGGAAAATAAAAACTACAAAGGCTACTAAAAGAAAGGCTTCGATCAAAGTTCTTAAAACTTCATGAATAGAAGCATCAAGAAAACGGGAAACGTCGTACGCAATATTAAATTCCATTCCCGGAGGAAAAGAAGTTCCTTTTAATTCCGTCATTTTTTCTTTTACGCTTGCAATAACTTCAGAAGCGTTAGACCCCGGACGTTGTTTCAACATGATGGATGCCGAAGGTTTTCCGTCGGTTTTAGAAACCATTCCGTAACTCATCGAACCAAATTCTATGTTCGAAATATCTTTTAATCTTAAGATTGTTCCATCTGGATTGGCTCTTAGCGCAATTTCTTCGTATTGTTTGGGTTCAAAGAATTTTCCGCCATATTTAATTACATATTGTAACTGATTATCAAGCTGTCCAGATCCTTCACCCACTTTACCTGGTGCAGCAGAAATGTTTTGTTTTTGAAGTGAGCTGATTACCTCATTTGCCGAAATATTATACGAAAGCATCTTTTGCGGATCCAGCCAGACACGCATAGAATATTCTTTTTGCCCCATAATTTCGGCACGTCCGACACCATCAATACGTTTTAATTCCTGCAGGATATTAATATCTGTAAAGTTGAAGATAAACTGCTCATCTTGAGTTTTGTCTGTACTCGTAATGTTCAAGTACATCAGCATACTGTTCACCTCTTTTTCGGTTGTAACACCCGCACGAATTACCTCTTCGGGTAGTTCATCCAATATTGTTGTTACACGGTTCTGCACGTTTACAGCCGCTAAATCGGGATCGGTTCCAACTTCGAAGAAAACCTGAATTAAGGTTAAACCGTCATTAGAAGTTACGGTCGACATATACGTCATTCCCGGCACACCATTTATGGCTCTCTCGAGCGGAAGGGCGACGGCGTTGGCAGAAACCTCTGCGTTTGCTCCTGTATATTTGGCTGTTACGGTTACAGAAGGTGGTACAATATCTGGGAATTGGGTAATGGGAAGCTGGAACAAAGCCAGTAATCCCAAAAGAACTATCATAACCGAGATGATTAATGACAATATTTTTCTTTTGATAAATAACTCTATCATTATATTTTTTTTAGATCAATAATTAAATAACTGTTTTACAAGTTGATAACCTACATTTGTTTGATGTTGATTTTATCGCCGTCTCTCAATGATTGCGTACCTTCCTGTACAATCAGGTCGTCATTTTTTAGACCATCATTTAGGATATAAACATCATCTAGAGTACTTCCAATTGTAACATTGGTCATTTTAACTACTCCATCTTTTTTTACCAGAAATACGTATTGTTTGTCCTGAATTGAAAAAACAGCTTTCTGCGGAATTAAAATTGCATTGGTTTTTGGTTCTGAAATAATCAGTTTACCCGAAGTTCCGTGTTTGATAAATCCCTGCGGATTGTGAAATTTGGCTTTATATTGAATAGAACCCGTTTGTCTGTCTATTTCTCCGTCGGCAGTTCTTAGTTCTCCTTTTTGATCATAAACCATTCCGTTTGGCAAGACAAGTTTTATATCTCCTTGTGTATTAAGAGTTTTGTCTTCCATCATTTGGAAATATGTATTTTCAGGAATTGAAAAATAAGCGTAAACGTCATCCAGCTGAGAAACAGTAGTCAATAGTGAACCATTTTCTACTAAACTTCCTTCTTTGAACGGAATTCTATCTACAGTTCCGTCAAACGGCGCACGGATTGTAGTAAAACTAATCTGCTGGTTGATTGCTTTTCTTTCTGCGGCAGCGTGGGCTAATTTCGCAGAAGCCGCTTCATGTTTTGCTTTAGATAATTCTAATTCTTTGTCTGCAATTACTTTTTTATTGAAAAGAGTTTGTGCTTGTTCTAATTCTACCGTTGCGATTCTTAAATCGGCTTTTGCGCTTTTGAAAACAGCTTCTGCTTTCAGCAACTGAATTTGAAGTTCGACATCGCTTATTTTAAATAAGATTTGTCCTTTTTTAACTTTTTGTCCTTCGCTTACATAAACTTTGTCTAGTAAACCAGGAATTCTAACGTGGATTTCTACATTGTTTTTAGCATGTACATCGGCAACAAATTTGCTCGAAACTATGGTGTCTTTTAAGGTGACTTTGTATACAGGAAGTGTTTTAATGTTTTCGGAATTCTTTTTTGCTTTATCACCGCACGAGACTAAAACGAACAATGATAAAGTGAATAAAAGGAATGGATTTTTATAAATATTCATGATTAGGTTTTAAAAATTAAATAAAAATATAGGCTCTCCAATGCAAGAAAAGGGAGTTTGAAATCTATGTAAATATTGAAATTAGAGATGTTTTCGGATTACTTCCTTTTTGGATAGAAGCACCGTTCTTAGAAAAAATGTTTTTATAGCAATGATATTCCATACGCCATATAGGCACATGAAAAATCGTTTCAGAAAAATCTAAAATATAAAAACAACCAAATTTGGAGTCCTAGAATAACTGATACAAATGAAGATAAGTATGCCTTTGAACTTGGTAGATTGAAGCTATACCATAAATTAAGCTCTTTTTGTAAAGCTTGAAGTTTATTAGATTACTAAAATAAGGAGCTTTGATTGTACTTTGTTCTAAAGTAGTAGCTCTGGATTTTATTTTCTTTTTGAGTTTATAATGAACTTCTAAATTTTTAGAAGAAGAATAATCCGAAGAATTAAAGAGTGTATCATCTGCGGTAACACTGTCATGAGTGATACAGCTGCTAAAATTTACAGGCTGCTGATACGTTTCGGTGCCTCTAAAGAAAGAAAGCAGCGAAAGTAAAACGATATATATGAACTTAATAGGTTTCATTTACAGCACAGCAGGATTATATTTGTTACTCAAAAACTAGGCTTATAGTTGTTGAAAGTGCGCCAAATATAGCAATTTGAAAAGTAAGGATTCTTAAAATTTTTCTAAAAACCATAATAATTAAAAATTTGATAATAATTGAAGTTGATTTTTAGGGTTTTAAATTTTTGTCGGTATTTATTTTAATAAGTTAGAATTGCTATATTAGTTGACCACTTTAAAACGTATAAAATGTCAAATCAATTCCAAGACGTAATCAGAAAAGCGTATAATGCTTTTAACGAAAGAAATATAGACAAATGCTTATCGACAATGCAAGAAAATGTACAATGGTCAAAGGCTTGGGAAGGCGGCTATATTAGTGGACACGACGAAATTAGACAATATTGGACAAGACAATGGGCAGAAATTAATCCGAAAGTAGATCCAGTTGGTTTTGCTGAAAGGGAAAATGACAGTTTAGAAGTTTTAGTACAGCAAAATGTAAAAGACCTGCAGGGTAATTTGATTTTTGACGGTCTAGTTAAGCATGTTTATACTTTTGAAGATGGGTTGATTAAGACAATGGATATTGAGTTGGTTCAAGAAGATTAGTTATAAATGAGTTTAATGACGCAAATAATTTAGGAAAATAACATTCAAAAGTTTTAAAAAATTATATTCTCTTAAAAAAGGCAAGATCTTAGATTTTGCCTTTTATGTTTTAATTAAATTTTTTGATTGATAAATATTCAAAATGAGGAAAGCCGTAAAATTTTATGGGTTTATTTTTTTTAGTTTGTATATCTAAATTAGATATGTTTTTTCAGTGTTTTTTTCTTGTTAAATTGTATTTATTTTACAAACTTATTATAAATACTTAAAACGAATATACTACATGCGTGTTCAGATTTTATATTTAAGATAAAGTATAATCTTCCAACAATTGAAGAAGTAGAAAATATAATAATAAAAAAAGACATCTAGAAATATTCCAAGTGAAGAAAAAGTTTTGCAAAACGGTATTAATCTAGGGGAGATGAATGCAAAGCTTCTACAAAAGATAGAAGAACTGACTCTGTATGTTATTGAGCAGAATAAATCAATTGAAAGTTTGAAAAAGGAAATGAATAATATTAAATCAAAATACAAATTATAACTATGAAGAAATTTTACATTTTAGGTCTTCTTTTAATTTCAATTAGTGCAGTTTCGCAGATTAATTCACCTAATGGTAATAATATTTTTTATTACAACGGATTGGCTGATGTCATTTTTCGTTTCCCTGATAGAGGTTCAGGCGGAAGAGCAATTGTTCATGACACTGGTAATGTTTTGTCATTGAATTACGCGAGTGACTTTACGGGAGGGACCCGTATCGGTGCCGACGTATTTTTTAAGGATGGGGGAAATTCATATATCTATTCTGGAAACTTTGGTATAGGAAGCTATTATCCTGCTTATAAGCTTGACGTTATGGGAAGTATTGGAGTAGGGAATGAAAGTGTCAATGCCAATACAACAAAAATTTTTCTTAGAAATCCCGCTGGAAAAACTTGGGCAATAAGCTCGGGTGCTAATATGATAACTGAATCTAGCTTTTCAATTTACAACTGGACAGACGATACATCCCATCCCTTTTTTCATATCAGCAATAATGGAAATATTGGTATTGGAACTTTTGCACCAGAAGCTAAACTCCACGTTGCAGGTGATTTGCAAAATAATGGTCACATATTACTGGGCCACATCGGCGAAACTAATTATTTAACTTCACGAGAAGTTAATCAGCAGCTTGGAGTTAGGGGCTCAAATTCTATAGTATTCGGAACTTATACTGATGGATGGAAAGACCGAATGATGATTAGTAATGTAGGCAATATAGGTATTGGAGTAAATAATCCAACAAACAAATTAGATGTAAACGGCACAATTCATTCCAAGGAAGTAAAAGTTGACATGATTGGATGGCCGGATTATGTATTTAAAAAAGAATATAAGTTGCCGACACTTGAAGAAGTAGAAAAACATATTAATGAAAAAGGTCATTTAGAAAATATTCCAAGTGAAGCGGAAGTTTTAAAAAATGGAATTAATCTGGGAGAAATGAATATTAAGCTTCTGCAAAAAATTGAAGAATTAACTCTTTATATGATTGAGATGAAAAAAGAGAATGAAAGTATTAAAAGGGAGAATTCAGAAATTAAAAAAGATATTTCAATTTTAAAGCAGATAAAGAAAAATTAAAAATGAAGATATATACAGTAGCTGAATTTAGTCTGTAATCAAAAGTTAATCCGACATTCACAAAAACTTTTGTATGATGTTACAGAAAGAAACCTTTGTGTCTTATACAATTATTTTTTTTATGAGCTTAATAAATTTTAAATATTGAAATTAGTAAAAACAACCTTATTTATGAAAATTAAATTAACTATTGCGTCGGCAATAATTTTTGCTTTGAATGTAAATGCGCAAATATATACGCCCTCAGGTATTATTCATGGAACGTCTGGCAACGCTAATGTTGGTATTGGCACAGGAAATCCAATGGCAAAACTACAAGTTGATAATGGAAATATACTAGTAAGAAATTATGCAAATATTGATAATGAATCTGCTATTATGATTGCGCATTCTATTAATATAACTACTTATGATACTTATGGTACTTCAATTAGAACTATTACAGAAAGTGCTGGTAATAATACTTATGGTCTACAGTTTTTCACTCAAGAATCATATTTAAGACCACAAACGGAAAAGTTAAGAATTCTTGGAAATGGAAATGTTGGAATTGGAATCAATAATCCACAAAACAAACTTGATGTAAACGGGACAATACATTCCAAAGAAGTAAAAGTAGATATGACAGGTTGGTCGGATTTTGTATTTAAAAAAGAATACGATCTGCCGACCCTTGAATATGTAGAAAAACATATTATTGAGAAGGGGCATTTAGAGAATATTCCAAGTGAAGAAGAAGTTTTAAAAGATGGAATTAATCTTGGGGCAATGAATGCTAAGTTACTTCAAAAGATTGAAGAACTGACATTGTATGTGATTGAACAAAATAAAAAAATCGATAACCAAAATGAAAAAATAATAGCTCTTGAAAAAAAATTAAATTCTAAATAATTATTATGAAACTTAAATCAATTACAATAATCTTATTCTTAATTTCCGCCATTTCATTTGGACAGCAAATTGCAGATGGTCGTGCTTTAGAAATTACAGATTTTTCTGTTCCTTTAAGATCGGGAGCTTATCAAGGATATTTAGCAAGCGGAGTGAATGCTGATCAAGCATTTGGATGGCAGCATTTATTTGTGGTAAGGCATTCTAATGATGGTAATAATTATCAATTACAATTATCTTCATCTTATTCGTCAAACGATCGTTTATTTTTTAGAAAAATTGCATCCGGAAGTGCAGTATCATCAAATTCTGAGTGGAATGAAGTGGCTACAAGAGGCGCTAATGTCTTTAACGGAAATCAAATTTTGGTTGGAAATCAAATTTTAACAGGAGATTTAATAATTGGAAAAGATTTAGAAATAAGCACAATATCAGGTCCCGCAAGTAGTGGTGCAATTCAAATTAAAACGAATAGTGGTGCTGGAGGATCAAATAACAGATATCTAAGACTTGGCTGGAAAGACAATAATGCTTCTTTCATACCTGCTTTATCAATTAATGAAAATCTAAATGTTGGTATTGGCACAATTGATCCCGATTCAAAATTATCAGTGAATGGAACAATCCATTCTAAAGAAGTAAAAGTCGATATGAACGGCTGGTCTGATTTTGTATTTAAAAAAGAATACAGTCTGCCAACTCTTGAAGAAGTTGAAAAACATATTACAGAGAAAGGGCATTTGGAGAATATTCCAAGTGAAGAAGAAGTTTTGAAGAACGGAATAAATCTTGGAGAAATGAATGCCAAGCTTTTGCAGAAAATTGAAGAATTGACTTTATATATGATTGGGCAGAATAAGAAAATAGAAGAATTAAAGAGGGAGAACCAAAACTATAAGTATATGTCTGAAAGGCTTTCAGAGATTGAAAAGAAATTAGAATAAAAATTATATGAGAATTAAATTACCCCAGATCATTATTGCACTCCTTGCAACAGCTGTAAATGCTCAGATATATACGCCAAACGGAGCAATTCAAGGATTATCAGGCAATAATTTTGTAGGAATAGGTACAAATGCTCCAACAAATAAATTGGAAGTTTATGGCAGTCATGGAGATTCTAGAATTTTACTCCATTCTTTTGGAAATGGAGCTGAAGGTGGTCAAGCCGATCTTATGCTTTGGGCCAGTGAACCTGGTTGGACATATACAGGTGTAGGTATTGGGAATAATGTTCATAATTTCAATACAACTAATGGAGGTATTCATTTATTAAATTCTGCAAGAGGAGGGTCTTATATTCGATTATTGGATAACGCAATGTCATTTAATGTTTTTTCGGTAAACGGAACAGATAAACAAGCTGTAACTATAAATTCTCAAGGAAATTTAGGTATCAATACCGATAATGCAACTGCTAAATTGGAAATAATTGGTTCTTCTCAGGCAGGATATGAAGTAGGGACTATCAAATTAAGGAGTGCCACAGTAAACCAATTCATGTATTTTGGCTATGACGACCAGTATTTAGCGGGATATATTCAAAGTGTTAAACCAGGAACAGATCAACAAAATTTATTGCTCGCCCCAGTAGGAGGAAATGTTGGAATAGGAACAAAATCTCCCGATTGTAAATTAGCTGTAAACGGCACAATCCATTCCAAAGAGGTAAAAGTAGACATGAATGGCTGGTCTGATTTTGTTTTCAAAAAAGATTATTCACTACCTACACTTCAAGAAGTAGAAAAGCATATTGCAGAGAAAGGGCATTTGGAGAATATCCCAAGTGAAGAGGAGGTTTTGAAAAACGGAATCAATCTTGGAGAAATGAATTCGAAACTGCTTCAGAAGATTGAAGAGCTTACCCTTTATATGATTGAGCAGGATAAGAAAACGCAACAATTAAAAAACATTATATCGGAACAAAACAAACGTTTAGAAAAACTTGAAAACAAGCCATGAAAAAACTAATTACACTTTTATTGTTTGGGTTTTGCGCTTTTGCAAATGCCCAGCAGAAAATCACTTTCAGCTATGATTCGGCCGGGAACCAGATCGTAAGGAATTTATGCATTTCGGGCTGCAACCCAGCTGGAAAATCAGTGCAGGATGTTAAAGAAATTGAAGCTGTCACAGAAGATGATCTTTTTAAATTCTCTAATGAAGATGTTATATCTTATTATCCCAATCCAGTAAAAGAACAGCTATACTTAAAATGGGAGCTGGTAAATGACAATAAGGTTTCTTCTATTTCGGTATATGGAATATCAGGCCAGATTCTTCAGACTTTTTCAAGAACGGAAAGCGTCGATAATCAGATTATTTCTTTTGGGGAATATCCGAGAGGGGTTTATTTAGTGGTGCTTAGCTATAAAGACGGCGACCAGAAAACAATTAAAATCATCAAGCAATAAATTGAATATGAAACAATTTTACTATTTCATTATTTTATTATTTTCAGTTTCTTCCTATTCGCAGAATTTTGCCGATACCAAAGGGGAACTTCAGATATCATCATCGGGAACTGCAATCTATACGCTTCCTATTGCTGTCCCTCCTAGCATCAAGAACGTTGCTCCTGCAATAAATCTGGTTTACAGCAGCGGAGTGAGAGGCGGCATAGCGGGACAGGGCTGGAGCATTAACAGTATTTCAACAATAAGCAGAATTGCTACCAGACGCGATATAGACGGTTTTGTGGACGGGGTTGATTTTGATGATAATGACAAATTGGCTTTAGACGGCCAGCGTCTTTTAATAAAATCAGGTACATACTGGGCACCGGGATCCACTTACGAAACGGAGTACAAAAGCAACACCCGTATAGAGCTAAAGGTTGAAGGGACGACGATGTATTTTATAGTAACGGCTCCAGATGGCTCCAGAAGCTGGTACGGTTCTAAAGGATCTGGAAGCCTTCAGAATTCAGTTTCTTTAAATTCTTGGTACATTGTACATTATGAGGATGTAAACGGTAATTTTATAGATTACAATTATAAAACAGTTATCTATAACGGTACCAATCAGCTTTATATTGATAACATAACTTTTAGCGGCAATAACGCAGCCGGAATAGCTGCGCAGAATAAAATTACATTTCTTTATAGATTGTCCAAACGTATTGAAAGGGATTATATGAAGGGACAAGCTGTTTACGCCTCTCAGATATTAGAAAGCGTACAGGTATATTCCAATAACAGCCTATTTAGAAATTATCAGATTCAGCATGATACAGATACTTCATTAGGTTATGAACGTATCAAAAGTATTCAGGAAATTAACGGCCAGATTGAAGCATCAAATCCTGTAACATTCACTTATGCTTCAAGTCCTTCAAATCAGGAAAGAACAGAGAAAAGTTATAATAATAACCTCGCATTTGATAGAATAAGTTTGGCTGGTGACTTTGATGGAGATGGAAGGTTGGATTTTGTTGCTAATAGTCAGATTTTTACAAAATTGTTTGAGGGTGATACAGGAAATGCGCCAATTCAGATACCAAATCAGACGCTTCATTACTATTCTTTTACAGCTAAAACTTTAACAAATAACAAAATCAATCAATTTCATTCAGTAATCACTCCGATTTCTGAATTAAATAAAATTGATTTTAAATATTATCAATTAAATAATGGATCTTTCAATAATTATTATACTAAAACAGTACAAATAAATAATCAGAGAACAGCGGGAAGTTTTACTTGTCAAAGTAACGATAGTGGTTATAGTGTGTACTTAAATGAATTTAACAGTGGAAATGTTGGATTTGATTCTGTTAGTGACTTAATTGAAGGAGATTTTAATGGCGATGGAATTAGTGAAGTAATATTCAATATGCAAACAAGTGCAGTTCATTACGCTGAGAGATGTTATTGGGACGAATATCAAGGTAATGTATGTGATTGTGATCCTGGGGTTTATCCAGTAGCGTCAAATACTTACTGGCTGAATTTAGATAGTAATGCCTCTACTCAACTAGCAAGTAATGGGTTTGTAAATTTGAATACAAGTTTGTTAAATTCTCTATGGAGATATGTGGCTGATTTTAATGGGGATGGTAAGTCAGATGTTTTGGTTATTAATGAAGATAAAACTTTTAAAATAATAAGTTTTAAACAGTTGACAGTAAGTCCTTGGATAGCTCTGGAAGTTATAGGTGAAGGTAATTTAGATAAATATTCTAAAACCAAACAGATGCTGCTGGGTGATTACAATGGAGATGGAAAGACAGATATTATGTTGCCAGACACTGAAGGCGGTTCAGGACAAACAGTTTGGCATATTTATTACAGTAATCCAAATCCAGCAGGGGGAAGTTTTTTTGTTAAAGAATCTCACAGCATAGTAGAATACTGGCCGGATACCGGTTCGACATATAATACGCAGAGACATTTCAGCAATTATTATGCGATGGATATTAATAAAGACGGAAAGTCAGATCTGGTGCGTGTCTGGAGAAAATACTTTAAAGACAGCTGGACAATTAATAACCATGACACCGAATGGCAGGTAAGTGGTTTTGTAAATAATATTGGAAAGGTGGGAACAGCTGGATTTACATCAGGTTACAATTCAGGAGTTCTTTTCTCAAATTCGCCAGATATTCCTATTCCGGTAACTTCCAATTACAGATATGATGGTGCTAATACCGATTTAGTTGTTGTTAGAGGTCATTATAATAAAATTGAATATTACCAGTTCAATAAAAATGTAGATACTGAAAATAGGCTGGCTACAGTTACCGAGTCTAACGGAAATATTAAACAGACGATCGAATACAAACCGATGGTGGCTTTCAATGGAGGTTTGGGAATTGTCTCCAGTGATTTTTATTCTTCAGAAAATGGAGTTAATTACCCTAATATTGAAATTATTAGAAATTCAGACAGCTATCTGGTTTCTAAGCTTACTGCAACAATTAATGGAATTTCCAAATATCAGGATTTCAGATACAGAGGCTTTGTTTCGAATTTCAATTATGGAACTGTAGGCTTTACAAGGACTGCACGAAGCAGCTGGTACTTATCTGAATCTGATTCAAAAATATGGACTACTCAGTATAATGATCCAAATCTGCGAGGAGCCAATACCATTACATGGACAAGCACTACAGGATCTACAGTGTTTGACAATGTCCCAACTAATCTGCTGACTACAAAAACCAATGTCTTCACAACTTATGTAAAAGGAGGGGGCGATGCAGTATCTTCAATCTCTGTTCCAGATAATCTGATCATTACAGATGCCGTTACAACAGGCCAGACCTTTAAAGCAGGAAATAAAATTACAGCTTTATCGTCTATCAGTAATGATTTGGCAGTTAATTACAATGCGCCGCAGATTATTTTACAGCCGGGCTTTACAGCCAGTGCAGTTAACGGTAGTAAATTTACTGCATCACCGACAGCTGCAGCCGCGCCAAGTGCAGGTGCAACAGATTCTAATAATGGTGTCTATAATGTTTTACTGAGTAAACAAACAATTCAAGATCATTTAACAGGCATCAAATCAGAGACTGTTTACTCATATGATGGCGGCGTGGACAGCGGCAATTATTATGGATTAGAAGTTAGAAGCGTAACAAAGCATTACAGCGGTTCGTCACTTCAGGGGAGTAATGCAGTTGATACTGAGTATGATAATAACCCGACAGGAGCAGGGGCTGATTATTATGTTGGAAGACCTAAAAAAATCGTTTCAACAGCACAGAACTATGCTTCAGGAGACACACGTACTTCTGAAGAAGCCTATACTTACTCTGGATTTAATTTAGTCAAAACAGAGAAGAAGGGACATAATACCTATGCTATTGTTGAAGATATGACTTATGATAATGTTGGTAATCTGCTTACAAAAACAGTATCAGCTCCAACAGCATCTCCAGCCCCGGCACCCAGAACAATTACCGATGAGTATGATGCAGCCAAGCGCTTCGTTATCAAGAAAACAGACCATCAGGGATTTGTGACTAATTTTACCTATAATAATTTAGGGCAGGTAACCCAGTCGACAGACTATATGGGGGTTGTCAGCGACTTTACCTATGACGGCTGGGGCAAGCTGACCTATTCGACAGTGACAGGCTCTTCTGCCATACCAATAACCACCACAAATGTCTATGCCAAACTAAGCACGGGAGGCTATACGGTTACGACGACAAACAGCTTGGATGCAAAGACGATTACAGAATATGATGTTCTGGGCAGAGTGGTTAAAAACTCTGCAAAAGGATTTGCAGTCAATACGATGATAACCAGACAGACTGTTTATGATGGTCTTGGCAGAAAAGAAAAAGAAAGCGAGGCCTATTTTTCTGCGCCAAGCTTATGGACAAGCTACGAGTATGATTTTTTAATGAGACCTACAAAAATTACAGCTCCTACAGGAAAAATACAGACCTTTACTTATTCAGGCGTAACAACCACCAGCAGTGATGATGGTAAGATTACAACTGTCACAGCAGATGCTTTAGGCAATAAGATACAGACTACAGACCCTGGAGGAACAATAAACTTTACTTATTTTGCTAACGGCCAGTTAAAGGAGTCTGATTATGAGGGCAACAAAGTCCAGATAGTAATTGACGGATGGGGAAATAAAATTAAATTAACAGATCCGAGTGCTGGAATATACACATACAGTTATGATGCTTTCGGGCAGCTGCTGACAGAAAGCACTCCAAACGGCACAACTTCATTTGTATACGACCCTGCAGGGAAACCAACCGAGAAAACGATTTCAGGAACTCTTACAAAAAGTAAAACAACTTACGCATATAACTCATTAAACCAGATAACCAGTACGACTTTTCTAGATAATATAGAGGGAAAATCCACGACAAATGTTTATGAATATGACAGTTTAAAAAGATTATATAAAACCACGGAAACCACGCCTTATGCCGTTTTTGTTAAAGAGATGGCATTTGACACGCAGGGAAGAATCCTGAAAGAAACGTCAACAGCATCGGCATCGGGCAAGACAAGCTCAAAAACAGTGAAAAACATCTACCAGAACGGCTTTCCATGGCAGATTGTCGACGATGAGACACAGCAGGTCTTATGGCAGGTTAATTCATTAAACGAGAGGGCACAGCTTACAGGAGGAACGTTAGGAAACGGAATTGCTGTCACCAATACTTACGACCAGTACGGTTATGTCAGACAGATCAAGCATGATAAAACCAGCCCTACGGTTACCAATATAATGACACTTAATACCGATTTTGAAATAAAAAGAGGGAATTTAAACAGCCGCACCAATAGTTTATTCAATAGAAATGAATCATTTAAATATGACGGACTTGACCGCTTAACGGAATATACTGACGGACTTGGAATTCAAGTTGCACAAACTTATGATGATAAAGGAAGAATTACCCAGAATAATATAGGAACGTATGAATACGACGGATCTAAAACGTATCAAAACAAAGCGATAGTTCCAACTCCGGAAGCCACTGGTTATTATACCAATAGAGAAGGGATTTATAATGATAGTATGGAGGAAGGTTCGGGGTTTGGTATTGTTAGACACCCTGTTACATCAGTATATGTTTACGATACAACAAAATCACATACAGGTAAAACATCTTTAAAAATTGAAAACCCGACACCAATTGAACAGTATGTTCATGGCGATAAGTGGATAAATATTGATAATGCAGTTGATACACAATATACATATTCAGCGTGGGTATATTCAGATAATCCCCAAGCGGAGATGCTGTTGTTTATGAAAACACCAACAGAAACAGGTTATTTTAGCGTGGTTGATAATATTATTACCGATGTTAAGAATCAATGGATTAAAATGGAAAAAACTGTTACTGTTCCAGCCCATATTAAAAAACTTAATATTCGTCTGGATAACAATGGATCAGGCAGCGTTTGGTTTGATGATGTACAAATAAGAAAAACAAATGATGCGCCGACTTCAGCCAGAGCGTTAAATGTGACCTATAATACCTTTAAAAGTCCTGTTCAAATAGAAGAAACAGGAGTAGATAAAATAAGTTTCACTTATAATGACGGTAACGATAGAAGTTCTATGTTTTATGGAAGTCTTCAAGAAGATAAACTCCAGAGGACTTACCGCAAGCATTATTCAGCTGACGGCAGCATGGAAATCAAGCATAACACCGCTACTGGTGGGATCGAATTTGTGACCTATATAGGAGGCGACGGCTACAGTGCGCCTGTCGTGTTAAAAAGTGACGGAACTGCCCAGAATTATCTATATTTACACAGGGATTATCAGGGAACTATTGTTGCGGTAAGTGACCAGAACGGTGCAGTTGTAGAGAAAAGACTGTTTGATGCCTGGGGTGCGGTGGTAAAAGTACAGGATGGGGCAGGGAATATACTTTCAGGCTTAACGGTATTGGACAGAGGTTATACCGGACATGAGCATCTGCAGAGTGTCGGCATTATCCATATGAACGGCCGTTTGTATGACCCAAAACTGCATCGATTCCTGCAGCCGGATAATTACGTGCAGGAACCTTATAATACGCAGAATTACAATAAGTACGCCTATGTTCTTAATAATCCATTAAAGTATACTGATTCAAGTGGTGAATCTTATGAATTAGCAATTGCTGTCGGAATCGGTGCCGCTATCGCTGCGTTGACTTATACAATTACGGCATTAGTTGCTGACGTTCCATTTAATGTTGGAGGTTTAGTAAAGGCTACATTTATTGGAGCTGCGAGTTCGGCAGTAACTTTTGGTATCGGAAGTGCGGCCACGAGTATGTTTACCAATTTTTATTCACAAGCTGCATTTAGTGCAGCTGCGCATGGAACTTTCCAAGGTTCAATGACTGCAATTTCTGGAGGTAAATTCTGGAGCGGCTTTGCGGCTGGTGCTTTAAGCAGTATTGCATCAAGCGTATGGAGGGGAGGAGCCACAACAGAAACCAGTTTTCAGTCGAATGCTAATCTGACAGAGGGGCGTTTTGTCACACAGACTTTTTCACATCAAGGGATAAGTGGCGCAATTGGAGCAAATAATACAATTGGGATGATTGCTTTTGGAACTGTTTCTGGTGGTTTAGGAGCTGCGATAACAGGTGGTAATTTTTGGCAGGGAGCTGCGACAGGACTAGTCGTTAGCGGTTTGAATCATGCAATGCATCAAATTGATCCGCCAGGAGTGGAACGTAAACCTCTTACAGATTTTTTATACGATTCGTGGGTTACTAAAAATCAGTATTTTGAAGCTGAAACTGGAGCAAGAATTGGTACATTTGTAGATTTTACACCATTTAATAAGGTGTTTGGTTTAAGGATTGGAGAATATAGAGAATTTAGTCATAAACTTGACTATCAAAATAATCAATTAAATCATACATATAATAAAAATCATTTTTTTGAATTTGCAGCAAGTTACGGACTTGGTGTTGATTTTAAATACAATATTGGTGAAAGTAGATTTGAATCTATCGCACTCAGTGCATTTGGTTTTTCATTTGAATATTCTGTGCAAAATGATATTTATCGAAACCAAATTTATATTGGATTAGACACAGGGGTCTCTGCAGGGATTGGTATTGGAGGATTTGCTAATATTAAAGCAGGATGGAAATTTAACTTTTAAATATGAATATAAATTATTTTTTAACTCTAAGCACTAGGAAGATTTTTTTACTTTTAGTATTAACTCCTATAATAATGCAGCTTGCTCTTGTGAACATTGTTCAAGCTGTTTCAGATGAACGGTTGTATTATTTTTTATTTTTTATCTTTTGGCTATTATGTTTCCCTTATTTTTATTGGTTAAATGCTGCTGTAAGATTTCTTTATAATAATAAAAAAAATAATAATTTTAAAATTGATTTTATAAATTTTAAGATAAGTTTATTAGTAAACTTAATTACAGTTTTTAATTTCATTTTTTTTGTTGCTTATATTTTTAGTTTTATCGATAGCGGGGAGAGTCCCAATATTAACATAATTGGTTTTATGGGTTTTATTCAGTTTATAGGGGTAGTATCTTTCGCTTATAATGGCTATTTTATTTCCAAGCTTTTAGCTACATTAGATTTGGAAAAAAAGGTTTATTTTAGTGATATCTCGGGTAATTTTATTCTGTTTTCATTTCCGTTAGCATCAGTGTGGATTATTCAGGGAAAAATCAGGAAGATGTTAGGGGATGTTTAAATCATTTGATATTATTAAAAGGTAAAGGATAGATATAAGATATGAAGAGGCACCAAATCTGCTGTCTCTTCATTTTTATGCAAAGAAAGAAGTGGATATACTATCGAAAATTGGAAACAAAGATAAGGGGGCATTTTTTGCACCCTTAATTATTTTTTTTAAATCTAATTTTCAGATTAGTTAGGATTTTTAAAATTCGCCTTAGCATTTTGCGTGAAATAAGATATGAAGTTTACAAAATGATGTGCATGATTGCCGCACGAAAGTCTCAGCGTCCATTTATAGCAATTTCGATATATTTTAAAATTTATTTGCTGCGGATGAAGAGCACCGCAGTCTTTATTGCAATCCCGCTAAATACGGGCATTATCCATCATTTTTCAGAAGAGGTACACTGATAGGTACAGTTTATCGTAAAAGCAGAAAAACCTTTAAATCGTAAGATCTAAAGGTTTTTGTTTTTTGATGGCCATTTAAAATTTAATAGAGTTAAATTAAAAATTGATTCTAACAAATATAATATTGGCTTAAAGGGATTGAAAAACTTATAAATTATATAATTATAATGAAGAGTGTTTACCAAATAAAAGATTTAGCTAGGACCATTTCTATTTACAATTTAAATCAAAAATAAAAAAACTCACTCCAAAATATTTGAAGAAGATGAAATCATAATATCGGCACATTGCCAGCATTTATTAATGGAGTTTTTTTATTTTTTTTA
This sequence comes from Flavobacterium sp. Root935, assembly GCF_001429295.1. Taxonomy (GTDB): domain Bacteria; phylum Bacteroidota; class Bacteroidia; order Flavobacteriales; family Flavobacteriaceae; genus Flavobacterium. The sequence goes on along the minus strand of NZ_LMJL01000012.1, from coordinate 465,067 downwards.
GCCTCCTTTTTCGTTGATTTACAGTGTTGTAAATCCGATTAAGGCGGGCCATTTTTTCAAAGATGTAAAAAATAAGTGAATTAGAAGTTGAATTTAGTAAGCTTAAATCTAAACAAATTTGCGTGTAGCTTTAATTAAAACAATATATTTTGCAATCAAAAAAGGTTTACACTTTTCAGTATAAACCTTAATAAATATATTGTAAAAACAATTTCTTAATTCTTTCCAGCAGCAATCTTATCCACTAAAAACAATAATTCACCAGAAACAGGTTTAATCAACTGCATTGGATATAAAGTCGGATTAAATTCTCCAGTCGTAACTTCTTTTAAAGCATGTGTTTTTTTCTCTCCAAAAGCCACTACAACAATTTTTTCTGCTTTGTTGATTAACGGAGCAGTAAGCGTAATACGGTGCATTTTTTGAGGCGCTAAATAATAAGCGTCAACCCATTTAGTTTGTTCTTCTAAAACTGCTTCGCCTGGAAAAAGAGAGGCAGTGTGTCCGTCATCTCCCATACCTAATAGAATAAGGTCAAATTTTCCTTCTTCGCCTAAAACCTTTCTAATAGTCTGTTCGTATGTTGCGGCATACTCTTCTGGCGTAACGCCGTCTTTGTACATTTCAAAGATATTTTCCTGCGGAATAGGGACGTGGCTTAATAAAGTGTTGTAAGACATTTTAGCATTGCTAAGATCATCGTTTAAAGGCACCCAGCGTTCGTCGCCCCAAAAAATATAAACTTTACTCCAGTCTATTTTGTTTTTGTACGTATCAGAAGCTAATAATTTATAGATTCCTGCAGGAGAAGAACCTCCCGTAAGAACGGCTGTAAATTTACCTTTTGCAGCAATTGCTTTTTGTGCCGATTCTACAAAAAGGTCAGTCGCTGCAATATTAATTTCTTCTGTATTATTAAATATCTGTATCATTTAAAACTTCTTCTTCTTTTTTAACGTTTTGTGTGTTCGGAATCCATTTGTGTCCTTGACGTGCCAGTAGTTCGTCTGCTTCCTCTGGTCCCCAGCTTCCTGCTTTGTAATTTGGGAAATTGGTTGGCGCAGTTGTTTTCCATACTTGCTGGATTGTATCAATAGCATCCCAAGCTTCTTCTACCTGATCCCAACGCATAAATAGGGTAGGATCTCCTGCTAAAGCATCTGCTAGCAACGTTTCATAAGCTTCTGGTGACATTGTAGAGCAGGCGAAATAATCAAAAACCATTTCGGCAGGTCTTAAAGCCAGAGATAAACCTGGTTTTTTGGTCATAAACTGCAATTTAATATCCATTGCAGGCTGAATATTGATAATCAGTCGGTTTGGTGTCATGCCTTCTTTTCCATAAGAAAATGCAGAATGTGGCACTGGTTTAAACTGGATAATAATAGAGGATTGTTTTTCTTCCATTCTTTTTCCAGAACGTAAGTAAAAAGGAATTCCCTGCCATCTCCAGTTGTCTAGATAAATTTTCATTGCCACGTAAGTTTCGGTATTAGAATCTGGTGCAATCCCTTTATCCTGACGATATCCCGGAACTGGTTTTCCGTTGATAGTTCCAGCATCGTACTGACCTCTAACAATATAATGGTCAACTTCTTCTGGTTTAATACGACGAATCGATTTTAAAACATCTGCTTTACGATTACGAATATCATCTGCTGCTAATGATGCAGGCGCTTCCATTGCAGTCATACATAAAATTTGAAGCAAATGGTTCTGAATCATATCTTTTAAGGCGCCAACTCCTTCGTAAAATCCGCCGCGTTCTTCAACACCGACTTCTTCTGCTACGGTAATCTGAACAAAATCGATAAAATTACGACTCCATAAAGGTTCGAACATTGAATTTCCAAAACGGAAAGCCAAGATATTCTGCACGGTTTCTTTCCCTAAATAATGGTCGATTCTATAAATCTGTTCTTCTTTGAAAGTCTGCGAAAGCATTTCATTCAATTCGATTGCAGAAGCTTTATCATAACCAAAAGGTTTTTCTATAATAATACGATCCTGCTTTGAATTTGCTGCAAGGCCTATTTTCTTAATATTACTAGAAATGGTAGAGATAAAAGAAGGAGTAATCGACAAATAAAACAAACGATTGGCACGTTCACCAAAAGCAAGGTCAAAATTGTTGATTTTCTCGTTCAATCCGATATACGATTCTTCTTTGTCAATATCAAGACTGTGGTAAGTGATATGAGAAAGAAATTTTTCAGTTTCTGGATCAGAAATTCCTTTTTTTCTTGAAAAAGCATTTAGGTTTTCTAAGACATAACTGCGAAAATCTTCATTGGATTTTTCTGCTCTTCCAAGGGCAATAATCTGAAACTTCTCAGACAAACGTCCGTCAAGGTACAGATTTTGAAAAGCAGGAAAGAGCTTTCTCTTTGCCAAGTCTCCGGTTCCTCCAAAAATAACAATGATTGTTGGATTTTTTAGTTTATTTTTAGTCATTGTGTGTAGTTGTGTTGCTTTAATTTCTTATTCAGACCATTGTGTGTGGAATACACCTTCTTTGTCAATACGTTCGTACGTATGAGCTCCGAAATAATCACGCTGTGCCTGAATCAGGTTTGTTGGAAGATTTGCAGATCTGTAAGCATCAAAATAAGCTAACGAATTCATAAGTCCTGCCACAGGCAATCCTTTTTGAACAGCAAACTGAATAACAGTTCTCATTCCGGCTTGGTTATCATTTAATTTAGAAGCAATTCCTGAATCTAAAAGTAAGTTTGGTAAATCTGCTTTTGTGACATACGCTTTTCTAAAATCTTCCAAGATATTAGCACGAATGATACAGCCGCCACGCCATATTTTGGCAACAGTTTCTAAATTTAATCCGTAGTTATATTCTTTAGAAGCTGTATAAAGCTGCGCTAATCCCTGTGCATAAGTTACAACAATAGAAAGGTATAAAGCCGATTTTAAAGCTTCGATTGCTTCGTTTGTGTTTACTTCAGATGCTTCGCCGTTCCAAACTAGTTTTTTAGAAGCTTCAATTCTTTCTGGTTTTGTTTTAGACATATCGCGCATAACAACTGCAGCATCGATAGTTGGAACTGGAACTTGTAAATCCATTGCGTTTTGCGAAGTCCATTTTCCTGTTCCTTTCGATTTAGCCCAATCTGAAATTTTATTGATCAAAAGACTTCCATCCTCATCTTTTTCTTTTAAGATGCTTGCTGTAATTTCAATCAAATATGATTTAAGATCATGAGTCTGGTTCCATTCTTCAAAAGTTTTCTGGATAGTGGTATCATCTAGATTATAACCTCTTTTCATCAGGTCATAAATCTCAGAGATCAATTGCATGATTCCGTACTCAATTCCGTTGTGAACCATTTTTACGTAGTTTCCAGCAGAACCATTTCCAAGATATTCTACGCAAGGTTCTCCATCCACTTTTGCAGCAATTGCTTCAAAAATAGGGCGAAGTCTTTCGTAAGCTTTTTGATCTCCTCCAGGCATCATAGCAGGACCGAATCTCGCGCCTTTTTCTCCGCCTGAAATTCCCATTCCGAAGAAGTGAATACCTTTTTCAGATAATTCTAAAAATCTTCTGTCTGTATCAGTAAAATATGTGTTTCCACCATCAATTATAATATCTCCTTTATCTAAGTGAGGCAATAAGCTCGCAATAGCGCTGTCTACTGGTTTTCCAGCTGGAACCAACAGCATAATCGCTCTAGGCTGCTGAATAAGTCCTACAAAATGTTTAACATCTGTTGTAGCTTCAATAGTATGGTCGGCATCGGCTTCTTGTTGAAGAGAATTGACTTTTTCGGTGTCTAAGTCTAAACCTGCAGCCGCAAAGTTGTGGCTTGCGATATTTAAAAGTAGGTTACGACCCATTACGCCAAGTCCTACAATTCCAAAATCAAATTTGTTCATAGTTTTCAATTAACTAAATTATTAGAAGAATGTTTTACAGCAAAAAGTAAGAGAAAGTATGGTAATTCTTTTTCATTCAATGCTTTGCAGAAAAACAAGTTTGTTTTAATCTTACATTTCAAAATGTAGAGCGCTAAGTTAGAGAAAAATGCTGAAAAGTAAGGAGTAAAATAGTTCACTTTTAGTCTTTATTGTGATACTTTTTATGTGTAAAAATTACGCTTATTTTGATTTTGAAAAAGTATTTAAAGTTTATTTTTATGTTTCTATGTGTTTAAGCATTTAAGGATAAATCATAAGAAACATAAACGCAAATAGATTCACTAGAAGCACAACTCCATAAACAATGTTGGATTTTCCTTTGCTTAAAGATAGCATTACGGTGAAAACCGATAGAGCCAAAAGTACAATAGATTTAATATCAAGTCCTAAAACAATCGGCATGTTCATGGCTATACAAACCGCCGCAACACTTGGAATTGTTAATCCGATACTTGCGAGGGCAGAACCTAAAGCTAAATTTAAACTTGTTTGAAGTCTATTTTTTCTCGCTGCGATTATGGCTGCAATAGCTTCGGGTAACAAAATAATTATCGCAATGATTACCCCAACTAAAGATTTGGGAAGATTATAACCGATAATAATAGTTTCGATAGTTGGCGATAGGGTTTTGGCTAGTAATACCACGATTCCTAAACTAACCAAAAGAAAAACCATGCTCGTGTAAAATGTTTTATTATTGATTTCAATTGGGTGCGTTTTAGCTTCATCGTCACCTCCGTTAGTTAGAAAATACTGTCGGTAGCCTTTGGTTTGTGCGAACAAAAAAGAACCGTAAATAACCAGACACGCAATAGACGCAAAAATAAGCTGTGGCTTTGAGTAGTAAGAACCGTGAACGCTTTCTGTAAAAGTGGGAAATACTAAAGTAAATACGATTATAGAAATCAGCGAAACTAAACCAATAGTTACAGACGAAGTCGAAAAATTCTGTTCATAATGTTTGATGCTTCCAATAAGAAGGCATAGACCTATAATTCCGTTTAAAATAAGCATTGTTGCGGCATAAACCGTATCTCTGGCTAAAGACGCAGCTTCTGATCCTTCAGAAATCATTAATGACACAATAATTGAAACTTCAATAACAGTTATCGAGATGGCCAAAATAATTGTTCCGTACGGTTCTCCAACACGTTCTGCAATGATCTCAGAATGATGTACGGCAGACATAACGCTAAGAATAAGTAAAATGCTGGCAATAATTTGAAAGATACTGCTGTTTTCAACAAGACCGCTGAAAAAAAGAACCCATGATAAAATTGGAATAATGATGGTCCACTGTAATAATTGTTTCATTTTGTGTTTTTTAAAATTATAGCAATATGCGCCGATAGGGCCAACAGAATCGGCTTTTTACTTATGTAAGATAAAGCTTTTATGGCTGTAATTGATTAAAAAACTACATTTTTAAGTACTTTTTAAGTTCATTTGTATCTTGTTTGATTCAAAAATGGTCAATTTACGATAAAGGACTAAAGGTATTTTTAGGATTTTCTAATGATTTCTTCGCGATGCGATTTTCCCCACTTGATCATTTCTTCAATAACAGGACCAAATGATTTGCAATAGGGTGTGGATTCGTATTTGACCTGAATTTCGGCATCGCGGTCTTCGGTTCTTTTAATCAGCATGTTGAGTTCCATTTCTTTGAGTTCTCTCGAAAGCATGCGTGTAGTAATTCCCGGAATACTGCGTTCGATTTCTCTAAAACGATGATTTCCGTTACAGATTGAATTGATAATTGGCAGCCGCCATTTACCGCCCAAAACGTGCAATGTATCTTGAAGTGCTTGTACTTCTTCCTTCTGATTTCTTTCCATACTAAGTTCCATTAAATTAGGAAAAATAATTGGTTACAAAGTTATACCATTTTACGGTTTAAATTTGTTCTCTAATCCTAAAATAATGGAAAAGAAAAGCTTTCTCCAGGATAAAAAATGAAATTAAGCTTCAATAATACTTAAAATAGTTTTTGGGATTTCCGCGAAAGCTTCAAAAGAATACGGCTTAATAAGATAGGCTTTTACGCCCAGATCATCGCATTTTTCCTTGTATGAAGGATTTATACTTGTCGAATAAACGAAACACGGAATGTTTTTCAATTCATTGGTATTCAGAATTTCCTGTAAAGCTTCAATTCCGTCAATAATAGGCATATTGATATCGGTAAGAATAACGTCAGGACTTTCGTTTGAAGTATTTTTTAAGTAATTCAGCAGTTCTTCGCCATTAGCCACAAGGCTTACTTTGCTGAAATGTGGATTTTTTGTAAAAGTTTCTGTGATAACATCAGCATCATCAATGTCATCTTCGGCGATTATGATATGTAAATTATTTTTTTCTGGCATTTTATAAGATTGGGAAGTAAAGATTAAATGTTGTGCCTTCGTTCAATTTACTTTCTACGGTAATATTTCCAGAGTGGTTTTCCATAATCTTTTTACAGATGGCAAGACCGATACCGTTTCCTGAATATTCATTTCGGGCATGCAGACGCTGAAAAATGATAAAAATTTTCAGCAAATGACTTTTTTCCATTCCAATGCCGTTATCTTTTACCTGAACTTTTACAAATTTACTATTTTGATTTGGTATTTCAGAATTTAAATTTTCTTCCTGAAAAATTTCTATTACTGGTGGAGTGTTGGCTTTGCCGTACTTAATGGCGTTTGAGATCAGATTAGAAAAAAGCTGTCTCATTTGAACTCTGGAAGCTTTAATGATTGGTAATTTTCCAATTTTAATTTTCGCATTTTTATCAGAAATTATAATTTCAAAATCTTCAATTACTTCAGAAATTACAGATTCCAGGTTTATTTCTGTGCGTTCTTCCTGCGCGGTATGTGAGGAATACGAAACTAAATCGTCCACCAGCGAATTCAATCGAAGGGCAGATAATTTCATAACATTTATCGCTTTCGTGTCTGCTTCTTTAAAATAACTTCCGTCGATTCTGCCGGTATTCATCACAATTTTTCGAAGCGGTTCCTTAAGGTCATGTGAGATTACGTGAATAAATTCCTCCAGATTACGGTTTGTTTTATTCAATTCGTGTATTTTTTCTTCTAATTCCTTCTGATGCCGAATTAAAGCTTCTTCGTGTTTCTTCTTCTCGGTTAAATCGGTAATCACGATTCCAATAGCTTCCACAGCAGGCTCAAGATCTGTTAAAGCGATATATGCAGGGAAAGTCTTCTCAACATTATCTGATTTTAAAAGAATCTCATGCGTGTTAATGCCATAACGAAGTGCTTCAATTAACTGAGTAAACTGTTCTTGATTAGCAAAATATTCATTAAGATAATTTCCAATTATTTTCTCAGACGGTATTCCGACCAATTTAGAAAAATACTCATTGCAGTAGAGTATAAGTCCGTTTCTTGAAATGCTCAGCGCGCCCTGTCCAAATTTTTCAATAAGAAGACGATAGGTATAATCTGCAGTTTCGAGAGAGTAAAGTTCAGGAACTCCATTGCTGCTTACTACCAGCGCATCGACATCTCCCTGCTTTATAGCATTAATGATGCTGGTTGACTCATAAAGTTCTTCCTTTAGCGACTCAATTTCTGCTAATAATGCGTTTATATTTTTTTTGTTGTCTTCCAAATTATTCGCTTATATTAAGTATGTACAATACTTTTTCTTTATCTGATAAATCCCCTAAAATAATCCTTTTAGGTTCTGGATGCGTTTTTATCAATGTAGGAATAGCTACAATTTGATGAATCACGGCTTGCTCTTTATCACGGCTGATATCTATTATTTCTAATTCATAATTATCTGTGAGGTATGTATCGCAGATTTTGCGCAAATTTTCGATTGCATGTCCTGATTTAACAGACATACCTGAAACAAAAAGTATGAATTTATGTTTGGTTGTACTAGTGCCATCAGATGAATCTTCCATAATTTAAGCAGTTATAGGTTTGATATTAAGTCCTACAAGCACTCTTTCTTCATTAGAAAGATCTCCAATAATTTTACGTATTGGTTCAGGAAATTTTCTCACCAAAGTAGGTACAGCCAAAATTTGATCGCCTTCTGCCAATTGCGGATTCTTCAGCAAATCGATAATCTCGATGCTGTACTTTCCTTTAAGATGTTCTTCGGCATACTTTTTTATATTTTCAAGTGCTTTGATCGATTTTGGCGTTTGCCCTGCTATGTAAAGCAATAATTGCCATTCGGCTACTTCTTTTTTCATCTTATTTGTTTTTGTTAGAAGATAATTTAGCCTGTAATTCTTCTGTTGCTTTCAGGATGCTTAATTCTTCTTCTGCCGATTCAAATTCGTTTCTTAAAGCTTCAATATTAGCTTCAAGGACTTTGCGTTTACGTTCAATTTCCCTGTCTTTTCGGCTAATTTCGTTTTGAAGTTTAATATCAGAAATAGTTTTCTTGAATTGATGTGATTTTCTCGCAGCACCAGTCAGGATTCCCTGTGGTCCTAATTCTACATCCAATAATTCTATTCCGTTGCCGGTTATAACAAATTCTCTAACCTGATTAGAATGCCCCATTCCTCTGGCTTTGATAATAAAGATACCGCGGTTTCTTTCGCCTACACCTTCCATATCACGAACTGTGATCCAAGTATCTACCAATGACGAAACAGATTCTTCTGCCAGATCAGGTCTAAAATTATCCGTCTGTTTGTTCAAAGATGTAAACAATGCCGTAATATTATTTGCTTTAAGCATATCAATAAGTCTTACGAGCATAGATCTCACTTCTTGTTCACTTCCGACCGTAATTAAATTACTAATTGGATCAATAATAATAGTTGTTGGCTGAAAATCTTTGATCAATTTTCGCAGCGTAAGCAAATGCAGTTCAAGACCATTTAATGATGGACGTGACGAATGAATTTGCAAAATGCCTTTCTTGATATGTTTGTCCAGATCAATCCCAATTGACTTCATGTTGCGAACCAATTGCTGGGGCGATTCTTCGAACGCAAAGTAAATGGTTTTTTCGTTCTTTTGGCACTGTTCATTGGCAAAATAACAAGCCACTGTAGTTTTTGCCGTTCCAGCCGTTCCAGAAACTAATATGTTGCTGCCACGGTAGAATCCGCCGCCATTAAACATTTCGTTCAATCCAGGAACGCCCGTCGGAATTACATCTGATGAAACTTCGTTGTCCAATTTTAATGATGTAATAGGAAGAACCGAAATTCCATCCTCATCAATTAAAAACGGATATTCGTTTGTTCCATGCGTTGAACCTCTATATTTTACAATTCGAAGTCTTCTGGTCGAAACCTGCTCAATTACACGATGATCGAGAACAATTACACAGTCCGAAACATATTCTTCCAAACCTTGGCGGGTTAATGTTGCTTCACCGCGTTCTCCTGTAATAACTGCTGTTACACCTTTCGTTTTGAGCCAATGGAATAATCTTCGCAATTCGGCCCTAAGAATCGCCTGATTGTCAAGACCTGCAAATAGAGATTCGATCGTATCCAAAACAACACGGGTTGCTTTTATAGAATCGATGGCATGACCTAATCGAATAAAAAGGCCATCGAGATCGTATTCACCTGCTTCTTCAATCTCTGATCTTTCGACACGAACATGATCTACTACAAGTTTCTTATCTTTTTTAAGCTGCTCTAAATCAAAGCCAAGCGATTTAACGTTTAAAGTAAGGTCATCCGAAGGTTCTTCAAAAGACATGAAAACTCCAGGTTCATTGTAATCTGTAATTCCTTTAATAAGAAATTGCATAGACAACAATGTTTTTCCGCATCCGGCACCACCGCAAATTAAAGTTGGACGTCCTTTAGGAAAGCCGCCACCTGTAATCTCGTCTAGTCCGTCGACTCCAGTTGGAGTTTTTGGAAATATAAAACTATGTGATTTTGTTTTTTCTTGCACGATAATATAATTCTGTGTTATCTCAAATATACGTTTTCTTCGAAGATTTTCAATTAATTCTTGTTAACTTTTAACAGCTGTTTAATGAAGTTTTAGAAATAAATTAAGATAAATGAATGAAATATCTAAATAAATCGGATTTTTTTAACCTAAAAACGGCATTATAGTTAGTAGATATTTAACACTAAATTCTCCGTTTTTAATAAAACTGATTTTTTGCTGCTGTTTTACTGTTAAAATCCATATCTGGTATACTCTATGATACTGGTTACAAAGTTATACCAATTTGAATTTATCTTTGCTTTATTAATTTTAAAGGACATACAAATGGACAATTTAGAGAATAAAATTGTAGTAATAACGGGCGGAAACAGCGGAATAGGTTATGCTACAGCCAAACAATTAAAAGAGCACGGTGCACAGGTTATTATTACAGGAAGAAGAAAGGAAGCGATAGAAAAAGCAGCTTCAGAATTAAATGTTACTGCCATTACAGCAGATCAATCAAATATTTCGGATATCGAAAACCTGGCCGCTCAGGTAAAAGCTAATTTTGGTTTGGTAGATATTTTATTTATCAATGCTGGAATTGCAGGTTTAGGAACAATCGAACAAACCACAGAAGAACTATTTGACAATATTATGAATGTCAATCTTAAAGGAGCTTATTTCACGCTCAGCAAATTTATTCCGATTCTGAAAGACGGCGCTTCAGTAGTTTTTCTTTCTTCGAATACAGCGAGTATGCCGGGGCCGGGATCTTCCGTTTATTCGGCAAGTAAAACGGCTTTGAATTCAGTAATGAAATCGGCGGCATTAGAATTAGCGCCAAGAAAAATCAGAGTCAATTCAGTAAGTCCAGGACCAACCCAAACCGAAGTCATGAACAAAGTAGGTCTAGACGAAGCCACCGTTAAAGGTATTATGGATGTCGTAATAGAAAAAGTCCCGCTCAAACAAATGGGAAGGGCAGAAGATGCCGCTAAAATGGTTGCTTATTTGAGTAGTGATGCTGCGGTTTTTATTACTGGTGCTGATTTTATTATGGATGGTGGAATGAGTTTGGGGTGAATTATTAAAAAAGACTTCTATTGAAAACAAAATCCTCAATCTTTTTTAAAAGACTGAGGGTTTTAATTTTTTTCAAAAGAAATAAACCTTTACTCCAAATCCAGATAAGGATCTAAAATTTCGGCTAGTTCATTTAGCCAATAGAAGCTGTCTCCAAGTTTAGCAGCGTTTAGCTGAATGTTTTCCTGATCGTTTAGAACGCCCAACGCTAGGGTTAGATTTACCTGGCTTATGGCTCTGGCCATATCGAGTGGGTCAATTCTGTCATTGAAGAAATTCATTAGACCGATTTCGGCTTCTTTTGAAAGGGTTTTGGTACTCATAATTCTGTAATTTAGGAAATATAAAACCCACGTAGCTAAGGTGTCCTACGCTTACAGAAGCGCTACGGTTGTTTCCAATGCCGCCACCATACCACATGGGCAAGAAGTATATTAAATTTGGATTATTATAATTATAAGAAAAGTTGTATGTTTTATTTAGCTATTCAGGCATACCATGTAACCAAATACCGCCATTTTTAGTATCATCATATAATTTTTTAAAATCAGAAATATTGTAATAATTGTTTTTTCTAAATTCTTCTTCAAATTTGGGGTCGTTTAATTTTGGAAAAAAAGCATACACATCACCTTGTTCAATACTTGCCGTAAATTTTGTGGCATAATAACAGTAAAGCGCCTCGATTTTTGCCGCCTCGTTAAAATTAAGGTCATGAAGCTTTGGTAAATCTATTCTTCCTTTTAAAAGTAAAAGGTATTCTTTTTTGCTTTTATCATCTGCCTGAGTCATTACTTCAAAAACCTCTTTATGGAAAATATATTTGTTATCACAGGTTTTTGTGACTAGTATTTTATAAAATTCCTCCTCTTTAGATTTATCATCACTTAAGCTTCTGTCTAAAACCCATTTTAATAAATCTTTATCTTCCATGTAACCAAATACCTTAACTAGCGATTCTAAAAAGTATTCGTCATTAAATTTTAGCCAAACTAAGCTGGCTTTACTATCGTTGAAAAGATATTTGTTGCGATTTATCAATACTTGAATATTAGATTGACGGTTTTGTTCTAAATTCTTTACATTCTTCCATTTTCTAATTTCAATTTTAGATTGTTCAATTTCGTCTTTTGCATAAAAAGTTTTGTCTTCTATGTAAGATAATTTTGGATATTCCTTTTCATAGTTTATAATCTCAGGAATAGGTAAAAAGTTTGTTATGAAATGTCTTTTTTTAGATATATATATATAGGGATAATCAGGAGTCCATACTTTAAAATCAATTTTTTTATCGCAGGGAATAGATAAATCAACTTTTAAAAAACTTGAAGTTGATGTAGGATCAATTACTCTATTAAAAATCGAATTTATTTTATCTGAAAATTGATTTTGTGACGGAAAAATATAGCCGGAATTTTTTAAAATATTATTTTCAATATGTATTAAAGTTGTTAAGTCTTCTTCTCTATAATCATCAAAGCTTCCATAATCTGCGGATGCTCCACTCTCTAGTTGTTTTTTTAGTATTTCTTCTATCTTACTTAATTCCATTTTTTTTATTTTATTTATTTTTTCATCTTTTCTCTGACAACTTAAAATGACTGTGAATAATGAGAAAATTAACATTATTATACTTTTCATAATTTTATTATCTAGAGCTTTCACCTGATTCATTTGATTTAATATTTAATTTAAGTACTTTTTTACTTGCTTCATCAGCAGAAGTGTACTTATCAGATTTAGTTAAATTGTCTACTTCTTTAATTTCATATCCTCGAGGTTTATAAAAACCTCTAAAAATTTTATAATGCTTTACTCCCTTTTTTGTTGTGTAAGAAATAAAAACATTTCCACTACAATCATACTTAGATATTTTTAACATATCTCCTTGATTTCCTCCCAGACATGCATAAATGTTTTTTTCAGACAATTCGCCAAATATAAAAGTTGCATGACCTGATGATTGTAATTTTGTACCTGTTGAATCACAATCGGAAAAAATGGCTATTGCACCATAAAAAGGATCACATTTCTCAACTTTTTTACTATCTAAAAACATTCTTGATCCTGCTGATTTTGGACTTTGGTTTCCACTTTCTTCAATGCACCAACACACAAATGATGAGCACCAAGCTGTTTCGTTTCCAGAGCCTGGACTACTACCTCCATCTTTGTGATATGTTTGAATTCGTGTATCAATTGTACTTTCATTTTTACCTCCGTAAGATTTTGCTTCATCTAATGCTATTTTCATCCAAGGCGCTCTTTCTCCTGTATTTTCTTTTGGATTTTCTTCTTTTGTGGTATTCTCACATACGCCAATAAAAAGTTCTTTAGCTCCTGGATTATAATGTGCTTCGTTTAATTCCAAAATAACATCAGCAACCGTTGTTTTTCCATTAATAAATCCCCAGCGGTCATCGTAACGCTGTTTGGTATAAACCCATTTCTTTCTTTTTGTATGTTCTTCACCTTTCATGAAAGAAGGATTTGACGAATAACCATATTTTGTTACCCAAGGTTCTCTCCCAATATTTATTTTTCTCTGTTCAAGACTTGTTTGGCTTCCGTCTCCATCTGGCACCGAAATGCTTTCATCAAAGAGGACATAATCAGGATCGTTTCCATTTCCTACCGCATTAGGTTTTAAAACATGTAAATACAAGTCTACCATGTTTGATATTTCTTTCTTTGAAGCAAAATAATCATGAACATAATCCATTTGCTTTATAAAAGTCATTTTCTTTAGCTCAGCTCTTGTAGTACCTAATTTTTTGGCTGAAGCATCACTAAATTGTATTAAACCAGAATAGTCAGCTCCATTATCAGCATAAGGTTTAAACATGTTTTTTTCACCCGTTTCAAGATGCATAATTGCCATTAGCTCACTTGCTTTTTCTTTCTTTTTATCTTCTCCCCAAAGTTTTGCGCATACCTCAAGCACTTTTTTACGTTCGTCGCAAGTTAATCTGCTGCTCCAGTAGAAATTATTTTCTTTGCAAGAGCAGATGTTTTCTTTTGCTTCGGTAGAAGTTTGATCATCTACTGTCAATACTTTATTAAGAGTTTCTCTAACACTGTCACCAATTTGACGTATTTCAGTTAAAACATTGATTTTAGATTCCAGATAGTCGAAAATGCTTTCTGTGGGTTTAATTCCATGTGTTTCTTTTTCAGAAGGACCTTTTTTTTCTGCTGGAATTGAATTTTGAGACTCTCTATTTTTGTAATCGGGGTTTGTAACATTTATGTTTTCACTTTCAAATGTTTTTTGGTTGAAAATTTCAACGGTAACATAGTATTCGTGAAATTGTCCTTCGTCTTTATTATTTTGATCCGACTGTGCATTTGCCATTGCCGCAAAATCAGGAGTTAAGAAAAATTGCACTTCCCCCTTTCCGTCTTCAATGTACAGGGGTAAAGTTGTAGCTTTATTGTTTTTATTGATATCAGTTCGCTTTGCTTTTTTCGACGCATCATTTTCCCATAACGTAACAGTGCCATGACATCGATCTAAATTTACACAATGTACTCGTACTATTACTTTGTCTCCATAAGCAAACGGACGTTTTGGTTTATTCCAGTCAGCATCTAAAAAATCTACATGTGCAATTTTACGTTCGATGCTTTTCTTGGTTTTTATTTCCATTATCGCTTTATCCTCTCCACGTTTGGCAATAAGTCTTATTCCTTCATAATCAAGTGTTGCTTGAAAAAAGCTGTAATCTACAGTTTGACCTTTCTTGTCATTTTTGGGTTTATGAATCCAGCTATTGTTTTTTAATTGATAAATTGACCAATAGACTTCTTGTGTAAAGATATTTTGTTTTTCGTGCGAATTATTTAATGGAATTTTAGGTGTAAAATTATCTTGAATAGAATAGGTCTGCTTTTCGCCCACGGTTGGATTTGGATTTCCGATTATTTTAAAGTCTGGCATTACAATTCATTTTTAAAGTATATCATCTTCAATTAAGTCGTTTTGGAATTCTTTCATATTTACCAACGGATTTAGAATATTGCTTATTACCGGTTTAGCTCTCATAACATTTTGTATGCTTATTTCTGCTTTTTGTCCGTGTTTGAGTATAGAAATACTCCCTGTACCACCTATAGCACAGCTTGCTGTACTTGTTTCAATGAGTACTTTACCTTGATTACTAAGAGTTACTTTTTTATAAAAATTTTGCCATTCTGTAATTACAGCCTGGCATGGCAGATAGTCATTGCCAGATGGCTGTTTTTTGCATTTTCCAAAAGTATTTGCTTTTAATGTTTTGCCAATATCTTTAGTGTTAGCGATAAGTTTTTTGTCTGCATTTTTATCATTTGCAAAATGTTTGCTTTGCGATCTTACTTCTAGTATGTCAGTTGTGGGTTCTACACTAAATTGGCATCTACATGTAGCACCATGTACTACAACATGTTTTTGGCTCATAATTAAATTTTTAATTGTAAATAAAATCTTATATAAAACGAATATATGAAATTTATTAAAATGAAATAAATTACTTACAAAAAAAATTTTTATAAAGAAGAAAAAACAAAAACCACCCAAACCAACACCCAAAAACAAACCCCCAACCCCAATAATATACGCTTATAACATTTGAAACCCATATTTTCAGAAACGAAAATTTACGGTTGGGTATTGAAAAATGATTCTTCGGTGAGTAAAAAAAATAGTGAAGCGTTTAATTGGGCAATTTTGCAGAACAAATACTTTAATCCAATTTTATGATTCCACCACTTACTATAATAGCTGCTACCAACTTTTCGGCTATAGCAAATAATGCGGTTAATTATGCTGCGGGACTTGCAAAAGCTACTGGGGCAAAATTAGTTCTATTTAATTCGTTTTCCTTGAGCGTGCACAGCGCTAATTCGCACATAACTGCAGACGCCATGCAGAAACAAATCGAGAAAGCTACTTCGAGACTTGAAACTTTAGGGAAAGAAATTGCCGATCTGTTTAAAATCGAGGTGAATTCGATCTGTAATTTCTCCTTTTTAGAAGACGAACTTCCATCTATAATTTCTCAAACTGAAGCCAGTTTAGTAGTAATGGGAATGGCAGAACGTTCTTTTGAGCAGGAATTGCTAGGAAATACCACAACATCAATCATTAAGAATTTAAATATTCCAGTTTTAGCAGTTCCAGAAAAAGCTCGCTTTGAAAATGTACAAAGAGTACTTTACGCGTGCGATGCTTTAGGTTTTTCGGCTATTAAAAAGTTCAGCTGGATGAAAAGAGTAATCGGAAATCTTGGGGCTGAAATTGAATTTTTCAGTGTTGATGAGAAATTGGATGCCCTTAAAGAAGAACAGAATAGAATTTTATTAAACTCAACGCTCGAAAAAGAGTTTGAAGAAGTGAAATATCTCTATAAAACAGTCCGCTCAAATGCTGTGATTAATGAGATAAAGAAAGAAATTAAAAGTTATGAAGCTGATATTTTAGTTATGGTACCCCAAAAATATGGTTTTTGGGATTCTCTGGTTCATAAAAGTAAAACCAGAATAATGGCAGCAGGATTAGACATCCCATTATTATCGTTTCCGAATTATTAGTGTTATTTTTGTACCCGTTAAAAATTCCAAACAAATGAATGCAGTTATAACAGCTATAGGTGGTTTTGTACCATCATCAATCCTAACCAATAAAAAAATTTCAGAAACCGTTGATACATCAGAAGAATGGATCGAAAAACGAACTGGAATAAAAGAACGTAGAATTGCAGATTGTAATACGGCAACCTCAGACCTTGCCAGTGCTGCAATTGAGAACCTTTTAGAAAATTATAATGTAGACCGTCTAGAGGTTGAAGCTTTGCTTGTGGCAACAGCAACTCCCGATCATATTTTGGCACCAACTGCTAGTATTGTGTGCGAAAAAAGCGGTCTTGCAAATGCTTTCGGATTTGACATGAATGCGGCTTGCAGCGGCTTTTTATATGCGCTGGAAATGGGAGCAAATATGATCGAAAGCGGACGTTATTCTAAAATAATTGTCGTTGGAGCAGATAAAATGAGCTCGATCGTAGATTATGAAGACAGAAATACGTGTATTCTTTTTGGTGATGGAGCAGGAGCAGTTTTGTTAGAAAAAACAGAATCGGATAACGGATTAATGAAAACTATTTTGAAGACAGACGGAAGCGGAACATCTTCATTATTAGTGCCTTCAGGAGGATCTAGAAATCCAACTTCAATGCAGAGCCTTTTGCACAGAACCAATTATTTAAAACAAGAAGGTGCTTTTGTTTTTAAGAAAGCAGTTGCCTCTATGAGTCAGGTTTCGCAAGATGCTTTGGCTAAAAATGAATTACACGCAGAACAAATTGACTGGGTAATTCCGCATCAAGCTAATTTAAGAATCATAAACGCAGTAAGCGAAAGCCTTAATATCGATTCTGAAAAAGTAAAAGTGAATATTCACCGTTACGGAAACACAACATCTGCAACAGTTCCGTTGTGTTTATGGGATTTTAAAGAAGACTTTAAACCAGGTCAGAACTTATTGATTACTACATTTGGCGCAGGATTTTCGTGGGGAGCAACTTGTTTAAAATGGGGTGTTATGCGCGAAAAGAAAGCCGTTAAAACTATTAAGACAGTAACTGTAAACGAGAATGTTTTAGTGGAGCATTAATGCAATAACAGCATCTGCTCGAAAAGTTATATTTAATGGGAAGACAAAAACAAAATAAAAAATCAGGAAAGAATTTTTTCTATAAATACTACAGAATTATAGTAATTCCAGCTGTTTTTTTAGTGTATTTGTCTTCCTATTACTTTTTAAATCCTTATAGAAATTTTGAAGATCAAGGTTTGCTGGACTTAGATCAGACTTTCGATATTTTCATTATTCTGCTGTATTGCGCGATACTTACCGAGCTTACGCTTTTTGTCGGCAGAAGATTAAATTATTATATACGCTGGGACCAAAACCCTGCTTTTAGGGCAATAGCACAATTTATATGTCTAATTGCCGGGAATATTCTTTTAAATTATCTTTTTTTCTGCCTGTGGGATTATCTATATCCGCGAATAGATTTTGAAGAAAATGAATTGGTTATCATTTGGCAGTCAAAAATTATGGCAGCTATTATTTCTCTTTTTATAAGTGCCATTCATACGGGAATATTTTTACTGAACAGATGGCGTTTAAACTCTGAAGAAACAGCCGAATTAAAAATTAAAGCATCGGAGCTGCAGGAAGCGGTTACGAGATCTGAACTCGAATCTTTAAAATTGCAGTTAGATCCGCATTTTATCTTCAATAATTTCAGTACGCTGACGGAGTTAATTTATGAAAATCAAGACGAAGCCGCCTCTTTTTTAGAAAATATTACAAGGGTTTATCGTTACATGATTTCTAACTTGAATAAAGATACCATAAGTGTAAAAGAAGAAATAGAGTTTTTAAACGCCTATTTTTATCTTTTGAAGAAAAGACTTGGAGAAAAAATCGATTTAAAAATACAGGTTGATCAATCTTGTATGGGACTTCATTTACCACCTTTGACTTTGCAATTACTGGTTGAAAATGCTGTAAAACATAATATGGCGACTTTAGCTTGTCCGCTTACAATTTTGGTATATTCCGATTTGAAAGATATTATAGTTCGAAATAACTTGCAGCGAACTGCTGGAAAAAGCCTGACTTCTACCAAAATTGGAAATAAAAACATAGAATTTCGGTATAAAATATTATTTGACCGAATGCCAGATTTTTGCGAGTCTAACGGAAATTATTATGCACGTCTGCCATTAATTTAGAGGAAGGAATATGAAGATTTTAATTGTAGAAGATGAAAGTATAAACGCCAACCGTTTAAAAAGACTGCTCGAGGAATTGGAACCCAATTGTGAAATTCTAGGAATCATCGATACGGTTGTAGATACTGTGGCTTGGCTCAAATCAAATCCTGCTCCAGATATAATTACTATGGATATTCGATTGGCAGACGGATTAAGCTTTTCTATTTTTGAAGAAATCAACATTACTTGTCCAGTTATTTTTACGACGGCTTATGATGAATATGCCATTCGAGCTTTTAAGGTAAACAGCATAGATTATTTGATGAAACCAATTGAAAAAAGCGAACTGGAATATGCTTTAAGCAAATTCAAATCTTTAGCCCAAAAAGAAATTGGCGTTCCTAATATTGCCGGAATCATAAAAGAGCTGATTCACAAACCCAAATACAGATTACGCTTTTTGGTGACTTATCGTGACGGCTATAAAAGCGTAGATGTTTCGGATATTGATTTTGTGTATTCTGAGTTTAAAACGAGTAATTTGTTTCTAAAATCGGGAGTAGTAATTGCTATTCCGCAGACCATGGAAGAATTGGAACATGAATTAGATCCGAATATCTTTTTTAGGGCCAACAGAAAGGTTTTTATTCGTGCAGAAAGCATTTATTCTATTGCCAATTATTTCAATTCCAAACTTAAAATTCAATTGAAATTAGATCCAGAACGCGAAGTAATTATCAGCAGGGAAAAAACACCTTTTTTTAAGCAGTGGATGGATAGGTGATTTTTTTAAGGTTCTGAGGGACTAAGGTTCTAAGATTCTGAGGTTCTGAGGTTCAAAGAGGCAGAGCGGCAAAGGTTCAAAGGTTTATGAATTTAACTCTTTAGTTTGGGATAGCTTTTTTTAGATAGATTTGTTTGGAAGTGGTTTCATTTTCCTCGAAATCAAATTTTTCATACCCATTAGATTCTAAAGTTTCTTTTAGAACAACATCAAATTCAAATAGTTTTACCCAGATTAAATCGTTTTTTCTTTGTTTTGCAATTACTTCTGCGCGATCTGTAAGTAGTAGAATTTCTTCTGGGTTTGAATAAATAATATATTCCACACAAATTGGTTTTTCTGCTTTGATACTTTCATTAAAAATCCTGGAAGAGTTTAATTGTAGGAAAGATGATGGATTTTCATTTTCATACACCATCAAAACTTCAATATTAAAATCATTTTGAACTTTAAAAAGTTCTGAAATAGAAAGGTTTTTAGCAGCGAATCTTTCTCCTTCTTCATCTGATGGAAATAAAGCAGCATAAAACTTTTGAGCCTGGCTTTCCATCCAAGAAGCCGTTTCCATTATGATAACTACAAATTGCGCTTTTTTAGACATGATTTCTTTTATTTATATACTTGAATTGTTATTTAGCAAAACTGCTATAATTTGTTTTATAAATAAAGGTTTAAAAGTCTGATATGTTGGTCAGAAAGTCAGTTTGAATCTAATTGTTGATTCGGTATTCTAAGGGAGAAATTCCAGTTTGGGTTTTAAAGAATTTTCCAAAAACAGATTGATTGGAAAAGTTTAAAGTATCACTTATTTGATTAATGGTTAATGATTTATTATGAAGTAAAACTTTAGCTTCGAGAATTACCATATTATCAATCCATTCGCGTGTCGTTTTACCACTGTTGTTTTTAATTACTTCAGAAAGATATTTTCGAGTCACATTTAAATGATCTGCATAATATGTGGGAGATCGATGTTTTGTAAAATCTTTCGCTACAAGCTCTTTAAACTTTTCGAACAAAGGATTTTGGATTTCTTTATTGGAAAAAGCTTTTTTTATAGTATCCAGTTCAAATATGAGAATGTACAAATAACTTCTCAAAATAGAAGCTTGATGAAAATGTTCGAAGCTGACTGTTTCTTTAATTAAATTAAAAAGCTTTTCGAATTTTGGTTTTGTTTTTTTCTCCAAAGGAAATACATGCATATCGCTGTTTTCGAAAAAATCAAATTGAGAAAGAAAGAAGATATTACTCTGGCTTTCGAGAAAAAACTCAGGTTTAAAAAATATAATATCCATTAAAATTTCTTCGCTGTTTTTGGTAAAACTTCTAATAACATTTGGACCAATCGCAAGCATTGCAGGCGCTTCAATAACAATTTTATCCAGTCGGGTCTGCATTATAATGCTCCCTTTCTTAAGAAATTCAATTGCGTAACTTTCTGCACGATAGGGAACATCTATATAAGGATGATCTTGAATCTGCACATAGAAATAGTCTTTTGGATTAATTTCGTGTGTAAACAAACTTTTATGATGTTCGAGTGAATAAGTGCTGATTTTGCTCATTTCTATGAAGCTTTGCCGGGATTTTACTTTGCATTCAAATATAATTAATGATTTGATTAGAATGGCACTAAAATCTGGTCAGAATTGACTACTAAAATGAAGGAATAAAGAAAATTATTATTTAATAAAATTTTAGTATAAAATGTCGCTTTTTCTTATATTTGATTAAGGAAGCTGGCAGATTATAATCTATAACCGAAATCATTATAATTTTGAATTGTTTAGATTTTGAAGTACTGCCAAATATTTTAATAACTTATAGCATAAACATACCTTAAATCGATAACCTATAAAGTTCTAAACGAAACGTCTAGACATTACAAGCAGCAATGGAGTTAATACATAATTTAGAGCTTTTTCAAACCGTTTTTAACTCTGTGCCAAATGGTATTGTAGTTCTAAAGTCTTTGTATAATGATGAAGGCCGAGTAAAAGATTTTTCAATTGTTTTACTCAATACTTATATGTTTAACTGGATTGAAGATTCTGGCTATCAAGATAAAAATTACAGCGAAATTTTTCCTAACGTAAACAGAAGCGATATTTTTCAAAAGTTTATCGAAACAGCCGAAACCGGCCTGACTGCCAGTTTTGAGCAGTGGTACGAAAGTGATGAAACCATACACTGGTTTAAATTTACTGCCACAAAACAAGGGGAGTTACTTGTAGTTACCACAGAGGATATTACAGAAAAAAGACAGGCAGAAATAGCCTTAAATAATGCACTTACTGCTGCTGAGAAACAAAAACGTCTATACGATTCTGTTATAAATAATACACCAGATTTGGTATATGTTTTTGATCTCAACTATAAATTTACTTATGCCAATAAAGCTTTATTGACAATGTGGGGGAAATCTGCAGAAGATTCTATTGGTCTGGGTTTAAGAGAAAATGGTTATGAAGAATGGCATGCCTTGATGCACGAAAGGGAAATTGATTTTGTAGCCGCTGAAAAAAGATCCATTCGAGGAACAGTGTCTTTTCCTCATGCAGAACTAGGAAAGCGTATTTATGACTATATTTTTGCCCCAGTTTTTAACGAAAAAGGCGAAGTTGAAGCCATTGCAGGAACAACCAGAGATATAACGGAAATAAAACAGGCAGAAGAAAAACGTCAGCAAAGCGAAAATAGGTTTCGCCATATGATTGAGCAGTCGCCAATAGCAATGTTACTGTCTAGAGGAGAGGAAGTTATTATTGAAACAATTAATAAGCCGATGCTCAAATTCATGAACAAAACCAATCCAGATGAGGTACTCGGAAAAAAAATGATTGATGCCTTACCAGAACTTTTAGGACAGCCAGCACTTCAAACTGTTATTAATGTTCAAAAAACAGGAGTTCCTTTTCGTGGAGAAGAGCAGCCTGTAGATTTAGTAATAGATGGTATTCTGGAACGTCGATATTTCAATTTTTCTTATGATTGTATTAAAGATTCAGATGGGAATTCGGCGGTTTTACATGTTGCATTGGACGTAACAGAGCAAGTACTTTCCAGAAGAAAACTAGAAGACAGCGAAAGCAGATTAAAATCTATGATCGATCAGACCCCATCTCCAACATTAGTATTAAAAGGAGACGATTTGGTTATTGAGCAGATTAATAAACACATGCTTGAACTAATTGGTCGCGGATACGAAATTATTGGTATGCCATTAATTGCCGTTCTTCCTGAGCTTGAGGGACAATACGTGTGGGAACAGGTTAAAAATGTGTATTTTAAAGGAATCCCTTTTGATCAAAGTGAAGTGCTTGTTGTGCATAACCGCACTGGTCAATTAGGAAAATACTATTATAATTTAGCATATCGTCCTTTGCTGGAAAATGGGCAGATAACAGGAATGATCCAGGTTGCAATAGATGTTACACAGCAAGTTACAGCCAGACAAAAAATGGAAGAAAGCGAAAGCCGTTTTCGAGCTTTAGTAAATGCAGCCTCAAATGTAGTATATCAAATAGATGCCGATTGGAGAATCATGCGAAGTCTTGATGGAGGAGGTTCTCTTTCTGATTCTGAAGAACCTGTATCAAAATGGTTAGAACATTTTATTCATCAAAATGATCGTGAAAAGGTAATGAACCTTATCGCTAAATCTATTGCGGAGAAAAGTATATTCGAACTTGAACATAGAACTATTGCGCCAGATGGTACTGTAGGCTGGACGTTTTCGAGAGTAGTTCCAATATTAGACGATCAAAATAATATAATTGAGTGGTTTGGTGCTGCGAGTGATATTACTTCGCAAAAAGAGCTGCAACAGGTTATCAAAGAAAGTGAAGAGAAATTCAGGCAGCTTGCAGATCTTGTTCCTCAAATTATCTGGACTGGTAATCCAGATGGTTATATAGATTATTACAATAGACGCTGGTATGAATACACTGGTTTTGAAGTAGATGAATATGGAGATCTAAGCTGGGTGCCAAAAATACATCCAGATGATGTGACATTTGTTCTCGAGAATTGGTATCAAAGTGTTCAATCGGGGAGTTTTTATCAAACAGAATTCCGATTGAAAAATGGGAACACCGGAGAATATCGATGGTTTTTAAGTAAAGCTGTTCCAATTAAAGAAAAAACTGGAGTCATTAGTAAATGGTTTGGTACTTGTACCGATATTCATGAACAAAAGACAATCACAGAAAAATTAGAATTTTTAGTAGCAGACCGCACCAAGGAATTACAGCGTTCTAACGAAGATTTACAGCAGTTTGCCCATGTCGCTTCGCACGATTTAAAGGAACCAGTTAGAAAAATTAAGACATTTGTGGGCCGACTTGAAGATCATTTACAAGATCAGTTAGATGAGCCTGCGTCTAAATATATTAGCAGAATTAATGTAGCGGCAGAGCGTATGTTTAATATGATCGATGGTGTATTAGCATATTCTAAAATCAATGCAGATTCACAGAAAACGGCATTAGTAGATTTAAATGAAGTTATAAAAAATATCGAAACAGATTTAGAAGTTTCACTGCAGAGAACAGGCGGAAAAATCTATCATGACAATCTTCCAGTTTTAGAAGGAGCATTGGTTTTACTTTATCAGCTTTTTTACAATCTCATCAATAATTCTATTAAATTTGCAAAAGAAGGTACGCCCCCAGAAATAAAAATTTCTTCAGAAAAAATTATTAAATTAGATAAAAATTGGGTTGTAATTACACTAGAGGACAACGGAATAGGGTTTGATGAGAGTCAAGCCGAAAGAATATTTGAGACATTTACCCGTTTAAATTCTAAAGACAGCTACGAAGGTACAGGTTTAGGACTGTCACTTTGTAAAAAAATTGCAGAACGCCATGGCGGCACAATTAGTGCTGATGGTACTGTAGGTAAAGGAGCTGTATTTGTTATTACATTGCCATTTGAGCAAAATGAGAATGATATTTAATATTAAAGAAATGGATCAAAAAATAATTTTACTGGCTGATGACGATATGGATGACACAGAAATGTTCTGTGAAGCATTAGCAGATATCGATGAAAGTATAATATGTCATTGCGCTGTGAATGGCAGCGATGCTTTGAGAATACTGGACGGACTGAAAGAACTTCCAAGTGTCATTTTTCTAGACTTAAACATGCCAATAATGAATGGATGGGATTGTCTTATGCACTTAAAATCAGATAGCCGTTATAAAGACATACACGTTATCATGATCTCAACTTCATCCCATAAAAATGATCTTGAGACCGCATCAAAATTAGGTGCAGTTTGTTATTTTGTCAAACCAAATAGTTTTAGTGATTTAAAACACGTTCTCCGTTCCATTACCTCAAATATTGATAATGGACTTAAAGATGTAGTTGTAACTCTACAAGAAAATGGTTTTAAACATGTTTTTAATTGTGACGATAATAATTTGTAAATTTTAATATTTCCGTACAAAATATAATTAGCTCATTTGCTGTTCACTAGCTGCTGTGTCTAATTCAGTATTATCTAATTCGATATCAGATTGGGTAGTAGTTTCAATTTTATCATCCCAATGTCCCCAATCTCCGCGATAAGATCTTGTGAATACCAATTCGTCATTGTCTCCTTTAGACAGAATTGTAGTGCATATAAAGTTTCTTTTACTATTGTTGATTACGGGAGTTTCCATGGCTGTAAAATATTAAGTTAAGTATGTCAAAAGTAAAAAGACCTTAGACGAATTAGTTACATAATAATTGTAATTTGTTATCAAATTATCACATAACCTTCTTTTAATCAATAGTTTTATGTAAACTGAATCGCACTATTTTTATCCTCAAAATTAATTTAGATTATAAAAAACACTTTTAGTTAAAATAAATACAAAATAGTATGTATTTTTGTTGCCAAAATAGAACAACAAGCAGTTGAAAAGGGTAATTATAATAGCACTTTCGATTTTAATCTTATCGCCATCATTTGGCAGCTTGTTCGTATATGCTTCATTTAAAATCAATCAGAAAGAAATAGCTAAAACAATTTGTGTACAACGTAAACTGGCATTTAATAGTTGTAATGGCCGATGCGAACTTCAAAAAAGCATCAAAAAATACTCTGATAACGAAAGAAAAATGCAGGACAGCCTAAAAGACAAATTAGAGCTAATTTACGTTCAAAGCACTCCAGAAATTAGCTTTGACATTGTTCCCGTTATTGAATCAAAAGAAAATACTTCTACTTTATTCGAAAAGAAACCAATTTCGGCTTCTAATCTTACTTTTCACCCTCCAGTCTAGTTATTTATATCAATATTTCAGTTTTAATTTTGTTTAGAAATTATATCATTATTCATATTTAATGATATAAAACACTTGTGGTAGTATTTTTCATATGATATGAATTTTACAATTGAGTTTTTAACGAACACGTACATCTGCAAATATTATTTTCTACAGAAATCATTGATCTCTATTCAATAATTGAATAAATATACCCTGAAATGTATTATTTCAATTAAAAAACACATTCAAACTTCACAGCACTTTCGCTTTTTTGATTTTCGAAATCTGACTGCTTTATGCTGTGTTTTAAACAGTTTTCTAACATTCATTACAATGAAATCTTTTAAATTTTTAGTCATTGCACTATTGTGTGTAATTACCTCCTGTACAATCGATAAAACAGATTACGAAGCTGAAATAGGGTCTCAAGTTCCAGAATATTATGAGTTTAAAGAAGCGGTTTCATTTACAAGCGGTCTTTATAAGATAAGTATTGAAGCTTTAAACGGGACATTTTATAAAGGGTATAATGAACTTCATTTGAAAATTACAAATACGCAGACCAATCAAAATGTAAGCGCATCTGAAGTAACTTTTTTACCCATCATGAGTAATACAGATGGAAGCAAAACGTCATGTCCGCATGAGTATAATCTGCAATACGATATGGCTAATAAATATTTCGCTGGATATTCTGTATTTACAAATGAAAGCGCCACAACAAACAGCTGGAAACTGTATGTGAGTTTTATTGCCGATAATCAGAAATATGAAGTGACTAAAGACATTTCGGTTGAAAAGCAAAGCAATAAAAACCTCAATATGACCAGCTTTACAGGAAAAGATGACGAGCAATATGTGATTGCATTAATTTCGCCGCAAAAACCTACCGTTTCTGAAAATAAATTAGTTGCAGGTATTTACAAATACAATAAACCAGCTAATGCAGGTGGAACTTTTCCAGATCCTTCGCAATTTTCTTATTCAGAAGTGAGTGGTTATACTTTAAAATTAGATCCAAGAATGCCAGAGCCTTCAATGGGAAATCATTCTTCGCCCAATAATCAGGATTTGACACAGCAAAATGACGGTTTGTATCACGGAGTTGTGAATTATACGATGACGGGAAACTGGACTTTGAATTTAATAATGATGAATCAAAATGGGTTGATCATAAAAGGAACTGTCGTTCCAACAGATTTTACGCCTGGAGTTGAAGGTGTGAAAAGTGAACTTTATATTGATACATTATTTTAAAAACATGAAATATATAGTAATGTTACTTTTTTTAGGAATGTCTGTAACTGCTCAAAATGTGCACGTTCATCACGACAGCATAAAAAACTTAGAAGAAGTACAAGTAAAAAACGCAGCCAAAAAGAAAATCGAGACCGAAATGAAAATGGCGGTTTCAGTTGACGAATTTTTGTCATCATCAGATAATATTAGTTTTATAAAACGCGGTGCTTACGCGTGGGAACCGCTGCTCAATAATATGAGTTCCGAACGTTCTACCGTTACAATTGACGGAATGCACGTTTTTGGAGCTTGTACGGATAAAATGGACCCAATAACGTCTTATGTAGAGAGTAATAATCTTTCTACCATTGACATAAAATCAGGGCAGGAAGGAAGCCTACACGGTGCAACTGTTGCGGGAAGTATCGATTTAAAAAGAAAAAGCACTCCTTTTGGTCTCGCTAAAAAGTGGAATGGAGTCTACCAAAGCGGATTCGAATTTAATAACAAACAGTTTTTTAATCTTGGAAATGTAGCTTATTCTGGAGAAAAGTTTGTGGCAGAAGGAAGCATCTCTTATCGAAAAGCTGATGATTATTATGATGGAAATAATGATGAAGTCAAACATTCACAATATAAAAAATTCAACACCTCATTAGGTTTTGCTTATAAAACAACTGATTTATCCTCAGTAAGATTGGATGCGATTTTTGATATGGCAAAAGATGTTGGATATCCAGCGCTGCCAATGGATTTATCGCTTTCGCGTGCTCTTATCACATCGGCTTCTTATAAGCAATTATTTGAAGAAGGTTTAATAAAAGTTGTAGATACAAAGATTTATTTCAACGCAATCGAGCATTATATGGACGATACCACTCGTCCCGAAAATCTAGTTCATATGGATATGCCGGGATGGAGCACGACTTATGGTCTGGTTTCTAAAGCAAATGCAAAAAAAGGTAGTTATTCTTCTGAAATACAGTTGAATGCTTACAATAATTTGTCAATTGCAGAAATGCGAATGTATCCGCAGGATCGAAGCAAAAGAACCATGTTTGCTTACAGCTGGCCGTGGGTAACGACGCGATATGCAGGACTTTCGATGAATAATTCTTGGGATCTTTCAGAGAAAAGCCAGGTAAATTTAGGAGGTTCTTTAGGCGTAAATTACAATTATTCCAAATATGTAGAGTTCAACTGGATTTTTCATCCTGGAGCACCTCAGGAAAAAACAAGATTTCTGCCAAGTTTACATGCAGGTTATAATCTGGATGTTGATCATTTTAATTTTTCTGTAGGAACAGGTTACGGACATCGAGCGCCTTCTGTTTCTGAAGGTTACGGTTACTATATCTATAATAGTTTTGATCGTTACGATTATATCGGAAATCCTAATTTGAAAAATGAGATTTCATACGAAGGAAATGCAAGTGCAGGTTTTAAAAACGAAAGGTTAAGTATTCAAGGAAAAATAAATTACTTCTACATTGAAAATTACATCATTGGAAGAATTTTAAGCATGGGAAGTCCGATGAATTATCAGTCCGTTGGAGTAAAAGGTTATACCTCTCTAGATTATGCAACGCTTTTGAATATGTCTATGAATGCCAGTTATGATATTTTACCGCATCTGCATTGGAAAGGAACGCTGACTTATGCACGCGGAATGGATGACAAAGGAGGAAATCTGCCTTTTATTCGTCCGTTGAGTTATCAGACTTCGCTTCATTTTATGCATAAAAATTTCGGAATTCAAACTTCTGTAAATGGTGATTTCGAGCAAATTAATTACAGCCCAGAATATGGGGAGGACTTGACATCTGCTTACACAATATGGAATATTTCTGCCGATTATTCTTTTAAAATCAATAAAGTAAAAAGCGTTGTGCAGGTTGGAGCAGAAAATTTATTAAATGAATATTACAGCACTTATGCAGACTGGGGAAATATTCCGAGAATGGGACGTAATGTTTTCACCTCTTTAAAATTCAATTTCTAATAAAAATGAAAAAAGTTTTTAGTTTCACAATGACAATGCTGTTTCTGCTGGTTTCTTTCCAGCAGGCATTGATTATTGTACACTTTAAACTGAATCAGAAGAACATAGAGCAAGAGTTTTGTGTCAACAAAGCCAAACCAGAACTGCAATGCCATGGTAAATGTCATTTAAAGAAAGAATTAGAAAAATCAGATAACAACGATTTGGAACTTACGAGTATCGGTAAGAAAATCGATATCACTTTAATATCTAATTTCGAATTTACAGTTCCAGTTCTAAAAATTATAAATTCTAGTAAAATATTAATTTATAAAGAATTGGGTTTGTTAGAACCTTGTCTCGAAATTTTTGTACCGCCACCTATTTTATTTGGTATTACCTAATCTCATTAATAAAAATAGAAATACAAAAATTAAATTAAAAGAAAATGCAAAATTTTAAAAAATACTTATTACTATCAATCGCTTCATTGGCATTTGTATCGTGTTCAAGTGATGATGATAATCCTGTTGCAAACAATGTAACGTTAGAATTCAATAATACATTTAAGAATACGACTATTGTTTTAGGTGCTGCGGCTTCAACTTCTGCAACGACAAATACTTCTGCGGCTGGGCAGGTACATCATTTTTCAGAATTAAAATATGTAATTAGTAATATCCGTCTTGTAAAAGATAACGGAGATGAAGTTCCATACAATGTAAATGATTTGGATAAAGGCGCAACAGTTATCGATCAATCAAAAACGGCGACATTAAGTTATGTTTTGAGTAATGTGCCATCTGCAACTTATAAGCAGATTAAATTTGGTTTGGGTATTAAACCAGAGCAAAACACTTTAGACCAAGCAAGATTTCCAAATTTCTATGCTGCAGCTGGCGCTAACGATACCGCAATGATGTGGGAGTGGGGAAGCGGCTACCGTTTTACAAAAGTAGAAGGCTTTTATGATACTGATAATAAAACAATGTCTATTCACACCGGAAGCACTGTACAGGGAACTGCAGGCAGTTATACGCAAGGTGTAAATGCTTATAGAGATATTACATTAAACTTGACAACAAATGCAGTTGTTGGAAGCAAAGCTCCGAAAATCAAAATTAAAGCTGATTTTGATAAAATGCTAAGTGGAAAAACAAATACAATTACGCTATCCACAGGAACTGGAGATGCCGATAACGCAACTCCAAATATTCATACAGCAGCTCAAATGGTAAAATTTGTTGATAATTTCGGAGGAAATGGCTCAAGCGATATTACAGGAATGTTTTCTGTAACAGGTGTAGAAAACTAAAATCATATTTTCAGAACCGTCTTAATTTAAGAATTGGCGGTTCTGTTTTAAATTATTTATAATGAAAAAAATAGCCGGCTTCATATCTCTATTATTATTGTTTGCGTCATGTAACAGCGATGATTCGGATATGATTTCTATTGATAATCCTGAAATTTCGCTGAATATTCCGTCTGGATTTCCAGAACTCAATAGTTTTGTAAGTCT
Organism: Flavobacterium sp. Root935; assembly: GCF_001429295.1. Classification (GTDB taxonomy): domain Bacteria; phylum Bacteroidota; class Bacteroidia; order Flavobacteriales; family Flavobacteriaceae; genus Flavobacterium. Next base: position 434,603 of record NZ_LMJL01000012.1, on the reverse strand, counting down.
AAACAAGCCGACAAAATACGGTGTGGAATTAGGTGAAAAGCTTTTCTCAGAAAAAAGATTCAGCGCAGATAATACCATTTCCTGCTCAAGCTGTCATATTCAGGCAAATGCTTTTACAGACCAGCATGCACAAGCAGTTGGAATTGAAGGCAGAATTGGACTTCGCAATACGCCATCCATTCAAAATTTGGCTTTTATGAAATTTTACAATTGGGATGGAAGTAAACTGCAGCTGGAAACGCAAACGTTAGTGCCTATTATAACGCACGAAGAAATGGATTCCTCTATTTTAGAAGTTATAGGTAAAATTAAAGATGATGCCGTTTATAAAGATTTGTTCCGAAAAGCCTTTGGAGATGAGAATGTTACTCCTGAAAGGATTTATAAAAGTATTGCACAATTTGAATACACTTTAATTTCTGCTAACAGCAAATATGATAAAGTAAAACGAAATACGGCATCTTTTACAGAAAGCGAATTACAGGGTTATCAAACCTTTCAGCAAAAATGCGCGAGCTGTCATAGTTCAGAATTGTTTACAGATCAGAGTTTTAGAAATATTGGTTTTCCTTTAAACACCGATACCAATGAAGCAGGGCGTGGCAGGGTTACTGGAATTGCTGCTGATTTTATGAGTTTTCGTGTGCCGACGTTAAGAAATATAGAATATACAGCTCCTTATGGAAGTTTTGGACAATTTGCAACTTTAGAATCTGTTTTGGATTATTTTGATAATGGCGTTTTAGATGCTGAAAATCTGGATCCAATTTTTAAAGAAAATGGCAAACGAATTCCGCTTACTGAACAAGAAAAAATCAATCTTATTGCTTTTATGAAAACCTTAAGTGATACTGATTTTATCAAGAACTAACTGCATTTAGATTTCGAAAAGAATGAAAAAGCTAGACTGAAAAGTTTAGCTTTTTTTATTTAAATATTGAAAATCAATTATTTGTTTTGTTTTTTAATGCCTTTTTTTGTGCTGTAATTACTATGGTTTTCATATAAAAACTAATTTATTAGTTAAAAAACTAAAGAATTAGTTTGTCTACTAATTAATTAGTAGTATCTTGCATCAAAATATTCAACCATGATAAAATTAGCCAAAAGAGAAGAACAGATCATGCAGGTTTTTTGGGATCTGAATAAAGCCTTTATAAGAGATATTATTCCATTGCTGCCAGATCCAAAGCCACATTACAACAGTGTAGCCACAATTGTGAAGATACTTGCAGAAAAAGGATTTTTGAATTATGAAACTGCTGGAAATATGCATTGCTTTTTTCCAATAATCAGCAGGGAAGAATACCAGCAATTTGCTTTGAAAGATATTGTAAGTCAGTATTTTGATAATTCGTATCCGAGAATGCTTGCCTTTTTTGCAAAAGAACAAAAGCTTTCAGAAAAGGAATTGGATGAAATCGTCAGCATCATTAAAAAAGAAAAAATATGATACCTTATATTTTATATACAGCACTTATTCTTTCAGCTTGCTTTGCGTTTTACAAACTGCTTTTGCAAAAAGAAACTTTTTTTCATTTAAACAGATATATATTGTTGTCTTGTATGGTACTGGCTTTTATTCTGCCATTAGTTCCAGTTCCTCAGCAATTGTCTTTTAGAAAAATTGATGCCGAAAAGAACATTACACTTGTCAAAGCTCCAGTTGAAAATCTTACTTCAACAGCAGTAAAAGAGCCTACAGTTCAGCCAACACTTACAGAACAGACAAAACAAGTAATCAATGTTGATGTCTTATTAAAGTGTTTGGTGTATTTGTACTGGTTTGGAGTCGTAATATTTGGACTTAATTTTTTAATGCAGGCTGTTATATTACTATTTAGGGCCAATTCTAAATCGGTTATTCAAGATGGTAAATTTCGTATTGTGGAAATAACAGGAGATAAAGCTCCGTGCTCTTTCGGCAATAATATTTTTATTAATCCTGAAAAATACGAATGGGAAACCTACAGCCAGATTTTGCTTCATGAAAAAATTCATATCGAACAGAAACACACTATCGATCTGCTGCTTGCCGAGATTGTTCTGATCTTTCAATGGTTTAATCCTTTTGCTTGGCAATGGAGAAAAGCCCTAGAGACCAATCTAGAATTTTTAACAGACGATCAAATGCTACAACAAGATAACGTTGAAAAAGAAAGTTATCAGTTCAGCTTACTGCAGGTTGCTGCGCCGCAATTTCCATTGAGTCTTACAACCAATTATAATCAATCATTATTAAAAAAACGAATCATCATGATGAACTCAAAAAAATCAAATGTGCACACCACTTGGAAATATTTTTTCCTAGTGCCGCTAATGGTGCTTTTTGCCTGCCTTTTTAATCAACCGGCAGCGCAGAGTCAAACCCTAAATTCTAAAGGGGAAGCACAAAAAGAAACAGCCATTCAAAACGGAATGAAAACAGACGGAAACTGGTTTGCTACCATTAAAGGCAATTCTTTAGAAATCAATTTTAAAAGTGATGAGAATAATTCTTCCAGTACTTTTCAATTGAGTGAAATCAGTAATCTTCCTAGAGACAAACAGGGAGAATTTACATTGACGCGTGAAGCAGGAACGATGTATTTTACAGGAAAATTTGAAGGAGACAGAGGAATGGGAACTTATAAATTTACTGCAAACAAAGATTACAGCACAGCAATGCGCAAAGAAGGAGTAGAGCTTGCAAATGATAATGATCTTTTGGTTTTCTTTATGATAAACGTGAAAGTGTCTTACGTACAGATGCTTAAGAAAAATGGTTATACCGATTTAGACAAAGATCAAGTTATTCCCCTAGCGGCTTTAGATGTAAATGAAGCTTATATTGCTTCTATAAGAAAAGCAATTCCAGAGATTGATTTAGACAATCTTGTTCCTTTCAAATCATTAGGAATAGATAAAGCTTTTATTGAAGAAATACGCAGTTCTGGGTATAAAGATGTTAGTCCAGGTAATATTATTGCATTAAAATCGCAGGGAATTGATGCCAAATATATTAGTGATTTTCGCTCTGCTAAAAATAATAACGATAGCAATGATAAAGAAGTTAGCAGCAATAATAATGACAACGATAATAGCGACGATGATATTATTGCATTTAAAGCATTAAATATTGATAAAGCATATGTGGAGTCTTTTAAAAAGCTGGGATATAAAAATATCTCAAACAGTGATCTTATTGGTATGAAATCACTGAATGTAACTCCAGAGTACGTAAAAAGTTTTCAGAATGCTGGTTTTCAAAACATAGAGGCAGAAAATCTGATCGCTTTGAAATCACAAGATATAACGCCAGATTTAGTAAAAGAATATAAAAGTCTTGGTTTTGAAGATCTAAATTTAGAAGATATCGTTGGAGCAAAAGCAACAGGCACCACACCATCTTATATCAAATCAATGAAAGCAAAAGGCCATAATTTTAAAAGCCTGGACCGATATGTTGCATTGAAAGCTCTTGCTAATAATTAAAAGAAAACTAATTATTTGAATGAGTTAAAAAACTCAAGTTGTAAGACAAAATAAAGCCCAAACTGAATAGGAATGGGCTTTTTTATTTATTAAATTATTGAAGCTTTATTGCTGATTCACTTCCGTTCTGCTTTTTAATTTTTGAATAATTTCTATTGATCTTTTTTCAAAAATAGATTGGTCTACAGGTACAACAACCGATTGAAATAACTGCATCAATTCATCAGAATGATTGGCTGTTTTTTGGGTTTGAAGATTGAAATGCACAAACTTTATCCATAAAACAGATTTTAGTTCGGTTTCACTTTCGTTCCACATTTTCATCTCAACCAGCAGGAAATTATCCGTATATTGAATTAATTGCGAATCAATTAAAACCGTTTCCATTGTAAATGCTGGTTTTATATAACTTATTTGATTTGATGCCACAACCCAGCTGAGACCTGTTTTTTTCATGTATTTAAAAATATCAAGGTCATAATGCTCTGCGATTTGATCTTCTCTCACATTAATAAAGTACTCTAGATACTTCGAGTTATTTAAATGATTAAAAGGATCACAATCCTGAAATCTAACTTTTCTTTTTGTCTTTAATATTTTTTCCATTTTATAAATGTATTACATCAAATACCGATCGGTATTTGAAAGGTTAAAAAATTTTTATTTGGTAATAGCGGCAATTATAGTACTGTCTATAAAGTCCATAGCATTGGCTATGTAACTTTCATCGTTATGGGTAAATGCTAGAAGTGAACTTCCTTCAATGAGGGATAGAATTATTTTGGAATATTTAACCGGATCTGTATTTTCATTAATTTGATTAGCAGTGATTCCATCATTAATAATAGTAGTAAGACCGATAATAAATTTTTGAGATAATTGCTGTGCGGCCTTAAACAATAACGGATTAATAAATTTTGTATCTATTCCTGCTCTCAGCATCGGACATCCGCCTCTGTCTTTCACTAATTCATAATAACTGCGCTGATAATTGGTTACGGCATAAAGTTTATTTATACTGCCTTCTGTAGCAGCGACTAATGTAAACAAAGGAGTTATTGCTGCATTTATATTGTAGCGAAAAGCTTGTAATGCTAAATCTTCTTTATTAGAAAAATTACAATATATAGCGCCTTTCGTAAGTCCAGTTGCATTTGTAATGTCTGTAAGACTGGTTCCAACATATCCTTGTTTGTTGAAAACTGGGGAAACTTTTTCTAATATAAACTCAGAAGTATTCATGATTTTTTAAGTTGAATTAAAATTCTCAGTAAATATAACAATAAATACCGATCGGTATTTAAAAGGTTTTAAATATTTCAAAAATAATTAATGATTATATTTATTAGACATTATAATTTGTAAAACCCGCCAGATGCATAAAGCATAAGGCGGGCTGTCCATAAACATAATCTTCCATTTTATGTTTACTACAAAATCTTTAATTATAGTGAAGGGAAATTATTTCAAAGTGTGAAAAAAGTTTAATAATTTGATGCAATTATAGTTATTTATTTAATAATCTCCATCAAATTTAAGAAATGGGTGCTATTATTGTCATTTTTGAGAAATATTGTAGGGGAATTTCATCAGTTATAAGATTTGATGAAAGAAAAAGTACACGATATTTATTTTAAAATTAGAATAGAAGAATTTTAAGCTTCTTTTTTCTTCAAACAACGTCCTCTCGGTTCATTGCCTTCGTGAAGTACGATTTCCGAATGAAGAAATTGTGCCGCATCTGCAGAGTCTTTTACTTTAACAGCACTGCGTTCTAGCATTTCTGTTTCAAAGTCGGTTAAAACAGTTTTTCTAATTCCTTTTTTTCTCCATTCAGAAAGCGGTCGGCATTCTTTTGAAATTCCTCTTGCGAGTGTGAGTGCATCCAGTAAAGCTTGATTGGCTCCTTGTCCTTTAAACGGACTCATTGGGTGGGCTGCGTCTCCAATTAGTGTAACTTTTCCAGCTTTCTCCAGTAATTCAGATTGGAGTAATTCACGGTCATATACCGGATATCCAGAAATTTGAGCTTCCATTGTCGCTGATAAAATTTGAGGAATAGGATCATGCCACTGCGTTCTACGGCAGGCTTCTTCTTTAAGTGCTTTTGGTCCAAGTGCGCTTAACGCTTTAGCATCTTCTTCCGGCATTGGAAAACTAAGCTGCCACATAACAGAATCTGCTGTGTAAGGCATTATATAAATTCGTTCATTTCCATTGGCAGTTTGAAATACAGTTGCTGAATCTAATAAAGAACTCTCAACATCTATTAGAGCGCTTAAAGGGCAAATTCCTAATATAACAATACAATCGAGATAGCGCAGGGGGGTAATATCATCGCCAATCAGTAATCTGCGAACCGAGCTGCGAATACCATCGGCACCAACGATAAGGTCGGCTTTAGATGTTTTAAGTTCTCCATTTACTTGAAAATTCAGTTCAATATCATCATCATTTTCTTTAAAATCAATTAGTTGATGTCCCCATTGTACAGTATCATGTCCGTCGAGCTGCTCAAGTAATGCTAATCGTAAAGATTGTCGTGCGATGTGCATATTGGTGCGTTTCGAAGATTTTTTAGCATCTTGCTGCAGCCATTTTCGAATTCCCCATTCTCCAATCACTTTTCCTTCTGTAGTATGAACCAAATGTCTGGTTGAAATTACTTTTTCATTCAAAGAAAAAATACCTAATCCTTCGATTGCTTTGCTTGCTTGCTGCAAAGTAAGTCCGTAACCCTGAGATCGAGCTGCAAAATTAGCATCACGTTCGTAAAGCGTAAAAGGAACACCCCGATGTAAACAGGCAGCAGCTAATGCTACTCCGCCAATTCCGGCGCCAATAATAGCAACATGGGGATAATTTTCTGTATCTGCTTCAGGATGATTGTCAGAAGGAATCAATCCAGATCCATTACAATTTAAGCAAGTATGCTGGTGAGCTTTAGGTCGAATAGGAGCTGTTCCTTTGCCATTTGTTTTTTCAAATTGGTCTACTGCATTCTGGTATTGGCGTCGCGCTTTGTCACTAAGACCGCGGCTTTTTTTGCCACGTCCTTGACACTCATTACAAATAGTCCAGCTTGCTTTATCTCTTTTCTCTTTTTCCACTTTCGTTCATTTGCTGGATCTAATTGTATTTCGGTACAATCTAATGTGAAAAATATTTCTCACATTTTTACAGCTGTGCAAATTTAAGGTAAAAGGTTACCAGTACAAAATGAGTTTTTCAAACTTACAGTTAAAACGTGATGATTTTGATTATATTTATATATGTATAAGAGTATTTTATAACTTTTTGCTAGGATTATATAAGTGCTAAAGCACATATTTCGACTAATTTTAATAAAAATTAAAATGTAGAAATTATGAAAACAAATAATCAAAATCAGAATATTACTAAAGATAATAGTTCTGATAATCGCAGTGATACGAGAAAACATCAATATAAAGATCATGATGAAGTTCTAACAAACGATGAGAATTATGATGTTGACACTCATAAGTTTAAAGGTGAAAAACCTGATTTTGACGACAAAATGAACAATGAAGAAAAAAAATAAAAAATAAAGCGCCTTAAATATTTAAGGCGCTTTATTTTTTTAGACCTATTTACTTGTTATTTAAGCAGTATTACTCACATTTTAAAATTTTTCAAAAAAGTTCAAAACTAAAAAAAGAACTATGAATTGATTTTTATAGATTTGTAAAACTGTATATTCCAAAAAAATGGTGCAAACCAACTATAAAAATTTAAATTCGATGAAATCTGTCAGTTCAATATTTTTACTTTTAATGTTTGTCTATTCAAGTTCTTATTCACAATTAAGTGCAGATAAAATATTCGAAAGCTTTAAACAAGGAGAACGCACAAATTGCTCGTCAATTGCTTTTATTAAAGCATCTTTAAACGTTTATGGGTTGGATAATCTTTTTGTAACTGAAAAGATAAATGATAGTTTACAAAAGATCACATTAAAGAATAACGCCTCATTTCTTCTAAAAGATGAGGAAATTAAAATAGCTAAAACTTCAGCTGGGTTTGTTTACATTAAAGACAATTGCGAAAGTGAAAAAATAACAGACTACGCAATATTGACCTATGCCGTAATGGGAAAATACAAACAGATTATCGATAAAGAATCGACTTTTGATAAAGCATTAGAAGATCTGGAAGACGGTACAGTTTATACACCAACAATCTACAAATACTTAGGATTTACAAAAGGCAAACAAGTGCAGAAGCTGAAAAGACAGTCTGGAAGTGAATACTGTGGTGTAGTGGCGTGGTCAAAAGCGCATGCCGTTTTTGTATGCGAAGAATTTATGGATTACTATGGCAACAAAAAAAGTATCTGGATAAAATACCCAAGTCGTTTTAGGATAATAAAACCAACAGAAGAGATAGAAAATAATACTCCTAAATTGGTGCAATCGTACTAAAAATACTGCTTCTGACTAAGTTAATATCAATTTGTTAAAATTTTCAGAAAAAAAGAAATCAATAAAGTTGCAATTTAAGTTAAATTATATATTTTTGTCATTAATCAACAACCAATTACATTAAAATGAAAAGCAAAATTATTTTACTAAGTTTCCTTTTCTTCTTGACGACTGGCGCTATATCAGCACAGGCAAAAAATGCCCCAAGAAGTATTATCAGTACAACAGCCTTAATCCGTAAATACCACGACCAAAAAGAATTGAGCGGTATGCAAAAAGGAGAACTTTTAGAATTGTACATTGAGCGTATTAAAGTTCTAGTAAAAACTCTTCCATATATTGCTTTGGTTACTAAACCAGGTGTTACAATGGCAGATTTAGGTATTCCAGACGATAGTGATCACAAGAAAATATTAGATAATCAAGCAGTTGGTACTACAACTTTCTTAGATACTACAGTAGAGTTTCAAAGAAAAATGATGCCTTATTCAGATAAAGGAAATCTTATCGCTGCAATATTATTTTACGAAAATACATTAAAATCTTTACACGAGTTTAACGACTTAATGTAATATATTTTAAACAAGCTATTAATAAAAAACTCCAAAGTCATTTGATTTTGGAGTTTTTTTTTTATTTGATAAATTTTTAATTTTAAAATAATTCTAATTGATTATTTGGATTTATAGGTTTCTTTTTAGGAGGTTTAGCTTCTCCAAAAATAGTTCTTCCTCCATATTTATAAGATTCATCTCTTTCTCTTTGAATTAAAGCATCAAAATTGGAATTTGGCGTAAAACTCTCTTCTGCTTTTCTAGATATTTCAGATAATTTTTGAATTGCAGCCATTTTGTCTGAGTTGCCAATTTTAGCACGGTGAATTGCTTTTTGCAGAGTATCAATCGTTTCATCGTAGATTTTGACAGGAACAGGAAAAGGATGTCCGTCTTTTCCGCCGTGAGCAAATGAAAAACGCGCAGGATCTTCAAATCGGGTAGGAGTGCCATAAATGACTTCACTAACAAGTGCTAATGATTGTAAGGCTCGCGGTCCCATTCCTTTTAAAAGCAATAGCTCTTCAAAATCTTCAGGTTTATTTTCGTGAGTTGCCCAGAGCATAGCGCCGAGTCTTTTCATGTTAACATCTTCCATTCTCACATCATGATGTGCAGGCATAGAAAGATATTGCATTTCCTTCATTATTTTGGTTGGAGATTCTTTCGCTAACTCTAAAATTCCTTCTCTGGATTTTGCCGCCGCCTGCGCAGTAAGATTCAAAATAGTTCCTTGATTTTCACCATAAATAAAAGTATGTGGTTCTTCAATAAAAGATTTTAAACCCGGCGAATGCCAATGGTATCTTCTCGCAGTTTTAGAATCAGGGTTCATTCCTTGTTGTATTACGGCCCATTGACCTTTATTATCAACAATAAAATTATGCTGATACAATTGAAATCCATCCTGAATAGCGGTATTGTCAACTTTTGCGGCAAGTCTGCTGCAGTTCGCTAAATTGTTGCCATCAAGTCCTGTTTTTTCACCAACAAATAGAAGTTCTTGCGGTGTTAACATAGAATGTTTGCCTTTGCCGCCACAGATATAGATTCCTAATTCTTTAGAATGTGGATTTACAGATTTTTTTAGTGCTCCAAGTACAGAAGTTGTAATTCCAGAAGAGTGCCAGTCCATTCCCATTACGGCACCAAAGCTTTGAAACCAAAAAGGATTACTAAGCTTGCTTATAACTTCAGAAGTTGAAAATTCTAAAGCAATCGTTTCAACAATTGCAAAACCAAGTTTAGACATCCGTTCGGAGAGCCATAATGGAACTTGTCCATAGTGTAGTGGGAGATCAGCTGTGCCAGAACGCTTCATTTGAAAGTATTTTTACAAAAATAGGCAAAAATGGTTTTAATAATTTTAATTGTTTCTTAAATCTTCTCGTCTCGTTTTTACATCTTTTTTGACTGCATTTTGACTTTTAGATGCAAAAAAAATGCAAATAAAGTCATTCACTCAGTCAATATTTTTCATTTTTTTATTTTGTTTTAAATAAAAATCTTACATAAACTGTAAAAATTCCTTATTCAATAACTGTCTTGTTTATAGTAGTTTAAAATTACTAAAACGTTTTTGTTAACATTTTTTTTTCAGAAAATTAAATTAAAATTTGGGAACTTAAATATTTAATTTACTTTTGTTCTATCGAATTAGTAGAGTTTAAAAAATAAGTTAAAAACATTGAGATTAAGACCATTTGTATGTTTATTTCTGAATACAAAAGACTCATTTATCATTCTATAGCTTGTGAGTTACTACGGTTAAAACCTTCTCTTTTTAATTCATATAAAAATTTTAAAAAAATGAACCTGAAAGGGTTGAAATATTGTATAGGCCAAAAATAGTAATCAAAAAAAAAGTAAAAATGAAAAAACGAATGTGTTTGTAGATACAAAAAAACATTTCTGTTGCAGCAGAAATGACGAAGCTTAAAGAAATTGTACATATCTATAAGGAGCTTGAAAATGATATATCCGTTTCGATCTGCCTTATTTATAAAACTAAAATTAAGTAATGAAAAAAAAATTAAATAGCTATATCTGGTTATGTGTTTTGTTGATTTCCATAGGAGTTAAAGCTCAAGAAACAAAACCCTTGATCCAGTCTAAACTAGAAGGAACAGTAATAGATGCGGTTACAAAAGACCCTGTTATTGGTGCTTCGGTTAATATAAAAGGAACTACACACGGGGTTCAAACAGATTTTGATGGAAAGTTTTATTTTCAAACTGGACAAAAATTTCCTTATACTTTAATAGTAAGTTATTTAGGTTACAAAAAAGCAGAGGTTGTAGTCGATAAAAATGCTGTGGTTATTGAGCTTACTGAAGAACAAAACCAGTTATCAGAAGTTGTAGTGACTGCACTTGGTATTTCAAAAGAAAAGAAATCTTTAGGATATACAACTCAAGCACTTAAGAATAAAGATATTGCAGAGACAAAAGAAACGAACTTTTTAAACAGTCTTAGCGGAAAATTAGCTGGTGTTCGTATTACAAATTCTCAAGGAGATATGGGATCTTCTCGTATTATTATTCGTGGAGAAACTTCTATTGCAGGAAATAACCAGCCATTATTTGTGGTAGATGGAGTTCCTGTTGATAATTCGCAGTTAGGAAGTGTGGGTGGAGCTACTCGTGACTTTAAAAATGCAATTGCCGATTTGAATCCAAATGATATTGAAACATTAACAGTATTGAAAGGACCAAATGCTGCGGCTCTTTACGGATCTCGTGCTGCGCATGGTGTGGTTTTGATTACTACTAAATCTGGAAAAAGTCAAAAAGGATTGGGAATTACTTTAAATTCTGGTATTACGATTTCTCAAGTAGCTACACTGCCAAGTTTTCAAAATACATTCGGACAAGGATCAAACGGAAGATTTAGTTATGTAGATGGTAAAGGAGGCGGTATTAATGATGGTGTTGACGAAAGCTGGGGACCAAAAATGGACGGACGACTTATTCCTCAATTTTTCTCAAATGGCGAGGCAGTGCCTTTTGTTGCGCATCCTAATAATGTAAAAGATTTCTTTAATACAGGTGTTACTTACGACAATAGTATTTCTGTTGCCAGATCTGACGAAAAATCAGATTTCCGTTTAGGAGTAAACAACCAAAAACAATTAGGGACGGTACCTAATAGTGAAGTAAACAAAACAAACTTTACAATCAACACAAATTATCAAATATCTAAAGGAATAAGAGTAGGAGTAACTGGTAATTATATTACAACTAATGCTCCAGCGCTGCCAGGTGGTCCATCTGGAAACCGTGCTGCTGGTGTAATGCTTCAGTTTCTTTGGTTTGGTCGTCAGGTTGATATCAATCAGTTAGAAAGTAATAGAGATGTTAACTGGAACAATAGCTACTACAGTAATCCGTATTGGAATGCTTACTATAATACAACAAGTCAGCAGCGTAACCGTATAATTGGTGACGTTCATTTGGATGCAAAATTGGCTGAAGGACTTAATTTTAAATTCCGTACAGGAGTTGATTATTATAACGACCGTAGAAAATACACCATTAAATATGGTACAAATGGAACTCCTTTCGGATCGTATGCAGAAGATGCTTACACTGTAAATGAGCAAAATACAGAAGGTATTTTTACTTATACTAAAAAACTAAATGATGATTTTAGTTTAGATGCTCTTGCTGGATTCAATATTCGTAATCACAGTGATGCAAATAACTATCAAAAAGCGCCTCGTTTGGCAGTACCAGATTTGTATACATTAACAAATTCTAGGGACCCTTTAACTTCTTCAAATTATTTGTCAAGATTGAGAGTTTACAGCGCTTATGCATCTGCTCAATTAGGCTATAAAAACTATGCTTATTTAAACCTTACAGCTCGTAATGACTGGTCATCTACATTACCAAGCAGTAACCGTTCTTATTTCTATCCTTCTGTTAATGGAAGTTTGATTTTATCTGAAGCTTTGAAACTGAAAAGTAGTACGCTTGATTTCTTAAAATTACGCGGTGGATGGTCTGAAGTAGGTAATGATGCAGATCCTTACCAATTATCGACTGTTTATAATTTCCAAACTGCATTTGATGGAAACCCGATTCAAACTTCTTCACAAAAGAAATTGAATGAGAATTTGAAACCAGAAACAACGCGTTCAACTGAAGTTGGTTTAGAAGCTTCTTTCTGGAAAAATAGACTGCATTTTGATGTGGCTTATTACAACACGAATAGTTTCGACCAGATTTTGGAAATTAAAACAACTGCATCTAGTGGCTACAACTCTCAGTTAATTAATGCTGGTAAAATAAACAATAATGGTATAGAAGTTCAATTGGATGGAAGCCCGATTCAGACGGAAAATTTCAAATGGAATATTGGTGCCAATTATTCTAGAAACAGAAGTAAAGTGGAGATTTTGGATTATGCAAAACAGATTCAAAACTATACAATAGGTACTTCAGGAGGTGTTGATGTATTAGCATCTGTAGGACAAGCATACGGAGCACTTTATGGAACTGCTTACCTGCGTGACGCTAGCGGAAATATCGTAGTAGGAGCAAATGGATTGCCAAAAGCTGATCCGACTAAGAAAGTTTTAGGACATTATACGCCAGACTATTTAGCAGGTGTTACGAATACATTGACTTATAAAAACCTTGAATTATCATTCCTTGTTGATGCAAGTGTAGGTGGAGAAATTTTCTCAGGTACTAACAGAACAGGTACTTATACAGGAGTATTGGCGCAAACTCTTCCAGGTCGTGATGCTGCAAATGGAGGTTTAAGCTACTACTTGAATGGTACTACGAAAACCTTAGTAACTGGAACTCCTCCAGCTGGAACGACTGTATATGATGATGGAATGATTTTTAACGGAGTATACGATAATGGAACTCCAAATACTCAAGTTATTAGTGCTCAAGAATATTACAAAGCTTCATACAACATTAGCGAGGCTTATATCTACAGCTCAACTTTTGTAAAAATGAGAGAAATAAAATTGTCTTACAATTTAAATAAGGCATTTGCCAAAAGACTGGGGTTAGAAGGAGCAAGTATTACTGCAGTTGGCCGTAACCTGTTCTTTATCTATAAAGATGCACCAAATATTGATCCAGAAACAGCTTTCAATACTGGAAATGCTCAAGGTTTGGAGAGTTTATCTTTGCCAACAACCAGAAATTTCAGTCTTAATGTTAATCTTAAATTCTAAAAATACAGAATCATGCTAAAAAAAATAGCCTATATAACTCTATTTGCATTAACGTTGACCTCTTGCAGCGATACGTTGGATGATATCAATAAAAATCCAAATGCAACTGAAACACCATTGGCACCTTACCTGTTAACAGGATCGTTAAAACAAGGGGCTGATTTATACTGGGGCGCAGATAACAATTTTAACTCGTCTCTATTGTTTGTACAACATTGGGCTAAAATCCAATATACGGAACCAGACAGATATGATGTTTCGAACACTTCTTTCACTTCTTTGTGGAATACTGGATATGCAACTTTAATTACGGATTTAAATACAATTATTAATTTCCCAGATGGACAGGCAAATCCAAACTATAAAGGAATTGCTTTAACGCTGCGTTCTTGGACATTTTTATTGTTGACAGATGCTTACGGAAGTATTCCTTATAAAGAAGCAGGTCAAAAAATAACTCCTGCATATAATACTCAAAAGGAAGTTTATACAGGATTACTTGAAGACTTGAAACAAGCTCAGTCATTATTAAACGCATCAAGCGGTGCTGTAACGGGTGATTTGGTTTATAAAGGAGATATTTCAAAATGGAAAAAACTGGTAAATTCATTTCGTCTGCGTATAGCTTTGAGAATTTCAGACAAAGAACCTGAATTAGCTAAACAGGCTGCTATTGAAGCAACATCTGATGCTGCTGGTTTACTAAGCAGTAACAATGACACTTTTAAGTTTACTTATATCAGTTCGCCTCAGCAAAATCCAGCATCAGCTTGGTTTGAAACTCGTGATGATTTCCGTATTTCGAAAACAATGGTCGATCAGTTAAGTGCATTATCAGATCCGCGTTTACCTGTATATGCTCAGCTTCCGTCAGATGCGAGCGTTGGTAAATATGTTGGCGGCGCTAACGGATTATCAAATAGTGATGCTAATAGTCAAGGTTTTGCTAAAACATCAAAACCAGGTACTTATTTCTTAACATCATCATCACCAGCTGTTATTGCTTCTTATTCAGAAACACTTTTTAATCTTGCCGAAGCTGCAGCCCGCGGTTTCATTGCAGGAGATGCAGAGCAGTTCTATAAAGGTGCAATTACAGCATCACTAAATCAATTTGGTATTACAGATGCAGCAGTTATTTCTACTTATCTTAATCAAGCTTCAGTAAAATACGATGCAACAAACTATGCCAAATCTATAGGAACTCAAAAATGGATTGCATTTTACGGGCAAGGTCTTGATGCTTTTACAGAGTGGAGAAGACTTGATTACCCTGTATTGAAAGCTGGTCCTGCGACAGTTTTAGACGGGCAAATACCTTCTCGTTTCTTCTATCCAGGTACAGAACAATCATTGAATGGAGTTAGCTACCAAGCGGCAATAACTGCTCAAGGAAAAGATTTGTTAACTACAAAATTATGGTTTGATGCCAAATAAAACTAGATTCTGAAAAGAATAATTTTAAGTAGCATTCATAAATATAAACCCTTCAAAGTCATTTGATTTTGGAGGGTTTCTTTTTGTATTCCATTTTATGCTCTACAATTTCTTATAGCAAATAACCATGAATACAGGTATTGTTTCTAGAATCTACCAGTAGTAAATTTGTTATTAATCAAAAAAATATACAATGATGAATAGCAATAGTCTTTTAATAACGAAGTCAGCATTAAAAAATAAAACAGCAAGTTTATTTAAAAAACTTTTTTATGTATCAGTTTTTGCTGTACTATTATCTGCTTGTTCAAGTGATGATGGCGGATCTGATAAAACGGCATCCGATTATTATTTTAGAGCAGCTCTGGATGGTCGAAAAATAGATTTTTACACTGTAAACTTTCAGGGAGGCGGTAACGATGATCGTTTCGAGCAAATCGTAATAGGAGGATTTGAAGCGCCCCATCCTACGAAAGTTGGGGAACAGCTACCACCTTCACTAGATTTTGAAATATGGAAATTAGGAGGTAACATTACTGCTGGTACTTATTCAACACCAGTTGATGAAGGAATGGTTGCACGATATGCAATTCAAACTCCAAAAGGAACTATACTTTACAACACACGAACTGCTGATGATATTTTTACTGTAAAAATTGAATCTATAAGTAAAAGCGGAATTAAAGGTACATTTTCTGGAAAAGTTAGAAACATGGAATCAGGTGCAGTAATAAATATTACAGATGGTAGTTTTAATCTTCCGTATATGGATATTGTCAATCCATAATAATATACAATAAAAGTATTTATATCACTTAAGAACACTAATCACTTCTGCAATTTTTTGTATTTGCGGAAGTGATTTTTTTATGTATGCAAAACAAAATGCCTTTTACCATCTATACTTATTCTTGATTCTTTTTTATCTCTTTAAAGTGTATTGTATTGATATATAGTATTTTGGCATGATGAAATCATTGTATGAATCTTGATTTTTAACACATCTTTTCTTTAATTTATTTTTTAGGTCTAGTTTCGTTATATCCTTATTTAAGGAACCTTACTAATTAAAAAACCAAAAATTATGAGAAAACAATTACATGCTATTTTTTTAGAAAAGGGCAAATGCTGTCCTATTATAATGTGGATCTTTTTCATCCTCTTGAACTCCAATTTATATGCGCAGCGTGGATATTATGATGCGCCGTATAAAAGATATGAAGCAAACTTAGGACAATTATCTAATGGAAGTACAACTACTTCAAAATCATACAATCAAGCCGATCTTCAATCAGAAGCTTCAGACCAGCAATGTGTGAACATGTCTGTGACTAATGCAACTGTGCAATGGACGTTAACAGAAGCTGCTGATGGACTCGTAGTGCGATACAGTGTCCCTGATGGACAAACGGCTACTCTGGGCGTATATCATGGAAACATAAAAATTACAACACTGACTTTGACTTCAACCTGGTCTTGGGAATATTTATGGAGCAATGGAAATCCGAATAATAACGGAATTACCAACCAAAACCCAAGGATGCGATTTGATGAAGTTCGTTATAAACTTCCTAGCAAAATCCCTGCTTCTGGAACATTAAAACTAGTTAGAGAAACAGGTAATCTGCATTTGGATTTTGCAGAGATGGAACCAATTCCAACTGCCGTAACAGCTCCAGCTGGTTCGGTAACTTATACTGGAAACGGAAGTGATCTTCAAACTTTTATTGATGCAAACGGGGGGAAAAAAATATTTCTTCCAAGCGGTGTTTACAGCGTTAATCGAGAATTGTATTTTGGTGTTGCCAATACTTCTTTAATAGGAGCAGGAATGTGGTATACTCAAATTAATTTTACCAACACT
This sequence comes from Flavobacterium sp. Root935, assembly GCF_001429295.1. GTDB lineage: Bacteria > Bacteroidota > Bacteroidia > Flavobacteriales > Flavobacteriaceae > Flavobacterium. Next base: position 417,635 of record NZ_LMJL01000012.1, on the reverse strand, counting down.
AGCAGTTTAAATGGTGGACTGCGTGCCAATGCAAGTAATATTTCCTTTAGTGATCTTTATTTAACAACAAATTCGGCCTCTAGAAGTAATTCTTATAAAGCTATAAATGGTGTTTTTACAGCTGGTTCTACAATAAAAAACATCTGGGCAGAACATTTTGAATGTGGTGCCTGGATTGCACAATACAATACTGGCGGGCCTGCAATAGCAGATGGCTTTACACTATCGCATTGTCGTTTTAGAAACAATTATGCCGATGGAATTAATCTCTGCAAAGGAACCGCAAATGCAATTGTGGAGCACTGCAGTTTTAGAAATAATGGAGATGATGATCAGGCAATTTGGTCTGCAAATGGGCAGGAATGTATCAATAATACATTTAGATACAACACCTCAGAAAACTGCTGGCGTGCCACTGGTTTAGCTATTTATGGAGGAAAAAATAACAAAGCCTATAATTTAATTATAAAAGACAATCTGGAAGCAGGTATTCGAGTAAGCAATAATTTTGATGGAGCGCCATTTAACAACGACGGCATGCATGAAATACATGATATTACAATAACAGCCTGCGGAACTTTTAATGACACTTACAACAATCCTGTAGCGGCTGTAGATATTTTTAGTGCCAGTAACGCAGGAACTCAGGTTAAGAATGTCCAGTTTTACAATATTGACATTCTTGATTCTAGAAATGATGCTATTTCTATAAGTAAAAGATCTGGTGACGGTATCTACAATCTTTCGTTTAAAGACGTAACCATCAACGGAACAGGTAAAGAATTCCCAAACAATAATACACTTAATAGAAATTGGGGCAGAGGTTATTTTGTACTTATAGCAGGTTCTCCTAGTGGAAACGGAACTTATTGCAACATGAATTATTCTAACAGAGGCGGAAATGCGACAGCTAACGAAGAAATCAGTGCTATTGGTACATTTTCTTGGACACAGAGCTCTAATTGTTCCACTACATCAGTTCCAGTAACAGGAGTAACCGTTTCGCCTGCAGCAGTAACTCTAGGCGCTGGAGCGACGCAGCAATTAACACCGACTGTTTCTCCAGCAAATGCTACAAACAAAACGGTAACGTACAGTTCTAATAATACGGGTGTAGCAACCGTAAATTCTGCTGGTTTAATTACAGCCGTTGCATCAGGATCGGCAACAATAACGGTGACTACACAAGATGGAGCTAAAACGGCAGCTGTAGCAGTTACGGTGAATTCATCTAATGTAGCTGTAACAAGTGTAAGTCTTAATCCAACATCAACGACATTAGCTGTAGGTGCGACTCAACAATTAACAGCAACTGTTTTACCATCAAATGCAACCAATAAATCTGTAAGTTATGCTTCCAATAATACAGGTGTAGCAACCGTAAATAATTCAGGTTTAGTGACTGCAGTTTCAAACGGAACAGCAACAATCACAGTAACAACTGCAGATGGAAATAAAACAAGTACAGCTGTAATTTCGGTTAATACGCCGACAGGAAATTATTTTACCATTAAAAATAAGTGGACAAATAATTATTTATATGATGCAGGAGCAAATGTGGGATATGGTGCAACAGTAGCAAATAATAATTACAAATGGGAAAAAGTCGCTATTGACGCAACTTATTTCATACTAAAAAATGTGGGAACTGGAGATATCATGCATATTGAAAATCTGACAGGAGCTGTACAATGTACTGCTGGATCGACTTCTTGGTGGAGTGCGCAATGGTCAAGCGAAAATGTTGATGGCACTTGGGTAAGAATTAAAAATAGATGGCAGACAGGCAGCATGATTCATATAGAAAATCTAAATGGTTCTGCTCAATATGCTGGAGCTCAAAATAATTGGGAAAGCGCACAATGGCAGTTTCAAACAACTTCAACAGCAAAAAAAGCCAGCTTAAATGAACCAGAAGTAATGGCTGAGAATAATTTGATTAGCATTTACCCAAACCCAGCAACGAATAATGAATTTAATATTGTGCTGCCAGAATTAAAAACAGGCGATGTGGCAACATTAACAATTACTGATATCACTGGAAGAGAAGTCCTGATCAAAAAGGTTAATACTTCTTCTGCTAAAATCAATCATAATTTAGGATCAGGAATTTATATTGTTAACATCAATTCAGATGCGTTTAATGTTTCTAAAAAACTTATCGTAAAATGATTTAAAGATAATTTTACGAAATACTAATCTTTAGCAAAACAACCTTCGGGTTGTTTTTTTGTTTTTTGATGATTCAAGTCAAATATTTGTTTTCAATACTGTTTTTATATTTAACAATATCGATACTAATTTGCGAAATATAGTAAGTGAGAAAACAAATAAAGTGCCTATTTGTTTGATTTTTAAGGGTTAATTTGTTTAGTATAATTGTTGTTCTCTGTTTTGGCATAATTGGATACAATTAAAAAAACTGTCATCCAAACAGTTATCAATTTCAGATTATGCTATTACTAATTAAACAATTAATCTTATGACAAAATCGAAATCCATTATTCTCATACACGGGAATTTTGTAAACGACACAAGCTGGGCAAGGTGGAAAGAACGTTATGAAGAAAAAGGCTATAAGGTTTATACGCCAGCCAATCCGGGTCACGAAGGAAACCCTTCTGATTTAAGAAAACAGGTTCATCCCGATCTTGTTCAAACAGGTTTTGTAGATGTAGTTGACAACATTGTAAGACTTGTGGACAGCCTGCCTGAAAAGCCATTAATAATTGGGCATTCGATGGCAGGAATGGCAGCTATGAAATTACTGGAACTCGGCAAGGCAGACGCCGCAGTTAGTATTGACGGAGCTCCTCCAAAGAATGTTTTTCCTCCCTTTAAAACATTAAAATCAGTACTGCCGGCTTTTGGTTTTTTTTCGTCTTCAAAATATTTTATGGGCAGCCGCGACTGGTACGACAAATGTTTTTTCAACACATTGCCCGAAAGAGAAAGGGCAGCTGCTTTTGACAGCATTGCAGTTCCCGAAAGTTATAAAGTAAGCCGTGAACTTGTTTTGAACTCTTTCTCTAATATTGATTTTGGCAAAGCTCATAATCCTATTTTGTTTATTGGAGGGGGAAGCGACAATATCTTTCCTGCATCTCTTACAACAACGCTGGCAAAAAAATATAAAGACAAAAACAGCAGAGTTAATTTGAAGATTTTTCCAGGTAAAAGCCACTTTATATGCGGAGAACCTGGATGGGAAACAGTAGCTGATTATATTATCGAGTGGTACGAAAACTTATAAATGCTTCTGACAAAAGTTTAAAATTTATGATCAGAAATAGAATTCATTTAAAAATTATAATAACAATTAAAAGAAACTAATATGGCTAAGATTACAGTAAAAGACGGAACAGAGATTTATTACAAAGATTGGGGAACTGGAACACCAATTTTTTTTCATCATGGCTGGCCATTGTCAGCAGACGATTGGGATGCACAATTATTTTTCTTCCTAAACCAAGGATTTAGAGTAATTGCACACGATAGAAGAGGGCACGGAAGATCTACACAAACAGTTACAGGTAATGAGATGGATACCTATGCATCAGATGTAGCAGAACTTACAGCTTTTCTAGATTTAAAAGATGCGATTCATATCGGACATTCGACTGGCGGCGGCGAAGCCATTCGATATGCTGCAAAATATGGTAAAGACCGAGTGTCTAAAGTGATACTGATTAGTGCTGTAACACCTTATATGATTCAAAACGAAAATAATCCTGATGGAGTGCCATTAGCAGTATTTGATGATATCCGTTTTAATACAGCAAATAACAGACAACAGTTTTATCAGGATATTACTTTTCCTTTTTATGGATACAATAGAGAAGGGGCAGTTATAAAAAAAGGAATTCAGGATAACTGGTGGCGTCAGGGAATGGCGGGCGGCATAAAAGCACATTTTGATTGTATAAAAGCATTTTCTGAAACAGATTTTACAGAGGATTTAAAAAGCGTTGATTATCCAGTACTAATACTTCACGGCGAAGACGATCAAATTGTTCCTCATAATGTTACAGCACTAAGAGCTATTAAACTTGTAAAAAATGGAAAATTGATCACTTATCCAGGACTTTGCCACGGAATACCAACAACAGATGCTGATAAAGTGAATTTAGATATACTTAATTTCATTAAATCCTAAGGTTCATTTTGAAATCTATGTGCATTTTAGAAGACGAATTATAAAAATAAAAGAAAATGGATGCAAGTAAATATTCAAAAACAGCCCTGATATTAATTGACCCATTCAACGACTTTCTATCTGAGGGAGGGAAACTTTATCCGCTTACAAAAGAAACAGTAGAAGGTATTTCGCTGGTGCAAAATCTTAAAAAGTTAATTGAAGGAGCAAGAGACCGCAAAATACAAGTTATTTATGCTCCGCATCATCACACAACGAAACCTGATTATTTAAATTGGAAATTTTTAGCACCTTCTCATCAAGGAAGTCAGAAAGTTGTCTTGTTTGAAAAAAATACTTGGGGAGCTGAGTTTCATCCTGAACTTCAACCACAGCCAGGTGACTTAATAGCTCAAAATCATTGGACAGCCAGCGGTTTTGCCAATACAGATCTGGATTTTTTATTGCGAGTACATAATATCGATCATATCATACTTGCAGGAATGAGAGCCAACACCTGTATTGATTCAACAGCTAGATATGGAGTAGAATTGGGTTATCATGTAACGCTAGTTAAAGATGCAATAGCTGCATTCAATTGGGAAGAAATTCGGGTTACTGTCGAAATTACTTTTCCAAATTATGGACATGCGATGTTGACTACTGAAGAATTTGTAAATAGTCCTAAATCTTGAAGTAATGGAAATCATTTCAGAAAGCAGTGCAACAGCCTTAATTAATGCGTCTATAGAAAAGATTGATCTGACAGAATGGCTCTTTAGTTTAAAAAGCCACGAATATCAAGCTTGTTCGTCTTCACATATTGCTGCAGGCAGATCTATTTCTGTAAATGGTAAAAGAATGTCTATAAATGTTGAACAGGTTGCTGATACACTGTTAATACAAAATTACATTGAAGAAATAGGAGAGAAAGACTATTGTAAAGTAAACTCAATATCAGACTCTTTTTCTCCTTTAGGCAGAACTAAATTAGGAATAGTCTGGGAACTCAAAGTAAAAAAGATTACAGAGAATAGTTGTGAGTTTACTAATGTAGTTACAATTTTAATGACAGACGAATTTTCTTCATTGCTCAAAAAGGCAGGTGTTACCGATTTAAATCCTGTTAAATCTCTTATGGGGCAAAATGTATCAATGCATAATAAAGAAGAAACACCACTATTTGCAAAGGATATTGAGAGTAAAGCTCTTTTGGAAATTTGGAAGTAAAGAGATCAAGAGTTGCTTTAAATGTTAGAGCTGTTGCATAATTTTATTAAATCTTATAAAGAAAAGTCAAGAAAACGTCTTGTTATTTGACTGGGCGTTTTCTTATACTTTACTTCAAATGAACTTCACCTGTACTGCAAAAAAATAGGGCAAAATATTAAAAGAAGGTATTATGTATGCAACCACCACCAAAACCATTATGCTCATTTCTGGAGTTTTTGTGAGTCATCACTATTGGGAAGAGTGGATTGTTTTTTTGGAGAAAAGAGGTTATAAAGTTGTTGCGCCGCCATGGCTTTATAAAAACGACAGTACAGAAAATCTAAGAATGCAAAATCAAACACAGAAAATTGGAACTATAACTTTATCAGACCTTCTTTGTTATTATACAGAAATAATTGAAATACTTCCCGAAAAGCCTATTTTAATAGGACATTCTTATGGTGGTCTTTTAGTACAATTATTGATTCAGAAAGATTTAGCATCAGCTGGAATCTGCATTAATTCTTTTCCGCCATCAGGATTTACATTTTCAAAACTTACATTTTATAAAACCATTTTTGGCCTTTCTAGCAATTTAATTTCTTTAGAAAAAACACATAAATTATCTTTCAAAAATTGGCAGTATATTTTTTTCAATAATGTTTCGTATCACGAACAATCGACTAAATATGAGAAATACGCTATTCCAGAATCTCAAAAGGTATTAAGAGATTTATTTTCAAAAAAAGCTGTAATAAATTTCAAAAAAAGACATTCTCCTCTTTTATTAATTTCCTGCTCACAAGATAAAATTGTAAGTCCAAAATTAATTTATTGGAATTTTAAAAAATACAGAAATGTCCATTCTTTAACCTGTTACAAAAATTTCGACGACCGCAATCATTTTGTTGTATTGGAGCCTCACTGGAAAGAAACTGCATCGCATATTGTGCAATGGCTGGATAAAATATCTTAGTTTATTTTTTTATTGATTTCCAGTTTTTTAATTCTTGAAGTTAAAGTGGAAGGATTGATATCTAGAATTTCTGCAGCCCCGCCTGCTCCAGAGACTTTTCCATTACATTTTTTAAGAATATAAAGAATATAATCACGCTCATTTTCCAACATTGTTTTAATTGAAAATGATTCTGTGGTTTGCTCTGTTTTAAGTATTGATGATGGCGAAAATTCAATAGTTTTAATTGTATTTTCTTCATTAAGCAGTAATGTTCGCTGTATAACATGTTCCATTTCTCTAATATTGCCTTGCCAGCTGTAATTTATAAGCTGTTGTAAAGCGGCCTTAGAAAGTGTTGGAGGTTTTATATTCATATTTTCACTATACATTTTTATAAAATGATCTGCCAATTCTGGAATATCTTCAATTCGGTTTCTAAGAGAAGGCACCAAAATAGGAAAAACATATAATCTATAATATAAATCCATTCTAAAGCGCCCAGCAGCAACTTCATTTTCAAGATCTTTATTTGTCGCTGCTATAATTCGCACATCAATTTTTAGAGGTGCCGACCCGCCAACACGTTCTATATTCTTTTCTTGTAGAACACGCAGTAATTTGACTTGAAGTGTCAGTGGCATTTCTCCAATTTCGTCTAGAAAGATTGTACCTCCGTCTGCCAATTCAAATTTTCCAATACGTCTTTCCAGTGCTCCTGTAAAAGCGCCTTTTTCATGGCCAAAAAGTATAGATTCAGCCAGATTTTCAGGGATTGCACCACAATTTATAATAATTAAAGGTTTTTCTTTTCGTGGAGATAAAGCATGAATACTTTGCGCTATTTTTTCTTTTCCAGTTCCACTTTCACCCAAAATTAAAACTGAAGTCTCAGAGGGAGCTACTTTTTTAATATAGTTAAAAACCGTTGCCATCTGTGAGCTACTGCCAATTATGCCTTCAAAACCTGGTTTTGTAATTTCTGATAGTTCTTTATTTTGAGGGACTGCTTTTGTTTTCGGTTCAATAATTGTTTTTTTATCCGAATATAACTGCGTAAAAAAATGGCAAATGGTGCTTTCAATAGGAATTAATAAATTCAAATTCTCATCTGAGTAAGCATTGTAATCCCTGCTGTAGAAAGTAACACTGAACTTTTGTGAGTTTCCTATTGAAAAAGGGAAAACTAAATATGATTTAATGCCGAAATTATGAGCAATTATTCCTTTTATAGGAGAAACTTGAAAATTGTTAATCAAAGATTCTCTGCTGTAAATAGCAGGATGCAGATCAATCTGAGATTTTTTATAAGTTTCATCTAGTTCTCTACTCGAAATCTCCGCTATTTTAGAAAGTTTAACTACAGGAACAAGTTGATATTCTTCTATATTTTTACGGATAACACCTATGTTGGAATACTGCTCAGTATCAGTAAATCCAGCCTCTAGATAATCAAATGAAATAAAAGTCTGAATTATTTTGGCAAACGAAATCAAACCGTCTTCAAGATTTAGATTTGAGTTTATTAAATCAGTGATATTATTTTTAAGTTGAAATTGATGCTTTAAATGTGATTCTAAGCTGTATTGCTGTCTATAAAAAGCAATTTCCAGAGTAGTCAAAATATCCTGCTCTCTAAAGGGTTTGATAATAAATCCGTAAGGACAGGTTATTTTGGCTTCATTGAGAATTAATTTACTTGAATTTGCCGAAATAAAAATAAATCCAATGTTTCTATTCTTTAAAATATGAGCCAGATCTATCCCGTTTTTATCACCTTTCAGCATGATATCTAGAAATACAAGATCTGGAGTCTGAGTCTGGAGTTTTTCCAAAGCCTGATCTACAGAACGCGCAATTCCCAGCACTTCATAATTTGCTTTTTCAAGAATTAGCTGGAGATCATGTGCTTCAACAAATTGATCTTCAACAATAAGTATACTTTTTTTTACTAGATTTTCAGATTGTGGGGTTTCGTTATAGAGCATTCCCATGTTAGACTTTTATTGAGATTAGAAATCTTGTAATTAATTGATATAAAAATAGTTAATTCTTAGAAATAATCTAGTTGTTTCTTTTAAAATATTAGCAATAAAATCATATTTAATGTGAATTTTCTTGATATTTTTAAAAGAGCTTTCTTGTTTATTTCTATATTTGTTTTTAAACCAAAATAAAACAATAACCTGATTTAAAGCTGATTATGAAAAGAAAGCTGTGTTACTATTTAACTTTATTATTTATTTGTTCGGCAGCAGCTCAAGTGCCTGTAAAAGTTGCCAAATATGACCTTCCTAAAAAAAGGTTATTACTCCAGCTTTGTTCAATGTATTTGTATAATGCTAATCAAGGAGCAATAGATGCAGACAGCTCCGTTGTTTTAGCAGCAACGGCATACAAACTTCCTTTAATGCTGGCTTATGATGAAGGGTTTAGTGAAAAACCTTTCATTGGAAGTGATTTAATAGAAAAAGGAAATAGTGATAAAGCAAAAACGCTTCTCACCAATTTAAAAGGCGAAGAAAAGATTAAACTGCTATTACAATTAGGAAGTTTTTATCTATTTAAACCAGGTGCTAAACCAATAGATCTTCAAAGCGCAAAACACTATATCGACAGTGCAATTGCAGAAAGTAATCAAATCAAAATAGTAAAATGGCAGCATCAAAGTATGTTATTGCTGGGGAAATATTATTTTCAGGCCAATAATCAGTCCCAAAGTATAAAATGCTTTTCGCACGTTATAAACGAATGCCGAAAAAGTAAAGACAAATTGGGTTTAGCGCGGGGTCTAGAAGCCAAAGCAGATGTTTTGCCTAATCAAGATCCTGAAAAAGAAAAAACACTTACTGAAGTAATCTCACTTTATGCAGCATTAGGATTAGAGGAAAAAAGAATCGAAAATTATTCTAAGATTACTACTATTTATTTTTGGTCAGGAAGAATACAAGAAGCAAAAAAGAGACTCTATCAAAATCTAGTTGATTTACGAAAAATTGATTTTGCACATCAGCAGTTTGCAGAAACAACTATATCCTTTCTCGAATTGTATCAGCATAATATAAGACCAGCTTTATACTACGCCTTAAAAAGCGTGAAAAGAATGGAAACTGAAAATGATTATACTTTTGCAGACATTTTTTACATGCGTCTGGGTGATGTTTATAATGTATACGGCCATAATCAGGAGGCATTGCAGCTATATCAAAAAAGTATTAAAATAGGAAAAAATAATTTAGATACGGGAGCTTGGTATAAGAGTTTTTTTAGTGCTGTTGCGGCTTTATCATTAAAAGGGAATAATAAAGAAGCTATTGCTTACATTAATTCCATGACCGCACAATACCCTCCAAAAAGTATTTTCGATAAAATGTCGGTTGCCTTTATTAAAGCTAATTGTTATGAAGCTTTAAAAGATAATATTCAGGCTGAAAAATATTTTAAGGAAATGGATTTTTATTCAAAACAGCTTAATACACCTGAAACAACCAGAGAAATCGCGCATCAATATACTACAATGGCTTTGTTCTACATCAATACAAACAGACCTAAATTAGCTCAATTCTACACAGATAAAATACTAATGTTTGGTAAAAGAGGTATTAGTACTGCTAATACAGAAATGCTTAACATATTGCTTTATAAAATGGATTCGATCAATGGCAATTATAAAGATGCTTTACTACATTTTCAAAATTATAAAAAAATTAGTGATTCAGTGCACGGTATTTCCAAAAACCAACAAATTGAAGAGCTAAAAATTGAATATGAAACTAAAAACAAAGAACAGAAAATCAGACTTTTAAACAATCAATCTAAACTGCAGCAAAGTGAATTGCAAAAATCTAAACTGCTTAATAATGTTTCGAGTGGAAGCTTAGTTCTTTTGCTGATAATTATTGGGTTATTGTATAACCGATATCGATTAAAACAACGAAATCACGCCAAACTGGAGATTAAAGAAAGAGAAATCAACCAAAATAATATTAATCTTAGACATTTACTAGATGAAAAAGAATGGCTGTTGAAAGAGATTCATCATAGGGTAAAAAACAATCTGCAAACGGTAATAAGTCTTTTAAGCTCGCAAGCAGCTTACTTAAATAATGATATGGCTTTGTCTGCAATAAAAAACAGCCAGCACAGAATACACTCCATGTCATTGATTCACCAAAAACTTTATAAGTCAGAAAATATTGCAACAATTAATATGCCCAGCTATATCAATGAATTAGTTGAATATTTAAAGGATTCTTTTTCTATAGGACAGCGAATTCGGTTTGAAATTAGAGTTGAGCAGTTAGAGTTAGATGTTGCGCAGGCAATTCCAATTGGGCTTATCTTGAATGAAGCCATTACCAATTCAATTAAATATGCTTTTCCAGATAACGCGGGTGGAATCATTAGTATCATACTTGAAAAAACTGAAGAAGATCAATACTTGCTGACGATTTCAGATAATGGAATTGGAATTGATACTGCTTTAAGCACAAATAAATCTGATTCTTTTGGGATGAGTTTAATAAAAGGTCTGAGTGATGACTTGGAAGGAAAATTGGTTATGGAAAACAATAACGGTACTATTCTAAAATTGGAGTTTAAGCCAGAACATCCTCTTAATAAAAAGTATTTGAAGAAACCGGATGTAACTTTGGATATCTAAATTGCTTTATGATATTGAATTTGTTTTTATCATATTTCACAAATTTGCTACTAAGCATGGCGAAATATAAAAAAGTATATTTTAAAACAGTGCTTTAAGTGTTTATAATCAACTGTTTATGTTTTGGTACTTGAATTGTTCTAGTTTATTTCGAGCATTTATAAGATGCTGATTTTTAGACAATAGAGTGATCAATATATTATAAAAAACAAAGTTATTATGAAAACAAATTCTTTAAATGCATTAATACTGACAACTGTAGTTGGCAGAAATGAGAAAGATACCGCGCATGGCAGTGAAACTCAATATGCCGAACTTTCAGGAAGAACACTGGCGTATCGCTCCATCGGTAGCGGAACACCTATTATTTTAAGCAACCGTTTTAGAGGTACTCTGGATACATGGGATCCATTATTTTTAGATACACTTGCGGAGAACTTTCGTATTATTACCTTTGATTACACTGGAATCGGTTATTCTACAGGAACACTGCCAACAAATGTAATCTCTGTCGCAAAAGATATTAAAGATTTGGCTTCCTATTTAAAACTGGATAAAATAGTTGTGTTAGGCTGGTCTTGGGGAGGATTAATTGCACAAGCTGCGGCACTTGAATATCCAGAATTAATAACTCGTGCAGTTGTTATTGGTGCGGTGCCATTAGGAGAAAGAATAGTTGAGATAGGACCTGCTTTTTTAGAAGCCGCAGTAAAACCAATAAATGACTTTGATGATGAAATTATTCTTTTTTATGAGCCAAAATCTCAAAAATCAATAGAAGCCGCTAAGATTTCTTATGAGAGAATACGCAAGAGACTTGATGTGTCTAAAATTCCTTCTACAATGGAAGTTTTTCAGCTGTATTTTCAAGCTGGCGGTGCAGCAGTAGAAGATAAGGAAGGACTTAGAGATAAACTTAAAGAAACCACTGTGCCAATTTTAGTAATCTCAGGAGACAACGATATTAGTGCTGCTATTGAAAACTGGTTTCCGCTGCTACGTGAGCTTCCTACTGTGCAGATTATTATACTTCCGCATGCTGGCCACGCTCCGCAGCATCAAGAACCATTACTGACTGCTGGGTATATAAATACCTTTCTGTCACAATAAATGTAATGAATAAGGTTTTAAATGTACTTAATGCAGGTATATCAAAAGTTGGTTAATTCTCTGTATTAAAATAAAGCGGGCTCTTTTCGCAGGCCCGCTTTAATTTTTTCAATTACGCTTTTTGAAGAAATTGTCTTAAAACATATTGAAGTATACCTTCATTTCTATAGTATTCAATTTCTATTTTTGAATCGAGTCTTGCAATTACTTTAAAATTTAATGCTTCTCCGTTCTCTTTAACAGCAGTAACGTCGAGCTCTTTCAAAGGAGTTATATCCTCTGCAATTCCAGTTATGGTAAAATATTCTTTACCTGTAAGTCCAAGCACTGCGGCATTTTCTCCATTTTTGTACTGCAGCGGAAGAACGCCCATACCAACGAGATTGCTTCGATGAATTCTTTCATAGCTTTCTGCCAGTACCGCTTTTACGCCGAGCAGGAAAGTACCTTTTGCTGCCCAATCTCTAGATGAACCGCTTCCGTATTCTTTTCCTGCAAGAATAATTAACGGTGTTTGAGCTTCCTTGTATTTAATAGAAGCCTCATAAATATTCATTTCTTCTCCTGTGGGAAGGAATTTCGTAAAACCTCCTTCATGATCAGCAAGTGCATTTTTGATACGGACATTGGCAAAAGTTCCTCTTATCATCACTTCGTCGTGTCCTCTTCGTGAACCGTAGGAATTAAAATCACTTTTTTCAACACCGCGGCTCATCAGGTAGGCGCCTGCAGCAGAATTTTCTTTAAAGGAACCAGCCGGAGAAATATGATCGGTAGTTATGCTGTCTCCCAAAACCAGCAATGTTCGAGCATTTGAAATGTCTTGCAGCGGTTTTGGATTTTCAGGAAGATTTTTAAAGAATGGCGCTTCCTTTATGTATGTTGAATTCTCATCCCAGCGGTAATTTTTTTGTTCTGGAATAGGAAGCTGCTGCCATATTGAATTGCCTTCAAAAATTGATTCATAACATTGTTGAAATTGTTTTGGAGACAGTACTTCTCTCAATACCGTATTGATTTCATCATCTTCAGGCCATAAATCTTTGAGGTAAACAGGCAGTAGATTAGAATCATATGTAATAGGCTCATTTAACAAATCAATATCAACTCTTCCTGCAATAGCAAAGATCACTACGAGCATTGGAGACATTAAAAAGTTCATTTTGACCTGCGGATGTATTCTCGCTTCAAAGTTTCTATTTCCAGAAAGAACAGAAGCAAGTACAAGATCATAATCTTCTGCCGCTTTTGCCACATGAGGCGGAAGCGGACCGGAATTCCCTATGCAAGACGTACAGCCATAACCTGCTACATGAAATTTAAGAGCTTCTAGATCTTTCAAAAGGTCAGCTTTTATCAAGTAATCTGTTACTACTTTAGAGCCTGGTGCAAGCGAAGTTTTTACCCAAGATTTAGTGTCGATGCCTCTTTCACGTGCTTTTTTGGCTATCAATCCCGCTCCAATCATTACAAAAGGATTGGATGTATTGGTACATGAAGTAATTGCAGCTATGGCAACTGCGCCATCTGAAAGTGTAAATTGTTCAGATCCAAGAGAAACCTCTACGCTGATGCTTCCGTTTTCTGTTTTTTCTTGAATTATTGTTTCATCTGGAAGAGGTGCACTGCTTGTAATTGTTGGCTGCGATCCTCCTTCAGCAAACCATCTCGAAACTTGTTTTTCAGATTTTTTATATTTCCTGCCAAAACTTTTATCAAGTATATCAACAAAAGAAGGCTGTAAATTTTTAAGTAAAATTTTGTCCTGTGGTCTTTTTGGACCTGAAATTGTAGGCTCTATCGTAGAAAGATCGAGTTCAATTACGTCAGTATAATTTATAGATTCATTTCCTGTTCGCCAAAGCATGTTTGCTTTGCAATAGTCTTCTACTAAACTTATCTGTTCTTCTGAACGGTTACTGAGTCGCATATATTCTAAAGTCTTCTGATCAATTGGAAAATAAGAAACCGTACATCCAAATTCTGGCGACATATTTCCGATAGTTGCGCGATCTGGTACGCTCAAACTGTCAAGACCTGGTCCAAATACCTCAACAAATTTTCCTACTACGCCATATTTTCTAAGAAGTTCCGCAATGGTTAAAACCATATCTGTAGAAGTTGATCCCAACGGAATTTTGCCACTAAGCTTAAGTCCGATAACTTCTGGCATAATAAAATATACAGGCTGCCCTAGAATTGCCGCTTCAGCTTCAATACCGCCGACGCCCCAAGCAATAACCCCAATTCCATTAACCATAGGGGTATGGCTGTCAGTTCCCACGAGCGTATCAGGAAAAACTTCTCCATCGCGTTCGATTACACCTTTTGAAAGATATTCCAAGTTAACCTGATGGCAGATACCCATTCCTGGAGGAACCACATTAAAATTTGTAAAAGACTGCTGTGCCCATTTTAAAAACTCATAACGTTCGCTGTTACGCTTGTATTCCTCATCCATATTGCGCTGATAGGAATATTCTGTTCCAAAATAATCGACCTGCACAGAGTGATCGATTACAAGATCAACAGGAATCAACGGATTTATAGCCTCAGAATTTTTTCCTTTTCTAGAAGCTTCAGCACGAAGCGATGCAAGATCAACAACAGCAGGCACTCCCGTAAAATCCTGCATCAAAACTCTGGCAGGTTTAAAAGGAATATCTTTGTCTGAAGCTTCAGGTTTCCAGTTTAGAATGGTTTCAATATTTTCTTTGGTAATGGCAAAATCATCAAAATTTCGCAGTACATTTTCTAAAAGAATCCGAATTGAAAAAGGCATTTTTTCGATATTAAATCCTTGTTGCTGCATTTCAGTTAGACTGTAATATGAAAATTCACCGCTTTGAGTTTTTAACTGCCTTTTAATATTATAAATGTCGTTCTGCATACTCAATGTTATTTAAATTAGTAAGTATTGGACTTAGTCTTAATGTGTTTTGTTTAATTTGTTCAGTTATTAAATTTAATTATTTATTTCCAAACAGTCTATGGTCTATGCTTTATTAAATCGTTTCCTAAATTTCGCTAAAAAAAATCTGTTTTTTGCGAAATATAAAAAATGGACTCACAGAAAATAGATAATTATAACTCGATTGTGCTGCCTATTTCTGGAAGATAAAGTTGTAATCCAGCATTTTTAAATTTGTCAAATGCCTTTTGATGATCCATTACAATAAAGCCGAAAGTATCGTAATGAACACCTAAAATTTTAGTGACGCCAACTAATTTTGAAGCCTCAACAGCTTCTTCTATACCCATAGTCAAACCATCGCCAATGGGAAAAACAGCAAAATCAAGAGGTGTAAATTTAGGGATCAGCTGCATGTCGAGAGTCAGGGCAGTATCTCCACTATAGTAAAAATTCCCTTCAGAAGTAGTCAATACAAAACCGCTGGCAATACCGCCGTAAGAGCCGTCACTAAAACTGCTGGAGTGTTGTGCAATTACGCATTTTACAGTTCCAAAATCAAAATCATATTGTCCTCCGGGATTAATTGGATGCGAATTTTCAATTCCTTTTTTTAAAAGCCAGTTATATATTTCAAAATTACCAAGCACTTTGGCTCCAGTATTTTTGGCAATAAGTTCAACATCTTGAATATGGTCATAATGTGCATGAGAAATAAATATATAATCTGCTTTTATGGCATTTACATCTACATCTTTAGCAAGTTCATTGGGTGTGATAAAAGGATCAAAAAGAATATGCTTTCCATTGGTGAATACAGAAAAACAAGAATGTCCGTAGTAAGTTACTTTCATAATAAATAAGATTAATAAATTGATAATTAGAATAATTGACAAAATTATTATTCAAGTAATGTGCCGCTAAATCGAATAGAAAATTAGAAAAAGGCAAAAATATTTGGCAGCAGTATTTTTCTTTTAAATTGGTTTATCTCAAATTTACAAAATTATATGCTACCAAAGAGCACTAGCTAAACACTTTGCCGTTTTGAAGGTCGTGGCTCTTTTCCACCAAAATATTTCTTCTATCTTTGAAAAGGTAAAAACAAACTATGGAAAAACTGAGAAAACATATTGAGGAAATTATTCCGATTACTGATGAGGAGTTTGAATCAATCAAACCTTTTTTTACGATCAGGAGAGTATTAAAAAATCAATATTTGATTCAGCAGGGAGATGAGGCAAAATATGAATATATTATCATGAGCGGTATTTTCAGGGTTTTTTACCTCGATGAAGATGGAAAGGAGCACATCGTGCAATTTGCAACAGAAAACTGGTGGATGTCTGATTATATTGCATACTTCAACCAAAAGCAGGCCAACATGTATGTGGTTTGTATGGAGCCGGGAGAAGTTTTATGTCTTACGCTTGATGGCAGGGAACAACTTTCTGTCATACTTCATAAAATGGAACATTTTTTTAGAGTAAAACTTACCAAAGGATATATTGCACTACAGCAAAGAGTTATTTCATTGCTTTCTAATAATCCGCAGCAGCGATATACAGAATTTGCGGCTCTTTATCCAAATCTCATTCAAAAAATTCCAAAAAAATATATTGCAGAATATCTCGGGGTCAGCCGCGAAACCCTCAGCAGGCTTTACTCCAATAACAAATAACAGCTGTTTAATCCTCAAAGTGTGATTTCGATCACACTTTTTTTGTGACTTTTCTCCTCGTATTGAGGAGGAGAGCTGGCATAAATTTGCCCTATAAATAATTCATTAACAACCTAAAAAAATATAGAAATGAAAAGACTTATGATCGTAACAATGGCACTTGCCTTTTTTTCTTCTTATGCACAAAATCAAAAAACAACTCTTAAAAACGAAACAAAAATGAACAAGAAAATTTTAATTATTGTGTCTAATGCCAATGCAATTGGACCAAATAACAGAAGAACTGGAACATTTCTTCCAGAAGTAGCACATCCTTATGCCGAATTTGAAAAAGCAAATTATCAAATTGATTTTGCAAGCTTAACTGGAGAGACTCCGTATTTAGATGCTCTTAATTTGGCAAATGATCCTGATAATCTTGCTTTTCTAACAGGAAAAGGATGGGAGACGATGCAGAAGGCGGTTAAACTTTCTACTGTAGAGGTGAGTAAATATGATGCTGTTTTTCTTCCTGGCGGATTAGCTCCAATGGTGGATATGCCGGAAAACGAATTGCTAAAAAAGGTGATTAAAGAAACCTACGAACGCAATGCAGTTGTAGGAGCAGTATGTCATGGTCCCGTATCTTTACTAAATGTAAAACTTAGCAATGGCTCTTATCTCGTAAATGGAAAAAATATCACTTCTTTTACAGATGAAGAAGAAAAAGGTTACGCTATTGCAGATGTACCGTTTTTATTAGAAACAGCATTAACAAAACAAGGAGCAAAATTCCATGCCGCAGCAGTATGGTCAGCTCACAGTATTGCAGATGGTAATTTGGTTACTGGTCAAAATCCTGCTTCCGCGAAAGGCGTAGCAGAAAAAATGATTACTATTTTAGAAAATTCTAAAAAGTAATTGCTTAATTGTATTGACCTTCTTCAAAATGTGGAAGGTCAGTATAATTTCACTTTTAAAATTTTAAAATAATTATAAAAATATATCAAAATGGAAAATCAAAATCCAGTTCATGTTTTTGCTACATGGAAAGTTAAAGAAGGTCAGCTTGAAAATGTTTTAGAATTACTAAAAACGGTACATGCTGAAAGTATAAAAGAAGACGGCAATTTGTTCTATAAAATTCATCAAAGCAATTCAGATGCTAATACAATTGTATTATTTGAAGGATATACTAATGAAGCTGCAGTTGCTGAACATAGAAATTCAGCTCATTTTAAAGACTTCGTTTTGGGTAAAATTGTGCCTTTATTAGATACTAGAGAAATTCTTTTGGCAACACCTTTGCAATATTAATTTATAATATTGTGAACAAAAGGTATTGTAATCCCTGATAATTTGACTAAATTTAAAGGAACAAATCATGAAGAATGACTTAGAATAAAAGCATGATTTTTTAAGATTACCTATTTAAAAAAAGCATTATGGAAAACACCACAAAAATTATATTTCCCTACGATCAAAGTCTCATTAAAGAACTGCCGCTCATTAATAAAAATGATATTGAAAAGATATTGAATACCGCTCAAAATTTATTCAATGATCAATCTAATTGGATTCCAGCTTTTAAAAGAATTGAAATATTAGAAAAAGCCGCTTCGATAATGAATGAAAGAAGCGAAGAACTAATTCATTTGGCAATTAGCGAAGGCGGAAAACCCTATAAAGATTCAAAAGCAGAAATACTTAGAGCCATTAAAGGAGTAAAATTAGCAGCTGAACACATATCGCAGATAAAAGGAGAACAAATCCCAATGGGACTTACTGAAGCTTCTGTAAACAGGATTGCTTTTACTTCTAAAGAACCAATTGGAGTTGTGGCTGCTGTAAGTGCTTTTAATCATCCATTAAATTTGGCGGTACATCAAATTGCGACTGCTGTTGCCGCTGGGTGCCCGGTTATTTTTAAACCGTCAAGCAATACACCTTTGTCGGGTCTTGCCTTGGCTGATATTTTAAGAGAAGCCGGTTTACCAGAAGGATGGGTTCAAGTAGTATTATGTGATAATGAAACAGCAGAATTGTTAGTTACAGATTCCAGAGTTCATTTTCTAACCTTTATTGGTTCAGCAAAAGTAGGCTGGCATCTTAAAAGCAAATTACCGCCTGGAACAAGATGTGCCTTAGAGCATGGCGGAGCTGCGCCTGTAATTGTAGAAAGTGATGCCGATTTTAGCACAATGATTCCAGATTTGGTAAAAGGGGGATTTTACCATGCTGGTCAAGTTTGTGTATCGGTTCAGAAAATATATGTCAATCAGGAGATTTGCGATCGTTTTGTGGAACAGTTTGCTGAAGCTGCCAATAAATTAGTTGTTGGAAACCCGTTTGATGAAAAGACAGATGTTGGCTCACTTATTACATCAAAAGAACTTAGTCGTGTTGAAGAATGGGTTAACGAAGCGATTGGAGAAGGCGCAAAATTAATTGCAGGAGGAAAACGTATTTCTGATACTTGTTTTGAGCCTACAGTATTATTTAACCCATCAGAAGATTCTAAGGTTTCAACAAATGAAATCTTTGGTCCAGTGGTATGTATATATCCTTTTACCAATAGGGAAGAGGCGATAAAAAAAGCAAATGCTTTAGACGTACATTTTCAAGCTGCTGTTTTTACCAAAAACTTAGACATTGCTTTGGATGCCGCTAAAAAATTAAATGCAACTGCCGTTATGGTAAATGACAATACAGCTTTTAGAGTAGATTGGATGCCTTTTGGCGGAAGAGATGCTTCTGGTTTAGGAATGGGAGGGATCTCTTATACTATTGATGATATGACAAGAGAAAAACTGACTGTTTTTAAAAGCAAATATTTATAATTTTAAATAAATTCATAAAAAAAATAGCAACAAAATTAGATCTGTTACTATTTTTTTTATGGGTTAATCGTAATCGAGTCTTAGCTTTTCATTATAAAAGTTCCAGGATCTTTATCGCTCTCTTCTTCATTTGGTTCTTCTTCTTCCCAGTCATTTTCGTCGTATTCTGAATCGAAATCTTCTTCAAGATCTTCTTCCAAATCTCCAAGCACTAAATTATAATGGCCGCTGGCTGTCAAGTTATTTGCAAAACCTCCTTCAAGATAATCATCATAATTTAACAACAATTGTTCTTCATAAGATGTCATATCGCCTGCAAAGTCATCAGACGCATAAAAGTAATTCTCGGATTTCATATATATCAGTTTAAATTAATAGCTTACTTATTCGCTAATTTTCCAATTAACTATTATTAAAAGTAAGATTTTTAAATGCTGAAGGTTTTATATAATTTGCGCAAACCATTGTCAAATTCTCATATAGTAAATGAAAAATATCTAAATGATGAAATGTAAAACCACTAAGGCATAATATCATCTAACGAACTGTTTCCATTACCATTTGATTTTCTTACAACAGTAATCTGTCCGTTAAGTTCCATTACAATTGCTTTAACTTCTTCGATCTGGTCAATTCCTGAATTTCTAATTGTAGAGAATATTTCCGCTTTTGTTATGGCTTCTTTCGCCATAGTTTTTTCTATAAATTTTCCATCATAAAATATTAAGCTGGGTACGGCATTTATAAGCCTTTCCATTTTTTTTGAGGAACGAGCAGTTCGTGCAAAAATATATTGTAAGATGATAATCAAAAATAATACAAGAGCTCCTTCAACCAGCGGAACCATTGCCAGCATCATATACGATAGAGTAGAACCCAAAGCAACAGTAACGACAAAATCAAAGGCATTGAGTTTTGCTAAGGTTCGTTTTCCTGAAATTCTCAGGAAGAAAAATAAAGTAATGAATGCAATTATAGTGGCAATTATAACATGTCCTATACTGATCCAATCTTTAAAAAAAACTTTTTCCATATTCTTAGTAATTAATGGTTGTAGATAATTGTCACTTTCCAAATAAACGAAACCTCCGTAATGGTAATTACAGAGGTTTTAAATCAATCTGTTTTCTATTGCTGTACATTTTGAAAAGATTAGTGCGTCATTTTTATTTACGGATTTCCTTCTCCGCCGCTTGCACCATAAATCTGTCCAGTTGCATAACTAGCATCATTAGCAGCAAGCTGTACATAAATGGAAGCAAGTTCAACTGGCTGTCCAGGTCTTCCCATAGGAGTTTGTGATCCAAATTCTTTAAGTTTTTCCATTGTTGCGCCGCCACTCACTTGAAGCGGTGTCCATATTGGTCCGGGTGCAACTCCATTAACTCTTATGCCTTTTGGACCAAGTTGTTTGGCCAGCGATTTGATATAGTTGGTAGTAGCTGCTTTTGTCTGAGCATAATCGTATAAATCTTCACTAGGCGCATAAGCCTGAACTGAACTTGTCCCTATTATAGAAGCACCTGCTTGTAAATGAGGCAGAGCAGCTTTAATAATCCAAAAAGGAGCATAAATGTTAGTTTTCATTGTCCAGTCAAATTCTTCTGTAGAAATATCTAGAATTGAAGCATTTGTCTGCTGACGAGCAGCATTGTTTACTACAATGTCAAGTCCGCCGAGTTCTTTTACAGCTTTTTCTACGAGTGATTTGCAAAATGCTTCATCGCGTAAATCTCCAGGTATTGCAACGGCTTTTCTTCCTTCAGCCTTAATCAGCTGGATTACTTCTCTGGCGTCTTCTTCTTCAGTTGGAAAATAATTTATAGCTACATCAGCACCTTCTCTTGCATACGCTATTGCAGCAGCTCTTCCCATTCCAGAATCACCTCCAGTTATTAGTGCTTTACGGCCTTTTAAACGGCCAGTTCCTTTATAACTTTTCTCGCCGTGATCGGGTCTTGGATCCATTTTACTGACAAGTCCCGGCCATGGTTGCGATTGTTCTTTAAATGGCGGTCTCGGATATTTTGTAGTAGGATTTTCCGGTCCGTTTACTATGTGTACGCCAGCGTCATTGAGACTGCTGGCAAGTACAGGGTTAATTGCTGCCGTGGCAAGTACCGCCCCCATACCTGTTAGGGCTGAACGGCGCGACATTGTGTTTTTAACATCCATAATATTTAGATTTAAAAATTTACTTTTTATTTAAAATTCCAATTAAAATTAGAAAATGTAGAAAGGATACTCTTATAGAATTTTAAGATTATATTGTAGATATATAATACGTTAGTGACTGGTTTACTATTAGTTATGATGATTTGATTCATAAAAATTAAATCAATAAATGCTGTAAATGTTGCCAGATATTATGTAACGGTCTAAAATAAACGATGAGTAATTTTAATTAAGTTCAGCAGAGACAAATTTTTAGTTATATGCTAATTAGAACTTTAATTAAAAAAAGCGATTATATGAAAGCGATTATACTCTTAGGTACACTTAAAAAGAAAGGAAGATCAAATACCGAAACTCTTGTAGAATTTCTCGGCACTTATCTTGAGAAACAAAATATAGAGTATGAAGTAATTAAACTTGCCGATCATCATATCGTTCCGGGCACTTACACTCATATGGATGTAAAAGATGACTGGCCGTCAATATATCAAAAAATAACTGAAGCACAGATTTTACTTTTTGCAACTCCGCTGTGGTGGAATAGTCATTCTTCGGAATTACAAAGATGTATAGAACGTTTAGATGAGGTGTATGATAAAATACTTGCTGGAGAAGATTCACCACTCGATGGTAAAATTGGAGGAGTTGTTATAACTGGAGATTCTGACGGAGTAGAACATGTAACGGGAAATATTGCTAATTTTTTCTGCAGCATTGGTGTAACACTTCCACCGTATTCATCTCTCGGTGTAATATGGGAAGGACATGCAAAAGGTACAAAGAAGACCAAAACACAGCTTCTTAATTATTATCACCGTAATTATGCAAAAGATGCGAAGTCAATGGCAGAATCTTTAGCAAAAGCTGTAAAATAAATAAAGAATTACCAAGAGATATTTCCTGGTAATACAGATTTTTTGATCTCACTGCTAAACTTTTCATTAGTACGAAAGGATACCGGTTTTACTGCTGATTTTTTGTCAGAAGTTCTGGAACTAGAACTGTTGTTTTTATTATTTAAATTTGTCATAACCTTTAGATTTATAATTTATAAGACAATCCAATTTCTACGAATTTTTGTTGAGGTGAATGCATAATGTTAGAGCCAGCCATAATATCCAGCTGCATGTTTTTCTGAAGGACATATAATACCGCAATATCGGCAGTATTTTGAGCATGATGGTGAGATTCTGCATAACCATAAGCTTCTGCTACTAGTTTTATCTTTTTAGTCAGCGCGTGATCTGCAGATAAGGTATATATGTATTCTGGATGAGCAGTTTCGGCCAGCCATTTTACTCCCATATTGTAACCAAGATGTGAAGATTTAGATAGTTCATGCTGCGCCAGCATACGGATTTCAGGACTATATTTGGGTTCCTGAAAGGCATTATCAGCCAGCCACGGAATACTTACTCGTGCTAGTAAAGCAAGATCAGGAATTAATCCTTTATGATTAGTGATGTGATATTTTGCGCCCACAATTAATGGTTCTATTCCGGAGTGCTGTTCTTGCTCTTTATGGTCTATTTTAAAAGCACTTTCAATTCTGATTTCAGCATTTTTAAAAACTCCGTATCGAAAAACAGCATTTGGAACTTCAAATGTTTTGTCATCATCTTCTTTTTCAAAAGAAAATCCGCTTTCAATCTGAATATGACGCGTTGTAATGACTGCCGGACTTTCGGTTTCATTAGGCCTGTCTGTTTGTATTTGCTGTGCTTCAGCAATGCAGGTAAAACAAAATAGACCGGCAGTCAATAATTTTTTAATTTTTTTCATGCTCTATGCTATGATTCAAGATATGCTTTAAGACCACTGATATCATCATGTACCAGTTTCTCAAATATTGGATTTAAAAGTTTTGCAGCTCCTTGTCCAGCAATGCCTAGTGGAGCGCGGTAAGAAATCGTAATTTCAATTTGAGTAGCGTCTCCCACAGCTTTAAAAAGTACTTTTCCAAAGTTTTTTACAGGTGCGCCCTCAATAGACTGCCAGCTTAGAAGTTTTTGCTTTTGATCTTTAATGATTTCGGCTTTCCAAGTCAGCGAACCAATACCAGCAGGTCCTTTTGCTGTCCACTCAGACTGGGTGCTGTTAATAGTTTTAACAGATTCTAGGTGCTTCATAAATTTTGGCAGATTTTCTAAATTACGCCAAAAAGCATAAACTTCGCTGATCGGTTTATTGATCGTTACCTCTGTTCTGATGTTTACATTAGAGCCTTTGTCATTTTTTATATGATCAATAGCGCTGTAAATTGGGCAGTACCCGCTAATTCCACGAGCCAGCATGGCGCCGCCCGAAGTAATTTGCGCAATACTTTTCTTTTCCTGCGAAAGACCTTTATATAAAAGATATGATCCGCTTGTAATCATAAGAATACGCTCAATTGTTGATACATTGGCATTTCCTTTTGATGAGCTTCCTTTTTTATGTGTTAATGCGTTAGTTTCCATATTTTAAATTTTTAAATTTTCAGTGTAATAAAAGTAAGCTTCGGATGCTCGTTTTTTCTTATAGCATTCCCGAATTTTCTTATACAATTTGTTTGAGTATGAATTAGTATAGCTTATAAAAAAAAGCCCTTTATGTAAAAAAGGGCTTTTAAGTTTTTATGAAAATGGTGAGGTTTTGCATGTTTTAACTCTAATAAAGTTTAAATTGCTAGTCTACTTTAAGACTATCATCGGCAAAAGTTTCAGGCTCAGGCTCACGATCATTTTCGTCATAATCTTCTACAAGATCATCGTCCAAATCATCAGGATCAAGATCATCGTCTTCATCGTCTAAATCATCTTCTTCCAAATCATCTTCCTCTAATTCGCTGTCATCGAAATCTTCGTCAAGATCATCTTGATCATCTCTTTCTAGTGCATTCGAGAATTCATTATCCAAATAATCATTGTCAGATTGATTAGCCTCTAAAAACTGCTCTTGGTGTGAGTCTTCATCACCAATTCGTTCTTGTTGGTATGGATCAGTGGTATTTTCATTATTCCAAGTGAAATTACGATTGTTCTGATCATAATTTCTGTTGTCATCTGTGATCATAATATTGTTTTTTTAAGTTTAAAATCTATTAACTGTTTGTTGCGGCACTTCCTGTACTTCCTGCTCCGCCAGAATTGTTATTTCCGCCTTCTTCTTCGTAACGATTTGGATCTGTGCCATCTTCATCACGCCCGTCTTCCCAATCACCAGTATTTACATGTTCTTCTGGATTTTTATCATTACATTGACTATTTAACATTGCATGGTAAGGACATTTTTGAAGATCTTCGCTGTTGGTATTTTTTGTAGTTTCCATAACTGTCTAATTTTTAAATTTTTAATATTCTAAAATTAGATCATAACTATAAATTTTATTTACAAGAAAAATTTGATTTGTTATCAAATTAACATGCAGGGCCTCAAAACTTGAAAAAATAAATTTTAAAAATTCTGTAATATTTAATGATATAAATGAAAGATAAAAATTAACCGTTATCCTTATATTTGATTGTAATAAAACTTAAAACTGCACTTACAGAGTGTAATTCAAATTCGGATTTCCTTTACGATATGATAAATAAAACAGAGCAAAAAGAGAAGAATGCTGTGCATCTTCTGCCATGGGTTACAGCTGTTGCAATGTTTATTCAGTCCCTTGACGGTACAATTTTAAATACATCACTTCCTTCTATTGCACGCGATATGGCATATTCTCCCGCACAAATGCATTCTGTGATAGTAACTTACACACTTACACTGGCGATGTTTATTCCTTTATCCGGTTGGCTTGCTGATAAATTTGGAACACGAACTATGTTTATGATTGCTGTGGGGTTATTTATTACAGGTTCGCTGCTTTGTGCATTATCAGTTGATTTAACGACTTTCAATCTTTCAAGAGTTGTTCAGGCTATTGGCGCATCAATGATGGTTCCTGTAGCCCGACTTGCCATTTTATATCAATATCCAAAGAAAGAACTTTTAAAAACGATGAACTTTATCACCATATTTGGACTGCTCGGTATGGTAGTGGGGCCGAGTCTGGGCGGATTTCTGTCTGATAATTTTTCCTGGCATTGGATATTTCTGGTAAATGTGCCAATCGGACTCATCGGAATCTCAATGGCTTATCGAATTATGCCCAATTTTAAGCATGCAGTGGGCAGGTTTGATTTTAGAGGATTAATTTACTTTAGTCTTGCATTGATATTAGTCACTATGGTTTTAGAACTCCTAGGAAGAGGACGCATACACATTATGCTTATTATGGGCTTGTTATTTCTTGCAGGATTGCTTTCTGTATTTTATTTCATTCATTACAAAAGAACAGAAAAACCAATTATTGATCTGCGTCTTCTAAATATAAGAACGCTAAAAATAGGTTTAACAGGGAGTTTGATAACACGATTAGGAATAGGAGGACTGCCTCTTTTACTGCCTTTAATGTTGCAGACAAGTTTTGGGTATTCAGCCTCTGTATCTGGTCTTTTGCTTTTACCATCAGCTTTGGCTAATGTCGCAATCAAACCTTTTATGGTTCGCATTATAAAATTTATGGGATATAGAACTGTATTAATCAGTAATACAATTATGCTCGGAATTATATTAATCGTACTGGGCTTTGTAGAAAAAGATACTCCTATTGGATATTATATTATTCTAATGGTTTTTTACGGCGTTTTTACCTCTATACAAATGTCTGCAATGAATACCATAACCCTTGCCGATCTGGATCAGGACACTGCCAGCGGTGGTAATACCATGCTGGTTATTATGCAGCAATTATCAGTTAGTTTTGGGGTATCGGTGGCAAGTCTTGTGTTGTCCTTGTTTCAATCTGGTATGTTCGAAATGGATTCAACTCATGCTTTTCAATATACCTTTATAACCTTGGCTATTTTTACGATATTATCTAGTATAACATTCTCTAGATTGAGCAAAACAGACGGAGAAGCTTATAATTGATTTTATTGATTTCAATAATAAACTTAAATTTTGCCAGTAGGAGATTATGTTACAAATTAAATTGATTGAGTTACAATCAATTTAAGGTATGTCTGAACTTTATATGACTTAAAACGATATTATATGAATACTTTAAAGTTATTAATTATTGTAACTGGGACCAATAAGTACGAAGGAGGCAATCTGCCGACTGGATTATGGCTCAGTGAACTTACCCATATTTATGATCAGGCGAAAGAACAGGGTCTGGACATTACTATTGCAAGTCCAAAAGGAGGAGATACTCCAATAGATCCCGAAAGTCTGAAACCATTGGTTTTAGATGAAATTTCAAAAAAATATTGGTCAGATACACTTTTCAGGGAAAAATTAAAACATACCAAAAGCTTAAGCGAAATAGCCAATCAACAGTTTGATTGTGTTTATTTAGCCGGCGGTCACGGAACGATGTATGATTTTCCTAACGATATCACTTTGCAGAACATCATTCTGAACCATTATGAAAACAATAAAAAAGTGGCAGGGATTTGTCATGGCGTGAGCGGATTTTTGAATGTTAAACTTTCTAATGGAGATTATTTGATAAAAGGTAAAAAGATAACTGGATTTAACTGGTTTGAAGAAAGTCTTGCGGGACGAAAAAAGAAAGTTCCCTTTAATCTTGAAGCAGCTTTAAAAGAAAGAGGTTCCAATTATACAAAAGCCTTTATTCCTATGACTTCAAAGGTAGTTGTTGATGGCAATTTAATTACAGGTCAAAATCCTTTTAGTTCCAAAAAAATGGCAAAAGTGGTTATGCAGGAATTGAATGGAAGCAATACAAGCAAAAGCAATTAACGGTTAAATTAATAAGGAAAAATTATGCAGACCATATTAGGAGCCAGCGGACAAATAGGAGAAGAGCTGGCAAGAGAATTAAAAAGAAATTTTACTTCAGATATTCGAATTGTTAGCCGAGATGCGAAAAAAGTAAATGACACAGATACAGTGTTTTCTGCAGATTTAACTATCAAAGAAAAGGCAGTTGAAGCTTTAAAAGATACTGAGATAGCTTATTTTACTTTGGGTCTTCCAATGAATTCTGATTTATGGGAAAAGCAATTTTCGCTTATTGTAAGAAACGTTATTGATGCTTGTAAAATCAACCAGACAAAATTGGTCTTTTTTGATAATACTTACATGTATCCACAAGATGATCGTCTGCTAACTGAGGAGACTGTTTTTGATCCCGTTGGAAGAAAAGGAAAAGTAAGAAAAGAAATGGCCGAAATGATTTTAAATGAAATAAAATCAGGCGAATTGACCGCCGTTATTTGCCGCGCACCTGAATTTTACGGACCTGCAAAAACACAGAGCATAACCAATACTTTAATTTTTGATAATATCAAACAAAATAAAAAATTGAAAGTCCTTTTGAGGGACAATACATTAAGAAGTTTAATCTGGACACCCGATGCAAGCCGTGCAGCAGCTTTAATTGGCAATACTCCAGATGCTTATGGACAGACCTGGCATTTACCGATTGATGACAATAAGGTAAACTATAAGCAATTTATTGCACTGGCTTCAAAAATCTACGGAAAGGAATTAAAATATTCAGTTATACCAGAATTTGTTTTTAAGATTGGGGCGATATTCAATAAAAGACTGAAAGAACTACAGGAATTGCTTCCAAGGTATAAATATGACAATTTATTTGATGATTCTAAATTTAAAAAGCGTTTCCCAGATTTTCAAGTTACGACTTATGAACAAGGCATTCAACAAATAAAAAATGAACAGCAGTAATAACTGCATTGCATCATTTTTAGAATTGAAACGCTAAATTCTTTGATTGGTTTATTTGGCTTTAATAATGGCGACTCCAATAATGATGCGTATATTTGGAATTATAATTAATAGTAAAGATATCTATGAAGAAAATAGGATTTTTATCGTTTGGTCATTGGGCCAATCATCCTTCCTATCAAGCTCGTACGGCAAGCGATACATTACTTCAGTCTATTGATCTGGCCGTTGCTGCAGAAGAAATCGGTTTAGATGGCGCTTATTTTCGGGTACATCATTTTGCACGACAATTAGCATCACCTTTTCCATTACTTGCAGCCATTGGAGCTAAAACTAGCAAGATAGAGATTGGGACAGGAGTGATAGACATGCGCTATGAGAATCCACTATATATGGTGGAAGATGCCGGTGCTGCAGACTTGATTTCAGAAGGACGTTTACAATTAGGAATAAGCAGAGGATCACCAGAACAAGTTATTGACGGATGGCGCGCTTTTGGTTATGAACCTTTAGCAGGTGAAACAGATGCCGATATGGGACGCCAAAAAGCTTTGGAATTTTTAGAAAGACTTAACGGAGAAGGATTTGCAGATCCGAATCCAACTCCAATGTTTCCAAATCCGCCAGGATTATTACGTCTAGAACCGCATTCTGAAGGATTACGAGAGCGTATCTGGTGGGGAGCAGCCTCCAATGCAACTGCTGTTTGGGCGGCTGAAAATGGAATGCACCTGCAAAGTTCTACCTTGAAGTATGATGAGAATGGAAAACCTTTTCACATTCAGCAGGCAGAACAAATCAGGTTGTATAAGGAAGCTTGGAAAAAAGCTGGACATCAACGCGAACCAAGAGTTTCCGTAAGCCGTTCTATTTTTGCATTGGTCAACGATCAGGACAAATATTACTTTGGAGATCAAGGTAAAGCGGCAGACAGTTTTGGTTATATCGAAAGTGATAAGCGAGCAATCTTCGGAAAGAGTTATGCTGCAGAACCAGATAAACTTATTGCCGAATTAGCTCAAGACGAAGCTATTCAAGAAGCCGATACCTTGTTGCTGACGATACCTAATACATTAGGCGTTGATTACAACATACATATATTGTCTTCTATACTAGAACATATTGCACCAGCGCTCGGCTGGCGTTAAATCTTTACAAAATAATTTGAAGCCCTCTAATTTATTATTAGAGGGCTTTTTTTTGAACTTATTTTTATTGTGACAAGTGATTTAATATATTTAATGCTTTGATGCTATGTATGACTCGTGATTTATAATTTTTTTACTTTAGATTTTTGTGCATAATCTGCTATTTATATAAATTTACAGTCTATGTACGAAATATTCCAAAAATATCTGGACGATAAAACCACACTGACCCAATCAGAATCAGATTATATACAATCCTTTGCCATTATTAAAAAACTTCGTAAAAGACAATATCTGCTTCAAGAAGGAGATATCTGGAAATATGATGCTTTTATAACACAAGGCTGCCTTCGTACTTATTCTGTTGATGAAAAAGGAAGTGAACATATTAATAGTTTCAGCATTGAGAACTGGTGGACAGGCGATAGAGAAAGTTTAATGTTCCAACAGCCGTCCCGTTTCAATATAGATGCCATTGAAGACAGTGAACTCGTATTGTTTACCCATGAAAATTTTGAAATGCTTTGCAGGGAAATTCCAGCCTTTAATAATATGGTAAATGCCATATTACAAAAAAGCTTTATAGCCGCACAAAACAGAATTCAGGCATCACTTAGTTTTACGGCAGAAGAAAAGTATCTAAATTTTATAACGAAATACCCGGGATTTGCATCACGAATTCCTCAAACCATGATTGCCTCTTATCTGGGCATGACACCAGAAACCTTAAGCCGAATACGAAAACAAACGGCAAAAAAATAATACAATAGAATAGGATCAGGAGCTTTTAAGCTCCTTTTTTTATGCCAATTACCAAACTCTTGATCTAGATCAAGTTTTTACTTATTTCTAATCAATGTCCAGGTTTTGCATTCTACGCAACTTTGTAATGTTCAAAAGAAACAAACATTATAAACATTTAAAAATAGAAATCATGTCAAAAACAATTTTCATTACAGGTACAAGTTCAGGATTTGGTAAACTTACAGCTATCACTTTAGCAAATGCAGGTCATTCCGTAATTGCAGGAATGCGCAACACAAAAGACAAAAATGCAGCTGCTGCAAAAGAACTTTCAGCACTTTCAAACATTGAAGTAGTAGATATCGATATTACAGATGATGCTTCTGTAAACAGCGCTTTTGAAAAAGTACTTATCAAATACGGAAAAATCGATGTTCTTATTAATAATGCTGCAGTAAGCGGTTTTGGTTTGCTGGAAGGATATTCAATCGATCAAATGCGTAAAATGTTTGACGTAAACGTTTACAGTGTACTTCGTACTTATCAGGCCGTTCTTCCTTCAATGAGAAAAGAAAAAAACGGACTTATAATTAATATCACAACTGGAGCAAGCGGACATACACTTCCTTTTATGATTCCGTACATCGCTTCAAAATTAGTTGTCGAAAGTTTTACAGAAGGACTGCAAGATGAACTTGCCGATTACGGAATTGAAAACGTAAGTATTCAGCCAGGAGTTTATCCAACCGAAATGAATAACGGCTCAAAAGCAGGAATACATGCCGACAAACAAGAAATCATAGAACAATATGGAGACGCTGCAACAGAAAAATTCAATGCTTTGGGCGGTGCATTATTTGGTAAAATGGCTCAGTTTGATATGAACCCGCAAACTATTGCCGACGGAATTCTGGAATTGGTTAATATGAAAAAAGGGGAGCATCCGCTTCGTTTTCCACTAGATGCTATCGCTCAGGGAACCGACAAAGAATTTATAGAAGCACGTGCTGCCATAAAAGCAAAATGGTTAGCTGCATACAGCAATTAATTTTTCGAATAATCACATTTTAATAATAATTCAAATACTTTATACAATCATGAAAACAAC
Organism: Flavobacterium sp. Root935; assembly: GCF_001429295.1. Lineage (GTDB taxonomy): Bacteria > Bacteroidota > Bacteroidia > Flavobacteriales > Flavobacteriaceae > Flavobacterium. The sequence goes on along the minus strand of NZ_LMJL01000012.1, from coordinate 386,227 downwards.
TCATAAAATACATACTCCCGCCATTGCATTACTAAATTTAGTTTTTTTCTTCTCAACTTCAGAAAAAGCGGCAGCGCAAAACAACTCAGGAATTTTAGGAATAGATCACGTTGGAATTAACGTTCCCGACTTAAAACAAGCAGTAACCTTTTTTCAAGATGTACTTGGGTTCACTCCAGTTACACAACTCGGACCAATTCCGCTTGATGCGGGATGGAAAGAAGCCAACCATATTAATCCGGCTACTGGAGCCGTCACCATAAAAATGATAAACGCCGGAACGGGAGCCAGTATCGAAGTGTTTTATTATGCCGATAATAAAGGAAGCAAAACACATCCTAATTCTGATGATATTGGAGCTTCACATATTGCTTTTTATACTTCAGATATCAATGCAGCAGTAAAATATTTAAAAAGCAAAGGTGTTAAAGTATTGGGCGAACCATTCCTGACACCATCAGGAGACACGGCTGGTGAAACATGGGTTTATTTTGAAACTCCGTGGGGTTCTAAAATGGAACTTGTTTCGTACCCAAATGGCAAGGGGTATGAAAAATCAAATCCTAAAACAGTATTATGGTCACCAAAAACAACAGTGAAAAAACCTGCTGCAGATGATTTTGATCTTGAAAAAAAGAAAGCGATAATTGAGGGACATTTTGAAATCTGGAATGAAAGAAACGAATCTAAACGAGCTGCATTATTGAATAAAGTATATGCAGCAGATATAGAAATGATAGACCGCCACTTTATATCAGAAGGAACAGGTGAGATCAATAAATTTGTAACAGAGCTGCAGCAAAAAAATAAAGATTTCACATTCACCGTTAAGTCATTTGAAACACATCATAATATAGTGCGTGTTTATTGGCAATTTGGTACAAAAAACAAACCCGCAGCAGGAACTGGAATGGATTTGTTTGTTATTGAAAACGGAAAAGTGCAAAAGCTGTACGTTTTTGTAGATGAAAAAAAATAATTTTAAAATGATCAATTTTAAGAAGCCGGAATTTTTTCCGGCTTCTTAATTGCTATTAGGAAAATATTATCTTTAAATGATCATATAGTTTTTAAAACACCTCCATCTGCTCGTAGCGATGCCCCGTTTGTTGCAATTGAAATCGGACTTGAAAGATAAACTGCCAGCGAAGCAATTTCAGAAGGATCAATAAAACGCTGCAATAAAGAATGCGGATTGGTCTGTTGTACGATGGCATTTTTCATTTGTTCAATCTCGATATTCTGTAAAGAAGCGATATGTTCAATTGTTGAAGCAACTCCATCAGAATAAGTTGGGCCGCCTAAAATTGTGTTTACGGTTACTTCTGTACCTGCAGTTAGTTTAGATAAACCATTACTTACTGCGGTCATTGCTGCTTTTGTCATTCCGTAATGAATCATATTTCCAGGAATATTCACGCCAGATTCGCTGCTGATGAAAATGATTCTTCCTGATTTTTTCTGAAGCATTTGCGGTAAAAGTTTTTTAGAAAGCCTGATACTGCTCATGACATTAATATCAAACATTCTATACCAATCCTCATCTTCCAGATTTTCAAAATCTTTCAATTCGAAAATACCAACGTTATTAATTAAAATATCAATATTGTTTAATTTATTTAATAAAGCAGTTATTTCCTCTTTTTTCTCAAAATCACAGACAATTCCTGAAACTATAGCATCTGGAAATTCATTTTTTAATTTTTGTACTGCCAGATTTGTTTTTTCTTCATGCCTTCCATTAATAATAACTTCGGCTTTTTCATTTAATAATTGTTTGGCTATTGCAAAACCAATTCCTTGTGTTGAACCGCTTATAAAAGCTCTTTTTCCTTCTAATTTTAAATTCATTTTTATTTATTTTATTTTTGTAATGATCGATACATAAATAGTCAAAAAAATTAGCTGATAACAGCTAATTGCATTTCGATTTGATTTTTTAAGACATTTTTGTCCGGGTACATTCTTCTAAGTGTATTAAGTCCGCACCAAAATGTTATTAGATACCTGCCCAGAATTTCGGGATCTGTTTGTGTTTTTAAGTTTCCTTTTAATTTTTCCTCTTTAATTGCCTGAGTAAACATTTGTTCGACCTCTTTTAAAATCTGTACCGCATTTGCTTCCAGATTTTCATCAATAAAAGTCATTTCTACAACCGTATTGGCAATAATACAGCCTTTAAGATGCTCATTTTCTTCCGCGGAAGCGATACTTCTAAAAAAGTCTTTAATTAATTCTAATGGAGATTCGCTTTTGTCTAGTTCAGTTTTAAAAGCATCAAAAGCTAGTCGTCTTTCTTCTATGGCTTTTTGAAAAACCTCTTTTTTACCTCCCTTAAAAGTATTGTAAAAACTTCCTGCGCCGGCTCCAGTTGCTTTTTGCAGATCACTCAATGAGGTTGCGCTATATCCTTTCTGCCAAAATATTTCTTGTGCTTTCTTGACAATATTTTCGTCTTCGTAAATAGTTGGTCTTCCTCTCATTGTTTTAATTTTGTAATGATCGGTACAAAATTAAATAAAAATAAGTGTATTCCAAATTTTAAAGCAATTTTTCTCTTTTTAATTAAATGACTGTCTGAATTGCAGGGGAGTTATATTGGTTTTCTTTTTGAAGAGTTTACTAAAAGACTGCGGATACTCGAAACCCAATGAATAAGCAATCTCATTTACACTTAAATTTGATCCTGCCAGCAGCTGTTTTGATTTTTCAATAATGTGATTCTGAATGTATTGCTGAGTATTTAAGCCAGTAATACTTCGGAGTAAGTCACTTAAATAATTAGATGAAATATTTAATTCCTGCGATAAATACTGAACTGTTGGAACTCCCTTTAAAACTCCATTCTCATTTTCAAAATAGTTCAGTAAAGTTTGATCTATTCTGCTCAATAAATCAGGATTTGAAGTTTTTCTGGTAATAAATTGGCGGCCGTAAAATCTATTAATATAATTGAGCAGTAAATCGAGATGCGAAACAATTAAATCCTGACTGTAATGATCAATATTGTTTTTCAGTTCGTCCTGCATTTGTTTTAAAAGACCAGAAATAATTACATCTTCCTTGTCAGAAAGATGTAATGCTTCGGCAATTGAATAAGAAAAAAATCCATAATTGTGTATTGTTTTTCCTAAAGGGTAATTTCGGATTAGATCGGGTTTAAAAACTAGCATAAAACCTGTAACTGGATTATCATTAGTATGCGTTACCGAAAATACCTGATCGGGTTTTGTCAATGTCATCATTCCTTCATCAAAATCATAATCCCGCTGACCGTATTTAAATTTTCCGTTGATGCCTTTTTTCAAGGTAATGCAGTAAAAATCATTCGTAAAGTGTTTCCAGATATCGCTGTGTTTGTAACTCAGTAAAGCAAAATCAATTACACTAACCAGAGGATGATCTGGTTTAGGAAGCGCAAATAACTGATGCAGCTCTGAAATGCTTTTAATTTTATGTGGAACTGATTTTTTCATTGAAGCAAATTTACGAATTAATCGAAATTAGTTGAGTACGAAAGATGTTTCCATGTTTCCATCTCCTGCGCTTCATTTTTTCGATGAGCTACAATCGAATCATAACTATCATTTCCTAATGGAAGATGTACAGGCGGATTTGGCAATTCAGTAACAGCAAGCAGAACTTTGGCAAGTTTCTTTGGATCTCCGGGCTGGTTTCCGTCAAAACTTTTCAGCATATTTACATGTTGTTCTACATTGTAAACGGCTATTTTATTTTTGGCTTCTGCCAAAGTGCTGTCGCTCATAAAACTGGTACGGAACATTCCTGGAGCGATTGCAGTGACTTTTATATGGAAAGGTTTTACTTCCTGAGCCAATGCTTCTGAAAGTCCGATTACGGCAAATTTTGCGGCGTTATAACTTCCAGTATTTGCATATCCGATATAGCCCATATTGGATGCGATATTTAAAATATGTCCTGATTCTTGCTGACGCAGAAAAGGCATTGCGTTACGAATTACGTTTACGGTTCCCAATAGGTTGACATCTATCGTTTTGCGAAATTCTTCATCGCTGATTTCTTCAACACTTCCCACCAGATAATATCCAGCATTGTTTAACACAACATCAATCCTTCCGAAAGTATCAATTGTGCTTTGAATAGCATTTTTTACTTCTTTATCATTGGTAATATCAACCTGAAGCGGCAGGAAATTTTCAGTTTGATTTCCGATATTATCAATCAATTCTTGTAGATTTCTGGAAGTGGCAGCAACTTTGCCACCGTTTTTTAAAACAGCATTTACCGTTTCAAGTCCCATTCCTTTTGATGCGCCGGTAATAAACCATACTTTTTGAGTGCTCATGTTTTTTAGATTTTAATTATAAAGCAAAATTCAGGAAGTTATGGATTTAAAAAGTGTTCAGATTGAGGATTTATGTGTTCAAATTCAGTTGTCTTAACTTTAAGAAGTAATCATTTCCATAGAAAGAGTTTTAAATTATATACTAAAAGTATTCTCCAACAAAAAACCTGCAAGTCAAAGATTTGCAGGTTTTTAAAATATATGAGATTTTAATTTAATTAATTGGAACCAAATGCGCTTCAATAGCCGCTCTATCAGATTCGTATTGTGCAGGAAGTTTTAGGTTTTTTCCTAATTCTTCTAAGCTTTCATCTACAGTAAAACCAGGGTTATCTGTAGCGATTTCAAACAAAACTCCGCCTGGTTCTCTGAAATAAAGAGAGTGGAAATAATTTCTGTCAATCTGTGGTGTAATAGACAATCCGTAGTCTTCTATTTTTTCACGGAAGTGCATTAAAACTTCGTCATTTGGAACACGAAAAGCTACGTGATGCACAGATCCGTTTGCTACATGACCGCGTTTTTCTTCTTCTAACTCTACCAAATCAACAATTGCTGCGTTTTCTACCGCATCTGTTGCATAACGGTAACGGTTTACATTTTGCTCAATCAATTTATAACCAAATATTTCGGTTAAAATTGCAGCGGTTGCTTTTATGCTGTTTAAAGTCAAAGTAATGTTGTGGAAACCTCTTGTGGCCACATCTGCTTTTACTTCATCAGTTTCCCAAGGCTTTCTGTTGTCTTCTGTTTTAGATTCGATTAATTCTAATTTTAAACCATCTGGATCTAAGAAAGTAAGATACTTTTCGCCAAATTTTTCAGCTGGTTTATTGTAAATTACATTGTATTTTTCAAAACGTTCCTGCCAGAAATCAAGGCTTCCTTTTGGAACAGAATAACCAATTTCAGTTGCCATTCCAGAACCTTTTCTTCCTTGCTGAATTCCTTCTCCCCAAGGGAAAAAAGTTAAGATTGTTCCTGCGCTTCCTACTTCGTCACCAAAGTAAAAATGGTATGTTCCTGGATCGTCAAAATTCACTGTTTTTTTAATGAATCTTAATCCTAATATGTTAGAATAAAAGTTGAAATTACGTTTGGCGTCACCTGCAATTGCAGTAATATGGTGTAAGCCTAAAATTTTATTTTCCATGGTATCTTATGTATTAAATTGTTATTGATTTTCTTATACAAATTTACTTCAGTTATGCTTCTGGATCGATTAACCTAGATTAAGAAATACAAAGCCATAATTTTGTTGAGAAAATTTTTTTAACCGCAAAGTTCGCAAAGCTTTTTATCTGATAGTGTAATACGTTATAATTAGAAAGTTCGCAAAGCTAAATCAGTTAAGGCTTTGCGAACTTTGCAGTTAAATTTTTATTTCGACTATTTAAATTAGAGTTTTATAAATATAGATTTCCGAAGTTTTGGTTCTATATTTTTTGTTTTATGACCTTTTCCTGTTGTGTCTTCAACCAATAAAATTGAACCAGTTTCAAACGTTCTTTTTTCTCCCAATGAAGTTTCTATTTCTACACCGCCTTCCAGTAAAACAATATATTGCCGATCTGGAGCATTATGAAAATCATAATCGTAAGACGGACTGACTTCTCTAAAAACAATTGATTTTACGGGTTCATCATCAGATAAAAATCCGATATCGCCATTGTTTTTCAACGGAACTTCAAAGTCTTCAAAATGACTTTCGCCATTTGCGTCGCTGTAAACACGGGTTATTTGTATCATTATTTTTTTGTAAAAATAAGTTCGTTAGCCAAGTCTATTTCGTCCTGACTTATGCTGTGCCCCATATTTGGGTAGATTTTTTTTGTTACCGATGCGCCTAATTTTTGAAGAAGCGCTTCAGATTCATTTACTCTTTCCACAGGAACATGAAAATCTGGATCGCTAGTTCCGATGAAAATCGGAGTATTTTCGAAATTTCCTGCATAATGATTTTCATATACTTTATCGCCAATAAGTCCTCCTGTAAAAGCTACGACACCGCCATATTTAGCGGCATTTCTGGCTGTGAATTCCAAAGCAAGACAGGCACCTTGAGAAAATCCAAGGAAATAAATATTCTCTTTTTCGATTCCGTTTTGCTGAATTGCAACAACAACCTGATGAATGGCTTCTAACGATTTTGAAAAAGAAGGTTCGTTTTCTTCAATCGGAACTAAAAATGAATACGGATACCAAGTTCTGTTTTCTGCCTCAGGTGCAACCAATGCAAAATCGCTGACTTTAAGATGTTTTGCAATCGAAAGGATATCATGAGCACCAGCACCACGGCCGTGAATCAGAATCAAGGCTTTTTTAGCATCATTTAGAGGAACTCCGTCTGTTATAATTTCTAAATTCATGAGTTTATTTTTTAATTATTAAGTGGCTGTTATTTTTTCCAAATGTCCTGATATTCATCTGGATGTCTTTTAAATTGTGCGTGAACATAAGGACAAAGCGGTAAAACCATTAAATTATTGGCACGCACGTATGACACCATTTCTTCAAGTAGTTTTTTTGCATAACCTTTTCCTTCCGCTTCTGGTTCAACTCCTGTATGATAAACGGTTAGCAAATCATCTTTAAGACTTACTGTCATTTCGCCAAGTTTTTTATCCTCTAAATAAAGATTAAAAGCGCCGTGTTTTTTCTCGTCTAATTCTAGTTTTATTGTTTCCATGTTTTTTGAGTTTCTATTTTTTTGATTTTTAATTCTATTTATAACAGAAATAAAAAGGATAAAATGCATTCTTAAAGATAATATATTATTAGAAATCAGCAATTTTAAATCCTTGTTACTTAGTGTTCTTAGTATTAGAAATAACAGATATTGTTAAATCTTTTACAAACTTACTACAGCTATAAAAGTTTGTCGATTAATCTAGATTAAGAAAGAAAAAATTGAGCATATTTAATGTCTTTTTTTAAAAAAAGTTGACAAAAGCAACTATTTTGTATATTTGCAAAACATAATAGTAGAAAAATGAAAAATATAAGTTCAGAAATTAGATCGTTCAATAGGTTTTATACAGCACATTTAGATATCTTAAATCAAAATTATCTTGATAGTAATTATTCATTAACAGAAGTCCGTATTATCTATGAAATAAATGAAAAACAAGATATTACAGCACAGGAAATCTGCGAAACGCTCAACTTAGACAAGGGATATTTGAGCAGAGTATTAAAACGGCTCACAAAAGATGGAGTAATTGAGAAAGTTCCTTCTGTAACAGACAAACGTGCTTTTAATATTAAATTGACATCTTCAGGAAACAAACTTTTACAAAAATTAAATGCTATTGCAGATCAGCAGTCAGAATTAAAAGTGAAAAACTTGAGCACAGCAGAACAGGAAAAACTTGTGAATGCAATGGGGGATATTAAGAAACTGTTAGACAGCAAAAATAGCTCGAAAATATCTGCTAGTGATATTAGTTATCGTTATGATTTAAGACCGGGAGACATTGGTTATATAATTTATTTGCACAGTAAAATTTATGATCAGGAATCAAGTTTTTCAAATGAATTTGAATTTTATGTAGTGAAAACTTTTTATCATTTCCTAGAACAGTATTCTCCAGAAAAAGACCGTTTGTGGATGGCTGAATATAACAACCAGATTATTGGCTGTATAGCCATTGTTCATCAAAATGAGCAAGAAGCCCAGCTTAGATGGTTTTTGTCCGATCCCTCTTTCAGGGGACTGGGGATAGGAAAAAAGCTTTTGAATGATGCCATAGCTTTCTGCCGCGAAAAAAGGTATAAAAATGTTTTTCTGCTTACTACCGATAAACAGGAACGTGCCTTAGATATGTATAAAACCGCAGGCTTTAAGCTGACTAATTCTCAAGAAGTAAATCAATGGGGGGCGACATTTCGTGATGAACGCTATGATATGGAAATACTAGAGTAACCTCAAATTTCTTAGCTATTGATAGGAACAGAGAGATTACTTTTTTGCAGAAAAGGGCAATCTCTCTAAAAGTTTATAGCGATAAAATACCGCAGCTGACTACTATTACATAATTTTGCAATGCATGAAGTAACCAGCTTTTTACTATTACACTATGAGCAATATATTTTCTGACAACAGCCAAATAGGAGTGGTGTCTACTTTCGCTGAGCTTGTACATACCGATTTCAAAGGAGAAATGAATGCGCTGTGCTGGTACAGAAATTTGGATGGCGATTTTAACGAAATTGTAGCCCAATTGCATTTAAAAGAAAATATAACAGAAGTTTATCCAGAAGATTTACAAGCGCTGCAACTATCAGAAAAGGGAAATAAAGCTCGAGAAATAATCTTAAATGATTTGCAATTATTAACTGATTTTGGCGCTTCGCCTTCTCTAAATTTACTGAAATGTTATGACCGTGACGATGAATTTGATTTCATATCTACGGATGTGTATTCGTTTCATGTTGATCGTTCGCCCATTGCAACAGACACTTTTTTATGTACCTATCACGGCGCTTCGAGTGATATAATTTCTAATTCGCAGGCAGAGCAAAAAATCCAAATTCCAGAAATTCGAGCAAAGCTAAAAGAGCTTTACGATGGGCCAGAGGAAGAATTCGAAAACTTTTTAAAAGAAAATTATTTTGATTTGCATTATCAGCCGCATCCCGATGCTGAACCTATTAATTTAGGATTAGGGCATCTTTGGCGATTGGCTGTAGATCATCCAAAACAACAAGTACAGCCTTGTATTCATAGAGCACCAATAGAAAATGAAGGGCAATATAGGTTGTTGTTGATTTGTTAATGTGATTTGTTGGGACGATATAACCTAATTGCAAATAACTTTATTATTTACTAAAATTAGACCTTTTATACTTATTGTACTTTCATCAGAACTTGAACTTAAAAAGATATATCCCTCTTTATTCAAAAGTATTAAAGCATCTAGTACCCTCGCTTGTTTTTTCTTTTCATCAGCGATACTGTCTTGCAATAATGTGTAAGTATTAAAAACAGGAGTTAAGAGACTTGTCAGTTCTTCTAAAGTACAGCTCATACCGTATCTGTCGGCAAGCGTCTGTAGAATTTTTACAAGAAAAATGGGTAATGTTTCCATGACAACAGCTTTTACTTATATATACGAAAAACTGTGTGGAAATGGATTTTATTAAGGCAAAAGTATTGGTTTGTAATTATAGGGTTCCCAATACTAAAATGAAAGTAAAATTCTCAGTTGTTGTTGATTGAATCCCGATCGCTCTAATGTGTAGCGATCACTCGAAATTTTTTCCATGCTCGTTCCTATAGTTAAAAACTGGATTTTTTTTAATATGTTGAGCTATACTTTGCGGGCGCGGATTACAAATCCGCGCGATCGAATTAACTTGTATTAATTTAAAAATTAAATATACTGTCTATTAAATAATTAAAAAACAGTATGTTATTTCTATATTTATGAGATGTAAAACAACTAAATAATTTTGAAATGAAAAATATACTATGGACATTCATGTTATTAATTACATTAACAAGTTGTAAAAAAGAAGTGAAAGATTCTGCAGATACCATTTATTATGGAGGAGATATCATAACAATGGAAGGCAGCCAGCCGCAGTATGTGGAAGCCGTTGGGGTAAAAAACGGGAAAATTATTTTTGCAGGCTCAATAGCTGAAGCTGAAAATTTTCAAGGAGGTGAAACAGAAATGAAGGATATAAAAGGCAAAACAATGCTTCCTGGATTCATAGATGCGCATGGTCATGTTTGGAACGCCGGATTTCAAGCGGTCGCAGCTAATTTACTTCCGGCTCCTGACGGCACTGGTAATGATATTGCAAGTATTATTTCATTGCTTAATAAATGGAAAGCATCTAACAAAAATGCTATCGGAAAATATGGCTGGATAGTGGGGTTTGGATATGATGATGCACAATTGAAAGAAAAGCTTCCTCCAACGGCAGATGATTTAGATAAGGTATCTGCAACAATCCCCGTTATTATTATACACCAGTCTGGGCATTTAGCAGTAATGAATCATAAAGCATTAGAAATGTCTGGTTATAATGCGGCATCAAAAAATCCTGCAGGTGGCTTAATTAGAAGAAAAAATGGATCTAATGAACCTAATGGAGTGCTGGAAGAGATGGCTATGTTTACCCCGCTTTTTAAAATTATGGGAACACTGGACGAGGAAGCCAATGAAAAAATTGCTGAAGCAGGTTTAAAATCTTATATAAGATTTGGTTTTACAACGGCACAGGAGGGAAGAGCAACAAGTGATGCGTGTACTACATGGTTAAAACTTGCGGCTAAAAATAAATTAACTATCGATGTTGCCGCTTATCCTGACATACAGAGCCAAATGGCCTATATGAAAAAAAATGGCATTCAAAAAGAATATAAAAATCATTTTAGGATTGCAGGCGTGAAACTCTCATTGGATGGTTCGCCACAGGGTAAAACTGCATGGCTTACAAAACCATATATTATTCCGCCGCCAGGCCAGCCGAAAACTTATTCCGGCTATCCTGCATTTCCAAAAGAGAGCGATGCTGTCGCGCTTGTAGATTCAGCATATGCAAATAACTGGCAGATTTTAGCCCACTGTAACGGAGATGCAGCAATTGATGAGTATATAAAAGCGGTAAAGCATGCCACCAGACTATATGGAAAAAAAGACAGGCGTACAATTGCTATACATTCACAAACTGCCCGCTTAGACCAGTTAGATACAATGAAATCTCTTGGAATTATGCCTTCTTTTTTTGGAATGCATACCTATTATTGGGGAGATTGGCATAGAGATGAAACATTAGGAAAAGAAAGGGCTTATCGTATTTCACCTGCTGGAACATCTCTTAAAAAAGGAATGATTTTTACACAGCATCATGACGCGCCTGTTGCTCTTCCTAACAGTATAATGATTTTGTATTCTGTGGTAAACAGAATAAGCAGAAGTGGTGATGTGATTGGGCCTGAGGAAAGAATCAGCGCTTATGACGCTTTAAGATCCATAACGATTTGGGCGGCTTATCAATATTTTGAAGAAAATAATAAAGGATCTCTAAAGAAAGGAAAATTGGCAGACTTGGTTATCCTTGATAAAAATCCAATAAAGATAAATCCTTTAAACATTAAAGATATTCAAGTGGTTGAAACGATTAAAGAAGGAAAAACTGTGTTTAAAAATACTGCTCTCAAATAAAAAATAAACAGTAAAGCTAAAAGTATATATAAATTGAAGATTTCTAATGACTAACTAAAAAGGCCTAATTTTTATTAGGACTTTTTAGTGGTTAAATTCAATGAAAATATAAATTATAATTCCCAGTCGATTATTATTTTACCAATATGGCTTCCGTGTTCCATACATTCATGAGCACTTACAGCATCGCGATGGGAAAACGTTTTGTAGATAACAGGCCTGAATTTACCATTTTCAATTAATGGCCAGACATTTTTAAATACTTCTGCGGCTAATCGTTTTTTGTATTCGTAATTTCGTGCACGCAGTGTACTTCCTGAGATCGTAATTCTTTTTAGCATTAACTGCCAAATATCAAGCTCTACGTTTTTACCATTTTCTGCATTGATATGAATAAGTCTTCCTTCATCGTTTAAAATAGAAAGATTCTTTTGAAAATAGGTTCCAGCTATCATATCAAGAATAACATCTACACCTTTGGTTTTTAAAATTTCTTCGAAGTCTTCTTTTTTATAATTTATAGAAAGATCAGCACCTAATTCATAACAATATTGTGCTTTTTCATCTGAACCAACTGTCGTAATGACCTTTGAACCAAAAGCATGAGCGATCTGAATCGCTGTAATTCCTATACCGCTGCTGCCTCCGTGAACTAATAAAGTTTCGTCTGGTTTTAATTTTCCTCGTTCAAAAATATTAGACCAGACTGTAAATACCGTTTCAGGCAGACTGGCTGCTTCTATAAAATTTAAGCCTTTAGGAATGGGTAAACACTGACCTTCTTTTACAGTAACATATGCTGCATAACCTCCCCCAGAAAGCAAGGCACAAACGTGATCGCCTTTTTTCCATTGCGTAACTTCTGGACCACAGTCTACGATAATTCCAGATACTTCGAGACCTGGAATTTCAGTAGAAGTACTGCTTGGAGCAGCATATTTTCCCTGGCGCTGCAAAATGTCACTTCTGTTAATGCCTGAAGCTTTTACCTGAATTAAAACTTCATTTTGCGATCGAATTAAATCAGGAACCTCGACCAATTGCAAAACTTCAGGCCCTCCAAATTTTGAGATGGTAATAGCTTTCATAATCTAATTTTTTTAAAAAGGTAGATTATATTTTCCAAATAGCGCTTTGTTCTCAATACTTTTTGCAAACAGCGGTGTTTCTTCATGATTATGAGCGTCAGAAGCATCCTGTCTTGCTTTTGCAGCATCGGCTAGAGAAATTCCGTGTTGTTTGATGAAATCTAAAAATTCAGGAGTCGCGGTTGCATGAATGGTATTAGTAAATTTTGTTGTTGTATCATCTATTTTATCTGCTTTCAACTCCCAAAGAACCTGTACTTTAGATCTTCCGCCTGCAGTAATAGTATCAGAAATTGAAAGCATTCGGCAATAATCAGCACGATATTCATCAAAAATATAATGCTGTACAACAAGTGCTGTTCCCACATATTCTACATTAATAGACATCGGTATACCTTCAAAATTAGAAGTTATTCCAGCAGCAATATGGTTAACAGAACAACGTTGATATTCTGCATCCGGCAGGTTAAGCAGCCAGTCGGCAATATTAATTTTTTCAATTGGAGCATTAATTATTGCTGAAACAATTGATGCTGATAATGCGTTTTCGGGTGTTTGTAAAATTTCCATCTTTTCTGTTTTTTAAATTAACTTATGTCAAAGTTCTGCAATATAAACCAATCGTGGAAATGAAATTTTTAGATGTAATCGATCGAAATTTTCGATTTAGAGTTGTACTTTTATAAAAAAATTAAAGAAAATGGAACTTCGTCAATTGAAATACTTTGTCCGCGCGGCAGAACTTTTAAATTTCACACAGGCTGCAGATGATTTATACATTACTCAAAGTACATTATCTCATCAAATAAAAGAATTAGAAAATTCATTAACGGTTCTTCTCTTTGACAGAGTAGGAAAGAGGGTTAAACTTACGGAAGCGGGTGAAATTATGCTGGATTACGCCCGGAAAACGATTCGTCAGGCAGAAGAAGGAAAACAGGTTTTAATGGATTTGAATAATTTAAAAACCGGTAAAATAACTATTGGTTCCACTTACGGACTAGTAAATTTACTTCTTCAAACGATTACGGAGTTTAATGAGGAATTTCCGGATATCCAGATTCAGCTAGTGCTGGGCTCTACTTCAGAATTGCTTCAAAAAATACGCTTGTATGAAATTGATTGTATGCTGTCTTTTATGCCTTCCTGTCAGGATCAACAGCTTGATATAATGCCATTATTCTCTGCCAATCTCTCTTTGATTCTTCATAAATCGCATCCGTGGAGTAAACTTAAAAAGATAGGGCTTCAAAAAATTACTGAATTAAACTTAGTGCTGCCATCTCCAACTTATAGTATCAGAAATTTTCTGGATGAAACGCTTCTAAAAAATAACATAAAATTGAAGGCAAAAATAGAGATCAATGATATTCATAGTCTATTGGAACTGGTTAATACAAAAAAATGGTTTACTGTATTAATGAATTCTTCCTTATTTGATTTCTCTGAACTTGTTGCAGTTCCAATTGAAGGTAAAAACATGAGCCGTGAGGCAACTTTAATATTTCCTTCGGGAATTTACCGCAAAGCTTCACTCTCACTTTTTAATAATTTATTAAAGAAAAAGATTGCTGTGATGAATTTAGAAAAGGCGTAAATTCATATGATTTGTTTTTAGCACTTAGTAAATAAAAAGAAAATAGCTTTTAACTTATTGGCTGACTTTGAAAATCAATCCATTCTAATTTAATGTCACAAATGTTATTTTGTTTAATATTTTTCGAAAATAATTAAACAAATTCTTATCTTTAACATGGATATCGAACGTTATCACAATTAATAAAACAAGAATAAATTGTTTTTACATTAAAAAATAAGTAGCTAAATAAGAAAAATGAAAAAAATTGTCATCATCGGGGGAAGCAGAGGAATTGGCAATGCTATTTTGCAGCAGCAGCTTGAAAAACATTTAGTATATAATATCAGTCGGACTATTCCAGATTTTTCCCATCCTAATTTGATTCATTTTTCAGTTGATGTGCTGCAGGATGAATTGCCTGATATTGAAATTATTGATGCTTTAATATACTGTCCAGGATCAATAAATCTCAAACCTATTTTGAGTTTAAGCATTGACGATTTTAGAAACGATTTTGAAATTAATGTGATAGGTGCCGTTAAAGTGATTCAGCATTTTCTGCCTGCATTAAAGAAAGGGAAAAATCCTTCTATTGTTTTATTTAGTACCGTTGCGGCAAAACTCGGAATGCCTTTTCATTCCAGTATCGCGGCATCAAAATCAGGAGTAGAGGGACTTACTAAATCACTAGGTGCGGAACTTGCTCCTTTGGTTCGGATCAATGCTATTGCTCCCACAATCACGGAGACTTCGTTATCTGCTTCTATTTTAAGAAACGATCGCATGAAGGAAAATATGATGGAACGGCATCCTATGAAAAATTACCTAAAACCACAGGAAGTTGCTCGTATGGCAGATTATCTGATATCTGAAGATGCAGCTTCAATTTCCGGACAGATTTTCCCGATGGACTATGGATTGGTAAGCTTTAAATTATAAAGATAACTTAAGAAATGAAAATTCTTTTAACAGGCGCTACAGGTTATATTGGCAAGAGGCTTTTGCCCTTGTTATTAAGTCATGGAAATGAGGTAGTTTGCTGTGTAAGAGATAAAAGCAGGTTTCATTTTCCTGAAAACTTTATAAATAAAATAGAGGTTGTCGAAGTTGATTTTCTGGATCCTGAAAGCATTAAAAATATTCCCGATGATATTGATGCGGCTTATTACCTCATACATTCCATGTCCGGTGCTTCTAATTATGATGAACTCGAAAGTATTTCGGCAAATTATTTCATTGAAAAAATAAACCAGACAAATGCAAAACAGATCATTTACCTTAGTGGAATTGTAAATGACCAATCATTATCCAAGCATTTATCATCAAGAAAGGCAGTTGAAGAAATTTTAAAAACCGCTTCAGTTCCATCGACTGTGCTCAGAGCGGGAATTATAGTAGGATCAGGAAGTGCATCTTTTGAAATAATACGGGATCTGGTCGATAAACTGCCGATTATGATTACTCCAAAATGGCTCAATACTAAATGCCAGCCAATTGCAATCAGCGATGTTTTAGAATTCTTAATTCGGTCACTCTTAAATCCATTAACTTATAATCAAAGTTTTGACATTGGCGGACCTGATGTATTGACTTATAAAGAGATGCTCTTGGAGTTTGCCAAAGCAGAAAAACTAAAGAGGTATATTTTTACGGTACCGGTCATGACTCCAAAATTATCTTCGTACTGGCTTTATTTTGTAACCTCAACTTCTTTTAAACTCGCCTCTGCGCTGGTTAGCAGTATGAAAGTAGAGGTAATCTGCCGCGATAATAATATTAATAGTATACTGGGAGTTAAACCTATTACTTACCGCCAGGCATTAGAAAGAGCTTTGAAAAAGATTAGTGAAGATGACATCATTTCGAGCTGGAAAGATTCGCAGGTTAGCGGACGGTTTAAGGGTGCTGTTTCTCAATATCTTAAAGTTCCAAAAAAGGACTGTTATATTGATAGAAGGAAAAGAACCATAATAAATAGGGAATATACAATTGCACGAATTTGGTCTATAGGCGGCGAAACCGGATGGTATTATGCCGATTGGCTCTGGGAGTTACGTGGATTCATCGATAAAATTTTTGGAGGTGTCGGTACTCGAAGAGGAAGGACAAATAAAAATGAAATACATGCAGGAGATGCACTGGATTTCTGGCGGGTTGTATATGCCAATAAATCTGAAGGAAAATTGATTTTATACGCCGAGATGAAACTTCCTGGTGAAGCCTGGCTTGAATTTAAAATAATCAATAATACTTTATACCAAGCTGCAACTTTTAGGCCGGAAGGTCTTATGGGAAAAATATACTGGTATTCCGTTCTGCCGTTTCACGGTTTTATTTTTGACGGCATGCTTAAAAAATTAATTTAGTTAAGTACGAATGATTTGTTGAACTGGTTAAAATGAAAAAGCACCTGTTTTAGGCAGGTGCTTTTTATAAACTTGTTCTATAGTATGTTATGCTATCACTACGTTTACTGCGTTTGGACCTCTACGGCCTTCTTCTATGTCGTATCGAACTGAATCGTTTTCACGAATGTTTTCTGATAAACCAGATACATGAACAAAAACTTCGTTTCCGCCATTATTAGGTGTTATAAATCCGAAACCTTTTTCTTCATTGAAGAATTTTACTGTACCTTCTTGCATATTAAATATTTAATTTGTTCAAATGTAACGTATTAAATATTGGAAAGTGCCTTTAAAATTTTTAATTATGTTTTTATTAACTTTTAGCCGCAAGTGTTTGGATTAATACTTATTGGATAAAATCTACTTGTGCATTCTTTTGCAAAATAAATACAAAAACAGATTTACTGGATTTTTTTGTATCTAAATACGTACTTTCTTACTCCTGAAATTAATAGTAATTATTCAACTTTACAGTATCTATTACAACAGGTCTAACGCCATAGATGCTTATCGTACTGAACAATAAAAATTCAAACAAATTTTTCAAGTTCAGGATCATTTTTATGATCGTATCAAAATAAAAACCTTGTTTTTGTTTGCGTAACCATGGATGCCCATTTTAAGGATTAGGGTAAGCTTCTGTTCAGTTTCAAATGCTGTGATAAGATTAATTATTTACTAACTATTAATTTTTTTAAAATGAAAAGAGCCTTAAAATTTTCAAGTTTGCTGGTTATTATGGCATTAGTGTTTAGTTCCTGTGAAAAGGAGCAAGATTTGAATGAGCCGCAAAGCGTTCAAAAGGATGAATTGCAGGTTGTTGAAAACGGCAGCGTAGCGGGTAATGATGCTCCAGCAGGCAGTACTACTGCAAAAGGTACTGCTGGATCAAGAACGATTACATTGCAGACAAATACATTGTCATGTCCTAGTGGTTTGTGCACCTCTTATGGTGTTTGGTCAACAGGGGTTTACACCGTTTGGTTCCAGATGAGATTTAATTCTGGATTTTATTGGAGCAGAGGTGGTAAATGTGGATATGGAATTCTAATTGGTGATCAAAATACCGGCGGTGACCCAGGATGGGATGGCAATGGAGGCAGTGCCAGATTTATGTGGTATTGCCCAAGTGGGTCAAACACTGCAAAAGGAAGCGGTGCTTATTTGCAGCCTTATGTTTATTACAAAGATCAGCCGGGCCAATTTGGTAATGATTTTGGAAAGAAATACTACATACAAGAGGGAGTGACCTATAATTGTCAAATATCTGTTAAGTTAAATACTGGATCAAATACTAACGGATATGTGAAATACTATGTTAACGGTACCGAGATATTGAATCAGACAATTCGATGGGTGACAAACGATGCGAAGCGAAATGTGAATGCAGTAAGTCTGCACACCTTCCGTGGCGGAAGTCAAAATTACTGGACAGCTCCTGTAACAAGTTCTATTTACTATCCTAGCGCTTCTTGGGATGCGCAATAGAATTTATATGCTATAAAACAATATCGTTAAAAAGTATATAACAGCATTACATAAAAAAACGGATCATAGCTTAACCTATGATCCGTTTTTAAGATAAAGTTTATTAATTTATGAATTACCATATAGGTTTGATTCACCTCCGTCAATTGCAATTGTCTGACCGTTTACATACTGACACTCATCGCTAAGAAGAAAGGCCACGAGGTTACCCACATCTTCAGGTTTACCTAATTTTCTTGTAGGGTTTCTTTGTGCGTATGTTGTTTCAGCTGCTTTAGGGTCGGCTGGGTTTACCTGTTTAAAAGCTTCAGCTACCATCGGGGTTAGGATAGCACCAGGTGCGATTGCATTGGTAAATATTCCATCTTTACCATATTCAATTGCTGCATTTTTTGTCATACCAGAAACGGCATGTTTACTTGCTACATATGGCATTTGATTAATAACACCTCTAATTCCGCCTACTGAAGCTACGTTTACAATTTTTCCTCCACCTTGTTTCTGCATTACAGGAATCACGTATTTCAGACCGTAATAGACACCCATAAGGTTAATGTCAATTACTTTTTTAAAAATATTGATATCGTAGTCAACTAGTGGTGCCTGTTTCCCTTCAATACCTGCATTGTTGTAGAATCCATCAATACGGCCAAACTCTTCAACTGTTTTGTCTACATAATTTTTGACCGCCTGTTCATCTGAAACGTCAGCGACTATAGTTATGATTTTTGCAGCTGGTGCGGCTGACTGGATTTCTGCTTTTGCTTTTTCGAGTGCTTCGGCGTTGTAATCTACTATAGAAAGGTTGGCTCCTTTTAATGCTACGGCTTTACTTGCTGCAAGTCCCAGCCCCATAGCTGCACCTGTAATTATGATTGTTTTGTCTTTAAAAATGCTCATGATATATAGTATTAAATGTATTAATGAAAAATTTGTGATTTAAAGTTTAAAATTGTTTGTTCATGCCCCTCCATATCATATCAAAGTAGTCATCCACGAGTTTTTGGCTTAATGGGAACAACTTTTGGATAATCCCTGTGGAGCAGGAGCGTACCGCCCCATCAAAAAAGCTGATAAGCATAATAGCATCCAGTTCTTTTATAATTCCTTCCTGCTGTCCTTTTTCTAAAAGATCATACAGTGGTTTATTCTGCATTTCATATTCTGCAAGTTGTTTGGAGAAATTCAGCTGTATGTATCCAGACTGTTGATACTGATCGATAAATATAGTTTCGTCATAATTTTTTAACCTATAGTTCAGCATATTGATATAAATCTTCTTAAGTGATTCCTTTACAGGTAGATTAATATCAAAGTCCTGGTACATTGCCTGTGTCATTTTGTCTTCTACCGCTGCATAGGCCGACTGTACGACCTCTTCTTTATTTTTGAAATAGATATAAAGGGTTCCTACAGCAACTCCAGCTATTTTACTTATACCTGAAATATTAACGCTTGCTAATCCCTGTCTGCCTGTAAGTGCATAAACAGATTTTAAAATTTTCTCTCTTTTAAAAGGGTCTAAAGGTCTCATACAGTAAAGTTAAATGAATTAATATTCATTTAAGCATAAAAATGAAAATTATAACTTTTTTTTAAGGAGTTGGTTTAAGGGGGTTAAGTAGAAATAAGATACAACAAAATCACATTTTCCAATTATGTAGGACCAGTCCTTTCGTTTTAAAATTATATCTATATTTACATTTACTAATACTTGTATAGTAATGGAAGAGCATAGACATGTAACTATTTACGATATTGCAGCGAGACTTAATCTGGCCACATCGACTATTTCAAGAGCCTTGAAAGACCATCATACTATAAGTGATAAGACTATTAAAAAAGTAAAAAAAACAGCAGAAGAAATGGGCTTTGTTCCTAATACTTTGGCTGCGGGATTAAGAGGTAACAAGTCTAAAACGATTGGTGTTTTAATTCCAACTATCACTCAGCCTTTCTTATCATCACTAATTAGCGGGATTGAAATTACAGCTAGAAAATCTGATTTTTCAGTTATTATTATGCAGTCGCACGATTCATATGATGAGGAAGTTAATATGGCAAAATCACTTTATAGCAGCAGAGTAAGCGGTGTTATTTGTTCGCTGGCAATGGAGACAAAAGATACTTCTCATTTTCAGCAGTTTTCAAATAATAACATACCTCTTGTATTTGTCGACCGAGTTCCCAAAGGTTATAATACTTTTAGGGTTGTAATTGATAATTATACCGCTGGTTATAAGGCAACAAAACATCTTATTGAACAAGGCTGTAAAAGAATAGCCCATATGACTGCAGGCGGAGAATTTGGTAATCTTTACAATGAAAGAAAAAGAGGTTATATTGATGCATTAACAGAACATGGTCTGCCATTGAAAGAGGAATTAATTATAAATCTAAAGGCAATGACCTATGATGATGGTGTAAAGGCTTGCAATAAGCTGTTCAGTTTAAAACCACCGCCAGATGGGCTTTTTGCACCAGGAGATATTCTTGCTGTAAGTGCTGTGCAGACAGCTAAAAAGAGAGGTATTAAAGTGCCTCAGGATTTAGCTGTAATTGGCTTTAATAATGATCCTATTTCAGAAATAATCGAGCCCAATATTTCAACTATTACGCACCCTGCTGAAAAAATGGGAAAAGCAGCTGCAAATATTATTATAGATAATATTAAATCACTCAAGGAAGAAGAAGCCAAAGAAATAACTTTTCTTAATACAGAGGTTCTTATTCGCGAATCTTCAAAAAGATTATAATTTTTTATACTCAAAGAAAACTATTCTTTACTATTTAAATTATCATAATCAGAGAGCGTTACAATATGTTTAAAACGGTTTCTGATTTCGAAAGCATTTAAAAGTTAATTATATTCCGACATCTACGAAAATTGATTTTTTATTTTTTGAATAAATCTTCTTTCTCTTCTATAAAATTTAATTGTAAAAACCTTTCGTGTACTGCGAAAGGTTTTCTTTTTTGAAAAACAATCGATTGTTTTAGGTTGCATTTAATCTTTTTATTGACCTCTATTATAGAACAATATTTGTAATGTACTATTTTACTGGTAATTTTTAATGGTCTGAAACTACTAGAAGTAGTAAATCTTAATTTTTTTTAAATAAAAACCAAAATTTATCTTTTTATATTTTCTTTAAGAATAAAGCAGTAGTGTCTTATTTTTATTAAATTTTGCTACAACGTTGTAGTTGTTTTTGATATATTATTAATATTTTGGGATTAATTATGAGATAATTATTTTTTTAGACGTTATTTTTTTTATAGTGTGTAAAAAATAATTACACAACCGATTGTGTTTGAAATATATTTTTTTACATTTGTAATAAATACACTTATAAGTAGTACTACATTTTAACCTTAAAAGTGTTAAAGAAAACTTACTAACAAAAACCAATTTTAATAATTAAATCCATTTTTATGAATAATTTTTTTATTACAAGTAAATCGAAGCATTGCAAAGGCTTTGGTTTTTTGATCCTGTTGTTTTTGGCCTCATTTCAAATGAAGGCACAAACAACAGTTACAGGCACAGTTTCGGACGCAAGTGGTCCAATTCCTGGAGTGAATGTTACTTTAAAAGGAACAAAAAACGGGGTAAGCACTGGTTTCGATGGAAACTATCTTATAAGTGCTCCTTCAAATGGTGTACTCGTTTTTAGTTTTATAGGCTTCAAAAGCAAAGAAATTAATGTAAATGGACAAACTAAAATCAATGTACTTTTAGAGGAAGACTCAAATAACTTAAAAGAAGTGGTCGTTATTGGATATGGTACCCAAATTAAGGAAGCTGTTACAGGATCGGTTGCTTCATTGGGAGGGAAGGAATTAAATGAAGTGCCTGCGGCTAATATTACTCAAGCCTTGCAAGGAAGACTGACTGGGGTTGAGATGACACAAACTTCTTCTAAGCCTGGGGCAGCCATGCAGATCAGAATACGAGGAACAAGATCCCTTACAGGTAGTAATGATCCGTTGGTTGTACTCGATGGAGTTCCGTTTGCAGGTTCCATAGGAGATATTAATCCTGCAGATATTAAGTCGGTTGATATTCTAAAAGATGCTTCTGCAACTGCTATCTATGGTTCGCGTGGAGCTAATGGTGTAATTTTAGTGACTACCTTAAAAGGGAAAAAAAATCAAAAAGCAACATTTTCATATAACGGTTTTAGCGGAATAAAACAGGTTTTTTCAAGATATCCTATGATGGATGCCTCTAAGTTCGCTGCACTTCGTGATTATACAGGCTTGTATGTAGATGGTGTTGACGAAAAAAGAAATGTAAATACAGACTGGCAAGATTTATTATACGGTTCTGGAGAAATGATTAGTCACGATGTAAGTGTTTCGGGAGGAAGTGAAACGGGAGCTTACAATGCAGGTTTTGGGTATTACAAAGAAGAATCAGTTCTTCCTGGTCAAAAATATGAGCGTTTCAGTCTTAGAGCAGGTTTAGACCAGCAGATTAACCGATCTATCCGCATAGGTTTTAATACCAATAGCAATTACAGCATTACAAATGGAGATAATATCGGAACAGGAACTATTCTAGGGACTTCACCGCTGGCTAATCCATACAATGCAGATGGTTCTCTGAAAAGAACAGTCAGCATGGCGGCTGATGATCAATGGGTTTACACCAGACAATCCATTAAAAGCTTAGGAGATTCTTATGTTAATCTAAATAGAGCTTTCAGTTCTTATAATAACATTTTTGCAGAAGTTAAAATTCCTGGTATTGACGGACTGAAATACAGACTTAATACTGGTTTAAATTTAAGAACATCAAATGCAGGATATTATGAAGGTCAGGGAGTTTTTGACGTTAACCCTACGACACTTTCTAATGCTGCAATAACAAATGGCTGGTCTACGCAATGGCTGCTGGAAAATTTAATCACTTATGATAAAACTTTTGCACAGAAACATACCGTGAATTTTGTAGGATTGTATTCAAACGAGCAGTATACAGGACAGAGTTCTAGAGTGACTCGAAACGGAATTACCTCTGATGCCTTCCAGTTTTATAATTTAGGACAAAGCGAGGAAGAAGCTGTAATTAACCCTGCAGATCAAGATTATACCCAATGGGGATTAACATCGTATATGGCAAGGTTAATGTACTCTTATGACAATCGTTACTTTATATCTGGAACAGTACGTTCCGATGGTTCATCAAGATTATCTCCTGGAAACAAATGGGTGACTTATCCTGCGGTTTCTGCTGGATGGACACTTTCAAATGAGTCATTCCTTAAAGATGTTAAAAGCATTAGCCTATTGAAATTGAGAGCAGGGTATGGTGAAACTTCCAATCAGGCAGTATCTCCGTACGCAACTCTTGGAGCTTTAAGCACAAGACCATACAATTTCGGAAGTAATAATTCAACTGGAGTATATGTTACTGAGCTTCCAAATCCTAATTTGGGATGGGAGTTTTCAACTACATGGAACTACGGTTTAGATTTCGGATTTTTTAATAACCGTTTATCCGGTACAGTCGAATATTATAAAACAAATACCAAAAATCTATTACAGCGAGTGGGACTGCCTGCAACATCTGGTGTGAGCAGCTATGTGGCAAATGTGGGAGAAACAGAGAACAAAGGTTATGAAATCTCGTTGAATGGAGTTATACTTGATAATCCTAATGGTGTTACATGGTCTGTTGGAGTTAATTTTTATAAAAATGAAAATAAGCTTGTTGCTTTAGCCTCAGGGGCAAGCCGTGACGAAGCAAACAATTGGTTTGTTGGATATAATATTAATTCCATTTTTGATTATGAAAAGACTGGAATCTGGCAGGAAGGCGATCCGTATATGTCAATTTTAGAGCCAGGCCCAACAGGAATTAATCAGCAGGGAACAGTTGTAGGATCTATTAAAGTTAAATATACTGGAGAGTATAATCCAGACGGTTCACCAGCTCGTGCGATAAATGCAAGCGATCGCCAGATTATTGAAACAGATCCAGATTTTCAAGGAGGTTTCAATACCAATGTAACCTATAAAGGATTCGATTTTAATGCAGTGGGGGCATTTAAAAGCGGAGGAGTCTTAATCAGTACGCTGTATGGTGGAGCAAGTTATTTGAACTTATTAAACGGACGAAGAAGCAACGTTGATGTAGATTACTGGACTCCAGATAACAGAGATGCAGAATTCCCTAACCCAAGAGGTATCCGAAGTGGAGACAATCCTAAGTACATGTCAACAATGGGATATTTTGATGCATCCTATGTAAAAATCAGAGCAATTACTCTTGGATATACTATCGATCAGACTTTTACAAGAAATCTGGGTATAGATAAATTAAGACTGTATTTTACAGCACAGAATCCGTTTGTTTTATTTTCTCCATATCATGATAAATCTGGAATGGATCCTGAAACTAATTCACTAGGTGATGAAAACCAGGCAGTGGCATCGTATCAAAGAAGATTCTCTGTTATTGGTACCAATACACCTACAACCAGAAATTATTTATTTGGACTTAATTTAACATTTTAATCAGATACAGATATGAAACGATATATTTTTAAAAATTTAATTATAGGGTCAACAGTATTACTTTCATTAGCTGGCTGTTCAGATATATTAGAGGAAAAACCTCATGATTTTTACGAACCGGGTTACTTTAAAACAGAGCAGGGAGTTAAGCAGGGATTAACCTCTCATTATGCACATTTACGCTGGATTTATGGTCAGGCTTATTTTTACAATTCCAGTCAGACAGGAACAGACGAGGCAACATATGCTCAGAGCGCTGACGGAAATTTTAAAGATCATGATTTATCAGGAGTAGGTATTATTAATCCAACGTCAAGCCGTTCAGATGTTTTGTGGAATAATTCGTATTATGATATCAATACCGCTAGTGGTATTATTGAGAATGGAGCTGCCGTAGGAGTTGCCAGCAGCTTAATTGCAGAATCTAAATTTTTTAGAGGTTTTGATTACTTTTTGCTGGTTCAGACTTTTGGAGGTGTGCCATTGGATTTAGGAGCTGGAGAATTAAAGTTTAACAGTAAGCCTTCAAGATATTCAAAACGTAACACGGTTCCAGAAGTGTATACAAAAGCTATTTTCCCAGATTTACTTGCTGCAGTTAATGATCTTCCTGATGCTCCAAGGCTCACAGGTACAGTAACCAAAACTGTTGCACGACTATTTTTGGCAAAGGCGTATCTTACTTATGGCTGGTGGCTGGAGAACCCTAATAATATTCCAACTTACCCAGACACTCCAAGAACAGATCCTGACGGACATAATGCGCAATGGTACTTTCAGGAGGCTTATAACATTGCTGTTGACGGAATAAATAATCCAGGTTCTTATGGATTGCTTGACTCTTATTATGATGTTAATGTGGGATCAAATGACAGAAATAAAGAAGTAATGCTGTATGCTGATCATACAGAGAGCAGTGAATATTACAATGGAGCAAGTCTTACTTATGGAAGCGGTGGTGCCCCAGATAACTTTTCTGGGTGGATGGTTACGTGGAATTATACTGCTATTCGAAGCAAAAACGGAACAGCAGCAGTTTCATCAGTACAAAGAGAAGCAAATCAATTTTTAGGACGCCCATGGACAAGAATGGCTCCGCCTATTGAAGTTTTTACCAATACCTTCGCAGACAAGATTAATGATTCTAGATATGACGGAACATTTGCGACAGTTTTCAGAGGCAATTGGAATCTTCAGGGAACAGGTCTTACAGGCGTGGCAACGCTAACCAATGCAAATGGTTTGACCATTAAGCCAGGTGATGCTGTTTTAACTTTCCTTGATGACGAACCACTAACTCCAATAACTTATCCTTCAGGACAAGGAGACAGCGGAGTTGGAGCGGGAGTTCTTCCAGGTAGAGCTGATTATGTGATTTCTCCAAAAGGAATAAGCAGAATAGTATACCCAGGTTTTTGGAAATTAGGTCCTTACAGAACAGATAATGCAGGAGGACTAGGACAGCCTAATGCTGGAAGTACAAGACCATTTCCTGTAGCAAAATTTTCAGAATTATATCTTGTTGCCGCCGAAGCTGCAGTGAAAGGAGCAACAGGATCTTTAAGCGCTAGGTCACTTGTAAATGTATTGAGAGCCAGAGCCGGAAAATGGAGATGGAACAATAATGGAAATACCACAAAAATACAGGATAACAGCGCGGCTATGACAAGTGCAACTCCAGCTGTAATTGATATTAACTACATTCTTGCCGAACGCTCACGCGAGTTTTTTGGAGAAGGATACCGTTGGTATGACTTAGTGAGAACACAGAAGTGGAATGAAATTGCTGGAAAATACTCTATAGGAGGTTCTAACTATGGACAACACACACCAGAAGTAGTGACCAGAACAATTGAACCACATCATTATCTAAGACCTATTCCACAGGCGCAGATTGATGGAATGGAAATGTCAGCTGATGAAAAAGCTGCATATCAGAATCCAGGGTATTAAGTTCTATCTTATAAACTAATTGTATACAGATAGAGATAAAGTCTTATGGTTTATTTAAGTTAGTTTTAATAAAAAGCCGGGAGTATCCATCTCGGCTTTTTAATATTTTTCGAATATATTTTAATAAATACAATACAATGATCAAGAAAAAAAAGTTTCTCCTATCAGTTGCAGCTTTGTTTTGCTCTGTCTTTATTCATGCTCAGGGAAGCACAGTTTCAAAAATGAAAAACAGTAAAAAGCCTATTTTTTCTAAGGTTTATTATATGGGAGACGACCAGATTTATAAAAACAATCCCTTAAAAGAGGATGAATTTTATTCGCCAATTCTACAAGGATGTTATCCTGATCCGGCTATTACAAGAAAAGGTGACGACTATTACATGGTATGTTCTTCATTTGCGATGTTTCCAGGAGTGCCGATTTTTCATTCTAAAGATTTGGTAAACTGGACTGATTTAGGTGGGGTATTAAATAAAGTTTCAGAGTTTAATCCTCATGATACTGGTATCAGTGCAGGAGTTTATGCACCAGGCATTACTTATAACCCTCATAATGATACTTTCTATATGATTGTAACGGCTTTTACTGGTAATATGGGAAATATTATTGTAAAAACGAAAGATCCTAAAAAAGGATGGGGAAGCCCGATTAAATTAGCTTTTAACGGAATTGATCCTTCTATTTTCTTTGATGATAACGGGAAAGGTTATGTGGTACACAATGATGCTCCTGATAAAGGAAAAGAATTGTACAGCGGACATCGTGTAATTAAAGTCTGGGAATATGATTTAGAAAAAGATCAGGTAATTCCAGGGACAGATAAAATTATAGTGGATGGCGGAGTTGATCTTTCAAAGAAACCTATCTGGATTGAAGCTCCTCATTTATACAAAAAAGACAATCATTATTATTTAATGTGTGCCGAAGGAGGTACAGGAGGAAATCATAGTGAGGTAGTTTTTATTAGTGATAGTCCAAAAGGGCCTTTTAAACCATCATCTAATAATCCAATCCTTACTCAAAGATATTTCCCTCAAAACAGACCAAACAAAGTAGATTGGGCAGGACATGCTGATTTAGTGCTTGGACCGGATAATAAATATTACGGTGTATTTCTAGGAATTCGTCCAAACGAAAAAGACAGAGTAAATGCAGGACGCGAAACATTTATGCTTCCGGTAGATTGGTCAGGTACTTTTCCTGTTTTTGAAAATGGCTTGGTTCCAATGGGGCCAAAATTAAAAATGCCAAATGGAGTAGTAAACAAAACTGGTAAAGATGGTTTTTTCCCTAATGGAAATTTTACATTTACAGAGAATTTCACCTCAGAAAAGTTAGATTACAGATGGATAGGATTACGAGGCCCAAGAGAGCATTTTATTTCTATTGTTAAAAAAGGATTACAGATTAATCCATTTCCTGTAAATATCCAAGAATTAAAACCAACCTCTACATTATTTTACAGACAGCAGCACAATACTTTTTCTTTTGAAACTACATTAGAGTTTAAACCAGAATCTGAAAAAGATCTGGCAGGAATTGTATGTCTGCAGAATGAACGCTATAATTATGTTTTTGGAGTAACTAAAAAAGGAAAAGATACTTATATACTGCTGGAAAGAACAGAAAATGGACAGTCAGCAATTGTGTCAAGTGCAAAAATAGAAATTAAAGGAGCATTACGCCTTCAAGTTAAAGCTGCTGGAGATAGTTATCAGTTTAGTTACGCATTAAATGGTGCGGATTTTCAAAATCTGGGAAGCGCAGTTTCAGGGGATATCCTTTCAACAAACGTAGCTGGCGGATTTACAGGAGCTTTGGTAGGCTTATATGCCACTTCATTTAATAACGCGCATCCGAAATAGAATTTTCAAACTCTCATTATTGATAAAAAGAAGAGTTTACGGAAAGAGAAGTACTTCATCACTGTGCTTTTTGGAAAAAATAAAGATGTTTTAAATTAACAGGTATGATAAAAAGACATTTAAAATATGTATTGTTTTTGCAGCTTTTTATTTTAATTTCAGGATGCAAGACCAATCAAGCACTAGAAAATTCGTCTAAAAAGTCAGCTTCAGCAAACTGGGTAGGATCGTGGGCTTGTGCACAAATGCTTGTAGAACCAAACAATATGCCTCCAGCCCCAGGTTTGGCCGAAAATACACTTCGCCAGATTATAAAAGTTTCTATAGGAGGAGAGCAAATCCGTCTTCGTTTTTCAAATATATTCAGCGATCAGGTTACCGTTTTAAAGAAAGTTACTGTAGCCAATGTAATTGACGCTCCGGCAATTGATAAAAAGACACAAAAGAATCTTAGTTTTAATGGAAATCAGGAGATAATACTAAATCCAGGACAGGAAGTGTTTTCAGATATGCTGCATTTTCAATTAAAACCTGGTCAGCTGCTTGCTATAACTATTTATTATGGAGCCGCATCACAAAAAACATCTGGACATCCTGGGTCTAGAACAACATCCTATATTCTGCCAAGTGATAATCTTGATAATGACGTTTTTTCTAATGCCGTAAAAACAGATCATTGGTACTCCATTATGGGACTAGATGTAGTGGCTTCAAAAAATGCGTCTAATATTGTTTGTTTAGGAAATTCCATTACTGATGGACGCGGATCTGGCACAAACAGGCAAAATCGCTGGACAGATATTTTAGCAGCTAGATTGAGAGAAGATAAAACGACTGCAAATGTTGGAGTTTTGAATTTAGGGATAGGAGGAAATTGCGTTGTAAAAGGCGGACTAGGCCCAACAGCATTAGACCGTTTTGATCGTGATGTACTTTCGCAGGCAGGTACAAAATGGCTCGTAATTTTAGAAGGCATAAATGACATAGGCGGAATTAAGCGAGCAGAAGATGCTCCTGTAAAAGCGCAGGAAATTATAGATGCTTATAAAATTATGATTGAGAAAGCACATGCCAGAGGCATAAAAGTATATGGATGTACAATTCTGCCTTTTCAAAAATCATTTTATGATGCACCTTTCAAACAAGAAGCAAGAGATATCGTAAATGCATGGATTCGAAACAACAATTTTGATGCTGTGATAGATTTTGACAAAGAAATGGCATCAGCAACTGATTCTAAAACTATCTTGTCAAATATGCATGACGGCGATTTTTTACATCCAAACGAACTGGGATACCAAAGGATGGGTGAAGTAGTAGATGTAAACTTATTTAAATAAACAGATTTAACACGATACCATGAAATCAATAATTAGATTTTTCGCAATAGCGCTCCTTTTTTTAACAGGACAGAATGGATATTCTCAGGATCCAAATTTTCATGTTTATTTAAGTTTTGGACAGTCCAATATGGAAGGCGCTGCTCCTATAGAAGCTGAAGACAAAATAAATGTAGATCCACGCTTTCAGGTTCTGGAAGCAGTAAATTGCCCTGATTTGAATCGTGAAATGGGTAAATGGTATACAGCAATTCCGCCTTTATGCCGATGCAAAACCGGATTATCTCCAACAGATTATTTTGGAAGAACAATGGTTGCCAATCTTCCTAAAAACATAAAAGTAGGAGTGGTAAATGTTGCAGTGGGAGGGTGTAAAATTGAGCTTTTTGATAAAAATAATTTCGAAAATTATGTCAAAACAGCACCAGACTGGATGCTGGGAATGATTAAAGAATATAATGGCAGTCCGTATGCGAGACTTGTAGAGATGGCAAAAATTGCGCAGAAAAAAGGCGTTATAAAAGGTATTTTACTGCATCAGGGAGAATCTAACACAGGTGATACGCTATGGCCAAAAAAGGTAAAAATAGTATACGACAACCTGATGAAAGATCTAAACCTTGATCCTAAAAAGGTGCCGCTGCTTTCTGGAGAAACCGTTCATGAAGAACAAAAAGGAAAATGTGCCAGCATGAATAAAATCATTGCAACACTGCCTCAAACCATTCCAACTTCTTATGTAATTTCATCAAAAGGCTGTGCAGTAGCTTCGGATTTACTGCATTTTAGTGCTGCAGGATATAGAGATTTAGGAAAACGTTATGCAGAAAAAATGCTTTCGTTATTAGGGTATAAATCAAATAACACAAATGAACCCTTTATAGTTCAGGCGCCAGTAGGATTTGACCAGTTAGACAATGCAGTTCCAGCGGGAAAAATAGAAATGGTAAGCTATGATTCAAAGACAGTTGGGACAATTAGAAAAGCAGCTGTTTATACACCGCCTGGATTTAGTATAAGCAAAAAATACCCAGTTTTATACCTTTTACATGGAATTGGAGGAGATGAAAAAGAATGGCTTAACGGAGGGAATCCGCAGATTATATTTGACAACCTTTATGCAGAAGGAAAATTACAGCCCATGATTGTGGTAATGCCAAACGGCAGAGCCATGAAAGATGACAGCGCTACTGGAAATATAATGGCACCAGACAAAGTGCAGGCGTTTGCAGATTTTGAAAAAGATTTATTGAAGGATTTAATTCCTTTTATTGAAAAAAAATATAATGTTTACAAAGATAGAGAGCACCGTGCCATTGCAGGATTATCTATGGGAGGCGGACAATCTCTGAATTTCGGATTAGGGAACTTAGACAAGTTTGCTTGGATAGGCGGATTTTCATCTGCTCCAAATACTAAGAAAACAGAAGAGTTAGTGCCTAATCCCGAAGAAACCAAAAAGAAATTGAAACTGCTTTGGATTTCTTGTGGAGATAATGACTGGCTGCTGGAAAACAGCAGACGAACTCACGATTACTTATTTAAAAACAATGTGCCTCACATTTATTATCTCGAACCTGGGGTTCATGATTTTAAAGTATGGAAAAACAGCTTATACATGTTCTCTCAGTTATTGTTCAAATCTGTTGACGAGTCAAGTTTTGCAAAATATACCGTTTTAGGAACGACAGCCCAAACAAACATACGTAACGCAAAATATCCTCAGATTCTGCCGGATAACAGGGTAGTATTCAAAGTAAACGCACCTGAAGCATCAAAAGTGCAGATAGATCTTGGAAGAAAGTATGATATGCTGAAAGACGGTCAGGGCGTTTGGAATGTTACAACTGATGTAATAAACGGAGGATTTAATTATTACTCGCTATTAATTGACGGTGTGGCAGTTGCAGATCCATCAAGCGAAACTTTTTTTGGAATGGGACGTATGGCCAGCGGAATAGAAATTCCTAAAAGAGATGGCGATTTCTATGAATTGAAAACCGTTCCGCATGGAGAAGTAAGAATAATGAAATATTTTTCTAAAGGAACTAATTCATGGCGTGAAATGTATGTATATACGCCTCCAGGATATGAAACTTCATCCGAAAAATTCCCTGTGCTGTATCTATTGCATGGAGGAGGTGAAGACCAAAGAGGATGGAGTACTCAGGGAAAAGCAAATTTGATTTTAGATAATTTAATTGCAGAAAACAAAGCAAAGAAAATGCTTATTGTAATGCTTGACGGAAATATGGGAAACACAGGTGGTATTGCAGGTTTTAGCGAAGAAACATTAAAAGCATTTGAAAATGAGTTGAAAAATGGAGCAATACCTTTTGTTGAAAATAATTTTAAAGTTGCAACAGACAGCAAAAATAGAGCTTTAGCAGGTTTATCAATGGGAGGGCTTCAGACGCTTTATGCAGGAATAAAAAACTCCGCTATGTTTTCAAGTCTTGGAGTATTCAGCTCAGGTTGGTGGGCAAATAATCCAAAATTATCAGATCCTCAATATGAATTTATAAAAAACAACGCACAGTCTATTAATGCTAATCTAAAAGATTTCTGGATTTCTATGGGAGGAAAAGAAGATATAGCCTATGAGAACTGTAAAATCATGATGCAGAAATTGGATCAATCAGGCATTAAATATAAATACAGTGAATATTCTGGCGGACACACCTGGCCAGTATGGAGACATGATTTGTTCCTGTACTCACAGTTGCTGTTTAAATAACAGAATAAAACAGAATTTAAAGATTTTGATTTAAAATAAACTACCAGGAATGTCTTGATAATAAACACCTCATGAAAAACTATTTGAAATTTATAAGCACTGTAATTATTGTTTTAATAAGTACTATTTCAAAGGCTTCTCAGCCCTTTATAACAGAAGAGAGAAACCAGAATGTTATGGTGCTGAAAGAAAAGTCTTTATCACTCTCTCTTTGGGTAAATCCAAATTTGGATGCAGGTATTTTGCGTGCTGTAAATAATCTTCAGTCAGATTTTGAAAAAGTTACCGGCCAGCGTCCTAATATTTTAAATCAAAATCCCAATACTTCATCACCACTCATTATTATTGGAATGATAGGAACAAATTCTGTTATTGATGATTTAATTAAACAAAAAAAAATCGAAGGAAAAGAACTCAAAGGCAAAAATGAGAAGTTTATTATACAGCAGGTTAAAAACCCTTTCAAGGGCGTAGATGAGGTGCTTGTAATTGCAGGAAGTGATAAACGCGGTACAATTTACGGAATTTATGAGTTATCCAGACAAATTGGCGTTTCTCCATGGTATTACTGGGCAGATGTACCCGTAAAACATAAAGAAAATATTTATTTTATTAAAGGAATTTATACAGATGGAGAACCAGCTGTAAAGTACAGAGGGATTTTCCTGAATGATGAAGCACCTGCATTAAGCGGCTGGGCAAAAGCTACTTTTGATGGTTTCAACAGCAAATTTTATGAAAAAGTTTTTGAATTAGTACTTAGGTTAAAGGGCAATTACATGTGGCCTGCAATGTGGGGAAATGCATTTTATGACGATGATGCGGCCAGTGGGCCTTTGGCAGATGAAATGGGAATTGTAATGGGCACTTCCCATCATGAGCCAATGGCTTTGGCGCAGACAGATTGGCGTCGATACATCAAAAAAAATAATCTGCCTAATATATGGGATTACTCCAAAAATAAGACAGTTTTAGACGAATTCTGGAAAACAGGAATTCAGCGAAGCAAAAATTGGGAAAAGCTGGTAACCATTGGAATGCGCGGTGATGGCGATGAAGCAATGAGCGAAGGC
Organism: Flavobacterium sp. Root935; assembly: GCF_001429295.1. Classification (GTDB taxonomy): domain Bacteria; phylum Bacteroidota; class Bacteroidia; order Flavobacteriales; family Flavobacteriaceae; genus Flavobacterium. The sequence goes on along the minus strand of NZ_LMJL01000012.1, from coordinate 352,663 downwards.
ACTAATATTAGCTTACTGGAGAATATTGTAAAAGAACAGCGTAAGATCATTGAGAAAGAAACAGGTAAAAGCGCCAATAAAACACCTCAGGTTTGGGCTTTATATAAAGAGGTTCAGGATTATTACGATCAGGGAATGCGCGTTCCTGATGATGTAATTCTCTTGTTCTGTGATGACAACTGGGGAAATGTCCGCAAACTTCCAGATCTTTCAAAACCCCTACATAAAGGCGGATACGGAATGTATTATCATTTTGATTATGTGGGCGGTCCAAGAAATTCAAAATGGATTAACATAAGTCCGATACAAAGGGTCTGGGAACAAATGAATCTTAGCTATGAAAACGGGGTCGATAAAGTTTGGATTGTTAATGTTGGTGACTTAAAGCCAATGGAATTCCCAATCAGCTTCTTTTTGGACATGGCTTGGAACCCTAAAAATTTCAATTCTCAGAATCTCTTTCAATATACAGAAAACTGGGCAGCAGAGCAGTTTGGGAGCAAATATTCTAAAGAAGTAGCCAGACTATTAAATACCTATCCGAAATTTAATCGTCGCGTTACTCCAGAAATGCTGGACAGCAAAACCTATTCTTTAGAAAATTATAATGAATTTGAAACAGTTGTTAATGAGTATAAAAACTTAGCCCTTGATGCTTATAGAGTCTACAATGAACTTCCTAAAGAGTATAAAGATGCTTATTTTCAACTTGTTTTATATCCAATAGATGCCTGCTGTAATCTTTATGAAATGTATTTTGCACAGGCAAAAAATATGAAACTGGCAGCCGAAAAAAATAGGCTGGCCAATTATTATGCAGATCAGGTTAAAGTTAAATTTGAGCGAGATTCTATTCTTCAAAATAAATACAATAATGAGATTTCTGGCGGCAAATGGACTCATATGATGGATCAGATGCGTATAGGCTATAAAGCTTGGCATGATGGTCCTAAAAATATTCTTCCAGACGTAAAATATCTTTCTGATAAGGAAATTGTTGATCCGAAAGTTTTTATAGAAAAAGATGGCTATGTATCGATTAATGCAGCTCATTTTTCTAAAATGAATAATTCTAAAAAAATACATTGGGAAGTAATTCCAGATTTTGGAAAAACATTGAGTGGTATTACAACATTTCCGCAAAATAGTTACTCAATGGAAGCAGATAATGTTTTTGTGGAGTACGAAATTAATTTTACTTCAGCGGGAGAATTTACGGTAGAACTTTTACTTGCTCCAACGCTGAATTTTAACAGTAATAAAGGACTTCGATATGAAATATCTTTTGATGGAGAAAAACCACAACTCGTAAATTTTAATGGTCATTATAAAGGAGAATTAGGAAAATGGCAGGCAGAACACATGATTCATTCTGTCACTAAAGATAACATTCTGAAATCAGGAAAACATATACTTCGTTTCAGGGTTTTAGATCCAGGAATTGTGCTTCAAAAAATTTTGATCGATACAGGCGGTTTGAAGCCTTCTTATTTGGGAGCTCCAGAAAGTGATAGAGTAGCTGAATAAGTTTTAGGAGACTTTTGGTAGATAAAAAAATATTAAAATGATTAAAAAAAACATGAAAAAGCATTTATTTAATCTGCTGTTTTTCTTTGGGTTTTCTACATTAGCTCAAGCGCCATCAGATCTAAAAGCCAATGTATCGGCTCAAATGCAGTTATTTGATTTAAGCGCAGTAAAACTAAAAGAAGGACCATTTAAAAATGCGCAGGATGTAGATCTGAAATATATTTTAGCATTAGATCCCGATAAACTTTTAGCGCCTTATTTATTAGAATCTGGGCTTCCGCCAAAAGCAGATCGCTACGGTAACTGGGAAAGTATAGGACTTGACGGACATATCGGCGGACATTATCTTTCTGCTTTATCTTTAATGTACGCATCTACTGGAAATAAAGTACTTAAAGACAGATTAGACTATATGCTTTCAGAATTGGCACGCTGTCAGGATAAAAATGGCAATGGTTATGTTGGCGGTATTCCGCAGGGTAAAGTGTTTTGGGACAGGATTCATAAAGGAGATATTGACGGAAGCAGTTTTGGATTAAACAATACCTGGGTCCCGATCTATAACATTCATAAACTTTTTGCTGGTCTAATTGATGCTTATCAGTATACTGGAAGCAAGAAAGCGAAAGAAATAGTAATAAAATTAGGAGATTGGTTTATAGAATTAATCCGTCCGCTTTCTGATGAGCAGATCCAGAAAGTTTTAGCTACAGAGCACGGAGGCATAAATGAATCTTTTGCCGATCTGTATATCATTACAAAAAACAAAAAATATCTTGAAACGGCTGAACAATTATCTCAAAAAGCTTTCCTGAATCCGTTATTGCAGAAAGAGGACAAACTCACTGGTCTGCATGCCAATACACAAATACCAAAAGTTGTTGGTTTTGAAAAGATTGCTGTTCTTTCTGATCATAAAGAATGGTTAGATGGGGCAGTGTTTTTTTGGGATAATGTTACACAAAAAAGAACAGTTGCATTTGGAGGAAACAGCGTTTCAGAACATTTTAATCCCGTAAACGATTTCAGCGGAATGGTCAAATCGAATGAAGGTCCGGAAACCTGCAATTCGTACAACATGGAACGTCTTGCAAAGGCTTTGTTTCTCGATAAAAATGATGTGCATTATCTGGATTTTTATGAACGTACGCTTTACAATCATATTCTTTCCAGCCAGCATCCAGAAAAAGGTGGTTTTGTTTATTTTACGCCTATTCGTCCAAATCATTACCGTGTTTATTCTCAGCCCCAGACAAGCATGTGGTGCTGTGTGGGTACGGGGCTTGAAAATCATGCCAAGTACGGAGAATTAATTTACAGCCGTTCCCAAAATGATCTTTTTGTAAACCTTTTTATTCCGTCGGTTTTAAAGTGGGAAGAAAATGGAATAGAGATAGAACAAACCACAAAATTCCCTTATGAGAATCAGACAGAGTTAGTCTTAAAACTTAAAAAATCAAAAAATTTTACCTTGAATATCCGTTATCCAAAATGGGCTGAAAATTTTGAAATACTCGTTAACGGAAAAGAGCAGAAAATAGCATCTCAACCATCTGAATATGCTGCGATTTCACGAAAATGGAAATCGGGAGATAAAGTAACCGTCAGATTTAAAATGTCGGTACATTTAGAAAATCTTCCTGACGGCTCTAATTGGAGTGCATTTGTAAAAGGACCAATTGTGCTGGCTGCAAAAACTTCAACTGAGGGATTAGACGGTTTATTTGCAGATGACAGCCGAATGGGACATGCTGCCAGAGGAAAATTTATTCCGCTTGATAAAGCCTATGCACTGGTTGGGAATAAAGCAGCTTATATTTCAAAACTTCAGGATTTAGGAAACTTAAGATTTCGTTTAGACTCATTAGAATTAGAACCTTTTTTCGAGGTGCATGACGCTCGTTATCAAATGTATTTTCAAACGTACTCCAAAGAAGAATATAAGGAAAAGCAGAAGTTGCTGAAACAGCAGGAAATCGAGGCTATGGCGCTTGAAGAGAAAACAATAGATAAAATAAATTGCGGAGAGCAGCAGCCAGAAGTTGATCATTTGTATAAAGGAGAAAAAAGCAGTTCTGGCTACGAGGACGGAAAGTTCTGGCGAAATACAAGCTCTTATATTTCTTATCAGATGCTCAACAAAAACAGCAGCGGGCGGTCTTTGCATATAAGCGTTTTAGATGAATTGAATATTGACAACATTAGTATTTTGATTAATGAAAAGCCGGCTGTAATAACTTCAGCCGATAAAAAAATGATCAAAATAAAAATAGACAGCAGGGATGTGCTGAATATTAAAATTCTAGCTAAAGACGGAAAAATCAGTCCGAAACTCTATCAGCTTAGAATTGTTACGAATTAACGAATAATATCTCGGTTGTACATTTTTCAGAAATTCCGAAAATAAAACTACAATGAAAACAAAAGATTTTATATATGCTGTTTTGGCAATTACATCGATCGTTTTGACGAGTCAGGCGCAAAAAGGACAGGCGCAGAATCCCATTATTTTCGCAGATGTCCCTGATTTGTCTATAATCAGGGTTAACGACACTTACTATATGAGCAGTACCACAATGCACATGAATCCTGGGGTGCCAATTATGAAATCTAATGACTTGGTGAATTGGCATCTTGTTAATTATGCCTATCAAACTTTAGAAGATAACGATGACAGACTGAATTTAAATCATGGCAAAAATGACTACGGCAGGGGTTCATGGGCGAGCAGTCTGCGTTATCACAATGGTGTATATTATGTGAGCACTTTTTCAGGCACGACGGGTAAAACCTATATTTTTTCTACAAAAGATATTGAAAAAGGACCATGGAAGAGGACTGTTTTAAACAATTCCTATCATGACCATTCCCTTTTCTTTGACGATAATGGTAAAGTCTACCTTGTTTGGGGTGGAGGAAAACTTCAAATTGTAGAATTAAAAGAAGATTTATCAGCAGTAAAAGAAGAAACTAAGAAAGTTTTAATAGAAAATGCCAATACTCCCGCGAAGAGTGATATTATGCTGCCGGCAGAAGGATCACAGCTTTTTAAAATTAAAGGAAAATATTATCTATTTAATATCTGCTGGCCCAAAAATGGGATGCGTACCGTAATCATACACAGAGCAGATAATATTATGGGGCCTTGGGAAGGAAAAATAGGACTTCAGGACTTGGGCGTTGCACAGGGCGGGATTATTGATACTCCCGACGACAGATGGTTTTCTTATTTATTTAGAGATGCAGGTGGTGTTGGCCGCATTCCTTACCTGGTTCCTGTAAAATGGGAAAACGGCTGGCCAATACTAGGAGAAAATGGTAAAGTACCTCAAATGCTAGATCTTCCAGCCAATAAAAGCTTAATTCCCGGAATTGTAAACTCAGACGAATTTAATCGTAAAAGTGGAGAAAATGACCTGCCTTTGGTTTGGCAGTGGAATCATAATCCAGATAATGCGAACTGGTCTGTTAAAGAAAGAAAAGGTTATTTAAGATTAAAAACATCCAGAATAGACAGCAGTTTTACGCAGGTAAAAAATATTTTGACACAAAGAACTTTTGGGCCTGTATGTTCTGGAACTACAGCGATCGAGATTTCAAAAATGAAGGAAGGAGATTTTGCAGGGCTTTCATTGCTGCAAAAGGATTTTGGCTGGGTTGGAGTAAAAGTGGATCATGGAACAAAAAGGATTGTCATGATAGATGCTGACAAAGGAAATCCAAAGGAAGTAGAAAGTGTTCCATTAAATCAGGACAAAATATATTTAAAAGCCGAATGTGATTTTAGGAATCAAGCAGATCAGGGAAGATTTTATTACAGTTTAGATGGAAAAAAATGGATCAGTATAGGAAAATCTATCAAGATGCCATACACAATTCCGCATTTTATGGGTTACCGATTTGGGCTGTTTAATTACGCTTCTAAAACTGCTGGCGGTTTCGCTGATTTTGATTATTTCCGTATTGACGATAAGATTTCAAAAAACAATTAATCTTTATAAAAGGTTTAAAGTACAATCTAAAAATAGAAACAATGAAAATAAAATATTGGTTTGTCATAAGTTTGTTTTCAGCAGTTAGCAGTCATGCACAGCTGTTGCCATATAAAAATCCTTCTTTAAGCTCTTCCGATAGGGCAAAAGATTTAATTTCAAGATTAACGCTAGAAGAAAAAGCATCGTTAATGTGCGATCAGTCTGATGCTGTTCCAAGACTTGGAATTAAAAAATTTAACTGGTGGAGCGAAGCTTTACATGGCTATGCAAATAACGATAATGTGACCGTTTTTCCTGAACCTATAGGAATGGCAGCCTCATTTGACGATCAATTACTTTATCGCGTTTTTAATGCTGTTTCAGATGAAGCAAGAGCCAAATATAACCAATGGATTAAAGATGGAAACGAAAACAAACGTTTCTTAAGTCTGTCAGTATGGACTCCAAATGTCAATATTTTTAGGGATCCGCGATGGGGGCGCGGGCAGGAAACTTACGGTGAAGATCCTTACCTTACATCAAGAATGGGAGTTTCTGTTGTAAAAGGACTGCAAGGGCCCACGGACGCTAAATATCGTAAACTTCTAGCTTGTGCCAAACACTTTGCCGTACATTCAGGTCCCGAATGGAGCAGGCACGAACTGAATTTAAATAATGTAAATCCGCGCGAACTTTACGAAACTTATCTGCCAGCTTTTAAGGCATTGGTGCAGGAAGCAGATGTTCGTGAAGTAATGTGCGCTTATCAGCGTCTAGATGATGAACCTTGCTGCAGCAATACCCGATTGTTGCAGCGTATTCTCCGAGATGAATGGGGATATAAATATATGGTAGTTTCAGATTGTGGGGCTGTAACAGATTTTTATACCACACATAAAGTTTCTTCAGATGCTGTGCATGCTGCATCCAAAGCTGTACTGGCAGGAACAGATGTAGAATGTGTTTGGGAGAAATATCCTTTTAAAAATCTGCCTGAAGCGGTTGAAAAAGATTTAATTAAAGAAACCGATATCAATAAAAGTTTACAGCGTGTCTTAGAAGGCCGTTTTGAACTTGGAGAAATGGATGACGATGCGATAGTGCCATGGACGCAGATTCCAGCTTCAGTTCTTAACAGTAAAGAACATCAACAGCTGGCATTAGAAATGGCGCAGAAATCTATGACATTACTGCAAAATAAAAACAACATTCTGCCATTGGCTAAAACATCAAAAAAAATCGCAGTTATTGGACCTAACGCAGCAAATGAACCTATGTTATGGGGTAATTATAACGGAACGCCAGTCAAAACAATTACAATCAAAGAAGGAATAGAATCCAAGACTGGATCAGATAAAATCTTTTATGATAAAGCCTGTGATTTGGTAGAAGATAAAGTAAATCAAAGTTATTTCGATCAGATTTCGTTTGAAGGTAAAAAAGGAATGAGAGCCACTTATTGGAATAATCCAAACAGAGAAGGAAATAGTTTTATTTCAACGCAAATTACCAATCCGATAAAAATGACTACTGCTGGACAGCATGAGTTTGCTTCTGGAGTTAAGCTCGAAGGCTTTTCTGCAAAATATGAAACTGAATTTACCGCAAAAGCAACTGATAACCTTGTATTTAAAACCGGTGCGACAGGATTTTTTGAATTAATTGTTAATGGAAAATCTATTGCAAAATATACCAACTGGAGAACTGTTCCAGGAAATATTTCATTTCCAGTTGAAGCAGGTAAAACTTATAAAATTGAAATTCATTTTGCCCAGTCAAACAACTGGCAGGCTAATCTTGAATTTGATTTTGGAAAAGAATTTGACATCAATTTTGCGTCTTTAATCCAAAAGTTAAATGGTATTGATACTGTAGTTTTTGTTGGCGGTCTTTCTACTTTATTGGAAGGAGAAGAAATGCCGGTTTCTTATCCGGGTTTCAAGGGAGGAGATAGAACCAATATAGAATTGCCAGCGGTACAGAGAAAATGTTTAAAAGAATTAAAAGAGGCAGGAAAAAAAGTAATTTTTGTAAACTGTTCTGGCTCAGCTATAGCTTTAACGCCCGAAACCACCAGCTGTGATGCTATTTTACAGGCCTGGTATCCAGGAGAATCCGGAGGCCAAGCTGTTGCCGATGTACTTTTTGGGGATTATAATCCTGCTGGAAAACTTCCTGTTTCATTTTACAAAAACTCGGAAATATTAAGAGATTTTGAAGATTATTCCATGAAAGGACGTACCTACAGGTATACTACAGATGTATTGTTTCCTTTTGGTTTTGGATTGAGTTATTCTAAGTTTACTGTTGGTTCAGGTAAATTGAACAAGAGTAAAATAAAATCAAATGAAAATATTCAATTGACTATTCCTGTGCAAAATACCAGTAAGCGTGATGGGACAGAGATTATTCAGGTATATGTTAAAAAAGTAAATGATACTGATGGTCCTTTAAAAACATTAAAAGCCTTTAAGCGCGTTGCTGTCAATGCTGGAGATAAAGAAAACGTGCTGATAGATTTACCCGCTTCGTCATTTGAATTTTTCGATGCAGCATCTATGGCTGTTAAAGTAACTTCTGGCGAATATGAATTGTATTACGGCACTAGTTCAGCGGCAAAAGATCTCAAAATGCTTAAAGTATTGGTACAGTAAAAACGATTTAAAATAGTAATATGAAATCTACATTAAGTGTTGTTTTGGTTCTGTTTACTATCGTCTGGTCGTACGGGCAAAAAGCAGTTTTAATCTCTCCCAATAAAAAAATAACTGTTGCATTATTTGACAGTCAGAATAATTCTGGAAATTGGTATTTGCAGGTTAATTATGCTAATAAAGATAAACATGACGAAATAATTCCAAAAATAGATTTGGGAATTGTACGAAACGACCAATCATTTTCAAAAGGCTTAAAACTAAAAAAGATCGGCAAGCTAGTACTTATTAAAGAGCAGTACAAAGTATTGCATGGAAAGAAATCGGACTGTTCTAACACAGCAAATGAATTGGTTTTCTATTTTGAAAACGAATCGAAATCTCTCTTAAATGTAATTCTGAGAGTTTACAACGACGGTGTGGCATTTCGTTATGAATTTCCAGAAAAAAAAGGAACTTATACCATTTCAGATGAACTAACAGCTTATTCTATTCCCGAAGGTACAGAAAGATGGCTGGAGAAGTTTGATTTGTCTAATGAAGGCCTGTACAATAGCATGAAAAATGGAGATATACAGCAAGATTGGTGCTATCCTGCATTGTTTAAGACAAAGTATGGCCCTAGCTGGTATCTGATTCATGAAGCCGATTTAGACAGAAATTATGCAGCTTCAAAACTGACTAATACCCAAAACAAAGAACGGTATAAAGTTACGCTGCCTGGAGCAGAAGAGGGCATAGGAGAGCCTTTTACCAAAATAGCACTGCCTTGGAAATCTCCTTGGAGAGTTATAATTGCAGGAGAGCTTGGAGATATTGTAAAATCTACATTGGTTGATGATATATCGAAACCGTCTGTTTTAACTGATACAGATTGGATTCAGCCCGGTATAGCGTCGTGGAATTACTGGTCGAATAATCACGGAACAAAAGATTTTAAAACCGTAACCCAGTTTGCAGATTTAGCCGTTGCTATGGATTGGCCTTATACGCTTTTAGATTGGGAGTGGGATCAGATGGGCAATGGCGGCAACTTGGAAGATGCCATAAAATATATTCATTCGATTGGTATTAAGCCCTTAATGTGGTACAATTCAGGTAAGTTTAAATGGATCACTTCCACACCTGTTGACCGAATGCTGACTCACGAAAACCGAGTTAAAGAATTTGAGAAGCTAAATAAGCTTGGCGTTTACGGGATCAAAGTTGATTTCTTTTTAAGTGAAAAACAAGAAATCATAAATTATTACTTAGACATTTTAGAAGATGCAGCGAAGTATAAAATCATGGTTTATTTTCACGGATGTTTAGTACCGAGAGGCTGGCAGCGGACTTATCCGCATCTTATGACTTATGAAGCTGTCCGCGGAGCAGAATGGTACAACAATGGACCAGAATTAACCGCAACGGCGGCAGAACACAATAATATACTGGCTTTTACCCGTAATGTCGTAGGATCAATGGATTACACTCCGGTAACTTTTACAAATTCACAATTTCCTCATATTACTTCTTATGGTCATGAACTTGCATTAAGTGTAGTTTTTGAATCGGGAATACAGCATATGGCAGACAGACCGGAAGGTTATTACGAATTGCCAGATGCAGCCAAAACATTTTTAAAACAGGTTCCTGCCTCTTGGGATGATACCATCCTGCTTGACGGCTTTCCTGGAAAATATACGGTTATAGCAAGAAGAAAAGGAACAGATTGGTTTATTGGAGGTATTAATTCAGGAAGAAAAGAAAGAATCCAAAATTTAAAATTTGATTTTTTACCAGCAGGACAGACTTTTAAGCTCACATTAATTGCCGATGGAAATCATGATAAAGCTTTTTCTACGCAATATTTACTGGTAGATAAAACAACTTCGCTGGATGTGAAAGTATTAAATATGGGTGGTTTTGCAGCGTCATTAGTATTAAATAAGTAAATGTTTTTTAACCTAAATTAATTAACAATCAGATAATGTATTTTATAAAAAAAAGATTTTTAACAGCATTTATTATTCCTGTATTTAGTTTTGCTCAAAACCCAATTGTACAGACAAGCTACACAGCAGATCCAGCACCGATGGTTTACAATAATAAACTGTATTTATATACTTCGCATGACGAAGACAATTCTACATGGTTTACCATGAATGATTGGAAATTGTATACTACAGAAGATATGGTAAACTGGACAGATCATGGTTCTGTATTATCGTATAAAGATTTTAGCTGGGCTAAAATGAATGCATGGGCAATTCAATGCATAGAAAGAAAAGGCAAATTTTATTTGTATGCCCCAATTACAGATAATCAAGGACGAAATGGCATTGGTGTAGCAGTATCAGACAGTCCGTATGGACCATTTAGAGATCCATTAGGAAAACCTTTGATACAAAACAGCAACGCCGATATTGATCCAACCGTTTTTATCGACGATGATGGACAAGCCTATTTATTATGGGGTAACCCTGTTTGCCATTATGTTAAATTAAATGAAGACATGATCTCTTACAACGATGAGTTAAAGATCTTTCCAAACACAATTGAATCATTTGGAAAACGTATTGGAAAAGAAGATACCCGCAGACCTACCACTTATGAAGAAGGACCATGGCTGTATAAGAGGAATAAATTGTACTATCTGTTTTTTGCCGCAGGACCTATTTCTGAGCATATAGGATATTCAACAAGCAAAAGTCCGCTTGGACCATGGAAATATCAAGGAGTTGTAATGCCAACACAGGGAGAGAGTTTTACAAATCATCCAGGAGTTGTAGATTTTAAAGGAAAAACGTATTTCTTTTATCATAATGGAGCTTTACCAGGTGGCAGCGGTTTTACCAGATCTGTAGCAGTTGAAGAATTGTTGTTTAATTCTGATGGAAAAGTCAAAGAAATGAATATGACAGAGGGTATCAAAAAAGGAATCAGTACTCTAAATCCTTATGCTAAGTCAGAAGCAGAAACGATAGCTTGGTCAAAAGACGTAAAGTCAATGCAGAATAAAGAAGTAGGCGTCTTCATTACTGCCATGAAAAACAATGCATTCACTAAAATAAAAGATGTTGATTTTCGCGAATCGGGTGCTGCAAAATTTACTGCTCGTGTAGGTACCACCCACAATGGAAATGTGTCAATGGAAATTAGACTTGATAGTCTGGATGGGGAATTACTAGGAACAGTAAAAGTTCCTATGACAGGAGGAAATGACAGATGGGCTGTTGTTACAACAGATATTAAAAAAGTTTCTGGAGTGCATGATCTTTATTTTGTATACAAGGGTAATGCTTCTGATAAAATCATGTATTTTGATTACTGGATGTTTTCTAAATGACATTTTTAATTAACAATACTATTTCTTGCAATGAAAAGGAGTTCAATCATTAACAAAAAGATAAATCTTAAAAGGTCATGAATCTTAAAAATTTAATATTCGTATGTTTAGCGGGTTTCCTTAAACTAAACGCCCAGCCAGCAGTAAAAAGTCCAGACGGAAAACTTGCGGTGTCGATTTCTGTAAATAACGGAATGCCTCAGTATAGTGTAACATACAATGAAAAAACATTTATAGAAAAATCTCCATTAGGCTTAAAAACAAATGCGGGAGATTATAGCTCTGGATTAACTTTAGAAAAAAATAGCAGCCAAAATAAAATCGATGAATCCTATAAGCTCCGAAACATAAAACAAAGCAGTGTACATTACAGTGCTAACGAAGCCGTTTTTTCATTCACAAAAGATGGCAGATTAGCTTTAGATGTAATCTTTAGAGTAAGCAACAACAATCTGGCATTTAAGTATAAATTATATCCGCAGAAAGAAACACTTTCCTGTATAGTTCAAGAAGAAGTTTCAGGATTTTTACTGCCAAAAGGAACCACGACATTTCTTTGCCCGCAAAGTAATCCAATGACTGGATTTGCCAGAACAGCTCCTAGTTATGAAACTTCCTATATATTAGATAATGTTCTCGGAAAGAATGGCTTGGGAAATGGATATACGTTTCCATGTCTGTTTAAAGTAAATAACAGCGGATGGCTTTTAATTTCTGAAACAGGTGTAGACAGCGGATATTGTGCAAGCAGATTAATAGGAAATGAGAACGGATTATATTCTATTGGATTTCCGATGCCGGGAGAAAATAACGGAAACGGGACAACAGGACCAGGAATACCGCTTACAGGAGAAACGCCATGGCGTACCATTACAATTGGGGAAACACTTGCTCCGATAGTTGAGACCACTATTCCGTTTGATTTGGTTAAGCCAAAATATGAAGCCTCTAAAGAGTATCAGTATACAAAAGGAACTTGGAGCTGGATCATGAAAATGGATAACAATACCACGTTTCCTGTACAAAAGCAGTATATTGATTTTAGTGCTTCAATGGGATATGAAACCATTTTAATTGATGCACTTTGGGATACGCAGATTGGTCGCGATAAAATAGCAGAATTAGCAGCATACGGTAAACAAAAAGGAGTAGGACTCTATTTATGGTACAATTCAAATGGATACTGGAATGATGCTCCTCAAGGCCCCAAAGGACTAATGGATAATACAGCACTCCGTCGAAAAGAAATGGCATGGATGAAAAGCATCGGAATTAAAGGCATTAAAGTTGACTTTTTTGGAGGCGATAAACAGGTAACCATGAAATTGTATGAAGATATTTTGACAGATGCTAATGAATTTGGAATAATGGTAATTTTTCATGGCTGTACTTTACCTCGAGGCTGGGAACGCATGTATCCAAATTATGCCTCTAGTGAAGCAGTTTTGGCTAGTGAAAATCTGCATTTTGGACAGCAAAGCTGTGATAATGAAGCTGTAAGTGCAGCAACACATACTTTTATTAGAAACACTGTAGGAAGTATGGATTTTGGAGGAAGCGCTTTAAATAAATTCTATAATAGTGATAACATTGCCAATAAAGGCTCCAAAAGAATGACCTCTGATGTATTTGCGTTAGCGACTTCGGTGCTTTTTCAAAGCGGCGTGCAGCATTTTGCCTTAGCACCAAATAATTTATATGATGCTCCAGACTGGGCTATACAATTTATGAAAGAAGTACCAACAGTATGGGATGAAGTTCGTTTTTTAGAAGGATACCCAGGAAGGTATGTTGTAATGGCCAGAAGAAAGGATGCAAAATGGTATATCGCTGGAATTAATGCTGAAAATAAACATTTAAAGACAAAGATAAAACTAGAAATGCTTAATTCTGGTACGGCAGTAAATTACTATGCAGACGATGACCAGTTAAACGGAAAAGTGAGTAAACTGACAATAAGTAAAAACAAAGAAGTTGAAATAAGCATACCTCACAACGGAGGAATATTAATAACAAATTAAAAGCGTAAGAAAGTTGATGTCAACACTAAAATTAAATAAAAAAATATAATAGCAAAATTTATGCAGCAGTAATTGGTATTCTGAATAGTACATAAATGAGTTTCATTGAAAAATTTTGAGCTTGGTGGAAATTAATTATTAATTACCACCAGGCTTTTTTGTTACAATATTTATTATATGAAAAAGAAATATTTTTTAGCAACCGATTGTTGTTTTGATCTGTATAATCTATTTTTTTTCTTTTAAGTATAAGGTAAATTTTATAAAACTTTTTATAAAAGCCTTTTTAATAGTTTTTTACCTATATAATCGCCCTTTTAATCAATTTTTTATTGTTTTTTTAATATTATGTTTTTTGTAGCAAATCTGTCATTTGGCTGTTAAATCCATTGTTTTTTATTTTGAAATTAATTTTGAAATGAATAATTATTATTATTTAAATAAAAATATTATTCTTTATGTTTTTATATTGGTGTTTTTTTATATATAATTTAAAAATATCAAAAGACAACCGATTGTTTTTTAAATTGTTTTTTTATATTTGTTACTGATATATTTAGTGTATTAGATTGATTCACATTAAAGTACTCAAAGATTAATTAAAAAGAAATTATGAACCACTAATTCAATTAAAACAAAAACAAACCACTAAACTATTTAACCAAACTAAAACAATAATTATGAAGTTAAAACTCAAAATTGCACTAATCGGACTGCTGATCGCGAGCAGTCATAGTATAATGGCGCAGTCAAAGACCATTAATGGCGTTATTACAGACCCTTCAGGATTTCCATTACCAGGTGCCAGTATTAATGTAGAAGGTAGTCAGAATAGCACATCAACAGATTTTGATGGTAAATACACTTTAAAAGGAGTTAATCCTACTGATAAAATAACTTATTCCTTTGTTGGTTTAATTTCACAAACAATTACGGTTGGAGAAAGAAATTCAATAAATGTTGCCCTTGTGCAATCGACACAAAATTTAAATGAAGTTGTAATAGCCTACGGTACTCAAAAAAGAACAAAGATTACGGGAGCAGTTTCGACAGTAAGCTCAAAAGATATTGCGGCAGTGCCTATTACGAATGCTGAATCAGCATTACAGGGACGTGCTGCTGGGGTTACAGTTGTAAATGGTGCGCCAGGTTCTAATCCTACAGTTAATATTCGTGGGCTGGCTACAATGGGAAACAGTGCACCCTTATATGTCATAGACGGAGTATTAACAGGTAATCTTTCAGGTTTAAGTCCTAATGATATTGAGAGTATTTCTGTATTAAAAGATGCATCGACCACAGCTTTATACGGTTCTAAAGCTTTTAATGGTGTAATTGTAGTTACTACTAAAAAAGGTAAAAAAGGACCAGGGCAGTTAACTTTTAGCACTTATGTGGGCGGGCAGGAAGTAACTAAAAGATATAGTGTTTTAAACACTCAGCAGTATCTTCAATATGCGAAAGATTTAGGAAGTGATTTAACAGCAAGAGCAGCTGAATTTGGAAACATAAATACAAATTGGCAGGATCAGATTTTTCAAACGGGAATTATGCAGGATTACAATTTGAGTTTTTCAAATGGTACAGAGAATTCTACAAGCCGTTATTCTGCAGAATATATGAAGCAGGATGGCGCTATTGTAAATACAGGTTTCGAACGTTATTCTTTTAGAGCTAATAACACGCAGGATATTGGTAAATTAAAAATAGGAAGCAACATTGGAGTTTCTTTCAGCACCATTAATCCAGAACGTACGTCAGGAGGAAGAACATTATTAGAGCATGCTATTAAAATGGCGCCGTACTTGCCAATTTACAATGAAAATAGCTTAGGAGGCTATCAAGGACCAAGTGCTATTGATGGGAATGATGCAGAAAATCCTGTTCGTGTCGCTAATTTAGGATATCAGAAAATTAATAACTTGTCTATAATTGGTAATATTTTTGCTGAATTAGAAATTTACAAAGGATTGAAATTCAGATCACAAGTTTCTTTAGATTACTATACAAGTAAAGACCATACTTTTATTCCAAGCTTTCAGGATGGTTCTTATCACAAACAGGCATTTTCTTCAACAAACGAAACAAATTCACAAGGGCAGACTATCGTTTTTGACAATAGCTTAACCTATAAAACGACTATTGCTCAAAAGCACAATCTTGAAGTGTTAGGAGTTATTACTAAAATTGATGGAAAATCTCAAAATCTAGCAGCCGGAAGCCGTTATTATATTTCAGATGAAATTGATCAGCTTCGTTATAATGAAGGAAGTTTAGGATCTGCTAATTACGAAGAAAAAAACATAGGATACATTGCCCGTATCAACTACGACTACGATGATAAATATCTTCTTGCTGTTTCAGGACGTAGAGATGCATCTTCTCGTTTTGGAGCTAATAACCGCTGGGGGAATTTTTATTCTGTTGCAGTTGGTTGGAATATAGCTAAAGAAAATTTTATGCAAAATTCTATTTTCAGCACATTAAAACTTAGAGCTAGTACTGGAACAACAGGAAACGACAGAATAGATAATTATCAATACAGTGCCACTTTATTGGCAAACTATAATTACCCTATTGGAGGAGCAAACGCACCTGGTGTTTCTTTGGGAGTTGCCGCTAATCCTAACTTAAAATGGGAGTCAAAATTAGATAGAAATATCGGTTTAGATTTTGGTTTTTTTGATGAAAAACTAACGGGTTCATTCGAATATTTTAACAATAAGAGTAGTGATATTCTGTTTGCAGTTCCTCTTGCAGCTTCTGTTGGTTCTGCAGGCGGCGGGACTCAGATTCAAAATATTGCAGACGTAAAAGTAAGCGGTTATGAAGTTTCAATTGGTTTCAATGACAGAAAAGGGGATTTTACATGGTCTGCAGTGGCAAATTTAGGGACAAGTAAAAATGAGGTAGTAAGTTTAGCGCCAGGAGTAACTAGTGTATTAGGCGGACCTTCGGCAAGAGCAGGTTTAGAGAATTTTTCAAGACTAGAAGTAGGTCAGCCGTTATTTTACTTTTATGGATATCAGACCAATGGAATTTATCAAAACCAAGCAGAAGTTGATGCGGTTTTTGGACCAGGACAGACTACAATTAAACCAGGTGATCTAAAAATTGTTGACCGCGATGGCAATAAAGTAATAAACGCAGATGACAAAACAAACATTGGAAATCCATATCCTGATTTCACTTATGGTTTAAACCTTAGTGCCGCATATAAAAACTTTGATTTCAATTGTTTCATAACTGGAGTTGCAGGTAATGATATTTACAATGCAAACACCTTTGATCTAAAAGGAATGAACCGTTTGTTTAACGCAAGCACAGATGTTTTAGATAGAGCAGTTGTTGTAAATGGCGTTGTAACAAATCCTTCAGCTACATTACCAAGAGCACAGGGAGCTGATATAAACTGGTCTTCAGCCAACCAGCGCTACATCGAAGATGGTTCTTTTACAAGATTAAAGAATATAGCCTTAGGATATACACTATCAGGAGATTCATTTAAGAGTTATTTCTCAAAAGCAAGATTCTACGTAAGCGGACAGAACCTTATTACTATCACAAATTACTCAGGTTTAGACCCAGAGATTGCACGTGCAGATGGTAATGCAAATTCAGCAGGAATTGATTTAGGAAGGTATCCACAGCCAAAATCTGTAATTTTTGGAATTGATGTTACATTTTAATATTTAAAGATGATGAGAAAAATAAAATATATACTTATAGTACTGTCTGGGGTTTTAACCATAACTTCATGTGACACTAGCGAATTAGAATTGAATAATCCCAATACTTTATCGCCTGAAACTTTCTTTAAAACCGAAGCACAAGTGCAGTCTGCAGTAAATGCTTCGTATGCAAATCTTCAGACAAGAGGACTCTATGGCAGAAATCTTTTCTTCGCGATGGATCTTATGGGGCATGATGCTTTAGGAAACCCACAGTTAGAAGGTAACAAAAAACCTTTTCAGGATTTTTCTTTTAACGGAGGAAACGATATTATTCAATATTACTGGGAATCTTGTTATATAGGAATATCCAGAGCTAATTTTGTACTGGATAACGAAGAAAAAATCAATGCTCTTCCAAATTCTGTTTTATCTCAGGAAAAAAAGAATAAATATTTAGGAGAAGCTCATTTTTTAAGAGCATACTATTATTTTCTATTAGTAAGACGTTTTGGAGATTTACCAATTTATAAATCAGGTACTATTATTGGAAACGCAAGAAGTCCTAAAGCAGAAGTGTATGCCTTGATTGAAGAAGATCTTGTATTTGCATCGCAAAATCTTTTACCCAAAGCATCAGAATCAGCAGGAAGGGCTAATAGAGAAGTGGCTTATGCACATTTGGGTAAAGTATTGTTATATCAAAAAAAATACGATGAAGCCTTAGCAGCCTTTAATAATGTGACCAGTTACAGCCTCGAAGATAAAGGCAATTTTTACAACAACTTTATGGAAGAAACAGAACATGGTAAAGAATCTATTTTTGAAATTGAGTTTGACGAAAAAAATGGAACAGGTGATCAATGGGGAGCTGTTGGTGATAGCGGAGGAACAGGCTTTGATGAGTCAACGCTTAGAGGTCAGGAATATGGAAATCTTAGCTGGTACAATGTTTATCCGTCAGATAATCTTTTAGATTCATATGAAGCAGGTGATAATCGTTTTGGCGATACTTTTTATGTGCCAGGTTCCTCTTATTTAAAAGGAACAAAGGTAATGGTAGCAGGTAACTTTACTACCTCTGCAGGTATTAGAAGAGCCGGCTGGAAAAAATACCAAAACTATTACAATAGAGAAGATGAAGCAACCCGATCAAGCATTAACTTTAAAGTAATGCGTTATGCAGATGTACTGCTGATGAAAGCCGAATGCGAAAACCAAAGAAACGGAGGTTCTCAGACAGCTGCAATAGCATACATTAAAGAAGTGCGCGATAGAGCAAATCTGACAACTAATATTGCACCAACAAAAGACGCTGTTTTTGCAGCAATTGTGCACGAACGTCAGGTAGAATTTGCCGGAGAGCAATCTCGTTTTGATGATATTATAAGATGGGGTATAGCAAGTACTGTATTACAAGGAACAGGTTTTACTGCTGGTAAAAGCGAGTTATGGCCAATACCAAACAGAGAAACCTCGTCTAATCCTAAAATAAAACCAAGTGATAATAATCCTGGTTATTAAGGTTTTAAATTTTGGTTAGTTTAAGTTAAGTTAGTTTTGTATAAACAGCGCATTTACTGCGCTGTTTATTGTTTACGGTTTTCTGATTAGGAATATATTTAAAAAAATAAATATGGTTGTATATAAAAAAAACTCAAGCAGGTCTGTAATTAAAATTTCGTTTTTTTTGATGATCGTCATCATGACAACACCCATTCGAGTTACTGCACAGGAAAAAAAGAAGACGGAAAAAACACAATCCGAAAGACCGCAATATAGAAATCTCTTTAAGGAAGCAGGTTACAGCCAAGACGAAATAGACAAGAAAGTAGCCAAAGCCTATTATGATATATTCGAAGGGCCAAACAAAGCATATTTTGAAGAAGGAGAAACTTTAGGATATGTTTCTGATGTTAAAAATAAAGATGCCCGTACAGAAGGAATGTCATACGGAATGATGGTTGCCGTTCAGCTCAATAAAAAAGATGTTTTTGATCGTTTATGGAGGTGGTCTGTAAAATACATGCAGCATCAAGAAGGACCAAGAGAAGGATATTTTGCTTGGAGTGTAGATCCAAAGACCAAAAAACAAAATTCTCCCGGCTCTGCCTCAGACGGGGAATTGTATTTTATAACCAGTCTGCTTTTTGCTTCTAATAAATGGGGTAACTATACAGGAATAAATTACTATAAAGAAGCCAGAAGAATTTTAGATGCCATGTGGAAAAAAGATGGTACAGCGAATGTTCATAATATTATAAATATTGAGCACAAACAAATTTCCTTTGTGCCAGAAGGAGGAGGTTACAACTGGACAGATCCTTCTTATCATGTTCCTGCATTTTATGAAATATGGGCATTGTATGCTAAAGACGGTCATGAGCAGTTTTATAAAGAATGCGCCGATGTTTCGCGTAATTTTTTACATAAAGCCTGTCATCCTGTGACGGGGCTAAATTCAGATTATACAGAATTTAATGGAGAACCGCATCCGACACCTTGGATGCCTCCTGGATTCCGTTATGATTCTTGGCGAGTTCCTATGAACATTGCCATGGATTATACTTGGTACGGAAAAGATAAAGAATGGCAGGAAGACTATGCGAAGCGTTTTCAAAATTTTCTTAGATCTAAAGGATTAGACAAGTATGAAGATCAGTTTAATCTTGATGGTTCTACTCCCGATTTTATTCTTCAAGCCGGCCCTGTTAAAAAACTCAGACATTCAATTGGTTTAGTAGGAACCGCCGCTGCAGCATCATTAGTAAATAAAGATAAAGCAAGTATGGATTTTGTTCATGCTGTCTGGAATGCCAAACTTGAACCTTATGAAGACGGTTATTTTGATCCCTATTATGATGGATTAATGTATCTCTTCAGTTTAATGCATCTTAGCGGGAACTACCAGATTATAACTTCAAAGAGTTAATTAGAATTTAAACTTAAAAGTAAAGATATGAAACAATTAGCAGGTGTTATAATATGGATATTTGTTTTGATAGGCGCTGCAGGTTTTGCACAGACAAACCCAGCTTCTGTTATCGAAGATTTTAAACCATCAACAATAAATCAGCCTGGGCAGGAATACCCAAAAGTCAATTCTCAAGGTTATGCACGATTTCAAATTTTAGCTCCCGAGGCTAAATCAGTTGTAGTAAGCCTTGGGTTAGGAGGAGCAAAAGGAGGAACGGTTCTAACAAAAGATCAGGATGGTTACTGGAGAGGCACCACGGCAGGTGCAATGGATGAAGGGTTTCATTATTATCATGTAACTGTTGACGGTGGAATTTTTAATGATCCAGGTGCACTTAACTTTTTTGGATCTACCCGTTGGGAAAGTGGTATAGAAATACCAGCGCATGATGAGGATTTTTATGCATTGAAAGATGTTCCTCACGGAAATGTACAGCAGATTCTTTTCCCTTCAAAAAGCACCAATACCTCACGTAGAGCTTTTGTTTACACACCACCTGGGTATAATAAAGATAAAAACATCAAATATCCTGTTTTGTATTTACAGCACGGATGGGGAGAAGACGAAACGGCTTGGAGCAATCAGGGACGTGTAAATTTAATTATGGATAATTTGATTGCTGAAGGTAAAATAAAGCCATTTATTATCGTCATGGCATATGGCATGACAAATGATGTTAAATACGGAGGTCTGGCTAGTTTCAAGATAGAACCGTTTCAGACTGTTCTTGTAGAAGAGTTAATTCCTTATATTGACTCAAATTTCAGTACAGTTCCTAATCAGGCCAATCGTGCCATGGCTGGTTTGTCGATGGGTGGAATGGAAACACATTCTATTACCCTTAATAGGCCTGAAGTTTTTTCTCAATATGCACTTCTAAGTGGAGGTATTTATAAGCCAGAAGAGATTAAAGATAAATCAAAAGTAAAGCTGGTTTTTATAAGCTGTGGAAGTCGAGAAAGACCAGAGAATGTAGAAACTGCTGTAAAAACTTTGAAAGAGGCGGGATTCAATGCGGTCTCTTATGTTTCAGAAAATACAGGACACGAATTTTTGACTTGGCGCAGAAGCTTCCATAAATTAGCACCGCTTTTATTTAAGTAAATCGAATTTTTCAGCTCAGTGCTGGGGTTCTCATATTCATTATCATTAATAGTATATAATATTTCTTTTAAGTGTTTTTATCTTATTTTGAACAGTGAAGTACGGAAAAATAGCTCAGGTTGATTGTTTAGTACAAGGATTAGACAAAAACCTGAGTATTTTTTTTATTCTTGTATCAAAAGGGAGTTTTTTGTGTCTTCTTTGTCTTTTAATTAAAAATAATCTTATATTTAAGGTTATTATTAACTGTTGTCAAGATTATAGATTATTAAATTAGATTATATGTTAAGAAAAGAGATATTTCTTGTGGATGATGATGATGACGATATTACCAATTTTATGGATGCCATCAGCTCTCTGAATAAAGAAGTGAACTGCCGCACTGCGGGCAATCCTATAAAAGCGCTTTCAGAACTCAATTCTACTGATAAACTTCCTGATTTGATATTACTGGATTATAATATGCCTTTTATAAATGGGCTGGAATTTATACGCCGTCTACGCAGTTATGACAGGCTGGCAAATATTGAAGTGGTAATGTTTTCAACACCAGATGAGCATATTATGATTCCCTGGCTTTTAAAAAACGATACGATCGTAAAATATATTTCAAAGCCTGATACATTTGAGGAACTAAAATCAGTCCTTGATGAAATATTATAGGCAGTTCTCTGGTGAAGTTCTTTTGTTATAACTAATTTGTTTATAGCATTGTACAGGTGTGCTTTTTAATTGTACGTGACTTCATTATCTATGTGAAAAAACACATACCGCCATTCAAATCTTGGCAGATATGGATTATAAATTTCACAAATCATTACTATTAACGATGTGATTTTTTCGAGACAGAATCAATAAGTCAGTTTTGTACTCATAACTGATTTCAATAACTTTTGTTTTCTTCTTGATGCTTATTGCGTTGCATATCCTTATGGCAATGCTTTTTTAGAGCTTTCTTTTTCCTTTTTAATCATTTAGTTTTTTTCTTAAATCAGCCTGCACCTGCAGGTTATTTTTTTATATAGAATTTTCAAATTTAAGCCTGTCCATTTCACGCCCTAGTTTGTCCGTTTGGGATATTTTCTGATTTTAAAAGCGGAACTGCAGCCATACTTTTGGCTAATAAATTAACTAATAGGTAAATGATTAAAACATCAGGATTATGAAAACAATATCAAAAATCACCAACCGTATAACAGCTTTAACTTCTAAGGTATTTTTAATTACTGCTCTTTTTTTAAGCTTTAATGCTGTCAATGCACAATCAGAAAACCAGAAACCAAATGCAGTAACAATAAGTCCTGCTTTGGGAACATTAAAACAAGTTAATGCTGGTTTATTAAACGTAGGCTATACTGAAGCTGGGCCTTCCAACGGAACTACTGTAATACTGCTCCACGGCTGGCCTTATGATATTCACAGTTATAAGGAAGTGGTTCCTATTTTAGCAGCAAAAGGCTATAGAGTAATCACTCCATATTTAAGGGGATCTGGAACTACGACATTCCTTTCGAAAGATACTTTTAGAAACGGACAGCAAGCGGCATTAGCAACTGATATTATTGCTTTGATGGATGCGCTTAAAATTGATAAAGCCATTATTGGAGGTTTTGATTGGGGAGCTAGGACAGCGGTTGTTATGGCGGCACTTTGGCCTGAACGTTTACAAGGATTAGTTTCTGTCAGCGGTTATTTGGTTGTAAATCTTGAAGCTAATTTAAAACCGCTGCCTCCAAAAGCAGAATTAGGATGGTGGTATCAATATTACTTTGCAACAGAAAGAGGAAAATTAGGATACACTCAAAATACCTACGAGTTTAATAAACAAATCTGGCAGATAGCCTCGCCATTATGGAAGTTCGATAAAGCGACTTACGATCAAACGGCGCAGTCTTTTGATAATCCGGACCACGTAGCAATCGTTATTCATAATTACAGATGGAGACAATCACTTGAAGCGGGAGAATCTAAATACGATAGTTTAGAAAAACGTTTGGCCGCAAGACCTGCAATTAAAGTACCTACTATTACAATAGGAAGCGATTTTGACGGTGCTTTCGCCGATGGAAAAGCGTACGCAGACAAATTCAAAGGAAAATATGAACACAGAATCCTCAAAGGCATCGGACATAATGTTCCTCAAGAAGATCCACAGGCATTTGCAAAAGCAATTATAGACGTCGATAATTTAAGTAAAAAATAAATAAAGTAAAAAGCAAGCAGAACATACAATTAACATTTCACAACACACAATTAAAAAATTATGGAAACAAAAATTTTATACACAGGCAGGACACACACGACCGGCGGCCGCGAAGGAGCATCACAAAGTTCAGATGAACAATTGAATATTAAACTTAGTTCTCCAGGTTCTTCACGTTCTGGGACAAATCCGGAACAACTTTTGGCGGCAGGCTGGTCAGCATGTTTTATTGGTGCAATGGGAATTGCCGCCTCAAAGTTAAATATTAAACTTCCGTCGGATACTTCGGTAGATGCTGAAGTAGACTTGTGCGTGGCAGAAGGCGCGTATTCTCTTCAGGCAAGATTGAATATTAGTCTGCCAGGTCTAGATCCTCACACAGCAAGAAAAGTAGCGGATGAAGCACATCAGACCTGTCCTTACTCTAAAGCAGTAAGAGGAAATATTAATGTTGAAATTAATATCCTTTAAACATTTAAAATCAAAGTCTCTTCGAATGAGGCTTATTATAGTCAATTTACATCATGAAAAAGATACAATTATTACCAGTTTTCATCACATTGATGCTTTTAATAGGAATGGCTGTGTTAGGGCAAAATCCAGATAAAAGAGCAGAGAAAGGTTTTGCTTTATTAGAATTATACACTTCTGAAGGCTGCTCAAGCTGTCCGCCCGCAGATGAACTGATGGGAAGAATCCAAAGTGAATATAGAAACCATGAGGTTTATATTTTGGCTTATCATGTCGATTATTGGGACAGGCAAGGATGGAAAGATGTCTTTAGCAATTCAGCTTATACCAAAAGGCAGTACGATTATGCAAAATTTCTGGGAAAAGAACCAATTTATACACCACAGCTGGTTGTAAACGGAAAAACTGATTATATTGCTTCGCAGGAAACTATTGTTAGAAACGGAATCAAGTCTGCACTTTCAAAACCTGCTGCTGTCAAATTATTTCTCGAAGGTACCCAGGCCAATAATAATCTTAAAGTAAATTACAATATAGAAGGCGTTTTTAAAAATAGCAGCTTATTACTTGCAATTGTTCAGAAAACAGCTAAAAGCAATGTAAAAAGAGGGGAGAATGCTAACCGCATTCTATCGCATTATCAAATTGTTCGTCATTTACAGTCGTCAGCTTTAAAAGATAAAGAAGGAATAGTATGGATTCATCTGCCAAAAAAAATTAATACAAAAGATTTTGAAGTGATTGGTTTTATTCAGGACAATAATACAGGAAGTGTTATGGGAGCATCACGAGCTGTGTTACAACAATCTCCGATTTTATGAAAACAGTTTTTTTAAGCTTATCCTGTTGCAGTAAAATGCCGGAAGAAAAACGTACCAAAAGTTTTAAGCGTAATAAAAGTGATCTTATTATAAAAGAAAATATCATGTTGTTAATGCAGGAGAATAAGGCACTTTGGCTTTGAAATTTGAACTTACTAAAGATAAAATCGGAACAGAAATATTTTGTTCCGATTTTTTTAGGGATTAAAAAATACTTTCAAAATATCCTATCTTTGACAAAGCGAGATCTAAAAACACATAAAAAATATATGGAAAAAGTAAAAAACTTTCACGTTTCCCGAAAGGTGATTTGGGGAAGTTCTATAGCATTGGCGGTTCTTGCTTCGATACCAAAGTTATTTGACGCTGGATCAACTCCTGGAGATATTGTCATCAATTCTTCGATTACCTTAATGTTCTCTATATTTATTTGGTATTATAATATTTACAGCCTTCCAAAATTCTCGTCGCAGCGTACCAATAAAAGTTTGTTTAACTGGAAACTTTTACTAAGTGTGATATTGGGGATTCTAATTATGGTCATCCTGGTAATTGGGCATCAGGAACTTTTTCAGATTTCTAAAATGGATGCTCCAATCATGTTTGAATTGCGGGGCGTATTAATTAATCTGATTGTTTATATGTTTCTGCATCTGCTTTTTCAAAACTATCAGACCCAGAAGATGGGACTGGAATTAGAACGCACGCATGCTGTTAATCTAGGAGCGCAGTACGAATTACTGAAACAGCAGGTAAATCCCCATTTTTTATTTAATAGCCTCAATACGCTGAAATCTATGGTAGAAATTCAGGATCCGCAGAGTGCTGACTTTATTTTAAAATTATCTGATTTTTACCGTTTTACACTCGAAAGCCGAAAGTTAGATTTAATACCCTTAAAAGAAGAACTTCAAATTTTAGATTCTTATGTGTTTCTGCTCAAAGCGCGTTTTGAAGATGGATTTGTTCTGATAAATGAAGTGGATCAAAAACAATACGAGTCTGTAGTTCCCCCTTTTACTGTTCAGTTATTAATAGAAAACTGCATCAAACATAACGTGGTTTCCCTTGAAAAACCATTGCGAATCAGGTTATACTCAGAGAACGATTTTTTAGTTATTGAAAATCCAATACAGCTCAAAAGAGGTGTTTTGTCAACAGGTGTTGGTCTGGATAACATCAATAATCGACTTATGCATTTAATTCATAAGGAAATTCAAATTGATAAAACCGAAACTATATTTAAAGTAAAAATACCAATGATCTATGACTATCATAATAATTGAAGATGAGGTAAAAACAGCCAAAGCGCTTGGGCAGCTTATTCTGAGCATCAGACCTGATACTCAAATTTTGTCGTATATACAGAGCATAGACGGTGCCGTGAGCTATCTGTCAGAAAATGATCAGCCAGATCTTATTTTCATGGATATTCAGCTGGCAGATGGTCTGTGTTTTGAAATTTTCAAAAATGTAGAGGTTGTATCACCAGTAATATTCTGCACCGCATTTGATGACTATGCAATTGAGGCATTTAAGTCAAACGGAATTGACTACGTATTGAAACCATTTTCAAGAGAAAGTATTGCACAGGCTATTAAGAAAGCAGCAGAACTGAAGAATTTCTTCCAAAGAAATAAAAAGATGATACCAGATTTCGAGTATTTATTGACACGAACTGGCGAGAATAAAGGGAAAAGCAGTTTTTTGGTTTTTAAAAATAATAAATACCAAACAGTTTTAACCGAGAATATTGCTTTGTTTTATATTAAAAATGAAACTCCAACCATCATGTGTTTTGATAAAACTGAATATCAAATTACACAATCATTAGATGAGGTTCATAAGCTGTTATCGCCCATACAATTCTTCAGGATCAACAGGCAGTATTTGGTGAATTTTGCAGCAATTAGAGAGGCAGAACATTATTTCTCTCGTAAGTTAATTATCAAATTAACCATTCCAACAGAAGAAAAATTGTTGGTAGGAAAAGAGAAAGCAACCGCCTTTTTGAACTGGCTGGAAAATAGGTAAAGATTAGTTTTTTTGTTTCATGTTTCATGTTTTGAAACTCCGGATTAAGTTTCAAGTTTCAGTCCCGAAACCTCTGGCTCAGGTTGCCAAACGGG
Source organism: Flavobacterium sp. Root935 (assembly GCF_001429295.1). Lineage (GTDB taxonomy): Bacteria > Bacteroidota > Bacteroidia > Flavobacteriales > Flavobacteriaceae > Flavobacterium. The sequence goes on along the minus strand of NZ_LMJL01000012.1, from coordinate 325,780 downwards.
CAAAAAGAAAGATTATATAGATATCCGGACGACATGTCTTGTAAACCAGAACTTTAGACATAAAACGTGAAACCTGAAACCCAAAACAAAAAAAATTAAAAGACCTTCGAAGGAGATAATCCATATTGTTTCTTAAAGGCAAATGAAAAATGGGACAGGTCTTCAAAACCTACTTCAAGATAGACTTCAGTTGGGGTTTTTCCTTTTTCTTTTATCAGATAATAAGCCTGCTGTAATCTTTTTTGTAATAACCAACGGCTTGGAGAAACTTCAAAAATACGCTGAAAGTCACGTTTAAAAGTGGCCAAGCTTCTACCAGTTAGGTAGGCAAAACGGTCTAACTGTACATTAAAATGAAAATTCTTTTTCATGAAAGCTTCCAAATCAATTTTTCCTGGCTCATTAAAATCAAATAAAATATCTTTGAGTTCGGGTTTACATTGCAATAAAATGGTAATAGCTTCATTTACTTTTAAAGTTTGAAGTTCTTCTGTAATTAATTGATCTTCGTTGATATAGGGAATCAAAGATCCCATTAAACTTTTAAGCAGTGGAGTTTCTTCTAATTGAAAAACAGTTTCTGTTTCAGGACTTTTAATTAAACTGGTCTTTTGATTGTGTTTTATTGAGAAATCACGCAATGCTTCCTGATTCAAATAAATTGAAATGGATTGAAATGCAGCATTAGGATCAGGCTGTTTATTGAATTTTATAAGCTGATTCCTTTTGATAAATCGAAAATCACCCGGTTTGAAAATATATTCTCTGATGCCGTTGTTTAAAGTAAGTATTCCTGAAATCTGAAAACTTAAAACATGTTCTGCAGCAAATTGTTCACCTTCGCGATTTTGGGTATAATAGCACGAATAAGCAATTGCTGGTGTTTTCTGATTTATTTTTGAATCGTTCATATTACAAATTTATAAAAAATGGTCAGCAATATTTAGTACTGACCATTACAGAATGTATTTAAATTATTCTTTTTTAGTATTATTGGTATACCATTTTCCTTGTGCGGTATCAAAAAAGCTTCCTGCTTCATCATGATCTGTTGATATACTAACATTCATCCAATTTTCCATTTCTTCTGTTCGCTTTTGGTCAGCATTTTTTAATATACCAATTGCTTCACTACCTAGTACCAAGTGTACAGGAGGGTTTGGATGAGACGCTAAATCCACCATCACTTTGGCTGCTTTTTCGGGATCACCAACAGCAACAAATTGTCCTCCTTTGAAAAAATCAGTACGTTGTTTTACCATTTCGTAGCCTTCTATTTCAGTTGCGTAAGACATAGAAGCGCCAGCCCAATCAGTACGGAAACCGCCTGGTTCGACACTAGTTAACAATATTCCTAACGAAGAAACTTCTTTGGCCAAAGCTTCGGTAAAGCCGCTTAGACCAAATTTTGCCGCCTGATACATCGTTAGGCCTGGATTACCAACGCGTCCGCCAATAGAACTGATTTGTAAAATCCTTCCTGAACCCTGTTTGCGCATATAAGGAAGGACGGCACGCGTAATCTCAATTGGGGCATATAAATAGTTTCTAACTGACTGCGGACCTGCTCACTGGTATAAGCTTCGGCAGCCCCGATAATTCCGAATCCTGCATTGTTTACCAAGACGTCAATTCTTCCAAAATGTTCTGCAGCCGTTTTAACCGCACTATACACTTGTTCATAGTTAGTAACATCTAAGGCTACCGGAAAGATTTGATCTTTGTAAAGAGCTTTCAAATCATTTAACTGATCGATATCGCGGGCCGTTGCCACAACTTTATCACCGCTTTTTAAAACTGCTTCTGTAAGATTACGTCCTAATCCTCTTGAGCTTCCTGTAATAAACCATGTTTTATTCATTGTAATTGTATTTAAATGTTCAGTACAAAATTACGGCAGAAGCAGGGATGAGTATTTTGTTAAAAAGCTCAAATTTATTTGTTAGAAAGCTCATAATTCTATAACGAAAAAGCCTGAGATAATCTCAGGCTTTACTATTCCAATAAATACTAAATCTATTCAGTTTTATGGGTAATGTAGTGAACAGTGTATAATTTTCTAAACATTAAATAAGTTATGCTTACCATTATAAAAGCAATAACAGCGTCAGTTACTGCAGAAAAGCCTAGTACTGCGAGTTTTGAAAAAAACGCAAAAGTTATATCAAAGAAAATACCCGCAAAGACCCATTCTTTCAACCGCAGTAACTTATTTGGAATTAATAATACGATAACTCCTGCGGCTTTAAACACACCAAGCAGGTAGATGAAATGTTCTGGATATCCCAATTGCTGTGTAATTCCCCAAACAATAGGATTTGTAGTAAGTTCGAAAAAACCGCTGGCTCCAAACCATAAAGAAGTTAAGATAACACCTGTCCAGTAAATAATTTTTGTTGTTTTTGCATTCATGATTTTAAAATTTTAAGCTGTTAAACAGGGCAAATTTGCATCAGAACGCTCTCATTAGATAATCATAAGTAATTGAAGTGGACAATTTCGATGTTTAAATAGACAATTTAGAGGCTAATTTTATTTAAAGCTTTACAATTTGATCGAAATAGTCATCATTGCTCTTTAATTTTGTTTGATTTTTTGGAACGATTTTGGCTTGGTTCCAATATGGTCCTCAAAAACCTTGGCAAAGTGACTTAAATTAGAAAACCCCATCTTAAAGCCAACCTCTGACACAGTCATTTTATTTTCTTTTAGCAATCGTGCTGCTTCTTTCATTCGGAATTTTTGGTAATAGCTAAACAAACTGTCCCCAAAAATTTGTTTAAATAGTCTTTTAAACTTTGATTCGCTCATTCCTACTTCTGATGCCAGTTGTTTTATAACGGGAGGCGCAGCAATGTTGTTCAAGATTGTATCTCGCACTTTATAAATTTTTTGAACATCTATTTGATTTAGTGCATGTGTAGTTGGATTTTCTCTTTTAAAAAGTTCTTTTAAAGTCAGACAGATTAATTCCTCGGCTTTAATTTTAAAAAAGAAATCATTGAGGGAAGCTGGAATGTCAGCCTGAATAATTTCCATAGCCACCTGCTCAATTTTTGGCGAAAGCAGCTCTTCAAATAAGATCGACTGTTCGCTGGTAATAATATTTCTGAAAATTTCATTGTCAATATTCACTCCTAGAGTTTTGGCTAATTTATCGGAATCAATTCCAATAAAAATAGAGTTGAATTTAGTTCTACCCGGATAGAATGTTTCAATATTAAGTTTTCCCTTAAAAATCTGAATTGAAGGAAGATTTCCTGAATATTTGTTTTTTGAATCGGTATCTGGAAAAATATTATTAAAAGAAAATAGTATTCTATTCAGTGTATTTTGACCTCCTAGTCTTTTCGCAACCACATTGTCATTAAACTCATAAAAAGTTACAAGCATATTTATGGAATTGTCTAATCTAAATCCTCTTAGATAGCCTTTCCCTTTATTTTCGGGTATTACTAATATTCCATTTTTTACCTCTGTACCTAATAAATCCGCAAAACCCGCTAAAAAACCGAATTCTTCCTTTAAGTGTAATTTCATTAGAATGACCTTTTAGAGCTATTATTGTGTCAAATGTAGTTATTTTAATCCTTATTGACTAGATAACTTTGCCTAAAAATTAATTTAAATAATTCAAAATGACTAATATTAAAACTAAAGCCATCAGCAATGTAAATGTGTTTGATGGCAAAAATGTAATTGGTATAAAAACAGTTGTCTTTAGTGACGGTGTAATTACTTCCATTCTAAATGACTTACCAGAAGACATAAGTGAGGTTATTGACGGATCAGGCTGTACTCTGCTGCCTGGTTTAATAGATGCCCATGTGCATACCTCCGTAGAATTCTTAAAAGATGCATTAAAATTCGGTATCACTACCGAATTAGAAATGATGGGAGGATTTACCAGTAAAGGACGTGAAACCCAACTAAAAGGAGTTACAGGTGCTGCCGATGTGCGTTCTGCCGGTATGGGTCTAACAGCTCCCGGCGGTCATCCAGACGAGCTTATTCCTAAAGGTGATGGTATTCCGGAATTCGTGTTAAAAGAAATGGAGAAAATGAGTGAAGAAGAAAAGGCCATTTTTTTAGCTGCTCACCAAGCTCAAAAGGAAGAAGAAGAAATAGGTGCCGATGTTACCTCAATTAGCGGAGCAATAGATTTTGTTCATCGTCAGGTAAATAATGGTGCAGATTATTTTAAAATAATGATTGAGGAAGGAACTGTAATGAATGCACCGGGTTTACCTGTCATTGAAACTCCGGTATTAAAAGCAGCAGTTGATGAAGCTCATAAATTAGATAAGATTGCAATAGCCCACGTTTTAACGGCAGAAGCGGCCAAAACAGCGGTCGAAATTGGTGTCGACGGCTTGGCACATCTATTTATTGACAGACCAGATTGGACCAAAGAACTCATTGAAGCTATTGCGGCCAAGGGAATTTTCGTAACACCTTGTCTGGTATTAAATTCATCGATTATAGGTAATTCTGCCTGTCATGTTGCGCATGATGAAAGAGTTGAGAAAAAATTAAATGAAGACTGGAAAATGACCATGTGTTCTTGTTTCAATACTTTTCCCGAAGGCAATATGAAAGATAACTTTGACAACGTGAGGGATTTACGAGACGCAGGAGTAGATATACTTGTTGGAACAGATGTATCTGTACCGATGCCCCATTTGGGCGGACTTGCACATGGTGTGAGTGTTCATCATGAAATGCAGCTGTTAGTAGAAGCGGGATTAAGCCCCATTGAGGCATTAAGAGCAGCCACATCAGTACCATCTAAAAGATTTAATTTATTAGACAGAGGATCAATTGCTGAGGGATTGAGAGCAGATTTGCTTTTAGTTAAAGGTGATCCTACTATTAATATTTCTGATTCTCTATCTATAGTGGGAATATGGAAGGAAGGTGAGTCTTATCACAGCTAAATCGACAAAATTTTATAATCCATAATAATTATAACTCCACTTTTGTCCACTTCATTTCTCACTTTGTCCATTTGGGGTATATTATCATTTCAATGCCAGTAAAGCCTTGGTACTTTTGACAAGAATATTAACAAAAACAACAAATTAATTAAAACGATTAAACATGAAAACTTTAAATTTTGCATCAACTACAGTTTCTGCCCTTAGCCTTTTAGCATTGATTATTGCCAATACTGTTTCTGCCCAGCAATCAGGAATAAAACGTACTGATTTGCAGCGTTACGATCTTAGTGTACCAGGATATGAAACAGTTCAGGCACGCATCGATTTTGATGCTCATACTGCTTTTGGAAAGCATTCTCACCCCGGAGAGGAAGTTATTTATGTTCTTGATGGCGTATTGGAATATGAAGTCGAAGGTCAGTCTCCTGTTACTTTAAAGGCCGGAGAAGTACTTTTTATCCCTGCTGGCGTAGTTCACTCTGCAAGAAATAACAGTCATGCAAAAGCTTCGGAACTGGCAACATATATAGTGGAAAAAGGAAAACCTGTCTTGGTATTGAAAAAGTAAACTATACTGAAAATCTATTATAAGATAAATTAGTGATTCATTCCTGCTTAAAAAAGATTGAATCATATGGAAACTCTAAATGAATTGAAGTTCTGATTAAACAAGATTATAAATAAAATTTATACATACTAAAAATTATTAATTTGTTTTATAATCATAGAATTATCAATTTTGTCCTGTCAATAAGAAATGACAGAGATAAATAAAAATTTTAAATAAATTAAAACCTAAAAGAAATGAAAACCAATTTAAAAACAATCGTAACAACAAGCTTCGCCATTTTTTTATTAGCTGTATCAACAGTATTTGCTCAAAGTCAAAGAAAACCGGCAAGTTTAGGAAGAGAAGAATATATTGAAGTAGAGAAAAATGTAAAACTGCATGTAACGGATTTAGGAGAAGGAAAACCAGTAGTACTGATTCACGGATGGCCATTAAGTGATGCTATGTATGAATACCAATATGCAGAACTTATCCAGAAAGGATATCGCGTTATCGGAATTACTTTAAGAGGTTTTGGATTATCAGACAAACCGGGGGGTGCGTACAACTATGATGTTTATGCAGATGATATCAAAGTAATCCTAGACAAACTTAAAATTGAAGGAGCAACAATCGGCGGATTCTCTATGGGAGGCGCAACAGTGATTCATTATGTAGCCAAATACAATGCAGCCCACGTTTCAAAACTGGCTTTGTTTGGTGCAGCGGCTCCATTATGGACAAAAAGAGCAGATTTTAACTACGGTTTCTGGACAAAAGAAGATGTAAACGGTCTTATTGCCCTTAATAATACTAACAGACCACAATTGTTTGAGAATTTCGGAAAAATATTCCCAGCCAATGAAACAAGCGTATCTGCAGGACAAGGTGCATGGTTAGGAACTATTCAGGCACAGGCATCTCCATATGCAATGGGAGAATCTATGAAAGCACTTCGTGATACAGATTTAAGAGAAGATTTGAAAAAAATAAAAATACCAACTCTTATACTTCACGGAACACAGGACAAAATTTGTTCTTACGAATTAGCTGAACAAATGCACAAATCAATTGCCAATTCAACTTTGGTTCCATTCGAGAAAAGCGGTCATGCCTTGTTTATCGAAGAGCTTCCAAAATTTAATGCTGAATTGATCAAATTCATAAAATAATAAGATAAATAAAAACAAAAATTAGGAAAGTCGTCTTTTAAAGATGACTTTCTTTTTTAGATAATTATAAGAAGGAAATAATGAAAAATATAGTAACACTTGCATTAGTACTATTGAGTTTTAATTTGTTAGCACAAACTCCAGAGCAAAAGATAAGTCAATTAGGAATTCAATTGCCGCAAATACCAGAATCATTAGGAAGTTATGTGGATATGGTAAAAGTTGGAAACGTGGTTTTCCTGTCGGGAAGAGGACCGCTTAAAGCAGACGGGAAATACATTGCTGGAAAAGTCGGGAGCAGTCTCACCACCGAAGAAGGTTATCAGGCCGCCAGGCTGACAGCCATAAATCAGCTGGCGGTACTTAAACGTGCTTTTGGAAGTCTGAACAAAATAAAACGCATAGTAAAAGTAAATGGTTATGTAAATACCGCGGAGTCTTTTACTGACCAATCAAAAGTAATGAATGGTTTTTCTGATTTATTAATTGAAGTGTTTGGCGAGAAGGGCAGGCATGCGCGTACTTCTGTGGGTGTATATACACTTCCGCAAAACATGGTAATTGAAGCAGAAATGATTGTTGAAATGGAATAACTGTCCGGTATTGTTTTATCATATCATATTTGCCATCGAAGCTTTTTTCTTAAATCGTCTTGGATAATTTATTTAAGGTAAAAACAGACAGTCTTAGCTTTTTGCCAAACAGTGTTATGAATTCACTTTAATAATGTGTCATAAAAATATAGATTAGTTATATGGTATTTTTTCATAGAGGTGATTCATAGTTAGGCTAAAATTCAAAAGAATAAATTATTATAATTTCGTGTATGAAATATACTTTTTAGTATATTTGCTGTCTAATTAATTTCAAAATGATGACTAAGGCCGAAAAAACAAAACAATTCATATTAGAAACCGCGGTTCCTCTTTATAATGAAAAGGGCATTTCGGGAGTTAACATTGATGATGTTCTTGAGGCGACCAAGCTTACCAAAGGATGTTTATATGGTCATTTTGAAAATAAAGAAGATTTGTCGGACCAAGTAATTGACTTATCTCTTAAGATGGTTTCTGATAGAATAAGAGCTGCTGTTTACGGCTCAAAGACAATGAAGGGCAAAATACATGCCTTTTTAGATTTTTATAAAAACCCTATTGATACCTATATTTCAGGCGGATGCCCGATATTTAATACTGCAGTAGAGGCAGATGATAATTATCCCTTTATAAGAGAAAAAGTGGCTAAAGTATTTAAAAAAGGTCAACAGGAATTAACCGCTCTGCTTCAAGAAGGAATTAATAACGGAGAATTTTCTGCTAAACTAGATCCCGTTGTTTTTGCTTTTAAATTGGTAGCTTCTGTTGAAGGGGGAATCGTAATGTGCAGAGTTATGCAGACTGCAAAACCAATGCAGGGTTTGGTAAAAAGTCTAAAGTCTGAATTAGAACAATACGTCATCTAATTTTTTTTAGTATGAAATAAACTAAAAAGTATAATTTAAAATAGACTTTTTAGTTTATTTTAAACAAAACAATCTGTTGATCAGAGAACCAAAAACATAAAATTACTTTAAATAATTATGAAATAAAAAAACAGCAAATACAATATTTATAAGCGGCGGAAGTGACCGAATAAGATTCGCAATTGCAAACAAAAAACTAAACCCAAAGCAGTTAGTAAAAGCTCTTATTTCTGGAATCAAAAAGAGCAATTTACTATTCGTGTTGGTAATTCTAAATTATTATTGTTAGCAGGTTTTTTCCAAAACTGGCTTTCAATCTGGTAAATTCTAAAAAAACTACGCTGCCTTAAGCAGTAATTAAACTTTAAAACATCTAAAATGAAAGCATTTGTAATTAATAAATACAGTAAAAAGCAAAGTCTGCAGCGTGTAGAACTTTCTTTACCAGATGTAAAAGAAAATGATATATTGGTCGAAATCCATGCGGCAGGTGTCAATCTTTTAGACTCTAAAATAAAAACAGGAGAATTTAAACTCATTCTACCCTATAAACTGCCGCTCATTTTAGGTCATGATGTGGCAGGAATAGTTGTAAAAACAGGAAAGAATGTAAAAAAGTTTAAAACTGGGGACCAGATCTATGCGAGAGTCTCAGATTACCGAATAGGTACGTTTGCCCAGTTTATTGCCATTGACGAAAAAGATGCCGCCCTGAAACCTACAAATCTTTCGATGGAAGAAGCTGCATCTATTCCGCTGGTAGGGCTTACATCGTGGCAGGTTTTGGTTGAAAGAGCTGGAGTAAAATCAGGTCAAAAAGTGTTTATACAGGCGGGATCTGGTGGAGTTGGAACTTTTGCTATTCAGCTGGCCAAACATTTGGGTGCTGTAGTTGCTACTACGGCAGGTGCTCAAAGTACCGGCTTATTAAAAAAACTTGGAGCTGATATTGTTATTGATTACAAAAACAGTGATTTCGAAAAAATCTTGAGTGATTATGATGCAGTCTTAAATAGTCAGGATCAGAAAACACTCGAAAAATCACTGCGAATATTAAAACCAGGTGGCAAACTAATTTCTATTTCCGGACCGCCGACACCTGTTTTTGCAAAAGAAATCAAAGCTCCTTGGTTTGTAAAAATTCTCCTGTCATTACTAAGTTCTAGTATCCGTAAAAAAGCAAAACATAAAAACGTAGACTATTCTTTTTTGTTTATGAAAGCAGATGGGGAGCAGTTAAGTGAAATTACTAAACTTATCGAGTCTGGCGTAATCAAACCTATTGTTGATAAAATTTTTCCTTTCGAAAAAACAAACGATGCGTTGTCTTATGTAGAAAGCGGAAGGGCTAAAGGAAAAGTTGTCATTAAAATAAAATAACATTTTTACCCGAAAGCAAAGGTTTTTATGCATTCATATTTGTGATGTAAAAACTTTTTCTAAGATTTTAATCGGCACTTTTCAGTTTCAAATTAGCATTTATTTCACCTGATAGTTATGAATATTTTTCTTTTTCATTATTCATTGTGGCCCTAGCAGGTAATTTATAAACGATAATCAAATATTGTTTAAATTGGAAAATACTGTTTAACTGATTTGCAGTATAAAAAATGCTTTTTTGAATCGAAAGTGCCAGATTAATAATTATAAAGATTAGAACCTAAAAATCCGGAAGAACTTGATTGGTTAGTACGTGAAACTAATTTGGGAGTTGCAATCAATATAATTCCTAACTATATGCGAACAGGCGCTCCTTTTCTAAATGACATTCTCGAATTATACTTGTAAGTATCCTAAACTTACCGGGATGTCCCTCCTTATTTAGACTTTTTACTATTATACTTTTAAATCTTATAGAGTAAAATATAAGCATGATTATTATTTTACATCAGATATATTATTCGCTCATTTGTGTACATGAAATAAAAGTTTAATTTTACTTTTTTAATTATTAGATTTTCTTACCGCTTGTTATAGTAAAAATATTCCTTCCTAATTTTTTTCACAAGCAGCTGGCTCAATAAAGTATTGTAAGAACTTATTTTTTTATTTACATAAACCCATAATTTCGATGTATAAATTTTTAAAATATACTTTGATACTTTTTATAGTGTCATTAGGTCTAATCTCCTGTAAACAAAAACTGAGTGATAAAATAAAAGTTGGATTTTCTCAGGCCATGACTACTGATGACTGGCGTAAGCAGATGAACAGCTCAATGAAAATTGAAGCCTCATTGCGGCCTGAAGTCGATCTGACTATAAAAGATGCTAATAACAGCATCGAGAAGCAAATAGAAGATATTGAAGGATTCATATCTAATAAAGTAGATGTCATTATTGTATCCCCAATCCAGTCTAAACCTTTGACGGCAGTTGTAGAAAAATCAATAAAAGCCGGAATTCCTGTTCTTATTGTAGACCGGAAAATTGAAGGAGAAAACTATACTGCTTATCTTGGAGCTGATAATATTGAAATTGGCAGAATTGCAGCGCGATATATTATTTCGCACGGTAAAGGTTCAGGTAAGATTATAGAAATAACAGGAGCAAACGGTTCTTCACCAGCGTATGAGCGTAGTTTAGGGTTTGATCAGATTATTAAAGAAAATAAACGTTTCAAAATTGAAAAAATCATATTTGGTGATTGGGAAAAAGAGTCAGTTAAAGCGCCCCTAAAAGCGATTCTTTTGCAAAATCCTGATATCGAATATATTTTTGCCCATAATGACCGTATGGCTTTAAGTGCCTGGGAAACTGCCAAAACTGCCGGACTGGAAAAGAAAATTAAATTTATTGGTGTTGACGGACTCAACACAGTGAATGGGGGAATAGAATTGGTTAAAAACGGAGTTTTAGACGGAACAGTGCTGTATCCGACAGGAGGAAATGAAGCATTGAAACTGGCTTTAAAAATGTATTATAAAGAAGCAGTTGCAAAAAATAACATTCTCAATACGATCGTAATAGATAAGAATAATGCTGAAATTATCGAAAATCAAATGGATAAAGTCGATCAGCAGCAGACAGTTATTGAGTCTCAGCAGGGAGCAATAAAAGTTCAGGAAAGAGAATATGCTTCGCAAAACAATCTGGTTCGATTACTGAGTTTTTTCTTAGTGATTATTTTGAGTCTGACTATTTACAGCATTTATTCAACTATTTCTATTTCAAAGAAGAAAAAACAGCTTGAAAAAATTAATCAGACTGTTATTGACCAGAATAATGAAATTCAGGAAATGGCTCAGCTTGCGGCTAAAAGCAATGAAGCAAAACTCAATTTCTTCACAGGACTTTCACATGAATTTAAAACTCCGATAACTTTGATTATGAGTTATGTAGAGTCGCTGATTGAAAATGAAAAAATTAAGGGAACTGCCCTTATCGATGAAGTAAAACTAATTCATAAAAACTCAAACAGATTATTGCGTTTGATCAATCAGTTATTGGATTTCAGGAAAATTGAAGAGCAAAAATTTACCCTTAGGGCTTCCAGTACAAAAATTTACGATTTCACAAATGAGGTGATGGCTAATTTTAAAGGCGAAGCTGCCAGAAGAAATATTGATTTTCAATTAAGCTGTAAAAACAAAAATCTGGAACTCTTTATTGATCGCGGTTTAATGGACAAAGTATATTTCAATTTGCTGTCAAATGCTTTTAAATTTACGCCCGATAATGGTAAAATTAGTATTTCAATTGTCGAAAATCAGGATAATACAGTACAGATCCATTTTAAAGATTCCGGAATTGGAATCCCTGATGATGAACTTTCAAATGTTTTTGATCCATTTTTCAGGGCCTCAAATAATAATAAAAACAGTTCAGGCATTGGATTGCATTTGTCAAAAGAGTTTGTGCTTTTGCATCAAGGAATTATCGAACTGAAATCCAAGCAGGGCAGTGAATTTGTCATTACATTATTAAAAGGAAGCAGTCATTTACAGCCTGGTGAAATTATTCAAAAAGCCGAGAACCTAACCAGTATTCCAAACTTAATTACTGATAATTTAAATATAGAACCCGATTTAAAAGAATCAAACACCATTTCTGATGCTGAGAAACACACTCTACTTATTATAGAAGACAATGTAGATTTGGTTAACTTTTTAAAAGCAAAACTGTCCAATGAATATGTAGTGTATAATTCTGATGGAAGCGATGCGATTCAAAAAGCATTAGAAATTATTCCGGATATTATAATCTGTGATATTAATTTAGTAGATAAAGATGGTTACGAGATTAGTAAAGAATTGAAGAAAGATCTTCGTTCTTCTCATATTCCAATTATTATTTTAACTGCGCAGAGTAATAAAGAATCTGTTTTGAAAGGATTGCAAAGCGGAGTAGACCAGTATCTTACGAAGCCTTTCAGCCTATCTATTTTGAAACAATCTATATCAAGTTTGCTTTTTAATAGAGAGAAACTTCGTTATTATTATACTAATAATATTTATCGTGTTGAGCCTGAATCGAAATTTGGCAATCAGGAACAATCCTTTATTACCAAAATGAATGATATTATTAAAAAGAATGTCGAAAATCCTAAATTCTCTGTTGAAGATTTAGCCGATAAACTTGGAGTTTCCAGAGTTCAGCTGTATCGAAAAGTAAAAGCAATTATCGGAATTAATATCAGCGACCATATTAATAATGTAAAATTAGAGAAGGCGGCAGAGCTTTTAAAGTTAAATAATATGAATATTTCTGAAATTGCTTACTCGCTGGGATTCTCTTCTCCCAATTATTTTTCTACAGCTTTTAAGAATAAATTTGGAATTTCACCAAAGGAATACAAATCCTCAAATTAATATTGGTTTAAAATTGATACAAATCAGGTATCAATTTTAAACCTAATGTAACAAAATCGAAACTACACGGTTTTCGTAAATAAGTTTTAAATTATGTAAAGCCTTGCAAATAAAGCTTTTAGTTTAAAAATATCAAACTATCAATAATTATAGAATAAAATTGTAACATCATTAAAAATAAGTTGTTTTTATTGCGGATATCTTAGCAACAAGTTTTTAATACATCTACAATGAACAAGATATTGATTTGGTCTGTTACTGCTGCACTGGCAGGTTTTCTATTCGGTTTTGATACCGTAGTTATTTCTGGAGCTGATAAACAACTACAGCTTCTCTGGCATTCATCTGATGCTTTTCATGGATCTGTTGTTATGGCAATGGCACTGTGGGGAACAGTCGTAGGTGCTATTTTTGGAGGAATCCCAACCAATAAAATAGGACGTAAAAAAACACTGTTTTGGATCGGAATTTTATATTTCATTTCTGCAGTTGGTGCTGCTTTTGCCAATGATCCTTATGTTTTTGCTGCTTTTAGGTTTATTGGAGGTTTGGGTGTTGGCGCTTCAACCATTGCTGCTCCGGCGTACGTTTCAGAAATTGCTCCAGCTGAAAAACGAGGGAGATTGGTTGCTTTGTATCAGTTTAATATTGTTCTGGGTATTTTAATCGCGTTTATATCTAATTATTTTTTAAAAGACATTGGAGAAAATGCTTGGCGCTGGATGGTTGGGGTTCAGGCTATTCCGTCTGTTGTTTATATTCTTTTTATCATAACAATTCCAGAAAGTCCAAGATGGCTCCTGTCCAGAAACCGTGATGAAGAAGCGCGTAAAGTACTCCTTAAAATCGATCCCTCGGCCTCTCTTTCTTCCATTATGGATGATTCCAGAGAAAATGGAGTGACGAAACATGAAAATATATTCATGAAGAAATACCGTTTCCCTTTAATCCTAGCTTTTTTAATTGCTTTTTTCAATCAGTTTTCAGGAATCAATGCTTTTTTATATTATGCACCCAGAATTTTTGAAGAAGCAGGTTTAGGACAGAACACGGCTTTATTAAGCAGTATCGGCATTGGGATCACCAATCTTATATTTACTTTAATTGGAGTAGCATTAATTGACAGATTAGGAAGGAAGTTGTTAATGTATATTGGTTCTATTGGATATATCATTTCTTTAGGATTAGTTTCTGCTTCATTTTATTACAATTGGGGAGGATTATCAGTACCCATTTTTCTTTTCCTGTTTATCGCTTCACACGCCATCGGTCAGGGAGCAGTTATCTGGGTTTTCATCTCAGAAATTTTTCCAAATCATATCCGTGCATCGGGACAGGCATTTGGAAGTTCAGTGCATTGGGTTCTGGCAGCGATTATTCCGTCTTTAATTCCAATGTTATTTTCAGAAATAGGACCAGATGCCGTATTCTTAATTTTTACACTAATGATGGTATTACAGCTCCTGTTCGTAATTTTTATGATGCCGGAAACTAAAGGAATCTCTTTAGAAGTATTAAGCGAAAATCTAACCAAAAAAAATATCAAAAAAAATGAAATCAAAGAAACATCTGCCGCTGGCATTCTATAGTGCGATACTCCTTTCAGCAGGGGGATTTATACCGTACTCGGCTGTTGCACAAACAACTGCTGTTTCAGTATCAGCCTCGGCTGAGGAACAAATGTACCGCCCTAATTTTCATTTTACACCCAAAAAAGGCTGGATGAATGATCCTAACGGAATGTTCTATGCAGATGGGAAATATCATTTATTCTACCAGCATTTTCCTGATGGAAATAAATGGGGACCAATGCATTGGGGGCATGCGGTCAGTAAAGATCTGATTCAATGGGAAGAATTGCCTATCGCAATTTACCCGGATAAGGATAAATATATTTTCTCAGGAAGTGCTGTTGTAGATATAAATAATACATCAGGTTTAGGTATCGGAAATACGGCGCCAATTGTAGCGGTTTATACGCTGCATGATATGACAAAGGAAAAAGAAAATAAAATTGATGTTGAGCAGCAGGATATTGCTTTCTCGAATGACAATGGTTTTACATGGCAGAAATTTGAGGAAGGAAATCCTGTCGTGAAAAACCCGGGAATTCGTGATTTTCGTGACCCAAAAGTGACTTGGGATGAAACCCATAAACAATGGATAATGGTTTTAGCAGCGCAGGACCGTTCCCAATTTTATAAATCCAAAGACTTAAAAAGCTGGCAATATTTATCTGATTTCGGGAAAAATATTGGGGCACATGGAGGTGTTTGGGAATGTCCAGATTTTTTTGAAATAAAAGTGCAGGGTACAAATGAAACCAAATGGGTTTTAATTCAGAGCTTAAATCCAGGAGGTGCAAATGGAGGTTCTGGAACGCAATATTTTATTGGAGATTTTGATGGAACTGCTTTTACATTAGACCCAAATTTTGCCAAAAGAATAGAACAGGAAAAAGCCGTCTGGATAGATTACGGAAAAGATAATTATGCCGGTGTAACCTGGAATAATATTCCAAACTCGGACGGGCGAAGATTATTTATCGGCTGGATGTCCAATTGGGATTATGCCCAAGATGTACCGACAAATGTCTGGAGAAGCAGCACTACGATCGCTAGAGAAATTCAGCTAATAAAAAAAGGAAATGAGTTCAGTCTGGTTAGCATTCCTGTAAAAGAAATCAATAAATATATTTCTAAAACAATCAAAGGCAAAAGCTTAAAAGGTAAAGGTAATCTTTCTATTCCAGAAGCTGCAAAAGTTGATTTAACTAAGGCAATTATTGATTTTAAGCTAAAAAACATAAAACAGGACACCTACACTTTTATGCTTTCAAATGATAAAGGCGAGTCTTTGACATTCGGAATCAATAATGCAGCTCATTATTTATTTGTGGACCGTTCAAAGTCTGGAAAAAATGATTTCTCAGAAAAATTTGCTGCAACGATTACCAAAGCATCTTTAGGCGGTAGTCAAAAAGAGGGTGCTTTTAAAATTATTCTGGATAAAACATCTATTGAAATATTTTACAATAATGGCGAAAAAGTTATAACCGAAATCTTTTTCCCGCAGCAGCCATTTACATCTCTTTCGGTGTCTTCAAAACAGACAATAGAATTAAACAACCTCGTAATTAACCAATTAAATAAAAACTAACTAAAAACCACTAACCTCATGAAAAGTAAAATTATTTATTTTCTATTTTTCTTCTTTCCCATGCTGATGATGACAGCTCAGGAAAACGGAGTAAAGGGAACGGTAATTTCGGCAGATGACGGAATGCCGCTTCCAGGAGCAACCGTAATTATTTCGGGTACAAATACCAGTACAGCAACAGATTTTGATGGAAATTTTTCCTTTCAAAATGTTGCTTCAGATGCCGTACTTGTAATTTCGTTTATCGGATATGCGCCGCAATCTATTTCTGTTAACGGGCAGAAAACGATCAATGTAACGCTGAAAGTTGACAACAATCAATTGAATGAAGTTGTAGTAACCGGTTATTCCAAACAAAAGAAAACGGATATTACAGGAGCAGTCGCAGTTGTGAACATGAAAGAAGTCATGAAACAGCCAGAGCCAAACCCGATCAAAGCTTTGCAGGGAAGAGTTGCCGGAGTAAAAGTGTCTTCAGATGGTTCGCCAAGCGGAGGAAATACAAAAGTAGTGATCCGCGGTGTCGGGACGCTGAACAATACAGATCCGCTCTACGTAATTGACGGAATGCCGACAAAATCTGGAATGCATGAATTAAATCCTAACGATATTGAAACCATTCAGGTGCTGAAAGATGCTTCTTCAGCCAGTATTTATGGCTCCCGAGCTTCAAATGGTGTGATTATCATTACAACCAAAAAAGGAAAAGAAGGTAAAATGAGAATCAATTTCAGCACATATGCTTCCTTTTCTGATTATTCAAGAAAGTTAGATGTTCTCAATGCGAACCAGTTTGGTCAGGCACTTTGGCAGGCCAATATAAACGATGGTTTAAATCCAAATAATAATAACCTTCGTTATCAGTTTGACTGGTCGGTAAATAATAATAAACCGCAATTGAATAAAGTTCTGGTTCCAGAATATTTAGATGCCGAGCAAACCATAAAAGCTTCAAATACTGACTGGTACGATGCGATTTCTCAAACTGGAGTTGCCAATTCTTATGATTTGTCTGTTTCGAATGCTTCAGATAAAGGGAGCTACGTTTTTTCATTAGGATATTACGGGAACGAAGGCGTGGTTAAAACAACAGATTTTGAAAGAATCTCTGCCCGCATGAATGGGTCGTATAAATATTTTGACGGAAAGCTGGTTATTGGCGAGAATTTCAGTTTAAACAGAACTAATGAAGTGACAGATCCTGGTGTTCTAGACCCCGCACTTAGAGCTTTACCAATTATTCCGGTGCACACTGTAGACGGAATTGGCTGGGGAGGACCAGTCGGAGGGATGAATGACAGACAGAATCCAGTTCGTCTTTTAGAATACAATAAAGATAATAAATACGATTATCTGCGTCTTTTTGGTAACGCTTACGCGGATTTAGAAATCATTAAAAACCTGCACATCAAGACCAGTTTCGGAATGGATTACGGCTTTTACAAAAAACGTACACTGCAGAGAAGCTACAAATCTGGTTATCTGCAAAACGATCAGACTTCTGTTACCATCGATCAGTCTATCAGTGACAAATGGACATGGACAAATACTGCAATTTATAGCCTGAATTTTGGAAAAAGCAATCTGAATCTGATGGCAGGAACAGAGATGTACAAAGATACTTATGATACAAATACGCTGCGTAAGAACGACTTTTTGATTGAAACTCCAGATTATATGTATCCCGATGCAGGAACAGGAGAATCTTTTACCAGCGGAACTTCTACTGTATATTCTTTACTTTCTTATTTCGGAAAAGCAGATTATGAGTTTGATAATCGATATCTGGTTTCGGCTACAATTCGTCGTGATGGTTCTTCCCGTTTTGGAAAAAACAATCAGTTTGGAACTTTTCCAGCAGTTTCAGCAGGATGGAGAATCAGCAACGAAAATTTTATAAAAAACAATGCTTCTGTTTTTTCAGATTTAAAATTAAGAGCAGGCTGGGGACAGACTGGTAATCAGGAAATCAGCAATACAGCGGTTTATTCGCTTTATCTGGCAAGTTATGCGGGTGGAAGTCCAACATGGGCAACTTCTTTTGGAACAGCTTACGATATTGCAGGAAACGGAAACGGATTACTTCCGTCTGGTTTTATTGCGACTCAGTCTGGAAATGATGATTTGAAATGGGAGACAACTACACAAACGAACATTGGTTTGGACTTTGGTTTATTCAAACAAAAATTAAGCGGATCTGTAGATTATTATATCAAAAAAACAGATGATATTCTAGTATTGCCACCTTATTTAGGAGTTATTGGAGAAGGCGGAAACCGTTGGGTTAATGGAGCTTCTATGGAAAATAGAGGTTGGGAGTTTTCTTTAGGCTATCACGATGAAACTTCATTTGGACTGAAATATGATATTTCCGGAAATATTTCGTCAAACAAAAATAAAATTACACAATTGCCAGATGAAGTAAAAAATAACTACGGCGGCGACGGACTGGATGATAATATTTTAGGGCGACCAATCAATTCGATGTACGGATATGTTACTGACGGATTGTTTACAAGTCAGGATCAGGTGGATAATTCGGCAATTCAGGAAGGGAAGGGTCTTGGAAGAATCCGTTACAGAGATTTAAATGGAGACGGGGCAATTACAGATAAAGACCGCACGTGGATTGGAAATCCAAATCCTGGACTGCTATACGGCATTAATTTAAACTTGTCTTATAAAAACTTTGATTTTACAACCTTTTGGGAAGGAGCAAGCGATGTAGATGTTATCAATAATACCAAATATCAGACTGATTTCTGGAGTGTTGATGATGTGGGATCAAACAAAGGAACCCGCCTGCTTAATGCATGGTCTTTAGACAATCCAAATTCTACAATCCCAGCATTGACAACTGTTGACAGAAATGCAGAGTCGAGATTTTCAACTTATTATGTAGAAAATGGAAATTATCTTAAACTTAGAGTTTTGCAGTTTGGATATAGTTTTCCTAAAGAATTACTGAAGAAACTAAATATGGAGAGTTTTAGACTTTACATAAGCGGACAGAATTTATTGATTATTGATGCCAAAAGCTTCACAGGAGTTGATCCGGAAAATGCAGGTTTTGGATATCCTCAGCCGACAACCTTTACTGCCGGTCTTAATTTTACTTTATAATAAAAGATT
The DNA here is from genome assembly GCF_001429295.1 of Flavobacterium sp. Root935. GTDB lineage: Bacteria > Bacteroidota > Bacteroidia > Flavobacteriales > Flavobacteriaceae > Flavobacterium. Next base: position 306,555 of record NZ_LMJL01000012.1, on the reverse strand, counting down.
GAAAAAATGAAAAAAATACTATATATAGCAGGATTTGCAGTGATGGGTTTTTTGGCTTCCTGTTCCGATTTTTTAGAAAATGATCCGCGTGGGGTGTTGTCAGAAGAAGATATTGTTACACCTCAGTCCGTTGAAGGATTTATGAATGCAGCTTATGCACAGTTAGGAAACGATCATTATGATTCTCCGTATAGTCTGTGGCCATTCGGAAATGTCCGCTCAGATGATGCTTACAAAGGAGGAAGCGGTACAAATGATATTCAGGATTTTCACTTTTTTGAAGTATCCAATAATATCAGACCTGATTTTGGAGAGTTGGATTCTTTCTGGTATATCAGCTATGTAGGAGTTTCAAGAGCCAATAAAGCCTTAAAAGCATTAGAGCAGCTCTCAGAAGCGGATTATCCACTGAAAAAAACACGAATGGCTGAAATGCGTTTTTTAAGAGGACATTTTTATTTTATGCTGAAAATTATGTTTAGAGATGTTCCTTACATAACAGAAGATATTCCAGTAGAAGATTATAAAACAATTTCAAACAAAGCGCTTTCAAACGAAGAACTTTGGAATAAAATTGCAGAAGATTTTCAAGCTGCTGCAGATAATCTACCCGAGACACAGCCACAGGTAGGTCGCGCCACTAAAAAAGCGGCTTATGCTTATCTGGCAAAAACAAGATTGTATCAGGCCTATACGCAGGATGAAACATTTAAAGTTACAGGCATAAATCAGCAGCATCTGCAGGAAGTAATTGCGGCAACAGATAACGTAATTGGAAAAGCTTCTTTAGAACCTGATTTTGCAAACAACTTTCTTCCCGGAACTTACGAGAACGGACCAGAATCTATTTTCTCAATCCAGTTTTCTGATAATGACGGAACACTTTATGGAAGGCTGAATTTTTCAGATGTGCTTTCTACTCCCCAAGGTTTAGGATGCTGCGATTTTCATAAGCCAAGCCAGAATCTAGTGAATGCCTTTAAAACAGGCGTAAATGGTCTGCCGGAATTTGATACTTATAATGATCAGGATTTTGATTATAAAAACATAGATGCTAATACAGTTGATCCGAGATTATATCATACCGTTGCAATGCCAGGTCTGCCTTATAAATATGATCCTGAATTTCTATATGTTGAAGCCTGGGTTAGATCTCCAGGAACGTATGGTTATTTTGCTTCTCTAAAGGAAAATGTTGCACCAAGCTGCAGCTGTGTGGTAAATATTGATCCGTTTTATGGAAATTCAAAAAACAGAATCCAGATTCGCTATGCTGATGTGGTTCTGATGCGTGCCGAAGCTTTGATTGAATTAGGAAGACAATCTGAAGCTTTGCCTTTAATTAATGAAATAAGAGAAAGAGCTGCACAGAGTACAGGAAGACTGCCTTACGTAAACAATTTTAAAATCAATACATATGTGGACGGAAGCAATTGCAACTGGACACAGGATTTTGCCCGTAAAGCTTTGCGCTGGGAACGTCGTTTAGAATTGGCTATGGAAGGAAGCCGATTCTTCGATCTTGTTCGCTGGGGAATTACAGATCAGGTTATGAATGACTTTTATGCAAAAGAAAAAACAAAACGTACCTATTATCAGGATGCTTTTTTTGATGCACACAAAGAAGAATACTGCCCAATTCCGTTGAAGCAAATTAATTTCAGTCAGGGATTGTATAAACAGAATCCAGGTTATTAATCCTTAAAGAATCAGCAAAATGAAAAAAGCTTTAAATAAATATTGGACTAAAATGTCTATAGTTTTGGCAATGATTTTTATGGTTACTGCCTGCGAAAACAGTTTTGAAACTGGCGGATTTGATGTGAATTCGCCTTCAAATGTACTTTCATTTAAATTAAACGGAGTTTCAGGAAGCATTAATCAGACAACAGGGAAAATTACTGTTGTAATGCCTTACGGATCAGATATAACAGCCATAAAACCAGAAGTTGTTTTTGAAGAAGGAGCAACGTCAAATCTGGAATTAAATTCAGCTATTAATTTTACAAATCCAGTAAAATTCAGAGTGGTTAACGGTAATTTATACAAAGATTACACAGTAACAACAACCGTTTTAAGTCCAATTAAAAGTTTCACGATCAATGGTGCAGCAGCAATTGTAAACGACATCAGCAGAACAATTAATTTGACCTTACCTGAAAATACTGACTTAACAGCGCTTAAACCAGTGATCGAAGTTACAACAGGCGTTACAATTTCACCAGTTTCAGGAGCAACAGTTGATTTTACAAATGCAGTCATTTTTGTAATAACATCAAATGGCAAAAGCGTTAATTATACTGCAAATGTCGGAGTTCCAGTTACAGGATTAACAGTTGCATTTTTAGGAACTGCAGCTACAAGATCAGGAATCACAAACATGGATGAAGTTACAGCTTCAAACTGGTTATTTGATAATTTCCCGGGAGCTAAATATATTTCCTTTGAAAGTCTTCAGAACGGCGCAGATTTAAGTGATGTCGATGTGATTTGGTGGCATTTTGATTCGGCTGCAAATTTACCTTCTATTGCTTATAATCCTGCCGTTACCACTGCACTTAAAAATTTTAGGGCAAATGGCGGAAACCTGCTTTTGACTTCTTTCGCTTCACAATACGTTGATGCTTTAGGAATTGTTCCATCAGGAAAAGGACCAAATAATGTTTTTGGTGATTTTCCTCCAAATGGATTTGTAGACGGAAATTCATGGGGAATGTCATTTGTTGGTCATGAAGCCCATCCAATATTTCAGGGTTTAACCACTTTTGAAGCTGGAAAAGCTAATTTGCTGCAAAGCGGCACTTTCAGATTAAATCATACCGCATGGTGGTTTTTACCGGAATGGGGCGGATACAATAATGGAGAAGGTTGGAGAAACCAAACGGGAGGAACTAATCTGGCAAGTGAAGCTTGGGATAATGAACTGAACGGAAGGGTTACCATTGCAGAATTTCCAAATACAAGTACAAATAAAAATGTAATTGTTATTTCAATGGGGGCTTACGACTGGTACAATGAAACCAACAGCAGCGGCGTGCCAAGCCAGTCTAATGAGTTTATTGCAAACATCAGACTGCTGACACAAAACAGTATCAATTACCTAGCGGGAAAATAAATCACTTGAATTTAATACAATGAAATACAGAAATATAATTACAATTGCTCTCGCTTTCTTTTGGTTTGCTTCGTGCAGTCAAGATGAAACTTATATTGGAGGTTCGATTTCAGGAGGCAATTCTGAAATAACAAGTGTTTTTCCTGTTCCGCCAGCGCAATGGATGGGCGCAGACGATCCGTACTATAGCGCGGGTTATACTGGAGATATAATGCCTTTTTTTGATAACGGAAAATTTCATATCTACTTCTTGCATGATGCACAGAATAAACCAGCTGGAAAAGGATTTCATGATATTCATGAATATCAGAGCATAGATCTGGCGCATTTTACTTATGAAGGCCAAACCATTCCGTATGGTTCAAACCTTGAACCTGATTTTGCGATTGGCACTGGGTCAGTTATCAAAGCGGGCAGTCTTTATTATTTCTATTATACTGGACATAACGAAACTCCAGCTTTTGTTCAATCCAATGCAAGAGAAAGCGTATTATGCGCAATTAGCAGCGACTTGAAAAACTGGACAAAAGTTCCGTCTTTTAAAATAACTGCACCGACAGGATATTATAACTATGATTTTAGAGATCCTCATGTATTTTACAATGATGAACTGAAAAAATATTCAATGCTGGTAAGCACACAGACAGAACCGGGAAGGAAAGCAGTTCTGCTGCATTTTACAAGTGCTGATCCTGCATCAGGAAAATGGGATGTTGAAGCTCCGCTTTATACTACAACTCTCGAGGATAATTATCTAATGATGGAATGTGCGGATATTTTCAAGATGGGAAGTAACTGGTATTTAATGTTTTCTGAGAATTGGAGCGGAAGCAAAGGTACACATTACAGAATTGCATCATCTATCAATGGTCCCTGGACAAAACCTCAGAATGACAGAATTGACGGAGAATATTTCTATGCAGGAAAAACGGCTTCTGACGGAAATAAAAGATATGTTTTTGGATGGAATGCCAGAAAAACACCTGAAAATGATTTAGGAAATAAAGATTGGGCGGGGAATATGGTTATTCATGAATTGATTCAGAATTCAGATGGAACTTTAGGGACTCAATCTCCGAAGTCAGTAAAGGATTTATTTTCTAAAAAGAACGCTACTGCTGAAGTAGATGCCATTTCAGCAAATGTAACAGCCAATAATGGAACCTATTCTTTATCGGGAGAAACAGAAAAAGCAACGGTTACTTTTAAAAGTATTGGAAAGAAAGTTAAAATAAAAGCAGAAGTCACTTTAACGAAATCTTCAGGAACAGCTGGATTTGTTTTTCATACCAATGATACAGGAAGTTACTATAAAATTGTTTTTGATATTGCTAATGGAAAAATAAGCGGTTATAATTCGGCTTCGCAGGAAGTTACTCGTTTGCCTTTTGCCTTTCAGACAAATGTAAAATATGATATTGAAATAATTACCGAGGGAAGTGTTGTTGTGCTCTATATTAATGGAAAAGCAGCGCTCACCAACCGCATTTACGGAAGAGACAAAAACAAATGGGGATTAATCGCTGAAGGACAGACAAGCACAATCTCAAATCTTCAGATAACTCAGCCAGAATAGAAATTAATAATAAAATATTTTAGAATGAATAACGGAAAAAACCTTAAGGCGGTGGCGTACGGAGAGGTACTTTGGGATGTTTTTGCCAATGAGAAAAAGATTGGAGGGGCACCGCTTAATGTCGCCCTGCGCATGAAAACTTTTGGCTGCGAGGTGGCTATGATTAGCTGTGTAGGAAACGATCAAGATGGCAGAGTGATTAAGGAAGAGATAAAGAGTCTGGGACTTAAAACCGATACAATAGTTACCTCAGAAGATTTTCCAACTGGTCTGGTAAATGTCACTTTAAACGAACGAGGTTCGGCAAGTTATGAAATCAGCTACCCGTCAGCATGGGATAAAATTGTATTGAATGAGCAGGCTGAAAAAATAGTGAAGCAAGCAGATGTACTTATTTATGGCAGCTTAGTCTGTCGAGATGCTGTTTCAAGAAAAACTTTAAAAGAACTGTTGAATTCAGTGGCTTACAAGGTCTTTGATGTCAATTTAAGAAAACCGCATTATTCCTATGAAATTTTGCAGGAATTAATGAACTCAGCTGATTTTATTAAGTTCAATGATGAGGAATTGCTAGAGATAGCAACAGCTATTGAATCTCCTTTTACAAGTCTGGAAGACAATATGCATTTTATTGCAGAGAAAACAAAAGTAAGGGCTATGTGTGTCACTAAGGGAAAACACGGAGCCTTATTAATGTGGGAAGGAGAGCTTTATCAAAATGGAGGATATCCTATTAAGGTATCTGATACAGTTGGAGCAGGGGATTCCTTTTTAGCGGCTTTAATCACATCACTGCTTACCGATAAAGCACCTCAGAATGCCATTGATTTTGCCTGTGCGGTAGGAGCTCTAGTAGCCGAAGCTCCAGGAGCAAATCCAGAAATTTCACCTTCAAGAATTGAAAATCTGCTGGGAAAAGTTAAAATTTGATTTTAAGCTTAAGCGAAGTATTAATATTTATCTACGAAAGTAAGCCTGATGCCTTTTGGCATCAGGCTTTTGTTTTTCAAACCAGAAAAATCTAAAGGATTACAAAAGGACAATAGTCTCTGTTTTTTGATTAAAAAATTAAAAGTAAAAAAATAAACAAAAAATAGACAGACAAGTTTGTCTGTTTTGTTTTTTTGTTTTAAATTTGTCCTGTCTAATTATTACTAGATGTATAATCGAAATAAAGGACTAAGAAAGTATTAACAATTTAATTTATTAAAAAATGGAACAGAAACATCCACTACCACCGTTTACATTTGAATCAGCACTACAGAAAATTCAATTTGCTGAAGATGCATGGAATTCCCAAGACCCTGAAAAAATTTCTAAAGCATACACTATTGACAGCGAGTGGAGAAATAGAGATAAATTCGTAAACGGCAGGGAAGAAATTGTCAAGTTTCTTGCCGATAAATGGAAAAAAGAGCAAAATTATAAACTGAAGAAGGAGTACTGGTCGCATACCGATAACCGCATTGCTGTAAGGTTTGAATATGAGTATATGGATGAAAAAGGTGATTGGTTTAGGGCGTATGGTAATGAAAATTGGGAATTTGATGAGAATGGGTTGATGGCCAAGAGATATGCCAGTATCAATGATTTGCCAATCACAGAAGAACAACGAAAGTTTTAATAGCGGAAAAATGTATTAGAAACAGGATTAGCAAAATTTTACTGCAGCTAGTTCTGTTTTTTTTATAAATCAAAGTCCAAAAGACATTTTTTAGCTAGATTTGANTTTTTTTTTTTAGTTGTATATTTGTTCCAAAATAAATCAGCTCATGATATCTCCAAAAGAAAGAATTATGGATGTAACCTTTGGCCTCTTTGCTAACCAGGGTTACAATTCGACCGGTATTAATCAGATTATTTCTGAAGCAAAAGTTGCCAAGGCTAGCTTTTACCAACATTTTAAGTCCAAAGAAGATCTATGCGTAGCATTCTTAAACGCAAGACATACATATTGGTTCAATGAACTCAATAATTTTATAACCGACAAAAAAGATACTAAATCAAAGATTTTGTCATCGTTTGATTATTTAATTTACATGAACTCTAAGGAAAATTTCAGAGGGTGTAGCTTCTTAAATATTTTATCTGAAATCCCTAGTGATAATCGTAAAATACTGAACGTAATTCAGGATCATAAGAAAGATCTAAGGAAATTTTTTTCAAATTTTATTAAGGATGAAGTTTTATCGGATCATATATATATGCTTTTTGAGAGCTCTCTAATAGAGAGTCAGATGTTCAAGTCTAATGAAATGATAGAGAAATCTAAAATCATTATCAGCGGTCTAATTTAAAATTGCCCTCAATTAGTTTTTTCTTAAACAGATACTTCTTGTTTTAAAAAATTTACACTTAGTTGCCGGGGCTTGCCAATCACTGGCTGACAGGAAAACAACAAAACCTATTGATGTTTTCTAAGAAACTAGTTTTGAAACTTGTCGTATTTCTCATTTGCTTTCAAAAAATAATTTGTCAGTCGCCTACAGAAATTGTGGCAATACGAATAAATAATAACCGCTCAAAACTCTTTGTATTAAAAGTACTAGAGTTCTTAGATTAATTTTATCCGTTTTCTTTAGTAATTTTAAGATCGGTGAAATGGGCCAATGTTCCAGGACCAACCCAAAGGCCAATACTTCCCCGCAGATTTTTACCCTGTTTCAGATCGCTGACAATGAGTGTTGGCTGTGAAGCTCCGTTGACGTAAAGTTTTGCGGTTTCGTCCTTTATCTCAATCTTTATTTTGATCCACTCTTCAGGCTGCATGTCAGCATAAGCTTCATATTTTTCAGGAGTTTCTTTCCTTAGTTTTTCCCATGGATATCCAGGAACTGAGATATATTGTGTGGAGTGGTTTCTACGAACCTGATCATTTGCCCGGCCGTTTGTAGGACGCAAATAAAATACTTCCATTTTAGAGGCATCATTACTCACGCGAAAAGCAATACCAACAAATCCGCGTGCGGTTTCTCCAGCACTGGCAAGCGTTTGTCCAGAAATAGACGCTTCAATTGTTCCGTTGTGAAAATCAATATCCTTCAGGATCGCAAGTGTTTTTTCATCATTGGATAGTCCCTGAACCTGTAATGCTTTTTTACCTTTGTAATCAACCTGCTCTACAGTAACCTGTGAGCAAATTACCTTATAAGGACTAAGTGTAATATTTTGAGCTTTGGTCTGTGCATGGACCAGAAGACCCAATGCAAACGTAAACAGCAAGTTTTTTATCATCTTATATATTCGTTTTACTCTTATTCTTTGCAATATAATAAAAATGATGTAAACAGATAGTCAAATGGAGCTAGGCCGATACTATAATCGAATTTCTCGTTATTAAATTGTAAAAATGAAATGCAAGAAACATTTATTTTTTACTTAATGTAAAAGATACCGTCTTAACTTTTGTGGTAAAAAAGGTTTCCATTTCAAAAACTAGATTATTTCCGTTTTGTTTTAAGTTACAAATTGGGATAAAAATGTAAAAGGATTTGTTTTGGAGTTTCTACAACTTGTCTGCGAATTGGGTCAAACCATTCGACTTCTTTCGTTACCTCTGCACAGCATTATTTTTTGAATTGAAAAAAGAGCTTTTAATCCTGATTTTGTCATCGATATAAAAATGTTTAAGCTCAACAAAAAAATGCTGGGTAAACATTAAATCTTTATAACAAATCAGTTCATGATTTCCTTCATGCAGATCGAGATTCAGAGTGTTCAGTTTCTCTTTTGAAAAACCATTATAAAATAAAAAGTGATACAATAATCTGACTGAGTATGAAATGTATGCGGCACTTTCCATAACCATAAAATCATTCACATCTTCTCCAGTAACTACGTAGTTTTTGCAGATCATCTAATTTTGATTGAGGTTAAAAAAAAGAGGCCAGCTTATATAAAAACTGACCCCAGAACATTAGTCATGTTTAATGAGGTTCTAAATCAATAATTCGATCCAGATCTTTGAAGAGTGGTTTCTTTGCTAAAAAGCACCTTTTAAAAGATTACTTAACTAATAAAAAATTGTAATTGATTTTTATTTTATCAGCAACTTTCTTTCTAACAAGACTTGGTATTTCAATATCAAAATCTTCTGGTTTTACTTCAAAAGAACCAATTGCATTAACTCCGTTCGCAGCTTTAGAAATTTTTATGATTACTGTTAAAGGTTTTGTTTTGCCGTGAATGGTAAGATCGCCTTTTAAGGTAAAATTTTTAGGAGTATTGATAATCTTAGAAATATCAAAATCTTCTATTTTGCCTTTTAAAGTTGCTTTCGAGAATTTTTCAGATTCCATGTAATTTTCATTAAAATGCTCTTCCATTAATGCAACTTTGAATCGGAATCCTTTTATTAAAACCAAAGAAGCAAAATCACCAGTTAACTGATCAAGAACTGCAGATACAGATTTGTTTTCGGCTGCAACTTCCTCATAAGAAGGCATCGAAGCCTGAAATTTTATATTTCCTGTTTTTGTAATTAATTTTTGTGCAGAAGCATTTGTACCTACAGTAATAATTAACAGCAAAAAGAAGAAATTTAGCAATGATTTTTTCATAATGATTAATTTTCTTTTAATCCGTCCGTATTCCATTTTACGATTAAGTCAATATTAGCCTGCGACATTCTTCCGCCTTGAGGCATAAGCCCCTGCTGGCCGTTTTGCAATTGAATTCGGTTTAATAAACCAGAATTTTCAACAGCCGCTTTAACTTCTGCAAAAGTAGTTAGAGGTCTAAACGCTGCAGATCTTCCGCTTGAATGACAGCTGATACAGTTGGCATCAATAATAGATTTTACATTTTTACTATAAGTAATTGAAGTTGTTGGATTCGTCGGCGTTGTTGGTGTTTCGATATCCTGAACTGTATCTGAGTCACTACAGCTTGCCAATGCAGCTAATAAAATTGTAAGTAAGATTGTTTTTTTCATGATTTATTGATTTATAGTTATTAAAATACTCTGTATAAGTTAAAGCCGAAGAAGAAATCACCTTTACCCCAGTCACCAGATGCATTCGTAAGGTATCCGCTCTCGCTCATAGATTGTGAATTGGTAAAGATTAACTGAAATACATGCCCGCCTGTTTCTACGTCAAGTCCTACAGATAATGGATTTTTATAAAAGTCGGGCTTATCAAAATTGTGCATGTATTCTAAATTAACAGATAGTCTTTTAGTGATTTTATAGCGTCCGCCGCCGCCAAAAGAAAACTGATTATCTCTTTCGATATCAGGATTGTAAAGGTTTTTGTGGATAAATGACGGTACTAATTCCAGTGACAGTTTTTCGCTGATCTTTCTCGATATTAAAACCTGCTGTACATACGTAAGACGATGCTTAAATTCTAAACCAGGATATTGATCTTTCTCTAAGAAAGTGTTAATATCTGCAACGCTGTAACCAACAATGTCCAAAGGAAAATTATCGTTTTGTCTGGCAACTCTGTATTTTAATCCTGTTTCATACATTTTGTTTAAGGTATGTCTGGAAAGACTTACCGATAACCAGTCGGTTACGCCATAAATACCGCCTAGTTTTGTAGTGGCATTATCAAGACCAAAAAAACTGTCGAAACCATCTTTAACGCTGCCAAATCGATGTGATACTACAAAATAAAACTCTTTTTTTGCTGGCATTTTTGTGGTCTGCAGTGTTACCAGCTGTAAAGCTTTAAAAGTTGCGGTTGAGTAATTTTCTTCTACCTGAGTAGAATCAAGACCCTGCAGCAAGTCATCTTGTGAATATGCCACGGCCGTCAGAAAGAAGCAGATTGGAACTAAAAATTTCTTCATAAATTGATTAATTGATTTGTTTGTTTAATAATGTGCATTGATCTAATTTGACTTCTTGAAAAAGTTCATCATATCCAATGCATTTACCTTTAACTCTTGTTATAGTATTAGCAGATTTATTTTTTAATTTTTGAGTGAAGAGACAGAAAACAGTATTTTCTAGAGTGATCACAGAATCTGTTTCTTTGGTTACCATTCCTGTAATTTCAATAGTCTTATTGAGATATAAAGAATCTGCTGTCTTAGGATTCGTGTTATAATCTTCCAGTAGTTTTGTGGCAGTTATACTGAAATCAGGCGTTTCTGATTCGATATTCCGTGCTTCTTTAAATAGGAATCCGTAGTAAAAGTAAATACCGGCTGAGATGATAATCAGTAATATAGCAGTTACTATTGCTGTTTTTCTTCTTTTCATTTTTTATTATTTTGATAAGATTTAATAGTAAAACAGCCTTGATAAAGATTACCCTACCAAAGAATTGTGTTTTTTGAAAAAAAATAAAAAAGAAGAAAAAGAGTTTTTTAAAACCCTTGTAGAGATAGAATTAAAAAGAAACTCTAAAACTCACGTTTGGAGTTCGTTGCAGCGAAAAAGTATCAACTTCTTCTATAGAATTTGTTAGGGAACTTATTCTATAATATTCGCTGATTTCGTTTTTACGGTTGAGAATATTTAATATTGAAATTCCTATTTTGTACTGAATTCCATTTGATGTTTCCCATTTGTAAGTTGAAGAAATATTAACCTGCGAGAAAATATGCAGATTGGTATTATTAGGTTTGTTATAAAACAAAACAGGATCTGAAGGATCTATTTGGGCAAAATCGGGAGAGGTTTTTGGCCGGCCAGAAGACCATTTTGTCCCCAAAGCAATTTTGAAATTGTTTTTCTCATAAATCCCCGCCCATGATAAAGTATGGGTCAGCTCAAAGTTATTTGGAAAAGCTGGATATTCGTAATTGGGAAAATGATAATTGTTTTCATTGTACGTATAACTAAACCAAGTTAGAAATTGATTTATTTTTTTTTGAATAAGCATTTCTGTTCCCCAAACTTCATAGTCTCCAGTAGTTCGAACAAATTCTAACTGGTTCTGAAAACCCTGACTGGAAGTGGTGATTCCTATTACTTTTTTATAAAAATTTTCAATGTCAAGAAGCCAGTCATTCTTTTTATAGAATAAATTTAAAGATAACTGTCTGCTTTTTTGAATGGGAATTGTAGTATTATTTGAAATGATCCAGCGTCTTTTTTCAATCCCAAAATAATCTTTTTGTAAATCAATAATCTGCTGGGAGTTTTGACTTTTGATCTCGCCCAAAAGTTCCAGATTTACATTTTTATTGATGCCGTACGCAAATTGTATTCTAGGTTCTGCAATATACTTTTTAAATTTTTCAATATAATTAAGCCGCATTCCAGCTTTAAAATAGATTTTGGAAATTGTATCGTTATATTTTCCTTCTGCAATTAAAGCATGAGTTCGAAGCACGTCTTTTACCTTACGGTAAAAGTCTGGATTTGTTACCTGTTCCAAATTAGTGATACCCATTTCATTAAACTGATACCCCTCATTAAGACTAAAATTAGAATTAATGATATGATTGTTTTCTAAGTTAATTCCGTTATTGTTAACTGTATTTTCCTGAATGACAACTTGATCTCCTAAAGTCGTTTTCTGATTGGCTAGAAGTTCATAAGAAGAATTGTAGAAATTAATTTTTGTAGTATTGAAGCTGTTCCAGTTTCTTCTCCATGACAAATTTCCACCATAATTCTGCTGGCGCAGCACATTCTCTTCTGATTTATTGGTGTTATAAACGGTGGCACTTTGAAAAACCTCCAGATTATCTTTTATAGTAATTAAATCGAGTATTATTTGATCTTTAGTTCCTATTTTTTGGGCATATTTGAGTGTGGCATCGTAGAAACCAAATTTTTTGTCGCTTTGATAATTTACGTTTTGATTCTGAGAGAAATCTGTGATGGTAGTGTTTTGAAAAACCTTATTGAAATATTCTTTGTAAGTAGGAGTTTCAACAAAATCAGTAATCGATTTACGGGCAGAAATTTCAATATAACTTTTTTTAGAAAGATTGTATTTTGCATAAACATCGGCATTAATCATGTTAATTCCTGCACTAAACGAGTTTTTTTCTGCTGTCTCAGCAGTAGATGAAATAGCCACAACACTTGATACACTTTCGCCATAAAACGCAGAACTTCCGTTTTTATAGATAGAAATTGTATGGGCTAAATTTGGATTGAAAACAGATATTAAACCAAAAAAATGTCCCGTTTGAAACATTCGGATTCCATTCCATAAAAATAAATTCTGGTCGTGTGTACCTCCTCTAACATTAATACTGGAAACACTTTCGTCAAGACTATTTACACCAGGAATCTGCTGCATAGTCTGTAAGGCATCAGGTTCGATAAGTCCAGGAAGTATACCAAATTTTTTAGGTTTAATTTCAAACGAACCGTCATTGTTTTTCGAAATTCCTGATGCTAAAATTGCATTGGCTTTTATTTCGTGCAGTTCTGTAATTTCAGGTTCCAGCAATATCTGGGGACAATTTTTAGAAACTAAATTTCCAGCTGAAATTCTTTTGGATATAAATCCTACGTGACTAATTGTAAAAGTAGTTTTGTCTTCTTTTATAAATTCAAAATAACCTTCTGAGTCGGTTGCAAACTGAGTTTTGTTAGGCAAACTGATATTTGCGTTTTCAATAGGTTTTTTATCTGCTGCTGAAATGACATAGCCGCAGATCATTTCTGTGGCATTATCTTTTTTGTAGATATTAATGAATTTATTTCCAATATTTTCAAAAGATAAATGCGTTTTTTTACCCAGATATTCCAGTTTTTGTTCTAAAGAAAGGGATCTTTTTGGAGGATTGATTTCCAGTCCAGCAATGTTATCCTCCGTGTAATTAAAATTGACATCGTGTTGTTTTTCAATATCAAGTATTATTTTTTTGAAAGGCATTAACTTGCCCTTGTCCTGAGCAGAAAGATTCAGGGCAAGAAGCATTAGAACAAACAAAAAATGAAATTGTCTGGGGCGGAGCATTTATTTTTCGTCAAAAATTATTTTGTTTTCTGAAACTTTTTTGGCTTTTAGATGATACGTTGTGCTGATAATCTGCAAAGCTGTATTTAAGTCTTTAGCAGGTAACTTTCCTGTAAATAATGAGATCGTGTCTTTGGCGTTTAACTCGATCTTAATATTGTATTGTCTTTCAACCTCTTCTAAAAGGCTTTGTATGTTTTCCTGATAAAAGCATATTTGATTGTTCATCCATTCTGGTTTCGACGAATTTACAGTCAGTTTGACCTGCTTTCCGTTTTCAAAACTCACGCTTTGACCGTGGGTTAGTAGAATTTCGGTCGAAGCATAATTTACTTTTACACGTCCTTCATAACATACTACATCAAACCTGTTTTTTCTGGTTTTAACATTAAACTGTGTTCCTAAAACGGTTACTTTTCCAAGGCTTGTTTGCACTTCAAAACGTCTTCCTTTTGCAACCCTGAAATACGCTTCTCCTTTTAACTCAAGATGTCTATTATTGTCCCAGTTCCATTTTTTATAGTTTATTTCAGAACCGGAGTTTAACACTACTTCAGAATTATCCGGTAGTGAAAAAGTGGTCTTTTTTCCAAAGTCTGCGGTTTCCGTTTCAGACATAAAAACTTTCATCGCAAATGTAACTCCAAGTGCGAGGACAAATATGGCCGCTGCGCGAAACATCCATTTTCTGTATAACGGAACAACTTTTGGAGCTGGTTTTTTCTGGCTTAAAATGTTAGACAGCATAGCATTTTCATCAAAGTCATCTGTCTCTAGATGAGCTGTATATTTCTTTATCTTCTGGTATTTTTCAAAATCAGGGCTCGCCTCAAATTCTGCCAATTCATCTGGAGATAAATCATCGTTGAGCCATTTTGCTAATAAGCGATCTTTTTTCATTTTATCGTACTATTTAATTAAAACAATTAGAACTAAATTTACCCTACTTTTTTAGATATCAATTTCTTTACGTAAACTTAAAAGGGCCAAATGAATGCGTTTTTCTACTGCCTTTACACTGATATTGAGTTCTATGGCAATTTCACTGTATTTTTTGCCGTCTATTCGATGCATCAAAAAAGCAGTACGCTGTTTTTCGTTTAGGTTTTCTATGGCTTTTAAAAGTTTGGCTTGAAACTGTTTTTCTTCCAGAAGATATTCCGGACTTTGATTTGTTTTGTCTAAACCCGTAAAGTTTTTTTCATATTTCAAAACAACTTTCTGGTGTGCAATTTGGTTTAGAGTAGTGTTGTTTGCAATCGTGTAAATGTATGATTTGGCTTTTTCTAACGGTACCGAAGCACAGTTCTGCCAAAGTTTTACGAATGCTTCCTGAGCTGCATCTTCTGCTTGCTCTGCATTGCCAAATTTGTATAAAAGAAAATTCCGAAGCGCTTTGATATGACTTTTGAAGAAAGACGAAAAAATTATTTCATCACAAGTATTGGATTGGTTTTTATCTGGCATGTAGGTTCTCAGTTTGTACGACGCAAAAGTATTTGTTTTTAATTGAAGTAGGGTAAAAGCAAAGCCGATTGTTTAATAGAAGAATAAAATGGTATCGGCTTTTGATAATTTAGTATAGTAGCACATACTGAAATTCTTGTTGTTACTTTGTTAAAAAAACAGTTTCTTAAAATTTGTTACCTTTGTAAAAACATAAATATGTTCCTTTTGAAAAAATATTTATCAATCGCAGTTTTCCTTTTCCTGCTGTTTTCCTGTCAAAGTGAAACAGATGAAGAAAATAATAATGCACAGGGAACAATTACAAATGTTTCCCCGCTGACTACATATCTGCAGAGAGTTGCAATGGTACAGACCGTTCAGGATAATGTTATCGACGGATCTAGCTACTGTACTATAAAACTCCCTTATACGGTTACTGTAAACAACCAGCAGATTGCAGTTAATACTACTTCCGATTATCAGAAGGTTGTAGATAATATCAATGCCAGTAATTATGATGATGATATTGTGAAAATTGATTTTCCTGTAACTATGGTATACTATAATTACATTGAAAAATTGATTCCCAATCAGGCTGATTTTGATTCTTTGATTGATTACTGGAATCTTTATCCAGATCTTTTATCTAAAATTAATGGATTAAAAATCAATTATCCTATAACAATTAATATTTATAACAGCGCTAGTCAAATAGCAAGTTCACAATCAATTATAAGCGATCAGGCATTTTTTAATTTTATTAAAAATTTAAACGAGAGTCAGTATATTTCTTTAAAATATCCTATTACGATAGCAGATTATAACGGACAGACAAAATCGATTACCAATAACTTAGAGTTCGAAAATGCTATTAAATATGCCATCGATTATTGTCCGGAAAATAATATTGTAACATTAGATTTTGAACAAACCCTAACAAACGGTTACTGGGAAATCCCGTATTATTTTGATGATACCGTAAAAACCTTAAACTACACTGGCTACTCCTTTGTTTTTAAAAGTGATAAATCTGTAGTAGCAGCTAAAGGAGGAGTTTACGAAACTGGTCAATGGGAAAGTACTGTTCAATATGGAGTACGAGAACTGAAGCTTCAATTTACGAGCGAATTACTTGGAAAATTGAATTTTAACTGGAAATTATTTGAGTTTAATAATTCTCAGATCCGATTAAGAGATGTAGGCACTACAACTGATTATCTGTACTTTCAGAAAAAATAAGTTACTATTAAAATGCGTGGTTTTTTACCGCAAAGAGCGCAAAGGTTTTTCGTAAAGTTCGCAAGGTTTTATATAATTAAAAAGTTCGCAAAGCATTGTTCAATACAAACCTTTGCGAACTTTTTAATCATACCTTATTTAAAAAAAAACCTTAGCGTTCTTTGCGTTAAAAAAGTGAGCAGTTAAAAAAAGGGTTACTTTTTCTTCTTCTTTCCCAGCCATATCAGTAAACCTGTAATAGGCAGTGTCGCCGCAAAAAGACAAACCAAAAAAGCTAGAATTTTGGTTGGATAACCATAGATACTTCCTGTATGTATGGGATAAATAAGACGCCTTACTTTATCGCCATTACTAAACGATTCATAAGGTTTGATTTTTAAAAGTTCGCCTGTATATTTATCAAAATAAGCCATACTCGAAATATTCGGTATCGATTTTTCAATATTTAGTTTAATGACCATGATACTATTTATCGTGTCAGAAGGAATTCTGATTTGAGTATCTCCAGTATATTTATAAATACTGTCAGTTTTTGAGAATATATTTTGATAGAAATAGGTTTTATCCAATTTAGGATCAACTTTTGTTGGGTTTTCAACTTTAGCAGAAGGTTTTTTTGTGGTTCCATCTGCGAATAAATAAATACCGCTTTCAAACCATTTAAAAGACCATGTTAATCCAGTAAGCGATATTGTAAGAAGAAACAAAAAGCTGTAGAATCCAAATGTGGAATGAAAATCCCAATTGACTCTTTTAAAAGAAGAGCTCCATTTTACAGTCAGTCTTTGCTTTAGATTTTTCATTTTTTTCGGCCACCATAAAATAAGACCCGAAATGAGTAGAAAAACAAAAATAAGACAACTGCAGCCTGTAATAAATTTTCCGGCTTCACCTAAAATTAAATGACGATGTAAGTCCAATACCACAGAAAAAAACCTGCTTTTTTCCGTAGTTTGGCCCAAAACTTTTCCAGTGTATGGATCTACAGAGAAAATCTGTTCATTTTTATCGGCATCGGTTCCAGAAATAATTACAGTTCTTTTGGGATCTTGATAAGTCTGAATACGCTCTAATTCTGTGAGCGCATATTTTTTCCTGATGGCATTGACATAAAGGTCAACGGGCAATTTCTTTGTTCCAATACTAGAAACTTCATAAAATTCGGGATTGACAAAAGTATCAATCTCTTTTTCAAAAACTAAAATGCTTCCTGTAAGTGCGACTATAAATACAATAAGCCCGGACGCAAGTCCGAGCCATAAATGTAAAAATCCAATATTTTTTTTAAATGTTTTATTCATGTAGGAGGAAGGAAATATTTTCCAAATATAATTAAAGCTTTTAAAAAGAGTACCCCAATGTTAAAAGCCAGTTCGACGGCGCACCAGGGAACAAACGGATAAAATCGTAACCACCAACCCAATACGTTTTGTTCAGTATATTATTGGCATTTACCTGAATCTTAAATTTATTAATGTTATAATATAATGCCGCATTAAATAAAGTATAGCCTGGCAAGGTTTGAGTGTCGGTCTGGCTTAATGTACGTGTAGTGGCAAAATTAGTTCCAAATGCAAGACCAAAATCTTTCAAATCTCCGTCTGTAAAATTGTAACGTGTCCATAAATTACCTTGCTGGCGTGGCGTGTTTGGTTTTTGTCTTCCAATTTCAGATTCAATCGGACTTTCAGTAATTGCAGCCTCATTATACGAATAAGCAGCAGAAATACTCCAGTTTCGTGTGATATTTCCATTCAAATCAATTTCAATACCTTTCGATTCTTCTTCTCCAATTGCGCGCATTAAGTCTGGGTTTGCAGTATCGTTTGCTGGATAAAGCGTGTTTTTCTGCTGAATTTTGAAAAGGGCAACCGTTACAAAAAGTTTTTCTTTGAACCATGATGATTTTCCTCCAAATTCAATCATATTACTTTCTAACGGATCAAAAGGTCCGCCCGCATTTGGATTTGATAAAGAAGAAGCTGTCTGAGGGTTGTAACCTTTTACGTAAGTTCCGTACAAATTAATGTTAGGATTAAGAGTATAAGTCAGTCCAAAACGCGGTAAAAACGAATGTTGTTTGACTTTCTTTTCTGCAGCTTTTTTGTAGTTTTCTTTATCGGTATATTCGTCGTAGCGCACTCCAATTAATGCCTGAAAAGCGCCAAACTTAATATGATCTTGAAGATAAACTCCATACAAAGAATAAAATGTTGGATCAAACGGACGTGCAGCATAAAAATACTTGCTCATGTCTTTTAACTGCTGTGATGCAGACGGGTTTGTGAGATCAAAATGAGCCACGTTTGGTACTGGATTTCCTTTAGCATCCAATAAATAATTAGCCTTATTCGCAGGGTTATACGTGGCAATTGATCCAGTATTAGATGCATTTCTATATCCTGTAGCCTGCAGCTGAGATCCTCCAGCAGGTACTTCTTCCTGTGCATAGTCGTAACCCGCGATTAGATTATGATCTAATGCTCCAGTTTTGGCTTCGTATTTAAAGAAAGCCGAAAGATTATCGATATAACGTTTACGTTTACGCATAAAAACCTGCATTTCTATAGAAGTCGGAATAGTAGTTCCGTCACCTGCAGATGCATATTTATTGGCACCTCGATGCTCTAAAAGATCTTCTGTATAACCTGTACGGATGTACGATCCAGAAAATGACAAACGGTCTGTAAATTGATGATTTAGTGAAGTTGTTACAATGTATGTTTCCTCATTTAAATAATCGTTAGTAGAATTTAAGGAGTTTGAAATTTTAGTAGAATACAAATTGTCTTCGTATGTCGATTGTCCGCGGTCTAGTATACTTTTCGAACTTGTATAAATCAAATCAAAATTGACACTTGTTTTGTCATTTGGAAGGAAAGACAGGGAAGGAGCAAGCACAATATTTTTATCGAATTGTAAATCCCTGAAAGAATTGGCATTTTCATAACCTAAATTCAATCGGTATAAAAGCGATTTATCTTCTGTTAACGGACCTGTAAAATCGGCTAAAGCTCTCAAAGTATTAAAACTTCCGGTAGAAAAACTCACACTGTTGGCAGCCTGATCCAAAGGCTTTTTGGTTACTCTGTTGATAACTCCTCCAGGTGAAGCATTTCCAAACAAAGCAGAAGATGGTCCTTTTAAAACCTCAACACGTTCCAGATAATTGGCAAGCGGTTGTTTCCAAAATCCTGTAGAGGTTCGCATACCATTCAGCAGCTGAGTGTTACTGCCTCCGTTTATTCTAAAACCTCTAATCGAAATATCGTCATAAAAAGTAAACTGGCTTACACCGCTGAAGTTTTTGACCACTTCGCCTACGCGTATGGAACCCTGATCGGCTATTAATTCTTTGGTTGCGTATGATACGGCTTGCGGCAAATCTTTTAAAGCAATTTCTGTTTTTGCTCCAATAAAAGATTTTGTATTTCGGTACGATTTCTCTTTACGTCCTGTAATTTCCACCGTCTGCAAAGTGTTAACGTTTTCCTTTAAAATAATTGAAAGATCAAGATTTTGATTTTCAGTCAATTCTACATTTCTTTCTTCTACTGTAAATCCCATTGCCGAGAAATAAACAGTGTATTTTCCAGGAGCAAGATTTGTGATTTCAAAATTTCCTTTATCATCGGAAACAGTGTTTTTTTTAAGGGTTTTGATTGAGATAGAAGCATAAGATACAGCTTCATTATTTTCGGAAATAATTTTTCCAGTAATTGTAGCATTTTGTGCGAGGCCAATATTAAAGAGGCCTAACAGCATTAGGGAGAATATAAACTTCATGGCGGTTATTTATTTTGACCGCAAATATATGTTTATTTAGATTAAATACAAATAACATTCTAAAATAGTCATTTATTTTATTTGTTTTTCTTTGCGTACTGGTTTTATATAAAAAAACACATGCCATTTTTAAAGTTGTAATTTAAGTGTTAAATAATTGTTTTACAGTAAATTATGTTAATTATACTCTTGTTCATCTAATTTAATTATATTAACTTTATTCTTACAAAAATTTCATTTGAAATTATTTAAAGTGTTTTATAAAAGATAGGCCACTTTAAATTTTTTCAGTCTGTGCATAACATTCAATTTCTTATACAGTCTCTGCTATCGAGATACTTTCCAGCTGAAGTAAATATTTTTTATAAATAATTAATATAGAGCAATATGAAAAATGAAATAAGTTTACAGCCCCAAAATTCCAAAGTTATTTTAAATCCTTACCCTTCTACATGGCCTGCAGATGGACGAATTGATTTAAAGATTCATGATTTTCCACACAATAAATCCATAATAGAATGGTGGTATCAAAACTGCCATTTATCCTCTAAAGATGGCAGGAAGTTTTCTGTATTTGCTTCCTTTTTTAGAACGTCTTTAAAAGATGAGCGTACAGGAGATTTGACATACGCACATTCTGTAATTTGGTCTTTATCTGATAAAGATGCCCGTAAATATTATAGTGATTCACTCGTTGATCAATCCATGCCCGCAGAATCAATAAAAGTTATTAATAAAAAAGAAGATTTAATTCATAAACCTTTTTACCGTGCATTAAAAGAACTGTATGAAAAAGGGAATGTGCCACTGCCCGACAGGCTGCTTAAGAAGCCTGCGACGATTGGTGTAGAGGAGTTTTCACTTGAATACGATGAAAATTCTTTTAAAAAAGACAAAGACGATACATATCATTTAAGACTTAACAATTCTTTGAAAGAAGTAGAATGCAAACTTCAGTTTATTCCATTAATAAAACCAATAAAGCATGGTGAAGATGGATGTATTGCAGGTATTAGTAAAAGTGAAGATATGTTTTATTATTTTATTCCAAAATGTGAAGTTACTGGTGAGATTAGGATAGGGAACGAGATTTATGAGGTAGAAGGCAGTGGTTGGTATGATCATGAATTTAGTAAACCAGGTGATGAAATTAAAGCTCTAGAATTCAAACAAGATATGGCATGGAATTGGGTATCACTGCAACTGGATAATGAATTTCAACTATCTGTATATGATCTCTTTGATAATACGAAGAATGGTGAATATGATGGTGGTACTGCGGTTATAATTGATAAAGATGGTAAGAGAATTAGTATTGAGAATTACTCATTTTCTCCCAAAGATTATTGGACAAGCACTAAAACTTTTGTCTCCTATCCAATATTCTGGAACTTAGAAATGCCTGACTATAATGTATCTCTTACTATAACTGCTGATTTTCCTGAACAGGAATTTATAACTGCACTCTCATTGCCGGCAATTTGGGAAGGATGTGTCCATGCTTCTGGAAATTTTATGCATACACAGGTTAAAGGCCTAGGATATGTAGAAATAGCTGGGTTTAATGCTAATGAAACTATTGAAAGTTTTTTAAAAGCAGTTGGTAAAACTACACAGAAAACAGTAGAAATCTGCTGCCCTTAGTCCCAACAGATGATGAGTTTTACAAGTTAGTTAATAGCCCGCTGGGCGTTAATTTTTTTAGTCAGGCAGATAAAGAACAATATGTTGCTTCTGTTGTTAAACCTGTTCGGGAAATTGTTGACAGGAATAAAAAATCCTGGCGTTCATATGTATTGCTTGCCTGTATAGATAGTGTGGGAGGTGACTCGCAGCCGTTTATAAATCTGTTGGCAATGCCTGAGTTAATACATACAGGTTCACTAATAGTAGATGATGTTCAGGATAAATCTGAGAAACGCAGAGGAGGTAAAACACTTCATCATATTTATGGCGAACCTTTAGCAATAAATGCTGGAAATGCATGTTATTTTATAGGAGATATTGTTGTTGGTGATTCTCAAATTTCAGAACAAATCCGCTTGAAAATTTATCAACTTTTTTTTGAAATGATGCGTGCCGCACATGCAGGACAGGCACTTGATATTAGTGGTCTTCACGCCTTTATGCCCGAGGCAGTAAGAACCGGAGATTGTACAGCACTCGAAAAAAGACTTTATACCATCCACAGGTTAAAAACAGCAGCACCAGCTTGTACATTAGCACGAATTGGAGGAATAATAGGAAATGGAACACCTGAAGAAATAGATGAAATAAGTAATTACTTCGAAGCTGCAGGTATGGCTTATCAAATAATGGACGATGTGCTAAATTTAAAAGGATTTGAGAATAATCTTAAAGATAAAGGGGAAGACATTAAAGCAGGAAAAATTACCATGCCTGTTGCAAAGGCAATGGGTTTACTAAATTTTGATGAACGTGAATATGTTTGGAAAACAATTCAAACAATGCCTACAGATGAAAAAGTAATACGATCTGTAATTAATGTCCTGAAAAGTTGTGGTGCTATTGATGCATGTGCAAAAGAGGCTGAAGATCTTATTGAAGCCGCATGGAAAAAAATAGACATTATAGTTCCTGATTCATTTTATAAAGTAAGATTGCGAGCCTTTGGCTGGTTTATATTGCAAAAAGATTAATTTACTTCATATTGAATTCAAAAAGCCGTCAAATCATTATTTTTTTGATGGCTTTATTATGAAAAGTAGTTACCGGTTTTGACTATTTCAGTTATGAAGCTCCTTTTAATTTACCTGAAGAGCAATAATTGCGGACTGTACTTTCAGAAAGATCCAGTTTTATTGATTATTTAAACCCAAATTATGTAATAGGAAATGGTATGTCCTACTGGGTAGTATTTCACATTATCCAGAATGCAATAATTCTCCTAGAAATTTAATTAAGGTAAACTCCATAATCAGCTTCTTTTTGTTTTTTGGTATGTAAATCGAGTTATAATTATATAGGTTATGATATTTTTGAATTATACGATATATCGTAATTTTATGGATCAAAAATATTTTATTTAAAGAATTCATAGTTATTTCATAAAGGCTATTTCTTAAATTTACGCTGTTACCAATAAATATCACACCAAAACCTTATGGAAAAGCAGGCCGATAAGAATGCAATACTGCTAAACAGATTGCAGGAGAGAGAAAGAGAACAATTTCTTGTATTGTCAATCTGCAAAACACTTGCGGAGGCGCTATCGAAAAGCGAATTTCATACTCTTGTAAATGATGTTTTAAAAGAGTATCTTGCTTTTGAGGATTTCATTTTGGCTTCTTCCAATGACGACGAAAATGATTATCAAATTTTTTATCAATTTTCAGAATATAAAACTGATTCAGATGAAAAGTACCCTTTAAACGACGGTTTTTTTGATCTTTGTATGAATTCTGCCGATACAGTCATTTTTGATTTAAAATCAATAACAGACAATAAACTTCCGGATTATCTCCAATCTAATAACAATAAAAATTTTAAAAACGGAATTGGAATTTGCCTTCCGTATTTAAAAGGAAGTCAAAATGTCCTTTTTCTTTTCTTTAAAAGTGCTGCCGCATTTAGCCGAGAATCCAATCGAATTATACGTGGCATCGGTACACATTTGTCTATTACTGTTAGAAATATAAAAATGGCATTGGATTACGAAAGCAATGTATCACAGCTAAAACTTTTGCAAAAGAATTTAAGCCAAAGAAAACCAGAAGCTGTCGTTTCGAATACGGAAGGTTTTCAGGGAATTGTCGGAAAGAGTGAAGCCATGCAAAAAGTTTATGAATTAATTTCTCAAGTCGCGCCTTCGCAATCTACCGTTTTAATTTTTGGTGAAACAGGAACAGGAAAAGAACTAATTGCTAATGCCATTCATAAATTGTCTGAGTTCTCGAAGGAAAGAATGGTAAAAGTAAATTGTGCTTCAATACCCGAAAATTTAATTGAAAGCGAATTATTCGGTCATGAAAAAGGCGCGTTTACCGGAGCCACAGATGTTAGAATTGGGAAATTTGAACAAGCCGAAAACAGTACCATTTTTCTGGACGAAATAGGAGAACTGCCTTTGGCATTACAAGGAAAACTGCTTCGCGTTTTACAGGAAAAAGAAGTAGAACGAATTGGAGGCAGAAAACCTTTTAAAATTAACGTGCGTGTGATTGCAGCAACAAACCGATCACTGGAAAAGGAAGTTGCCGAGGGCCGTTTTAGAAGTGATTTATATTATCGGTTAAATGTTTTTCCAATTGCACTTCCTGCATTGCGCGAACGTCCCGAAGATATTGAGGTTTTAGGGAATTTTTTCTTAGAAACACATTCGCAGAAAATTGGAAAAAATGTAAAAGGCTTTTCTAAAAAAGTGCTGAATAAAATGAATGCCAATGCATGGCCTGGAAATGTGCGTGAACTCGAAAATATGGTCGAGCGCAGTATTTTGTTTGCCAAAGAAGAGGTAATAAAAGAAATGACTTTTCCGAAGATTTTTACGCTGGAATCTTCAATCGCTCCAGTTGATTTTTCTACCAAAACCCTGCAGGAAGTAGAAAAGGAGCATATTTTAAAAGTAATTAAAAAATGCAACGGAAGAATTTCGGGACCTCAGGGTGCTGCAGTTTTACTAGGCCTGCCTTCGACAACTTTAGCTTCGCGAATGCAGAAATTAGGTATTAAAAAAGAACATTTCCTGAGCTGATTTATTCCTGAATAACTTTTATTTTCCCCGAAGAAAATGCCCAGAATATCAATAAAAGCATATTAATTGCCAACGCAACAGAAGGAAATTGGAATGAAATGCCAAAAGCAATTAAATATGTTGGGAAGCCGTACAGGTAATTATTCCTGATTTTTTTGATGGCAGAATCGGTTATTCCCGGACGGAGTAGTTTTTTGTCTGAACTTGCATTGTACCATAAAAGATTATATGAAATATTGATCAGTACAAAAATTCCGGTATATATGGCCACCGCAATATTCGAAGCTTCACTGTTAAAAAAGCGAGCGAGCAAAGCCGTTGGATAAGAAACAGCCGAAACTAGAAACAAAATCAATCCGTTAGAAAACATAATCCCTGTATTACGACTGTAAATCTGTTTGAATATCTTGTGGTGATTGACCCACATAATAAAAATGCTAAAAAAAGAAAGAGTAAAAGCCAGATAAGTGGTCCACTCGCCTTGTAGGAAATCCAGTAATTGAGTGCCATTTTTTACGATATTAGCTTCAGGTGCACGCAGCTCCAGTACTAAAAGGGTAATTGCAATAGCAAAAACAGCATCACTGAATCCTTCGATTCTTACGGTTTCTTTTTCCATAGCTAGAATTTACAAATTGATTTTTTTTATATGTGATGATTTGCTTTGTCTTTTTGCTACTGATCGGAGTCTCCCTTCGATCGAAACGAAAAACTAAGATTAAATTTTTGCGAACTTTGTGTAATATCTTGCGGTCTTTGTGTTTAGATCCCGCTCAAAGTATTATTTATACCCCTGCTTAATACCTAATTTTTTCATTTTAGAATATAAACTTTGCGGCTGCATCTGCAATAACGCAGCTGCGCCTCCAATCCCTGAAATCTTTCCATTACAGGCCTGCAATGCATTCATAATATGTTCTTTTTCCATTTCTTCCATCGATTTCATTTTGCCGATGCTGGCTTGCAGAGGATTAGTATCCGTGCTTGAGGGAAGATCAAATTTTTCGATTTCGTTTGTTTTGGCCAGCAGTACATTTCTTTCTACTAAATGTTCCAGTTCGCGGATATTTCCCGGCCAGTCATAATCTAGTAATTGTTGCAAAGCTAGAGGGCTCATTTCTGTAACATTTTTCCTGGCACTTGCTGCATATTTTTTAAGGAAAAAATCAGCCAGTGCTGCGATATCGCCTTTGCGTTCTTTTAGGGGCGGCAATTCAATTGGAAAAACATTTAAGCGATAATATAAATCCAGACGGAAACGACCTTCTGCCACTTCTTTTTCCAGTGATCTGTTGGTAGCGGCTATAACTCGGACATTGATTTTTTTGGTTGAATTTCCACCCAGACGCTGGATTTCTTTTTCCTGTAAAACACGAAGCAGTTTTACTTGAGAATCGAGAGGTAGTTCGCCAATTTCATCTAGAAAAATGGTGCCATTATCGGCCTGTTCAAACTTTCCGACTCTTAAGGTACTGGCTCCCGTAAAAGCGCCTTTTTCATGTCCGAAAAGTTCAGATTCTACAAGGGACTGTGGTAAAGCAGCGCAGTTTACCACTACAAGTGAATTCGATTTATGATGAGAAAGATCATGTATTGCATGTGCAACACGTTCTTTTCCAGTACCGCTCTCACCTAAAATCAAAACTGAAGTTTCTGTTGGGGCTACAATTTTAATCTTTTCAATTACTTCTTTAATCAAGTCGCTGCTGCCAATAATGCCTTCGATTTCTTCTTCTGTAACAGGGACAGAAACATCTGCATAACTGCCTTTTTCCTCATCAAAGCGGTACTTGGCAATGTCAAGCATTACCACAAGATCGCGTTCGCGAAAAGGCTTCACCATAAATCCATACGGATGTGTTTCTTTTACGGCCTCCAAAGTCGACTGATTGGTATTGGCAGAAATGTACAAAAATGGCAGCTGCATTTCGCGCAGTTCCCAAGCCAGATCAATTCCAGTAAGGTCGCCTTTCAGCATTATATCCAATAAAACCCAGTCAGGTCTTTTTTCGGCGATCAATTTTCTCGCCTGAACCACAGAAGAAGCAATCCCGGTTACTTCGTAACCCGCTTTTTTCAGCATAATTTTTAAATCATTTGCTACAATAAATTCGTCTTCAACAATTAGAATTTTCTCCTTCATTATCTAAGTTATATTATTTCAGAATCATCAGCGGTGCCTTCAAATTCTGTATTTTTTGTAAATGTAATTTTGATTGTCAGTCCGCTGTCGTTTTTCATTTCAAACTCTCCATCAATTTGGTCGGTCAATCCCATCATTAAGTTCATTCCCAGCGAATTTCTTTCCGTATCTTCAAAGTTTTCAGGAAGTCCAACGCCGTTGTCGGCAATTACTAGTTTGTAGTTATTTTCGCCTGTATTTTTAAGTTCAATCGTTACTTTTCCTTTTCTGTCTTTTGGAAAAGCATATTTAATCGCATTATTAATCGCTTCGTTGATTATTAATCCAAGCGGAACTGCTTGTGCCACATCAAGATATACTTTTTCAGTTTCTAAAGCAAAATTGATCTTGGTATCAGTATCAAAACATTCCCTCATATAACTGATCAATTCAAAAATATACCATGACATATCTATATTTGCGAGATTATCAGATTGATATAATTTTTGATGAATAAGCGACATGGCGTGCATTCGGTGCTGACTGTTTTGGATTGCCAGTAAAGCATCTTCGTTATCCAGATAAGCCGATTGTGTATTTAATAAACTAATGACAATCTGAAGGTTGTTTTTTACTCTATGATGAATTTCTTTTAAAAGCCATTCTTTCTCCAAAAGCATTTTTTTGTTCAGTTCGTTTTGTGCTTCAATCTGCTGACGCTTGATTTCGAGTTGTTCGTTTTTCTTTTTTTTCAGGCAGAAGCTTTTGTACAAAACGGCCAGAAAAAGAATCAAAACAACCACACTGCCTATAAAAACATAACGAATTACGGTATCTTTTTGAATTTGAATTTCCTGTACTTTTGCCTGCTGTTTAAGCAGATCGATATTTTTATCTTTTTGTTCGCTTTCAAATTCAACCTGCAAACTGCTGATCTGCTTGCTTTTTTCTCCTTTAAAAACCGAATCAGAAAGGCTTTTGTATAATTGGTAATGCTTAATCGCACTGATGTAATCTCCTCGTGAAGAATCGGCTTTAAACCAAATATTATGACTTTCAGAACGAATATTATTATTTCCCATTGCCGCAGCAATTGAATCTAATTTTTTAATGTTTCGATAAAAAGAAGGATAGTTTTTAACCTGATAGTGATATGCTGCAAAACTTCTTAAAACAGCAAAAGTATTACCGTTTCTATCGGC
The DNA here is from genome assembly GCF_001429295.1 of Flavobacterium sp. Root935. Classification (GTDB taxonomy): domain Bacteria; phylum Bacteroidota; class Bacteroidia; order Flavobacteriales; family Flavobacteriaceae; genus Flavobacterium. The sequence goes on along the minus strand of NZ_LMJL01000012.1, from coordinate 278,476 downwards.
ATTGTCACCATAGTAATCGGCCATTTTTTTGTAATAAATTGCTGCTTTGGCATTTTTTTGAATTCGGTAAATATTAAATAAAAGATAATTCTCGGTCATTATACGCTCAATATTTGAGGTTGGATAATGATCTTGCATTTCTTTGATGAGTTTCAGGGCTTCGTTTTCTTTTTTCTGGCGAATATATAATGAACTCAAATTGTCGGCAATTGTTCGTACATATTCTGTATCCTTATATTGTGTTGCAATTTTAAGAGCTTTTTGCCAGTATTCCTCAGTTTTATCATTCTGGCGGAGGTAATAATAGACCAAAGCTACATGATTGTAAATAGAACTTAGCTGTAAGGTTTTATCGTTTAATGCTATAGCAGTTTTTTCTGCTAAAAGTCCATATTTTAAGGCTTCTGGGAAATTGCCTTTTTGTGTATAAATTTCGGCAAGAATATTACAAATTCCCTGTATATCTTTATAATGTATGGATTTATAAAGCGCAAGAGATTCTAATGAAATAGCTTCTGCTTTATCAGGATTTTCGCTGGTGCTGTAGTATTCGCCAAGTTCTTGTAATACCGTAGCTTGTTTTTTTCGGGCTCCTGATTTTTTGAATAATGCAATAGCTTTTTCTTTATATTTTGCTTTTTCGTCGCCTTCAGATTGCATCGCCAGTTCGTTATAACTTTCTCCAAGCTGTTCTGGCATGTTATTTTTTTCAAAATAAGCTATAGCATTCTGGGTGTTTTTGAGTGCATTTCTGGAATTGCCGCTTTCTCTGGCGATTTGTGCAGCTAAAAGTATCGTTTTTCCTTTTCCGAGTTTGTAACCTAAAGAGTTACTAAGGTTTTTTGCTTTTAGATTGATAACAGATGCGCTGTCAAGATCTTCCTTAAATTCGCCTGTTTTGGTAAGATAATAATTGCTTAAAGCCAAAAGCAATTCGACTTTTTTGCTGTCATTGCCGGCCGAAGTAATTTTCTTTCTTAACACAACTGGATCTTCTTTGGACTGCGCAATGGAGTTAGGATTTGCAGATAAAAATAATGATAGAGTACATAAAAAACGTACATAGTTTTTAAAGGAAAAAATGGTGGTATTATTCATTTTTTAAAGGTAATCTATTATTAGAAATCTGCAAATCCTTATCTAATTTTGTCTAGTTATTGCGGTGGTACCAGTAACAAATAATCATGGCCAGACCTGGTATCAATAAAGTTCCCAGTCCGAAAAACTTTCCGGCAACAGCTCCTAGAAAACAGCCTGTAAGAAATCCTAAAATAGTAACGAGTTGCTTTTTAAAACTTAAGAGCGAATCTGCATCGTTTGTACCGTTTTTTATAAGGTTTCCTAAATCCAGCGAAGCTTGTGTTACATTTCCGGTCATCATCGTTGTAGGGCCGTGTGTTTCCTTAGCAAATAATTTTCCAAAAGCATTTTGTAATCCCATTGCAAAAACGGTTGTCATGGCTACGATATAAATTGCCCATTCTGAAAATATTTGCAAATAACCAAAAACATAAGAAGCGATACCGCACAAAACCAGTACGATCCCTTCCCAGAATAAGATAGTATAATGGTTTACACTTTTTAAAGCGATTCTTCCGCCAACGATTACGGCAAAGATAAAGACTGGAAAGGTCAGCAATTTGATCCACGCGTGGGCATCAGAACCTTTAATGATTTGATATGCGAAGACAATAAAGTTGCCCGTAACGTGTGCCGAGAAAATCGAATCGGCTGCGACGAAAGTTACAGTGTCGCAATACCCTGCTATCATAGTGAGAAGCAGGGTTACGTACCAGATATTTTTTTGCATTTCCATAATTTATTATTTTAAATGAGCACGAAGCATCCAAGCCATTTTTTCGTGATTTTCTACAAGACCTGTAATAAAATCGCTGGTTCCCGCGTCTTGTAATTCGTTAGCAATTAAATTAATGTTTTCACGCAGATAAACAATAATGCTTTCGTGATCAATAAGCAATTCTTTAATAAAGCCATTGCTGTCATTATTCTCTTGTAACTCTTCTGAAAGATGCGTAAGCGCTAAGAAATCTTTTAGAGTTGCAGGCGTATAATGACCCAAAGATCTGATTCTTTCCGCAACCGTATCTACAATTTGGTCGATCGCATCGTATTGTTGTTCGAAAAAAAGATGTTTATTGTAAAAATCTGGTCCTTCAACATTCCAGTGTGCTCGTTTTGTTTTAGTGTAAAGTATAAATTCGTCTGCAAGGATTTTAATTAATACTTCTACGACATTGTTAATGCTTTCTTGTTTAATTCCGATGTTTGCTTTCATTTTAAATTAGGTTTAATAAATAATAATCAAGTGAATATTTTCCTGCTCCAAGTGCAAGAATTAATAATAAGGATAAAGTGTACATGTACGGAATGTCACGCACTTCTAGTGAATCTTTCTGGTGTACCACAAAATAACCAACAGCCGTTACGCCAATTGTAGGTAAAATTGCAAGGCGTGTTCCTAGGCCGAGCATAATAAAAAAGGGTACAACAGTATCAGAGAAAGTTGCAACCAATCCGTTTAGTTTTTCCGGCAGATGCAGCGGATTCGGAACGTGCTCTTTTTGTCCATTTTCGACTCTGAATTTCTTCATTCCATGAACCCTGAATAATTCTATTGCTAATAAGACTCTGAATATTAAAAACGCGATGTTATTGAATGAAGTTCCTAAATCTGAATTAAGGATTTGTTTTATAATGTCTGTCATTTATTTTGTATTTAAAATGCAAAGCAGGAACAGCCCAATGCGCCCCAGAATGCGTTATAATTATTAACGGGAACATTGCTCATTCTAGCGATATCGTGGCTGTGTGCATGCACATCACAACTTCCGGAGCAGCTGTGTATCTGAGACGTTAATCCTGGTTTTGAATCGGCTTTTGCATTATTCTCGATTGTACTCTGGAAGCTGCTTTTCGAAGGATATCCGTTATAAATATTTGTTGGCGACCAGTCCGGCAGAATCGGAATATGCGGAGGTGAGAACGAAGAAAAATCGCCATTTGCATACACAATTTTTCCATCGACAATGGTTAAATCGGCTTCTATTTTTTTGATTTCTTCGTCATCAATTGTAAAATAATCACGGTCCAGAACTGCCAAATCTGCAAACATTCCAGTTCTGATATCGCCTTTTTTGGTTTGCTCCTGAGAAAACCAAGCGCTCCCTCTGGTATACAATTCCAAAGCGGTTTGTCGGTCTAATCTAGTTTCGTTGTATAATTGAAGACCGCCGACTGTTTTTCCAACCGTCATCCAGTACATAGAAACCCACGGATTGTAGCTGCTCACACGAGTAGCATCAGAACCGCTGCCAACTGGAACTTCCATCTCAATCATTTTTTTGATTGGAGGTGTGTTTTCGGCTGCCTTTGCGCCGTAGCGATCTGTAAAATATTCTCCCTGATAAGCCATTCTGCTTTGTACTGCGATTCCGCCGCCAAGCGCTTTTACACGTTCGATGTTTCTTTCGTCAATCGTTTCGGCGTGATCAAAGATCCACGGTAATCCATTGAAAGGCACGTCCTGATTTATTTTTTCGAAGACATTTAAAAATCTGGTTATGCTTTCGTTGTAAGTCGCATGAAGTCTAAAAGGCCAGCGGTTTTCTACCAAAAGGCGGACTACTTTTTCCAGTTCTGCTTCCATATTTTCTGGTAAATCAGGTCTTGGCTGTAAGAAATCTTCGAAGTCGGCAGCAGAAAAAACCAGCATTTCGCCCGCACCGTTATGACGGTACATATCATCGCCCTGATACAATTTTACGGTATCAATCCAATCTGAAAAATCTTCAAATTCGTGTTTTGGTTTTTGTGTGAAAAGATTGTAAGCGATTCTTACCGTTAGTTGTTTCTTTTCATTCAATTCGTTTACCACTTTATAATCATCAGGAAAATTCTGAAATCCGCCACCGGCATCAATTACACTTGTAATTCCGAAACGGTTTAATTCTTTCATAAAATGACGCGTCGAATTAATCTGATGCTCATATGAAAGTGTCGGCCCTTTTGCCAGAGTCGAATACAAAATCATGGCGTTTGGCGTTGCAATAATCAATCCTGTTGGTTCGCCTTTGGCATCTCTTTCTATATAACCTCCTGGAGGTGCTGGTGTATTTTTATTGTAACCAACTGCTTTTAAAGCCGCTCTGTTCATAATCGCCCTGTCATATAAATGCAGGATAAAAACTGGAGTTTCGGGAGCAATCGCATTGATTTCTTCTAAAGTCGGCATTCTGCGTTCAGCAAACTGAAACTCCGACCATCCACCCACAACACGAACCCATTGCGGATTTGGCGTGCGGTCCACCTGCTCTTTCAGCATTCGAAGTGCATCTGCCAAAGAAGGAACACCATCCCAGCGTAATTCCAGATTATAATTTAAGCCGCCACGGATTAAGTGAATATGCGAATCATTGATTCCGGGAACCACTCTTTTATTTTGAAGATCGATTATTTTGGTTGCTGAAGATGCAAATTCCATTATATCGCTGTCGTTTCCTACGGCAATAAATTTCCCGTCTTTAATGGCTACAGCCGTTACGTTTGGGGTTTCTGCATTGAAACTGTGTATTTTTCCGTTGAATAAAATTAAATCTGCTTTCATAACTTCAATTATTTAGAGTTCAGTTTTGCAATTGCTTCTTGAATGCCTTCGCCTGCAACATTATAAAAAGCTGGGCCTGCAAGCAGGATAATTTTAGTTAAAGGTTTATGATCTGATAATTTTTTCTGTTTTAAATACGTCTGCGTTCTATAGGCTTCAAAAGAACCTAAAACCACATTTGCGGCTACTAAAGCTGTTGGAGAATCTATTCCAGCATCTTTAATATCAGAAGCAAAAGAAAAATCACTTACACCTAAACGCAAAGCCTCGCGCATTGCCACACTTCCCACACTGATCATCAAATCAGGCGTAAATTTTGTGCGGTCTCCTAAACCAATAAGCAAAAGTTTTTTTGATGCTAAAGTTCCTTTTGGCGGTGTAATTAATAAGGTTTCAAGTGAATGTCCTGTAAATTTGCCGCTTTTGCGTAATTCTGTAATTAAGCCTTTAAAAGCGTCATCTAAATGCACCATTCCGTTTAGGTTTGCCGGAAGGGCAGGAGGGTTAAATATGTCACCTTCTGTATATTCAAAAACGCAGGCAACCTGTAAATCTGCTTCTGCAGACGATGGTCCCTGAACCAATCCGTTTACCGAAACTCCGTCTACTTTACCCCAAGTTGTAGTGGAACCGAGTGCGGCGGTTTGCGCAAAAGCTTGATTAATAAACAAGCCTGCTGTTAAAATAAATAGAAACATTATGTTTCTAAGCTTGTATGTTAAGATTGTATTTTTCATTGTTTAAATATTTAGTTGTGGAATATTTTTTAACACATGTAGACATATATTTTATTTTTGCCAGATAAAAGGATGCAGAAAAAACTAGTTTCTCACATATAGTTATGTGCATTAATGTAAGTGAAACGCCTTTTTGTACAGGACTAAAAAAGCTATGTATCTATGTGTTTAAATAAATTTTTGTGGTTAATAAATTATTAGTTTGCTTAAAATTTAAATCCAAGGCGGGCATTAAAAAAAACTCCGTCTTTAGAATTTGGAATGATGTCGTTGATAAAAGCGCCTGTTTTAAAATATTGAATGCCGCTTACGACTGATATATATTTGTTGACATTATAAGTGAAATTGGCTAAATAAGCCGTCCCGATATAGCGCTCGTCTGACATGCTTCCCGGACGATTGAGCACTCCGCTTGGTCTGTAAACACCATCTTGGAGTGAATATCTCCAATTGAAAACCACATCGACCTGCATCTTTAATGAAGGAAGTAAATCCATCGTGGCATAGGGATGAATATCGATAAGATTTACTGGACCCACTTGCGGACTAAATCCGAAATAGCCTCCTTTTGGGAAAAGCGGATTAAACGTCTGAAGATTTCCGTCGCCTTGATTATTATCTCCCGATATGTAATCATTTCGAAGATTTATGGTCGGTTTAAATTTGATATTTTCAAACATATATCCAATATCAACAGATCCTGTCCAGGCATTTATATTTCCAGAACCAAATTTTCCAAATTGATAAGCCGCTTCCAGATTGTAAATAAAACCGCCGCCGTATTTCCAGAATCGTGTACCCAAAGTATGTCTTCGTTCTGGAGCAATTCCTTCTTCAAAAACGGCTTCATCTCTACGAATTCCGAGGTAATAAAGGTCAAGGTTTCCTGCTTTCGGAATAATTATTTTAGAATACGCGCCCCAGAGATTCAGCTCTTTTTTCATTTTATTATCAAAAACGCCTGTGAAAATTTCGTCTTCCATCATCGCAAAAGCGTCAATAAAAAGTCGGGCAGAGGAGTACATTACTTTTCCTCCTGTAAAATACAATCTTGCATTGGGCCCTTCTCGTACCGAAATCAACCTTCCAGAACCGTAATCCAATTCTTGTCTTCCGGCGCGGAAAGTTATTTTTTTATCTTCTTTTTGATAAACATTCACATCTAAAAAAAGATTCTGAACGTTGAGCTGATCTTCGTCAATTCCTCTTGGTCCGTTGATTCTTCCTTCTTGTAATGCACTTCTTAATTGTGCAAACACCCTGAAGGTTTTTCCTAAATGAATATCGGCATGCAGATCGTAGCGCTGTAAAAGAAAATTGTTATGACCAATATTTAACCTTCCCCAATCTTCATTATCAAAATCAACATATTCATATCGGGCTTCACCTCCCAAAGAAAGGTAAAAATCCTGCTCTTCATTTAAAGGAATAAATTTCAACTTCTCGTAAAAATTTCGCGTAGAATCTTTTAACGATTCGTAATTTTCGTCGTAGCGCAAAAGCTTAAAATTTTGAGCCGATACCGAATTTCCTATGAGGAGAAAAACGAGTAATAACTTGACGATTTTGAATTTGGATTTTGCTGATTCCAAGATAATGAAGGTTAGAGGTTTCTTTAGTTTTTGTTTCTCCCGAATTTTCAAGTTTTAAGCTGAAATTTGACATTCATGTTAAATTTTGAAATTTTGAATTAGTGCTTTAACATATTGTGCGCATAGTGAATTCCTAAACCGTAAGAACCACCGTACTTTTTCATCAAATTGGTTACTGGAACATAAGTTCCTTCGCGAGCCCAGTCTCTTTGTAGTTCCAATAAATATTGGATGGATGTAATTGGCATTGCACCTGCTTGAATCATTCTTTGTACCGAGCGTTCATGAGCTTCTGCGCTTACGTCACCGCATGCATCTGTAATTACATAGACTTCATAACCTTCTTCAATTGCAGACAAAGCTGGCCCAACGATGCAAACACCTGTCCATAATCCTGCAAGCACTAATTTCTTTTTGTTTTTTCCTGTAATCGCTTTGTAAGCTGCTTCGTCTTCCCACGTATTCATTGAAGTCCGGTCAATATATCCCGAAGTTGCAATAGGATAAAATTCTTCAAGCTCTGGGAAAACAGGTCCTGAAAAGCTTTCTTCGGCAACTGTTGTTACAACAGTATCAACATTGAAAATTTTTGATGCACCGGCCACAATTGCAACGTTGGTACGCAGTTCGCTTAACGGAATATTGTGGGTTGCAAATGCCATTTGACCTTCAAAGTCAATTAGTACTAAGGCGTGATTGTCTGGGGATAATAAGTTTGCGGATGGTTTCATATTATTTATTTTTAAAATTATTGGTTTTACTATTAATGGGTGGAAAGTTTCTTGATCATTTCGCTGGAAATTGAATCTGCGTAAATGCCAAAGGCACTAGTTAAAACACCTTTTACATTGTAGATTTCAGAAATGATTCCATATACAATATCTTCGTCTCCGGGATCGGTATCTCCTTCAAAACGGAATAAGTATTCGATTTTAAATTCTTCTGGTGACATGGATTGTTTGTTGTTGTTATAGCGAATACAGTTTTCGTCGAGATTAAAATTTTCTGTAAAACCCTGTATGTTCAGCCATTGTAAAGCTTCTGTAACGGTGTCAAAAGATGGTTGTTGCAACGTACTCATAATTGGGGATGATTTTTAAACCGCCTGCAATAGCGGACTGGTAGCAGGCAGTTTAGTTAATTAAAGGCCGTCAGATCAGGCTTTAATAAATTCTAAAATATCTTTATTGATAGTTTTTGCTTCTGTGGTTGGCATACCGTGAGGAAATCCCGGATATGAAATTAATTTTCCGTTTTTCAAAAGCGCTGCGGCTCTTGGTGCTTGAGCGTAAGGAACGATCTGGTCGTCTTCTCCGTGTAAAACTAAAACCGGAATATCTAAACTTTTTAAATCTTCAGTAAAATCAGATTCTGAAAATGCTTTAATTCCTTCATAATGAGCAAAAACAGAACCCATCATGCCCTGACGCCACCAATTGTGTTTGATGCCTTCCTGAACAGTTTGTCCTTCGCGGTTCCATCCGTAAAATGGAATTGGGAAATCGTAAAAGTATTGTGCTCTGTTAAAACCTGTTCCTTCTCTTATTTCGTCAAAAACTGATAATGGAACTCCTTCTGGATTTGATTCGTTTTGAATCATAATTGGTGTTACAGCGCTTATAATTACAGCTTTTGCCACGCGTCCTTTTCCGTATTTAGCAGCGTAACGAATTACTTCTCCGCCTCCTGTTGAGTGACCAACGTGAATAGCGTCTTTTAAATCTAAAGCTTCCGTTAAAACTGCTACATCCGCTGCGTATGTTTCCATATTATTGTTTTCTCCACTTTGTCCCGAGCGACCGTGCCCACGACGATCATGAGCTATAACTCTGTAACCTTGTTTAAGAAAAAACATCATTTGTGCATCCCAGTCATCGCTTGATAATGGCCATCCGTGGTGAAAAACGATTGGTTGTCCTGTTCCCCAATCTTTGTAGAAAATTTGTGTTCCGTCTTGTGCTGTAATTGTACTCATGGTTTTGATTTTTAGATTATTAAATTGTTTGAATATTTTATTTATTATTATGTGGTATTGCTTTGTTGGTACTGCAAATCTATTACGGACAAGAAAGTTGATCTGTTAACCTAGATTAAGAAGAAGTACTCTACCAGTACTTCTTAATCCAGATTAATTCTTAGCTCTTTTATCCAGCGCCTAATTTTGTTTGTTTGATGTGATGTATCTTCAAACAGGTAAGCGCTGCATGACATTAGCCAAATAACATGCCTTTAAATTTATATAGTTGTTTATAAGGGTTTTGTAGATCTGCGGCATAATTATTTGTTACGATATATCGTAAATTTATTAATGCCGTGATGAGAATTAGGGAAGTTTAGAAAAAAAAATCTACTAGATACAGATTCAAATGTCAATTCTGAACTACTTTTATTTATTAAAACAAAATTTTTAAAATAAAAAAAAAGCTATTTGTTAAAAAGCATTATTTTAGTCAAATAACTATTGAATAGTTTATTAACTTTCACTAACTAACTTATGAGTTTTAATACACCTATTGTAAAAAAAATATTTTCAATTGTCTTATTGGCGGTATGTATGTCTTGTAATTCTCAACAGGAAAAGGAAGTCAGGTTTGATACACAAACCATGAATTTGAAAGGAAATATTAAGCATATTACTGAAAAAACGGGGGATCATACTTGGGACTTTGAGTTTGAGGATAACAAACTTCTGCTTGTAAAGTCTTATTTCCTAGGGGCAAGTTATGATATGCAATATCGACTTGAATATTTGAAGGGGAAAATCTTGCAGATACATAGTAAATCATCAGTAGTAAGCCCCGAGATATTCAGTACAAATTTTGCAATGCGTCTGCCACTATATGGATTCCATAACGTACAAAAACTAGTCAGAAATCAACAAGGAGATGTAGTGCGTGTATTTTATAAAAATCAAACGCCAAATGAATATACGCTAAAGTATACTTACGATAAGTTTAATAACTGGACTACTCGGGAACTTTATATGCAGCCAGGTGATTACCTTAAAGAACGCACCGAAAGAACCATTCTTTATGACAGGAAAGTGGAGCATAATGAGATAGGCTCCTGGAACAGCAGACTAGATTCTGTATTTACCGCAGCGCAAAGAAGAAATGAATTCATTGCAATTTCAATAAACAATAGTATTGAAAAGGATTATCCTAAGCTAAACCAAATCAATAGTTATCTGAATAAAAATTTTGAAGCTGTTCAAGCGGCTGAGGCTTATGTTAATAAGCTTATTGTTCAGTTCGATTCCACATATGGAAAAGAAAATCTCTCCAAAGAATTACAGCTTCTCAAAGATAAGATGGTAATTCTGCAGTCCATTGCAATGAAAGAAAATTTCTTATGGTCAGAGGCAAGAGTTTATATTCCAATGCTGATAAGTGGTGAAGTGAGCGTAAAAGATGTGCAGGAACCTTATCAGTCCAGGACTTTAATTACTGCTTCGCTAGAACGCATTAGTACTATACGTTTATGGGAGGAGCAATACAGAAATAAATAGTATTTGACTATAAGTTTAAGGTGCAAATTAATACTTAAGATTTTTTTGTTTAAAGAGAACGAAAGAATAAACCAAAGATTATTTTTTGAAAGGAGCAGAATAGAAACCGATAGGCATTAGTACTAAAACGGATTTGTTACTTTACTAAAAGTAAATTGCTTTATACTTGTAATGTTTTACAAATCTGAAATTCATCGACTTTATTTTTTACTAAGCAGTTAATTTGCATCAGTGAGGGTTTTAAGAAGCAGTTAGATAGGATATTATCACTAAATTAAAGAAGGAATAAAAAAACCGTTAATGATAACGGTTTTTTATAAGTGTTAAATCTGAGTACATTAAAATTTTCGCTGAGAAGGTTTATTATTGTGGAGTGTGCTACTACCTGTCTCATTTCTGGTAAGTTCATCTTCTTTAAGTTCCTCATTGCCAATTTCCCCTATTTCGAATTCCTTGTTAACGGGATTATCCTGATCTGATTCTATGGTTTTAAAGGATGAACTTTCAGCTTCATCACTCTTCTGGGTGTCAATTTCAGTTTCAAACCCTTCAGATGGATCATTTTCTCTAAGATCCTCTTCAATGTCTTGTTCGGTTATATCTTTTGATTCACTGTCCGATTCATTGTCGAGATTCTCTGAATCGTAAGGATTGCTGTTTAGATCTGTACTTTTCGGGTCTGAATTGGAAATTTTACGATCCTCCTGATCGTAAGATTCATTGTTTTCTTCTTTCATAATATACTATTTTTAAAGTTTATATTTGTTTTCTCTGCCTATGATACTTGTTACTGCTTATCTCCTGCAAGGGCTATTTTCTTTTACCCCGTCCCGAAGCAGCGCTCTGGGTAGAGGATTTCTCAGCATTAATGCGCAAATCATCTACTTTTGCTGTTTTTGATTTAGCACCCATGAAGGCTATTTTTAAGTGTAATAAAATTAAAAAATAGCTGTGCTGTTTCATTACAGAATAACGGGCGGAATTTTACAGGATTATGACTAATTAGAAGGGCGGCAGGTTTGCGGATCTGTGCCGAGTGTTACTCTGACGTGACTAAAGGCTGTTTGTAAGATAGATTATCGTTTCGTGTTTTGTCATTTCCCTTTTTGAAAATCTTTTTAGTCTTCTGCTAAATGATTATCTCATTTCTTTTTTGGCAGGTAAGAAAACAGTTCAATTCAATTATTCTCAGCGTCCCTGAATGGACGAGACTTACATTAAGATGAAAGGAAAACGGTGTTATCTTAGAGGGAAGTTGATAGATCTGTCAATACAGTTGATTTCTTATTAACCAAGAGAAGGCAGAGAATGAGCGTCATTTCTAATTAAAGCAATTAGTAATAATTGCCGTCCAGTAGTAATAAACATTGATAAAAGAGGTTCTAATACACCTTCGATAAAAGGATATAACAGATGTTCATTCTCAAAGATTAAATCCGGTAAATGTAAATCTCAACAATATTGTCGAACAGGACCATCATTTATAAATGGCGAATACAAATAGACTAGGTTTTAAAAGTTTTGAACTGGATAGGCGAGCATTGAGTGGAATTGAAGTTGTGCATATGATTATAAAGAATCAGATGGTCAAACGAGGAATATCTATGTTTAGATCATTCTGTAAATTGGCGGACTAACTTTTAAATCACCTCTTGTAAACTCCTTTTTATTTTTAAAGGCAGATAGCCGCAGCTTTGAAGAACAGAGCTTAAAATATTGTAATATTATCGTAAGAAGCTGTAAGCTTTAGCTGGGAATACTGCCTTAAATTTGTACTTATACTGGTAATGACATTATATAATCAGTCAGAAAAAACAGGGGACCGGCGGTGTTCGTCTGGAGGTTCTGTCCCAAATGATTTAGTTAATTACCAATATGTTTTCAGGCAGCCGCCGGCCGCCAAAGGACTCCCTTTTTAAGGGAGTTTTTTTTTATCTGAAATTCAGTGGTTGTTCTGTATTGGGAAGTGAGTTTTTCAAAACATTTAACTCCAAATGGAGATAACCGAAGCAAGAGATTCGAACAAAATCTTCCCAACCTGCATTTATCATGTTTAAACTGTTGATATGATTTTTATTATTGAGGAAATTTGGAAGTTATTCTGCCCTTATCGTCCAAAAACAGAATTTGTGCATTTCCAAGAGAGTCAACTTTCATTTGCAGCCTAACATTTCCTTTGGTATCTGATAAGTTTAGTACAGCATCTTTGTTTATATCCTTTCCTATAAAAACTCTATTTGCAAATGCTGGTTCAGAATTTTTAGGAAACCTAATCTCTTCTAGTCTCTTTTTTCTTTCAATATCATTTGGAATTTTTTCTGCTTCTTTATATTCTTTTCTCCATTCTGCAAAATTTGGATCTTTGTGCCAGTCGTCTACATAAAGTCCTGTTTTTTTTGAACCATTATCATCTAAATATTGCAGGTAAAGCACTTGGTTTTGGTCATATTGGTCAAAAGAAAAATGTCCAGATGCAAAATATTCTCCAGTTTTAATATTTTTTTTTCCTGTAAAAACAAGCCCGCCACATTCAGTTAATTCATCATTAAAGAATATCAGCCCTGGTCTTCCTCCTTCTTTTAAACCGTAAGTTTTTCCATGCATTAGGTTAGCAGGTGAATTTTGAGAGTTCGCTAATACCAGTCTTGTTTGTCCATTTGGTTCTACAATTGTTAATTTTTTTGCTGTGATTTCATTAAATGTTTCATTTTTATTGGAAACAAACGAAAACAGAAAAAAGCAAATGATTAAAAGTGTTATTACATACAAATTAATAGTAAGGAATTTAACTTTCCTCTTCAAAATTAAAATTTCTTGATTTTCCATATTAAGGTTAATTTTCTGGTTGGTTTTAAGATTATTGCTAAGTTTTTTCTGCTATAAGAATTTTGGGCTAAAGTAGTGTTTGTTTTTGCATAACAATATATAATAATTCAATAAAAATTGTCAAAAGCGATATATCTTGGCGAATATTTTTTACTCTTAGTGAATATATATAACCACTTTACTGTTTGATCATGAGGACTATATCTGTAGAACAATTGGACTTTAAACTACTATAATCGTCATAACTATTTTTTTGGATCATTTGTTCGTAATTTACCACTATAGTAAGAAGATTAATTTGAATTATAATTTTCCTCAACAGCAATTTGGATTTGTTTAACCGCTCTCTTGCTAAGGAAATCTTCAATACTGAACAAATACACCATATGGCTAGAAGGGGGGATTAAAATAACTAAAGTTAATATATGGGACTTGATACGAAATCTTATTTACTGTGGTAAAATATTTGTTACGAAATATAAAGATCAAGAAAGCAGGTTTGTTAAGAAACTGCATGAACCTCTTATTTTTGAGGAACTTTTTTATAATGTCAAGGATTTTTTAGTAACTAAAGATAAACACAGTATAGAAAAGCTTCTAAATATAGGGATTGATAATTTAATTAAAATGAACCAAGCATATGTAGATATGGATTTGTCAGAGGCTCGCAGTCTAATTGGTTTAGTTTATCCCGAAATTTTACAATTCAAGAAAATAAAATACAAACCGCTAGAGTCAACTTAATTGTGGAGTCTATTTGCTTGATTAATAAGGGTTTGTAAGATAAAAAAAACGGGACAAAAGATGATGTTTATCTTTTGTCCCGAGTAGTGACCTCGACTGGATTCAAACCAGTAACCTTCTGAGCCGTAATCAGATGCGCTATTCAGTTGCGCCACGAGGCCTTTTTGTTATCAATTCGCTAATTTTTTGTAGCTTTGTTGATTGCTTATTGCGGGTGCAAAGATAGGCATAAATGTGAGATAAACAAGCAAAAAATAACAGAAAAATAAAAAAAAATGAAGATTGAAAATTATGTGCGTGATATTCAGGGGTTTCCTAAAGAAGGAATTTTATTCAAAGACATCACTCCGTTACTAATTAACCCCGAAGCACGAACAAATTGCCTGCGAATCTTGGTTGATTCTTTAAACGGACAAAAAATTGATAAGGTTGTAGGAGCAGAATCTCGTGGTTTTTTCTTCGGAATGTTGCTGGCTCAAGAATTAAATGCTGGATTTGTCCCTGTTAGAAAACCTAAAAAACTTCCTTTTGAAACAATTTCTGCATCATACGAGTTAGAATATGGTTCTGATAGTTTAGAAATGCATATTGATGCTATTCAAAAAGGCGATAGGGTATTAATTCACGATGATGTTTTAGCTACAGGCGGAACTGCAAAGGCGGTATGTGAATTGGTCGAAAAGCTGGGAGGCGAAATTGTGCAATGCAATTTTCTAATGGAACTGACTTTTCTTAACGGAAGAGAAAAAATTAAAGAATATCCGTTCTTTGCAGCATTAACTTATTAAGCTATACAAAAACAATTTTATGCTTAATGGCATAAAGTACAAGTCCGATTCGGGTTTTTATTTCAAGTTTATCAAAGAGTATTTCTCGGTAACCGTCAATAGTTTTTGGACTCAAACACATCTGTGATGCAATTTCCTTATAGGTCATTTCGGTACAGGCATGTTTGATAAAAACAATCTCTTTTTCTTTTAAATTGATTTTTCTATTGTCGCTATTGACCTTATTAATAAGCATTCCAGAAACTAATTCTGTGAAATAAAAGCCCTTTTCGACTACACATTCTATTGCTTCCCTAAATATTTCGGGCGAAGTATCTTTTAGTAAATAACCTTTGGCGCCATTCGTAATCATTTTTATAATAATTTCTTCGTCGTCATTCACAGATAAAGCAATTACTTTGAGATCGGGTCTATTGTCTTTTAACCATTTCATAGTGCTCAGTCCATCGAGAACGGGCATATTGACATCGAGTAAGATAAGATCAATTTCTGCTGAAGAGTTTTCTTCAAGATAATCAATAAACACTTTTCCGTTTTCAAAACGCTGGATTACATCATAATCGCCAAAACTTTTAATTAGCAGTTCGAGAGATTGGGAAAAAAGCAGGTGATCGTCTACAATTATGATTTTATTTTTTGGGTTAGTTTTCATGGTCTTGCGTTAAAGGATATTCGATAGTTACACTAGTTCCATTTTTATCAGAATTCATAATTAATTCAGCACCAATTAGTTTGGCTCTCAATTTCATGTTATTCAATCCTAATCCTGAATTTGATTTTTTGAGATCATATCCAATTCCGAAATCCTTCAATTGTAACTTAAAAACGGAATCGGTAGTTTCAATATTCACATCAAATAAATCGCTTCGAGAATGTTTTAAACTATTATGAAGCGCTTCTTGAAAAATTCTGTAAATGATTAATTCATGTTCTTCATTTATTGCTGGAACTGTTCCAATTTGATTAAAATTGTATTTGATTTTTTTAAGTTTCTTAATTCTTTCTAAATCCTGATGAATGGCTTCTAAAAAATTGTTTTGAAGTAAATTATCTTTGTTTATAATGCGGGAAAGAATTCTCAATTCGTCTAAAGCTTTAGCCAAAACGACTTTCATGTCTTTAAGTTCACTAATCTGAACGTTTTTATTGCTTATCGAAATATTAAGCTGCATAATGGCGACCGAAATAATCTGGCCAATATTATCATGCAGTTCTTTACTAATTTCAGATAAAGTCTGATCCTTTATCTCTATTCTGGTTTTAACAAGTTCAGATTGGAAATACAATTCAGCTTCCATTCTCTCTACCACAAAGTTGTTTTTCTTCTTAAAAAAATAGAAGAAAATAACAACTATAACGATAATCAAGGTAAAGAAAACAATACCAAGGGAAATGACTAATAATTGTATTTCTTTTCGCTCCATATAAATCCGATTATAAAGCAGCTATGTGCTAGAAAATTTAAAATGAATAATACTAAGCTAAATATAGATTCGTCTTGTTTGATTAAAAACCAATTGATAGCCAGCATAAAAGGAGTAAAAGGAACATGAAAAACAAGTATTCCTAAAATGTACCAGAAAAAAACCGACTTTTTAAAATTTAATATCTTTTCTGAATTAAAAATCTCAATCAAATATAAACAGCATAAAATCAATACTAATAAAACACCAATTGCAAAGCTGTACGTAAATGAACGGTTTATGTCTTCTTTAAAATATAATATGTTTAAGAAAAAAGAAACTATAAACAGGATTAGAAAAATAACAGCTAAGGTTCTGTTGTTAATTTTAGTCAATAAGGCTCTTAGAAGTAAGATATAGGCAGAAAAACTGGCGAACATGTAGAAATTGTAAACATAAAAGTTCAGCAAACCCGTCCATTGGGTAAAATAGTAGCCTACAATTTCGGTTATGATTGAAAACCAGATTAAAAGTACTAAAAATTTAGCTTTATTACCAGGAAGTTTTGGCAGTGAAAACAAGCCAACTATTCCTGATAATAAAGCCAGATAAATGATATAAGATCTTAAAAATTCAAACATAGTTTTAATATAATAAACTTGGTGGTCTTCCGATGTTTCCGTAATTCATTGGTTCAAGGCTTTGAATGTCAGAAGAAGAGGCTTCTTGTACTAAAGCAAAACTTTGAATTTTTGCTGTATTGTTTTCTATCTTTTTTCCAGTTGGAACCAAAAATAAAGTTGTTAATCCAGCTTTTTCGCCATGCTTTTCATCATCTGGATAAACTCCAAAATAAAAACGGATTCCGTCTACATTATATCCATCGTTTGCTCCGTTTGTTTTGATGTAGTGAATGTAGTTTTCTAATTCTTCCAAAGAATACCAAATAGCATTTGCATCTTCTTTCTGCGTTTTTTTTGCTGTAAGCGAAGCTCTTTTGTTGTTGTAATTCACATTTAATTGTCTAGCAAATTCTTTAGTAATTAACTGACTTGGTTTTGCGGGAGGATTTTTCATGATTTTTATTAATTTATTGGTTATGGATTTAGTTAACAGGATTTTGAAGTTCTGTTGGGGACAAAATTATTTGAAACCTAAAATTGGAACAAGGGGAAATATACCCTTTTTTCGTTAGGTAAATTTATTCAAAAAAATGGGTTAAAGTGCTGTTACGTAACATTTTATAAAAATAGAATTTTACATCGTCAGTTTTCGTGTAAAAAACAGGCACTCAAAAATGTAAACCTTATTAAGTAATTAACTAAATTTTTAAATTATGTCACAACCAACACCCCTAGGTTATCCTCATGCAGGAGCCGGAACAGTAGAAATTCTTTTAGAAAAAGAAGATGGAGCAGATTTCGCAGTTCTTTTTTCGCCAGATCCAAATAATATATTATTAAGAGATGCTGGATTGCCAATGCAGTTTTACTATTACCCAAAGTACCCAAGACTATCTAAACATCCAGATGGGAGATTTAAGTTTGCCATGCAGGTATTTAAATCAGAAGGAGATTCTTCGACAGTAATTGGTGCAGAAGGATTGGAAGAAGAAGCAGGCGCTTATACGACTTTGACCAGTACAATTGATTTACCTGAAGCTTTATTGAAAAAAGCAATCGATAAATTAAAAGCAAGACTTAATAGTGATTACAAAAATCACAGAAATTCAACACTTTTTGGCTTGTTTTCTTTCTTAATTGGAGTTGATAAAGATTTTAATTCGACCAATGTACGTCCAATTCAATTGACACAAAACAACATTGCGATGCACGTTGTGGGCGAAAAATCACCAAATAATCCTTTTGGAGGCGCCAATCCCTGGACTTTTAACATTCAAGGAGAAGGAGCAGGAACTACTTTTGGATTAGGAGATAATGCGCTTTCTATTTTAATGGGAAGAAATAGCGCTTCATTGGTAAAAAATGCCTTAGAAATCGGAAGCAACAATCTTGTTATAGAAAATAATATCAAGTACAAAGCTTACATGCCGACTACCGTTATTAAAACAACAGTCGACGTTAAAAAAGTACATACTTATTTTTCTGCTAAAACAAGCGTAAGCTGGTCATTTGTTGATTTAAACTGGGAACATGAGTACGAAAAAATCCTTACAGAAGGAGGTATTACAAGTGAAGTAATAACAGATGAGCAATTTTCGACCGAAGAAAAGAAAAAGGTTGAAGATTCTTTACTGCAAAAACAGCGAGAATTTGCTTTTGAAATAGTAAAAAAACAAATATTTGACGCTCCTGAAAAACAATTCACACCAGTTTCATCTCCCGAAAAACCAAATGGTTTCTTCCGTTTATTTATGGGACTTGGCAGCGTAGGAATGAATCTTAAGTCTGGAAGCCAGATTCGTGCAATTAAATTTACAGATGAAATTAAATTCTCTGCTATTCAGGTTTTAGATTCTAAAATCAGTGGGAATCTAACTCCTCTGACTTTAAAATCGGGTGCAGAAGCAAAAGCAGATTTGAAAAATTATATTACAGAAATTCAGTTAGACGAAGATTTTTCTAAAGTTCAGGTTATTGCTTCATTAAATGGAGGATTGATAAAATTGGACAAAGACAGCGATATTGTCAATGACAGCCCAGTAAGTCAAGTTTCTATAGAAGTTGGATATCCTGATTCTAAAGGAAAATTAATCTGGAAAAGTTCTGGCAGAATGATCGCTCCAGAAGGAACTCCATACGTAAAAAATACGAGCAGATCTGGTAAAGAAATCGATGCAATTTTCCCAGCAACTTGGAATGATAAATCAAAAGAAAAGAATGCTTTTGTATTTGATTTTGTAAAAAATAACGGTTCTTCTAAGATTAAAGTTCGTCAGGAAGTAATGTACGAAAAAGACAAGAGAATCAAGTTGAAAGACACAACAAGAGAGTTTGAATTTGAAGGAACAAAAGTCTTCGTACCGCTTCCAATCCAAAATATGATCAATTACACTTTGTCAACAGAGGAATTGTATGATTGCGATACTATGGAAGTAACGTTTAAAGTTGACAAAATGTCGTCTAAAAAATTCAAGTTTACTGTTGATAATTTCGAAGATGCAATTCCGTATAGAGCGTGGTATGAATTAGATTATACTATTAAACCAACGGAATATAAAGTGAAATACACTTGTAGCGGCAAAATCGGAAAAAAATCTAAAAAGGTTTCTATTTCAACAGATTACATCAAAATTGATTATCAAGAAGGAGATGTTTTGTTTGAAATTCCAACGGGAACAGACGCTCAAAATGCTGATATCGAGAAAATCAGAGCTCCATTTATGGAATAATTTTTTTGAGACATTTTACAAAAGGGACATTACGTCCCTTTTGTTTCATAAGTCACTAATCATTAAACCAAATAGTCATGCCAGATTTAAATACATTTAAACTCGAAGGAACCAAATTGGTGCCCTTAAACCGATTCAATCTCGAACCTTCCAAACCGAGTACAGCTTTTACTGCTGCGACGATTAAAAAAGAAAATGAATTTAGGGTAATCGAACATCCTATCATTCATTCTATAGACATAAAACCTATTTTGGTTTTTCCAATTATTGAGAATTATTTTCCTCTTATTGAAGGAGATAATGCCATTACAGAGAACGATTCATTTAAGGATTATTTTAAAAATGAAATCACTTTATTTTTTCCTCAAATTGAAATAGAACCTAATAACGGAACCGTTTTTTATTATGAAAATGTTCCAGACAAATCAGGAAATAAAGTTGGACTTTTGGGAAAAGTAACTTTGAAATACAGCATCAAAAACAAGACTTTACAGGCCAATCAAAAAAGTATAACTTTAAACCTCAGAGAAGCAGTTTTAAACCTAAAAGTAAATCGTGATTTTATAAAAATAAATGGAATTGTAAACACTGCCACGCAAGAAATTCAGTTTGATTTGATTGATGAAGCCGTTAAAATTGCTTTCTTGAATTTAGTTTCAAACCTAAATGACTTAAAATGTAACATTGATCTTTTTTTTGATTTTAAAGGATATTCCAAAATAAAGAGAAACTTTCTATTTGCGAGAGATATTTCAATCCTAAGAAGTCAGGATGTTATCAAGAAAGATTTTACTTCGCCTAAAACCGTTTTACAGCCTAAAGCAACACTTATAAGCAGTCCGTTAATGGTACGGTCAGATTTAGGAATAAAAGTCGCTCCTAAAGTCGCTATATCTGAAATACAACGCGAAAACAGTATTAAAGCCGATGTTCAGGAAGAATATGTAAAAAGTACTTTTCTGCTCAAAATCAATAAAACATTAAGTTATCCAATTGGTACAGATCCTGCGTCAAGTTTGTACAAAACTATTGGCGGCGGATTTGTAAATATTCCTTTTAATCTAAACGAAGACTTTTCTCAGTTCAAACAGATTTTTGTCACAGGCTTTAATTTTAGTAAACTATCAATTTACAAATCTATGGTTCAGCCGAATACATTTTTGTTGATATCTAAGATTTATAGTTTATCGAAAGATTTAAATACAATGAAGCCTTGTATTTCGACTATTTTTCATGCTTATGAAGAAGGCGCAGGCACGGAAGAAGAAATTTCAAAAATCAGTTTTCAGTTTGCCATTGGTCCAAGCCTTTCCGATTTTGATTTGGCAAAATTGAAAATTGCTTTACTGCAGAATAATTTTATTGATGGCGATGCAGCTGATTACTTTGATAAAGTGCAATTTCTCTATCCAAATGATATCTCGGCAGATTACGAAGTAAGCGGTAATTATTTTCTGCAACAATCCGATATTACCACAGATGGAAAGCACTTTTTATTCAATCTTTCAACCGAAAATTTATCTGAAGCAAGCATTATGATCAATGCCTTGAATAATACGATTACGCAATATGCCAATATAAATTTCAAATACAAAGAAATTAAAGATTCCAGCATTATCGAATTGAATATTGAGCAGACTATTGGCGAAATCTTAGAAACTTTAATTGATAATGCTGCAAAGAAAATACAAATTAACAACCAATCGATTTCAAATTGTAAACTCAATTCTATTTTATTGGTTTACAATCAGAACGCAACGTATTTGAATAGTGTGTTCTTTAAAAATTATCCGCAGCTTATTAGTAATGATACCAAACTTTTAGATTTTTCGGCAATTGATCCGAGTGCTTCCAGCGAATTAAAGAATGTTTATTTTGATTTTGAAAACATAGAAAATATTAGTTCCGAGTTTAGTCAGGTTGTTTCGCAGTCAACAGCTTATAATAGATACATCCAAGTTCAAATCAAAAGTCAGACAGCTGCAACAAGCAGAATTACAATTGATTTAACGGTTCAGGAAACGGGAAGTAAATTTTCTATAGAACGTTTAAAAGCGGAGTTTTCGACACCAATATTGTTCAATTTTATTATTAAAAATACAACGAACAATAATACATTGATTTCATACAAAGTCAATTATTTTGACAAAAATGACAATCTAACGGCCACAAAAAATGAAGTTTTTGATTTCTCAAAAGCATCGATAATTACCATAAATAAAAAATAATGAGAACTATAAAAGCAGGAGTAAAGTCTCCAGAAGTTTATTACTTAAATGAACTTTTAGCCAAATTAAAATATGATGTAGTTGTTTCCGATTATTTCGGAACAGCAACAGATAAAGCAATCAGGGATTTTCAATTGAAAAATAATCTGGTTGTTGACGGTGTTGTCGGACTCAAAACGTGGTCGGCAATTATTGCGAAGAACACGAATAGTTTATCTCCAAATACCAAATTACTTTCAGAACAAAATCTAATCGATTTTTCGAATCAGTTTAATCTTGAATTGGCAGTTGTAAAAGCAGTTAATGAAGTCGAAAGCAACGGAAAAGGGTTTTTAATTGATGGGCGTCCGAAGATTCTGTTTGAAGGACATATTTTTTGGCGTGAACTAGAGAAAAGAGGAATCAATCCGAGATCTTACATGAATTCTAATAATCAGGATATTCTATTTGAAAACTACACTAAAAAATATTATGTTGGAGGGACGGCAGAATATACGCGATTAGAAAAAGCTAGAAATCTAGGTCAGGATAAAAAAATCAAAGATGCGGCCAACAGTTCGGCTTCGTGGGGATTATTTCAAATAATGGGTTTTAATGCCCTTTCAATTGGATATAAAAGCGTAGATGAATTTGTAGAAAAAATGAACCAAAATGAAGGCGAACATTTAAAAGCTTTCGGATTATTCCTTGAAAAAAATAATCTATTATCACTTTTAAGAAATAAAAACTGGGCATCTTTCGCTCTAAAATACAATGGTCCAGCTTACAAAACCAATAAATACGATGAGAAGTTAATGAGAGCTTATCAAAAATACTTATGAGAATTAAAAATTTAGAATTACAATTAAAAATTAAAAATTTAACGCTAAATAAGCCTTTGTGAACCTTTGCGAAAAACCCTTAGTGCTCTTTGCGGTATAACCTATGTTCAAAGTAAACCTGAAACCTGAAACTTGAAACAAAAAAAACAAAACCCGACAAGATCTTTTAAATCCGTCGGGTTTTTTATTTTATATGGAGAGAAAACTTATCTCAAACTCGCTCCAAGCTCCGTTTCAAAAGTCTGTTGTAATTTAGACATGATTTTGTCAATCTGAGCATCGGTTAGCGTTTTGCTGTTATCTTGAATTGTAAAACTCAAAGCGTACGATTTTTTACCTTCTGGTAATTTATCACCTTGATAAACATCAAATAAATTAATATCTTTTAAAAGCGCTTTTTCAGTTTGTTTAGCCAAGTTAAAAATGCTTTCGTAAGAAGTGTTTTGATCAATTAATAAAGCCAAATCTCTACGAACTTCTGGGTATTTAGGAATTTCAGTATACTTAATTTTTCCAGTAATGATTTTTAAAACCAAATCCCAGTTAAAATCAGCATAATAAACATCTTGTTTGATTCCGAAATGTTTCAAAATAGGTTTTTTAACAACACCCATTTCAACCAAAATATCATTATTATAAGTAATCGCAGTTCCTTCAGAATAAATATCAGATTGAACCGGTGTATTTGAAATCTTTTCAATTCCTAAACGAGATAAAATCGCTTTTACATATCCTTTCAACAAGAAGAAATCTGTTGTTTTTTGTGGACTTGTCCAGCTTTCTTTGTTTCTGTTTCCAGAAATTAATAAAGAAAGATGTTTATGCTCTTCATATCCGTTTAAATATTTATGATATGTTTTTCCGAATTCGAATAATTTTAAATCCGAATTTTTTCTGTTGATATTATAAGAAACCGCTTCTAATCCAGAAAACAGTAAAGACTGGCGAAGTGTTGCCAAATCACTGCTCAACGGATTAAGCATTGAAACGTTATGCTCTTCTTTTAAAGAAGTCGATAATTTTGCATAAGCAGCTGTTGTCAATGAGTTTGCCATCATTTCGTGGAAACCTTGTGAGTTCAACTGAGAAGCAATTACGTTTTGTACTTTATAATCTTCTGTTCTTGGTGAATTCGCTACTGTCGCATTAAATTTCTTAGAGAAATTAATGTTATTGTATCCATAAACTCTTAGAATTTCTTCGATTACGTCAATCTCGCGCTGAACATCAACACGGTATGCAGGAATCGTTAAACCTAAACCAGAATCTGAAACGCTGTTTACTTTAATATCTAAAGAAACTAAAATCTTTTTGATAGTATCTTTTGAGATTTCCTGTCCAATAATTTTAGATACATGGCTGAAATTCAATAAAACAGAAAAATCTTCTACTTTTTTAGGATACACTTCTACAACATCAGAAGTAATTTTTCCACCTGCAACTTCCTGAATCAAAAGGGCAGCACGTTTTAAAGCATATTCTGTAATTGTTGGGTCAATTCCTCTTTCAAATCTAAAAGAAGCATCTGTACTTAATTGATGTCTTTTTGCTGTTTTACGAATGCTAACAGGATCAAAATAAGCACTTTCTAGGAAGATAGTCGTTGTTCCTTCTGAAACTCCAGATTTTTTTCCGCCAAAAACACCAGCAATACAAAGTGGTCCTTTTTCGTCACAAATCATTAAATCTTCTTTGTGTAATGTTCTTTCAACATCATCAAGAGTAACAAATTTAGTTCCTTCTTCAACAGTTTTCACAATGATTTTTCCGTTGATTTTCGCAGCGTCAAAAGCATGTAAAGGCTGTCCTAGTTCATGAAGAACATAATTCGTAACGTCAACAATATTATTTTTTGGAGTTAATCCAATAGCTTTTAAACGATCTTGTAACCAGCTTGGAGATTCGTGAACAGAAATTCCAGAAATAGTTACACCGCAATATCTTGGTGCTAAATGATTGTCTTCAACATTCACATCAATTTTAAGCGTACGCATGTCAACTCTAAAATTGCTTACAGAAGGTGTAATCAATTCTACGTTTACGCTGCGTTGCAGCATTCCCGCTCTTAAATCACGAGCCGTTCCATAATGACTCATTGCATCGGCACGGTTTGGTGTCAATCCAATTTCAAAAACTTCATCATTTGTAACTTGAAAAACTTGAGAAGCAGGAGTTCCAGGAACAAGGTCATCAGCCAAAACCATAATTCCATCATGGCTGTTTCCTAATCCTAATTCATCTTCAGCACAGATCATTCCGTGGCTTTCCTGCCCGCGGATTTTTCCTTTTTTAATGGTGAATTCTGCACCGTCTTTATCGTATAAAATAGTTCCGATTGTAGCAACTGGTACTTTTTGTCCTGCAGCCACGTTTGCAGCACCGCATACAATTTGTATGGGAGCTTCTAAACCTACATTGACTGTAGTAACTTTCAATCTATCTGCATCAGGATGTTTTTCGCAAGTCAGAACGTGCCCAACAACAACTCCTTCTAATCCTCCTTTTATTGATTGGTATTTTTCGACAACTTCTACTTCCAAACCAAGATCTGTAAGTAATTCTGAAGTCTGCTCAGATGTCCAATCTGTTTTAATAAATTGTTTTAACCAGTTGTAAGATATTTTCATTGTAACTTTTTTATTCTTGAATAAGGTTACAAATATAAGGATTGCGCCGTGGAGTAGGAAAAAAATTGTTTGGTTTTTTCTTGCTGTTTTTTATCTGTAAAAAAATACTTGTTACTGATTTTTTGATAAAATTATTACTAAAATTTTACTAATTAAATATTATAATAGACCCAAAAAATTAAATGTGTAATTTTTGTGCTACAACATGAATGAAAAGTGCTATTCTGTTTCTTTTTATGCACCTAAATTTGGTATAAATCAAAAATAGAATATTATGAGCACCACAGCAAAAAGACCTGAATTTAAGGCAAAATACGATAATTATATTGGAGGGAAGTTTACTGCCCCAATTAAAGGAGAATACTTTGATGTGCTTTCTCCAATTGATGGAAAAGTATTTACAAAAGCAGCACATTCTAGCAAAGAAGATTTAGAATTAGCAGTAGATACAGCTTATGAAGCATTTAAAACTTGGGGAAAAACTTCTGTTACTGAAAGAAGTATTTTACTAAATAAGATTGCACAAAAGATTGAAGACAATTTAGAATATATAGCAACGGTTGAAACGATTGATAACGGAAAACCAATTAGAGAAACACTTGCCGCTGATATTCCGCTTGCTATAGATCATTTTCGATATTTTGCAGGTGTAATTCGTGCCGAAGAAAGCTCGATTGCAGAATTAGATTCGCAGACAGTTTCTATTGCTTTAAGTGAACCTCTTGGTGTTGTAGCACAAATTATTCCGTGGAATTTCCCGATTTTAATGGCAGTTTGGAAAATTGCTCCAGCACTGGCAGCAGGAAATACAATTGTTTTAAAACCAGCCGAAAGCACTCCAATTTCGATTATGGTTTTAATGGAATTAATTGGAGACATTCTTCCTCCGGGAGTTCTAAATATTGTAAATGGTTTTGGAGCAGAATTAGGTCGTCCGTTAGTAACCAATAAAAAAGTGGCTAAAGCGGCATTTACAGGTTCAACTACTACAGGACGTTTGGTAATGCAGTATGCGACTGAAAACATTATTCCCGTTACTTTAGAATTGGGCGGAAAATCACCAAATATTTTCTTCCCATCTGTAGCAGATCATGATGATGATTTCTTTGATAAAGCGGTTGAAGGTGCAGTATTATTTGCTTTAAATCAAGGTGAAATTTGTACGTGTCCTTCGAGATTATTAATTCACGAAGACATTTACGACAAGTTCATCAAAAAAGTAATTGAAAGAACAGAAGCTATCGTTGCTGGTAATCCTTTGGATAAATCGACTATGATTGGTGCGCAGACTTCAATTGTTCAGAAAGAAAAAATCATGTCTTACATTAAATTAGGAAAAGAAGAAGGGGCAGAGGTTTTAACAGGAGGTGATGAAAATAAACTAGGAGGTGAATTAGAAGGCGGTTATTACATTAAACCAACTTTGTTTAAAGGTCATAACAAAATGAGAATTTTTCAAGAAGAAATTTTCGGACCTGTTTTAGCTGTTACTACCTTTAAAACTACTGAAGAAGCAATCGAAATTGCCAATGATACAATGTATGGTCTAGGGGCAGGGGTTTGGACTAGAGATGCTCACGAAATTTATCAGGTTCCAAGAGCAATTCAGTCCGGCCGTGTTTGGATTAATCAGTACCATTCTTATCCTGCTGGCGCGCCATTTGGAGGTTACAAGCAATCTGGAATTGGTCGTGAAAACCACAAAATGATGTTGAGTCAATACCGTCAGACCAAAAACATGCTGATTTCTTATGACAAAAAGAAATTAGGTTTCTTCTAAGAATAACACATCAAAAACCTGGAGAATTCTTAGGAATAGAGTTAGTGATGAAATGTATGGGGCGTTAAGATAAGATCTTAATGGCATTAAACGAGCTTTCTCCAGGCAATTTTGATTTATAAATACAATCGAATTACTGTTTGATTGCAAGTGAAAGCTTAAATAGTTGGTTATGTCAAAGCAGTAAATTTCTTAATTGAATTTGCTGCTTTTTTTAAATTTAAAAACAAAACAATGATTAAACGAATTGATGCCACAGAAAAAGCAGTAGAATTGATAAAAATTCTAAAGGAAAAACATGGAGATCTAATGTTTTACCAAGCTGGCGGATGCTGTGAAGGCACGCAGCCACAATGTTTTGAAAAAGGAGGTTACTACCAGAGAATGGGAGACGTTTGTATTGGTGTTATTGAAGATACAGAGTTTTGGGTAGACAAAGATTTATTTGAATATTGGAAACATGCTCATTTTACTTTAACCGTAATCGATGCCTTTGGTGTTGGAGGTTTTTCGCTGGAAACACCGTTAAAGAAAACTTTCCAAATTGAATACCGAATTTTTACTCCAGAAGAAGAAAAGGATTTGGAACCAGTGACTAGGATTGAGTAGAGTTTTCAGTCTCAGTTTTCA
This sequence comes from Flavobacterium sp. Root935, assembly GCF_001429295.1. Lineage (GTDB taxonomy): Bacteria > Bacteroidota > Bacteroidia > Flavobacteriales > Flavobacteriaceae > Flavobacterium. Next base: position 250,816 of record NZ_LMJL01000012.1, on the reverse strand, counting down.
GTTTTCAGCTTTCAAGTTTGAAAATTTAGAATCTCAGTATCTCAGTATCTCAGTATCTCAGTATCTCAGAACCTTAACACCTTAGCACCTTTAATTAATATAAAGTAACTGATACTGTTTTGGAGTAATTCCTTCGTATTTTTTGAATAATCTGATGAAGTAATTAGCGTCTTCAAAACCTGCTAAATAACAGACTTCATTAATTTGAAGTGATGGATTCTTCAATAGATTTTTGGCACATTTTATTTTTTCATTCAAAATATATTCAATCGGACTCATGCCGAGTTCACGTTTAAAGAAACGATAGAAAGAAGTGGTACTCATACAGGCTTTTTCGCTCAACGTTTTTAAGCTTATATTCTCCTTTAGATTTTGCTTGATATATTCTGTAACCTCTTTAATGGGATTATTGCTTTCTATAAACTTTCCATCGTCTAGAGATTTTACCGTTTGCGTTTGAATAATTCGAATCAATAATTCTTTTAAAGTTAAATCGGCCAAAATATCTTTGGTTATAGAGGTGCTCATGCATTCTTTAATCAATTTATTGATTGTTGCCGCCATTTCGACATTATTGTAAAAGAAATAATTCTGATAGTTCAACTGCCAGAACATATTATTTCCTTCTTTAGGATACTGCTCGTTTAAGAAGTTTAAAATTTCATTGATTTTTCCCTGATCAATAGCCAAAGCCAAACATTGTGTGGGATTGTTTTTGGAAGCTTCAGGAAAATCAATTTTCATTTCTACATTCGAAGGAACAATTACCGTTTCGCCAGGAAGATATTCGAATTCTGGATCATCAAAAAGATGCATGACTTTTTTGCCTCGTAGCATACTCGTTACAACCAAGTCATTAAATTTTAACGGAACCATTTTAGTCGATTCGTAGGTCTCAAATAAATTTAATTCACAATGACTCAAATTGTAAATAGTTCTATTTTCAACAAGAGTCTTTAACGATTTTTCTTGTGATAATTGAAGCGGGCTGACTAAAAATCGTTGGTTGTTCATTAAACTTAAATTTTTGGTGAAGACTTTAAATTTAAGTAAAATAAGGATATGAAAAGCAGATTTAACGTTTTATTAAATCAGCTCTTCAACGTGTTTTTTGATGTTTTCTGATATTTTTTTGGTTGGAAGATCATTTTCATCATCTCCAAACGGATCTTCGATTTCCTCGGCAATTAATTCCAAACTGGCTAAAACATAAAATATAAACACAACAACTGGAGCAACCAAATAACCTAAACTAACAGAATATCCAAACGGAAGTGTCATTGTATAAAAGAAGATGAATTTTTTTATGAACGCACTGTAAGAGTAGGGAATAGGTGTGTTTTTGATTCTTTCACACGCCCCGCAAATATCTGTAAAAGCAACCAATTCGTCATTTAAAGTAATCAGCTGATCGCCGGAAATCTTTTTTGCATCATACAGATCATTGATTTTATGATACATTATTCTTTTTAATTGATTTGGCTTGTGTTTATGATGGTCAATTTCTAAATCTACATCTTCAAAAAGTTGTTTGCTTGTGTCTTCATCTTTTAAATGTTTGTGCAAAATATCTGCATACATCGGAATGTATTTTCTGAAAAAATTTCTATCGTTTTCATCTTTTAAAATGGCAGAAAGTTTTATGGCAAAATTTCGGCTGTTATTTACAAGTCCGCCCCAAAGTTTACGTCCTTCCCACCAGCGGTCATAAGCTGTATTGGTTCTAAAAACAAGCAAAAGCGAAATAACAAAACCCAGCATTCCGTGCATAATAGGAATGTTATGGATGTAATCGTTTTTAGATACTTTAAAATATTCGACCTCGAGATAGCCTACTATTGCAGCATAAATTCCAATTGCAATCATAATCGGAAACAATTTTCGAACTGTATCAGATTTATGAAAATGAAAAATAAAAGTAAACCAGTCTTTAGTATTGTAAGTGATCATTTAAGTTTGTTTGAAACAAATTTAAATTAAAAATTAACCTATTTTGATATAAATTAAAAAAAAATATTCTGCAACATCGAAGTAACAGAAAGGGGTTTCCCTTATTTAATATACACTTAGCAATATGATTTAAATAAGAGAAACGCCTTTTTTAAGTTTTAAGCTTTTAAATTACAGTAAGTTAAAAAGTAATATTTCCTGCTAATTCTTTTAAAGCAATTTCAGATAATTTTGCTTCATACTGGGCGTTGCTGTAACGCACTTTTGCATTTACATAATTAAGCTGGGCTGTTCTAAAATCCAGAGTTGTAATTGTTCCAATTCTAAATTTATCAAGTGTAATATCTAGATTTTGTTTCGCAATTGCCTCGTTGTCTTCTTCCAGATCGATTAACTCTAAGTTGGTCAAATAAGTCTGAAAAGCGGTGCTTAATTGTGTGTTCAAGATCATATTTTGCTGCTCGATGGCAATTTGTGAATTTTCAATCTGCATTTTGGCAACTTTTTCATTGCGATGCTGATTGAGACCATCAAAAATATTCATCGAAGCATTAAATCCGTAGTTTAAACCTCTTGAAGAGTTTTCACTAGTAAAACCTAAACTCGATTGGCTTTCAGAGAAGTTATAACCTGTGGTTAAGCGCAAAATAGGATAACGATCTGCCTTTACTTGTTTTAATTGTAATTCGGCAATACGCTTATTGATAATTTGCGATTCTAAAGCAGGGTTTTGTTTTTGCGCTAATTCCATTAAATCAGCCAAAACTAATTTATTGTCAACGTTCACCTCATCTGTTACTTTGAAGTCAATTTTTGGATCGCGTGCTAAGTATTGATTCAATAAAATTTTAGCATTAGCATAAGATTCTTTTTGTCTCAACAAAGCTACTTGATCAGAATTTAAATCAACCTGTGCATTTAAAACTTCTAATTTTGAAGCTTTTCCGATACTGAATCTGTTTTGAGCTAAAGTCAATCTTTGTTTCGAAATTACGATTGTAGTATCTAAAGCAGCTAATTGATGCTGTTGCTGCACTAAATCATAATATGCTGAATTTACCTGACCAATTTTAACTAAAATTGTTCTTTTAAGTTCCGCATCCCCCAGTTTTTGAAGCTCTTTTAATTGATCATATCTGGCAAACATTTTCATTCCGTCAAAAACTGTCCAGCCTAAACTTACACCATAAGTTAAACTATTGTTTTTAGCATTCTTTAACGAAGTTGATGTTCCGTCTTGACGGACTTGGGTTGAATTGGTAAGATTGTTATTGTCAACAACAGAAGCAGTTGCAGTTGGCAGCATTCCAGCATTTCCAATTGTTGTGTTGGTTTCGTTTATTAAGGAATTGTTTTTGGCAATTTTAATTTCAAAATTATTTTCCAAAGCTATACTCATAGCCTGCTCAATAGTCAGAACTTCCTGCGCATTCGCCTGAATAATACAAGCGAAAAGAATTATTAAAGTGCCGTATATATTTTTGATATTCATGTTTATTTACTTTTGCCACCCAATCACGAATCTTGATGCATAAAATTCGTGATTTTTTGGTTTCTATTTTATACTTTCTCTTTCGTATTCATCAATATGATCAAACTCTGGATAGTGTTTTCTCGCTTTAGACCACATTAGATAAATTGCAGGAATTACAAAAAGCGTTAAAGCCAATGAAAAAATTGTTCCTCCAACAATTACAACTCCCATACCAATTCTACTGGTAGACGCAGCTCCAAGCGACATTGCAATTGGAAGCGCTCCTAAAGCAATGGCTAAACTGGTCATTAAAATTGGACGTAAACGGGCTTCTGAAGCTTCTAAAATAGCTTCTAACTTAGGTTTTCCCTGTTCGCGCAACTGATTGGCAAATTCGACAATCAAAATACCATTTTTGGTTACCAGACCAATTAACATTACAGTACCAATCTGGCTGAAAATGTTCCAAGTTTGGTTGAATAGCCAAAGGGAGAATAAAGCACCGGCAACTGCCATTGGAACCGTCAAAATAATGATAAACGGATCAATAAAACTTTCAAACTGTGCAGCAAGAATTAAAAATATTAATAGTAAAGCTAGTCCAAAAGCGAAAGAAGTATTCGAGCTGCTTTCTACGAAATCTCGGGATTCTCCGGCTAAATCTGTTGTAAAACTTTCGTCTAAAACTTTAGCTTTAATTCTATCCATTTCCTTAATTCCGTCACCCATACTTTTTCCTGGCGCTAAACCAGCAGCAACAGTTGCAGACATATAACGATTGTTATGATACAGCTGCGGCGGATTACTTTGTTCGTATACATTAACAACGTTATCCATCTGAATCAATTCACCGTTTTTGTTTTTTACAAACATTGAAGTCAAATCTAAAGGTTTCGATCTGTCTTTTTGATCAAATTGTCCAATTACCTGATACTGTTTTCCGTTTTTGATGAAATATCCAAAACGCTGTCCGCTCAACGAAAGCTGTAATGTCTGCGCAATATCAAGAATAGATATTCCTAAGCTTTCTGCTTTTGCACGGTCAATCGTTACATTGATTTCGGGTTTATTAAATTTCAAGTTAACGTCTGTAGTAGAAAAGACGTCGCTTTTTCCGACTTCGTTCATAAAAAGAGGAATTTTTTCTCTTAATTTATCAAAAGTAGGAGCCTGAATAATATATTGAATTGGCAAACCTCCACGTCTGTTTACAGCAATTGTAGGCTGTTGTGTTACAGAAGTTTTTGCATTAGGATATTGTTTTGTCCATTTGGTCAGTTTATCCGCAATTTCTTTTTGAGATTTTTCTCTTTCATCAACGTCTTTCAGTGTTAACCTTACCAATCCGCTGTTTACAGAATTTGAGCTAAATCCTGGAGAAGTAATTACCAAACTTACTTTTTTCTCTGGAATAGAATCATCAATTAATTTTGAAATTTCCTGCATGAAACGATCTGTATATTCGTAAGAAGAACCTTCTGGTGTTGTCATACGCATTGTTACAGAGCTTCGATCGTCATAAGGAGCAGTTTCTTTTGGAAGAATGGTAAAGAAAAAATAGATTAATCCAAAACAAACAATTAAGATTGGAAAACTAATCCATTTTCGATCCATGAATTTTGTTAGTGCTTCGGCATAACTGCTGTTCATTTTTTCAAAAAACGGTTCGGTTTTAATATAAAATTTTGATTTTTTCTGTTCGCCGCCTTTCATTAAATAGGCATTCAGCATTGGCGTTAAAGTCAATGATACAAAGGCAGAAATCAATACAGCAGCACCAATTACAACTCCAAATTCCCTAAAAAGCCGGCCTACGAAACCTTCTAAGAAAATTACGGGTAAGAATACCGCTGCCAATGTTACTGAAATCGAAATTACAGCATAGAAAATCTCATTTGAACCCTTAATTGCAGCTTCAATAGGAGTCATGCCTTCTTCAACTTTTTTAAAGATATTTTCGGTAACTACAATTCCATCATCCACAACTAAACCTGTTGCTAAAACAATAGCTAATAAGGTCAATACGTTAATAGAAAAACCAAAAAGCCACATAATGAAAAAAGTAGCAATCAAAGAAACAGGAATATCTATTAAAGGCCTGAACGCGATTGCCCAGTCTCTAAAAAATAGATAAATAATAATGATAACTAATATGATTGAAATTCCTAAAGTTTCTGCAACCTCAAGAACCGATTTCTTAACGAAGATAGTATTGTCAAGCGCAATATTTAGTTTGATATCTTTTGGAAGGTCTTTCTTTAGAGCTTCGTATTTTTTGTAAAATTCTTTAGAAATATCTAAGTAATTGGCTCCAGGCATTGGCACAATTGCTAAACCAATCAAAGGAAGGCCAGACTGGCTCATTTTGGTTTCTAAATTTTCTGGTCCTAATTCGGCACCTCCAATATCGCTTAAACGAACAATTTTGTCACCATCTGTACGAATAATGATATTGTTGAATTCTTCTGCTTTAGACAGGTTTCCAACAGTTTTTACCGTTAATTCAGTATTATTTCCAGTTAATTTTCCCGATGGTAATTCAACATTTTGTGCATTTAACGCGGTACGAACATCGGCTACAGTACAGCCATAAGCAGAAAGTTTAGCAGGATCAATCCACAAACGCATGGCATAACGTTTTTGTCCCCAAATTTGAACGGCACTAACACCTGGAATTGTTTCTAATCGCTGCGAAATAACATTCTCGGCATAATCACTTAATTCTAATGAACTTCTTGTATCACTTTGAACTGTCATAGAAATAATGGCTTCACTATCTGCATCGGCTTTTGATACAACTGGTGGAGCATCAATATCTTGTGGTAAACTTCTAATAGCTTGCGAAACTTTATCACGAACGTCGTTTGCAGCTTCTTCTAAATCTTTGTCAAGATTGAACTCTATTGTAATATTACTGCTTCCTTGATTACTTGAAGAAGTAATATTTCGAATTCCGTCAATTGCATTTACAGCTTTTTCAAGAGGTTCAGTAATTTGTGACTCAATAATATCAGAATTGGCACCTGTGTAATTGGTACGAATAGAAACCTGAGCAGGGTCAATAGAAGGAAATTCTCTGACACCCAGAAATGTGTAACCAATAAAACCGAATAATATGATTAATAAATTCAGTACAATGGTTAAAACAGGTCTTTTTATACTTGTAGTTGATAAACTCATTTGTAATTTTAGATTTTATTCCCGATCCCGAAACCTCGGGACGGGATAGATTTTAGATTTGATGAGTATTTTAAAACTCATAACTTATAACCCAAAACTCATAACTTAAATGTTATTTTTGTACTTTAACTTTAATTGGTGCTTCATTTTTTAATGACATAACACCACTTGTAATTAAAGTATCTCCAGCTTTCAATCCTGATAAAATCAAAATAGAAGAGTCTGTTCTTGTTGTAGCATCAACCATAACTTCCTTTGCTTGTCCGTTATTTGCAATAAAAACTTTTTTGCCATCTTGAATTGGTATAATTGCCTGCGAAGGCACAACAATCGCGTCTTTAATAATATTTAAAGGTAATTTGATATCGGCAAAAGTTCCTGGAAAAAGTTTTCCGTCAGTATTGTCAGCAATTGCACGAATTTGAAGTGTACGCGTGGCAATAGCAACTTCTGGTTCAATCGCATAGATCTTTGCATTATATGTTTTATCTGATCCAGAAACTGTAAAATCTATTACAGAACCCGATTTTACTTGTGACGCATATTTCTCTGGAATCGAAAATGTGATTTTTAGTTTTCCAGTGTTTACCAATTTTGCAACTAAAACAGTTGGTGTAATATAAGTTCCTGGCGAAATATTACGTAAACCAATTTTTCCTGAAAAAGGAGCTCTTACAGAAGTTTTAGATATTTGAGCTCTTATTAATTGACTTTGTGCTTGTGCTGATGCGTGATCTGCTCGTGCAACATCTGCTTCTTCTTGGCTGATAGCTTCTTTTTGAAGTAATAATTTTGCTCTTCTTTCGTTTTCTGCTGCCAAACCTTCTTTGGTTACAGCTTGTCTTAACTGCGCTTTTAATTCAATATCATTTACTTTGAAAAGTACTTGACCTTTAGTTACAAAACTTCCTTCATTAAAAAATATTCCTTCTACAATTCCAGAAACCTCACTATGAATTTCAACTTGCTCATTTGCTTCAATTGATCCTGAAAGGGACAAATTATTATCAAACGTAGCCGTTTTTATTACGATTCCGTTAACAGTTGTTGGAGAATCTTTATCGTTGAATTTTTTTGAATCTTCGTTTTTACCTTTATTCGATAATATTCTATAGGTAATAAATCCTCCTATAAGAACGATTAAAAGGGTGTAAATGAGGTGTTTTACTTTCATAAAATTGAAGTGGATAATTAGGTTTTAGGTATGTGTTTTAGTAAGCTTACAAATTTAACTTTTTGATATGAAATCGAAAGACGTTAGCTTTTATTTAACATTTGTATGTACAAAGGTTTACATTAGACTTAAAATCAGTCAAAAGGTTTAATAAAAAGATTATTTTTTTTTGAATAAATCAAAGTTTTAAAAGAAAAACAGTTTTCAAGAAAAAAAATGTGCTAATATTCTGTAAAGTCAGATTTTTTCTAGTTTTATATTAATTTTATGCATTTTGTCTGATTTTTTTTGCACTTTATCGATTTTATTTGTAACATTGGTATGTTAAACAAAATGAAGTTTTGGTATAGTTTTACTAGCGTCTTATAATAGTATTACTATTAAAATGTGATATTAGAAGTTGTTTTTTAAGTTTTTTACAGATTATAGTTAATAATTTTATTAACAAGTGTTTATTTTTTGACTGATTAAACTAATAAAAAAATAATTTATGAAGAAAAAATTACTTCTAAGTCTATGGTTCACACTTTTAATTTTTTTGGTTGGTTATTTGTTTTGGCAAAATGAGTTTAAGTACAGTCTTCCAACGCCAGTCCCACAAAATTATCATGCCATTGCAATGGGATCTAAAATTGAATTAGGACCATGCTGTGCATTCGATAGTAAACCCATATTTATACATTTCTTTAATCCAGATTGTCCCTGTTCACGCTTTAATGTGCCACATGTGAGTGATTTAATTAAGAAATATGGAGACAAGATCAATTTTAAAATTGTAGTGTTAAACAAAAAAAGGAATTTTACTATTGATGAAATTCAGAAAAAGTTTGATGCTCAAATTCCTGTTTACTTTGATGAAGCAATTGCAGAAAATTGTGGTGTTTTTTCTACTCCGCAGGCTGTTTTATTAGATCCTTCACATAAATTATATTATCGCGGTAATTATAATAAAACAAGATATTGCACCGATGCAAAAAGTAACTATGCACAAATGGCAATTGATTCTTTGTTGAGCAAGAATCATAATCCTTCTTTTAATGCTTTCGCTCTGAGGGCCTACGGATGTTCGTTACCAAAATGTACCAAATAAATCTAAATCCTAAATCAAAAAATTAAACCTATGAAAACAAAAGCTAGTTTAAACGAACAAGATTATCTGCACAGCTTCATGTCTACAATGACACAAAAATCAGATACAATTATTAATTATGTGCTTGCTATTTATTTTCTTCTCGGAATAGCATTATCTTTTAAATATGACACTTTTGAAATTGGTGTTGGAGTAGGGACAATCAATCTTTTAGCGTATTATTCGGCTAAATTTTTTATAAAGAATTCTAAGTTTTATCAGTATGTTTTATCTATTGTTCTTGCTGTTTTTATGGCGCAGTATATTTATCAAATGCATGGTTTGTTCGAAATGCACTTTACGGTATTTATCGCCAGTACGATTTTAATTATTTATCAAAACTGGAAATTACAAATACCATTAACACTATTAGTAGTGCTTCATCATGCTGGTTTGGCATATCTGCAAAATTTTGTTTATAATGATGCAAATGGACTTCAGGTTTATTTTTCTCAAGTTAATTTCGATATGGAAACACTTATTATTCATACCGTTTTGGCTGCAGTTGTATTTTTTATGAATGGTTATTGGGCTTATTATTTTAAAGAGCACAGTGAAAATCATATTTCAAAAATTTCAGATGAATACGAATTGGAAAATATGAAACTGGCTTCTGCTAAGTACAGCTCGATGTCGGCAACAAAAGATTATAATGATTTTATTCATAGAACAACATTAGATTTAAAACTGCCTGTAAATTCTGTTTTAAAACTTATAGATGTTTCAAAAGGACATACAGATAACGATAAATTGCTGACTTATCTTGAAATGATGAGAGAAAGCGCCAAGAAAATTGATGATTTAGTTAATGACATTCATGTAAAATCTACAAACAGCAGAATTTAAAGTTTAAAGCCGATAGGAATCGGGACCAACTTCCAAATCAAAATATTAATTTTTATATCTGTTGTATGTTTAAGTATGATTTGCCAGCTGCAGTTCCCACGCTGCATAATTTAAAAAAAACTATTGATCATTTTTTGAGTGATAGTATAACATTAAATTCTATTGATAAAATTGGCGCTCAATCTGAATTTGCAATTGAAGTTGCTGCAATTTTAAGTGGTTTTACGAATAACGCCCAAGTTTATAATCTGGACTTTCAATATAAAAAATTAGTTCAGATTATTAGTGATATTCATAACCTTAATCTAGCGGTAAACAATGAAATTCCAGAATGGCTTGAAAACGAATTAGAATTGGTTTTTCATAAAATCAGAAATATTCTGCTTGTTTTAGAAATCGAATTAAATTAAAAAAGATAAAAAAGATTCATTTAATACTTATTGAATTGTAAATTAATTTAAATGTAAAATCTATGGATACCAGATTTACACGTCCAACACCTTCAGATCGAGAAGTAGATTGGAACAAGAATAAAGTGCTGCTTAGTAAAACTGACAAAAAGGGAACCATTTTATATGCCAATGAAGACTTTATAGATGTTTCTGGTTATGATGAATTTGAACTTATTGGCCAGCCTCACAATATTGTCAGACATCCAGATATGCCAAAAGTCATTTTTAAATTCTTATGGGACAGTATTAAATCAAGTGAGAACATACATGTGATTATAAAAAACATGGCCAAAACTGGCCGTTATTACTGGGTTGTAACTGATTTTAAAATTATTGCAGATACTGATGGCGAAATTGTAGGTTTCTTTGGAACTAGAAAATCAGTCCCGAATGAAATTATCATTAAGTTTATTGAACCTTTGTATAAAAAACTTTTACATATTGAAGAAACGAGTGGTGTACAGGCTTCTGAAGATTATCTAGTTGGTTTTCTTGAGGAAAGAAAAAAAACATATATGGAATATATCGACCATTTGATTGCTACGGGAAAAGATGATAAAAACAAAATAAGCAAGGGTTTATTCAGTGGATTGTTTGATAAAAGTCCTCCAAAAAAATAAGGAATAAAGTTTATATATGCTTCATTGTATCATTTGTATATTCGATAAAATTTGCCCCCAACAAATCTAAATCAACTGAATATTAAAACTTATAGATTTAAGTTCGATACAGTGAAGTGTATTTTTTAAAGAGGATTCTAAAACATTATTAATACAAGTGGCAGGTACATTTTTCGCTGTTTTCATTAAGAAGGGTATAGCTTAAGAAAAACGTATGCGATCCATTATTATAATTGCTGAATTTTGTTGTTGAAATATCATAAGCATATCCAACTTTTAAATCGTCAATAAGCTGAATCCCTAAGAAAACCCCGGCACTGGCATTATAATCAAAATTTACAGATGCCAAATATTTATTTAGGTAATTGTAATTTAGTGAAGTCAAGATACTTATTGGTGCTCCAGGAGTAACACGTGCTAAAAGTGCGGGCGTTAATGTAATATCGCGTTTGATTTCAAATTGATATCCAAAATTGGTGTAATAATAATTTTTTCTACTAGAAAGTGTTGTTCCTGATGAATTGCTATAAGTGGATTGTAATAAATTAGGACTTGAAATTCCGATGAAAAATTTATCAGAATAAAAATTTGCACCTGCTCCAAAAATAGGAGAGGTTTTACTTTCCTGATTAAAATTGCTTATTTCTTCTCCAGGTTCATAAATGTCTAAATTATTTTTATTGACGTTGTAAGAGTTAATGCCTGATTTGACTCCGAGAACTAATTTATACTTTCTATTTAGTTTAATATAATAAGAAAAGTTTCCTTCGAGATTGTATTCTTTTTTTGGTCCTATCACATCGTGATATAAGCTTAGACCGTATCCAATTTTTTGTAATGATTTGGTGTCGACAGATAAATATTGAGTTTTTGGAGCTCCTTCAAAACCAACCCATTGACTCGAATACATTCCAACAATATTAAGTCCATCAGCAGAACCAGCAAATGCAGGATTATAAAATAAAGGGTTATAATTAAAAATAGATAATTTAGCGTCGTTTTGAGCATTAATATTATGTATTGATAGTATAATAGTTATAACTAAATATATAATTTTAGTAAAAGTTCTATCCATTATTGTGTATGTATAAAAAGCCTTTTTTAGTGGCATCGGTTAGATCTCTTCTCTTGTAATTTATGATATAAAAATAGGATCCAGTTGGTAGTTTTTCGTCTTTCTTAAAAATTTCACCAGCATTAGCACGACCATAAAAATAATTTTCATCAATTCCGTATCCAGACATTTTGTAGACTAACTGTCCAAATCGATTGTAGATTTGAATTGAATTATTGGGAAAATATTCAATATTCTCAATTTCCAAATGATCATTTGATGTGTTGTCGTCAATTGTAATTAAATTATAAATATTAACATCACAAGGAAGTATATTTACAAGAATAGCAGTACGTTTATTGCTTTCACATTTTGTTTCAGGATCTATAATTGCTGCATAATATGTAGTGGCATTTTCTAGAGGAGTACTGTGTGAAAGTCGTTGGGTATCATTTATACCGCTGTAATATCTTACCGCTGTACTATAGAAGTTTAAATTCTTTAGTGTTAATTCTTCTTTGTTTGAGCAGAATTCCTGAGTAAAATCTGGTGAAATAACAGCAGAACCTTCTTTAAGAATTACAGTTATGCCCCATCTTGAACTTGAACATCCTGTAGATGCATCATAATCAGAAGAATAGTAAGTAACATTGTTTTGTAGCAGTGTATTGGAACTAAGTAAATTACCTCCATCTTGTGCATCATACCAAGAAACAGAAAGTCCTTTAATTTGAAGATTAGAAATCTTAGGGGCTTCACTGGAACAAAATGATTGAGTTGAATTACCAATTGGAGGCCCTAAAGCATTTAATACTATTTGGACTTTAGTTCTCGGACCTATACAGCCATCTTTAATTGTTGCACAGTAAACTTCTCTGTTTGATATAATTTTCGTTGTTTCGCTAATAGCTTCAGTTGATAGAAGAGAGTCATACCAATTTACAGTTAATCCGTTAGTTTCAAGACTTGCTAAAGTAGGAGTTGGGTAGTGGCAAAAAGTTTGGGTTTCTGGAATTGCAGGTCTAGGAATTAGATTGTTTTCAATGTGTATTGGTTTAGAAATAAACGTTGAGCATCCTCCGTCTGAATACGCTGTTAAAGCAACGGTATAGTCACCTGAGTTTTCAAAAATATGAGCTGGATTTTGGAGTGTTGATGTTTTTCCATCTCCAAAATCCCATTCCCATTTGTTAATAACGCCATTTATGATGCTTGTTTTATCTTGAAAAGTGATAGGGCTAAAAGTTGTATAATCTACTTTACATGGTATAGAGACAGAAAAATCTGGAGTAATGGTAGTAGGATTTGCGAGAGTTGCCTCAATTATTGATTCACATCTGTTTCCATTGTTAAATGCAGTCAATAAACACTCAAAAGTAGCACCAGCAGGATAATCTGCGAGTGGCAGAGTTATGCTTTGAGATGGTGTGCCGACAACTTGACCTTTATAGGTCCATGAGTATCCTATAAATCCCACGGGCGCAGTCAATGTAAAATTATTTCCACCACTGCAGACTGCTATATTTACTTTTAGTTTACTGCATTTTGCAGAAATGTATGCATACCCAAAATGTTGAACAAAGCTACAATCTCTTGTAGTAAATTCGATAGAAACTTTTTTACCAAGGTAATTAGAAAGATTAATTCCTATAGTATTCCATTGTGTCCAATAGATATCACCACACGTATAAGCATTTTGATTTGGTTCTCCCGAACTCACATTATAGACACCGCAATAAGGATCGATTTCGTTTCCCTGAGCATCTAATATTCTGACGCTAAAATTAGGCTGGGACTCTTTATCATGCCCTCCATCTTGAAGTACAACAGCATATTTATAAATGAACAAGTTATTATCCTGAGTTACCACATCTACATCATAAATTAGTCGATCAGCTTCTGTACCTCCTCTGTTATTGCCTAATCGAGCCGCATGTACTTCTCCAGGTGGAACCATAAATAATTCTCCTCCACATGCTGTTGCAACACTATCCACAACTTCCACATTGGTAATGAAATGATGCCCGAAATCTGCACCTTTATTTAAATTTGGATTACTTCTTGGACCGTATGAAGGTCTCCATCCTTCAAAATCTGCATTAGAAAAATCAGAATTAAAGCATCCTGTCTGAGCATTAATTGAACTAATTATTAAAAAAAAGAATAAAATAGGGTAATATTTACTCATCAGTTAACGTTGATTAGGATTTGCTTTTGTGGGTTTAGCAAATGTAAGATTTTGGAATAAAAAAACTATCTTTTAAGTTAAAAAGTTAAAAAATAGTAATAAAGTGCGTTATTTTGTTAGCATTTTTTTAGCTAATGTAATTCCAAATATTTTTCTTTTTAGTTAACTCAATAAAGATCGCCCTTAACACAGCATGTTCTGGTTTTTGTAAAGCAGAATCTTCTTTTAAGATTTTCATGGCATAATTTCGAGCCAGAGATAAAATATCTCTATCTTTCACGATATCTGCAATTTGAAGGTTTAAAACACCACTTTGCTGCGTTCCCATTAAATCGCCGGGACCGCGAAGTTTAAGGTCAACTTCGGCAATTTCGAAACCATCATTGGTCTGCACCATGGTTTCCATTCTGGTTTTACTGTCAGAACTTAGTTTATGTCCTGTCATTAAGATACAATAACTTTGTTCAGCGCCACGGCCAACACGTCCACGGAGCTGGTGCAGCTGTGAAAGTCCAAATCTTTCAGCGCTTTCGATAATCATAACACTCGCATTTGGGACATTAACACCAACTTCGATTACCGTTGTAGCAACCATGATATTGGTTTTTCCTTCTGAGAAGCGTTTCATTTCGGCATCTTTATCGGCAGGTTTCATTTTTCCGTGCAGAATGGAAATGGAATATTGCGGAAGAGGAAAATCACGGGAAATACTTTCGTAACCATCCATTAAATCCTTATAGTCCATTTTTTCAGATTCCTGAATCAACGGATAAACAATATAAATTTGTCTTCCTTTGGCAATTTCATCCCGAAGAAATTTCCATACTTTCAAACGATTAGTATCAAAACGATGCACCGTTTGAATCGGTTTTCTTCCTGGCGGTAATTCATCAATAACAGAAATATCCAAATCACCATATAAACTCATCGCCAATGTTCTCGGAATTGGCGTTGCAGTCATTACCAGAACATGCGGCGGAATATCATTTTTCTTCCACAATTTAGAACGCTGCTCCACACCAAAACGATGCTGTTCATCAATCACAGCCAAACCTAAATTTTGGAATTTCACTTTATCTTCTAACAAAGCATGTGTTCCAATTAAAATTTTAAGACTTCCGTTTTCAAGTTCTTCATGAATAATTCTTCTTTCAGAAGTTTTGGTGGAACCTGTTAATATCCTGATATTGATGTTTAAAGTATTCGCAAATTCAGACAAACCAATAAAATGCTGATTGGCCAAAATCTCAGTCGGAGCCATTAAACAAGCTTGAAAGCCATTATCGATAGCGAGAAGCATACTCATAAAAGCAACAATTGTTTTTCCAGAACCAACATCACCTTGAAGCAGACGATTCATTTGAGCGTTGCTACCCATGTCTGTACGGATTTCTTTTATTACTCTTTTTTGAGCATTGGTCAAATCAAAAGGCAGATGATTTTGATAGAAATCATTAAAAAATTCACCAACTTTTGTAAAAGGATGTCCTTTAATTTTATGCTTCCGAATAAGATTTTTGGTAATTAATTGAAGCTGAATAAAGAATAATTCCTCAAATTTTAATCTAAATTGTGCTTTCGCTAAAATGTCCGCACTTTTTGGAAAATGAATATTAAATAGCGCTGCTCTCTTCGGAATTAATTTTAATTCTTCAATCAAAAAAGGTGGAAAAGTTTCAGTAAACAAAGCCTGGGTTTCCAAAAAAAGCTGCTCCATCAATTTATTAATGGTACGGTTTGAAATTCCTTTATTAGTTAAAGCTTCTGTTGAAGGATAAACCGGCTGCATTGCCGATCGCAGACTTCTTTCGTGTTCACTCAGCAATTCAATTTCGGGATGCGCCATACTGAATTGGCTTCCGTATAAAGAACATTTTCCGAAAATAACAATTGGTTCATTTAGCTTTAAAGTTTCACGAATCCATTTATGACCTTGAAACCAGTTGAGATCAATTTGCCCTGTATCGTCAACAAAAGTTGCTACAAGTCGCTTTTTGTTTTTAGCAAATTCAACCGTTTTGAGGTGAATTATTTTTCCAATAATCTGAACTTCAGAACCCGTATTCTGTAGTTCGTTAATCTTATAATAACGTGTTCTGTCAATATATCGATTTGGAAAAAAATTGACTAAATCTCCATATTTATGAATTCCCAATTCCTTACGAAGCAGCTGGCCGCGACTCGGGCCAACGCCTTTTAAGTATTCTATTGGAGTTTCTAGGAGATTATTAGACATTAAATTATTTTAGATTTAGATTTTAGAAATAGAGTTAAGAATAAATACAACTGTATTCTTTATTCTATTTTCGTTTATCTTGAAAAGGCGAAGATAAATCTTAATTAGGAAATTTGAAAGTGTATTGTTGTTTTCAAGTTTTGAATATTAATTTATAAGAAAGTTTTTAAAAAAGACGCAACCATTTTAAGAAAGGAATATCTTATTAATAGTTAACCTTAAAAACCTTAAATAAAATGAAAAAAATTGGACTTTTAATTATAATGTTTGTGTCGCTTATTTCTTGTTCAAATGATGATTCAAACGATAATGCTAAACTTACCGTAACAGATTATCATGGAAAATGGATAAACATTCACGAAGTTAAGGATATAAATAGTCCTTATGTATGGACTGAATACTATGTTTTCAACGCCAACAACACATTTGTAAAATCCAGAACAACTATAGATGGAACTACTACTGCAACAGGGACTTTTGAAGTTTTCACTGATGATAATAGACCAAATTTTAAATTAACTTATTCTGCAGCTACAAATTTAATTTACAATTGTACCTCTGGAGTTGGAGGAACAAGTGAGCTTCTATATATCTACAATGGTTATTTAGAAAATAGCGCCAGAATGTGTGATGCAGCATCTACCTACGAAAAAGAAAAATAAAAACCGTAAGTTTGTTCAAGATATTAAAAGTATTCAATATTAAATTGAATACTTTTTTCTTTTTTTAATATTTAGAAAATGACGACACACTTAGCACTTTTGCGCGGAATAAACGTTTCGGGCCATAACATGATGAAAATGGAAGCTTTGAAAACAATGCTTGAAAATATCGGTTTCCAAAATGTTCGAACCTATTTACAATCTGGAAATGTTTTTATTGATAGTGAAGAAGAGGCCTCAAAAGTAGGTTTTATGATTAAGCAGGAAATCTTTAAAGTTTTCGGTCATGAAGTTCCAGTTGTTGTAATTACAAAAGAAGATCTAAAATCTTGTTTTGCTAATAATCCGTTTTTAAAAGAGAAAGATGCTGATGTCAAAAAGCTTTACGTTGCATTTGTTTCGATCGCTCTTAAAAAAGAAAATATAAATGATTTGAAAATCAGTCAGTTTAAACCTGATGAAGCAAGCATTGATGAAAATCGAATTTTTATAAAATATGCCGTTGGAGCAGGAAAAACTCGTTTTGATCAAAAATATATTGAGAAAAAATTGAATGTAACAGCAACTATTAGAAACTGGAATACAGTTACCAATTTGCTGGCAATGTATGGCGAATAGTTTTTTTGAAATATTATTTAGGAATTAAATCACAATACCAAAATCCAAAATCAAAAGCTGTTTCATCATTTGTATCACAAGCATCATTTGAGGAGTTCTGATTTGCTGGTTTTTCATATTTTCGGTAAACAATTTCACCAATTTCAAAATCAATTGGTTGAGAAAACATTGGTCCGTCAAAAGTAAAGGTATGAAATTCACCATTTTCGCCGCATACATCAACATTTTCAGGTAAATCATTTATGAAATCCTGATCGATAATTCTGCCGACAAAACTTTTGTCCAAGTATTTTTCATTCACACAAACCACAATTGTTTTAAACCCAAGCGATATAAATTCTTGAATCAATTCTTGAGTTGGAATTTTCCAAATTGGAAAAATTCCGTTAAAACCAATTCTAGCTAATTGATTTTCGCGATATTGACGTAAATCTTCTAGAAAAATATCTCCAAAAATAGAATGAGTAATGCCTTTATTTTTTAATTCTGCTAAAGTCTCAGTCATTACATTTTCATAAACCTCCATAGTCGGCATTTCTGGAATTTCCATAATTTTCAGAGGAATACCAATGCTTTCCGCCTGAGCCTGTAATAATTCAACACGAACGCCATGCATAGAAATGCGCTGATATTGTTTGTTTACGCTTGTTAATAAACATTCAATTTTAAAATCAGGATTTTGAAGTATTTTATACAACGCAAGAGCAGAATCTTTTCCGCTGCTCCAATTAAATAAGGCTTTTTGAGGTACAGACACGATTTGGTATTTTATGCTGTAAACTTACAAATTTCATTCTATTTGTTTGTGAAAGGTTTGTAACTTTGGGATTTTGCCTTCAAATTCATTTCAATGAAATACATCTTTTTATTATTTACCGGATTTATATTCGCGCAGCAAACCCAAAACGTTGATTTTAAGTTAGTTTCAGGACAATTGTTGTTAAATTCAAAAGAAAAAACAGTTTCAGGTGCCGTAGATTTCCAGTTTGAGGTCTTGAAAGATTGTGATACCATTTCGCTTGACGCTAAAAACATGGAATTTTCGAATGTGAAAATTAATGATAGAGAAGTCATTTTTATAAATACTACTAAGCAATTAAAAATTGTTTTTCCTTTTACAAAAAGTCAGAATCACTTAACTTTTAATTATACGGTAAAACCAAAACAAGCCTTGTATTTTGTTGATATAGAAAACGATGAAGTGCAGATCTGGACGCAGGGGCAGGGCAGATATACCAGTAATTGGTTTCCGAGTTTTGACGATGTAAATGAAAAACTAATTTTCAATTTAGGAATTTCTTATGACGCAGCTTATCAGGTTGTTTCGAATGGAGTTTTAAAACAAAAAACGCCAAACGGTAACTTAGTTCATTGGCAGTATCAAATGGAAAAACCAATGAGTTCTTATTTATTAATGCTGGCGATTGGAAAATTCGATAAAAAAGAATTTAAATCTAAAAGTAAAATTTCGTTAGAGTATTATTATGAATCGAAGGATGCCGATCGTTTTGAGCCGACTTACCGCTATTCGAAACGAATTTTTGATTTTCTGGAGAAAGAAATCGGTGTAAAATACCCTTGGCAGATTAACAGACAAATTCCAGTTAGAGATTTTTTGTATGCGGGAATGGAAAACACAACAACGACTTTATTTGCAACTCGTTATGTGGTAGATTCAATTGGTTTTTGCGACCGAAACTATACCAATGTTGACGCTCATGAATTGGCACATCACTGGTTTGGAGATTTGATTACAGCCGAAAATAGTACACATCATTGGCTTCAAGAAGGATTTGCAACGTATTTTGCTCTTCTGGCAGAAAAAGATATTTATGGAGAAGACTATTTTTATTCCAAATTATACGACACCGCACAGCAGATAAAATTTGCTTCTAGAACCGATACAATTCCAGTTTTAAATGCCAAAGCCAGTTCGCTCACATTTTACGAAAAAGGAGCCTGGACATTATTTGTGCTGCACGAATCGATTGGTGATAAAGCCTTTAAAAAAGCGATAAAAAGTTATCTGAATAAATATGCTTATCAAACTGTAAACACGCAAAACTTCTTCGACGAGATTAAGAAAGTTTCAAATTTCGATTTGGAAAAATTCCAGAAAACTTGGTTAGAATCGACTGCTTTTGATACACCGACTGCAAATGCTTTGTTGAGTAAAAATAAAACGATTCAGAAACGATTGGAAATTGATAAGTTAAAGAAAACTTCATTAGCCGAAAAAATAGACATTTTAAAGAGTACTTTAGAATCTAATGTGTATCAATCAGTAAAAGAAGCTGTTGTTGATCAGCTAGAAAATGAAAATTACGAAGCTAAGAAACCGCTTTTGCTTTTGGCATTGCAGACCAACAATATTGAAGTTCGTCAAGATGTTGCTCAAACGCTGACCAAAATCCCTGAAGATTTTAGATTGCATTACGAAACGCTGCTTGATGATAAATCTTATCAAACACAAGAAATAGCATTGTATTGGCTGTGGAGGAATTTCCCAGAACATAGAACAGAATATTTGGATAAATCTAAAAACTGGATTGGTTTTAACGATTATAATCTGCGTACTTTATGGCTTTCGCTAGTTTTATCTACACCAAATTACAGCAATGATCAAGAATCTATGATTAATGAACTCATTGCATTTTCATCTACAAAATATGAAGCCACTACACGACAAAACGCTTTAGAAAAACTGATTGCTTTTAAAATTATTAACGATCAGGTTTTGAGTAATTTAGTTAGCGCAACTACCCATCATATGTGGCAATTTTCTAAGTTTGGCAGAGATAATATTCGTATTCTTTTAAAAAATCCAGAAATGCGTGCTTCATTTAATAGAATTTTACCTAATTTGACCCCCGATGAACAGTTTCAATTGAATCGTTTATTGATTGAAAAAAGTTAAAGGTTTTATGTTATAGGTTATGCGTTTTGAAAACCAAAATTTAAGTTGTAAATCATTGATTTATTAGAATATACAATAAAGAGGAATGAGATGTAAGGTTGAGAAACTTTTAAATTCCATAACTCATAACATAACTTTAAAACGCACATGAGAGCATTGGTTATTTCTGGTGGAGGCAGTAAAGGCGCATTTGCCGGCGGTGTTGCCCAGTATTTAATAGAAGAAAAAAGACACGAATACGATTTGTTTTTAGGAACTTCAACAGGAAGTTTGTTAATTCCGCATTTAGCTCTCGGCCACATTAAAAAAATTCATTCAGTTTATACTAATGTGACTATGGCAAGTATTTTTAATATTTGTCCATTTGTTGTTAAAAATAAAGATGGTGTTGATATTGTGACTATTAATCACTTTAATGTCATACGTCAGTTTTTTAAAGGAAAACGAACTTTTGGAGAAAGTAAAGGTTTGAAAAAATATATTCAGAATAACTTTTCATTGTCCGACTTCAATAATCTTAAAAAACTAAAGACTGATGTCATAGTTACGGTTACCAATTTTACAACAAACGAATCAGAATATAAATCTGTAAAGGATTGTACGTATGAAGAATTTTGCGAATGGTCTTGGATTTCTAGTAATTATGTTCCGTTTATGAGCTTGGTTGAGAAAAACAATTGTGAATATGGCGATGGCGGATTCTCAAGTTTGGTTCCAATTCGCGAAGCAATTAATAGAGGTGCAACAGAAATAGATGTAATTGTTTTAGAAACCGAGGTCAACACAACCAAAACAGTTATTGGTAAAAATCCTTTTTCTTTGATGATTGACTTGTTCCGAATTGCTTTAGATCAAGTTGAAAAACATGATATTGCTATAGGAAAACTTATGGCAAACAATAAAGATGTAAAACTTAACTTATATTACACGCCAATTAAATTGACCGACAATGCTTTGATTTTTAATAAAGATGTAATGAAAGGTTGGTGGGAACAAGGTTATGAATATGCTCAGAATAAGTCTGAGGTTATGAGTGACAATAAATAATTTTAGATTGTTGATTTTAGATTTTAGATTATGAAAACTCAATCTAAAATCTAAAATCTGAATTCTAAAATATTTTTACCAAAGATCAGCTACTTCATTTTTAATATAACCCAAAGCAGCATTACTAGGAGATTGTTTTTCTAGTAAATCGTTCAAAATTACTTCGCGTAATTTGTCTGCATTATCTACTTTATCGCTCATTGCGGCTTTACGAATCATTTGAATGGTTGCATTTTTTGCAGTTGTAATAATTGTCCAGCATTCGTCTGACATGTAAATCTGCTGTGTCAAATTATGTTCAAATTCTTGTTCGATTTGTTCGATTACAAAATTTTCATAATCGTGTTTATCTTGAGAAATTGGAGAAATCCTGATTAATAATTTAGTCAAATTAATGCGCTCTAAAAATAAAGTCATACGCTCATAAGCCTGCAAACGTATTGGCAGAGATTGTTTTTGATATTCTTTATTTAATAAAAAAGCGCGTTTTCGATCATTGTTTTTAATGTGCAGTTCAAAGAAACGATAAGCTACAACTCCTGTAACTAATGCCGGCAGAGTATAACTCGCAAGTTCTATAATTTTATTAAAATCCATTTGAATAATTTTTAAGCAAAAATATACTTTTTGAGGAAAAATCCACTTTAAATTTGTGGTAATAAACAAAAAGGAAGCTGTACTTTTGCAACTTGTTTTTTAATGTGTCTGAAATACAGTTTTTAATGGATTCGTATATAATATTTTTTCTTTGTTTAGCAGCTTTTGCTGCTGGATTTATTGATGCCATTGTTGGCGGCGGCGGATTGATACAAACTCCAATGGGATTAATTTTATTACCTAATTTGCCAGTTTCTACAGTTGTGGGAACATTAAAAATTCCAGCTTTCAGCGGAACAGCTTTTGCAGCTTTTCAGTATTTAAAAAAGGTTGTTATTCAATGGAAATTACTGCTCATTATGATGTGTTTGGCGGTTCCTTCGGCATTTTTGGGTTCTACGATTTTGACGATGGTGAGCAACGATTTTATGAAACCGCTTTTACTGGTAGTTTTATCTTTACTTTTTATTTATACCTACGCTAAGAAAAATTTCGGACAACATGCTGCGAAAGATCATTCTGCTGCAACACAAATAATTTATGCGGTTGTTATTAGCATAATCGTTGGTTTCTATGACGGATTTATCGGACCTGGAACAGGAAGTTTCTTTGTAGTAGCATTTATAGCGCTTTTAGGTTTTGATTTTCTCCACGCTTCCGCGAATGCTAAAATGGTAAACTTGGCGACGAACTTTGGTTCGATTTGCTTATTTATGATTAAAGGAAAAATTATCTGGACAATTGCAATTCCGATGGCAGTAAGCAACGGACTTGGAGGCTGGCTGGGTGCAAAACTGGCTATCAATAAAGGAAACGGTTTTATTCGGATTTTCTTTTTAATTGTGGTTGTTGGAACTTTGATTCGCTTTGGTTATGATGTTTTTTTTAAGTAAGTTTTTTCTAGGTTCTAAGGTTCTGGAATTCTAAGGAGTTGAGACTTTGAATATCGAAGTTCTTAAGTAATTAAAGAAAAAGAAACCTAGCGCCTTAGAATCTTAGCGTCTCAGAACCTTTAAAAAAGATTGTTTGAATCTAGCCCCGATTGAGGCGATATCCTCGTAATGAAATGAAGAGATAAAGCCGAAAGCGGGAAACCATGCCGAAAAATATGCCTTTTGTTTGGCTTCAAAAAAAAACTTAGCATCTTAGAAGCTTAGCAACTTAGAACCTTTCAAAAGCTTCTTAGGAACTTTCTTTTTAAATTCTTAATTTTGCCTAAAAGGAGAAAATTACATGCAGAAATATATTGACCAGCTCAACGAAGCGCAAAGACAGCCCGTTCTTAAAAAAGATGGGCCAATGATTATTATTGCTGGTGCAGGTTCGGGAAAGACCCGAGTTTTAACAATTAGAATTGCTTATTTGATGGCGCAGGGCGTTGATGCCTTCAATATTTTGTCGCTGACTTTTACCAATAAAGCGGCCCGCGAGATGAAACACAGGATTTCGGATATTGTGGGGGCGAGCGAGGCAAAGAACCTTTGGATGGGAACGTTTCACTCTATTTTTGCGCGTATCCTGCGTGCAGAATCTGATCATTTGGGTTATCCTTCCAATTTTACCATATATGATTCTCAGGATTCGGCTAGATTAATTTCTTCGATTATTAAAGAAATGCAGCTGGATCGTGATATTTACAAACCAAAACAAATTTTAGGACGTATATCTAGTTACAAAAACAGCTTGATTACGGTAAAAGCCTATTTTAATAATCCAGAATTGGTTGAGGCGGATGCAATGGCTAAAAGACCAAGATTGGGAGAAATATATCAGCAGTATGTGGAGCGCTGTTTTAAAGCCGGCGCAATGGATTTTGATGATTTACTGTTGAAAACCAACGAATTGCTAACTCGTTTTCCAGAAGTTCTGGCTAAATATCAAGATCGTTTTCGTTATATCTTGGTTGATGAGTACCAAGATACAAATCACTCTCAGTATTTGATTGTTAGGGCTTTATCTGATAGGTTTCAGAATATTTGTGTGGTTGGAGATGATGCGCAGAGTATTTATGCTTTCCGTGGTGCAAATATTAATAACATTTTGAATTTCCAAAAGGATTATGAAGGTGTAGTAATGTTTCGTTTAGAGCAGAATTACCGTTCGACAAGAAATATTGTTGAAGCGGCAAATACTGTAATGGAACATAATAAGACCAAACTAGATAAAGTGGTTTGGACTGCGAATGAATTTGGTCCTAAAATTAAAGTTCACAGAAGTTTGACTGATGCCGAAGAAGGTCGTTTTGTTGCCAGTACGATTTTTGAGCAGAAAATGCAAAATCAATTGCATAATGGTGCTTTTGCAATTTTGTATCGTACTAATGCTCAGTCACGTGCGATGGAGGATGCTTTGAGAAAACGTGATATTCCGTATAGAATTTACGGCGGATTGTCGTTCTACCAACGTAAGGAGATTAAAGACGTTTTATGTTATTTACGCTTGGTTCTGAATCCAAAAGATGAAGAGGCTTTGATTCGTGTGATTAATTATCCTGCACGTGGAATTGGAGATACAACGGTAGAGAAATTGACAATTGCAGCCAATCATTACAAACGATCGATTTGGGAAGTAATGGTTAACATTGATAAAATAGATTTAAAACTGAATACTGGAACAAAAAACAAACTGAAAGATTTTGTGACGATGATTCAGAGTTTTCAGGTTATAGATCAGAATCAGGATGCTTTTTATATTACAGACCATGTTGCAAAAAAAACTGGTTTGGTTCAGGAATTGAAGAAAGATGCTACGCCGGAAGGAATGGCGAAGATTCAGAATATAGAAGAGCTTTTAAACGGTATTAAAGATTTTACCGAAGGGCAGCGAGAAATTGATGGAGCAAGAGGCGCGCTTTCTGAATTTATGGAAGATGTGGCTTTGGCAACAGATTTAGACAAAGATACCAATGATGAAGATCGTGTAGCTTTAATGACGATTCACTTAGCGAAGGGACTTGAATTCCCGCACGTTTTTGTGGTGGGTATGGAAGAAGATTTGTTCCCGAGTGCGATGAGTATGAGTACTAGAAGTGAATTGGAAGAAGAACGTCGTTTATTTTACGTAGCTTTAACTCGTGCAGAACATCAGGCGTATTTGACTTATGCGCAATCTCGTTATCGCTGGGGAAAACTGACAGATAGTGAACCTTCAAGATTTATTGAAGAAATTGATGGTCAATATTTAGAATATCTAACTCCTGCAGAAACGAATTATCGCTATAAATCACCAATTGATGGTGATATTTTTGGTGATGTTGATAAGTCTAAACTAAGATTGGCAAAACCGGTGGGAGGAACACCTCCAAAACATATTACAGATAATAATCCGAAACCGGATCTGAATATCAGAAAGTTAAAGCCAGTAGGAACTAATCCGAATGCAAGTGCACCAAATTTATTTGACAGTAAATTGACTGTTGGAAATGTTGTAATGCACGAACGTTTTGGTAAAGGAGAAGTGATTAACCTAGAAGGTGTTGGCGCTGATAAAAAAGCAGAAATCAAATTTGAAGTGGGAGGAATTAAGAAACTCTTGCTGAGATTTGCTAAATTAGATGTGGTAGGATAAAAAAATGTTTCAAGTTTCATGTTTCAAGTTATGAAAAACAACTTGCAGCCTAAAACCTGAAATAAAAAAACTAAAAAAATTATGGCCGAATTTATAAAAATATATCCAGATAAACCTAGTGAAGCTGCAATTGCAAAAGTTGTAAAAGTGCTTCAAAATGGTGGATTGGTGATTTATCCAACAGATACTGTTTACGGTTTAGGTTGTGATATTACCAATTCGAGAGCATTAGAAAAAATTGCTAAGATAAAAGGAGTTAAATTGGAGAAAGCCAATTTTTCATTTATTTGTCATGACCTTAGTAATTTATCAGATTATGTGCGTCAGATTGATACTTCGACTTTTAAAATATTAAAAAGAGCTTTGCCAGGACCTTATACTTTTATTTTACCTGGAAATAATAATCTTCCAAAAGAATTTAAAAAGAAAACTACAGTTGGTATTCGTGTTCCTGACAATAATATTATTTTAGAAATTGTACGTCAGTTAGGAAATCCAGTAGTCTCAACTTCTATTCGTGATGAAGATGATGTGATTGAATATACAACAGATCCTGAATTGATCTTTGAGAAATGGCAAAACCTTGTAGACCTAGTAATTGATGGAGGATATGGAGATAATGTTGGTTCAACAATTATAGATTTATCTGAACATGAACCAGTTATTGTAAGAGAAGGAAAAGGTGAAATTGATATTTTGTAAATAAATACTTTAATTGTATAAAAGTTTAAAAATAATACCTAACTTTAGTACAGTTAAAATTTAGTTAGTTATTTAAAAATAATGCTATTCTTGATTAGCCAAAATTAAGAATACAAAAAAGCAGGTCAATCGACCTGCTTTTTCTGTTTTTATAAAAATTTAAAACAAGAATTATTTAGCTTGTTTTTTCATTTCTTTTTCAATCATATCATAGAATTGATCGATTTTTGGCATAACTACAATACGAGTTCTTCTGTTACGAGCTTTGTTTTCAGCAGTATCATTAGCAACTAATGGTACATAAGAACTTCTACCTGCAGCAATTAATTTAGCTGGGTTAACACCAAGATCGTTTGTTAAAACACGAACGATAGAAGTAGAACGTTTCACACTTAAATCCCAGTTGTCTAAGATAATTCCGTTGCTTTTGTAAGGAACATTATCTGTGTGTCCTTCAACCATACATTCGAAATCTGGTTTGTCGTTAACTACTTTTGCAACTTTTGCTAATACACCTTTTGCTGCATCAGTTACTTCGTAGCTTCCGCTTTTGAATAATAATTTATCAGCGATAGAGATAAATACAACTCCTTTTTCAACATTGATTTCGATATCTGGATCGTTGATTCCAACTGCACCTTTTAAACTAGTAACTAATGCTAAAGTAACACTGTCTTTTTTAGTTAAAGCGTCTTGAAGTCTAGAAATTTTTAAATCTTTTTCTTTTAAGCTTTCAAGAGATTTTTCAAGATTCTCAGCACCTTTAGTAGTTAAGATAGTTAAATCTTTAGAGCTGTTGATTAAATCTTGATTATGTTGTTTGTAGCTTTCAGCTGTTGCAGCTAATCCAGCTTTTTCTTCTAAGCACGAATTTAATTTTACAGTACATGAGTTTAACAAATCTTGAGTCTCTTTGTTCTTAGCTTCCAACTCAGCATATTTCTTTTTAGAAACACATGATGTTAAAGCCATTAATACTGATAGTGCGATAACTATTTTTCTCATAAATTTAATTTTAATTAGACTTGATTACAAATTTAGTTTTTAATATTTTGAATACTGTTAAAGATTTCTTTAAATAAGGTCATTTTCCTGATATAATAAAGGAAAACGATGCTTTTAACCATATAGTATTGCTGTATCTGAAAATCTTTTCGTTTTCCGAGATATTTTAAAGATAAGCAATAAAATGAAAAATGTGCCTTTAAAATAGCAAAAGTGTGCCCGAATTTCCCTTGTGTAAGAAAACGGATACCTGCAATGCCGTCTAAAATCATACGGAAAAAAATCACAAAAAATAATCCCCTTTTTGGCAGATTTTTGACAAGCATTAATAATGAATTTCTAAAATTCAAATAGGTCTTTTTAGGATTTCCCTGTTGTAATGTTGCACCACCAACATGATAAACGAGAGATTGATAATTATACTTAATAATATGTCCGTCGTTTGCAGCTCTCCAGCATAAATCAATTTCTTCTTGATGAGCAAAAAAACTTTCATCAAAACCTCCTAATTCATAAAATACATTCTTTCTAATGAAAAAGCAAGCGCCTGAAGCCCAGAACAGTTCAATATTTTCATCATATTGTCCGTTATCTTTTTCTACTGTATCAAAAATCCTTCCTCTACAAAATGGAAAACCATATTTGTCAATAAAACCACCCGCAGCACCAGCATATTCAAAATATTCTTTGTTTTTAAAATCGAGGATTTTAGGCTGAATAATAGCGGTTTGTTTTTCAGTATCAAAAGTTTCGAGAATTGGCTTAAGCCAGTTTTCTGTAACTTCGATATCAGAATTGACCAATGCATAAATTTCTGCATCAATATGTTTTAATGCATCATTATAACCTTTTGCAAAGCCGTGATTTCCTGAGTTTTTGACAATCTTTACGGTAGGAAAGTTTTCTTTAACGAACTCGATAGAATTATCTGTAGAATCGTTATCAGCAACATAGATTGCCGCGCCTTCTGAAAATTGAATAACAGATGGTAAAAACTGCTCAAGCAATTTTACTCCGTTCCAATTTAAAATTACAACTGCTATTTTATCCAAAAGTACTTAATTATTTATTTTTAATGGTTTTCTTTATAATCAGGCAGGTTTCTCAAAAACTCATATTTTTCGTTTTCAAAATCCATTTGACAATAAAAATGGTTTAGTCCGTTTGTGACATTCAAAAACCGTGCCTGCATCGTCATATTATAACGGGCAATTTGGTCAAAAGTTGCCTGAGAGATTTTAACTTCTGGTGCTTTACATTCTACTAATATATGTATAGTACCATCTGAATTGAAAACCACAACATCATAGCGTTTTCGTAATCCGTTGACGGTTAAAACTTTCTCTACATTTATAAGTGATTTGGGATATTTTTTTTCGTACATTAAAAAATGAACAACGTGCTGGCGAACCCATTCTTCTGGTGTGAGAATTATAAATTTTTTCCTGATTTCATCAAAAATAGACACTTTATTTTCGCTATTTTTGAATCGGAAAGTGTAAGCAGGGAAATTAAGTTTTAACATAAAGCAAATATAATTTGAAAATTAGTCAATTTGAAAATTAGTTAATTATTTATTTTTGAAACTGAAAACTGAGCCTGAACACTGAAAACTTAATTTAATGGACGAAGTAGTAAAAATTGTTAACGATATAAAAGCCGGAAATATTAAACCAATTTATTTTTTAATGGGTGAAGAACCTTATTATATAGATAAATTGTCTGAATATATTGAGCAGAATGTTTTGGCTGAAGAAGAGAAAGGCTTTAATCAGACAGTTTTGTACGGAAGAGATGTTTCTATTGATGATATTGTTTCAACAGCTAAACGCTATCCTATGATGGCTGATCGTCAGGTTGTTATTGTGAAAGAGGCTCAGGATTTGTCTCGTACAATAGATAAAATAGAATCTTATGTAGAGAATCCGATGGAAACCACAGTGTTGGTTTTCTGTTATAAATATAAAACACTCGATAAACGTAAAAAGGTCACTAAACTTTTAGCACAAAAAGGTGTTGTTTACGAAAGCAAAAAATTATACGAAAATCAAGTTGGCGACTGGATAAAGCGTGTTTTGGCTGGGAAAAAATATACGATTGATCCTAAGGCTAATGCTATGCTTGTCGAGTTTTTAGGAACAGATTTAAGTAAAATTAATAATGAACTCGAAAAACTTCAAATCATTTTGCCGCAGGGAACTATGATTATGCCTGAGCATATTGAAGAAAATATTGGTTTTAGTAAAGACTACAATGTTTTCGAACTTCGAAAAGCAATTGGTGAACGCAATCAGCTAAGAGCATATAAGATAGCAGAAAATTTTGCTCATAACCCTAAAGAATATCCTTTGGTTATGACGACAGGATTGGTATTCGGCTTTTTTATACAGCTTCTAAAATATCACGGACTAAAAGATAAAAATCCAAAAAATGTGGCTGCCGCAATTGGAGTAAATCCATATTTCTTGAAAGAATATGATTTGGCTGTAAAAAATTATCCAATGCGAAAAGTTAGCCAGATAGTTGGCGCTTTACGAGATATTGATATTAAAAGTAAAGGTGTGGGAGCCAACGCTTTACCACAATCCGATTTGCTGAAAGAAATGCTGTATAAAATATTTAATTAAGCCAGTAAAATTCACGATATTTGCGTTTCTAAAAATTTTGCTACTTAAAAAATAATTACACAATTATGGGAATGAATAAAAATACCGTTTTAGGATGGGCTACTTTTATAATGGTACTTATGGGATTGTTACTTATAGGTCTTGGTGTTTTTAGATACAGTGAAGTATCAGGCTGGGGATTTGCTGCTGTTGGGGTTGGATTTTTGGCTAATGCATGGGTATTCAATGCTTTAAAAGGTAGAGTTTAAGTTTGTAGTTTGTTGCTTATAGTTTGTTGCTTATAGTTTGTTGCTTATAATTTGTTGTTATGGCAAAAATAAATAAATTTGAAGATTTAGAAATTTGGCAAAAAGCTAGAGAATTATGTCAATATGTTGAGTTATTAATCCAGACAACAACTTTAAAAACAAATTATTCACTCAAAGATCAAATCGATAGAAGTTCAGGATCTATAATGGATAATATTGCAGAAGGTTTTGAAAGAAATGGAAATAGAGAATTTATACAATTCTTGAGTATTGCAAAAGGTTCAGCTGGAGAAGTAAAATCGCAATCTTACAGAGCTTTTGACAAAAAATTGATTTCAGAAGAGCAACATCTGAAATTAAATGAAATGACTGAAATAGAAAAAAATAAAATAGGAGCGATGATGAATTATTTAAGGAACTGTGAGTTCAAAGGACTTAAATTTAAGTAATTCAACAAAAAACAATAAACTAAAAATAATTAACATAAATATGTCAGACGATAAGAAAGTAATTTTCTCAATGCAGAAATTGAGTAAAACCTATCAGGGAGCAGATAAACCTGTTCTTAAAAATATTTACTTGAGTTTCTTTTACGGAGCAAAAATTGGTATTTTAGGACTTAACGGTTCTGGAAAATCTTCACTTTTAAAGATTATTGCTGGAGTAGATAAGAACTATCAAGGAGATGTGGTTTTTCAGCCAGGTTATACTGTTGGGTATTTAGAGCAAGAACCAATTCTTGATGATTCTAAAACAGTTATTGAAATTGTTCGTGAAGGAGCAGCAGAAACGATGGCGGTTTTAGAAGAGTACAATCAGATAAACGATTTATTCGGTCTTGAAGAGAATTATTCAGATCCAGATAAAATGGATAAATTGATGGACCGTCAAGCAGCATTACAAGATAAAATTGATGCTCTTGGGGCTTGGGAAATCGATACAAAATTAGAAATCGCGATGGATGCATTGCGCACTCCAGAAGGAGATACGCCTATTAAAAATCTTTCTGGAGGTGAGCGTCGTCGTGTAGCTTTATGCCGTTTGTTACTGCAGCAGCCGGATGTACTGTTATTAGATGAGCCTACCAACCACCTGGATGCTGAGTCAGTTCTTTGGTTAGAGCAGCATTTAGCACAATATTCAGGAACTGTTATTGCTGTAACGCACGATCGTTATTTCTTAGATAATGTTGCTGGATGGATTTTAGAGTTGGATAGAGGAGAAGGTATTCCTTGGAAAGGAAATTATTCTTCTTGGTTAGACCAAAAATCAAACCGTATGGCTCAGGAAGAAAAAGTGGCTTCTAAACGTAGAAAAACTTTAGAGCGTGAGTTGGAGTGGGTTCGCCAAGGAGCAAAAGGTCGTCAGACCAAACAAAAAGCTCGTTTACAGAACTACGACAAATTATTAAACGAAGATCAAAAACAACTAGATGAAAATCTAGAAATCTATATCCCGAACGGTCCGCGTTTAGGGACAAATGTTATCGAAGCGAAAAATGTTGCTAAAGCTTTTGGTGATAAATTATTGTACGATAATTTAAACTTTACGTTGCCGCAAGCAGGAATTGTTGGAATTATCGGACCAAACGGTGCTGGTAAATCTACCATTTTCAAAATGATTATGGGAGAGCAAGCTACAGACAGCGGAGAATTTTCAGTTGGTGAAACTGTAAAAATTGCTTATGTAGATCAGTCTCACTCTAATATCGATCCGAACAAATCGATCTGGGAGAATTTCGCAGATGGTCAGGAATTGATTATGATGGGAGGAAAGCAAGTTAATTCTAGAGCTTACTTATCTCGTTTCAACTTTGGTGGCGGCGAGCAAAACAAAAAAGTGTCAATGCTTTCTGGTGGAGAACGTAACCGTTTGCATTTGGCAATGACATTGAAAGAAGAAGGAAACGTACTTTTACTGGATGAGCCTACGAATGATCTTGATGTGAATACACTTCGTGCACTTGAAGAAGGTTTGGAGAATTTTGCAGGTTGTGCCGTAATTATTTCTCACGACAGATGGTTCTTAGATAGAATTTGTACACACATTTTAGCTTTCGAAGGAGACTCTGAAGTTTACTTTTTCGAAGGAAGTTTCTCTGATTATGAAGAAAACAAAAAGAAACGTCTTGGCGGTGACTTAACTCCAAAACGTTTGAAATACAGGAAATTAATTAGATAATTTTTCTAATAAATTCCAAATAGAAAATCCCAAATTCCAATTATAGTGAATTTGGGATTTTTATTTTTTTGCACTGTGTCTAGTTTGTCATTTTCGATCCCGAGGCTTCGGTAGAGAAATCTTCGCGAGAAACTCAACAAAGATTGGATTCTTGTTATGTATAAAATTGGAATTTGTAATTTTTCTATTGGAGTTTCTTTTTAAAGAAATTTCGATTTCAATTCTGGAGTAGGAATCATGCAGCTTTCTTTTTTGCCATACCAATTGTATCGGTTTTTGGCAATGTAGTCGTAAATGAAATCGCTTATAAAAATTGGAACAATTCTAAAAATCGGAATTAATTTCCAAAAACCACCAAAGTTTTTTCCTATTTCAATTGCTGCCGAAGATTTATAAAAATAAGCTGTTCCTGGATCGTATAAAATAATGCTGTCCATTTTTGAAAAACTAATTCCCAGATGTTTACAAATTGAAATACCTAATTCTGACTGCAATGCGACAAATCTAAAAATATCTTTTTTGTCTTTTTTTATAATAAATTGTACAGCAGAATTGCAGAGATTACAAACTCCGTCAAAAAGGATTATTTTTTTATTCATTGGAAGATCTTCCATTATTGTAAGGTCAAGTTTTTCTACTATTCTAAAAACGCAATAGATTTTTAAATTGTATACTTATGAGTTAATTAGGTATATTTATTAAATCTATGTATTTTTAAATTTTAATAAATTTTAATTATTAAAAACGGCTTTAATATTTGATCTTAGATTAATTTAAAAAATATAGCGACCACTTTTATTGTATTTTTAAAGATCAATTCTTAAATCGCTTTATTTTAATTTTACCTATTTTTTTAGCATTTATAAGCTTAAAAACATGACTGTGATTGAAAACTTTATTTTTTAACAGCCTCAACTAACTCCAATTCGTCTAAACTTACTTTCGATGTAAAAATTCCGTAATTAACTGTTGCTTTATTTTTTTCGATAGAATCGATACTTCCCACAGATCTTCCATCCATCATTCGTACTCGGTCGCCCACTTTTAAAATTGGTCTTGGTTTTTCTACAACAGGTTTTAATTTTTTCTCTTTTTTTTCTTTTCGAATTTCTTCAACTTTTACCTGAACTTCAGCAATAATTTCTTTTTGTTTTTCAACTTTTGCTTTGGTTTCTTTTGGAGTTGCTTTTTTTCGTTTTGAATTTTCAATTTCAACTATTTTTAAAAATTCGCCAATAAGTTCTTTTTTATTTTTGTTGTTGAAATATTTTTCAGCAATGTCATCAATTTTTTGTCCAATGTAAATAATCTTCTGGTTGCTGTCGTATAATTCTTGATAGCTTTCCAATTTTTGCTGGATTCTAGTATTGATGTTTTCCATCTTTTTACTTTCTTCCCGTGCACGAGTTTCTTCTTCTTTTAAATTCAAAGAAGTTTTTTCAAGCTTTGACCTTTCTTTTTGAAGAGTCGCAATGGTTTTATCAAAACGAACTTTTCCAACTTCGATTTTCTTTTTCGCACGATTGATCAATCCAAACGGAATTCCATTTTTTTGTGCAACTTCAAATGTAAACGAGCTTCCTGCCTGACCTAAAGCTAATTTATACATTGGTTCGAGAGACTTTTCGTCGAACATCATATTTGCATTTGTGGCATATGGTAATTCGTTTGCCAAAATTTTCAAATTAGAGTAGTGCGTTGTTATAATTCCAAATGCTTCTCGATGATAAAATTCTTCCAAGAAAATTTCAGCCAAAGCGCCTCCCAATTCAGGATCAGAACCTGTGCCAAATTCGTCAATTAAAAACATCGTTTTCTTGTTGCATTTCTTCAAGAAATAATTCATGTTTTTTAATCTGTAGCTATAAGTACTTAAATGATTTTCAATAGATTGATTATCTCCAATGTCAGTTAAAATTCTATCAAATAAAAAAGTTTCGCTTCTTTCGTGAACTGGAATTAAAATGCCAGATTGCAACATCAACTGTAATAAACCAACTGTTTTTAGAGAAATAGTTTTTCCGCCTGCATTTGGTCCAGAAATTACAATAATTCTATTTTCTTGTTTTAGCTCAATGGTCTGCGGATGCGTAACTTCTTTTTTTTGTTTGTTATTCAAATACAAAATCGGGTGATAGGCTTCTCTAAAGAATAATCTTCTTTCTTCTGTAATTGCAGGTAAGATTCCGTTGATGCGATTGGCGTATTTTGCCTTTCCCGCAACAACGTCAATATCACTTAAAAAGTCTTGATATTCAATTAGTAATGGTAAGTAAGGGCGAATTACGTTTGACAGATTTTTTAAAATTCTAGTAATTTCTTCCTTCTCCTCATATTCTAAATTTGCTAACTCTCTTGAATATTTTAGAGTAGCTTCTGGTTCGATGTAAGCGATGCTTCCCGTTTTAGAACTTCCTAAAATAGATCCTTTTACTTTACGGCGATACATTGCTAGCACTGCTAAAACCCTGCGGTTTTGTACAAAGCTTTCTTTAATATCATCCAAATATCCTAAACCATTATATTGTGTAAGCGCAACGCCAAAACTTTGATTTACTTTTCCGCGCACCAAATTCATATTTTGGCGAATGCTCAATAAAGCCGGCGAAGCATTATCTTTAATTTCTCCATATTTATCGACAATGGCGTCAATTGCCGTAATGATATCTTTGGTCAATTCGACACGGGAAGCCCTAGCGTTAAGATTTGGATAATAGTCGTCAAATTTTTTGAGGAAACTCAATAAGACATTTGTAGTTGCAGAAAGATTGGCAATTTTTCTAAAACTACCAACTTCCAAGAAACTATCTTCAATTGCTAAAAACTTAATTTCATGAGTTATAGCATCGAATCCGTGATTAGGAATCGCGTTATTATTTTGAAAAGAAGATACATATTCTGATGTCTGCATCAAGGACTGCATCAATTCTTCTTTATCTCTAAATGGTTTTATTTGTAAAGCCTTTTCCTTTCCAATATCGGTGTTGCATCCATCTGAAATGGTTTCGAGTACTGTTGGAAATTGTAAGTCTTGTAATGTTTTTTCGGTAATACTGATCATTTAATCTCTTTATGAAAGTAAAAGCAAAAGTACGAAAACAATAATGAATTATGAATTATGAGTTTTTTTATTTGCTGTCGTTTCTAACTTTTGATTTTCAATTTTTTACATTTTTCTTTTTAGTAAATATGATTTTAAGTAATTATTTCTGAAATTCGCATAAAAAAAATTATGGACGTAAAAATGCATTCTTCTTGGAAACCAGTTTTGAATGAAGAATTCGAAAAACCATATTTCAAAGAATTAATTGAATTTGTAAAATCAGAATACGCAACAAAAGTTTGTTATCCAAAAGGCAGTCAGATTTTTTCAGCTTTTGACCATTGTCATTTTGATGAAGTGAAAGTTGTTATAATCGGTCAGGATCCTTATCACGGTCCAAACCAGGCAAATGGTTTGTGTTTTTCTGTCAACGATGGAATTCCGTTTCCACCTTCTTTATATAATATTTTTAGAGAAATCGAAAGTGATTTAAATAAACCTTTACCAAAAACTGGGAATTTGGAGCGCTGGGCAGATCAAGGTGTTTTTCTTTTAAATGCCACATTAACTGTGAGACAATCTGAAGCAGGAAGTCATCAGGGAAAAGGATGGGAAAAATTTACGGATGCTGTAATCAAACAGATTTCTGCGGAAAAAGAAAATGTAGTATTCTTGCTTTGGGGTGGTTTTGCTCAAAAGAAAGCTGCGTTGATTGATGCTTCCAAACATCAGATCTTAAAATCAGGGCATCCTTCACCTTTAAGTGCAAATAGAGGATTTTGGTTTGGAAATAAACATTTTAGCCAGACAAATGATTTCTTGAAATCGAAAGGATTGAAAGAAATTGAGTGGTAAATTTTATAGGTAACAAAGTTGCAAAGGTAAAGCTTTGCTTCTTTGGGCCTTTGTAACTTTCCATGAAATATTTTTAACTAAAAAATCTTTTGAATCTGCAATCTCGATAGCTATCGGGAGCGAGAAACAAAAGATTTAATTTGAGTTATTTTTTGATAATTTCTTCTAAAACAGCTTTGTTTTCGTAGTTTGTAACTTTTAGAATAATTTCTTGATTTTTAACTGTTTTACCTTCAATGATATAAAGTTTACCTTTATTGAACGGAACATTACTTTGGTCAAAATCAACATCTCCGTAAGTCAATGTGTTTTTAATGTCTGCAGTGTCAACCCATTTTTCATTTAAAGTCTGAATTGCTTTATCTGAATATTGAAAAGGTTTTGTTCGAAGATTATTAAGAACTCGGGCATTTGGAAAATAATTGCAGCGAGTATCTTTTCCACTAAAAACAAGAGCTACAAAAAAACAGCCCATAATTAGGCCGATTAGATAATATGCAAAACGGTGTACGAACTTCATGAAATAAAATTTTTGCAAAGGTACATTAAAGTTCCCTTAAAATACAAGTAAATTGATATCGTTATCTGGCAAATCAAACCAGTCGCCAATAGCTTTGTTTGTTAGGATTCCGTGATAAAGATAAATACCGTTTTTAAGACCTTTATTGCATCGAATAGCACTTTCTATTCCACCATCTTCGGCTATCTGATGTAGATAAGGTGTTAGAATGTTACTAATTGATAATGAGGCGGTTTTGGAATATCTAGAAGGGATATTTGGTACACAATAGTGTAAAACATTGCTCTTAATAAAGGTTGGTTTTTCGTGGGTAGTAACTTCTGATGTTTCGAAGCAGCCTCCAGTGTCAATGCTTACATCAACAATTACAGCACCTTTTTTCATGTGTTCTACCATAGTTTCTGTAACTACAATTGGACAGCGTTCTTTTCCGCGCATGGCGCCAATAGCGACATCACAACGTCTTAAAGCTTTTAGTAAACCTTTTTGTTGAATAGTCGAAGTAAAAATTCGCTGATTCAAATTATTTTGCAAGCGGCGTAATTTGGTAATGGAATTATCGAAAACTTTTACATTTGCTCCTAATCCAATTGCTGTTTTTGCAGCAAATTCTCCAACGGTTCCAGCACCTAAAATAACAACTTCAGTAGGAGGGACGCCAGT
Organism: Flavobacterium sp. Root935; assembly: GCF_001429295.1. Taxonomy (GTDB): domain Bacteria; phylum Bacteroidota; class Bacteroidia; order Flavobacteriales; family Flavobacteriaceae; genus Flavobacterium. Next base: position 213,261 of record NZ_LMJL01000012.1, on the reverse strand, counting down.
AATATTTCCAAATAAAAGGCCTTTTCCAAATTCATCCGTAATCATTAATTCTGCAGCAATAAGAATTGAGGCTGTTCCTGCAATTTCGCTTAAAGATTTTACTGCTGGATACGAGCCGTCCTCATCTTTGATATATTCAAAAGCTAAGGCTGTGATTTTCTTTTGAGCTAAAGCTTCAAAGTATTCTTTCTTTTTGGTTTTGAGTTGAATAGCCGAAATGATTACCGTTTCAGGATTTATCATTTGTATTTCGGCTAAAGTCGGCGGCTCCACTTTTAGTAAAAACGGACAGCCAAAAACTCTTTTGGTATCTTTTGTAATTTCTGCGCCCGCATCGGCATATTCTTTATCGGTATAACTCGAACTTTCCCCAGCTCCAGATTCAATCATGACACGGTGACCCGCATAAGTTAAGGAATTTACAGCATCGGGAGTAAGGCATATACGACGTTCCTGATAGCTTGTTTCTTTGGGGATTCCTATAAAAAGTTCTCTTTTAAAACGACCAACCTCAAGTTTTTCTTCTTGTGGTATTAATTGTTGTTTTGTAAATGGAGTTAACGTGATTGACATGGGTGGTGCAAAAAATTAAGAGTACAAATTACGTAAAAAGATTTAAAATTAGTGCAAAAATTCTGCTAATACTATAAGGTGTGAATGTTAAGAAATTTTCTCTTAAGTTTTTTACTCTTTGTCGTGAAGATTTGTAAAGTTTTTATACTAATTTTAGTTCTCTTTTTCCGTCTGCAAGTAATTCAATATTAATAGTTGAAGTTTCCTCTGGAAGAAGATTTTCAATTTTTTCAGACCATTCAATAAAACACCAGTTTCCAGAGTACAAATAATCATCGACGCCCATATCAAGCGCTTCAGTTTCTTTATTTAATCTGTAAAAATCAAAATGATAAACAATTTGATTATTTGCTGCATTATATTCGTTAACCAAAGAAAATGTTGGGCTGCTGGTAGCGTCCTGAACACCTAAACTTTTGCATAATTGCTTTATTAGAGTGGTTTTTCCAACCCCCATTTCTCCATTAAAAAGAATAATTTTTTTAGGATTTGATGCTAAAATCTGCTCTGCAACTTCTTGAATTTGATCTAATGAAAAAACGATATTCATTGTTATGTCTATTTATTTGGTCTCAGTCTCAGTTTAAAGTCTCAGTTAGAAACTGAAAACTGAGACTGCGACTGAAAACTTTTTTATTTCGGGTTAAATACCAAAAACGGAATAATCATTTCTTCTAACGAGATTCCGCCGTGCTGATATGTATTTTTGTAATAACTCACATAATGATTGTAGTTGTTTACATAAGCCAAAAAGAAATCATTTTTGGCAAAAATAAACGAACTGCTCATGTTTATAGCTGGTAAACCAATTGTTTTAGGTTCTTTTACTACATACACGTCTTTTTGTTCGTAGGTTAAACTACGACCAGTTTTGTAACGCAAATTTAGACTTGTATTTTTATCTCCCACAACTTTCGACGGATTTTTTACATTAATTGTTCCGTGATCTGTGGTTAAGATTAATTTGAATCCTAAAACCTGTGCCTGCTGGATGATTTCTAATAAAGGAGAGTTTTTAAACCAACTTAGTGTTAATGAGCGGTATGCTTTATCATCTGAAGCTAATTCTTTTACTACTTCCATTTCTGTCTTAGCGTGCGAAAGCATATCTACGAAATTGTAAACAACAGTAACTAAGTCATTGCCTTTTAGAGCTTTGAAGTTCTCTGCAAGCTTTTTACCGCCGGCATAATTGGTAATTTTGAAATAATCTTCCTTAATATTTAAGCCTAATCTTTTCAATTGAGCCGATAAAAATTCAGCTTCGTAAAGATTTTTCCCTCCATCTTCAACGTCGTTTTTCCAATATTCAGGAAATTGTTTTTCCATATCCAAAGGCATTAAACCAGAGAAAATAGCATTTCTAGCATATTGAGTTGCTGTTGGAAGAATAGAAAAATAAGGAACCTCTTTTTCTAATTTGTAATAATTTGCAATTACAGTTTCAAAAGATTTCCATTGGTCGTAACGAAGGTTGTCGATTACAACAAATAAAACAGGTTTGTCTTTCTTTTTTAATTCTGGAACAACTAATTCTTTAAATAAAGTATGAGATTGAATAGGTTTGTCTGCTTTTGGAGCAAACCAATCTTCATAATTTCGTTCAATATATTTTCCGAATTGTGAATTGGCTTCAACTTTTTGAGATTCTAAAATTTCGATCATCGCCTGATCATTAATGTTTTCAAGCTCTAATTCCCAGAAAAGTAATTTTTTATATAATTCAACCCAGTCTTCATACGAATTCACCATTGCCAATTCCATTGCAATTTTTCTGAATTCCTTTTGATAATCCAAAGTTGTCTTTTCAGAGATCAGTCTTGAGTGATCTAGATTCTTTTTCAAACTCAATAAAATCTGGTTCGGATTTACAGGTTTTATCAAGTAGTCGGCGATTTTAGAACCTATGGCTTCTTCCATAATGTACTCTTCTTCGCTCTTTGTAATCATAATCATTGGTATGGCTGATTTTTTTTCTTTCATTTCAGAAAGCGTTTCTAAACCGCTCATTCCAGGCATGTTTTCATCCAAAAAAACAATGTCAAAATTATCTTCTTCAAACAATGCAATAGCATCAAGTCCGTTGTTACAAGTCGTAACTTCGTAATTCTTTTTTTCTAGAAACAATATATGGGGCTTTAAAAGATCGATTTCATCATCGACCCAAAGTATTTTGATCTTATCCATAAAACAAATTTATTTTTACTGCAATTTAAAGTTATAGAACTTAAAAAGTATTAAAAATAGTATAAAATTATCAAAGATAAACAACGATTTTATGTTGATTTTTTACATTTTTAAATATAGTTGTCTGACAATCATTATAATTTTAATATTGATTTTTAAATAAAAAACTCCAAACTCTTTATTCTTATTTACTTATATTTGTTGACCAAAAAAATAACCCGATTGTGACTCAGATCAACAAATTAAAAATATTCAACGATCCTATCTATGGCTTTATTACGATTCCAAACGAGCTGATTTATGATTTAATCCAACATCCCTATTTTCAGCGTCTTCGTCGTATCTCTCAAATGGGATTGTCATATTTGGTGTATCCGGGAGCAAATCATACGCGTTTTCATCATGCGTTAGGATGCATGCATTTAATGCAGAAGGCAATTGATACACTTCGTTTTAAAGATGTTGTGATATCTGCAGAAGAAGAAAATGCCTTATTAATTGCTATTTTACTTCATGATATCGGACATGGGCCATTTTCTCATGCAATGGAAAGAAGTATTGTTGAAGATGTGCATCATGAAGCGATTTCATTATTGTTTATGAATCAGTTGAATGAAGAGTTTGGTGGGAGATTGAGTTTGGCAATTCAGGTTTTTAAAGGAGAATATCATAGAAAATTCATGCTGCAATTGATTTCAAGTCAGTTGGATATGGATCGAATGGATTATCTAAAACGTGACAGTTTTTATACTGGAGTTGCAGAAGGAAATGTAAATTCTGAACGATTGATTCAGATGATGAATGTTGAAAATGATGTTTTGGTTATTGAAGAAAAAGGAATTTATTCGGTAGAAAAATTCTTGCTTTCTAGAAGATTAATGTATTGGCAGGCTTATCTGCATAAAACCAGTTTGGTTGCCGAATTAATTTTAATGAAAACATTAAAGAGAGCTAAAGAGTTGACATTGAAAGGAATTAACCTACCTTGCAGTGAACCGCTTTCATATTTTATGCATAATAAGGTTACTCTGGATGATTTTGATGCTGAAAAGTTAGATTTGTTTTCGCAGCTTGATGATTTTGATATCATTAGTGCGTTGAAAGCTTGGCAGAGACAAGATGATTTTGTGTTAAGTACATTAAGCAAGATGATCATTAATAGAGATTTATTGAAAATAAAGTTAAGTGCAGAAAAAATTTCAATGGAAGAATCACAATCTTTGAAAGAACAATTTGCCAACTTGCACCATATTACACAATTAGAGGCTGGTTATTTTATTTTTAGAGGAAAAATTAAAAACCAAGCCTACAGTAAAGAAGCCGAACCTATTAGAATTTTGAAAAAAGATAAAACAATTGAGGATGTTGTTGAAGCTTCTGATCAGCTGAATTTGAAATCGTTATCTAAATTGGTAACAAAATATTATATCTGTTTCCCAAAACAACTTATCTAAAATTAACATTTAAAATCTATTTTTTATATTTTTGTCGCGATGAAATTTACAGCAGAACAAATAGCAGGAATTTTAGAAGGAGAAGTTGTTGGGAATCCCAATGCAGAAGTTTCTAAACTTTCTAAAATCGAAGAAGGCGAAGAAGGATCGCTTACTTTTTTGGCTAATCCAAAGTATATCAACTATATATATACAACAAAAGCGACAGTTACAATTGTTAACGACACTTTTGTTCCGGAGCAGGAAATTACGACTACACTAATAAAGGTAGAAGATGCTTATGCGGCGTTTTCTAAGCTTTTGCATTTCTATAATCAAGTAAAATTAAATAAAACAGGTATCGAACCTCAGTCCTTTATGTCTGAAGGAACTAAATATGGTGAAAACTTATATTTAGGAAGCTTCAGCTATGTAGGACAGAATGTGGTTTTAGGTAATAATGTAAAAATTTATCCGAACAGTTTTATTGGTGATAACGTTGTTATTGGTGACAATGTATTCATTTTCGCTGGAGCAAAAATTTACTCAGAAACAGTAATTGGTAATAATTGTACCATTCATTCTGGAACTATTATTGGTGCAGATGGTTTTGGTTTTGTACCAAATGAAGAAGGTATTTATAGTAAAGTACCTCAGATAGGAAACGTTATTATCGAAGATAATGTTGATATTGGTGCCAACACTACAATAGATAGAGCAACTCTTGGTTCTACAATAATTAGACAAGGAGTTAAACTAGACAATCAGATACAGATCGCCCATAATGTCGAAATCGGTAAAAATACTGTAATTGCTGCTCAAAGTGGTGTTGCAGGTTCTACAAAGATTGGAGAAGGCTGTATGATTGGCGGGCAAGTTGGTATTGCAGGCCACTTAATTATAGGTAATAATGTGAGACTTCAGGCGCAGTCTGGAGTTGCAAGGAACATTAAAGATGATGAAACTCTGCAAGGAACACCATCTCTTGGATACACAGATTTTAATAAATCGTATGTTCATTTTAAGAATCTGCCTAAAATTGTGTCCGAAGTTGAAGAATTAAAGAAACAAATAATAAACCCAAAAAATGGAAATAATGGTTAAACAGAAGACCATCAAGAATGAAATTTCGCTAACAGGAGTTGGATTACATACTGGAAAAGAAGTTACAATGACTTTTAAACCTGCTCCTGTTAATAATGGTTTCACTTTTGTAAGAGTAGATTTGCAAGGTCAACCAGTTATTGAGGCTGATGCTAATTATGTTGTTAATACTCAAAGAGGTACAAATCTTGAAAAACTTGGAGTAAAAATTCAAACACCAGAGCATGTTTTAGCGGCAGTTGTTGGATGCGATTTGGATAATATTATTATTGAATTGAATGCCTCTGAACTTCCAATTATGGATGGTTCATCAAAATATTTTGTTGAAGCAATAGAAAAAGCAGGAATTGAAGAACAAGATGCAAGCCGTAATGTTTATGTTGTAAAAGAAGTTATCTCATTTACAGATGAAGCAACAGGAAGCGAAATTCTTGTTATGCCTAGCGATGAGTACCAAGTAACTACAATGGTAGATTTTGGTACAAAAGTTTTAGGAACTCAAAATGCTACACTTAAAAGTTTATCAGATTTTAAACAAGAAATTGCAAGTTCTAGAACTTTTAGTTTTTTACATGAATTAGAATCATTGTTAGAAAACGGACTTATTAAAGGAGGCGATTTAAATAACGCAATTGTTTACGTAGATAAAGAGATTTCTGAGTCTACAATGGAGAATTTAAAGAAAGCCTTTGGTAAGGATGAAATATCTGTAAAACCAAATGGAGTTTTAGATAACCTTACTTTACATTACCCAAATGAGGCAGCAAGACACAAACTGCTTGATGTTATTGGAGATTTATCTCTTATTGGCGTGCGTATTCAAGGAAAAATTATAGCTAATAAACCAGGTCACTTCGTAAACACTCAGTTTGCTAAAAAACTGGCTAAAATTATCAAAATAGAACAAAGAAATCATGTTCCAACTTATGATTTACATCAAGAACCATTGATGGATATTCATAAAATCATGTCAATGCTTCCTCACAGACCTCCATTTTTATTAATTGACAGAATTATAGAAATGTCTGATCGTCATGTGGTTGGATTGAAAAATGTTACTATGAACGAAAATTTCTTCGTAGGGCATTTTCCAGAAGCTCCAGTAATGCCAGGAGTTTTAATTGTTGAAGCAATGGCACAAACAGGTGGTATTTTGGTATTAAGCACCGTTCCGGATCCTGAGAATTATTTAACTTATTTCATGAAAATTGATAACGTTAAATTTAAGCACAAAGTGTTGCCGGGTGATACCTTAATTTTTAAATGTGAATTGATTTCTCCAATCAGAAGAGGAATTTGTCATATGCAGGCAAATGCTTATGCAAATGGTAAATTAGTAACTGAGGCAGAATTAATGGCACAAATAGCAAGAAAACAATAATAAATTATCAAATTTATTGTTTAGGTTTGTTGCCTGAAATTAGAATATTTTAATTAAAAATATAAAACATACAGATGAATCAACCATTAGCATATGTTCATCCTGGCGCGAAAATCGCTAAAAACGTTGTAATAGAGCCATTTACAACAATTCACAATAATGTTGTTATTGGTGATGGTACTTGGATTGGTTCAAATGTGACCATTATGGAAGGCGCTCGAATTGGTAAAAATTGCAATATTTTTCCAGGAGCTGTAATTTCTGCAGTGCCACAAGATTTAAAATTTGGAGGAGAAGATTCTCTTGCAATTATCGGAGATAATTGTACTATTAGAGAATGTGTAACTATAAATAGAGGAACAATTGCATCTGGTCAAACAGTACTTGGAAACAATTGTTTAGTAATGGCTTATGCGCATATTGCTCACGACTGCGAAATTGGAAACAATGCTATTATTGTTAATGGTGTTGCTTTGGCTGGTCACGTAGTTGTTGGTAATCATGCTGTTATTGGAGGTCTTGCAGCGATTCATCAATTTATTCATATTGGAGATCACGCAATGATTTCTGGAGGATCATTGGTTAGAAAAGACGTTCCGCCTTTTACAAAAGCAGCAAAAGAGCCTTTGTCATATGTTGGAATTAACTCGGTTGGTTTAAGAAGAAGAGGTTTTACTACTGAAAAAATTAGAGAAATTCAGGAAATCTATAGAATTTTATATCAAAAGAATTACAATACAACGCAAGCTTTGAGTATTATTGAAGCTGAAATGGAAGCGACTCCTGAAAGAGATGAAATTCTTGATTTTATCAGAAATTCGTCTCGAGGAATTATGAAGGGTTATTCAGGTAACTATTAAAATAAAAAGTTTAATTGTTTATTTGTTTAATCGTTTAATCGAAAAAACAGTTAAACGGTTTAACGATTCAACAAAAAATAAATAAAATAAAAACAAATGGCATCTACATCAGATATTAGAAACGGATTGTGTATTAAATTTAATCACGATATTTATAAAATTATTGAATTTCTTCACGTAAAACCTGGAAAAGGTCCAGCTTTCGTAAGAACAAAACTTAAAAGTTTAACAACAGGAAAAGTATTAGATAATACATTTTCTGCAGGTCATAAAATCGAAGATGTTCGTGTAGAAACACATACATTTCAATTTTTATATGCTGAAGGAGATGAATTTCACTTTATGAATGCTGAAACTTTTGAGCAGATTTCATTAAACAAAAATATTTTAGATGCTCCTGGATTATTAAAAGAAGGAACAAATGTAATGGTTCAGATTAATACTGAAACTGATTTACCTTTGTCTGTTGATATGCCAACATCTGTAATTCTTGAAGTTACTTATGCTGAGCCAGGTGTAAAAGGTAATACGGCTACAAACGCAACTAAATCTGCAACTGTAGAAACAGGTGCAAACATCAACGTTCCTTTATTTATCAATGAAGGTGACAAAATTAAAATCGATACAGCTTCAGGTTCATACATGGAGCGTGTAAAAGAGTAGTTTTTTAATTAAGATAAATTTGACAATGAGTCAATTAGATAATTTATGAATCGACATAATTTTTGTATATTCATATTCTAATTGACTCATTTTCTAATTGACAAATTTTCTAATTATAATATATGAAATTTCCAAAGAGTCATTCTTTACAAGAAATTGCAAATTTGCTTAACTGCAAATTTATTGGTGACAAAGACTTTCAAGTTTTAGGCATGAACGAAATACATGTTGTAGAACCTGGTGATATAGTTTTTGTTGACCATCCAAAATATTACGATAAAGCTTTGCAGTCAGCAGCTACAATTGTTTTGATAAACAAAGAAGTAGAATGCCCAGAAGGTAAAGCACTTTTAATTTCTGATGATCCGTTTAGAGATTTTAATATTTTAACGAAACATTTTAAGCCTTTTCAATTTGCAAATGTGGCAATTGCACCATCTGCAGAAATAGGAGAGGGGACAATAATTCAACCAAATAGCTTTGTTGGAAACTATGTTAAAATTGGAAAAAACTGCCTAATTCATTCTAATGTTTCTATTTACGATCACACCATTATTGGTGACAACGTGATTATTCACGCAGGAACTATTTTAGGTGCTGATGCTTTTTATTACAAAAAACGTCCAGAAGGTTTTGATCAATTAGTTTCTGGCGGAAGAGTAGTTATTGAAGATAATGTTGGTATTGGTGCGCTTTGTACAATTGATAAAGGCGTTACAGGGGATACAACAATTGGAGCTGGAACAAAACTAGATAATCAAGTACATGTTGGACATGATACTGTTATCGGAAAAAAATGTTTAATTGCCTCACAAACTGGTATTGCAGGTTGTGTTATTATTGAAGATGAAGTAACATTGTGGGGGCAAGTAGGAACCACTAGCGGTATTACAATTGGTACAAAAGCTGTAGTAATGGGTCAGACTGGTGTAACTAAATCAGTTGAAGGCGGAAAATCATATTTTGGTACTCCAATTGAAGAATCTAGAGAAAAATTGAAACAATTAGCCAATATCAAGAAGATTCCTGAAATTTTAAGTAAATTGAAGTAATATGTCTATTAAAGAATTTGTTCAGAAATTTTATAAGTCAGATGCCTTAATTGATAGCGAAATTTTAAAAACATATCTGCATCCTGATGTTATTCTTGAATGGAACAGCAGTAAAGGTTTCATTGAGATGGATTATAATTCGATACTAGAAATGGCCAACGAGCTTAGTCGTGCATATGTACGATCTAAAGTTAGAATTAGTCATATTATTAGTGAAGATGATTTAGTATCAGTACGTTATTCTCATTTTGTGAAAACTATAGAGAATCCGAGAGAAGAAATGCTTTTAGCACATTTTTCTACAATTTGGCAGATTAAAGATGATAAACTTTATAGAGGTTATCAAATGAGTCAATTTTCTTAATATTTTTTTGACAATAAAAGAGGCAAAATACATTACAAAACCTTATTTTTGCAACACAAATTTAAAAACTACATAAAATATATATCATGAGTGTTTTAGTTAATAAAGATTCCAAAATAATTGTTCAGGGATTTACAGGAAGCGAAGGAACTTTCCACGCTTCTCAAATGATTGAGTATGGTACTAATGTTGTTGGAGGTGTTACTCCAGGAAAAGGTGGTACCAGCCATTTAGACCGTCCAGTTTTTAATACAGTAAAAGACGCTGTTGATCAAGCTGGTGCTGATACTTCTATCATTTTTGTTCCGCCGGCTTTTGCTGCTGATGCAATTATGGAAGCTGCTGATGCTGGAATTAAAGTAATTATTGCTATTACAGAAGGAATTCCTGTAGCAGATATGATTAAAGCAAATAATTATGTTAAAGAAAGAAATTCAAGATTAATTGGTCCAAACTGCCCAGGTGTAATTACTCCAGGTGAAGCTAAAGTTGGTATTATGCCAGGTTTCGTTTTCAAAAAAGGAACTGTTGGTATTGTTTCTAAATCTGGAACTTTAACTTATGAAGCTGCTGACCAAGTTGTAAAACAAGGTTTAGGAATCACTACAGCAATTGGTATTGGTGGAGATCCAATTATTGGAACTACTACCAAAGAAGCTGTAGAATTATTAATGAACGATCCAGAAACTGAAGCAATTATTATGATTGGTGAAATTGGAGGTCAATTAGAAGCTGATGCTGCTAGATGGGTAAAAGCTGATGGTAACCGTAAACCAGTTATTGGATTTATCGCTGGAGAAACTGCTCCTGCTGGTAGAACAATGGGTCACGCAGGTGCTATTGTTGGTGGTTCTGATGATACTGCTGCTGCTAAAAAACAAATCATGAGAGACAACGGAATTCACGTTGTTGATTCACCAGCTGAAATTGGTAAAAAAGTAAAAGAAGTACTTGGATAATATCCAATCTCGATCCTGAAACTTCGGGACGGGATAAAATAATAAATTCCAAAAAGTCTCAATATTTTGTTGAGACTTTTTTACATTTTAAAATACTGAGGTATAAATAGAAATAACTTAGCATCTTAGAACCTCAGTATCTTAGAGGCTTAAAAAAGAAATATGTGTAAAGAATTAGAAAAATTTAAAGTAACTGATAGTTTTACTTTTACAATTGAAGATAGCTTAGAACAAGTTTGTAACGCTCCTGAAGGAAGTGCTGGAGTTTTTGTTGTGTATGCTGTTGAAGGAGATGCAAAAGAACTAATTATGGTTAGTTCAACAGGAACTGTTCAGAATGATGGAACTTTAAAAAGTAAAAATGGTGGACTATACGATAAAATCGTAAACGGTCATCAATTTGCAAAAACAGGAAGAAAATATTCTTGGCCTGCTCAAATGAAATTAGAAAGCATTGAAGCTCTTGAAGTTGTTTGGTTTGAAACTTTTAATGCTGATGCAAAAGCAATTCCAACTGCTGTTGAAGGTCAAGTTTTGCAAAATTTCTTAGACGAAAATGCTAAATTACCAAGATGGAATGTAGCATTCTAAGATTTTTAGAATAGAATAAATTGCTCAAAGCCTTACTAAAAGTAGTAAGGCTTTTTTTATGGAATCAAACAAAAAGTCAGTTTTTAATTTTTGGCTAATTTTCAATTTTTAATAGCTCATTTTGTAAGAGTAATTTAAATGGCTTCAAACAGGTACTCAGCCAAAAACTCCAGCGTGTGTTTTGGTTAATTAAAATTTAAATTACTGTAAATTTAAGATTAAGTAAAAAAAATACCGCAAATACTGATAAATTTAGAAAAAGCTTCTTTTTTTAGATAATTATTGGGTTTTAATTATTTGCTTTTCTATATTTATCACACAAAAACAAAAAATAATGTTAAAATTTGATTTTTTTTGTATGAATTAAATCATGATTTCAATGTAAAACTCTTGTTTAATTTATGTTAACTAAGGGCGTTTGTTCTAGGAGATTTTTATTTAAAGAATTGAAAATTTTAAAAACTTTAATCCTTGTATTAATTCGTTTTATTTTAAGAAAAATTACTCTTCTTAAATGATTTTGATTTTTACGCCTCAAAAGTTTTATGCAATATGAGCCACATTTTAAAAAACAAAGCGTTAGATGATTTTATTCTTTGGAATAATTTAAAAAATGGTGATGAAAGATCATTCTCTTTACTTTTTGAAAAATATTATAGAGATTTAATTGGTTATGGAAATTCTCTTTGTCCATTTGAAGAAAAAGTACAAGATTGTATTCAAGATGTTTTTGCTGATATTTGGCTTTATCGTAATTCATTGCAAGATAATGTAATAGTAAAGGCTTATCTGCTTTCTAGTGTTAGAAAGAGAATTGCGCGTTTGCACGAGAGAGATCATGTTTTTAGAAAAACAACTACTACAGATGTTTTAGAATTCCTTTTTGATTTTTCTATAGAAAATGATTTAGTAGAAGATGAAGTTACTGCTGAACGTGTTTTGCATTTAAATAAATTGCTTAACGATTTACCTGGCCGCCAAAAAGAAGCCTTATACCTTCGTTATCATCAAGGATTGAGTGTCGATCAAATCGCAGATCTACTGGATGTTAATTATCAATCTGCAAATAACTTACTGCATCGCGGGTTATTAAGTCTTCGTAAAGAATGGAAAGGAAGTATTCCGCTTCTAGTCCTTATATCCTCAGGGCTTTTTTAATTTTTTAACAGAAAATCAAAAAAAAATCTTAAATAGGTGAGTATATAATAAAAAAAGTGTCCTCTATGTTTTTGTAACCTTAATAGTAAGATGCAAAAACGTAACAATTATACCGAAATAGAAGACTTCTTAGCTGATGAATCTTTTCAATTATGGATTTTATCTAAAGTTGATGAACAAGGCTGGGAAGAATGGACTTTAGAAAATCTCCAAAGAGCCAAACTTGTTGAAGATGCAAGGCTTTTGCTGCTGGCAATGAAAGTTCCAGATTCTAAATTATCTTCACATCAGGTCCATGAATCTTTACAGAAAACTTGGTTTAAAATTGAACAAAGAGAAGAACTTTCTCGAAATACTCTAAAAACTAGAAAACTTAAAATTCAGCGATACTGGTTTAGCGGTGTCGCAGCAGCAATTTTAGCAGGTATATTTTCTGTTTGGTTCTTTAAAAGTGATGTTTTGTCAAATGATAATGAAATCACTTATAAAGAATTAGTAGAAGAGAATAGCGAAGGTCTTGTAGAACAAACTAATAATACCGAAAAATCTCAAACCATTACGCTATCAGATGGAAGTTCGGTATTGCTACAGCCAAATAGTAAATTAAGTTACCCTAAAATCTTTACCGGAAACGAAAGAAAGGTGTATTTATCCGGCGAAGGTTTCTTTGAAATTAGTAAAAATCCTAAAAAGCCTTTTTTTGTTTATGCTAACGAAATTGTGACTCGAGTTGTCGGTACAAGTTTTAGAATCAAGGCTTATCCAGATCAGCAAAACGTTGAAGTTCTAGTTCGCACCGGTAAAGTAAGGGTAAAATCAAATGATTTAGTTCATGCTCCTGAAAATCAAGAAATTGTTTTACTTCCTAATCAAGCCGTTCGTTTTGCTCGTAAAGACTTTGTTTTCAATAAGATTACAAATATTACTGCCGATCCAGTTTTAGTTAATAGTGCTACAAATATTGAACAGTTGAGTTTTGAGTTTACTGATATTCCAGTAGCTCAAATTTTAGAAACAATTGAACAGGCGTATTTAGTAGATATTGATTTTCCTCAAGATAAATTAAAAGACTGCCGTTTAACAACCTCGTTAAGTGATCAGCCGTTAGCCGAAAAGTTAAAAATTATTTGTAAAAGTATTGGCAATGATACTAACTACGAGATGAATGGAAACCAAATTGTGATTACTACTTCTGGCTGTAACTAGAAGGTTGAATTCCAATTAATAATATAGATGAAAAAACCAAAATAAACTGATTGTCGAAACTAAAAAAAAATCTTTAACTGCCTATGTAAAAAATAAATACATAAAAAAAGTGCCGAAATGCTGTAACATTGTCGACACTTTAAATTAAGTAAATCACTCTCTGTAAAGAGTAATTTATGATGTTTCTTAAAATACACTCGAATAGTATTAATCAAAACAAACCAAAATTATGAAAAAACCTGTTGTCAAGCAACGATTACTTCACCAAATCATGAAAATAACGCTGTTTCAGTTTGTGTTAGCACTTATATTTTCAAGTGTTACGATGGCAAATAATGTAAATGGGCAGAAAAAATTAGATACTAAAGTTACAATTACAGTCGAAAATCTAACTTTAGACAATGCCTTATCTAAAATTGAAAAGTCTGCTCATGTAAAATTTTCTTATAATTCTAGACTTCCTCAACTTTCTCAAAAAGTGAGTGTAGAGGCAAATCAAGAAACTTTATCTAGTGTGCTAAGCAGAATACTAGTACCATTTAATATTACTTTTTCTGAAGTAAGCAATCAAATTGTGCTTCAGAAAAATTCTGTTGGCTCTTTCTCAACTGCAAATAATCATGATTCTTTATTTGAACTTTTGACTTTTGGACCAATTATTAAAGGAAAAGTTACAGACCAAACGGGCAGCCCGCTTCCTGGAGCTACAGTTATGGCTAAAGGAACAAAAACGGCAGTTTTAACTGATTTTGATGGAAATTTCGTTATCGAAATGCCGGCAAATGTAAACCGTATTGTTATTTCTTACGTTGGAATGGAAACTAAAGAGATTGGCATAGAAAATACTACACCAACTATTGTTTTAACAGAAGCAGGACAAAATCTTCAAGAAGTTGTAATTACAACTGGATATGAAAAAACTTCAAAAAGAACTTTTACTGGAGCGATCAGTAAAATTTCTGGAGCTGAATTAAAAGTTGATGGAGTAGTAGATGTGAGTAGAATGATTGAAGGAAAAGCTGCTGGGGTTACAGTACAAAACGTTACAGGTACTTTTGGTACTGCTCCGAAAATTACAGTTCGTGGATCTTCTTCAATTTTTGGAGATACAAAACCTTTATGGGTAATTGATGGTGTTGTTCAAGAAGATATTATCAATATTACTTTTGCTGATTTGGCTTCTGGAAATTCAGAAACTTTATTAAGCTCTTCTGTTGCAGGATTAAATGCAAACGATATTCAAAGTATTGAAATTCTTAAAGATGCATCCGCTACTTCAATCTATGGTTCAAGATCATTAAACGGAGTTGTAGTTGTTACTACAAAACAAGGTCGTAGAGATTCTCCATTAAAAGTAGCTTATAGCTTAGAGCAGACAGTAAGAAGTGTGCCAAGTTATACGCAATATGATATTTTGAATTCTCAAGAGTCAATGAGTATTTTTAAAGAAATGGAATCTAAAGGTTTCTTAGATTTACCTTCGACTGTTCAAGGAAGATACGGCGGGGTTTACAATATTCTTGGAAGAGCAATTAATACTTATGTTCCAGAAACTGGAGGATATTTAGTAAATAACGATCCTGTAAGCCGTAATAATTTCTTAAGAAAATATGAATTAGCCAATACTGATTGGTTTAAGGTTTTATTTAGACCATCTATTACACAAAATCACTCTTTAAGTTTTTCTGGAGGTGGAAAAAACAATACATTTTATGCCTCTTTAGGATACTATACAGATCCAGGATGGACTATTGCTGATGATGTAAAACAATTATCATCTAATATTAAAGGAACTTTCTATATCAATGACAGATTAAATCTGACATTATCTACTTTGGCTTCTATTAGAGATCAGGGAGCTCCTGGAACTTATGAAAGTCAAAAAGATCAAGTATTTGGTAAGGTTACTAGAGATTTCGATATCAACCCTTTTAGCTATGTTTTAAATACAAGCAGAACTTTAAGACCTTATGATGAAAATGGAAATTTAGAGTACTATAGAAATAACTGGGCTCCAATGAATATTATCAACGAATTGAAAACTAACTATTTAGATATTCAAGTAAAAGATATTCGTTTCCAATTAGATTTAGATTATAAAATTACACCGCATTTAACTTATAACTTAACAGGATCTGCTCGTTATGCAAACACAAGCAGAGAGCATAAAATTTTAGAAGGATCTAACGTTGTTGGTGCTTACAATGCAATGGAAACAACAATTGTAAGAGATGCAAATATCTTTTTATACAAAGATCCTAATGATTTAACTGCTCCAGCGGTTTCTGTTTTACCTAACGGAGGTTTCTTGAGAAAGTTTACAAATGACATGACTTCTTATAACATTAGAAACAGTGTTACTTATAGAAATACTTTTGCTGAAAAGCATGAATTAGAAGGTTTCTTTGGTACAGAATTACGTTCTGTAGATAGGAACAGTGATAATTTTACAGCAGCCGGACTTCAATATGATAGAGGTCTTACAGCATTTACTGATCCTAGATTAATTGAAAAAATCATTAATGAAGGAAATTCTTATTACGGATTTAATGAAGAAAGAGAGCGTACTGTAGGTTTCTTTGGAAAAGTGGGTTATACATTCGATCGTCGTTATACTGCTTCTGTAACAGGACGTTATGATGGTTCTAACAGACAAGGAAATAGTAACTCTTCTCGTTGGCTGCCAACTTACACATTTAGTGGAAAATGGAATGTTTCTGAAGAAAAATTCATGAAAAATGTAAAAGCGATTAACAATTTAGCTTTAAGAGGTTCTTATGGATTAACTGCTACTGCTGGTCCAGCAACAAACTCTTTGGCTATTTATAAAAGCTTTATTTCTAACCGTTTAAATCTTGATGACAGAGAAACTGGTATCGAAATCGATCAATTACAAAATTCAGATTTAACTTGGGAAAAACAATTTGAAACTAACATTGGACTTGACTTAGGTATGTTTAATAATAGAGTTCAGTTTGTAACAGATGTTTACCGTCGTAAAGCATTTGATTTAGTTGATTACGTAATTACTTCAGGTATTGGAGGTCAAAGAATTAAACAAGGTAATAATGCAAACATGGAGACTAAAGGTCTTGAAGTTGGTATAACTACTCAAAACATTGTTTCTCGTGATTTTAAATGGTCAACGACACTTAATTTCTCAGTTTTCAATCAAGAAATTACCAAATTAGAAAATAAACCAACAGCTTTTGATTTAGTTGATGGTAACGGAGGGAATGCAATTGGCCACCCAAGAAACTCTATTTATTCGTATCAATTTACAGGTTTAAATAACCAAGGTCTTCCAACATTTGTTATGGCACCAGGTGAAACAGATAACATTACAGGAGCTAATTTTCAAGATAATGATAATGTTACCAATTACTTGAAATACGAAGGATCTATAGAGCCAAACAAATCAGTTGGTTTAGCAAATACATTTACTTATAAAAACTGGTCATTATATGTTTTCATCGTTGGATCAGGAGGAAATAAAGTTCGTTTAAATCCAATTTATGACAGCCAGTATGATGATTTAACTGTATTTACAAAAGATTTCACGAATCGTTGGATTAATCCAGGTGACGAAAATTATACAAATGTACCAGTTATTGCAGATAAAAGGTTAATTACAGATTATGGTGGACAAAATATGTTACAAAGAGCCTATAACACTTATAATTATTCTGATGTTAGAATTGCTGATGGTGATTTTGTAAGATTGAAAAATATCTCATTGAGTTGGGAGTTTCCAAAAGAATTAAAGAGTAAGTTAGGAGTAAGCACTTTTACATTAAAAGGTTCAGCAGTTAATCCTTGGTTGATTTATTCTGATAAAAAATTAAACGGCCAAGATCCTGAATTCCGTAATACAGGAGGAGTTGCATTTCCAATCACTTCTCAGTATACATTCACTTTAAATGTTTCATTATAATTAAGTTAATTATGAAAAATATAAAAATAGCATTTTCATTATTATTAGTAGTTTCTCTTAGCAGCTGTGATGAGTTCCTTTCAGAAACTCCAGATAATAGAACGCAAATAGATACTGCAGATAAAATATCGGAACTTTTGGTTAACGCATATCCAAATGGAGGAACCTATATGGACTTTGCTGAAACAATGACTGATAACGTTGGTGATGGGCAATTGGCTGAAACTTTGCCTAAAAATGAGCAAAACTACAATTGGGAAATGCAGAATGAGACAAACGTTGATACTCAGGCAAACTATTGGGATGCTTGTTACCGAGCAATCGCACATGCAAACAAAGCACTTCAGGCAATAAGTGAGCAAGGAAATCCTTCAAGTTTAAATCCTCAAAAAGGAGAAGCTTTATTGGCTAGAGCTTATGCGCACTTTATGTTAGTTTCATTTTGGTCTCAAAGATACAATCCAGCTACAGCAGATAAAGATCTTGGAATTCCATATGTTACAGAACCAGAAGAAGTATTAATTAAAAAGTATACTAGAAATACAGTTAAAGAAGTTTTCGATTTTATACAAAAAGACCTTGAAGAAGGAATTAAATTAGTTGGAAACAATTATTCTGAGCCAAAATTTCACTTTACTAAAGAAGCTGCAAATGCCTTTGCAAGCCGTTTCTATTTGATAAAAGGAGATTGGGACAAGGTTCTTGAAGTTTCTGAAGGATTAGGTTCTAAGCCTGTTGGAAAATTAAGAAACTATTTAGCATTTACAGCTTTAGATCCAAATGTGCAATTTATCGAATATGCAAAAGCAGGAGAACCAGCAAACTTATTAGTAGTATCTGCTTATTCAATTTATGCGAGAGCATCAAGCAGAAATAGATTCTATTTAGCAGGGAACAAAAGTCCAGACATTTTTGGACAGGCAACTAATATATATGGAAAACTCTGGCTTTATAAAACATATTCATACAATAGTAGTATGACAGTTTTCTCGCCAAAGTTTAAAGAGTATTTTAAGTATACAAACTTAACGGCTAACATTGGAGAGCCATATTTAGGAACTGTACTTTTATCTTACGACGAATTTTATTTAAATAGAATTGAAGCTCTTGTAATGAAAAATAGAATTGCAGAAGCAAATACAGAATTAGAATATTTCTTAGGCACAAGAACTACAGGTTATAATGCCGCAACAGATAAACTTACAGAAGCAAAAGTTGTAGCCAAATATCCAGTTATTGCAGATGAATATACTCCTTTTTATGAGATGACACCAGTTCAGACTTCTTACGTGAAAGCAATTGCTGAAACTAGAAGAAGAGATTTTATCCACGAAGGAATTAGATATTTTGACGTAAAACGTTTCAACATTGTTGTAAGACATGAAACTTTCAATAAGCCAACAAATGTATTAGAGAAAGATGATAAACGTAGAGCAATACAAATTCCTCTAAGTGCATCAAGTAATGGAGTAGAGAAAAATCCTAGATAAAACTAAACTTAAAGTATTATGAAATTTGTAAATAAATATAAAAAGATAGCAGTATTTGTTGGGGTTTTAGCTTTAACGGCTTGTGCTCATGAAGATCAGCCAACAGAAAGCCAGTTAGATTACAACCAGCCAGCTAAAACAGATTTAGATAAATGGATTGATGCCAATTATCTTGTTCCATATAATATTAATGCGCAGTATAAATGGAATCAAAATACGGTTGATAATACAAGATATCTATTTCCTCCAACAATAGATAAAGTACAGCCGGCATTAGAAATTGTTAAACAAATTTGGCTGCAGAGTTATGCAACAATTGGAGGAGCAGATTTTGTTAAAAAAATTGCACCACGAGAAATTGTTTTGGTAGGTGGAGTAAATTCAAACTCAAACGGCACCAGAACACTTGGTATTGCTGAAGGCGGGCAAAGAATAACGCTTTTTGAAGTTGATAATATCAACAAGAAAAACCGTGCAATTGTTGCCGAATTTATTCATACCATTCAACACGAATACGTTCATATTTTAAATCAGACTAAACCTTTTGATGAGCAGGCTTGGGGAAAAATTACACCTTCAGGATATACTGCAACGTGGCATCTTGAGACAACTGCAGCATCTAGAGAGTTAGGTTTTATTACAAGCTATGCTAGATCAAATGTCGTTGAAGATTTTGCAGAAACTGCGTCTATTATTTTAATTAGTACAAAAGCAGAATACGCTGCAATATTAGCAGGTATAACAAGTGCAAAAGCAAGAGCAGATATTCAAAGAAAAGAAGCAATTGTAGTTCAATATTTTAAAGACGCTTTTAATATGGACTTTTATGCATTAAGAGATGAAGCAGAAAAGAATACCACTTATGTAATTAATAATTAATTTGTTTCAACAATTATAAAACTTAAAAAAAGGTATTATGAAAATAAAAAATATATTCAAGTATGTAGTTGTTGCATTGCTTATAGTGCAGCTGACAGCTTGTACAAGTACAGAAGTTGAACAAAAGTTTGACAAAACTCCAACAGAGCGTTTAAATGCTCAAAAAAGCGAATTACAAGAAGTTTTGCTCACTTCTCCAGATGGCTGGAAAGCGGTTTATTTTACAGACGATAAACAACTTGGAGGCTTTACTCATTTATTCAAATTTACTCCTGATGGAAAAGTTGAAATGGCATCTGACTTTGATGCTACTACAACTTCAAAATTCACAAGTGAATACGATATTCAATTAGGAAGTACTGTAAGTTTGGTTTTTACAACTAAAAACAGAATTCATTTATTATCAGATTCAAGCCCACAATCTAATCCAACACCAGCTTTGCTTGGTAAAGGATATTTAGGAGATTTTCAGTTTTTATATTACGGACAAGAAAATGGACAGCTTATATTTAAAGCAAACAGAACTGCAGGTGATGGTACATCTAAAGAAATTCGTTTTGTAAAAGCAACTGCTCAGGATTGGACAGATCTTCCTAAAAACATTGATATGATTGCTAACGTTGTTGGCGCAAATACAAGACCATTGTTTAGATTATTTGAAACAAATGACGGAACAACTACACATCAATATGATTTTACTTTTGCTACGAGATCAAGATTTGCAACTGCAAATTCTATTGAAGCTGGATCTACAGCTACAAACAATATGGGAATTGCATATACTCCAACAGGAATTGTAGTAAGCCCAGCTGTAGAAGTAGGTGGTCAGAAATTAACAGATTTTATATACAATAGTACAGACGGAAGTTTTACAGCAACCGGAACAAATGGTGTAAGCGCTTCTATTAAATATAGTGCAAAACCATTAGTTCTTACTGATGACTATAAAAACTTAGTTGTTGGAAAACCACAGATGGTGTTCGGATACATTGCAGCAAACTTGTATACAGCTCCAACAAATTCATCTTATTTTAAAACACTTGTAGATAAAGTAAATGCTACATTACCTGCAAATCAATCTATTGCCAGAGTTCAAATTGTGTTTAATAATGTACCCAACGGGACATATATTCAGTATCAGTTTAATGGAGGAAAAGCTCAAATTGTTCATTGGTTAACTACAACAGAAGATGCAGTTAATAAAACTATAATTTTAAATGATGATGGCTGGAATACAACAGCAGCAAATTATGCTTTCTTAAAAGATATAGATAATGAATTAACCAATTCAAAAGGTCTGTATGTTAAAAAAGAAACTTTTAGAATTACATTTTCTAATACCATTTATACTTTTACAAGTGCAGCTAGTAACTTTAGAATGACAACTTATCAATTATAAAATTTTATTGTAGTTAAAAAAAGCAGTTCCAGTTTACTGGACTGCTTTTTTTTAATAAAACATAAAGAGGAGAAACGAAAAACTATTTGTTTAATGAGTTTAAATATTGGATTTATAATGAAAAAATACATTTCACATCTTAATATAATCTTTTTATTATGGGGTATCTTACTTCTCACTATTTTAGGATTTTTTAGAGATTATGTGAGATCTTACCTTTATTTATCGATTGCAATGGTTACACTATACATTATATTGGATGTTAGTAAACAAAGAAAAAATGATAAAGCTGAAAGAATTAAAAAGCTTTCAGAATCAGTAAACAGAATGATGATTATGGCTGTAGTTCTTATAATTATGTTCGCCATAACAAAGCAAAATCATATATAAGAATTTTAGTTTTATTTTTTTATTTTGGGAGAACAGCTCATTTATTGAGCTGTTTTTTTGTTTTATGAATAAAGAAAAATCTAAGCCAATTTTTGTATTACAAATTTTATTAAACGCCCAAATACTCTATATTTGTATTTCAAAAAATAAAAACGAATACCTTAATATGAAATTACTAGAAGGAAAAGTTGCAATAATTACTGGTGCAAGCCGTGGAATCGGAAAAGGAATTGCTGAAGTTTTTGCTAAACATGGAGCAAACGTTGCTTTTACATACAGCTCATCTGCAGCTTCTGCAGAAGCATTAGAAGCTGAACTAAATAGTTTAGGCGTTAAAGCAAAAGGTTATCAATCTAATGCAGCAGATTTTAATGAGGCTCAAACTTTTGTTGATGCTGTTTTAGCAGATTTTGGAACTGTAGATATCTTAATCAACAATGCCGGAATAACAAAAGACAATTTGTTAATGCGTATGTCCGAGGCAGATTTCGACCAAGTAATTGATGTAAACTTGAAATCGGTTTTTAATATGACAAAAGCGATTCAAAAAACTTTCTTGAAACAAAGAGCAGGTTCAATCATCAACATTAGTTCTGTAGTTGGAGTTTCTGGAAACGCTGGACAAACAAATTATGCCGCTTCTAAAGCTGGTGCAATTGGTTTTACTAAATCTGTAGCTCTAGAATTAGGTTCTCGTAACATTCGTTGCAATGCAATCGCGCCAGGATTTATTGAAACTGAAATGACTGCAAAATTATCTGAAGATGTAGTAAAAGGATGGAGAGAAGGTATTCCGTTGAAACGTGGAGGAAGCCCAGAAGATGTAGCAAATGCTTGTCTTTTCTTAGCTTCAGACATGAGCGGTTATATTACTGGACAAGTTCTTAATGTTTGCGGAGGAATGTTAACCTAAGGTACTGAGCTACTAAGTTACTAAGTTGTAAAGGTTCAAGGGTTTTAGTATTCAGTCTATTCTGATTCTAGGATAATACTGAACACTTTAGTCAAAAAAAATGACTTTTTTAAATCTGACGACCGTAAACTGTTACTGAATACTAAATAAATATGACGACAAACACGATTCTTTTATTATTGCTTTCTTTAGTAATTGCTGGTGGTTTATCGTACTTTCAATATTTTTATAAAGCCAAAAGTAAATCCAATGTGGTTATACTTTTGGCTTTTTTACGTTTCCTTGCCATTTTTGGGCTATTGGTTTTACTCATAAATCCAATAATTTCTAAGAGTTCGCTGGAAATAACAAAAACGCCTTTAGCAATTGTTGTAGATAATTCGAGTTCTATTGCAGCTTTAAAGTCAGATAAAAAGGCGGTTGAACTTTATCAAAAATTAATTTCAAACCCTGCATTAAAAGAAAAGTTTGAAATTCAATCCTATCAATTTGATAACGATTTTAAAACTTCAGATAAATTTGATTTTAAAGGAAATCAAACCAATTTAGACGAAGCAGCAAAGAACTTAAAAAGTATCAATAAAAATCTGATTTTCCCAACGGTTATAATTACCGACGGAAATCAAACTACAGGAAATGATTATGTATATCGTTTTGATCCTGTTAATAAAGTTTATCCTTTAGTTGTGGGAGATACAACTACATTTTTTGATTTAAAAATCAATCAGCTTAACGTAAACAAATACGCTTTTCATAAAAATAAATTTCCTGTCGAAGTTTTTCTGCAGTATGCAGGCAACAAAGCTGCGAATGCGGAATTTACCATTTCACAGGGAAATACAATTGTAGCAAAAGAGAAACTTTCATTTTCTCCTTCAAAAAAAACAGCTTTTTTAAACTTGCTTTTGCCAGCAGATAAAGTAGGATTACAGATTTATAAAGCCAGTATTCAATCTTCTGTTAAAGAAAAAAATAGCTACAACAATATCAAAAATTTTGCAGTCGAAATAATAGATCAAAAGTCAACTATTGCAATTGTTTCGGCTATAAATCATCCAGATATTGCATCATTAAAACGTTCGCTCGAGGTTAATGCGCAACGTAAGGTAATATTAGTTAAACCAAATCAAATTAATGAGTTACAAGACATTTCGGTTTTGGTTTTATATCAGCCAACAACGGCTTTTAAGTCAATTTTTGATAATAATAAATTAGCATCAACAAACACGTTTATTATAACAGGAAATAACACAGATTTTAATTTCTTAAACCAGCAGCAGAATAATTTAATCTTTAAAATGAGTAATCAAAGAGAAGATTTTCTCTGCGAATTCAAACCAGACTTTAACTTATTTGCAATTGATAATATTGGTTTTGAAAATTTTCCGCCTTTACAGAATTTGTTCGGAAATATTAGTACAAACGGAAATGTGTCTGTTTTACTTTCATCAAAAATTAGAAACGTTTCTACAAATGCACCATTATTGGCTTTCGCCGAAAATCAAGGAAAAAGAACAGCTTTTCTTTTAGGGGAAAACAGCTGGAAATGGCGTTTGCAAAGTCATGTCGATAATCAGTCATTTGAAAAATATGATGTTTTTATTGATAAAATAATTCAATATTTAGCCTCAACAACTTCCAAGAAATCTTTGGTTGTAACGCACGAAAGTTTTTACAATTCTGGAGAAGAGATTATTATCAATGCGCAATATTTCAATAAAAATTATGAGTTTGACGAAAAAGCCAGACTTACAATAAGTGTTGTAAATGCTGCGACCAAACAGACAAAAAACTACGATTTATTGAAAGGAAGTAATTCTTTTTCAGCTAATTTAGAAGGACTTCCAGCAGGAAAATATAATTTTACGGTAAAAGAATTAAACTCAAATACATCGTATTCAAGTCATTTCGAGATTCTAGATTTTGATATCGAAAAACAATTTGTAAATCCAGATGTTCAAAAGTTACAGCAATTAGCACAACAAACCGGCGGAAAAGCCTTTTTTGAAAATCAAGCTGATAATTTGATTAACACACTTTTAGAAAATAACGAATACAAATCAATAGAAAAAAACGTTTCAACTAAAACTCCAATTATTGACTGGGTTTGGTTATTAATTTTGATTGCCGTTTTATTGACTACAGAATGGTTTGTAAGGAAGTATAATGGATTGCTTTAAAATTAAATTGATCGTGTCCTTTAAAAAAGTTTTAATTTTCTTTAGTCTGTTTTTTTGTACTATTTTTTCTTTGATTTATATAAATGCTAGAAAAGAAAATAGAAATGACTATCAATTTGTGATCACTAAAATTAATGAAAATGCAAAAGGTTACATTACTGCAAATGGTGTGAAAAAGAAATTCAAATTTGCTAATTTTAATTCTTACAAAATCGATATTAAAAAAGATGATAGTTTAGTTAAAAAAGCATTTTCAAAAAAAGTTTATATTTATAGAAAAGATAAAAAAATAGATAAGTATAATTTAGTTTTATTATTAAACGAATCTGGAACATTTCCAATAGATTGGCAATAATTATTTATCTTTAATTTTTTTGAAATGGACTTCAGGCTAAAAGTTTTCTACACCGTTGCGCTCCGCCTTAATTTTACTAAAGCGGCAACAGAATTGTATATTACACAGCCAGCAGTTTCCAAACATATTCAAGAACTCGAAGAAACCTACAAAACCAAACTTTTTGAACGAAACGGTTCTAAAATAGCCTTAACACCAGCTGGGAAAACTCTATTAAAATACACTAAAAGTATTTTTGATATTTACCGAGAAATAGATTTTGAAATGAGTTCATTCAACAAAGAACGTCAAGGTTTATTGAGGCTGGGAGCAAGTACGACAATTTCGCAATACATAATTTCTCCAATTTTAGCTAGTTTTCATCAAAAGCAAAAAGATATAAAAGTCAATCTACTGAATGGAAATACTGAACAAATCGAAAACGCCCTAATCAATAAAGAAATTGAAATTGGAATTGTTGAAGGGCAGTCTAAAAATCAAACCATAAAATACATTCCGTTTTTAAAAGACGAATTGGTTTTGGTCTGCAATAGTAAAAATCCGTTAGTGAAGCAAAATGAAATTTCAGTAAACGATTTAAAATCAATGAAATTTATAACTCGCGAACGTGGATCTGGAACACTTGAAGTTATAGAATTTGCATTGAAAAAAGCAGGTTTGAAATTTTCAGATTTACAAATCGAAATGCAGTTAGGAAGTACAGAAAGTATAAAATCGTATTTATTAAACTCTGATTGCTTTGCATTTATGTCGATTCATGCCGTAAATAAAGAATTGCTAAACAAAGAATTAATAGTTCTAGATGTCGAAAAATTAGCAATAGAAAGATTCTTTTATATCATTACTTTAGTTGGAAAATCAGATTCGTTATCAGAATTGTTTATTCAAAATATTGCATCTCACTATAACTTAAAGTTATAGTCAATTGCAATTTACGATTGGTATTTATGGGTTAAACAATAGAACTTTGCAATATAAACATCAATTACTTTATTTTGAAAACAAAACAACATACAGCAACACAATTATTCGAAATTAATCATTCATTACAGCAGGCGCTTTTTGCTTTAGTAATTTTGTTGTGTTTATTCTCAATCATTTCTCCGCCAATCGCACTTTTATTAGGAGTACTAATTGTAAATGTTTTCGGAAATCCATTTGTTCAATTCAATCATAAAGCAATCACATTTTTACTGCAGTTTTCAGTTGTGGGTTTAGGTTTCGGAATGAACGCCCATAGCGCAGTTTCAGCAGGAAAAGAAGGTTTTATTCTAACCGTTTTTTCAATTTTCAGTACTTTAATTTTTGGTTTTTTAATTGGTAAATGGCTGCAAACAGACAAGAAAACATCCCATTTAATTTCTTGCGGAACTGCAATTTGCGGAGGAAGTGCAATCGCGGCTATTGCGCCAGTAATTAAATCAAACGAAAATCAGACTTCAATTGCTTTGGGAGTAGTTTTTATACTGAATTCAATTGCCTTATTTGTTTTTCCATTTATTGGGCATCAATTAGATTTATCCCAAAAAGATTTCGGACTTTGGTGTGCAATTGCAATTCACGATACCAGTTCGGTTGTTGGGGCTGCTAATAAATACGGAGCAGAAGCTTTACAGGTGGCAACAACAGTAAAATTAGCAAGAGCTTTGTGGATTATTCCAATATCACTTTTAACAGCTTTTGTTTTTAATAAGCAATCCAGAAGCTTTGGGACAAAAATAAAAATCCCTTATTTTATTGGGTTATTTATTGTGGCTATGCTTGTAAACACATATTTGCCTTCTACAAATACTTTCACCACACATATAGTTGGCGTAGCTAAAATTGGTTTAACAATTACTTTATTCTTAATTGGTGCAACTCTAAATTTCTCTACTTTAAAAGCAGTAGGAGTAAAGCCTTTATTACAGGGAGTTTTTCTTTGGATCTTTATAGCTGTTTTAGCTTTAGTCTCAATTATTTACTTGAGTTAAAAGCTATTTTACATTTGAAAATTTGACAGTTGGTTTGTCTATCATCTTATAAAATTTTCCTTTAAAAGAAAAACGTCTTTCAATTTCAAAATCAAACTGTTTTTTAGTTTTGGCCATTTCAGCTATTTCTACAGGAAGTGTTGCTTCAAATTCATCTTCGGCTTTTGCGTCTTTATTATAAGAACCGTTGGTTTTTACTATAATATCTCTAAAATGTTTTTTAGCAACATCATCAACAACTTTATAAGAACCAGTCCATTTTATGCTTGCAACATTGGTTAATTGATACTCATTAACTTCCATTATAGGTTGATATTTACCATCAAAGCCAGCCACAAGATACAGATAGCCTTCATACGGGCCACCGGCACCGCCATTAATATGCGAAATGGTAAAAGCAAATTGATCTTCTCCAATTTGTAAAAGTTTTGGAGTAGGACATTGTGCAAAAGCTCCAAAAGCAGCAACACCAGGCTGAAAAGATTTCATTTCCCAGACGTTACCATTTTTAGCGAATTTTGCTAAACCTAACAAACCGCCGGAAAAACGTCCAGTTTGTAAGCCATCTTCATCATGAACAGAATGATTAAAAGCCAATATTTTAAATTGATTTCCTTTAGAATCTGCATAGTCAATATTAGCAAGAAGTCTTGTAGCTATGCCATTTGAATAGGGGAACATTTGATCGCCTTCTACACCATTTACATCTACAAAAGGAGCAGGTTTACAAGTTTTGCAGGTCCAGCTTACAAATGTATTTTTCTCTTTAAGATGATATAATTTACCAGGAAACAATTTTTGCATTATTCTTTCCGCATTAAAAGGATCGGAAAATCTAACTGTTCTTTTTGAATTTAAGATACTATCACTAACATTTTTTGGTTTGATTTCGTTCTCCTGAGCAAAGCAAACAGTCGATAAAAAGAAAATTATATTTAGAAAAGTAAAGCGCATGGTTTTAAGGTTTAGTCCATTAACAAACTTACGAAAGAAAATCTTTATACATGAACTTATGTTAGTTATATGGTGTAAAAATTTCAAAAAATTAAATTTACATAATCTTAGACGGTTATACTTTGAATTATCCATAAATAAGGTAAATTTGCACCTCTAAATACAAAAACAAAAATGAAAAACTTCAAATCGAAACCAAGATTAATTGCGTTCTGTGCTTTAATCATTGGGTTTTTTACTTTATCCTGGGGAATTGTAGGTCACGAAAGAATCAACAAAGCAGCTGTAATGGCATTGCCGCATCCACTTCAGGTTTTCTTTTACAATCACATTGATTTTATTACACAAGAAGCTTCAGTTCCAGATATTCGTAAATATGCTTTAAGTTATAAAGACGAAGGTCCAAGACATTATTTTGATATGGAAAACTTTGGTCCAGCTGATAGCTATCCACAAACTTTAGAAGAAGCAAAGAAAAAATATGACGCTAAATTTTTAAGCGATAACGGAATTTTACCTTGGTATATTGAAGATATGATGGCAAAATTGACTAAAGCTTTTAAAGATAAAAATAGAGCTGAGATCTTATTTTTGGCAGCAGATTTGGGGCATTACATTGGCGATGCGCACATGCCATTGCATACTTCTGCAAATCATGACGGGCAATTAAGCGATCAAAAAGGAATTCATTCTCTTTGGGAGAGCAGACTTCCTGAGTTATTTGCTAAGAATTATAAATTAAATGTTCCTTATGCGCATCATTATGATGATGTTCACAAAGCAATTTGGGATATGATAAATGATACACACAGTTTAGCACAGCCTTTATTGGATATCGATAAAAAATTAAGAACGGCTACGCCAGAAAACCAAGTTTTTAAAATGGATGCTGACGGAAAAGTATTGAAAAGTAAATATAATACAGCTGTTTTTGCAGATGAATATGCTAAAAAACTACACGATCAGCTAAACGGAATGGTTGAAAGTCAAATGAAAAAGGCGATTGAGGCAACAGCAAGTTTTTGGTATACTGCATGGGTAGATGCTGGAAAACCAGATTTGAGTGATTTAGATTCACCAGCAGTTACTCAAAGAAATTATCAATTTTTACAAGAAGATTTAAAGCTATATCAAAAAGGAAATCTTTTTGGATTGAAAAACCAAAATGATTAATTTAAGATTTATAGTTTCAAGCTTAACGAAACTAAAAAAGCCTCAAGTTGTTGAACTTGAGGCTTTTTTTATGTATTTATCGAACCTTTGCGTATAATTTAGCATTCTTAAAAGTTAAACCTAAATCTTTAAGCTGGTACTCTTTTTTCTTTAAAACGTAAGAAGCAGATTGATAATAAGAAATCGTTTCATTGGTCAATTCCGTATTTTCGGATTTTAGCGGGATTTCATCATAATGAATCTGAAATTCAGGTGCAATGCCGGCTTTTGGGTTAAGTTTTAATTGAAATTGTTTTATTTGTTGTTTTGGAGATAAAATTGTCAAAACATTATCTTTTATAAAACCTAAATCTTGATAAGTGGCAATAAAAGCCCTAGGCTGATAATCTGGTTTTAAAACATCCTGCCCGAAAAATTTACTTTTATAATCAAAATTTAACAGCCCAAATAATGTTGGCATAATATCAATTTGAGACATTAATTTGGTGTATTTCTCAGGTTTACTATATGGAGAATAAATTAAAGCTGGAATTCTGTATTTGTCTAACGGAAGTTGTGTTTTTCCGGCACTCGAAGCACAATGATCGGCAACAATAACAAAAACAGTATTGTTGAACCAAGGCTGTTCTTTAGCTTTGTTGAAAAACTGGCGAAGCGCATAATCGGTATATTTTACGCCGCCGTCGCGAGATTTTATATTTCCTGGAATATCAATTTTATTGTTCGGATATGTAAACGGCCTGTGATTACTAACCGTCATGATATGATTGAAAAAAGGTTTATTCTGCTGTGCTTCAGCGTTCATAATCTTTATAGCTTTGTTATACATGTCTTCATCGCAGACTCCCCATACATTCGAAAAAGTAATTTCATTTTCAGAAAAGTTAGATTTATCAATAATCTGATAACCGTTTCCAGAATAGAAGTCCTGCATATTATCGAAAAAAGCATCTCCGCCGTACATGAATTTTACGTTGTAACCTTTTTTAAGAAAAACAGAACCAGTAGAAAATTTGTTTTTATTGTCTTCTCTTTTCACAACACTCTCTCCAGCAGTAGGAGGCAAGCATAAAGTTACAGCTTCAAGACCTCGTACCGTTCTGTTTCCTGCAGCATATACATTGGTAAATAATAAACTTTCCTGTGCTAAGCTATCTAGAAATGGCGTGATATTCTGTTCGTTTCCGTACATTTTCATGAAATCAGCACTTAAGCTTTCAACCGTAATTAAAACTACATTTTTATGTTTTTCGATAGAATCATTATTGATTTCACGTAAAGTATTTTCTCCAGTAATTGTCGGAAATTGTTCTTTTAAAAGTGCAAAAGCTTTTTCGTTCGAAATTGTTTTATAAAATTTAAAATAATCAAGTTTGTTATTCTGAAAAGCCAAGTAAAACTTATAAATCCCGTTAGATTGTAACTCGTTAACAAATACATTTTTTGAATTTTCCGTTTTAGCTAGGCTTGGAATTGCAAATAAAGAAGCTGCAAATAGTGCTCCGTAAATAGCTGTAATTTTAAGTTTTTCGGTGAAGTTTGGAATTTCATCAATATAATTTCGGGAATTCTTTATAATAAAAAATGTAATAATTCCAGTAATAATAAATAATCCCGAAAATATAGGAATTACAGGATAAGACTGCATAATGTTACCTATAACTTCATTGGTGTAAATGAGGTAATTAACAGCAATAAAATTGTACTTAACTCCAAATTCATTCCAAAAGAAAAACTCACTTATCGCATTTTGAAGGATCAATAAAACGTATAAAAAAATTACAAATGTAAAAAGCCAGAATCTAATTTTGGTGCGATATTTTGGTAAGAATAAAAACAGGGCAAATAAAGTCGTTTTAATTGCCACAAAAATTAAAACAATTTTTGGCAGAGCGCCACCGTATTCATCAAAAATACTTTTTCCAGAAGCTATATAAATTAAAAAAGAAGCGAAACCCGCGAGAATAAAATATCCGTAAGGTTTATTGTATTTTGAATTGGAGATAAAAATAAGATACAGCCAAAGGAAAATTGAAGCTATTACAAATACAAAAAAATCTGAAATTAAGCCTAAGGTAAAGATTTTGAGGCTTTCAGCGAATGTAAAAGAGCTTTGTGTAATTGGGTGGAAAAAAAGGACAATTCTGAGTATCAAACTTACAATAAAGTACAATACGGCAAGATTGTAAAAAGGCGAAAGTTTTTTGGAAAAAGTCATCTAATTATTTTTTTACAAAATTACTTTCGATTGATTAACGCCAGATTAAGTTAGACTTTTACCTTACTTAACGTTATCTTAAAGTTCGCTTAAGATATTGGTTTTCTTAATACTTTGACATTTTGGCTTATTTCTGATTTGGAAATATCCTATCTTTGATGTAGAAAAATTAAATTCGGATCTTAAATTAAACACGATAGATGCATATTTTAATAGTTGAAGACGAATTAGGGATTGTTCAGTTTTTAAAACAAGGCCTACAAGAAGAAGGTTATCAGGTAACGACCGCAAATGATGGTTCTAAGGGCTTCGAATTGGCTCATGAGCAAAAGTTTGATTTGATTCTTTTAGATTGGATGCTTCCAAAAATTAACGGACTTGATCTCTGCAAAGCGATTAGGGTTAAAGATCAAACGACGCCAATTATTTTTTTAACCGCAAAAGATACTGTTCAGGAAACAATAGAAGGTTTAAAAGCTGGAGCAAATGACTATATCAAAAAGCCGTTTAGTTTTGAGGAATTGGTAGAGCGTATTAAAGTTCATTTTAGAAATAAAAAACAAACCGAAATATTAACTCTCGGAACTATCCGCATGGATTTGTCTAAGCATATTGTTTTAAAAGATCAAGAAGAGATTTCGTTAACGCAGAGAGAATTCGAATTATTAACATATTTAATTCAGCATAAAGGAAAAGTCTGTACAAGAAATCAGATTTTAAGGGATGTATGGGATATAAATTTTGAATATGACACTGGTGTAATTGATGTTTTTATGAATGCCATTCGGAAAAAACTGAAACTTAAAATTGAAGAAGATTATATAAAAACTATCCGTGGCGTTGGTTATATAGCCAATGATTAAAAAATGACATCATTATCCTTTAAAAATAGAATTGCGTTAAATTATATTTTAACAACAGGACTGCTGGTTCTGGTTGCGTTCTCAGCTATTTATTTTATTGTAAAACTCACTGTTTACAACCATATTGATGAAAATTTGAACATTGAAATTCAGGATCACTTAAAAGAAATCAAAATTGAAAACAAAAAAGTGATTTTGATGGATGCTGAAGAATGGGAGGAAAGAGAACATAATTCTGTTGATGTAAATCCTGTTTTTGTTCAGTTTTTGGATTTGAATAAAAAAATAATCGAAAAGTCTCCTAATTTAAAGAATGAAAAATTAGTTTTTCATGAAAACAAAGAACATTTTCAGCTTTTTGACACCAAATTATTAGGAAATAAAATTCGTCAAATTCAAGTTCCACTTCACATAAAAACTAAGAAAATAGGCTATTTAATTATTGCAATGTCACTTTCAGATTCTTCAAAAGTGCTGGAAAATTTGTTAGATACCTTACTGATTGCTTTTCCGATAATCCTTTTATTGTTATTCTTTCTTGCTCGATTTTTTGCAGGACGAAGTATAAAACCCATAAATGACATTATTTACACTTCTAGAGTTATTACAAAAGACAATCTAAAAACAAGAATTCCGCTTCCGAAAACTAGAGACGAACTATTCACACTTTCTAAAACCATAAACAATTTATTAGACCGAATTGAAGATGCAATCGAACGAGAAAAACAATTTACATCAGACGCCTCGCACGAATTAAGAACACCTTTGACAGTTATTAAAGGAACACTTGAAGTATTAGTACGCAAACCTCGTGACAGTAAAGAATATGAAGAAAAAATTAATTACTGTATTAATGAAGTAGATCACTTAAATTCTCTTGTGGATCAGTTACTTTTAATGGCGCGTTTTGAAAATCAAAAGCAAAATATCAATAGGGAAAATGTGTATTTAAATGCAGTCATTTTAGATGTTCTCACTTTGAATGCAGAGAAAATTAAATCTCGAAATATCAATGTAATATTAGATGCTCCTGAAGAATTTTATACCTATTCTGATAATTATTTAGTAGTAACCATTCTCCGAAATATTATTTCGAATGCAGTAAAATATTCTAATAATGATAGTCAAATTAGAATTTCGTTATCCAGAGAAAATCACAAGATTATTTGTAATATTTCAGATCAAGGAATTGGAATTGCGAAAGAAGATTTAGAATCCATTTTGAATCCGTTTTTTAGATCAGATTCCTTAAATCATTCTGAAATTAAAGGAACAGGTTTAGGTTTGTTTATCGTAAAAAGAATGACAGATCTGCTTCAAATTAAATTTAAAATTGAAAGTGAAATCGGCAAAGGAACTCAGGTCTTATTGACTTTTGAGGAATATGAAGATCCGTTAAAGTAATTTTAAAATAATTAACTATAAAGCTCTTCAGAATGTTTTTTAACAATAAACTATAGTTAAGTTAAAATAAAAATTGCTTTTTAATTAATTTATCTATTATATTTGCAACCGAATCAAAGAAGTAAAAAACAAAACCAATCATGATTTCAATTCAATTACATCATCATCATCTACATAATTGCTCTCAAGCGATGTGTTAATGGTATGCGTGTAAATCATCATATTTTAAAACCCGTTTGAGTACATCAAACGGGTTTTTTTATTCTAACTCTTTGTACTCAAACTATAAACCCAACAAACAACTAAAAAAATGAGTACTTTAAAAATTGCAATTCAAAAATCAGGTCGTTTAAACGAAGACAGCATCCAAATCTTAAAAGACTGCGGTATTTCGATCAACAACGGAATCGACCAGCTAAAGGCCGAAGCTTCTAATTTTCCTCTTGAAGTTTTGTATCTTAGAAATTCAGATATTCCTCAATATTTAATTGATGGAGTAGTAGATCTCGCTATTGTTGGCGACAATCTTTTGGTAGAAAAAGGAAAAGGAATCGAAGTGGTTCAAAAATTAGGATTCTCAAAATGTAAAGTTTCTGTTGCTGTTCCTAAAACTTTGGAATATAATTCAATACAAGATTTAGCTGGATTGCGTATTGCAACTTCTTATCCCAATACAGTTAACGAATATTTTAATAAATTTGGTTTAAGTGTAGACATTCACCAAATTTCTGGTTCTGTAGAAATCGCTCCAAACATTGGTCTTGCAGATGCAATTGTAGATATCGTTTCAAGCGGAAGCACTTTATTCAAGAACAATTTAAAAGAAGTTGAAGTTATCTTGAAAAGTGAAGCAGTTTTAGCCGTTTCTCCAAAAGTTTCTCCAGAAATTCAAAAACATATTGATACTTTAAAATTCAGAATTCAGGCGGTTTTAA
This sequence comes from Flavobacterium sp. Root935, assembly GCF_001429295.1. Lineage (GTDB taxonomy): Bacteria > Bacteroidota > Bacteroidia > Flavobacteriales > Flavobacteriaceae > Flavobacterium. The sequence continues at coordinate 178,670 of NZ_LMJL01000012.1, read as the reverse complement.
GAGCTAGAAATTCAAAATACATTTTAATGAACGTTCCAAACGACAAGATTGATGCTGTTGGAAAAATTCTTCCGGTTTTAAGAAGTTTAACCGTTTTGCCATTGGCACAGGAAGGCTGGAGCAGTGTGCACTCGGTAATCGATAAAGATACTTTTTGGGATGTAATCGACCAGTTAAAAGAAGTTGGAGCAGAAGGAATTTTGGTTTGCCCAATTGAGAAAATGGTTCTTTAAAGCTTTAAGCTTTAGGCAATAGGCTTTAAGCTTTTGCCAAAGAAATTAAAGATAGTTTAAAAAGCTTAAAGCCTACAGCTTATAGCATAAAGCATAAAAATAATGAATAAGATAAACAATCCAAAACCAGAAACCTGGTCTGAAATATTAAAGAGACCAACTCAAACCATTGATGATATTGAGGTTACGGTAAAAGAAATCTTCAAAGAAGTTCAGAAAAAAGGAGATGAAGCAGTTGCAAAATACACTTCAATCTTTGATGGAATTTCCTTAGATAATTATGAAGTTTCTAAAGAAGAAATTAGTGAAGCAATTAATCTGATTCCGAACGAATTAAAAGAGGCAATCAAATTAGCAAAAGACAATATTTATAAATTTCACAAAGCTCAAAAAACAGATAGAATTGAACTAGATACTATCGAAGGCGTAAACTGCTGGCAGGAAAAAAGACCAATTCAGAAAATTGGTTTGTATATTCCAGGAGGAACAGCCCCTTTGTTTTCAACAGTTTTAATGCTTGCTGTTCCTGCTGAAATTGCGGGCTGCAAAGAAATTGTTTTGTGTTCGCCGCCAGATAAATCAGGAAAAATTAATCCAGCAATTTTATATGCAGCAAATTTATGCGGTGTAACTAAGATTTTAAAAGTAGGCGGAATTCAGGCGATCGCCGGAATGACATTTGGAACACAATCTATTCCAAAAGTGTATAAAATTTTCGGCCCTGGAAATCAGTTTGTAACCGTAGCTAAGCAATTAGCAACTCAATTTGGTGTTGCAATTGACATGCCTGCTGGTCCTTCAGAATTATTAATTGTTGCTGATGATACGGCGGTTCCTGCATTTGTAGCATCAGATTTATTGTCTCAGGCAGAACATGGAACTGATAGTCAGGTAATTTTGGTTTCGACTTCAAAGAAATTAATTGATGAAGTAGAAAAGGAAATCCAATCTCAAATAGAAGTTCTTCCCAGAAAAGCAATTGCAGAAAAAGCAATTGAAAATTCGAAATTGATTTATGTGGAAAATGATAAGATTGCTTTAGATTTAATCAACGAATACGGGCCAGAGCACTTTATCATCTGTTCTCAATACGATGATTTTTACTGCAACGGAATCGTAAATGCAGGTTCTGTTTTTATTGGAAATTATACTCCTGAAAGTGCTGGAGATTATGCATCAGGAACAAATCATACCTTGCCAACAAACGGATACGCTAAAAATTACAGCGGTGTAAATTTAGATAGTTTCATGAAATCGATGACATTCCAAAAAATTTCAGAAAAAGGGATTCAAAATATTGGAAAAGCAATTGAGCTTATGGCTGAAGCGGAAGGTTTGCAAGCGCATAAGAATGCTGTTACCTTAAGACTGAAGAGTTTAGAATAAAGAATATAGAACACAGAATATAGAACACAGAATATAGAAAATAGAAGAAAGAACATAGAATAGAAAATAATAGATAATGTTGGAAGTTTATTCTCTTTATTCTATTCTCTATATTCTAAAAATTAAGATAATGAAATTCGATATAAATACAATTACACGTGAAAACGTAAAATCTTTAAAACCATATTCTTCGGCGAGAGATGAGTTTGAAGATTTTGATACTGCAGATATGATTTTTTTGGATGCAAATGAAAATCCGTTTCAAAATGGAGTAAATCGTTATCCAGATCCACAGCAGAATTCGGTTAAAGCACTTTTAGCCAAAAATAACAATACAAAACAGAGTCAGATTTTGTTAGGAAACGGAAGTGACGAAGTTTTAGATTTGATTTTCAGAGCTTTCTGTGAACCAAAAACAGATAACATTATCACGTTGCCGCCTACATACGGAATGTACAGCGTCTTAGCGAATATCAACGCAGTAGAAAACAGAGAAATTCTGCTTACAAATGATTTTCAGCCTCAAGTAGAAAAAATTTTAGAAGCTGTCGATGAAAATACAAAAATCATCTTTTTATGCTCACCCAATAACCCGACTGGAAATTCTTTTTCAGACGAAAGCATTGTGAAATTACTTCAAAACTTTAAAGGTTTAGTAGTGATTGATGAAGCTTATATTGACTTTTCAGAAAAAGAAAGCTGGCTTGTGGAAATTGATGAATATCCAAATTTGGTAATTACTCAGACGCTTTCAAAAGCATATGGTTTGGCTGGAATTCGTTTGGGAATTTGTTACGCATCTGAAGCTGTTATTTCGGTTTTGAATAAAATTAAACCGCCTTATAACGTAAACGAATTAACACAGCAAAGAGCTATTGAACGTTTAAAAGATTCTGAAAAGATAAAACAGGAAATAGCTTCTATTATCAAGCAAAGAGAAGAATTACTTAAAGTGTTACTTGAGGTAGATTTTGTAGAAAAAATTTATCCTACAGAAGCTAATTTTGTTTTGGTTAAAGTAGATGATGCTAACAAAAGATACGATCAATTAATCGAAAAAGGAATTGTAATTCGTAACAGAACCACTCAGCCTTTATGCGAAAATTGTCTCCGTTTTACTATTGGAACAGAAGAGGAAAATGCTGTTTTAATTAGAGAATTAAAGTTATTGAAATAGAAAAAATAGAGTAAAGAATATAGAGTAAAGAATATAGAAGAAAGAATATAGAAGAAAGAAAAAAATGTAAGAACTTTAGAAATAGGATCAAAAGTCTATCCTCTTTACTCTATTTTCTATACTCTTTATTCTCAAAAAATAAAAGATGAAAAAAGTACTTTTTATAGATCGCGACGGAACGATCGTTTTAGAACCTGAAAATTACCAATTAGACAGCTTAGATAAACTGGAATTTTACCCAAAAGCTTTTCAATATCTAGCAAAAATTGCCAGCGAATTAGACTACGAATTAGCAATGGTAACCAATCAGGACGGATTAGGAACGGATAGTTTTCCTGAAGATACCTTTTGGCCAACTCAGAATTTTATACTTAAAGCCTTTGAAAATGAAGGAGTTGTTTTTGATGAAATTTTTGTTGACAGAACTTTTCCAGAAGAAAATGCGCCAACACGCAAACCTAGAACAGGAATGCTGACCAAATACTTGAACAATCCAGAATATGATTTAGAAAATTCTTTCGTTTTAGGAGATCGTTTAACCGATGTTGAATTGGCTAAAAATCTGGGAGCAAAAGCGATCTACATGAATGATATCGATGGAATTGGCAGTAACGAAATTTCATTAAAACGGGAAGAATTGAACGAAACTATTGTTTTGCAAACCATGGATTGGAAAAAAATCTATGAGTTTTTAAAGTTAGAAGCACGTTCGGCATCGATTACTCGTAAAACAAATGAAACGGATATTTATATCAATTTAAACTTGGATGGAACCGGAAAAAGCAAAATCGATACTGGAATTGCCTTTTTCGATCACATGTTAGATCAAATTTCACGTCACGGTCAAATGGACTTAGAAATTCTTGTAAAAGGCGATTTAGAAGTCGATGAGCACCACACAATTGAAGACACAGCAATTGCTTTAGGGGAAGTTTTCGCAAAAGCATTGGGAAATAAACTAGGAATCGAGCGTTACGGATTCTGTTTGCCAATGGACGATTGTTTAGCACAAGCAGCAATTGATTTCGGCGGTAGAAACTGGTTGATTTGGGAAACCGAATTCAAACGTGAAATGGTCGGTAAAATGCCAACCGAAATGTTCTATCATTTCTTCAAATCATTTACAGACGGTGCAAAAGCCAACTTAAATATCAAAGCAGAAGGAATCAACGAACATCATAAAATCGAAGCAATTTTTAAAGCTTTCGCGAAAGCGATAAAAGTTGCCGTAAAAAGAGATACTGAGAAAATGATTTTGCCTTCGACGAAAGGAATGTTGTAAAACGCTATAAGCATAGGCTGTAGGCATTAGGCCTAAAGCTTATGGCTTAAAGCTTAAAGCTTTTTTAATGAAAATAGTAATTATAAATTACGGAGCAGGAAATATTCAGAGCATTATGTTTGCTATTGAAAGATTGGGATTTAAGGCTGTTTTGAGTAATAATCCAGATGAAATTAAATCGGCAGATAAAGTGATTTTTCCTGGTGTGGGCGAGGCAAGTTCGGCGATGGCTAAACTTCGCGAAAGTGGTTTGGAAAGCTTAATTCCAGAATTAAAACAACCTGTTTTAGGCATTTGTCTCGGAATGCAGTTAATGTGCAATCAGACAGAAGAAGGAAACACCAAAGGTTTAGGAATTTTTGATGTTGATGTCGTGAAATTTTCAAACAATGTAAAAGTACCACAAATGGGATGGAATCAGATTTATGATTTAAAAACCGATTTGTTCAGCGGAATTTCTGAAAATGAGTTCATGTATTTAGTTCATAGTTTTTATGCGCCAAATTGTTCAGAATCTATTGCTACAACGAATTATGACGTGGAATATGCATCGGCTTTGCAAAAAGATAATTTTTACGGAACCCAATTTCACCCAGAAAAAAGCGGGGACGTGGGAGAGAAGATTCTTGGAAACTTTTTGAAACTAAAATCCAAAGATTAAATTCCAAATTCCAATATTAAAATCAATTTCAATCAAAACATCAATTTTAGAAATTACTAATTCAATACTCTTTTTTGAATAATCTAAAATCTAAAATCAACAATCTAAAATATAAAAATGAGAATAATACCAGCCATAGATATCATTGACGGAAAATGTGTTCGTTTGTCCAAAGGCGATTATGATACGAAAATAATTTACAATGAGAATCCGCTTGAAGTGGCGAAATCATTTGAAGCACACGGAATTGAATACTTGCATTTAGTGGATCTTGATGGCGCAAAATCGAGTAAAATTGTTAATTACAAGATATTAGAACAAATTGCAACGCAAACGAGTCTAAAGATCGATTTTGGAGGCGGATTAAAATCGGATGACGATTTGAGAATTGCTTTTGAAAGCGGTGCAAACCAAATTACCGGCGGCAGTATTGCGGTGAAAAACAGAGCCATTTTTGAAAAATGGATTTTCGAATACGGATCAGAAAAAATCATTCTTGGTGCAGATGCAAAAGACGAAAAAATAGCAGTTTCAGGCTGGCTGGAAGAATCAAATGAAGAATTAGTTCCGTTTATTCAGGATTATCAAACAAAAGGAATTCAGTATGTTATCTGTACTGATATTGCAAAAGACGGAATGCTTCAAGGCCCAAGTTTTGATTTGTACAGCAAAATTTTAGCGGAAGCAAAAGGAATAAAATTAATTGCATCTGGAGGAATTTCAACTTTCGACGAATTACCAAAATTAGCAGAACTAGGCTGTGAAGGAACTATAATAGGAAAAGCGATTTACGAAGGAAGAATCACTTTAAAACAGTTAGAGGATTTTATAATTAGAAAATGAGAAAATTTGATAATTAGATAATTTATGCGTGACGAAAATAATTATCTAATTGACTAATTATCTAATTAACACATTAAAGAAATGTTAGCAAAAAGAATAATACCCTGCTTAGATATAAAAAACGGAAGAACGGTAAAAGGCGTTAATTTCGTTGATTTGCGCGATGCCGGCGATCCCGTAGAATTGGCTGAAATTTATTCAAGAGAAGGAGCAGATGAATTGGTTTTCTTGGATATTTCGGCAACAGAAGAAAGACGCAAAACACTGGTAAATATGGTGCGAAGTGTTGCAGAGAAAATCAATATTCCGTTTACAGTTGGCGGCGGAATTTCATCTGTTGAAGATGTTGACATTCTGCTGAATAATGGCGCAGATAAAGTTTCCATAAATTCATCAGCAGTCAAAAATCCGCAATTAATTAATGATTTGGCTCAGAAATTTGGAAGTCAATGCGTTGTTGTCGCAATCGACGCCAAACAAATTGACGGACAATGGATTGTGCATTTAGTAGGAGGAAAAGTACCAACAGAACTAAATCTATTCGATTGGGCTGTTGAAGTGGCAGAACGCGGTGCCGGCGAAATTTTATTTACTTCAATGGACAATGACGGAACTAAAAATGGGTTTGCAAATGAAGCTTTGGCGAAACTTTCCGAATTAGTTAATATTCCAATCATTGCTTCAGGCGGAGCTGGAAATATACAGCATTTTGTAGATTCGTTTAAAGAAGGAAAAGCTGATGCGGCTTTGGCAGCAAGCGTTTTTCACTTTAAAGAAATCGAAATTAAAGCTTTGAAAGAAGAACTGAAGAATAATGGAGTGGAAGTTAGACTTTAAAGAGAATCAAGAAACAAGAAGAAAGATTAGATTTAATCTAAAATAACAAAAATTCAGAGAATCTAAAATCTGAAATCTAAAATCTAAAATTAAAATGGACATCGATATCAAAAGCGCACACGGACTAATTCCGGCTATAATTCAAGATTCAGAGACAAAAAATGTTTTGATGCTGGGCTATATGAATGAAGAATCGCTTCAAAAAACAATAGAGACACAGAAAGTAACTTTTTTCAGTCGTTCCAAACAAAGACTTTGGACAAAAGGTGAGGAGAGTGGTAACTTTTTAAATTTGGTAAGCATTAAAAATGACTGCGATGGCGATACGCTTTTGATTCAGGCAAAACCTGTTGGGCCAACTTGCCATACTGGTGCAGATACGTGCTGGCAGGAACCAAATGAAGCGAATTATGGCTTCATTTCTCAATTAGAAAACACAATTAAAACTCGAAGAGAAAATGCAGATTCTGAGAAAAGTTATGTAGCTTCTTTATTCGAAAAAGGAATCAATAAAATTGCTCAAAAAGTGGGTGAAGAAGCTGTAGAAGTGGTTATTGAAGCAAAAGATAATAACGATGATTTGTTTCTTAGCGAAAGCGCCGATTTGCTTTTTCATTACCTAATTTTATTGCAGGCAAAAGGTTATCAGCTGAATGATGTTGTGGATGTTTTAAAGAAACGTCAGAAGTAAAGTTTTGTTTCAGGTTTCAAGTTTCAGGTTCTTTGCGATAACTTGAAACTTGAAACTTGAAACCTGAAACTTGAAACTTGAAACCTGAAACTTGAAACCTGAAACAAATGAAACCTGAAACAAATGAAACTAATTACTCCACAAACTCAAAAACCGCAAATTCTGCTGGCTGATGAAAACCAAATTTTAAACTCTTATAAGGTTGTAATGCAAGGTATTCGATACTGTTACCGTAATCTATTCTAAAAGCACTTCCTTTCCATTTTGTACCAATTTCTGGTTTTAAAAAATTACCGTTTTTAATATTTTTAAGGCTTGAAAAAGGAATTTTAATTTCGACACAATAACCATCAGGATTTATTTTACTTACAGATTCTAGTCTTTTAATATCAAAATCCATTGCGGTTTTCCATCCGCCGCATTCTGGCGAAATACATTTTAAAAGCAGATCATAGTTACTTGAAAAAGCGTTTACTCCAATTTCAATATAATTCTGCCCATCTCCATCTGGATCAAGAAAAAGTTCTACTAAATCATCGGTGTAAAAAATCTGGGAATCTTTCTTTTGAGGTTTTCCAATAATTTTAGAATCGATGCAATTGTAAGCTATATAAAGATTTTCGTCATTCCACGAAAGTGAAACAAATGTATTTTGAGCAGCTTTTTCTCCAGAATCGTGAATCGCAAACGGACCTAGAAAAGGTGTTTCCCAATCTGATAAATTTCCATCAATGCTGATTTTATTTTTCGTTTTATGAATAGCTATATTTTGTGAATTTACAGCTGTCGATAACATTACAACCAAAAAAGAAGCTATTACATCAAATCTCATATTTAAATTTTATTGATTAAAAACACTAAAATATAGAAGAATAATGAATTTAGGTGTTATTTTTTTCATCCTTAAAACATAAAATTTTAAAATACTTGATATGAATGTTTACATTTGTTGAAGATTAAGTGGTTTAATTACCTTATTTATTACAAATTTTTAAATAATGAAAAAATACTTTAGCAGTGCATTTATCGCCTTTTTAGTTGGTTTCACAGCAAATGCCCAAGGACTTTTAAATAAGTCTGAAACTGTTTTTACGCATCAGGACACTTTACGTGGCAGTATTACGAAAGAAAGAGCTTGGTGGGATTTAAAATACTATCATTTAGATGTAAAAGTAAAACCATCTGAGAAAACAATTTCGGGTTCAAATACTGTTCGTTATACTGTTTTGACAGAAAATAATAAAATGCAGATCGATTTGCAGCAGCCAATGCAGATTACTAAAGTTACTCAAAACGGAAAAGAAGTAAAGTTTGAAAGAGATGGAAATGCTTTCTTTATTACTTTGACTGAAAAGCAAAAAGTTGGAGACACAAAAGAAATTATCATATCTTTTGAAGGAAAACCAAAAGAAGCAGTTAGAGCACCATGGGATGGCGGATTTTCTTGGAAAAAAGATAAAAACGGAAAAGATTTTATTGCTACTTCTTGCCAGGGCTTAGGCGCAAGCGTTTGGTGGCCGTGTAAAGATCATATGTACGATGAAGTAGAAAATATGCTGATCAGCGTGAATGTTCCCGGAGATTTAACTGAAGTTTCAAATGGAAGATTAAAAAGCGTTAAAAAGGAAAAAGACGGAACAAAAACTTTTAATTGGTATGTTTCTAATCCGATTAATAACTACGGCGTAAATATCAATATTGGCGATTACGTTAATTTCTCTGAAGTATTTAAAGGAGAAAAAGGTAATTTAGATTGTAATTATTATGTTTTAAGAGATAATTTGGCTTTAGCAAAAGAACATTTTAAAGATGCTCCAAAAATGCTGAAAGCTTTTGAAGATTGGTTTGGACCTTATCCATTTTACGAAGACAGTTACAAATTAGTGGAAGTGCCTTATTTAGGAATGGAACACCAAAGCTCTGTGACATACGGGAATCAATATAAACAGGGTTATTTAGGAAAAGATTTAAGCGGAACTGGCTGGGGACTGAAATTTGATTTTATTATTATTCATGAGTCTGGCCATGAATGGTTTGCAAACAATATCACTTATAAAGACATTGCAGACATGTGGATTCACGAAAGCTTTACGAATTATTCAGAAAGTTTATTTTTGGAATATTATTACGGAAAAGAGGCTGGCACTGAATATGTTATTGGATGCAGAAAAGGTATTGAAAACGACAAACCAATTATCGGTCATTATGATGTAAATAACGAAGGTTCAGGAGATATGTATCCAAAAGGTGCAAATATGCTGCACACCATTCGTCAGATTGTTAATGATGATGCGAAATGGAAATCGATTTTAAGAGGTTTAAATAAAACCTTTTATCATCAAACGGTAACTTCTAAGCAAATTGAAGATTATATCAACGATCAGTCTGGAATTAACTTCAACAGAGTGTATGCACAGTATTTAACTACTACTAAAATTCCTGTTTTTGAATATATGTTTAAAAATGGAACTTTAGGATATCATTGGACCAATTGTGTTTCAAAATTTGATATGCCTGTAAAAGTTAAAATAAACGGTGTAGAAACTTGGTTGAAACCAACTACAGACTGGCAGTCTATTAAAACTGAAAATGAAGATAGAAAACTCGAAGTTGATAAGAATTTCTATGTAACGACTTCTAATATTGTAGAGTAAAGTTTTTAAAATTTCAAAATAAAAAAATCCCAAATTCCAATTAAGTGGCGTTTGGGATTTTTTATTTTAGTTTTTTTATTAAACCCCACAGGTTTTTAAAACCAGTCGGGTTTGTTCTTTTCGTAACATTTTGTCATTTAGAGCGAAGGGCGAAATGACAAAAAGGGCTAAAAAACTTCTTGTTTTTCAGCCTTTTTTATTGGAATTTGGATTTTTTTTATTGGAATTTAAAAGATTATCTATTGTTAAGTTTTGCTTTTTCCTTTATAATATCAGCAATTTTTCTATTTTCTATTTTGCTTTCAAGCCACGAAATAATATCAAGATATAAGAATGCTCTTTTCTCATAAGTATTCTTCTCAAGCTCTACAAAGCGATCGTGCATTTTTTTGAATTCCTTTTTTATATCAGCTGGATAAAAGTTATTTAAATTTTTAAGGAATTTGATGATTTCTTTCTGAACTTCATGTAAATCATTCATTTTCAATAAAAACTTATACGTGCTTTTAAGATGATTTTCTAAGTAATAATCTTTTCCTAACTCATAATGCGCAATTAAAGACAATAATCTTGCAAAACACATCAAGTCTTCTCGCATTGTTAAGTTCTTGTTGTTGATGATTTTATCTAAATAATTGATGCATTCATTGTATTTTTCATTTCCAAAATAAATGGAAGCAATTTTATAGAAAAACAGCATTTCGTGGTGTTCATCGAGATGTTCACTGTGTACTTTAAGTTTACTTAAAATCTCTGGAATTAGATATTCGCTTTCAGCAAAAGTTCCTTCTAAAATATGGAGATTTAATTTGTTATTGTACACATATAGAAATGACAGCGATGCAATATTATCATTTGCAGGGAATTTAGGATCTGCAATTGTTTCTTCTAAAAGATTCAGATACTTCTTAAAATTAGATGTATACTTTAACATATAAAGCGATTCTAAGAAATAATGATTTCCTTTCAAAAAAAATACAGGATTAAGATAAATCATGTTCGGATTATCATAAAACAATGTAACCCATTTGTAAGCATATTTATAACTGGCCAAAAAGTCTTGAACTAGAAAGCTTCGCCACAAGTTGGCATTATAAAACCAGTATTTTTCGCGAAAGCCAAATTTACTTTCATCTAATTTTGAAATATGTCTATTGAAATAATCGTCAATATATTTGTATTCGGCATCACTTTTTACGTATCCCGTTTTTAGCATGATTCCGTATAACTGAAGCGATAAATTCGATAATTTGCTTGATATTGTATTGCGGTAATTCAATTCTTTAGCCTGAACAACCAATTCGTCTGCTCGGCCTTGAATACTTCGGGTAATATATTGGGATTCGATTAGTTTTTCAAATTCAACAATTTCATACGCCATATATTTTTCATCATTCTCCAGCGCTTGTTGTTTGGTCTTATCCAAAATTTTCAAACTCTGCTTATACAATCCTTTATTATAAAGAATTACAGCAAAATCCATTTGTTCACGAAGCTGGTAGCGAATATTCTGGCTGGGAATATTCAATCTTATACTTACTAAGATTTGCTTGTATAAGTATGATTTTAAGTTAGATAGCTGAACTTTTTGGATAATGCCACTTTTAAGAATGAGCTTTTCATCATAAACTTCAGATTTATCAAGAATGTTGAATAATTCAATAAATTTTGTGTTTGAACTCGTCTCTAATCGGCTTGCAAAAATTTTAAACTGTCTTTTTTCTGATTTCGAAAGTGATTTGATTAAAACAAATAAGAAATCTTTTTGATGGTTAGCCATTGTAAAAAATAATAATGTAACTTATTGATAATAAATTAGTTAATAAGGTATAAATCGTTTTATGAACAGTATAATTTCATTAAAATGAATTTCGTACTGCGATAGTACGATATATATTTGTTATCAAGATGTGAAATTACATTAAATAAATGAATATGAATAGAGAGAAAGTTCAAATTTTTGACACCACTTTGCGAGATGGTGAACAAGTTCCAGGATGTAAGTTAGATACTAAACAAAAATTAGTTATCGCAGAAAGACTTGACAAAATGGGAGTTGATATCATCGAAGCAGGCTTTCCTGTATCAAGTCCAGGCGATTTTTTATCGGTCTCTGAGATTTGTAAAATTGTAGAAAATGCAACCGTCTGCGGACTAACAAGAGCCGTAAAAAACGACATTGATGTTGCTGCAGCTGCTTTAAAGCACGCTAAGAAACCAAGAATCCATACTGGAATCGGAACTTCACAATCTCACATACTCCATAAATTAAATACTACGCCGGAAGATATTATTGCAAGAGCAAAATATGCTGTAGCACATGCAAAATCTTATGTAGAAGATGTTGAATTCTACGCTGAAGATGCAGGTAGAACAGACAACGCTTTCTTGGCCAAAGTTTGTGAGGAAGTTATTAAATCTGGAGCAACAGTATTGAATATTCCTGATACTACTGGATATTGTCTTCCAGAAGAATACGGAGCAAAAATTAAATATTTAAAAGAAAACGTAAAAGGAATCGAAAACGTAATCCTTTCATGTCACTGTCATAATGATTTAGGAATGGCAACTGCAAACTCGATCGCAGGAGCTATAAATGGAGCAAGACAAATTGAATGTACTATTAATGGTATTGGTGAAAGAGCTGGAAATACTGCACTTGAAGAAGTGGTAATGATCTTCAAACAACATCCTTACTTAAATTTAGATACAAACATCAATACAAGAGAATTAAACGAAATGAGCCGTTTGGTTTCTGAAAGTATGGGAATGATTGTACAGCCAAATAAAGCGATTGTAGGAGCAAATGCTTTTGCACACAGTTCTGGTATTCACCAAGATGGTGTAATCAAAAACAGAGCAACTTACGAGATTATGGATCCGCTTGATGTTGGTGTAAACGAATCTTCAATTATTTTGACTGCAAGAAGCGGAAGAGCTGCTTTGGCTTATAGAGCTAAAAAAGTGGGTTACGAACTTACAAAAACACAGTTAGATATTGTATATGTTGAGTTTTTGAAATTTGCAGATATTAAAAAAGAAGTTTTAGATGCTGATATTCATCAAATCATCGAGGCTTCTAAAATTGAAGGTGAATTAATTAGAAGCTAGTTAAGAAGAATAGAAAATAGAGCAAAGAAGAAAGAGAAAAATAATAAAGGATTTAAATACATAAAGAACGAGACGTTATGAATTTGAAAATTGCAGTTTTGCCAGGAGATGGAATTGGACCTGAGGTTATTTTACAAGCCAAAAAAGCATTGTATGCTATTGCTGAAGTTTATAATCATGAATTTGTTTTTGAAGATGCGCTCATGGGAGCGGTTGCAATTGATAAAACAGGAAGCCCTTTGCCGGAACAAACACTAAATCTGTGCTTAAATACAGATGCAGTTTTGCTTGGTGCAATCGGAGATCCTAAATATGATAATAATCCTAATGCAAAAGTTCGACCTGAACAAGGTTTATTAAAGCTTCGTAAAGAATTAGGTTTGTTTGCGAATATCCGTCCGATAAAACCTTACAAAGCATTAATTGAAGCTTCTCCTTTAAAAAGAGAAATTATTGAAGGAGCTGATTTTACAATTTTCAGAGAATTAACAGGCGGTGCTTATTTCGGAGCTAAAACACTTAATGAAGAAGGAACGCATGCCTCGGATTTATGCGAATATTCAGAAGAAGAAATCACCAGAATTGCACATTTAGCTTTTAAATCGGCACAAAAACGACGCAAAAAGTTAACAATGGTAGACAAAGCCAATGTTTTGGAAACTTCAAGATTGTGGAGAAAAGTAGTTCAGAAAGTGAGCGAAAATTATCCAGATGTTAAGCTTGATTTTTTATTTGTTGATAATGCGGCAATGCAGTTGATTTTAAATCCGAAACAATTTGATGTGATTTTGACTGAGAACTTATTCGGAGATATTTTATCTGATGAAGCCAGTGTAATCACAGGATCTATTGGTTTACTGCCATCGGTATCTTTAGGAGAAAAAAATGCTTTGTTTGAACCAATTCACGGATCATATCCGCAGGCAAAAGGAAAAAACATCGCCAATCCGATTGCTTCGATTTTAGCAGCAGCGCTTTTGTTAGAGCATTTTGGATTAACTAAAGAAGCTAATGTAATCTATAAAGCGGTAGAAAAAGCAATTGAATACAAAGTTGTAACAGTTGATTTAAAACCAGATTCAAAATTCGGAACAAACGAAGTAGGGGAGTTCGTTTCTAATTTTATTTTCAGTAAAGATGATTTGCTGTATTTTAATAATGACAATGTAAGTATTGGACAATCTACAATTGTTTAATATTTTTTGTTAAAAAGTGAATTTAATAACAAGAAGTATCTGAAATGTTGAGATTTTATTTTTTTAGTTCCTAAAGTTTCTGTACTTTTGTGACACTAAAAAATAAATGATGCAAATCTCAATTATTATTATTTCTGTCGTTGTTGTCAATGTGATTCACACATCTGCATCGGGAATGTTATAAATATAATTGAAAAACTATATTACAAACCTTCCAAATACTGGAAGGTTTTTTTTTGAATAAAAATTAAAATAAAATAAAGCAATAATGGAATTAAATAAGTACAGCAAGACCATCACTCAAGATCAAACACAGCCTGCGGCGCAAGCAATGTTGTACGGAATTGGTTTAACTGAAGAAGATTTAAAAAAAGCACAAGTTGGAATTGTGAGCATGGGTTACGATGGTAACACTTGTAATATGCACTTGAACGATTTAGCAAAAGATGTTAAAAAAGGTGTTTGGGATGCAGATCTTGTCGGACTTATTTTTAATACCATTGGTGTCAGTGACGGAATTTCAAACGGAACTGAAGGAATGCGTTATTCATTGGTTTCTCGTGATGTAATTGCAGATTCTATAGAAACAGTAGTTGGAGCGCAATGGTACGATGGTGTAATTGCAATTCCAGGCTGTGATAAAAATATGCCGGGAGCTTTAATCGCAATGGGACGATTAAACCGTCCAGCAATGATGGTTTACGGAGGATCTATTCACTCTGGAAAGTGGAAAGGTGAATCTTTAAATATTGTGTCAGCATTTGAAGCTTTAGGAAAAAAGGTTAAAAACGAAATTACTCCAGAAGATTTTAAAGGAGTTATCCAAAATGCTTGTCCAGGTGCTGGTGCGTGCGGTGGTATGTATACGGCAAACACAATGTCTTCGGCAATTGAAGCATTAGGAATGAGCTTACCATACAGTTCATCGAACCCTGCTTTAAGTCAGGAAAAAAGAGACGAATGTCTTGCCGCCGGAGCTGCAATTAAAGTTTTATTAGAAAAAGATATTAAGCCAAGAGATATTATGACTCGCAAGGCTTTCGAAAATGCTATTACAATTGTAGCAGTTTTAGGAGGTTCTACAAATGCAGTTATGCACTTAATCGCAATGGCTCACTCTGTTGATATTAAAATTACTTTGGATGATTTCCAAGCAATTAATGATAGAACACCAGTTTTGGCTGACATGAAACCAAGTGGTAAATACATGATGGAAGATATTCATGAAGTGGGGGGAATTCCAGCTGTAATGAAATATTTATTGAAAGCAGGACTTATTCACGGAGATTGTTTAACAGTAACAGGAAAAACAGTTGCTGAAAATTTAGCTTCAACTCCAGATTTACAAGACGGACAAGAAGTAATTCATGAAATTCAAAAAGCGTTAAAACCAACTGGAAATATTCAAGTTTTATACGGAAACCTTGCTTCTGAAGGAGCTGTAGCAAAAATCAGCGGAAAAGAAGGGGAGTATTTCGAAGGTCCAGCTGTAGTATTTGAAGGTGAATTTGAAGTAATTCCAGGTCTTCAAGCCGGAAAAATTAAACCAGGTAATGTAGTCGTCATCAGGTATTGCGGGCCAAAAGGTGGTCCAGGGATGCCTGAAATGCTGAAACCTACATCTGCTATTATTGGTGCTGGATTAGGAAGCAGCTGTGCTCTTATTACAGACGGTAGATTCTCTGGAGGTTCGCATGGATTCGTGGTAGGACACGTTACACCAGAAGCTTATGATGGTGGTGGTATTGCTCTAGTAAAAGATGGCGATTTAATTGCGATCGATGCTGTAAAAAATACTATTGACCTGAAAATTTCCGACGAAGAATTTGCAGCTAGAAAAGCGGCTTGGGTACAACCACCGTTAAAAGTTACAAAAGGAGTTTTACTTAAATACGCAAGATCGGTTTCTAGTGCGTCAACAGGCTGTGTTACCGATAATTAATTAATAAAATAACAATATCAAAAATCAATTGCAATAACAATATTAATCGAAATATAAAATTGATATTGAAATTTGAAATTGATTTTTGAAAACAAAATATACTATGAAAATATCAGGGGCAGAAGCCGTTATAAGATGTTTATTAGCAGAAGGTGTAGACTTGGTTTATGGTTATCCGGGAGGAGCAATCATGCCGGTTTATGACGAATTATATAAATTTCAAGATCAGTTACACCATGTATTAGTACGCCACGAACAAGGCGCAACACATGCAGCTCAAGGGTATGCAAGAGCTACAGGAAAAGTAGGTGTGGCAATTGCAACTTCAGGACCAGGTGCAACAAACCTTGTAACAGGAATTGCAGATGCTCAAATCGATTCGACTCCGTTAGTTTGTATTACAGGACAAGTTGGAAGACATTTATTAGGATCTGATGCTTTTCAGGAAACAGATATTATCGGAATTTCAACTCCGGTTACAAAATGGAATTTTCAGGTAACTGAAGCTTCTCAAATTCCAGAAATTATTGCAAAAGCATTTTATATTGCTCGTTCTGGACGTCCAGGGCCTGTATTAATTGATATTACTAAAAACGCACAGTTTGATGAGTTTGATTTTAGTTATGAAAAATGTACCGGAATTAGAAGTTATGTTCCAGTTCCAAAATTAAAATTAGATAAAGTTGCCGAAGCTGCAGCTTTAATTAATAGTGCGCAAAAGCCACTTATCGTTTTTGGTCAGGGAATTATTTTAGGTCAAGCCGAAGCTGAATTTAAAGCTTTTGTAGAAAAATCTGGAATTCCTGCAGCTTGGACAATTTTAGGATTATCAGCATTACCAACAGATCATCCGTTGAATGTGGGAATGTTGGGAATGCACGGAAATTACGCTCCAAATTTATTGACAAACGAATGCGATGTTTTAATTGCTTTCGGAATGCGTTTTGACGACCGTGTGACTGGTAATTTAAAGACATATGCAAAACAAGCAAAAGTAATTCACTTTGAAATTGATCCAGCAGAGATTGATAAAAACGTGAAAACAGAAGTTGCAGTTTTAGGGGACGTAAAAGAATCTTTAGCGGCTTTATTGCCATTAATTGAAGCAAAATCTTATGACTTGTGGTTCAATCAATTTAGAGAATTAAGAAATATTGAATTTGAATCTGTAATTAAAGAAGAATTAAATCCAACGAATGGCAAAGGAATTTCAATGGGAGAAACTATTGAAATGATCAATAAACATTCAAATGGAGATGCAATTATCGTTTCAGATGTTGGGCAGCACCAGATGTTTGCTTGTCGCTATGCTAAATTTAATTCGACTAAAAGTAATATTACTTCCGGAGGTTTAGGAACTATGGGATTTGCTTTGCCTGCTGCAATTGGGGCAAAAATGGGAAAACCAGAACGTGAAGTAGTTGCGATTATTGGTGATGGAGGTTTCCAGATGACAATTCAAGAGCTTGGAACAATTTTTCAAACCAAAGTTCCTGTGAAAATTGTGATTTTAAACAATGAATTCTTAGGAATGGTACGTCAATGGCAGGAATTGTTCTTTGATAACAGATATGCTTCAACAAAAATGATTAATCCAAATTTCATTGCAATTGCCGAAGGATATTATATCAAATCTAAAAAAGTTACGCAAAGAGAAGATTTAGATGCAGCGGTCGCTGAGATGCTGGCTTCAAAAGATTCTTACTTCTTAGAAGTTATGGTGGAAAAAGAAAATAACGTTTTCCCAATGATTCCAACAGGAGCTTGTGTTTCAGAAATTAGATTAAGCTAAAGAAAAGTTTCATGTTTCAAGTTTTACGTTTCAAGTTGGAAAACCTGAAACGTGAAACCTGAAACAAAATAAACTAAAAAACAAATGGAAGATAAAACATTTACCATATCGGTATACTCAGAAAATAACGTGGGTTTATTAAATAGAATATCTGGAATATTCTTAAAGCGTCACATTAATATATTAAGTCTAAATGTTTCTGAATCAGAAATAGAGAATGTTTCAAGATTTATCATTGTAGTAAACACTACAGAAAAATGGGTTCAGAATATTGTTGGACAAATTGAAAAACAAATTGAAGTTATAAAAGCATTTTATCACACAGATGAAGAAACTATTTATCTAGAAAATGCATTATTTAAAATCGCTTCTAATTTGTTGTTCGATGAAAAACAAATTCAAAATATAATTAAAGACAGCCAGTCTACGATTGTAACAGTTTCAAGAGATTTCTTTGTGATTTCAAAATCAGGAAGACGTTCAGAAATTGAAGAATTATACGAAAAATTCAAACCGTACGGAATTATGCAGTTTGTACGTTCAGGAAGAATTTCGGTTTCTAAAGAAAAAATGGAAATATCTTCATTATTAGAATCTTATAAATAAAACAATTTAGTTACTATAACATTATCATTAAACATTAAAACAAAAATGGCAAATTATTTCAATACATTACCACTTAGATTACAATTAGAACAATTAGGAGTTTGCGAATTTATGGAGCAGTCTGAGTTTGCAGACGGAATTGCGGCATTAGCAGGAAAAAAAGTTGTAATTGTAGGCTGTGGAGCACAAGGTTTGAATCAAGGATTAAATATGAGAGATTCTGGTTTAGATATTTCTTATGCATTACGTGCAGATGCAATAGCTGAAAAAAGAGCTTCTTATAAAAATGCAACTGAAAATGGTTTCACTGTAGGAACTTATGAAGAATTGATTCCAACTGCAGATTTAGTTTGTAACCTTACACCAGACAAACAACATACAGCTGTGGTAAATGCTATTATGCCATTAATGAAAAAAGATTCTACGCTAGCTTATTCTCACGGATTCAATATTGTAGAAGAAGGAATGCAGATTCGTAAAGATATCACTGTTATTATGTGTGCTCCTAAATGTCCTGGTTCTGAGGTTCGTGAAGAGTACAAAAGAGGTTTTGGTGTGCCAACACTTATTGCAGTTCACCCAGAAAACGATCCAAACGGTTTTGGTTTAGATCAGGCAAAAGCTTACGCTGTAGCAACTGGAGGACATAGAGCCGGAGTTTTAAGATCATCATTCGTTGCTGAAGTAAAATCAGATTTAATGGGTGAGCAGACAATTCTTTGCGGTTTATTGCAAACTGGATCTATTTTATGTTTTGATAAAATGGTTGAAAAAGGAATCGATGCTGCATATGCTTCTAAATTAATTCAATACGGATGGGAAACTATTACTGAAGCTTTGAAACACGGTGGTATTACAAATATGATGGACCGTTTGTCAAATCCTGCAAAAATTGAAGCATATGAATTGGCTGAAGAATTAAAAGACATTATGCGTCCATTATTCCAAAAACACCAAGACGATATTATTTCTGGAGAATTCTCAAGAACTATGATGATTGACTGGGCTAATGACGATGTGAATTTATTAAAATGGAGAGCTGCAACAGGAGAAACTAACTTCGAAAAAACAGCTCCGCAAGAAGCTCCAATTTCTGAGCAAGAATATTTTGATAATGGAGTATTGATGATTGCAATGGTAAAAGCTGGTGTTGAGTTAGCTTTTGAAACAATGACTGAAGCAGGTATCATCGAAGAATCTGCTTACTATGAGTCATTACACGAATTACCATTAATTGCAAATACAATTGCAAGAAAGAAATTATTCGAAATGAACCGTGTAATTTCTGATACTGCAGAATACGGTTGTTACTTATTTGATCATGCATGTAAGCCTTTATTGACTGAATTCATGAAAAAAGTGGATACTAATATTATTGGTAAACCATTTTCAACTTCAAATGGAGTAGACAATGCAGTATTAATCGCTGTAAACAAAGAAATCCGCCAGCATCCTATCGAAGAAGTTGGAGCATGGTTGAGAGAGTCTATGACAGCTATGAAAAAAATTGGATAATTAAAAATTTGGGAATTCCCGCAAAATTGGATTTTGCGGGTTTTGCACTGTATCAATGATTTGTAATATTTTGAATTAGTAAGCACTTATTAAAGAAAAAAGATATAGATGCATATTGCATTCACTTAACTTCTGTGAGAGTAGTTAAGTGAAGCTGATCCCTTATAATGGGGTATATTTGATAAAATATACTTGTTGAAATTTCTGTTTTAATTAATAATGATGCTGCTATTTTCAAAATAGAGAAAAGTATGGTAAGGCATTTAAGAAATTAATTGTTATTGAAATTTGTTAAATTAAAAAAGGCATAATATCTATTTATTATGCCTTTTTTGCCCTTTCTATTTTGGTTTAAAAGTAAAATTTTATATCATATGCAAATAATTGTAATATTTTATTAAAGAAATGTTTTTTTTTGATAAAATTTATGAATTAAATTGTTTCTAGAATACATTCAGATTTAATACATTTATAAAAAAATTCAACAAACGATGAGCTATTACAAAATTGAAAATTTAGAACAATATTTTAAACATTACAATAAGTCAATAAGGGAGCCAAGAAAATTTTGGGGAAAAATAGCTGAGGAGAATTTCACATGGTACCAACAATGGGAAAAAGTAGTTGATTTTAATATGGCTGATGCTGAAGTAAAATGGTTTACAGAAGCTAAAGTTAACATTACCAAAAACTGTATCGATAGACATTTAAGCAAAAGGGGAGATAAAACGGCTATTATTTTTGAACCGAACGATCCTTCTGAAGATGCTTTACATATAACGTATAACGAATTATACGAAAGAGTTTCAAAAATGGCAAACGTTCTTCGCGAGCAGGGTGTTCGAAAAGGAGATAGAGTTTGTATTTATTTGCCAATGATTCCAGAATTAGCCGTTGCTGTATTGGCTTGTGCTAGAATTGGAGCGATACATTCTGTTGTTTTTGCTGGATTTTCTGCATCTGCAGTATCTGCAAGAATTAACGACTGCGAATGTAAAATGGTTATCACATCTGATGGAGGTTATAGAGGTAACAAAACAATTGACTTAAAGGGAATTGTTGACGAAGCTTTAGAAACTTGTCCATCTGTAGAAAAAGTTTTAGTGGCAAAAAGAACTAAAACTGATGTAAAAATGAAAGAAGGCCGTGATATCTGGTTACAGCCATTATTAGATGCAGCTTTAGACAATAGTGTTGCCGAAATTATGGATGCAGAAGATCCTTTGTTTATTTTATATACTTCAGGATCAACAGGTAAACCAAAAGGAATGGTTCACACTACTGCTGGTTACATGGTTTATACAGCGTATACTTTTAAAAATGTTTTCAGCCACGAAGAAAATGATATTTTCTGGTGTACAGCAGATATAGGCTGGATCACAGGACATTCTTATATATTATACGGACCATTATTAAATGGAGGTACGACTGTACTTTTTGAAGGTGTTCCTTCTTACCCTGATTTCAGCCGTTTTTGGGAAATTATCGAAAAACATAAAATTACACAATTCTATACAGCACCAACAGCAATTCGTTCGTTAGCAAAAGAAAGCCTAGATTATATTCAAAAATATCCTCTTAAATCTCTTAAAGTTATTGGATCTGTTGGAGAACCAATTAACGAGGAAGCTTGGCACTGGTTCAATGACCATGTTGGAGATAAAAGATGTCCAGTTGTAGATACATGGTGGCAGACAGAAACTGGAGGAATCATGATTTCACCGATTGCGTTTGTTACACCTACAAAACCTACTTATGCAACTTTACCATTACCAGGAATTCAACCCGTTTTGATGGATGAGAAACGTAATGAAATTGAAGGAAACCAAGTAGTGGGAAGTTTATGTATTAAATTCCCGTGGCCTGGAATTGCTAGAACTATATGGAATAATCACGAACGTTACAAAGAAACTTATTTCTCTGCTTTTCCTGGAAAATATTTTACAGGAGACGGAGCATTAAGAGATGAAGTAGGATATTACAGAATTACAGGTAGAGTAGATGACGTTGTAATTGTTTCTGGCCACAATTTAGGAACAGCGCCAATTGAAGACGCAATCAACGAACACCCTGCAGTTGCAGAATCTGCTATTGTTGGATTCCCTCATGATATTAAAGGAAATGCTTTGTATGGTTACGTTATTCTAAAAGAAACTGGAGAAGTTAGAAATAAAGAGAATTTGTCTAAAGAGATCAATCAATATATTGCAGATCACATTGGACCAATTGCTAAATTAGATAAAATTCAGTTTGTATCTGGTTTGCCAAAAACACGTTCAGGAAAAATCATGCGTAGAATTTTACGTAAAATAGCTGAAGGAGATTTTTCTAATTTTGGTGATACTTCAACTTTATTAAATCCAGAAGTTGTAGAACAAATTATGAAAGAAAGAATTTCTTAAGTAAACTATAGAAAAATAAAAAATGCCTCTTAAATTTAAGAGGCATTTTTTTATATTTTAATCTAAAAGAAAAATGGCTTAATAATTTGTCGGACTTAGCGAAGTCGAACTCCGTTTGCAGAATCACTTTGCGGGACTTCGACTTCGCTAAGTCTGACAATCGCATTATTTTCTTTTATAAAAATTTAAAAAAAGAAATTTTACTTTTATTTAATTCCTAAACGAGATTTTAACTTCAAAAATAATAGACCAATTCTATAAGCATCTTCAGAAGAAGAATTTCGATCGCTTTTCGGAATTTTATAAATTTCGAATAAATCGTCAAGCGAAAACTGTTTGTCATTTATATCAGTTAGTTTTCTGTACATCACGTCAACATCAAGAGCTTCATTTTTTAATCTTCCGCAATCCAGACGTTCTAAAGCTGCATTGAGCATTTCGACATCAAAATTAATGTGATGCCCAACCAAAACTGAATTTCCGATAAAATTAACAAAAGCTTCAAGTGCATCTGGTTCAGGCATTTTCATCATTTTGCTTTCAATGATAAATTCATTTGAAAGACCATTATCCTGAAGATATTTGTATTGAAGTAAAACAGTTTCAAAACTTTCTTTAATAACAATACTATCATCAATAACTGAGAACGCACCAAGAGACAATATAACATCTCTATCCGGATTTAACCCTGATGTTTCTGTTGATAGAACAACAAACTTATTAGGTTTAGTTTCGAATTTAGTTAAATAATCTTTCCAGAATTCTGGATAGTCTTTATTAATATTTTTCAGCCAGTCTAGCATATTTTATGAGAATTGTGTCAATTGAAATTTACTCTTAATCAGTTCCTCCAGGTCTTTCATTGGGGTTAAAGCATTTTTTAATTTCTCTTTGTCAGTTTTTGACATTTCTCTTAAATTAATATATTGGCCAGAGTCGTCATTTTTTAATCCTTCAACAGTTCTAAATTTCGAAAGGGTTAAGAAAGCATCTGCACAGCTTAAATAAATTTCTGCATTTTTAGAATCTGTTATCGCTAATTGTTTGAATCTTAAGTAAGTATTTTGAATTCCTTTAATGTTAGCATTTAATATCAATAAACGCGCACCATCAATTAATGGCATTAAAGCACGTGTTTTTATATCAAATTTACCTTTATGCGGACCTTCTTCTTCAACAATAAATTTCTTAAAGAAGCTTAAAGGAGAATTTCTTTTTAAGGCATCATTTCCTAAAAAGTCAAAAAACAAAGTATTGTTGACAGCATTTTTGAAAATAACATTTTCAATAGCTTCTTCAATTTTTGGTTCACCAAAAACAATTTCATAATCAAAGAAAATACTGCTCAAATCATTACTGTTTTCACCTGGAGTATTCATCCAGCTGTTGTATTGTTTTGTCCAGTCACTCAGTGATTTACACCAAAGCATATTGCTTCCCATATGTCCATTAGGGCAATATTCGTAACCTACTTTTTCAAGTATAGAAGTTGTTCTTTTTGCTAATCTCAAGAAATAATCTTTTACTTCTCTGTATTTTTCAGGTGTAACATCTTCAAAAATTAAAATACTGTCTTGGTCTGTAAGTAACAGTTGTTCTTTACGGCCTTGACTTCCAATACTTAACCAAGCAAAACGTGCAGGAGGGGAGCCTAAATCTAAAATGGACAGCTCAACAGCGCGTTTAATGATAGCCAAGTTTATTTCACTTGCAATATTACTCACATGCGAAATTGGAATATTTTTTTGAATTGAATTTTGAATCAAATCTGATAAACGATCACGTATTTGTTTTAAATCTTTCGGAAGTTGCGAACGTTTAATTTCTTTAATTAAAACACCAGGGTTACTGGCTTGAGCCACAATAAGATCGTGTTCAGAAATAATTCCTTTTACAACAGATTTGCTTGTTCCGTCTTTTGTAACGCATAGGTGTGTCACATTATGTTTCAGCATTAACAATTGCGCTTCTGCTAATGAAACATTTTCTAAAACCGTAACAACCGGCGATGACATAATTTTGTCAATAGTTTCAGTAATAGGATAACGTCCTGTTGCAATCTTCGAAGATAAATCGGCATTGGTAACAATACCAATAGGGTGATTTTTTTCGCAGATTATAATATTATCGACCATCGAATCGGTCATTAAAATCGCAACATCTTTAATAATATGATTAGATTGCGTTGTTAACGGCGAATTATTGTAGTTAAGTGACTGAATATATTGCATTTCTGATTGCTGATCTAAGAAATCAGTATCAGAAATCAGTTTACCGTTTGAGCTCACGCTGTCTTTTGTATGTCTTGAATTTACAGCAAAACTTTCTAATAAAAAGTTTAAAACGTCTGAGTTATTAGCAACAAAAGGTCTAAACACAGCGATTGGAATAGCGTATATAATACTTTCTTCACGTGCTTTAGCGGTCATCATGTAATTATTTTTGGCAAAAAACGGACGTAAACCAAAAATATCTCCTTCGTGACATTTATTTATAATTGTTTCTTCAGCGTCTGCAATAGTCGTAAGATTAATTACACCAGAAGCTACAACATAAAAACTATCATGAAGCGGATCGTTATTTTGAAACAAAACCGCATGTTTTTCTAAATTAATGACACGAATATTCGTAGCAATATCTGATAATTCCTGAAAAGTTAAATTATCAAATGGTTTGTATTCTTTTAAAAAATCTGCAATATGCTCAGCGACTGTATTCATATGTTTGATAATTTATTTTTAAAGTATCGAATGTAAAAATAATAAAATAAAGTCTTACAATGAAAGCATCTTGATGAGAATATAAAGAATATTAAGAAAATGTTAAACATTACTGATTTAAAGGCTTAAAAATGGTTTTTTAAAGTTAAGATTTGGCTGTTTATTTTTTTAAAGAGTTTAAGTTTATCAGTTTGCGTTTAAACTAAATTTAGAAATAAATATTTTCAGAGGAGTACCCAGAGACGTTTGTAAACGGTTATATAAAAAAGATTAAAGTAGCATGAGCAGTGGTTTTTAAAATATTCTATTTTACATAATATAAATTATAGTTCATTTGTGGTATAACATATTAACAATTACCACATGGCCTTAAAACGATCTTCTTTAGAGAATTACACACTCTTACTTGTAGAATTAGCTAAAATGCGTCACACAAATTTCAATGCAAAAACATTCTTGAAAAAGATGCGCCCATTTTGCAAAACATCACACTTAAAGTTCCAAACATTATTTCTAAGAATCCGTGGTTCAAATATAGGAATTACAATTAGAGTTTGTACGGATTGCTTTATAGTAACTCAATCTTTTTGTGTTCACGAATTTATTTTTTATTGCAATTCTCAGAAAACGCTGATTTCAAAACTTCTTAAACATAATCTTCTAATACCTTAATATATGTCAACAATTTTACTTTTAATCCAAAAACGAGAAAATTTGCTTTTGGAATTAGCTGGATTAAATCATGATTTAAATGAATATTCAAAAAATCCTGTAGAGACTGTCGATTTACTTGGTTTAAAATATCAGCATGATTTTACGATTAGAGAAATTAAAAATATTGGTCAGCAGATAAATGTTTTTTTTAATTCTCAGATTTCAAATTATAGGCAGAAATTTTTTGAAGTTGAAAAGAAAATAACTGAAGCAATTTCAAAGAAAGAATTTACGATAAATGATTTACCAAAAAATCATTATTCACTTTGGCAGGATTCGGAAAATTAATTTTTTGCTACTCCCCTTTCGATTTTTCAATAGTTGCCGTAGGGTATAACGGCAACTAACTCACTCAAAACCTACTAAAAACAATGATTTCATATAAAGAAAGGCATCAAGCCCAAACTAAATTCAAAAACAATAATTTAAAACCTACTCTTATAAATATAGACTACTTAATTATCAATTTAGAGGGTCAACCGTTTGGAGAATTTCCTGAACATTCAAAGTTTCGCTTAAAACCTTACGAATACGGAACTAAGATTTTTGAGCTAAGAGCAGATTTATATTATGAGGATTTAAAAATCGGTATTTACACAGCAAGACCACGCTCAGCGATTATGAGCGAGCAATTTGCTCAGCTTCAATTTGAAAACAATCTATTTTACACATTATCTAACGACGCTTTAAAAGGTGTCATAAATGCTTTTTGCGATGAAACGAACTACTTATTTAAGTCTATTAATAGACTGGATATATGCCTTGACAAGTCTGATATCAACAATTCTTACCGTAATTTATATAGTAATGTGGTTGCAGGTAACTACCTTATTTCGGGGCGTCCAAAAAATTTACAAAGCTATTTTGAAACCTACAAAGGGAAATCAATACTTAACGGCTTCCAAATTGGGAAAAGAACATCTGATAAAATAATACGATGCTATAACAAAACGCTGTCTTTACAGCTGACCGAAAAGCCATACATAAATGAATATTATGCAAATAATGGTTTGAAAAACGACAATGTTTGGCGTTTTGAATATCAGTTAAATTCAGCGTTTTTTAGAGGTCTTAACGAACATTCAAAAGGAAATGTAAATATCAGTCAGGCAATGACTTGGGGTGTTTTTGATAAAGCAAATCTTTATGAGTTATTGAAAATCGCTAATAAAGGTTTTTTTGAACTTCGTGAGAATACTGGCAAAAGTCAAATCAATAAAGAAAAGCTCATTACTCTTTTTGATTTTGATTTTTTACAGTCCCAAATTACCAAATTCAATCCCGTAATCAAGCGTTTAAAAAAGGTTGTTCTTTCTTCGACAACAATTAAAAAACGTCTTGCAAAATCTCTATTTAGAGAATATTACGCAAACAATCAGGATATATCTTATATCGTCGCTCTAAATCTTTTACTTCAAGATATGGACATGACTACTGAAAACCAACTTATTGTTTGGTTTCAAAACAAATTACATTTCTATCTACACGAATTTAGAACAAAGGAAAAATTAGTAAATGATTTTGATTCTGAATTATTCCACGAACATCAACTTTTATTTTTATAAGCCATGAAAACACAAAATACAAGCCAAAAAGTAACTAAAACCCAATTAATGCATATTCTTGAATTAAGTTATAAAACTGCTTGCAAAGAGTATCAAGTTATACTCGATTCCTTAGAATTAAAAAGGAGTTATTTAACTGTACAAGACCTAATTAATTACGGCATATTATAGGGATAATTAGGGAAAATTGTGGAATTATAGGGAATTTTAGGGAACGTCAAATAATAGTTGCAATAACCTTTGTGAAAGAAATTTAAACAAATAAAATTTATAACAAATGAAAATTGCAACTATTACAGGCGTTACAAAATCGCCAGAACTTCAAGTAACAAAAGCAATCGGTGCTTTAATTCTTTCAAGTGATGTGCCGTTATCAGGTTTAACTACTGAAAAAATTAGTATTTACATTGAACGTGGAAACGGCTCGAATGTCATTTTAGCAAATAAAGTTTTGCTTAAAGATTTCATTTTAGCAAGTACCTACGGAACTGAAAATACACAGTCCGATGAAGATAATGCTTTGATTGCATTATGTGAATTAGCAGACGAAGGTTCAATTTATCTTGCAGATAAAGAGAGTATTAAAATTACTCTTGAAGATTTAATTGCAGGTAAACGCTACGATTTACACGGAATCGAAGAGCCACAGCAAACAAACAATTTATTCTTTTTTGAACAAAAATCTGTTGCTTCTGAGGAGTTCAACAAAAAAATTGATGTTCAGGGATTTGATTTGGCTGTCATGACTGTTGACGATTCAGTAAGTGATTTGTCTTACCAGTATTCAAACGGTCAGGTAGTTAAATACCTTCCTTTTGAATTGCAAACATTAAGCCGTGATATTGACCCTATTCAAGCTGTTCTTGCAGATGGGAAAGTTTTACAAGGTTTAACGGATAGATTAACCTTGCCTTTAGTGGCTGTGGTTGGTATTGAAATCAATAAGTCGCAAGGCTCAATTATTAATTTCGTCGTAAGATGTTTAAAAACTGTGTAAGCTATGGGATTTTTTAAAAAAATTGGAACAGCGATTAAGAAAAACGTTTCGTTCAAAAATTTGGTAAAGGTCGCTACTCCTATTATGGGTGCTATTCCTTTCGTTGGTGGAACTGTTCAAAACATTTCGCAGAATTTGCAAGATGCTCACGAAGCAAAAAAAGCGAATAAGCAGGCTGAGGAAGAATACAATAAACAGATGGCTTTAAATACGGCAAGTCAAGCGGTTGGTGCTGTAGCGAATGCAGGTTCTCAGATTTTTGCAAAAGCCGTAACAACTGGGATTAATGACGGTTTAAGTACTGGTTTTGTTCAGGGTTCTGGTCAGGTTGGTGCTACTGTCGTAAGTTCAACTATTAAGGTTTGGTTTCAAAGAAACTGGAAAATTGTTTTAGGTGCTGTCGCTGGTCTTATTGCATTGATTTGGTTTTTAAGACGTGACCGCAATAATTCAGGAAGAAGAGTTGCTAGAAAAAGATAGCAAGCCGAAAAATTACTATCGAATCTATCTTATTGTATTTCTGATAGATTCGGCAGTAATCATAGTAAAAAAACTGGCTGAAATCATATTATTAATTAAACACATTATAAAGTAATGGCACAAAATAGAAAAAATTCTAATAATCAGAATTACAACAATAATAACAATAACCAACAAAAGGTAAAGCATTCAGGTGCAAAGTACACTACTTACATGCCTGTTACTGGTCCGAATAAAGGTGTTGAACAGCATTTAACAACTGGTTGGAGATTGTCTAAAGGAGAATTGATTGCAATTAAATGTGTAACTACAAATAAATCAAATCTTTCTGAAAAAGGTTGGTTTGGTTCTGTAGCATGCACTTTTACAAACACTAAAACTGGTGTTCAATCATTTCACTGGGGTACAATGCAGAAAAATGGCGGTAAAGTCGTAATTGACAGTATGGCATTTGTAATTAATCCACGTGCGAAAAACGGAGGTTATGCAGGTACATTTATTCGTTCGAACTAATGTTTAGGTTCATATTAAAGTTCCTCCCTCTTATACTTCATGAGGGGGTCGATTTACTCAAAGAGCATTTAGAAAAAAGAAAACAATTAAAACAAAATAAGTCATGAAAAATTTGAAAGGAATTGTTTCGATAATTGGTATTATCGTAAAATATGGTGCGGTTGTAACCGCTATTTTAAAAGGTATTCAGGTTGTGTCGGATGAATTAAGCAAGCTAGATTTCGGAAAAGATGAACCTCAAGCACCTGCCAAACCTTTAATTACAGAAGAAAATGAGTAGTTATTTAGGTAGAAAAGAATTAACTCGAGGTATTCGAAATAATAATCCGGGTAACTTGGTTTTGACAAATATTGCTTGGCAGGGAAAAATACCAAATGCTCAAAATACAGATAAACATTTTGAACAGTTTACAGAAGTAAAATACGGTATTCGTGCCATGTTGCGAGATTTGACAAATGATATTGATAAAGGTAAAAATACCGTAAGAAAGCTTATAACTGAGTATGCCCCACCATTTGAAAATGATACTCAAAAGTATATTGAGGTTATCTCAAAAGCTGTCGGTTTAGACCCTGACCAAACAATTAAAATTGTAGATGCAAAATTTTACTTAGTGATTGCCCGTGCAATTATTAAACATGAATGCGCACCCGATCACAATTTAATTTACGATTCAGACATTCAGGATGCTATTGACATTATGGGAGATTACAACCTTGCAAGTGTTACCGTAACGGCTAAGAAGAAATTCAAGTTCAATTATTTGATTATTCCCGTGCTACTTTTTTTTTATACTGTTTACAGCGTTACAGTCTAAACAAACGCCCAAAACGATAAAATTATTAATTCAAAAATTTAAACAAGATGTTAGATAAAATCAAACTTTTTTACGCAAACAATAAAACTATTGCAAATGTTGTATTAGTTGCTTTAGCAGGATTCTTAGCTTATAAATTATTTAAGAAGAAATAATTATGGCTCAAAGAGAGATAATTAATAGAACAAAGAGCCAAGCCAATACTGTTTGGCTCTTTGATTTTCTGCAAAAATACTGGCTTTTAGTTGTTGGTATCATTGTGTGTTATCCATTATTGAAAAAATGGTATGCTAAATTCACGCAAGATGCTGAGGAAAAAGCTTTGGAAGATGCAGAAAAGGATTTAAGAATTGCAGTTTCTAACCCAATGACAAAGGAAATTGAATTGAACAAAATTACACCTCGTAAAGAAGTTCATGATATAGCAGAATCTTTGGCGGTTTGGTTAGGAACAAATAAGCAAACGAAAGATTCTCCTTGGTACACTTGGATAACTGAACCAATGTCTAATTTCGAAAACGAGAGAGAGACTATTAACGAGTTATTGAAAGTAAAACAAGTTACAACTGTTCCTTTAGTAATCGGCTGTTATTATGTCATTACACGCCGTGATTTAAAGGCTGATTTAAAAAAATATTTATCAACCTCGGACTTAAAAAAAGTTCCTTTATTTAATTAAAACGACATGAATTATATACAATATATTGATGATACATACGCAGTAAAAGTAAAGGAAATTCCGTACTATGATGAACAGGGTTACGCTGTAAAAGATATTCAAACACCATTTTTCATATTGTCGCTTTTCATCGACAATAAACGTGTGAATGGCGTTTATTTTAATAACTACGATAGTTTGGCTATGCTGTCAGTTATTAATGATTTAGGTAACGTCGATTTAAATGTTATTCCTGAAAATCATTTTGCTACTGCTTTTACAGAAATATTTCTTGGAGTTCCTTACTCTACTGGTTCGAGTATTCAGATTTCAAATTTTAGTGATTTTCAAAAGAAGCCATTAAGATATTTAAAAGAGTATAAATTACCTCAATTTCGTTTAGATGGTAGATTTTCTCAGGGTTCAGGTTATGCTTACGATACTAGGGTTTATTCTTTGCTAAAACTTGGTACAATTCAATCAGACAATAAATTCTATACAGCATTTTATGATACTTATAGAAATGGTACTCATATTGATAATTTAGAATTTCAGGGAGAAAACCCAAATTACATTAGAAACGGTTATGACTTGGTTACGTCTTTTCCTGTTCAGAATAACGGTAGTATTGTTCAATTTGGAGATTTTTACGTAAAAATGACTACAGTTAATCCTTATCCGTATGGTCTTAGCGTTTTTATATTCACGGATATAAGAACTAATGAATTTTGGTCTTATGTGAATTATATTGAAGCGGGTACGAGTATTATTAAAAAAGGAGAATTTGATATTTCAACTTTTGTTTGTGTGAACGGAGGTTTTAAGATTAAGAATCTTCTTTATGGGATAGAGTTACAAATAAGTAATATTTATGGCTAATACTACACCTACTCCTTATAGTTGTACAATCTTTAATAAAGATAAAAGTATAAGACCAATAAAAGTTGAGTTTTGTAAATCAATATATTATCTACATAACTGGTGTAAAAATGTCGGATTTGATTATCACTACATTAATATTTACAACCGTAAAACAGGTAATTATATTTCTCGCCAATATTTCAATGATTATATAATAGATAAGCCTTTGTATTAATTTACAAAGGCTTTGCTATTATGAGTTATATGTGTCTTCGATTAGTTTTTCAACTGTTTCAACCTTATCAAGTAATGAAATTTCTTTTCCGCAACTTAATCTTA
Source organism: Flavobacterium sp. Root935 (assembly GCF_001429295.1). GTDB lineage: Bacteria > Bacteroidota > Bacteroidia > Flavobacteriales > Flavobacteriaceae > Flavobacterium. Next base: position 146,677 of record NZ_LMJL01000012.1, on the reverse strand, counting down.
TATCTGTTCCTCCGTTTATGTTGGAAGAAATACAAGTAATTTGATTTAGGTAAATAACATATTCTATTGTATTAAGTTGTTTTGTTGCTTGGTTTAAAAAATTATCAGGATTAAAATTTCCCTCGTCTAAATTTATACTACTAACAGTTAGCTTAATACTTTTCATATTTATTAATTTTTAATTTTTAATATTTTACTAAGGTATAATTATTTATTCTTTTATAGCAATTGACAAAGTGAAATTAAATTTTTTATCTGTAGCATATTAAATACATTTGTAAAAAAAGTTTGATGGAAACATTAGGAATATTTGCAGGTATATTTGGTACTTTTATCGCTTTAATAACGTATTACAAGACCTTTCATTCTAAACCAAGTTTTGATGAAGAAAGAACTAATATGTTAGGAATGTATAAAGCTAATCAATTTATTTGTTTGGAAATACAAGATCTAATGCAAAAGTACATTGATGAAAAGAATGGGGCTAATCATGAATTTGCTACAGGTATAACTTTTCAAGAATACCTTGATAAATTTAAATCAGAATGTGATAATGGTCTTTCTGATAAGCTTTTTGAAGAATTAAAAAATAATAAAAGTTACACCAAAAGTAACATTGAAACCTTTTTAAAGGGCTTAGAACATCAAAATAGTACTTTTATATCTTTGAAAGGCTATATATTACTAAAAGTATAACTGGCATAATATTTGAAATATTTAGTAATTATAAACTCACAAACAAAACCACATGAAAAAAATTACTTTATTACTTATTATATTGTTTTCTTCTGCTGTATATTGTCAAGATACTGACATGAAAATTTACATCGAGAAAACAGAGCCTGTTTCTATTGAACAATACGATTTTATTAAAAAAGTAAATCAATTTTATCCTGACATACTTGTAAGCAAACAGGTTACAAATAATATAGTCAATAATTTAAAAGTGCAGGAAATATTAAGTACTGATTTTCTTTATGAAACTCCTAAAGATTATGATGCTTATAGAGTATCAATAAGTAAATCAAATACTTCTTTGGATTATTTTTATAAATTAAAGGACGGTACTTTTGTTAGTGGAGATATTCGACTATTTGCGGGTTCAGTTGTTCGAACGGTCTATAAGTTGAAAGGTAACTTTAAAACTATTCAATATTATGTCGACGGAAAATTATTGAATGAAATAAAATAATTAAATTAAAACTAATAAATAAGCCCCAATAAAACGGGGTTTTTTTATGTCCTTATTTTTTTTATACCTTTACTTTACTGCAAAATAGGGGTTAAAAATGCTGTTAATAAAGTTGTTAACATCTTCTTGGACATACTGCAAATCATACTATAAATTATAGTTCAAATTAAAATAACTCTGAGAGAAGAGCTATTCGTATAATTTATTCAAAATTACATCTTTAGGAACCAAATCTCCGCCACCGCGTTTTGTGAATTGTAAAACTCCTTCATTCGTAATTAAAACTGCGCTTGCAGAAATTCCATCTTTATCTTTAAGTTTGATTTGAGCTCTGTCGCCAAGCGGATAAACATATCCGGAAACTTCTAAGACTCCAGAATTTAATTCTTTATGTTCACTGGTAACTTCTGCAGTTCCAAAAATCGCATAATTAGATTGTGCGATTGTAATTGTGAAAATATATTCTTTTTTACAGTTTTTACAATTTTCATTGCTCCAGGTTCCAGAAAATCTATTATGCTGTGAATATGACTTTAGAGAAATTAAAATTGCCAGAAAAAGAAATTTTTTCATTGTAGATTGTTGTATAAAAATTTGAACCAAATATAAAACAAAAAAAGCATCATGAATCATGATGCTTTTTCTAAGTTTAATAAAAACTATAATTTTTTCAAATAAACTGATTTTCCATTTAATGAAACGTCAATTTGATTTGTTTTTTCATTGAAAGTTGTTCTCAAAGCATTTCCGTTAAAAATTGTAACGTCGCCGTATACGTGGCCAGCTTCATTTGAAACATAATCAAAAACTACTTTTTTATTACCAGGCTCAATTCCTAATTTGTAGCTTGAAAATTTTGTGCCTCTCAAGTCAAAATCCTGCTGTGTATCAATAACATTTCCATCTGCATAAAAATTTGTTACAGATTTACTTAAAGTTATATCAGGATAATACTGATTTACTTTTTTTAAGAGTTCGTACTGGGCAACACTGGCCTCTTCTTGTTTTGATGTGATAGTTTGAGCAAAAGAAAGAGATGTAAATAAAATGGTTAATAGTAAAATGTACTTTTTCATATTTTTTAAATTAATGATTAATAAATAGTTACGCCAAAATATTTGGCAATAACTGTAATTTATTGTTATAAACTTCTTGAAGTTATACTACAAGGTATGAAATCTTTACCTTTGCACGAAATTAAAAGCCTTTTTTTAAGAAAATGACAACAAAAAAATATATTCAGCTGATCCTCATTTTAGGTTCACTTACAGCTTTAGGTCCCTTTTCTATTGATATGTATCTGCCTGGTTTCTCTGGAATTGCAAAAGATTTAAATACAACTGTAGCAAAAGTTTCGATGAGTTTATCGAGTTATTTCATCGGTATTTCCGCAGGACAATTGCTTTATGGACCATTATTGGATCGTTTTGGACGAAAAAAACCGCTCTTCATCGGTCTACTTGTTTACATTTTGGCTTCTTTAGGCTGTATTTATGTTGCTGATATTGATTCTTTTATCTTACTTCGTTTTGTACAGGCAATTGGAAGTTGTGCTGCAACTGTAGCTTCTGTTGCAATGGTTCGAGATTTGTTTCCTGTAAAGGATATTCCAAAAGTATTTTCACTTTTAATGCTTGTTGTCGGGCTTTCGCCAATGCTGGCGCCTACAATTGGCGGTTACGTTACAGAAGATTTAGGCTGGCACGCCGTATTCTTTATATTAATGTGTATGGGAATTGTAATTTTAGTGGCGTCTCAAATTGGGCTTCCAAACACTTATAAACCAGATACTTCAATTTCATTAAAACCAAAACCGATTATTACTAATTTCTTAGCCGTTTTAAAAGAACCTCAATTTTATACGTATGCTTTCACTGGAGCAATAGCTTTCTCAGGATTATTTTCTTATGTAGCAGCATCTCCTATCGTATTTATGGATATTTATAAGGTTGACGCCAAAACTTACGGTTGGATTTTTGCTTTAATGTCTGTGAGTTTTATTGGATCAAGTCAATTAAATTCGATATTGTTAAAGAAATTTTCTAGTGAACAAATGATTTTTGGAGCATTAATTTCTCAATCAGTAATTAGTATTATATTCTTGATTTTAGCTTTAAATGACCTGTTAGGATTATACCAAACTATCGGAATGTTATTTTTATTTTTGGCTTGTTTGGGAATTTCAAATCCGAATACAGCTGGATTAACGCTTGCTCCTTTTGCTAAAAATACAGGAAGCGCATCTGCTTTAATGGGAGCTATTCAGTTGGGATTAGGTGCGTTAGCATCATTTGCAATTGGTGTTTTCGTAAAAGATTCTGTAGCTCCAATGGTTGCCATTATGGCAACTACAACTATAACAGCATTTATTATTTTAAATATCGGGAAACGATTTATAAAAAATAAAGTAGAACTTTCGGATAGCGATGATGTTATGATTGCTCATTAAAACTTTTAAATTTTCAATTTTTTAAATTCCAAATTCCAACTTATAAAAAAGCAGAATCTAAAAATATAGATTCTGCTTTTTTTTGATTCCTATCTTGGAATTTGGAATTTAAAAAATTGGAATTTAAAGTTTTGGAATTTAAAAATTCTAACTTTGCTGTCTTTTTTCTGGTCGAATAATCATTCTAAGAGATTGATCTTTTGCGAAATAAGCAACCATCCAGTTCCAGAATGTATTTAATCTGTTTCTGTAAGTGATCAAAGAAATCAAGTGAATAAACAGCCAGATAACCCAAGCAAAAAATCCTTTAAAATGCCATTTTGGACTTGGTAAATCTACTACAGCTTTGTTTTTTCCAATGATTGCCATAGAACCTTTGTCTTTATACATAAATGGAGTCAAAGGTTTATTTTTAACCATAGCTTTAAAGTTTTTAGCTAGATTAAGTCCTTGTTGAATAGCAACTTGCGCAACCTGCGGGTGTCCGTCAGGGAAATTTTTATCTCCAGCAGTAATTGCTGTATCACCAATCGCATAGACATTTTCTAATCCGTTTACTTTATTGTATTGGTCAGTCGCCATACGTCTGCCGCGGCCATAACTTTCTTTCGGAATTCCTTCGAAAATTTTAGCAGAAACTCCAGCGGCCCAGATTAAGTTTTTAGTTTTAATCGTTTCTCCACCTTCAAAAAACACAGTATCATCTACATAATCAACAACTTTAGTGTTTAGTTTTACCACAACTCCTAATTTTGTCAACGCCTCTAAAGTATCTTTTTGAGATTCCTTACTCATTGGAGACAGTAAAGCATCTCCTCCATCAACTAAATAAACATTACTTGCAGATGTATCTAATTCTGGATATTCTTTTAAAAGTATATTTTTTCGCATTTCTGCAAACATTCCAGAAACCTCCACTCCTGTTGGTCCTCCTCCGGCAACTACGATGGTCAATAATTTGCGTCTTTTGCGCATATCTTTACAGATAGCAGCCTTTTCTAGGTTTTTAAGCAATGCGTTACGCATTTCGATGGCATCATTTAATGTCTTCATCGGAATGGCATTTTTCATTACGTTTTCCATGCCAAAGTAGCTGGTTTCGGCTCCAGTTGCAAAAACCAAATGATCGTATGTCAATTCTCCATTGTTCAGCACGATTTTCTTTTCTGCTGGGACAACAGATAATAATTCACCTAAACGAAACTGCAGGTTTTTTTTACCTGCAAAAAACTTTCTAAAAGGATAACTGATGCTTGATGGCTCCAAAAAAGCCGTAGCAACTTGATATATAAGTGGTGGGAAAAAGTTATAATTATTCTTGTCTACAAGTGTTACTTGTATTTGAGGATGGTCTACAAGTTCTTTTGCCAGATTGATTCCTGCAAATCCACCTCCAATAATGACTATTTTCATATATGTTGTTAATTTAAGTAGGATTATAAAATTATTCCTTATAAATGTACAACTTTAATATACAATGACAAAAGTCATAATTATTACTTTTTGAATTTTTTAACAGGTTTTTCAACTATATCGATTTTGTTCTGCAAAATATAATTTGCCATCAATTTCTCTATTAGTTCTTCTTTTGTTAAATGATGAAAAACAGTTTTTACTTTTGTTTTTAGCTCATTTGCAATCTCATGATTTGGTTTTGTTTTGAAGATTTGTTTTGCCCACAAAAGCATATTGTTTTCTTCCAGACTTGCTGCAGATGGTTTTTTAAATTCTAAAAATTTAATTCCCAATTCTCTTTCAAAATCGGCAATTTCAGCAGTTTCTTCTTGTTGTAAAACTGTTAGAGAAAGTCCCTTTGCTCCTGCCCTTGCTGTTCTTCCACTTCTGTGAACATAATTTTCGTATGTATCAGGAAGATGGTAATTCACCACATAAGAGATTTCTTTTACGTCTATTCCTCGAGCAGCCAAATCGGTAGCGACTAAAATATTGATATGTCCTTCACGAAATTGCTCCATAATCCTGTCACGGATTCCCTGGCTCAAACTTCCATGAAGTGCTCCAGATGAGAACTTATTTATAGCCAGATTTTTAGCCAGTTTATTAACTGCAGCTTTTGTTTTACAGAAAATAATACCACGTTCCCCATCTTTTGAATTCAAGAAATGCATTAAAACTTCCAGTTTTTCGATCGGATCAACAACAATATATTCGTGATCAATTCCTTCGTTTCCAACAGTTTCCATATTCGCACTTACTTGAACTACATTTTTGTTCAAATAATTCTGAATCAGTTGTTTGATTGTTCCAGGGAGCGTTGCCGAAAATAATAGTGTACGATGTTTTTTTGGTAATTCAGCGACGATTTCGTCTAAACTTTCTTTCAGGATAGCAACCATTTCATCGGCTTCATCCAAAACTAGATATTCTGTCTGCTTTAGATCAATTGCTTTACGCTGAATCAAATCGATAAGACGTCCTGGAGTTGCTACAACAATTTGTGCGCCTTCTTTAAGTCTTTCAATTTGTGGTTTTATCGGAGTTCCTCCGCAGATTGAAGCAATAGATATATTAGGAATATATTTTGAAAATCCTTCTAAGTTTCTAAAAATCTGCTGTCCAAGTTCTCTAGTAGGAACTAAAATAACAGCTTGAACTACAGTTGATTGTGAATTGACCAATTGTAATATTGGTAAACCAAAAGCAGCAGTTTTTCCTGTTCCAGTTTTTGCTAAACCCACAACGTCATGGATTTCAGACAGTAAAAGCGGAATTGTTTTTTGTTGAATTTCAGTAGGTTCAACAATGTTTAATTCGCCTAAAGCTTTTAAAATTGGCGCTGAAAGTCCTAATGTTGAGAATTGTTTAGACATATTTATTTAGTTTTTGTTTCAAGTTTCATGTTTCAAGTTACACAGAAACTTATTAAGTTGTAAAGGAGAAATCACATTTGCTCTGAAATGCTATTTCTCCTTTTGTAAATATATTAATGTTTTAGATTCCAACAACTTGAAACATGAAACCTGAAACTTTTCAACTAAAATTTATCAATCCGGTTCGTTCATGATTTTCTCACGATATTTTTTACCGATTAATAAAGTTAATCTTTGTTTGTAATCGTCTACAAGCCATTCACGGTAGTTTTTACTGCACTGGCTCAAACATTTAGAATAACGCTTAATACGATCTTCTATATCGTCATCAAGTTCTTTTGCTAATGATTTTGCTTCCTGTAATGTTTCTGTATTGTCTACACACATTGCAGCATGCTGATCAAGCGATTTATCTAAAACTACTTTTGAACGAAGATTTTGTTTGATAATTAATTTATGTTCTTCATCAACATCAAAGGTAACATCGGCAGTTTTACTAAATTTAGCTCGCAATTCTGGCGGCATGCTATATTTGAAAAACAACTCAATTTCATGGTCATCACGCAGATTTTCCAAATAAAACTCTGGCGATTTAAAAATGTGCTGCCAGTTTACAGGATCGCTCCATAAACCAAAACGTGCGGCATTATTTCCTAAATCAATAACTGTAAATTCGTCTTTTCCAGGTAACTTACGAGAACCACGACCAATCATCTGAAAATAAAGCGTCAGAGATTTTGTTGCTCTGTTCAAAATAATAGTTTCTACAGTCGGCTCATCAAAACCAGTTGTCAAAATTCCAACAGATGTCAAAATCGCATCTGGAGTCTTTTTAAACCATTGCAAAATGTCTTTACGTTCTTCAGAACTGCTTGTATTATCAAGGTGTCTAATATCGTAACCTGCTTCTCTAAATGTTTCATAAACATATAAAGAAGTATGAATACCGTTATTGAAAATCAATGTTTTCTTGCCTAACGAACGTTCTGTATACGCATGAAGCAGTTTTTCCTGCATCAAAGTATTCGTATACAAATCATCAGATGATTTTACTGTATAATCACCATTGATACCTACTTTTAATGACGTTAAACCAACATCATAACTATAAGTAGTTGCTCTAGCCAAAAATCCTTTGTCAATCAATGACCCAATTGTATCACCAACAATAAGTTCGTGGTAGCTTTGGTGCATTGGTAATTTTATATTGGAACTCAAAGGCGTTGCTGTTACTCCAAGAATAAAAGCATTTTTAAATGAGTTTAATAATTTACGAAATGAATTGTAATGCGCCTCATCAATAATAACCAAACCAATATTATCCAGATGAAGTTTTTCATCATTAATACGGTTTTTTAAAGTTTCAACCATCGCCACAAAACATGAAAAATCGTTTTGGTCAGGAAGTTCTTTTACCTTACTATTGATAATTTTGTTTGTAACACCAAAACCTGTCAACATCTTTGAAGTTTGTTTACAAAGTTCGATACGGTGCGTTAAAACAACCACTTTTTTATCATTATTAGATAAATAGCGGCGAACGATTTCAGAAAATATTACTGTTTTTCCTCCTCCTGTTGGAAGCTGGTACAGTAAATGGTGTCTTGGAGGAGCATTGTCTAAACGGTCAAAAATGGCATCAATATCACCTTTTTGATATGCATACAGTTCTTTTTTCTCTTCTCTTTCTATTTCTAAAGTGTTTTGAGACATTGTTTATTTTTGGATTTTTGCAAAAATACACCGAAAAAACAGTTATTCATCTTATTTTAACCTAAAATAAATGTTTTTTTTAAACTAAGATTTTTTATGAGAGAGGCATTTAGTAGTCGATTTTCTCCAAAATGGCTTCAAAATCGTACTTATTTTTCCATTTTTGGTCTAAAGTTTCTTGCTGAATTGCATTAATTCGCAATTTATATTCGTTAAAAATGCCATTTGAGACAATAAAATTAACGGCCTGCTCAAAAGAATTAAATATACTTTTGTAAAATAATTCTTGTTTTATGAAATTTTGAGAAGAATAAGTCTGGGCAATTTCAATATTATACAACATTATATCTGCAATCACGAAAGCATCAACTCCAAGCATAATAAAATGTTTGATAAGCTTTTGAGCGACAGATCTTCGCATTTTGGCTCTTGGGCGCCATTTTGCTCCTGGCTTTTTAATCGGAAAATATTCGTGCGAAATTTTAACTTTGGCATCCTGAAGTAATTTGTCTTCTTTCGGATTAAAAACAAAGTCATAATATACTTTTACTGGACTGAATTTTTCATACAATTCGATCAATTGTTCTTCGAGTTGTTCCTTATTTAATTCGGATAAATATTTTTTTAAATCGCGTTTGCTCATTATCAAAGTTTAAGAATACAAAAGTAAATTACTTTCTTGATACATAACTTAAAAACCAACCATAATACTTAATTTTGCTGCTATAATTTAAAAAAATAGTATCAATGCTCAAGATTTTTAAAGTTACAGCCATCCTAGAAGGAATTTCTTACTTAGTGTTATTCGCTAATATGCTTATTATCAAAACGAATAATCCTGAACTTTATCATACCTTATTACGTCCGTTAGGAATGACACATGGTGTTTTATTTATCGGATATATTATTTTGGCTTTTTTATTGAAAAAATCTCAAAATTGGGATTTAAAAACTTTTGGGATCATTTTAATCGCTTCTCTTATTCCTTTTGGAACTTTCTATATTGAGAAAAAATACTTAGAAAATGCATAAGCTTTTGGATAAAGTATTCAATTTTTTATATCCTGTTTTTAGAGATTGGGGAATGAGCCGCAACTTTGCGTCTTATATCAGTTTGATCTTTAACATAATTATTTTAATAGCATTAGCATACGTTATTTACTATGCTGCCAAATTTGTTTTAGTAACCCTGACAGCAGTTTTTGCACAGCGTACTAAAACAAAATTTGACGATTATTTAATCCAAAACAAAACCACAAGATATACTGCTTATTTAATTCCATTTTTCTTTATTTATAAAGCAGTTCCAATTATTTTGGATAAGTACGATTATTGGGAATTATTGTTCGGAAAAATAGTTGGTATTTATATTGTATTACTTGGATTATGGATCGTTAGAACTGTTTTTAATTCGTTACGCGATTATTTAAAACAAAAACCAGAATACAGCGATAAACCGATAGATAGTTTCGTTCAGGTAATTATGATTGTGCTTTGGATTTTTGGAGTGGCACTTATTATTTCAACTTTATTCGGAATCAAAAAAGGCGAACTTTTAACCATTCTAGGAACGCTTTCGGCAATTATTATCTTGATTTTTAGGGATACCATTCTTGGATTTGTTTCCAGTGTTCAGGTTGCAATCAACGATATGGTTCGTATCGGCGACTGGATTACAATGGATAAATTTGGTGCTGATGGAGATGTTATTGAAATCAATTTGACGACAGTAAAAGTTCGAAACTTTGATAATACCATTACCACAATTCCGACTTATGCTTTAAGTTCAGATTCTTTTCAGAACTGGCGCGGCATGCAGAAATCAGAAGGAAGACGTATTAAAAGACATGTTCTAATAAAAAGCAGTACGATTCGTTTTTTGAATACTGAAGATCTGGCTCAAATGCGAAAAATTCAGCTTATTACAGCTTATATTGACAGTAGACAAGCCGAGATTGAAAAATACAACGATTTGAGAGGTGTTGACAAAACGCTTTCGCTAAATGGACGTAATATGACTAATTTAGGTTTGTTCCGAAAATACATCATGCAGTATTTGATGGATCATCCGGGATTGAATAAAAACATGCATATTATGTGCAGACAATTGCAGTCAACAGCCCACGGAGTTCCGTTAGAAATTTATGTGTTTTCAAGTGATAAACGCTGGGCAAACTACGAATATATTATGGCAGATATTTTCGACCACGTTATGGCTTCTGTAGGTTATTTTGATTTGGAAATATTTGAACTTCCTTCTCAGATTGGAAAATTAGAATAGTTTTTTTTGTTTCAAGTTTCAGGTTTCAAGTTATCGCAAAGAACCTGAAACCTGAAACCTGAAACCTGAAACCTGAAACCTGAAACAAATCCCCTACTCCTCTATTCTCTCAAAAATAAACTCTGAGTTATTGTACTCAATTGGAACTCCAGGTACAAAACAGGGAAGATTGAAGTAAGTTCCGATAACACCTTTTCCTAAGTAAAGTTTGTTATCCTTCTTTAAAAGTGCCAGTGGAACTCTTTTCCAGCTTCCGCCAAAAGAAATATAATGATAATCGCCTCGAAGTGTATCGCCTTTAAGATCACCTCTTACGTCACCAGAATCTTTTCCATATCCGTAACGCGAAATTTCATATCGTCCATAAAAACGTTTGTCGTTCATATGAATATCTAAAACCGCAGTATCTTTATTGTTTACAGCACGATAAAGGGCATGATTATATTTATCTTTATCTTCTTTTGAATTGCAGGAAACTAGCAGTACGCTCAGAAATAGAAATAATCGCATATTTTTATTTTATAAAAAACAAAAATAGGTTTTTACTGTGGGATTATTTATTTAACTTTAAAGAAAAAACATGGCAGATAGAGACACTTTTTTAAAAGAATTCAGAGGCGAAACTTTAGGAACTGTAAGTGCTCAATCTTCTCCAGATGAGATCTTTCAAAATCAAACCATTCGACCTATTTTAAAGCTTCAAAACGACCTTTTTGTAGCGGTTTTTATAAATTATGTGAATAAAAACAAACCAGATTTTTATTCGTATTCTGTTGAAAGGAAACTGCAGACAATTGAAAATTCAATTCAAAAAGATATTAAATTCAGAAATTCTTTAAAAGGAATTGTAATGGCGCTTTTCACCATTCAAGAATACGATACTTATATTCAAAATTCTTCAAGTTTAAATAAAAGAATGATGAATTTGTTGATAGATCGTTTGAAAAATCAAGTGCAGCTGTTTGAAGTAGAATCGGATTCGAAGTAGAATTTAAATTGAAAAATTAATGTTCGACCAATTCCGAAATAAATTCCCTGTAACCGATGAAAAATGGATTGAATACACCAATTATTTCAATCGCATTGAAGTTGCTGCCAAAACAACTCTTTTAGAAGAAGGGGAAATTTCAAAAAAACTTTTTGTTATCGAAAAAGGCTGTATTCGTGTTTGGTTCAATCATAACGGAAAAGATCTGACTTCGCAGTTCTTTTTCGAAAATCAAAGCGTTTCTTCTATTGAAAGTTTTATGAAAAAATTTCCGAGTCCGGTTTTTATAGAAACAATCGAACCTTCTGTTTTATGGTGGATTCATAAAGAAGATGTTGATACCATAATTGAAGAAATAAAGGAAATTCCAGAACTGCGAGACCGATTAATTAATATGCTTTTTCAGAGAACATTTGATTATATGAAACATTTTTTCTCATTTCTAAAAGATTCTCCTGCTCAGCGTTATCTTAGTTTAATTGAAGAAAAACCTCAAATAGTACAAAGAGTGCCACAGCATTATATTGCTTCTTATTTGGGTGTGAGTACAGTTCATTTAAGCCGGATAAAAAGTAAACTGCTTCAAAATAAATAGCTCTTTTCATTTGATAACAAATGTTATCGTCTTCCCGCAAATGGCTCTATAATTTTGCTTCATAAAATTTAATAATTATGAAAGCAGCAGTAGTTTATAAAAAAGGCGAATTACCCAAATATGCAGATTTTGCAGAACCAATTGTATCAAATGAAAACGAGGTTTTAATTTCGGTTAAAGCCGTTGCGATTACCAATTTAGACAAAGGAATTGCCAGCGGAGATCATTATTCTTCAGAAAATGAAAATCAAAATGGATTTGTAGTCGGCAGTGATGCTGTTGGAGTTTTGGAAAACGGCACAAGACTTTATGCACGCGGAATTTCTGGAACAATTGCTGAAAAAGCTTTAGTAGAAAAAAGCAGAATGGTTGTATTGCCTGACGGAATTGACGATGCGACGGCCGCAACATTGCCTAATGCGGTTGCCGGCTCGGCAATGGCACTTCGATTTAGAGCAGGAATAAAACCTGGTGAAACGGTTTTAATAAATGGAGCAACAGGGTTTACAGGCCAAATGGCGATACAAATTGCTAAACATTATGGAGCAAAGAAAATAATTGTTACTGGAAGAAACGAAAAGACACTTCAAAGTCTTTTAGAATTAGGCGCTGACGAGATTGTTTCGCTAAAACAAAAAGACGAATCTATTATTAATCAGTTAAAACAAATTCATCAAAACTCTCCTATTGATATTGTCATTGATTATTTATGGGGACAATCGGCTGAACTTATTCTTTCAGTTTTAAAAGGAAATGGAAATTTTACACCTAAAACAAGATACGTTTCTGTTGGTTCTATGTCTGGAGATACGATTCAATTATCTGCGCAAATTCTAAGAAGCGTTGATTTGCAGTTATCAGGATCGGGTTTAGGAAGCTGGACAAAGGATGAAGTGAAATTATTATTTTCTGAAATACTTCCAGAAATGTTTCTTTTGGCTTCTAAAAATATACTAAAAGTAAATATTGAAAAAGTGAATTTATCAGATATTGAAAAAATGTGGAATGCCGAAGTTGTTGACGGAAAAAGATTAGTGGTTCTTATTTAAGATACTAAGGCTCTAAGATGCTAAGATTCTAAGTTTTTTTAACTCAGAATCTTAGTTTCTCATTATTTTAATATCTCAAAAGCTCAAGCAAAACTTCTTCAAAACGATTTCTCGGCAAAAACTGATCTTCAAGAGCTTTTGTAAACGGAATAGGCGAATCTAAACTGGCAACTCTTTTTACTGGAGCATCCAAATATTCGAAACAATTTTCCATAATCAAAGCAGAGATATCGCTTGCAATTCCACCAAACATAGTATCTTCTTGATAAATAATAGCTTTTCCTGTCTTTTTTATAGAAGCAAAAATTGTTTCAGTATCTAAAGGCTGTAAACTTCTTAAATCAATTAAATCGGCATCAATTTCTGGATGTTGCGCTAAAGTATCTAAAGCCCAGTGTACTGGCGCACCAAAAGTGATTATCGTAACTGCGTTTCCTTCTTTTAATACAGCTGCTTTTCCAAACGGAATCGTGTAGTAATCTTTAGGAACATCTTGATAAATACTTCGGTACAATAATTTATGTTCAAAAAACAAGACCGGATTTGGATCGTTAATAGCAGTGTTTAAAAGTCCTTTTGCATCGTATGGAAAAGCTGGATAAACCACTTTCAAACCAGGAGTTTTGGTAAACCAAGCTTCATTGGTCTGCGAATGGAAAGGTCCTGCCTGAGTTCCGCCTCCGCAAGGCATACGAACGACAACATCTGCTTTTTCACCCCAGCGGTAATGTGATTTTGCCAATAAATTCACAATCGGATTAAATCCTGTCGAAACAAAATCCGCAAACTGCATTTCTACAATTGCTTTATAACCGTTTATAGAAAGTCCCATTCCTGTCGAAACAACAGCACTTTCACAAATAGGTGTATTGCGAACCCTGTCTTTTCCAAAAACGTCAACAAAATTATCTGTAATTTTAAAAGCCCCTCCATATTCAGCGATATCCTGTCCCATAATGACAAGGTTTTTATGGCGCCACATAGATTGCTCTAAACTATTTCGAATAGCATCTATAAAACGAATATTTTCTGATTCAGAATTATGGCTATACTCTTCATATTCATATAGTTTATAAACATCATCTAATTCTCCGCTATAAGTTGCTTCGATTTCAGGTTCAGCATTTGCCATTGCCCAATTCTCGTCAATTTCTTGTTTGATTTCGGCGTGAAATTGGTCGTCTAATTCTGAAGTTAGAATACCATTTTCAGTCAAATATTTTCTGTAATTGGTAACTGGATCTCTTTGTTCCCATTGGTCCATTAATTCCTGAGGAACATATTTTGTACCACTCGCCTCCTCGTGTCCGCGCATTCTGAAAGTTTTAAATTCCAATAAAACCGGACGCGGATTTTCCTGCATTTCTTTTTTAAGCTGAGACAATTTATTATAAACTTCAACAATATTATTTCCGTCAATAATCCAGCTTTCAATTCCGTAGCCAATTCCTTTATCAGCAAGATTTTCGCAGGCATATTGTTCATTAGTCGGCGTTGAAAGTCCGTAGCCGTTATTTTCAATAATAAACATTACTGGAAGCTTCCAAACGGCAGCAATATTCAAAGCTTCATGAAAATCTCCCTCGCTTGTTGCGCCTTCGCCTGTAAAAACGGCCGTAATTTTTTTATTGTTTTGAAGTTTATCCGCTAAAGCAATTCCATCAGCAATTCCTAACTGCGGACCAAGATGCGAAATCATTCCAATAATATTATATTCCTGTGTTCCAAAGTGAAAACTTCTATCACGGCCTTTTGTAAAACCGTTTGCTTTTCCCTGCCATTGTGAAAATAAACGATGAAGCGGAATTTCTCTTGTAGTAAAAACACCTAAATTTCGGTGCATTGGAAGTATATATTCTGACTGATCTAAAACAGCCGTAACACCAACAGCAATAGCTTCTTGCCCGATTCCGGAGAACCATTTAGAAACTTTTCCCTGACGAATCAAGATCAGCATCTTTTCTTCGATTAGTCGGGGTTTTAATATTTTTTTATAGAGGTCTAATAATTGAGCGTCAGTAAGGTTTTGTCGGTAAAAAATCATCTAATTTTTTGTTTTTAGGTGTTTCAAATATAACAATTTGCGTTAATTTTATTCAATTCTGAAATATTTTTTTAATCAGAAATCTGCTTTTAATGTCTGAGCTTAAGATTATTTTCTAAAATATTCTATACCTTTGTTAGCGAAAGGTGCTTATGACACCTTTTGTTCTTAAATATAAAATGTAAAGTATGCAAAACATTCCTAGTGTAGACTTACGTGATTTCCTTTCGGACGACCCGAAACGTAAACAAAAATTTGTAAATGAAATCGGCAGTGCATTTGAAAACATTGGCTTCGTAGCCTTAAAAGGTCATTTTCTTGATGATCAATTGGTGAACGAACTTTATGGTGAAATTAGAAACTTTTTCGCCTTGCCAATAGAGACTAAGCATAAATATGAAATTCCTGGAATCGGCGGACAAAGAGGTTATGTTTCTTTTGGAAAAGAACATGCTAAAGGACGTAAAGAAGGAGATTTAAAAGAATTTTGGCATTTTGGTCAATACGTTGACAAAGATTCAAGATGGGCTTCAGAATACCCAGATAATGTGGAAGTTACTGAATTACCTCGATTTAACGCGGTTGGTAAAGAAGCGTATCAAAAATTAGAAAAAACAGGTGTTTATGTATTAAGAGCTTTGGCTTTGCATTTAGGTCTTGACGAATTCTATTTTGATAACTATGCAAAAGAAGGAAACTCAATTTTAAGACCTATCCACTACCCTCCAATTACTTCTGAGCCAGAAAACGCTATTCGTGCAGCGGCTCACGGTGACATTAACCTTATTACTCTATTAATGGGAGCTCAAGGTAAAGGATTACAAGTTCAAAATCATAACGGTGAATGGATCGATGCTATTGCAGAAGATGACGAATTGGTAATTAACGTTGGTGATATGTTGTCAAGACATACAAACAATAAATTAAAATCTACAATTCACCAAGTGGTAAATCCGCCGAGAGAATTATGGGGAACTTCACGTTATTCAATTCCGTTTTTTATGCATCCGGTAAGCGATATGCGTTTGGATTGTCTTGAAAACTGTATTGATGAAGAAAACCCAAAGAAATTCGAAGATATTTCTGCGGGAGAGTTTTTACACGAACGTTTAGTAGAATTAGGTTTAATTAAAAAATAAACTTAAATAAATTCTAATATAAAATTCCAAATTCCAATCTTTTGTTGGAGTTTGGAATTTAATTTTTATGAACTATATTTATTGGGATTTATTTATAGAATAAAAAAGTTATGGACTTTAAAGATCAATTAAAGAATTTATTTCCAGATCATGTAGAATCAAATGAACCAGAGCAAGTTGAAGAACAAGAACACGTTCTCTATGTTCAAAAAGAACCTATGATCTGCAAATTTGAGAAAAGAAAAGGAAAACCAACAACCATTATTGAAGGTTATGAAGGCTCTGACGAAGATTTTAAAATCTTAGCCAAAGAAATCAAAACCAAACTCAGCGTTGGCGGAACCTTTAAAGATGATTCTATTATTATCCAAGGCGATTATCGTGATAAAATTATGGCAATCTTAAAAGAAAAAGGATTTAAAACCAAACGTGTAGGAGGATAAAAATTTTAGATTTTAGATTTTAGATTTTTTTAATTGAAGTTTAGAATTTGAATAAATTGAAATTAAAATCTCAGAACTTTAGTACCTCAGAACCTTAGCAACTTAAAAAAAATGATCCAATCATCAGAATTAATACTAAATCCAGGCGGAAGTGTTTATCATTTAAACCTTCGTCCTGAACATATTGCACACGACATTATTTTTGTTGGTGACCAAAATAGAGTTGAAAAAATTACTCAGTTTTTCGATTCAATCGAATATTCAACTCAAAAAAGAGAATTTAAAACCCAAACAGGAATTTACAAAGGAAAAAGAATCTCTGTAATTTCTACTGGAATCGGTCCAGATAATATCGATATTGTTCTAAACGAACTAGATGCATTAGTTAATATCGATTTAAAGACGCGTGAGCCAAAAGAAACCTTAACTTCACTAAATATTATTAGAATCGGAACTTCTGGTTCTCTTCAGGCAGATATTCCTGTAGACAGCTTCGTGATGTCAAAATTTGGTTTAGGTTTAGATAATATGCTCCGCTCCTATTTAATTGACGACGTGTCGATTACCGAAATAGAAGATGCTTTTGTAAAACATACCGATTGGGATCCTAGAAAAGGGAAACCTTATGTAACAAAGTGTTCTGAAAAATTAGAAAAATTAATCGAATCTAGTAGAATATTTAAAGGAATTACGGCAACTGCAGGAGGTTTTTACGGTCCGCAGGGAAGAGTTTTGCGTTTGAATATTCAAGATGCTGAATTGAATAATAAAATGGATAATTTTAGTTTTAATGAAACTAAAATCACTAATTTAGAGATGGAAACAGCAGCAATCTACGGACTTTCTGCGCTTCTTGGGCACAGTGCTTTGTCGCTTAATGCTATTATCGCCAATCGTGCTTCGGGAACTTTTAGTGCAGATCCATATAAAGCTGTAGATGAATTAATTGGTTATACATTGAATAAGCTGGCTGGTAATTAATTGGATAATTTGTTAAATTAGGAAATGAGATAATTATAAAAATACTGAATTATGTTTTTGAGAGTGGCAAGACATACCAATAATCTAGAAAAAATAGAAGATTTTTATGTAAATATTCTAGGTTTCGAGCGATTAGGCGGTTTTGAAAAACATAATAAGTACGATGGAATTTTTATAGGAAAGCCAGGTTTAGACTGGCATTTTGAGTTTACAAAGTCTGAAATAGAAGCTAAACATACCTTTGATGAAGATGATATAATCGTACTTTATCCAAAAACAATTTCAAATTACAACGATTTAATACATAAACTTACACGCAATAATATTGAAATGATACCAGCGATTAATCCGTATTGGAATGAAAATGGCAAAATGATTCAGGATCCAGACGGTTATCGCATAGTAATATCCTCATTAAAAGCCATAATAAACGAAATAGAATAATGTCTGAAACCCATAAAAAAATACTATTTAAATACTATAGCGATTATCTGGACGAAGTAGTTTCTGAAACCATGTGGGCAGAAATTATAGATCTGGAAAAAGGTCTTTTTAAACTGGATAATATTCCATTTTTTGGTCCATTAATTGCAACAGACGATATATTTTATGCAGAATTCGATGAAACCGAAGAACGTTTTATGCATAGAAAAACAATACAAAATTCAGGAAACTCGATTGTACAGATCGCTATTTTAGAAAAAGGTTTTGATAAGGAAATCATCCGCGAAAAATTAAAGGCAATAAATTGTTTGTCGGAAGGATTGAACGAAACTTTTTTTGCAGCAGAAATTGCGAAAGATGTTGATTATACATTGGTAAGAAGCCTATTGAACGAATACGAGTCGCAGGAAATTATCGAATTTGCAGAACCTTGTCTTTCAGAAAAACACAGAGCAGATTTATTAAAAAACTAAACAAACAAACTTTAGAATACGCATACCAAGCAAGCAACTTAACTTAAACTTAAAATAAATGAAAACTGTCAAAATTGCGGGTGTTCCGGAACACTTCAATTTGCCATGGCATCTATGTATAGAAAATGGTGAATTTGAAGAAGAGAACATCGATTTACAATGGACAAATGTACCCGAAGGAACTGGGAAGATGTGTCAAATGCTTCGTGATGGAGAAACAGATTTAGCTGTTATTTTGACCGAAGGAATTCTAAAAGATATCGCAGCTGGAAACCCAAGTAAGATTGTTCAGATTTATGTGCAGTCGCCTTTAATTTGGGGAATTCACGTTGCTGCAAAATCAGATTATCAAACCCTAAAAGATCTTAAAAATAAAAAAGCCGCTATCTCAAGACTTGGTTCTGGATCGCAGTTAATGGCATATGTAAATGCCAATGAGCAAGGCTGGGAAATGGATGATTTAGAATTTGAAATTGTAAATACCATTGACGGCGCTGTTGATGCTCTGACCAACAAAAAAGCAGACTACTTTATGTGGGAACGTTTTATGACAAAACCTCTTGTAGATCAAGGAATTTTTAGACGCATTGACGACTGCCCTACTCCTTGGCCTTCATTTGTAATTGCGGTACGCGATGAATTCTTGAAAAAGAATCCAAAGATCATAGAGAAAATTCTTGAAATCATCAACAAAACAACGGTTGATTTTAAAGAAATTCCAGAAATAGACGAGAAATTATCTAAACTTTTTCACCAAAAAGCTGAAGATATTAAAGAGTGGCTGAAACTAACACAATGGTCACAGAAAAACCTAACAGAAAAGTCTTTTAATAAAATTCAAAATCAATTATTTGATCTGGGAATTATTGATAAAAAAAGTATTTTTGTAGAAACCGTAAAAGCACTGTAATACTGCTTTTTTGATTCGTATGATGAAATTCCCTAAAATTGACTTTCCGCAGTTAAAATCCAAGCTACAGGTGAAATCACCCTGGGATAGGATTATTATTTCGATTTTGAGTCTTTTAATTACGATTCCGATTTTCATCATACTGCATCAAAATTTAATCGATTTAGAATGGTCATTCAATCTCGATCGTGTATTTATCTTTATTTTTCTTTTTACAGCAATATTTTTTCTGCTGATGTATCTCAGAACGATTATTATTCTGTGCATTGCGGTTTATTTATTGGTTTTGTTTTACGGAACTGTTATTGGGAATTATGGTTTCAGCGAAATCTCAGAAGATTATAATTCTATGATTTATACCATGTCTGATAATCCGTATCCGCAGGACATCATTGTAGCGAAACTGCTTCCTTTTCCAAATAAAACAAAAATTATTAATGCAATAGAATACCAAAACCCTAAAGTGCGAAATTTTGCTATAATGGCGACAACGAAGCATTTTAAAGGAATTAGAGGTTATTCAGATTATCGAACTATTATTCAATGTTTTGCAGTTTTCAAAGAGATAAACGGCAGATGGAATTATGTTAACGATCCAAAAGAAGGTGATTATATTGCTACCGCTAGCGAATCTTTAGATTATTTTTCTGGCGACTGCGATGATCATTCTATTTTGATGGCGGCGGCGATTCGATCTATTGGCGGAACTCCCCGACTTATTCATACAAAAGGACATATTTATCCAGAGATTTTGATTGGTTCTACGATTGATTTGGAGAAAGTGAATTACTTGATTAAAAACGTTCTTTTTCCAAAAGAAAGCTACGGCAAGAAACTGCATTACCATATAGACGAACGCGGTCAAGTTTGGATGAATCTTGACTACACCGCAACTTATCCCGGCGGTCCATTCATGTATGAAGAAATTTTAGGAGCTTTAACTCTTAATTAAAGTTTCTCTGGAAAAGGCCTTGCGTAATGGCAGGTAAAAAAAATCTTTATAAATATTTGATTACGAATAATTTAATGTCATTTTTTTTTGTAACTTTTTCCTGTTTAACTTTTAACCTCATAATCATGAAAAACTCTAAATTATTTACCCTCGTAATTGCAATTGCTGTTGTATTAATGGTTTCATGTCATAGTAAAAGAAATAAACTAGTGAATTCATGGAAAGTTAGTGCTGTCGAAGCCAAAATTCCGATGACTGATTCTGCTAAAAATGTAATTCTAACCAATGGGGAACTTACTTTTACAGAAGATGGTCATGTTACTGGATTTTTACTTCGAGAAATAACAGACGGAACTTATGCATTAACAAAAAAAGGAACTAGTCTGGTTATTAAAGATGAAGTTGGTACGCCTTATCCTTGTGTAAGCACAATTACCGACGATAAATTAATTTTAGAAGCTAAAGAAGCTAAGTTAACATTCAATAAAATTTAAATTAAGCATTTCAGTTTATATCAATACAAAAAGCCATTCTTTTTATCTGAGAATGGCTTTTTGATTTTTTGCTTTAAAATAAATATCTTTGCATCTCTTTAAATAAGTACAACGTATGTGAAAAATAATTTCTTTCGAAAAGTTTAGTAAGTAACCGCATTTTGTGGTCACTTAATTTATTTATCTATAAAAGAAAGGAATTATGCTTATTCTTCAAAATATCTCATATCAGCATGAGAATAAAGACATGCTGTTTCAAAACATTAGTTTTGCTATAAACAATCATGATAAAACGGCTTTAATAGGAAATAATGGCGTTGGAAAATCTACGTTATTAAAAATTATTGCTGGACATCTTCACCCCTTTTCAGGGCAAATTAATCAAAATTCTAAACCTTATTTTGTTCCACAATTATTTGGACAATTCAATGATTTGACAATTGCGGAAGCGTTAAACATAAATGATAAAATAACTTCACTTAAAGAAATACTTGAAGGTATTGTAACTGACGAAAACTTAGAGTTGTTAAATGATGACTGGACAATTGAAGAACGCTGTAATGAGGCTTTAATGTATTGGCAGCTTCAAGATTTAGACCTTGACCAGAAAATGGAAACTTTGAGCGGCGGACAGAAAACAAAAGTTTTTTTGGCTGGAATTATGATACACGAACCAGATTTGGTTTTATTAGACGAACCCAGCAATCATTTGGATTTTGCTGGTAGAAACTTGCTGTATGATTTTATAAGATCTACTTCTATCGCTTTACTCGTTGTAAGTCATGACAGAACATTGCTGAATATTCTCAATAAAACTTTAGAAATGAGTAAAAATGGGATTTCTGTTTATGGCGGGAATTATGACTTTTACGACGAACAGAAAAAGATTGAAAATAACGCTTTAGAACAAGATATCCAGAGCAAAGAAAAAGCACTCAAAAAAGCCAAGGAAAAAGAACGGGAAACTATTGAACGCCAAAACAAATTAGATTCTAGAGGCAAAAAGAAACAAGAAAAATCGGGAGTTGCGAGGATTATGATGAATACGCTTCGTAACAAGGCTGAAAACAGCAGTTCGAAATTAAAAGATGTTCACGCAGAAAAAATTGATAATATTTCTAATGACTTGCGTGAGCTTCGATCATCACTTTCGGCTATAGATCAAATGAAATTTGGTTTTAACACTGCTGCTTTTCATAAAGGGAAAACACTTTTTAAAGCCGATGAAATCAATTACAGCTATGAAAATCAATTACTTTGGAAAGAAAATCTAAATTTTGAAATACTTTCTGTAGAGCGATTGGTACTAAAAGGTTCAAATGGCTCTGGAAAAACTACTTTAATCAAAATTATTCTTGGAGAGCTGCGCCCGAAGCTGGGAAATGTTAATTCCTTAAGTAAAAAAGCAATTTATATCGATCAGGATTATTCTCTGCTTGACAGCAATTTAAATATTTACCAACAAGCACAGCTTTTTAATGATTCTGGATTAGAAGAGCATGAAATTAAGATGAGATTAAATCGTTTTTTGTTCTCTCAAAATGATTGGAATAAACCATGCAGTGCTTTAAGCGGTGGCGAAAGAATGCGTCTTATGCTATGTTGTTTAACGATAAGCAATGAATCTCCTGAAATTATTATTTTGGATGAACCCACAAATAATTTAGATATTCAAAATATCGAAATTTTAACAACAGCAATTAATGAATATCAGGGAACTTTGATTGTTGTTTCACACGATCAGTTGTTTTTAAAACAAATAAATATCGAAAAAGAAATTTGGCTTTAAATAAGCAGCATTACAAATATTTTGGCGCTGCTCATTGTTTATTGAATCAATTAGTGATAACTGTCTTTTGTTATCACTAAAACTTTTGCTTTTATATTTGTCTGATAAACAAAACATTATTTAAAATTCGTAAATTGCATCGAAAGATTTTCTTTACAGAAATAGTTTTGGCTATCAAGCAATTTATATATAAATCAAGTTTAATTGAATGGTAAAAAATTATGAAATCAAGAAACAGAATTTTGGCGCTTTTACTTACTTTTTGTTTTATAAGTGAAACTGTACTTCCTTGTACAAGAGTTGTATACGAAGGCATAAATGGTACAATAATAACTGCAAGATCAATGGACTGGAAAGGAGAAATTCCAGCAAATTTGTGGATTTTCCCACGTGGTATTGACCGATCTGGAGAAGCCGGCACTAGTTCGGTAAAATGGAAATCTAAGTATGGAAGTGTAATTACGAGCTCTTGGGATATTGCATCTTCAGACGGAATGAACGAAAAAGGACTTGTGGGCAATCTTTTATGGCTGGTTGAATCTCAATATCCTAAGTTTGAAAAAAACGGAAAAGTAAAAGGTCTGGCCGTTTCTTTGTGGATGCAATATGTTTTGGATAATTTCTCGACCGTTTCTGAGGCTGTAAATGCATTAGCAAAAAATGAATTCGTAATTGTGTCATCGCATATTCCCGGAACAGACATTTTTGCTACAGTTCATTTATCTATTTCTGATGCTGCCGGTGATAATGCTATTTTCGAATATATAAATGGAAAATTGGTAATTCATCATGATAGAAAATATGTTACAATGACTAATTCTCCAATTTTTGACGAACAGCTGGCTATAAATACTTATTGGAAAAGTATTCCCGGAACAGTTATGCTTCCAGGAACGAATAGAGCTGCCGATCGTTTTGTGAGAGCTTCATATTATATTGATGCCATTCCGAAAACGGATGACACCAGAAGAGCTTTGGCAAGTGTATTCGGTGTAATTCGAAATTGTTCTGTTCCTTTAGGAATTGCTTCAGAAACAGAGCCTAATATCTCCTCTACTCGCTGGAGAACTGTTGCAGATCAAAAAAATCTCGTTTATTATTTTGATAATGTTTTAAACCCGAATGTAATTTGGGTTGAATTCAGTAAAATAGATTTTAGCGAAAAGGGAAAGATTAAAAAACTCAGCTTAGCCAATAATGAAAACTATTCTGGTGAATCTTTATTGAATTTTAAAGAAACGAAACCGTTTCAATTTGCGGGATTGGATTAGATAAAATTAAAAAAATTGAATGGTTTTGGTGTTTTCTTTAGATTTTATAATTAAAATCATACAAAATTGTTATATTTGATTAACTAATCCTAAACAAATTCCTAAAACCATGAAACAATTTTACAGTAAAGTATTATTGAGTATTTTTTCCGTCATATTTCTTTTTAGCTGCCAGAACGATGATGCAGATTCTCCTGTTCAGCAGGCAAAGGTTTTATTCTCAGTAAATTATGGAAGTTCTCATACCGGAGACATAAAGGGATACCTTGCCGCATATACTCCAGAAGGTGAGCTATTAAATTATGGCAGTTTGGGAGATTCTTTAAAATGGGATTTGAAAGCAAAATACAATGGTGACAAAATAGATATTTTATATTTTGAAGTGGTGAATGGAATGCAAGTTCAGCATATCAAAAATATTAGTGTTGGACAAACTTTTACCAATTTGCGAAATATTTTCCTTTATCAGGAAACAGATCGTAAAACCTTTAAATTTAAAGTTGAAGATTTTGGTAAAAGAGAAGGAAATGGTAATGTAGAAAACGGATTTTCGAGCACAGCATATTTAATTCATAGCGGTTATGCAACTTTTAATCCTTTAACTTGGAGTAAAATTGAAAACGGATATACTTATGCTGATATCACTTTTACTAAAGGGAATGATATAGAAGAAAAGGAATATGGAGCTGAGCTGCTTCTTTTTGAAAAAAACACTAATAAACCTTACGTCAAATATTTAGATTTAAAAATGCTTACTCAAAACTACACAAGCAATGATGTAATTACGTTAAATAAAAGTGATTTTAGTCCGGCGGAAATTAAGACTGTACAGGTAGACGCTAACAACGTTCCGTATGAGAATATGTTTTTGTATACGTACAACATACAAGCAGACAGAAGAAATATTATAAGATCATTTAATCATATAATTGAGGGTAATAAAATTTGGTATGTGAGCAGTAATGACGAAATACCAATTAATTACTGGCGATTAGTATATTCTGCTAAAACTGGAAACACTTCTTACGTTGCAGAAAGTAATAAAAAAGAAGTACCGTCACTTGTAAACGTAAAAGAACTTTCTGGGCATAGTATAACCAAAAATGGAGATAAATTTTCTTTTAAACATGGCGCTGTTTTTCCAGATAAAAAACTTTTAAGGACTTTCGTTTCCTTTTATAAATATAGATATTCAGCGAATAGTATAACTTATATTTGGAATTTTGACAGTACAGAAAGTACAGGAACTTTAAATTTAAAACCTTTTAAATTTCCAGCTGGCTTATTAGATAAATTTTCAAATATCAAACAAACGGATCAAAGAGAATGGGAAACTGGAGATTATGGCCAAGTCTACGATACAAGATCTTCTACCAATGTAATGTTAAACTATTTAAATGATATTTTGTTGTGGAAAACAAATGTATATACTGTAAATGAGTATACATTTGAAACATATTCGATTAAGCTTTAAGTTATTACAAAACACACAGCAAAACCTTCAAATTATATAGTTTGAAGGTTTTTTTGTTTAAAAAAAAGAAAAAAAATATTGCGCAGTCAAATGACTTCATTATATTTGCAGTCAAATAACTGCGTAATGGAAATTAGAAGAGATGTTTTTCAAGCAATAGCCGATCCTACCCGAAGAGCTATTTTAGGTTTAGTAGCCATTCAAGCAATGACGCCTGGCGCAATAGCAGATAACTTTGATTCGTCTAGACAGACTATTTCAAAACATATCAAAATATTGAATGAATGTGAGTTACTACATCAAGTACAGAACGGACGAGAAATTTATTATCACTTAAATCCCCAAAAAATGAAAGAAATTGACAACTTCATCGAGCCGTTCAGACAAATGTGGGATGATCGTTTCAATAAATTAGAATCAATCATGAAAAATCATAAAAAGTAAAAACATGGAAAGAAAGACAAAAATAACGGCAGAAGATGGTAAACAAGATCTCATTATCACTAGAGAATTTGATCTGCCATTAGAATTATTGTTTAAAGCGCATGTTGATCCAGAAATTGTTTCGCAATGGATGGGAACAAAAGTTTTAAAATTGGAAAGCAAAAAACACGGAGGATGGCATTTTGAAACTAGCGATCCCAGCGGAAATGTGGTGTTTAGCGCCAATGGCGTAATTCATGATTTTGTTCTAAATGAGAGAATTACAAGAACTTTTGAAATGGATAATGCAAATTTCGCGCCTCAATTAGAGTTTCTTGAATTTGAAAAACTAACAGATGAAACTAGTAAATTAACGATGCTGATTATTTACAAATCTATTGAGCATAGAGAACAGCAATTAAAATTACCTTTTGCTCAAGGTTTAAATATGGCACATAATAGATTAGAAGAAATTGTAACGAAACTAAAATAAGTATTATGACTAAAAGAAATAAAATTATTTACTGGATTGCTACGCTTTGGCTGGCACTAGGAATGGCTTCGACTGGAATTGTACAATTAATCCAGAATAAAGAAGAAATAGAAATGATGAAACATTTAGGTTATCCGCTTTATTTTTTAACGCTTTTAGGGGTTTGGAAATTACTAGGTGTTATTGCTATACTTATTCCTAAATTTGGTTTATTAAAAGAATGGGCGTATGCTGGTTTCTTCTTTGCAATGTCTGGAGCAGTAGTTTCTCATTTAGCTTGTGGAGATGGTGCAAAAGAACTTTTTGGACCATTACTATTAATTGTTTTGACTATTTTTTCGTGGTATTACAGACCAGCGGAAAGAAAGTGTTTTAGTGAATTAAAAAGTTAATCAAATGAAAAAAGTATTGACAACCAACGAACAGGATGAGATTTTAAGTACACTTGAAAAACGTTTTGAGCAAAACAAAAACCGTCATAAAGATTTAGATTGGACAAAAATTGAAGCCAAACTAAAAGCTAATCCGGAAAAATTGTGGTCGCTTGAAGAAATGGAAAAAACGGAAGGCGAACCAGATGTTATTGGTTATGATAAAAAAACAGACCAATACCTTTTTGCTGACTGCTCTGCAGAAAGTCCAAAAGGACGAAGAAGTATCTGCTACGATCATGAAGCGCTTGAAAAAAGAAAAGAGCACAAACCTGCTGACAGTGCTGTAAATATGGCCGAAGAAATGGGAATTGAAATTCTGAACGAAGAACAATACAAGGAATTACAAAAACTAGAAAAGTTTGACACCAAAACTTCAAGCTGGATTTTGACTCCGCCAGAAATAAGAAAATTAGGAGGTGCAATTTTCTCTGATTTTAGATACAATACCGTTTTTGTATATCATAACGGTGCAGAATCTTATTATGCTGCAAGAGGTTTTCGCGGTTTACTAAGAGTTTAGAAAGATTAAAACCTTCAAATAATTCATTTGGAGGTTTTGTTTTTACTCTCTTAAAATCTTTTCCATCTTTTTTCCTTTTGCCAATTCGTCTATTAATTTATCTAAATAACGAACTTTCTGCATTAGCGGATCTTCAATTTCTTCCACACGATAACCACATATTAAACCAGTAATTTTGGATACATTCGGATTCAATTTTGGAGCTTCTGCAAAGAAGGTTTCAAAGTCTGCCTTTTTCTCAATTTGAGCTTTAAGTTGTTCGTCGCTATATCCTGTTAACCATTTTGTTATTGTATCTACTTCTTCTTTAGTTCTTCCTTTCTTTTCTGCCTTTTGAATATATAAAGGATAAACGCTTGAAAATAGTAATTTATATACTCTTTCGTTTTTCATTTCACGCTTTTTAGATAATTTAGGTTTTAAGGTAAAGATAATTCAAAACTAAAAAAACTCCAATACAAGAATTATTTATACCTTAGATTTGTTTTATTAATGTCAATTTTTGCTAACTAAAAAACTATTTATATGGAAAACCAAAACCATTCAAACGACAACACTCCAAAAGTGACCGGAATTGGCGGTATTTTCTTTTTTCTAGACAATCCAAAGGAAACTAAAGATTGGTACGCCAAAAATTTAGGATTAGAGATTAATGATTGGGGTTCAGCAAGTTTTGAATCGAGAAATCTTGATAATCCAGAGCAAATCGAATCGACTCAATGGTGTCCTTTTAAGAAAGGAGATGAATACTTTTCTCCGTCTAAAAAAGACTTTATGGTTAATTACCGTGTTCAAAATATCGAAGGTCTTTTAGAAAAACTCAAACAAAATGGAGTAACAATCTTAGATGATATCGAAACTTACGATTATGGAAAATTTGTACATATAATGGATACTGAAGGCAATAAAATTGAGCTTTGGGAACCGATTTAAATTTTTAATGGTTAATGGTTGATGGTTGATGGTTGATGGTTGATGGTTGATGGTTGATCTTGAGATATAAAAAAAACTCCACTATTTCTAATGGAGTTTTTTAGTTTTATGTTTGGGTTAATTCCAGATTTCATTCATTTCGGTTAAAATGATTGGTTTGCCTTCTGTCACTACAATTGTATGTTCGTGTTGTGCCATAAAACCGCCTTTATTTCCTACCATTGTCCAGCCGTCTTGCAAAGTCTCCGCATAAGTTGACGTTGTTGAAATAAACGTTTCTATGGCAACTACAGAATTCTTTTTAAATCTCGTGACATTAAAACGATCTCTATAATTGGCTATTTCGTGCGGTGCTTCGTGAAGGCTTCGCCCTACTCCATGCCCAGTAAGGTTTTTTATAACTTTGTATCCTCTTTTTTTAGCTTCAGTTTCTATTAAAAAACCAATATCAGAAATACGAACGCCTCCTTTTATATTATGAATGGCTTTGTACAAGATTTGTCTCGAAGCTTCAACCAATTTTTGATGTTCGTTTACATCAGAACCAATTACAAAAGAGCCGCCGTTGTCTGACCAGAAACCGTCTAATTCTGCGGAAACATCAATATTAATTAAATCTCCCTCTTTCAAAATTCTAGTCTCAGATGGAATGCCATGACAAAACTCATTATCAACACTAATGCAAGTCCATCCAGGAAAACCGTAAGTCAAATAAGGTGCAGATTTAGCGCCGAGATCATTTAGAATTTGTCCGCCATAATCATCCAATTCTTTGGTTGACATGCCCGGTTTGGCAAATTTTCTCATTTCTTTTAAAGTGAATGCAACTGCTTCACTTGCTTTTTTCATTCCTGCTAATTCTGCTTCTGTTGTAATTGACATAATTTGTTTTCTTTAGAATTAAATCTGAATCAAAATTACCACTTTTATTTTTTTAAAGATGGTTATTAAATTAAAAACCTCCAAAATCAAAGACTTTAGAGGTTTTAATATGGTTTTATTACCAAGGACTTTCTTCGCTTTCGTCTTCAATATCATTACTAAAGAATTTTCCAGTTGGTCCGTTTTCATCAGTTACAGTATGTTTTATAATAAAACTCGCCGCACTTTCTACGCTTCCAGGTCCGCTGTGATGATTAAAATCTGTAGCAGTATAGCCTGGATCAATTGAATTTACTTTAAAACCTAAATCTTTTAATTCATAAGCCAAAGTAACTGTAAAAGCATTTAAAGCCGTTTTTGACGAAACGTATGAAACTGCTTTTATCGCATAATATTTCCAAGCTGGATCGCTGTGTAAAGTAAGCGAACCCAAACCAGAAGTAATATTACTAATTCTCGGATTTTTTGATTTTTTAAGCAGTTCTAAAAAAGTCTGAGTAACTCTAATAACACCAAAAAAGTTAGTATCAAATGTCTGTTGGATTTTTTC
Organism: Flavobacterium sp. Root935; assembly: GCF_001429295.1. GTDB lineage: Bacteria > Bacteroidota > Bacteroidia > Flavobacteriales > Flavobacteriaceae > Flavobacterium. Next base: position 116,930 of record NZ_LMJL01000012.1, on the reverse strand, counting down.
GACAGAAGTTGTTGAAGAATCTTGCGGTACATCTCCTAGAACTCCAGCATTATTAATTAGAACATCTAATTTTCCCTGCTCGTTTTCTATAATTTCTTTTGCACTTAAAACACTATCCGCGTTTGTTACATCAATCTGAATTGCTTTAATATTATTAAAACCTTCGTGAGTTAGTTTGTTTACTACTTCCTCTCCTTTTTGAAGATCGCGGCTTCCTAAATAAACAAACAATCCTTTTTGTGAAAGTTGTTTTGCCGTTTCTAAACCAATGCTTCTATTTGCGCCTGTAATTAATACTGAATCCATTTTTTTATCTTTTTAAATTATTGATTACAAAGTTGCGTTGATAAAAAACAAAAACATTTGCCATTTGGCAAAAAGCAACTTTAACGGATATTTTTTCTAATTCTGCTCAAAGAAGATTGCGTGATACCTAAATAAGAAGCCAAATAAGAAAGCGGGACGCGATTAATTACTTTTGGAAACATTTCCATAAAAGATAAATAACGTGTTGTAGCATCTTCTGAAACCAGCGGACTTCTTCTAGCCACTTTCTGAATCAAAGCTTTATTGATAATTTTATGAACTATTTTGTCCCAGCCAATAATTGTATTTAATAGTTCTTCCCAATCTTTTTTAGAAAAAACAATCATTTTACAATCGGTAACAGCTTGAACGTAGGCAGAAGAACAAATACTGTTTTCGAAACTTTCTAAATCGACTACAAGATTATTTTCATCTATAAAATATTTAGTAATTTCTTCGCCTTTATTATTGTAGTAACAGACTCTCATGATTCCGTCGATAATGAAACCAACTTCTACGGAAATTTTACCAGCTTCAGAAAAATAATTATCCTTGCTAATATCTTTTACTTGGGCTTTGCTTAAAATTAAATCAATCTGGTGCTGATTTAAACTGCCAAACTGCAATATATATTCTACTAATTCTTTCATGCACGAAAGTTAGTTATAAGTTTTTAATCGAAATTTGTCATATGGCAAAAAAAGAATTGAATAAAATTTATTAGGCGCCCCTTTATTCTTACTTTGCGTTAGAAATCTTTTTGTGCATAGAAATGAAAATAATAAAAAGCAGTTTTTTCAGTCCAAGGAAATGTGAGTATGGTGATTTTGAAATAATACCTGATGCCGGTTGGGAATTTTCGCAGACATTCATTGATTATGAATCTAAACTCTTAATAGTATCTCTAAGCATTAAAGACGAAACCAAATGGGAAAATCATGGTTATAATGGTACTATTATTCCAACTAAGCAGTATAAAGTCGACTTAGAAACCTTGCATATTTTAGAATTTGAAGATTGGAAGCATTATTTCAATTACAATAAAATTGAAATAATAAGTGAAGATGGAAAATACAAATTGATCACGCAAAGAGTTTTTAAACCTGAAAACAATAATGATTCAATCATTGAAGAGTTATATGACAATATTTCTGGCAATCTAATAAGTTCAAGCCGTTCGATCGCTTTTAATGAAGATAAAAATGAAAATTTATTAGAAAGTAAATACCGTTCTGAGAGAGAATTAGAAGATCGAATAAGAATATATAATGCTAAACCAAATTTAGCTGAATTCTATAAGATTCAGATTAATCAGTTAAAAGATCAGGATGTTATAATTTACTACTATGATGCTTTTTACACATTCAAACTTACTTTTGTAAATGATGAATTTGTTTTGTCTAAAGGAGACATATTTCCTTCAAAACAAGAAGATTGGCAGTCATTACAATATGATGAAATCGCTGTTTATTATAATATAGATGAATTTTGGAACGATTTTATTAAAGAGGAAAAATGGTATTTAAAATATAATATACATTACGGTTTTGACCATAAAATATTGGTTTTGGCAAAACATATAACAGAGTATTTGAATGAATTACGCAGGGAACAAAAATCTTCATTTAAAGAATATGAAAAAATTAATGAGTGGCAGGGAAGCGTTTGGAGTGATGAGTATAAAAAGAAAGAAATAAAACAATGGTGTGCCAATTGTTCTAAGCCAGTGAGTTATTATGGACGCTATCCAAAATATATTTGTCAAGAATGTGCTGCTAAAGACGCATACGATACTAATGGAAATATACTTGAATTTTCTAACCTCGGAATCTCAGGCGGTTTTAAAGCAGCTACAAAAAATAAGGATGGAAAAGTTATCAAAGAAAATGATACCGAACAATTTTGTGATTGTATAATTGATGGTAAATTGTTTTTTGCACAAGAAGCAAGATTTGGAGGAATTGTAATCCAGCTCAAAGAGTAGCTATAGTTTCTAAAAAACTACATTCCAGGCCAATACAGAAAATTAAATTTATGTCCGTCAGGATCAGCAAAACCGAAAGTATAGCCTGCTTCAAAATTTTCTGGTTCAGAAAAAATAGTTCCGCCAATTTCTTTGACTTTTGCGTACCAAAGGTCTACTTCTTCCCTGCTTGCTGCCGATAAAGAAAATATAATTTCATTATCGTTTTTTGTATTGGTAAGTTTTCCTTTTACAGCATTTTCAAGTCTTTTTTCAATAAAAAAGTTGATTATAAAGTTATTGTCGCCGAAAGCAAAACTAACTAATTCGTTAGTTTCTTTTCCGTTTTGTTTGAACCCTAAATCGGTATAAAACTGAATTGTTTTTTGCAAATCATGCGAAACTAAGTTTGCCCAGATCATTTTCGTTTTCATAATTAATTTTCATTAGATTCAATTATACAATTATACTAAGTTAATCAATTTCTAATTCACAACTTGTCTTGTAGTTTTTTTTATCTTAACTCATATAGATATTATTAGACTTTTTCATTTATAGAAGTAGAACAAAATTATAGAAACCATTTTGAAATAATTTATAAAAAACAACCTCCAAAGGAAATTCTTTGGAGGTTGTTTTTTGTTGACTGAAATTAATTTGAGGTACTTAGAAAACGATAATACTCTTTAATTTTAATTTTTAATCGTCTTGCTAAATATTCATTTCCATCTTTCAGTTCATTGTGAATAATTTCAGCTTCTTCAATGTATTTCAACTTTTTTTCGTCATTCCAATAATATGGAGGCTCATACAAATTTGATATTCTGTCGGCCATTTTAACCGCCCAAACTTCTATAGGCTGCTGTTTAATTCGGTTAAGACTATCCAGCATTTTTTCCAATGAATCAGTTATTTGATCATTTTTGGTTAAAGCCAGAACTCCAGATGCAACTTGGCTTCCAAATAAATCATTAACTTTTTCATAATCAAACGTGGTGTCTTCTATTATGTCATGGAGCATTGCACATTTAACAGCCAAATCAGAATTCATGTTTTCTGTTAATCGAGTGGCGTTTAAAACTTCAAAAACAACACTTCCTATATGATTGATATACTCTACTCTTTCCCCTTCACTTACACCACCATATTTTTGTCCGTCATGTAGTTTTGAAACCAATTGCCAAACATCCTGAATTTCGTCTATTGACCAGTCTTTTTGTTGTTCCATATTCTATAATGAATTTTTAGATTTTATGTAATTTATTGCTTTTTTTGAATATCTGCAACAATTTTACTTTAAGCTTTTTTCATTTATAAAATTTAAGACGTTTTTTATTATCGAATTATTTTGAGATATGCGGTGTAGATATTATCCAGAAGAGAAGTTCTCATATAATATACATTTTCGTCTTTTTCTCTCAAATCAAATTGAATTAAACCCGCATCACAATAATAGTACAACAAGTTATCATCATTTGGAAATTCAATGTTTGAAACAGGCAGAGTTGTTAATTTAGTTTCGAATGCTATTTCACCATTTGTTAAGTCTAATTCAAAAAGTTTTGCTTTTTTGGTGTAACCCCAAATATTCTCATTTTCTTTGATAATGTATTCGATATTATCATCTTTAAAATCAGTTTTCCATAGCTGAGTTCCAGTTTTTGAATCAACAGCATAAAGAGAAGAAACATTGGTTCCTTGTGCTCCAAAATAAAGTTTATTGTCATTGCAAAGTATGCGTTCTTTAATATTGTATTGATTTTCAGTTAATTTAAACTGCCAAACAACATCTAATTTATCAGGACTTAAAGCAAAAAGAACATCTTTATCATTTGCAATAAATATATTTTGACCATCTGTTACAGGCTTTCCGCTTATAGTTCCCTCAAAGTTTTTTTGGTTGAGAACTTTTCCTGTATTTGCATCAAAACTATAAACATTTGAACCGCTTTGGGTAAAAATTTTGTTATCAAAAAAAAGTACTGGAATATCGTTGCTTGCCGAATCCAGTTTATAATTCCATGCTAAACTACCGTCTTTTATATCAAGGGCATATAAATTACTGCCTTGATTTTGGTTTTGAGCAGTAATATAAAGTTTTCCGTTATGTATAACTGGAGTCTGGTCTTTTAAAACAATTTGATCTGTAATATTACCTAATCTTGATTTCCAAAAAATACTGCCGGTCTCGTTATCTATTGCAAAAATTTCACCATTAATAAACGGAAGATAAACAACTCCATCAGCTATTGTTACTTTATTGGCACACATTTCTGTATGCGAATCTGTAGCTTTTACAGTCCAGCCAATTGTTTCAGTCTCTAAATCATATGAAAAAAGTGAACCGTCATAATCGTAAATTAAGATCGATGCTTCGTCTAATGCAACTTTTTTAAGTGGTTTCATGGCTTTATTCGTCACAATTTCACTTTCGCTTAAACCTTTATTAGAATAATTAGTTTTATTGGCGGGAGCTTGCCCAAATATATTTATCGCAGTAAAGACAAATAAAAGAGTTATTAATTTTTTTTTCATTTTAAGATTTGGGTTTGATGAATCGATTTCTGTTTAGCAATAAAGCTGCTAAACAAAACAATATCTCTGCCAAATGTAATAAAAAAAATATTATAGGATTTTATATCGTACTAAGGCTATTGGATATATATCTATTTAAAAATGTTTATAACATTTATGAAATTTGAGGTATGAAAAGAAAAAGGTAAAGCAAAAAAAAACTCCAAAATCATAAGACTTTGGAGTTTTGAAATTTTGTGGGCGATGAGGGGTTCGAACCCCCGACCACTTCCGATGAAAAATCGGAATGCTCAAAAATAGCTGAGCTAATTTTTATTTTTAATTAATTCTTCGATTTTAATTCTGCTTTTCCAAGATTTAAATTGTAATTCTCTTTTATGAGCAGTTTCTTTTGTTTCGTAATTTTCTGTATAAACAACTTGCCAGTCATTAACGCTTCCAGTAAAACCTTTACTTTTTTGATTATGCCTTACAAGCCTTTCAACTAAATTTGAAGTAAAGCCAATATAGAATTTATTTTTAGTTTCGCTGAAAAGTATATATACAATGAATTCCATAAATGATTAAAATAAAAAAAACTCCCAAATCATAAGATTTTGGAGTTTTTGGAATTTTTNNGTGGGCGATGAGGGGTTCGAACCCCNCGACCCCCTCGGTGTAAACGAGGTGCTCTGAACCAGCTGAGCTAATCGCCCTATTTTACTAGGCTGCTATCGTTTGTGATTGCGAGTGCAAATATACAGCTAGATTTTGTATTTGCAAGCATAATTAGAAAAAAAATGAAATTATTTTTCATCTTTTTCTTTAGCAATCTATTTTTCAGCTCCTTAAAAAACAAAGAAATTTTTCTTTTTTCTTATAATTAAGTTAAAAAACGAAATCTGGATCTGTAATTCTTAATATTGCTTTGTATTCATTTGCTATAGTCATACATTTGCATACCTAAAAATACTATATTCTAATGGCACGATTTAAAGAAAATGATTTACCTAAATCAAAAATAACGGCTACTTCACTCTCCAAAGCAAAAACAATATTCACATACGCAGGAAATCACAAATGGAAATTCTTCATCGGGTTGATTTTTCTGCTTTTAACAGGAGCCACTGCCCTAGCCTTTCCTAAATTAATGGGAATGCTGGTAGACTGCGTAAAAAATAAGGACAATGACGAAGCAAATAATATTGCTTTAGGATTAATTGCAATCTTATTTTTACAATCATTTTTCTCATTCTTCAGATTATCATTATTTGTAAATTTTACCGAAAATACATTAGCAAATCTGCGTTTGGCTTTATATACTAATTTGGTAAAACTGCCAATGACTTTCTTTTCTCAAAAAAGAGTCGGCGAATTAAACAGCCGTATCAGTGCCGATATTACTCAGATTCAAGATACTTTAACTACCACAATAGCAGAATTTTTACGTCAATTTATATTAATTATTGGAGGTGTAATTTTACTGGCAACCGAAAGTTTAAAATTAACCTTATTAATGCTGTCAGTTGTTCCATTAGTTGCAATTGCTGCAGTAGTTTTTGGAAGATTTATTAGAAAATACTCTAAAAAAGTACAAGATCAGGTTGCTGAAAGTCAGGTAATTGTTGAAGAAACCATGCAGGGAATCAGCATTGTAAAGGCTTTTGCAAACGAATGGTATGAAATTGCACGATATAAAGGTAAAATTAGTGATGTTGTAAAATTGGCCATTAAAGGGGGGAAATACCGCGGTTATTTTGCTTCATTTATAATATTTTGCTTATTTGGTGCTATCGTAGCTGTAGTTTGGTTTGGCGTTCGTTTGAGTATAGCGGGAGAAATGAGCGTAGGACAATTAATATCATTTGTTTTATATTCTACTTTTGTGGGAGCTTCATTTGGTGGAATCGCTGAATTATATGCACAGATTCAAAAAGCAATTGGCGCAACGGAAAGAGTTTTCGAATTATTAGACGAAAATCCAGAAAAAATCAATTCTGATTCAAATAAAAGCAAAGAAAAAATAAAAGGAAATGTAACTTTCAACAATGTAGCTTTTAGTTACCCGACACGTCAGGAAATTCAGGTATTGAAAGACGTAAATTTCAAAGCCGAATTTGGACAGAAAATTGCAATTGTTGGACCAAGCGGTGCTGGGAAATCGACTATTTCTTCGCTTCTTTTACGATTTTATGATATTACTTCTGGGGAAATTACTGTTGATGGAAAAAACATCTATGATTATGATTTAGAAGATCTTCGTGGTAATATGAGTATTGTCCCTCAAGATGTTATTCTTTTTGGAGGAACAATTAGAGAGAATATTGCCTATGGAAAACCAGACGCAACTGATGAAGAAATTATTCAAGCAGCAAAACAAGCAAATGCATTCAATTTTGTAGAAGGTTTCCCAGAAAAATTTGAAACATTAGTTGGAGAACGCGGTGTTAAATTATCTGGCGGACAACGTCAGCGTATTGCAATTGCAAGAGCACTGCTTAAAAACCCGAGTATTTTAATATTAGACGAAGCCACTTCATCTTTAGACAGTGAAAGCGAAAAACTAGTTCAGGAAGCTTTAGAAGTTTTAATGGAAGGAAGAACAAGTATTATTATTGCACATCGCCTTTCGACTATTAGAAACGCAGATAAAATTCTAGTTTTAGATAACGGAAAAATTTCCGAAGAAGGAACTCACCAAGAATTAATAAACTTAGAAAACGGAATATATAAGAACTTAAGTAATTTACAGTTTAGTAATTCTTAAGTAAAATTTCAATTTTTTAAAATTCCAAATTCCAATACAAAAAAGTCCATTTGCTTTACAAATGGACTTTTTTGTTAAAATCTAAAATCATACATCTCCAGCAAACCCGACAGGTTTTAAAAACCTGTCGAGTTTAATACGAATGAAAAAGGTTCCAATTTTAGTTGGAACCTTTTTAATATGTAAACTGTAAACCGAGACTGAAAACTGAAAATTATTTCCCTTTTCTACGTTTACGTTCTGCTTTAATCATAGATAACTCACGGCTCGTTTGTCCAGCAACAGAAGTATTTTCTTCTGCACGACGAATTAAGTATGGCATAACATCTTTAACAGGTCCAAAAGGTAGATATTTTGCTACATTATAACCGTTTTCAGCTAAGTTGTAGCTAATATTATCGCTCATTCCGTATAATTGCCCAAACCAGATTCTATTATCGTTTTTCGCAATTACTTTTTGAGCCATCATTTCCATTAACTTGTATGAACTCAATTCATTATGTGTTCCTGCAAAAATAGCCATAGTATCTAGGTGATCTAACATGTAATTTACAGCAGCATCATAATTATCATCTGTAGCTTGTTTAGAAACACAAATTGGCGAAACATATCCTTTTTCTTCAGCACGTTTGTTTTCTTTTTCCATGTACGCGCCGCGAACTAACTTCATTCCGATATAGAAACCTTCAACTTTAGCAATATCATGAAGCTTTTTCAAGTAATCCAAACGATCCCAACGGTACATTTGTAAAGTATTAAATACAATAGCTTTTTCTTTATTATATTTACGCATCATATCAGTAACTAAATCATCTGCAGCATCCTGCATCCAGCTTTCTTCACCATCAATCAATAGCGCTACATCTTTTTTATGAGCTTCGCTGCAAACTTGGTCAAAACGAGAAACTACTCTATTCCACTCCTCTTGTTCTGCTGGAGTTAAAGTTTGTTTTTCGCCTAATTTCTCATACAATTCAAAACGTCCTAAACCAGTTGGTTTAAATACTGCAAACGGAATCGCTAAACGTTCTTTTGCAAATTCAATAGTTTTTAAGGTCATTTCCAAAGCTGCATCAAACTGCTCCTCTTCTTCTTTTCCTTCAACTGAATAATCTAATACAGAAGAAACACCTTTGGTAAACATTTTATCAACTACAGTTAAGCAGTCATTTTCGTTTACACCACCACAAAAATGATCAAAAACAGTTGCACGAATCAGTCCTTCAACAGGAAGATGTGCTTTGATTGCAAAATTGGTAACAGCTGTTCCTATGCGTACCAAAGGCTCGCTGTCAATCATTTTAAAAAGAAAATAAGCCCTATCAAGTTCGGTATCACTTTTAAGTGAAAAAGCAACTTGAGTGTTATCGAATATTTTTTCCATTAAGTTTAGTTTTTGTGCAAAGATATAGAGTGTTTTGAATATTATTTACTAAATGCAATCATATTTTTTCAAATTGTTAATGAGATCATTATATAGGACAAATTAGAAAGTAAAATTTTAATGTGTCGTGCTGCTTTCTATTAAAAAGAAAATATATGTCTCTCTCCGTTAATTAGAATGATTCGTTTTAAAACAAATTAGCAGTAAACTTTGAATATTATTTCCTTAAAAATGCCTTATTTTGCGGTTTCAATTAACTAAAGAATTATGCAATCTATTCAAGCCAATAATTATTTCGTTCATTTTAACCAAAATGCATACGAAGCTTTAAATAAACATTTAAGAGAAAATAAATACTCTAATATATTTATAATTGTTGATGATCAAACCAATGAACATTGTCTGCATAAATTTATTCCCCTTCTTGAAACAGATTTAACAATCGAAATAATCGAATTTGAAGCGGGTGAAGCCAATAAAAATATAGAAACTTGTATTGAAATCTGGAATATTTTAACCGAACTTGGAGGTGATAGAAAATCACTTGTAATTAATCTAGGAGGTGGTGTTGTAACAGATTTAGGCGGCTTTGTTGCGTCTACTTTTAAAAGAGGCGTAGATTTTATAAATATCCCTACTACTTTATTATCTATGGTTGATGCTTCTGTTGGAGGAAAAACAGGTGTTGACTTAGGAAATCTTAAAAACCAAATCGGTGTAATTAATGTACCGCAGATGGTTTTAATAGATACACAATATCTTGAAACTTTACCGCAAAGCGAAATGCGTTCTGGTTTGGCTGAAATGCTAAAACACGGCTTGATTTTCGATGCACCTTATTGGAGACAGTTCTCAGACTTAAAATCAATTATTTTTGATGATTTGGACGAATTAATTTACCGTTCAGTAGAAATCAAAAATGAAATCGTAATCCAGGATCCAACAGAGAAAAACATTCGTAAAGCCTTAAATTTTGGACATACTTTAGGACACGCCATAGAAAGCTATTTTTTAGAAAGCGATACTAAAACAACTTTACTGCACGGAGAAGCTATAGCTGTTGGAATGATCTTGGAAAGTTATATTTCACTGCATAAAAATTTAATTTCAAAAGAAGAATACAGAGAAATCAAAACTGTAATTAAAGGCATTTATGATGATGTAATTTTTGAAGAAAATGACATTGATCCGATCTTAGAATTACTGATTCATGACAAAAAAAATGAATACGGCGCAATTCAATTTGCATTGATTGAAGGAATAGGAAAAATAAAAATTAACCAATCCGTTGAAAATAAATTAATTCTAGACGCGTTTCAAGATTATAAATCTTAAACTTTTTTTAATCAAAAGCATTGCGTTAGGTATATATTATTTTTTACATTTGCCACGATGAAAACAAACAGTAAACAAAGACAATTCAGTTCTTATAGAAACCGTCTCAACAGTTCTTTACTTAGAATGTTGAACCGTTTTTATAATAGTAAAAGCCCGCTTTGTTTTGATGTTTTCCAATGTTCAAAAGCCGAGCACGAAAAACTGCCTATTATATTTGCCAATATTAGAGTTTGAATTTAAGATTTAGTTCTAAAAACATCTAAATTAAAAACAAAATTTCACTCTATAAAATATTGACATATAAATGAATACAAAATATTCTGATCTAATAAACCAAACATACTATTTTCCACAAGAGGAATTTAAACTAAACAAAGACAACCTTTTATTTCACAATATCGATTTGATGAAATTGGTTGAACAATATGGTACGCCATTAAAGTTTACTTACCTTCCTCAAATTTCTGAAAATATCAATAAGGCAAAAGCTTGGTTCAGAAAGTCGATGGAAAAAAATAAGTACGAAGCAAAATATTACTATTGTTATTGTACAAAAAGCTCTCATTTTGAATATATTATGAATGAAGCTTTCAAGAATAACATTCACATCGAGACATCGTCTGCATTTGATGTAAATATTGTTGAAAATTTATTAGAAAACGGAAAAATCAACAAAAGTACTTATGTAATTTGTAATGGTTTTAAGAGAGACGAATACATTTCTAATATTGCTAGATTAATCAATAACGGACATAAAAATACTATTCCAATTATTGATAATTATGAAGAATTAGATTTGCTTCAGGCAGAAATTAAAGGGAAATTCAAAATTGGAATCCGTATTGCTGCTGAGGAAGAACCTAAGTTCGAGTTTTATACTTCAAGACTAGGAATTGGTTACAAAAACATAGTTTCGTTTTATAAAAAACAAATTCAGGAGAATGATAAATTAGAGCTTAAAATGCTTCACTTTTTTATCAATACTGGAATTAACGATACGTCATATTATTGGAATGAGCTTGTAAAATGTATTAAAGTATACATTGCTCTTAAAAAGGAATGCCCTACCCTAGATGGATTAAACATCGGCGGTGGTTTCCCAATTAAGAATTCGCTTGCTTTTGAATATGATTATCAATATATGATTGATGAAATTATCAATCAAATTAAAATTGCCTGTGATGAAGCTGAAGTTGATGTTCCAAATATTTTTACGGAATTTGGATCATTTACTGTAGGCGAAAGCGGTGGTGCAATCTATCAGATTTTGTATCAAAAACAACAAAATGATAGAGAAAAATGGAATATGATCGACTCATCTTTCATTACCACTTTACCAGATACTTGGGCTATAAACAAACGTTTTATTATGCTGGCGGTAAACCGCTGGAATGATACTTACGAGCGGGTTCTGTTAGGAGGTCTGACTTGTGATAGTGACGACTATTACAATTCTGAGCAAAACATGAACGCAATTTATCTTCCTAAGTACAATAAAGAAAAACCATTATATATTGGTTTCTTTAATACTGGCGCTTATCAAGAAACAATTGGAGGATATGGTGGTCTTCACCACTGTTTGATTCCGCAGCCGAAACATATTTTGATAGATCGTGATGAAAACGGTATTCTGGCAACAGAAGTTTTTTCAGAACAACAGACTTCAGACGATGTATTGAAGATTTTAGGCTACAAAAAAAAGTTATAAAAAACGTCAAATTAAGTAAGATTAGTATTTAGAAAATTCTTAATTTGCATTAACATCCAAAAAGGTTAAACTTTTTAATTCAAAAAAAAACAAAAAAAAATGAAAGGACCAATCAGTCAGTTTATTGAAAAACATTATTTGCATTTTAATTCTGCTTCATTAGTAGATGCTGCAAAAGCATACGAGCAGCAATTAGCAGATGGTGCAAAGATGCTTGTGAGTATGGCTGGCGCAATGAGTACAGCAGAAATTGGTAAAATTTTTGCAGAAGTAATCAGACAAGACAAAGTACATATCATTTCATGTACCGGTGCAAATCTAGAAGAAGATATCATGAATTTAGTTGCTCATTCTCATTATGAAAGAGTACCAAATTACCGTGATCTTACACCAGAAGACGAATGGGCTTTGCTAGAAAGAGGATTAAATCGTGTTACAGACACTTGTATTCCTGAGCATGAAGCTTTCCGTCGTTTACAAAAACACATTTACAAAATTTGGAAAGATGCAGATGATAAAGGAGAACGTTATTTTCCGCATGAATTCATGTATAAAATGTTGTTATCTGGCGTTTTAGAAGAATATTACGAAATTGATTTAAAAGATAGCTGGATGTATGCAGCTGCAGAGAAAAACTTACCTATTATCGTACCAGGATGGGAAGATAGTACTATGGGTAACATCTTTGCTTCATACGTAATTAAAGGAGATTTGAAAGCATCTACCATGAAATCTGGAATCGAATACATGACTTTCTTAGCAGATTGGTATTCTAAAAACAGCTCTAACGGAATCGGATTCTTCCAAATTGGTGGTGGTATTGCTGGTGACTTCCCTATTTGTGTGGTGCCAATGCTTTATCAAGATATGGAAATGCATGATGTTCCATTCTGGAGCTATTTCTGCCAGATTTCAGATTCAACCACTAGTTATGGTTCTTATTCTGGAGCGGTTCCAAATGAAAAAATCACTTGGGGTAAGTTAGATATCAAAACCCCTAAATTTATTATTGAATCGGATGCTACAATTGTTGCTCCGTTAATTTTCGCATATTTATTAGATTTATAAAATAATTTATGAAAAGAGTTATAGTAGACTACGCTAAACTTACCAATGAAATTTTGAACCTTTTGGTTGAAAAATTTCCTGATGGTTATGATGATTCGGATGTAATCCGTTTTAGAAATGCTAAAAACGAATTGGTTGAAGCTGTTGAAGTTCGAACAGAAGACACCATTTATTTAGTAAAAATTAGTACTAAACTTGCTGATAGAATTGAAAACTACGATGAAGATGATGATATTGATGTTGATGTAGATACAATCGTTCCAGTTAAAGGAATGGATCTTGATGATGATATTGACGATGAAGATGAAGATGATAATCAAGACAAACCTGATGTAGACGGCGGGGATGACGACGATGAAGATGATGATGACAAAGCAGATACTGATTATGACGAAGAGGATGAAGAAGATGAAGATTAATTCATTTCTTTAAAATAAATAAGAGGAACTCTATATGAGTTCCTTTTTTTTATAAGTACAATTAACACGATTAGACGAAATTTATATTTTTGATTTTTGTAAGATTATTTTTATTTTTAATCTTTTATTTAAAAGATTATGCGCCCTATGACTTCAGAAATATTACATACTGCATTAAAAGAGAATTTTGGTTTTGAAAAATTCAGACCCAATCAAGAAACTATTATAAATACCATTTTATCTGGACAAGATGCTTTGGCTATTATGCCTACAGGAGGTGGCAAATCAATATGTTTTCAGCTTCCTGCCTTAATTTTACCAGGAATTACAATTGTAATTTCTCCTCTAATTGCATTAATGAAAGATCAGGTTGATAGTTTGAAAACAAACGGAATTTCAGCTTGTTACATAAACAGTTCACAATCTGCACAAGAACAGCAATATTATATAGACAATTTAAAATCTAATACATTTAAGTTGGTTTATATAGCTCCCGAAAGTCTCTCCTATTTAGAGGTTGCTTTCAACGAACTGACTATTAGTTTAATAGCTATAGATGAAGCACACTGTATTTCGTCTTGGGGTCATGATTTTAGACCAGCTTATACAAATTTAGGATATTTAAAAAGCCGCTTCCCTTCTACTCCTGTTTTAGCATTGACTGCTACTGCAGATAAAGCAACTCGTACAGATATTACAAAGCAGTTAAATTTAGTAAGGCCAAAAACTTTTATAGCTTCTTTTGATCGTAAAAATTTGAGTTTAGAGGTTCGTCCAGCATTAGATCGTGTCAAACAAATTATCGATTTTATTGAAAATAAACCCAACGAATCTGGAATTATCTATTGCTTAAGCCGCAAGACCACAGAAGAATTAGCAGAAAAATTAAAGAAAAGCGGTATTACGGCAAAAGCATATCATGCTGGTTTGGATAATGAAACGAGAGCCAAAACACAGGATCAGTTTATAAACGACGATTGTCAGGTAGTGTGTGCGACTATTGCATTCGGGATGGGAATTGATAAATCGAATGTTCGATGGGTAATTCATTATAATCTCCCAAAAAACATTGAAGGTTATTACCAGGAAATTGGGCGTGCGGGCCGCGATGGTCTTCCGGCAGAAACTGTTTTATTCGAAAGTTATGCAGATGTAATTCAACTTCAAAAATTTGCTTCAGACGGACTTAACGCTGATATTCAGTTGGCTAAATTAGATCGTATGAAACAATATGCTGATGCTGTAAGCTGCCGAAGAAAAATACTGCTTTCTTATTTTGGTGAATTGGTAACTGAAAATTGCGGCAATTGCGATATCTGCAAAAATCCGCCAACTTTCTTTGATGGAACCGTTTTAGCGCAAAAAGCTTTATCTGCAATTACCCGTTTGAAGGAATCTGAGCCTTTAGCCGTAATTGTAGATTTTTTAAGAGGCTCGAGAAACGCGTATATCTACGAAAAAAATTATCAAACGCTTAAAACGTACGGAATTGGCGATGACATTTCTTGGTACGACTGGAATCAGTATTTAATACAGCTTATTAATTTGGGATATTGCGAAATTGCTTTTCATCAACACAATAAAATACTCCTTACTCCTTTTGCAAAGAAAGTTTTGTTTGAAGGCGAAAAAGTAAAATTGACAACTGTTGTTAAAAAAGTTATCGATAAATCTGAAATTAAAGAAACGAAAACAAAGATTGCTAAGAATTCTCTTTTTGAAACACTTCGAAAATTACGCTATGAAATTGCAAAGGAAGAAGAAGTTCCCGCATATGTAATCTTTAGTGATGCTTCTTTAAGACAAATGGAAATTTTAAGACCAATGACAGACGAAGATTTTCTTGCTGTTGAAGGTGTCGGTAAAGCTAAACTCGAAAAGTATGGTTCAGAATTTATTAAGGCGATTATTGAATTTTACAAGAATAAATCTGTTGTCAAAAAAGATAAAAAAGAAAGCACTTATGCTAAAACATTAGAACTATTTCAAAAAGGACTTTCTGTAGAAGAAATTGCCGGTCAACGGAATTTAGGAGAAACAACTATAATTTCTCATTTAGCTAAATTATATGTTGATGGAAATGATTTAGATTTGAGTCAATTTGTTTCAGAAGACGAAATCTTAAAAATTGAAAAAGCTCAAATAGAACTAGAAAAACCTGAGGCATTGAGACCATACTACGAATATTTCGAAGAAAAAATGTCTTATGATAAAATTCGTTTTGGATTGGCTTTTTTAGAAAGGAAAAATCAAATCGTATAAAAAAAATCCTGTGAAATATTTCACAGGATTTTTTATTTTGGAAGGTTTACAAATATCTTTCTTCAAAAACTTTTTGATGATGTTTTTGATGTCCAATCATAACAAAACCTAAAGCCCGAACTGAAATTTGATTGCCAGAAGCTATCCCAATTCTTTTAAGTTGTTCTTCAGATAAGCTTTTGTAAAACAATAAAGTTGAATGTCTTAGAGCTGAAAATTCTGTCAATAAATCTTGTATGCTTCGACTATTTGAATTGGTGTTATTGGCATAATCATCTTCTTCAAAACTAGGAAGAGGCGTTTTATCATTTCTTGAAAATCGCAATGCACGATAAGCAAAAATACGCTCAGTATCCATAACATGCTGAATAATATCTTTAATAGTCCATTTGCCTGGAGCGTAACGATAATCAAATTTATCCATCGGAATATTTTGAACAAACCTGATAAATTCGTGAAGAGAAATTTCTAACTCTTCTATCAATATTCCATCGCCGGCTTGTTTGATATAAGTACCAAAATGTCCTGCATACTCATTTTCTAATATATCGCTTACTTTCATTTTTTAAAATTATATTAGAAACTCAGTTTTAAGCTGAGTTTCTACTTGCATTAGTGTTCCCGAAAAGAGATCTAGTTACAACTTTTTCGTAAACTTTAATCAACTCTTCATTTGGTGACTCTTCTTTATTTAACTCATTGATTCTAAGTAAAGCATATTGTTGAATTGTCAATAATGGCAATACAATACGCTCTCTTATTTGAATCGAAGCTATACCGTCAGGATAATTTTCCATCAACGTTTTATGATCAGCAATTTTCAATAAAAGTCTTTTTGTTTCTGAGAATTCATCATAAATAATCTGCCAGAATTCACCAAACTCAGGATCTTTTCTCATATAGGCTGTTAATGGTAAAAATGATTTTGCCAATGACATCATACTGTTTTCAAGTAAGGTTTTGAAAAATAATGAATTATGATACAAATCACTTACTTTATCCCACTGCCCGCTCTCTTCAAAATGTTTTAAAGCTGAACCAACTCCAAAGAATCCAGGAACGTTTTGTTTCAGTTGACTCCAAGATCCAACGAACGGAATTGCTCTTAAATCAGCAAAATCTAACGATTCTGATTTACTTCTTTTCGATGGGCGGCTGCCAATATTAGTTTTAGAATAGTATTTCAACGTACTCATTTTTTCCAAATAAGGAATAAACTTTGGATGATTCTTAAAACTTAAATATTTATCATAACCCAAATTAGCTAACTGCGTCAAAATTTCAGTTTCTTCAGCTGTAAGCTCATTTTTTCCTTTACTGAAAACCTGATTTGTAACGCCGGCACTTAATAAATTCTCAATATTATAACGGCAAGAATCAAGAGTTCCGAAATTAGAACTAATTGTTTGACCTTGAACTGTAATTTGAATTTCGTTATTTTCAATCTTTGGACCTAGAGAAGCATAGAATTTATGAGTTTTTCCACCACCACGCGCTGGAGGCCCGCCGCGTCCATCAAAGAAAATAACTTTAATGCCGTATTTTCTAGAAATTTCAGTCAAGGCAATTTTAGCTTGATAAATACTCCAGTTAGCCATTAAATAACCGCCATCTTTAGTTCCGTCAGAGAAACCAAGCATTATAGTTTGTTTATTTCCTCTAGATTTTAAATGTTTAGAATATTCAGCATTTGTATATAACTGCTCCATTATTGAATGAGCGTTTTGCAAATCATCAACAGATTCAAAAAGCGGAATAATATCAACCGTAGGATTTTCCCAATTGTTCAAGCGAATCATTGCGAAAGTTTCCATTACGTTCAATGCACTTTCATTATTACTAATAATGTAACGATTAGCACCTTCTTCTCCATTATTGGCTTGGATAGTTTTAATGGCCTGAACAGATTCTAAAGTAGATCTGGTGATTTCATCTTCAAAATCACTCGGATTTAAATTGCCTTTGATTTTAGATAAAACATCAATTTTTTGCTCCTCAGTTAATTCAAAATAATTATTTGGAAAAATAGTAGAACCAGAATTCAAGTAATAATTCACGACATCCTTAAATACTGCGTTATGAATTTTACTATTTTGACGAATATCTAAAGTTGCAAAATGGAAACCAAACAAATTGATTTTAACTAAAAACGCTTCTAATTCATCTAAATATAATGACTGATGTTTTTCAATAATTATAGTTCTAATAGTATTTAACTGCGTCAATAATTCTTCTAAAGTGATGAAAATTTCACCTTTAGAATAGAACACAGAACGGTAAAGCTTATGTTCAAGTTCAGCTACCAAAGTGTCTACACCAGAGAAAGTTAACTTACGTTTTAAATTTCTCATTTCAACATAATAACACTTTAAAATTGAAGTACGCAAACGATCTGCAACTTTAAGCGTAATCTCTGTTGTAACAAAAGGATTTCCGTCACGGTCACCTCCTGGCCAGAAACCAAGTTTTATTAATTGGTTATGAATTGGCTCGCCTTCTTTAATATTTTTTTGTAGATAATGTACAATTTCACCAGCTGTGGCATAAAACACATTTTCTAAATACCAGATCAAACTTACCGCTTCATCATACGGATTTGGTTTTTCGTTTTGAATAAATGGTGTTTTTCCTAATTGAGCTAACAATTGTTTGATCTGCAATAAATCGTTTTGACGAATTGCTTCTGTCAAATCATTTATAATTCCTAAAACTGGTCCAGGATAAAATTGAGTTGGATGCGCTGTTAAAACAGTACGAACATTAAAGCTTTCTAAAAATTCAATTAGTTCATCATCTTTTTCCTTTGCATCTGATTTTTCTTTAATATCACGCAAAGATCCGCGTCCTTCCATATTGTTAACCTCAGGAAAAGCTGCGTCTTCAATAGCATCAAATAATACAATTTGACGCTCTATGTACTGGATAAATCGAAACATTAAATCGATTTTCTCAGTTTCTGAAGCGTTGTTCAGAAATTTACTAGAGAAAAAATCAAAAATTTCTTTTGGTGTTTCCTGTTTTTTAAAACCCGTTTCGCAAGTCTCTGTAAATAAAGGAAGTAAAACTCCTGTATTATCTATAGAATCGAATGGTAATGTTATAAAAACACTATTATAGATGTGGTATTTTGAGAGAACGTCTTGATTAAAACGTTCAATTTTTGGCAACGTATACATAATCGTGTTATAGTTGGTTGGTTAATTAGTCATAAAAAAACCCCAAGAATAAACTTGAGGTTATATTTTAATATAGCATTCAAGAAAAGTTCTTACATATTTTTGAAAATAGTATGCATCAAACGCTTCTTATCGTTTATACTTTCCTCTAGTGAAATCATTGTTTCTGTTCTGTAAACACCGTCAATATCGTCAATCATAAAGATAACTTCTTTCGCGTGTTTAGTATCTTTTGCTCTAATTTTGCAAAAAATATTAAATTTCCCAGTTGTTACAGAAGCTACAGTAACGAATGGAATTTGATTAATTCGCTCTAATACAAATTTTGTTTGAGAGGTATTATTCAGAAATACACCTACATAAGCAATAAATGAATACCCTAATTTATCGTAATCTAAGGCTAAAGAAGAACCCATTATTATACCTGCGTCTTCCATCTTTTTTACTCTAACATGTACTGTTCCAGCAGATATCAATAATTTTTTTGCAATGTCAGTAAACGGAACTCTCGTATTGTCTATTAACATATCTAAAATCTGGTGATCTACTTCATCTAAACGAAATTTACTCATAATTGTTTAATTAATATTACTAATTGCTATTACAAAGTATAAAATTATATATAAAAAACAACAAATTCACATAAAAATTAACTTTTTATTAATCCGTTAACAAATTTAACATTTTTATTTAAATAAAAATTTGCTTCCTGACCCGTTTTTGGAAAATTTGTGAAATCATCCGAATATTCCTGCCCTTTTGCATCGTATTCATAATGTCCAAAATAATTTTCCAATTCACCTACTTCAACTATGTAAGCGTTAAAATGAATCTTATTTTCGATTAATTCTTCTTTGTATTGTGCGACAAAATTCGTAATAATTTCGATACCATCATAATTTATTTTGACATTTTTATACATAAAATCATAAAAAACCACATTATTTTGTGAAATATTCAAATATTCACCAAATCGATTATCAACTAAATCGTTTTCGGAAATTAATTTAAAGCTCAAAATTAACGAGAAAAATATGTATTTACGAGTAATTTCCCTCTCATAATCGCCTGGGTAATGCCCTGCCTCAAATAAGATAGTAGGAACTCCTAAAAATTGAAAAGTGTCTCCAATACAATTAATATTAAAAGAATCATCAAAACGGCCGACTTGTCCGGGTATATATTTTTGAAGCTCTTTATTGATTCCTGCAATGATATTTATTGCTTTTAATCTATTCTCATTAACTTCTCTCTCTTCATTATAAGATGGTGCTAAAAAAGAAACCGTTGCTGGTTTTCCTGTTGTTCCTGCTCCAAAAATAGTTCTCTGATCATGAAGATTAAAACAATAATGAGGTTTAAAGCTCTCGAAAACTTCTCTTAGAACATTGCTTTCTGGCTGTGTTAGATTTTGCGAATCACGATTAAGGTCAATATCATTAGCATTTGCACGTGTATACAATCTCGCACCATCTGGATTCAAAATAGGAATACAGTAAAAAGTAAAAGTATTAAGCATTCTCTTTGCAAAATCCGTTTCATCATTCAGCAGATTAATGAAGTCAAATAAAGCTTTTGTTGTGGTGCTTTCGTTTCCGTGCATTTGCGACCATAAATAAACACGGGTTGGTCCTATACCAATTTGATAACTATATATAGGTTCTCCTAAAACAGATTTTCCAATAATTTGTACTTGATTGTTTGTATTTAGTTTATCCAAAAGTGGTTTAATATGATCTAAAGTCAAATATCTTCCAGATATAGATTCTTCTTTGTATTGGGTAAAAAGTGCTTCTAAATTCATTGCGTTTTGATTAGTTTACAAAAGTAAACATCTTTATTTTTACAATTGTAAACTATTAAAAAGAAAGAAAATTTATAAATGTAAACATATTTCAGAGTTATTTAATCCACACTTGTAGGTAATCGGCTTACAAATGTTACAACTTTAAATAATTAAACCTAAATAACTGTTTATTAATTAAATAACAAGCTTTATATAATGTAAGAAGTTAAGATATTTCAAGACTTGTATAATATTTACAACTGTAAAATTGTGATAGTTATTCTTTTTGTTTACATTTGTAAATATGCAAATTTAAAATAATAATTTACAATGGTAAACATAGATGATTTCGTAAAAAGGCTTGAGATTGTATTAGATTATTATGGTTTAAATGCCTCTGCATTTGCAGATAAGATTGGTGTACAAAGATCTAGCATGTCGCATCTTTTGTCTGGCAGAAACAAACCAAGTTTAGATTTTGTGATGAAAATTTTAGAAGTTTTTCCAGATGTTGACCTATATTGGATTTTGATTGGAAGAGGAAATTTTCCTAAAAATGATGAAGTAGTAATTTCTGAAACTAAGATCATCTCACCTATTTCGAATGAAAATTTGTCAAAAGATTTATTTTCAGAAATAAAATTTGATGAAAATGAAAAAGCTAAAACAAAGGATGCAACGGAATCAAAAACGTCAAATTTAAACGTGGCAGATAACGAAATTGAAAAAATTGTCTTTTTCTATAAAAACGGAACTTTTAAAACCTATTCGCCGTAATTCAAAAATTATCGCATATTTGAACATTCGTACAAATAATTTTCATTTACGCGATTCTCACGCGTTTGGAAAAATTAGTTGAATTTTAGAATTGTACGCCATTTTCGGGAATTTTACCCAAAACACCTTTGTAATGTTTTTTGAGAATATCAAAATCAGTTTCATAATTTCCAGTTGGAAAAAACGGTTTTCCAAAACTCACTTCTTTTTTACCCCAGTTAAAAGCTACTGGAACAATTGGCACATTAGCTTTAAGCGCAATATAATAAAAACCGGTTTTAATTTCATTTACTCCTTTTCGTGTTCCTTCTGGTGCAACTGCCAAACGAAAAACGTCTTTTCTGTCAAAAATTGCAGCAATAGAATCTACTTTATTTAATCCGCCGGTGCGGTCTAAGGGTTTTCCTCCAACATTTTTAAAATAATATCCAAACGGAAATTTAAATAATTCCTTTTTTCCTACCCAATTCATCTGTAGTCCAGATATACCACGAGTAAAAATTCCTATATAAAAATCATGATTGCTGGTATGCGGCATTACCATTAATACACATTTTTTCACTTCGGCATTTTCCATTCCCACTATTTTCCAGCCCATTAGCCTAAAAAATATGAATTTGTACAAGAGTTTTTTCATTAAAGATCTAATATTTGGTGCAAAATAAAAGATTTAATACTAAATTTGAGTAAAAGCATTCAAAATGATTCGAAAATTTTTTAGTTACTTAATTCCCATAAAAATTTATAAAAAGAAATCTGCCAGAAGTAAAATTATTGAAGTTACCTGGGCAAATGGAGAGTTAGTACTAGATTCTGAAAACACTAATTATTCTTATGGAAGCCTGCAGCGTATATTGCGATATGGACTTCGAAATATTGGTTATGATACGATTCTAAAAATGGATCACATTTTACTATTAGGAGTTGCCGGCGGAAGTGTAGTAAAAACATTAGTAGACGAAATTGAATATAAAGACCGAATAACTGGAGTTGAAATAGATCCAGATATGATTCAAGTTGCAAATGAGTATTTTAACCTGAATCAAATTAAACAATTGGAACTCGTAATTGATGATGCTTTTGAGTTTGTTTTAAAAACCAAAGACAAATACGATCTTATAATTATAGACATTTTTGAAGATACTCACATGCCGAACTTTTTGTTTGAGAAGTTTTTTGTAGATAGAATTTGTACTCTTTTAAAAGATGACGGCTACGTTTTGTTTAATACTATGATTCTTGACGAAGCACACAATGTTCGAAACAGAAAATATATCTCAGAAGTAAATCCAAAATTGTTTATGACCAAGATGCTGCCTCGCATTGAAGTACACAATGAATTAATAATTATAAAAAAAGTTGCTTAATTTTATGAAACCCCTTGCCTCCATTTTAAACGCCTTACCACCTACTAAAGTAATTGACGAATCAATCAAGATTTCAGAATATACGCCATTGAATTTGTCGGTTTTCAATAAAGAATTAGTCGAAGCAAAACTTGATACATCAGAAGATTTTGAAAAATACATTTCAAATTATCTACGAGAAAATAACGCTAAAGTTGCATTTGGAGGTTATATTGAGGGACGTTTTTTATACCAGCGAAGCTCAATTTTTTTGAATGATTCTAAACCAGAACGCAATATACATATTGGCCTAGATTTGTGGGCAGAAGCAGGAACCGTTGTTCTTGCAGCTCTAAACGGTAAAGTTCATAGTTTTAAAAACAATATTGGCTTGGGTGATTACGGGCCTACTATAATATTAGAACATGAAGTAGAAAATCAAAAATTTTATACTTTATACGGACATTTGTCGTTAGAAAGTATAGAAAACTTAAATATCGGAGACTATTTTAAAAAGGGTGAAAAGATTGCCACTTTAGGAAATGCCTCAGTAAATGGTGATTATGCGCCGCATGTCCATTTTCAAATCATTCATAATATTGAAGATTACTGGGGAGATTATCCAGGTGTCTGCAACACAAAAGACCTTAACTTTTATATAGAAAATTGTCCCGATCCTAACTTATTATTAAAAATTACTTAAATAGTTATGAAGAAAGCAGGATTGATTATATGTTTGTTATTATTAATTGGATGTAAATCTAAAACAGGAACAGTAAGCAGAGATACAGAAGATTTAAAAATTAAAAAAGTTTCTGGAGCAGAAGTAAACGCCACTCAGCAGCAAAAAGCTTATGATTTGGGAAAAAGAGTTTTAGAAACTTGTAATACTTCAAAATTTAAACCTTTTAATGAAACTGAAGTAACTAAATCGGTTATGGAAAATACAACGGAAGATCGTTTAACCAAAACCTGCCAAAGATTTAGACAATATTACGGAAGCTTTATTGATTTAAAATTAGACGGAGTTTACAAAACCAAAGATGAAGTCATTTACCGTTACCATGCTTTGTACAGCAAAAAAGTGGCAAACAAAGAATTACGAGTATTTGTAAACGACGAGAATCTTGTTTCAGCTATAAAATCAATGGATTGGGATGAAAAATTTGACGCTAAATTAGCCAATCAATAAACATATAAATTATGAATTTTAAATTACCGCTTCTCTTATTATTATTTGTTTCAACTTTTGCCGCAGCACAGCAAAGTATAAGTGTAAAAGGCTCTGCTCCTTTTCCTGCAACCCAAGAATACACTTTTATATGTGAAAAATATGCTTACACCGGGCAAGTAAATATTCAAATAGCAAAAACAGATAAAGGCGGTGTTTTAAAAATCACAGTTGCAACAGCAAACGACAAAGCTAGAATTGCCGGTGGACTTTATGTAGATTTAGCCAATGCCGATGTTATTGCCTGTACAGACAAAAATGTAAAAGAATCTACAGACGGTAAGACAACTTCTTATTATTACTTTACGCCTGCTGAATGGCTTAAGCTTAAAAAGAATGATATTTATGCTGTTAGGTTTATAATTGCTGGCGGTCCAACAACTTTTGGCAATCAAACTGGTTATTTTACAGCTTATAATAAAATGAACTACTTTTCGACAGCATTCGATAAATCCAAAAAAACATTTGATACCGCAAAAGAAATTAGTGTTTTATAATGATTTTTTAATCTAATAAATCTTATATTTAACATTAAATATTTTCTTATGAACGCAAACGAAGCCTTAATTACAAAATTCTATACCGCTTTTGCAAATGCAGATGCCAAAACCATGAGCGAATGCTACCATCCGAAGGTACATTTTATTGATCCGGCATTTGGTTTATTAAAAGAAGATCAGGTTTCAAAAATGTGGGAAATGTTACTTTTAAAAAGTAAAGGAAATTTAAAAATTGAATTTTCGAACGTTAAAGCTGACGATGCAACAGGTTCTGCCAATTGGACTGCTACATACAATTTTAGTAAAACAAACAGAAAAGTTATTAATAAAATCTATGCTGAATTTATCTTTCAAGATGGATTAATTATTAAACATACTGATAATTTTGATGTCTGGAAATGGTCTAAACAAGCTTTTGGTCCAATGGGATATTTATTAGGATGGACAGGATTTTTTCAGAAAAAAGTTCAAAAACAGGCTTTATTATCATTACAAAAATTTCAAGAAGCAAAATAGTTTTCCAAATTTAAAATTCATCAACAGTCTTCTCGCCTGATTATAATTTATTGTTACTTATTATTTTTTACTAAAAGTGTTAATCTTAAATACTAA
This sequence comes from Flavobacterium sp. Root935, assembly GCF_001429295.1. Classification (GTDB taxonomy): domain Bacteria; phylum Bacteroidota; class Bacteroidia; order Flavobacteriales; family Flavobacteriaceae; genus Flavobacterium. Next base: position 91,773 of record NZ_LMJL01000012.1, on the reverse strand, counting down.
TGAAAGAAATCGTACACAAAAAATTAAATCAATTACAGGCAACTGCAATTTGCGGCAACGATATTAGCTCTTCTTGTCTTTATGTATCTGCTTTAACCATTTTATATGCAGGTCAATACGCTTGGATCTCACTCTTAATTGTTGGCGTGGTATTATTTCTTTTCAGAAAAATTTACGGAGAAGTTGTTGGGGCGATTCCATTAAATGGAGGTGCTTACAATGTTCTGCTAAATACTTCTACCAAAAGACTGGCATCTTTGGCTGCAACTTTAACCGTTTTGTCGTATATGGCAACGGCTGTAATTTCAGCTTCAGAAGGAATGCATTACTTACACGGAATCTTTGAAGGCTTAAATGTTACGATTGCTACCGTTGTGGTTTTAATTTTATTTACCGGATTAGCTATTTTAGGAATCGGAGAATCTGCATTTGTGGCAGTTATCATTTTTCTTACCCATATTGGAACTTTAACTTTATTAGTTCTTGCATCGATTTGGTTTGTTCTCACAAACGGATTAGAAACTTTTCATATCAATTGGCAAACTCCTATTGCTTATGAAAATATTAAAACTGCGCTATTTCTAGGTTTTTCGGCAGCCATGCTCGGAATTTCAGGTTTCGAAAGTTCTGCCAATTTTGTTGAAGAACAAGAACATGGTGTTTTTCCAAAAACACTCAGAAATATGTGGGCAATCGTTAGTTTCTTCAATCCCGTTATTGCGATATTATTAATAAGTGTTATTCCGTTAACAGAAGTCGGCGAAAACAAAGAGTCTCTTTTAGCACATTTAGGACAGACAACAGGCGGATCATGGCTGGCTTGGCTTATTTCTATCGATGCAGTTATGGTGCTCTGCGGAGCCGTCTTAACTTCTTTCGTTGGAGTTTCTGGACTTTTAAACCGAATGACATTAGATAGAATTCTTCCCAATTATTTCTTGAAACAAAATAGCAGAGGATCACATTACAGAATTGTAATTAGCTTTTTAATTCTTTGTATTTCAGTACTTTTTGCAACTAGCGGACATCTAGAATCTCTGGCCGGAGTTTATACTTTTTCGTTCTTGGCGGTAATGGCTTTATTCGGAATTGGTAATTTACTTTTAAAATACAAACGAAGAAAACTTCCTAGACCAGAACGTGCCCGAGGCATCGCAGTACTTGCCGCGGTAACTTTTGTTATAGCTGCTTTTCTAGGAAATATGCGCCTCAATATCAATTCGTTTTATACATTTCTGCAATATATGATTCCTTCATTGATCTTTGTAGGAATCATGCTCAATCGCGTTATTTTAATTCGTTTACTAATCGAGGCTTTAGAATATTTTTATCAGCCGCTGCGTAGAATGGTTATTGTGAGTAACCGCTATCTGCAAAATTTGAGCACACAAATCAATTCGCAGGAATTTGTGTTTTTCACAAAAGGCGATGACATCACGATTCTCAATAAAGTTTTGCAATACGTGGAAGACAATGAAACAACCAAAAAACTGAAGATCGTCCACGTTAAAAATGGCTCTACAAACAATGAAGCTTTAAAAAAAGATCTAGAAGTTTTAGACCGCGCTTACGACGGACTTGATATTGAATATCTAGAAATAGAAGGAGTTTTCGGTCCAGAAATAATTGATGAACTTTCTCAAAAATGGAAAATTCCCAAAAATTTCATGTTTATTGGCTCACCTGGAAATAAATTTTCATATCGCGTTTCAGATCTTGGCGGTGTAAGGCTGATTATGTAATTATATACAGAAGCAGAAATTTTCGTTTTTTTCAAGACCTGAAGTCCCGCTATCCGTTACAATCTTTTGTACTGGTCCCGAATCCTCGGGCAGTACAAAAGGATTTCCACTTCTATCGGGGCTAAATCACAAATATCATTTTCATAAGAAACAAGAAACCCGACGAATTTTAAAAATTTGTCGGGTTTACTTTTATATAAACTTTTTTAAACTTTATGATTTGAACCAGCTTGCTACCAATTCATCTTCAAAAGAAGTTGCATTTTTATGAATAAACTCATTTCTGTTTTTATCATAAGAATAATCCAAAGCCCAAGTTTTATGGTTTGCGGCCATTTCTTTTATACTTTGGCATACATAAGCAATTTCCTCATCTGTTGTCGTTGGGTGAATAGACATTCTAATCCATCCTGGCTTTTTGATCAAATCACCAATTGTAATTTCGTTTACCAATTTATTAGAAGTTTCTTGATCAACGTGAAGTAAATAGTGACCGTACGTTCCCGCACAACTGCAACCACCTCTAGTTTGAATTCCAAAACGATCATTCAGAAGTTTAACTCCTAAATTAAAATGAAGATCATCAATAAAAAATGAAATGACACCAAGACGTTCTTTATGTTGTCCTGCTAAGATTTTAATATTGGAAACTGGTTCCAATTCACTAAAAACATAATCAACAATTTCGTGTTCACGCTGCATAATGTTTTCAATTCCCATTTGTTCTTTTAACTCAATGGCAAGAGCAGTTTTTATAACTTGAAGAAAACCAGGTGTTCCGCCATCTTCACGATCTTCGATATTATCAATATATTGATGTTCACCCCAAGGATTTGTCCAAGTTACCGTTCCTCCGCCAGGACAATCTGGAATCATGTTTTTGTATAATTTTTTGTTGAAAATTAAAACCCCAGAAGTTCCAGGTCCGCCCAAAAATTTATGAGGCGACATAAATACAGCGTCCAAATAAGATTCTGGATCAGCTGGATGCATATCAACTTCAACATAAGGGCCTGAACAAGCAAAATCAACAAAGCATACACCATTATATTGGTGCATTAATTTTGCAGCTTCATGAAAAGGAGTTCTTAATCCCGTAACGTTCGAACATGCTGTTATAGAAGCAATTTTTATGGTTCTATCGTTATATTTTTGCAATAAAGCTTCTAGATTTTCTAAATTGAAAAGTCCTTTTTCGCAAGAAGGAATAATTTCCACATCAGCAATAGTTTCCAGCCAAGAAGTTTGATTAGAATGATGTTCCATATGCGAAATAAAAACAATAGGTTTCTTTTCTTCTGGAATATTCGTGAAACTTTTCAAATTTTCTGGAATTTTCAAACCTAAAATACGCTGGAATTTATTGATAACTCCTGTCATTCCAGTTCCATCTGTGATTAAAACATCATCATTACTTGCATTCGCATGACGTTTAATAATATGTCTTGCATGATGATACGCTTTTGTCATGGCAGTACCAGAGACAGTAGTTTCTGTATGTGTATTGGCCACAAATGGTCCAAACTCATTTAGAAGTTTTTCTTCGATAGGGCGATACAATCTTCCGCTGGCAGTCCAGTCAGTATAAATGATTGATTTTCTGCCATAAGGTGACGTAAATTCTTGATTTATTCCGACAATATTTTGTCTAAATTCCTGAAAATAAGTTTCTAGAGTGATGGTACTATTTTTGCTATTCATTAGTTGTGCCTTGTGTTTGACTGCAAATATATCGCTTTTTTATAATATTGCGAATTTATCAATAGTAAACTTCAAACATTACATTCCTGTCGGGTATCTTTAGTTAAAAGATCTTTTTTTTAATAAATTATCATAATATCCTATCGAATTAATAGGCATTAAACTAATAGAAAGTATTATTTATGGGAAATTTATCAGTAGCTACCTTTGGTGGCGGTTGTTTTTGGTGTGTCGAAGCTGTAATTCAGCGTTTAAAAGGTGTAGAATCAATAAAATCTGGTTATTCAGATGGCTTTATAAAAAATCCAGCGTATCGCGAAGTTTGTACTGGCAGAACTGGACATGCAGAAGTTATTCAAGTTACCTTTAATCCTGACATAATTTCATATCATGACTTAATTTTCATTTTTATGACAAGTCATGATCCAACAACTTTGAATCGTCAAGGTGGTGACAGCGGAACGCAATACCGCTCGATCATTTTATATCATAATGATGAGCAGAAAGAAATAGCAGAAAAAGTTTTTGAAGAAGTACAGCCTGCTTATGCTGATCCGATTGTTACCCAATTGAAACCTTTTGAAGTTTTTTACGAAGCTGAGGATTATCATCAAAATTATTACAATGAAAATCAAGAAGCTGGATATTGCCAAGTGGTTATTGATCCAAAAATTCAAAAACTTAAAAAAATGTACGCCGATAAATTAATTGGCTAATTTTAAGTTAAGCCACAGATTATATTTTTTGAAATATTTTTAATTAAAACAATCTTTTGAAATCGTTAATCTGTGGCAATAAAAGAAAAGAAATAAAATGAAAAATCTCAAAATAAATAATCGATTTACAGCCGAACTGCCAGCAGATCCAGATTTGACAAACGAAATTCGTCAAGTAAAGAATACGCTCTTTTCATATGTAAATCCGACAAAACCCTCACATCCAGAATTAATTCATGCATCTGAAGAAGTTGCTGAATTAGTTGGAATTTCTAAGGAAGAAATCCAATCAGAAGAATTTTTAAATACTTTCTCTGGCAAAGATATTCTTCCTGGCACCCAACCGTATGCGATGTGTTATGCCGGACATCAATTTGGAAATTGGGCAGGACAATTGGGAGACGGACGTGCGATTAATTTAACTGAAATTGAAAACAACAATCAATTTTACACACTTCAGTTAAAAGGTGCTGGAAAAACGCCTTATTCTAGAACTGCAGATGGTTTAGCCGTTTTACGTTCGTCTATAAGAGAATATTTATGCGCCGAAGCGATGCATTATTTAGGAGTTCCCACTACTCGATCTCTTTCTCTGATTCTTTCAGGCGATCAGGTTTTGAGAGATATTTTATACAATGGAAATCCTGCTTACGAAAAAGGTGCTGTTGTCTGCCGTGTGGCGCCGTCATTTATTCGTTTTGGAAGTTTTGAAATGCTGACTGCTCGAAATGAGCTCAAAAATCTAAAAGAATTTGTAGAATTCACAATCAAACATTATTTTCCAGAAATTACCGGTGAGCCTAAAGAACAATATTTACAATTCTTTAAAAAAGTGGCAGATACTACTCGAGAAATGATTCTCCACTGGCAGCGTGTCGGATTTGTTCATGGTGTAATGAATACCGATAATATGTCGATTCACGGAATTACGATTGATTATGGGCCTTATGGATGGTTGGAAAACTACGATCCAAATTGGACTCCAAATACTACAGACAGTCAAAATAGAAGATATCGTTTCGGAAATCAGCCTCAAGTTGCCCAGTGGAATTTATACCAATTAGCAAATGCTCTTTATCCTTTAATTAATGAGGCAGAGCCTTTAGAAAAAATCTTAGATTCATTTATTAATGATTACGAAGAGGATTATAAAAATATGTTTTTAAGTAAATTAGGACTTTTCACTTCAAGTGAAACTGATGATAAAATTATTCAAGGAATTGAAGAAATTTTACAATTATCAGAAACTGATATGACTATCTTTTTTAGAAACCTAAGCCAGATTAAAAAGAGTGATGCTGTAGAGCAGGCATTTGAAAAAATTGAATATGCATTTTATTTACCAGAAGAAATAAAAGGCGAAATTCTAGATGCATGGCAAAAATGGCTTTCTGTTTATCTCAGAAGATTAAAGGTAGAAACACTTTCTGACGAAGAACGTACTGCGAAAATGAACCTCATAAATCCAAAATATGTACTGCGAAATTATATGGCACAACTGGCTATTGATGAAGCAGACAAAGGCGATTATTCTTTAGTGGATGAATTATTTCAGCTATTAAAAAATCCATATGACGAGCAGCCAGAATCTGAAAAATGGTTTACAAAACGTCCAGATTGGGCTAGATCTAAAGTAGGCTGTTCAATGCTTTCTTGCAGCTCTTAATTTATTTATCCTAATGTCACATTTAGCGAAGTCGAAATGCATCATACAAAGTTCTCGACTTCGCTCGAATTGACAGATTTAATAGATTGTCACATAGAGTGAAATCTATTCTATAGAAATAATTTGTGTTAGTTAGTGAAATTCGTGGCAAACCTTTTTATCTCGAAGTTATATAATCCACAATCATTCTGGCATGCACTCTTGAGTTTTCTATAAACCATTTATGCGTCTGCATTCCACCGCAGACAACGCCTGCAAGAAATAATCCGTCAATATTAGTTTCCATCGTTTCAGGATTATATACAGGAATTTTTAATTCATCGTTTGAAAGCTGAATTCCCATTCTTTCCAGAAAGCTTAAATCTGGTTTATATCCCGTTAAAGCCAGAACAAAGTCGTTTTCAATTGTAACTCTGCCGTTTGGTGTTTCAATTTCAACTTCGTTTTCTCTGATTTCTGTAATATTAGATTCAAAATAGGCTTTTATACTTCCTTCCGCGATTCGATTTTCTATATCGGGCTTGACCCAATATTTTACTCGATTATTGATTTCGTTTTTACGAATAACCATTGTTACGTCAGCACCTTTTCGCCAGCATTCCAAAGCTGCATCAACTGATGAATTATTAGCTCCAACAACCAAAACTTTTCTAAAAGCATACTCGTGTGCTTCTTTGTAATAATGACGAACTTTCGGCAGATTTTCTCCAGGAATATTCATCTCAATCGGAATGTCATAAAAACCTGTAGCAATCACCACATTTTTAGCTTCGTAATTTTGTTTATCGGTATCAATTTTAAAAATCCCGTTGCTTTCTTTTCGAACTTCATTTACTTTTTCAAATAAATTAATATTGAATTTAAAATAACGATGGATGTTTCTGTAATATTCTAAAGCTTCCTGACGCCCAGGTTTTGGCGCTAAGCAATTAAAAGGAATGTCCCCAATTTCTAATCTTTCTGCTGTAGAAAAAAAAGTCATGTAAAGCGGATAATTGAAAATACTATTTACAATTGCACCCTTTTCTATAATTAAATATTTTAATTTTTTCTTTTCGGCTTCGATTGCGCAGGCAAGACCAATTGGCCCGCCGCCTACTATAATAAGGTCGTATATGGATTCTGTCATTTTATTTTTGCCAGTCTTTAAAAGGATTTTTACTCAAATAAGCATTATAATATCTTTCATCATTTGTGACTTCTTCACCAAGCCAATCTGGTTTTTCAAAAGTATCAGTTTCAGAATTTAGTTCAATTTCTGCCATAACTAATCCTTCGTTTTCCCCATAAAACTCATCAACCTCATATACATGAATACCAGATTTTATTTCAAACCGAGTCTTTTCGATTTTACCTTTCTCACATAATTTTAAAAGTTCTATCGCTTCATCCAGCGGAATTTCATTCTCCCATTCAAACCGAGACATACCGCTGCTATGACTTATACCTTTTATGGTTATAAAGCCTTTATTTCCTTTAACTCTTACTCTAACAGTTCTTTCCGGGACAGAACTCAAGTAACCTTGTGCAATTTTATTTTGAGTAAAAGCTTGTTTCTTGAAGTCGTCAGATTTTACAAGAAATTTTCTTTCTATTTCGACCATTTTAAATGTGCATTATTTTTTATGCAAGTTACTCATTTTAATCAAGCTCTTAAAAGTTTAAAAAGGTAAAAACGTATTAAACTACTTTTTAAAGCACAAATTTAAAACATTAAAATAACTGATTATTAACGTGTTATGTGTTATTTTTTTCGTTAAATTTGATAGAATCTAAACTTTATCATCTATGTCTAAAAAAGCACTTTATCTATTAGGCATTGCAATAACCATCATTTTAGGTACTTTTTTATATCTTAAATTTTGCTGCAATTGCTCTGAGAAAACAATAACGGATGATACTCCTAAAACAGTTTCAACACCTGTCGTGGAGCCTAATTTTGTTCCGTTTGTATTGAATGGTTCTGGAATTGAATATCATACGAATGATAATCTCAAGTTCCTCAAAAACAGCGCAGCATTAATAATGCCTGTTGGTGATTCTGTCTTAACTGGTATAGCTAAATTAAAGACATTTTTGGTTTCAAATCCAAAACAGAAAATAACGATAACGGGTTACGCTACATCTGATGAAACAAATTCTACTTCTTTTGAAAATCTAGGTCTCGCAAGGGCAAATGAGGTCAAAAATTATTTTGTTACTGAGGGGTTGTCTGAAAAGCAATTTATTACTAAAGGAGAAATTATAGAAAAATGGAAAATGAGTGCAGACACGCTTCTAGGACCTGCTGATTATTCATTTGAAACCATTGATTCTACTGCAGCTGCAACGCCAAATGATGAATGGAGCGTTTTGAAAGATAAAATAAATGCAGATCCGTTGATTCTTCATTTTAATACGAATCAATCGCGCCAAACTTTAAGCAGTCTTGAGAAGCAAAAAGTTGCTGATATTATTAAATATACTGAGCACGTTAAAGATGCTGTTATTCTAGCAGTTGGCCATTCTGATAATGTTGGAAACCGTGATGCTAATATTGCTCTTGGACAAAAAAGAGCAGAATTCTCTAAAAATTATCTTTCTAAAAATGGCATTGACCAAACTAGGATCGAAACTCAGTCTAAAGGACCTGATGAACCAATTGGCGATAATAATACTTCAGAAGGAAAGGCATCAAATAGAAGAACAGTAATTACAATTAAATAACTAATCAAAACATACGATCATGAATATACCTTGTATTTTAATACCTGTGCTAGTGGGATTAATCTGTGGAATTTTAGGTTACTTACTAGGGAAAATGAACTCGAAAAATGATGATTCTCTGGCATTATCACTTCAAGCTGATTTAGATGCCTGTAAAGCGAACACTAAAAATTTAAATGCCCGAATTTCAACCCTAGAAGCAGATCTGGCTGCTAAATCTAAAATAACTACACTGTCGTTTACAGCGACAGCTCCTTCTTCAATTGCTTTTGACAGTGCTGGAGCAGCAAATTACCTTGGCAAGAAAATAAAAGAGAACGACTTAAAAATTGTAGAAGGAATTGGTCCTAAAATTGAGGCTTTATTGAACAATGCGGGAATAAATTCTTGGTATGATCTTGCTGAAGCATCAACAGAAAAATTACAATCTATTTTAGATGCCGGTGGAGAAAATTACGCCATACACAATCCGAGTACTTGGCCAAAGCAGGCGTTATTGGCTTATCAAGGAAAATGGCAGGAATTAAAAGACTGGCAGCAAAATCTTTTAGGCGGGAAAGAGTGAAATTAGGTTCAAAGGTTCAGAGGTTCAGAGGTTCAGAGTTAAAAAGGAGCAAAGGTTTATTTCTTTGTGTCTTTTAACTTTTTTCTATAAAGAAAGAATTAAATTAGTTTCAGAGTTGCAAAGGTACAAAGGTACAAAGGTACAAAGGTTTTATCATCTGTACCTTTGCAACTCTGAACCTTTGTCCCTTTTTAAAAATTTTCTAAAAAAGAAGATTCCCATTCTTTGGCTATATTATACCACAACTGACCGTTTTTAACTTCCAGTGGACAATCTATATTATTAGTATATAACGCTCCAGTTCCTAAACCTTGCGGCATTTTAGAATTTTGCAAAAATGTCCATTGTGCAATTGCATTAAGTCCAATATTACTTTCTAAAGCCGAAGTAATCCACCAGCCTATATTATATTTATCTGCTAAGGAAATCCATTCTTGTGTGCCTTTAAAACCTGCAATAAAACTTGGTTTTAAAATAATATACTGAGGTTTGATTTCTTGTAGTAATTTTTCTTTTTCTTCGAACGAAAATATACCAATAAGTTCTTCATCTAAAGCTATTGGAAACGGCGTTTCTTTGCACAGCTCAGCCATCTCTCTAATATTGCCTTTTTTGATTGGCTGTTCAATACTATGAAGTTGAAATTGTTTTAATTGATTCAATTTATTTAAAGCTTCTATTGAAGAAAAAGCTCCGTTGGCATCAACGCGGATTTCAATTTCTTCTGGAGAAAAATGACTTCTAATAAATTGCAATAACTCTAATTCTTTTTGAAAATCTATTGCTCCTATTTTAAGTTTAATGCAATTAAAACCATCGGCTAATTTCTCTTCGATCTGTTGTTTCATGAAAGAAGATTCCCCCATCCAAACTAGACCGTTTATTGTAATAGAACTTTTGTTTCGGGTGAAATCTGATGGAAACAAAACAAATGGATTTTCACTTTTTAAGGATTGGAAAGCCATTTCTATTCCGAATTGGATAGATGGAAATTCTAGTAATTCTTCCCAAAGTTTATTTTCTCCTAAATGAATATTTTCGCATGCCCATCGAAGTTTTTCTTCATAATCATCACGATCATCAGCGCTTAAACCTCGAAGAATTCCACACTCACCTATTCCAATTTTTCCATTTTCTTCTAGAACAATAAACCAGGTTTCCTTTTCGGTCATAATACCTCTTGAGGTTCCAGAAGGTCTTTTAAAATCTAATAAATATTTATGGTAAGAAGCTTTCAAATGAATTGTTTTAAATCTTAATTGTACAATTTAAGCACTTTTTCAAAATCTTTAGAAGGCAGGCCGGCTTTTTCAAAAGCAGCAAAATCTAGCTTAGTTTTGGCAACCCAGCTTAAACTATCTGTAACATTTTGAGTTTGGTATTTCTTATAAATAGCTTTTGCCTCACTGTAATCATTAGTGATTAAATAAGTATGTGCTAAATTTAATTTTACCATTAGTTCTGTATCATCCAGCTTTTCACCTTCTTGCAGTGCTTTTAAAGCTTTTGCATATTGTTTGGTCAAAATATAGCAGTAACCTAAAGAACTGTAATCTAATGCAGTTGCTTTTCCTTCGCTAATTATTGTGTTTAGTTTCGGAATTGCCTCGTTATATTTTTGTAGTTTTATTAATGAAGATGCTTGTGTTCTTAAATCGTTAAAGACATTTTTAGAAATATCTGCATCTTTATAACAGGCATTTCCAAAATCTTTGTACACTTTTGTTTTTTCAACCGCTAATAATTTTTGAAACTCATCATAGCGATATTGTTTCATGATTTTATTCAAGATACAAACACAAAAATCATCTGAGTTGGCCATTTTTTGTGCCATTGTAGAAGTTTTACACAAACTGATGATTTCGTTTTTATTGTCTTGATTCCAGCCTCGGTTTAATTTAGTGTCAACCCAAGGCACAACTTCTAGAACTACTTTTTGACTTAACAGCCAATTTTTACTTTCGAAACCAAACCAAATTGTGCCAGTATTTTGTTTTAAACAAGAAGATTTGTCTAATGAAAGTCTTTTGGCATCTTTGCTAATTGGTTCAGCTTGAGAGTAACACGCTTTGTCTATCTTACCATCGGCAACATATTTTTTTGCGTTTTCATTTGATGTAAAAATAGAATAAGTACATTCATCATCTCCTGAAATTTTCGACATCAAAAAAACTGCTCCTGCAGAACCCTGGCTTACTCCTGTTGGATCTGGAATAGCTTTTAGCAATGAAACTAAGCTATTGGCCATTTCTTGATTTTTGTCTAAAAGTGTAATTCGGTAAACGATTTCTGTGGTTCCAACTGGCAAATCTTCTGTTGCAATAGAAATTCTATCGCGCGCAGGAACCATAATTTCTTTTGTAGTTGCTCGCTCTTTGTCCCAATAGCCTTCTTTCTGAGCGAAAGAATTAAAGGAAACTATAATAAAAAGCGATAGAATTATTTTTTGGAAAGTTGTATTTCGTGATGATGCTTTAATTGCCACAGATTTCACAGATTAAAATAATTTTTACTTTTAAAAAACTTCACAATATAAATAACATAGATTATGCCAAATAACTTTCTTATGGAAATGAGTGGCTTAGCCCTGAGAGTAGAACTATTTTTGAGGGTGCCAATAATTACCGGAACCCTCAAAACTTTAGTGTATAATTATAATTCTATTGATTCACCAATTTGTAAAAGCATTAAATCTTTGCCTTTATCAAAAAACTTGCGAATAGATTCTTCGTGATTGATTTCGATATAACCAAAAGTATCAAAATGATAACCTAAAATTTTATCGCATTCTAAAAAGTCTGAAGCAATAATCGCATCTTCTACATCCATTGTAAAATTGTTCCCGATTGGAAGAATTGCTAAATCTAATTTTGTACGAAGTGGGATTAATTTCATATCATACGTCAATGCAGTGTCTCCAGCAATGTAGATGTTTTTATGTTCGCCTTCGATAACGAATCCTCCAGGATTTCCTCCGTAAGAACCGTCAGGAAAACTGCTGGAGTGAATAGCGTTTACATATTTCACTTTTCCAAAATCGAATTTCCAGCTTCCGCCATGATTCATCGGGTGCGAATTGAAACCTTTTTTGGCATAATAGCTTGTAATTTCAGCATTTGAAACAATTACTGCATTTGTGTTTTTTGCAATAGCTTCTACGTCTAAAACGTGGTCGCCGTGCGCATGTGTCAGCAAGATATAATCTGCTTTAAGCGTTTTGATATCAATTGCTGCTGCCTGCGGATTTCCTGTTATAAATGGATCCACAATAATATGTTTTCCTCCCACTTCTATTCCTAAAGAAGCGTGTCCGTAAAATGTAATTTTCATTTTTGTTAAGTTTAAAGTTTAACGTAGTTCTATCTTCCTCCTAAAAATAAGTTTACAATAATGTCTGAAATCAACGAAATCATACAAACTGTGAGCAAAATAGAAAGCAAGAATGTGCTTAATGCCAGTTTTTTCAATTCTGGATCTAATAATTTAGGATCTTGATTTTTATAAACTGTTATTAAATGTTTAGTTAATGGAATATATGCCAATAAAAATAAATACTGATCAAAATTGTAACCGCTCAAAATAGCAAAAACAACTACTGCAAGCATCGCTGTAATAATCAAAGTATAGTGATAAACCTTTGCTTTCGCAGGACCCATTTGCACTACAATTGTATTTTTACCCACTTTCTTGTCTGATTCTTGATCACGCATGTTATTAAGGTTTAAAACCCCAACGCTCAATAATCCAATTGCAACAGCAGGAAGAATTAAAAGCGGATCAACTTCTTTTGCATATAAAAAGTTTACGCCTAAAGTACTTACCAATCCGAAGAAGATAAATACAAATAGATCTCCAAATCCTCTATATCCGTAAGCAGAATTACCTACTGTATAACGAATCGCAGAAACGATTGCTGCTATTCCCAATAACAGAAAAAAGATAGAATACCCGAAATTATCACTTCCAAAAGCAAAATAAATCAAGATTATTGCTGATAATAAAGTCAATAAAGATGTAATTATAATGGCTTTTTTCATGGCCTGAGGTGTAATAACGCCACTCTGAATAGCACGCTTGGGTCCTATTCTATCTGCATTATCAGTGCCTTTTACCCCATCACCATAATCATTTGCAAAATTGGATAAAACTTGTAATCCTAATGTTGTCAAAAGTGCAAAACCAAAAATTTTCCAACTGAATACTTCTGTTGGTGTATTAATAGTTTCTGTTGGATTTGATAAAGCATAAATACTTCCAACTATAATTCCAGAAACTGATAAAGGCAATGTGCGCAGTCTTGCGGCTTCAATCCAATGTTTCATTTATTCTTTTAGTTTTATTTTGTTTCAAGTTTGAAGTTTCAAGTTATCCACAGAACGTGTAACATGAAACTTGAAACTATTTATTAATTTTATGGTAACCACTTATTTTTACCAAAATTTGGTTTTCTTTTTTCTAAGAAAGCATTTCTTCCTTCTTTAGCTTCTTCAGTCATGTAAGCTAAACGAGTTGCTTCTCCGGCAAAAACTTGTTGTCCAACCATTCCGTCATCTGTTAAGTTCATTGCAAATTTCAGCATTTTAATAGAAGTTGGCGATTTTTGAAGAATTTCCTGAGCCCATTCGTATGCAGTAGCTTCAAGTTCGTCATGCGGAATTACGGCATTAACCATTCCCATTTCAAAAGCTTCCTGAGCAGAATAATTTCTACCTAAAAAGAAAATTTCACGAGCTTTTTTCTGACCGACCATTTTAGCCAAATATGCTGATCCGTAACCGCCATCAAAGCTCGTTACGTCTGCGTCTGTTTGTTTAAAAATCGCATGCTCTTTACTCGCAAGAGTCATATCGCATACTACGTGCAAACTATGTCCGCCGCCTACAGCCCAGCCTGGAACAACTGCTATAACAACTTTTGGCATAAAACGAATTAAACGCTGTACTTCAAGAATATTTAAACGATGCTGACCGTCTTCGCCAACATATCCTTGGTGTCCGCGCGCGTTTTGGTCACCTCCGCTGCAGAAAGAATAAACTCCGTCTTTTGTCGATGGTCCTTCAGCAGAAAGTAAAACTACTCCAATCGAAGTGTCTTCTTGTGCATCATAAAAAGCCTGGTATAATTCTGAAGTAGTTTTTGGACGGAATGCATTTCTAACATTTGGTCTGTTAAAAGCAATTCTCGCTACTCCATTACATTTTTTATAGGTTATATCTTCAAATTCTCTGGCTGTAATCCAATCCATTTTGATTTATTTTATTTAAACAATTATAGGGTAAAAATAAGGCATTTTTACATTTTTACCTACTCAATTCTGTTTAAGTCTGTAATGAAAATTACTCTTAATGTTAACAATTGTCTTAAGGTTCCAAAAAATAACATTTTTTAACATTAGTTTAGAAAAATAATAATTAATTTTACACCCTAGAAATCAATGAGATACATTTTCTTTCATTGATTTCAGATTGATTTTCTTTCACTGATTTATTAACCTAAAAAATGATTTTTTTGAGAAAATTTAAAAAATTTGTCGCTCATTTTTTTACGGTTTTTATTAACAGACCTCAAATTAATGAGCAAATGATTTATGTGTTTGTCGAAACTTCAAAAAGAAAAAAGTAACACCTAAGGTTAAATGTTAGAATTGTATCTATAATTAGTATATGAATGATAACGAAAAAGAAGAAAAAAGTACTAATTCACACTTTCTAAAAGTTATTTATAAACCAATGGATCAAGCCGTGAAATTCTTTTTTTGCTTTTAAGATATGTGCATTGATTGTTTAAAAGACATACCATCAATGGGGTAATTTCTAAAATACGTAAAGCTATTATTCTGAGATGGATTCGAATTATTTTATTTCTGTTTTTTTTTAATTACAATTTTTTTTAAAACTAGAATAAAAAGCGAAAGGCTGCTTGTAATGAGCAGCCTTTCGTGTTATAATAACTTTACTTTCGTAAATTTCAAAAATAAAAAAATCCAAATTCCAACTAATAGATAGATTGGAATTTGGATTTTTAGAATATTGTTTTTTTTTTTAAATAAACTTTAATTTATTAGATAAATCCCGTCTTCTTTAATTTCGATTAATTTCTCTTTGTACAAAGAGCCAATGGCTTTTTTGAATGATTTTTTACTCATTTTCAAAACCGTTTTAATATCTTCTGGATGAGAATTATCATTTAAACGGAGGAAACCTCTGCTGGCTCTTAATTCGCTTAAAACCTTCTCTGCATTTGGTTCAATACTCTCAACTCCTTGCACTTGGAGCGCCACATCAATTTTATTATCAGGACGAATATTTTTAATATAACCACGCATTCTATCGCCTGTTCTTATCGAGTCGTCGTATACTTCATCTTTATACAAAAGACCTTTATGCTGTTCGTTAATGATTACATTAATTCCCATATCGGTAATATGAGAAACAATTAAATCCACTTCTTCTCCTTTTTCAACCGTTAATTGGTCATTATTCAAGAATTGATTGGTTTTACTAGACGCAACCAAACGATTGGTTTGTTTGTCCATGTATAAATAAACCAAATAACGTTTTCCTTTTTCCATTGGACGGGCTTGTTCTTTAAACGGAACAAGAATATCTTTTTCCATTCCCCAATCCATAAAAGCACCTACATTATTGATATAATTCACTCTTAAAAGTGCAAATTCATTCAACAAAATATAAGGAACTAGAGTTGTTGCGACAGGTCGCTGTTCGTGATCTAAATAAACGAAAACGATTAATTCTTCCCCAATTTCAAATTCTTTGGGAACATATTTATTTGGAAGTAAAACATCGTGAATTCCTTCTGGATCATTTTCAGGATCTCCTAAAAACAACCCAACTTTGGTATCACGTAATATAGTTAGTGTATTGTATTTTCCTATTTCAAGCATTTTTTTAACGTTCTAAGTTGATTTGCAACTAAGTTTATGAGCTGCAAAGGTACGAAGTTTGAAAATGGTAAATTGAAAAATGTTTTGGATTAATATTAAAAAGAAAAAGCGCCATAGTTATGACGCTTTATTTTATCTCCAGAAGACTATTTATAAACACTTTCTTTTTTAAAGTGTACCGTTAATAGATAATAAACAACCACTCTGTATTTGTGTTTGTTAGACTTACCATATTTTTCTAATACAGCATGAATTGCTTCCATTAATTCTGGTCCGTCTTTTAACCCTAATTTTTTAATTAAAAAGTTATTTTTTACGGTATCCAATTCAGATTGCTGGCTTCCTGCTACTGTAGATGCATCATCATTATAAATAGATGGTCCGCAGCCAATAGTTACTTTTGTTAGTAAATCCATGTTTGGAGTAACTCCGCATTTGTCTTTTAAATCTGAAGCATACTTCACAATTAGTTCTTCTCTCTTGCTCATAATATTTTATATTGGTTATTATTTCTAAAACCAAAACTAAATATTATAATGAAAAAAAACTAATTTTTAACAAATATTAACTTACAAATTTATTAGATAAGCTTTTTAAAATATTGTTTTAAAATAATATCATTTTCTGTTGTCGGCGTAAAAATCTCGAGAATTCCAGGCGCATCATTTGCATTGTAGAGTATTTCTAAACTGCTATTTAATGATTCTAAATCATTCGCTTTAAAATAGTTGCAGTTATACATTTTAGCTAAATGTTCTGCTGTTAAACCATGAGAAGTTTCAAAATAGGTATTAAAAACAGGTTTTTCCTCGTATCCAGGCAGAATTCTGAAAATTCCTCCTCCTCCATTGTTTACCAATATTATCTTGAAATTTTTAGGAATATAAGAGTTCCATAACGCATTGCTGTCGTATAAGAAACTGATATCACCTGTAATAAATACCGTCTGTTTAGCATTTCCAACTGAAGCTCCAACTGCAGTTGACGTACTTCCGTCAATTCCACTGGTTCCTCGATTGCAGAAGACTTCTATAGATTCATCAATATCAATTAATTGAGCGTAACGAATTGCCGAACTATTACTAATTTGAAGGATACTATTTTTAGGAAGCGTTTCAATAACTTTCTCGAAAACTTTAAAATCTGAAAAACCAATTTGATTAAGATATTCTTGTCTTTTAATTAGTCGGGTTTTATAAATATCTTGAATATCCTTAAAGTAATCACTTTCTACAAAAGATGTTTTTGAGAGTAAGTTTTTAAAAAAATCATCTGGCTGCATTTCAAAATGTTTGGTCAATGCTCCAAATGTATCATAAGCACGCAGCGTATCAATGTGCCAGTGATGCTCGGGTTTGTATTTTCTTAAAAAACCTTTGATTCTTTTGGAAACAACCATTCCGCCAAAAGTCACTAAAACTTCTGGATTAAATTCTTTAAAATCAGAATCATCAAAAGGTGTAATTAAAGTATCAATGCTATTAATAAAACTTGGATGATGAAGATTCGAAGTCGTTTCTGTAAGTACAACGATTGAAGGATCTGAAGCTAAGTTTTCTATTATTTCTTGATCAATAACATTCGCTTCATTTACTCCGACTAAGATTAATTTTCGTTTCGCATTATTCCAAACAGAAACAAATTCATCACTATTTTCTATAGTTTTTGGAGCAATGTCAGACTGCAGATTTGTAATTTTTGGCTGCACTAAAAGTTCTTCAGTAGTTTCATATAAAGGTTCTTCAAAAGGCGCATTGATGTGTACTGGCCCTTTTTGCTGAATTGCCGTTTCTACTGCAAGATTGATTTTTAAATCATTTTCTTCTGACGCATCTTCGGTCAAATTGGCATTATAAACAGAATGATTTAGAAACACATTTTCCTGACGAATAGTTTGTCCGTCGCCAATATCAATTTTACTCTGAGGACGATCTGCAGAAATTACGATTAACGAAATCTGGCTGTAAAATGCTTCCGCAAAAGCCGGATAATAGTTTAATAAAGCCGATCCAGATGTACAAACCACTGCTGTAGGCTGTTTGGTTTGCTGTGCAATTCCTAAAGCAAAAAAAGCAGCACAGCGCTCGTCTGCAATACTATAACATTTAAAATTAGGGTTTTGAGCAAATCCAATGGTTAATGGCGCATTTCTAGATCCTGGAGAAATAATAATATTAATGATGCCTTTGGCAGATAAAATTTCGATAATGCTTTGTGCAAGCGCTATTTTGGGGTAAATCATTCTGATCGCGTATTACTTTTTTTAAAGAAAATCTTTGATTTGACTTTCTTAATCTTGCTTACAAAGTTACAAACTTCGCACTTGATTTAAATTATAATTAGGAATATATTAAGTCTCTTTCTCGAAAAAGGAAATATATTTGTAAAATCGAATTATAAATAAAAGCCAGACCTGCTATGCGTTTTCTGTATGTACTTTTTTTAGCTGTAACTTTTCAAACTGTAATTTCTCAAAATAAATTTGTTCCTGTTGAT
The DNA here is from genome assembly GCF_001429295.1 of Flavobacterium sp. Root935. Classification (GTDB taxonomy): domain Bacteria; phylum Bacteroidota; class Bacteroidia; order Flavobacteriales; family Flavobacteriaceae; genus Flavobacterium. Next base: position 73,277 of record NZ_LMJL01000012.1, on the reverse strand, counting down.
ACACCTTATCAAACAGCGCTGGAAAATGCTAAAAAAGAAGGAAAACCTCTTTTTGTAATGTTGTATGCTGACTGGTGTCCGCATTGTAATTTAATGAAAAGTGAAGTTTTAAGCGATCCAGCAGTTATGGATTTTTTGAATAAAAATTTTGTTTGTACGTATAAAAACATCGAAAAAGAGGAAGGAATTGCACTAAAAAACAAATTCAACACAAAATCACTTCCTACTTTTTTATTTTTGGATGCTAATGAAACATTGATTTATGCTTTAAAAGGCGAAATGAAAAAAGCTGAATTTTTAAATGAACTGCATTACGCTTTAAATCCGAAAATGCAATTGCCTTATTTAGAAAAGGAATTTATGGCAGATCCGAGTAATTCAGATAAATATTTCACTTATTTAAATACTTTAAAAAAAGGAAAAGACAGAACAGAACTATCTCCAGCAACACATAAGTATTTAAATACACAGTCTGATGCGCAATTAATTAGTGAATTGAATTGGAGAGTTATTGCAAACGGCGTAACAGATATTAAATCGAGGGAATTTCAATATGTTTTAAAACATCAAAAAGAATTTGCTGCTGTAGCTTCTCAAAATAGAGTTGACCGTAAAATTGAAAGTATTGTAAACGAATTGCTTCGCCCGCTGGTTGACAATTTAGATACTGTAAACTATTATAAACAAAGAGAAGTTGCTAAATCTATCCGTCTTCAAAAAACAGATTCTTTGGTTTTTAAATATGATTTATCTTTAGCTGAAAGAACAGAAAAATGGGATTTCTATAAAAAAGTTACTCTTGAAGACACACAAAAATTGGCCTGGAATGATGCTAGTTTTTTAAAAGATATTGGAAATACTTATTTAAAGCATATTAACGATACTGAAAGTTTGAAAAAAGCCATTTTCTGGGTAAATCATTCTTTAGAATTAAATGATTCGTACGATGGTAATTTATTAGAAGCCAGACTTTATAATAAAATAAAAGATAAAAAAAAGGCTTTAGAATATGCTAAAGAAGCCAAAGCCATTGCAAAAGAAATGGGCTGGAATTCTAAAGATGTAGATGTTTTACTAGCAGAATTAAACGCAAAATAATCGCAAAAATTAAATATGAATATTGTTTTAAGACCAGCAACATCAAATGATTTACAAAAGATTTTAGAAATCGTAAATCATTCGATTTTACATACAACGGCTAATTACAGCTATGAAATTCAAACTCTAGAAGTTCAAAAAAAGTGGTTTGAAGATAAAACAGCCAAAAATCTACCGGTTGTTGTAGCCGATCTAGATGGCGAGGTCGTTGGTTTTGGAAGTTACGGACAGTTTCGCGAAAAAATCGGATATCAATTTACGGTTGAACATTCTGTTTATGTAGTCGATCATGTAATTGGAAAAGGAATTGGATCTAAACTGTTGGCAGAATTAATTCGCTTGGCAAAAGAACAAGGTTATCACGTAATGATTGGCGCAATTGATGCTGACAATGCAGGTAGTATCGCTTTTCACGAAAGATTTGGTTTCGTAGCAACGGGTACAATTCGCGAAGTGGGCTACAAGTTTGATCATTGGCTCGATTTGGTTTTCATGCAGTTGATTTTAAAATAACTATATTTTTGTCAGACTGAGCAAAGTCGAAGTTAAGCAAAGTGATTCAGCAAAACAGGACTTCGACTTTGCTCATTCTGACAAACAAAAAAAAATCCGTAAATCTCAAAATTTCAGATTTACGGATTTTTTTTTCATTACTTTACTTATTAACTTTTTATCCAATTAATAACTTCTGGATCTGTTGGTAAAGTTCTTGGTTTAATTACTTTTACCAATTCTCCTTTTTCATTAATTAAGTATTTTTGGAAATTCCACTCTACTTCAGAATCTTGTAAGCCATTTTTAGATTTTTGAGTCAGGAATTTGTAAATATCAGCCATATCATTTCCTTTTACTGAAATTTTGTTCATCATCGGGAAAGTTACGCCATAATTCTGCTGACAGAAAGATTCAATTTCCTTCGCTGTTCCAGGTTCCTGCGAAGCAAAGTTATTTGCTGGAAAACCTACAATTACAAAACCTTTGTCTTTATATTCTTTGTAAATAGCCTCTAAATCTTTGTACTGAGGAGTCAAACCGCATTTTGATGCTGTATTGACAATCATGATTTTTTTACCTTTTAAAGATGCAAAGTCAAAAGTATCTCCTGATAAATCTTCAACTTTAAACTGGTAAATGTTTTCTTTTGCCATGACTTCTGTTTTAGGTTTATGGCTCGTTTGAGCCTGAACTTGCGATGCTATCATAAATAATGCACTGCAAACTAAAATTGCTATATTTTTCATCGTATAATTTTTTATAAAATTAGCTAAAATCCGCTTTACTAAAACTCTTTTCTTTCTTTAAATTTTATTAATCAAAAGTTAAATAAAAAAATGAAGCCTAACGTTAATCAGACGTTAGGCTTCCCCCCATACAAACAAATCAAACCATGAATTAATTATTATGTAATCTTTTTATAAATAAAATAATCTATATGTTATCGAATTATAGTTGATGACTCGGTTATAGTGAAAATCTTCTTAACCCCCAATGTCAAAACGAACTTTTCAAAATATTTTCAAATGGCTTGTATTGATGTAACTTTTAAATGGTGTAATTCACTCTAACAATTAAAAAAATCTTCGGTTTGGAAGTCCGAGTGCATCAACTATACTATATTTAGTTTTCAACTTTTCAAAATTTAAAGAACAAATTCATAACGTTTCTCATTTAGAGCTCTTAATCAATATCTCTTTTCTAAAATCAACTTTATTAAAAACAGTCAATGCTAAAACAGTTGTCAATCCTACGATTAATATTTTAATTGCATTTCTATTATTCATAATATCAGTTTTTAGAATCGGTTTTCATTTTTAATATGTTCTTTTTCCTACTTCTAAATTTATTTACGAAATTGGATTGTTTTTGGTTTTAAAAAAAAGTAAAAAAAATCATATTTTTTTTAAACCCCTTTATTTTCCTAGGGTTTAGACTACAAAAAAAATAAAAAAAAATCCGAAAAAAATAAATTATCTTTATAACTGGTTACCACCAGCTGTCTAACTTTTTATGTTTAAACTTAAAATCCAAATCTATGAGTCAAGAAGAATTGTTAGTTTTAATTTACAAAAAGGACGAAAAAGCTTTTACACATTTATATGATATGTATTCTAAAAGCTTATTTTCTGTCATTCATGTCTTAATCAAAAATCGAGAAGAAGCAGAAGATGTTTTACAAGACGTCTTTGTAAAAATCTGGAAAAACATCGATTCTTATAATGAAAGTAAAGGACGATTTTACACTTGGATTCTTAATATCGCTCGAAACACTTCGATTGATAAACTTCGTTCTAAAAACTTTAATAACAGTCAAAAAAACCTTTCCTCGGATAATTTCGTAAATCTGTTAGATGACAGTAATAAATTAGCTAATAAACTAGATGCAATTGGAATTCAGGAATTCGTAAAGAAACTTAAACCAAAATGTATTGAAATCATCAATTTGTTATTCTTTAAAGGATATACCCAGCAAGAAGCTTCGGAAGAATTAGCCATTCCACTGGGCACGATCAAGACACAAAACAGAAACTGTATTAACGATTTACGTAATTATTTAAAAATATAATGGAAGCACAAGAATATATAGAATCAGGAATTCTAGAGTTATATGTATATGGCTTACTAAGCGAAAAAGAAAACCTAGAAATAGCTGAACTGGCAAAAAACAATCCTGAAGTTGATCAGGAAATTATTTCGATCGAAAAGGCTATAATTGCTTTATCTTCGAGCTTCTCTCCTTTCCATTCTGTGGAGAATTTTGAGAAAATAAAAGCCCGTCTGGAACTTAAACATGGCAAAGTAGTCGATATGAAACCAGCTTCAAACTGGTCTCAATATGTGGGCTGGGCCGCGGCAGTATTATTATTGCTTGGTTTAGGCTATCAAACTTTAGAATTAACAAAAACTAAAGAAGCAATTTCAAATGTTGGAAATGAAAAAAATAAAATCCAAAGAGAGTATGCTTATTTAGATCAGCAAAATAAACAAACAGAGAAAAACCTGAGTATTGTTAGAGATATCAAAAATACTGGTGTAACTCTTGGCGGTCAGGCTGTTTCTCCTGCATCTTTTGCAAAAGTGTATTGGAATAAACAAACTAAAACAACTTATATTGATGCCGCTGGTCTGCCAACGCCTCCAAAAGGAATGGTTTATCAAGTTTGGTCTTTAAAATTAAGTCCAGTTCTTACGCCTACAAGTATTGGTTTACTGGATAATTTCGAAGGAAATAGACAAAAAATCTTTGCTGTAAGCCAGACCGATTCGGCAGAAGCTTTTGGTATCACGCTGGAACCTGCAGGAGGAAGTTTAACTCCAACAATGGAACAATTGTATACTTTAGGAAAAGTTTAAAAACTTAAATATTTATAAATGCAAAGCGTATATTAAGTACTTTTAATATGCGCTTTTTTATTTTTACAAAATAAACTCTATCAAAAGATCTATGAATGGAACTTTACTTTTAAGAATTGCAACTGCAATCATTTTATTAACTCATTCTGTTTTCGGAATGTTTAATAACGGAATAAATGATTTCGGAAATTTATTTTTAAATCAAATTGGCTTTGCTCCTTTTGGTGTTTTTCTGGCTTGGTCAATTAAATTGTCGCATATTGCAGCGGCTATATTACTGCTTTTAAACAAATATGTAAAACCTGCAGGATTCATAACTATTTTTATTTTGCTTATGGGAATTATTCTGGTTCATTTTCAGGATGGATGGTTTGTCGTTGGCGGTGGAAGAAATGGTATAGAATATAATTTTTTATTAATTTGTGTTTTATTAGCGATTATGTTCCCAAATGGATTTAAATTAAATTATAAAGATTAGTTATGATGAAAATAACTTGTAAAAACTGTCAGCAAGTTTATACTGGTAATTACTGCAATAATTGCGGCCAAAGCACAGAAACACACAAAATTAACGGTCATTTTTTATGGCACGACATACAGCATGGCTTATTCCATTTTGATCAGGGAATTCTCTTTTCCTTAAAGGAACTATTTACAAGGCCTGGAGATACTGTTCGCGAATTTATTGAAGGAAAACGCGTCAGACATTTCAAACCTTTATCTTTGGTTGTTCTGTTAGCAACTTTTTATGGTTTTTTATTCCATTATTTTAATATTCATTATTTAGCAAATGATTCAAATGATGCATTAGATTATGAAAATCTAAATGAATGGATTACAACACATTTCTCTTGGGTAACAATTGCTACAATACCGTTATATACAATTGGTACTTATATTGTTTTTAGAAATCAGGGATATAACTTTTTTGAATTTTTTGTTCTCAATACTTTTAAAGCTTCACAGCGGCTTTTTGTCCAGATTTTGACATTTCCAATATTATTTTATTTCAACAGTACGCATAATTTACAGCAGTTTTCGTTTGTAACCTATCTAATAGGTATTATATTAATATTTTGGACCAACATTCAATTTTTCAATAAAATATCAAAAACACGAGCATTCTTTTTATCGATACTTAGTCATATCATATTTTTAATCTGCTTTACAATTGTTTTTGCAGTAATACTTTTAATTACAGGTAACTTTTAAAAAACAAAAAGGTTCAACATTAAGTTGAACCTTTTTTTGAATTAATAATTCCTTTGAATTATTTATTTCTTTACTTTTTTACTTTTATAGTACTTTCTATATTTTGGATAGGTAACAGCTCCAATAACACTAATGGAAATCAAAGTGTAATAAACCCAATTTAATGAATGCGCTTCTCCGCTTGCGTAAGAATGCAAACCAACCAAATGGAAATTTACTCCATAATAAGTAAACAGAATTGAAACAAATGCAAACATACTCATTAAGTTGAAGAACCATTTTCCTCTTAAAGCAGGAACAAAACGAGCGTGAATTACAAATGCATAAATCATAATCGAGATTAAAGCCCAAGTTTCTTTTGGATCCCATCCCCAGTAACGTCCCCAGCTTTCGTTTGCCCATTGTCCGCCTAAGAAGTTTCCAATAGTAAGCATGATCAAACCAATAGTTAAAGCCATTTCGTTGATATATGTAATCTCTTTTAAATTAAGTTCCATTTTGGCTTTATTTTTCTCAGTTGTAAAGAAAATCAACAGCAATGCAACAAAGCCTAAAATAAATCCTAATGCAGTTGGACCATAACTACCTACAATAACTGCCACGTGAATCATTAACCAATACGAGTTAAGAACCGGTTGTAAGTTTGCAATTTCAGGATCAATCCAGTTCATGTAAGCCGCCATTAAAATCATAGCAGTAACAAATGCAGATGACGCCACTGTTAATTTTGATTTTCTGTCAAAAGCCAATCCGAAGAACATTGTAGACCAAGCTACATAAACGATTGATTCGTAAGCATTACTCCAAGGCGCGTGACCAGAAATATACCAGCGTGCAATTAATCCTAATGTATGAATTGCAAATAACAATCCGACTAAAACATGGAAACCATCTATTGTAATACGAAGCCATTTTTTCTCAAAGAAAATGTTCACGATAATAAAAATGAACATAAAGCTTGCTACTGTAATATACCAATACGGTAATTTTTGAAAAACGTCGTATTTATTATAAGCTATCTCAGCATCGATTTTGTCTTCACTTGGTCGTACTTTGCTACCAAATTTCTTTTGAAAACCATTAATGCTTTCAACTAAATTGTCTGCTGTGTCAAAGTTTTTAGCAATTGAACCGTTGTTTAGGGCACTAAAATATAAAGGCAGAATTTGGTTAACGTAAGTTGAATCCATTCCTTTAAAGCCATTATTATTGCGTTCTAAATAAGAAACCCATTTATGATTTGGATCGTTTGGAACCGGGAATATTCTCAAAATGCTTCCGCTTAAAGCAGATTCCATTAAGTTTACTTTTTTATCTGTCTCAACAAAATCTTTCTCAAAATTATTTGGATTTGCAGCTTTGTAAGCCTCATCCAAATAAGGAGATAATTTATAATTTCCCTGCTCATCAAAGAATTTCACAAACGGAGCGTATTGATCTTTCGAATCAATTCCGATAATTTTACGAATACTATCATTTCCAGATTTAATATAAATCAAAGGAATCTGAATCCAAACCTGAGCATATTGCGTCATCGATAAGAAAACCTGATCAGAATTCATTCCATTGTAAGTATCCTTATGGCTTACTTTTCGAAGTAACTCAGACGAAAACGTATTAATAGGCTTCATTCTTCCGCCGGCATCTTGGATAATCAATCGTCCAAATTTTGCTGCGTGCGATTCTGGTGCTTTATAAATAGTTAATAATGAATCTAATTGTTTTTGACTTGGCGGCGCTGTAACATGATTAGCATGATCATTAGGATCTGCGGTATGCGCGTGATCGTGATCATGAGAATGAACATGTGGAGTCTGCTGTGCAAAACCACTTAAGCTTATCATTAAAACTAAAATAGTAATTAGCTTTTCTTTTTTCTTTTTAACCGCTTCTAGTTTACGTTTCAAATCACCAAAACGAGAATGTTTTGTAAACATAATTGCCATAAGTCCTATATAAAGTAAAAAATAACCCAAATAAGTAATGTTAGTTCCCCAAAAATCATGGTTTACAGATAAAACAGTTCCTTTTTCATCTGGATCAAATGAAGACTGGAAGAAACGATATCCTTTATGATCTAAAACGTGATTCATAAAAATATCATAATCAAAAGTTTCTGTAGAATCCTGGACAGTAACTTTACTTTTATATGAAGAATAACTTTTTTCGGTACCAGGATATTTTTCTGCTATAAAATCGTTCAATTTTATTTTAAAAGGTAAAATGTATGCTTTACTTCCATAAAATAAAGAATATTCAATATTACCAATTTTAACCGTTTTAGCCTCTCCAATCTGGCCTTTAGAGCCCATCAGCATTACTTCTTTTTCTTGTCCTTCAGCTTTAACTTTTACGACCAAAGCGTCTGTATGAGATTTAGCTTTAAAATCATTATTTGATTTATATTCCACTTTTCCCTTCATTGGCGGATCTGGAAATACAATTCTAATATCTCCAATGCTATACAACGAACGCATCATTAAAGGCTGTACATTATTTTTAGTAACTTTTCCTTTAAACTGATCTGCCATTCGCATAAACTCCCCTTCAAAAGGAGTCTGAATAGTGTATTCTTTACCAGTTGTATTAATATTAATTGCTCCGTCAGTTGGTTTATTTAAAGCAAATAAAACATTGTGAATATTTTGAACCTCACCTTCTTTAAGATAATGTTCTTCACGTCCGCCGGCACCAGCTTCTACTAATTTAAGATATAAAGTTCCGTTTGGATCTGGTTTAACCACTTCCTTCGCTCCCATTATATAATTAGAGTATGTAACTTCAAACGGTGTTTCATCAAATTTTCCAGAAATTGAAAAATTGTTGTTTGTAACAGGAGAAAGCAATAGGTTTTTCTCAAAAACCCTGCGTTTTGGTTCTCCTTTATATTCACCATCCACAAAAATGGTTAAGAAAGTTTTATCGGAGTAAATTTGATTTTCTGCAGCGCCTTCGCGAATAGGCATCATTCCTTCATAACTAATGTAACGGGTAATAAAAGCTCCTAAAATGATGAAAATAAAAGAAATATGCAGTAAGAAGGTTGCCCACTTTTCTTTTTTAAGCAGTTGATAACGTTTAATGTTTCCGAAGAAATTGATCACAAAAACAAGCATTATCGCCTCAAACCACCAAGTATTGTAAATAAGTATTCTGGCTGTATCGGTATTGTATTTACTTTCGATAAAAGTTCCAACACCCATTGCAATTGCGAATGTTAAAAAAAGAACGGCCATTAATCGTGTAGAAAACAAAAAAGAGAATATTTTTTTATCCATTTTTAAGGAATTACATTGTATAAAAGTGGCACAAAAGTACTTAAAAATGTTGATTTTAGGTATGTGATATTTGTTAATAAAAACCAAATATATAGCAAGAAATTTGATCAAATTCTCAAAAAAGTAAACTTATTTTTACAAAAACAAACATCTACAATATAGCTGTCTTGATTGTTTTCTTATAAATTAAAATAGATTATCATACTTTAATCTTGGCAATTAGAATAATGTCTGAAAATAAAAATCATATTAGTACCCTGCAATCTGTCGCAAAAGTTTTCGTTACAAATTATCTTTATAAAAAATAATACTAATTTTGCTTTTATGATTCAAATAACAATAATCGGTTCCGGCAACGTCGCACAGCATTTAATAAAAGCTTTTGATACAAGCAAAACTGTAGAAATTAAACAGGTTTTTTCAAGAAACAAGGAAGCTGTGGCTCATTTGGTTGATTATGAAAAAATTATTTCTGACTACAGTGAATTACAGACTGCTGATCTACATATAATTGCAGTTTCAGACAATGCAATTACCGAAGTTTCAGAACAACTTCCATTTAATAATCAGTTTGTAGTGCATACTTCTGGAACATCACCAATAGATGTTTTAGATGAAAAAAATCGTAGGGGTGTTTTTTATCCGCTGCAGACTTTTTCTAAAAATAAAAATATAGATTTTTCTATAATTCCTTTTTGTTTAGAGGCTGAAAATACTGCTGATTTTAAACTTTTAGAATCTGTAGCTAAAAGTGTTTCTACTGCTGTTTATTCTATCAATTCAGAGCAGCGAAAAGCACTTCATGTCGCTGCAGTTTTTGTGAATAATTTTACCAATCACCTTTATCAAATTGGACAAGAAATTTGTGAAGAAAATCAAGTTCCTTTTTCAATACTAAGACCTTTAATTCAGGAGACGGCGGATAAAATTAATACGCTTGATCCAACTGAGGCGCAGACAGGTCCTGCAAAACGTGAAGATTCCAAAACAATCAATGCACATTTGGATTTTTTACAAAATGAAAACAAAAAAAATATCTATAAAATCCTAACACAATCTATACAAGATAATGGCAAAAAGTTATAAAGAAATAATGAATGACATCACAACGTTTGTTTTTGATGTAGACGGCGTACTTACAGACAGTTCTGTTTTTGTAACCAATGAAGGCGAAATGTTAAGAACAATGAATATTCGTGATGGTTATGCTTTAAAAGCAGCGATCGAAAGCGGTTTCAAAGTATGCGTTATTTCTGGCGGAAGCAATGAAGGTGTCCGCATTCGTCTTCATAATCTGGGTGTTAACGACATTCATTTAGGAACTCCAAATAAAGTAAAAACTTTTAAAGAATACACCGAAACTTATAATATTAAGCCTGAAAATGTGTTGTATATGGGAGATGATATTCCTGATTTTCATGTAATGAAATTAGTTGGACTTCCAGCCTGCCCACAAGATGCAAGTCCAGAAATTAAAAATATCTGTCGTTACATTTCACACGTAAAAGGCGGAAGAGGCGCTGCAAGAGACGTCATCGAACAAGTTATGAAGGTGCAAGGGAAATGGATGGAGTATTTTGATGGAAAACACGATTAATTAATTGTGAATTATCAATTATAAATTGTTAATGAACGTAACATTTATATTTTTACAAGCCATAAACATAAAAATCTTAGAACCTTAGCAACTTAGCCACTCAGAACCTCAAAAATGAAATACCTAAAACTTATTCGTTATAAAAACTTATTAATGCTTGCTTTTATGCAGCTTCTTTTTCGTTATGCATTTTTAAAACAGCAGGATATTCCGTTAGCATTGTCAGACTGGCAATATGGATTATTGGTTTTGAGTACTGTTTTGCTAGCCGCAGCGGGTTATGTCATTAATAACATTTATGATGTTGCAACCGATAGTATTAATAAACCTAACGACGTGGTTGTTGGTAAAGGAATAACAGAAACGGCGGCTTATAATATTTATATTGGTTTAAATATTTCTGGAGTTGCCATTGGTTTTATTCTGTCGAATATTATTCTGAGACCAACTTTTGCTTCGCTTTTTATCTTGATTGCTTCTTTATTATATTTTTACGCAACAACCTTAAAGCAAATTATGATTTTGGGCAATTTTGTTGTTGCATTGCTTCTTGCTGTGAGCGTTTTAATTATTGGAGTTTTTGATCTTTTTCCAGCAACAACTGCTGAAAATCAAGCGCAGATGGCAAGTCTTTTTTCAATTCTAATAGATTATGCCTTATTTGCTTTTATGATTAATTTTATTCGTGAAATAGTTAAAGATATTGAAGATGTAAATGGAGATTACAATCAAGGAATGAATACATTGCCCATTGCTATTGGAATTAATAGAGCTGCCAAAATTGCTTTAGGCTTTGCCGTTATTGCTTTTATATTATCTGCGCTTTACAGCAATATTTATTTTATGGAGAACAAGCTTTATATTGCTGTCCTTTATTCGTTTGTTACAGTTTTAGCCCCATTATTATATTTCATAGTCAAAATATTTACTGCAAAATCTCAAAAAGATTTTCATCATTTAAGTACTATTTTAAAACTTGTTTTATTCTTCGGAATTTTATCAATCTTGGTTATCGCCTTAAATATCAAATACAATGCTTAAACAAAAACTAAAAAAATATAAAATCATTTTAGCTTCTGGTTCGCCAAGAAGACAGCAGTTTTTTAAGGATTTAGATCTTGATTTTGAAATTCGTTTAAAAGATATTGAAGAGATTTATCCGCCTGAATTAAAAGCAGTAGAAATAACCGATTATCTGGCCGAACTAAAAGCCAAAGCTTTTGAAGGCGAGTTACAAGAAAATGAAATTTTAGTAACCAGCGACACTATTGTCTGGCACCAAAATAAGGCATTGGGAAAACCAAAAAATGCGGAAGAAGCTTTTGAAATGATCAAATCAATGTCTAACGCTACTCATGAAGTAATTACTTCTGTATGCTTTAAAACTGCTGACTCTTCTACCCTATTGCATGATATTACAAAAGTTACTTTCAATGATTTATCTGATGAAGCAATTTTGTATTACATAGAAAATTATAAACCTTACGACAAAGCTGGTGCTTATGGTATTCAGGAATGGTTTGGTTTTATGGCAGTTGCAAAAGTTGAAGGCTCTTACACCAATGTTATGGGGCTTCCGACAGCAAAAGTTTACGAATTTTTAAGTACATTAGTGTAAAAATTTATTTATGTTTTCTTTTAAAGAGTATAGCCGCGAAATCTTAGCTACCATAATTCTCATTCTTATATTGATTGTTCTTCGAATGGTTATTGCAAAATTGATAAGACGTTTTGCCTCTACTAGTCATTTGTTTGAACATCGAACCAATTTAGTAATCAAGTATATTAATATTTTAATGAATATATTGGTTACAACCAGTTTAATTGTGGTTTGGGGCGTTGAAACGCAAGATATTTTCATTACTATATCTTCGATTGCAACTGTAATTGGCGTGGCTATGTTTGCACAATGGTCGATTTTGAGCAATATTACTTCTGGAATGATTTTATTCTTTTCTTTTCCCTTTAGAATTGGGGACACTATAAAAATACATGATAAAGATTTTCCTATCGAAGCGGAAATTGAAGACATCAATACCTTCCATGTGAGCTTAAAAACGAAAGAAGGCGAGAAAATTATTTTCCCAAACAATTTATTACTGCAAAAAGGAATCTCTATTATTCCCGCCAAATATGAAGAAAGAGAGTTTTTTGATTAAATGTTAATGGGAATTCTATAACGCCGCGAAGAAAAGCTAGAACAGAAAAGAGCAAATAAAGTGTAATATTTGTTTTATAAAACCAGCTTAAATCTTCAAATAATGACTCGGCCCATAACTTTACCTTTTTATGCAAAGCTTTGCTTTATACTTGTTACTTTAATTTGTTTTGCTTTTATTTTTTGTACTGGAAAAGATATTCTGACTCCAGTTTTAATGGCATTTTTATTTGCTGTTCTACTACTTCCCATTTTTACCTTTTTAAATACAAAATTTAAATTCCCAAGGCATTTAGCCGCAATAGTTTGTCTTTTAATTTTTCTATCCTTCATTGTCGGTATTTTGGTTTTCATTTCCTATCAGGTTACTTATATGGCGAATGATTTTGATACCATAAAGAAAAATGCAAATACTTTTATCATTGAAATTCATAAATTTATTAGAGAAAATTTTCAAGTAAGCATTGGAGAACAAAAAAAATATCTGGATACAGTAACAAAAGATTCAGTTAAAAACGGCCAGGCTACAATAGTATCTTCTATAATATCTATAAGCGATGTTCTTTTGGATAGTACGATTATCGTAATTTATACGTTTTTGTTTTTAATATATAAAGAACATTTTAAATTGTTTTTAGCTAAATTAATAAGCCAAGAAAATCATCCGGTTTTAAAAGACATTCTTTCGCAGATAAAAGTTTCTGTAAACAATTATATTGTTAGTTTAATTATTGAAATGATTGTTGTTTCCATATTAACCAGTTTAGGATTGTGGATTATTGGCATTAAATATTTTATATTGTTAGGACTTATAACTGGAATTTTAAACCTAATTCCTTATATCGGAATTTTAATTGCCGGAATCATTACCGTATTAGCATCATTAACTGGATCTGCAGATACTTCTGTTATTCTTGGAATTCTGATAGTAAATATAATTGTTCAACTTATTGATAATAATCTGCTTGTGCCATTAATTATTAATTCTAAAGTTGAAATCAATGCGTTTGTTTCTATTATGGGAATTATTGTTGGCGGCGCTGCAGCAGGAATAGCCGGAATGTTCTTAGCCATTCCGCTTTTAGCCATTCTAAAAATTATATTTGATAGAATTGAATCACTTTCACCTTGGGGATATCTCATGGGCAATCACGTACCTAGGAAATTTAAATGGAGAATAAGAAGGACTTCTGTTGAGCATTAAAAAACTTATTTTTTAAACCTATTATTTATTCCTATATTCATAAACAATAAAATTATTAGAAGTAAAATTACCGAATGTCTTTAAACAATAAAATAGTATTTTTTATTCTGTTATGCTTTTGCTTGCAAGGTGTATATGGACAAGTAGATCAAACTAAAAAAGAGCCAAAACCTCAAAAAGACAGTACTGAAATCTATAACAAAATTCGAAATTATTCTAAAAGAAATAAGTTTACGCAAACTATGCATAAACTATTTTTTAGATCGAGGAAACCAAAGAAAAAAGAAGAACTTTTGGTAAAAATAGACTCTACAAATTATGAAGGCAAAATTATTCGAAATATAAATATTATTACATTAGATCCGTTTGGTCATTCTGTTGCAGACACCACACAGGTACCCAAAAACTGGGGAGAACGAACAGGAAACAAGCTTCATTTAAAAACAAAAAAAATAGCGATTTATAATTTATTGTTATTCAAACGAAATACACCTTATAATACCTATAAAGTTTTAGAATCTGAGCGTTTGATTCGTTCCCAGCGTTATGTGACCGCCGTTCGAATCTCCAATCAATCTGTCGGAAAAGCATCTGATTCTGTAGATGTTACAATTAGAGTTTTAGATTCCTGGAGTACAATTCCGAGATTTTCTATTTCGAGTAATCAAGTTTCGATTGGTTTTAAAGAAAAAGACTTTTTTGGCTCTGGACAGCAGCTGGAATACCGTTTTACGAATCGATTTGATGATGGACGAAATGCTAATGAAGCAACCTATACCGTTCCGAATATCAAAAACACTTATATCAGTACCATTCTTCATTACAAAATGGACTTAGATAATAACTATATCAAAAGCATTGATGTAGAACGTGATTTCTATTCTCCTTTAACCAAATGGGCGGGCGGAGTTTATGTTGATGAATATTACAGACGAGATACTCTTCAAGCTCCCGATCTTTCTTATGCCTATCAGCCGATGAAATATACATCACAGGATGTTTGGGCGGGACGAGCTTTTAAAATGTTTAAAGACGATCATGATGCAATAACCAACCTTATTACAACTGCGAGATTTCTAAATGTCAATTACAGCGAATCGCCAACAGAAGTTTATGATCCAGATCATTTTTATTCAAGTGAGAAACTGATTCTAAGCGGTATCGGATTGAATACTCGAAAGTTTATCAAAGACAGTTATATCTTTAGAAATGGACAAACGGAAGACGTTCCTATAGGCAGAATATATGGAGTAACATTTGGCTATCAATACAAAAACACATTTTGGAGGCCTTATGTCGGCGCACAATTTTCATTTGGAAATTACTATCGATTAGGATTTCTGAGTATGAATTTTGAGGCTGGAACTTTCTTTCATCAATCTAAAACCTACCGTACTGCTTTTTTATTTGAATCGAATTATTTTACAAAGTTGTACAGTATTGGGAACTGGAAATTAAGACAATTCGTAAATCCAAAATTTGTTTTTGGCATAAACCGTGACAATGTGATTGGTGATGAACTTAATATAAATGAACAAAATGGTTTAGCAGGATTTAATACCGCATTGTACGGGACAAGTAAAGCGGTTTTATCCCTGCAAACTCAAACCTATTCTCCGCATGCATTATGGGGTTTTCGTTTAAATCCATTTTTTAATTACTCTATCGCCGTTTTAGGAAGTCCAGAAGTCGCAATGACTAAAAGCAAACCGTATTCTAAACTCACCCTAGGATTGTTGGTTAGTAATGACTATTTGGTTTTTAGTTCATTTCAGCTTTCAATTTCATATTATCCAAGTATTCCGCTTCAGGGCGATAATGTTTTCAAAACAAATACTTTTGAAACTACAGATTATGGACTGCAAAGCTTCGAACTTGCAAAACCAAGAGTTGTTGATTATAAATAATTTTATTTTTTTTTCTAAATTTTCAAAAAAGTGTAAAGCAATTTATAATCAATTATTTAGCATAAAAATTTTCTAAAAACGACTCGTCGAAATGCATTTTTATCCGATAAAATACATTTGCTTTATTTTTTTGGCACAGTATATGAATATCTTTGAACAAGATTAACATTTAAAAAAATAAACAAAATGAAAACGATAAAATTAGCAATCGCCGGATTATTTCTAATGGTTGCAAATGCCACGCAAGCCCAAGTATCGATAAACGTAAACATAGGAAATCCTCCAGCTTGGGGTCCTGCAGGATACAGCGAAATGGAATATTATTATCTTCCAGATATTGAAGCTTACTATGATGTTCGTGCTGCCCAATTTATATATTTTGGAGGAGGAAGATGGGTTAGAACAACTTACCTGCCAAGACAATATAGAAACTATGATTTATATGGTGGTTATAAAGTAGTTTTAACCGATTATCATGGTAGAACTCCTTATACTTATTTTGATCGTCATAGAGTAAAATATTATAAAGGATATCATGGTGCTCCACAAAGACCATACAAACCAAGACCAGTTTATGGTTACAATGATCGTCGTCATGACCACAGAGATTACAAACATTATGACAAACACGATAAGCATCATGATAAACATGACAGACATGATGATCGTCACGACGACCATGATCACGGACGTGGAAGAAGATAATACTAAATCACTAGTTTTCAATACAAGAGAGTATCAAATAATATGATACTCTCTTTTTTTTGCGAATTTAACTTTGAACTTTTGTTAAATCTTTGTAATTTACATATAAATCACTGAAAAACAGTTAGTTTTAAAAAATTAACCATTGTTTAATGAGATTCTGACTTATATTTGCACCGAATTTTAAAAATCCAAAAAAGAAATTTATGAAAAAGAATGTTTATTTGCTTTCATTTTTAACAATGTCACTATTAATAGGCTGTGACAATAATGATGATAACAAAAACGATAACCAATCGTTGAATAACATTACTATTACTTCAGATCAAAATGCTTTAAATCAAAGGCTTGATTATACCAATTCTGGAGTAATTTCTATTGAAAACGGTTCTTTAACAGGAAAATCTGCTGACAACACTATTACAACTTTCCCTTTAGTTCAAATTGCTGAAGTAAAACCGCCAGTTGATGCTAACGGAAAAACATTACAAGCAAGCCACGTTACAGTAAACGGAAACTATGCTTATGTTTCTTATATCACAAGAGGCGATGTATATTCTGGAGCGATCGATGTAATTGATGTTTCAGATCCATATAAACCAAAATTAGTTACATCAGCTTTAATTCCAAATACTGATATTACATCTCTTACCTACTCTAATGGAAACTTAATTATTGGAGCAGCAAAAGATGTAGATAAAGACCCTTTGCTTGCAAACAATCCTGCAATAGTTTTTAATATGCCATTAAGCTCAGGATTACTTACTGATAAAGTAACGACTAATTATTTAGAAAGCAGAGTTACAACAGATGTAGCAGCTAATTCTTCTAATTATTTTGCTGTAACTGGAGATAACGGAAGCTTGTTTAAAATGAGTACTTCTACTAAAGCAATTACTGGTAAAACTGCAATGTCAGATCTACGTTCTATTGCATTAACTTCTGATAAAGTCGTGACTTTGAGTGGAAATAAAGGAGTTAACATCTATAATCAATCGACACTTGCTTTGCAAAAAAGCTTTACAACTTCTACAGATATAAGCGGTGCAAAAAGAACAATGGATATTGATGGAACAAAACTTTTGGTTTCTGAAGGTCCAAATGGTCTTGGTGTTTACGACATCAACAGCGGTTCTAAATTACAAACAATTGGAATTACTACTGCTGGCGAAGATAATGTTACAAATGCTGTTTCTGTAAACGACGGATATGCATTTCTTGCAAATGGTGCTTTAGGCCTTAATGTTTATCAATCAGGAACTCAATTAAGTTTATTAGGTTCTGTAGGAATTGCAGGTTCTTCAAACTACGTAAAATCAAGCGGAAACTATATTTACGTTGCCAGCGGAACAGGCGGTTTGAAAATCATTAAGATGGAAAAACCAAACACTACATTTGCCAGTTGTTCTTCATACGGAATTTATAATCAAGGCAGAGATTTGATTTTAAACTCCAATGAAATTAAATCTTACCAAGGTGCAACAGCTATCAATTCGGCAATTGTAAATTCTGGTGCAGTTTTAACACATTGCGGCGCTATAACTGTTTTAAGTAACTTAACTTTAAACACTAATGGTACTTTTAATATGAGAGGAAGTTTGTCTCAAGGTAAATATCTACAGTCAACAGAGCTTATCATAAATAATAATGCAGTATTACAAATTGAAGGTTCGGTTGTAATTTGGGGAGATTTAAGATTAAACAGCGGTGCTAAAATTAATTTCATCGGAAACGATTCTTCTATTACAATCTACGGGAAAGTTACAAAAGGAAGTAATGTTACAATTACAGGAACTTACAAAGACACAGAAAACAAGTTGAAATAAACAATAGTTAAATTTCAAAACCTAAATATTTTGAAAGCTGCCAGAATTAATCTGGCAGCTTTTTTTATTTTAACTGCTTTAATTAAGGTACAATTATTGTGCGTTAACAATTCATTTAAATAATCTTCCATAAAATAATTAGTATTTTTGGGACAATTTCAGAAAACAACTAACTCTTTACCATGCGAAAAATACAGATCCAAATCTTTCTTTTATTTTTTATAGGTTTTCAAACTTCATTTGCACAACAGCCACAAAAACCAAATTCGGTTGAAATTTACAATCAAATCAAAAAATTGAACTTTTTAGGCTCTGTATTATATGTTGCTGCACATCCTGATGACGAAAATACTCGAATGATTTCGTATTTGGCAAATGAGATGAATGCCAGAACTGGTTACTTATCGTTAACCCGCGGTGATGGAGGACAAAACTTAATTGGACCACAATTACGTGAATTATTAGGTGTTATAAGAACGCAAGAACTAATTGAAGCCAGAAAAATTGATGGCGGAGAACAGTTTTTCTCCCGTGCAAATGACTTTGGTTTTTCTAAAAATCCAGATGAGACTCTAGATATTTGGGACAAAGACAAAGTCTTAGCAGATGTGGTTTGGACAATCAGAAAATTTCAGCCGGATATTATTATTAATAGATTCGATCACCGTTCGCCAGGAACAACGCACGGTCATCATACATCCTCAGCAATGTTGAGTGTTGAAAGTTTTAAATTAACCAATGATCCAAAAGTTTACCCAGAACAATTGCAATATGTAACGCCGTGGCAGGTTAAAAGACAATTTTTTAATCCGTCTTGGTGGTTTTACGGAAGTCAGGAAAAATTTGATGCCGCTAATAAATCTAAATTTACCAAATTAGAAACTGGGGTTTATTATACTGGAATTGGGAAATCCAACCAAGAAATTGCAGCTTTAAGCAGAAGTCGCCACCAATCTCAAGGTTTTGGAAGCACGGGAGTTCGTGGCGAAGAAACCGAATATTTAGAACTTATTAACGGCGAAAACCCAAAAGAAAGAGATAATTTATTTGACGGAATTGACACAACTTGGAACCGAGTTAAAAACGGAAAACCAGTTGGTGACTTAATTACTTCGATTATTTCGAAATATGATTTTAGTAATCCATCTGCAAGTATTCCAGATTTAGTAAAAACTTATTCTATGATCGAGGGTTTGGAAGATACACATTGGAAAACTATTAAATCTGCTGCTATTAAAAATATCATTGCATCTTGTTCAGGATTATATCTTGAAGCAGTTTCAAATGAGCAGGAAGCAACTCCAGGAAGCACAATTAGATTGAGTCTTGAAGCTATTAACAGATGCAGTGTTAATATGCAATTGGAAAGTGTAACAACATTGCCAGACAATAAAACTACAGTTCAAAACAGCGTTTTGAAGAATAATAACGATCAGAGAATCAATCTTCAATTACAACTTCCGAACACTATTGAGTATACACAGCCTTATTGGTTAAAAGAAAAAGCAACTGTTGGAATGTACACAGTTTCTAATCAGGAAAATATTGGAATTCCAGACATCATCAGAAATGTAAAAGTTGTTTTTAATGTAAAAATAAACGGTGTAGAAATTCCGTTTGAACGAACTGTCGTTTACAAATATAATGACGGTGTAAAAGGAGAAATGTATAATTTTCTTGATATTGTACCAGAAGTTACAACCTCAATTTTAGAAAAAGTTTTGATTTTTAGAGATACTAAAAGCAAAATGATTCCTGTAAAAGTCCGCGCAGGAAAAGACGATGTAAAAGGAAATTTACAATTAGAATTGTCAAAAAGCTGGAATGTTTCTCCAAAAGAAATTCCGTTTGTACTAGATAAAAAAGGAACGGAACAAATATTTTATTTTGAAGTAACTCCTCCCGTTAACCCAGAAGAAGTTGTGGCAAAAAGCATTGCAGTTGTAGACAACAAACGTTTTGATAAAGATCAAACGATTATAGATTTTAGCCATATTACAAAACAAATGGTATTAAAACCAGCAGAATCTAAATGCATTCGAATCGATTTAAAAACTTCTGGAGATGCAATTGCTTACATTATGGGAGCAGGCGACGAAGTTCCAGAAAGTTTAACTCAAATGGGATATAAAGTGTCGATCTTAAAACCAGAAGAAATTACGCCAGAAAAATTAGATTCCTTTAGTACTGTTATTACAGGAATTCGCGCCTACAATACAGTAAGTGCTTTGGCTAACAAACAAAATATACTTTTTAATTTTGTTAAAGGCGGTAAAAACATGATTGTTCAGTACAATACTAACGGAAAATTGGTGACCGATAAAATCGCACCTTATCCGTTAAAATTATCTAATGACCGTGTGACCGAAGAAAATGCAAAAATTACTTTTCTAGCTCCAAATCACCCAGTTTTGAATACGCCAAATAAAATTTCTTCAAAAGATTTTGAAGGCTGGACACAAGAACAAGGTTTGTATTATCCAAATGAATATGATCCTGCCTTTACTCCTATTATTTCGTCGCATGATAAAGGAGAATCTGCTAAAGATGGTGCTTTATTAGTAGCTCCGTACGGAAAAGGATATTATATTTACACAGGTTTGAGTTTATTTAGGGAATTACCAGAAGGTGTTTCTGGAGCATATCGATTATTATCGAATATTATTTCTCTAAAACAGCCTATTGAAGCTCCTAAACAAGACATAAAGCAATAATTATGGAAGCGAAAAAACAAAAAAAATGGAAAAAAAGCTACACCTATGTTTTGGTCGCTAATGCAATTTATATTGCTATTTTTTTCTTAATCATGCAATTATACTCATAACCTATGCAGCTATTTGACTGGATCGTACTTATCGTAACCTTATTATTTATTGTTGGATATGGTTCGTGGAAAACCAAAGGCAGTAAAAATGTTGAGGATTTTATTTTAGGAAATAATGAAACGCCTTGGTATACTGTCGGACTTTCTGTTATGGCAACCCAGGCTAGCGCCATTACTTTTTTATCTACGCCTGGACAAGCGTATCACGATGGAATGGGGTTTGTGCAGTTTTATTTTGGTCTGCCAATTGCCATGATTGTGATTTGTGTAACGTTTATTCCGCTATATCATAAAACCAAAGTTTATACCGCTTACGAATTTTTAGAAAGAAGATTTGACGTAAAAACTCGTTCTCTTGCAGCTATTTTATTCTTGGTTCAAAGAGGTTTAGGAACTGGTTTAACAATTTATGCACCGGCAATTATTTTGTCAGCGCTTTTAGGATGGAATTTAACCATAATGAACATTATAATTGGAGTTTTGGTTATTATCTATACTTTTTCTGGTGGAACAAAAGCCGTAAACGTGACACAGAAACAACAGATGTTTGTAATCATGTCTGGAATGTTTATCACTTTTTTCCTGATTCTGCATTACCTTCCAAATGACATGACTTTTAACAGTGCGCTTCATATTGCAGGAGCAAATGACAAAATGAATATTGTTAATTTCTCCTTTGATCCCGAAGAAAAATATACTTTTTGGAGCGGTATTACCGGCGGTTTCTTTTTAGCACTCGCCTATTTTGGAACAGACCAATCACAGGTTGGACGCTATCTATCAGGAAAATCGGTACGTGAAAGCCAGATGGGATTAATCATGAACGGACTTTTAAAAGTTCCGATGCAATTTTTTATTCTTCTAACAGGAGTAATGGTTTTTGTATTTTTTCAATTCAATCCAGTACCATTAAATTTTAATCCGAATAATAAAATTGCTATTGAAAAATCTGCATATAAAGGAGAATATCAAGCTTTAGAAAAAAAACTAGAAAAACTTTCTGAAGATAAAAAGGTAATCAACTTATTGTATATCGATCAGTTGAATCAAGATTATGATAATCCGATTTTGCGCAAAGAATTAGTTGCTTTATCTAATAAAGAAAAAGACCTTCGCGATAAAGCCAAAGAAATTATTTCAAGAGCCGACAGTAATTCTGAAACCAACGACAAGGATTATGTGTTCTTTCACTTCATCCTGCATTATTTACCAAAAGGACTTATAGGATTGTTATTGGCCGTTATCCTTTCGGCAGCAATGTCGTCTACGGCTTCCGGACTAACAGCTTTGGCCTCTACAACCGCAATTGATATTTATAAGCGAAACGTCAGTGAGAAATCGGAAAAGCATTATCTGAATGCTACAAAGTTTTTTACACTTTTCTGGGGCGTTGTTGCTATACTTTTTGCCTGCGTTGGAACTTTGTTTGAAAATTTAATTCAGCTCGTAAATATTATCGGATCTATATTTTACGGAACGGTTTTAGGTATATTCTTAGTTGGTTTCTATTTACGAAAAGTTCAAGCAAAACCAATGTTTATCAGTGCGATTATCAGCCAGCTTACGATCTTTGTAATTTATTATTTTATGATTTACAGTCAGGAAAAACTAGGTTATTTATGGCTTAACTTTATTGGAGCAATCTTGACAATTGTAGTAGCGATAATATTGCAGTTTTTATTTTTTAAAGGGAAAAAAGAAAATGATGAATTAATTTTAGAATAAGGAGACTCAGAAAATCTTACTACCCTCCCTGATTGAAGCGGCATCCTTTTACTTTTTTCTTTAAAAAACAAAAGATAAATCGGACAGCAGGAAACAGCTTCAAAAAATATACTTCAATATTAAAAAATTGTAAGTAAAAGTGCTATTTTAGTTCTTCCAAATAATCTTAAAAGATTAACCAAAAACAACCATAAACCAAAGAACTATAAATGAAAATTTCTGACGATTTAGAAAAACTGCTGCCATTCGGTTACCTTTTCCTAATTTTAATGGGAATACTAAAAGACAGTATTTATTATTATCAATTTGGAATCAATATTTTAAGATACTCTACAATTATGGATGTGTTAATTAGTCCAATTGCTGAGTTTACTTCAAATCCAATTATTCTAGCTACGATTATTCTAATGTTTATAGCACATTTTTATCTGCCTGCATATTTAGCTAAGAATAAAGACAAAGCATTTATAAAAAAAACTTTTGAGTTAAAATCGACAGATGAACTATCTGCAGAAGAAACTAAAAGCTATTACAACGGTATTGCTATAAAATCTCTTGCAATAATCTTATTGTCATTCTTTTTAGGTTACGGACTTGCAGGTGGTTATTTTGGCAAAGAAAAGCTGAAAAACAACAAATTAGAATATAGTTATCAATTGGATTTTAATGAAGGTGAATCTAAAAATGTATCTTTAATTGGTAATAACAGTTTGTACTATTTTTATTTTGTCAAAGGAGATAAAACTATAAAAATCACACCTTTGTCATCAATAAAAAACATACAACTGATTCAAAACAAAATGATTAATTAAAAATTCTTCTTTTTTAATTTCTCCAAAAAACATCATTTATGAAAGATCTAAAAAAATACAGCAATAAAATGAAGGCTGCTTTTATTCTATTAGTAGTGATGTTAATCATTTTATTAGGAAACTTTAATACGCTTCGAAACTCTAAAAACGTAAATGATAATATCAATGCGATTTATAAAGATCGACTGGTTGTTGCACATTATATTTTTCAATATTCTAAAGAACTTCACTTTATAAAAGCTGAAGCTGAAAAGCTAAATTTAAACGACACTATAAAGAAGAGAGAAATCAATCACACTTTAGACATTATTCATAACATAGATGATTTGTATGCTAAAACGGTTTTGACCAATAAAGAAAAACAGCATTTTGATATGTTTTTGCAGTCTTGCAAAGAAATAAACAAACAAGTAGAAAATAAAAATTGGAACGAAATTGCCAATTCTAGTGCAAAAGCACTAAAAACATTAGAATCATTATCGCAGATTCAAATTGAAGAAGGAAAAGCTAAACTGGCTGCTGCTAATGCGATGTACAGTAAAAACAATAGCCTTGGCCAGCTTCAAATTGCGCTTCTAATTATTCTGGGCGGAATTACCTTTTATCTTTTGATCAAGAAAATAAAGAAAACCATTAAAATTCCTGAACCACCGAGTTTGAATTAAATTTTAAATTCCAATTTTTATCCCGAAACTTCGGCACTAAATTCCAAAAGAATGAGGTCTTATAACGCAATCATTATAGTTAACCGCAAAGTTCGCAAGGTTTTTTGGCACACAAAGCTTGCTAAAAAAAATGTTCGCAAAGCTGCGAATAAACTTTTTGAAATTTGTGTAAATCTTTACGTGCTTTGCGGTTAAAAAACAAATAAAAAAAATTCCAAAACCCGAAAGCTTTGGAATTTGGAATTTTATATTTGAGATTTATAATTTGCAAAAATTATTATCTGCTCCACTCAGCGATACTGTCTTTATTTAATTTTACGTAATCGGCATTATTTGCTGCTTCTGCAGATGCCAATGAAGCTTTTGCAGTTTCAATTGCTCCTTTTTTATCTCCTTGTTTTGCTTGAATCTGTGATTTTAGTCTCGTTACATAGTATGGTTTGTCTGTACTCATATCAAGAGCTTTGTCTACGTAAGTTCTTGCAGTTTCAATGTTTCCATTTGATTGAAATAAATATTGAGATGCTGCATAATAATCATTCCAAGTTGGACCTGCTAAAGTTTTTTCAATACTTGCCACAGCAGTTTTAGCGGTTGGAACTTCAAATTTTAAAGCAACATGAGAGTTTTCCCAAGACATTTCTAAATAACCAAAATTTGGATCTAAACCATTAATTCCAATTGTAAATGTCTCAACTGGTGTTGGTAATGCATCTTCTTTTACAGTAGTTTTTAAAGCAACATAAGCATCACTCCAGTTTTCTGGTAATCCCCAGTTATCTGTAGAAAGGTAAAAAATAACGTCCCAGCTTTCAATTCTTGGCACTGTATAAATTGCATATTTCCCTTTCTTTAAAGTTTTTCCATCAATTACCACATCGTCACTGAAGTTGATGATCGTATTTTCATTAGCTCCAGTTCTCCATAGTTTCCCAAACGGAACTAAATTCCCGAAAACCGCTCTTCCTCTTGCTCCTGGTCTTGAATAAGTAACTTCAACATCAGTTAAACCAACAGTTTGTTTGATATATCCTTTTGGACTTGCTTGTGGAGTTTTTACTTGTGCTTCTGATGCTAATGGTGCTAAGATCAGGGCTAATGCAATAAGTAGTTTTTTCATTCTTATGATTTTTTTGTTTTGTTCAAATTTACAAATTCAATAAGGGAACAAATGTTAAATTTTATATAATTCAAGACTTTAACTGTGATATTTTTTCGGCATTTAATTCGTTAAAATGATCTATAACTAAATCTGCTTCTTTTAAATCCTGCAGGTTAGAATGCTCACTTTTATATCCCACACAAAATATTCCAGCTGCTTTCGCCGCTTTTACTCCGTTTGTGCTGTCTTCAATTATAATACAATCTTCTTTTGGTGCAATAGAAAGAGAAGCAGCGTGAAGAAATATCGCCGGATTTGGCTTTGACTGCGGAAAATCTTCACCACTCACAATATGCGTAAAATACTGATGCAGATTGAATCTCGTAAAAACACGATCGATTGTTACTTTTGATGCAGAAGAAGCTAAAATTAATTGTATTCCGTTATTGTACAAATCTTTAATTAAATCTTCAACACCATCCAAAAGATAGAGATCTTCTTTAGTATCAAATGCGTCATTAAAAATATTACGTTTTCTCTGAATCAAATCTTCCACTTCCTGCTCTACAGATGGGAAATAACTCTTCAAAGTTTGAAATGTATTTCTAGTAGAGAATCCTGTAAAAGAAGTGTACATCTCTTCAGGTACTTCTATATTTAATTCCGAAAATTGTAGATAATAAGCATAACGGTGAACAGGCTCTGTATCTACAATTACGCCATCCATGTCGAAAATTACTGTTTTAATCATTTTTTTAAGATTCTGAGGTTCTGAGGGGCTAAGGTTTTTTTTTACTGAAAACTGCGACTGTGACTGATTACTTTTTCAGAAGATGTCTAATTACTGTTTCAGCAGCGTGCAAACCAAATAATCCTGGCATATAACTGTTTGTTCCGTAAAATGACTTTTTAAAGTTTTTTCCGTCGGTTAATTTTAAACTTTTTTCGTCTTGAATTTCAGAAGAAAAAACCACTTTTAATTTATTGATTTTTGCTTCTTTCAAACGCTTACGAATTGTTTTAGAAAAGTAGCAGTTTATTGTTTTAGAAATATCGGTTACTTTTACTTTAGAAGCCAGCATTTTACCGCCAGCACCCATACTGCTAATTATTTTTACTCTTTTTCTTTTCGCAGCAATAATCAAATTCAATTTTGGAGTAATACTGTCAATACAATCTAAAACATAATCAAATTCTGGAGAAACAATTTCAAAAGCACGTTCTGGAGAAAGAAATTCCTGTACACGCGTCAAATTTAATTCTGGGTTTATATCCATCAATCGATCGCCTACAATTTTAATTTTTGGCTGACCAACTGTAGAATGTAACGCTGGTAACTGACGATTTATATTGGTAATATCCACAACATCTCCATCTACAATTGTCATGTTCCCTACTCCTGCTCTTGCTAAAAACTCAGCTGCAAAAGATCCAACTCCTCCTAATCCGACTACTAATACATTTGAATTCTGTAAATTACTTAATCCTTCTTTTGTAAATAAAAGCTCAGCTCTTTCTGTCCACTCTGCCATATACTCTATTATTGTTTTTTTTATGTTTGTTTATCTATTTTGTTTCAAGTTTCAAGTTTCAAGTTTCAAATATGTCATGCGGAGCGAAGTCGAAGCCCGATTTCTTACTGTTATAAACTTAAACTTTACTCAGTGTGAAAAATCACATTCAACTTTTCACGTTCAACTTTTCACGTTCAACTTCTCACATTTAATTTCTCACATTTAACTTCTCACATTTAACTTCTCACATCTCACTATTCCCTATCCAAAGACACTTTTATAATTACTTGAAATAATACTTTTTAATTCTTTTAATTCTAGTTTTTTATATTCTGATGCTAATTGATAAACTTGCTGAATTGTTTCCTCCATCATATCGGTTTCTAAAAAGAATTTGTCGTTTGGAACGCTTTGAAAAACAGCTTTTAAATCTGGATTTTTCAATAAATATTTTCCAAATGAAAGATAAAATCCTGCTGCAATTAATTGTTCGGCAACCTGTTTGTTTTTAGAAAATCCATGAATAATCATCGGAACTGTAATTTTCAATCTTTTCCTAATTTCAATTACTTCTTGAAAAGCTGCGACACAATGTATTACAACTGGTTTTTTGAATTTTTCTGCTAATGCTAATTGTTGTTCAAAAACTGAAATTTGTAAATCCAGCGGAATATCAATTCTTTTATCTAAACCGCACTCTCCTATTGCCAGACAATTTTCGGTTTGCAATTTTTCTTCTATAATTTTCAAATCGGCATCAATGCGATTTTCTTCAATATACCACGGATGAATTCCCATCGAATAAAATGCAATTGAAGCATCAAACTCTTTCGGATATTGGTTAACCAATTCTAAAACATCTGCCTGATTGGTAAATTGATGGGTATGAAAATTAAAATATTCCATTAATGAAAGGTTTTAACACCCGCTTTAACTTCAATTTTCAAATCATTTTCCTGCGGAACTAGTGGACAAGAATACTCGTAGTTATAAGCACAATACGGATTATAAGCTTTATTGAAATCGACTGCAATTGTATTTCCTTTCGGAATTTCAAGATCTATGTAACGGCCACCGATATAACTCTGTTTTCCAGAGGTTAAATCTGAAAAAGGTAAAAACAAATGATTTTTGTATTTCTCCTGTACTATAAGTTCTAAATTTTGGTAAACGTTCAATTTGAAATCTTTACCTTTTATTTTAAAATATAAAGTACCGTATTTAATATATTTTGAAGTATATTTTCCCGACTCTTTCATTTCAAAAACTTTTCCTCCTTTAGCTTTTACTAGAGTAGCATTTACAAAAAAAGTTTCGTTTACGGGATAAAATTCTAAGCTTTTAAAAGTTTTTAAATCTTTAGTCATTAACGGACTAGTCTTAGGATCAGCAAATTCTGAATTCAATTTCTTCTGAAATTTTTCTACTTCACTTTTACTAAATTTTTTTTGGCCATAGCCAAAAGTAAAAACCAACAATAAAACTAGGGCGTTTAATGTTTTCATCTTAGAAATTTTCTGCAAAAATAGTTCAAAAGTAACAAAACAACAACCACTTAACGCGACAAAGTTTCCTAACTTTGTGACGATAATCTATCAAACAAAATGCTTAAAACCGCTTTTACCCATTACATCAACAATTTTAGAGGATTTACAAGAGAAATTTGGATTCTTGCCATCATCACTTTTATCAATCGTGCTGGAACAATGGTACTTCCTTTTTTATCCAAATATTTAAAAGAAGATCTTCATTTCAGTTATAATCAAGTCGGATGGATTATGGTTGCGTTTGGCTTTGGTTCTATGCTGGGTTCATGGCTTGGAGGTAAACTTTCAGATAAAATAGGCTTCTATAAAATCATGATATTCAGTTTGTTTACAAGCGGTGTTTCTTTATTCTTTGTTCAATATATCACTACTTTTTGGGCTCTTTGCGTTGCCATGTTTTTATTAATGACAATTGCTGACATGTTCAGGCCGGCGATGTTTGTTTCTTTGGGAGCTTATGCCAAACCAGAAAATAGAACACGTGCCCTAACGCTTGTGCGTCTTGCTGTAAATTTAGGTTTTGCTGCAGGACCTGCACTTGGAGGTCTAATTATTATGGGAATGGGCTATTCTGGTCTTTTCTGGGTTGACGGGGCTTCTTGTATTATTTCGATTTCAATTTTTGCTTTATTAGTAAAAGAAAAGAAAAAAGTAGTTCACGATGATAAGACCGAAAGCGCTGTTGAAACTAAATCTGTTTTTCATGATAAAATTTTCTGGGTTTTCTTATTTGTGAGTTTTATCACTGCAATGATATTCTTTCAGCTTTTTACTACTTTACCTTTATATCATAATGAAAAATTTGGCTTAAGCGAATTTCAAACTGGATTATTAATGACACTCAACGGACTTTTGATTTTCTCTTTAGAAATGCCTACGGTTGGATTTTTAGAACGAAAAGCTTTTCCTAAAATCAGAATTATCATTGTTGGTTCTTTTATAATGGCTCTGAGTTTCTTTATACTTCTTATCAATTTCTGGGCAGGCATATTAGTAGTCAGTATGGTCTGTATTTCTATTGGAGAAGTTTTAACTTTTCCTTTTTCGAATGCCTTTGCTTTGAGCAGAGCACCACGCGGACAAGAAGGTCGCTACATGGCTCTATATACTATGAGTTTTAGTCTTGCTCATATTATTAGTTCAAAAGTCGGGTTTGAAATTATCACAAGATTAGGATACCAAATCAACTGGCTATTTATGGCTTGTATTGGCGTAATCGCAACTGGATGTTGTATCTGGATTAAAAATGCTCTTGTTACAGAAAAAGTGACACAATAAACTTTTAACCTATTAATCTATTTAAATTCAATTAATTACCATTAAATTTGAATCATATTTCTGTGCTCAAAACCGAATTCAACTTAATTTTTAGTTAAATAACTATTTTTATAGTTGTGTAACTAAAAAAATAGTTGTAGGTTTGAATTAAAATTAGAGATGATGCAGAAGTTAACAAACAAAGAAGAAGAAATTATGATGATTTTATGGAAGCTGAAAAAAGCTTTTGTAAAAGAAATCCAAGCAGAAATTACTGAAGACCAGCCGCACTACAATACGTTATCTACTATTGTACGCAATTTGGAAGAGAAAGGATATGTTGGGCACAATGCCTTTGGAAATACGCATCAATACTTTCCTATTGTTGCAATTGAAGATTACAGAAAAGGATTTATGAAAACGGCAATTGATAATTACTTTAATAGTTCTTATAAAAGCATGGTTTCCTTTTTTGCTAAAGAAGAAAAAATTTCAGCAGATGAATTGCGAGAAATTTTATCAATGATTGAAAATAAAAACGAAGAAAAATAATCTTGCTTATGGAAGCACTTCTTATTTATATCGCCAAATCAAGCAGTTTAATACTTTTTTTCTATTGCGTTTATTATTTTTTGCTGCGCAAAGAAACATTCTTTAACAGCAACAGATGGTTTTTATTGTCTGGTTTAATAATTGGAGCGATTTTGCCATTATTAAGTTATACAAAAGTGATATGGATTGAGGCTGCTCCATCTTTAGGTACTACCATTCAATCATCATTAATTGAAATTCCAGAAAGAGAAGCTTCTAATTTTAATTGGAGTTATATTATCATGTCTTTATATGGAATTGGCTTTTTAGTTTTTATAATAAAATTTGCAATTGATTTTTATAGTCTCAATTCTATTATCAAAGGAAAAAAAATACAACAGCAAGCTGATTTTAAATTCATTGATGTTAATGAAAATATAGCGCCTTTCTCCTATTTTGAATATATTGTATACAACTCATCACTGTACACCACTTCTGAATTGGAGAATATCATCGAGCATGAAAAAGTACACAGCGACCAAAATCATACTGTAGATGTATTAATTTCTAGATTATTCAGTATTATTTTTTGGTTTAATCCAATTGTCTGGCTTTATAAGAAAGCGATCACGCAAAACCTTGAATTTATTGCTGACAGCGAGGCTGCTAAAAAATTACAAGACAAAAAATCTTACCAATACACGCTTTTAAAAATAACAACACACGAAAATTGTNCCAATCATTTTTATCAATCATTAATCAAAAAACGAATTGTCATGTTAAACAAAAATCAATCAAAAAAGAAGAATTCCTGGAAGTATTACACAATAATTCCAGCTCTTGCGGCATTTGTTTTATTATTTCAAATTGAAGTAATTGCAAAAGAAAAACCTCAGGCAAAAAAAGAAATTTCGGAAACAACCAAGTCTGTAGACGTGTATAAAATTAAAAGAAACTCTACAGATGCGGAATTAAAAGAAATTAAGGAAAAATTAAAATCAATTCATAATATTGATTTTGAAGTTTCAGAAATAAAAAGAGA
The DNA here is from genome assembly GCF_001429295.1 of Flavobacterium sp. Root935. GTDB lineage: Bacteria > Bacteroidota > Bacteroidia > Flavobacteriales > Flavobacteriaceae > Flavobacterium. Next base: position 41,922 of record NZ_LMJL01000012.1, on the reverse strand, counting down.
TGCTAAAAACAATCTAACTTCAATAAAAGTTAATGTTACAAGAGGCGAACAGCAAGCTCAATCAATTCAAATAGGAGATCAAATTATAAAAGATTTTGGAGTACTTGTTATAACAGACAAAGATGGAAACAAAACAATTGGTATCCAAACCTTTGATGATCCAAAAGATTCCAAAACCGCTAAAGAGTCTAAAGTTGGAGTTAGCAAAAGTATAAGCACCATAACTTCTGATAGCTCAGATGATTCTAAAACAAATTCAGTAATTACAATTAACAAAAACCAAAATACTAAATCAGATAACAATGTTAACACTTATTCTTTTACTAGTACAAAAACTAATACTGATACTAACACAAATATTAACGGTGTTGTAACTATAAATAATGATAAAAATGTTGTCACTAAAGTAATTACTAACGGGGGCTCAACAATTGCTATTTCAAATTCTGCTAAAAGTGCTACTAAACTAGATGGCCAACTCGTGATTGTTGATGGAGAAGAAATGCCAAGTAATTTTGATATTGATTCTATAAAAGCTAAAGATATCGAATCTGTAAGTATTTATAAAGGATCACAAGCTGTAGCTAAATACGGTAATCGCGCTGCAAATGGGGTTATTGAAATTGAAACTAAAAAATAAAAAACTTTTATAAAAAAGAAAATGCAAAAACTAACCAATAAAGAAGAAGAAATCATGCATATTTTATGGAAGCTGAAAAAGGCTTTTGTGAAAGAAATTCAAGCAGAGATTTTAGAAGATCAGCCGCATTACAATACTTTGTCTACTATTGTTCGTAATCTGGAAGAGAAAGGTTACGTTGCGCACAATGCTTTTGGAAACACGCATCAGTATTATCCTATCGTAAGTATCGAAGATTACCGAAAAGGTTTTATGAGTACTGCTATCGACAATTATTTTAATAGTTCGTACAAAAGCATGGTTTCATTTTTTGCTAAGGAAGAAAAAATTTCTGCAGCCGAATTACGAGAAATATTAGATATGATCGAAAATCCAAAAGAAGGAAAATAATCAAAATACTATGGAAGCACTTTTCATTTTTATCCTGAAATCAAGCGGATTGTTGGCAATGTTTTACTTTGCTTACATCTTTTTACTTCGCAAAGAAACTTTTTTCAATAGCAGCCGCTGGTTTTTAATAGCGGGATTAATTACTTCTGTAATTCTGCCTTTTGTAGTTTATACCAAAGTTATCTGGATCGAAAAACCAGCTGTGCAAATTATCAACAAAAGAGTGGTTGAGAATTTTTCTACTGCTAATACTTATAGCGCTAGTACTGCTTCTTACGAACCCCAATACAGCCCTGCAGCGTTGGTTGAAGAAGAGCCGATTGAAATTAATTGGGATTTAGTCTTAATAGCAATCTATAGTTTAGGATTAGCTGCTTTCTTGTTCAAATTTGGGTTTGATATTTATAGTTTGAACGCAGTTTTAAAAGGGAAAAAAATACAGCAGCAGGAAGATTTTAAATTTATTGACATAAATGAAAACATAGCTCCTTTCTCCTATTTCGATTATATTGTGTATAACTCATCACTATACACTCCAATAGAATTAGAAAGTATTTTGGAACACGAAAAAGTGCACAGCGACCAGAATCATACGATTGATGTTTTGATATCTAGAATCTTCTGTATCTTATTTTGGTTTAATCCAATTGTGTGGCTTTATAAAAAAGCTATTTTACAAAATCTTGAATTCATAGCCGACAGAGAGGCCTCTAAAAAAATCAACGACAAAAAAGCATATCAATACACGCTTTTAAAAATCACAACGCATGAAACCTGCNCCAATCATTTTTATCAATCATTAATCAAAAAACGAATTGTCATGTTAAACAAAAATCAATCAAGCAAAAAGAATTACTGGAAATATTACGCCGTAATTCCTGCTCTTGGAGCTTTTGTACTTTTATTTCAAATAGAAACAATCGCGCAGGAAAAGAAACAAAACGGATTGCCGTCTATTTCAAAAGACACTATTAAATCAAGCGATGAAACTTTTAAAATCACAAAAAACACAACTGATCAGGAATTAAAGGATTTACCAGGGAAATTAAAAGCAAATCATAATATTGACATTGAAATTTCAGACGTTAAAAGAAATACCAAAAAGGAATTAACTGCTATTCAAATTAAAGTAAAATCAGAATCGGGCAAGAAACAAACTATTGTAATCGACGGTGATGAAGCTATAAAAGACTGTGAATTTTCAATTGGAACTGACGAAGATGGCACAAAATCTATAGTTATTAATACAGACGAAAACTTCTCTGTTCCTGTTATGATGAGAAATGAAAAAGTTATCGTTCGTCACTACGGAGATTCAGACATTACACCTCCTACACCACCAACACCGCCAGTTTTTCCTTCAGGACCCATGCCAGCTGCACCTGCATTAGATATGTCTAAAATGCCAAAACCTCCAGTTGCTCCAAAAAACATGAACGATAAAGTTGCTGTAAGTAAGTTTGAAAAACAAATGGAAGCTTTTGAAAAACAAATGGAAGTTATTGAGCCTCAATTGGAAGCGTATGAAAAACAAGTTGAAGCATTAATGTCTCAAAGAGAAGCGATTTACGAAAAAGAAATGGCTAAGTATGAGATAGCAATGGAAAAGTTCCACGCAAACATGGAAAAATTTAATTACGACTTTAAGTTTAAATTTGAAAATGATGCAGAATATGGCAATACAAAACAATATGAGCAAGACATGAAACAGTTGGAGCTTGATATGAAACAGCATGAAAAAGACATGAAACAACATGCGAAAGATATGAAGCAACATGAAAAAAACATGAAACAGCACGAAAAAGATATGAAAGCTATGGAAAAAGAAAATAAAAAAGCTTAATATACTTTGTTCATTTAAAAAAACCAGTGTTAAAACACTGGTTTTTCTATTTCTAATATTAAATATTGCAAAATGAAAAAAAATCTTCTAACTCTTTTTTTGCTTTTTAGTCTTTCTATTATTGCTCAGCAAAATTTAGCCGATAAAGCCATTTTTAAAGCTATGGATAAGACAGCATCAATATTATTAGAAAAATCAAAAACTAATTCAATCTCAATTGGTGTTGTCAATAATGGGAAATTTTTTACCAGACATTATGGAGAAATTGATAAAAACAAAGAAAACAAAGCTGATAATAACACTGTTTTTGAAATTGCATCGATCACTAAATTATTTACCGGTTTACTTACAGCTCAAGCTGTATTAGAGGAAAAACTAAATCTCAACGACGACATTAGAAAATATCTAACTGGGATTTATCCAAATTTAGAATATAACGGTACTCCAATTACGATTAAAGATTTAGTTTCTTTTAGAACTGGTTTTAACAAAGATCTTCCAGATACTGATGAATTAAGAAAAAATCGAAGCGACAGCAGTTACTTGGCTTTTAAAAAGCTGGACGAATCTTACAGTCGTGAAAAGTTCTTTGAAGATCTTAAAACCATTAAATTAGACACCTTGCCAGGAACTAAATTTAAATACAGTAACGGAAGTCTAAATTTGACAGCTCATATTTTAGAAAACGTCTATCACAAAGATTATGAAACACTTCTCAAAGAGAATATATTTTCAAAATTGGACATGAAATCAACTGGAATTAATTTAGATTCAGACATAGTTATTGCAAATGGTTACAATCTAAAAGGAGTATTAATGCCGAGAATTTCAGATAATCTTTGGGGCGCTGCTGGAAGGTTAAAAACTACTTTAGGTGACTTAACTAAATTTATTGCTTACGAACTAAATACAAAAAATAAAATTGTTCAGGAATCGCAGCGAAATCTCTTAAACAGTATCACAACTTGGAACGGCTATTTTTGGGATTATATTCAGGTAGATGAAAATGGTCAAAACTGCTGGAAACACGGTGGTGCATTTGGTACTCAAAACATGTTGATTGTTTATCCAGAAAGGAAACTTGGATTATCGATCATTGTAAATATAAGCGATGAAAATACAGCAAATGCATTAGGAGAAGCCATCATACGATTGTCAAATGATTTACTTAGTGCATACAAAAAACAAACTGGTATTTATGGATATAAAATAATTAATAACAATGTTGTTTTTAGTTATGAACATGATAAAAATTTAAACTCAAATCTTATTAAAAGTATATCGATTGCAGGTTCATTCAATAATTGGAACCCCAATGATAAAAACTATCAATTGATTCAAAAAAGCAAAAACACCTTTGAATTATCGATTCCAAAAGCTAATTTTGAGAAAGACAAGACACATTTTTTTAAATTTGTAATTAATAAATCTGGCTGGATTGAAGCTCCTCAAAATGTAATAAACAGAGAAGCAGATGGCGATAAAAACTTAATTCTTAAAATTTAAAATTACATAATTTACACCTTAAAGACTTTGGTTTAAACCCAAAGTCTTTTTTTTATATCTTTGAAGAAACAATCTACTATGTATAAATTCTTAGCCAAACTAAATAAAATCTTACTGCCAAGTTTTACCAAACAAGGTTTAGATATTTCAAAAGCAAAAAAATGGCAAATGGCTATTATTGGTTATCGTGCATACGTAACAAAGCGTGCACTAGATAATTAGCTATTAGATCGTTTTGTTTATCACACAGAAAAGAATCTTTTTCTGTATCATCATATATGAAAAATAAAGAAATAAACCTCCCTCCTGTTCCGGCAGTATTACTAGCAATTATTAGTGTACAGTGCGGTGCAGCAATTGCAAAAACACTTTTTCCTGCAATTGGAGCTGCGGGAACTGCATCGATACGTATTGGTGTTTCAGCATTAATTTTATTATTAGCCTACCGTCCAAATTTAAAAGCAATTACGCCAGATCAATGGAAAATTGTGATTCCTTATGGTTTATCTTTAGGCGCGATGAATCTAATTTTTTATTTTGCTATTGAAAGAATTCCAATCGGATTAGCTGTTACTTTAGAATTTGTTGGACCGCTTCTGCTTGCTATAGCAGGCTCAAAACGTTGGGTAGATTATTGCTGGGTTTTGCTTGCTGCAATAGGTATCTTATTAATTGCGCCTTGGACAAATGATCGTCTAGATCCTTTAGGTATTTTATGCGCGCTTTTGGCTGGAGCATTTTGGACTGCTTATATTGTATTAGGAGGAAAAATTTCAAAAATAATGAACGGCGGACAAGCCGTTTCTACAGGGATGCTATTTGCTGCAATTTTAATTTTACCATTCGGTTTTATAGAAAACGGATTGGCAAATCTAACTCCAAAACTCTTCGGGATGGGAGTTGCGCTTGCACTTTTATCTAGTGCTATTCCTTTTACTTTAGAGATGAAAGCCTTAGGTCAGCTGCCTCCACGTACATTTAGTATTTTAATGAGTTTAGAACCTGCAGCAGCTTCTATTTGCGCTTTTATTTTTCTTCAGGAAAGTTTAAGTTTTTATGAAATTTTAGCAGTTGTTTGTGTTGTAATCGCATCTGCAGGAAGCACCTTGACTGCTAAAAAGTAATTTAAAAAATCTCAAAAATTAAAATTCCAAATCCCAATTTAAAACTTGGAATTTGGAATTTAGGATTTTCAAATTTAATTTATGTATTAATTTTTTGGAAGTAATACAGCATCTACAACATGAATTACACCATTTGATTGATTCACATCTGCAATTGTTACTTTAGCTTTATTTCCGTTTTCATCTGTAATATATAGATCTTTACCTTTCATCCAAGCAGTAAGAGTTCCACCGCTAACAGTTTTAATAGTTGCTTTTCCTTTTCCATCTTTAATTGCTTTTGCAATATCTGCCGAATTCCATTTCCCAGAAGCAACATGATAGGTCAAGATAGTTTGTAGTTTCTTTTTGTTTTCTGGTTTCAATAAAGTTTCAACAGTTCCTTTTGGTAATTTATTAAAAGCTTCGTTTGTTGGAGCAAAAACAGTAAATGGACCTTTGCCTTGTAAAGTCTCAACTAAATCAGCAGCTTTTACTGCTGCTACCAATGTCGTATGATCTTTTGAATTAACGGCATTTTCAATAATATTTTTATTTGGGTACATTGCTGCTCCACCTACCATTACTGTTTTTTGAGCAAAAGATGTAAATCCGAATGCTAAAGCAAAAACTGCTGAAGCTAAAAATTTTCTAGTTTTCATAATTATTTTTTTAAGTTATAATGACATTTACGGGGATATATTTCTTTTGGTTTTATGAAAAATGAAAATAATTTAAAATAATATTAGAATATTCTCAAAACACATTGTAAAACAGCTTATTAATGATAAAAAAAATATTTTACTTTTTTATTATTTACAGAATAACGAATCCTTTTTATTATTAAATTTAGATTCAAAACCTCTTTATTATGAAAAATCTACCTCAAAAAGTAAGAAGTAAAAAACTAAGTTCTAGAGTTGATTTAACTGCAATGGTCAGCGTTTCTTTTTTGCTGATTATATTTTTTATGGTAGTAGGGGAATTATCAAAGCCTAAAATTATTGATTTGAGTCTACCTGATAATGGAGATATTGTCTGCAGACCAATTGCTTGTGTGGACACTAATAGAATTTATACAATACTTTTAGATGATAAAGATAGAATTGTAACTTATTCAGGTTTACTACAAGATTCTTCAGTCAATCCAAAAGAAATTATTTATGGTCGAGATGGAATTCGAAAAGAATTATTCGGTAAAAAAAGAGCAATTCTCGAATACTCCACATCAATGGGTAAACCAAAAAATGGTCCAATTGTAATTATCAAACCAAGCAAAAAGTCTAATTTTAAAAATTTAGTTGATATTCTCGACGAAATGGCTATCGTTAAGATTGATACTTATGCAATTGTTCCTGAATTTACGCCAGAAGAAACCAAATTATTAGCATCAAATTAATAATTAAAAATTAAATTTCCAGCATGAAAAAGTCTGCCAAAATTAGTTAGACGAAGTAAGATATATATATCCTGCTTTTTCTTTCCAAATACCATTCGTAACCTCATAGCTTAGTGTATAAAAGTAAGTTCCATCTGGTAATATACTGGATTTTTTTACTGTAGCCCTGCCTTCAGAATATCCGTAGAAAAAATTATTATCTATTCCGTATCCGGTTGTTTCAAATACTTTTATTCCCCAGCGATTATAAATTTGAAGTCTATTGTTTGGAAAATTAGTGATTCCGTCAATTTGAAGAAAATCATTTTTTCCATCTTCATTTGCAGAAATAGCATTGTGAATGACAATTTCATCAGAGGAATTAGACAGAATTCGTCCAAGTGTAAAAATCCCATCATTATCAATAGTTGCTGTTACTGTTTTACCACTTTCATCGACAGCCGATGTATAATAGACCCATTTATTTGCAGTTTCATCCCATCTTACAATGGCTAATGTTGTTCCAGGATTACCATTAATAATTTCGTTGGGCGTTGTGGCTTCATTCCAGGACAAAGTAATTGCAATATCTACAGGATTCTGGTTGCTTTCAAAACTCCAATATTCAGGTAAATCAATAATTTGAATCAAAGGATCTTTCTGATTATGTGGGTGTAAAGCATTTGAATCTTTTAGATAATATCTGCTCCTAAAAAAATTGGTCGTTGCGTTACTCTGACTGATCGCCGAAGGCCTAAAAAAACCGCCGTCGCCTATAGGAAATTCAAATTGATTGTTTTTATTTCTTTCAACAAAACCAGCAACATAACTGTTATTACTTGTATTTTGATGCGTTGCATTTTCTTCAAATAAAAAATTTCCGGGCTGAGTCACATTATCTACAATTCCATAATAGAAATCAGAACTGCCAAATACAGTAATATCTCCAGATAATAAAAAGGCAGGCTGAGTAAAATTATTTTCAAATCTGGCATTATACAATTCACTAACTGATACTCCAGAAATGGTTTGAGCCGCAGCACTACCTTTAAAATATGTTAATCCTGTAGTCAAATTTGGAGAAAAAGTTACCAGCCCGTCATTATTAAAATTAGCATAAACATAGAAAGTTCCGTCATTAACAAAATCTCCTGTCGTTTTATTATCAAAAGATTCTATAGTAGACAAAATGGTATTTGAGCTCACTGTTAAACCACCAATATTTGAAGTTTGCGCGCTTATTTTACTAACATAGCATATTGATAGTACAAATAAATATATCATTATTTTACTCATAACTTCTTACTTTAATTTACTAACTACTACTTCTAAACGTTGTAAGCGTGTTTCAAGATCTGCTATTTTTTTATCTTGTTGCTCAATTATTACTTGTTGCTCTTGTACAGCTTTCACAAGCGGAACAACAAATTCTGAGTAACGAAGGCTGTAAAAATCTTTTTCGCTGGCTGGTTTAACAATTCCACTAAATTGATATCCAACAGAATTAGCTGCTGATTCTACTTCTTGAGCAATAAAACCAGATTGCAAATCGGTTGTGCCTGTTTTTAGATGATAAGTAACAGGGCGCAGTTTATTTATGAAATTTAAACCAAAAGAACTTGTTTGTATCTCTTTTTTCAAACGTAAATCAGAAGGATTTGACCATGCTACCTGTCCTCCAATACTGGTCATAGCATCATTTCCTATCTGCACAGTATTATTTCCTCTGCCGAGAGCTGCATATCCAATTACGACCTCATTATTTGCAGAATTGTTAAGTGCTCTTATTTGTGTACCAACATAAACACAATTATTAGCCCCGTTTAAAATATCTGTTCCTGAAGCACCGAAATATCTACCACTTTCAAATCCTATTGCAACATTTCCAGAACCAGAAACATTTTCGTATAAAGCGGTAGCTCCAATAGCCGTATTGTTGTTCCCTCCTAAATTTTGGCTTAATGCAAAATCTCCCATTGCAGTATTTGAGTTTCCAGTACGATTAAAATTACCAGCATTATTTCCTACCGCCGTATTATTGTTTCCTATTGCATTATTTTGTAAAGCTCTAGAACCAACTGCAACATTTGCCTGACCTGTAGTAGTCGCGAACAAAGCTTCTATACCCGTGGCTATATTATTACTTCCGGATATATTTGAGTAAAGTGCATTAAGTCCTGAAGCTATATTATTATTTCCGGTATTATTATTATTAAGAGTAAAATCTCCAATTGCAGTATTATTGATTCCAGTTGTGTTTGAAGTAAGTGCCCTAACCCCAATCGCTTGATTTCTGTTTCCAGTGGTGTTTGCATTTAGTGCATAATCTCCTATTGCAATATTATTGTAATCAGTATTATTTGCAAGAGAATTATATCCGATAGCAATATTATAATTTCCAAAAAGATTATTTGCTAATGCATTGGAACCTACAGCTATATTATAATTTCCACCTATATTTAAATTTAAACTTAAGCTTCCTATTGCTACATTAGAAGTTCCTGCAGAAAGCGGATTTGCCCCAACTCCGAAAGAAGTATTATTTGTACTTAAAAGACCACTTTGAATGTTATTTCTTTTAAAGACTAAATCAACATTATCTGTTGTACCTAAAAAATTTGTGCCGGCAACTGTTTGCGCATTTCCTCTAATATCCCATTTTTGTTTTAATTCTGTTGCTAAATTTTCAATTGCTCCCTGCACATTTGTAGAAGGAACAGCAATTGTTGTTGACGATGCTGGAACAGCCGTACTAGGTGTTAATAAAGCAGTTTCAACAGGAGAATTAATAATATACGGAGTTGCTATTTCTCCATTACCAGTAACTGTAACATTAGTTCCAGCGGTTACCACAGATTTTAGGCCTGTTAAATCAAAAGGACTTACTGTTCCGTCTTCACTACTGTAACTTAATGTACTAGTCGCTGGATCATAAGACAATGAAGTTAAGGTTTCCTGGATATTTTCCTGTAAACCTTCTTCATTTAAATAATTAGCGATTATATTTCCAGTTAGTACTACTGGTGTTATTTTAGTGGTTGTTTCTCTTATGTCTACTGGTGTTCCTCCAGTTTCATTAGCATATTGTGCAATAATATTACCAGTTGTGACAACAGGAGTAATAGTTGTAACGGTTTCTGAATTTGTAACTAAAGCAGCCAGATCTATTACCGATGGAACTCCATTTTCCGGATTATAAGTCAGCGTCTGAGCCGTTGCATCGTATACTAAACTTGTCTGTGTTTCGGCGCCTTGGACGAGATTTAATAAATTAACTACCGTTGGTGTTCCATTTTCTGCGTTGTATGTTAATGTGTTTGCAGCATCATCATAAACCAAACTCGTTAATGTTTCATTATTTTTGATTATGGTTGCCAGTTCTGTTACAACGGCAGGATTATTTAAAATTGTTGAAGCATTATTTGTAACATCGCCAACTACGTCAATCACAGTTANNCTGTATTATCTTCACTGGTATAGGTATGTTTGCCATCTGGAGCATTAACCAGAGTAGTAATTGTTTCTGAACCTTTTACAAGATCTGACAGATTTATTACCGCTGGAACTCCATTTTCCGGATTATAAGTCAGCGTCTGGGCCGTTGCATCGTATACTAAACTTGTCTGTGTTTCGGCGCCTTGGACTAGATTTAATAAATTAACTACCGTTGGTGTTCCATTTTCTGCATTGTATGTTAATGTATTTGCACCAGCATCATAAACCAGACTTGTTAATGTTTCATTATTTTTTATGATCGTTGCCAATTCCGTTACAACANAGCATTATTTGTAACATCGCCAACAACGTCAATTACAGTTGCTGTATTATCTTCACTGGTATAAGTATGTTTGCCATCTGGAGCATTAACCAGAGTAGTAATTGTTTCTGAACCTTTTACAAGATCAGACAGATTTATTACCGCTGGAACTCCATTTTCCGGATTATAAGTCAGCGTCGGGCTGTTGCATCGTATACTAAACTTGTCTGTGTTTCGGCACCTTGGACTAGATTTAATAAATTAACTACCGTTGGTGTTCCATTTTCTGCGTTGTATGTTAATGTATTTGCACCAGCATCATAAACCAGACTTGTTAATGTTTCATTATTTTTGATGATGTTGGTTAATTCCGTTATAACCNGCAGGATTATTTAAAATTGTTGAAGCATTATTTGTAACATCGCCAACAACGTCAATTACAGTTACTGTATTATTTTCACTGGTATAAGTATGTTTACCATCTGGAGCATTAACTAGAGTAGTAATTGTTTCATTATTTTTCACAATATCTTGAAAATTGATTATCTGCTGATTTCCACTTTGATCAACATAATAAAATGTATTCGAAACAGGATTAAATACTACTGTTCCTTCTGGAACTGTTGTTTCAGAAGAGACTACGATTCTGTTCCACTTATTATTGTACCAATAATAATAACCTGGAGTAACATTTAGCGGCGCTGTACCAGCCGTTGCTTCATTAAAAACTAAAAGACTTGAAGGTAATGATCCTGTATTAAGTATAGGATTCATACTCGTTGTACTTTGCAATTGAACTCTTGTAATCAAAACACCTCTATTGGCTGCAACAACATCTAATTGAGAAGAATTATTCGGTAAAGGAGTTCCGATTCCAACTTGAGCATTACACAAACCTCCCAGAACAAAAAGTAGAAGTAAAATTTTAATTTTCATAAACTTTGATTTAAATTAATAAAATAAAATAGTAGGAATTTTATAGTATCATCAATCAAAATATTAATTACATGTTCGAAAAAGAAAGATGTAGAAAAAGCAGAAATTTAAAAATAAGAGTAATTGTGGTTTTCAAAGTATAATGAAGGCGTAAAAAAATAAATTTTCCAAAAATTGTAATTATTTTATTGACGACAGGATTAAGTTGATCTTATTTCTGTGAAATTTAAATAATAATTACCACAGTATTAAGACAGAAAAAACATAAATAGATTATAGAAAATATATTAAGCTAGAATGCTAAGAATATAATTAAGAGTATTTTTTTTTCATCATTTTGAAATTTATAAATTAAATTAAATTAATCGCTATTTAAAATCTAATTGATTGAAAATTACATTTAAATAAGTGACTACTAAAGGTATTTATGACTGTCTCCTTAAATATCAAGAGTGAAAGCAACTTATTTAAAAAAAAGCTTTTTAAATAATTAAATCATATAAAATATATGAAAGGTCAATAAACAGTTATTTGCAAATACAAAATTATAAAAAACTGTTTTACAGCACTATAAACTTACAAAAAAAATATTATATTTAAATAAAATTTTATTTTTTGAGAAGAAAACAACGAGAATAAGACTATAAATTTACACAAATAAAAAACTATAATAATAAAAAAAGTCCCACAAATGTGGGACTTTCTATTTATAAAAAATCTAAGAATTATTTTTTCTCAGTTTTTTCCATTTTAGCTTTTAAAGCAGCTAATACATCATTGTTATCTCCTAAAGTTGCAGCTGGTGCATTAGTAGTAGAGTTAGATGAAGTATTTTCAGTTGCAGCTTTCACATTTTTCTCTTCTTCTTCACGGAAGATAGCAGTGTGAGAAGCAACTACTCTTTTGAATTCTTTGTTAAATTCGATTACTTTGAAATCAGCAGTATCACCTTTTTTCAATTTCTTTCCGTCTTCTTTTTCAAGGTGACGAGTAGGAATGAAAGCAACGATATCATCTCCGAATTCTACAGTAGCTCCTTTGTCAACGATTTCAGAAATTTCACCATTGTGGATAGTTCCTACAGCGAAAGAATCTTCGTATTGATCCCAAGGATTAGCAGTAGTTTGTTTGTGACCTAAAGATAATTTACGTCCTTCAACATCTAATTCTAATACAACTACATCAAGTTTTTCACCAACATTTACAAATTCAGATGGGTGTTTGATTTTCTTAGTCCAAGAAAGGTCAGAAATGTAGATTAATCCATCAATTCCTTCTTCTAATTCTACGAAAATACCAAAGTTTGTAAAGTTTCTAACGATACCTGTATGTTTAGAACCTACTGGGTATTTAGAAGTGATATCAGTCCATGGATCTTGAGTTAATTGTTTGATACCTAATGACATTTTACGATCATCTCTATCTAAAGTTAAGATAACAGCTTCAACAACATCTCCAACTTTTACGAAATCTTGAGCAGAACGTAAATGAGTTGACCATGACATTTCAGAAACGTGGATTAAACCTTCAACACCTTCAGCAACTTCGATGAAAGCACCGTAATCAGCGATTACAACTACTTTACCTTTAACTTTATCACCAACAGTTAAGTTAGCATCTAAAGCGTCCCATGGGTGAGCGTTTAATTGTTTCAATCCTAATTGAATTCTTGTTTTCTCATCATCGAAATCAAGGATTACTACGTTTAATTTTTGGTCTAATTCAAGAACTTCACTTGGGTGGTTGATTCTACTCCAAGAAAGGTCAGTAATGTGAATTAATCCGTCAACACCACCTAAGTCAATGAACACACCATAAGAAGTAATGTTTTTAACAACACCTTCTAATACTTGTCCTTTTTGTAATTGACCGATGATTTCTTTTTTCTGTACTTCAATGTCAGCCTCGATAAGAGCTTTATGAGATACAACAACGTTTTTGAATTCGTGGTTGATTTTTACCACTTTGAATTCCATCATTTTGTTTACATATACATCGTAGTCTCTAATTGGCTTAACGTCAATTTGAGATCCTGGTAAGAACGCCTCGATACCGAATACGTCAACAATCATACCTCCTTTAGTTCTACATTTAACAAAACCGTTAACGATTTCTCCAGTTTCATTAGCTGCAATAACTCTATCCCAAGATTTGATAGTACGTGCTTTTCTGTGAGATAATACTAATTGACCTGTTTTATCCTCACGGATGTCAATTAATACTTCTACTTTGTCACCTACTTTTAAATTTGGGTTGTAACGAAATTCGTTTAAAGAAATAACACCTTCAGATTTAGCATTGATATCAACGATAACGTCTCTATCTGTAATTCTAACAACAACTCCTTCAACTACTTCTTCTTGATCTGTAGCGATGAAAGTTTTTGATACTAGTTCTTCAAACTCTTGTAAGTTTTTCTCATCTACTGCATCAATTCCTTCTTGGAAGTTATGCCAGTTAAAATTTGCTAAAAACTCTTCTTGTGATTTTGTTTGTTCAGACATGCTGATAAAAAAATTTGTATTCTGTTTTTCTCGAGTTTCTTTATGCGATAGAAAATACAGAAGTTGTTTTACATAAATGGTTGATTCCTAATGGAAACTCTTCTCTGCCAAAAGGACTGCAAAATTAATACATTTTTCTGAATTAACAAAATAAATCCGATTGATTGTTAGGCAATTATTCAAGAGCAGAAAATTTTGTTTTTTTTCAAGACTTCACATGTTTTTAACCTTAAGAAAAAAATACCAATTATATAAAAGTTCCTTAAGCGTATCAAATACTTCTTTCATGGTGTAAAGAAAATAGATACTTCCTAAAATTAAAAATGGAAGGCGTTTGTTTTTATCCTTTAGTGCAAAAGAAAGAGTGATTGGTACAATTGACCAAAATAACAAACTAGGATAATTAATTGACTTGTAAAACTTATAAAAAACTTCTGAATTAATAAACTCTGCGGCAACTTTATAGATTAATACATTAATCAATGTAGAAATTAATACGAGCTGAATTATAGAATCTGCATTTGAACAATCCTCATCTTTAGATTCAAATTTTGGATTTTCACCGTATTCATTTTTTTGCGAATCACCATTTAAAATCAATAAAATAAATAACCAAATTCCACCAAAAAAAGGAATTAAACACAATAAAATCATCCAGCCGCTTTTGCCAACATCGTGAAGCCGTCTAACAGTTACAGCAATACTTGGGACAAATGAAGTGACAGCATATAATATGCAAAACCACCCGAAAGGAAAGAAATTTAAACTTAAACGAAAAATCGCATCTGTTATAAATAGTATTGTTGCAAAACTAAAATTATAAAGCGAAAACATCCAATATTCACTTCTTCGTGCTCTGCCTTCAAAATTGAAGTAGTCCCTAAAAACTTTTAAATACCAGTTCATATAATCTATCTATAAAAATACAAATATATAGTATTTTTCTTATATTTTTAAATAATTAATATTTAGTTTTAGTAAAAAAAGAACTTAACAAATGGAGAATGATGATGAATTAAAATAAAATAGCCTATAGTTTTACAATTTATCTAGTTACTTGNCGCGAAAAAATTATTCCAAAAAAATATTAAAAAACAAATTAAAGAAAACAAAACCACCAACAAAGTAGAATAAAAGAAAAGAAGCCTTCTTTTACCATACTGAATCACAAAAGTTTCAGGATCGATAAAATGCTTTATGAAAACAATAGGAGAAATTTTTAACTCAGGTTTGAAATGTTTAACACCTAGCAAAAAAGTCCGAATTAATTGTATTCTATTATAATAGAATGCATAAAAAATATGATTTCCCTGAAAAATTTCTTTAATCATTACTTCCTCTTTATTAACTAAAATATAGAAACAGAAATATGCACGAATCCCTCTAAGTGGATACTCTATCGTAATGTCATATAAATCATTTCCAAAGCCTGGTGTGTATGTTTTCTTTTTTACAAAGTTTTTCCAAGCTATAGTTTTAACAACTTTCTTATTAAATTTATTATAATAGTGAATACCTTTTTCATCAATACTCATTGCTGTATATATCCTCTTCCAAACATCAACTGCATGAACTATAATAAAAATAGTGGTTACTAAAAGCAGTATCGTAATACATACTGCCGCTAAAACATTATTCTCATTTAAAAAAACAAATACAGATGCGACAAGCAATACAAGAGGCAATATAAATAACCCTCCAATACTATAATTTATTACTGTTAGCGGAATCGATGTTATGGGTTCAAAAGGAGGTAAACTATTCTTTTTACTTTTTTTCATCAACAACAATGATTTAAGTTTGACATTATGATAAAAAACAAAACCAATCCAACAATCAACAATATTAAAAAGGCTAATACCATAGCGTTATCCCTTTTAGCGTAATCAATCTTAAAAGTTTCTGGATTAATAAAGTACAACCCGTAAGCATGAGGATGAATTCTTATATCTGGTCTAAAATGTCTTAACCCTAATAATAAACTTCGAACAAGTTCTAATCTGTTTGAATAAAACATATTAAAAATATGTTTTCCTTGAAATGTTTCTTTATGAAGCAATACTGTTCCGTTTTTTTGCGTAAACCAGTAAAATCTTAGAGCTCCTTTATTATTTACAACCTGTGAAGCAACGTCATAGTTAAAATAATTTGAATCGGTTCTCCTATTCAAAAAATACACCGAACCTTCGAATTTGTCTATCGATTCAAAATCTTCCCAATTTATCTCTTCGATTATTTGCCCTTTAAATTTGTTGAAATACTTAATCCCTTTTTGATCAATCGTTATTGTAGTATAACTTAATGTTCTTTTAATATAAACTACACTTATTAAAATAAGAGGAATATTTAAAAATATTAGTATAAAAAGTGACTCTTCTCTTATATCTACTAAAAACAAAATAAAGAACAACAACCCAAAAGAAATTATCAAAACAAATAACGTCATGATGCTATAACTATAACTAGCCAGTTTCGATGTTATTGAAGCTATAGGCTTAAAGGGTGGTAAATTTTGCTGGTTCATGTTATTTATAAAAAGTACGAAAATACTTATTTTTATAAAATTCAACAAAAAATCCTTCTAATTTTATAAGTTAAAATATCTATATAATTACACCTCACAGGTTTCGAATACCTGTAAGGTGCAGCCAGCATAAATTATCTAGAAATCTTACATAAAAGTTTCTATTAAAACCTAAAAGAAAACTCATATTATTATTAATATCATTTCAATTTTAAAACATAATTTAGCAAACGATGCGCATACATCTTTGCTCTTTCTTTGACTTCATCTTTTGTAAAACCATCAACTGATGATGTTCCGTGAAAAAAAATCGGATCTAAAAAAGTCATTTGAGCAAAATAGGCTGTCTGTTCAATATTTTTAAAAAATTCAGCAATTCTAAAATTATGTTTTCCAAAAGTTCTGTATTCCTGCTCCAACGAACCAACTGTCACACTCACTAAAACTTTTTTTCCTTTGAGCTTATCTCCTTTTGAACCATAAGCAAATTGATGTTCGAAAACCACATCAAACCAATGTTTTAAAATCGCCGGCATATTATACCAATATAAAGGATATTGAAAAATTATAACTTCATGACGAAGTAAAGCTTCTTGCTCTTCTTTTATATCAATCTTAAAATCAGGATATAATTCAGCCAGATTTCTAATTTCTATTTCTGGATTCGTTATCTGAATTTCTTCGATAATTGCCTTATTTGCGACTGATTCTTTTATTTGTGGATGCCCTAAAATTATTAATGCCATTTTTAATTATTTATACTATCATTTTTATAGTTACAAAATTATTTATAGTTTTACAATCCCACAATAACTATCCAATTGGATAGGTCAAACAAGCAGTATGAAAAAGATAGAATGCGAACCTGATTTAATTAAACTCGACGGAAAAACTTATCCGTGCACTGTCAGTCTAGTAATGGATTTAATGGGCGGAAAATGGAAAGCGGTAATTCTGTATCATTTAAAAGACAATCCAAAAAGATACAATGAACTCCGAAAAGAAATGCCTACAGTGACAGAAAGGACATTAAGCTTACAACTCAAACAGTTGGAAGAAGATGGGTTAATTTTTAGAAATGTAGATGGAAAAAAGCCTCCAATAAAGGTAACCTACGGTTTAACGGACTTTGGAAAATCTTTTAAAACTGTTTTAGAATCAATTACCCAATTGGGAAATACAATTGCTTCTGAAAGAGGAGAATTTATTGTAGCTTAAATTATTCCCTATTAAACCTTACTAAATATTTATAGGGTACTTTACTTCCATATAAAATCATGACATTAGAAGAAATAAAACTTAAAATAGAAACTTTTCACAAAAATGGGCAAGTAATCAATGCCGTTTATTGGCTTTTAAAAAAGTATAATCTTAAAAATTCAAATCTTAAAGGATTTGAATTTAGAGAAAAAGCCAAGCCAGATTTTATTCTAATGACTACCGAAGGCGATTTTGGAGAACGTCAAATTATCAGGATTCCAAAAAACACATTCGAATTTCCATTAGAACTAATGCTGATTCTCATCGTACACGAAATGGTTCATGTAAAACAAAAAACAATAAAACCTTATATTTTAGATAAAAACGAACGAGAATGGCAGGCATATTACGAAATGAACTTTCATAATTTATTTCCGCAAGTTCCAGAAATTTCCAATTTTCATAAAAAATTCTTCGCTCAAAAGGGTTTAGAATATTACAACCGAATGGGTGTAGGCTCTGAACTTCAAAAGAAATACGGCGAACAAAAAAAACAAGTCGACGATCTGATTATCTCAATACAGTAAGATTTTATGACTAGAGCTATTTTCTCATTCTACAATAAAATAGCACAAAAGCGCAAAGATTAGAATACACAATAATCCTCCTATAATTTCGACCTTCAAGCGCTGCTTCTTATCAATTGTAAAAGTTTTTGGATTTATATAATGATCGGTATAAATGATAGGATCAATGGTAATATCTGGTCGGTAGTGCTTTATTCCTAATAAAAAAGTCCGAATCAATTCTGCTCGATTAGCATACAGCATCACAAAAAAATGCCTTCCTAGAAAAGCATCATTATGAGCTATAACTTTTCCATCTATCATAACAGGCCAATAAAACTGATCATAAAAAGATTTCGAAGGTCTAACTGATGTAACATCATATTTTTGAGGTTCAAAATAATGCTTGAGTTTTTCTCTTTTTACAAAGCTGTTCCAAGGTATTTCTTTTACAATTCTTCCATTAAATTTATTTAAATAACGAATTCCTTTTTCATCAATTATTGTAGTTGTGAACATTTTATTTTTTGAGTAAATAAGCAATATTGCGATTCCTAACAATATAATTGAAAATACCAAAGACAAAACTATAGTTCCTGCTTCATCTAGTCTAGTTTCATTAAGAGAAATTGTCAGTAAAAAAATCAATCCTGTTAGAAAAAACAGTGTCAAAAACACCCAAAAAGACCCCAAGATAAGATTTAGAAACCGCATGGGTTTTGAGCTAATAGATCTAAAAGGAGGTAATGATTCTTGTGGTGAATTTTGCATAGAAACAAGAGATGAATATCAAATATAAGCATAAATTAAAAAAGAAAAGCCCATTTTCTGTTTGAAAAATGGGCTTTAAAATATGTTGTAAAGTCAATTAATGACTCAAATTCTCAATTTCTTTTGGATCGTGTTTATGTTTAAATAAAACAGCAAAAGCAATTGCAATTACCAAAGCATAAATAGCAAAGGATAACCAGATTGTATGCCAGTCTTTCATTAAAACCGGATTTGTAAAAGCTCCGTCTGTAGAAATAGAATTTCCTTGGCTTTTTACAAATTCTACCATTTTTTCATTAGCTGGATCTGTTTGTAAAAATCCCGCTAATTCTGTTGTGGTAGTAAACGATTTTGTAAAGAAACGATCGATCGCCCAGCCAGAAGTTAAACTTCCTAAAACAGCTCCTACTCCATTGGTCATCATCATAAATAATCCTTGTGCAGACGAACGAATTTTAGAATCTGTATTACTTTCTACGAATAAAGAACCTGAAATATTAAAGAAATCAAACGCCATTCCGTAAACGATACAAGAAAGAATAATCATCCATAAACCATTTACTGGATCTCCAAAAGCAAACAATCCAAAACGTAAAACCCATGCCAGCATACTAATAAGCATAACTTGTTTAATTCCGAAACGTCTTAAGAAAAATGGAATTGCCAAAATAAATAATGTCTCAGAGACTTGAGAAATCGACATAATAATAGTAGAGTACTGGATTACAAATGAATCTGCATATTTCGGGAAATGTTTAAATTCATCTAAAAACACATCACCATAAGCATTTGTCAATTGAAGCGCCCCTCCTAAAAACATAGAAAAAACAAAAAACAAAGCCATTTTGTAGTTTCCAAATAATTTAAAAGATTCTAAACCAAAAGTTTCAATCCAAGTTGCATTTTCTTTAATTAAACGCTGTGGTTCACATTTTGGAAGTGTAAAAGCGTAAACTCCTAGAATTAAAGCTCCAATTCCAGCAATATAAAATTGATATTCTGTTGCTTTACTTCCGCTCAAATTGGTAATCCACATCGCTACAATAAAACCAATTGTTCCCCAAACTCTAATAGGCGGAAAATCTTTTACTATATTTTTGTTATTTAATTTTAACGAAGTGTATGAAATAGAATTACTTAAAGCAATTGTAGGCATATAACAACACATTGCTAAAAGCATAACTGCAATAAAAGTATCTGGAGTACTTACCTGTGCAATTGCAAATAAAACAACAGCGTAAAGAATATGCAGAACACCGTATAATTTTTCTGCATTTACCCACCTGTCAGCAATAATACCCGTAAGTGTAGGCATAAAAAGAGATGCAATTCCCATGGTTCCAAAAACGAGTCCGAATTGAGTTCCTTCCCAGTTTTTTGTGCCAAACCAATAATTTCCAATTGTTATAAGCCAGGCTCCCCAAACAAAAAATTGAAGAAAGCTCATTAAAATCAATCTGTTTTTAATCCCCATATATTTAAAATTGTCTTTAGTAAAAATGAAGCGGTAAAACTACCATTAAAAATAATATCTGCAAAAAATTATGGTGTTTTAACAACATCATTTACTAATTCTAAAACGGCTGCAAATTGTTCTTCTTTATTTAAGTAAGAATTATCTATTTCTATTGCATCTTCAGCAATAACTAAAGGCGAATCTTCTCGGTGTGTATCCATATGATCTCTTTCGACAACATTTTTAAGAACTTCTTCATAAGAAACATTATCTCCTTTTTGCTGTAATTCGTCAAAACGTCTTTGAGCGCGGGTTTCAGCACTTGCAGTCATAAATATTTTAAGTTCGGCATCTGGAAAAACAACTGTCCCAATGTCTCTACCATCCATTACTATGGCTTTATTTTTTCCCATTTCCTGTTGTTGTTCTACCAATTTAGCACGAACTTCAGAAACGGTGGCAACTTTACTAACGAAATTAGAAACTTCAATAGTTCTAATTTGCTTTTCAACATTTTCACCATTCAAAAACATTTCAGCAAAACCTAAATCTGCATTAAATTTAAATTCCAATTGAATATTAGGCAAAGCGTTAATCAAGGCGTCTTTATCAAAAAAGTCAGCTCCAATAATATTCTGCTGCATAGCAAAAAAAGCAACTGCACGATACATAGCGCCTGTATCTACATATACATATTCAAGTTCTTTTGCCAATTGTTTTGCTAAGGTACTTTTACCTGTTGATGAAAATCCATCGATAGCGATAGTAATTTTTTTCAATTTTCTATTTTTAAATTTTTATTCTATTAAAAGCTGAATTAGTAGTAAATACTCATCAAAATATCCGATTCAGAACTATCAATTATCTTGGATATTCTTTCAAAATACTTTTCATTCACCATTGGACAGCCATAACTATTGCAAATGTAGCCATCTTTCTCTTTATATGGAACATCATAATAGTAATGAAAAACAATATCTCTTTTAAATGCATTACTATTAGTGGTATCTAGTCCATACAATTTATAGGCTTTCCCAAATTTCCCTACATAATGATTTCCGATTGAATATCTTCCTAATGAAGTTTTTAGTGAATTGGGAACGTTACTAAATCGAAGTTTTCCTTTTACTCCAGTTTCAGAACCAGAACCATGAGCGACCAATCCTTTATCGATAACTTTATTTGTATTTAAATCATAAACAAAAAAACGATTTTTACCCGAAGGGATTTTCATATCAATAAAAAAGGCAACTTTCTTGTTATATCGCGGACTTGTTTCTATAAGCTTTTTAACTTTAAGAACTTCACATTCTATTCTTTTGGCATCCGCAGCAGATAAATCCTCATTTCTATTGTTCGATATTAAGTAGAAAGATACAAAAGCTAAAAAAATAAAAACGCAAATTAGAATTATTTTCTTCATAATAAATCTGCAAAAAAAAACTTCTTATTATCGAAAATCAAAGCGATTTCGACAATAAAAAGCTATATTTTAAATTAGTTAAAAGTTCTAATTAATAGTAAATATCCATTAAAATATTTGACTTAGAACCGTCAATTAGTTTTTCTATTCGTTTAAAGAATTGCTCGTTAACCATTGGGCATCCGTGGCTGTTGCTAATGTAATAATCTTGCTCTTCTAAAGGAACCGCAGAATAAGAATGAAGTACAATTGCTCTTTTTAAAGCATTGTTATTGCTTTCTTCTAAACCAGCCAATCGATATGCTTTCCCAAAAATGCCTTTATACGTTTTTCCTACAGCGTATCTTCCAAGTGCAGTGCAATTAGAATTTGGCATATTACTAAACTTAAGCATTCCTTTTATTCCTGTTTCAGATCCAGAACCGTGAGCTACTAAACCTTGGTCTATAATTACGTTTTTTTCTAAATCATAAACAAAAAAGCGGTTTTTCCCAGAAGGAACTTTCATGTCGATTAAAAAAGCAATTTTTTGATTGTATTTATGATCAATGTTAATCATATTTTTTAAATCAATAATTCTGCTGTTAATTCTTTCCATTTCTATAGTAGAAATAGCATCATCTTCTTTAAAAGAGAGTTTCGAACCCGTTAAAAACCCTACAGTTACGAACAAAAACAAATAGAATATTTTCATATAACTACTGAAAATTTAAAATTAGACCAAAAAGACTTGTGTTAGCTGCCAATGTATATCTAGAATACGAATAATTAAATTTTAGCTTGTTTATTTTTAAACCAAAGCCCAAGGAAACTCCTGAAAAATTACGTTGTTCATCTACTCTCAACTCTTCTCCTCTTCTGAAATTATATCCTAAACGTAAATTAAATGCTCTTTTCGGAAAAAGCTCTACACCAAATGTTACGTGCCTTAAAGCATTATTAAAAAACGAAACTTTTTCCTCACTTGTTGATCCGTCAATGTTGGTTTCTCCCCTGTTAGGATTTGAAAAAGAAATATTCCACTGCTGTAAATTCTCTAAAGTAAGATGCCAGCGAATGGGCACGTGTTCTAATTCCTGTGAAACTCCTGCAACGATTTCAAAAGGCAGATTTTCTTTTATTCCTGAATATGTGGTAAACTGCGTTCCCAGGTTGCGAAATACCAAGGCAAAATTCAGATCATTTTTTTCGTCTAAATATAAAAGCCCCAAATCAATCGCACCACCTATAGAATTATAACTTTCCAGAGAAGAAGTTATTAGTTTCGCATTTGTACCAACATAAAAATTAGTGTAAGGTACGTTGTACGAATATCCCACGGTAAGCGCTCCTTCACTTCCTGTAAAATTTGATGTTGCCTGACCATTCTCATCATAACCTTCAAATGATCCGTAGTTTACATAACTCACGCCAGCATAAAAAGTCTGCAAATGCCTGTCATAAGTATAAGCATATGAAGCAGTGCCGTAAGAGGCTTCTCCATAATAACTTCCGTAATTCATTGCTAGGTGATTGTCCATATCAGCGTTTATAAGTGCAGGATTAGACATGGCTTGATTAACATCTTCATCATATATGGTAATAATATCTCCTCCTAACGCTGCCTGCCTTGGTGAAGTAGTTAAGTTTAAAAACTGATAAGTGTAACGCCCTCCAACTTGTCCGAACGAAGCCGAGCAAATCAGTAATATCAGAAATAAAACGATCTGTTTTAACATGTTTTTGGAACGTTCCTATATGGGAATAACGTAAATACAAAGATAAAATTATATAACTTAAAAAATAATTTTTATAAGTATCTGTTTTTCAATAATTATAGCATAATTTCAACTTCAAACGCTTGAAAAAATTATAAAAAAAACACAGATTCCAATTAAAAAAGAATTCCAAAATTCAATTAAAAGAACTTTCACTGAATTGAATAAAAAAATCCAAATCCCAATCTTTAAGTAAAGTTGGAATTTGGATTTTAATATATTGAAATTTAATTGACTTTTATTTTAAGGTCTTAGCATTTTTCACATTTTGATCTGTCAAAGCTAAAGATAATACTTCACTCATTTCTTTTACATAATGAAAAGTAAGTCCTTCTAAATATTCAGCTTTTATTTCGTCAATATCACTTTTATTTTCGTGACACAGAATAATCTCTTTAATACCCGCTCTTTTTGCAGCTAAGATTTTTTCTTTAATTCCGCCAACAGGCAAAACTTTCCCACGTAAAGTAATTTCTCCTGTCATGGCAAGACTTTTCTTTACCTTCTTTTGCGTTAATAAAGAGACTAAAGAAGTTAACATTGCAATACCAGCACTAGGTCCGTCTTTTGGTGTCGCTCCTTCTGGAACGTGTAAGTGAATGTTATATTTTTGAAACAACTCGCTTGCTAAACCAAGTTTCTTTGCATTTGCCTTAATATATTCTAAAGCAATAGTTGCAGATTCTTTCATTACATTTCCTAAATTTCCTGTAATGGTCAAAGCCCCTTTTCCTTCAGAAATCAATGATTCTATAAATAAAATATCACCGCCTACACTTGTCCAAGCTAAACCTGTAACTACTCCTGCAACGTCATTATTTTCATATTTATCACGCTCTAATCTAGGTACTCCTAAAATAGAAATAATATCTTCGTCAGTAACTTTTTTGTTGTACTCCTCTTCCATTGCTACAGATTTTGCAGCATTTCTAATAACTTGGGCAATCTTAGTTTCTAAATTACGAACACCAGATTCTCTTGTATATCCTTCAACAATTTTTTCTAATTGTTTTTTACCGATAGTTAAATCTTTTGCCGTTAAACCGTGTGCTTCTAATTGCTTTGGAAAAAGATGTCTTTTTGCTATTTCTACTTTTTCTTCAATAGTATAACCAGACATTTTTATAACTTCCATCCTGTCGCGCAATGCTGGCTGAATCGCTGCCATATTGTTTGATGTCGCGATGAACATTACTTTCGATAAATCATAACCCATTTCTAGGAAATTATCATAAAAAGCACTGTTTTGCTCTGGATCAAGTACTTCTAATAAAGCAGAAGAAGGATCGCCACTATTGCCGCTTGATAATTTATCAATTTCATCCAGAATAAATACAGGGTTAGAGGTTCCAGCTTTTTTCAAGCTTTGAATAATTCTTCCCGGCATTGCACCAATATAGGTTTTTCTGTGTCCGCGAATTTCTGCTTCATCGCGTAAACCGCCTAATGAAATACGTACATACTCACGGCCTAAAGCTTCTGCAACCGAACGACCAATTGAAGTTTTACCAACTCCTGGAGGCCCTGTTAAACATATAATTGGAGATTTCATGTCATTTCGCAATTTTAAAACTGCCAAATGTTCAATCATTCTTTTCTTAACTTCTTCCAATCCAAAATGATCTTTATCTAAAACTTTTTGGGCAAATTTCAAATCGAATTTATCTTTAGAATATTCGCCCCAAGGCAGTTCTAGAAATAATTCTAGATAATTTCTCTGGATTCCAAAATCTGGAGACTGCGGATTCATGCGACGCATTTTTGACAATTCTTTTTCGAAATGTTTCTGCGTTTTTTCGTCCCACTTTTTGGTTTTCGCTTTCAGCCCCATTTCGTCCATTTCTTCTTCCTGCGAAACGCCTCCCAATTCTTCTTGAATGGTTTTCATTTGCTGGTGAAGAAAATATTCTCTTTGCTGCTGATCTAAATCAAAACGAACTTTTGACTGAATGTCATTCTTCAATTCTAGTTTTTGAAGCTCAACATTCATATAACGTAATGTTTCTAAAGCACGTTCTTTCAATCCATTTATCGATAAAAGACCTTGTTTTTCTTTTACAGATAAGTTCATATTAGAAGAAACAAAATTGATTAAAAACGACTGGCTTTCAATGTTTTTAATGGCAAATGTAGCTTCAGAAGGAATGTTTGGACTTTCCTTTATAATTTGAATTGCCAATTCCTTTACAGAATCTAAAATAGCTGTAAACTCAGAATCATTTTCTTCAGGACGTTCTTCAGCAACTTCTTTTATTGTTGCTGTCATGTACGGTTCTTCTAAAACAACTTCGTCAATTTCGAAACGTTTTTTACCTTGAAGAATAACGGTTACGTTTCCGTCAGGCATTTTTAAAACACGTAAAATACGCGCTACAGTTCCTATTTTGTGAATATCGTCTTTTGACGGATCCTCGTCTTCTTCATTAATTTGAGATACAACTCCAATGATTTTTCCGCCCGCATTGGCATCATTAATCAATTTAATAGATTTATCTCTTCCCGCAGAAATCGGAATTACAACTCCTGGAAATAAAACTGTATTTCGTAAAGGTAAAATTGGCAGAGAAACAGGCAGTTCCTCATTGTTCATTTCCTCTTCGTCCTCTGGAGTTAATAATGGAATTAATTCTGCTTCTGAATCTAATTCCTGAAGTGACAGATTGTCAATAGTAAGTATTTTATGATTTGACATAATAATATATAAGTCGTTTTGTCATTAAAAGTTTAAAACTATCTGTAAATCGTTCCTTAAAAAGTATTGTTTTTGATAAGAGCTTAGTTTACAAGACAGGCCATAAAAATAGACAATCATTATGCCAAATGCAAAATAAGTCAGTTTTAAAATCAGATTTTGATTTATAACTTTCTGCTGATTGAAAAAAAATAAAATTAATTTTATCAAAAGTGTAACAAACCAAAAAAAGTACAGTCCCTATTAAAAACCAAAAGCCACGACTTGAGTCAAAACAACCAAAATATCGAGGAATTAATTGCGCTTTGTAAAAGCAATAATCAGAAAGCGCAGTTTGAAATTTACAACCGCTATTGCAAGGCGATGTATAATGTGGCTTATCGCATTGTAAAAGACGAACATTTTGCACAAGACGTCATGCAGGAAGGTTTTTTAAAGGCTTTTACAAAAATTAACGACTACAAACAAGAAGTGGCTTTTGGTGCGTGGTTAAAAAGAATAATCATTAATTATAGTATCGATTTTTATAAAAAAAATAATACTTTTCAAGTAGAAGATATAAGCAAACAATTATACAAAGTCGAAGAAAATGATGGAATAATTTCTGAAAATATTGACTTAGAAAATCTTAAACTAAAACAGGTTCTAGATACTATCCTGCAGCTAAAGGATAATTACAGAATGGTTTTAACACTGTTTTACATTGAAGGCTACGATCAGGAGGAAATCTGCGAAATTTTGAATATTACCTATGCAAACTGCAGAACGACCTTGAGCAGAGCCAAAGATAGTCTAAGGAAAAAATTGGAAGAAATATAAAATGAATTGGAATATGAAAAATGAAAAAGACAGTTTAGACAAATTATTCAGCAGATTGGAAAACCAATGGGATGTTCAGGAATTAAACTCCGATCATCAAGTTGATTTTATGCAAAAATTAAATAAAAAAGAACCGAAGAAAAAATACTGGTTTATAACAGCTATTGCCGCTTCGATTGTATTAATGCTCGGAATTTCTATTTTTTATAAAAATGAAAAACCAAAAGAATTCAAATTTGCCTCCAAAGAAACTAAACGAACCGATTCTATTTTCAATATTCTGATCGATAATGAACTGGTTAAATTAAAAGAAAAGAGTTCGCCAGAAAATGAGCAGATTATAAATGATGCATTAAAACAAATGAAAACCTTTGATGCTGATTATCAAAAAATCATTAACGAACTGCAAAAAAATGGCGAAAACAAACAGATTATTTATGCAATGATCAGTAATCTCCAAACCAGAATTTCTTTTTTGCAAACCGTTTTAAAAAGAATTGAAGACAACGAAAAATTAAAAAACACCTCTAATGAAAAAACACTATAACGTATTAATCTTATTTATTTTGATTCCTTTTTTAGGATTTTCAAATGATGACACTTTTATTACTAAACAAAAAAACATTAAAAAAACATACATCGTCAATTCAAACGCTGGAATTGATATTGATAATAAATACGGAAATATTACGGTCTCAACATGGAATGAAGACAAAATAGATCTTGATATCACGATCAAAGTGAATGGACCAAATGAAAACTGGGTTAACGAACGTTTAAACAGTATTGATGTAGAAATTTCTGCTCTTAAAAGTTTGGTTTCAGCTGTAACTAATCTTGGAAATTCTTCTCTTAAAAGTAAAGGAAGCAATAATAGTTTTGAGATCAATTACGTAATTAAAATTCCTAAAAATGGTTCTGTCAAATTGGTAAACAAATATGGTAATATTTCTGCTTTGAGCTTAGAAGCAAATACTGATATTAATTGTAAATACGGCAAAGTTACCTTAGATAAACTAAATGGATCCAACAATCAAATTGAAATTGCATACTGTCAAAATTCAAGTATAAATTTTATCAAAACAGGATCAATTAACGCCAGATATTCTGGTCTAAAAATTAATGATTCTGGTAATTTAAATCTAAATGCAAATTATACCGATGTTAATCTTAACGAGGCTCAAAATATAAAATACCAATGCAATTATGGCACATTTAAGTTCCAAAAGATCAATTCGTTAAATGGTTCAGGAAATTATTTAACGCTTATTATTGGAGAGGTTTCAAGCAACTTTAGTTTTGATACAAACTACAGCAAAATCAATATTGGAACTCTGAATGAAAAAGCTGGAAATGTAAACATAAATTCTGGATACACAGATATTGCTATTGGCTACGCACCTAATTATGCATTCGATTTTGATGTTTCTGCCCGATATTCAAACATCAAACATGATAATTCTTTAGATATTTCAGTTTCAGAAACAAAAAGCAACAGCAAAAGAATAAGCGGTTTCTACAGAAAAAAAGGACAAAATAAGATTAATATTAATTCAAACTATGGGAACATTTCATTAATAAAAAATTAATCATCTAAAAATCAAAACAATGAAAAAATCAATTTTACTTTTACTTTTAGCAGTTTTTCTAGTGAACGGCAGTGCTAAAGCACAATGGTCTAATAATAAAGTAAATGGAAACGGTAAGATGGTGACCCAAACAAGAACAACTGGCGATTATGACGGAATCAAAATTGCGGGCTCTTTTGATGTTGATTTAGTTGCCGGAAAAGAAGGGAAAATTACAATTAAAGGAGAAGAAAATCTACTCGCCGTAATTAAGGTTGAAGTTGAAGAAAATGAGTTAAAAATTTATGTTGAAAAAGGAACTCAAATTCGCACAAGTATAGGGAAGAAAATTGAAGTTATAGTTCCTTTTGAGAAAATTTCTGCTGTTACTTTATCTGGTTCAGGAGATATTAGAACAAAAAATAAAATTACAAGCGATAACTTATCTGCCAAATTATCAGGATCTGGAAATTTTAATTTAGAAATTGACGCAAAAAATCTTGATTTAGCCTTAAGCGGTTCTGGTGACGTGGTTTTAAAAGGCAGAGCTGATTCTTTTACCAGCAAAATATCTGGCTCGGGAAATGTAAATGCCTCTAATTTAAAATCTAAAAATGTAGAAGCTAATGTTTCTGGATCTGGAAACAGCACTGTAAACTGCGAATCAAGCCTAACTGGAAAAGTTTCAGGTTCAGGAAATATTAAATATTTAGGAAATCCTGAGAAAAGAGATGTAAAAGTTTCGGGTTCAGGAAGTATTTCAAAAGGTTAATTATTAAAAAATATCACGAATTACAAAAACTATCATCAATCAATAATTACTGCAATTCGTGATATAATATTATTAAAGACGTTTCATTAATTTGAAACGTCTTTTTTATGTACTCTTCTTAAAAGAAATATGGCTGTAACGAAAAAGATTGCTAAAATTACAATCGCCGCACGCGGACTTCCTGTAATTTGATCTATAATTCCGTAAACACACATTCCTATTACAATTCCGATCTTCTCAGCAACATCATAAAAGCTAAAAAACGAAGCGGTATCTTCTGTTTCTGGTAATAATTTAGAATAAGTTGATCGGGACAGCGCTTGAATTCCTCCCATTACAAAACCTGCAACTGTTGCCATAACATAAAAATGTATTGGTAATATTATAAAAAAGGCAAGCGCACAAAATACGGCCCAAATGATATTAATGACAATTAAAGTTGGAATATTTCCAAACTTAGCAGAAGCTCTTGAAGTTAAAACAGCACCAACAACGGCTACCAACTGAATTATTAAAATACAAATGATAAGTCCAATAGTGCTTTCTTCTTTAGACGACCATTGAATTTCCTGCGCTCCAAAATATGTAGCTACAAGCATAACCGTTTGTACAGCCATACTCGAAACAAAGAAACCTCCTAAATAACGTTTTAAAGGAATGTTTTCCTGTAATAATGCCCAAACTTTCTTTAATTCTTTAAATCCGTTAAACACTACAGATCTAGTTAATTTTTGCCCTGTTTCTTTACTTCCTTTTGGCAAATAATAATAGGTATATTGACTGAATAAAATCCACCAAACTCCTACCATTATAAACGAATAGCGCATTGCTTTCATTGCAGCTTCTCCATCTGTACCGGTAATTCCGAATAACTTTGGTTTCATAATCATGGCTAAATTGACAATCAGCAAAATGACACTTCCTACGTATCCTAATGAATATCCTTTGGCGCTAATTCTATCCTGCTGTTCTTCAAAAGCAATATCTGGAAGATAAGAATTATAAAAAACTAAACTTCCCCAGTATCCTAATAATCCTAGGAAATAAAATAATAATCCAATGTAAATATTGTCCAGATCAAACCAATACAATCCCATACAAGATAATGCTCCTAAATAGCAGAAAAACTTCATAAAGGATTTTTTATTTCCCACATAATCTGCAATCCCAGATAGTAATGGGGAAATAAACGAAACAACCAAAAATGCGGCAGCAGTAATAAAACTTATTAAAGCTGAGTTCTTTAAATGAAGTCCAAAAACATCTATATAATGATCTCTATCACTAAATAATGCTTCGTAAAAAATTGGAAATACTGCAGATGCAATAGTCAATGTATAAACCGAATTGGCCCAATCATAAAATGCCCAGGCGTTTAACAGCTTCTTATCTCCTTTTTGTAGGTTTTTCATATATATGGTTTTGATAACAGCCTACGAATTTATCCAATTTTTATTATAATCAAATATTAATTATTCAATTCGTGCATTATTAAATTATCAACTGTACTAAAAACAAAAAAGCTATTCAAAAAATGAATAGCTTTTAAAATTATACTCTTGAGAATATAAACTTATTTTATAGTTCCAACTTTAAGCGCAATAGCTTTAGCTTCTGGAATTAAAGATTTTATATTTGCAATCCTTGTAGCATCAGAAGGGTGCGTACTCATAAATTCTGGTGTTCCAGCTCCTCCAGATTTTGCAGACATTCTAGTCCAGAATGCAATAGCATCATCTGGGTTATAACCTGCAATTGCCATAAGAGTCAGACCAATTTTATCGGCTTCGCTCTCGTTGCTTCTGCTAAATGGCAGCATAACTCCCACTTCAGAACCAAGTCCGTAAGCCTGCGAAAATATTTGTCTTGTAGACTCAGATTTACCACTTGTGGCTGCATCTAGCGCTACACCTCCAATTTGCTGTAACTGTGCCGCAGACATTCTTTGCGCTCCGTGATTAGCAAGTGCATGTGAAACTTCGTGTCCCATTACTGTTGCTAAACCAGCTTCATTTTGAGTTATGGGTAAAATACCAGAATAAACAACAATTTTTCCACCTGGCATGCACCATGCGTTAACCTCTTTGTTGTCCACTAATTTGTATTCCCAACGGTAGTCTTTTAAATACTGAGATTGTCCCAAATACGTTAAATATTTTTCTGCTGCAAGCTTAATTTTATAGCCGACAGTTTCAACAAGTTTTGCATCTGCAGTTCCAGTGATCACTTTATTTTCAGATAAAAACTGACTATATTGCTGAAATGAAGATGGAAATAACTCACTATTAGAAACAAAATTCAAATTTTGCTTACCTGTGATTGGATTTGTTGCACAAGCCATTGCAAGTGCTCCAAAAATTCCTAAAAAGAAATATTTTTTCATAATTCTAGCTAATTTTCTTCCAAAAATACAATTAAAAAAAATATTTTATTTTATACAATTAAGTGAAAAAATATCAGAATTTAACTATTCACCTACGATGTGTAATTCATTAAACTCTTTTTCAACAATTAAGAAATTATTTTGTTCGAAATTAATTTTATCAAATTCAATTTTTTCATTGTCTATTTCTATTTCAGAAACTTTAAACGGCAAACCGATTAAATTAATTTTGTATTTGCTATAAGGAGTATCGTATTTACCTTCTTTATGAAGCTGAATAATTAGTTCTTTTTCTTTTCCTATAGATCTAAAAGATAAAAAGCTGTAACGTCCCTTTTTATAATCGTAACCATCTTGTGCATCTTCATATACAACAGATTTTTCTTTTCCGTTTTTAAAGTAAACATCAAGCGTCAATTCATCAAATTCTAATTCTCCTACATACTGCTGTACCGGATATTTTGGAATAATGGCTCCTGCTTTTACAAAAACTGGAATTTCATCAAATTTAGTGTCAATCCAGATCTCTCTTCCTCCAATAAAAAGTTCATTTGTCCAGTAGTTATACCACTCACCTCTTGGTATATACATACGACGACCTACAGCATTAGGTTCAAGAATTGGACAGACTAAAATTTGATTTCCAAAGATAAATTCATCATTACGATAATGTGTTTGTGTATCATCTTGATCGTAGTAAACCAAAGGTTTCAGCATTGGAAGTCCTTCTTCAATATACTGCCAGAACATGGTGTATAAATAAGGTAATAATTGATAACGAAGACTTACAAATTTTCTGGTAATATTAATCACTTCTTCATCAAACGCCCAAGGCTCCTGATTTCCATGATCTCCAGAAGAGTGCGTTCTGCAAAACGGATGAAAAACGCCTAGCTGAATCCATCGCGCATATAATTCGCCCGTTGGCTGTTCTGCAAATCCTCCAATATCTGACCCTGTGAATCCCATTCCTGAAATTGACATTCTTTGCACTTGAATGTTAGCAATCCATAGATGTTCCCAAGTTGCCACGTTATCTCCTGTCCAAGAAGAAGTATAGCGCTGAGCACCAGAATATGCAGATCTTGTAATAACAAAAGGACGTTTTGGATATGTAAATCGTTTCACTCCATGATAGGTTGCTCTTGCCATCTGCGTTCCATAAATATTATGGGCCTTTCTATGGCTGCACGGATTTCCATCATAAAAATGACGAACATCCATTGGAAAAGTCTTATTTGGAACCTCCATCACTGCAGGTTCGTTCATATCATTCCAAACTCCTTTCACTCCTATTTCTGAAACTAATTCTTTAAATAATCCAGCCCACCATTCTCTAACTGCGGGATTTGTGTAATCTGGAAAATTACATTCACCAGGCCAAACTTTTCCTTTCATATATGGGCCATCGGCTCTTTTACAGAAATAATCTTTTTCTAAAGCTTCTTGATACACCCAATAATCTTTATCGATTTTGATTCCGGGATCTATTATAACAACCGTTTTAAAACCATCTTCTGCTAATTCAGCAACCATCTTTTTCGGATCTGGAAAATAGTTTTTATTCCAAGTAAAACAGCGAAATCCTTCCATATAATCAATATCTAGATAAATGGCGTCACAAGGAATTTGAAGTTCCCTAAATTTTGAAGTAATTTCTTTTACTTTACTTTCTGGATAATAACTCCATTTACATTGATGATATCCCAAAACCCATAAAGGAGGTAATTCTGGCTTACCGGTCAGGTCGGTATAAGTTGTCACAACATCCTGCATTTGCGGACCATAAAAGAAATAATAATTCATTTCTCCACCCTCGGCCCAGAAACTCGTAACATTTCTTCTTTCTTGACAAAAATCAAAAAAAGTTCTAAAAGTATTGTCAAAGAAAATACCATAAGATTGTTTGTTATGAAGTCCTATATAAAATGGAACTACCTTATATAAAGGCTCTTGATCTTTTTGATAAGCATATTGGTCTGTGGCAAAATTTTCGACTCTTTTGCCTTTAAGGTTCATTTGAGTTGCCTTATCGCCAAGGCCATAATAACATTCGCCATCTTTAGAAAACTTACTCATTTTTACGATATTTCCACCGTATTCGTAGCTTTCTTCCCAATGAAAACCAAGTTCATCTTCAAGAATCAAAAAGTCATTTAGGTCGTAAATAGCTAGACGAAGATCAGCTTTCTGAATTTTACATTTTACTTTGCTGGTTCTAATCTGAAAGAAAGTTTCTTCCTCTGTAAGTTCCAAGAAATTGTAACCATGAAGTTGTGTTTTATCAATCGCATATGAAAAGTCATTACTAAAATAACCTTTTGTAGTGAAGCGAAATCGAATCAAACTGTCTCTAAGAATAGTGACTTTTAAAATAACTTTATTATCCGTATTGAAAAAAATCGAATCTCCTTCCTGCTCGTACGAAACAATTTTTGATGGATATAAATCGCCTTTGTATTCTAATGATGTGTTTGTAATCATATCGCTAATGAATTAATTATAAAACGCTAATCTCTATTTCAAACATACAAAAAAAGTTAGTAAAGCCCTATGAATAAAAGGTTTATTCACGAAAACGTTTTTTCTGATCGAGAATTAAATTACTGCTCAAAAAATCGAAAAATCGATAATTTAAGAACAATAAAATGACAAAACAGCACTTATGGAAATGAATGTAAGATTTTTTTTAAACGAAAGAATACACGGTTACACTTAAAGGTGGTAAAATTAATTCAACTGAAAAATCTCTTCCGTCATAAGATATTGAATCAATTTTTAATGTTTTTCCATTTCCAACACCGCCACCGCCATAAATCAATGCATCGCTATTAAAAATTTCTTGTAATTTACCTTTCTTCGGAATTCCTATTCTGTAATTTTCTCTTATTACTTCTGTAAAATTACAGACTACAATTACATTTTCATTGGGATTATTTCCTTTTCGGATATAAGATAAAACCGCATTTTGATGATCGGAGTAATTTATCCATTCAAAACCATCTACTGTAAATTGCTTTTCATACAATGCAGGACATGATTTATAAAGCTGATTTAAATCTGTAATCAATCTTTTTATTCCCGAATGAAAATCATATTGCAGTAAATGCCAGTCTAAACTTTGCTCAAAATTCCATTCGCTTGTCTGGCCAAATTCAGCTCCCATAAACAATAATTTAGTTCCTGGATGAGTGAACATATAACCGTATAACAATCTCAAATTGGCAAATCGCTGCCATTCATCGCCCGGCATTTTATAATTAAGAGATTTTTTCCCATACACTACTTCGTCATGAGAAAAAGGAAGCATGAAATTTTCGGTAAACGCATAGGTCATCGAGAAAGTCAGATCATTTTGATGATATTTTCGATAGACAGTTTCTTTTTCAAAATATTTTAAGGTATCGTGCATCCAGCCCATCATCCATTTCATCCCGAAACCTAATCCGCCTGTAAATGTCGGTCTTGAAACCATAGGAAAAGAAGTGCTTTCTTCTGCAATAGTTTGAACACCTTCGAAATTAGCATAGATTACTTCATTAAATTCTTTAAGAAAACTTATACTGTCTAAGTTTTCCCTTCCTCCAAAAATATTAGCTTCCCACTCCCCTTCTTTTCTAGAATAATCAAGATATAACATCGAAGCAACGGCATCAACTCTTAATCCGTCAACATGATAATTCTGAAGCCAAAAAACAGCGTTACTGATTAAAAAAGCGCGGACTTCATTTCTTCCATAATTAAAAACCAGACTTTTCCAATCTGGATGATATCCTTTTCTTCGATCTGGATGTTCATATAAATGTGATCCGTCAAAATAACCCAAACCGTGTGCGTCATCAGGAAAATGCGATGGAACCCAGTCTAAAATTACACCAATTCCTTCCTGATGCAATCTATCAACCAAAACCATAAAATCTTGAGGCTTCCCGAAACGTGAAGTTGGCGCGAAATATCCAGTTAGCTGATAACCCCAAGAAGGATCATAAGGATATTCCATAATCGGCATAAATTCTACATGCGTGAAACCCGTTTCTTTTACATATTTAACTAAATCATCGGCAAGCTCTAAATAACTTAAAAAGCGATTGTGCTCAGCTCTTTTCCAAGAACCTAAATGAACTTCATAAACAGAATAAGGTTTGTCTAAAGCATTAAATTCCTGACGATTCTGCATCCAGTTTTCATCTTTCCAGCTATAATCTAAATCCCAGACTACAGATGCAGTATGAGGTGGATTTTCGCAATACAAAGCAAAAGGATCTGCTTTTTCGGTTACAATTCCTCCAATATTCGATTGGATTTTATATTTATAAAGAGCTCCTTTTGAAATATCAGGAATAAATCCTTCCCAAATTCCAGAAGAATCCCAGCGAACATTTAAATTATGTTCGCCTTGAGTCCAATAATTAAAATCGCCTACAACTGAAACAGAATGTGCTGTAGGTGCCCAAACGGCAAAGTAAACACCTTTAACTCCATTAACTTCAATTAAATGCGCTCCTAATTTTTCATATAATTTGAAGTGTTTACCAGCTTTGAATAAATCAATATCAAAATCTGTAAATAGAGAATGTGTGATTACTTTAGTCATATTTGTTTTTTAAGGCAACGATTGAAAATTGGAATTTTGAGTTTAATTATTGGAATTCTAAATTTTATTCAATTCTAAAGTTGTCAGATAACGTAACCCCTTTTTTAATCACAACAATTCCGTCTTTTATACTGTATAATTCATTAGTAAAATTATCCAAATGTTTTCCGCCGTTAATGTGAACATTATTTCCTATTCGTACATTTTTATCGACTAACGCATTTTTAATAAAACAATTTTCACCAATACCTACATGAATTTTATTAATCCCGCTCTCAAAATTTAGTTCATCCAGATCTTGATAGAAATCATTACCCATTACATAACAGTTCTCTAAAACGGTGCCTTCTCCAATTCTGGAGCGAATACCAATTACAGAACTTTTTATTTCTTTGGCATTAATAATACAGCCTTCAGAAATTAAAGATTGGTTAATAATAGAATTTCTAAATTTTGAAGGCGGCAATAATCTTGGTCTGGTAAAAATTTTATTCTCATTGTCGAATAAATTGAACTCTGGTATATCTGCTGTTAAACCAATATTGGCTTCAAAAAACGATTCAATATTTCCAATATCTGTCCAATAGCCTTCGTATTGATAACTTAATATTTTATGTTTTCCAACGGCCTGCGGAATAATCTCTTTACCAAAATCTTTAGTTTCCTGATCCCCCATTAACTCCACTAACAATGATTTATTGAAAATATAAATCCCCATTGAAGCTAAGTATTTTTTACCTTTTTCCTGCATATGTTCACTCACTTCAGATTCCCATTCCGGTAACAATGAAGCGTGTGGTTTTTCTATAAAAGCATGAATATTGTTTTCATGATCGGTTTTAAGAATTCCAAATTCTGGTGCATCTTTTGCATTTACTGGTAAAGTGGCAATAGAAATTTCAGCATCAGCAGCAATATGTGCTTCAAGCATTTCATTAAAATCCATTTGATATAACTGGTCACCAGAAAGTATCAAAGCATGATCGAAATCGTGTTTTAAAAAATGTGACATACACTGTCTGACAGCATCTGCAGTTCCCTGAAACCAAGTTGGATTATCTGGAGTTTGTTCTGCCGCCAAAATATCTACAAAAGACTGACTGAAAATACTAAAATTAAAAGTGTTTTTAATATGTGCATTTAAAGATGCAGAGTTAAACTGTGTCAAAACAAATATTTTAAAAATATCAGAATTGATACAATTAGAAATTGGAATATCCACCAAACGATATTTTCCTCCAATCGGAACGGCTGGTTTTGATCTCGTTTCTGTTAATGGAAACAAACGTGATCCTTGTCCTCCTCCTAAAATAATAGCAACTACATTTTTCTTTTTAAATTTCATTTTTCTCAATTATTAGGTTGTATATCTCGATATAATCTTGGCAAACACTTTCCCAGGAATGGTCAGCTTCCATTCCTCTTTTTAAAACTTTATTGAAACTTATTTTATCATCGTATAATTTAACAGCTCGATTTATGGAATAACAAATATCTCCAACCGAAGCCTGATCATGGCAGATTCCATTGCCTTCATCACCAAAATCAATAACCGTATCTCTTAATCCTCCCGTTCTCCTAACAATCGGAATTGTTCCGTAGCTCATGGCATACATTTGGTTTAAACCGCAAGGCTCAACTCTCGAAGGCATTAAAATATAATCTGAACCTGCATAAATCAAATGCGCTAATTCTTCATTATACCCAATAAAAACATTATAATTTCCTTTATAGTCATTACGCAATTGTGTTAACTGCGATTCAATTTCTGAATTTCCTGAACCTAGAATTAGGATATTGATATTTTCAAAATTTTCAGATAATGCTAATGCAGAAGCCTGAGGTAGTAAATCGCCTCCTTTTTCTTCAAACAAACGTCCTATAAAACTAAATAAAGGTTTTGACGGATCAAGCTCGAATTGTTCACACAATTTTTCCTTATTTTTTTGTTTGCCAATTTCAAAATTCTCTATCGAATAATTCTCTGCAATCATTTTATCTTTTAAAGGATTCCAGACTTCAATATCAATTCCATTTAAAATTCCTTTTGATTTATTTCTAACAGAATTAAATAAATTTTCTAAACCGTTTGCTGCGTAGTTAATTTCATTTAAATAACTCGGAGAAACTGTAGTAACAGCCTGAGCGCATTTTACTGCAACAGCTAGTGAGTTTATTGAATTGTTCCACTCTAAAAATCCAACGTGCTTCAAATCAAATTCTGGCAGATAGTGCAGTTTATCAAAACCAAACCATCCTTGATACAAACCATTATGAATGGTTATGACTGTTTTTAGATCTTTTAATTTTTCATATTTATAAGCAAATTGAGTTAAAAATGGAATTAACCCAGTATGGTGATCATGGCAGTTAATTACATCAGGAACTTCATTTCGAGCAATTATCCAATCTAAGGCCGCAATCTGAAAAGATAAAAACCGCTCTATATCGTCCTCATAACCATATACATTTGGACGATCGAATAATTCATTTATTTCTATAAGATATAGCTCATAACCTAATACATCTGTGCTTTCTTTAAGAACGCTAAAAGGAAAATTAAAACTTCCGAGTTTAACAGATCCCCAATGAACGCATTCGAATTGATTTTCTTTTTTAAATTTTGTGTCATAAGCAGGAACAACAACTTGTACATTATGGCCAGCATTAGTTTGATATTTAGGAAGCGCTCCAACCACATCGGCCAAACCACCAACTTTTGCCATTGGATAACATTCTGCACTAATATGAAATATTTCCATTTAGAAATTAATTTGCAATTATTATTTAAGAACAATCAGTAATATGTTACTTTTATGTTTTCTAAATTTAGCAAAAAATAAGCAAAGTTCCGCTTCCAAAAAAGTTTTATTGAAATGGCAAAAAAGGCAATCAATCCCACTAAATCATTAAAAATTCCTCAGATAATTATAATATCTGCCAAAATTTGCGCTTTTATTTCTAAAAAATTAGTTACAAAATTTGCTGCAAGAATATTTACAACACCAGTAAAACATAAAGTTCCAAAACGAGAATTTGAAATGGATCGTAAAAGCATTCAAAAAACAATTAATGTTCCTGCAATCGATAAGAGCGTTGTGACTTATGAATATGGCAAAAGTGAGCATAAAATATTATTAGTTCATGGCTGGTCTGGCCGCGGAACACAGTTATTCAAAATCGCAGATGAGCTTTTACAAAATGGCTATTCAACTATTAGTTTTGATGCTCCAGCACATGGAAAATCAGAAGGCAAAACCACAATAATGTCTGAATTTATAGCTTCTATTCTTGAAATTGAAAAGGAATTTGGACCTTTTGAAATTGCAATTGGACATTCACTTGGCGGAATGTCCGTTTTAAATGCGATTAAAGACGGTTTAAAAGTAAATAAAGCTGTAATAATAGGAAGTGGTGATATTGTACAAGATATTTTGAATGAGTTTATTTTTAAATTAGGATTAAAAAAGGAAATTGGTGATAATTTAAGAGATTTATTTGAAGAAAAATATAAAGTCAAAATGGATGACTTTTCAGCATATCGAGCAGCTCAGAAAATAAAAATTCCAGTTTTAGTAATACATGATAATGATGATCCCGAAGTTCCGGTTAAAGCAGGAATTCACATTCATCAAAATCTTGAACAAGGAACCCTTTACCTAACAGACGGACTTGGTCACAGAAAAATATTAGGCAATCATAATGTGATTAAAAAAACTTTAGAATTCATTAAAATAAATTAACTTTATATAAGTAACTACTTCAATATCAATTTTTAAAAAATATCATGAATGGATTTATTTGGAGAAACATTAAATTGGGAAACTAAATTAAAACCCATTTTAAAGAAATATAAGGACAAGAAACATCCTTTAGAATACAAAAATACGTACCAGCTTTTGGTAATGGTTGTTCTGTCTGCGCAAGATTCCGATGCTAATATCAATAATATTGCTCCAGCTTTATTCGAAAAATTTCCAACATTAAATAGTTTATCAAAAACTGATTTGGAAACTTTTTCACCATATGTAAGTAAGGTTCGCAACCATGGAACAAAAGCAAATTGGCTTTTGGAAATTGCTAAATCAATTAAAAACGATAAAGATATTCCATTAACAATGTCCGGCTTAACCGCTTTAAAAGGTGTTGGAAGAAAATCAGCCAATGTCATTTTAAGAGAAACGCACCAACCAGCAGAAGGAATTATTGCTGATTTACACGTAATCCGAGTTGCGCCCAGAATTGGAATTGTAAAAGAATCTAAAGACGGAAATAAAATAGAAAAAGATCTGATGAACGTTTTACCAAAAAATATCTGGTCAGAAATTGGAATGGCAATTTCATTTTTAGGAAGAGAAATATGCAGGCCAAAACCAAAATGCGAAGAATGTTTACTAACAGATATTTGTTTATATTATAATACTCAAGTACTTCATAATTAACTATTTTCTTCTGGTATCAATCAAATAAATGATTTTCCAAATATCTTTTTCTTTAAATAAAGTAAAAGTATTTACACCTCTGTGGCTTAATTTATCATTAATGTAAAACTCATAAGAAGCCCAGACATGAGCCATAGTACCGTCAATTTGGATATTATAATTTAAAATTTTCTCTTGAAATTTCATATTCAAAGGAATAGAAGCGATAGATTTGTAAAATTCCTTAGTGCTTTCATCAGATAATTTATTTCCTTTTGAAGAACTTTCACTAATCGATTGTAGAATCATTTTATCTGCACAAACCGATTTTATCTTCATTGAATCTCTTTGATGAAAACCGTCAAAGAATACATCGATACTCTTTTGAACTTCTTGCTTTTGTGCATTTGAATAAATACAGAGTAAAAGAAAAAATAGAATAAAATAAGTCTTCATATAAAATAGATTAAATTAAACCTTTATCGTGTAAAATGATGTTTTAAATATCTAACAAACATATTATTCCTCTTCAATAAAAAAGTAAAAATATAAAAAATATTCAGTTTGACTGAATTTATAATTTCGCTTTAAAGCAAAAAAAAACTTCAATTAGCAAAGCCAATTGAAGTTTTTAGTACTCAGAGCGGGACTTGAACCCGCACGAACATTGCTGTTCACTGGATTTTAAGTCCAGCGTGTCTACCAATTTCACCATCCGAGCATTATGTGGTACCTCCAGGGATCGAACCAGGGACACATGGATTTTCAGTCCATTGCTCTACCATCTGAGCTAAGGTACCGTATTTACTTAAAGTAAATTTGGAATAAAAAACCTCGTTCGTAGAACGAGGTTTTCAAAAAAAGGCGGCGACATACTCTCCCACAATACTGCAGTACCATCTGCGCAGGCGGGCTTAAC
>NZ_LMJL01000011.1:151905-178695 GCF_001429295.1 Flavobacterium sp. Root935 | reverse complement strand
TAACACACTGATAACTCTCCATTTACATTATCAGCTTTTTTGAACCATTGTCAGTTTTTTCTTTGCCAGAACAGCATTTCCTCAATTTAACTCCGATATTACATTCCATTTTTGCAGAATTTTTAATTTTTACTGCCCTGTGCCGGCACTTTAAGAGATTTTATATTCCTTATTTATTCTAATGTTCTTTTAAAAATATATGCCCCAGCCCTGACAGTCCCGAGGATTCAGAGAAAATCCTTCTGCTTTTTTCTTTAAAAAGAAGAAGACTGGAACGGACAGCGGGATTATGCTTCTTATTTTAAAGCAAATTCCAAATTTTAAATTCCAAATCATTGTGAGAGGCTTCGACTTCGCTCAGCCTGACGGATTTTTTTTAGTCCTATATATATAACCATATAATTCAACTTATATATAATGATGCTTGCAATAGATATAAAAGTAAACTTATACATATATATTGTATGTGTTTTTGTAATCACCTATATTTGCATTCACAAAATTATAAACAATGATCAAGATTACTTTACCCGATGGGTCAATTAGAGAGTTCGCTTCAGGCGTTACTCCAATGGAGGTCGCTAAAAACATTAGCGAAGGTTTTGCAAGAAATGTGATTTCTGCATCTTTTAATGGTACAACTATTGAAACCGAAACTCCATTAACGACCGACGGTAATCTTATATTATATACTTGGAATGATGCTGAAGGTAAAAAAGCTTTCTGGCATTCGACTTCGCACGTAATGGCTCAAGCTCTTGAGGAATTATACCCAGGAATTAAATTAACCCTTGGACCTGCAATTGCTAATGGATTTTATTATGATGTAGATTTTGGAGATCAGAAGATATCTGAAGCAGATTTCAAAAAGATTGAAGACCGTGTTCTTGAGATTTCGAGAGAGAAACATGATTTTAAAATGCGTCCTGTAAGCAAAGCAGAAGCTTTAGAGATGTATAAAGATAATGTTTACAAAACGGAATTGATTTCTAATCTTGAAGACGGAACTATTACTTTTTGCGACCATTCTACTTTTACAGATTTATGCCGTGGAGGCCATATTCCGAATACTGGAATTATCAAAGCTGTAAAAATTATGAGTGTGGCTGGAGCTTACTGGAGAGGAGATGAAAAGAACAAACAGCTGACTCGTGTTTACGGAACTTCTTTTCCTAAACAAAAAGATCTAACTGAATACCTTGAACTTCTTGAAGAAGCTAAGCGTCGTGATCACCGTAAATTAGGGAAGGAACTTGAATTGTTTGCTTTCTCTCAAAAAGTTGGTCAAGGTTTACCTTTATGGCTGCCAAAAGGAGCTGCATTGAGAGATCGTTTGGAGCAATTTCTAAAAAGAGCACAAAAGAAAGCAGGTTACGAGCAGGTTGTAACTCCACATATTGGTCAGAAAGAACTTTATGTAACCTCTGGACATT
Organism: Flavobacterium sp. Root935; assembly: GCF_001429295.1. Classification (GTDB taxonomy): domain Bacteria; phylum Bacteroidota; class Bacteroidia; order Flavobacteriales; family Flavobacteriaceae; genus Flavobacterium. Next base: position 177,262 of record NZ_LMJL01000011.1, on the reverse strand, counting down.
ATGCAAAATATGGAGCAGACAGCTTTCAGCCAATCCATACTCCTGCAGAAGGTGAAGAATTTTTATTGAAACCAATGAACTGTCCTCACCACTGTGAAATTTACAATGTAAGACCTTGGTCATATAAAGATTTACCAAAGCGTTACGCTGAATTTGGTACTGTATATAGATATGAGCAATCGGGAGAATTACATGGTTTGACTCGTGTAAGAGGATTTACTCAAGATGATGCGCATATTTTCTGTACTCCAGAACAATTGGACGAAGAATTCAAAAAAGTAATAGACCTTGTACTATATGTATTTGGTTCATTAGGTTTTGAAAACTTTACTGCTCAAATTTCGTTAAGAGACCAAGAAGACAGAGAAAAATACATTGGAACAGATGAGAACTGGGAAAAAGCTGAAAACGCTATTATTAACGCAGCAAGAGACAAAGGTCTAAATACTGTTGTAGAATATGGCGAAGCTGCTTTTTACGGTCCGAAACTTGATTTCATGGTTAAGGATGCTTTAGGAAGACAATGGCAATTAGGAACAATTCAGGTAGATTACAATTTACCAGAACGTTTTGAATTAACTTACAAAGGTGCTGATAATGAATTACATCGACCAGTTATGATTCACAGAGCTCCTTTTGGATCGATGGAACGTTTTATAGCAATTCTACTAGAACATACAGCAGGAAATTTCCCACTTTGGCTAATGCCAGAACAGGCTATAATCTTGTCTTTGAGCGAGAAATACGAAAATTATGCTAAAAAAGTTTTAGATTTGCTAGAAAATCACGAAATTCGCGCCCTAATTGACAATCGAAACGAGACAATTGGCAAGAAAATCAGAGATGCAGAAATGCAGAAAATCCCTTTTATGCTAATTGTAGGTGAAGAAGAAGAGAAAAATGGTACAATCTCTATTCGTCGTCACGGGCAAGAAGGAAAAGGTAACATTACCGTTTCTATTGAAGAATTTGCTTCGATTGTAAACGAAGAAATAAAAAAGACATTAAAAGTTTTTACAGTTTAACTTAAATTATAAAGTCATAGCAATAAGAAGCAACAGAGGTTTTCAACCTCGAGTAGAAAAAAAAGACGCACACAGAATAAACAATCTTATTCGTGTTCCAGAGGTACGTCTTGTAGGTGAAAATATTGAGCCTGGCGTTTTCAAAATCGCAGAAGCGTTACGTTTAGCTGACCAATTTGAATTGGATTTAGTTGAGATCTCGCCAAACGCAGAACCGCCGGTTTGTAAAATCATGGACTACAAGAAATTTGTTTACGAGCAAAAGAAGAGGGACAAAGCATTAAAGGCTAAATCTTCTCAAGTTGTTGTAAAAGAAATTAGATTCGGTCCTCAAACTGATGAGCATGATTATGAGTTCAAAAGAAAGAACGCTGAAAAATTCTTAAAAGAAGGAGCTAAATTAAAAGCTTTCGTTTTCTTTAAAGGACGTTCTATTATTTACAAAGATCAAGGTCAGATTCTATTATTACGTCTTGCTCAAGATTTAGAAGAACATGGTAAAGTTGAAGCTATGCCTGTTTTGGAAGGAAAGAGAATGATTATGTTCATTGCTCCGAAGAAAAAGAAGTAGTTCTCAGTTTACAGTCTCAGTGTTCAGTTCTGAACTTGAAACTATAAACTTGAAACAAAAAAATAAGTAAGTAAGAATAAATTAAAACACTAGGAAAAATGCCTAAAATGAAAACAAAATCTAGCGCTAAGAAACGTTTTAAAGTTACTGGCTCTGGAAAGATTAAAAGAAAGCATGCTTTTAAAAGTCACATCTTGACTAAAAAATCTAAAAAACGTAAATTAGCTTTGACACACTCAGCGCTAGTTCACTCTACAGATATGAAAAGCATCAAACAACAATTAAGAATTATCTAATAATTCTTTAGGTTAAAAAATTATTTATATAACCTTGGAGTATGGCTTTCAAGTTCCTTTGATTCAATTCAGGACGCCTGCTACAAAAACACATTTAAAATTATGCCAAGATCGGTAAATTCAGTTGCTAAAAGAGCAAGAAGAAAAAAAATAATGAAGCAAGCCAAAGGTTTCTTTGGTAGACGTAAAAACGTTTGGACAGTTGCTAAGAACGCGGTAGAGAAAGCAATGAGCTATGCTTACCGTGACAGAAAACAGAATAAAAGAAATTTCCGTTCATTATGGATTCAACGTATCAACGCTGGAGCTAGATTAGAAGGAATGTCTTATTCTCAATTCATGGGAAAAGTTAAAGCTAACGGAATCGAATTGAACCGTAAAGTTCTTGCAGATTTAGCTATGAACCACCCAGAAGCTTTCAAAGCAATACTTAATAAAGTAAAATAAACGTTTTATAAACTCAATTTAGATTACTTACTTATCATAAAAAAACCATCCTTTAAGCGGGATGGTTTTTTGTTTTTATATAGCTGCTATAATTTTATTAGTTTATGAATTAAATTATTAGATTAAATTTACTTAAAACTATAATCTCAAATGCACAATACAATTTTAGATCATATCCAGAAGTTTGTTCCACTCGAGCCATCCGAAATTGACATACTTGAATCATGCTTAACTATAACACAGATTAAGAAAAAGAATCTAGTTTTACAAGAAGGGCAAGTTTGCAATACTATGTATTTTATTGTAAAAGGATGCATGCGTCAGTATATTATCAATTCTAAAGGGACAGAACAAACGTTACAATTCGCCATTGAAAACTGGTGGATAACAGATTATTTAAGTTACCACAATCACATACCCTCTCATTTCTACATTCAAGCAGTTGAAACCACTGAAGTTATTGCAATTGAAAAATCAGTTTTAGAGTCACTGCTTGCGCAAATTCCGAACCTTGAAAGATACTTTCGAATTGTAGCTCAAAAAGCATTTGGCGCCGCGCAGATGAGAATTAAATTTCTATTTACAATGTCTGCAGAAGAACGATATAACCATTTTAATAATCTAAATCCAGATTTTGTACAAAGGGTTCCTCAATACATGCTTGCCTCCTATTTAGATTTTTCAGCTGAATTTATGAGTAAAATAAGAGCTGGAAAAGTGTGATCTTACTTTCTTGAAGTAGTTCAAGTTTTTAAAAGTATACATTACTGACCTTTGTAATGAACTTTTAAACATATAAAAATGAAACCAAGAATTGTTATCCCGAATGTTGCTCCAGACGCTTATCAAGCTTTAATGAATTTAGAGAAATATATTTCTACTACCTCACTAACTCCAGTACATAAAGAATTAATTAAGATTCGTGCATCGCAAATCAATGGCTGTGCATTTTGTATAAATATGCATACCGCTGACGCTAGAAAACATGGAATTTCTGAACAGAGAATCTACCTAATAAGTGCATGGCGTGAAGCTGATGTTTATAAGGAAGAAGAAAAAGCAATTTTAGCTTTGACCGAACAGGTAACCCAAATTAGCAATCATGTTTCTGATGAAGTTTACCAAAACGCAGCACAATTTTTTGACGAAAAATATCTTGCTGAAATCATCCTTGCCATTATCACAATTAACTCTTGGAATAGACTTGCTATTACAACTGGGTTGAGAGCTGTATAATTTATAAGGATAAATTTACAAGCCTAAAACTATGCAAAGCCCTTTGTTTAAAAGGGCTTTTTGTATTTATCTATAAATGAGAATTAAAAAAATCGTTATTTAAAAATAATTAAAAATACCGTATTTATACTCTTTTGAGATTTCTAGAAATATTTATTTTTGGCGCATGATTCCAAAAAGAGCGCAAATAATTACTTGTTTAATAACTGCTTTGTTAATGCTTACATCTTGTCGAAAGCAAAATGTCGATAGCTCAAAAAAAATAAACAGAGAAATCGAAATTAAGGAGATCATAAGTAAAGCAAATAAGTTTTACAATAATCATAATAATACTGACAGCGCTTTTTTCTACTACAACAAAGCAAGAGTTGCCTGCAATCTTAAAAAAGATCTTAAAAGTTATGTTTCTTGCATGTACTACATGGCCGAAATCCAACAAGACCATGAAGATTTTGTTGGAAGCATTAAAACAGCAATGGAAACAGTTCCGCTTTTAGATGAATTAAACAACTCTGATTATATATGGAATATCTATAGTGTTTTGGGAAGGAATTATTATTACACCTATGACTATCCAACTGCAATATATTATTACTCTAAAGCTTTTACGTTAAAAACTAATAAAATAAATAAACTCGAAGCAAAAAATAATATCGCTGTTATTTACATAAAACAACAAAAGTTCGACAAAGCACTTCCTATTTTTGTTTCAATCAGTAATGAAAAAATCGTACAACAAAATCCTGAAAACTATTCTAAAATATTAGATTATATAGGTTATTGTTATTATAAACTCAAGAATTCAAAAGCATTGACATTTTTTGAAATGAGTTTAAAAATAAAGTCTAAAGCAAATTATACAGAGGGTTTAGGCAGGACCTACTATAATCTCGCCGAATATTATCAAAATGATAAAGCCGATTTAGCAATGAAATATGCAAAATTAAGTTATAAAAACTATACACTATCGGGCAATACTGAGGACCGCTTACTTGCTTTAAAATTTATCATAGAAAATAGTTCTGATATTGATTCAAAAAAAAATGCTCTACTTTACACAAGAGTAATAGATAGTATTTTTGAAGTAAGACAAAGAGCTAAAAATCAATTTGCAAAAATTAAATATGACTCAAAAAAAGAAAAAGAAGAGAACTTAAAATTAAAAGCTCAAAAAATTAAAAATGAACTTCAAATAGTAAAACAGCAAAGCAAAAACATTGTATCATATATCATAATCGTATTAGCCTCATGCCTAATTGTTTTTCTGTACTTTTTTTTAACACTACGAAATAATCGTCAAAAAATTGAAGCAACTTATCAGAGCGAAATCAGAATTTCAAAAAAATTGCATGATGAATTAGCTAATGATATTTATCACACAATGGCATTTGTCGAAAACAGAAATCTTACTTCTCCAGAAAACAGAAATCATTTATTAAAAAAACTAGACAATATCTACTCCCGAACAAAAAATATTTCTAAAGACAATACTCCTGCCATTAGCGATCACAATTATGTAGCTTCGCTAAAAGATATGATATCAGGATTTGACACTCCAAATATTAATATTTTAGTAAATGGTCTCAATACTATTAACTGGGATAAAATTAATGAAGATAAAAAAACATCCATTTACCGAACTATACAGGAATTGTTCGTAAATATGAAAAAGCATAGTGATGCAAGTTTAGCAGCAATAACATTTAAAGTACTGGAGAATATTATAATTATCACTTACACGGATAACGGAAAAGGAATCGATAAAAATAAAATGATATTAAGAAATGGTTTGAGCAATATTGAGAATCGAATTCATGCTGTTAGAGGTGATACTGAAATTCATTCCGGTTTAGGAAAAGGTTTTAAGGTTATAATTAAAGTTCCAGTATAATGATTAAGAACTTGTTTCTATTTCGCTTTTTTCAAAAAAAACACATTATTTTTTGCTTGCTAATCTTCGGTATAATTTTGGCAACGATCTTTTATATACAGCTTTCTAAGGCAAAAAACGATAAAGTAATACACATCAACACCGATCGTTCAGTTGCAATTAAACAAATGATGGAAAAATCTAATGCTTTTTGGTATTCAGGAAAAAATGATAGTGCCCTTTTTTATTTCAATAAAACACAATTGTTATGTTACCCAAAAGCAGATTATGCAGATTATTATGTTGGTTCATTAAACAATATGGTCGAAATTCTCCAACAAAATGGTAATTATAACGAAGCAGAAACCACACTTATAAAAGCATTCCCTTACTTAGAAAAAACTACCAATGTAAAATATGCCGTTAACGCTTATACCTTCATGGCTTACAACTATCTGTATATGTACGATTATGAAAAAGCGTTGTATTATCATAGAAAAGCATTAAAAAAAGCAATCTCTACATTTAGGAAAGCGAGAATATTGTCTGAAATTGCATTTGCATATATGCACCAGAAAAAATATCAAGAGGCGGTAAATTTATTAGAACCTATATCTAAGTGCAAGATTGCAGATAAAATCACCCCTTCAAATACAAATGCTCAACGTGCAGCTATTCTATATAATCTAGGTCTTTCTTACTTAAGACTAGGAGACCATAAAGATGAGGCATTGAAATGCTTTAACGAAAGCCTAGAATTAACCCTAAAACTCAATGACGATTATGAATTAATCGGCAACTACTACGCTTTTTATTTGTTTTATTCAAAATACCACAATCCTGTATTAAAAAAAATTAACGCAGAAAAAGCTTACTATTGTGCAAAAAGCGCAAAATCTGTAACAAATGAAATCAACATGTTAGCTTCCCTAATCGAAGCGGATAATGCTGAAAATTCAAAAAAACACTGGAAAGTTTATAGTAAAAAAATTGACAGTCTTATTGTTAGCAGAAAAAAAGCAAAAAATCAATTTGCCAATATAATATACGATTCTAAAAAAGACAAAGAAGAAAATCTAGAGCTCAAAACTCAAAAATTAGAAAATGAATTAGAGCTGCAGAGACAAAAAAACAGAAGCTTTATTTCTTACATTATCATATCTTTCTCCATTTTCATATTGCTTTTTTTAATCTTTTATATAACCTCAAAAGGCAAAAGGGAAAAAAAAGATATCATATATAAAAGTGAAATGCGAATTTCAAATAAATTACATGATGAACTTGCCATAAATGTCCACCAAACTTTATTATTCGCAGAAGATAATGATCTGGAAAATGAAGAAAATAAAGAAAAATTACTTTATCACTTGAATAACATTTACTCAAAAACACGAAACATTTCAAAAGAAAATAGTCAAATTCCAACAGATGATCGATATGTAGCAGTTTTAAAAGAAATGATTTCAGAGTATAGATCTAAAGATGTCAATATTATCCTAAATGGTTTTGATGTCGTTTCTTGGAATACAATCGAAAAAAATAGAAAAATAATACTCTATAGAATTTTACAGGAGCTTTTATTTAATATGAAAAAGCATAGCGATGCAACTTTGATAAGCATTATACTAAAAATAAATAACAAAAGCCTTACTGTAGTATGCACTGATAACAGTACTGAAATTACAACTAAAGATACAATTTTAGAAAAAAGACTACAAAATGTGGAAAACCGTATTAAAACAATAAAAGGAACTATTAATTTTGACAAAAATACAGAAAGAGGTTTTAAAATAAGTTTCACATTCCCTATATAAGATTTAAATATGTTTAAAAAAGTTTTAGTTGCCGAAGATTTAGACAGTATCAGCATCGCTGTAGTTCAAGTTCTGGAAGAATTAGAGGTTCCGGTAATTGACCATGTAAAATATTGTGATGAAGGCTTACTCAAAGTAAAAAAAGCTTTACTGGAAAAAGAGCCTTATGATCTTTTAATTACCGATTTGTCATTTAAATTAGATCATAGAAAAGCCGACTTAACAAGTGGAGATGAATTAATTGAGGCTGTAAATCATGTTCAGCCTCAATTAAAAAAAATTGTTTTTTCTATCGAAGATAAAAGCTATAGAATCAAAACTCTTTTTAATGAATTGGGTATTAATGCATACGTTTCTAAAGGACGAAACAGTATGACTGAGCTAAAGAATGCCGTTGAAAGCACATACAATAATGAGGAAAGAATACTTTCTTCTGATTTATCTTTTAGCTTTAATGATAAATCTTTGATTGAAATTGAATCATATGACATTTCGATCTTAAAACTTCTTTCACAAGGATACATTTTAGAAAGTATTTCTAAAGAATTTAAAGATTTATCTATTACTCCTAATGGGACGAGTAGTATTGAGAAGAGAATCAATAAATTAAAAATATATTTTAAAGCAAATAATAATGTGCATCTAATTGCAATAGCTAAAGATTTTGGCCTAGTATAAATTGATGAGCTTTACGGTTTTCCGTAAGGATTACAACTTTGATAGATATACATTTGTAAATAACCTACTAACCTTCTAATGAAACCAAAAAATAAAGCTATTATTTTATTTGCAAAAATTAACACAACTCAAAATAAAATTATTATGAAAACAATGCTTCTTTGCCTTTTTTTATCAATTAGTTTTGCTTTAGTTTCTGAAAAAACAGGCTGGCTGGAAATCGATTGGAAAATAATTTTTATTCCAGCTTTACTTGTTTTGCAAATCATCATTATTGGTACTGCCTTAAAAAACAGATATAAAAAACACTAGTTAATTATAAGAGAGGTATGATATTCATATTATAGGAAATATCTATATTTGATTTCATTTTTAATTGTACATGAAAAACGTTCTAAGCCTTCTCTTACTATTATTTACATTTTTATCATTTGCTCAAACCAAAGTTCTATCTTGGAATATCGAAAATTTTGGTAAGTCAAAATCCGATATTGAGCTAAATTATATTGCTAAACAAATTTCAACTTACGACATAATTGCAATTCAAGAGGTAGTCGCTGGAAATGGCGGTGCCCAAAGCGTCGCTAAACTTTCTGAACTACTAAATCAAAAAGGATTTAAATGGGATTATAGTATCAGTGATCCTACAACGAGCAGTAGTTATAAAACTGAGCGCTATGCTTATATTTGGAAAACAAAAAAAGTCAAATTGAAAAATAAGCCTTGGCTCGAGAAAAAATACAACTTAGAAATTGACCGAGAACCTTATTTTGCTACCTTCGAGATTAATAAAAAAGCGATCACTCTGGTTAATTTTCATGCTATAACTAAAAAAAAACAGCCTGAAACTGAAATTAAATATTTTAAATTCTTACCAAATCAATATCCGAATTTAAACTTGGTTTTTTTAGGTGACTTCAATTGTCCCGAAAAACATACTGTTTTTAATCCGTTAAAAGGAATGGGATATTCATCGGTTTTTAAAAATCAAAAAACCACACTTAAGCAAAAATGTAAAAACAATGTCTGTCTAGCTTCTGAGTTTGACAACATATTTTACAAAGATTCCAATTTAAAGCTTATTAATTCAGGAGTTATTAAATTCTACGAAGATTATGATTCTCTACAAAATGCTAGAAGAGTTTCTGATCATATTCCGGTTTGGTTTGAATTCTCCTTAAACTAAAATTAGGTTTTAAGCTTCTTTTTTCTAGCAGCAGGAAATAATACATTATTCAAAATTAATCTGTATCCTGGAGAATTAGGATGCAAATCTAACACAGTCGGCGGATCTCCTACTTGATGTTGAAAATCTTCTGGATCATGGCCTCCAAAAAAAGTAAACATTCCTTTTCCTTTTTCACCATGAATATATCTAGATTCTCCATTTAATTCGCAAGTTCCCATTATGAGAACATTAGATTTTATTAATGAAGCATCAAAAGAAGTGGTTTGTCCCATAAAACCTTTTACTAATTGCGTATGGTTTTGACAAAGCATACTAGGAATAGGATCCCATTTTGCAGAAAATTCCATTAAAGTAAAATAATCTTTATCCATCGCGATACGTCTTTTGGTAGTCATATCGATATCTGAAAATTCATAAACCTCTGGCTTTCTTTCTAAAGTAAAGTTTTTAAAAGCAAACGAATTATTATAATTTAGTTTTGACTGGTAATTTGATTCACTTGGGTCACCATCAAACATTGTTTCGCAAATATCTACCCCATCTGCTGCAAGGGCAATATCAAAACTATCAGTTGCAGAACACATTGCAAACATAAAACCACCGCCAATAACAAAATCTCTAATTTTCTTGGCAACAGCACCTTTTTCTTGAGATACCTTATCATATCCTAATTTTGCTGCAAGTGCTTCAGCATCTTTTTTCTGATCGATATACCAAGGGGTATTTTTATATGCAGCGTAAAATTTTCCATACTGACCTGTAAAATCTTCATGATGCAAATGCAGCCAATCGTATAATAAAAGCTGATCGCTTAACACTTCTTCATCATAAATTGGTGTAAACGGAATTTCGGCATAAGTTAAAACCAGCGTTACAGCATCGTCCCACGGTTGTTTTCCTTTTGGAGTGTATACTGCAATTTTTGGAGCTTTTTCTAAAATTACCGATTCCATATTTTGAGAAGGACTCGAAATTTCATTTAAAATTGAAGTTTGTTCACTATCTGAAATCACTTCAAAACTAACCCCTCTAATTTTACATTCTTTTCTAATCTCTTCTGCATCTGGCAGTAAAAAAGAACCGCCACGATAATTCAAAAGCCAACTTGCTTTGTAATCTCTGCTTAAACACCAATATGTTATACCATAAGCCTTTAAGTGATTTTGCTGTGTTGTTTCATCCATCGGAATTAAGATAAACGATGCTCGAGCACTAAATGTAATTAATAGTATAAAAATGTAGAATAAACTCCTATTCATCCGAAAATTATTTTAGTAAAGATATAAAGGAAGAATCTAAAAAAAGAATCGTGAGATTTTTTTCTGGCATAATAGAATGTTAAATATAAAAACAGGGGTAAATACCTGATTTACAATATTAAAAAAAACAGGTAAAAACACCTATAGTGTGGCAAAATATTCTATATACATTTGCTATCCCAGGTCATAAAACTAATCAATGCAAAAAAAATCAACCACCATGAAGTTTAATGATAGTAATAACCAAGAAAAGGGTATGAATATAATTCAAAAAATAGGTTTATGTGTTCTTGTCATAACAATCATCTTATATTACGTATTGTCAATTCAATTTTTGACAGCGTAATATTTTAAATTGTTAGAACAGCTAAGTCATTTTGAATGGCGTATACTACTAAGCCTGCAATATTTCGTGATTCTGTTTTGAGCAGTAAATTATTTCTGTGTCCTTCTATAGTTCTTGGACTTAAAAAAAGATGATCTGCAATTTCTGCAGTTGTTTTCTGTTGACAGATCAATTGCAGGATTTCCACTTCACGAGGAGAAAGAAAATTAGTTTCTAAACCGCCTTTTGAATTCTTAGGAGAAACTATTGTTTCTTGAATTGTTTTTAAAACGCTTTCGTTATAATAAAATCCTTTTGCAGCTACTTCATTAATAGTGTGTATTAAATCTTTTGGGGTGGTATTTTTTATTAAATAAGCAACCGCACCTACCTGAATCATATTGGCAATAAATGATTTTGTATCATAACTTGTCAGAGCAATGATCTTAATGTCTGGAAACGATTTCCTTATGATTTTTGTAGCTTCGACACCATTTAAAACTGGCATCTTTAAATCCATTATAATAATGTCGGGCTTAATTTCATTTTTATTTAACTGAGAAATAAGTTCATCTCCGTTTGAAGCTTCAAAAAGAACATCAAAATTTTCTTCTCTCTGCAATAAAAAAGAAATTCCCTTTCGAAACAAAATTTCATCATCGACTAGGGCAATTTTAATAGCAGCATTCATTTAATTTGATTTTGGTCGTTTGTTTTGGTATGCCGAATTTACGAAATATCATTTATAAAAAGTCCATTTAGCTTGTTTTATTGAGTAAAAATCTTATTTTAATACAAAAACTAGATTAAAAAGTAAAATTTACTGCGATTCCGTTATTAATTTCAGAAGTAATTTTTATAGTTCCTTCTAAAAACGATATACGGCTGTCAATATTTTTCATTCCAAGTCCTTTTTGATTTTCAGCATTTGCACTATCAAAACCAACTCCATTATCTTCATAATCACAAATATTTATTCCATCTCTATTAATAAATGAAATCCATATTTCTGTTGCTTTTCCATGTCGCATTGAATTATTCATCAACTCTTGTAAAATTCTAAAAACATGTAAATGTCGATCGATATCTTTATCATCAAAATCGATTTCATTTTTATAATGTGTTTTTACAGATTTACTAGTTTCAAATTCTTCACACAGCTCTTCTATACCAGCATTTAAACCGAATTTTTCAAAAACCGGCGGTAATAAATTATGGGCGATTTTTCTAGAATTTTCTAATGCCTTGGTTGTTAGATTAATGATGTTCTCTGTAATTTCTGCCGTTTCTGTTTCTGTAAGATTTGGCGCGGTAAGCAAATGACTGTTTAGGGAAACAATATTTAATTTTGAACTAATATCATCATGAAGGTCTTGTGCAATTCTTTTACGTTCTTCTTCTTGAGTAATTATAATCGCATGGAGCTGTTCTTTTTGATATTGAAGGACTAAGTCTTTTTTCTCTAATTCTTTTTGAATGATTTTTTTTCGGGAATAGTAAAAGAATATAATTAATGCAACTGCAACAACTATAAAAAAAAGGGATATATATAATATAATTGCAACTAGCTCTTTATCAGGAATTGAATGGGTGTTCATATGTATTTATTTATGGTACACAATTACAGACTAACCTTGTAAAACTTTTTTTCTTGAAAAACTGACCTTCCATTCGTACATAATAAAAAGATAATAGACTATATTTAAAAATGCATTAAACATCCAGCTTAAATATTTTACATCGTTATTCAAGGTAGAAGTAAGATTACCTATAATAAACAATACTGTACTTGACAGTAAATAAATGATTATTCCCATACTTGCATAGTAATATGTTTTATTTTCGGTAAGCATATTATAGAAATGAAGTAATGCAAAAACAACAATCAACAATGATGTTAATGTAATTTCAAATAAATTAAATTTCAAAAATTCCTGTGGATCATTAACAAATTGTATTGTTAGTACAAGCAAAGCCACAATAAGACTAACTTTTACAAATTGTTTTTGGATTTTTATTTTTAAAATTGAATAATAAAACAAACCCAGAAATATCATTTGACCTATAAAAAAAGTATTTACGAGAAATAAATTATTCATTTTAAGGTGAAATAGTGTCTCCATTGATATTTGCATAAGAAATGCAAAAGCTAGGTAACTAACAAAAAAAACATTAGCTTTTTCCTTTCGGAAAAAGCTATATGCATATAATATTAGATTAATTAATAAAATGGAATAACCTGAATATATTAAAAAATCAGCCATTATTTTTTACTTAAAATATTTAAAATTAAAATGGAGGGCTCGGACGTGAACCATCATAAACAACATCTCCTCCGTTTTCAACGCCGTCACCAGGTCCGTAAACATCAACGTACTTACCGGTTTTTTCGTCGTATTTAGCACCAACAAAAAGTAAAGTTTTTTCATTATCATCATTAATACCAATATATGCACGAACAGCTTCGGTATTAAGTTTTAAAACCAGTTCTAAACTTTCTCTTGGTATCAAATAAGATTTAACTTTTTTTGCACGATCTTCGACAGTAGTATCGTCGTCATACTTTTTCTCCCATTCTTTGGCAGTAGACAAGGGAACCCTGATAGGCCCTGGAAAAGCTTCTTCATTCATAATTTAAATTTGTTATTGGTTAATAATCTAAAAAAAATTAATAGTTTATAATTGGTTTGGCTAAACTACTGATTTTAATTAAAAAATTAACATTCAAACATAAAAAAAGCCTTAAAATTAAGGCTTTTATATTTTATTAGAATGGAACATCGCTGTCATCATCATCATCGTTCAAATTACTTCCAAATGCTTCATTAGCTGAAGGTAAATTTTTGGTTATAAAAGGGTTATCATCATGATTCATTTTTGAAGGTAAATCATCATAACCTCCCGTAAAGTCTTCGAGATTATCGAACTTACCAAGATGTCCAAGGAATTTCAAACGAATATTCTCCAAACCACCATTACGGTGTTTGGCTATAATAAATTCTGCCTGACCAGCTGTAGATGATTGTTCGTCATCATCCCATTCTTCAATTTTATAATATTCAGGACGATAAATAAACGATACGATATCGGCATCCTGCTCAATCGCTCCAGATTCACGAAGATCCGAAAGTAAAGGTCTTTTACTAGATCCACGCGTTTCAACGGCACGCGACAACTGCGAAAGTGCAATAACCGGCACGTTTAGCTCTTTTGCCAAAGCCTTTAAGTTTCGGGAAATTGTAGAGATCTCCTGCTCACGGTTTCCTCCCCCTTTACCACTACCTCCAGCAGTCATTAACTGCAAGTAGTCAATAATAATTAATTTAATTCCGTGCTGTGAAGCCAAACGACGACATTTTGCACGTAAATCGAATATCGAAAGCGAAGGTGTATCATCAATAAACAACGGGGCTTTTTCTAAGTTTTTTACTTTAGTACTTAATTGTTCCCACTCATGTTTTTCTAACTTTCCTGTTCTTAATTTTTCTGAAGACAATCCTGTTTCAGAAGAAATAAGCCTCGTAATTAACTGTACTGATGCCATCTCCAGAGAGAAAATTGCTACTGCATGTCCGAACTGAATACTCACGTTTCTTGCCATCGAAAGTACGAAAGCCGTTTTACCCATACCAGGACGAGCCGCAATAATAATTAAATCGGAAGGCTGCCATCCAGAAGTTACTTCGTCTAATTTTTCAAAACCAGTTGCAACACCACTCAAACCTTCTTTTCCTGCAATTTCTTCAATACGTTTTTTCGCCTGAAGAACTAAACTCTGAGCAGTTTCAGAACTACGTTTGATATTTCCCTGAGTTACTTCATATAATTTAGATTCTGCTTTATCAAGCAAATCAAATACGTCTGTAGTTTCATCATAAGATTCTTCGATAATTTCAGAAGAAATTCTAATCAAACTTCTTTGAATAAATTTTTGAAGAATAATACGCGAGTGAAATTCGATATGCGCAGAAGAAGCAATTTTCTGCGTAAGCTGAATTAAATAAAAATCTCCTCCTGCTAAATCTAATTTTCCATTTTTCTTTAATTGAGTCGAAACCGTCAATATATCAATTGGCTGTGTTTCGGTAAAGAGCTGCAAAATTGCTTCAAAAATGTGTTTGTGTGCATCTTTGTAAAAAGCATCAGGCTGTAAAATATCAATTACATCATCTACCCCCTTTTTGTCAATCATCATAGCACCAAGCACAGCCTCTTCCAAATCAATTACTTGCGGAGGGAGCTTACCTTTTTCTAAGTTAATAATTGTGGTTTTATCTACCTTTACAGGGTTTAAGTTTTTGAAATTTTCCATATAGCGAAAGTAGCGAAATTTAAAAAAAATCTGCTATCGAGTTATAACTAATAATTGTTTATAAATAATATTGATTTGTTGATAACCAAAAAAAAATCCGAAACGGTAAGGCTTCGGATTTTAAGTCTCTTTTTATGAATTTACTCTTTATACTCGCCCATATTACTGTATTTGTCCATTCTCTGGGCAATTAAGTCGGCTGTTGATAAGTCTTTTAATTCATTATATCCTTTAGTGATGTATTCTGCAACCGTTTTGAAAGTTGTTTCACGGTCATAGTGTGCTCCGCCTAGCGGTTCTGGAATAACATCATCAACTAATTTTTGTTTTTTCATGTCAGAAGAAGTTAACTTCAAAGCTTCAGCTGCACGCTCTTTGTACTCCCAGCTCTTCCATAAAATAGAAGAACAAGATTCTGGAGAAATTACAGAGTACCAAGTATTTTCTAACATATATACTTTATCTCCAACACCAATTCCTAAAGCTCCTCCAGAAGCACCTTCACCAACAATAATTGTGATAATTGGCACTTTAAGACGAACCATTTCGAAAATATTTCTAGCAATAGCCTCCCCTTGTCCTCGTTCCTCAGCTTCAAGTCCTGGATATGCACCCGGAGTATCTACTAAAGTTAAAACTGGAATTCCGAATTTCTCTGCCATTTTCATCAAACGCAAAGCTTTACGGTATCCCTCAGGATTAGCCATACCAAAATTACGATATTGACGTGTTTTAGTATTAAAACCTTTTTGCTGACCAATAATCATAAACGATTGTCCGTTTACTTTACCAAGACCACCAACCATTGCTTTATCATCTTTAAAACCTCTGTCTCCGTGAAGCTCTAAGAAAGTATCACCGCAGATAGCTTTGATATAATCTAAAGTGTAAGGTCTATTTGGATGTCTTGACAATTGTACACGCTGCCAAGCCGTAAGGTTTTTGTATATATCTTTCTTGGTTTGTTCTAATTTCTTGTTGATTTCCTTGCAAGTCGGCGTTACATCAACGTCAGATTCTTTTCCAATAATAACGCACTTTTCTAACTGTTCTTCAAGTTCTTTAATTGGAAGCTCAAAATCTAAATATTCCATGGATTTTTGAATTTTGTTTGTAAATCGAACCGCAAATATAAAAATATTATATCATTGGCGAAGTTAATTGTTATTTAAAGTATAAAAATGCAATTTAAAAATAAGTAAACTATTACAAGTTTTCTTTCTTATTATTATAATGTTTAAAAACACCATTTAGAATAACTGTTATGATAATTATAACAGCTCCTATATAAAATTCGACACTCATTTTTTCTTTTCCGCCTAAAATAAAATACGCTAAAACGATACCATAAACAGGCTCTAAGTTAGTCGTTAACATTACTGTATAGGGAGTTAATCGCTGCATGACTTTTACAGAAGCAGTAAAAGCATAAGCCGTACATATGGATGATAAAATCAATAATAAAACCCAGTTATTTAAAGACATTGAAAAGAAATCTGCCGTGAATTTTCCTTGAAATAAAAAATAAATAGTAATAAAAAAAACTCCCGCACCAAACTCATAAAATGTAATTACAGAAGGTTCATGATCCGCAATTAATTTTCCATTCATTAAAGTAAATAAAACTCCTAATATTATCGAAGCCAAAGCAAAATAAACACCTTGCAGATATTTTATTTCTACTTGAAGAATCAATCCTAAACCTGCAATAATTATTAGTCCAAAGAAAACTTCATACCACAATACTTTTCTTCCGTAGAATAAAGGTTCTAATAAAGACGCAAAAAAAGCTCCTAAAGAGAAAATAGAAAGCGTAATAGAAACGTTAGATACGTGGATAGCCTTGAAAAAGAAAATCCAATGAAGTGCTATAAGCAATCCAACAAAGATTAACTTAAAAAATTCTTTTACTGGAACTTGAAAAGATTGTTTTTTAAAAGCAATAAAACCGCCAAGAAAAATCCCAGCCAGCAACATTCTAAACCAAACCAGATTTTCGGCATCAATAGTAATTAGAGCGCCCAAAATGGCTGTAAAACCCCAGATAAAAACAATTAAGTGAAGATTTAAATAACTTTTTAAATTATCGTTTCGCATTACGTAATAGGTAAACTGCCAGGATTCCGAAAACAATATTTGGGAACCAAACAGCTAATAAAGGTGAGAATGTAGATTTTTCGGCAAGTGTACCAAATATTTTATCAAAAAACACAAATGAGAAAGCAATTGCAATCCCGATTGCTAAATTCGTTCCCATTCCGCCTCGACGTTTCATAGACGAAACCGCAACAGCAATAATGGTTAAAATAAAAGCTGAAACTGGTACGCTGTATTTTTTGTAAAGAACTACTAAATAGGTATTGATATTTCCAGAACCTCTTTTTCTTTCTTTTTCAATAAAATCGTATAATTTGCCTAAAGTCAAAGTTTCTGCGATATAAACAACAGGCGTTAAATCTGCTAACTCGAACTTAAAAGCAACATTTTTTTCTGGAGTTTTTTCTATTACATCATTTAAATCACCAACCGTTCTTTTGGTATAATCATATAAAATGTAAATCTTTTTTTTAGGATCCCATTTAATACGACTTGCAGTAATTTTATAAGTTAGTTTTTCTTTTTCGAAATGCTCCAACGAGAAATTAAAAGCTGTTTTAGATTCTTCGTTAAAACTATTTACAAATATAAAATCGTGATCGTTAATCTGTCTGTAGACATTTGTATTTTCGCCCCGCATGAGCTCTTTTCCATTTCCTTTTAAATACGTATATCTAAAATTATTATAGCCCTCACTTGCCGCAGGAACTATAAAGAATCCCATTAACAATACAAAAAGCGACACTATTGTTGCTCCAATAATATAAGGACGTAAAAAACGCGTAAACGAAATACCAGAACTTAAAATTGCAATAATCTCCGTATTATTGGCCAGTTTTGAAGTAAACCAAATTACCGATAAAAACAAAAATATCGGAAAAAGCGAATTGATAAAATAGATCGTGAAATTGTAATAATAGAATGCAATATCTCCAAACGGAATCTTGTTTTCTAACATTTTATTTACTTTTTCAGAAACGTCAATTACGATTCCGATTGGAGCGAATAAAAGAAGCATAACAGAGAAAGTCCCCAGATATCTTTTTAAAATGTATTTATCTATTATTGTTAACATATATATTTTGTTTGTTTCGTTTCAGGTTTCAAGTTTCACGGCCTGCAGAGAACCTGAAACTTGAAACCTGAAACTTAAAACTTTTAAAGTCTTTGACTCATATTTTTAACCATCATTTCTTTCCATGGTCTAAAATCTCCCGCTAAGATATGTTTTCTAGCTTCACGAACCAACCACATATAGAACCCAAGATTATGAATTGTTGCAATTTGTTTTCCTAAATATTCATTTGCAGCAAACAAGTGACGTAAATATGCTTTTGAATATTCGGTATCAACAAAAGTATGTGCCATTTCATCAATCGGAGAAAAATCGGCTTCCCACTTTTTATTTTTGATATTGATAGTTCCGTTTGCTGTAAACAACATTCCGTTTCTTGCATTACGTGTTGGCATAACACAATCGAACATATCAATTCCTAACGCAATATTTTCTAAAATATTAATAGGAGTACCAACTCCCATTAAATAACGAGGTTTATCTTCTGGAAGAATTTCGCAGACAACTTCGGTCATTGCATACATTTCTTCAGCCGGCTCACCAACAGAAAGTCCGCCAATAGCATTTCCTTGCTGACCTGAATTTGCAATATATTCAGCAGACTGCTGGCGTAAATCTTTATAAGTACTTCCTTGAACAATTGGGAAAAATGTTTGCTCATAACCATATTTATAAGGAACTTTTTCCAAGTGATTAATACAACGGTCTAACCAGCGATGCGTCATATGCATAGATCGCTGCGCATATCTGTAATCACAAGGATACGGAGTACATTCATCAAAAGCCATAATAATATCGGCTCCAATGGTACGCTGAATTTCCATTACATTTTCTGGTGTAAAAAAATGGTAAGATCCATCAATGTGCGATTTAAACTTTACCCCTTCTTCTTTAATTTTTCTATTTGAAGAAAGAGAATACACTTGATATCCTCCAGAATCAGTCAAAATATTACGATCCCAGTTCATAAATTTATGCAATCCTCCTGCTTTTTCAAGAATCTCGGTTTGCGGACGCAAATACAAGTGGTATGTATTTCCTAAAATAATATCTGGGTTAATTTCTTCCTTAAGCTCACGCTGATGCACTCCTTTTACAGATGCAACCGTTCCAACCGGCATAAAAATAGGAGTTTCTATAACTCCGTGATCTGTAGTAATACTTCCCGCTCTAGCTTTAGACTGCGGATCTTTTTGTAATAAATCAAACTTCATCTGTTTCTTTTTTCTCCCGACCTTTCGGGACGGCAAAGATAAGCTAATTTCAGAGAAATTTAATTACATAATTTACCAATTAGAAAATTAGATGATCATTGGAATCAACTTGAAACTTGAAACCTTAAACTTCCAGCATTTAATATCTAACTATTAAGTTATTTGGGCGTTTCCTACGGCCGGGCTATCCGCTATATCTTTTGTTCAAGAAGGTTTCATTTCCAGACAAGACCAGACATTTATCACAAAAGGATGCCGCTCCTATCCCTAACGCGAAGACCTCAGCGTGAAGCCAGAACCAATTTTTATCAAATGTAAAAACTACAACAATCACATTATTAATATGTAACATAACGACTGCATTATTTCTTAATTTTAATTAAATAGAAATTACTATCAATTTTAAATCATAGAAATCATGATAAATTCAGAAGAAAGAGATCCTGCAGATCGTTTGGACCAAATTAAGGATGAGCAAATCGAAAGAAATCTAGAAAATTTAGATTATCCAGCAAATGAAGACATTTACAATCAAGAAGATAAATTAGAGGATATTGATCCAGAAGGAATTTCTGGCGAACGCATTATCAATCAAGACAATAATCATGAATGGAAACAAAACAGTGATAAAATTGGTAATGACTTAGACGTTCCAGGATCTGAACTTGACGACGAGCAAGAAGATATTGGCTCAGAAGATGAAGAAAATAATTTTTACAGCGAAAGCGATACCAATTAAATTTAAAATACTATATCATTTAAAAATCATAACAAATAAGTCCTTCAACAAGGGCTTATTTTTTTTATATTTTAGAATCAAAAAACAATCACAATAGTAATTTGATTTCAACACCTCATCATCAAAAACGATCCTAAAAGAGTATATTTTTCTTATTTCATTAAAAAAAGACTACAAAAATTTAACAATTGAAACAAACTAAAGCAGAAAATCATTTGTCTCCCCGCAAAATAACAATTACTTTTGCTACAGTTTAAAATTTTACATATAAATGAAGCCTAACACACAACAATTAAGCGATTTAACGATCCAAGTAAGAAGAGACATTCTTAGAATGGTACATGCTGTAAACTCTGGACACCCAGGTGGTTCATTAGGTTGTACTGAATTTTTGGTAACACTATATCAAAATATTATGGACCGCAAAGAAGGTTTTGATATGGACGGAATTGGAGAAGATTTATTTTTCCTTTCAAACGGACACATCTCTCCTGTATTCTACAGCGTATTAGCTAGAAGCGGTTATTTTCCAATTTCAGAACTTGCTACTTTTAGATTATTAGATTCTCGTTTACAAGGACACCCAACAACTCACGAAGGTTTACCTGGAGTTCGAATTGCCTCTGGTTCATTAGGACAAGGTTTATCTGTAGCTCTTGGAGCAGCGCAAGCTAAAAAATTAAACAACGACAATCACTTAATCTATACTTTACACGGAGATGGAGAATTGCAGGAAGGTCAAAACTGGGAAGCAATTATGTATGCATCTGCTAAAAAAGTAGATAATATAATCGCAACAGTAGACCTTAACGGAAAACAAATTGACGGAACAACTGATGAAGTTCTGCCAATGGGAAGTCTTCGCGCTAAATTTGAAGCTTTTGACTGGGATGTTATAGAAATTGCAGAAGGAAACAATATCGATGCAATTCTTGCTGGATTGAATGACGCAAAATCAAGAACAGGAAAAGGAAAACCAGTTTGTATTTTATTACATACTGAAATGGGTAATGGAGTAGATTTTATGATGCACACACATGCTTGGCATGGTAAAGCTCCAAACGATGAGCAATTAGAAAAAGCTCTAGCTCAAAATTACTCTAAAGACCAAGTTGATTATTAAAAAAAGCTATAAGCTTTAAGCAATAAGTTTTACACCTATTGCCTATAGCCTATTGCGTACAGCAAAAAGACAAAAATGAAAAAATACGAAAATACAGGAAGTAAAGATACTCGTTCAGGTTTTGGAGCGGGAATGACTGAACTAGGTCAAAAAAATGAAAATGTAGTTGCATTATGCGCCGACTTAATTGGATCATTAAAGTTTGATGATTTCAAAAAAAATCACCCAGAGCGTTTTTTCCAAATCGGAATCGCAGAAGCTAATATGATCGGAATCGCTGCAGGTTTAACAATTGGTGGAAAAATTCCTTTTACTGGAACTTTTGCTAACTTCTCTACAGGAAGAGTTTACGATCAAATTCGTCAATCTGTTGCTTACTCAGACAAAAATGTAAAAATCTGTGCTTCTCACGCTGGTTTAACTTTAGGAGAAGATGGAGCAACTCACCAAATCTTAGAAGATATTGGTTTAATGAAAATGTTACCAGGAATGACTGTAATCAACACTTGTGACTACAATCAGACTAAAGCTGCAACTATAGCATTGGCAGATCACCACGGTCCTGCTTATTTACGTTTCGGACGTCCAGTAGTACCTAACTTTACTCCTGCTGACGAACCATTCGTAATTGGAAAAGCAATTCTACTAAACGAAGGAACTGATGTAACTATTGTTGCTACAGGTCACTTAGTTTGGGAAGCTCTTATAGCTGCTGAAGCTCTAGAAGCAAAAGGAATTTCTGCTGAGGTAATCAACATCCATACAATTAAACCACTTGACGAAGAAGCAATTTTAAAATCAGTGGCAAAAACGAAATGTATTGTAACTGCAGAAGAGCACAATTACCTTGGAGGTCTTGGAGAAAGCGTCTCAGGAGTATTAGCTTTACACAATCCAACTCCACAAGAATTTGTAGCTGTACAAGATAGTTTTGGTGAGTCTGGAACTCCAGAGCAGTTAATGAACAAATACAAACTAAACAATCAAGCAATTGTTGAAGCTGTAGAAAGAGTTATCAAAAGAAAATAATTTTTAAATTTTCTTACTTATAAAAAAACCTCGAAATATAGATTTCGAGGTTTTTTGTTTTTATCAATACACCAACCTTCATAAAAGTAACAACATAATATTGACCATAAAAAAAGCCCTGAAATATAATTTCAGGGCTTTTTAATTTATCGAATTTAATTAATCTTTATCGGATAAGTATTATCTAAATGAATTCTTTTTCTTGGATTTTCCGTATAATCTGCCTCAATGTACTTTCTAACATTTGTAGCAGATTCTGGTAAACTAGGATTTGCAAGTTCTCCTGTTGGCCTTCTAGGAATTCCTCTCGGCTCTGTTTCATCTACATTCGGCGTTAACGGATTATCTACAACTGGATCCCATGGAAAGTAAAGTTTAATTCCATAGTTAAAACCATTTACTACACCAACTTCGCCTGCTGCTTTAGTAATTTCAAACCTTGTTGTAAAACCATCTCCATCATCATCAAAATCTAGAAAATCTGCAATTCCATCGCCATCAGTATCATCAATCAACTCTTTAGGCGGATTAGGATATTTAGTTGTATTTCTAAAATCATAAAGATATCCATCTCCGTTAACATCTTCTAAATAATCAGGAACACCATCACCAATAAATACTATTCCGCTACTTGATGAATTGTATTCATTATCCATTCTCTGCAAGTCAAATAATTTAAAAGTAAAATATATTGGTGTATATGCAGGAATAGCACTACTACTATTAGCATAATATGCAAGACCTGAAGGCAAAAACATAACTCCAGCTCCATAATCATTATAAGTTATAGTACCATCATTTGAAACAGTAGACGAACTACTAGTTTTAAACTTTGGAAGAATTTCCGCCCATCCTTGTATTACCGTATTTGAATTAGCATATGGAAATAAATTAGCCGTAAACGGAAGACCATAAGAAGAATCAGCGAGAGTTCCATTTAATAAATAACAAGAGTATGCTGTTGAAACCTTATCTGTATTAGTTGGAGATTCGCCAGCACCTTTTCTCAAAGTTAAATAATATACTTTATAAGTAATACCATCACTATACACATCTCTGCTCTCTAATTTATATGTAGTTTGATCCCAAATAGAAACTTGACTTGTTGCATCTGTAATTTTTGATATTTTAACATCAAAATCAGCTGTAACATTTTCGATATAATTACTTTTTAAAAATTTTTCAATAGAATCATTATCTGCTTTATACTGTACTGCATAATCTCTTACAGGAGTTACTACAACCTCGTCATCGTCCTTTTTGCTGCAAGAAACGATGGCAATACCAGCAAGTAATAAAACAAAATAATATTTAAATTTATTCATTATTATGATTTTTTTAGGTGCGCAAGATACAATATTGATTTATTTTTGTAAAGAATTTAACTTGGATTTTAGAAAAATTATGAGAATAGATAAATACTTATGGTGCGTTCGATATTATAAGACTAGAAACATGGTTACTGAGGCCTGTAAAAAGAATCACATCACTGTAAATGGGCAGGTTGCTAAACCATCAAAAGAAGTTTTCCCTACAGACCGAATTACTTTTAGAAAAGATCAAATTACCCAAATTATAACTGTTCTAGACATTCCTGAAAGTCGTGTTGGAGCAAAGTTGGTTGATATTTACCGTAAAAACGAAACACCTCCAGAAGCTTACGCGCATTTAGAGCTATTAAAACTTTCTAAAGAACATTACCGAAAAAGCGGAACAGGACGTCCAACTAAAAAAGACCGAAGAGATATCGATGAGTACGGAAATGAAATCTTTGACGAAGAAGAAGAAACGGAATAAATTTCAAAACTTTGAAAAACCCAAAAATTAAATACCCAATTCCAATTTAGAATTTCTTCTGAAAAAATTGAAATTTGGATTTTTTATAATGGAATTTAAATTAATTATATTAGCAAAAAAATAAATTATGAGCAGCAACATCATCTTAACCAATCAAGAAGTCGAGCATAAAATAAAACGTATTGCCTATCAAATCTACGAAACATTTGTAAACGAGGAAGAAGTCGTTATTGCTGGAATTGCTTCAAATGGATATGTTTTTGCCGAAAAAATTGCCACAGCACTAAGCAGCATTTCAACCTTAAAGGTATCAATCTGCGAAGTAAAAGTAAACAAGCAAAATCCACAGGAGCCAATACAAACTTCATTAAGTCCCGAGGAGTATAAAAACAAAGGATTAGTTCTTGTTGATGATGTTCTAAATTCAGGAACAACATTAATCTATGCTGTTCGTCATTTCTTAGATGTACCTCTCAAAAAATTCAAAACAGCAGTGCTTGTTGACAGAAACCATAAAAAATACCCTGTAAAGGCAGACTTTAAGGGCATTTCACTTTCAACTTCATTATTAGAGCACGTCCAAGTTGTTTTCGACTCAGAAAACGGAGACTATGCTTCTTTAAGCTAGAATATCTAAAATATCCTTAACCGTTTCTTCGACAGACTTATCATCTACCGAGACTTTATGTTGCGCGTGATTGTAATAAAAGCTTCTGT
Source organism: Flavobacterium sp. Root935 (assembly GCF_001429295.1). Classification (GTDB taxonomy): domain Bacteria; phylum Bacteroidota; class Bacteroidia; order Flavobacteriales; family Flavobacteriaceae; genus Flavobacterium. The sequence continues at coordinate 152,449 of NZ_LMJL01000011.1, read as the reverse complement.
CGAACAAATGTTTCGCAATAAACTCTTTCATCTCTTCCTCATTCATATTTGCAATTAAGGGACGCTTACTCTTATTATATATTAATCTACTATATAAAGTATCAATTGATGCTTTTAAATATATAGAAATAACATCTTCTCCTTTTAACAATTCATGATTATTAGCATAACAGGGAGTTCCTCCTCCTAATCCGATAATATTGTTTTCGGCAGATTGCAATAATTCAACAAAAATTTGGTGCTCTAATTTTCGAAAATAGATCTCTCCGTGCTTCTCAAAAATCTCATTTATTGACATTTTTGCTCTTTCCTCGATAATTTTATCCAAATCTAAGAACGGAATATTCGTGATTTTTGACAAATTTTGGGCGATTGTCGACTTTCCGCAACCCATATAACCTAACAATACAATTTTCTTCATACTAATAAAACCTTATAAACTAAGCAATTGGAAATTTTTCCAAAAAAAAGACAAATTTATAATAAATTTGCTTGGAAACTTCAAAATAAACTCCTTATATTTGCACCCGCATTCAAGAAATTA
>NZ_LMJL01000011.1:151802-151900 GCF_001429295.1 Flavobacterium sp. Root935 | reverse complement strand
CAGTCGGTAGAGCACATCACTTTTAATGATGGGGTCCTGGGTTCGAGCCCCAGTCGGGTCACAGATTTTGTGATTAACAAATTAAATTTCTTGATAGC
>NZ_LMJL01000011.1:463-151788 GCF_001429295.1 Flavobacterium sp. Root935 | reverse complement strand
TAGAGCACATCACTTTTAATGATGGGGTCCTGGGTTCGAGCCCCAGTCGGGTCACAAAAGGTCGAGTAATTTATTTTACTTGACCTTTTTTATTTTGGCCATGTGGAGAAACGGTAGACTCGCCATCTTGAGGGGGTGGTGCTCGTAAGGGCGTGAGGGTTCAAATCCCTCCATGGTCACTAGAAAAAAATTAAAACTCTATTTAATTGTAGAATAGGCTTTTATAATTTATTCTTAAAATCATTCAAAAAAAAGACGCAAATAGCTAAATAAAGTACTTATATTTGCACCCTCATTGAAGAAAACAACANTAGAGCACATCACTTTTAATGATGGGGTCCTGGGTTCGAGCCCCAGTCGGGTCACAAAAGGTCAAGTATTAATTTACTTGACCTTTTTTTATACCCTTTCAAATCGGAGAAATGTCTACACAAAAATTAAACCTTTCTTTTTTGTATTTTTGGAACTAAACAAACTTTAGCATGAGATTTTACATTAATACAGAACATTTAATAAATGAAATCGAATACCCAACTCGATATCAATCTCAAAATCTCATCAAAAGTTCAGTTATAGTATTTTTTATTATTCTAACATTTCTCTTACTATTCAAACCATTTGGAGTTTATGATCCTGAACTCAAAATGCACTATTTGTTTATTTGTTTCTTTCATGCTTTTGCACCAGCATTTATTTTATTTGCTTATTTTGAAGTTTTAAATCATTACAGAAAAACAAAATTCCAGACTAAATGGACGTTGCTCCAAGAATATAGTCACATTGGAATACTGTTAGTCCTTATTGGCACATCGAGCTTTCTAATGCGTGATTTGCTTTATAACAACCCAAACAACTGGTCTTGGAATTATTTTTTCGAAGAAATAAGAAACTGCCTCGTAGCAGGTATCTTTTTTTACTTTTTTATACGATTAGCTAGCTTCTATTTTGAATCTAAAAAAGGATCTCCATTTGTTCTTCAATTCACACCTTTAGCTGTTGAAGCCGAAAAAACAATTTCAAAATCTAATCTTTTTATCAGCACACAGGTAAAGCAAGATGATTTTAGCCTTGATATCGATCAATTACTTTTCGCAAAAGCGGATGGCAATTATATCGAGTTGACAAAATCGAACAACAACCAAATTACCACAGAAGTAAAGAGAATTTCTTTAACCCAATTTGAAATTCAAATAGTAGATTATCCACACTTTTTTAGATGCCACAGAACCTATTTAGTAAATATGTTTAAGGTTCAAAAAGTATCTGGAAACTCTCAAGGTTATTTACTATCATTTAATGAAACCAATATTAAAATTCCAGTTTCAAGAAAACAGATAGACAATTTCAACAACTATCACCAAGAGCTTCGCCGCAAATACATTGCATAATCTTGTTGCTCGTCACAAAAGGTAGTTATTAGTAACAATGCCCGCTATTACTGCATTTTACTGTTGTACGTTTGCCATCAATAACACAAAACCAAAATTATTATGTCAACTGCAACTGCTGTCAAGAATCAGGATTCTAGCTCTTCAAACAAATTATTATACATCGATAATATCAAAGTTCTTCTAACCATATTAGTTGTACTTCACCACACCGTTATTGCTTACAGTTCTTCTGAAGGCTGGTACTACAATGAAGAAACTAGTTTTTTAGGAGTACGCATCCTTTCGACAGTATTCATCAGTATAAATCAGTCTTTCTTTATGGGATATTTCTTTCTCCTGGCTGCTTATTTTACCAACTCTTCCTATTCTAAAAAAGGAGTTTCTAAATTTATCAAGGACAGACTAATTCGATTAGGAATTCCTTTAATTTTCTACTCTTTTATTCTTACTCCATTTATTTGTTATCTAGTTTATTATTTCACAAAAGCACATATCACTTATTTCAATTACTTAAGCAGATATGACAGCTGGATCGACTTAGGAGTTACTTGGTTTGTAGCAGCACTATTGCTTTTTACATTAGTTTATGTGGCAGTAAAAAAAATATTCAACATTAACTTCAACAAACCATTGGCAGCGCCCAGCTCTGGCGCTATAATACTATTTGCGGCAGGATTAGGAGTTATTTCTTTCTTAGTTAGAATTATATTCCCTGTTGGATGGGTTCTTGAACCTGTCGGATTTCAGCTTGGGCATTTTCCACAATATATCGCACTATTTATAATTGGATTACTGGCATCAAAAAACAATTGGTTTGAACAGCTTTCAGGAAAAACAGGCAGACAACTCAAAAGGTCAGCACGTTTATGCCTGTTGCTTTTTCCAGTATTTTTTATCATCAGATACAAATTAAACACACCTCTTTCTTGGTTTTCGGGTGGTTTTCACTGGCAGGCATTATTATACGCAGTCTGGGAGCAATGGATTGGAATTTCGATACTAACCGCATTATTAATTAGAGGAAAAATAAATTGGAATGCTACTTCAATATTACTTACTAAAGCATCACGCAGTAGTTTTGCCGTTTACATTTTTCATCCATTAGTGACAGTTATATTTATGTTAGCACTAAAAAACTGGGCTGTTGACCCCGCAATAAAGCTTTTAATTACCGCGCCGCTAATCGTATTGGGCAGTTTTGTATTAGGATCTATTATTTTATTAATTCCAGGAGTTAAGAGAATTTTATAACACACATTATTGATCTTTCAACAAAAGTCAAAATCCTAATTATAAACAAATAGCATTATATTAAAAAAGAAATTCCCTTACAGAATAAAAACTTTCTTAAATTCGTTGAGAAATAATTTAAATCACTAATCCCAAATTAGTTTTATGAAAAACCTACTATTAGCATCATTTATGATGATGACCTGCTCCATCTGGGCACAATCTGCAACAGGCTATTTTGACAAAGCCATAAAAAAAGCGGAAGCCGGAAACACAAAAGGCGCAATCGCTGACTACACCAAAGCCATCAGCATGAATTCAAAATTTGTCGAGGCATACCAGAATCGTGGTGTTGCAAAATTTAAACTAAACGATCTCAAAGGCGCGCAGGCAGATTTTAGCAAAACAATCGACTTAGACAGCATGAATGCAGATGCATTTACAGGCAGAGCCAATGTTAATTATAAATTACAAAACTATCAGGGAGCAATTGACGACTGCACATCTTGTTTAGGTTTAAATCCGAAAGATTACATTGCTTACAATTTAAGAGGTTTAGCTTATAATAAAATCGGCGATAGTAAAAATGCTTGTAAAGATTTTACAAAAGCAATTGAATTAGGAAGTCAAAGTGCTGCAAAAAACAGATCGACTTTCTGCAAATAAGAACTTAAAAACAAAAATAGTCTGCAATCTTACTGCAGACTATTTTTACTTTTTATTAAAGTAATATATTTCTTAGATAAAATATACCTGTTTTTAGGTAAAAAATATATTTACAGTACGTAAACCTCTAATCCTCTATCTTTTTAATGTGGTTTTAAGGTTGCATATAAGATTTTGTTTTACATTTGTCGACCTAATCGCGAGAAATGATAAACAATATTAAAACTGTTTTCAGTATTAAAGATCTTGAGAACTTATCTGGAATAAAAGCGCATACCATACGCATCTGGGAAAAGAGATACAACATCCTTGAACCAATGCGAACTGATACAAACATCAGATTTTATAATCTGCAAAATCTTCAGAAACTTTTAAACATCACGTTATTACACGAGTACGGTTATAAGATTTCTAAAATCGCAACTTATCCTGAAGAAAAGATTCCACAATTGGTGCGCGAAATAATTTCTAAGAAAAATTCACAAAATTACGCCATCACTTCTTTCAAAATGGCGATGATGAATTTTGACCAAGAGTTATTCTTTAATACTTTCGATTGGCTTATTTCTGAAAAGACTTTTAAAGAAGTTTTTAAAGAACATTTTTTACCTCTTTTAAAAGAGCTTGGATTATTATGGCAGTCTGAAACAATTACTCCTGCAAATGAACATTTCATGAGCCATTTGATCAAACAGAAAATATTAATTTACACAGAAAGTCTTCAAATAAGAAAACCAACCAAGACAGATAGAGTATTTGTTTTGTCGCTTCCGCTAAATGAAATTCACCAAATCGGATTACTATATCTGCAATATGAAATTCTCGACAAAGGCTACAAATCCATTTATTTAGGAGAAAGTATGCCGATTGAAAATCTACAGGATTTAACCAGACATTTTGAGAACATTACATTTGTTTCTTTCATGACAGTTCAGCCTGATAGAAATGTAATTAACCAGTATGTTAAATCTATGGGACAGAAATTGTTGCAAAAAAACAACGAAATCTGGCTTATGGGAAAAATGGTTGAACATATCGATCAGAAAGTTTTAACCGATAGAATTCGAGTTTTTGATTCAATGGAAGAAACTATTAATATGATCTAATTTTATTTTGTTTAAGTTTTTCTTATATTTGTTAAACAAATGAGAAAAACAATAACAATACTAGGATCGGGCTTTTCTTCTTTAGCCGCAGCTTGTTACCTTGCACAACAAGGAAACGATGTAACTATTTATGAAAAAAATGACACGATTGGCGGACGTGCCAGACAATTTAAAAAAGACGGTTTTACATTTGACATGGGACCAAGCTGGTATTGGATGCCCGATGTTTTTGAACGCTTTTTTCAAGACTTTAATAAAAAACCATCAGATTATTACGAACTCGTAAAGCTGAATCCGGCATATCGCGTCTATTTTGGAATAAATGATTTTATAAGTATTTATGACAATTTAGAAGATATCAAATCGACATTTGAAGAAATTGAAAAAGGAAGCGCTCAAAAACTTCAAAACTTTATCAATCAAGCCAAAAGCAATTATGATATCGCTATAAAAGATTTAGTGTATCGCCCGGGAGTTTCACCGCTTGAATTAATTACAAAAGAAACCGCTTTAAAATTAAATCAGTTTTTTAGTAATGTAAGTGCCGATATCCGCAAGAAATTCAAAAACGAAAGATTGATCCAAATTCTTGAGTTTCCTGTATTATTTCTTGGTGCGAAACCAACCAAAACGCCATCATTTTACAATTTCATGAATTATGCCGATTTTGGATTAGGAACGTGGCACCCGAAAACTGGAATGTTTGATGTTATTCGCGGAATCGAAAAACTAGCCTTAGAACTTGGTGTTTCTATTAAAACTAATGCTCCAATTGAAAAAATAATAGTTGAAAAAAGCACAGCAACTGCGATTGTTATCAATGGCAAAGTTATAAAAGCAGATATAATTTTAAGCGGCGCCGATTATCAGCATACCGAAACTTTATTAGATAAAGAGCATCGCGCTTATTCTGAAAAATATTGGGAAACCCGCATTTTTGCACCTTCTTCTCTCCTATTTTTTATTGGTTTTAATAAAAAAATAGAAAACATTTCGCATCACGCATTATTTTTTGATACCGATTTTAACCAGCATGCTGTTGATATTTACGATAATCCAAAATGGCCTGAATCGCCTTTATTCTATGCCAATTTTCCATCCAAAACTGATTTAACAGCTGCACCAAATGGAATGGAAACTGGATTTTTCCTAATTCCGCTTGCACCGGGAATTGAAGATAACGAGAAACTCAGAGAAGAGTATTTCGAAAAGATAATCACTCGTTTTGAACAAGTTACGCAACAAGAAATCAGAAATAATATTATCTTTAAGAAGTCATTCTGCAAAAACGATTTTGTAACAGATTATAATGCTTATAAAGGAAATGCTTACGGAATGGCCAACACATTATTGCAAACTGCATTTTTAAGGCCCAAATTAAAAAGCAAAAAAGTCAGGAATTTATACTTTACAGGACAATTAACTGTTCCTGGACCAGGTGTTCCTCCTGCCTTAATTTCAGGAAAACTAGCAGCTGAATTAATTCAAAAATCTCTAAGATCTTAAAAAAAATGAAATCACTATTCGACGCCGTTTCTTTCAAATGCAGCAAGCTGGTTACCAAAAACTACAGCTCTTCATTTTCAATTGCCGTGAAAATGCTTTCACCAAGCATTCGCGATGCTATTTACAGCATTTATGGATTTGTTCGTTTTGCTGACGAAATTGTAGATTCATTTCATGATTATGAAAAAGAATATCTTATCGACGATTTTGAAAAAGAATATTATAAAGCAATGGAATTAGGAATCAGCCTAAATCCAATTCTAAATTCTTTTCAGCATACTGTAAAACAATACAATATTACAGACGATCTTATTCAGGCTTTTCTAAAAAGCATGAAACTAGATCTTATAAAATCAACCTATAACACACAGGCAGAGTACGCAGATTATATTTACGGCTCAGCTGATGTTGTGGGATTAATGTGTTTAAAGGTTTTTGTTTCTGGAAAAGAGCATAAATACGAACAATTAAAAGATGAAGCCATGCGCTTAGGATCTGCTTTTCAGAAAGTAAACTTTTTGAGGGATTTAAAAGATGACAATACGCTTTTAAACCGAACTTATTTCCCAGGTGTTAATCTTAACAATTTCAACGAAGATTCAAAAGAGCAGATTATACAAGAAATTGAAGAAGATTTCCGCATCGCTTACCAAGGAATTGTAAAACTTCCTATCGAAGCCAAATTCGGAGTTTATACCGCTTATGTTTATTACAGAAAACTGCTTAAAAAACTAAAAAATACGCCTTATTACGAAATTGGTAACGCAAGAATCCGTGTTTCTAATTACACAAAAGCAGGACTTTTAGCGCAGTCTTTTGTAACGTACAAGCTCAAACTAGTATAAATTCGTCCAGTTTATAATTTCCCGACAAAAGATGGTTACCATAGTTTACGGAGTTATTTGCGAAGATTTCTCCTTCGTCGAAATGACAAAAATGAGAGCAACAAAGCAAAAAAAAATATTCTTTAGAGTCAATCTTTTGTAATTTAAAGCTAAACTCAAAAGATTTTAAATTATAATTTTAATTACAACATTTTACAAATGATTTCTTTCTTAATCTTTTTGGGCGTTTTTATGTTTATGGAATGTGTGACCTGGCTTACGCACAAATACGTTATGCATGGCTTTATGTGGTATTTTCACGAAGATCATCACCAGCCTAGATATGAACATACTTTTGAGCGCAACGATATTTTCTTTGTCATTTTTGCAATTCCAAGTATTCTCTTATTTTATTTTGGTGTTCAAGGCGGTTTTAACTATTTATTTTTTATTGCCTGCGGCGTGACACTTTACGGAATTTGTTATTTTTTAATTCATGATGTATTAATTCATCAGCGTTTTAAATGGTTCAAAAATACCAAAAACAAATATCTAATCGGACTCAGAAAAGCACATAAAATACACCATAAACACCTTAATAAAGAAAAAGGAGAATGTTTCGGAATGTTGTTTGTACCATTAAAATATTATAAAATGTAGCATTATTTGGGCGTTTCCCAAGGGCCGGGCTTTTCGTTCCCGCTTTTTTATGTCGGGCTAAAAAGCCAGCCATAAAAAGAGCTCCACTGCAATCCCTAACGCTCACGTAATACAAGAAACATTTGCAAACAATTGATTCATAAGAAATGAAATTATACAAAATAGCAACCGTACAATATGTAAATGCCAGCGTAGAAGACTGCTGGGATTTTTTCTCGAGCCCAAAAAATCTCCAGACCATCACTCTGGACAATATGAATTTTCAAATTAAGGACTTCGATGACAAACGCATGTATCACGGTCAAATTATCACTTACACTTTAAGACCGCTTTTAGGAATCAAAATTTCTTGGGTTACCGAAATTACTGCTTGTAAGGAAAACGAGTATTTTATCGATGTACAACGTTTTGGTCCGTACAAACTATGGCATCACAAACATTTTTTTGAGCGAACACCAGACGGTGGAACAAAAATGACAGACATTGTACACTATGCTTTACCACTCGGAATTTTTGGGCGGATTATGAATAGTTTAGTTGTAAAAAACAAACTAAAAACCATTTTCGATTTCCGCTACAAGAAAATCGAAGAATTGTTTAATTCAAAACCAAAGCCAAAGATTATACAAATACACGCAGAGCAAAAAAGTATTTAAAGATTTTATTTTTAAACATAGAAACATATTTTTTAAAGTTTAAATTATAAAACTATATATTTAAAAATAAACGATTTGCTTTTAACTCCTTGCGAGAATTTTAGAATACACCCACAGATTTAATCCTTTTATCTTTTAATCTGTGGCAAAAAAACAAAACGGAACTCAACAAATGACAAAACAAAAAGTTTCCTTTTTCTGGTTCAGACGGGATTTACGTTTAGAGGACAACAATGGACTATTTCACGCTTTACAATCTGAATTCCCAATAATTCCTTTATTTATTTTTGATGAAGATATTTTGGATAATCTTCCAAAAAACGACGCGAGGGTGTCTTTCATTTATGATTCACTCCAAAAAATAAATTCAGAATTAAACACTTTTGAATCTTCAATTTTAATTAAAAAAGGAAAAACACAAGAAGTATGGAAATCGCTTTTAGAAGAATTCGACATTCAAAGCGTATTTTTCAATAAAGATTATGAACCTTTTGCAATTAAACGTGATAACGCAATTTCTGCGGTATTAAAAGAAAATAAAATAGAATGCTTTTCATTTAAAGATCACGTTATTTTTGAAGAAAAAGAAATCACCAAAGCAGACGGACTTCCATATACCGTTTACACTCCATACAAAAATAAGTGGCTGGAGAAATATCATATTTTAGGATCGGCTCCAGAATATGATTCAAAACCATATCAATCCAATTTTGCAAAAAATCAATTTCCTTTTCCCGATTTATCAGTAATTGGTTTTGAAAGAAGCACCATAAAAGTACAGCCGCACAACTTAACACAAATTGGTAATTATAAAGAGACCAGAGATTTCCCAGCTTTAGACAGTACCTCCTATCTTTCTCCACACCTAAGATTTGGAACGGTAAGCATTCGGAAATTAGTAAACTGGGCAAATCGAAAAAATCAAACTTTTCTAAGCGAATTAATTTGGAGAGAATTCTTTATTCAAATTCTTTTCAGCTTTCCGAATTGTGTCAATCATAATTTCAAATCGGCCTACGATGGAATTCAATGGCGTAATAACGAAGACGATTTTAAAAGATGGTGTTCTGGAACTACAGGTTACCCAATGGTCGATGCAGGAATGCGCCAGCTTAACGAAACGGGTTACATGCACAATCGCGTTCGCATGGTTGTAGCGAGTTTTTTATGCAAGCATTTATTAATCAACTGGCAGTGGGGAGAAGCTTATTTCGCCGAGAAACTTTTAGATTTCGAACTGGCTTCGAACGTTGGAAACTGGCAGTGGGCAGCAGGAACAGGTTGTGATGCTGCGCCTTATTTCAGGGTTTTTAATCCAGAAATCCAGCAAAAGAAATTTGACGAAAAAGGCGAATACATCCGCAAATGGATTCCTGAATTTGATTTTGGTTATAATGAACCAATGGTCGATCATGCTTTTGCGAGAGATCGTGCTATTTCGACTTATAAGGCTGGAATAATTAAATAAAATTCCAAATTTTTTAAATTCCAAATTCCAATTGTTCGTAATCTCGTGATCCTTCTTCCGTCAGGATGACAAACAATACAAAAAAAACCTTTGTCAAAGGTTTAAACTTTGACAAAGGTTTATGTAAAATTGGAATTTGGAATTTAAAAAATTTGGAATTTTCCAATCTAGTACTTCAAATAATTATCTACAACAATTTTTGCCTTCAAATCAAACATTAGATTATACAAACCAAAGAAAGTACGGTTCATGTAAATAAAATGCTTAGAACCGCGGTTTCCGTTCATTTTTTTAAGATTTGTATCTTCAGAGAAACGTTTTCCTAATTCGGCAATTGCATTGAAAAAAGTTTCGTCGGCAAAATCGAAGGTTTCATTTTGGAAAGGTTTTGTGAAAAGCGATAACAAATCATGAAACATTTCTGTGAAATATGCAACTTCTGCAGGGGAATCGTCTGGACGAAGAATTTCTAATTCGAATAGTTTTTCGTTAAAACGCTTTTCATCTGTAATTACATTTTTATTGATTAATTCAAAATAAGGCGTGTAGAAATCTTCTGGGATTTGTTTCATACAGCCAAAATCTAAAGCAATCAACTGGTTTTGATCATCAACCAAGAAATTACCTGGATGCGGATCGGCGTGAACTTTTCGTAAAACGTGAATTTGGTACATATAAAAATCCCAAAGTGCCTGCCCTATTTTGTCCCCAACTTCCTGATCTTTATTTATAGCAGTAAACTCAGAAAGATGAATTCCTGTCATCCAATCCATGGTAATAATTTTCTCTGATGAAAACTCTGGATAGTAATTAGGAAAAATGATGTTTTCAATTTTATTACAGGCATCAACAACTTCCTTACTTTGTTCTAATTCTAATAAATAGTTTGTTTCTTCAATAAGTTTATCTTCAACTTCCTTGAAATATTTATCAGAATCTTTTCCTTGCAGATTAAACATTCTAATTGCAATAGGTTTTACCAAAGCTAAATCTGATGAAATACTGTTTGCAACACCTGGATATTGAATTTTAACAGCCAGTTTTTTATCATTTTTCTTTGCCAAATGAACCTGTCCAATACTTGCTGCGTTTACAGAATTTGGATTGAACTCGTCAAAGATTTCGTAAGGTGTTTTACCAAAATTATTTTTGAAAGTTTTTAAAACCAAAGGTGCAGAAAGCGGCGGAACTGAAAATTGAGACAATGAGAATTTCTCCACATAAGCTTGAGGCAGAAAATTCTTGTCCATACTTAACATTTGAGCGACTTTAAGCGCGCTTCCCTTTAGGCTTTTAAGTCCGTCGTAAATATCTTCGGCGTTATTTTCATTTAGTTTATCTCGGGTTAAATCTGGGTTTACTATTTTTTCAGCATAGTGCTTCACATAGTTTACCCCAATTTTGGCTCCAGTTTGAACCAGTTTTCCTGCTCTTTCTATTTTTGAGGTAGGAATATAATCGATTGTTTTCATTATCTGCTGTGTATTTTTTCTTTAAATAGAAATTTTCCAAAATCTATTAAATGATTCATTGGTGCAACATTCATTAATTCAAATGATGCATTAACTGATTTTTCGATAAAAATGTCTGTTTTTTCAAAGGCAGCAGATTCATCTTCCATCCAGAATTTAATCGTCAGCATTAATTGCAGCCAAGCTGATTCCCGAATAGTTTTTTCTTGAAATTTTTGAAATCTTTCTTGCTCCAACCTGTAATCATCAGTAAGGATTTCAGAAACATAATTTTTAAAACTTTCTCGAAGAGTAGTCAGCTGTACTAAATTTTTAAGCGGATTTCTATCGATTTTTAGCGTCTGTAAAACGTAACTTCTATTTGCAGTTAAAATTTCAAAAAACGTAAAATAGAAACTCAGCATTTTGTTCTTCATGTCATACTGCTGGTATTCTTCATTTTTATGAAGCAGATTAACTGTATTTTCAAAAAACATTCTGAAAATTTCTTTTTCTAAACTTTCTAATGTTCCAAAAAAGGAATAAAACTCAGCTTCGGTAAAATCATTTTCTTTCGCAAAATGATAAACCGATTTTGGTTTATGACCTTTTTCCAGAACCTCATCCATATATTTTGAAACGATAACATCTTTGGTAATAACCTGTTTTTTAGTCGCCATTTTATTAAAATTTAGAATTTGCCATAAAGGTAAACATTGTTTAATTATCTTTACTAATCCTTAAACAATATACACTGTTAAATATATTATAAACTATTATGGCTCAAAATGTTCTCTTAACTGGCGGAAGCGGATTCATTGGAAAACACTTAACAGATACACTTCTCGAAGCTGGATATTCTGTGTCTATTTTGAGTCGTTCTGAAAGAGAAAATTCTCCTTCAATTACATATTATAAATGGGATTTAAATAAAAATTATATTGACGAAAATGCCGTCCTAAATGCTGATTACATCATTCACCTTGCTGGTGAAGGAATTGTTGAAAAAAGATGGACAGACAAAAGAAAAAAAGAGCTTTTAGAAAGCCGTATTAAACCAATTGATTTAATCTTTTCGGTTTTAGAACAAAACAACAAGAAACTAAATGCTTTTATTTCTGCTTCGGCAGTCGGGATTTATGGTGCTGTCACCAGTCATAAAATCTGTACCGAAAACACACCACCAGCCGATGATTTTTTGAGTTCGATCTGTCAAAAATGGGAAAGCACAGTAGACAAAATTGACTCTTTAGAGATTAGAACGGTCAAAATAAGAACGGGAATAGTTTTAGGGAAAAACGAAGGTTTTCTTAAAAAAATGATTCCGACTTTTAAATCTGGATTTGGCTCGGTCCTTGGCTCGGGTAAACAATATCTTCCATGGATCCATATTGATGATTTATGCAATATTTATTTAAAAAGCATCGAAGATGAAAAGCTGAAAGGTGCGTATAACGCATGTATAACAGACAATACCACAAATTCCAGCTTTTCTAAAACACTTGCCAATTTGTTTGGTTATTCTATTTGGCTTCCTAAAGTTCCGCCATTTATTCTAAAAATTTTCTTGGGAGAAATGAGCGAAGCTGTTTTAACTGGGCAACGCGTTTCTTCTGAAAAAATTCAGAAAACTGGATTTGAATTTCAGTTTACCGATTTAGAAAAGGCACTCATAAATTGTATCAAATAACACTTATTTCAAAGCTGCAAACATTATTTCGTCGCTATGAACAACACCTGTCAGTGCTGTATTGGCAGTTTTTGCAATTTTTGAAGCAACAGAACTTGGAATTTGGATATTGAAATCTGAAATTGAAATTGGGAAATCTGAGATTACCTGAATGCCGTCTGCAACTTTCTTGATTAGAGCATTTACAACAATCTCTTTCATTTTTCCTCGTAAATAAAGCTTGCCTTTTATCTGATATTGTTTTTCGACTTCATTAATATCTTTCAAATCAAATTTTTCTATTTTGCCTTTAAATACAGCTTTAGGATAACGACGGCTCTCCATATAATTATCGTTAAAATGCTCTTGCATCATATCGAGTTTAAAACGAAAATCTTTGATCATTACAGTACAAACAAAAGTGCTTGTTTTAGGTTCTAAAAGAATTGCAACTTGTCTGTTAACTGCTTTTATTTCTTCAAATAGAGGAACAGACGCCTCAAAGTTTACCGTGGCGGTATTGGTAAAAAATTTGTCTTGAGCAATTACAGAAAAAGCAGTAAAAAATAAAAATAATAAGGTAGTTGTTTTCATAATCGTCTACATTTAAACAATTATGTCATTCAATAATTGCGGTTAATAGNAAAAAAAAAATTCGTAACCAAATGATCACATTTAAAGTTACGAAATTTCAACAAGCAAAGTTCTAGAACTAATGCTAAATATTTGTGAATGTTTTTAAAAGTAAAATGTTTTTGTAAGATGTGAAATGTTCCTTAACTACATTTTTACTTCTGTACAGATTTCGATTAAAAATCCATTTAAGTCTCGTGCATAAGCCACAACTTGTCCCCACGGTTTTTCTACAGGTTCTGCAACCATTATCGCACCAAAAGAAGTCGCTTTTTGCAAAACTTCGGGAACATTTTCGACAATAAAACCTATTTCTATGGCAAAAGGCTTATCTTCTAAACTGCTTTCTATAAAACCGTCTTTCAAATTTTGTGATGCAAGCTTTTTAGATGCAAACGAAAGTGTTGTTTCTCCAGTAATTAATTCGCCATAATCATTATCCGGGCTTATAAATTTCCTTGAGAATCCAAATGCATTTTCATAAAATGCCAATGCCTCTTCGACATCTTCAACGTACAAAATGGTATATCCAAACTTTATCATGTTTTCTTTATTTAATGTGTATTATATAAATATAAGAAAATTTAGCTGATTTCTAGAAGGACATTATATTTTTCTAAACTGGCTAAATCCTCAATAGAGTTTATATTTGTAAGTTTTTCGTGCTCTTCGACTTCTCTTCTAACTTCGATATGTTTGATTGCTTTTCTAAAACGACGGACTTCCTGCAGGTTTGACAAAATTAATCCAGGAACCTGAACACTCTTTCCTTCTTTATCTTTGGCAACCATTGTAAAATAAGAGGAGTTACAATGTTTAACAACTCCAGTCTGAATATTTTCTGCTTCAACACGAATCCCGACAATCATTGAACTTCTGCCGACATAGTTTACAGAGGCTTTCATGGTTACCAATTCTCCAACTTCAATTGGTTTTAGAAAGTTTACGGTATCTACAGAAGCCGTTACGCAATAATTACCGCTGAATTTCGATGCCGAAGCAAAAGCAATTTGATCTAATAGTTGTAAAATATAACCTCCGTGGATTTTACCGCTGAAATTGGTATGCGAAGGCAGCATTAATTCTGATATGCTGATTTTTGATGAAGAAACGGGTTTAAAATCTGTAGTCATGTTTTTGTTTTTTGGAGTGTATTTTATTTTTATTTTTTAAACACATAGATTCAGAACAAAACCTATATTTCTATGTGTTTTATTTTTTTTTAATTCAACAATTCATTTTCATCTGAATTTAAAGCTCTTGTAATTATATTTTCAGGAAGTGATTTCTTGGCCTTTGCTCCCATTTTTTTCAATCTTTCTACGCTTGTAATCAAGTTTCCTTTTCCGTCAACCAATTTGTTCATTGCGCTTTCGTATTCTGTTTTGGTATCTTTTATTTTATTTCCAATTCTGACTAAATCAGAAACAAAACCTTCAAATTTATCGTATAATGCGCCAGCTTGTCTTGCAATCTCAAAAGCATTTTCCTGCTGTTTTTGATTGCTCCACATGCTGTCTATTGTTCTCAAAGTAGCCAGAAGTGTACTTGGCGTAACAATTACAATATTTCGGTCGAATGCTTTGGTGTATAAAGCTGGATCTTCATTTAAAGCTATCGCAAAAGCTGGCTCCATCGGAATAAATAACAGCACAAAGTCGGGGCTTTCTATCTGATATAAATCGTGATAATTTTTACTGCCAAGCTGTTCCACGTGCCTTCTAATAGAATTGACATGTTCTTTTAGATAATCTATTTTTAAAAGCTCTGATTCTTCGTTAATCCATTTTTCATAAGCCGCTAGCGAAACTTTAGAATCGACGATCATTTTTTTACCGTCAGGAAGATTGATTACAACATCTGGAAAAACACGATTTCCTTCGCTGTTCGTAAAACTCTGCTGTACTTCATATTCTCTTCCTTTCTCTAATCCGGATTTTTCCAGAACACGTTCTAAAACCAACTCGCCCCAATTTCCCTGCATTTTACTGTCGCCTTTTAGTGCTTTGGTTAGATTTAAGGTTTCTTTACTCATTTGTGCATTCATTTCGCTTAAACCTAAAATCTGCTGGCGAAGTGCGGCGTGATAGTCGATGCTTTCTTTATGGGTCTGATCTACTTTTTGTTCAAAAACATGAATTTTATCCTGAAGCGGCAATAGAATATTTTTCATATTTTCGCTGTTCTGTTCGGTAAACTTAGCCGATTTTTCTTCGAGGATTTTATTGGCTAAATTTTCAAATTCTTTGGTGAATTTTTCTTGAAGCTCGTTGATTTCATTTTTTTGTTCTTTATGTCGTTCCCACAAATTTTCAAAATCAACTTCCTTTTTAGAAAGCTGAATCGCCAGACTGTCTTTCTCTGTCCGAATGTTTTCTTTCTCAAAATTGAGCAGCTGCAATTGTTTTTGAAAGTAATTTTTTTCACTTTCAAATTGCTCTTTCTGCATTTGCAACTGGCTGTTTAATGCGTTTAATCGCTCTTCTGAAATTGCTTTTTCTGACTGAAATTTAGACCCGGAAAGCATTTTACCTAAGTATATTCCAACAAAAAGCGCCACTACAAAAGCCAATAAAAATGGTAGATAATCCGACATAACTAAGTTTATTTTACGTAAAAGTACGCAATAATACGTAGTACTTAGTTTTAAAAATTAAAATTTCACGAATTCGTATTTAATCCAAACTAAATCAACATTTTATTTTTTTTTCCAAAAAAAAATAAAAGTTTTACGCAACCTTTTTTAAAAAGTTCAATCTACAAGATATAAACCTATTAAAATAAATTATGAAAAAATTAATGTTGAGCTTATTTATAGCTTTCGGATTTAGTGCATGTTCTCTAAATAATGATGATAATTATGTTGATTGCGGTGCTAATACAAATGTAGCTTTTACTGGATTTCCCTTCTATTGTAATTATAGCGTAAAATCGCAGCCTAACAATGCGGCTGTAGCAGTTGTTGCAACGCAAGAAAAAATGAATGAATTATTCCCAAAACATGATAACACATGTCCTGTTGCAAGCGATCCTAATATTGATTTTACCAAACAATATTTAGTGGGAATTTTTGCGGGAGCTAAACCTACAAGCGGATATGCAATTAAAATTACTTCTATTGTAGAAAACAATTGCGAAATTGTAGTTAATTACTACGAGAAATCACCAGCGCCAGGCGAAAATATAACTCAATCTCCTACTTATCCTTCAGACTTTGTTTTAATTCCAAAAACATCAAAAGGTTTTATTTTCATTAAAGCTAATGAAAGTCCAGACACAGCAATTATTGGTAGTTTCAATAATAATTGTACTGGTGCAGACTGTCAAAAATTCTTTCAAGTTAATGATTACAGTATTTTAAAATTCTTAAATGTTGGCGCTAATCAATACGATTTCAATCAATATAAATACACTCCAACTATAAAAAGAGGTGATTACACAATATTATTAAAAGCTGTTCCTGCTGAAATTTTAGCTTTAAAAGGACAAACTAAAATTTACGGCGCTCCAGATGCAGCAGATCAAGGTGGTGTTTATTTTGAATTACGCCAAGGTATAACGGTAACTAAGGTTTATATTGACAACAATGATACACAAGATCAAAGTGCTGATATAAAAGCTTTCAAAAAACTTATTCAAGAAAAAATTACTAGTTTAAAATAATCCCCCCGATCATGAAAAAACTCTTTATCTCTTTTATTGCATTTTTTCTTTTTGCCAGTTTTTATTCCATAGACAAGACTTTTAGTGCAGGATCTAGTTCGCTTGTAAATACTTGGATCTGGGAAAAATCTGTAGGCGGTGCTAATAATCCGTATGTCGCAACGCCAAAAACTATTGGTTTTACTAAGAAAATTATCTTTACTCCAGATGGGAGAGTGATTACATATAAAAATAATGTAGAGATTAGAAACAGTCCTTATCAGGTAGAAAAAGGGATAGGATATCTTGATCAGTCAGAACATGATCTAATTACGTTCGAAGGCAAAACTTATGTGATAGAAAACCTTGACAATCAAAACCTAACGATTTTGAGTAATAACCAAGACGCAGCTCGTACTATTTTTAAAAGATAGTTTTATAAGCTTTTTAGAACTATTTTTGCCAAACCAAACAATACCACATTTTTGAAAGACGAGTTAGAAAAATATATCAAACTGTGCATGAAAAATGACAGAGAGGGACAACTGAAAATTTATCAGTTGTTCTCTCCTGTTTTGTATGGTATATGTTTGAAATATATGAAAAACGAGGATGATGCAAAAGATGTCTTTCAGGAAGCCTTTGTGATTGTCTTTCAGAAAATAAACCAATACAAATTTGAAGGAAGTTTTGAAGGATGGCTCAAGCGGATTTTCATCAACAAACTCATCGAGACTTTAAATAAAAAAAAGAAAGAAAGTTTCTTTTTAGATGTTTTTGATCCAGATACTGACTTTGTTGAAGAGGAAGAATTAGAAATTATTCCGATGGAGCAGGAAAAACTTCTAGAATATATTCGGGATTTACCAGACCAATATCGAACGGTTTTTAACTTATATGTTTTTGAAAAAATGAAACACAAGGAAATTGCCGAGTTATTAAAAATCTCCGAAGGAACATCAAAATCAAATTTAAATCGCGCCAAACACATATTACAAAAGCGAATTTTGAGCATAAAAAATTTTAAGACAGCATGAAGAAGCAAAAAATAGAAGATATTTTTTCATCAATGGAAGACTTTTCGAGTGTTCCGCCTCCTGAATTATGGGGACAAATTGAAGAAAAATTAGACAAACCAAAAAAGAAGAAGAGAGCTATTCTTTGGTGGTCGGCTGCTGCATGCTTACTATTAGGGTTGCTTCTGCCCTCAATCTTACATTTTAGTTCTTCTCCTCAAAATAAAAACTTTGACAATGGGAAAGGTGGTTTCGAAAATAATCGCGTAGTTCTGGATGAAAAAATAAATGATAATACCAAAAAAGGCAATATAAACAGTAATCACAATCATAACAAAACCCTTGATTCTGTAACTAATGTTTCTTCAACAAAAGATAAATTAAATAATTCAAAAGCAACGCAAGAGCAAGAAAGTGCTGTTGCACATGCCAATTCGAAAAACAAAACCAATAAAAAGGATTCTGAATCTCATATGCAGCTTCCGAACAATAATGTTCCGAATCAATCTCTTGCTGTTCAGAATTTTAATTCTTCAGAAGAAAAATCAGGTGCTCGATCTTCAAAAAAATCTATTTTAGAAAAAGACAAATTTTCTAATACTAAAGGAATCGCTGAAGAAAGAGTTGCTTTTGGAAAACAAAACAAATTTAATTCTACGGCTAAAAAACAGCTTTCGAATTCTATTTTTAATGATAAGTTAGTTCCTAAAAACAATAACAATTTTGCTTTCATTGCCGAAAGTTCTGTTGGGAATAATGCATCAAAACAAAATGCTCTTGTTAATAAGAATGAAAAAGTTTCCGAAAAAACTTTAGCCGCTACTACAAAAGAGAACTCAAAATTCAATACTGCTGCTTTAAGTAAAAAAGATTCTATGCAGCTGGCAGAACTTCAAAATTTAGAAAAAGGAATTTTAGCTCCAGAAACTAAAAAAGAAGAAAAGGATAAAAAAGACAAATTAATTAACAAAAAAGAAAAATGGGCTCTTTCTGTTTTTGCCGGCGTTGCGAGTTCTGAAAACACTAAAAATGAAAAAACTTTAGGCAATGTAAACGACTCCAAACAATCTAATTCTTTTGGGGTTAAAACGAAATACAGCATTAATAAAAAATGGGCTGTTGGCTCTGGTTTAAAAATTAATGAACTTGGGCAAAGTGTGGCAAATGTCTCTTATGTAAGTGCGAAAGGCAATGCCCTTTTTGCTCCTGGTGAATATGCCAGCAATAGTAATAGTCCTGTTTCGCAGGTAAGCAGTAATTCTGATTATATACTGATATCAAACAGCACCAAAGAAGCTTTAAAAGGTGATAATATCCAGAGTGGAAAATTGGATCAAAATCTACGATATATTGAAATGCCTTTGGAAGTTTCTTATTCTGTTTTTAATAAAAATAAAGCCAGCATTAATTTGAATACAGGTGGTTTTGTCGGGAAATTAATTTCGAACAATGTTGCTTTAGACGGCCATTCTATAGGCGAAAATGTAACTGCAAACGATTATGTTTACGGTTCTACTTTGAGCAGTACAATTCAATATCGAGTTTACAAAAAAACAAATGTTTTTGTAGAGCCTGCTATGAATTACTATATCAATCCGTTAAACAGCCAGTCTTTCAATCAGTTTCAATGGGGATTAAATTTCGGATTGAATGTTTCTTTCTAAATTATAATTGTAGTAATTTTCAGAAAATTAATTATTATTTCTTTTATGAGTTTTACCGCTTCTACGATTGATTCAATGCCAATTCCAACTGATTTATTATTAGCCAAAGAAAGTGTTTTTGACCAAACTGACCTTCATTTAACAGCATTGCAAAAAGAAGCCGAAAGTGATGAATACAGCGCTTATCGTTTTCTGTTGAATGATAAAAACATTTGTTACCGTCAAGCCAAAATCACTCCAACTAAAACTGGACAGTTTGTTACTTTATGGAAACGTAATAAAACTGGGACAATCGAACCTTTTGATTACTCTGATGCAATAGATTTTGTAATTGTTAGTGTTCGGAAGGATCAAAATTGGGGACAATTTATTTTTCCTAAAAAGATACTATTAGAAAAAGGTGTTTTTTCAACCCCAAATAAAGAGGGAATTAGAGCTACAAGAGTTTATCCGCCTTGGGATGAAACGACAAGTAAACAAGCTCAAAAAACACAAAAATGGCAGTTAGATTATTTTATTTCGCTTACTAATTCAAATAAAATTGATTTCGATCAATTGAGAAATTCTTTTATAGATTTTCAATAAAAAAGGCTTCCAGATTTGGAAGCCTTTTTTCGTTTTTATTTTTCTTATTTTTTAAGAATCTTATCTTTAAAGATCACTTTGTTGTTTTCGGTAACGGTATAGAAATAAACTCCCGAAACTAGATTTCCAACCGCAACAGCTGCTGTACTAACTTCAGATTCGTTTTTAACGCTGATTGGATTTCCAATTACACGTCCGTTGAAATCGTATAATCTAATTTTCAGATCTCTTCCTTGAGTTGTTTTTACATCAAAATTCAGAACATCTATAGCAGGATTTGGATACGCTTTTACATAATATTTGTTCTTTTCAAAATCTGGCGTTGAAAGCACATCTTGTTTTAACTGAAAACGCGCTATTACTGGTCCGTGATCTGAAGTTGTTGTGGTGTAATTTGCAATATCATTACGCGGATCATAAACGGCAGTCGAGTTTGAAATATAATCATCTATTAACTCATTAGAAATCGTAATATGATCTAAGAATCCGCCTGAGCTCAAAAAGCTGTATGCACCAGCCTGGCTTATTTCTAAAGTAAGTGCTTTATAATTATTGGTGTCTGTTACAAAAGCTTCATAAGAAGAAGGCTGTCCTTCAATTACAGATGCTTTTACATCATCATTGTAATCTCCCAAAAGAATAATATTTGAGTTTGCATAATGAGCATCTAAGCTGTCTTTCAAAACCTGAGTATCATATTTACGCATGTTGTAACGAGAAATATCAGTTCCGCTGTTAGCACGTGCATGAAGATCTATTAGGTTAATTTCATTTTTAACTCCATTAAGATTTGTTTCTATTGTTACCATATAAGGCAGACGCCCTGAAGAGAAAAAGTTGCTATTGCTATCTCCTGGATAATTGTTCAGTGTTTTAGTTCCATTACGCAATTCGGTATAGAATTTATCAAACATGACACGTGTTTTTTTCACTGTTACGGTTTGCGTATTATAAAGCACTACCAATTTCTGAGGTGGAAAATTTGGATCTGAAGGCGGATTTTGCCAAGAATATGACCATACATTAGAAATACTTTTTTCAAATGTTTTTCCGTTTACATTTATTTTCTGAATTAAAGCATCAATCTGAGCATCACTTGAAACCTCTTGTACTACGTAAACATCTGCATCTAATTTATTCATGACTTTGGCCACGTTTTCTAGTTGTAGAGGCTTATCTGAAGGACCATAAGCTGAAGTCGGAGCACCGAAAAACTCTAAATTGTATGTTACTACATCAAAAGTATCTGCTTTTGGCAAAGAAGAACCAGTCAATGAACCTATTTGCTTGTTTAATGAGGTTCCTGTTACAGTTAAAGCTCCTGATATTTTAAATTCTTTTACTGTTGGTGCAAATTTTGCATAAAGTGTTTTTCCTGCTAAAGCATCGGCAGCAGTAATTACTATACTGGATACAAACGAAACATTATCTGCTGAAATTTGATAAGAAGCAGGAGTTGTAATTGTAATATCTCCATATCCTTCTGCCTTAAAGTTAAACGATTGAGAGTCTGAAACTGTATTTGGAAGTACAACTCCAAAATCTAAAACAGGATTTGAATCTACATAACCAATCTCATTTGTTACAGCAAAATCATCAAAAGACCATTCTGATGCATTGGTATTACCTCCCGCAGTCGTTTCATAAACCCAAGCCAAATAGGTATTGCTTGTCTTATAATTATCTAGCTTAATATATTGAGATTGTGCATAAGTACCTGTTACAGTCGGAAATGCTCCATTTATTTCTGTCCATGTTGCTGTATTAGGATTACTAACACCATCATAATTCGTTGAGACCATTAATTTTAAAGAGGGACCGGCATAAAATTTACGAGAATAAAAAGACAGCAAAGGGAGTGCTCCAAAATTATCTAAACGTAATTTAGGTGAAATCAACCAATCTTTACTTGGTCCATTATCTGAAAAACCATTTATAAGAACGGCGCCAGTTCCTGAATTTACATTTCTAGCTACTGAAGTATAAGACCATTTGTTTATTGGTCCGGCTTCGTTATATTGTGTCCATCCGCTATTTGTTAAAACATTTGAATCGTTAAAATCTTGTTTATAAGGATTGATTCCTGTTCCTGTCAAAGTAACCGTTTTTGTTACAGCACCAGTCGATTCGTGAGTGATTTGTCCTGTAAAATTAGCAACCGCATTTGGAATAAATTTCACATATACTGTTGGGGTAGCATTTGATGCAAAATCAGCAGGAACAAAAGTCAGAGAAGAGGCAAATGTGCTGTTATCTTTAGAAATAGTAAAATTAGCTGTAGAAGTTAAAACAACATTTTGAGTTAAATCAATTGCTCCAACTTGGTAACTTAGAACCTTTGCTTCATAATTTGCTTCGGAAAAACCTAAATCTAAACTTGCCGTAGTAGTTGTTAAAACTGGAACTGCAGAACTGGCTGTAGTAACATCAACTTTATTTACTACTGCCTGAATATTACTAGAAGTATCTTCAGAAACAGAATAAACAGAATAACTCGTATTTAAAGTAAGTCCCGAAAAAGTTTTGGTATATTCCTGAGCTGGATCTGCAATATCTACACTTCCTGCTTGTAAAGCTGCAGTACCATTTGAGTCTTGACCAGCTTTCACCTGCGCAACGGTTGGCGCAGCACTTCCGCCTGGAAGCAGTACAAAATAAGTTTTTCCAGCTTCATCTAATTTATTAATAAAATCAAAACTTTCGGCTAAAACATTATTTGCTTTAGGGAAACCAGAAATATTAATAGGTGCCGTAATATCTCTTCCAACTTTTATATTATCAATAGCAAAAGATGGTCGAGAACCTCCCCCGCTAACTTGTCTTGAAATCCATCTAATCTGTAGTACAGGCTGATTATCACACTCCGCTGGCAAAATGATATTTATAGTCTTAGGATTTTGAGGGGTTGTATTTCCCGATCCAATTTGGGGCGTAGTATTATTTGAATATAACGTTCCAGTTACTGAAGTAAAACTGGCAGTTGTCCCTACTCTATATTGCAATATCATTTCATTGATACGATTATTTGTTCCATCGCCGTATGGATTACGAATTGTCATTGCATCATATTGAACAGGAATAGAGAATTGTCCAGTTGCATCAAACGCAAAACCAATAGTCAAGTCTAACGAACCTGTATTTAAAAATCCAATTTTTCCATTATAATTATGAAAATTACCGCTGCTGGTACTAGCAGAACTACTAGCTACTAAAGCTCTATCAGTACCAAAACTGCCAGACGTAGCAAATTGACTTTCACCTGTTGGATTCGAAGTTGCTGCAGTCCATCCCTGATATCCTGCAGGATAGGATGTATCTGTTGCTAAAAGTGTACTAAAATTCTGTGAATGCGGCAAAGATTGCGGAGCTGGCATTGTCTGAGAAAAGAGATCTCCAGAAAAACAGCCCAAAAAACATAGTACGAGCAAAAGCTGTCGCGAAAAGTAAAGTTTTTTCATACGTTAAAGAATAGAGTTTTTAGAAGTCAAATTTATCGCCTTTAAAGTTAAGCTAATATTATAAAACTATAAACTTAATGTTGAGTTTTTTATCAAAATAATTCAATTTAAAACAACATAAGCTTTAGTTAATTAAAATTACCACAACCAAATTCTCTTAATTCAAAATATAATTCAAAAATAAACAATCTTTAAAAACGCTAAAAAACTCCATGTTTCCTACAAATCACAAGGTTTTTAAACAAAAAAAAGCACCGAACAAAAGTTCGCTGCCTTTCCTAAAATATTATTCTCTAAAAAATATTATACTGCGGTATAACCTCCATCGGCAATAAAATAACTTCCCGTTGTAAATGAAGATTTATCAGAGTTCAAGAAAACTACCAATTCGGCAATTTCTTCTGCAGTTCCTAAACGGTTCATTGCAGATTTTGCTGCGACAGCGTCCATCATATCTTTATTCAAATTATCCTTCAAAAGTGCTGTTTCAATGTAACCAGGTCCAACAGCATTACAACGAATATTTTTCTGTGCATATTCTACAGCAATGTTTTTTGTCAAACCTACAACTCCGTGTTTAGAAGCTGTATAAGCTGGACTAAGCGGAGCTGCAACCTGCCCATGTATTGAGGCAATGTTTACAATACTTCCACCGCCATTTTTTTCCATTTGTTCCAATTGATAACGGCAGGCATAAAAAACACCGTTTAGATTTAATGCAATAACCTTATCCCAAGCTTCTGGTTCATATTCTCCAGTTGGCTTTGCAGGTCCGCCCATTCCGGCATTATTACAGGCAATATCAAGGCGTCCGTATTTTGAAACTGTCACCTCAACCATATGCTTATTATCACTGGCCCTCGACGAATCTCCTTTTACAAAAAAAGCTTCTCCGCCATTTTCCTTTATAATTTTTACGGTTTCTTCACCGTGATCTACATTAATATCAGATACTACTACCTTTGCTCCTTCTCGAGCGTATGCTTCTGCAACTGCGCGTCCAATTCCTGAACCGCCGCCAGATACAAATGCAACTTTATTTTCTAAAAGTGACATATTCTTAAAATTTAAATTTGTACTTCTAATTTACGAAGATCTGTGACGATACTCAAGGTTTCAAAGCAGTTTACGATAACATTAACGCTTACCGCTAATCTTATGTTATTTGATATTAAAATGATCTGAATTTCTAAAAAATTTTGTATTATTCATCTTCATCTAATTTCATATTCCCGCGGTCTTTCCGACTTTCAGGATCAGAATTTGGATATCGGTTGGCTGTGATATCAGAATTTCGGTCTTTATTCTCAACTGTCTTTTTTGCTTCTTCTTCAGATGTTACTCCGCGATTTGAATTTGGATTGTCAGACGATACTTTTGGCTTTTTTTGTTGAATATCTTCGTTCTCATTTCGAGCTCGGTCAACTATTTTTTTATCGCCGTCAGCATCGGTTACGATTTCTTTTTTCAGTTTGGCATCTTTTAAATCTTTATCGTGCGAAACGTTTTTTCCTTTAGATTCGTCAATGTCTTTCTGCGTTCCGTTTATTTTTTTTGTTCCTAAATTATCTGTTCCCATAATCGTTATATTTTTTGGTTTCTATTATAATATTACGAATTCTAAGTCGGAAAATTAAATGGTTTAACATTGCTTTTGGTTTCTAAGGCAAGTTCTTTTAAAATTTATTATCTTAATTTACAACATTTTAAGATTATACTGTTTTTATTCAATTTTGCAGATTAGTATTATAATGCTTAACTGCCGCTCTAATTTTAAGAAAGAAACTATCTTTGCAAAAAATTAAAAATGCACAGACACTTCATTCTTTTTAAACCTTACGGCTACTTAAGCCAATTTATTTATGAATTAAAAAGAAAGAAAAAGCTTTTGGGAGAATTGCATGATTTTCCTGAAGGAACAATGGCAATTGGAAGATTAGATGAAGACTCTGAAGGCTTGCTTTTACTCACTACCGACGGAAAAGTAAGTGAACAAATTAGAAGCAAAAAAGTTGACAAAGAATATTACGTTCAAGTTGACGGCATTATTACCCCCGAAGCAATTGAAGAACTGCAAAAAGGTGTCGAAATTGGTTTTGAAGGCGGTAAATACAAAACAAAACCCTGTTCTGCTTTTATTGTAAATGAAATTCCTGATTTTGGACCAAGAGCCAAAAAAATCAGAGACGAACGCCATGGTCCTACTTCGTGGGCTTCTATTACTGTAAACGAAGGGAAATTTCGTCAGGTTAGAAAAATGACTGCTGCAGTAGGTTTTCCGACTCTTCGTCTAGTTCGCGTTCGAATAGGAAATGTATATTTGCAAAACCTAAAAGCTGGAGAAGTTCTGGAGGTAAACGATTTTAAATTAGAAAATGTGTCAATTAGATAATTCTTGAACTAAACTCATAGCTCATAACCCATAACCCAAAACTCAAAACTCAAAAAAAATGCTAAACGTTGTTCTTGTAGAACCCGAGATACCAAATAACACTGGAAACATAGGAAGATTGTGCGTTGGCACAGAAAGTCGCCTTCATTTAATTCACCCTTTCGGATTTGTTATTAATGATAAAAACCTAAAACGTTCTGGATTGGATTACTGGGTTCATCTTGATGTAACCGAATATCAAAACGTAGAAGAATGGATTGCACAAATTCCAGATCATTCTCGTGTATTTTTAATGAGCTCTCATTCTGATAAGTCATATTTAGAGAATGAATTTCAAGATGGTGACTGGTTAGTTTTCGGAAAAGAAAGCGTTGGTTTGAGTAAGGAGTTTATGGAGAGATTTGAAAATCATTTAACGATTCCGATGTCACCGCTTATTCGTAGTTTTAATATCGCTAATTCTGTTGCTTTTGTGGTTGGAGAAGCTAAGAGACAAATTGGATTGAAGAAATAATACCTATGGTATCTCTCCTGCAAGGTTTTCAAAACCTTGTAGGTATAAATTCTGAAGTTGATGTTTTGAAACCTACAAGGTTTTGAAAACCTTGCAGGAAAACATACTTTATTACGTCACAATAAATTTCCCTTTTTCGGCATCAAAAACAATATGTTCATCTTTGAATAAATTGCTGAAACTTCCGTTTGAAATTAAATTGCAAGGCTGATCCTGAGTAATGTTTTCCGGCGTCATGATAATCATTTCATCGCTTAATTGAATCGCCAGATCAATATCGTGTGTTGAAAACAAAATACATTTTTGAGTTTCCTGAGTCAGTTTCTTTAATAATTTGAATAAAGAAACTTTATGCAGTAAATCCAAATGAGTTGTGGGCTCATCTAAAATAATTAATGGTGTATCTTGTGCCAAAGCTCTGGCGATTAAAACCTTCTGCAATTGACCATCGCTGATTTCGAAATGTTTTTTTGAAGCTAAATGTTCAATCTGTGTCAGTTTCATTGCCTCCTGAACTTTCAGAATATCTTCATTTGATAAAGTATCAACCCAATTCGTATAAGGCTGGCGGCCAAGCGCAACCAATTCAAAAACAGAAAGATTACTTGGAGGTAATTTTTCAGTTAAAACTAAACTTAAATTTTGTGCTAATTCTAAAGGTTTATAGTCGGAAATATTTTTTTCGTTTAAATAGACATTTCCAGATAAAGGCTGCTGAATTCCGGTAAGAGTTCGCAGTAAGGTTGATTTTCCAATGCCGTTTGCTCCTATTAAAGTAATGAGTTTCCCAGCAGCTAAATTTAGATTTAGATTTTCGGCAATGGTCGTAACGCCTTTCTTGGATTTATATCCAATATCTAAATCTGATGTCTTTAATATACTTATCATTTTTTTTAAGATTCTAAGTTACTGAGATCCTAAGGCTCTAAGTTTTTTTTGCCACAGATTAAGAGATTAAAATGATTAAAAAAATCTGTGCTAATCTGTTTAATCTGCGGCAAAAAAATTATTGAAAATTTCTTTTTCTTACCAAAAGCCATATTACAACTGGCGCACCAATTATAGACGTAATTGCATTTATTGGAAGCGTGACATCGAAACCTGGCATTTGTGAAACAATATCACAAAACAACATTATAATCGAACCAAAAAACAAAGTACTCCAAAATAGAATCGTATGATTACTGGTTTGAAAAGTCAGTTTTGCAATATGAGGAACTGCTAAGCCAACAAACGCTATTGGACCTGCAAAAGCGGTTATACTTCCTGCCAAAATGCTGGTAGCGAATATAATAATAAGTCTTGCTCGTTTAAAATTCAATCCCATGCTTTTAGCATAGTTTTCACCTAAAAGTAATGCGTTTAAAGGTTTGATGCTATTGGCACTTAAAAGCAAGCCGACAGCAACACAGAATGTCAAAATTCCAATTGTTGACCAGGAAAGATTTCCAAGACTTCCCATTGACCAGAAAGTGAATTTCTGCAATTGTTCTGCTGTGCTGAAATACGTCAAAACACTGACAATAGCCGTTGTAAAACTTCCAAACATTAAACCTACAATTAAAATCGCCATGGTATCTCGTAATCTTTGTGAAACTACCAAAACTAAAAGCAAAACTAACGTACTTCCTAAAGTAGATGCCAAAACAATTCCATATGAGGACAAGGCAATTACACTTAAAAAAGACGGCAGAAATCCTGCGCCAAGAATTACAAAGGCAACGCCTAAACTCGCGCCAGAGCTTAATCCTAAAACATAAGGTCCAGCAAGCGGATTTCGAAATAAAGTCTGCATTAAGAGTCCACTTATTGAAAGTCCGCTTCCAACTAAAACTGCCGTAATTGCTTTTGGCAGACGATAGTTGATAATAATATATTCCCAAGTTGATTTGGCAGCGTGACCTCCCGTTAAACTTACAAAAACATCTTTTAAAGGAATCAGGACAGATCCTAAACTAATACTTGCAAAAAACATCAGTAAAAGACCCAAAGCCAAAGTGACAAATAAAATGGTATTTCTTTTCTTATTCGCCAATTTAATTCAGTTTTGATGCAAAAGTAAATTCGTAGCTAGCCAATAAATCGGGATGGAAAATTTTGATATAATCTTTTAAAACTAAATCAGGTCGGCTTGGTGCCAATTCGTAATAAACGGTGCCGCCAGTTGCTCCCAATTTTCCTTCAAAATTATAAACGCTTTTATTTTTAAAAGCGTCGAATTCTCCGTAATGCGGATTTGCTTTTTGTAATTCTTCCAGATTTTTAAATGAACCCGAAGCAATCCAAATGTTGGCCGTTTTGGCTTTGTCTAAAACTTTTTCAAAAGATAAACCTTCGCTTCCAGTTCCTTTTAAATCTGCCCACAAATAATTGGATTTCGCATCTTGCATAAATTGCGCAACCCAGCTGTTTCCTTTGGCAACATACCAAACATCTTCGTACATTGAACCGTACAAAACTTTTGAAGTAGCTGGCTTGTCTGCTACTAATTTTTTAGCCTGATTATAACTCTCTACAATTTTATCAAAAAGTTCCTTGGCTTGATCTTCTTTACCAAATAAAGCACCGTAAAGCTTGATCCATTCTGCTTTTCCAAGTGGGGATTGTTCCATCCAATCACCTTGAATCAAAACTTTTAAACCGCTTTTTTTCAGATTATCCAGCATCGGATTATTATTATCAACTCCAAAAGTTACAATCAAATCTGGAGATAATTCGATTAACTGTTCAATGTTCAGTTTTTCATTCTGTCCAACGTTTTTTACGGAACCTTTGTCAATTAATGCTCTCGTTTTTTCTGATGAAATATAATCGGTATGCGGAAATCCGACCAATTTACTTTCCACTTCAAGCATTTCTAAAAACGGAATATTAGTTGTTGAAGTCACAACGACAGAGTTTAACGGAACCTGGACTGTAGTATAAGTTTGAAGGCTGTCTGGAACCTTTGCATCTTTTTCTTTTAAAATATATTTGAAATCTTTATTGGCATTTGGCCATGGATTTGAGACAGTTACAACCGAATAATCCTCATATTTTACGATAGAAAGTCCTGTTGCATATTCGATACTGTTTTTTGCATTTTCAGCTTTTACAATTTCAGCTTTCTCATTCTTCTTACATCCGATAAGAATAAAAAAAGAAGCCGCAAAAATCATTTTAGGTAATAAATGTCTCATGTTTTATGTTTTGGATGAAACAAAGGTAAAGTATTTTATATTTTTTTTGTTTACCTTTATTCTTACAAATTTAAACAATTGTATCTTTACAACATGAATACCACAAAAATGAAAATTTGCTCAAGCTGTGAATCTGAATTCAGCTGTGGAGATATATCTATAGAAAACAAATGCTGGTGTAATGATTACCCGCCAATCTTCAATCTCTCTGAAGGCGGAGATTGTCTTTGCCCTGTCTGCTTCAAAGAAGCCTGCGAAGACAAAATAGAGGCCTACATCGAAACTATTACTCCTCACAATGCTCCGAAAAATAAAGCCATATCTTTGCCCAAAACAGAAAAATTAATCGAAGGTATTGACTATTACATCGAAGATGGTAATATGGTTTTTAAAACTTGGTTTCATCTTAAACGAGGAACCTGCTGCGGAAATGACTGCAGACATTGCCCGTATTAATTGTTAATTATAAATTGTTAGTTGTTAATTATGAAAAACAACATCGTAAAAAATAAAAGTTTTGAATTTGCAATCAGAATTGTCAAAATATATCAGTATCTCAGCAATGATAAAAAAGAATTTATACTTTCCAAACAACTTCTTAGATCAGGAACAAGTATTGGCGCAATGATTCGAGAAGCAGAACATGCCGAAAGTAAAAGTGATTTTATTCATAAATTTGCTATTGCGCAAAAAGAAGCAAATGAGGTTATTTATTGGCTGGAATTATTAAAAGCAACTGATTATTTAAATCAAAAAGAATTTGAAAACATCAACAATGATGCTGTTTCAATTTTAAAATTAATAACCAGCATCATTAAAACATCAAAAAACCAATTAAGCAAAAGTAAACTTCTTCCTAATTAACCATTAATAATTAACAATCAACCATTAAGATGATTTACCTAATTACCGGCGGTGAGCGTTCTGGCAAAAGCAGTTATGCTCAGAAACTTGCTTTGGAACTTTCTAACTCTCCTATATATGTAGCAACTGCTCGAAAATGGGACGATGATTTTCAAAATCGCATAGACCGCCATCAGCAGGAAAGAGACGAGCGCTGGACCAATATTGAAAAAGAAAAATTTTTAAGCGAAATTGATTCTTCTGGTAAAACAGCTTTAATTGACTGCGTAACTCTTTGGCTGACTAACTTTTTTGTCGATCATAAAAATAATGTCGATCTAAGTCTCGAAGAAGCTAAAAAAGAATTCCTCTCAATTGCCAGTCAAAAAGATACTAATTTAATTATTGTAACTAACGAAATTGGAATGGGCGTTCATGCTAGTACAGAAATCGGACGAAAATTTACCGAATTGCAAGGCTGGATGAATCAGTTTCTAGCTTCAAATGCAGATGAAGTAGTTTTGATGGTTTCGGGAATTCCGGTTAAGATAAAAGGGGAAAATTCCAAAATTTAAATTCCAAATTCCAAAACTTAGGAAGAGAATTCAAAATTTTAAAATCAAAATTACAAAGCTATGCTTTATCTTTACTAGAATGTTATCCATTTTCGAATTTGGAATTTGGAATTTAAAATTGGAATTTAAAATGAGCAATCTAGAAGATATATTAAAATCACGCCGCGACACCCGACATTTTACAACTGATGAAGTTCCTGATGAAGTAATTCAAAAAGCTTTACAGGCTGGACATTGGGCGCCGTCTGTTGGTTTGACTGATGCTACGAGATATTATATTATTAAATCGGATGAAGTAAAGACTTCAATTAAAAAACTATTTTTAGATTACAACAAAAAAGCCGAGGAACTTACCGACAATCCCGAACAAAAAGAACTCTACCGATCGCTCAAATTAGAAGCAATTGAAGAAGCGCCAATCGGGCTTATTATTGCTTATGATCGTTCGGTTTTAAACCAATTCACTATTGGGACTATTGGGAGTAATGAAGCTGTGAAATTTAGTTCGGTTTGTGCGGCTCAGAATATTTGGCTCTCTCTGACTGAACAAGGTTACGGAATGGGCTGGGTTTCGATTCTGAATTATTATCAGTTTAAAAAAATCCTTGATTTACCTGAGAATATAGAACCGCTCGGATATTTCTGTATTGGAAAGCCAGCAACGAACTATAATAACCAGCCAATGCTGCAGCAATTGCATTGGAAACAAAAATCAGAAGCTCCGATCTGCGCTGAAATCAAAGAAATTCATCAAATAAACATTTCTGATTTTGAAGAAAAATCTCAAAATGAAATCGAAACTAAACCCGATTTCAACAAACTGCTGCAAGAAAAAATAGATTCAAAAACAAAACCGGTTGGTTCCTTAGGAACATTAGAAACCTTGGCTTTTCAAATGGCAAGTGTTTTTGAAACTTTAAATCCTAAAATTGAAAAACCAAATATTGTTGTTTTTGCTGCAGATCACGGAATCGCTAATCATGGCGTAAGCGATTATCCGCAAGATGTTACGCGACAAATGGTAACTAATTTCCTTGAAGGAGGCGCCGCAATTAATGTTTTCTGCAAACAAAATAATATTGAATTATCAATTGTTGATGCTGGTGTAAATTATGATTTCCCAACAAATGCAAATTTAATTGATGCAAAAATTGCCAAAGGCACTCAATCATTTCTGCATATTCCTGCAATGAGCGAAACCGAAGTTCAATTGTGCTTTGATAAAGGAAAAGATATTATTGAAAGAATTGCTAAAACAGGTTCTAACTGCATTGGATTTGGAGAAATGGGAATAGGAAATACTTCTACAGCTTCTGTTTTAATTAGCCTTTTAACTGATTTTCCTATTGAAGAATGCGTTGGAAAAGGAACTGGAGTTGAAAATGAAAAATTAATTCTGAAACAAAATATTCTAAAAAAAGCACTCGAAAATTATTCCAGTCAAGCCGATTTAATTTCACAGCTTTCTTATTTTGGCGGTTTTGAAATCATACAAATGGCTGGCGGAATGCTGGCTGCCTTTGAAAATAAAATGCTGATTTTAGTTGATGGTTTTATTTGTACCACAGCTTTTTTAATCGCTTATAAAATCAATCCGAATATAAAGCAAAATGCAGTTTTCTGTCATTGCTCTGCAGAAAAAGCACATTCTAAATTGCTAGAATATTTAGATGTCAAACCTATCTTAAATCTTGATTTACGTTTAGGTGAAGGAACGGGCTGTGCGATTGCTTTTCCTATTTTAAAATCGGCTGAGGCTTTTTTGAATGAAATGGCTAGTTTTGAAAGTGCTGGCATAAGTAGGAAATAGTAATTACTCTATTTTCTACAAATAATTATGTTTCATTATGATTTATTCTCACTTTTGTCATTTCGACGAAGGAGAAATCTCCATTAGAAAGTCCACAAAGTTGAGCCTCTTTTAGAACGGAATTACTTGCGGAGATTTCTCCTTCGTCGAAATGACATACTAAATGAAAACCCAATCTAAATGAAAAAAGAACTACATATTTTCTTCACCTGTTTAATGTTTTACACCAGAATTCCTTGTCCAAAAAACATAACTCATCATCCTGATTATTTAAATAAAGCCACACGATATTTCCCTTTTATTGGCTGGATTGTTGGAACAATTTCATTTCTGGCTTTCTATCTTTTTTCGCTTTTTCTTTCTACAGAAACTGCTGTAATTTTTGCAATTATTGCTTCTGTTTTAACAACCGGCGCTTTTCACGAAGACGGATTTGCAGATGTCTGTGACGGATTTGGCGGCGGCTGGACCAAAGAAAAAATCCTAATGATTATGAAAGACAGTGCCATTGGCGCTTACGGAGCAATCGGATTAGTTTTACTTTTTTTATTAAAATTCAAACTGCTTGCAGAATCCATTTTACTTTTCACAAATAACATTTTACTAATTTTCCTTTTATTTATTTCTGCTCATTCACTAAGCCGTTTAGCCGCAATAAGTATCATTTTTACTCACGAATATTCTCGCGAAGATGCTTCTAGCAAAAGTAAACCAATTGCAAAACAATATACTTGGAAAGAAGTTTTTGGCTCATGCTTTTTTGGTTTAATTCCGTTAATTGTATTTTCTTTTTTTGATTATAAATTGATTTTAGCTGTAATTCCTGTTTCTATAACTAGATATTTTTTAGCCCGTTACTTCCAAAAGTGGATTGGCGGTTATACAGGTGATTGTTTAGGCGCAACCCAGCAAGTCTGCGAAGTTGTATTTTATTTAAGCATTTTATTTTTATGGAAATTTATTTAGTCCGTCATACCGAAACTATCTGCGAAAAAGGAATCTGTTACGGACACTCTGATGTAAATATTGCAGAACCCTTTGATGAAATATTTGGTAAAATTATTTCAGAATTACCTTCAAAAGCAATGATTTTTTCAAGTCCATTAAAACGTTGTTCAATTCTTGCTAAACATATTCAAGAGAATGTAAATACAATTTCATATCAGGAAGATAATCGTCTAAAGGAAATGAATTTTGGAGATTGGGAATTGAAAAGCTGGGATGAAATTCCGCCCGAACAACTCAATCCGTGGATGGAAGATTTTGTAAATATCAAAGTTTCAAATGGCGAATCGTTTGTAGAGTTACATGAAAGAGTTGGTGACTTTTTAAATGAAATTTCACTGCTAGAAAATCCTATAATTATTGTTTCTCATGCAGGAGTCATCAGAAGTATTTTATGTCATCAGACAGAAACTCCCTTGATAGAAGCTTTTAAAAATAAAGTAAATTTCGGACAAGTTATCAGAATAAAGCTCTAATTTTCTGTAATGTTTTACATTTTGCTTCGAAAAGCTAAACAAATTTTGAATATTCAATATTTTTAACTTTATCTTTGCAGCCAATTAAGGTTGTGTTTTTATAAAACACATTAAAAGGGAATCAAGTAATTTCTTGAGCTGTACCCGCAACTGTAAGCTGAGTTCTTAAACGAATGCTTGTTGTAAACTACAAAACCACTGCTCGCCCATGGCGAATGGGAAGGTAAACAACAAGACGCAAGCCAGGAGACCTGCCTTTGTAACAATATCGAGCTCTCGGGAAAAAGAGTGTAGAAATTATGACTATAAAACTAAGGTTAGCTTTTTGTTTATTATTGTTGTGCCAGATTACTTTGGCGCAGAGCGATTCTATTACCAGTTTGAAAGAAGTTTTTGTTTCAGACAAAAACTTAAAAAAATACTCAGCATCGCAATCTGTTTTAAAACTTAATGATTCCATTATTAATAAAAATGAGGCATTGTTAACTGATTTGCTGAATTTTAATTCTACTTTATATTTTAAAGAATATGGTCGCGGAATGCTTTCGACTGTTTCTTTTAGAGGAACGACTTCTTCCCAAACAGCAGTAATTTGGAACGGAATAAATATTAATTCTCAAATGAATGGAAGCACCGATTTTAATACTATTTCCAGTTCAGATTATAATTCAGTCAGTGTTAAGGCTGGCGGTGGAAGTGTAATTTATGGAAGCGGCGCAATTGGAGGAACCGTTCATTTAAATAATGACTTATCTTTTTTAAATCGTTTTGAAAATAACTTAAGATTAGATTACGGCAGTTTTAATACTATTGGTATTAATTACAAAACATCTATTTCAAATAAAAAATGGAGCACACAGATTGGTTTTTCAAAAAACAGCTCCACAAACGATTATAAGTATTTGAATCGCTATACTTGGAGAGGCGAACAGCGCTGGAACCAAAACGGGCAGTATGATATTATTACTTTGAATGCAAATGTTGGGTACAAAATAAACGAAAACCATATTTTAAGGCTGTATAGTCAAACTTCAAATACAGACAGAAATACATCTTTAATTGTAGAAACAGAAACCAAAAGCAAGTACGTAAATGGTTTCAACAGAAACCTGCTTGAATACGATGGAAATTTTGGAAAGCTGAAAACCAATTTTAAGACAGCATATATTTTTGAAAATTATCAATACTTTGCTGATAATAGCGCTAATAATTTTACGTACGGAAAAACCGAAAATTTGATTACAAAGTTAGATTTAGATTATACTTTATTTAAATCTACTCAGGTCAACGGAATTATAGATTACAGCAGAACAAATGGTTATGGAACTAGTTTTGGAAGTCATGTTCGCGAAATCAGTTCGGCTTCTTTGTTGTTAAGGCAAGATATCGGCGATAACTGGAAAAATGAAATTGGTGTTAGAAAAGAATTTACCAATAATTACAAATCACCGCTTTTATTCAATTTAGGCTCTTCTTATAAATTCAATGATTGGTACAATTTAAAGTTGAATATTTCTAGAAATTTCAGAATTCCAACTTACAACGACTTGTATTGGGAAACTGGAGGAAATCCGAACTTGAAACCAGAAAACTCTTATCAGGGAGAAATTGGCAATGTGTTTACATTTAAAAATTTCACTTGGACGCAGAATTTTTATTATATAAAAATAAAAGACATGCTGCAATGGGTGCCTGGAACTGGTGGTATTTGGACACCGCAAAACCAGGATAAAGTCAACAGTTATGGAACTGAAACTTTATTAAGCTGGAGAAAAAATTATGGTAAAAACAATTTTGCAGTAAATGCAACGTATGCTTATACCATATCTCAAGATGAAAAAACCAAAAACCAAATCTTTTTTGTTCCTTTTAATAAAGCAACTGGAGCAGTTTCCTACTCAAGAAATAAAGTAAGCGCTTACTATCAAATTCTTTACAATGGTTTTGTTTATACAACCGCCGATAATAGTAAGGATGAAATTATAAACGATTATTTAATTTCAAATATCGGAATCGATTATGATCTTAAATTTTTAGATTCTTTTAAAATAGGTTTTCAGGTTTTAAATCTTTTAAATAAAGACTATGAAAGCCTAGAAAACAGACCAATGCCAGGTCGCAATTTCAATGTGTATTTAACCTTAAAATTTTAATATATGAAGTTCAGTAAATTACTTTTAATAGCGTTAAGCATTTCGTTATTCGTTTCTTGTTCAAGCGATGATGACGATACTCCAAAAGGCGCTTATGACAATGGTTTTTTTATTTTGAATGAAGGAAGTTCAAGTGTTGGAAGTGTTTCATTCTCTAGCAATGATTTTAGTTTGTTTACAAAAGATGCTTATAAAGCTGAAAATGGAAATGATTTGGTTGGAGGATATTTACAGAATATCTTTTTTGACGGAGATAAAGCTTATATCATTGCAGGTGGTTCCAATGTGATCAATGTTGTAAACAGATATACTTTTAAATTGATTGCAAAAATTGATTCAGGTCTTGCAACTCCAAGATATGGTGTTGTGAAAGATGGAAAAGCTTATGTTACCAACGCAAATACGTATTCGTACATTAATCCAGCAACAGGAGATACTGATGATTTTGTTGCTGTTATTAACTTAGCTACTAATAAAGTAGAGTCAAAAATTGAATTAAACGCAACTGCAAACAGATTAGTTCTAGAAGATGGTAAATTATACATCACTGAACCAAACAGCAGCAGTAAACTTTTAATTGTAAATATTGCTACAAAAGCAGTTGAAACTTTAGAAATTGGATATAGTGCAGATTGTATCGAAGAAGAAAATGGTAATTTATATATTCTTAGAGCACCATTTTCCGGTAATGGTGAATTAGTAAAAGTTAAATTATCAGACAAATCCGTTTCTAAAATTGGATTCCCAGACAGTTTAGCTGGAGTTGGTCTTATGGATATTGAAGACAACAAAATTTACTACACAGCAGGAACTTCTGTTTATGCAATGGGCATTAACGCAACAGCGCCTTCTACAACAGCAATTGTTACGATAGCTGATAGTTATATATACGGATTTGCAGTAGAAAACAATCGTATTTATGTTGCAGATGCAAAATTCGATAAAGATAGTAAAGCATTCATTTACGACTTAGCTGGAAATCTTCAAAAAGAATTAGCAACCGGTGCAGGATCAAACGGTTTTTACTTTAACGATTAAACTATTTAGAATTAGTTTTTGTTTTTTTTACGAAAAAGGCTTTCATTTCTGAAAGCCTTTTTTATTATTTGAATTTTATTTAATATAGTTTTGGTGCAGTTTTAAGATACATACCATGTTTCAATCCGTTAATGATTTTTGAATCTGTTACGTAAGGAAACTTCGGTTCCAAATCATTAAAAGTTCTTTTAGCAGTTGCGCCCGTAATTTTCGAAATAGCTAAACTAAGTAACGGCTCAGATGTTTCTCCTAAAACGCCATAAGTGCTAACTTGTTCGTTCTGCTCGTATGTTGGCTGTAAACCTTGAGTATAATCTCCAAAATTTGCTGAATTTGTAATCTTTAAAACCAAAGGCTGCATTGCGTATTTATGATTCGGATTTACGTTCTTTTTAGTCAAAGTTTCTGAATCATAAACTGTAAATGAACCTACATTCTTTCCAGTTGTAATTTCTCCAATTTGAACAACATTGATATAAGGTTTTAACCCATTTATCACTAATTCACTTGCAGAAGCTGTACTTTCTGTTGTAATAATATAAACCGTGTTTAAATTTAAACTGTTTAATGATTTTCCATCAATATTATTAACGAATCTTTCATTCAGACTTTCTAAGTCATCACCGCTTAGACCTTCCATTTGTTTAGCATTAAACGTCATTTTTGAAAAAATCTGCCCTGGAAACTGTCCCGTAATCATACTTGCAAGTCTAGTTGAAGATGTAATAGCTCCTCCTCCATTATAACGAAGATCTAAAACTAAATCTGTTACCCCTTGTGCTTTTAATTCGCCAAAAGCTTGATTTAATTTATCATCGTATTCAGAATAAAAACCATTATACATTAAATAACCAATTTTATGACTTCCTGAAGTAATCACTTTATTGATGAAAATTGGATTTTCTTCTAAAACTGTTTTCGTTAAAGCAACCGATTTACCATTCAAAACAAAAGTACTTCCGTTATAATCTGCTAGATTTAAAGTATAGCTATCTTGATTCAATAACAATTGCTGGTAATTAGAAACAGTAAGTTTTGTTCCGTTCACGCTTGTAAACAAATCGCCTCTTTTAATTGCTTTTGTAGAAGCATCAGAATTTGGTATAATATAACGAACATATCCAACAACATCATTTGACCCAGAAGAAATAAGGCTTAGTCTAAAATCGACTCCGTTATTTTTGGTAATACCGCTTAATTCTTGTTCCAAAACAGTATAGTCATCAACAATCCAGCTGAAACGGTCAATAGCCCCTCCGTTCGGGTATTTACTTTCTGGTTTATTCAATAAATCTTCAAACAAATCTTCCGGCTTAGAATAACCTCTTAAAAAAGTATCGAAATCAGGTTGAAGATTACGTCCATCAGCTAAATTAGGCACATCTGCCTGCCATAAATAAACTTCATTTAATCCTCTCCATATAAAATTATTAACTTGTAAGTCTGCTGGAGCTGCAACGTCATCTTGATCTTCACAAGACTGCAAAGAAAAAGCTAGCAAAAAAAGAAAGAGAATACTCTTTAAAGGTGTTTTCATATCAATTGGGTTTCTTAGTGGTATAAACGTAAAAGTAGTATCTTTAGTTTTAGCTTCGTCAAAAAAGCAGTATTTTTTTTACGTAAAAAAAATATTTATTTTTTGTTGTAACAAATATAATTGTACCTCGTCTTGACTATATAAGCTAACGATTAACCATCAGTTTAATGAACCAAGTTGTATTTATAGAATTAATAAATCCTTTTAAAGACAAAGTTTTTCGTCTGGCAAAAAGATTGCTTACAAGTACTGAAGAGGCCGAAGACGCCACTCAGGAAGTAATGGTAAAATTATGGAATAAAAAAGAAAATCTGGAAAACTATAACAGCGTCGAAGCTTTAGCTATGACAATGACTAAAAATTATTGTCTCGACCAATTAAAATCTAAAAGAGCCAGTAATCTGCAGATTGTTCATAATAATTTTACCGACAGGGAACCGCAGTTAGACAAAAAGCTGGAAGATGAAAATAGTCTAGAATGGGTTGAAAAAATTATAAATCAGCTTCCAGAACAAATGCAGCTGCTGATTCAGCTTCGGGATGTTGAACAATATGAATTTGACGAAATAGCGAAAATTGTCAATATGAACGAAACTGCAATACGAGTGGCACTTTCGAGAGCGAGAAAAAAAATTAGAGAATCAATGACAAATACACACCTTTATGGAACTAAATAAAATAGAAAATCTATTAGAAAAATACTTTCAGGGAGAAACAACGATTGCCGAAGAAAAAGAATTAAGAGAATACTTTTCTTCACCAAATGTTGCGCAGCATTTGGAGCAGTACAAGTCTATGTTTGGCTATTTCTCTCTAGCAAAAGAACAGAAATCGACGTATGAAATTCCACTACAAACTAAAAAACGAAATGTGGCGTGGTTATCGATTGCGGCTTCAGCTGTGATTTTGCTGGGAATTGGAACCTATTATTTTGCAAGCGAACAAAGTACTACTACTACTGCCGTAGCTTCTAAAACAGAATTAGGAACCTACGATGATCCCGAAGAGGCGCTAAAAGCGACACAAAAAGCTTTGGCTTTATTATCAAACAATGTTAATGTAGGTATTGAAAGTGTACAGTACATTAAAGAATACGAACAATCAAAAAACAAAATTTTTAAACAGTAATTAAATTTAAATCAAATGAAAAATTTCATCATAACTCTAGTTTTCGCATTTGTTACAAACGTTTTTTATGCACAAGGTGCTTTTGACAAATTTGATGGTCAAGACGATGTAACCTCTGTAATTGTAAACAAAAAAATGTTCGATTTAATGAGCAAGGTAAAAGTTGATGCTTCTGATAAACAGACACAACAATACATTGCTTTAATTAAAAAATTAGATTATTTAAAAGTGTTTACCACTAAAAATCCAAAAATTGAAGCAGAAATGAAAGCTTCAGCAGACAAATACATTAAAACTGCAGGCCTTGAAGAATTGATGCGTGTAAATGACAGCGGTAAAAATGTTAGAATCATGGTAAAATCTGGCGCATCAGATACGCAGATAAGAGAATTGTTAATGTATGTTGACGGTGCTAAAAACGATGAGACTGTTTTATTATCTTTAACTGGTAATTTTGATCTAAACGAAATCTCAGTATTAACAGATAAAATGCAGCTTCCAGGAGGTTCTGATTTAAAGAAAGCTTCTAAAGGCAAAAAATAAAATGAAGACAACTATTTTCACCTTAGCACTTATAGCTTTGCTAACTTTAGGAAGCTGTAACTCTGAACCAACATTACAAAAGTATTTTGTTGAAAACACAGAAAACAAAGATTTTATAGCATTGGATATTTCACCTAATATTTTAAATCTTGAAAAAACGAAACTTTCAGCAGAACAAACTGAAGCGGTAAATTCTTTCGAAAAAATGAATATTCTGGCTTTTAAAGCAAATGATAAAAATCAGGCGCAGTTTGAGACAGAAAGAACAAAAGTCAATGCCATATTAAAAAATCCAAAATATGAACAATTAATGAAATTTGGATCTGGTAAAGACGGAGCTTCTATTAGTTATGTAGGATCTGAAGACAACATTAAAGAATTTGTCATATTCCTTAATCGAAAAGAAACTGGCTTTGCTGTAGTTCGTGTTTTAGGTGAAGATATGAATCCGAATAATATTATGACTTTAATGTCTGTTTTACAAAAATCTAAAATTGATATGGATCAATTGAAACCATTAGAACAACTTATTAAAAAATAACGTCTTACTTTTTAAACCAAAAGAAGCTCCAATAAATTGGAGCTTTTTTTATAGCCCGTTAATAACAAGGCTTTTACAAAATTACAATATTAACAAATATTTTTCTACATTTACATCCAACATAACCTTTAAATACCACTAATGAAAACACCAAAAATTCTCTTTCTTTTTTTAGTTTTAGTTCTAAACAGCTGTTCAAGCGATAACAGTGAAAATTCAGAAGATCCAACCGCTCCAACATCAAAATTTGCAATGAATGCTAAAATTGATGGAACTTTGTGGGAAATGAACAATCCGTTCAATTCAAATTTTGCAACAAAACCATTATACACCTACTATCCCACAGCTGAATATATTCAATTACAGGGGAGAAAAGGTGTAGATGAAATAATTTTATATATTAAAAGAAGCGATCTAAAAATTGGCACTTATCCTATCACGTCAGAAACTTATGATGCCTCAAAAACACAAATTCAATTTATCTTTAATACAAAACCAAAAAACCAATATGTCGCCAAAGGAACTTTGTCTATAACTTCGATTGATTTAAATACAAAAATCGTCGCAGGAACCTTTTCTTTTAATTGCGTTGAAGATTATTCAAAGCCAATTGGTGCAAATAATCCAGTTACAACACAAGTTACAGATGGTACTTTTAATTATAAATATGATGTTGCCTACTAAGTAACAAAAAACAAAAAAGCTCCAATTTTCATTGGAGCTTTTTTTATATCAGAATTTGAGATTATTTACTCAAATACATTTTTCTTCTAGAGTACAATTCGTAGAATTGATCGTCTTTTAA
Organism: Flavobacterium sp. Root935; assembly: GCF_001429295.1. Classification (GTDB taxonomy): domain Bacteria; phylum Bacteroidota; class Bacteroidia; order Flavobacteriales; family Flavobacteriaceae; genus Flavobacterium. The sequence continues at coordinate 109,624 of NZ_LMJL01000011.1, read as the reverse complement.
GTCATCAATAAACAAGATGCTTTCTCCTGTAGATTTCATTTCTGGTCCTAACGCCTTGTTTACGTTCGGGAACTTGCTGAAAGAGAAAACTGGTTGCTTAATTGCATATCCTTTTAATTGCGGATTGAAATCAAAGTCAGTTACTTTGTTGTGGCCTAACATTACTTTTGTAGCGTAGTTTACATAAGGTTCTCCGTAAGCTTTTGCAATAAATGGAACCGTTCTAGAAGCTCTTGGATTTGCCTCGATAATGTAAACTGTATCGTCTTTTATCGCAAACTGAATATTAATTAGACCTACAGTTTTTAAAGCTCTCGCAATTTTATGTGTATGATCTTTAATTTGCTGCATTACAAATTCTCCTAAGTTAAAAGGAGGTAATGTCGCGTTACTATCTCCAGAGTGAACTCCACAAGGCTCAATGTGCTCCATAATACCAATGATGTAAACATTTCCATCAGCATCACAAATGGCATCAGCTTCAGCTTCGATTGCTCCAGCTAAATAGTGATCGAGAAGTAATTTGTTTCCTGGAATTGTTTTCAACAAATCGATAACGTGTTCTTCAAGTTCTTTTTTGTTGATTACAATTTTCATTCCCTGACCTCCTAATACATAAGAAGGACGAATTAAAAGTGGGAAATCTAAACTATCAGCTAAGTTCGAAGCTTCGTCTGCCGTTTCAGCGATTCCGAATCTTGGGAAAGGAATATTTAATTCAGTTAATAAGTCTGAGAAACGTCCTCTATCTTCAGCTAAATCAAGTGCATCAAAACTAGTTCCTATGATTTTTACACCATATTTAGATAATTTGTCTGCTAATTTAAGAGCTGTTTGTCCACCAAGCTGTACGATTACACCTTCTGGTTTTTCGTGCTGGATGATATCGTAAATATGTTCCCAAAAAACTGGCTCAAAGTATAATTTATCAGCAGTATCAAAATCTGTAGAAACCGTTTCAGGGTTACAGTTAATCATGATTGTTTCGTAGCCGCATTCTTTTGCTGCTAAAACTCCATGCACACAAGAATAATCAAACTCAATTCCCTGACCAATTCTGTTTGGTCCAGAACCTAGAACAATAACTTTCTTTTTATCTGTAACAATACTTTCGTTATCAACAAAACGTTCTCCGTTTGCTTTTTCGATTTCAGCTTCAAAAGTTGAATAGTAGTAAGGAGTCAGCGCTTTAAACTCAGCGGCACAAGTATCAACTAGTTTAAACACACGGTTAATGTTTTGCTCCATACGTAAAGAATGTACTTCACTTTCTAGACAATTCATCATGTGAGCAATTTGTCTGTCTGCAAAACCTTTTTGTTTTGCTTCAAGTAATAATTCTTTAGGAAGATTAGAAACTTTATAGTTTGAAATTTCTTTCTCTAAAACATAAAGTTCTTCGTATTGTTTTAAGAACCACATATCGATTCTTGTAATTTCATGAATTCTGCTCAACGGAATTCCCATTGCGATTGCATCATAAATTACAAATACTCTATCCCAGCTTGCGTATGTAAGCTTTTCGATAATCTGCTCGTAATCTTTATATCCTTTTCCGTCAGCCCCTAACCCATTTCTTTTAATTTCTAAAGATTGAGTTGCTTTGTGAAGCGCCTCCTGAAAAGAACGCCCGATTCCCATAACTTCACCTACAGATTTCATCTGAAGACCTAAAGTTCTGTCAGATCCTTCAAATTTATCAAAGTTCCAACGTGGTATTTTTACGATTACATAATCTAAAGTTGGTTCAAAAAGAGCCGAAGTCGATTTTGTAATTTGATTTTGTAATTCATCTAAGTTGTATCCTAAAGCCAGTTTAGAAGCAATTTTAGCAATTGGATAACCAGTTGCTTTTGATGCTAATGCAGAAGAACGAGAAACACGAGGGTTAATCTCGATTGCTACGATATCTTCTTTTTCGTCTGGCGAAACTGCGAATTGTACGTTACATCCTCCAGCAAAGTTTCCGATACTTCTCATCATCAAGATTGCGTAATCTCTCAGTTTTTGGAAAGTTGTATCAGATAAAGTCATTGCAGGTGCAACTGTAATCGAATCTCCAGTATGGATTCCCATTGGGTCCATATTTTCGATTGAACAGATAATTACAACATTATCGTTTTTATCTCTTAAAAGTTCTAATTCGTATTCTTTCCATCCCATCAAAGCTTTATCAATTAAAACTTCGTGAATTGGAGAAGCTTCAAGACCTCTTGTTAAAAGCTCATCAAAATCTTCTTTTTTGTAAACTACTGCAGCTCCTGTTCCTCCAAGTGTAAACGATGGACGAATTACAAGTGGAAAACCAAATTCCTGAGCAATTTCTTTTCCTTCTAAATATGAAGTAGCCGTTTTTGCAGGTGCAGTTGGTACATTGATTTTTTCTAAAAGCTGTTTAAACTGCTCTCTGTCTTCTGTAATATTAATTGCGTTTACGTCAACTCCAATTAATCTTACCCCGAAATCCTGCCAGATTCCTTTTTCTTCCGCTTCCAAACACAAGTTCAAAGCTGTTTGTCCTCCCATTGTTGGTAAAACAGCATCAATTTGTGGATGTTCCTTAAGAATCTCAATAATCGATTTTGTCGTTAATGGTTTCAAATAAATATGATCGGCCATAGATGGGTCGGTCATAATCGTCGCTGGATTTGAGTTAATCAAGATAACTTCAATTCCTTCTTCACGAATAGAACGTGCAGATTGAGAACCTGCATAGTCGAATTCGCAAGCTTGACCAATAACAATAGGTCCCGAACCTATTATTAAAACGGATTTAATTGATGTGTCTTTAGGCATTTTGTATGTATTGTGTAGTTATATAAAGTACTTCTAAAAAACATTCGTAGTCTATTCTAAACTAGAATGTTGTAAAAAATTTTACCGACAAGGTATAAAAAAAGGCGATACTAAAAAAGTAATCGCCTTATGTATGTTTATACAAACATTATTTTTTGTGTCTAGGTTCGCTAGAAACAGTTAATTTATGTCTTCCTTTTGCTCTTCTACGCGCTAGAACTTTTCTTCCATTCGCAGAAGCCATTCTGTCCATAAATCCGTGCTTATTTCTTCTTTTTCTTTTCGATGGTTGAAATGTTCTTTTGCTCATTGTTTTGTATCTTTAAAATGGTATCTAATATCTCTTTTTCTAGTTTTCGATATCGTTGCTCAAAAACCGAGTGCAAATATACAAAGACTTTTTTTTCTGGCAAGTAGTTTTATAAAAATATTTTTAATTCCTTTTACTATCTTTGCAATCACAAATTTACATTAATTATGTTTCACAAAAATATTAAACTTATTTTGGCCGGACTTCTTGTTGTAGCTGGCATTTGGCAATTTACAGAAAGTAATATCGGAAATGGTATTTTCCTTATTTTACTAACTGCGATTCCAATTTTTCTTTATTTTAAAAACGAATTTATCCTTTTAGCTTTCCTAAAATTAAGAAAACAAGACTTTGAAGGAGCTAAAAAATGGTTATCATATATTAAAAATCCAGAAGGGGCATTAGTAAGAAAGCAGCAAGGTTACTTAAATTACTTACAAGGAATCATGTTGTCTCAAACAAATATCAACCAAGCAGAGAAACATTTCAAAAAAGCTATCGAACTTGGACTATCAATGGATATGGATTTGGCTGTAGCTAAATTGAACCTTGCAGGAGTCGCAATGTCACGCAGAAGAAAACTTGAAGCAACTAATTTATTAAACGAAGCTAAAAAATTAGACAAACAAGGAATGCTGAAAGAACAAATTTCTATGATGAAAGAACAAATGAAGAAAATCTAACGATTTTTAAATTTCAATATTTAAATCCCAAATTCCAATTTACTGGTGTTTGGGATTTTTTTTTATTGCAAAGTATCCTTACGAGGTACAAATTTCATTTGAGAAATAACCATTTTATTAATTTCTTTGAAATCTATTTTTTTATTTATTTGAGCAAATTGCAGTTGGCGCTTAAGCCTATCTAATGTTTCTCCAAAAAGCCAAAATTGTTTAGGACCTGAAATACCATGAATTTTAAGCTTTCTAGTCTGTTCACCCTTATTCAATAGAAAAACATTAGTTTCTCCATCATTAACTAAATCATTAAAAACTTGATTCTTTGGAAAAGTTAGAGTATCTAATAAATTTTGAATTCTTTCTTTTTGCTCTTTATTTAAAATTGCAAAAGAAGTCTCTTGTTTAATTCCATAAGCACCTACACAATAGAGCGTATCTGAAGAATTAAACTTCAAATAATAAGATTCATGAATATTCCATTTGAAAAAAGTAAAATCATAATCTTTCTTTGGAGATTCACAGCCAACTAAAATTAGCCCCAAAACAATTATCAATATTCTCATATTTTATTAATTCTCTTTATAGATTTACTTGCGGAGATTTCTCTCCCGAAACCTCGGGATCGAAATGATAAGATTGCGGATAATCTTCATGACAAAACCTCTATCAAAATTTTGACAAAGCCTGAAAACTTAAAACATTCAACTTGGAATTTGGAATTTAACTCTTTTAGTCTTCCAATATAATCGAAGGCAAATTCTCATTCAGCCATTTATACTTATTGAGAATCATAATATGTGTTCCGCCTTTTACGATAATACACTTATTAATGTATTTGATTGGAAAAACCTCGTCTTGATCTCCGTGAATGTGAACTACATTTTCATCAATTTGATTTCTGTCCCAGCGAATCACACTTTCTACAGCCCATTGCAGATAACCCAAATCACGTACAGATAAAAACTTCTCATAGAGTTTAATTCTCTTATTGACTTTTTCGCCAAATGAAAATTTAGCTAGTTTTTCAATATTTAAAATCAACTGCATCGGAATTAGCTTGTATGCTTTTGTGGTTTTCCCTATTTTCATTCTTCTAGGAAATTCAACATTGCTTCTCACACTCGATATAATAATAACTTTTCGAGTTTTGATATATTTCGCCATTTCCTGAACTAAAATCCCGCCAAAAGAAACTCCAATTAAAACAGGATTTTCATGTTTTATATTTTTACTGATTCGAAGTGCATAATCGGCTAGTGTTTCTTTAGGTTTTGGGATTTCCCATTCTAAAAGACACATTTCAAAAACATCTTCATCTAATTGTATTCTTTCAAAAATAGATGAACTTGCTGCCAGGCCCGGCATAAAATAAACTGGAATTTTACTCATACTATTAAAATGAAATTACCTTGTGACATTTATTTTAAAAAAAATAAAGTTACTTTTTAATATCATCTTAATCAAATTTCGCTCCATATTATTACTTCAACTTAAAAAAATAAACTTAGAAACAATTACTTAAACTTTATCTCTTCAAAAAATAATTTAATATTGAAAATCAAATGATTACCTTTGTATTTGAAATATTTTTTGGCTTTAAAATCTTATAAAGAATTTTCTGTCAATACTATTTCAATTCCCAAATTCAATTTATAAACATAACCTTAAAAGAAATTACTATGGAAACTTTTGTAACTATGGAAATCAAAGACAACACTTTTGCACGCCAATTTGAAACTGTCGTACCTGAAGGAATGCTGGCAGTTGAATACTCATTTCAGGAAAAAAAAATCTTCTTAACCAAAATCAACACACCAGATTCGTATCAAAATGAAGAAGCTATTAACGCTTTACTTAAAAACATTTTAGAATTAAGCTCTGAAAAAAATTACAGAGTTGTTCCAATTCATCCAAAGATTGTTTCTTTTTTCAAAAAAAATCCTAGATATAAAGAACTGCTTCCTCCTGGAATTAGAATCTAAAAATATCCAATAATTCGGAGCCACAATCCTCCAATTACCATATAAATAAAGAGCATAACTAAACCAGTTATAAGTCCTTTGACCCACCAGCTCTTTAAATCGACGTAGCCGCTCCCAAAGAAAACGGGTGCCGGACCATGACCATAATGCGTTAATGTTCCGTAAAGCGAACCTATAAAACCAAGCATAAAAGCAAGCAGCAGTCCTGGAATTCCAAGCGAAACTCCTACGCCAAGCAATGCCGCATACATTGCCGCTACGTGTGCTGTTGCACTTGCAAAAAGGTAATGACTAAAAAAGTATACAAGCACAATAATCGGGAAAGCCATTTGCCAGCTTAATCCACCAATTTCTGCTTTTACAAGATCACTAAACCACGCAATGAAGCCTAATTCATTGAGCGAACTGGCCATCATTACTAAAACAGAAAACCAAACAATTGTATCCCAAGCTCCTTTTTCGGCTTTTACATCATCCCAAGTTAAAACCGAAGTCAGCAATAAAATTACTAATCCTATAAATGCTGTTGTTGTCGCATCAATAGAAAATAAATCTCCAGTCATCCAAAGAAAAAGAAGTATAAAAAACGTCAGCAGCATCATCCATTCGTTTCGGGTTATTGCTCCCATTTCTTTTAATTTCTGAGATGCAATCTGCGGCGCATCGGCTGTTTTTTTCAATTCTGGAGGATAAATTTTATACAACACAAACGGAATGACAAAAAATGCACATAAACCTGGAACAATCGCCGCAGCTGCCCACGACATCCAAGTTATTTTTATTCCTAAATTAAGCGCAAATTTTTGACACATCGGATTACTTGCCGTACCTGTTAGAAACATTGAAGATGCTATCAAATTCATATTATAACTATTTAAAGTCAAATACGAACCCAGCTTTCTGTGTGTCTCGGGCTGATCAGGCATTGAGCCAAAACTCATAGCCATGGACTTCATGATCGGATAAATAATTCCTCCTCCTCTAGCCGTATTACTCGGTACAGCTGGTGCTAATACTAAATCAGCTAGTCCTAAACCATAAGCCAATCCTAAAGAACTTTTTCCGAATATTTTAATGAATAAAAAAGCAATTCTATTTCCTAAACCTGTTTTGATAAAACCTCTGGCTATAAAGAATGAAATTCCAATTAACCAAATTACTTTATCTCCAAAACCTCTCAAGGCCAAAGTAATCGATTTTCCTGGATCGCCTGGAGCCAAAACCTGTGACATTGCCGTTAATGCAATTGCAATCATACACATAGTCCCCATAGGAGCTGCTTTCAAGATAATTCCTAAAATTGTAGCTACGAAAATGGCAAATAAATGCCAAGCTTCTATGACAACGCCATTTGGTGCAGGAATAAACCAAATTGCAATTCCAATTGCCAGCGTTATCAGGGTCTGAGGAATTTTTACTTCTTTCATAAAAAACAAAATTTAGGTGAATTAAAGTCGTAGTTGTAATTGAATTAAGAATAAATCATCATTATAGGTTGATGTATCTGGAATACTTCTATCAAATCGATCAATTTCAAATCCTAATTCTATTCGACCCGTATAGGCTTTTCCAAATTCCAAACTTACCATTGGCGTATAGGTCTGCCTTACATTTGAATTGACCTTATAACTAGGATCAAATGTTTCGTAACGACATGATAATTCTAAAGCAGTCAATTTTTTGTAGTTTACAACATATCTCAGATTTGGCAGAAAATAAATCCCTCGCATTTGATAATCAGCAACATTATCTGTTCTGCTTTCTACTGGCAGAGAAAAATATAAGTTATGATTTGTTCCTTGTTTGTATTCGATTTGAAGATCGAAAGTAAATCTGTCTGTAAGTTTAAAATCACTGGTTATATCTGCACCAATTGCAAAAACATCTTCTTTAAACACTTTTCCGAAACCTCCGTTTAAACCCAGATTAATTTTGTGTTCTTTTGATAATTCGAAAACCCATCTTGTAGAATATTGTTTTCCGTTATCCTTATCCATTTCTACATTTTTTCCATTTCCATTTAATACAGAAACAGCGTAATTGACTGGAATTTTTCCGATATCGAAAGCTCCAGTTGCGGAAGCTCCTATCTGAAAGCTGGTCCATCCATTTTTTCCGAATTCGTAATATTGATTTGAAAAGTCAAAAGATTTTATAATATCCACCGGAACAAGCTCTTCTATACCAAATGCAGGACGGAATTGCCCTCCTGTTAGAGCAATGTATTTACTAAAAGTATACTTTCCATAGGCATTTTCCAAAACTTTACCTTTTGTATCCGATTTAAAATCAGCTAAATTGACTAGGATCACAACTTCTGTTGCTTCACTTAATTTGGTATTTAAACCAACACGCATTCTTTTAATATCAAAAGACTGCTGTGTAACATCACCAGTAGAGTGGTGAACCCCTAAAACATCAACATTATCGCCAAAACTTTCTAGATATCTTGCCTGCAAAAGACCTTTGATTTGGTATTGTGGATATTTTACCTCGTTTTCTGGCTTTTCAGTTTTTCCACTTTCATTTACATCGTCTTGGGCTTGTAGCAAAAGCGGAGTTAAAAAGAAGAAAAAAACAATTGGAAATAGTAGAATTTTATTCATAGACTTCAAATAGATAAAATATTAGTTTTTTTATACAACTGAATTCAAATCAGAATTATGCTTTTTGAAAACCAAAAAGCTAACTACTTACAGCTAAAACGAAATGGGACTACTAAAATAGCAAAAAAACACATCTCTTGTAAAAAAAGTTGCATTAAAATAATGTTATTAAAAATAAAAAAAGCACAAGAATTAACTTGTGCTTTTAATTTGAATCTATTTTGATTTATTTTTCGATCTCTCTCATAGAGTCCATTTTCTTATGAGCAAGGAAACCTGCAACATCTTCAAAGTGTTCTTTTACTCTTTTATTTCCGAACTCAAAAACTTTAGTTGCTAAACCGTCAAGGAAATCACGGTCGTGAGAAACTAAGATTAAAGTTCCGTCAAAATCACGAAGCGCATCTTTGATAATATCTTTCGTTTTCATATCCAAATGATTCGAAGGCTCATCCAGAATCAATAAGTTTACAGGTTCCAACAATAATTTTATCATTGCCAAACGTGTTTTTTCTCCTCCTGAAAGCACTTTTACTTTTTTGGTAATGTCATCACCTTGGAACATGAAAGCACCTAAAATATTTTTAATTTGTGTTCTAATATCTCCAACTGCAATACTGTCAATTGTTTCAAAAATCGTTGCGTTTTCATCTAGTAAAGCCGCTTGATTTTGAGCAAAATATCCAATTTGTGCATTGTGACCGATTTCAACACTTCCAGAATCAACACCAATTTCTTTCATAATCGCTTTGATCATGGTCGATTTTCCTTCACCATTTTTCCCAACAAATGCTACTTTCTGACCACGTTCGATTACAATATTTGCATCTTTAAAAACAACATGATCTCCGTAAGATTTAGACATTTCTTTTACAATAACAGGATATTGTCCAGAACGCGCTGCAGGCGGGAATTTTAAACGCAATGCTGAAGTATCTACTTCATCAACCTGAACAATTTCAAGTTTCTCCAGCATTTTTACACGAGACTGCACAGCATCTGTTTTAGAAAATGTTCCTTTAAAACGATCAATAAAAGCACGATTTTCTGCAATCATTTTTTGCTGTTCATCATATGCTTTCTGCTGATGGATACGACGGTCTTTTCTTAATTCTAAATAGTGAGTATATTTTGCTTTGTAATCGTAAATTCTTCCCATTGTAACCTCAATAGTACGATTTGTAATATTATCTACAAACGCTCTATCGTGCGAGATCACTACAACAGCTTTGGCTTGGTTCAACAAGAAATCTTCTAACCATTGAATACTTTCAATATCCATGTGGTTCGTTGGCTCATCCAGTAAAATTAAATCTGGTTTTCTCAATAAAATTTTAGCCAGTTCGATACGCATTCTCCATCCTCCAGAAAATTCAGAAGTCTGACGTGTAAAATCTTCGCGCTCAAAACCTAAACCAACTAATATTTTTTCAACTTCAGCTTCGTAATTTACTTCTTCAATAGCGTAAAATTTTTCGCTTAAGTCAGAAACTCTCTCGATCAATTTCATGTATTCGTCACTTTCATAATCTGTACGAACCGTTAACTGTTCATTGATTTCGTCTATTTCAGATTTCATTTTAAAAATCTCACTAAAAGCTTTAGATGCTTCTTCCATAACAGTCGCGCCATCTTCAGTAAGTAAATGCTGCGGCAAATAAGCAATTACCGCTTCTTTTGGAGCAGAAATACTTCCAGTTGAAGGTTTATTTACACCAGCAATTATTTTTAAAAGTGTCGATTTTCCCGCACCATTTTTACCCATAAGGGCAATTTTATCATTTTCATTGATAGCAAAAGAAACATCGCTAAAAAGTGTAGTTCCACCAAACTGAACCGAAATATCGTTAACTGTAATCATTTAGATTTTTAGATTTTAGACTGCTTAGATTTTTAGATTTCTAAGCAAGTATTTTTTTGAAAGCGCAAAGATAGATTTTAATTGTATAATGTACCAATTAGGGAATTAGAAAATGTGACAATTTGATAATTAGATCATTTGTTTAATTTGAAAATGTGTCATTTTCAAAATTCACAACAAAACAAAACCCGACAGGTTTCAAAAACCAGTCGGGTTTGCTAAAAATTATCTCATTTTCAAATTGACTAATTAACTAAATAAATCAGTCTTTTCTCCATTTTTTGGTTTCTTCAAAAATGTGTTCTAAGATTGCGGCTTCAGTTTCATCAAACTCAATGTTTCTGCGTCCCATAACCAGTTTGGCTGTTTCAAAAGCTTTTTTGGTTACATAAGTTGTAAAACCCGCTGCGCCTCCCCAAGAAAAACTTGGCACAAAATTACGAGGAAAACCAGATCCGAAGATATTGGCACTTACTCCAACAACAGTTCCGGTATTAAACATTGTATTGATACCACATTTACTGTGATCTCCCATCATTAAACCACAAAACTGAAGTCCTGTTTTTGCAAAACCTTCTGTTTCATAACTCCACAACTTAACCTCTTCGTAGTTATTTTTCAGGTTTGAATTATTAGAATCGGCCCCTATATTACACCATTCGCCTAAAACAGAATCTCCTAAAAATCCTTCATGTCCTTTATTCGAATTTGCAAAAAGTACAGAGTTCTTAACCTCTCCTCCAATTCTAGATCCCGGCCCTACAGTTGTCGCTCCGTAAACTTTGGCAGACATTTTTACTATTGCATTTTCGCATAAAGCAAAAGGTCCTCGAATTACAGTTCCTTCCATGATCTCCGAATTCGCACCTATATATATAGGACCATTTGAAGCATTTAAAGTTACAAACTCCAATTTGGCTCCTTCTTCAATAAATATATTTTCGGGTGCAATTACATTAACGCTTTTTGGAATTGGCTGCGATTTTCGATCTTCTGTCAAATAATTAAAATCCTGACGGATCGCTGCATCATTTTTAGAAAAAATATCCCAAGTATGTTCAATAGTTATACAGTCATCATTGTACTGAATAATTTCATAAGAATCAAAATCGACTTCTTCTTGGTTTTCGGTTGCAAAAAATGCAATTACATCTTCTCCTTTAAAAATGGCCTGATTTTCGGTTAAGTCAGAAATCATCTCTACGAGTGTATAATTTGGCAAATACGCTGCATTGATCATTACATTTTCTTCCATTTCAACCATTGGAAATTTTTCCGATAAATATTCTTCGGTAATAGTGGTAATTGTTGAACCTAAACGTTTTTCCCATTTTTGACGGATGGTCATAATTCCGACCAAAATATCAGCCACAGGCCTCGTAAAGGTAAAGGGTAATAACGCATTCCGAACGGGCCCGTCGAAAAGAATGTAGTTCATAAATAATTGAGTGTTTGTTAAAATTTGATTTGGTTACCTGACCCCAAAGTTACAAATATTTTACGGGTTTACTAAAAAACCACTTTAACGAAAAGTAATATTTAACGCATAAAAAAAGCCTTCCAGATCTGGAAGGCTTTTGTATAATGTAAAACAGCTATTATTTTTTAGCGTGTTTAGCGTATTTAGTTTTGAATTTATCAATACGTCCTGCAGTATCGATAAGTTTAGATTTACCAGTATAAAAAGGGTGAGATGTTCTAGAAATCTCCATTTTTACAACTGGATACTCAACTCCGTCAACTTCAATTGTTTCTTTTGTATCTGCAGTAGATTTAGTGATAAAAACGTCATCATTTGACATGTCTTTAAATGCAACTAATCTGTAATTTTCTGGGTGAATTCCTTTTTTCATCTTTATCTTTTATTTATTGTTTGGAGTATTTTTATTTTGAAGCTTTTTCATGGTTAGAAAAAGGTGTAAACAAATGATACTCTTTTTGTTTAAAAACTTTTAATTATTTTTGAGTGTGCAAATTTACAATTCTTTTTTAATAAACAAATACTTAGCCCACTTTTTTTTAGTTTATTTCGAAAAGCTTTTTTTATCTCCGATTATAGTGGGAATTACTATATTTGTGGATTAATTTTAAAACATATAGAAATATGATTAATGAAGTTATAAAAAAGAACGGTATTACTTATGGTGTAATGATTGGTATTGCATCTGCTTTGGTTACTGCAACGATATATGCTATTGATTTAAACCTCTTTACAGCTTGGTGGATGGGTATAATTGGAATAGCAATAAGTCTTACAATAAGTATTATTTTGCTTTCTAAAACAAAGAAGGAATTAAATGGCGTTTTTACTTTCAAAGATGCTTTTACCACTTATTTTATAGCTGCAGTAATCGGTATTTTGATTTCTACAACTTTTAATATTATTCTATTTAACGTAATTGATCCAGGAGCTAAAGACACTTTAAGCGAAATTATGATCAAATACACTGTAAATATGATGCAGAAATTTGGTGCTCCAGCTTCAGGTATTAACGAAGCAGTTGCTAAAATGAAAGAAAGTAGTCCGTACTCTACTATAGAACTAGCAAAAGGATCTGTTTTTGCAATTGTTATCAGTGCCATTTTTGGATTGATTTTCGCTGCATTTTTTAAAAGCAAAACTACACAAGAATAAAAATATAAATGAATTTATCTATACTTATACCGCTTCTAAACGAGGAGGAATCACTTAAAGAACTCTATACTTGGATCATTAAAGTGATGCAATCTAACAATTACTCTTATGAAATCATTTTTGTAGATGATGGTAGTACAGATAATTCTTGGCAGATAATTGAAGGTTTTTCTAATGAAAATCCGAATGTAAAAGGCATTCGTTTCATGAAAAACTTTGGAAAATCACAGGCTTTACATGCTGGTTTTGCTAAAGCAAAAGGCGACGTTATTATTACAATGGATGCCGACCTGCAAGACAGTCCAGATGAAATTCCTGAATTGTACGAAATGATTACAGCTCAGAAATACGATTTGGTTTCAGGCTGGAAAAAGAAACGTTACGATTCTGTTGTAGCAAAAAATCTTCCTTCAAAATTATTTAACTGGGCTGCCAGAAAAACTTCTGGTGTTGAGTTAAACGATTTTAACTGCGGATTAAAAGCATATAAAAATGTTGTTGTCAAAAACATTGAAGTTTCTGGCGAAATGCACCGTTATATTCCTGTATTGGCTAAAAATGCCGGTTTCGGAAAAATTGGCGAAAAAGTGGTAATTCACCAAGCTAGAAAATATGGGGAGACCAAATTTGGAATGGAACGTTTTATTAACGGATTTCTTGATTTGATTACGATTTGGTTTTTATCGCGTTTTGGAAAAAGACCAATGCACTTATTTGGCGCAATGGGATCAATAATGTTTATAATCGGATTTTTGTCTGCTGGATATATAGGCGTTTCAAAACTATACCATATGTATAACGGAATGAAATATACTTTGGTTACAAATAATCCGTGGTTCTATATTGCTTTGACCACAATGATTTTAGGAACTCAGCTTTTCTTAGCTGGATTTTTAGGTGAAATTATTTTAAGAACCAAAAACAATGAAGAAAGATATAAAGTAGCACGTGAAGTAAATTTTTGACACAAATCAGGAAAAAAAAATCTTTTTGAGTCAAATTAATTTTTGAAGAAAAACTACCTTTATTTAAAACATAAAAGAAAATTTACATGAATATAGCACCTAATATTTTAAATGCTGTAAATGAATGGCTGACACCAACATTCGATCAAGAAACACAAGCTGCTGTTAAAGAATTAATGACTACTTCACCAAAAGAACTTGAAGAAAGTTTTTATAAAAACTTAGAATTTGGAACTGGAGGTATGCGTGGCGTTATGGGCGTTGGAAACAACAGAATTAACAAATATACGCTTGGAAAAAATACTCAGGGTTTATCTGATTATTTACACGAAGTTTTTCCAAACGAACCTCTAAAAGTTGTTATTGCTTACGACTGCCGTCATAACAGTAATACTTTGGCAAAAGTGGTTGCAGATGTTTTCTCTGCAAACGGAATTCACGTTTATTTGTTTTCTGACTTAAGACCAACTCCAGAATTATCTTTTGCACTTAAATACCTAGGGTGTCAATGCGGAATCGTTCTTACAGCTTCTCACAATCCGCCAGAATATAACGGATATAAAGTGTATTGGCAGGATGGCGGACAAATTGTACCTCCACAAGATGCAGCAATTATTAATGTAATTGAAAATCTAGATTACGATAAAATTAAATTCAACGCAAACGAAAGCTTGATCGAGTACATTGATACTGATATTGATAAAGCATTTATTAAGTCATCTATCGAAAACGCAAGTTTTAATACTCCTGCAGAAGCTAAGGACAATCTTCATATTGTTTTTACTTCATTGCACGGAACTTCAATAAAATCAATTCCAGATACTTTATCTCAGGCTGGCTACAAAAATGTTCATATTGTACCTGAACAGGCAGTTCCAGACGGAGATTTCCCAACTGTAAAATCACCAAACCCAGAAGAGCCAGAAGCTTTAACAATGGCTTTGGCATTAGCAGATAAAACAAATTCTGATATTGTTGTAGGAACAGATCCTGATTGTGACCGTTTGGGTGTTGCCGTTAGAAATAATGACGGCAAAATGATTTTGCTTAACGGAAATCAAACTATGGTTTTAATGACTTCTTTCCTTTTGAAACAATGGAAAAAAGCAGGTAAAATAAACGGAAAACAATTCGTTGGTTCAACAATCGTTTCCACTCCAATGATTATGGAATTGGCTACAAGTTATGGTGTTGAATGTAAAGTTGGTTTAACAGGATTTAAATGGATCGCAAAAATGATCAAAGATTTTCCTGAACTTGAATTTATCGGTGGTGGTGAAGAAAGTTTCGGATTTATGGTTGGCGATGCTGTTAGAGATAAAGATGCAGTTGCTGCGACGTTATTAATATGCGAAGTTGCTGCACAGGCAAAAGCTGCCGGAAGCTCTGTTTACAAAGAACTTTTACAACTTTATGTTGAAAATGGTTTTTACAAAGAATTTTTAGTTTCATTGACTAAAAAAGGAATGGAAGGTTTACAAGAAATTAATCAGATGATGATTGATTTACGCAAAAATCCTTTGAAAGAAATCAATGGTCAGCGTGTGATTATGGTTGAAGATTATCAATCATCTACTGCATTGAATTTGTTAACCAATGAAGAATCTACGATGGATATGCCGAAATCGAATGTACTAATTTATTATACAGAAGACGGTTCTAAAATTTGCGCAAGACCAAGCGGAACAGAACCAAAAATTAAATTCTACATCAGCGTAAATGCCGAATTAGAATCTGTTCAAGATTTTGATGCTGCCGAAAGTTTCTTAGATCAAAAAATACAGAATATCATTGCAGATATGCAATTGAAATAAATAAATTCTTTTTTTTGAAAATATTGCCATTTGCAAATAGTCTTTAAAAACAAGGAGTCCAATATTTAAAACTCTGATTTGCATCTTTAAGAATGCAAATCAGAGTTTTTTTTTATAAAAAAAACCTAAAAGAAATTGAAAACAATCCAATTGGATTAATTTTGTGCAGTAAAAATTCGTTAACGCGAATTTATTGTAACAAAAAAATATAATGCTAAAACTCAAGCAAGCATAACCAAGCAAAAAAAATAACATCCAAAAATAAATGAGTAATTTTAAAAAAATAGTTCCTTTTATATACCCATATAAAAAATACGCTTTCTTAAATATTTTCTTTAATATACTGTATGCGCTTTTCAGCACACTTACTTTTATGTCATTGATTCCAATGTTACAGGTTTTATTTGGCAAAGGCGAGAAGATTACCAAAATGCCATCTTTTGAAGGAATTACGCATATAAAAGAGTACGGAGAAAATTATGTCAACTATTATATCACAACACATAATGACCCAAACAATCCTGGCTTTATACTTTCAATAATGGTAGGTGTAATTATTTCGATTTTTTTATTAAAAAATTTGGCTGATTACCTGGCAATGTTTTTCATTAACTTCTTAAGAAATGGTGTTTTGAGAGACATGCGAAATGCACTTTACAAAAAAACACTGGAACTGCCTCTATCTTTTTATTCTGAAAAAAGAAAAGGAGATGTAATTTCAAGAATATCCGGTGATGTAAATGAGGTACAAACTTCTTTTTTAGCAATTCTGGAGCTTATCGTAAAAGAACCTTTGACAATTCTATTTACAATAATCGCAATGTTGATCATTAGTTCGAAGCTAACATTATTCGTTTTTATCTTTATTCCGGTTTCTGGATACATTATTTCTCTAATCGGAAAACAGCTTAAAAAACAATCTACAAAAGCACAGGAAGAACAAGGCGCTTTCTTGTCTACAATTGAAGAAACTATTGGCGGTCTAAAAGTAGTAAAGGGATATAATGCCGAAAATTATTTTAATAAAATCTTCACAGGCTCTACTGAACGCTTTTTCTCTTTATCAAACAGCATTGGCAATCGTCAGAATCTTGCATCTCCTGCTAGTGAGTTTATGGGAATTACCGTTATTGCCATATTACTTTGGTACGGAGGTCAAATGGTTTTAATTGACAAAACTCTAGAAGGCGCTTCGTTTATTGCCTATATGGGATTGGCTTATAATATTTTAACCCCTGCAAAAGCAATTTCTAAAGCTTCATACGGAGTAAAAAAAGGAAACGCCGCAGCAGAACGTGTTTTAGAGATTTTAGATCAGGAAAATCCTATTACAAGTAAAACGGACGCAATTGAAAAAACAACTTTTGACGATACTATATCTGTTCAAAATATCAACTTTAAATATGAAGAGGAAACCGTTTTAAAAGACTTTTCTCTTCAAATTAAAAAAGGACAAACTGTTGCTCTTGTTGGACAATCTGGAAGCGGAAAAAGTACCATCGCCAATTTGTTAACTCGTTTTTACGATGTTAATGACGGATCAATTTCTATTGACGGAATTAATATTAAAGACATGAACCTGAAGTCTCTTCGAGGTCTAATGGGCTTGGTAACTCAAGACAGCATTTTATTTAATGACACGATAAAAGCCAACATTGCATTAGGAAAACTAGATGCTACAGACGACGAAATCATTGAAGCTTTGAAAATCGCAAACGCATACGAATTTGTAAAAGATCTGCCAGCTGGTATTTACACCAATATTGGCGACAGCGGAAACAAGCTTTCTGGCGGCCAAAAACAGCGTTTATCTATTGCGAGAGCAGTATTGAAAAATCCACCAATTATGATTCTGGATGAAGCAACATCTGCATTGGACACAGAAAGCGAAAAATTTGTTCAAGTTGCACTAGAAAACATGATGCAGAATAGAACTTCTATTGTAATTGCCCACAGACTTTCGACAATTCAAAAAGCAGATATAATTGTGGTGATGCAAAAAGGAAAAATTGTAGAACAAGGAACTCACGAAGAACTAATTGCAAAAAATGGAACTTACAACAAATTGGTAACCATGCAGTCTTTCGAATCTTAAGACACACATACAATTAAATAATCTACACAGATTAAGGAAATATTAAAACTCAGTTTAATTTCTTTAATCTGTGTTTATTTTTATAACTTTAGGTGAGTTAAAGAATAAATTTTAATCTCCATAAAATGTATCTTAACCATCCGAACATTACACTTCCTCAAGATCCTGACACTATAGTTTGGAAATATCTTGACTTATCTAAGTTCTTAGACTTATTACTTTCTAAGAAATTATTTATGTCTCGTTCAGACAAATTTGAAGATCAATACGAAGGCACTTTCAGCGAACCTACTTACGAAGAGATTAAAAAGCTTGCAATAAACAATCCTGACTTTTTAAAATACTACAAAACTCAACGAGAACAAGTTGCTATAAGCAGCTGGCATATTAATGAATATGAATCGTTTGCCATGTGGCAGATTTTTACACAAAACAGCGAAGGTTTAGCGATTCAGTCTACTATTGGAAGATTACAAAAAGCTTTAAAACCAGAGAATAATTTTGACCAATATATTGGCGAGGTAAATTATATCGATTACAAAAAAGAATATATTCCGTTTGATGATTTATTTTTTCCCTTTTTATTCAAAAGAAAAAGTTTTCAATACGAACGCGAAGTCCGAATTATTACTGATACTTCAAAAAGCGACATAAAACTAAACGACGGATTAAAAATCAATGTTGACATCAATCAATTAATTGAGAAAATATACATTCATCCAAAATCTGAAAACTGGTATAAAAAACTAGTTATCGAATTGGTCGAACGTCTAGATTTTGGTTTTGAAATTGAAAAATCTGATTTGGAAAGTGATATATTGATATGAAGGTGCTAAGATTCTGAGGCGCTAAGATTCTAAGTTTTTTTTCTTACTGAACAAAAAAGCCGTTTAAAAATTATTTCAATAATTTTTAAACGGCTTTTTATAAAACCTTAGAATCTTAGCACCTCAGAACCTTAGCAACTTAGATCGGTTTATAACTTTTAACTTCCCATTTTTTAGAAGTCAAATCTATATAATTATAATGTAGTACATCATTTTTATCGAATTGTCCGTTTTGGTTGGTATCTTCAATAGTTCTAAAATACAAACGGTTTTTCGATTCAATTAAATTCCAATCTACCAACTCTTGAAGATCAGCAGAAACTTTTGTAAAGTTTTCTCCGCTGATATCGCTTAAATATAAAGTTTTAATATCGCTGGTATCTATTTTTCCATCTTTGTTTGTATCTGAATCTGTCAGCGTGTAAACCATAACATTATTATGGGTTTTATCTGCAACAGTTTTTAAATAAGTGGCAGTTAAAATCAAAATTGGTTTATCTGATAAAGGACGAATAGAATCTGAATCTACTTTTTGAAATTTCAAATTTTGCAAATAACCCGTGATTTCATATTCACCTAAGTTCGAAATAGTAAAACTAACGTCGTTTACAGTTGAGGAACCAAATCTTGCTTTAGAACCTTTTTCATACACTCTTAAATCTCCAACTGGGTGAATTAAATAATCCGTCCCCTGCATTTGAATAGGCAGATCTGCAACTTCTACCTGCGTAGAATCGGCTTTCGTGACACTTACCTTATTTGATACGTCGTAACTTACTTTTGGTTTTTTAACTTCTTCGCGGCAGCTTATAACTGTTCCAACGATTACCAAGGCTATATATTTAAAATACTTTTTCATCTAGGCGGATTATATTCGATTATCAAATATACTATTTTTGATTGTAATTTTGGTTTTTATTGAATTTTACTAAAAAATTAGAAAAGACTTTACAGTCTCGCATTAATCTTAACGTTAAAAACCCTAGAAGTCATATAATTTGGAATCGCATATTGATTTTTAGAATACACATCACGAACCCAAGTATTTGTAATTGCATTTTGATTATTAAAGAGATTGAAAATTTCTAATCCTACTGCTAATTCTTTGAAGTTTTTCAGCCAGCTTGTTTTAGTATTCTGCGTACTGCTGTCTACGAAAACTTTTGCAAAACCAATATCCGCTCTTCTATAATCGTTTAATCGGTTTTGGTACAAATAAGGATCCGTGTATGACGGCGCGCCGCCTGGCAGACCCGTATTGTAAACCAAATTCAGATATACTTTTACACTTGGAATATTCGGCATATAATCCTGAAACAACATTGCAAACTTTAAACGCTGGTCTGTCGGGCGGGCGATATAACCTTTGTTTTCGTAGTTTTCTTCAGTTTTCATGTATCCGAAACTTACCCAAGATTCTGTTCCCGGCACGAATTCTCCATTCAACCTAAAATCAAGACCTTGCGCGTATGCTTTCGCATTATTATTGGCAACATATCGAATTCTAACATTGTCAATCGAATACACATTGACATCAGAAAGCGATTTATAATAAACTTCTGTAACCCATTTAAAAGGTCGATTCCACATCTTAAAATTATAATCATTCCCCAAAACCACATGAACAGCTTCTTGAGCTTTCACATTGGGATTCACAACGCCATCCAAATCGCGAAGTTCTCTATAAAATGGCGGCTGATGATACAATCCACCCGAAATTCTAAAAACCATATCTCGATCCCAATCTGGTTTTATGGCAAATTGCGCACGCGGACTAACAACAACCTGATTTTTCCCTTCTTCTACAGCTCCTGAAACATTCCAGCTTTGAAAACGCGCTCCTAAATGATACCAAATTCTACTGGAACCAATTTCAGATTGTTTATTCCATTGCGCATATCCAGAAAAGCGATTGATAGTATTAAAATTTGTCGCACGAATATCCTGATACGGCAAAAGAGGACCAGTATAAGGAGTGTATGGCTGATTGTTTTCTGGCAGAATAACCAACGGCGGGTTTATAGAAAACCCTGCTGAGTCAATTATCTCCCACTCTACTACTCTATCTCGTATAGATTCTCTAGTATATTTCAAACCAAATTCTAATTGACTATCTCTCCAGTCTTTTGAACCTTTCAACTCGATATTTGCAATTAACGCATCCAGATCGTTACGGGCATGATTTAACTGCGAACCAATTCCGCGTGTAAAATCAATAGTCGATGGATTTGCAGGATCTTCAGCATCAACATTTCCTAAACGGTATTGTGCTAGAATATCAAAATGCTCTTTTTCTGTTGTATGAAATAAAGATCCAATTAATTTTAAAGTCAGCGACGGAGAAACTTTATAAGTTGTTTTTAAAGCACCGAAATAAGTATCATATTGGTCTTTTTCCTGACCTTGATAATAAACAGCAAGCGCCATTGGCTGATCGACGGTACCAAATTTTGTTTCACGGGTTAATGGCTGATATAAATATTTATTCTGCGAAATATTCCCTAAAAAACTCATCTGCCATTTTTCAGAAATATCATAATTAATATTCGTCTGAACATCTGCAAAAGTTGGCGTATAATTCGTTTGTGTATCTTGACTATTGACGAGCAGACTATTGTTTCGGTAACGAACTCCAGTAACTGCAGACCATTTTTTGTTTTTAGACACCAAATCTACAGAAGCGCTTCCGCCAAGAAAACTCGCTTCAAAAGAAGCGCCAAACTGTGTTGGCTTTCTATAAGTAATATCTAAAACGGACGATAATTTATCTCCAAATTTGGCCTGAAATCCGCCTGCAGAAAAATCAACATTTTGAACCAGATCTGTATTTGTAAAACTTAATCCTTCCTGCTGACCCGAACGAATTAAAAACGGACGATAGACTTCGACCTCGTTTACATAAACCAGATTTTCATCATAATTCCCGCCTCGAACCATGTACTGCGTGCTTAATTCGTTATTCGAATTGACACCTGGAAGCGTTTTTAAAATATTTTCAATTCCTGCATTTGCACCAGGAATTTTTTTTATGGTTTCGGTATCAATCGTTGCAATTCCCTGAACACGTTTTCTATTTCCCGAAGAAACAAAAACCTCTCCCATTTGTTCCTGCGAATTATTCATTATCGGATTAAAAATAAAAACTTCATTGGTTTTTAAACTAACCGTTAAACTCATCGTCTTTAAAGAAACGTGGGTAAATATCAACGAAACTTTTTTGTTTGAAGGAATTTCGATTTCAAAAAAACCACTTGAATCTGATTGCACTGAATTTCCCTGCCAAGAAATATTTACGCTTGGAACAGGATGTTTTTCTGTATCTAAAATTACACCTTTAACAAAAGCATTTTGAGCTAATGAAATACAGCTGAAGAATAAAAAAAGAAAAGCGAATATAAACCTATAGTTATTCAAAGATTACGGTTTTATTTTTGACTTCTAAAAAAATGAGTTTCAAAGATAGTAGTATTTCCTACATTATCAACAACTTCTATTTTTAAAAAGTTCTCGCCTTCTGTCAAATATTGATCATCAAAAGTGTGTGTAATTTTTCTGTTTTTATTTTCATATTCAAACAAAACCCAGCTTCCGTTTAAATAGCCATTATAGGACTTAATTCCAGATAAAGAATCACCAATTACAAATTCAATTTTTTTCTGGTCACTAATCCATTTTCCTTCAACTGGTTTTGTGATTTTTACAACTGGAGCAATTGTGTCCAGAACCAAGCCATATTGTCCCAATATTTTTGCTTTTGCTGTAAAAACATCTCCTTTTCTAATAGTTCCATTATAACTATTTCCTTTTCCTATGTAAAGTTTATCACGTAAATTTTCAGGATAAGAATCGTCTTTTATCGTAATCGTAAAGTTTGAATGAACTGGAACCGTATCGTCGTGAATATAAATCTTATTATTTCTAACATCGAAATTCATATTAAAATCTTCATAGAAAGTTCCCGCAGGAAAAAACACAGACATATTATCTTTTTCGAAATTAGAATCTTTATTATATCGCAAAAAATAAGGTCCTGCAACAGGTTCTGCCTGCACGAGCGGTGTAGCCGTGTCGTATTCAATTGGCACTGTTATCGAATTTAAATTTCCAAAATAATCCGAAACTTCAATTCTGTAATTCGAAGCCAAGTTTGGTTCTGGCGTGATAACTCCGTACTGCGAATCTGTTTTAATTATACTTAAAGCGAAAGGCGTTTTCATAAAGAGCTTCTGAACTCTCTGACTTGTTTTTTTATACCTCGCATAATCGATAAAAGCATTGATATAACGCATTTCATCAAACGAATACGTATTAAACTGATAATTGTAATTCGGATTTCCGTTTAAAAAAGTTGAAACATTAAAAACTCCATTTTTATTAAATGAAACATCATCAGTATCTGTTGCATTGATTCCGAAACCAATTTTTCCGTTTGCTTTTACTTTTGAAGCCAGATAAGTTCCATCTTTTTGCAGCGCCATGCTAAGCAACAAAGGCTGTTTGGACTGATTAACAGTTGCATTATCCAGCGGATAAACATACAAACTTGACAAAGTAGGTTTTTTAGAATCTTTTATATTTTGGTCAAAGCCAAAGAAAATCGGATTGATTACGAATTCCGTTTTAGTATCGCGAATTTCAAAATGAAGATGTGGTCCTTCTGAAGAGCCAGTATTACCAGAAAGTCCAATTATTTCTCCTTTTGTAACAGGAAGTTCATCTGGCTTTGGAAACATTTCAATTTCATATGCTTTTTCTTTGTAATGTGTATTTTTTACATAATCCAAAATTGGACCTACAGGAATTTGTAAATGACCATAAACAGAAGTATAACCGTTTGGATGTGTAATGTAAATGCATTTTCCGTTTCCAAAAGTCGAAATTTTAATTCTCGATACATAACCATCTGCAATTGCATGAACACTCAATCCTTCTCTTTGATTTGTTTTTAAATCAAAACCCGCATGAAAATGATTGGGTCTTAACTCCCCAAAATTCCCAGAAAGCTGCATTGGAATATCGAGCGGGGCACGAAAATAATCTTTAGGATATTGTGTTTGGGCAAATAGAAAATGACAGGATAAAAGGGCAAGTATAGATAATTTCATATAAAAATATTTTTGCTAAAATAAAAAATTAACAGGTAAAAACCTAAAAAACAAACATTATAACACAATATACTGAATTTCATTTATTTGTCTCTTTTTAATGTAAAAAATTCGATAAAAAATTGCATTAATAAAAAGGAATACTAACTTTGTAGGATTAAGTAATGAATAGGATGTATAATGAGTGTAATTGCAGAAATAATTGATACTCTTGAATATAAAGTCGAAAAGCTTTTTGAAAAATCAAAAGGTTTGGAGAAAAATAATCAAGCACTACGATTAGAACTAGCCAAAGCTGCGCGAATTATCCAGAAACAATCTGAAGAAATTGAAGCTTTGAAGAAGCAAAATGAAACACTTAAGATAGCCAATTCGTTGCTTGGCAGCGACAATAACAAGAGAGAGACAAAGCTTAAAATAAATTCATTAATTCGCGAAATCGATTACTGTATAGCGCAATTATCAGATTAGTAAATATGGACGGAAAGCTTAAAATAAAAATATCAATTGCCGACCGCGTTTACCCGTTAACGGTTGAACCAGCTCAGGAAGAAGGCCTTAGAAGCGCTTCTAAAAAAATTGATGCTATGATTAAGCAGTTCGAAGAAAATTACGCAGTTCGTGACAAACAAGATGTTCTAGCTATGTGCGCATTGCAATTTGCATCGCAAGTAGAACAAAAACAAATTGATAACGCAATCGATGGAGAAGAAACCATTGAGCGAATTAAAAAATTAAATCTGCTTTTAGATCAATATCTCGAAAATTAAACGTTCTTTACAAGAAACTAAGATACTGCCTACATTAGTTCACAATTGGTAAACTCAACACTAACAATTTAGAATGAGCAAATCGTCGCTACTATAGTATGCCCAGCTTTGACCGGGAAACTTGAACAGTGAGTTAGCTCAAAACTTGTCTTTACGAGTTTATTCAAGCAATTAATGTAGGCTTTTTTTATATATAAACCCTAAAAACATGGACATCATAACGATCATCATTGGTATTGTAGGTATTGCAGCAGGATTCGCAATAGCTAAAATTATCGAGAAAAGTAATATTTCAAACCTAATTAAAAACGCTAAAAAAGAAGCAGCTTCAATTTTAAAAGACGCTAATTTAGAAGCTGAAAATATTAAAAAAGATAAAATTCTTCAGGCAAAAGAACGCTTTATCGAATTAAAATCAGAACACGAACAAGTTATTTTAGCAAGAGATAAAAAAGTTGCTGAAGTAGAAAAACGCGTACGTGATAAAGAATCTCAAGTTTCAAATGAACTTTCTAAAGCTAAAAAAGTAAACGATGACTTTGAAGCTAAAACTGCTGAGTACAATAATAAAATTGAAATTTTAGACAAAAAACAAGCTGAAGTAGATAAACTTCACAAAAGCCAATTACAGCAGCTTGAAGTAATTTCTGGTCTTTCTGCTGAAGAAGCAAAAGAACAATTAGTTGAAGGTTTAAAAGCTGAAGCTAAAACTAAAGCAATGTCTCATATTCAAGAAACAATTGAAGAGGCTAAACTTACTGCACAACAAGAAGCTAAGAAAATTATCATCAACACTATCCAAAGAGTTGGAACTGAAGAAGCAGTTGAAAATTGCGTTTCTGTTTTCAATATCGAATCTGATGATGTAAAAGGTAGAATTATTGGTCGTGAAGGACGTAATATTAGAGCTCTTGAAGCTGCAACTGGAGTTGAAATCATTGTTGACGATACACCAGAAGCTATTATCCTTTCTTGTTTTGATCCTGTGCGTAGAGAAATTGCTCGTTTGTCATTGCACAAATTAGTAACTGACGGACGTATTCACCCAGCGAGAATCGAAGAAGTTGTTGCTAAAACAGCAAAACAAATCGACGACGAAATTATTGAAGTTGGAAAACGTACAGTAATCGACTTAGGGATTCACGGTTTACACCCAGAATTAATCAAAGTTGTGGGTAGAATGAAATACCGTTCTTCTTACGGACAAAACTTACTACAACACTCGAGAGAGGTTTCTAAACTTTGCGGTATAATGGCTGCAGAATTAGGATTGAATGTAAAACTAGCTAAAAGAGCAGGTTTACTACACGATATTGGAAAAGTGCCAGATACAGAAAGCGATTTACCACACGCACTTTTAGGTATGCAGTGGGCTGAAAAATATGGTGAAAAAGAAGAAGTATGTAATGCGATTGGAGCTCACCACGACGAGATCGAAATGAAATCTTTATTATCGCCGATTATCCAAGTTTGTGATGCTATTTCTGGAGCAAGACCAGGTGCAAGACGTCAGGTATTAGATTCTTACATCCAACGTTTGAAAGATCTTGAAGATGTAGCTTACGGATTCAGCGGTGTTAAAAACGCTTATGCAATTCAAGCAGGTAGAGAGCTTCGTGTAATTGTAGAAAGTGAAAAAGTTTCAGACGATAATGCGGCAAACTTATCTTTCGAGATTTCACAAAAAATCCAAACAGAAATGACTTATCCTGGCCAAGTAAAAGTTACAGTTATTAGAGAAACTAGGGCTGTAAATATTGCGAAATAATAGAAAAGAAAGATTATATAAAAAAGAAAGGCTGTCGATTACGACAGCCTTTCTTTTTTATCATTTATTTCAATTTTAAACATCATTAAAAACAATTTTAAAGCTCGTTCCTACTCCAACTTCACTTTCTACTAAAACTGTTCCTTTCATCGCTTCTATTTGATTTCTTGTAATATAAAGTCCAATTCCACGTGCTTCGTCATGTTTGTGAAAAGTTTTATACATTCCAAACAATAAATCTCCGTATAACTTTAAATCAATTCCAAGTCCGTTATCTGTAATTTTAAGAGATTTAAACCCTTCTGGCTCTATAGCAAAATCAAAAGTTATTACTGGATCACGATCTGGATGCGCATATTTAATTGCATTTGTTGTAAAGTTCAATAAAACACTTTCCATGTAAGCCGGATTAAAATTAATCGTCAAATATTTCGGCACATTGTTAATAATTGTCACTTTACGCTGTTTATCATAACCTTTAATAGTCGAAATTGTTTTTTCGATATACTCACACAACATTAGCGGTACAACTGCAATATTGATGTTGCTCTGCGTTTTTACAATTTGTGTAAGATTTGAAATTGTTTCATTCAAATCATTAGAAACAGTACGCAAATGCTCCAGCATTTCTTCGACAGTTTGTTTATTTACATCGGCATCAATAAAATCCAGGATCGATTTTATATTTCCAGCCTGAGTATTTAAATTGTGTGAAACAATATGCGAAAAATTCAACAAACGACTATTTTGGTCGCTGTATAGTTTCATCGTTTTTATTAGTTCTAGCTCCTTTTCTTTTTGAGCAGAAACATCCGTATGTGTTCCAATTACACGCAACGGTTTTCCATTTTCATCCCTTTTAATCACTTTCCCGCGGTCTAAAATCCATTTGTAATTACCACTTGAAGTCATTACGCGATGGTAATTTTCATAATACGGAATCTTATTATCAAAATGTTCCTGAATATCCGAGTAATATTTCGGAAGGTCATCAGGGTGCACAATTTTATCCCAGCGTTCCGGATCATCAAAGATATCGGTAGATTCTAACTCTAAAATTTTAAGTGAAAGGGAAGAATAAAAAACACTATTAGTAACCATATCCCAATCCCAAATGCCCGCAGTTGAAGCATCGAGAGCAAATTGAAAGCGTTCTTCAGATATGCGAAGTTTTTCTTCTTTATCTTTTAACTCTGTAATATCCGAAACATGACCATAAAAGATCACTTTACCATCTATAGTCGATTCTGTTTTCGAAGTTATTTTAAACCAGCGAATTCCTTTTTTAGGCAAAACTGCTCTAAACTCAATTTCCCATGGTTTTATTTCTCTCCTAGCTTTGACCAAAGACTGAAAAAAATAATCACGGTCTTGTGGTACAATTCGATCGTAAATTATAAATTTTATATCATCAGTAAAATCTAATGCAGAAAGTTCAAATATTTCATCAGCTGACTTACTTACAAGAGGAAATGAATAATTATTATCAGCATCAATAATAAACTGAAAAAGCAAGTCAGGCATTTCGGCCAACAATTTCTTATAAAAATTATTTACCTCTAAGCAATCGTCATTTCCATATAAATCAAAAACCATATACTTCTTTTTATGTAAATAAAATATTCATACTTTTTATTCTAAAAAAACAAATTAAAATCACAAAATAAGGCTAAATTGTTTTTATTAAAACAAAAATTTAACACAATATATTAATTTTTACGACAAAATAAACGCAATAATGATAAAATTATTTTCTAGGATGAAAACTATGCATCACTTCTTTTAAAAAGCTGCGATCTAAATGAACATAAATTTCTGTTGTTGTGATTGATT
The DNA here is from genome assembly GCF_001429295.1 of Flavobacterium sp. Root935. Taxonomy (GTDB): domain Bacteria; phylum Bacteroidota; class Bacteroidia; order Flavobacteriales; family Flavobacteriaceae; genus Flavobacterium. Next base: position 81,577 of record NZ_LMJL01000011.1, on the reverse strand, counting down.
CGTGACCCAGCATTAATTGAATAGATCTTAAATCTGCTCCGTTTTCTAGTAGATGTGTTGCAAAGGAATGACGTAATGTATGCGGACTGATATTTTTCTTTAATCCCATTTTCAGAGCTAGATCTTTAATAATTGTAAAAACCATAGCTCTAGTCAATTGATTTCCTCTTCTATTCAAGAACAAAGTATCTTCTGCTCCTTTTTTAATATTTAAATTCGAACGAACAGCATTTTTATAAATATCAATATATTTTTGAGTCAATGGACCAATTGGAACAAATCTTTCTTTATTTCCTTTCCCGGTAATTTTAATAAAACCTTCATCAAAAAACAAATCAGAAATTTTAAGCGAGATCAACTCAGAAACCCTAAGTCCGCATCCGTAAAGAGTTTCAAGCATTGCTCTATTTCTTTCACCTTCATTACTGCTCAAATCTATAGTTTCAATAAGCGCATCGATTTCTTGAAGTGATAAAGTATCAGGTAATTTACGACCAGTCTTTGGCGCTTCAATTAACTCTAACGGATTATCATTTCGATAATCCTCAAAAACAAGATAATTAAAGAAGCTTTTTAATCCCGAAATGATACGTGCCTGCGATCTCGGATTTACTTCCTTTGCTACAGAATATATAAACTGCTGTAATGTTTCGTCTGAAATTTTTATTGGAGAAACATCAATTTGATTGGTTTCTAAAAAAAGGCATAACCGCTCAATATCAAATCCGTAGTTTTCAATTGTATTTTTCGACAAACCTCTTTCTATCCTCAAATACGACTGATAATCTTTTATGTATCTGCTCCAATTCATATTTACAAAGTAAGTGATTTTTCTGCATAAAAAAACCTTCCTGAATCAGGAAGGTTTTTGAAATATTTTTATTTTGAAATATTAGAATTTATAAGCTGCATAAATCGATAAATTACTGTTTTTTGAGCTATCAATATATTCTTCAAGATCATCATTATCATTATCGTAAACCCCTGAAAGACCAACTGTATATCTGATACCAGCAGAAAAATTATCAGTAAAATTATAACCAGCTCCAAAATTAAATCCAAAATCAGCAGATTTATAAAAATCTTTTGCATCTTCTCCATCAATTTTAGCAGACAATAAAAAACCGATCTGAGGACCAGCTTCAACTGTAAATTGCTTAGTAATATAGAACTTAGCAAGCACAGGAATATTCAAATAATTAAGTTTTGCATCATATTTTCCAAAAGCATCTTCAAATCTAGCACCTTGAGCCGAATATAAAAGCTCAGGTTGAATTGCTAGTCGTTCGATAACCTTAATTTCAGCAAAACCACCAACAGTAAAACCTACTAATGATTTAGTGTCATCTTCATATTCGCCTGTTAAAGTAGAAAGGTTAACACCTCCCTTTATCCCAAATCTTGTTTCTTGTGCATTCGTAAATCCAAATGCCATTACCGCTATAGCAGCTAAAATAATTTTCTTCATTTTAATTTGTTTTGGTTAAATTTTAATGATCAAATATAAAAATATTCTTCATAAAAACTAATTTGGAATTTAACAAATAAAATAGTATTNAAAAAAAAAACCTTCCAAAAGGAAGGCTTAAAAAACTAACTTATTATTCTTTTTTAGAACTTGTATCCAACAGAAACAGAAAGAACGTCATCACGCATTCTTATTTGTTTTAAATCTCCAACACTAGAATAATATCTAACTTCATTCGACATCCCTAATTGATATCTTATTCCAGCTGATAGATTTTTTGTTAAATCATAACCAGCTCCAATATTTAAACCAATATTTTGTGGTTGATATATATCTTTAACACTTCTGTATCCAGAAGAAAAAAAGTCTACTTCATTTTTTATTTCATACTTACCTTTAGCCGTTAATAAAAAACCGACTTGAGGTCCAGCCTCGACACTTAATTTTTCCATAACATAATACTTAAACATTACTGGCACATTAAGGTAACTTGACTTAATTTCTTGTTTATACAAATAATCAACACTAGATTGTTCATATTTCCCTCCTTGAGTAGAATACAAGAGTTCTGGTTGAATAAAAAATTTATTTCCAATCTTAAATTCAACAAAACCTCCTAAATTGAAACCAAACTTTGGAGTTTCATTTTCAATATTCCCTATTAAAGTTGATAAATTAGCTCCTCCTTTAACTCCAAATTTTTGCGCATTCACAAATCCAAATGCCATTATTGCAATAGCAGTTAAAATAATCTTTTTCATGTTTTTACATATTTTAATTACAAAAACCAAAAATAAGGTCAGCCTTACAAAAAGACAATCCTCAATAAGCTTAAAAAACAGTAAAATAAGACAGAAAAAGGATTTAATAAACTTATTAAACAATAAACTACTTCCTGAATTAATATGAAGCTTTATTAGATAAAAAAAGCCTCTCTCAAAATGAGAAAGGCTTTAAAAAAACTAACTTATTATTTTTTATTAGAATTTGTATGTCAAACCAAATGTAGCAGTACTGAAGAAGTTGTTGAAAACATTTAAATTTGCATTAAAATCAGAAACCGCTTTACCTCCTTTATACTTATTAGTACCATAATCCAAAATATCAGTTAATCCAAAATTAATCGCAAAACTGTTAGATACAAAATAATTGATTCCCAATCCTGCATTAATTCCAACTCCTGAATATTTAGCTTCACCCTCTTTTCCGGTATTTAATCCAACACCAGCTTCCGCATAAGTTTTAAATCTTTGACCAAGATCTAGGAAATAATAACGTCCAAAAACTCCAACATTGAAATTTGAGTTTTTATCAGCATCTGTTCCAGCTACTTTTTTCTTATCAGAACCAATCCCTAAATCAAGTCCAAGAGCAAATTTATCTGTTAAAAAATAACCAGCCTTTGGATTAAATTCAAAAGAATTAGTTTTAACATCTGTGTTTTTGTCATTGTTTGTTGAAAAACCTAAATTACCTTCTAAAAGAATGTTTCCTTTAGAAAATCCATATGACCCAGAATCTTGTGCATTAGCAGCGCTAAATCCCATTACTGCAATAGCAGCTAAAATTAATTTTTTCATGTTTTATATTTTTTAATTACAAAACACAAAACTAAGATTAGACTTACAAAATCTAATCCACAATAAGTTTAAAAAGTAACAGAATAAGACAGAAAAAAAGGACTAAATAGAAATCTGATAATCAAGTATCTAAAAGACTTTTCAATGTTTTTTTGTTAAGAAAAATGAGTTTCGGTGGGAATTTTATTAATTATTTAATCCAAAATATAAGGCAATAAAATGCTAAATATGTAGTTTTGAATTTTAAATAACGTTTAAAATACCAAACTTTAAAAACATTTTTTATGAAAAAAATACTTTTAGCGGCTGTTTTGTTCATTGCAACATCAGCTACAATCAACGCTCAATTTGTACAAATCGGGGTTAAAGCAGGGGTTAACTTTGCGAACCAAACTGGAGGTTCTGACTTTGATGGAATTTCTGTTGACAAAGAAGGTATTACAAGTTACCATGCAGGTCTTGTAGCAGAACTTAAATTATTAGAAAAATTCTCAATTCAGCCAGAGCTTTTGTACACTACACAAGGTGCTACCTATAAAAATGCTGTTTCAGAATTTAAAAACGAAATGGGATATATCGCTATTCCTGTAATGGCGAAAATCTACATGACTAAATCACTTAGTTTAGAACTTGGCCCGCAAGCTTCATTCCTTGTATCTAATAAAAAGGAATTTGACGTTGCAGATCCAAAAACATTTGACTTTTCTCTTAACGCAGGTTTAGGATTAAAAGTTGTTGGAGGTCTTTTTGTTCAAGCTCGCTACGGAATAGGTTTGACTGAGATTTCAGAAGAAGCTGATTTTAAAAACTCTGTATTCCAACTTTCAGCTGGATACATGTTCTAAAATATATCACATACTTTTATAAAAACCGCTCTATTAATTGGAGCGGTTTTTTTATTTTTACAAAGTTCAATGGCAATGGCAAATCAATGGCAATGTCAACACATAATTACACAAAAAAATAAATATGAAAATCTGCATTATCAACGGACCCAATTTGAATCTTTTAGGAAAACGCGAACCAGAAGTTTACGGAAGCCAGACTTTTGAAGATTATTTTGAGACGCTGCAACAAAAGTTTCCAAATATTGAACTTTCATATTACCAAAGTAATATTGAAGGAGAATTGATTGGAAAAATTCAAGAATGCGGTTTTACATACGACGGAATTATTTTAAATGCGGGCGCTTACACTCATACCTCAATTGGTTTAGGGGATGCCATGAAAGCTGTGACAACTCCTGTAATCGAAGTTCATATTTCTAATACTTATGCTCGCGAAAGTTTCAGACATCAATCTTATTTATCTGGAAATGCTAAAGGTGTTATTTTAGGTTTTGGCTTGAAAAGTTATGAGTTGGCAATTCAGTCGTTTTTATAATTTAAACTAAACATCATCACCACAGTATGGTATAGGAAACTGGTTTCGACTCCGCTCAGCCTGACAGTGCAAACAAAATTGAATCTCTTTAATTTAACATATTATTAATAAGCTCATTTTCAAGTTATTTTATTTTTGTAAGAGAAACCACTTACATGAAAAACTTTACATTATTTGCCTTTTTAATTTTTTCAATTTCCAATTTTGCCCAAATCAAAGGAACTGTAACCGATGAAAAGGGAAATCCACTCCCGTTTGTTTCTATTTTTGAAGAAGGGACTTATCGAGGAACCACTTCGAATGAACAAGGCAAATACCAATTGCAGGTTAAAGAAATTGGTAAAAACCGAATTGTCTTTCAGTATTTAGGTTTTAAAACACAGAAAATCACAATTTCTCCAGATTCAAATACAACTTTAGATATAAAAATGGAGGAAGAAAGCTTCTCTCTAAATGAAGTTGTGATTGATCCTAAAAACAATCCCGCAAATGCCATTATAAAAAGTGCAATTACCAACAAAAAAGAAAACTCCGATAAAACAGGAAGATATACAGCCGACTTTTATTCTAAAGGAATGTTTAAGGTTAAAGATCTTCCTAAAAAAATCTTAGGTCAAAAAGTTGATCTTGGTGAGGACATGGCATCCAATTTAGATTCTACCGGAACAGGAATTTTATATTTATCTGAAACTGTTTCTAAAATTACTTTTGAAAAACCTGAGAAGTTAAAGGAGAGAATTATAGCTTCGAAAATTTCAGGAAACAATCGTGGATACAGCTACAATACTGCTGCTTTATCAACTTACGATTTTTATGATAATACACTCGACTTTGATGTTAAAATGATTTCTCCTATTGCAGACAATGCTTTTAATTACTACAAATACAAACTCGAAAGTAGTTTTTACGACGACAATAAACAGCAGATTTATAAAATTAAAGTGACTCCAAAACGCGACAAAGAACCTGTGTTTGAGGGTTACATTTGTATTGTTGATGACAGTTTTGCTATTTATGCTATAAACCTAGAAATTAAAGGCTATCGCATGAAAAATGAGTTTACCGAAGTAATGAATCTAAAACAGAGTTTCAGCTATAATGTAAAAAATAAAATCTGGTCTAAAAATGCACAGACACTTTCGTTTAATGCGGGTATTTTTGGAGTAAAATTTTCTGGGAACTTCAATTATGTTTATTCTAATTATGAATTTCCATCTTCTTTCGAGAAGAAAACTTTTGGAAATGAAATTGTTTCTTTTGAAGCAAATGCCAATAAAAAAGATGACGCATTCTGGAACGAAATCAGACCAATTCCGTTAACTATTGAAGAAAGCACTGATTATAGTAAAAAAGACAGCCTCTTAGTAATTCGAAAATCAAAAAAATATACGGATTCTACTGATGCTAAAAATAATAAGTTTAAAGTTTGGGATATTTTAATGGGCTATGACTATAAAAATACGTTCAAAAAATATTCTTTCAATTATCAAGGTTTACTGAATATTTCCTCTTTGAGTTTTAATACCGTTCAGGGATTTAATTTGGATTCTGGTTTTTCATTTAAAAAAGAAAATGAAGAAGAAGGAAAAACAACCTCTCTTGGTACCACTTTTAATTATGGTTTTTCAGATCAGCGATTTAGAGTTGTTGGACAATTTAGTCATAAATTCAACAATATAAATTATGCAACATTGGGAGTTACGGGAGGAACAAAAGTTGCGCAGTTTAACAGTGCGGAACCTATTACTAAATTGGTCAATTCTATAAGTTCTTTATTTTTTAAAGACAATTATATGAAGTTGTATAACTTAGAATATGCACAGGTAAATTATTCGCAAGACGTTTTAAATGGCGTTAATCTGTTTGCAAAAGTGGCTTATGAACAGCGAAAACCTCTTTTCAATACAACTGATTATTCTTTCTTTAAAAGGGATGATCTATATTCTTCAAACAATCCTCTTGCACCAAATGATTTTACTACGGCGCCATTTGAACAGCATAATTTGTTTAAAGTTGGTCTCAATGCCAGAATTAACTTTGGAAATAAATATATTTCAAGACCTGACGGAAGATATAATTTTAAAGATGATAAATATCCGACTGTAGTTTTAGGTTTCGAAAAAGCTTTTGCTGCAAGCGAAAAGAAATACGAATTTGAAAGAATCGGCGCTTCTGTACAATATGATTTACGACTTGGAAATAAAGGTCTTTTAGGCACTAATTTTAGAGCTGGGAAATTCTTTAATGCCGAAAATATTTCTTTTATAGATTACAGACATTTCAACGGAAACCAAACTCATATCGGTAAAAGCGGCCGCTACTTAAATGTTTTTAATTTAATGCCATACTACGCCAATAGCACAAATGACAGTTATTTTGAAATGCATCTAGAGCACAATGACACAGGATTTATTATGAATAAGATTCCATTACTAAATCTGTTAAAATCTACGATGAATATTGGTTTTCACTCACTGGCGATTCCAGATCGAAAACCTTATACGGAATTCACTGTTGGTTTGGATAATTTAGGTTTCGGTAAATTTAAATTATTTAGAGTGGATTACGTACATTCTTATCAAGGAGGCATTCAACAAAATGGTGTTGTGTTTGGATTGAAGATTTTGAATGTTTTAGATTAGGTGCAAAGCTGCAAAGGTTCAGAGGTACAAAGGTATTTACTTTGAGAATTTCGCGGGACGTTTGAACCGACAACTATTTTATTACAAAAAATTTATTACTACCAGAGATTGCGTTAGGGATAGGAGCGATATCCTTTTTGTTTTTTTTTTAAAACAAAAAGATATAGCGGATAGCCCGGCCGAAGGTAACGCGCATAAAAAAATCCATTGACTCTTTTACAGAATAAACGGATTTTTAAAATTTTATCTTAGAAGCAAAACCTTTGAACCTTTGCGCCTCTGCAACTTTGAACCTTTTAACAATGATAATCATCTGGCTCTATATGGATTAAAACATTTCCTAACTGTGGAATTTGCTCCTTTAATGTATCTTGTAATTGGTGTGATAAATCATGTCCTTCTTTTACTGAAATTGCAGCTGAAACTATTGCGTGCAAATCTACGTGATAGCGCATTCCTGCTTTACGAATAAAACACTTTTCTGTTCCCAAGATGCCGGGAACTGTCAAAGATACTACACGAATCTCTTCTACTAAATCATCATTTAGGTTTTCATCCATGATTTCGCCAAGCGCAGGTCTGAAAATTTTATAACTGTTATACAGAATAAAAAACGCCGCAAAAAGTGCTGCCCAATCATCTGCAGATTCGTAGCCTTTTCCCATAATAAGCGCAATCGAAATTCCGATAAACGCGGCTACAGAAGTTATAGCGTCACTTCTATGATGCCAAGCATCAGCAGCCAATGACGAACTATTGGTTTGTCTGCTTCGTTTCATTACCAAACGAAAAGAATATTCTTTCCACACAATAATGGCTCCTAAAACATATAATGTCCAAGATTTAGGTAAATCGTGTGAAGTGCCAATATTGGCAATACTTTCATAACCAATAATTGTTGCCGAAGTAATTAAAAATCCAACAACCAAAAATGTAATTAAAGGTTCTGCACGACCGTGACCGTAAGGATGATTTTCATCTGCCGGTTTATTAGAATATTTGATTCCGAATAACACCAGACAAGAGGAAAATATATCCGTAGTCGATTCGATGGCATCTGCAATCAAGGCGTATGAATTGCCAAAAAAACCTGCGAGACCTTTTACTAGGGCCAGGCAGGTATTTCCAGCTATACTAAATAGAGTAGCTTTTATAGCTTTTTGTTCATTTGTCATTTAGACTATTTTTTTCGCCGCTAATTCAAGAATATTTTGATAATCTTTTGAAGATTTAAATTCGTGAATTTGCGGCTAACTTTCTTTTTAAGCTCTCACGATTTTTGCACCGATTGCTCTTAAACGCTCGTCGATACGCTCGTATCCACGGTCAATTTGTTCTATATTTTGAATCGTACTTGTTCCTTTTGCAGAAAGCGCCGCAATCAATAATGAAATTCCCGCACGAATATCAGGAGATGACATAGTTGTTGCTTTCAATTGAGATTCAAAATTATGCCCCATAACCACAGCTCTATGCGGGTCACATAACATGATTTTTGCTCCCATATCGATTAATTTGTCCACAAAGAACAAACGGCTTTCAAACATTTTTTGGTGAATTAAAACATCTCCTTTTGCCTGAGTTGCCACAACCAAAACGATACTTAATAAGTCAGGCGTAAATCCTGGCCAAGGTGCATCTGCAATTGTTAAAATAGAACCGTCGATATCTGTTTTTACTTCATAGCCATCTTTGTGAGCTGGAATGTAAATATCGTCGTTACGTTTTTCAATTGTAATTCCTAATTTTCTAAATGTATTCGGAATCAAACCTAAATTTTCCCAGCTTACATTTTTGATCGTGATTTCACTTTTTGTCATAGCCGCAAGACCAATCCAAGAACCAATTTCGATCATATCCGGAAGAATAGTGTGTTCGCATCCTCCAAGACTTTCAACACCTTCAATAGTTAATAAGTTAGAACCAACTCCAGTGATTTTTGCTCCCATAGAGTTTAGCATTTTACATAACTGCTGTAAATAGGGTTCGCAGGCAGCATTGTAAACTGTAGTTTGTCCTTTTGCTAAAACAGCAGCCATTACAATGTTTGCCGTTCCGGTTACAGAAGCCTCGTCTAAAAGCATATCTGTTCCCTGAAGTCCTCCTTCTGGAGTTTCTACTCCGTAAAAATGATCTTCTCTGTTATATCTGAATTTTGCTCCAAGGTTAATAAAACCTTCAAAGTGTGTATCTAATCTACGACGGCCAATTTTATCTCCTCCTGGTTTTGGAATATAACCTTTTCCGAAACGAGCCAAAAGTGGTCCAACAATCATAATAGAACCACGAAGTGCTCCACCTTCTTTTTTGAAAGCTTCGGTTTCTAAATATCCAACATTAACTTCATCAGCTTGAAATGTGATAGAACCTGGTTCGTTACGTTGAATTTTAACCCCTAAATTACCCAATAAAGTGATTAATTTATTGATGTCAATAATATCGGGAATATTATTAATTTTTACTTTATCCCCCGTTAGAAGCACGGCACATAAAATTTGTAATGCCTCGTTTTTTGCTCCTTGCGGAGTGATTTCTCCTTTTAAAGGAGTTCCTCCTTCGATTTTAAAAATTCCCATAGATTTTTTTTAAGGTTCTAAGGTTCTGAGATTCTGAGGTTCTAAGGTTTAGCTAAAATCTTAGCAACTTAGACGCTTAGTATCTTAGCAACTTCTTCTATTTTTGATTATTGTTTTTTTGAAATGTTTTTTTTTGGCCTCCTTTATTGTTTTTGTTGTTTTGAATTTTTGGCTGTCCAACAGATGCTGTTTTATTAGACATGCGTTTGTTGGTACGCATTAAATCTGTTGTGTTCAACAATTCTTCTGTGCTGTGAAGCAAGTTTATTTTTCCACCAGACAATTCATATAAATGCTCAAAAATCACATCATCTTTCACAGTGTCTTTGTTCCAGCTTAAAAAAGATTTTTTCATGTGGTTGGCAATTACCATAACCAATGCATTTTTCATTTCTCCATCTTCCCATTTATTAGCAACATCGATCATGTATTTGATATTGTTACCATAAAATCTGTATTTTGGAAAGTTCTGCGGATATTGCAACACATCTGGTTTTAGCTCCAAAACTTCTCTTGACGGAATTGGATATGGCGATTCCACATTCAATTTAAAATCAGACATTATGAAAAGCTGATCCCAAAGTTTATGCTGAAAATCTGGTACATCGCGCAAATGCGGATTCAAACTTCCCATAACCTGAATGATATATTTCGCCGCTTTATTGCGTGTTTCATCATCTTCTATTGCGGTAGCCTGATCGATCAATTTTTGTAAATGACGACCATATTCCGGAATAATCAAACGCTGTCTTTCAGAATTATATTCTAAGTTAAAAACAACGTCATTTGCGACTTCTTTTTTATATTTTTCGACCATAAGTTATAATGAAACTATACCTTCTATTGTAGAAACTTCTTTGTATTTACTAATCACATCATCTGAACTGTTCATAGTAACATCTACAGAAACGCTGGTAAATTTACCCGTTTTAGATTTTGTTGTTTTAATAACCGCTCCCATTCTATCAAAAGCTTTTTCAACTCGCTCCACATTATCCGCAACAGATGGCACAATAAATTTATACAAATATTCTGCTGGCCAAGTGTTTGCGTTATCTAGCTCTAATTTTAATCTTTCGTAAAATTCGGCGGTATTTTTTTCTTTATCGTTCTCCATTCGTAATTAAAAATAAACGCAAATATACGTTTTTGATTTCAGATAATAGATTTTAGATTTTAGATTTTTTCTATTGTAAAGACAGCTGTTTTTTCGCCACCAAATTCACTAATTTACACTAATTATATTATTGCAAATCTCTTGATTAAATCGCACTAGTTTTTGACTGCTTTTACAATTTAAATTCGCAAAAATTCGCAAAATTCTTGACAAAACTTTATATTTGAAATATTTCGCAATTCTTCGACTTTGCAAAATTAAAATACCTTACAATGAAAAAAATTATCTTTTTACTTTTTACAATCTGTACTTTTTACAATAGCCAAGCGCAAGAAGTCAAAACGCTGACTTATTTCCAGAACGATACTTTAAAGCTAGACTTAGATTTATATCTGCCGAAGAAAAAATCTAATGAAAAAATTCCGTTGATCCTATTCGCTTTTGGCGGCGGATTTTCTGGAGGAGAACGCACAAGCGAAAAAGAGTTCGGGAAATTTATGGCACAAAATGGTTATGCCGTTGCTAGCATTTCGTACAGTTTATATATGAAAGGAAAAGATTTTGGATGCAAAGGAACTTTAACCGAAAAAATAAAAGCAATCCAGATTGGCGTGAGCGATATGTGGCAGGCAACTTCATATCTAATCGAAAATGCAGACAAATACAATCTGGATAATTCTAAAATATTTATTTCTGGAATCAGCGCGGGTGCAGAAATTGGTTTTCATGCTTCGTTCTGGGATTATAAATTAATGAATTTGTATAAAAACAATCTGCCTGAAAATTTTAAATACAAAGGTTTTATTGGAGGTTCGGGAGCTATTCAGGACATCAATTTGATTACGAAAGAAAAAGCAATTCCGATGTTATTAGCGCATGGAAGTAATGACGATACAGTTCCGTATAATGCTGGTTCGCATCGCTCTTGCCCGACAAATGCTTCGGGCTGGCTGATTCTTTTTGGTTCTTATGCCGTTTACAATCATATGCAGGATTTACATAAAGATGTTGAACTAATTACTTTTTGCGGGGGCGGACATGAATTCTCCGGTTATCTTTTCCATGAAGGACAGCAGTATGTTCTTGATTTTGTGAATGATGTTTTAAACGGTAAAAAGTTTCAATCGCATTTGATTGTTCCTTCTAAAAAAGGAAAAGGTTCTGGGAAGTATTTGTTTTGTGAGTAATTAATTTTAAACCAAAATATGAAAATTGATTATAATAATTTTGAAATAGAAGTTTTTGACGACCAAAATTACACTTTGAATTCACCAGAAAATTCATTTCATTATCAAAAAGTTTATTTCGAAGGAAAATATCAAGAGAAAAATTTTTACTCAACCAGCAAGCATGCAATTGTTATTAAAAAAAATGAAGCAGAAATTTCAAGCGCAATAATATGCGCAACTGGAGGAGCAACCGGAATTTATGAGAATTCATTTATTATTGAAGATAAAAAAATATGGATTCGCGTTTGTAATACATTATATTGTTTACAAATTCCTTCACTTGAAATTGTCTGGCATAAAGAATTTGATTTTGCCACAAACTTTGGTATTTACAAATTAGAAAAGGATTTTATTATTTATGGCGAGGTAGAAATATTTAGAATTACAAAAGAAGGAGAAATAGTTTGGCGCTTCGGAGGAAGAGATATCTGGGTAAATCTTGAAGGCAAAAACCCTTTTAATATTGAAAGTGATAAAATACGTCTAATTGATTTTGAATCGAACGAATATGTTCTCGATTTTAATGGAAAACAAATTGAAGACAACCAAAGAGTCGTTCTTCCTAAAGTCAAAAGAAAATGGTGGCAAATATTTGGCTAAAGCCAAAATATAAAAAGCCTTTAAATTCGTTGGTTAAAACCAACGGCAATTCATAAATCAATTTAATTTATTCCAAAATTGCTCCAGCGGAGCAAAACATGTATAGAAAATTCAATTTTCCCACCAATCAAAAGCTCCAGCGGAGCGACATATAAACTATTTAAATTATGTCGCTCCGCTGGAGCTTTATATTTATCGTGTATATTTTTTCTATAAATATATCGTACCTATCGGGACTTTAAAAATAAGAACTTTTGTTTATCAAAATATCAAATCTTTCGTTTCTGATAAATATTCTTTTTAATTACGAATAAGTTTAGGTAAATTTGCGCTTTATTTTTAGAATAGTGCAAAAAGAAATCATAGTCTTACTTGGCGGTCCTGGTACAGGAAAATCAACACTTATTAACGAATTGGTAGCTCGTGGCTTTTGCTGCTATCCTGAAATCTCTAGACAGGTGACCATGAAAGCGCAGCAGGAAGGTATCGAACAACTGTTTTTAGAACAACCGCTTTTGTTTAGCGAAATGCTTCTGGAAGGCCGCATCGAACAATACCAAAATGCTCTTGAAGAACCTGATAATGTAGTTTTTATAGACAGAGGAATTCCCGATGTTGTAGCCTACATGGATTATATTGGAGATGAATATCCAGAGCGTTTTACAAAGGCTTGTGAGGATTATAAATATTCTAAAACTTTTATTTTGCCGCCTTGGGAAGAAATTTACCAAAGCGATACAGAGCGTTACGAAAATTTTGAACAAGCGGTTAAAATTCAGGAACATCTTATTGAAACCTATAAAAAATATGGTTACGAATTGATTGAAGTTCCAAAAGATACGGTTGAAAACAGAATTCTTTATATCTTAGATAAAATTTAGCGACGCGTTTTTAGCTGTAAAACTAGAACCTGTTTTCTGAATTTTTAACTTTAAAACTAAAGCAATGCTCGGAGCACAGGATATTCTTCTAAAATACTGGAAACACGACAGTTTTAGACCGTTGCAAAAAGAAATTATCGATTCGGTTCTTGAAGGACAGGATACTTTTGCCGTACTTCCGACGGGTGGCGGAAAATCGATTTGTTTTCAGGTGCCCGCGATGATGCAGGAAGGAATCTGCTTGGTAATTTCTCCTCTTATTGCATTGATGAAAGATCAGGTAATGAATTTGCAGAAGCGGGAAATTAAAGCGATTGCTCTTACAGGAGGTATCCATACAGAAGAAATCATAGATCTTTTGGACAACTGCCAGTTTGGTAATTATAAATTCCTTTATCTTTCGCCAGAGCGTTTACAGTCGGATTGGATTTTGGAGCGAATTAAAAATCTTCCTATAAATTTAATCGCTATTGACGAGGCACATTGTGTTTCGCAATGGGGACATGATTTTAGACCCGCCTATCTTAAAATCTCGGAATTGAAGAAATTCTTTCCGAAGATTCCTTTTTTAGCTTTAACGGCGACAGCAACTCCTAGGGTTATTGAAGATATTAGAACGCAGTTAGAATTAAAAAATCCGAGACATTTTCAACAATCTTTTGAGCGAAAAAATATTGCTTACATGGTTTTTGAAGTCGAAGATAAATTATACCGCACGGAACAAATTCTGAAAAAAAATCCGCAGCCTTCTATAATATATGTCCGAAACCGAAAGTCTTGTTTGAATATTTCTTCGCAATTGCAATCTTTAGGTTTTACGGCGACGTATTATCACGGCGGACTTTCGTCTAAAGAAAAAGACAAAAACATGCAGTTGTGGATGTCGGAGCAAGCACAGGTTATCGTGGCTACAAATGCTTTTGGAATGGGAATTGACAAAGACAATGTTAAAACCGTTATACATACCCAGCTTCCAGAAAATTTAGAAAATTATTACCAAGAATCTGGAAGAGCGGGACGAAATGGCGAAAAAGCTTTTTCGGTTTTACTCTACAATAATTCTGATGCAACACAAACGGAGCAGCAGTTTTTAAGCATTCTTCCCGACAAGAAGTTTCTAAAAACAATGTATGTCAAACTTTGCAACTATTTTCAAATTGCTTACGGAGAAGGTTTAGATGATTCTTTTTCGTTTAAACTGAATCATTTTTGTAATAAGTACGACTTCCCTACCCTTAAAACATACAATGCTTTACAATTTTTGAATCAGCAGGGAATTATTACCATGTCTCAGGAATTCTCGGAAAAAATCAATATTCAGTTTTTGATTGAATCCAAAGAAGTTATTCGATACATGAGTTTGAATCCTAATGACGAGGAAATTATATTGGCAATTTTGCGAACTTATCCAGGAGTATATGAGGTAAAAACAAACCTGAATCTGGGATTGATTGCTAAAAAATCGAATCGCTCTGAAGAGCAGGTTACAGCACTTTTAGAAAAATTAAAAGAAAAAGAAATTATAGAATACAAGTCTAAAAACAACGACGCTACTATATTATTTAATGAAGTCCGCGAAGACGATCATACTATAAATAGAGTTTCGAAATATTTAGAGAAGCAAAATCAAGTTAAAAAAGAACAGCTTTTGTCTGTTTTGCATTATATAAAAGATTCTAAAACCTGTAAAAACAGATTGGTTTTGGATTATTTTGGTGAAGAAACGAATGAAAACTGCGGTATTTGCTCGTACTGCATTACCCAAAAAGGAAAAATAACAGAAGCCGATTCGATTGCTGATAAGATTCTATCTTTACTCAAAACTGCTTCTTTGACTTCGAGAGAAATTGAAAACCAAATAAAAATGGACACCAAAGACATTATTTCGGCTCTTCAGGAATTACTCGAAAACAATCATATTATCATACAAGCGAATAATAAATACACTTTAAAATCATAATGGAGAAATTGAGAATTATATTTATGGGAACTCCAGAATTTGCTGTAGGCATTTTGGATACCATTATAAAAAACAACTATGATGTTGTCGGCGTAATAACAGCTGCAGATAAACCAGCAGGACGCGGACAAAAAATAAAATATTCGGCTGTAAAAGAATATGCGCTTGCCAACAATTTGAACTTATTACAGCCAACTAATTTAAAAGACGAAAATTTCTTAGCAGAATTGAAAGCTTTAAATGCCAATTTACAAATTGTAGTTGCGTTTAGAATGCTGCCAAAAGTAGTTTGGGAAATGCCAAGCTTAGGAACATTTAATCTTCACGCTTCCTTACTTCCAAATTATCGTGGTGCTGCTCCTATTAACTGGGCGATTATTAATGGAGAAACTAAAACTGGTGTTACAACTTTCTTTATTGATGACAAAATTGATACTGGCGCCATGATTTTAAATTCTGAAATCGCAATTGAACCAGAAGAAAATGCCGGACAATTGCACGATAGATTAATGCATTTAGGAAGTTCTACCGTAATTGATACTTTGAAAGTTATTGAAAACGGAAATGTAACTACTACTATTCAAGAAGATAATGCAGAAATCAAAACTGCTTATAAATTGAATAAAGAAAACTGCAAAATAGATTGGACAAAATCTGGAGCAGAAATCAATAATCTAATTCGAGGCTTGAGCCCGTATCCTGCTTCTTGGTGTTTTTTAAAAGACCAAAATGAAGAACTGAACATTAAAATATATGAGGCAAAATTGATTTCGGAAGCCCATTCTTACGAGGTTGGAAAATTAATTAGTACTAAAAAAGAAATCAAGATTGCAATAAAAGATGGCTTTATTCAGTTATTAAGTCTACAATTTCCAGGAAAAAAGAGAATGCTAGCTTCAGAGATATTAAATGGAGTCAGTTTTTCAGATGTTGCAAAAGTGTATTAAGGTCAGTAAAACAGGGGTTTGCACCTGTTTTTGATCGATAAACAACACTCTTTATGAACAAAAAAAGCAAGTTATCAACAATTTTTGCTAAAATTAAAGAAAACACTTGCACGCAACGGATTTCCTACTAAATTTGTGTATTAACAATTTTTTTTAACCAACAATTAATAACTAATTATTATGAACAAATCAGAATTAATCGATGCTATCGCTGCTGATGCAGGAATCACAAAAGCTGCGGCGAAATTAGCTTTAGAGTCTTTTTTAGGTAATGTAGGAACTACTTTGAAAAAAGGTGGAAGAGTTTCATTAGTAGGTTTTGGATCATGGTCAGTATCTTCAAGAGCTGCTAGAGACGGTAGAAACCCTCAAACAGGAAAAACTATCAAGATCGCAGCTAAAAATGTTGTAAAATTCAAAGCTGGTGCTGAATTAGAAGGTGCAGTGAACTAAGTAAGAAAGTTCTCTAAACTTATAATATAATTAAAACCTTCCTTGTGGAAGGTTTTTTTATGCGGTTTAACGATTTTTTTTGTGATTTTAATTTTTTTATGATTAAATTTAATAAAAATTGTAACCGTATGATTTCAGAAAAATTAAAAAAAGGACACCTGCTTATTGCCGAGCCTTCAATAATTGGAGATTTATCATTTAACAGATCGGTAATTTTATTAGCAGACCATAACAAAGAAGGATCAATAGGTTTTATCATTAATAAACCATTAAAATATACTATTAATGATTTAATACCTGAAATTGAAGCCAACTTCAAGATATATAACGGAGGCCCTGTAGAGCAAGACAACCTTTATTTCATTCATAATATTCCAGAATTAATCCCAAACAGTGTTGAGATTTCTAATGGAATTTATTGGGGAGGTGATTTTGAGTCAACCAAAGACTTAATAAATGACGGATCTATTAGTAAAAATAATATTCGTTTTTTCTTAGGCTATACCGGCTGGGACGAAAATCAGCTTGAAAATGAGATGCAGGGAAACTCTTGGATTATTGCTGATAATAATTACAAGAATAAAATTATCGGTAAATCTACTACCCATTTTTGGAAAGAGCAGATTATTGAACTTGGAGGCGACTACCTTATTTGGTCTAATGCACCGGAAAATCCATATCTGAATTAATTTTCAGAAATGGATTCATTTAATTTCTGCACTAATAAATGAGCCAGATTAGTTTTAAACTCCTTTTTTCGATATTTGGTTATCGGCTGTATTCCCATGATTACATTTGTCAGGAATAATTCATCTGCTTTTTGAAGATCAAACGGTGAAATTATTTCCTCAGAAACTTCTATGCCTTCTACTTTCTTGGCTAATGCCAAAATTTGTTTACGCATTATTCCGTTTAAAGCACCTTCTGAAACTGGAGGCGTTATTAGTTTTTTTCCTGTTACCATAAAAATATTCCCTTGAAGTGCTTCTACCACATTTTTACTGTCATTTAGCAAAAGGCAATTAGCAAGATCATTTTCGTGGGCATAAATACTTCCCGTAATATGAATCATCTTATTAGTCGTTTTAAGAGACGATAATAATTGTTTCGTTACATAAAAATCTTTATATAAATCTACTTCGTATTCGTTTGTATTAACTGCGTAGGAAGTGTTTTCAAGTGGCGCTGCTTTGATTAAAAAAGAAATTTCATTGGTTTTTGGAAGATATAAACCTCCGTCATTTCTAAAAACAGTTATTCTTGCTCTAGCCGAAGAGGAAATACCTTGCTCTTTTACTAAATTAAGGATTTGCTCTTCAAAATATTCCATTGTAAAATTCATTGGAATCATCATTCTAACCACGCGCATTGAAGCCATCAACCTAAAGTAATGATCTTCAAGAAACAAGATTTTTCCATTGATTATTTTTACTGTTTCAAAAATGCCGTCACCGTATAGAAAAGCGCGGTTTTGAGTTAATATATTACTATCTTCCTGCGCTATATTTCCGTTAAAATTAATCATAAAAAAACCCTGAATTTTGTTCAGGGCAAATATAAGGTATAAAATAGACTTTTACTAAACAGATCCTATAAGATGTTTTAGATCTGAGATTTGATTCTCCCACAATTGTTTAGCTTCGCCAATTTCTTCTTTATCAGCAAAATCAACTACCATAAGCGATACGTCTTTAGTCAATTCATCGACTAAAATATGAAGTTCGAAAAAGTATTCAGTATCCTTACTGCTCTCATCTACCCATTTAAACTTAACTTTTTCTCCTGTTTTTTTTGAAGCCAAGCGTGCTTTTTCCTGCGAATCATTCCAGATGAAAGTAAAAAATTCACCTCTTGAATTAACATTGTCAGCAAACCATTCTGATAAACCTGACGGAGTTGATATATATTGATACAATAATTGCGGCGAAGAATTGATCGGAAACTCGATTTCGTAACGTATTTTTGAATCCATGTGCTACTTTTAATTTTTTCGAAATATAAGAATATATGTCCAAAAACAATGCGTTTTTAAAAATATTTTTTTTTCTTCAAAATATTCTTGTACGCTTTAATATTATTTCTATCTTTGCACCCGCAATCAGGAATTCATGATAGCAGTCCAGGCGAGGTAGCTCAGTTGGTTAGAGCGCAGGATTCATAACCCTGAGGTCACGGGTTCAACTCCCGTCCTCGCTACAAAAAAGGCAAAACCCTTAAACAGAAATGTTTAAGGGTTTTTTATTATTTTATAAAAAAAAAGAGTCTTAATTTTATGGAAGGCGAAATAAATTTAAACACTATTCTAGAGAATCTTAATCCTGTTCTTAATGCAGGAGAATATGTTTTTACAAAAGTAGATTCTATAGACCATATCGCCTTTTCAAAAATTTTGTTTCTATTTAAAGAGAAAGAAGGAATTACTGTTGTCCTAGAAAAGCGTTTTGCAGAAGAGCTTAATCTTACTTTCTCCTACATCGCTTCTTGGATTACTTTAGAAGTTCATTCTTCTTTAGCTGCTGTAGGTTTGACCGCTGCATTTTCTCAGGCACTAGGAAATGCCAATATTAGCTGCAATGTAGTTGCTGCCTATTTACACGACCATATATTTATTGATAAAAATGACGCTCTAAAAGCAATGGAAGTATTGCTAAAATTAAAACAAAAAAATAAAAATTCTTTGTAATTAAAAAATCAAAAAATAACCATAAAAACTGCTATTAAAATAGTTATTTTGCAGAGGTAATTTTATAACATATGGACATAGTAAAATTTAAGATCACATCTAAAACAATCAAAGTAGAAGTACGCAATTCGAATAATTATGTTTTTAATTTTAATACTGCCTTAGATATTGCAAAAGAAGACAAAGATGTTTTATTAAAACTTTACAATGCATTGGATCTTCTTTTTAAGAAAGAAACTCCCGCTGAAGTAAAAAACTACATTTCGCCTAACCAGACCAATATACTGGACCAAATTTCTGCTGTCGAAGATATTGATGGTGAGAAATAAGTAATCAATAACTTGCTGCCAATACTTTTTATTAGAAATAAAAAAGAACTCGATTTTCTGTAACATTTTCCAATAACAGCGTCAAAATATAAAATTAAATTACGGTTCTTTGTAACTTATTACATTCTTGATATCAAATTCGTGTTTTTTGAATGCAATAATAGTAAGACCAATGAGTTGTTATTAGTTAAACAAGTCGCGATATTTTCGTTATGGACAATAAAAAGTTTATTCTTAGTTTGAAAAAAGGGAATGAAGCCGCTTTTAAAGAGGTTTACTTCACTTACTACGATAAACTGATAAACATTGCCAAACGTTTTAATCTGACAGTTCTTACTCCCGAGGACTTTGTTCAAGAAAGTTTTTTACGACTCTACAATAAAAGAGAACTGCTCAATGAAGATATTCTATTGGACAAGCAATTGTACACTATCTGCAAAAACATTATTCTCAATCACATTAACAGAGAAAATAAAATAGTTCAGCTTGACACTTTTCAAGCTGATATCTTGGAAGAACAAGATTCCGATTCTGGAATTTTTGAAGAAAGACAAGAAAAACTACAAAACTTCATCAATCAGCTTCCGGAGCAGCAACAAAAAATATTTACTTTACACAAACTGGAAAACCTTAGCTATAAGGAGATTGCAGCAATCACGGATCTTTCTGAAAAGACCATTGCCAATCATATTTATCTCGCCAGTAAATTTATTCGAAAAAAAATCGAAAACCATTAGGAACTTTTCTGTTCTCGTTTGTTATATATAAAAACAAGAACAAAAAATGCACATTGAAGCGTATAAAACAAATGTTAGAACTAAAAAAGATGCCAGTTTAATTGTGGTGCTTTTGCAGTTCATTATTTCCGATTGTATTATATATTTTGATTTCAAAAATCGCGAAAGAATTCTAAGAATCGAAACCAACAGAGACATTAAGGAAATGGTTTATGGTGTTTTTAATAAACAAGGATTTTATTGCCAAAAACTCTAACACCAAAAAAAATGGACAAGGAAAATTTAGACGAAGAGTTTAAAAAGTTATGGAATGAAACTCCTGCTTCTCATTCAGAAAGCACAAAAGAAGCTTCTTGGGAAGAATTTCAAGCAAAAGCTTTTCCTAAAAAACGAAAGATTAAACCTTGGCGCTATTATGCAGCGGCATCTGTTTTACTTTTTGTTCTTATCGGAACTGGAATTTATTTTAATAATGACTCTGTAACAGAAACAGCTGTTCTGGCAGGAAATGTAATTGAGAATACTACGCAGAAAATAAAATATGTAGTCTTACCAGATAATTCAAAAGTAGAATTAAGTCCGAATTCTAAAATTTCTTATGGAGACAATTTTGCTTTAAACAGAAAAATTGAAATTGATGGTGAAGCTTATTTTAAAGTTAAAAAAGACAAACAGCATCCTTTTCAGGTTTTTTGTAACGAAACGACAACAACGGTTTTAGGAACTTCTTTTATAGTGAAAGAATCGAATCAAAAAGAAGTAACGGTTGAATTGTATGAAGGAAGTGTCCAGATGAATGTAAACGGTGAAAACCAAAAATGGATTCTAAAACCTGGCGAGAAATTTACTTACGGAAATCATATTGCTGCAGTTGCCGAGTTTAGTCGTTTCATAGATTTTGACAATTCTAAATTAACCGCTGTAGGAACTTATATTGAAGAAAATTATGGGTATAAAGTAAATATTCCCCACGAATATTCTAATCAAAAAATTACCATTCGAATCAACAAAAAAGAAGATTTAAATACAATTGTACAATTAATAGCAGAAATGTATAACCTAAACTTTGAAATAAATGAAGATCTAAAACAGATTACTTTTCAATAATAAACGAAAAAGGATGTAAGCCGCGAAACTACACATCCTCCTCTTAGTCAGGATAACACGAAGTTATTCCATTTAATAATATTCAAAAATACAAAATTTCATGAAGCATATAATTTCAGCATGCTTTTTTTTATTCAGCTTATGTATGTTCGCTCAAAGCGTTACGATAACTGTAGATCAAAATGTCACTTTAAAAGAATTCTTCAAGCAAATTGAAAATCAAACAGATTATAAATTTGCTTTTACAGATCAAATCGATACTGGTAAAAAATATTTTACTCAAAAAAATACTTTTAAGCAGACTACTATCGAAAAACTTATTGCAGAATTAAATAAAACTGCCACTTTACAATTTTCTATAGCAGGCAATAATATTTTTGTGAAGCAGAGAAACCAAACTCCTAAAGCGACGACCAAAAAAAAAAGCAGGCTAAAAGGTCAGATTCTTGATGATGAAAAACAACCTGTTATTGGCGCCAACGTTTATATCACAGAATTACAGACCGGCACTGTAACAGATATCAATGGAAAATACAGCATCGAAGTTCCGAATGGAACTTACACCGTTTCGATTAGTTATGTTGGTTTTCAGAATAAGGAAAGACAGATAAATATTAATGATGATACTACGCTAAATTTCAATATAGAATCAGACAGCCAGCAATTAGGTGAAGTGATTGTAATGAATAATAAAGCTGTTGACGTTAAAACCACTCAAATGAGTGTGAACAGACTTTCGATGCAGGAAATTAAAAAGATTCCTGTGGCAATGGGCGAACCAGATCCTTTAAAGTCAATCTTAACTTTGCCTGGAGTAACGAATGCCGGAGAAGCTTCTTCGGGTTTTAATGTCCGCGGTGGTGCAGCCGATCAGAATTTGATTCTTTTAGATGGCGCTCCTGTTTATGCTGATTCGCATATGTTTGGATTCTTCTCGATTTTTAATGCTGACATTGTTAATGGCTTAGATTTATATAAAGGCGGAATTCCATCGAAATTTGGAGGTCGTGTTTCTTCTGTTTTAGACGTTACACAGCAAACCGGCGATTTTGAAAATTATAAAGTTAACGGAGGAATCGGAATTATTTCCAGCCGCCTTTTGGTTCAAGGACCAATACAAAAAGAGAAAAGTTCGTTCATCCTTTCCGGACGTGCTTCGTATGCGCATTTGTTCATGAAACTGGCAGATAATAAAAACTCTGCCATGTTTTATGATTTGAATGCTAAATTCAATTACCGTTTTAACCCAAATAATACGCTTTCTTTTTCTGGTTATTTAGGAAATGATTTATTCGATATCAATGAACGTTTTTCTAGTACTTACGGAAGTACAATGGGCATTTTAAGCTGGAAACATAAATTTTCAGATAACTTAAATTCTAATTTATCTGCTTTTTACAGCGATTACAAATTCAATTTGGGACTTTCTACAGAGAATTTCGAATGGGACAGCAGCATCAGCAGTTACGGACTAAAATATGCTTGGAATTACCAAACATCAGAAAAATTCAAAATTAATTACGGAATTGATGGTTTGTATTATAACTTCAATCCAGGAGTTGTTCAGCCAACAAGTTCAGATTCTCAGTTCAATTACAAACAGCTGGATAAAAAATATGCATTAGAAACTTCTGCTTATATCGATTTTGAAAATCAAATTACCGAAAAGCTGAATTTCCGTTACGGACTTCGTTACAGCTCATTTTATCGTTTAGGCGGCGAAGAAATCAGTACTTATGAAAATGGTCAGGCTGTAGTATTTAATCCGCTTTATAAAATTTATGAGGAAGGTACTCCAACGGGAACAATAAGTTATAAAAAAGGACAAGCGATAAGCACTTTCAATAATTTTGAACCAAGAGCTGCCTTGTCCTATGCTTTTAATGATGAAACTTCTGTAAAAGCAAGTTATAATAGAATGGCGCAGTACATTCATATTTTATCAAATACACAATCTCCCCTGCCTATGAGCATCTGGACTCCAAGCGGCCCTTTTACCAAACCTCAGCTTTTGGACCAGTACGCAATGGGTTATTTCCAAAATTTTAAAGACGGTGATTATTCTTTCGAAGGAGAATTATTCTATAAAAAAGTTCAAAACCGTATCGATTATATAGACGGAGCCGATGTTTTGGCCAACAATAATATCGAACAAGTAATCCTGAATGGTAAAGCCAGATCTTACGGACTGGAATTATTATTTAGAAAAAACGCTGGTAATTTCACCGGATGGGTTTCTTATACTTTATCTAGAGCAGAACAAAAAACCGTTGGAAGAACGCCTGAAGAACCAGGAATTGCAAATGGAGATTGGTATTTATCTGGATATGACAAACTTCATAATTTAAGCGTTGTTGGAAGTTACGAACTGAATCCGAAATGGTCTTTTAATGGTAATTTCACTTTACAGTCGGGTCAGCCGGTTACTTATGCAAATGGATATTATGAATTTGGAGGCATCAATGTTCCTAATTATTCTTTAAGAAACGAAAACAGATTACCTCTTTTCCACCACTTGGATGTTGCTGCAACTTACACTCCAAAACCAGACAAAAAGAAAGGATGGCAAAGCTATTGGGTATTCAGCCTTTATAATATTTACAACAGAAAAAATGCTGCTTCTATGAGTTTTACAACTAATGACGATACAGGAGCAAATGAAACCAGAAGACTTTCGATCTTCGGAATTGTACCCGGAATTTCTTATAATTTTAAATTTTAATGCGATGAACAGATTAAAAAAATATAGTACAATAAACAAAGCGCTGGCATTACTAACACTTTTCCTGGCTTTGTCTTTTACTTCTTGTGAAGATGTTGTAAACCTTGATTTGGAAACTGGCGAAACAAGATTGGTAATTGATGCTGAAATTATCTGGAAAAAAGGAACTGCAGGAAATGAACAAACTATAAAAATCAGTAAAACGGCTCCTTATTACAACGATACAACACCAAAAGTTTCGGGAGCTCAAGTGCGTGTTGAAAATAGTAATGGCGACGTTTTTACTTTTACTGAATCTGAAGCAGGGGTTTACAAATGCAATAATTTTGTTCCTGTAATCGATATGGATTATAAATTATTTGTTGAAGCCGAAGGACAAAGTTTTACAGCAACTGAAAAACTAACTTCTGTAACGCCAATTACGAAAGTGGACCAAGCCATTGTTCCAGATTTTGGAGGAGAAGATGTAATTGAACTGACTTTTTACTATACTGATCCCGCAGATCAAGTGAATTTTTATTTAACCGATTATCAAAGTGAGTTTTTAATTTTTCCAGAATATGAAATCACAAACGATGAATTTTATAATGGAAATGAAATCAGTACAAGGTTTTCCGATGAAGATATGAAGTCAGGAAATACGGTAAAAATTACACATAGAGGTGTTTCTAAAAACTTTTTCAATTACATGAAATTAATTTTAGAAGCTTCAAATTCAAATCCGTTTTCTGTTCCTCCTGGAAACATTCGCGGGAATATAATCAATACCAACAATGCCAATAATTATGCAATGGGTTATTTTAGACTTTGCGAAGCTGATCAGGTTGATTATTTGGTGAAGTAAAATGGTTATCCATAAAAATACAAAAGCCTTAAACGAGAATGTTTAGGGCTTTTGTGTTTTCCAATCTTTTTTATCAATCTGATACACAAAGTTCAATTTTGGTTTTTCGCCAAAATAAGCGACTTCTTCTTCCGCAGCTTTTCTGGCTCCTATTCTAGAGATTGCTATTTGAATCTAATATTTTCTGAACCAATATGAAATTTCACTTTTGAAACATATTGAGAAAGATAATCCAGCGTTGTTTTTTTCAAGATGAATTTTGAACTTTCAACTTTTGTTGAAGGTTTTTTGTTTTTATAATATCTTCTCAAAAGACTGATAGAATTTATATTAGATTACGGTTTTCCACAATTCAAATTAAAAGCTTTTTATGTATGTTTGTATGTAAGTATTTTTCTAAAGAAAGATTTAATTAACGAAAAACTTTAAGTACAAGAATGGTATCCCAATTTTCTTTTTTAGAACAAAATTATCCTGAACTTTTTGCTATAAGTGAACTTTCTGAAAAGTTATACCATTTTGACCCAAGTTCTTCTTTAGCAAAATCACGTTTATTTTCTGAAAAAATGTCTATCCTAGTATGGCAATTTGAAGATTTAGGCTCATTTGAAGGAAACCAAGTTGAACGTATTAATCAATTATACTATAATAACAATATACCTGAAGTTGTAAAAGATTTACTTCATTCCGTTAGAAAATCAGGAAATAGAGCAACTCATGATGGAAATAGTTCTGATAGAGAAGCTTTATTTGTTCTAAAAAAATGCTATCAATT
Organism: Flavobacterium sp. Root935; assembly: GCF_001429295.1. Lineage (GTDB taxonomy): Bacteria > Bacteroidota > Bacteroidia > Flavobacteriales > Flavobacteriaceae > Flavobacterium. Next base: position 55,544 of record NZ_LMJL01000011.1, on the reverse strand, counting down.
AGCCCGATGGTTCTATGAAACTTATGAAAATAATTTTTTAGAAAGAGAAGATTATATCCTTCCTGAAAATGATCATGCCAAAACTGTTGAAACATTAAATAATGAATTAAATAAACTTTCAAAGGAAGTAACAGATTACAAAACCAAAATTGCTTCTTTAAATGATTCATCAGCTGTTATATCAACTCGTAAAGTAAAATCTAATCAAAATGCGAGCAAAATAAGCTTAAATGAAGCCGACACTCGGTTACTATTAATTGATCATCAATTATCTATTGCAGGTTGGGAATGTGATTCAATTTCTATTAACTATAAAAACAACAAAACACTTCCTGAAAAAGGTAAAAATAAAGCTATTGCAGAATGGCCTTGCAATGGTAAATGGGCAGATTATGCTCTCTTCGTTGGAACAGAATTATATGGAATTGTAGAAGCAAAAAAATACGCTACAGATATTTCAACCGATTTGCATCAATCTAAAATTTATGCTGAATGTTTAGAAGTTACATCAAATTTCAAAACATTAGGGCAATGGAATTCTTATAAAGTTCCATTTCTATTTTCGACAAATGGAAGAACTTATTTGGAGCAGATAAAAACAAGAAGTGGTATTTGGTTTTTAGATGTTCGAAAAGATCGTAATAGAGCACATGCATTACGAGGCTGGATATCTCCTGAAGGAATAGTAGAATTATTTAACAGAGATATTGATAAAGCAAATATAAGATTAGAGCAAAGCGATTATGATTATTTACAAGATCCTAACGGTTTGGCATTACGCTATTATCAAATTGATGCAATAAAAGCTGTTGAAGATAAAATCATCAATAATCCAGACGACAAGCGTTCTCTATTAGTTATGGCAACAGGAACTGGTAAAACAAGAACAACTATTGGTTTTGTTTACAGAATGATTAAATCGGATCGTTTTAAACGTATTTTATTCTTAACAGATCGAAGATTATTAGCAAGCCAAGCTTTAGGAAGTTTTAAAGATAATAAAGTAGAAGACATTAATACATTTGCTAACATTTATAAAATGGAGGAAATGAAAAATGTCATTCCCGAATCGGACACGCGACTTCATTTTGCAACTGTACAAAGTATGGTAAAAAGATTATTCTATTCAGAAAATAATGTTTTACCAATTGATACTTACGACTGTATTATTATTGATGAAGCTCACAGAGGTTATAACTTAGATAAAGAAATCAATGAAGAAGATTTAACTTTTAAAGACGAGAATGACTATGTGGGACAATACAAAAAAGTTATTGAATATTTTAATTCATACATTGTTGGATTAACTGCAACACCTGCCCTTCATACAACTGAAATTTTTGGTAAACCAGTGCACAATTATTCCTATCGTGAAGCAGTTATCGATGGCTTTTTAAATGATCATGAACCTCCATACATCATAAAAACTAGATTAAGTGAAGAAGGAATTTTATGGGAGAAGGGTGAAAAACCAAAAATATTAAATTCTGAAACTAATGAAATTGAAGAACTAGCCGAATTAGAAGATGAACTACATATTGAAATTGAACAATTCAATAAATTAGTAATTACAGAATCTTTCAATAGAGCAGTTATTAAGGAATTAGTTCAAAAACTGGATCCAGAAGGTGATGAAAAAACATTAATTTTTGCTGTTCGTGATAGTCACGCAGATTTAATTGTTCAATTATTGTTTGAAGAATTTGAAGCAATTGGCGTTGAAGTTCCACAAGATTCTATACAAAAACTTACTGGCAATGTTTACGATGTAGAAAATTTAACTAAACGTTTTAAAAACGAAAAGTTTCCAAATATAGTAGTTACAGTCGATTTACTAACGACTGGTATTGATGTGCCTGAAATAGTAAATTTAGTTTTTCTTCGTAGAGTACGTTCACGGATACTTTTTGAACAAATGTTGGGAAGAGCTACGAGATTATGTACAAAAATTGGAAAACAGTTTTTCAGAATTTATGATGCTGTCCGTGTTTATGAAGCTTTGCAGGATTATACACAAATGAAAACAGTTTCAAATCCCTCAATTTCTTTTCAGCAACTTATTGAAGAATTAGAATTTATCGAAACTCCTGAACGTGCTAGAAAGCAAATTGAACAGATTGTAGCCAAATTACAACGTAAAAAGAAACAAATTAACGATGGTCAAATTGAACAATTTATGTATTTGGCTAAAGGAGAAACACCCGAAGAATTTATTGAAAATTTATTACAAATAGAAAACGAAAACATAAAAAAGGTACTTGTAACTTATACTAGCTTATGGGATTTTCTAGATAAAAAGATATATCAACCAAAAATGCAATTAGTTTCTGAGCATTTTGATGAAGTAACTGGGATCGAACGTGGTTATGGAAAGGCTGAAAAACCAGAAGATTATATTCAAGGTTTCAAAAAATTTATTGAAGAAAACCGCAACCAAATTTTGGCATTAAAAACGATCTGCACTAAACCAGCTGACCTTGACCGTAAATCACTTAAAGAATTAAAGCTTTTACTGGATCAAAAAGGCTATAATGAAATTACACTTTCGACAGCATGGAAAACAGTAAAAAATCAAGATTTAGCTGCTGATATTATATCCTTTATTAGAACATTGGCTTTAGATACTGATTTAGTAAGTCATGAAGATCGAATTAAAAATGCTATTAATAAAATAAAAAATAGTCGTAAATGGAATGCTACCCAATTAAAATGGTTAGATCGTTTTGAAAAACAGTTATTAGTAGAAACTGTACTAACAAAGGCTGATTTAGATTCAAAACCATTTAGTGATGAAGGAGGATTCACAAGATTGAATAAAATATTCGAAAATGATTTAGATAAAATTTTATCGACATTAAATGAAAATTTATATACTGCATAAACAAAATTTTTTCCCTTCTTTGCAGAAAATATAATACCCCTAACAAATAATTTGAGGAATTTCCTCGCAATTAATAAGCAATGAGTGCACAAGAAATAGCTAATAAACTCTGGAATCTTTGTAATGTATTACGTGATGATGGTGTTACCTATCACGAATACTTAAATGAATTGACCTATATTCTTTTTTTAAAACTAAGTGAAGTAAAAGGTTTTGATGATCAAATTCCACTAGAATTTCAATGGCAATATTTTGTAAACGAACACGACAATAATGAAGCTTTCGCTCGTTATCGTCAATTCTTAGCAACTGTTAGCGACAAAACTAAAAGTAATAGTATCAAAGAAATATACAGCAACGCCTCTACAAGTTTACGTAAACCAGTAAATTTCCGTTCTCTTATCACAGCAATCGATAAACTGGATTGGTACGAAGAAGACGATCGTGACGTGATGGGAGACATATACGAGAGCTTGTTAGAGAAAAATGCAGGCGAGAAGAAAAGTGGTGCTGGACAATACTTTACTCCTCGCCCTTTGATTAACATAATGGTTGATTTGATGGTACCGAAATTAAAAGAGCGTTGGACAGATCCTGCTGCAGGAACTTTTGGTTTTATGATTTCCGCAGATCATTATCTAAGAAGTAAATACGATAATTACTATCATCTATCTGAAAAAGATCGAGAATTTCAAATAACACAAGCTTTTTCGGGTGTAGAATTAGTTCCAGATGCGCATAGATTAGCATTGATGAACGCACGTTTACATGGAATGGAAAGTACTATTTATCTAAATGATACTTTGACAGAATTTGGTAAAAGCTTGAAAGATTTTGATGGTGTGCTAGCAAATCCTCCATTTGGAACTAAGCAAGGTGGTGAACGTCCAACGCGTGATGATTTTACATTTCCGACGAGTAACAAACAGTTGAACTTTTTGCAACATATTTATCGTAGCTTAAAAAAAGATGGAAAGGCAAGAGCTGCAGTAGTTCTACCTGACAACGTCTTGTTTGAAGACGGTGATGGGCAAAAAATACGTCATGACTTAATGGATAAATGTAAATTACATACTATTTTACGTTTACCAACTGGTATTTTTTATGCTGCAGGTGTAAAAACAAACGTGCTATTTTTTACCAGAGAAAAAACTGAAACCAATAACACTAAAAATGTTTGGTTTTATGATATGCGTACAAATGCACCAAATTACGGTAAACGTACACCATTTACAGAAAAAGCTTTTGAAGATTTTGTTTTAGCATATACTGGTGGAATACCTTTGGATAAAGTGGAGAAAGAGTATGATGGCTTGGTTTCTGATGAAAAAAGAAAAATTATTAAGGACGAAAGATGGCAGTGTGTATCTCGTGCCGAAATTGAGAAAAAGAATTACAATTTAGATCTTGGTTTAATTGCAGATAGCTCTTTAACTAGCGCTGAAGATTTAGATGAGCCGATTGATATTGCCAAATATGCACTTTTAGAATTGCAAAGTATTACTGAGCAATTAAATGCCATGATAAAAGAATTAAGGTAATGGCAAGTAGAGGTGATATAAATATAAATGAAGTTCAACCAAAATTATTTGATGGTTGGGAAAAACTTAAAATTGAAGACACACTTGAAAAAGCAGGATCATTTACAAAATTAAAATCAAAAGATTATTTTGATGAAGGTAAATTTCCAGTCGTTGATCAAGGTGATAAATTTATTTCAGGTTTTGTAAATGATGAAGATTTACTATACAAGGGTGAATTGCCTGTAATTATTTTTGGAGATCACACTCGAAATGTAAAATATATTGATTTTCCTTTCGCTACTGGTGCAGATGGAACAAAAGTTTTAAAACCTAAACCATTTTATAATCCTAAATTTTATTATTATTATTTTAAAAGTCTAAAAGTTCCTAATCTCGGATACAGCAGGCATTTTGCAATATTAAAAGAAATAGATTTTCCAATCCCACCTCTTGAAGAACAAAATCGTATTGCAGATAAGTTAGATACCCTTTTTGCTCAGCACGAAAGCATAAAAACAAGAATTGAGAATTTAAAGAACATTTCAAATAGTTTGACATATTCTTGTTTGACCGATTTAAAGAACAATAAATTTCATGACAGAGAAAAAATAGGGAAATATTTAGAAGAGGGAACTGATAGAATTGGAACCAATTGGAAAAATCTAAGGCTTATTGGTGTTTCTGCTAAAGAAGGCATAACAGACTTAAGGATTGGACAAAAAGAATCTTTTGAAAAATACAAAATTGTAAGGCCTGGAGATTTCATATACAATACGATGAGAGTTAATATAGGATCAATTGCAATATATGATGGAATTGAAAATGCTCTTACTAGCCCTGACTATGTTGTATTTAGAGTTAACAAGCATCTTTCCTCAAGGTTGCTGTTGAATTTTTTAAAATCAGAGCAAGGATTGTTAGAAATTGGTGCTAATACTAAAGGCAGTGTTAGAGCACGGTTATATTTTAAAGCATTATCAGAAATAAGAATGCCAATTGCCCCAATCAAAATTCAAAATTTCGCAGAAAATTTCCTAAAAGGCTTTAATATTACTTTGAATTCGTTAAGTGTTCTTAAGGAAACTTCGTTGGAAAAACTTTCTCCTTCCATTTTGGCTAAAACTTTTAAAGGTGAGTTAGTATCGCAGTTGGATAGTGATAGTCATACCAACAAATTACCACCACCAGTACAAGATTTGAAAGGTATGTCAATAAAGAAAAATAAGAAATAATAAAGTTATGAAAGTTAAATCAGTGTGGGTTTCAGAATATAAAAACTTAAAAAAAATTGATCTGAAATTCAATTCAAATCTTATTACTCTTTTGGTTGGAAAAAATGGCATGGGCAAATCAAACCTAATAGAAATTTTAGGATTATTATTCAAAAATTTTGATTTACTAAACACAGAAGAAGAATTTGTTTATTGGGAATATGGAACTGAACGAAAAAGATTTCAATATATTATTAATTACGAATGCTATGATAATGATATTTTAATTGAATGTAATGAAACTAATTTCATATTAAAAATAAAGCCAGTAGGTTCTTCAGAAGAAGTTCCATTTGAAATACTTCCTTTTAAAGAATTCATTACTAATCGAAAAATAAAATATATTCCAAAATATATTATTGGTTATTATTCAGGAGAAAATAAAAGAATTGGAAGTATATTAAAAGAACACGAACATCAGCAAAAAGATATTTTAAAAAATTTTCATCGTATAAAAAAAGAAGAACCGGATTCTGGATTAAGAAGAATATTTTTTACAGAAAACCATCATAGTCAATTGTTTTTATTAACTCTTATTTTATTTAGAAAGCATCTTGACTTCACAGATAAAATTGAAGATTTATTTACAAATTACTTAGATATAGAAAGTATTGAAAATTTTAGTATTCTTTTCAATAATCCAGCATGGGATTACTCTAATATAGATGGAAAAGATAAAGGAATGGATTTTTTGATTTCTAACATTGGAGATAAAGAAGAAATCAAAAACCCCTTTTGGAATCTTAAAGGTAAAATAGATAAATTATTAACTCGTCTCTATAATCATCAGATTGATAATAGCTCAGAACCAATTTACTATGATAATGAAGGAGAAGATCATAGAAAATTTGTGAAAGAATTTTTGCTCTTTAATAAAATAAAATTTGACATATTTATAGAAGAAGTGGTTAAGTATTATGAACACCCAATTGATTTTTTTGATGCACTTGAATCAGCAACTATTATAGATGTTCTTAAATCAATAACTTTTAAGGTTAAAAAAAATAATATTGAAGATCTCATCGAATTTGACCAATTAAGTGAGGGAGAACAACAATTATTAACTGTTTTGGGGCTTTTATTAGTTGCTGGAACAGATGAATGTTTATTTCTTCTTGACGAACCAGATACACATCTAAATCCTGATTGGCAAAGAGATTATATTGAACTTTTAAAAAAATTTAATACAAATGGTTATGCAAGTCACATTTTTGTAGCAACACACAGCCCTTTGATTGTTCAGAGTTCAATTGATTCTGAAATTCTTCTTCATCGAAAAGAAGGTAATCAAGTTGTAATTGATACTGAAAGTCATGAAATAAAAAATTGGCGAATTGATCAAGTATTACAGAGTGAATATTTTGGACTATCTAATGTCCGTCCAACAAGCTTAGATGGTTTCATGAAAATTCGAGAAGAAATCCTTTCAAAAGAAATAGTTACTAAAGAAGATATTGAATACTTAAAAAAAATTGATAAAGAAGAAGGATTATTGCCAAGTGGAGAAACATTGAATGATTTTAAAACAATCCGTTTATTGAGAGATATGGTTTCAAAAATACCTAAAGAATGAGAAAAATAAATAGAGATAATTTACCACCAGTTGATATATACGAAATAGGAATTAATAAAGGGGTTTCTCGATGGAGAGTAGCTGAAGCCAATGTAATTAAAGCATATAAAAGTAATCCTTTAATTTTTAATAATGGAGAATATGTATTTCCTACACATCCATCATATACTAAATGGAAAAATGAATTAATAAATAATCAGGGAGAAAAGTGTTGCTTTTGCGAAAAAGCTATTAAAAATGGTGTCATAGAACATTTCAGACCTAAAAAAGGATGGCAGCAAAATCCTGGTGATCCAATTAGTCGACCTGGTTATTATTGGCTTGCGTATCGATGGAGAAATTTATTATTATCATGCACTGATTGCAATGAATCAGGCCAAAAAGGAAATTTATTTCCAATAAATGGTATTAGAGCTTTTAGCCCTACATGTAGTATTAATGCTGAAAACTGTAATCTTATTAACCCTTACGAAGAAGATCCGTCAACATTTATTTCCTATTATAAATCTGATCCCATATCATTACATTCAAGAGGACGTGAAACTATTGAAGTTCTTAAATTAGGTACAAGAGCAGATATAAAACAAAACCGAAAGGATATTTTTGATATATATGATTTGTCTTTTCAAATATCAAAACTACCTCATGCTATGGGTTCAATAACAAAAAAAATGATTGATGAAGCAAATGATCGTGTTAGAATTAAAGTTAAGAAAAAAGAACCTTTTTCAGGAATGATTTTAGAGAATCTAAAAAACGGCACACTAGTTTAGGCAATTATTATTTCTGAAACTAATTTAGTAAAATATTTAAAATAATGAATATATTTTTCGGTAAGATTTCACAAAAAGTGGATATCAATCAAATAAATGAAGGTTATTATATAGCTCCAAAAGGTTCATCATGGTATGGAGATTTGAAAATAGGTGATTTTGTTTATTTGATTGGTGGTGACAAAATACAGTTTTGGAAAGCACGAGGATGGGATACTAAAAATAGTTCAGATATTTTAAGGTTTGATATATTAAATCCTGATCTAAGAATTAATGTTTCACAATTAATTGCTTTAAAATATTTACGTATAACTAAATCTCTAGCGGTACTAACTTCTAGATCTGCCCGAAGCAAAGCGTTTTTCAAACTTGATTTACTAAAAGACATTCCTTTAGCCGATTTATCTAGCGCACATTTTTATGAAAATCCTGAATTATACAGATCAATTAAGATTGTCAAAAGTGGAGATGTCATTAAAAACTCCGAAGATATTCAATTAACATTCGAAAACAACGAGTTAAAATTAGTTGACAATGAATTCATAGATGGCTCAATTAAAGAACAATTTGTTGATAATCTGGATAAAAGGGGAAATGGTGCTAAAATGAAAGATCCAGTTTTAGATTTTTTCTTTAAAGCTGCTAATAATCTTCCCTCTACAGTTACCCACAAGGAAATTGGATTAAGACGTTTTTATGATACTTTTTTTTGCGAATATAAAAACAACGAAAAGTATTTTCTTGTTGGAGCATTTTGGGATTCCGAAAATCCGCAAGATCAAACAGATCGCTTCTTAAAAGAAAGCATTTGGTTGAACGGCTATACCGACAAATTCCTTAAAGAAGTGAATAGTGTTCCAGTAGGAAGTAATATCGCTATTAAATCAGCATTTATTCGTGAAAAAACAAAAGCTGTTATGGTAATAAAAGCTAGGGGAATTGTAATAGGCAATCTAAACGATGGTCAAACTCTAGAAGTTCAATGGGAGGAAGACTTTACACCTTTCGAAGTTAATTTTGGAGGATATATGCAGACGATTAAAGAAGTTACTAAAAAAGATCAAATTCAAGTAATATGGAACAGTGAAGGTGAAATAAGTAAAAATGATTCTTTTAAAAATAATAATTTATCTAATATGTATATTCCAAAAAACCAAATCCTTTACGGTCCTCCTGGAACAGGAAAAACTTTCAATACTATTAATAAAGCATTGTCAATTATTGAATCTAAAACTGAGAACGAAATTAATTCAGAGAAAAGAGAAGTTTTAAAGAATAAATTTGACGAATATATCAATAATGGTCAGATTGTTTTTACAACCTTTCACCAAAGCATGAGTTATGAAGATTTTATTGAAGGAATAAAACCGAAAATCATTGAGGATGCAGAAGAGAATAAACAAGTAATTTATGAGGTTGAAGATGGTATTTTTAAACAAATTGTAGAAAGTGCCAAAAAGGAAAGAACAATCAGTAAAGAAGTTATTGAAAAATATAACTTTAATGATGCTTGGAATGATTTGGTAAATGAGTCTGAAATGAAATTTGAAGATGAGAAATTATTGACTCTAAAAATTCAAACGCCAAATTTAGGACTTGATGTTGTTGAAGTTTCTGAAAAAGGAAATTTAAAATTGAAGCCAATTTATTCAAAAAAATCAAAGGTTTATACTGTATCCTACGACCGAACAAAAAAACTTCACGAAGTATTTCCTGATTTATCTATTGTTAAAAATATTGATAAAGAATTTAGAACTGTAATTGGCGGTTCAAACTCTACTGCTTATTGGTCTGTATTGAATTATATAAACAATAAAATAAATCAAAGGTCAAAAAATATTAATGAAAATATTGAATCACGTCTATTACCACATATTTTAATTATAGATGAAATTAATCGTGGCAATGTTTCGCAAATATTTGGAGAATTAATTACTCTAATTGAAGAGGATAAACGCTTAGGAGGGGATGAAAAATTAGAAGTAACTCTACCATACAGTAAGAAAAAATTTGGTGTCCCATCAAATCTATATATTATCGGTACAATGAACACAGCTGATAGAAGTGTTGAAGCTTTAGATACTGCCTTGAGAAGACGTTTTAACTTTTCAGAAATGACTCCTCAATCAAAGTTATTAACACCTTCCGCATTGTATTGTCAGCTTTTATGGAAGTATCAAGGTGTAGATTGGAATGATTCTGAATTCGTATCTGAAGAAAATAAAATATTTGATTTTCTTCAAGTCTCAGATGAATTAAAATCCAATAGGAAATCTATTTGGGAAACAATGAAAAAGGATAATAATCGCGCTAATTTCTCTTATTTTAATAGTTTCAAATATACGGGAATAAATCTTCAAACAATACTAGAAACTATCAATAATAGGATTGAACTTTTATTAGATAGAGATCATTTAATTGGTCATGCCTATTTTATTAATATAAAAACAGAAATTCAATTACTGGATGTTTTTAAAAATAAGATAATTCCTCTTTTACAAGAATATTTCTATAATGATTATCAAAAAATTGCTTTAGTTTTAGGTGAAGGATTTGTTACTTGCTTAGAAGTAAAACAAGATAATCAGATTTTTGCAAAATTTTCAAAATCGTTAGACTTTCCAGCAGTAGAAAAAAAATTTGAATTAATTGAAGACATTAATTTATCAACAGCACTAAAAAGTTTATTAAATCTTGATTAACAATAAAGCCATACAAGTTTTTGAGCATAGTTTTCTTCCTATAAAAGGAAAATTTGAGGAGCGTCATTTTATAGCTTTATCCAAGCTAAATGAACTGCACAACGATAAATATTTTGATTTGCGTCATAACGGAATCAAGTTTAAACAATATGTTGGTGTAATTCAGGTTGCGGGTTTAACAATTGAAATTTTACCAAAAATTGATAATGATGGGAAAAGCATAAATGTATGGCAAACAGCATTAATTGAAATGCTCCACATAACTAAAAAACTAAAAGTTCAAAAAGTTGGAGAAGCAAATGTAAGCAGACAAAAAATACATCTGCTTGACCTTTATTTTGAATGGTTTTTAAATGAAGTGCAGACTTTAATTCATCAAGGTTTAATAAAACAATATTATAAAGAAACCAACAATGTAAAAGCATTAAAAGGTAAGCTCGAATTTGCTGGACATATTAGCAAAAACTTAGTACATAAGGAACGTTTTTACACTACACATCAGGTATATGAAAAAGACCATTTAATTCACCAAATTCTTTTTAAAGCTTTGGAAATTGTAGAAAAATGTTCAAAAGGAAATTATTTATATTCCAAATGCAAAACAGTTCAACTCGATTTTCCTGAAGTCAAAAACATTTCTGTCAGTGAGGCAACCTTTTCGAAAGTTCCTAAAAATAGAAAAACTGCACCATACGAAACTCCATTAGCAATTTCGAAATTCATAATTCTCAATTTTGCACCAAATATCTCAAGTGGTTCAGAAAATATGCTGGCGCTATTATTTGATATGAATTCTTTATGGGAAGAATACATTTTAGCAAGACTCAAACAATCTGATAAAGGTTTTATTATATCAGGACAAGAATCAAATTCATTTTGGAACGGAATTTCTATCCGCCCTGATATTGTAATGAGAAATAGCGAAGCTACTTATATCATTGACACCAAATGGAAAAACATCGATTGCACTAACCCTTCAACAAATGATTTACGACAAATGTATGTTTACAATGATTATTGGAAATCGCCCAAAGCGATGTTATTATATCCTTCCAATCAAACATATTTTGAAAAATTTATAGATTATCACAATAACAAACATCAATGCGGTTTGGGAAAAATTTCAATTTTTAAACAAGATGAGGACTGTTTAAATGATGAAATTGGCGATGATATTATAAATTGGTTTATCGAGAAAACTTAAAGAAAATCTTCTTATTTATAATTTAAACTAACCCTACGCACCTCATCCAACAACTCCATTTCATCATTAGGCAAAAGTTGCAAAGCCATTTCAACCAAAATCATAGCATCAGAGAAAGGCTTGGTAGAATTTTCGCTTTGGAGCATAGTAACAAAGCAATAATCATAATATTTAATTCACTGTAACAAGATACATTCAGCGTTGCGGATAAAGAATCATTGTTAGGTTTGAGTTTATTAAAATAGTTTCCTTTATTCATTATTTCTAATAATTCTGTTACGGCTTTTTGTTGTGTTTCCATAATTATAATTGACGTTTTTTGATAAGTCAAAATTGAATTATTATTTTGAAATACAGGTTATCACACGTGATAACTACTTAAAAAAGTGAAAATAAAATTTATTAAACAACCAAAAAACCTCCAAAATCAAAAACTGACTTTGAAGGCTTTTCACTTTATCTAAAACTCTTATTTATATTCGGCTTCTTTCTGAGTGTACCAATCTTTCATTACATAAAAAGCTTTCTTTTTAATTCCTTGATCGGAGATTAAACCTTTACGGTTGAAGAAATCCTGAATGTTTGGCAATTGTCTTCTTGGTGATCTGAAATCGACTAAAATCCAGGGAGAAACTCCTGCTAAACCTTCGATACGATTGAACATCTGTGTGTTTTGAATATATAATTCTTCTTGATATTCTTCGTTCCAGCGTTCCTTTTTATCGCCGTGACGACCTTGCAAAGCTTCGCCTCCAAATTCGCTGATGATAACCGGCTTGTTATACGGAATTACCCATTGCATGTCTTTGCACGATTCGTTGGTTCCTCTGTACCAGCCTAAATATTGGTTGAAACTCACAATGTCTACATATTCGTTCATATTATCGTGAAGTGTATTAACATTGTTCGGACTTTTGGTTACTTCCATCGCCATACTGATTAAACGAGAATTATCTTGTGTACGAGCATATTTGGCCAACTTACTTAAGAAAATATCTCTGTCATCTCCATGCGGCGTTTCATTTGCAATTGACCAGATTACAATGCCGCAGCGATTTTTATCTCTGTAAATCATATCGTGCAATTGACGTTCTGCATTCGCGTAAGTGTCTGGATTCGTCCATGAAATGGTCCAATAAACTGGAACTTCAGACCAGATCATCAATCCCATTTTTTCAGCCTCTTTTACCATTTTTTCGTTATGCGGATAGTGCGCCAGACGAACATAGTTACAGCCTAATTCTTTTGCCCAAGTCAATAAAGTAACAGCATCTTCTTCTGACCAAGCTCTTCCAGATCTGAAAGGCGCTTCTTCGTGAATACTAATACCGCGTAAAAAGACCTTTTTTCCGTTTAACAGAATCTCTTTTCCTTTGGTTTCTATAGTTCTAAAACCAATTTGATCTGCGATATTTTCATCGGCTTTGCTAATCTTTACTTCATATAATTTTGGTTTTTCTGGCGTCCATAAAATAGGATTGGCTTTAATTTCAAAATACGCCATTCCTTTGGCATCAGTAGTAACGTTCTTTTTGATTTTTAATTCAGGAATCGAAACCGAAACAGATTGGTTCGCTGTTTCACTATTCAACTTTATCCAGCCGGAAATTTTTCCTTTTTCTTTTTTGTCCAATTGTACCAAATAATCTTCTATATAAGTATTCGGGACTTGCGCTAAAGTCACGTCTCTTGTAATACCGCCGTAATTCCACCAATCCATATTTACGGTCGGGACATTATCTTTATGGCGTTTGTTGTCGACTTTTACTACCACAAAATTATTGCCGTCCACCAATAAATCGGTTACATCAAAATTGAATGGTGTATAACCGCCAACGTGAGTTCCTGCCAGTTTTCCGTTTACATAAACCTTAGCGTCGTAATTGACTGCTCCAAAATGAAGAATACCTTTGCTTTGAGAATTCTTTTGGTAATTGAAGTCTTTCTGAAACCAAACTGTTCCTTCGTAAAAAAACAATCTTTCGTCTTTACTATTCCAGTCAGACGGGATATCCATCGTGGCAGAAGTCGCAAAATTATATTCGGTTAAATCTGTGGTATTCCATTTCTTATTTTCGAAGAATCCGTTGTTTTTAAACGGCATTAAACGGTAATCGTAATATCCGTTTTCGAGCGGGTCTACGATATAACTCCATTTTCCGTTTAATGTAATATTGTTCCTCGATGAAATATTGGAAACTAACGGAATTTCCTGCGCCATTGCTTTCCCCATCAGCAGAAAAGTACAGTACAGCATTACAATTTTTTTCATAGTTTTTATTTTTAATTATATAGGTCTAATTAATTTAAACACATAGAATCATAGGATTAGCTTTGTGGATAAAGGCGTTTCACTTGTCTAAATAAACATAGCTGGTTTTATATTCTCACTTTTATCTGTTAATCTGTAAAATCTGCGGGAAAAAAATTTCGCTAGCAGATTAAGCGGATTTTTTAATTTTTAATTTTTAATTCTTTTTATCAAAATAACGCGTCAGTTCAAAAGCATTATCATTAATCACTTTCATTTCTTTTAACAAAGGCTCATACGGTTCGAATTTGCTGTTGACAATTCCTTTATTCGAATCTCTGTTGGAATAATCGGTAGTTAAATCTTCTGGATCGTTATCCATATATTTGAACCAATGCCAGCCGACAGAATTTTTATTTTTAAGTAATTCCAAAGTGAAATTCTGATAGAAAAGTCCTCTTTCTTTCTGCGTTCGAACCAGCCAGCCCGCGCCGGTATTATTGGGCAGTCCAGAATCTTCTCCTTTGGTGTACCATTCTGTAATTAAAAAAGGTTTTCCTGACCATTCTCCCCAATTGTTCATTAATTCCTGACTTGGCTCCCATTTTCTATAATGATTTATTGAAATGATATCCATGTATTTTCCAGCCACTTTAAAAATCTCCGGATTTGTCAATTCCTGTTCCTTATCCTGATTGAAACGGCATCCTAAATAAAGATGGTTCGGATCTGCTTTTAGAAGCGCTTCTGTGACCTTCTTCATATAAGTTTCAAAATAAAAAGCGGTAAATGCCATTCTATCCTCTTGATTTACATCAGAAATTGAAGCATTAAAACCTTTTCTTTTGTCCAGCCAATCTTTTGCTGCCATATATCCCTGTTCATCTTTGGCCAATAAAGTTAAATGTTTATCTAATGCGTCGTTATACCAAGGCAGTTCATTATCAGTAAAATAACCCATCAAATACTTATCATTTTTATATTGAGAAACGTCTTTTACGGATTTTTCTACATAGGCATCAAATTCTTTATCGAAAACCATTACGAGATCAAAACGGTAATTCTGCCAGCTGGCTTCTTTGTATTTTCCGCCGTATTTTTTAATATGATCGGAATGATACATTCCCATTGGCGAAATAATTATGGTATAAACCAATGGATTTTCAGCTTTTCGAACCAAATCAATATTCGACCACGCACCTACTCCATTAAAACCATTGTCACAAAGTAATTTTGTTTCCTGCTTCAGCCAATTTTCTGGACTTCCGTATTTTTTATCGAATGCTTTCTGCTGATTTACAGAGCGTCCTGCGTTAAAAACTGCAACACCTTTGTAAATAAACGGATAACCTTCTGGATCAATAATCCACCATCTGTTGTTTACTTTTTCTGTTCTAAAAAATCCCGTTGCTTCTTTCTGCCAGACTTTCGATCCGCCGTAAATCGAAATTGGTCCTTGTTTTTTAATTTTAAATCCAGGCAGTTTATCGATTGTTTTGGCATCGTACGCCACCCATTTTGGATCTAATGCATTTTGTCTGGCTTCTACTTTTTGGTACGTAATGTTATTCTGTGCATTTGCAGTAATGAGGCTTATAAAACAGAACAATACATAAATGGAGTGCTTCATTAAATTTGTTTTTTAATATGTTTAACACATAGAAACATAGATTCTCTTTTGGCTGAGAAAGGCGTTTCAGCTGCTGCATGCACATAGATTTTCTATGTGTGAAAACTAGTTTCTTTTAAACTCTCTCAAGTCTAAAAAACCTATGTCACTATGTGTTTAAAAATTTTATTTAGATAAATAGATATGATCGAAATCGAAAGTGTAGTTATTTAAAGCTCTTACATCTTCTGGATCAACACTTCTTAATACCAAAATATCTTTGATTTTTGTCAAGTCTAATGACGGATTTTGTTTTTTATAATCAGCAATTGGAATTTTAACCATGTTCCAGCTGCCGTCTCTTTTTAATCCGTATAAATTACTTGTGGCATCAAATTCTACATATCCAGTGTTGGAAGCATCTTTCATTCTAAATCTGATTTTTCCAGTGCTGGTAGTTCTTACCGCCATATTGATATGCGTGTAAGAAGAAATATCAGTGAAATTTACAAACGATAGAATTGCCATTGCCCATTTAGCTTCGGCTGCAGGCGGTGCGGCTGGAAGAGAAAAATTTCTAAAAGCTCCTTCATAGCCATCAGCAGCGACTTCTTTAATTACAAATTGATTGCTTGAAACCCAGTTTAAGACAGGCGCTGTTTTTGTGAAATCAGGATTTTCAGAATAAATCTTAAGGGCATCAGCCGGAATAACGATTGGCGGAGTTGCAGGCGCTTCAACCTCAACCGTAAAAGTTTTCTTTTGAGTGGTATTGTCAACAAAAGTAATTTCTAAAGTGGTTGTAAAAGTACCGCCTTTAGCATATTTTACCTCAACGTTCGGTTCAATAGAAGAACCTGGAGAGCCGCCTTGAAAAGTCCATTTTACAGCACGCACTTTTGTCGACGAATCGGTATACGTAATGGTTTCTCCTGCTTTAACAGAGGTATTGGTGGATTCTGCTTTTAATTCTCCTTTTTTATAAAGATATACTTCGCGTACATCATCTTCACAGGAAAACAAACTTACAAAAAGTACTAAAAGGAAATATTTCAGTTTAGCGATATGATTTAGTTTTATAGTCATGGTTTTGTGTTTTTTGGTTAATTTTTTTGAGAGATGGTAGATGGTAGATGGTAGAGGCAAGATGCAAGAGACAAGAAGCAAGACTTTTCAGCAAAATCTGCTTCTTTTCAGAATATAGATTATAGAACATAGAGAAAAGATTTTTCTAAATCTCAGATCTTGCTTCTTGCCTCTATTTTCTATTCTCTATATTCTATAATCTACACTCTAAAAACTCTATTTCAATCCATCTAAAAATCCTTGGTAAGCTGGTTTCTTATTATAGTCGGCATCTAGGAGTAACGGGTACTCTTTTGAATGCCAAAAACCTGTTAACCAAGTATATTTGTCAGTTACACCCCAAGTTGAGATGGCGAATTTTTGGGTTTGAGGCAATTCTTCGTACATCGTTGTGATGTATTTATAAGTTTCAGCTTGTTTTTGTGCTTCGGCATCTGTAAAAACATACGAATCCGATTTAGCTGTGTTTACTTTGATGTCTAATTCTGAAATGTGAATTAACAATCCTGTGGAAGCCATATCAGTAAACCCAGTTTTCATGGTTTGTCTGTTTGTATCTGTTGAATAGTGAAATTGATCTCCTACACCATCAATTGGAATTCCGTTTGCTTTGAATCTGGTTATCATTTTTTTAATGGCAGCTCTTTTTCCACCATCGAGAACTACGCTGTAATCGTTGTAAAATAATTTAGCCTCTGGATCTGCAGCTTTTGCATATTTAAAACATCTGCCGTAAAAACCTATTGGGTCATTAAAAATTGGTTTGATTACGTTTTCATTTCTTAAAGCTCCGCCGTCGGCAAAAACTTCATTTACAACATCCCAGCTTTTTACTTTTCCTTTATAACGACCGACAACATCTGTAATGTAAATTTTGACTTTTGACTCGAATGCAATGGAATCGTATTTTGCATTTTTAAACCATTCTGGAAATGAATCGTACCAGACTAAAGTATGTCCGTGCACTTCCATATTATTGTCTTTTGCAAAACCAACTAAATAATCGGCGGCTGTAAAATTATAGGTTGTTGAAGATGACCAGATACTAGCCATTTTCATTTCGAACTCAGCCGTAATCTGGCTGTAATGTTTTAAAACTGCATTTTTATAATTGGCTTCTCCTTGTAAATCTTTCATTTTAACTGCTGCACCAATCTTAAACTTTGCCTTTTCTTTCAAGGTTTGAGTAATCGGATTTGGATTGCCTGTACCGCCGTCTTCATCTGCATTTATAAAAACTACTTTTTCGTCGTTGCTGCAAGAAGCAAACAGCAAAACAGTTAATAGACCTAAAATATATTGTTTATTTATCATCGTGTTTTTTTTAGTTTGATCCGGAAATCAAATTTTACTTTGTTTCCCGGATCGGGTTATTACTAACTTTAACCTTAACTCTTTGGAAAACATATAAAAACATCGTTTTTTCAAACTTGAAAAAGGCGTTCAATCTATGTTTTTATGTGCTAAATATTAATTGTATCCTACATTAAATCCTTCTGGTTTTCCCATCAAATCGATTTGACTTTGCGGAATTGGCATATTGATCATTGCAGGAGTCATTTTTAAGGGCACTTCTCCAGTAATAGTTCCAGATGGACTTGAACGGAAATATAAATTCTGTCTTTCTACTAAAAGTCCAAGTCTTTTTAAGAGAAACCATCTATTGTTTTCAAATGCTAATTCTCTAGCCGATTCGTCTAAATAATTATTTAAAGTCCAAGCTGTTAAATCAAAAGTGGTTACGGTGCTTTCAGGATTTCCGGTGTAACCTCTTCTTCTTACTTTATTTAAGTAAGCAAGGGCTTTTGTATCGTTTCCTAAATTGTGATAAGCTTCAGAAGCCAACAAATACGTTTCTGCCAATCTGTAATACATATAATCTTTGTAACTGTTTGAAGTCATTGGCAGTTTTTCTGTATCGTGGTATTTTTTCAAACTCCAATGCCAAGCTCTGTAATTTCCATTTGGAGCTGCAATTGCGGGATTTGTAATTGGCTGTCCGAATTTTGGATTTCCTGGAACATTGATTTTATAATCCTGATAATTATCGGAATAATAATAAGTTTTAAATCTCAAATCGTTTGCTTGATCGTAAAGTGATTTCAAATAATTATTTGGGTAAAACCAGCCTAAAGCCTGACCTCCGTATGCCACATCCTGAACCAATTCGCTGGTATTCAATTCATAAGTTCTGTGTGTAAAAACACTGCTCAGCCAAGAACCGCCGCCTCCGGCTAAATTATCATCAGGACCTAATAAAAAGTCTTTTTGATAGGTAAAAAGAGATTCTTTATGATTTCCGTTTTGTCCCCAAACATCTGCAAGTGCAACTAAACCGTGAGTTCCGTCATTGATAATAGCATCAAACTGAGCCGCTGCCCCTGCCCAATCTTGCTGCCATAAAGCACTTTTACCACGAATATGTCGGGCAACACCCTGCCCGTAACGTCCTGGATCTACTTTAAAAGGAAGATTGGCAATTGCATAATCCAAATCAGCATCGATTAGTCTGTACACATCTGCGTCGCTTGCTACTTTGTACTCTACTGGATCGTTAATATTTTGAGGTGTTGTTGGAATTGTATCGATTAAAATACCGCCATACATTTGTTTTAAATCCAAATACAATTCACCTCTAATAACTCTTGCCTGCGCTACTAATCTTTTCTTAGCCGCGTCATCCATTTGAATTGATCTTGCCGCAGTGATAATTGCCGAACATCTGTCGATAATCTTATAGCCCTGAATCCATTTCGAACCTGTGAACGACTGCGGATTATGACCTGTCCCGTATGGTGTATTCCACGTTCTGTGCAATCCTAAATCTGTGGCTACCATAAAGAATACATTGGCCCACAAATCGCTGTTGTCACCAGATGGCAGATTGTAATAACGCATCTGGTTGTATAGTGCATTAACTCCAACTTCTAATCCTGCTGGAGAACTGTAGACATAATCTACAGAAACTTGATCTTTTACCGTTTCCTCTAGAAAATCTTCGCACGAAGTAAGTCCCAAAGAAAGCCCGAATATCAAAACAAATAGAAAATTTATATTTTTCATGATCTTGTTATTTTTTTATTTTATTGAATGTCTTAAGCTGTGTTAAAAACCTACCTGTAAGCCAATAACACAAGTAACAGGCTCAGGATAATCGTTTATTTCTTTTTCTGGACTATAAGACTGGTAATCTGTAATGGTAACCAAGTTGCTTCCTGTTACATAAAGTCTCATATTGCTTAACCCCAGCGATTTAATTGTATTTTCTGGAAATTTAAATCCAACCGAAACGTTTTGAAGACGAACATAGGAAGCGTCTTGTAGTCCTAAAGTATTGATGTAAGGCGGATCATTTCCATCTCTTGGTCTCGGCCAGTTTCCTCCTGGATTTTCTGGTGTCCAATAATCTTGTTTGATACCATTTTTAACGCCTCTTAAAGATCCTCCACGCACATAATCGTATAAAAACAAGTTATCTCTGGTAACACCCTGAACCGTATAAATATCTGCTGAGAAATCGAATTGTTTGTATTCTAAAGCCAGAGAGAAAGTACCAAACCAATCCGGCATTTTGGAAGTGATCACTCTGTCCTGATCCGGATTTGGATTGGCACCATTTGACGGATCTGCATCATATAATTTAATATCTCCAGGATACAAAGTTGTTCCTGTAACTAGCGGAATATTTTCGCCTTCCTGATAAATTCCAACTGCTTTATATCGGTAATAAACATCAATTGGTTTTCCAATAAACCATAAGTTTCCAACGGCATCATCTTCTCTTCCGTCGCCATCTGCGTCTTTTCCGTAGATACTTACTATGCTGTTTTTATTTTTAGTAAAAGTTGCTCCAACATTTAATCTGAAATCTTTATTTTTAATTAAGTCTCCGTTCAAAGTAACCTCCAGACCTTTATTGTTTACTTTTCCAATATTTGAAAGTTTCAAGGTATATCCCGTATTGGCATTTAATGTTTCATAAATCAGCAAATCTGAAGTGTCCGTATTATAAACCTCAACTGTACCTGTTAATCTGTTTTTGAATAGACCAAAATCGGTTGCAAGGTTGAGCTGTGTTGAGGTTTCCCATCTTAAATCGGGATTCGATAATTGCGTGCCTGGCACATATCCTGAAACTTTTACACCATTGATAATATAATCTCTCTGAACGGCAGTTGCCATACTCTGATAAGGATCTTTTGGCTGGTTACCTACTTTACCATAACTTGCTCTTAATTTTAAGTTGCTGATAACTGGAACGTGTTCTTTCATGAACTCTTCATTAGAAACATTCCATGCTGCATTTACTGCTGGGAAAAATCCCCATTTATTATTCGCTCCAAATACTGAAGATCCATCGGCTCTTCCTGAAACTGTGAAATAATATTTGCTGTCAAAATCATATTCTAATTTTCCTGCAAACGAAATAAGAGATCTTTCGTTTCCTCCAATTAAAGGGGTATTCAAGAAAGCACTTTCTAAACCGTAAATACCCAAAATATCACTTGGAATTCTGCTCGCTGAATTACTAAAATCACTGTACTCCGATGAGGTAATTTCATAAACCCCAGTTGCATTAAAATGATTTTTTTCAGCTAAGTTGAAGTTGTAATGCAAAATATTACTTAACTGATATTCTACATTGTCTTTATAGGTAATACTCCCGCTTCCCTGCCCTGAATTAGCAATCCCAGAAAGCGATTTTGAAGTATTAAAAGACAATGCTTTATAATTCCACGATCTGCGGCTGGCGTTTAATTTATAGGTAAAACCTTTTGCAAGATTAATATCCAGAAAGACATTCATGATATCATTTCTATTCAATTCATTTGTGTTGGTTTCATAAACATCAATAAGCGGGTTTGGTGTTTCCTGAATTCCTCCTGGAAGATAACGGAAAGAACCGTCTGGATTATAAACCTGCCCTAACGGTGATGTATTTATAGCATTATTTAAGATGTTACCCACATTCGGACGATTTGATTCTGAGAATTGAAGCGAAACATTCATTCCTACTTTTAACCAATCTCTAACTCTTTGATCCACATTTATTCTCATTGCTACTTTATCATAGTCTGAATTTGGAACAACTCCTGAAGTATTGATATAGTTGATGCTCGAAAATATACTTGTTTTATCTGTTCCAGATGAAATACTCAAACTATGGTTATTAGTCACGCCTGTTCTCAAAACCAATTTTTCCCAATCAATATATTTTCCAGATTGAACAGATTCTAATTCTAATGGAGTGAAAACCTGATTATCTGGTCTGTAAACACCATTATTACTAGTTCTGTACGCTTCTCTTTTTAGCTGTGCAAATTCTTCTCCGCTGTAAACATCAAAGTTTCTATTGACAGTTTGAATGCCAGAAAAACCATTGTAGGCGATTTTTGCTTTTCCTGTTTTTCCTCTTTTGGTAGTAATCAAAATAACTCCGTTGGATGCTCTTGCTCCATAAATAGATTGTGCAGCCGCATCTTTTAAGATTTCTAAAGAAGCAATATCATTCGCATTAATATCATTAATATTTCCAATTACGATTCCATCTGCGATTACAATTGGTTCGTTGCTTCCATTAATAGATTTTTTTCCTCTAATCTGGATTGAAGAAGAACTTCCCGGTCCGCCATCGGCCAAACTTACCTGAACTCCTGCTGCTTTACCTCTAAGCATTTCACCAACATCCGAAGTTGCTACTTTGGTCATGTCTCCCGGTTTTACCGATGCAACAGAACTAATTACGTCACTTTTCTTTTTGGTGCCGTAACCTACAACGATAATTTCGTCAAGCGCTTGAGAACTTTCTTTCAATACTACTTTTAAATTTTTCTTGTTTTCGGTATCAACAGAAACTTCGTCCATTCCGATAAAGGAAAAAACTAACGTACTTTTTGCTGGGACGCTGATTGTAAAATTCCCATCGAAATCGGTTTGTGTACTTTTTGAGGTTCCTTTAGCATGTACATTTACACCCGGAAGCGGAAGTCCGGCCTTGTCGACTACTTTTCCTGTAATCGAACTTTCTTGTGCACTCACTGTGGTTGAGAGAATACACATAAAAAGCAATAAAACTAGTTTTAGATAATTTCCTCCAAGAAAAAACATCTTTACATGTTTGTTTTTTTTCATAAGTTATTTTTTTGGTTAGTTAGATAGAAATCAGTCATGATTTATGTTGCAAATGTGACTAATAAATGAAGTTTACAGGGGAGAAAAACATTCGCATTTGGGGGCGTCAATGTGTTTATTTGTGAATTTAACACGTGACAAAGCCTTAAAAAACGGTATTCGTAATAAAAACCTTAAAAAATTATTGGGTACTTAATTTCAATTTTTTATAATTAAAATTTTAACCGCAAAGTCCGCAAAGCTTAAAATTAAACTTTGCGGACTTTGCGTAAACCTTGACGATCTTTGCGGTGAAATATGCGGTTAATTCTTAACCTGAGCGCTTTTATATTCAGTAGGAGATAAATTATAAAACTTTTTAAATTCTTTACTAAAATGTTTTCGATCATTAAAGCCAACCATATAGGTTACTTCGGAAACGGAATAACTGGTATTGGACAAAAGACTTGCCGCTTTCTTTAAACGCATGTTTTTGATAAATCCTGCTACGGAATGATTGGTCAGCATTTGTACTTTTTTGTAAAGAACAGTTCTGCTCATTCCTATTTCATTTACTAAATCATTTACATCAAAATCTGTATTATCGAGATTGGCTTCGATAATCTGAGTTAGTTTTTTTACAAACTGACCTTCCGGTGTACTTGCATTTTCCTGCTCAGCATCTGCGATAAAACCTTCGCCGTATTTTTGACGCATTATTTCTTTGGCAGATAATAAATTGGCAATGGTTAATTTTAATTCTTCAATACTAAAAGGTTTCGAAATATAAGCATCTGCGCCTGTCGAAAGTCCTTCAATTCTATTTAAAGTCGAAGATTTTGCCGTTAAAAGTATCACTGGAATATGATTGGTATTTTGACTCGTTTTTAAAATTTTACACAATTCAAAACCATCCATTTCGGGCATCATAACATCTGTCAGGATAAGATCTGGAATTTCTTTCTCCATATATTCCAAAGCTTTTATGGCATCTGTAAATTGCAGCACTTTATAATCGCTGTATAAAATATCGTTTATAAACGAAAGTACTTCTTCGTTGTCCTCAATTACGAGAACTGTCTTTTTTGTACTGTTTTCATGTTCGTCCAGATATTCCGGTTCATAAATATCAATTTCGGTTTTAACATCAGAAATCGGATTGGCGTTTTCATCTATTTTAATTGCATTTTCAACAATCTGCGATTTTTTAAAATGCTCTTTCCCTTTCTTTAATGTAATGGTAAAAATCGTATTGAAATTGGCATCGGCTTCTGTTTGTACTTTAATTTCTCCGTGATGCAGTTCTACAATACTTTTACTCAAAGCCAGACCAATACCGCTGCCTAAATTGGCGCTGCCGCGTTCGTCTAACTGAAAAAAGTTTTTGAAGATTTTCTTTTTTCTATTTTCTGGAATACCAATTCCATTGTCTTTTACTTTTATTTCGATAGAATCAGAATCTTCTTTTTGCTCTACAGCCAAAGTGATTTTTCCATTTTTACTAGTGAATTTAAATGCATTCGAAAGAAGATTGTAAATCACTTTTTCCATCTGATTTTTATCGAAATAAAGCAACGCGGTATTAATATTAAGCACAAATTTGTAATCAATCTTTTTCTCAACGGCAATTCCGCGGAACGATTCGTAAATATCAAAACAGAACGAAACAATATCCTGCTGTTCGCAATAGATTTTCATACTGCCTTTTTCGGCTTTTCTAAAATCCATTAATTCATTGACCAATTTTAATAAGCGGTCAGAATTACTTTTAATGGTTTTTAATTTATGTTCCAGATTCGAATTCTTTTCGGCACCGCTCAAAAGTTCTTCAACGGGTCCGCTTATAAGCGTAAGAGGCGTTCTAATTTCGTGCGAAACATTCGTAAAGAAATCGAGTTTCATTTTATACAATTCTTCTTGTCTTTCTTTCTCGACCTGATCCAAATAATAGGTTTGTTTTAATAATTCTCGGTTTCGTAAAAAACGAAATAATAAAACAGCGGCGCCGGTCAATAATCCTAGATAAAGAACATAAGCCCACCACGTTTTCCACCACGGTGGCAGCATAATAATTTTTAGGGTTTTAATTGTCGGGTTCCATTCTCCGCCTCCATTTGAAGTTTTTATTTTTAACAGATAAGTTCCAGAATTCAAATTCGTCAAATTGATATAATGCTGCGACCCGATATTATGCCAATCGTCTTTATTAAACGAACTTTCTAATTTATAAGCATATTCGCTTTTTTCGGGCGAAATAAAATTCATCGCACTAAATTCTATTCCGATATATCCTTGATCGTGTTTTAAAGTGATTTCTGAAGTTTCGCTAATTCGTTTTTCCAGCGTAACTTCTTTATTTCCTGGTTTAATTTCTTCGTTATTTACGATAAGCTTCGTCAGGACAATTGGCGCTTTATCTTCTGTTTTAATTAATTTCGAAGGATTAAAAAGCACCAAACCATTCGAACATCCAAAAACCAATTCTTTTGCATTGAGCTTTAAACTGCAGTTGTTTGAAAACTGTTTTACTTTTAAACCATCTTTGGAAGAATACGACGTAATCTCAAAATCAGAAATTCTAAAAGATGGACTTAGCTTTTTGGTTTTTATTTTATAAAGCAGGTTATTGTCACTAATCCAGATATTTCCCTCAGAATCTTCCGAAATGCTTTTTATGGTCTCATCCGTAAAACCCATTGATCGGTTGATCTCGAAGAAACGGCCTTTTCGTTCGTCAAATAAATTTACGCCTCCGCTTTCGGTACCAATCCAAAATCTATTTTTAGAATCGGTAAACATAACGGTTAAACTGTTGTTCGACAATCCGTTTGCAGAACCTGTTTTAAATACTTTGGTGACTTGTTTTAATTTTTTATCAAAATAGTTTAAGCCATATTGTGTGGCAATCCAAAGTCCGTCTTTCCTGTTGATAATATCCGTAATGAAATTATCGCTTAGTGAATTGGAAGTTCCATCTGCCATGTAAATTTCAACCGTTTCATCTGGCATTACTTTTTTTAATCCGTTGCCATTTGTACCGACCCACAAATCGCCGTTATCCATTAAAAGAGACGTAATTGGACGTTCTCGTTCTTTGGAATCTTTTCGCGAAAGCGATATAAATTGAAACGTTTTACTGTTTTTATTGAACTTAAATAATCCGTTGAAAGTTCCGCAAAACAAATACTGCTCGTTTTGATTGACCAAAGCAGTTATCATATTTACGCTTTTGTCAAAATCATAACTTTCAATAGCATACGAAGTACTTTTATTGTTTCTAAAATCAAGATAATTCAAACCGCCGCCGTTGGTTCCCACCCAAACCGATCCGTCATTTTCTCGTGCCACTGCATTGACAAAAGCAGTATTTAATCCGAAATTGGGTTTTATAACTTCTCTTACGCTGGTAAAATTGGTGTTGGTTTTTTGAAAAAAGTTGACACCGCCGCCGTTTGTTCCAATCCAAATATCATTATGGCGGTCTTTAAGAAAACATTTTACATCATCGTCTGAAAGACTGTAACTCTCCAGCGCATTATGACCGTATTTCGTGAATTCATTTCTGTCTTTCTTGTAAACACATAGTCCGTTTTTTGTAGCAAACCAGATTGTATTGGCATCAACCTCAACAATATCATTTACCCAATTTGACGATAAACTTTTTCTGTTACTCATATTTAGCAGAAAATTGGTTATTGAATTCTGACTTGCATCAAAATGGAATACGCCATTGGCTTCGGTTGCAAACCATACATCGCCATTTTTTTCTTTTAGAATCTTCCAGATTTTAGATTTTAACAAAGCTGTATTATCACTCCAAATTTTTGGCAAAGTTTTCTTCGAACCGTTTTTAGGATCAAAACATTCTAAACCTTTAGAAGTACCGACTAAAACGCCATAATTACGATCGTAAAACAAAGACAAAACTCTGCTTTTCCTAAATGGCGAATTATGATCGTTTGAGATTTCTTCCAATACATATTTTTGTCTGTCGAGACGTTTAATACCGCCAAAAGTCCCAACCCAGATCCTATCTTGATCGTCTTGAATTATGGATGAAATGTAGTTTCGTCCACCTTTGATTTTCTGAACATCAACTCGTAGAAAACTCTTTTCGTTTTTATTAAAAAGATTTAAGCCATTATTCGTTCCTACCCAAATTTCTTTTTTATTATCTTCTAAAATTACATTAACATGATTGTTGCTGATGCTGTTGAGAATGTCTTTATTATACACATATCGCAGAAAATCATAGCCATCGTAACTAATCAAACCATTCGCTGTTCCTATCCAGATAAATCCCTTTTTGGTTTGATGAATGCTCGAAATCATGCTCTGCGAAAAACGGGTATCATAATTAATATGATCAAAATACAAATCTGAACTTTGAGCACACGAACTCACAGCAATTGCAAAAAATAGAATAAAACTTAAGATGCCGTTTGTAATGTTTTTCATAAACGAAATTTAATAAAAGCTCGAGTAATTTAATTGCAATAAACCTATGAAAAAAATCAATCGAATGCTTTGCAAAATAGAGCTTATGCAAAAAAAAGAGGTGGCAGTTTTTTCTTTTTAAGGGGTGTAGATGTACTTTATTGAGTTATTTTTAAGAGTATTTTTTAAATTTGGAGCTCACTCCGACTGAGCAACTCAAACTCAGAGATATTTGCGCAGCGTGTTTAAGTTATTTCAAGAACATTTTTTAGAGCTTGGGAGTTAGAAATACTCCTGTTGCTTTTTTTTACTTCATCTAATTATCACTTAAAACTTATATATTTAATTGTATGAGAAAATGATTGGTGTTTTTTTTTATATAATTACCATTAATTTTCTCGAGAAACTCTATTAAATAGTTAACAGCTTCATCATGTTTTATTTCAATCTCAATAGTATCTCGACTATTAATGCTATAAATATCAAAACTATCAAGAGGTAGATTATAATTTTTTAATAGTAAAAAAAAATCTTCCGAATTAAAACGTTCCCGCATTTTAATATTGTACAGAACCTCGCCCCAATCAAGAGCAACTTCATCCTTTTTCGGAAAAATTATTTCGTTATCTCCATATTCTGAATAAAACTCATATATGTGAGTAAATTCATACTCCCTTGTCTTAATATTTATTTTTAACGGCCCTGAACTTGATACTAAATTTAGTCTTTCATCCTTATATGGATTACTATAGCCTTTGGGTTTAAAAAAAACAAAAATGAGATCATTAAAATCTACTTTTTTAACTATTTCAAGATCATCTCCTAAAAGCTCATTAATAAAATCTTCCATAATTATTTATTTCAAAATATCTGAGTTTCTGTTTATGCAATCTAAACAAAAAAAACATTTCAACTAAGAAATGGCTTCTGATTCTTTTATCAATCCCAAAATCTTACCATAAGCAATAGCGGCTTTATGCACCTGAACGGTCCAATCTTCGGCTGCATTATCATCGGCGCCATCTGAAATATATTTAAGGCATAAAAACGGAATATTCTCTTTCATGGCAATCATGGCTAAAGCATAAGCTTCCATATCTACCACTTGGTAAGCATCTGAACAATGACCCATTTCGAAATTATCGCCGGTTCCGCAGATTCCTTCATTTAAATTATCCATTAACAAACCATATTCTAGAACTGGAGGCAAACCAGATAATGGCGTTTCGTATAATGCAAAACCTAATCCGCGAACATCCATATCACGCTGCACAAATTTGGTACAACAGATAACTTCGCCTTTTTGAAAACAGCCGCTTCCCGCCGATCCAAGATTTATAATTATCGAAGGCTTTTTCTTTTGAATTGCTTTTGTCAATTCGTAAGCCGCATTTACTTTTCCGATTCCAGTAATTAAAGTATTATGGCCTTTAAAAACTTCGGCCGCTTCAGATTCTAGGGCAAAGGAGAATAATATGTCTTCTATGGCAAAAGATGCCGTTTGATTAATTTGTATCATGCGTAATGGTAATTTTCAGTCTACAAAAATACGCTTAAAAGATTACGTAATAAAGCTTCTGGTTAATTTCTAAAAAACACGTTAAATTCTGTTTTCTATGGTAGATTTTAAGTTAGAAAAAATACTTTTGTTAAAATCAAAAAACAAGGAATTTCAATCCTTAAAAAATCAGAAAGCGCAACTGTATGGATAATGAAAAATTTATTTTCTGCCTTGAAGGTGTTAAAGATATAGACGACGTTAGCCCAACACATGTGGTAAAATGTCTGGAAGAACTGGCAATCGACCAAGGCATTTCGAGCATTCATAAAACTTGCGACACGATTGAAGGTTTAGAAGAAAGTTTGAATATTTTACTTTATGAAGACCATAATTTCAAGGATTATGAAATCATCTATCTGGCAATGCCGGGACAAGAAAATAACATTTGCCTTCATGACTATTATTACAGTTTAGAAGAAATTGCCGAACTTTTTGAAGGAAAAATGAAAGGCAAAATTATTCATTTTGCAAATCTTAAAGTTTTAGATTTAAATGAAGATGAAGCCCAATATTTTTTAGACATTACGGGTGCAAGAGCCATCTCTGGTTACGGATCTACTTATAATAAAATTGCGAGCTGCAGTACGATTGACAAAGCATTCTTTAGTTTGTATCAAGAGAACGATAATCTTTTTGAGGTTGTCGAAGATCTTTATATGAAACACTATAATTTGTGCAAACTGCTTGATTTTAGATTATACTATTAAGCATGAAAACAAAGGGAGTCGAAAAAATAAAGACCTACGAAGCAAAAGGATTTCGGGAGAAATTTTTAGGAGAAGACAATCCGATACATTTGCTTTTCAAATCAAATTCTGATCATTTCTTTTGTCTTGAGATTGAAGAAGTAATGCAGATGCAGCATCCTGTTCCGCCTTCTAAACATTCTTGTCATACCTTAATTTTCATTTCATCAGGAAGACATGTCATGAAACTGGGTTATCAGGAATATACAACGACCGATAATGAAATGATTATGATACCTGCGGGTCAGATTTTTTCGCTTGACAATGTTAACAATATACACAAAGGCTATGTCTGTCAATTCCATCCCGATATTTTAATTCGAAAATACGGCAGCCGTGAATTGCTGAATGATTTTGATTTTTTAAAAATATCTGGGAATCCTAAAATTACACTTACTCCTCCAGAAATAAATCCTATTACCAATATTTTGGATCGATTGAAAAAAGAATATTCAGAAACTGCATTTACAGATTTGAATATCGTTCAGTCGTATTTGATTACTTTATTTTATGAAATGAATAAAAATGCTGTTAAAACTTCTAAAGGGATTTCGGCCGCTGAGGTAATCACAGGAAAATTTAAGGAACTTATTCATGATCAAATAAAAACACAGCATCAAGTTAATTATTATGCGTCATTGCTAAACGTAACACCTAACCATTTAAATAAATGTGTCAAAACAGTAACTGGAAAATCGGCAGTAAAATGGATTGACGACAACATATTATTAGAAGCCAAATATTTACTGTTTCAAACTTCACTTTCTGTAGGCGAAATCGCAGTACAAGTAGGATTTGAAGACCAATCGTACTTTAGTCGTTTTTTCAAAAAAGCAGAAGGAATTTCACCCATTCGTTATCGAAAAATGATTGATAAGTCCTAATTATTGATTAAAGAATCCTAACAAACAGCTTTACTTTTTTCAGAAATTTGCCAGTTCAAAAACGCAAATTATGATTTATGTATTTAAAACTTCTGTTGACAGTCCATCAAAATTTGAGTCGGCTTCTGTTCTGCTTCATGAATTATTGCCAAATACTTTATGGAATTTTGATCTTGAAGACTGCGACAATATTTTAAGGGTTGACAGTGAACTTGATATTCCAAATCTAATTCTAAACAATGGCATTTTTGAATGCATCGAATTGGAATAAAAATCAAAACGCCTTCAACATCTTTTACCAGATAATATGGAAACTAAATTTTATTGCAAAAGTTTGATTTAGTTATTGAATAATTTTTTTAGTGTTCACTGACAGTTTTCAGTTACGGTAAAACTGGAAAATGAAAATAATAACGAAAAAGCGATATACAATTTTACTTGTATACCGCTTTTCCTATTTATTAACCATGAATTCTAGTTATCTACCACCATACCAATATGGATCTCCAACTTTTCTATCAATTAAAGCTTGATTTTTAAGTGTAAAATCTCCACTTGCGGCATTGACAAATTGAGGATCTAATGCTGTTGCAGATGCAGACAAATCTGGTCTGTTATTTGCAAGTGCATTAACCGTACTATTTAAGTTTGGTGAATTGAAATAGTTGTTATTTGTAAATGTCGGATTTGGTGTTGCTGCCTCTCTTGTGTAAGGTGCCGGCGTAGCTGCAAACAATGTATTACGTACAATTATTCCCGCAGTTGTAACAAATCTTGTGTATAAAATTGCGTTACCATTAGTAGCAAGCATATTTGGATTAGAAATAGTACAAGCATCAATTAACACATTTGATGTTAAACCAGTAAGTCCTGCATCCATACGAATAAAATACCTCGCTGTTGCGCAATTATTAAACGTACTGTTTTTAAGAGTAAGCTGAGCTACTTGCGAACCTCTAACATCAATAAATTCTCCCCCAGTTGTAAGAACATTTGTTACAAAAGTATTCTCTACTATAACAGAAGCAATTTTAGAAGCGGCTAAGTTTGCACTAATCAATGATACCCCATAGTCATGAATATTACAGCCGCTTATTAAAAGCGCACCATATGTAACATTGTTATCATTGTATTTAACAACTGAAACAGCAGCACCGGCAGCTCCTTTGTCACCTTTTAAATCTAAATCTATTAAACTTAGATTAGCTGAACCATTTGTTAATACGAAATTCACATGAAGTTTTGGTTTGTCATAAGAGCGTAATCCTCTTAATGTAATTGATTTATTTAACGTAATTGCTCCCGTTTGATTATCGGCTGTGTAATCTCCTGGCTCTAAAACTAGAACTGCTCCAGAAGCTGCGTCTGCAATTTTTTGCATTAAGTCATCTGTTTTCTTAACTAAAATACCAGTTCCGATATCAATTGCAGTTGTAAAAGCTTTATTTCCTCTTTTCTTAGTACCATTAAACAAATCTGCTGTGTAAGAAGTCTCTCCTGTCAATCCTGTTACTACAGCTACACCACTTGTTTTTTCGGCTGGTGTAATAACATGTGTTATTGCTCCAGGGTTAACAACAATTTGTGTAACGTTGCTGTTTGGTGTCCATCTTAAAGTAACTTGTTTTGCTTCAATATCACCATCAATCGAAGCCAAGAAAAGCTGTTCAGATAAAGTCGTCGCTGAAGTAATAGACCATTTAGAATCTTCTAAACCTGCAGCACTTACTGCTTTCACTCTAATAGAATAAACTGTTTCTCCTTCTAGCGCTACTTGAACAGGTAGTTCTGTTGGAGCAACATTTACTGTTTTAAAAATCGTTTTAAAATCTGGATCATCTGCGCTAAATTCTACTACATAATGATCTGCATCTTCTTTAACAGTCCAATTTAATTCTACTGTAGTTTGATTTCTAACTGTAGCCTTCAGTCCAATTGGTGAAAATTCTCTGCTTACATCCAATTCATTTATTAAAGCTTCGTTATAACTTTCACAGCTTGAAAAAGACAGTGCCAGCAATAGCATAACTATTAATCCTTTAAATATATATTTTGTTTTCATAAACATAATGTCTTAATAAATTAATGATACTCTTTCTTGAGATTTACTTAGTATAATTGTAATCGTTAACTAATTTTCCATTACTAGATTCAATAAAAACCTGCCAGATTGGCCAGAATTGTCTATCATTTGGATTCATACCTGGTTTATACAAAGTATTTATCTTAGTATCTGCAGTTGCGCCCGTCCAAGTCCACGGAATAGATGAATAACCTGTACCAGGGTTAGTACTTTCACCACGATTAAGACCATAAATCTCCAAGCTTACATTATCTGCTTTATATCTATAATAAAGAGTGGCAGGGACATCAGCATATCGTCCAGTACGATCAGCTAAATTTTTCATATTTACTTTAGCTTCGTCTAATTTTACTTTTAACAAATTCCAACGAATAAGCGCTTGCTTACGCTCCATTTCACCTGTAAATTCAAATTTATTTTCTTCAACCAACGCATTAAACATTGCTTCTTTGCTGGTCAATTGATCTACATAATTATCAACTTTTACTGATTGAACTGCAGCAGGAAAAGCTCTTCTTCTTATTTCCTTTAAGTATGGAGCTGCTGCACCTGGGCCTTCTAATTCGTTTGCTGCTTCAGCGGCAATCAAAAGAACTTCTGCATAACGCATGTAAATTTTATTCACTCCATCATCGTTTGTTGAAGTAACAAAACGAGTCATCCACTCGTAACGATATTTTCCAAAATACCAAGTGTTTAGCGCTCCTAATTCTTGCTTAGCAATGTTGTTTACAGCTGTTCCATATTTGTACGGAACACAAGTTACGTCTCTTCTTGTATCTGCTTGATCGTAATCATAAAATACAGTAGGAAGCGGTCCTGCAGTTCCTCCACGATTAGCTCCATTAGCATGGAATTGATCGTTTGTGGTGTGACGAACAGCAAAAGTAAATAACATACGGCCTCTACCATCTGAAAAAGGAAGTTCCCATAAAGATTCTCCTCCCGCTACTAAATATTCTTGATTGTATTTTTTCCAAAATGTTTCAAATGAAGATTCTAAATGAGCCTTTCCACTTGAAATAACAGAACGAGCTTCTGATAAAGCCAATGCATACATATTTGCAACAGATAATTCTGGATCTGTACTTCTTCTTATACCGTCTGGATATTGCTGATAACCACTAGCGGCTAGTGCTAAACGTGCACGAAAACCTTTTACAAATGCCTTATTAATTCTTTCTACACTACTTGTAGCTGGAGTTTCTCCAGGCCAAGGAACTAAAGTTGATGCTTCTCCTAAATCGGCAATAATTTGTTTATAAACAACATCACGACTAGATTTAGGAATATAAATTGTTGCTGATTCAATAGGCTCAAAACGAGCAGGAACATCTCCCCAAGCTTTTACTAAATCTGCGTAATAGATCGCTCTTAACGTTAATGCTTCTCCCAGCAAATACCCTAACTCAGTACCTGGACGAGGATCACCATATGCACGCAAACCACGAATACAAACATTAGCACGCTCAATTCCCGAGTACATCATTGCCCAGGCATTATTTGTGGTATTCATTTGAGAATTCTCTGGTTTTGGATCATAAGTACATAAATCTGATGCATCACTAACAGTCTGAGAAGAGTTATACCATTCAACATCTGTATTTAAACCATAAAAAGGAAGAAAACGACCTCTGTAAGAGTTAGTTTCTGCAAATGGAATTTTAATTCCATCTATTGCACCTTCAGCTAATCCAGGGGTAGAAAAAATTAAAGCTTCATTTAATGTTGATTTTGCCTCTCCATCTAAATAATCGTCTGAACAGGAAGTAAAAATACTTGCTAAAATTAATCCTGCTATAAATATTTTATGTTTCATCTTGTGAAATTTTGTTTAATTAAAAATTAAGGTTTAAACCAAAAATCAATTGTCTGCTTCTCGGGTATGCAGAGTAATCTACACCCGGTGTAAGAGCCGAACTTCTTCTTGTAGAAGCTTCTGGATCTGGTCCAGAATAACCCGTAATAGTGAAAACATTACTTGCAGTAAAATAAAATCTCAATTTAGATATTCCTAATGCAGAAGTTAAGGAACTTGGAGAGGTATATCCTAAAGTCAATGTATTTAATCTTAAGAATGAACCATCTTCTACTGCCCAGTCACTAAAAACATATCTAGCCATATATGGAGACCACATGGTTGTATTAGCATTAAGCGCAGTTAATGCTGCTGGATCTGTTACTAATTGTCCTGTTGCAGGATCTAAATTTGTCCATCTTTGTCCATCTGCCATTTCTGAAGTTAAATTTCTATATTGTCCATTCGGGTTTGAAGTAGTAAATTCAACTTTATTAGCGTTGTAAACGTCATTCCCAATACTCCAATTGAATGCTGCCGAAAGATCAAATCCATAAGCATTTGCATTTAAAACTATACCTCCGGTACTTTTTGGATTTGCATTTCCAATAATTGTGCGGTCATTTACATCAACGACACCATCATTATTAACATCTTGTAATTTCATAGAACCTGGTGCTATTGTCCCTACAACTGTTGATGCGCTTGCAACTCCTTCTGGATTTCTTGTAACACCATCTGGCAAGAAATACGGTTTTAAAGTGTATTTTGTTCCATCATATGTAAAATCAGATACTTCATAACGTCCTGCACTTTTATATCCGTACATAATACCGACAGGTTGTCCAACATTCACTAAATAATCATTTCCAATTGCAGTAGAGGCCCAACCTGAAGGAAATCCATAATTATCCATTACACCAATAGAATTGATGCGGTTTTTATTAAATCCAGCATTAAAAGATAGACTTAATCCATACTTTGGTTTTTCTATAAGATTTAAGTTTAAAGTCGCCTCTACACCAGAATTTTGAATTTCTCCCATGTTTCTGTATTGAAAATCATAACCGCTTCCTGGAGTTGGAAAATTCATTAATAAATCTTTTGTGATATTTTTATAGATCTCAACAGATCCGGTTACCTTATTTTTAAACAAGTCAAAATCTAATCCTAAATTCTGCGTTACGGTTGTCTCCCATTTCAAATCAGGATTTGCCATTGTTTTAGAAGCAGCCCAATAATTATCAACTCCATTAATCCAAGTTGAGGTAGATGAAAAGAAACTCTGCACCATTTGTCCAGTTGGAATATTATTGTTACCTGCTTCACCATAACTTACTCTCAATTTAAGTAAATTAACCCACGAAGCATTTTTCATAAATTCTTCCCCAGAAATTTTCCAAGCTGCTGCTGCAGCAGGAAAGAATCCCCATTTATTGTCACCTAAGAATTTACTAGAACCATCTGCACGATAAGTTGCTGTAAAAAGGTAACGATCTTTAATGTCATAATTTACACGGCCAAAGAAAGAAAGTAATTTATCATCTGGTGCATAGTAATTATCAACAGATATTGGAGTTCCTTGAGTTGTTAACTTTTGAGCTTGATCAAAGTTAAAGAACAATGGAAAGCCTTGTATAACACTACTAACATCATTTCTTTCGTAATTAATAGACTCTTCTCCTAATAGAATTCTCAAGCTATGATCTTCACCGAGGGATTTTTTGAAGTCGTAATTTAATGTATTAGCATTTCTGAAACGAGTATCTTTTCTATCTCCCATCATTAAGGCTGGCATACCTTGTCTTTCGGCTGCAGGATTATTATTAACATAATAAGTAGAGCGTCCGAAAAAACGATAATCTTGATAATTATAATTATCTAAACCAAGTTCACTTTTAAATACCAGTTTATCAGTTAACTTCCATGAAAAACTACCTAGAGTATTAAAGTTCTTTCTAAATTGCTGACGATCTGTATCTGCAATAGCTACAAATGGATTGACTAAATAACCAGAAACTGCTTCATCAGTATCATCTGTAGTTAAACCAGGAAGTGGAATTGGCGCATAACCCACGCTATGTTTTAAACGTGAATCTGCAGAAGAAACTTCATTTTGTTCGTTTAAACCTCCACCATCAATCTCGGTATCTGAATAACGTACCGTGAAAGAAAGATCAATTTTATCAGAAGCTTTAGAATTTAACGAAAGAGACAAATTGTTTCTTTTATATCCTGAACCAATCATTATAGCATCTTCGTCATAATGAGCATAATTAAAATTGAAGTTCATTTTTTCTGTACCCCCTCTTATAGACAAATCACGGCTTTGAACCTCTCCAGTACGTCCAAAAGTTTGTTTCTGCCAATTGTTTCCTTTCATCCCTTTATACATATCGTAATCCTGCCAATTACCAAAGTATTTTTCATAAGAACTTAAATCAGTATTATCTTTAAGCAAAGCATATTCGTAATTCCATTTAACATAATCTTCCGGAGATAAAACATCAAAAGTATTTGCGATTTTTTTCATGCCATAAAACATATTATAGTTCACAGCAATCTTTCCGTCTTTACCTTTTTTAGTTGTAATAATAATTACCCCATAAGCACCTCTTGAACCATAAATCGCTGTAGATGAAGCATCTTTTAATATTGTCATATTCTCAATATCAGAAGAAGAAATATCATTTATACTATTTACTGGAAAACCATCTACTATATACAAAGGAGATGCATCCTGTGTAAGAGAACCGTTTCCTCTAATTCTAATTCTAACTTCAGAATCAGGCGATCCTTCAGAAGAAGTTACTTGAACCCCAGCTATACGGCCTGTTAGAGCCTCTGCCACGTTTGGAACTGGAATCTTTCTAACTTCACTTCCTGAAAAAGTAGCAACAGCTCCAGTTAAATCAGATTTTTTAGATGTTCCGTATCCAATTACAACAACCTCATTTAAGTTATTAGAATCTTCAGTCAAAGTAGCATTTACCTTAGATTTTCCTTCTGTCGAAACGTCAACACTTTTAAATCCTATAAAAGAAAAACTTAAGACAGCTTTCGGGTTGGTTAATTTTATTTTATAGTGACCGTCAAAGTCAGTAGAAGTCCCGTTCTTAGTTCCTTTCTCCAAGACATTTACGCCTGGTAAAGAAAGTCCTGCAGCGTCTTTCACGGTTCCCTCTATCGTTGTGCCCTGCGCGTGTAGTTGACTGCCGATCAATAAGCACAGTAAGAAAACAAGTTTAAAGCAAAAATCTGCTCCTTTGTTTAATAGTTCTTTAAAGTTCATGGTTGATTGTTTAAGTTAATTAATTTTTTTTCGTTTTAGTTTAAGTGGTTTTTTGTGGTTACGTTCAATTCATTCTATTTTATTTATTACAGATTTTTTTTTGAAGGAGAATTTTTTAATATTCAATAATAGTGTCCTGTTTATCTTTTTTCAGCCTTTATTACTTAATCGATTTCGTATCTTAAAAAAAATTGTTGTAATCGATTACACAAACATAGATATTTTTTTTAAACGAAAAATAAAAAGTCATAAAAAATTCCTAAAAAAAATTACATATCAAAAATTTTATTTATTTTTTATGTGGTATATATAATTTTAACCAATATAAAATATTAAATATATTATTATTAATCGTTCATTTGATTCGATTTTTATAAAAAAAACAATCGATTACATGAATATTAATTATGAAATTATTAGGTGTTATTTTTACACTTAAAATTGAGCCTAAGGCGAAAAAAAAATTAATTTTTAATCGAAAACCCTTTAGAATTTAAAATGTATTTTCTGACTTAAACGCATTGTAAAAGGGTTAGAAATAAAATTCTCATTTAAGACCAGTGCGTTTAAAGCAAAAAAAAGCCCTTAAACAAAAGTTAAGGGCTTTAAAAAATTATAAAGATTTATTAAATGTGCTGTACAGCTAATTGCTTACGATGTAGCTTCATCAAAATGAACGTTATAATCATTCCGATAATTGACATTCCTACTCCAATTAAATTGGGAGAAGAATAACTTAGTCCTGCAGCCAAAGGTAGTCCGCCTAAAAAAGCTCCTAATGCATTTCCAATATTAAAACTTCCTTGAAGCGATGCCGAAGCAATCATCTCTGCGCCTTTTGCAGTACGAATCATCAGCATTTGAATTGGCGCAATAACCGAAAATGATATCGCTCCTGTTAGGAAAGTTAGAAATAATGAAAAATATTGGTTAAAGGAGAAAAAGTAAACCAAAACCAAGTCAACTGACATAACCAGAAGCAATGCTAGCGTTGTTGGCGCTGGAGAAAATCTATCTGCTAGTTTACCACCTGCAAAATTTCCAACTACCATTCCTAATCCGGCTAAAATCAGAATATAAGAAACATCTTCTGGCGAAAATTTTGACACATTAATTAATAGCGGGGCAATGTAGCTGATCCAAGCAAATAAACCGCCAAAACCAATCGCTGTAATTCCGATAATTAACCATGCTTCTGTTTTCTTAAAAAATTGGAGTTGTGTTTTCATATTCACACTTTCACCCTTTTCAAGATTCGGCATCCATAAATAAATAGCTAAAAAGGTCAGCAAACCAACAAAAGCAATTAATACAAAGGTATAACGCCAAATAAAGTGATGACCAATATAAGTTCCGATTGGGACACCTATTAAATTCGCGATAGTCAATCCGGCAAACATGATCGAAATTGCCTGCGCTTCTTTTCCTTTATCTGCCAAACGGCTTGCGACTACCGCTCCTACTCCAAAAAATGCTCCGTGCGGCAGACCAGAAAGAAATCGAGAGGCAAATAGAAAATTATAATCTGGAGCAATAATAGACAAAGCATTAAAAACAGCCAGCATTAAAGCTAATATTAAAAGCATTTTTTTAGGTGCATAATTCCTTCCTGCGATTACTAATAAGGGAGCGCCAATAACAACTCCAAGAGCGTAAGCAGAAATTAAATATCCTGCCACTGGAATTGAAACTTTCATATCCGAAGCAATATCAGGCAGCAAGCCCATCATTACAAATTCTGTGATTCCAATAGTTAACCCTCCTAAAGAGAGTGCAATAAGACTTTTTTTCATTTCATTAAAGTAGAAAGGAATAAATTTCTACGTTGCAAAATTAACATCATTAGCAGTGATAGAAATTGTATATTTGTGATATAAAATTGTATATTTAAGTTATGCCAAAATTAAATCAATTTAAAACCCTTGTTCTGGATGAATTTGAGGAAGAAAAGTTTCATCTGCCTCCGCATACTCATACCTATTATGAGATTATTTACATCAAAAAAGGAAGCGGAATTCATCACCTAAATAACAACCTACTACCCTATAAAGCGGGAGATCTATTTGTAATTTCGCCAGACGACAAACACTATTTTGATATTAAAAAGAGCACCAAATTTACTTTTATCAAATTCACAGATAATTATTTCAACTCCAAACAAAATCTAACCTGCGATGAATTCCTCGTGAATACACCAGAAAGTTTTATGCGGGATAAAATTCTCAAAGAAACGGTTTTGAAGTTTGACGAACCCTGTAAAACTATCCTGAAAAATACTGTTGAAAACATCGTTACCTATGGTAAATATATAGATGTCACCTCTTCGCCGATTGTTTTTTACCAGATCCTTTCCATTTTTGGTTTGATTAAAGAAACGATTCGCGGTATGAATCTGCAGATGAAATCGACGCATTTAGACAATGAACAGATTGCCAATTATATTCATCAAAATATTTACCAGCCCAAATTGGTGCAGATAAAAGTTATTGCAGATCATTTTAATATTGCCCAGACTTATTTCAGTGCTTATTTTAAAAGGACTTTCAGTATCAGTTATCGCGAGTACATTCATAATCTGAGAACAACTTTAATCGAGAAAAGGTTCCATAACAATCAATTACCAATTAAACAAATTGCATATGAATTTGGTTTTACCGATGAAAGTCATCTAACTAATTATTTTAAAAAACGCAAAAACATGAAACCAACTGATTTTAAAAAACTCTAGTTATCAAAATCTTAAAAAATGATTTACTCGAGTATTTTTAGTTAAATTTGTATTTCAAAAAATAATTTCCTTGCCTAGAAAAATCCACATATTCATGTTTTTAATGACACTCAGTTTCCTTTTAACTCCGAGTTTTAATTATGCATGCAATAGTGGTCACAACATGGAAATGACTTCTAAAAAGGAAAACTTCTGTTCTAAAAAATGCTGTGAAAACAAAAACACCAAAAAAGAAAAACACAATTGCAACGGAAAATGCACTCACACAGGCTGCAATACCTCAGCATTACAATACATTATTTTAAATTCAAATGATTTTAATTTACCTAACGATGTATTTAATTTTTCTCTAAAAAATACTTTTTCATTTTATCCTGAAGTAACTATTTCTTCTGGCTTTACTTCTATTTGGCTGAAGCCGAAAATATAACTATTCTATTTTTGACAGCCCATATTGGGTCTTTTTTAAAACGAATTTTTAACTAAAAGGACATTCTTAATACTTTTTAAAACATAACAACAATGAAAAAATCAATTATAGCTATCACAGCAGCAGTCACTCTATTATTTTCTGCAAATAACATTCAAGCTAACACAGCTAAATCTGAAATAACAGCAATTGAAGCTGCAGATTCTCAATTGCAAAATGTGTATGACGCTTATTTTACCGTAAAGGATGCACTTATAAAAAGTGACAGCAAATTAACTTCGGCGAAAGCCAAAGATTTACTAAATGCCATTACTGCGGTAAAAATGGATAAATTAAAAAGTAATGAGCACACGGTTTGGATGAAAGTTGTAAAAAAACTTACTGCTGATGCCAAAAATATTTCGGCAACAACAGATCTTAAAA
This sequence comes from Flavobacterium sp. Root935, assembly GCF_001429295.1. Lineage (GTDB taxonomy): Bacteria > Bacteroidota > Bacteroidia > Flavobacteriales > Flavobacteriaceae > Flavobacterium. Next base: position 14,178 of record NZ_LMJL01000011.1, on the reverse strand, counting down.
AACAACGTGAGACTTTTAAATCTTTATCTAAAAACACATATGACCTTATAAAAGTTTCTAGTCCAGAACAGCCAATTTACAAACAATACTGCCCAATGGCAGATGCTGATTGGTTGAGCAAAGAAAAAGCAGTTAAAAACCCATATTATGGTTCTTCTATGCTGACTTGCGGAAATGTGGTAGAAACGATTAAATAATATGAAGCTTTACATCAAAAATATGGTGTGCAGCCGATGCAAAATGGTTGTGAAGTCTGAGTTCGAAAAACTCGGACTTCCTACTATTTCTGTTGAATTGGGTGAAGTCGAACTGGAAAAAGAAATCAGCGACGAGCAAAAAGAAGTTCTATTAGAAAACCTTCAAGTTTTAGGTTTTGATTTAATTGACGATAAAAAAACAAAAACCGTCGAAAGAATAAAGAACTTAATTGTCGATTTGGTTCATCATAAAAACAATGATTTAAAAATCAACTTGTCCGATTATTTAGCCGAAAATCTAAGTCAGGATTATAATTCGCTGAGCAATCTCTTTTCTGAAATTGAAAACACAACAATCGAAAAATATTTCATTAGTCAGAAAATCGAAAAAGTAAAAGAACTATTAATTTACAATGAGCTTTCGCTTAGTGAAATTGCTGATATTTTAAATTACAGTAATGTGGCACATTTGAGCAATCAATTCAAAAAAATTACGGGCTTTACTCCTACTTCGTTCAAACAATCGAAAGATAAAAAGCGTATCCAGATCGAGAACTTGTAGTTATTTAACCGCAAAGAGCGCAAAGGTTTACACAAAGTTTATTAGCCACAGATTATAAGGATTAAAAGGATTTTTAAATCTGTGTTAATCTTTTTAATCTGTGGCTAACTTTTATGTGCAAAGTTCATAATGCTAAAGCTTTGAGAACTTTTAAATCTTAAAAAAATAACCCTTCGCTTGCTTTGCGTAAATCTTTGCGCTCTTTGCGTTAAAAAACAGCATTTAGTAAATCTTACAAATCATTCCCAAAATTATACAAACCGAACTCACAGATACTTCGGAAATTTGCATTGTAATACTTAAAAACCAATACAATGACTCATCAATATATAATTTCAGGAATGTCGTGTAACGGATGCCGAACCAAAGTCGAAAAAACTTTAAATGAAGTTGAAGGCGTTCAGGCAGAAGTAACTCTGAATCCACCAACCGCAACCATAACAATGGACAAACATGTTCCAACCGAAAAATTCCAAGAAGTTTTAACTGCGGCGGGAAATTATACTATTGAAATGGATTCTCCTAAAAATCATGGCGAAGCTGCTAAATCTTGCTGTTCTGGTCATAAAAAAGACAATCACGATCATCATAAAACAGAAACTAAAAAAGTACATCAGCACAGCGCAAATGGTGTTTATTACTGCCCAATGCATTGCGAAGGCGACAAAACATACAACAAACCCGGAGACTGCCCAGTCTGCGGAATGGATTTAGTACCACAAGTTGCCATAACAGCAACGCAATTTACTTGTCCGATGCATCCGGAGATTGTTTCAAGCGAACCAGGCAATTGTCCGATCTGCGGAATGGATTTGGTTCCGATGCAGGCTTCTGAAATTGAAGAAAACAAAACTTATTCTGATTTATTGAAAAAAATGAAAATTGCGATTTTATTTACGCTTCCAATATTCATTATCTCTATGTCAGAAATGATTCCGAATAATCCACTTTACAATATAATGTCCATCGAAAAGTGGAATTGGGTTCAGCTTTTATTTTCGATTCCTGTTTTGTTTTATGCAGGATGGATGTTTTTCGTTCGCGCTTACAAATCTATTGTGACTTGGAACTTAAATATGTTTACTTTAATTGGAATAGGAACCAGCGTTGCTTTTCTATTTAGTATTGTTGGAATGTTTTTTCCAGATATTTTTCCAGCAGAGTTCAAATCGCATCACGGAACGATTCATTTGTATTTTGAAGCTGCGACCGTAATTATCACTTTAGTTTTATTAGGACAATTGCTAGAAGCCAAAGCACACGGACAAACTAATGGAGCCATAAAAGAATTATTAAAATTAGCACCAACAGAAGCAACTTTGGTCGAAAATGGAAATGATAAAGTAATTTCTATTCACAATATTAAAAAAGGCGATTTACTTCGTGTAAAACCTGGAGAAAAAATTCCGGTTGACGGAAAAATTACTTCTGGAGAAAGCAGCATCGACGAATCGATGATTACTGGCGAACCTATTCCATTAGATAAAAAAACAGGCGATGCGGTAATTTCTGGAACTATAAACGGTACAAAATCGTTTGTAATGCTTGCAGAAAAAGTAGGATCAGAAACCATGTTGTCGCAAATTATTCAAATGGTAAATGATGCCAGCAGATCTCGCGCTCCAATTCAGAAATTAGCCGATCGTGTTTCTAAATATTTTGTTCCTACAGTTGTTATTATTTCGATTGTAACCTTTTTTGCATGGGCAAAATTTGGTCCAGAACCCGCTTACGTTTACGGATTAATCAATGCCATTGCGGTTTTAATTATTGCCTGTCCTTGTGCACTCGGATTAGCAACTCCAATGTCGGTTATGGTTGGTGTTGGAAAAGGCGCTCAAAACGGAATCTTAATCAAAAATGCCGAAGCCTTAGAAAACATGAATAAAATTGATGTTTTAATTACCGATAAAACAGGAACCATTACCGAAGGAAAACCATCTGTAGAAAAAATATTTGCAATTCATAATGACGAAGATTTTCTGCTTCAAAATATTGCCTCTTTAAATCAACATAGCGAACATCCTTTGGCGCAGGCCGTAGTTTCTTTCGCGAAAGCAAAAAACAGTTCTCTAAAAGAAGTTCAGGGTTTTGAAACCATTGCTGGAAAAGGAGTTATTGGAACGATCGAAAACAAAAAAGTCGCTTTAGGAAATAAAAAATTAATGGAAGAAATAGGCGCTTCTGTTGCTGATGATTTAGAAAGTAAAGTAACTGCCGAGCAAAATCTTGGAAAAACCATTTCATATATTGCTATTGAAAAAGAAGTTTTAGGCTATGTTGCCATTACCGATGCCATCAAAGAAAATAGTGCAAAAGCAATTAAAGAATTAATCGCTCAAGGTGTTGAAGTTATCATGATGACGGGCGATAATCACAATACCGCAAAAGCCGTTGCTGAACATTTACATTTAAGTTCCTTTAAAGCCGATTGCCTTCCGGAAGATAAATTGAAAGAAATCGAACGCCTTCAAGCACAAGGAAAAATTGTGGCAATGGCAGGTGACGGAATTAATGATGCTCCTGCTTTGGCGCAATCCAATATCGGAATTGCGATGGGAACAGGAACTGATGTTGCGATTGAAAGTGCCAAAATTACTTTAGTAAAAGGCGATTTAAACGGAATTGTAAAAGCAAAAAACCTCAGTCATGCTGTAATGTCAAACATCAAACAGAATTTATTTTTTGCTTTTATATATAACACTTTGGGCGTGCCAATTGCAGCAGGAATTTTATATCCTTTTTTAGGGATTTTGCTTTCGCCAATGTTAGCCGCGGTTGCAATGAGTTTGAGTTCTGTCTCGGTAATCGTAAATGCTCTGCGATTAAGAAATTTAAAATTATAATTTATGAGTAAGATCAAATATATACTTGTACTTTTTTTAATTGCTTTTCAGCTAAAAGCACAAAAAGTGGTGCGATACGATTTATACGTTCGCGATACAATTGTCAATTTTTCGGGTAAAGAAAAACGAGCGATTGCTGTTAACGGGCAAATTCAAATGCCAACTCTAACTTTTACCGAAGGTGATATTGCAGAAATTTATGTTCATAACGATCTCAAAAAAGAAAGTACTTCGATGCATTGGCACGGGTTATTTCTGCCTAATAAAGAAGACGGAGTTCCGTATTTAACTCAAATGCCGATTGAGCCTGGAACAATTCATAAATATACATTTCCGATTATTCAGAACGGAACCTATTGGTATCACAGTCATTCTGGTTTACAGGAACAAATTGGTTTATACGGACTTTTTATCATCAATAAGAAAAAAGACGATTCAACAATCAGAAAGGGAATCGACGATTTACCGACAATTCCAGTTATTTTAAGCGAGTGGTCGGATTTGAAACCTGAGAATATTCAGCGAATGCTGCACAATGCCAACGATTGGTTTGCTATTAAAAAAGGAACAACGCAAAGTTACGCCGAAGCAGTAAAACAAGGACATTTTTCAACCAAGGTTACCAACGAATGGAAGCGAATGAATGCCATGGATGTGAGTGATGTTTATTATGAAAAGTTTCTTCTAAATGGTAAAAACGAGCAACAACTTTCTGATTTTAAACCCGGTTCGAAAGTCCGCTTAAGAATTGCAAACGGAGGTGCTTCGAGTTATTTCTGGCTGACTTATGGCGGAGGAAAAATCACCGTTGTCGCTAGTGACGGAAATGATGTTGAACCTGTAGAAGTGGATCGTTTAATTATTGCCGTTTCTGAAACCTATGATATTGTGGTTACAATTCCGGAAGATAATAAATCTTTTGCTTTTTTGGCTACAGCCGAAGATCGAACAGGATCTGCTTCTTTATTTTTAGGAAATGGAGAAAAACAGCCCATTCATCATCTTTCAAAACTAAAATATTTTGAAGGCATGAAAATGATGAACGACATGATGAAAATGAACGGCGAAATGAACGATATGGGTATGAATATGTCTTTGAATAAAATGGACATGAACGCCGTAATGTATCCCGAAATTTCTGGTGAAGATGAAAATTCAAAACCAATGGATCATTCTGGTCATAATATGGAAGGGATGGAAATGAAAAGTGACAGCACTGAAACCTCCGAAATTGTGACTTTGAATTACGGAATGCTGAAATCGCCTTTTAAAACCAATCTACCAAAAGATGCGCCAGTAAAAGAATTACGATTTACGCTCTCTGGAAATATGAATCGTTATGTATGGAGTTTAGACAATAAAGTAGTTTCTGAAACGGATAAGATTTTAATTAAAAAAGGAGAAAACGTTCGAATTGTGCTGTACAATGGTTCGATGATGCGCCACCCGATGCATTTACACGGACATGATTTTAGAATATTGAACGAACATGGCGATTATTCACCGCTAAAAAATGTCATCGATATTATGCCGATGGAAACCGACACAATCGAGTTTCAGGCAAATGCTGATGGTGACTGGTTTTTCCACTGTCATATTTTATATCATATGATGGCTGGAATGGGTAGAATTTTCAGTTACGAAAATTCAGCACCAAATCCGTTGATTCATCATCCTGAAATGGCTTTCAAAATGTTGAAAATGGACGACCGTATGTTTCATTTTATGGCAGAAAATGATTTTGCCAGTAACGGAAATGATGGTGAAGCGATGTTCAGCAACACCCGTTGGAGCATTGGAACGGAATGGAGATTGGGTTATAACGACAAACATGGTTATGAAACGGAAACACATATTGGACGTTACATTGGAAAGAATCAATGGTTAATGCCTTTTATAGGTTTTGACTGGCGATACCGAAAAATGGGAATGGACGAACAGGAACAAAATATTTTTGGTCAAAAAAACACCAAAGACAATCGTTCGGTTTTTAGTGCGGGTGTAGAATATACTTTACCAATGCTCATAAAAGCACAAGTTGAGGTTTATACGGATGGAAATGTTCGTTTACAATTTGAACGAAAAGATATTCCTCTTTCGCAAAGACTTCGAATGAATTTAATGTGGAATACGGATAAAGAATATATGGCTGGGCTGAAATATATAGTAGCCAGAAACTTCGGAATTACAACACATTATGACAGCGATATGGGAATTGGGTTTGGGGTTAATTTGAATTATTGATTTTTAAAACATGTAATTTATTTAACTTCATTTAAAGCATTTTAACAATGAAATAAATTATATCTTAGTTTTCAAAATCAATAATCTGGATATAACGTATGAGAAAGCTATATTTTATACTACCCCTTTTCTGTTGCATATTCTTAACAAGTTGTGATCCTTCACAGGGTATTTTGTTTACTAATAAAGGAAAAAGCAATGTCAAGGTAAAACTTATTATCAATCCGAAAGTTAAAAACGATAAATTGGATGAGATGAAAAAAGGAGATTCAATTGTTTTCAATTTAATTCACCATAATCCAGAAGAAAGAGTCGGACATATTTATTTTGGAAGAGGAAAATGGAATGATGAAAACATACGTGAAATCAGCAAATCTATAAGAAGCATTGAAATAGAAAATGATAACTATAAAATCATTTATAAATCACAAAGTGCAATAAATCATTTGCTGAAAGAAAATTATAAAGGCATCATCATGAAATCGTTAAACATTAAAATTGATGACGATTTTTTCAAATAAAAACAGCTAATAAACATAAATTAATCTACAAAAACCAACTATGACTTTAGAAGATTTCAAAAAGAATTTCAACAACCAAATTACAAATGAATTAGCACTATTTTTCGAAATAAACGACGAACTAGGATATGAAAATTATTCTCAAGGTTTCGGTCTTTATGAAGATGATAAATCTGGAATTTCAAGCTGGTCTGAAGATGAAGCTTTTTTAGATAAACTAATGCCTTTTGCACAAGCAAACGGATCGGGTTCTATGTACGTTTTATGGAATAATGACTCGAACAAATCTTTAAACGAATTACCTGTAGTGGTTTTTGGTGACGAAGGCGGTTATCATATTGTTGCAAAAAACATTTTTGAGTTTATGCAATTACTGACCTTTGATACTGAAATCAGCGTTGATCACGAAGAAGCTTACTTTTATAAAGATGAAGATTATGAAGAAAGCGAAAATCTACAAGAGTATATTAGCTGGTTAAAAGAAAACTTTAATCTAGATCCAATAGACGAAACAGAACCAATTCTGGAAAGCGCGCAAGAAAAATACAAAGCTGATTTTGACAATTGGGTCTCTCAGTTTTATTCTGAAGATTAGTATTCATTTTACAAAAACATTAACATTAAAACTATTCTTACAGGAAGAAAATCAATTTATATTTGACTTACCAATTATAATCTTTCTAACATAAACATTTTAAACAAAATGACAAAAGTAATCACAATTTTGACTGTCGCTTTATTTTCAATTGGAGTAACTGCTCAAGAAACAAAACCAGCAACAAAAGAAAAAGCTAAAAAAGAATCGTGCTGTAAAAAAACAACAGATAAAAAAGACAAAAAATCTTGTTGTGCAAAAAAATAATTGAAACTCAATTTCAAAGAAAAAGGCCTCAAATATTTGAGGCCTTTTTTTATGGTCTTCTTTCGCCACGAATTTTCACGAATTAGAAATGCTTAATGCATTTGTAAAAATAATTCATGCAAATTCGTGGCAAAGTTTTAAAACTATTTCAATCTAACACTCCACTCAAAATCCATCTCAGAAACTTGAACTCCTTCTTCATTAGTTCCAATAGATTTCATCCAGAAAGTCTGCCCTTCTCCTGTTTCAATTGTTTTTTTAATGGCATCCGCAATTAAATGTCCGTCATTGCAGACAAATGTAATTCTGCCCGTTGCTTTTTTAGTAAAGTTTCCTTTGTTATTGGCTACTAACATTGAAATCTTTCTACCGCTTTCTTGAATTTGTGATATCACCAAAGCTCCAGTTGTCAATTCTGCCGCCATTGCCTGAACAGCAAAGTACATAGAATTAAACGGATTCTGATTGATCCATCTGTGCTTAACACTAACCACACATCGGTCTTTGTCGATTGCTTTTACACGTACACCGCAAATGTATGCAGATGGTAATTTGAATAATACAAATTTGTTGAGTTTGGAAACTGAAACTGCCATGTGATATATTTTTTATGTAAAAATACAAAAAAACTATGCACGCACAATATATTCTTTAAATATGGAAAAAACCTCAATAAAATCAATACTTAGAAATGATTTTCAACAATTTAAATCGCATTCTAAAAGTTTATAATTGTTAATATTTTGTTAATATTTGGTACTATGTAAAACAAGATACTGTCTTTTAGACATATATTTGCATAAGAAATTACTATATACTTTTAATCATGGAAACAACAACACCACTCATCATGGAAAAAACATCAGAAAAGAATACAGCATCATTTACTCATTTGAGTACTTTAAGTCAATATATAATTCCGTTTGGGAACTATATTTTTCCGCTAATCATTTGGACAAATTATAAAGACAAGTCTGAATTTGCAGATCATCACGGAAAACAAGCTTTAAACTTTCAGTTAAGTATTTTGCTTTACAGTTTGATCTTAGCACTTATTGCTATACCAATTTTCTTAACTGTTTTCTTGCAGAATATTCCAGTGGAAGCTGTTTTCAATGACCACAATATTCACATCAGAAACTTTAATTTCCAAGCCCATATTGGAATGCTAAGTGTAGGAATTACAGCTGTAGTGCTTTTTGGATTACTAAAATTTGTTGAATTCTTTTTAGTGATTTACGCTTCTATAAAAGCTTCAAACGGAGAATTGTACAAATATCCGCTAACGATTCCTTTTATAAAGTAATCATCGAAAAGGTTAAAAGTTATACGAACTCATTCTAATAGAATAAATTCGAGATCAATCATCAATTAATCATCATCAATCAAAAAACGAATTGTTCAATCAAAAAAAAACAAAATGAAATTATGAACATTGAAAACACAAAAGCACAGATGCGCAAAGGTGTTCTTGAGTTTTGCATCTTATCTGTATTAAAAGAAAAAGACGCATATACATCTGAAATATTAGACACTTTAAAAAACGCAAAATTACTAGTTGTAGAAGGAACCGTTTATCCGTTGTTAACTAGATTAAAAAATGACGGTTTACTAAATTATCGCTGGGAAGAATCGACCTCTGGGCCACCACGAAAATATTATGGATTAACCGAAATAGGACAAACATTTTTAAACGAACTTAGCGGTACTTGGACAGAATTATCCGACGCTGTAAACTTAATCACCAATCAAAATCAATAAGTCATGAACAAAACAGTAAATATTAACTTAGGCGGGATGTTTTTTCATATCGATGAAGACGCATACTTAAAATTAACACGCTATTTTGACGCAATAAAACGATCACTTAACAACTCTTCTGGACAAGATGAAATTATTAAAGATATCGAAATGCGTGTTTCTGAATTATTATCAGAAAAACAAAAAAGCGAGAAACATGTTGTTGGACTGAAAGATGTTGACGAAGTGATTACGGTGATGGGACAACCTGAAGATTATAGAATTGAGGACGAAGAAAGCACCAATCAATCTTACAATGATTTTGGGCAAAGAAAACACAAAAAATTATACCGCGATAAAGAAAAAGGTTTAATTGGAGGTGTCGCTACAGGGCTAGGACATTATTTTGGAATTGATGCTGTTTGGATTAAAATTATATTCTTAATCTTCGTTTTTGCAGGTTTTGGAACTGGAATTTTAGCTTATTTTGTTCTTTGGATTGTAACGCCTGAAGCAGTTACAACTTCAGAAAAATTAGAAATGACTGGAGAGCCGGTAACTATTTCGAACATCGAAAAAAAAGTGCGTGAAGAAATTGATTCATTATCTGAAAAATTCAAAAATGCAGATTATGACAAAATGGGAAACCAGGTAAAGTCGGGAGCTGGGAGAATAAGTAGTTCATTTGGAGACTTTATCATGACGGTTTTTAAAATTTTTGCTAAGTTTTTAGGAGTTGTCCTAATCATAGCTGGAATTTCAACTTTAATCATGTTATTGATTGGTGTTTTTACTTTAGGAACAAACATTTTTATTGATTTCCCTTGGCAAAACTTTGTAGAAGCTGGAAACTTTACAGAATATCCAATCTGGTCATTTGGTTTATTGATGCTTTTTGCTGTCGGAATTCCGTTTTTCTTCTTAACACTTTTAGGATTCAAATTGTTATCTCCGAACTTAAAATCAATTGGAAATATTACAAAGTATACTCTTTTAGCTGTTTGGATTATTGCAATTGCAATTGTAATTAGTATCGGAATTAAACAAGCAACTGAAATTTCTTATGATAACAAAGTCGTAGAGAAAAAACTTTTTGGAATCAAAGCCGCTGACACATTATATATTAAGTTTAAATACAGTGACTATTACACAAAAAGTCTAAATAATTACAGAGATTTTGAATTTGTACAAGACTCGGCAAACAATGAATTAATTTATTCAAATGATGTTCGCTTACATATCTTACATACGGATGAAACTACTCCTTTTATTCAAATAGAAAAAAGTGCAAGAGGAAATTCTTTTACAAACGCTAAAAAAAGAGCAGAAAAAATTAATTATAAGTTTCAAATTAGCGGAAATCAATTAATTTTGGATAATTATTTTCTGACAGATGTTAAAAACAAATTTAGAGGACAAGAAGTAGATGTTTATTTGTACGTTCCAGACGGACAATTAATTAAACCAGATTCTTCAATAAGAGATTACTATAATTCTGATGATGATTTCTTCAATCTAAATTATGACGGAGATTACAATTATAAAGTTGAAGGATCAAAAGTGAGATGTTTAAATTGTCCTGCAGACGATAATGATGACAATGATTCTGACGAAGTAAATACTATTGAAAACGACACAATAAATGAAGTTTCGGTTAAAATTAATGGAAAAGAAGTTTTAAACGGAAAAAAAACTAAAGGAAAGCTAACCACTGACAAAAACGGAGTTATAATCAAAATAAACTAAAGCCATGATAAAAATAATCATTCATATTACGAAATTTATAATTGCTGCTGTTACTGCCTTATTATTTGCTTCTTGCAATTTTAATATGAACACAATCGAAGGAAGCGGGAATGTTACCACCGAAAAAAGAACTGTTCAAGGTGATTTTAAAAATATAAGAGTAAGTAATGCTATTGACGTAGTAATCGAACAATCTGATTCTAGAGAAATTACGGTTGAAGCCGATGATAATCTTCAAAAAGATATTGAAACTAAAGTAGAAAACGGAACATTGGTAATTAGTTGTAAATACAATTCTTTCCGTAACATTACAATGAAAAAAGTAACCGTAAAAATGCCTGTTGTTGACAAAATAGAGGCTTCAAGCGCATCATCTGTTCAAAGTAAAAATGTTATTGAAGGGCAAGATATAATTTTAGAAGCTTCAAGCGCAGCATCGATGCAAGTAAACATTGAATCAGATAAGATCTCTGTAGATTCTGGAAGCGGAAGTTCTGTAACTATTGAAGGCAAAGCTTTAAATCTTAACACTTCGGTTTCAAGCGGCGGAAGTATTGATGCGGCTAAATTAATGGCAAACGATATTCATGCAGAGGCTTCAAGCGGCGGTACTGTTTCTATACATCCGATAGTAAGTTTAAAAGCAGAAGCTTCAAGCGGAGGAAACATCGATTACAGCGGTTCTCCAAAAACAGTTGAAAAATCAGCAAGCTCTGGAGGAAACATTAACAAAAGCTAAAAAGAAGTAACTGTTAAATATAAAAGAAATCATTCATCAAAAGTGGATGATTTTTTTATATTTGTCAAAATCAAATCTAGAATTAATGAAAAAAAGTACAGCGCTGCTCCTATTATTATTGGTTACAACATTAACTTTTGCACAAAAAAGAGAAAAAATTAAAGGTTCTAAAGTTGTAACGACTTCGATAAAAGAAGTTGGTAGTTTTGACGCCATTGAAGTCGATGATAATTTGGAAGTTTATTTGGAACGCGGAGAGAAAAATGAAATTAAAATTGAAGCCGATGATAATCTACACGATATTGTTGGAATGGATTTAAGAGAAAAAACGCTTCGACTATACACTAACAAAGAATCGTCTATTTTTAAAAAATTATCTGTTCGAGTTACTTATACTAGTTCATTGAATAAAGTTATTACAAAAAATGAGGCTATCGTTTATGCTATTCAAGAATTACAATTAGACGACATCACGATGAACTGTCTTGACTTTTCTAAACTGTTTTTGAATGTTAATGCTAAAAAATTCGCTTTAATTGCAGATGACAAATCTAAAACTGAATTAAATTTAAAAGCAGATGATGGAAGTTTACAACTAAGTAAAAATGCATCTGTTAAAACTTTGGTTTCGGCTATCAAATTTAAATGTGATTTGTACCAAAAAGCAAATGCTGCGATTGAAGGTATTGCCGAAAAAGCTACAATTAGATTAGACAACAATTCTGTATTTACAGGAACAAAATTCACACTGAAAGATGCAAATGTTACTGCAGAAAATTATGCTGTAGGAACTATTTTTGCCGAAACAACACTTTCATTGGCTATCGGAGATAAAGCAGAACTTTCTCTTTTTGGAAATCCAAAAATCGAATTGACTCGTTTTTCTGAAGAAGCGAAATTATTCAAAAAGGTTAAATAAACTTATTGTTTCAAGTCTTTCTTGTTTCAAGTTTCAAGTTGAAATTAAGACATTAATATAAAGAAGAAAATCCCAGCCTAATTTAACTGGGATTTTTTTTATTGTAAAGATTTCAGCGCTCCAATAACCTGAAACAAAAGAAAACTTGAAACTTGAAACTAAAAAATTTATTCTTTAGAAGCCAAATATCTCTCAGCGTCCAAAGCTGCCATACATCCTGTTCCTGCAGCAGTAATTGCTTGACGGTAAACCTGATCTGCAGCATCACCAGCTACAAAAACACCTGAAACATTTGTTCTAGATGTTCCCGGAGTATTTACAATATATCCAGTTTCGTCTAGCGTAATGTAATCTTTAAAAATGTCTGTATTTGGTTTGTGTCCAATTGCTACGAAGAAACCAGTTGCTGGAATTTCGATCGTTTCACCAGTTGTTTTGTTTAATGCTTTAATAGCGTGTACTACATTATTATCACCAAGAACTTCAACAGTATCGTGATTCATTAAAATCTCAATGTTTTCTGTTTTACGTACTCTTTCTTCCATGATTTTAGAAGCTCTGAATTTTTCACTTCTAACCAGCATTGTTACTTTTTTACAAAGTTTAGATAAGTAATGAGCTTCCTCACAAGCTGAGTCACCTGCTCCAACAATTACTACTTCTTGATTTCTGTAGAAGAAACCATCACACACAGCACAAGCAGAAACTCCGCCGCCCATATTTAAATAGTGTTGTTCTGATGGTAATCCTAAATATTTAGCTGAAGCACCCGTAGAAATAATAACAGTTTCACAGTGTAATTCGATTGAATCATTAATCCAAACTTTATGAATATCGCCAGAAAAATCAACTTTTGTTGCCCAGCCGTCACGGATATCTGCGCCAAAACGTTTTGCTTGTTCTTGTAACTGAACCATCATTTCTGGTCCTGTAACTCCATCAACATACCCTGGAAAATTTTCTACTTCATTAGTTGTAGTCAACTGACCTCCAGGCTGCATTCCTTGATATAAAACCGGATTCATGTTTGCTCTGGCTGCATAAATAGCTGCAGTATAACCTGCAGGGCCAGAACCTATAATAAGGCATTTAATTTTTTCTATTGTATCTGACATAACGTGTATAGTTTTTTTGTGATGCAAATGTAAACTTTATTATAAAAAATTAAGGCTAAAATAAATCCTAAATAACTATGTTCAAATAAGTTTTATTTATTTTCATTTTTTCCTTTTGTAAACAAAAATTATTTATATCTTTGCATCCGCTTTCGGGCAGTACCACAATACATCATCGGGGTGTAGCGTAGCCCGGTTATCGCGCCTGCTTTGGGAGCAGGAGG
>NZ_LMJL01000011.1:315-389 GCF_001429295.1 Flavobacterium sp. Root935 | reverse complement strand
ACCGCAGGTTAGAATCCTGCCAACTCGATGAAAATCTTTTCATTTATTTGGAAAAACTTTTTTTTGCATCAATC
>NZ_LMJL01000011.1:0-147 GCF_001429295.1 Flavobacterium sp. Root935 | reverse complement strand
CAGGTTAGAATCCTGCCACCTCGATGAAAATCTTTTCATTTATTTGGAAAAACTTTTTTTTTTGCATCAATTTCAAATATAAATAACACGCAACAGTTATCGCGTCCCGATTGAAAATCGGGAAGACCGCAGGTTAGAATCCTGCCA
>NZ_LMJL01000010.1:419275-677152 GCF_001429295.1 Flavobacterium sp. Root935 | reverse complement strand
TGAATAGAGAATATAGAGATAATGCATTTGAATGAGTATTAAAAAACAAAAAACCCGAATATTGCTATTCGGGTTTTGTGGTACCTCCAGGGATCGAACCAGGGACACATGGATTTTCAGTCCATTGCTCTACCATCTGAGCTAAGGTACCGTTGTGCGGTTAATGCGGGTGCAAAGATAGAATCATTTTCCGTTTATCCAAAACATTTTAAAAAAAAAATCAATTCGTATCTTCGCAGAAACAAAAAGTAAAAATGATTTTAACTGTTGATGTCGGAAACACCAGAATTAAAGCATCTGTATTTGAGGGAAATACTGCTCTGGAGAATTTTATTTTTGAGAAAAATGAACTGGAAGAAAAAATTGAAAAAATTTTAAAAAAATTTCCAAACTGCTCTGATTTGGTTGTTGCATCAGTAGGAAGTATCGAAAAACAATCCTTTTTAACTTTCGAAAATCAATTAAAAGTTCATTTTTTTACACACGAAGATGTATTTCCTTTTCATAATAAATACGCAACACCAAAAACATTAGGAATAGATCGAATGATTTTGGCTGCGGGAGCAACTTTAAAATTCCCTCAACAAAATAGATTGGTTATTGATGCCGGAACATGTATAACCTACGATTTTATCGACGAAAATGATAATTATTTAGGAGGAGCCATTTCTCCGGGTCTTCGCCTGCGTTATGAATCACTGCATAATTTTACGGCCAGACTGCCGTTACTTACATTAGAAAGCCCTGAATCATATATAGGAAACTCAACGGCACAAGCCATACATTCTGGAGTTGTTAATGGTTTCGTCTATGAGATTGACGGTTTTATCGATGATTATCGCAGAGAGTTTTCAAATTTTATCATAATTTTAACGGGAGGCGATGCAGATTTTTTGGCTAAACGATTAAAAAATACCATATTTGCCAATTCAAATTTCCTTCTGGAGAGTTTGAACCAAACATATCAATATAAAATCGACAATGATTAAAAAAGTATTAATAAGCGCTTGTTTGCTTATATCGTTCGTTTCATTTGCTCAACAAGGTACTGCTTCGCCTTATTCTTTTTTCGGAATAGGAGATGTAAGATTCAAGGGAACTCTTGAAAATAGATCTATGGCTGGCGTTGCAGTGGAGCAAGATACGATTCACTTAAATTTAGATAATCCTGCAAGTTATGCCAGTTTAATACAAACTACGTTTACCGTTGGGGGAACTTTTGCAACTTCTAATTTAAAAACAAGTACGCAATCTGAAAAAGCACAACGTAGTACTTTTGATTATTTAGCATTAGGAATTCCTATGGGAAAATTTGGTGCTTCTTTTGGTTTGATCCCAGTAACTTCGGTAGGATATAAAATTTTGAATAGTTCTCCGACAGAAGGAGATGTTAATTCACAGCTTGACGGAAAAGGAGGGGTAAACAAAGTTTATTTCGGATTAGGATATAAAATTATCCAAAATTGGAATATTGGTATAGATGCCCAATACAATTTTGGAAAAATTACAACAACAAGTGTAGAAGGTATTTCTGGTGTGCAAAATGGAACAGCAGAAGTAAATACATCTGAATTATCAGGTATGGCTTTTAGCTTAGGAACGATGTATCAAAGAAAAGTGTACAAAAAGGTTAGTATATTTTCTAGTTTGAGTTATTCATTTGCCAGTAATCTTAACTCAGATAATACAAGAGTAATTTCAGTACAAGGTGACCCTGATCCTTATATATATCCTGCAACTTCAACAAAATTAAAACTTCCAAATAAATTAAGCATTGGTTTAGGAATTGGTGAAGCAAGAAAATGGCTTGTAGGTGCAAATATGACTTTTCAAGGAGATGGACAGTTAGCAAATTATTACAATTCAGCTCAAAATGTAAGCTATGAAAGTTATTCTAAATATGCTCTAGGAGGATATTATCTTCCTAATTATAATTCGTTTACAAGTTACATGAGTAGAATTACCTATAGAGCTGGTTTGAAATATGAAAAAATTGGTTTGATTGTAAACAACGAATCAATTAAAGATGTCGGAATGACATTAGGAGCTGGAATTCCGATTCCAGGATCTTATTCAAATTTGAATTTCGGAATTGAATTTGGTAAACGCGGTACAGTTTCTTCTAATTTAGTTCAAGAAAATTACGTGAATTTTAGTTTAAGTTTCTCTTTCAACGACAAATGGTTCGTGAAGAGTAAATTCCAATAAACATAATATTTTATCTTTTCTAAGCTCATTACAATTTATTACATTTGGCGAATGAATTTACCAAAGAGATATAGTCTGCTAGTTGTCACAGTTTTTGCTGTGACACTATTTTTTGGGTGCGAAAGTAATTTTAAAGATGTTCAGAAAATTAACTTCTCAGAGTTTGTCCCGGCAAGTGATGCAGATACAGTTAATATAAAGTATACAGATTCTGGACGTATTTCAGGTATTTTAATAAGTCCTAAAATGCTGGATTATTCAAATCTTGATTTTCCTTTCACAGAATTTCCTAAAGGATTAGATGTTACTTTATATGACAAAAAGCAAAAGCGTACCTTTATAAGAGGAAATTATGCGGTTTCGTATAAAAATACAGGGATTATTGATTTGATTGGAAAAGTAAAAATCACCTCTGAAGCTGGACAGGTTTTGGAAACTGAGCAATTATACTTTGATCAGAAAAATGAATGGTTTTATACCGAAAGAAAATTTAAACTTACCGATAAAAAAGGAGTTTCTCACGGTCAGGGAATAGATTTTAGTAAAGATTTTAAAGTGATTAATTCGCAGCGAATAAGCGGCGAAATTGAATCTGAAGAATAAAAATATATCATGGGTTATTTAAAATATACACAATTTATCTATATCGCATTTGCACTTTTTTTTGCTTATGATGGTATAGTGAAACTAAACGAAGGAGATGAAAGTTATCCCTTCTACTTTGTAATCGCAGGAATGGCTGTTTTTATGTTTTTCTTTAGAAGAAGGTTTCTTAATAAATACGATAACCGTAACAAAAAACAATAAAAATGGAAATTAGTATTATAATAATATGTTTAATACTAGCAGCCTTTTTCTCTGGAATGGAAATTGCGTTTATTTCCTCCAACAAAATTTACCTCGAAATAGAAAAGAAACAAGACGATTTCTTGTCTCGAATCTTAACTAAACTTACCGAAAATCCATCCAAATTTATTGCGGCCATGCTTATTGGCAACAATGTCGCTTTGGTTGTTTATGGCTTTTTTATGGGCGATCTGATTTTGAATTGGATGGCGCATTTTGGTCTTGTTTTTTCGGATTGGTGGAATGTTCTTGTTCAAACTCTGCTTGCCACATTTGTGGTTCTGTTAACTTCAGAATTTTTCCCTAAAGTATTTTTTCAGATTTATGCGAATTCTTTAATTAAGATTCTCGCTCTTCCGGCCTATTTATTTTACCGATTATTTTATTACATTTCAACTTTCTTTATTTGGATTGCAGATTTTGTGCTGAGTAAATTTTTTAAAACAGAAGGAAATCAGATTCAATTATTTAGCAGGATTGAACTTGGAAATTATATTACAGAACAAATGAGCACGGTTGAAGAAGATGAAGAAGTAGATTCTGAAATTCAGATTTTTCAAAATGCTCTGGAGTTTTCAGGTGTAAAAGCACGCGATATAATGACACCTAGAACAGAAATTGTAGACATAGATTTGTTTGATACAGTTGATGACCTTAAAGCGTTATTTGTCGAAACAGGATATTCTAAAATTATCATTAGCCAGAATTCTTTAGACGATATAGTGGGTTATGTGCATTCGTTTGATTTATTCAAGAAACCAGCGACAATAAAATCGGTTTTGATGACAGTTGAGTTTGTTCCTGAAACAATTTTAATAAAAGATGTCTTGACTTTATTGATTAAAAAACGTAAAAATGTCGCAGTTGTTTTAGATGAATATGGCGGAACTTCTGGAATAATTACAATTGAAGATATTGTCGAAGAGCTTTTTGGTGAAATTGAAGACGAACATGATTTAGATGAGGAACTAATCGAAGAAGAAATAGGCGAAGGCAAGTATTTGTTTTCGACAAGATTAGATGTTGAATATTTAAATGAAACCTACAAATTAATGATTCCTGAGGAAGATTCTTATGGAACTTTAGGAGGTTTTATTGTAAATCATACAAAAGAAATCCCACAAAAAGGAGATAAAATTGTAATAGATAAGTACCATTTTTTTATAAAAGAGGCGTCAAATAAGAAAATAGAACTAGTCAAATTGACAATTAAAGATTGATTTTTTAAATTATTAAAAAAAAATGTGTAAAATAAAACGCTAGTTGTATTGTTATTAACTAGATAATTGTATTTTCGCAAACTGAATATAAAATTAACGATAATAAAATGGCAGTTTTAGCAAAAATTAGACAGCGTTCCGCTTTATTGATAGGAGTTATTGCACTTGCATTATTTGCATTTATAATACAAGATCTATTTACAAGAGGAACATTTGGTCAAAGTTCAAAAGATGTAGGAAGCATCGACGGAAAAGATATTTCATTTGAAGACTTTAGAGTTAAAGTTAGTAATGTTGAAAAAAGTGGGCAAGGTATTACTTCCACTGAAGCTGCAAACAGAGTTTGGGATCAAGAAGTTTCAATCGCTTTATTGTCATCACAATTTGATAAATTAGGATTGAGAGTAGGTGAAAAACACTTATTAGAAGTTTTAAAATCAGATCCAAACATTGGTAAAAACCCAATGTTCTTAAATGCAGCAGGAATTTTTGATGTAGTTAAATTTAAAGATTACTTCAAATCAAATCCAGAAGCAGCACAATACATCGCTCAAAAAGAGAAAGATGCTGAATTAAACGCAAAGTTTCAAATCTATAATACTTTAGTTAAATCAGGACTTTACACAACTGCTAGTGAAGGAAAGTTAAAGTATGAAATGGAAGCTAATAAAGTAAGCTTTGCTTACGCTGCAGCTCCTTACTCTTCTATTAAAGATAGTGAAGTAAAAATTTCTGATTCAGAAATTGTAGATTATATGAAGAAAAACGAGAAAAAATTCAAAGCGGATGCAACTCGTGAAATTCAATATGTTTTAGTAGAAGATAAAGCTTCTAAAGAAGATGAAGCTGAAATTAAATCAAAATTAAATGCATTATTATCAGGAAGTGTTGTTTACAATGCTAAAACAGGTAAAAATGATACATTGCCAGGTTTTAGAACTGCAACAAATATCGCTGAATTTGTAAACGCAAATTCTGATGTTCCTTACGATTCTACGTATGTTCCTAAAAATGCTTTACCAGCTGTAGATGCTGATAAATTATTCAGCTTACCAGCTGGAGCAATTTACGGACCTTATGTTTACGGAAGATACTATGCAATTTCTAAATCTCAAGGATTTAAAGCTGGAGTTAACGCAAAAGCTAGTCATATTTTAATTGCATACGAAGGTTCTCAAACACCATCACCAAAAGAAAAAAGAACTAAAGAAGAAGCAAAAGCTAAAGCTGAAGAAATCTTAGCTCAAGTTCAAGCTAATCCAGATAGTTTTATGATGTTGGCTTTTACAAGTTCTGATGATTCATCTGCACAACAAGGTGGTGATTTAGGATATTTTGGTCCAAACCAAATGGTAAAACCATTCAATGATTTTGTATTCAACAACGGAATTGGTAAAGTTGGTTTAGTAGAAACTCCTTTCGGATTTCACATTATCAAAATTACAGACAAACAAGACGGAATTCGTTTAGCTACAATTGCTCAAAAAATTGAGCCTTCTGAAGCTACATCTGATAAAGTATTTACTTTGGCAACTAAATTCGAAATGGATGCTGCTGACAAAGATTTCAATGCTGCAGCAAAAGAATTAGGTTTAAAAGTTGCTCAGCCTGTAAATGCTAAAGCTATGGATGAAGCTTTTGGACCATTAGGAAACCAACGTAACATTGTAAGATGGGCTTTTGACAAAGAAACAAGCAAAGGAGACGTAAAACGTTTTGAAATTGCAAATATCGGACACGTTATCGCTCAATATAAAGGTGAAAACAAATCAGGTTTAGTTTCAGTTACAATGGCAAGACCTTACGTAGAGCCAATCTTGAAAAACAAGAAAAAAGCTGAATTATTAAAAGCAAAAATGACAGGTTCAAGTATTGAAGCTATCGCTAAAGCAGCTGGAGTTGCTGTTCAACAAGCAACTGATGTAACTTTAGATAATCCAGTATTACCTGGTGGAGTTGGACAAGAGCCAAGAGTTGTTGGAAATGCATTTGCTTTAACTGCAAATAAAATTTCTGCTCCAATTGAAGGAAACACGGGAGTATATGTTGTGAAAAACATTAAAACGGTAAAAGCTCCTGCAATTGCTAATCACGCTGCTTATGTAGAGAAAGTAAAAGCTCAAAGCGCAAATGATGCAAGCAGAGTATTACCAGCGTTGAAAAACAATGCAAAAATTGAAGATAACAGATTACAATTCAATTACTAGTAAATAGTAACTAATACCATAAAAACCCGAAACGTCATTAAGATGTTTCGGGTTTTCTTTTTTTTTATTGAAAACTAAATAATTCTATTTTGTAATATTTTTTTGTTAATTATCTTATAGTATATAGGAATAATCGAAATTTAATTTAAAAAATTTGTGATATTCAAATTATTACAGTTAATTTGTCCAGAATTTAAAATTTAACATATTTTTAGCGTTTAAATTACTGTTAGAAAGACAATTAAAACAAAAATCAAATATTTTACTAAATAAACATTTAATGTTTTTTACTTTAAAAATTTTTAAAAAGAAGCCAAGAGTATATACCAAAATTGAGAGTCATATCTTTGGGATTATTACCGAGCTTTTAAAAGTTAGCAGTACCGACATCAATGTTGATGAATTGGGTGGAAAGTATTATTTGAGTAACGAAGAGCAGCATTTTAAAGTTACAATCTTGAGTAATGATTATGTAATAAGATTAACCAATACCCATGATTCTGTAGCCGAAAAATATGATAAGATCTTTGTTGAAGATGTTTTAAAGGCAGTAAAAGAAGAAAAGCACCGTAGAATGGAACTTGTTTATGATTCTATTACAAACAGTATCGAAAAAATGGCTGAGCGTTTGCACAACAGACTTATTGAATCAAACGAACAAGAAAGCCAGTCAGTTCGTCGTTTAGAAACAAAAGACGTTAAAAACAAGAAAGTTAACTATTGATGACTTTGTAGAAAAACATTCTACAAAATCATTTCTGCGTAAGTTAAAATAGTTTCGTATCCTTTATTGGAGAAGTATTCTTTAGGGTTCTCTTTTGAAACTACCATAACAAAATCACCACCCCAAGCTCCAAGACTCTTTATTACACCCTTAAAATCTGGAAAAAGAGCTTCTTTTATAGTCTGCATCTCTAAAATATTGCTTAGGTGAATCTCATGTTTTTGAACTGCTGAAGCAAATTCTTTTAGTGTTTTAGCATTCAGAATAGCGTGCGTGATTTTATTGTTTTCGGCAACACTTTGCGCTAAATGATGATTCTTATTATTGTTGTATGAATATATTGCAGACTTACTATTTTGTTTTTTATTCAAATAAACAAAAAAGATATTTTCTTTATAGTCAGGGTTAAACTCAACTTGTTCAACAAAGTTATCTTTTACACGATATATAACAGGTGTATTATTCTGAGCGCAGGCAATATCATACCCACTTCCGCCAAAACTATTATTTAATAATGTAAATGCATTAATATTTGCCCATTGCGCAATATTATTTATGAGAGTTGAAGAAGTTCCTAATCCCCAGTTTCTTGGAAACGATAGATGAGTACTCACTTTGAAACCTTTGGCTGAATCTATAAATTTTGGATTTAAAGCATAAGCTTCGTGAAGAATATCAATCAAAGTAGATTTTACAGTTTCGATTTTTGCTTCTGGCCGATTTATGATTTCGTCAAATGAAATTGTTTCTTCAAACCATAAATGTTCATCATAGTCATAACTTTTCCATTCAATTTCTTTATTTTCGCCGCTTTCAATTACCAGATTTTGACCAAATTTTGCAGGCAGTGCAAAAGCTTCCGCTCCGTCTAATACTAGATATTCTCCAGCAATTAAAAGTTTTCCGTTACTGTAAAATGTTTTTTTCATTCTATATTTTTTAGCTATTATATCTCGCTTCGCGTTTTGAGCAAAGGCGAAGAGAAATTGAAAACAGCTTTTGAATTATTTTCTTAAGTTTTCAATAAAATCTACCACAGCGCTGTGAGTAACGGCTATTTTTTTAAAATGCGCCTTAATTAGACGGCGTTCTTCATCGGTAGCTTCAAATTGATTTATGATATTATTTAAGTGCATTTTCATGTGGCCTTCTTGAATTCCTGTAGTTGTTAAAGAACGAAGAGCTGCGAAATTTTGTGCTAAACCAGCAACAGCAACAATTTCCATTAATTCCTGAGCAGAAGGATTTTCTAATATCTCTAAACATAACTTTACTAAAGGATGTAAAGAAGTTAATCCGCCAACTGTACCTACTGCAAGTGGAATTTCGAGCCAGAAAGTAAAAATTCCGTTTTCGATTTTTGCATGAGATAAACTAGCATATTGTCCATTTTTAGAGGCATAAGCGTGTACGCCGGCTTCTACAGCTCTAAAATCATTTCCAGTTGCTAGAATTACCGCATCGACACCATTCATTATACCTTTATTATGAGTCACTGCTCTAAAAGGTTCAACTTCTGCAATTTGAACAGCTTGTACAAAACGCTCAGCAAATTCTTTTGGGTTTGTAATATGTTTTTCTGCTAATTCTTCAATCGGACAAGAAACTTCAGCCCTAACCAAGCAATTTGGAACATAATTAGACAAAATACTCATAATAACTTCTAATATTTCGCCATTTTCGCATAAGTCGCTATTTTGAGCTTCTCCTTTTAAAGTTGATGCAAATTGTTCTAAACAAGAATTGATAAAATTAGCGCCCATGCTGTCTTTGGTCTCAAAAGTAGCGTGAAGCTGATAGTAGTTTTCTAGAAGACTTCTTTTGTCTTTTAGTTTAATATCTAAAATACCACCGCCACGTTGCTGCATATTCTTAGTAATGGCTTGGGTTTCTGAGAAGAATTTCGGTTTTATTTGGTCAAAAAAGCTATTTAATTTTTCTGCATCACCATTAAAAGTAAAATGAACCTGGCCAATTTTTTCTGTATTAATTATGGTTGCTTTGAAGCCGCCTCTTGTAGACCAATATTTCGCTGCTTTAGAGGCTGCTGCAACAACGGAACTCTCTTCAATAGCCATTGGGATGGTTTTGTATTTTCCGTTGATTAAAAAGTTTGGAGCAACTCCAAGTGGGATATAAAGGTTTGTAATGGTGTTTTCGATAAATTCATCATGAAGCTGCTGAAGCTTTTCGTCTGAATTCCAGTAATTTCTTATAATATTTTGCACCTCTTCAGGGTTTGAAAAATATTCATTTGCAATCCAGTCAATTTTTTCTTTTTTGGATAATTTAGAAAATCCAGCAACCGCGTTGTTCATTCTCAGTATATTAAATAATAATGTTGCGGCAAATATACCATTTTAAGAGATTTGTTTAAAATGTATTTTAAAAATGGAAAGTACGCAATCGTTATTTTTTTTAACATTTAACACTTAAAATGTGTATTATGTTTATTTTTTTTACTAAAATTGGGCTCTTTTTTATATTTAAATTAATTGTAATGAGTACAAGTAAAATTACTGTAATACTTTTATTTCTAGTTGCGACTGTTTTTGGCCAACAAAAAATCACTATCGAAAATATTTACGGCGGAGCATTTCGAGCAAAAGGAATGGCTGAATTGCAATCGCTAAAAAATACAGATCAATATACTGTTTTAGATGTAGATCAAGCAAGCAGAAGTATGCAGATTGGTCTTTATGATTTTGGAACTTTGAAAAAAGTATCGAATTTAATTGATACTAAAGATCATAAGGAACTTGCAAACGGAATTGACAGCTATACTTTTGATGCTTCAGAAAAAAAGATTTTAATTGCATCTAATACTAATCAAATCTTCCGCCACTCGTTTACAGCTGATTTCTACTTATATGATATAGCTTCAAAAACATTGACAAAACTTTTTGATCAAGTACAAGAACCAACTTTTTCTCCAGACGGAACTAAAATCGCTTATGCAAAAGAAAATAACTTATATGTATACGATGTTAATTCGAAAAAATCGACTCCAATTACAACAGATGGTAAAAAGAATGCTGTAATTAATGGTATTACGGACTGGGTTTATGAAGAAGAATTTGCTTTTGTCCGTGCTTTTGACTGGAGCAAAGACAGTAAAAAAGTGGCTTACATTCGTTTTGACGAAAGCCAGGTTCCTGAGTTTTCAATGTCAATGTTTCACAAAGATTTATATCCTACAGTTGAAACATTTAAGTATCCAAAAGCCGGAGAGAAAAACTCAGAAGTTTCATTACATATATACGATGTAGCTGCTGGAGCAACTAAAAAGGTGGATTTAGGAAATTACAATGATTTTTACATTGCAAGATTACAATGGACAAACGATGCAAATGTACTTTCTGCTCAAGTTTTAAATCGTCACCAAGACAATCTTGATTTGTTATTTGTTGATGGAACTACCGCTGCTCCAAAAGTTGTCTTGAATGAAAAAGATAAAGCTTATGTAGATGTAACAGATAATTTGACTTTCTTAAAAGATAATAGTTTTATCTGGACAAGCGAAAAAGACGGTTTTAACCATATTTACTTATATGATAAAGCAGGAAAACTTAAAAATCAAGTTACAAAAGGAAACTGGGAAGTAACTTCTTACTACGGTTTTGATGAAAAAACAAAAACTATTTTCTACCAATCTACAGAAAATGGTTCAATCAATAGAGATCTTTACAGAATTGGATTAGACGGAAAAAATAAATTGCGTTTATCTAAAAAAACAGGAACAAACGCTGCAACCTTCAGTCCAAATTTCCAATACTTTATTACTACTTTCTCTAGTAATTTACAGCCTACGACTTATACTTTGAATGAGTCAAAAACTGGAAAAGAAATTCAGGTTATCGAAAACAACCAAGCTCTTTCAGATAAATTAAAAGCTTATAATCTGCCTGCAAAAGAATTCTTCGTTTTAAAAACGGCTAAAGGAAATGAATTGAACGCTTGGATTTTAAAACCAAAAGATTTTGATCCTTCAAAAAAATATCCTGTTTTTATGTACCAATATTCTGGTCCAGGATCACAACAAGTAAATAATGACTGGAATAATTCTGATGATTATTGGTTCTTATCATTAACACAGCAAGGTTATATTGTAGCTTGTGTTGACGGAAGAGGGACAGGTTTTAAAGGTGCTGATTTCAAAAAAGTTACTCAGAAAGAATTAGGAAAATATGAAGTAGAAGATCAAATCGATGCAGCTAAAGTAATCGGTTCTTATCCTTATGTTGATCCTGCTAGAATTGGAATTTTCGGATGGAGTTACGGAGGCTTTATGGCTTCTAACTGTATCTTCCAAGGAAATGATGTTTTCAAAATGGCAATCGCTGTTGCTCCTGTAACAAACTGGAGATTTTATGACAGTGTTTACACAGAAAGATATATGCAGACGCCGCAGGAAAATGCAAGCGGATACGATCAAAACTCACCAATTAATCACGTTGACAAATTAAAAGGTAAATTTTTATTGATTCACGGTTCGGGAGATGATAATGTTCATGTTCAGAATTCAATGCAAATGATGGAAGCTTTAATTCAAGCTAACAAACAATTTGATTCTCAAATCTATCCAGATAAAAATCATGGTATTTACGGCGGAAAAACTAGAGTTCAGCTTTATAATAAAATGACTAATTTTATCAAAGAAAATTTATAATCTAAATCTTTTAAACTTAATTAAATAAGCGAATATAATATGGGAGAAAATCAAGTAAAAACTGCGCATCCAAAAGGACTTTGGGTATTGTTTGGAACGGAGATGTGGGAGCGGTTCAATTTTTATGGAATGCGGGCTTTATTGACTTTATTTCTTGTAAATTCATTATTAATGAAAGAAGAAGAAGCCTCATTAATTTATGGAGGTTTTCTTGGACTTTGTTATTTAACACCAATGCTTGGTGGTTTCGTAGCCGATCGTTTTTTAGGAAACAGAAACTGTATCCTATTAGGAGGATTGCTGATGGCAATTGGACAAATGCTTTTATTTACAAGTGGAAGTATTTTTGAATCTAATTTGAGCTTAGCAAAAATTGTAATGTATTCTGCACTTGGAGTTATCGTATTTGGTAATGGATTCTTCAAACCAAATATTTCAAGTATGGTGGGAAGTTTATACCCTAAGCAGGAAAAAACAAAATTAGATAGTGCTTTTACTATTTTCTATATGGGAATTAATATTGGTGCTTTTTTAGGCCAGTCCATTTGTCCTTTATTAGGAGATGTTAAAGATGCAGGAGGAATTAGAGATATTCACGCTTTTAGATGGGGATTCATGGCAGCTTCTGTTGCGATGTTGTTAGGAACAATTCTTTTTTACTTCTTAAAAAATAAATATGTAGTTTCTCCAGAAGGAAAACCATTAGGAGGATTACCTTCTAAAAATGATGCTTCAGATTTTGAAGAAGGAGAGGCACAAAAAGCTAATTTTTCGAATAAAGCTTTATTGATGGCTGGAGTTGCATTTGTTGCTTTAGGATTCTTTTTCCATTATGCTGTAGGTCAAAATTTAATTTATACTTTGATTTATTCAAGTGGATTGGCATTGGCGGGATTAATTATATCTGATACTTCTTTGACTAAAGTAGAGAGAGATAGAATTATCGTAATTTATATCGTATCATTTTTTATTATTTTCTTCTGGGCAGCTTTTGAGCAGGCAGGTTCATCTCTGACTTTTATCGCTGATAACCAAACAGACAGACATTTCTTTGGCTGGTTAATGCCGCCTTCGATGGTTCAGATTTTTAACGGATTGTTCGTTGTAGTTTTAGCAGTTCCATTTAGTATTTTGTGGGATACATTGAGAGCTAAAGGTAAAGAACCAATTTCTCCAGTAAAATTAGCTGTTGGTTTAGTGGTAATTTCTATCAGTTTCTTAATGATTGCAACTCAAGTTTCTTATATCGGAACTTCTGGATTATTATTGGTTAAATGGTTGATTTTATTATATTTCTTAAATACTTGTGCAGAGTTATGTCTATCTCCAATTGGATTATCATTGGTAGGTAAATTGTCTCCAAAACGTTTTGCTTCTTTGCTTTACGGAGTGTTTTTCTTGTCTAATGCATCAGGTTATGCATTAGGAGGAACTTTAGGTTCTATTTTACCAGCAACTGGAGATAAATTTGCAAAAGCAAAAGAATTAGGAATCGATCTTCAAGCAGTTTTAGATAAAAAAATAATTCCAACAGCAGATCAGTTAGCATTGTTGGATCAGCATCAGATTAGTGCTTATAATCCAGTTTTCGCAGGATTTGAAATCCATAACTTATATGAATTCTTTATGGTTTTTGTGGTTCTAACAGGAATTGCAGCGATTTTATTATTTGCTTTAACGCCATTATTGAAAAAATTAATGCACGGTGTTAGATAAAATGGAAAAAAACATTACACTAGAAGAAATTCAAAATTTTGAAGGCAAGTACCCAAAGCAATTGTGGTACTTGTTTTTTGTTGAAATGTGGGAGCGTTTCTGTTTTTACGGAATGCGGGGCGTACTTACAATTTTTATGGTTGATCAGCTTTTCTTAAAAGAAGATCATGCCAGTTTACAATACGGAGCCATTCAGGCTTTCGTTTATGCTTTTACATTTGTCGGAGGTATTTTTGCCGATAAAATATTAGGATTTAAAAAATCGCTTTTCTTTGGTGCAATCGTAATGATTCTAGGGAATCTTTTAATTGCGGTGTCGCCTCACGATTTATTCTATTACGGAATTGCTTTCTCAATTATTGGAACAGGTTTTTTTAAGCCAAATGTTTCGTCAATGGTTGGTGAATTGTACAAAGAAGATGACGGCAGAAGAGATGCAGGTTACGGAATGTTTTATGCTGGGATAAATGTTGGAGGTCTTTTTGGAGGTGCTCTTTGTGTTTATTTAGGAAAATATTATTCTTGGCAGTTGTGTTTTTTATCGGCGGCTTTAGTAATGTTTTTAGGGTTGATGACATTTTTATTCACTAAAAAATATTTAGGGCCAATTGGAGATTCTCCATTATTGAATTTAAAACCATCTGCAAGGAGAATTCGTGAAATTGCAGTTTACGTACTGTCGCTTTTAAGTATTCCATTTATTTTTATAATGGTGAAGAATACTGATTATACAGATTATTTCATGTATACAATTGGTATAATTGCCGTATTATATTTTGCTTACGAATTAATGAAATTGGGAGACATTAAACTGCAGAAAAAGCTGTTTGCAGCATTTTTGTTTGTGTTTTTCTATCTTTTATTTAATGCGATTTACGAACAGAGCGGAGGATCATTGTCGCTTTTTGCTAAAGATAATCTAGATGACAAACTTTTGTTTTTCAGCATTGATCCGAATATTATAAACAACAGTTCTAATACTTTCTTTGTGGTTGTTTTAAGCCCGCTGATTGGTTTGTTGTGGATCTGGATGGGTAAAAGAAAAATTGAGCCTAATACATTGATTAAATTCGGAATTGGATTTTTGTTTTTAGCAGCTTCATTTTATATTTTCTATTTGACAAGATTTTTTGCTAATGCTAAAGGAATTGCATCTTTAAATGTTTTTACTTTTGCTTATTTGGTAACAACAATAGGGGAGCTATGTTTAGGACCAATCGGAATGTCTATTATTACAAAATTGTCTCCAAAAAGATTATTTGGAATGATGATGGGATTATGGTTTTTGGCAAGTGCATTTGGGCAATTGGCAGCAGGAAAGTTAGGAGCAGAAATATCAAGATCTAATACTGGAGATACATTACTTTCTAAACTACAATCGTATACAGAAGGTTATTATCAATTAGCTATTTATTCTCTTGTGGCAGGAGTTGTTTTAATTGCAATTTCGCCATTGATTAAAAAATTGATGCAGGAAGTAAAATAGATTTTATTGCAATCTGTTTTTGTGTAAATTTGTGAAAAATTTCTCATTATGAAAAAAATAGTACTTATTGCTTTATTTTTAATTGGTGCTGCGAATGTTCAAGCACAGGAATTAAAATGGTATACAGACGTTAGAGAAGCGATTACTGTAAGTAATAAAGAACAAAAGCCTTTATTAATGTTTTTTACAGGCAGTGATTGGTGTGGGTGGTGCATTCGTTTACAGAATGAAGTTTTAAAAACAGACGAATTTAAAAAATGGGCATCAAGTAATGTAGTTCTGGTAGAATTAGATTATCCAAGAGGTGTTCCTCAAACTCCAGAGCTTAAGAATCAAAATAATGAATTGCAGCAAGCCTTCGGGATTCAGGGTTTTCCAACAATTTTCTTCACCAGTGCAGAATCTAAAGATGGAAAAGTAAATTTTAAAGGTCTTGGTAAAACAGGATATGTTGCCGGCGGACCATCGGCTTGGCTGACTGTTGCAGAAGGAATTGTTCATCCAAAGAAATCATAAGTTTAAAACTAAAATAAATATAAAGCCCCTTACATTGTAAGGGGCTTTTTTTTGTTTAGTAAGAAAAATTTTTCAATCATCTTTCGTCATTTTGAGTATTTTGTATTTTATTATCGATAAAAAAACACATAATGTATTTTTTGTGCTAATAAAAATTGGAAAATTAAAATATTATGTTAATTTCGTCATGCTAATCTAACCAAAACCAATTAATATGACTAAAAAACTACTTATCCTACTGTTTTTTTTAGGTTCATTTATGATGCAAGCGCAAAATCTAGCATGGAGAACTAACATGACCGATGCTATTGCAATAAGTAATGACCAGAAAAAACCAATGCTGATTTTATTCACTGCCTCAGGTGTACCAGAAAATCTTCAAAATGAAATCTTTAAAACTCCTGATTTTGCCGTTTGGTCACGTGATAATGTGATTCTGGTAAAATTAGATTTATCAGACATGAATGCTTCGGATAGTGATCGTGAACAAAATGTAAAATTGAAAAATGCATTTGGTGTTGAAGATCTTCCAGAAGTATGTTTCGCAATGGCATCCGTAAGAAAAAACAAAACTACATTCAGCGCTCTAGGAAAAATTGCCTATAAACCTGGAGGAGCAAAAGCTTGGATTGCAGAATCGAATTCGATTTTACATCCAGCTGAATAATACAATTACATTTAACTTTTATTTTAATTTTTTTAATCCCTTTTTGTTTTTACAGGAAGGGATTTTTTTTGTTTCAAAAAACGTTATAACGATTTAATTTTTTTTGCTAGTGTTTTTTTAACATTTATTAAAAAAATATCGGTTTATTATCAATTTGATTTTTATGCTTAAAACTTGGTTTTTAATTTATTAAATAATTCTTTTGATTCTGTTTTTATATTATTTTAGTTTTAAATACATAACCAAAACCAAATTTTATGCTTCAAAAACTACTTATTCTACTACTCTTTTTGGGTTCATTTTTTGCCAATGCGCAAAATATAATTTGGAAAACAGACATTAATGATGCTGTTGCCACAAGTGCAGAAAAAAGAAAACCTTTATTGATTTTCTTTACAGGTCAAGGAGTAAATCCTCAGCTTCAAAATGAAATTTTTGCTACTCGCGATTTTGAGGATTGGTCTCGTAAAAACGTTATTTTAGTGAAACTAGATCTTTCAGATCCTTCGGTTCCTGATGCAGCTAAAGAACAAAACCTTAGATTAAAAAATGCTTTTGGTATTGAAGAAATTCCGCAAGTTTGTTTTACAGAAGTTAACGTTAGAAAAGGCAAAACTAACTTCAACAAACTCGGTCTCATTTCATATATGTCGTCAGGCGTTAAGGCTTGGATTTCTGAGTCTAATTTGATTTTAAACCCAGAATAAAAAGATTTATAATTTGTAATATCCCTTTTCGTTCGTTGGATGGAAAGGGATATTTTTTTTCAGACAGCTGTTTTTCCACGATTTCTGGATAGTATTTGAATTCGAGCCATCGGCAATTATCAGTTTTGGACGAATGTTTTTCAGTACTCTGTCTAGATTTATTTTAGGGCTCTGAGTAAGAATCAAAATGTCTGGCGCTGCATTAGAAGGAAGAATTCCAGTGCTGTCAATGATTAGAATTTTAGTGTCTTTAAAGTAGAGTAAATTTTTAATCTTTTCTGTTTTGGTTAAAGCAATCGAATTACCAACGAGATACATATTTACACTTCTGCTGTTTTTATTTTTTTCGAAAGTTGTATCTCTGGTAAAAAGAACAGTATTTTTTCCAATTCGTTCTGATATAAGAGTGCTATTTTTTTCATGATAAACAATCAATTCCTTTTCGCTTTCGGTTCTGAATTTAGTGAGAATAAAAGCAAGCTGAATTAAAATTGTAGAACTAAAAACAAGTACGAGTTTAGTGTAATCTGGTTTCTTTAACCATAGAATTACATAAATAATGAAAAGGTAAAAGGTCAATAAATAATAAGAGTTAAAACTAATATCTCGTATAAGAAACGAGTCAATAGAGGCAACGGCATGAATCATTAGATTTAAGAGATAAATGCTTTTTTCAAAAATGATTGTTACAAAGTAAGGCGGACTCGTAAAAATTGCAATTATCATTACCACAATTCCTGCAATCATTATAAATGACAGAACAGGAAGAATTATAATATTAGTGACAAAAAATAAACCTGGAAATTGGTGAAAATAATACAAGCACAAAGGTAAAGTACCAATTTGTGCAGCAAAGGAAACGGTTAAAGCTTCCCAGATATAAACCATCAATTTATTCTTTGGTTTGTAAATGTTTTTTAATAGTGGCTGCAGCCAAAGAATAAAAAACAGAGCCAAATAACTTAACTGAAAACCGACATCAAATAAAAAATACGGTTCAAAAAGTAATATCAATAAGATGGAAACCAATAAGGTGTGGTAAATATTTCCTGTTCTTCGCAAATGATTTCCAATAGCTACAAATGAAAACATTACAACAGATCTCAAAACCGATGGTGATAGACCTGATATTATTGCAAATCCAGCCAGTGAAATTAAAATAGAAGCAAGTTTAATTAAAGAACCCTTTTTTGTGTTTGGAATTGGTTTTAAAATAAAGGTTATGAAAAGCATTATAAAACCTACATGTAAACCAGAAACAGATAAAATGTGCGTTGCTCCAGAATATTGATAATCTTGAATAATGTCTTGTGAAATTTCTTGCTGCTGACCTAAAATCAATGCAAGGGCGACATTCATTTCAGCTTTATTAAATTTTGCTTTTTCGAGGTTTAAAACTATTCTGGAGTGCAGTTTGGCACAATAATACCAAATGTCTTTTGTAATAGTTTTGCTGACTAGTATTTCTTTTTTTTGACAATAAATCTGTGCATAAATTTGTTTGTCGGCTAGGTATCTGCCGTAGTCAAATTGATTCGGATTTTTGTTTGATTTATTAGCCTGTAAAGCCGTTTGAACCTTAATAGTATTCCCGATTATCAATCGATTTTCAGTACTGTCCTTTTGAATGTTAATTATAATTTTTCCACAATAAACCTTATCTGAAATACTTTTAATATGACCAATATAACGATCGCTGTAATCGTTACTTTTGAGTTTTTCTCTAAGAATTATAGTTATTGACTGCGGTTTTTCGAATGCTGATTTGCAATGTGTATAATTATTTTTTTGAAGTTTCTCGGTATGACTTAAAAGTGTTACAGCCCCAATAACGAAAGAGAAGATATACACAGAAACACCAAATATGATATATTTCTTGTTGTGTTTTAGATTCCAGAAATAGCTGAAACAAAATAGTATCAAAGACAATGAAAGTGGAATCATCAGCTTTGAAACAGAAAAATGAGAATAATAGGAAGCAATAACTCCCAAAATAAAGGCAATTGTTATTTTAACTAACGGAAAATCTAATACTTTCATGCTTTAAAAGTATTAAATATTTGTAAGAAAAATAATAAAAAAATGTTTTTTTTAAGGAAGGACTCTATTAACCTGCTCAAAAGAATTTTTATAGTAAGGTTCTTTTATAGAGGAAATGATTACACCTTTTGAAGTAGAAGAATGAACAAATTTAACTTCGTCTGAATTGGCTTCTGTAATTAATCCCACATGATTGATTTGTCTGCTTTTATTAGTTTTAAAGAAAATTAAATCACCTTTTTTGGCGTCATTCAGCGGAATTACTTTTCCAATTTTAGCTTGGTCGTACGAGCTTCTTGGTAGTTTTATATTTTCACTTTCGAATGTGGTGTAAACTAATCCAGAGCAGTCGAAACCGCTTTTTGTAGTTCCGCCAGCTTTGTAACGAACGCCAATATTATCAGTTGCTTTTTCAATCAAATTGTTAACCAGAGTTCTATTTTCTCTTTTAGATTCATTTTTGCTCACGGCAGTTGAAGTCGATTTACAAGAAGTAAAAGCAACAGCCAAAAGCAGAAAAATTATAATTCTCTTCAAAATGTGGTAATTAATTGTTTTTTAAATCGGCAACTATAAGTTTGGCAGTTTTTTTACTCGCGCCAACTCCTCCAAGTTTTTGCTCTAAAATATCATAGTTTTGAAGCAGTTTAGAGCGATAATCCGGTTCTAATAATTTTTGAAGCTCTTCTTTAATTCGCTTTTTGTTGCAGTCAGCTTGAATCAATTCAGTTACAACTTCTTGATCCATAATTAAATTAACCAGCGAAATATATTTTAAGGTAATAATACGTTTCGCGATTTGATAGGAAACTTCACTTCCTTTATAACAAACAACTTCGGGAACTTTAAAAAGTGCTGTTTCGAGAGTTGCTGTTCCGGAAGTTACCAAAGCAGCTGTTGAAGAGCGCAGTAAATCGTAGGTCTTGTTTGAAACAAACGCAATGTTTTTGTTCTTTAGAAACTGCTGATAGAATTCGTATTCCTGACTCGGAGCGCCCGCAATTACAAATTCGTAATCTTGAAAATCATCAACAACACTTAACATTACGCTTAGCATTTTGGTAATTTCCTGTTTACGGCTTCCTGGTAAAACAGCAATAATTGGTTTTTCGCCCAAATTATTTTCTTTCCTAAACAGAGCTTCATCAAATGCAGGCTGATTCTGAATAGCATCGATTAAAGGATGGCCGACAAAATCAACTGGAAACTGATGTTTATCTTCGTAAAAACTTTTTTCAAAAGGCAAAATAACAAACATCTTATCGACGTCTTGTTTGATTGCTTTAATACGGTTTTCTTTCCAAGCCCAAATTTGAGGCGAAATATAATAGTGAGTTTTATAACCTAGCTCTTTTGCCCATTTAGCAATTCGCATATTAAAACCAGGATAATCTATAAAAATAATGACATCTGGTTTAAACTCAGTAATGTCTTTTTTACAGATTTTTATATTGTTTAAAATGGTTTTTAAGTTGAAAACCACTTCTATAAAGCCCATAAAAGCTAGATCTCGGTAATGTTTTACAAGAGTTCCGCCTGCTTTCTGCATTAAGTCGCCTCCCCAAAATCTAATATCTGCTTGAGGATCTTCAGCATACAAAGCTTTCATTAAATTAGATCCGTGTAAATCTCCAGAGGCTTCACCTGCTATTATGTAATACTTCATGATGGTTTTTTTGAAAAATGCTCAAATTATAATTCAGCAATTATTGTAACAAAGCAAAGATAAGATTTAAATAACTAATGTAGAAATGGCCAATACAATCACGGCTAAAATTACGCCTCGAGCCATTAATTCTTTGTTTCTTTTTAAAAGAATTGCAAAAACGCCTAGGTCTAAAAGTGTTCCTAAAGTGATAATTTTTCCAAGATATCCCTGTTGTTTAATGATATGAATACCCGAAGAAATATCAAAATTTGTAAAGAATGTGATGAACAAATAACTTCCTAAAAGAGCGGTAAAAATTCCGATTATAAAACCGACAAGTATTTCTTTAATCATTTAATTTCCATGTATTAAGTTGTTGAATAGAGTGGTGGGCAGTCAAGTCAAATTGTACGGGAACTACAGAAATATATCCGTTTTCCAACGCCCATTCATCTGTATCTTCGCCTTGATCTTCGTTTACAAATTTGCCGGCAAGCCAGTAATAATCTTTACCAAAAGGAGTTTGTCTTTTATCAAATTTTTGGGCGTAGTATGCTTTCGCTTGACGACAAACCTTAATTCCTTTAATTTCTGTTTCTTTCAATTTCGGAAAATTGACATTTAAAACTACGCCCGGTGGCAGCTTATTAGCTAGTGTTTCTAAGGCAATTTTTTTGACAAAAGACTTAATAGGTTCAAAATCGGCATTCCAATCAAAGTCTAAGAGTGAGAAACCAATGGCTTGAATTCCTTCTATTCCAGCTTCAACCGCAGCACTCATAGTTCCCGAATAAATTACATTTATGGAAGAATTTGAACCATGGTTAATTCCCGAAACGCATAAATCTGGTTTGCGTTTTAAGATTTCATTAACTGCCAGTTTTACACAATCTACAGGGGTTCCAGAGCAGCTGTATTCTGCAATTGTGTCATCATCTTTAGAAATTTTATCGAGAAACAAAGTGTTGTTAATCGTTATAGCGTGCCCCATTGCACTTTGGGGTTTGTCTGGAGCAACGACGATTACTTCGCC
This sequence comes from Flavobacterium sp. Root935, assembly GCF_001429295.1. Lineage (GTDB taxonomy): Bacteria > Bacteroidota > Bacteroidia > Flavobacteriales > Flavobacteriaceae > Flavobacterium. The sequence goes on along the minus strand of NZ_LMJL01000010.1, from coordinate 655,465 downwards.
GATTGTTTCCATAACACTTATAAGAGTGCGTATTCCAGGAGCTAAGATGCCGTCATCATTAGTGACCAATATTAAAGGTTTTTCGGCTTTCATTTTATGAATATTATGTGTAATTTTAACAATTGTAAGATTTTAAAAACAAATGTAACCACAGATTTATCGGGATAAGTCACAAATAATGTAAAATTTGTCAACTAAGTTAAAGAACTTTTTTGCGAATTAAACATTTTTATATCTTTAACAAAAAATTATCGTGACGTTAGCTCTCGTGGCATAGTTTTTAACGTAACTTAGATAAAAAAATTGATGAATGCTATTATAAAGTTTATGAAAAGAAATTATAAGATACTCATAGCCGTATTGTGCTTATCGCTTACATTATTTGCATTTAAGATGAATGCCGATAGAACAATCGACCCTGATCCGAATAGAGATAAAACACTTTTAGAGTTACTAGCATTTGTTATTGAAAAAGGACATTATAGTCCAGCAGAAATAAATGATGAATTCTCAAAAGGGATTTTTAAAGATTATATTGAAGCGCTAGACCCTTCAAAGAGATTTTTCCTGCAGTCGGATATTGATGAATTTAAGCAGTATGAATTAATGCTTGACGATCAGTTTTTGAATAAGGATATTACTTTTTTCAACCTAACTTACACAAGGTTGATGAAACGTATGGAAGAAAGTAAAAAACGTTACAAAACTATTTTAGCTCAGCCATTTAACTATAATGTTGATGAAACTTTTAATGCAGATTATGAGCACATTCCGTATGCGAAAAACTTAACTGAGATTAACGAAAGATGGAGAAAACAAATTAAATTGTCGACTCTTTCTTCTCTTGTTACTAAACAAAAAATCGAAGAAGAAAAGAAGAAAAAAGATCCAGCTTATAAAGAAAAATCTTTTGAAACTTTAGAAAAAGAAACACGCGAAAGTTCTTTAAAATCTCTGGATGATAATTTTAGTGTTATTAAAGATTTGAATAGAGAGTACTGGTTTTCAGTTTATTTGAATTCTATTATGACTCGCTTTGATCCGCATACAAGTTATTTTGCACCTGAAGAAAAAGACCGTTTCGATGTAAACATCAGTGGTAAATTAGAAGGTATTGGAGCACGTTTGACTAAGAAAAATGATTTCACTCAAATTGATGAATTAATTTCTGGCGGACCTGCATGGAAAGGAAAACAACTAGAAGCTGGTGATTTAATCTTAAAAGTTGCTCAAGGAAATGAGGAGCCTGTAGATGTTGTCGGAATGCGTTTGGATGATGTTGTGAAGAAAATTAAAGGCCACAAAGGAACTGAAGTTAAACTTACAGTTAAAAAAGTGGACGGAAGTATCAAAGTAATTTCGATTATCAGAGATGTGGTTGAAATTGAAGAAACTTATGCTAAGTCTAGTATTGTAGAGAAAAATGGTTTAAAATATGGAGTAATTTACCTGCCTAAGTTTTATATCGATTTTGAAAACAAAGATGGACGTGATGCTGGAAAAGATATCGCTCTTGAAGTAGAGAGATTGAAAAAAGAAAACGTCAACGGAATTGTTTTAGACGTACGTGATGACGGTGGTGGATCTCTTTCGACAGTAGTTGATATTGCTGGTTTATTTATAGAAGAAGGACCAATTGTTCAAGTTAAATCTGCTGGTAAAAAGAAAGAAGTTCTATACGATAAAGACAAAAAAATCGAATGGGATGGTCCGTTAGTAATCATGGTGAACAGTTTTTCTGCTTCGGCTTCTGAGATTTTAGCGGCAGCGATTCAGGATTACAAACGTGGTGTAATTATCGGAAGTAAACAAACTTACGGTAAAGGAACGGTACAAAACGTATTAGATTTGAATCAATTTGTTCGTAATGCAAATTATGGAGATCTTGGAGCTTTGAAAATTACAGGACAAAAGTTCTATAGAATCAATGGTGGATCTACTCAACTAGAAGGTGTTCATAGTGATGTTGTTATGCCAGACCGTTACGCTTACCTAAAAATGGGTGAGAGAGATATTGACAATGCCATGCCATGGGATAAAATTGATCCAGCTGATTACAGCACTTGGACTTCTAATGAGAATTTTAATAAAGCTATTATTAATAGTAAAAATAGAATTGCTCAAAATGCTCAATTCAAATTAATTGATGACAATGCAAAATGGATTGACGTTAAGAATAAAGAGAATACTTATAGCTTAAACATTAACAGCTTTAAAGCAACTCAAGAACAGGTTGAAAATGAAGGTAAGAAATACAAACCAATTTTAGATTACAAAAATGATTTGGTTTTTAAATCACTGCCTTACGAAGAAGTTGAAATGAATGCTGATGCTACTTTAAAAGAAAAAAGAGATGCATGGCACCAAGCTTTAGCAAAAGATGTTTATGTAGAAGAAGCATTAAATGTTTTGGATGATTTACAAGGAAAAGGTTTAGTAAAAAATAATGTTTCTCCGAAAATGAAAAAGGATAAACTAGTGAAGTCTTAAATTCGGAAGAATTTAATTTGTTTAAAAACGCTCTATAAATGTTGAATTTATGGAGCGTTTTTTTTGTAAGTTTAGCCCTTAATAAAAATGGTTTTATGAAAAGTTGTATAGTTTTAGTTTTGATGAGTTTTGCATTATTATCTTGTAAAAAAAACAATATAGAGATTAATGAAAGCAAGAATGATAATGAAATAGTTTCTTTTTCAGGAAACTCAAATAGTACAGATTCTTTATATACGTTTGCTTATCTGCCAACATCTACAACAAAACAAATTGTAAAACATCAATATTATACGCTTTCGTACAATGAAAAGTTTGAACAGGCAGAATGGGTGGCGTACGAACTAAAGAAAGAATACTTAAAAAACCATGACTATAAAAGACCTTATTTTATAGAAGATCCAAAAGTAACTACTGGTTCTGCAGATTGGAGGAATTATAAAAAATCAGGTTATGATAAAGGGCATCTTTGTCCTGCGGGAGATATGGAATTTAATAAGGATGCTTATAATGATACTTTTTACACTTCGAACATTTCTCCTCAGAAAAAAGAATTTAATGCTGGAATCTGGAATAGGCTGGAGCAGAAGACACGTTATTGGGCAGGAAAATACAATGATATTTATGTAGTAACGGGCGGAATTCCAAAAGATTCAGACAAAAAAATAGGAACAGAAAAAGTTGCTGTTCCTAAATATTTTTATAAAATTATCTTAGCCAAATCTGGAAAAGAACATAAAGCAATTGCCTTTCTAGTTCCAAACGAAGAAAGCGATAAGTCTATCTATGATTTTATGGTTCCAATCGAGACATTAGAAAAAATGACTGGAATTAATTTCTTCCCGAATTTAAAAAACTTAAAAAGTAGTAAGGACTTTTAATTCGGCAATTGTTTCGATTTGATTCTCAGCTTTAAAAACAAAACTTCCGGCAACCAATACATCGGCTCCGGCTTCTACTAATTGTTTTGCATTTTTGTTGGTAACTCCGCCATCAATTTCAATAAGAGTTGAAGCATTTTTACGTGTAATTAATGCTTTGAGCTTTTTTACTTTATCGTAAGTATTTTCAATAAATGATTGTCCTCCAAAACCTGGATTCACACTCATAATACAAACTACGTCAATATCGTTAATAACGTCTTCTAAGAGATCAATATTCGTATGAGGATTCATAGCTACTCCAGCTTTCATTCCTTCTGCTTTAATCGCCTGAAGCGTTCTGTGCAAGTGTGTGCAGGCTTCGTAATGTACTGTTAATCCGTTAGCACCTAAATCTGCAAAAGTTTTGATGTATCGATCAGGATCGATAATCATTAAATGCACATCGATATATTTTTTCGCATGTTTTGAAATAGCTTCTAAAACTGGCATTCCGAAAGAAATATTCGGAACAAAAACTCCATCCATAATATCAATATGAAACCAATCAGCCTGACTGTTGTTAATCATTTCAATATCGCGCTGTAAATTAGCAAAATCTGCCGCAAGAACTGAAGGAGCAATAAATGTATTTTTCATTTTGTTGTAGTGTGTTGTTTTTTTTTTACAAAGATAAAATTTTTATGCTGTGCGTGGTAATTTAACCGCAGAGTGCGCGAAGAATTTACGCAAAGTCCACGAAGAAATTTCAATTGAGCTTAGTAAGAGTTCAAGCTCGCGAAGCTTTGTGAACTTTGCGTAAATTCTTCGCGCACTCTGCGGTTAAAAACTCAGCTAAATACTAAAAATAAAAAACTCCGGTAATCAGCCGGAGTTTCAATCATCAATCAAAAAACGAACAGTCAATCAAACTGTTGTTTGCGGTAAAATTCCAATTTAAAATAACCAAATTCCAAGCCAATTGTAATTTGGGATTTAAAAAATATTGAAATTTAATATTGTTTTATCCTAAATAAGTTTTAAGGATTTTACTTCTTGAAGTATGTTTCAATCTGCGGATTGCTTTTTCTTTAATTTGACGAACACGCTCACGAGTTAAGTCGAAAGTTTCTCCAATTTCTTCTAAAGTCATTGGGTGCTGGTCGCCAAGTCCAAAATACAAACGAACAACATCAGCTTCTCTTGGAGTTAATGTTTCTAATGAACGTTCGATTTCAGTACGAAGAGATTCGTGAATTAATTCTCTATCTGGATTTGGAGATTCACCAGAACGTAATACGTCATAAAGGTTAGAATCTTCTCCTTCAACAAGAGGTGCATCCATTGATAAGTGACGTCCAGAGTTTTTCATTGACTCTTTTACGTCATTTACAGTCATATCAAGTTCTTTTGCAATTTCTTCAGCAGAAGGCGGACGCTCGTTAGATTGCTCTAATAAAGCGTACATTTTGTTGATTTTATTGATAGAACCAATTTTGTTTAATGGCAAACGTACAATACGAGATTGTTCAGCCAAAGCTTGAAGAATCGATTGACGAATCCACCATACGGCATAAGAAATGAATTTAAAACCACGAGTTTCATCAAAACGTTGAGCCGCTTTAATTAGACCTAAGTTTCCTTCATTAATTAAATCTGGAAGAGTTAATCCTTGATTTTGATATTGTTTAGCCACCGATACTACGAAACGTAAGTTGGCTTTTGTAAGTTTTTCTAAAGCTCTTTGATCACCAGCCTTTATTCTTTGTGCTAATTCTACCTCTTCATCAGCGGTAATTAGGTCAACTTTTCCAATTTCTTGTAGATATTTATCTAACGACGCAGTTTCACGATTAGTTACCTGCTTGGTGATTTTAAGTTGTCTCATGTGTTGTCTCCCTATTTTTTAAAGTGTACAAATGGTTATACGTAATGAGATACAAAAAAGTTACAAAATTTATATTTTTTTTTAAAATTTATAAGTTACGCCAGATTGAATAGACAAACTATATGGTTTAGGTTCTTTGTCATTTTTAAACGTCGTCAGGTAATATTTGAAAATTGGATTAAAATCTAATTGGAATTTTTCGGTTAATTTATAATTGAAACCAAGTCCTAAATTAAAAGATAAATTCATCTTATTCAAGTTTTTAGTAGAACCAATTTCTTCGTTTTTTAAATTGTTAGAAGAAAGAAATAACTGATTAGCATCTGAAAACAAGACACTAAATCCTGTAAAAGCCTCGACACCGTATGGAGTTTCATCTTTTTTGATAGCATAATTAAATTCTAAAGGAATTTCATAATATGATATTTTTTGTACCAATCGAATGTCTTCATCGTTTCCCATTACACTATAAATATCAGTATTTCTCAAAGTCATATTGTCATAATTTACTGTAGACTGGGAATTTAAATGGTTTGCTATTTTTAGATTGATTTTAGAAATACCTGCCTTAAAACCATATTTTCCATACATAGATTTAAAGTAAAATCCGTAATGAGATGTTATCGGATGGCTTTTTGAAACATCATTTAAAGACTCGTTTATTGTGGAGTTATTTGATAACGAACCAAAAATAGCTGGGCCATAGTAAATAGAAACAGAATATTCTGGTTCATTTTCCGATACTTGTTCTGGATATTCTTTTCTAATATATTCTCTTTTAGAAGTATTTTTTTTCTCTTGGTTTTGAGGAATACTGTCTTTTTTAATTGTGTTGAGACTATCTATACTTTTTGAATTTTCACTGCTTTTAGGTACATTTTTTTTACTGTTGATTTCGTCTAATTCTCCTTTTTCTATCAGTTTCTTTGATTCATAAACATTAGAAGGAATTTGTTTTTTTGAATTATTTGCCTTTCCTTTTTTGGTTTTCTTAATCTTATTTTTTGAAATCTTTTTTGGAGATGTACTATTTGATTTTTTTAAAACAGAGCCAGGTCTTTTAGAATTTGTTGCTACCGTTTTATTCTTTCTTATTATGACTTTATACTTTTTCACCACTTCATATTCTTCATATTCATCTGTAGTAGCAACAAGCTTTGAGGATTGTTTTATAAGTTTTTCGGTTCGAGTTTTCTTGATTGTTGTTTTAGTTTCACTTGAATTCCCTGTTGTTTTTTGTGGATTTGGCTGACTCAACAAAATAGAATTATTAATTACATTTTTTGATTGTTTGTTTTTAAAATCGGAAGACTGTTGTTTTAATGATTTAGCAGGTTTTATTTCAGTCTTGCTTTGTTGTGTACTTACTGGCTTTGTTTGATCTGGATTTAGTTGTGTAAATAATATAGAGCCTGCAACTCCAACCATTAATAAACTTGGAATCAGCCAGAATAAAATTCTTCTTTTTCTTTTTTTGTTTAAATCACTTTCAATTGAAGCCCATAAATTATCACTTGGACTTTTGTCCAAATATTCCAATTTATCTTTAAATAATTTACCTATTTCTCTTTTATTTTCCATGGTTTGCTTGATAATTATGGAATGACGTTTTTGAAATGATTTTTTCTTTTAGAATTAATTTTGCCCGATGTAAGTTTGATTTAGAAGTACTTTCACTTATCGATAACATTGCAGCAATTTCTTTGTGTGTATACTCATCGAGTTCATATAAATTGAAGACTAATCGGTATTGATGAGGCAGTTCTTGTATTAATGATAAAAGGAAGTCGATTGGGAAATCAATTTCCTTATCATTAATAATTACTTCCTCTAGGTTATCATCTTTTATGGGAGTTAGGAAAAAGGAATTTTTAAATCTGCTTATTGCTTTATTTATAAGTATCCTTTTCATCCAGCCTTCAAAACTTCCAGTTGCTTTAAAATTTTTGATGTTAGTAAATATTTCAATAAAAGCATCATGAAGCGTGTCCTCTGCTTCAGAATCATTCTGGCAATACTTTAGGCTTACCGCAAAAAGAGTTTTATAATATAAATTATAAAGTTCTTCTTGTGATTTCCTGTTTTGCTTGATGCAGCCTTTTATGATTTGGTCTAAATTCAAAAATGAAACTTGTTATATCGTTTTAATATATGAAATTGATGCGCCGCTTATTCAGAATTCTAAAAGTATCTTACAGCTCTGGCTTTGGTACTATTTTTTTCTGGAATTTTAGGAGTTGTAATTTTTTCTCCTGTTTTAAAGCTTATTGTAAATGCCGAATTTTGATCGGCTTCTGTTGAACTCCAATAATTTGAATTTGTAAAATTGCCTAAATTATTTAAATATAAGTTTTTATAGATTAATTCTAGTTCGCCATAAGATGGTATGAACCAATCGTCATAAATGTCTTGATTAAATAATATCACATCTTTGGCGAGAAGACTTCCGTTATTAATACTATTGCAGACCGCTGGATTTGTGTAATAATTGGCTAGAAGATCATGATAATTTATAATTTGTGCAGTATTAAAATAGCCGCTTCCTATTTCAGGATTTCTCGCTGTCGAAATTGCTGAACCCGCACATCCCCATTCTGAATCTTTTAAATCATTTTTTGAAACTTCTATATAGCGCCATCCAAAAGTGTATTTACCTTTGTCGTAAAAAACAATTCCTTTTGCAGGTCCTGTATCTCCTATTTTATAGTTGTTTTTTGTTTCGTATATGAGTTGTAATTTTATGTTTTTGTCTGCTATTTTAATTGTAATATTAGTGCCGTTCATTTCTACTGCTCCATCAATACTCCAATATTTTGCCGTTTCTGATTGGCCGTCTAATTTTATGTTGATATGCAGCTTATCATCTACAAATAAAAAGAACCAGTTTCCGTTGTATTCTTGATTATTGAAGTAAAAAACTAAAGTACCATTTGAATTTATCAAAAATCTACCGCTTAAATAAGTGTTTTCTAGAGTTTGAGAATAAGTTACTTTCCAGTAATAATCTAATGGTCTGTCTAGTGGAGGAGAAATTAATCCGTTGCAATAAGCTATAATATCTTCTCTAGTACAGTTTTTAAGGGCAATGCTTAATTCTGTATTATTGTTTACAGAATAAACCGTGTTATCTGCTAAAGTAGTTGAAATAGGATAACTAATGCTTAAAGATTGATCTGTAGAAAGATTATCCAAGATTTTACTAAATTCTATATCGCTTAAAATATATTTTATGCCGATCGGATTTTGATTGCGATCGTAAACTTTTAAACTTAACGGGTAAATAAATTCTACACATGGAGGTGCTTCTCCTTCTTGAAGCGTTTTTTTTGATGTTGTTTTCTGCAAAGTGTTATACAATTCAGAATCTTTTTCTATCAATTTGCCAAATTCTCCAGAATCTAAATTAAAGGCTTTGTGTGGATTATCTTGAAATTCAGAACATCCAAAAATAAAAAAAAGAGAAAATATAATTACCGCTGTTTTTTCCTTAAAGTTTTTCATTGTAGTGACTTTTAGCTTGGTTTTATACTATAGTCTCAATAAGTAAAAAAGGTTGCGTGAGAATTAATAAAAAAAAACCTTGATCAAAACTAGTTTGATTAAGGTTTTTATAGGTTTATATAAAAAGAGAAATATTATTTTACTGTAATGCTTTTTGAAATATATATCGGCTGTCCACTCTCGGTAAAGCCTTCTAAAACGACTTCAAAATCTCCTTTTATATCAGAAGTATAAAATGATAAATTATCTTCTTTGGTTTCTAATTTAATATTTGGCTTCCATAACAATTGATATCTGTAATCTGGAATTCTTTGTAATTTATTTCCAGCTGAGTAATCGGGATTATTGTAAACTTTTTCAGGATTTGGACGCTGAATTTCCATTGTCTTTAAATATTTCTTCGCATAGTTAACTGAGAATTCGTTGTCTTTGGTTTCAAAACTAACCAAACCACCATACAAATTCGGACCATAAACGTAAGGTTCTGTAATTAAGCTTACTTTATTTACATTAGCCATATTGTAATCAAAAAGATCACTCGGATCTTGAATCAATAATCCATCAACAAGAACCAATGGCGGACCATAAATTTCTAAATCTTTTTGTAGATTTCTAACGTGAAGCTGGTATTTGCCATTATTTCTTCTGTAATAAAGTTCTATAATGACTTCAACTATATTTTCTTTTAAAGTTGGAAATCTAGTATAATCATCTAATACATATGTTTTTTCAACTGTACTAAAGAAAGGATTCATAACGGCTTCTGTAACTAAGCTGTCTTTTTTAATTTGATAATAAGCATTTTGAATTTGGCTTGCAGTAGATCTTTCTTCGATATCTTTTTTCAGATCTGGAGACAAATTAAGCTTAGATGTGAATTGCAAAGAAGAAGTATCAAACTTTGGAAATGCATCTAAATTGATTACGAAATCATTTTGTTTATCATCCAATACCTGCAATATTGCATTTGGGAAATTCGGAAATTGATCTAATAAGAAAGCAAATTTTCCTTGAGCATTTGTTCTAACAATTTTTAATACATATTCTTTTCCAGGTAGAGATAAAGCAATCGATTTGTTGCTTACATCGCGATTTGTATTTGATGTAATGCTTCCAGTAATTAGCTCAGACCTAATTTCTGGAATATAATTAAAAGTGTTTGGCGTATTAACGTAGCTTTCGGCTGATTTTTTAGCAAATTCTGAAGCTGTAAGTTGTTTTATGGTCGGAATTTGGTCTATTTTTCGAATTGAAACAGAATAGTTCCCTTTTTCATTTGCATCAGTTAAAGTTTTTAATTTTAAATTGACTTTATCTCTTGTGTAATAACTTTCTTTATCAAACTCAAAATCAATTCTTTTGTCATTTCCTGAATTAGAATTTATGTTCTGAATTGCAGTAGTTTTTTTCGTTGGATCAGGAATATCAAAAGTAATATTATCATTTGGTTCTTGAGTTTGAAATGGATTTATGATGAAAATATCTATTTCATGTTTCTGAGAATTTACATTATTCAACATCCATTTGGTGTAGGCGATAACTTTATAATTTCCAGTTTTTAAGGTTGTAGGGATGAAATATTCACCATTTCCGATCCCGTTGTCCAGATATATTTTATTTTTTTGAAGTGACTTTTTCTCGCTGTCAATAAGTTCAACATAAGCAATTTTACTTATTTGGCTCGTTTTATTATTCAGCGGATTCAGACAGTATAATTTGAAGAAAAGTGTTTCTCCAGTCAAAAATGTTGTAGTGTTTGAGTGCAGAAAAATAGTTTCCTGATCTGAGATACTAGGTACGGCATTTTTGTTTTGCGAATTCTGAGAAAATACAAATGTGCCTTGAATTAACAAAGAGATCAAAAGTGTCAATTGTTTAATTCTGTCAAGAATATTAGTTTTATTATGTATAGAAAGGTGTTTCATGAGATTTAAAAAGTATTAATCTATCCAAAAAGGAGGAACGATATTAGATGAAAACGTTGTACAATCACCACATGCTGCTTTAACCATAGAATATGATGAACCGCTAGAAGATAAATGAACTAAATAACGGCTTAAAATTGCAGAACGTAATTGAGTTCCGTTGCAAGGAGGGTCTCCTAAACAATCTACAAATTGTCTCACATTACAATCACTTTCATAATAGGGAGGAAGAGGCTCTTTAGGGAATAAATCTGCATAATTAAAGAAGATCCTATCTGATGAAACTGAAGATACTTCAAAAAATCCAATCACTTTTTCTGTTGGATTCTCTACAGACTTTATATTTCCATAGAAGAAACCAGGTTGCTTTGGTGAAAGAACACTTCCTGAGCTCGATAAATCTCTTAAAGTTTTATAATAAGTATAGGCTGCTAAATTTTGAACATATTGTTTTACAAAAATAGTGTAACGGTGAGTGATTATATAGTTTTGATTACTAATAAAGCGTACAGGAAAATTAACTTTATCTTCACTAAGACTATTTGTGTTATTTAAAATTATTTCGTCCGATTTTTTTGTTGAGAAGCAAGTTTTAGTCTCTTTTGTTCTAAGGCTTACAAGAATATCTTCTCTTGCAGGCATTGCTGGCGTTCCTAACTCTGGATTTGCAGGGACAGCAGGAACATTTACTATCGAAGTTTCAAATGGACTCCATAACGGAGATTCAATTTTGTACGTTTCTACATATTCATACCTGTAATATTTTGAAGTATTACTAGGGTCATAGCTGTTTACATTAATTTGTACACCTCTTTCTCCTTTAACATTCTCGACAGTTGCAGTTAAATTATCAATTTTGGTTTCAGTTGTTAAAACTTGTTCGTCAGAAGTATAATTTTTTCCAGCACTTGTTCTAATTTTCAATTGATATTTTCTTCCTGGCTCTGCTTTAAAAGGAGTAATAGATGCATATAATGTATCTTTTTCTTCAAATTGATACTCATTTCCTTGATCGTCAGAAACAGAAACATTGGCACCTTTTTCTAGTTTTGGACCAGTTTCTTCAAGCTCATAAACTTGAGAAAGTCTTATAGTTTGATTTTTAAGTTCATTAGTAATAGTTCCTTCTACGACAAGAGCACTTTCAAAATCATTATTCTGAAAAACATATTGTTCAGTACAACTGCTGGCAGCAACCGCCAGAATTACGAAAAGAGAGATTTTATATATGAAATTTTTCATGATTTTAGAACTTGAAATTGTATGTAATACTTGGAATTGGAATAGAGAAAATAGATGTTTTATAGGCTTTAATTTGTCCTTCTTTTGTAACAAAGAATACTGAATAAGGATTATTGCGTCCCAATACATTATAAACAGATATATTCCAAAAGCTATGTGCTAACTTTTTGATTTTGTGATTTCCTTCGATGTTCAAACCAATGTCAAGTCTGAAATAATCTGGAATTCTAAATTTATTACGATCACTATATACAGTGTATTGTTCATTACCATAATCATATCTTCCAATAGGATATGTAATTGGTCTTCCTGTTTGATAGATAAAGTTACTAGAAAAACTGTAACGTTTTGTAATTCTGTAGTTTAAAACAGCGCTAAAGTCATGCGGTTTATCAAAATTAGAAGCAAAATATTTTCCGTTATTTACTTTTTCTGACTGAAACTGACTGTCTAGTTTTATTAAAGATCTCGAATAGGTATATCCAAGCCATCCGTTTAATTTGCCTACTTGTTTCTTTACTAAAACTTCTATGCCATAAGCTTTCCCTTCTCCTTGTAAAAGTTCAGTTTCAATGTTTTCATTAAGTAACAATTCGGCACCAACTTTATAGTCTAAAATGTTTTTAGATCTTTTGTAATATCCTTCTAAACTAAGTTCAACATCACCATCTTTTAAATTTTTATATAAACCTAAAGAAACTTGCTGAGCACTTTCTGGCTTAACATTCAAATCAGAAAGTTTCCAAATATCGGTTGGAGACTGAGTTGTGTTATTAGAGAGTAAATGAATGTATTGATATGTTTTATCATAACTTGCTCTCACAGAAAAGTCATCCGTCAAGAAATATCTAGCAGCAATTCTAGGTTCAAGTCCGCCGTATCTTTTAATTACCTCATTTTTGCCGTATGTTTTGGTTTCAATTACTGTAGCATCGTTAATAGGTGCATTCGGTTCGTAAATTCTTTGAGTAGATTTTCCTAAGGCAGCAAAAGTCGAGTAACGTAAACCAAAATCAAGTAAAAACTTATCACTTATTTTAAAGTTGTCACCAATATATGCTGCAGATTCTAAACCTCTTTCTGTTTCAACATCAATTGGAATTAAAGTCGACTGCGGATTTGTTGGATTTAAATATCCCGGGTCAACAGAGTACAATTTTGTTGAAAGACCATAGCTGAACTTATGTTTTTGATTGTATAAATAAGTCATTTTTAACATTGCTTGAGTTTCATCAATTTTATACCCAAAATCAAAATTATCTACTCCTTCAGATTGATAATCAATGTTGAATTTGTATTCACTATTAGTTACGATTAATGAACCTTTATTTTTCTCGTTAAAAGTATGATTCCATTTTAATGTAGCTAATCTGTTGCTGTATTTGTATAATGAATCTGAAGATACGCTAAATTTATCATGGCTGTAATAAAGTGTAGATTCGATATCGTTGTTAGCATTTATTTTATGATTGTATTTTAAGATGAAATCATAGAATGATGCCTGGCTGTTTTTTAACTTCTCGTCATCTAAGCTTTTTAAAATCCAATCAGAATAGGTAGCTCTTCCTCCAGCAACTAAACTTGATTTTCCTTTTACAACAGGTGTAGAAAGCATCAAATTGCTGGTTACGGGACCAATACCGCCTTCTCCCTGAAATTTGTCTACATTACCGCTTTTTGAAGTAATGTCAAAAACAGATGATAATCTTCCTCCGAATTCAGCAGGAATGCTTCCTTTATAAATATCTACTTTTTTGGTTGTATAAGGGTTTAACGCTGTAAAAAAGCCAAAGAAATGTGATGGATTATAAAGAGTCGCGTGATCTAGTAAGAATAAATTCTGATCTTCTTTACCACCTCTAACATTGAAACCAGAAGATCCTTCTCCAGCCGTTTTTATTCCAGGCATTGTTAAAGCAACTTTTAAAATATCGCGTTCACCAAGAACCAAAGGCACATTTTTAATTCCTTCAGAATCAATTGTTGTTACACCCGTAATGGCAGATTTTGCGGCCTTACTTTTATTTGTTTTAATGAGGACTTCATCCAATTGGTTTACATTATCTGTCAACGAAAAGTTTAAAGATCCGTCATTATAAACCATTATATTTTTAGTGACTTTGTTATATGAAAAGCTATCGGTTTCAAGAACATTTAAACCTCCTGGAACTTGAAGGCTGTAATACCCTTTTTTATCGGTAGTAGCAGAAAATTCCGAATTAGGAACTTTTACCATAACGTTTGCAAGACCAGAATTGTTTTTTCCACCTTTTACAAATCCAGTAATAGTGTAAGTTGCTTTCTTTTTCTGATTTTTTACCTCTTTACCAATCAGAATAAGGTCTCTAACGTTTTTGTTAGGATTTCTTGAATTTGTTTTCTTTATAGAATCATATTGCTGATAAAATATTGGGGTCGTCATCTGACCATTTTCATCTCTTTCAAGAGGAATTCCAAAATAATCGTCAGGTAATTGACTATAAATAATGCTGTTATTGGTTACGATAATTTTATTTTCAGAAATATAAAAGTTAAAGCTTGTATTCTGAAAAACATCTTCTAGAACTTCACCAACTCGAACTTCTTTATATTGCTTTGTTATTGAAACACTATCGTTTTCAAACCATTTTTCATCAAAATAGAATTTGTAATATGATACTTTCTCGATATCTTGTATAGCAGTTTTTATATTGGCATTCTTAAATTCAACGGTTATTTTGTCACTAATTACTTGAGAATAAATTATTTGTTGAAAGGCTATTAAAAATAATATAAGAGTAATTTTTTTCATTTAATTAGAGCTTTTTTTTAAAAGACCATTGATTTGTTTCGTTAGATTTTCCATAAATTGATTTTTATTGGAATCTTCTAATTTCTTGTCTGTTTTATAAATACCATTTATTTCCTTTTTATAATCTGGGAAGATTTTCTTAAAATCTTTTTCGGATTCTACCTTATAGAAATAGTTTTTGTATTTTATAAAATAGTTGATTTTATAAATGTAATTGTAGTAAACAACATCGGACTGAAGCGACTTTACCTTTTCTTTGAAATGTTTGGTATAAAGAGAAACATTATCGCCAACATATGTTTCTTCGTAAATGCCTTTTATAAGTGAAGGGAATTTAACTGATTCTTCTTTTAAGTTGACAAATTTTTTATTTTTAATAAAGAAATAATCAACCTTTTGCGTGATCAAATTTATAGGTAAATTTTCTGAAGAACCATTCTGCTTGTAAATAACTTGATCCAGCAGAATATCATATTTTAAGTTAACATTTGAGTAAATCTGACCTTCATAACTAATATCGCCCAGATTAAACTCTTCTGTATAATATCTATTTTTTCCAGCTAATGGACGAAAGGGTTCGCTATGAACAATTCCGTTATTAATATTTAAATTGTCTTTTCCGACTGCCTCATCGAAATAATCGTATAATGATGATTTTTCAACAGATTGTGAATGTAAATACGATATGTTTAAGAAGGTGCCAAATATCAAAAGATAAATAGCTTTTTTTTGATAATTTTTCAAAGGAAATGTGGTTTATTGTTTTTTGGATGATTGGCTTCAAAAGTATTAAAAAAAATGTTATAAAAATCACGCAAAAGTGTTAAAATGTAATAAAAACATTATATTATTAAATCGAAAAACCCCAATTCAGTTAATGAATTGGGGTTTTCTATGAATAAACCTTTAGTAAACTAAGATCTGATTACTCTTTTTTGTCCTCGCGTGGAGGTCTAGGAACAAGTGCTTTTTTAGACACTTTTTCTTTTTTAGTTTTTGGATCAACTCCTAAGTATTTTACTTGGAAAACATCTCCCATTTTAACTACGTCAGCAACGTTTTCAGTGCGTTCCCAAGCAAGTTCAGATACATGAAGTAATACTTCGTTTCCTGGTGCAGCAGTATATTCTACTACAGCTCCAAAGTCAAGCATTTTGATAACTTTTACTTCGTAAGCTTCTCCTAATTGTGGTTTGAAAGTAATAGAAGCAATTTTTGCTAATACGGTTTCAATACCAGCAGGATCTGTACCTAAGATTTCGATAACACCTTGCTCATCAACCTCATTAATAACGATAGTTGTTCCAGTAGCTTTTTGTAATTCTTGAATTACTTTTCCACCAGGTCCAATTAATGCTCCAATAAAGTTTCCAGGAATAGTTCTTGTGATGATTTTTGGCGCATGTGCTTTAACGTCAGCTCTTGGAGCTGCAATAGTTTCAGTTAATTTACTTAAAATGTGCATACGTCCGTCACGAGCTTGGTTAAGAGCTTGTTCCATAATGTCATAACGTAATCCATCAATTTTGATGTCCATTTGACAAGCTGTAATACCATCAGCAGTTCCAGTTACTTTAAAGTCCATATCTCCTAAGTGATCTTCATCACCTAAAATATCAGACAAAACAGCAAATTTCTCACCATCAGTAATCAATCCCATAGCAATTCCAGAAACTGGTTTTACCATTTGAACCCCAGCATCCATAAGAGCCATTGTTCCAGCACAAACTGTTGCCATAGAAGAAGAACCATTAGATTCTAAAACTTCAGAAACAATACGAATTGTATAAGGACAATCTGCAGGAATCATGTTTTTTAATGCTCTTTGAGCTAAATTACCGTGACCAACTTCTCTTCTTGAAGTTCCTCTTAATGGTTTTGCTTCACCAGTAGAGAAAGGAGGGAAGTTATAGTGTAAGTAGAATTTCTCTTCACCTTGTTCAGATGGAGAATCGATTTGGTTTGCTTCTCTAGAAGTTCCTAAAGTTACAGTTGCCAAAGCTTGAGTTTCTCCACGTGTAAATAAAGAAGATCCGTGAACTCTTGGTAAATAATCAGTTTCACACCAGATTGGTCTGATTTCTGTAGTTTTTCTTCCGTCTAAACGAATTCCTTTTTCAAGGATA
The DNA here is from genome assembly GCF_001429295.1 of Flavobacterium sp. Root935. GTDB lineage: Bacteria > Bacteroidota > Bacteroidia > Flavobacteriales > Flavobacteriaceae > Flavobacterium. Next base: position 638,642 of record NZ_LMJL01000010.1, on the reverse strand, counting down.
ACATTACGAACAGCTTCTTTGTTTGTTTTGTAGAAATATTTCCCTACTAAACCAGCTAAATCTGGATTTTCAGCATATTCTTCTTCTGTAAACAAAGCTTTAGCTTCTTCTTTTACAGCTGCAAATTTCTCACCTCTTTCACTTTTTCCAGAAGCTTCTTGTGCAATTGTATAGCATTTATCGTAAGCAGCAGCTTTTACTTTTGCGTAAACAGCTTCGTCTTCGATTTCACCTTCGTAAGTTCTGTATTCTGGAGAACCAATTGCAGCTCTTAATTTTTGTTGAGCAACAATTTGAACTTTAATAGCTTCGTGAGCAAATTTGATAGCTTCTACCATTTCTGCTTCTGAGATTTCTTTCATCTCACCTTCAACCATTGCAACAGAGTCCATAGAAGCTCCAATCATCATATCGATATCAGATTTTTCTAATTCTTCTCTACTAGGGTTGATAACGAATTTCCCGTCAATACGTGCAACACGTACTTCAGAAATTAAGTTATAAAAAGGAATATCTGAAACTGCTAATGCTGCAGATGCTGCTAAACCAGCTAATGCATCTGGCATAACTTCTTCGTCATGAGACATTAATTGAATCATAACTTGTGTTTCAGCGTGGTAGTCATCTGGGAAAAGCGGACGTAAAACACGGTCAACTAATCTCATTGTTAATACTTCGCTGTCGCTTGGACGTGCTTCTCTTTTGAAGAAACCTCCTGGGAAACGACCTGCTGCAGCAAATTTTTCGCGGTAATCTACCGTTAATGGTAAAAAGTCAACGCCTGGGTTAGAAGTGCGAGCTGAAACTGCTGTTGCAAGAATCATTGTGTCGCCCATTCTTACTACTACAGAACCATCAGCTTGTTTAGCTAAACGTCCTGTCTCGATTGTGATGCTTCTGCCATCACCTAAATCGATTTTTTCTACAAATAATTGTGGAATCATAAATTTTTTCCTTTTGATTATACAATGGGTTTTAGTTGTGTTGTAGTGTTGTTGTGTGTAGTTGTTGTTATCTAAAACCCAATGAAAAACCAAACTTTTTTTCTTGTAATATGCTTGTAAGCAGTTGTAATTGTAAAAACAAAAAGAGGCACTTTCGCACCTCTTTTATATATTGATTATTTTCTGATATTCAATACTTTGATAATCTCACGATATCTGTTGATCTCTTTCTTTTTCAAGTAATCCAACAAAGCTCTTCTTTTACCTACTAATAGTACAAGAGAACGCTCAGTGTTGTAATCGTGACGATTTTTTTTCAAGTGTTCAGTTAAGTGAGCAATTCTGTAAGTGAACAATGCAATTTGACCTTCTGCGCTTCCAGTGTTTGTTGCACCACCGTGTTGTGCGAAAATCTCTTCTTTCTTTTCTTTAGTTAAATACATTCCAATATTATTTAATGATTTTTATGTATGTCATACATCTTTTGTAAGACGGTGCAAAATTAGATTAAAAAAACAGAAAAATCAAAAAAAAATACAAGAATCTAAAAATAGAATATTGATTTTTGTTTTTTGAGTAATTTGCTACCTTGTCATTTTACTAATTTGTTACTGTTATAGGTATCGAATACTGCACTCTAACGGGTACGCCTCTTTGTTGTCCTGAATTCCAGTTTTCATAGCTGGTAATAACTCTGATTAATTCTTCATCCAGTCCGTATCCTAATGATTTTAAGATTTTTGGCTCAACAATTTTTCCGTCTTTTGCAATTATAAATTGTACGATTATTTTCCCAGCTACTTTATTATTTACAGCTTCTTTTGTTTTTACAAAATTATCCCCAATGAATTTATAAAAATCGTTGACTCCTTTTTTGGGTAATGGTCTTACCTCTAAAACATCGTATTTACGTTCAACTCCTAAAGAATCGGTGCTTTTACCAGAGATAAACCTTCCTTTCTTGTAAATATCGATATAACTATAATTTAGTTTTTTATTAGTTCCGGTCCAGATTTCATCTTTATAGCCGTTTTTTATTTTTCCTTTGACAATAACCTCTTTGTCATTTTCATCATAATTTCCATTTCCATTAACAACTAAATGCTCGTTTTTAGAATTCCAATAATTATCCATTCTAAAATCAGAGCTTAGTGTTTTTTCATCTTGAAAATATTCTCCTTCTAACTTTGGATTTCCATTTTCGTACCATTCCTTGAAGCTGCCTTTTAGTCTTCCTTTAAAGTAATTTTCTTCTCTTTTTCTATTTCCATTATCGTAGTAGTAGACAAATTTACCTTCTTTGGAAAATCCATCTTTTGTCTTAGAATTCCCTTCCATTTTTAATACACCAGACTTATAATAATCTTTAATTTGATATAAATCTTTTTCCGTATAATAGTCTTTTATAATTCTGTAAGAGATGTGATTTTCTTTTGAAACATCTTTTCCAATCGAATCATAATAAATGATTTTATCTGATGTGTTTTGCGAAAAAATCCAGATTGGAAATATTAAAAAAAGTAAATGAAGAGTTTTTTTCATTGAATGTTGGCTAGTATATATTTCTTATTTTAATTTCTTAACGTTTTTTGTATTCTGTTTTTCAGTTAATGATGAATAGGTGGTTTTCACATTGTTTTCATCAACACTTATTCCCGAAGTTAAAATCCCCTTATCATAATTGTCGACAAAAGTCGTTTTGTGCAATAGGTCGTTTCCTTGCCAAGAACCCTGTTTCAGTCCATCTTTAATCGTTCCTTTTTGTGATACAAACTTATCTGTTTCCTCATATTCTCCATTTCCGTCAGTCACGGTTTGGCTTTTATCTTCATCCCAGCAATTAAGAATTAAGGTTTGAGATTTCTTTGTTTTTGGATCCCAAATATTATGTTTCTCAGATTTTTTACTTTGGTTTTCGTACCAATTAATTTCCTTGCCATTTTTGTGGTCGTCAGTATAATTAACAACAGCTTCCTTGGCTCCGTTTTTGTAATAGTAAATAAACTCTCCGTCTTTTTTTAGAACATCACGGTCTAAAGTAGCGCCAGTCATCTTCTTTCGTCCATTTTTATAGAAATCAGTTACGACATATCGCATGCTTTTTTGCGAATAATTGGTAATTACTCTCGTATAGCTGTAATTGTCGGGTGTGCATTCCTGATTTAACGAGTCTAAAAAGATTTTTTTTGAGACCATGCTAATTTGTGCAGACAGACTAACTGAAATTATCAGAAGCAAAAAAAGGAATATGTTTCTTTTCATTCAGTTCTATTTTTTATACTAAAAATAGTCCTTCTAGAATAGTTTAGCAACTTCCTGATTAACAAATTCTAAAAATCTTTCGTCAGCCTCTGTAAACGGATCAATAACATGACTGTCAATATCAATTTGACCAATATTTACTCCATTCACAAATAACGGAACTACTATTTCAGATTTCACTGTAAAACTGCATGCAATATAATTATCCTGTGCTTTAACGTCTGGCACTACAAAATTAGCATTACTTTCTGCTACTTGTCCGCAAATTCCTTTTCCAAAAGGTATAACAGTATGGTCTGTTTCTGCTCCAACATACGGACCTAGATGCAAAGTTTTCGCTTCGTGATTGGCAAAATAAAAACCAACCCAGTTGTAATATTCTATATTTTCATTTAAAAGCTTGCAGATTGCTAATAATTTCTCGTCTCTATTTGCTTCATTGCCAGTAACAATGGCGGTTATTTGTGGTTCTAATTCTTGAAATGTCATGATGTAAAATTTTATACAAAAGTATTTAAAGCTGAACTCAAAAAATACATAAATTTGAAAAAAAAATCTCTTGAAAAAATATTTAGTTCAGTTTAAGCCTTTCTTGATTTTTGTAAGCATCTTTTTCTTGACATATATTGTCTTGACTTTGCTTTATAAATTTTATTTAAATAGTTATGAAGCAGACGATTTAGATGGTATTACTATAGTTACAGGTAAAAATGCAGAGTTGTTGTTAAAGCTTTTTAATTATGATGTAATAATTCAAAAAAGCTCTCAAAATCCTTGGCAGGAGATTATTATGAATGGTGCTTATTTAGCTCGTATAACCGAAGGCTGCAACGCGGTAAGTGTAATGATTCTTTTTGTTTCATTTGTCGCAGCTTTTTCTGGAAAGTTTAAAAAAACATTCTTATTTATAATCTTAGGACTTATCTCTATTTATATTTTGAACGTAATTAGAATTGCTCTTTTAACGGTGCTGTTATTCTATTTCCCAAAACAAAACGCATTTCTTCATGGAGTTTTGTTTCCGTTAATAATTTACGGTTATGTTTTTATTTTATGGATTTTATGGATTAATAGATTTTCAAAATATGCTAAATAATTTAAGAGAAAATAAGTTTAAAATCTTCATAGCAATAGTTATTGTAGTATGCTTTGCATTGATAAGAGCATTTGAAACAAAATTGTTTTACGATCCGTTTTTGAACTATTTTAAAAATGACTTTCATAGTCAGCCTTATCCTCAAGTTGAAACTCCAAAGCTCTTTTTAGGACTTTTTTTTCGTTATTTATTAAATTCCGTATTGTCTTTGATCTTGATTTACGCATTATTTAAAGATCGTGATATTTTAAAATTTAGTTTATTAATATATACCTTGTTTCTAGTCGTACTATTGGGAATGTTTTATGTAATTCTAGAATATTTTCCAGATGCAAGCTGGCTTCTTTTCTATGTAAGAAGATTCATAATCCAGCCTATTTTAGTGTTACTGTTTATTCCGGGATTCTATTATCAGCTTCAGAATTCAAAAAAATAACATTTCTTTTTGTTTTTTATCGATTGTTTTTTGAATAGCTTTGCAGTATGAATTTGAAAAAGTGTACAGGTCTATTTTTGGCGTTCCTCTTATTGGTTTCCAATATTGGGTTTGCTTTTGACGTGCACTATTGCGGAGGAAAAATTGCTTCCGTTTCATTAAATACAACAGTAGAGCCTGTTGTAGAAAAAAAATGTTGTGGTTCAAAAGAGAAAAAGAATTCTTGTTGTAAGGATAAACTAGTTCATTTTGAAAAAAAGTCAGACAATGCAACTTTCAAATTTTTCTTTTTCCAATTTGCATTTCCAGCTGTTATTCAAGACTACAAACCATTAGCTTTTTTAGCGCTTCCAAATTTTAAAAAGAAAGAAGTTCTTTCGTATTATTCTGATGCGAATGCGCCCCCCTTATTCAAATTATACCATCAGTATATTTTCTATTCCTGATTTTAATGTTAAGATGCACTGCAGGTCTTGATTAAGACTTTGCATTTACATTTTGATGGTTTTGTTTTGATCAAACATCAAACATGTAATTCTTTTCAACATTAAAATCATTTTTTATGCAAAAAAATATAATGCTTTTTATGGCGTTTTTGCTTTCTGTTACTGCTTTTTCGCAAGAAGATTTAGAGGAAGTAAAAATTAATAAAAAGCAAAAAGGAATAAAAAAATCCTTCACAGTAACAGCCAACACATCTTTAATTACAAGTAAAGAGCTGCTTAAAGCCGCTTGTTGTAATCTGGCCGAAAGTTTCGAAACAAATCCATCCATAGATGTCAATTTTTCGGATGCCTTAACAGGAACCAAGCAAATTAAAATGCTCGGTTTAACAAGTCCTTATTTAATGATTACCGAAGAAAATATACCTTCTGTTAGGGGAGCTTCACAAGCATACGGTTTATCATTTACTCCAGGAACGTGGATCGAAAGCGTGCAAATCACTAAAGGAGCGGGGAGTGTTATTAATGGCTACGAAAGTATTTCAGGTCAAATTAATACTGAGCTTTTAAAACCTTTAAGCGATATTCCTTTTTTCCTGAATGTTTATGGTTCAACTGATTCTCGTTTTGAATTAAATACCCATTTCAACAAAAAACTTTCTGATAAATGGGCAACAAGTTTGTTCGTTCACGGAAACACGCGTGTAGCCAAAAACGACATGAACAATGACGGATTTTTAGACAACCCGTTAGGAAAACAAATCAATGTTTTAAACCGTTACCAATATTATAATCCAGAAAGTGGTTTGGTTAGTTTTATCAATTTCAGGTATATGAATGATAAAAAACAAACAGGAGAAGTTGATTTTGATAAAGATCGTGATCGTGGAACCACAAATTTTTGGGGATCTGAGATCAATACAGAACGCTTTGATGTATCAACAAAAATAGGTTATGTTTTTAAAGATATGCCTTATCAAAGTATTGGTTTTCAAAATGCATTCAACAGTCACAAACAAGATTCTTATTTTGGTTTAAATCAATACGATATCAAACAGAATAGTTTTTATTCTAATTTGATTTTCAATTCCATCATAAACAATACAATGCATAAGTTTACGACTGGTTTGAATTTTACATACGATCAGTATCAGGAATTTGTAAATGTTACCGATTACAGCCGAATTGATAACTCGGTTGGAGCATTCTTCGAATATACTTATGACAATACAGATAATTTTAGTTTGATTTTAGGAGGACGAGTAGATAATCATAATCGATTGGGATTTTTTGTTACTCCTAGATTACACATGCGATATAATCCTTGGAAAAATGGTGTTATTCGTTTTTCTGCAGGCAGAGGAAAACGTACAGCGAATATTTTTGCCGAAAACCAGCAGCTTTTTGCCAGCTCAAGAAATTTTTCGATCTTGGATTCAAGCGGAAAAGTATATGGACTAAACCCTGAAATTGCATGGAATTATGGTATTAGTTTTTCACAGAAATTCCGTCTTTTCAATAAAAATGCAGATGCCGGTTTTGACTTTTATAGAACCGATTTTCAAAATCAAGCTGTGGTAGATTTAATGCAAAGTCCGCAGCAAGTGTTGTTTTATGATCAGAAAGGAAGCTCATTTGCCAATAGTTTGCAAGTGGAATTTAATTATGAGCTCATTCATAATTTAAATTTAAGAACAGCCTATAAATATTATGACATCCAAACGGATTATTTAAGAGGAACATTTCAACGTCCGCTACAGGCAAAACATCGCTTCTTAGGGAATTTAGAGTATGAAACAATAATGGATGAAGACAAACAATGGAGGTTTGATTTTACCTATAATTGGTCTGGAAAGCAGCAATTGCCTTATACGGCTTCCAATCCTGAGGCAGATCAATTTCCAGATTTTTCGCCTTCATATGCTGTAATGAATGCACAAGTAACTCGTGTTTTTTCTTCTGTTTTTGAAGTATACATTGGAGGAGAAAATATTGGAAACTATAGACAAGAAAAAGCAATTCTAGGTGCAGAGAATCCTTTTGGACCAAATTTTGATGCCTCTGTAGCATATGCTCCAATTTTTGGGCAAATGTATTACGCGGGTTTAAGATTTAAGATTAAATAAAATTTTAATCGTAATAACAATTTCAAAAATCAATATAACGTTAATAAATAGTAACAAAATGAATAAATTAGTTTTAATAGTAATGATATCTTTTTTAGGGTTTTCTGCGCAGGCACAAACTAAAAAGAATAAAAATTTAAAATACACCACAGAAGTAAACGGAAACTGTGAACAATGTAAGAAGAGAATAGAAAAAGCGGCTTATGGTGTTCCCGGAGTAAAAACTGCTAGCTGGGACATAAGTTCGCATCAGCTTTCAGTTATTTTAAACGAAGAAAAATCTTCTCCTTTAGATTTAAACAAGGCAGTCGCAAAAGCAGGTCACGATACTAAGGAGGTTAAAGCTGAAACAGCAGATTATGACAATTTACACACTTGCTGCAAGTACGTAAGAGAATAATTATTTTTAAAGCCCAAGCGTTAGTTTGGGCTTTTTTTAATAGTTAATTTATGTTTAAAATACCGCATTTTATTGCGGTTACAGTAAATTATTGTTACTTTCACACACTTATAAAGATAACCAACTTCGTTTTATGAATAATTTTGATTGGACCCAGTTAATTAACCCTGAATTTTATATTACTTTAAGTGTCGGAGGTTTTCAGATTGGGTTGTTTATTGTGCTGTTTATAGTGTTTGCTGAAACAGGGCTTTTTGCAGGTTTTTTTCTGCCTGGAGATAGTTTGCTTTTTTTAGCAGGTATTTATAGCCGTGACTTGATTGAAAATGTTATGTTTATTCCTAACGATTTTTTAAATGTACTACTACTTGCGACTTTAGTTGGAATAATGGGAGTTTTAGGAAATATGACAGGTTATTGGTTTGGAGCCAAAAGTGGTTATTATTTATTTAAAAAAGAAGATTCATTCTGGTTTAAGAAAAAATATCTGCTTCAATCAAAAGATTTCTTCGAAAAGTATGGAGGAAAAGCCATTATCTACGCTAGATTTCTTCCTATTTTTAGAACGTTTGCGCCAATAGTTGCAGGAATTGTTTCGATGGATAAAAAGAAGTTTATGTTTTATAATATTTTGAGTTCTTTCCTTTGGTCTTTCATATTAATTTTTGCAGGACATTATTTGTACGGCATCTTTTTAAAACAAGGAATAGATTTGAAAAAACATATAGAATATATTATTATAATTATTGTAATCATATCAACATTCCCAGTGTTAATGAAGCTTTTGAAAAAGAGACCAGCAGAAAAGATATAATAAGAAATAAAAATAAAAAAGTCCGAAGCTTCAAAACTTCGGACTTTTTTATTTTCATATTTAATTTAGAAATAATTTCTATTTATATAAATGAATTCTCTCTAGTATTTACTATAGTGCGGTTTCAACCGGATATAAGAAAATAACAAACACTTTTGATTATTAGAACGAACTTGTAAGAGTTTCTGTAAATGTTAGTGTTTCGTAAGAAGTTTTAAAATTTGTAGTTAACAATTAACAATTTTAAAACCTACCATTCATTTACTTTGTTAGCGTCCATTTTAAGAAAAATAAACAACAAAATGGTAAAACCCCAGAGTCCAGAACCTCCGTATGAAAAGAAGGGTAGAGGAACCCCAATTGTAGGGAATATTCCAATTACCATCGCAATATTTACAAAAAAGTGTATAAAGAGAATACCTGCGACACAATATCCGTAGACTCGGCTGAATTTTGTTTTTTGTCTTTCAGCTAAATAAATTACTCTAAGCAATAATCCAACGAAAAGTGCAATTACGGTTAAAGAGCCTGCAAATCCCCATTCTTCACCAACTGTTGTAAAGATATAATCGGTATGTTGTTCGGGTACAAATCCGCCTTTGGTTTGTGTTCCTTCCAAGAAACCTTTTCCAATCCATCCCCCAGATCCAATTGCAATTTCAGACTGATTGGTATTATATCCAATACCTTTCATATCGACGCTTTTACCTAATAAAATATTGAAACGGTCTCTATGGTGTTGTTTAAAAACGTTATCAAAAACGTAATCAACAGAAAAGACAAAACCAGAGATTAAGGCTAATAATATAGCGCTCAAAATTATATTGCGGTCAACAGCCCTGCCTTTGAAATGGATAATAGCTAATACAACAAACGCAATTATGACAACTACATAAGGTTCTAGTACTAATGTAAGAACAAAGAGAACAATAGTAATAAAAGCGGTCCAGACATACCAAGAAGGTAGGCCTTCTCTATATAAAACAAGGATAAAAACACTGTAAATTAAAGCACTTCCAGGATCTGGCTGTGGTAAAATAAGTATTACAGGTAATAACATAATAGCTAATGCCTGAATCTGTCTGTTGGTTTCTTTTAAATTAATTTGAGTGTCACTCAGGTATTTAGCCAGCGCCAATGAAGTTGCGGCTTTTGCAAATTCTGAAGGCTGTAAAGTAAAACTTCCTATGGCATACCAGCATCGCTGACCTGCAATCGTTTTTCCGAAAAGAAATAGGCCCGCAAGAGATAAGAGAGAAACTCCAAAGATAATACTGGCATATTTTTCATAAAACTTACCATCAACAAAAAGAACTATAAATATCAAAGGAATAGTACAGCAGATAAAAATAAGCTGTTTTTGATAAGTTCCGTCAGTTGACAATAATGAAGACGAATAAATATTCAGCCAACCTAAAGTTACCAGCGCAATGTAGATAAAGACACTTATCCAATCGATATTATTTTTTACACTTTGATTTTTCATTTGAAATAATCTTTCTTAGTTTTTCTTAGTAGTGTCTACTGCTGTTTTCTTAACTTCAGTGGTTGGTGCTGTTGCGACTGGTGCTTTTGGTTTTACAATTTTGGCTTGTAAAACAGAATCTTTTGGTACAGATTCTATTTTAAGAGCCTCTCCTAATCCGCCCAATTTAGCATATTCAGAAAGCAAACTTTTGTTTAATACTCTTACTTCCAAATCAGTTCTCGTAATTTTTTTTCTAAGATATTTTTCAATCATTAAACTCGCGATAGGTCCAGCTACAGTTGCTCCAAAACCTCCGTTTTCAATCATAACTGCAATTGCAATTTTCGGATTGTCTTTTGGTGCAAAAGCCACAAAAATAGAGTGATCTTTAAGCTTTTCTCTTTTACCGTTTATTTTTGCATAATTCTCAGCTGTTCCAGTTTTTCCGCAAATATCAATTCCTTCTACTCTAAGAGCATATGCGGTACCTTTATTGTAAACATCAAATAATCCGCTGATAACTGGCGGAAAATATTTCTGATCAATAGTTGTAACATGCTTTGTGGTAAACTTTTCGTCAATTTTTTCTCCTTCAATCTTTTTAATGATATGAGGAGTATAATAATAACCCTGATTTGCAACAGTTGCCATCATATTGGCTAATTGAATCGGAGTCATCAAAACTTCACCCTGACCAATTGCATTTGATACAATGGTGGAACTTCTCCATCCTCCGTTAGGGTAAATTCGTTTATATGTTTTAGAGGTCGGAATATTTCCTTTTTTACCAGTTGGTAAATCATAACCCATAAATTGTCCTAAACCAAAACTTCTTACGTGATCACTCCAAACATCTACAGCTTTGCCAGGATCAGAATATTTGTTAATTGTTAACATGTATGCCTGACCAAAATAAGTATTACAAGAATTGTAAATTCCATTATGCAGTTGATGAGGTCCAAAACCGTGACATTTCATGAATCGGCCTCCTCCATAACTAAATCCGTGATGACACATAAAAGTGGTTTGCTCATTAACTACACCTTCTTGAAGTGCAACTAATCCAGTAAGAATTTTAAATGGAGAACCTGGTGGATATTCTGCTAAAAGTCCTCTGTCGTATAACGGTTTCGCGATAGAATCACGATATAAAAGCGTATAATTTTTAGATCTCTGACGTCCTACTAAAATACCTGGATCGTAAGAAGGAGCGGTGACAAGCGCTAAGATTTCACCAGATTTAGGCTCAAGGGCAACAATTCCTCCTCGCTTATTGATCATTAATTCTTCACCATATTTTTGAAGTTCAGCATCAATAGTCAAGTTGATATCTTCTCCGGCAACGGCAATCGTATCGTATTTTCCTTCTTTATAGGGACCAATCTCTCGGTTGTATTTATCTTTTTGAATGTATTTTACACCTTTTATACCACGTAAAATTTCTTCGTAACTTTCTTCTACACCTTGTTTTCCGATTAAATCACCACTGTTATAGTAAGGATTCTTGGCAATTAATTTCTCATTAACTTGTGTGATGAAACCAAAAATATTTGCACCATAATCTACTTCATAATCACGTAAAGATCTTTTTTGGAAATAAAAGCCTTCATACTTTCTGATTTTTTCTTGAAAAGCAGCAAATTCAGTTTTATTTAATTGCGATAGAAAAACAGAAGGAAGTCTCGGACTGTATACTTTTGCCTTTTCAATACGTTTATGATATTCTTCTTGAGTAATATTTAGAAGATTACAAAATTCAGCAATATTAAGGTCTTTCTTTACTTCTCTAGGAATTACCATAATATCATACGAAGCCTGATTAGCCACAAGAAGTTTTCCATTTCGATCGTAAATGTAACCTCGCTCAGGGTAATCATAAACTTTTTTTATCGCATTATTTTCTGATTTCAATTTAAAAGAATCGTCAATAATCTGCAGATAAAATATCCTAATCACTAGCAAAGATGCTGCAATAATAATTATAGTGGGCAGCAGAACTTTTCTCATCGTTTATTGGGCTTAATAAGATAAATTATTATTATTGAGGTGATTATAGTAAAGATAGAGCTAAATAAGGTTCGGAGTAAAATGTCCCAGATAAATTTAAACTGAAATGCTTCGAGAACAAATAATACAATGTGGTGTATTAAAACCGAAACCAAAATAAATGAAAAACGCTCTGGAGTTAGAGACTCATTTAATTTTATGGTTTGATATTCGTAACTAAGTCCGAATGAAAATTTGAAAATATAAGGCCTGTAGTAGGCTAGAATAACACAAGCAGTTGCATGTATTCCACCAGAATTACAAAACATATCCATTGTTATTCCTAGTAAGAAACTAGAAAGAATTAAACCAGCTTTATTGCTGTTTACAGGATACAAAATAATGTACAAGATATACGGAAAAGGACTTATGTATCCTAAGAAATTCATATTGTTGAATATAACAATCTGAATTGCCAGCAGCATAATAAATCGAAAAATATTTACCAACAAAGCGCTATTCATCTTTTTCTTTGCTTTTGTTTTCTAAATTAATAAGTTCTTCTCTGTCCTTACTCTTGATAATATAAACGTGTCCAAGATTTGTCATGTCATTAAATAGCTTAACATTTATGACATAATAACTTGTATTCTTTTTGATGTATATTTTATCTACCGTACCAATATTGATTCCTTCTGGGAAAATCACAGATTGACCTCCAGTTACAATAGTATCGCCTTTTCTAATAGAAGCTAATCTAGGAACATCTTCTAATTGCACAAATCCTGTACTTTTTCCATCCCAAGTTAATGAACCAAAATGATTTGATTTTTTGATTTTAGCATTAATCTGCGATTTCATGTTTAAAATACTCACAACAGTAGAATATCTTGGCGAAGTATTATCAACGACTCCAATAATTCCTAAGCTATTAATAACACCCATATCTTGTTTAATCCCTTCATTGCTTCCAGCATTTAAGGTGATGTAATTTTCATGTGTATTATAAGAGTTGTGAATTACTTTTGATACGATTATGTCAGCAGGTTTTACGCCTTTGATACTGTCAGGTAAAGGTAATTTTGTAGTGTCTTCCTTGTTGAATAAAAGACTTTTTAATCTTGCGTTCTCAAGTACAAGTTCGTCGTTTTCAGCTCTTAAATTCAAATATTCATTTACACGATTTATTTTTTCATAAACACCGCCGCTTAAAAAATTAGCAGAACTGATTACCTTGCTTCTGTGATAAGAATGAGATTGAATTGTGAGTCCTAACGAAATACCTAAAAGCAGCAAAAACAGCAATCGATTACTGTTTCTTATAATGAAATTAAAAATTTGCTGCATTTCTTGTTTGGTTATTTTGTTTCAGGATATGCTTTATGGTTTCAGATTTTATAAGGATCAAATATTAAAAATTTGACCCTTATAAAAGTAAATTGATTGTTATTTTGAATCTTATTTGATTAAGATACTTTTAAATTTTGCAATATTTTTAAGTGCCATTCCTGTACCGCGAACAACAGCTCTTAAAGGATCTTCTGCAATGTAAACAGGTAAATCTGTTTTTTGAGAAATACGTTTGTCAAGACCTCTCAACATAGATCCACCACCCGCTAAATAGATACCAGTATTATAAATATCGGCAGCTAACTCAGGAGGAGTTTGAGATAATGTTTCCATTACTGCATCCTCGATACGTTGAATAGATTTGTCTAAAGCTTTTGCAATTTCACGGTAAGAAACATCTACTTGTTTCGGTTTACCAGTAAGTAAATCTCTACCTTGAACAGACATGTCTTCTGGCGGACCATCTAAATCTTCGATTGCAGCTCCAATTTGAATTTTTATTTTTTCAGCAGTACTTTCTCCAACAAAAAGGTTATGTTGTGTACGCATATAATAAACAATATCATTTGTGAAAACGTCACCGGCAATTTTTACAGATTTATCACATACAATACCACCTAAAGCAATTACAGCGATTTCTGTTGTACCACCTCCAATGTCAACAATCATGTTTCCTTTTGGCTGCATGATGTCAATTCCAATACCGATTGCAGCGGCCATTGGTTCGTGAATCAAGTAAACTTCTTTTCCATTTACACGCTCACAAGATTCTTTTACTGCACGCATTTCAACCTCAGTAATTCCAGAAGGAATACAAACTACCATTCTTAATGCTGGTGTAAACATTCGCTTTTTTAACGCAGGAATACTTTTAATGAACATATTGATCATTTTTTCTGACGCGTCAAAATCTGCAATTACACCATCTTTTAAAGGCCTTATGGTCTTGATGTTTTCATGCGTTTTACCTTGCATCATGTTGGCTTCTTTACCAACAGCGATGATTTTGCCTGATACTCTATCACGTGCTACGATAGAGGGGCTGTCAATAACAACTTTATCATTATGAATGATTAAAGTGTTTGCGGTACCAAGGTCTATTGCAATATCCTCAGTCATGAAATCAAAAAATCCCATAAGTTTTTTAGGGGTTTAAAATGTTATAAATTATTTTGAACAAAGTTAAACAAATTAATGTTTAAAATGACGAGTTCCTGTAAATACCATTGCAAGATTATTTTCGTTGCAATAATTTATGCTTAATTCGTCTTTTATCGAACCTCCTGGCTGAATTACTGCTGTAATTCCTGCTTTTTTGGCTAATTCTACACAATCCGGAAATGGGAAAAATGCATCACTCGCCATCGAAGCTCCATTTAAATCAAATCCAAAAGCTTTTGCTTTATCAACAGCTTGTATTAAGGCGTCAACTCTTGAAGTCTGACCTGTACCTGATGAAATCAATGTTCCATTCTTAGCAAAAACAATTGTGTTTGATTTTGTATTCTTGCAGATTTTAGAAGCAAAGATCAAATCTTCGATCTCCTGAGCAGTAGGTTCTGTTATAGTAACGGTTTTTAAATGCTCTTTATTATCCGTAATATTATTTCTATCCTGAATTAACAATCCATTAAGACAAGTTCTTACTTGGCGAGATGGTAATTCAACATCATTTTGAACTAATATAATTCTGTTTTTCTTTTCTTGTAAAACAGCAACAGCTTCATCATCATACGCTGGAGCAATAACTACTTCGCAGAATAATTTGTTGATTTCCTGAGCTGTAGCTAAATCAATTTTAGTATTTGAAATTAAAACACCTCCAAAAGCAGATGTAGGATCGCAAGCCAAAGCTGCTAAATAAGCTTCGCTGATTGTTTTTCTTGACGCTAAACCGCAAGCATTGTTATGTTTTAAAATTGCGAACGTTGGTCCGTCAGTTTTAAATTCAGCAATTAAATTTACTGCAGCATCAACATCAAGTAAGTTGTTGTATGATAATTCTTTTCCGTGAAGTTTGCTGAACATTGCATCAAAATCTCCAAAGAAAAATCCTTTTTGGTGAGGGTTTTCACCATATCTTAAAACTTGACCGTTTGCAATACTTTCTTTGTAAATAGTCTCGTCTGTGTTGAAATAATTGAAAATAGCTCCGTCATAATGAGAAGAAACATGGAACGCTTTAGTGGCAAACAATCTTCTGTTTTCAAGAGTTGTTGCTCCGTCTTGTTCTGTAATTAAATCTAAAAGCAAACTGTATTCATTCACAGAAGCTACAATTACAGTGTCTTTGAAATTTTTTGCACCAGCACGAATTAATGAAATTCCGCCAATATCAATTTTTTCAATAATATCTTGTTCGCTTGCACCAGAAGCAACTGTTTTTTCAAAAGGATACAAATCAACGATAACTAAATCGATTTGAGGAATATCAAATTCCTTCATTTGTTGTACATCACTTTCATTATCCTGACGATTCAAGATACCACCGAAAATTTTTGGATGTAAAGTTTTAACTCTTCCTCCAAGAATTTCAGGAAAAGATGTAATGTCTTCAACAGGAACTACAGGAATTCCAAGGTTTTTGATAAAATCTTCAGTTCCTCCAGTAGAATAAAGTGTAACATTTTGTTCGTGTAATTTTCTAACGATTGGTTCTAATCCATCTTTCGAAAAAACAGAAATTAATGCCGATTGTATTTTTTTAGTTGTGCTCATTTTGTAGTTATGATTTTGAGACTGCAAAAGTAGTTTTTTTATATATTATATTAAAAAAAATTAGTGTAACAAAATGCTAAAAAAATCTACTGATGAGTAAGTTAACTTTTATTAGGTTTTTGATTTTAAATTATTGAATTTTACTTTATTGAAAAATACTAAAATATGCTTGTTTATTTAAGATTATTAAAAGAAAGTCTGAGCTTTGCTATCAACGCTTTGCGAAATAATAAATTACGTACTTTGTTGTCGCTCTTAGGTGTTACAATTGGTATTTTTTCAATTATTGCTGTTTTGGCTGCCGTTGACTCTTTAGATAAAAAAATCTCTAAAGATTTGAGCAGTTTAGATAAAAATACGATTTATTTAATGAAATTCTGCTTTGGGCCATCTGAAATTCCACAATGGAAAAGAGAACAGTTTCCAAATGTAAAATATGATGAGTATATAGGGTTGAAAAATTCAATGAACGATACTGATCAAGTAGGATATCAGCTTTTTGTAAATAGAGAAAGTTTAAAATACGATTCTAAAACGGTTAGTGATGTAAATATTGTTCCATCGTCAAGCGAAATGGTTAACATTGATGGATTAAGTTTCGATAAAGGCAGATTTTATAACGAATCTGAATCTAATTCTGGAACAGCAGTTATTGTTCTTGGATATGATATTGCTGAAGGACTTTTTGGTTCAAGTGATCCAATTGGAAAAAATATCCGTTTGTACGGACAGCGATTTACCGTCATTGGTGTAATGGCAAAACAAGGAGCAGGTTTTTTTGGAGATAGTAATGATACTTCGGTTTATCTTCCAGCCAATTTTTTACGCAGAATGTACGGGGACACTGATGCCATGACACCAGTAATTATTTTAAAACCAGTTAAAGGAGTAGACATGGAAGCTTATAAAGCTCAAATAGCTCAAAAACTCCGAGCTATTCGCGGAATGAAAGCAGGAGAAATGGATAATTTCTTTATTAATGTACTTTCTGGATTTACTGATTTTATTGACGGGATTCTAGGACAAATGAATGTTGTTGGATGGATAATCAGTGGATTTTCGCTTTTGGTTGGTGGTTTCGGAATTGCTAATATTATGTTTGTTTCTGTTAAAGAAAGGACAAACCTTATCGGAATTCAGAAATCATTAGGAGCAAAAAATAAATTTATCTTATTCCAGTTTTTATTTGAAGCTGTAATTTTATCAGTTATAGGCGGAATCATTGGACTTCTTATGGTTTGGGGAATTGCTTTAGTCTTAACTAAATTACTTGACTTTGAATTTGTTTTGAGTTTAGGAAATATTCTTTTAGGAACTGGTTTAGCGGCATTTATCGGTTTAGTTTCGGGAATTTTACCTGCTATTTCTGCAGCAAATCTAGATCCCGTAGAAGCTATTCGAACTGGAATGTAGTTATTGTGTGTATTTGCTTCTGAAATTTTAAAACTAGAATAATTGTTGTGGTGGTGTAGATAATTTAAATCGGAAAACAATGAGCTTTATCCTAAAAAATGTTGATACAGTTGAATCTATTTCTAGAGAAGATTTTAAAAAGAATTATCTAGATAAAAGAAAGCCTCTTATAATAAAAGGATTAACCAAAGATTGGCCTGCACGAGAAAAATGGTCTACGGATTATTTTAAAGAAATTGCAGGAGATATTGAAGTAAAGCTAGTTGATAATTCTAAGGCAGATCCTGCAAAAGTAATTAATGCTTCTATTGCCAGTATGAAATTTGGTGAATATCTCGATTTAATAAAAAGGGAGCCGACTCAATTACGTATTTTTTTCTTTAATCTTTTTAAACACAGGCCTGAATTAATTAATGATGTAAAAATTCCCAAAGAATTAATGGGTGGTTTTATAGAAAGTATGCCTGCTATGTTTTTTGGAGGCTCAAAGGCGATTACTTTCCTGCATTACGATATTGATCTACCACATCTCTTTCACACACATTTTGGTGGCAGAAAACATATAATCTTGTTCGATAATAAATGGAAAAAGAGGCTCTATTGTGTGCCAAATACTACTTACGCTTTAGAAGATTATGATGTTGCCAATCCAGATTTTGAAAAATTTCCGGCACTAAAAGGAGTAGAAGGCTATGAGGTTTTCCTAGAACACGGAGACACTCTATTCATGCCTACCGGAATGTGGCACTGGATGCGCTACATAGACGGCTCTTTCTCGCTAAGTCTTCGTGCGTGGGATAGATCAATAACTCGAAAAATGGGAAGCGTTTGGAGCTTATTTATGCATGGTGCAGTCGATAGCGCCATAAAAGTAGTTTTTAGAGAACGCTATGCAATTTGGCGTGAGAAACTAGCTTTTAAAATTGCTGATAGGGAATTGAAAAAGGATTTGAAAAAAGCGGGATGATTTAATTTTTTTGTTTTTTCAAAGAAGAAGGATTTTAGGATTGCTATTCAATGTCATGTTTATGGTGAATTTATTCAGTAAAAAAGTTCTGTAGGAACGACACATCAGTAGATATAAAAAAATCCCAAGAAGCAATTTCTTGGGATTTTTCTATTTTGAATAGTTCAAAAACTATCTAATATCATTGTTTTGAATCAAATCGATATATAAGTTGATCTTATCTTTCAATTCTTTTCTTGGCGTGATAAAGTCTAAGAAACCGTGCTCTAAAAGAAACTCAGCAGTTTGGAAACCTTCTGGTAAATCTTTTCCAGTAGTATCACGAACAACACGTGGGCCAGCAAAGCCAATCAAAGCGCCTGGTTCAGAGATATTAATGTCTCCTAACATAGCGTAAGATGCAGTTGTTCCTCCAGTTGTTGGATCTGTACAAAGAGAGATATAAGGTAATTTAGCTTCAGCTAATTGAGCTAGTTTTACAGAAGTTTTAGCTAATTGCATTAAAGAATAAGCAGCTTCCATCATACGAGCTCCACCAGATTTAGAAATCATAACAAAAGGCAGTTTGTTTTTGATCGCGTGATCAATACCTCTTGCAATTTTTTCACCTACAACAGCTCCCATAGATCCACCAATAAAGGCAAAATCCATACAGCAGATTACAAGTTCTCTTCCTTTAGATTTTCCTACTCCCGTACGCACAGCGTCTTTAAGATGAGTTTTTTCCATTACATCTTTTAATCTCTCTGCATATTTTTTTGTATCCACAAAATGCAAAGGATCTTTTGATGTCATGTTTTTATCTAACTCAACAAATTCGTTGTTGTCGAATAAAATTTCAAAATAGGTTGCGCTTCCAATTCGAACGTGAAAATCATCTTCAGGGCTTACGAATAAGTTACGAGCTAATTCGTCAGCATCAATAATTTTTCCAGTAGGAGATTTGTACCACAATCCTTTCGGAACGTCCATCTTATCTTCTGTAGCGGTCGTAATCCCTTTTTCTTGTCTTTTAAACCAAGCCATATTGAATGTTTTTTTTGTTTCAGGTTTAAAGTTTAAAGTTGCTAAACCTGAAACCTGAAACTTTAAACTTTTTTATTATAGTGTATTCACATTATTTAAATCAGCAAAAGCTTGTTCAAGTCTTGCGTTGAATGTTACTTCGCTTTCACGAACCCATCTTCTTGGGTCATAATATTTTTTGTTAGGAGCATCAGCACCTTCTGGGTTTCCAATTTGAGATTTTAAATAGTCAAGGTTTTTAACCATATAATCACGGATTCCTTCAGTGTATGCAAACTGTAAATCTGTATCGATGTTCATTTTGATAACTCCGTAGCTAATTCCTTCTCTGATTTCTTCAAGTGTAGAACCTGAACCTCCGTGGAAAACGAAATCTACTGGGTTGTGTCCAGTGTTGAATTTCTTTTGTACGAAATCTTGAGAATTTTTTAAGATTTTTGGAGTTAATTTTACGTTTCCTGGTTTGTAAACACCGTGAACGTTTCCAAAAGCAGCAGCAATTGTAAATTTAGGACTTACTTTAGATAATTCTTCGTAAGCATAAGCTACTTCTTCTGGTTGTGTATATAATTTTGAGCTGTCAACATCAGAGTTGTCTACACCATCTTCTTCTCCACCTGTAATACCAAGTTCGATTTCCAATGTCATGCCCATTTTGCTCATTCTTGCTAAATATTCTTTACAGATCTCTATGTTTTCTTCGATTGGCTCCTCAGACAAATCGATCATGTGAGAACTGAATAATGGTTTTCCTGTTTCTGCAAAGTGTTTTTCAGAAGCATCTAATAAACCATCGATCCAAGGTAATAATTTTTTTGCACAGTGGTCAGTATGTAAAATTACAGTTGCACCGTAAGCTTCTGCTAAAGTGTGAATGTGTTTTGCTCCAGCGATACCACCAGCGATTGCTGCTTTTTCGCCTGCATTTGATAATCCTTTTCCAGCGTTGAATTGTGCTCCTCCGTTAGAAAATTGAATGATAACCGGTGCATTTAATTTTGCTGCAGTTTCTAGAACTCCATTAATTGTACTAGATCCTGTAACGTTTACTGCAGGTAAAGCAAATCCTTTTTCTTTCGCATAATTAAAAATCTCCTGAACTTGATCTCCTGTAGCTACTCCGGGTTTAATATTGTGTGCCATTGTAATTTTTTTTATAGTTGTTTTTAGTTTTTAGGTTGCAAAAATAAGAATTAATTAGCATTAGAACGGATAATTTATACCAAAATTTAAAACCGAGTGTCCAAAATTATATTCTTTAAACCATCGATCTCCCTTCTCATGTGCCGGATTATAAGTCTTAAAGCCTAAATCTAAACGAATAACAAAAAAGCTTAAATCGTATCTTAAACCAAATCCTGTACCTAAAGCAATTTCTTCTAAATCGTTTAAGTTGTCAAATTTTGCTTTCTCATCAGTAACATTATCGAGCACATTCCAGATATTTCCAGCATCTGCAAAGATCGCTCCCTTTACATCTCCGGCAATTTTGAAACGAAATTCTGCACTCATTGCAATTTTCATATTTGCCTCATTAAAGTCATTTACAGCATTTGTGCTTCCAGGTCCTAAAGCATAAGGCTGCCATGCACGGTTGTCATTTGAACCTCCGCCATAATAACTTCGTGAAAATGGAATATAATTTGAATTTCCAAAAGGAATTGCAATTCCGAAAAAGCTTCTTACAGCAAGCACTTTTTCTTTTCCGAAATCCCAGTGTTTAATGTAATCAAATTCGGTTTTGATATACTCTGAGTATTCTAAGTTGAATATCTCATAATTACCTCTTGCATTTTTAGGTAGATTTCCTATGCTTGAAATCGCAGATAATAATGTTCCTGCCGATTCTATTTTTGTTCTAAATTGATAGAAGTTATTATCTGCTAAATCTTTTTTGGTTGTTTTAGTGAAAGAATAACTTGTAGCCAAAATAAAATCATTTTCTGTCAGCCTAATGCGGCGCTCTTCAATACTTTGTACCTCTTTATATTCCGGATTTCCAGGCAGTAAAGCTGTTTGATTGGTTAAAACGTCATTGGTAAAACCTGTAGTTCCATTAGGTATCGTTAGGTCTTTTCTATTTTGCTCTTCTGTTGTTTCTCCCCAGTTAAGTGGGTTAATATTGTAATCTTTTCCAATATTATTCAAATCATTATAAGAAGATGTATAGACATTAAAATAATTGCCAGGATTTAAATTACGAACAAACTGTGCATTCAATAATTCTAATTTTGCAGTGTTATGACGTTTTGGCGACCAATTATAAGCAATACCTCCAGTAAAATTCTCTTTATCTAAACCAATATTCCGCTGTTTTGAAAAACCAGAAGTAATAGAGGTCGACGGAATCATACTTTTAGGAATGATTTTTTCAGTTCCAAAAGGCAGTAAAATTCTCGGAAAGTTCAATTTAAGATCCAAACCATATTCGGAAACATTGAAGAAATTGTTATTCGGATTTGCCATATCTCTTGAAGAACCAATATTTAAACGGGCAGAAATTTCTAAGGTTTCGGCACGATTAAATACATTTCGTATGGTTTCAGAAACACTTGCTCCAATTCCAAAATCTTGAATGTTAGAATGTGTTACGTCGAAAGTTGCCCCAAAACTATATTTTTTTCTAGGCGTTAAATAAACATTAGCAATAAGAGATTGAGCAGTAGAATCTCTTTTGTCTACTTCATATTGTATTGAAGGATAATTAAAAATCTTTAAATTATTTAAATAACGAGAAGAAAGGGTAGTTCTAAAATCTGCGAAAGTACTTCCTTTGGTTATAAAAATAGCATCAGTTATGGCACGAGGCTTGTACTTAAGTTTGTTGTAACTGTAAAGATTGAAATTATTGTATGTTGTGCTGTCGGTTGGTTTTTTCTTTGAATTTGCGGCAGAATAATCGGTGTAAATATTAACGTCGCTAATAGTGTATAGTTTGAAAGGTTCAGTACGGCTTGAATCTCTTCCTTGAATAACATTATTAGTAATATTTAAAGTAACATCAGCTTTATTCTTTTTACCAATGGTATCAATATCAAAAGTTACGTAAGTGGGCTGAAAGTAATATGCACCATGATTCCTGAAATATGTTGTAATACGATTTTTTTCATCTTCAAAATCTGTAGTTTTGTATTGATTGCCAGATTTTAACAAAGAAGGTTCATTATTTGTTTTGTATAATGAATCTAGTGCAGGTGTCAATATATTACTTTTGATTGTATCCAGCTTATAAGCAGGACCAGTAGTGATGTTATAATTAATTGCGGCTCTTTTTCGTCCAACTGTATCAATAGTATAATCAGTCTTCACATTAAAATAACCATTATTGAAATAATAGAATTTCAAACGAAGCAATGATTTTTTAGTTTTAGAAGTATCAATAATTACAGGAGGTTCGCCAGTATTTTTTAAAAACTCATGAATTCCTTTGTAATAAAAAGACTGTCCCAGACGATCTACTTGTTTTGCAGATAATATTTTAGACATACGCTCATATTTGCCAGGATTGTTTTTGAATTTTGCCTGGTAAGTTGAGTCTGGATTTAAATTGGCTAAATTGTATAAATTCAATCGAAGTTTGTAACCCAATAGTTTACCATTAGGTTTTTGATACATTTGATTTGTGGCAATTTCGTCGTTTGAAGATTTGCCATTTACTATAATATTGTTTTTTACAAGAAGGTTTTTTCCATCGGGAACTCTTTTTACGGCATTACAAGCGCAAATAAGTATTGCAATTAGAAGAAATGCTATTATTTTTGTGGAATTATTTTTCAAGTGTTTTTTAATATTTAATTCAAAAGTACATTATTTTATGGTTAGTAAAAACCAAATAAAGCTTATCTCAAGTTTACATCAAAAAAAGCAGCGTTTTGCTAATCAATTATTTTTTGCTGAAGGAGTAAAAGTAATTCAAGAATTTCTGCAATCCAATTTTGAATTAGAACATTTATACACTACATTAAATGATTTTGAAGAGGTTCAATCTTCTAAACGAACTCTTATTAATGAACAAGAACTAAAAAAAATAAGTGCTTTAACAACTCCAAATTCTTGTCTGGGTGTTTTCAAAATTCCTGCCGAAAAGCAAATAATTGATTCGGGCTTAATTTTGGCTTTAGACGATATTAGAGATCCTGGAAATTTAGGAACTATTTTACGTCTCTGCGATTGGTTTGGCATTAAACAAGTAATTTGTTCTAAAGAAACAGTAGATATTTATAATCCGAAAGTAGTACAAGCAACAATGGGCTCCATTACTAGGGTAAATATAAATTACGTTGATTTAAAATCTTTCCTTGCTCAAACTAAACTGCCCGTTTTTGGAACTTTTATGGTCGGCGCAAATATCTATCAATCAGAATTACCTCAAGACGGCATCATTATTATGGGTAACGAAGCTAACGGTATTTCAGAAGAGATTGAGAAAGTAGTTACAACTCGTCTAACAATTCCTAGATTTGGAGAGCTGCAAAAAACCGAAAGTTTAAATGTAGCTACTGCAACAGCAATTATTCTTAGTGAATTTAAACGAAATAGTTAGATTTTTGTTTTAATGAAAAGTGAAATTTATTAAAATTGCTCTAGATTTCATTGAATCAATATTTCCAGTCCACGGACTATCTGCAGTATTATCTCTGATAAGTTCGTCGGTTATACCAAACATTCCTCTTACAGAAGGCGAGAAAATAAAGTATTCAGTAAAAATATCAATTCCTACACCTAATTCATAAGCAGCGGTCCATTGTTTAACTCTAAATTTCTG
The DNA here is from genome assembly GCF_001429295.1 of Flavobacterium sp. Root935. Taxonomy (GTDB): domain Bacteria; phylum Bacteroidota; class Bacteroidia; order Flavobacteriales; family Flavobacteriaceae; genus Flavobacterium. Next base: position 614,428 of record NZ_LMJL01000010.1, on the reverse strand, counting down.
CTGAAAGTTATCGTCTTTAGATTTAGAATTACTCGATAAATTTAAAGTTGTAGACATACCGCCAACTAAGTAAGGACGAATGTTTCCTGTACGCAAAGCAGAGAATTTTAATAATAAAGGAAAGTGAATATAAGTACTATTTACTTCTCTCAAATAATCATTTTCTGAAGTTCCTACGCCAGGAAAATATAAATCACGTTTTGTATAATACAATCCTGGTTCAAAACGCAGATTAATATATTCCTGTAATCTTAAATCGGCAACAACACCCACATTAAAACCAGTAGTTTTTTTTACCTGAATATCAGCTTGTACAGGAGTTTTGTAATCAAATTTAAAGTCAAAACTATTAAAACCTAAATAATAGCCAAAGTAGACACGCTGCTTTTGCCAGTTTTCAAGATTAATAATAGGGTCTTTGCTAAACATGTTTTTAGCAAATTGAGAATACCCTTTTGTCGCGAAGACCAATAAAAATAAGATTACAGCTTTTTTCATACTATTTTTTAGATGCAGAATAAATCGTTGCGACACCAAAAGTTTGAGGCATTGCCACAACATCTATAAACCCAGTTTTTCTCAAAATATTGTTTAACGCTTCTCCATAAGGAAAAGCAGCAGCAGATTCAGATAAATAACCATAGGCATCATTGTCTTTAGAAAATAATTTCCCGATTAACGGAAGTATATTTTTACTATAAAAATTATAACCTTGTTTATAAGGGAACTTATCTGGAACAGAAGTTTCTAATATAACAAAAACACCATTTGGTTTTAGAACTCTTAAGATTTCTCCAAAACCTTTTTCAAGGTTTTCAAAATTTCTAACACCAAAACTTACCGTAATAGCGTCAAAATAATTATCCTCAAAAGGCATGTTTTCAGAATCGCCTAAAACTAATTCAATAATATTAGAAAGATTTTTTTCTGCAACTTTCTTTTTTCCAACTTCCAGCATTCCTTCAGAAATGTCTAAACCAATAATTTTATCAGCATTAGTCTGTGCAAGTAAAATAGCCAAATCGCCAGTTCCTGTTGCAATGTCCAGAATAACTTTTGGTTTTTTGTCTGAGACTATTTTCAATACTTTTTTACGCCATTTTACATCAATTCCAAATGAAATGACACGGTTTAAATTGTCGTAATTCCCAGAAATGGTGTCAAACATTTGGGTTACTTGCTCTTTTTTACCTAAAGAAGAGTCTTTATACGGAGTTATTTTTTCAGACATTTTTTTTATTTAGGCAAATATAAACAATCTAGTTTAACTGTAATTGAGTTTTTTAATTTGTAAAATAAATGTTTTGAATGATTTATTTTAAAGTTAATTCAAGTTGTATTCTCTGCATCCCTAAATTTAGGGATTTTGGTAAAATCACCAAATCACGGTATTGTCCAATCGCTCCATTATGAGCAACTTTGTAGAAGTAAAAATGATTAAAGTTTTAATGATTGGTAGTACCGCAAAGACTTAAGCAGATGGTTACTTTTTTTGCACTTGTAATTTCATTTGTTCTTGAAAAAGTTTTGTAAGTATTGTTCTTGGGGGGAAATACTATTTTATAGTGCAAAATACGTTCTTAGGATTAAATTTGTTTTTGGAAATTTTAATTTTCTGCCTTTAATATCTTAGTGGTATTTGTTATTAAAGGCGTTTTTGAGATTTATATCTCAAATAACATTAAATGTTATTCAGTTATTTCAAATGCTTTTTGAGTATTTGTGATTTTAAACAAAACTATTCTTGAGTAAGTCAGGTCTAAAAAATCAATCGTTTTAAAAACATCCTCCCAAAAGAGGATGTTTTTTTATTTATTTTCTAATGTAAGTTTCATAAGTATAATCATAAAGATGCTTTTCATCTTTGTAATTTTCTTCAGATTCTACCAAAATCCATTCACTTCTGCTAATTTTTGGAAAAAAAGCATCTGCTTCAAAAGTATGGTGAACTCTAGTAAGTTCTATTATATCGGTAAATGGAAGTGCCAGATTGTAAATTTCACCGCCTCCTATAATATAACTGTCATCATTTTCAGGACAAACAGCAATTGCTTTTTCAATACTGTCTACAACAATACATCCTTCTGGCTGGTAATTTTCCTGACGTGTAATTACAACATGAACTCGGTCTGGCAATGGTTTTGGGAAACTTTCAAAAGTTTTTCTTCCCATAATAATATGATGCCCTGTAGTAAGCGATTTAAAACGTTTAAAATCATTTGGCAGATGCCATACTAATTCATTGTTTTTTCCAAGCGCATTGTTTTCGGCTGCTGCCGCTATCATTATAATCATGGTATGCTGAAACTAAATTTTATTTTCATTCTCTTCATTAATAGAAGATTCAAGCTGAGTGATTCTTTTTTGTTGTAAAGCCACTAATCTGTCAATTTGCTCTCTTTCCCATTTTTTATTCATAAAGCGGTCGGTAATGTAAACTTTTATAAAATGTAAAATAAAAATAAAAAGCCAGATCGTAATACCCCAAATACACCAGTTTTGAGTTGTCCCTTCTCCAAAACCAAAAAATCTATTAGCAATAAATAAAAATAAACTTCCTAAAAGGAAAAGAACAAAATGAAAATATAGTATTTTTTTTTGTCTTAATCGTCGTCTAGCGTATTCGTATTGTTCGTGCACTTCTTTTTCCATAAGATAAATATGAGATTATAAAGTTAAAATTTATTTTTGAAAGTCAATATTTTGGAGATACAATATTTGTTTTAAATCGATATAAGAATTTGAAAAACAAAATTTTATGTCTTTAAAATTATAGATAAATCTAAAATGATATACTGTTTTTAGCATTATCATAAATCGATTGCCGTAGTGGTGAGTGTTTGGTTGATTTTAATTAATTTTAGATGTATAAAACTAAAAACTAAATAGTTATGTCTTTAAAAAAACAATTTATCAAAACGAAGCCAGTTTGTAAAGTAACATTTTCTATAGATGCCAAAGACGCTGATTCGGCAGCGGTCGTAGGGGATTTTAACAACTGGAATGTTGAAGAAGGAACTTTAAGTAAGTTGAAAAATGGAACTTTTAAAGCGACTTATGATTTGGTGAAAGATGCGATTTACGAATTTAAGTATGTAATCGACGGGATTTATGTAAATGATCCAGAAGCAGATTTCTACAAATGGAATGATTATGCTGGAAGTGAGAATAGTGTTTTAGTTGTATAAAAAAATCCGCTTAAAATTCAAGCGGATTTTTTTATAATTATACTGCAACACTTCCTTTTATAGCAGGATGCGGATCGTAATCTACTAATGTAAAATCATTAAAATCAAAATCAAAAATGTTTTTAATCTCTGGATTTAAAATCATTTTTGGTAATGGTTTTGGTTCGCGAGTCAATTGTAATTCCAATTGCTCAAAATGATTGTTGTAAATATGTGCGTCACCAAAAGTGTGAATAAAATCGCCTGGTTCTAAATCGCAAACCTGAGCAATCATCATGGTCAATAATGCGTAAGAAGCAATATTAAAAGGAACTCCCAGAAATATATCTGCGCTTCTTTGGTATAACTGACAAGATAATTTTCCTTTAGTTTCTCCTTTTTCTAAATCTGGTGTTGCCACATAAAATTGAAAAAATGCATGACATGGAGGCAAAGCCGCTTTATTGTTAGCTACATTTTCTTCAAATGATTTTTTAGTGTCTGGCAAAACCGAAGGATTCCAAGCAGAAACCAGCATTCTGCGACTGTTCGGATTTGTTTTTAATTCAGTAATTAATTCAGTAATCTGATCAATTTCTTCACTGTTCCAGTTTCTCCATTGATGTCCGTAAACAGGTCCTAAATCACCATTAGAATCTGCCCATTCATCCCAAATTTTTACTCCGTTTTCCTGAAGATATTTTACGTTTGTATCGCCTTTTAAAAACCAAAGCAATTCGTAAATGATCGATTTTAAATGTAATTTTTTGGTCGTAACCATTGGGAAACCTTCACTTAAATCAAAACGCATTTGGTAACCAAAAACACTTTTTGTTCCAGTTCCAGTTCGGTCTCCTTTTTGACAGCCGTTTTCTAAAACGTGTTTTACTAAATCTAAGTATTGCTTCATAGATGCTTTAAGCTTTATGCTATAGGCTTTAGGCTTTTTCCTAAAATCTTGTAGCTTGGATTTTTTTATGTTTTTAGCTTAAGCTTACAGCCTAAGGCCTATGGCTTATAGCCATAAAATTATCTTTTCGAGATTTCGTCTCTAATTTTGGCTGCTTTTTCGTAATCTTCCTGAGAAACGGCTTGATCCAAAAGTTCATTCAGTTCTTGCAGGGTATGTTTTGCGTAAACTTCTCCCGATTGATTTGTTTCTTCCTCGTGTCCAAAAGTTTCTGGATTCGAAAGAACATCATCAATTTCCTGAGAACCTTGATCTGTATCTGCAGTATTTGATTTTAAATAAATTCCTGCTTTATCTAAGATGTTTTTATAAGTAAAAATCGGTGCATTAAAGCGTAAAGCTAAAGCGATTGCATCAGAAGTTCTGGCATCGATAATTTCTTCAATTTTATCTCTTTCGCAGATTAAACTAGAATAAAAAACGCCGTCAACCAGTTTGTGAATAATTACTTGTTTTACTACAATATCAAATCTTTCAGCGAAGTTTTTGAATAAATCGTGTGTTAACGGACGAGGTGGTTTTATTTCTTTTTCTAAGGCAATAGCTATCGACTGGGCCTCAAAAGCGCCAATAACGATAGGTAATTTTCGTTCGCCATCAACTTCGTTCAAAATTAGGGCATAAGCTCCATTTTGAGTTTGACTGTATGAAATTCCTTTTATAGATAATTTTACTAGACTCATATATGTTTGTAAAAAAGGCACTTAGAGCCTTGTTTTATTGCTTTTTTTGTTTGAAAAATAAAGCTGCAATTTTAATCAAAAAATATGGAACAAAAAAGCTGCCTATAAACAAAGATACAATATCTTGTTTTTAGGCAGCAAATATTTTGAAGAGAATTCTTGAATTAAGAATGCTGAGCTTTAAAAGCTTTTAATTTCTCTGTTAATTGAGGTACAATTTCAAAAGCATCACCAACAATTCCGTAATCAGCAACTTTAAAGAAAGGAGCTTCAGGATCGTTATTGATAACCACTTTTACTTTTGACGAGTTAATACCAGCAATATGCTGAATTGCTCCAGAAATACCTACCGCAATATATAAATTAGTTGCAACTGGTTTTCCTGTTTGTCCAACGTGCTCGCTGTGAGGTCTCCATCCTAAATCTGAAACTGGTTTAGAACATGCAGTTGCAGCTCCCAAAACAGCAGCAAGATCTTCGATTAATCCCCAGTTTTCTGGACCTTTCAATCCGCGTCCGCCAGAAACTACGATATCAGCATCAGCAATAGAAACTTTTCCAGTAACTTTTTCAACAGAATCTACTTTTATTCCAAAGTCATTTTCTCCAATCGATGGATTAAAATCTTCTTCAGCAGCAGATCCTGCACTTTCAAAAATTCCATATGAGTTTTTAGCCAAACCAAGAACTTTTACATCTGTATCGATTTGAGTAATGTTGAAAGCTTTGTTTGAGAACGCATTTCTTTTTACTTGGAAAGGCGAAGTGCTGACTGGCAGTCCAACAACATTTGAGGCAAAACCGGCATTTAAAGCTACTGCAACCAATGATGAAAGATAAATACTATCTGTTGTAGAAGAAAGTAAAACTACTTTTGTTCCTTCTTTTTCAGCGGCTTGTTTGATTACGTCCGCATAAGCCTTAGCGGTAAAACCAGCTAATTTATCGTTGTTTACTTTTAAAACCTTATCAACTCCGTATTTAGCTAATTCGCTTACGTCGCTAATGTTTACAGTTAAAGCCGTAACGGTTGTTCCTAAACTTTCGGCTACTTTTTTTGCATAAGAAGCTAATTCGAAAGCTACTTTTTTAAATTTTCCTTCTGCAGATTCTGCATATATTAATATTGACATGATTTTTTTGTTTAGAGGTTATGAGTTTCAAGTTTCAGGTTTCAAGTTGATAAACTGAAAGCTGAAAACCGAGACTGAAAACTGATTACTAGATTACCTTCGCTTCGTTGTGTAATAAATTGATTAACTCATCTAAATTATCAGGAGAAATTAATTTTACTGCTGATTTTGGAGCTGGTTTTTCAAATTTCACCGCTTTAGTATTTGCTGGAGCATCAACTGGTTCCAAAATAGTTAAAGCTTTAGTTCTTGCTGTCATAATTCCTCTCATGTTGGGAATACGTAAATCTTTTTCTTCAACAAGACCTTTTTGACCTCCAATAATTAAAGGTAGAGTAGTGCTTACTGTTTCTTTTCCGCCATCAATCTCACGAACCGCTTTTACATTGTTTCCATCAACAGTTAAAGCTGTACAAGAGTTTAAAAAGTTAGAACCTAAAATTCCAGCGATCATTCCAGGAACCATTCCGCCATTATAATCAAGAGATTCTTTTCCTGCAATTACAAGATCGTAACCTCCATTTTTAATTACTTCTGCTAATTGTTTAGCAACAAAAAAACCATCAGTAGGATTCGCGTTAACACGAATAGCTTCATTTGCACCAATTGCCAAAGCCTTACGTAAAGTTGGTTCAGTATCAGGACCTCCGACATTTACGACAGTTACATTTGCACCTTGTTGTTCTTGAAACCAGATTGCACGTGTAAGTCCAAATTCGTCGTTAGGGTTTATCACATATTGTACACCGGCTGTATCAAATTCTGAATCGCCGTTAGTAAAGTTAATTTTTGAAGTAGTATCAGGCACATGGCTGATGCAAACTAGTATTTTCATAAGTATATATTTTGAATTTATAATATGCTTTTACAAATTTAGAATTTAATTTGGAATAATTATACTATGCATGCATAATATTTTTTAAAACTATTACGATTTCGAAGATTATGTAGTTTGAGGTGATTTTTATCGGAATCTGAAATTAAAAAATCAATCATTTTGACTGATTGTTAGTAATTTTACAATATCTGATAAAATTAATTTGTAAAATATTTTCTATTAAAAATACTAAACTTTAAATATTTACGTTTTGATGAATGAATTTCAGAGAAACAAAGAATTAAACAAATAGATTAAAGTTTGTCTAAAAAATATTTCCAGTAAATTAAGTGTGAATTTTACGCTATTATATCGATTTCGTAAATATCACAATTAACTTTAAAAAGTTAAAAGCTAAAGAGAGAAAGAACTTCATGCGATTTTAAATTCAATTTATGCTTTTAAGTTATTTAAAATATTTATTTTTGCTCTTCAGAAAATTCAACATACAATATAAATATGAGAACAATACAATTTAGAGAGGCCATTTGCGAAGCGATGAGTGAAGAAATGCGTCACGATGAATCCATATATTTAATGGGCGAAGAAGTTGCAGAATACAACGGAGCATACAAAGCTTCAAAAGGAATGCTTGCGGAGTTTGGCGAAAAAAGAGTTATTGATACTCCAATTGCTGAGCTTGGTTTTACAGGAATTGCAGTAGGTTCTGCAATGAATGGAAATCGTCCTATTGTAGAATATATGACATTCAACTTCTGTTTAGTTGGTATTGATCAAATCATTAATAACGCTGCTAAAATGCGTCAAATGACTGGTGGACAATTTAATGTGCCAATCGTTTTCCGCGGGCCAACAGCTTCTGCTGGTCAATTAGGAGCTACTCACTCTCAAGCTTTAGAAAACTGGTTTGCTAATACTCCAGGTCTTAAAGTTGTTGTTCCTTCAACTCCTTACGATGCAAAAGGACTTTTGAAATCTGCAATTCGCGATAATGATCCAGTTATTTTCATGGAATCTGAGCAAATGTATGGTGACAAAGGTGAAGTGCCAGACGGAGAATACACTATTCCATTAGGAGTTGCTGATGTTAAACGTGAAGGAACAGATGTAACTATCGTTTCTTTCGGAAAAATTATCAAAGAAGCTTTTATTGCTGCTGATGAATTAGCTAAAGAAGGAATCTCTTGTGAGATTATCGATTTAAGAACAGTTCGTCCTATGGATAAAGATGCAATCCTTAAATCTGTTAAAAAAACAAATCGTTTAGTAATTCTTGAAGAAGCTTGGCCATTTGCAAGTATTTCTTCTGAAATTACATATATTGTTCAAGAACAAGCATTCGACTTCCTTGATGCGCCAATTCAACGTATTACAACAGCAGACACTCCTGCACCTTACTCTCCAGTACTGTTAAAAGACTGGTTGCCAAACGCAGGTGATGTAGTAAAAGCAGTTAAAAAAGTATTATACAAATAATACATATTTAAAATACTCACAAAACTTCATCATTCATAGTTAATTGATGAAGTTTTTTTTTGCCCAGATTATGAAAAGAATAATTTTACTCAGCCTATTTTTTGTAATCGCATTTGCGACTATTGCTACTGCACAAACGAAAGTGAGTGGAATTGTTTTGGACAAATCTAATCAGCCGATACCTTTTGCAAATGTTGTTTTTAAAGGTTCAAATACTGGAATCGTTTCTAATGAAGACGGTCGTTTTTATTTAGAATCTCCAAATACTTATACAGCTTTATTAGTTACCTCGGCAGGATTTTCAGATAAAGAAGTTCCACTAGAAAAAGCAGTTAATTATAATTTTAAAATTGTTTTAGGCGAAGCCGAAGCACTTAATGAAGTTGTAATTTATACTGGTAAAACCTCCAAAAAGAATAATCCAGCGCTTGATATTTTGAGAAAAATATGGGAAAGAAAACGTAAAAACGGACTTTACCAATTTAATCAATATCAAATGCAGAAGTATGAAAAAGTAGAGTTTGATATGAATACTATTGATAGCGCATTCATGAAAAACAAACTTTTCAAGGGAATGGAGTTTATCTTTAATCATGTTGATACTTCAGATGTTACTGGAAAAACTTATCTGCCAATTTTCATCAACGAATCAGTTTATGATGTTTACGGAGATAATAAATTAAAGAAAGTAAAAGAAAACCTAACTGGAAATAAAATGTCTGGTTTTAATGGAAATCAGCAGATTTTATCTTTTGTAAAAGACCTTTATTCGGATTATAATATTTACGATAATCACCTTAAATTTTTTGATAAAAGCTTCACAAGTCCGCTTTCGCGAACAGGGATTGATGTTTACAATTATGTCTTAAAAGACAGTGCGTATATTGATAAAAAATGGTGTTACAACATTGTTTTCTATCCAAGACGTAAAAACGAATTGACTTTTAAAGGTGATTTCTGGGTAAACGATACGACTTTTGCGATCAAAAAAATTAATATGGGTGTAACAAAAAGCGCCAATATTAACTGGGTAAAAGATATTTATATCGAACAGGAGTTTGAAGTACAAAACGATTCTGTTTTCCTTTTAACCCGTGATTATATGATGTCTGATTTTGCTTTAAATAAAAAAGAAAAATCAAAAGGAGTTTATGGAAAACGAACGACATTGTATCGTAATCATAAATTTAATATTCAAAAACCAGAGAAATTCTATAAAGAAGAAGTCAATTTTATTGACAATGCCGTCTATGAACGACCGCCTGAATTCTGGGAAGAAAATCGTTTTGAAAAATTAAATAAAGACGAAGCAGGCGTTTATAAAATGCTTGATACATTGCAGACCGTTAAGCGATTTAAACAGTTGTATAATCTCGTCTCCATCTTGGGAAGCGGTTACGTCGAATTTAAGAATTTCGATTACGGACCTATTTATTCAACCTTTGGGTATAATGAAGTTGAAGGTTTAAGATTAAGGGTAGGAGGAAGAACTTATTTCGGACCAAATGACCCTTGGCGTATACAAGCTTACACAGCATACGGATTTGATGATAATAAATTCAAATACGGACTTTCAGGAAAATGGATGGTTGATAAGAAAAACCGAGTTATTATTTCTGGAGGGAACAGGCGGGACATCGAACAAATTGGAGCCAGTTTAACTACTACGAATGATGTTTTAGGGCGAAGTTTTGCATCTTCTGCTTTATTTACAACAGGAAGTAACGGAAAGCTGACCAATATCAACCTGAGCAATGTTTCTGTTGAAATGGAAGCTAAGAAGAACTTCATTGTTTCGGCGGGATTCTCTTATAGAACATTGGAATCGGCTTCAAAAACTTTTAGTTTAGATTATTATACAACATTGCCAACTGCAGCAAACCCTTTGGGAGTTGTTAAAAGTGATGTAAAACAATCAGAAGCCAATATTCAATTTGAATATATGCCGAACCGAAAAACGATTGGTTACGGAGTAGAAAGAGATTTAGTTGACAGCCCTTTCAGTCATTTCTTTGTAAACTTTAGTTACGGTCTAAAAGGAGTTATGGATAGTGATTTTGCGTATGAAAAAATTCAGATTTTCTATAAACAGCCTATTATTATCGGACCATTAGGAAGATCAAATATTATAGTAGAAACGGGAAAAACCTTTGGAACAATTCCGTTAGGATTGATGAGCGTAATTCCAGGTAACCAAACTTATTTTACGATAGAAAATACGTTTAGTAATTTGAATTTCTACGAATTTGTTACAGATCAATACACAACCTTACAATGGAATCATGATTTTGGAGGAAGATTATTTGCTAGAATTCCATTCATGAGAAAATTAAATTGGAGAGAATTTATAGGAGTTAGAGCCGTTCATGGAACTATTTCTGATGCTAATCGCGCCATTAATGCTTCTGGATTGCCTTATAATGCTCCTGAAAAAGTATACTGGGAATACAACGCCGGAATTGGAAATATCTTTAAAGTTTTCAGACTTGATTTTTCGTGGAGAGGAAATTATTTAGATATGCCAGATGCTCATAAATTTGCTATAAAAGGATCTTTCGGATTCTATTTTTAAGTTTTTAGATGAGGTTCACAGGTACAAAGTTACAAAGTCGCAAAGGTTTAAATCTTTGCGGCTTTTTTGTTTGACACTGATTTTGCAGATTTGTAATTTCTGCTAAATTTAAAAATCTGTTTAAATCTGCAAAATCTGCGTGAAAAAACTTTATACCTGCGAAATTCTTTTTTCTTTAATTTTGAATAGACTTAAATCAAAACCATGCAGGAAGCCATCGATTTTCTAATCAATAAAAATCCAATATTTCGAGAGATAATCGAGAAGTATGGACTTCCGGCAATTCCGAAACGACCTCAGGGATTTGAGACTTTGGTTTTATTAATCCTCGAACAGCAGGTTTCCATAGATTCGGCGAAAGCCACATTCTTAAAAATTAAAGCATATACTACTTGTAATCCAGAAACTATGGCTGTCCTTTCTGATGAAGAATATAGAAATCTTGGTGTCAGCCGTCAGAAAACAAAATACATTAAGATTTTAGCCGAAGCGATTTTAAACAAAGAATTAGATGTTGAAAGTTTGGCTTCAAAATCAGCAAAGGAAGTCCGCGAAGAACTTATAAAACTAAAAGGCATCGGAAACTGGACAATAGATATTTATTTAATGTTCTGTCTTCAACAGCCAGATTTGATTCCGTTAGGAGATATTGCAGTCGTAAATACCATTAAAGAATTGTTGAATATACACGATAAACAAGAAATGGAAATTCATGCCGAACAATGGAGTCCTTATCGATCGTATGCAACCTATTTGCTCTGGCATTACTACCTAAATAAGCGAAACAGAAAAATTACCTATTAAATGCTTGTTTTTTAAACTCTAATGAGGATAATTTAACCTTGTTTTTTATTGTAAAACTGGATTCTTTAGTTATTTTTGCAACCGAAATTATAGAAACAATAAAAAACGAAAATGACCGCAGACAAATTAACGACTTTCGATGTATTAATCGAAATACCAAGAGGAAGCAGAAATAAATACGAGTACGATTTTGAAATTAAAAGAATGCGTTTCGACAGAATGTTATTCTCTTCAATGATGTACCCAGCAGATTACGGATTTATTCCAGAAACTTTAGCTTTAGACGGTGATCCTCTTGATGTATTAGTTTTGGTAAACGAACCAACTTTTCCTGGATGTGTTATGGAAGTTAAGCCAATTGGTGTTTTCCATATGGCAGATGATAAAGGACCAGATGAAAAAATTATTTGTGTACCAGTTTCAGATCCAATCTGGAATTCATTAACAGATTTATCAGACATCAACCCTCACTTAGTAAAAGAAATTGAGCATTTCTTCCAAGTTTACAAAGATCTTGAAAACAAGAAAGTAGATGTTGAAGGATGGGGAGATGTGAACGAAGCATTTGAAATTATTGCTGAGTGTACAAAACGTTTTAACGATATTGAAAATAAACCAGAGGGATTATTTAGTATTAAATAATTTAAGGTTCTATATTTTATAAAAAAAGCAATACTCCGTCAGGAGTATTGCTTTTTTGTTTAAATTCGTTTCAGTTAGATTGTTGACTATTAACCAAAACCATTAAAAATTATGAATGCATTTATGATTTACCTGCCAATTATTATGGCAGTTTTAGGATTACTTTTCATGGGAATAAAAAGGACTTGGGTTTTAAAACAAGATGCTGGAGATGGCAAGATGAAAGAGATTTCAGATTACATCTACGAAGGAGCCTTAGCCTTCCTAAAAGCCGAATATAAACTATTAACCATATTTGTAATTATTGCCAGTTTAGCCTTGGCAGGAATTACTTTTATTCCGGGTGTAAAAACACATTTATTAATCGTAATTGCATTTATTTTTGGAGCTTTATTTTCTGCTTATGCGGGAAATATAGGAATGAAAATAGCAACTAAAACAAACGTTAGAACTACTCAAGCTGCGCGTACAAGTCTTCCACAAGCCTTAAAGGTTTCTTTTGGAGGCGGAACCGTAATGGGTTTAGGCGTTGCAGGTTTAGCCGTTTTAGGTTTAACAGCTTTTTTTATCATTTTCTTTAATCTTTTTTCTGACGGAGTTTGGAAAGACACCGAAACAATGACAGTTGTTTTAGAAACATTAGCTGGATTTTCACTTGGTGCCGAATCAATCGCTTTGTTTGCCAGAGTTGGAGGCGGAATCTATACCAAAGCAGCAGATGTTGGTGCCGATTTAGTTGGTAAGGTTGAAGCGGGAATTCCAGAAGACGATCCACGTAATCCTGCAACAATTGCTGATAACGTGGGAGATAATGTTGGAGACGTTGCCGGAATGGGAGCCGATTTATTTGGTTCGTATGTAGCAACTGTTTTAGCAGCAATGGTGCTAGGGAATTATGTGATCAAAGATATGGGCGGAAGTATCAATGATGCTTTTGGGGGAATTGGTCCAATTTTGCTTCCAATGGCAATTGCCGGTTTCGGAATTATATTCTCAATTATTGGGACACTTTTAGTAAAAATTTCAGATGACAATGCAAAAGAAGCACAAGTGCAGAAAGCATTAAATATAGGAAACTGGGTTTCGATTGCTTTAACGGCTGTTGCGTGTTTCTTTTTAGTACAATATATGCTTCCGGAAACGATGCAGATGAGCTTTTTTGGTGAAGGATCAAAAGCGATTTCATCATTGCGAGTTTTCTATGCTACTTTGGTAGGATTAGTTGTTGGAGGTGCAATTTCATCTGTAACAGAATATTATACAGGATTAGGAACAAAACCAGTTTTGGCTATTGTTCAAAAATCATCAACAGGTGCGGGAACAAATGTAATTGCTGGTTTGGCAACTGGAATGATTTCGACTTTTCCAACCGTATTATTGTTCGCTGGAGCAATCTGGATTTCGTATGCTTTGGCGGGATTTTATGGAGTGGCATTGGCAGCATCAGCTATGATGGCAACTACAGCAATGCAATTAGCAATTGATGCTTTCGGACCAATTTCTGATAATGCTGGAGGAATCGCAGAAATGAGCGAATTACCAAAAGAAGTTCGTACGAGAACTGATATTTTAGATTCTGTTGGAAATACAACAGCAGCAACTGGAAAAGGTTTTGCAATTGCTTCTGCAGCTTTAACTTCACTAGCATTATTCGCAGCTTATGTAACTTTTACAGGAATTGACGGAATTAATATTTTTAAAGCACCCGTTTTAGCGATGTTATTTGTCGGCGGAATGATTCCGGTGGTTTTCTCCGCTTTAGCGATGAATTCTGTTGGAAAAGCTGCGATGGATATGGTATACGAAGTGCGCCGCCAGTTCAAAGAAATTCCTGGAATTATGGAAGGAACTGGAAAACCAGAATATGGAAAATGTGTGGAGATTTCTACAAAAGCAGCTTTACGCGAAATGATGCTTCCTGGGATTTTGACAATTGGTTTTCCGATTCTAATTGTCTTGATTGGAAAATTAGTTTACGGAGATAACAACCAGCTAATTGCAGAAATGTTAGGTGGATATATGGCTGGAGTTACCGTTTCTGGAGTTCTTTGGGCAGTTTTTCAAAACAATGCTGGAGGAGCTTGGGATAATGCTAAAAAATCTTTTGAAGCAGGAGTTATGATTAATGGCGAAATGACGTATAAAGGCTCTGATGCACATAAAGCAGCAGTTACTGGAGATACAGTTGGAGATCCATTTAAAGATACTTCTGGACCATCAATGAATATTTTAATTAAGTTAACCTGTTTGATTGGATTGGTAATTGCACCAATTTTGGGAGAAGGACATTCTCCATCAGATATAGCAGCTTCAGCTTCTTGCTGTGCAAAAACTGAAATGCATGGAGGAGTTTCTAAATGTGGAGACATGTCTGGAATGACAAAAGAAGAATGTATTAAAATGTGCAAAGAAAAAGGCTGTTCTCCAGAAGAAACGGCTAAATGTTTAGCGCATTTTGATGCAAGCGGAAAATACTCTGATGCTGGTTATGAGAGAAAATCGGTTCGCGTTGAGGTTAAAAATATAAACGGAAAAACGACTGGAACTGTTACTAAAAAAGAAAATGGTAAAACAACTACAGAAGTTTACGAAGGAACAGAAGAAGAAGTGCAGGCAAAAATTAACGCTGCACAATAAAAAATGATACTCACTATCCTAACAGGTTTCCAAAACCTGTTAGGTATCTATCTAGTTAAATGCTGAGAATAAAAAATACCTAACAGGTTTTGGAAACCTGTTAGGATCATAATTAACAGAAAAGCCTCTAAAAAATATTATTTAGAGGCTTTTTTTATTTCGTGTAAATCTGTGTAATTCGTGTTTAAAACAACCCGTTCAATTCAGCATCAATTCGATTAATGATGTTTCCTAAGTCTTCCGGATTATCAACAAAATTAATATTGTCAACATCAATAATTAATAATTTCCCTTTAGTGTAAGTCTGAATCCAGGCTTCATATCTTTCGTTCAAACGGCTTAAATAATCAATAGAAATTGAGTTTTCGTACTCACGTCCGCGTTTATGGATCTGCCCAACCAAATTCGGAATAGAACTTCTTAAATAAATCAACAAATCTGGAGCTTTAACCAAAGATTCCATTAATTCAAACAAAGAAGTGTAATTTTCAAAATCACGGCTTGTCATCAAACCCATTGCATATAAGTTCGGAGCAAAAATATGTGCATCTTCATAAATCGTTCTGTCTTGAATGATTTTTTTCCCGCTTTCGCGAATTTGCTGCACTTGACGAAAACGGCTGTTCAAGAAATAAATCTGAAGATTAAATGACCAGCGTTCCATCTGATGATAGAAATCATCTAAATACGGATTATCAACTACATCTTCATAATGAGGTTCCCATTTAAAATGTTTCGCTAATAATTTGGTCAAAGTAGTTTTTCCTGCGCCTATGTTTCCTGCTATTGCTATGTGCATTACGGTGTTACGATTTTATAATTTGATATATCTGTAGATGTAAAAATAGATAAAATTTGGTCTTTGTAATAAAAATTGGTAAAGGTTTTTTCTAAAATTTTAATCTCAGAAATTACATCAGGATTTGCTTTATTAATCCCTTTAAAATAAAGTAAGCTATCTCTGCTGAAGATATATTGTGAAGGATTTATTATTTCAATTTTATCAAAGTCTTCTATTTTGGCCAACGAAGTAATTTTTCCAAAAATGTCACAAGAAAACCAGTTGTTATTTTTGTCGATCCAATAGAAAGTATTAAAATCAGTCTGATAATATTTAATAGGCTCTGTTAGCGGAATTGAAACTGTTTTATATTCATTTTTTAAATAATCAAAAAGACCAATCTGCTGATTTAAAGTGTTGTAAATCCATAATTGATTTTGAGTAGACATCCCGATTCCGGCAACTACAATAGGCGTTGAATTTTGCGAAAAATTAATTTCAGTCATTTTATTCAATTGATTATCCAATAAAACGACGCTATTAAAGTCTTCATAAAACAAAACTATTTTCAGCGGATTTTGTAAATCGACTTTTGTAATTTTTCCGAGAGAAACATTTTTATATTCAAATATCTCTTTCCCTTTAATTTTACTAAAAACATTATTTGTTATCTGATAAGAATAACCAAAAGAATCGTATCCTAAAAATTGTTCAGCTTCATTTTTATAATGAGAAATTAATTTCGGATTTATGCTGGCTTCCTGAGCAGTCAATGCATTAAAAGTGCAGAAAAGAAATAAATAGTATACAAGTTTTTGCACAGTTTCACGCATTAGAAATAAATTTACAAGAGTGCAAATTACAAAAATCCCTCATTAGAAGTTCAATTTTAGCATTTAAACCTTTTTTAATTCTAATAGTCTAAAAAATAAGGGCTTCTGTCTATGCCGTGCGGCTATTAATATATTTAATTTTTAGTACTTTTAAATTAATAATACATTTGATTGTAAGTTTCTCGGATTTACTCACTTTTAAAGAAAATGAAATGAAGAAAATATTTTTTTATATGACATTGATGCTTGTTGGTACACAAATTCAAGCTCAAAAAGATTTTCAGGGAATGGCAGTTTATGAGTCAAAAACTCAAGCGCCAAAGTTTGAAGGAATGCGCGGAAACAGAGACATTACGCCAGAGATGCAAAAGAATATGGAAGAGCGTATGAAAAAAATGCTGGAGAAAACATTTATTCTAAACTTCGATAAATCGGCATCAATTTATAAAGAGGAGGAAAAATTAGAAGCTCCTGGACAGCAAGGCGGTATGCGCATTATGATGAACTCTTTCATGGGAGGCGGAGGCACTTTCTACAAAGACGTGAAAACAAAATCGTATACCGTTGATAAAGAATTTATGGGAAAAGAATTTTTAGTTGTTGATTCACTGCCGAAATTAAACTGGAAGCTAGAGCAGGAAACCAAACAAATTGGCGGTTACAATTGTTTTAAAGCAACAGCAGTAAAAGAAGCAAGTAAAACCGATTTTAGAAACTTCCGACCTAAAAATAATGATGATAAAAAAGAAGAACCAAAGAAGACTTCTGGAGACACAAAAACCAATTTTGAGGATAACTTTGAGATGCCAAAAGAAATTGTTGTAACGGCTTGGTATACACCAGAGATTCCTGTAAACCAAGGACCAGAGAATTATTGGGGGCTTCCAGGTTTGATTTTGGAAGTAAATGATGGAAGAACAACTATTTTATGTTCTAAAATTGTTTTGAATGCAAAGGATAAAGTAGAAATAAAACCTTCTAAAAAAGGGAAAGTAATTTCTCAAAAAGATTACGACGAAACAGTAATTAAAAAAATGGAAGAATTTAGAGAAATGAACCGTGGCCGCGCCGGCGGGCCACCTCCAATGGGAAGATAAATTTCTGGCATTTATTATTTATTCTAAGTATTCTTTTAATGAGCAAATTATATCTTTTCTTAGCTTTTTTAATTACTTCTGTTTCTTTTTCACAAAGTATTCGTTTTGATGGATTTATTCAAGACGAACAAAAAAATCCGTTGGAGATGGCCAATATTATGGCTGTAAATACAGCTACAAAAGCAATGGACTCTTACGGAATTACCAATGATAAAGGAAAATTCCAGCTGACTTTAAAACCGAATACTGCTTATACAATCAAAGTTAGTTACCTCGGAATGAAATCAAAAGAAATCGCCGTAACAACTAAAGCTGAAAACATAAACCAAAATATTGTTTTGGATGGAGCAGGAATTGAATTGGAAGGTGTTGAAATTGTACGCGAAATGCCCGTTTCTATAAAAGGAGATACGATTGTTTATAACGCAGATTCTTTTAAATCAGGAACTGAAAAAAAACTGGAAGACGTTTTGAAAAAACTTCCGGGCGTTGAGGTAAATACCGACGGAGAAATTGAAGTGGAAGGAAAAAAAGTCAGTAAATTGATGGTTGAAGGAAAAGACTTCTTTGATGGAGATACCAAATTAGGCGTAAAAAATATTCCTGCCGATGCGATTGATAAAATTCAGGTTTTACGAAATTACAATGAAGTCAGCGCATTAAAAGGTCTGGAAAATGATCAAGACAATGTGGCGATGAATATTAAACTAAAAGACGGAAAAAAGAACTTTTGGTTTGGAGATGTTACCGCAGGAATTGGCGTTGCAGAATTAGACAGCCGTTATATAATTAACCCAAAATTATTTTATTACAGTCCCAAATACAGCATCAATTTAATTACCAATTTTAATAATATTGGAGAATTACCTTTAACGGCACAGGATTATTTTAAGTTCACCGGAGGATTCAAAAATCTAATGAAAAAAGGTGGAAGCAGTTTTAATGTTTCGTCAAACGATTTAGGAATTTCATTGCTTCGAAATAATCGCGCTAAAGAAATTGAAACAAAATTTGGTGCAACAAACTTTGCTTATTCAGTCAATAAAGCTTGGAATATCAGTGGTTTCGGAATTCTTTCTACTTCAAAAACAGAATTAGAAACCAAATCTCAGACTACATTTTTAAATTCTGGAAATCAGGAAAGAAGAGACGAAAATACAAGTCAAAAGAATAACTTGGGACTTTTCAAATTAAGTTCGACTTACAAACCAAACGATAAATTTCAGTTTGATTATGATATCTTAACCAAGTTGACCAAACAAGAAGAATATTCAGATTTATTTAGAGAACAGATTGTACAGAACCAATCTACTCCAGAAACTATTTTTACAACAAAAAAACAAGATCCAACTTCGATTAATCAGAACTTGAGTTTGTATTACACGCAAAGCGATAAAAATATTTTTGCTTTTGAAATGCAGCATTTGTACCAAGACGAGAATCCTTTTTACAATGCCAATCTGGCGACGCTTCCTTTTAGTTTGTCAGGATTTGTTAAACAAGATCGAAATGATTACAATCAAAATCGTTTTGTAAAAACCAATAAACTAGATGCAAAACTGGATTACTATTATATGGTAACGCCAAAAAGCAATATCAATATTACTTTAGGAAATACTTATTCGTACCAAAACTTCAATTCTCATATTTTCCAAATATTGGATAACGGAACACGGAATGATTTGAATGATTCGGCAAATAACAATGATGTAGATTATAGATTTAATGATGCTTTTCTGGGTTTTCATTATAAAATCTTAACGGGAAAATTTACTTTAACACCAGGAGTCAGCCTGCATTCCTACCAAATGACAAACGGACAATTAGGAAGCGATTATTCTCAAAGTTTTACCAAATTACTGCCAGATTTCTTTGCTTTATATCAAATTAAAAAGGCAGAAACATTGACTTATAATTTCTCTTTAACCAATGATTTTACAGATGTTAATCAGTTGGCAGCAGGTTATGTTTTGTCCAATTACAGCAATTTGTTTCATGGAAATCGATTTTTAGAAAATGCCACTTCGCAAGTGCATTCGCTTCGTTATTTCAAGTATAATATGTTCAATTTTGAAAATATTTTTGCCAATGCAACTTACACGAGAAAAGTAGATGCTATTAAAACGAAAGCAGATTTTGATGGAATTAACCAATCGTCAGTTCCATACAATTCAAATTTAGCCGATGAAACTTTTTCTGGAATGGGATCTTATGGACGTTCGTTTTTAAAAAATTACAAAGCGTCGGCAAGTGCGAGTATCAACTGGTCAAAGTTCAATAATATTCAAGATAACGAATTGAGAACAACCGAAAGTTTTGTGCAGAGTTACACCGTAAGAGCATCAACAAATTATAAAAAACTCCCGAATATCGAATTTGGTTACAATCTTTTGGTGAATAAATATAGCGGCTCTACATTTTATACCGATAAACCATTTGCTCGATTAGATTACTATTTCTTAGATAGTTTTTCTTTTGTTTCGGAGTATGAATTTTACCATTATTACAACGGAGATAAAACGGTCGATAATGAATATGATTTCTTAAGTGCCAGTTTAATTTATCAAAAGAAAAACAGTAAATGGGAGTATAAAATTTCGGCAACCAACTTGTTAAATACAAGATATTTGAACGATGATAATTTTACGCAATTCTCTACAAGAGTTTCTCAATATACCGTACAGCCCCGATACATCATCTTTTCGATGAAATATAATTTATAGTAATAGAATTGGTTTAATTTTATAAATAAGGTGTTTATTTAAATAAGAATGGAATATCTTTACATGAATATTAACAGCCAAATTTTTATATTATGCGCAATTTTATTTGGAGTTTATTGCTATTTACTTCGGCAATTTCTATGTCTTTTTCTCAAGAAAATAATGAAAAAGGAACCTATTTATCTACAAACAAAGGCCAGAAAATCAAATTAAATTTATTGGATGGTAACAAATATGAACTAGTATTTTATTCAGGTGATTATGAGGTAAAAGGAGATTCATTGCTGTTTGCTAAAAACACAGCTACAGCAACTAATTTTGATCTTTCTTTTAAAGTAGATAAAAAAGCTAAAAGCATAAAAGTAAAATTCTTAGATCCTTCGTACTATTCCTTTTATATAGGAACTCAAAAAGGTAAAGAAGAAATTAAATACCAAAGAATTTCAGACATTAAAACGAAGATAGATCCAGAATGGAAGGAGACTGATCTTACTTTTGAAATTGAAAAAGCAGACTTTTTATATTTAGTATTTGAAGATAACTACAACCCAACGACGGTTAATAAATACGCATTGCCAAAAGATGTTTCTGAAATAACAATTGGTTATGAATTGGCAGTTTTGGGAGATTTGAAAATTTCAGGATTTTTTGATAGAAAAACCAATCAATTGATAATCTCTGAAAAATCAGGATTAAATCCTTTAGTTTTTACTAATGAAAAAGATCCTCAGCCAGCAGCCAAAACTTCAAAAGTTACTCCTCTAGAAAGTTTGTCTATTGCAAATTGGACTTATCCAGGTAAAGAAAATGTTTTGGTGAACGAAGATTTTGGGACAGGACTTGTTGCAAAAGATAGTGTTGTGGTTGCCGTTGAAGATGTAGCAACTCCAGCTTATACACAATATGATTTTAAATTAAAAATTGAAAATAATCTGAACAAAGCCATTTCGGCGACTAAAGAATCAAACAATAATAAGTTTTTAGGAGTTTATGTCAATAGTAAAAAAGAAGCAAAAGAGAGTTTTGATTTATTTATAAAAGATCAAGAAACTCAAGCTGGATATAGTATGTACGATGCTTATAATCCTGTTTACGATGTTTTTAATTATTATTTGGCTGGAGCCGATGATAAAAAATGGCTCAAAAACAATAAAATAACAAATGATCCAAGCGTATTGGTATTGAACGGTCAAGGCAATATACTAGCAGTTGCAAAATCTGATTTAGAAGCTCAGAAATATCAATTTAGTTATTATGGTGATTTTTATCGCAAACTTCTGCGAACAGATGCTTTTTTAGCAATGAATACTGTTTTAAAGAATAAAAAAGCAGGTGATGCCGATATAATTAAGGCTTTTAATAAAGCAGCAATGCTCGAAGCTTCTTATGACTACGATTCAGAAGATGTAGTAACAGATCCTAATTCAACAGAATTTGTATTCACAAAAACACCTTTAGACAAAAAAGAAGTTGCCGCAAGTTGGAAAAAATTAATTGAAGCTCATCAAAAAGATACTAAATCAGATATTTATTTGGTTGAAACAATTGTAAAGGAAATCAAAAACCAAGGATTTACAAAACAGCTTTTTAATGAAGATAAAATTTTAAACGACACCGATTTCTTGGCGATAGACTATTTGCTTAAACATTCTGATGATATAGAAAACAAACGTGCAGAGTTCAATAGTATAGTAGGACAACTTCATAATGTTGGAAGTCCAGTTACTGAAATTTCAAATGCGTTACAGTTAAACCTTTATGCATCTCAAGATGGAGTTACAGGAAATATCAATAAAGAAAAAGTCAATTCTATTTATAAAAAGATAATTGCGTCTGGTAAAGGTAATTTTGATGCTTACCGCAATTATTTTGATTATTTAGGTCAGGTTGAAGACAAAGATGGTTCTAACACAACTTTCTTAAAAGAATTCAATACCTATTTTGATAATACTTTGGCAGGAACAAGTCCAATTGAAAAATTAGACGCCATTTTTGCAGGATTAGATTCTAGTTCAAGTTATTCTTATGACGGCTGGAATATGTTTAAAGAATATCATTCTAACCTTGCAAATACAGCAGCTTGGAGTGTGGTATTAAAACCTCAGAATTCTAACTTTTTAAAAGATGCTATCAAATGGTCTGAATACAGTTTGGTTGTTACTAAAAACAATCCATATTATTTAGATACTTTGGCGCAGTTATATTATAAAGACGGACAAAAGCAAAAAGCAATCGAAACTCAGACTTTAGCAGTGAAATATTTATCTGGTGTGACTGAAGAAGAAACTGCGACTGAAATTAAAGACACGTTAGCAAAAATGCAAAACGGAACATATTAATAAGACTAAGTTCTAAAAGCAAAAAGCCGATTTCTAATTTAAGAAATCGGCTTTTTTATGTTCAGGCTAACTAAGATGTCTAACGATCTAAGCGAGTCTATAAGTCTAGATTTACAATCCAAATGCAGCTTTTACTTGATCAACAAAATCAAGTTTTTCCCATGTAAATAATTCAACAGTAACTGTTTTTTCGTTTCCGCCTGGAGCAGAGAAAGTTTTAGTTACAGTTTCTGGTTTACGTCCCATGTGTCCGTAAGCAGCAGTTTCGCTGTAGATAGGGTTTCTTAATTTTAATCTTTGCTCGATAAAGTAAGGACGCATATCGAAGATAGCTTCTACTTTTTTAGCGATTTCACCGTTTGTTAAGTTTACTTTTGAAGTTCCGTAAGTTTCAATGAAAATTCCCATTGGCTCAGCAACTCCAATTGCATAAGAAACCTGAACTAAGATTTCATCAGCAACACCTGCAGCAACTAAGTTTTTAGCGATATGACGTGTAGCATAAGCAGCACTTCTATCTACTTTACTTGGATCTTTTCCAGAGAATGCACCACCACCGTGAGCACCTTTTCCACCGTAAGTATCAACGATGATTTTTCTTCCTGTTAAACCAGTATCTCCGTGAGGTCCTCCAATAACGAATTTTCCTGTTGGGTTAATATGGTAGTTGATTTTATCGTTGAATAAATGAGCGTGCTCTGGGTTTTTAGCGATAATTCTTGGAATCAAGATTTCGATAATATCTTTTTTGATTTTAGCAAGCATTGCAGCTTCTTCATCAAAATCGTCATGTTGTGTTGAGATAACAATTGCATCAATACGAGTCGGTTTGTTATCGTCGCTGTATTCTAAAGTTACTTGAGATTTAGCATCTGGACGTAAATAAGTGATTTCTTTGTTTTCACGTCTTAAAATAGCTAACTCTTGTAATAATTTATGAGATAAATCAAGTGCCAAAGGCATGAAGTTTTCAGTTTCGTTTGTAGCGTAACCAAACATCATTCCTTGGTCTCCAGCACCTTGCTCTTCTGGCTTCGCTCTGTCAACCCCTTGATTAATGTCTGCAGACTGCTCGTGAATTGCAGAAAGAATTCCACAAGAATTCGCTTCAAACATATATTCACTTTTAGTATATCCAATTTTACGGATTACCTCACGTGCAATTTGTTGTACATCAAGATAAGTATTCGATTTTACTTCACCTGCTAAAATTACCTGACCTGTAGTAACTAATGTTTCACAAGCTACTTTTGAATCAGCATCAAATGCCAGAAAGTTATCAATTAAAGCATCCGAAATTTGATCTGCAACTTTGTCTGGATGCCCTTCACTAACAGATTCTGACGTAAATAAATAAGCCATAATAATTTATTAAATTAACATTAAGCGAGGAAAAAGTAATTGCTGAAAGTGCTAAAGGAGAGTTCCTGCTTTAGCATTTTTTACTACTGAAATCTATCTTTCAGTATTCATAACGAACCATTTCATTATGAAGAGGTTGCAATCAGTTCAAATTTTTCCTCTGTATTCGCGTGCAAAAGTACAAAACCATTTTGATTTGCAAATTAAAGTTCAACTTTTTTTATTTTTTACAACAGAAATTTAACAAAAACATACTAGATTGATAGGGTAATAGAAATTATTTTGGTTTTTGTTTGGTCGATTAAAAAATAGTTCGCACATTTGCTTCGTTAAAATAACAGAAAGAAATGAAATTTACAATTTGCAATATGATGTCTTGTAAGATGCCGGAGTTATCCGCAGAGACTCTATTGTAGTTTTTTTTCAACAACATATATAGAACCTCTGCAGCCCGCAGAGGTTTTTTTTGTTCAAAAAAGAAAGCTGTAAGATTTTTTTTAAGCCAAAAACAACTAATTAATCAGTTAAAAAAATGAAAAAAAATGTACTAATCGTTTTAGGTCTTTTTACATTTTCAGGTATTTATGCTCAGGACAATAAAAAAGAGCAGGATACTTTAAAGAGTAATGAATTAACAGAAGTAACAGTTATTGGATCTAGAAGTAAAAACAGAGTAAAAACAGATGTGCCGGTTCCGGTTGATGTTTTTAACGTAGGCGAAATAACAAAAGGTGCGCCGCAAACAAGCGTAACTCAAATATTAAACTATGTTGCGCCTTCGTTTACAAGTAACGCAACATCAACAGCAGATGCAACAGATCACGTTGATCCAGCACAATTAAGAGGATTAGGGCCAGATCAGGTTTTAATTTTAGTAAACGGAAAAAGAAGACATACAAGTGCTTTGGTTAATATAAACGGATCGCCTGGAAGAGGTTCTGTTGGAACAGATTTAAATGCGATTCCGTCTTTTGCAATAGAGAGAATTGAAGTTTTAAGAGATGGAGCTGCGGCCCAATACGGTTCTGACGCCATTGCCGGAGTAATTAATATTGTATTAAAAAAGAACGCTGATTTCCTTACCGGAGGAATCCAATACGGAACTAATTTATCATCTGGATCTAATAATTTCGAAGGAGGAGCAGACGGGCAAACTGTTCAAGTCGATTTAAATTACGGAACTTCATTAGGTAAACCGGGAAGTTTCTTCAATATTACAGGAACTGCCGTTACAAGACAAGCAACAAGCAGAGCAGGAATTAGAAGCAATAATATTTTTAATGCCTATAATGCTGTTGAAAATCGAGCAGCACAAAATGGAGTTGAAATAAATTCATTATTCAGCAACATTAATACGACTGGAAACTCGGCACAAATTATTAGTTCATTACAACAATATGCGCCTCAAGTGAGCTATTTTACAGCAGCACAGCAAACTGCAATAGCATCTGCAACAACAATTGCGCAAATGCAGACAGCTTTGAATTTTGATGTTACTAATAATGAATTAGCCTACAGAGGACAGCAAAGAAGTGACTACAATATGAGTGTTGGCCAGTCAGAACTTGCTTCTGGTCAGGCATATTATAATGCAAAATATCCTTTATCTGAAAGTACTTCTTTGTACTCTTTTGGTGGAGTGTCGTATAGAAATGGAAAATCGTATGCGTTTAACAGGCTTCCAAACGGTTCTGGAACTTTCACGCAAGTGTATCAAAATGGATTTTTACCAGAAATAGAATCAGATATATTAGATGCTTCTGCAGCAGTTGGAGTAAACACAGAATTATTTGGTTTCGATACCGATTTAAGTACAAACCTTGGAACAAACTCATTCAAATATGATGTAAACAATACTATTAATGCAACTCTTGGAACAAA
This sequence comes from Flavobacterium sp. Root935, assembly GCF_001429295.1. Lineage (GTDB taxonomy): Bacteria > Bacteroidota > Bacteroidia > Flavobacteriales > Flavobacteriaceae > Flavobacterium. The sequence goes on along the minus strand of NZ_LMJL01000010.1, from coordinate 588,490 downwards.
TTCTCCTTTTAGTTTTGATGCCGGTAAAGTTTCGTTTTTACAAAGTACAACCAATTTAGACTTTAGTAAAAAATACGATTTTCTTTCAGGATTAAACGTTGCTTTTGGCGGGGAATTCAGATATGAAAATTACCAAATTAAACAAGGTGATGAAGCTTCTTACGGCTTATATGATGTAAACGGAAATTTGGTAACGGGAATTTTGCCAAGCACTTCTCCTTTAATAGTTACAGATTTCTTTGGAAACAAACGTGGAGCAGGAGCGCAGGGATTCTCAGGTTTCCAGCCTTCAGATGCTAAAGAAAGAGATAGAAAAAGTGGTGCGGGATATATTGATTTAGAATTGAATGCAACAGAAAAATGGCTGGTAAATGGAGCTGCACGTTATGAAAATTATTCAGATTTTGGAAGTACAGTTACTTTTAAACTAGCCTCTCTTTTAAAATTGACAGATAATATTAATTGGAGGATTTCTGGACAAACAGGTTTTAGAGCGCCTTCATTACAGCAAAAATATTTTGAAGCAAGTTCAACACAATTCATCAATGGTTCGCCCTATCAAGTAGGTTATTTTACAAACGATTCGCAGGCAGCCAAAAGTATTGGTGTAGAAAACCTAAAACCAGAGAAATCAAAAAGCATCAGTACAGGATTTACATTTAAAATTCCTGAAGCTAACATAACCATTGCTACTGATGCTTATTTTACAAGAATCAACGATCGCGTTGTACTGTCGGGACAATATGCAAGACCAACAGATGCGCAAATTGCTGCCGCTACATCTCCAACGCAGGCAGAAGCATTGACATTATTTCAACAAGCATTTGATTTGAAAGGTGTAGAAAGAGCTTCTTTTTGGACAAACGGAATCGACTCTGAAACTAAAGGAATTGATTTGGTAATATCTCAAAAATATGATGTCATTCAAGATTTCGTAATCAGAAATGATTTTGCTTTGAGTTACAATGAAACCAAAAGAGTTGGAGATTTACACATTCCGCAATCAATAATTGATGCAGGAGGAGATCCGTATATTTATTCTTTCTTTCCAGAATCAAGCCGAATTTATTTAGAAGAAGCCATTCCAAAATTAAAAGCAAACTTGATGACAACTTTTAGCATCAAAAAACTAGATATTTATTTAAGAAACAGCTACTTCGGAAAAGTTACAGATCCAGGAGCAACAGATGTGAATCTAGATGGATCAGCTTCTGTATACGAGCATCCAGAATACAGTGCAAAATTAGTAACAGATTTATCTTTCGGATATCAGATTAACGAACATTTTAGAGCGACTGTTGGATTTAATAATATAGGAGACGTTTATCCAGATAGAAACAATCCGGCAACTCCAGCTTTTACAAATACAACTCCAACTTTATCTCCAGCGCCAAGTACAGACTTGACCAATGCAAATCAGTTTGCTTATTCAAGAGCAGTTTCTCAATTTGGATTGAACGGAAGATTTGGTTTTGCACGTTTAAGCTTTAAATTTTAAGAATTCAGAATTGTTTCCGCAGATTACTCAAATTAAAAGGTTTATTTAATCATTTTAATTCTTTAATCTGTGGCTAATACTGCATGCTTCTAGAATAATTGTATATATATAATAAGTGATTATAAAAATTTAATAATAAAAATCGAATTTTAATTTGGTAGTTAAAAAAATATTATTACATTTACTCTATCGAATTAGTCGAATTAAAAAAACAAACCAATTTAAAAAAATGAAAGCAATAGCAAGAAGAAATATGATGTGTTGTGAAATGATGCAAATGTGCATCCCGACTTGCTGTTGCCAAAAGTGAAAGATAAAATCTTTGTTATAGTTAAAACTATAAGCCCTTTTGGTAGCCATCCGAAAGGGCTTTTTTCATTTCAACATTTTAAATTTTAAATCATGAATACACTAGATATAAATACAATTGCATTTCAATACTTATTGAGAACAGATTCACAAAAAAATAATACTAAAGTTGAAGAATCAACGAGTGAAACTTTAAAATATAACCCGGAACAATATTTAAAAACTCACAAATCAGTACTGTTTCATATGTATGCACTTGAAGAAGAAGGAGAAGATTTTTTTATTTAAGTCATTTTAATTGAATTACAATTTCAAAACTTAATTACAATATAAACGTATAACAATACCTAAAAAAACTAAGAAATCATGAGTACACAAAAATTTGCAACAAACGCATTACACGCAGGACACGATGTTACTAAAAACGGAAGCACAAGAGCAGTGCCAATTTACCAAACATCATCGTATGTATTTAACAATTCAGATCACGCTGCCAATTTATTTGGTCTTGCCGAAGCTGGATTTATTTATACAAGATTAAATAATCCGACAAACGACGTTTTAGAACAGCGTCTGGCAGCACTTGAAGGCGGAATCGGAGCGGTAGTAACAGCATCTGGAGCATCGGCAATTTCTACAACATTATTGACTTTGCTAAAAGCTGGAGATCATATAGTAGCATCAAACAGTTTATATGGAGGAACTTATAATCTGCTAAAAGTTACATTACCAAGATTAGGAATTACAACAACATTTGTAGATCCTTCAAAACCAGAAAATTTTACCAAAGCGGCAAAAGAAAACACAAGAGCTTTTTTTGTTGAATCTCTCGGAAATCCAAAATTAGATGTCTTAGATTTAAAAGGAATTTCGGCAGAAGCCAAAGCATTTAAAGTGCCATTTATAGTAGACAATACAGTTGCGACACCTTACTTATTGAACCCAATTAAATATGGTGCCGATATTGTAATTCACTCCTTAACTAAATATATCGCTGGAAACGGAACTTCTTTAGGAGGCGTTATCATTGATGCTGGAAATTTTGACTGGGCAAACGGAAAATTCCCTGAATTTACCGAACCGTCTGCAGGTTACCACGGATTAGTATATCACGAAGCTTTAGGAAATGCGGCTTTTATTGCAAAAGCGCGAATTGAAGGACTGCGTGATTTTGGTTCTGCTTTGAGTCCATTTAATGCTTTTCAGATTATTCAAGGATTAGAAACACTTCCAATCCGAATCAAGAAACATAGTGAGAATGCTTTGGCTTTGGCCGAATGGTTAGAGAAACAAGATGAGGTCGTGTGGGTAAATTATCCAGGTTTAAAATCGAATAAATATTTCGATTTAGCCCAAGAATATTTGCCACAAGGCCAAAGCGGAATCATTACTTTTGGATTAAAAGGTGGTTTTGATGCTGCTAAAAAAGTTGTAGATAATACAAAATTATTCTCTTTACTAGCCAATATTGGCGACACTAAATCGCTGATTATTCACCCGGCAAGTACCACACATCAGCAGTTAACAGATGAAGAACAAATCGAAACAGGAGTTTCAAAAGATTTGGTTCGTCTGTCTGTGGGAATTGAAGATATTGAAGATTTAATTGCAGATCTGCAAACTGTTTTTGAGAGTGTTTCGCTATCACAATACAGTATTAATAAAAATTAGGTTTTTTTGTTTTTTGTTTGAAAGATTGCCTTTAGTGATTGGTTATTGCTAAAGGTAATTTTTTATGAAAAGCATCATTATAAAAATTCAACCATATAAGTGATATAAGTTCATTTAGTAAAATGTACCACAGTGCGTCTAGCAATTTAACGCAAAGAAAATTAAATGAACTTATATCACTTATATGGCTAAAAAACAAAATAGTAGAAATTATGTCAAAGCTTAAAATAAACATTATCCTTTTTGGAATTGGAAATATCGGAAGTACTTTGATTAATCAGATTATTGAAAGTCAGGACTTTTTTCTTGAAAGTAAAAACGTAGATTTTCATTTTCCTATTATAACCAATTCTACAGTGGCCTTTTTCGAGAAAGAAGGTGTTGGTTATGCTTGGGAAACCAATTTTAGACAATTGGCTGTTCCTTTTAAAGTAGAAGATATTATTGAATTTGCTAAAGAAAATGAATTCGAAAACTTGATTGCTGTAGATGCAACAGCCAGTGATGAATTGGTGAAACATTATAATACGCTCATCAAAAACGGATTTAATATTGTGGCTGTCAATAAAAAAGCAAACACACTGCCGATAGACTTGTACAAAGAGCTGCGATCAAATCTTAAAAAGTATGACAAAGAGTTTTTGTATGAAACATCTGTCGATACAGGGATTCCGGTTTTGCAGACTTTAAGAGATTTGTATTATTCGGGAGAAAAAATCACCAAGATTCGAGGAGTATTTTCAGATAATTTGAGTTACGTGTTTAATAGATTTTCTTCTGAAGATGTTTCGTTTTCATCCGTTTTAAAAGATGCAAGTCTTTTGGGATTAATGAAATCAACATTCAAGGAAGATTTATCTGGAAACGACACGGCAAGAAAACTTCTAATATTGGCCAGAGAAGTTGGCAAAGATTTCAATTTCTCAGATATTCAAATACATCCTTTTATTACAGAAAATCATCTGGAACAAAATGGAGTGCTGAATAAAGAAGCAGTTGACAAATCATTTAAAATAGCAAAAATAACACAGTCTGATAATCATGTACTTCGTTATGTGGGCGAATTTGATTTTGAGAAAAATAAGCTGGAAGTCAAATTGATTTCAGAACCTGCACATTCTGCAATTGGACAATTAAAGGGCTCGGATACCATTTTTGAAATCTATACACAATCTTACGCACAGGTTCCAATTGTAATCCAAAGTGCACCGCCGTGCAAACAGGCAATTTCGAGAGGAATTATAACCGATATTTTGAAAGTAGCGGAAAGAATTAGAAATAAAGAGGCCGTTTGGTCTTAAAAACTTCGTAGAAAATAAAAAATATAACTAATGTTCTTTGATAAACTGATTCGTTAAGGAAGTTTAGAAAGCTTTAAAACTGCTTATTGATCAATTTTTTATAGTCTTTTTCTGTAAATTATTTTTGTAAGATGTTTTTCGACGTAAAAAAATCACTTTTTAACGTATTTTGTAATTAAATTCTTGAATTTTATTTGTTTAATAAAAATAATAGTTGCATATTTGTTATACCCAAAAACTACTACAATCAAATGAACTTAAAAGTCAACAAAATGTTTTGCGCCATTTCGGTTATAACCGAGGCTGGGTTGTCTATTGCTTAAAAAATTGTAAGAATACAATATATAGTAAAGCCTCCCAAAACATATTGGGAGGCTTTTTAATTTTACACAAAAATGCAGAATTTAAATAAAATACAATATAAATCACAGATGAATAAATCCTTACAGATGAACAAGATGTTTGCTGTCGCGCTTATTTGCGTGAACGTCTGTTGATACTAAAAGAATAAATGAGTTTAAAAAACTTAACCCTTTTGGTATCTAAAATTCCAAAAGGGTTTTTTTATTCCTGAAAGTGATTTAACATAAACATAAAAAAGAAATAAAGATTATAAAACGCAACTAAACTAAAACTTAATATCATGAGCACATTGAACTACTTAGCAAAAACGATTTCTACTTTGAAAAACAAAAGAACGAAAAGAAATAATCCGCCGCCGCCAGCAAACGAATTGGCTCACCCAAGGTTCGGAATTACTGAAACGGATAAAAATACCGAAAAAATAACACCAAATTCTTTGTTGTTTTTGATGTATTCAAAAGAAAATGAAACGCTTTTTATCTAAATTAAAAAGCATCGCAAAATAGGCTTCGGCCTGCTTAATTTTACTGGGCATTTTTGTTCGGTAAATTTTTGCGTATAATAGTTTTTGCTGCAATATGTTTATGAAATTTAGCAAACAGTTTCGATAAAATTTGTTTGTTAAAGAAATTAGTAGTTAATTTGCACTCGTTAAGTTCAAAAAAGTATTGAAATGTTATAAAGAAAGGACGAGGGATTAGACCCGATGAATCCTTAGCAACCCTTCGTTAATTCGAAGAAGGTGCTGCATTCTACCACGCCCAACGTGGAAAGATAACAACAAGAATTTTTCTAGTTTATACTAGTTTTTTCTTTCTAATATTTCCAGATACAAATCAGATAATACAACAGATTTGAAATTGGAAAATATACCAAACCCTATTAGCATACAAAATTTCACCACAGAAAATGGTGCGTTTTATCATACACTGCCTTTAAGTTTTACTGTTGCTGGTCAGCCTTTACATAGTGCGCCTATTGTTTTGGTAAATCATGCCTTGACAGGAAACGCCCAAGTTACTGGCGAGAATGGCTGGTGGAATAACTTAATTGGTGAAGGTAAAACCATTGATACTGCTGTCTATACCATTTTAGCGTTTGATATTCCAGGAAACGGAAGCAATTCTTTCCTAATCGAAAATTATCTAGATTTTACTGCCAGAGACATTGCCCGAATTTTTATTGAAGGACTAAAAGTTTTAAATATTGAAAAGCTTTATGCCATAATTGGAGGCTCAGTTGGAGGCGGAATTGCTTGGGAAATCTTAGCTTTAGAACCAAATATCACAGAACATCTTATCCCGATTGCGAGCGATTGGAAATCGACAGACTGGCTTATTGCCAATTGTTTCCTGCAAGAACAAATTCTCAATAATTCTTCAAAACCAATCGAAGATGCGAGAATACACGCCATGCTGTGTTATCGTTCGCCAGAATCATTCAAAGAAAAATTTCAGCGTACCATCAATCAAGATCTTTTGATTTTTAATATCGAAAGCTGGCTGGCGCATCACGGAAAAAAATTGCAGCAAAGATTTCAGTTAGCTTCTTATAAATTAATGAACCAGCTGCTTAAAACAATTGATATTACTAGAAATAGTGAAAGTTTTGAAAACTTACTGTCACAATCAAATGCATCAATTCATATAGTAGGAATTAATTCGGATTTGTTTTTTACAGCAAAAGAAAACGTAGAAACCTACGAAGAACTGAAGAAATTTAAAGACAATGTTTTCTACAGCGAAATTGATTCGGTTCACGGACATGACGCTTTTTTAATCGAGTACAAACAATTAGATCATTTACTTGCCGACATTTTTAAGGCAGAAACAATAAAAAAATAAAATGAAAGTATTAAAATTTGGAGGTAAATCATTAGCAAACGGAGAAGGACTTAATAAAGTTGTTTCGATCATTTCGGATAAAGTAAATCAAGGTGAAAAAATTGCTGTTGTAGTTTCTGCGCGAGGAAACGCAACAGATGAATTGGAATTTATCTTAACCATTGCTGCAAAAAACGGCAGTTATAAAGAATTATTAGAGAATTTTAAAAAATATCAAATATCAGATTATCCACACGTAGATTTTTCGGAAGAATTTAATGTTTTAGATAAACTTTTTGAAGGAGTAAGTCTAATTGGCGATTACAGTAAAAAAATCAAAGATCAGATTCTATCAAAAGGAGAATTGCTTTCGGCTAAATTATTGACCGCTATTTTGATAGAAAAAGGAATTCCAGCGAATTTTGTAGATTCAAGAGAATTGCTGAAAACCGATTCTAAATTTGGTGATGCACAGCCTCTAGAACAGCTTTCAAAGAAAAACGTAGTAAATTATTTTAAAGAACATAACGGCGAAACGGTTAATATAGTTACAGGCTTCATTGGTTCCAACAACAACAACGACACAACTACTTTAGGTAGAAACGGCAGTAACTATACCGCTTCGTTAATCGCGAATTATTTAAATGCCGAAGAACTTCAAAACTTTACACACGTAGACGGAATCTACACGGCAAATCCAGATTTAGTTGCAGATGCTAAAAAAATCGAATATTTGTCTTTTAACGAAGCAAATGAGCTGGCTAATTTTGGAGCAACAATTCTGCACGCCAAAACGATAATTCCGTTATTAGAAAAAAATATTCCGCTTCGTATTTTAAATACTTTCAATCACGAAAACCGCGGAACATTAATTACATCCGATTCTGCTAAAGAAGGAATTAAAACACTTTCTGTTTTGGAAAATGTTTCTCTTGTTAACCTTGAAGGACGCGGATTACTTGGAAAGGCAGGAGTAGATGCCCGTATTTTTAAGGTAATGGGCGATCATAATATTAGTGTGAGTATTATTTCGCAAGGATCTTCAGAAAGAGGAATTGGGTTGGTTGTAGCAACAGATAAAGCGACAACTGCAGTTGTAGAATTAGAAAAAGAGTTCGAAAATGACTTTTATTCGAAAGACGTAAACCAAATTACAGTTACAGACAATGTATCGGTAATTTCGATTATCGGACAGGATTTAAGTACATTCCACAAACCATATACAGCCTTAATCAAAAATAAAATTGTTCCGATTTTGTTTAACAACACCGTAACGGGTAAAAACGTGAGTTTGGTTGTTAAAAAAGAAGAATTAAACAAAGCCTTAAACGTAATTCACGGAGAAATTTTTGGTGTTTCTAAGAAAATAAACATCGCGATTTTTGGCCACGGATTAGTAGGAGGGACTTTAATTAACCAAATCTTAGAATCGGCTGCAGCAATTGAAAAACGTAAAGATGTTAAGTTGAATGTTTTTGCAATTGCAAATTCAAAAAAACTGCTTTTAAATAAATATGGTGTAACTGCAAACTGGAAAAATGAAATCGAAACCAAAGGAGAAGCATACACTATAAAAGATATTATTGCTTACGCAAATGAACATCATTTAGAAAACTTAATTGCGATTGATAATACGGCAAGTGCGCCATTCGTAGAAAACTATATTCCGCTTGTAGAAAGCAGTTTCGATTTGATTTCTTCGAATAAAGTAGCGAATACATTAAGCTATGGCTTTTATAAAGAATTGAGAAAAGCGCTGGCAGAAAATCAAAAGAATTATTTATATGAAACCAATGTTGGTGCAGGTTTACCCTTAATTGATACGATTAAATTACTGCATCTTTCAGGCGAAAACATCACAAAAATTAAAGGTGTTTTCTCAGGAACATTGAGCTATTTATTCAATAATTTTTCTGCAAAAGATGCTCCTTTCAGCGAAATCCTGAAGGAAGCAATTGACAATGGATACACAGAGCCAGATCCGCGTGAGGATTTATGCGGCAATGACGTTGGAAGAAAATTATTGATTTTGGCTAGAGAATTAGATTTACAAAACGAATTTGAAGAAATCTCTATTCAGAATCTTATTCCAGAGCATTTACGTGCAGGAAGTGCAGCTGATTTCTTGACGAAATTAAAAGAATTCGACTCAATTTATGCTAAAATAAAAGCAGACCAACAGCCAAATCATGTACTAAGATATATCGGCGAATTGTCTGGTGATTTACAAAATGACAAAGGAAATCTAGAAGTTAAATTAGTTTCAGTACCTTCGGATACAGCCTTAGGCGGACTAAAAGGTTCTGATTCTTTCTTTGAAATTTACACAGAATCTTACGGAGATCGTCCAATTGTGATTCAAGGAGCTGGTGCAGGTTCTGCGGTAACGGCAAGAGGAGTTTTCGGAGATATTTTGAGATTGTCAGATAAAGGGTAATACGATTTTAGATTGAAGATTTTAGACTTGAGATTTTAGATTTACAAGGCTATAACAAAACAAAAAAAATAACAACACAATGAAAGTAACTTTAAACAGAGTAAATGACGCATTTCATTTTAAACTAAAAAATGAACGCGGACATATAGTTGACGTTGACAGCAGAGCCGAATTCGGCGGAAGCGATTTAGGAGCTAGTCCAATGGAGCTTGTATTAATGGGCGTTGCAGGATGCAGTGCAATTGATATGATTTCAATTTTAAAGAAGCAGCGTCAGGAAATCACTTCTTTTAATGCTGAGGTTGAAGGAACAAGAGTTCAAATCGAAGAAGCAAAACCTTTTAAAGAAATCGATGTGGTTTTTTATTTAGAAGGAGAAATCAATCCTGAAAAAGCAAAAAAGGCAGCACAGCTTTCTTTCGAGAAATACTGTTCGGTTGCCAAAACAGTTGAGCCAACAGCAGCTATTAAATATAAAGTCGTTTTAAACAACGAAGAATTACGTTAATTAAATTAGTCAATTTGAGAATTAGATAATTCTCAGTTAGCTGAAAAGGAAANAAAAAAAAACAAAAAACAACACAATGAATAAAGAAGAATTTGGTTTTGAAACACAAGCCATAAGAACACAATTAGAAAGATCACAGTATTTAGAGCATTCGGTGCCATTGTATTTATCGTCAAGTTTCGTATTTGAAGATGCAGAGGACATGCGCGCTTCTTTCACAGAAGAAAAAGAAAGAAATATTTACAGCCGTTTCAGTAATCCAAACACATCAGAATTTGTAGACAAGATCTGCAAAATGGAAGGTGCAGATTCTGGTTATGCTTTTGCAACAGGAATGGCAGCAGTATATTCTACTTTTGCTGCATTATTAAACTCTGGAGATCATATTGTTTCTGCAAGCAGTGTTTTCGGTTCAACTCATGCTTTGTTTATGACTTATTTTCCAAAATGGAATATCGAAACTTCATATTTCGAAATTAATAAGCCAGAAACAATCGAGAGTTTTATTAAACCAAACACCAAAATATTATACGCCGAATCACCAACAAATCCTGGTGTTGATGTTATTGATTTACAATTATTAGGAGATATTGCAAAAAAACACAACTTGATTTTAATTATAGACAACTGTTTTGCAACACCTTATTTACAGCAGCCAATTAAATTTGGAGCACATTTGGTTATCCATTCAGCAACAAAATTAATTGACGGACAAGGACGAGTTTTAGGCGGAGTAACTGTTGGAGATGCAGAATTAATCAGACAGATATATTTGTTCTCTAGAAATACAGGTCCAGCTTTATCGCCATTTAATGCTTGGGTTTTATCAAAAAGTTTAGAAACATTGGCAGTTCGTGTGGACAGACACTGCAAAAATGCTTTAAAAGTAGCTGAGTTTTTAGAAAGTCATCCAAATGTAAACAGCGTAAAATATCCGTTTTTGAAATCGCATCCGCAATATGAAATTGCAAAAAAGCAAATGAAAGCTGGCGGGAACATCATCGCATTTGAAATTAAAGGTGGAATTGAAGCAGGAAGAAAATTCTTGAATTCGATACAACTTTGTTCATTGTCTGCAAATATTGGAGATACCAGAACAATTGTAACGCATCCAGCTTCTACAACACACAGTAAATTATCCGAAGAAGATCAATTAGCGGTTGGAATCACGCAAGGTCTTGTTCGTGTTTCCGTAGGTTTAGAAACTGTAGAAGATGTAATTGCAGATTTGAAACAAGCATTAGCTTAATTATATATTTCAATTTCAAATAGTAAAGACGATTTTTAGCTGTATATTTAATACAGTTGAAAATCGTCTTTTTTGATTATGTTTTCTTAAAATCATATTTTTGTCATTCAAAGAAAAAAATTAACGAAGTAATTTGATAGAATTAGTAGAATTTAACTTTATTCTTTTGTGATAGTTCAAACAAAAAGCATATTTTTGTTGTTTAATAATTTGTAAGAGTTTGATCTGAATATCCAAAATCTAAATTCTACAATCTAAAATTATACATTAGTGCTTTCAAAGAAAACAAAATACGGAATTAAAGCTCTTACATATTTAGCCAGGAGAGAAAATAACGAACCTGTACAAATTGCTGAAATTGCGAAAAGTGAACATATTTCGATTAAATTTTTAGAAAGTATTTTGTTGCTTTTAAGAAACTCTGGTTTTCTTGGAGCTAAAAAAGGAAAAGGCGGCGGTTACTACCTGATCAAAGATCCTAAAGATATTAGCATGGCAAAAGTGTATCGTATTCTAGAAGGGCCGATTGCTTTATTACCATGTGCGAGTCATAATTTCTACGAAAGATGTGATGACTGTGATGATGAGTCTACCTGCGCCGCACGTCGTTTAATGACAGAAGTTAGAGATAATACACTTAAAATATTAGAAAGTAATTCTTTAGCAGATATTGCTTTTTAGTAGCTTATTTGAGAGAAAAATCTTTATTTTTGCAGAGAGGCTTAAGCGATGCAATTATGGACATTTACCAAAAAAATTTACTCATAGATATTGATTTTCCTAGGATAAAAGGTTTTCCTTCTGTTTTTATTGATAAAATAACACTTGGAAAATCAGAATTAGAGACTTTGAATAGTTCAACTTTTAGAGAACTATATATTTTTGGAGCAATTGTTAAAACTGATGAAATAAGGCTTAATAAGCCTGTGCAAATAAAGAGATTGGAATTTATCGTTATTGAAAAGAAAGTAGAAACGAATGAATTTATCCAACATCATCTTGCTCAATATAATTCTGTAATGTATAAGAGGGAAAAAGATGTAACAACATCTTCTTGTGCAGATATGATAAAGAAAAAAGATATTCTATATCTTAAACATTTTCCAAAATGGAAAATATCAGAAGCTTCTATTCCAGAATTTAATAATAAACTTTTCTATTTCTGTTCACAAATATTTCTTCCCGAGAATGATACAACCAAACAATATATGAGTTGGGGACAGACTATTTTTATTTTTCTACATGTCAAAGAAGACGATGAGCTTTTAGTGCAGATTTTTACACAAGATACCTCTCTGCAAACAGCTGAAGATCATTATAAGCTCGAGGAACAAATGTCTCAGTTTGATAAAAATTATGGAAAAATAGAAGTTGTAAAAAAAATGATTAAAAAAGGAGACAAGTTTCTTCACGAATATATTCTAAATCATAAAAAGATAAGTAAAGAAATATTAGAGATTTTACTAGAATATGGAACATCAAAACAATTCAAAAGTGAAGTTTTAAAGAAGCTTAAAAATTAATTTGCTTTAAAAAATCAATTTATATCCAGCAAGAAAAAGCATTACAGCAATAGCATTTCTCAAAAATAGATCAGGAACTTTTCCGCTTAAACTGCTTCCAATATAAATACCTGGAAGAGATCCCATTAATAATTGGCCCAAAAGCGCTAAATCTAAATTTCCCATAGAAGCATGTCCGATTCCAGCAACTAAAGTCAATGGAACGGCATGAGCAATTTCAGTTCCTACCAATCGAGGAGTTGGTAAAAGCGGATAAAGGAAAAACAAAGTTACAGTTCCTAAAGCGCCAGCTCCAATAGAAGTTAAAGTTACAGTCGCTCCCAATAATACTCCAATGCCTACAGTCAGCATATTTTGAGTATGGCTTTCGCTGTGAAATTTATCGCCGGCATGTTTCTGAGAAAACTTTAAAATTCTATTTTTAAATATAATAGCAACAGAAGTAAACAATAATGCCCAGCCTAAACTGTACTTAATTACACGATTTATCGTTTCAATATCTGTTTTAATACTGTTGAGTATCCACAACGTTACTAAAGCAGCGGGAACACTTCCTAATGTCAGCCATCCTGTAATTTTCCAGTTTATATTTCCTTTTTTATTGTGTACAAATATTCCGCCAGCTTTCGTAAAAGCGGCATATAACAGATCTGTTCCTACAGCTGTTGTAGGAGGAATATTGAAATATAATAAAATTGGGGTCATTAAAGAACCACCTCCAACACCTGTTAATCCAACTATAAATCCAACTACTAAACCTGCGATTACAAGACCAATCTGAAAATCCATAAAAAAAATTTGGCGCTAAAATACGACATTTTTATAATTATCCTATAGATATTGTAGAGATTGAAAAACGTATTTAATATACAAGTTTTTTGGATGCTTATAATGTTTGAATATCTTGTAAAATAGCATTATTTGTGAAATTATGCTATCAAAGTTTTAAATACCTCTTTTAGAATGCAATGAATTAGTAATTAAGGTTTAAAAAAATAAAAATATTACTTTGTATTTTAGAAATAAGTATTATTTTTGCAAAGTAATCTATTAACCCGATAGGGTAATAGGTTTTGAAAACAAAAAGAATTATTTTTAATATGGAAAAAGAACTGAAAATAAATACGGCCGATTCTTTAAAAGAAAAGCTTTGGATTGGAATTCCTGTTGTTTTGTTAGTAGGTTTATTAACCGTGTTAATATACAATCATCATGCTGAGTTTTCTTGGAATGGATTTGTTGAAGGATTTAATGAAGAATTTTTAGTGTTTTTTGCCATTGGAGTTTTTGCTCAATTGGTAGACGGAACTTTAGGAATGGGATACGGAGCAACTTCAACATCATTTTTATTGGCTTATGGAGTTCCGCCAGTGGTGAGCAGTACTGCGGTACACGTTTCAGAAATGTTTACAACGGGAGCATCGGCACTTTCACACCACCGATTTGGGAATATCAATAAAAAACTGGTAAAACATTTATTGATTCCAGGTGTTTTAGGTTCAATTACAGGAGCTTACTTATTGTCGGACATAATTAACGGTGATATTATTAAGCCATTTATTGCAGTTTACATGATTGTTTTAGCGATTGTAATCATTAGAAAAGCATTGAAAAAAACAATTGTAAAGAAGAAAACTAAAAAATTAAGTGCTTTGGCCGCTTTTGGTGGTTTCATGGATTCAGTTGGAGGCGGAGGCTGGGGGCCAATCGTAACTTCAACATTATTAGGAAGAGGAAGAAATCCGAGATATACAATTGGTTCAGTAAATGCAGCTGAGTTTGCAATTTCATTTGCTAGCGGCATTACATTCATGCTTTTTGGCGGTATTCATGGCTGGCAGGTAATCATTGGATTGATTTTAGGAGGAGTTATTGCAGCGCCGTTAGCAGCATATTTGGTAAACAAAATTAAAAGAAAACCAATGATGATTGCGGTTGGAGTTCTAATTATATTATTGAGTTTAAAAACATTATCTAAATTATTATAATTCTTTAGATAGGGAGATAGAGATTATGAGTGCGATTATTGTACAAGAATTATTAGATAAAACTAAAGATCTTTCGCTAAATGAAACGTTAGTTTTTTTAGCAGAAGAATTTCCAGGAAAAGTAATTTTCTCAACTTCTTTCGGTCAGGAAGATCAGGTAATTACAGATTTTATTGCAAAAAGCAATACTGATATCACTGTTTTTACTTTAGACACCGGAAGATTGTTTCAAGAAACTTACGACGTTTTTCACAAAACTTTAAAAAAGTATAAAAAACCAATCGAAGTTTTTTTTCCAGAAGCTGCTTCAGTAGAAAATCTTCTGAAAACAAAAGGACCAAACAGCTTTTACGATTCAGTTGAAAACAGAAAAGAATGCTGTTTTATTCGAAAAGTGGTTCCGTTAAGAAAAGCTTTGGCAGGAAATTCAGTTTGGATTACAGGTTTAAGAGCTGAGCAGTCAGAAAACAGACAAGATTTAAACTTGTTTGAGTACGATGGAAACTTCGAAATCATAAAATTCAATCCACTTTTAAAATGGACTTTAGAAGAAGTTGAAATTTATCTTCAGGAAAACAATGTACCTCAAAATGCTTTACACAAACAAGGTTTCGTAAGTATTGGATGTGCGCCTTGTACAAGAGCAATTTTCCCAGGTGAAGATATCAGAGCCGGAAGATGGTGGTGGGAATCTAGCCATAAGGAGTGCGGGCTTCATAGTGCTAAGAAAGAGTAGAGTTTTAGAAGAAAGAAGCAAGAGGCAAGACTTTTTTTAGAGAATAGAAAATAGATTATAGAGTAAAGAGTGAAGATTTTAGATCAGGTTAAAAACTTGAAACTTTAAACCTGAAACAAAATTTTCACAACAAAATATCAAACAAAAAAACAATGAGTTCAGTATTAAAAACAAACGCTTTAGAGAGTGAAGCAATATACATTTTCAGAGAAGTAATTTCACAGTTTGACAAACCGGTTTTGCTTTTCTCAGGAGGAAAAGATTCTATCACGTTGGTGCGTTTAGCGCAAAAAGCATTTTTTCCTGCAAAAATTCCGTTTCCTCTATTGCACGTAGATACGGGGCACAATTTTCCTGAGACAATTGCTTTCAGAGATAAATTGGTTGAAGAATTAGGTTTAGAGTTGATCGTTCGTAATGTTCAGGATGCTATTGATGAAGGAAAAGTGGTTGAGGAAACTGGGAAATATTCAAGCCGTAACAGCCTACAGACTACAACACTTTTAGATGCAATTGAAGAATTTAAGTTTGATGCTTGTATTGGTGGAGCTCGCCGTGATGAAGAAAAAGCAAGAGCTAAAGAACGTATTTTTTCTGTTCGTGATGATTTCGGACAATGGGACGAAAAAAATCAAAGACCTGAGTTGTTTGATATTTTAAATGGAAAAATCGAAAATGGACAAAATGTTCGTGTTTTCCCAATTTCAAACTGGACAGAATTAGATGTTTGGAGTTATATCGAAAAAGAACAAATCGAGATTCCATCAATCTATTTTTCACATAAAAGAAAAGTTTTTTTGAGAGACGGTTTAATCTGGTCGCATTCTCCTTTTGTGTATCAGGAAGAAGACGAACAAATCGAAGAACGAATTGTTCGTTTCAGAACCGTTGGAGATATGAGTTGTACAGCGGCTGTTGAATCTTACGCTGCAACAATTGAAGAAGTTGTTGGGGAAATTAGATCATCAACCATTTCTGAAAGAGGAGCCAGAATAGATGACAAACGTTCTGAAGCTGCAATGGAAAAGAGAAAACAACAAGGATACTTTTAATAATTGTTAATTATGAATTGTTAATTGTAAATGCAATTCTGAACGAAATTTTAAAAGTAGAATCAAAAAAAACAAAAACATACAGATTTAAGTTTCGAGAGAACATGAAACCTGAAACTTTAAACCTGAAACAAAAATATTAGAATGGACGTTTTAAAAATAGCAACAGCAGGAAGTGTAGATGATGGAAAAAGTACTTTGATCGGAAGATTATTGTACGATACAAAGTCATTGACAACTGATAAAATAGAAGCAATCGAAAAAAGCAGCAGACAAAAAGGATACGATTACCTTGATTTTTCTTTGGCAACTGATGGCTTGGTAGCAGAGAGAGAACAAGGAATCACAATTGACGTTGCGCATATTTATTTTTCGACTGCAAAGAAAAGTTACATTATTGCCGATACTCCGGGGCACGTAGAATATACAAGAAACATGGTTACAGGAGCGTCAACTTCTCAGGTTTCAATCATTTTAATTGATGCCAGAAAAGGTGTTATCGAACAGACTTACCGCCACTTCTTCATCAATAATTTATTAAGAGTGAAAGAAGTAATTGTTGCCATCAACAAAATGGATTTAGTGGATTATTCAGAAGAAGTTTTCAATAAAATCAAAGCTGATTTTCAGGCATTAAATGCAAAAAGCACTTTTAAGGAACAAAACGTAAGTTATATTCCCTTAAGCGCAATCAACGGTGGAAACGTGGTTGACAAATCAGAAAATATGCCTTGGTACGATGGGCAAACCGTTTTAGAACATTTAGAAGGATTGCATGCTTCTGATGTTTTTGAAGCTGGAAAAGCACGTTTCCCAGTTCAAACCGTTATTCGTCCAAAAACAGAAGAATATCATGATTTTAGAGGTTATGCAGGGAAATTATACGGAAACTCAATTAAAGTTGGAGATGCCGTTACGGTTCTTCCTTCTTTAACAGAATCAAAAGTGTCTAAAATTCACTTTTTCGATAAAACATTTGATGAAGCCGTTGCAGGATCTTCGATTACAATCGAATTAGAAAATGATATCAATGTAACCAGAGGAGATATGATTGTAAAATCAGATGAACTTCCAAAAATTGAAAAAGATATTACGACGACAGTTTGCTGGATGGATAGTAAAAAACTGGTTCCAGGAACAAAGTATTTAGTACAGCATAATACGAATAGAGTTTTGGCAAAAGTAGAAAGTATTAAAAATACAATTGCAACTGATTATTCAGGAACGACAGAAGCTTCACAATTAGCCATTAACGAAATTGGAGAAGTAAGCATTAAATTAAGCAAACCGTTATATTTTGATTCTTATAATGAAAACAAATCAAACGGAGCTTTTATCTTAATTGATACAGCGACAAACACAACAGCAGGAGTAGGATTTATCAGGTAAACCTGCTGTAAGCTATAAGCTTTAGGCAATAAGCTTTTAGCAAAAGATGTATAAAAAGGTATGCAAGAGCCTAAAGCTTATTGCTTAATGCCTAAAGCAAAAAAAACACAAAGTTAATAAAGCTTAAAGCGTATAGCCTAAAGCCTAAAGCGTAAAAGAAATGGAAAGTTTTAGAACAGAAATAGAAAATCCGATAGTTCAAAGAGAGATTATCGAATTAGAAAAAAAGATTCATTTATTCCGTGGAGGAAAAATTGATGATGAGCGTTTTCGCAGTCTTCGTTTAGCGCGCGGAATCTACGGACAGCGTCAGGAAGGCGTTCAGATGATCCGTATCAAATTGCCTTATGGAAAAGTTACCAGCGAGCAATTAGTGCGTATTACACAAGTTTCTGATGAATATTCTACAGGACGTTTGCATATTACAACACGTCAGGATATCCAGATTCACTACGTAAGTCTAGACAGAACACCAGAACTTTGGGCAGATTTGGCTAAAGATGATATCACACTTCGTGAAGCTTGTGGAAACACGGTTAGAAATATTACAGGAAGTGAATTGGCAGGTGTAGATGTAAACGAACCATTTGATGTTTCGCCTTACGCACACGGACTTTTTCAATATCTGTTAAGAAACCCAATCTGTCAGGAAATGGGACGTAAATTCAAAATTTCGTTCTCTTCTTCAGACGAAGATACTGCTTTGAGCTATTTGCACGATTTAGGATTTATTCCGAAAATTAAAGACGGACAAAAAGGTTTTAAAATCATGTTTGGAGGAGGTTTAGGATCTCAGCCAGCACATGCTGAATTACTTTCAGAGTTTGTTCCGGTAAATGAAATCATTCCAACAGCAGAAGGAATCATCCGTATTTTCGACAGATATGGTGAGCGTGCCAAAAGAATGAAAGCGCGTATGAAATTTTTAATCAAAGAAATAGGAAAAGATGTTTTTCTTGATTTAGTTGAAAAAGAGAAAAAAGCGATCGCTTTTGAAACATACGAAATTGATACGACCGCTTTTGAAGGTCCAATTCCAGAACCATTATTAGAAGTTCCGCAAGTTACAATCGAAGATACTGCAGCTTATGAAGCATGGAAAAAATCGAATGTAATTAAGCAGAAACAAGAAGGTTATTATGCCATTGGTATCAAAGTTTTACTAGGAGATTTTTATACTGATAAGGCAAGATTATTAGCCGCTTTAATTAAAAATTACGCAGCAAATGAATTACGTTTTTCATTGCGTCAAAATATTGTAATACGTCACGTAAAAGAAGAGAATCTTCCTTTCTTTTATCAGGAATTAGCCAAATTGGATTTTGTTCATTTAGGATATAATTCTACAGGAGATATTACGGCATGTCCGGGTACTGATACTTGTAATTTGGGGATTGCAAGCAGTACCGGTATTGCAGAAGAATTAGAAAGAGTTTTAAATGCCGAATATCCTCAGTATTTAAACAACCGCGAAATCGAAATTAAAATCTCAGGTTGTATGAATGCCTGCGGACAGCATAATATGTCTGCCATTGGATTCCAAGGAATGTCAATCAATTCAGGAAAATTAGTTGCTCCGGCTTTACAGGTTTTATTAGGCGGAGGAAGATTAGGAAACGGATCAGGACGTTTTGCTGATAAAGTAATTAAAATTCCAAGCCGCAGAGGACCAGATGCATTGCGTACCATTTTAAATGATTATGATGCGAATGCAAACGGAGAAAAATTCTTGAATTATTATGATGCAAAAGGAGAGAAATATTTCTATGAAATTTTAAAACCTTTTGCAGATGTAACCAATTTAACTGAAGCTGATTTTGTAGACTGGGGTAACGCAGACAACTATGTAAAAGCAGTTGGAGTTGGGGAATGTGCGGGAGTAGTGATCGATTTAGTAGCAACTTTATTGTTTGAAGCTAAAGAGAAATTACTATTGGCTCAAGAATCTTTCGACGAGAAAAAATGGTCAGATGCTATTTATCATGCTTATGCAGGATTTGTAAATGGAGCAAAAGCTTTGTTATTGTCTGAAAACGAAAAAACAAATAATCACGCAGGAATTGTAGACTTGTTTGATACCGTTTTTATTGAAAAAAATAAAATAGAATTAAACTCAACTTTTAAAGATTTGGTTTACCAAATCAATAAAAATGAACCTTCTGAAGCTTTCGCTAAAGATTACATTGCTCAGGCAGTAGTTTTCTTTGATAAAATTGAAACTTTCAGAGCTCAAGAATTAGCAAATGCTTAATATAAAACCAAAAATAACTTTAGTCGGTGCAGGTCCGGGCGATCCTGATCTACTTACGCTCAAAGCTGTAAAAGCATTGGCTGAAGCCAACGTGGTTTTATATGACGCTTTGGCCAATGAAGAAATTCTGGATTACGCACCTAAAAATGCCATCCGAATTTTTGTTGGAAAAAGAATCGGAAATCATGCCTATACGCAAGATCAAATCAATCAATTAATTGTTGATAATGCTTTGACATACGGAAACGTAGTTCGATTAAAAGGCGGAGATCCTTTTATTTTTGGAAGAGGCGGCGAAGAAATTGATTTTGCAGAAAGTTTCGGAATTGAAACAATAGTTGTTCCAGGGATTTCATCAGTAGTTGCAGTTCCTGCAAGTCAAGGAATTTCGATTACAAAACGCGGCGTTTCAGAAAGCTTTTGGGCTATTACAGGAACAACTTCAGATAGAAAATTATCTGCAGATGTTGCTTTGGCAGCACAATCTTCTGCAACAGTTGTGATCTTGATGGGAATGCACAAATTACCTCAAATTATCGATTTGTTTCAAAAAGAAAACAAAGGAAATTTACCAGTTGCCATCATCCAAAACGGAACAACAGCAGAAGAAAAAGTTGGCGTAGGAACAGTTGATTCGATTTTAGAAGTTGTAAAACAAAAAGAATTAGGTTCACCAGCAATTATTGTTCTTGGAGAAGTTGTCCGCGAAAGCAACAAATTAAAAGGATTTTACGAAGAATTTCTATCAAAAGAAATCACAAGGTAAAATTTCGCAGGAATCAACATTGGAGCATCCGTTTTTAACCGAATGTACGTGAAGAGATTGTTCCGTTAGGAACATTTCATCGGTAGAATAAAAAATGTTCCCAATAAAATGTTCTATTAGGAACATCTGATTGGTAAATCATCTAATTTTGAATAGATGAAAAATGATTAACATGGAACAAAACGAATTATATCCAATATTTCTAAAACTTCACAATCTGAATGTTTTAATTGTGGGCGGCGGAAATGTAGGTCTGGAAAAACTTTCTTTTTTGTTAAAATCGAGTCCAAATGCAAATGTTGAGGTTGTAGCGCCCGATTTTCATTTAGAAATTAAAATTTTAGCAGAAAAGCATCCATCAATTAAATTGACGGAAGCAAAGTTTAAAAAGAAAATGCTCAAAAAACGTCACATGGTAATTGCCTGTACAGATGATTTAAAAGTCAATAAAAGAGTTTACGATTTATCGAGAAAGCGTTATTTGATTTGCAATATCGCCGATACGCCGGATTTATGTGATTATTATTTAGGAGGCATCGTTACGAAAGGAAATGTGAAAATCGCCATTTCGACCAATGGAAAATCGCCGACAACTGCCAAAAGGCTAAGAGAATTTTTCGAAGAAATAATTCCCGACGATATTAATCAAATGGTAGAAAACCTAAATGAATACAGGAGAACCTTAAAAGGCAATTTTGAAGAAAAAGTGAAGAAGATGAATGAAATCACCGCTTCACTCAAAAATAGAGAGTAAAAATATCGCTTAGAAATGAATGATAAAAATCATTGTCAGTAGAATAAATTATTCGTTTCTTTGCACTATTAAGAATGATTATAAACAACAACATAATGATTAAAACAGATATACTTATAATTGGAGCAGGCCCAACAGGTTTATTTGCCGTATTCGAGGCAGGATTATTAAAATTAAAATGCCACATATTAGATGCTCTGCCTCAACCAGGAGGACAGCTTTCAGAATTATATCCAAAGAAACCAATTTATGATATCCCAGGATTTCCAGAAGTACTGGCAGGAGATCTAGTTGATGGATTAATGGAGCAAATTAAACAGTTTGAGCCAGGTTTTACATTAGGTGAGCGTGCAGAAACAATCGAAAAACAAGAAGACGGAAGTTTCATTGTAACGTCAAACAAAGGAACTAAATTTCACGCGCCAGTTATCGCAATCGCAGGAGGTTTAGGAAGTTTTGAGCCTCGTAAACCACTTATTGAAGATATCGAGTTTTATGAAGATAAAGGAGTTAAATACTTCATCAAAAATCCGGAGAAATTCAGAGATAAAAGAGTTGTAATTG
Organism: Flavobacterium sp. Root935; assembly: GCF_001429295.1. Classification (GTDB taxonomy): domain Bacteria; phylum Bacteroidota; class Bacteroidia; order Flavobacteriales; family Flavobacteriaceae; genus Flavobacterium. Next base: position 566,308 of record NZ_LMJL01000010.1, on the reverse strand, counting down.
CAGGAGGAGGAGATTCAGCACTAGACTGGAGTATTTTCTTGGCAAATGTAGCTTCAGAAGTAACTTTAATTCACAGAAGAAACGAATTTAGAGGAGCTTTAGATTCTGTAGAAAAAGTACAGGAATTAAAATCCGCTGGAAAAATTAAATTAATCACTCCGGCAGAAGTTATCGGAATCAATGGAGCTGAACACGTTGAATCATTAGATATCGAAGAAAACGGAGCACACCGTAAAATCGAGTGTGATTATTTCATTCCACTTTTCGGATTAACTCCAAAATTAGGTCCAATTGGCGACTGGGGATTAGAAATCGAAAAAAATGCAATCAAAGTAAACAATGCACTAGATTACCAGACAAATATCCCGGGAATCTTTGCCATTGGAGACGTAAACACATATCCAGGAAAATTAAAATTAATCCTTTGCGGATTCCACGAAGCAACTTTAATGTGTCAAGCTGCTTACGGAATCATCAATCCAGGTAAAAAGTATGTATTAAAATATACAACAGTTTCTGGTGTAGACGGTTTCGACGGAACTCGTAAAGAAGCTCCAAAAGCAGTTGTTAAGGCGATAGTTTAATTGGAGGTGCTAAGATACTAAGGTTCTAAGGGACTAAGATTCTTTATATAGAAAAGCTCAAACTTTTAGTTTGGGCTTTTTTATTGACATAAAAAATCCCAGAGGGATGAAATATTTGTAGATAAGAAATGCGCATTTCATGAATAAAGCTCCAGCGGAGCGAAATATATGTCGCTCCGCTGGAGCTTTTGTTGAGTTGGTAAATTGTTTTCTATAAATATTGCGCTCCTCTGGAGCTCGATTGTTTAAATTAAAAATCCTAAAAGAAAAACTTAGAACCTTAGCGACTTAGCCTCTCAGAACCTTAGAAAAAAACATTTGCAAATCGAAAGCCTATTTCATACCTTTGCACTGTTCTTAAAATTACTGTTAGTTATCACGAAAGGCGGAGGGATAGACCCAATGAAACCTTAGCAACCCTTTATCATAAAGAAGGTGCTAAATTCTACTTTATACGACATTTTCCAGTATTAAAGATAGATAACACAAATACATAACTCGTATTTCTCAAACTTTTCCTGACAACTTACAATAATTACTGAAACAGATTCTGTATCAGGAGCGAATCATTGGTGCATTTTTGCAGTCAATAGTTCCCGCTGTACACAAATATCTTTTATTCTGAACCCCAGAATAAAAGGATATTTGCTTCCATCGGGGCTAATTAGCATGCAATATTGCACTTTTGGAATTAGTGTAAAAAAAATATCGAAGGTTAAACTTCACAATCATAATAAAAAAACTTAGCATCTTAGAACCTCAGTATCTTAGAAGCTAAAGAAAAAAAGATATGGCAATTACGATACAAGAAGCAATAAAGAAAAATATCCTAATCCTTGACGGAGCAATGGGAACAATGTTGCAGCGCTATAATTTCTCCGAAGAAGATTTTAGAGGAGAGCGTTTCAAAGATTTTCCACATCCATTAAAAGGAAACAACGATTTATTATCCTTAACACAACCACAGGCGATCCGCGATGTGCACGCTGCTTATTACGAAGCTGGTGCAGATATCGTAGAAACCAATACCTTTTCAGGAACGACAATCGGTATGGCCGATTATCATATGGAAGATTTGGTTTACGAGTTAAACTACGAATCAGCAAAAATCGCAAGACAAGTAGCTGATGAGTTTACCGCAAAAAATCCAGAAAAGCCTCGTTTCGTAGCTGGTTCAATCGGACCAACAAACCGTACGGCAAGTATGTCACCAGACGTAAACGATCCAGGTTACAGAGCCGTAACGTTCGACGATTTGCGAATTGCTTACAAACAACAAGCAGAAGCTTTAATGGATGGGGGATGCGATTTACTTTTAGTAGAAACGATTTTTGATACCTTAAATGCTAAAGCAGCACTTTTTGCAATCGAAGAAGTAAAAGAAGAACGTAATCTGGATATTCCGATCATGGTTTCAGGAACAATTACGGATGCTTCAGGAAGAACACTTTCTGGGCAGACAGTTGAAGCGTTTTTGATTTCAGTTTCGCATATTCCGTTATTAAGTGTAGGATTCAATTGCGCCCTTGGAGCCGATTTGCTGAAACCGTATTTAAAAACATTAGCACATAATACAAGTTTTAATGTTTCAGCACATCCAAACGCAGGATTGCCAAATGCATTCGGACAATACGATGAAACACCGGAACAGACTCAGGCTTTTATTAAAGAATATTTAGAGGATAATTTGATTAATATTATTGGAGGTTGCTGCGGAACAACTCCAGATCATATTCGATTAATGGCTGAGGTTGCGAAGGATTATAAGCCGAGAGTAGCGCCGGTTATTGCCTAAAGTTTCGCTCTTGCAAGGTTTTCAAAACCTTGTAGGTATGAATGTAAATGATAAATATTATTAAATGGATGGAGAGCATATTGTTTATTCAGAAGATGGGGAAGTATTTAAAGCTTTTTTAAATTCAAATTTGTATGATACGATGAATCCATATTTATATTGTGTATCTGAATTAAAAAGTATTAAAAGTAAGATTGATAATAACGAAAAATTCAAAATAGAAAGTAATGGTGAAATATATCATATTACGACAAATTTAGAATTTAGGTTATGGATCGAAAAGGTGTTCAATGGAGGATTTGAGAAACATATTTTTTAGTGATTAAAAATCAATAACAAATCTACAAGGTTTTAAAAACCTTGCAGGAACACAAATAGAGAATAAAAAAACTTAGAATCTAAGCATCTTAGAATCTTAGTAACTTTAAAAAAAATGACAGAAAAAAGAAGAGACCTTGTATTATCAGGATTAGAACCGTTGATTATTACGCCTGAAAGTGTTTTTGTGAACGTTGGGGAACGTACGAATGTAACCGGTTCAAGAAAATTCTTAAGATTAATCAAGGAAGAGAAATATGACGAGGCACTTGATATTGCAAGACAGCAGGTAGAAGGAGGAGCGCAGATCATCGATATTAATATGGATGAAGGAATGCTTGACGGTGTTACTGCAATGACTAAATTTTTAAATTTAATTGCTGCAGAACCAGATATTTCGAGAGTGCCGATTATGATCGACAGCTCGAAATGGGAAATCATCGAAGCAGGTCTTAAAGTAGTACAAGGAAAAAGCGTTGTAAACTCGATTTCGTTAAAAGAAGGAGAAGAAGCTTTTATTCACCACGCTAGATTAATCAAACGTTACGGAGCGGCGGCGATTATTATGGCTTTTGACGAAGTTGGTCAGGCCGATAATTACGACCGTAGAGTGGAGATTTGTCAGCGTTCGTATGATATTTTGGTGAACAAAGTAGGGTTTCCTCCGCAGGATATTATTTTCGATTTGAATATTTTCCCAGTTGCAACGGGAATGGAAGAACATCGCTTAAATGCTTTGGACTTCTTTAGAGGAACAAAATGGGTTCGCGAGAATCTGCCTCATGCACATATCAGCGGTGGGGTAAGTAACGTTTCGTTTTCTTTTAGAGGAAATGATACCGTTCGTGAAGCGATGCACTCAGTGTTTTTATACCACGCCATTAAAAATGGAATGACGATGGGAATCGTAAATCCCGAAATGTTGACGATTTATGATGATATTCCGAAAGACTTATTAGAACACGTTGAAGACGTAATTTTAGATAGACGTGACGACGCTACAGAACGACTTTTAGATTTTGCAGAAAATGTAAAAGGTGAAGCAAAAAGCGATGAAAAAGTAGTTCAGGAATGGCGTTTTGGAACGGTTCAGGAGCGTATTACACATTCATTGGTAAAAGGAATTGATGCTTTTATTGAGGAAGACGTTGAAGAAGCCCGTTTGGCAGCAACAAAACCAATTGAAGTTATCGAGATCAATTTGATGACGGGAATGAACGTGGTTGGAGATTTATTTGGAAGCGGAAAAATGTTTCTCCCTCAGGTGGTAAAATCGGCTCGTGTAATGAAAAAAGCAGTTGCTTATTTATTGCCATTTATTGAAGCAAGCAAACAAGCTGGAGATAAACAAGGAAACGGAAAAATCCTAATGGCAACTGTAAAAGGTGACGTTCACGATATTGGGAAAAACATCGTTTCGGTAGTTTTGGCTTGTAACAATTACGAGATTGTAGATCTTGGAGTTATGGTTCCTCCAGAAAAAATTATTGCAGCGGCGATTGAGCATAATGTAGACATTATCGGATTAAGCGGACTGATCACACCTTCGCTTGACGAAATGGTGTATCTGGCCAAAGAATTAGACAAACAAGATATTAAAATCCCGATTATGATTGGCGGGGCAACAACTTCGCGTGCGCATACTGCTGTGAAAATTGCGCCTCAGTATAGAGAAACGGTAATTCACGTAAACGATGCTTCGCGTGCTGTTACGGTTGCAGGAAACCTGTTAGATCATAACCGAAAAATATATGCGGCAGATATTCGTGCAGAGTACGATTCTTTTAGAGAAACATTTTTAAATCGTTCAAGAGATAAAAACTTCTTGACGATTGAAGATGCCCGTAAAAACAAATTACAATTGGATTGGTCTGAATACACGCCAACTAAACCAAAAGTAATAGGAGCACAAACCATCGAAATAGAACTAGATGTTTTGGTTCCATATATCGACTGGACACCGTTTTTTCAAACTTGGGAATTGTACGGAAAATATCCTGCGATTTTAACCGATGAGGTTGTGGGCGAACAAGCAACATCTGTGTTTAACGATGCTCAGTCGATGTTGAAGGTGATTTTAGAAGAGAAAAAATTAAAAGCAAAAGGTATCTACGGAATTTTTCCTGCCAATCAGGTCGATGATGACGATATCGAATTACGTGACGAAAACGGAAAAGTACTGGAAAAATTCTTAACACTTCGCCAGCAGTCGCAAAAAACAAAAGGTGCACCAAACATTGCTTTAGCCGATTTTATTCTGCCAAAAGAAAGCGGAATAGAGGATTACATGGGAGCTTTTTGCGTAACAACAGGTTTTGGTGTAGATGAATGGGCAGCGGAATATGAAAAGAATTTAGACGATTACAATTCGATTATGGTAAAAGCACTTGCCGATCGTTTTGCTGAGGCTTTCGCCGAATATCTTCACGAAAAAATACGTAAAGAAATTTGGGGCTACGATAGAGAAGAATCGCTAACAAACGAAGAATTAATTAAAGAAAATTATAAAGGAATTCGTCCAGCTCCAGGTTATCCAGCTTGTCCAGATCACTTGGAAAAACCAACGATTTGGAAGCTTTTGAATGTAGCTGAAGAAATTGGAGTGACGCTTACAGAAAGCATGGCGATGTGGCCGGCTTCATCGGTTTCGGGATACTATTTTGGAAACCCAAAAAGCAGGTACTTCGGACTAGGAAAAATAAAAGAAGATCAGGTAGTAGATTACGCCAAACGACGCAACGTTCCAACAGATTATGCCATGAAATGGTTAAATCCTAATATTGCAGATTAACGAAAGTTATTTTTGTTTCAGGTTCAGGTTTCAAGTTGCTTAGGATAACTTGAAACCTGAAACCTGAAACATGAAACAAATAAAAAGATTGATTTAAGTTTTTGATTTCAGATTTTTTACACGAACTAAAAACTCAAAACACTTAACTCATAACCCATAACTTAAAAAATGAAAGTAACAGAGCATATAGAAAACGCCAAAGGAAAAACATTATTCTCATTTGAAATTATTCCACCTCAAAAGGGGAAAAGCATTCAGGAATTGTATGATAATATCGATCCTTTAATGGAGTTTAAACCGCCGTTTATTGATGTAACAACTTCTCGCGAAGAGTATATTTACATTGATCGCGGTAACGGACTTTTGGATAAAAAACTAACTCGTATGCGTCCGGGTACGCTTGGGATTTGCGCTTCTATAAAGCATAAATACAATGTAGATACTGTTCCGCATTTGCTCTGCGGCGGATTTACACAGGAAGAAACCGAGTATATGCTGGTTGATTGTCATTATTTGGGAATCAATAATGTAATGGCACTTCGCGGAGATGCAATGAAAGATGAGCAGTCTTTTACACCAAAAGCGGGAGGAAATCATTATGCAATCGATTTGGTTCGACAAATTAATGATTTGAATTGCGGAAAATATCTTCATGAAGTAATGGATGTTGATAATAAAGCCGATTTTTGTATTGGAGTTGCAGGTTATCCTGAAAAGCATTTAGAATCACCATCATTACAATCAGATTTAAAAAGATTAAAAGAAAAAGTTGACGCAGGAGCAGATTACGTAGTAACGCAAATGTTTTTTGACAACTCAAAATATTTTGCCTTTGTAGAAAAAGCAAGAGAAATGGGCATCACAATTCCGATTATTCCTGGAATTAAGCCTATTGCTGTTCAAAGACATTTACAGGTTTTACCGCAGATTTTCAGAATTGATCTTCCAGAAGATTTGATCGATGCTGTAGATAAATGCAAGAATAATGCTGAAATCAAACAAGTCGGAATCGAGTGGGCAATTCAGCAGTCATTAGAATTAAAAGCAGCGGGAGTTCCGTTTTTGCATTATTATTCAATGGGAAAATCTGAGAATATCCGCCAGATAGCGAGTCAGGTTTTTTAAGGTTTTTGCGAGGAACGAAGCAATCTCAAGTTGTTTAGCTTTTGTGCTTTTTTAATGCGGTTGCTTCGTTCCTCGCAATGATAAACAAGGCTTGGAATTTGGATTTTTTTTATTGGAATTTAACTTTAAAGATCATGAAACAAGAAGAATTACAAGCAATAGCCTCTCAATTAAAAAATCCATCGGGAGAAAAAGGAATCGAAATGGCAAATATGATGAACGAAACAAACATCAATATGACGCGCCATTCAATTCAAAATTTAAATATCTCCAAAGAAAATAAAATTCTGGAATTAGGCCACGGAAACGCTGGTCATGTTGAATTTTTGTTTGAACAGGCGGAAAAACTAAAATATTATGGATTAGAAATGTCCGAGCTGATGTTTCAGGAAGCGCGCCAGATTAACAGAAATTTTGTGTCTCAAAAACAAGCTTTCTTTTCACTTTATGACGGAAATGTAATTCCGTTTGAAGAAGAATCTTTCGATAAAATATTTACGGTAAATACCATTTATTTTTGGCAGGAGCCAGAGAAATTACTTTTAGAAATTTACAGGGTTTTAAAATCAAATGGAAATTTCTGCTTAACATTTGCAGAGGAAGATTTTATGAAGAAACTTCCATTTACTCAATTCGAATTTGAATTGTACAGCACAGAAAAAGCGCAGAAACTAATTGAAAAATCACCATTTAAGATTGTGTATACAGAAACACAGACAGAAAAAGTAAAAAGCAAAACAGGAGAATTGGTTGACAGAGCTTTTACGACTATTGTTCTAGAGAAATAATTTCTTGCCAGATTCACAGAGATTAAAAAATCATTTTAATCCTACTAATCTGTGGCATAAAAAATGACTAATCAATTTTCGCAATCTTTTTTTAAGTACTTTCATTCTTTATTAATCATTCTGAATTATAATCGTTTAAAATTATGGAAGTTAAGAAAATCAATTTTTTAAAGAGTTACAGCAGTATTTTAATGCTTCTTGGAGGTATCATAATAGGAAGTATTTTTGGATTGGTTTTCGGAGAAAAAGTTTTGATCATAAAACCGATTGGGGATATATTTCTGAACTTACTTTTCACGGCCATTATCCCGCTTATCTTTTTTACAATTGGTTCGTCGATTGCTAATTTGGAGAGAACAGAAAAGCTCGGAAAACTTTTCTTTATTATGGTTTTGGTCTTTCTGGCGACAATTCTTATTTCGGCAATTGTAATGATTTGCGCCGTTTATCTTTTTCCTATTCATGAGGATATCGCTATTGCCAAAGTTCCGTTTGAGGAAATTCAATCAGGATCTGCAGGAGATCAAATTGCAAAACTGCTTACGGCAAATGATTTCTTCGAATTATTGTCGCGAAAAAGTATGCTGGCATTGATTATTTTTTCTTTTCTAATTGGTTTTGCAACATTGCAGTCCGGCGAAAAAGGAAATGCTTTCAAGAGTTTTCTCGATTCTGGAAACGAGGTCATGAAACAACTTTTAAACATCATCATGAAATTGGCGCCAATTGGTTTGGGAGCTTATTTTGCCTATCAAGTTGGTGTTTTCGGGCCACAATTGTTGGGAGTTTATGCAAAACCTATGGCAGTTTATTATGCGGCCTGTGTCTTTTACTTTTTTGTGTTTTTTAGTTTATACGCACTTGTGTCAGGCGGAAAAAGAGCTTTTAAAGTTTTTTGGAGTAATAACATAACGCCATCTTTAACCGCAGTAGGAACTTGCAGCAGTATTGCCACAATTCCTGCCAATCTTGAAGCAGCAGAAAAAATGAAAATTCCGGCACATGTTCGTAATTTGGTGATTCCGCTAGGAGCGCCTTTGCATAAAGACGGTTCGAGTATGTCTTCTATTTTAAAAATCACTTTTTTGTTTGCCATGTTCGGGAAAGATTTCTCAGATCCTATGACCATTCTTTTAGCACTCGGAATAACAGTTGTAGTTTCAATTGTCGAAGGCGGAATTCCGAATGGAGGTTATATTGGCGAAATCTTAGCCATAACCGTTTATGGTTTTCCGATGGAACAAGCGCTTCCAGTTGCTATGATTTTAGGAACTTTGGTTGACCCGATTGCTACTTTGTTAAATGCAAATGGTGATGTAATTTGTTCGATGATGGTTTCGAGATTCTCTGAGAAGACGAAATGGTAACGTTATTATAAGTTCCACATTTTTACCGTAAATATATTATTTCAACTAAAGGCTTAGGCTTCGCTCAGCCTGTCAATTAGTTTGAGATCAAAAATTATATAAATATGAATTCAATACTACAACACGATCTAAATGATTTTGAAAATATCTTAGAAAAAGCCAAACAACAAGGCGTTGATTTCTTGAATAATTTGGAGAATATTCCAACTTCAAATAAAAACAGAATCGATCCCAAACGAGACTTAAACGAATTAGGTTTAGGTTCTTCAGAAGCTTTAAAAGAGTTTAATGAAAGATTAGTACCTTTATTGGTTTCGTCTCCAGGGCCTCGTTATTGGGGATTTGTAACCGGCGGATCCACACCTGCTTCTATTGTTGGTGATTGGCTGGCATCGGTTTACGATCAAAATACACAATCGATAACATCTCAAGGCGGAAATTCGGCATTGATAGAATTTGAAACTATTAATTTGCTGCTTCAATTATTAGAACTTCCAGATGCTTTTTTAGGAGGATTTGTAACCGGCGCAACCATGTCAAACTTTACTTGTTTAGGTGTTGCCAGACAATGGTTTGGAAAACAGTTTGGAAAGGATTTTGCTAAAAACGGAATTTCAGAACCCATTAATATTTTAACTGCAACTCCTCATTCTTCTTCCATAAAATCATTATCGATGTTGGGAATTGGAAGTCAAAATTACACAGTTGTGAAAACAATTGAAGGGAATCGTGAGGCAATAGACATTATCGATTTAGAAGAAAAAATAAAAGAATTAAACGGAAAAACTTTTATTCTAATTTCAAGTGCTGGAACGGTAAACACCGCTGATTTTGATGATTTTGAAGCTATTTCAGATTTAAAGAAAAGATACAATTTTTGGTGGCATATTGATGCTGCATTTGGGGGTTTTGCTGCAGTTTCGGATAAATATAAACATCTGGTTGAAGGCTGGGAAGGCGCAGACAGTATTACAATTGATTGTCATAAATGGCTGAATGTGCCTTATGAAAGCGCTTTTTATTTAGTAAAAAAAGAACACTTAAACCTGCAGATTGAAACATTTCAGAACTCAAATGCTCCTTATTTAGGTAATGCTTTGGAGAACTTTAATTATTTAAATTTTCTTCCAGAAAATTCACGTCGTTTAAGAGCTTTACCAGTCTGGTTTTCATTGGTTGCTTATGGAAAAGAAGGCTTTTGTGATATTGTTGAAAAAAGTACTTTGCTGGCACTTCATTTTGGAAATGCTATTATAGAAATTGACGATTTTGAACTTATGGCTCCAATTCGATTAAATAATGTTTGTTTTACTTTGAAAGGAGATGAAAATCAGGATAAAGTTGGTGAGTTTTTAACAAGGCTAAATGATACAGGCACAGTTTTTATGACGCCGACAGTTTATGAAAATAGAAATGGAATTAGAGCTTCGTTTGTAAATTGGCGAACAACTGAAAATGATATTAAAATTGTAATGAAAGAAATGGTCGAAATAGTTTCACAAATATAATCGTCAATATAAATATAGAAGAGCCTGTTTGAAGGAAACGGGTTATTACCTAAAATAAAATGTAATTTGTTGATTTTAAGAATTGAGTCAATTAAAAAAGCGGCTAGTTTTATTTAAAACTAACCGCTTTTCTCTGAAAAACTGTCCCGATAGCTATCGGGGAGAGGACTGAAAACTTACTTCGTAATCTCTCTAAAAACAGCTTCTAGGTTTTTATTTTTTTGATTCAATTGTAGAGTTTTTAAACCATTTTCGTTGGCGAAATCAAAAATAGCGGGACGCATATCTTTATCAGTAACAAAAGTCAGTTCCCATGTCATGTCATGGGTATTAACGTAAGAACTTATGTTAGGCAGTTTAGCTAAAAGCTGTTCTTCTACTTTATAATCAAACTCTACTTCAATTACTTGCTCTTTATTTGCAGTAACTAAATGGTCTAATTTATTATCTGCCACAATTTGCCCTTTGTCAATAATTATGACACGATCGCAAATCGCTTCTACTTCCTGCATAATGTGTGTCGATAAAAAAACAGTTTTATTTTTTCCTGCATTTTTGATGACATTACGAATTTCCATTAACTGGTTAGGATCCAGTCCAGTAGTTGGTTCATCTAAAATTAAAACATCTGGATTATGGAGTAAAGCATTTGCAAGTCCAACACGCTGACGGTATCCTTTAGAAAGCTTACCAATTTTTTTATGGCTTTCTGGTGTCAGTCCTGTCAGTTCGATTACTTCTTCAATTCTAGATTTTGGCACGTTATAGACATCGGCATTAAAAGCCAAATACTCACGAACATACAAATCCAAATGTAACGGATTATGCTCTGGAAGATACCCAATAGAACGCTGCACTGCTTTAGTGTCTGACATGACATCATGACCATTTACAAGGGCTGAGCCACTATCGGCAAGTAAATACGTGGTCAAAATTTTCATTAAAGTAGATTTTCCAGCTCCGTTGGGTCCAAGAAATCCTACGATTTCTCCCTTCTCAATTTTAAAAGAAATTCCATTTAAAGCTTTTTGCTCTCCGTAACTTTTTGATATGCTGTTTACTTCTATCGACATAGACTTTTTTATTTGTTGCAAAAGTAAACAGAAATAGTTTCGATTGCTACATTTTATCTTTTAAAGTAAATATAAAAAAATCGAACAGCCCTTTATTCACGGCATCGTTATTGTTAAGGGAATGCTAAAATAAATTTAAACCCAAAAACATGAAAAAAATTCTAGTGATGGCTGCATTGGCTATCTGTAGTTTTGCAAATGCGCAAAAAGGAACAATCTTAGTAGGTGGTAACATTGGATACACTTCTGAAAAAACTGAATTTGCAAACAGCGAAAGAACAGTAAACGAATTTAGCTTTTCTCCAAAAGTTGGTTACCAATTTCACGAAAACTGGACAGTTGGAGGTGAATTTACTGTAAGTTCTTCTAATGATGATGATGGTGTAACTGAAGAAAAAAATAACGGATTCAAATTAGGTGCATTTGTTCGTTATACAATGCCATTAAGCCAAACTTTCTCTGTTTTTGCAGATATGGGAGCAGGTTTCCAAAATGCAAAATATAAAGAATATGGTCCAGGAAATGCTTTTGCAAAATCTAAAGCAGATGGAATGTATGTTGGTGTAACTCCAGCTCTTTTCATTAATATGCAAAAAGGTTTCGGTTTAAACTTCAGCATTGGTGGTTTAGGATACGAGACATTAAGTTATGACAATAACGGTCCAGATGTTAACAAATTCTACTTTAACTTCGGTCAAACATTTAATATTGGAATCTCTAAAAACTTCTAATCTAAGTTTTATATATTCAATTTCAGAAAGCATCCGCCATCGCGGATGCTTTTTTTTTGTTTGAGATTTTTAAACTTTTGAAAATAAAAAGTTCTGGTTTAGCCCCGATAGAAGCGGTATACTTTTATGGCGGGGTTCGCCATAAAAGATATAGCGTATAGCGGGACTGAAGGTGTTTTTGAAAACAAAAATCTTCTGCTTCTAAAAAACAATGCCAGTAAAAGTGAAGTCGAAACAAATCATAACTACAAGATTTTCGACTTCTCTTACTGGCATTGAAACAAAAATATAATCTAAATAAAAAGTATTAACTCACAGGATTCTCAACTGCGGCTCTCATTTCCTGAGCCGCCGCAACCATTTCGATTAAAGCTTTTTTGGTTTCGTCCCAATGGCGTGTTTTTAAACCACAATCGGGATTTACCCAAAGCTGATCTATAGGAATTACGGCAGAAGCTTTTTCTAGTAATTTCACCATTTCTGTACTCGAAGGCACACGCGGAGAGTGAATATCGTAAACTCCAGGTCCAATTTCGTTTGGATATTTAAAGTTGGCAAAAGCATCTAGAAGTTCCATTTGCGAACGTGAACATTCGATTGTAATAACATCGGCATCCATGTCGGCAATGTTTTGAATAATGTCATTGAACTCACTATAACACATGTGAGTGTGAATCTGCGTATCGTCGTTAACTCCAGATGCAGAAATTCTAAACGCTTTTACAGCCCAGTCTAAATAATTTGCCCATTCTTCTTTTCTTAACGGCAATCCTTCGCGAATGGCTGGCTCATCAATTTGAATGATTTTAATTCCAGCTTTTTCTAAGTCTACAACTTCATCACGAATGGCCAAAGCGATTTGCGTACAAGTCTCAGAACGAGGCTGATCGTTACGAACAAACGACCATTGCAAAATAGTTACAGGTCCTGTAAGCATTCCTTTTACCCATTTTGGAGTCAAAGATTGCGCATATTTTGACCATTTTACCGTCATTGGGTTTGGTCTTGAAACGTCGCCGTAAATCACAGGAGGTTTCACGCAGCGGCTTCCGTAACTCTGAACCCAGCCGTTTTTGGTAAACGTAAAACCAGATAATTGTTCTCCGAAATATTCCACCATATCGTTACGCTCAAATTCTCCGTGAACCAAAACATCGATTCCGGTTTCTTCCTGAAAACGAATCGTAGCTTCGGTTTCTTTTTCGATTAAATCGTTGTATTGTTCCGTTGTTAATTCTCCTTTTTTGAATTTTGCTCTCCAGCTTCTCACTTCAGCTGTCTGCGGAAAAGATCCAATTGTGGTTGTTGGGAATAAAGGTAAATTCAAAGCTTCGATTTGGCTCTTTCTTCTTATTGCAAAAGTGCTTTTACGTTGGTCATCAGAAGCTGTAATTCCGGCAACACGCGCTTTAACTTCGTTATTATGAATTAATTTTGAAGTTTTACGATTTTCGTTTGCAATTACATTTCGCTCATAATCTACCGAATTTTTAACGTCAACTTCGTTTGAAGCGAATTGTTTTAAAAGTACAATTTCGTTGATTTTTTGCTTCGCGAAAGCCAGCCATTGTTTGATTTCTGGAGTTAAAGTTGCATCGTTAGTTTCTAAATCCAAATCGCACGGACTGTGGATTAAAGAACAAGACGGTGCAACTAATATTCTGTTTTCGCCTAAAGCATCAGTCGCTTTTTTGATTAATTCTAATGATTTTTTGAAATCGTTTTTCCAGATATTTCTTCCGTCAACAACTCCCAAAGAAAGATTTACGTTTGAAGCCAATTTCCCAGATTCTAAAATATCATCTAATTGAAGCGGGCATCGAACTAAATCTAAATGAAAAGTATCAACTGGTAAAGCCAAAGCTGTTTCCAAATTCTCGCCGAAGCAGTCAAAATAATTCGCTAAAATGATTTTAATATTCGGGAAACGTTTGTTGATTTCGTTGTACACTTTCGTGAAAGTATTTCTTTCTTTATCCGTTAAATTCAAAGCTAAGAAAGGCTCGTCGAGCTGAATATATTCAGCATTTTCGGCTTGTAATTTTTCAAATATTTCGAAATAAACCGGAAGTAAAGCGTCAATAAGATCAATTCGGCTGAAGCCTTCTTCTTTTTCTTTTCCTAAGAGCAAGTACGAAATTGGTCCAATCAAAACGGATTTTGTCGCAATTCCTAAGTCTTTTGCTTCCTTAAATTCATTGATTATTTTTTCTGAAAACAATTCAAACTTTTGGTTTTTTGTGAATTCAGGAACAATGTAATGATAGTTGGTGTCGAACCATTTTGTCATTTCCATAGCTACAACATCTTGTCCGTCTTTTTGCGCGCCTCTTGCCATTGCAAAATACAAATCAAGTGATGAATTTGTTTTAGCCAGTTCGTGATAACGCTGTGGAATTGCGCCAACTGTCAAAGTCAAATCTAAAACCTGATCGTAAAAAGAAAAATCGTTAGACGGAATTAAATCTACTCCAGCTTCTGACTGTAAATGCCAGTTTCTAATACGAATTTCTTTTCCCGCATCAATAAGTTCATCTGCAGAAATTTTTCCCGCCCAATATAATTCACTGGCCTTTTTAAGTTCTCTGTTGCTGCCAATTCTTGGGTAACCTAAATTGTTTGTTTTCATTTTTGATTCAGTATTTTTTACTGTACAAATGTATTTCATTGGGTTTTAATACTTAAATTTGAGCTTATTTTAAGTAAAATGTATTTTTTAATTTATATTTTGAAGATTATTTTACTGTGAAATTGTCTTTAATGAACCTTTAGCCGTAAAAAAAACTATGGAAAACCTTGATAAAACCGATTTACTGATACTCAAACACCTTCAGGAAAACTCCAATATCAATACAAAAGACCTTGCGAGTAAACTATTTCTGACGGTTACTCCAGTTTACGAACGAATAAAAAGACTGGAAAGAGACGGATATATTACTAAATATGTAGCGCTTTTAGACAAGAAAAAAATGAATCGCGGTATGACCGTTTTTTGTAATGTACGCTTAAAAGAACATGCCAAAAATGTGGGAAGTAATTTTGTAAAAGATATTGTAGCACTTCCAGAAATTATAGAATGTTACAATATTGCCGGCGATTACGATTTTATGCTTAAAATTTTGGTACAAGATATGGCTAGTTATCAGGATTTTGTGATGAATAAATTATCGACAATCGAAAACATCGGAAACACGAACAGTATTTTTGTTATGGGAGAAATTAAACACAGTACGGCTTTAGAGTTTTGATTTTTTTTGCCACAGATTATACAGATTAAAGTGATTTTTATAAATTCTACTTGATTTTTTTGCCACGAATTTCGCTAATTTTCACGAATTAATTTAAGCACAATGATTTGTGGAAATTAGCGAAATTGGTGGCAGACAAAAACAATTAATCTTTTAAACCAATTTAATCCGTGGTTTATTTTTATCCTAAAATAAAACGTATTTTTGACGTTTAAATTCTCAATCTAAAATCTAAAATCAGCAATCTAAAATTAAAAAATGAACTGGGAACAACTTTTATCATTAAAACGTCAAGGAGACACAAGCAAAAGATTACGTGTAGAACAAGATGATACTCGTTTAGGTTTTGAGGTAGATTATGACCGAATTATATTTTCTGCTGCTTTTAGAAGTTTACAAGATAAAACACAAGTTATTCCACTTTCTAAAACCGACTTTGTACACACTCGTTTAACACACAGTTTAGAAGTTTCGGTTGTCGGACGTTCGCTTGGGCGTTTGGTTGGAAAAAAGATCATCGAAAAATATCCTTATTTAAAAGAAATCCACGGTTATCATATGAATGATTTTGGAGCTATTGTGGCTGCAGCTTCACTAGCGCATGATATTGGGAATCCGCCTTTTGGACATTCTGGAGAAAAAGCGATTGGAGAATATTTTTCTATTGGAAAAGGACAGAAATTCAGAAATCAGCTTACAGATAAACAATGGCAGGATTTAATTGATTTTGAAGGAAATGCAAATGGCTTTTCGGTTCTTACGGCAAGCCGTCCTGGAATTGAAGGCGGACTTCGTATTTCGTATGCTACTTTGGGCGCTTTTATGAAATATCCAAAAGAAAGTCTTCCAAAGAAACCAACCAACGATATCGCCGATAAAAAGTATGGTTTCTTTCAAACAGATAAATTATTTTTTGAAGAAGTAGCCAAAGACATGGGAATGATTGCCAATAAATCTGGAGAAGATATTGGTTTTGAAAGACATCCGCTCGCGTATTTAGTCGAAGCTGCAGATGATATTTGTTACACTATTATTGACTTCGAAGACGGAATAAATCTTGGTTTAGTTTCAGAAGATTTTGCCTTAGAATATTTAATTAAACTGGTAAAAGATAATATCGGAGTTTCTAAATACAAGTCATTAACCACAAAAGAAGATCGTATAAGTTATTTGAG
Source organism: Flavobacterium sp. Root935 (assembly GCF_001429295.1). GTDB lineage: Bacteria > Bacteroidota > Bacteroidia > Flavobacteriales > Flavobacteriaceae > Flavobacterium. The sequence continues at coordinate 549,805 of NZ_LMJL01000010.1, read as the reverse complement.
AGCTTTGGCAATTGGAACTTTAATTAACGACGCTGTTGATGTTTTTATCGAAAATGAAGAGGCAATTTTACAAGGAAAATTTCCTTATGCTTTAACGGATAAAAGTAAATACAAAGCGCAGATGAATGATATTATCAAACTAAGCGTTGATAAAATCTATCAAAGCCGCGAAGTGATCGAAAAAGAAATTGTAGGATATCAGATTATCCAGACCTTATTGGATAAATTTATTACAGCTTTCAATAATAAATTTGAAGGAAATGCTTCAAATTACGATAAATTACTTTTAAAGATGCTGCCGGAAAAACATGATTTAGACAAAGGTAATTTATACGAACGTCTGCTTCATATTTGTCATTATGTTTCTCTATTGACAGACGGAAATGCATTAGAATTATTTGAAACTATTAACGGAAGAAAAAATAATTAATGTTTTAAAAAAAATATCCTCTAAATGATTTTAGAGGATATTTTTTTGCTTTAGGACTATTTATTATTTAAAAGCATAAACAAGTCCTACACCAAGAACCTGTCTTAACTGCATCTTCGGACCTTCGTTTACTTGGCTTTTTGTTCCTGTAGCTGGGTCAACAACGTCTTTTTTCGTTTTAATATCATCATCATATATTAAATGAACACCGATATTTGCTTTCACATATGCATTAACGACAAGGTCTAAACGAGTGTCGTAATCTATATCGACGTTACCAAATTTATTCAAATAATCGGTATATAAACTTAATCTGTTTTCATAAAAAACGTTTTTATAAATTTCACTTTTCATGTATGCCGTAAAAAGTATACCAAATTCTGCTTTTACTTTTTGTCCTTCCTCGATTAATATCTGATTTTCGGGATCCAGCGGGTCTGTTGCATAAACTGCTTTTTTAACCCCGAAGGAACCTTGATTGGCAAGATATTGATCAAGTACTAAAGTAGTTTTTAACGTAATAGGAGAGAAGTAAAAAACTCTATTTTTTTCCTTGTTTGAATTCTCAGCTCCAGCTCCCAAAAAGATATAAGCTGGTGCAAAAGGCTTAGAGATTGCAATATCTCTGTTGGGATAGTTATAACCGTTTGTAAATTGCGTATTGAAGTTTAATTTAGAAGAATAATACCAGTTTGAGGCAGTGTCCTTTCTAAAACCATAAGTAGAGTTAAATTGAAATGCGTCGTCGGTTTTTCTTAATTCAGTTCCATCTTGTTTGTTTAAACCATATTTTACGATAAGTTCGTTTACCCATTTATGATTTTTCTTTGCGTATGTTCTTCCAAATTCACCTTTAAATAAACCTGAGATAGAACTTGTTCCCCCGGCACTCCAGTTGACAAAAGCAATTTCGGAGATATCAAAACCAAGTTGATTTTTTTTTGTCCAGTTCGAAGGCGGTTTAGGTGCTTGATTCGGACTCAAGGTAGTTTGTATAATCTGGGCAAAGTTATGAGAGGTANTTTTTTTTTTTTGGTATCGCAAAATAATTATTTTGAACCGTTAGAAAAAAGATTTATTAAACTTTTAACGTCAACTTTACACAATTGTTGCAGTTGAGCAACTGTTCCGTGCTCAATAAATTCATCTGGAACACCCAAAATTTCAATATCATTTTTGAAATTATTAGATGCAGCAAACTCTAAAATTGCACTTCCAAAACCACCTTTTTTAACGCCGTCTTCTATTGTAATTATAGTCTTGAAATTTGAAAATATGGTGTTTAATGTGTTGATGTCTAATGGTTTAATAAAACTAAAATTATAGTGGGCAATGGCTTCAGAATTAGGGCATTCTTTCAAGGCTTCTATAACATTATTTCCAATTGTTCCGGCCGAAAGCACCGCAACTTCCGTACCATCTTTTAGGCATTCTGCCTTTCCGAAATTTATTTTTTTATAATATCCGAAATTTTCTACTTCCCAATTGGGTATTACGCCGCGTCCTCTCGGATAACGAATAGCAATAGGATGATTTAATCCTAATTGAGCTGTATATAGAATATTTTGGAGTTCAATTTCGTTAAGCGGTGCATAGATAATCATATTCGGAATAGAGCGCAGATAAGCAATATCAAAAACGCCGTGATGTGTAGCGCCATCTTCACCAACCAATCCAGCGCGGTCCAAACAAAAAATTACAGGTAAGTTCTGCAAAGCGACATCATGAATTACCTGATCGTAAGCACGTTGTAAAAATGTAGAATAAATATTGCAATACACAACCATACCCTGTGTCGCCATTCCGGCCGCCAGCGTTACGGCATGCTGTTCTGCAATTCCAACATCAAAAGCACGATCTGGCAGTTCATCCATCATAAATTTTAAGGAACTTCCTGATGGCATTGCAGGAGTGATTCCGATAATTTTTTCATTCTTTTTGGCTAAATCCAAAATCGTCAAACCAAAAACATCCTGATATTTAGGCGGAAGATTTTCTTCCTGTTTTAAATGAATTTCTCCAGTTAAAGCATCAAATTTGCCAGGAGCATGATATTTAACCTGATTTTCTTCGGCTTGTTGTAAACCTTTGCCTTTTGTAGTAACAATATGAAGAAATTTTGGTCCTTTTATATCTTTTAACCTCTTTAGCTCTTTAATCAGAGTAGGGAAATCATGACCGTCAATTGGACCCGAATAATCAAAATTCAAAGACTTGATCATGTTATTTTTCTTCGGATTTTTTCCTTCTTTAACCGCGGTAAGATATTGTTTAAGCGCACCAACACTTGGGTCAATTCCAATTGCATTATCATTTAAAATCACTAATAAATTAGCATCGGTAACTCCAGCATGATTTAGACCTTCAAACGCCATTCCGCTGGCAATAGAAGCATCTCCAATAATAGCAACATGCTGTTTGTCTAGATCACCTTTTAGTTTAGAGGCAATTGCCATTCCGAGCGCTGCAGAAATAGAAGTTGAAGAATGTCCAACGCCAAAAGTGTCATAAATACTTTCACTTCTTTTAGGAAAACCAGAAATTCCGTCGATTTGTCTATTGGTATGAAAAATTTCCCTTCTTTCGGTTAAGATTTTATGTCCGTAAGCTTGATGTCCAACATCCCAAACCAACAAATCTTCGGGAGTATTAAAAACATAATGCAGTGCAATTGTCAATTCAATTACGCCCAAACTCGCGCCCAAATGACCTTCTTTTACAGAAACGACATCAATAATAAATTGACGCAGTTCTTGCGCAACCTCAGTAAGCTGCTCTTCTTTTAAAAGACGTAAATCGGCAGGATTGTATATGTTTGAAAGTAAATTGCTTTTCATTGTAAGGTAAAAAGCAAATTTACGGTTTTAAATTTATTTTTTTACTGAATGTTTATCTAACCTCAAAAATCAAAAAAGATTGTTTAAGGAAAAAGTGCTGAATTTCTTCTGGCAGTTTGTTTGTAAAATCTATTACAGATTTATTGCATGCAAGGCAGAATCTTCCGTTTTTAACCGGAGTCATTTTATCCCAATCCTCACTGCAGGGCTCAGGGATAATTATTTTGAAATTTGATTTCATAATTAATTTGATTCGTTTTGGAATTCTGAATTTATATTTTTTTTCCCAATTCGAAGCGTGCCCCTATAACTAGGTCCCATTGAATGTTGCCCATATTGAGGCTCAATTTGAATAGTATCATTTTGTGTCATTTTTAAAAACTCTTCATCAGTAATTGGTATCGAGTTATTGTTGTCTTTTTTATCATACTCTACAACTTCAACTTTTTCAATTTTTTGCTTATCTCCATTTACAGTTGCACAGCTAAATAAAGAAGTTCCCATAACAACAAATAAAGCCAGCAAAAACATTTTGTGATACTGTGTTTGAGAGAATAAAACCCTACTTGGAATTTGAATTTTTACAGTATCTAATTGTGAGTTTTTAAATCGCCCACAAATTTCTTTATTTTCATTTTTGAGGAAAAAATGCTGAATTTCTTCTGGCGGTTTGTTTGTAAAATCTATTACAGATTTATTGCATGCAAGGCAGAATCTTCCTGTTGCATCTGGAGTCATTTTATCCCAATCCTCATTGCAGGGTTTTGGGATAACTATTTTAAAATGTGGGTTCATAAATTAGCATTTGCAATAAGAACGCAAATAATAAAATATAAGTATATTCTTATTTTTGATTTATGAAATTGATGTTTTTATTGAAGTGCTATTGGCAAAGAATACTGCATTTTAATTTTTTTTCCGTTTGATTCTCCCGGCTGCCATTTAGGACATAAACTTAAAACTCTGATAATTTCCTTCTCTAATGCTTCTTCAACTATAGGTGAACATTGAAGATAAGATACAGAACCATTTTTTTCTACCGCAAATGCAAGTCTGGTGTTTGTAACATTCGAGTCTTCAGGTTTTTTAAATTCTTTCGCAAAAAAAGTATAGAATTGATCAATGCCGCCTGGGAATTCTGCATTTTTTTGCATTACAGCTCCAGTAACAAATTGCGAATCATCTTCTTTGATTGTATTGGAAGATTTTACTTTGGTTTTAGTTGTTTTACTACAATCAGTAGAAACTGGTTTTACAAATTTAACCTGATTTGCTTTTGGTGGAGGGGGCGGCGGAACATGCGAATGAATAGAATCATTTGGGTCAAGTGGAACTTCTCCAACAAGAGTTACTAATTCGGTTGTATTATCTTTTACAACTTCCACATTTTGAATTTTTTGTTTCTTTCCGTCTTTATTTTGACAGCTAAATAAAGTAGTTCCCATAGCAATAAACAAAGCCAATAAAAACATTTTATGATAGCGTGTTTGAGAATGTAGAACCCGATTTGGAATTTGAATTGTAATCGAATCTAATTGCGATTTCTTAAATCTCCCGCAGACATTTTTGTTTTGATTTCGAATAAAAAAGGACTGAATTTCATCAGGAAGCATCGACGTAAAATCTACAACGGTTTTAGAACAGCTTATGCAGAAACGACCATTTTCACTAGGACTCATAGTGTTCCAGTTTTCGTGACAAGGTTTAGGAACAGTTATTTTGTGTTTGCTTTCCATATTTGAATATCAGGAAATAAATGTAATAAAAAATAAATACTAAAACCTTATTTTTGCAATTATGATAAATCCTTTCACCGACGAATATTTCATGAAAAAAGCTTTGCAGGAAGCTGAAATGGCTTTTGAAAAAGGCGAAATTCCTGTTGGAGCTGTAATTGTTGTGGCCGATAAAGTAATTGCAAGCAGCCACAACTTGACAGAACTGCTAAATGACGTTACAGCGCATGCAGAAATGCAGTCGATAACTGCAGCCGCAAATTTTCTTGGCGGAAAATATTTGAAAGATTGTACTTTGTACGTTACGCTCGAACCTTGCCAGATGTGTGCAGGAGCTTTGTATTGGAGCCAGATTTCTAAAATTGTTTTTGGCGCTCGCGACGAACAACGCGGTTTTCTGAATATGGGAACAAAACTGCATCCTAAAACGACTGTTGTTTCTGGAGTTATGGCAAATGAAGCTGCCGATTTAATGAAGCGGTTTTTTTTGGAGAGACGTAAGTAGTTAGAACAAATACCCCATGTAAAAACATATAAATATCATAAAGGAATTAAAACAGACTATATTGTAAAAAGTGTTTTCCGAAAAGCCTGTTTTAGAAAGTAGTATTTTTATACTTATACCTATTGAAAAAAGTAGAATAAGACAAGTATAGAACTGAATTCCATTAATACTTAAACCACTAGAAAGAGAATTGGTATAATTTTTTGTTTGGGATTTTATTTTTGTTACAAATTTAAATAGTAAAGAAGTCTCAATTACAATATTACTTTCTTCAATTAATTCTTTAGCAGTAGAAAAAGTTAATCCTTTTTGAGTAAAATAATGATAAGAAACTTTTTGTTTAGATTTTCCAGAAGTTACAAGAGTGTAATGAGTAATTACATCATTAGTTTTTGAGGTAGGTAAAACATAATAATCTGCAAAAATAATTAAAACAAAAAACGCTATCCCGCATAAAAGATATATAATTACATTTTTATTTTTTATAATGAATTCATTTTCACTAGAGTATCTCTTTGGATTATGCCGCATTATTTTTTCAATTTAAAAATGCGAATATAGCATTTTAACGATTCTTTATTGTAAAACTTCAACAAAAGTTAAATAATCATTACTAGGGAATTTTCTTCTTAAATAAAATAAAAAATAGTTTACTTTTATCATACTTTAATTAGTGTTTTGCTGTTATAGCTTTAATTAGTAAAAAGTATTAATTCTTCATTTGTTAATCATTAACTGTAGATAAAAGTGAAAATAAAAGGTTTCAGTCTCGTATTTTTTGTGTTTTTTATTTTTCAATCCTGCGGCAGAAAATCGGCTGCCGATTTCAATTCAGATTTTTCACTATTCAAGGATTACATAACCAGTTTTACAGGCGGAATCGTTTCTTCTGATTCTGATATTAGAGTGGTTTTGGCTTTTGATAAAAACGATTGGAAGCCCAATCAGGAACTAGATGACGATTTGATTGATATTTCGCCAAGTGTGAACGGAAAAGTCGTGGCACTTTCGACCAACACAATTGCTTTTATTCCAGAGAAAAAATTAAAAGCAGGAACAGAATATCAAGTTACCTTAAACTTAGATAAACTAACTGCGATTCCGAAAGAAAAAGAGGCAGAACTTTCTAAATTTAACTTTACAGTTAAAACCGTTAAACAGGATTTTACCATAAATACAGGCGATATACAATCGTACAGCAAAGAATATCAATATTTAAACTGTGTTTTAAAAACAGCAGATAATATTGATTTGGAAACGGCTCAAAAATTGGTAGAAGCCAAACAAAAAGGGAATAATCTTAAAATTAAATTTGAGAAAACGACTGGTCCAGCCAAAGAATTTCGTTTTATAATTGATAGTATTCAGCGTTTTTCTGAAGTATCAAATCTGGAAATTATTTATGATGGAAGCGATTTTGATATTGAACAGAAAGGACAAATCGATTTCCCGATCACCAGCATCAACGAATTTAAGGTTGTAAAGGTTGAGGTTCCTGATGGAAATAATCAACAGGTTTTAATTAATTTTTCTGAACCTTTAGAAAAAGGACAGGATTTTGCTGGTTTAGTTTCCATTCAAAACACGAATAATTTAAAATTTTCGACACAGGGAAATTTACTAAAAGTATATTTTACCAATCAAAATGCGCCTAAAAAAGAAGAACCTGTTGCAGTTGCAGCAGAAGAGCCAGCTTATGCTGCGGTTGATTCGGCATCAGTTGTAGTTGATTCGGCATCGGTTGTTATCGATACAGCTTCGACGGATAATGTTGTGGAAGTTGTTGAAGATGAAGAACCAGAACAAGTTATTACAGGTGAATTGCTTTTGGAGGTCTTTCAGGGAATTGAGAGCCAATACGGTAAAAAGATGGAAGCGAATTACTCTGAGAAAATTTCTTTTGACCAGATCAAACCAAGCATTCGTTTCATTAAAAACGGTACAATTCTGCCGAGTTCGAATAATTTAAAACTGAATTTCGAAGCCGTAAATTTAAGTGCTGTTGATGTAAAGATATATAAGATTTATAAAAATAATATTCTGCAGTTTTTGCAGTATAATGAATTAAACGGCGGACAAAATCTCAAAAAAGTTGCGCAGCCAATTGCAAAAACTACGCTGAATCTTAAAGAAAGCACGCTTGTCAACCTTTCCAAATGGAATACGTATGCTTTAGATTTATCTAAAATTATAAAACCAGAACCGGGAGCAATTTACAGGGTGGAGTTTGAGTATAAAAAGAAATATTCTCTTTATAAATGTGAAACTTCAGACGGTGATCAGGATGAAACAGAGGAAGAAGAAGTTGATGAAAATGATGTAAACTACAGCGGCAATTCTTACGACGATTATTATTATGATGATTATGAGTGGCGAGAAAGCCAAGATCCTTGTTCGGGTTCGTATTATTACAATGCTAAAATTGCTACCAATATTCTGGCTACAGATTTAGGGGTAATTGCGAAAAGAGGTGAAAATAAATCGTATTTATTTGCAGTAAATAATATTGTTACAACAGAACCGGTATCAAATGCAAGAGTTGATTTGTACAATTTCCAACAGCAAAAAATAAGTACACAAGCTACAAGCAGTGAAGGAATTGCATCATTCCAACTGGACAAATTCGCTTATTTTGCTATCGTTACTTTAGGCGATCAATCTACTTATGTAAAACTTGATGACGGACTTTCATTATCTGTCAGTAATTTTGATGTTGCAGGTGAGACTTTACAAAAAGGGCTAAAAGGATTTATCTATGGAGAAAGAGGTGTTTGGCGCCCTGGAGATAATTTGTATTTGTCTTTTATTTTGAATGACGCAGCAAATAAACTTCCAAAATCACATCCAATTAAATTTAGATTAAACGATCCGAATGGAAAAACGGTTTATCAAACTGTTCAAAAAACAAACGATTTAAACCATTATGCATTTATAGTTCCAACCAGTCAAGATGCGCCAACAGGAAATTGGGAAGCGATGGTAAGTGTTGGAGGTGCTAAATTCTATAAGAGTATCAAAATCGAAACGATCAAACCTAATCGTTTAAAAATTAAAAATACATTTACCAGAAAAACACTTTCGTCATCTTATCCAAATACAGATAATCTAGAAGTAACGTGGCTTCACGGTGCAATTGCAAAGAATTTAAATGTAGAAATGCAGGCAAAATTCTCTCAGCAAACCACTACTTTTAAAGGGTATGAAAAATATACTTTTGATGATTTGGTTCGTCAATTCAGCACAGAAGAAATTAATGTTTTCTCTGGAAAATTAAACGAAAACGGAAAAGCTTCTGTAAATATTCAGCCAAGATTACAGGGTCAGGCGCCGGGAATGTTACGCGCTTCGTTCATTACAAAGGTATACGAAGAAGGCGGTGATTTTAGTACAGATGTTATTTCAACAACTTATTCGCCATACAAAACTTATGTCGGAATAAAGTCGCCTGAACTAAACAAATACAATATGCTCGAAACCAGAGCCTCCAATCGTTTTGATGTGATTACGGTTGACGAAAACGGAAGACCAAAATCGGTTCGAAATCTAGAAGTGAGGATTTACAAAGTAGACTGGCGCTGGTGGTGGGATTCTTCCAGCGATAACTTGTCTAATTATAATTCTTCCAATGCCACGACTTCGTACAAAACCAAAATGATTAGTACAGATTCAAATGGGCGAGGAAGTTTCGAATTTACTTTGACAGATGAAGAGTGGGGACGCTATTTGATTCGTGTAGAAGATACAAACGAAGGACATGCAACAGCTTTAACCGTAAATATAGACTGGCCAATTTGGTCTGGAAAAACTCGTAACAGAGATGCTTCAACAGCAAATATGCTGGTTTTTTCTACAGATAAAAAGAATTACGCAGTTGGAGAAAAAGCACAGATTTCTTTTCCTTCAAGTGAAGGCGGACGTGCTTTAATATCTATCGAAAACGGATCTCGAGTTGTAAAGACAATTTGGGCTGAAACTAAAAACGGAGAAACAAAAGTTGAAGTTCCGATAACTGGAGAAATGGCTCCAAATGTCTATTTTAATATTACGTTGTTACAGCCGCACGCTTCGACTAAAAATGATTCGCCGATTCGTATGTACGGAATTGTTCCAATTGAAGTTGTGGATAAAAACACCATTTTGGCACCGACAATTAATATGCCCGATGTCTTAAAACCAGAACAGCCTTTTACCGTTAAAGTAGGAGAAAAGTCAGGTAAAGAAATGACATATACAATTGCCGTTGTCGATGAAGGACTTCTGGATTTAACACGTTTTAAAACACCAAATGCTTGGGATAGTTTCTATGTTCGTGAAGCGCTTGGAGTAAAAACCTGGGATATATACGATGATGTAATTGGCGCTTACGGCGGAAAAATAAATCAGATTTTCAGTATTGGTGGAGATCAGGATTTAGGCGGCGGAAAAGCTAAAAAAGCCAACCGTTTTAAACCAGTTGTATTGTATTATGGTCCATTTAAATTGGAAAAAGGCCAGACTAAATCTCATCAATTAAAACTACCGAAATACATTGGTTCTGTTAGAACAATGGTTGTTGCGGGAGATGCGATTACTAGTGCATACGGAAGTGTAGAAAAAGCAACTCCAGTTAAGAGTCCGTTAATGGTTTTGGCTTCATTGCCGAGAAAAATTTCTCCATCAGAAAAAGTGACTCTTCCAGTAACGGTTTTTGCTACAGAAAATAAAATAAAAAATGTTTCCATTCAGATCAAAACAAGTAACGGATTGAAGGTTATGGGAAGTGCAGTTCAGAGATTGAACTTCTCTCAGCCCGATGAGAAAATGGCATACTTTAATTTAGTGGTTGGATCTGCAACCGGAATAGCTAAAGTACAGGTAATTGCAACATCAGGAAGTGAAAAGTCAACTTATGATGTTGAAATTGATATGACAAATCCAAATCCGTTGACTAGTACTTATACCGATGTTATTTTGACTCCAAACAGTTCTAAAACACTTTCGTGGAAAACATTTGGCGTAGCGGGAAGTAATAAAGCAAGATTAGAAGTCTCGTCAATGCCTTCAATGAATTTGAATGGAAGACTGCAGTTTTTAATTCAATACCCGCACGGTTGCGTAGAGCAGACAACATCATCTGTTTTCCCACAATTATTTTTAAGCGATGTTGCTGATATAGATAACAAACGTAAAGAAATTATTCAAAAAAATATTGCGGCAGGAATAGCAAGACTAGGAAATTTCCAATTATCAAACGGTGGATTGCCGTACTGGCAGGGAAATACAATTGCAGATGATTGGGGAACTTCTTACGCTGGACATTTCTTGATTGAAGCAGAGAAAAAAGGATATGTGCTGCCAATTAATTTCAAATCGAAATGGCTGTCTTATCAGCAGAAAGAAGCGAAACAATGGCGTTTTGAACCGAAATACGGAAATGATTTAGCGCAGGCGTATCGTTTATACACTTTGGCTTTAGCAGGAAATGCCGATTTATCTTCAATGAACAGATTGCGAGAAACAAAAGGTATTTCGAATGAAAGTATGCTTCGTTTGGCTGCAGCGTATGTTTTAGCGGGACAAAAATCGGCAGGACAAAGTTTGTTTTTGAAAACAAGCATTGATGGTGATTCAGACGGTTACAATTATTACTATTACGGTTCAAGTGAAAGAAATAGAGCCATGGCTTTAGAGACGATGCTGCTTTTAGGACAAAAACAAAAAGCATTTGTAATGGCTTCTAAATTGGCCAAAGAAATGTCAGCCAATCAATGGATGAGTACGCAGACAACGGCTTATTGCTTATATTCAATGTCTAAATTTGCGATAAGCAACGGTCCAAAAGGAATTAATATCCAGTTCAGTAAAAATGGTAAAGGAGAAAATATAAATACACAAAAAACAATTGCAGATCGTAGTATTTCTGTTTCAACTGGCGCTAATAGTATTACGCTGAAAAACAATAAAAATAACACGGTTTATGTTCGTGTACTGAATTCAGGAATATTACCAATCGGACAGGAAAATGTAATTCAGAATGATGTCTCGGCTTCTATAGTATTCAAAAACAGAAAAGGAAGTGTAATCAATGTTTCGAAAATTAATCAAGGAACAGAGTTTGTTGCTGAGGTTACCATTAAAAACCAGAGAAACGAAAGTATCCAAAACGTAGCGCTATCACAAATTCTGCCATCAGGATTCGAGATTGTAAATACACGTTTCACCGATTACGGAGATGCAGTAAACAATATTGCCGACTATATTGATATTCGCGATGATAGAACAAATTTCTATTTCGGAATGAAATCTAGAGAAACAAAAGTTTTTAGAATTCTGCTAAACGCATCTTATTTAGGAAATTATTATTTACCTGGATTGCAATGTGAAGCAATGTATGATAATACATTCCTAGCAAGAACAAAAGGATTCTGGGTTGAGGTTGTAAAATAAAGTTTTAATAAGAACTACGTATCCTAACAGGTTTCCAAAACCTGTTAGGTATCTATATGGCAACCAAAATAGTAGAATAGTAAATACCTAACAGGTTTCCAAAACCTGTTAGGATAATAATAAAAAGATTAGCAGTTTGGAGAAGGATATTTTTGAGGCAGGACAATATTATCATGTTTATAACAGAGGAAATAATAAAGAGAATATTTTTATTGAAGAGAAGAATTATCAATATTTTCTAGAAAAGATTAAAAAATATATTTTGCCAATTGCCGATATTTATGCTTATTGTTTGCTTAAAAATCATTTCCATATTGTTCTTCGAATAAAAGATAAAAACGATTTGCCAGAAAAATTTAGAGAAAAGATTTATCTGCCATTTTCGAATTTGTTCAACTCTTATTCTAAAAGTATAAATAAGGCTTATAAGAGAACGGGGAGTTTGTTTCAGGAACACTTACAAAGAAATAGAATTGAAAACGAAGAGTATTTGAAACAGTTAATCCTATATGTTCATTTAAATCCTTTAAAACACAATTTTTCTAAAGAATTTCAAACCTATAATCATTCATCTTATCGTTCTTATTTATCAGACAAGCGAAGTAGTATTAATCGAGAGTTTATTATAGAATTATTCGAAGATTTAGAAAATTTTATATTTTGTCATGATGAAAGAAAGTTAATTTACGAAGGTGTACTTAATGATGTAAATTTACTTGATCAATAGAGAATTACATTTGAGTGTCCTAACAGGTTTTAAAAACCTGTTAGATATTATAAGTATTCGGTTTTTCTTTTAGGAATCTAAATAAATTGATACCTAACAGGTTTTTAAAACCTGTTAGGATAAGAACAATATAATTGTGAAAAACAAATTAAAAGCGTTTTTCCAACGCATTCTAAATTGGATAAAAAGAAATAAAATAAAATCAGCAATTGCATTTGTGCTCTTGCTGATTTACTATTTTTCGATACCTCGAACTTTATTTAAAGAACCTTACTCAACTGTCATTGAAAGTAAAGAAGGAGAATTACTAGGCGCGAAAATTGCCCGCGACGGACAATGGCGTTTTCCTGCGCAAGACAGCGTGCCGAATAAATTCAAAAAGTGTATTGTTTATTTTGAAGATGAATACTTCTACAAACATCCAGGCTTTAATCCGGGTGCAATGATAAATGCTTTCAAACAAAACAGAAAAGCGGGGAAAGTTGTTCGCGGCGGAAGTACTTTAACACAGCAGGTTATCCGACTATCGAGAAAAGGAAAAAACAGAACCTATTTTGAAAAGTTAATAGAAATTGTTCTCGCTACCCGATTAGAATTGGGTTATTCTAAAAATGAAATTCTTGACATGTATGCTGCTCATGCGCCATTTGGAGGAAATGTAGTCGGATTAGAAATGGCATCGTGGCGTTATTTCGGTGTACAGTCGAATCAATTGTCTTGGGCAGAAAATGCTGTTTTAGCTGTTTTACCTAATGCGCCAAGTTTAATTTATCCAGGAAAAAATCAGATTAAATTACTAAATAAGCGAAACCGGCTTTTACTAAAATTACATCAAGAAGGCATAATTGACAAGCAGACCTATGAACTTGCAATAGAAGAGCCTCTGCCTCAAAAACCCTATGATCTGCCTCAAATAGCACCTCATTTATTGCAGAGAGTGGCTAAAAATGAAGAGGGAACCCGGATAAAAACAACTTTAGATTATGCGCTGCAAAACAGGGTAAATCAAATTGCGAGATATTATTACAATCAGTACAAACAGAATGAAGTTCATAATCTGGCTATTTTGGTAATAGATGTGCAGAATAGAAATGTAATGAGTTATATTGGAAATTCTCCTTCAGATATTGACCATCAAAAAGATGTTGATATTATTGATGCCCCTAGAAGCACAGGAAGCATTTTAAAACCGCTTCTATACGGTGCAATGCTCGATGATGGCGAATTATTACCCAATACATTAATTGCCGATATTCCTACGCAGATTTCAGGTTACACACCGCAAAATTTTAATCTCACGTTTGATGGCGCTGTGCCGGCGCATCGTGCTTTATCACGCTCATTAAACATTCCAGCTGTTTTAATGCTTCAAGATTTTGGGGTAAATAAGTTTTATGAAGAACTTCAAAAGTTTAAATTAAAAAACATTAACAAAACGCCCGACCATTATGGTTTGTCGCTTATTCTGGGAGGTGCCGAAAGTAATTTATGGGATTTATGTAGAACCTATGCGAACTTATCATCAACATTAAATTATTATACTAAAAATCAAGGAAAATATAGAACCAACGAGTTTTCAGAATTAAATTATAAAAATGATTTTGAACCTGATTTTGGTTCAGAAACGAATCAGAAAAACATTTTGGGAGCGGGTTCAATTTGGCTTACATACAATGCAATGGAAGAAGTCAACAGGCCAGAAGGAGATGAAGCTTGGAAGTTTTATGACAGTTCTTTAAAAATTGCATGGAAAACGGGAACAAGTTTCGGAAATAGAGATGCTTGGGCAATTGGAACCAATTCCAGATATGTAGTGGGAGTTTGGGTTGGAAACGCAACGGGAGAGGGGAGGCCAACTTTAACGGGAGTGACAAGTGCGGCACCGATTTTATTTGATGTGTTTAATTTACTGCCAAGGCAACGTTGGTTTGATACACCGTATAAAGATTTAGAAGAAGTTGAAGTTTGCCGTTTAAGCGGTTATTTGGCAAAAGAAAACTGTCCGAAAATTAAACAATGGGTTTCAAAAAAAGGGAAATCAACAAAAGTTTGTCCTTATCATAAAACCATTCATTTAGATAAAACAGAGCAATTTCAGGTAAACAGCAGCTGTGAAAGTGTCGAAAATATTGTGACTAAAAACTGGTTTGTCCTGCCGCCCGTAATGGCATGGTATTATAAAAGCCAGCACATTGAATATTTACCTTTGCCACCATTTAAGGAAGGATGCGAAGGAACACAAACCACAACAATGGATTTTATTTACCCAAAAGCCAACAGCAAAATCTATTTAACGAAAGATTTTAATAGTAATATACAGCCCGTAATTTTAAAAGTAGCTTATTCTGAAAGGGATAAAGAATTATTTTGGTATGTAGATGATGTTTATAAAGCAACGACAAAAACATTCCATGAATTACCAATCACGCCAACAACGGGAATTCATTATATTACGGTTGTAGATGCTTCTGGAAATGAAATTAGAAGGAAAATAGAGATTGTGAGGGAATAAAATTTAAAAAGAAATTCCAATTTTTTGAACTCCCAAATTCCAAATTTTGCTTCTTTATAAAAGATGAAAGTTTATTGTATGTCAGGCTGAGCGAAGTCGAAGCCCACATGCCAATTGGAGCACCTTTCTCCCGAAGCCTCGAGATCGCTCAGGGTGACATTCTAGGTATAATGACTAAGTGAGATTGCTTCGTTCCTCGCAATGATGCATAAAAAAACCGCCCCGATGCATCGGGGCGGTTTTTAATTTATTCTGAAATAACATTTCCTTTTTTATCATAGAAATGGTATTCTAAGTACGTGTAAGCGTCACGAGGTATGATTTTCACCCATTTCTTATGTTCAAAAAACCATTTTGAACGTAATGATGGAAAACCTTTGCTGAGGTATGCAGCCACAAACGGATGTGTGTTTAGTACAACTTTATTGTGGGTTTTTAGAAGTCTTTCTAAATCAGAAGTGATCTTGTCAATTATTAATATTGGTGCTTCAATTTCACCATTTACTTTATTTGGATCCTCTTCTCTAGTTTTTATATTAACTTCTGGTCTTACTCGCTGTCTTGTAATCTGGACTAAACCAAATTTACTCGGCGGTAATATTTTATGCTTTGCTTTATCGTCGCTCATTTCTTCTCGCAAGAAGTCGAACAAAACTTTCCTGTTTTCAGGATTAGACATATCGATAAAATCAACTACGATTATTCCGCCCATATCACGCAGACGAAGTTGTCTTGCGATTTCTGCTGCAGCAATCATATTTACCTCCATGGCCGTGTCTTCTTGGTTGGTTGCTTTGTTTGAACGGTTTCCGCTGTTTACGTCTATAACGTGAAGAGCTTCAGTGTGTTCAATAATAAGGTAAGCACCTTTACTCATGGAAACAGTTCTGCCAAAAGAAGTTTTGATTTGTCTCTCTATATTGTATTTCTCGAAAATTGGAGTATCATTTGATTGATAAAACTTTACAATCGATTGTTTTGAAGGTGCAATTTCTTGCAGATATTCCTTCGTTTGATGGTACAACTCTTCGTCATCTATTTGAATACCGCTGAAGGTATCATTAAATACATCTCTTAATATTGAAGAAGCTCTGTTAAGCTCTCCTAATACTTTTGATGGATGATGAGCAGTTGGTAATTTTTTACACATTGCAGACCATCTGCCAAGCAGGTTCTGCAAATCTTTTTCTAATTCGGCTACGTTTTTGCCTTCGGCTACTGTACGAACAATAACACCAAATCCTTTAGGTTTGATCGATAGAACAAGTTTTTTTAGACGATCCTTTTCTTTTTTGTCTTCTATTTTTTGAGAAATAGAAACTCTATCAGAAAAAGGAACTAGAACGATAAATCTTCCAGCCAATGAAAGCTCAGCACTTATTCTTGGGCCTTTGGTAGATATAGGTTCTTTAACTACTTGAACTAAAACAGATTGATTGGCACTTAAAATATCAGTAATGATGCCATCTTTGTCAATCTCTTTTTCAAACTGAAAGGTTTTTAGGGAGAAATCTTTTATTTTACCTGCGCTTACAAGTTTTATGAATTTCAGTTGAGAAGCTAAGTTTGGACCTAAATCGTGATAATGTAAAAAGGCATCTTTTTCGAAACCGACATTTACAAAAGCAGCATTAAGTCCAGCAACTGGTTTTCTGATTTTGGCAATAAAAATATCACCAACCTGAAAGTTGCTTTTTTCTTCTTCTTTGTGTAATTCAATTAGTTTTCCATCTTTTAATAAGGCAAAATCTACGGCTTCAGAACTAGATCTAATGATTAATTCTTTATTCACACTGTAAATTTTTATCTGTTTTTTCAGAAAATAGAATATAGAGAGAAGAGTATAGACTTGCGTCTAAAATCTAAAATCTAAGATCTAAAATCTTATCTACAGATGGATTAAACAATATTTTAACAGGTATTGAACCCGGGAGGGAAAGTTTAAATTTCAATTTTTAAATTCCAAATTCCAATTGAATCAATATTGATTTTTTAATTTTTGGATTTTGGATTTTATTTTTTGGAATTTTTGAAATTTCCCAAATTTCAATGAACGTTTAAAAAGAAAAAAGTAGTTTAAAACTACTTTTTCTTTTTGTGGCGGTTAGCTCTCGCTCTTTTCTTACGTTTGTGAGTAGCTACCTTATGTCTCTTTCTTTTTTTACCACTTGGCATATCGTGTCTGATTTATGTTAATTAATATTATTTTGCTTCGTTGTTTGTTTTAACTCCTTCTACAAATACTTTCGCAGGTTTAAACGCAGGAATGTTGTGTGCTGGAATTTTAATTGTTGTGTTTTTAGAAATGTTTCTTCCAGTCTTTTCAGCTCTAGTTTTTACAATAAAACTACCAAAACCTCTTAGGTAAACATTGTCTCCAGTTTCTAAAGAAGTTTTAACTTCTTCCATAAAAGTTTCTACTGTTGCTTGAACATCTCCTTTTTCAAGACCTAGTTTCTCTGAAATCTTCGCTACGATATCTGCTTTCGTCATTTTCTTTCCTATTTTATTTTATAAATGGTGTACTATTTTTTTGAGTTTGCAAATATAGGAATTAAAAAAATAATTAATCAAGCTAATTCGTTAAATTTTAATTACATAAACATTTACTTTTGTAATCTAAGTATTTTGCAATGGATTTTTCTAACATATTGATAAAATGGTATTTACAAAACAAGCGGGATTTACCATGGCGAAAAACGGTCGATCCGTACCAAATTTGGCTCTCAGAAATTATGCTTCAGCAGACGCGAGTTGCTCAAGGAATGCCTTATTTTTTTGTATTTACCAAGGAATTTCCTACTGTAAAAGATTTGGCAGATGCCACAGAAGAAAAAGTTTTAAAGCTTTGGCAGGGTTTAGGGTATTATTCTAGGGCTCGTAATCTTCATAAAACGGCTCAATATATAAGTAATGATTTAAACGGCATTTTTCCAGATTCGTATAAAGATCTTTTAAAGCTTAAAGGTGTTGGCGAATATACAGCGGCTGCAATTGCATCTTTCTCTTATAATGAATCGGTTCCTGTTGTAGACGGAAATGTGTTCCGTGTTTTGTCGCGCTATTTTGATATTGAAACCGATATTGCCAATCCCGGTGCCAAAAAAGAGTTTGCTGCTTTGGCGCAAGAATTAATGCCTAAAGATAATCCAGCCATATTCAATCAAGCGATTATGGAATTTGGTGCGCTTCAATGTGTGCCGAAAAGTCCAAATTGCTCTATTTGTGTTTTTAGTGATAGCTGTCTTGCTTTGCAAAAGGGAAAAGTAAATCAGCTTCCTGTAAAATCTAAAAAAGTAAAAGTGTCAAATCGTTATTTTAATTATTTGATTTTAGAAGATGCTATAGGAAATACACTTATTCAAAAAAGAACTGATAAGGGTATTTGGCATAATTTATACGAGTTTCCACTCGTAGAGGCTGAATCTATAGTAGGTTTTGATGTAGTTTCAAAAATCGCAAAAGAAGAAATGTTTCCTACTTATACAATTATAGGTATAGAAGATTGTGCAGAATCAACATTAATACATAAACTTTCGCATCAGCATCTTCATATACAGTTTTGGAAAATTAAGGTAAAAGAGAAAATAGAAAATGGAGTTGATCCTGAAAAATTAAAAACTTTTCCTTTTCCAATTGTGATTTATAAATTTATAGAAAAGCAGGAAATAATTTGCTAAAAAAATGTATCTTTGGTAGAAATACCACCAAAAACTATGAACGGAACATTAAATAAAGTGATGCTCATTGGCCATTTAGGCGATGATGTGAAGATGCATTATTTTGATGGCGGAAATTGCATCGGACGTTTTCAGCTGGCTACCAATGAAGTTTATATCAATAAAACAACTAACGAAAAGATCACTTCTACGGAGTGGCATAACTTGGTTGTACGCAATAAAGCCGCAGAAATTTGCGAAAAATATCTTTCTAAAGGAGATAAAATATATGTTGAAGGAAGGATAAAATCTCGCCAATGGCAGGCAGAAGACGGAACTACCAAATATACCACAGAGATTCAAGTGACGGAATTTACTTTTCTGACTACCAAAAAAGAAACTGCACATACGAAACAAAATCAAGATGCAGAATCAACAAAAAATACTAACTTTGATGCTGCTAATGAAGGGCTTCCGATTAATGATCTGCCTTTCTAAAAGATGTTTAACTAATTTTTTGCAATTTGGACCCGGAGCCCAGTTTATTTTTTACAACAAATCTAGACGCTAATTTAATTATTGGTTTCGTCGGAATATTTATTTTGTTGTTTCTTTCAGCAATAGTTTCAGGTGCTGAAGTAGCTCTCTTTTCTCTATCACAGCAAGAAATCGATGATACCCTAAATGATAATCAGGCAAAAGGTAAAATTATCTCAAACCTATTAGATAAGCCGAAAAAACTCCTGGCTACATTACTGGTTGCCAATAACTTTTTCAATATAGGTGTTGTTATCTTATTTGCATATATTGGACAGAATATCTTTTCTACAATAAGTTCACCTGCTTTTAAATTTACGCTTGAAGTAATTTTAGTGACCTTTTTTATCTTATTATTTGGCGAAGTACTTCCTAAAGTTTATGCGAGCAGAAACAGTGTGCGTTTTGCTAAACGAGTGGCATATCCGCTAGCTTTTTTAGATAAGATACTATCTCCTATAAGTTTGCCAATGCGTGCTCTTACTATATATTTGCAAAATAAATTGGGAAAACAAAAGAATAGTTTTTCAATTAATCAGCTTTCGCAGGCTTTGGAACTGACAGATTCAGAAGGAACTTCAACCGAAGAACAAAAAATTTTAGAAGGAATTGTTTCTTTCGGAAATACTGATACAAAACAGGTAATGAGTCCGAGAATTGATATTTTTGCATTAGAAATATCAGAATCTTTTGCGTCTATTTATCCTAAAATAATTGAAAAAGGATTTTCGCGAATTCCAATTTATCGTGATAATATTGATCAAATTGAAGGAGTACTTTTCGTAAAAGATTTGCTTCCTCATATTGATAAAGAAGAATTTGACTGGAATTCGTTAATCCGAGAAGCATTTTTTGTTCCAGAGAATAAAAAGCTTGATAATCTTTTAAAAGATTTTCAGAGTTTGAAAAGTCATTTAGCAATTGTGGTCGACGAATATGGAGGAACTTCAGGATTAGTTTCTCTAGAAGATGTAATCGAGGAAATAGTTGGAGATATCAGCGACGAGTTTGATGATGAAAATCTGAACTTCTCACAGATTGATGAAAATAACTTTCTTTTTGAAGGAAAAATAAATCTGAAAGATTTCTATAGAATTGTAAATGTTGACGAAGATATTTTTGAATCTCATAAAGGAGAAGCAGAGACATTGGCTGGATTTATCTTAGAGATCTTAGGTAATTTTCCGAAAAAAGATCAAAAAGTGCCTTTTGAAAACTGTATTTTCACAATAGAAACAGTTGATAAAAAGCGTGTAAAACAAATAAAAGTAACAATTAATTAAAATGCCTAATAGAATACTTTCAATAACTGCAATTTTGCTTGCACTAACGGTTTTAAGCTGTAAAAAAGATGTTTTGCCAAAACCAGCTAGTTTTTTGCGATTAGATTATCCAGAAGCAAAATATGTGAATTTTGAGAACAACTGCCCATTTGCTTTTCAAATGAATGAAGACGCGACTATTAAAGGTGAAAAAGACTGCGGTTTTGCGATTACTTATCCAAAAATGAAAGCGACTATCTATTTGACATATAAGCCTGTAAATGGCAATATTGATAAGCTGTTACGTGACGCCCAAAAACTGACATACGAACACGTAATTAAAGCCGATGATATTTTAGAACAACCTTATATAAATCCGCAAAAGAAGGTGTACGGAATGTTTTATCAAGTAGATGGAAATGCAGCGACTAATTCGCAATTCTACGTTACCGACAGTACAAAACACTTTTTAATAGGTTCGGTTTATTTTTACGCAAAACCAAATTTTGATTCGATTATGCCTGCTGCAAGTTATGTTAAAAACGACATGCAGCGTTTGATGGAAACATTGAAGTGGAAATAACAAAAAAGGAATCCAATTTGGATTCCTTTTTTATTCCTCTCTATAACTAATTTAATATTCCGTAGGAATATCTCATCGGTAGAAAAAAAATAATTTCGTTTTACATTGTGTCCTGTAAGGACAATTGTTTTTGCGGAAATAACATTTATAAATGAACGCTCAAACGGTTCCTACGGAACGTTTAATTGTAATTCCAACTTTATTCTACCAACCAAACATTCCAATGAAATGAATATTTCTTAGAATTTAAGACCTAAAATTCGAAACTTTATATGTTTTTCCGTCTCCAGTATCTTGAACAACTTTAGTTAAAGATTCAGGATTTTGAATGGTTTTATCATAACTTACTGTTGCTGTTTTTTTATCGAAATCTACAGAAGCTTTATCAACTCCGTCAAGATTCGCTAATTCTTCTTCAATAGTTTTGGCACATCCTACAGCGCAAGTCATTCCTTTTATAGTAAAACTTGCTGTTTGTAAATTTTCAGGAGCAATTGCTTTATGTTCTTTTGGAGCGCTTTTTTCTGCGTTTACAACTTGAAGGCTTTTATCTTCTTCTTTTTTACAGCTGACTAATGCTAAACCAGCAATTGTTGCGGCGATTAAAATTCTTGAAATTTTCATTATATATAAATTTAAATTGCGATTTCTTTCTTGCAAAATTAATAAAAAGACAAAGGTTAGTTCGCAAAATTATTACAAATTTGCAGTAAAATGCGATTTATGGATACAAAGCAGTTAAAGTGGATATATTTATTGATTCTTTCTCTTATTTGGGGAAGCTCCTTTATTTTAATCAAAAGAGGACTAGTTGGTTTGACTGCGATTCAAGTCGGATCATTCCGAATTATTTTTGCTGCTTTATTTTTACTGATTATAGGTTTTAACAGTTTAAAAAAAATCTCTCGCCGTCAATGGAAGTTTGTTGCAGTAACTTCGCTTTTCGGAACTTTTATGCCGGCTTATCTTTTTGCTATTGCAGAAACTCAAGTCGATAGTTCAATAGTTGCTATTTTAAATTCACTTACTCCTTTAAATACTTTAGTTTTAGGAATAATTGCTTTCGGAATTCAGTTTCAAAAAAGACAGGTTTTAGTGGTTTTTGTGGGGCTTGTAGGCTGTCTGCTTTTGGTTTTAACTGGAGATTCTGCGCAGTCAGGCCAGAATTATGTATATGTTTTATTGGTGGTTATTGCAACTTTGAGTTATGCAATCAATGTGAATTTGATTAAAAAATATTTACACGATTTGAATTCCATAAGTATTACAACTGGGAATTTTGCCGTTCTCTTTCTACCGGCATTAATTATCTTAAGCACAACCGATATCAGTCAAAAAATACATTTGGCAGAGACCCAGCATTCGATATTTTTTATAATGATTCTGGGTGTTTTAGGAACTGGAATTGCGAATATCCTTTTCTTTAAATTGATTCAAATGTCATCGCCTGTATTTGCAACATCGGTAACTTATTTAATTCCGATAGTCGCTTTTTTCTGGGGATTATTAGATAACGAAATGCTGACTCCGATTCAGTTTTTTGGTGCATTTATTATTTTGATTGGCGTTTATTTGTCGGCTAAAAAGTGATTTTTGAGTTATGAGTGAAAAGTTATTTGTAAAATGTAAAATGTATTGAAGTTTAGTCTGTCGCTCTCAGCGAAGTCGAAGAGCGTAAATGGCTTCAACTCCGCTCAGCTTGACAAACGTGATGAATAAAAAAAAGCTTTGTCAAAGTTTCTAACTTTGACAAAGCCCTTAAAAAATCTTATAACCTAAGTGACTTAGTAGCTCAAAACCTTTGTTCCTTTGAGCCTTTGTAGCTTTCAACCTCTACTACAAAAAATCTGCTTCAGAAACTCCTTCGTTAATTTTGATATCAGACATTTTAATGTCTAATTCAAAGCCAACATTTTGGACTAAATTATAAGGAACTTTAACTCCTTTTACTTCTCTGTAATCGTTAAAATTAGTGATTTGCGCTGCTGATTTACCGCCTTGTTCACGAATTTTAGATTCTGCCGTTTTTAAACCTGATTTAACATCATAGTAATAAGTTGTTTGCCCGTCTTTAATTACATAAGCATCACTTCCGTTGATTGGTTCAATTCCCTCAACTTTTAAATCAGTTCTTTTTACGAGCTGTAATTCTTCAAAAGGAGCTGCATTAGCTTTCATGTCGGCTAAATCTTTGCCTTCCAGATTTTTTCTTTGTCCTTGTTGTTCAACATAAGCGCCTTTTTCGTTTACAACTTGTTTCATTAAATTCATGGTTCCCATTGAAAGCGAAACCATCATTTTTCCTTTTGAATCTAATTTTGAAATAAAAGTCAATGGAGTAGGAGCTTGCGGAATAGTTGTAGAACCATTCATAAAAAGTGTTTTTACAGAAGTAACAGCTTTTTCTCCTCCAATTGCTTTAATGTAATTTTCAAAAACTGTTTTTGCTGTTATGTCTTTTGGAGCTTCTTTTTTTACAGAAGGTTTTTCGATTGGAGTTCCAAATCTATCATAATAGAAGATCGGAATTTGTAATTTTTCTAAACTAGAAATTACATCAGAACCTTTTCCAACAATTACAATACGCATATTGTCTAGTAGGAAATATTTGTTTGCAACGCGATAAATATCGTCGGCCGTAACATTGTTAATTGTTTGGATATATTTTTCATAGAAATCAGCTGGAAGTTTTTCTGTTTCAATGTTTAAAGCATAACGGGCAACAGCCTGCGGTTTTTCAACCTGCATTACAAATCTTCCTATATATCCCGCTTTTACATTTCTTAATACTTCTGGATCAACTCTTTCAGAACGTATTCTTTTTATTTCTTTAATAAATTGAACAACAGCGCTGTCTGTGACGGTGTTTCTAACTGCAGACGATGCTTTGAATTTAGTTACATATTTTCCGCTTCCAATACTTGAGTTTGCTCCGTATGTCCAAGCGTGTTGCTCGCGTAAATTCATGTTCAAATAACTGTTGAAATCACCTCCTAAAATTTGATTTGCAATAACAGCAGGGAAAAAATCTGGATCGCTCATTCTTAAATTAAGAGTGTTAACTAATGAGATTTCAGATTGAACAGCATTTGGAACATCTACAAAATCAATTTGTAGTTTTGAAGGATTTACAGGATCAGGGTAATTGTTTTTTGGAGCGTTTTGTTTTTTCCATCCACTGAATAATTTTTCTACCGCTGCTTTTGTTTCTTTGAATTTAACATCTCCAATAACAACTAAATAAGCATTTTCTGGAACAAAATATGTACTATAGTTATTTTGAACATCTGCCAGAGTTACATTTTTTACAGTTTCTTCAGAAAGATATTCTCCTGTAGGATGATTTTTGCCAAATGCTAAAACATCAACAACTCGATTAGAAATTGCAGGCACACTTTTTTCGTCTGCTTTAAGGCTTTCAAGTAGCTTTGCTTTTTCTTTATCAAATTCTGCCTGAGTAAAATTGGGTTGTAATGCGCCTTCAGCCAAAAGTTCTAAGACACGCCCAGAATATTTTGACAATGAACTTGCATAAGCACCTTGCGAAGTAAAGTTTATGCTTGCGCCGTAGAAGTCAATTTCTTCGTTAAAAGCTTCCTTTGTTGTTTTTTTAGTCCCGTTTCCGATTAAACTGCTTGTTAATTCATCAACTCCTTTTTTATTGCCTTCAGTAAATGGCGCATTATCTAGAGTAAGCGTAAAACTTACCCGAGGTAATTTATGGTTTTCAACTATCAAAACTTTCATGCCATTTGCTAAAACAAAGGTTTGCGGTTTTTTGATATTGACTACTGGCGCATTGCCTGGTTTGGGTTGTGGACGATCTTGTGCTTGCATAATTCCAGTTAGGAATAAAAGGATTAAAAAAGTATATATTTTTTTCATGATTCGATATTCTTAGTTTTGAGATTTAGGGGTAGGAATATAATCTAGAATTAAGCGTTGATTTGGATTTAAATATTTCTTGGCAACCTCTCTAATTTCTTCTCTCGTAATAGAATGGTAAATGTCGATTTCAGTATTAATTAAATTCACATCGCCATAAAGCAAATAATAGGAAGCAAGATTTTCTGCAATTCCTTCTACGCTAGAATTTGCATTTACATAGTTATTATCGAATTTGTTTTGTAATTTTTCATAATCTTTTTCAGAAATAAGATCAGTTTGAATTTTTACAATTTCCTCGTCCATTTCTTTTAAGATATCTGCAGTTGTATTTGGAGCCATTGGTAAACCGTACAAAATATACATTCCATAATCTTCCTGACTAAATCCTACAGCGCCAATCTGTAAAGCCATCTTTTTGTCATCAACAATCTTCTTATACAATTTAGAGCTTTTTCCGTCACTTAGATAAGAAGAAATTAAGTCTAAAACTCGAGCATCTCTAGTTTTCATCGAAGGCGTTCTGTAAGAAGCAACAATCATCGGAATCTGAATGTTCGGGTCTTCATAAGTAGCTTTAATTGGCTGTGTAATTGGGTCTTCGATATAAGTTTGCTTTTTAACTTCTTCTCCTCTTGGAATTGGTCCAAAATATTTCTGAATCCATTCTTTTGTTTTTGTTTTATCAAAATCTCCAGCAACAACCAAAACGGCATTATTTGGAGTGTAGAATTTTTTATTAAAAGCCTGAAATTCCTCTAGAGTTGCGGCGTCTAGATCTTGCATAGATCCAATAGTTGTCCATCTGTAAGGATGTTTTTTGAACATGTTCTTTTTAACCTCAGGCAGAATGTTCCCATACGGCTGATTATCGTAACGCATTCTTTTTTCTTCTTTTACAACTTCGTTTTGAGTTTCAACCCCAATCTTGTTAATAATAGGATGCATTAATCTTTCAGATTCCATCCATAAACCAAGTTCTAAACTGTTAGAAGGAAAAACTTCATAATAATACGTTCTGTCATCAGATGTGTTGGCATTATTAACGCCGCCATTTGCGGTAACAATTTTCATCCATTCACCGCGTTTAATATTTTGAGTTCCTTCAAATAATAAATGCTCAAAAAAGTGTGCAAATCCCGTTCTGTCCGGACGTTCATCTTTTGACCCCACATGATACATTACCGATGTGATAACAACTGGAGCAGAAGGATCGTTGTGTAAAATAACATGCAGCCCATTATCTAGATTGTATTCTTCAAAAGCTACTTTTTGAGCATGAGCCACTCCGCCGAGCATTAATGCAGCACTTAACATCATTATTGATTTTTTCATAAAGATTAATAATTTTATATATCAAACAAGAGTAGGTAGACCAGAGTTGATTTTAGTTACATCAAAAATAGTTTTTTTTAATTATCAATTAAAGATTTGTTTTTAATTTACGGCTATTTTAACAATCTTTTACTTTAAATAAAATCTATTTTTTGATTTAAAGTGCTTGAAATACAGTGCTTTTTGGGTTGAAAATATTTTTGCTTTTAGAGATTGCACAATAAATTATTAATTGTATATTTGCAACCTTAAAAATCAATAAATCAATTTGGTATGTATGCAATCGTAGAGATAGCAGGGCAACAATTTAAAGTAAGCAAAGACTTAAAGGTTTATGTTCACCGTTTGTCTAACGAAGAAGGTTCAAGTGTTTCATTTGACAAAGTTCTTTTATTAGACGATAACGGAAACGTAACTTTAGGCGCCCCAGCTATAGAAGGTGCTTCAGTAGAAGCTAAAGTGTTACAACACTTAAAAGGTGATAAAGTTATCGTTTTCAAAAAGAAAAGAAGAAAAGGATACAAAAAGAGAAATGGTCACAGACAATATCTTACACAAATTGTAATTGAAGGTATTACTGCAGCAGGTGGAACTAAAAAAGCAGCAGCTAAAAAAGCGGTTGTAGCAGAAGATGCACCAGCAACTGAAGTTGAAGCAGCTCCAAAAGCAAAAAAAGCAGCAGCTCCAAAAGCAAAAAAAGAAGCTACTAAAGAATAATAACAATATTTAAACTCATACGTCATGGCTCACAAGAAAGGTGTCGGTAGTTCGAAGAATGGTAGAGAATCAGAATCAAAACGTCTAGGCGTTAAGATTTATGGTGGTCAAGCTGCTATTGCTGGAAACATCATCGTTAGACAAAGAGGTTCAAAACACAATCCAGGTGAAAACGTTTACATTAGTAAAGATCACACTCTTCACGCAAGAGTTGCTGGAGTTGTTAAGTTCCAAAAGAAAAGAGATAACAAATCTTATGTATCTATTATTCCTTTCGAGGCATAATAATCAAAGATTACTTTTTACAAAACCCGTTCAGAAATGAACGGGTTTTTTGTTTTTAATATTTGTTGCCGTGAACTCGACAAAGATTGGTCATTGCGAGGAACGAAGCAATCTCATGTGCAAAATCAATTAGTATGAGTGTGTTTGCTTCGTTCCTCGCAATGACAATGCAGCGAAAAAAAAACCTTTGTCAAAGTTTTAAACTTTGACAAAGGCTATAGGGTATTTTTTTAAATTGGAATTTGGAATTTTTAAATTGGAATTTATTATTCAGTATCCTTAGTTTCTTCCAGGTCTTCAGTTTTTCTTCCCACTTTTACTTTAGGATTGTCCTGTGTTCCAGTAACGGTTAAGGGAATTCCAAATATGCCAAAAGGAGGTAGTCCTAAACGCATTTTTAAATTCATTTTTCCGTCTAAACTTGTTGTTCCTTCAATTCTTGGTCGAAAGCCGGCAAACTTAAATTTAAAACGTTCTACGGTTATGATATTGTTTTTAACGGTAGTTTTAATGTCAACTTTTGAAACATCCGGATTCTTCATAGATTCCGAGTTGGTTTGTTTGCTTACGGCATTAAACATTTTAAGACCTCGTACTTTTACATCTTTTACAGAAAGTGTTCCGCCACCAACAAGTGAAGGATAAACAGGCGCCATATTTCCGTTTAAACGGCCTTTTAGCTGATAATCTAAAGAAACAATTCCTTGTGCTTTTTCTGCTGCGCTGGCCATTTTTCTAAAAACTTCTACTTCATTATAAGCTCTTTTAATATCAAAATCAGCAGCTTTAATAGAATAGTCAAAATTTGCTTTTTGAGGCGTTACCGCTTGATAATTGGCATTCATAGATACATTGCATCCAATTAAGTTGAAACCAGTATTCTGCATGGTTAATTTACCATTTTTCATGCTTAAATTTCCAGCTGCATTTTGAAGATTCAACTTGTCAAAATTTACCTTTTCGGCACTTGCGAATAATTGTAAGTTTAGATTTGTTGGAATAATGATTACGCCAGTCTGTTTATTTGCTGCTGGTTTTGTTTCTGTTTTAGGTGCAGGATTTTGCGCTACAGAAGTATTTGGATCTGTAGCAGACATAAATTCATCAACATTGATGTATCGTGCTGTAACTTTAAAAGAACCTCTTAAGATGCCTGTATTTGTTGTAGCGTAATTGAAAACGTTCTGAAGATACCCATTCATTTTAAAATCAGACTGTCCGTAAGCAGCTAAGAAATTATTAAATGACATTTTATCTTGATTGATTTTGAAAATGCCTTCTTTGATAATAAATTTCTTTGGAAGATATTCTGAAGCAATTCCGATATTTCTTAATTCAAGAGTTCCTTTATTGTGTAATTTGCTGTAATTTCCTTTTTCAGCGTCGCTTTGTTTTCCTTTCAAAACCAAATCGGCTTTTACAAAACCATCTAGGTCAAGTCCTTTCTGCGAGAAGACTTTATAGATGCGATTTACGTCTAATTCACCTTTTGCTTTTACATCATAACTCAAATCATCAAAATTACTTAAGTTAGCCTGAACGAAAACAGGTTTGCCTTCAAAAGTAAATTGAACTGGTTTTAAATTCACTTTTAAATCTTGAAAAGTACCTTTTTGATTTTCAATTTTAGAGTTAATCGTAATATTGGTAATTGGATTTGGATAATATGGCGTTTTTAAATATCCATTTTTCAAATCTATTTTACCGTTTGTAATCGGAAAGCGTTTGTTTTTTTGATCAAAGACCCCGTTAACTTTTACATCGCTTACTAAAGCTCCTTTTAGTTGAATGTTAGGAATTCCAAGCGCTCTGGTTAATTTTTCTAAATCGATTTTAGCATTAAATTGCCCGTTAATATCTGGTGTGTTCACGCCTTTGACCAAAAACTTTGATTTTAAATAATCTTGATTGATGTTTAAAGAAAGGTTTTTAGCATCAACAATTACTAAATCGGGATTGAGAGACGGAACTTTTGTTTTAATGTCCAAATTTAAGTTTGAAACAGGAAAGGCACTTTTGTTGTAATTCACAAATCCATCATTTATTTTTATGTCTAAATTAAGATCTGGTGCAATGTTTTGTGAGGTTATGTATTTACCTTTCAAAGTAAAAAGAAGATTTGCTTTTCCTTTTATTTCAGTCTGCGAAAGCCATGTTATGTATTTTGGAGGAAAGGCTGTGAATACGTCATATAAATTACTGTTGTCGGATTTAATGACAAAATCCATATTATAACCATCTTTCAAAATGTCAAATTTTCCTTTAAGATCGACCAAAAGCTGATTGATTTTAAGGTTGTTTTGCTGGAAAAAGAAAGAAAGAGAGTTGATGTTTATTTTGGTAATTAAATCGGCATCAATTTTTTTATTCATTAAATAAGGTTCGTCTTCATAAACGATATTTAATTTTTCAATTTTAGCTTTTGAGTATAAATCGAAAACAGCTTTGTTTAAGTCTCCTTTTCCTAAATAATTAAATCCAAGAGCATCAAAATGTACTTTTGTAGATTTATCGTCGTAAATAATTTTACTGTTTAAGATCTCAATTCTTTCGAGTTTTAAAGCGGCTTCAGAGCTGTCTTTTGGTTGAGTAGATTGTTTTTGTGACTTATAAACGTTGTAATTCGCTTCTCCGTTTGGGTTCACTTTAACATTGATGAAAGAATCTGATAAATAAATCTGATCGATTTTTACAGACTTACTAAAAATCAAACTGGCAACATTTATTCCAAAAGAAACCTCTTTTGCAGTAATGAATTTTTCGTTTTTGTATGGTGCTGATCCATTAAGACTTAAATCGTCTAAAGTTAGTGTTAGTGATGGGAAATGACGAAAAAATGAAACCGAAACATCAGAATAATTAAGTTCTGCGCTCAATCTTTCGTTAGCTGTTTTTTTGATCTGTTCTTTAATTTGATCCTCAAAAACGATAGGCGTTAAAAATAATAATCCTAAAATAACGACGAAAGTTATTCCGAAATACTTCGCAATTTTAAATACGATTGATCTGGATTTACTTTTTTGCATAGCGAATTTATGGTATTTAGATATAAAAAAATGGGGTCAAAAAAAGAGCGTGATTTATCCGTGTACAGTTTCTTTTTTACCATAATTGGTAATAATAGAACCTTCATATTCAATCCATTCTTTCCATCGTTTATCGATGTCTATATTGTCTTGATATTTTCTGGCAAAACCTAGAAAAGTAGTGTAATGTCCGGCTTCAGAAATCATTAAGTCGCGATAGAATTTAGCTAATTCTTCATCTTTAATATTTTCAGAAAGTACTTTAAAACGCTCACAGCTTCTAGCTTCAATCATTGCAGAAAACAACAATCGATCACAAAGAGCATCTCTTCGGCTGCCGTCTTTTTTCATGAATTTAAAAAGTTCATTTACATAATGGTCTTTCCTTTCACGTCCCAAAGTAAGTCCGCGTTTCTTTATCACATCATGAACCATTTGTAAATGTTCTAATTCTTCTCTGGCAATCACGAGCATTTCGGTTACTAATTCCTCTAATTCAGAGTTATAGGTAACAATGCTGATTGCGTTTGAAGCTGCTTTTTGTTCGCACCAAGCATGATCCGTTAAAATTTCTTCGATGTTTGACTCGACGATATTTACCCAGCGAGGGTCTGTAGCTAATTTTAATCCCAACATAATTTCCCAGCATTTAGTTCCGTGCAAAATTAGTGTTTTTTATCACTAATAATCACTAAATATCGTGCTATTGCGCTGAAAAAAGCATTATTTTGTAAGTTGAAATAAATTACAATGAATCAGTTAAAAAAACTTTTAATTCTTGGGTTTGTGTGGCCTGAGCCAAATTCTTCTGCGGCAGGCGGGAGAATGATGCAGTTGATTTCAATTTTCGCAGCAAACGGATTTGAAATAACATTTGCCAGCGCAGCGCAGGACAGTGATTTTATGGTTGATTTATCTGAGTTTGGAGTAATTAAAAAGAGCATAGAACTTAATTCAGCTACTTTTGATTCGTTTTTGTTGGAACTAAATCCCGATGTTGTGTTGTTTGATAGATTTATGATTGAAGAACAATTTGGATGGAGAGTAATCGAAAACTGCCCAAAAGCCATCAGAATTTTAGATACTGAAGATCTGCATTGTTTGAGAACAGCAAGGCAAAAAGCTTTTAAGGAAAAACGAACTTTTGAAATGACTGATTTGTTTTCTGAAGAAGTTGCTAAACGTGAAATTGCTAGTATTTTACGGTCTGATTTATCTTTAATTATTTCTGAATTCGAAATGAAAATTCTCAAAGAAAATTTTAGAATTAGTTCTGACTTGCTTTTTTATCTTCCTTTTTTAGTGAATAAAATAGCTGAAGATGATTTATTGCAATTGCCTGTATTTGATGATCGTCAGCATTATGTTTTTATAGGGAATTTTCTTCACGAGCCGAATTGGAATACCGTGCAATATTTAAAAGAAGCGATTTGGCCTTCTATAAAAAAAGATTTTCCAGAAGCTGTTTTGGAAGTTTATGGCGCTTATCCTTCACAAAAAGTGCTGCAATTACATCAGCCTAAAAATGGTTTTTTTATAATGGGAAGGGCAGCAGATGCTAATGAAGTGGTGAAAAAGGCGAGGGTTGTATTGGCTCCAATTCGTTTTGGAGCAGGTTTGAAAGGGAAGTTGTTAGAGGCAATGCAATGCGGAACGCCAAGTGTAACAACAGCAATTGGTTCTGAAGCTATGCATGGTAATCTACCATGGAATGGTTTTGTTGAAGATGATCCGCATGAATTTGCAAAAAAAGCAATTGCACTTTATAAAGATGAAAATCTGTGGAAAGAGTCTCAGAAAAATGCTGTTGCGATTATTAATGAATGTTATCAAAAAAATAATTATTCAGACGAATTAACTAATCTGGTCAATAAATTATTAATCGATTCCACAAATCATCGGCTTCATAATTTTATGGGCAGTTTACTACAGCATCACGCGTATAAGAGCACCATGTATATGTCAAAATGGATTGAAGCCAAAAATAAAAATTAAACCTCCATTTTTCCAAACCCTACAGTTTCACGATAAATCTGAGGCGAAACATCGGCATTGGTTTTAAAGAAACGGCTGAAATAATGTTCGTCATCATAACCTAGTTCGTAAGCTATTTCTTTTACGGTTTTATTGGTTAAGTACAATTCTCGTTTAGCTTCAATAATTATTCTTTCCGAAATTAAGTCCGTTAGTGTTTTATTGAAGTAATTCTTAGAGAGTTTTGCTAATGCTTTTGGTGAAATATTTAGCAGATCTGCATAATTTCCAGCCGAATGTTTGGTTTTGAAATTAAGTTCAATGGCATCTATCAGATTTTGAAGAATAGCAGGTTCTTTTGAATCTGGAACCGATTTCAGCTCTTCTAATTGCTCTGTTTTTAGTCTTGAAGCTGTAATTAAAAATATCTTTAAATACGAAATTAGCAGTTCATATTGTGCCAGTTCAGCATTTTGAATTTCAGCTTTCATTTGCTCAATAACCATTTTGAAAGTTAGCAGCGCTTGTTCTGTAACACGAACATAAGGTGGCTGATAAATGTTATTGAATAAAACGCCGTTACATGAAACTTCTTTTTGATGCATGTGAATGCAGTAAAAATCTGGGTGAAAATGAATCGCAATTCCTTCAATTGGTTCGTTTACGCAAAGCATAAAAGGCTGATAGGGTGAAAAGGCTATAAGAGAGTTTTCTTCAAATTGATGTTCTGCAAAATCAGCTTTTACTTTGCCTTTTCCTTTGGTTACCCAAATTAAAGAGTAGTAGTTGTTTCGTTGCAAATGGTCGAAATGGCTGTTGTCATCAAAAGAAAGAATTTTAAATGCTAAATTGCCATTTTGCGGATTTATCAAAGTTGAAACATTTGAAGAACTCATATGTAATAGTATTTTTGAAAATATAAAGATAGTTATGAAATAAATTCACAACTATCCTTATAAATTGTTTTTTGTTATAGTGTGCTGGTGTTTTAATTATACTGCTGGAAAATCAATTTCAGTATTAGCAACGTTATTGAAATAGTTTGTTAAAACATTTAAAGCGACATGAGCAATAGTTTCAGCGATTTCTGCATCAGAAACTTCTGCATTTTTAGCTTTATTGACATCTTCATCGTTTACTAAACCATTTTTACTGATTAAAGTTTTAGCTAATTGTAAAATTGCTTCTGTTTTAGCGTCTGTTGAATTTCCTGTTCTTGCTGCTTTTAAAACCGCTGGATCTGCCTTAACTAATTTTTCTCCAATAAAGGTGTGAGCTGCTAAACAATAATCACAAGAATTGCTTTCTGAAACTGCTAATGCAATTAATTCGCCGGTTTTTGCGCTTAGTTTTCCGTGGCTCAATGCACCACTCAAATTCAAATATCCTTCTAAAACTGCTGGTGAATTTCCCATTGTTCTCATCATGTTCGGAACTACACCTAATTTTGCTTGTACAGCGTTGAATAAATCTTTAGTTTTTCCTGTTACTTCTTCTGGGTTTAATGCTGTTAATCGTGTCATTTTATTTAAATTTTAAATGTTATTATTTGTTGTTGTCTTTTGACATTACAAAGGTGCGACGATTACAGATTTTGGAACATGGAGAATCTACGCTATGTGATGGACAATTTTCCCTGACAATTATTTTAAACGAAAAAATCATAATCTTGTCATTTCTCCTCCGTCGAAATGACAAATAGTGCATATAAAAAAGAGGCTGTCCGTAAAGTGACAGCCTCTTTTAAAATGATAGTTTAAAAAATTTATTTCAAAACACCTTCAACAGCTTGAATTGTAGTAGCATGATATCCAGCTTTTGCTTTTTCAAAAATCTGCTTAGCCCAAATTTTTCCTTCTGGGGTTTTAACCATTTCTTTATAAAGCATCATGACAGATCCAGTTCTGCTTATGCCAATTAAAAATTGTTCAATTGCAGGATATGCTGGTTTGTATTGGTGGATTAATGCCTGAACAAACCATTGACGTTTGATAATGAAATTGCCTCCTTTTGTAAAGTTGAATTCATTGTCAATTGCTTCCATTTCTTTTACTGTAATATCTGCTGGAAGATGATCTATAAAATGCTGTTTTTCTGCAGTTGTTGTTATTTTTTTGCTTAATCCCTTTACGCCAGTTTCTCTCCAGCTTTTTTGAATTTTATCAATTGCGTCAAAATCGGCAGAACTTACAGGAGTAATGTTTGATGGAATTCCGGGTTTGTAAATCCAATCTTCCAGTTTGATTTTGTCTGCTAAAGTTTTGTCTCCTTTTATCAGGTTTTCATTTAGATATTTTACAAAATCCTCTGTTGTAATTGATTTAAATGCATGTGCATCGAAATAGTTTTTAATGAAAATATCAAATTTTTCACGTCCAACAGCATTTTCTATAACTCTTAAAAATGCATAACCTTTTACATAAGGAATCATACTGATTCCGTCATCTGGATTTCTTTCTGTTAAAGATACTTTTAATCTTGTGTCAGGACTTGTTTCTCCATATTCTGCTACATTGTCAACTAGTTCCTTACGGGTGATAACATTTTGCATTTCAAATTCTTTCTTCCCAAAAATAGCTTCTCCTATTCGGTGTTCTACATAAGTTGTAAAACCTTCGTTTAACCAAATATCATCCCAAGTTGCGTTTGTAACTAAATTTCCGCTCCAGCTGTGGCCTAATTCGTGTGCTAATAAACTAGTTAACGAACGATCTCCTGCAATAACTCCTGGAGTTAAAAAGGTTAGGTTTGGATTTTCCATTCCGCCATAAGGAAAACTTGGAGGTAAAACCAAAACATCATAACGTCCCCAGCGATAAGGTCCATATAGCTTTTCGGCAGCGACAACCATTTTTCCTAGTTCAGCAAATTCCCAAGCCGATTTTTTTAGCATTGAAGGCTCTGCATAAACTCCAGTTCTGTTGTCTATAGATTGAAATTCAATATCTCCCACGGCAATCGCCATTAAATAAGACGGAATTGCTTTGTCTTGCTTGAAAGTATATACCCCTGTATCATTTTTCTTCTGCGGATTTACTGCGCTCATTACGGCTAATAAATCTTTAGGAACCGTAACTTTTGCATTGTAAGTAAAACGAATTCCTGGAGAATCTTGACATGGAATCCATGTTCTTGACCAAACGCTTTCTCCTTGCGAAAATAAAAATGGTTTCTTTTTGTCTGCAGTTTGTTCAGGCTTCAGCCATTGTAAAGCAACAGCATCTTTTGTTGTGCTGTAATAGATGTTTACTTTGGTAGTATTTGGTTCAATTGTAATATGAAGCGGTTTTCCGTGAAATTCAGTATTCTTTCCAAGTTCAAATTTGGTTTCTTTTTCTTCGTCGCCTAGTGTTACTTTTGTGATATTTAAAGTGTTTTCGTCGAAAATAATTTCGTTCCCTTTGCTGATATTATCAATTAGCCAAGAAGCTTTTCCTGAAATAGTCTGTGTGTCAAAGTCGACTTTAATATCTAGATCAAGATGTTTTACAACAGCAAGTTCTGGTTTAGAGTAGCTGTGTTCGTCTGTAACAGCGGCTGCTTTTTCCGTTTGGTCTTTTTTCTGGCAGGCAATTACTGTCAGGAATAAAGCTGCGAGGATTAGTTTTTTCATTTTATGAAGTATTGAATTTGAGGATGAAAATTAAACAAAAAATCCCGTTTTGAATAAACAAAACGGGATTTTATTAAATATAACCTTCGACTTAGCTCGGGCTGACATGTGTATATTATGCCAACATTGTAACCGGGCTTTCGATGTATTGTTTTAATGTTTGT
Source organism: Flavobacterium sp. Root935 (assembly GCF_001429295.1). GTDB lineage: Bacteria > Bacteroidota > Bacteroidia > Flavobacteriales > Flavobacteriaceae > Flavobacterium. The sequence continues at coordinate 513,592 of NZ_LMJL01000010.1, read as the reverse complement.
AAGAATTGAGCGCCAGTTGCACCGTCAATTGTTCTGTGGTCACATGCTAATGATAACATCATTGTGTTTCCAACTACGATTTGACCGTTTTTAACTACTGGTTTCTCAACAATTGCACCTACAGAAAGGATTGCAGAGTTTGGCTGATTGATAATAGAATTAAATTCAGTAATACCAAACATTCCAAGGTTAGATACTGTAAAAGTACTTCCTTCCATTTCTTGTGGTCCTAATTTTTTGTTTTTAGCTCTTCCTGCAAGGTCTCTTACAGAAGCACCAATTTGAGATAAACTCATAGCATCTGTAAATTTCAATACAGGAACTACTAATCCGTCTTCAACAGCTACAGCAACACCAATATTTACGTGGTGGTTGATGATGATAGCATCTTCTTTCCACTGAGAGTTGATTTTTGGGTGTTTTTTCAATGCTAAAGCACAAGCTTTAATTACCATATCGTTGAAAGATACTTTTGTATCAGGAACAGTGTTGATAGTTGCTCTTGCACCCATAGCTTCGTCCATACTTACTTCGATCACTAAGTTGTAGTGAGGTGCAGTAAATAAAGATTCTGCAAGACGTTTAGCGATAATTTTACGCATTTGAGAGTTTTTGATCTCTTCTGTGTAAACTTCTCCAGCAGGAACAAATACCTTTGGTGCAGCAGGAGCAGAAGCTTCTTGTTTTGCATCAGCAGCTTTAGCGGCAGGTTGTCCTTGAGCAGATGGAGTAAAGTTTTCGATATCGCTTTTTACGATACGTCCGTTTTCTCCAGAACCTTTAACTTGGCTTAATTGAATTCCTTTGTCAGAAGCGATTTTCTTAGCTAAAGGTGAAGCTAAAATTCTTCCTCCATTTGATGAAGTATCAGCAGTTGCTTCTGTTTCTTTTTCAGCAGCAGGAGCAGCTTTTGTTTCTTCTGCAGCAGGTGCACTTGCAGTTGAAGCGCCTCCAGCAGTATAATTTTCAGCAATTCCAGAAATGTCAGTTCCTGCAGGTCCGATGATAGCTAATAAGCTGTCAACAGGAGCAGTGTTTCCTTCTTGAATTCCGATGTATAATAATGTTCCAGCATTGAATGACTCAAACTCCATTGTAGCTTTGTCTGTTTCAATTTCTGCTAAAATATCTCCTTCAGCCACAGCATCGCCAACTTTTTTCAACCAAGTTGCTACTGTACCTTCTGTCATTGTATCACTCAAACGTGGCATAGTTACAACTACAACACCTTTTGGTAATTCAGTAGCTGCTTTTGCAGGAGCAGCAGTTTCAGTTTTTGCTTCTGCAGTAGGAGCTTCTTCTTTAGCTTCCGCTTTTGGCGCTTCAGCAGGAGCGTCACCACCAGCTAAAAGAGCAGAAATATCTTCTCCTTCTTTACCGATGATTGCAAGTAATGAATCAACTGGAGCAGTTTCTCCAGCTTGAATTCCAATATGTAAAAGAGTTCCTTCGTTAAAAGATTCGAACTCCATTGTTGCTTTGTCTGTTTCAATTTCAGCAAGGATATCTCCTTCGCTGATTTTGTCGCCTACTTTTTTTAACCAAGTCGCTACCGTTCCTTCCGTCATAGTATCGCTCAAACGAGGCATTGTTACTTTAATAGCCATAATTAATTATAGTTTATGAGGTGTAAATGGATAGTCTTCTTGTGCGTATACTACATCGTATAATTGTTGTAAGTCTGGATATGGAGATTCTTCAGCGAATTTCGCACACTCTTCAACTAAGTCTTTAACTCTTTGGTCAATTACTTCAATTTCTTCGTCAGTAGCATATTTTTGATCCTTAATTACATCAAGAACTTGAGTAATTGGGTCGATTTTTTTGTATTCTTCAACCTCTTCTTTCGAACGGTACAATTGTGCATCAGACATAGAGTGTCCTCTGTAACGGTATGTTTTCATTTCAAGGAAAGTTGGTCCATCGCCGCGACGCGCTCTTTCGATAGCTTCATGCATAGCTTCAGCAACTTTTACTGGATTCATTCCATCAACCGGTCCGCAAGGCATTTCATAACCTAAACCTAGTTTCCAGATGTCAGTGTGGTTTGCAGTTCTTTCTACAGAAGTTCCCATTGCATATCCGTTGTTTTCAACAATAAATACAACTGGAAGTTTCCATAACATAGCCATGTTGAAAGCTTCGTGTAAAGAACCTTGTCTTGCAGCTCCATCACCAAAGTAAGTCATGGTAACACCACCAGTGTTGAAATATTTATCAGCAAAAGCTAAACCTGCTCCTACTGGAATTTGTCCACCAACGATTCCGTGACCACCATAAAAACGGTGTTCTTTAGAGAAAATGTGCATAGAACCTCCCATACCTTTAGAAGTTCCTGTTACTTTTCCTAAAAGTTCTGCCATTACATTTCTAGGATCAACTCCCATACCAATTGGCTGAACGTGGTTTCTGTAAGCAGTGATCATTTTATCTTTGGTCAAATCCATAGCGTGCAATGCACCAGCTAATACAGCTTCTTGACCATTATATAGGTGTAGAAAACCTCTAACTTTTTGTTGAATGTATAATGCTGCAAGTTTGTCTTCAAACTTTCTCCAAAGCAGCATGTCCTCATACCACTTTAAATATACCTCTTTTGTAACTTCTTTCATCTGAATTCTTTCTTTTGCTAAAGTTGTTTGTGTTATCGATTATTGTGCCTGTAACGCAAAATAGTTTCCTCCCACAAATTTGCGCCCGAAAGGTCGGGATGCAAAAATAAGACATTACATTTAAGAACTAAAATTAAATAGCTACTTTTTGGCTTTTTTTTACAAGAACTTTTTGTCGAACATTAAAGGGAGTAAATTTTTTAGTGATGAAGATTTATAAACTTCGCCAATTTCGCCCATAAAATAGATTTCAATTGGGGTGTCCTGTTTTATTTCGTATTCAGCAATTGATTGTCGGCAAGAACCGCATGGCGGAATAGGGGCAGTGGTCTGGTTTGTGTCTGAAGCTGCTGTAATAGCCATTTTTGTTATTTTGGCTTCAGGATAAATGCTTCCTGCATGAAAAATTGCAACTCTTTCTGCGCAAAGTCCAGAGGGATAAGCGGCGTTTTCTTGGTTGGAACCTAAAACAATTTTACCGTTATCTAAAAGTAAAGCGGCTCCAACTCTAAAGTTTGAATAGGGCGCGTAAGCCTTCTTTCTAATTTCGACTGCTTGATTCATTAAATCCTGAATTTCTTCTGGAAGTTCTTTTAAACTATCAAATATTGTAAATGAAGTTGTTATATTGATCTCTTTCATCTGTTTTTAAGGGAAAAAAAATCCAAATTCCTAAAATGCCGGAATTTGGATTGAGTTATTTTTATTTTGATACAGCTCTTTAATAAGTTTCGTATTTGTCACCAAAGTTAAACGTTAAAGAGAAACGGAGTGTGTTTTCTAATGGATTTTTTATTTTCGAAGCCGAGAATAGATAAGATACATCAATTTTCATAATGTTGTATTTAAATCCTGCTCCTAAAGAGAAAAATTGTTTAGCTCCTTTTTCTGGACTTTCGTGATAGTATCCTAAACGCATTGCAAATGAATCTTGGTACATATATTCTGCAGCTACGCTATAGGTAACTTCTTTTACTTCTTCTTTAAATCCGCCTGGAGCATCACCAAATGATTTGAATACTCCTTGAAACCATCCAATATCATTATAGTCTCTATATCCAGCATCTGTAGCTTCTTGTTGTGTGATGTCTTCTGGATCATCAAAATCTCCATCTCCATTTGCGTCTACGGCAGTTCCTATCCCTGGAGGAGTCGGAACTAAAAGTTTGGTAAGTTCGGCGCTTAAAGTAAGTTTGTTGTAGTCATCAAAAATAAAATCAAATCCTCCACCTAATCTTAAATTAGCTGGCAGAAAGTTTGAACTTACATCATCATTGTCATAACTTATTTTTGGACCTAAATTCTGAAAGTTAATTCCGGCTCTCCATCTTCCGTTGAAATCCTGGTAAGCAATTTCTTCTGATTGATAAAAAGCAGCTACATCGACAGCAAAAGAACTGGCAGATGTTGCATCAACTTCTTCTGAAGCGACTTTTAGGTTAGAGTTTATGAAACGTCCTGCAACTGCCATCGAGAATTTTTCACTTAATTTTAGTGAATAAGATCCGTCTAAGGCAAATTCGTTTGGATTTACTTCTCGTACAGCTTCGTTAGGATCTCCAGTGTATCTTAGTTCAATTCCTCCAAAACCAAAATAACGAAAACTTGCAGCAAAAGCACTTTTTTCGTTGATTTTGTTGTAGTAAGTCAACTGACCTAATGAAATGTCGTTGGCAAGATCCGTCAAATACGGTGTGTAACTAATAGAAAGACCCTGAGCATCTTCTGCAAATGCGTATTTAGCGGGATTCCATTGTTGTGAGAAAACGTCGGACGAAGTAGCGACACCTTGGTCGGCTAAACCGGCTGCTCTAGCATCTGCGGCTACTAATAGAAAAGGTACTCCAGTTACTATAGGTCTTGATTCCTGGGCCTTTGAACTGCAGAAAATAAAAAAACAAATTAATAAAAGTGATATTTTTTTCATTTATGGGACTAATGTTTTGGTGATGCAAATATATATAATATTATAGGATGACAAGCTTTTCGTATTTTTCTGCTTTTTTATTTGTTAAATTTGATTTTACCGTGAGTTTGTAAATATATACTCCTTTTCCGATTCTGTCTCCAAAATCATCCTTTCCGTCCCATGTTATTTCTCTTGATAAAAATCCTTCTGTTGTTATTGTTTGATTTTTAGTCCAAACCACTTTTCCTGTAATAGTCATAACTTGAACCTGTACTTCCAGCGGTTCGTATGGTCTGTTATGCGAAAACCAGAATTGTGTATAAGTTGAAAAAGGGTTTGGGTAATTAAGAACGTGTGATAATGTCAATGATTCATCTCCAACAACTGTAAATTGAATTTCGCTGGTAACAGGATTATTATAAACATCCCAAGCAGTGAAGCTTATGGTGTGTAATCCTGGGGCTAAATTTCTAAAAGGGAAGCGTAAGTTCCCGTTTGTGTAATCGTCTAATTTTGTTTGATAATAATCATTCAAAATATAAGGATTGCTTACATCTCCATCTAAAATTGCAACAATATCATGCCCGATTCCACTTGCTGTATTAATTCCGTTTTCGTCTTCTAAAAAGGCTAAAAGGAAAGGAGACTCATTTGTAATGCCTCCAGACACAAAAGTTTCGTCGTTCATATATAACTTAACTTTTGGACTTATATTGTCCTGAGGTGCATTTTCGTTAATTCCTCCAATTTTAATGCTATTATTGTAGCCCGTTTGGTTTTCTAGAGCCTCATTTTTTTTAGAATAAAAACTAATTCGACCATTATCAACAGGAATTCTAATGTCTCTCGGAACAACAAAACTAAATTCAAATTGTCCGTTTGTGACAGATGCATTTCCTCTAAAAATCGTTTCTCCTAAGGTTTTAAATTGTATTGGAGGGCTGAAGCCATCATTGTTTAAAGTCGAATTTGTAATCATTTTATCGAAAATGGCGGTAGCTAATTCTCCATTATAATTGCTTAAAAGAGTATTGTTTTCATCTGTAATTTCTCCTGATATTTTGATTTTTGACAGTGATTTTAAATCAGGTATAGCTTGAGAAATCACAATATCATTTACTTTTGTTAAATTAATCCTAGGTTTTGGAATTGCTAACATCAAAGCAGGATCACCTATATATACAACAACATTGCTGGCAGAACTTGGTCTTTCGTTTTTTGAAATTCTTAAAGATTCTGCAATGCTATTGTATTGATTTGAGCCGTACGAAAGAAGATTTTTGCTTAATATGTCATTGAAATCTTCTGCATTTGGCTGGCCGATTTCACGAATTGTTGTCAGCATAGAAATTGCACCTCCTTTTGGGTTCCAAAATACATATTCTCCAGCTGTAGGTCTTGTTGGATCGTCAAATCTTGAAAATTCACAGGTAATTGTAACAAATAAAGGATATTTGTATTGATTGTTTAAATTCTGCCCATCTGATTTTTCCCAAATTCGTTCACTTGCTAATCCGTCTTCACCGCCATGTCCCAAATAATTAAAAACTAACGCACCTTTTTCAAAAGCATTAAAAAAATCGGTTCTTGCTTTAGGATATCGCGCTCCACCGGCAGAAGCTTCTTGTGTGTAAGAATCTAAAAGTATTTTTTCGATATTAAAAAAAGGTTTTTCTGTGGTTATCACATCGGCCAATCCGTTTTGGCGGGACTGTAATGTTTCGTCTCCAGATTTATCAGAATCATCACTTATTAAAACAAAATTGTTTCTCCAGTTTCCGTACGATTTTGCATCATGATATTCTAAAACTTTGTTGACCATTTCCTGTGCTTGCGAATTGTCCGAAACAAGCATTCTTCCAACTGCAATGTCAATTCCTCCAAAAGGGTAAGCTATAATTCCTTCATCAGCATCCATAAAGCCAAAAAAATCATCAGAAGCAAATCCAGCTTCTCCAACCGTATTGCTTACTAACGATTGATATATAGGTACAATATTAGTGTTGTTAGAAATTCGGTCCTTGTAATCATACGAAGCATCACCAAATAGATTTAAATACTTTATTCTTTTTTCTGAAGAAGAAGCATTCTCGTAAATATATTTAACGCAATTTCGAATAGCTGCAATATCTTGTTTTCCCGAAGAGAACTCCTGATAAATATGGTCTAGTGAAATAACTTTTACATTTAAGTTTGAATTGATGCGATGAAAACTAGCCAGTCTTTCTGCTTGAGATATCAAAGATTTTGGAGATACAATTACATAATCGATGTCTTGAAAAGCATTTTGGCTATTTCTAAAAATTGTGCCTTTTAAGTTTTGATTTGCGATTTTTGACTGGTTGTCTTTTAAAGGAGTGTAATAATCCGCAGCATCAACTGTTACATATTTTCTAACTTCTCCTAAATTGGCTTTAAAGCTAAAAGTTGATTGATTTGCATTTTCAATTTTTGATACATTATATAGGTCTGTAATATCCCAAATCTGACTTATTCCCGCCGCATTTCCAATCGTGTAATTAACAACTCCACTTATAGATCCCGCATTGTTGTATTGAAACAAAAATTGCTTTCCAGTTCCTAAAAGTTTTCGTTTTGCTGTCAAATTGATGTAATCTAAGTAACCTTTAGATCCTGGAACTCCATTATTATTATAGGTAAGTTTTATTTTTACGTTGTCGGTTCCTGTAAAAGTTGTGTTTGCGGGCAATTTTCCAGTGTAGTATTTAGTATCTGAATTTGTTATTAATGACGAAAAATTTATAGTTCCAACATTTTGTCCGTTGGCAGAAACAATAAATGAAGTAGGGGTAAAGGCAGCTGAAGCAGCATTTACTTCAATTTTTATTGGTGTAGAAGTGTCGAGATTTGGAAAACTGAATGAAAATTCTTGTTCCTGATTAATATCAAAAGATTCTCCAAGCCATTGACGACCTAAATGGACAATGTTAGTCTGGTCGATTTCATGAAATTGATAGTCATCAAACGTGTTCAGTTCTAAAGTGCTGTTCGCCGTTGGCTGATTTAAATTAGGAATTCTCTTTCCCTCAGTCCCAGACGCAGTTACATAGTAATAAGACTTAGTGTCGTACAAATTTAGATTGGTTTGACTTTCAGAGTTCCAGTTTTCAACTCCTTCGGCATAAAAAAGAATATAATCTTCATTGTTGAAAGTGCCGTCATCTTCACCGATAATCTGAATTGCATTTTCAGTTAAATCATCTGGATAATAGATGTTGTTGGCCAGAGGAAGCATTTTGCCACCGTTTCCGTAAATTTTTATTCTTCTCGGATCAACTCTCGAAGGATCAAATCCTAAGCTTTGTAAAAAGGACTTGCTTATTTTATATACACCAGATTTTTGAACATAAAACCGATACCAATCTCCAGATGCTAAAACAGAATTTGAAATTGCAGCAGTTTTTTGAAAGGATGAATTGTTGTTTGTTCTTGCTGTTGAATTGTTTATAGTGTAAGAAAATGACCTAATACGTTTAAAACCACTTCCATCCTTTATTATTGGATACAATGAAAGAAAAGATTGTTTTAGATCGCGCGAATTTGTCATTAATAAAGATTCGTTCGGTTTTTCAGGTATGTTTGCAGTTGTTAAATCTCCTAATTCTGCTCTTGAAACCGACTCGAAAATAATATTGTTAATTTGTATCGAGCTGCCGTTTGAGACGTTGGATTGGTTGAGATTTTGGAGGAACGTTATGCTTTTTTTTGTAATATCGAAGCGAAAACTGCTTCCGGTAAAGGTTGGAATAATAATTTTATTTTCGCCGTAATTGATCTCCTTTTTGTTCTGCCAATTGATCGTGACGTCCCCATTTAACTGAGAAAATGAGAGAATTGGAATCAAAAAAATAAAGATGAATATTACTTGTTTCATTGGTTTGAAAAGCGAAATTTAATTAAAAAATAATTATTAAGTAAAAATATAGTATTTCATGTTACAGTAATAATAAAAAGTATATTTTTGCGTTCGTAACTAAAGGTTATTTTCTGGTAAAAAAACAGCTAAATAAAATTATTAGAACAGATGTTGCTAATTAAATGTTAATTATTATATTGCAGCACCTAAATTTATCACCTAAGAATGAGTATGAAAGTAAACAAAATTGTAGCCTTGCAATTAATGATGTCAATGGTATTGATGTTGGGCATGGCTAGTTGTAGCAAAAAATCTAGTTCCTCTCACGCTTCTAGAGCAACTGGCTGGGATGTAGATAGTCAGAATGGAACTGCTGCTAGAAATGCAGGGAAAAAACAACAGGCTGGTCCTGGTTTGGTTTTTGTTGAAGGAGGTACGTTTACTATGGGTAAAGTACAGGATGATGTTATGCATGATTGGAATAACACACCAACTCAACAACACGTTCAGTCATTCTACATGGACGAAACCGAAGTTACGAATGGTATGTACTTAGAATACCTAGAATGGTTAAAGAAAGTTTTCCCGCCAACTGAAGAAAATTACAAAAATATTTACGAAGGAGCATCGCCAGATACTCTTGTTTGGAGAAATCGTTTAGGATATAACGAAACGATGACAAACAACTATTTAAGACACCCATCTTATGCTAACTATCCTGTAGTTGGTGTTAACTGGATTCAAGCAGTTGAATTTAGTAAATGGAGAACAGACCGTGTAAACGAAGCTGTTTTAGAGAAAAACGGGTATCTTAAAAAAGGTGCTAAAACGAATGAAGTTAGTGCTGATAATGCATTTAACACTGAAGGTTACTTAATGTCTCCAAGTACATCACGTGGTGGTAGCGAAGAGATTGTGTTAAAGAAAAATCCTGGAGGGAAAAGACCTAAAGCTGGTAAAGACGGTGTAGTTCCTGAAGAGAAAAATGTTTACGCTCAACGTTCTTCTGGAATCATTTTGCCAGAATACAGACTTCCTACTGAAGCAGAATGGGAATATGCTGCTGCAGCTGATGTTGGACAAAGAGAATACAATATCTACAAAGGTCAAAAGAAATATCCATGGTCTGGAGATTACACACGTTCTAGCAAACGTAAAAACAGAGGTGATCAATTGGCTAACTTTAAACAAGGAAACGGTGACTACGGTGGAATTGCAGGTTGGTCAGATGACGGAGCAGATATTACAAATGCTGTGAAAAGCTACGCTCCAAACGATTTCGGTCTTTATGATATGGCTGGAAACGTTGCAGAATGGGTTGCCGATGTTTACAGACCTATTATTGATAATGAAGCAAATGATTTTAACTACTATAGAGGAAATCAATATGCTAAAAACAAAATTGGTAAAGACGGTAAAGTTGAAATCGTTTCAACTTCTAACATTAAATATGATACTTTAAGCAACGGTAAAGTTATAGCAAGAAATCTTCCAGGAGAAATTGCTCAAGTTCCAGTTGACGAACAAGAAACATATTTAAGAACGAATTTCAGTACAAGTAATAATATCAATTACAGAGATGGTGATAAACAATCTTCTAGATATTTTGACTTTGGAGATTCAGAGTCTGGCGCTAAAGCTGATCAAGCAATGTACAATTCTCCTAAACATAATGTAACAACAGACAGTTTAGGTAAGATGATTAGAAAATATGATAACTCTAGTAAACGTACTACTTTAATCGATGATAAAGTAAGAGTTTACAAAGGAGGTTCTTGGAGAGATAGAGCTTATTGGTTAGATCCAGCTCAAAGAAGATACTTCCCTCAAGATATGGCAACTGATTATATTGGATTTAGATGTGCAATGTCTAGAGTTGGTTCAAAATCTGAAAAGAGAAAATCTCCTAGAAACTAAGATTTAGAAATTCAAGTATAAAAAATTCCAAATTCCAAAAGCTGAATATTCAGTCTGGAATTTGGAATTTTTTTATTGTTTTTTTTCTACTTTTATGACCTATTAAAAAATTTATAAATGAATATTCAAGACATTCATAACCTGTTTTTACAATGCAGTTCTCTTTCTATAGATACAAGAAAGATTGAAAAGAATTCAATATTTTTTGCCATTAAAGGAGAGAATTTTGATGCTAATACATTTGCTAAAGAAGCTTTAGATTTAGGAGCTTTATTTGTAGTAATTGATAATGAATCTTACTTTATTGATGATAGAACTATTTTGGTTAAGAATAGTTTAGAAACACTTCAAGAATTAGCGAAGTTTCATCGTGCTTATCTAGGGCTTCCAATTGTGGCATTAACCGGCAGTAATGGAAAAACGACAACAAAAGAATTAATTAATGTTGTGTTGTCCAAAAAGTTCAAAACAAAAGCTACAATAGGGAACTTAAACAATCATATTGGAGTGCCATTAACTTTGCTTTCATTTACAAAAGAAACAGAGATCGGAATTGTCGAAATGGGGGCTAACCACCAAAAAGAAATTGAATTTTTGTGCCAAATTGCGCAACCAGATTTTGGTTATATCACAAATTTCGGGAAAGCCCATTTAGAAGGTTTTGGTGGGGTTGAAGGAGTAATTGCTGGTAAAAGCGAAATGTATCAATATCTCGCAGCAAATCAAAAGACTGTTTTTGTCAATCTTGAAGATTCTATTCAGATAGATAAATCAAAAGGCATTAAAGCATTTACATTTGGTGTCAAAAAAGGAAATGCAGATCTAAATATTCAAAAAATAACAGCAAATCCATTTGTAGCCATAAGCTATAACAATTTTGCAGTTGAATCGCATTTAATAGGGCTTTATAACGCAAATAACATCAATGCAGCTGTAGCTATTGGAAAATATTTTGAAGTAAATGAGAGCGATGTAAAGAGTGCAATTGAGAATTATATTCCAGCGAATAACAGATCTCAAATGATGCAGATAGGCAAAAATGAAATTATTTTAGATGCTTACAATGCAAATCCAAGTAGTATGGCAGTTGCGATTGCTAACTTTCTTCAATTAGATAAAAATAATAAAATGATGATTCTTGGAGACATGTTTGAACTCGGGGATGAGAGTTTGTATGAGCATAAAGTTATAGTTGATTCTTTAGCGGATCAAGATCAAGCATTATGTTTTTTAATAGGAAAATCGTTTTATGCTAATCAAGTTTCAAAAGAAAACATACAGTTTTTTGAAACATTTGATGCTTTTGCGGCTTTTATAAAATCATTTAAGTTTGATTCAAATACCATTTTAATTAAAGGTTCCAGAGGAATGGCGTTAGAACGGACTTTAGAGTATATTTCATAAAAAAGAAGCCATCCAATTCGGATGGCTTTCTTTTTAAATACTCATTAAAAACCCAATTAGGTTTTCTTTTTTATTTAATCCTAATTTTTTTCTCAGACGATAACGAGCTAATTCAACTCCCCCAGTTGAAATGTTCATAATTTCGGCTATTTCTTTTGTTGACATATTCATTAGTAAATAAGTCGACAAATCTAATTCTCTTGGCGAAATAGTAGGGTATTGGCCTTTAAGGCGCTTTAAGAACTCAAAATGAACGTTTTTAATGTGTTTTTCTAAGTCTTTCCAGCTTTTATCTGTATTAACTTCTTTTACAATACTTTTGTGTAATTTGCTAAACTCAGATTTAGTATTGTCGTCTAATATGCTGGTATCAATATCTTTAAGTTTATGAATAATTCCGTTTAATACTTTGTTCTTTTTTACGACTTGTAATGAGTTGTTTACTAGTTCTTTATCTTTTGCTAAGATTTTAATTTGAAGTTTATCATTTTTTAATTTTTCAATTTCTTTCTCCAAATCATGTTGCTCATGTCTTATTTTAGATTCTCTTTCAAGGTATAATCTTCGTTGTTCAATTGTTTCGTAGTATCTATTTTTTCTGATTTTTAGTTTAATTCTGATAGATATTAAGTAAGCACCGAGTAAAATGAGAATTAGATAAAATAGATAAGCAAGGAAATGTCTGTACCATGGCGGAGAAACAGTAAATTCAACTTCAGCAATATTAGACTCTATGCCGTAGCTGTTTCTGGCTTTTAATTTCATTACATAATTTCCTTCTCTCAAATTGGTATATTCTTTTATGGCGGTAGACGACCATCCTCTCCAGTTTTCTTCAAAAGGCTCCAACCTATAAGAATACATTACATTTTCTTGATTTTCGTATATTGGCGATGCAAAAGTAAATTTTACTCGATTGGATTTATATGGTATACTGTACGATTCTGCCTGGTTTGTTAGATTACCTGTCAAAATAGTATCGCCAGGAAAAGAAAAACTTTCAATGAATGCTTTCGGTTTTGTCATGAATGCATTTGAAATGGTAGAATTGTAATGGGCTAAACGATCCGTTAAACCTATAAAAATATTTTGAGGATCAATAGCATTTACAGATACATAATTGTTCACTAAATTTCCTGTCAAGTTTGAAAATATAGCTTGTTTTTTAGCGTAAGTTCCATTGTGGTTTTTAACCAATACTCCTAGAGATTCATTAAATGCATACCATAAATTTCCTGAAGGATCTTCAATCAATGTATTAATAGTTGGAATTCCTTTAAATAAATTACTAATCTTTTTATCTTCAAAAAAAGCCTCCTGCTCAACTGAATATCTATAAAAATGATTGCGGACTTGAAAATAAACTTTACCATTAATATTTTGCAGGCTGTTGATTCCTTTATGATTTTCAGAAATATTAGTATGTTTTTTCATAAAATCAAACCTCTTCAAGTCGTCTGATAATTTTACTTGGTAGAGGAAAGGGTTTTTCTTAAGCCATAAATAGTTTTCATCTATTTCTACAGAAAAGTTATTTGTAGTTTCATCAAATCCTTTTACTTGATGTAAATAATCATAACCTGTTGCAGATTTTTTGAAAACAGAAAATCCGCTATAGCTTTCTCCAATAATATAGTTTTCATGATTTGGAATTTTTTTGAATCCAAAATATCCTTTATTATCTAATATTTTTGATACTCTGTTCTTTTCAATTATCAATGCGCCGCTGTTACTGGCGCAGATAAGGACATTGTTTAAAACTTGAATATTCCAAACTTGAGAAATTGTTCCTTCGACTCTTGTAAATGGGCTGTCCTTAAACGATTTCCCCCACGGATGATAAAATAAACCTTGATTGGTGGCAACATATAAATTATCTTCAAATGTTGTTGAGGCATAAACTGTTCCTATATTATAACTGTAATCAAAATAAGAAAAAGGAGAATTCTCATTAATAAATGTAATACCATTGTCAAGACCAAGCCAGATGTTGTTTTTATTATCTATAAATGATGCTAAGATGGTATTGTTTTGAATGCCTTTTTGTCTATTTAAATGCTGAAGTATCTTTCCGTTTAAATCACAAATAATGGCGCCGTCTAATACAGAATTTAGCACTATAAATTTGTTTTTAATTATAGATCCGCCAAGAGAAGTATTTTTCTTGATGAAATCATTTGCTTCTGTTGCCCAAGGTTTTATTGTACCATTTTCTGAAACAAAAAGCCCTTTTTCTAAAGTTGCATATAATAATCGATTATTTGGTAAAGGAAAAAGAGACCAAATCTCTTTATCATTAAAAAGAGTTGTGCCTTCTACTGCTGTCAGTCTCCTGTTTTTGTATTCGAGCATTCCCAATGTTTTGTCTTGGAAATAAAGACGATTGTTTACTAAAAATGAAAACTGGAATTTGTGAGGTGCGCTTAAAGTGGTTATTTTTTCGTTTTTCAGGAAAAATACTTTTGAAAAAGATTGAAATATAACCTCTCCTCTAAAAAGATGAATTCTCCAAATCAGATTAATGTTTTCTTTATCAATAGGACTTAATAGATTGTAGAGGGAATGGTATTTTAATATTCCTTTTTCATCAATTTTAAAATAACCAAATTCATTGTTTCCTCCAACAAAAATTCTTCCTGAAGGATCAATTTTTAAGCTTCGTATTTCAGATTTATTAGGTAATGAATATTTATGCCAGTTAGATCCATCAAATTGGATCAAACCACTGTTGTTTGCAAAGTAGATATTTCCGTTTTTATCCTGGTCTATACTCCAGTTTTGAGTTCCTCCTTTGTATTCTGATCTTTTGTAATTTTTAATATCTGGAATTCCAATATTTTTTACTTGAGAAAAACTTATGTTTTGTATGAAAAATAGTAATGTAAGTGCAAAAGGTCTAACTATGAATTTCATAAAATTTTAAATGTATTTTTATTAGAAATGCTTTATAATGTCATTTGATTGTTTATTTTTCAATCTCAATGACTCTACTTTTTTAAATTATTTTTAATTTATAACGTTATAGTTGTTGTTAAACTAATGTAATATACGTTTTTTTTAATTAACATTTTTATAACAATTTTTTGTTAAATCTAAAATACAGTAAATTAATATATTAAAAAAAAAATGTTGTGTTTTTGTAGTGTAACATTATTTAGTTTGAAGTGTTTTTGTAAAGAATTTTAATTCAAGTTTATTAAAATTTAACATTATAATTGCATTAAATTACTAATTAATTAACCAAAATTTTTAGAAAAATGAAATTGACAAAATTACTTATTTTTTGTGTTTCGTCTTTGCTGTTTTCGGCTGTCGCATTTGCTCAGGATGTGACGGTAAATGGAACCATAAATGATGAAAGTGGATTACCCGTCCCAGGAGCGACGGTTTTAGTAAAAGGAACGAATAAAGCTACTGCATCTGACTTTGATGGAAAATTTCAGATTAGTGCTCCTTCAAATGGGGTCTTAGTTATTAGTTTCGTTGGATTTCAGACACTAAATGAGACTATTAATGGAAGGACAAAGATTAATGCGATTCTTACTGCAACATCTCAAAATTTAAATGAAGTTGTCGTAGTAGGTTATGGTACTCAGAAAAAAGGCCTCATTACCGGTGCTTCTACAAATCTTAAAGGAGAAACGATTAAGGAGCTAAATACAGGATCTGCTATGGAGGCGCTTCAAGGTATTGCTCCTGGTATTAGTATTACAAGAACAAATGGTTCGCCTGGGGCTGGTACTAAGGTAACTATCCGTGGATTGGGTACGAATGGAAACTCTAATCCATTGTATATCGTTGATGGTATTTCTGTTGGTAATATTGATTATTTGAGCCCTTCAGATATTGAATCTATTGACATATTAAAAGATGCGGCTTCTGCTGCTATTTATGGATCTAGAGCAGCTAATGGAGTTGTATTAGTTACTACAGTAAAAGGTAAAAAAGGAAGAGCTGCAAGAATTAGTTATGACAGTTACTTCGGTATTCAAAATATCTATAAAAATTTAGATCCTTTGAATGCGCAAGAGTATATGTACATTATTGATGAAGGAAGAGTAAACGATGGATTGCCTCGTCAAGATTGGCAAAAACTTTTGACTAATAATTCATGGTTAAATACTCAATTTCCTGGCGCTGGTACTCAATTAGGAAATGAGATTTGGGAGAAATTACAAAATGGATGGACGGGGACAAACTGGATTAATGAAATGAGTAAAAAAGATGCTCCGATCATGAATCATTCTCTTAACATTACTGGAGGCAGTGAAGATATAACTTATGCTTTCGGAGTTTCTTATTTTCAACAAGATGGTATTATTGGTGGAGATTTAGTTGATGCAGGTTTTAAAAGACTTACAACTAGATTAAATACTCAAATGGTATTGAAAAAGAATGATAGTCATAGCATCATTACTGTAGGAGAGAATGTTACTTACACTAATTCTCAAAATAGAGGAGTTTCTAATGGTAATATTTATGGAAATGATTTGCATAATGCATTAACTGCAAACCCATTACAGCCGGCTTATTGGCAGACTTCTATTGATAGAAATATCGATAAATTTGGATTTACACCAACTTTAGATGGCATTTCTACAGGACAAACAAATCCTTTAGCAGTAATGTTTTACAGAAGTAATTATAATTATCCAAAAGATAATAGAATTACAGGAAATGCTTTCTTAGAAATTGAACCAATTAAAGATTTGAAATTTAGAACGGTTTATGGTATTGATTCTTGGTTTGGATATGGAAGATCTATGAATCCAACATATAATTTGGGTGTACTCTATCAAGATTATATCAATGGTGCATCTCAGTATTCTTACATTGGGGCTAACTCAACTTGGACAAATACTGTTTCTTATAAAAAACAATTTGGAAACCATAATGTTTCTGCCGTTGCAGGAACTGAGTTGATTCAATATTTGGTGAACAATAATGTTAGTGGTTCAAGGAATAATTTGACATTTGGTGAAGATCCGCGATACGCATATTTAAACAATACAGCTCCAAAAACAATTAATGATATTGGAACTAACGGAATGGATACTTCAGCTGGTGGAGGTGGTATTATGTCTTATTTTGCTAGAGCACAATATGATTATAAAGAAAAATACCTTCTTTCAGCTACAATACGTGCCGATGGTTCTTCTAACTTCGCAGAAGGAAAAAGATGGGGATATTTCCCTTCTGTTTCTGCAGGTTGGGTAATTACAAAAGAAGATTTTATAGAAAGTTCTTCTAAATGGCTTAATTCATTAAAAGTAAGAGGAAGCTGGGGACAAAATGGTAACCAAGATATTCCTAACTTTTATTATTCTTCAAATATTGCTTACGTTTTTCCTGGATACTTTTTTGGAGATACAAAACCAGTTTCTGGAACAACAGCTTATCCAGCTAGAGTTACCAATCCAGATTTAACTTGGGAAACATCGGAGCAATTAGATTTCGGTCTTGATGCAAGTTTATTTGATTCTAGATTAAACGTGACTTTAGATTGGTATAACAAAACTACTAAAGACTGGTTAGTTCTAGCAGCAGGAAGAGGAACGGATGGAGCTGCACCACCTTATTTTAATGGTGGAGATATCGAAAATAAAGGTTTTGAGTTTTCTGTAAATTGGAGTGATAAAATTGGGGGCTTTAAATATGGAGCTACTGTAAGTGGAGCATTCAATAAAAATAAAGTTACAAGAATTGCAAATGCTGACGGAATATTGCACGGACCTTCTAACGTATTATCACAAGGAACAGGAGAAATCTCAAGAGGTCAGGTAGGTTTCCCATTAGGTTATTTCTACGGTTTTAAAACAGCAGGAATTTTACAGAATCAACAAGAAGTTAATGAGTATGTTGGTCCAGACGGGCAGCCATATTTTAGCGATCAACGTCCTGGAGATGTTCGTTTTGTGGACCAAAACAATGATGGTATTATTGACGAAAGTGATAAAGTTTATTTAGGAAATCCAAATCCAGATTTTGAATTAGGGATTCAGTTAAATTTTGAATACAAAAATGTTTACTTGAACACTACTATGGCTGGTAAATTTGGTATGCAAGTTATGCAGTCATATAGATCTTTTGCAGATAGTCCTGCTCAAAATTATACTTCTGATGTTTTTGATCGCTGGCATGGAGAAGGTACATCTACTAAAATGCCTAGATTAAGTGCTACTTCAAATAGAAATAGCAATTATGTGTCAGATATTTATATGCAAAATGCAGATTATTTGAGAATAAATAACTTAACGTTAGGTTATAATTTCAACGAAGTATTTAAAGATTTCAAGTTTATCTCAAATCTTAAATTTTATGTTGCAGTAAATAACCTATATACATTTACTAAATATGATGGTATGGATCCAGAAGTTCGTTGGTCAGGAGATAATACAAATGCTCCATGGGCTTCAGGAATTGATTTAGGTTTGTATCCACAAGCTAGAACGGTGATGTTTGGTTTAAGTGCTGATTTTTAATATAAATACAATTACAATGAAAAAAATAAAATATTTAGTAGCGATTTCGGCTGTATTTATTGTAGCAAGCTGTGATGATTATCTTGATACTGATAATTTAACAGAAAAGAGTTTAGAGAATTTTTACAAGACACCTCAAGATATTGAAGAAGCAACTGCTGGAGTTTACAACGCTATTTATACAAATAACGTGCATAGCGAAGAGCAGATTGCAGCCAATCTTATGGATAATATGATGTTAGGAGGAGGAGGTCCTGATGATAAAACAGCCAAATGGGTTGATAATTTTGAAGATCCTGTAGATGATACATATTTAGATATGTGGGTTCAATCTTACAGAGGTATTGCTAGAACAAATGCAATTATAGAGAAAACTCCTCTTGCGGATTTTAGTACTTATTTCAATACTGCTGCTGAAGCTGATCAATTTAAGCAACAAGCAATTGGCGAGGCTTATTTTATGAGAGCGTTTTTCTACTTTAGATTGGCTAAGTTTTTTGGAGGAGTTCCATTAATCATAACTATTGATGGAAAAAAAGACGGCCCAAGAAATACTTACACTGAAACATTTGCACAGATTGCTTCAGATCTAAAAAAGGCAATCGAAACAATGCCGGCAACTCCTTTTACAAGTATTCCAACATCAAGATATGGTCATGCTAATAAATGGGTTGCAGAAGCTTATTTAGGACGTGTGTTTTTATTTTACACAGGCTATATGACAAATATGGAGAAACAAGCCACTGAAGAATTACCTTTAGCAGAAGGAGGTTCTTTAAATGCAACACAAGTAGCAAGTTATTTAACTGACTGTATGACTAATAGTGGTCATGCTCTTGTTCCAGATTTTAGAAACCTTTGGCCTTACTCTTATGTTAATAAAGCTTCTGGAAATAATGTTTTGCCATGGGCTGCAACTGAAGGTTTATCTTGGGTAGGACAAGATGGTATCAGCCCGACGTTTGGAACCGGAAATTATGAGACAATGTTCGTTCAAAGATTCTCTTTTGGAGATTGGAGCTGGACAAATGGTAATATTTATACTAATAGATTATGTCTGTTCTCTGCATTACGCGGTAATTCATTGGTGCCATTTGGAGAAGGATGGGGCTGGTGTACAGTAAATCCAAGTTTATATAGTAACTGGGAGGAACGTGATACAAGAAAAAGAGGTTCTATACTTGAAGTAGGTAAGGCCGATCAAGGAACGGCTGCTTATGCGCAAGATAAAGGAGACCATGAGACAGGATATTTCAATAAAAAATATATTTCGTTACAATATCCTAATGCAGGTGGAACTACTGTCGGAATGTTTGTTCAATTGTACAACTGGTCAAATACTGATATGCAATTAATGCATGCACAAGATTTTATCTTCATGCGTTACGCAGATGTATTATTGATGCATTCAGAAATTACTAAAACTGCTGCAGGTTTAAATGCAGTTAGAGCAAGAGCAAAGCTTGATCCAGTTGGGTATTCGCTTGAAAATATTAAAGCAGAGCGTTTGCATGAATTTGCGTTTGAAGGATTACACTGGTTTGATTTAATTCGTTGGGGAGATGTTGATAACGCATATAATAGCACAATTCCAGTTAGAAATTCAGGTACTTCAGCAGTTTACAGCGTAAAATATAGACCAGAGACTAAGGGTTTGGTTTCTATGCCTGAAACAGAACTTAGACTATCAAATGGAGTTTATTCACAAAATCCAGGGTGGTAAAATTTAACAATATTAATATAGATAAATATGAAAATCAATAAAATATTATATCTTCTTTTGGCTCTTTTTACGTTGACTTTTTCAGCATGTGATCCAATAGTAGATGAACAGCATTTAACGAATTCTACTGACGTTGCTGGAGTTGAATTAGTAGCTACTCAAAGCACTCCAGGAGGGAATAAGATCACACTTAATATGAAAACTCCAGGCGTGACTGGATATTGGGATTACGGTTTAGATAAAGCACTAACAAATGAAGTGACGTTTGTTTATCCTATCCCGGGAAAAGCAACATTTACCTTTGTTGGAACTCTAGGCGCTGAATTTTTTACTAAGACAATTGATGTTCAAATTAATCAGTTAGATACTCCTTTAGACCAAGACTGGTATGATCTAGTTGGGACTAATACGGCTGCTGGTAAAACTTGGGTTTTTGATGGTACGCAAGGTTCTGGAAGATTATGGTGGTTTATGTCTCCAAACGGAAGTGCAGAAAGCGCTATGACCGCGTGGTGGAATGCTGGAGATTGTTGTGCTCCAAGCGATGCGCTTGGGAAAATGCATTTTGATTTAAATGGAGCAGCAAATTACAACCATTATGAAACAACAAGTGCTGCACCAACAAAAGGAAGCTTTAAATTGGATATCAAAAATAAGCAGTTAACTATCATAAATTCGAAAATGTTAGGTTCGGCTGCAGGAAATGCTGATGGTGTTTACACTATCGTAAGTCTTGAACAAGATAAAATGATTCTTTACTTAAATAATAGTGAAACATATGGAACAGGTTGGACATTTGTTTTCAAACCTCAATAATAATATTTCATGTTAGTTATTTTCGAAAAAGGAAGATTAAAAAATTCCTTTTTCGATTTTTCAAACATTTATATTTCATTCTTTAAAATGAAATATTTAGAAGATTTAAACTATGGTTAGTTTAAGTTAAGTTTATTGCCTGGGTAGCCCATAATTTCGATTATGGGCTATTTTTTTTACTTCAAATTTTGGGTGCTAATTAAATTTTAAAGTATTCAGAACTATTTCAATAATAGGCCGATTTTAGGATCATTTATCGATTGAATACTTTGTAATTTTTACTAATTAACTAAAACGATTCTATCTTCATGTAAAGTCTTAAAACAAACGTTTAAGACTTTTTTTTCTCAATAAGAATGTAATATCTGTCGAATATCGATAGCTAGACAGTTAAACTTCTAATATTAAAACAACATCCATTCTATGCCTGTTTTGTTAGCTATAACGTACGTTAAATGGTCAAAGCAAACCAATGCCAAGTAATTATATTTCTTCATAAAATCAATGTTTTTATGGCATTTATAGATCAATTTGAGTTAGATCTAAAGCAACTAGAATTTAATTCACTTTAAAAAAGCTCAAAATAGTATAACTCCTTAAAGTGAATTTTACAGTCAAAATTTTTCTACTTACTTCCATAATCCCTATCATTTTTGAAGCTTATTTCCTGTAAAACACATGAAAATAAGAATTTACCTATTTAAAAAATGATTGCTAATAATGTAAAAAAAGTATTGTAAAAATATCATATTCTCGGTTTGCTAATTTTTTCAAAATTTGTTTGTTAAGTTATTGTAAATATTTAGAAAATAATAAGTTATGGTGATATTAACAGTACTATCTCGTTGTAGTTTATGATGCTTTTTAATAAGTTTTGGTCATTTTAACTATATGTAGTGTTTATTGATAATATTAACTTTTCTTTAGTACTACTTTTTGTTTTTTTAAATATTTATAAATCAAATGTTTATGTTTTTTTTGATGTGTTTTTATAATATTAAAATATTTAATTTGATGTGTTTTTGTAATGATTTTTAAATGTGAAAAGTGAAAATTTAGTTTTAGTATTGCATCAAATTACTAATTAATTAACCAAAATTTTTAGAAAAATGAAATTAACAAAATTACTTGTTTTTTGTATTTCATCTTTATTATTCTCGGTTATAGCTGTGGCTCAAGATGTCACAGTAAGTGGAATAATAAATGATGAAAGTGGTATGCCTGTTCCAGGTGCAACAATTTTATTAAAAGGTACAACCAAATCTACTGCATCTGACTTTGATGGAAAGTTTCAAATGCAAGTACCTTCAAACGGAACTTTAACAATTACATTTATAGGTTATACTACAGTAACTGAAGCTGTAAATGGAAGAACTAAAATTTCAATTCAATTAAAACCAGAATCACAATCTTTAAATGAAGTTGTTGTTGTAGGATATGGTACTCAAAAGAAATCTGTTGTAACTGGTGCAATTTCTAGTGTAAAAGCAGCTGATCTTGAAAAAGTACCTAATGGTAGGGTTGAACAATCTTTACAAGGTAGAGTAGCAGGGGTTTCTGTTGCATCAACTTCTGGACAGCCTGGTTCGAGCTCAAAAGTTCGCGTTAGGGGTATTACTACTTTTAGAGAAGGTGGAAATGATCCTTTATGGGTTGTTGATGGTATTGCTGTAGATGCAAACGCAATTGGTTTTATCAACCAAAGTGATATTGAATCTATCGAGGTACTTAAAGATGCTGCTTCTGCTGCAATCTATGGAACTCGTGCGGCGACTGGGGTTATTTTAGTAACTACTAAAAAAGGAAAATCAGGAAAAATTTCTGTAAATTATAATGGTTTTGCGGGTATCTCAGCTCCGGCGAAAAAATTAAATATGTTGAATGCTACTCAGTATGCAACTATTATGAATGAAAAATCATTAAATGATGGTGGTGCTATTAAATATGCAAACCCAACATCATTTGGTAAAGGTACAAATTGGCAGGATGCAATTTTTAATGATTCTGCTTTCAGGTACACACACGAATTAAGTATTAGTGGAGGTGGTGAAAAATCTACTTTTTACGCTTCTTTCGGAATTCAAGATCAGGAAGGTATTGTCACTACAGAGATTTCTAACTATACAAAGAAAAACTTCCGATTAAACTCAACACATAAGATTTCTGATTACTTTACTTTCGGACAAACTTTTGGATATACGCACCAAAAATCAAAAGGTATTGGTAATACAAACAGTGAGTTTGGCGGACCTTTAAGTTCTGCAATTAACTTAGATCCGCTTACTCCACTTGTGGTGACTGATCCAGTTTTAGCAAATACAGGTTTTTACACTAATCCAAATGTTGTTAGAGATGCAAATGGTAATCCTTACGGAATTTCTTCTTTAGTACAACAAGAAATGACAAACCCTCTTGGCTATATTCAAACAAGATTAGGAGGATACAACTGGTCAGACGATTTTGTGGGGAATGCTTATTTAGAGGCCAATATTACAAGTCATTTAAAATTAAGAACTACACTTGGTGGTAAATTAGCTTATTGGGGAGATGAAATGTTTACTCCAGTTTTCTTCTTAAACCCAAACATGAAAGCTGATAGAAATAACTATAGCCAGAATAATAATAAATCTTTAGCATGGACACTTGAGAATACTTTAAGCTATGTTAATAAATTTGGAGATCACAACGTAAGTGTTTTAGCAGGACAAGGTGCTTATGTTGAAAATATAGGTGGTTCTATTGGAGTAACAATGTTTGGATTGCCAATTTCAAGCTACAAAGATGCTTCTTTTAACTTCGATATTCCACAATCTGATAGAGTTAACAGAGCAAGTGATTTCACAGAGCATAAATTATCTTCATTGTTTTTACGTGCAAATTACGATTACATGGAGAAATATCTTTTCACAGGTATTGTTCGTCGCGATGGTTCTACTCGTTTCGGTGAAAACAAAAAATGGGGAGTTTTCCCTTCTTTCTCTCTTGGATGGGTACTTTCTAAAGAAGGTTTCTGGAAAGAAAATAATATAGTTAATACTTTAAAACTACGTGGAGGTTATGGGGTTGTAGGTAATGATAATATTGATGATTTTAAATATAGGGCTTTAGTTGTTGGAGGATATAACTATTCTGTTGGAAATTCAGGAGGTATTACTACAGGTTATGGAAACTCAACTCTTCCAAATGCAAACTTAGGATGGGAGGAAACATCTCAAACTACTGTTGGTCTTGATGCAAAATTATTTAATGATTTTTCTCTTACACTTGATTACTATAAAAAAACAACAAAAGGAATCTTAAGAAATATTGTAATTCCTGGATACGTTGGAGTAGTTGATGCACCTTCTGCAAACATTGCAGACATGGACAATAGTGGTTTTGAGGTTGAATTAGGATACAAGAAAAGACTTGGTGACTTTAATTTAGGTCTTAATGCAAACCTTGCTTACTTGAAAAACGAAATTACTTATGTGGGATCATCTACAAACTTCATCGTTGGAGATGCTAGTTTCCAATCTATGGGACCTGTAACAAGAACACAAGTTGGACATTCATTTAACGAATTTTATGGATTTAAAACAGCTGGTATTTTTCAAAATGAAGCTGAAGTTACAGCATATAAAAATACATCAGGAGGTTTAATTCAGCCAAATGCTAGACCAGGAGATTTCCGCTGGGTAGATTCTAATGGTGATGGTGTTATTACTGATGACGATAAACAATTCTTAGGAACTAACATACCTAAATATACGTTTGGTTTTACAGTAAACTTAGATTACAAAAACTTTGACTTTATGGCATTTACTCAAGGATCTGCGGGAAGCAAAATTTTCCAAGGTTTAAGAAGACTAGATGTACTTAATGCAAACTACCAGACAAAAGCATTAGAGCGTTGGGTTGGAGAAGGAACTTCAAACGATTATCCAAGATTAACAAATAACGATCCAAATAAAAACTACACAAACATGTCTGATTTTTATCTTGAAAATGGGAATTACCTTCGTTTAAAAGTGGTAACTCTTGGATACACAATGCCAGTTAACTTATCATCTAAAATTGGAGCAGATAAAGTTCGTTTTTACCTAACAGGAGAAAACTTAATCACTTTTACAAAATATACTGGATTTGATCCAGAAATTGGAGGTCAAGTTTATGGTGTAGATAAAGGAGTTTATCCACAAGCAAGATCTATTCTGTTTGGAGCTAACGTTCAATTTTAAAAAAATTAAAGAATCATGAAAACAATAAAAATTAAATATATATATATAGCTGTGGCAATGGCTGTTCTAGGATCTTGTTCTGAAGATTTTGTGACTATTGACCCAGAAGGAAAATTTGATACAAGTACCTACTTTTCTAATGAACAGCAATGTTATGCCGCTTTAATTGGAGTTTATGATCCACTTAGAAAAAATACAGGAGGTTTTGAAAATTTGGTAGCTATGCTGAATGCTGGTTCTGATGATTTTTATGCAGGTGGAGGTAGTTCTACGGATGGAACAGGAATTCAGAATTTCTCAACACACTCGCTTTCTTCAATTACTATTCCAGGAAGCTACTGGAACGACCATTATCAAGGTATTTCTAGAGCTAATATTTTGTTGTCTAAGCTGCCGGCAGCTTCTATGAATGATGCTGTTAGAAATAGATTTGCTGCAGAAGCTAAAACATTGCGTGCATTTTACTATTTCAATTTGGTAAGAATGTTCAAAAACATTGCTTTAGTTTTAGAGCCGTTAACTACAGAAACAATTTATACTCCTGAGCAAGTGGCGCCTGAGGTAATTTATGCTCAAATAGAAAAAGATTTAACCGAGGCTATTGCAAGCTTGCCAAATACTGTGGTTAAAGAAACTGAAGCTGGAAGATTTAATAAAGGAGCTGCTCAAGCACTTTTAGGAAAAGTGTATTTGTTTGAAGGTAAAAAGACTGAAGCTGCAGCTGTTTTGGCAGAAGTAAATGGTACTCCAGGAGCGGTAAACCAATATGGTAATAAATTGTTAGATAATTTTAGTGATTTATGGGTAACATCAAACAAATTTAACGAAGAGTCTTTAATTGAAGTATCTCATAGTAGTGCAGGTAACTCTGACTGGACATTCTGGGGATCTGGTAGAGATGAAGGAAACTCATTAAACATTATGGTTGGGCCTAGAGGATATTCTAGACCAAAAGACTCTGATGCACCAAATCTTCCTTCAGGATGGGCTTTCAACGTTGCAACTCAAAAATTATATGATGCAATGCAGGGCGATCCACGTTTTGAATCTACAATTCTTGACCTAAAAGCATTAAAAGCAGCAGGTAAAGCAGATTACATCCCAGCTTATCAAGATACAGGTTATTTCTTAAATAAATATCTTCCAAGACAGTCAGATGTTAGTACAGGAGGAGGTAACTCAGAATTGAATTACAAACAAAATTCTTATGTAATAAGACTTGCAGATACTTACTTAATGGAAGCAGAAGCTTTAGGATCTGGAGCAAGAGCACAAGCATTACTAGATGCGGTTAGAGCTAGAGTTGGACTGCCTTCAGTTCCTGTAACATTAGCAGCTATCAAGCATGAAAGAAGAATGGAATTAGCAGGAGAGGGACACAGATTCTTTGATTTGGTAAGATGGGGAGATGCAGCAGCAGCATTATCTGATAGAGGTTTTGATGCTGGAACAGATGAGATTCTGCCAATTCCGTACACAGAACTTAACGGTACTAAATTGAAACAAAATCCTAATTATCAATAGTATTTACTAATTAACCAAAACAAAGAGAAATGAACCTAAATATATATTTTAGAAAAAGTGTATACCTAATGCTGGCTTTAGCATTAGGTACACTAAATAGTTGCACAGAAGAAGTTAATGAAAATCCTCTTGAGGCTACAAATCTTGATGCTTCATTTACTATAACACCAGTTGAGGGTTCTATGAATACTTATCTTTTAACTGCACAGCCTAAAGGAGTTATTCTTTCAAAATGGGATCTTGGTGACGGTGCAACAAATGGAAAAATGAATCAAGTGATTTCTTTGCCTGATGCAGGAACATATACAGTTACACATACAGCTGTTGGAGCTGGAGCTGCAATGGCAACTTCTTCTCAGCAGATTGTAGTAGCGCAGACTGATCCGGCAAAAGGTAACCTAGTACAAGGAGGAACTTTTGCTACGGCGGCAGATCAAGCTAAATGGACTAGTGCACAATTAAGTCCATCTGGTGCTGCCTTTTGGTCATTTGCTAATAATAGCGCTACGATTCATTCACCAGGAGGATGGGCTCAAGAAGGTATTTATCAAGCTATTGAGGTTGTGAAAGATAGAGAATATAGTATCGATATGACAGTTTCTTGTCCAAGCGGTTCAGATGAAACTTGGTTTGAAGTTTATGCTGGCAAATCGGTGCCTCAGCCAGGAGTAGAATATAAAGACAATAAAGTAATGGGATTAAGTACATGGGATGGTTGTGCAAAAGATAAATTTTCAGGTAGATTGTCTGGAATTGGGTGTGTGAAAAACGACAAAACAGGAACAGTTTCAAACGTAGTTAAATTCACCGAAACAGGAAAAATCTATTTACTAATCCGTTCTGGTGGTAATACTTTTACAAAAGATGGAATCACAGTATCAAAAGTTGAATTCCGAGGAAAATAAAGAGTTAAGTTAAGTTTAAGTTTAAGTTTAAGTTTGGTTGTAAGTAGCCCATAATCATTATGAGTATGGGCTATTTTTTAAATTCTTTAAAAGAGATTAAAAAAATCAGTTTTAGATTTCTCCAAAACTTCAATTAAAAAACAATAATAATTGGGAGCGAATGAAAAAAAATAGTCTAAAAATTTTATGCCTTTTGTTTACAGCTGCATGTTTTGCACAACAACCAAAAACAAAAAAAGAATTTACAACCAATGGTAAAAAAATAACCGTTTACACAACTGCAGAAAATTCGAAGTTACGATTAACATCTACAGATAACTTAACTTTTTCGGCTGCAAAACAGCCCTTAGAAACAGAATTTTCGGTTTTTGTAGAACCTGCAAAAAAGTTTCAGACTTTTATGGGAATCGGCGGCGCTATTACAGATGCAAGTGCCGAAATTTTTGCTAAACTTTCAAAAGAAAAACAAGCAGAATTCTTAGATGCTTATTACGATAAACAAAAAGGTATTGGCTATTCTTTGCTAAGAACAACAATTCAAAGTTCTGATTTTAGCAGTGGAAGCTATTCTTATATCGAAGAAGGAGATAAAGACCTGAAAACTTTTTCTATTGATCATGATAAGCAATATCGTATTCCTCTAATAAAACAAGCTATTCAAAAAGCAGGTGGAAAATTAACAACTTATGCTGCGCCTTGGTCACCAAATGCTTTTATGAAAAGTAATAAAAATGTACTAAAAGGAGGAACACTTCTGCCAGAATATTATCAGACTTGGGCAAATTTCTATGCGAAGTTTATTAAGGCATATGAAAAAGAAGGAATTCCGATTTGGGGAACTTCTACACAAAACGAACCAATGGCTGTTCAGACTTGGGAATCTTGTATTTATACCGCAGAAGCTGAAAGAGATTTTATCAAAAACTATCTTGGGCCAACTTTGAAAAAAGAAAATCTAGGGGATAAAAAAATTATCATTTGGGATCATAACCGCGATTTGATGAATTACCGTGCTAATGTAATTTACTCTGATCCAGAAGCAGCAAAATACGTTTGGGGAATGGGGTTTCACTGGTACGAAACATGGTCTGGCGGTGCGCCGCTGTTTGATAATGTTGCTAAAGTAAACGAAGCATATCCAGACAAAAAACTAATGTTTACAGAAGGATGTATAGAAAAATTTGATGCATTAAAATATCAATTTTGGGGTAATGGAGAACGTTACGGAATCAATATGATTAATGATTTTAATAACGGAACAGTTGCTTGGACAGATTGGAATATTTTATTAGACCAAAATGGAGGACCTAATCACGTTGGAAATTTCTGTTTTGCACCAATTCATGCAGACACCACGACAGGTGAGCTAATTTACACACCATCGTATTATTACATCGGACACTTTTCTAAATTTATTCGTCTAAATGCGGTTCGTGTAAGTACTGCAGTAAGCAGAAGCGCATTATTAAGTACATCATTTTTAAATACAGATGGAACGATGGCAACTATTGTTATGAACCAGTCGGCAAATGAACTTACATATAATTTGATTATTGGAGCTGAAAAAGCGGTAGTTAAAATTCCGCCACGAGCTATACAAACGCTTGTTTATTAATATTTTGTAGTAAAGTAAGAAGAAGGCTAATCTGAATCATCCTTATTGGTCTTCTCTTACTTTTAATTTGAAAAACTATTTTTTTAAACAACATGAAAACAACAACAAAAATATGTTTATCTGCCTTTATCTTAGTACNAAAAAAAAATAAAATAAAGGTTTTTACTACTGCCGAAAATACCAATTGGAGATTATCATTATCAAATGATTTAATTTCGAATAACAACAACACACAACAAAAAACTTCAACAGTATCTATAATTGTAAATACTGAAAAAACAGATCAGACTTTCCTCGGAATTGGAGGAGCAATTACAGATGCAAGTGCAGAAGTTTTTGTTAAATTATCTCCTAAAAAACAAAGGGAATTTTTAAATGCCTATTACGACAAAACCAATGGTATTGGTTATTCTTTAGCCAGAACCAATATTCACAGCTGTGATTTTAGCAGCGATAGTTATACCTATGTTGCTGAAGGAGACAAAGATCTGAAAACCTTCAATATCGATCACGATCGAAAATATAGAATTCCATTAATCAAAAAAGCAATTGAAACAGCCGGCGGAAAACTAACATTATTTGCAAGTCCATGGAGTCCCCCAGCTTTCATGAAAGACAATAATGATATTTTGCACGGCGGCGTTTTATTGCCTGAGTTTGCTCCATCTTGGGCATTGTATTATGCCAAATTTATAAAAGCATACGAAAAAGAAGGAATTCCGATTTGGGGTTTAACAGTTCAAAATGAACCAATGGCCAAACAAAGCTGGGAATCTTGTATTTATACTCCAGAAGCAGAAAGAGATTTTCTTAAAAACCATCTTGGCCCAACCTTAGAAAAAGAAGGTCTAGGCTCCAAAAAGGTTATTATTTGGGATCATAATAGGGGAGACATGCTGGAAAAACGTGCAAATCTTGTTTTTTCAGATCCTGAAGTTTCTAAATATGCTTGGGGAATTGGATTTCACTGGTATGAAACTTGGAACGGAGGTCCGCCTCAATTCGAATCTGTAGCAAAGGTTCATGAAGAATTTCCAAACAAAAATTTAATATTTACAGAAGGCTGTATTGAAAAATTTGACGCCAAAAAATATCAGTTTTGGGGAAATGCCGAGCGTTACGGAATCAATATGATTAATGATTTTAATAACGGAACAGTAGCATGGACAGATTGGAATATTCTTTTAGACCAAAATGGAGGGCCAAATCATGTTGGTAATTTTTGCTTTGCACCAATCCATGCCGATACCACAAAAGACGAATTAATTTATACGCCAATGTATTATTATATCGGGCATTTCTCAAAATTTATTAGACCAAATGCCAAAAGAGTAATAGAAACAATAAGCGATAAATCTTTATTGAGCACTTCTTTTAAAAATTCTGACGGACAATTGATTACTATCGTTATGAACCAATCTGAAAAAGAGATTGTTTATGCTATCGAAAATCAAACTACAAAAAATACTATTACAATTCCAGCACATGCTATACAAACTGTAGTGTTTTAATTGTGCACGCTAACTAAATAACCAATAATATGAAATTGAATATCAAAAATACTATAAAAGCATTTTTCTTTATGGTAGCCGTATTGGCACAAGTAAAATGCTCTACTTCAAATGATACGGTCGAAAATCCTCCAGTAGATCCACCTGTGGTAAATCCTCCAGTAGTGGTTACAAACGACGTCGATTTTTGGCTGACAAAATCAGATCAAACTGCTTTGCTGGCAAAACAGTCTGGAACATTAGGTTTTGGCACAACATCTAATTCATTTACAAATATTGAAGTAATCGATTCTCAAAAATATCAAACAATAGACGGTTTCGGTTATACTTTAACAGGCGGAAGTGCTGATGTGATTAACAATTTAACCCCAGTTAAAAAAAGTGATCTTCTGAAGGAATTATTCGGAACTGGTGAAAATTCTATTGGGATAAGTTACCTAAGAATCAGTATTGGAGCTTCAGATTTAAATGCTTCACCTTTTACATATGATGATCTTGCAACAGGAGAAACAGATTTAGATTTGGCAAAATTCAGTTTAGAAAAAGATAAAAACGGAGTAATTGCACTTCTGAAAGAAATTTTGGCTATCAACCCTAAAATACCAATTTTGGCCACTCCGTGGACAGCCCCGCTTTGGATGAAAGATAAAGACAGTTTTATAGGCGGTAAATTACAGCCTAAATATTATGATGTTTACGCAAAGTATTTTGTAAAATACATCCAGGCAATGAAGGCAGAAGGAATTACAATTGATGCTGTAACTCCACAAAACGAGCCATTGCACGACGGAAATAATCCAAGTATGTATATGTCTGCGGCAGAACAGACCGTTTTTATAAAAGCTAATTTAGGACCAGCGCTAAAAGCAGCAAATCTTACGACAAAAATTATAGCTTACGATCATAATTGTGATAATCCAAATTATCCAAAAGCAATTTTGGCAGATGCCGATGCATTTCCGTTTGTCGATGGTTCTGCATTTCATTTATATGCGGGCGATATCAGCGCGCTTTTAAATGTTTACAATGCTTATCCGACTAAAAATATTTATTTTACAGAGCAATGGACTTCGTCGACCGGAGATTTTGGAGGAGATTTAAAATGGCATGTTCGAAACGTAATCATTGGTTCTATGAGAAATTATAGTAAAAATGCCTTAGAGTGGAATTTAGCCAATGATGGAGCATTTAAACCTCATACAGATGGAGGATGTTCAATGTGTAAAGGAGCTTTAACGATTACATCTAGTGAAAATTTTCAGAGAAATGTCGCGTATTATATTATTGCTCATGCTTCAAAATTTGTTCCGATGGGGTCTGTTAGAATTCAAAGTAATTCAAGTGGAGATTTACAAAATGTTGCATTCATTACACCGTCTGGTTCTAAAGTTTTGATTGTTGAAAATGATGGATCTGCAAACCAGACTTTCAATATAAAATATAATGGAAAATGGGTTACAACTTCATTAGACGGAGGATCTGTAGGAACTTACATTTGGAAATAAAGGCTTTAGTTTGAAATATTTTGACTTTAATAGTAACAAAAGCAAAAAATAAACAAATTATATCTATCTTGATATTCAATTTATTAACTACAAACCAATCTTAAATAAACCATGAAAACAATTAATCTTGTAAATAAGGCAGGTGTGTTTACACTAATCTTATTGTTTATATTTCAATCTTGCAGCAGTAACAATGATGCAGGCGATGATTCTTCGGTAAACGCTGCTCCTTCTAATCTTTCTGTACAAGTAGAACCTGTTGGTAAAACTGCAGAAAACCCAAATGGAGATGGTAGCGGGAAAGTACAATTGACTATGAGTGCCACTAATGCACAACTTTATAAAGTATTGATAAATAATGAACTTAAAGAGATTACTACAGGCAGTTTGACTTATGAATTTACAGCATCGGGAACTAAAAGTTATCCTATAATTGTTTCGGCTTACAACGGATCAAAGTTTGTGAGCAGTTCAACTTCAGTAAATGTTTTTGTAGCCCGTAAAGTAATCTGGTCTGATGAATTTAATGTAGACGGATCTCCAGATTCTTCAAAATGGGGATATAATACAGGAACAGGTGACGGTTGGGGAAACAACGAATTAGAATATTACACCAATCGATCTGAGAATGTAAAAATTGAAAATGGAACCTTAAAGATTACAGCAATTAAAGAAAATTATTTAGGAAGCCAATATACGTCAACGAGAATGCTTACAAAAGGTAAATTTTCATTCAAATATGGAAGAGCCGAAGTTCGTGCGAAACTTCCAGTTGGTGGCGGAACTTGGCCTGCATTCTGGTTACTTGGAGATAATATTGATACTGTTGGATGGCCTGCCTGCGGAGAAATTGATATTTTAGAATCAGTTGGAAACAACCCAAATGTAATTCACTCATCATTACATTCTCCAGGGCGTTCAGGAAATACCCCGGACACAAAAACAACAACTGCCGTAAACTCAACTACAGAATTTCATATTTATGCTGCCGAATGGAGTGCAGAAAGTATCAAATTTTATGTAGATGACAATTTATTTTACACTTACAAAAACTCAAGCACAACTCCTTTTAACCAAAAGTTCTTCATCATTCTTAATTTAGCAATGGGAGGAAATTTTGGAGGAGCTGTAGATCCCAATTTTACAAGTGCGACCTTCGAAGTTGATTATGTAAGAGTGTATAATTAACATAATTTTTAAATAGATTTTTTTCTGTAAAGCTTGGGAAAAACTAGCTTTACAGATTAAAATTTTTTTAACATGAAAAAGATAAACAAACTTGTTTTAGTAGCGCTGTTTTTGGCAGTAAACTCATTTTATGGTCAAAACCTAAAAATCATGACCTATAATATCCGCTTAGATGTTGCTTCAGATGGAGAAAACGCATGGCCAAACCGAAAAGATTATTTTACTTCTCAAATTGGTTTTTACAGCCCGGATATTTTTGGAGTGCAGGAAGCAACACCCAATCAAGTTATTGATATAGCATTGGCTTTGCCAAAATACAACAAATTTGGAATCGGCAGAGAAGAAGGAGGTTTAGGAGAAGCATCTTCAATTTACTATAAAAAAGATCGTTTTAAAGTAGAACAATCTAATACTTTTTGGTTATCAGAAACGCCAAACGTGGTTTCAAGAGGATGGGATGCAGCTTGTAATAGAGTTTGCACTTATGGACTCTTTAAAGATTTAAAAACGAAAAAAACATTTTGGGTTTTTAATCTTCACTTAGATCACATGGGAGAAGTTGCCAGAGTAAAAGGTGTACAGCTCGTTCTTTCTAAAATAAAAGAAATAAATACTAAAAGCTATCCCGTTTTTTTAATGGGTGATTTTAACTCAGAGCCTAATACGCCGCAAATTGCCGAAATCAAAAAAGTAATGGATGACACTAAAGATGTTTCAAAAGAAAAACCTTTTGGACCATCTGGAACTTTTAATGATTTTAAACATAATGAACCCGTAACATTATTATTAGATTACATCTTTATATCAAAAAATAGTGGACTTACAATTCAGAAACATGCAGTGTTAAGTGATTCTAAAGATTTAAAATATCCGTCGGATCATTTACCTGTTTTAATAGAAATAGATTAATGAAAAACAGCATCAAAAAACTTCAAATCCTAGCTTTACTGCCATTAATTGCCATGCAGTTCAATTGCGGATCTTCAAAAAATGGTACAACTACTAATTCTGTAAAAGTAGCATCTTGGATTACTACTTCAGATGAAACTTCAAAACTCAAAAAACAGCCTGATTTAGTTTTTAGTGCAGAGACAAATTCAAATCAGACAATTGAGGTAAATCCTTCGGAGAAATTTCAAACCGTAGAAGGTTTCGGGTTTTCACTAACCGGCGGAAGTGCCCAGGCAATTATAAAACTAGATAAGCCAAAGAGAGAAGCTTTGCTTCAGGAATTATTTTCTAGAAAAAGTGATGCCATCGGTTTAAGTTATCTGCGAATTAGTATTGGAGCATCAGATTTGAATGAGAAAGTTTTTTCGTATGATGATGTGCCGGAAGGCGAGACAGATTTAAAATTGGAAAAATTTAATTTAGGACCAGATTTAGAAGATGTAATTCCGGTTTTAAAAGAAATTTTAGCTATAAATCCTAAAATTAAAATAATGGGTTCTCCGTGGTCGCCTCCAGTTTGGATGAAAGATAACGGAAGCTCAAAAGGAGGAAGTTTACAGCCAAAATATTATCAAGTGTATGCTGAATATTTTGTAAAATACATTCAGGCAATGAAATCACACGGAATTATTATTGATGCTATTACACCTCAAAATGAGCCTCTGCATCCTGGAAACAATCCAAGTTTATTGATGCTGGCAGAACAGCAGGCAGATTTTATAGGCAATCATTTAGGTCCCGCTTTCGCGAAAGCTAAAATCAAAACCAAAATTATTGTTTACGATCACAATTGCAACAAACCCGAATATCCTTTGACGATTTTAAAAGATCCAAAAGCAAATCCGTTTGTTACAGGCTCTGCTTTTCACTTATATGAAGGAGATATTAGTGCTCTAACAACAGTTCATAATGCTTTTCCAGATAAAGATTTGTATTTTACCGAACAATATACGGGAACAGGAACAAATTTTGAAACTGACTTGAAATGGAGTGTCAAAAATGTAGTAATTGGTTCTATGCGTAACTGGAGTAAAAATGCACTTTCGTGGGGATTAGCAAATGATGAGTTTTACAAACCTTTCACCCCAGGAGGATGTTCTACTTGTAAAGGCGCATTGATGATTGATCAAAATCAAAATATCAAAAGAGAAGTGGGATATTATATAATAGGACATGCTTCGAAATTTGTACCAGAAGGTTCAGTAAGAATTGGAAGTAATATAGTAGGAAATTTACACAATGTTTCTTTCAAAACTCCGTTAGGACAAATCGTTCTGATTGTAGAAAATGACGGAGCTTCAGCAGAAACTTTTAATATTAAATACAACCAAAAACAAACCTCAACAACACTAAACGCTGGTGCTGTAGCTACTTACGTTTGGTAAACAACTTAAACTTATGAAGAAAGTAACCACAATTACGTTGTTGCTGTTTTCGCTTTTTGCGTCGGCACAACAGCAGACAATAGATCAGAAAGTCAACGATCTATTGAAGAAAATGACAATTGAAGAAAAAATTGGACAGTTAAATCAGTACACAGGAGATAATCAGGCAACTGGACCAATAACAATAAATCCAAACAAACAATCCGAAATCAAACAAGGGTTAATAGGCTCTATGTTAAATGTTGTTGGAACAAAATATACCAGACAATATCAAGAATTGGCTATGCAGTCAAGACTTAAAATTCCGTTGTTATTTGGTCAGGACGTTATTCACGGTTACAAAACTACATTCCCAATTCCGCTTGCAGAAGCAGCAAGCTGGGATTTAGAAGCAATCGAGTTAGCGGCAAGAGTTGCAGCTACAGAAGCAGCGGCGAGCGGTATTCACTGGACATTTGCACCAATGGTAGATATTGGCCGCGATCCGCGTTGGGGACGTGTAATGGAAGGAGCTGGAGAAGATACTTATCTAGGTTCTAAAATTGCTTATGCAAGAGTTAAAGGTTTTCAAGGAAATAAACTGGGCGATTTAAATTCGGTTATGGCTTGCGTAAAACACTTTGCAGCTTACGGTGCAGGTGTTGGCGGAAGAGATTATAACTCTGTAGACATGAGCGAAAGAATGTTGTTTGAAACTTATTTACCGCCTTTTAAAGCTGCGTTAGATGCAGGTGCAGCAACATTCATGAATTCATTCAATGATATTAATGGAATCCCGGCAACAGGAAATGCTCATTTACAAAGAGATATTTTAAAAGGAAAATGGAATTTCCAAGGTTTCGTGGTTTCAGACTGGGGATCAATTGGTGAAATGGTAGCGCATGGCTATTCTAAAGATCTGAAAGAAGCTGCTTATGCTGCCATTACTGCAGGAAGCGATATGGATATGGAAAGTAATGCGTATCGTCAGAATCTAGCTCAATTAATAAAAGAAGGCAGAGTTTCTATTGATTTAGTGGATGATGCCGTAAAACGTATTCTCCGCAAGAAATTTGAATTAGGATTATTTGATGATCCTTACAGATATTCGGATGAAAAGCGTGCTGAAAAAGCCTTGTCAGATCCAGCAAACAGAAAAGCAGCACTTGAAGTGGCGCAGAAAAGTATTGTTTTATTAAAAAATGAAAACCAGACTTTACCAATTTCGAAAAATGTAAAAACTATTGCTTTCATTGGACCAATGGTAAAAGAATACAAAGAAAATATGGGATTCTGGTCTGTAGAACTTCCAGAAATTGATTACAATAAATGGATTGTTTCACAATGGGACGGTCTTCAAAATAAAGTAGGTAAAAATACAAAGTTACTTTACGCTAAAGGATGTGATGTTGATGGAACTAACAAAGATGGTTTTGCAGAAGCTGTTGCAACTGCAAAACAAGCCGATGTTGTTATTTTAAGTATTGGTGAAAGACGCGATATGAGCGGTGAAGCAAAAAGTAGAAGTGACCTTCATTTGCCAGGCGTTCAGGAAGATTTGGTAAAAGCAATTCAAGCAACAGGAAAACCAGTTGTTGTTTTAATTAATGCAGGAAGACCTCTTGTTTTCAATTGGACAGCAGACAATGTTCCTGCAATTGTTTATACTTGGTGGCTGGGTACAGAAGCTGGAAATGCAATTGCAAATGTTTTATTTGGAGATTATAATCCGTCTGGAAAATTGCCAATGACTTTCCCGAGAGAAGTAGGGCAGGTGCCAATTTATTACAATCATTTTAGTACGGGAAGACCAGCCAAAACAGAAAGTGAAACCAATTATGTTTCGGCTTATATAGACTTAAAAAACTCTCCTAAATACCCTTTTGGTTACGGATTAAGTTATACAAAATTTGATTATTCTGGTTTGAAATTATCGGTATCAAAAATAAAAAGTAACGAAACGATTAAAGTTTCTTTCCAATTATCAAATGTTGGAAAAGCAGCTGGAGAAGAAGTAGTTCAGTTGTATTTGAAAGATAAATTTGGATCTGTTGTGAGACCAGTTTTAGAGTTGAAAGACTTTAAAAAAGTGAAATTAAATGCAGGAGAATCTAAAACAATTGAATTTACAATTGATAAAGAAAAACTCTCTTTCTACAATGATAAATTAGAGTGGACAGCTGAGCCAGGTGATTTTGAAGTGATGATTGGAGCTTCCTCTGCAGACATTAAATTAAAATCTGATTTTGAATTGCTGGCTAAGTAGTAATTTACTTTTATAAAATAAAATGGGGCCGTTAAGCCCCATTTTTTATACGAATTATTTAAGACGTTTTTTAAAGTTGAATTTTATAAGATTAAGTAAACCTTGCTCTATAATATCAATTCCTACCCCAAAATTGCTGTCGGCAATAGTATGATGGTCTGTTCTGAATTTTTCAAAATCAGCTGCAGGGATTTCTAGATTAACAAGAGGTTTAAAATCTACAAAAATAGAAGCACTGTTTTTAGTTACTTTTTTACGGCTTGTATAATCAAAATAAGGATTACTTATTGAGCTTTCCTGGCGCGTAAATTTCTCTTCGGTATCTATTTTCTGATCTGTATGGAGATTGATTTCATATTTTTCGTTATCAAAATTATGCCAGAACGGAACATCGGTATGCATAAAATCGCGCGCATTATTCTTCACCACATTTCGATCAAAATACATTAAAAAACGATTCTTTTGATCATCTGTAAAATAAGGATTTTCAATAGATGAATTGTACTGAATTGTAAACTCATTCAGCATTTTATCATCACTGACAATTTCAATTGCAGCGTCTTTAAATATCGTTCTAATATCAGTTCCGTTTCGGTCACTAGAATAATTTAAAGTATAAAATAAGAAATTGTTCCAGCTGTCGATTATTTCCCTTTTGTTCGTATTCTTAAAATATTTACGCATGTAATTGGCACGGTTTCCTTTGTACGTAGTAGTCAATTTTAACTGCCCTTGATCGTTTTGCGCACTAAAATCTACTTTTTCATTTATACCATAATAAGAGAATCTATGTGGTTTTCTAATTTGTAACTGCTGGTTTGGTTTTACTTCCAAATAATGCATAAAGTAAATAAAACAGCGATTTTCAATCAGTCCAAATTCATCTCTGGCTGTAGCATCAATAAAATAAGTTTCATCCTTATAATTGATTTTTACAATCACATGATTAAAAGTAAGAAGAGAAGGCAGATAATGTTTGATATAATGATCTGAATTGAAGTTAACCAATACAACAGACGAATCTATATTGATATAATCTAAAACCACTTTTAGTAAAACAGATTTAGCCTTGCAATCTCCCTGTTTGTTTTCATACGTAATAGCAGGTTCTTGCGGCTTATGCCCATTCATTTCATCAGCATTAAAAATATAATTTACATGGTTTTGTACATATTCTATAGCAAATCGAAGCTGCTCATCCTTATCTGAAATTGCATCTAGCTTTTCTACCAGCTTAGGAGCAAATTCTTTTAAAGAAGCGTTAGAGTAAATTTCGTCGTATAAAGGTGAAATATAATTAGATAAATCAGTCCAATTACTATCTGTCGCAAAATCAATATAAGGAGCAATTTCTCTGTTGATATCAAAAGAGTTGATGTAATTTTCTTTTTCAATTACAAATCTTTCTCCCTTTTTTAAATAATTAATTTCCGGTTCCAAAACATTTCCAGCGTCATCTCTATAGAATGTTTTCTTGTATGCGATTGGAGCTTTTCGGTCATTAATAAAAGTAAATTTATAATTTCCGTAAGCCCAGTAAGTACTTGGAGTTACGTAAACATATTTTAAATATTCTTTTCTAAGAAAATCACGATCAGTAAAAACTTTTACTCTTGAATCTTCAGCAATTAGAATATCATAAAGACGTAAATCTTTAATCGTAATATTTATTTTTTTAGTACTGCTCAAGACACCGCCTTCACTTTGATTTTCATTGTCCAGAACTTTAATCTTTGTATCTGGGATTTTATCAATCAAAACGCCGTCTCTAAGAACACTAATTCTGTGTATAATGAAGGTTTCATTTTCTTCGACAACAACATCTTTTACAGAAGCACTTTCTAGATTTGAAGGTTCATTAAGTGTATAAGCTACGCAGGCATATTCGCTGTTTTCTGTATCACTTGTATAGTAAATTTTATCTAAGAAATAACAGAAGTCTCTTCCTTCGTCAACCTGTTTATTTGAAAAGTCAGATTCTTTTATGTATCCAATTAGTTGATCATCATTTATTATTGAAGCCCAGTTTTCTGGTTTTTGAATTTTGTAACTTTCTGTTTCAATGGTATTTTCCATGTTATTTTTTATATGTGTATTCTTACTTAAAGCGAAAATAAGTAATAATGCGCTATTTTGCCTTATAATAATATGAAATTTATGGAAATAAAAAACCTCACGTGAGAGCGAGGTTCTATAAATGATTAGGTTGAAGGAAAATTATCTCAAGACAGTATTTATAAAATCCATAGCGCCAATTCCTTTATAAGAAGCATATAAAGCTTTTTCATAAGCTTCTTGTTTTGCTTTTTTATTTTTGACATCAGTTTCGGTAATCATTTCATTGAAAATTCTTTCTTGTTCTTCACTATATTTTAAAGAAGCTTCCAGAAGATATGTTTTTGAAACAAAGCCGAATGAACTCCAGATTTTTGTTCTAATTTTTTGATTAATATTTTTTAACGGATTGGCAATCATAACTCCTGTATTTTTAAACTTTCAATTTTTATCTTTGAGAAGAAACAAACTGATTTTTAGTAGATTTCTATAAATTAAGATTAGAATTTAACAATTCAGATCTTTAATGTGTTATTATGACGCAATGTAATTATTTTTTTTAAATTTGAACTTTAAATTTTAGTTAAAATTGTGATTCATACACTTTTCTATTTTATTAAGAAATGCAACTCTGTTTCGCAAAAGTAATTCGGTTTTATAAAAATGAAGTAAATTGCACTATTATTGAAAGAAAGATTTACCCTTAAATATTCGAATGTTAAAAGACATTATAGACAATAATGAAAATTACCAGCCTGGACTTTCTATCGATTGTGTAATTTTTGGTTTTCACGACAATCAGCTTAAAGTTTTATTGTTAAAAGTAGAACGAGCAGATAAATGGTCTCTTCCCGGCGGATTCATTCCAGTGGATCAGGATATAGATACTGCAGCCAATACGGTCTTAAGCAGTCGAACTGGAGTAGAAGGTGTTTTCTTGAGACAATTTGCGACTTTTGGAAAAGTAAAACGTAATGAGCAGCATTTTGACAAAAAGATTTTAGAGTATTTACAAATAGAGGAAGAAAAAGGAAAATGGCTTACGCGCCGTTTTGTTACAATTGGATATTATGCATTGGTTGATTTTTCAAAAATTCTTCCAAATCCGATGAACAGATATGAAGTTGTAGAATGGATTGACCATAAAGAAGTTCCAGAACTTATTTTAGACCATCGTGAGATTCTCGATAAGGCGCTGGATACCTTAAGGGTTGAGTTGAATTTAATGCCAATTGGATATAATTTACTGCCAGAGAAATTTACCATTCCAGAGCTGCAGAAATTGTACGAAACTATTTTAGACAAAAAGCTGGACCGCAGGAATTTTTTACGCAAAATCACGAATATCGGAATTCTAACGAAGCTAGACGAAAAGAAAAGCAACGTTGCACACAAAGCACCAAACTTGTATTCTTTTGATAAAGAAAAATATGATGAGGTTTTAAAAAATGGACTGAATCAGGGATGGTAAAATTAATTTAACCGAGACATAAATGGTTTTTAAAACTTGTTATGTCTGATAAATAATTTACGATTATGATCTCAATTGAAACATTTAGAAAATTAGCATTATCGTTTCCAGATGCATCCGAAGAGCCTCATTTTGAGAAAACATCTTTTCGTGTCAAAAAGAAAATTTTTGCCACTTTTGATGAAAAGAATAATCACGCTGTTTTAAAATTAAACGAAATCGATCAATCGGTTTTTTGTGCATCGAGCGAAATGATTTTTTATCCCGTTCCAAATAAATGGGGTAAACAAGGCTGGACAATTGTAGAACTTTCAAAAGTAAGACCAGAAATGTTTGAAGATGCATTAATACGTTCTTACCAAAATATTATAGCTAAAAAATAATACTCGGCATACTAACAGGTTATTAAAACCTGTTAGGTTTCGAAATTATTCTATTTCACAATAGTTCTAAAAGTCAAATTTACCCTTGGTTTTTGAGTAGTTTTAGTTGGCGGTAATCGATGCAGCCAATGGGTTTGCGTTTCATCTTTCATAATCAATAAACTTCCATGTTCTAAAATCAGCGAAACCGTTTCTTTGGTTTCTTTATGTTTGAAAGCAAATTTACGTTCAGCGCCAAAACTTACAGAACCAATAGCACCATTCTTTTTCAAATCTTTTTCGGCATCACTGTGCCAAGCCATTCCTTCTTCGCCAGAATGATATAAATTCAGCAAACAGGAATTAAAAGTTTCTCCTGTTTTTTCTTCTATAAAAGCTTTGAGTTTTAATAATTCTGGTGTCCACGGAAGTGCTTTTTTCGTAGTGTTGGAATAGGTATATTCAAATTCCTGATCGCCGTACCACGCTACTTTTCGTTTGGTTAAAATTAGTTTTCCAAAGATAATGGCTTCGTCATTTTTCCATTCAATTGTATTTAATAAGATATCGCGATAGAAATCAGCATCTTCCCTTGAAAACAATTTTCCGTAATAATTTACAGTTCCATCTTTAGGAAGCAAATTCGTAGTTTCGTCTATTTGGGGATTAAATAAGTCCATTTTTCCATTTTAAATATTCGGATTTCATGCAATGCCCGCAAGGTCTGAATCCATTATTTCGAGCTTGATTTTCAGAAGAAAAGAAAACCCGATTTTCGCGTTTCATTCTTTTTCCCGAAGCACATTTCAGCGTTCCGTAGATTTTTAGTTTTCGGTTGCCGCCAAAGCAAATTTCCGCATTTTTAATTTTACGGAGCAATTCAGAATCGGTTATTTTTTGATGATTAATCATGAAGTGGTAAGTTTTGTATTGTAGAGACGCACAGCAGTGCGTCTAACGTCACGTATCTCCACAAAGATTCTTTGTCGACAATCTTTGCGGAGATATTGGGTGTCTATGACAACGCATCATGAAAAATAATTCCCAACGTATAACGTTCACCAGAATGAACTTCACTGACACCATGTTTCATGTTAACTCGATAATATCCTTTTGTTCCTCTTACAGGTCTGAAGTTAGTAGTAAAAACCAAAACATCTCCTTTTTTTGGTTTTAAAACAATTGCTTTCGATTGCGCTCTTGGCGTTTGCTGCGTTAATATAAATTCTCCGCCTGTAAAATCTTCATTAGGTTCTGAAAGAAAAAGTACAATTTGAATGGGGAAATAAATATCACCATACAAATCCTGATGCAAAGTATTAAATCCGCTTTTTCCATATTTTAAAATCAAAACCGTCGCCTTCAATTGATTATTGTCATGGCATTGTTTCAATAATTCTTCATGTTTTTCAGGAAAAAAAGTATTGATGTTTAGAGCTTTCATCCAGGCATTTGCAATTGGGGCCAATTTCGGATAAATGGAATTTCGAATATTCTGAATCAAATCGGGAAGAGGATAATTGAAATATTTATATTCACCTAAACCAAATCGATAACGCTCCATTACGACAGTTTTTCGATATGAATTTGGATTGTCATAGTCGAATTTTAAATCTTCACATTCTTCGTTTGTGAGAAGATTTGGGATGATAGAGAAACCGCTTTGGTGCATAGATTCGGTGATGCTTTCCCAGTTTTGAGAAGCAATTCGAGATTGTATAGTTTGCATAGCAATTGGATTTTATGAAATTTTCAATGAAGGTTAATCATTGAAATTTGGAATTTGGGATTCGAAATTTGGAGTTTTATTTTTATGGATTTACTTGCGCGCCTTCCCAGCCAATTATTGCCGTTTTTCGGGTATTTCCCCACATATAACCGCCAAAAATTCCAGAAGACTGAATCACGCGGTGACACGGAATTAAAAACGCAACAGGATTACTGCCAATTGCAGTTCCTACCGCGCGAGAAGCATTTGGTTTTTCAATTTGCTGTGCAATGGAACCATAAGTAGAAAGCTGTCCCATTGGTATTTTTAATAAAGTTTCCCAAACTTTCAATTGAAAATCGGTGCCTTTTAAATGCAGTTTGATTTCAGATAATTTGCCCCAGTCGTTTTGAAAAATAAATAGCGCATTTTGTTGTGCTAAATCTAATTTTCTTGTGAAAGACGCATTTGGGAATTTGTTTTTTAAATCCACAAATCCGACTGTTTCATCTTCGGCGAAAGCCATAAAACAAACACCTTTTTGAGTTGACGCAACAATTATATTT
The DNA here is from genome assembly GCF_001429295.1 of Flavobacterium sp. Root935. Classification (GTDB taxonomy): domain Bacteria; phylum Bacteroidota; class Bacteroidia; order Flavobacteriales; family Flavobacteriaceae; genus Flavobacterium. The sequence goes on along the minus strand of NZ_LMJL01000010.1, from coordinate 469,641 downwards.
CCAAACGGACTTTCGGCAAAACTGTAATTTATGGCGAGATTTTTTCCTCCGTTTTTATATTCAGCAGGTGTCATTCCTTCGATATTTACAAACAAATCATGGAGTCTGCTTGTGCCGGATAAACCAGTTTCATAAGCTGTTTCAGAAATCGTTGCCTGATTTTCTTTGAGTAGTTTTTTGGCGTGTTCGAGACTTGTATACTGCAAAAATTTCTTCGGACTTGTTCCTGCCCAATCGCTAAAAAGCCTTTGAAAGTGAAACGGACTCAAATGCACTTTCTCGGCAACCTCATCAAGATTGGGCTGCTCTTTAAAATTAGCTTTGATATAATCTATAGCTTCGGCGATACGATTATAATTGATGGTTTCCTGTGTGTTCATCTTCATTCAATTTTATAATACAAATATCGATTGGTTTTAAAAGGTATAAAATCCGAAACTTGCTGAGTTTTTTGTTTCAAGTTTCAGGTTTCAAGTTATGCAGGAACGTGAAACCTGAAACTTGAAACAAACTTTAAATAGAATGCCTTTAATGCGCTGTAGTTTTAGAAAAAACATTAATTACAACAACTCCAATTACAATTAAACTCAACCCAATTATTGCGGGTAAATCTGGGATTTCTTTGAAGAAAATTGCCCCAATGATGGTAATTAATACAATTCCGACTCCAGACCAAATGGCATAAGCGAAACCAACAGGAATTGTTCTAATTGCAAAACTTAAACAGTAAAATGCGCCGCAATATCCAATTATTGTAATAATGCTTGGAATTAATTTAGTGAATTCTTCGGATTTCTTTAATGCTGAAGTAGCAATGATTTCGAAAACAATGGCAATAAATAGGAATAAAAAATTCTTCATATTTTATTTAAGATTATGTTGTCTTGTGGAAACACTTATTAATTTATAGCCATTTTCAGTTCTTAAAAACTCGAAATGATCTTGTCCTCGATCTGTTTTGTTTTTTGGATTGATGATAATGTCCATAGTAGGATACAGCCAATCTTTTGCTTCATTGCAATTGTTGAAATAGATTTCGTACTCACTTGACTCAAAAATAAACTGATTAAGTCCGTCAGAACTAACAAAATAATCGGTTTTTGGATTTTTGAGTTCCTGTAATTTTAATTTTAAATAGGTATAATTTTGATTGATGAATTTAGTTTTAGACGAATTTATCCAGCCGTCTGGTTCTTTCCAATAGGTTATTTTGTCAAAAGAATGTTTTTCTAAATTGCCTTTGGATAAATCTTTAAGTAAATTGTTCTCTAACCAGAATTTAAATTCTTTTTCAAAATTTATGAAAGAATAATATTGTCCATCAACTCCCTTAAAATTTTCTCTTATTGGGTCTTTATTAGGTTCTTTTGATTTTTCTAAAGAATAAAAATTTAAATTGTCATTATAAGCAAAATTTTCAATTAAAACTTTGTTGTTGATGTCGATAAGAAATTCTTTTCCGCCAGACCAGAAAAAATGTTCGTCGCCTGGTTCTCTTTCTTTTTTCGCATCTTTAAGAACGGTAAGCACTCCGTTTTTAACATTTGATAAAGCACTATAATCAGCTGGAATGACGATTTTTCCTTTGCTGTTGAAGATTCCCATTTTATCAGTTTTCGGATCTCGAAATCTTATAAAACCTTCACTTTCGCAATCTGTACTGTTATCAAAAGTATATAAACTGTCACGCCCCACTATTTTTCCTTCCTTAGTTAAGTAATAGCTTTTCCACTTATTATTTTCCTCTTCTGTAACAGCAATAATATTTTCAAATTTACGTGCAATCGTAAACCCAGTAAATTTAGGTTCAATTTTAATTACACCTTTTTTATCTTGAAAACCAATTTTTGTAGTGTCTTTGTTCCAAAAAGCAGTCCATGTATCGCTGGTTTGTGCAAGTGCAGTGCAGCTAACGAGAAACGTATAAAGAATTACAACCTTTTTCATGGAAATTTATTTATCGCAGATGAATTTCTGTTTCGTTATTTTTTGCTTCATCAAAGCAATCGGCACATAGCATTTTAAAATCGGCTTTGGCTTGAAAAACTTCAGTCCATTCCTCACCATTATCGAGCAGCCACTGTTCGCATTCACCGCACCAAGCAATTTGCGGAAGATCTTCTTCAGCTTCAGAATAGAAAAATCCGACTTTATCTTTCGTGTCTATTGCCATTGCAATATGAATACATCCAAAAGTCATTTCTTTTGAGCCATGTACTTCACATAAAACATTTTCAATCATAATTTTATTTGTCGGGTTCTTTAATTTCAAATTTAAACTTAAAATTTCGAATTTAAAACAGAAAACCCGACAGGTTTTTAAAACCTGTCGGGTTTGAATGTATAGAATTTCAAAATCTAAGATCTACAATCTTAAATCTAAAATCAATTTAGTATCTGTAGTATTCTGGTTTGAATGGACCTTCAACTGGAACACAAATATAAGCAGCTNAGTTTCTAACTCAACGCCTAATTTAGCTAAGTGTAAAGCAGCAACTTTTTCATCTAAATGTTTAGGTTTGATATTTAAGCAAATGTTCAACTTATAATTGTTTTAGTTTTACTAGATTATTTTCTAAGTTCATTATCTAAACTTTTTAATAAATTATAAATTCTATTGAAATCAGCTATAGTTCTCGAAGGTGCATTGTAACGTCTTGTGTATCCTTTTAAATAAGTATGGGCAGCTTCGTTTCTAACCAGTTTTAAGGTGCCTAAGTTTGATTTCAAAAGTGTAATTTGGGCAGTTTTTTCTAATTCATGTTCAATATTTTCTAAATTAATTAAACCAATAAGTTTTGTTAACATTGGTCTTATATTATCATTATATTGAAAACCATAATTTGGTTTAATTATTTTTTCCTGACAGAAAGTTTTACATGTAGAAGATTTTAGATTTCTGTTAGCATGCCTTAATATTATTTCATCAACAGATTCTTCTATCCAACCACAAAGTTCAAGTACAGCTAATTTAGAATAATAAATTGCTTTTTTTTGACTTGTTGAGTTATTGTAAAGTTTATCTAATTCTTTTAGCGTAGATTCTATATAAGATTTAGCAACCATTTTACTGAAAAATTTCTATTGCCTTGTTTATTCGATTAATAACTTTATCCTTTTGAGCTAATCCTTCTTTTAGTTCTTCGATAGAAAATAAAGGATCATTTTTTAAATTTTCAAAACGTTGTTTTGTATCACTTGGTTTTTCTGCTTCTAAAGCATGAATATTATGTGCAATTCCAATTAGTAATGCCTCCGTTGTTGCTTTACTTAGTCTTTTAAGAGGTAGATTGTTGGTTATGTTGTTTAAGATTAAAGATATAGACCTTAGGAATATTTCTCTTAATTCATCTATTTTATGATCATTAGGATTTTTATTATCCTCCATATAGTCATTTAGAAATTTAGATAAGCTTCCGTTATATTTGCTTAAATTACTATAAAAAGCTAAAAACCTTAATATTAGTTCCTCATTGCTAAAACGATAAACTTTTTCTTCTTCAATATTGAAAAGCAACTTGTAGTTAATATCATCTTTTAATTCGCGTAAAAGACTATTTAGTTTACCATTATAAATACAATTTCTAATTTCTTGATTAGTTAATTTACTGCCTCCAGAATTTAATCTATGGAAAATTGTAAATAAATAATTCATATGACTTTTCTTAGAATAATCACACCTTATAACCGTAATAGGTAAAACAGTATTTTGAACTTTGCTAAATATATCAGAATATTTTTTTTTGATTGTTAAATTAGTTTTTCCTGAAATTTTATCGTCGATATCTTCAAGTTTAGCCAATTTCCATTCTTTTTTGGTATCGTCATCTAAGAATTGAATTATAGTTGCAATTCTTTGAAGACCATCAATAACAAATCTCTCTTGTGTTTTGTAATCAAAACTTATGCATAAGCTAGGTATAGGTAGTTGCTTTGTTAATGAATCAATAAGTCTAGTTTTCATTGAATTATTCCAGACAATTTCTCTTTGAAATTCCGGTTGAATTTCTAATTGCTTTTCTTCGTACATTCTTAATAAATCTGCACAGGATCTTAATTCATTATAAGCAACAATATCTGAAGGCGGGCTTTCATTAAAATCATCATTTGCTTCTAATTCATTTTCTAAATTAAAAAGTTCTTCTTGATTTAAATCTGTATCTGCCATCTTTTTGCTGTTAAAATTAATTATGCGAATATATTGAATATATTTATGTAAAAAATAAGTAGGAAAAATTTCTTAAATAAAATTTTAAGAAAAATAAAACCCGACAGATCATAAAAACTGTCGGGTTTGAATATGTATTTAGATAATCTAAAATCTAAACTCAGAAATCTAAAATAGATTAGTATCTGTAGTATTCTGGTTTGAATGGGCCTTCAACTGGAACACCAATATAAGCAGCCNAGTTTCTAACTCAACGCCTAATTTAGCTAAGTGTAAAGCAGCAACTTTTTCATCTAAATGTTTTGGTAACATGTAAACTTCATTTTTGTAAGCTGCGCTGTTATTCCATAATTCGATTTGAGCCAAAGTCTGGTTTGTAAATGAGTTACTCATTACAAAACTTGGGTGACCTGTTGCACAACCAAGGTTTACTAAACGACCTTCAGCCAAGATAATGATATCTTTTCCGTTGATGTTGTATTTGTCAACCTGAGGTTTGATTTCGATTTTAGAAGCACCGTGGTTTTTGTTTAACCAAGCCATGTCAATTTCGTTATCGAAGTGACCGATGTTACAAACAACAGTTTTGTCTTTCATTTGCTCGAAGTGCTCTCCAAGAACGATATCTTTGTTTCCTGTAGTTGTAATGATAATATCAGCATTAGCAATTACAGTGTTTAATTTTTTAACTTCATAACCGTCCATTGCAGCTTGTAAAGCACAAATTGGGTCAATTTCAGTAACTGTTACAATAGAACCTGCACCTCTAAAAGAAGCAGCAGTTCCTTTTCCAACATCACCGTATCCACAAACGATTACTCTTTTTCCAGCCAACATTAAGTCAGTTGCACGACGTACAGCATCTACAGCAGATTCTTTACAACCGTATTTGTTATCAAATTTAGATTTAGTAACAGAGTCGTTGATGTTGATTGCAGGCATTGGAAGAGTTCCAGCTTTTACTCTTTCGTAAAGTCTGTGAACACCAGTTGTAGTTTCTTCAGAAAGACCTTTAATTCCAGGAACCAATTCTGGGTAACGATCAATAACCATGTTAGTTAAATCTCCACCATCATCAAGAATCATGTTCAATGGTTTTCTGTCTTCACCAAAGAATAAAGTCTGCTCAATACACCAGTCAAATGATTCTTCGTCAAGACCTTTCCAAGCATAAACTTGAATTCCAGCAGCAGCAATAGCAGCAGCAGCTTGATCTTGAGTAGAGAAAATGTTACAAGAAGACCAAGTAACTTCAGCACCAAGAGCGATTAAAGTTTCGATCAAAACAGCAGTTTGAATCGTCATGTGTAAACATCCAGCGATACGAGCACCTTTAAGAGGTTGTTCGTCTTTATATTCAGCACGAAGCGCCATTAAACCTGGCATTTCAGCTTCAGCTAATTCAATTTCTTTTCTTCCCCAAGCCGCTAGAGAAATGTCTTTTACTTTGAAAGCCACATAAGGCGTAGTTGTAGTACTCATTTATAGTGTATATTTGTATATTGTAAAATTTTTGCAAATTTACATAATAGGTTTTTATTTTTACTACTTTCTGTCAGATTTGTGAAATCTTTAATTTCTTAATCTCTAGAATGTTACTCTAAAAATCATTTTTTGCCATATAAGTGATAGGAGTTCATTTAAAAAATATTCTTAAACTATTACCTTTGCAGTGAATTGCTTATATTTACTAATACATTTTTTGAGCCAGCGGTTATATTTTCTGATATTACTTATATGGTTTAAAATTAACCATTCATAATTTACAATTAAAAAAGAAATGCCTCTATTTCAGACCATACAATTCAATGAAACTACTAAAATTTTAATTTGGGAAATAACCGAATCTTTAGAAGAGTTATTAAGCAAAGTTGTGTTGAAAGAAAAGACACAAAAAAGATTGAACGGAATGAAGTCTCAAATGCATCAACGTGCTTTTTTGAGTGTTCGAATGCTGATTCAGGAAATGGGTTTTACAGATAAAGATTTGCATTATGACGAATTCGGAAAACCGTATTTTGATTGTCATAATTATATCTCAATTACACATTCATATCATTTTGCGGCAATAATTATAAGTCATGAGACCGTAGGAATTGATATGGAATTGCAGCGTGAAAAAATTCAGAAAATTGCAGATAAATTTACGGATTATGAATGCAATTATTTAGAACCAAAAATTACAGAAGAATATATTAAAAAGCTTACCGTTATTTGGGGCGCTAAAGAGGCAATCTTTAAAATCAGAAATGAAAAAGGAATCAGCTTTAAAGATCATATTAGAGTTGAAGATTTTTCTTTAGAAAAAAAACAAACAGAGTCCAGTCTCCATTTTGATGATTTAGTAAAAGATTTTGATGTGCATTACGAAGAAATCAAATCAGATAATTTTGAAGGAACTTTTACTTTGGTTTATGCTTTTGAGAAGTATTTTTAGTCGCAGTTTTCAGTAACAGTTTTCAGCTTAGTCATTGCCAGGAACAAAGCAATCTCATTTGTTAAATCCATCATAGTAAGGTTGAACGATGATTAAACCTCACTTTCTTTTTTTCTGTGCTGAAACATACTCATATACAGAAAAGTACTCATTTTTCGGGCGCGTCTTTTTAAGGTTTCGACATTTTCACCTTCAAAGTGTTCATCTAATGTCTGCGCCCAGTGATTCAGCCAGATTCCGAATTCATTTGCTGTAATGTTTTCATCAAAATGAGCGTCAACCTCATTGTGTACCGCATGCGGATTTCCTTTGTATTTGCGTACAGCAAATAAGTTCGTTTCCCAGAAATCGGTTAGCTTTTCAAGATGTGCATCCCAATCGGTAATCATTTTATTAAAATAAAAGCCGATTTCTTGATCGGCTCTTATTTTATCGTAGAACTGATGTACTAGAAATTCAATGTCAGCTCTATTTTCTATTTGTTTTTTCACAGAATAAAAGTGTTTAAAAGAATAAATGCTACACTTAAAAATGCACTCAGAATTAAAAGGTTAAAAACCACTTTGTGTTTCATTTGTGCCAAAATTGAAGTGTTTACAAAGATACAGGCTAAAACTATAATAGCTAGCTGGATCATTTGAAAAACAGAAGTTCCATTAGCTAAAACGTACATAGCCGCAGCGCCACCTAAACAGCTTTGACCAATTACTGCCATTGCAGCAGAACCCATATAACTTTTATTGAAATTTTCGAAGGTTGTTTGATATAGTGTCATGATATTGAGATTTTTATACCACAAAGATACGCCCTCAATACCGCTGCATTTTATGATTTAAATCATAAAACGAGAACTTTTTTATCTGTATACTTTTCTGTTTATAATCTTCAATTCGCCTTTTTTTTCAAGCGCTTTTATGGCTCTGATAACGGTTTCTACACGCAAACCCGTTAAATCTCCGATCTGCTGTCTCGTAAAATTAATCAGATAACCATTTTTATCTTTTTGAAAATTAAAGTAAGCAATTCCGTGATCGATTAGTTTTAAAACGCGATGTTCGGGTTCGTGCGTGGAGATTTCAGCAGCCATAACCGATTTATAGTACAATCGCTGCGCAAGGTTTTCGATTATTTTAATGCTGACAGCAGGATTCTCTTCCAGCAGTTTCATAAAATTAGATTTGGGAAGAAGCAAAATCTGGCTGTCTTCTACAGCAATGGAATTGGCAGGATATTTTTGGTTTAAAAATAATGGAGGTTCGCCAAAAGACTGTTCTTTATAAAATATTCCCTGAATAAATTCTCGTCCGTCATCATTATAATTACACATTTTAATTTCGCCAGAAACTATCTGATAATAATACGTTGGCAGATTTCCTTCTTCAAAGATAATTTCACCTTTTGCAAAAGACTTTTTTACTGCACCATATTTCTTTAATAATTCAGCTGCGATCATAAATTGTTTCTTAACAAAGACATTACAAATATAATTCATTCATAATAGTTCTTCTACGTTAAAAACTTTTTACTTTTACAGCCATTATGGAACAAAAATTACTTATCACGATCCATCAACAAATTTTAGAAGCCAAGAAAAATGGTCAAAAATTATTGGCTATACTTCTGGATCCCGATAAAATTGTGTGGGAGAACTTAGATCATTTATTGCTTAAAATAAATCAATCTCCTGCAACCCATATTTTTGTTGGAGGGAGCATAGTTCAAAGTACTATTTTAGAAGATTTAATTGCGCAGTTAAAACAAAAAACAAATTTACCGGTTGTAATATTTCCTGGAGACCCTTCGCAGATTTCGCCACAGGCAGATGCTATTTTGTTTCTATCTTTATTATCTGGTAGAAATCCTGATTATTTAATAGAATATCAAGTTCAGGCAGCACCGATCCTAAAAAAGACAAATCTTGAGGTTATTTCGACAGGTTATATTTTAATAGAAAGCGGCAATGAAACAGCTGTTGCGCGCGTTAGTAAAACAGAACCTATGAACCGTGAAAATTTTGATTTGGCTCTTGCCACGGCACAAGCCGGTGAAATGCTCGGGAACAAATTAATTTATTTAGAAGCAGGAAGCGGGGCAAAAAAGCCTGTTCCTTTGGAAATGATTTCGCTGATTGCTCAAAACATAGAAATTCCTGTTATTGTTGGTGGAGGAATTGTAGATTTGCAGGGAATTAAACAAGCTTATAATGCTGGAGCAGATTTAGTAGTTATAGGAACTGCTTTTGAAAATGACAGTCATTTTTTTGATTCATAAAAAAAATTAACCGCCTTTAAATACCACAAAAATGATTGACTTTTTTCTTGATAGTTATAAAAATGCGCCGTTGTGGCATATTGCTCTTGAGTTTTTAGTATTTGTTTTTGGTATTTTAAGTGTTTGGTTGGCAAAAAAAGAAAATATTTGGGTTTACCCAACAGGATTAATTGCAACGGTAATTTCAGTTTACCTTTTGTATGTCGCAGGTTACATTGGAGATATGATTATTAATGCATATTTTTCAATAATGAGTATTTACGGGTGGTATGTTTGGGCAAAAGGAGGAACTGTTGAAGACAATCTGCCGATTACTCGTACAACTTTTAATGAAAAAATAATTGGAATCTTCCTGTTTATTGTTACCGTTTTTGTAGTTTTCGGAATTTATAAATATTTTGATTACGAAATTAAACCAGACAATTATGTCGACATGATTTCGTCTGGAATATTTTTTGCGGGAATGTGGTACATGGCCAGAAAAAAAATAGAAAACTGGACACTTTGGATTATTGGTGATATTATTGTTGTACCTCTCTATGCTTATCGCGGCTTAGGAATGTTGTCACTTCAATATATAATTTTTACAATTTTGGCTATTTCAGCTTATTTAGAATGGAGAAAGATCTTAGACAGCAAAAAACAACTATAATAAAAATTGCTTTATTTGGACCTGAAAGTACAGGTAAAACCACATTGGCAAAACAGCTTGCAGAATATTACGAAACCGAATGGGTTCCAGAATTTGCACGTGATTATCTACAAGAAAAGTGGGAAGAAAATAAGCATATCTGTGTTGCAGATGATATGATGCCAATTGCTTATGGTCAGACTGCATTAGAAAATCAAAAACTGGCTTCAGCAAATAAATACCTGTTTTGTGATACCAATTTGATGGTAACAAAAGTTTTTTCTGAAATGTATTATGGTTTTTGTGATCCGCTTCTAAATGAAGCCGCTTTGAAACACGAATACGATTTATTCTTTTTAACAGATATTGATGTTCCTTGGGAGAAAGATGATATTCGAGATACCCCAGAAGGAAGAGAAACAGTTTTTTCTGTTTTCAAACAAACCCTAATTGATACCAAAAAGCCGTTTATTACATTATCTGGAGATAAAGAGAGCCGTTTAAAAAAAGCGATTTCAATTATTGATAATTTAGCATTAGCTAAAGATAAAGGATTATCATCTGAGGATTTTGTTGAGATATATAATCATGGTATTCCTTTTGAAAATATTCTAAAACAATTAGATATATTCAAAAATGGAATAGCAAAAAGTAGTTTAATAAGTCCTGCAACAATCAACAACGGTATTTTAAGTTTATCTCAAACTGAGTTTGAAGAAAAAGCAGCTTTTTTTGACAATCATAAAGAAAATCTAAAAATTAAAAAGTTTGTTCCTGCTTCTGGTGCAGCTACTAGGATGTTTAAATTTTTAACAGCTTTTTTAAATGATTTCGACATTCAGAAAGAAACAATAAATGCTTATATCAACAGAAAAAAAGATAAAGAACTTGCTATTTTTATTGTTGGCATGGAGAAATTTCCTTTCTTCAAAACTATTGATAAAAAATTACGAGAGCTTTATCCAGATTTCGAGACTTTAGAAAGAGATTATAAAAACTATTACTTTATACAAGTATTATTATCTTCAGATTATCTTAATGCAGCAAATAAGCCTAAAGCTGTTTTGCCTTTTCATTTATATAAAACACATATTGCGAATCCAATAGAAGAACATTTGAACGAGTGTGTGCATTATGCAACTGCAAACAATGTCTCCAATTTACATTTTACGGTTTCAGAAATGCATCAAGATCTGTTTGAAACAGCAATTGATCAGGTTAAAGAAAAAATTGAAAAGGAATCTGGCACTACTATTAATATTGCATATTCTTATCAAAATAAAAGTACAGACTCTATTAATGTAGACATACAAAACAAAATTGTTCATAATAGTAATGGAAGTTTGGTTTTTAGACCTGGAGGGCATGGTGCCTTAATTGAAAATCTGAATAATTTGGATTCTGATATCATTTTTATTAAAAATATAGACAACGTAATTCAAAATCATATCGATAAAATTACATTGTATAAAAAGGCTTTAGGTGCTATTTTGATCGAGGTCCAACAGAAAGTGTTTGATTATTTAAGAAAAATTGAAAAAGGAGAAGTGACAGAAAATGATCTGGTTGAAATTGTGGATGTTTTAATCCAAAAGTTAAATATTCAAATGACTAGCGATTTTAATAAATTTACTTTTGAAAATAAACTTGCTAAAATCAAAGAACTATTAGACCGTCCGATCAGAGTTTGCGGAATGGTTAGAAACGAAGGTGAACCTGGCGGCGGACCATTTTGGGTGATGAATGAAAAAGGTGAAGTTTCATTGCAAATTGTAGAAACATCACAGGTCGATTTAGCAAACAAAAGGCAGCTTCAAATTTTAGAAGAAGCAACACATTTTAATCCTGTAGATTTGGTTTGCGGAATTAAAAATTATAAAGGAGAAAAATTTGATCTAAAACAATTTATTGATCAAAAATCTGGTTTTATTGTTGAAAAAAGTGTTGAAGGAAAACCAGTAAAAAGTTATGAACTTCCAGGATTATGGAACGGATCAATGGCAAATTGGTTAACTATTTTTGTTGCAGTTCCTTTAATTACTTTTAATCCAGTAAAAACAGTAAATGATTTATTGAAAGCAGCACATCAGCCACAATAAAATGGATACAGAAAAAATCATATCAGAGTTGGGCTTTAAAGCCGTTCGGAGCAGTGGCGCCGGCGGACAAAACGTAAATAAAGTTTCATCAAAAGTAGTTTTGAGTTTTGATTTAGATAATTCTCAAGCTTTGTCTGATGAAGAAAAAATACTTTTAAAAGACAATTTATCAACTCGTTTAACTTCTGAAAATATCTTGATTTTAAATTGTGATGAAGATAGAAGTCAGTTAAAAAACAAAGAAATTGTTATAAAGAGATTTCTAGAGTTAATAAAAAAAGGACTCTACGTTCCTAAGATCAGAAAAGCTACAAAAGTTCCGAAATCAGTAATTAAAAAGAGAATTAAAGATAAAAAGAACGTTTCGGATCTTAAACAATCGAGAAGAAAACCTGATTTTTAGTATTAAGATTGGAGAATTAAGTACTAAGAAATAGATCTCAAACTAAATCTTGATACTTTATACATTTGTCTTAATACTTTTCTATATTTGCACTGTCTCAAAGGGGTGCTCCAAATAACGAGCTGAGATCATACCCAAAGAACCTGAGCGAGTAATGTTGCTAAGGGAAAAAACGACAATTCTAAGCGTGCACACTTTATATTGTCGTGAAACACATTTATTAATTTAACAAAAGAATAATTCCCCCTTTTATTTGTAATTTTTTTACAGATGAAAACTATCTTTAAAGGTACTGAGGTACTAAGTTGCAAAGGTTCCAAGGTTCAAAAAATGAGCAGAACCAAATCTATTTTATTTCTTCTATTCTCTTTCTTCTATTCTCTTTTTTCTTTTGCGCAACAGCAAGATTCTACAAAAGTAAATTCTCTTGATGAGGTTCTGGTTTCTGCAGTTCGCGTTACTACAAAAACTCCAGTAAGTTTTAGTAATATGGATAAAAAAGAAATTAAATATAGAAACTTAGGACAAGATATTCCTGTTTTAATGAATTATCTTCCATCAGTTGTAACAACTTCTGATGCTGGAAACGGAGTAGGTTACACAGGAATACGAGTGCGTGGAAGCGATGCTACACGTGTAAACGTAACTATAAACGGAATTCCATACAATGATGCTGAAAGTCAAGGAACTTTTTGGGTAAACATGCCCGATTTTGCTTCTTCTGTAGAAAGTCTTCAATTACAGCGTGGAGTTGGAACATCTACAAATGGAGCAGGTGCTTTTGGTGCCAGTTTGAACATGCTGACAGATAGTTATGCAAGAAAAGCAACAGGTGAAATTTCAAGCTCTGCTGGTTCATTCAATACCATAAAAAATACGGTAAAATTTAGTACTGGGTTATTAAATGACCACTTCGAAATCGCAGGACGTTTATCTGCCATAAAATCACAAGGATATATTGATCGTGCAAGTTCTGATTTAAAATCGTATTTCCTTCAGGGAACTTATGTTGGCAAAACGACTTTAATTAAAGCTTTGGTTTTTGGAGGAACTGAAAAAACGTATCAATCTTGGAACGGAATTGATGCCGAAACTTTAAATACAGATCGTACTTATAATTCAGCTGGTAAATATACAGACGAAGCTGGAAATGTTCGTTTTTATGATAATGAAACCGATAATTACAAACAAGACCATTATCAACTGCATTGGGGCGAATCAATTTCTGATAAATGGAGTACGAATCTTGCATTACATTATACAAAAGGGAAAGGTTATTACGAAAATTATAAGGAAGATGCAGATATGTCTGATTATAATCTGAATCCAGTTGGAGCTGTAACAACAACAGATTTAGTGCGTCAGAAATGGTTGGATAATGATTTTTACGGGACAACTTTTTCGGCAAAATATAAAGAAGAAAAATTAGATGTAATTATTGGCGGAGGCTGGAATAAATATGAAGGAGACCACTACGGAAAAGTAATCTGGGCGAGATACGCTTCGCAATCTGAATTAGGAGATCATTATTATGATGATTTTTCTACAAAGACTGATGGAAATATTTTCGCTAAAGCAAATTATCAATTTACAGAAGAATTGAGTTTCTACGGAGATTTACAATACAGAAATGTGAAGTATAAAGCAAATAGTGCTGAAACAGGTTTGGTAGATGATAACTTCAACTTTTTTAATCCAAAAGCGGGTTTGAATTATGCTTTCAATGAAAAAAACACTTTGTACTTTTCTTATGCGAGAGCTAACCGTGAGCCAAACAGAACCGATTATGAAGGCGGAAATGTAAAACCAGAGAAACTTAATGATTTTGAGTTGGGATGGAGATTTAATTCAGAGAAATTTCAATTGAATTCTAATCTATACTATATGGGATATAGAGATCAATTGATTTTAACGGGAAGACTTGATGATGTTGGTGCGCCAATTCGTGCCAATACAGAAAAAAGTTATCGTTTAGGTTTCGAATTTGATGCAACAATTGCGATTACTGATAGATTTACTTTAAGACCAAACTTTACTTTGAGCAGCAATAAAAATGTTGATTTAGCTGTTGAAGGGGAATACTACGGAACAACTAAAATTGCATATTCTCCAGAAGTTATTGCAGGAAATGTAATTGTGTATAAACCTATTGAAGGATTATATCTTTCACTATTGCAAAAATACGTTGGAGAGCAGTACATGAACAATATTGAACTTCCTGAAGCTAAGTTGGCAGATTATTTTGTAAATGACTTTAATGCTTCCTACGAAATAAAACCAAATTCTATTTTTAAATCAATTACGATTACAGCATTGGTTAATAATATTTTCGACAAAAAATATGTTTCAAACGGAGCTATGTGGGATATTTATCCATACTATTATCCGCAGGCAGGAACCAATTTCTTAATTGGGTTAAATCTGAAATTCTAATTGAGTTAAATGCAAAAAAAAGCCTGAAAATAATTTCAGGCTTTTTTTTAATTGTATACGTGAACTACACTTCCAGAAGACTCTACACGATATTGCTTCATCGGATATTCTTTTCCTCCCAGTCCTGTAAATAAATTATATTGAGTCTTATCGCACGAACAAACGGCATAAATTCCATCAATAGTCATGGCGGTACATGATGTAAGCGCCTGGTTTGGGCATGCAGCATCAAAAGCGGTGTAAGTTCCTTCACCAGTTTTCATTACAATAATTCCTTTTGCGCCGTAGTTAGCAACATAAACAGGATTGCTCGGATAGATCAATTTATTGTAAGTTGGAAGATTGGTATCCAAATACGCATTTATAGAATAATTAGGAATGTAAGGATTGTTATTGCTCCTGTTGTTGTCGCTGCATGAGAATAATACAGCAGATAGTGCGATAAAGAACCAGATTTTTTTCATTATTTTAATAAGAATTAGTGAAACAAAAATAATTTATTTAGATTTGAAATCTATATGATTAACATATAATTATGTACTATTAAAAATTATAGTATATTTGTGGTAAGAAAATCCCGTCGCGATGGGATTTTTTGTATTTATATAAACGATGAAGTTATGAGTAAAGTATCTTATTATACAGCAGAAGGACTAAAAAAGTTAAAAGATGAATTGGAGCATTTAAAAAGTGTAATGCGTCCTAAGGCATCTCAAGATATTGCAGACGCAAGAGATAAAGGTGATTTGTCTGAAAACGCGGAATATGATGCAGCAAAAGAAGCACAAGGTTTATTAGAAATGAGAATTTCTAAATTGGAAGAAGTATATGCAAATGCAAGATTAATAGATGAATCTCAATTAGATGTTTCTAAGGTTTTGGTTTTGTCTAATGTAAAAATCAAAAATCAAAGTAACGGAATGGAGATGAAATATACTCTAGTTGCCGAAAGTGAAGCAGATCTTAAAACAGGAAAAATCTCTGTAACATCTCCTATCGGAAAAGGGTTATTAGGAAAGTCTGTTGGAGAAGTAGCAGAAATTACAGTTCCAAACGGAATTTTGAAATTTGAAATTCTTGAAATCTCAAGAGACTAATTTTTTTAAAAGTGTAATCGTTAAATCGGTTAAACGAATAAACAGTTAAACGATTAACCCAAAAAACCATGAGTTCAATATTCACTAAAATAGTAAACGGAGAAATTCCTGCATACAAAATTGCTGAAGATGATAAATATTTGGCTTTTTTAGATGTAAATCCAAATGCTAAGGGACATACGCTTTGCATTCCGAAACAAGAAATCGATAAGATTTTTGATATGGAAGAAGAAGATTATTTAGGCTTAATGAAATTTTCTAAAAAAATAGCAGCAGCCTTAGAAAAAACAGTTCCATGCAAGAGAATCGGAATAGCAGTTGTTGGACTTGAAGTGCCTCATGCACACGTACATTTAATTCCGTTAAACGAAATGGATGAAATGCGTTTTCAAAATAAAGTTTCTCTTTCTAAAGAAGAATTTGAAGCATTAGCAAAAGATATTCAATCGAATTTATAATGTTTTCACGAATGTCTGGCAAAGAAGTATAAGTTCGTTTTAAGAGCGAGCCGCAGACTTCGACTTCGCTTAGTCTGACAAAACAGATAATAAAAAGTGCAGTAAATTATTTTTACTGCACTTTTTTATTTAATAAGATTTGAAAAGTAGTTCCTTTTCCTATTTCAGACTGTAATACCTTTATGTTCCCATTATGGTATTCTTCAACAATTCTTTTCGTTAAAGAAAGACCAAGTCCCCAGCCGCGCTTTTTGGTTGTGAAACCTGGTTCAAAAATGGTTTTAAATTGTTTTTTAGAAATTCCTGTTCCAGAATCTTTCACATTAATTTTTACATTAAAAGCATCTTGTTCAATTTTAAGATCTAAAGTTCCTTTTCCTTTCATGGCATCAATAGCATTTTTGACCAAATTTTCAATTGTCCAGCTGTGTAATGTTGGATTTATCATAGCAAAAATTGGTTCTTTTGGAGCTTCAAAAGAAAAAGCAACCTGTTTCGAAAATCGAGATTGAAGATACTCATATGCATTTTTTGTCTCTTCTACAATATTGTGATTTTCTAGAACTGGCACAGATCCAATTTTAGAAAAACGATCGGTGATAGTCTGCAGACGTTCTATGTCTTTTTCTATTTCAATACTTATAGAAGGATCAATCTCTTCGGTTTTTAATATTTCGACCCAGCCAATTAATGAAGACAATGGTGTGCCAATCTGGTGTGCAGTTTCTTTAGCCATTCCAGCCCAAAGTTTGTTTTGGGTTGCCATTTTAGTGCTTTTGTAAAAATTATAAATTAAAGCAACACATAAAACAATAATAAGAAATAAAGCAATTGGATAATATTTGAGTTTATTAAGTAATCCTGAATTTCCATAGTACAACGTCTGGTATTTCCCGGGAGCATATTCAAAAGTTATAGGCTCATTTTCATTTCTTAATTTATTCAAATAGGCTGCTCTTTTTTTCTTGTTACTAAGAATTTCATCAGGAACATTTGTCGCACTTACCACTTTGTCGTACAAAATAACTATAGCCGGAATAGAAGTATTGTTGTTGATGATTTGAAGCGGAAGTTCTACATCAGTATTTTCGTTTGCATTCACAATTGTAATTTGCGCATTTACAAAAAGTTTCATTTTTAAACGCTCCTCATTTTTAAATATTTGGAAGAAAGTATAAGTATTCCAAAGGATTAGAGAAATGATGATAAAGCAGAAGGAAATGATAATCCAGCGAGTTGTATTTGTTCTTTCAGAAAAAGACATATCAATTATTTTGTGGTATAAATATAACGAAATATACACATTTTATATTTTGCGACTGGCGAAAGTTTTTTTGTTTTATCTGCAAAACAATTTCTCATAATTAAACCATTTCAATACTTTTGCAGGTACCAAAATGAGATTTGGTTTTAAATCAAAAAGTATGATCAGTATTAATCCAAAAGAGATTCCAACGGCAAAGCTGCAGGGCTATCTGCAGAGCGCGATTGGTCCTAGACCAATTGCTTTTGCAAGTACAATCAGCGAAAAAGGAATTCCGAACCTCTCACCGTTTAGTTTCTTTAACGTTTTTAGTGCTAATCCGCCAATATTGGTTTTCTCACCTTCGCGCCGCGTTCGTGATAATACCATCAAACATACTTTAATTAATGCCGAAGCAACTCGAGAAGTTGTTATAAATGTTGTAAATTACGATTTAGTACAACAGACGTCTTTAGCAAGTACAGAATATGGAGATGGAGTAAATGAATTTATAAAAGCCGGCTTAACCCAGATTCCTTCAGATTTAGTAAAACCATATCGTGTAAAAGAATCTCCAGTTCAATTTGAATGCAAGGTAACGCAGATTATTCCGTTAGGAGAAGAAGGCGGGGCAGGAAATTTAATTTTATGTGAAGTTGTAAAAATTCACATTCACGAATCAATTTTAGACGAGAACGGCGCAATAGATCAGCATAAAATTGATTTGGTATCGAGGTTAGGAAATAACTGGTATTCAAGATCAAATCAAGGACTTTTTGAAGTCGCAAAACCATTGACAACACTGGGAGTAGGAGTAGATAATATACCAGATTTTGTAAAAGCAAGTCCTGTTTTTGATGGAAATGATTTAGGTAAATTAGGCAACATTGAAGCCTTGCCTACAAAAGAAGAAGTTAGTATATTTGTGAAAGAAAATTTTTCTGTCAAAGGAGTTTTAAGTTCAGATGACCAGAAAAAAATACACTTAGAAGCCAAAAAATATCTCGACAATGGTGACGTTGAGTCGGCTTGGAAAGTACTTTTAGCAAAAAAATAAAAGAAAGAAAGAAACAATAATTAATATAGACGAAGATGGAAGTTACAGGAAAAGTAAAAGTGGTTAACCCAGAGCAGCAAGTTAGTGCCTCATTCAAAAAAAGAGAATTAGTTGTTACTACTGAGGAACAGTATCCACAACATATTTTAATCGAATTTACACAAGATAAATGCGATTTGTTGAGTAGCTATAAACAAGGAGAGGCAGTAAAAGTTTCTATCAATTTAAGAGGAAGAGAATGGGTTAATCCACAAGGAGAAACTAGATATTTCAATAGTATTCAAGGTTGGAGAATCGAAAGATTAGCAGATGCTGCACCTACACAAGCACCGCCAGTGCCGACAGCAGAAACTTTTGCTCCAGCAGCAAACTTAAACGAAGACGAACCAGACGATTTACCGTTCTAAGAACGTTTAAATTTAAATATTTGAAATTCCAAATTCCAATTCATTACTATGTTTTGGGATTTGGAATTTTAATTTTTGAGCTCTTTTGTTATTTATCCTTAAGTGAAAATGACGATGCTGTAGAAGTTTGGAATTGGGAATTTTTTCAAAATTGATTATTTAAAAAAATGTATTATTTATTCAAAGATTTATTTTTTCCGCCAGTTACAGAAGCAGATGAAGAAGGTGTTTTGGCTATTGGAGGCGATCTCAGTCCAGAACGTTTACAACTAGCTTATAAAAGTGGCATTTTTCCGTGGTTTAATGAAGGAGAACCCATTCTTTGGTGGGCACCAGATCCGAGAATGGTATTATTTTTTGATGAACTGGTAATATCTAAAAGTATGCGGAATATCTTAAATCGGAAAATGTTTAAAGTTACTTTTAATAAAAATTTCAAAGAAGTAATTTCAAATTGCCAGCAGATAAAACGCGACGGTCAAAACGGAACTTGGATATCAAACGATATGATCGATGCTTACTGCAAATTAAATGAAGACGGAATTGCGAAATCTGTTGAGGTTTGGCAGGATGATATTTTAGTTGGAGGTTTGTACGGAATTGACCTGGGACATGTTTTTTGTGGAGAAAGCATGTTTTCTAAAGTTTCAAATGCCTCAAAAACAGCTTTTATTGCTTTAGCTTTATATTTGCAAAAAGAAAATTATAAATTACTCGATTGTCAAGTTTATAGTCCACATTTAGAGAGTTTAGGCTGTCGCGAAATTGATCGTGAAGAATTTATGTCCATTTTAAAAAGTAAGTAAAAATGAGTGTCGTTTATAGTGTAAAAGAAATTTATATCTATCCGATAAAAAGTCTGGCTGGAATAAGCTGTAAGTCTGCTTTTGCAGAAGAAATGGGATTTGAAAATGACCGCCGATGGATGCTAATCGATGCCGAAAATCAAATGCTAACGCAAAGAGAGCATCGCATTATGAGCCAGTTTTACCCGCAAATTTTAGACGGCAAAATTAGTATAACTTTTCAAGATCAAAAACATGAATTTTCTATTGATGAGCATTTGGACAATTCGGTCGAAGTAAATGTTTGGGATGATAAAAGCGAAGTTGTTGAGGTAAATTACGAAACTTCAAAATGGTTCAGCCAGCATTTGGGTTTTGAATGTAAATTGGTGAAAATTATAAAAAATGGAGATCGTAAACATGAAAGTTCCAGATTAAAAGAAACTTTTAATGTCAGTCTTGCCGATGGGTATCCGTATCTGTTAATTGGGACAAAGAGTTTAGATTTTTTAAATGAAAAACTAGAAGATAAAATTACTGTTTTGAGATTTCGTCCCAATATTGTAATAAGTAGTGAAAATCCTCATGAAGAAGATGATTTTAAGACTTTTACCATTGGAGAAGTTCAGTTTAAAAACATAAAACCTTGCGGCAGATGTATTATGGTTAACAATGATCCCGAAAATGGACGTTTGAAAAAAGAGCCTCTCAAGACTTTAAGCAAATACAGAAATGTAGACAATTCAGTTTTATTTGGAACTAATATTGTGAGTTTAAATAACGGAATTATTAGTGTTGGCGATGAGGTTGTATTTTAGAAATTCAGCTTTGTAAAATTCCAGTTTAAAGTATTAAAAATTATCAATTCATTTTTTAAAGTTGGTAATTCTAGAATCAATTTTAAGGTTTCATGAGCCATCATGTTACCAATAATTCCAGGCAATGTTCCTAAAACGCCATTCAAATTGCAATTAGGAACATCTTTTGGATCAGGCATTTCTGGAAATAAATCACGAAGATTTTTACTTCCGTTCTGATTGAAGACGGCAATTTGTCCTTCAAACTTTAATATGCTTCCATAAATTAAAGGTTTGTTAAGCTGAACACAAGTATCATTGACTAAATAACGAGTCGAAAAATTATCAGAACCGTCAACAACAATATCAAATTGTTCTATAATTTTTGAGGCATTTTCAGCAGTTAATTTTTCATTAATAGCAACAGCCTCAATCAACGGATTTAATTTAGAAACTACATCTTTTGCCACGGCTGCTTTGTGCTGGCCAATTTCATTTTCGGTATATAAAATCTGTCTGTGCAGATTATGAATTTCAATAGTGTCAAAATCCATAATTCCGATATAACCAACTCCAGCAGTTGCAATGTATTGCAAAATGGGACAGCCTAAGCCGCCCGCTCCAATAACTAAAACTTTTGCTTTTTTTAGTTTTTCCTGACCTTCGTCGCCAATTTCAGGGAGAATGGTTTGTCTATTGTAACGAAGGAATTCTTTGATGATGCTCATTTTTTAATTTTAGATTATAGATTGTTGATTTTAGATTGATCAAAGCAGATAAAAAAATCTGAAATCTAAACTCTAAAATCTGAAATATAACTTCTATCCCAATCTTTCCAAACGGGTTCGTAACCTTTCATTTTTATGATTTTTGAAATTTCTTCTGCAGAACGTTCATCACTGATTTCGAATTGTTCCAAAGACTGCGGATCAACCACATAACCGCCTGGATTTGTTTTAGAACCAGCACTCATGCTCGTAACGCCAATTGGAATTATATTGTTTCTGAATTTCTCGTTCTCACGAGTTGAAATAGAAATTTCTAAATCCTCATTCCATAAACGATAGGCGCAGATTAACTGCGTCAGATCTTTATCATCCATGATAAAATTAGGTTCAATAATTCCTTCTGCAGGGCGGAGACGTGGAAACGAAACCGAATATTTAGTCTGCCAATATTTTTTTTGAAGATAATCTAAATGCAAAGCATTGAAGAAGCTGTCCGTTCGCCAATCTTCTAAACCTAATAAAACTCCCAAGCCAATTTTATGAATTCCTGCAGAACCTATTCTGTCTGGAGTTTCTAATCTATAGTCGAAATTTGATTTTTTTCCTTTCGTATGATATTTTTTGTAAACTTCCTGATGATAAGTTTCCTGATAAACCAAAACCGAATAAACTCCAGCTTTATGCAGACGTTCATAATCTTCTGTTGAAAGCGGCTGGACTTCAACAGAAATAATCGAAAAATCTTTTCGAATTAGGTCAATTGCATTTAGAAAATAGTTAATATTTACGGTATAATTAGCTTCGCCTGTGACCAGTAAAACATGATCGAAGCCAGTGTTTTTTAAGGCTTCAACTTCTACTTTTATCTCAGCATCAGTCAGTGTTTTTCTTTTGATTTTATTGTCTAGACTAAATCCACAATAGGTACAAATGTTCTGGCATTCGTTGCTCAAATACAACGGTGCATACATTTGAATCGTTTTTCCGAAGCGTTTTTTGGTGATTTCATGGCATTTTTGTGCCATTTGCTCTAAATAATTTTGAGCAATTGGAGAAATCAAAATCAAAAAATCCTCGAGATTGTATTTGGTTTTAGCCAAAGTGCGTTCAACATCTTTTGACCTGGTTTTATATATCTTGGATTGGATTTCATCCCAATTATATTGCTCAAAAATAGATTTAAAAGTATTCATGTGAGTTTAGTTTTACTGCAAAAGTTTTTTAACGCAAAGCGCGCTAAGAATACGCAAAGATCGCTAAGCTTTGAGTTCTTGTCTTTGACAAAAAGTCCGCAAAGCTTTGCGAACTTTGCGAAAAAACCTTGCGGACTTTGCGTTAGAAAAAAATTACTCATAAAGAAAAGAAGTCAAAGGACTAGAAGCCGTCGCATAATTTTGCTGATTAGCAATCTTAGCTTCAAAAGCTTTCCTTCCAGCTATAACAGCTGCTGCAAAAGCCTCAGCCATTAGTTTTGGATTTCCAGCCACAGCTATTGCAGTGTTAACCAAAACAGCATCAGCACCAATTTCCATTGCTTTTGCAGCGTCAGACGGAGCGCCGATTCCAGCATCTATAATAACTGGAACATTACTTTGTTCAATTATAATCTCTAAAAAATCAATTGTTTTTAAACCTTTGTTACTTCCAATTGGAGAACCTAACGGCATTACGGCAGCTGTTCCGGCACTTTCTAAATGCTTGCATAAAACAGGATCAGCATGAATGTAAGGCAGAACAAAAAAACCGAGTTTTGCTAATTCTTCTGTTGCTTTCAAAGTTTCTATAGGATCAGGCATTAAGTATTTGGGATCAGGATGAATTTCGAGTTTTACCCAATTGGTTTCCAAAGCTTCGCGCGCCAATTGCGCAGCAAAAACGGCTTCTTTTGCATTTCGTGCTCCAGATGTATTGGGTAACAAATTAATATTTGGATGTTTTAAATGAGATAAGATAGCGTCAGTATCCGTTTCTAAATCAATGCGTTTGAGAGCGACAGTAACCAATTCACTTTCTGAAGCTAAAATGGCTTGCTCCATCTCTTCATTCGAACCAAATTTTCCTGTTCCTAAAAACAAACGTGATTTGAAAGTTTTGTCTCCAATATTAAATAATGACGTTTGCATATAATTTTTCGTTTAGTTGTTGAATTAATTTTTCCTTTTCATCACTTTCTGTAATAATTCCAGACACGGCAATTCCGTGAATTCCAGTTTCCATTAACGGATTTACATCTCGTAATGTGATGCCTCCAATTGCATAAACAGGAACATCAATTTTATCTTTCTTCAGTCTTTGAAGAATATCAAAGTAACCTGATAACCCTAAAATGGGACTTAGTTTTTCTTTTGTTGCAGTAAAACGAAAAGGTCCTAAACCAATATAATCACAGCCGTTTTTGACATGATTCTGAATATCTTCAAAAGTATTAGCCGTTCCGCCAATTATTTTTTTAGCACCTAAAATTGCTCTTGCTTCATCTATTTTCGTATCGGTTAATCCTAGATGAACGCCATCTGCTTCAATTTGCTGGGCGAGATGTAAATCATCATTTACAATAAATTTGACCTGATATTCGTCGCATAGAAGTTTTACAGCTTCTCCCAAAGTGAGCCTATTTTGAGTTGTTTGATTTTTAAATCGCATTTGTATCCACTCACATCCAGCATCAAGAGCTTGATGTATATTGCGTAATTGTTCTTCGATTGTTTCGCCTTGCGAAATGTATTGCAGTTTATTATACATAATGATATCCGATTAAAGTTGAAGTTGAGCTCAAATAATTTTCGATATATATTTTGGCATTTTTACAGGCTTCTATCATAGTTTGGTTTAATGCTAAGTTGGATGCAATTGCAGAAGAAAGTACACAGCCAGAGCCATGTTTTTCAAAGCATTTCTGGTTTGAAGGAAGCAATTCTAAAATTTCATCTTCTAGAAATAAAGTATCTGTTCCTAAAGCCTTTTTGTTATGTCCGCCTTTCAATAAAATGTCTGTTAAGAAGCTATTTTCTTTAGAACTAAAATCAGGAAACAGAATTTTGGCTTCATGATAATTCGGTGTAATCAAATCGATTTTGGGAAGTATTTTATTTAATCTTTCATGATCTTCAATATTCATAAATACAAATTTTGTGGTCGATTTTAAAACTGGATCCCAAACGATTTTTGTTGAAGGAGAAAGTAGTTTTATAGTCGAAATAATTTGATTTAAGTCGTATAGAGAGGCTACAATTCCAATTTTGACAACAGCAATTTTATAATTAGAAAACAGCGTTTCGATAGACCGAATAACAAAATTCAAATTCGTCCATTCAATTTCATAAAACTGATTTTCCGTCTGAATTGTATTCGCTGTCGAAATGGCAAAACCAGTTACTTTGTGCTGTTCAAAGGTTTTGATATCAGCCAAAATCCCAGCGCCACCAGACGGATCTAAACCTGCAATTGTAAGTACGAAAGGGCGATTTGCTGACATAATTTAAATTGTTTTACAGGATTCTCATTGTTCCAAATACTTCCCAAAAGTGCAGCATCATCAAAACCATTTTGAAGCACTTTTTGAATATTTTGCGAATCAATTCCGCCTAAAGCGATGACTTTTGTTTTATAGTTTGTTCGTGATTTTATCTCTTCAAAAAGATCTGTTTCTGGATGATAATTTTCTTTGGAAATACTTTTAAAAACTGGACTTAAAAAAGCGTAATCAAAATCACTCTCTAATAAATTGAAATCTTTAATAGAATGTGTTGATGTTGAATACCTACAAGGTTTTGAAAACCTTTCAGGAGAGTCATGAGTTTGCTTTCTTTCTTTTTCAGAAAAATGAAATCTGTTAATTCCAAAATCTTCTGCCAGTGTATGATGATTGTGCAATACAAGCTTATCTCTATTTTCCAATTTTATGTGATGAATGAATTCCGCCATTTCCAATTCAGAAAAATCAGGTTTTCTAATATGAAGCAAAGACAATCCTTCGGCAAATAAAGATTGAATCATATTTGTTTCATTTTCAACAGAAAAAGGATTTGTAACTACAATCATATCTTTCCTCTTTATTCTTGATTCTATTTTCTAGATATAAATCTCTTTCCCCTGTTCAATAAATTCTTCTGATTTCTCCTGCATTCCTTTTTCTGCGGCAGCGACATCTCTAATTTCCTGAGATATTTTCATAGAGCAGAATTTCGGTCCGCACATCGAACAAAAATGAGCCACTTTTGCACCGTCTGCAGGAAGGGTTTCGTCGTGAAATTCTCTAGCGGTATCAGGATCTAAAGCCAAATTAAACTGGTCTTCCCAGCGGAATTCGAAACGAGCTTTACTTAATGCATTATCACGATATTGTGCACCCGGATGGCCTTTTGCTAAATCTGCAGCGTGTGCTGAAATTTTATACGTGATCACACCATCTTTAACGTCTTTTTTATTTGGTAAACCAAGATGTTCTTTTGGTGTCACATAACACAGCATAGCACAACCGTACCAGCCAATCATAGCGGCTCCAATTGCCGATGTGATATGATCGTAACCAGGTGCAATATCGGTTGTTAAAGGGCCTAAAGTATAAAATGGTGCTTCATGGCAATGTTCTAATTGTTTGTCCATGTTTTCCTTAATCATATGCATTGGTACGTGACCTGGACCTTCAATAAAAACTTGAACATCATGTTTCCAAGCAATTTTGGTCAATTCGCCTAAAGTTTCCAATTCGGCAAACTGCGCAGCGTCGTTCGCATCAGCAATGGAACCTGGACGTAAACCATCGCCTAAAGAAAAAGCAACATCATATTGTTTCATGATTTCGCAGATTTCCTCAAAATGTGTGTACAAGAAGTTTTCTTTATGATGAAATAAACACCATTTTGCCATAATCGAACCACCGCGTGAAACGATTCCGGTAACTCGATTGGCGGTTAAATGAATGTAACGAAGTAAGACTCCGGCGTGAATGGTAAAATAGGAAACGCCTTGTTCTGCCTGTTCAATTAAAGTATCGCGGAAAATTTCCCAAGTTAAATCTTCGGCAACTCCTTTTACTTTTTCCAATGCCTGATAAATAGGAACAGTACCAATTGGAACTGGAGAATTTCGAATAATCCATTCTCTCGTTTCATGAATATTTTTTCCAGTCGATAAATCCATAATCGTGTCAGCGCCCCATCGACATGCCCAAACGGCTTTTTCAACTTCTTCTTCAATGCTTGAAGTCACGGCGCTGTTACCGATATTGGCATTTATTTTGACCAAAAAATTTCGTCCCACGATCATTGGTTCGCTTTCGGGATGGTTGATGTTGTTTGGAATTATGGCTCTTCCACAGGCAACTTCAGATCGCACAAATTCAGGAGTAATTTTACTTTTAGGAGTATTGGCTCCAAAACTGTGACCGCTGTGCTGGCATTGCATGGCTTTAGTTTGTTCATTTAAAAGTTCAATGCGTTGATTTTCACGAATCGCGATGTATTCCATTTCTGGAGTAATAATTCCTTGTTTAGCGTAATACAATTGCGTGACATTTGCACCTTTTTTAGCTCTTTTTGGCTGATGTAAATATTCAAATCGAAGATGATTCAGGCTTTCATCTTTTAATCGGCTCTGACCGTAATCAGATGTTATTTCGCTTAAAATTTCAACATCATTACGATCTAGAATCCAGTTTTCGCGTAAGCGTGGCAATCCTTTTCTGATATCAATTTCAATATTAGGATCGGTGTAAGGACCAGAAGTATCATAAACTGTCACGGGAGGATTTTTTTCAATTCCGCCATTTGAAAGTTTGGTGTCACTCAAAGCAATTTCGCGCATCGCTACTTTTATAGGATGAATTTCTCCGTTTATATAAACTTTTGTAGAATTTGGAAACGGGGTTCTGGATATTTGTTCTTCTGTAGTCATAGGAAAAGAAGTTATGAGTTATAAGTTATGAGTTATTGTAGAGTCGCAGTGCGTCTATGTCCAGTATTAATTGGAATTTGGGTTTTTAAAATTTGGAATTTATTTCTAACCTCCCTGCGTGGCAGAAATAATTAAGATTTCGTCAGTTTCTTGTACGAGGAATTCGTTCCATTTAATTTTTGGAACAACGGTATTGTTAATCGCAACGGCGATTCCGTTTTGTTTGTGCGGAATTTCGAGATCGAGCAATGATTGAATGCTTAGCGATTCAGCATTGAAATGTTTAATTTGTTGGTTGATTTTTAGTTCCATTCCCTTTGAATTTAGTATATAGTTATACTTTAGGAATGGCTACAAGAACGCATAAAAAATGCGTGCAGAAGTCATCTTACTTTTCCCTACGCTAGTATGAACTAGATCAGGTTCAGAGGGTAAAATCTCAGCCTACAAGTTGTAGACACCCCTAAAGTGTGAAGCAAATATAATGATTTTTGTTTAAAAGTTTCAGGTTTCAAGTTTCAGGTTTAAAAAAAAACTGAAAACTGCGACTGATTACTGAGTTCTTTTCCAGCAATCTTCGGCGTGATCATTGACCATTCCGGTTGCTTGCATGTGTGCGTAAATTACGGTTGAACCCACAAATTTAAAACCTCTTTTTTTTAAGTCTTTACTAATTTCATCAGAAAGCGGTGTAGTAGCCGGAACATCTTTTGAAGTTTTGGGATGGTTTATTATAGGTTTTCCATTTGTGAATTTCCAAATATAATCCGAAAAGCTTCCAAATTCTTCCTGAACTTTCATAAATGCCTTAGCATTTGAAACTGCTGATTTTATTTTAAGTTTATTGCGGATGATTCCAGTATTCTGTAATAATTCTTCGATTTTATCTTGAGAGTAATTGGCAATTTTTTGATAATCAAAATGATCAAATGCATTTCTGAAATTTTCTCTTTTATTTAAAATTGTAATCCAGCTTAATCCAGCCTGGAAGGTTTCTAAAATTAAAAATTCAAATAGAGTAGGGTCATCATAAACAGGAACGCCCCATTCGTCATCATGATATTTTTTATATAAATTACTAGATGTACACCAGCCGCATCTTATTAAATTTTCATTTTCCATTACTTCCCAATTTGCCAGCTGTATCCTTTTACTGTCGGAATATAAGCTGATCTGCCTATTATGACTAAGTTGTTATAGATTTTTTTTTCATACTTTATTCCAATTGCCGTACCTGAAGTATACAATTTATTGGATTTGAAAGCAATTTTCATACTGCCATCTTTGAATTTTGCATCAGAAACTTTTTCTAAGAGCCATGTAGATTTCCATTTTACGGCTATTTCGTTTTCCGCAATTTTTGTAATGCTTTTAACTATTTTGACAGCTTCTTTTGGGATTTGGAAATTTTGTGTCAGCTCTTTTTGAGTAAAGGTTTCTCCTATTTCGCTATTAGAAAGTATTTTTTTTAAATTAGCAAAAGTCATTAAATTATCACTGTTTGCGTTCCCTGGTACGCTTTGCAGATTTTGTATTTCTGGTTTGTCCAGTGTGTCTTTCTTAAATGTAAAATCATTTTGAACATTCCTGCTCTGTCTCTTTGTCAAATCTTTTATCGCCGATTTTTCTAAGGAGCTTTTTTTGAATTTTTTTTCTGAAACTGGTGTTAATTTATTTACAGAAGTAATCACTTCCTTTTTTGGCTGTTTTTTGGCATCGTTGCCACAGCTTATAAAGAAATAAGTTAATGAAAGTAATATAATGAGACCAGTTTTTTTCATGACATTAAATTACTCTTAATTTTTGACAGAAGTGTCTCATATAAATATTTTTTTTGTTTCAAAAGTATAAAAAAACCTCAAATCAATTAAGATTTGAGGCTCTTCAGAATTTATTTAGTTTGTAAGACTAGATTTTTTTATAAACTACTACTGCTGAAACAGATATTCCTCCTTCAGAATATGTCATTTTTAATTTTAATTTACTTCCAGATAATTCAGCGATTTCATATTTTTCAGACTCTCCGATGTATTTTTTAGTCAAAGTGTTTCCTTCTTTTGTAAATGTTCCTTCTTGAGTATAAGTATTACATTTGCTATCAGTATATTCTGCGTAAGTATCTACGAATTTGCTATCTGCTTTAAATTCTACGATATCGTTAGCACAACCACCATCGTTTGTGTAAGGTGGTAAAACTTCTTCAGTTCCAAGAACTGCACCCATGTGAGTGATTTGCCATTTTCCTTCAATTGATGCTGAACTATCATCATTGTCACTGCTGCAAGATGTTAATGCTAATCCTAATGTCATAACTGACACGAAAAGAATACTTAATTTTTTCATTTTTGGTAGATTTTATTTGTTAAATGTTTTGGCAAAAATAGAATCTTTTTTAACAAATAAAGTCTTTTTTATAAGTTTTTTCGTTTGTTTTTAACATTTTTTTGTAAAATATTGAAAATCAATTATATTATTTATGCGCTATTTTTCTTCCAAAAATAATGTAAGAAATATCAATTTCAAACCGATTTTATTGTAAATTTAAACTTGTTAAAATTAAAGTGTCTTTTCTTCTTTTAAGTAGTTTTTAATTAAGTGATGTCCGAGATAAATGGCAGGAGTCAAAATTATGGCAATTGCTAATTTAAAAGTATATCCTATTAATGCAGAAGATATAAAAGTGTCGAAATTAATTTTACCAGGAAGCCAAAAAGCAATTCCTAGTACGATAAAAGAATCAAATAATTGCGAAATTACGGTAGATCCCGTTGCTCTCAGCCATATTTTCTTTTCTCCAGTTCTATTCTTGAAAAACCAAAATATCCAAACATCTATGAGCTGCGATGCCATAAAAGCAATAAGGCTTCCCACAATAATCCACATACTCTGCCCAAATACTGCTTGAAATTGATCGTCATTAACTGGGCTGATTCCTTTTGCGGCAGGAATTACAATCGCCATAAACAAAATCAGAAAAGCATAAGCGATTAGGCATGCGGTTATAAAGGAAAGTTTTTTTACTCCTTTTTCACCAAAATATTCATTAATTAAATCTGTGGTTAAAAATACAATTGGCCAAGGTAGAATTCCTATACTCATTACAAACGGACCAACTTGAATTAATTTACCTCCAATAAGTTCTGCAACAACTGCATTCGTGATAAATATTCCTGCTAGAATTACAAAAACGATTTCTTTTCTGGTTTTAAACATGTTGTTTTAGGTGTTGATGTTTCAAAATTAAACTATTTCTTTTAAATCTTAGAATCCATCAATTTTTATAATTCATTATAACACTAAAGTTTGCTTTCGATTGGTTAATTTTGAGAATCTGTTGTTTTCTATTCGTTAGAAAATTTATACAGAAATTAATTAATGTTATTTATTATGAAAGCACAAATTGAGTTAGATAATCCTTTATTACAAGATTGGTCTGGTCCTTACGGAGGAGTTCCAGATTTTACCAAATATAAAGTCTCAGATTTTAAGCCCGCAATAGAATTTGCTATTCAGGAAAAGTTGAATGAAATAGATGCAATTGCCAATAATACCGAAAAGCCAACATTTCAAAATACAATTACAGCTTTAGAGCTTTCGGGTGAAAAATTAGAACGAATTCATGCTGTTTATGGAATTTACAGATCGAATTTAAGTACTCCCGAATTCAATATTGTTGATACCGAAATGTCTCCAAAATTGGCGGCAATAAATGATAAACTCTATCAAAATGAAAAACTTTTTTTAAGAATTGAATCTTTATACAAATCTGAAGATAGTAAGAAATTGACAGATGAGCAGCAGCGACTGCTTTGGCTTTATTATACTGATTTTGTTCGAGAAGGAGCAGAGTTGCATAAAGAAGATAAAGATAAAGTGGCCAAGATTAATCAAGAACTGGCAAGTCTTTTTACTTTATTCAGTCAGAAATTATTAGCAGAAGAAAACGATCAGTATATCGAATTAAAAACAGAATCTGATTTTGATGGACTTCCTAAAGAATTTAAAAATGCAGCGATAGCAGAAGCTAGAGAAAGAAATCTGAATGTTTTAGGATGTATTGGGAATACAAGATCTTCTATTGAACCGTTTTTAACCTTTTCAAGCCAAAGAAATTTAAGAGAAAAGGCATTTGATATTTTCGTTAAACGAGGTGATAACGGTAATGAAAATGATACTAATAGTACTTTGGTTTCTATTTTAAAGTTAAGAGCAGAAAAGGCAAAAATATTAGGTTTTAAGAATTTTGCAGAGTGGAGTTTGTCTAATAAAATGGCAAAAGATCCGCAAAAGACTTTAGATTTAATGGATTCTGTTTGGAAACCAGCGGTTGAAAAAGTAAAAAATGATGTTGCTGCCATGCAGGAAATGGTGAACCAAGAAGGAGGAAACTTTAAAATTCAGCCTTGGGATTACCGCTATTATGCGGAGAAAGTTCGAAAAGCAAAATATGATTTAGATCAAAATGAAATAAAACAATATCTTCAATTGGAAAATCTCCGTGAAGGAATGTTTTGGACAGCAGGTGAATTATTTGATTTAGGTTTTAAACAATTATTTGATGTTCCAGTTTATCACCCAGATGTTCGCGTTTGGGAAGTAAATAATAAAAATACAGGAGAACCAATCGGGTTGTGGTATTTCGATCCATACGCGCGCGTAGGAAAGCGTTCTGGGGCTTGGATGAATTCACATCGCGATCAGCAGAAAATAAATGGAAAAGTACTTCCAATCGTATCTAACAATTGCAATTTTATAAAAGGAAATGCAGATGAACCAGTTTTAATTTCCTGGGATGATGCAACAACTTTATTTCATGAATTTGGTCATGCTTTGCATGGTTTGTGTTCCAATGTTACCTATCCAAGTTTGTCTGGAACTTCTGTCGCTAGAGATTATGTGGAATTTCCATCGCAGCTATTAGAACATTGGCTTTCAACTCCAGAGGTATTAAATAAGTTTGCTCTCCATTATAAAACGAATGAACCTCTATCGCAGTCTTTAGTAGAAAGAATTGAACAAGCGGCCAATTTTAATGAAGGTTTTGCAACTGTTGAAACGATCTCGAGTTCTTTTGTGGATATGAAACTGCATTTAACAACAGAAACTATTGATCCGCATAAATTTGAGAAACAAGTTTTAGACGAAATCAATATGCCGTTTGAAATTGTTATGCGTCACAGAATTCCGCAGTTTGCCCATATTTTCTCAAGTGATGGATATGCTGCAGGATATTATAGTTATTTATGGGCCGATGTGATAAATGCAGATGCGTATGAGGCATTTTTAGAAGGAAACGGACCTTTTGATAAAAAGGTTTCTAAACGTCTTTATGATACTGTTTTAAGTGTTGGAAATACGATAGACAATGAAAAAATGTATGAAAATTTTAGGGGACATGCTCCAAAGTCAGATGCTTTAATGCGAGCGAGAAATTTTCCAATCGAGAATTAAAAGCTGAAATAAAAAAAGCCCGAATAACTAGTATTCGGGCTTTTCTTTATTGAAAAAATAATATATTAACCTAAAGTAACTCTTTTGAAACCTGTAATTTCAACATTGAATCCTTTAACATAATCACCAACTTTTTTACTATCATCTTTGATGAAGTTTTGATCTAATAAAGCTTTTTCTTGATCTAAAGTAGTGTTGTCAGAGATGAAACGTTGTACTTTTCCTGGAACAATTTTATCCCAAATTTGTTCTGGTTTACCTTCAGCTTTTAATTCAGCTTTAGCATCTTCCTCAGCTTGTTTTAAAACTTCTTCAGTTAATTGAGAGTAAGAAATGTATTTAGGAACATTTTTTAAAGTTTTTCCTAAACGTGCAGCTTCTTCATTTTCTTTTTCGATTACAGCAATACGAGCAGCAAGTTCAGAAGCAACGAAAGCAGGATCAAAATCTTTGTAAGATAATGTATCAGCTCCCATAGAAGCAACTTGCATAGAAACATCTTTTGTTAAAGTCTCAGCATTAGCGATTGGAGAAGAAATAGCTGTTAAAGCAGCAATTTTGTTTACGTGAACATAAGATCCAACGTAAGCACCTTCTAAAATTTCAAAGCCACCGATTTCGATTTTTTCACCGATAACACCAGTTTGCTCGATTAATTTTTCAGCAACAGTAATTCCATTGAAATCTGAAGCTAAGAATTCTTCTTTAGAAGAGAAGTTAATAGCTCTTTCAACTAAATCTTTAGCTAAAGTTACGAAAGCCTCATTTTTACCTACGAAATCTGTTTCACAGTTCAAAGTTAAAATAGCTCCTTTAGTGTGGTCAGCATTAACAAAAGAAACAGCAGCTCCTTCAGAAGACTCACGGTCAGAACGGTTAGCAGCAACTTTTTGTCCTTTTTCTCTAAGGACTTGTATAGCTTTATCGAAATCTCCATCAGCTTCAACTAAAGCTTTTTTACAGTCCATCATTCCGGCACCTGTAGATTGTCTTAATTTATTTACGTCTGCAGCAGTAATTGTTGCCATAATATTTTGAATTTTAATGTTAAAAGTAAAAATTCCAGCTTTTAAATCCCAAACTCCAATTTTAATAAATTATCAACATAACGTTTTTAATTTTTTTTCTTGGATTTTGGAATTTAAAATTTGGAATTTAAAATTTGATTTATTCTTCAGTTGCAGGAGCAGCAGCTTCAGCTTCAACAGCAGGAGCAGCTTCTTCAGCAGTTTCAACTTCTTTTTCAGAACCTCTGTCAGAAAGACCTTCGATTACTGCAGTAGTTACTAAAGATAAAATTTTGTCAATTGATTTAGAAGCGTCATCATTTGCTGGAATCACGTAATCAACCTCTCTTGGGTCAGAATTCGTATCAACCATTGCGAAAACTGGAATGTTTAATTTTTGAGCTTCTTTTATTGCGATGTGTTCAGCTTTGATATCTACTACGAACAATGCTGCAGGTAGTCTAGACATATCAGCAATTGAACCTAAGTTTTTCTCTAATTTAGCACGTAGACGATCAACTTGCAAACGCTCTTTTTTAGATAGAGTGTTGAAAGTACCATCTTTCTTCATTTTATCAATAGAAGACATTTTTTTAACTGCCTTTCTGATAGTTACGAAGTTAGTTAGCATTCCACCTGGCCATCTTTCAGTGATGTAAGGCATGTTTGCAGCTTTTGCTTTATCAGCAACGATGTCTTTTGCTTGTTTTTTGGTAGCTACGAATAAAATTTTTCTACCTGATGCAGCGATTTTTTTCAAAGCTTCATTAGCTTCTTCAATTTTAGCTGCAGTTTTATATAGATTGATAATGTGAATACCATTACGCTCCATATAAATGTAAGGAGCCATGTTTGGATCCCATTTTCTAGTCATGTGTCCGAAGTGAACACCTGCTTCTAGTAATTCTTTTACTTCTATTTTGTTTGCCATTTTTGTACTAGTTTACGTTCTGTTGATTAGCAATGTGTTTTGGCTTTAGGCGCTAAGCTGTAAGCTTTAGGCTTCGAGCATTGACTTTAAGACTTTCGACTTTAAGACTCAACCCATTTAGATGCTAAACTATATCCTACCTCGATAGGAGAGCAACAATAACTGTGTTTTTTAATTTCAATAAATAATTGATAATGTCTTGTCCCATTTGAACAAGACAGGTAATATTAACGTTTAGAGAATTGGAATCTCTTACGAGCTTTCTTCTGACCGAATTTCTTACGTTCAACCATTCTTGGGTCTCTTGTTAATAAACCTTCTGGTTTAAGGATTCCTCTGTTTTCAGCGTTAACTTCACACATTACGCGTGCTAATGCCATTCTTACAGCTTCTGCCTGACCAGTTGTACCACCTCCGTAAACGTTTACTTTAACATCAAAGTTGTTTACATTTTCTGTCATAGACAATGGTTGTAAAACTTTGTATTGTAAAGTTGCAGTTGGAAAGTAAGTTGCGAATTCTTTTTTGTTTACAGTGATATTTCCTGTTCCTTCAGAAACGTATACACGTGCAACAGCGGTTTTTCTTCTACCGATTTTGTGAATAACTCCCATTACTTAAGATCATTTAGGTTAACAGTTCTAGGTTTTTGAGCTCCGTGTTTGTGCTCAGATCCTACAACAACATTTAGATTTCTAAAAAGTTCTGCTCCTAATTTGTTTTTAGGTAACATACCTTTTACAGCTTTTTCTACTAATAATGCAGGGTTTTTAGCTTGCAATACTTTAGCAGTTAAAGTTCTTTGTCCTCCTGGGTAACCTGTATGACGCATGTAAATTTTGTCATTCAATTTTGTACCTGTAAGGTTAATTTTTTCTGAGTTGATAACAATTACGTTATCTCCACAGTCAACGTGCGGTGTGTAACTTGGCTTGTACTTACCTCTTAAGATCATTGCAACTTTAGAAGCAAGACGTCCTAAGTTATGACCTTCAGCGTCAACAACAATCCACTCTTTAGTTACAGTGGCTTTGCTAGCTGAAACTGTTTTGTAGCTTAATGCGTCCATAATATTATTTTAATTAAACATTCCATCCCCAATAAAGGGGATGCAAAAGTACAATTAATTATTTTAAAACCAAATACCTGAAAAGAATATTTTATGTACTGAAAATCAGGGCTTCAGTTTTTTAATAAATCAAGTCATAAAAAAAACCGTCTCACATTAAAGTAAGACGGTTCAGCATTTTTAGAAAAAAAATATTAGACAATAAAAATATTGGCAATATCGACTACTTGTTGTGTAGTTAATGGTTCGTCATAAGCTTCTGATCCAGCTGCCGCACCAAATGCTGTTGCAGTATTGAAGCCAGCCTGCATCGTTACACCCTCACCATCATAAACAGCTTGTGTGGCTGCCGGCATGCCAGCGCCTCGGTCAGAATTGGATATCCATCCTTTTAAACCTCGCAATCTTCTGACTTCAGAAGCATGACGAGCTTCAACAGAATGAATCTGAAGTGCTGCTGTTAATAAATCTGGTGTAGTAATAAGATTTGCGGCTTGTCCTTTATAGGCTCGTACGCCTGTATCTTCAAAAGCTTGTGCCAAAGCTAAAAAGGTTGGATAATCATTAAAAGGATCAAAAGCGCCGCCAACTGTAAAGTCAAATGTAGGTTTTGGTACAAAATTAGCACTTGCTGTACCGCCAAGTCCTGCGATCAAAAATTTCACATGATCAGATTCGTGAGCTGCGATCTGCTGAAATACTTTTAAATCACGTCCGCCATTTTCAGATGCCGGAATTACTCCAGAATCTAATGCCATAGCATAAAATTCATTTTCAAGATATTCTAATGTTAATGCAAATTGCAAAGCCCCAATAGGAGTGGCAGGTGTTGCTGTAATATCTTTTGCAAATGCTTTATTAGTAAGAGCCGATAATCCGAATGGGATTGATGCTAAGGCTAAATTTTTTCCGATATTCCCAAACTGCGAAAAACTGTCTCTTCTTGAGCCTGTGCTTTTCATTAAATTGTCGTCAGTAAAGGTTTCTATAAATTTTAAAATGTTCATAATTTCTAAGTTTTACTGGTTAAGATTAAGGAAGGTATTTAGCTGTAAATTTTGTAGTAATAAAATTGGCTGCAATCGGCAGGATTTTAGATGGATCTTTAGCATCATCTAAACCTGTTGACATATTTACAATATCATCTCCGGCAAAATCTTTTGAATTCGGATTAATTAAACTTCTAATTGCTGAAGCATGTCTGGCCTCAACAGAAACAATTTTTCCAGCTAATAATAAGTAGTCAGCCGTTTTGATCAATTTTCCTGCTCCATTATAAGCAGCAACTCCAGTATCTTCAAGTGCCTTTGCAGTTGCTAAAACTTCAGTACGGTTATTGAAATTTAGAGAGCCATAAGTAAAAGCCAAAGAAGGAAGTAATTGAGAATTTGGATCAGGAAGTGCTCCAGTCAAAGCAGCTTTGAAAAAATCTCTATGAACTACTTCATGATGATATAAATCTGTTAGAACTTGACGTTCTATATCATTAAATACAGTATTGAAACTGCTCGCGTTTACAACTTTAGTATAAAAATCTGCTTCTAACTGCTCTAAAGCGTAAGCGTAGGTTAGGACTCCAAAATCACCAGAGCCTAAATCAAAAACACCATTTCTTACTCCAGGTAAAGAAGTGTCTTCTATTGGGTTATCGTTATCATTGTCGCTGCAGCCAGCTAAAACTAAACCTGTGGTCACTAATGTTAATCCACTGAGCTTAAGAAAGCTCCTTCTGCTATTCAGTGAAGGATCAACTTCATGAATTTTAACTTCGTTTTTCATAATCTAGGTTTTTATTAAGGTTAATAACATTGTATTAAGCTTATTAACGAAATTTTTGTAGGTACGGTTTCAGAAAAATCCTCTTTTTTTATTTTATTTCGAATTGAGCATATAATTTCAAATACTGGTAGTTGTTTTTTGTTTTATTTTCGGTAATTCTACTATATTTGTATTAATTACATAAACTTTTATTAGATGAAAGCTAAAGCAACTCTAAAACAAATTGCGAAGGAACTAGGAGTTTCTGTGTCTACAGTGTCAAAAGCGCTTAACGACAGTCCGGAAATAAGTGAGCAGACGAAGGTGAAGATTAAGGAGTATGCCAAACTCAAAAATTATAAGCCGAATGTTATTGGTCTGAATTTAAAGAATCGTAAAACTAAAACCATTGGAGTTATTATTCCGAATATTCTAAATTCTTTCTTTGCGAAAGTTTTTAGCGGTATTGAGAAAGTTGCCGATAAAAAAGGATATAATGTAATTACTTGTATTTCTAATGAATCTCTTGAAAAAGAAGTTCATACTTTAGAGATGTTGAGCAACGGGACTATCGACGGGTTTATTTTGTCTGTTTCTCAAGAAGCTCAAAAATTGCAGGACTACAATCATTTCTCTGAAATAATTAATGATGGAACTCCAATAGTAATGTTCGACCGTATTGCTGACGAAGTAGATTGTGATAAAGTGGTTGTAGATGATTTTGATTCAGCTTTAAACTCTACGCAACATTTAATTAATTTAGGATGTAAAAATATTGCACTTATTTCTTCTGTAGATAATTTGAGTGTTGGGAAACTGAGAGCAGACGGATATTTGAAAGCGTTAAAAGACAATAATATTCCAGTAAACGAAAAAATTATTCTTCGAACCGATTCTGAAGATGATATGAAAGCTAAAATAGATTCGCTTTTTGATCATAAAATCGACGGAATTTTTGCTTTGGATGAAAATGATTCAGTTGCTGCTTTAAGAGTGAGTTTGAAAAAAGGATACAGAGTTCCTGAAGATATATCAATAATAGGTTTCGCAGACGGAATTTTAGCTTCGAGACGTTTGTCACCAAGTTTGACTACTATAAGTCAGCATGGTGTTGAAATTGGAGAAACTGCTGCAAAAAGATTAATCGAAAGATTAGAAGAACCAGAAGGAACAATTTCAGAATATGAAACCATCGTAATTAAGACGAAATTGAAAGAACGAGAGTCTACGAGAAAAGTTTAGTCAATAAAATATTATAGATAAAAAAGGACCACTCGAAAGAATAGTCCTTTTTTTTGTGTTCGTTCCTTGCAAGGACAAGATTGCGTAGATTTATAAATCTAAAATTAGATTAATGCGCTTCTAACCAGTCTTTACCGATTCCAATTTCAACCTCCAACGGAACTATCATTTTAAATGCATTTTCCATTTCGTGTTTAATCATTGGCTGGATTTTTTCGAGTTCATCATTGTGAACATCGAACACAAGCTCATCATGCACTTGAAGCAGCATTCTCGATTTCCAGTTTTCGTCTTGTAATTTTTTATGAATATTGATCATTGCAATTTTGATAACATCTGCCGCACTTCCTTGAATTGGTGCATTTACAGCATTTCGCTCGGCGGCACTTCTAACAACAGCATTTGCAGAGTTGATATCTTTAAGATAACGACGACGTCCTAAAATTGTCTGTACGTAACCATTTTCACGAGCAAATTCAACCTGATCCTGAATGTATGATTTTAATCTCGGATATGTTTTGTAATATGCATCGATCAAAGAGGCACTTTCACCGCGGGATAATGAAGTTTGATTGCTTAAACCGAAAGCAGAAACACCATATATAATTCCGAAGTTTACGGTTTTAGCGTTGCTTCTTTGTTCGCGCGAAACTTCTTCTAAGGCCACATCAAAAACTTTAGCGGCTGTAGCTCTGTGAATATCTTCTCCATTTTGAAAAGCAGCAATCATATTTTCTTCTCCGCTTAAAGCGGCAATAATTCTTAATTCGATTTGCGAGTAATCGGCAGAAATTAAAGTGTGATTTTCATCGCGAGCAATAAATGCTTTACGAATCTGACGGCCTCTTTCGGTACGAATCGGAATGTTTTGCAGATTCGGATTATTAGAACTTAAACGTCCTGTTGCAGCAACAGTCTGCATATAATCCGTATGAACGCGTAAAGTCTTTTTGTCAACTTGTTCCGGCAAAGCCATGATGTAAGTACTTTGCAGTTTCACCATTTGACGCCAGTCCAAAATTTGTTTTACAATTGGATTGTCATTAGCTAAATAAGTCAAAACTTCTTCTCCAGTTGCATATTGACCCGTTTTGGTTTTCTTTTGCTTTGCGCCGCCAATTTTAAGTTTATCAAATAAAATGTCTCCTAATTGTTTTGGAGAAGCCAAATTGAATTTCTCGCCGGCAGTTTCGTATATTTTTTCTTCTAAAGATTTGATTTCAACATCCATCTCTGTAGACATTTGTTTTAAGAAATCAACATCAAGACGAATTCCTTCTGTTTCCATCGCAGCTAAAACGCTTACTAATGGAATTTCGATTTCATCAAATAACTTTTTAGTTTCTGTTTTGTCTAGTTCAGCGGTAAAAATTTCTTTTAATTGTAAAGTAATATCAGCATCTTCAGCAGCATATTCTTTAATATCTTCTAAAGGAACATCACGCATGTTAAGCTGATTTTTTCCTTTTTTTCCAATTAAAGTTTCAATAGATTTAGGAGAATATTTTAAATACGTTTCTGCTAAAATATCCATATTATGACGCATATCTGGATTAATCAGATAATGCGCAATCATGGTGTCAAAAAGTTTACCTTTTACGGTAACGCCGTAATTAGCCAGAATTTTTAAATCGTATTTTAAGTTTTGCCCGATTTTCTCAA
The DNA here is from genome assembly GCF_001429295.1 of Flavobacterium sp. Root935. Taxonomy (GTDB): domain Bacteria; phylum Bacteroidota; class Bacteroidia; order Flavobacteriales; family Flavobacteriaceae; genus Flavobacterium. Next base: position 429,612 of record NZ_LMJL01000010.1, on the reverse strand, counting down.
TATTTTCATTTTCAAAAAACGGAACGAATTTGTCAACTAAAGCCTGTGCCTCTTCTTGGCTTTCCGGAAACGGTACATAAAAGGCTTTTCCTTTTTCGTATGAGAAAGACATTCCAACAAGTTCTGCATGCAAAGCATCGATTCCTGTGGTTTCTGTATCAAAACAAACAGAAGTCTGTTTTTGTAAATTCTGTAGAAGCAATTTAATACCTAAATCACCTTGAATAGTTTGATAAGAATGTTCAGTATTTTCTAAAGTATTGTAAAATGAATTTCTAGCAGCTTCAGCGCTTTCGTCTAAAGTAGTTCCGCCTCCGCCAAAAAGGTCAAATTGATCTTCGTTTTTAGGCTGTGGCTTTTTGTATAATTTGGCATCAGATGCTGGAGTAGAACTTGCTAATTCATTTCCGCCTCCAACTTTAAATAAATTATCAAACTGCTCAGCCATTCTTCTAAATTCCAATTCCTGAAAAATAGCATCTGTTTTTTCGATATCAGGACGTGAAAGTTCATAGTCGTCTTCATTAAAAACAACATCACAGTCACATATAATAGTTGCGAGTTTTTTAGAGAGAATACCTTTGTCTTTATTAGCTTCGATATTTTCTTTCATTTTTCCTTTTAGTAAATGTGTGTTTTCTAAAAGGTTTTCCATTGTGCCAAATTCTTTCAAGAACTTTTTAGCGGTTACTTCGCCAACACCAGGCAATCCAGGAATGTTATCCACAGCGTCGCCCATCATTCCAAGAAAATCAATTACTTGTTCAGGTCTTTCCACTTCAAATTTGGCTAAAACCTCAGGAATTCCCCAAATTTCGATTCCGTTACCCATTCGGGCAGGTTTGTACATAAATATATTTTCAGAAACCAATTGTGCAAAATCCTTATCAGGTGTTACCATGTAAACCTTATAATTTTGTTTTTCGGCTTGTTTGGCAATTGTTCCAATTAAGTCATCGGCTTCACATCCTGCGATTTCAATAATCGGAATGTGCATGGCTTTTAATAATTCTTGAATATAAGGAATGGCAATTTTAATAGCCTCTGGCGTTGCATCACGATTGGCTTTATATTCAGCAAACATTTCGGTTCTTACCTGACTTCCTTCTTTGTCAAAAGCAACAGCTAAATGATCTGGTTTTTCTCTTTTAATAACATCTAAAAGGGAATTCATAAATCCCATAATTGCAGATGTATCCATTCCTTTTGAGTTGATTCTCGGGTTTTTTATAAAGGCATAATAACCACGAAAAATTAATGCGTAAGCATCTAGAAGAAAAAGACGTTTTTGAGTTGACATATAAAAAATATTAGTCTGTAAAAATAAACAATTGGGTTTTTAAAAATTAGACTAATAAGATTTTTTTTCATCACATAAGTTATATAAGGACATTTAACTTTGTAGATATTCATAAACTTTAAATACACCACGCTAAAATGAAGTTCTATATTATATGGTAGGAAAAAATGCAAAGAGTTAATATCAAGTTAAATTTTTTTATTCGGTGATTTCTTCATGATCTCTTCATTTTTCGAAGGTAATTTTGATCTGTAAAATAAAAAGTTATTAATTTAAATACTTAGAAATCATGAGAAATTTATTAATGTTATTAGTAGCAGTTTTAGGAACAAGTGCAATGGTTCAAGCTTTTCCAGCAAAAAATGGAAAAGAAGCTCCAGCTAAAGAGGTGAAAGCAACAAAACATCCTAAACACAAATCTGATAAAAAAGCAAAATCAGAAAAAACAGAAGCTCCAAAAACTGAAGCCCCAAAAACAGAAACTGCAAAAGTGAAAAAATAATGTTGCTTTTTGTTTTGTTTTCGAAGATTGTAAGGAAGCAAAACAGGAAGGATAATTATGAAGAATGAAGGTGGTAAAAGCTGATGAAGAAATTTGTCAGCTTTTTTCGTTAATGTTTTAATAATGCAGATTTTTCTTCTTTTAAATGATTAATTTTAATTTCGCTTAAGCACATTTTTTATGAATATTTTGATTGTTGAAGATAATCGTGAACTTGCGGTAGAGGTTTATGATTTTTTGTGTAATGCAGGATATATATGTAAAATCACGCATACCTGCAGCGATGCTTTAGAAGAGTTTAGCAGTAATGATTATGATGCGATGCTGTTAGATTTAGGACTTCCTGACGGAGATGGTTTTGAGGTATTGCAGACTGTTAGAAAAACAAAATCAAAAATGGCGGTTATTGTGTTAACGGCAAGAGGGGAGCTTGATGATAGAATTAATGGTCTGCATTTAGGTGCCGATGATTACTTAACAAAACCTTTTGCGTTAACAGAGCTTGGCGCAAGATTGTTTGCCGTTATTCGAAGAATACACGGCTTTACTTTAAATACACTTTCTATTAATGGCTTTGTATTACAGCTGCAAGATTACAAAGTAAGTTTCAATGATAATCCGATCAATCTTACGAAAAAGGAATTTGATATTTTTCAATATTTGGTTTTAAATAAAAATCGGGTAATTACTCGTTTGCAGCTTACCGAACATATTTGGGGAGATATTTTAGAAGTAAATTCAGATTCTAATTTTATTGATGTCCATGTTCGAAATCTCAGAAAAAAACTTGACAAACACGCACCTATAGATTGGTTCGAAACCGTTCGAAACGTTGGATATCGTATAAACGAATAAATCAATTTTTGTGAAGATAAAACATCAATTAGCTATTTTTAATGCACTGACAAGATTGTTGGTGATTTTGATTTTATGGCTGATGCTGCCTATTTTGGTAGAAAATGTAGTTTATCATCATATTAATAATAGTCTGCTGGAGAAAAAGAAGAAATTTATTGAACATTTGAACCAAAAAGAAATCAATGATTTTATAGAAAATCCAAATGATTCCACGGAGACTTTTTCAGAGTTTTCGACTCTTCACAGTGAGTTTTTAGTACTGTCCCGCGTGCCCATAAAACCACATCAGAAAAAAACAACTTTTAGCAATGATTATCGTGAAATTGAAGGTGAAGAAAATGAATACCGAATTTTGCAGCATCATTTTACTTATGAGGGCCAAGATTATCAACTGGAAATTGGGAGCAGCCTTAGTGAAGTAAATGATTTAACTTTTGTTATTCGATTCTTTATTATTGTGGTTTTTGTTGTAATACTCTTTATTACTTTTTTGGCTGATACGTTTTATATTGAATATCTTCTCAAACCTTTTTATAAAATCATTGATACAAAAATCAGACGGGTAAACGAACCAGATGCATTTGATCATACTCCTATAAAAGCTGGTTCAAGAGATTTCCGCGAACTTGATTTTGTTTTAAATCAAATGATGGATCGTATTTCAGAAGTTTTTAAAAAAGAAAAACAATTCATTTCTAATGTTTCGCACGAACTTCTAACGCCAATTGCACTGCTTAAAAACAAACTTGAAAACTTATTGCAGAATGAATCTTTAAATGACAACGCAGTCGATAAAATTGCAGGCTCATTAAAGACATTAGATATGCTAAAAAAAATCATCAATAATTTATTGCTTATTTCTAGAATAGATAACAATCAATATGAAGCAAATGAAGAAATTAATCTGCGTGAGGTAGTTCTGGATTTGCAAGAAGATTTAGAAGACCGTATTGATGACAAAGAAATTCAGTTTGTAAATCGAATGCAAAACGATTTTGTTTTTACAGGCAACAAAACCTTAATACATATTCTTATTTATAATTTGGTTATAAATGCCATAAAATACAATAAGCCCAAAGGCAGTATTTTTATAGAAGACGGATTTGTTGACGAATATTATTTTATTTCGGTCAAAGATTCTGGAATTGGAATGGAAGAATCACAGCTGGAAAAAATATTCAGCAGATTTGCACGAATCAGCTCAGATCAAGAAGGACAAGGGTTAGGACTTCCAATTGCTCAAAGTATTGCTTCTTTTCACCGTGTTCAAATCAAGGTTGAATCTGTTTTAAACCAAGGAACTGTTTTTACGTTATTATTTGAAAAAGCTAATTAAAAGTTAAAATTTGTTGTAAGACTTTATCTTCATTTTGTCTTCATTTTACGATTATATCTTTGACTTATAAATAATGAAATAATAATCAAAAAAAATCAGATCATGAAAAAATTAGCAATTTTAGCAGTAGCAGTATTAGGAACATTTTCAATGGTAAACGCTCAAACAACTCCAGCGCCAGCAACTCAAACAAAAGAAGCAAAAGCTCCTAAACAAGATAAAAAAGCACACAAAAAAGCAAAAGGTGAGAAAAAAGCTGAAACTACAAAAGCAGAAGCACCAAAAGCAAAATAAAACGGCACTAATTGTCGTAGACTAAAATAGTTTTAAAAGGTTGGTAGATTAAAGCTGAAAGAGCCATCTTTCAGCTTTTTTATTTTTTAATAGCGTTAAATTTTTTATAATAAAAAGCTATAAAATTTCCATTCTTTGTTACTTTGCTTAAAACTATAACAAATGATTTTTCGTTTTGTAATTCTATGCGCTCTTTTCTTATTTATTGAGTTTTATTCGTATCAGGCTTTTCGAACTTTAATTAAAGTTAGATGGGCTTTAGTAAGTTACCAAGTTATAAGCTTACTGCTTTTAATTTTTATCATTTATTCTTTCACACAGTTTGATCGATCTGTTGGGCAAACTAAGCAGACCATGTTTACTATGGGTTTAATGCTCTTGGTTTATGTGCCAAAGATTGTGCTGACATTGGTAATGTTTGGAGAGGATATTTTTAGAATAGGAGCAAGTATATTGAATTACTTCATGTACAATACGCCAAGAAAAGAGATGATGCCGGATCGTAGAAAATTTGTGAGTCAAATTGCTTTAGGTCTTGCGGCAGTTCCTTTTTTGTCTTTGATTTATGGAATTTTTGAAGGTAAATATAATTTCAAAGTTTTTAAACAAACAATATTTTTTCCAGATCTTCCAGATGCTTTTGATGGTTTTAAAATCACTCAGATTTCAGATGTTCACAGCGGAAGCTTCGATAATCCAGAAAAAATAAATTATGCTATTGATTTGATCAATGCGCAGGAATCAGATATGATTTTATTTACGGGAGATATTGTAAATACACATGCAAAAGAAATGCATCCTTGGCTGGAGACTTTTAACCGTATTAAAGATTATAAATATGGAAAGTTTTCGGTCTTAGGAAATCATGATTACGGTGAATATGTGACATGGCCTTCTGAAAAAGAAAAAGACGAAAATTTTCAGCAGATTAAAAAGTTATACGATCAAATCGGCTTTAAACTTTTACTAAACGAACATACTTATATTCAAAAAGGAGAGGATAAAATTGCTCTTATTGGTGTAGAAAACTGGGGCGTAAATTTTAAAAAAGCAGGAGATCTTAATAAAGCTTCGGATGGTGTGAATCAAGATGATTTTAAAGTTTTAATGAGCCATGATCCAAGTCATTGGGAAGCTGAAATTAAAAATCATCCAAAGAACTTTCACCTGACTCTTGCTGGACATACGCACGGTATGCAGTTCGGAATTGAAATTCCAGGATATTTTAAATGGAGTCTGGCACAATATATTTATAAACAATGGGCAGGCTTGTACGAAAATGTTGGAAGATACGTTTATGTTAACCGTGGATTTGGTTTTCATGCCTATCCAGGACGAGTTGGTATTATGCCCGAAATAACGGTTATTGAACTAAAAAAAGGCCGTAATGTCGCTTAATTCGTTAAAAATGCTAAATTTGTATTATATTTATTTCTTTTTATAGATTTAAAAAACTTAAAATTTTTGGTTTTATGTCAAAATTTGGAGAACTAATAAATGCTCAAGTTCCAGTGTTAATTGATTTTTACACCGATTGGAATGAATCTTCTGTTTCTATGCATCCTGTGATTAAGGATGTTGCTGCAGCGCTTGGTGATAAAGCTAAAGTGATTAAAATTGATGTAGATAAAAATCAGGAATTAGCAGAAGCACTTCGTATTAAAGGACTTCCAACCTTAATGATTTATAAGGAGGGGCAAATGATTTGGAGGCAGTCTGGAGAGCTTGATGCGAATACTATAATAGGAATTGTTCAAGAACAATTTAACGTCTAAAACTCTCTTTTTGATGTTGTCTTAGTGAATAATGTCAAATTTATACCCGTTTTCCTTTAAAAAATGAAGTGTTCGCGGTAAAGCAAATCTTAAATTTGGAGAAGCTTTAATACTGTCATGGAAAACAATTACACTGCCTGATTTTACGTTTTTTGTTACGTTTTCAAGGCATTTTTCAGGAGTGATGCTTTGATCAAAGTCAGCGCTCAAAACATCCCACATTACTATTTTATAGCCTAATTTTCTTAGCACTTTCGATTGCGCTTTTTTGATTTTTCCGTAAGGAGGACGAAACAGCAAACGATTAGGAGTTTTTTCTTGTTCGTCTAAAACCTCTGCGCAGTTTTTTACATTTTCAATATATTCATTGGTATGAATTTTCCATCCATTTACATGATTCATGGTGTGGTTTCCAATAGAATGACCATCTGTAATTAGCTTTTCAAATAAAGCTAGATTGGCTTTAATGTTTTTTCCAATGCAGAAAAAAGTTGCTTTTGCATCAAATTTTTTTAATTCAGATAAAACCCAGTCAGTAATTTCTGGAGTAGGGCCGTCATCAAAAGTTAGGTATATTTTCTTTTCATTGTTAGGAATGTCCCAGCAATATTTAGAAAATACCCTTTTTATAAATGAATTTGTTTTTACCCAATAAAAGCTCATCTTGAATTGAATTTACATTGTACGTAAAATTAAAAAATGCAGCGCTATTTATCAAACAGCGCTGCATTTTTTTAATTGTTAAGATTTTCGTATATTATCTATTCTTTTTCGCGTCCAAAACGTTCAAAAACATTTACATAAGTATTAAATGTCGTTTTATGTTTGTTGTAAAAAGCAGTGTCTTTATTGTCCTGCATAACATGCAGTAAACTTCTGTAACGTTCAATATCTGTAATAATATCTACTGCTAAATCAGTTTGGTCAGAAGGAGTTAAAGTACTGTAATAGTTTAAATCCTCTTTGTATTTTTGAACCAATTTGTTTAAAAGGTCTTGTGCTTTTGCAGTTTCACCAACTTTATAATAACCATCGGCAAAAGGTTCAACTAAAGAATAATAGCCAAATTTGTCTAAAGGCATTTTGGTTATAGCTAAATTAATCACTTTTTTAGCTTTGTCAATTTTACCTTCTTCAATAAGCTGGTTCATCAATCTTGAAAGATTCGTGCGATAAGTAATGCTGTTTCTTCTTGTTTCAGGGTCGTGGTAAATTTTTTCGCTTTCGCTGTTACCCCAATCCCATTTCATTACAATATCATACATTTTATCTGCATCTATTTGTCCCATATCTAATGGACCTCCGTCTTTAGAAGGAGTATTTTTTACAGGAACCAATTTGTAAACCATTCCGTCTAACTGCAGATAATCTTTTAACCATAAATAATCTTCATCATCAAAAGCACCTCCGCTAAAATAAATCGGTCTTTTCCAATTGTTATTAGCTAAGATATCAAGCATCATTAATCGGTTTTTGTACAATGCACCTCCTTTAATATTAATGTCTAAATAAGGAACAATAGAATCATTGTATTTAGGATTAACCACTTTGTTTTTGATGATGGTATTTTTATCAACGTTCACTCTAATTTTGTTAGTTGGGTAGAAATGAATTGTCTGTCCATTTTGTAAACCAACAGTTGATTTAGGATTTTTGATAAAATCTATAAAATCATTAATATTCCAGCGAGTGTCAATTTTTTGAATATAAGCAACATAATCCAGTTTATCTCCTACATATTGGTCATGTGTGAAAGAAATAGGAAGCGCATTAGATTCATACGATTTGGCTTTCATTTGATCGATGTACCAATCAGTCATAAATAAACTTGTATTTACGATTTTGACGTCTGTCCTGAAATGCTCAATCTCCTGCGCGTACCAAAGCGGGAATGTGTCGTTGTCTCCAATAGTAAATAAAATAGCATCTTTATCGCAAGAACTTAAATAAGCCTTTGCCATTGCTAAAGCTGTATATCTGTTAGATCTGTCATGATCGTCCCAGTTTTGAGCAGCCATTAAAATAGGAGCAGCCAGTAAGCTTCCTGCAATAATAACTGGTCCTGCAATTTTGGGAGCCAGATATTTTTGAATACTTTCATAGAGCGAATAAACACCAAAACCAATCCAGATCGCAAAGACATAGAAGGAGCCAACAAGAGCATAATCTCTTTCGCGAGGTTCAAAAGGTCTTTCGTTCAAATATATTTTTAATGCAATTCCTGTAAATAAGAATAAAGCCAAAAGAACATAAAAGCTTTTTAGATCTTTATTTGCGTGGTACATTAAACCAATTAAACCTAAGATAAATGGAAGGAAATAATATACATTACGTCCTTTATTGTTTAATACGTCTGAAGGTAAATTGTCCTGTGATCCTAAATGAATAGAATCTAAAGGTTTAATACCACTGATCCAGTTTCCGTCTAAATTATCATACTTACCTTGAACATCATTTTGACGTCCAACAAAATTCCACATCAAATATCTCCAGTACATATATCCAAATTGGTATTCGAACATAAAACCAAAATTGTCTGCTGTAGTTGGTTTTTCAATAATTAAATAGTCCTTGTAGCTTTGCAGGAATTTAACATAACCTTCGTTATCAATTTGTTTTTGAGCGTAAGCATGTCTAAATTCAGAAACAGTTTTTTCAACTTCATTGCGTAATTGAGCAGTAGCCTTATTGTATTCATCTTCGCTCAACTGGCTTGGGTCAATTCCGTATTTAGCTAAATCCTCTTCATAATCATAATTAGGGTTGATTTTGAATTTCGGAGGATTTGTAAAGTTGATATAATTTTGAATGTGAGGGGTATCTGTACTCCACATTCTAGGCAGAATTGTTTTCTGATTGTCATCAGAATTTTGCTCTGCGTTTTTATAATTGTTGGTAATAATATATTTACCAGTTTTATAATCTCTTTCGTAGTTAGGTTTTTTATCTAAATAAGGTGTTTTAGCATCAAGTCCAGAAAAAACTTCAGTATACTGAGGCCCATAAAACAAAGGATTTACACCATATTGTTCACGATTATAATACGCTAAAACCTCAATAGCATCTGAAGGTTTGTTTTCATTGATAACCGTATTAGCATTCGCACGAACAGGAAGCATCATCCAAGTAGAGAAACCAATCAGGATGAATAAAATACATAATATTATAGTGTTGTAAAATATTAAGCCTTTTTGTTTGGTAAATTTTAATCCAAAATAAAAGAAAGCGATAAATAACAACGCTACAAATATGGTTCCTGAATTAAAAGGAAGTCCCATGCTGTTTACCATAAAGATTTCGGTTTTTCCGAAAAAAGCCATGGTTAATGGAAGAAGTAATTTGAAAATAAATAATAAGATTCCAATAACAACAACATTAGCAATTAGAAAGTTCTTAATAGTAACTTTTTCATAGTGTTTGAAATAGTATAAAAATCCGATAGAAGGAATAGTTAGAAGAGCCATAAAGTGAACTCCAAACGAAAGTCCGACAACTAAAGAAATAATTAAAAGCCATTTATTTCCTTTTGGTTTGTCCATGTCTTGTTCCCAGCGTAAGCCAAGCCAAAAAAGCAATGCAATTAATAAAGATGCCATAGCATAAACCTCGGCTTCTACTGCATTAAACCAAAAACTGTCAGAAAAAGTATAAGCTAAAGCTCCAACAAAAGAGCTTCCTAAAATAACAATCGAATTATTTTGATCAATCTCGGCAAAACGAGCTACAATCTTTTTTAAGATCATAGATGAAGACCAAAACATAAATAATATAGTGAAAGCGCTAGAAAAAACAGACATCATGTTAACCATTAGAGCTACATGCTGGGCATCAATCGCAAACATTGCAAAAAATGCACCCATCATTTGAAAAAGAGGAGCTCCCGGTGGGTGGCCTACTTCAAGTTTGGCAGCGGTAGCGATATATTCTCCGCAATCCCAAAAGCTCATTGTAGGTTCAACTGTTAAAGTGTAAGTAATTAAAGCGATTGCAAATGCAAACCAACCAATAATTGTATTCCATTTATTGAAATTGAATTGTGCCATATTTAGGTGTTAAAAATTTGAATGTTTTCTATCCTACAAAGAAAATGTTTTTTTGTGTAAAGAAACGAGCATTAACAAAAAATTCTACAAAACTATCTCCAAAAAGTAATGTATTGTATATTAAGTGTTTCTGTAGTCATAGGGGATTTTTAAATTAAAAAAAGCAAAAAAAATCATTTTTTTTGCTCGAAAAGTTTGCACAAACTAAATAAAGCCTTAAATTTGCACT
>NZ_LMJL01000010.1:419147-419264 GCF_001429295.1 Flavobacterium sp. Root935 | reverse complement strand
TCTAGGTTCGAGTCCTAGTAGACCAACATAAAGCCTCTCAGAAATGAGAGGCTTTTTTTATGCAAAAAAAATACCTTAAAAATTTGCATAAACTAAATAAAGTTCTAATTTTGCACC
>NZ_LMJL01000010.1:418931-419066 GCF_001429295.1 Flavobacterium sp. Root935 | reverse complement strand
TCTAGGTTCGAGTCCTAGTAGACCAACATAAAGCCTCTCAGAAATGAGAGGCTTTTTTTATGCTGTAAATTTTAATTCAGGTTTCATACTTGTAAAATCGGGGTTTTAATAAGGTTGAATGCTATTTTTTGATTA
>NZ_LMJL01000010.1:391949-418921 GCF_001429295.1 Flavobacterium sp. Root935 | reverse complement strand
AAAAAAAAATACTGCAGTGTTTTTTGTTCTTAACTGATTTAATAATTTAATTGATTGAAATTATGGACAATTTAAAAAAATTGAATTTTACAGAGTTAAATCCTTCTGAGATGAAATTAGTGCAAGGGGGAGGCTGGGTTGATGATGTGGTAAAAATAGTAGACTTTTTAGGTGGTAATCTCGATGCGGCTGCGGCGTATCTTGGTATTACTGTAGAAGAGATACGTAGGTTGTTAGNAAAAAAAAGCTTCTCATTTGAGAAGCTTTTTAAGTTGTGATTATTATTTAAATCTTTAAGGTAATTACAGGTTTCACAGCGTGATTGACTAACCCTTCGCTTATGCTTCCGTTAAAGAAGTGTGCAAAACCAGTTCTTCCATGTGTGCACATTCCTATTATGTCAGCGTTTATTTTGTTAGAGAAATTAATAATTCCTTTTTCAATATTGGTGTCATTGTAGGTTTGAGCTGTGTAATTGGTGATGCTAAACTGATCTATAAATTCATTAATGGCTTTCTCGGCAACGTGTGTAGGTTTAAAGCTGTTAGGAGTGCATATGTTTACAAGGTGTATTTTTGAGTCAAAGAATTTTGCAAAATTTAAAAGTTTTTCAAAAGGTTTTTTTGCTTCTTCTGAAAAATCAGAAGCGAAAACAATATTAGTAGCATTAAAATTCGAAATATTTTCCTTGATAACTAGAACGGGTATTTCTGAATTTCGAACAACTTTTTCAGTATTAGATCCAATTAATAATTCTTCGACACCAGAAGAACCGTGTGAGCCCATTACGATTAAATCTACATCATGATCTTTGCTGATTTGAATGATACCGTGTATTGGTTTGTCCATTTTTACGATTTCGGTTACCTCTATTCCGTCCAGATAAGGTCTTGCAGAAACTTCGTCCAGCATTTCATTTGCTTTTTTCATAAAAAGCATACTTTCGGGAATGCTGATTCCGCCCAGAATGGCGTCGTTTGCTTGATGTGGTAATTCAAGCATGTGCAAAATAATGATCTCAGAATTGTTTCTTTTAGCAATTTGAGCAGCGACTTTTAAGGCGTCTTCTGCATGTTCTGAAAAATCGGTAGGTACTAAAATTCGTTTCATAGTTTTGAGGATTAATTGTATGAATAATTCAGTATTTTAATGCTTATATAAAGATAAGAAATATTTTTAGAGCAATCAATTTATTTGATTTATAAAAAAATCACTATATTTGCACTGTTATTTATTAAAATCTAAATAATGAGGGGACTAAATGTCCCCTCTTTTTATAAAATTATGACATTTAAAGAAAAAGTAAACGGATTAATTACGGAAGCTCTTCTGGAAAAACCATCTATCTTTTTGATTGATTTGGCAGTTTCGGATTCTTTTAAAATTAGTGTTGGTTTAGACGGTGATAATGGAGTGGCACTGCAGGATTGCATCGATATTAGTCGTGCAATAGAGAATAATCTGGATCGTGAAGAGCAGGATTTTTCGCTTGAAGTAGCATCAGTTGGAGTAGGGTCGCCTTTAAAATTAATAAGACAATACAAGAAAAATATTGGTAGAACGCTGATTGTTACTACAAATACTGAAAAAATCGAGGCAGAATTGATAGAAGCTAATGATGTTTTTATAATTTTGTCTTGGAAAGCAAGAGAACCGAAAAAAGTAGGAAAAGGAAAAGAAACAGTTCAAAAAGAGCAACAAATACCTTATACAGAAATTAAAGAGGCAGTTGTTACGGTAACATTTTAATTTTAATTAAAAAATTCGCATGGAAAATTTAGCATTAATCGATTCATTCTCAGAGTTTAAAGATAATAAACTTATTGATCGTGTAACGCTTATGGCAATTTTAGAGGACGTATTTAGAAATGCATTAAAGAAAAAATACGGTTCAGATGAAAATTTCGATATCATTATAAATCCTGATAAAGGGGATATGGAAATTTGGAGAAGAAGAGTAATTGTTGCCGATGAGGATCTTGATTTTGAAAATGAGGAGATTACATTGACTGAAGCAAGAAAAATTGAAGCGGATTTTGAAATTGGAGAAGAGGTTTCTGAAGAAGTAAAATTAATTGATTTAGGAAGAAGAGCTATCTTAGCGCTTCGCCAAAATCTAATATCTAAAATTCATGAGCACGATAATACAAATCTTTACAAACAATTTAAAGATATTATCGGTGATATTTATACAGCAGAAGTACATCACGTACGTCCTAGAGTAGTTATTTTGGTTGATGACGAAGGAAATGAAATTGTTCTTCCAAAAGAAAAACAAATTCCATCTGACTTTTTCCGTAAAGGAGATAATGTTCGCGGTATTATTGAAAGCGTTGAATTAAAAGGAAATAAACCTCAAATTATTATGTCTAGAACTTCAGAAAAGTTCTTAGAAAAATTATTTGAACAAGAAATTCCAGAAGTTTTCGACGGTTTAATTACAGTGAAAAATGTAGTTCGTATTCCTGGAGAAAAAGCAAAAGTAGCTGTTGATTCTTATGATGATAGAATTGATCCAGTAGGTGCTTGTGTGGGAATGAAAGGTTCTCGTATTCATGGAATTGTTCGTGAATTAGGAAATGAAAATATTGATGTAATCAATTATACAAACAACATTCAATTGTTTATTACAAGAGCATTAAGCCCTGCAAAAGTTTCTTCTATCAAAATTGATGAAGATAACAAAAGAGCTGAAGTATTCTTGAAATTAGAAGAGGTTTCTAAAGCAATTGGTAGAGGTGGTCACAATATCAAATTAGCTGGTCAATTAACTGGTTATGAATTAGATGTTATTCGTGAAGGAGATGTTGCCGGTACTGTTGCAGATGAGGATGATGTTGAATTAACAGAGTTTTCAGATGAAATCGAAGAATGGGTAATTGAAGAGTTTGCTAAAATAGGTTTAGATACTGCAAAAAGTATCTTGAAACATGAAGTAGAAGATTTAGTAAGAAGAACAGATTTAGAAGAGGAGACAATTCTAGATGTTATGAAAATACTAAAAGAAGAGTTTGACAGCTAAGAGATAGCTGATTCTGCTCTAACAACACAACGAAAAAGGTAATAATAAAAAGGTTATATGTCTGAAGAGAGAGTAATAAGAATAAATAAGGTTTTAAGGGAATTAAATATTTCGTTAGAAAGAGCTGTAGATTATCTAAAAGATAAGGGAATTGCTATTGATGCAAATCCTAATGCAAAAATTTCTGATAGTGAATTTAATATCCTTCAAAGTCAATTTGCGGGCGATAAGGGGAATAAGGAGGCTTCAAAAGAGGTTGGAGAAGAGAAAAGAAAAGAGAAAGAAGCATTGCGTGTAGAACGTGAAAAAGAAATTGAAGACAAACGCAGACAAGAAGAAGAGCGTCAAAAACAGCAAGAAATAATAAAAGCTAGAGCTGTTGTTTCAGGACCTGTACAAGTTGGTAAAATCGACTTGAATCCAAAAAAACCTGCAATTACTCCTTCTGAAGAAACAACTAAGGTTGAAGAACCAAAAGCAGTTGTTACACCTGTGCAGTCAGAAAAACCAGTTCAAAATGAAACTGTAAAATCTGAACCAGTAGTATCACAGCCGGTTTCGGAAACAAAAAAGGTTGAAAAACCTATTATTACTGAGAAAAAAGAAGTGAAATCAGAATCTAAAGCTGCGCAGGAGCCAATCGTATCGACTGATCCAGCAACTTCAGAGGAAACGATCACTACTCAATATCAAAAGCTTTCAGGAACAACTCTTACAGGGCAGACAATTGACTTGTCTCAATTTAATAAGCCTAAGAAAAAGAAAGAAGATCCTAAAGCGGCTCAGAATAAACCGGGTACTCCTGGGGCTGGTGGTAATAACGCAAATAAAAATAAGCGTAAAAGAATTGCTCCTAAACCTGGAACTCCTGGAGCGCCAAAACCTGCAACTGGTAATAACGCACCTGGAACGCCAAACCCAAATAAAATTACGCCAAATAATAATGGTGGAGGTTTTAATGCTAACAGAAGTGCTAGACCTGGTTTCGTAAAAGGAAATCGTCCTGCGATTGTAGCTAAAGTTGAGCCAACAGAAGAAGAAGTAAAAAACCAAATTAGAGAAACTCTTGAAAAACTTCAAGGTAAAGGAGGGAAATCTAAAGCGGCAAAATACAGAAGAGATAAAAGAGAAACGCACCGTCAGAAATCTGATGATGAGCAGAGAGCACTTGACGAAGGAAGTAAAACTATTAAGGTTACGGAATTTGTTACTGTAGGTGAAATTGCAATCATGATGGATGTGCCGATTACAAAAGTAATTGGAACTTGTATGTCTCTTGGAATCATGGTAACCATGAATCAGCGTTTAGACGCTGAAACATTAACTATCGTTGCAGATGAGTTTGGTTACGATGTAGAATTTATTACAGTAGATATCGAAGAAGCGATTGAAGTTGTAGAAGATAAAGAAGAAGATTTAGTAACAAGAGCGCCAATTGTTACAGTAATGGGTCACGTTGACCACGGTAAAACATCTTTACTGGATTATATTCGTAAAGAAAATGTTATCGCGGGTGAATCTGGAGGTATTACACAGCACATTGGAGCATATGGAGTTACTTTAGATAATGGACAAAAAATAGCTTTCTTAGATACTCCTGGTCACGAGGCGTTTACCGCAATGCGTGCACGTGGAGCTCAAGTTACAGATATTGCTATTATTGTAATTGCTGCGGATGATGATATCATGCCGCAAACTAAAGAGGCAATCAGTCACGCTCAAGCGGCTAATGTGCCAATTATATTTGCGATCAACAAAGTTGATAAGCCAAATGCTAACCCTGATAAAATTAAAGAAAGATTGGCAGGTATGAATTTACTTGTTGAAGACTGGGGAGGAAAAATCCAATCTCATGATATTTCTGCAAAAACAGGATTAGGAGTAAAAGAATTACTTGAAAAAGTTTTATTAGAAGCTGAAATCTTAGATTTAAAATCGAATCCAAATAAAGCGGCTCAGGGAACTGTAGTTGAAGCTTTCTTAGATAAAGGAAAAGGATATGTTTCTACAATTTTAGTTCAACACGGAACTTTGAAAATTGGAGATTACATGTTGGCTGGAAAACATCATGGTAAAGTTAAAGCTATGCATGATGAAAGAGGGCATACTGTTTTACAAGCAGGACCTTCAACACCAGTTTCTGTTTTAGGTTTGGATGGAGCTGCTACTGCAGGAGATAAGTTCAATGTATTTGAAGATGAAAAAGAAGCAAAACAAATTGCATCTAAACGTTCTCAATTAATGCGTGAACAATCTGTACGTACACAAAGACATATTACACTTGATGAAATTGGTCGTCGTATTGCTCTTGGTCAGTTTAAAGAATTAAATGTTATCCTTAAAGGAGACGTTGATGGATCTGTTGAAGCATTATCAGATTCGTTCTCTAAACTTTCTACAGAAGAAGTTCAAATTAATATCATTCATAAAGGTGTTGGTGCAATTACAGAAACTGACGTTAACTTAGCTTCTGCATCTGATGCAATTATTATTGGATTTAACGTTCGTCCTGCAGGAAATGCTAGACAGCTTGCTGATAAGGAAGAAATCGATATCCGTTATTATTCTATTATTTATGCTGCTATCGATGACTTGAAAGATGCAATGGAAGGAATGTTAGCACCAGAGATGAAAGAAGAAGTTTTAGGAACTGCGGAAATCCGTGAGATTTTCAAAATTTCTAAAGTAGGTTCAATTGCAGGTTGTATGGTAACAGATGGTAAAATCTTGAGAAGCTCTAAAATTAGAGTTATTAGAGATGGAGTTGTAGTTCATACAGGTGAATTAGTTGCTTTAAAACGATTCAAAGATGATGTTAAAGAAGTAAGTAAAGGTTATGATTGTGGTATTCAAATAAAAGGATTTAATGACATTGAAATCAACGATGTAATTGAAGCTTACCATGAAGTAGCTATTAAAAAGAAATTGAAATAATATTCAATAAATTATATGTAAAGTCCCAATGCAAATTGGGACTTTTTTTGTGGTTATGTTTAATTGCTGGCTTATTTTTTTATGAATTAAATGTGTAATTTAGTTGAATCAATTTTATAAAACTTATTGAATATGAAACTAAGAATATGTACAATTTTTTTGTTAATTAGTTTTTCTTCTTTATGCTTTTCACAGCAAGCTGTAGAGAAAGCTGCGCCTCCTGCTGGTAATGCATTAGTTGGAGATTACTATGGATCAGATGTTTCAAATGGTTCACTTAATAAGGCGGTTTCGGTTGAGAAATTAGAGAAAGATTTAAAGATTACTAACAAAATCGAAAATGTAGCTGTAAAAGGCGAAGTGACAGATGTCTGTCCAAAGAAGGGATGTTGGTTGAGTCTTAAGACTGAAGATGGATCTGTTTTCTTTGTTAAAATGAAAGATTATGCTTTTTTTGTTCCTACAGCACTAAAAGGTAAAAATGTAGTTTTAGAAGGTGTTGCTGAGAAAAAAGTTACTTCTGTTGAAGAATTGAAACATTATGCAAAGGATGCTAAAAAGACAAAAGATGAAATAGATGCGATCAAGTCACCAAAAGAGGAAATAAGATTTTTAGCGAATGGAATTAAAGTAGTAAATTAATTGTTACTGCGATTAAAGTATTAAAATTTTGATATAAAACTGATTTAATGAAGTTTGGACAATATTGCTTCAGTCTATAATTAAAAAGAAGGTTTTGTTTTAAAATGATTGTTTTTACTTATGTTTAAGGAATTGTAGTCACTATCGAGAATATAAAAAAAGCGAGATATTTATCTCGCTTTTTTAGTGTCTTATTTTCCAGGTTTGAGTAAAAAAACGCTTTTGTATCTTTTTTTAATTTCGGCTAAATTTCTTTCAGCTTCTATTCTGGTTTTAAAGTTTCCTACAATTACTTTATAATTTGGAGTGCTAAATATAATTGTTCCGTCAATGTTTGAATTTTCCCTTTTAAAATCCGACAGTGTTTTTTTTGCTTCATCGCTTTTCCCGCTGAAGATTTGGATTCGATAAGTATCGTTTGTATTTATTGACGTGTTAATTTTACGTTTGTCATTTAACAATTGCTCAAATTTAGGATCTTGATTCAATGTTAAATTTTGGTCTTGTGCGTTAATGTTATGCGCAAAAGCAATCGTTGTAATTGTTAATAAAAGGCTTTTTGAAGGACTTAAAATTCTCATAATGTGATGGTTTTTATGCAAAAATACTATTTAAAGTTTGAGTGTAAAATTTTAATATTATTTAGAATTGATATAAATTGATATTTAAGGGTATTTTAAGGTTTTGAGAATAGTTCATAAGTCGTATTTTTGTGCAAGTTTTAAAAGAGGGTGTGTGTTTTTACTGAATCTAATACAGAAAAAATCATACCAAAAATTAGTAGACAATTATTTATACTATATGAAAAAGGTGGGTAACCATAATTCGATCTCAAGAAAATTGCTGTTTGGCTTATCGCTGACGTTAATTTTCTCCCTAACTTCATTTGCTCAAGATGCTGCTGCTCCGGCGGCGCCTGAAGCTGCGGCTGCTGCTCCTGCTGCAGGTGGCGGTGATCCAGTAAAAGGGAAGGAACTTTTTAATGCAAATTGCGCTGCATGTCACAAATTAGATGCTAAATCAACTGGTCCTGCTTTAAGAGGGGTAGCTGCTAAGCATGATATGGCTTGGATTTACAAGTGGGTGCATAACAGTTCTGACATGATTAAGTCAGGTGATCCTGTTGCTGTTAAACTTTTTGAGGAAAATAACAAAGCTGTTATGACTTCGTTTCCTCAATTGTCTGAAGGAGATATTGATAATATTATAGCCTATACTTCTGAAGTAAAAGCTGATCCTGCAAAGGCTCCTGGGGCTGCAACGCCTCCTGGTACTGATGTTCAAGGCGGTGGAATTTCAAATAACATTATTTTAGGAGCTCTTGCTCTTGTAATGGCTATTTTAGTTGTGATGTTGTTCATGGTGAACAAGGTTTTAACTAAAGTTGCAAATAAAAATGGTATTGAAGTTGCTCCAAAAGAAGCTAGAACTCCAATCTGGAAAGCTTTCGTTAAAAATCAATTCTTGGTTTTAGTGACTTCTATCTTTTTGCTTTTGGCAAGTGGTTATTTTGTATACGGATACTTGATGCAAGTAGGTGTAGATCAGAATTATGAGCCAATTCAGCCAATTCACTATTCTCACAAAATTCACGCTGGTGATAACGAAATCAATTGTAAATATTGCCACTCTGCTTCTCGTGTAAGTAAAACAGCTGGAATTCCTTCATTGAATGTTTGTATGAACTGTCATAAAAATATTTCTGAGGTTGCTGAAACAACTGCTACTCCTGAGTACAGTAAAGCTTTCTATGATGCGCAGATTCAAAAATTATATGATGCTGTTGGATGGGATAAGACTAAACAGGCTTATACTGGAAAAACTCAACCTGTAAAATGGGTTCGTATTCATAATCTTCCTGATTTTGTTTACTTCAATCACTCACAACACGTTTCTGTTGCTGGAATTGAATGTCAAACTTGTCACGGACCAGTTCAAGAATTTGAAATCATGAAGCAATACTCTAAATTAACAATGGGATGGTGTGTGGATTGCCACAGAAAAACTGATGTTAAGATGGAAGGTAACGCTTACTATGATAAGATTCATGCTGAACTTTCTAAAAAATACGGTGTAGAGAAATTAACTGCAGCGCAAATGGGAGGTTTAGAATGCGGTAAATGCCACTATTAATCGATTTATTAAGATTTTAATATATATATACAATGTCATCAAACAAAAAATACTGGAAAAGTGTTGAAGAGCTAGAAAATAGCTCTATTGTTGAGGCGCTTAGAAATAACGAGTTTGTTGAAGAAATTCCTACTGATGAGTTTTTGGGTAACGCTGATGCTTTATCTACATCAGGGACTTCACGTCGTGACTTTTTAAAGTACGTAGGGTTTAGTACTGCAGCTGTTACATTAGCTGCCTGCGAAGGTCCTGTTCACAAGTCTATCCCTTATGTATTACAACCAGAGCAAATCATTCCTGGTGTTGCGGATTATTATGCAACTACAGTTTTTGATGGTTTTGATTTTGCTAATCTTTTGGTGAAAACTCGCGAGGGTCGTCCAATTAAAATTGAAAACAATAAAATTGCAGGAGCTAAATTTTCTGCGAATGCTAGAATTCATGCTTCTATATTAGGGTTGTATGATAGCGGTCGTTTGAAAGAGCCTAAAGTAGATGGAAAAGATTCTACTTGGTCTGCTGCTGATCTAAGAATCAAATCTAGCTTAGCTGATGCAAAAGCTAAAGGTGGTCAAGTTGTATTGTTAACTAATACTTTAGCAAGTCCATCTACAGAAAAATTAATTGCTGAGTTTATTGCTAAAAATCCTAATGCGAAGCATGTTGTCTATGATGCAGTTTCTTCATCTGAAGCTTTAGATGCTTTTGAATCTGTATTTGGTGAGAGAGCTTTAGTAGATTACGATTTTTCAAAATCTTCTTTAATTGTATCTGTTGGTGCTGATTTCTTAGGAGACTGGCAAGGTGGTGGATATGACACTGGATATGCACAAGGACGTATTCCTCAAAACGGAAAAATGTCTCGTCACTTTCAGTTTGAATCAAATATGACATTATCTGGAGCTGCTGCAGATAAGCGTGTTCCAATGACTACAGCTGTTCAAAAACAAGCTTTAGTTCAAATTTATAATATTATTGCAGGTGCTTCTGTTCCTGTGGCTTTAGATGAAAAAGTTAAAGCTGAAGTAGTAAAAGCTGCTCAGCAACTTAAAGCTGCTGGAACAAAAGGAGTTTTAGTATCTGGAATTGAAGATAAAAATGCTCAATTACTAGTATTAGCTATTAATCAAGCATTGGCTAGTGAAGCTTTCACTACAGCTGGAGCAAGACAAATTAGAAAAGGTTCTAATGCAGTTGTTGCACAGTTAATTAAAGATTTGAACGCTGGAAGTGTTCATACTTTAATTATGAGCGGAGTTAATCCAGTTTATACATTAGCTGATTCTGCTGCTTTCGTATCTGGATTGAAAAAAGTTAAAACTTCTGTTGCTTTTGCATTAAAAGAAGATGAAACTGCGTCAATTGTTACAGTTGCTGCACCGGCTCCTCATTATTTAGAGTCTTGGGGTGATATTGAATTGACAAAAGGAACTTATAGTTTGACTCAACCTACTATTCGTCCTATCTTTAATACAAAACAATTTCAAGACGTTTTATTATCATTAAATGGTACTCCGGGTACTTTTTATGATTATATAAAAGCAAATTCAGGAGTGTTTACTGCTGGGTCATCTTGGAATAAAGTATTGCATGATGGTGTTTATGTATTTGGTGCTACTGCTTTGGCCGGTGGTGCAATTGATGCTACTGCTGCTGCAAGTGCTGTTGCAAGATCTAAATCAGCTGGAGACTTTGAGTTAGTATTGTATACTAAAACGGGTATGGGTGATGGACAACATGCAAATAACCCTTGGTTGCAAGAATTTCCAGATCCAATCACAAGAGTTTCTTGGGATAACTATGTTACTGTTTCAAATGCTGATGCTAAGAAAATCGGTTTGTCAAATGAAATTGTTGCAAACGGAGGTTTAAATGGTAGTTATGCTACTATTACGACAGCTGACGGAGTTAAATTGGAAAATGTTCCAGTTATCGTTCAGCCAGGTCAAGCAGTTGGAACTATTGGTTTAGCTGTTGGTTACGGACGTAAAGCATCTCTAAAAGAAGAAATGCAAGTAGGTATTAATGCTTACGCTTTATATAAAGGATTTAATGGAGTTCAATCTGTATCTATCGTTAAAGCTGGTGGAGAACATGAGTTTGCTTGTGTTCAAGGTCAAAAAACTTTAATGGGTAGAGGAGATATTATTAAAGAAACTTCTTTAGAAGTATTTAATACTAAAGATGCAGAACATTGGAATGAAAAACCAATGGTATCTTTAGATCACCAAGAAGTAGAGGCTACAACAGTAGACCTTTGGGAATCATTCGACCGTACAACTGGTCATCATTTTAATCTTTCAATTGACTTAAACGCTTGTACTGGATGTGGTGCTTGTGTTATTGCTTGTCACGCTGAGAACAACGTTCCTGTTGTAGGAAAAGCGGAAGTTAGAAGAAGCCGTGATATGCACTGGTTGCGTATCGATAGATATTATTCTTCTGAAAGCACTTTTGAAGGCGATAACGAAAGAAAAGAAGGAATTGCTGGTTTATCTAGTTCATTATCTACATTTAATGAGATGGAAAAACCTGGGGATAATCCTCAAGTAGCATTCCAGCCAGTAATGTGTCAGCACTGTAACCACGCACCGTGTGAGACAGTTTGTCCTGTGGCTGCTACATCTCATGGTCGTCAAGGTCAAAATCATATGGCTTACAACAGATGTGTTGGTACTCGTTATTGTGCAAACAACTGTCCTTATAAAGTACGTCGTTTCAACTGGTTCTTATATAACAAGAATAGTGAATTCGATTATCATATGAATGACGATTTAGGTCGTATGGTATTAAATCCAGACGTAAACGTTCGTTCTCGTGGTGTTATGGAAAAATGTTCTTTCTGTATCCAAAGTACTCAAGCTGTAATTCTTCAAGCAAAACGCGAAGGAAGAGTAGTTGCAAAAGATGAGTTTAACAATGCTGTTGCTTGTTCTGCTGCTTGTTCTTCTGGAGCTATGATTTTTGGAGACGTTAATGATAAAGAAAGTGAAGTTGCTAAACTTGCTGAAAGCGAAAGAGCATATCACTTATTAGAGCATGTGGGTACAAAACCAAATGTTTTCTATCATGTTAAAGTTAGAAATACTTAGAAAAATTATTAATTAAGAAACAATATAAAGGATTATGTCGTCTCATTACGAAGCACCCATTAGAAAACCTTTAGTTATAGGTGATAAATCATATCACGATGTAACTGTAGATGTGGCAGCGCCTGTTGAAGGACCTGCAAATAAACAATGGTGGATTGTATTTACAATCGCATTAGTAGCCTTCCTTTGGGGGTTAGGTTGTATAATTTACACCGTATCTACCGGTATCGGAACATGGGGATTAAATAAAACAGTTGGTTGGGCTTGGGATATCACTAACTTCGTTTGGTGGGTAGGTATTGGTCACGCCGGAACATTAATTTCTGCGGTATTATTACTTTTCCGTCAACGTTGGAGAATGGCTATTAACCGTTCTGCAGAAGCGATGACTATCTTCTCGGTAGTACAAGCAGGTCTATTTCCAATTATTCACATGGGACGTCCATGGTTAGCATACTGGGTTTTACCTATTCCAAATCAATTTGGATCTCTATGGGTAAACTTTAACTCACCATTACTTTGGGACGTATTTGCGATTTCAACGTATCTTTCAGTATCATTAGTTTTCTGGTGGACTGGTTTGTTACCTGACTTTGCAATGCTTCGTGATAGAGCTATAACTCCATTTAATAAAAGAGTTTATTCTATCTTAAGTTTTGGATGGAGTGGTAGAGCAAAAGACTGGCAGCGTTTTGAAGAAGTATCTTTAGTATTAGCTGGTTTGGCTACTCCTCTTGTACTTTCTGTACACACGATTGTATCTATGGACTTTGCTACTTCTGTAATTCCTGGATGGCATACAACAATTTTCCCTCCTTACTTCGTTGCGGGAGCGGTATTCTCAGGATTCGCAATGGTTAATACATTGTTGATCGTTATGAGAAAAGTTTCTAATCTTGAAGCATACATTACATTACAACATATTGAATTGATGAATATCATTATTATGATTACTGGTTCTATTGTTGGGGTTGCTTATATTACTGAGTTATTTGTAGCTTGGTATTCAGGAGTAGAGTATGAGCAATATGCATTCTTAAATAGAGCTACTGGACCTTACTGGTGGGCATATTGGTCGATGATGACTTGTAACGTGTTCTCTCCTCAGTTCATGTGGTTTAAAAAATTAAGAACTAGTATCATGTTCTCATTCATTATTTCGATTGTAGTAAATATCGGAATGTGGTTCGAAAGATTCGTAATTATTGTTACTTCTTTACATAGAGATTACCTTCCATCTTCTTGGACAATGTTCTCACCAACATTTGTTGATATTGGAATTTTCATTGGAACAATTGGTTTCTTCTTCGTATTGTTTTTATTGTATTCAAGAACTTTCCCTGTAATTGCTCAGGCAGAGGTTAAAACAATTTTGAAAGGAACAGGAGATAATTACATTAGAGAAAGAGCAAATAAAGATTCACATCATGAGTAATAAAGTTATATACGCCATTTATAATGACGATGACATTTTGATGGATGCAGTAAAGAAAACTAGAGCTGCTCATCATCATATTGAAGAGGTTTTTACTCCATTCCCAGTTCACGGATTGGATAAAGCTATGGGACTAGCACCAACAAGATTAGCAATATGTGCTTTTTTATATGGATGTGTTGGTATTTCTGTTGCAACAACTATGATGAGCTACATCATGATTCATGACTGGCCGCAAGATATTGGAGGTAAACCAAGTTTTAGTTTTATACAAAACATGCCTTCTTTTGTGCCAATTATGTTTGAGATGACTGTATTCTTTGCAGCTCACTTAATGGTAATTACTTTTTATATGAGAAGTAGATTATGGCCTTTTAAAGAAGCTGAAAATCCAGATGTTAGAACAACAGATGACCATTTCTTAATGGAAGTTGCTGTAAATAATAACGAAGCTGAATTGGTTTCTTTCTTTGAAGGAACGGGTGCGGTTGAAGTTAAAGTAATAGAAAAGAATTAATTGTAGCTATGAAAAGGATATATAAAATAACACTTTTAGTTGGTATAACTATTTTAGTTTCATCTTGCCACAATAATTCGGCACCGAACTATCAGTATTTCCCTAATATGTATGAATCTGTAGCTTATGAGCCATATACAGAAGCAAAGATATTTAAAGGAGGAAAAGAAGGACAGCTTCCTGTTGCAGGAACTATTAATAGAGGTTTTGAGCCTTATGAATATGAAAATTCAACTGCTGGTTACGAATTGGCAAAAGCTAATTTAAAATCTCCTTTGGATTCTATTGAAAGAAATTCTGGAAAAGGTAAAGAGCTTTTCGAGATTTACTGTATCAGCTGCCATGGCGCTACTGGTAATGGTAAAGGTAAATTGGTTGAGAGAGAAAAATTTCTTGGAGTACCTAGCTATAAAGACAGAGAAATCACTGAAGGAAGTATCTTTCATGTTGAGACTTATGGTTTAAATGCAATGGGTTCACATGCAAATCAATTAAGTGCTCACGAACGTTGGTTAGTTGCTGACTATGTTCTGAAACTAAAAAGCCAATTATAATTGTTGAACAAACTGATCGTAATAGATATGTATACATTTTCAAGTAAATTAAAAACTTTTTCTATCATCTTAATGGCCGTTGGTTTATTAGGAATTGGGTATGGTTTTTTAAGTGCGCCAAAAGATATTCAAGAAGTTGAAAAAATACTAGCTGCAGAAGAACATGGTTCTCATGGTGCTGCACATGAAGAAAAAGCGGAGGCATCTCATAAAGAAGAAGGTCATCATGCTGCTGCTGAAGCTGCACATGACACTCACAAAGGTGCTGAGCACGCTGAAGTTTCTGGTGCTAATGAACACGAGAAACATTTAGAGCACGTATTGCACCAATTACAAAACAAACCTTGGTCTGCAGTATATGTAGCTTGTATTTTCTTTTTACTGCTTTCTATGGGAGTTTTAGCTTTTTATGCTATTCAACAAGTTGCTCAGGCAGGTTGGTCTCCAGTTTTATTTAGAGTAATGCAAGGTATAACAGCTTATTTACCAGCTGGTTCAATTATCTTTTTTATAATTTTAGTTTTATGTGGATTACATTTCAACCATATTTTTGTATGGTTAGGTGAAGGTGTAACAGATCCTAATAGTCCAAATTATGATGCTATTATTGCAGGTAAGTCAGGATATTTAAACTTTCCTTTCTGGATAGCAAGAGCTTTCATCTTTTTATTAGGGTGGAACATCTACCGTCATTTTTCTAGAAAAAACTGTTTAGCACAAGATGAGGCAAACGATGATCTTTACTACAAAAAGAATTTCAAAGCTTCTGCTGGATTCTTAGTATTCTTTATTGTTTCTGAGTCTATTATGTCTTGGGATTGGATTATGTCTTTCGATCCACACTGGTTTAGTACTTTGTTTGGATGGTACGTATTTGCTTCGTTCTTCGTAAGTGGAATTACTTCGATTGCTTTAGTGACTATATACTTAAAATCTAAAGGATACTTAGAGTATGTAAATACTAGTCATATTCACGATTTAGCTAAATTTATGTTTGGTATTAGTGTATTCTGGACTTATTTATGGTTCTCTCAATTCATGTTAATTTGGTATGCTAATATTCCAGAAGAGGTAACTTATTTCGTAACACGAATTCAATTATATAACCTTCCATTCTTTGGGGCGGTTGTTATGAACTTTGTTTTCCCATTATTAATATTAATTAATACTGACTTTAAACGCCTTAACTGGGTTGTTGTTATGGCTGGTGTTGTAATATTATTAGGTCATTATGTTGATTTCTTTAATATGATTATGCCTGGTACAGTAGGAGACAAATGGTTTATTGGAGTTCCTGAAATTGCATCTATTCTTTTCTTCTTAGGTTTATTTATATTTGTTGTATTTACTGCATTAACTAAATCTCCTTTGCTTGCAAAAAGAAATCCTTTCATTGAAGAAAGTAAACATTTTCATTATTAATATTTAAAGAAGTAAACAGATGACAAGTTTGTTGGTAATTATAGTTTTAGTTTTATTAGCAGTTGCATTATGGCAATTGACCAAGATATTTGATCTTACTCAAGTAGGAGCATCTTCGGACGATTCTCAAGTTGCATCAGATAATGATAATAACATTCAGGGATATATTTTGTTTGGCTTTTTAGCGTTCATCTATATATTTACTATTTATGGTTTACTAAAATGGGGTAATTTAGCACTTCATACTCCTGCATCAGAGCATGGACTTTTAGTAGATAATTTAATGAATATTACTTGGGTTTTAATTTTTACTGTTCAAGTTATTACTCAAGGTTTATTATATTGGTTTTCTTTCAAATACAAAGGGAATAAAGATAAAAAAGCATTGTTTTTTGCTGATAGTAATAAATTAGAGGCAATTTGGAGTATTATTCCTTCTGTTGTTTTAGCTTGTTTAATTCTTTATGGATTGTATGCTTGGAACAATATCATGTTTGTTGATAAAGATGAAGATGTTATAGAGATTGAATTATATGCTCAACAGTTTAAATGGACTGCAAGATATGCAGGTGATGATAATACTTTAGGTAAAGCTAACGTGAGATTAATTGAAGGTGTAAATACTTTAGGAGTAGATATGTCTGATAAAAATTCTCAAGATGATATTGTAGTTTCTGAATTACATATCCCAAAAGGAAAAAAAGTGCATTTTAAAATGCGTTCTCAAGACGTTTTACACTCAGCTTACTTTCCTCACTTTAGAGCACAAATGAACTGTGTTCCTGGTATGGTTACTGAATTTGCTTTTGTTCCAACTTATACTACTGCTGAATACAGAGAGTTGCCATTTATGGTTGAAAAAGTTGCGCATATCAACAAGCTAAGAGCTGAAAAAAGTGTTGATTTAGTTGCAAAAGGAGGTACAGCATTAGATCCTTATACATTTGATTATTTATTATTATGTAATAAAATTTGTGGAGCTTCACATTATAACATGCAAATGAAAGTTGTTGTAGATACTCCAGAAGACTACAAGAAATGGTTAAGTGAGAAAACTACTTTAGCTCAGGATATCAAAGCGGCTGCGGCTGCTGAGAAACCAGCTGCTGAAGGAGCTGCACCAACTACAGACACTGCTGCAAAAGTAATCGATACTGTTAAAGCAGTTGTTGATACAGTTAAAGCGGCTGTAGCTAAAGTTGCGATGAAATAATATTATTAAGAAAATTTAAAGTACACATATATGTCAGCAGAAGCGCACGATCACGATCACGGACACGATCACGAGCACGAACATCATCATAAAGACACGTTCATTACTAAATATATCTTTAGTATTGATCACAAAATGATTGCTAAGCAATACTTGATTACTGGTATTGTTATGGGAGTAATTGGTATTGCAATGTCCCTGCTTTTCAGAATGCAATTGGCATGGCCAGAGGAGTCTTTTAAGATATTTAATGTTTTATTAGGAGATAAATTTGCACCTGAT
Source organism: Flavobacterium sp. Root935 (assembly GCF_001429295.1). GTDB lineage: Bacteria > Bacteroidota > Bacteroidia > Flavobacteriales > Flavobacteriaceae > Flavobacterium. The sequence goes on along the minus strand of NZ_LMJL01000010.1, from coordinate 401,675 downwards.
GGTGTAATGGCAAATGATATTTATTTAGCTTTAGTTACAATCCATGGTACCATCATGGTATTCTTTGTACTGACAGCTGGTTTGAGTGGAACTTTTAGTAATTTACTTATTCCGCTTCAAATTGGTGCAAGAGATATGGCTTCTGGGTTCATGAATATGATTTCATACTGGTTGTTTTTCATATCTGCTGTAGTAATGTTATGTTCTTTATTTGTTGAGGCTGGACCAGCTTCTGCAGGTTGGACAATTTACCCTCCATTAAGTGCTTTACCACAAGCGATTCCAGGATCTGGTACAGGTATGACTTTATGGTTAGTTTCAATGGCTATCTTTATTGCATCTTCATTAATGGGATCATTAAACTACATTGTAACAGTTATCAATTTAAGAACAAAAGGAATGTCTATGACTAGACTTCCACTTACAATCTGGACATTTTTCGTAACAGCTATTATTGGTGTTATTTCTTTCCCAGTATTGTTATCTGCAGCTTTATTATTGATTTTTGATAGAAGTTTTGGTACTTCATTCTTCTTATCAGATATCTATATTGCAGGAGAGGTTTTACATTATCAAGGAGGTTCTCCAGTATTGTTTGAACACTTATTCTGGTTCTTAGGTCACCCTGAGGTTTACATTGTAATTTTACCTGCAATGGGTCTTGTTTCTGAAATTATGGCTACGAACTCTCGTAAACCAATCTTCGGATATAGAGCGATGATTATGTCAGTTCTTGCTATTGCATTCTTATCTACTATCGTTTGGGGTCACCATATGTTTATTTCAGGTATGAATCCTTTCTTAGGATCTGTATTTACTTTTACAACTTTATTGATTGCAATTCCATCCGCTGTAAAAGCATTTAACTGGATTACAACTTTATGGAAAGGTAATTTACAATTCAACCCTGCTATGTTATTCTCAATTGGAATGGTTTCTACTTTCATCACTGGAGGTTTAACTGGAATCATTTTAGGAGATAGTACTTTAGACATTAACGTTCACGATACTTACTTTGTAATTGCTCACTTTCACTTAGTAATGGGTATCTCTGCACTTTATGGAATGTTTGCTGGTATTTACCACTGGTTCCCTAAAATGTACGGAAGAATGCTAAATAAAAATTTAGGTTATATTCACTTCTGGGTAACTGCGGTTTGTGCTTATGGAGTTTTCTTCCCAATGCACTTTATTGGATTAGCTGGTTTACCAAGACGTTATTATACGAACACAAACTTCCCATTATTTGATGATTTACAAAATGTAAATGTTTTGATTACAACATTTGCTCTTGTAGGAGGTGCGTTCCAATTAGTATTCTTATACAACTTCTTTAGTAGTATTTTCTACGGTAAGAAAGCAGTTCAAAACCCTTGGAGATCTACAACTTTAGAGTGGACAACTCCAGTTGAGCATATCCACGGAAACTGGCCAGGAGAAATTCCTCACGTATACCGTTGGCCGTATGACTACAGTAACCCAAATCATGATGTAGATTTTGTACCTCAAAATGTACCAATGAAAGAAGGTGAAGAAGTTTTACACCACTAGAAATAAAATAATTAAAGGCTGTCAGAGATGATAGCCTTTTTTGTTTAGTTAAAGTTTTGAACGTTCAGTTTTACTATTTTACAAAACTAATTAGTTTCTATATCTTTGTAGGATGAATGAAAATCTAGATCCTACTACGAAAGGATATAACCCAGAAGAATTAGATCTTGAAAAAAGATTGCGTCCGCTGTCATTTGATGATTTTGCAGGACAAGATCAAGTTTTGGAAAATTTGAAAGTATTTGTTGCTGCAGCAAATCAAAGAGGTGAAGCTCTTGATCATGCTTTATTTCATGGGCCTCCAGGTTTGGGAAAAACAACACTTGCCAATATCCTAGCCAATGAGTTAGAAGTTGGCATTAAAATTACTTCGGGACCTGTTCTCGATAAGCCTGGTGATTTAGCTGGTTTGTTGACAAATCTCGACGAAAGGGATGTTTTATTTATTGATGAGATTCATCGTCTAAGTCCAGTTGTTGAAGAATACTTATATTCGGCAATGGAGGATTTTAAGATTGATATCATGATTGAATCAGGTCCGAATGCGAGAACTGTTCAAATCAATTTGAATCCTTTCACACTTATTGGAGCTACCACAAGATCAGGTTTGTTAACGGCCCCAATGCGTGCTCGTTTTGGAATTTCTTCACGTTTACAATATTATACTACAGAACTTTTAACGACAATTGTTGAAAGAAGTGCTTCTATATTAAAAATGCCAATTGCCCTTGATGCTGCGATTGAAATAGCTGGTCGTAGTAGAGGAACTCCTCGTATTGCAAATGCTTTACTTAGAAGAGTTCGTGATTTCGCACAAATAAAAGGTAACGGTACCATAGATTTAGAGATCGCTCGCTATGCTTTAAAAGCATTGAATGTTGATGCTCATGGTTTGGATGAAATGGATAATAAAATCTTGCTTACAATTATTAATAAATTTAAAGGAGGACCAGTAGGACTTTCAACTTTAGCAACGGCGGTTAGTGAAAGCAGCGAAACTATTGAAGAAGTTTATGAACCTTTTTTGATTCAAGAAGGATTTATTATGCGAACACCTCGTGGTAGAGAAGTTACAGATAGGGCCTATAAACATTTAGGAAAGATAAATACAAACATTCAAGGTGGATTGTTTTAATTCATATAGACATGTCTATCAGTAAAAAATACAATTATCCGCTTAAGCTTTCTATTTTTAGATTTTTCTTGGATGCAGAAGGAGTTCGAAGAAATCCTATCCCGTATCATGAAAAATACTTTAGAAATTTTGGTGATTCTTTTTCTATAAAAATTGGAAGTTCACGTCATATTATCTTATCAAGGGATAATGAAGTAGCGCAATACATATTACAGAAGAATCAAAAAAACTATCATAAGTCTAAGTTTCAATCTGTTTATCTTTCTAAATATTTAGGAAAGGGGCTTTTGACTGTTGATGGCGATTTTTGGTTAAAACAAAGAAGACTTATCCAGCCTGCTTTTCATAAACAAAAAATGAATCAACTGGTTGAAAATATGAGATTGACTATTATTTCGGAGTTAGATGGACTTGTTGAAAACAAAAAGGTTGATCTTTTTCCAATAATGAGTGAATTGGCATTTAATGTTGTTGCTAAATCATTATTTCAGTTTTCGATACCAGAAGAAAAATTAAATCGTATTAAATTTATTATTGAAGAAGTTCAGAATTTTTTAATTAAAGAAATTAGGCTTCCTCATAAAGCTTGGTGGTTTTCTGTTAGCGGTCAAGTTAAAAAACATCTTGCACTAGCCGAAGAGAATAATAGCATAATTCAAGAGATTATTGAGGAGAGGACCAACTCAAGAACTGAGGTAAATGATTTACTTAATATGCTTCTTGAAACCCGTTATGAAGATACTGGTGAGGGAATGTCTGTAAAGCAATTAATAGATGAAATAAAAATTTTATTTATAGCTGGACATGAGACAACTGCAAATGCTTTAACTTTTACATTACACTTATTAGGAAATAATCAGGAAGTACAGCAGAAAGTATTCGATGAAATCACAAAAATTGAATCTGAGACGGATGATGTTGTGGAGCAGCTTCAAAGAATGACCTATACTAATGCGGTTTTAAATGAGTCTATGAGATTGTATCCGCCTGCATGGATAACAGATCGCCAAAATGTAGAAGACGATCGATTAGCAGGGTTTAATATTAAAAAAGACACTTTGATTGGTGTTTCTTTTTATGAATTACATAGAAATCCAAAATATTGGGAAAATCCACATGCTTTTAATCCAGATCGATTTTTAGGAGAACAAAGAAAGCAATCTATGCAATATTTTTATCCTTTTGGAGCAGGACCCAGAATGTGTATTGGAGCTGGTTTTGCCATTTATGAAATGTGTCTTGCTATTTCTTATATAGTTAAAAAGTACAAAGTTATTTCTGCTGGAAGTACTGTGAACTTTAATCCGTTAATTACATTAAAACCTGTTGGAATAGAAGTTACTTTTTCTAAAAGATAATGATTAATTCTAAAGAGAAATATTCGAATTTTATAAAAGCCGAAGCTAAAAGACTCGGCTTTCTTTCTTGCGGAATATCGAAAGCAGGATTTTTAGAAGACGAAGCACCTCGGCTTGAAAAATGGCTTAATAATAACCATAACGGGAAAATGGCTTATATGGAAAACCATTTTGATAAACGTTTGGATCCAACTTTACTGGTTGAGGATGGAAAAAGTGTTGTTTCCCTTTTACTTAATTACTATCCAGAATCTTTGCAGAATGATGAAAGTTTTAAGATTTCAAAATATGCGTATGGACAGGATTATCATTTTGTAATTAAAGATAAACTAAAAGAATTTTTACACTCTATCCAAGAAAATATTGGAGAAGTATCTGGACGTGCTTTTGTTGACTCCGCACCAGTTTTGGATAAAGCCTGGGCAGCAAAAAGCGGCTTAGGATGGATTGGAAAAAATAGTAATTTAATTACTCAAAAAGTCGGTTCTTTTTATTTTATAGCGGAATTAATTATAGATTTAGAATTGGAATATGACCATGCAGTAACAGATCACTGTGGATCTTGTACAGCCTGCATAGACGCCTGCCCGACTCAGGCAATTGTTGCACCTTATGTTGTAGATGGAAGTAAATGTATTTCTTATTACACCATCGAATTGAAAGAAAATATTCCTTATGAAATGAAAGGAAAATTTGATGAATGGATGTTTGGCTGTGATACCTGCCAAGATGTTTGTCCATGGAATCGTTTTTCTAAACCTCACTCTGAACCTTTGTTCAATCCAAATCCAGATCTAATTTCTTTTACCAAAAAAGATTGGATTGAAATAACAGAAGAAACATTTAAACTTGTTTTTAAAAACTCTCCAATTAAAAGAACAAAATTTGACGGATTAAAACGTAATATTAAATTTTTAGAATAAACTTTTTTTTTGACTAATATATTGATATTCAGTGTATTTAAATCTCCTGAATCTACCTTGCTTTCATTTTGTTTCTTACGAAAAATATGTGTTTTTGTCAATAAATTCTGTAGGAATTTAATTTAATCATAATTCTTTAAGAAATTTTGATCTGTTCATTATCAAATCTTTACATTTTTACTCTAAAATAGACTTCAACAATTGTTAAATATGGTTGTTTGACGAGTTTACCTGCACTTTGTCGACAATTGTCGTTGGAATCTCTTCCTTATATATACTTTCGTCGCTCCAAAACTACTTTACAAACTAAAAAAACAATTTTGTATTGAACCTATCATGACTATGGTCCAAACGCTACATTATTTATTTATAGGTCTTTATGAGACTTTTATTGCATTTGCAAAATCCATTTATTCCTTTTTTTCGTATTTCACATACACACTAAAATCAATCATCAATTTTTTAGTGCTTAATATTTCTGTTCCACAAACTCAAGTTGTCTATGCGTAACTTTACTTTTAACTTGTCTAGATTTTCTAGGCACATCTTTCTTATTGTTTTTTTATTAATCTGCACTTACAATGCTTCGGCTCAGTTTTACACTAAGCATTACATTGCACCGGCTCCTTGGCAATACTTTAGTAAAGCTAATGAAATTGTTATTGCAACAAATTCTACAACTCCGGTTACAATTGAAATATTAAAAAGTGACGGTACTTTAATCACAAATTCTTTAACTGCTAGTAAAGGGTCTCCAGCAGTTTATAGATTTGCAGGTTTACCTAAAGATGCACCTGCATTAAAATTAAACACAGTTATAAATGCTGCTGGTTTAATAGTAACGGGAAGTAAACCGATATCTATAAATTTAAGAAATATTGCTTCTGATGCTTTAGGCGGTGAAGGAAGTGATAAAGATATAAAGGGAAACGCCGCATTAACAAGTTTTGGAGATGCAGGAATAGGTATTCGATATAGAATTGGATATTATCGAGATGGATCTCTTGGGAATTTTGGTGGTTATGGCGATCAACGCCCTATTTATAGTATTATGGCTATTACCAATGGTACGTCAGTAAAATTCAATAGTACGTTGATTACTTTAAATGCTGGTCAAAGTTATTTATTTACGGCACCAATAGGAACTTTAGTTGAATCTTCAAATCCTACTGTTATGAATACTTCTGCTGCTATTGACACGCCAGATGGTTGTGGTGATGGGGCTTATAACCAAATTCCTCCAGAAGCAGTTCTGGGTACAGAGTATTTTATTCAAAGAGGTAAAGGAAATGATACAGCAGAACAAACAACTGTTGTTGCAACAAAAGCAAATACAAAAGTAACAGTTGATACATTTTCTGCAACAGGAGTATTGACAGGGACGATTGAAAAAACTTTGTTGAATGCGGGTGATTTTTTTACATTCGGAAATGGTATTTCTAAAACTAATTTTTCTGCATCTAGAGTTTTCGCAACAAATACTGTTGCCGTATACTCGGGTACGGCAAGAGATTGTGAGGTAGATGTTTACACGATTGCTCCAGTATCTCAATGTGGAGGATCTAATTTTATTGAGACGGCAAAATTTAGAAATTATGGAGTAGGTTCTTTACCATACTTTGGATATGTCCTTTTAAAGGATGCTTCTTCAAAAGTATATGTAAACGGACAAGATATAGAAACAAAATCTGGAATTTCGGCTCGCCGTCAATTAGGAAATACTGGCTGGTACTTAATTAACTTTGAAGATACTCAAATAGGAAGCCCAGATGTTCTTTCTTTATCAAGTGACGCAAAATTAACAGTTTCAATAGTGCAGCAAGGAGGAGGATTTACAATGGCAGGTTTTTTCTCAAATTTTGCAGTTCAGCCTGAAGATCCAACTTTTAATTATATTTCTGGTGGTGGTTGTACAAATAATTCAGCATTATTAAAAACACAAACAGGATTATCTCCTTATCAGTGGTACTTAAATGGAGTAGCGATTGCAGGTGCAAATTCAGATACCTATACAGCTACTAAAACAGGTTCATATTCAGTTGCTTCGACTTTAACCTGTGGAGCTCAAACACAATCTAAACCTGTTTCAGTTACTTTATGTACGGATTTAGGTATTACCAAAACCGTTGATAATGCAACACCATGTGTAGGTTCTAATGTAGAATTTACTGTGAAGTTGAGTAATTTAGGAGGGAATAATTCTACCGGAGTTTCAGTAAATGATCTATTGCCAACAGGTTATACATTCGTAAGTTCAACTCAAACAACAGGGAATTATAACGCTACAACTGGTGTTTGGAGCATAGGAGATGTAAATGGAGGTGCTACAGAAACATTAAAAATAATTGCAAAAGTTAATGCCTCTGGCGTTTATACAAATACAGCATCATTACCATCTACAACAACAGATAGTAATGCTGCAAATAACTCAGCAAGTGTTTCAACTACGCCAAATCCATTGCCAACACTTACAATTAATAATCCAGCATCTGTCTGTTCTCCTTCAACAGTAGATTTAACTTCATCAACTGTTACAGCGGGAAGTTCATCAAATTTGACTTTTACTTATTGGACTAATTCGGCAGCAACAGCTGCTTATGCAACTCCAACTGCAGCGACAGCAGGTACTTATTATATAAAAGCTACGAATTCTTTTGGATGTTCTGTTATAAAGTCAGTAGTAGTAACCGTTGCAACTCCTCCAAATTCAGGAGTTTTGTCTGGGGTACAGAATATTTGTACAGCTGGAACATCAAACTTTACATCAAATGGCAATACAGGAGGAGTATGGACAAGTAATAATACTTCAATTGCTACGNAACTGGAGTTTCCTCAGGTACAGCAACAATAACATATAAAGTAACTGGAACAGGAGGTTGTTCAGATGCAGTTTCTACAAGAACAATTACGGTAACGACAGCACCAAATGCTGGAACTTTATCAGGAACACAAAATATCTGTATTGGCGGAACATCAACTTTTTCATCAAGTGGTGATACAGGAGGAGCATGGACAAGTGATAATACTTCAATTGCTACANAACTGGAGTTTCCTCAGGTACAGCAACAATAACATATAAAGTAACTGGAACAGGAGGTTGTTCTGACGTTACCTCTACGAGAACTATTACGGTAAATCCAACACCGATTGCTCCAACAGCTTCAGCACAATCATTTTGTTCAGCTGATAATAAAACAGTAAACGATTTAACGGTTACTACTGGAAGTAATTTAAAATGGTATACTCAATTAACAGGAGGTAATGCATTAGCTTCAACAGACATTTTAACAACCAGAACTTATTATGTAAGCCAGACTTCTGCAAGTGGATGTGAGAGTTCAAGAACCTCGGTAGATGTCACAATAAATCCAACACCAGTTGCTCCAACAGCTTCAGCACAATTATTTTGTTCAGCTGATAATAAAACAATAAACGATTTAACAGTTACTACTGGAAGTAATTTAAAATGGTATACTCAATTAACAGGGGGTAGTTCATTAGCTTCAACAGATATTTTAACAACAAGAACTTATTATGTAAGCCAAGCAACTAACACATGTGAAAGTGCACGAACTGCTGTAAGTGTAATTGTAACTACAACACCATCTACGCCAATATTGAGCAGTATCACTCAACCGACATGTTCGACTTTTACAGGAAGTTTTACTATTAACAATTATGATTCAACTTATAATTATATAATAACCCCATCAACAGGAGTTATCAATAACGCAGGTACAATTACAGCACCTACAGGAAGCTATACAATTTCTGCATCAATTAACGGATGTTCTTCTGGAAATGTAAGTTTTGTTATTAATTCAATCTTATGTGCCAATGCAGATTCATTCGGAACAAAAACATCTGGATTNAAATATTGGAAATGTAAAAACCAACGATACATTAAACGGTTTAGCGGTTACAGCAGCAAATACATCAGTAACACCAAAAACTGACGGAGTATTGAGTGTTGATGCAGACGGAGAAGTTACTCTTTCGGCAGATGCGCCAAGCGGGTCATACAGTATTACTTATGAAATTTGCGAAAAAAATACAGCGAACTGTAAAACAGCAGCAGCTACGGTTGATGTTGTAAATGGTTTAGTCGCCAATGCAGATTCATTCGGAACAAAAACATCTGGATCNAAATATTGGAAATGTAAAAACCAACGATACATTAAACGGTTTAGCGGTTACAGCAGCAAATACTTCAGTAACACCAAAAACTGACGGAGTATTGAGTGTTGATGCAGACGGAGAAGTTACTCTTTTGGCAGATGCACCAAGCGGGTCATACAGCATTACTTATGAAATCTGTGAAAAAAATACCGCGAACTGTAAAACAGCAGCAGCGACGGTTGTAGTAGACAATAAAATAAAAGCAGTTGTAGATACAATTACACCAATTAATGGAAATATTGGAGGAACGACGGTTGTATTAACAGCAAATGATACCTTAAATGACAATCCAGTTGTAATTGGAACTAATCCTGGTGAAGTTAGTATAAATATTGTTGGCACTTTACCAACAGGATTAACTTTAAATTCAAACGGAACTATTACAGTAAGTCCATCGACTCCAAAAGGAGATTACAATGTACAATATGTAATATGTGAAGTTGGCGCTGTACCTGCAAACTGTGATTCTGTGACTATAGTTGTACCAGTTACATCAGGCGATCTTGTAGCAAATCCAGACACTGTATCGTCAGTTGTCGGGTCAAATACAAATCAGACATTGAATGTAAATGTTTTAGAT
>NZ_LMJL01000010.1:391827-391921 GCF_001429295.1 Flavobacterium sp. Root935 | reverse complement strand
TATTGAATCCAGACGGGACATTGACTTTAGGAGCTAATGCACCAGCAGGAAATTATGAATTAGAATATACAATCTGCGAGAAATTAAATCCTTC
>NZ_LMJL01000010.1:391576-391671 GCF_001429295.1 Flavobacterium sp. Root935 | reverse complement strand
AAATGTTTTAGAAAATGATACTAAAAACGGACAAAAATTAGATCCTTCAGATGTAAATCTGACCGTTTCAAAACCAGATCCAAAAGGATATTTAG
>NZ_LMJL01000010.1:306312-391520 GCF_001429295.1 Flavobacterium sp. Root935 | reverse complement strand
AACAGTAACTGCACCAAAAATTGAAGCAGTTGCAGATCCAGTAACTTCAATTAATGGAAATATCGGAGGAACAACAATTTCATTAACTGCTAATGATAAACTAAACGGAAATCCAGCAGTTGTTGGAACTTCTTCAGGAGAAGTAAGTTTTGAAATTATTGGAACACTTCCGTCAGGATTTACATTAAATCCAGATCATACTATTACTGTGGCGCCAAACACGCCGGCAGGAAATTATAATGTAGAATACCGTATCTGCGAAAATACAAATCCGACAAACTGTGATTCAGTAATTTCGGTTGTAACGGTTACCGGAGGAGATCTTGTAGCAAATGAAGATCTTGTGCCATCGGCGGTTGGAGTAAATGTTTCACAAACAGTAATAAATGTCTTTACAAACGATACTAAAAACGGAAATGCTTTAGTACCATCAGATGTAAATCTTACCCTAGGAACAGATCCAAAAGGATATTTAACAATAGATGCAAACGGAAATGTTATCCTTGCGCCTAATGCGCCAGTAGGAGATTATGAATTGCCATATACTATTTGTGAGAAATTAAATCCGTCAAATTGTAGTTCAAATGTTGTAAAAGTAACTGTAACAGAACCAAAAATGACAGTATCTGCAAACAGCTACTGTTCAAACAATGTTCCTTATGTAAATTATACAGTTACGCCAGATAATTTTACAACAGCGAATCTATTGACAGTTAAATGGATCGACAGCGCAAATAATGTTGTAGCTACTCAAACAAACTTACCATTAAGCGGAAATATTATTTGGCCCGGCGCTATAGTGGACGGTAGTGGAAATGGAGTAGATTGGCCGGGATGGATTCTAAACAACGGACAATGGACAGAAGGTGCAGATGGTTTTGAACTTACGAGAAATGGAGTAAAATTGGAATTTTCATTAAACCCAACCGTAACAATTTCTGTAGCTTATCCAGCAGCAACTTCTGGTTGTAACGCTCGTCCGACATTCTCAATCAAAGCAAATAATGATGAGGCAGGACCAATTGATGTGAAAAAAGGAATGAATGCATCACTTAATATTTTTGCAAATGATCTTGTAAATGGAGTAAATCCAAATCCTGCAGATGTTATTTTATCAACTGTTGTTGCAAATCCAAATCTAACACTAAATACAGACGGATCAATCAACATTGCTGCAAACACACCAAATGGAGTTTACGAATTGACTTATCAAATCTGTGAAGTTGCAAATACATCAAATTGTAGTCAGGCAACAATTAAAATTACAGTATTTAATACGCTTGATCCTGCTTCTCCAGCATCAAACGAAATTACTTTAAGTAATGATAATAATATTAGTGTAGACGGAATTAATGGTTCTCTAGAATTTGTAAATGTTTTAGATAATGATTTAATAAACGGACAACCGATCAATCCTGCAGATGTTGTGGTAAAACCTTTAACAACGAATGCCTATTTTGAATGGAATGCTGACGGAACTGTAAATGTTAAACCAAATACACCAGGAGGAAATTATCCATTGACGTATCAGGTTTGCGAAAAAGCAGATCCTTTAAATTGTTCAACAGCAGTAATGAATGTTTTTGTTGAAGTTCCAGCAATAGCAGTTATCAAAACCGCAGTATTCAATGATGAAGATAAGAGCGGTTATGCTAATGCAGGCGAAACAATCACGTACAAGTTTACAGTAACCAATACAGGAAATGTACCGCTTATTGGTATTACAATAACAGATCCATTAACTGGAGTAGTAGTTTCTGGCCAGCCAATTGATCTAAATGTAAACGAATCTAATGAAACTAATTTCACTGCAGTTTACAAAATAACTCAAGAAGATATTAATCTGGGCAGTGTTAGTAATCAGGCAATTGCACAAGGTAAAAGTAGTAGAGGTGTAGTTGTTGAAGACAAATCAGATGATTCTAGCAACAATGGCGACAATCCTACGGTATTAGATTTAAATGGATGTGCAATTAAAGTATTTAAAGCTTTCTCTCCAAATGGAGACGAAAAGAATGCAAGATTCTTTATTAGAGGCATAGAATGTTATCCAGATAATACTGTTGAAATTTACAACCGTTGGGGAGTATTGGTTTTCAGTATAGATCAATATAATAATACAGACAGAGTCTTTTTAGGATATTCTAACGGACGTTCTACGATTAAACAAACAGACGGTCTGCCAGTAGGAACCTATTTCTATATTTTGAAATACAAAGACAGTGCTAAAAACCCGCACGAAGAATCAGGTTACTTATACATTAACAAATAAAAATAGATGACGGCTTAGTTCTAGCTGAGCCGTTTTAAAACTTAATAAATGAAAAAATTAATTTTAATTTTTATGTTTTTTTCGATTGTGTCTAATGCGCAGCAAGATGCGCAGTATACTCAATACATGTATAATACAATCGAAGTCAATCCAGCTTACGCAGGTTCAAGAGGAGCTTTAAGCGTTTTTGGATTGTATCGTACGCAATGGGTTGGTTTAGATGGCGCGCCGGAAACAAGCACATTTTCTGTAAATACACCTTTAAGTAACAGCGATTTAGGACTTGGGGTTTCTTTAGTAAATGATAAAATCGGACCAACTGTAGAAAACACCTTATCAGCAGATTTGTCTTATACGATACCAACCTCAGAAACTTGGAACTTGTCTTTCGGGATAAAAGGAACAGCAAATCTTTTTAATCTTGATGTCAATAAATTAAGTATGGAAGATCAGGATGATCCACAATTTCAAAACTTAAAAAACAGATTTAGTCCAAATGTAGGAGCTGGAATTTACTATCATTCAGATCGAGCATATATTGGATTATCTGTTCCTAATTTTATAGAAACAAATCGCTATAATTCTGACGACACCGCTATTTTCAAAGAAAAAATCAATTATTATTTAATAGCCGGTTATGTCTTTAATCTGGATCGTTTAGAGTATATCAAATTCAAACCAGCTTTAATGACCAAAATGGTAGAAGGAGCACCTTTGCAGGTAGATGTTTCGGGGAATTTTATGTTTAATGATAAATTCGTTCTTGGGCTTGCATACCGTTGGAGTGCATCAGTTAGTGCAATGGCTGGATTTCAAGTTACAAAAGGAATGTACGTAGGTTATGGTTACGATCATGAAACTACAAGACTTAGAAAATACAATTCTGGATCTCATGAGATTTTCCTAAGATTCGAATTCTTCAATAATTATAATAAAATGATATCTCCAAGATTCTTTTAATGATACCTATGAAAGTAAACAAATTAATTTTGATCTTTTTGCTGTCAGGCTTTTTCTTAAATGTGAATGCACAAAATCCATTCACAAATATGAATGTAAAATATGCAGATAAAAAGTACAGTGAATATGCTTACGCAGATGCAATAAAAGTATACGAAAACTTAGTAACCACAGAAACTAATAACGAAGGATTAATTCAGCGTCTGGCAAACTCATATTATTTTAATGGAGAATTAAAAAGTGCCTTAAAATGGTATGAACAATTATTTATAATAAACCCAGACCAAGAATCGGAATATTTATACCGTTACGCCCAATCTTTAAAATCAGCTGGAAACTACCGTAAATCGGATGAAATTCTACAGAAATTTAATGAAAAAGCGGTTTTAGAAAAGAGAGCCGATTTAATTCGAAATGATAAAAATTATTTAGAGGAAATAAAAGAAAATTCAGGTCGATTTGAAATTGGAGATGCGGGAGTTAATTCTCATTTTTCAGATTACGGAAGCACTACTTATAATAACAAAATAATCTTTACTTCGGCGCGCGATACAGGCGGAGTGGTTAAGACTAATTTTCAATGGACAAATAGATCTTTCTCAAGATTATATTCGGCTGTTTTAATGCCTGACGGAAGTGTTGGAAAACCTGAACTTTTAATAAAAAGAAAAAAAGATAAATTCAATGAGTCAAGTCCGATTTTCACAAAAGATGGTCGTACAATGTATTTTACCCGAAATAACTTTACTGATGGCAAGAGAAGAAGCAACGATAAAAATGTAACGCTTTTAAAATTGTACAAAGCAGAATGGATTGACGAAGAATGGAAAAACATAAAAGAACTTCCGTTTAACAGCGACCAATACAGTACTGCACATCCAGCGTTAAGTGTAGACGAAAAAATATTGTATTTCGCGTCGGATATGCCAGGAACGTTAGGCCAGTCGGATATTTATAAAGTAACTATTAATGAAGGCGGTACATTTGGGACACCAGAAAACTTAGGACCTTCAATTAATACCGAAGGTAGAGAAACTTTTCCTTTTATTTCTGGAGACAACGAATTGTATTTTGCATCTGACGGACGCCCAGGTTTAGGCGGACTTGATATTTTTGCTGTTAGAATAAAAGCAAACGGAACTTTTGATGAAGTTTTAAATGTTGGGGAACCTGTAAACAGTAAACAAGACGATTTCGCTTTTAGCATTGACAGTAAAATTAGAAACGGATTTTTCTCTTCCAATAGAGACAGCGGTCAAGGGTTAGATGATATTTATCGATTTACAGAAACTAGAAGATTAATCTGTGAGCAAAACTTAACAGGAACAGTTACAGATGCAGAATCTAATGAACTGCTGGCCAATACTTCTCTTACTTTATTTAATGATAAGTTTGATCCAGTTGGAACAATCGTTACAGATGAAAAAGGAAATTACATTTTTCCTACTGTAAAATGTGGCAGAAAATATACCATTAGAACAGCCAAAACAGATTACAACGCAAAAGAAGTTGCTGTAAATATTCAAAAAGACGGAGAAACAACATTAATGATTGCATTAAACAAAGTATTTGTTCCTCTTGCTGCGAAAAAAATAGAAATCAAAAAAGTTGCAATAAGTCCAGTAAAATTAGGATCGATAAAAGTGGGGGCAGATTTGGCAAAACTATTAAATCTGCCAATGAACTTTTTTGATTTGGGTAAAGCAACAATCAAAAAGACATCAGAACCACAGTTAATGAAAGTGGTAAATCTTTTAAATGAATATCCAAAAATGAAACTAGATATTCGTTCACACACCGACAGCCGTTCGTCATCAGAAAGCAATCAGATCCTTTCTGAAAAAAGAGCACAATCGACAAAAAATTGGCTGGTACAAAAAGGAATAGGCGAAGAACGTTTATCTGCCAAAGGTTATGGAGAAACGCAATTATTAAACAAATGTGCAGACGGAGTTAAGTGCACCGAAAAACAACACATGCAAAATAGAAGAAGTGAGTTTATTATTGTAGCAATGTAAAAAAAAGGAAATTTTCAATTTTTTAAATTCCAAATTCCAATCATAGAACCCTTTTCTAAATTTTAGAAAAGGGTTTTTTGTAAAAAAATGCTCTGAATTTTGGCATGGTTATACTTTTAATGTTTTTCCAGATATCCCTACGGGATAATATTGATATTATCATCATTATTTTTCTACCAACCCGTAACTCCTAGCGGAGTTGTTCTTCTATATTTTNTTTTTTTTTTTTTTTCTACCAATCCATAGGTTCTAGCGGATTCTCTGATTTATTTTTAATGTGCTTTCATATATCCCTAAAAGATAATATTGGGATGATTATCATTATTTTTTCTACCAATCCATAGGTTCTAGCGGAGTCTCTGATTTGTTTTTAATGTGCTTTCATATATCCCTAAAAGATAATATTGTGATGATTATCATTATTTTTTCTACCAACCCATAACTCCTAACGGAGTTGCTGTTCAATATTTTTAATGGTATTGATTTAATCCCTGAGGAATAAATGTTCTTTTAAACATCCAGATATAATATTACGATGATTATAATCACTCTTGTATCATGCCATAACTTCTAATGAGTTGCTAATTCATAATATTTAATTCTGCAAAATAACTCCGTTAGGAGTTAATGATTGGTAGAATCCCAAAATATCGCCATGCATTTTGTCTCATCGGGACATTTGATTATTATTTACACAATGTGAATCCTAAACGTTAAAAAATCAAATTTTCTTCAAAAAAGAATTGTAAAAAGTTTCTTTCTTTAGTGGATAATTTTGAAAATCTAAATTTTGATGTATTATGTTTAAAATGAATTGTTTATGTTTTTAAAAAATCGATTTCGTTGCAAATCGTGTTTGTTTTTGTTTTAACTTTATAAACCTAAAAATTTTTCATTATGACTGTAGATCAAATACTTAAAGCAAAAGGAAGAAATGTCTATTCCGTTATTTCGAATTTAACGGTTTATGAAGCCTTAAAAGTAATGGGAGAAAAAAATATCGGAGCAATTTTAATTATTGACGATAATAATTTAAAAGGAATCTTATCAGAAAGAGATTATGCCCGTAAAATTGTTCTAAAAGATAAATCTTCTAAAGAAACTTTTGTTCATGAGATTATGGAAAGTAATGTTTTTACAGTAAAACTTTCAGATAATCTTGAAGATTGTATGGAACTTATGAGCGAAAAAAGAATCCGACACCTGCCTGTTTTAGAAGATGGAGTAGTAGTCGGAATAATCTCAATAAGCGATGTTGTTAAGGCAATTATAGAAATTCAAAAAGACACCATTAATCATTTGAATTCTTATATTTCTCAATAAAGCACACTTAAAAACAATAAAAATTTAAAAGGAGTCCAATTTCTATTGGACTTTTTTTATTTATCAAAATGGATTTTAAGAAAAGAAAATGCTAAAAATACGCCATTTTAAAACAAGACTTATATCTTTGTAAGCTAGAATAAAAGCTAAAAATAATGAACAAAGAGAGTAAAAGAAGAGAAGCGTTACTGTACCATTCAGAGCCGACTCCAGGAAAAATTCAGGTAGTTCCAACAAAAAAATATGCAACCCAAAGAGACTTATCATTGGCTTATTCGCCGGGAGTTGCAGAACCATGTTTAGCAATTGCAGAAAACATTGATGACGTTTATAAATATACAGCTAAAGGAAATTTAGTAGCCGTAATCTCAAACGGTACAGCTGTTTTAGGACTTGGAAATATAGGCCCTGAAGCAGGAAAACCTGTAATGGAAGGTAAAGGTCTGTTATTTAAAATATTCTCTGATATTGATGTTTTTGATATCGAAATCGGCACCGAAAATGTTGAAGAATTTATTCAAACCGTAAAAAATATTGCTCCAACTTTTGGAGGTATTAATCTTGAAGATATTAAAGCGCCAGAATCTTTTGAAATCGAAAGAAGACTGGTAGAAGAATTGAATATTCCGGTAATGCACGATGACCAGCACGGAACAGCAATTATATCTTCAGCAGCTTTAATCAATGCACTTGAATTAGCAGGTAAAAAAGCAGAAGATGTAAAAGTAGTAGTTTCTGGAGCAGGATCTGCGGCAATTGCTTGTACTGATTTATACGTTTTATTGGGCGTAAAAGTAGAGAATGTTTTAATGTTCAACAGTAAAGGACTTTTAACAAAAGACAATCCAGCACTTTCAGATTTACAATTAAAATATGCTGTCGACGGACCAAAAATTTCTTTGGCAGATGCAGTAAAAGATGCTGATGTTTTCATCGGATTATCTTCTGGAGATATTCTTTCGCCAGAAATGTTACTAACAATGGCAAAAAGCCCGATCGTTTTTGCAATGGCAAATCCGAATCCGGAAATCGATTATAATTTAGCTGTAGAAACGCGTAAAGACGTTATTATGGCGACAGGACGTTCAGATTTTCCTAATCAGGTAAATAACGTTTTAGGTTTTCCTTATATTTTTAGAGGCGCACTAGACGTAAGAGCGACAAAAATTAACGAAGAAATGAAAATGGCTGCCGTAAAAGCGTTGGCTATTTTAGCAAAAGAACCAGTTCCAGAGCAGGTTAACGTAGCGTACGGTGCAACCAAATTAGGTTTCGGACAAGAATATATCATTCCAAAACCATTTGATCCTAGATTGATTACAGTTGTTGCGCCTGCAGTAGCAAAAGCAGCAATGGAATCTGGTGTAGCAAAAAATCCTATCACAGACTGGGCAGCTTATGAAGACAATCTTCGTGAGCGTATGGGTAATGATAATAAAATGGTACGATTGATTACAAATCGTGCAAAATTAGATCCTAAAAGAATTGTTTTTGCTGAAGCAGATCAGTTAAATGTATTAAAAGCAGCACAAATTGTTTACGAAGACGGAATTGGATTCCCAATTTTATTAGGAAACAAAGAAGTGATTTTAGAATTGAAAGCAGAACTAGGTTTTGATGCTGATCTAGAAATCATTGATCCTAAGACAGATGAAGAAGAAGTAAGACGTAATAAATTTGCAAATTCGTTTTGGGAAACAAGAGGGCGCAGAGGTGTTTCAAAATTAGATGCTGAGAAATTCATGCGCGAAAGAAACTATTTTGCAGCCATGATGGTTAATGAAGGTGAAGCAGATGCTTTAGTTACTGGATATTCTAGAAGCTATCCTTCTGTTGTAAAACCAATGATGCAATTAATAGAAAAAGCACATAATGCCTCTCTAATTGCAACAGCAAACATGATGCTTACTTCTCGCGGGCCAATGTTTTTATCAGACACTGCAATCAACATTAATCCATCTGCACAAGATTTGATTAACATTGCAATTATGACTTCTAAAACAGCAAAAATGTTTGGTATTGAGCCTGTTATTGCAATGGTTTCATTCTCAAACTTTGGTTCTTCATCTAGCGCAAGCGCGTCAAAAGTTAGAGAAGCTGTTGCTTACTTACATAAAAATCATCCTGAAATGATCGTTGATGGAGAAATTCAGGCAGATTTTGCTTTAAATCCAGAAATGTTGCAGGAGAAATTCCCATTCTCTAAATTAGCTGGTAAAAAAGTAAATACATTGATTTTCCCTAATCTAGAGTCAGCAAATATCACTTATAAATTGTTGAAAGAATTGTATAAAGTGAATTCAATCGGACCAATTATGATGGGTATGGGTAAACCAGTTCACATTTTCCAATTAGGGGCAAGCGTAGAAGAAATGGTAAACATGGCTGCAATCGCTGTGATTGATGCACAGGAAAAAGAAAACAAAAAGAATAAAATCTCACAATAAACGTTCTAACAAGGATTGAATAACTTTGTCGTAATTTTATGGCATTTTTATTATATTTGATACTAATAAAGTATATTTATGATAGCACATTTGCAGGGAAGATTAGTAGAAAAAAATCCTACAGAAGTTGTAATTGATTGTGGAGGAGTTGGTTATCAGGTGAATATATCACTGCATACCTTTTCTTTAATACCAAATTCTGAAAATATAAAATTGTATACGCATCTTCAAATAAAAGAAGATGCGCATACTTTATATGGTTTTGCAGAGAAATCGGAACGCGAAATTTTTAGAATGCTGCTTTCTGTTTCAGGAATCGGAGCAGGAATCGCGAGAACGATGCTTTCGTCAATAGAACCAAAACAAATTATAAATGCGATTGCATCAGGAGATGTAGGCGTAATTCAATCTATAAAAGGGATTGGGAACAAAACAGCACAAAGGGTTATACTTGATTTAAAGGAAAAAGTGTTAAAGTTGTACGATTTGGATGAAGTTTCAGTAGTTCAAAACAATACAAATAGAGATGAAGCGTTATCTGCTTTGGAAGTTTTAGGTTTTGTTCGTAAAGCGTCTGAAAAAGTAGTAGAAAAGATCGTTAAAGAAGATCCAGAAGCTACAGTAGAAACGATTATCAAAAAAGCTTTAAAAAGCTTATAAATTCATTTTATATAAAAGAATTCTATGCGTAAAATTTGTATTTTGTTGCTGGTCTTACTCTGCGGTAATGTTTTGCGTGCGCAGGTCACCCCGGCAGCTCAAGATACAACTAAAACTCAGTTTTCAGTTGGTAAAATTGAAATTGCAGATCCACCAAGTATACTATCAGCTTATAGATACGATCCAATTACAGACCGTTATATTTACACCAATTCTGTTGATGGTTTTTCAATCAATTACCCTTTAATTTTAACTCCAAAAGAATACGAAGATTTAGTTCTAAAAGAATCTAGAAGAGATTACTTTAGAAAAAAATCAGATGCAATTGATGGTAAAAAAACAGGAAGCGAAGCCGCAAAAAAAGATTTACTTCCTAGATATTATATCAATTCCAGTTTGTTCGAAAGTATTTTTGGAAGTAATACCATTGATGTAAAGCCCACAGGATCAGTCGAAATGGATCTAGGTTTGCGTTATACCAAACAAGACAATCCTTCATTTTCTCCAAGAAACAGATCCAGCCTGACTTTTGATTTTGATCAAAGAATCAGTATGAGTTTAATGGGTAAAATAGGAACTCGTCTTGAGGTAAATGCCAATTACGATACGCAGTCAACTTTTGCTTTTCAAAACTTATTTAAACTCGCGTATACTCCATCAGAAGATGATATAATACAAAGTGTAGAAGTTGGTAACGTCAGCATGCCTCTTAATAGCACACTTATTCGAGGTGCACAGAGTTTATTTGGAGCAAAAGTAAAAGCACAATTTGGTAAAACAACTATTACCGGAGTTTTCTCAGAACAGAAGTCTCAAACCAAAAGTATAGTCGCAGAAGGTGGAGGAACAGTTCAAAACTTTGATTTGTTTGCATTAGATTACGATAATGACCGACATTTCTTCTTGTCACAATACTTTAGAAATAAATACGATTCATCTCTAAGAAATTATCCATTTATTGACAGCCGTGTTCAAATTACAAGACTAGAAGTATGGGTTACCAATAAACAGAATAGAGTAACGACAAACAATAATAACTTAAGAAATATTATTGCGCTTCAAGATTTAGGTGAAGGTCAAGTTAGCGGCGTGCCAGACAATGAAGTTGTAGTGATTACCAATTCGGCAGGATTTTTTAATAATCCTATAGATTCTCCAACAGATAATACGAATAATAAATACGATCCTGCAACAATTGGGCAAGGAGGAAGTTATTTAAATTCTAATATTAGGGAGATTGTTACTGCTGGTTCTGGATTTAACAATGCAAATGTAAGCGAAGGTACCGATTATTCTGTTTTAGAAAATGCTAGAAAGTTAACAACAAACGAATATACTTTTAATCCACAATTAGGTTATATCTCTTTGCAGCAGCGTCTGGCCAATGACGAAATTTTGGCAGTTGCCTTTGAATACACTGTTGGAGGAAAAGTATATCAAGTTGGAGAATTCGGAAGCGATGGTGTAGATGCAACTGTAGTTACAGGAAACAATAACGCTAATCAAGCCATTGTAACGCAGAGTTTGGTTTTAAAAATGCTGAAAAGCAGTTTGACTAATGTTAATAATCCAGTGTGGAACTTGATGATGAAAAACGTTTATCAAATTCCACAGGCGTATCAAATCAAGCAAGAAGATTTCAGGCTAAACATTCTTTACACAGATCCATCACCAATAAATTATATAACACCAGTAGCAGGGAGTTCTTTTCCTGCAAATCCTGCGCCAGACGATAAAGTAGATCAGACACCTTTGTTAAATGTTTTCAATCTAGATCGTTTAAATTCTACCAATGATCCGCAGACAGGAGGGGACGGTTTTTTTGATTATGTTCCAGGAGTAACTGTCGATGTACAAAATGCTCGAATTATTTTTACAACCAAAGAGCCTTTTGGAGAACTTTTGTTTAGAAAATTACAAAATACAGGATCTGGAGAAAATTATAATGATCCAACTACCTATAACCCAAATCAGCAAAAATATGTATTCAGAAATATGTACAGGAGTACACAAGCTGGTGCGTTACAGGATAGTGATAAAAACAAATTTTTATTAAGAGGAAAATACAAATCTTCGGGAAGTAATGGTATTCCAATTGGAGCATTCAACGTTCCACAAGGTTCTGTTGTAGTAACTGCGGCAGGAAGGGTTTTGGTTGAAGGTATTGATTATAGTGTTGATTATCAATTAGGAAGAGTGCAGATTTTAGATCCTTCTCTTCAAGCTTCCAATACACCAATTGAAGTTTCCTTAGAAAATAATTCAATTTTTGGACAGCAGACCAGAAGATTTATGGGATTTAATATTGAACGTAAAATGTCTGAAAATTTTGTTTTAGGGGCAACCTTTTTAAAGATGACAGAGCGTCCTTTTACTCAAAAATCAAGCTACGGACAGGAATCTGTAAACAATACTATTTTTGGTTTTAACGGAAATTACTCTACAGAAGTTCCATTTTTAACTAGATTAGCCAATAAGCTACCAAACGTTGATACCGATGTTCCTTCTAATCTTTCCATTCGTGGAGAAGTTGCATTTTTAAAACCAGATGCACCAAAAGCCAGTGATTTTGAAGGTGAGGCAACTATTTACATAGATGATTTTGAAGGTTCTCAGACAACTATTGATATGAGATCTGCATATGCATGGAGTTTATCTTCGACTCCATATATTGGTTCAATAAATGATAATACATTCAATGCAAGTTCTAATACTTTAGATTATGGTTTCAAACGTGCAAAGCTAGCATGGTATACAATTGATCCAGTTTTTTACGCTTCAAAACCTTCTGGAATTTCAAATGATGATTTGTCTTTAAATTCAACAAGAAGAATCTATAGTAGAGAGCTTTATCCGAATACAGATATTGCTCAAGGACAAATTCAAGTAGTTAATACTTTAGATTTAACGTATTATCCATCAGATAGAGGGCCTTACAATAACAATCCAAATTTTGGGGCAAGTAGTCCTTCGACCAATTTTGGAGGAATTATGCGTGCGCTGAATTCAACCAATTTTGAGCAGGGAAATGTAGAATATATTCAGTTTTGGGTACTGGATCCATATGTTGGAACAGGAGAATCACAGCCGACCAATACAGGTAAAATTTATTTCAACTTAGGAGAAGTTTCAGAAGACGTTTTAAAAGACGGCAGAAAACAATATGAAAACGGATTAGGACCAGATCAGGTAATGGTAAATCCGCAGCCACTTTGGGGAGATGTGCCTGCATCACAATCGTTAATTTATGCTTTTGACACCAATCCGGATAATCGTAGAAATCAAGATGTTGGTTTAGATGGACTTCCGAACTCAAAAGAAGCTTCTATTTATAATAATTACGCTGGTGAAAGTGATCCAGCAGCAGATGATTACACCTATTATTTAAATACAGATGGCGGCGTTTTAAATCGCTATAAAAAATATAATGGAACTGAGGGGAACTCTGCAGTAAGTGTAGATGATCCGAATCGTGGTTCTACAACTCTTCCAGACGTAGAAGATATCAACCGTGATAATACAATGAGTACAATCAATGCGTATTATGAATACAGTATTGATTTAAGACCAGGAATGCAGATTGGACAAAATTATATTACAGACATTAGAGAAGTAAAAAATGTCGAACTTCCAAACGGAAGCACAACAAATGCAAGATGGATTCAATTTAAAATCCCAGTTTCGCAGCCACAAAATACTATTGGAAATATTACAGATTTTAGATCGATTCGTTTCATGCGTATGTTTATGACTGGATTTAATGATCAAATGACAGTTCGTTTTGGAGCATTAGATTTAGTTAGAGGAGAATGGAGAAGATACACAGGAACATTAGATGCTAATGATACAAATCCAGAAAACGACGGAACTGAGTTTGATGTTGCGGCAGTTAATATTCAGGAAAATGGGACTAAATGCCCAGTAAATTATGTTATTCCGCCAGGAGTTCAAAGAGAACAGGCATATAACAACAATACAATCATTAACCAAAATGAGCAGTCTTTAGCATTAAGAATTGGAGGTTCAGGATTAGAATATCAAGATTCTAGAGCAGTTTTCAAAAATGTAAGTGTTGATATGCGTCAATACAAAAAGTTGAAAATGTTCATTCATGCGGAATCACTTCCAAATGATAGCCAGCTTTTAGATAATGAAATGATTGGATTTATTCGTTTTGGTAATGACTTTACGCAAAACTTTTATCAGATTGAAATTCCATTAAAAGTAACAAATACTGGAGGATCATGTGAGATAAGTCCAGATTTGGTTTGGCTGGAAGAAAATAATATTGACGTGGCTTTGTCTTTGCTGACCAGAATGAAAATATTGGCAATGAAGATTGATCCTAATGACCCAAGAAGAGATGTAAATGGTATTTACTATCCAGATAGAGATCCATCTATAGAAGGAGGTGACCAAGACGGTAAATTGACTTTAGGTATAAAAGGAAATCCGAATTTTGGTTTAGTGCGAAATTTAATGGTTGGAGTAAAAAGTGCTGCAGATCATAAAAACATTAATGGAGAAGTTTGGTTTAACGAGCTTCGTATGTCTGATTTGGAAAACAAAGGCGGTATGGCAGCCTTGTTAAATGTTGATACCAATATGGCCGATTTGATGACATTATCAGCATCAGGAAAAAAGAGTACCATTGGTTTTGGTTCTCTTGAAGAGGGGGCTAATGAAAGAGATCGTGAAGATATTCAACAATATAACATAGTAACAAACTTAAATTTAGGAAAATTACTGCCTAAGAAATGGGGAATTAATCTTCCGTTCAATTATGCAATTGGAGAGGAAGTTATTACACCAGAATACGATCCGTTTAATCAGGATATTAAACTGAAACAGTTAATTGCAGAAACAACAGATCCAGCAGAAAAAGATAATATTAGAACACGTGCAGTAGATTATACTAAACGTAAGAGCATCAACTTTATCGGCGTAAGAAAAGATAGAGCCCAAGAGCAGAAACCTCATGTTTATGATGTAGAAAACTTTACATTCTCTCAATCTTATAATCAAGTAGAAAGACATGATTATGAAGTAGAAGATTATGAAGATGAACAATCGAACACAGCCGTGAATTATGCGTATACATTCCAGCCGAAAGAAGTGGTTCCGTTCAAGCAGACCAAATTCATGAAAACAAGTGAATATTGGAAACTATTGAGTGATTTCAATTTTAATTATCTTCCTTCAAATATCTCTTTTAATACAAATATTATTAGACAAAGTAATCGCCAGCAATATCGACAAGTTGATGTAGAAGGTATTGGTCTTGATCCGCTTTACAGAAGAAATTTTGCATTCAATTATCAATATGGTTTTGGATTCAATCTGACAAAATCATTAAAATTAAATTATACTGCGGCATCGAATAATATTGTTAGAAACTTTTTGAATGACGATAATTCGCCAAAAGAAGACTTTAATATTTGGGACGATTATTTTGATATTGGTACACCAAACCAGCATTTGCAGCAATTGGTTTTAAATTATGATATACCAATTAATAAAATTCCAATTTTCAGTTTCGTAAAAGCAACTTATTCTTATACTGCCGATTATAATTGGCAAAGAGCTTCAACAGCATTTTCGCAATATGAAGAAGAAAATCCAGATGGATCGACAACTCTGTGGGATTTAGGAAATACAATCCAAAATGCTAATTCAAATACTTTAACTACAACATTAAATATGAACACGTTGTATAAGTATTTAGGTCTAACGCCAGGTTCTAAAACAGCTGCGAAAACAAAACCAACAGCGCCACCTAAGCCAGGTGAAAAAATTGTAAACACTGCGAAGCCAACAGTAAGTAGAAGTCCTTTCTACGACGGTTTAATTGGAGTTTTGACAAGTGTTAAGAACATTCAAATTAATTATACTAAAAACAGCGGTACTGTTTTGCCAGGATATATACCAGGAGTAGGTTTCTTTGGTACATCAAAACCATCATTAGGATTCGTATTTGGTAGTCAGGATGACATACGTTACGAAGCGGCCAAAAATGGATGGTTGACCAATTATCAAAATTTTAATCAAAATTATACTCAGGTAAGTAATAAACTTTTGAAAATTACAGCAAATGTTGATTTGTTTCCTGATTTGAAAATTGATTTAAATATGGATCGTGCGTATTCTGAAAACTCGTCCGAACAATATACGGTTAGAGATTCAATTGGAGGATTGTATTATAAGCCTTTGTCGCCATATACATACGGAATGTTTTCTATTTCAACAGTATTGATCAAAACTGCTTTTTCAACAAGTAATGAAACGCAGTCTGCGGCATTTGATGATTTTAGAAATAATCGTTTAATAATTGCAAATCGTTTAGCGGAAGATCATTATGGAGCAGTTATTCCTAGATATGATGCGTCTACTCTTCCAACAGAAGATCCGAATGCTCCATTGGATAATCTTGCAAATCCAAATAATAGTCAAAGAAAGTTAATCCAGTCAAATGATGGGTATCCAATAGGATTTAGTAAAAGTAATCAGGCAGTCTTGCTTCCTTCGTTTTTAGCAGCTTATACAGGAAGTGATGCCTCAAATGCTTCGACAAGTATTTTTAGAAGTTTCCCTATCCCGAACTGGACTGTGAAGTATAATGGTTTGATGCGCTATAAATATTTTAAAGATCATTTTAAACGTTTTTCTTTACAGCATAATTACAGGGCTTCATATACAATCAGCCAGTTTAGATCGAACTTTGATTATTTAGAAAATCCTAACGGGCAGGATGTCAATTCGAATTTCTTTAATAAAACAATTATGTCGAATGTTAACTTGGTAGAGCAGTTTAGTCCGCTTATTCGAGTTGATTTTGAGCTGAAGAGTTCACTTCGTTTATTAACGGAAATTAAAAAAGACCGAGCCTTATCGATGAGTTTTGACAACAATTTGTTGACAGAAGTTAAAGGAGTAGAGTATGTTGTTGGGTTAGGATATCGTTTTAAAGATGTAATTTTCTCTTCAAGATTGGCAGATAATCCAACTGGAATTATTAAAAGTGATATTAATATCAAAGCTGATTTTTCATATAGAAACAATGAAACTTTAGTTAGGTATTTAGATTACGATAATAATCAGCTGGCTGCGGGACAAAATATCTGGACCTTAAAGCTGACTGCTGATTATGCTTTCAGTAAAAACTTGACAGCAATATTTTATTATGATCATTCGTTCTCGAAAGCAGTTATTTCGACTTCATTTCCTTTAACGAACATCAGATCAGGTTTCACACTTCGTTATAATTTTGGAAATTAATTTTTAGTTTCTAAACTAAATTTCATTAGAAGATTATTACATTTGTGGCTTAAATTTTAAATTATCAATTTTCAAACATACTATTATGAGCATACCAGCAAATTTAAAGTACACAAAAGATCACGAATGGGTTAGCATCGAAGGAGATGTTGCGACTGTAGGAATTACTCATTTTGCACAAAAAGAGTTAGGGGATATCGTGTATGTTGAGGTAGAAACTTTAGATCAGACACTTTCAAAAGATGAAGTTTTTGGAACTGTTGAAGCTGTAAAAACAGTTTCAGATTTATTTTTACCATTAACAGGTGAAATCATTGCTTTTAATGAAGACTTAGAAAGTGCTCCTGAAACTGTAAATTCTGATCCTTATGGAGCAGGATGGATGATTAAAATTAAAATTGCTGATGCATCAGAGATTGATTCTTTATTATCTGATGAAGCTTATAAAACATTAATCGGTGCCTAAACAGTTATTATTACTTTGGGCGATTGTCTGTTCTGGAATTATTGCTTATTTCTGTTTGACAGATTCGGGTAATTTACCAGCAGTTAATATTCCAAGTCTTGATAAAATTGTACATTTCTGTTTCCACTTTGGATTTACAATTTCATGGATTTTGTTTTTCAAAAAAGAATTAAAAGGAAAAGAAGCAGACGATTATAAAGCTTATTTGATTTCGTTTATTTTTTCTGTTTTTTTTGGAATTACAATCGAAATCCTGCAAGCTGCTCTTACAGTTACCAGAGCTTCGGATGTTGCAGATGTTTTAGCAAATGCGCTTGGGGCGTTCACGGCAGTTTTTTCTGCTATAGCCTTTAAAAAGCAAATCAATAAAATATAATATTAGAAACCCACTTCGGTGGGTTTTTTTCTACAAGAAAATCAAACTTTTAAAACGCTGTTTTTTATCAATATAAAATGTACTTTTGTGCTGGTTTTCTGCAACTTCGATCATGATAAATGTAAAGCAATATCTAGACTCCACATATTTAAAAACTGCATCGCAAGCTGGTCTTTCTGAAGCAGAAAATACTATTGTGGTTAAAAAGGCCATTCAAGAAGCTATTCAAGAAGGATTTAAATTAATTATGATTCGGCCAGAATATGTTTCTCTGGCTAAAGAAATGATTTCAGAAGCCAATTCTGTTTTATTAGTAGGAACTGTAATTGATTTTCCAGAAGGGAAGTCAAGTCTTGAAACTAAGATTAAAGAAGCAAACGAAGCAATTGCAAATGGAGCCGACGATCTGGATTTTGTTTGTAATTATGAAGCTTTTAAAAATGGCGAAATAGATTTAGTAAAACAAGAAATCTTGTTTGGAACCCAGATTGGTCTAGCGAATAACAAAACTGTAAAATGGATTATAGAAGTTGCGGCTTTAACAGATAAAGAAATTATTCAACTATCGGCTTTGATAAAAAATGTTGTAGTTTCAAATTTTCAAGAAGAAGACTTTGCTTCAGTTTTTGTAAAATCTTCAACAGGATTTTATAGAACAGATAACAATGCTCCTAATGGAGCGACAATTCCAACTATAATTATAATGCTTGAAAATGCTTCACCTTTATCGGTAAAAGCAGCTGGAGGTGTGCGATCTTATAAAGAAGCATCAGAAATGATCAATTTAGGAGTTAAGCGCATAGGAACTTCAGCGGCAAAAGCAATTTCAAACGGAGAAAATTCCCCAAATCAATATTAAATAAATACCTATATTTTAAGTGAATAAGTTTTTTTTATCCCTTGTTTTAATTTTTTCATTTTTCATTGTTTCTTCACAGCAAAATGGAGCTTCAGTTCAACCAGGTTTTACGGCAGAAATGTTTCCTGTTTTTCCTAACTGCGAAAACTTAGAAGGTAAAAAACTCGAAAATTGTTTTTATAAAGAAGTTCAGGATTTTGTATTTAATAATTTTCAAGTTCCAGAAAACTTAAAGCAAAATAATTATAAAGGTGCAGTAAAAGTACTTTTTGAAGTGAATGCAGAAGGAGAATTTAAAGTAATTTATGTATCAGCAGCAAATGATGAATTGTCTCAAGAAGCAAAACGGGTATTTGAAAAATTTCCAAAAATAAAGCCGTCAACTTACAACGGAAAAGCTACTTATTCTAAATATACAATTTCTATCGATTTGCCACTTAAAAGTTCAGAGCAGCTTGCTGCTGAAGCTTTGGCAGCATCTGAAATTTTAAAGCCAATTGAAAAACCAATGACAGAGCTGGATAGCATTGTATATAAAAAATACAATAATCCAGAATTTGAAAGTCATTTAAATATTCCTTTTTCTCACAGTTATTATGCTCAGTTCGATGCGGCAATGAACCAAGTGGGAAGCAATAATCATACGGCTTCTAAACCTTATACGTATGCTGAGGTTTCTAAGTATTATAACTTAAAAGCCGTTAATGAGTCTTTGCAGAAAAATGTTTCAACCTGGCTGGGAAGAAAATGGTGGAACGAAAATCTAGTACAGATTCAAGGAGAAGATTACTGGTTTTCTTTGAACCCAATTGTCGATTTGCAAATGGGTAAAGCCTCAGATCTTGATGCATCATATACTTATGTAAATACAAGAGCATTGAATTTTAGAGGAGGTTTAGGAAAGCAGATCAATTTTACGACTACATTTTTTGAAAGTCAAGGAAGATTTGCAGGCTATTTTAATGATTATGCAGAATCAATTAAACCATCTGGAGGAAATCCTGCGATAATTCCAGGAGTTGGGATTGCAAAAAGATTCAAAACAGATGCTTATGATTTTCCTTTGGCTGATGCCAATATTACGTTTACACCAAACAAAATTTTTGAT
Source organism: Flavobacterium sp. Root935 (assembly GCF_001429295.1). Classification (GTDB taxonomy): domain Bacteria; phylum Bacteroidota; class Bacteroidia; order Flavobacteriales; family Flavobacteriaceae; genus Flavobacterium. The sequence goes on along the minus strand of NZ_LMJL01000010.1, from coordinate 371,756 downwards.
CTGCAATTGGGGTATGGCCGAAATTTTATAGGAGATGGTTATCGTTCGCTTTTAGAAAGCGATGGAGCAAGTCCTTATCCTTATTTTAAAATTAATACCAATTTCTGGAAAATTAAGTATACCAATACTTATATGTGGATGAAAGATGTTCGCCCAGAGGTAACGGTAGATAGAACATATGCTACAAAATTCATGGCAAACCATTATTTGAGCTGGAATGTTTCAAATAGATTAAATTTAGGTTTCTTTGAATCTGTAGTCTGGACAAATACCAACAACAGAGGTTTTGATATTAATTTTGTGAACCCTATAATTTTTTATCGTGCAGTAGAATTTGGATCTTCATCTAGAAGCGGAAATGCGCTTTTAGGGATAACAGGTAAGTACAAATGGAATAATAACATCAATTTATATTCTCAATTTTTGATTGATGAATTTTCTGTTTCGGATGTTGGAGCAGGGAATCAAAGCTGGAAAAATAAATTTGGATTCCAGCTTGGAGCAAAATATTTCAATGCATTTAATGTAAAAGATTTATTGTTTCAGGTAGAATTTAACCATGTACGTCCTTATGTGTACTCTCATAGCGCTGTTATTACAAATTACGGACACAATAATCAAAGCGTTGGGCACCAATGGGGAGGAAACTTTAAAGAGTTAATTGTGATTGGCCGCTACCATAAAGGACGTTTGTTTGGAGATGCTAAATTTACAATGGGAACAAGAGGTTTAGATTTTGACACAGCTGAAGACTCGTATAACTATGGCGGCAATATTTATAAAAGCTATGATGAAAACCGTCCTTATAATACAGGTGTAAAAGTAGGGCAGGGAAATAAAACAAGTATTTTCATCGCGGATATTCAAGGCGGATATTTGATTAATCCGATGACAAATTTGAAATTATTTGGAAGTTTAATTTATCGAAATTTCGACCCAACGCAGGAAACTGCTGCAACATTTAAGCAAAGTACAACTTGGTTTAGTATAGGTTTGCGTTCAGATATTTTCAATTGGTATTTTGATTACTAGTTTTTAATAAGATTTTTCGAAATAATAGTGTTAAAGTATGGCGAGTTCTTAATTTGTAAAGGTTTTATTGAAAAAAATCTATTTTTATAGGTCTAAATTCTACAATCTAATTTGTACATTTGCAGCACTCAAAAAAATACACAAACAACAACGGTATTGAACGCTGCAAAAAATACATTATCAATCAAATCAATATTTCTAGATTTTAAAGAGATTACTAAGGCTGGATTGGCTATTAGTGTTTTATTTTCTTCTATTGCAGGATATTTGTTAGGAGTTGATTCTGAACATCCATTTAAATGGAGTACTTTGGCTGTTTTAGCAGTTGGAGGATATTGCATGGTTGGGGCATCAAATGCTTTTAACCAAGTAATAGAAAAAGATATCGATTCGTTGATGGATCGAACTAAAAATCGTCCAGTTCCTTCAGGCAGAATGTCGCCAAGAGTAGCTTTGCTAGTAGCAAGTCTGCTTACGATTCTAGGAATTGCACTTCTTTATACGATAAATGCAAAGTCGGCAATGTTTGCTGCAATATCTATATTTTTGTATACAAGTATCTATACGCCATTAAAAACGGTTACTTCTTTGTCTGTTTTTGTTGGAGCTTTTCCAGGAGCAATTCCATTTATGCTGGGCTGGGTAGCGGCGACAGGAGAATTTGGCATCGAAGCAGGAACTTTGTTTCTAATTCAGTTTTTCTGGCAGTTTCCGCATTTTTGGTCTATCGGATGGTTTTTATATGAAGATTATGAGAAGGCAGGGATTTTTATGCTGCCAACAGGTAAAAAAGACAAAGGAACAGCATTACAAATTATTTTATATACAATTTGGCTTATAATAGCATCATTGCTGCCGGTTTTAGGTTTTACAGGACAATTATTTATTTCTCCAATCGCAGCAATTTTAGTTTTTCTGTTAGGTATTTGGATGCTTTTTTATGCAGTTCGTTTGTACAAGTTAAGAACTGCCAAAGCAGCTAGAACATTAATGCTGGTAAGTGTTTCTTATATTTCGCTTTTACAAATTGTATATATAGTAGATAAATTTTTAAGATAGTTATGGAAATGACAATGACAACAAATGAAGAACAAGTAAGAAAGTCGAAATCAGCAAAACTGATTCTTCTTTTTGCGATGGTTAGTATGACCATGATGTTTGCTGGATTAACAAGTGCATTTGTAGTAAGTAAATCAAGAGCAGACTGGTTGAAGAATTTTGAGCTGCCTTCTGCGTTTTATTGGAGTACAGCTGTAATTATTGCTTGTAGTGTTACTTTTTATCTGGCTAAAAAAGCCATCCAAAAGGACAACAGAAGCGCTGTTACGGGATTGCTTTTGGGAACTTTAGCGTTAGGGATTTTATTTGTAGTGTTACAATTTCAAGGATTTGGACAAATCGTTGAACAAGGATATTATTTTACAGGAGAAGGTAGTTCAATTACTACAACTTTCTTGTATGTTGTAACGGTTACGCACTTGTTACACTTGGCTGGCGGATTAATTTCACTTTTAATTATAATTTATAATCATTTTAAACAAAAATACAATTCGACTCAAACTCTTGGTATAGAACTAGGTGCGATGTATTGGCACTTTTTGGATTTATTATGGGTATATTTATTTTTATTTTTATTTTTCTTTAAATAAGAAAAAAACGTAAATTTGGGAACTTTTTAACGAATATCTTTTATGGGAGCGACAGTTACTACTGCAAACAACGACGAAAAAACTTGGGGAGGCGGTCATGAGATCCAGCCACTAGGATCAAGTTATGGAAAAATGATGATGTGGTTTTTTATCGTATCAGATGCCTTAACATTCTCTGGATTTCTAGGAGCTTACGGTTTTTCTAGATTTAAATTTATTGAAACTTGGCCTTTGGCTGATGAAGTGTTTACTCACTTTCCATTTATGCATGGTGTTGCGGCTCCAATGTATTATGTAGCTTTAATGACTTTTATTTTGATCTTTTCATCTGTAACAATGGTATTAGCTGTTGATGCAGGTCACCAATTGAAAAAGACAAAAGTTGCAATTTATATGTTCTTAACTATTATTGGAGGTTTAATTTTCGTTGGTTCTCAAGCTTGGGAATGGAAAAACTTCATTAAAGGTGAATATGGTGCAGTTGAAACAGTTGGAGGTAGTTTACTTCAATTTGTGGATAAAGATGGTAAAAGAGTAGCTTTGGCTGACTTTGCTGTTAAATTGCCAGAACAAAGAGAAGCTTTAACAAGAAGTCATTCAACTTGGTTTATGGAAGATGCACAATCTCTTCCAACTTACACAGTTGCTGAAGTTCAAGCAGGATTTAAAGCTCATCCAGAAATTTTAATTAGAACAGAAAAACTTACTGATAAAAAGAAAAAGACTGTTTTGTCAAGAGAAGAATCTGAAGCTCATTTAGCAAATGCTAAATATGTTGTAGAAGGTGCTAACTTGATTAGAAACGAATATGGTAATAAATTATTCGCTGATTTCTTCTTCTTTATTACAGGTTTCCACGGATTCCACGTATTCTCAGGAGTTATCATTAATATTATCATTTTCTTTAATGTATTATTAGGTACTTACGAGAAGAGAAGAAGCTACGAAATGGTAGAGAAAGTTGGTTTATACTGGCACTTCGTAGATTTAGTTTGGGTATTTGTATTTACAGTTTTCTACCTAGTTTAATTTTTAGAATTTAATCATTATGTCACACGAGCACGTATCAAATACAAAAAGAATCTGGTTTGTTTTCGCATTACTTTCTGTAGTAACTACAGTAGAAGTTATATTAGGTATCTACAAACCTGCATCATTAGAATTCACTCATTTTGTTGGATTGAATTTATTAAACTGGATTTTCTATATCCTTACAGTTTTTAAAGCATATTATATTGTATGGGCATTTATGCACATGGAAGGTGAAAAAAGCAGCCTTAGATGGTCTGTTGTTTCTCCTGTTATCTTCCTAGTTTTATATTTATTGTTTATTCTATTGACAGAAGGACATTATATTTATGGGGTTTTTAAAGATTCTACTATTAAATGGAATTTTTAACATGATATTAATTCGAAAAGAGTCCCGATAACATCGGGATTTTTTTATTTTTGTACCTCAATAATTTCCGTTAATACAATGAAAAAAAATATAGTTCTCTTTGTACTTTTTGTCCTGCCAATTGTAGCTTATTTATTTTTTGCTTCTGGGGTAAATAGTTTTACAACACTTCCTGTAATAACACCAAAAGTTGCTGATTTCGGAAATTGGAAATCATTAAACGGAAAAAAAGTTTCTCTTGATAAAAAGATAACTGTACTTGGTTTTTCAGGTTCAAATATATTAGACAATAGAGGGAATTATTTTAACTTAAATGAAAAAATCTATAAACGTTATAATGGTTTTGAAGATCTTCAGTTTGTAGTTTTATGTCCGCTTGGTACCGAAAAAGAAGCTCAGAAAATTATTGACGCTTTATCTCCTTTTACAGATGTTAAAAACTGGAATTTCGTATTTGCTTCAAATGATGAAATTCAAAAATTCTATGATCAGCTTCATTTAAAACAGAAATTAAATCAGAATCTTGGAACTTCAAATGTTTATATCATTGATAAAGAACGCAATTTAAGAGGAAGAAAAGATAAAGACGAGTATAAGGAAGGGTATGATACTTTTCATCCGTCAGAACTAAGCAATGAAATGCTGGATGATTTTAAAATTATCTTATACGAATACCGCGCCGCTTTAAAGAAGAATCATAACGCCACAAAGCAACTTTAAAATTCATTTATAATGTTCAAAAATAAATCATATATAGGAATCTCCTTTATCATTTTGATTTTTGGGATTTATGCAGTTCCTAAAATTGTAGATCGAGTAAAAAACGGTGAAGTCGTAAAAGGAAATCGCTTAGATAATGTTGGTTCTAAATCTTCAAAAGAAGCAAAGCTTTTGACAATTGGGCCAGCTCCAAAATTTGAATTGACGAATCAAGATAATGTCAAAATTTCAAATGATACTTATAAAGGAAAAGTATACGTTTTAGAATTCTTCTTTACAACATGTCCTTCTATTTGTCCAAAAATGAATATGAGTATGCTGGAAATTGAAAAAGCTTTTTTTGGAAATCCTAATTTTGGAATTGTTTCTATAACAATTGATCCAAAACATGATACACCGCAGGTTTTAAAAGATCATGCTAAGCTGCTTGGTGTAAAATCTTCAAATTGGAATTTCTTGACAGGAGATAGAAATGTAATTATGGATTTATCAAACAAAGGTTTTAATCTTTATGCTGGTGAAAATGATAAAGTTAGCGGCGGATTTGAGCATTCTGGTTTATTTGCCTTGATTGATAAAGATGGTAATATTCGTTGCAGAAAAGATAACTACGGAAATCCAACTATTTATTATGATGGTCTAGATAAAAAAGGAGTTCGTGATATTCAACAAGACATTAAAATTTTATTAGAAGAATAAAAATGGAAGATAATAATCTAGAGAAAAAATATAGTAAATTAATTATTGCTGTTTCAATTGTAATTCCGGTTGTTGTTGCAATTTTGTTTGGAGTAAAACTAAAAGATTTTGGTTTTAATGTAGAGCCCTTGTCTGTATTGCCTCCCATCTATGCAACAATTAATGGAGTTACAGCTATTGTTTTGGTTTGGGCCGTTTTAGCAATAAAAAATGGAAACCAGAAATTACACGAACGATTAATGACTTTTGCAATTGCCTTATCTGTAGCGTTTTTGGTTATGTATGTGGCTTATCATATGACAGCAGATTCGACTAAATTTGGTGATTTAAATCATGATGGAGTTCTTGATTTGGCAGAAAGTGCAAAGGTAGGTTCAATACGATACTTATATTTTATCATTTTGATCACTCATATTTTACTGTCGATAGCAATTATCCCACTTGTACTAATTACTTATGTAAGAGCATTGGCGCAGCGATTTGACAGACATAGAAAAATAGCTAAAATTACTTTTCCAATTTGGTTGTATGTTGCTGTGACTGGAGTAATAGTTTTTTTAATGATTTCACCATACTATGCTAACTAAAGATAAAATACAGAAAGGAAAATTCAAGTTTCAAACTTTTCTGTTTGTAATTTGTCTTTTCTTTATAGGAATTACAGCAAATGCTCAGTGTGCAATGTGCCGCGCCGCTTTGTCTGGTGATTCTAATACCAAGAAAGCAGAAGCAGTTAATGACGGAATTGTTTATTTAATGGCCATTCCGTATTTACTGGTAATGATAATAGGATATTTGATTTATCGAATGTATCAATCTAAAAAACAAAAAGCAGTGTAATTTTACACTGCTTTTTTTATTTAAGTCCGTTAACGGAAACATTTACAGTTCCGTTTATTTTTATAAAAGCAATAATGGCTTGATTGGTAAGCTGAATTTTATCGAACTGTATATCTTCCATTTTTCCATTTACAAATACACCAGGCATCGGAGAGTAGTTTTTTAAATAGCCTGCCATACTTTTTTTACCTTCTTCCAAATTAGGCTGAATAGAATATCTGCAGCTTTCTTCCATTTTTCGTAAAACGTATCCTTGTGCAAGCCAATTGGCAGTTCTCATCAATTTGCTTTTGGTGTCTAATACATAGTCTAGTTTTTCGAAATAAATTTCCTTGGTTTGTGGATTATATTGTGGAAATCCATTTAAATAAAGAGTTCCATTTATAGAACCTAAAACATCCAATGCAATTACCATTTTGCCGTCTTTATGCCAGATTGTAACATTTTTAACCGTTACTTTTTTGCTGCCAGAACCAAATTCCTGACCAGCAAAATTCTTGGTCATAATTTTTGAAGCATCAACATAACTTGAAATAGCAGCAATATTGGCAGAAATCTGATTTGGAATTTTAGCAACAGGCTTTAGAACAATTTTGCTGGCGTTAAATTTAGAGTCAGGCTGTTTACCGACAATAGTTTCCATATTACATTTCATACCCATATCGAGTAAGAAAGAATCATTTTTGAGTTTGGCATTTGTCGAATAAATTTCGATGGGAACAATTCGCAGCCAGCTTTCGTAAGTGTCACTCATCTCAAAAGGCGTGCAGATTTTTTCTACTGCCTGAAGTACATTTGGTTTAAAATCCATTGATTTTTCAATAGCTTCATCTATTTTCTTTTCTAATTTATCTTTAAAAATAGAAATTGCGGGATTTATTAAATACGTAATCGGCATATTTTTACCAAAAATGCTCATTGTTGGACTCTCGCTCCAGTCAAGAGATTTGAATTCAGTTTTGGTGGTAAGTTTCCAATTTGTTAGAGCAGCTTCGCTGGACAATGTTATAATTCCATTTAGATTAAATTCCCTAACATCATATAATTCTACACCTAACTTTTTGGTGCCAATACGATACTTGATGGTAGCTTTAAGCGGTAAGATTGTTTTTATTCTCTTATCTGGATTTGATGGATCATTCTGAATTTTAATTGGAGCTTGTTTCCAGATCTTCATTTCAATATCATCATCTTCGATAGTATTGTCTTCATAAATTAATCCGTTTAAGAGAGCATTTGTTTGATTTTCAATATCACTAAGTTTAATCGTAATGGGTAAATTGATAAACGAAGGACTGCTGTCGTAGACTAACGGACTTGCGTCGTCTGGTTCTGGTTTTAATGTTTCTAATTTTTGAGTAGAAGAACAGCTTGTTAGTACTGCAAGTACTATAAACATTGGAATAATTGAAGAAAGCTTCATTAATGTGAATTTTTAAATCGAAACAAAATTACGAAAACAATCATATTTTATTAAAAAAGTGTAACAATTACTACAGATTGAAGTCTTATACAAAAAGGTAACGAAATTATTAACTTTTTATTATCATAATTTACTTAATAAAAACGTTATTATTGTCTCAAAAATTTAACAATACCATGATCGAAATTAAAGATTTACACAAATCCTATAAAATGGGAAGTTCAGAATTACATGTGTTAAAAGGGATTAATTTTAATATTGAAGAAGGAGAATTAGTTGCGATCATGGGATCATCTGGTTCGGGTAAATCTACTCTTCTTAATATTTTAGGGATTCTGGATGAAGCCGATTCTGGAAGTTATATTTTAGACAAAACTCCGATAAAAAAATTAAACGAAACAATTGCTTCAAAATATCGTAATAAATTTTTAGGATTTGTTTTTCAATCTTTTAACTTAATTAATTACAAATCTGCGCTAGATAATGTCGCTATGCCATTGTATTATCAGGGAATTAAAAGGAAAGAGCGTTATGAAATTGCAATGAAATATTTAGAGAAAGTTGGTTTAGGATCACATTCTCACCATTTACCAAATGAACTTTCTGGAGGTCAGAAACAACGTGTGGCTATCGCAAGAGCATTAGCTTCAAATCCGAAAGTTTTATTGGCGGATGAACCAACAGGAGCTCTTGATACTAAAACTTCTTATGAAGTTATGGAACTGATTCAGGGAATTAATGACGAAGGAAAAACGATTTTAATTGTTACACACGAACCTGATATTGCCGCAATGTGCAAAAGAAATGTAGTCCTAAAAGACGGATTAATTATCGATGATAAAAAAGTAGAACAAGTTAGAGCTTCGTCTTATGTTTAATATTGAACGCTGGCAGGAAATATTTGAAGCCATTTCTAAAAACCGATTAAGAACATTCTTAACTGGAATTTCTGTGGCTTCCGGGATATTTATTTTGGTTATTCTGCTTGGTGCAGGAAAAGGTCTTCAAAATGGAATTGAAAAACAATTTGAGCGTGACGCCGCAGGAATTATAGAAGTTTGGTCGGGAACAACAACCAAAGAATACAAAGGGTTGAATCCAGGCAGACAAGTTCAATTTCGTAATAGCGATTATAATCAGTCGGTTCAGAAATTTGAAGATAAATTAGATTTAAGAGCTTCAACCAATAATTATTGGGGACAGTCTTTTAGCTATGGAAAAGAATCTGGAAGTTACCAATTTAGAGGTGTTGATCCAGATTATGGCGGAATAGAAAACCTAACGATAGTTCAAGGACGATATATAAATAGCAAAGACCTTCAGAATAATGAAAAGGTTGCTGTTATTGGAATGAAAGTAAAAACGGACTTGTTTAAAGATAAAGAAGCGCTTGGGGAAGAAATATTAATCAATAATATTAATTTCAAAGTAGTTGGAATTTTTACAGATCCAGGTGGAGAACGTGAAGAAACTAGAGCTTATTTGCCATTATCAACAGTACAGAGAACCTTTGGCGGTGGAGATAAAATCAGTAATTTGTTTTTTACATTGAAAAAGACAAATAATTATGATGAAGCTTTGGCTCAGTCTGAAAAATTTACACAAGATTTAAAAGACTTATTGAAAAGTAAAAACATGGTGGCTCCTGAGGACGACAGCGGAGTTGGGGTTTATAATTCGGTTAAAGATGCAAAACAATTTTACGACTTGAATTTATATATCAGATTGTTTTTTTGGTGGGTTGGTATTTGTACAATAATAGCTGGTGTTGTGGGAGTTAGTAATATTATGCTGATTATTGTAAAGGAAAGAACTAAAGAAATTGGAATTAGAAAAGCATTAGGAGCATCTCCATTTTCTATTATCACAATGATACTTCACGAATCAATTTTTATTACAACAATCGCTGGATTTGTTGGACTTTTAGCAAGTTTATTATTGCTTGAATTTGTTGGGCCAATGGTTCAGAGTGAGTATTTTAGAAATCCAGAAGTTGATTTTAATGTAGCTTTGACAACACTGTTTTTATTAGTGTTTGCGGGCGCAGTTGCCGGATTTTTTCCTGCATACAGAGCCGCTAAAATTAAGCCTATTGTAGCACTTAGAGACGAATAGATATGTTTAAAAAAGATAATTGGGACGAGATTTTACAGGCTTTAACTGCCAACCCTTTCAGAACTATTCTGACAGCTTTTGGTGTTTTTTGGGGAATATTTATTTTGGTAATTTTACTTGCTGCCGGTAATGGTCTGGAAAATGGTATTAAAAAAGGATTTGATGGAATTGCCACAAATACAATGTTTATGTGGAGCCAGACAACCTCTAAGGCCTATAAAGGTTTGCCAAAAACACGAAGATACGATTTTAGAAACAGCGATGTTACTGCTTTAAAAGCGGCTTTGCCAGATTTATTATATGTTTCGCCTCGTAATCAATTGGGAGATTTTAACGGAACAAACAATGTGGTGAGAGGAACAAAAACTTCATCATTTACCATATATGGAGATTATCCTGAGCTGATCAAACAACAGCCAATGGATATTATTAAAGGACGTTTTGTCAATCAGCAGGATATTCAGGAGAAAAGAAAAATTGCCGTTATTGGTAAAGGTGTTATCAGCGAACTTTACGGAAAAGAAGAAGAAGCTGTTGGGACTTATATTAAGATTAACGGGATTAATTTTATGGTTGTTGGAGTTTACAAATCTAAACAGCAAGGAGGAAACGCAGAGCAGGAGCAAAAGAATATTTTTATTCCTTTTACAACTTTTCAGCAGGCTTTTAATTACGGAGACAAAGTGGGATGGATGGCGCTTACAGCAAAAGACGAAACTTCTATAACCGATTTAAAACCTAAAATTTTAGAGATTATAAAATCTTTGCATTCTATAAATCCAACAGATGATAGAGCGGTTGGAAATTTCGATTTATACGAACAATTTAATAAGGTGCAAAGTTTGTTTAATATTTTAAAAGTAATTGCATATTTTGTAGGAACATTAGTTTTGATTTCTGGTGTAATCGGAATTTCAAATATTATGCTTATTGTAGTTAAAGAACGTACAAAAGAAATAGGAATAAGAAGAGCTTTGGGAGCAACGCCCGCAGCCATTCGCTCGCAAATATTATCAGAATCTATTTTTCTAACTATAATTTCTGGAATGCTGGGAATTGCCGTCGCAACTGGAATTATAGCACTGTTAAATTTAGCACTGGATTCGATGCCTCCAAGCGATAATACTATGTTTGCCAATCCAAGTGTTGACTTAGGAGTTGTATTTGTTGCCTTATTAATATTAGTTGGATCAGGTTTGCTCGCGGGATTTATTCCAGCACAGACTGCGATCAATGTTAAACCTGTAGATGCTTTAAGAACAGAATAAATTATCAATCAAAATAAATCGATTAAACCAAGAACAAATGAAAAAAGGAGTAACTATAACCATTTTAATATTTATTGCGATCGTTTTTTTTGGCGCACTTTACTATTTGTATGCTAAAAACCAAGAGTCGCCAATTGTGTTTAAAACGGAGAAACCAGAAATTAAAACGATTGTAAAAAATACAATTGCAACTGGTAATATTCAACCTGATGAAGAGGTGTTAATCAAACCAAATATCTCGGGTATTATTGAGCAGGTTTATATCAAAGCGGGTGAGAAAATCAAAGCTGGAGATATGATTGCAAAAATTAGAGTTGTGGCAAACGTTTCTAATGTAAGCAGTACACAAAATCAAGTGCAGACTGCTAAAATTGCTTTGGATAATCAAGAACGACTTTATAAAAGGCAAAAAACATTATTTGAAAAAGATGTAATCTCTGCAAATGATTTTGATGCTGCTCAAGTAGCTTACAATCAGGCAAAACAAACTTATCTGGCAGCAAAACAAAGCTTGGATATTGTTAAAACAGGAACAACATCTTCTTTAGGAAGTTATGCCAATACTTTAATTCGCTCTACAGTTAACGGAATGGTTTTAGACGTTCCTGTAAAAGTTGGAAATCAAGTTATTGAAAGTAATAATTTTAATGAAGGAACTACAATTGCCAGCGTTGCTGACGTTGGAAGAATGATTTTTATTGGAAAAATTGACGAATCTGAAGTAGGTAAAATCAAAGAAAAAATGCCTATTGAGATTACAATTGGTGCCATTGAAAACAAAAAATTTGATGCAGTTCTAAACTATATTGCGCCAAAAGGTGTTACAGAAAATGGAGCAATTCAATTTGAAATTAAAGCTCAAATGGTTAATAGAGATGACACTTTTATTAGAGCTGGTTTGAGTGCAAATGCTTCAATTATTTTAGAGAAAGCAGATAAAATTCTGGCAATAAAAGAATCACTAGTTCAATTTGACAAAAAAACACAAAAACCTTATGTTGAGATCGAAACTGCGCCACAGAAATTTCAAAGAAGAGATTTGGTTCTGGGGGTAAGCGACGGTATCTACGTTCAAGTTAAAAGCGGTGTAAAGAGTACAGATAAAATAAAAATCTGGAATCAAGGACTGATTAATGAGGCAGAAAAAAAATAATTTAATTTGAAGTTTTAAGGATCTTTTTGGTTTTAAAAAATGTTAAATTTGCGTAGTTTCATTTACTGCGCTTTCATTTAAAATATATGAAAATAAATAAAATTAATAGTCTGGTTTTTGCAATGTTATTCGGTTTTGGATTAGCTGGACACGCGCAATCAAAACAATGGACATTGGAAGAATGTGTGAGATACGCATTAGAAAATAATATTACGATAAAATTATCTGAATTAGACGTAAAAAATGCTGATATCGATAAAAAAGGTGCGTTAGGAAATTATCTTCCATCTGTTAATGGTAATGCATCTCACTCATGGAATATTGGTCTGAATCAGGATGTTACAACTGGTATCTTACGTAATCAAACTACTCAGTATTCTTCAGTTGGTCTAAATGCTGGAGTTGATATCTACAAAGGTCTCCAAAATCAAAATACTTATAGAAGAGCGAAGTTATCTATTATCGCATCAAAATATCAATTGTTGAAGATGCAGGAAGATATTTCTCTGAATGTAGCTAGTGCTTTCTTACAGATTTTATCAAATAAAGAAGATTTAAAAGTTAAAAAAGAACAATTATCAATTGACGAAAAGCGTTTTGCTCGTTCTGAGGAAATGGTAAATGCAGGAACAATTCCTCGCGGTGATTTGTTTGATTTAAAAGCAACTGTAGCCACAGATAAACAAAATATTGCTATTTCAGAAAATAATTTATTGATTTCAAAATTAAGCTTAGCTCAGCTTTTACAATTGAAAGAATTTGCCGACTTTGACGTAATAGATAATACAAATCTACAAGATGAGAATAATATTCTTGGTCAAACTCCAGTTGAAATTTATAACAAAGCAAAGGATATAAGAACAGAAGTTAAGCTGGCACAAACAAATCTTGAGATTGCTGAAAAAAATGTTGCTATAGCAAAGGGAGCTTATCAGCCAACACTTAGTGGTTTTTATGGTTTTAATACAAGAGCAAGTTACAGCGATCAAGTTAAATTTGACCCAAACGACCAACCCTATACAGTAGGACCAGATCCGATATTCCAACAGTTTAGTGATAATAAGGGACATAATTTTGGATTACAATTAAATGTTCCAATTTTTAATGGATGGTCAGTTAAGAACAATGTAGAAAGAAACAAAGTAAGTTTAGAAAAATCTAAAATAGATTTAGAACAAAAAAGTTTAGATTTGCAACGTAACGTTTATACTGCTTTTACAGATGCAAAAGCAGCCCTAAATACTTACGAAGCGTCTACTGTAACTTTAGAAGCAAGACAGCAGGCGTACAATTATGCAAAAGAAAAATACGATGTAGGTTTGATGAATTCATTTGATTTTACTCAAGCTCAAACATTGTTGACAAATGCACAGTCTGATGTTATCAGAACAAAATATGATTACATGTTCAAAATTAAAATACTTGAATTTTATTTCGGAATTCCAATCGTTCCCATTATTACAAAATAATTTATTATGTCAAAAAAAACAATTTATTTCTTAGTAGGTGGTGCAGTAGTACTTATTGCAATTTTAATCGGTCTTTCGAAATCGGGAGTTATAGGAAATAAGGATGAAGGAAAAGAAGTAGAAATATCAAAAGTAACAGCTTCAACAATTGTTGAAACAGTTTCGGCAACAGGTAAAATTCAACCAGAAATTGAAGTGAAGATTTCTCCAGAAGTATCTGGGGAAATTATTTTACTTAACGTAAAAGAAGGTCAGGTTGTTAAAAAAGGAGATTTGCTGGTTAAAATTAACCCAGATTTATATACCTCTAGTTACAACCGTTCGGTATCTAACTTGTCAGGTTCTAAAGCTGGTTTAACACAATCTGAGGCTAGTTTTAAAGAAGCAAAAGCTAATTATGAACGTAATAAAACCTTGTACGACAAAGGTGTAATCTCAAGATCTGATTGGGATAAAGCTATAGCTTCATTTGAAGTGGCGAAAGCGACAAAGCAAAATTCATATTACAGTGTTCAAAGTGCTTCGGCTTCTGTAAGTGAAGCGAGAGACAATTTAGGACGTACAACTATCTACTCTCCTGCAGACGGAACAATTTCTGTTCTAAACGTAGAATTAGGAGAAAGAGTTTTAGGAACGCAGCAAATGGCTGGAACGGAACTTTTGCGTGTTGCTAACCTTAATAATATGGAAGTTGAAGTTGACGTAAACGAAAATGATATTGTAAAAATTAAAATTGGAGACGAAGCAAACGTTGAAGTTGATGCTTATTTGAAAAAGAAATTTAAAGGAATTGTAACTAGCATTTCTAATTCTGCAAGTACAACTCTAACTTCTGATCAGGTAACTAATTTTAAGGTTAAAGTTCGTATTTTAAAAGAATCGTATCAAGATTTATTAGAAGGGAAACCAAGTACTTATTCTCCTTTTAGACCAGGAATGACAGCTACTGTTGATATCATTACAACCACAAAAACAAACGTTTTGGCAGTGCCAATTAGTTCTGTTGTAGTAAAATCGGATACTACAGCTGTAAAAGATTTTACTGTTGAAGATCCTAATGCTGATAAAAAAGCAGCTCCCAAAAGCGATAAAAAATTTGAATGTGTTTTTGTAAAAGTTGGCGATAAAGCTAAAATTAGAATCATCAAAACTGGAATTCAAGATGACACTAATATTGAAGTAATGTCTGGCTTAAAACCAGGTGATGTTGTAATTACGGGACCGTATACAACAGTCTCTAAAGATCTTAATTCTGGAGATAAGGTAAAACTTAAGAAAGCTGAAGGTTCTAAGAAATAAGAATACAATTCAATACTAATTTTAAAATATAATACTTTGTCTTTTATTCTCAACATCGAAACGGCTACTAAAAATTGTTCTGTATCTGTTGCTAAAGATGGGAAAACCATTGTTTGCAGCGAGCTTGCAGATGAGGGATATTCGCATGCCGAAAAACTTCATGTTTTTATTGAAGAAGTAATTAAAAAAGCAGGTATTTCTGTTCAAGATTTAAATGCAATTGCAGTTAGTCAGGGACCAGGATCTTATACAGGTTTAAGAATTGGTGTTTCTGCCGCAAAGGGTTTATGTTATGCATTAAATATCCCGTTAATCGCTGTTGACACACTTAAAACTTTGGCATCTCAGGCAGAAGTTACAGATGGAAAAATTATTCCGATGTTAGATGCACGCCGTATGGAAGTTTACAGTGCCGTATTCAATACAGATTTGAGTATCGAAAGAGCTATTAAAGCCGAAATAATTGAAGAAAATTCATTTCAAGAATATACAGATAAACTTTACTTTGTAGGCGATTGTGCCGATAAATGTAAAGCTGTTTTGACCAAAGAAAATTTTGTGTTTTTAGAAAACATTAAATATCCTTCGGCACAAGCTATGAGTAAAATCAGTTTTGATAAATATCAAAAAAGCGACACTGTAGATGTCGCTTATTTTGAACCTTATTATTTAAAAGATTTTATGATTACTGCCCCGTCAAAAAAGCAATAATAATTATTTTTGAATCGTAAAGGGCTGAACAGATATTCCTGCTTCATCCAATGCAATTTTGCAATTCTCTAAAGTATCTGAAACTACCGAGCCAAAGTCTGCCTTTGCGGCCCAAGGGCGAACTGCAAAATCAACAGAACTGGCAGATAGGTTTTTTACAAAAACTTCTGGCGCAGGATTTTTAAGAACCTTCGGATTTGATAGTAAAATCTCTAAAAGAATATCTTTCGCTTTTTTGATATCCGAGTCATAAGAAACTGAAAATGTCAAGTCCGCTTTTCTTTCAGCCTGCATTGAATAATTAATGATCGTTCCGTTTGATAATGCACCATTTGGTACAAAAACGGTCTGATTAGTTCCAGTAATCATTTTTGTTACAAAAATTTGAATTTCTTCAACAGTAGCAATAACACCTTGTGC
This sequence comes from Flavobacterium sp. Root935, assembly GCF_001429295.1. Taxonomy (GTDB): domain Bacteria; phylum Bacteroidota; class Bacteroidia; order Flavobacteriales; family Flavobacteriaceae; genus Flavobacterium. The sequence goes on along the minus strand of NZ_LMJL01000010.1, from coordinate 355,559 downwards.
CTCAATTGTATCGCCAACTTTAAAAGGTTTAAAAACAATAATAAGCATTCCTCCTGCAAAATTCGAAAGCGATCCTTGTAAAGACAAACCAACAGCAAGTCCCATTGCTCCTAAAATCGCAACAAAAGAAGAAGTTTCGATTCCAAGTTTTGAAATAAAAGTGACAAATAAAAGAATTCTAAGTGCCCATAATAAAATATCTGCTAGAAATTTTGTTAAAGTTGGGTCAAGATTTCTCTTCACCATTATTTTTCTAATCAATCTGTTTATTAGTCTGATGGCATATAAACCGACAAATAGAATTAGAAATGCAGAGATTAATTTAGGAGAATAATCAACTAAGATGTTAATAAATCTCGTGATGTAGGTACTAACTTGGTCTGAAGTAACTTCGTTCATGATTTTAATATAAAAAAAACCTTCTCAAAAGTAGAGAAGGTAGGTTTGTGCTGCAAATATAATTGAAATTCTTATATAAGAAAAAAGGCATTAAGCATTAACAGCTTCAACCTTTATAGCTTCATCGTTCAACATGCTTTTCAGCATATTTTCGATACCGCTTTTTAAGGTAAATGTTGATGATGGACAACCGCTGCAAGCACCTTGTAAAAGCACTTTTACCGTTTTATCATCTTCATTATAAGATTCAAAAGCAATATTTCCACCGTCAGCAGCCACTGCAGGTTTTACATATTCTTCTAGAATATTAATAATTTGTTGAGAAGTAACGTCTAATTTATCAAACGCTTCATCTTTTGTTACTTCATTTTTTGTTGTAGTTTGAATTAAACTTTCGTCTAAAACAGTTCCGCCATTTTCGATAAACTGTTTAATGAAAGTTCTAAGTTCTAAAGTAATTTCAGACCAGTCGTTAATCTCGTATTTTGTAACAGAAATATAATTCTCATCAATAAAGATTTCTTTTACATAAGGAAATTTAAACAATTCCTGAGCTAATGGAGAAGAAGCAGTTTGATCGATATTTTTATATTCTACAGCATTACGAGTCAGCATTCTGCTTACTACGAATTTTAGTGCAGAAGGATTTGGAGTAGTTTCTCCGTAAACCGTTATGGGTTGTTTTTTTGTTTTAGTTTCATCAACTTTAATGATAACTCCTCCATTCTCAACAAAAGAACTAATTTGTTCAGCAACAGCATCTTTAACGTCATCCCAATCTACAATACTATATCTTTCGATAGCAATAAAATTTCCAGAAATATATACTGTCTTTACGAATGGTAAATAGAATAACTGCTGAGCAAGTGGAGAAGCCTGAGCCTCGTCGATGTTTTTAAACTCAAAGTTTTGATTTTGAGTAATGAAATCTTCAAATTCAAACTTTAATATAGTAGGATTTTGAGTTTCTTTTATGGTGATTTTTGTCATGGTATTATATTTTTTGCAAATTTACTAAAGTTATTTTCTACTAATAGCTATATTTGATTTTTTAATAAAATAATTAAGACTCTTTTCAAAGAAATCGTATTAAATTGCAGGAGTGAAAATTATATAGATACAAAATTGCCTTTATGAAATTAAAAATCAAGGTTTTATTAGTTTTTCTTATTACTTCATTTTATTCTTTTTCTCAGGAAGGAATACCTGTTTATTCTGACTATTTGTCTGATAATTATTATTTAATTCACCCGTCAATGGCTGGTGCCGCTAATTGTGCAAAAATTAGATTAACTGCTAGAAAACAATGGTTTGGGCAAGAAGATGCGCCATCTTTACAAACATTAAGTTTTAACGGAAGAGTAGGCGAGCGCTCTGGGGCTGGTATTATTGTTTTTAATGATAAAAACGGATATCATTCACAGAAAGGTGTAAAATTAACTTATGCACATCATATTATGTTTTCAAGAGATGAAATTGATCTAAATCAGTTGTCTTTTGGAATTAGCGGAGGTTTGATACAGAATCAATTAGATGAAACGAAATTTGGAGGAACTTTTGATCCGATCGTTTTTGGTTCGATTCAAAAAGACTCTTATTTTAATCTTGATATTGGAGCTTCCTATAATTTTATGGACTTTTATGCACATGCAACCGTGCAGGGTTTACTAGAAACAAGACGAGAATTATATACTGACTATGAAAGTGATAACCTTAGAAAGTTTTTATTGAGTGTAGGATATGTTTTTGGTAAAAATGATAATATTACCTGGGAACCGTCTATTCTTTTTCAATTTTTTGACCAAACCAAAGAGAAAACACTAGACATAAACCTTAAAGCTTACAAAAATATGGATTTTGGAAGTCTTTGGGCGGCTCTTTCTTATAGAAGAGGTTTTGATGGAGCTCAATATCTTTCAGGAAGCGGAGTTTCTTCTCAAAAATTACAATTTATAACACCAATTGTAGGTGTAAATTTTAAGAATTTTATGTTTGCGTACACTTATTCTCAAGTGATGGGAGATGTAAAATTTGATACTGGTGGTTATCATCAAATTACTTTAGGAATTAATTTATTTTGTAAAAAAGCACGTTACGATTGTAACTGTCCTGCAATTAACTAAATTTTATTTTTTATGCTGATTAAATCTGTAAACGGAAAATCACCTTTGATTCCAGAGGATTGTTATGTTGCTGAAAATGCGACTATTGTAGGCGATGTTACTTTTGGCGATTCTTGCAGTGTCTGGTTTAATGCTGTTGTTCGAGGAGATGTTCATTTTATTAAAATTGGCAATAAAGTAAACATTCAAGATGGCGCAATTATTCACTGCACCTATCAAAAACATCCAACAGTAATTGGAAATAATGTTTCGATAGGGCATAATGCTATCGTACACGGCTGTACTATTCATGATAATGTTTTGATTGGAATGGGCGCTATTGTAATGGATAATTGTGTTATAGAAAGTAACTCAATCATTGCTGCTGGAGCCGTGGTTACACAAAATACTGTTGTAACTTCTGGAAGTATTTATGCAGGCGTTCCCGCCAAAAAAGTAAAAGACATAGATCAGTCTAATTTTGCAGGTGAAATCGAACGCATTTCAAATAATTATGTAATGTATTCAAGCTGGTTTAAAAACGAAGATTAGGCTTTATAAAAAAATCAATATAAAATTCCAAATTCCAAAAGAATCAAACCTTGGAATTTGGAATTTTCTTTTTTGGGATTTAAAAAACTTAGAGGTTGATTTTTTCGAAGAAAGTATTTTTATAGCTTTCGCTGATAGGAATACGTTTATCGCTTATTAATACCTTATTTTTTTGAATAGATTTCACATGTTTTATATTGATAATATACGATCGGTGAATTCGTGCAAAACCCTTATTAGAAAGTAAATTTTCTAATTTAATCAGGCTGATTAAAGTCAAAATGAATTTATTATCTGTAGTGTAAATTTTGACATAATCTTTTAAACCTTCAATAAAAAGAATATCAGCAAAATTTAGTTTTACATTTTCGTACTCCGCGCGTACAAACATAAAATCTTGTTCGATTTCTGGAGCAGTTGTATTTTCCGAAATTGCTTGAATTGCTGTTGTCGGCTGTAAAACCTGCTGTGCTCTTACTACCGCTTTTAAAAATCGATGAAAAGGGATTGGTTTTACCAAATAATCGACAGCACCAAGATTAAATCCTTCTACAGCATAATCTGAGTATGCAGTTGTAAAAATAACCAAAGGCTTTTTTTCGATTGTATTTAAAAAGTCAATTCCAGAAAAATGCGGCATCTGAATATCCAAAAATACCAAATCAACATTATTTTGATTAATAAATGAAACGGCATCAATCGCATTGTTGAACGAATTTACTAATTCAAGTGAGTCCACTTTTTTAACAAAATCTTGCAGTAGTTCTACAGCTAAAGGTTCGTCATCAATAATTACACATTTCATTTGTTCTGGATTAAATTTTTACAATTTGTTTTGGCATTCAAAAGTAATTTGAAACCAGTAGATTAAGTTTTAAAGTTTTCATAAAATACTGGTTAAGAGATCACAATTAAGCGTTAACAGTTATCGTTTTAGTAAGAGTGTAACCGTCTGTTAAATTGCCGGTTATAGTTGCCAACTCATTAGATAAACTATCAGCAAAAACATTATCTTTTGTATTTGCGGTATCGGCCTGTCCGTGTGCAGCATAATTACTGCTAGAATATACCTGACTTGAAACGTTTTCTGGAAAAGCAATTTGAGTTACTAATAAAGAACTGCCAGTGCTCGATAAAACTTCAACATGTACATGCGGCGCCCTTCCTTGATACCAGCCAGGATAAATCGAAATAAAAGAAACATTTCCGTTGGTATCAGAAGTTTGTCTTCCTCTTAAAAAATGTACAGAAGTATAATCTGTCTGCTGCATAGATGTTCCTCCATATTCAGAATAATTTCCGTCTTTATCACAATGCCAGACATCTACTAAAACTCCCGACAGAGGTTCGCAATTGTTCTTTTGGTTTTCAATCTTTAAATTAATCAGCAGAGCAACTCCAACACGATCAGATTTAATATTTTCTAAAACAAGCTGGCTTGGCGTTTTGATGGGAAAAGGGCCTTTTGTCTCTGAAGGTGAAACAGTACAGCTTCCATCTCCAGAATTACCTGAGTTGGTTTCATCATTGTCACTTTTGGAGCATGATTCTAATAATTTTGAAGCTGTTGCTAATGAAGCAATGCCTAAAATACCATTTCGAATGAATTTTTTTCTGTCCATAATCAGTTTGTTTAATCTATTGCGGTTTTAATTTCATCTAATTTTAGATTCAAATGAACTCGGTAATATTCATTATCCTGAGTAATGGTTAGTTCGTGCGCATTAGGGTACAATAAATCGAGGCGGTTTTGAATGTTCACCAATCCAATTCCTGAATTTTCAGGATCTTTTACATAATTTTCGATGGTATTTTCAATCCAAAAATCAAGATTATTATCAGTAATCAAAATTTTAATTTTTATGTGGGCTGCACCTTTATAATCGGTTCCATATTTAAAAGCATTTTCGACAAAAGAAATCAATAACAATGGCTCAATAAATTTATTTCTAGTATTGCCATGAACATTAATTACAATGTCTTCAATGTTGTTTAATCTGAGTTTTTGCAGTTCAATGTAATTCTGAATATAGTTAACCTCTTTTTCTAAAGCCACCGTTTTATTGTCTGTCTCATACAGCATATAGCGCATAAGTTCAGACAAGGTCACGATGGCATCAGGGACCAAATCAGATTTTTTGTGTGCCAAAGAATAAATACTATTTAACGAATTGAATAAAAAGTGCGGATTGGTTTGTTTGCGCAGGTATATTAATTCTGTATTTGTTCTATGTGTTTCTGCAATAAGTTTATTTTGCTGATTATTATAGAATTCGGTTAATGTTCTAATAATAGCGCTGATCGTTATAATTAAAATATAGAAAAATGATGGACCAATCTTAAAAAAAAGTGGCTGTCTCATTTCAATTCTATGCGTCATTTTGCCTTTCGGGAAAAAATGCGGACCTTCAGGAATCATTCTGGCAGGCATTACATTTTCGGGTCTTAAATGTCTAAATTCAGGAATAAAATAATTTATCCTAATAATCATAAAAGCGGCGATAAGGCCAAAAGCAACTATAAAATAAAACCAATATTTTTTTTGTAAAAGATAAATTGGAACCAAGTAAAAATAGTTCAGATAAAACAATACAATCCCGGTTATCCATTGCACATAAAAGTCATTATTGATCTTAAACGGACTTTCATAAAACTGTATTAAGGAAGTTAAAATAAAGAAAATCCATATTACACAATGAAACAAGATTTTGTTATAGCCTGTATTTTTAATGGTATCTAGCTGCATTTTACAATTTTATTTTTAATAAAATTAAATCTTTTTTGGTTACCGTTGGGGATAAGTTTTCTTTGAGTTTTTGTTTTACAAGATCAGCAACTTTCAAAGCATCATCTTCTGTTTTAAAACTTTTATTCTCACTAATTACAGGAATAATTGACTGCTTAATCAAAATCTTTTCTTTGTATGAAATGGTATAGCCCCATCCCGAATTTGTTTTAAAAGCATTAGCTGTTAGAACTTCTTTTTTAGTACAGGCAGTAAAAAATAAGAGAAATACAATAAATAGTAAATTCTTCTGGATGGTATTCCAGAAGAATTTTTGGATATTAATTATCGTCATCATTTTGTTCTTCTAATGGTCTAAATTCCCAAGCATCATCAAAATAAGTAGAACCAATTCTTCCTAACATATAAAACCCGCGATTGTTAATTGCAAAACCAACTGCATCAGTTCTTGTAGCGCCTTCCATTGGAGTTCTTTCTACCCATAAGTCGGTTGTTGGGTTGTATTCCCAAATTGTTTTTACGTTTTCACCACCTACAACATATCCTAATCCATTCATAGAGAAACTTGATGCATTAGAACGTACAATTGCATAATCGTCGTTGTAGCTGTCATCATCATCTGTATCTTTATCGATATCTCTTTTTCTAGTCCAAACATCTGTTGAAGGATCAAACTCCCAAAAATCTTCTTGGTAAACTCCGTTATTGACACCAGTTGCTAAGTACGCTTTATCTGCAATTACAAAAACTGTGGCATTACGTCTTTTGTTTCCGCTAAAGCCATTTACAAGTGTCCAAGTATTGGCTTGATCATCATATTGATAAAAATCTTTTAAATAATTTCCATCATAACCAGTACCAAAATAAGCTTTACCGCCGGCTTGAAAACCAACTGCTGCATAACGAGCCGTTCCAGCAAAATCTGTTTTTTGTGTCCAGCTGTTGCTAGAAGGATCATATTGATAAAAATCTTTCAGTTTATTTGTTCCATCATAACCAAGACCAACATATCCTTTTTCGTTTAATGCAAAACTAGATGCAGAGCTTCTGCCTACGCCTGCAAAGTCAGCCTTCTGCTCCCAATAATCTCCAGTTGAGTTATAAGCCCATAAATCTTTTAAATAAACATCGCCAGTATAACCTCCGGCTACGTAAGCAAAATCTCCAATAACAAAACTTGTTGCACTAGATCTTGCAGGGCCGTCGAAGGCTGATTTTTTAATCCAGTTTCCCATTAAATCGTCATCATCATTGTCATTGCTGCAACTTATAAAAAAGAGGCCTGAGAAAAGCGCTGTGAATAAAATTCCTTTTTTTAGATTAATCATAGTGTATTTAATTATTTATTGTTTGTATTTGATCCCGACTCCTAAAACATATCCATTTCCAGTATTATAGTCATAAACTTTATGATCGTTATTGTTTAATAAGTTGTATTTTTTATTAAAATCCAAACCCGCTTTAAAATTTAAAAACCAATTTTTGGTGACATTCCTTTCATACTCAAAAGCCGATGTCATTTGTGATAAAACTGCTTTTTCGGCATTACTATCTTTATCAGCAGAAACATCCAAATGATAGAAGTTTCCATTAAAACTGTTCGTCAGACTAAACTTGTTTCGTTCATTATTTGAATAGGAAAACTTTGAATCTGGAAACCCAATTCGAAAGTTAGTTTTCTCATTCATTTTATAATCAAAAGCAATAATTGGAGTAAATCTTGGTGCACCAAATATTGATGTTCGACCAGCTCCCAGTATTACATTTAGTCTTGAACTGATTTTTTGGTTAATTTCCAGATTTCCTAAAACAGTAAGATCTGAGAAATCTAAATTTCCCTGAAAATTTGCGGTCGGAATTATAGAAATCTGCCAGTTTGTTTTTTCTGACATCTCATAAGAATATTCAAATTTGTTTTGAATTTGATTGAGTTTATCCTGATCAGCATTGAAATTATAAGGATTGAATTCGTAATTCACTTTCAAATTCGAGTATTCTACTGTGTTAGTAATAGTGTTTTGAGTTCCAATTTTTTTTTGATAGAAAACTGCAATATCTGTTTCATTAAAATTTATCTTTTTTGTGGGCTCCGTTTTGATATTCATAGAAACACCAAAATGTTCTTGGGCTTTCATTCCTAAAAAAGAAATCAAAAAAAGAGAACACATTAAAAACCGTACTTTCATTATTTATTTTATTGGCTCAAAATTAGGTGGATGACGGTCTTAAAAAAAAGAAGATATATGTACGCCGTGTTTTGATAGACAAAATCGTTCTTTTTATGGTCGAATTAAATTTTGAGAGTGCAATTGGTATTGTAGATCGTTTTGAGTGATTTGTAGCTTAAAAATGCACAGTAGTATATGTTATAGTGTATCACGAAACCCTGCATTTTATATTTGTTCAAAAAATATATTATGCACAAGTTTATATTGATACTGCTTTTTGTACTAACCATATTTTCATGTGGTACAGATACTGACACGGGGGAGTTTACGGTTGGATCAGATTATTTGGCTTTAAGTAATAAAGTAATTATGATTGATACGGTTACAGTCGACATGTCAACTATAAATTTCGACTCGCTTGCAACTTCAAACCGCTCTAGAATTCTGATAGGAAACTATGACGATCCAATTTTTGGAAAAGTGAAATCAGATAGTTATTTTCAGCTTTCTACAAGTGTTTATGCTTTATCTAGTGTAGGATCAGATACAGAATCTGTAAATTATGTTTTCGATTCAATTTCGATGATTCTTAAATATGATCGTTATTATTACGGAGATACCACCAGAGTGCAGACTTTTAATATTCATCGATTAACTCAAAAAGTTAAACCTAATACAGAAGACAACAATTTCTATAATAATTCGACTTTGACTTACAGTCCCGAAAGTTTAGGGACAATATCTTTTAAGCCAAGACCAAAAGAAAAAGATTCTATAAATATTCAAATGAGTAAAGAGTTTGGAGAAGCTCTTTTTCAAAAAATAAAGAAAAGGGAGGTTACAGATTTTGATAGTTTTACAGAATATTTGAAAGGACTTGTTTTAGTCCCAGAAAATTCTACCTCTTCAAATGTAATCGGATTTAGTGTTTCGTCCAGTAAAGTCCGATTGTACTATTCTAAATACCAAACAGATAGTGAGACGCCTTTTATAATTGATTTTACAATTCTGGATGCTACGAAACAATTTAACTCTATTTCGCTCAATAAAACGGGAACTATACTGCAAAATCTCCCCATTTCCAGTAGTAAGTTATCTAGCACGCTCACTAGTAATCAAGGATTTATTCAATCTGGAACAGGTGTAGCCTGCCGAGTCGATTTTCCAAATATAAAGCAGTTTAAAAATATTGCTGTAAATGGAGCAATTGTAGATGCAGAATTAATTTTGAAACCAGTAAACAATTCTTATTCTGAAAAATATCCTCTGGCAGATTCGTTGACTGTTTATGTTGGCGATAATTTAAATAGAATAAGCGGCACATTGGTCAACTCAGCCGGAACTTCTGTTTATGGAAAATTGAATAAGAAGAGTGACGAGTTTAACGAAAATGTTGGGTATTCAATTTCAGTTGGAAATTTTCTCCAGAAAGAAATGCTCAAGCAATCAGATTCGAGATCCTCTCTCATATTGACTTTACCTGGAATTGCCCAGTCTGTTAATAGAATAGTTCTAGGCGATCAAAAGCATTTAAACAATAAAATTCAGCTGAAAATTTATTATATCTCATACTAAATGAAAAATAAAATTGTTTTATGGAGCTGCTTCATTTTGATGTCGCTGAGTTCGTTTTCACAAAGCATTTCAAGTTCGCCATACTCATTATATGGTGTTGGAAGTTTATATGATTCAGATTTTGGTTATCTGCCTTCAATTGGTTCTTCTGGAATTGCTTTGCCTTCAGATACTTTTATCAATAATCTAAATCCGGCTTCACTTGGATTTATGTATCAAAATCATTTTTTATTTGATATTGGAGGAAAAGCTATTGCAACAACATATCAAAGCGGTTCACGCTCAGAGAAACGAAATAACTTTCAGTTTTCTCATTTGGCTTTTGCTTTTCCAGTTACAAAAAATTCTGGATTTAGTGTATCAATGCGTCCGTATTCCAGCTCGGTATTTAAAATTTCAAATTTGAAACTGCCAATAGCCGACAGCCAAGAATATTACTATGTAACAGCACAGGGATCGGGCGGTTTAAATAATTTGGATTTTTCATACGGATATAAATTTGGAAAAAAATTGACATTAGGAGCAACTGCAACGGTACTTTTTGGAAATACAGTTGATGAGCGGTCTTTTTTAATTTCAAATTCAATTACAACAATAAATAAAAAGACAAATTATAGCGGCGTTCGGGCTACACTTGGGACACAATATAAAATAGATTCGACTTTTACGGTTGGTACAACATTTAAAGTCCCGACAAGAGTAAAAGCTTCTAAAATACAGTCTGTAACAAGTATTGCAGATGAAGTTCAATCTTCTATAGAAACTGACCAAGCTTCAGATACAGATGATTATTATATGCCTTTAGAAATAGGTTTTGGAGTGAGTAAACGATTTAAGAATAATTTGAATCTGACGTTAGATTACGAAAAAAGTTTATGGGGCGATACAAAGCAATCTGACTTATATGGCGACTTTGTAAACCAAGATCGTTTTGCACTTGGTTTTACCTATAGTTCTAAAAAGAATGCCCGAAAATATTGGGATAGAGTAGGATATGCTGCCGGAATAAATTATGACACGGGTTATCTTGAAGTTGATTCACAACGTGTAAAGAATGCATCATTTTCTGTAGGACTTAATCTTCCAATAGATAATACTTTTTCATCTTTGAATGTGTCATATTCGTATGGGCAAAAAGGAAGAATAGCAGATGATCTCATAAAAGAAAATTACCATAAAATATCACTTAATTTATCGCTGGACGGAATTTGGTTTGTCAAGCGAAAAATTGAATAATACATTAAAAGTCTTTTCTTATTACTGGATATTTATATTCTAAAATTGACTCAAGAACTTTAGGATCAGAATTGACATAAAATACAGGATCATTTTGTGTCATGTCTGAAAAGCCTACTTTATCTCGAAGTAAATTTTTAGTTTGTCTGGCAACAGCTTCTCCCGAATCAATAATTTTAATGTGGTCTGGGAGAATTTTTTTGATCTGAGGAATCAAATAAGGATAATGACTGCACCCTAAAACCAGGTAATCAATATTAGCTTCGATCATAGGTTTTAAGTATGATTCCAGCAATTGTGTCATTTCTGGCGAGTATAAATTTCCATCTTCAATAAGTTGAACAAGGCCATAACCAACTTGTTCAATTATTTTGGTATTTTGAAACATTTCGGCAGTTTTATTAAACAGCTCACTGTTTAAAGTTCCTTTAGTGGCTAGAATTCCAATTACCTGGGTCTGCGAATTGTTTGCTGCAGGCTTAATTGCAGGTTCAATTCCAACAAATGGAACATCGTAGTCTGCGCGGAGTTCAAATATTGCATTTGTCGTAGCGGTATTGCAGGCAACAACAATTAGTTTACAATTATTCTCTAGTAAAAACTCTACATTTTTTTTACTTAAATCAACAATTTCATCTTTGCTTTTTTGACCGTAAGGTGCGTTTTTGCTGTCAGCCAGATATATCGTTTTTTCGTTTGGAAGCAGATCATGAATGGCGCTCCAAATGGAAGTTCCGCCAATACCAGAATCAAAAACGCCTATAGGATTGTTGTTTATCATAAAGCAAATTTAATATTTTTTGATAAAATTTATTACTCTAAGTTAATTCAAATCTAGAAATAATGACAAAGATTAGTTTTAATTTTTTGTAAAAAAAAACTGCTCAAATTATACATTGAGCAGTTTGATTATACGAGTTCGAATTTCTTAGAATCCTAAATCTTTTTTAACGTCAGCAGTGATGTTTGGACCATCAGCTAATAATAAAGTAGAACCGTCTAAAACGTATTGGAAACCTTTAGCTTTTCCAACTTTTTGGATAGAAGCTCTAACTTTTTCCATTAAAGGTTTTACGATATCAGTTTCTTTTTGTTGTAGTTCTTTTTGTGCATTGTCTCTGTAATCAACAATTCTTTTTTGCATATCTTGAACTTCTTTAGAACGCTCACCGTTAACAGCATCAGTTACTGTAGCAGCTTCTGCCTCATACTTTTTGATTTTTACTTGATATTCATCAACCATCTTTTTGTATTCAGCATCATATGTTCCACTTAATTTTTGCAGTTGATTTTGAGCGTCTAGCATAGCAGGCATTTTCGACATGATCTCGCTTACATCAACATGAGCTACCTTCGCTTGTGCGTTCATTGTGTTACTTGCTCCTAAAATAAGAATTGCAGCAATTAGTAAAGTTTTGATTTGTTTCATCATTTTTAAAAATATTAATTAATTATTGGTCGTATTTGTTTTTTGTGTTTCGGCTTCTTTTGCTTTTTTAGCCGCTTCTCTTTCCTCTAAAATTTTCTTTCTTTTCTCTTCCAATTCTTTTTTACGCTGTTCGTAAAGCATCTGTCTTTCTTCTGCTTTAGTCATCGTTGGTTCAGCGGTTGGTGTTTGCTCGGTACCATTTGTACCAGGTGCACCACTCGTAGCGGCAGGTTTAGCTGTTGTGTTTGTTTTTGCTGCCTCTGTTGCTGTTGTTGTTTTAGCTGTTCCAGAAACCGTGCCATTTTTTTTAGCTTCTCTCTCAGCAGCTATGGCATTTCTTCTGTCTTCGTATTCTTTTTTCTTAGCTTCTTGTTCTAATTTTCGATCTTGAATTAATTTTTCTCTTGCCGCTTTTTTCTCGTCAAGAGCTTTTTGACGATCGGCCATTGCTGGATTTTCATCTATTGCATTTTCAAGATTCTCTTTAGCTTCCTGCTCTTTCAATTGTTTTTTCGTCAGCTGCTCACGTTTTTCAGTACGATTTAAAACCCTTAAAACTTGATCACTGATGTCAAATCTTTTATTACTGAAAAGCATTGTAAGATCTGATGATTTGTCAAAAATAAAATCATAATTTTTAGCTTCTGCAATATCTTGAACAGCAGTAAAAACTTGATCCTGAATTGGCTTTGCCAAAGCAGCTTTCTGACGCATTAAATTACCATCAGCTCCAAACTGTTTCTGCTGATAATCCATCATCTCTTGTTCCTGAAACTTTATTTCAGTTTCTCTTTCTTCTATTAATTCTTTAGTAAGTAAAGCTTTTTCTGCTTTTAAACTTTCCTTTAGGGTATTAATATTTAATTTTTTAGCCTCAACTTCCTGTTTCCACTTTTGAGCTTTTAACTCTAATTGTGATTTGGCTTCTTTGTAATCGGAAACATTTTCTAAAATATATTCCATGTCGATGTAGCCTATCCTAGTCGTCTTACCTTGTGCCTGACTTGTATTTGCTACAATCAAGGCTAAAAATATAAATAAAAATTGTTTTCTCATAACATAACTTTATTTGATGATTTTTAACCAAACGTTATTTCTCTAAAATTGTTGTCCAATGATAAAGTGAGTTTCCCATCCATTAGCTTTTGTTTGTCCAGGAAGAGCATCAAATCCGTAACCAAAGTCAATACCAAGTAATCCAAATGCAGGCATGAATACACGTAAACCAGCACCAGCAGAACGATTTAAATCAAATGGGTTGTAATCTTTGAACGTTGGATATGATGAACCTGCCTCTAAGAATGTTAAAGCATAAATAGAAGCTGATGCTTTTAATGTAATTGGGTAACGTAACTCCATAGAGAACTTGTTATAAATAGTTGCTCCAATTGCATCTCCGCTAGCATTTACTGGAGTTAAAGAGTTGTTTGGATAACCTCTCAACTGAATAGTCTCTCTACCATCCATTGAGTAGTTGGCCATACCATCTCCTCCTAAGTAAAAACGCTCAAAAGGAATTACACCTCTTTCTTGATTATAAGCTCCTAAGAAACCAAATTCTGTTAAGGTTCTTAGTACTAACTTTCCATATACTTTAGTATACCAATCTCCTTTAAATTTAACCTTATAGTATTCTAACCAATTGTATTTTCTCTGATCGACTTTTGCAACATCAGTATCAGCACTTCCAAAGTCCGAACCAACACTTACATAACCAGTTTGTCCGTTTACAGTTTCTGTTTTAACATAATCGCCATTGTTAAGCGGTTTTCCGTCTACACCACTTCCAGATGTTCCAGTATACTGTGTTTTATATTCTTTTTCATTTTTTAAATTTCCATAATCAATTCCATTAAATAATGAATATGGAGGTGTTACTTTCGCCGAAATGCTAAACTCTGAACCATAAGTAGGGAATATTGGGTTCACACCTTTATTACTTCTTGAAAGTCCAATCGTATATGCTAAGTTTCTTGATGCACCGTTACCAAAAGTAAATAATCCTGTATTATAATTGTTCAAATCATAATGCTGATAACTTACAGACTGTGATAATACAAAGTAGTCATCTGGCACAGTTAATCGTTTAGCTAAACCAACTTGGAGTGTAAAAATATTAAAACTTTTGCCACGATCAACAGTTCGGGTAATATAATTGTTAAGAAATTGCTTACTATAAGAGATAGAAGAACTAAATTGTACTGGTTTCTTTCCTCCAAACCAAGGTTCTGAGAACGATAAACTATACGTTTGGAAATAAGTACTTCCTTGTAAACGAAGCGCAACTTTTTGTCCATCTCCCATTGGCAAAGGCTTATAAGCTTCTTTGTCAAATAATTTTCTAGCAGAGAAGTTATTAAACGAAAGTCCCAATGTTCCGATGAAACCTCCACCGCCGTAACCTCCTTGAAGTTCAACCTGGCTAGATCCTTTTTCTACAACATGGTATTCAATGTCAACAGTTCCTGCTCCAGCATCTACGTTTTTAAACTTAGGATCAATTGCCTCAGGATCAAAGAAACCTAATTGTCCGATCTCACGAATAGTTCTTACAAGTTGTTCTTTACTATATTTTTCACCTGGTTTTGTTCTTAACTCACGGTAAATTACGTGGTCATTTGTTTTGTCGTTTCCAACAACCGTAATTTTATTGAAATAAGCAATTGGACCTTCTGTAACTCTAATTTCAAAATCGATTGTATCGTTAACTGTTTTTACCTCAACAGCATTGATATTTGAAAATAAGTAACCATTGTTTTGATATAAATTGGTAATATCTTCTGCATCTGGTTTTGTCTTATCGGCAATTCTTTTTTCTAATAAAACTCCGTTGTAAGTTTCTCCTTTTTTAATTCCTAAATAGCGGTTTAAAAGCTGATCTGAATAAACAGTATTACCCAAGAATTTAATATTTCCGAAGTAGTATTTATTTCCTTCTTCTACATTAATCTTAATAGCAAGTGTATTTTTTTGTTTGTTGTATTTAACAGAATCGTAAATGATACGTGCATCACGGTATCCTTTCTCCTTATAAGAAGCAATTACTTTTTCTAAGTCAGTTTTGTATTTTTCTGGAATAAATTTAGAAGCTTTAAAAACGCGAATAAAGTTTTTCTGTTTCGTATCTTTCATTGCAGCACGCAATTGACTGCTTGTGAGCTGTTTGTTTCCAATGAAATCAATACTGCTGATTTTTACTTTATCTCCTTTATCTATCCTGACAAGCATATTAACCTGATGTCCGTTAATAGTGTCTGGAGTATTTGTTATAGTAACTTTGGTATTATAATAACCTTCTTTTTTGTATTTGTTTTCAATATAGTTTTTAGTTGTAGTAATTAAGTTTTCGTTGACAATTTTGTTTTTTGTCAAGTTATTGTCCTTAATTAAACCTTCTACTTTACTTTTCTTAACTCCAACGAATTTAACTTCGTTTAATTTAGGAAGTTCAATAATATTTAAATCTAGATAAATACTATCATTTTCTACTTTATTGACGTAGAAAGCAATTTCATCAAAAAGGCCTAGTTTACCTAATTTTTTAATTGCACTACTAATTTCTTCTCCAGGTACAGTAATTTCCTGTCCTTTTTGAAGGCCTGAAAATGTTACTACAGTCTGTTCATTGAAGCTTATTTTACCAACAACGGAAACTTTGGCCAGAATATATTTTTTTCCTTGATCAAAAGGAACTCTTTCTTGTGCTTTAATTTGTGAAAAACTACCCAAAAGTAATAGGGTAAGGACTATTTGTATTTTTTTTTGCAACACTAAAAAATTATTTAATTTGTTCACTGGTCTTTCCAAATCTACGTTCTCTTTTTTGATAACTAATAATAGCCTCATATAAATCTTGGTCTTTAAAGTCTGGCCACAAGACATTAGTAAAATACAATTCTGCGTAAGCGATCTGCCACAGCAAAAAATTACTTATTCTATGTTCTCCACTTGTTCGTATTAATAAATCTACGTCTGGTAAATTTTGCGTGTAAAGATGCTCATTTATAATTGAATCGTCAATAGTGTCTATTGAAATTATATTATTTTTAACTTTATCACTAATTGCCTTTACAGCATTTACAAGCTCCTCTCTAGATCCGTAGCTTAAGGCAAGAGTAAGTGTTAATCGAGAATTGTTTTTTGTCTTTTCTATAACATCCAAAAGTTCTTTTTGGGCTGTTTTTGGCAATTTGTCAAGATTTCCAATTGCATTGAGTCTAATATTGTTTTCTTGAAGCGTAACGAGCTCTTTTTTTAATGAATTGATCAATATTTTCATCAAAGCTTGAACCTCAAGTTTTGGTCGGTTCCAGTTTTCAGTTGAGAAGGCGTATAGAGTTAAATATTCAATTCCCAGCTTAGCTGAGGTCTTGATTATTTCTTTTACTGATTTTGTACCATTTTCATGTCCAAACGCGCGCATGAAACCTTGTTGTTTTGCCCAGCGTCCGTTACCGTCCATAATAATGGCAAGGTGTTTAGGTAAGTTTGTGTGATCTATTGATTCTATTAAATTCATTTTATTATTCTGCGCAATAGCAAGGTTTTTGTCCAAAGGTATACGTTAAGGTGATACCTGAAAAAACATACCAGTCATTATTATTTAAATTTCCAAACTTTAAAATATTTGGATTGTTTGTTTTAGGATTGCTTCCGTCAATGTTATCTGTAAAAGTATAACGTGCTCCAGCTTCAACTCCTAAAACAAGATGCGGCGTTATGTTCGATTTTACACCTAATATAATAGGTATAGCAAAAGAGTTTGAATTATCAGAATAAATTGTGTTTGGGCTTGTATTATATCGATATAAGTTGTCGAAGATAAAGAAATTTAGACCTGTAAATACATAAGGACTAATCTTTGTATGATAATCATGAAGATTAAAATCGAAAAAATTAAACTCAAGTCCTGCAGAAAGTTCTTTAATATTGTTTTCAAAACGATATCCTCTTTGATTTCTACCTGTTTCTTCAGATTTGAAGTCATTTCCAATTACACTTGATTGTGTATATGAAAATCTCCAGGAATGCCTTGGGCTTCTGTTCCATTTATAAAGAACACCAAAAGCTGGTTTTTCTGGGGCGATATAAGTTGTTTTTCCAACGTCACCTACAAAGTTACTTCCGCCAAAAAAAACACCTATCTCATTGATTTGAGCATTAAGTGTAATAAAGGGGAAAAAACATAACAATAAATTAAAAATTTTCTTCATTTAATTCAAAATTGCGTGCAAATATAATAATTATCAATACGAATCAAAGTTCCTTTGGTTAAATGTGCTCCTTTTTCAATTTACATTATGATTTTGAGTCATTTAATGATGATTCACTACATGCAGAACGAGAAAATGTGGTATTATCGTATAGTGAAGAATCAGAAAAGAGTTTAATTTCTTTTATCTTCTCCCCAGAGCAATTTATTTCTTAAGGTTTTTAAGAACGTTTCGCCTGGTATTTCAACCATTTTTATTTTATAATCTGTTTTTTTTATTTTTAAAATTGATTCATTTTTCACTGAAGAAATTCTCGAATCTAAAGAAACCAAATATTGGTCTTCTCTTCCTGTTACCCGCAGTGTGATTTCTGTGTCATCTGGAATAACAAGTGGTCTGGCAGTTAAATTATGAGGCGCAATAGGTGTTATTACCAAGCTTTTTACATCTGGTGTTAAGATGGGACCGCCGCAGCTTAAAGAATATCCAGTAGAGCCGGTAGGAGTAGAGATGATTAATCCATCTGCCCAATAAGAATTTAAATATTCGTTATTCAAATAAGTTTCAACAGTTATCATCGAAGTAGTATCTTTTCTACTCACTGTAACTTCATTCATTGCAAAATTAAGTTCTTCGAAGGCATCATTCTTTGGCTCAGAAGTTAATCCTAATAGAGTTCTTTCAGAAGTGGTGTAATTTTGATCAATAACAAACTGTAACAAACTATCAATATTTTCTTTTTGAACTTTAGCAAGAAATCCTAATCTTCCTGCATTTATACCTAACAAAGGAACGCCTGAATTTCGAACAAAAGCAGCTGCTCTCAAAATTGTTCCATCACCGCCAATACTAATCAGCATTTCAAAACTATTATCTAAAGCAGTGCTTGGCGAAAAAGTTTTATATTCTTTTTTTATCAGCTGCTTTTCATAAAGCATTTTCAGAAAATTTTCTTCAATTACCATTTCAACATTGTTGGAATTGAAAAAAGAGAAAATGTCTTTTATAATAGGTTCAGTACTATTTTGATAATATTGTCCGTAAATGGCTATTTTCATTCGAGTTAAATTAGGTAATTTGTCAATGTGTCAATCAGATAATTTGCAGCTGTGAAAATTATCTAATTAACTAATTTTCTCATTGCCACATTAATAATTTATATATTAAGGTATTTGTCTAAATAATCAGAACGTTCTTTCAAGCTATTAATATAGGTGTCTTCCTGATGTTCTGAAATAATCTCATAGCCATATCTTCTATAGGTCTGAATAATTTCATTTATCGCTCCTAAACCAATTTTTACTGTAATTTGAACATTTTCCAGATCAGCTTCAGATACAAAAGAACCTAAAACCTTACCATTATTGCTTTCTACAATCTGCATTACTTCGCTCATAGAATAATCCAAAAGACCTTTTTGAACAATAATAATCGCTCCTGGCTCTTTTAAAAATGGAGTTTCCTGAAAAAACTTCATTATATCTTCCATTTCATAATAACCTATATAAGCATTATTTTCATCAAGAATTGGAAGGATATTGGTGTGGTTTTTAGCAAAAACTTCCAGAACATCTAACCAGATCATCGATTTTCTGGCAAAAAAACGTTCTAAAGTATATTTGTAGTCAATCGCTTTTTTATCGGTGTCAAATGTTTCTACATCCTCAGAAGAGATGCTTCCAATAAAAACCCCATCTTCTAAAATGGGAAAATGAGAAAAATTTACATCGATAAAAAAGTCCTGGATCGAGGCTATCGTTTCCTGACTATCAATCGCTCTGAAATCATTTGTGATATAGTTTGTAATTTCTGTCATAAATCATTGAAGATATTTGATGCAAAATAATCAAAAAATACCGAAAACTGCTGCGTTTTACTTTGTATTTTTGTCGTAACAAATATAGTGTTACTAGAATTAATTATCTATTTATATGACAAAGTTAAGTGTAAATATCAATAAAATTGCAACGCTTCGAAATGCAAGAGGCGGAAATGTTCCTGATTTATTAAAAGTAGCTGTCGATATTCAGCGATTTGGAGGGCAGGGAATCACGATTCATCCACGTCCAGATGAGCGTCATATTCGTTATCAGGATGCACGCGATTTGAAAGCAATTGTTACTACAGAATATAATATTGAAGGAAATCCACAGCATAATTTCATTGATTTGGTTTTAGAATGCAAACCCGATCAAGTAACATTGGTTCCAGATGCAATTGGAGCAATTACTTCTTCCGCAGGTTGGGACACGATTAAAAACCAAGAATATTTGACAGAAGTTATTCAGGAATTTCAGAGAAACGGAATTAGAACTTCGATTTTTGTTGATCCAGTTTTAGAAATTATCGAAGGAGCAAAAAAAACCGGAACGGACAGGATTGAATTATATACAGAAGCATTCGCACATCAATATGATTTGGGAAATAAAAACGGAATTGATCCTTATGTAAAAGCTGCAGAATTGGCAAACGAATTAGGTTTGGGAATTAATGCCGGACACGATTTAAGTTTAGATAATATTAAGTTTTTCAAACAAAATATTCCAGGTTTATTAGAAGTTTCTATAGGCCATGCCTTGATTTCAGAAGCACTTTATCTTGGTTTGGATAATGTAGTGAATATGTATTTGAATAAATTGAAATAATTCTTCAGAATAAAAAATATAAATATGCTTTACTCAAAAATAGAAGGCGAAGGAAAACCATTTATTATCATGCACGGGTTTCTAGGAATGTCTGATAATTGGAAAACTTTGGCGGGACAATATGTAGAAGCTGGATTTCAAGTTCATATTTTGGATTTAAGAAACCACGGACGCAGTTTTCATTCAGATGAATGGAGTTACGACGCAATGGTTCAAGATGTATATGAATATTGTCAAGCCAATAATTTAAGCAGAATTGATATTCTGGGGCATTCAATGGGTGGAAAGGTTGCGATGCTTTTTTCGACAACACATCCCGAAATTGTAGACAAATTAATTGTAGCAGATATAGGTCCGAAATTTTATAAACAGCATCATCAGGATATTTTGGCAGGATTAAATGCAATAGATTTTTCTGTAAAACCAAGCCGAAATGATGTAGAGGCAACTTTATCACAATATGTTACTGATTTTGGAACACGACAGTTTCTACTAAAAAATTTATATTGGAAAGAACCTGGACAATTGGCTTTTAGGTTTAATTTGGAAGCGTTTAATAATAATCTAGATGCAATTGGAAAACCGCTTCCAGATAATTTGGTTTTTGATAAACCAACTTTATTTATACGTGGAGGAAATTCGGGTTATATTCAAGATTCAGATGTAGAATCTATTCGTCAGCATTTTCCAAATTTAAAATTAGAAACTATTCCAAACGCAGGACATTGGCTTCATGCTGAAAATCCTAAAATGTTTTTTGAATTGACAACGGAGTTTTTGAAAGAGTAAATTTTTTAGATTTTTTTTCAGTTAAATATGTAAATAGTTATCACACTGCCTCAATTAAAAAATAAGAATTAACTTACATTTAAACATTAAAATTCATAAATTTGCTTTATGAATTTTAATGTTTATAATTAATGGATTTCAATTTTTATAGTTTATTTGATGAAAATGGTTTGGGGTTAATTTATTTATACTCCTCTCCATTCTTAGCACTTTTGATATTTGTCGAAATGTTTTTTAGTCATTTTGGCAAAAAAAACTTGTATTCTAAGAATGACATTTTTGTAAATGTCACATTTGCGGTGCTAAATTTTGCATTAGATTTTATAATGAAATCATTTGCTTTTGGGGTTATGTTTTTCTTTTTCGAACACCGCATTTTTTCTTGGAATACACAAATATGGCATTATTGGGTTGCAGTTTTTTTATTACAAGATTTCGCTTATTATGTATTGCATGTTGTAGATCATAAATCACGTTTTTTTTGGTCTGTACATATTACGCATCACAGTTCTGAATATTATAATATTTCTACAGGATTCAGATCGCCTGTTTTTCAGCCGCTTTACCGCTATTTGTATTTTTCCCCTTTGGCTTTTTTAGGTTTTGATCCCTGGCATATTATGGCGGCTTATGCATTGTTTCAAGTTTATGGAACTTTGGTACATACACAAAGCGTAAAAAGTATGGGCATTCTAGAATGGATTTTAGTTACGCCATCACATCACCGTGTGCATCATGCCAGAAATATCAAATATTTAGACAAAAATATGGGAATGGCTTTGATAATTTGGGATAGAATGTTTGGAACTTTTCAGAAAGAAGAATCAGAAATTCCTGTGAAATTCGGTATCTATCCAAGGCCAAAAGATGATAGTGCTTTTGAAATGTTGTTTTACGAATGGAAGAAAATGTGGAAAGATGTTAAACAACCTAACATTGGCTGGCAGAATAGATTAAAGTATGTGTTTTTTGCTCCTGGTTGGAAACCAGACGGACAAGGAAAAACAGTAAAAGATTATCAGAGAGAATACGAGTCAAAGCAAAATAATATCCTACAGTAATCTGAAATCTTCAAGCTAAAGAAACCATTTTTGAATAATATATGGTTAGTAAAAAATCATTACTTTTATTAAAATTTTAAAAGAAAAAAACTATGAAATTATTACTTAGACTCCTTGTTACTGCTGCCTTAGTTTTATTGTTGTCTAATCTTTTGACTGGCGTACACGTTGCAAGTTTTGGGACAGCTGTAATTGTTGCAGTAGTCTTGGGATTACTGAATGTTTTTATAAAACCAATTTTAGTCATTTTGACTTTACCTGTTACATTTGTGACTTTAGGTTTGTTTTTGCTGGTAATCAATGCTATAATTATTTTGTTATGCACTAATATTGTTGGCGGTTTTGCAGTCGATTCCTTCTGGACAGCATTGATTTTTAGTGTTATTTTGTCTATTCTGCAATCTATTACCTATAAAATATTAGGAGACGATAAATAAAAACAAATTGAGCAGATTAAAACTGCTTCAAATACAATAGATTAAAAACTTGGTTGGGTTGCAAAAATTTTATAATTTTGCGACCCAATTTTATTATGTAAATTAAAGAAGAAGATGGATATTAAAAGAGTAGCAATAGACGCTGTTAACGAGACAATTGTAATGAACGTGGTTCATATGGATTATAAAGGTCAAGTGGCAAAAAGAATCAACGAAAAATTGCCTTTGGCGCAAGTAAAAGGATTTAGAAAAGGACAAGTTCCTAAAGATCTTGTTGAAAAACAATACGGAAAAGGTATTAAACAAGAAGAAGTTAAAAAAGTAGTTGATTTAGCTTTAGAGCGTTATATTCAATCTGAAAGATTAAATCTTTTAGGAACTCCTCTTCCAAAAGTAAACGAAAACCTTGACTGGGATGCTGAAGAATTAACTTTTGAATTCGAAATTGGTTTAGTGCCTAACTTCGAAATTGATTTAGAAGCTAAAAATAATATCGTAAAATATATTGTTACTGCTGACGATAAATTAATCGACGGACAAGTAGAGCGTATCCAAAAACAATTTGGAAAAGCAATTCCTCAAGATAAAGTTGAAGCTGATTCAGATTTAACTGGAACTTTCACAAACGAAGAAAAAGGAATCAACAATACAACTACAATTTCTGTATCTACTTTCAACAAAGAGGCTGGAGATAAATTCATCGGTAAAAAAGTTGGAGATGTTGTTACAGTAAGCACAAAAGGTTTATTCGAAGACGATCACCAATTAATGGATTACTTAAAAGTATCTCATGATGATGTTCACGGTTTAGATATCGAAGTAAACTTTACAATCGAAGCTATCAACGGATCAGAATTGGCAGAATTAAACCAAGAATTATTTGATAAACTTTTTGGTGAAGGAAAAGTAGCTTCTTTAGAAGATTTAAAAGCTAAAATCAAAGAAGATGCTGAAGCTCAATTCGCGCAGCAAGCAGATCAAAAATTATTGTTAGACGTTCAGGATTTCTTGATCGAAAACACAAAATTTGATTTACCAGCAGAATTCCTTAAAAAATGGTTGCAAACTGTTGGAGAGAAAAAACTTTCTGCAGAAGAAGCTGAAGTTGAATACGCAAGATCTGAAAAAGGTTTACGTTTCCAATTAATTGAAGGAAAAGCAATGGCTCAAAGTAATATCCAAATTACATTTGAAGATTTGAAAGAGTTTACATCAAACGCAATCAGACAACAAATGGCTCAATTTGGACAAACTAACCCAACTGAAGAAGAAGTTCAAGGAATCGTGGCTAGAGTTTTATCTAACCAAGAAGAAGTGAAAAGACTTTCTGAGCAAGTTGTAGCTGCTAAATTGTTAGATTTATTCAAAGAGAAAGCAAATCCAACAACAAAAGAAGTTACTTACGAAGAATTTATTGCTGCTTCTTACGGAGAATAATTTCTGAAAAATAATTATATTTGAGCGTCAAGAGATTTTTCTTTTGACGCTTTTTTTTGTTTCGGCTGTATGTGATATTCCAGATTAAAAAAAAAACTTAGTCCCGAAGCTTCGGGATAGTATCTCAGAACCTTGAAACTTTAAAAAAAAGAAGACATAATGACATTCTTTATAAAAGGGTATGACCTTTGCAGGGAATAAAAATGTATACACCAAATAAACGTAAAACTTAGAACAAAATACATATGAACTACGGTAAAGAATTCAAAAAATTTGCTACAAAGCACCAAGGAGTAAATGCAATGTATTACGATAAAATCGTTGCGGCGATGACTCCAACTAATATGACTCCATATATTATTGAAGAACGTCAGTTGAATGTTTCTCAATTAGATGTATTTTCAAGATTAATGATGGACAGAATTATTTTTTTAGGAACTGGTATCGATGACCAGATTGCTAACATTGTTCAGGCTCAATTATTATTTTTAGAAAGTGCCGATGCTTCAAAAGATATTCAAATTTACTTAAACTCTCCTGGAGGAAGTGTTTATGCAGGTCTTGGAATCTATGACACAATGCAGTACATTAAACCAGATGTAGCTACAATTTGTACAGGAATGGCAGCTTCTATGGGAGCAGTTTTATTATGTGCAGGAGCTGCAGGAAAACGTTCGGCTCTGCCACATTCACGCGTTATGATTCACCAGCCGTCTGGAGGAGCACAAGGTGTTGCGACAGATATGGAAATCAACTTACGTGAGATGTTGAAATTAAAAGATGAATTATATCATATTATTTCACAACATTCAGGACAAACTTTTGATAAAGTGCATAAAGACAGTGAGCGTGATTACTGGATGAAAGCTGACGAAGCAAAAGAGTACGGAATGATTGATGAAGTTTTGAGAAGAGGATAAAACTTAGTTTCAAGTTTCAAGTTTCAAGCTGCTATGGTTAACTTGAAACTTCAAACAAATAAAACTTGAAACAAAAAATAAAAGTTAAGAAGTTACTAAGTTTTTGAGGTTTTCGTTGAAAGTCTCAGAAACTTAGTAACTTTGCAGCTTAGTAACTAAAAAAGAATGGCTAAAGTAGTATTAGAATGTTCGTTTTGTGGAAGAAAGAAGCCAGAAACTAATTTATTGATTGCTGGAATCAATGCACATATTTGTGATAAGTGTATTGAGCAGGCACACGGAATTGTATTAGAAGAATTAAAGTCTAGTGGAAGCGCAAAACTTGTTGGAGATTTAATTTTAAAGAAACCAAAAGAAATTAGGGCTTTCTTAGATCAATATGTTATTGGTCAGGATCAAACTAAAAAAGTAATGTCAGTTGCGGTTTACAATCACTACAAGCGTTTAATGCAGCAGCAATTAGACGACGAAGTAGAGATTGAAAAAAGTAACATCATTATGGTGGGTCAAACCGGAACTGGAAAAACATTAGTTGCAAAAACAATTGCAAAAATGTTAGATGTTCCTTTGGCTATTGTTGATGCAACAGTATTAACAGAAGCTGGTTATGTTGGAGAAGATGTTGAAAGTATCTTAACCCGTTTACTTCAAGCTGCTGATTATGATGTAGCTAAAGCAGAAAGAGGAATTGTTTTTATTGATGAAATAGATAAAATTGCCCGTAAGAGCGATAATCCATCAATAACACGTGACGTTTCTGGTGAGGGAGTTCAACAAGCATTATTAAAATTATTAGAAGGAACTGTTGTAAACGTACCGCCAAAAGGAGGTCGTAAGCATCCAGACCAAAAATTTGTTGAGGTAAATACTCAAAATATATTGTTTATTGCAGGAGGAGCTTTTGATGGAGTTGAACGTATTATTTCTAAACGTTTAAACCGTCAGGCAGTTGGTTATTCAACTTCTAAAAATGTAGACAATATTGATAAAGACAATTTACTGCAATACATTATTCCAAAAGACATTAAAGATTTTGGATTGATTCCAGAGATTATTGGTCGTTTACCAGTTTTAACGCATATGGATCCTTTGGATAAAGAAACGCTTCGTGCTATTTTGACACAGCCTAAAAATGCATTAATAAAACAATATCAAAAATTATTCTTGATGGATGATGTTGAGTTTACTATTACAAACGAGGCTTTAGATTTTATTGTGGATAAGGCATTAGAATACAAATTAGGTGCACGTGGACTTCGTTCTTTATGTGAAGCTATCCTAACTGATGCTATGTACGAATTGCCAACTTCAGATGACACAAGTCTGACAATTGACAAAGAATACGCAGAACACACATTAAGTAAAAATTTATTGAAGCGTATGGAAATTGCTTCTTAAATCTTAAATATCACTTTGTCAAAGTTTTAAATTTTGACAAAGTTTTTTTTTTAACCTGCTCACTGAGCAGGTTTTTTTTATGATTTTCAAAAACTTTTTGTTTGTTGTATGGAATAAATTTTAAAGATTTTTTTCTTCTGAAAACAAAAAGTTGAATTTTAGCCCTGATCGAAACGGCATCCTTTTGCTCTGGGGTTCAGAGCAAAAGATATAGTGTAGAGCAGGACCGAAAGTTCTTTTGAAAACAAAATTTTCTGCTGCTAAAAAAAACTACTGCACCCTAAATTTCTCTCTATATTCAATTGGTTTCATACCGACCATTTTATAGAACACTTTTCTAAAAGCTTTTGGGTCGTTGTAACCTGTTTTTTCGATGATTTCTGAAATGGAAAGCTGAGTTTGCTCTAAGTATTTTTTTGAACTTTCGACTCTTATATTCTGAAGATATTCTATTGGCGGAATTCCGGTTACCTGCTTAAAGCGACGTGTCATGTTTCTGGCACTTGTTGGAATGTCTTTGGTAATTTCTTCCAGTTTTTCTATTGTATGATATTGGCTTTCAATTTTTTGCTGTAACATAGCAACCAAAGTATCATTGTGCAAATGATTGGGTCTAAAAGTGCTGAAATAACTTTGTTTATATCTATTTAAATCGATAGAAAAGATTTTAGCAATATTGACAGCCATTTCGTTGCCGCAGAATTTTTGAACTAAAAGAATTAATAAATGAAAAGTTGAGGTAGAGCCGCCGCTGGTATACAAACTTCCATCAGCAGTTAGAGTTTCTTCGGGTTTTAATTTCACCATCGGAAAAGCTTTTGTAAAAGCACTGCAGGCGTCAACATGTGTGGTAGCCAGTTTTTCGTTTAACAAACCAGAAGCGGCAAACAAAAATGCTCCAGTACAAAAACTGGCCAATTCGGCTCCAGCTTGATGTTGTTTTTGCAGCCAAGGAATGAAATTTTTATTCTTCTTAATCATTTCACTCATATTGTCAGTTGTAAAAGCGGGAATTAAAATCAGATCCAAAATAATATTAGACGTTTCAATTACGTTAGATACATATCCAAACAAATTTCCCTCATCATTTTGTTCTTTCGATTGAAAAATCATGATTTCAAATGGTTTTTCGTTTCCTGAACTGAGTTTGTTAGTAGTTTCAAATACTTCTAATATCGCTGCAATACTTAATAATTTGTAGTCGTGAGGTACGATTAATCCTAATTTCTTGCTCATGGTTTTTATTGTTTTTGAAATGTAACTTCAAACAAAAATAATCATTTTGTCTTAAATGCCCCTAAAAATGACTTTTATTGGCATTTTTAACTAATCTTAAAATTTTACATTTGTTTTAATTAATTCGTAATTTTATAAAGATGAAAACAAAGATATTCTTAAATCTTGCTGTAAAAGATTTAAATCGTTCAGTATCCTTTTTTAAGGATTTAGGCTTTTCATTCGATTCTAGGTTTACAAATGAAAAGGGAACTTGTTTAATTGTTGGTGAAAATATAAATGTGATGCTTTTGGTTGAGGACTTTTATAAAACATTTACCAATAAGCAAATTTGTGATACCGCTACAACCAGCGAAGTCCTTATTTCTATTTCTGTTGAAACACGCGAAAAAGTGAATGAAATAATGGAAAAAGCAGTTAAAGCCGGCGGAACTGATTACAATAAAGAGCATGATTATGAATGGATGTACCAAAGAACTTTTCTGGATCTAGATGGGCATCATTGGGAAGTTTTTTATATGGATGAAAGCCAGATACCAAATAATTAACTATGATTTCGGTAGAAGCTATAATTAATGCACCTATAGAAAAAGTTTGGGAGCTGTGGACATTGCCTGAGCATATTATAAATTGGAATAATGCTTCTCCAGATTGGCATACGCCTTTTGTAGAAAATAACCTAACAGAAGGCAGTAAATTTAAATTTACCATGGCTGTAAAGGATGGAAGTGATGGTTTTGATTTTGAAGGCATATACACGAAAATTGACAAATTTTCATTACTAGAATATAAGCTTTATGATAATAGAACGGCAAGTGTTCATTTTGAAAATCAAGATAATCAAGTAAAAATTACTGAAACATTTGAGCCGACAGCAATCGAATCTGCAGATATGGAAGAAAAATTTTGTACGGCTATCATTCAAAATTTTAAAAGCTACGTGGAGAATTTTAAACGATAAATCAATTTATAAATTATAAAATAAAAATCATGATAACAATCAAAAATACCGTTAATGCATCTTTAGACAAAGTTTGGGATTTATGGAATACGCCAGAACATGTTAAGAATTGGAGTTTTGCATCTCCAGACTGGCACACACCGTATGCAGAATCTGATTTAAGAGAAGGAGGAAAATTTAAATCGACTATGGCAGCAAAAGATGGAAGCATGAGTTTCGATTTTGAAGGTGAATTTACTTTGGTTAAACCAAAAAGTGCACTCGAATATGTTATGGCAGATGGAAGAAAGGTTGAAATTAAGTTTACAGAAACGGCAGACGGAGTCGAAATTGTTGAAAGTTTTGATCCAGAAACGCAAAATCCAGAAGAAATGCAGCGCGCAGGCTGGCAGGCAATTTTGGATAATTTTAAAAATTACGCAGAAAACAATTAATTCTTTTTCTTGAGGTTCAAAGGTTCAAAGGTTCAGAGGCTTACACATTACTTACTATCACAATATCTAACCAAAAAAAAACAAAAAAATGACAAAACAAATATGGTTGAATCTTCCTGTAAAGGATGTAGCAAAAGCGAAAGATTTTTTCTGGAAAATTGGTTTTTCGTTTAATGAACAGCATGATACGCCAAGTTCGACGTGCATGGTTGTAGGTGAAGGACATTTTGTTGTAATGCTTTTTGAAGAAATGCTTTTTTCCAGCTTTTCTCAAAACAGTCTTACCGATACTAAATCGAGCTCGGAAGTATTGATTTCGATTGATGCTGAAAGCAGAGAAGAAGTTGATGAATTAGCAGAAAAAGTAAAAGAAGCTGGCGGAACTGTTTTTGCTCCTCCTGCAGAAAGTCAAGGTTGGATGTACGGCTGTGGTTTTGCCGATTTAGACGGTCATCGTTGGAATGTTTTATTTATGGACTTTAGTAAATTACCAAATTAAGATGGAAAAATTAAAATTTAATATCAGTATCAAGGCTTCTAAAGAAAAGATTTGGAAAGTCTTATGGGAAGACGAAACTTACAGAAAATGGACCGGAGTTTTTTATGAAGGGTCGTATGCAGTAAGTGATTGGAACGAAGGTGGAAAAATACACTTTCTTGGGCCTGACGGTGGAGGAATGAATAGTATAATCGAGAAAAAAATCCCAAATGAATATATGGCTTTTAAGCATTTGGGAGAACTGAAAGATTTTAAGGAATTACCCCTCAATGAAGAAACAAATGAATGGAGCGGTTCAATGGAAACCTATAGATTAACTCAAAACGGAGATGCAGTTGATCTTGAGGTAGAAGTTGATGTAACCGAAAAGCATATAGACTATTTTAAAGGTACTTTTCCAAAAGCATTGGATCGAATTAAAGAATTGTCTGAGGAATAAGTAAGAGAGTAAAGATTAAAGAGAAAAGAGAAAAGAGTAAAGAGTGTATCTATAACTAAAAGATTAGTAAAAAAGACATTAACAATTTATAATTAACAATCAACAATTAATAAAAAAACATCATGGCAGCAATAAATCCTTATTTAATGTTTAATGGAACTTGCGAAGAAGCATTTCTATTTTATAAATCAGTTTTCGGCGGCGAATTTCCGTACATCGGAAAATACAAAGACGCACCAGCAGAAGAAGGTGAGCAACTCTCTGAGGAAGCTCTAAATAGAATTATGCACGTTTCACTCCCAATTGGGAATACGATTTTAATGGGAAGTGACAGTCATCCAAGATATGGGGATGTTGGTTTTGGCGATAATTTCTCCATTTCGATTAATGTAGAAAGCACAGATGAAGCAGATAGAATTTTTAACGGACTTTCGGCAGGAGGAAAAGTAGAAATGCCTATGAACAAAACCTTCTGGGGTGCATATTTTGGAATGTTCAAAGATAAATTCGGTGTGAACTGGATGGTAAATTTTGATGAAAATCAGCCGAATAAATAATTAAAAAGTTATGTTATTTTAATAGCGGAACATAATTGTTAAATTACTCCAAAAAGCACATGAAAATGTGCTTTTTCTTTTCAAAAAAACAAAGATTATTCTTTTTTATAAAGCATAGATTGTCGATTTTTGTCGCTTCAAAATCAATAATAGGAAAAATGGCGATAGAAGATAAAGAGATAATTTTATTAAAAGTTTCAGGACACGATAAAATTGGAGTTACAGCAGGTTTAACAGCTGTATTGGCTGCGTACGATGCTAATATTTTAGATATTGGACAAGCTGATATTCATGATACGCTGTCACTTGGAATTTTATTCGAGATTGAAGCAGGGTCTTCTTCTGCGCCAGTTTTAAAAGATCTTTTGTTTAAAGCCTATGAACTAGAAATTAAAGTGAAATTTATTCCGATTTCTATTGAAGATTACGAAAAGTGGGTAAAATCACAATCTAAACAGCGCTATATCATCAATATTTTGGGCGAAAAACTGGCCGCTTCACAATTAGCAGCAGTGACCAAAATAATGTCAGATCAAAACCTGAATATCGATTCTATCATTCGATTAACAGGAAGAACTTCTATTGTCGAAAAAGAAGAGTATCCGCGTTCTTGTATTCAATTGTCTGTAACAGGCGAAATTGTAAACAAAATTATTATGACGGCAAGTTTTATGGAAATTTCCAGAACACTTAATGTTGACATTTCTTTTCAAGAAGATAATATCTATAGAAGAAACCGCCGTTTAGTATGCTTCGATATGGACTCAACGCTTATTCAAACAGAAGTAATCGACGAGCTTGCAGAACTTAATGGAGTAGGAGATCAAGTAAGAGCTATTACAGAATCGGCTATGAATGGAGAGATTGATTTCAACGAAAGTTTCAAGCAGCGTATGGCTTTACTTGAGGGTTTAAGCGAAGAAGTACTGCAAAATGTTGCAGTCAATTTACCAATAACACAAGGAGCACATCGTTTAATGAAAGCTCTAAAATATTACGGTTATAAAACGGCAATACTTTCTGGAGGGTTTACGTATTTTGGAGAATACCTGCAAAAAGAATTAGGAATAGATTATGTTCACGCCAATCAGTTAGAAATAAAAGACGGAAAACTTACGGGTAAATATATAGGTGATATTGTAGACGGTCAGAAAAAAGCAGAATTCTTAAAAGCAATTGCTGAGAAAGAAGGAATTCACATTAATCAAACCATTGCAGTTGGAGACGGAGCAAACGATTTACCAATGCTAAATTTAGCGGGTCTAGGAATCGCTTTCCATGCCAAACCAAAAGTAAAAGAAAGCGCTTCAACTTCAATTTCAAGTTTAGGTCTTGACGGAGTTTTATATCTTTTAGGTTACCACGACAGATATATTGATATGATGTAATTCGAATTGTTACTCTGAGCGAAGTTGCAAGATTTTATATAGAAAATGGCTTCGACTCCGCTCAGCCTGACAATAGAGAAAAATTACTTTCGAGCTTCTAACTCCTTTTTAATTTCTTTTAAAGTATTCATATTCAAAATAAAAATAGGAAGCAATGCAATCGGAATAACATTAGAGGCGCTAAAACCTTTATTCGCTACAAGAAAAATGTTAAGTCCAAACAAAAAAAGTAATACCACACCAAATAAGTAAGTTACTGTTTTTAAAGATTTTTGTGTTTTGACTAATTCTTCACTAGTCATTTCGTTAAAATTCTTTTTCATTTTAGTTGAAGATTTTAATTGGAAAATTAAACTTTAATAGACTGCATCTCCTTCAACTGCTCCAAATAATCTCTTTGGTTCGAAAGTCTTGGAATTTTATGCTGTCCGCCTAATTTGTCTCTTTCCTTCAGCCAATCATAAAATAGATTTTCACGAGCTACATTAATTACTAAAGGGTTTAAAGTCATATTATTGTAGCGTTTAGCTTCGTAATCTGAATTTAAAGTCTGTAAAGTTTCGTCTAGAACTTTTTGGAAAAGGCCAAAATCAGCAGGTTTTTTCTTAAATTCAATCATCCATTCGTGTGCGCCTTTTTCTTTGTCCTGCATAAAAATAGGAGCAACAGTATAATCAATCACTTCAGTTTGTGTAATCTGGCAGGCTTTTGCAATGGCTTGATCGGTATTTTCAACCATTAATTCTTCACCAAAAACATTAATATGATGTTTGGTTCTTCCAGTAACTCTTATACGATATGGATTTAATGATGTAAAACGAACTGTATCGCCAATTAAATAACGCCACAAACCAGAATTTGTAGTAATTACAATAGCATAGTTTTTATTCAATTCGACATCGACCAAACGAATTACTTTTTGATTCGAAGTTCCAAAAGTGTCCATCGGAATAAATTCATAGAAAATCCCGTAATCAAGCATCAATAATAAATCACTCGAATTGTTCAAATCCTGAATCGCAAAAAAGCCTTCAGAGGCATTGTAAATTTCGTAATATCTAAAATCTTTGCTAGGAAGCAATTTTTTGTATTGTTCTTTGTAAGGAGAGAAACTCACTCCGCCGTGAAAATAAACTTCAAGATTTGGCCAAAGCTCTAATAAACTTTGTTTACCAGTATTTTCTAAAACCTTATTCATTAAAACCAGCATCCAGGAAGGAACTCCCGCAAAACTGGTAACATTTTCATTTTTGGTTTCATTAATAATTGCAGCGATTTTAGTTTCCCATTCACTCATTAACGAAGTTTTACTGCTTGGTGTACTGCTGAATTCAGCCCAAATTGGCATGTTCTCAATTAAAATTGCAGACAAATCGCCAAAGAAGGTGTTGTTATTTTCGTAAATCTGAGAACTTCCGCCTAAGCGAAGACTTTTTCCTAAAAAAAGTTCAGAATCTTCATTGTTATTCAAATACAGGCATAAAAGATCTTTACTGCCTTTGTAGTGGCAATCTTCTAGTGCTTCATTACTTACAGGAATAAATTTACTTTTTGCGTTTGTAGTACCGCTCGATTTGGCAAACCATTTAATTGGAGTTTCCCAGAAAACGCCTTGTTCACCCTGACGTGTACGTTCAATTAAAGGCTGTAATTCCTCATAACTTGCAATAGGAACTCTTTCTGCAAAAGTTTGATAAGATTTTATTGTCGAAAATTCATATTGTTTTCCAATAACAGTATTTTCAGATGCCGTCAATAAGTTGTGCAATAGTTCTTCTTGAACTTCATTTGGGTATTTTAAAAAAAGTTCTATTTGGTGAATCCGTTGTTTAAGGACCCATGATGCAAACGAATTGATTATAGATAGAGGCATGAATTTGTTTTTTAGATTACTGATTTTAGGTTTTAAATTTTACAGGTGATGTAAAAACAAAAAACTTAAAATTTGAATATCGAGAGACAAATAGTAACTTTGTCTTCATATCAAAAATAGTATTTTTTTGTAAAAAACAACCCGATTTCTAGCAAAGATTCTAATTAGTAGGTCGAATTTTAACACTAAAATGTCCAATTCTTTTGATAATTCCAAAATAGCAATATAAATAAAAATACGAATGCAATATCAAGGTGTCCTGACAAAAATGCAAACCGAACTTGGAAGTCCAATTCAATATTATTTGGTCTTTGAAGACAGTTTTCTAAATGTTAATCAATTATTGGATAAAGAAATCGAAATTAGCTTTTTGGGCTGCCAGTGTTTAAATTGCAGTAAAAAGAAGAAAATTTACCGTCAAGGTTTTTGTTACGACTGTTTTTATTCTAGTCCGGCAGTTGGTGACTGGATTATGAGACCAGAATTAAGTACAGCACATTTAGGAATTGCAGACCGTGATTTAGATTATGAATCAAAAGCACAATTACAGCCGCATATCGTGTATTTAGCCGCTGCTTGCGAAATAAAGGTAGGAGTAACTCGTAAAACTCAAGTCCCAACTCGTTGGATCGATCAAGGTGCATCTCAGGCAATTGCAGTTGTTGAGGTTCCAAATAGATATCTGGCAGGAATTACAGAGGTTGCTTTAAAAAACCATTACACGGACAAAACCAATTGGAGAAAAATGCTTCAAAATTCTACCGAAACTTTTGATTTAATTGCAGAAAAAGTGAAAATTGAAAGTTTAATTCCAGCTGAGGTTAAAGATTATTTTTATTCTCAAAAAGATGATTTGTACGATTTACAATATCCTGTTTTGAGTTATCCTGCAAAAGTAAATAGCTTAAATCTGGATAAAATGCCTTCGTTTCAAGGAAAATTAGTTGGGATAAAAGGACAATATTTAATTTTTGAAAACGGAACTGTTTTTAATGTTCGTGGTTCCGAAGGCTATGTTGTAAGTATAGACGTCTAGCATTATTTCCTGTTTGTCTATCCTTATTCAGCACCCTTATAATAATTTTCATCAATTATCATAATCATTGTATTTTTAGAATTTTTAAGAATAGGTGATGTGAATTTTGATAAATTTGATTACAATTTTGTAATAATTACTTATTCAAAGAAATTAATTTTAGAAACAAAAAAAAGCCTAGATTTGAAGTTTGTTCTATCTAAGGCTTTTTTTTAAAATTAAATCGAAATTATTTAATTCTTTAATTATAAATAATAAATGAGTACTTTAAGCAAAATAAACAATTTTAGAAGAGGCGTGATGCGTGGTCTGACTAAAAACATTGGAAAACCAAAAACGGAACGTGATATTGTTTTGGTTGATAAAGCTGAAATTAAACGCGTTTTAATTTGCAGACCAAATGGCAGACTGGGCAATCTTTTATTAATTACGCCGCTGGTTCAAGAAGTAGCAGAAACTTTCCCGAATTGTAAAATTGATTTGTTTGTAAAAGGTACATTAGCACCAATTGTTTTTGAAAATTATCAGGCAGTTAACAAAACAATTCATTTACCCAAAAAACCTTTTAAAAGTTTAGTTGAGTATATGAAGGTTTGGATTTCTATTAAGAGCGAACCTTATGATATGGCTATAAATGTCGATCAAAATTCTTCTTCTGGCAGATTGGCTGTACGATTTTCAAGAGCAAAGTATAAATTCTACGGAGATTTGGACGGTGAGCTAACAGAGTCAAAAACGGATTATGATCATATTGCTAAATACCCGGTTTATAATTTCAGGACTTATTTGACAAAATTAGGATTGCCTAAAAGCAATAAAATAGTAGCATCTTTGGATCTTAAGCTTACTGATGCAGAGCTCGATAACGGAAAGAAAATTTTAGATCTTATAACTCCAGATCCATCAAAACGAACAATCTGTATCTTTACTTATGCAACGGGAGCTAAATGCTATTCAGGAGAATGGTGGGAAAACTTTTATTCTAAACTTAAAGAAGAATACAGCAATTATAATATTATTGAAATATTGCCAGTCGAAAACGTTTCGCAAATTGGGTTCCAAGCGCCAACCTATTACAGTAAAGATATTCGCGAAATGGGATCTGTATTGGCAAATGTAGATTTGTTTATTGGTGCAGACAGCGGTATTATGCATTTAGCAAGTGCTGCTCAAACGCCAACTGTTGGATTGTTCTCAGTTTCAGAATTAAAAAAATACGCCCCTTATGATAGTGGAAGTGTAGGAGTGGATACTAGAAAATGTATGCCATTAGAATATTTCCAAATTATCAATTCAATTTTAGATAACGGGAAATTAAAAGTATATCCTAAAGCAGTATAAAAAAAGGCCAATCATTTGATTGGCCTTTTTATTAGTATACTGAGATTAGTTTTTCTTTTTGAAAAGACCATTCAGCAAATCACTTGCTTTTTTGGTAACCTCTTGTGTTTTCTGTTCTTTTTCTGTTTTTGCAGCCTGCGTTGTATCTTTAGCTTTTGTGTTTTTGTTGATTAAATCAGTAAGAGCCGAAGTTCCTTTTTGAGTCAATTTATCTTTCTGCTGATTAACCAGTTGTGTAGTCAAACTACTTACGGCAGTTTTCATATCTGTACTGATTTTAGGATTCGAAAAGTTTCCAGTCAAAGAAGCATTTATTGGAATATTATCCAGTTTTGCAGCATCTGCAGCAGACAATTTTGCAATTAAATTGTTGGCTTCTGTTCCTAAATATTTAGCAGGAACATCAAACTTAATGGTGTAATTCATAGTTTGGTCAAAACCGTGAGTTCCTCCAACTGTAGCTTTAATATCTTGATATTTAATATCAAATGGTTTTACGTTTACTCTTCCGTTTTCAAAAGTCAGAGCTGCTTTAATATCATTTAAATTAACTTTGTTTAAATCAATAAACTTAACATTTGAACTTAAGGCATTAAGTAAAGTTGAGTTTTTAGCATTTACGGTAGTCGAAAGCAATTGACCGATTAAGTCTCCTGAAATCGATTTTAAATCTGGCGTTAATTCTTTCGCATCTAAATTTCCATTCAGTTTAATAGTCGAATTTAATTTTCCATTAATAATTCCAGCTATTGGGGCAATTTTTTTCATCATGTCCAATTGCGTAAAAGTCTGTGCAATATCAACTTGATTAAAACCTAAATTCATATCAAAAGTTGGAACCTTTTCTTTTGTAGAAACAGCACCATTAAGACCAATTGTTCCGCCAAAAATAGAAGTTTTAAAGTTTTCTAAAGTTGCTTTTTCATCTTTGATAAGTAACTTTCCAGAAACATCTTTTAGTTTTAAATTGTCGTATAAAACAGTTGTAGCTTTTGCATTTAAAGTACAATTTAAAAAAGCAGGAATCTTCATTGCTTCAGCTGGTTTTGCCGGAGTTTTAGTCTCTGTTTTTGCAGGTTCGCCAGAAGTCATAAAATCATCAACAGCCAATTGATTCGAGCTCATGTTGAAGTTTCCTCTAAGTTCTTGTTTTTTAAACATAAAACCGTAGAAATTCTCCAACACTCCGTTGATAGCAATATCACTTTTTCCAGTTGTCGCATTAAACTGTTTTAAGTTAATTTTGCTCGGATTGAATTCTACCAATGCCGTACTGATGTTCATAGATTTATTGTTTTCATCTGTATATTTAAATCCAGATAAACTCATTGTTCCAGCATTTTTTATGTTTTGATACTGGCTTTTTTCAACAGAAGCCATGTCAAAATTAGTTGTAACATCAGCTTTTAAAATTCCAGCCAAAGGTTTATCCATTTTAATTGGATATGCTTTCGAAAGGTTCGCCAAATTGATTGTTCCCTTTAAAGCCGCATCAACAATCGGATTTACGGTTATGTTTTTAATATTCGCTTTAGCGTTAAAAACATCCTGATCAATTCTGAAAGATAACTTGTCTAAATTCACATAAGTATCGTTTAGAATTCCAGTTTCGTTAATGATTTTAGTATCAATTACAATATTCTGAACAGATTTTGGAAGGTTTGGATATTGGAAAGAAGCATTATTAGATGCGATTTCAATATTAAATTTAGGAACAGTTGTTTCTGTTAATTCACCTTTAGCAAAACCATTTACGGTAAAATCTCCAGTAGTTTTTACGCCGTCTAAACTCGAAGCATAAGCTGAAGGGATTAATCCTAAGAAGTTGGTAAATGATGAAGTAGGTGTTTTAAATTTCAAATCGTAAATCTGTTTATTTTCAGCCATTTGAATGAATCCGTCAAATTCCAAAGGTAATTGATTGATTAAAGCTTTATTCTCTTTAAAAGTATATTTGCTTTTTTCTAAATCAATTCCAAGAACTGCGTCTAAAGTAAGTTTGACATTTTTCATGTAATTCATTTTATCCATGTCCAATGAAACTTTTGCAGTAGTTTTTGTATCCAAATCTAATTTTGAATTCGTAAAATCTCCAGTTCCTTCATGATTCAAACTGTCAATAACCATCTTGATTTTTGAACCTTGATCGATATATCTAAAAGTGAAATTCTCGATTTTATAATTTTGAATTTTTAAAGAAAGCGGTTTGCTTTCTTCACTTTTTTTGTCTTCTTTTTTATCTTTTAATGCAATATCAAAGTTTCCAACACCATCTTTATTGAAGATGATATTTACTAATCCGTTTGTAGAACTAATTCCCTGAATGCTTAACGGTTCTTCTTTTCCTTTGAAAAGTTCTTTGATACTCATTTTTAAATTTAACTCGCCTAAAGAAACCAATGTATCGCCTTCAAAAGGAGCTTTGTTAATAATCACAAGTTTCTCAATTCCGACTGTTGCGTTTGGGAAATTTTTGAATAAACTTAAATCAGCATCTTTAAAACTTACTTTGGCATCAACACTTTCGTTAATGGCTTCGGCAATTTTGGCTTTAATTTGATCTTTAAAGAAATACGGAATGGCAAATAATGCGGCAACAAATACCACAATGACTATGGCACTTATTTTTAAAACTTTCTTTAGCATATAAATAGATTTGAGGGTTTAACATCTTAAAAATCGACTCCTGCAAAAATAGTTTTTTTTAGCAGAGTGCGCAGATAAAGTTTTCTTAAAAATGTAAGAATTTTACTTTTGTTTGTTAAATAAAAAAAATCCGATTGAAATTAGTTCAAACGGATTTTTAATATTCTTTATTTCACTATTTCTGAATAAATGAAACAATCTTATCGACCAGCGTTTCAGATATAGGAAGTGTTTCATTATTATAACTCGCTAAATTGGCGTCTTTATCACCGTCAATGATTTTTAAAACGTGATTCATTTTGTCAATTATAACCATTTCAGAATTCTTATTGGCTTCAGATAAATTTTCGGCATCTTTCACAGTAACTTGGATATCATTGTTTCCTTGCAGAATTAAAATTGGAA
The DNA here is from genome assembly GCF_001429295.1 of Flavobacterium sp. Root935. Taxonomy (GTDB): domain Bacteria; phylum Bacteroidota; class Bacteroidia; order Flavobacteriales; family Flavobacteriaceae; genus Flavobacterium. The sequence goes on along the minus strand of NZ_LMJL01000010.1, from coordinate 316,637 downwards.
TAGTAACTTTCTTTATTTCTGTCTGAGGATTGTATTTGAACCAAGAAATGAGATAAGGCTGAATACTTGGTCGGAAAAGTGAAACCACCATCGGATCAACTTTTTTTACTGTAAATCCGTTTTTTAAACTGTCGATTATAGGAAAAGTCATATCGTTAAGCTGTTTCATAGATCTTGAACCAATCTGCGTTTTGATAATTTTATCTGCAGAATCACCTGCACCCGCAATCGAAACAAACTTATCTGCTTTGGCGCACGCAATCATTCCTATTAATGATCCTTCACTATGCCCAATTACTACTATTTTAGAGAAACGTTTATCTTGTTTTAAATAATTAATCCAGCTTTTAGCGTCGTCTATATAATTTTCGAAAACCAAGCTGCTTTCAGATAATCCGCCGGCTGCTTTGCTTTCGCCAATTCCTCTTTTATCAAATCTTAAAGATGCAATTCCATTTTTAGCCAGCGCCTCTGCCAGCATTTTTAAAGAATTGTTCTTCATCATTGCATTGTTGCCATTTCTATCTGTTGGTCCAGATCCTGCAATAATCAAAGCGACTGGATATTTTTTTGTTAGATCTGGCGTAGTCAGCGTACCAAAAATTTGATTGGTATTTATTTTTAAGACCGCTGGAGTTTCTTTAAAAGTAATTTCTTTTTTGTTCTGCGCATTTAAAACGCTCCAAAACAAAACCGTTAAAAAAAGGATTATCTTATTCATATTAATAAATATTGATTCCGTAAGGCATTAATGCTTGTATTCCTTTTTGTTTTTGAAATTTCTTTACCTGTTCGATAAGAAGATAATTTTCTTCTCCAATTTCTTCTTTAATAAAAGCTTCTTTCGATTTTGCAAAAGGCATAGTAGAAAGTAAATCGTTAAAAGTCTTTTCGTATTCAGGATAATTCTGAGTGCTGTATTTTTTTATTTTGGCAATCTTAGCAGCTTCGGCAATTGCAGCATTCAATCCTCCAATTTTATCTACTAAACCTAATTTTAAAGCTTCTGTTCCTGACCACACTCGGCCTTGCGCAATAGCATCAACTTGATCGAAAGACATCTTACGTCCGTTTGCTACACGCGTTACAAAAGTGTTGTAAATTTTTTCGACTCCTTCTAAGGTAAAAGCCTTGAACTTCTCATCAACTGGCAAAAACGGACTGTAATTTGCTGCGTTTTCATGAGTTTTTACTTGTTCTGAATTGATTCCTAATTTATTAGCCAAAGGACTGAAGTTTGGAAGTACTCCAAAAACACCAATTGATCCTGTAATTGTATTGTTTTCTGCAAATATTTTATTGGCGTTGCAGGCAATGTAATAGCCGCCAGAAGCAGCATAATTCCCCATAGAAACCACGACTGGTTTTACTTTTTTAGTAACCTCAATTTCTCTCCAGATTAAATCAGAAGTCAGGGCGCTTCCTCCTGGGCTGTCAATTCTAAGAACGATCGCTTTTACGTCGTCATTTTTTCTTGCTTCCTGCAAAGAACGACGCATCGAACCTTCTCCAATAGTATTTACATCTCCTTCGCCGCTTCCAATTTCACCTTGAGCATAAATAATTGCAATTTGATCAGTTGCAGTATTAGCTAGGGCAGTTGTAGCATTATTTTGAGTATAATCTAAAATCGAAATTTTATTGTAATCTTCATCTTTATCTACTTTCAATGCTTTTCTAATGGCATCGTGATACACATCTTCATAAGCAATTACGTCTACCAAATGTTGCTGCTTTGCCATTTCAGGAGTTCTTGCTAAAAGTCCGTTGGCAATTTCATTTAATTTTGGCAGCGGAATATTTCTACTTTTTGAAATATCGGAAGAAACAGTAGCCCAAATTGAGTTTAAAAGCGCAGTAATCTGTTCTCTGTTGGCATCACTCATACTATTTTGTAAAAAAGGTTCAACGGCACTTTTATATTTTCCATGACGGATCACTTCCATGTGAATTCCTGATTTTTCTTGAAAATCTTTGAAGAACATTACTTCAGAAGAAAGTCCTTTAAAATCTAAATCACCAACTGGATTTATATATATTGTATTAGCTACAGAAGTTAAATAATATTCTTTCTGCGAATATGTATTGGCATAAGCCCAAACAAATTTTCCTGATTTTTTAAAACTTTCAAGAGCATTTCTTAAATCTTTGTATTGAGCAAGACCCAACGAAGATTCGTCATTTAAAATAGAGATTCCTTTAATATTATCATCTGTTTTAGCCGCTTCGATTGCATTAATCACATCAGTTAAACCAATACCTTTTTTATCAGAAAAAGCAGTTACCCAAGGATCTTTATACTTCCCAGCATAATCATCTTTGATTTCCTTTAAATTAAATTCAATAACCGAATCAGATTTAACAGAAACCTTGTCGTCTCCGCCAAAAAGTGTGACAATAAAAATTACTCCAAAAAAGAAGAGCATAATAAATACAAAAATACCAATTACGGTAGCAAGTACATTTCCTAAAAACTTCATATGTATATTTTTTTAATAAGTAGAGAAAAAGGGCAAAATGTTACAAATTAGACATCTAAAATTATGATAAAATCTAAGACGTCGTTTCACAAATATATTGGTTAATTCTAAAATAGTTTTAGTTAATTTGCATTAATTATGAAATTACAGCATCAAGTCGTTTTATCGATAGGCAGCAACCAAGGCAGCAGACTAGAAAACATCCAAAAATGTATTGATTTAATCCATCAAAAAGTAGGTACTGTCATTCAGGTTTCAAAACTTTACGAAACTCCTGCATGGGGTTTTGAGAGTGATGCATTTTATAATTGTGCACTTCTTTTGCATACCAATTCTTCTGCTCAAAAAATACTAAATCAGGTTTTGAAGGTCGAAAAAGAGCTGGGAAGAATTCGCTTGAATCAAAAAGGTTATCAATCCAGAATTATTGATGTTGATTTAATTGTTTATGATAATGAAATTATTGATTCAGAGAAACTAAAAATTCCGCATCCGCTGATGCAAAATAGGAATTTTGTTTTGCTCCCGATGCAGGATTTGAAGCTAAATTGGAAACATCCTATTTTGCAGAAAACTATAACAGAACTAATTGCTGTTACTCCAGACGAAAGTGTTTGTACTATTGTTCAGGATTTGAAAAACCCGCTCGATGAAATTCCTTTAAATCAATTTAATTATATTTCTTTTGAAGGAAATATTGGTGCAGGGAAAACTACTTTGGTGCATAAAATTGCAGAAGATTTTAATGCTAAAACGGTTTTAGAACGATTTGCAGATAATCCGTTTCTTCCAAAGTTTTACAAAGATCAAAACAGGTATGCTTTTCCGTTAGAAATGTCATTTTTAGCCGATCGTTATCAGCAGTTATCAGATGATTTGGCTCAATTTGATTTGTTCAAAGATTTTATTGTAGCTGATTATCATATTTTTAAATCGCTGATATTTGCTAAAATTACGCTTGCAGAAGATGAATATCGTTTGTACAGAAATTTGTTCGATATCATTTACAAAGAAATGCCGAAACCAGATCTGTACGTTTATTTATATCAGAATACAGAACGTCTGCTTCAAAATATCAAGAAACGCGGCCGTAATTATGAACAGAACATCGAAGCATCCTATTTAGATAAAATCAACAACGGATACTTAGAATACATAAAATCGCAAACCGACTTGAATGTTTTAATAATCGACGTTTCAGATCGTGATTTTGTAAAAAAACACGAAGACTACGTTTTTATCTTAGATGAAATCAAGAAGAAGTTACGCTAATGTGGTAATTAGATAATTAGTCAATTAGATAATTCTTTTGTGTTTTTAAATTATCTAATTTTCAAATTGGCACATTTTCTAATTCTCAAATTGACACATTATCTAATTAAATCATCTTTTTAAAGTAAAATGACCTCTTAAAATCGGCTTAGTATCATCAATTTTTAAAGCGTACCAATAATCAGAAGCAGGAAGCGGAATTTGGTTTAAATTGCCGTCCCAGCCCATTTTTGATCTGCTTAATTGTGCAACTAGTTTTCCGTATCGGTCAAAAATAGTGACTTCTGCCTGCGGATAATTTTCCATTCCAGTTACCTCCCATACATCATTGAAAGTGTCGTTGTTTGGAGTGAAAAATGGAGGAAAAACAAGAACTACAAATTGTTTGGTAACTTGTCCGCATCCGCTCTTTTCTCGCGCATAAGCCGTTTGAAGCCCGCCAGGAACATTATAAAAAATGGTGGAATCTTGATAATTAATTCCATCCAGAGAATATTCAAAATAATTTTCGGCTTTAACAGGATAGATAATCGCTCTTGTTCCTTCAACATCGATACGATCAATTTGTGGAACTTTATGCTCTTCAACCACTATAGTTTTTCTGCTTGTGCAATTCTCAGGAGCTGGACTAGTAACATCAACAGTATAAGTTCCTCCAGAATTAATGGTAGTAGTTTGAGTTGTTGCTCCATTTGACCATTGATAATTCATTCCAGAAATCCCCGCGTCTAGTGTTATAGTTTGAAGCTGGCACAGAGGTAAAGTTTCATCAGTTACTGCAGGCGGTGCATAAATTACAATGTCTACAGGAATTCGGGTGGAGTTAATACAGCCGTTATTAGAAGACTCAGCATAATAAGTCGTGTTGGAAGAAATTACAGGAGTTACGAAATTATTTCCCGAAAAAACACTATTTCCTCCTGTAGAAGCTGTAAACCAGTTGATGCTTCCAATATTTGAAGTTGCTTTAATAGTTACAGATCCAGGTCCGCAATTAGTATATGTATTTTGTTCGGTAATTGGGGTTGCTGGAGTGGCATTTACTGTAGCAGTTACAGATTTTCTATTCGATTCGCAGCCCGCATCAACATAATAAGTTGTAGTTGTACTTATTGAGGGAGTGGTGTAAGAAGTTCCGGTTCCTAATAAATTTCCTCCCGTAGCGGCATCATACCATCCAATAGTCGCTCCACTTGATGCCGTTGCAGTAAATGTAAAAGTTCCCGAATCACAAACTGGACCCGGATTTGCTGCTGGCGTTGCAACGGGAATTGTAATTTTTGTACTTGCTGCAATTTCCAGTGGAGCTTCGCCTGGCATTCCGCCGTATTCTACAACATATCCTTTTGGCTGATAATTATCGCCGGGAGTCAATGATCCTGTGTTTGATAAATCGTTCCAAGAGCCTCTTATTCCAACTCCTGGCTGTGTAATATGTGCATAATCTTCATCTCCCTGCTGATTAGGTTCTCTCGTATTCCAGAAAGCAAAATTTGGAGTCGAACCGTTTGCATTTCCGTTCCAAAAAATAGTTCCAGCTTCAGGGCCGGTAACCCATTTCCAGACACTTTCTGTTTCCGCATCGCTTCCGCCAATCCATCCAGTTCCAGAAGCCTGTTCACCAATTAATTTAGCCTCATCGGCAGATAAAACTGTAGCTAAATATCCTTGAAGACCGTAATATGTACTGGCAGCGGCTAAATCTCTTGCGTTTGTCCATGTAACGCCTACATTTGGAATAAATAAATAATAATGTCCTGTAGAAGGAAGATAATTAGCTTGACCGATTGTAATAGAAAAAGTTCTTGTTCCAGATGCCGTTGCAGACGAATTGGTGAATACAACATCTTTTACTGCAGCAACAAAATCAGCATACGGAATTATAGTGGAAGAGGTTGATCCAGATAATTGTAATTTTCCTGAAGCTGCATCCCAGCTCGTTATAATATTTGGATGTGATGCAGGATTAGCTAATTCTAAGCGATCAAGTCCGCTTGAGTATCCTGATGAAATCTGTATATAAAGTACCTGTGTTCCGTTTTCTGCAGGATCATGATTGATGGTAAAATCAGTAACAATATTAATTGTAGTTTGTGGACAGTATAATTGATCTCCTTCTGCAATAAGTTTAGGAGGATCAATTACGAAATTGTCTTTCTTATGCTTCTTTATTTTGGGATTTATAGAATGTTTTGAAGTAAGTGTATTCTTTTTGTTAAAAGTTTTTGTATTTTCATTTGCAATGGAAAAATTAAAACTTAAAACGGAAAATAAAACAAGAATGGTTAGTAATTTGATATTTTTCATTTGCTAAAAATATCAATTAATTAATAACAAAAAAAATAATTTCTATTTCGGCCAATTTATTTTTTGAAACAAATCCCAAACTACTATTCCAGCGCTAACTGCTATATTTAGTGAGTGTTTGGTGCCAAGCTGAGGGATTTCAATACATCCATCGCATATTGCAACAGCTTCCTGTGCAACACCATAAACTTCGTTACCAAATACCAGTGCATATTTTTGATCTTTTTCAATTGTAAAATCTTGAAGAAAAATCGCACTTTCAACCTGTTCAATGGCCATTGTAAGCACATTTTCTTTCTTTAAATTTTCAATAACTTCAAGAACATTTTCATGATGTTCCCATGCTACAGTTTCAGTCGCGCCAAGAGCAGTTTTATGAATTTCTTTGTTTGGAGGAGTGGCAGTAATACCGCATAAAATAATCTTTTCAATCAAAAATGCATCTGCCGTTCTAAAAACAGAACCAATATTGTGAAGGCTTCGGATATCATCTAAAACTAATATTAAAGGTGTTTTTTCAGATTTCTTAAAATCTTCTATAGATTTACGGTCTAGTTCGCTGTTTTCGAGTTTTCTCATTGGTGTTGAATTGTAGTCATAAAAAAAGCTTCCAAAGATAAGGAAGCTTTTTCGATTATTTATATGTTTTTCAGATTAGCTTTTTACTGGATCTGGTAAAACAGTACCTTTAATAGTAAGGATTTTTGTAGGTTGTCCTTCAGCATTAGAAGTAACAGTTACAGTTTTTGTAAAAGCACCAACTCTGTCAGTAGCATATTTTACACCAATAACACCTTTAGCTCCTGGAGCAATTGGTTCTTTTGGAGTAGTTGGAACAGTACATCCGCAAGATCCTGTAGTGTTAGTAATGATTAATGGCTTAGTTCCGTTGTTTACAAAAACAAACTCACGTTTACCATCAGCATTGTGAGCGATAGTTCCGTAATCAATAGTTTCTGTTTCGAAAAGCATTCCTGCTCCTTCAACTTTTGCAACTTTAGCAGCTTTAGCTTTTTTAGTTGTTTGTGCATTAGTAGCTGTAATACCAGCTACAGCTAACATAGCGAATAAAATTATTTTTTTCATCTTTTTAGGGTCTTTTTTTAAATGATAAACAAAGCTATGTAAAATTCTGAAACCACAACCTAAAAATATCTTAAAATATTTTAATTTTTGAAGTTTTCGAATTGCCGTTAAAAAATCATAAATTCGCTGTCTTAATTTTTTCATTTAAAACATAATAATTTGGCAGCTAAAGATAAAGTGGTGAAAGAAACACCTTTGATGAAACAGTACAACGAAATCAAGGCTAAATATCCTGATGCATGTCTGCTTTTCAGAGTAGGGGATTTTTATGAAACCTTTGGAGAAGACGCCATTAGAGCTTCAAAGATTTTAGGAATAACATTAACTAAAAGAGGAGCAGGGTCTGATACAGAAACGGCTCTGGCTGGTTTTCCGCATCATTCTGTAAATACCTATCTGCCAAAATTAGTTAAAGCCGGACTTCGTGTAGCGATTTGTGATCAGTTAGAAGATCCAAAAATGACTAAAACCATTGTCAAAAGAGGTGTTACAGAATTGGTAACTCCCGGAGTTTCTTTAAATGATGAAGTACTGCATTCAAAATCAAATAACTTTTTGGCCTCGGTTTATTTTGCCAATAAAAATATCGGAATTTCTTTTCTGGATGTTTCTACAGGAGAGTTTTTAACAGCTCAGGGAAATGCAGAGTATATTGATAAATTATTGCAGAACTTTAACCCAAGCGAAGTTTTAGTTCCAAAAAATAACAAGAACGATTTTAAAAACGCTTTTGGTGAAGATTTTCATAGTTTTTATCTAGAAGATTGGATTTATAAAGAAGATTATGCTTTAGAAACCCTGACCAAACATTTTCAAACCGTTTCTTTAAAAGGATTTGGTGTTGAGGAATTAAAAGAAGGAATTATTGCGTCTGGTGCAATTCTGTATTATTTATCAGAAACACAGCATAATCGTGTGCAGCATATCACGGCAATTCAGCGTATTGCAGAAGATGCCTATGTTTGGATGGATCGCTTTACGATTCGAAACTTAGAATTATATCACAGTTATAATCCAAATGCAGTTACGCTTTTAGATGTTATCGATAAAACACTTTCTCCAATGGGAGGACGTTTATTGAAACGCTGGCTTGCTCTGCCCTTAAAAGACAGTAATAAAGTAAAAAGCCGACATGAAGTTGTCGCTTATTTAAAGTCGAATCCAGAAATTCTGCATAACATTCAATATCAAATTAAGCAGATTTCTGATTTAGAGCGTTTAATTTCTAAGATCGCTGCAGGAAAGGTATCTCCAAGAGAAATTATTTATTTAAAAGAATCTCTAGATGCTATTATTCCGATAAAAACTTTGGCGCTCGAAAGTCCGCAGGAAGCTGTAAAAGTAATTGGAGACAGTCTTCATGCTTGTGAGCTGCTTCGCGAAAAAATTAAAACGACATTAAATCAAGATGCGCCTGTTGCAATTTCAAAAGGAAATGCAATTGCAAGCGGCATTAATGAAGAATTGGATGAACTTCGTGCGATTTCAACTTCTGGAAAAGAATTTTTAGAAGGAATTGAAAGAAGAGAATCAGAAAGAACAGGAATTTCATCGCTGAAAATTTCTTTTAATAATGTTTTTGGATATTACATTGAAGTTAGAAATACACATAAAGATAAAGTTCCAGAAGAATGGATTCGTAAACAGACTCTTGTAAATGCTGAGCGATATATTACAGAGGAATTAAAAGAATATGAAACCAAGATTTTAGGTGCCGAAGAAAAAATATACAAAATAGAAAGTGAGCTTTTTGAACAATTGGTGGCTTGGATAAGTACATATATTAAGCCGGTTCAAATGAATGCTTATTTGGTTGCCCAGTTAGATTGCTTGTGTTCGTTTACTCAGATGGCAGTAGAAAACCAATATGTACAGCCGGAAATCGATGATACTTTTGAATTAGATATTAAAAACGGAAGACATCCTGTAATTGAAAAACAATTGCCGGTAGGAACGCCGTATATTGCCAATGATGTTTTTCTGGATAGAGAAACACAGCAGCTTATTATGATTACCGGGCCAAACATGTCTGGTAAGTCTGCTATTTTGAGACAAACTGCTTTGATTGTGCTTTTAGCTCAAATGGGAAGTTTTGTTCCTGCAGACAGCGTTAGAATGGGAATTGTAGATAAAATTTTTACAAGAGTAGGAGCTTCGGATAATATTTCGATGGGTGAATCTACATTTATGGTTGAAATGAATGAAACCGCTTCTATTTTGAATAATATTTCAGATAGAAGTTTGGTGTTGCTGGATGAAATTGGAAGAGGAACTAGTACGTATGATGGAATCTCGATTGCTTGGGCAATTGCTGAATTCCTTCACGAGCATCCAGGAAGAGCAAAAACTTTATTTGCGACGCATTATCATGAATTGAATGAAATGACAGAATCGATGCCGAGAATCCAGAATTTTAATGTGGCGGTAAAGGAATTAAAGGATACTGTTTTATTCGTTAGAAAGCTGGTAAAAGGAGGAAGTGCTCATAGTTTTGGAATTCACGTTGCAAAGATGGCGGGAATGCCGCAGCTTGTTATTTCTAGAGCACAAAAACTTTTGAAGAAATTAGAGAAGAATCATTCCAGTGATGCTTTGCAAGGAATAAAAGCGGCTAATGACGAAATGCAGATGAGTTTCTTTAATTTGGATGATCCTTTATTGGAAGAGATAAAAGAAGAGATTTTGAGCCTCGATATTAATGCAATCACGCCAGTAGAAGCCCTGATGAAGCTGAATGAGATTAAAAGAATGTTAGTGAAAAAATAAATTTAAAAAATTTTCAAGTTTAAAGTTTAGGTTATCAGAAAGTTATAAAATAAGTAAAATATTTTTAAAAAAAATGCTTGTGTAATTGAATAAATGTCCTAAATTTGCACTCGCAATACGAAACAAGTCAAGTATTGCAGAGTTCTTAAATAGAATTTGAAACGCGAAAATAGCTCAGTTGGTAGAGCGCGACCTTGCCAAGGTCGAGGTCGCGGGTTCGAGCCCCGTTTTTCGCTCAAAATCATATAATGCTCGGATGGTGAAATTGGTAGACACGCTGGACTTAAAATCCAGTGAACAGCAATGTTCGTGCGGGTTCAAGTCCCGCTCTGAGTACTAAAGCCTCTTCTTTTGAAGAGGCTTTTTTTATTGTGTAAACTTGTAAAAAATAAATTTACGAAGTAAATTTATTTT
>NZ_LMJL01000010.1:156970-306293 GCF_001429295.1 Flavobacterium sp. Root935 | reverse complement strand
AGAATCTAAGAATCTAAGAATCTAAGAATCTAAGAATCTAAGAATCTAAGAATCTAAGAATCTCCAATCTAAAATCTAAAATTATAAATGGGTGCTTTTGTAATCAGTAGGCGTTTTAACGATGAATATAAATTTACATTTACTTCGCGAAAAGGGAAGGTTATTTTTACAAGTCTGAGTTATGAATTGAGGTTTGAGTGTGAGGAAGATATTGAGAAATTTAAAGCGAATATTGAACTTGCAAAGTTTTTGAAATTTAAAGGCTCTGGCGGGAAGTATTTTTTTAAATTGATGCTTGGTGATGCTCAATTTGCGACAAGCCGTAAATACAGTACAGAATTGCTTTTGCAGAAAGGAATTAAGGAAATTGTAACTTATGCTTCCAGATCGGAAATTTTGGATTTCTCTTCAAATGAATTGATCTTTGATGATGAGGAGACTGAGGAAGAATTGGAAGAAGTAATAGAATAAAAAAAAGCGTTCACAATAGTGAGCGCTTTTTTTTATGAAGCTAATCAATTCTGTGAAAATTGATCATAAAAAAAACCATCTGAAAAGATGGTTTTAAAATCGTTAGAAACTAGGTTCTAATTATTTTTTTACTTCTTCTACTTTAGCAGCAGCTGAATCAACTTTAGCAGCAGCAGAATCAACAGTTGCAGCAGCTGAATCAACAACAGCAGCAGCTGAATCAACAGTAACAGCAGTAGAATCTACAGCAGCTTCTGAAGCAGCAGCGTCAGCTTTTTTACAAGATACAACAGTTAAAACAGCAACAACAGCTAAACTTAAAAATACTTTTTTCATCTTACTTTATTATAAAAGGTTAATTATTAATTCGTGGCAAAGATATAAATTTTTTAATATGTAAAATATTTTTTCACTTTTTTTTTAAAATATTTTCCTTACTCACGATTATCTTAGTTATCAAATAATATGCCAAATTAACAAAAATAAATTATATTATTGTATGTTTTGTGTAATTTATTTTTTGTTGAAAATTCTATCGCTCTTTTGGCTCTTTTAATTCCGTTTGTTATGGTTTATTTTGTTTTTTAAGGATTATTCTGTTTGGTTAATTAAACTTAAAATATGTTTTTATGGGTTTAATTATCATAAAAAAGATATAATCGCGACGAATTTTGGAATAAAAACAATTACGAAATGGTTTTTATGATAGTTTCTGTGGCTCCTTTATTATCTTGAATAAATGATTTGCAAATGCTGCTCTTTTTTGTAAATAATTCATTATCAGATAGTAATTGGTCGAAAGTCTTTTTTAATTCAACTGTATTAGAAATTACCATGCATCCTTGCAATTCCACAAGCGAAACGGCTTCTGCAAAATTAGAATAGTTAGGACCTATAACAATTGGAATTCCAAAAGCAGCAGGTTCTAAAATATTATGAATTCCAGGATTACCAAATCCGCCGCCAACATAAGCAATTGTACCGTAGCTGTATATTTTAGTTAAAAGCCCAATGGTGTCGATTATAAACACATCGTATTTTGATAAATCCTTATTTTCTTTTTCAGAAAATAAAATCGTTGATTTTGTAATTTGTGATTTAAGCTCAGCGATTTGATCTGCTTTTATATTGTGAGGAGCAATGATGAATTTTACATTTTCTGGTGCTTGATTGATATATTCGGCAATTAAAACTTCATCTTTTGGCCAAGAACTTCCAAAAACAATTACTGGCTGATTATTTTTGAAATTTTCAATATAACCAAGTTTGTTATCTCTTTCTAAAATTGCAGCAACACGGTCAAAACGAGTATCGCCGGAAACAATAACATTAGTAAATCCGATTGATTCTATTTTTTGTTTGGAACTTTCATTCTGAACAAAAAAGAAAGTAAATGCTTTTAATGCTTTTCTATAAAATCCGCCATACCATTTAAAGAACATTTGATTGTCTCTGAAAATTCCAGAAATCAAATAAGTCGGAGTTTTGCTTTTTTCTAATTCTTTTAAATAGTTGAGCCAAAACTCATATTTAATAAAGAAAGCCAATTCGGGATGAACTAATTTTAAAAACTTTTTAGCGTTGCTTTTTGTGTCCAAAGGAAGGTAAATAGTGACATCAGCAACGTTATTATTTTTACGAACCTCATATCCCGAAGGCGAAAAAAAAGTAACAACAATTTTGTGTGAAGGATATTTTTCTTTTATTTTCTCAATTACAGGAAGTCCCTGCTCGTATTCGCCTAATGAAGCTGAATGAAACCAGATGGTCTTGTCATCTGCTTTGATTTTTTCTTCTAAAATAGAAAACACATTTTTTCGGCCTTCAACAAAAAGTTTAATTTTCGGACTAAAAAGTGCAACTATTTTAAGAAAAAACGCTGCTAAAGAAACGGCTAAATTATATAAAAAAAGCATGTAGTAATTTTTGCAGCTAAATTACATTTCTTTCGTTTATTTTCATTGGTTTGAAGGTATTAATAACTATTTTTGTTCCTTCTTTCTGGCATTCTGGTTTAATAGAAAGGCTTTTTAAATAAAATATCGAAAATGAAAAAAATACAAATGGTTGACTTAAAAAGTCAATACGAAAAAATAAAATCTACTGTAGATGCTTCAATTCAAGAGGTTTTAGATACAAATACTTATATTAACGGACCTTTGGTTCATCAGTTTCAAAAAAATCTTGAAGACTATTTAGGAGCTAAACATGTAATTCCATGTGCAAATGGAACAGATGCTCTTCAAATAGCTATGATGGGGTTAGATTTAAAACCGGGAGATGAAGTTATTACTGCCGATTTTACTTTTGCCGCAACTGTTGAGGTTATTGCTTTGCTGCAATTAACTCCAGTTTTAGTTGATGTTGATTTACATAATATGAACATCGATATCGAAGCAGTTAAAAAAGCGATTACTCCAAAAACTAAAGCAATTGTTCCAGTGCATTTATTTGGACGCGCTGCCAACATGGATGCTATCATGGAAATTGCAGCCGAACATAATTTATATGTAATTGAAGATAATGCGCAGGCTATTGGTGCTGATTATGTTTCTAAATCTGGAACAAAATCAAAAGTGGGGACAATTGGTCATGTTGCTGCGACTTCATTCTTTCCTTCTAAAAACTTAGGTTGTTATGGAGATGGTGGAGCAATTTTTACCAACGATAATAAATTAGCGCACATCATCCGAGGAATTGTAAATCACGGAATGTACGAACGTTACCATCACGATGTTGTGGGTGTAAATTCACGTTTAGATAGTATTCAGGCCGGAGTTTTAAATGCAAAACTACCTTTGTTAGACGAGTACAATAAAGCACGTCGTTTAGCGGCTTCAAAATATAATGCAGCTTTCGCTGGAAATGCACATATCATTACGCCAGATTTTGATGCAAACGAAAATGATCACGTTTTTCATCAATATGTATTAAGAATTTTAGATGCAGATAGAAATGCTCTAATGCAGCATTTATTAGATAAAGGAATTCCATGTGCAATTTATTATCCAATTCCATTGCATTCGCAAAAAGCATATGTAGATCCTCGTTATAAAGAAGAGCAATTTCCAGTTACAAACCAATTAGTGCAGGAAGTAATTGCTTTGCCAATGCATACAGAACTTGATGACGAGCAGATTAAATTTATAACCGATTCTGTTTTAGAATTTCTGAATAAATAAATTATGAAGAAATTAAGCCTTTTAATTTTGATGATTCTTGTTCAGTATTCGGTTTTTGCTCAAAAAACAAATGCTAAAGAAGAAAATGCTGTTAGTACTCAAGTTGAAATTTTGCGTCAGGCAATGATTGATGCTGATGGTGCGAAATTGAAGGTATTAACTTCAGATAAGTTAAATTATGTCCACTCAAATGGTAATTTTCAAAATCAAGCTGAATTTATTGACGGAATAGTTAGCGGGAAATCTAATTTTGTATCTATCGATTTTCAGAATCAGACTATAACTATTCAAGGTGATGTTGCTATAGTTCGACATGTCCTGGCAGCTCATACCAAAGATGATGGCATTGATAGAGATATTAAAATAGGAATAATGCTTGTTTGGCAAAAGCAAAAAAATAAATGGATCCTTATTGCAAGGCAGGCTTACAAATTAACTACATAAAAACAACCACAAAATGAAAGTATTAGTAACAGGAGGATTAGGGTTTATTGGTTCTCACACGGTAGTCGAATTGCAAAATGAAGGCTTCGAAGTTGTGATAATTGATAATCTTTCGAATTCTTCAGAAGATGTTTTAAAAGGAATTACCGCGATAACAGGAAAAACGCCTTTATTCGAAAAAATTGATTTAAGAGAAAAAAGTGCCGTTCGGGATTTCTTTAAAAAACATAACGATGTTACTGGGGTTATTCATTTTGCTGCTTCAAAAGCAGTTGGTGAAAGTGTTGAACAGCCTTTGTTGTATTATGAAAACAACATTAGCAGTTTAGTATATCTTTTACAAGAATTACAGCAAAAACCAGAGGCGAGTTTTATATTCAGCTCATCTTGTACGGTTTATGGTCAAGCCGAAAAAATGCCAATTACAGAAGATGCTCCTGTGCAGACAGCAATGTCTCCTTATGGAAACACGAAACAAATTGGAGAAGAGATTATAACAGATACTGCGAAAGTAACTAATATAAGCGCTATATTATTGCGTTATTTTAACCCAGTTGGAGCACATTCTTCAACTGAAATTGGAGAATTACCATTAGGAGTTCCTCAAAACCTAGTTCCTTTTATTACACAAACAGGAGTAGGATTGCGTCAGGAATTATCGGTTTTTGGAAATGATTATCCAACTCCAGATGGAACAGCTGTTCGTGATTACATTCACGTTGTCGACTTAGCAAAAGCACACGTTATTGCGTTAAAGCGTTTGTTGGATAAAAAGAATTTGGCGAAAGTTGAAACGTTTAATTTAGGAACCGGAAAAGGAAGTTCAGTTCTAGAAGTAATTCACAGTTTCGAAAAAGTAAGCGATAAAAAATTGCCATACGTAATTAAACCGCGCCGCGAAGGTGATATCACCGAGGCTTACGCAAACACAGATAAAGCGAACAATGTTTTAGGCTGGAAAGCAGAACTAAGCTTAGACGAAGCAATGGCTAGCGCTTGGAAATGGGAACAGAAAGTTCGTTCTTAGTTTTCGGTCTCAGTTTTCAGTTTTCTGACTATATAAGTAAATTCGACAAATATATTCTGTAGAGACGCACTGCAGTGCGTCTAACAATAAGTGAAAAATCCCAAATAATCAATTTAGATTATTTGGGATTTTTATTTTGTTCCGATTTATTTTGTAAATTTGTAAGATTAAAAATGTAGGAATTATGGACTCGGAAAAAGAAAATAAAAAAAGCAATAAGGTTGAAGAACCCAGAGTTGAATACGAAGTTCAGAAGCCTAAGTTTAAAGGAATAGATCGAGAGACTTTTGATTTTGATGCCGAGTTTGCAAAAGGATTTACACCGGAAGAGGCAAAAGCGGAATCAATTAGAAGAATCAGAGAATGGTGGGGAAAATAGAAGTTATTTATACTTCAAGTGTCATTCATTATCTTGATGATTTAGTTGTCACTCTGTATAAAAAAGAATATTTTGGTTTTATTCAATCTGCTGAAGAGTATGTTTCACATATTTATGATGCGATTCCTGAACGAATAAAAAAATCTTCACATAAGAAAACTCCAAAACCACTTCAGTATTTAGGTTTAAATTATATTTTTTATAAACCCAATACCAGAACAACTTGGTACGTGTTTTTTGAAAAAAGAGATCAAAGTTATTTAATAACAGCAATTATAAATAATAATAGTTTAGAAGTTAGTGAGCTATAGAAAAAACAAAATCCTCATAAATATTTATGAGGATTTTTTATAAGTATAGTTTCAAACTGAAAACCGAGACTGAATACTTAAAAATTAAGCATTCGCAGTAACAGCTTCTTTATCAATTTTATTAATCAAACCAGCTAATACTTTTCCTGGGCCAACTTCAGTAAACAAAGTAGCGCCGTCAGCAATCATTTGCTGAACCGATTGAGTCCATTTTACAGGAGCAGTCAATTGTATAATTAAGTTCTTTTTAATTTCATTTGCATCCGAAACAGCATTTGCAGTTACGTTTTGGTAAACCGGACAAATTGGAGTAGAGAAAGTAGTCGCTTCAATTGCAGCGGCTAATTCTTCTCTTGCCGGTTCCATCATTGGCGAGTGAAAAGCTCCTCCAACAGGTAAGATTAAAGCACGTTTTGCTCCCGCAGCTTTCATGGCTTCACAAGCTTTTTCAACCGCTGCAGTTTCACCAGAAATTACCAATTGCCCTGGGCAGTTATAATTTGCGGCAACCACAACTCCGTCGATAGAAGCGCAAACTTCTTCCACAATATTATCAGCTAAGCCTAAAACTGCTGCCATTGTAGATGGAGTAATTTCGCAGGCTTTTTGCATAGCAAGAGCACGTTGAGAAACTAATTTTAAACCGTCTTCAAAAGATAAAGTTCCGTTGGCAACCAAAGCTGAAAATTCTCCTAAAGAATGTCCTGCAACCATTTCTGGTTTAAAATCTTCGCCTAAAGTTTTAGCTAAAATAACAGAGTGTAAAAATACCGCTGGCTGTGTAACTTTAGTTTCTTTTAGTTGTTCGGCAGTGCCTTCAAACATAATATCAGTAATTCTAAAACCTAAAATTTCGTTAGCTTTTTCGAATAATTCTTTGGCTAAAGCCGAGTTTTCATATAAGTCTTTGCCCATTCCTGTAAACTGTGCGCCCTGACCTGGAAATACGTATGCTTTCATTTGTCTAATTTAATTTTTACTTTTTTTTAAAATTGAAAATTAGTTTCAATTGGAAGGCAAAAATAGTATTTTTTTAGCTCGTATAATCCTTAAACATATAAATCCATGCTAATCTTGAAAATCGCAGGTTGAAAGAAGTAAGCAAAGTAATAACAATTGCAATAATCGGAATGATTCTTAAATCGAAATTTGTTTCAAAGAAAAACTGTGCAACACAATAGGTTGCAATACCTTGAGCGACTGTTAATCCGTAGTTTACATACATAGCGCCAAAGAAATAGCCAGGTTCTTTTTGGAATTTATAATGGCAGTGACTGCAGTATTCATTCATTTTTGGAAGTCCAAAAGTCAAAAATATATTTTTGTCTGTAAACACTTTTCCTTTATGACAAACAGGACATTCGTTACTTAAAATATGAGTTAATGCATTTGACATGATCTTGTTGTTTTTTATTTATACAAAGGTAATATAGAGCAGGATAAAAGTCTTTTTTATATCTTCGCTACTTATAGCACAATAAAGACATTTTGTTTAAGTTTTCAAATTCCAAATTCCAAATTCCAAATTCCAAAATCTGCAATCTACAATCTAAAATTTAATAGCGCATGAAGAAATATCCAATTTATAGTGTTCAGAATTTTAGCTGCAATGATGTTCACCGAGATTTTTATGTGAATACTTTTAAAGAGCATTTAAAAAGTCACAGTTTTGTCGAAGAACCGCACCGTCACGATTCCTATTTAATGGTGTTTTTTACGAAAGGTTCAGGATTGCACGAGATCGATTTTGATCAATTTGAAATCAAAAGAGGAAGTCTTTTTGTGCTGCAGCCAGGACAAATGCATCATTGGAGTTTATCTGAAGATATTGAAGGTTTTGTGATTATCTTTTCGCAGGAATTGTACAATTTATACTTCAGACAGAAAAATATAAACGAATATAATTTTTATCATTCTATTCATAATCGACCAGAAATGGTTTTTGAAGAAAATGAAATTCCGAAAATCCAGCCTTATTTTGATCTGCTGATACAGGAAAATAATGAGAATTTAAAGTATCAGCTCGACAAAATGTTGAATTTGTTGGATTCGATTCATATCGAAATTGCTCGCAAATACGGTGAAACCTATTCGCACCAGACTCATTCTTACAATATCAAAATCAATAAATTTGAATCGCTTTTAGAGAAATATTTCAGAACGGAAAAACTGCCATCTTTTTATGCAGAAAAACTAAATATCACCCTGAAACATTTGAACAGAATCTGTAATGAAATCCTCCAAAAAACCGCCACAGAAGTGATTACAGACCGCGTAATTTTGGAAATAAAAAGAATGTTGATCGATAAACAATTAGCTGTAAACGAAGTTGCCTTTAAAGTCGGATACGAAGATTATTCGTATTTCTCCAGATTTTTTAAAAAACAAACTGGAATGTCCCCAACAGAATTTAGAAATACAGTGCGCTGATTTTTTTTCGCCACGAATTGCACAAATTTCCACGGATCTGTTCTCTCTAAAGGTGAAATATTTTTGCCACAGATTANAAAAAAAAGCCTGCACTCCCGAGAAAAGGTGCAGGCTTCTTAACCAACCAAATTAAAACCTATTATAAAGTATTAAGCTTGTTTTACAAATTGTAATTCAATGTTCAAACGAACTTCTTCGCCTACTAAAACACCACCAGTTTCAAGAGCTGAGTTCCAGTTTAAACCCCAATCTTTACGATTAATTTTTCCTTCTATGCTTAAACCTACTTTTGTATTTCCCCAAGGATCAGTCAAGATTCCGCTGTATTCTACAGGAAAAGTTACGCTTTTAGAAACGCCTTTAATGTTTAAATCTCCAGTAATTTCATAGCTTCCTTCATTGATTTTTTTGAAAGATGTTGCCTTGAAAGTTAATTTTGGATGATTTTCAGCATCAAAGAAATCGCCGCTTCTTAAATGCCCGTCTCTGTCTGCATTTGCAGTATCGACAGAAGCGATATCAGCAGAAAATTCAATTGCTGCATTTTCGAAGTTGTCTCCTTCTGTAGTAATTGTAGCGTCGTATGTTCCAAATTTTCCTGAAACATTTGTAAACATCATGTGTTTAACTTTAAAACCAATTTCTGAGTGAGTTGGGTCAATTGACCATTTTGTAGTTGCCATAATTTTATTTTTTAAATAATTAATTTCATTTTGATAGGACAAAGTTACGGTGAGAGTATTCTTTGAGCACTTAACCTAGATTAAGAAATAAAAAATGAGGTAATTTCTTTTACGAAAATCTAGGTTGAGATATAAGTTTTTCTCACAGATAAAATCTGCAAAATCTGCGGGAGACTTTTTTCTTTATTTATTGAAATTACAAAAAAATAAACGATAACAATCTGATTTATAGATTTATTATCGTTTCCAAGTACAGGTATTAATTGTTTTTTGTTTGAATTAATAGTTCATCGGAATATCCATCAATAAAAATTCAGCATCTGTATTGGCTTGAATTTTTAAAATGTCAGTTCCTGAAATTCCAACTGCATCACGAGTGTTTAATTCCTGACCGTTGATGGTAACGTTTCCTTTTAAAACAAAAGCATAAACGCCATTTCCTTCTTTTTTGATTGTGTATTCAGTAGATACACCTGAGTCAAAATTACCCATATTGAACCAAGCGTCTTGGTGAATCCAAACTCCGTCATCATCTGCATTTGGAGATAAAATCTGAGAAAGTTTATTATGTCTGTCCGCAACATCCAAAGTAATTTGTTGGTAACGCGGCGCAACGTTTCTTTTATTTGGAAACAACCAGATTTGCAACAATTTAGTCTGTTGATCTGCGTTCGGATTAAACTCGCTGTGCTGTACCCCAGTTCCGGCACTCATTACCTGAATATCACCATTTTTGATGATTTCAGTATTTCCCATACTGTCTTTGTGCGCCAAATCGCCCTCTAATGGAATCGTAATGATTTCCATATTATCGTGAGGATGTGTTCCAAAACCCATTCCGCCCGCAATCGTGTCATCATTCAAAACACGAAGTGCTCCAAACTGAATTCTATCTGGATTGTACCAGCTTGCAAAACTAAAACTGTGATAAGCGTTAAGCCATCCGTGATTTGCGTTTCCTCTTGTTTCTGCTTTATGTAATACTATATTTTCCATGACCTATGTGTTTTGTTATTTTTATAGTACAAAGATACCGCCAAGGTCAAGGAAAAGCACTTAATCTAGATTAAGAAAGATTTTTGGGGTTTTGAGGTTTTTAGATTTTAGGTGCAAAGGCTCAAAGTTGCAGAGGTTCAAAGGTTTTTAAGGTAGAGGCCCACAGTAATGCGTCTAACACACAGTTTGTCATCTCGACGAAGGAGAGATCACACAAGTGGCTCGACAAAGATTGAAGATTATAGGATAGGAGTTTCTAGTGAGATCTCTCCTTTGTCGAGATGACAAGATTGTGAGAAGATATGTTTAGTNAAAAAAAAAACTCCTATTACTTGATTTTAATCAATTTCCCTTTCCCAACCACTTCATCAAGATAATTAGCAGCTGAACTTTTCTTATCATGCATGAAAAATTCAATAGTATCTTTTTTAATTTGATCTTTTGGGATACTTATAATTAAATCAGTATTGATGAAATTGTCTAATAATATTGTATTGCCATAAGAAATTTTCCCCTTTGGCATAAACTTGTTATCAAAGACAAAAACACTATCCTTAAAAGTAATTTTATCCTTTTGAATATAGACATTGTTGTTTTCAATTAAATAATTATAACGTCCGGTAAGTTTGTCTGTCTTCTGATTGAAGCTAATAAGAAACAGCGTTATTGTTAAAGCAAAATATTTCATAACGTTCTAACTATATTGATTAATAAACTGCTGTACAACAAAATCTGTGTTGTCATGGCGTTTTTTCATTTCCAGGGCAATCGGCGGTGCAGCTCTTTCGAGACAGTTTTTGACATCACAAGTTTCACAAGTGATACCAACAATTCGCTTAATAAGTGGCTTTCCTTCAATGAATTTGAATTTCTTTTTCATTGTCGGATTAATTAAAATTCCAACTGAAATGCTTCTAATATTATTTTCTACAAAAGGGTCTTTTGTTGCTGATGAAAAAACTAAATATTCATTCCCGCTATGCACATAACTCGAAATTTGAGCATCAAAAAAATGCGGTTTATTTTGTCTGATCGCTTCATTTATAGTTTTTACCGAAACCCATCTTCTGCAATAATGCTCGTTGGTTTCGTTAGCGTGCGGTTCTTGCTGATTCGTAATATGAAGTTCCTTTTTTATCTGATAAACATCTGAACCAATAGGATGCGACATTCTTAAAAAGAATAAATTTTTTAGCTGAAAATCTTTCGGTAGTAAATTCGTTAAACGCTGATAAAACGATTCAGGAGAAACTTCGAAGCTTTCAATTAAAGAAACAAATTCTTCGGGATTTGGTTTTTCATTATTTAGGAAATTATTGATTTTGTCTACAACCAATTTTCTCGGCAATAACAAAGCGCCCGCAAAATACGAAGCATAAAAATTATTCAAAACCTGATCGAAATTTTCAAATTTAATCCAGCTGAATGTCAGCAGACGATCTGAAATTTTCAAATAATTATAAGCAATTTCTTTAGCTAAAATAAAAGCTTTCTGCGGAGCGTCAAGTTCTGTTGAAAGTAATAAAGTTTTGCTTTTCGGAACATAAATCGAACGCAAATCGCCCAAAGCTTCCTGATCTGTAAAAGCAATTTCTTTTATAGTGTATTCGTATTCTTCTTTTAAAATCGCTTCTAATTCTTCAATAGTAATTTTTGAATCGAGATTGATCTGAAACGACTTAGAAAACGCAATTACTCTCTCTTCTAAATCTTCAAAATAATTACTATGCGCTTCCTGATACGATCGTAAAGCGGCTAAAAAGAAACTTTCACGGCTTAAATTATAATGCTGTGCAATTTCTATAATGGTACTAATAAACGCATTGACTTTGGCTGGAGCATTAGCAATAATATCTATTAAATCCGCTTCCTGAATTCCGAAAAGGTCAAGCGGAATCTCTTTTAGAATTCCAGATTTTAGAATTTCGCCAATAGGAGCCAGGTTATTATCTAGTTTTAAAGACACCATTTGGTCATAACTCACATCCAAATGTTTGCATAGAAGCAAAATTTTGTCTGCTTTTGGATATTTTTTTCCCTTTTCAATTTCGTTTAAATACGATTTTGAAAGATTCGTCAATTTGGCTAAGCCAAAAAGAGAAAGATTTTTTTGTGTTCTGACTTGCTTGAGTTTAAGCCCAAATATCAGCTTTATATAGTCTTTTTCGATATCCATAATATCAAATGTAACTGATTTACAAATAATCGCCAAAAAAATATTTTTAAATTTTAGCGAACGTTCGCTATTTTTATAAGAAACTTTTTGTAACATTGTAGTATAAAATCTATTAGCTATGAAAAACCAATTAGAAATTACCGAAAAGGCGATGGAGTTTTTAGCCGAAAAGAAACTTCGTTATCCAAAGATCTGGACAGAAGAAGCGATTGCTTTTATAACTGAACTGCATAGAAAATTCGAATCACAGCGAAAACTATTGCTTTTGCAGCGCGAGAAAAAACAAGTCACTTTTGATCAGGGAATTATGCCGGTTTTTATTCCGGAAACGAAAAGTATCAGAGAAGGCAATTGGACAGCAGGTGAAATTCCGAAAGACTTATTGGACCGAAGAGTAGAAATTACCGGACCGGTTGATCGCAAAATGATTATCAATGCTTTGAACTCGGGAGCAAAAACTTTTATGGCCGATTTTGAAGACAGCACTTCGCCAACCTGGCAAAATTTGATGGAAGGTCAGCTGAATTTAATCGATGCGGTAAATAAAACAATTACGTTTACTGATTTAGTGAAGCAGAAGTCTTATCATTTAAATGAAAAAACGGCAACGTTAATTGTGCGTCCAAGAGGTTTGCATCTGCCGGAAAAACATCTTTTAATTGAAGGAAAAGAAGTTTCGGGTTCGTTGGTTGATTTTGGTTTATATGTTTTTCATAATCATAAACGACTTTTAGAAAACAATTCAGGTCCGTATTTCTATATTCCGAAGTTAGAGCACTATCTGGAAGCGCGTTGGTGGAACAATGTAATTGATTTTACCGAAGATTATTTGAAGCTGAAAAGAGGAACGATAAAAGTGACGGTTTTAATTGAAACCATTACAGCAAGTTTTCAGCTCGATGAAATTATTTACGAATTGAAAGAACATATTGTTGGCTTAAACTGTGGGCGCTGGGACTATATTTTTTCTTATATCAAAAAGTTTAGAAAAAATCCAAAATTCATCGTTCCAGACCGCGATCAGGTAAATATGACTTCGCCTTTTATGAATGCGTATTCCAATTTGGTTATTCAAAGATGTCATAAAAGAGGCATTCACGCCATCGGCGGAATGGCAGCTCAGATTCCGATTCGAAACAATGAAGAAGCCAATGCAGTTGCTTTCGCGAAAGTAAAAACCGATAAAGAACGCGAAGTTCGAAACGGTCACGACGGAACATGGGTAGCGCATCCGGATTTGGTTTCATTGGCAAAAGAAATTTTTGATAAAGGAATGCCAACTCCCAACCAGATTCATATTAAAAGAGAACATCGAAAAATCACAGAAGCAGATTTGATTGAACCACCAATCGGAATAATCACTGAAAACGGCGTTCGAAAAAATATCAACGTAGGAGTTTTGTATCTGGCTTCATGGCTGAACGGTCAAGGCGCGGCAGCTTTGCATAATTTGATGGAAGATGCCGCAACCGCAGAAATTTCGAGATCGCAATTATGGCAATGGCTTCAGAATAAAGTGGTTTTAGATAATGGACGAAAATTAGATTTGACTTATTATCATGAATTGGCTTTGGATGAATTCAGAAAAATCAAAGAGGAATTAGGAGAAGAAAATCACGAAAAACAACAATTTCCATTGGCTGAAAAGGTTTTGGAAAGATTGGTTGTAAATGCTGATTTCGTTGATTTCTTGACTATTCCCTGCTACAAATATTTATAAAGAATTAAAAATTGAGAATTAAAAATTAAAAATGTTTCGTGCAGATTTAGCAGATAACACAGATTTTTAATTTTTAATTCAAAATTTTTAATTGAATAAAATGCTTTACTAACCACTTTAACTAAACTATTTATGAAAACAACAGAAGACAGAATTCAGGAATTGATTAACGATTGGATAACGAACCCGAGATGGAAAGGGGTTGAACGACCTTATACTGCTGCAGAAGTAGTTACGCTTCAGGGATCTTATCAAATTGAGCATTCTATTGCCAAAATGGGAGCGCAAAAATTATGGAGAAAGTTAAAAAATCAAGATTATGTTGCGGGATTGGGCGCGTTAACTGGGAATCAGGCGATTCAAGAAGTTGATGCGGGTTTAGAGGCGATTTATTTGAGTGGCTGGCAAGTTGCTGCTGATGCAAATCTGGCGGGAGAAATGTACCCAGACCAATCACTTTATCCGGTAAACAGCGTTCCGATGGTGGTAAAAAAAATCAATAATGCTTTATTACGTGCCGATCAGATTCAAACTGTAAATGAAATTGAAGATAAAAAAGATTATTTAGTTCCGATTGTAGCCGATGCCGAAGCAGGTTTTGGAGGAAATCTAAATGCTTTCGAATTAATGAAATCGATGATTGAAGCGGGAGCTTCTGGAGTGCATTTTGAAGATCAGCTGAGTTCTGCTAAAAAGTGCGGGCACTTGGGCGGAAAGGTTTTGGTGCCAACGCAGGAAGCGATTAATAAATTAATTGCAGCACGTTTGGCTTCAGATGTTATGGGCGTTTCAACTTTAATTGTAGCAAGAACCGATGCTGATGCGGCAAATTTATTAACAAGCGATGCAGACCCAAGAGACAGGAAATTTTTAACAGGTGAAAAAACTGCCGAAGGTTTCTTCTACGTTAAAAACGGAATTGATCAGGGAATTGCAAGAGGTTTGAGCTACGCGCCTTACGCTGATTTAATTTGGATGGAAACCAGCAATCCGGATTTGGATTATGCGAGAAAGTTTGCGACGGCTATGAAAAAAGAATTTCCAGATAAAATGCTGGCTTACAATTGTTCTCCTTCTTTCAACTGGGCTGCAAAATTATCAGTTGCGGAAATGGAAACGTTCAGGGAAGATTTGGCTGCAATGGGTTATAAATTCCAATTTATTACTTTGGCAGGATTCCATGCTTTGAACACTAGTATGTTTGAATTGTCTAAAGCGTATAAAGAACGCGGCATGGCAGGATATTCTGAATTGCAGGAACGCGAATTCGCTTTACAGAAAAACGGATTCAGAGCGGTAAAACATCAGGCTTTTGTTGGAACTTCTTATTTTGATGCGGTTCAAAATACCGTAATGATAGGAAAATCAACAATAACAGCGATGAAACATTCTACGGAGGTTGAGCAATTTTAATTCAAAGGCCAGTTCATTGAACTGGTCTTATTTTTAGCCACAGATTTCGCAGATTAAAAGGATTTCTTTTTGCCACAAATTACACAAATTTCCACGAATTTTATTTCAATTTTAAAGCAATTTAATTAGTGGAAATTTGTGTAATTCGTGGCCCAAAAAAAAAATTATTTCTTCAAAAGTCTCGCTTTCATTTTGCTGAAAAATTCAGGCGTTACTCCAATAAAAGACGCAATTTGTTTTTGGGGAACTTTGTGAATTAAGGTCCCGTATTTTTTACTGAATTTTTCGAAACGCTCTTCCGCAGGTAAACTTAAATTGTCCATTAGTCTTTGTTGATTCGCAACCAATGAATTTTCAATTAAAATTCTAAAGAAGCGCTCTAATTTTGGAATCTCCAAATACAATTGTTCCTGATTTTCTTTGGACAATGAAACAACTTCTGCTTCTTCGAGAACTTCAATAAAAAGCTGTCCCGGTTTTTGCGAAAAAAAACTGTACATATCGCTCATCCACCAACCTTCGCAGGCAAATGAAAGTACATGTTCAACAATATTATCGTTGATATTAAAACTTCGTAAAATACCCGAATTAACG
Source organism: Flavobacterium sp. Root935 (assembly GCF_001429295.1). Taxonomy (GTDB): domain Bacteria; phylum Bacteroidota; class Bacteroidia; order Flavobacteriales; family Flavobacteriaceae; genus Flavobacterium. The sequence goes on along the minus strand of NZ_LMJL01000010.1, from coordinate 290,467 downwards.
AAATAAGAGTGTTTGCAAACTTCGCCGGCATTCAATAAAATTGTTTTAGGTTTATAAGTATTCGTTTCTAGCTTAGATAAAAAAAGTGCCTGCTCTTCTGGTGTCAAAGAAACATGTTTAGCAATATTTTCGAGTATTAATGCCATTATTTTTTATCATCTATTAAGGTGAATGAAGTCGCTTTAAATCTATCGTTTACAATTTCTCCTGTAACAGAAGCTTTTCTAACGGCATTGCAAAAACCTTTTTCAGAGTGTGCGTCACCGTGATCGTGAATAGTTGTTCCGTCAACAAAATAGGATTTGCCGTCAATTCGAAGAGCCAAATCACAGCTCTTACCTTTCATTCCGAACTGGCATTCTCCGCACGAAGCTTCTACTATTGTTGGTTTGTCAAATTTCTTTTTGGTTTGAGCTTGTGCTGTAATCCCGATAAACAGGAACAGCGTGAATATAATTTTTTTCATTTCTTAAGAATTTACAGTTATTAATTTTGCCGTTTCTTTGGCGCGTTCTGTTACTTTTTCGATTGGAGTTATTAATGAATCATTCGCTAAAACAACGCCCATTCGGCGGTAGGGTCTTGAAGTTGGTTTTCCAAAAATCCTGAAATCAGTTTTTGGTAAAGCGGCGACTTTTTCGATTCCGCTGAAAGTTGGATTTGTCGAATCTTCTGATGCTAAAATCACCGCACTTGCTCCGGCTTTTTCTAATGTAATCTCGAAAATTGGAAGACTTAAAATTGCTCTCAAATGCAGTTCAAACTCATTGAAATTCTGAGTTCCGGCCAAAGTTACCATTCCGGTATCGTGCGGGCGAGGAGAAAGTTCAGAGAAATAAACACCTTCATTAGTCAGGAAAAATTCAACACCAAAAAGTCCCGCACCGCCAAGAGCTTCGGTAATTTTTTCGGCCATATCCTGTGCTTCGTACAAATCAGCTTCAGAAACTTGCGCCGGCTGCCAGCTTTCCTGATAATCGCCACGTTCTTGTCTGTGCCCAATTGGAGCACAAAATAAAGTTGGATTTCCATTTTGAGTAATCGTCAAAAGCGTAATCTCAGAATGAAAATCAACAAAAGCTTCTACAATAACTTCGATAACATCACCACGCGAACCTGCAACGGCATATTGCCATGCTTTCTCGATATCGCTTTCTGTTTTTATAGTCGATTGCCCTTTTCCTGATGACGACATTAGGGGTTTTACAACGCATGGAATTCCAACTTCCTGAACGGCTTTTTGTAATTCTTCTGCAGATGTTGCGTATTGATATTTGGCTGTTTTTAAACCTAATTCTTTTGCGGCTAAGTCGCGGATTGCCTTACGGTTCATGGTAAAGTTTGCAGCTTTCGCTGAAGGAACAACCGTAATTCCCTGCTTTTCGTAATCGTAAAAACGTTCGGTGCGAATGGCTTCTATTTCTGGAACTATAAAATCTGGTTTGTGTTTGGCTACGATTCGGTCTAAAGCTTCGCCGTCAAGCATATTGATGACTTCAAATCCGTGAGCGACTTGCATTGCGGGAGCATTTTCGTAACTGTCAACAGCTATTATGGTTTGTCCGATTCGTTGTGCGGCAATGACAAATTCTTTGCCTAATTCGCCTGAACCTAGGAGTAGTATTTTCATTTTGGAGTGTTGTATTGTTTGAGTAGTAAAAGTACAGAAAAATGCTTTTAACCGCAAAGTTCGCAAAGAATTACGCGAAGAACGCAAAGTTTTTGTTTTTAAGTTAAAATAAGGTTCATAGAGGTTTCACGCAGATTTTGCAGATCGAGCAGATTTTTTTTAATTTGAAATTTAATTTTTAGGTAAAGTAACCGTATAGTTTGTCATTTCGATCCCGAATCCTCGGGATCGAAATGACAAGATTGTGAGAAATTATAAATATAAAAGTTCTTGTTAATTCGTTTGCGTGAGGGATAGAAGTGGAAAGCCCACAGCCTGACGAAGGAAGTGCGAGGACTTGTAACGGATAGCCCGACCCTGAGGGGCACGCCCAAAATAAAAAACCGATACTTCTTTTAAAGAGTATCGGTTTGTATATTAATGAAAATGATCTTCTTCAATCTCAAATTCAGCATCCTTTTCCCAGATTTCCATTTCACAAGGTTTGCAGTTGAATTTTAGTTTGTACTCTAATTCACCTTGCTTTAGTACTAATGGTTCTTTTACTTTAACACCAACTATATCTTTTTGATGTATCGGACATTTTTTTAATTCGTATTTGATGCAGTATTTGGTTGTCATTACACGGGATTTTCCTGGATCCCATTGTAATTCAAATGCTTTTTCGATTTCGGTAACACCGTGACGTTCGTAGAATTTACGAGCTGTTTTGTTTGAAACATTGTACATGAAATCTAATTTTGTTTCAGGATACGGATGTGACGTTTTTACCAATTGGTGTTCTTCACGTTTGTAGTTCGCCAAACGAATTTCAGTTAACTGATCGTAAACAGTTCTTCGCATTTCGTTGATTTTTGAAATAGGAAGGAACCAGTTTTGAGAAAACATAATATTTATTTCATCAGCAGTGTAAGGTGTGAAACCTGTTTTTGCCAATTGTGTTTTGATATTTTCTTCGATTGATTCGCCTGTTTTAGTCTGTTCTTTTGGATGTTCTAAAGTAACGGTGCTTACATTTCCGTCTTCATCGGTTGCGATTAATTCGAAACCATTTTCAGTTTCAGTAAGTAATAAAGTGGTACTTAATTTGCGAACGGCACTGTCTTCTCTTTCTACAATTTTGATGAAAGCGGCGTCGTTATTTCTATAAATGAAAGTTCCGTCTTTAACTTCTTTTAGAACGTTTGGATATATTTTGCCGTTTTCGGCTTTGTTTACATAGATTCCGTCGGCTTCATTGTTTTCATTGATGAAACAAAGTCCGTCACCGTTATTTAGCAATTCGCCGTTTTCGATTTCGTAAGCGTTTCCAACAGTTCGAATTAATTTACCAATATACTGCCCTTTTGATTTTGGACTTTCCCAAGAACCAATCGAGCTGTGTCTGTCGTTTACGAAATAATCAGTATAACCACGGTTGAAAGTTCTGCTTAGAGAAGAATCAAAAGTGTAGGTACAAGTTCCCGAAGAAGCTTTCATGTATTTTTCGCTTCCAGCTCCTTCTAAAAAGCTATCTAGTTTTTGACGTAAGTAAGAAACGTTGTTTTTAACATAAACAACATCTTTTAATCTTCCTTCAATTTTAAAAGAAACAATTCCGGCTTCAATCAAATTCGGAATTTGTTCTGAAATATCTAAATCTTTTATCGAAAGTAAGTGACTGTTTCTAATTAAAGTTTCTCCGTTTCCGTCGATTAAATTATACGGTAAACGACAGTTTTGAGCGCAAGAACCACGGTTGGCGCTGCGTTCTCCGTTGGCTACACTCATATAGCAATTCCCGCTGAATGAAACACATAAAGCTCCAGTTACGAAAAATTCTAACTCAACATCAGCATGGTCATAGATTGTTTTAATTTGATGAAGGTTCAATTCACGTGCTAAAACCACACGTTTAATTCCGGCATCTTTAAGGAATTTAATTTTATCAGCATCACGATTATTGGCTTGTGTACTGGCGTGAAGTACGATAGGAGGTAAGTCCATTTCCATAATTGCCATATCCTGAATAATCAGGGCATCGACACCAATATCGTATAATTCCCAAATCATTGAGCGACACGTTTCCAGTTCGTTATCGTACAATATGGTATTCATAACAACAAAAACCTGAGCATTAAATAAATGCGCATATTGTACCAAAGCGGCAACATCTTCAATAGAATTGTTGGCATTAGAACGCGCACCAAACTGCGGTGCACCAATATAAACTGCATCGGCGCCACTGTTTATGGCGGCCATTCCTCCAATTAAATCTTTAGCAGGAGCTAATATTTCAATTTTCTTCTTCATTTTTAGAACTTTAGGCTTTTGTGGTATTCACGGAAAAAAGTTTGCAAAGTTCTTATAAATATTTCGAGTTTGCTAATGATGAAGGGATTTTTTTGAATTTGTTAACTTAAATTAATAAAGCAAGTGTTTTTACAGATAAGCAGTATCATTGATTAGATTAGTGTAATTTCTGTTAAAATTGATTTGCATCTACCAGTAACTTTCTTCTTTTAGATTTTGATATTGATTTAATAATGGTAGAATTATTTTATCGAACTGTTCTTTTAATAATTTATATTGATGGACATTTTCAATATAAAATCGATATTTAAATTTTTCTCCGTTTTCGATAAAATTGATTGAATTTTCAAATCCATTGTAGAGAGTTCTACTATTTTGTGAAGATCCTCCGCTATAAGCATAGATGTTTATTTCAATTTCTTCAAGATTCCTCCATTGGTGTATTCTAGATTCCTGCCCTTCGTTAATTTCAATACCGTTTTCTGAAAAACTAATGAGTGTATTCTTTTGTATAATTCCTGAAGGCAGAAACTTACCTTTTGTAATACTATTAAAAATTCCAAATCCAATAAGTCCAACAATCATACTGAGACAATAAATAGGTTGCTTTGTATTTATCCCATGAATGAAAGGCACGAAAATTATTAACGTTAAAAGAATAGCGAAGAAAGCTTCTGTAATAGTGGGCTTTTGATAAATGGCAATTGAAAATTTTTGTTGATTCATTACTATTTTGATTGAGATTTATTTGTCTAATAACCAACTCCAGCGTTTTGCCCAGTCCATTAAGATGGCGTTTCTCCATTTTAAGATTGTTTTTTCTCCCTGTATTTTGCCGTCAAATGTGTAAACGACTGATTGTCGTCTGGATCTGTGCCGCCAATATCACTGCTGATTAGAATTCGTGGTTTTATGGGTGCTTTTTGTTGTGCAATTATCGTAAATGAGTGGAAACTTACTAAAAAGAACAACAGAAATCTATTCATAATTTTATGTATTTAATTGGAATGACAAATGAATTATTCGATTGTTGAAATGTAAGATTTATTTTTTGTTTTTATGTAAGAACTTATTAAAGTTATAAGCCGAAAATTTAGTTTTTTGTTAGAAATTATCTGAAACAAAAAAAACCGCCCGATCCGAAGACCGAGCAGTTCTCAAAAAAAAAGCATGAATCGATCGATCGATTAATTCGCTCTCATTTTAATTTGTGATAATGTATTTTGAATACTGTTTAATTGTTTTGAAACAACTGAAACTTGGCTGTATTCAAGATGATTTTCTTCGAGTGCCATTTTGTATTTTTCAATTGCAGCTTCTTCACCTGTAACGCAAGCATTAATGATAGCTTCTGTATCTCCTCCAGTAAACGATGATTTAATATCAATCCATGCACGATGTAAGGCTCCTAATGGTCCACCGCCAGAAGTATCTGTTGATTTTCCTAATTTATTGATCTCATCTTGTAATTCAACAATAAATAAAGCTCTTTCTCTAGCATATTCTAGAAAGTCAGTTTTCATTGCTGGATTTTCTACGTGCTCTGCAGCGTTGGTATATCCTAATTTTCCGTCTTCAAGAATTGAAATTAATCCTTCTAAAGTTTTAACTGCTTCTTTTGTGGTTTCATCTGTATGTATCATGACTAATAGTTTTTAAATTAATACATTACAAAGTTGGCAATTATTAATCGGTCTGTTTTACAGGATTATAGCTGAGGTTTTACAATATTGTGGAATGGGAATTTTGAAAGTTATATTTTTTCGATTTTTACAAATTAGCAGATGTTGTAACCAAAAAATGACTTAAGTCGTCAAAAGGTTATCAATCATTAATCAATAAAAAAATGAAATCATTATTACAATACGTTCTCGCTTTATTTTTAGTTTTCAGTTCGAGTGTTTTTTCTCAAAAACTAGAAGCTAAAATTGATAGTATTATAACTGCAAAATTTAAACCTGAAATTCCCGGAGCTGTTTTTTTGGCTGCAAAAAACGGAAAAGTGGTATACAGAAAAGCATTTGGAATGGCAGATTTGGAACTGAATGTTAAAATGAAACCAGAGTTTATTTTTGAAATAGGTTCAATTACTAAACAGTTTACAGCCATTTCTGTTTTAATGCTGGCGGAGCAAGGGAAACTCAATTTGAACGATGAAATCACAAAATTTATTCCAGATTATCCAACAAATGGAAATGTAATTAAAATACATCATTTGCTTACTCATACTTCTGGAATTAAAGATTTTACAAGTATGAAATCTATAAAAAATATTGCCAGAGAAGATTTGTCCCCAAAAGAATTGGTAGACTTTTTTAAAGATGAACCAATTGATTTTAAGCCTGGAGAACAATATAAGTATTGCAATTCTGGATATGTCCTTTTAGGTTATATTATCGAAATTGTATCGGGACAAACATATCGTGATTTTATAAGTGAACGCATTTTCAGGAAAATAGGAATGAATAATACTTCATATGCTAGTCATGAGAGAATAATTAAAAACAGGGTTTCAGGTTACCGTGATAAACAAGGTTATGTAAATAAAAATTATATTAGTTTTTCTATTCCTTATGCAACGGGTGCAATAATTTCTAATGTAGATGATATGCTAAAATGGCAAAATGCTCTTAATAAGAATGTATTACTAAGTTCTGAATTTACTGAAAAAGCTTTTACTAATTATCAATTAAATAATGGGACAAAGATTGATTATGGATATGGCTGGCACTTAGAAAAAATAAAAGATAAAGTCGTGCGCGAACATGGAGGAAGTATTTTTGGTTTTAAATCGATGGGGATTTACGAACCTTCTGAACAAATTTATGTTATTGGGTTGAGTAATTGTGAATGTAATTCTCCAACTTTAATTACAACAGCTGTTGCTTCACTTTTAATAGATTAAAATTAAAAAGGGTATTTTTTTAAAATACCCTTTTTAATTTTTTACTTATGAGATAGTATATTAAGCAGTCAAAGCTTCTTTGATTCTGCGTAATGCTTCTTTTAAAATGTCGTCGCTTGTGGCGTAAGAGAAACGAATACAATTTGGATTTCCGAAAGCGTCTCCAGTAACAGTTGCCACGTTTGCTTCTGCTAAAAGATACATCGAAACATCGTTTGCATCTTTAATCTCAGTTCCTTTTAAAGTTTTTCCGAAGAAAGAAGAAACATCTGGGAAAACGTAAAATGCACCTTCTGGAACGTTGATTTTAATTCCTGGAATTTCTTTTAGTAATCCAACAACTAAATCTCTACGTGTGTGGAAAGCTTGAACCATGTGGTTTAATACACTTGGATCTGCATCTACAGCTGTAATTGTAGCTCGTTGAGCAACAGAATTTGCCCCTGACGTTACTTGTCCCTGAATTTTTGTACACGCTTTTGCGATAAATTCCGGTGCTCCAATATAACCAATTCTGTATCCTGTCATAGCAAATGCTTTTGCTACTCCGTTTACAGTAATTGTTCTGTCTAACATTCCTGGAATTGAACCGATACTGCAGAAAGTTCCTGAGAAATTGATGTGCTCATAAATCTCATCGGCAACTACATATATATTTGGGTGTTTTTCTAAAACTTTTGCTAGAGCTGTTAATTCTTCTCTGCTGTAAACAGATCCTGAAGGGTTACAAGGAGAAGAGAACCACATCATTTTTGTTTTTGGTGTGATAGCAGCTTCTAATTGCTCTGGTGTAATTTTGAAATCTGTTTCTACAGATGTTGGAACTTCAACTGGAACTCCGCCAGAAAGTTTTACGATTTCGAAATAAGAAACCCAGTATGGTGCTGGTAAAATAACTTCGTCACCATCATTTAACATTACTTGTGCAATGTTGTATAAAGATTGTTTTGCTCCTGTAGAAACTACGATTTGAGTTGGTTTATAATCTAATCCGTTGTCTCTTTTGAATTTTCTGCAGATTGCTTCTCTCAATTCTAAATAACCTTCTACTGGAGAATATGTGCTGTAATTTTCGTCGACTGCCTTTTTTACTGCTTCTTTAATGAAGTCTGGTGTATTAAAGTCAGGTTCACCTAAACTTAAACTGATAATGTCTTTTCCCTGCGCTTTTAATTCGCGTGCCAAAGCAGCCATTGCTAAAGTTTGTGATGTCGCAAGGTTGTTAATTCTGTCTGAAAGAATATGGTTCATTATAAAAATTTTGAATGTCCTTAATTTCAACTTTAATTAAGGAAGGTTAATTATTAATAGATTTTTTAGTTTAAACAGATAATTCAGGCTTCATTCCTAATTCACGTAAATGCTTAAAGTGAGCTACAATAGCACTTCGCATTGTTTTGTACTCATAATAAGGCAGGTTGCATTCTTTTGCAGTTTCCTTTACGATTTTTGCAATTTTACCATAGTGAATGTGACTGATATTCGGAAAAATATGATGTTCGATTTGGTGATTTAATCCACCTGTGTACCAGTTTACAATTGCATTTTTTGGTGCAAAATTAGTTGTAGTATACAATTGGTGAACAGCCCATGTATTGTCCATTTCTCCTAATTCATTTGGAGAGGGATTTGTTGTATGGTCTACAACGTGTGCCAATTGAAATACAACACTAAGAATTAATCCAGCTGTATAATGCATTACAAAAAAGCCAATTAGCACTTTCCACCAAGTAATTCCAATTACCATTGGTAAAACAATCCAAATTGAAATATAAATAAGTTTAGTGATGATCAAAGTTGTCCAAAGAATTTTTGGGCTTTTTGGTTCTCCGTAAGATAATTTTCTTTTCAGATAATTTCTCATTTGCTTAAAATCGGTTGTGATTGCCCAATTGAAAGTCAATAAACCGTATAAGAAAACAGAATAATAATGTTGAAAACGGTGAAAACTATGCCATTCTGCATGTTCTGTAAAACGAATAATTCTTCCAGCGTCTAAATCTTCGTCGTGTCCAGGTATATTAGTATAAGTATGGTGAAGTACATTATGTTGTACCTGCCAGTTGTAAACATTTCCAGCAAGAACATAAATGGTGCCTCCCATAAATTTATTGATCCAGCTTTTATTCGAATAGGAACCGTGATTTCCATCGTGCATTACATTCATTCCAACTCCAGCCATTCCGATACCAATTACGATTGATAAAAGAAGCATTACCCAAAAAGGCATGTCTAATGTAAGTATCAAAAAATACGGAGTTAAAAAAACTGCGAATAGAATAACGGCTTTTAAGTGTAACTTCCAGTTTCCAGTTTTCTGAATGTTGTTTTCCTTAAAGTAATTGTTTACCCGAGAGTTAAGTGTTCTGAAAAATTTCAGATTGTCTTGCCTTGCAAATGTAGGTGCAGTGTTATTCATAATTATTTTAAATAGTTTTCAAAGGTAATTATTATAAATTCTCAATTTGCAAAATTGAGTTAAATATTTCAATCGTAAAGTAGTACTTTTGTTAAAAATTTACAGCAATGGATGAGATATTGAAATATTTTCCAAATTTGACCGATCTTCAAATCGAACAATTTCAAAAATTAGACTTTTTATACCACGATTGGAATGAGAAAATCAATGTGATTTCTCGTAAAGATATTGATTCATTATATACAAAGCATATTTTGCATTCGTTAGGTATTGCAAAAATTATGAAGTTTGAACCTGGAGCAACAGTTTTGGATGTTGGAACCGGCGGTGGTTTTCCTGGAATTCCGTTAGCGATCCTTTTTCCTGAAACTCGTTTTTATTTAATTGATGTTATTGCTAAAAAGATAAAAGTAGTTCAAGGTGTTGTTGATGCATTAGAACTGAAAAATGTAAAAGCAGAACAAAAACGTGCCGAATTGGTAAAAGGAGATTTCGATTTTATAGTGAGCCGAGCGGTAACTAATATGCCGGATTTTGTTTCTTGGATAAAAGACAAAATTAAAAAACAGCATAAACACACTTTGAAAAATGGAATTCTATATTTAAAAGGTGGTGATTTGGCAGAAGAGCTAAAAGATTTCCCAAATGCAACTTTATACGATTTAGCTGCAATATTTGATGATGAATTTTTTGAAACCAAAAAGGTGGTGCATCTTCCTTTAAAATTCAAACCATAAATGAATAAAAACAATAACCCGTAAAGAATTCTTTACGGGTTATTTTTTGAATTAATAGTTTTTACTACTAAGATGCTTTTCTAGAAAAATCTAAAAAAGGATTTGCTTTAAGATTTAGGTTATCTATAAAATTATGAATTGCATTTTCTGATGCTTCATTGCTATATTTAAATTCTGAATCAAAGAAAAACTCACGAGAGATTACAGGCTCATTTGATGAATTGTATACAGCTTCATCTGTTTCATCCAAAGCTGTATTTCTGTAAGCACAAGGATGTGTATTCATTAATGTTGTTATGGTTTGACTGAACCATTTATCAAATTTTTTCTTTTTTGGAGTAATATGGCGTGCCAGTAAAACTAGACCTACAAGTTCATTTTGTAAAAAGTATGACCCTTTTCTATATCTCACATCAATCATTCTTACGTTCATAAGTGCAATCCATAGAGCACCATTTACTGCACCTGTGGCTGAAATTTCCAAATCTGTATCAAACAATAAAGGATTAGTTTGCTCACGATTGCTTATAGAACACCAAAGAGCTTCAATACGCTTCTGTGTATCACACGTTGCTTGAGTGTAACCTGTAAAACGCCAATAAACCCATTCTAATAACGCAGCAGTCAATCCGATTGAACCTTTATGATTAATTTGCATTAAAGTATTTTCTAAATCTTCATTTCCTTCAATTGGATCTAATAACTGATCGATTTTCTTTTTTGTCCATTTAAAATCAATAGGATGTCCAATACTTTTTGAGTCCATTATTACTTTAGGAACATTGTTTAAATTTCTCATATCTTTTTTTTCTTTTACTTAAACTTGAATTTATTGGGACAAATTTAAAGGGGTCGGTATTTAAAAAAAGGCACAAGAAGTTTTAAAAGTATTAAAATAAGCTTTTTGCAATCTCTACTTTGTTGAAAATCAACATTATAAGAAAAGTACTACAAAATATAATTATAAGTCAATTGTGAACATCCTAACTAAAAAAACAAAAGCTGAACCATTTAAAAATGTTCAGCTTTTGGTAATATTTAAATATAAGATTTATTATCCTAAGAATGGGTATCTGTAATCTTCTGGAGTTACAAAAGTTTCTTTGATAGTTCGTGGAGAAGCCCAACGTAATAAGTTCAATGCAGAACCTGCTTTATCGTTAGTTCCAGATGCTCTTGCACCTCCAAAAGGCTGCATTCCTACAACAGCTCCAGTTGGTTTATCATTAATGTAGAAGTTACCAGCAGCATTTTGCAATTTCGTTGTTGCTACTTCAATAGCATAACGATCTTGGCTAAATACAGCTCCAGTTAAAGCATATTCAGAAGTAGTATCAACTAATTCTAAAGTCTCTTCCCATTTTGCATCTTCGTAAACATAGATCGTAATTACTGGTCCGAATAATTCGGTTTCCATTGTAGTATATTTTGGATTTGTAGTTACAATAACAGTTGGTTCAATAAAGTATCCAACAGATTTATCGTAATTTCCACCAACAATAATTTCAGCGTCAGCATCTTTTTTAGCTTGGTCGATATAACTAGCTAATTTATCAAAAGAACCTTCGTGGATAACTGCTGTAATAAAGTTTCCAAAATCTTCTGGAGAACCCATTTTCATAGATTTTACGTCAGCAATTAATTGTTCTTTTACAGCTGGCCATAAACTTTGCGGAATATAAGCTCTTGAAGCTGCAGAACATTTTTGACCTTGGAATTCAAATGCACCACGAGTAATTCCTGTAGCAACTTGTTTTACGTTTGCGCTTGGGTGTGCAATGATGAAATCTTTACCACCTGTTTCACCAACGATTCTTGGGTAAGTTTTATAATTTTGGATGTTTGCGCCAATTTTAGCCCAAATATCTTTAAATACATGAGTAGATCCTGTAAAGTGAACACCAGCAAAATCACGGCTAGCTAAAACAGTATCTGTAATCATTAGAGCATCTCCAAAAACTACGTTGATAACTCCGTCAGGAACACCAGCTTCTTTGAAAACATCGATGATGATTTTTGCAGAGAATACCTGGCTGTCACTTGGTTTCCAAACGACAACGTTACCCATCATTGCAGCACTTGCCGGAAGGTTTGCAGCAATAGCAGTAAAGTTAAAAGGAGTAATTGCATAAATAAAACCTTCTAAAGGTCTGTATTCTACACGGTTCCAAACAGTAGAATCTGATTTTGGCTGATCGTTGTAGATTTGAGTCATAAACTCAACATTGTAACGTAAAAAGTCAATTAATTCGCAAGAAGCGTCGATTTCTGCTTGGTGAATATTTTTAGATTGACCAATCATTGTAGCTGCATTAATACGAGCTCTGTATGGTCCTGCGATAAGTTCTGCAGCTTTTAAGAAAATAGCAGCACGTTGTTCCCATGCCATGTTTGCCCAAGCATGTCTTGCTTCAAGAGCATTTGCAATCGCTTTTTCTATATGTTGTTTTTCAGCTAAATGATATTTTCCAACGATGTGTTTGTGATCATGTGGCGCTGTGATATTTTTTGTGTTTCCAGTTCTGATTTCTTCGCTTCCAATATATAAAGGAACGTCAATTTGAGAATTCCACAATGTGGTATACGCAGCTTGAACAGCTGCCTTTTCTGGCGAGTTCGGTGCGTATCCTTTTACAGGCTCGTTTACCGCTTTTGGTACATGAAAAAATCCTTTAAGCATGTTATTTAAAATTAGATTATTAGATAATTTAAGTTAGACGATTTGAGTTTTGTTACGAATAATCTAACGCTGCACAAAAGTACAAAGGATAAATTAATAAATTGATAATTTTATGATTAAGATAACGATAAAAAAGACAGAAGTAAAGTATGTCTTAATTTAGAGCAAAAGGAGCACACATTCTAAAAGTAGGAACAATTACTTTAAATGTTTTTGTAGTAGTAAAATTGATCATATTAAAATGACCTTTCATTGCACCATAAGGAGATGATAATAAACAGCCTGAGCTATAAGTATGGTTTTCACCTGGTTTTAAAACAGGTTTCTTACCAATTACACCTTCACCATCTACAACTTCTAGATCGTTTAGAGAATCAAAAATTTCCCAGTGACGTGAAGTTAATTGTACCGAATCTTTACTGTGATTTTCGATTGTAACCACATAACTAAAGGCAAAGTGAATCTTATAGTTTTTGAAGTAAGTACCTTCAAAACTAGTTAAAACCGATATTTTTATGCCTCGTGTTATTTGAGAAACCATACTAACCTAGTAAATCTGTGTGCGTTATAGGTACAAAGCTACGAAAAAAATCTATGAATCCTAAAACCTTAACAATGTTTTAATTAACGATGTTTATTGAGTTTGCGTTTCCTTTTCCAATAACTCGCTGGTAACGATCTGTTGCTTCTTTATAATAAACCAGAATTGTGTACTCGTTTTCAGTTTGATAAAAGTTTCCGTCTATAGCATTTTCATAATCGATAACACCCTTTTTATCAGCAACCGTATATTGAAAATTAGTAAATCCCTGCTTGATCATAACAGCTTTTTCAAAAACGCCTTTATCAGTATTATAATCCATTTTATATTCTGGAGAAAGACTATAATTATTAAACATTCCAGTAATATAGATGTCTTTGTTTAGTCGAAAGGCAGGTGCAGAAAGTGAGAAATAAACCCAGGCATAATCTGCTTCAATGTCATTATTAGAACCATTAATGTTCTTAACAACAAAATTTCCGTTTACATCTTCATAATTGGTGTAAATCTGGTTTCCTCGTGCTTGATTCGTATACAAATAGGCATTATAAATATCATTATTGGCACCTACACGGCCCACATTATTATTTGCGGCACGAATATCTTTGTTTTCAAAATATAAAAATTCATTCCCGCCCCAAAATTGAGTTTCCGCATCATATTTATAAACCAATTGATTTCCAATTGTGTATTGCGGAACGATATTTTTAATGGCTGTATTGAAATTTCCATTCTGTAATAAAAGAACCTTTACATTTTGTGTTGGAGTTTGAAAAGTAATGTCATTTGAAGCAATAGAAAAATCGAGATTCTGTTTGTAATCAATGTTGCTAAGGTTTCTACTTCTTTTTACTTGAGCGGCAACAGTACAATGCGAATCGTATAAAATAAATTTTCTCGAAAAAACAACTTCTTTATCTTCATTTAAAATCTTCAAAATATAATTTCCCGACAAGCGTATTTGTGTTGTAAATTGATTAGGGAAGGGAAGACGGTAATGAGAATAAACCTGAAGCGTATTAAAAGAATTGGAATAATCTGTAATTCTTTGATTGTCAAAACCGCGAATATAATCTGTTTTAGGAATATCAGTTGGTTTCCAATTATAATCGCAATGCGTAACTTCAAAATAATAATTGGCTTCATTTCCAAACAAATCATCAAATTGAAATTCAAATGTTGATCCTAATTCAAAAATCGGAACTACATTACTGCCATTTTGGACAAAAGTAACCGTTTTAATATTATAAGGAGGAACGACTTCAGTTTGTGTTTCCTGTGCTTTCGCGAATGTAAAAATAAAAAGCGCAATTAAGCTTTGATATAAAAATTTTGGCATCTTATTACGTTGTAAGATTGTAAATATAAGAATTTTATTAAACGTAAGAAGATGCCATTTATTGGATTGAGAATTTTAAGAATTCAGAATGTAATCTAAATTAGCTTCAATTTCATCGTTAATATAACTTTCTTCCAAAAGGGAATCAGACAGCAGTTTTTTGTTTTCCTGTAGTTTGATTATTTTTTCTTCAACTGTATTTTTCGAAATAAATCGAATCACATTTACTTTATTCAACTGCCCAATGCGATGCGCTCTGCCGACTCCCTGCTTTTCAGCAAAAGGATTCCACCAAGGATCTAAGAATAAAACATAAGAAGCTTTGGTAATATTTAAACCAACGCCACCTGCTTTTAGAGAAATAAAGAACAACAAAGGATTTTCTTTTTCCTGAAATAAATTGACCTGCTGCTCTCTTTTACTCGCAGGAGTTTCGCCTGTAATTTCACAATAATCTATTTTGTTTTCTTTGCACCAATCGGTATAAAAACTCAAATTGGTAACAAACGAACTGAAAATGATTACTTTTTGTTTTGCTTTTACTAAATTCTCCAGATAATTGGTAGCCGCGATGTATTTTCCAGAATCAATTTCCGAGTCTTTATCTACCATTTTTGGGTGATTGCTCAGCTGTCTCAACTTCATCAATGTATTGATAATGCTAATTTTATCTGGACTTGATCCATCTGTTTTTAGTAAAAAGTTACGCGCTTTAGATTTTTCTTTTTCGTATAATTTTTCCTGTTCCGGATCCATGTCGCAGTAATAAATCTGTTCTGATAATTCTGGTAAATCCTTTAAAACTTGTTCTTTGGTTCGTCTCAAAATGTAAGGCTGAACGAGATTTTTCAATTCAGATAAAACTTCTTCATTTTGTTTTTTCTCAATCGGGATTTTAAAATTTTCTGCGAAAAAATTATAAGTTCCCAAAATATCTGGATTTATAAACTGCATCTGAGACCATAAATCGTCAAGCGAATTTTCGATAGGAGTACCGCTTAATGCAATTTTGTGAGCTGTGCTTATTTTGTTTATCGCTTTAAAAATTTTAGAGTTTTTGTTTTTAATGTATTGACTTTCGTCTAAAATTAAATAGCGGAAATCGTATTTCTCTAAAATTGCAATATCGCGATATATGATGCTGTAACTTGTAAAAATTAAATCGGTCGACGCTAATCTATGCGCTAATTGTTTTCTGTCATTACCCACATACTGCATTTTTGAAAAATGAGGCGTAAATTTTCCCGCTTCATTGTACCAGTTAAAAACCAATGAAGAAGGTAAAACGATAAGAGTTTTTAGCGGTTCTCTTTCGATTGTCGTTTCATTGGCAAACAAATCAAAATTCGTAGTTTTTGTCGTAAATCCTAATTGTTCTTGCACAGCGACCAAAACGGCTAAAGTCTGTAAAGTCTTTCCAAGTCCCATATCATCGGCTAGGCAGGCACCTAAATTCGAATTGAAATGCCCCAAAAGCCATTTTACCCCATCAATTTGGTAAGGTCTCAAAGTTGCCTTTAACAAATCTGAAGATTTATATTCGGCCTTGTAAGTCACATCGTCTTTAATTTCTGGAATTGCATCCAAAGCAGTAAAATTACTTTTACGCAAAAGAAGATTTCCATTTTCTGTTTTAGCTAATTTAGCCAGAGAACTGTATTTGCTGAACCATTCTAAAGGAATCAGAAAATAGTTTCCGTCGGGTAGTAAAAAGAGTCTTTCTTTGCTTTTTATATTCGGAATAATTTCGCTGAAATTGATCTTATAATTCCCGATTGTAATGATTATTTTGATGTCAAACCAATCTCCATTTATATCTTTAGATGCCGAAACAATATGGTTTTCTGTAATGATTTCTTTGCTTTCGACTTTTAAATTCTGAATTGTAAATCCGAGATTTTCAAGTTCTTCTTTATGATCGATAACAAATTGAATATTCAGAAAAGGATCCGGATTTTCGATTTCTAAATTCAATCCGTAGAATTCATTTTTAATTACACTTAAACCGAGTTCTTCTAATTTTTTGGTATAAAAAGTCTCTTCTGTACTTCTTTTAAATTGAATAATTTTAGGCTGATTGGCTATGCTAAAATCAACAAACGAATGTGTTTTTTTTGTTTTAGAAGCATCAAAACAATAACCGTCATAATCAAAATAAAGATTAAGATAATTACAATTTTTAAAAAAGTCATGAACGGGCTGAATCCTGCACGAAATAATTTTATCGCGATTTTCTACTTCAAAACCAGTTGCTTCAATATCTATTTTTTTGGCTATTTCTGGAATAAAACTTTTAAAGTAATCATCCACTAATTTTGATGGAATTTCAATTGAATTTTTCTTTAAAAAAGGCATTAGTTTTTTCGCATTAAGCTCCTTTAGTTGTCCTAGTTTTTTATTGACAACCAACCAGCCTGGTTCATCCAAAAGAATATCAATATTGTTATTCATTGGTAAAAAAGCCGTTTCGTTTTCTTTTAAAGAAAGGGTATAAGTAATGCCTTCAGTGTGTTTATCGAATTGAATTTGAGGTTCGAAAAACAACGGATTAACAGCAACGCGTGAGCGATAAAAATCTTTTTCAGGTCCAATATTAAGCGACAACGGAAATTGTTCTTGAACTATCAGATTGTAAAATGAACTTAAATGGAATTTTAAATGCTGGCGAATCGCAAAATCAATTTTAGAATCTTTTTGCAGATCAGCAATTGTCTTTGCCGATTTTATTTTAGCGCTGAATTTTTTAAAAATGAATTCAGGTTTTAAAGATTCGCAGGCTGTAAGTGTCTTTTTGGTATTAGAATCTAAATCTTCAAAAGCAATTCCGAAGCTTTCTATAACTCCAGTGGTCGCTTTCTTGTTTAAATATTTGATTTCATCGGTATCTTCAACGATATAAGCTGTTGGAAGAAATGTATTCAGATTTTTTTCAAAGCTGATGTCAAAGCAAAATTGAAATGATTTTGTAGGTTTCAAGATTTCAGGTTTGGTTGGGTTGTATTTTTGTAAAGGCTTATAAAAGTAAAAAGTTTTCAAATTATTGCTATTTTGAAAACTTTTTAAATGAACTTATGTCAGTTTTATGTTGAAAAACGGTTTAGTTTTCAGGTTTAAAACAAAGGGGAATAATTTCACCTTTTGCTAAACAATATTTTTCAACCAATTCTGGTGCAATTTTATTGGTGTAATCTTCTTCAATTACGATAAATCCAATGCTTCTTAATTTATCGAAATAATCGCGTCCGTAAATACGAACGTGATCGTATTGGCCAAATATTCTAGCGCGTTCTTTTTGATCTGTAATCGAATCATCTGCAAAAGTAACTTCACGGTTTAAATCTTGTGGAATTTGTAAAATCGCCATTCCGCCTGGTTTTAAAACACGAAATAATTCTTGCATCGCTTTTGTGTCATCTGGAATATGTTCTAAAACGTGATTACATAAAATCACATCATATTCGTTGTCTTTAAAAGGAAGATTACAGATATCTGCTTTTACATCTGCAAGAGGCGAAAATAAATCGGTTGTTGTGTAATCCAGATTTTTCTGCTTGCGGAATAATTTATAAAAAGCCTGTTCTGGAGCAAAATGAAGCACTTTTTTTGGTGCTGTAAAAAAATCAGTCTGATCGTTTAAATATAACCACAGCAAACGATGTCTTTCTAACGAAAGTGTGCTTGGCGAAAGCACATTGTTACGTTGTTTCCCATATCCGTAAGGCAAAAAAGATTTAAAGCTTCTGCCGTCAATTGGATCTGTAAATTTATCTCCTCTTAAAGAGAAAGCTAAAATAGGACGCGCCACATAACTCAAACGAATTAATAATGGACGTGGAATGGTATTAAGTACTAATTTGAAAAGTTTTTTCACAGTTAAATAAATTTGAACACGAATTTCACAAATTAACACGGATTAATACTGTGGTGAAATTTCACGAACTTTTGATTTGGGTTTAAAGTATTATTCTTTTGTATTTAAGGCTGTCTTCTCCAAAATTAATTAGTAAACCTAATTTGTTTTTCGAAGCAGCTAAGTAATTTAATGTTTGTTTAATTTCACTTGTTGTTAAAGCTGTGATTGCTTTTAGTTCTAAAATAATTTCATTAAAAATAACAAAGTCAGCAAAATAATAACTAGGTAATATAATGTCTTTGTACGCGATGTTATATCTTAATTCACGATTATAAGGAATTTTGTTTTTTTGAAACTCATATTCGAGAGCATCTCCATACACTTTTTCACTATGTCCTTTTCCTAAAATTTTATGGACTTCCATACAGATTCCTATAATTTTATAAGACTCCTCTCTTAAATATAACTCACTCATCATTCATTCAATACAATAATTTCAGTGAAATTAACACACAACACTAATTCGTGTTAATTCGTGAAATCCGTGTTATAATACCAACGGCACTTGTCTAAATTCATCTTCTTCATTACTCTCGATTCCTAGCGCTTTGTAGATGTATTGAAAAGTCGATAATAATTCTGGTTTTCCATCAATTAAAGCTACGTCGTGCTCGAAATGCGCACTTGGTTTTCCGTCAGCAGTCAGGATTGTCCAGCCGTCTTTTAATTGTTTGATGTTTCTTGTTCCCATGTTGATCATCGGTTCAATGGCAACAACCATTCCTTCAACAAAAAGTTTACCGCGGCCGCGTTTTCCGTAATTTGGCATTTCTGGCTCTTCGTGCATTTTTTGACCAACACCATGTCCAACCAATTCGCGAACAACTCCGTAACCGTGAGCTTCTGTATATTTTTGAATCGCATTTCCAACATCTTCGACGCGATTTCCAGCTTTAAATTCTCTAATTCCAACATAAAGAGATTCTTTAGTAACTCTTAAAAGTTTTTTTACTTCTGGAGCAACTTCACCAATCTCAAAACTGTATGCATGATCTCCGTGAAAACCGTTTTTAAAAGCACCGCAGTCAACCGAAATTACATCACCATTTTTTAGCGGAACATTATTAGGAATACCGTGAACAACCTGAGCATTTGGACTCATGCAAAGCGAATTCGGGAAATCATACAGTCCCAAAAAGCTTGGAACAGCACCGTGATCGCGAATAAATTCTTCGGCTAATTTGTCAAGATATAATGTAGTAACTCCTTCTTTAATTTCAGAAGCAATCATTCCTAATGTTTTTGATACGATTAATGCACTTTCGCGCATTAATTCGATTTCCTCCCTTGTTTTTTGGATAATCATATTTTTCCCATTTTCAGTTCGCAAAAGTACAATTTTTAATATTATTTTTTAAGTAAAATTTTTCGCTTAAAATTAAGCTTTCTAGCAAGATTTATTTTTTTTCGCCGCCAATTTCACCAATTTCTACTAATTGAATATTGTTCAATAATTCAGTCAAATTATAATTCGTGTTAGTTCGTGCAATTCCCTGCAGGCTTTTTTGCTTTAATATCTCGCTAAAAAGCCCTAAATTAGTAGTAAAAACGTTTTGTAATCATGGAAACTACTATAGATCAAGATATATCCAAAGTAAAGGCTCTCAAAAGAATGAAGAAAAACGCTTTGTCGCTTTTAGGAGTCGCAGTTTTATTATTTATAATTGCGATTTACTTTAAAATTCCGATGCTGCAGGCTTTTAGTGAAGCAGCAATGGTAGGCGGAATCGCCGATTGGTTTGCTGTTGTAGCATTATTTCGTCATCCATTAGGAATTCCGATTTGGCATACGGCAATTATTCCGACTAAGAAAAACGAGATAGGGGAAAATCTAGGAAATTTTGTTTCAGAAGAATTTTTAAATCGTGAAAAGTTAGAAATCAAACTAGATGAATTCAATTTTGCGACAAAAGCATCAGACTGGCTTTCACAGCATGAAAATGCAGACAAAATTGCGAATGCGGTTGCAGTAAATATTATTCCTGGCATTTTAAGGACAATAAAAGACGAAGACGTCAGGAGGTTTATTCAAGTTCAGTTTAGAGAAAAGATTGAAGGAATAAACTTTGGAAACTGGGTTGCTGTCGCATTAGAGCCTTTGCAGAAGGGAGATTTGAAAAATCAAATGCTTACCAATCTTCTTGAAGTAATGAGCAGCGAATTGACTAATAATAAAGACTTAATAAGACAGAAAGTAAAAGCTTCAACACCGCTTTTAAGTTTCGGATTGGCTGATAAAAGTATTACAGAAGGTGTTTTTAACGGTTTACAGGATTTTTTAAATGAAGCTAAGAAACCTGAAAGTGCAGTTCGCTTAAAGATTGATGAGTATATTTTTGACTTTTTAGAAAAGGTAAAAAACTCAGAAGAAATGAGAGTGAAAATAAACGATATGATTTTGGGTTTTGTTGGAAAAAAAGAAGTCCAAGACTATATCAATGGAATTTGGGATGAAATAAAACTCTCCATAACAAACGATTTAAACAAAGGAGATGAATCTTCTATAAAAAACAGCATTTCAAGTTTAATTCAAACCTTTGGAAACGGAATCAAAGAAGATCCTGTAATGATTGATAAAATCAATAACTTTATTAAAAACGATTTGCTTTCAATTCTTTTGAACAATAAAAAGGTAATAGGAGATTTAATTTCGTCAACAGTAAAATCCTGGGACGGAAAAGAAGTTTCGGAAAAATTAGAACTAGAAATCGGTAAAGATCTACAATACATCAGAATCAACGGAACTTTAGTGGGCGGAATTATTGGATTAATAATTTATGGTGTTGAGCAATTGTATCATTATTTTATTGTCTAAGATTATCAAGAAGTGTGCACAGTTTTGTCATTTCGATCCCGAGGCTTCGGGATCGAAATGATAAAAAATGCATAAAAATAAAATAGGCGAATTCTTTAGAATTCGCCTATTTTTATATAAAGAAAAATATTTTCTACAACAATGAATGACAAGTCATAGCATTTGGCTGCTGAATCCCCATCAATTCTAAAATAGTAGGAGCGATGTCACCTAAAACACCATCTTGAATACTTTTTAATTGTTTGTCAACCAAAATAATAGGCACTGGGTTTGTTGTGTGTGCTGTATTTGGAGATCCGTCAGGGTTAATCATAGTCTCACAGTTTCCGTGATCGGCAATTACAATTGTAGTGTAATCGTTAGCAAGCGCAGCTTCGATAACTTTCTTAGCGCAAGCGTCTACAGCTTCACAAGCTTTAATGGCTGCCTCCATAATTCCGGTATGTCCAACCATGTCACCATTTGCAAAGTTCAAGCATACGAAATCAACTTCGCCTTTGTTTAATTCAGGAACAAGTGCATCTGCAAGTTCATAAGCACTCATTTCTGGCTGTAAATCGTAAGTGGCAACTTTTGGAGAATTTCTTAAAATTCTAGATTCACCTTCAAAAGGAGTTTCTCTACCACCAGAAAAGAAAAATGTTACGTGAGGATATTTTTCTGTTTCAGCAATTCTGATTTGTTTTTTACCTGCTTTTTCTAAAACTTCACCTAGCGTTTCGGTAATATTATCTTTATTGTAAACTACTTTTACGTTTTGGTACGTCTCGTCGTAGTTGGTCAATGTTACATAATACAAGTTTAGTTTGTGCATGTTTTGCTCGTGAAAATCTTGCTGCGAAAGAGCTTCTGTAAGTTCACGGCCTCTGTCTGTTCTAAAATTAAAGAAAATTACAACATCACCTTCAACAATTGTAGCTAGAGGTTTTTGCTCTTCATCAACAATTACAACAGGAGCGATAAATTCGTCTGTAACTTCATGTGCATAACTGTCAAGAACACTTGCTACAGCATTTGTAGACGGAATTCCTACTCCGTTAACTACTAAATCATAAGCTAGTTTTACACGCTCCCAACGTTTGTCGCGGTCCATTGCATAATAACGTCCAATAATAGAAGCAATTTTTACCGGAGTATCTTTTATATAATCTTCTAAATCGTGAATGTATTTTGCTCCAGATTTAGGATCCACGTCACGCCCGTCAGTAAAAGCGTGAACATACACTTGATCTAAGCCATATTCTTGAGAAGCATCGATTAAGCCGCGAAGGTGTGAAGTATGTGAGTGAACACCACCATCTGAAACTAATCCTAAAAAGTGTACTTTTTTATTGTTGTTTTTAGCATAAGTAAACGCATCAATTAAAACTTGTTCTTTTGCTAATGTTTTATGTTCTACGGCTAAGTTTATTTTAGCTAAATCCTGATATACAATTCTTCCGGCACCAAGATTCATATGTCCAACCTCGCTGTTTCCCATTTGGCCATCAGGTAAACCAACATTTAAGCCGTCAGTTCTAAGTTGTGCACTTGGGTAATTTTTGTAAAGACTGTTTATAAAAGGAACATTTGCATTGTCTATTGCAGATACTTTAGGGTCAGGAGATTTTCCCCAACCATCTAAAATCATAAGGATAACTTTTTTGTTCATTACTTTTTTGTTTTCTACAAAGATAAGTCATTTCTAAAATTGGCAAGAAAGCTTTGTTACATTTATGTTTAATAAAATGAAGCTTCATAAAAAATATTAATTTAATTATAGAAGTCTTTATTTTTTAAAATTAATTCACACTAAGCTCTCATTCTAGCTTTATTTTTGACAGCATTGTAGTCACAAAATATTTTGTACTTATCTAAAAAGGTGTTTTTTAAAGTATTAATTGTTTAGAAAATCAATTAATCCTAAAAGTTAAACAAAATATTTTTAGAAGACTAAATCTTCATATTTCTCCAAATGTTATACTTAAATTTTATTAATTTATATAATTACAATTTTTCGAAAGATGCTTTTTGATTATTTGTAGGTAAATACGCGATAAAAATGAATATTTTTTGAAATTCTCCTAATTATTTACTTATAAATTGTTAAAGTTTAAACAAAAAGCGCTTGATAACCTGTGTTTTATTTTGTCAGCAATATATTTTTAATACTTTTGCCTTACCCAAGTTTTTGTTTAACCTAAAGAAATTCAATGATTTACAAAATTTATCCTTTATTTGTGTTTTTGCTATTATCTTTTGGAAAAGATTCAAAAAGCACTGCCGATCTTAAAACGAACGCCGCTGTAAGAACGATTGCTAAAGTCGAAAAAGTTACAGTTGATTCTAAAATCGAAAGCGTTTATAACACTTTAAATTCTAATAACTTTAAAATGCCGGAACTTAAAACTTTCTCGGAAGCTTTAAAAGGATTTTATTTGTTGAAAGAAAAAGGAGTTATCAAGAAAAATATATTAACGCTTATCGATTTCAGTTTATCATCAAACACAAAACGTTTGTGGGTAATCGATTTGACGACTAATAAAATCTTGTTTAATTCACTTGTAGCTCACGGAAGAAATACGGGAGAAGAATTTGCTTCAGCATTTTCAAATCTTAATTCTTCATTCAAAAGCAGTTTAGGCTTTTATGCTACTGGCGAAATCTATCAAGGAAAACATGGTGCTTCTTTGCGTTTAGATGGTTTAGAAAATGGTGTAAATGACAATGCTCGCGAAAGAGGTGTTGTTATGCACGGAGCAGATTATGTTTCTGAATCATTTATTAGAGATCACAAAAGATTAGGCAGAAGCCAAGGTTGTCCTGCAGTTCCTGTTGAAATGACAAATGAAATAATTCAATTAATAAAAGACAAATCGTGTTTATATATCTATCATCCATCTAGAAGTTTCGCGATGGAAGAAAGGCTAATTTCTTAATTTAGCATATAAGTCCGAGTCCAAATCATAAATATCAGCTCTAAACAGGAGCTGATTTTTTTTGCTCCATGCTGTCCAGTACCATTGATACAAAGCATATTTTTTTGTGATTTTGAAACTCATTGTTTTTTTAGAGGCAATAATAGTATCAATTCTATCTTGCGGCCAGTTTCCATCTTCGTCCAAAATATGTTTAGCCAATTCTAGCGGATTTTCAACACGGACACAGCCAGAACTCATAGAACGATTGTTTCGTCCGAAAATATTACGGTGATTGGTGTCGTGCAGATAAACGCTATGATGATTAGGAAACAAAATTTTCATTAATCCTAATGAATTAGAATATCCGGGGCTTTGAACATAACGATATCTATTAGGTTTGTTCTCATTCCACGCGATTGGATCCACAACATTTCCTGACGAATCATATATAGTAATATTTTTTTTAGCTAGATAATTTCGGTTTCGTTTCATCGCAGGAACAACATCTTCTTTTAAAATTGTAGGAGGTACAGTCCATGTCGGATTAAAAACAACTGTTTTTAAATACGAAGTAATAACAGGAGTTCTTCTTTTGCTTGTTCCAACAACAACATTTCTAACTAAAGTAGTGTCTTTATTTTCGACAACGTTCAAACTGTAATCAGGAATATTAATGATAAAATAGTTTTCGGCTAATTCGTTTGGATACCATCTCCAGCGTTCCAAATTGGCAATGATTTGCTTTTTCCTTCTTTCTTTAGAATAATTTAAAGCACTAATGGTTCCTGCACCGATAACTCCGTCTGCAGCAAGACCGTGTCTTTCTTGGAATTTTTTAACTGCTTCGAAAGTCTTTTTGTTGTAAATGCTTGTAAGGTTGTCTTTTCCAGTCATGTCATTCCAGTACAAAAGTCTTTTTTTAATGTTTATTAAAGCAGGATTAGTGTCGTTTAAAGTGATTTTTTCAGCAGATTCAATATTTTTTATACCCTCATCTGGAAAAGTATTTATAATTTCAAGTGCTTTTAAAAGCTGTTTATAGGTTTGCGTTTTAGGCTGAATGTTTTCAACAATACTATCAAGTTTGTTTCTGTTGAAAGCCTTTATTAAAACAGAGTTTATATCAAATACCTTTTCATCCAAATCCCAATTGGTGTAAAGTTTTTTGGGATCTAGCTTTCCTTTGTGTAAATGATTCAGGTATTTTTCAAAATTATAAGTCAGTAAAATATCATAAGTAGCTAAATCAGTATCACTTAGAGAGCTGATTTTGCTTTCGATTTTTTTTAATTGAGATGCTTTGTAATCTTCTGGATCTAAGCCTAATTTATCAGATTTTTCTAGTTGAGATAAAACATAAGTTCTTTTTTCTAGATTTCCCCAAACCGTTTTATTTTCAGATGCGATATAAAATTGTTTCAGGGTTTCGCTTTTAAAAGTGCTTATTACAGCGGTATCTATTTCAACTTTTCTCTCGTCGGTAAGTATGATTGCTGGCACCGTTTTTTTGATGACAGGATTGGGTTTTGGAGTATCTTTTTTACACCCCATAAAAATGCATATTACTACTAAAGAGTAAAATTTCTTCATATTATAATTTTTTAAACATCAAATAATGTTCGCCAACATCTTTAATATCAAATGGTTTACCTAGGGGGTGATAATTCATTTTTTGATAAAAACCAACAGCAGCTGTTCTGGCGTTAAACCAAATCAAATCAACTTTGTTTTCATTGCAGTAGGTTTCACAATGTCTAACCAAAGCTTCGCCAAATCCCATTTTTTGATGCGTTTCTAAAACGGCCATCCCTCGAATTTGTGCTTGATTTTGTTCGGCAAATATAGTGTTGATTTTCTTAAACAAGGAAATAATTCCTATTAAATTTTCATTATCAAATAGTCCGAAATGATGCGTAGTCTCCAGATCATCTCCTTCAAAGATGCAGCTTTCTATAGGTTTTCCTTTTCTTAAAACGGGTTGACGTACTGCATAAGTTTCTTTTGATGTAATTTCTTTAATTGTAATCATGATTTTTTTGAAAAATATTGGATTTATAACTTTTTAATTTTAAATCAGTTATAAATAATTGTTGATTTTTATTGATTTTTTTTGCGAAAAAGCTTGTTTTGAACTGAACTTTCTTTTTATATTTGCACCACCNCAGTTGGTAGAGCTCCAGCCTTCCAAGCTGGTTGTCGCGAGTTCGAGCCTCGTCTTTCGCTCTAAAAAAAACAGAATCTTTTAGATTTCGTTTTTTTTTGTCAAAAGTAAATAATTTTTGATTTTAGTTTTTTTTAAAGATTAAATTATTTATATTTGCACCCTGTTNCAGTTGGTAGAGCTCCAGCCTTCCAAGCTGGTTGTCGCGAGTTCGAGCCTCGTCTTTCGCTCTTGAAAAGCCTCAAACATTGTTTGAGGCTTTTTTGTTTTTATGCAATTACGCAAATTACAATGTTTTAAATTCCAAATTCCAAGTTTAAAAAGAGACAAATGCTAAATATTTGGAATTTGAAATTTAAATATTGGAATTTTATTTTAAGTTGCTCAAATCACTTTCGGTTTCTAATTCCTGTGGTGTTTCGTTTTTCTTGAAAAGTCTCGCTTTCAAATCGCCTTTTAGGGTAATTTTTTCTCCCTTAACTTCCAGCCAGCTTCCCTCTCTTAATCCTAAAACCGGAATCGAATTGAACGCATGAAATTCTTTAATTCTTGTTTCGCGAGTTTCTCCCATGTGTTTAGATTGTAAATCGGCATCTAAATAATGCGGATTTAAATTGAAAGGAACTAATCCTAAAGTCTGGAAACTTGGCGGGTAAATAATAGGCATATCGTTTGTAGTCTGCATTGATAAACCGCAAATGTTACTTCCGGCGCTTGAGCCTAAATATGGAGTTCCGTTTTTTACAGTTTCAGAGAGTAACTGCATGATATTGTTTTTGTACAACTGAGTAACTAGTAAAAAAGTATTCCCTCCGCCAGTAAATATTCCTTCTGCATTTTTTACAGCATCTTGCGGATTTTCAAATTCATGAATCCCTTTAACCTCAATATTAATTGATGCAAATGCTTCGGCAGCTTTTTGCGTGTATTCTTCATGCGTAATGCCACCAGGTCGTGCGTAAGGAATAAATAAAATTGTTTTGCAGTCTTTAAAATGCTCTTTTAAAGCAGGTAAAAGATATTCTAAGTATTTGCTTCCGTGTAGAGTAGATGTGCTGGCAATAATAATGCTTTTCATAATTTTTTTAACTCAAATTTTGTTGCTAAAGGTATTAAAAACTCTCTTTTAGCATAAATTTTTATGGTTTTAATTAACATATATTTACCAAGTCGTTAATACTAAATTTGGAGGATATTAAGATATTTTTACCTTTTAAGAATATTTTTAATTTATTTCATTTTGTTTCAGAAAATTACTTGTTTTTTAATTGTTGTGATGGTAGGGCAGGCGTGCTTGTCTCAAGTCCAAGATCGTTCTGTTTTAAATGGTAAAATAGCCTCTAATACCTCAGATTTAGAAGGCGTTCATGTGATTAATGCTCAGACAGAAGAAACAGTAACAACAGATGCGTCTGGATCGTTTTCGATTTTGGCAAAAGCCGATGATGTATTAGTATTTTCTTCTATAAGTTTTAAAGAAAAAAGAATTATGCTAAAACCTGAGGATTTTACCAATCTTAATTTTGCGGTTAAGCTTACTATGGTAATGTATCAGCTGCAAGAAGTTGTGATAAAACGATATGATAATATTAATGCAGAAAGTTTAGGAATAATTCCTGAAGGCCAAAAAAAATATACAGCAGCCGAGCGAAAACTAAAAACAGCAACCGCTTTGAATGCTACAGCAAATGCTGGAACAATGGCTGGCGGATCTATTTCTGCAGATCCGCTGTTAAATTTCTTCTCGGGAAGAACGGCAATGCTTAAAAAAGAAGTGGCAGTAGAGAAAAAAGAATTTTTTATGAAACTTCTGGAGAATATGTTTAGTTTGGATCATTTTATTGACCGCTTAAAAATTCCGGCAGAATATGTAAAAGGTTTTGAATATTATGCTGTGGAAAATGAAAAATTTACCGTCATTTTGAATTCTAAAAACAAAACTTCTACCGAATTTCTTTTAGGGGAATTAGCGGCAAAGTATAAAGAAATAATTGCGAGTGAAAATAAGTGAAAAAATAACTGTTATAATGCTTTTGATTTTTGTTCAGATTGGTTTTGGGCAAAAAAACAATTCTAAAGAGTTGTTAGGTAAAATAATGGAACAATCAACACCGATTGAGGGAGTAAATATTATTAACAATACAACTCAGGTTGCAACAATTTCAGATTCTGATGGTAATTTTTCGATTGCAGTAAGAGAAGGAGATGTTTTGGTCTTTTCTGCTGTGAATTTAGATCCGCTTAAGCGCAGGATTACAACAGAGGATTTGGCGTCTAATTTACTGGTTGTTAAAATGACCGCAAAAGAGGTGGAGCTGAGAGAGGTTGTTGTAAATGAAAATGCCAATATTACTGCCGAAAATTTAGGTATTATTCCGTACGGACAGAAAAAATATACGCCTGCTGAACGAAAAGTTTATACTGCAACTTCGACTTCGGTTGATAAGCTTTTAAATGCGATTTCTGGCCGGACTGCAATGTTGAAAAAAGAGGTCAATGTTGAGAAAAAAGAAGCCCTTTTTAGAAAATTAGAATACCTTTTTGACGAGAATTATTATACCGAAAGATTGAAAATACCTGTGGATTATATAAAAGGATTTCAATTATTTTGTGTGGAAGATGCTGAATTTGCTGTATCTTTGAATACTAAAAACAAAACAATGAGTATGTTTTTAATCACAGATCTAGCAAGAAAATATCTAACAATTCTCGAAAATGAAAAATAAATTAGGAGTACTCGTTGTCTGCTTATTTTGTCAAATTGTATTAGGGCAAAACGGTTCAAGAAAGCCATTACATGGTCAAGTAATAAATGATTTTCTAGCGATAGAAAGTGGCTATGTAATGAATATTAATGCAAATGTAAGAACATTTATCGGTGCAGGTGGTTTATTTGATATTATGGCTCGCCCAAAAGACACTTTGTTGTTTTCTGGTTTGGCATTTCAATCCAAAAAAATTGTTCTGACAGAAAAAGATTGTGCCGAGGTTCTTTTTAAAATAAAACTTGATTTGGTGAATAATCAGCTTAAAGAAGTTGTTGTTCACAAAGAATTAAAAGTAAAATCATTGCAAGGTGGTTCACAGGGAATAGTGGATATGCAGTTTGAAGATGACAAGCAATCGACAGCCAAAAACACAGCAATGCTCTCTGATCAAACCATTAAATATGGAATGGACTTTGTTCGAATTTTTAAAGATGTTAAAAAGCTTTTAAGCAAAAAAGAAGATGTAAAAGAAGAAGAGGTTACGGATATTGCTTTTGTAGAATATGCTAAAGATAATTTTACAAAAGATTTCTATACCAAAACTCTCGGACTTAAAGAAGATGAAATAGAATTGTTTTTGATGTATTGCTCTAATGATGCAGCTTCGAAACAATTTTTAGAGCCTGATGAAAAATTCCAGTTAATGGATTTTATGGTGAATAAGAATAAAGAATTTAAGAAAGCTGCTGCTGTTCAAAAATGAAAAATAAATTAGTTTACTGTCTTCTGGCAGTTTTGTTTGTATTATCATCTGCATTTACTTTTCATAAATTTTATGTTGGGGTTTTTCAAGTAAATTATGCTGCCGAAAAAAAAATGCTGCAGATTACTTCCCGCATTTTTATTGATGATTTGAACAATGCAATGGAAAAGAAGTATCACAAAAAAACATTCGTTGGCACAAGCAAAGAAACGCAGGCAGATATTGACTTATTAAAAAAATATCTCTCAGAAAATTTTTTGATCAAAGTAAATGGGCAGCCAAAAGCAATAACTTTTTTATCTAAAGAAGTAGAAGCAGATGATGTTTTAGTTTGTTACTCAAGGATTAAAGATGTGGAGAAGTTTAAAACATTAGAAATTTCAAACACTCTTTTAGTAGATTGGAATGCAGAACAACAAAACATTACACATATTTCAGCTTTTGATACTAAAAGAAGTGTTCTTTTTACAGAATCTTCAAGAAAAGAAGTGTTAAAGTATTAATGGATTTCTAGAATTATTATTTTAATTGCTATTTTCACAGCCTGATAAATTACCATTAGATTTTTATGAAAAAACTTTCATTATTATTACTTTTTCCTGCAATGTTAGTTGCACAGGAAAAAGCAACAACCACGCCTGTTAGACAGCAGGGAAAATACGATACCAATAAATTTAGCCAGATGTACGATTTGCTGGCAACTCCAAATATGTTTCGTACAGCTTCTGGAGCTCCAGGACCAGCTTACTACCAACAGCAGGCCGACTATAAAATTGATGTTGAATTAGACGATAAAAATTCAAGATTAAGCGGATCTGAAACTATAACTTATTCGAATAATTCGCCAGATAGTTTAGAGTATTTATGGGTGCAGCTGGATCAAAATCAAGCAAGAGCCAATGGACAAACTTCATTAGCAGAAGGTGAAAAAATCAATCAGGTTTTACCTCTAGATGGTTTTTCGTCTAAATATTTGAAAAAAGATTTAGAGCGCGGTTTTAATATTGAGCAAGTTAAAGATGCTAAAGGAAATGCATTGTCATATACCATCAACGAAACAATGATGCGTATTAATTTGTCTTCACCTTTAAAACCAGGAGAAAAAATCTCTTTCTCAATAAAATGGTGGTACAATATCAATAATTATAGAAAAGAAGGCGGTCGTTCTGGATATGAGCTATTCGAAAAAGACGGAAACAAGCTGTATGTAATTGCTCAATTCTATCCAAGAATGGCAGTTTATAATGATGTTGAAGGCTGGCAGAATATGCAGTTTTGGGGAAGCGGAGAGTTTGCTCTTCCTTTTGGGAACTTTGATGTAAATATTACTGTTCCTGCAGATCACGTAATAGATGCTACAGGAGAATTAATGAACAGAAGCGAAGTATTTACGGCAGAACAAGTAAAAAGATACGAGCAGGCTCAAAAATCATTTGATAAACCAGTGGTTATTGTAACGCAGGCAGAAGCGGAAGCTGCTGAAAAAGGTTTTTCTGAAAAGAAAAAAACTTGGAAATTCAGTGCTAAAAATGTTCGTGATTTTGGAATTGCTTCTTCAAGAAAATTCATTTATGATGCAATGGCTGTTAAAATTGGCAACAGAACTGTTATGGCAGAATCTGTTTATCCAAAAGAAGCAAATCCACTTTGGGGAGAAACTTCTACAATGGTTGTAGCTCATACTTTAAAAAGTTATTCATCTCATACTTTTGATTATCCTTATCCAAAAGCAGTTTCAGTTTCTGCGGAAGATCAAGGAATGGAATATCCAATGATTTGCTGGAACTACGGTCGTCCTGACGAAAATGGCGTAACAAGCAGAGAAGTTAAAAACGGAATGATTGGTGTTATTATTCACGAAGTTGGACATACTTTCTTTCCAATGATTGTAAATTCTGATGAACGTCAATGGACATGGATGGATGAAGGTTTAAATTCATTTTTAGAGTATTTAGCTGAGCAGGAATTAGATCCAAATTTCCCTTCGAGAAGAGGACCAGCAAAAAATATTGTTCCTTACATGAGTGGAGATCAAAAGTTTTTGGAGCCAATTATGTCGAATTCAGAGACAATTCACCAATTTGGAAATAATGCTTACGGAAAACCAGCAACGGGTCTTAATATTTTAAGAGAAGTGGTTATGGGAAGAGAATTGTTTGATCATGCTTTTAAAACGTATGCAAACAGATGGAAATTCAAACACCCAACGCCTGAAGATTTCTTTAGAACTATGGAAGATGCTTCGGCAGTCGATCTTGACTGGTTCTTTAGAGGATGGTTTTATTCAACAGATTTTGTAGATATCGGAATTAAAGATGTAAAACAATATTATGTTTCAGATACTCCAACTGCAGATATTAAGGATGTCAAAGTAAGAAAAGGACGTTTTGGATATGAAAAAGGACCTTTTGTTTATTTAGTTTCTGGAGATAATGCAGAAGTTAATCAATCAAAGAAAAAAGCTTTAAAAATTGAAGATTTCAAGCCTTTGGCAGATTATGTAGATCAGACTTTTACTGCTGAAGAAAAAGCTAGTATCAAATCGCCTAAATACTTCTACGAAGTTGAATTCAACAAACCAGGCGGAATGATTATGCCTATTTTAGTTGAGATTACTTATGAAGACGGTTCTAAAGATAGTTACCAATATCCAGCACAAATCTGGAGAAAAAGTAACGAAACGGCTAAAAAAGTGTATGCTACAACAAAAGCAATTAAGAGTATTCAAGTCGATCCAAAACTGTTAACAGCAGATATCGATGTTACTAATAATTCTTGGCCAAAAGTTGAGACAAAGTCAAAATTTGACTAAACTAATAAATGATAATTAAAAGTTCATCATGTTTGTAAAAGCTTGATGAACTTTTTCTTTTTTATTAAAATACATTTTAAAGGACTTTTTAAGTTAATTTTAAAACTCTACGCTGCAAAATTTAATATCTTTGCGACAACAAAAATAAAAGTTATGTTTGGTATAGGAGGAGGAGAATTAGTTTTTATACTGTTTATTGTACTAATGCTTTTTGGTTCTGATAAAGTACCAGAAATTGCACGCACGATGGGTAAAGCTATGGCTCAATTAAAAAATGCGACTAATGATATTAAAAGTGAAATTCAAAAGGGAGCAGAGGCTAATGGTCTTGACTCTAAATCTTTGACGGATATTACTGGAAATATTAATGCAGAAATTAGTAATGCAAAATCTAATATACTTGGAGAAAATGGAAGTCTCTTAGGAGATACAGCCAATGAAATCGACAAAGTAAAAGAAGATATTGATACCATTTCCGGACCTATTAAACGCCAAAGATAATGCTTGAAAAAATACAGGAATTAGATACAAATCTATTAATATATCTTAATGGACTTGGTTCTGAAACATACGATAAATTTTGGCTTTTCATTACCAATCAGTTGTATTGGACACCATTTTTCTTATTACTGTTTTTTCTTATTTATAAAAAAATAGGAGGAAAACAAACTTTGTATCTATTGCTTTTTATAGCAGTTTTGATTGCTTTTACAGATCAAACCTGCAATTTGTTCAAACACACTTTTCAACGATTACGTCCTTGTAATAATCCAGATTTAGCTTCGATTATTCGAATCGTACAGGTTAGACAATCCTATAGTTTTTTCTCTGGACATGCGGCAAATACAATGGCGGTTGCAACTTTCTTGTTTTTAGTTTTAAAACGTCACTTCAAATATTTTGGATTCTTATTTTTATGGCCTCTAATTTTCGCTTACAGCCGTATTTATTTAGGATTGCATTATCCTGGTGATATTCTAGCAGGGTATTTCTTCGGAGCGCTTTTTGGATCTTTACTTTATTTAGTGTATAGAAAATTAAAACCGCAATATTTCCCAGGATAGTTCTTTTTAAGGTTCTCAAATTCTAAGGAACTATCCCGAGACTGAGTTCTTAAAATTATATGAATTCTATCCTTAGCTGAAGATAATTAGGTTTAAAAGAAAAAGGCTTTAGCCAAATACTTACTGTATTTTCGCTAAAGCCTTTTTCTTTTTTTAATATATGAATTAATTTTTATAAATCATTTTTTCACTCCAATCTAATCCTTCGGGAAGTTGTTGTCTACTGAATTCTATGTGAATAACTCTTCTTCGTTCGTTATTTGTAGTTTTATTCGAAGCATGAAATAATAATGGTTTCATGATCATTATTCCGCCTTTTTCAACTTCACAAATCGTTTCTTTTTCAGTCTCAAAATTTAGGTTTTCAATTCTCAGAATTCCTTTCGAATGCGAATTATTGATCACTTTTAAAGCTCCATTATTCTTTGTAGTTTTATCAATATGAATTCTGATCGTGAAATTATCTTCTAAAATTTCTTTAGGAGGCTGAACAGCAAATTGATTTTGTTTTAAAGTCCAATTCTCAAAATTTTCAACCTCAATTTTTTGGTCAACAGAAATGGTCAAATCTTGATGATATGCCACAAACCAATTTGATTTTTCAGGCTTGTCAAAATATATGGATTTGGTTATGAAATATCCTTTTCCAAAATTAGATTCAATAATTTTTTTTAAATTTTCATTAAAAATAAAGTCTAATATCTCAGGTATTTCTTTGTGAAACTGTCTAATAGCAAATAAATCTTGAGACTTTCTAAAAGTAGCATTGTCAGAATCATTTTTGGTTTTATTTTCAATTAATGAAATTAGTTTATCGATCTCTTTTTCAGCGTAAACATTATTTATTATTGTAAAACCTTCAGAATATATTTCTCTTGAATTATTCATTTGAAAACTAATTTTAATGACAGATAAATAAACGAAAAAGTTTAGTCTCTTAGCATCTTAAAAATCTACAACACTCTCGAAACCGTCAATCCATCACGAATTGGCAGTAAAACTGTTTCGACTCTTGGATCATCTTTTAAGAGTTGATTATATTCCAAAAGAACTTTTGTACTTACATCATTTGGATGAACAGGTTCGAGGATTTTTCCGCTCCATAAAACGTTATCAGACAAAATAATGCCGCCTTTGTTCATTTTTGGAACAATCATTTCCCAGTAATTGAGGTAATTTTCCTTATCAGCATCAATAAAGACCAAATCAAATTTTACATCTAAATCTGGAATAATATTTACAGCTTCGCCTAAATGTTGAAAAATTTGGTTTCCCCAAGGAGATGCATCAAAGTATTTTCGCTGAAAATCAACTAATTCTTCTTTAATATCGATAGTATGTAATTGACCATTTTCCTGCATGCCTTCACATAAGCATAAGGCAGCATAACCTGTGTAAGTTCCAATTTCAAGAATATTTACCGGACGAATCAATTTAGACAACATGCTTAAAACACGTCCTTGAAAATGACCGCTTAACATTCTCGGTAAAAGTATTTTTTGGTAAGTTTCTTTATTGAGTTTGGCTAACAATTCTGGTTCATTTTCAGAATGCTGTTCGATATAATCTTCTAATTCTTGTGATATGAAATGCATGTTGTAATATCTTGTAATTTTGAAGCAAAAGTACAAAAAATATCGGCGTAGTTTTTTGCATAAAAAAACCATCCGCTTTGGCAGATGGTTTCAATTTAGATTTAGATGAAATTTATTTTTTCAAAGCTTCATTTACTTCTTTTGCTGTTTTTACAGTTCCGTCTTTCGCTGCTTTTGCTGCGTTTTCAACTTTCTCTGCACCTTTTTTAGTAGCGTCTTTTACATCAGTTGCTGTCTTTTTTGCAGCGTTCTCAACATCATTTGCAGCTTTTTTAGTTGCATCTTTTACGTCGCTTGCTGCATTTTCTGTTGCATCTTTCGCTTTTGCAGCAGCGCTTTCGGCTTTACTAACTGCAGTGTCTGTTACTTCTTTAATATCTGTTGTTAATGAGTCAACCTTGTTTCCAAGAGTTAATTCTTCTTCTGCTGGTTTAGGCTCTTTTTTCTCACAAGATTGAACAGCAAATGCTAATAAAGCTACAACAGCTAAGCTTAAAATTTGTTTTTTCATAATTACATTTTTTTTAGGTTGATAAAACTTAAAGGTTATATGGCTGAAAAATAAAAGTACAAATTTTAAAATGATTGAGCTCTTTGTAAGATTATTTTTCTTTTGAGAGCAAAACAATTCTTGTGCCAAATTTTGACTTTTTAGCTTGGCGTTCGATTTTTTTATGGCGAAAAAATTTTAGTCGTTATAAATTTTATATAAAGAATGAAGAATTTAATTATACTTGAATTTGCCCTGATTTTCTTCACTGTTTTTGAGTTCTTGTTAAGAATGCACTAAAAAGAGGTAAAAAATGACAAAAGTGATTAACTTTGCAGCATGCAAATGGAGAAAAAAGACATACGAGCCTTATCAAAAGAGCAGCTTCGCGATTTTTTTGTTGAAAATGGAGATAAAGCTTTTCGCGGAAATCAGGTTTATGAATGGCTGTGGAGCAAAGGTGCTCACAGTTTTGAAGATATGACAAATGTAGCGAAGACTACAAGATCTATGCTTGAAAACAGTTTTGTGATCAATCATATCAAAGTGGATACGATGCAGAAAAGCAGCGACGGAACTGTAAAAAATGCTGTGCGCCTTCATGACGGACTTGTTGTTGAATCTGTTTTAATTCCAACAGACACGAGAACGACAGCTTGTGTTTCTAGTCAAGTAGGATGCAGTTTAGATTGTAATTTCTGTGCTACAGCAAGATTAAAAAGAATGCGAAATCTCCAACCAGGCGAAATTTACGACCAGGTCCTGGCTATTGATAAAGAAAGCCGTTTGTACTATAATCATCCACTTTCGAATATCGTTTTTATGGGAATGGGAGAGCCTTTAATGAATTACAATAATGTCATTAAAGCAATTGATATGATTACTTCTGAAGAAGGTTTAGGAATGTCTCCAAAACGAATTATGGTTTCGACTTCTGGAATTCCTAAAATGATCAAAAAAATGGCAGATGATGACGTGAAGTTTAAATTAGCAGTTTCACTACATTCTGCAATTGACGAAACTCGCGCGAGAATCATGCCATTCAGTAAAAATTTCCCTTTAAAAGATTTACGTGAAGCTTTAGAATATTGGTACAGAAAAACCAAAAGCAAAGTTTCGTATGAATATGTAGTGTGGAAAGGAATTAACGACGATAAAGCTTCAGTTGATGCATTAGTAAAATTCTGTAAATATGTGCCTTGCAAAGTCAATTTGATTGAGTATAACCCAATTGATGACGGCGAATTCCAGCAAGCTTCAGAAGAGTCTATTGCTGCTTATATTAAAGCATTAGAGAATATCGGAATAGTTGTAAAAGTAAGACGAAGCAGAGGTAAAGACATAGACGCCGCATGCGGCCAGCTAGCCAATAAAGAAGCAGAATAAATATTCGCCAGAATATATTCCGTTAGAAATATCTGATTGGTAGAAAAAAAGTATTAGAGTAGATATTCGCTGAAATTATTATTCCGTTAGGAATATTTCATTGCTCAAAAAACAGAAACCGAATAAATATTCAGCAGATATACTCCGTAGGAGTATATCATCGGTAGAAAAAAAATAATGACAATGAAAATATGTTCCGTAGGAACATTTGAAAAATAACACAAATAAAAAAAGCATTAAAAACAAGGATCAATCTTGTTCTTAATGCTTTTTTTTCGGGCAAAAAGGATTTTATTTTTTCAAATCTATTTCTTCTGTAACGCCATCTTTAGTTACTGTTGCAAGAGTATCACATTCTCCGCTTCCATAATCTATAGTTGCCGAAGCGCCGTTTTTAGTAATCGAAACAATTCCTTTTACAGCAAAAGATTTTCTACACAAAGCATTAAACTCTAAAGGAGTAGTAATTTCTGCCGAGTAAGTATCGCCGTTAGGAAAAGTTGTTGTACCGCTTCCTGTAACCACAAACACGTTATCATCCCAATCAAACCAAGTATCGTAACCAGAAGTCATTTCTTTTATCAAAGTTCCTTTTCTGGTGTAAACGCCTCCGTCATCAAAAGTAATAGTCAAATCAATTGAAGCTGTAGAAACAGGATGCGCTGTCACTAGCAAATTAGTTTCTTTAATTGTTCTCACAATACTTTTACTTCCTTGAAGTTTTCGTCCGTTATGGTAAAATCCTTCAAAAGTGTAACTTATAGTTTGGGTAGACGAACTAAAATCATTAGAAAAAGAAACAATCATTTTTCCTTTAACCGTATTTCCGTTATTCAAAGTACAGCCTTCAACACCAAAATCTACTGTTTTTGTCCAAGTATTATTGGTTAAAACTGTTGTTATGGTAGCGCAGCTTGGCAGAAAGTTTTTAATAGGTCCGCCAGGTTTTGCGTTAATATTAATCTGTGAGCTAAATTGATCTTCGGCAATATTGGTAACATCATCTACAGAGGCATCGATTTTTGAATTTGTGATAATTTCTTCGTTCGTAATCGTTTTTGCAGATCCATCATTTGTTTTTTCATCAGAATTACAGCTGATGAAAAAAGACATTGTAATACAAGTGCTAAGTAATAAAAATTTTGTTTTCATAAATAAATAGTTTTGGGTTCTTCTTTTAAATTAATGAATTCAAATCAGTATTAGTTAGAGCTATTTTTGGTGGGAATATTTAGATTAAGACATAAAATATTATAATCCTAACCTAAAATACACAACGTATTTTTATTTAAAATAGTATATTTGAAGTCTAAATGAATATTACGTCTCAAATAAAGCAGCCTATTTTTAACGAGATGGAACTTTTCGAAAAAAAGTTCCATGAATCGATGACTTCGAAGGTTGCGTTACTAAACAGAATCACTTATTATATCGTGAACCGTAAGGGAAAACAAATGCGTCCGATGTTTGTTTTTCTTACTGCAAAAATGGTTTCTGGCGGTATTGTAAACGAAAGAACCTATCGCGGAGCTTCAGTAATTGAGCTGATTCATACCGCAACTTTAGTACATGACGATGTTGTGGATGATAGTAATCGCCGCCGTGGATTTTTCTCTATCAATGCGCTTTGGAAAAATAAAATTGCCGTTTTGGTTGGAGATTATTTATTGTCTAAAGGTTTATTACTCTCTATTGATAATGGTGATTTTGATTTACTGAGAATTATCTCTGTTGCCGTTCGCGAAATGAGCGAAGGAGAATTGCTTCAAATAGAAAAAGCAAGAAGACTTGATATTACCGAAGATATTTACTACGAAATTATTCGAAAGAAAACCGCAACACTTATTGCAGCTTGTTGTGCGCTTGGCGCGAAAGCTGTAATAGAAGATGACGCTCAGGTAGAAAACATGCGAAAGTTTGGTGAACTGATCGGAATGGCTTTTCAAATCAAAGACGATTTATTTGATTACAGTGAAGAAGCCATCGGTAAACCAACCGGAATCGATATTAAAGAGCAAAAAATGACATTGCCTTTAATTCACGTTTTAAATACTTGTTCTCCGCAGGAAAAAAAGTGGCTGATAAACTCCATCAAAAACCACAACAAAGACAAAAAACGCGTCAAAGAAGTTATTGCCTTTGTAAAAAATAACAATGGTTTGGCTTACGCCGAAGACAAAATGGTGCAATTCCAGCAGGAAGCACTTTCTCTGCTTCAAAACTTCGAAGATTCTGAGTATAAAGAGGCGCTAACTTTGATGGTGAATTATGTTATTGAGAGGAAGAAGTAAATATTTATTTTCTTTTATTGACTAAATAATATTCTCCTTTTCCATTATTTTTATAACCAGATGGAGGCTCTATACCACTTCCATTAGGATAAAAATATACAAATTCTTCTTCTAACTCTTTCTTGTCAATTACCTTAATATTGTCCTTATCTACTAAAAAAATAATTTCTTCAGTACGAAAGCTCTCCCAAATATCTCTGTTAAAACCTTTAATATTAAATTTGGCATAAATCTTATTTCCTTTTACTGTCAAATTGATTTTAGAAAAGTAATCATAGACAGATTGTCCAAAGAAAATTGCTGTTGAAGAATAATCATCATTTATTTTTTCTAATGAATTTGAGTCATTTCGGAACCAAAATCTCAGATAAGATTTAAATCTTTCAGGATATTTGTTATCTAAATTGATATTGTCCTCATTGTCTAAGTTTATAGCGCTTCTCATTGTAAATTCTTTATTGACTGCATTATTATAATAACAATAGTTTAAAGTACCGTGAAGAAGTGTTAAATATCCTAAAACTGCCCGCTCAGGCTCAGATATCATTTTACAGTAATTTTCATTTATTAAAGATTTATGATCTTTTCCCTCTTGCAAGAAAATTATCATTTTATCTTTTAAAGGAGGTGAGTTAATAAAGTCAGCTTTAAATATTTTAATTAATGAATCTTTTTCAATTATTTTTTTCCAGTACATTTCACTGGCAATAATTGTATCTGTTTTAAAAACTTTGAACCAATTTGTACCGATAAATTTTTTAGAATCCACTTCAATATTTTCTTCTGAAGTGTTATGCTCTTTAGATGTAGAATCTATTTTCGTATTTTCTTTTTGTTCAAATTTCTTTTGTTGGCAGGAACAAATTAGGAAAAGAGTTATGATGTAGATTTTTTTGATCATTATTTAAGTTCAAAGTAAATTATAAATAAAACTTACAAAATAAGATTTTGAATAATTTGGATTATAAAAAGAAAATTGAAGTTGAAATATTAATTACTTTAGATAAATCTCAATTTTATTTAAATCTTATTTGTTGTCTATCTTTCTAAACTGCTCTTTAAAATTAGCTAGTGGAATCATTACTGATTTATGACTTCCGTCTGGATATGTAAAAAGTAAAAACAAGAAATTATATTTAAGAAAATCATTAAAAATGTCTTCTTTTTGCCCATCTTCTTTACTTGCGAAACCATCAAGCAAACGGGCAGTACAATCTTCATTATTACAATCCTTGAATTCTACTTTAACTTTGATATCATCTATTAACTTAACTTCTGGATTTTTGTCTTTATCTGAATATTGACCAAATGCAATAAGGACACCATTTGACCTCTCAATATTATTAGGAAGAATAATATTTATAAATTCAGGTCGTTGCTTTGTTTTATTTTTTGCAACTGTCAATGTTAAAAATTCTTCTTCTTGTGAGCTTTCATCATGTTGATATCCAACATCTAAAAACATCAACGTTCCTTTATCTGTCTTTTGAATGTCCCAAGTATATGCGGTTTCTAATGCTTTCTTTACAGTATCATGGCTTGAGTCAATTTCTGTACTTTGAATTGGTTTATTTTTTTTAATATCAGAACAAGATATGTTTAGAATAATGATGCTTAGTATAATTCTGCTAATTTTCATGCGGGTCTTATTTTTATTTTATAAAATAAAACTTACAAATTGTTAAAAAAGTATAAATGAAACAGAAAATATTTTAAAAGATTTCAAATTAATAGTAAACGAAGCTATTGTTTTGATTTTCTTTGTTTTTATGTGAGCTTGAC
This sequence comes from Flavobacterium sp. Root935, assembly GCF_001429295.1. Lineage (GTDB taxonomy): Bacteria > Bacteroidota > Bacteroidia > Flavobacteriales > Flavobacteriaceae > Flavobacterium. The sequence continues at coordinate 249,244 of NZ_LMJL01000010.1, read as the reverse complement.
AATGCATGAAATAAAAGAATACATCCAATTTTTCGAATTTGGAATTTAAAATTTTATTTTTTTTTACTCTCATGCAACCATTTCAAATCGACAATCGTCTATGCTAATAGAAGTCTGTTTCTAAAACCAAAAACAAACCAAAAACCAAAAGCATATAAATGAAAATTATTCATTTACATCAAGAAGAAACCAAAATCATAAAGTTGGCTGTCGAAAACAATCGTCAGGCCCAACAGCAGATTTACAGTAAGTTTTCTTCAAAAATGTTAAGTGTATGTCGTCAATATATAAAAGACATTCAATTGGCAGAAGATGTAATGATAACAGCATTTATGAAAGTGTTTACGAATTTAAAAAACTTTGAACACAAAGGAAGTTTTGAAGGCTGGATCCGCCGAATTATGGTTAATGAATGCATTTCGTATTTGAGAGTTCAGAAAAAAGTAAAATTTGCCGAAGATGAGTTTTTTGTAGAAGAAAGTTTTAATGAAATCGACAGCCAGTTTACTGTAGAACAGATTCAATATTTAATTGACGCTCTGCCAGATGGCTATAAAATGGTTTTCAATTTATACGCAATCGAAGGTTATAAACATAATGAAATTGCCAAGATGTTAGGAATTAATGAAGGAACATCAAAATCGCAGTTATCGCACGCTAGAAAAATGCTGCAAACACAAATTACTATTTTAAAAAAACAAGATAATGGAACCGAATAATTTTGAAAAGGATTTCCGTGATAAGCTAAACGAGCGAAAAATTGAACCAAGCAATAAAGCCTGGGATCGATTGGATGCAATGTTGAGTGTAGCAGAAGAGAAGAAACCAATTACGATTGACTCAAATAAAAAATCGAAAAGAAAATGGTTGTACATCGCTGCCAGCTTTATCGGATTTCTATTGGTGGGAACTCTGTTTTTCAATCAAAATAAAAACGCAGTTGAAGTTCCAAAAACAGTAGTGGTTGAAAAGGAAATCCAAAAAGAATCAGTTACAAAACCAGCTGTAAATAATATAGATTCTATTAAAACTGAAACTACAATCGCAGAAGGAGCTTCAAGACAAGTTTCAGAAAAGGCTTTAGCAAAACAAGAAAAAGTAAACAATCAAATTTTAAATCAAACCAATAAAAATGAATCAAATCAAATAGCGGAGTCTTCAGTCATCATCAAAAACAATCAAGAAAAACAATCAGCCAGCAATCAAGTCTTAATTACAGAGAATGCTAAAAATTCCAATGTAGATCAGTTATTAGAAACTGCAGAAAATAAAGTTTTAGCAGAAAGTTCAACTAAAAAAGCTAAAGTAAAAATCAATGCGAGCGATTTACTGAATCAGGTAGACGGCGAATTAGAGCTTTCTTTTAGAGAAAAAATGATTACAAAAGTAAACAAGAACTTTCAAGATGTCAAAGTTGCTTTATCAAATAGAAATCAAAAAGAATAAAGGCAATGACAATGGCAATTTCAATATCAAATTCATATCAAAAAATTAACCATTAACAATCAACAATTAATAATTAAAAATCAATCATCAATCATTTTTAAAATCAATCAATCATGAAAAATATTACTATTTATTTCATTCTATTCTTTTTCTTACTGATAAGCAAAGTAATGGGGCAGGAAACTTTTGAATCTGAAGCGAAAAGAATCGCTAATAAAATTGAGAAAATTACTAAAGAAGAGAAAGAAGCTCTAAAAGAAGAAGTTGAAGCTGTAAATGTTCAATTATCTGAAGGTAAAATTACGCAGGAACAGGCTGATAAACGCAAAAAAGAACTTGCAGAAGCTCGAGCTGTAATTATTGAAGAAAAAATTACTTTGGCACAAAATGAATTAAATGATTTGGTGCAGAAAAAAGTAGATGGAAAGATAAAAGAAGATTCTTCTAAAGTCTATATGATTCGCTGGAAATCTCATAAAGACACCAAAGATTCTATCCACGGCGAAAAAAGAACCACTTCTCAATTTGTATTTGCAATGGGATTGAATAATATGATGGTCGATGGAAAGCTTCAGGATTCCAATTACAGTTTTATCGGTTCGCATTTTTACGAATGGGGTTTTACGTATAACTCAAGATTATTGAAAAATGATAATCTGCTTCATGCCAAATACGGACTTTCATTAATGTACAACAATATCCGTCCGACAGACAACAGGAGTTTTGTTGTAAATGGCGATCAGACTAATCTGGAAGTGAATTCGGTTAATTTAAATGAATCTCGTTTTAGAAATGTCTATTTGGTTGCGCCTGTACATTTAGAGTTTGATTTTTCAAGACCAGTAGAAAGCAACGGAAAAACTTATTTTAAAACACATAGAAGTTTCCGTTTTGGAATTGGAGGCTATGCGGGAATCAATGTAAAGTCAAAACAGATTTTAAAATTTGAAGACGAAGATTTAAAATATAAAACCACAATAAAAGGCGATTACAATGTAAATAATTTTATTTACGGTCTGAGTTCGTATATCGGTTATAGAGAATTGAGTTTATATTTTAAATACGATTTAAATCCATTATTTCAGAATAATTTAGTCAAAGAGAATAACATTTCGTTAGGACTTAGAGTAGATTTAAACTAAAAGAATTGGTCGTTTAGTTAGTAAAAAAAGCATCTCAAACGAGATGCTTTTTTGTTTTAAAAATGATTAAAATTCAAATAGGATTTGCGTATTTTTACAAGCTCTCAACTTTAAAAATATATTAGACTTTGATTTCACAAAATACCATAGATTCTGTTTTTGAAACTGCTCGAGTAGAGGAGGTTATCGGCGATTTTGTGAATTTAAAACGTGCAGGAAGTAACTTCAAAGGATTGAGTCCATTCTCAGATGAGCGCTCTCCTTCGTTTATGGTATCGCCGGCAAAAGGGATTTGGAAAGATTTTAGTACGGGAAAAGGTGGCAACTCTGTTAAATTTTTGATGGAACATTCGCAGTTTACGTATCCAGAAGCCATTCGTTATTTAGCCAGAAAGTATAATATCGAAATTGAAGAAACAGAACAATCAGAAGCAGAAAAAGCAAATACAGACATCCGCGAAAGTATGTATTTGGTTTCTGAATTTGCGGCCAAATATTTTCAGGATGTTCTCCTCAATAGTGAAGAAGGAAAAGCAATTGGTTTATCTTATTTTAAAGAAAGAGGTTTTACCAATGAAACGATTAAAAAGTTCAACTTAGGATACTCTCCAGAAACTTGGGATGCTTTGACGAAAGAAGCCCTTGGAAAAGGATATAAATTAGAATTTTTAGAAAGTACAGGATTAACAATTGCCCGAGAAGACCGTCCTTTTGATCGTTTTAAAGGACGTGTAATGTTCCCAATTCAAAGTATGTCGGGACGTGTTTTAGGATTCGGCGGACGTATTTTAACCAATGATAAAAAAGCGGCAAAATACCTAAATTCGCCAGAAAGTGATATTTACCATAAAAGCAAAGTCCTTTACGGAATTTATCATGCCAAGCAATCTATAGCCAAACAAAACAATTGTTATTTGGTTGAAGGTTATACCGATGTAATTCAGTTTCATCAAGCAGGAATTGAAAACGTTGTGGCTTCTTCAGGAACAGCTTTAACGCCAGACCAGATTCGTTTGATAAATCGTCTGACTAGAAATATTACAGTACTTTTTGATGGAGATGCTGCAGGTTTAAGAGCGTCAATTCGAGGAATCGATTTGATTTTGGAAGAAGGAATGAATGTTAGGGTTTGTTCTTTTCCTGACGGAGAAGATCCAGACAGTTTTGCGCGTAAAAATTCGCATGATGCATTAGTTGCTTATTTAGAAGAAAACAGTAAAGACTTTATACAGTTTAAAGCTTCGATCTTGATGGGTGAAGCTAAAAATGATCCAATCAAAAAAGCCGACCTGATTCGTGATATGGTTACGAGTATTTCTAAAATACCAGACCGTATTCAGCGAGAAGTATATATTCAGGAATGTGCACGAATAATGGATATTTCGGAGCAGGTTTTGGTAAGTACGCTGGCGCAGTTAATTCAAAAAGATATTGCAGAAGCGAACAAAAAACAAAAACAGGATCAAAAGCCTTTTGAAGTTCATAGAAATCAGCCTCCAAAAAATGCAGGATTTTCAGGAGGTGATCCAGAAGACCCAAGAACCGGACCGCCAGATGATTATCCTGGAGAACCGGGTTATTATCCAGAAGCACCAGCAGAAAAGGTAAATATTTTATACGGCTTTGAAAGAAAAATTATTGAAATTCTTCTTTTGTACGGAAGTGTGGTCGAAAATTTCGAAGATGTTTTCTTAAAGACAGATGATGAAGGAAACATAAAAGAGGTTTCTGAAAAAAGAGAATATAAAGTATTTGAAAAAGTGTATTTAAGTCTACAAGAAGATGAGGTAGAATTGTCGAATACATTATTTCAAAATATTTACAACAATATAATTGATTTCTACAATCAAAATGAGACTTTTAGTTTAGATAAATATTTGATGCATTTACAGCCCGAATTTGCTCAGGAAGTAACCAATATTTTAATGGAAGACGAAAGAGTTACCATTCATAATTGGGAAGGTCAGAATATTTATCCAAAACATAAAAGCGAAACCATAGAACAAAATGTTTCTGAAACTATTTTTTCAATGCGATGGTATTTGGTATCTGGAATTATTGCAGAATTGAAAAATTCTCTTTTGACAAATCCGCAGGAAGATAATTCTGAAGTTTTGAGTATGGTTGTGGATTATTCTAAATTATTAAATAATTTTTCTAAGAAATTAGGGCGAGTAGTAGTGCCATATCATTAAAAGAAAAAAACTCTATCTAATGATGAATCAAAAGATAGAGTTTTTATAAAGATTTCCGATTTACTTAAAAAATAAAAATTAAGATCTTCGATTTGTAATTAAATAATTTCTAAAGTCTTCGCTTTATTTACTAAGTCAACTAAATTAGTAACATTTAATTTAGTCAATAATCTCAGTTTGTAAGTACTGATCGTTTTTTCGTTCAGGTTTAAGATTTTAGAGATTTCATTGTTTTTCTTTCCATCACTTAAGTAACGCAAAACTTCGATCTCGCGATTTGAAAGTTTTCTGTACAGACGCTCGCTTTTGCTTTGTTTCGCAATAAGAGCCATGTTTTTGCGTACTGTTTCGTTGATGATAATTTTTCCTTCGTGTACTTTAATAATAGAATGTCCTAGTGTTTCTAGTTTTTCTGTTTTGTGTACATACCCGGAAACTCCTGCTTTAATTGCATTTGGAGCATACATTTGCTCAGCAAGATCACTGAAAATAACAATTTTTGTTTTTGGGAAATTTTTTAGGATAGATTTAATTTCAAAGATGCTTGAAAGACCTTCTAATTCTAAATCTAAAATTAAAATGTCGATCTCCTTCGTCTGAAGAATGTCTCTAACCATTGAAAAATTGCCTACGTTGGCAACAATTGAAATTTGATCGTGGTCTTTAAAATAAGACTTAACGCCAAAGTGCGTCACAGGATGATTGTCTGCTAGACATACTTTAATCATAATTTTTACCTTTTTTAGAATTGTTCATGTTTTTGGAACTGTAAAATTAATAAATAAATTCTGTAATTAATTGCAGACAAATGTTAAAAAAAATTATTTTAACGTTTTTGGTATAGTACACACCGGAATTGGGTCCATTTTATGCTTGTTGCTGGTGTTTAATCTTTTATAAATTTCAAAGACAGATTTTTCTCTCCCCTCGAAGTCATCTGCCGTTTTTCCTGACTCCGCGGCTAACATTGCCCATTCGAGTTCATCATAACTTGCCCCTAATTGATCTTCATCGGTACGATTATCTCCAAATAAACCATCTGTAGGTGCTGCTGTTAAAATTGACTGCGGAATTTCTAAAAATTCTCCTAATGCATAAACATCAGATTTCATTAAATCGGCAATCGGACTTAAATCTACGCCGCCATCTCCATATTTAGTGTAAAAACCTACTCCAAAATCTTCTACTTTATTACCAGTTCCAGCAACTAGTAAACCGTGAAGACCAGCTAAGTAATACAAAGAAGTCATTCTTATACGAGCGCGTGTATTGGCCAATGCTAAGCTTACTTTTGCATCATCATCTGTTTTGGGAACAGCATTTTTAAAAGATTCAAAAGTTTCAGTCAAATTAGTTTGAACATCAGAAACATTTGGGAAACGCTTTTTTAGCTGTTCAATATGTTCTTTTGCTCTGCTTACTTGACTTTCTGCCTGATGAATAGGCATTTCTACACACAATACTTTCAGTCCTGTCTGCGCGCATAAAGTTGAAGTTACCGCAGAGTCTACACCGCCAGAGATTCCGATTACAAAACCGTTTACTTTTGCGTTATTGGCATAATTTTTTAACCACTCTACAATATGCGTATTTACTTTTTCTGTCTGAATTGTACTTTTTTTAGCCATAATAGTTTAAGTTTTAAAATGCAGGGATGTATATTTGCAGAATTATTTCAAAGTATACATTTACTTTAAATTCTGGTAACACAAATCTAATTAAAATAAAATGAAAATTTATCGCTTTGCAGTGGTTCTGTGCCTGTTTTTTTTGTCTTGCGATCAAAAATCTAAGGTTGAAAAAGAAGTAGAAGAAATTCCCGTTGATATAAAAGTAGAACGTTTTGATAAGGTATTTTTTGAGACCAAACCTCAAGATCTTGCAAAGGTGAAAAAACAATATCCTTTTTTCTTTCCTGCCGGCAATGATGACAATATTTGGCTGCAGAAAATGAACGATCCGATCTGGAAGGAAGTTTATGAAGAGGTACAAAAAAAATACAGCAATTTTGAACCAGTTCGTAAAGAGTTTGATGCTCTTTTTCAACACGTAAAATATTATTTCCCTAAAACTAAAATTCCAAAAGTCATTACAGTTATTGGTGAGATGGATTATAGTGCAAAAGCAATTTATGCAGATAGCCTTGTAATTGTAGCTTTAGAACTCTATCTGGGGAAAGATCATAAGTTTTATGAATTTCCAAACTATTTAAAACAGAATTTTGAGGAAAGACAGATTATGCCAGATGTAGTTTCGAGTTTTTCTTACCGAAATATCCCAAATTTACCAGACAGGAGTTTAGTGGCTCAAATGGTTTTTGAAGGAAAACAGCTTTATGCAAAAGACCTGCTTCTTCCAGATTATACAGATGCAGAAAAAATGGGTTATACACCAGAGCAGATTAAATGGTGTGAAGAAAATGAAGCCTATATGTGGCGTTATTTTATAGAAAATGAAATGCTGTACAGCGATGATCCAAAATTGACGACGCGATTTATGACACCAGCTCCTTTTTCTAAATTTTATTTGGAAATAGACAACGATTCTCCAGGCCGTGTAGGCGCTTGGATTGGGTGGCAGATGGTGCGTTCTTATATGAAAAATAATAATGTTTCTTTAGCTGAATTATTTAAAGTTCAGCCCAAAGAAATTTTCGAAAAATCAAAATATAAACCTAAGAAATAATGGCAGACACAATAAATTCAGAGATTAAATTCAACGTAGAATTAGACGAAAACCGCGTTCCCGAAAAATTAACTTGGAGCGCTCAAGATGGCGGAGTTAACGCTGAAGAAGCAAAAGCTATAATGTTGTCTATTTGGGACAGTAAAGCAAAAGAAACAATGCGTATCGATTTATGGACAAAAGATATGCCGGTAGACGAAATGAAGATTTTCTTCCACCAGACTCTAGTAGCAATGTCAGATACTTTTAAACGTGCTACAGACGATGAAAAAATGTCTGACACCATGAAAGATTTCTGTGATTATTTCGCTGAAAAATTGGAGCTGACAAAACAATAAAAATTCTAATAAAAAAAAGAAATCCCAAATGCCAAGCTTTAAAAATTGGAATTTGGGATTTTTTATTTCCTCTTTAAGGGATCTTCTTTCGCTTTTAAAATAAAATTAATCAAAAATTTTAAGGAGGTTTATTTTTATAGATTACTTTAGTAAGGTAAAATTAGATTGTATGCTGTTCCCATTTCTAGTAAGTCTTGTCGGATTATTTTTTTTGTTGTTAAATAGCATTCTTTTTTATACGACGCGAAAAAACAAAGATGTCCAGTATTTCATAATTACGGTTTATCTGATGTTTTTATTTGTGCAGGAATTGTGCTGTAATATTATTGGGTTTTATAGACCGGGATCAAATTTTTTCCTTTCCCATTACTACTTTATTTTTCAATTTATTGCTTTAAGTATATTCTTTTGGACTTTGTTTACAAATGTTAGGTTGAAAAATACAGTACTTTTTTTTCTTGTACTGGTTTTAATTTTATTGGCGATACAATATTACAGAAAACCAGATCTTTACTGGAAGTTTAATTTGTTTGAAATTGGTGTTACCTCAGTGTTACTGATTGTATATGCACTTACTTTTGTGATACAAAATATTCGAATTGCTAAACTAGATTATTTGTATTTCTCTAATGGATTGATAATTTACCTTATCAGCAGTTTAAGTATTTTTTTGAGTGGTAATACCGATTCAGTAATTTTTACTGAACCATTTGTACTTGATTTTTGGTTTTTTAATTCTTTGTTTTACATCTTGTATCAATTCTTAATATTTAAAGAATGGAAAGTTTTAAGATATAAAAGGAATGCTAAGGAATTCAAGTTGAAAGATATTCTCTAATTTTCTAAAACTGATGACTAATAATAAAAAAACTCCAAATTCCATTTTTAATACTTTGGAATTTGGAGTTTAAATATTTAGAATTGATGTTTTAAATAGAATTTAAAAATCCGCTGTTGTTCTTAAAAACCTCTTGGTTTACTTCATCAATGTAAGACAAAAGTTCTTCTTTTCCGATTGATTCTGTAGATGAGGTTACGAAATATTGCGGCATTTCAGCCCAGTTGTTGGCGTACATTTGTTTTTTGTAAGCAGCAATATGAGAGTCTACTTTTACTTTACTGATTTTATCAGCTTTAGTGAAAATAATACAAAACGGAATTTCGCTTTCTCCCATATAAGACATAAATTCAATGTCTATTTTTTGGGCTTCGTGGCGAATATCAATCAAAACAAAAGCACAAACAAGTTGTTCTCTGTTTTCAAAATAATCAGTAATAAACTGCTGAAAAACAGATTTAGTTTTTTTTGAAACTTTAGCATAACCGTAACCTGGTAAATCGACTAAAAACCAATTATTGTTGATTTTAAAGTGATTTATTAATTGAGTTTTTCCTGGTCTTCCAGATGTTTTTGCTAAATTTTTATGGTTGGTAATCATGTTTATCAACGATGATTTACCTACGTTTGATCGGCCTATAAATGCGTATTCCGGCAGAAACTCAGCTGGGCATTTTGAAGCATCAGAATTACTGATAATAAATTCGGCGCTATTAATTTTCATGTATTTTGTTTTTTAAAACCTTCTTAAAATCGAAAGTCAGAGGCTATAATTTCTGCTCAGTGAGCCATTTCTCTAGAATTTCATTAAATTCATCAGGATGTTCCATCATAGCGGCGTGTCCACATTTGTCAATCCAATATAAAGTTGAATTTGGCAATAATTTATCAAATTCTTCTGCAACATTTGGCGGCGTTACAGAGTCATTTTTACCCCAAATAATGCAGGTTTCTACATCCATTTTTGGTAAATCTTTAGCCATATTATGACGAATTGCACTCTTAGCAATTGTTAAAGTTTTAATTAATTTGATGCGGTCATTAGCGGTTGCGTAAACTTCATCAATAAGTTCAGGAGTTGCAATTTTTGGGTCATAAAATACATCTTCAGCTTTCTTCCTGATGTATTCGTAATCGCCTCTTCTAGGGTAACTGTCTCCCATTGCACTCTCGTAAAGACCAGAACTTCCAGTGATTACAAGTCCAGCAACTTTTTCGGGATAAAGCTTTGTGTGGTACAATGCGATATGTCCTCCTAAAGAATTTCCCAGAAGAATTACTTTGTCAAATCCTTTAAAAGTAATAAAATCTTTTACGTACTTGGCAAAACTTTTTACGTTAGTTTTTAAAATACTTTGAGTATATATTGGCAAATCCGGGATAACAACTTTATATCCTTTTGTTGGGAAATATTGTGCTACACCATCAAAGTTACTAAGACCTCCCATTAACCCATGCAGAATAACGATAGGTGTACCTTCTCCAGCTTCAAAATAGCTGTATTTGCCTTCTTTTTTGTAGTGTTTGTCCATCTAATCTAATGCCAATTTCAATTTCGACAAATATAGGGTTAAATAAATAAAAATGAATTTTTGCTGCCATTTTTTAACTAGATAATTTCGGTAGAATTTCTAATCCGTTAAAAACCAGTAATTAATGCATGTTTTGTTAAAATCTTAAAATGTTAATAAATCTGCATTATAATCAATTTTTTAAGAAAATTAGCGCATTATTTTTTCGAATGAATAACGTATTTATTAATCTGTTAATTAATAGTTAATGTATTGATTGTTTGTTAATTATAGAAAGTGGTACCAATGTGGTTAAACTTATTAACAAAGTGGTATAAAGTGGTAAAATGTGGTAATATTTTTTATATTTTTGCTGTATAACATGTTAACTAGTTTTTTTGAACACAATTGTTGGAACATATGAATGTAAAGTCGATGCTAAAGGGAGGCTAATGATGCCTGCACCTTTGAAAAAGCAATTGACGGCTTCTCTTCAAAGCGGGTTTGTTTTGAAGCGTTCTGTTTTTCAGCCGTGTTTAGAATTGTATCCAATGGAAGAATGGGATGCGATGATGAAAAAAATAAACAAGCTTAATCGCTTTGTAAAAAAGAATAACGATTTCATTAGGAGGTTTACTGCTGGTGTTAAAGTGGTTGAGGTTGATGCATTAGGAAGACTGCTTATTCCAAAAGATTTGGTAACGTTTGCAAGTATTTCTAAAGATGTGGTTTTTTCATCTGCGGTTAATATTGTGGAGATTTGGGATAAAGATTTATACGAAAAATCAATAAGCGGCGAAGATATGGATTTTGCAGATTTAGCCGAAGAAGTAATGGGAAATATTAATGACGACGACAATGGAATATCATAATCCGGTTTTGCTTCATCCAACAGTAGATGGTTTAAATATTAAACCTGATGGTGTGTATGTAGATGTTACGTTTGGAGGCGGTGGTCATTCAAAAGAAATTTTAAAAAGATTAGGGCCAAACGGAAGGCTGTTTGCATTTGATCAAGACGAAGATGCACTTGCAAATGCATTGCCAGACGAAAGGTTTACCTTGATAAATGAGAATTTTAGGTTTTTAAAAAGATTTTTACGTTTTCACGGAGTAAAATCGGTAGACGGAATCTTGGCAGATTTAGGAGTTTCGTCACATCAGTTCGATGTTCCAGAAAGAGGTTTTTCAACCAGATTTGATGCCGAACTAGATATGCGGATGAGTCAAAAAAATGATTTGAATGCTTATCGAGTGGTTAATGAATATGAAGAACAGGATTTACGTCGTGTTTTTTTTGATTATGGGGAGTTGAAGAATGCACCAGTTTTAGCAAGAACAATTGTAGAGGCAAGAAGAGATTATCCGATCAAAACGACAGACGAATTAAAAGATGTTTTGAAGAAATATTTACCAGAGAAAGTTCGAAATAAAATATTGGCCCAGATTTATCAGGCTATTCGAATTGAGGTAAATCAGGAAATGGATGTTTTGAAAGAATTCATCGAGCAGTCATTGGAGGTTTTAAAACCAGGAGGAAGATTTTCTGTAATCTCTTATCATTCTTTAGAAGATCGTCTGGTAAAAAGATTTATCAAAAACGGAATGTTTGAAGGAGAACCAGAAAGAGATTTTTTCGGAAATTTTTCAGTTCCATTTAAAACAATAGGAAAATTGATTGTTCCAGATAATGAGGAAATCAAAATCAATAATAGAGCAAGAAGTGCCAAATTAAGAGTTGCTGAAAAGATATAATATATATTAAGGTAGGAAAAAATGAAAAGCGGCGTGTTTAGCATATTAAAAGCAAGATTTCTGATACATGATGATGCGGTAAAAAATTGGCGTTTTATTGTTTTTATAATCCTGCTGGCCATTTTGATGATTGCAAATACACAGCGATACGAGCAAAAGGTTTTTGAAATAGCGAAATTAAACAATGAAGTAAAAGAATTGAGGTCTGAATTTGTAGATCGACGTTCAGAATTAATGAAATTAAAAATGGAGTCAACGATTTCTGATAAAATGAAGGAAAAACAAATCTTTCCTTCTACAGTTCCTCCAGTTAAAATAGAAGTTACAAAAGAAGAAGAAAAAAATTTCTTTAAAAGAATATGGCAGTAGAAGATAAACATATATCCTACAGAATTTACCTCGTAGCAGTTTTCATCTTTTTGATGGCAATTGCTATTGTAGTTAAGTTAACCAATATTCAGTGGGTTGAAGGAGATTATTATAGAAAACTGGCTAAACAGCGTACAGTTAGAAATTTTGTAATTCCGGCAAACAAAGGAAATATTTATTCTGCTGATGGAAGTTTATTGGCAACCTCAATTCCGAACTATGAAATTCGTTTTGATGCAAAAGCGCCAAAAAAAGAAACTTTTGAGAAGTATGTAAAGCAATTAGCAGATTCTTTAGAAACTGTTTTAGACAGACCATCAGGTTATTACGAAAAAGAATTAAGAAAAGCGCGCGAAAATAAAAACCGTTATTATTTGATTGCCCGCAATTTAAGTTATACCGAATATGTGAAAATTAAAGGTTTTCCATTATTTAATTTAGGCGCTTTTAAAGGTGGGATTATAGTTGAACAAGAAACTGTTAGAAAACATCCAATTGGAAAAATTGCAGAAAGAACAATTGGTTACGATCGGGTTGATCCTGCAACTGGTGTAGAAGTTGGAAAAGGAATTGAGTGGGCTTTTAAGAGTTATTTGAACGGGAAAGACGGTAAAATTCTAAAACAAAAAATTGCAAAAGGGCAGTGGAAACCAATTCGTGATTTGAATGAAGTAGATCCAATTGATGGTTATGATGTTATTTCGACTATAGACGTTTTTATTCAGGATATTGCGCATCATGCTTTGCTGAAACAATTGCAAGATTATGAAGCAGATCACGGCTGTGTTGTAGTTATGGAAACACAAACAGGCCATGTGAAAGCAATTTCAAATTTAGGAAGAGCAGAGGACGGATCGTATTACGAAACAACAAATTACGCAATTGCCGAATCTCATGAACCGGGATCAACTTTCAAGTTGGTTGATTTAATGGCAATTTTGGATGATAAAGTAGCTGATACAAGTACAGTTTATGACAGCCATAATGGTGTAGTTAAATATTATGGAAGATCGGTTCGTGACTCGCACAACGGAGGTTATGGAAAGGTTTCATTAGCACGTGGATTTGAACTTTCATCAAATACTGTAATGGTTCAAGCGGTTTATGAAAATTACAAAAATAACCCATCTAAGTTTGTAAATCATGTCAATAGTTATGGCTTAAATAAGACGCTGGGATTGCATTTCAAAGGAGAAGGAAGACCATATATACCACAGCCAGGAGACAAACATTGGTCAGGAGTTTCGCTTCCTTGGATGGCATTTGGATATGGAGTTTCAGTTACACCAATGCAGACTTTGGCATTATACAATTCAGTTGCAAATGATGGTGTGATGGTAAAACCGCAGTTTGTGTCTGAAATTAAAGAGTGGAATAAAACTATCAAGAAATTTGATGTTGAAGTTATAAATCCAAAAGTTTGTTCGCCAGAAACATTAAAGAAAGTGAAAGCAGTACTGCTTAATGTGGTGAAGAAAGGAACAGGTTCTAAATTGTATTCGAAAGATTTTTCGATGGCAGGAAAAACAGGAACAGCTCAAATGAATTATGGAGGAAAAGAAGGGAAATCAGCCTTGTACTATGCTTCTTCTTTTGTGGGTTATTTTCCAGCAGATCACCCGAAATATTCCTGTATTGTAGTGGTTCATAAGCCAAATACGGCTAAGAATAACTATTACGGAGCAGATGTTGCAGGGCCAGTCTTTAAAAGAATCGCTCAAAAGATTTTTACTGATGCGCCTTCAACAAATAAGATTAAAAAATTAGATACTAGAATTCCAAAACAGGATGCTAGTTATGATAAATATATCGCGGAGGCCAATAAAAAGGTTAATCAGATTCCGAATTTAAAAGGAATGCCGGGAATGGATGCAATTGCTTTACTGGAGAATTTAGGTTTAAAAGTAAAAGTAAATGGAATGGGGAAAGTAAAGAATCAATCGATTCAGGCGGGAACCAATATTAGCAAAAACACAACAATTGTATTAGAATTATCGTGAAAATATTAAAAGACATATTATATAAAGTAGCTATTGAATCTGTAAAAGGTTCAACAGAAACTGCTATTAAGAAAATTGAATTTGATTCACGTAAAGTCGAAGCAAATGATGTTTTCGTGGCAATTCGTGGTTCACTTTCAAATGGACATGATTATATTGAAAAAGCAATTCAATTAGGAGCAAAAGCAATCATTTGCGATACGCTTCCAGAAAATATTACCAAAGATGTTACGTACATTCAGGTAAAAGATACCAATACAGCTTTGGCTTTTATGGCCGCTAATTATTTTGAAGATCCATCTGCAAAACTAAAATTAGTTGGTGTAACTGGAACAAACGGAAAAACAACAATTGCATCCTTATTATTTCAATTGTTTCAAAAAGCAGGTTTTAAAGTTGGTTTATTATCAACTGTAAAAATCATGGTTGATGAAAAAGAATATCCAGCAACGCATACAACGCCAGATTCGCTAACAATTAATCATTATTTAAATGAAATGGTCGAAGCTGGAGTTACACATTGTTTTATGGAAGTGAGTTCGCATGGAATTCATCAAAAACGTACTGAAGCATTGCATTTTGTAGGTGGAATATTTACGAATCTATCACACGATCATTTAGATTATCATCCAACTTTTGCAGAATACAGAGATGTTAAAAAGTCGTTTTTTGATTCACTTCCAAAATCAGCTTTCGTTTTATCTAACATAGATGATAAAAACGGAACTGTAATGCTGCAAAATACAGCTGCCAAAAAATTGACTTACGCTTTAAAATCGTATGCCGATTACAGAGCTCAGATTTTAGAAAGCCAATTATCAGGATTATTATTAAAAGTTAATGATAATGAGGTTTGGGTAAAGCTAATTGGAACTTTTAATGCATACAATGTTTTAGCTATTTATGGAACAGCTGTAGAGCTTGGAATTGATAGCCTTGAAGCGTTGCGCTTACTATCTGATTTAGAAAGTGTTTCGGGTCGTTTTCAGTATATTGTATCAGACGGGGGAATTACGGCTGTTGTAGATTACGCACATACGCCAGACGCTTTAGAAAATGTTTTGAAAACAATAAATGATATTCGTACCAAAAACGAACAGTTAATCACTGTTGTGGGTTGTGGCGGAAATAGAGATAAAACGAAACGTCCTATTATGGCGAAAATTGCTTCAGATTTGAGTGATAAAGCTATTCTGACTTCGGATAATCCGAGAAATGAAGATCCCGAAGTTATTTTGGATGAAATGGAGCAGGGAGTTGAGCCACAGAACTATAAAAAAATGCTGCGAATTACAGATAGAAAACAAGCAATTAAAACAGCTTGTCAATTGGCTCAGCCAAAAGATATTATTCTGATTGCCGGTAAAGGGCATGAAACGTATCAGGAAATAAATGGTGTTCGTCATCATTTTGATGATATGGAAACAGTAAAGGAAATTTTAGAACAATTGAACAAATAACAAAATCAAAATTCCAAATTCCAAAATCCAATGCAGCATTGGAATTGGTCTCGAAGTTTCGGGATAAAAATTGGAATTTTAATTCAAAATTGGAATTTAAAATAAAAGATATATGCTATACTATTTATTTGAATATTTTGACAAAACATTAGATTTACCTGGAACAGGAGTGTTTCAGTACATCACATTTAGATCGGCTTTGGCATTTATGCTTTCATTGCTTTTATCAACAATTTATGGTAAAAGGGTAATTAATTTTCTTCGACGCCAGCAAGTTGGAGAAACTGTTCGTGAACTAGGTCTTGCAGGTCAAAATGAAAAAGCTGGTACACCAACAATGGGCGGATTGATTATCATTTTTGCCACATTAGTTCCAGTTTTGTTATTTGCTCGATTACATAACATTTATATAGTATTGCTTATTGTAACTACATTATGGATGGGAACAATTGGTTTTGTTGACGATTACATCAAAATATTTAAAAAAGATAAACAAGGACTTAAAGGTATTTTTAAAGTTATTGGTCAGGTTGGATTAGGAATTATCGTTGGAGCTGTTCTTTATTTTAACCCTGCTGTTACAGTAAGAACAGATACAGGACGTACGGATGTTTTTAAAACAAGCACTGCAAATACAACTGTTGTGTTACCTGCACCTGTAGAAGAGAAATCAACAGCAACAACAATTCCATTTGTAAAAAACAATGAATTTGACTATGCTGAAATCTTGTCGTTTATGGGAGATGGATATGAAAAATGGGCTTGGTTAATATTTATTCCAGTTGTAATTTTTATCATCACAGCGGTTTCAAACGGAGCTAATTTAACAGATGGAATCGATGGACTCGCCGCAGGAACTTCGGCCATTTCTGTCCTTGCCCTCGGTATATTCACGTTTGTTTCTGGAAATATTATTTTCTCGAATTATCTAAATATTATGTATATCCCCAATTCGGGAGAAATGACTGTCTTTATTTCGGCATTTGTTGGAGCGCTGATTGGTTTTCTTTGGTACAATTCATATCCGGCATCTGTCTTTATGGGTGATACAGGTAGTTTAACAATTGGAGGAATTATCGCTGTTTTAGCAATTGCAGTTCGTAAAGAAATATTAATTGTATTGTTCTGTGGAATTTTCTTAGCAGAAAGTGCTTCAGTAATTATTCAAGTATCTTATTTTAAATATACAAAAAAGAGGTTTGGTGAAGGTCGAAGAATTTTCTTGATGTCGCCGCTTCATCATCATTATCAGAAAAAAGGATATCATGAAAGTAAAATCGTGACCCGTTTCTGGATTGTTGCAGTGATGTTAGCCATATTGTCAATTATTACATTAAAACTGAGATAAATTTTAAATTAAAAATTTAGAATTAAAAATTAAAGGTTGCACGTTCTTGTAGATGAAGGAGAATATTGTTCAAGAGAAATCATTTCTCTTTGCGGTTAGAATAATCAATTTATATAAATATCTAACTAATACAAAAAAGGAGTTTATTTTAAGTAAACAACTTTTAAGATGTGGAACTTCAATTGGAGCAAACATCGAAGAATCGATTGGAGGACGTTCTAATAAGGAGTTTTTATTCAAGCTTGAAATTTCATATAAAGAAGCTAGAGAAACAATTTATTGGTTGAAATTATTAAAAGCAACAGATTATATTTCTGTAAATGAATTTGACAGCATCTTTGGTGAGGCTAATGAAATTTGCAGAATATTAGCGAAAATTATACTAACCCTAAAAGGAAAATAGGAATTCATTGAAAGTCACAACTGATTTTTAATTTTTAATTCTGAATTTTTAATTAAAAAAACTATGAGATTAGTAGTGTTAGGAGGAGGAGAAAGTGGAGTTGGAACCGCAATCCTCGGGAAAAAACAAGGATACGATGTTTTCGTGTCAGATTTTGGAAAGATAAAAGAGAGTTACAAAGAAGTTCTTATCATTAATAAAATTGCCTGGGAAGAAGAGCAGCATACAGAAGATTTGATTTTGAATGCCGATGTCGTAATGAAAAGCCCAGGAATTCCAGATAAATCACCAATAGTAAAAAAGCTGGTTGCAGCAGGGATTAAGGTGATTTCTGAAATTGAATTTGCGGCACCTTTTACAGAAGCAATGACAATAGGAATTACTGGAAGTAACGGTAAGACAACAACAACAATGCTGACTTATCATTTACTAAAATCGGCAGGATTAAATGTCGGCTTAGGCGGTAACATAGGAAAGAGTTTTGCCTGGCAGGTTGCCGAGAATAAATTTGACGCATATGTTCTTGAATTAAGCAGTTTTCAGTTAGACGGAATAATAGATTATAGACCAGATATTGCCATAATAACCAATATTAGTCCAGACCACTTAGATCGATACGAATATAAATATCAAAATTATATTAATTCGAAATTCCGGATAACGATGAACCAGACCGAAAGTGACTATCTCATTTACGATGCAGATGATGAGGCAAGCACAGAATGGTTAAAGAGTAACAAAACAAAAGCAAAATTAATTCCTTTTTCATTGACAAAAACATTCGATGAAGGGGCTTCTATAAATAACAACAAAATGGAAATAAAGATTAACCAAGAAGAGTTTACAATGGAAACAGAATACATTGCGTTAGAAGGAAAACATAATATGAAAAATGCAATGGCAGCAAGCTCTGTGGCGAAATTGATGCAGATTAGAAATGCAACTATTCGTGAAAGTTTATCTAATTTTCAAGGTGTTGAGCACCGTTTAGAAAAAGTATTAAAAATACAAAACGTTCAATACATCAACGACTCAAAAGCGACCAATGTAAATGCTACATTCTTTGCTTTAGATAGTATGAATGTTCCAACCGTGTGGATCGTGGGTGGTGTTGACAAAGGAAACGATTATAACGAATTAATGTCATTAGTCCGCGAAAAAGTAAAAGCGATTATTTGTTTAGGAGTAGACAACCGTAAAATTATAGATGCTTTTGGAAACGTTGTTGATATTATGGTTGAAGTGAACAATATGAACGATGCAGTAAAAACTGCTCAAAGATTAACAGAAAAAGGTGATGCAGTATTGTTGTCTCCAGCCTGCGCAAGTTTTGATTTATTCGAAAACTACGAAGACAGAGGAAAACAATTTAAGCAAGCGGTACACAACTTGTAGAATAAAAGTTTCAAGTTTCAAGTTTCATGTTATGAGGAACTTGAAACCTGAAACAAAAGAAACCTGAAACTAAAAACAATGAAGCAATTAGTAAACAAACTAAAAGGAGATAGGGTAATATGGTCATTTGTGGCTTTATTGGCGTTATTTTCGTTTATGCCTGTTTTTAGTGCGAGTAGTAATCTGGCTTATATTGGTCATGGAACCGGTAATACATTGGGTTACTTGGTAAAACATTTGGCTCACGTTTGTATAGGTTTTCTAATTATATACTGGGTTCACAAAGTGCCGTATCATTATTTTAGAGCGATTTCTAAAATAGCGCTTCCAGTAGTTTGGATTCTATTATTGTACACATTATTAAAAGGAACCGTAATTGCGGGCGCAAATGCAAGTCGATGGATCCAAGTTCCGTTTATCGGAATTACGTTTCAGACTTCGACTTTAGCGGCAAGTGTATTGTTTATTTATGTTGCGCGTTATTTGTCAAAAAAGAAAGAAGAAAATGAGCCGTTTCAAACCTCATTTATTCAGCTTTGGATTCCAGTATTTATCACTTTGGCACTAATATTACCAGCCAACTTTTCGACCACAGCGTTGATTTTTTCGATGGTTATGATGCTGACGTTCATTGGTAAATATCCATTAAAATATATAGGTTTTATTATAGGTTCAGGAATTGCAATGCTGGCATTTTTCCTTTTGGTAGCCAAAGCTTTTCCAGACTCTAGGTTTTTCAGCAGGGTTTCAACATGGGAAAGTCGTATTATGAACTTTACAACCGATAAACCCGATGAAGATGATTATCAGATAGAAAAAGCAAAAATTGCGATTGCTTCAGGTAGATTAGGCGGATTAGGACCTGGAAAAAGTGTTCAAAAGAACTTTCTTCCCCAATCATCTTCCGATTTTATTTACGCAATTGTAGTTGAAGAATATGGCTTAGTTGGAGGAGTTTCGATATTACTTCTGTATTTATTGCTGTTGTTCAGATTTGTGATTGCCTCTCATAAAGCAAACACCTTATTTGGAAAATTAGTCGTCGTCGGTCTCGGATTTCCGATGATATTCCAAGCGATGATTAATATGGCGGTAGCGGTTGAACTGCTACCCGTAACTGGACAGACACTGCCATTGATAAGTAGTGGAGGAAGTTCGATCTGGATGACTTGTTTCTCGCTGGGAATAATAATCAGTGTTACGAAAAAAGAGGAAGAAATTGCCGAAGAAAAAAAGGAAAAAGAAAAAAGAAAAGAAGCGTTACAGCGATTGATTGATAAAGAATTGGCAGAAGAAGATGTAGTTCCTCAAGAAATATATGAAGAAGAACAAATGTATTCTATAGAAGATAATTCAAGGAATCCGATGAATGCAGTTTTAAACAAATAAAATAAAAAAAATAGTTTTTAAAACGTTGTAATTTTTTAAATGATGACAAAGTATAAATTCATACTTAGCGGAGGAGGAACAGGAGGACATATTTATCCTGCGATTGCGATTGCAAATGAATTAAAATTACAATTTCCTGATGCAGAATTTCTTTTTGTTGGTGCCAGAGATAAAATGGAAATGCAGAAAGTGCCTCAGGCAGGTTACGAAATAAAAGGTCTTTGGATAGCTGGTTTACAACGAAAATTGACTTTACAAAATATGATGTTTCCTCTTAAACTAGCAAGCAGTTTATTGGAATCAAGAAGAATTATTAAAAAATTCAAACCAAATGTAGTAATAGGAACGGGTGGTTTTGCCAGCGGACCTTTACTTCAAGCGGCAGGTTCGGCAGGAATTCCGACAGTGGTTCAAGAGCAGAATTCATTTCCAGGAATTACCAATAAATTATTGAGTAAAAAAGCGAATAAAATTTGCGTCGCTTATCAAAATTTGGAACGTTTTTTTCCGAAAGAAAAAATTGTTTTAACTGGAAATCCAGTACGTCAGGATTTAATTGATATCGACAGTAAACGTGATGAAGCAATTTCGTTTTATGGTTTAGATCTAAATAAAAAAACATTATTGGTTTTAGGAGGTAGTTTAGGAGCAAGAAGAATCAATCAGTTAATTGAAAAAGAATTGCAAAATTTTCTTTCGCAAGATGTTCAGGTAATCTGGCAATGTGGAAAACTATATTTTGAAGATTATAAAAAATACAATCAGCCAAATGTAAAAGTGGTTGATTTTATTGAAAGAATGGATTTTGTATATGCAGCATCAGATGTAATAATTTCACGAGCAGGAGCTTCGTCAGTATCAGAATTATGTATTGTTGGAAAGCCTGTAATTTTTATTCCATCTCCAAATGTAGCTGAGGATCACCAGACTAAAAATGCGCAGGCAATTGTAGATGCAAAAGGTGCAATTTTATTGAAAGAATCTGAATTGGAAAGCCAGTTTAGCATTGTTTTTGAAGCGCTGCTGAAAGATCAGGGAAAACAGAAACAATTAAGTGATAATATCAAAAAATTAGCAATGCCAAATGCTACGAAAGTAATTGTAGAAGAAATAAAAAAGTTGTTATAATATAAATTTTGGCGAAAATTATACAACATCAAGAGAAAAGAAGAACGCTATTTTAGGGGACTTTCGATTCTTATAAGTATAAAAACATAATGGCTTAGTTTTTAGTTTTTTAAGGAAAACCAAGATGAAAGCTTAACACAATTATAAAGCATAAAGTTTATGGTTTAGCGCCTGAAACTTAATACTTAAAGAAGAAATTAAGATGAATTTAAATCAAATACAGAACGTTTATTTTATTGGTATCGGAGGAATCGGAATGAGTGCCTTGGCTCGTTATTTCAAATATATTGGAAAACAAGTTTCAGGTTATGATAAAACCCCTTCTATGCTGACAAGTGAATTGATTGAAAGCGGTATTGATATTCATTTTGAAGATAATATTAGTTTAATTCCAACCGATTATTATGTTGAGAATACGTTGGTAATTTTTACACCAGCGGTCCCAAAAACCCATTCTGAGTGGAATTATTTTATAGAAAGACATTACGAGGTTAAAAAACGTGCAGAAGTTCTTGGAATTATAAGTAAAGATACATTTTGCTTTGCAGTTGCTGGAACACACGGAAAAACAACAACTTCTAGTATTCTTGGTCATATTTTGTTTCAAAGCGGTGCAGATGTAACAGCTTTTATTGGAGGAATTGTTGAAAATTATAATTCAAACCTAATTGGAAGTGGAAAAACAGTAACTGTTGTTGAAGCCGATGAATTTGACAGATCATTTTTGCATTTACGTCCGGATATCGCGTGTGTAACGTCTATGGATGCAGATCATTTGGATATTTATGGAACTAGTGAGGCAATTGAGGATTCTTTTAGAGAATTTGCGGCAAAAGTAGAAGATAAAAACAATCTCTTCATAACAAAAGAATTACCTCTTGAGGGCGTTCAATGTGCTATAAATGAAGATGCTGTATATAAGGCTTTTAATGTTCGAATAGAAGATGGCGCTTATGTTTTTGATGTGCAGACACCGTCAGAAATTATGAAAGACCTACGTTTTGGGCTGCCTGGGAAACACAATTTAATGAATGGATTGATGGCTATTGCGATGGCTAACACTTTTGGCACCCCGACCGAGTCTATTGCAAAAGCCATTGCTTCATTCAACGGAATCAGAAGACGTTTTTCGTATCAAATTAAGAGTGAAAAATTAGTATATATTGATGATTATGCACATCATCCGACAGAAATAAATGCTGTTCATCAGGCAGTTAGGGAATTGTATCCAGGTCGTAAAGTGCTGGCCATTTTTCAGCCTCATTTATTTAGCAGAACAAAAGATTTTGCTGATGGATTTGCCGAAAGCTTATCAAAATTTGATGAAGTGTTTTTAATGGATATTTACCCAGCTAGAGAACTTCCGATGGAAGGAGTAACATCTGAATGGCTTTTGGGTAAAATGACAAATTCGAACAAAAAAATTGTTGCAAAAAACGATTTATTGCGTGAAATCAAAGCCAGCGATGCACCAATAATTGTGACAATTGGAGCTGGTGATATAGGAGAAATGGTTCCGTCAATTAAAAAAATGCTAAATGAAAATATTTAATTGGACAAATATTCGATTAGTACTTATTTTAGGTCTTGTAGTTTTTTTATTTTCATTCGCACAACATCGAAATGGCGATCGAAAATTGAAAAAATCGATGGTCGTTTTTGTAGGAGAAAATACGCTTTTTGTGAAGCCTGAAACGGTTAATAAATTGTTGATAGAAAATAAAAGAGACGCTTCAAGTATTAGAAAAGATGAAGTAGATTTGAATAAGATAGAGAAAACCCTCGATACACAAGAGATGATTGAGAAGTCAAATGTTTTTGTAAGTATCGATGGAGTTCTAAAAGCAGTAGTAAAACAGAAGACGCCCATAGCAAGAGTTTATGACGGCGACGCTTCTTTTTATATTGATTACGAGGGTAATAAAATGCCTTTGTCTGACAATTTTACTGCAAGAGTTCCGCTTGTTTCAGGGGCAATTAATAAAAAAAATAACGAAGATTTAGCAGCTTTATTTCGCACAATTTATGACGATGCGTTTTTGAAAAAAAACATCATTGCAATAGAGATTATGCCGAATGGAAGCCTAAAAATGTTTAATCGTAACTATGATTACTTCATAGATTTCGGCAGAACAATGAATGTTGATAAGAAATTTAGAAACTATAAAGCCTTTTTTCAAAAAGCAGTTTTAGATAGTTCGTTATATAAATACAGTAAAATTGACCTTAGGTTTACGGAACAAGTAGTTTGCACTAAATAATAGAAAATGGAAAAAGATAACATTGCAGTAGGTCTAGATATTGGAACAACCAAAATCGTTGCCATGATTGGCAAGAAAAATGAATATGGTAAGTTGGAGATTTTGGGCATTGGTAAATCCAAAAGTTTGGGTGTTGCCAGAGGAGTAGTAAACAACATTACGCAGACGATTCAATCGATTCAACAAGCGATAATCGAAGCAGAAAATAATTCAGGTTACAAAATAAAAGATGTTGTTGTAGGGATCGCCGGGCAGCACATCAGAAGTATACAGCATACTGATTACATCAGCAGAAATAATCCAGAAGAGGTTATTGGCGAAAATGATATTCAGCTCCTAATCGATCAGGTAAATAAACTGGCGATGTTACCAGGAGAAGAAATTATTCATGTTTTACCGCAGGAATTTAAAATCGACGGACAGTCTGAAATTAAAGAGCCAATCGGAATGTACGGCGGAAGATTAGAATCTAGTTTTCACGTTGTAGTTGGGCAGGCTTCTTCAATCAGAAATGTTGGAAGATGTATTCAGAGTTCAGGAATTGAATTATCTGGTTTAACACTAGAGCCATTAGCTTCGGCAGATGCAGTTTTAAGTCAAGAAGAAAAAGAAGCTGGTGTTGCGCTTATCGATATTGGTGGCGGAACAACAGATTTGGCTATTTTCAAAGATGGTATCATTCGTCACACAGCGGTGATTCCTTTCGGTGGAAATGTAATTACAGATGATATTAAAGAAGGCTGTTCGATTATCGAAAAACAAGCAGAACTTTTAAAGATCAAATTCGGATCTGCTTGGCCGGGAGAAAATAAAGATAATGAGATCGTTTCGATTCCTGGTTTAAGAGGAAGAGAACCAAAAGAAATTTCATTAAAAAACTTATCTAAAATTATTCACGCAAGAGTCGTGGAAATTGTAGAACAGGTTTTTGCTGAGATAAAAGCATACGGTCACGAAGATCCTCGTAAAAAACTAATTGCTGGTATTGTATTAACAGGCGGCGGTGCGCAATTAAAGCACATCAAACAATTGGTAGAATACATTACAGGAATGGATACTAGAATTGGTTATCCAAATGAGCATTTAGCAGGGAATTCTGGAGAAGAAATTTCTAGTCCATTATTTGCAACAGCGGTTGGATTAGTAATGAACAGTATTGAAAACAGTTCTCAAAGTGCTGTTAGAATGGAACTGGTTAATGAACAGCCAAAAGTGGTTTACAGAAATGCACCAACTCCAGTACAGCGATACGAAGTAGAAGAAAACTACGTTGAGAGAGTAGAAGCTATTGAAGAGACAAGAGAAGTTGTGAGTCATAAAGCAGCTAAAGACGAGTCTACTGAAAATAAAATAAGAAGATCATTTTTTGATCGATACGTTGATAAAATCAAAGAATTTTTAGACAACGCAGAATAATTAGAATAACAAGAGAAGGAAATTACTTTTTGCCCCAAGTCAAGAAGTAAAAAATGTACTAAATAAGAATTTCAAAAACCAAAAAGATGATGAGCAACTCAGAATTTGGAAGTATTTCATTTGATTTACCAAAAAATCAATCAAATGTAATCAAAGTAATAGGTGTAGGCGGAGGCGGAAGTAACGCAATCAACCACATGTTCAAGCAAGGTATTAAGGGCGTAGATTTTATCGTTTGTAATACCGATTCACAAGCGCTGCAAAATAGTTCAGTACCAAATAAAATTCAATTAGGAGTTAATTTAACTGAAGGATTAGGAGCAGGAGCAAACCCAGATGTTGGACAGCAATCTGCTATCGAAAGTATTTCTGATATTGAAAAAATGTTAGATAGAAATACTAAGATGGTATTTATTACTGCTGGTATGGGTGGAGGAACAGGAACAGGTGCTGCTCCGGTAATCGCTCAATTAGCAAAAGAAAGAGAAATACTAACAGTTGGTATCGTGACCATTCCGTTTCAATTTGAAGGGAAAGTACGTCAGGAGCAAGCAATTATTGGAATCGAAAAACTACGCAAGCAAGTCGATTCATTAATTGTAATCAACAACAACAAATTAAGAGAAGTATACGGAAATCTTGGTTTTAAAGCTGGATTCTCTAAAGCGGATGAAGTTTTGGCAACTGCCTCTAGAGGTATTGCCGAAGTAATTACGCACCACTATACTCAAAATATCGATTTACGTGATGCAAAAACTGTTTTGGCTAACAGTGGAACAGCTATCATGGGATCTTCTGTGGCAACAGGTGAAAACAGAGCAAAAGACGCTATTGTTTCGGCTTTGGATTCTCCTTTGTTAAACGACAATAAAATTACAGGTGCCAAAAACGTATTGTTGCTTATCGTTTCTGGAACTAATGAGATTACTCTTGATGAAATCGGAGAAATCAACGATCACATCCAAGCTGAGGCTGGTTACAATGCAAA
The DNA here is from genome assembly GCF_001429295.1 of Flavobacterium sp. Root935. Lineage (GTDB taxonomy): Bacteria > Bacteroidota > Bacteroidia > Flavobacteriales > Flavobacteriaceae > Flavobacterium. The sequence goes on along the minus strand of NZ_LMJL01000010.1, from coordinate 223,177 downwards.
TATTATCATGGGAGTTGGTGAAGACGAAACTCTTGGTGAAGCTATTGCTGTAACTATTATTGCTACAGGTTTTGATGTAGAACAACAAAATGAAATTGTTAATACAGAACCTAAAAAAATCATTCATACGTTAGAAGATGAGCAGAGAAGTGTTCATAATTTAACTAGTAGACCACTTACTTCTTTCGACTTAACAGTTGATACACCTACAGCAAAAACTGAAGATAAAGTTGTTTTTGATTTAATGGATGATGACGAAACATTTGCGCCAACTCCTCAAGCTGTTGCTCCAGCAATCAATCAGGAAGAGTTAGTGGTAATGTCTGAATTTATTAAAAATTTGGATGTGACTTTCGAAATTGTTTCGCCAATTACAGATATCGATTTTACAATTTCTGCACCAGAAACTCCAGTTGTACAACAAGTACAACAACAGCCTGTGCAGCAACAAAGAGTTTTTGAAAGAGAAGAGCAGACTACTTTTTCTTTTGATCTACCTTTGTTTAAATCAGAGCCTGTAAAAAGAGAACCAGTTATTGAAGATAATAAAGTTTTGTTTGAATTAACAAACGAAACACGTGAGATAAAAGTAAATGATCCAGTGCAGTTTGTGCCGGTAACAGAAGTTTCTGATAACGGAATCATCAAATATTCTTTAGAAGAATATATGGAAGTTGAAAACGACTTGATTACTTCTAAACCAGTTGAAAAAGTGGTTGAAGATGTTGTTCCAGAGGAATTAAACATTACTTTGAAACCAAGAACAGACTTTGCAAGTCAAGCCGATTTTACAACGACTTCTGAAGTTTCTCCAATGGAATTAACAATTGAAGAAACACTTCGTTTAAGAGCAGAAGAAAGAAGAAAGAAACTAAAAGAGTTTAACTATAAATTCCATAATAATGTTTCTAGAATTGACGAGTTGGAAAAAGAACCAGCTTACAAAAGATTAGGAATTGATTTATCGAATTCACAGTCAAATAATACTAATTCTAGAATCTCTGTTGGAACAGACAGTAACAATGATTTACAATTGCGTTCAAACAATTCATTTTTGCACGACAACGTAGATTAATTTTAGAATCATAATATTAGGATGACCCGAAAATTGGATTTAATTTTCGGGTTATTTTTTTTATCTTCGCACAGAATTTAAAAATTTGACTTCTTAAGTTGATTTTTAAAGTTAATTCTATTGTCAGTTCGAGCGAAGTCGAGAACAAACTTTCAATATAAATATCAATTTATAAGCACTGCTTATTCAAATAAAAAGACAAAGATGAGTTTACAAGCAAAGATCATGGACGAGATCAAAACGGCCATGAAAGCAAAAGATACTGTTGCATTAGAAGCATTGAGAGCTATTAAATCTGAATTGTTACTAGCAGCAACTTCTTCTGGATCAAAAGAAGAATTATCAGAAGATGAAGAAATTAAATTACTTCAAAAATTGGTAAAAACACGTAAAGAAAGCGCAAGAATCTTTACAGAACAAAATCGTCCTGATTTAGCTGAACCAGAATTGGCTCAGGTTGCAGTAATCGAGAAGTTTTTACCAGCTCAATTAAGCGAAGAAGAAGTAGAAGCTGTTATTGCTAAAATTATTGCAGAAACAGGTGCTTCTGGAATTGCATCAATGGGAAAAGTTATGGGATTAGCTTCTGCACAATTAGGCGGAACTGCTGAAGGAAAAACTATTTCTACAATTGTGAAAAAATTATTGTCATAATTAATTTTAGATTTTTAGAATGTAGATTTTAGATTCCAATCAGTAATCTAAAATCTATAATCTAAAATCTATAATCTGAAATCATAAATAAACTGACCGCGTAGTTCAACTGGATAGAATATCAGATTTCGGCTCTGAGGGTTGGGGGTTCGAACCCCTCCGCGGTCACAAAAAAAAGCGCATATCTTTAAGAGTTTGCGCTTTTTTTATTTCCCAGAACGCTTCTTTTTAAAGTTTTTAATTAAAACAAAAACAGAAAATACAAAAACAATTATATACACAACTGCTAGTGCTGGTTTCTCAAATTTTAAATTTTGAAAGTCAAATTGCTTGTATAAGGTTACACCTAAAATGATAGCGATAACCCAAAAAATAAATGTAATTGGTTTTTTATTTTCCATGTTTTAAATGTTTATAGTTTTAGTTGTTAAAAGATTTTTTACGCCAAATTTCAATTTAGAATTTATCTTTTTCTGCACGCATTAGGTGGAATTTTTAAAATTCCGCAAGCAATCGATAGGAAGATTTTCTCTGCCTAAAATGGGATTATCTGGCTAGTATAAAAATATTTAAATTATATTTTTGGTTTAAAAACGATAAAATATTGTACGCCTTTTTTAATATAAGTTTGTTTTTTATTATTAACCTGTGATTTTACTTTGGTATATAAAAGTCATTTTTTAACTCTGTTATGCCTTCGTAATTTTTAGATTGTGAGTATAAAAGAAAACCAGCCAGCCTCCATTCGTTAACACCATAAATAATATATTTACATTTATTTTTGTTGTCTATTTTTTGAACATCGATAAAAGATGGTTTCCAAGTTGTACCACCTGTAAATCCAGTTTTGTTTACATTTGCTGAAAGTACTTTTTTTGCATCATACATTACAGTTAGATTAATAGTTGATATTAAATCTTCGTCAATTGTTGTTTTGGACAAATAAGTGTTGAGAAATGGTTTAATTACCTCTTTATTTTTTTGTTTTTTAGAGTCAAATCTTAAACTTTGACTCTCAGTATCTTTATCTTTTTTTGGATTTGTAATAAAAGATAATAAAACAAATGAAAATACTACGGCAGCAAATATACCGATATTATCACGGATCAGTTTAACAGCTTTAAAACATAGAATAATAAAGTAAAGTATGATGGCAATGTTTAGTATTGCCCAGATTAATTGTATCATAAGATTAGTTTTTGGTAAATCAAAAATATAAATAATATTTTTAAAATAAGATAATACTTATTTTTTACTAATCATATAAGTTACTTTCTAGAAAACAAGTTTTCTACCACCCAAGCCGGACCAATCAATAGAAACTGAAGATCTTTTAAGAAAGAAGGTTTTTTGCCTTCAATATTGTGTCCGTAAAATTGTCCGATCCAGGCAATAATAAAAACGCCAATTGAGAATGCCCACAGCGGAACAATTTGCCCGATGTAATAATTAATAACCAAACAAATTGCAGAAAAAATAGCAATTTTAATCGCCATTGTAACTGATAATCTGATGTAAAAAATAAGAACGAAAAGTAAAACTACAAATGCCCAATTTTCAATAATTGGCAAATTTAATTTTAAGGTATCAGCGATAATTCCGCTCGGAATACTCATTAATAAACCTACAATAGAAAAGAAAATAGCAGGAACACAAATATAGTGTATCGCTTTGTTTGTTGGGTTTTGGTGGCTTACGGCATATTCTGCAAACCATTGCTCTAATGTTCTCATTTTTTGTTGGTTTATAGTTAGTTGAAGTAAATCTAATAAAATTTCTTTTAGCTTTTACCGTGCTGTATTTTCATAATTTCATCGACGATTGAAATGGCTTTTTCAAAGGTTATTCCATTTTCCTGATCAATGGTTAGAGGATGGTTTTCTTCGATCATTTTAATTTCTGGAATTAATCCTAATTCTTGTTCAATGGCAATTGATTTCAGTGAAATTGTTTTGCCATAAGTAGGCACATCGGTTTGCATCCAGCCAAAATAAGGTTCTTGATTAATTCTATTTGGATCTTCCCATAAATCCATTCGCAGGCAAAAATTTTCTTCGCTTATTGTGGTCCAGACATTAAAAACGAAATCTTCATGATAATCAATTATCGGTATAGTCAATCTTCCTCGATGGAAAAAATGTTCTTCATCTACATAACACCAGCTGCCGCCATATTCTATGCGCTGTTCTCTTTCTTCGGTCGGAATAGAAAAATAGTAAGCAGGATATTCGTTGCCAAAACATAAGGGAATTTCGTCGTAAATTTCTCCGCAGCAGGAGCATTTGTAAGTGTACATTTTTTATTTTTTTTGGGAATATAACGAATTATAAATGATTTAAAAGTAGTAGAATTGAAATTGCCCAAAATAGACTTGGGCACAATCCTAAAGCAATCCAGATGAATTTATATTGTACTTTTAAGTTAAAATCTTTTTTTAAAACAAAAATTAAAAAGAGAAAAGATAAGATTAAAGAAATGAGATGGAAGATATAACATGAAATCCAGCCAACATGATAAAGCCATCTTAATTTGTCAATATACCTAAATTGTTGCGTGCTTTTAATCATAATAAAAGCCAAAATAAATAAGGTTATTGTAAAAATAGAAAATGACTTTAAGTTATTCATTTTTTTAACTTATTTCTGATTATATTCAAAAACATTATCCCACAATTCATCGATTTTGATAAGTGCTTCCTTTAGCGGAATAACTTCCCATTTCCCGTTAGTTTCTATTCCTATTCCAATACTTTTTAATTTTAGTAATGCATCGTTTACATCAAAATCCAACTCGGTTTTTAAATGAGAATAAAACCAAGATTCAATTTGTGAGTCTAGTTCTTCGGCAGTTAATGGGGTTTGACTTCTATTTAAAAATGCATACGCTAAGATTGTTTCTTTTAAGGCTTCTTCTTCTGATGAATTTAGTAATGAATAAAAAGCACCGCTGTTGTTTCCGACATTCTTAAAATACAAACTATCCGAAAGTGTTTTAGAATATCTAATTTTCTTATTTATAAAGTTATTGTACTGACGAAAACAATAAGCTGCTAAAATCCCTAAAGCAATTAATCCTTGATTTAAGGAAGTTTTACTGTTTAATAAATCAATGGTTTCGCCTGTTTGATATGCATCGTACATATTGATAAGCGCAGGAATTACTTTGGCACTTAAAAGCGAAATTCCACCAAAAACTCCAGGAACCCAAAGCAGCATTTTGTCTTTCAATGACATTTTCGGAATTGCATTCGGAAATATCGTTTCAAGATCGTTTTTAGGAACGCGTTTAAATATTTTCAAGGCAATTGAACCTGGATCAATGGGCATCTTTCCTAATTTGACTTTTTTTGCCGTTAGATAATCTGCGTCGCTGTAATTGAGGTAGATAAGAACACGATCGTAATATTCGATTTCCACTTCTTTTTTCCAGAAAAAATATTTCTTGACTTTTTCTTTTGCCTTATGATGGCCACGTGCGTATAGTTCGTAATCTTTGAAAGCATTAAAATCTATTGCGAGATTTAAACCAATTAAATCAGATTCTTGAAAGGCTTCTTTTAAAATTTCTTCGTTAATTCTGTAATAGTTGCCGCGTTCTAAAACTTTAAGTAAGGTTTTTTTAAAAACTCCAAAATCACTTTTACCAATAAAACCTTCACGTTCTTTTTCGCTCAAATCTGGATCGTAAAGCGCGTAATGCTGCTTTAAGTTTCGGTTAAGATTAAAAGATTCGTAATGATAATAATGCTCTATAATATCAAAAAACTTTTTAAAATCTGCAGCCTTTTGTTGATCTTCCGCGAAAGCTGCAATCTGCTGCTCGAGTAAAAATTCTTTATTAAACGGAATATAATGTTCTCGTGTCATTTGATTTTGGGCTTTAATTTCGTGGCGTTTACTAAACGCAAAAATACTTCTTTTTTTTGAGGGGCAAAGAGAAGAGAGGGGCAAAATGGCAGAGGTACAAAGGCACAAAGGTTTGAAAGGAAAAACATCTTGTGCTTTGCGGCTACTATCAAAACAAAAAAAGTGGGATTTCTAATCGTTACCAGCGATTTGAAATCCCACTTTGTGTTCCAAAAAAAAAGTGACAAAAAATTTAAAAGCCCTCTCGAAGAAAACTTATATTCTAACTAAAAAATTATTCTTAGCAATATTAGTACATAATAAAATTGTGACTATAGGTATTTATACGTGTTTTTTTAAGTGCTAAGTTACTAGGATGCTAAGGTTGTGATTGTTTGTTTTTTATGAATCAAATTGGTTTAATTTTGTCCGGATTTTTTTAATTCGATTACGCCTTGAATGTACTTGATTAATTCGTCTTTATTTACAGAAAAAAGAGCAGATTCTTCTTCTGTGTTTAAATACAAATTGGCGATGCTTTCTGCGTCCATATTTTGTGTTAAATAGTGGTGTTCTGCAAATTGTATAAGATGATCAACAAAAAGTTCGCGTTGTTTTCCTTTCTCTATTGTTTCTTGATCACCTTCTTTAATTTTTTCGATTACAGATTCTGGGAGATCTATAGTGAGATACATGCAGTCTACAGTAACTTTAGACAGCATTTCTTTAGGCACCCTTCCAACTGCATTGCAATAAGCGCAGGGTGCAGGAACCCATTTTAATTGTCTATTTAAACGAACAATGTCTTCCCATTCAACAAATCCTTTGCCGAGACACCTCGGGCATTCTATATCTGATCGTTTAAATAAATTGAATATGCTCATTGGTTATAAAATATTCTTAGTGGTTTTGTAGCATGCGAATTTAACCAATTAAGTAAGAAAAGTTATTCAGATAAAATGTTTTTTTTAAAGAAAAGAATAAACAACGAATGCTGAATTGCTTTATAATGTCTAAAACATCGGTTATGCAAAAGGTTTTTAATATGTTTCACTAGGTTTAAGACATAGATATTATGTAATGAAAAGATAAATTGCATGAAATGGAGTTTGTCATTTAATACCTTAAATTTGATAGATAATTCTTTCAAATTTTAATTAATGATCTTTACTATGGAAAATATACACACAACTAAAACACAAAATTTCTTTAGAATTTTGCTGGGACTTTTTATGATAACCGCTGCTTTTGGGCATCTTACTTTTCAAAGAATAGATTTTCAGGCGCAGGTTCCTAACTGGGTTCCTATGGATAAAGATTTAGTAGTGATTCTTTCTGGAATTGTAGAACTAATACTTGGGCTTGCTCTCATTTTTTTGACAAAATATAAAGTTCACATGGGAATTTTCCTTGCCGTATTTTATGTAATGGTTTTTCCAGGCAATATTGCCCAATATTTAAATAGAATTGATGCGCTGGGCATGAACACAGATCAAGCGCGTTTGATACGATTGTTTTTTCAACCTGTTTTGATTTGGTTGGCGTTATGGTCTACTGGGGCGATTGAGTATTTAAGGAAAAAGAAGTAAATCCAAAATGGGTTTAAAATTAAAGCATGAAGTTCAACTTTTCAAAAAATTATCTAATTATCAAAATTGACAAATTATCTAATTGAAATGTTATCTAGCAAAATTTGATACTTCCTTCCCACAGGAATAATTTCGCCATTAGACATAGTGAGATTTTTAAAAGTAACGGAGGTAATTTTAGCAGTATTGACGATATAAGAACGATGTACTTGAAGGAAATTTGAACAATCAATCTCTGTACTTATGCTGGCGAGTGAACCGTAAATAATAATTGGCGATTTTAGTTTGCAGTTGTGCAGTTTCATGTAATTGCCCAGACTTTCTATATATAAAATATCAGCGAGCGGAGTTTCTAGTAATTGCCCATTAGAACGGTACGAAAGTACTTTTTCGTTACTATTTGTTTCTTTTTTAAGAGTATTTCCAGAATAATAAGTTTTGGCTTTTTCTATGGCTTTTGAAAATTTTTCTAACGAAATGGGTTTCATTAAATAATCAATTGCATCGTTTTGGTAAGCCGAAAGCGCAAAATCAGAATAAGCTGTTGTGACAATTGTAAGCGGTCGGTTGGGCTGCAATTCCATTAATTCTACACCTGAAATTACAGGCATATTAATGTCTAGAAAAATAATGTCATATTGGTTTTCGTTAAGTAGTTTTATGGCTTCCATACCATTAAAAGCGCTTCCGGAATGTTCCAGTTCGTCAAATTTCGAGATGTGCGAAATCAGCGCTTTGTGCGCCGGCGATTCGTCATCGATTATGAGACAGCGGTAGGTAAATGCCATATACTTAATTTTACTACAAACATGTTTTTTTCTTTTTTACAGCTTAAATCGTGTTTTAAGCCGTAAACTTCTAAACGTCTTTTTAGGTTTTCAATTCCGATTCCTGTGCTCGAAAGACGCGAACCCGAATCAAGATAATTGTTTTTTAAAGTAAAAGACAAATTTCGACATTTTACTTTTAAATCCAGATTAATAAAAGGTTCTGCAGTTTCGGCAGAAAACTTCACGGCATTTTCTACCAATGGTAAAAAAAATAAGGGTGGAATCTCGATTTCGTCAAATGCACCGTCTAGATTTTGGGTTACATTCAAACGTTCGTTTCTAAAGGTATAATATTCAATATATTTTTTTACGAAAGCAATTTCTTCTTCCACCAAAACAAAATCTTTTTTAGAAGCTTCAATCTGATAACGCAGCATATCCGAAAGATTCAGGATTCGATCTGGAACTTTATCGGGTTCGGCCAGGGCTTCGCCGTAAAGATTATTCATCGCATTGAGTAGAAAATGCGGATTTAACTGCTGTTTTAAAAACGAAAGTTCCGATTTGAAATTCATAATATCTTTATCGGCATCCATGATTTTTTTGGTGATAACGACATGAATGAAATAAAAAAATGTTCCGTTGATTATTAAAGATAATATTTGAAGTGTCTTAAAATTTCCTAATCCCACCAGAGGAAAAAACCAATTCATAAAAAAGTAAAAACAAGTCCAATACCCAACAAGAAGTGTGAAAAAGAGTTTGACTTTCTTTTTGAATAAAATAGGTTTGATGATGAAAACATTAAAAAATGTTATCCAGACAATGCAAGGGAAATATCCGACGGCAATTTTGCTCAAAATATATGCCCAGCTGTGTCCGTCGAGTCTTATTTCGTCGTAAACACAAGCAAGAATAACCAAATAAACAAGTGTATTTACAAAGAGATTTCGTAAAAAAAAGTTCTGATAAATTTTAGCGATTGTCATAACGGCAAAAATAATATAATCGTATAGTTTTAAGCCAATTGTAAGAGGGAAATTATACAAACGCCATTCGTATAAATCATACGCCACTGGTATAAAATTACTATTAGAATATGAGCTTGTAAATTACTTTTGAGCCGAATTTATAATTTATTCCAAAAACAATTTATACCAATTATGAAGTCTAAAATCATTTCAGTTTTCGTTGTGTTTATTTCCGTGCACGCTATTGCTCAGGAAAAAGAGCCAGGTATAAAAACACTAGGAAAAGCAATAGTAGACAAATTCCCTACAACCAGAACTTTTGATTTGCAATATGAACAGTTAGGACCTTCTAATTACGATTCTGAATTATTTGGGAATAAATTTGAAAGAGGAAGAGTTGAAAATCACAGTCGTTTTAAAGCAGCTTTTAATCTGCCATTTTATGCTTCAAAATCAAAGCGTTTTGTTTTGACAACTTCGCTTCGTTATAAATATGAAAGTTATCAGTTTGGAGACATTTATAGTTATGCCACAACCCAAACTTATAGAAGAGAAAATGAAGACATTCATTACTGGGCAGGTGCTGTGACGGCAACTTATATGGCATCTCTTTTTAATAAACCTGTTATTTACAGTGCTACGGCATCAGTTGATGGAAATGAAGATAATTTACAGCGTATAAAAGGATTTGCATCGTCAGTTTTGGTGCTTACGAGAACTCCTTCTACGACAATTACTGCTGGAGTTTTGGTATTGCTGGATCCGTCTTCTATTGTACCGCTAACGCCGCTTTTCTCGATGAATCATAAATTTAAAAACTCAAAATGGGATATGGATTTTATTCTCCCACAGCGATTATTATTTAGAAGAGAATTGTTAGAAAATGGAAGAATTTCCTTAGGAACGGAATTAAATACTGAAAGTTTTTATCTAAATTTAAACTCCTCAAATTTACATGGAGTTTACGAACTCAATCAATTAGAATTAAAATCCGGCATTACTTATGAATACAGCTTTACCCCAAAGCTGATTGCATTTGTAAAAGGCGGTTTTAATAATGTTGTCAGCGCTCGAATTACCGAGAAGGGAGAACGCACCAATCGCTATGTTTATGATCAAAATGAAGATACACAGGGCTATTTTAGATTCGGAGTATCTTATAATCTTTTTAATAGAAAGTAAGAATGTATATGTTTAAAGAATTAAAAGAGTCACCCATGGTTGTGGAAATTTTTAAAACGAATGTTCAGAAAGAATCTGATAAAAATTATGTCATCGCCGTTATTCAAACTCAATTTCCAGATTATAAAATAAATTTTGATCTTGAAGACTGCGATAAAATTTTAAGGGTAGAAGGTATAGATCTGGAGTGCGATAATATAGTGGATTATATGCATTGCCTAGGTTATACCTGTGTAAGACTTGATTAATTTATATTGAAAAACAGGTGTAAGTACGCAGCTGTATTTGTTTCTTTTGTAAGTATTTTTGCTTAATAATTTTAATTTAAGATAAATTATCAAGATGACAGGTTTTATTCTTTACATTTTAATTTTTCTCTTAGAACAATTACGCTAATACAGCTGTTCTGCTTATCGCATTAATTTCTTGCCGCTTTTTCACCACGAAAAGGTTTGTTCTTTTTTTGCATATTATTTTTCTAATTTTGTGCCATGAAAAAAGCGTTCCAACTCTTCGATTTTACCCAAGAAGTCAATTATAAAAATGAAATTTTAGCTGGTTTAACAGTGGCAATGACCATGATTCCAGAATCTTTGTCGTTTGCTATTCTTGCAGGATTTCCGCCTTTGGTTGGGTTATATGCGGCCTTTATAGCGGGTTTAATAACAGCTATTTTTGGAGGAAGACCCGGAATGATTTCTGGTGGAGCAGGGGCAACTGTAATTGTTTTGATTGCTTTAATGAAATCGCACGGAATAGAATATGTTTTTGCAGCCGTCGCACTTGGCGGAGTAGTCCAGATTTGTGTCGGACTTTTTAAACTTGGAAAATTTATTCGGCTCGTTCCGCAGCCTGTTATGTTTGGTTTCGTAAACGGACTCGCGGTTGTAATTTTCATGTCGCAGCTGGAGCAGTTTAAAACCGTTGTAAATGGTCAGGTTTCTTGGCTTCAGGGAACTCCACTGTATATTATGCTGGGTTTGGTCGCACTTACAGTTGCTATTGTTTTAATTTTTCCAAAAATCACAAAAGCAGTTCCCGCATCTCTGGTAGCAATTATGATTGTCTTTGCGTTGGTAATTGTATTTAATATCGAAACCAAAACGGTAGAAGATATTGCTTCTGTTCAAGGCGGATTTCCTCCGTTTCATATACCAAATATTCCGATTTCTTTTGACACTTTAAAAGTGATATTTCCATATTCTGTAATTGTCGCGGCCGTTGGTTTAACTGAAGGTTTGCTTACGCTGAATTTAGTCGACGAAATTACTGGAACTCGCGGAAACAGTAATCGCGAATGTATTGCGCAGGGAAGTTCAAACATATTAAACGGATTTTTCTACGGAATGGGCGGCTGCCCAATGATCGCACAGACTTTGGTAAATCTTGGTGCTGGTTCTAGAGCAAGACTTTCTGGAATTATTGCAGCTTTAACGATTTTAATAATCATACTTTTTGGAGCGCCTGTAATTGGAAAATTGCCAATGGCAGCTTTAGTCGGCGTTATGATGATGGTTGCGATTACGACTTTTGAATGGGCAAGTTTCAGGATTATCAACAAAATGCCGAGACACGATATTTTTGTTGGAATTTTGGTAGCCGTAATTACGATTGTATTGCACAACTTAGCCTTGGCGGTTTTAATTGGTGTAATTATTTCGGCTCTAGTTTTTGCTTGGGAAAGTGCTAAAAGAATTCGTGCGAGACATTATATTGATGAAAATGGAGTAAAACATTATGAGATTTATGGTCCCTTATTTTTCGGATCCATAACTGCTTTTATGGAAAAGTTTGATATTCAAAACGATCCTAATCATGTGATTGTTGATTTTAAAGAAAGCCGCGTTTCAGACATGTCGGCAATTGAAGCTTTAAATAATCTGACTAAAAAATACAATCAACAAAATAAAACAATAGAATTACAGCTTTTAAGTCCAGACTGCAGGCAATTACTTAAAAATGCGGATGCCGTTATTAAGGTGAATGTGATTGAAGATCCAACTTATAAAGTAGTGTCTTGATAATTGTGAATTGTGAATTGTTAATGGTGAATTTTTAATGTTGCGATCCAATTTTCTGTAGAGACGCACTGCAGTGCGTCTGCTTACTGTTTGTAAATCGCTTCTTATCATAGGTTAAACCCGACAGGTTTTTAAAACCTGTCGGGTTTCTTGCGTTATATTGTTGCGTTGTTTCTGCGCATAAGACGCACTGCGGTGCGTCTCTACAGATGTAATTGGATTATGATTAAAATTTTTGTAATGTGTTAAGTTTGTCAGGCTGAGCGTGCTGAAACTTCTGGAGAAGCCACACACCAATTATCTAATTTTCTAATTGACAAAATTTCTAATTAAAATAATTTGATTTTTGTAACTTTACAAAATGAAACTGACAGAAACACTAGAAGATTTTTATACAATTAAAATAAAAGGAATGCCCGAGAATCTTAAAAAAGAAATGGGACATTTTAATGTTTTTAAATTGGATGATTATGTTGGAAGTACTTGTAATCCTTTGCCTTATACCCGAAAAGACTTTTATAAAATAAGTTTGATTATTGGTAAAAACAAAGTTCATTATGCAGATAAAACAGCAGTCATTGAAGATCAGGCTTTATTTTTTGCAAATCCGCAGATTCCATACAGCTGGGAACATATAGATGAGAATCAAACTGGATTTTTCTGCATTTTTACAGATGCATTTTTTAGTCAATTTGGCAATTTAAAAGAATATCCATTATTTCAGCCTGGCGGAAATCCCGTAGTTCCAGTTTCAACAGAATTAGCAGAATCTCTTAAAGCCATCTATTTAAGAATGTTCGATGAAATTAATTCTGATTATGCTTTTAAATATGATATTCTTCGAAATCTAGTTTTTGAGATTATTCATTTGGCACTCAAAACGCAGACTGTAACTACTTCATTATACAGTAAATCGAATGCGACTATCCGAATTTCATCTTTGTTTTTAGAATTATTAGAGCGTCAGTTTCCAATTGAATCTATTACGCAGCAAATCAATTTCCGTTCGCCTTCTGAATTTGCGAATCAGTTAAATGTGCATATTAATCATTTGAATAAATCTTTAAAAGAAACAACTGGAAAAACAACTTCTCAGATTATTTCAGAAAGAATTGTTCAGGAAGCAATGATTTTATTGAAACAAACCAACTGGAATATTAGCGAAATTGCATGGTGTTTGGGATTCGAAGAATCATCTCATTTTATTAATTTCTTCAAAAAAAATGTTCAGGTTTCACCAAAAAACTATCGTCAAGTAGAAATTGTTTGATTTTTGCAATTTCTGGTTTGATTCTTTTAATGTTTGAGAAGCACTTCGCTCATAACTTTGTCCTGTAATTAAAACGTAAAAAATTAAAATCATGGAAAATAACAAAGTTTGGTTTATCACAGGTGCTTCAAAAGGACTTGGATTAGAATTAGCTAAAAAATTATTAGCAGAAGGTTTTAAAGTTGCTGCAACTTCTAGAAGTGAAGAGGCTTTGATGAAAGTATTAGGAAATACATCTGAAAACTTTCTTCCTTTAGAAATGGATTTGGTTGATGAAAAAAGCGTTAAAAATGCTATTGAAAAAACTATAAGTCATTTTAAAACAATCGATGTTTTAGTGAATAATGCGGGTTATGGTTTATTGGGAGCTTTGGAAGAATTAACAGATGCGGAATCTAGAAAAAATTTCGAGGTAAATGTTTTCGGATTATTGAATGTAATTAGAAATACAATGCCGATTCTTCGTGCTAACAAATCAGGACATATTTTTAATATTTCTTCTGTTGGAGGTTATGTTGGGAATTTTCCAGGCTGGGGAATTTACTGTTCTACAAAATTTGCCGTTGCAGGTTTAACAGAATCGTTATCTGCTGAGGTAAAAGAGTTCGGAGTTCATGCAACAATTGTTTATCCAGGTTATTTTAGAACAGATTTCTTAAAAGATAGTTCTCTGTTATTGCCAGAAAATCCGATTGCGGCTTACAAAGAAGTTAGACAATCTGAAAATGCTCACAAAGAGAGCATCAACGAAAATCAGCCAGGAGATCCAGAAAAATTAGCCGATGCATTAATTAAAGTGAGCCAAGATGAAAATCCGCCGTTGCATTTATTCTTAGGAGAAGATGCTTTTAATATGGCAAATCAGAAAATTGCAAGTGTCCAAGATGAATTGGGTAAATGGAAAGAGGTTTCAGTTGGGACTAATTTTTAATTAGATAATTTGTCAATTTGGATAATTAGAAAATGATTTTACTGTTGACGCTTACGTGAGTCTTCTCTGAATATAACAAACCCGACAGGTTTTTAAAACCTGTCGGGTTTGTTGTGTTTATAAACTGTCAGGCTGAGCGTCCCGAAACTTCGGGAGAAGCCCGCGTGCCAATTGGAATGCCTTTCGACTTCGCTCAGGGTGACATTTAATTCATTTTCTAATTATCAAATTTTCTAATTGCCACATTATCTAATTAACGAAGCATCGATTTTACATCACTCAGTTTTCCATCAATCTCTCCAATTTGTAAACCTAGAATATGGGCAATTAGCGGGTAAACAGAAACATTCGGGAAAGTTTTGACTGTTTTATCTATTTTAAAAGCAGGACCTTTTGCATAAAAAATAGCATGCATATCTTTTTCATTGTTATCATAACCATGCGTTCCGCCTTTTATATGCGTACTTTCTTTACTGACTAAGCTATATCCTTTTTCGGCTTCAATAACGAAATCATGTACACGCGCATTAGTGCCGTAATGAAGTCTCTTTGGAACTTCGGTTGATTTCCAGAATTTAATATGTGGAACTTTCTTTAAAGCATTATAAATCGAATCCTGAAATCCAGCTTTTGCCTGTAAACTCATAATTGGGTTAATAACATCTTTGTAGCCAAGCCATTCTGGTTTTAAATAATCCAAAACAGCCACTTTTTTATCATTGCTGATATTGGCCATTCCGTGGTCTGAAACAATAATTAAATTGATTTGTTTTCCAATTGGCAGTTGATCCAATTTTCGCGATAATTCCCCCATAATAGAGTCCATTTTAATAACTGCTTTTTTGGTTTCAGGCGAATTTGGGCCAAAATTATGTCCGCTGTGGTCAGGCTCGTCAAAATACAAAGTTACAAGATGTGGTCTTTGTTTTTCTGGTAGTTGCAGCCATTTCATAACCGTATCAATTCTAGCTTCATACGGAATTTTACCATTGTAATTTTTAAAATAACTCGGATTTCTATTATCTATATCAGAGCCCGGCCAGAAAAAAGAAGCCGTTTTTACGCCTTGCTGTTCAGCCAAATTCCAAATCGGATTGCCGCCATAAAATCGGGAATCATTTTTTGCATTGCTTGATAAAGAAAATGATTCGTTTAAAGAGGCATCATAAAAAACATTATTAATAATTCCGTGATGATCTGGATAAAGTCCTGTCACTATAGTATAATGATTAGGGAAAGTTTTTGTTGGATAAGAAGGTTTCATAGATTTTGCATGAACGCCCTCTTTTGAAATTTGTTTAAGATTCGGAAGATTGAATTGTTTACCATAATCCCACCGAAAACCATCCATAGAAACTAAAACAACATAAGCATCTTTATTGGTTTGGGAATGTGAAAGAGTAGTAAGAAATAAGAATGTGAAAGATAAAAGGTGAGTTGTAAATTTTCTCATTTTGCAATTTTAAATAGAACTGCAAAGGTAGAAATAACAGATTTTTTAAAGAAAAAGAGAATGTTAAACTAACGGAAATGTTTGCCGCAAATTTTAAGAATGCTTTGTTTAGAAGAAAGTTGCCACACATTAAAATGATTTTCACAGATTATAATCTTTTTTAATCCTTTAATCTGTGGCTAAAAAAAAATGGCAAGATTTAGAAAAAATTATTCGTGGAAAATCGTGTAATTCGTGGCAAATAAAAACAAAAAAAACGCCAGATTAATATCCGGCGTTTTAAGTTTTAAGAAAAGAACGATTACATCATTCCTGGCATTCCGCCTCCCATTGGCATTCCGCCTCCGGCATTTTCTTCTTTAATATCAATTAATGCACATTCTGTAGTAAGGATCATTCCAGAAACAGATGCAGCATTTTCAAGAGCTACACGAGTTACTTTTTTAGGATCGATAATTCCAGCAGTAAGCATATCTACATATTCGTCAGTTTTTGCATTATATCCAAAGTCGCCTGAACCTTCAGAAACTTTAGCCACAACAACAGAACCTTCAAGACCAGCGTTTTCAACGATAGTTCTTAATGGAGCTTCAACAGCACGAGAAACAATTTGGATTCCTGTAGCCTCATCAGCGTTATCAGCTTTTAAGTCAGCTAAAGCAAGTTTTGCTCTTAATAAAGCAACACCTCCACCAGCAACAATTCCTTCTTCTACGGCAGCACGAGTTGCGTGTAAAGCATCATCAACTCTGTCTTTTTTCTCTTTCATTTCTACTTCAGAAGCAGCACCAACGTAAAGAACAGCAACACCACCAGCTAATTTAGCCAAACGCTCTTGCAATTTTTCTTTATCATAATCAGATGTTGTAGTTTCCATCTGACCTTTAATTTGGTTTACTCTGTTTTTGATAATATCAGCTTCACCAGCACCGCTTACGATAGTAGTATTGTCTTTATCGATAGAAACTCTTTTTGCGTTTCCTAACATTTCGATAGTTGTATTTTCAAGAGTATAACCTCTTTCTTCAGAAATTACAGTTCCACCAGTTAAGATTGCGATGTCTTCTAACATTGCTTTCCTTCTGTCTCCAAAACCTGGCGCTTTTACAGCAGCAATTTTAAGAGCACCTCTTAATTTGTTTACCACTAATGTAGAAAGAGCTTCTCCGTCAACATCTTCAGCAATAATCAATAATGGTTTTCCTGATTGAGCAACTGGCTCTAAAACTGGAAGTAATTCTTTTAAAGAAGATACTTTTTTGTCGTATAATAAAATGTAAGGAGAATCTAATTCAACTTCCATTTTCTCTGGGTTTGTTACGAAGTAAGGAGAAAGGTATCCTCTGTCAAACTGCATTCCTTCAACAACGTCAACGAAAGTATCAGTTCCTTTAGCTTCTTCAACAGTAATTACACCTTCTTTTCCAACTTTTGCAAAAGCAGTAGCGATTAACTCACCAATAACTTCGTCATTATTCGCAGAGATAGAAGCAATTTGTTTGATTTTATCAGAATCGCTTCCAACAACTTTAGCTTGTTTTGCTAAGTCGGCAACAATAGTTTCAACAGCTTTGTCGATACCACGTTTTAAATCCATTGGATTTGCACCTGCAGCAACGTTTTTAAGACCTTCTTTTACGATAGCCTGAGCTAAAACTGTAGCAGTTGTAGTTCCGTCTCCTGCTAGATCATTGGTTTTAGAAGCTACTTCTTTAACCATTTGAGCGCCCATGTTTTCTAATGGGTCTTTTAATTCGATTTCTTTTGCAACAGAAACACCATCTTTAGTAACTGTTGGTCCACCAAATGATTTTCCGATAATTACATTACGACCTTTTGGTCCAAGCGTTACTTTTACAGCATTTGCTAATGCATCAACACCACGTTTTAATCCGTCACGTGCTTCAATATCAAATTTTATATCTTTTGCCATTTTTTTTATTTGCTTTAGGCAGTAGGCTTTAGGCTTTACGCCTTTCTACTGCTTGGTTAATTTTTTTTTACTGCTTTTAGATTTAGGCAGTAGGCTTTAAGTTTTTATTGGGATTTATAGCTTACAGCCTATTGCTTTACTAATACTTGTTTTAATTTGTAAATTTTGCTTTTAATGCTATTGATTTTTTCTATTTGATCTTGAGCAATTTCATTATTAAGATATTGCAAATCTTTAGCTAAAATCACAAAATATTCTGTTTCATTGGCAGAGCCTAAAGCGATGTTGAGAAATTGATTGAATTCTTTGTCGCTATTTCTTCCGCATCCTTCGCTAATATTAGTTGGAATTGATGAAGAAGCCCTTCTGATCTGACTTGTTAATCCGTATAATTCTTCTTTTGGAAAAAGAGAAGTAATTTTATAGATTTCTAAAGTTAAAGAATGACTTAGCTGCCAAATATCATATTTCTTAAAATCTCTCATTCTTTTTTGGCTTTATGCTTTATGCAATAGGCTTTAAGCTTTTGGTGAAGCCTATAGCTTACGGCTTAAAGCTTACAGCAATTAAATTATCGCCAGAATATCATCTTCACGCATGATTAGATAATCAGTGCCTTCTAATTTTAATTCAGTTCCGGCATATTTGCCATAAAGAACAGTATCACCAACTTTTACGGTCATTGTATGATCTTTAGATCCGTTTCCTACTGCAACCACAGTTCCTTTTTGTGGTTTCTCTTTGGCAGTATCTGGAATAAAAATACCTGAGGCAGTTTTCGTTTCGGCTGCAACAGGCTCAATAAGTACGCGGTCTGAAAGCGGTTTAATGTTTAAAGCCATGATTTTTATATTATTATTAGTTATACATTTTTTATGTTCTATGAACTTTCAGAAATTGTGCCATGCTGGTAAAACTGACATTATTTCTTAAAAAAAATGCCAGCTTTGACAGGCTGGCATTAGATTTTATATCGAGCTGAAATTATTTAGCTGCTGGTGCTGCTGGAGCAGGAGTAGTTCCTTGTGCTGGAACTGCTGGTGTATTTGCAGGAGCTTCAGTTTTATCAATGATTTTAGAATCAGTGTCGCTTAAAGATCCAGAGAAACTTAAGCTAGAAAGTAAAATTAACACAATTAAAACAGTAGCTAAAGTCCAAGTACTTTTATCTAAAAAGTCAGTTGTTTTTTGTACTCCGCCTAACATCTGCGTTCCGCTGATAGTAGAAGACAATCCGCCTCCTTTAGGGTTTTGTACCATAATAACTACGATCAATAGAAAACAAACTATTGTGATTAAAACTAAAAAAATTGAAAATGTGCTCATTACTTAATTATTGTTATTGTTATTTTGTTGTAAAATCTTTATATCCGATATGCGGTCTGCAAAGAAAGTAATTTTTTCTGGATATTTCAAAATTAATATTTCATAAGCTTGAATTGCTTTTGTATATTTCTTTTGTTCCAGATAAACTCTAGCCAGAGTCTCAGTCATCAAATACGAATTATCCTCGGTATTGCTTTCAATTTGTACCACCGGCGCGCTGTTTCCAGGTTTAATTGGAGAGATTTTCGGATTGGTTTCGATAAATTTATCGATAATTTCAGCTTTTTTTAGTCTCTCTTCATTAATTGACGGCTCTTCTTTTTTGGTTTCAACAGTTGTGTTTTTAATTTCTTCATCTGCCGAAACTTCGTCTGAACGATCAATTGGTTCTGTTCTAGATAGTTGAAGCCATTCTTGAAAAGAGTGTTTTTCGTTAAGCGAAAAATCTAAAGGTTTTCCAATTTCTAAATGTTCTTCTGCATTTATTACAGCTTCGGTTCTCTCTTCTTGAACTTCTTCTTCAGTCGCTACTGGAATTTCTTCTTGAACTTGTTCTGTGATTTCCTCTTTAGTTTCTTTCAGAATTTCTTCTTTAGTTTCATCAGGAATTACAGTTTCAGCTTCCTTAATTGAAGAAAGAATTGATCGTTCAACGGGATTAATTTTAAATTCAGGAATTATCATTTCTTCGATGACACTATCATCTTCCTCTTCTTCAGCTGAATTTAAAACTGGCTCTTCAATAATATCAATTTTTGCTTCTTCAGTTTTCGGTTCTTGAGAAGTTGCAGCTTCAGCTTCTTTAATTGAATTTAAAATCGAACGCTCAATTGCGGGATCAATTTTAGGCTCTTCAACTTTTACAGATTCAGGTGTAGAAGCAGTTTCAGCTCCTCTTATTGAACTTAAAATAGAATCTTCAACACGATCAAATTTAGGAACTTCAATATTTGTTGGTTCTGTTGTAGTCGGAGTTTTAGTTTCTTCTGTAATATCTAAAGTTGAATCTTCAATTGTATCAATCTTATTTTCGTCTTCAATTACTGGTTTTTCATAAGTAATTGACTGCGACTCTTTGATCGCACTAAAAATAGAAGGATCTATTTCTGGAAGAGCTTTTGGTGTTTCAATTTCTATTGGCTTTTCAAAAGTTACAGTTTGAGCTTCTTTGATTGCAGTAAAAATTGACGGATCTATTTCTGGAATATTTTTGGTTTCTTCAGATTTTATTGGTTCCTCTATTTTTAAAGGTTCTTCAACTTTTACAAATTGATCTATTGAAGGTGTTTCTGATTCTTTAATAGAATTCAAAATAGATTGTTCAAGAGTGTCTGTTTTTACCTCAAGTGCTTTCTGAATTTGCTCTGGCGAAATTATCTCACTGTCAAAAACAGTAATTTCAAGAAGGTCTCTAAGTTTTTGTTCGTAGAAATCATTTTGAATAGAAGTAAAAGCTTCAGAAGTAATAAAATCAAACAAAACAGAACGATCGGAAGTATGAGCGGCCGTAACCTTCAATGCATAATTATACTTAAAGCTGTTTTGATTGTAAAGTCCTTTTAATCGCAGTGCACGCGCACTTTGAAAATACGGAAATTCATTCAAAACACTTCCTAATGCGTCCGCCTGCTTTTCAGTAATAGCTTCCGGTTTGTTCATTAAGTAGGTATAATCAGTAACGTTCATTTTTTGTTTGTTTAATCGTTTTTTTAGTTTAACTTTTTATTAGTTTTTAAAATCAATTAAATGATTTCAACAAATAAATAAAGAATTACCATTTAGCTAATGACTCATTAAAGATATCCTGCGTAATTCTTTCAAAAATAACTCTGATTGCTTCATTTAAAACAGATCCCGTTGGAAGATCTCTTCCTGGGAAATCATAATAGAATTCAAAAGATTTTTCAAAATCATCTGTTTCTTTCTTCTTATTAGAGAATCTTACATTAATACGTATAGATAGACGGTTTTGTGCTGCCTGCTGATCTGCAGTTGCTGTCATAGGAGTTATTCGGTAATCTGTAATTTCTCCTTCGTACTTCAAATCTCCGCCATTACTTACTAAGTTTAAGTTGGTCTGATTCATAATCAAATCCTGTAGGGCCAATGTGAAAGTCCTGTCGATTCCAGGTTCAACCAAGTCTGCATTATTTTGAAAGAAATTTACCTGAAAGGTTTTGGCATCAATTTTTCCCGTTCCAGTAAAGTTGTATTTTACAGTACAACTGCTAAAAGTTGATGCAACTAATAATAGTAAAAGATATTTTAAGTGTTTCATTTTAATCTGTAAGTATTTCTTCGCCATCCAGCTGACGCTCGGTCAAAGATATTCATTTCGTTTAAACAATTTCAAGTCTTAACTTCTTTGCAGAAATTAAAGATCAAATTGTTTGATTTTGCGGTATAAAGTCCTTTCAGAAATTCCTAATTCATCTGCCGCAGCTTTACGTTTTCCTTTGTTTTTTTCTAATGATTTTTTGATCATTTCGATTTCTTTTTGTTCCAAACGCAGAATCTCTTCTTCTTCAATCGTCTCGGCAAACAAATAGTTATCATCTGGAATTTGGTAATTTTCTTCTCTAACTGCAGGAGCAGTCATAACAGCTGTTCTTGGTTCTTCTTCAAAATCAATTTCGCTGTCGTTTTGCTGGTTCCCGTATATTTTCTGAATTAAATTCGGATTAATGTCTTGTACTTTAGAAGTACCGTTTTTCATTAATTCCAAAGTCAGTTTTTTCAAGTCGTTTAAATCGCTTTTCATATCAAAAAGGACTTTGTATAAAATGTCTCGCTCGGTACTAAAGTCACTTTCTTTTTTACTGTCATTAATAACAGAAGGTAAATTGCTTCCTTCTGCAGGCAGATACGATTTTAAAGTTGCAAGTGTAATGTCACGATTGGTTTCTAAAACAGAAATCTGTTCAGCGACATTTCGAAGCTGACGAATGTTACCGCTCCATCTGAATTTTTGTAATAATTGAACAGCATCATCGTCTAATTTTAAAGGCGGCATTTTGTACTTGTGAGCAAAATCGGCCACAAACTTTCTGAATAACAAATGAATATCGTCGTTTCTTTCACGCAAAGGAGGTAAAGTAATTTCGACAGTACTCAAACGATAGTATAAATCTTCACGGAATTTACCCTTTTCAATAGCATTGAATAAATTCACATTGGTTGCTGCAACAATACGAACATTTGTTTTTTGAACCTGAGATGAACCCACTTTTATGAATTCACCATTTTCTAAAACACGCAGCAGTCTTACCTGTGTTGTCAGTGGTAATTCGCCAACTTCATCTAGAAATATAGTTCCGCCGTCGGCTACTTCAAAATAACCTTCACGCGTACTTGTAGCGCCTGTAAAAGCTCCTTTCTCGTGCCCGAAAAGTTCACTGTCAATTGTTCCTTCTGGAATGGCTCCACAGTTTACAGCAATATATTTTCCGTGCTTTCTATGTGAAAGTGAATGAATAATCCTTGGAATATTTTCTTTACCAACACCACTTTCCCCAGTCACCATTACCGAAATATCAGTAGGAGCAACCTGAATGGCTTTTTCGATGGCGCGATTTAATTTTGGATCATTACCAATAATCTCAAATCGTTGTTTTATTGCTTGAACTGTTTCCATGTATTTTTTGTTTCAAGTTTTATTGAGCTGGCTTGTATTTTGTTTCAAGTTTCAAGTTACGCAAAGAACCTGAAACTTGAAACCTGAAACTAATTTTTTTAATTCATCTCACTTAATCCGACAGCTTCGCCTTTTAAAGTTCCTGAAGTACAGCTTGTGATTTTTACGTTTACGAAATCTCCAATTTTGTAATTTTCTTTTGGGAAAACTACCGTTATACTTTGAGAATTTCTTCCAGAGAATTCATCTTTAGATTTTTTAGAAACTTTTTCTACTAAAACTTCAACCGTTTTGCCCACAAATTCCTCACTTCTAAACCAAGCGTGTTTTTGTTGTAAATCGACAATTTCCTGTAATCTTCTGGCTTTTGTTTCTTCTTCAACATCATCTTTCATTTTTCTTCCGGCCAAAGTTCCTGGGCGTTCAGAATATGAATACATATAACCGAAATTATATTTTACATATTCCATTAAACTCATAGTGTCTTGGTGATCCTCTTCTGTTTCTGTTGGAAAACCGGCAATCATATCCTGCGAAATTGATGCATCTGGAACAATCGCTCTAATTTTGTCAATCAAAGCCATGTATTCTTCACGCGTGTGCAGACGATTCATTTCTTTCAGAATTCTGTTACTTCCAGATTGAACCGGTAAGTGAATATGTTTACAGATATTTGGATATTTCGCAATAACGTGTAAAATACTTTCGTGCATATCCTGCGGATTAGAAGTCGAAAATCTAATACGCATTTTAGGAAAACCAACCGCAACCATTTCTAATAATTGGTCAAAATCGACTGCAGTAGCTTTTTGCATTTCAGAAGCATTTACAAAATCTTTTTTCAAACCGCCGCCGTACCAAAGATAACTGTCCACATTTTGGCCTAAAAGCGTAATTTCTTTAAAACCTTTATTCCATAAATCCTGAATTTCAGCCATAATACTTTGCGGCTCACGGCTGCGTTCACGACCGCGCGTAAAAGGTACAACACAGAAGGTACACATATTATCGCATCCGCGAGTGATCGAAACCAAAGCTGTGATTCCGTTACTCATTAAACGAACAGGCGAAATATCTCCGTAAGTTTCTTCTTTTGATAAAATTACATTAATGGCGTCACGTCCTTCTTCAACTTCAGCCAATAAATTTGGAAGATCTTTATAAGCATCAGGGCCAACAACAAGATCAACTATTTTTTCTTCTTCCAGAAACTGACTTTTTAAACGCTCGGCCATACAGCCCAAAACGCCCACTTTCATTTTTGGATTCGTGCGTTTTACGGCATTATATTTCTCTAAACGCTTGCGAATAGTCTGCTCAGCCTTGTCTCGAATAGAACAGGTGTTAACCAAAACCAAATCGGCTTCTTCTAGAACAGAAGTTGTGTTATATCCTCCGTCAGACAAAATGGAAGCTACGACTTCACTGTCCGAAAAATTCATCGCACAGCCGTAACTTTCTATAAAAAGTTTTTTAGTATTCTCAGGTTTATTTTCTAAAACAAGACTTTCGCCCTGCTTGCTTTCTTCAATAATCTTTTCCATTGTAAAATTTCAAAGTGCAAAGATAGCGTAAATACGATCATATGACAAGATGGCAGAGGAGAAATTTTAGATTTTAGTTCCGAAGCCTCGGGATAGATTGCAGATTGAAAGAATCCCAGAAAAAAGCTAAAGCTTTTTTTTAAGTAAAATCTAAAATCTAAAATCTAAAATCTAAAATCTATCCCGAGGCTTCGGGACTAAAATTTAAAAGCACATTTAATAGGTCATAATCGATTAAAAGTTATACCTATATATATTATCGAGATTATTACAGATAAATCTGCAATTTTAAGTTTCATAATATCAAAATACTTCAAAAATTCATTAGCAAGGTTAATATTTAAAAAAAATAGATACTTTTGTTGCAGAAAAATAGAGCAATGGCAAAGAATTTAGTAATAGTGGAGTCACCTGCAAAGGCGAAAACGATCGAGAAATTTCTTGGGAGCGATTTTCAGGTGGAGTCAAGTTATGGTCACATAGCAGACTTACCATCCAAAGAAATAGGAGTAGATGTAGAGAATGGTTTTAAACCTAAATATGAAGTTTCTCCGGATAAAAAAGCTTTGGTAAGTAAACTTAAGACACTATCTAAAAATGCCGAAATGGTTTGGTTAGCAAGCGATGAGGACCGCGAGGGAGAGGCTATTTCTTGGCACTTGGCGGAAGAACTGAAATTAGATACTAAAAAAACCAAAAGAATTGTATTTCACGAGATTACAAAATCTGCGATTCTAAAAGCAATCGATAATCCAAGAGAAATTGATTACAACTTAGTAAATGCGCAACAGGCTAGAAGAGTATTAGACCGTTTAGTAGGATACGAATTATCTCCAGTTTTATGGAGAAAAATTAAAGGCGGACTTTCTGCTGGTCGTGTACAATCTGTTTCTGTTCGTTTGATTGTAGAAAGAGAACGCGAAATTCAAAACTTTACTGCAGTTGCATCTTATTCTATAGTTGCAGAGTTTGTAAATGAAGCAGGAAAGGTTTTCAAGGCAAAGCTGCCAAAAAACTTCAATACAAAAAAAGAAGCCGAAGATTTCTTAAATCAAAACATCGGTTCTAAATATAAGGTAGCTGATTTAGAAACAAAACCTACCAAAAAATCTCCAACATCTCCTTTTACAACTTCTACGCTTCAACAAGAGGCAGCAAGAAAATTGTATTTGCCTGTTGGAATCACAATGCAGTTAGCACAGCGCCTATACGAAGCCGGACTTATTACTTATATGAGAACCGACTCGGTAAATCTTTCTAAAGAAGCAATGGATGCCGCAGAAGCTGAAATCATAAAATCGTACGGAAAAGAATATTCAAAACCTCGTGTTTTTGCTAATAAAAACAAAGGAGCTCAAGAAGCCCACGAAGCAATTCGTCCGACTGATATGTCTCGTCATACAGTAAATATCGATCGTGATCAGGCTCGTTTATACGATTTGATCTGGAAAAGAACTCTGGCTTCTCAAATGAGCGACGCACAGTTGGAAAGAACAAATTTGAAAATTGAAGCAGATAATCACAGTGAAATTTTTACAGCCTCTGGAGAAGTTTTGCTTTTTGAAGGTTTCTTAAAAGTATATCTTGAGGGTCATGATGATGACGAAGAAGAACAAGAAGGAATGCTTCCTGCATTAAAAGTAAACGAAAAGTTAGTAAACAATTATATTACAGCTACAGAACGATATTCAAGACCGCCGGCACGTTACACTGAGGCTTCTTTAGTAAAAAAACTTGAGGAACTTGGAATTGGCCGTCCTTCTACTTATGCACCTACAATTTCAACAATTATCAATAGAAATTATGTTGAAAAAGGAACGCTTGAAGGTCAGGAGCGTAATTATACACAACTTACTTTGCAAAACAGTAAAGTAGGAGAAAAACTGCTGAAAGAAAACACAGGTTCAGATAAAGGAAAATTAGTTCCAACTGATATCGGAACTATTGTTACTGATTTCTTAGTGAAAAATTTCGGAAACATTCTAGATTATAATTTCACGGCAAAAGTAGAACAGGATTTTGACGAAATTGCTGAAGGAAATATCGACTGGGCTAAAATGATGCAGGAGTTTTACAACCAATTTCATCCAAATGTGAAAGAAGTTGAAGCAAATGCTGAACGTGAAAGCGGCGAGAGAATTTTAGGAAAAGATGCAGATGGAAGACAAGTATCTGTTCGTTTAGGAAAATTTGGACCAATGGCTCAAATTGGAGAAGCGGATGATGAGGATAAAAAGTTTGCCAGCTTAATGGCAGATCAAAATATTGGAAACATTACACTCGAAGAAGCTCTAAATTTATTTTTACTTCCAAAGAGTTTAGGTGAATATAAAGGTGAAGAAGTAGAAGTAAGTAACGGTCGTTATGGACCTTACGTTCGTCACGGAAGCGTTTTTATTTCGTTGCCAAGAGGAGAAGATCCGTTAAGTGTTTCTAAAGAAAGAGCAAAAGAGTTAATCGACGAAAAAGCACTTGCAGATGCGCCGATTGCAGTTTATAAAGGAGAAGCAGTTCAAAAAGGAGTGGGGCGTTTTGGTCCATTCATCAAATGGAATGGTCTTTTTATTAATGTGAATAAGAAATACAATTTTGATAATTTATCACAATCAGATGTTGAAGAACTTATTGAAGAAAAACTTCAGAAAAACATCGATAAAGTTATTCATAATTGGGAAGATGAAGGAATTGTAGTAGAAAAAGCCCGTTGGGGACGTTCTGTAATTCTAAAAGGAAAAATCAAAATTGAGTTGAGTAAAGATGTTGATGCATCGCAATTGACATTAGCTCAAGTTCAAGAAATGATTGCTGCTAAAACACCTGCAAAGAAAACGGCAGCTAAAAAAACAACAACTGCTAAAAAAGCACCAGCTAAAAAAACAGCTGCTAAAAAGAAATAAGTATAGATGGAATTTGATTTTCTAGAACCAGTTAATGATGCGATTGTAAAATTCGTCAGCGCACTGTCTTCACAAGAGCTTGGGAGTAAAGTTGTCTTTCACACCCAAGATCAGTTTCCTGATATTGAAAAAATTAATATAGCCATAGTTGGTGTTTTAGAAGATCGTACCAACATTAATATGGTTAATGAAGTTAATCTTTCGGCGGTACGTAAAAAGCTATATGGAATGTTTCCAGGCAACTGGGATGCATCGATTGCCGATTTAGGAGATATACTTGCCGGAGATTCAGTAGAGGATACTTATTTTGCAGTGAAGAAAGTTACAGCTGCATTAATTAAGAATAAAGTCATTCCTATAGTCCTGGGAGGTTCTCAAGATTTAACGTATGCTTTGTATCGTGCTTATGACGATCTAGAGCAAATGGTTAACTTGGTTGCTGTTGATAATAGGTTTGATTTCGGAAAGGAAAATGAGTCAGTATCAGCTAATTCGTACCTGACGAAAATTATTATTGATGAGCCAAATAACCTTTTTAATTATTGTAATATAGGATATCAGACCTATTATAATTCTCAAGAAGAAATTGATTTGATCGAAAAGTTATTTTTTGATGCATATCGTCTGGGAGAAATTTCAAATAAAATAACCTTAGCAGAACCGGTTTTTAGAGATGCAGATTTAGTTAGTATCGATTTGAACTCTGTAAAGTCTTCTGCTTCAGGAAATACTGTTACTTTTGAGCCGAACGGATTTAATGGGAAAGAAATTTGTGCTTTGTCAAGATACGCTGGAATTAGTGATAAAGTATCCTCTTTTGGAATCTTCAATCACAATAGTACAATGGCAGAATCGGTAATAATTTCACAAATTGTATGGTATTTTATTGAAGGTTATCATTATCGCTCAAAAGAATATCCATTTGGAAGCCGTGCTAACTATTTAAAATATATAGTGCCTCTTGAAGATGAAGAATTGATTTTCTATAAAAGTGATAAAACTGACCGTTGGTGGATAGAAATTCCTTTTGAATCAAATGGCAACAATAAATTAAAAAGAAATACGTTATTACCCTGTTCTTATGACGAATATTTGTCAGCTTGTAATCAAGAATTGCCAGAAAGATGGTGGAAAGCACAGCGAAAAAACGCTTTGTAGCGAGAAAATTTAAGCGGAATCTTAAATTTTTAAAATTAATTAAAAAAAGTTAAAATAAATTAGTAAGAATATTGTTATAAACCATAAAAATTAACGTTTTACATCGATTTTTTGACACAGTTTATCGATAAAATATTTTTTTTTTATTTTATTTAACATTATTTTTGAACGGTAAAATAAATTTCGCAAGTAGTATTGTTTTTTAGATAAATAATAAATACGTTTACGGACTTTTAATAATGAATAGATAATCCCAAATTTATATGAAGAAGTTTATTGCATTTGCAGCAATGTTAACACTAGTAATCAGCTGTGGTAAGTCAGGTGACAAAGGTGAATTAGTTGGTGTTACAGGAGGGAAATGGCATCCCGAGAAGCCTTATGGAATGACATTAGTTCCGGGTGGATCTTTTATTATGGGTAAATCAGATGCTGATTTAGCTAACGTAGAAGATGCTCCAACTAAAACTGTAACTGTTCGTTCATTTTATATGGATGAAACTGAGATTACAAATAGTGAGTACCGTCAATTCGTAGAGTGGGTAAAAGATTCTACAATGAGAGTTCGTTTAGCAATCTTGGCTGATGAGACAGGACAGAAAGCTACTGACGGAAAAGGAAAAAAAGGCGGAAGTATTTCTGACTATGCTTTCAACGATTCTGATCCAGAAAAAATGACAGCTTATGATAAATATATGTACGATAACTATTATAGTGTTGGTACAAAAGATGATCCATATGCTGGAAGAAAATTAAACAGAAAAGTTAAACTAATTAAAGATACAAAAGCGTATCCAGATGAGTATTATGCTGAAGTAATGGACTCTATGTATTTACCAATTGAAGAATCATACAATGGTTTAAGAACAATTGATGTAAATAAATTGAAATTCCGTTATTCTTGGATGGATATTCAAGCTGCTGCAAAAGCTAAAGTTGGAAAAAGAAGTGATTTCGTAAAAACAGAACAGGTAAATGTTTATCCTGATACTGCAGTTTGGATTAAAGATTTTGCTTACTCATATAATGAGCCAATGCATAATGATTATTTCTGGCACAAAGCTTATGGAGAATATCCTGTAGTAGGTGTGACTTGGAAACAAGCAAAAGCATTTTGTGCTTGGAGAACTTTAAATAAAAATAGTTATATCAAATCTAAGAAAAAAGGGCGTGACTTAGTTAATGCTTTCAGATTACCAACTGAAGCAGAATGGGAGTATGCTGCAAGAGGTGGTCTAGAATCTGCTACTTATCCTTGGGGAGGTCCTTACACTAAAAGCGATAGAGGTTGTTTCTTAGCAAACTTTAAGCCAAGCAGAGGAGATTATGCTGCTGATGAGGCTTTATATACTGTTGAAGCGAAATCATACGACGTAAATGGTTACGGATTATATAACATGGCAGGAAACGTTTCAGAATGGACTGATTCAGCTTATAATCCAAATGCTTACGAATATGTTTCAACAATGAATCCAAACGTAATTGATGGTAAAAATCAAAGAAAAGTGGTTCGTGGAGGTTCTTGGAAAGATGTTGCTTACTTCTTACAAGTTAGTACTCGTGACCACGAATATGCTGATTCAGCTAGAAGTTATATCGGATTTAGAACTGTACAAGATTACATGGGAACTCAAGTAACTGGAAGCTCTAACAAAAGAAAGTAATTTATAATTTTATCAATATCCAACAAATCTATTTAAATTAAAACCTAAAAAAAAAGTATTATGGCATTATTAAGTAAAAAAGCAATGAATTTCGCTTATGGTATGGGAGCGGCAGTGGTAATCGTTGGAGCTTTATTCAAAATTACTCACTTTGAAATTGGACCATTAACAGGAACAGTTATGCTTTCAGTAGGATTGGTTACTGAGGCGTTAATCTTTGCACTTTCTGCTTTCGAACCTGTTGAAGACGAGTTAGATTGGACTCTTGTTTACCCTGAATTAGCTAACGGACAAGCTAGAAAAAAAGAGGTTAAAGTTGAAGCTCCAACTGAAGCTCAAGGATTATTATCTCAAAAATTAGACACATTATTAAAAGAAGCTAAAATTGACGGTGAATTAATGTCAAGTTTAGGAAACAGCATCAAAAACTTCGAATCTGCTGCTAAAGGAATTGCTCCAACTGTAGATTCAATCGCAGGTCAAAAGAAATATTCTGAAGAATTATCTGTTGCTGCTGCTCAAATGGAATCATTAAACAGTCTATATAAAGTACAGTTAGAAAGCGCTTCTAGAAACGCTGAAGCTAACAAAGAAATCGCTGAAAACGCTTCTAAATTAAAAGAGCAAATGCAATCTATGACTGCAAACATTGCTTCTTTAAACAGTGTTTACGGTGGTATGCTTTCTGCAATGAGTAACAAAGGATAATTAGTTTTTAACTAATATTAAATTTATTAATAAAGAACTAATTAGAAAAAAATGGCAGGAGGAAAATTAACCCCTAGACAGAAGATGATTAACCTGATGTATCTGGTTTTCATCGCAATGTTAGCAATGAACGTATCAAAAGAAGTTATTTCTGCTTTTGGTTTGATGAATGAAAAATTTGAAAGTGCAAATACAAGTTCAACAGAAACAAATGCAGGTTTATTAACATCTTTAGATCAAAAAGCTGCTGAAGCAAAAGGAGAATTCGCTATTGCTGCAGTTACAGCTCATAAAGTTGAAGCAATTACAAAAGATTTTTATGATTATATAGCTACTTTAAAAGCTCAGGCAGTTAAAGGTTTCGAAGTTGATAAAGAAACTGGAAAAATGCCTTATGAGTCAATGGATAGAGGAGATAATATCGACGACTGGTTTACAGGAGACGGTTACACTAAAAAAGGTAACGAAATTATTTCTAAAATCGAAAAATACAAAGCAGATATTAAAGGTGCTTTAGGAACAGACAAAAAATACGCAGCAATTATTGCTGAGGTTGAAAAGAAATTTGATGTTTCTGATGTGAAAAACAAAGAAGGAATTAAAGAAAAGTATTTAGCTTATCACTTCAAAGGTTTTCCTGCAATCGCATCTGCTGCAAAACTTTCAACTTGGCAGAATGATGTTAAAAAAGTTGAAACTGATGTTTATAACAGCGCATTAGGAAAAGCTGCAGTTGCTGCTGCTTCTTACAGTAATTATCAAGCAATTGTTGTTTTAGACAAAAATGCATATTTCCAAGGTGAAAAAGTTACAGGTAAAGTTGTTTTAGGTCGTTATGACGAAAACACTAAACCTACTTCATTCCAAGGTCCAGGACAAATCGTAAACGGACAAGCTGTTATCTCTTTAACTGCTGGTGGAGTTGGAGAACAAGATATCAATGGGCAATTTACTTTCTTAGAAGATGGAAAAAATATTCCATTAAAATTCTCTGGAAAATATGTTGTAGTTCCAAGACCAAACTCTGCTACAATTTCTGCAGATAAAATGAATGTTGTATATAGAGGAGTTGTTAACCCAATCTCTGTATCATTCGCTGGTGTTGATGCTAACAAAATCGTTGCTAGTGCTCCAGGATTATCTTCAGCTGGAAAACCAGGAAAATATAACATGAGCCCAGGTCAAGGTACTGAAGCTACAATTTCTGTAACTGGTACATTACCAAACGGTGATAAAGTAACAGACAAGAAAACATTCAGAATTAAAGGTATTCCTGGTCCAACAGGAACAATTAGAGGAGAAATGGGTGTTGTAAAAGGACCTAAATCTAACCTTGAGATTGCTACTATTGGAGCTAAACTTCTTGATTTTGATTTTGAGGTTGGTTTAGATGTTGTTGGATTCAATATGAAAATTGCTGGACAACCTACAGTTGTTGTTTCAGGAAACAAAATGAATGCACAATGTAAACAAGTACTTTCAAGAGCAGGTAAAGGAGACCAAGTTACTATTTCTGAAATTAAAACTAAACTGGTAGGTGCAGGTAGTTATTTATTGCCAAGAACTGCTCCAGTAATTTACGAAATACAATAATAAAGTAGTGTAAGCTACGTTCAATATCTTATAATGATACCACGATGAAAGTAAGAAATTTTTTAATAGCCGTTGTTTCTATCGCTGGAGGTTTTGCTTCTAATGCGCAATCTAATTTGCTTAACGCAAAAACGCCTGATCAGATTGGACTTAAAACTCCTGCTCAACTTATATCTGACAATGATAAGCCTTTGGCTTATGGTTATGTAGATGATAGAGATATTTTGATGGGAAAAACTACTTGGGAAATCATTGATTTAAATGAAAAAATCAACTTTCCATTATACTTTCCTGTAGATACAGCTAATATTGGTGCTAATAGACGTTCTCTTTATGACGTTTTGACTAAAGCTATTAAAGGTGGAAAAGTAACAGAAGTGTATACTGATAGTTATTTTAATACCAAAAAATCTATGAAAGATATCGAAGGATCATTATCTCGAATTGATACAACAGATGCAGGTAGAGAGTTAATTAACCAATATCCAGATGACTACAAATCTCGTGTTGTGAAGAAAAAAGTAGTAACAGGTAAAGGTAAAAATAAAAGTGTTTCTTATGTTGAAGAAACAGTTGGACCAACAAGAACGGTTCCTGCTGAATACATTTTGAAACAAGATCTTACGGCTGCAGATGTTACTCAGTATAAAATTAAAGGATACTGGTATTTTGATAAACGTCAAAGTGAATTGAAATATCGTTTACTTGGAATTTGTCCAGTAACTCCAGACGTTTATACAATGAATAGTGATGAAAAGGATTATATTGAATTATTTTGGGTATTCTTCCCAAATGCCAGAGAAGCTCTGCATGAAGCAAAAGCTTTCAATGATAACAATTCAGCTCTTCCAATCTCATTTGATCAGATTTTAAATTCAAGACGTTTTAATGCTGTTGTTTACAAAGAAGAGAATCTTTATGGAGACAGAGCTATTAGCGATTACATGAAAGACAATGCTCAAAATCAATTGTTAGAATCTGAAAGAGTGAAAGAGAAAATTCGCAATTTCGAACAAGATATGTGGAACTACTAAGTTGATACATAACATAATAATTAAAAAACTCTTATTACATTTGTAGTAAGAGTTTTTTTTTATGTAATAAATTAAAAAAGCTTTTAAGCTGAATTAAAAGCTTTCAAAATTATAGTAATTTATTTATGTAAGAAAAATAACAATATTTATAATAAATTTTCGTTTAATGTCTTGTAATAAATATTATGATGAAAATAAGAAATTTTTTAATAGCTATTGTTTCCATCGCTGGAGGCTTAGCTTCTAATGCGCAGTCTAATTTACTTAATGCAAAAACTGCAGATCAGATAGGAATTAAAACACCTGCACAGATGGTATCTGATAACGATAAGCCCCTTGCTTATGGTTATGTAGATGATAGAGATATTTTGATGGGGAAAACTACTTGGGAAATCATTGACTTAAATGAAAAAATCAACTTTCCATTATATTTTCCTGTGGATACTGCTAACATTGGCCCCGATAGACGCTCACTTTACGATGTTTTGACGAAGGCTATAAAGAATGGTAGAATAACGGAAGTTTATGCAGACAGTTATTTTAATATAAAGAAATCTTTAAAAGACATTGAAGGGGCATTATCTCGTGTAGATACAACAGATGCAGGTAGAGAATTAATCAATCAATATCCAGATGACTACAAAACACGTGTGGTTAAGAAAAAGATTGTTACTGGTACGGGAAAGAACAAAAAAGTAACGTATGAAGATCGAACAGTTGGACCAACTAGAACTGTTCCTGCTGAATATATATTGAAGCAAGATCTTACTGCAGCAGATGTTAGTCAATATAAGATTAAAGGATTTTGGTATTTTGATAAACGTCAGAGTGAATTGAAATATCGTTTACTTGGCATTTGTCCGGTAACCCCAGATGTTTATACCATGAATAGTGACGAGAAGGATTACATTGAATTGTTTTGGGTATTTTTCCCGAATGCGAGGGAAGTTTTACACGAGGCTAAAGCCTTTAATGATCAAAATTCAGCACTTCCAATTTCATTTGATCAAATATTGAATTCGAGAAGATTTAATGCGGTTATTTATAAAGAAGAGAATATGTACGGAGATCGTGAGATCAAAGATTATATTCGTGACGATGCACAGAGTCAGTTATTAGAATCAGAAAGATTAAAAGAAAAGATACGTAATTTCGAGCAAGATATGTGGAATTACTAAGTACTCAAATCAAATTATAGAAAAACTCTTGCTACCTTTGTAGTAAGAGTTTTTTATTTATACACTTCGCAATGCTTGATTATTTAATCGTCGGATCTGGATTGGCTGGAATTTCTTTTGCCGAAACTGCACTTAAAAACAATAAAACTATTTTGGTTTTGGATAACAAATCGCAAAACTCATCTAGAGTAGCAGGAGGTTTGTACAATCCTGTTATTCTAAAGCGTTTTAGTGAAGTGTGGAAGGCACAAGAACAATTAGTTCTCATGAATGAATTCTATGACCAGGTAGAAGATAAATTAAAAGAGAAATTCAATTTTAAAATGCCGGTTTTAAGAAAGTTCTTTTCAATTGAAGAGCAGAACAACTGGTTTGCAGCTTCTGATAAAATTAATTTGGCACCTTTCCTATCTACCAAATTAATTACTAAGAAATATAATAGCATCGATTCTCCTTTTGATTATGGAGAGGTTTTGCATACTGGTTATGTTAAGACTGCTTTATTATTAGATAGTTATAGAGAATATTTGCTTGAAAATAATTTATTACTTGAGGATTCTTTTCACAGCAGTTTCCTAGAGATTTTAGATTCTGGAATTCAATATAAAAATATAAAAGCGCGTCATATTATTTTTGCAGAAGGTTTCGGAATGCATAAAAATCCTTATTTCAGTTACCTGCCTCTGGATGGTACAAAAGGAGAATTATTTATTATAAAAGCACCAAAATTAAATATTGATGTAATTGTAAATACCAGTGTTTTCATTTTACCGCTGGGTGGAAATTTGTTCAAAGTAGGTGCGACGTACAATTGGCAGGATAAAACAGATACACCCACAGAAGAAGGTAAACAAGAACTTCTAGAGCGTATAAAAGAAATTATTACGTGTGATTTTGAAATTGTAAAGCACTTTGGAGGAGTACGACCTACCGTTTCGGATAGAAGACCTCTTTTGGGAACACATGAAGTTTATAAATCACTACACATCCTCAACGGACTTGGTACCCGCGGCGTAATGCTGGGCCCGGCAATGGCTAAAGCTTTATACGATCATATCGAAAACAATATTCCTATAGATCGCGAAGCAGATATTAAGCGATTTCATAAAAGATATTTAAAAAGTATTATTTCTGACCGGCCTTAGGATCATAAGAAACAAACATATTTATGTATAAGTTTCTAGAGAGGCGCAGCACAAAAGGAAATAAAACCACTAAAGTCAGAATAATTGATACAAACGATTGTTCGATAGTAGCTCCAAAAAAGACAAAAGAAACAATAAATGCGGCAATTCCAACAGCCACATTTAGTCCGTAGCTTACATACATTGCGCCATAAAAAAACGAAGGTTCAATTTGATATTTAAATCCACAATGACTGCATTTTTCGTTCATTTTTAGAACTTTAGTCAAATGAAGCGGATTTTTGTCTTCATACATGCTTTCTTTTTGGCATTTTGGACAACTTCCTGTTAAAATACTATTTAGTTTGGATCCTTTTTTTAACATTTTTATTTATTGAGTGTAAAATGATGGTTCAATTAAGATTAGTGAGGTATTAAAATTCTTTATTTATTCACCATTTATTAAAATGTAAAGATAGTTAATATGATTGTCTTTTTTTACTTTTCATTAATGGATGATTTAGTTGCTTCTTTTTTTGATCATCTGCCTGTATAAAATAAATAATTTTTAGTTATGATATAAAATTAGTCTGTTTTTGTTGATAAATATTTTCGTTTTTACGGAATCCCTCATTATTTAATGGTCTTCTTTTTTGTATTATTGTACAGGTTAATTTTTTAATATAAAATATTATAATGGCAATAAATTTACAAAAAGGACAAAAAATTGATATCGGATTGTCTAATATTACTGTTGGTTTAGGTTGGGATCCTAATGAGGGCACAGGGCATGATTTTGATTTAGATGCGTCAGCGATAATGATAAATGCAAACCGAAAACTTTTAGGTGAAAGCTATTTTGTTTTTTATAATAATTTATCATCTCCAGACGGTGCTTTATTACACACAGGTGATGATCCTACGGGAGGAAATAGTGACGGTGACGATGATGAGGCTATAAAAGTAGACTTAAGTAAAATTGATCCAGCTGTAGAAGAAATTCTTTTTGTGGTTACAATTGAAGATTTTGAACGCAGGAAACAAAATTTTGGACAAGTAAGAAATTCATATATCAGAATTGTTGATGATTCTAATGGGCAGGAAATTGCTAAGTATGAACTGGGAGAAGATTTTTCTATAGAAACAGGTGTTGAATTTGGAAGGTTGTATAAAAGAAATGGCAATTGGAAATTTGAAGCTTCTGGAATTGGTTACAGAGCCGATTTAAGTTATTTTTTAGAGAAATATTATTCTGGAGAAATAATAAAATAACTAAAAGTTCGCCTTTGTAAAAAAGTAATTTCGGTAAAATTACTTTATGATGTTAATTTTAAATGCAGACTTTTGAAAATAAATTATGAAAATTACAGTCATCTTTCGTTTGATTTATGGCTCACATTAATAAAATCACATCCAGAATTTAAGCAAAAAAGAAATTTATTGTTTAGAGATTTTTTTGAAATTGAACACGGAATTGAGAAAGTAAATGAAGTGATTCGATATTACGATGTTTTATGCAATAATATTAATGAAAAAACAGGATTAAATATAGATACGTACGAAATTTATTACTTAATTTTAAGCGCTCTTGATGTTGACTTAAATAAAAATGGAACAGATCGTTTTCTACAATTCTATGGTCATACAGAAGAATTGTTTTTGGAATATAAACCAGTTTTAATATATTCTGATATCGAAAAAGTATTCAAAAAAGTGACAGATGAAGGGAAGTCTATAAATATTTTAAGTAATACGGCATTCATTAAAGGAAATACTTTGCGAAAAGTATTAGAATATTATAACCTGTCACAATATTTTAAGTTTCAGATTTATTCTGATGAAGTAGGATTTTCAAAACCAAATACTGAAATTTTTCAGTTAGTATTTAACGAAGTAAGTAAATATAAACCAATAGAAAAAAAAGATGTTTTGCATGTTGGCGATAATAGTATTGCTGATTATGATGGAGCCACAAAATTTGGCTTTAATGCTCATCTATTAAAAATATAAAAGTGAATAAAAGCTACAGTTTACATAAAATTGCTGATGAAAAAATCTGTCCTTTTAAAGAAGCAGATTACAGCAGATTTAAGTTTGGAGATAAATTTTATGCAGAGAAATTTGCTGAAGAACTCTTTGACGGGTTTGTTGATCAACATAGAGATTTAATTTTATCAGATAAAGAAATCGTTATCCTGCCAAGTCCTTATTTATCTATTCCAACAGCATCCAACTTTTTATGCTACTATTTTAAAAAAGAGCTGAATAGCTTTTTGTTTAAAAATGGAAAAAAAGCTTGTATTGAATCTAAGATTTACAGGAACCAAACCTATGTAACAGATTACGGAAATTTAGATTTTGAACAAAGAGTAAAATTAATATCGAATGATACCTATTATATCGATCGTAATTTTATTGAAGACAAATTATGCGTTTTTGTAGATGATATTAAAATTACGGGAAGTCATGAGCACACTGTCAATAAAATATTAAATCAATATGAAGTAAAGGGTGATTTTCTGTTTGTTTATTATGCAGAATTAGTCAATAAAGAGGTTCATCCAAAAATAGAAAATCATTACAATTATTTTGCTGTAAAAAACGTAGAAGATATCGTATCTATTGTAAACAGCGAAGATTTCCAATACAACACAAGAATTGTAAAGTACATATTAAGTCTCGAAAATAAGCAGTTTGCGTACTTAATATCGAACATTTCCAGAAAAAAAAGCAATGAGTTATTTCATCTGGCTATCAGTAATAATTATCATCAAATTTTAGAATACAAAAACAATATTAACGTAATAAAAATAGATTAGATTATGGCCATTAATTTGCAGAAAGGACAAAGAGAAAATATTAATGCACCAAAATTTACCATTGGTTTAGGATGGGATACAAACATTAGCAGCACAGGCACTAGTTTCGATCTTGATGCCTCAGCTTTTATTGTAGGTGCAAATGGAAAAATATTATCTGATGCTCATTTTATCTTTTATAATAATCTAAAAGCTCCAGACGAATCGGTTATTCATACAGGAGATAATTTAACAGGAGATGGGGATGGAGATGATGAACAA
Organism: Flavobacterium sp. Root935; assembly: GCF_001429295.1. Lineage (GTDB taxonomy): Bacteria > Bacteroidota > Bacteroidia > Flavobacteriales > Flavobacteriaceae > Flavobacterium. Next base: position 184,543 of record NZ_LMJL01000010.1, on the reverse strand, counting down.
ATCAAAATCGATCTAACTAAAATTGACAGTGCTGTAAAAGAAATCTGTATCGTTGTTACTATTCATGATGCTCAAGACAGAAAACAGAATTTTGGACAAGTGCGTAATTCATTCATTCGTATTGTAGATGATTCTAATAATACTGAAATGGTTAAGTATGAATTAGAAGAGGATTTCTCAATTGAAACTGCAGTTGAATTTGGAAGAATTTACAATAAAGAAGGCCAATGGAAATTTGAAGCAATGGGTGTGGGAATGAAAGGCGGATTAGAGGATTACTTAAATAAATATAACTAAGATATGGCAATTAATTTAGAAAAAGGACAACGTATTAATCTTGAAAAAAGTAACGGTTCAAAACTAGTAAACATTTGTGTTGGTGTGAATTGGGGAGCAATCGAAAAAAAAGGATTTTTTGGCAGTAAAAAAGAAGCAGTAGATTTAGATGCAAGTTGCGCCGTTTATGATGACAAAAAAAATCATATCGATTCGGTAAACTTTAGAAAATTAATTTCTAATGACCGTGCTATTAAACATAGCGGGGACGATTTAACAGGAGATTTAAATGGTGATGACGGATTAGATAATGAAGTTATTACGTTAGATTTTTCTCAGTTAACACCTGCTGCAAGTTATGTTGCGTTTTTTATAAATAGTTTTAGAGGCCAGGATTTTAAAGACATTCCTTTCGCATCTATTAGAATTTACGAAGGAACTCCAACAAGGGTAAGTCAAGAATTTGCTCGTTATGATATTGCAAACGATGCTTCTTTTGCAGGAAATGTATCGATGGTTTTAGGCGTTTTTTATAAAAGAAACGACGAATGGAAATTTAACGCAGTTGGAGTACCAACAAACGATAAAAAACTAGAACAAACTATTGTTACGATTCAAGAGAATCACCTATAAAATTATGGAAAACCAATTAGTTACTCAGGAGAATTCTGCTTTAATTGATAAAGATGGAAATGTGAACTTGGCTTCAATTACAGAAGCAGAAGTAAACAGCTATAAAAGCATTTCAAATCAGTTAAATGAAAATGATGCCAATTCAATCTTGAATTATGGTGCAGAAATTCAAAATTCTATAGCTAAACAAAGTGATAATTTCTTAACGAATGTAAGAACTTACAATTCAGGAGAAGTAGGCTCTTTGATTAATGATTTATTGACAGAATTAAATTATGTAGATGTTGATCAATTAGATCAAGGTCCCTTTAAAAGATTCTTATCAAAAATTCCATTGCTTAATAAGTTTATTATAGATGTAAAAAAATTATTCCAAGAATACGATAGAATTACTGTAAACATTGACAAAATCAGTAATAAAGTTAAGGCAGGAATGATTAATTCTGTAAAAGACAACAGCGCTCTTCAAACAATGTTTGATGGGAATGTGAACCTTATTAAAGAAATGGAAAAACACATTATTGCAGGTCAAATTCGTTTTAAAGAATTGAACGAAGAACTTGCTGTAATGGAAGGTAATAGTGCACAATATCAGGATTATCAAATTTCTGATAAAAGAACTTTCATTAATCGTCTAGACAAGCGTCTTGCCGATATGAAAATTGTACGTTTTATTATGCTTCAATCTTTGGCGCAAATTAGAGTTGTACAAAATAACAATACCTCTATTGCCGAAAAAGCGCAGTCTATACTAACGACAACAATGCCGGTTTGGAAAAATCAGCTGACATTGGCGGTTGCTTTACAAAGACAAAAGCAAAATATTGAAGTACAAAGAAGAGTGTCAGAAACGACAAATACTATTTTACAGAAAAATGCAGAAATGCTGAAACAAAACAGTATTGAAGTTGCCAAAGAAAACGAAAATACTATCGTTTCTCTTGAAACTCTTAAAATGACAACGAAATCTTTGATTGATACTTTGACAGAAGTAAAACAAATTCACGAGCAGGGTACGGAAACTAGAAGACAGCTTGATGCTGGTTTACAAAGTCTTGAACAAGAATTGAAAAAAGGCGTTATAAGCTAAAAATAAGCGTAAAATATTTGTAAAACTAATGCAGGAGGAAGAGGAAAGATATCTTCAAATAATAAAAGAAAGCAACAGAAAGCTTGTGATTTTAGAATTGTTATCCAATTTCTTTAATCACAAGGATCTTGTTGGAGTATTGGTAAGGACAAAAATCATTCACACACTCTTTCAAAACAATAGAATACTGGATATTAATAAGCTGGAATTATTTCATATTCAGTATACAAATAGTCTTATTGATTTATTTCAAAAAATTAAAAAATCAAAAGAACAGCAGTACGTTTTAATTTCGGATGAGATTTATATTAATGATGATATTCTGTCGAAATTAAAATTAGAGATGGGAGAGACAAAGCTGGCAAAACAAATGCAGCTGCACGCTCAGAATATGTCAAAAAAGATAGAAGAACTCTATCAGTTATTCGTAACAGAAAATGATGTTTTTTTTAATTGGAATGATTTGTTAGCATTCTCACAAAGTGTTCAGGCTGAGTATTACAGAGAAATAACAATTGATCAGTACGAAAAGCTTTCGCAGTTTAATAAAAGCGTTTACGAAAATGAATATGCTAAATTCGAAAGGAAACTTTTAGGACGATTAAATATCCTGGGTTTTAAAATTAAATTTTCCTGCGGTTTGGTTTGTAATAATGAAATTATTGAGGTTTATGAGTTTAGGGATTCTAATGATAAGTTTGTTTTTGTAGCAAACGAAAAAGCATTTTATTTTCTAAATGAAGAAGCAGTTAAAGGAATCGATATTTCAAAAAATGATTCTTCTAAAAAAACAATTATAAAAAGCCTTAAAAATAAAAATGCTGAGTTGAAAAATGAGCTTAGTACAATAAAAACAACTCTGCCAGAAAGTGTGCTGGAGGTGTTAAGTGAATATCTTGAAAAAATTTCGTCTGTAGATTTTCTGGATGAATTACAGAATGTTGATGAACAGACCAATATTTTAAAAACAATGTTGAATATTAATATTAATTAAAGAATAAAATGGCAATTAACTTAGAGAAAGGACAAAGACAAAGTATCGATGCTCCAAAATTTACTGTAGGATTAGGATGGGATAGTAATTCAAGCAGCACAGGATCAAGTTTTGATTTGGATGCTTCAGTTTTTTTAGTTGGTGCAAATGGAAAAATTCCAAATGACAATCATTTTATTTATTACAATAATTTAAAATCTCCAGATCAGGCAGTTACTCACGCAGGTGACAATTTAACAGGAGATGGCGACGGCGATGATGAAAAAATTTACATCGACTTGTCTAAAATTTCTCCAGACGTTTATGAAATCTGTTTTGTAGTTACAATTCATCATGCAGATACAAAAAGACAAAACTTCGGTCAAATCAGAAATTCATTTATCAGAATTTTGGATCAGTCTAACGTTGAGTTGGTTAAGTATGAACTTGATGAAGATTTTTCTATAGAAACGGCGGTTGAATTTGGAAGAATTTACAAAAGAAATGACGAATGGAAATTTGAAGCTGTTGGTATCGGAATGAAAGGCGGTTTACAAGATTACTTAAATAAATATAATTAATTTAAAAAACATTAACTCAAAATGGCAATTAACTTAACCAAAGGTCAAAAAATTGATTTAAGAAAAACGAGTGGAGAAACTTTAACAAACTTCTGTGTTGGAGTAAATTGGGGAGCAATCGAAACGAAAGGCTTTTTAGGATTATCAAAAAATGTAGTAGATATCGATTTAGATTTAAGCTGCGTATTGATCGATGATCAAAATAAACTTTGTGATCACCTATATTCTCCTTTGTATAGAGTGGAAGTTTTACAACAATTTGGTTTACCAAAAGGTAAATTAGTTAGTGTTGACGGAGCTTTAAAGCATACTGGCGATGACCTTGCAGGAGATACTGGAGGGGATGACGGATTAGATAATGAAATTATCACAGTTGACCTTTCTAAAGTTGATGCCAAAGTGAATCAAATATTTTTCTTTTTGAATAATGCAGGAAAAGAAGATTTCTCTCAAATTCCATATGCAAAAATCAGAATGTATGAAGGTACTCCAACAAGAGTAGTTTCTGAATTTGCTTCGTATAATGTAGCCGCAGACCGTCAATACGTAAATAAGCGTTCTATTATTATGGGTAAATTGTACAAACGTAACGGAGAATGGAAATTCAGCGCAATTGGTGATCCAACAGATGATACGTTTTTAGGACAAACTATTCACAAAATCGTTCAGTCTTACCTATAATGCAAATCAAAAATATCGAAGGACTAAGAGTTTCTCAGGTAAGAGACCTAGTCGATCAAGGCGGGAAGTTTGTGATCTTTCCGTACACCATTTCATTTGTTATAATGACTTTAAAAAGAAGCTCTGATATCTATTTTATCAGACCTGACGAAAATACTTTCAAGTATTCTTATGGATATGTTTTATTAAATTTCTTTATCGGATGGTGGGGATTTCCATGGGGACCAATTTATACAATTGGCTCACTTTATCATCATATAGTAGGAGGTAAAGACCTTACTCAATTAGTAATGAGTGAATTGATACAAAATGATCCTGAAGCTAATACAAGTACTTATAATATTGGTGGAGTTGAAAGCTCTAATCAGGGCAGTAATGCCTCTGAAACACCAACTTATAATATCCCTGTTTAAATAAATTATACCATGAGAAGACTGCCTGTTTACTTACTATTAGATACATCTGGTTCAATGACTGGTGAGCCCATCGAAGCTGTTAAAAACGGCGTGCAGATAATGATTAGTTCACTTCGTCAAAATCCACAAGCTATTGAAACTGCTTTTTTGAGTGTGATTACTTTTGACAGTACTGCACAGCAAATTATTCCGTTGACGGATTTAGCCTCTTTTCAAATGGTTGATTTAAAAGCAACTGGAGTAACTGCTTTAGGCGAAGCTTTAAAATTAACTGCACAGAAAATAGAAACTGAAGTTGCAAAAACAACAACAGAGCAAAAAGGTGACTGGAAACCATTAGTTTTTATTATGACCGATGGAATTCCGACCGATAACTGGGAAAGTGGTCTAGCCGAATTTAAAAAAGTAAAAACAGCTTTTACTGTTGCATGCGCTGCAGGGGGCGGAGCAGATACCAGTGTATTGAAACAAATAACAGATACTGTAGTAAGTTTAGAAAACGCAGATAGCGCTAGTATTGGAAAGTTTTTTCAATGGGTAACAGCTTCAATTGGTGTAACATCTACAAAAATTGAAGATTTAGGCAGAGAATTTACAAATGTAAAAGAATTACCTCCGCCGCCATCTGAACTAAACATTGTAGTTTAAGTTTAGGGAAGGCGGAGTTTATAATACCGTCTTAATAAAATAGTTCGGTAATTTATTGTTTACTAGTTTTTATAAATCATTATGAGAAGACTACCAGTATATTTTTTGCTAGATACTTCAGGTTCAATGTATGGAGAACCGATTCAAGCCTTGAATAATGCTTTAAGCGGTATGATTAACACATTGCGTTCAGATGCCCAGGCTCTTGATTCGCTTTGGATTAGTATTATAACTTACGATCGAGAAGTAAAAGAAATTGTTCCTTTGACAGAATTGGTTCATTTTCAGCTTCCTGAAATAACTTGTCCGCAAAGTGGTCCGACCAATACGGGCGCAGGTTTAGATTTTGTAATTCAGAAAGTAAAAACAGAAGTTATAAAAGGATCTGCAACTCTAAAAGGTGATTGGAAACCATTATTATTCGTTTTTACTGATGGAAAACCATCAGATATTCAATTCTACAGAGAAAAAATTCAAGAAATAAAAGCCTTAAATTTTGGTGCAGTTGTAGGTTGTGCGGCCGGACATATGGCAAACGACAGTATTTTAAAAGAGCTTACAGACAATGTTGTGCATTTAGATTCTGCTGATAGTTCTACTTTGAAGCAATTTTTTAAATGGGTTTCTGAAACCATCGAACAAGGAAATAAAAGTCAGGGAACGGGAGAAAGTGTAACGCTGCCGCCACCGCCAAGCGAAATAACAGTTGTGGTTTAATTATGGAAGTAATTTTAACAATAATATCTGTTGTATCCTTATTGTACAAAATAATTTCTTCAATAAGTGAAGCTTCAGATAGTGGCAGTTCGCATCGTCATGTGGATACAAGCAATCATTATTTAGATAATTATGAATTTAGCGAAGAGGAAAAATTAGACAATATGAATATTGATAATTTAGTTGTTTGCTATAATTCAACTATTGCTGCTAATCATTCAATTAAAAGCGCTGTGCAATCGTTAACTTATAATATCCACCAAAGCGATTTGGTAATAAAAGATATCATTGTGCGAAGAAATTGTATTTATGTAAAAGTAATGCATGCAATACCATTTTCAGAATGGAATAAATGTTATGGAGCGGCTTTCTCTATCAATTATATGGAGCCAAATAATAGTTTTTCTGTCTATGGAATGGACAAAATAAATAAAGAAGAAGTTGCAGCTTTTAAAGCTATTTCAACGGAATTATTAGCCACACTTTCAAGATGATTTTATTTAAAATATTTATCAACGTTTTAATTGTCGGTCTGTTTTTATATTCAAAATTATTGCCTTATAAAGATAAATTGAATCCTCAATACAAAACGGTTTTTGATTTTTTCAATAGTATATTTTCTCCCATATTCAATTTCTTAAAAACCACAATAAAACCTTTTCAAGTAGGTGTAGGTCTTGCAGTTGATATGACACAGATCGTACTATTAATTATTTTTTTAATGCTATTAAAATTCCTTTAAAATGAGAAGATTACCAATATATTTTTTAATCGATATTTCTGAATCAATGGTTGGAGAACCAATTCAACAGGTTGAAGAAGGATTGGCCACTATAATTCAGGCATTAAAAACAGATCCGCATGCGCTGGAAACCGTTTATGTCTCCATTATCGTCTTTGCCGGACAGCCTAAAACATTGGTGCCTTTACAAGAAATAGTGAGTTTTTATCCTCCTAAATTCCCAATAGGAAGCGGTACATCACTAAGTAAGGGGCTTGGACATTTAATGTATGAATTAAGAAGTAATATCGTTAAAACCACTTATGAAGTAAAAGGAGATTGGAAACCAATAGTATTCTTATTTACAGATGGAGTTCCGACAGATGATACGCAGGCAGCAATAAACGAATGGAAAAATAATTGGCAGCGAACTGCAAATTTAATTGCGGTTTCATTTGGAAACGAAACAGATACAAAACTATTGGGACAGCTTACAGAAAATGTACTTCACTTTAAAAATACAAACGTTCAATCGTATAAAGAGTTTTTTAAATGGGTTACAGATTCTATTAAAACAAGCAGTATTAGTGTTGAAAATAACTCATCTGGATTTGAATTGGCAAAATTAGATGGAGAAACACTTTCTAAAATTGATTTAACGAAAGAAGAACCAAACAAACAGTATGTTGATGATAATTACGTTGTTCTTAGTGGGAAATGCCAAAATACAAAGAGACCTTATTTGATGAAATACCGCAAGAACATTGCGCCTTCAATATATGCAGGAATTGAGCTGGCTTCAAAAAATTACAAACTAGTAGGGGCTTATCAGGTTGATAATAATTATTTTGAATTGGCAGATAACTCTAATTTCAACAATAAAGTAAATACCGAAGAACTATTTGGAGCGCCAACCTGTCCTTGCTGCGGCAATCAAATTGCTTTTGCAGTTTGTGTATGTCAAAAAATTCATTGTATTGGCGACGAGCAAATCAGTACATGTCCATGGTGTAATAATCAAGGATCTTATGGATATGGAGAAGGCGGTTTTGATGTAAACAGAACACAAGGATAATACGTATGGAGGAGACCAAAAGATACCTGCAGTCTTTATTATTCCAAAATAAAATCGATATTCCCGAAAGTAAACAAACTCTTTTTGAAGATTTCATTAATAATGAAAACAATATCACAGCAGTAAAAATAATTAAAGAAAAACAGCGGATGATTATGCAAAATTGGAATTTAAAAAATCGAATTGATGATATTACACATCAATCTGTTTTTCTGCCAAACGGTACTGTAAATAAAATATACGAGGCTAAAATTGATTTTGCGCAGCTGGGCTGGATTGATTTTACTTCTTTCGAAATTCAAAATTTAGAAGAAACGGGACTTACTTTTGACCATGAGAGTAAATTGCTTTTTGGAAGCCCAAAAATAAGTGGTGATTTAAAAATAAAACTCCTTTTTAAAATTGAAGGCGAATCTGAGGAAACGCCATCACATGAAAAGATATTGACGGTTATTGTAAATCCAGATCCAAAATCCCTTTGGAAAAATATAGAAAGCGATAAAAATGCTCCTTTTGCCAAAGATGATCATGTTGCAATTTCGAGCACTTTTTTAGATAAAAAAATTGTTGTGGCCTCAAAAAGAGGAAGAAGTCATGCAAATGTCGGCTCTTTTAGAGAAGACGATTTTGCATTCAAAAATTTAGATTCAAATGGCTGGAGTGTCTTAGCAGTTTCTGATGGAGCAGGTTCTGCAGCGTTATCCAGAAAAGGTTCAAAATTGGCTTGCGATACTGTAGTTGACTATTTTGAACAAAATCTTGATAAGGAAAATCTAAAGGATTTTGACGAAATTTTGCTAGAGCACTATAAAAAAACAGATTTAGAAACATCAAAAAAAATAAGTCATTTTGTCTATAACACTTTATTAAAAGCAACTCATTTCGTCAATCAGAAAATCGAAGAATTTGCTGGTAATATTGATGAAGAACTGAAAAAATTTCATGCGACTTTAATTTTCGCTTTAGTTAAAAAATATGATTTCGGATATGCCATCTTAACTTTTGGAGTTGGAGATTGTCCGATAGGTTTATTAAATAAAGATTTGACTGAAGTGACATTAATGAATTTTATAGACGTTGGCGAATTTGGGGGCGGTACAAGATTTATTACTATGCCGGAGATTTTTCAAAGTGAGAAACTTTCTTCCCGATTCGGCTTTAAATTAGTTGATGATTTCTCTTATTTAATGCTAATGACTGATGGAATTTACGATCCAAAATTTGTAGTTGAGGCCAATTTGGAAAAAATTGAAAAATGGAACGAGTTTTTATCTGACTTAAAAGGGAATAATCAAGACAATTCTAAAGTTGATTTTGATGATGAAAACGGAGATGTTGCAGCCCAGCTTTCTAATTGGATGGATTTTTGGAGTCCCGGAAATCATGATGATAGAACTCTTGCTATAATTTATTAAATATGAGTGTAGTTACAGTAAAATCGATAAACGACCCCGCAAAAACTTATCAATTTGTTGATAATGGCGAACCCATGCGCGGTGGTGTGAAAGATGTTTATTTTAGTCCAGATAGAAAATATGTTGTTGCTATTTTTAGAGACAAATTAGACTTTAACCAAAAAGAAAGACTTCAAAAAATAACTAATAAATATTATGCTCAAATCCAGAACGGAGAGGCAGGAGATTACTATTTAAATGAAGTTTTTAGATGGCCGACAGATGTTATAGAATATAATAATTCGACTGGAATAATCGTGCCCATTTATAAATCTAAATTTTTCTTTAAGAAAGGGTATCAAACTAGCGAACTAATTCTTGGAAAAGAAAAAAATGGAAAATGGTTTGCAGGGCCGAAATTTAGAAATCCGCATTTTCCACTCCGTATTGCAAATTCTGAGTTGGGAGATTGGTTAAGCTATTTTCAGGTTTGTGTCAATCTTTCCAGAGGAGTAAAAAAAATGCACGCTATGGGATTGGCGCACTCTGATTTATCGTACAATAATGTATTGATAGATCCTATTGAACGATCTGCCTGCATGATAGATTTGGACGGGTTGGTTGTACCAGGGTTATTTCAAGCAGAAGTAATTGGTACTGCAGAATTTATTGCTCCAGAAGTGCTTTCGACCAAACACTTAGATAAAAATGATCCAAACAGAAAACTGCCCAATAGGTTGACAGATCTGCATGCGCTTCCAGTACTTATCTATATGTTTCTATTGCACAGACATCCTTTAAAAGGAGGGAAAGTCCATGATTTAGATACCGAAAAAGACGATTTATTATCTATGGGTGAAAAAGCAATGTTTATTGAACACCCAACAGATGACACAAATAGACCAAAACTGAATCAGGTTTCTAAATGGGATCTGCCGTGGGCAGATATAACTAAATTACCATACACCATAGCTGGACCCTATTTAAAAACATTATTCGATAAAGTGTTTGTAGATGGATTACACAATCCGATGCAGCGCCCAAATGCGGAAGAATGGGAAATAGCACTCCTCAAAACAACCGATTTGATGCAGAAATGCCACAACATAGCATGTGAGCAGAAATGGTATGTTTTTGACAATACAAATACTCCAAAATGTCCTTTCTGCGGTACGGCACATCAAGGGACACTTCCTATTTTAGACTTGTATTATCAGTTTCAAGAAACTACTTGGAAGCCCGAGAATCATAGGCTAATGGTCTATAATGACCAGTATTTGTTTCAGTGGCATGTTAATCGTAATATTGCGAGAAATGAGAAATTAACCCAGCAGCAAAAGGTACCAGTGGGCTATTTTACTTTTTTCAATGGTAAGTGGGTGCTGGTTAATCAAAAATTGACTTCACTAAAAGATTTAACCGAAGACAAAGAAATTCCAATTGGTACAATGGTGGAACTTACACACGGAAAAAAAATACTGCTTTCTAATGAAGAAGGAGGAAGAGTAATCATGGTTACAATGGCTAATACATAATTTTAAAATTTAACTTAATTAATATTTCAAATGAATCAACACCCAATTTTTTCGGAACATCCCGGTTTAATTATCGTTTTTGCGGTTGCAGTAGTCATCATGCTGTTGCTGGATTTAGGAATCTTCAACAAAAAAAGCCATGTCGTAACAAATAAAGAAGCTATTACTTGGTCATTAGTTTGGATTAGTTTAGCAATGCTTTTTAGCGGTTTAGTGTATTATTTTGCTGGACCTGCAAAATTCTACGAATTCCAATCGGCCTATTGGATTGAAAAAGCATTATCTGTTGATAACCTTTTTGTATTTATTTTAGTGTTTAAGTTTTTTGATGTTGCTAATCAAAACAAACATAAAGTTCTGTTTTGGGGAATTATTGGAGCATTAGTTTTAAGAGCTATTTTTATATTCTCTGGAGCTTTCTTAATCGAACTTACCTATTTAAACAAACTTTTAGGCCTTGCAGGATTAGAAGGATTTAAATATGATATTAACTTAATCATGACCGCTTTCGGATTGTTCCTTGTTTACGCAGGTATTAAATCATGGTCTTCTGGAGACGATGATGATGAGGAAGATTACAACAACACAAGAGGAGCAAGATTGATTAGAAAGTTTTTCAATGTCAGCGATAAATATGATGGAGACAAATTTTTTACGATAGAAAACGGAAAAAAAATAGCAACACCGCTTTTAGTAGTTGTAGCTGTAATTGAGTTTACAGATTTACTATTCGCGGTAGATTCTATTCCTGCAATTTTTGCAATATCAAGCGATCCATTTATTCTTTATACTTCTAATATTTTTGCAATTTTAGGACTTAGAGCGTTGTTCTTCCTTTTGGATAACTTTATTCACTTGTTCAGCAAATTACAATATGGTTTGGCAATTATCTTATCATTTATCGGAATAAAAATGATCATTTCTCCATTCTATCATATAGATTCAATTTATTCTTTATTGGTAATAGGAGGCGTTCTTTTAATTTCGGTTTTAGCTTCGATCTTAATGCCAGAACCTAAAGAAGCATAAATAAAGGTTTTTTAACCTAAAAAATTAAAATTTAAAACGGATTGAAAATTAAACGTAATTTTTAATCCGTTTTTTGTTTTCGAATACTGTAAAGCTATTGTTTTTCAATGTAAAAACTTCAATTAAAAGTTATACTTTTGCACTTTCAAAATTGTAAAACCTAAGTTTATTTACATTTTGTTTTTTTTATTAATAAAATAAAGGTTTTTCAGCCTTTATCTTTTGCTCAAATTATGCTTAACATACACAATCTTTCGGTTTCTTTTGGAGGAACATATTTATTTGAAGAAGTTACTTTTCGTTTAGGTGCAGGAGACCGAGTTGGTCTTGTGGGTAAAAACGGAGCAGGTAAATCTACAATGCTAAAAATGCTGGCAGGAGATTTTAAACCAGACTCAGGAGTTATTTCGCAAGAGAAAGATATCAGAATGGGTTTTCTACGTCAGGATATTGATTTTGAGCAGGGAAGAACTGTGCTGGAAGAAGCATATGAGGCTTTTACAGAGATCAAAATTGTAGAAAAGAAATTAGAAGAAATCAATCATCAATTGGTTACAAGAACCGATTATGAGAGTGAAGAATACAGCCAGATTATCGAAGACTTATCTGATTATACACATCGCTTTGAGCTTTTAGGCGGTTATAATTATGTTGGAGATACAGAGAAAATCCTTTTAGGTTTAGGTTTTAAAAGAGAAGTATTTAATAATCAAACCGAAACATTTTCTGGAGGTTGGAGAATGCGTATCGAATTGGCAAAACTACTTTTGCAGTCAAATGACGTATTGCTTCTGGATGAGCCAACCAACCACTTAGATATCGAAAGTATTATTTGGTTAGAGAGTTTCCTTCGTAATTATCCTGGCGTTGTGGTTATTGTATCGCACGATAAAATGTTTTTGGATAATGTTACCAACCGAACAATCGAAATTTCTTTAGGAAAAGCATACGACTTTAATAAACCCTATTCTCAATATTTAGAATTACGCCATGAAATTCGCGAAAAGCAATTAGCAACTCAAAAAAATCAGGCGAAAAAAATTGAAGAAACAGAAAAATTAATCGAGAAATTCCGTGCCAAAGCTTCAAAAGCTTCGATGGCGCAGTCGTTGATTAAAAAATTAGATAAAGTAGAAAGAATCGAAGTTGACGAAGATGATAACTCTGTAATGAATATCTCTTTCCCAGTTTCAAAAGAGCCGGGAAAAGTTGTAATCGAAGCAGAAAATGTTACCAAAAGCTACGGAGACAAAACGATTCTAAAAGATATTAGTTTATTGGTAGAACGAGGCAGTAAAATTGCATTTGTTGGTCAAAACGGACAAGGTAAATCTACTTTCATCAAAGCACTTGTAAACGAGTTTGAGTACGAAGGAAACATCAAATTAGGGCATAATGTTCAATTGGGTTACTTCGCACAAAATCAGGCCGAATACTTAGATGGCGAAATCACTTTGCTGCAAACTATGGAAGATGCTGCGACTGATACAAATCGTATGAAAGTTCGCGATATGTTAGGTTCGTTTTTATTCCGTGGAGACGATGTCGAGAAAAAAGTAAAAGTACTTTCTGGAGGAGAACGTAACCGTTTGGCACTTTGTAAATTACTGTTACAGCCAATCAACGTATTGCTGATGGATGAGCCGACAAACCACTTAGATATCAAATCTAAAAATGTTTTAAAAGCCGCACTTCAAAAATTTGGAGGAACACTGTTATTGGTTTCTCACGACAGGGATTTTCTTCAAGGAATGTCGAACATTGTTTACGAATTCAAAGATCAAAAAATCAGAGAATATTTGGGAGACATCAACTTTTTCTTAGAACAGCGTAATCTAGAAAACATGCGCGAAGTAGAGAAAAAAGATGTTGTAAAAACAACAGCTCCAAAAGAAAATAACAAAACATCATACGAAGACCAGAAAAAAGGAAAAGCACTTCAAAACAGATTAAGTAAAATTGAAAGTCAGATTCAGCAATTAGAAAAAGACATTCAGCACGACGATAAACTGCTGGCTTCTAATTATGATAAACATATAGAAGACGCCTCATTTTTTACAGCTTACAACAAAAAGAAAAAAGATTTAGATCAGTTACTTTTAGATTGGGAAGTCGTTCAAGAAGAAATTGATAATTTTACTGCATAATATAATTTTTCGGCAGCTGATCCAGCTTTCTGTTTCAAGTCCTCATAAAAAAAGCAAAGTTTCTAATGTTCTAAAAAGAGCTTCCGTTGGTCGCTTTTTTAGAACAAGAAACTTTTGCTTTTTTTATTCCGGGCTTTCCACTGCAATCTGGGCTAGAAAAAGTTTCAGGTTTCAGGTTTCAAGTTGGTCAAAAACCTAAAACCTAAAACCTAAAACAAACTACTTAATGATCCCAATAGACCTCGAATGCTCAATCGCTTTACTGCTGTCTTTAAAATAGCAAACTGAGACATTTAGGCTTTCAAGGTTTTTAAGAATTTTTTGAACTTCTTTTTTCTGATATTTACCAGTCTGCCTAATGTAAACAGCGATCACGGTAACGGGAAATATTTTGCAGATTCGTTCATACAATACAGGATCATGCTGGGAATCATCGCCCATTAAAATATATTTGAGAGTAGGGTAGAATTCTACAACGTGTTTTATTTTTTCAAATTTATGATCGTGATTCCCTCTTCCGCTCATAAAAAAATCCGTAATTCCTCTTTTGATATCTTTAAGCAGCACAACCGCCTTTGGCAGTTTATTAATTCGGGTAAATTTTGCAATAAATCGATATAAATTCCATTCACTGCTCGAAACATAGAAAAAAGCATTTGCCTCTTCTGGATTCTCTCTTCCTGACTGGCTCAACGCCTGATAATGCGAAACAACATCTTTAAAAACCTTTCTGTCGTTTACATTTCTAAAAAGTAAAATATAGATTTTTCTAAAGAAATTATTGGTGTGCGAGATCAAAAAAGTATCATCGATATCTGATATAATTCCGAGTTTGCCTTTATGAGGTCTTATAAAACTGCCTTTGCAGCTCGTTTTTATGTCATTGTATTTCAGGCTTACTTCATAAGGCATCCAGCCAAAATGCGTTTCCTTTTCAAGCGGAATACAAAATTTAAAATAACCATCATCTAAAGTTTTGGTGTGAATTATTTCCTCATTATAATGAAGATAAACATCAAAATTTTTAATGGTTTTTATTCGGAATAATTTGAGAATCGAGGTGGCATTTTTTAACTTCTTTTTTTCAAAATCGTAATTGTGTTCCCTTCTTAAAACATGCCCCATCACAATTAATTCTTGCTCATTTGCATAACCTCGATATAATTGTAGAATTGGTTTCATTAATTACGTATATTTAGGTAACTGTAAATTACTTAAATTAATTGGTTTTAAAAATAAAATTTTGAAAAAGAATATACTATTTATTGTAAATCCGATATCTGGAGATTTAGACAAATCGGATTTAATCGAATCTGTTGAAGAATTTGCGTCGACACATCATTTTAATCTGGAGGTTTATGAAACCACAGGGAAAAACGATTTGAAAGCAATACAAACTATATATAATCAGCATAATCCTGAACGAATTGTTGTAGCAGGAGGCGATGGAACTATAAAAATGGTTGCAGAAGCAATGGAAGATCACGACGTCATAATCGGTATTCTGCCAGCTGGCTCTGCAAACGGACTTTCGGTAGATCTAGATCTTCCGGCTGGAATCGAAGAGAACCTTAAAATAGCCTTTTTAAACAACTATATCGAAATGGACATGATTTGCATCAATGGCAAAAAAAGTATTCATTTAAGCGATCTTGGTTTAAACGCAAACTTGGTAAAAAACTACGAAGAAAGTGATGTGAGGGGTTTTTGGGGATATGCATTACAAGCTTTTACAACTCTTAAAGAGGCAGAAGAACCATTTGTAGCAACTATTACGGCAAACAACAAAACAGTTCAGCACGTTGCAAGAATGATTGTAGTTGCCAACTCGCAGAAATATGGAACAGGAGTAATCATAAATCCTAATGGTTCTATGAATGACGGAAAGTTTGAATTGGTAATTTTAAAAAGCCTGGATTTACTTTTAATTGGAAAAATTATTACGGGAAATATGCCAATTGATTCTGATGATATTGTCATTATTTCAACAGACAAAGCCACTATAGAAACAGATTATCCAGTAAATTTTCAGATTGACGGAGAATATTGCGGGGCACAGAAATCTTTAGAAATTCATATTTTGCACAAGCAAATGAAATTGGCTGTTCCTTAGCGGTAAAGTGTATTATTTAAAAGGATTTCTTTCCTGCCATTCTGTTTTTGGTTCCAGATAATTAAAAAACCTAGAAATGTTATGGTTAATCAATGCATTGCTATGTGTAATTAAACCATACATTTTTACAGGTTTTGCTCCAACAGAACTTTTAATTTCAAGTGCCGTTCTAGCAAAAACAATTTCTCTGAAACCTTTTTTAATAGAATAGGCAATCATGTCGTACAGCATATTTAAGTACAGCATTTTTTCGCGCTGTACACTTTCATCATAGCCTAAAAAGTAGGTGTCCATTACATCGCCGTTTTTAATCAAAGTGTTGAAACCAATTAATTTTTCGTCTAAAAAATAACCATATAGCAAAAAGTTCTCACCCATTATTTCTTTAAAAAAGCTAAAATGATTTCGAGCTAGAAAAAAAGTATTGAAAGGAGCGTTTTTGGCAACGTGAAAATACAAGTCATAAATAACATCTTCATATTTTTTAATGTCATCTAAAAACATTTTTTGTTTCAAGATACCGTCAGATTTTTTTCGGGCGCGTTTGTATTGGTCACGGTATTTTTTAGATAAAGCATCAATATAATCTTGTTCTGTTTCCCAATTTTTAGGAATTTCAAAAATCATATTCGGCTGTGTCGAAAACGTATAGTTATTTTTGAATTCAGCTTGTAAAGGTTCTATTTCTTTCGCAGTAAAATCTTTTATACTCGTTATATGAACTTTTTTTCCGCTTTCCTTTAAATCTTTTTTAAGCTGATTGATAGCTTTATGAAGTGTTTTAATAGCTTTTGACTGCTTGATATTTTTATCAAAAACAAAAGCATTCTGACCAGTAAGCATATTATTGCCAATGAATAAAACATGCGATGCAAAATTCTTTAAAGCAAAATTTCGAACAGATGTTTTTAAGCATTTATCACGCTCCCCAAACGATTCTAGTTTTTCGGCAAATAAAAACTGCGTTAAAACAATTCCAATCAGTTTTTCTTCTTCAAAAATTCCGATAAAATGACAAGTCATATTAACTGGAGAAGAGTTTTCCAGAACTTCGAGATATTCTCGCGTTAAAAAAATATTATCAGCAGCAAGCAAATTCCATTCTACAGGCAGTAATGAAGCGCTTTTGTAAATCTGGAAAGAATAGGTTGTATTCAAGAGAGTGAACTAATTTCGTCAAAATTAGATAATATTTGCAATAACTCATTTTCTTTAAGTTATTATTAAGAAAAACCCGTTTGACTTTAGGTTTCAAACGGGTTATATATTTTTTTATTTATGCGAAACCGCAGATAATTCCGCCCATTAAAGTCAGCGTAACTATCCAATAACCAGCGTGAATAAATATGTATTTCCAAGATTTTCTTTCAAACAAACCATTAATTCCAATTAGGGGAAACGCAAAAAACAACCCAGACATAAATCCGTGAAGCGCGCCGTGTTTGAAAGTTCTGTACGCCATTCCGTAATCTGCCATAAAAGCAGCGAATGATGGTTTTGCACTGTCAATTAACGGTGGTCCGCCAACCATACCCACCGCGCCAGACTGATGAATTGTCAACGACATTAAAGTCATCGTAATCATTAAAGAAAAAATGTACGTTAATCCAAAGATTTTAATCATACTGCCTTTTCTTAATTCTTCTTGAGTAAGATTATTTTCTTTCATCCAGATCGTTCCGAATACTTTCGGATTATACCAAATAAATCCAACAACAAGAGTGACAATTGCTGCTAAAAGAAGTGCAACGAAGTTAATTTCCATAATATGAGGTTTTTAGAATTAGTTAGTCAAATGTAATCAAAAAAATAATTCACATCTATTATTTAATAAAGGAAGAATAAATCGTATTAATTATTTACTTATTAACAGTTTGTCGACATTATGTGCATTATATCTATGAAATGCATAATTTAGTCGAAGAATTAAAAACTAAAATCTATCATTAAACTTTAGCGTTTTTTACCAATACGCTAGTTTTTGTTTTATTCAGTCGAAATCCATAAATCTTGAAAATAAATTACAATAGTTACCCAAAATTAATCGTGCTTATGAATGAATTTTACACTCGTTAAAAAAGTTGATTAAATATATTTAGTTAATTGCTGAAACCGTAATTCGTTACGGTTTTTTGTTTTTAGAATTTAAAGGGTATTAAAAAAAATAACATTTAATTTAGAAAGGATTTTTTATGTTTGTCCAAATTTTTTATAACTTTAATATAACTATTCCAAGAAGCAAAAACCGATTGATGGTCGGTATTATTAATCACTTAATAAACAGAAATTATGACACTACAATACCAAGGTGAACAATACGGAAAGTCAACAACTTTTACAATAAGAATTATTGGTAATAACTTATCAAAAAGCAGTTCAAATTATCAAATTGACCTTTTGGTTGGAGATAAAAAACTGCCAACTTTTACAAGTGAAATTCACCAAAGTCTTTCTAATTGTTTAAAAGAGATTTATTTGTTCAGAAAACATAACGGAATCAAATTTGATGAATCAACAGAAAAGATTGTTTCGCTTTATGTTCCGTATGATAAGGTTTTGTATAACTACAATAAATATGCTTTGTTTAGAGCATAATTTTTCTCAAAATATTAATATGAAAAAGACCTTCTGAAAAGAGGTCTTTTTTTGTTTTAAATAGAAACAAAAAAAGCTCCAGATTTCTCTGAAGCTTTTATTTTGGTAAGTAGTCCGTGGGGGAATCGAACCCCCCTTACCAGGATGAAAACCTGGCGTCCTAACCGATAGACGAACGGACCTGCTTTTGTAATGCGGGTGCAAAACTATAACTAATTTTCAAATATACAAGTGTCTTTTGCAAAAAAAATATTCTCTTATTTCGATAATTTCAGATTTTAGATCATCAATTGTAAATAAATGGAATTAATTAAAGTGTATTTGTTTGATTAGTAATTGGTTGTTTTTTGTTTGGAAAAAAGATATTTATCAAAGAAATATTTTTGTTATGATTAAAAAATATTTGCCTTTTTATGTTTTGAAAGAATATTCTTTTAGAATTTAGTGTCTTCCTTTTGAAAAGTTCTAGCCAAAGTATTCAAATAATTTAGAGACAGTCTCTATCCATAAAAAAAGACCAAACATTTTTAACGTTTGATCTTTGTAATATTTCATAAAATAGTCTTAGTGCTATTTGCTGTCAAACTCCCTGCGGTTGTAAAAAGTATCATCATCGGATAGGAAACTGGAGTCATTTTCAGGATAATAAGACTTCATTACACTTCTTTCGTAATTTCTGTCAAAATTATGCTGTCTGCTATATCTGCTTGTATGTCTAAATGTATCATATCCTATGGTATTGGCCATTACAGTTTTCGTGTCTTTATTAATGCTTACAGATCCAATAGGTACAATAATGTGACTGTCTCCATCTTGATAGATAAATTCCTTTCCATTGTCGTTTGCTATAGCATCGTGTACTTAATTTCGGCTATCGTCTATTAGTGTTTTATCGATTTTTACGTCTAAGTAGACAACGCGCTGCATATCTTTATTAACCCACAAATTATCAATTGTACCTATGGTGCGGTTATCAGAGTCTACAATTTTCCATCCTCTTACGTCTGAATAATTGGAAGCAATCTTATAATCAGAGAGTTCGTCGAGTCTGTATAAATTTCTATGTTTATTTTCCATAAATTCTTTTTTTAATATTATATATTCATATGTATGCTACATATAACTGCAACAAACTTTTAGCAGATATGTAAAAAATGTCTTGTACAAAGCTTTAATAGATGTACAAAGCAATTAATTCCTGCTTTTTCTTAATAATGTTTATTGTCCACTTGTAGTGTTTTCAACTTCTACATTGTTTTCAGTTGTAGTTTCATGATCTTGTACAAATATGTAGTAAACAAGCGCTGCTATGATTAGCACTACTGCAATCCATGGCCATATCGGCTTCTTTTTCTCAATTTTAATCTCTGCCATAACGTATTTTTTTTGATTATAGAATAGTTTTTAATTACTATTAAAGGTACAAATGAGAAAAGATTCGAAAGTATTTAATTTCAGCAGGATGTTACACAATTCCCAGTAGAGTAATTGATTATCAGAAGGCAAGGTGTTTGTTTTGAGTAAAGATGATACTTAATTCTTTTAAGTGAATAAATTATAAAATAATATAAACAAAAAAAGCTCCAGATTTCTCTGAAGCTTTTACCTTGTAGTCCTAACGGGACAATTCTCGAACCGTTTTGCAGGTGATTTGAAAAAAAATAAATTTAATAGTATAACACTAGATGATCTATTTTAAATTATAATAAATATTTTTAAAACATTTAAATTTCTTAAATCAATTTTCATGTTTGTAATTATATTGATTTTCTGAAATTATTTTATTGTTTTGATCTTTAGTAAGTTTTAGACGACCCAAAACATCGTACTCAAACTTGCTGGTTATTCCTTTAGGATCTGTTGTTGAAATTATTCCCACACCAGGCTTATAAGTATAAGTCGTAATAAAAGCGTTTGGTAAAAGCGTTCTTAAATTTTGTGGCACCTCGGTTAATAATCTAATGGCTTCATCATTTATTCCCAGAACAGATTTTACATCTGCATAAGATGCATTTTCTATCTTAGCTATAGGATATGTACCGATATACCCCCATAAATAAGTTATATCCATTCCATTTTCCATCTTTTGCTGCAACAAATTCCCATTGGTATTATCTATCTCAACTACTTTTATACGGTTTTGAAGCGTTGCTGAACCCTTAGAGGTTTGAATGATTTCAGGCTGTATGAGTCCATTCCCCCAGTCCTTGAATATTTTTTTACTTTCAGATGTTTTATTTGTATCTACAAAACTCTGAGTTTTTACAGGAGTTAGTCTATTATTTTCTAATAAGATGTTCATCAGAGGTTCTCCTGCTGTATCAGTATCGCCAGGATAAAAAAATCTGTTTTCCAAAGTTTCTCCTTTAGAGGATGTAGTTGTCTGACTGGTTAACTGCATATGAACAGGGTTGTTATAATTATAAACTGTATTAGTTACAAGTGTTCCGCTGACAGCATTAGATTTGTCATAGAATGTCTCAGTAACCATTTTAGATTTTAAATATCGCCATGGGATGATATGTCTATATCCCATATTTTGGTAAGGTACTAAATTTGGTGGCGGAGCATTAATGTTAGGACACGTGATAAAAGTTTCTCTTGTGAAGATTTTGATTCCTGAAACAGTTGCGGTTTTAGAGGTATCATCATTGTAATTACTAACTTCTTCCTGTATTATTTTATTATTAGAATTGAATATTTTTTTATTTAATAAATTGCCTCGGAGCCAATCAAATTCTACATTTACAGAACCTTCCTGACTGCTAAATGAAGGCGTGAAATCGTAATTGTAAGTAGTGTAACCATTCTTCAACATATTTGTAAAATCGATAGTTTCTTCTTTTACATCTGTGTAATAGACTTCGTTCATCAAATTATAAGGAGATTGACCATTGTATACAGTTGTATTACTAGTAATCCAAAATACTCCGTAAAAACCCTCACATTTTGTTGTCTGATAAGAATGAAATGTTTCCGGATCATATTTACGAACAGCATCGAAAACCAACCTGCCGCTACTCTTATCTCCTTGTCCCGGAATAGTGTACGAATATTGTTTTTTAGTAACTAATTTAGAATTGTCATCATAGTTTTCTACAGATTCAATTCTAAGTCCTGGTCCAAGAACATTTTTTTGAGTGTCATCTATATTAATGTATTTGCATTGGAAATTATTAACACTCATATACTGTCCATAAGCCTCAAGTATAATCTGTCCAGATCCACTCAATTCAACTGATTTATCAAAAGACCTGTTGTCTTTTATTTTAGAACTATCAAAAAATGGAGTGCTGGATCCATCTTTAAAAACAGTTACTCTTGCATATTGATACTTGTTAATGGTTAAATAGTTAGCTCCACTATATACTATATCGAAAATTAATCTGGCACTGGCAGTTCCATTTAAATTATAAGGAATAACATTTTCAACAAGACATGTTGGTCCACAACTACTTTCTTGGTCACTATCGGGTAATCCACTTCCCTGAACGATGTGCGAATTAATATTTACTTCTCTGTTTCTGCTTAGTTCATCAATTCCAAAGTAACTATTGGATTCATAATTAAATTTTGTTTTGCCTTTGGTCGGATATTTTATCTCCGTAAGCATTCCAGCCATCAGAGCATTTGTGTTTACGTTACGATTAGCCGATCCTAAGGTTATTTTTCCGTTATTGAACCAAATATGCTGCGGAGGTATCAAAGTTAAGTTATCTGCGCCGTTGCAATATCCCCAGGCATCCATACTCTTTGCATTTTTAGTTGGTAAAACAGCATCCGAGTAAGTGAATTTTGTAGCGATGTTTTCATCGATCATATCAACTACGGCTTCAAGTTTAAGCCTTTTCCTTATATAGTCCAGTTGTATTCCTCCCGGATCAAAATAACTATATTTTAATTCATATCTTTTATTATCAACATATGTACCATTGTCAAAACTTTGAATTTTGATAAATTTTAGATAAGAAGGTACAGCATATATGTCTGGAAAACGTATCTTATCTACCAAATTAGGTGAGGCTAAATCCAATCTTCCGCTTTGTGGAATAAACAAAATTCTAAAATCTTTGTGGCTAATAGCGCTCAACTTATAGGTTTTTGTTGCATTTATAGAGTTTCGGGGAGATGTGGTCATTGTTTCACTTTGATCTGATCCCTGAGGACAATCGCTGAAACTTCTCGATATGCTTATCTGATCATTAATGTTGGTATTAGAGTGCCAGCCATCATTGGTATAACCAAAATCAATAGTATTATTGGAAGGGGTTTTAATCTGATCAACATACCATGCAGTGGTATAGTAACTTGTATTATGTTGAACACCAACTGAGCATGAAATTTCACGTGTATCATTGAAAAAGTAAATATTTCCTTGTGCATCAGTGATTTTAAATTTTCTATCATGCTTACCTCCGGAGCTTTCTACTTTAAAAGCGTCGGGAGGGTATACTATAATACCATCTCCCTGAGAATTTCCAATTATAAATTTACCTTGTGCAGTAGGAGAACTAAAATGATAAACATCTTTGATCCAGGAATTATTCCTAAGAAAGGACATGTACTCATCGCAATAATCCCATGGCTCTGCCTGACCTAAATAGTTTTCTATTGTTTCGAAAGAAGGCATAGTGGCGTCAACAGCTTCGTCAGGCGTATCTCTTACATCGAGTGTAATTTGGGCACCAGCCTGAAGACTCCACCCGAGTCCTACCCATGTAGCTTCCTGATTTACTTTTATTCCTGTCGGATTGTAACTTAAACTGATTGGCAGTTTATAATCGCTTGTTTCTAATGTGTGAATTGGAACTGAAATGTTCACTAAACCTTTCGCTAAATTGACGTTATAATCTCCATATTTTTGAAATGCCTGCGCCTCTGGAGATTTTGGGGTAAAATCTGAAATAGTTGCCCAACTGTCTTTGTCTCCAACTTGTGCAGATAATAAGTGCACCCACATAGTTGAAAGTGCTAAAAATAGGATTGTTCTTTTTTTTGTGTTGAAAGAAAGGGGCTTCTTTTGTTTTATTAGGTAATTCAAAATTGTAATTCTTATAAAATTTGTATTTTTTTTAACTATCGTTCAATATGTTTCAATGACTTTTTCTTGTTTTTTTCTACTTGGTTTGTCTTTTCAAATCTTTAAATATTTACTAATATTTGTGATGTTTTATTGAAACTATTATGTGTAAATGGATATTTGCTGTTATATCTAATTACATACTCAATGAGTTTACAGGAATATTATCTGTTTTATTTTTTCGATGCCAAAGATAAAATAAACATAAGTTAAATTATTACGGAATGCCGTAAAGAAGTGATAAAAAAAACTGTTAGTTTCGCCATTGCAATAAAATAATTATCAAATTCCAAACGGCTTATGCGGAAATTTTACTTACTAACTTCTTTTTTAGTATCAATCATTACACATTCCCAGGATATTCTTTGGGAGAAATCTTACGGAGGTACACATTCCGATTATCTTTTTGATGCCCAGCCAACAGCCGATTACGGATTTATTCTGGCAGGCAGCTCCTTGTCTAATAAAACAGGTAATAAGGCAGAAGACAATCATGGTGATTTAGATTACTGGATTTGGAAAATGAAAGAAAATGGAGAAATGGACTGGCAAAAAAGTTTTGGGGGTTCCGGTTTTGATCTTCTTCAAAGTATAAAAAATACCAGCGATGGCGGGTTTATTCTTGCCGGAACTTCAAGCTCATCTAAGGGATCTCAAAAGAAAGAAAATTGTAAAGGTCTCTCTGATTTTTGGGTAATAAAACTTAACGCTGCCGGAGATGAACAATGGCAGAGAACTATTGGCGGCGATGGTCAGGAAGAATTACTTTGTGCTTTTCAGACCAAAGATGGTGGATATATCCTGGGCGGATCTTCAAGTTCGAGCCCGCATTCTATTACAACTTCGAAAATTGACGAAAAATCATTGACTACTGATCTCTATACTAAATCGGAAAAGAGCAGAGGAAATATGGATTACTGGATCGTCAAATTAAATAAAGAAGGTGCTGTTGAATGGCAAAAAACATATGGTGGCCAATATTCTGATATACTCAGAAGTATGGAACAGACTTCTGATAACGGCTATGTTCTGGCAGGTTATTCTAATTCTCCAATTTCAGGAGACAAGACAGAATCTGGAAAAGGGGTTGGAGATTATTGGATTCTCAAAATAGATGACAAAGGAGTTATTCAATGGCAGAAAACTTATGGAGGAGATGGTGATGACCAGCCCTATGTTATTCATCAGACAAAAGACGGAGGTTATATAGTTGGTGGAAATTCAAACAGTTCTAACGCTTTGACAACTGAAGGAGGGATTGTTGGAAATGGTACAGATTACTGGATTCTTAAACTGGATGAGGAAGGAAGTGTGGTATGGAGTAAAACATTCGATTTTGGGAAAGTTGACATTTTAACGTCTTTGGTGGAAAATAATGATGATACTTTTTTGATTGGAGGACATGCCCGAAATTCAGCAACAAGAGCTGGTGGAGGCGGTTTGGCTTCAAAAGCAGTAGGATTAGTTGTAAAAGAAAAAGATGGTATAAACGATTACATCGCTTTGAAAATTAATGAGAAGGGAGAAGAAATCTGGAGTAAAACCGTGGGAAGCGGCGGAGAAGATATCCTTAGAAAGTTAATAGAAACAAGAGACGGCGGTTATTTAATGGCAGGAACATCTAATGGGACATCAAAAGATAAAAATTCGAATATTGGCTCCAATGATTTTTGGGTTGTAAAGTTAAAAGATAAAACCAAGTTAGAAAAAGTCAAAGCCAGTATAGAAGCCATACCTAACCCAGTATCTACTTATACCAATGTTATAATTGGTTATGATTTCAATAAAGGAACTGCAAGTGTTGTGGATATGTTAGGGCGCACGCTTCAGAGTTTTGAAATCTCAAGCAGAACAGTTCCGGTAGATTTAAGCAGGTATTCGGAAGGTGTATATCTTATTGTCATAAAAACAGATGTTAAAACCGAATCGGTTAAAGTAATTAAAAGAATAACAGGCAAATAAAATGAAGCATTCAATTTTAGGAATAGTTTTAATAAATATAAAAAACAATTCTGTTTTTAGAAGAAAACAACAAGATGAATTGAGATTTAATAAAAATTAGATTCGCTTATTTATGAAAAGAAAATTATTCTCAGGTATCTTATTTTTAATTATAAGTTTTTGCTACAGTCAGGTTAAAAACGACTCAATTCAGGCTCCATCTTCAATTATGGCAGCACCAGCAGTTGGACCTGGAGGTTCGTCAAAATGGTATCAGGATGCAGATAGTGATGGTTATGGAGCAAGTGAAATTGA
The DNA here is from genome assembly GCF_001429295.1 of Flavobacterium sp. Root935. GTDB lineage: Bacteria > Bacteroidota > Bacteroidia > Flavobacteriales > Flavobacteriaceae > Flavobacterium. The sequence goes on along the minus strand of NZ_LMJL01000010.1, from coordinate 158,583 downwards.
TGCACCACCTATTACCAGTGTAAATCAGCCCCCAGGTTATGTTTCAAATAATCTTGACATAGATGATAATGATTATAGGATTACTAATATCCCACCTGTTATGTATTACAGGGATTCGGATCAGGATACATTTGGTGGTACCGATGGGCGACTTTATAGTGTAAAGCCTACTGGTTATGTAGCAAACAATTCAGATTGTAATGATTCTGATGCGACAATTAATCCTAATACTATGTGGTATCGGGATGCAGATGCAGATGGATATGGAGCCGCATCAGCAACTCTTAAGCAATGTCTGCAGCCGGCAGGATATGTCCGAAATGCGTCTGATTATGATGATTCTACACCCAATATAACCAATGTGGCACCGCAATATTTCTATCGGGATGCTGATGGTGACGGATATGGAAACCCATCTGCATATATCTATTATAGTTATATGCCAGGCGGCTATGTTACAAATGGATCAGATTGTAACGATTCAAATTCGGGCATTAATCCTAATACAGTCTGGTTTCAGGATGCTGATGGGGATGGTTTTGGATGGTACGCAGTGACTAAAAAAAGCTGTACACAACCATCCGGATATGTTTTGGATTTTGAAGATTTTGATGACAATAATTCCAATATTACCAACATAGCACCGCAGTATTTTTATCAGGACGTTGACGGAGATGGTTATGGAAATCCTAGCAGTAGTGTTTACTTTAGTGCAAAACCGGCAGGTTATGTTACCAATAATTACGATTGTAATGATTATGATGTATCCGTTAATCCAAATACAGTCTGGTATCAGGATGCCGATGGAGATGGTTATGGAAATGGAGCGGTTACCACGATAAGTTGTGGACAGCCTTATGGATATGTCCGAAATGCTGCAGATTATAATGATGGAACTTCGAATATTACAAACATTGCACCGCAATATTTTTTTAGGGATTATGACGGTGATGGTTACGGAAATCCTTCGGATTATGTCTATTATAGTTATAAGCCGGGAGGTTATGTAACTAATAATTTAGATTGCAATGATTCCGATGTAGTTGTGAATCCGGATTTACACTGGTATCAGGATGCTGACGGGGATGGTTATGGAAACGGAAGCGTATCAACACCATCCTGTACGCAACCGGCAGGATATGTTCGAAACGCTGCTGATTATAATGATTCTACAGCAAACATAACTAATGTTGCTCCAAACTATTTCTATCAGGATGCTGATGGGGATGGTTACGGAAATCCATCGATCTACGTTTACTATAGTTATATGCCGGGAGGTTTTGTTAACAACAATGCAGATTGTAATGATACAGACAGTTCCTTAAATCCAAATACAGTTTGGTATCAGGACGCAGACGGAGATGGTTACGGAAACGCAAGTGCCTATACGCATTCTTGTATGCAACCTGCAGGATATGTCCGAAACGCAGCTGACTATAATGATTCTACAGCAAACATAACCAATGTTGCTCCAAACTATTTCTATCAGGATGCAGATGGGGATGGTTACGGAAATCCATCTGTTTATGTGTATTACAGTTATATGCCTGGAGGTTTTGTAAGTAATAATTACGATTGCAATGATGCAGACAGCTCATTAAATCCAAATACGG
>NZ_LMJL01000010.1:156732-156961 GCF_001429295.1 Flavobacterium sp. Root935 | reverse complement strand
TTTGGTACAGAGATGCAGATGGAGATGGTTACGGAAACCCTGGAGCTTCAACAAATAGTTGTGCCCAGCCAAATGGCTATATTAGACAGGCTGGAGATTATGATGACAATAACGTAAACATTACCAATCTCTCTCCCCAATATTTTTACAGAGATGCAGATGGCGATGGATATGGTAATCCGTCTGTGTACATTTACTACAGCTATATTCCCGATGGATATGTTTATAA
>NZ_LMJL01000010.1:65873-156707 GCF_001429295.1 Flavobacterium sp. Root935 | reverse complement strand
TAATTCGGATTGTAATGACGGTGATGTTTCTTTAAATCCAAATACGATTTGGTACAGAGATGCTGATGCTGACGGGTATGGAAATGCCGCTGTAACAACAAACAGTTGTACTCAGCCAAATGGCTATATTAGACAGGCAGGTGATTATGATGATAGCACAGGGAATATCACCAATGTTGCGCCACAGTTTTTCTTTCAGGATGCTGATAGCGATGGATACGGAAACCCATCAGTCTATGTTTATTATAGTAATATGCCTGGAGGATATGTCGCAAATAACTCAGATTGTAATGACGGTGATGTTTCTTTAACTCCAAATACGGTTTGGTATAGAGATGCAGATGGAGATGGTTACGGAACATCGGCAACTACGGTAGCACAATGTACACAGCCAAATGGTTATGTACGAAATGCTGCAGACTATAATGATAATACAGCAAATATTACCAACATTGTGCCGGCAACTTATTATCAGGATGCTGATGGAGATAATTACGGAAATGCTGCTGCAAGTGTCTATTACAGTATAATGCCCAATGGTTATGTTACAAATAGTTTAGATTGTAATGATAATGATTCAGGACTGAATCCGGATACAAAATGGTACGCTGATAACGAACTGGATGGTTTAGGAGATCCCTCCGATTATGTACAGCAATGTATAAAACCAAGTGGTAATTATGTACGAAATAATACAGACAATTGCCCTCAGGTCTTAGGCAGCAGTCCGGATTGTAATAATATTACAGCACCTTCAGATTATAATTACATCATTACTAAAAATTATAAACAGCCAACAGAATCAGTTATAGAATCTCCATCATTGGAGCAGGCACAAACCAGCATAACTTATTTTGATGGTTTAGGAAGACCTGTGCAGAAAATTGCCAACAGACAATCAACAACGGGGAAAGACATCATAACGCACATCGCTTATGATAATCTGGGAAGACAAGTTCAGGAATATCTGCCTTACGTGTCTTCTTCAGCGAACATGGCATTCGAGACAAATGCAAAAGATAATACTAACGCTTTCTATAATACGGATCATTACGATATTACATCTAACCCATATTCTGAAAAACAATTAGAATCATCGCCATTAAACAGAGTGCTAAAACAGGCCGCTCCGGGGAATTCCTGGGCAATGGGAAGCGGTCATGAAATAAAATTAGACTATCAGACCAATAATTCTGATGATGCGGTTAAATTATATAAGGCCAACACAACCTGGAGCGCTGGTTCAGGATTATATGATATTTCATTTTCAGATGGTGGAACTTATCAGGAAAATCAATTGTATAAAACCATAACTTATGATGAAAATACAACCTTAAGTCCGGCAGAAGGTTCAGGATCAACAGTTGAATTTAAAAATAAAGAAGGGCAGGTTATTTTAAAAAGAACCTACGATGGAGGAGACAAACACGATACCTATTATGTTTATGATTTCTATGGAAATCTTACTTATGTAATTCCTCCAAAAGTAGAAGGAACAATTGATTATACTGTTTTAAACGGATTATGTTACCAATACAAATACGATGATAAAAATCGTCTGGTAGAGAAAAAATTACCGGGAAAATTATGGGAATTTATAGTTTATGACAAACTGGACAGACCTGTAGCAACGGGACCGGCAATGTCTCCTTTTAAAGACGACGATACTCCCGGATGGATGATAACAAAATACGACGCTTTCAGCAGACCAGTTTATACCGGCTGGAGCAATCAGAACCCAAACCAGTCTGTTCGTAAATCATTGCAGGATGCGCAGAACAATGCAGCAGTTTTGTTTGAAACTAAACAGACTTCAGGCACTATTGACGGGATAGAAGCCTATTACAGCAATATTATAGCTCCGACAAATTTTAAATTACTCACCGTTAATTATTATGATAATTATGCATTTCCAAGCGCACAAACCGTTCCTTCTTCGATCGAAGGGCAGGAAGTTTTAGAAAATATAAAAGGAATGTCTTCGGGCAGCTGGACTAGAGCAATAACTACAGCATCTTCTACAGCGGGCGAAACCAAGACTATTTTTTATGATGATAAAGCAAGACCAATAAAAACGTATCTTCAGAATTATCTTGGCGGATATACTTCCAGTGAAAGCAAAGTAGATTTTGCCGGAAAAACATTATATACCATTACCAAACACAAAAGAACTTCCGGAAATCCGGAAATAGTGGTAAGAGAAGAGTTTACGTATTCCCCTCAGGATCGTCTGTTAACCCATACGCATCAGATCAATGGAGGTGCAATAGAGCTTTTAGCCGATAATAGTTATGATGCTTTAGGACAGCTAACAAGCAAAAAAGTAGGGAATAATATTGAAAATCCACTTCAAAAAGTCGATTTTCAATATAACATAAGAGGATGGCTTAAGGAAATTAATAAAACTAATAACTTACAGCAGGATACAGATCCGGTTGATTTATTTGCTTTTAAAATTAATTACGATACAACTCAAACAGATATAGCTGATGTAAAAGCATTATATAACGGTAACATCTCAGAAACGTTTTGGAAAACCGCTTCAGATTTCAATGAAAGAGCGTATGGTTATAAGTATGATAATCTGAATCGTCTTAAAAATGCGATTTATGAAAATAATGGTTTAACAACCAACGCCTATGATGAAAACCTGACATACGACAAAAACGGAAATATTAAAACACTTAGTAGAAATGGAGATTACGATCCTCAGACTGGTTATTTGGATCTGGACAATTTAATATATACCTATCCGACAAATTCTAACCAACTGTCAAAAGTAGTCGATGACTCCAACAACACCAGCGGATTTAATGATGGCAATAAAACTGGTGACGATTACATTTATGATGATTTTGGTAATCTGATTACCGATAAGAATAAAAACATTACAAACATATCGTACAACCATCTCAACCTGCCAAAGAAAATTACATTTGGAACAACTGGTACTATTGAGTACTTTTACAATGCGGCAGGGCAAAAACTCGAGAAAATAGTTACCGAAGGTACAGTTACCACAACCACCAATTATTTAGGAGGTTACCAATACAAAGACAATGTTTTAGAGTTTTTTTCAACGGCACAAGGGTATGTAAAAAATACAGTTGGAGCGCTTTCGTATGTGTATCAATACAAGGATCATTTAGGAAACGTTCGTGTAAGCTATGCTAAAAACCCGACCACACAAGTTCTTGAAATTATTGAAGAAAACAATTATTATCCTTTTGGTTTAAAACACAAAATGTATAATGATTATCTGCCTAGCGCTAATAAGTATAAGTACCAAGGTCAAGAGCGTCAGGACGAGCTGGGACTGAACTGGGACAGCTTTATGTATAGAAACTATGATTATGCAATTGGACGTTTTATGTCAGTTGACCCACTTGCTGAAAAATATCCTTATAATTCAACTTATGCATTCCAAGAAAATAAAATGGGGATGGGTAAAGAATTGGAAGGATTGGAACTTCTTCCTTTTCCTTGGCTTGAAGTTGCTTTAGGTAGCTCTGATGTTATTAAGCTTAGTACAGAAGTTGGAGGTAAAACCAGTGAAGTTGGAGGTAAGACAGAGATAGATTTGGTTACTGAAGAGCATCATATAATACCTCGAGGAGTAAAAGGCAATGAAGTTGTAAAGGATGCTATAAGTGAAGGCTTTAAGTTTGAAGGAGCTGAAAATAAAATTGGTGTTGAGAAATTTAGTAAAGCATCTGGAAATGGACGTCATGGAAATCATCCTTCTTATAATAAGGGAGTACTTGATAAACTTGGGGAATTTGGTAAAGCTGCTGAAGGTTCAAAAACAGCGGAGGGTTCAAAAACTGCGTTAGAGTTTTTACGAAATTTGACACAAGAATTAAAAGAAACAATTAAAAACAATCCAGATAAAAAAATTAACGACCTTTTAAAATCAGAGGTAGCACCTGTTAAAAGAGATAATACTTCTGTTAAAAAACCTGAGTTACCAAAACCAGCACCAAAGCCAAAACCAAAGCCTGGTGAAATTTGGTCATAGATAAATTATGAATTACAACTACGACACACCCGAACAAGCAATAATCTCGTTAGAGAATGCATATTCTAAAATGGATATTGCAAATGTCATTGCATCTAAAGATTTTATAGCTGAAGCAAAGATAACTTTGCAAAGAGCAGATTTTGAATTTAATGAAGCAACAATAGTAGAAACAGCTAAACTACTTGAATTATCACTTATTGAAAATATTCAAAATAACGGTTTTCCTGATTTTACTAATGTGAACAGGCAATTTTCAGAAATAAGTGAGATTGATAATGACCTATACTTCCTAGAAGAAACTTTAGAATATGAAAATGGTGAAACTTATAGTAACATAGTTTTTTTGACTGTTAAAGATAGAAAGTGGAAAGTAGTAATGACTGAAGAAAAATAATAACTCTTCAACTGTGTATACCTAAATTAAGAACATGAAATCAAATCTTTTAAAATGACTGATATTCAAGTTGAGGAATTAAAAATGGATATTTTTAAGCAAGCTAATTTATATTTAAAAGAATTGGGACAATTCGCTCCTTTTGGTTCTACGATTCTCAAGGCAGTCGTAACGCCTATTGGATATTATAGTGATGAAGATATTATCGACTCTCACAAAGCAGTTGAAACTTTAAAAAAACAGCTTTCAGAACAGTTAAGAAACAATTTAATTGATGGTGGAGCAATCGCTTTTGATGTAAAAGCAAACTTTAAGAATTCAGATGGTATATCTGAGAATAGAGATGCACTTTGTCTAAAAATATCCAGAGATGGAGAGAACTGGAGTGAAGACTATTTTCCATATTTGGTTATCGATGGTCAATGTGTCTGGAAATAGCCTAACTATCAAAAAAGCCACTTCGTTAATGAAGTGGCTTTTCTTTTTTACTTTTCATAAACAGCTTCCCTAACTGTTGTACTTGGATTTTTTTTAGCATACTCTTCAGTAACTATTCGGTAATGTTACAGATTAGGTGTTTTTACAAAATAACAGCGTAACGAACTGAAAAAGAATATAAACTATTAATTATTGACTATAAAAAGAGACGACCAACTGGTCGTCTCTTCTATTTTTGGACTTTTTAAAAGCCTTAAAATGCTTTTGTTTTACCTTAGTGTTTCAAATTAGGTCATGAAAATAAAATGTAATTTTTGCAATGGCAAATGCATAAAAAATGGATTTCAATCTAACGGAAATCAGCGTTATAAATGTTGTGTTTGTCAAAGAAGACAGCAGATTAACTATAGCTACAACGCCTACAAAAGGGATATCAATCAGGAGATAGTGTTGTTCACAAAAGAAGGACTAGGAATAAGAAGCACCGCAAGAATACTGAAAATATCTGCTACGACATTATTGAAAAGAATTATATCAATTGCCAGAAGTATTACCAAACCAATTATCAGCAAAGGCAAAACTTATGAAGTCGATGAGTTGTGCACTTATATCAGACAGAAGAAAAATTACATCTGGCTGGTTTATGCTCTGGAAAAGAATTCTAAAAATGTGGTGATTTTTAATGTTGGAAAACGAACCAATAAAACTCTCAAGCGTGTTTTGGAAACTCTGAAATTATCAGAAGCAAAAAAGATATTTACAGACAGACTTAAAAACTACAGGTATTTGATTGATGAGAAAATGCATTCAGTAAAACGTTTCGGGACAAACCATATCGAAAGAAAGAATCTGACACTCAGAACCCATCTGAAAAGGCTCAACAGACGGACAATCTGTTTCAACAGAAGCTTAGCTGTTTTTACTGCTGTTTTGAAGATTTATTTTTGGATTTGAGCAATAAGCATCAAATCTTTAGCCTTTTTAGTTTTATTTTCACTAGTAAAAGGGGGTAGCTAAAACGGAAGCTGTATGATAATGCAGTGATAGTTTAAATGTGTGATGGACGATTTGAACTTGGATTGGCACTGATTCCAAACACAATAAAAACAGGACATGCTAGCGCTCAGGATATAAACGGACTACATCTTTTTGGTAGCCCCTCGGGGTTTATAGCTATGTATTTTTTTTCTGGCCACTTGTCCTGTGCTTGCTTTTGTTTGCGTTTTTTCTTTTTAAGAAGAATATCTTTATGAAGTTGATGCGTTACAGATTTATATCTGGCACAAGTAAAATTGTATAGGACTAGTTTATTCATTAAAACGGTTACATCTGAAACAAATCAGAAGAATCATCACAGCATTTTATCTTTAAAAGCTTCCAAATTAAAATCAATATAAAATAAGCAAAAATGAGGTTTTCCGTAAAATAATAGATTTTCACCTTATTATATTTGCCATGAAAAAATTAAAACTAAACAAAAATAAATTAGCCTAAGGAAAAAACATTTACTTCTCAATTAAAACAAAAAGAATTCAGTTTCTTTTAAATCCAAAAACCAAAATAAATCAATAAACTATCAATTAATTTTAATGAAAAAACAAATTTTATTCATTGCCCTAACTTTACTTCTTACTCTTAAAGGATTTTCTCAAATAGCTTTTGAAAAAGGTTATGTTATTACAGAAAACAATCAAAAAACAGAATGCTTAGTTGAAAATTTAGACTGGAAAAACAATCCGACAAGTTTTAGATATAGATTATCTGAAGATTCTCCAATTATTAATGCAGACCTAAAAACGGTAAAAGAATTTAGCGTTACAGGTCAGAAAAAATTTATTAGATCTTCAGTAAATATTGACAGATCTACTAAAGATCTGCAAACAATGACTACAGAAAAAAATCCTGTTTTCCATTTAGAGACATTATTCCTTCAAGTGCTTATGGAAGGTAATGCATCGTTATATCTTTATGATGACAGCACAGTGAGACGTTTCTTTTACAAAGTAAACAATGCTGAAATAAAACAGCTTGTGTACAAAACTTATCTTGCGAGCGGTGACAACGAAAATGCTAAATATTATACAGACCAAATTGCAAAAAACAACTATTTCAGAGAACAGCTTTATTTGGATTTAAAATGTGACAATATTCAGCAAAATGAATATGAAACGTTGACTTATGCCAAAAATGCTTTAATGCGTATTTTTGCAAAATATAACAAATGCACTAATTCTGAATTTGTTGATCTTGAAGTAAAAGAAAAAAAAGACTTATTCAATCTTACAGTTCGTCCGAGATATAACAACAGTTCATTAACTATGGAAAGCTCTAATTTTGAGGATATGAATTTTGATTTTGGAGGGAAATCAAGCTTTAGCTTAGGAATTGAAGCTGAATTTATTTTGCCTTTTAATAAAGACAGATGGTCAATTATTGTGGAGCCAACTTATCAATATTATAAAAGTGAGCAAACAATACAAAGCTCTCAGGTTGTTGGCGGAACGCTGGATGGTAAAGTAGACTACAAATCAATTGAATTGCCAATTGGTATTAGACGTTATTTTTTTATTAATAAAAATGTAAAAATATTTGCAAATGGATCAGTTATAGTAGACTTCAGCAATAATTCTACTGCAACTGTTACAAGAGCCGATGGATCTGAATTGAACAAATTAGACATCAAATCAGGAATTAACTTGGGATTCGGTTTAGGTGCAAAGTTTATGGATAAATTCAGTGCTGAAATAAGATTCCAAACGCCAAGAGGAATTGTTTCTGATAATTCAAGCTGGAATTCTTCTTATCAGACAACTTCTTTAATTGTTGGGTATTCTTTCTTTTAAGCATATCAGCAACGGTAATGCGTGAGATGTGGATGTAATAAAAAAATTGCAGACAAAATTAAGGGTGTATTTTTGCACCCTTTTTTTTGTTTTTGAGTCAAATTAAAGTATTCCAAAAAAAGGGTAGTGTTTCAAAGTTAGTGATATAAGATTTTGGAATTCTAACCTTTTGAAATTGAACAAAAAAATAAAACAATATTTTTCGAATCAAAAAAAAGCCTGAGAAATCTATATTTCTCAGGCTTTTACTTTTACCTTGTAGCGGGAACAGGACTCGAACCTGTGACCTTCGGGTTATGAGCCCGACGAGCTGCCTACTGCTCTATCCCGCGATGTTTCGGGTGCAAAGATACACACTAAATACGGTTATGCAAATAATTTTTGTACTTTATTTAGTATAATTTTTCAAAATCAGGGCTTTTGTTAGATTTTAAAATCTAATAATTCCTCGTAAACATTTCCTGTTAAGCCAAGTAGCAAGCCAAATGCAGGTTCGGTTTTTATTCCTTTTTCTTTTAGTTTAATGATTTCTAATCGGAAGGTTTCGCCTTTAGAACGAAGAATTTGGTCTTCAATAACCATATGTCTGTATCCGTTTTGAAGTTCTGTTGGAGTATTTTGCCCGAAAATTTCGATTTCAAAAGCGTCAATAAAGAAATTCGCAATAACAGATTCTTGCTCGTTAATGAGATTTTCTCGAATCGCAAAATTGCTTTCATTTTGGAACAAATCTTTAATTTTCTTCATAAAATAAGATTTATTTTTCCAATAACAAATAATATCTAAATCACTATTTTCAATATTGATATTTATTGGAATTGTGCCCACTAAAATAGGGTCAAAGTCAGCAAGATTTTCTAAAACTTTATGTTGATTTAAAATATGAAATGCGGCTTGCTGTTTTGGGTTTCCTGTTTTTAAATAAGATATGTCCTTGAAATCAATCATTTATAATATCGCTTTTTTCTTCGTTGATTTCCTGTTCCAGCCTCTTATTTATATTGATTTTTGCATTCGTGAAAACAAAAATTGTAGTTCCGTATTCTCTCGCATATCGATTTGTTATTTGACCACCAATTGCAGCCGTTTCAAAATACGGACTCGTTTCTTTAAGTTCTTCATTGTTTTCGTCATAATCCTTTACACGAATAAGGTTTTTGTACTGAATGTCAAGATCAAACCAATTCAGATAATCAGCGTTGAAGGAAACGGCTTTAATTCCTTTTTTAGAATAAAAATTAATCGCTCCAGCTTGTCCGTAATTATCGCAAAGCACAATAGTTTCTTTTTTGTTGGGCACTAAATCGTAAATCGAATCTGTTTTTCTGGCCAATTCTTTCCAGCCCAGCATATCAGCAAAATCCTGAGGCAGATGATGGTCTTTTCCGTCTTCCCAGCGAAGCATTCCCAGTTTTTTGTACTTTTCTGGATGCTCCACTATATATTCTGGACTTTTGTTTGGAAAAGCAATATTATACATTGGAATAAAAAGTAATAACGGAATAAGAATAAAAACAGGTTTTAAAAAACGTTTCCATCCATTATTTAAAATTTCAGATAAAAAAACAGCACCAAAAGCAATATAAATTGGATATAAACCAATTGCATAATAAGCTTTTGCTTTGAAGTAGATAAAAATTAGAAGAGTAAAAATAAAAGCTCCAAAAAAGAGTTGGTATTTCTTAAAAGGTTTGTAAACCAATAATGCATAAAGTGCACCAAGAATAACAAACAAAGAGCCGATAAAAAATAGAATTTGTTCTTTCAAAAATCCGATACGATCAACATTTACCAATTGTGTTTCTGCCAATTCTTTCATGTGATGTACAATCGGAAAATGATTATTGTATTGCCAAAGGAGATTAGGCATAATTAAAATTAAACCTAAAATCAAACTAAAATAAAGTTCTTTTTGCGCTACTATTTTTCGCTGATTTGATAGTAAAATGGCAGGAATTAATCCGAGTAAGAGAAATAAAATATTGTATTTGTTTAGAAAACCAAAAGCAAACACAACTGCTGCAAAATAAAGCCATTTTGGTTTTTCGGAAATTATGTATTGTATTAAAATGTAATAAAATACAGTCCAGCATAAAATGTCTAAAGAGTTTGGCTGATAAAGCGTATTGATGCGCAATAAACAAGAAAGCAAAATTCCGAGTGCTCCGAGAATTAATGCATAAAGATTTCCTTTTAAAAGTTCTATAGTTTTCCAGACAACAAGAAGTGTTAACGCACCAAATAGAGCAGGGAAGAACTTGATCCAAAAAACCGAATTCCCTAGAAGGAAAATAATATACGAAAACCATGAAGTTACCGGCGGAACCGATAAATACCCCCAAGCCAAATGATGTGCTTGATCCAGATGCAGATATTCGTCGCGCTGCAAATCATATTCGGGACTAATTAAAACATATTGTAAAACAAATTTTAAAATAATAAACCCAATTAAAATCAGTGTTTTTTTAGTCATGAAGTTTTTGGTTTTTAGGTGTAAATGGTTTTCTGTCAGGACAAACGTAAAGCGAATATAATATTTATTTTGATTGTTATAAGGTTTGAGTTTTAATGTTTAGAAATAAAAAAAGCCCCAGATTTCTCTGAAGCTATTTTATAAAGATTAATTTCTTTTTGTGGAATTTGGAATTTCTTTTTTGAAAATTTAAAAAAATTATTCCTCTCCTGCTGTTTCAAATTCCATGTGATCTACAATTTCGGCTTCTGCTTTTTCAGGTTTAGAAGCTTTTAAGGTATTGAATCTTTCCAGCATTTCTGTTTCGCCTTCTTCACCACTGAAATAAGGGAAAACATCCATAATTGGTGTTTCTGAAATAGACGGAATAGAATATTCGCCCATTGTATTTTTCATTATATGAAGTGTGTTGTCAAAAGCTTCGCGAACATCATTTGCCTGAACCAGCATATACATGCTTGTTTTTCTTTCCTTACCGCTTTCTTCATCATAAGCAATTAAAGTGATTTTAGATTTAAACCATCTGTCCGCATTTTCAAAAGGATGAATTTCGGCATAGTTTGCCACTTTGATCGCTGTGATTTTAAATTCTTCACTAGTATAGGCGGCCATTTCTTCAGTCATTCTTTTTTCAGCTTCTGTATAAGACAAAGCATCAACCAAATAGGGCTCGGTTAAAACTTTTTGTCCTCCAGTTTCATCTGTTTTTCTATATTTTACTTTGCATTCGTACCAAACTGCGCTCATTTCTTTTTAAATTTTTAAGGATGTCAAAGATAAATTTTACATTAAAATAAATAGTTAAAACTTGAAATAGATATTCACAATTTTGGATGGTTTTTTATAATGTTTTGATGTTCTGATTGTTGTGTTTTTGCTTGGAAAAATACTTTGTAATCACATTCATTCTTTTGGATTTTAGAATTGCAAAAATATTTTTTGATTCTAAATTATTGTAAGCCAATAAATTATTTGCCTTTAATTTTAAATTGATAAAAAAACTAGGTCATTCTCAAACCAAATGGTCAATTTGAACGTAAGTGTGAGAAGATAATGGCTAGGAGTGAGGTAAATTCGAATGGTATTAGTTTTTGGGGCATATTGAGTTTTGCCACATTTCTAGCTGTTATTTTTTAATAATTTAAGGAATACAATGACAGGAAAATTAAACGTTCAAAGATTAAACGAAACACTAAAATATCTCGAAAGTAAACATCGTGAATTAAAAAAAGCAAATCAAAACGATACTCGAAGTCTTGAATCGGTGATAAAATATATGAAAAAAGATATGATAGAACAATACAATTTATCAGATCATCATTCAACGATCAAACAAGAAATTAAAGATACCGAAGCTTTTATCGAGAACGTCAAAGAAATTATCGAAATCAATTCTTAAAATTATTTTATTGGATAAATTTTATTTTTATTCCAGCTTAAATTTTTCGTTTTTGCAATCTAAAATTAAAGTATGATTAAGGAAAAGCTTATTTCCAATCATTCCCTGCATGCCTGATTGTTTCATTAAAAAGTTTTGTAGTTTTGATGTACCTTCAATATAAGTAACTTCTGAAAGTGGTAAGGATGCATTTCCAAATTGTATTTTCTTATTGGCAGAAGCAGAGAACACAGCCAAAGTATTTCCCCAAGAATTTCCTTTTTCAGTTTTTATTGCGCTTGTTTTGGACTTGTACTTTTCCCAAGCTTCTTTTGTGGTAATCAATTCGTAAGCGCTTGTTCCAGAATCATATAATAATTTTAAATTTTCATTGTCGACCTTAGCAGGAATCAAGATTTTACGTTTTTTAAATTCAAAATCTATAAAATTATTTTCCTGTATTTTTTCGATAAAAGAACATTTGTTATGCTTAAAATCTAAAACACTTATTCTTTTTTCTAATAAATCTGTTCCAATTGTTCCAATTATATTTTCGGCATTTGCATTGTCAAAGTCAATTTTACTGCCATAATTTAAAACTTCAAAATCAGAAGAAATAACATTCAAATTTCCGATTTTAAAACCTGTTGAGATTTTATTTTTTTCATTATCGATTTTAATTCGATTAGGAAATTTTTCGGAAATTGATTCTAAAGAATTTTTGTAGAAAACAGTAATTGGCGAACCTGAATCTAACTGCATGTAAAATGTCTTATCAATTCCATTTAATTTAATCGGCAGAAGCAGAGCAGCATGTGAGTTTTCATTTGTAGAAATCCATCTTGTCGGAATATTTTCTGCTGTTCCAGAAACATTCAGGTAGTTTTCTGGTGGTGTAAATTTCTTTTGAAAGTAAAGATATCCTCCCAATAATGACAAAACAATAATTGTTACACTAATAATTGCAATTTTCTTAAATAATTTCATGGTTTGTTTTTTCTGCAACATTCGGATTTAGTTTCCGATTTTAGTGAAAAAACTAGGCGACATTTTTACGTCAGTTTTATGACTGTAACTATAAGAAGTTGTGTTTTAGTTTAATAGCTAATCTTTGTTTTTGGTTTAAACTAATTCCGTTTAATATAACAACAACTAATTTTAAGGAGAGAATTACAATTAACGGAACCAGAAAAAGAGGAAATTCTATAGAAAATGCTTTTTGAATGAACGGACTCAAGATCATTAAAAACGAAAGTATAAGACTCAGAAAGATTTGAATGGAGATGATTTGTTTTCCAAGTTCTCTGTTTTTAAAGTCTTTGGTTTTGTAAGTTAAAATTAAAGGGAAAATAATACTTCCGAATGGTATAATAAATCCGCTTAAAGCAGAAAGATTAATTAATTTGGCCCTTTCAATTTCGCTATTTTCTTTTGTAGAAATTAGATTTTCGGGTTCAGTTTCTAAAGACTGCGCAATTGTTTTTAAAGTAAATCCTTTAAGAATATTTCCTGCTTCAATTCTCTGAATAGTTCGCAATGAAAGTCCGGATTTTTCGGCAAGTTCATTTTGAGTCATGTTTTTTTCCTCTCTCAAAATTTTGACTTTATTCTTCATTCTTATAAATTGCTTTGGAAGTTTGCTGACGAAAATAGAAAAAAGTTTTGATCACCGGCGATTTAATTCCTTATTTTCCTTTAACATTTTTAACGACGCATAACAGAAATAGAAAAGTTTAATAAAAATTTAATCGTTTTTCTTTAACAAAATTATTAACTTGTTATGTATTAAGAAAGATTTACTTTAACCAAAAATAAACTTATGCGAGTATCAGTAGTCCGAAAAAATATAAAATTTACACCAGATTCGAGAAGAGTTGTCGCCCGATATTTTATGAACGGTTACGAACGAACCCAACAGATGGTACTTCGGATAATGATGTTGGACGAAAAACAAGTTTTACAAACTTTAGAACAAACACTGCGAGAATTTGCGAGACGTCATAGAAACATCTCTGCAGTTTTCTTTAGACATTGCGAACGAATAAGACCTATTATTGAAGAAATGAAAATTGACTATGAGGCAATGTCTCTTGATCGAAAAATGCTTATTGGATCATATTGCACAATGGAATATGCAATTGAATCTGCTGCAATTTTCAATCCTTCAATTGTAGAAGATTTTGACCAAACAGGTTTGGAAGCAGGTGAAAAACGTGTCGTTATTTCTTTTCGTGCAACTGGCGAAGGTCATATTTCGTCTATTGTTTTTAGGAGAGGAATCTTAGACAGAGACAATAATCTCCATATTATGAAAATTGGAAACCATATTGATAAAGCCGAAATCGAACATAAGACTTTATTTAATAAGGAAAGATTTTTAACGAAATTGACAGAAATGCATACGACGGATAAATATATTACCCAGATTATGCAGGACCTCCCAGATGAATTTGAATTTGCGATTCTCAAAAATATGCTAAACACAGCTTTGAGTGATCCTATAATTCGTGAAGAGCGAAAAACAGCATTACAGGAAATATTGTGGCTGGCGAATTCGTTTTACGACATACAATTCAAGCACGATTCTGATATTACAGAACGTGTAATTTTTCCAATTTCTGATTCTGAAAGCCGAGGAATAGAAGATGCTCGTTTTGTACGTTTTGTAGACGATGATGATTCTGTTCGTGTAATGGCAACTTATACCGCTTATAACGGACATACAATATTGCCGAAACTTATTTCGACCGAAGATTTTTACAGTTTTAGAGTCATGCCTCTTCATGGTGTTGGCGCTCAGAATAAAAATTTAGCTCTGTTTCCGAGAAAAATAAAAGGTAAATATGCCATGCTTGCCAGAATAGATGGTGTAAATAATTATATCATGTATTCTGATCGTGCAACACAATGGAATACGCCAATTCTTTTGCAGGAACCTCGTTATACGTGGGAATTGACTCAGATTGGAAATTGCGGTTCGCCGTTGTGGACAGAAGAAGGCTGGCTTGTAATTACGCATGGCGTAGGTACAATGAGACGTTATTGCATTGGTGCTTCATTGTTTGATCTTGACGATCCGTCTAAAGAAATAGGAAGACTTACAGAACCATTGCTTTCTCCATTAGAAGATGAGCGTGAGGGATATGTGCCAAATGTGGTATATTCCTGCGGTGCCATTATTCATAACGATAGTTTAATACTACCTTATGCAGTATCAGATTATTGTTCTACTTATGGTGTAGTTAATTTGGCCGAATTGCTGGATGCGCTTAAGAATAGTAAATAAGAGTGTTTAACGCTTATTTTTAAGATCTGGAATTTTCTCTATCAAATTCTTCCAATATCTCTTGGGCATATGTTTGATATGAAGTTTCGTGTTCTTTCTCGATTCAATGTTAACGCTTGTGAAATAATTGCGCCATAAATTTTGAAAAAATTCTTCATCCTCATCGGCTATTTCAGCTAAAAATTGGGATGAAGAAATTTTCGAATCAAACGTTAATTCGACAGTTGAGACATTTTCCAGGTCATAATAAATGCCATATTTACGTTTTGCATCATAAATAAGCCAGCGCTGGTCTGCGTAACGGTTTCTAAAATGATTTTCTATAATCGGCAAAACATTGCAGTCGGGTTCGACAATTGCATAATATAATTCATCTTTAGTTAGTTTAAAACGAACAAAAGCTTTCATTCTATGACTTTCTTTGCCGGTTAAATGTGTTGCTTTTCTAACATTTAAAACATCATTATTGCTAAAATCTTGTTCGATGTTTTGTGAACTTGAAAACACATATTGCACAAATCGAAATAAGGTTTCGTCAATCTGATTCAGTTCTGATAAAAAAGCATAATAAAGGTTCGTAAATCCACTGGCAGAAAGTTTTTTTTGTAGACCATTTAAAACTCGATTAGCTTTATTGTTATCTGTCGTTACAAAATGAGTATTTGAAAAAAGTAAAGCATTCGAAACTTCTTTTTTAGCAAAAATTACATCTTCGAGCTTATATTCATAAATTTCAAAAACAGCTGTAAGCCAGCCTTCATAACTTCCGTCATAAATTACCTGTGTCATTTTAATTAAAATAAAGCCAGCTGGTTTGAAAAATTATTTTGGTATTTACTGTTTTGTAAATTTAAAATCTGACTTTTTATTTGAACAGAAGTCAAATCTTTCTGCAGGTAAAAAGGAGATGCAAATGCTAGAAAAAATTTAGAGCGATTATAAGCAATTCCTAATTTTTTTAAATCTTGCGGCTGGAGTTTTTTAAACTGTCGGGCGGCAACAATTTTCTTAGCGCTCAAAAATCCTATTCCTGGAATACGCTGAATTAATTCTAAATCTGCGGTATTAATATCAACAGGAAATTGATCTAGATTTCGTAAAGCCCAGCCCAATTTCGGATCGATATCGAGATCCAGATTTGGCTGATCGAAACCAACAATTTCATTTACATTAAATCCGTAATAGCGAATTAACCAATCGGCTTGATACAAACGATTTTCCCGAATCATAGGTACTGGTGTGCCAATTGCAGGAAGTCGATTGTCGTAGCTTATGGGTACATATCCAGAATAGTAAACGCGGCGCATATTCATTTTTTCGTAGAAATAATTGGCCATGCCTAAAATTTCGAGATCATTTTCTTTTGTGGCGCCAATAACCATTTGCGTACTTTGTCCTGCGGGCGCAAAAAGCGGTGCTTTATAGTTTAATTTTTTCTCTTCTTTGTAGCCGACAATTTCATTTTTAAGATATTCCATCGGTTTAATTACATCGATGTGATTTTTATCTGGCGCAAGCAGTTTCAAACTTTGTTCAGTCGGCATTTCTACATTTACGCTCAAACGATCGGCATAAAGTCCAGCCTCTTTTAGTAATTCGTCACTGGCGCCTGGAATAGCTTTTAGATGAATATATCCGTTAAAATTTTCTTCCAGACGTAATTTCTTGGCTATTCTAACCAGACGTTCCATTGTATAATCGGGATTATCAAAAATACCCGAACTCAGGAATAATCCTTCGATATAATTTCTTCGATAAAAACCAATTGTAAGATCGACAACTTCTTGAACCGTAAAGGCAGCTCGTTTTATATCATTACTTTTTCGGCTGACACAATAAGCACAATCAAAAATGCAATGGTTGGTCAATAAAATTTTAAGCAGAGCCACACAGCGGCCGTCTTCGGTAAAAGCATGGCAGATTCCATTTGCAGAAGCGTCTCCTAATCCTTTGTTTTTATTCTTGCGATTGCTCTGACCCGAAGAACAAGAAACATCATATTTGGCTGCATCTGCTAAGATCGCCAATTTCTCCATTACTCTTTCATGTACCATTTTGATCTTGTTTATTTGTTGTTTGAAATGAAATTTATCACCTTCAAAACTACTCATTTGACTCAAAAATGACTCGAAAATAGCTGTTCTAAATTGTATCAATTTTTGAGCAGATAAGTAAATATCTATTCTGAAAAATTAACATTCATAATCCGAAAACAGGTATAAATACGCAGCTGCAGTTTTTTCAATGTCTTTATATTGCGCAACAGTATAAAAATTAATCAAACCCCCTTAATGATTGATTTTTACTAGTATTAGCGAATAATAAACCGAATAGCTAAAACGATGAAATTTATACAAGGACAAGATGTAACCTACACTGCATTGAGTGGAATATCTTATAAGGGAACAGTGATCGAAAGAAAAATGGATTTTAAAAAAGGACTTATAATAAGATCTGCTTCAAAAGAAAGAGATTTTCATTATTTGATTGAAATTCAAAAAAATGGTACAACAGAAAAAATTCTTTGTGCCGAAAACAATCTCCAACTTTTAGAGAAGAAAAAACGCAGGGTAAAAAAAGCTGCTTGATATACTATTAAAACAACTTTACTTTTAATTGCTTTATTGAATTATTTAAATTTAAAAACTAAATAATTCAATAAAACCTATTTCCAATGCTTCACATACTTTTTCTAAAGTAGATAGTGTTGCATTGGCATTTATTTTTCTGAATTTATTTTCCAGCTTTTATTACATAGTATATTTAAAAATAAATCGTTTTAAATAATTATAGTTCTCGAAAGAGCTCGGATATTTCAACATTCAAAGCTTTACTAATTCGTATTAGTTTATCAATACCCATAATTTGTTTGCCTAGCATATATCTTCTTAATGCTTCAATATCTAGATCTGAATCATGAGCGACATGTCGTACTTTAAGACTCTTTTCTTTAATAATATCTTTAATGTTTTTTCCAACAATCTTTACAGATTCAGGTACTTCGGTTTTTCTCATTTCCTTGTTTTATATTTTGAAAATTATAAGTAAGTAGCCGAAAAAACAGGAATATATAAATCCAGTCAAATATGTCTGTTTTTTTATATATTTGCTGAATTAAAAAAATAGATTGTAAATGAAAACGGCAGAAATAAAAAATTTAGAATACATTAAAAGGTTATCAGTCCAATATTTAAATACTTTAAAACCTGTTTCTGAAAAGACTAATACTGCTGCAATAAAAATACTGAATTATTCTGAACTTGGCTGTGTTATTACTAGTATGCTCAAATTATGTATTATGGCGCTTGAACCAGATAATAAAAATTCTTCTATTGACGTAGGATTGGTTTTAGAACAAGCGCTTCATTTGTTTCCAACGGATGAAATGGAACTATTAGATGTAATTAATGAAATGCTGGTTAAGGAATCGAATAATAAAATCGAATAAAAAAAGCTCCAGATTTCTCTGAAGCTTTTGTATAAGTGAAGATACTTTTTAGAAATTGGTATTTACCTTTTTAGAACGATCTGCAATGTAAGAGATCAGCCAAGTTACTTGTCCTTCTTTTACAAAGTATATTTTCTTTGCTGCTAAATTTGGAATACTTTCTAGACAAGTCACTAGAATGTTGTTTGCAGAAATAAGGTATTTTTGGTCGTAAGTGCTTAAAACTCTCGCAGCTTCTTTATTCGTTTTTGCCAAGTTTGTAAACTTGCTAAAGTTATTCTTTAGAACGGCATCGTAATCAATTACGTCTTGTAAACTTAATGTAATATAATGTTCCTTAACGTTTTCGTTATAATATAGTGTCGAAAATGCCCATACAGCTCCACCAGATAAATATAGTTTATCCTTTTTTTCTAAAGGAGGATTTGCATCAAACATTTCTTTTGTCTTCTTACGTAGAATAGGGTTAAAGTCAAAAGATTTTTCTTGATAAGTCGACATATCATTTACTTGACTTTTATTTACAACCGTTTTTTCTACAGCATCAGTAAGTGTCATTGTACCAAAATCTAATGCTAAAGGAATAAACTCTAGTTTGTTGTCTTTAAGCTCATCAATGTAACCGCCTTTAGTAGTTTGAGCTCCAATGTCAAGAAGGAAAGCATTTGCATAATCAACAGGAGGAATAGCACCTTTAACTAAAGTTTTTGCTTCTTCGTTTGCATCCAGCACTTCTAATTCTTTATTGTTAAGAGAAAAGATTTTGTTTTTTAAAACATCAATATTTCGTGCAGATTGAAAAACTGGAGCAGCAACAATAAAAATGTTTTCTTCATGAATTTTATACTCGGCTCTTATTTTCTTTAATTGATCAACAACAATAACACTAGTTTTAGTGATGTCATCTTGAGTAAGTTCGCCAGAAGCAGCAATATGATCGGCAAAAGGAATTCTTTCTGTCCAGAAAGAAAGGATTTTATAATCGGCTTTTTTAATGTTACTTACATCGAGAACAGAAACTTTTATAGCCCTGCGGCCGATTTCAATTCCTGCATAAATGCTTTTTTGAGAAAATAAATTAGGCGTAAAAAATAAATTTAAAAGAATAAAAAATAGAACTTGGGGTTTGTTTTTTTTAAGCATTGTATTGTAATTGTGATTATATGATTTGTTTTCGAATAAAGACTTTAAAGTGATTTTGGTGGTATTTGTGTGAAAGTCATAATTTTCTATTGAAAAAAACAGGTTTCATTACAGGATCGCAAATTTATAAAAACATTTACTAATTTAAAGTCAGTTAGTAAGAAAACATATTATTTAATTATTAAGTTTTGTTACAATGCTTGGAAATTTATGGTTTTATATTGAAAGACGATATTTTAGATGTTAAACAAGATTTTATATCACAATAGAAATCAATTTATTAGAGTAAAATGGTAGAAGAGAATGAGTGGGCTTAGTGATTTTTGTATAATAAAAAAGCTCCAGATTTCTCTGAAGCTTTTGTCTTAGTAGCGGGAAGCATTCAAATATCTAACCAGATTGTCTTGGATTATTACAGTATTTTAGGATACGTATCTTAATTTTTTTAAGCTTGTTGTTTGTTTAGCCATTTGTACAAATGCCAAAAAGCATCACTCAAATTAAAAAGTCTTTTGAAAATTTGTAGTGAAAAAAATATATATTTGAGAGATAAATAAGGTATGAAATTTATCATGCATAGCTATCCAAATTTGGATGGCTTTGTGTGGTTTTGTCATACATATAAAATAAGTTGGTCGCAATTTTGCGAGACATCTCACTTACATTAATTAACAAGAAATAAAAAATGAAATTAACAATTACAATTGGACTTCTTTTAATTGGACATCTTACATTTGGACAAGACAGAATTCAAAAAATTGACAGTTTACTCAATTCTCTTTATTCAAAAGAGAAAATCAATGGAAATTTTCTAATTGCAGAAAAAGGGAAAGTTATTTATAGCCATAGTTTTGGACTTGCAAACGAAACAACAAAAGAAAAATTGAATGAAAATTCGATTTTTGAATTGGCATCCTGTTCAAAGCAGTTCACTGCTATGGGGATAATGATACTTAAAGAAAAAGGAAAATTGAATTTGGACGATGACATCGAAAAATACTTACCCGAACTTTCTTTTTATAAAGGTGTAACTGTAAGAAACTTATTGAATCATACTGGAGGTCTGCCAGACTATATGCAGCTTATGGATAGTTTATTTGACAAATCTAAAATTGCCACTAACAAAGACATAATTAATATATTTAGTAAACATCAGCCAAAAATATTATTTGAACCAAATAGTAAATGGGAATATAGCAACACGGGCTATGCACTATTGGCATCAATAATTGAGAAAGTATCGGGTTTGACATACGCTGACTATCTAAACACAGCTATTTTCCAACCGTTGAAAATGAAAAATACCTTTGTTTACACTCGTAGATTGTCGCCAAAGAAAATAGACAATTATGCTTTTGGTTATGTTTACTCAGATAGTTTGAAAAAATATGTTTTACCAGACGAATTGAAAGAAACTAAAATGGTTATTTGGCTTGATGGTATTGTTGGAGATGGAACAGTTAATTCAAATGTAAAGGATTTATTGATTTGGGATAGGGCATTATACGCCAATAAATTACTCACAAAAGAGGGAATGAAAGAAGTTTTTGAATTAGCAACTTTGAAAGACGGAGCTAAAAGAAATTATGGTTTTGGCTGGGGAATTGAAGAAAATGGTGATTTTGGAAAAATTGCAAACCATAATGGTGGTTGGCCGGGTTATGTAACTTTTATCGATAGACATATTACAAATGATAAAACAATAATAATACTTCAAAATCACAACAACGTTACAATTCCTTCAAAAGCAATTAGAAATATTCTATATAATAAACCATTGCCTGTGCAAAAAATCAGAAAAGAAGTTATTATTACAACTGAAGAACTTCAAAAGTTTGTTGGGACTTATCAAGTTGAAAAAGATTTTGAAATCAAAATTTCATTAGATAAAGACCAGCTATTTTCACAATTGACAGGACAAAATGTGTTCCCGATATTTGTAGAAAGTGAAATGTTATTTTTCTATAAAGTAGTAGATGCACAAATTCAGTTTGAAAAGAACGAAAAAGGAGAAATTTCAAATTTGTTTTTATTACAGAATGGAAATAAGATAGAAGCAAAACGGACGAAATAAAAACTGCCAAAAGTCTCAGACTTTTATAAAATAAAATCGATATAAAACAAAAAAGCTTCAGATTTCTCTGAAGCTTTTTTCGTTGTAGCGGGAACAGGACTCGAACCTGTGACCTTCGGGTTATGAGCCCGACGAGCTGCCTACTGCTCTATCCCGCGATGTTTCGGGTGCAAAGATACGCCGATTTTTTAGAAATCCAACGAAAACTTTAAAAAATGTTTTATTTTCTGTATTGAGTTGATATGACTACCTTTGCACCTTAAATATTATGCAAATGTCACATAAAGCAGGTTTTGTAAACATCATCGGGAATCCAAATGTTGGAAAATCAACATTGATGAACGCTTTCGTCGGAGAGCGATTGTCAATCATTACATCTAAAGCACAAACTACACGTCATAGAATATTAGGAATTGTAAACGGCGAAGACTTTCAATTGGTCTTGTCTGATACGCCTGGAATCATTAAGCCGGCATACGAAATGCAGGAATCTATGATGAACTTTGTAAAATCGGCTTTTGAAGATGCAGATATTTTGATTTACATGGTCGAAATAGGAGAGCAGGACTTAAAAGACGAAGCTTTCTTTAATAAAATCATTCATGCTAAAATTCCAGTTTTATTACTATTAAATAAAATCGATAATTCCAATCAGGAACAATTAGAGCAACAAGTTACTTTTTGGAAAGAGAAAGTACCAAATGCAGAAATTTTTCCAATTTCGGCTTTGCAGAATTTCAATGTTCCAGAAGTTTTTGGAAGAATTATCGAATTACTTCCAGAATCACCAGCTTATTATCCTAAAGATCAATTAACAGATAAACCAGAACGTTTCTTTGTTAATGAAACTATTCGTGAGAAAATCTTATTGAATTACAGTAAAGAGATTCCGTATGCAGTTGAAATCGTTACAGAAGAATTTTTTGAAGATGAAAAAATTATCAGAATCCGTTCGGTAATTATGGTGGAGCGCGAAACGCAAAAAGGAATCATCATAGGACATAAAGGTGCAGCCCTTAAAAAAGTGGGAACCGATGCACGTGCCGACTTAGAAAAATTCTTCGGAAAACAAATTCACATTGAACTATATGTAAAAGTGAATAAAAACTGGAGAAGCAACGCTAATATGCTGAAACGTTTCGGATATAATCAGTAAAAAGAGTATTCAGTCGCAGTTTACAGTCTCAGTCTGAAAATTGTGAGTGCGAATTAAAAAATAGCAGGAAACAACTCCAAAAAAAGTAGTCAGTTTTAATTTAGAGGTCACGTTTTTACCAGTTTTTTAACTGAATACTTAAAACTGTGACTGCAAACTAAAAAAGACTACCTTTGCAAAAAATTTAAATAAAGCATTTTTGATTTATAATTTGTTGTGATTTAGTCAAAAACGAAATCTGAAATTTTAAATCTGAAATCTAAAATTCAAAAAAATGAATAACATTGTTGCGATAGTAGGAAGACCTAATGTAGGGAAATCGACCCTTTTTAATAGGCTGATACAAAGAAGAGAAGCTATTGTAGATTCAGTATCTGGGGTTACCCGTGATAGAAACTATGGTAAAAGCGAGTGGAACGGAAAAGAGTTTTCTGTCATTGATACAGGTGGATACGTTCGCGGATCTGATGACGTATTTGAAGGTGAAATCCGTAAACAAGTAGAGCTTGCTATCGACGAAGCAGATGTTATTATTTTTGTGGTTGATGTTGAAGAAGGTATTACACCAATGGATGAAACGGTTGCTAAATTGTTGCGTAAAGTAACAAAACCAGTTTTATTGGCTGTAAATAAGGTTGATAACGCAATGCGTGAAAAAGATGCAGTTGAGTTCTATAACCTAGGTCTGGGTGAATATTTTACTTTCGCTAGTATTTCTGGAAGCGGAACAGGAGATTTATTAGATGCATTAATTGATGCTTTCCCAGAAAAGCCAGAGCCGCCTCAAGAAGAAGTGGTTTTACCACGTTTTGCTGTTGTAGGTCGCCCGAATGCAGGTAAGTCAAGTTTTATCAATGCATTAATTGGTAAAGAACGTTTCATGGTAACAGATATTGCAGGTACAACTCGTGATGCAATTGATACCAAATTTGACCGTTTTGGTTTTGAGTTTAACTTAGTAGATACTGCGGGAATCCGTCGTAAAGCAAAGGTTAAAGAAGATTTAGAGTTTTATTCTGTAATGCGTTCAGTTCGTGCAATTGAGCATGCAGATATTTGTATATTAGTTATAGATGCAACCCGCGGATTTGAAGGTCAGGATCAAAGTATTTTCTGGCTTGCAGAGAAAAACCGTAAAGGTGTGGTAATCTTGGTAAACAAATGGGACTTGGTAGAGAAAGATACCATGTCGACTCGTGATTACGAAGAGAAAATCAAAAAAGAATTAATGCCTTTTACAGATGTGCCTATTTTATTCGTTTCTGCTTTAACAAAACAGCGTTTATTAAAAGCATTGGAAGCTACGGTTCAGGTTTTTGAAAATAGAAAACAAAGAATTCCTACTTCAAAATTCAACGAATATATGTTGAAAGTTATTGAAGCTTATCCGCCGCCGGCGACAAAAGGAAAATATGTGAAAATTAAATATTGTATGCAATTACCAACTCAAACACCTCAGTTTGTATTTTTTGCTAATATGCCGCAATATGTTAAAGAACCATATAAACGATATTTGGAAAATAAAATTAGAGAGAAATGGGATTTTTCTGGAGTCCCAATCGATATTTATATCAGAGAAAAATAAAAAAAAGTCCCCAAAAATAGGGGACTTTTTTATGTTTGGTGTCTATATAATTACAAAACTGATTTTTTATTGGCACTATATTTGAATAAATGTAAAAAATACAATTAAACCTTTTGCATTTTTTTAAGTCTTACTGATCTAACTAACCTAATTTATGACCAAAATTTATTCATTTCTATTGTTGTTAGCTTTTGTTTACTCGGCAAATGCCCAAAATAATATTGTTGTTAAAGGAACTGTTGTTGATATCAATACACAGCTGCCGCTTGAACTTGCTACCGTTTATTTTACTACCGTAAAAGATTCTACTATTATTGAATATGCTACAACAGATAAAAACGGAAATTTTATTATTAATACTAAAAAGTATGAAAAACCAGTTTTTTTAAAAGTGAATTATACGGGTTATCAAGCGTATTACGAAGAACAAAAGGGACTTACAGAAAGTAAAGATTTCGGAAAGTTATACATGCTTGAAAATGCAAATGTCTTAAACGAAGTAGTAATTAAAAGCGAAGCACCGCCAATTACAATTAAAAAAGATACTTTAGAATTTAACGCAGGTTCTTATAAGGTTCGTCCAGATGCGAATGTAGAAACTTTACTGAAACAATTACCAGGATTTGATGTAGATAATACAGGAAAAATTACGGTAAATGGGAGAGAAGTCACTCAGTTTTTAGTAAACGGAAAAACGTTTTTTGACAAAGACGGAGCCATTGCAATTAAAAACCTTCCAGCTGATATTATTAAAAAAATTCAGGTTTCTGATTTTAAAACCAAGAAAGAAGAACTTGCTAAGCAGGAATCTAGCTCAGACTATTCGACTGTAAATATTACCATTGACGAAAAGAAAAATAAAGGGTATTTTGGAAAAGTACTTGGCGGATATGGATCAGACGAGCGCTATGAAAGCAGTTTGATGATGAACTTTTTTAAGAATAAACAAAAAATCAGCGTTTTAGCTTCCTCAAATAATATCAACTCAACCGGATTTTCTATGGATGAGGTTTTTGATAATATGGGCGGCGGACGTAACGCAAAAGGAGGTAGCCAAGGCGCTGGCGGGGGCGGAAAAGGAATTACGCAATCTACTTTGGCCGGAATTAATTATTCTGATGACTGGACAAACGATTTGGAGTTTATGAGCAGTTATAATTTCACCAATTCCATTACTAAAAATGACAGTAAATCAAATCAAATAAGTTTCCTGCCAACTGGAAATATCGTGACCGAAGCAGATTCTAAAACTAAAAATGAAAATACTGGAAATAATGTCAATTTTGAATTAGAATATAAAATCGATCCAACAATGCAGATCGTTTTTGCTCCAAAATTAAATCAATCGCAATCGACCAGTAATTCATCTTCATCGACTTTTTCTGAAAACGAAAATGGAGATCCTTTGAACGAAAGTAGCGCCACATCGCATACGGAAGGTTCAAATTTGAATTTTGCCAATAGTATTAATTTTAATAAAGTTTTTCAAAAAAAATCTCGAAATCTTAGTGTAGTTTTTAATAACAATAACACTAAAAACGATTCAAACGGTATCAACGTTTCTGAAACTATTTTTTACCAAGATGGAAAACCAAATGATGAAAGAAATCAAAATGCAAAGAATACCTCTAAAAGTGATAATTATGCTTTGGATCTAGAATATACAGAGCCGATAACAGATTCGCTTAGAGTACGTTTTGGAACCGATTTTAACTGGCAGAATTCTGTAAATGATCAAAAAACATTCAATTTTGATGAAAATACAGATCAATATTCAGATTTAAATTTATCATTGACGAATTATACCACATCTAAGCAAAATTCAATTACCCCAAAGGTTGGGATCAGCTGGCAGAAAAGTAAATTTAGCCTGAATGTAAATTCAAGAACCTCAATAGTTGAATTTGATAATCATTCTTTTTACCTCAATCAAGCAACAGATTTGAATAAAAGATATGCGCTTCCGTATGGGAATGCTCAATTTCGATATAAATTCAATCGTTCAAAGAATTTGACTTTCAAATATGATTATTCAAATGCACTTCCATCTGCAGTCCAATTAATGCCTGTAGCGAATTTAAACAATCCGTTAAATAGTGTAATTGGAAATCCAGACTTAAATCCGATTGAGAAAAACAGTGCAGGAATCGATTTTAAGAATTTTGATTTTAGAACGCGTTCTGGCTACAGTGTTTTTATAAAAGGAGATTATTATAATAACGATGTTGTTTCAACTTCAATTTATGATGAAAGTGGAAAAAGAAATACAACGTACGTGAATATTTCAGGAACTTATTCTGCTTCTATTGGAGGAAACTGGAATCAGCAAATTAAAAAAGATGCTCATACTTTAAGATACGGATTGCGTTTAAGCGGAAATTATAATTTTGATAAAGGATTTACAAATGCACAATTATATAATGCAAAATCTATTGTAGTAACGCCAAGTGTTTATGCATCTTACGATTATGGAGATGTACTTTCGATTGCGCCATCTTACAGTTTATCATATAACGAAACTCGATATGAAAATTATTCAAGAGATGCGACATCAAATGTTATTCATAGAATTAATCTGCAGACAACATCTTATTGGCCGGCTAATTTAATTTTTGGAAATGATTTTGGATATACTTATAACTCAAACATTTCAGATGATTTCAAAAAGGATTTCTTTCTTTGGAATACAAGTTTATCGTACGGTTTCTTAGATAAAAAATTATATGCGAAAGTTAAAGTGTATGATGTTTTAAATCAAAATCAAAGTGCTACAAGAACAATTTCTTCAACATCCATTCGTGATGAAGAAAATACAGTTTTAAAACGTTATGTAATGTTTTCTCT
The DNA here is from genome assembly GCF_001429295.1 of Flavobacterium sp. Root935. Taxonomy (GTDB): domain Bacteria; phylum Bacteroidota; class Bacteroidia; order Flavobacteriales; family Flavobacteriaceae; genus Flavobacterium. Next base: position 129,624 of record NZ_LMJL01000010.1, on the reverse strand, counting down.
GGCCTACAAAATCGGAAACTTCGCCGAAAGTAAAAAAGGAGGAAAAAGACAGAGAGGGTCATGATTTTTCTTGAGGTTCTAAGAGGCTGAGGTTCTGAGGTACTAAGTTTTGAGTTGCTGAGGTTCAGAGGGACAAAGGCTCAAAGTAAAAAACCGAATCAAATTTTTAATTTGATTCGGTTTTTTTAGATCTAAAGTCTACGATTAATTCTATGGTAAACTGTAAACCTAATAATATCACGGTCATAGAAATCGATACCACTGGAGCGTCTTTGAAAATTTTTGAGATATCCTAATTCTAAACCCAGATTAGGCGTGAAATGATACCTTAATGCAATATACAACCGGTTTTGATCAAAGGTGTTCTTTCTATTGTCTTTGCCGTAATTCAGCATTACTTCATCGGAAATAGTTCCTTTTATGCTTCGTTGTTCTTTTTCCCAAATTGTAAAAGTACTTTGCAGGCGATAACGAAATCTGTAAGCAAATGAGAATTCATTTAAAAGCTCATTTTTATCTGTTTTTTGAATAAAGCGTTCCTCTATTTGAAAACGGTTATGGAAGGTGATTTTAGCAATATCATTTATAAAAGTTAAATCTTGCTGTGCGCGATATTCGGGAACAGAATAATCAGGATCAACATTTGGGTTTTGAGTATTCACATTAAAATAGGCAAATCCTCCTCCGAAGTCCATAATCTTATTTGCACGATAACGTGCCTGAGATCTTATAACAAAAAGATTTTCATGAATTGGATTTACAAAACTTCTATTGTCAAATTCAGAATGAATCGCCCATTTTTCGCTTAAAGGAAATATGTTGTAATAACGAATCCAAGTCAGTGTCTGCTGATCTGTTTTCTTTATATTTTGTGCCGATAAAATCGGACTTAAAAAGCCTAAAAGAAATATTAATTTGAAAATCTTCATTCAATATACATTCAGGCTGCGAATATATACAAACGAAGATTGATTGAAGAAGAATAAAATTTGCTTTAAATAGTAATTTGTGATTTCAATCTCGTACAATAAAAAAACCGAGATATATTTTTAAATAGATCTCGGTTTTAATACTAAACTAATTAACTCTAACCTTATAGTGAGTACTTCAATGTAACCCCATAAGTTCTTTGATCACCTAATACTCCAGCATATTGTCCAGCGTTACCACCGGCCGGTAATAATTGCTCGTAGTAATCTTTATTTAAAAGGTTGCGTCCCCAAAAGTGAACAGATAAACCTTGTCCTGCACGGAAACCTAAACGGGCATTGAAAATCGCATATCCTGGAACAACTAAATATTTTGAAGCCGAAGGGCTTGAAGAAAATTCAGAACGAGCGTAAGAATCAACAGCTAGGAAAATTTTTCCAGCATTTCCGAAGAATCTTGCATTGTCAGAAAGTTCACCTCCTAAAGATCCTGCCCATCTTGAAGCACCTGGTAAATTAGTGCCAGAAACATCTTTAAAAGATACTGGAGCTCCAGTTTCTTCTAACGGAAGAGGTGCATTTGTAAATTTTACATACGTACCATCTGTATAAGTGGCAGCACCATTAATAGTTAAATGCTGATTTATAACAAAACTAGCATCTAATTCAACACCTTGTACGCGTACTTTGTCAGCATTTGCAAGGTATCCACGATTAACACCTAATTCTGCAGCCTGAACGTTTGTTTGGAAATCTTTAATATCTGTTTTAAAGAAAGCTAAATTGAAAATGGAATTTCTGAATGGTGAAGTTTTTACTCCAACTTCATAATGATATACTTTTTCAGGTTTAATAACCGCAAGTTCTAATAACGGATTACCTTTAGAATCAGTTGGAAGTCCAGCAACGTTTACGCCTACTGGTTTGTAACTTTTTGCGAAAGTTCCGTATGCATTAATTTTGTCTGAAGCTTTTAAAGTAACTGTTATGTTTCCAGAAAAATCGGTATTGTCAATAGCAGAATCAAATGCCTGATCAGAATATACTTGTTTTTTCAAAGCAAGTAAAGCAGGATCTGTTGTTTGTAAACCTCCATAAGTTGTACGGGCATAATGAGCATCTTTTTTATCGAAGTTATAACGTAAACCTGGTAAGACATGAAGAAAATCAGTAATAGCCCAGTCAATTTGGCCAAATACAGCTGCACTAGAAGCTCTAATATTTGCATCGGTTTTAATTCCATATCCTTCAAAAAGACCTGGGGTTTTCCATAAAGAACTAGTTGAACTTTGAGCAAATCTCCATTGTGCATTTCCAGATTCTTCAGTACCATCAGTTTGCGAAGTTTGGTCAATAAAGAATACTCCAGCAACACCGCTGATTTTAGAAGTTAACTGTCCTGCGTAACGAACTTCCTGTGTAATTTGAGTTTGTCTTGTAGGATTTTGAGATTTTGCCAAAACTTGTAATCCTGTAAAGTCTCTATCATTTGAAGGGTCCCAGTTCCAAAAACGCCATGCAGTTGTTGAAGTAAGAGTTCCGCCTCCAATTTTTGTATCAATATTTAAAGAGAAACCTCCCATATCTTGATTAGAGCGCCAAGGTGTATCTTGATCAATTTTACGATCAAAAGCATTAAGACTTGGCAATTGGTAATTCAAATCTTTAATAATAGCATCAAATTGGCGGTATGCTGCTCTTTGCGTTGGAGCTACACCTGCAACAACCTGAGCATATCCGTCAGGACGCTGTGTTGTAATATCGGCAGCAAATATAACATTCGTATTTACTGTTGGAGTCCAAAGTAATTGACCTCTAATTCCTTGATTGTTTAAAGTATTTGTAGGTCTTCCAGTTACAATGTTATCAACTAGACCATCTCGCTGCGTACCAGAGAAAGATATTCTACCTGCGACTTTTTTACCCAAAGCTCCAGTAAGAGAAGCTTTCGCCTGTAAGAAATTGTAATTTCCGTAACTCACTTCAAAGTCAGCGCCAGAAGTAAAACTTGGTTTACGAGTTGTAATATTGAAAGCCCCCGAAGTTGTGTTTTTTCCAAATAATGAACCTTGTGGTCCACGTAAAACCTCAATTTGCTCCACATCAATAAAATCAAGTGTTGTAGCGGCCGGACGTGCATAATAAACACCGTCAACATAAAAACCAACACCTGGATCGATACCATCATTTGTCAATCCGAATGGAGAACCTAAACTTCTAATGTTGATACCCGTATTTCTCGGGTTTGAAGAGTAAAGCTGAACAGAAGGAACCAATTCTTTAATACGGTTCACGTTAAATGCCCCAGTTTGTTCTGCTTGTTTTCCTGTAATTACAGAAATCGCAATTGGCACATCTTGAACTTTTTCGATACGACGTCTTGAAGAAACTACAACTTCAACAAGTTCGTTTTCTTCTTTAAGAGCAACCTGAATTGGATTTGCTGGAATGGCACTTAATTCAATTTCAGTTGTTTTATATCCAACATATTGAATCAAAAGAGTCAATGGTAATCTGCCTTGTGAGTCAATGATAAATTTACCGCTGTTGTCTGTTATAGCGCTATGAGTAGTTCCTTTAATTACCACGTTTACCGCTTCTAAAGGAATGTTTTCACTTGTTGTAACTACACCTTCAATGTTTTGTGCAAATGAAATAGAGAAGGTTAAAAATAATAATAATGTAAAGATATTTTTTATAGATGTTTTCATTTTTATATTAAGTATATGTGATTAGTAGAATTTAAAATAAATTTTTTTTAAATCAACACATACACATTATAAATGAATTGCTCTCAGTAGAGGCTGAAAGTCTTTTTGGTTTGTTTTGCAAAAGTTTTGTTACACCTGATTGACTAGAATGTACTTTCATGAGTTAAAATTTAGTAAATGATTAGTTAATTATTTTCTGCAAATATAAATATTAATTCTATCGATTTACTAGGAATTAAAAAATATTTTTTTATTTATTTACCAATGAAGCGATTGTGATACCTTCCATAGCCTTTAAAGTTTTGTCTCTAATTAGCATTAAACCATGACGCAGACTGCATTCAGACTCGGTTTTACAATCAGAACAAGGCTCGTAAAAATTTAAAGAAGCACATGGCAAAAGTGCAATTGCACCGTCAAATAATCGGTGAATTTCTGCCAGAGTGATGTCATTTTTTGATTTTATTAGATAATATCCGCCAAATTTTCCCTGCTTACTGCTCACAAAACGTCCTCGTTTTAAATCTAATAAAATTTGTTCTAAAAACTTTTTAGGAATATTGGCGCCATCAGCAATTTCTACAGTTCTAGAAATGTGATTTTCGTCTTGTTCTGCTAAATAAAGTAATGCTTTAAGGGCGTATTTTGCTTTATGTGATAACATCTATATTAAATTGTAAATTGTAAAAATAAGATTTTTTAACCTTGAAACCTAAACTTGATCCCGAGACTTCGGGAGAAACCAAAAAAACTTGAAAAAAAGTAAGTTTACCAGCCACCGCTAGAACCACCGCCAGAGAAACCTCCACCGCCAAATCCACCGCCGAAACCTCCGCCTCCGCCGCCAAAACCACCACCAGAGGATCCGCCGCCGAAGCCTCCAAATCCACCTCCGCCGCTTCTTCCAAGATTGCTCAGAATAATAACATCGAGTAGGCTAGGGCCGCCACCGCCATTATTGCCAGAATTTCCTCCGCCGCCTCTTTTATTGCGGGCAAGTAAAATTAGTACAATTACGACGATAACAATAAAAGGAAAAATTGGAAAATCTTTGCCTTTGGTTTGTTTGCGTTCGCCTTTAAATTTTCCTTTAAAAACATCTATGATTGCATCAGTACCTTTATCAAGACCATTGTAAAAGCTTCCAGCCTTAAATTCGGGTATAATTATATTTCGAATTATCGTTCCGCCAATTCCAGCTGTTAAACGATCTTCAAGTCCGTATCCTGGATTAATAGCTATCTTTTTTTCATTTTTAGCTAATAGAATTACAACACCATTATCATCTTGTTTTGTTCCTCCAATTCCCCAAGTCTGTCCCCATTTTGTTGCCAGCTGACTTACATCTTCGCCTTTTAAACTTTCAATGGTAATCACTACAATCTGCGTTGTCGTAGAATCAGAATAGCGAATAAGTTTTTCTTCTAACTGTGCTTTTTCAGTAGAACTTAAAACATTAGCGTAATCGTAAACAGAAGTTTGAAAACTAGGTTTTTCTGGAATCTCAAATTGTGCAAAAATGATATTACAGGTTAAAAACGATATAAACAAAAGAGTAAACTGAAAAATTCTATTGGAATTTGAGATTTTATTTTTGGAATTTTTCATCATTTATCCTTTTGAGATTTCGTTAGATAATTCGTTTGTGTCATCTTCCAAAGATGGAAAATATTTTTTGAGTTGTTCTCCGGCATTTAAAATACCATCGACAATTCCCTGCTTAAAATTTCCAGATTTAAAATGGCTTGTCATAACATCTTTGGTGCAATCCCAAAAATCATCAGCTACTACATCATTAATTCCTTTGTCGCCGCAGATTACGAAGTTTTTATCTTCAACTGCAAGATAGAGTAGAACGCCATTTTTCAATTTCGTTTCATCCATTCGCAATTCATGAAAAACTTCTAAAGCTCTGTCAAAATGAGCTTTAGAAGTTGTTTTTTCTATATGCACCCTAATTTCGCCAGAAGTATTGTTTTCTGCCATACGAATAGCTTCAACAATCTCTTGTTCTTCTTCTTTGGTTAAAAAATCTTCTACTTTTGACATGACTAATTTTAGAGTTTAGTCCCGATCCCGAAACCTCGGGACGGGATAGATTTTATATTATTCTAATCTTTTAGAATTTTACTTCAACAGGTTTGTCTGCTCCCGTAGAAGCTTCGAAATAAGGTTTTTCTTTGTATTCGCTCAAGAACCAGTTGTTTGGAATTTTTAAAACATAACCGTTGTAAACTTGTACAGCTTCATTAAAACGAGTTCGAGCAGTTAAAATCTGGTTCTCAGTACTTGCTAATTCGTCTTGTAATTTTAAGAAATTTTCGTTTGCTTTTAAAGTTGGATATTGCTCAACAGAAACCAATAATCTTGATAATGATGAACTTACACCGCTTTGAGCTTGATTAAATTCTTTTAATTGCTCAGCAGTTACATTACTTGGATCAATTGTTACTGAAGTAGCTTTTGCACGAGCTTCGATTACTGCTGTTAAAGTTCCTTTTTCAAAATCAGCGGCACCTTTTACAGTGTTTACTAAGTTCCCGATAAGATCATTACGTCTTTGGTAAGCCGTTTGAACATTTCCCCATTCTTTATTTACGGCTTGACTGTGTTGTAAAGCAGTATTTTTAATACCAATCGACCAAAATGCGATAATAGCAATAAGTGCTACAATAATTCCTACAGGGATTAACCACTTTTTCATGTTTGTTTTGATTTATGTTTATATCTATTTTTAATTACAATTCGTTTTTGATGTCGTTCAATTGTGTTTTTATGGACTCTAATTTACGTATTATTTCGAATTTATCTAATGTTTTCTTCTGTCCCTCTTTTAAATGTATTTTGGCGCCCTCAAGAGTAAAACCTCTTTCTTTGACCAAGTGGTAAATTAATTGAAGATTTGTAACATCGTCTGGAGTGAACATTCTGTTTCCTTTTGCATTTTTTTTAGGTTTCAGGATATCAAATTCACTGTCCCAAAATCGTATCAAAGAAGCATTGACATTAAAAGCCTTGGCAACCTCGCCAATACTGTAATATCTTTTATCTTTAGAAAGTTCAATATGCATGATTCGTTTTTTTCTATTTTATTTCAAAAATACTATTTTTTCGTGATATTAATCTAATGATTGGTTTTCTTGGTTGGCCATTTGCGAAATTGCTACATATTCTGCCGCAGAAATATTTCCGTAGTAAAAATTTAATGGATTTACCACTTTTCCATCTTTATGAACCTCGTAATGACAATGAGGTCCTTCAGATCTTCCTGTGCTTCCAACATAACCAATTACATCTCCGCGTTTGACATGTTGTCCGGGTCTGCAGTTGTATTTGCTTAAATGCGCGTATAAACTCTCATATCCAAAACCGTGCCTGATCACAACATGGTTCCCAAAGCCTGACGCTGTGTTGTCAGCTCTTGCTACAACGCCATCACCAGTGGCATAAACAGGTGCTCCAGTGTTGGCAGTAAAATCCATTCCGTTGTGCATTTTTCGCACTTTCGTGAAAGGATCAATTCTATATCCAAAACCAGAAGCAACACGTTTTAAATTTTCATTTTGAACGGGCTGAATCGCTGGAATTGCTAATAGTAAATTTTCTTTTGCACCCGCTAATTTCAATATTTCGTCCAAAGATTGAGATTGAATTGCCAATTGTTTAGAAAGTTTATCTACTCTTTTAGTGGTGTTTGTAACCAACTGCGAATTATTATAACCTTCTAAAGCTTTGTATCTTTCAGGATTTCTAAAACCTGCTTTTCTAATAGAATCTGGAATTTCAGCTTTATTAAAATAAACTCTATAAATATTATTGTCTCGTTCTTCTAATGCGTCTGCAGCTTCGTCAATTTCGTCTAGTTTTTTATTCAAAATCGAATACTGTAATTTTAAATTTTCAATTTCACGTGCCTGTAAACGATCTTTTGGAGTTTCAAAATAGGGAGTATTAATTAAAAGAACAAAAACTAAAAAGCCAAACAGTGCCGAAGCCAATAAAAACAGTAATGCGTAACCGATTTTAATTCTTTTTCTGGTTTTTATTTTCGTATAAGCCAGATTTTCTGAGTCGTAATAATATTTTACTTTCGCCATATTTTAAAATACGCTATTTTTGCAGCTCGTAAAATAAGTTAGACGAACAAAACAGATAAATGTTTCAGTTGTTGACCGCTTTTTTACAAGAACAAAATAATTTATAATTTGGGGGAATTACATAATTATATAATGCGCAAAATAGGGAATTTATTGTTGTAAAACATAAGTTTTTAGTTTTCGATTTTAAAATTAACGCATTATCAAATTGACAAATTCTCTAATTATCACATTATCAATTGACACATTTGTAAACAGATACATTTTCTAATTTAAATATGAAATCACAAGACGTACGTAAACAATTTTTAGACTTTTTTAAAAGCAATGGACACTTAATCGTTCCATCGGCTCCTATCGTTCTTAAAGATGATCCAACCTTAATGTTCAATAACTCGGGAATGGCCCAGTTTAAAGAATTTTTCTTAGGGAATGGAACTCCAAAAAGTAAAAGAATAGCCGATACGCAAAAATGTCTTCGTGTGTCAGGAAAGCATAATGATTTGGAAGATGTAGGTTTTGATACGTATCACCATACCATGTTTGAGATGCTTGGAAACTGGTCTTTTGGAGACTATTTCAAAAAAGAAGCAATCAATTGGGCATGGCAGCTTTTGACAGAAGTGTATAAAATTCCAAAAGAAAATTTATATGTTTCTGTTTTTGAAGGAAGCAAAGAAGATAATGTTCCTTTTGATCAAGAAGCTTGGGATATTTGGAAAACATTAATTGACGAGGATAGAATTATCCTTGGAAATAAAAAAGATAATTTCTGGGAAATGGGAGATCAAGGACCATGCGGACCTTGTTCTGAAATTCACGTTGATTTACGTCCAGAATCTGAAAAAGCTTTGGTATCAGGAAAAAGTTTAGTTAATAATGATCACCCGCAAGTAGTTGAAATCTGGAATAACGTATTCATGGAATTCAACCGTAAAGCTGACGGATCTCTTGAAAAACTTCCTGCACAACACGTTGATACGGGAATGGGATTTGAACGTTTGTGTATGGCTTTACAAGGAAAAACATCCAACTATGATACGGATGTTTTTACACCTCTTATAGAAAAAGTAGAACAGATTACAGGTTTAAAATATACATCTGACGAGGTAAAAGATATCTCGGAAGAACAAAATAAAACAAACATTGCGATTCGTGTAGTTGTAGATCACGTACGTGCGGTTGCTTTTGCAATTGCTGACGGACAATTGCCATCAAACACAGGAGCAGGTTATGTAATCCGTAGAATTTTGCGTCGTGCTATTCGTTACGGATTTACATTTTTAGGTACAAAAGAACCTTTTATCAATAAATTGGTAGAAGTTCTGGCAAACCAAATGGGAGAATTTTTCCCAGAAATCAAATCGCAGCAGCAATTGGTTACGAATGTAATTCGCGAAGAAGAAGCTTCTTTCTTAAGAACTTTAGATCAAGGATTACAATTGTTAGAAAATGTAGTAGCAGAAACTACAGGAAAAGAAGTTTCTGGTGCTAAGGTTTTTGAATTGTATGATACATTTGGTTTTCCAAAAGATTTGACAGCTCTAATTCTAAAAGAAAAAGGATTCTCATATAAAGAAGAAGAATTTGAAGTAGAATTACAAAAGCAAAAAACACGCTCTCGTGCGGCTTCTGAAGTTTCTACAGAAGACTGGAAGGTTTTAATTCCTGGAAATGTAGAAACATTTGTGGGTTATGATAAAACAGAAAACGAAGTAAAAATTACAAGAATCCGTAAAGTTGATTCTAAAAAAGATGGCGTTTTGTACCAAATTGTTTTAGATAATACACCTTTTTATCCAGAAGGAGGAGGACAAGTTGGTGATAAAGGAACTTTAGTTTCTGCAAATGAAACGATTGAAATCATCGATACTAAAAAAGAAAACAACCTGATTTTACATTTTGCAAAACAGCTTCCAGAAAATGTAGAAGCAGGTTTTGTGGCAAAAGTAAATACTGATTTAAGAACATCAACTTCAAAAAATCACTCGGCTACGCATTTAATGCATTTAGCGTTGAGAAGTATTTTAGGAACGCATGTGGAGCAAAAAGGATCGTTGGTAAATCCAAATTATCTTCGTTTTGACTTTTCTCATTTCAGCAAAGTTTCTGATGAAGAATTACGTCAGGTTGAAGCAAGTGTAAATGCACAAATTGAAGCACAATTGCAATTGGTAGAACACAGAAACATTCCGATTAAAGAAGCATTGGATAAAGGTGCAATGGCTTTATTTGGTGAGAAATACGGCGATAATGTTCGTATGATTGAGTTTGGTGAAAGTAAAGAACTTTGCGGTGGAATTCACGTGAAAAACACTGCTGAAATCTGGCATTTCAAAATCATTTCTGAAGGTGCGGTTGCGGCTGGAATTCGTCGTATTGAAGCAATTACAGGTGATGCAGTAAAAGACTTCTATCAAAATCAGGAAAATACATTATCTGAAATAAAAGAAACATTAAAAAATCCACAGGATATTTTAAAGTCAGTTTCTTCTTTACAAGATGATAATGCGAAATTGAAAAAACAAGTTGAGCAGTTATTAAAAGAAAAAGTAGGAGCATTAAAATCTGAATTAGAGAAAGATTTCCAAGAAGTTAACGGTGTAAATTTCCTAGCTAAACAAGTAGATTTGAGCATGGCTTCTACAAAAGATTTAGCTTCAGCATTGGGAAGTTCAAAACCAGATTCATTCGTATTTTTAGCTTCTGTAGAAGATGGATTGCCAAATATTCATTGCTATATTTCTAAAGAATTGGTTGCAAGCAAAAGCTTAAATGCAAACGCAGTAATCAAAGAATTAGGTAAATATATTGAAGGAAACGGAGGAGGACAGCCTTTCTTCGCATCTGGAAAAGGTAAAAATGCAAATGGAATTGCAGAGGCTTTGGCTAAGGCAAGTGAGTTTGTTAAATAAAGGTGCTATCCCTAAGCCTCGGGACTAAGTTACTAAAGTTCTGAGATTTTGGAATTATAGATAAGTAAACCCGACAGATTTTTAAAATCTGTCGGGTTTTTTAGTTTTCATATTTATAAGAAATGTCTTAAAGTGTTATTCGGATAACTTTTTGGGGAGTTTAACTAAAGCAAAAACGTTTTCTTTTGCATGAATTTAAAACCAAAATATAATGAAAAAGAATTTATTTTATTTTTTAGCAGCTTCTTTTGTGGTGTTTGCTTCATGTTCTAAGGATGATGATTCAATATCAGAAGAAAAATTACTTTTACCCAAAAAGGAAATATATACTAATGCTTCTTATCCCCAAGAAAACAGCACTGTTAGTTATGTTTATGACGGAAACAAAATAGTAAGCCTTACATACGATAATGGTGATAAAACAAACTTTAAGTATACAGGTAATTTTATTACAAGTGCTGTGTATACAGAAAGTTATGGTGGTAGAACCTATTCCACCACAACTACTTTTACATATGAAAATAATAGACTAAAATCTTACCTAGAGGTTTATTCAGATAGTTCATCAAGTAGAAAAAAAATATATACTTATAATGAAAATGGAACAATTTCTACTAAAACAGTTTTAATTAATCCAGAAACCCAAGAAGAGAGTAATTATGAGAATAGTTTGTTTACCTTAGATTCTAAAGGGAATATTGTTAAAGCTGAATTTAATGGTTACACTAATACAATCGAGTATGATACTAAAAATAGTCCATTTAAAAATGTTTTAGGATATAGCTTACTACTAGACTCAGATATTTTTGATAAAGAAATTAACTCATCTAATAATGTTTTAAAAGTAATAGAAAAAACCGGAGAAGTTGTTGAGGGCACAACTATTTTTGTTAATACATATAATTCTGATAACTATTTAATTAAATCAGCAAACGGAGGTGAGTCATTTGAATATACTTACTAACACAAAGAAAAAAATCATATTATTTTAAAAAAACCGTTACAAATTTGTAACGGTTTTTTCTATTATTTACGCTCTCCAATCTGCTGGCGCCACATAGCATAATACAATCCTTTTTCAACAATTAAATCATCATGTTTACCTTGCTCGATGATTTTACCTTGTTCCAAAACAAAAATCCTATCAGCATGCATTACAGTAGATAAACGGTGTGCGATTAAAACAGTAATTCTATTTTTGTCAGATATATTTCTGATTGTGGCGTTAATTTCTTCTTCAGTAATAGAATCCAAGGCAGAAGTTGCTTCGTCAAAAATTAATAGATTTGGATTTCTAAGAATAGCTCTGGCAATAGATAAACGTTGTTTTTCTCCACCCGAAACTTTGATGCCGCCTTCTCCAATTGTCGTGTTTAAACCATCTTCGGCACGTCTCAAAAGTTTGTCACAGCTTGCTCTTTTTAGTGCATCATATAAATCTTCATCGGTTGCGTTTGGCTTAACAAATAATAAATTCTCGCGAATTGTTCCAGAGAATAATTGGGCATCTTGAGTTACAAAACCTAACTGTTTTCTTAGATCGAGTAAATCAATATCGGTTGAATCAATATCGTTATACAAAATTTGACCTTCAGCAGGTGTATATAATCCAACTAATAATTTTACCAAAGTTGTTTTTCCGGAACCAGACGGACCCACAAATGCTACAGTTTGCCCTTGTTTGATTTCAAAATTGATATTTTCAACCGCTTTAAATTTGGCCGTTTTATGCTGAAAGCTTACATTCGAAAATAATAAGGATTGAATTGCACCAACATGTTTTGGAGTTTTTGGACGGAATTCTTTTGGAGCGCTTAATAAGACTTTGAAATTTTCCATTGAAACTTTGGTTTCGTTCAATGCAATAATGAAGTTTCCAAGTTCTTGAAGCGGACCGAAAATGAAGAAAGTAAAAAATACCATTGTTAGTAAATCACCAACAATAATTTTTCCTCCAAATAAGAAATAATACAAAGTAAAAACAACACAAGTTCTTAAAAAGTGAACTGTTGTTCCTTGAATGAAACTCAAACTTCTAATAAATCGAATTTTCTCCAATTCTAACTGTAGAATTTTAAAAGTGTTTAAGTTTAGACGTTTCTCTTCTTGATAAGTCAAACCAAGACTTTTTACCAATTCAATGTTTCTTAAACTTTCAGTTGTTGATCCTGCCAAAGCGTTCGTTTGATTAACGATTTTTTTAGAAACAATTTTAATTTTTTTACCTAAATAAGAACTTACCAAAGCAATAATTGGAGCTGTAATTAAAAAGATAATAGAAATTCTAAAGTCAATTCGAGCAACATAAACGATTACAAATATGAATCCTATTATAGTCTGAAAGATCAATGAAATAGAAAGAGTAATCAATTTTTCAGAATCAGAACGTACTTTGGTTAATTTACTCAAAGTTTCACCGCTTCGCTGATCTTCAAATTCAGCATAAGGAAGATCTAAAGATTTTTTAATTCCGTCTGTATACATTTGAGCTCCAGTTCTCTGGATCACGACATTAGTAAAGTAATCCTGAAAATTTTTGGTAATTCTGGAAATCATAGCGGCTCCAAGCGAAAGACCAAGCCAGAAAGATAAAGATTTGATGAAACCGGTTGGATTTCCTGCGTATTTGTGTAAACCAACTCCGCAGTCCTGCATTAGTTTTCCTGTAATTATTGAGTCTGATAAACTGAAACAAATGTTGATAGAAGCCATGATCAAAGCAAAAAATAAAAGCATTTTATGTTTGATGATGTAAGTATATAATAATTTCATATAAGATTTTAAAAAGTGGAAGATGCAAAAATAAGGAATTGTTTGGGGATGTATAGTTGATTTCTGTTATTAAAAATGTAAATTTTTTTTAAACCCCATTTTTAGCCTCTATGTTTAAAAATGCAGGAAAAAAGCTAAGTATTTACACCTTTTTTTCTTTATGATTAAATTTTATTTTTAAGTTGATTATTCTTAGATCGCTTGCTATTAGTGTATTAAATAATGTTTGAATTATATTATTTATCTGAATGCGGAATCCCGTAAGGTTTTAGTTTTATGTTGTATTACGTTTGCACCAATAACAAATTTAATCAAAAAAACTATGAAAAAATTTTTACTTCTTTTTGGAGCTTTGACTCTATCATTAACTTCTTGTTCAAGCGATGATTCACCTTCTGGTTCTTCTGATTCAGTTTTGCTAAAAAAAGTAATTCTGACAAGCCAAGATGGAGAAAGTAAAAGCACAGTAAATTATACATACAATGGTAACAAAATTGTGAGTATTGTTGATGAGACTGGCTCTATGAATTACACTTACACAGGTGATTTAATTACCAAAATTGAATTTAAACTTTCTGATGGTTCTATCGAACAAGTTAATACATTCACTTATAATTCTGATAATAAATTAGCAACTTTTGTGAGAGTTGAGCCTGATATGGATTGGGGACATAAAGAAGTTTATACTTATAATGCAGATGGTACAATTTCTGTTCAGTCTTATGGAGGGGATAGTGAAGTCCAAACTAGTGTTGGCGGAACATCAACAATTAAGTTTGTAAATGGTGAAGTTGCTGAAATTATTTCAATTACAGGAAATCAACCTGATAGAAAATACACCTATGATGATAAAAATAATCCAGCTAAAAATATTTTAGGCTTCAATAAAATTGCATTTGTGGATGGTGAAGGAACTGGTATTGCACATAATGAAGTTTCTGAAACTACGGATGGCGTAATTACAGGTACTTATACTTACACTTACAATACTTCAGGCTACCCTGAAAAGAGTAATGATAAGATTGATGGAATTTCTTATTCAACTCAATATTTCTACTAATTAGAGATAATCAATTTAGCTTATAAGCCAGAAGTAGTAACTTCTGGCTTTTTAATTTTTGGGATAAACATAAAGGTCAGGAAATAGTAAAAATTTAGTTCTAGATCTTAAAAATATAATCTAAGTTTAAAATTACAATTTTGTCGTTTTCTGTTATTGATAAAACCTTTAGAGGTATATAATTCATTTGGAGGAATATACTTTTGGTATAATTATTTAACCTTTTAATTTACAAAAATGAAAAAAATTGTATGCCTTTTTAGTGCTTTAGCTTTGACACTATTAGCTTGTAATCGAGATGAAATTGTTACTCCAAAAGCGGAAACTGTAGTTTTGCCTAAAACTATTAAACTTAGTGATCCAAATTATTCTTCTGAAAATTTAACAAATAAAATTGTCTATGATGGAAATAAGATTGTTAGTATTACAAATGAGCGTGGAAAAACAGAATATACTTATAGCGGAAACTTAATAGTAAAACAAGTTATTTCAAATGCTTCAAATACTATTCAAAAGCAAATCTCATATAGTTATTTAAATGGCAAATTAGCGACGATATCTACTGTAGTACCTAATAGTTATTCTTCTGAAGAGGTTTACACAGATAATAATGACGGAACAGTTAAGGTGGAATTTTATAATGTAAATCAAAAAACTGGAGTTAAAACAAAAAGCGAAGGTTTTGAAACACTTACTTTTTCAAATGGAAATTTAGATCAAATCGTTTCGACTTATGGTGATTCTGTTTCTACAAACAGTTATGATTATGATACTAATAGTAATCCTTTTAAAAATGTAGAAGGTTTTAATTTGTTGTATAGACAAGATATATCTTTTCAGCCAAATATCCTTTCGGCAAATAATGTTGTAAAACAAACGACATTCAATGTAACTAATAATATAGCATCTAATTTTATGATATCTACAAATGACTATGATTATGATGCTAAAGGATTTCCAATCAAAAAGATCATATACGACTCCCATGGGACAGTTCTAAAAGTAATTGAATACACTTATTAAATAAGTTTATTTTATAAAAGCCAGAGCAAATTGCATCTGGCTTTTTTATTTCTAAAAAATAATCGAAATTTACACAAAAGAACTTCCATGCAATTCAGAACCCAAATTCCAATTTTAAAAAGTAATCAACCAATCGATTATAATTCGAAATTACTTTCTATTGGTTCTTGTTTTGCAGAAAATATGGCGGAGAAATTCGATTACTTCAAATTTCAAAATGAAACAAATCCTTTTGGAATTATATTTAATCCTGTTTCAATTGAGAAACTATTTAAAAAAGTTTGCCATCAGGAACTTTTCGGAGAAAAAGATGTTTTCTTTCATAACGAACGCTGGCATAGTTTTGATGTTCATTCTGATTTAAGTAATGCTGATAGACAAGAACTTCTTGAAAGCCTAAATAAAGCGGTTACAGAAACGTACAAACAGCTAAAAGAAGCGACGCACATTATTATAACTTTTGGAACTTCTTGGATTTACAGAAATGTAGAAAGTGAAGAAGTAGTTGCTAATTGTCATAAAGTTCCTCAAAAGCAATTTTCAAAAGAACTATTATCTGTTGATGTAATTCAAAAAAGTATTCAAAGTACAATTGAGTTAATTCATACTGTAAATCCAGAGATAAATTTCATTTTTACGATTTCTCCAGTTCGTCATACAAAAGACGGTTTCGTAGAAAACCAGTTAAGTAAATCACATTTATTTACAGCGCTTCACAACGTTTTAAAAATTGACAATTCACAATTGACAATTCATCATTATTTCCCGTCTTACGAAATAATGATGGATGAACTTCGCGATTATCGTTTTTATTCAGAAGATATGCTTCATCCTAATCAAATAGCTATAGATTATATCTGGAAGCTTTTCAGCGAAAATTATATTTCGCAAGAGAGTTTTGCGCTAATGCAGGAAGTAGATGAAATTCAAAAAAGCCTACGTCACAGAAGCTTTAACCCAGAATCTGAACAGCATCAAAAATTCTTGCAAAAACTGAATCAAAAAATAATTGCAATAGGAGATAAACTGCCTCATATAAAATTTTAAATTATAAAAAGCCTTTGGTTGTAACCAATGACAGCTTTTTAACAGTAAAATTTTAGAATAATTCCTGATAATTGTGTAAATTGTTAAAGTTTAAATTTTACATTTTTGTAAAATGTCTAATTATGCTTTTTTCAGAAGCAATTTAATCATGTATTTTATTGACGTATGAATAAGAAACCCATTCATTATTTAAAAAAAACACTTCGTGTACTGTTATGGTGCGTGGTTTCTATAGTGGCACTTTTACTTCTTCTTATCATATTAATTCAAGTTCCGTCGGTTCAGAATTTCGTTAAGGATAAAGCGATTACTTATCTTCATAATAAGATTAAAACCAAGGTTTCCTTAGATCATATTTCCATTAAATTTCCAAAAGATGTAGTGCTGGAAGGTTTTTATTTTGAAGACCAGAAAAAAGATACGTTACTGGCTGGTAAACGATTAGAGGTTGATGTTGATCTTTTTAAACTCGTAAGCAGCGAACTTGAAATCAATTCAGTTTCACTTGAAAATGTAAAAGCTAATATTTCAAGAAATAAAGATGGGGTTTTTAATTTCGATTATATTATAAAAGCGTTTGAATCTAAAGAACCAAAAGTTGAAGATCCAGATGCCAAACCTTTCAAAATTTCTGTAGTAAAAGTAAATCTCGATCAAGTAAAATTCAATTTTAAAGATGATTTTTCTAAAAATGATATTCATGTAAATCTGACCCATTTTGATACCAAATTCAAGAAATTTGACCTTGATAAAATGGATTTTAATATTCCGAATATCAATTTAAATGGCTTAAAAGTAGTTTTAGATCAAGATGTTGTGGAAAGAATTGCTGAAGTTTCAGTTAAGACTGTCGATACCATTTCAAAACGACCAGATTTCAAACTTGCACTAGATAAAATCACTTTAGCTAAAATTGATATTTTATACGACAATAAAGATTCAAAATTAAATTCGGGGATTCGTTTAGGGAATTTAAATTTGGCTGTAAACGAAATTGACCTCAATAAGCAGCTTTTAGATTTTGACACTTTTGAAGTAAAAAACCTAAGCGGAAATTTAAGATTAGGCGCAAAAGACAAACAAATTCAAGCGCCAGATTTAGATTCAACTTCTATCAAACAAGCAGGCTGGAAAGTTAAGCTGAATGATGCCAATCTAGAAAATATAGCGTTTAAATTTGATGATATGCAGTCAAAACCCAAAACAAAAGGTTTAGATTACAGTCATTTAGATTTGAGTAAATTCAATTTTAAAGCAGAGAAATTATATTATGCAAACGATACAATTTCTGGAAACATAAACACACTTACCGTAAACGAAAAAAGCGGTTTACAAATCCAGGCTTTAAAAACGGATTTCTTCTACGGACCAAAAAATGCGTATTTGAATAATTTGTATTTGAAAACGCCGCAAACCCTTGTGCAGGATAAAATTAAAGCAGCATACAAATCGCTGGAATCTATTCAAAAAGATTTAGGAAATTTGTCTGTTGATGCTAATTTGAAACAATCAAAAATTGGTTTCAAAGACATTTTATTGTTTGTTCCAGATTTACAAAAAACAAATCCGTTTAAGAGTAATCCAAATGCAATTTTGTATGTGGACAGCCGAGTAAATGGAAAAGTAAAAGATCTGAATATTTCGAAATTCGAAATGAGAGGAATAGGTTCTACAAAAGTTTCCCTTTCGGGGAAAATCGCCGGACTGCCGGATGCGCAAAAAGCTTATTACGACTTGAATATTAAAAACATTTCGAGCACCGCAAAAGACATTAATATGTTTGTGCCGGCTGGGACAATTCCAAAAAACATTCAATTGCCTTCTCAACTAAATCTACAGGGAAAATTTAAAGGATCGGTTCAAAACTTTAAAACTAATCTAGCCTTAAAAAGCAGTTTCGGAAATGCCAAAGTTGATGCTTTATTTGATCAGCGTATTAAAAAAAGAGAGAAATACGATGCAACGGTTTATTTACTGGATTTTAATGTTGGCCGATTAATTAAAAACGATTCGATTGGAAAAATTACGCTTAAAGCGAAAGTAAAAGGAAATGGTTTAGACCCAAAAACGGCAAATGCGGCAATTGATGGTCTGGTGCAAAAAGCTGTTTTTAATCGCTACACATACAAAGATTTAGCTCTAAAAGGAAATATCGAAAATGGTTCTTTTGCTGTAAAATCTGGAATGAAAGATCCAAATCTGAATTTTGATTTAACAGCTTCAGGTGATACAAAAGACAAATATCCAAGCATAAAATTAAAACTAAATCTAGATATAGCCGATCTAGAAAAACTGAATCTGCATGCCGGGCCAATGAAGCTTCGCGGAAATGTCGATGCAGATATCGCAAACAGCAATCCTGATTTCTTAAACGGAAAAGTTTTTCTTTCGAACATTCAGATTTTGCAGGATGCCGAACCAATTGTTTTAGATTCGATCCGCGTTCTTGCTTTTGCAGATAAAGACAGTAATTCGATTAAAATTTCGTCACAATTTTTAAAAGCCGAAGTAGTAGGAAAATATAAGCTGACCACTTTATCAAATTCAATTCAAAAATCATTGTCTAAATATATTGACCTTCAAAATCCGAAAGTCAACGCAGAATCTGACGAACAGCGATTGGCGTTCAAATTAAAAGTAGATAATGATCCTGTTCTTTTTAAATTATTGCCAAAATTAACTGGATTAGAGCCTTTTACCATAAATGGAAATTATAATAACCAAACAGATTCTTTAGCCATAAAAGGAACTATTCCGAGAATCGTGTATGCCGATAATACTATTTCAGACGGGAGAATCAATATTGAAGCAAAAGAAAATGCTTTAGAATATTTGGTTTCTGTTGCCACAATCGAAAGCGGTTCTCTTAAAATTCCGTTTACTAGTTTGTCTGGAAAAGTAGAAAACAACATTTTGACGTATGCGCTGGAAGTGAAAGATGTTAAAGACAAACAGCAATATTATATTGCTGGAAATCTTAACCATGAAAATTCTAAAAACATCTTTAAAATTGATGCAGAAAACTTCGTTTTAAATTATGATAAATGGAATGTCGATCCCGAAAATTCGATTGAGTTTGGAGATAAAAGACTTTATATCAACAAATTCTATATAGATAACTCTGGTAATGAATTAAAAATTCAGTCGCAGGGAACTCAGAATAATGCACCGCTTCAAGTTGATTTTGTAAACTTCAAAATTGAAACCATTATGAACATGGTTAAAAAAGATGAGTTGTTGATGCAGGGTCTAATAAACGGAAATGCTTTGGTCGAAAACGTTATGACCAATCCGACTTTTACATCAGATCTGAAAATTGATGATTTTACTTTTAAAGCTGAAAAAGTAGGTGATTTAGAAATAAAAGTAGATAATAAAACCGCTAATACGCTTGCTGCGAATGTTGCTTTAAGCGACGAAGGAAATGATGTAAAATTAACTGGAGATTATAAACTGGATGCAGGGAATTTTGACTTTGATGTTGCAATTAATAAATTGAATATCAAAAGCGTTCAAGGTTTTAGCATGGGAAATATAACAGAGGGGAAAGGTTTTCTTTCTGGGAATTTTAAATTGACAGGAAATACTTCGGCTCCAAAAATTAACGGTGAATTAAATTTTAATGATGCAGCTTTTAGAGTTACACAATTGAATTCGTACTTTAAAATTGGACAAGAAAAAATCACGTTTAATAATGAAACGATTTCATTTGATAAGTTCTCTCTTTTTGATGAAAATGACAACGAATTGTATGTAAACGGAACTATTCAATCGGCTGATTTTGTGAAGTATAATTTTAATCTTCTGGTAGAAGCAAATGATTTTAGAGCCATAAACTCTAAAGCAGCAGATAATGATTTATTCTATGGTGATTTGTTTTTGGATACCAAATTGAATATCAAAGGAAATTTGGATAGTCCAGTTGTCGACGGAACGATTAAAATAAATAAAGAAACCAAATTTACGGTTGTATTGCCGCAGTCAGATCCTTCAATTGCAGATCGAGAAGGAATTGTAGAGTTTGTTGATGAAGATAATATGTATCTGAAACAAACTGTTGACATGCAGAATAAACTCGATCAATCGGAACTAAAAGGAATGGATGTAAACGTTGCCATTACGATTGATAAAGAAGCAGAATTGACTTTGCTGATTGATAAAGGAAATGGTGATTATCTAAAATTAAAGGGTGAAGCAGAATTAGTCGGCGGAATCGATCAATCGGGTAAAACAACTCTGACTGGTAAATATGAGTTTTCTGATGGAGCTTACGAAATGAATTTCAACGGCATCAGAAGAAAATTTGATATTCAGAAAGGAAGTTACATCACATGGAATGGCGAACCGACATTAGCCAACTTAAATATAACCGCCATTTATAAAGTAGATGCAGCGCCGATTGATTTATTAGGGAATCAGTTAAAAAGCGAACCTCAAACGGTGCAAAATACATACAAACAAAAACTTCCTTTTCAGACTTTATTGAAAATGAACGGTGAACTGATGAAACCAGAAATCTCTTTTGGAATTACACTTCCTGAAGGAAATTATAATGTTGCTTCAGATGTGGTTGAACTTACGCAGACAAGATTAAAACAACTGGAACAAGATCCAGCAGAATTAAATAAGCAGGTTTTTGCACTTTTATTATTAAATAGATTTGTTGGAGAAAATCCGTTTTCGAGCGAAAGCGGCGGCGCAAGTGCTGAATCTTTTGCCAGACAAAGTGTAAGTAAAATACTTTCGCAGCAGTTAAACAATCTTGCAGGCGAACTGATCACGGGATTTGAAGTAAATTTTGACTTAGAATCTACGGAAGATTATACGACTGGAACTATGCAGAATAGAACCGACCTGAATGTTGAAGTTTCAAAAAGATTGTTGGATGACCGATTGAAAGTAACCGTTGGAAGCAGTTTTGGTGTTGAAGGACAGGAACGTGCCAATGAAGAAAGTACGAATATTGCCGGCGATGTTGCTTTAGATTATCAATTAACAAAAGACGGAAGATATATGGTTCGTGCCTACAGAAAAAACCAATATCAAGTTGCTGTTGAAGGTCAGGTTGTTGAAACAGGAGTTGCATTTGTGATTACAATGAGTTACAACAAGTTTAGAGAGTTGTTTCATCGCAGTGAGCAGGAAAAAGAAATGATCCGCGAAGAAAAAATTCGAAAAGAAAAGCAAAAACAGAAAGAAAAAGAAGCAAAAGAAAAACCAGAAATACAAAATCAGGAAGAAAAACAAATTGAAGGAAATGAGCAGAAAACATAAACATATAAGACAATTTTATATCAAGTGTATGGCACTGTTTTCCTTGTTTTTTATTGTAGGATGCAGTAATACCAAATATCTTCCAGAAGGCGATTTGCTTTATGTCGGCGGTTCGGTTACCGTAAAAGATTCGCTGATGAAAAAGAAAGACCGTAAGGCGCTGGAAACTGAATTGAAAGATTTATTGCGTCCAAAACCTAATAAACAGATTTTCGGTTTACGTCCTAAATTATGGATTTATAATTTGGCTGGAGAACCTAAAAAACAAAAAGGAACACGATATTGGCTTCGAAATAAAGTGGGAGAAGCACCAGTTTTATTCAGCAAAGTTGATTTGGATTATAACGCATCGGTTTTGCGAAATTTTACGGAAAACAGAGGTTATTTTAAAAGCCGTGTAAGCGCCGATTCGACTGTTCGAAATAAAAGAGTAACTGCAGAATACACCGTTACTCCGAAACAGCAATACATTATAAAAAGTGTTACTTTCCCTGATGACTCTTTAAGAATATCAAAGATTATAGCCAAGAGCCACCGTAGAAGTCTTCTTAAAGTTGGAAAACCTTACGATTTGGATGTCATTAAAGCCGAGAGAGAACGTATTGATGCGAGATTAAAAGAAAATGGATATTTTTATTTTAATCCAGATTATATTTTAGCAAAAGTAGACAGTACTAAAGGAAATCATGAAGTGAAAATTAGACTTGTAATTAAAGATGATACGCCAGTAAAAGCGCTGACTTCTTACAAGATTGATAAAATATTTGTTTATCCAAATTACTCACTTACAAACGATAGTGCCGTTTATCGAAAAAGAAATATCACACAATACAAAGATTTTACAATAATAGACACTGCAGAAACTTTTAAACCAAGAGTTTATGATCGAACTATTTACTTTAAAAAAGGAGATTTATACAATAGAAAAGATCACAATTTAACTTTAAACCGATTTGTAAATCTGGGAACATTCAGTTTTGTGAAAAACGAATTTAAACCGTCTGATTCGATTCCAAATGCTTTAAATTCCTACTATTATTTAACCTTGCTTCCTAAAAAGTTTATTCGTGTTGAAGTTATAGGTAAAACCAATTCAGCAAGTTACACGGGGACAGAATTAAATTTAAATTGGAACAATCGAAACTTTTTTAGAGGAGCAGAATTATTTACAGCTTCGGTCTTTGGAGGAGCTGATTTCCAGCTTGGGGGAGTGAATAGAGGAAAAAATATTTATAAACTCGGAGGGGAAGTTAGTTTGACTTGGCCACGATTTATAACGCCATTTAATATACAAGGAAACAGCGAATTTGTGCCAAGAACTAAAGCAACTTTGCGTTACGAATATCAAAAAAGAACACAGTTGTATGCCTTGAATTCTTTCAACACTTCATTTGGTTATTTATGGAAAGAAAACATTCGTAAAGAACATCAATTAAATGTTATTGATGTTACCTATGTGAGTCCAAATCATGTTACACCAGAATATTTGGCAGATATAAAAGAAGATCCTGCGCTTGGAAAAGTAATTGAAAAACAGTTGATTTTTGGTCCGACTTACAATTATACCTATACGAATACCATGCAGAAACGCCGAAAAAATACCATCTATTTTAATGGTGAATTGGATTTAGCGGGAAATATTACAGGATTGGTTACAGGTGCCAATTATAAGAAAGATAATGTAAAGACTATATTTGATGTTCCGTTTAGCCAATATGTAAAAATCAAAACAGATTTCAGGCATTATTTAAAACTCGGAAAAGAAAGCGAATTAGCAAGCCGATTAATTCTCGGTGCCGGATTTGCTTATGGAAACTCAAATACACTTCCAACTTCAAAGCAGTTTGTCGTAGGAGGAACGAATAGTATTAGAGCTTTTAGAGCCAGAACGTTAGGACCGGGTAGTTATGTGATTCCGCCGACAACAAATAATAATTATACACCAGATCAATCAGCAGATTTGAAGCTGGAATTTAATACAGAATATCGAGCTAAATTGTTTAGTATTGTTCGAGGAGCAGTGTTCTTAGATGCTGGAAATATTTGGCTTTTAAATGCCGACCCAGATAAACCAGGAGCTGAAATTTCAAAAGATTTTATGAAAGAACTTGCAGTTGGTGCCGGAGTAGGTTTGCGTTTTGATTTGTCATTTTTGATTTTAAGAACAGATTTAGCAATTCCACTTCGTAATCCTGCGCTTCCAGACGGACAGCGATGGGTGATTGATAAGATTGATTTTGGAGATAGTTCTTGGAGAAAAGACAATCTAATTTTAAATATTGCTATCGGATATCCGTTCTAATTTTTTGTGTCTAATTTCATGAATTTTCACTAATCTTAGCTGTATGTTTTTTATCGATTTCACAAATTAAAAATTAAGAACGTCAAATTTGACATTTTAAAAAATTAGTGTAATTAGTGCAATTCGTGGCAAAGAATAAAAAAAGAAGTAAATTGGTCTAAATATTTTATTAGAATGCAAAACTTAATCAAAAGAATTATAGGTGTTGGTATCATCGTTTTATTAATTGTTCTGGCTTTTAAATATTGCCAGTTTAAAAAAGAAGACGATTCTGATATTCAGTATAATACTAATTTAATTCAGCAACAGATTCTTAATGTTGGAAAATTGGTCGTAACCGAAGGTCATTTCTCTGAGGTGGTTACTTATAAAAATCAGCAGAAATATTTAATGGATTTGGTTTCTTTTGAAAAGAAAGCACTAATTGTAGTAAATGCTAATGTCACTGTTGCTTACGATTTACATCAAATGAAATACGACATCGATGAAAAAAATAAAACGATAACCATCTTAAATATCCCAAAAGAAGAAATTACAATAAATCCAGATATTCAGTTTTATGATGTTGAACAAAGTAAACTGAATCCGTTTACGGGAGATGATTATAATAAAATCAATAAATCAGTAAAAGCCAATCTGGCTAAAAAAATTGAGAAATCTACTCTAAAAACAAATGCCCAAAATAGATTAATAAGTGAATTGTCAAAAATCTTAATTATGACAAATTCAATGGGCTGGAAATTACAATACAACGGGAAAGTTATTGAATCTGAGACCGAGCTGAATCAAGATTTGAAGCTGTGAAGTTTGCCTACATGCCACTAAGGCGCAAAGTTTTTATTTGACTTGCCTCCTGCTTTAGCTGGAGGTATTTCATGAAGATTGAAAAAGGCTTTAGCCAAAAAAAACATGAGATTTGGCTAAAGCCTCTTGATTTTGTCTTTATATGCCCTCCAGCTAAAGCAGGAGGCAATTGAAAGGAAAATTTACGACTCTGCTTCTTGCGAAATTAAAAAATTAGCAAAAGAAGAATAATTTCTCGCCTTAGTGTCTTTGTGGCAAATTAGGCAAAGAGCTATCAAAAATCAAATCCAATCCGCCAGAAATTAAATGTGCAATTTCAGGACGTTTTACCTTCAATTGATCCAAGTAAACCAATACTTCTTGTAAAAGCTGCTTTTCGTCTGAATCTTTTAGAAGCTCTGCTATTTCAATTGATAACAACCAATCGTTAGAATGATTATTTTTTAATTTTTCAAAAACAGACTTTAATTCGGTTTTAGAGTCTTTATTATTTCGAATGTTACGAACTGTTGCGTATAGAATTTCTAATTCATCACGCTCTTCAGTATGTTTTGCCTTTATAGTTTTAGTGGTCGGAACAATGTTAATTAAATCGAAAGAGTTCACATCGGCTGGACCAGAAAATGCAGATATAACTTTTTTACCAATCGCCATATCATAATTTCCCCAATCGGGCTGAAACAAAATCGTTTCACCATGCGTAACCGTACAATTTCTAAAACTGATTAAAATAATCTCTCCATGAAGATTTCTAGAACCTGTAATGATTTCACCTTCAACAATAATATTACCTTCAAATTCCAGTTTTACAGTCTCGTTTTCTACAATACTGTAAGCCTGCAGATCTTTCGGACTCATGTCTTCAATAGCCAGATTAAAACCTTTCAGTTTTCCAATCGGGCTTCCAAATCCATGCGGATGTGTCAAAGTTCCGTGGCCGACTAATTCTTTTTCGCGGTAAGCCAATGCTGTTTTTCCAGTTGTTTGAATGTAAACAGGTTTTCCTTCGTCTTCAACTACATTGGTAAAAACTCCTGAAATTTGTAAACCTGTACTCAATTCAATTGTTCCTAAAGCATTGGATTGAATCAATTTCTGAATTCCCGAAAGGCCTCCAGTTCGCAAAGCCATTTTATTCGCAAATTCTTCTAAAATCAGACTCAAATAAGAAAATGTAGGCGTTACATAAAGTTGTGGCTGTAACTGCGTAATATCAAAATTCTGATTCGCCGCTGAAATATCATACGGAATTTTCTTCACGTTATCAGTCATACACCAAGCACTTTCACCAATAGAAGAAAGTAATCCGGCACCATATATTTTAGGATCTTCAACCGTCCCGATTAAGCCATATTCAACTGTCCACCAATGCAGGTTTCTAATTTGCGCCATTTCAGACAATTCGCCCATATTGTTTTGTAAATCGGCAACTGCTTTTTCGGCTTCGTCTATTTTTTCCTGAGGCGTATCTTCGGCTTCCTTTAAAATAGAAAGCAGACGAATCGCTTCGTACATTTGATAATCTTTATGAGAAGAAATGGCTTTGCACCCAATTTCGCCAAAACGTCGTAAATATTCGGCATATTCTGGATTGGCAATAATAGGAGCGTGACCGGCACCTTCGTGAATGATGTCTGGTGCGGGAGTATATTCAATATGTTCTAATTGCCTGATATCCGAAGCAATAACCAAAACATTATAAGCCTGAAATTCCATAAAAGCATTTGGCGGAATAAATCCATCAACAGCAACTGCCGCCCAGCCAATTTCGCTCAAAATACGATTCATTCCGTACATACTCGGAATGGAATCGATCTCAATTCCAGTTTTGCGTAAACCTTCTAAATACGAATGATGGGCAACTTTAGAAAGATAATCTACGTTTTTACGCATAACATATCTCCAAACCGCTTGATTAATAGGAGTATAATCACTATAATCTTGAGGCTTAATAAATTGCTGTAAATGTTTAGGCAATCGCTCTAATAACGGATTGGTTTCAATATTTGGGTTCATTTCGCAAACGTTGTAGATTAGAATGTAAAATTACGAATTTAGACCGCTAATTTTTGCTGTTTACCACAATATTTTTATTCTAAAGTGATTTTTATTGCGTTTTTATAGATTTTGAGAAATGAGTAATAGTTAAAATTTTAGCAGTCATTATTCTCATAATTGACTTTTTCCATTGTTTTTTCAAAGTTTTCAATTTCCTTTTTAGTCATTGAAGCCTCTTTTAAATCAACCTTAAGCTGTTTTTGAGCATCAGGGCTAATCCATAAACCAGTAAAAGTATTGCCGGTTTTCTTTAAAATTAATACACCGCTGAAACTATGTTCGACTAAAACAAATTCGTTTTCTTTTTTTCTGTTTTGAGTAATATCAAGCTGAATCCAATTATTTGATTTATTGTAACGATACATTGAAGTAAACATTAAATCGGCAGTACAAGGATTTTCTTCTGTTTTGATGTAAAGTGTTATAGGAGTTTTTCCGTCGACTGTTCCCTTGTATAAATTAGAAACCGGCGCTTGAGATTGTGCGTTTGAATGATTTAAAAAAGAAAAACAAATTATAAAAAACAAGATTACTTTTTTCATAAATAAGAAATATAGATTTGAGATTAATTCATTCAAATATATCGAATTAAGGAATCTGTTTTTTATTGACCAATTAGTTTTTAAGATTTTTTACTGGAATTTCTTAACTCGTTTTCGGCATTTCTGAAATATTCAATTTTATGACTGAACATAAAAGCCATATTTGCGGCACGCATTTTAGCTTCTTCAGTAATTACACCCGCAAATTGTGAGTCAATGGTAGAATTGAAAATCTGAATCCAGCGGTCAAAATGAGTTTTATCAACAGGCAGTTGTTTGTGTGGTGGAAATGGAGTTCCAGAATAAGCGCGGACATCAAATAAAATAGTCTGCCAGAAATTATACATTTTTTGCAAATGCGGTTCCCAGCGATCTTGCAGCTTATCATTAAAAATAGGACCAATAAGATCATCTTTTCTAACATTCCCATAAAAGCTGTCGACCATTTGTTTAATGTCTTCTATTGTCGAAATATCTTTTAAATCTGCCATTTTATTGTATTTAAAGTAGATTGCAAAAATACAATTTAACTTTTTTCACTATACTGATATTTGTCATTAATCCCTGTAAATACGCAATAAAACACGTTTTGTAAGGTAATTGTATAACTATTTGTTTTTTGATAAGTTATTTAGCTTTAAATAAGTAAGTTTTTTATGATTTTTTATTTTTTAAATTAATGATTATTAGTTAATTATAGAACATTGAGATGAGTTTTTGTTATATCTGATTTTTAAATTTGATGTGTATTTGTAAAGTTTTAAAAATGAGAATATTGTAAAAATACTCATAATATTGTGATGTTTTAGTAAAATAAAAGGAAATAAATAAGAAAAACTAATTATCAAAAACCAAAACCACAAAAAAATGCACAAAACTACTCAAACATCTGCGCGAGTAAATAAAATGCGAAAACTGCTTCTTAGTAGTATGCTATTATTTATTTACAGCTTAAATGCACAAACTGTAACTCCTTGGATGACAACAGGAGATCAAACCAAATTATTACAGCAGCAATCTGCTGTCAGCTTTGGAACCAATTCAGGATCTAATCCTTCCACAGTCACAGTCAATCCGGGAACAACTTATCAAACCATTGATGGATTTGGTTACACCCTAACCGAAGGCAGTTGTGAAGTGATCAGCGGTATGGCAGCAACACAGCAAAACCAATTGCTAAATGATTTATATAATCCCACAACAGGATTAAATGCAAGTTTAGTTCGTATCAGTATCGGAGCTTCTGACTTAAGCAGTTCATCTTACAGTTACAATGAAACTTCTGGCGATACAAATATGAACAATTTTAGCTTAAACGGGCCTGATTTAACATATTTAATTCCAATTATCAAAAAAATCCAGCAGATCAATCCAAACATAAAAGTACTAGCTACACCTTGGTCTGCACCACGCTGGATGAAAACTAATGGTTCTTGGGTTGGAGGAAGTTTACAAACACAATATTATGCGGCTTATGCGAGATATTTTGTGAAATACATTGCGGCAATGCAGGCGCTGGGAATTCCGATTTGGGGAATTACTCCACAAAACGAGCCAGAAAATCCAAATAATGAGCCAAGTATGCTGATGAATTCGACAGAACAAAAGAATTTTATTAATCAACAACTTGGACCTCAAATGGCTGCGGCAGGTTACGGAAATGTCAAAATTATTGCTTTTGATCATAACTGCGATAACACCGCATATCCTACTGATGTTTTGAATAATAGCAGTTATGTAGATGGAGCAGCTTTTCATTTGTATTTAGGAAATATATCGGCAATGTCAACAGTACGAAATGCCACAAATAAAAACGTATATTTTACAGAACAATATACAGGCTCAGGCGGAAGTTTTAGCGGTGATTTTGGCTGGCATATGCAAAATGTTGTAATAGGCAGTACAAATAACTGGTCGAAAACAGTTTTGGAATGGAATGCAGCAAATAATTCAAGTTTAGGACCGCGAACTCCAGGCGGATGTAACACTTGTTTAGGAGCGATTACGGTTAATAATAGCACTACCTATACTAAAAATGTTGCATTTTATATTATTGGCCAAATTTCAAAATATGTAAAACCAGGAGCTGTAAGAATTAGTTCGTCAAGTACAAACGGCAGTATTTCATCAGTCGGATTTAAAAATCCTGATGGTTCCATTGCACTTGTAGTATATAACTCCGGCGGATCATCAAACACAATAAAAGTAGTATCAGGATCATCGGCATTTAATTATGCAGTTCCTGCTTCATCTGCAGTAACTTTTACATGGGGAGCAGGAACACCTCCTGTTACTAGTTTTCCTGGTTACTATAATATTATTTCAAGAAATAGTAATAAAGGTTTAGATGTTGCTGATAATTCAACTACAAGCGGAGGAAGGATTCAGCAATATGATATAACAAACGGAGGCGGCAATAATCAGCGCTGGAAATTTGTTTCTGACGGAAGCGGGAATTATTACATTATTGTAAAATCAACTGGAATGTACTTGGCTGTGGAAAATAACGGTACCGCAGATGGATTAAAGGTGCAGCAAAAAACTTTTTCGTCTTCAAATGAATTCAAATGGACTGTGACAAGTTTAGGAGGCGGTTACTACAAAATCATAAATGTAAACAGCGGAAAATCTCTAGATGTTGAAAATGTATCTACAGCAAATGGAGCCAATATTCAAGTTTGGAGTTATACTGGAGGTTTGAACCAACAATGGCAATTCGTGCAAGTTGAGTCTTCTGCAGCTAAAAGTGCTTTGGCAGTAGAAACAGTAGTGGCTGAAAATGAGAGCTCAAATGATATGACAGTTTTTGTTGATGAAGCCAGCAATTATTTAAAAATTGATACCAATCATCAAGGCAGTGCCGATGTACAAATATTTAATATAACGGGACAGCCTGTTTTAAAGAAAACTATAAACTTTGTCAAAGGAAATCAACCAGAAATAGAAATTTCGAGATTGCCAAAAGGAGTTTATGTAGTGCGAGTTACGGATGGTGAAGGCTCTTATTCTAAAAAAATACTAAAAGAGTAATTACAAGTTTAGAATTCAATTAGTAATTTTATATTTGATTTGGAAAGGCTGTCATTTTATGTGACAGCCTTTTTATTTTTATCCAATTAATTGTGTGAACAAATCTTGGTTGTCATTTAAATATTGAAATTCGAAACCATTTTCAGTCATTTTGAGTTTAATTGGCATGATATCATTTTTGTTTTTCAACTCTAAACCCACAACAACA
The DNA here is from genome assembly GCF_001429295.1 of Flavobacterium sp. Root935. Taxonomy (GTDB): domain Bacteria; phylum Bacteroidota; class Bacteroidia; order Flavobacteriales; family Flavobacteriaceae; genus Flavobacterium. The sequence continues at coordinate 98,852 of NZ_LMJL01000010.1, read as the reverse complement.
GAACCCACTTCGCGGCTGTTTTTCTTAGCAAACTGGAAATACGTGATGTCATCATCTGGACCTAAAATATTATTGACAAATTCTTTTAAAGCCCCAGGACGCTGTGGAAACTGAATCATAAAATAATGCATTAAACCTTCGTAAAGTAAAGAACGTTCTTTTATTTCGGCAGTTCTTTCGATATCATTATTACTGCCGCTTACAATGCAAACCACATTTTTGTCTTTAATTTTATCTTTATAAAAGTCTAAAGCAGCAATTGTTAGCGCACCCGCAGGTTCAACAACCATAGCTTCTTCATTATACAATCGTAAAATTGTTGTGCAAACTTTTCCTTCGGGAACCAGAATAATATCTTCTAGGTTGTAGCGGCAGATTTCAAAAGTTTTATCGCCAACTTGTTTAACAGCAGCTCCGTCTACAAATTTATCAATGGTTTTTAGCGGCGTATTTTTATTTTCTTCAATCGAAGTTTTCATCGAAGGCGCTCCTTTTGGTTCAACGCCGATTATTTTTGTATTCGGACTTAAGTGTCTAAAAACTTCAGATAAACCAGAAGCCAGTCCGCCGCCGCCAATTGGCACAAATACGTAATCAATAGGTTCTTTAAAACTTTCTAAGATTTCTAAACCAACAGTTCCTTGTCCGGCAATTACTTTTTCATCGTCAAAAGGATGGATAAATGTTTTGTGGTTTTTGATCGCATCAGCAGTTGCAGATGCGTAGGCATCATCAAAAGTATCCCCTGTAAGAACAATCTCAACAAACGATTTCCCGAACAATTGTACTTGCTTTACTTTTTGTTTTGGAGTGGTTTTTGGCATATAAATTTTGCCGTTTATTTGGAGAAGATTACAAGAATAAGCAACGCCTTGCGCGTGATTTCCTGCACTGGCGCAAACAATTCCGTTTGCTTTTTCTTTTTCGTTTAACGAAGAAATCTTATTGTAAGCACCTCTGATTTTATACGACCGAACGATTTGTAAATCTTCTCTTTTTAATAAAACGGTAGCTTTAAATTCATCTGAAAGATTCAAATTTTGTGTCAAAGGAGTTGCAGCAACTACATCTTCGAGCTGCTTTTTTGCATTAAGTACTTCGTTAAATAAACTCATAATCGTTGTTTTTAATTTTTTTGCCACAGATTTCAGTGATTTTCACAAATTAAAAAATCATTATAATCCTCTTAATCTGCAGCTAAAAAAATATCTTAATATTTACTGTAATTTTTTTGCCGTGAATTACCCGAATCAGCACTAATTTTTTTATTCAAAAAGCAGAAAAATAATTTGTGCAAAATTGCTGTAATTCGTGGCGAATTTTAATTATTCTTAAAATAAAAAACCTCCCGATTTGGGAGGTTTTTATAAACTATATTTTTACAAATTTATATAACACCTCGCCATTATTGCCCAATTGCAATAATGCTGATAATAGCGATAATAATGTTATTAAAGTTTGTCATTTTTTTTGTTATTTGAATAGCAAATGTATTAATTATTTTGCGAAGTACTCATGAAATATTTTAAGTTTTATGAAATAAACTGAAAATTTCCACTGTAACCTGAAACTGAATACTATTTCTTAACTGGAGGATATTGTGCTAAAATTTTACCAACAAACTCAGCAATTCTTTCATCTTTTTTATCGATGTCTCGAGTTAGAGTTCCAACACCTTCACCTTGCCAGATCATTTCTTTCTTTTTAGCATCAATTAAATCAATGTACAAAGTTCCTTCGGTAGAAGTAGAAACAGTAGTTTGGTTACCGCCATACATCATCCAAGGATTCCAGCCCCAGCCCCAGCCGTAACCCCAGCCAGCACTAAATTGATTTACATCTACTTGTTCTCTTGATTTTGTAAATATATTTACAAGTAAATCAGGATTATCGCTTTTTGTAAAACCTTTAGCCTGCATTTGATCATCGATAGCGCGAAGAATTCTTCTTTTATCTAAATCTGATATTTCGACCTTGTCAATTCCAGGCTTAAAGTAAGCGTATGTTTTATAAGGCGTAAAATCGACAGTTTTGTCGTAATCAGAATAAACAGTAACACTGCTGCAGGAAGAAAGTATCAACAGCAGGAAAAATGGAATTAACTTAAGTGTTTTCATATTATTAGAAATTTAATGTTCTTGTTTGTAATTAGTTTATCCTAAAAAACAACTTTATTTTTTCTGTCAGAGTGATTTCATTCGGTTTCAGCCTTCGACTTCACTCAGGATGACACTATGTTTTATGATAAAATCTTTTTTTAATATCTTTAACTAAAGCAGACTTTCATCTACCATATTAGGTAAAGTTACTTTTAATAAAGGTTCGACTTCCATTGCTCTTTTTATGGCAAAAACAGCACCTTCATTTCGCGCCCAGCTTCGTCTGGAGATTCCGTTGTTAACATCCCAGAAAAGCATTGATGCTAAACGCTTTGAAGCCTCTTTAGAACCATCAAGAACCATACCAAATCCGCCGTTTATAACCTCTCCCCAGCCAACTCCTCCGCCGTTATGAATTGATACCCAGGTTGCTCCTCTAAAACTGTCGCCAATTACGTTTTGAATCGCCATATCGGCTGTAAAACGTGATCCATCATAAATATTAGATGTTTCTCTATAAGGTGAGTCAGTTCCAGAAACGTCATGATGATCGCGTCCTAAAACCACAGCTCCAATTTCACCTCTAGCAATCGCTTGGTTAAAAGCTTCTGCAATTTTAACTCTTCCTTCTGCGTCAGCGTATAAAATTCGGGCTTGAGAACCTACTACCAGTTTGTTTTCCTGTGCACCTTTAATCCATTTGATGTTATCCTGCATTTGCTGCTGAATTTCATTTGGAGCAGTTTCAGCCATTTTTTCTAAAACTTCGCAAGCAATTGCATCTGTTTTTAATAAATCTTCGGGTCTTCCAGAGGTACAAACCCAACGGAAAGGACCAAATCCGTAATCAAAACACATTGGTCCCATAATATCCTGAACGTAACTTGGATATTTAAAATCGATATTATTTTCTGCCATAACATCTGCACCAGCGCGGGAAGCTTCCAATAAAAAGGCATTTCCGTAATCGAAAAAGTAAGTTCCTTTTGCAGTATGTTTGTTAATTGCCTTCGCTTGACGGCGTAAAGATTCCTGTACTTTTTCTTTGAATAATTCCGGATTACTGGCCATCATTTCATTAGCTTCTTCAAAAGAAATCCCAGCCGGATAATAACCTCCAGCCCAAGGATTATGCAATGAAGTCTGATCTGAACCTAAATCAATTTTGATATTTTCCTGATCAAAACGTTCCCAAACATCAACTACATTTCCTAAATAAGCAATCGAAACTACTTCTTTGTTGGCTTTCGCCGAATTAACTCTTGCAACCAATTCATCTGTAGAAGTTACAACTTCATTGATCCATCCTTGTTCGTGACGAATTTTAGTAATTTTTGGATTTACTTCGGCGCAAACCGTAATACATCCGGCAATATTTCCAGCTTTTGGCTGTGCACCCGACATTCCGCCAAGTCCAGATGTCACAAAAAGATTTCCTTCTGGATTTAATTTTATTTTTCTAAAACCATTTAAAACCGTAATTGTAGTTCCGTGTACAATTCCCTGCGGGCCAATGTACATATAACTTCCCGCGGTCATTTGTCCGTACTGTGAAACACCAAGCGCATTCATTTTTTCCCAATCGTCGGGTTTGGAGTAATTCGGGATTACCATTCCGTTGGTAACCACAACTCTTGGTGCTTCTTTATGCGAAGGAAATAATCCCATCGGATGTCCGGAATACATGGTCAAAGTCTGCTCATCTGTCATTTCAGACAAATACTGCATCGTCAATAAATATTGTGCCCAGTTTTGAAAAACGGCACCGTTTCCGCCATACGTAATCAATTCATGCGGATGTTGTGCGACAGCATAATCCAAGTTGTTCTGAATCATGTGCATGATAGCTTTGGCTTGCAATGATTTTCCTGGATATTCGTCAATTGGTCTTGCGTACATTCTGTAATTTGGACGCAGGCGATACATATAAATACGTCCGTATTTTTCTAATTCTTCTGAAAATTCAGGAATTAATTCGGCGTGGTGTTTTGGATCAAAATAACGCAATGCATTTTTTAAAGCCAGCTTTTTTTCTTCTGCCGAAAGAATTTCTTTTCGTTTTGGCGCGTGGTTAATCGTTGAATCGTATTCTTTTTTTGGAGGTAATATATTTGGAATTCCTTGTTGTATTTCTTCTTTGAAAGTCATTTTTTTTAAGGTGCTAAGTTGCTAAGATTCTGAGTTGCTAAGGTTTTTTACCTTTAGTTGTATCGCCCCGCTGGGGCTGAAATTAAAATCGATAATTATGTTCTATAAATATTTAACTCCTCCGGAGTTGTTTTTTTAAGCCTTGGAAAGGCGAAATAGTTATATAGAATAAAAATGGATCGGTACAAAAGCTCCATCGGAGCGAAATGTTTGCCCATGAAAATTCGATAAAACAATAATTATCTAATTTTCAAATTGACACATTTTCCAATTTAAAAAAAACTACGGATAACGGATATCCGACCTATGATAAGATTTGTGGATTTTAATCCTAAATTTTCTTGAGCGAATATCCATTTTATAATTTTAGATTGTTGATTTTAGATTTTAGATTGGAATTTGGAATTTAAAAATTTGGAACTTTTAAATATAAACTTCCTCATTAACACAAAACGGCATTTTTTTATTTTCAAAAAGCGCTATTATATTATGTGCAGCGCAAATTGCCATACCATTTCTAGCTTCGTAGGTTGCAGAACCAATATGCGGTAAAACACAGCAATTTGGCAGCTCTAATAACGGATTGTCTTGTTTCATAGGTTCTGGATTCGTAACGTCAAGTCCGGCTCCCCAAATTATATTATTGGTTAAGGCATGATACAAGTCGTCTTCATTATGAAATTTTCCTCTTGCTGTATTAATGAAAATCGAATTGGATTTCATTTTAGCGAAGGTGTCCTTATTGAAAAGTTCATTGTTTTCTGAAGTATAATTAGCATGAATACTCAAAACATCACTTTGTGAAAGTAAAGTTTCAAAATCTACAAATTCCGCATCAAGTTCTTTTTCGGCACTTTCATTATGAGAACGATTGTGGTAAATAATGTTCATTCCGAAAGCAGCTTTACACTTTTGCGCCATTTCAAAACCAATTCTTCCTAAACCAAATATTCCCAACGTCTTTCCATAAAGTTCCTGTCCTAAATTGGCCATTGCATCAAAAGTTCCCCATTCGCCGTTTATAATTCTTTTGTGATGGTAAAACGACTTTCTGGCTGCACTCTGCATCAATAAAAAAGCGGTGTCAGATGTTGCTCTGCTCAAAACATCAGGCGTATTTCCAACAGGAATTTTTCTCTTATTTGCCGATTCTATATTAACAGAATCAAATCCGACAGAAAACAAAGCAATACCTTTTAAATTTGGGCATTGCTCAAAAAAATCTTCATCTAAATTACTAGAGCCTACATTTAGAAGAGCATCATTTTTCTGACATATTTTTATAAATTCCTCCCTTGATAATACATGCTCTGTTGGATTTATAGTTAGGTTGATGCCTTTTTCCTTTAATAATGCAATCCCGGCTTCAGGTATATTTTTAGTTATAAAAACATTCATTTTTTGTTTAGATTTTTAGATGTTAGATTGTTAGAATTCTTAGATTTTTTTGAAGTTGAAAATCATATCAATCTTTAATAAGGTTAGTTTAATTTAAATTCACTTTCAATAATTATCTAATTATCAAATTGGCACATTTTCTAATTAGATTATTTCCTAATCGTGCCTGTCTTTTTATCATAACCATATGGGCAATGACGACAGCCGCTTTTGCAGCAATAACCTCTTTTTAAATGGTGTTTTTCAGTAAAGCATTTATAACCTTCGGGTGTATAGTAAAAATCTTCGCCTTCGATTAATTTATTTTCATTACTTTGCTCTTTCATAAAACTGCTTTCGGTCGTATTTTCATTTCTTAAAAATCAAAAATAAGTATTTGATTATGATTTTAATGAAATCTAATAATTTTATATCTACAAATTTATAAATTTTACAGCCAATGTTTCTGATTGTTGCCAAATATTTAATTCCGAAAGGATATCGCGGAATGGCTGTATTTCCGTTTATTCTAATAAAATATGATTTTGATAAATCGAACGGAGTTTTTGTAAACCACGAAAAAATTCATTTGAGACAGCAGTTAGAACTTTTGGTAATTCCGTTTTTTATTTGGTATGTTCTCGAATATTTAATTCGTTTAGTTCAATACCAAAACATGGATTTGGCATACCGAAATATTAGTTTTGAAAGAGAAGCTTATGCAAAAGAAACCGAGTTGGATTATTTGAAAAATCGATCTTTTTTTCAGTTTCTACATTATATTACATTAAAATGAATCCAGTTATCAACCAGCCTATTTCGATCAATTTTCCAAATGACATTTCTTTGACGATAAAGCGTGAAGATTTGATTCATCCTTTTGTTTCGGGGAATAAATTTCGAAAATTAAAATACAATTTACTTCAGGCGAAAGCCGAAAATAAAAAAACGCTATTGACTTTTGGCGGCGCATTTTCCAATCATATTGCAGCAGTGGCGTATGCGGGAAAGGAGCAGGGTTTTAAAACGATTGGGATTATTCGAGGCGATGAACTTTTGGATAAAATTGAAGAAAATCCAACTTTAAAATTCGCTCAGGAAAACGGAATGGAATTTGAGTTTGTTTCCCGTGAAGATTACCGTTTAAAAAACGAAAGTTCTTTTATTGAAAAGCTAAAAGATAGATTTGGAGACTTTTATTTAGTTCCCGAAGGCGGTACAAATGAACTTGCTGTAAAAGGTTGCGAAGAGATTTTAACCGATGAAGTTGCGGCTTTTAACTACGTTTGCTGTGCGGTTGGAACTGGCGGCACGATTTCTGGATTAATTAATAGTGCATTGCCAAATCAGAAAATTTTAGGGTTTCCAGCGTTAAAAGGTGACTTTTTAACCGATGAAATTCGTATTTTTGCAAAAAAAGATAACTGGAATTTAATTTCTGACTATCATTTTGGAGGTTATGGCAAGATAAATTTAGAATTAATCGAATTTATAAATGCTTTTTTTGAAGAAAATAAGGTGCCTTTAGATCCAATTTATACAGGAAAGATGGTTTTTGGCGTTATAGATTTAATCAGCAAAAATTATTTTCCTGCACATTCAAAAATTTTACTCATTCACACTGGTGGATTACAGGGAATTGAAGGAATGAATATAAAATTGAAGCAGAAAAAATTACCAATACTCAAAACCAATGATTAAAAAAATTGTATTACTTCTCGTAATATTAGCTTTAGCAAGCTGCTCTTCTAGTAAGCCTGCCATCGCGACGACTAAAAAAGCTGCAGCGGTTCAAACGAGGACTGCAGCGGCAAAAAGAACTACTCCCGTTAAACCAATTGGTAAAAATTATCCTTCTACAAATAATACAACTGAGGTTATTCAATCTACTTCAAAAACAGTTGTAACCAGCGATTTGATTAATAATTACGTTTTGCAGTACAAAGAGATTGCGATGGGAAACATGAAAACTTATGGAATTCCAGCCAGTATTATTTTAGCACAGGGAATTTTGGAATCGGGTGCAGGAAGAGGAGATCTAGCGCTTGAAGCGAATAATCATTTCGGGATTAAATGTCATAATGATTGGTTAGGAGAAAGTGTTCGCCACGACGATGATTCGGCTCAGGAATGTTTTAGAAAATACCCTCAAGCTTCAGAATCTTACAGGGATCACGCTTTATTTTTGGTTGGAAAAAAACGATATGCTACCTTATTTACATACGAAAAAGACGATTATAAATCCTGGGCAAAAGGATTGAGAGCAGCTGGTTATGCAACCGATCCGAAATATCCAGATAAGTTAATTAGTTATATTGAACGTTACAATCTGCATCAATACGATTGTCAAGTTACAGGTAGAAACTACGTACCAATCAATACTTCTGCTCCAGCAAAAAAAACATCTTATGATGTCGCATCTGATCCAAAGATCAATATGAATACGTATGATCCAAATTCATATGAAGTTCAAAAAGGTGATACTTTGTATTCCATTTCAAAGAAATTCAATTTATTAGTTGATGATTTGAAGAGAAAAAATAACCTGACTGATAATGCGATTTCAATTGGGCAGAGATTGAAGGTGAAGTAAAAGTTTTCAGTCTCAGTCACAGTGTTTAGTCACAGTGTTCAGTCACAGTTTTCAGTTTTCAGTTTGAAGTTAATATAAAATCCAAAAATAAGTTTTTCAGTTTTTAATCTAAAAAATCTAAAATCTGAACTCTAAAATCTAAAATAAGAATGTTATATAAAAGAAGTAGTCAGCTTTTTGCTGAAGCAGAAAAAGTAATTCCAGGAGGAGTAAATTCACCAGTAAGAGCGTTTAAAGCTGTTGGCGGAACTCCAATTTTTGTAAAAAGTGCTAAAGGTGCTTATTTATATGATGAAGACGGAAATAAATTAATTGATTATATTAACTCTTGGGGACCAATGGTTTTGGGTCATGCTTATCAGCCAGTTGTTGATGCCGTGATCGAAAAAGCAAAACTAGGAACTTCATTTGGAATGCCGACAGAATTGGAAACAGAAATCGCAGCTTTGGCCGTTTCTATGGTTCCGAATATTGATAAAATTAGATTTGTAAATTCAGGAACAGAAGCGTGTATGAGTGCGATTCGTCTGGCTCGCGGATTTACAAAAAGAGATAAAATAGTAAAATTTGCAGGCTGTTACCATGGACATTCTGATTCATTTTTGATTCAGGCAGGAAGCGGTGCCGTAACTTTTGGATCTCCAAATAGTCCAGGAGTGACAGAAGGAACTGCAAAAGATACTTTGTTAGCCAAATACAATGATTTAGAAAATGTAAAAACTTTAGTTGAAGCTAATAAAGGAGAAATCGCTGCGATTATTATCGAAGCAGTTGCAGGAAACATGGGATGTATTCCGCCAGCAAAAGGTTTCTTAGAAGGTTTAAGAGAATTATGTACAGCAAACGGAATTCTTTTGATTTTCGATGAGGTTATGACAGGTTTCCGTTTGGCTCGTGGTGGAGTTCAAGAATTGTATGGTGTCGATGCTGATATTGTGACTTTTGGAAAAGTAATAGGAGGAGGACTTCCAGTAGGGGCTTTTGCTGCGCGCGAAGAAATCATGAACCATTTAGCGCCTCTTGGACCAGTTTATCAAGCAGGAACATTATCTGGAAATCCATTAGCAATGGCGGCTGGACTGGCAATGTTGAAAGCATTGGATAATGACCGCGAAATTTTTACTCGTTTAGAAGAAAAAACAGCTTATCTAGAAGCAGGAATTGACAGGGTTTTAAAAGCAAATAACATTGTGTTTACAATAAATAGAGTTGGTTCTATGATTTCTGTTCATTTTGATGCCAATCCAGTTACAGATTTTCAAACGGCTGCAAAAGGGGATAACGAAACCTTTAAGAAATTCTTCCATGGATTATTGCAAGAAGGTGTTTACATTGCACCATCTGCTTATGAAACTTGGTTTATTACAGATGCTTTGACTTATGAAGATTTAGATTTTACAATAAATGCAATTGATAAAGTTTCGAAAACATTCTAATTTATAGAAAAAAATAATATTTAAGGCTCACTTTACTAAAAGTTGAGCCTTTTTTTATGCTAGAATTTTACTAGTTAATAAAAAGTTAATGTATATGTGATTTGTTGTGATATTGTAAGTAAAAATTATTTTTGTTTGTCAATTAACCACTAAACCAACATTAAATGAAGAAATTTTTCATTTTATCTTTAATAGCCATTTTTGCGCTGTTTCCTTCCAAAACATTTTCCCAGAATAAAAAGAAAAAAGATCAAAAAGAAGCTCCAGCACCTCAGCCAGAAAAGAAACCAGAATCATCAATTAAAGATTACAATAAAGTAATTACCAAAGATGCCGTTTCAGACGAAGGACTTTTTACAGTTCATAAAGTCGATAAAAAATACTACTTCGAGATTCCGAATAAATATTTAAACAAAGACATGCTTTTAGTGAGCAGACTTGCAAAACTGCCTTCTAATTTAGGTGGCGGTTACGTAAACGCAGGTTCTGAAACCAATGAACAGTTAATTGTCTGGCAGCGTTTTCAAGATAAAATTTTAATCAAATCAAAATCTTATAATGCTGTTGCCAATGATACATTACCAATTAGTATTTCGGTAAAATCAAATAATTATGAGCCTACTTTATATGCTTTTGATATCGCTACTTTTAGTAAAGATTCGGCAAATATAGTTATTGATGTTACTAAATTCTACAGCACAGATGTAAAAGCAATCAGCGGAATTTCAGCAGAAATGAGAGAAACCTATAAAGTAAAAGGTTTAGATGATTCGAGAAGTTTCATTAATGCAATGAAAAGTTTTCCGATGAATATCGAAGTAATTCAAGACTTTACATACAATGCTTCGAAACCTTCGATGTTAGAAGAATCAGAATCTATAAGTATTCAAATGAATCAATCTATGATTTTGCTTCCAGAAGTTCCAATGAGACCAAGATTGGCAGATCCGCGTGTGGGCTGGTTTACTGTAAGTCAATACGATTATGGCAGTAACGAATTAAAATCGGATTTGAAAACTTATATCAGACGTTGGAGATTAGAACCAAAAGATCCAGAAGCCTACAACAGAGGAGAATTGGTTGAACCAATAAAACCAATTGTATATTATCTCGATCCTGCAACGCCTGAAAAATTAAAAAAATACATTAAACAAGGAATCGAAGAATGGCAGAAACCGTTTGAATCCGCTGGATTTAAAAATGCCATTATTGCCAAAGATGCCCCAACTAAAGAAGAAGATCCAGATTTTAGCCCAGAAGATGTTCGTTACTCTGTGATTCGATATGTCGCCAGTACAACACGAAATGCAGTTGGACCAAGTGTTTCAGATCCGAGAACGGGAGAAATTATAGAAAGCGATGTTATTTGGTATCACAATCATTTGCGTTCTTATAGAAATAGATATTTATTAGAAACTGGAGCAGCAAATCCGTCAGCGAGAACTTTACAGACGAGCGATGAAGAAATGGGAGAAATGATGCGAATGGTTATTGCACACGAGGTTGGGCATGCTTTAGGTTTTCCTCATAATATGGGCGCAAGTTGTGCTTATGATGTGGAGAGTTATAGAAATGGCGATTTTACACAGCAAAACGGAATCTCAGCCAGTATAATGGATTATGCCCGTTTTAATTACATCGCACAGCCTGGAGATAAAAATATACGTTTTGTTCGTAAAATGGGTGCCTACGATCAATATGCTGTAAATTGGGGATACAGAGTGATCCCGAATGTGAAATCTCCACAAGAAGAAGTACCAACTTTAGACAAATGGATCTTGGATAAAGCAGGAAATCCGATTTATAAATTCGGAAAACAAAGTAGTGCTTTTGATCCTTCTTCTCAAACAGAAGACATTGGAAATAATTCGATGAAAGCAAGTTCTTACGGACTTAAAAATTTAGAATATGTAGCGAGTCATTTAAACGAATGGACCAGTAATGTTACTAATAATTACGAAGATTTAGACGAATTATACAAAGAGTTATTAGATTGCTGGAGTCGTTATGTTGGTCATGTTGTAACCAATGTTGGAGGAATTTATGAAAATACTAAAAAGCCAAATCAAGCAGGAAGTGTTTATGAAGTAGTGCCAAAAGCAAAACAAATTGAAGCGATGAATTGGCTTCAAAAAAATGCTTTTGAATCGCCAACCTGGATTGTAAATGTAAAAACGCTCCAAAATACAGAGTTTGCGGGTTACACAGAAAAGTTTAGAAGTCTGCAAGTAAGACAGCTTAATAATTTAATGACTTTAGGAAGAGTTGGAAGACTAATGGACAACGAAATTTTGAGCGGTGATAATTACAAAGCTTTAGATTTCTTCAAAGACATCCGAAGAGGAATTTGGAAAGAAGCTGCGGCGGCTTCAAATGTAACTGTTTATCGCAGGAACTTACAGCGTGCATATATTGACAGAATGGGATTTTTAATGACAGAAGAAATCAAACCAACAGATAGATCTACTATTTATTATAACGTAACTCAATCTGATTTAAGAGCGTTAGTAAGAGGAGAATTAAGTGCACTACGAAAATCACTCGTTGCAGCAAAAGCAGGAGCAGTTAATACCGAAACCAAATATCATTATGAAGATTGTATCAAAAGAATTGATTTGATATTAAATCCGATAAAATAATACAAACAAAAAGAGGCTTTAACAGCCTCTTTTTTTGATCTCAATTACATTTTATCTTTTCGGTGATCTTTCATTTTATCTTTGTGTTCTTTTTGAATCGTTGTCCATTTTTTATATTGATCTGCATTCAAAATAGATTTCATTTTTGCATCAAAAGCTTTGTGATCCTCTTCCATTTGTTTTTTCATGGCTTTTCTTTCAGCGTCAGTTGGTTTTGCGTCACCTCGGCTTTTTTTAAGCGTTTCCATTTTTGTACTTCTGTCAGATAAAAGTTGGCCGACTTGTTTTTGCTGGTCAGCATTTAAGCTTAGATCAGTAGTTAATTTTTGCAAATGTGCTTGATCGCGTTCTTGCGGCGTTTTGTGATCTCATTTATGATCTCCTCTTCCTTTATGATCTTTGTGATCTTTTTTAAGAGCCGTCCATTTTGTGTATTGATCAGCGTTTAGAATTGCTTTCATTTTAGCATCTGTAGCTTCTTTTTCGGCTGTTATTTGTTTTTTAAAAGCTTCTCTTTCGGCATCAGTCGGTTTTGTTTTGCTGTCTTTTCTAGACTCCTTAAATTTTTCTGCTTTGGCACTCTTTTCAGCTATAAGCTGTTTTACTTGTTCTTGTTGTTTTTTATCTAAATTCAATTCAGAAGTCAGTTTTTGTAAATGTTTTTCATTACGCTGTTCCGGAGTTAATTTTTCTTTTTGATCACGTGCCGGTTTCTGATTGATGTCTTGTGCAAAACTTACTACTCCAACGAATAATAAAGCTGCGATAAATAATTTTTTCATAATTCGTTTTTTTAAGATTATAGCAATTAGACTGCCACGATTTTATTAAGTTTAATCCAATTATGAAGTTTGTCTTTTATTTAACAGAAAGTATTAATGAAAGCATAAATAATAAATGAAATAAAAAAGAGGCCATTTAGACCTCTTTTATAAACTACTTTAGTTGTTTTCTTTTTTATACTCTTTTACCTTTTCTCTCATTTTATCTTTTTTCTCTTCTTGCAAAGATTTCCATTTTGTGTATTGGTCAGCTTTTAAGATCGATTTCATTTTAGCGTCGTTTGCAGCAACTTCATCTTCCATTTGTTTTTTGAAAGCAGCTTTTTCTTCAGCAGTTGGTTTTGTAGTATTGTCTTTTCTTGCTTCTCTAAATTTTTCAGCTTTAGCACTTCTGTCAGCCAAAAGTTGTTTAACCTGTGCCTGCTGACTAGCGTCAAGACTTAATTCTGTTGTTAATTTTTGTAATTGTTTCTCATTACGCTGTTCTGGAGTCATTCTTTCTCTTTGCTCGCGTTGAGGTTTTTGATCTGTGTCTTGTGCAAAACTTGCTATTCCAACAAATAACATAGCTGCGATAAATAATTTTTTCATTTTTAAGTTTTTTTAATTGTTATACTCGTTAGACTTTATTAAACTAAATTGGTTTAATTTTTATTGTAAGAATTATTATTTGTTTAACTTTTAAGTTTTAGTTAATGAGCTTAAAATGTTATAATTATGACTTATTGTGCCCCTTTTTATAAAATTGATGTTATTAGTTTGTAGAACTTAAAAAATGTAAACATGAGCATTAAAGAATTGAATTATGCAAAGAAGAATTACTAGAACTAACAAATCTTTAATAAGGAAATGATCTGATGTAAAAGAGTCAGGATTAGATGTTGAAAAGGTATTTTTAATATCATATTTTGAAGATGAAGAAGAAATTGAATATGGAATCATTTTTACAAATGAAAGAATAATAATTCAATTTGAGATTTATAGTGAAAAATTATCGCTAAAAGATATCACAGATTTAGAAGGTATTGAAAATGAATTTTTGCAAATACAAGTGGCGAAGGATTATTATATAAAAAAAACAAAAATGAATAAATTAAAACTTAAACTCGAAGAAATTATTGATTTTGAACTGAGTCCATCACGTATTTTGTTGACTAAAAACGATATTCAAGATGTTGCCAAAAGGTATAAATTAACTTTTCCTGAAAATTATATTTTTTATTTACAATTTTTTGGAAATGATTATGTTAAAGATAATTATGTTTTTACTCCGATAATAGAATTGCCAAAGCATATTCGAGATTCACATTTTGATATATCTGCCATTTTTGGGTTATATGATGGGGTTAATAATTTAGAAATTGAACTGAAAACCAAGCGAGAGTTTTTGCCAGTAAATTTATTTCCTATAGCTGATTTTGGTGGAGGAGATTTAGTCTGTATGGATAAGGAAAATTATAAAATTTATTTATGGTTCCATGAAGAAAATGAAGGTGAAGATGTTTGTTTGGTTGCTGAAAATTTCGAAGATTTTATTATAAACTTTAATTTTGAAAAACCTAAGCAATTTGATTTAGATAGCATACAATTACATTTCAGTCCAGAATTAGATATGGCTTTAAAAAAAGCTGCAGAAAAATATGAAAGATAATGAAACATTAAATTTGGAGAAATGTTCAGAATGTTTGCAAATGAATTTCAACAAATAAAAGTGGAGGAAGATTATGTAGTTCTCCTTTTATAAACTATTAAATTTGTTTAATTATTGCATGTTTTTCAAAAATTGACACTATCAAAACTAAAATGAAACTATTTACTAAAAATAACAAGAATAGAGTCCTTAAAGCATTAGGGGGAGAGTTGTCTTATCAAAAACTAACTGCTCCAGAGCTTCATCAATTTGTTCAACATTGGAATTATGATGATGGTATTGAGCCTTTTAAATGGATTATAAAACAAAAATACCTTGATAAGGGAACAGCTCTTTGTTTGTATTGGATGCTTCAGCCAGATTATTTTTGTAACTTTAAGAATGAAGATGAAATAAAGGAAGATTTAAATTATCATAATTATCAGCTGATAAAAGAAATTGAGGAGAAATATGTCTCAGGTTTTTATACTGCTGCTAACTTTTCTTTTGATCCAAATGAAGAGTTTTTGGACCTAAATGCTAATGTAAAATGTATTCCTTATGTAATGCTTGTAAAATCAGCAGGAGACGTTTTTGAAAAACAAGATATTGATTTTGCCTTTTTAAGAAAACCAACTGAAAAAGAATTAAAATCAATCAATACAAAAATAAATAATGCTCTAAAGATTATTCAGATCTCTAATCCTGATTTTATGTATGATCAAACAGACGAAGCTGTAGAAGCAATAATAGAAAGTGTGGAATATTGGAAAGAAAAAGATTTTAATCAACTAAAAATCACGAATCTTTCTTATTTATGGCTTGATTGTGTGAGACACAAACACAATTGGGATTGGATTATTTGGGATTGGGAAACAGGAAATAACATTGGTGTTACAAATGCTTCAAAAGAATTAACCTGTCTTGCTGATACAATTATAAATCATACAATTGATGGATTTCAAAATTCTTCTATAATTGCTGATTTATATAAAGATCTGTCAGGAGTAAATAGTTTTTTCGATTTAAAAAAAGATCCTTACAGTGGAATTGGTTTGCTTTTTAGTACAGATCATTTAAAATTCAGAGAACAGTAATTTATATGCTTTCGTCAGAATTAATTGCTTAATTTAGTAAAACTAGAAATTAAGAACCAAAAAAGATGTATTATGAGTTTAGAAGATAATGTAAAGAACAACAAAATTGCTTTTTTCTCAACACAGCCTTACGATAAAGCATTCTTTAATAAATATAATACTGATTTTGGTTTTGAACTGGATTTCTTTGAAACGCAGTTAAATCCGCAAACCGTAATTTTAATCGAAAACGCTTCGATTGTCTGCGTTTTTGTAAATGATATTGTGAACGAAGCGGTTATTAAACAATTAGCAGAAAAGAATGTAAAAATTATAGCCTTACGATGCGCCGGATTTAATAATGTTGATTTAGAAGCTGCTAAAAAATACAATATAAAAGTCTGCCGAGTTCCAGCTTATTCTCCGCAGGCAGTTGCAGAACATGCAATGGCAATGATTTTAACCTTAAACCGAAAAACACACAAAGCTTACAACAGAGTTCGCGAACAGAATTTTTCCTTAAATGGATTATTAGGTTTTGATTTATTTGGCAAAACAATTGGAATTATCGGAACAGGAAATATTGGTAAAGCTTTCGCAAAAATTGCTTTAGGTTTTGGCTGTAAAGTCTTGGCGTATGATATTGTTACCAATGAAGAAATGATAAAAGACGGCGTTTCTTTTGTTAGTTTAGAAGAGATTTTTAAATCGAGTGATATCATTTCGCTTCATTGTCCGCTAAACGATCAAACGAAGCATGTCATTAATAAAGACTCAATTGCTTTGATGAAAGACAGCGTTATGATTATCAATACAAGCCGTGGCGGATTAATAGAAACGGCCTGCGTTATTGAAGGCTTAAAAGAAGGTAAAATAGGTTATTTAGGAATAGATGTTTACGAACAGGAAGAAAAACTGTTCTTTAGAGATCTTTCAGCAGATATTATTCAAGATGATGCTATTCAGCGTTTAATGAGTTTTCCGAATGTTTTGGTAACAGCGCATCAAGCATTTTTTACCAATGAAGCTTTAACGCAGATTGCTTTGGTAACGTTCAATAATATAAAATCACTGGTAAGTCAAAATGATATTGAAAACAAAGCCGCTTTGTTGGTTTAACAAACGTAATGTTGAGAATTTAAAATAAAGAAATTATGAGAAATACAATTTTAGCAGCAGTTATGATTCTGGGAATGATTTCATGTCAAAATAAAGATAAAACCGACGACAAAAGTATAATCAAAACAATTGCTGAAGACACTTTGTCAAAAACTGCTGCGGGAACTGCCGACGTAAGTGACGCTCCAGCAAAAGAAGATAAAACAGTTGACTTGATTCGAAAACAATTGAATGTGTTGTTAAAAGCAGATCTTCCTTCAATGACAAAAGACGACCGTTACTTTTATTATGAAGCTTTTGATTTAAATAACGATCAAAAAAATGAATATTTTGTTGGTTTCTCCAATTCATATTTCTGCGGAAGCGGAGGATGTTCGGGGTATATTTTAAATAATGACGGAAGCATAATTAATCGTTTCACAGTGACCGATTTTCCAATTTATGTAGCGACTTCCTCAACCGATAAATTTTATGATCTGATCGTGAAAAGCGGCGGAATTTCTCATCTTGTAAAAATGAAAAACGGAAAATATCCGTCAAATCCTTCTGTTCAAGAAAAGCTAAAAGGGGATATTCCAAAAGAAAGTACAACAGTTTTAGATATTCAAGGAAAGAATTTAGAGAAGTATTCTTTTTAATCAGATCTTTTAAATACAAAACCCGACAGGTTTTTAAAGCCTGTCGGGTTTGAATATTATAATCCCAAATTGGAATTTGAAATTTTCTAAAATTGGAATTTTAAAAAATTTATCCCACCAATTCCACAGTTTTAAACTCGCCGTCAACGACAACTTTAGTCAAACCATGTTTAGATAAATTTTTCATAGAAGCATCCCATTTTTTACCACTTAAATTCGCAGTGATTTTTAATTGTTGAAGATCCATTTTACTTTCGTTTCCTTTCAATAAATCTACGATAAATTTTTCTTCATCCGATAATTCAACCTGAGCTTGTTTTTTCTCCGGACGCATTTGTGGGAACAATAAAACCTCTTGAATCGAAGCATTATTTGTCAAATACATAATCAAACGATCCATTCCAATTCCCATTCCAGAAGTTGGTGGCATACCGTATTCAAGCGCTCTTAAGAAATCCTCGTCGATAATTCCGTTAGCTTCATCATCACCTTTTGCTGCCAAACGCATTTGATCTTCAAAACGCTCACGCTGGTCAATTGGGTCATTTAATTCAGAATATGCATTTGCAATTTCTTTACCGCAAACCATTAATTCAAAACGCTCTGTAAGATCTGGATTATCTCTATGCTCTTTACAAAGCGGAGACATTTCTTTTGGATAATCTGTAATGAAAGTTGGCTGAATATAATTTCCTTCACATTTCGCTCCAAAAATTTCATCAATTAATTTTCCTTTACCCATTGTTTCGTCAACCTCGATTCCCATTCCTCTTGCAGCTTCAAACAATTCTTGCTCTGTTTTTCCAGAGATATCAAAACCAGTAAAATGTTTGATAGAATCTGTCATTGTAACACGTGCATAAGGAGCTTTAAAGTTGATTGTATGTTCACCAAAAGTCACTTCGCTTGTGCCATTTACAGCAATTGCGCAATGTTCCAATAAACCTTCAGCAAATTCCATCATCCAGTTGTAGTCTTTGTAGGCTACATATATTTCCATTGCAGTAAATTCAGGATTATGCGTTCTGTCCATTCCCTCGTTACGGAAGTTTCTAGAGAACTCATAAACACCTTCAAATCCACCAACAATTAATCTTTTTAAGTACAATTCGTTTGCAATACGCATATAAAGCGGAATATCAAGCGAATTATGGTGCGTGATAAATGGTCTTGCCGCAGCACCACCAGGAATTGACTGTAACACCGGCGTGTCAACCTCAAGATATCCAGCATCGTTAAAATAACCACGCATCGCACTGAATAACTTTGTACGTTTAATGAAAGTTTCTTTAACATGTGGATTTACTGTTAAATCTACATAACGCATTCTGTAACGCAATTCAGCATCATTAAATGCATCGTGAACGTTTCCTTCTTCATCAACTTTTGGTAAAGGAAGCGGACGTAACGTTTTGCTCAAGAAAGTAAAACCGTCAACGCGAACGCATTGTGCACCCACTTTTGTAGTGAACAATTCACCCTCAATACCAATAAAGTCACCTAAATCGGTTAATTTTTTAAATACTTGGTTATATAAAGTTTTATCGTCACCTTCACACAAAACATCTCGATTCACGTACAATTGAATACGTCCTTCGCTATCCTGCAATTCAGCAAAACAAGCTTTTCCTTGATCTCTCACGCTCATCAAACGACCCGCAACAATAACCTTCTTACCTTCTTCAAAAGACTCCTTAATTTGCTTAGAAGTATGATTTACAGGAAAAAGATTAGCTGGATAAGGATTGATTCCCAGACTGCGTAAGTTTTGAAGTTTTTCTCTTCTGATGATTTCTTGTTCTGATAATGCCATTTTGTGCTCTTTTTTTAAGTGTGCAAAGATAAAGAAAAGAATGTAGATTTTAGAATGCAGATTTTAGATTTTTTGCAGCAGCAATTTATTGGGTTTCAATCACCTTTTGTCTTGCTTTCGAAGCTTGGGGGCAATTGTATCTTTTTTGCAGAAAAAGCAGAAAACGATACTGCTTCTATCGGAAATATGTTAGATGTTTTTATTTCCAAAATATGCTTTGAGAAGTATTTTACTGAATTTAAAAGCTATTATCTTGGTACCTTAATATCTGAATATCTCAGAATCTTAAAAAATAAAATAGTCTTCGTATATTTGATAAAAAATTGTACTACGATGAAATTATACAAACTACTTAGTTTTTCTTTTTTAATAGCAACATTAACAAGCTGTACTTTTACTGAAAATATTTACATCAATGATAACGGAACTGGAAAATTTGCAGTTGACATGGATGGTTCTGCTTTGATGGAAATGGCGGGAGATCAATTAGCAGGTCAAATGGGCAGCGATGCTAAAAAAGATATTGACTCCACTTTTACCTTCAAACAATTATTCGAAGAGAAAAAAGACAGTATTGCTAAGTTGTCTCCAGAAACTCAAAAAGAACTCAAAAAACTCGAAAACTTTGTAGTTACCACAAAAATGAGCTCGGAGAAAAAACAATTTCTAATGACAATGGCTACTGACTTTAAAAATGTAAACGAGCTGCAAGACATTTTGCAAACACTAAGCACATTTCAAAAGTTGGAAGGAGGAGCAAATACAAATCCACTTGGAAATGGTTTTGGAGATAATAATAGTAAATTAAGCTATACATACGACGGAAAGAAATTTACAAGAAAAGCAGTAATAGACCAGCAAAAACTGGCAGCAAAAGCGAAGGACTCTGCTCCAGATATGTCTAAAATGATGTTTGCATCTTCTAACTATATTGTAAAATATCACTTTCCAAAAAAGATTAAGAAAGTCTCTAATCCGAATGCATTATTTAGCGACGATCGAAAATCAATTACAATTCAATACTCTTTCACGGATTATATGGAGAATCCAGACAAACTTAACTTTGATGTTGAGTTTGAAAAATAATTAAAATGAATAAAAAAATCCAACTTCAGGATCTGGGAAACAAAGATTATAAATCGACTTGGGAATATCAAGAAGAAATTTTTAAAGATATAGTCGATTTAAAGATCAAAAACAGACGAGAAGAACTTGATCTGCCAACACCAAATTATTTATTGTTTGTAGAGCATCCGCATGTTTATACTTTAGGAAAAAGTGGTGCTTTAGAAAACTTACTATTAAACGAAAAACAGCTCGAAGCAAAAGGAGCAACTTTTTATAAAATTAACCGCGGTGGCGATATTACGTATCACGGACCAGGACAAATTGTGGGTTATCCGATTCTGGATTTAGAAAATTTCTTTACAGATATTCATAAATATTTACGTTTACTCGAAGAATCAATTATTTTGACTTTAGCAGAATATGGCTTAGAATCGGGTAGAAGTGAAGGAGAAACCGGTGTCTGGCTTGGAGCTGGAACCCCGTTTGCCCGCAAAATCTGCGCAATGGGCGTACGAGCTTCCCGATGGGTAACCATGCATGGATTTGCCTTAAACGTCAATGTAGATTTGGGTTATTTTGATAATATTATTCCATGTGGAATTCGCGGAAAAGGCGTTACTTCTTTACAAGTTGAACTTGGTGTGGAAAGAGTAGATGAAGAAGAAGTAAAATCGAGAATTATTAAGCATTTAGCTCATTTGTTTGAGGCTGAATTTGTTGAATAAATTTCTAATAATTATAGTATGAAAAATGCTGAAGAAAATAACAATTATAGAATTGCAGTTCCTTCGGCATTTGAAACTGTTTTCTCTCATTTTTATTTTGCCGAAAACAAAACGACATTTCCTATTACAAAAACTTTATTACCTAGTTTTCAGACTATTTTGGTTTTTAACTTCGGCACAAAATCATACTTGAAATCTCAGCAGAATCATTTTTTGGAAGTAGAAAAATGTGTTCTTCTTGGTCCGATAAAACAAGCTTTTGATTATACTTTAGAACCTAATTCAGAGATTCTAGTTGCGAATTTTAAAGAAGATGCTTTTTATCGGTTCTTTGGAAATGCTCTTTTTGATTCTCTGCCCATTCATCCAGATGATTTAATTAATGAAAATTGTTTCACACTTTTATGGGATGAGCTCATTAAACTTCCAGATACAAAAGATCGTGTTGATTATATTTTAGATTTCTGCAAGCCATATTTAAGAGAGCAAACAGCAATAACAACACTTTTAAACGATTTTCAAAACGAGAATATAAATCCTATAAAGGCAATAGCTTCGCAGATCAACCAAACAGAAAGAAATATTCAACTTAACCAAAAGAAAATTTTTGGTTACACAATTAAAGAAGCAAATCGTTACGAAAGGTTTTTAAAAGCCGTTAATCAAATAGAGAAAAATATACTAAAAGAATGCAAAACAGATTGGTTAACTATTGTAGATAAATGTGGATATTACGATCAAAGCCAGCTTATTCATGATTTTAAATACTACATGAATATTTCGCCTACCAAATATTTGAAATTTCAATCAGACATTTGCAGTTCAAAAATGGATTAAAGCTAATTTCGTTTTCTTACAATTGTCACCCAAATGTGCGTTTTACATTTGTCATGTTAATCTTTAAAAATAGAAACATGAAAAATTTAATTATTTATGCACATCCAAATTCAGGAAGTTTAAACCATTTTTTCAAAAATACCATTATAGAATCTTTAGAAAAATCTGGACAACAAATAGTTGTTCGTGATTTAAATGAAATCAATTTCAATCCAGTTCTTTCTTTGCAAGACATGCAGGGACAAAGGATTGGACAGGTTGCTGATGATGTTAAAATAGAACAAGATTTTATTTCGTGGGCAGATCAGATTATTTTTATTTATCCAATTTGGTGGACTGGAATGCCAGCTATTATGAAAGGATATATTGACAGAGTTTTTAGTTATGGATTTGCATATCGATATGATCAAGGAATTCAAAAAGGACTATTGACCGGAAAACAAACCATTATTATTAACTCTCATGGAAAATCGAATGCTGAATATAAAGCAATGGGAATGGATAAAGCCTTGACATTAACTTCAGACACTGGAATTTTTAATTATAGTGGTTTAGAAATTAAACACCATTTTTATTTTGATAAAGCAGATAGACCTTCTGTTGAAAATGTATTAGAATGGGAGAATCAGCTCAAAATGTTGTTTTTAGAAAAGACATTGTCTAATTAATTTTAGTGCAATAAAAAAAAAGACTTATCCAATTAAGTCTTTTTTTATTCTAAAAAATTCAATTCTAATTGTTCAGGAAGAAGTCTAAAACTCATTCGGTGGTATTTTGTTGTTCCAAATTCTTTAATGGCTTCGCGATGCTCTTTTGTTGGATATCCTTTATTTTGTTTCCAGTTGTACATTGGGAATTCTTCGTGAATCTTATCCATAAATTCGTCACGATAGGTTTTAGCTAAAACTGAAGCAGCGGCAATGCTTAAATATTTCGCATCTCCTTTTATAATACTTTGATTTGGGATTGATTTTAAAAGTGTTATTTCATCTTCAGAAAACTGTCTTCCAAAAGCATTTTTAAGTCCAAGTTTGGCATTTAAAGATCGGTTTCCATCAACAATAATAAATTCAGGAACATGTTTCAATTTCAAGATGCATTCCTGCATTCCTTTCATCGAAGCGTTTAAGATGTTGATTTCATCTATTTCATCCGCATGTAAATGTGTTACTGAAAAGCATAATGCTTCCTTTTCTATAATTGGTCTTAAAAGAGCTCTTGTTTTTTCTGATAATTGCTTGCTGTCATTTAAAATTGAATTCTCAAAATCTGCAGGAAGAATTATAGCTGCAGCAGTAACGGGACCCGCGAGACATCCTCTCCCAGCTTCGTCAGTTCCAGTTTCTAAAACAAATCCTGAGAAATTATTTTCGAGCATTTTTTTAATTTTTAAATAACGATTAAGATGAAATTTTCAACAAAAATATTCGTTTTAATACTGTCAGTCAAGGCAATTGTATAAAATGAAGTGTTTTTTTATTTATTTGTTTTTATAATTTACCTTTGCTTAGCAAATTTTGTCGAATTAAATTTATACAAAGCCATCAAATGAGAATATTCATTTTTCTATATCTATTAGTTGTACCTACGTTATTGTTTTCTCAAGTAAAAAAGCCAGCTTCTAAAAATAATTTAGATATGAATACGGAATATTCAAGTATTACAGATACCGTAAAAAAGAAAAAAGCTAAAATCGCCACAATAGACCAATATAAAATTATTACACTGGAGCACGATACTATTTATGCAGATACATCGCTGACAATTAAAAGTGCTTACAGACAAAATCACCTTAGAAAAGATCTTTTCGGATATCAGGAATTTTCAAACATCGGACAGCCTTTAAACACTTTACAATATAGTTTAACAAATTTTTCTCCGTATCCAGAAATAGGTTTTAGCGGTAAACATTTTAATTATATCCAAGCAGATCAGATTCGATATTATTCTGCGGCAACACCTTTTACAGAATTGTTTTTTAATACAACAATTAATAAAGGACAAAATGTAGATTCTTTTATCACATTAAACGTTTCTAAAAATCTTAATTTTTCCATTGCTTATCGAGGATTGAGATCTGAAGGAGATTATATTAATCAATTGGTTAGTGCTGGAAATTTTAGATTTACAACTAGTTATGCAACTACCAGCAGACGTTATGCGATAAATGCGCACTATACTTTTCAAGATGTATTAAATGAAGAAAATGGTGGAATTACAAATGATGAAAACTTTGAGAGTGATAATAAAGATTATAAAAACCGCCAAAGATTGCAGGTTTATTTAACCGATGCAGAATCTTTATTGAAAGGAAGAAGATTATTTTTTGATCATGCTTTCAGAGTAAATCCAACAAACGGTAATAATAATTTGTATGTAACACATCAATTTAATTATGAGAATAAAGGGTATGAATATAAACAGCCTACAGTAATTTCTACAGTTACAGATAGCAATAATAATAGTACTCAAGTGCAGCGTTTTGGAGATTCGTATGTGGCAAGTAGTATAAATGATCAGACCAAATATGAGCGGCTTTATAATAAAGCAGGTCTTGCTTATGAAAATTCCCTTCTAGGAAAGTTCAATTTTTTTATTGATGATTATAGATCAAATTATAAGTATACTAGAATTATTATTGACAGCACAGGAAAAGCAATTCCAGATAATTTGTTTTTGCAGATCAATAATGTAGGAGGACAATATGAATATCAGAAAAACAAATGGAATGGTAGATTTCTATATTCTAGATCAATTACCAATCAATCTCTTTCTGATTTAGATGCGAAGTTAAGATATGATCTGAATGATGAAATTAAATTTGATTTTAGATATCGTAACATCAATAAACTGCCAAACAACAATTATAATTTATACCAAAGCAGCTGGATAGAATACAATTGGTCTAATAATTTTAAAAACGAAAAAATAAATTCTCTTAGCGCTGAGATTCAGACGCCTTGGTTAACAGGACAAGTTCAATATACAGTATTAAAAGATCACTTGTATTTTACAGATGCCGCAACCGATGAACAGAAAGCAGGAAATGTTCAAATTGTAAAACCATTTCAATATGGAAACGCTATTAATTATTTAGAAATAAAAGCGAGTAAAGAATTTAAATTTGGACCTTTTGCATTAGATAATACACTTTTGTACCAAAAAGTAGATCAGTCAGATTTAATCTTAAATGTTCCAGATTTCGTAACTAGAAATACATTTTATTATTCAGGTTACTTTTTTAAGAAAGCTTTATACATGCAAACAGGTCTTGTATTTAATTATCAGACTAAGTATTATGGAGATGATTATAATCCTGTTATTGCAGAATTTTTTGTACAGCAAGATAAAAAGATTGGCGGTTTTGCTACATTCGATTTTTTCGTAAATGCTAGAATACGCCAGACAAGATTTTATTTAAAAGCAGAGCATTTTAATGCTGCTTTTTCGCAAAGCAATTATTATGCTACTCCAAATAATCCTTATCGTGATTTTGTATTGCGTTTTGGTTTAGTTTGGAATTTCTTCCAATAAGAAAAACTTACTTTCATTTTAAAACCACATATTAAACTCAAATAAAAATGGACTTTTCAAAGAATATTTTAGAAACAATTGGTAACACACCATTGGTAAAGCTCAATAAAATTGTTGCTGAAATTGATGCGCTAGTATTAGCAAAAGTCGAAACCTTTAATCCTGGTAATTCTGTAAAAGACAGAATGGCGGTAAAAATGATTGAAGATGCAGAGGCTGACGGCAGACTAAAACCTGGAGGGACTATTATCGAAGGAACTTCTGGAAATACAGGAATGGGACTTGCTCTTGTAGCAATTATCAAAGGATATAAATTAATTTGTGTTATTTCAGATAAACAGTCAAAAGAGAAAATGGATATTCTTCGTGCTGTTGGAGCAAAAGTAGTTGTTTGTCCTACCGATGTTGAGCCTACAGATCCTCGTTCTTATTATTCAGTTTCAAAGCGTTTGGCAGAAGAAACACCAAATTCTTGGTATGTAAACCAATATGATAATTTATCAAATTCATTGGCACATTATGAGCAGACGGGACCAGAAATCTGGAAACAGACAGACGGAAAAATTACGCATTTTGTTGTAGGTGTAGGAACAGGAGGAACAATTTCAGGTGTTGGAAAGTACTTAAAAGAGAAAAATCCAAACATTAAAATTTGGGGAATTGATACTTACGGTTCTGTTTTTAAAAAATACCACGAAACAGGTATTTTTGATGAAAACGAAATCTATTCTTATATAACAGAGGGAATTGGAGAAGATATTTTACCTAAAAATGTTGACTTTTCTTTAATCGATGGCTTTACAAAAGTAACAGACAAAGATGCAGCGGTTTATACAAGGAAAATTGCGCTAGAAGAAGCAATCTTTGTTGGAAACTCAGCGGGAGCTTGTATTAAAGGACTATTACAGTTAAAAGATCAATTTAAGCCGGATGATGTTGTAGTAGTTCTATTTCACGATTCAGGAAGCCGTTATGTAGGTAAAATGTTTAACGACGATTGGATGCGCGAGCGTGGATTCTTAGAAGAAAATATCACGAAGGCAGAAGATGTGATTAAAGATCATATTGACAAAGAATTAATTGTTGTTCGGACAGAAGAATTGGTTTCGCACGCAATTGAGCGTATGCGTAAATATAAAATCTCTCAAATTCCAGTTGTAGATATAAATGGTTTTGTAGGTTCTGTTGATGAAACTGACTTGTTTAGAAGTTATGTTGCAGATAAAAATGTAGCCGAAAAACCAATTAAAGATGTAATGGGTAAACCTTTTCCAATCGTAAAATTAGGAACGCCAATCGAAGAAGTTTCTAAACTTTTTACAAAAGAAAACGATGCAGTTTTAATTGATTTAGGAAACGGACATCACCACATTATTACAAAATATGACATTATTGGCTCTATAAAATAAGCCGTTACTAATAAAACTGATCCATAAATCTTATTGTTTTGGCAATTAGATTTGTGGATTTGTCTTTTTAAAAATATAAAATGAATTTTACAGCTATTGATTTTGAAACTGCAACGGGATATCATCCCTGCTCAGTGGGTATTGTTACAGTCCAAAACGGAATTATTGTGGACGAATTTGTGACATTGATAAAACCGCCGAATAACGAGTATAATCCTTTTACAATTCGCGTTCACGGAATTTATCCGAAAGATACAGTCACTGCAAAATCTTTTTACCAGGTCTATCCTGAAATTGAAAGAAGATTAAGAAATAGAGTTGTAGTGGCGCACAATGAAAGTTTTGACCGAAATGTTTTAATGAAATCAATGCTGCTTCATGGTTTGAATTACGAAGATTTAAACATTGCGCCAAAGTGGGAATGTACAGTTAAAATTTATAAAGCTAAAGGCTTAAAGCCAACAAAATTAAGTGATTGCTGTCGTGAAATGAATATTCAGCTAAATCATCACGAAGCTTTATCTGATGCAAGGGCATGTGCTAAATTATATATGCTTCGCTAAAATAAAATACATTTTGTAAGAATAATATTAAAAATTTATTATTTTTAGATTTTATAATTATACTTTAAAATCTAAAAATGAAAGAAGACTTCCTTCATTATCTCTGGAAATTCAAGAAATTTGATCTCTTGGATTTAAAAACTGCTCAAGGTGAGTTAATTACCATTATTAAAACGGGAGATTATTTAGAACTTTCTGGACCTGACTTTTTTAATGCCCAAATTAAAATTGGAAATCAAAAATGGGCAGGCAATGTAGAAATACATTTAAAATCTTCTGATTGGTATCTGCACAATCACGAAAAAGATCCAGCTTATAAAAATGTAATTCTTCATGTAGTTTGGGAAAATGATACTCCAATTTTTAGAGAAAATAATACCGAGATTCCTGTTTTGGTTTTAAAAGATTATGTTTCAAAAGATGTAGTAAAAAATTATAGGGAATTGCTTTCTCCAAAAACTTGGATTTCATGCGAGAAACAAATAAAAAATATCGATGATTTTGTTTTTAAAAGCTGGCAGGAAAGATTATTTTTTGAACGTTTACAACGAAAGTCAAAGTTTATTTACGACTTATTAGAAGAAACAAATCAAGATTGGGAAGCAGTTTTATTTTGCCTTTTAGCAAAGAATTTTGGTTTAAATACAAACGGAACTTCATTTTTACAAATATCAAAAGCAATTCCATTTTCAATTATACGAAAGGAAAGTTTTGAAATAGAAAATTTAGAAGCATTGCTTTTTGGAACTGCAGGATTATTAGATTCAGAAAAAGAAGATGTTTATTATAAGGATCTAAAATTTAGGTATTTTTATTTACTCCATAAATATCAATTAGAGAAGACGTTTATTGAACCAGTTCAATTTTTTAAACTTCGCCCTGATAATTTTCCTACGATTCGACTTTCTCAATTGGGAGGTTTATATCATAAACATCAAAATTTGTTTTCTAAAATAATTGAATTAAAATCGTTGAAGAATGTCTACGAATTATTGAATGTTTCAGTAAGTTCTTATTGGCAAGACCACTATCAATTTGATAAAGAAAGTCCGAAGAAAGCAAAAATAGTATCAAAATCATTTTTAGATTTGATAGTTATAAATACAATAATACCAATTCAATTTGCTTATTCTAATATAATGGGAGAATCTATAGCGGAAGATTTGATTGATTTTATGAATGAAGTAGGTTCCGAAAAAAATGCAATAATGGATAAGTTTGATTCGTTTGGAATAAAGTCGAAAAATGCGTTTGAAAGCCAGACCTTATTAGAGCTAAAAAATGAATATTGTAATAATAAAGCATGTTTAAAATGCGGACTAGGTTTAGAATTACTTAAAAGTAATTAGAAAATAAGATAATGAGATAATTTGTACTTTTGTAATTCCTCTTAGAGGTAAATGATTCTAAAATCTTAAGTCTAAAATCTAAAATAAAAATGTCAGCTATTTTAAAACTTAAATTCTTTTTTGAAAAATATGGTTTTCATGTTTCTTCAAGATTGGCAGATAAACTAGGAATGCGCGTAACAAGCGTACGACTATTTTTTATTTATATATCTTTTGTGACAGCAGGATTAGGGTTTGGAGTTTACTTGACTCTTGCTTTTTGGATTAGATTAAAAGATTTAATTCGCTCAAAAAGAACATCAGTATTTGATTTATAAAAAAAAGCTCCAAATCAAAATTTGGAGCTTTTTTATTGAAATAGTATTTTTATTCTTCGATTCCGTTGTTAAGTTTCGATCTTTTCTTACTGTATCCAAAGTAAACTAGAATACCAATAACAAGCCATCCTAATGATAATAATTGAGCGTCTAAACTCAAATTAATAATTAGGTAAGTATTGATTGAAATTCCTAATACTGCGATTACAGGTAAAGCAGGAACTTTAAATGTTCTGTTTAATTCAGGTTGTTTTACTCTTAAGATCCAAACAGCGATACAAACCATTGTAAAGGCAAATAAAGTACCAAAACTTGTCATATCTGCTAATTTATTAATTGGTGTAAATGCAGCAACTGTGGCAATAATACCTCCTAAAATCATTAAATTAGTTTTTGGTGTTCCAGAAAGAGGATTTACTTTAGAAAAAACAGCTGGAATTAAACCATCTTTAGACATTCCAAGGAAAATTCTAGATTGTCCCATAATCATTACCATCAATACAGAAACTAAACCGATAGTAGCAGCAACAGTAATAATAAAACCAGCCCAGCCTTGTCCAGCGATATCAAAAGCATAAGCAACTGGTGCTTTAATAGCTTCTGGATATTTTCCTAGCGGATTAAAATCTTGATAATTCATCATCCCTGTTAAAACTAAAGAAACAAGAATATATAAAGTTGTACAGATTAATAAAGAAGCAATGATCGCAAACGGAACATCTTTTTTAGGATTGATAGCTTCTCCAGCCTGCGTAGAAACAGCATCAAAACCAACATAAGCAAAGAAAATCGCCGCAGCTCCAGAAACAATACCTCCAATTCCGTAAGCATTATGAGTAGTTTCTTTTTCAACAATTTGAGTAGCTTCAGGAATAAATGGGTGCCAGTTTGCAGTATTGATAAAGAAAAGACCCGCAATAATTACAAAGATTACAGCAGAAACTTTAAGAATAACAATTGCATTATTTGCTTTAGCAGCACTTTTTGTTCCTTTAATAAGTAGTGAGATAACTAGAATAACGATCAAAAAAGCTGGAAGATTCATAGAGAAACCTTCTCCAGTGTAGCTTGCTGGATCTGTTGTAAGCCAGTCAGGAAGTTTGATGTGAAACATTTTGAGCAATTTATTAAAATATCCCGACCAGGAAACGGCGACCGTCATGGATCCCATTGCATATTCGAGAATAAGCCCCCAGCCAATTATCCAGGCAAAAATTTCACCAATTGTACCATAAGCATATGCGTAAGCAGATCCCTCTACAGGTAAAATTGATGCAAATTCAGAATAGCAAAGAGCTGCAAAAACACAGGCAATACCCGCGATAATAAATGAAACAGCTAATGCTGGACCTGCATGATAATAAGCTCCAGTACCGGTAAGTACAAAAATTCCTCCACCGATAATGGCACCAACTCCAATCGCAGTAAGACTCCATTTTCCAAGGACTCTCTTTAAATTACTTTTTTTTATATCGGCCTCAAAGGCAGATATTGGTTTAACTCTCCAAATTGACATACTATTATATTGGTTTATTGTTATTAAGCTCCAAATGTATTGTTTTTTGTAAAAAATAAAAACAAATATCATGTTTTAAGTTATAAATTATTGATTTTTTTTAAAGGACTCTCAAGGATGCTTCTTTAAGTATTGATATTCATTAAATTAATTGCTCTTTTGTAGCAGATTTGATAATTTTTTTAAAAACTATTTTCTTACTAATTTTCTTAATAAATTTGAAAGATTTTTCTGATTTTTAATTTTAAATAAATTTGAAACTCTTTTTTGTTTATGAATTTAACACATTTAAATAAGTATTTGCATTTTACAAAGCATCAACGAACAGGAATCTTTATCCTGTTTATAATTATAATATCATTGCAATTATTCTACTTGTTTTCAGATTTTAGTACTTCAGAAACCAAAAGCCCTAATAAAGAAGAATGGATGGCTTATCAATCAGATATTGATGAACAAAAATCTATTAAACAAAATAGTAAGCCAGTAAATTATCTATTTAATCCAAATTTTATTTCGGATTATAAAGGATATAAACTTGGAATGTCAGTTGAACAAATTGATCGCCTGATAGCATTTCGTAAAGAAAATAAATATGTAAATTCAGCAGAAGAATTTCAAAAGGTTACGGGAGTTTCAGATTCATTATTAAATAAGATTTCTCCTTTATTTAAATTTCCAGATTGGGTTCAAAATAAAACACGTTTCAAAACAGAAAAAACAGAATATACTGCGAAGAGCTTTTCAAAAAAAGTTGAGAAGTTTGAAGTATTAGATATCAATAAAGCAACACAAGAAGATCTAATAAAAATTTATGGAATTGGAGAAGGCTTATCGTCTAGAATACTAAAGCAGAAAGAAATTCTAGGATGTTTTGTGTCAATGGACCAAATGCATGAAGTTTGGGGGCTTTCGCCAGAAGTTATAACTGAGCTAAAGAGCCATTTTAAAGTTGTTATTCCCTCAACTATAAAAAAAATAGACGTAAATAATGCTTCTTTAAAAGAATTATCCCAGTTTCCATATTTCAGATATACACTGGCAAAACAGATTGTCACGTACAGAAGCATGAATGGAAATTTTAATAATATTGAGGATTTAGCAAAAATTAAAGATTTTCCTGTTGAAAAAGCAAAAATAATTAGTTTATATTTGGAGTTCTAAAAGAAAGTAACTAATGAATTTTGATTACAACGAAACACAGCAGATGATAGCGCAGTCGATAAAAGACTTTGCTGAAAAAAATATAAAACCTTATATAATGGAATGGGATGAATCGCAGATTTTTCCAATCCCATTGTTCAAACAACTTGGCGAAATGGGCTTTATGGGAGTTCTAGTACCCGAAGAATATGGTGGTTCAGGTTTGGGGTATCACGAATATGTTACTGTAATTGAAGAAATTTCAAAAGTAGATCCTTCAATAGGATTATCAGTTGCGGCACATAATTCCTTATGTACTAACCACATTTTAACCTTCGGAAATGAAGAACAAAAGAAAAAATGGCTTCCAAAATTAGCTACGGCAGAATATATAGGAGCATGGGGATTAACAGAACATAATACAGGTTCTGATGCAGGAGGAATGAATACAACGGCTGTAAAAGATGGAGATCACTGGATCGTAAATGGAGCAAAAAATTTCATAACGCATGCAATTTCTGGCGACATAGCAGTTGTTATAGTACGTACTGGCGAAAAAGGAGATTCTAAAGGAATGACTGCTTTTGTTTTTGAAAAAGGAATGGCTGGTTTTTCGTCAGGAAAAAAAGAAAATAAATTAGGGATGCGAGCAAGCGAAACTGCAGAGTTAGTTTTTGATAATTGCCGCGTGCCAGATGAAAATAGATTGGGTGAAGTGGGACAAGGTTTTGTTCAGGCTATGAAAATCTTGGATGGTGGAAGAATCTCCATAGGAGCTTTGTCTTTAGGAATAGCAAAAGGAGCTTATGAAGCAGCATTAAAATATTCAAAAGAAAGACATCAGTTTGGTCAGCCAATAAGCAGTTTTCAGGGTATTTCTTTTAAATTGGCAGACATGGCAACTGAGATTGAAGCTTCAGAGCTATTACTGCACAAAGCAGCTTTCTTAAAACAACAGCATAAACCAGTAACTACATCTGGAGCTATGGCAAAGATGTATGCTTCAGAAGCTTGTGTTAAAATAGCGAATGATGCAGTTCAGATTCATGGAGGATATGGATATACAAAAGATTTTCCTGTAGAAAAATTTTATAGAGATTCTAAATTATGTACGATAGGAGAAGGAACAACTGAAATTCAAAAATTAGTCATTTCAAGAAATTTATTG
>NZ_LMJL01000010.1:260-65810 GCF_001429295.1 Flavobacterium sp. Root935 | reverse complement strand
AAAGAATAAAGAATAAAGAATAAAGAATAAAGAATAAAGAATAAAGAATAAAGAATAAAGAATGTTATGTCTATTTTCTTTGTTCTATCATCTTTTCGCTCTTTTCAAAAATAATTCATAATTTATAACTCATAATTCATAATTAATATTTACATTTGCAGCCTTAACGAGAGGAGGTGTCTATATTATGTTAATTATACCAATTAAAGACGGAGAAAATATCGATAGAGCATTAAAGCGCTATAAAAGAAAATTTGATAAAACAGGAACTGTTCGTCAATTAAGAGCACGTACTGCTTTTATTAAGCCTTCTGTTATCAAAAGAGCTCAAATTCAAAAAGCTGCTTACATCCAAGGCTTGAAAGATAGTTTAGAGAGTTAGTATTAGCTTTTCAAAATAATTACCGTTAGTGGTCAAAATGTTTTAATTTTGATGCTAACGGTTTTTTTGTGCTTAATTTTTAGATTTCAATTTTGATGAAAACAAATAAAGAGGCTTTTAGGGATTATCTTTTATTGGAGAAAAAATATTCTTCTCATACGGTTGGGGCGTATCTGAATGATATTGTTTCTTTTGAATCTTTTGTTGTTGAATCTTTTGATCAGGATAATATCGATGCTGTAAATTATAGTCAGGTTAGGAGCTGGATTGTTTGTTTGGTTGATCAAAATATTTCTAATGTTTCTGTTAATAGAAAGATGGCTTCTTTAAAAGCATTTTATAAATTCCTTTTAAAAACAAAACAGATTGAGATTAATCCGATGTTGAAACATAAGGCTTTAAAAACGCCAAAAGTTGTTCAGGTTCCTTTTTCTGAAAAAGAATTGAAGGATTTATTAAGTCAAATTGAAGTCCCGGTAGGTTTTGAAGAAGTTCGTGATAAGCTTATTGTCGAAATGTTTTACGTTACAGGAATGCGTCGTGCTGAATTAATTCATTTAGAGATTAAAAATGTTGATCGTTCGGCTGGTGTTATAAAAGTTTTAGGAAAAAGAAATAAAGAACGTATTATTCCTATTTTACCAATTATAGTAGATCAAATTGATGTTTATATAAAGGAGAGAGATGGTTTGGATAATATTGTGGATTCGGACTATTTTTTTATTTCGAAAAAAGGGTTAAAATTGAGTGAATCTTTTGTTTATCGATTAATAAATTCATACTTTAGTAGGGTCTCAGAAAAGGTGAAGAAAAGTCCGCATGTGCTTCGTCATACTTTTGCAACTCACTTATTGAATAATGGGGCAGATTTGAATTCAGTTAAAGAATTATTAGGGCATTCTAGTTTGGCGTCTACACAAGTTTATACTCATAATAGTTTGGCGGAGCTTAAAAAAGTATATAAAGGTGCGCATCCTAGAAATAAGTGATAATTCTAAATGTTAAATCCTAAAATTTGTATTATGAAGGTAGATGTTCATGCAGTTAATTTTACTGTCGACAGAAAATTGGTCGATTTTATTCAGGAAAGAATGGATAAGTTAGAAAAATACTACGATCGAGTGGTTTCTTCAGATGTTTTTTTAAAAGTTGAAAGAACAAGTGATAAAGAAAATAAGGTGGTAGAGATAAAGATTAATGTTCCTGGTGATGATTTTTTGGTAAAAAAACAGTGTAAGACATTTGAGGAGGCGGTTGAGCTTTCTGCAGAATCTTTAGAACGTTTGCTTGTGAAAAGGAAAGAAAAAATAAGAGCACATATTTAATTGAAATTTTTTTTAAAAAATGTTTTGATTAAAAGATAAAATACCTACATTTGCAGTCCGTTAGAAATAGCGGACTTTTTTAATGCATTCNGCTAGAGCAGCTGATTTGTAATCAGCAGGTCGTGGGTTCGAGTCCCTCTATCGGCTCAAAAAAAAGTTTCAAATGCGATTTGAAATTCGTTCTTAAAATAATGGAATTAAAAAATTAGGGGAGATACTCAAGCGGCCAACGAGGGCAGACTGTAAATCTGCTGTGTGAACTTCGCAGGTTCGAATCCTGCTCTCCCCACAAAAAAAGAAGGTGAGATTTTGGGTTTTAGATTTTGAAAATCTGAAATCTAAATTCGGAAATCTAAAATCAGAACTCTCTGCCGGTGTAGCTCAGGGGTAGAGTGCTTCCTTGGTAAGGAAGAGGTCTCGGGTTCAAATCCCGACATTGGCTCAAGTAAGTAGGAAATTGAAAATTAATATATAACTAAGATTAAAAATTAAGTAAAATGGCAAAGGAGAATTTTAATCGTTCCAAACCGCACTTAAACATAGGTACAATTGGACACGTGGATCACGGAAAAACTACATTAACTGCTGCAATTACTAAAGTATTGTCAGATGCTGGTTACTGTCAAGCAAAATCGTTTGATCAAATCGATAACGCTCCAGAGGAGAAAGAAAGAGGTATTACTATTAATACATCACACGTAGAGTATGAAACAGCTAACCGTCACTACGCTCACGTTGACTGTCCAGGTCACGCGGATTACGTAAAGAACATGGTTACTGGAGCAGCTCAAATGGACGGAGCTATCTTAGTAGTTGCTGCTACAGATGGTCCAATGCCACAAACTCGTGAGCACATCCTTTTAGGTCGTCAGGTTGGTATTCCAAGAATCGTTGTTTTCATGAACAAAGTGGATATGGTTGATGATGCTGAGTTGTTAGAGCTTGTTGAGATGGAAATTAGAGATTTATTATCTTTCTACGAATATGATGGAGATAATGGTCCAGTTATTCAAGGTTCTGCTTTAGGAGGATTGAATAATGATGCTGCATGGGTTCCTAAAATTTTAGAATTGATGGATGCTGTTGATGCTTGGATCGAAGAGCCAGTACGTGACGTAGCTAAACCATTCTTGATGCCAGTAGAGGACGTATTTACAATTACAGGTCGTGGAACTGTTGCTACAGGTCGTATCGAAACTGGTATTGCTAATACAGGAGATCCTGTTGAAATCATTGGTATGGGAGCTGAAAAATTAACTTCTACTATTACAGGAGTTGAGATGTTCCGTAAAATCCTTGACAGAGGAGAAGCTGGAGATAACGTAGGTTTATTGTTAAGAGGTATTGATAAAGCTGATATCAAAAGAGGTATGGTTATTATTAAGCCAGGTTCAGTAAAACCACACGCTAAATTCAAAGCTGAGGTTTATATCTTGAAAAAAGAAGAAGGTGGACGTCACACTCCATTCCACAATAACTACCGTCCACAGTTCTACGTACGTACAACTGACGTAACAGGAGTTATTTCTTTACCAGCAGGTGTAGAGATGGTAATGCCAGGTGATAACTTGACAATTGAGGTTGCTTTATTAAGCCCAATCGCAATGAACGTAGGTTTACGTTTTGCTATCCGTGAAGGTGGTAGAACAGTAGGTGCTGGTCAGGTTACTGAAATTTTAGAATAATTTCTATAAATATTAAAAAGCCAGTTGACTTTCTTAAATGAGGTCACTGGCTTTTAATTACGGGCGTAGTTCAAGGGTAGAATAGCGGTCTCCAAAACCGTTGATGGGGGTTCGAATCCCTCCGCCCGTGCAATAAAAAAATATATCAAATGACAAAAGTTACTAATTATTTATCAGAGGCTTTCGAAGAGTTAAAGTCAAATGTTACTTGGCCAGCTTGGGCCGAAGTTCAAAAATTGACAATTGTTGTGGCTGTATTTTCTATATTATTCGCTTTGGCAACATGGGGAGTAGATGAATTTTTTGCAAAAGCTTTGGCTGGATTTTTTAACTGGTTAAAAGGATAATTTTTTTGTGATGGCAGATAATAATGTGAAAAAATGGTATGTAGTTAGAGCTGTAAGCGGACAAGAAAACAAAGTCAAAGCTTATATCGAAACTGAAATTGCCAGATTAGGTATGGGTGATTATGTTTCCCAGGTTTTAGTGCCTACAGAAAAAGTAGTTACTGTAAAAGAGGGAAAGAAAATGTCTAAGGATAAAGTTTATTTTCCTGGATATGTTATGATCGAAGCCAACTTGGTTGGTGAGATACCTCATATTATTAAGTCAATTACTAGTGTTATTGGTTTTTTAGGAGAGACTAAAGGCGGGGAACCTGTTCCTTTGAGACTTTCTGAAGTTAACCGTATGTTAGGTAAGGTAGATGAATTGGCTGTAAATACAGATACAAGATCTATACCATTTAGTGTTGGCGAGACTGTTAAGGTTATTGATGGTCCTTTTAACGGATTTAATGGTTCTGTTGAAAAAATCAATGAAGAGAAGCGTAAACTTGAGGTTATGGTTAAGATTTTCGGAAGAAAAACACCATTAGAATTAAGCTTTATGCAAGTAGAAAAAGTATAATTTTTTGTTACACTATAATAACCATTGTAATCGCTTCCATTGATTACAGTGTTAAATTTTTTAAAAATGGCTAAAGAAATTAGTAAGGTAGTTAAACTACAAGTTAAGGGAGGTGCTGCGAACCCGTCGCCACCGGTTGGACCTGCTTTAGGAGCTGCTGGGGTTAATATCATGGAGTTTTGTAAGCAATTTAATGCTAGAACTCAAGATAAACCTGGCAAA
The DNA here is from genome assembly GCF_001429295.1 of Flavobacterium sp. Root935. Lineage (GTDB taxonomy): Bacteria > Bacteroidota > Bacteroidia > Flavobacteriales > Flavobacteriaceae > Flavobacterium. Next base: position 61,287 of record NZ_LMJL01000010.1, on the reverse strand, counting down.
ATTTGTCCAGTGCAAATCACTGTGTACAAAGACAAATCATTTGATTTTGTTGTTAAGACTCCTCCAGCAGCGGTTCAGTTAATGGAAGCTGCAAAGCTAAAATCTGGTTCTGGTGAGCCTAATCGTAAAAAAGTAGCTAGCGTTACTTGGGAACAAATTAGAACTATTGCTGAAGACAAAATGCCAGACTTAAATGCTTTCACTGTGGAAGCTGCAATGAGTATGGTTGCTGGAACAGCTAGATCTATGGGTATAACTGTATCAGGAGACGCTCCTTTTTAATTAAGAAAAAGACATGGCAAAATTAACAAAAAAGCAAAAAGAGGCTGCTTCAAAAATTGAAAAGAACAAACTATATTCTCTTAAAGATGCAGCTGCATTAATAAAAGTAGTTGCTTCTGCAAAATTTGATGAGTCTGTTGATATCGCAGTTCGTTTGGGTGTAGATCCAAGAAAAGCGAATCAAATGGTTAGAGGTGTGGTTACATTACCTCACGGAACAGGTAAAGACGTTAAAGTATTAGCATTGGTTACTCCAGATAAAGAAGCGGAAGCTAAAGAAGCTGGGGCTGATTATGTAGGTCTTGACGATTATTTACAAAAAATTAAAGACGGTTGGACAGATGTTGATGTGATCATTACTATGCCTGCTGTTATGGGTAAATTAGGTCCATTAGGTCGTATTTTAGGACCTAGAGGTTTAATGCCAAACCCTAAAACAGGTACAGTAACTATGGATGTTGCTAAAGCTGTTCAAGAGGTTAAAGCTGGTAAAATTGACTTTAAAGTTGACAAAACTGGTATCGTTCACGCAGGAATTGGTAAAGTTTCTTTTGGAGCTGAGCAAATTGTTGACAACGCACACGAAATTATTCAAACATTAATAAAACTTAAACCAACTGCTGCTAAAGGTACATACATTAAAGGTATTCACCTTACAAGCACTATGAGTCCAGCTATTGCATTGGATCCTAAAGCAGTATAATTGGTAGTTAAAAATTTTTAGTATGACTAGAGAAGAAAAATCAATCGCGATTGAAAATTTAACTGCGCAGTTAGCTGGTACAAATATCATTTATGTATCTGATATTTCTGGATTAAACGCAGAAACAACTTCAAACTTACGTAGAGCTTGTTTTAAAGCAGGAATCAAATTAGAAGTTGTTAAGAACACTTTGCTTGCAAAAGCAATGGAAGCTTCTGCTAATGATTATGGTGATTTACCTTCAGTATTGACTGGTAATAGTGCTATATTCATTTCTGATGTAGCTAATGCTCCTGGAAAAATCATCAAAGATTTCCGTAAGAAATCTGATAAACCAGTTTTAAAAGGTGCTTTCATCAATAATGAAGTTTATATTGGAGATAATCAATTAGATGCATTAGCAACTATTAAATCTAAAGAAGAACTTCTTGGAGAGCTTATTGGATTGTTACAATCTCCAGCTCAAAGAATTATTTCTGCTTTACAAAACAAATTCGCTGGTAGCGAAGAAGAAGCTGAAGCATAATAATTATTGTAAGAGAATTTCTCTTACAGCTTAAATAGCGCACAATAAACAAAATATAATTTTACAAATCATTTTAAACGATAGAAAAAATGGCAGATTTGAAACAATTCGCAGAACAATTAGTTAACTTAACAGTTAAAGAAGTTAACGAATTAGCAACAATATTAAAAGACGAGTATGGTATCGAGCCTGCTGCTGCAGCTGTAGTAGTTGCTGCTGGTGGTGGAGAAGGTGCTGCTGAAGAAGCACAAACTGAATTTACAGTTGTATTAAAAGAAGCTGGAGCTTCTAAATTAGCTGTTGTAAAATTAGTTAAAGAACTTACAGGTTTAGGTCTTAAAGAAGCTAAAGATGTAGTTGACGGTGCTCCAAGTAACGTTAAAGAAGGTGTTTCTAAAGAAGAGGCTGAAGGTCTTAAAAAAGCATTAGAAGAAGCTGGAGCTGTTGTTGAGTTAAAATAACAAAACGCAGTTTAGAACTAGGTTTAGACCTTGGATGGAATCATCCAAGGGTCTAAACCATTTTTCGTATAATAAAATAGATCAAGTTTTATTATCAAATAGTTTAAAATACGAAAAAGTTTTTGATCAATACGAAGACAAAAAATTGAACTCTTTTTTACAGTTTATTTTTAAAGATGTATTGATTATAATAAGAAAGTATAGATTAAACAGTGTGTGTTTACACAAAAAATTACTTTTTTTTAATCAAAATTTTGTCCATTGATGATAACAAATCAGACTGAAAGATTGAATTTTGCCTCTACAAAAAATATTCCTGACTATCCAGATTTCTTAGATGTTCAGGTTAAATCTTTTAAAGATTTCTTTCAATTAGAAACGAAATCTGACGAAAGAGGCAACGAAGGGTTATACAACACCTTCATGGAAAACTTTCCAATCACAGATACAAGAAACAACTTTGTATTGGAGTTCCTAGATTATTTTGTTGATCCACCACGTTATACAATTCAAGAATGTATAGAGAGAGGTCTTACTTATAGTGTGCCTTTAAAAGCTAGGTTGAAACTATACTGTACAGATCCAGAACACGAAGATTTTGAAACAATTGTACAAGATGTTTATCTAGGTACAATTCCTTATATGACTCCAAGTGGTACCTTTGTTATTAATGGTGCCGAGCGTGTAGTAGTATCTCAATTACACCGTTCTCCTGGGGTTTTCTTTGGACAATCATTCCATGCAAATGGAACAAAACTATATTCTGCCAGAGTAATTCCTTTTAAAGGTTCTTGGATAGAATTTTCTACAGATATCAATAGTGTAATGTACGCTTATATCGATAGAAAGAAAAAATTACCTGTAACAACTTTATTCCGTGCAATTGGATTCGAAAGAGATAAGGATATCCTTGAAATTTTCGACTTAGCTGAAGAAATTAAAGTTTCTAAAACAGGAATTAAAAAATATATTGGAAGAAGACTTGCTGCGCGTGTTTTGAATACATGGCACGAGGATTTCGTTGATGAAGATACTGGAGAGGTAGTTTCTATCGAACGTAATGAAATCATCCTTGATCGTGATACTATTATCGACAAAGATAATGTAGAAGAGATCATCGATTCTAACGTTAAATCTATCTTGTTACACAAGGAGGACAATAACCAAGCAGATTATGCTATTATCCACAATACGTTACAAAAAGATCCAACAAACTCTGAAAAAGAAGCTGTAGAGCACATTTACCGTCAGTTGCGTAACGCTGAACCGCCTGATGAGGAAACTGCTCGTGGTATTATAGATAAATTGTTCTTCTCTGACCAACGTTACAACTTAGGTGAAGTAGGTCGTTACAGAATGAACAAAAAATTAGATTTAGATATCCCAATGGATAAGCAAGTGCTTACTAAAGAAGATATCATTACAATCGTAAAATATTTGATCGAATTAATTAACTCTAAAGCAGAGATTGATGATATCGATCACTTATCAAACCGTCGTGTTAGAACAGTTGGTGAACAATTGTCTCAACAATTCGGTGTAGGTTTAGCACGTATGGCTAGAACTATTCGTGAGAGAATGAACGTTAGAGATAACGAGGTGTTTACACCAATTGATTTGATTAATGCTAAAACATTATCATCAGTTATCAACTCTTTCTTTGGTACTAACCAGTTATCTCAATTTATGGATCAAACGAATCCATTAGCTGAGATTACACACAAAAGAAGACTTTCTGCACTTGGACCAGGTGGACTTTCGAGAGAGAGAGCTGGTTTCGAGGTTCGTGACGTTCACTATACTCACTATGGTCGTTTATGTCCGATTGAAACTCCTGAGGGACCAAACATTGGTTTGATTTCATCTCTTGGTGTTTATGCAAAAGTAAACGGAATGGGATTCATTGAGACTCCTTACCGTAAAGTTACTGATGGTGTAGTTGATTTAGAAAGTACACCTATTTATTTAAGTGCTGAAGAAGAAGAAGGAAAAATGATTGCTCAGGCAAACATTGAAATGGATGCTTCTGGTAAAATTACTGCTAGCAATGTTATTGCTCGTGAGGAAGGTGACTTCCCAGTTGTTGAACCAACATCAGTACATTATACAGACGTTGCTCCTAACCAAATTGCATCGATTTCTGCATCTTTAATTCCTTTCTTGGAGCATGATGATGCTAACCGTGCGTTGATGGGATCAAACATGATGCGTCAGGCAGTTCCTTTGATCCGTCCTGAAGCGCCGATTGTTGGTACAGGTTTAGAGCGTCAAGTAGCTTCAGATTCAAGAGTATTAATCAATGCTGAAGGGCATGGTACTGTTGAGTATGTTGATGCTAATATCATTACTATTAAATACGATCGTACTGAAGATGAGAGAATGGTTAGTTTTGATGCTGATGAGAAAACTTACAACTTAATTAAATTTAGAAAAACCAATCAAGGTACAAGTATCAACTTGAAACCTATCGTAAGAAAAGGTGATAGAGTTGTTCCTGGGCAAGTATTGTCTGAAGGATATGCTACTCAAAATGGTGAATTAGCTTTAGGTAGAAACTTAAAAGTTGCGTTCATGCCATGGAAAGGGTATAACTTCGAGGATGCGATTGTAATTTCTGAAAAAGTAGTTCGTGATGATATTTTTACTTCTATCCACGTTGATGATTATTCATTAGAGGTTAGAGATACTAAGTTAGGAAACGAAGAGTTAACAAACGATATTCCTAACGTTTCTGAAGAAGCTACTAAAGATTTAGATGAAAACGGTATGATTAGAATTGGAGCAGAGGTTAAACCTGGCGACATTCTTATCGGAAAAATTACACCAAAAGGAGAATCAGATCCTACTCCAGAGGAGAAATTGCTTCGTGCAATCTTCGGGGATAAAGCAGGTGATGTAAAAGATGCTTCATTAAAAGCTTCTCCATCTTTACATGGTGTAGTTCTTGACAAAAAATTATTTGCAAGAGCCGTAAAAGATAAACGTAAACGTACTCAAGATAAAGATGCTTTAGGCGCTTTAGAAATGGAGTTTGAAACTAAATTTGTTGAATTAAAAGACAGATTAGTTGAAAAATTATTCTTGATTGTTAACGGAAAAACATCTCAAGGTGTAATGAATGATTTGGGTGAAGAAGTTTTACCAAAAGGTAAAAAATATACTCAAAAAATGCTTTACGCAGTAGAAGATTTTGCTCACTTAAGCAAAGGCCAATGGGTTGCTGATGACGCTACAAATAAAATGGTTAATGATTTAATTCATAACTATAAAATTAAGCTGAACGACTTACAAGGATCTTTAAGAAGAGAAAAATTCACTATTACAGTTGGAGATGAATTACCATCTGGAATCTTGAAATTAGCTAAGATTTATATTGCTAAGAAACGTAAATTGAAAGTAGGGGATAAAATGGCAGGTCGTCACGGTAACAAAGGTATTGTTGCTAGAATCGTTCGTCATGAAGATATGCCTTTCTTAGAAGATGGAACACCAGTAGATATCGTATTGAATCCACTTGGGGTACCTTCACGTATGAACATTGGTCAGATTTATGAAACTGTTCTTGGATGGGCTGGTATGAACTTGGGTAGAAAATTTGCTACTCCAATTTTTGACGGTGCTTCTCTTGACGAAATCAATGCTTTGACTGATGAGGCTAACGTACCACGTTTTGGACATACATACCTTTATGATGGTGGAACTGGAGAGCGTTTTGCACAAAAAGCAACTGTGGGTGTAATTTACATGCTTAAATTAGGACACATGGTTGATGATAAGATGCACGCACGTTCTATCGGACCATACTCATTGATTACGCAGCAGCCACTTGGAGGTAAGGCTCAATTTGGAGGTCAGCGTTTTGGAGAGATGGAGGTTTGGGCACTTGAGGCTTATGGAGCTTCAAGCACATTACGTGAGATCTTAACTGTTAAGTCTGATGACGTTATTGGTAGAGCTAAAACTTACGAGGCTATCGTTAAAGGAGAATCTATGCCAGAACCAGGTTTACCAGAATCATTCAATGTATTGATGCACGAATTGAAAGGTCTAGGACTAGACATTCGTTTAGAAGAATAAAAAAAAGTTTTGTAATCAGTCTCATTTTTTAATGGGACTGATTACTCATTTATAAAGTTTTTAAAGATTTATACCCGTAAACCGTTCCGATTTTTTATAAAAATGCGAGGCATTTTATAACTAGCACTTCAAATTTAATTCTGAGGTTTAGAGAAGTAACCCGAGGTAGTAGCTGAATGATTAACTCTTTATTCTAAAAGAGTAGATTATAAATCTAAAATCAATTTTTTAATTGCAAATAAATCAATAGTAAAAACTATGATGAATAACAGAAACAATAAAGATAAAAATCCAGTTAAAAGATTTAATAAAATCTCAATTGGATTGGCTTCACCAGAATCTATCTTGAAAGAATCAAGAGGAGAGGTTTTAAAGCCAGAAACTATCAACTATAGAACGCACAAGCCTGAGCGTGACGGACTTTTCTGCGAAAGAATCTTCGGACCTGTTAAGGATTTTGAGTGTGCTTGTGGTAAATATAAAAGAATTCGTTACAAAGGTATCATCTGTGACCGTTGTGGTGTTGAAGTTACTGAGAAAAAAGTACGTCGTGATAGAGTAGGACACATCAACCTTGTTGTACCAATTGCTCACATTTGGTATTTCCGTTCTCTTCCAAATAAAATTGGTTATATCCTTGGTCTTCCATCTAAGAAATTAGACATGATCATTTACTACGAAAGATACGTAGTAATCCAAGCTGGTATTGCTAAAAATGCAGATGGAGAATCTTTACAAAGATTAGATTTCTTAACTGAAGAGGAATATTTAAATATTTTAGATACTCTTCCACAAGAAAACCAATATTTAGATGATTTAGATCCAAACAAATTTGTTGCCAAAATGGGAGCAGAGTGTATCATGGATTTATTAGCTCGTATTGACTTAGATGCTTTATCTTATGAATTAAGACACAGCGCTAACAACGAAACATCTAAACAACGTAAAACTGAAGCTTTAAAAAGATTACAAGTTGTTGAGTCTTTCCGTGAGTCTAACGAAAACCGCGAGAACCGTCCAGAATGGATGATTATGAAAGTGGTTCCAGTTATCCCGCCAGAATTACGTCCACTTGTGCCACTTGATGGAGGTCGTTTTGCAACTTCAGATTTGAACGATTTATATCGTCGTGTAATCATCCGTAACAACCGTTTGAAAAGATTAATGGAGATTAAAGCTCCAGAAGTTATCTTAAGAAACGAGAAACGTATGTTGCAAGAATCTGTAGATTCATTATTTGACAACACACGTAAAGCTTCTGCTGTTAAAACAGAATCTAATAGACCACTAAAATCATTATCTGACTCATTAAAAGGTAAGCAAGGACGTTTCCGTCAAAACCTTTTAGGAAAACGTGTGGATTATTCTGCTCGTTCGGTAATTGTTGTTGGTCCAGAGTTAAAATTATATGAGTGCGGATTGCCAAAAGATATGGCATCTGAATTATACAAGCCTTTCGTTATCCGTAAATTGATCGAAAGAGGTATTGTAAAAACGGTAAAATCTGCAAAGAAAATCATTGACAAAAAAGAGCCAGTAGTTTGGGATATTCTTGAAAATGTAATTAAAGGACACCCAGTATTACTTAACCGTGCTCCTACTTTGCACAGACTTGGTATTCAAGCTTTCCAGCCAAAATTAATTGAAGGAAAAGCGATCCAATTACACCCATTAGTATGTACGGCTTTCAACGCCGATTTCGATGGTGACCAGATGGCGGTTCACTTACCATTAGGACCAGAGGCTATTTTAGAGGCTCAATTATTAATGTTGGCTTCTCATAATATCTTGAACCCTGCAAATGGTGCGCCTATTACTGTACCTTCTCAGGACATGGTCTTGGGTCTATATTATATGACCAAAGAGCGTATTTCTACAGAAGATCACAAAATTTTAGGTCAAGATTTGACTTTCTATTCTGCTGAAGAAGTAAATATTGCATTAAACGAAGGAAGATTAGAATTGAATGCTCGTGTGAAAATTAGAGCAAAAGATTTTAATGAAGCTGGAGAATTAGTGTACCAAATTATTCAAACAACTGCAGGACGTGTATTATTTAACGAAGTAGTACCTGAAGCAGCTGGATATATCAATGACGTATTGACTAAGAAAAACCTTAGAGATATTATCGGACACATTTTAAGTGTGACTGATGTACCTACAACGGCAGCTTTCTTGGATAATATGAAAGATATGGGTTATAAATTCGCATTTAGAGGAGGTTTGTCATTCTCTTTAGGTGATATTAGAATTCCAGAACAAAAAACTAAGTTAATTGCAGATGCTAGAGAGCAAGTTGAAGGTATCTCAACTAACTATAACATGGGTCTTATTACAAATAACGAGCGTTACAACCAAGTTATTGACGTATGGACTTCAGCAAATGCGCAGTTAACAGAATTGGCAATGAAAAATATTAGAGAAGACCAGCAAGGTTTCAACTCTGTATATATGATGCTTGACTCTGGAGCGAGGGGTTCTAAGGAACAGATTCGTCAGTTAACTGGTATGCGTGGTTTGATGGCTAAGCCTAAAAAATCTACTGCTGGTGGTGGTGAGATTATTGAAAACCCGATTCTTTCTAACTTTAAGGAAGGTCTTTCGATCCTTGAGTACTTTATTTCTACTCACGGTGCTCGTAAAGGTCTTGCGGATACGGCTCTTAAAACGGCCGATGCAGGTTACTTAACAAGAAGACTTCATGACGTTTCTCAAGATGTTATTGTTAACATCGAAGATTGTGGAACTCTTAGAGGTGTTGAAGTTGCTGCATTGAAGAAAAATGAGGAAATCGTTGAATCTTTAGGAGAGAGAATTTTAGGACGTGTTGCATTGCAAGATGTTATTAATCCTCTTACCAATGAAGTAATGGTTAAATCTGGAGAGCAAATTACGGAATCAATTATGAGAACTATCGAAGCTTCTCCAATTGAAAAAGTAGAAGTTAGATCTCCATTAACTTGTGAGGCTCTAAAAGGAATTTGTGCTAAATGTTACGGTAGAAACTTAGCTACTGGTAAGATGACACAAAGAGGTGAAGCTGTCGGAGTTATTGCAGCTCAGTCTATTGGAGAGCCAGGTACACAGTTAACACTTCGTACGTTCCACGTTGGAGGGGTTGCTGGAGGTATTTCTGAAGAATCTAGTATTATTACAAGATTTAACGGTAGACTTGAAATTGAAGATTTAAAAACAGTTAAAGGAGAAGACGGAGAAGGTAACTCTGTTGATATCGTAGTTTCACGTTCAACTGAATTAAAATTAGTTGATGAGAAAACTGGAATTGTTTTAAATACGCATAACATTCCTTACGGATCTAGTATTTTTGTTAACGATGGAGATACTGTTGCTAAAGGAACTGTAATCTGTAAATGGGATCCATATAACGGTGTAATTGTTTCTGAATTTACTGGTAAAATTGCTTACGAAGATTTAGAGCAAGGACAATCGTTCATGGTTGAGATCGATGAGCAGACTGGTTTCCAAGAAAAAGTAATTTCTGAGGCTAGAAACAAAAAATTAATCCCAACTTTATTGGTTTACGGTAAAGAAGGTGAATTGATTCGTTCTTACAACTTACCAGTAGGTGCACACTTAATGGTTGAAAATGGTGAGAAAATTAAAGCAGGTAAAGTATTAGTAAAAATCCCTCGTCGTTCTTCTAAAGCTGGCGATATCACGGGAGGTTTACCAAGAATTACTGAGTTGCTTGAGGCTCGTAACCCATCAAACCCAGCAGTTGTGTCTGAAATTGATGGTGTTGTATCTTTCGGAAAAATTAAAAGAGGTAACCGTGAGATCGTTATCGAGTCTAAATTTGGTGAAATTAAAAAGTATTTAGTTAAACTTTCTAGCCAAATTTTAGTACAAGAAAATGACTTCGTAAGAGCGGGAGTTCCATTGTCTGATGGTGCAATTACACCAGATGACATCTTAAGAATTCAAGGTCCAGCTGCTGTTCAACAGTACTTGGTAAATGAAATTCAAGAGGTATACCGTTTACAAGGGGTAAAAATTAATGACAAGCACTTTGAGGTAGTTATTCGTCAAATGATGCGTAAAGTAAGAGTTCAGGATCCAGGTGATACTTTATTCTTAGAGGATCAATTAATTCATACTAAAGATTTCATCGTTCAAAACGATAAATTATATGGTATGAAAGTAGTTGAAGATGCTGGAGATTCTTCAGTATTGAAACCAGGTCAGATCATTACACCTCGTGAATTACGTGATGAAAATTCATTGTTGAAACGAAATGATAGAAATCTTGTTGTAGCAAGAGACGTAATTACTGCAACTGCAACGCCAGTTCTTCAAGGTATTACAAGAGCTTCGTTACAAACTAAATCATTCATCTCTGCTGCTTCTTTCCAAGAAACAACAAAAGTACTTAACGAAGCTGCTGTAGCTGGTAAAGTAGATGATTTAGAAGGATTAAAAGAAAATGTAATTGTTGGACACAGAATTCCTGCGGGAACTGGTATGAGAGAATACGATAACACTATCGTAGGATCTAAAGACGATTACAACGAAATGATGGCTAATAAAGAAGAATACATTTATTAATTAGGAAACTATGAGTAATCCGAAACAACAACAAGAGCAAATTAATATTGAGTTAGACGAAACTATTGCAGAAGGAATTTATTCTAATCTTGCGATTATTAATCACTCATCGTCAGAGTTTGTTTTAGATTTTGTGAGCATTATGCCCGGTATTCCTAAAGCCAAGGTAAAGTCAAGAATTGTTTTGACACCACAACATGCTAAAAGATTATTAAGAGCAATAGGTGAAAACATCCATCGATTTGAAGCAGCCCATGGTGAAATCAAAGAGACAGAACAAGCACCAATACCGCTTAATTTTGGTCCTGCGGGACAAGCATAAATTTTAAAGCCCCATTTTTTAATGGGGCTTTTTTATTATAAATAGGATTAAATGCATTTTATCTGATTTAATCTCCTTTAGTCGATTAAATTTCTTTAAATAATTGTATTAGAGTAATTTGGTAGCTTGTATGAAAGATTATTTTTGAAATATAATGACTTAGTAAGGTTGATTTAATTCAAATTAAAGAAAAGCGCTAATTTTAATATTAGCGCTTTTTTTATTGCAAATAAAAAGGCTGTCTAAAATTTATTAGACAGCCTTTTATATTTTTTTCTTTCCAATAGAATTAATCAAATTCTGATGTAAAGTATAATTTCACACTTGGATATTTACTTTGAGTCATTTGAATGGTAAAGTCTGAATCGGCTAAAAATACCAATTGGCCATATTTATCATGTGCAAGGAATTTTTGTTTGATTCGTTTAAATTCTTTGAACTCTTCATTCTTAGCATCATCTGGCTTTACCCAGCACGCTTTATGAACAGGGAAATTTTCATATGTACATTTTGCACCGTATTCATGCTCTAGACGATATTGAATAACTTCATATTGAAGCGCTCCAACAGTTCCAATTACTTTCCGGTTGTTCATTTCTAAAGTAAATAACTGAGCAACACCTTCGTCCATTAATTGATCAACACCTTTGTCCAATTGTTTCGCTTTCATCGGATCAGCGTTATTAATATATCTAAAGTGCTCTGGAGAGAAACTTGGAATTCCTTTAAAGCTCATCACTTCGCCCTCTGTCAAAGTATCACCAATTTTAAAGTTTCCTGTATCATGTAAACCAACAATATCACCTGGATAAGAAATATCCACGATTTCTTTTTTCTCAGCAAAAAAGGCATTTGGACTAGAGAATTTTAGATTTTTCTTTTGTCGGACATGGTAATAAGGTTTGTTTCTTTCGAAAGTTCCAGAAACAATTTTAATAAATGCCAGACGGTCACGGTGTTTAGGATCCATGTTAGCATGTATTTTAAATACAAAACCAGACATTTTTTCTTCGGTAGGATCAACTAAACGAGTTTCTGAATCTTTTGGTCTTGGTGATGGAGCGATTGTAACGAAACAGTCTAATAATTCACGAACTCCAAAATTATTCAAAGCTGAACCAAAAAATACAGGCTGAATTTTTCCGTCAAGATAATCCTGACGCTCAAATTTTGGATACACTTCATCAATCAATTCTAATTCCTCACGAAGTTTTTCAGCAGCTTTTTGACCAACAATTTTATCTAGTTCTGGATTATTTTGAACATCAGAAAAAGCAATTGTTTCCTCAATATTTTTACGGCTGTCACCACTAAAAAGATTAATGTTTTCTTCCCATAAATTATAAATTCCTTGGAAATCATAACCCATTCCGATAGGGAAGCTTAATGGTGTAACAGTTAAACCCAATTTTTGTTCCACTTCATCCATTAAATCAAAAGCATCTTTACCTTCACGATCTAACTTATTAATGAAAACAATCATCGGAATGTTACGCATTCTACAAACAGCAACTAATTTTTCTGTTTGTTCCTCAACCCCTTTTGCAACGTCAATAACAACAATTACACTATCAACAGCGGTTAAAGTTCTAAATGTATCTTCGGCAAAATCCTTGTGTCCTGGCGTATCAAGGATATTGATTTTTTTGTCTTTATAATTAAAAGCAAGTACAGAAGTCGAAACCGAAATACCTCTTTGGCGTTCGATTTCCATAAAGTCACTCGTTGCTCCTTTTTTTATTTTGTTATTCTTTACAGCTCCTGCTTCCTGAATTGCACCTCCAAATAACAGTAATTTTTCTGTTAATGTTGTTTTACCAGCATCGGGATGCGATATAATTCCAAATGTTCTTCTGCGTTGTATTTCTTTTAAAAAGCTCATATTTCGTATAAATAGGTTGCAAAAATACTATTAATTACCGCTTAATAAAAATATTCACTTCTTAAATTGGAACAGTTTTTCTCTTTCAAGTCTAAAAGAAAAAAATAAGGCTGTTATAAAACAGCCTTACAATAGTCATTTTAAATTACTGATTAATTGACCAAATTGAATATCCTTTTGGAGGACATTGTATTTTTACCCATTTATCGGCTTGCGTCGTTGGATACCAAGTCGAATTTCCGGTGAAATCTTTAATTTGTGTATTGGCCCAATTGGTCTGAACCCATCTTTCCTGCCAGACATCAGAATTGTTAATATAAACGACCAATCCAGGATTTCCATTGTAACCATTTCTTCTTGCAACATATTCGTCGTTATCAGAATATAAAATAGACGTTGTTCCAGTTGCTTTATTATTATGAATCCAAATCAAATTATTTAATTTGTTTTTGTCCAGCCATTCTTCATAATCTCTGTAGAAAATTGTTGGATAACCTTCGTGTGTTAATATATAAGAATAAGCCAATAATTTGCTCCATATTTCATCTGTATCATGATTAGTCACAAAAGTTACAGCTTTGTATGGATTACGTTTCCACATCATATCATCATTTAGCAGCGCAAGATTATTTCCATCAAAGGCATCATTCATTTTGTAATAGCAGGCAAAATCAAATACAGAGCTATTCGCATTATTAGCCCACCATTCAAGAGTATTTACATTAGAATCCCAATATTCACCAACAGAAAATCCGCCTACATTTGCATTCCAAGCATTTACAACCCAAGGACCAAATCCTTTAACGTAGTCAAATCTCCAGCCGTCAAACTTCATAGTGTTCTTGTAATATTTACCAACTCCATCAGCTCTCAGCCAAAGCCAGTCTTGAACATTTGGTGCAGCGTGACATAAATCTGGAAACCCTCCAAAGGCACCTTCATCATTATTTCCGTAACTGTTTTTATAAAAATCATTATAAGTACGCTTGAATTTTCCAGAGGCAATTCCAGTAAAATTTGTCCAAGTATTTGTTCCAGTAAAAGGATTAGCTTCTGACTGGCCTCCACTGTTATGATTAATTACAATATCGGCATACACTTTCATGTTTTCAGTATGAGCAGCTGTTATCAAACTAACCAATTCGGTTTTGGATCCAAATCTAGTTTCTGTACTTCCATTTTGATTGAAATCTCCAAAGTCAAAATAATCTGTTGGATCATAACCCATAGAAAAAGCTCCGTTTTGAGCTTTAGAAGCAGGTGGAAGCCAAATAGAACCAATTCCGGCATTTGACCACGCGGTTACTTTTGAGCTTACAGTATTCCACCAGTTTCCGCCTGCAGGAACATCCCAATAGAAAGCCTGCATCATTACGCCGCCGCCTGGGTTGTCTACATATTTACCTGTGGATGAACTTGAAGTTCCTGTGCTAAAAGGTTTTCCATCGTGATGCGTAACATCAATAATTTTGAATTGCTGGCTTTCAGCCTTTGAATCAATTTCGTTGGTTTCATTTTGTGAACATGAATACAGCAGTCCCGTAACAGCTGTAATAAGGCACAACTTTAAAAAAGGTTTTTTCATAATAGATAGGGTTTAGTTAAATAGTTATTGCAATTATTTAATTTAAAGGCTATAAAAAGAAGATATTGTTATTTTTATATGCGATAAATTACTAATTACGCATCTAAAGTATATATTTTTTGAATTAATTTTAATTTGTAAGAAAATAGTTTGTTACGAAAACGTTGTAGTGTTGAGAACTTTTTTTATTCTGCTTACTTTAAGGTATTTATTTGCAATAGGCAACCTCGATTCTAAAGCTAGCTTAAGGAATAGTTATTTGATTGATATAAAGGAAACTAGTTAACCTCTTTAAACTACCTGAATATAATCATCATATAATTTTTTGTTAATAGTATAGCGGATAGTTGTATTATGTAATTGAATTGTTATTTTTGTTCGTTATAAGTTACGAAAGAACTATACTCTAATTATTTATGTTTAACTAGTATTTAAAAAACATCTATAATTTTGGCGGATTATCTAAAACAGGCTTACATTCAAATTAAATTTAAAATAATGTCATTAAAAAAATTACAGCTAAAAACAATTGATTTCAAGTTTGCACTAGCAATTTGTTTTTTTCTTTTTTTTGCTCCAATTATTACAGCTCAAGAAATAATTCCTGATGTTGTAGCCGAAAAACCTTTTGAAACTCACTCAGGAGGAAAATTAAAAATCGACGGAATTATTGCAACAGTAGGGGATTATATTGTTTTGGATTCTGACATTGATAAAGGATTTTTAGAAATTACTGCGCAAGGTGGTTCTACTAAAGATATTACGAGATGCCAAATGCTTGGTAAGCTTTTAGAAGATAAATTATATGCACATCAAGCTATTCAGGATAGTATCATTGTTAGTGATGCCGAAGTTAGAAGTATGATGGAAGAGCGTCTAAATTATATGACGCAGCAAGTTGGTGGAGATATTAGCAAAGTTGTTGAATATTACAAAAAGAGTTCTGTAGAAGAATTTAAAACATATTTTGCGGACATCTTAAAAGAGCAGAAACTTGCTTCAGAAATGAGAGACAAGATTATTAAAGATGTTGAAATTACTCCAGAAGAAGTTCGTAATTTCTTTAAGAAAATACCAAAAGATGAATTGCCAACCTTTGGTGCCGAGATGGAAGTAGCTCAAATTGTTGTAGAACCAAAAGTTTCTAAAGAAGATAAGCAAAAAGTAATTGACAGATTAAATTCGATAAGACAGGACGTTTTAGATGGTTCTAGTTTTGCTACAAAAGCCGTTTTATATTCTCAAGATCCAGGATCTTCTCCAAATGGAGGTTATTATAAAATGACTAGAAAAACTCCTTTTGTAAAAGAATTTAAAGATGTTGCTTTTAGTTTACAGGCAGGTGAGATTTCACAGCCATTTGAAACGACTTTTGGTTTCCATATTATTATGGTTGAAAAAATAAAAGGACAAGAAGTGGAGTTGCGTCATATTTTGATTGCTCCAACTGTTTCAGAAGCTGCTTTAAAAGAAGCAAAAGAAAGAATTACAAACATCAGAAATAAGATAATCAATAAAGAAATCACTTTTGCTGATGCTGCAAGAACAGAATCTGATGAAAAAGAAACAAGAGCAAATGGGGGAACTTTAGTAAATCCTACCACTCAAGATACTCGTTTCGAATTGACGAAAATGGATCCGGTATTATACAGTCAGGTTTCTAATTTAAAAGGAGATGAAGTTTCTCAGCCACTTTTAAATACAGATGACAAAGGAAAAAAAACGTATAAATTGATTACTGTTACAAACAGAATTGACGAACATACAGCAGATTATGCTAAGGATTATACAAAAATCAAAGAATTAGCATTGAAAGAAAAACAAATCAATGCAATCGCAAAATGGTTTGATACTAAGATTAAAGATACTTATATTAAAATTATTGGTGAATACAAAGAATGTGCTTTCGCAAACAACTGGCTGAAAAAATAATTTTTATTAAATAAATAAAAAGAGTTAGTTTTATGAATTCATAGAACTAACTCTTTTTAATTTAAAATATATTCATAAATGTCTGACGTAACAGCAATTCACAATTTAGTTCAAAAAAGAAACGAATTAAAAAAAGAAATAGCGAAAATCATTGTAGGGCAGGACGCCGTTGTAGATCAAATTTTACTTTGTATATTTTCTGGAGGACACGCACTTTTAATAGGTGTTCCGGGTTTGGCAAAAACCTTAATGATTAATACTTTGTCTCAAGCTTTAGGTTTAGATTTTAAAAGAATTCAGTTTACGCCGGATTTAATGCCTTCTGATATTTTAGGAAGTGAAATTCTAGACGAAAATAGAAATTTCAAATTTATAAAAGGACCAATTTTTTCTAATATTATTTTGGCAGATGAGATTAATAGAACGCCGCCTAAAACTCAGGCAGCTCTTCTTGAGGCTATGCAGGAAAGATCGGTAACTATTGCAGGACAGCATCATAAATTAGATTTACCCTATTTTGTTTTAGCTACTCAAAACCCAATTGAACAGGAGGGAACATATCCGCTGCCAGAAGCGCAGTTAGACCGTTTTATGTTTGCAATAAAATTAGAATATCCAAGTTTTGAAGAAGAAGTTCAAGTTGTAAAACGTACAACTTCTGATGTAAAGACAGAAATAAATCCACTATTCACAGCTCAGGAAATTATAGATTTTCAGCATTTAATTCGTAGAATTCCTGTTGCTGATAATGTTATAGAATATGCAGTTACTTTAGTAAGCAAAACTCGTCCTGATAATGCTTTGACAAATGATTTTGTGAAAAATTATCTCGATTGGGGAGCAGGACCGAGAGCTTCACAAAACTTAATTTTGGCAGCAAAAGCTCATGCAGCATTCAATGGAAAGTTTTCACCAGATATTGAAGATGTCCAAGCTGTTGCAACTGGAATTTTACGTCATAGAATTATTAAAAATTATAAAGCAGATGCCGAAGGAATAACAGAAGAAGTTATTATTAAAAAGCTGATGTAAAATATCAATTGAAATTGAAAAAAAAAGCCTGATAATTTTATCAGGCTTTTTTTATTTTACGTGGTTAATAAAATAGAAAAAATATTGAATTTCGATGTCTTTAAAAAATAATAAATTGATCCGTTCAAGACAACTATAACGTTATAATTACTTATTTAGAACAGTTCTTTGTGAAAATAGAGGTAAAATCCCACTTACTTCGTAACATTAAATTTCGACTTTGTTAATGAAAAGATTTTAAAATATCAATAATTCATTTTTTTGATTCAAAATTGCTGTTTTAGCAAAAACAGACATTGAAAATCGTTTTTTAGCAATAATAATTTTTGAAAAGGCGAGATCTATTATATTCTTTTTAATTCTCGGCTTTAATTTTTAAATTTGCATACAAAAAAAAATACTTCTACTATATTATGAATACTTACAAAGATTACATTAAAGAAATTGAAGAAAGAAAAGGCCAAGGACTTCATCCAAAGCCGATTGATGGTGCAGAATTATTAAGCGAAATCATTTCGCAAATTAAAGATGTAGATAACGAATATAGAGAAGATTCTCTTAAATTTTTTATTTACAACACATTGCCAGGGACAACTAGTGCAGCTGGTGAAAAAGCTAAGTTTTTAAAAGAGATTATTCTTGGTCAATCTGTTGTAAAAGAAATAACTCCAACTTTTGCTTTTGAATTATTATCTCACATGAAGGGTGGTCCTTCAATTGGAGTATTGCTAGATCTAGCTCTAGGAAATGATGCTGCTATTGCAGCAGAAGCGGCAAAAGTTCTTAAAACTCAGGTTTTCCTTTATGAAGCGGATACAGATCGTTTAATAGAGGCATATAAAAATGACAATGCAGTTGCAAAAGAAATCCTTGAAAGTTATGCTCAAGCTGAGTTCTTTACAAAACTTCCAGAAGTAGCTGACGAAATTAAAGTCGTTACTTATATTGCTGGTGAAGGAGATATTTCTACAGACTTGCTTTCTCCAGGTAACCAAGCTCACTCCCGTTCAGATCGTGAACTTCACGGTAAATGTATGATTACTCCTCAAGCACAAGACGAAATCAAAATGCTGCAAGCACAGCATCCTGATAAAAGCGTTATGCTTATTGCAGAAAAAGGAACAATGGGTGTAGGTTCTTCAAGAATGTCAGGTGTAAATAACGTGGCACTTTGGACAGGAAAACAAGCAAGTCCATATATTCCATTCGTAAATATCGCTCCAATTGTTGGTGGAACAAACGGAATTTCTCCAATTTTCCTAACCACTGTTGATGTTACTGGTGGTATTGGTTTAGATCTAAAAAACTGGGTTAAAAAACTTGATGAGAATGGTAATGTTGTTCGTAATGAAAATGACGAACCAATTCTAGAGCAGGCATATTCTGTAGCAACTGGAACAGTTCTTACAATTAATATTAAAGAGAAAAAATTATACAACGGCGATCAGGAATTAATAGACATTTCTAAGGCATTTACACCTCAGAAAATGGAATTTATTAAAGCTGGAGGTTCATACGCGATTGTATTTGGTAAAAAACTTCAAACATTAGCAGCGAAAGTTTTAGGTATTGAAGCTCCTCTTGTATTTGCTCCATCAAAAGAAATTTCTATTGAAGGACAAGGTCTTACAGCAGTAGAAAAAATCTTTAACAGAAACGCTGTTGGTGTACCTGCTGGTAAAGTATTGCACGCTGGTTCTGATGTTCGTGTAGAAGTTAATATTGTAGGTTCTCAAGATACAACTGGACTTATGACTGCTCAGGAGTTAGAATCTATGGCTGCTACAGTAATTTCTCCAATCGTAGACGGTGCGTACCAATCAGGTTGTCACACTGCTTCTGTTTGGGATAAAAAAGCTCAGGCGAATATTCCAAAGTTGATGAAATTCATGAACGATTTTGGTTTAATTACAGCTCGTGATCCAAAAGGTGTTTATCACTCAATGACAGACGTAATTCACAAAGTACTTAACGATATCACTATTGACGAATGGGCTATCATTATTGGTGGTGACTCTCACACCAGAATGTCAAAAGGTGTTGCTTTTGGAGCCGACTCAGGAACAGTTGCTCTTGCATTAGCTACAGGTGAGGCTTCTATGCCAATTCCAGAATCTGTAAAAGTTACTTTCAAAGGAGATATGAAAGGATACATGGACTTCCGTGATGTAGTTCATGCTACTCAAGCACAAATGCTTCATCAGTTTGGAGGAGAAAACGTATTCCAAGGTAGAATTATTGAGGTTCACATTGGAACTCTTACTGCTGACCAGGCATTTACGTTTACTGACTGGACTGCAGAGATGAAAGCAAAAGCTTCTATCTGTATTTCTGAAGATGATACTTTAATCGAATCATTGGAAATTGCAAAAGGCAGAATCCAGATTATGATCGATAAAGGTATGGATAACGATAAACACGTTCTTCAAGGGTTAATTAATAAAGCTGATAAGAGAATCGCTGAAATTAAATCTGCTGAGAAACCAGCTTTAACTCCAGATGCAAACGCTAAATATTACGCTGAAGTTGTAGTTGATTTGGATCAGATTGCTGAGCCAATGATTGCAGATCCAGACGTAAATAATGTTGATGTTTCTAAAAGATATACTCACGATACAATTAGACCTCTTTCTTTTTATGGAGGAGTGAAAAAAGTAGATCTTGGATTTATTGGTTCATGTATGGTTCACAAAGGAGATATGAAGATTCTTGCTCAAATGCTTAAGAATATTGAAGATCAAAAAGGTAAAGTAGAATTTTTGGCACCGCTTGTGGTAGCTCCTCCTACATATAACATTGTAGACGAGCTTAAAGCTGAAGGTGACTGGGAAGTTTTACAAAAATACTCAGGTTTCGAATTTGACGATAATGCTCCAAAAGGTGCAGCGCGTACAGAATATGAAAACATGTTGTATTTAGAGCGTCCAGGATGTAACCTTTGTATGGGTAACCAAGAAAAAGCAGCAAAAGGAGATACTGTAATGGCAACTTCTACTCGTCTTTTCCAAGGAAGAGTCGTAGAAGATTCTGAAGGTAAAAAAGGAGAATCATTACTTTCTTCTACACCAGTTGTAGTTTTATCTACAATTTTAGGTAGAACTCCAACATTAGATGAATATACAACTGCAGTTGAAGGTATCAACTTAACTAAATTTGCGCCTTCTAACAAGCAATTAGTAATGTAATCCTTCGATTATTAATATATTAAAGCCCGAGTGATAAACTCGGGCTTTTTCTTTTATAGCTCCTCTATTTTTTGTAACTTGTGATGTTCAAAATAAAATAAAAAAACAAAAAAATAATTATAAAACTTATGGCTTTTGATATCGAAATGATTAAAAAAGTGTACGAAAACATGCCAAGTCGTGTTGACAAGGCACGCGAGATTGTTGGTCGTCCACTTACCTTAACAGAGAAAATTTTATACAATCACCTTTGGGATGGAAATCCAACAAAGGCGTTTGGAAGAGGAGTTGATTATGTTGATTTTGCACCAGACCGTGTGGCTTGTCAAGATGCAACTGCTCAAATGGCTTTATTACAATTTATGCATGCTGGTAAATCTAAAGTAGCAGTTCCTACAACAGTGCATTGTGATCACTTGATTCAGGCAAAAGTAGATGCTAAAACCGATTTGGCTAGAGCAAAAACACAAAGTAATGAAGTTTTCGATTTCTTGTCGTCAGTTTCAAATAAATACGGAATTGGTTTCTGGAAACCAGGAGCTGGAATTATTCACCAAGTAGTACTTGAAAATTATGCTTTCCCTGGTGGAATGATGATTGGTACCGATTCTCACACTGTAAATGCAGGTGGTTTAGGAATGGTGGCAATTGGAGTTGGTGGAGCCGATGCTGTAGACGTTATGTCTGGTATGGCTTGGGAGCTTAAATTTCCTAAATTAATTGGAGTTAAATTAACTGGTAAATTATCAGGTTGGACTGCTCCTAAAGATGTTATTCTTAAAGTGGCTGGTATTCTTACTGTAAAAGGTGGTACTGGTGCTATCGTTGAATATTTTGGAGAAGGTGCAACTGCAATGTCTTGTACGGGTAAAGGAACTATTTGTAATATGGGTGCTGAAATTGGAGCTACAACTTCAACTTTTGGTTATGATGATTCTATGAGTCGTTACCTACGCTCTACAAACAGAGCCGATGTTGCCGATGCCGCAGATAAAGTAGCTTCTTACTTAACTGGAGATCCAGAAGTTTATGCCGACCCAGAAAAATATTTTGATCAGGTTATCGAAATTAACTTATCTCAATTAGAACCACACTTAAATGGTCCTTTTACTCCAGATCTAGCTACCCCAATTTCTAAAATGAAAGAGGAAGCAATCAAAAATAACTGGCCGTTACAAATTCAAGTTGGTTTGATCGGTTCTTGTACAAATTCATCTTACGAAGATATATCTCGTGCAGCATCTTTGGCAAAACAAGTTGCGGCTAAGAATTTAAAAACTAAAGCTCAGTTTACTATTACTCCAGGTTCTGAAGTGGTGCGTTCTACAATAGAGAGAGATGGTTTTATAGAAACTTTTAATAAAATCAACGCTACTGTATTTGCTAATGCCTGCGGACCATGTATTGGTATGTGGGATAGAGAAGGAGCAGAAAAAGAAGAAAGAAACACAATCGTTCACTCTTTCAACCGTAATTTCTCAAAACGTGCAGATGGTAATCCAAACACTTTGGCATTTGTAGGTTCTCCAGAATTGGTAACTGCGTTAGCCATTGCTGGAGATTTAGGATTTAACCCATTAACAGATAAATTAATAAACGAAGACGGAGAAGAAGTAATGCTTGATGCTCCAACTGGAGACGAACTTCCTCTTAAAGGTTTCTATGCTGAAGATCCGGGATTTCAAGCTCCGGCTGAGGACGGTTCGGGAGTTCAGGTTGTGGTTAGCCCGACATCTGAGCGTTTACAATTATTAGCTCCTTTTGATGCTTGGGATGGTAAAAACATTACAGGTGCTAAACTGCTGATTAAAGCATTTGGAAAATGTACAACTGACCACATTTCTATGGCTGGGCCATGGCTTCGTTTCCGTGGACATTTAGATAATATTTCTAATAATATGTTGATTGGTGCTGTAAATGCATTCAACCAAAAAACAAATTCGGTTAAAAATCAATTAACAGGTACTTACGATGCTGTTCCTGCTGTAGCTCGTGCATACAAGGCAGCGGGAGTTCCGTCTATAGTAATTGGAGATCATAATTATGGCGAAGGTTCTTCTCGTGAGCACGCTGCAATGGAGCCTCGTTTCTTAGGAGTTAAAGCAGTATTAGTAAAATCATTTGCTCGTATCCATGAAACAAACCTTAAAAAACAAGGTCTTTTAGGATTGACATTTGCTAACGAAGCAGATTACGATAAAATTCAGGAAGATGATACAATTAACTTCTTAGATTTAACTGAATTTGCTCCAGGAAAACCATTAACATTAGAGTTTGTTCATGCCGATGGTACAAAAGATATAATCTTGGCGAACCATACTTACAACGCAGGTCAAATTGGCTGGTTTGTTGCAGGCTCTGCTTTAAACTTAATTGCTGCTGGAAAAGCTTAATCTTTAAGATTTACCTTTATATATTAAAAAAAACGCTCTGTGAAAACGGGGCGTTTTTTATTTAAGATCGCTAAATGGAAAAACTTATTTTTTTAATTACTGTTTTGTGAACATCATTTATAAGAAAAATAAGCTTAAATTTTAATTATCTGAAAATCAATAATGAAGCTTTTTTTGATATTAAGTCAAGTTTAAATTTGACATTTTGGAATAAATTAATTGTTAAAAATTATGGTTTTTCTGGTTTTAAGAGTTAAATTCGCCTTTGAGGTAATATATTTATAATTTTTAAGTTTAATTATGTAACTAAACTTAAAAAAAAGAAGTACTAACTTAAATAGTAATTTATGATTTTTAGATTAATAATAGGAATGTTTTTTTTCAGTGTTGGAGTATTTGCACAAGATAATTTTGTTAAGCACAAAATTTCAAAAGGAGAAAATCTTTCTGTTATTGCTAAAAAATATGGAGTAAAAGTTAAAGAGATTTCCGATGCAAATCCAAACTCTTCTAAAATCTTAAAACTAAATTCGATCCTTTTAATTCCAAATAAAAATAGTGCTAAAATTAAAACTAAGTCTGAGCCTAAATCTGAAGTAGTTATAAGTACTAGCCCAAATTCACACGAAGTAGCAGCCAAAGAAACGCTGTGGGGAATTTCAAAAAAATACAACGTCTCTGTTGATGATTTAAAGAAAGCTAATCCGCTTTTGGAAACGGAAGGATTGAAAATTGGACAGCAAATAACAATTCCTTCTAATTCTTCTGATGTTGCATCCACAAATGAAAAGCCACGTGAGAATGCACCAGAAGTTATCTCTACAGAAGTTGAGCTTTATAGAGAAGTGAAACCGAAAGAGACGAAATACGGTATTTCTAAAGAATATGGAATTACTGTTGCAGAATTAGAGCGCCAGAATCCGTCTATAAAAGGGAAAGTACCTGTTGGATATCTTTTAAAAATTCGAGTTCCAAAAGAAAAAGCAGACGCGATTCAATCGGCTATTGCAATTAAAGAATCACAAAATGCTGCAGTATCTTCACCAGTGCAAATAGCACAAACTGCTGAAATTAAAAAAGATTCTACATTTGTTAGATTATCAACTGGCAGTCATTCAGAATTAATAGATCAGCTTATTGCAAATGCTACAGAAAATATTGGAGTGCGTTATAGATCGGGCGGGACCACAAAAGCAGGGTTTGATTGTTCTGGTTTAATGATTTGTACTTTTAATAATTTTGATATTAAATTGCCAAGAAGTTCAATAGAACAATCTCGTATTGGTACAAAAGTGAACACAGAAGAAGCTCAAAAAGGAGATTTAATTTTCTTTAGAACCAATGGGAGACGCCACATTAATCACGTTGGAATGATCGTTGAAGTTGCCGATGGTGAAATAAAATTTGTTCATTCATCAACTCATGGAGGTGTTATGATTTCTTCTACAAAAGAACCGTACTACACTAGAGCATTTTCTCAAGTAAATCGCGTTTTAGAATAATAGTTAGAGAGAAATACTTTCTAGTAAATCCAGTCGTAAAGGCTTGTTCCAAAAATCTGAAACATATTTATTGTTTTTTACCTTTTTAATTTCGTCAATATCCAAAGTTGATGAAAGAACAAAAATCTCAATTTTAGCTTTTAAGTTTTCTTCTAGAGTGGCAAATTCTGCTAAGAACTCAAATCCATTCATTATAGGCATCTGAATATCTAAAAGAATAATCAGCGATTTATGATCTGGATTTTGGACAAGCCAATCTATTCCTTCTTTTCCATTATTAGCTATAAATAAAGGATTGATATCTAATCCTTTTTTTAGCAGTTTTTTAATGATAAATTGGTCAATTAAATTGTCTTCTATAATTAGAAATTGCGGTTTAAATTGCATTTGAATTAGGTATCGTTACAATAAATTTACTTCCAACAGTACTTTCTGAAAAAACAGAAATATCGCCTTTAATATTTTCTACAGCTTCTTTTACAATATAAAGACCTAGTCCAGAACCTTTATTTTTGTTTGTTCCAAAATACATATCAAAAATATTGTCCTTATGATCATCGTGAATTCCAATACCATTATCTGCTACTTCAATTTTATTTAAGCCTTCACTAAAATATGTTTTAATAGTAATAAACATTTCTTGTTTGCTGCAGTCAGCATATTTTATGGCATTTGAAAGCAGATTATTAATAATGATTTTTAAACGAAGACCATCACTTTCAATCTGATCTACTTCGAGTTCCTGCGTAAATTTGATTTTACTTGCATTTTCAATATGCATTAATTGTAAAATAGCTTCATTAAACAATTCTTTCAAGCTTACTGGCTCCATGATTACTTCTTTTCTTTTGTTTTTAGAATAATCAATGATATCGCTAATAAATTGATCTTGTCGAGCGAGACTCTGATGCATCATTTCAAGATAATTTCGAACTTGATTTACATCATCTTCTAATGCCGTAATTTCTATAAGACCTTTTAATGAAGTTATAGGAGATCTTAAATCATGAGATGCACTATATACAAATCGGTCTAATTCGCGATTTACGATAATAAGATTTTCATTTTTTATCTCAGTCTCTTTTTTGGAAACAAGCAGTCTTTTGACCATAATAGAATAATAAAGACAAACACTGCAGATTATTATTAGAATAAAAAAGACATTCGAAATAATCAATAAATCCTTTATTTTTCGGGTTCCTTCACCTAAAACATTAGAAAAATTCCGTTCGTTAATAGTTAATTGATCACTTATAGCGCTGATTTGTTTTAAGTATTGCTGCTGATCTTCAATCGTCAAAAGATTCCGTTCAATTTTAGCATTAATCTGCTGGCCGATAACAAATAATTTGAAAATCAATTTGTCACCTTTTCCCCATTCATCTATTGCTTTTGATAGATAAGAAATCTGTTTAAAATTGTCAAAAAGCCAAATAATATCATCTAAATCTTCTTCATGATTTCGGCCAATTAAAAATCCGTTACGAGCAATTTTATTGTCGCCGGCTTTTAAAAGTGTAATTCGAGCAATACCATCGCCCTGAGGAACTTTTAATTCTTCTAAATACAATTTCCACTGATTTGGATTTTTAGTATATAGATAAGTTATAAGATGTCTTGATGCGTCTTTTTGTCCTTTCGAATAATGAGATTCACCATTAACATAAGCTCGATTAGCGGATAAAATTTTGATAGTAAAAAAGTTAATGCAGATTAGGAGTGCACACGAGATAAAAACTATTAAAATAAGAATGAAAACTTTTGGAAAACGAAAGTTTTTTAATGCTTGTAACTTAGACATAATCTTATAATTAATAGGTTAATATAAAGTGCCTTTTGTGAGCTTATGTAGACTTAGAAAAACTTATGGGGAAAGCTTATCAGTTAATATAAATTAAACACTTGTTAAAATTATTTGTCATTGAAAAAAATATCTGGAATGCTTTTCTCAAATATAATAAAATTTATCTTATTATTTTTACAAAAAAAATAACTGTCCAAAAGAATATAAAATCAAGGTTTGTTTTACTTAATTATTTGTTTTATAGGTTTTTGTGTTTTTGTCTTTAATTTTTACATAAAAATGAATTGTTTTTCTGAGAAGATAAAATGAGTTTACAAAGGGAATATTAAAACCCTTGAGCAATCAATTGTAAATGATTTTTTGTTTAATGATTTTTGAATAATCGTTAAATTAAAAGTAGAGAAAAAATTATGCTTTTTGAATCCAAGAATTTAATTAAAACTTACCATATATAATCAATCGTCTAAAAGCATAAATAGAAGGGACAACTGGAAAATAGGTATCGATTCTTTTTTTAAATTCATGTGACAATTCTTCAAATTCATTTGGCTTTAAACGTTCCTGATAAACTGTTAATGCAGAGCCAGAAATAAAATCGAAAAAATCGTTTTTATTAGCAGAAATTAAGGGATATACTTTTTCGTAAAGGACCAAATCTTTGCCGCCATTTTGAAAAAGAATTTTAGCATATTCATCTAGAGTTAATACAGGAGAAGGACGTGTCCAATCATTCAAGTAAGATGAAAATGGTTCTTCTTGAACTAGGTTTAAAAGTATTTTGTTAAGAATATTTTCGTTTTGCTGTGGCATTTGAACAACTAATTGACCGCCTAGATTTATACGAGAAATAATTTTTTTAAAAAGTTCATTGTGATTATCAATCCACTGCAATGCTGCATTAGAAAAAATTAAATCCCATTTGGTTTCATTTTCGAGCTGTTCTAAAATTGTTCTTTTTTCAAAGTTAAGATGCGATCCTAAGGGAGCTTTTGCCAACATTTCAGCAGAATTATCGATACCCAATACAATTGGATTAGTAAGTTTTTCGGACAGTTTTTTTGTGAGTTCGCCTGTGCCGCATCCTAAATCAATAACTTTTAGGTTTGGTTTATCAACAATATGACTTGTAAGATCCAAAAAAGGTTTCGAACGTTCTTCTTTGAACTCGTTGTATTTTTTTGGATCCCAAGTCATAATCAGTTTATTTAAAATATAGTATTGCTAACGTTTTAAAATTAATGGGATCGCTTGTCCCATTTGTTTGAAAGTTCCAGTTATAACTTGATCTTTATCCAGAACGCCTTCATATTCTACCGCTAAATTTTCTACAGTAAATTTGAGGGTTGAATTTGCGAATGTTGTTGTTGTCACTGGAAGTCCAAATGCTTTTTGATCTGGACTGTCTAAAGTGGCGCTAAAACCATTTTCAGTTTTTGTCACATGCAAAACAAGATTAAGTTCTGCGCCAGGCACTTTCAAAACTCCCTTCCAGTCACCTGTAATATCTTGGGCAAATGTGCTTAACGAAGCAAAAAAGAATAAAAGCAAAAAAGTAATTTTTTTCATGTTTTTTGAGTTTTGAAAAATGAGAGAATAATTTTGAAATGCTGAATTAAAGTTAAGAATTTAAATTTATCAATCCTCTAAAAAATTGAATACCGCCAAATAAAATAGCTCCCCAAAAAATAAAGCCAATATTTGAAAGAGTCAAAATAGTACCGCCGGCAAACCATAAAGCTCCATAAATCATGTCTTTTCTAGCTTTATCATTTTTTGCTTCTTCTATTTGACCTTCGATATTCTCAACAACAAATGCTGCATTTTCTGGAGTAAGGCCTTGTGAGATCAAAGCATTTTTGGTTTCAGAAGCAGATTTCTCTTGATTTACCATCAAGTCAGCAGCATAATTGTAAAACTGACTTGAAATTTCTAATGAACTTGTTGCACTGGTTTCCATAAATTGATTTTTTAGATTTTGGTTTATTTTGATTAGTCGATCAAATATAAATACTTGAAATCGTAAATGTTTACGGGAAAGCGTAAGGAGGAAATTTATTTATAAAAAAACTGCAAGTTGTGAAGCTTGCAGTTTAGAGAAATATTGGAAAAGTTATTTTTCGTCTTAATTTATAAATTTGAAATAGCTTTAAGGTCATGCCAAAAATGACTACAACCATTTACAAAATACTTATATATAATCTATAGTTAATTTATTACTATTTTTAAATGCAATAGACATTGGGTCTGGAAATACATCATAGAAATCTAAATTTATATCATTGCAGATATTTTTGACTAATGCTTGAGGTGAAATTTTATTATGTTCTACGTCTGAAGACATTTTTGAATCGACATAACCAGGATATATTCCAAATACTTTAATATTATCTTCTGCTAAATCTTCTCTGATTGATTGCGTAAAAATATGTGCTGCCGTTTTTGATGCACAATACGTTGATAATCTTTTAATAACATAAAGACTTGCAATTGATAAAATATTAATTATAGCTGCATTTGAATTTGATTTTAGAGTAGGGATTAATTCGTTGGTGAGATTTACAACTCCAATATAATTTATATTCATTTCTAGTTTAGCATATTCATGAGCTTTTAAATTCAAAAAATTAGATTTCAACTCTATTCCAGCATTATTAATTAATATGTTAATATCTGTGTGGTTAGAGCAAAAATCTTTGATTTGATTACTATCTGTTACATCTAAAAGAAATGGAAATAAATTGTTAGGATGTAGAGATGCAAGAGCAGATAGTTTTTCTATATTTATTCCTGTAATATATATTTTCCTTACATTTTGATTTAATAACTCTTCTATGAAAGCTTTTCCTATGTCACCGTCAGCTCCTGTTAAGAGTACAACAGAATTACTAAATAAATTCATACTTTAAATTTTTATAAATAATGCGTAAAAATACTACAAAAAATATTTTGTTGTAATTTTATTTTTCTTTTAGAATGCAAAACGTATTTGCGATTTATTTTCTAAAATCTAAAATTTCTAAAAAAAGTATATCTTTAACCAACCCTAAACCAATAAAAATGCAAGAAAACGACCAAGAACATTTTAAAAGAGAACTCGGATTATTAGACGGAACCATGCTTGTTGTGGGTTCTATGATCGGATCTGGGATATTTATTGTTAGCGCCGATATCGCCAGACAAGTAGGATCTGCTGGATGGCTGACTTTAATTTGGCTGATCTCTGGATTGATTACCATTATTGCCGCCGTAAGTTATGGTGAATTAAGTGCAATGTTCCCAAAAGCGGGAGGCCAATATGTATACTTAAAAGAAGCTTATAATAAATTAATTGCCTTTTTGTACGGCTGGAGTTTTTTTGCTGTGATTCAAACTGGAACAATTGCAGCGGTGGGAGTAGCTTTTTCGAAATTTGCTGCTTATTTGTATGAGCCCTTTAGTGATGAAAATATTCTTTATGAGTTAGGTTCTTTTAAACTTAATGCGGCGCAGTTAGTTTCTATTTTTACAATTGTTTTATTGACTTACATCAATAGCCGAGGCGTCAAAAACGGAAAAATTCTGCAAACGGTTTTAACGATTATTAAGATTTTATCATTGCTCGGATTAATAGTTTTTGGATTAACGCTTGCAGCAAAAGCTTCTGTTTGGGATGCAAACTGGGCAGATGGATGGAATACTCGTGCATTTGACAAAGAAACTGGATCATGGCTTCCAATTGGAGGATCAGCTTTAATAACTGGAATTTCTGCAGCAATGGTTGGATCTTTATTTTCCAGCGATGCCTGGAACGGTGTAACTTTTATTGCTGGTGAAATTAAAAATCCTAAACGTAATGTGGGTTTCAGTTTGTTTTTAGGAACTTTTATTGTAACGATTATTTATGTTTTAACAAATATTATGTATTTGGCAGTGATTCCGTTAGACGAAATTGCAACAGCAAAATCTGATCGTGTAGCGGTTGTAGCATCACAATATATTTTCGGGAACATTGGAACACTGATTATTGCAATCATGATTATGATTTCGACTTTTGCCTGTAACAACGGATTAATTATGGCAGGAGCAAGGGTTTATTACACAATGGCAAACGATGGATTGTTCTTTAAAAAAGCGGCTATTTTAAATAGTTCTAGTGTTCCAGCTTGGGCACTTTGGGCGCAGTGTGTTTGGGCTTCGGCTTTATGTTTGACAGGTAAATATGGTGATTTACTAGATTTTGTAATCATCATTGTTTTGATTTTTTACATTTTAACAATCTACGGAATCTTCATTTTACGCAAAAAAATGCCAGATGTCGAAAGACCTTACAAAGCTTTTGGATATCCGTTTTTGCCAATGTTGTATATTATTACAGCAACAGCAATTTGTATCTCTTTGCTAATCACAAAATTCTCTACCTGCGGCTGGGGAGTTTTAATTATGCTGACGGGTATTCCAGTTTATTATTTAACAAAGCCGAAAGAATAGTTAGTTCAAGTTGTAAAATCCAATATAAAAAAGAACGCCTTGTGTACTTCACAAGGCGTTCTTTTTTGAGTAAATTCTATTTAAGAATCTGATAGATCGTTGTTAATTCTTTCTTCTGTTGGTCTCAGGAAAATTAGATATATAATAATAAGTATTCCGAATAATACAAAATCTGGTTTTAAAAGTAATATTAAAAAAGCTGCGCCTTCTAAAACTGCCCATCGCATAATAGATGCTGCTTGATAAATTCGCATTTTTTCTTCCGCTTTGAATTTTGGATCGATTTGTTTTAATTGTGATTTGAATAAAAAACTGCTAAAAACGAAAGCGAGGACAGGTATAGATACATAAACTAGAGATGTTGAATCTATTGTTGGAATGTCTAATTTTTCAATTGAAAGCTCTCCTAAAAAGTAATAAGCAAGAACTGTTCCGGCACAAATAGCAAGATGAATAACTTGTAAAGTTTTAATTTTCTCGTTCATGATATTGAATTTTAGGATAATGCAAGATAAAACTTAAAAGGCTATCAAATATAAAACTTTACTTCTTGATATTTTTTGGCTTTAAAATAAAAAAGACACTACGCAATTGTAGTGTCTTTAAAATGTAAAAAATCTATGAGTATTGTAAATTATACAATAGAAGGCTCAGTAGATGATTTTATAGTTGAATTAATAATAGACAAAGTCAGTGGGTCGCATTCTCCAGAGAAAAAAGCATCCAGAATTTCGTTAAATATCGGATTTGTATTTTCTACTAAAGAAAACAAAGTCATGCAAGAACGTAATTTTCGAGCGTCTAAATCGCCAAAAATTCCGTCTGCAGATTTTCTTTTGAAGGTTAATAAAAGCTCTGAAATCTCGATTAAATGTTTTCCTAGAATTGGATGTTCTAAATAATCAGATGCTTCTTTTAAATCATTAATGGCGTAAAGAATTGCAGTATCGCTTTTTCCTAAACCTTTAATTTGGGGAAAAATAAACCACATCCAGTGTGTTTCTTTTTTCCCTTTACTGATTTCAGAAAGAGCGGTAAGATAAAGTTTGTTTTGCGCATCTAAGAAGCGCGCTAAATCATTGTTTGAATATGCCATTACGGTATTGTATTTAAAAAAAGGTTGCAAAAATACTAAAAAAGATAGGGTCTGCCTAATAAAACGTTCATACAATCAGTAATTTAACTTTTTTCGACAGAATTTTCCTCTTCGTTATTGAGCCAAAAAACTGGCTCATTTTTAGTTACTAATAACTTACACATTTCGGCGGGTTTGCCTAAATGTTAAATTTATTCTTGGTAAAACATCCCGAGCCGTTTTCGGAACTTGGTGCTGCCAAAAGCTATTTGTTGTTCCGGCCATCAATAAAAAAGAGCCATGATGCAGCGGAATTTCAACCTGCGGAATGTCTTTGTTGAATTTATGACGAAGCCTGAACATTCTAGTTTCACCAAAAGTAACCGATGCAATAATCGGGTTTGGTCCAGTATTGTGTTCTTTGTCGCTATGCCAGCCCACACCGTCATTTCCATCTCGGTATAAATTAAGCAGAACGGTATTAAAATCAAGCTGTGTTTCTTTCTCTACGCGGCCTCTAATAGTCAATAATTCGTAATTCCAGTCGGGACCTTTTGGATCTGCTCCTGGATTATCCTTGTCTTCATACCAGGCAATCATTCTGGGAACGGTGTAGATTTTATCGTAAATTTCCATTTCATATTCTCTCCATTTGGTTTTACGGAGCAGTCTTTCATAAAAGCGATCAGATTCTTCTTTGGTAAAAAAATTATCGATCAAAATCAATTCAGAATCAGGAATGTCAAATACTTTTTTTCCTGCCAAACCTGGAGTAAATAATTCGGTGTCGTTAAATAATGTCATTGTTGCATTCATTTTTTATCAATTTCAATCCACACAGGAGCATGATCGCTTGTTTTTTCCCAGCCTCGCACATGACGGTCAACACCGCCAGAGCGCAATTCTTTTGCAATTTGCGGACTCAGTAAAAAATGATCAATTCTCAATCCTGCATCACGTTCATAAGCATTTCTAAAATAATCCCAAAAAGTATAAATCTTCTCATCAGGATATAATTTCCGAATAGCATCTGTCCATCCCTGCGAAACAATAGTTGCAAAAGCTTTTCTGACTTCAGGCAGGAAAAGCGCATCTTTTACCCATTTTTCAGGTTTATAAACATCCAATTCTGTTGGCATAACATTATAATCGCCAACGAGTATTACTGGAATTTTTAACTTCAATAAGGTTTCTGCACGCTCAGCCAAACGATCAAACCATTTCAGTTTATATTCAAGTTTTGGTCCCGGCGCAGGGTTTCCGTTTGGGAGATAAAGACAGGCAATTACAATTCCGTTAATTAAAGCTTCGACATAACGACTTTGGATATCTTCTTCATCACCTGGAAGAATACGGGTTATTTCTTCAATCTTCATGTTACGGGCAAGAATTGCCACGCCGTTCCATTGTTTTTGTCCATGCCAAATAGCATTGTAACCCGCATCATTTATCGCTTTAAGCGGAAATTTATCCTGTGGTGCTTTTAATTCCTGAAGGCAGACAATATCTGGAGCAGCTTCTTCAAGCCAGCGCAGTAATACATTTAAGCGTCCGTTAACTCCGTTTACATTATAGGTTGCTATTTTCATGGTACATTTAATTAGTTGTAATATTAAATTTACTGATAATTAAGCATTTAATTCTATTCTTGGTTAAGGAACTGTTTCTTAAAGAATACTTTACCTGGATATTTTTCTGCGTAAGCAAAAATCAAATGCACAATGTATTGATTGCTTTTATAGGGCGTAACATAGTTTTTTACTTCTGATGGATCTGTAATCGAAACATCTGTCGGAATATGTCCCATACCATAAAAATGACCATTTTCAATCCAAATACAGCTGCGTTCGTCTTTGGTTCTTCCTTTGTCAATAATGGCAAAAGTGGGACGGTTGTTTAACAGAAAATCAATTGCATTATCCACTTGCTGATTATGAAGCAAGGCATCAGGCAGGCTTTTCATATCATTATGATGAAAAAGCTCTCCATCTTCAGGTCTGGAATATTTGCAGAATCTTTGATCAATTTCAAATTGTTCAGACAGCTCTCTCAGTAAATTTATAGCGTTATACAAACTATTAAATTCATGAATACAAGTCTGAAATTTGGTTAGTTTTCCAACGGCTAAATATTTATATCCGTTTCTTGCTTCATACTGGTAAATTCCAAATTTCGCCTCAAAGCGCTTTAATGCTCTATTGTAAGTTGGCCAGAGTTTCTTGATTTCGGTACATTCTAATAACAAAGCCATTAATTCGGTTGCACAGACTTCAAATGAAATTCCGTGAATATCACGCAGAAAATGCTGCCTTTGCGAATTAATCTTATGTCCGCTAAAATGAGAAGCGACGCGTTTTTTTAAGTTGATTGCTTTTCCAACATAAATCACCTTTTTCTGCTGATTGTAAAAATAATAAACTCCTGGCTTTTCGGGTAAATTACTAAAATCTTCTGGAGGTAAATTTGGTGGCAAACGCTGGTCTTCAGATGTTTTTTTGATCATTTTGTTGATCTCGCCAGCATCATCCCATTCCAATAATAAAGAAAACAATATAGCAGTAGCATCTGCATCTCCGCCGGCGCGGTGCCTGTTTTCTAAACAGATATTTAAGGAGTTACACAGATTCCCTAAACTATACGATCCCAATCCTGGTTTAATTTTTCGTGCTGCGCGAACGGTGCACAATTTTCTGGCAGTCCATTTAAAACCAGCTTGTTCCAATTGATGACGAACAAATGAATAATCGAAGTTGACGTTATGCGCGACGAAAATACGATCGGTAAGCATTTCAAGTACTTTCTCCGAAATATCATCAAAAATAGGTGCATTGGCCACCATTTCGTTATTAATCCCTGTTAAACCAAAAATAGAAAGTGGTATTTCTTTTTCGGGGTTTACAAGCGTTTCATAACGGTCGATTACATTTTTACCATCATGAATAATAATGGCAATTTCTGTAATGCGGCTGCCACTGGCATTCCCGCCTGTGGTTTCAATATCGACTATGGCATATTCCGTATTTCTCATCTTTATATAACGTAAAATCTATTTCTTCATTTGTTATTTTAATGCTAAAATTTCATTCGATGTCTCGGCAGATTAATTTCATGTCCCTGCGGATAAGGTTCGCGATGCGTAGGACTAACATCCTCCTTAATTAATCGCTGTGTTTTAAACTGATCTTTTGCATCCATATAACGAGGATCGGGGATAAAAGGCATCTTGGCCATTTTGAGGATCGTTATGGTTGGAAAGTGATAATCGACTTCTACATTTCCTAAAAGCAAATAACAGCCTCCGCCTTGAAAAGGATGCTGCGCCAGACTATCAGGAAAATGCGCCGTGTCAAAATAAGAGCCTTCATGATCAATCCAAGTTCCAAAATACATATTTCCTTTTTTGGTAGGAACCTGTTTTCGGGCAATTAAATAAGCCAGCATTCGAACCTGTTTTTTATGATGCGAGACAAGATCTTTTGCCATAACATCGCCGCGGTATTTGGTTTGTAATAAATCAAAAACGGGACAGGATACAGGAAAACTCAAAAGCTCGATTTCATCAAAAGCATCTTCAAAAACAGAACGATCTAAAGTTGGAAGCTTATATTCTTTAACGGGTTCTTGTAAAAGCATCAAACTTCTGTTTTCTGGTTTAAAATTATTTAAAAGTAAACTTGCAATAACGAGAAGCTGATTCTTGGTTTTTCCCGTAAAACGAAAAGCATCTATAAAAATCAAAATTTTAATACTTTCAATACCAATTGGAATTCGGTTGATAAAATCCTCCAAAGAAATAAATTCACCATTTTTCTCCCGATCCGATTCGATCAAATTTGCTATTTTCGATTCTAAACCCTGCAGATGCATAAAACCTAGATAAATATCATTTCCATAAACCGTAGTTTGATATTCACTTTTATTCACACACGGATTAAGTATTGTTGCTCCAGACATACGTGCTTCGTGTACATAAACTTCTGTTCTGTAAAATCCGCCTTGATTATTAATAACCGCTGTCATAAACTCTACAGGATAATTGATCTTGAGATATAAACTTTGGTAACTTTCTACCGCATACGAAGCAGAGTGCGCTTTACAAAATGAAAATCCTGCAAAAGACTCAATCTGGCGGTAAATTTCCTGACTAAGCCCTTCAGGATGTCCTTTTTGGGCACAGGAAGCAAAGAAATTATCTTTTACTTTTTGCAAAGCCTCTACAGAACGTCCTTTTCCAGACATGGCGCGACGCAGAATATCACCGTCTGCAGCAGGAACGCCTCCGTAATGCTGGGCAATTTTGATCACATCTTCCTGATAGACCATAATACCATAGGTTTCGCCAAGATGTTCTTTGAAAACCTCATGAAAATATTGAAATTGATCTGGATTATTATGACGAAAAATATATTCTTTCATCATTCCAGATTGTGCAACGCCGGGACGAATAATTGAAGAAGCTGCTACAAGAATCCTGTAATTATCGCAATTTAAACGGCGCAATAATCCACGCATTGCGGGACTTTCGATATAGAAACAGCCAATGGTTTTTCCTTGTGCCAAATGAACATTGCATACAGCTTCATCTTTAGATATAGAAGTGTCACGAATATCTACTTTTATGCCTCGGTTTTTTTCGATTAGTTTTACGCTGTCATCGATATGCCCAATGCCGCGCTGACTTAGAATATCGAATTTTTCGAAACCAATTTCTTCGGCAATATGCATGTCAAAAAGTACAATAGGGAAACCTTTTGGAGGCATTTCCAACGGCGTATAATTGGTGATTGGTTCTTCAGAAATAATAATACCGCAGGCATGCATACTGCGCTGATTGGGGTATTTATTCATCATAAGACTATAATACTGAACCAGCTGTACAATAGAATTAGTTTCTTGCAATGCCATTGGATTTTTGGCCAGCATATCTAATTCTTCTTTTGGAAGACCAAAAACTTTCCCGACTTCCCTGAAAATAGAACGGTGTTTGAATTCTACATTGGTACCGCAAAAAGCAACATGATCGCGGCCATATTTATCAAAAATATATTCTAAAATTATATTACGCTCTTTCCAGCTCCAATCGATGTCAAAATCGGGCGGACTTTTACGATTTAAATTTAAAAATCGCTCAAAATACAAATCCAATTCTAATGGGCAAATATCTGTAATGCCTAAACAATAGGCTATAATACTATTGGCACCGCTGCCTCGGCCAATATGCATAAAACCCTGACTATTGCTGTAGCGTACAATATCCCAAGTAATTAAAAAATAACCGCTGAATTCTAATTCATCGATCACTTTTAGTTCCTTTTCTATACGCTTTTTTGCTTCTAGATTCTCGTTTCCATAACGTCTTTTTAATCCTTTCATAGCCAAGTCGGTAAGCATTTTTAAATCTTCCTGACGACTTGTAGTAAAGAATTTTTTGTTTTTTGGAGTAGAAAAATCATATTCAAAATTGCAGGAATTAATAATTTTCTCTGTGTTAATTATAATTTCATGATACTTTTCATAAAAAGGTAACAGCGATTCTACAGGCAGCATTTTTTCAGAAGTTCTGCAATAATCAGCTTCTGTTAATTTTGATAAGATAATATTCGTATCAATTGCACGCAGAATTTTATGCAGATTAAATTCTTTTTTATTTCTAAAAGTTACCGATTGCAGTACAACCATTTTAGAAATTTTATCTTTATGTTCTGATGAGAAAAGTCTTGAAACTTCTTCGGGACGAATGCCGATAAATTCATTTTCACGAAGAACTTTCGGAGCATTTTCTAAAGTATAAATTACAAAAACCGATTTGAATTCGGGTGCATTTAATGGCAGTTTTTCTCCGCTAAAATTATGATTCGTTAAAAACCGATTCATTTCAGCCAAACCTTCAGCATTTTGAGCCAAACCGATATATCGAAACTCATGACTGCATCGAAACTCCATTCCAACCAATGGTTTAATCTTTTTTTCAGTACATGCTTTTATAAAATCATAAATTCCCGTTACTGTATTAATATCAGTAAGTGCCATTGCTTTAACACCATAAGAAACGGCCTCCTCGATAAGTTTATCAAGAGGAATCGTGCCGTAACGTAATGAATGATATGAATGACAATTGAGATACATTATTTGCTGCGTTTTAAAATTTCGTCTTTGTTATTGGGTTTAAAAGAAGCTCCGGCACAGCGCATTACCGCATCAAAACCATAACGGTTTTTCATTTTATCCATGGCGGCATAAAGTGAAAGCATTTCCTGAGTATCTTCAAAAAGATCAATTTGATAGGTACCGCGAACTAATCCGCTAAAGCGAACACCAATCAAACGTAAACGCATACGACGCTGATACAATTTCTCAAAAAGTTCCATTACATTTTTGGTCAAAACGTGATCTGCTGATGTATAAGCTACTCTGCATTGTTTGGTTTCTGTATCAAAATTGGCATAACGTATTTTAACCGTAACTGTTGAGGTTAACCATTGTTCAGACCGAAGCTGAAAAGCCAGTTTTTCGACCATTCCTAAAAGCACTCTTTTTAGTTTGGCAATATCGATTGTATCCTGAGCAAAAGTATGTTCAGTAGAAATTGATTTTCTTTCACTGTAAGGTTCTACAGGCGTATGGTCGATTCCGTTGGCCTTTTTCCAGATGTCCAAACCATTTTTTCCAATCATCTGCTGTAAAACCTCAGGAGGCATTTCTGCTAGAGTCTGAATTTTACGAACACCAATTCGGGACAAAAGCTGGAACGTGACATTTCCAACCATCGGGATTTTTTGAATCGATAACGGATTTAAAAAAGCCTGAACTCCTTGCTCAGGAATTTCGAGATTCCCTACAGGTTTGCCTTCGCCAGTTGCAATTTTAGAAACAGTTTTATTAATAGATAGCGAAAAACTAATTGGCAGACCAGTTTCTTTTATTACAGATTTTGCCAATTCATCTGTCCATTTATAGCTTCCGTGAAATTTATCCATTCCAGTAATATCCAGATAAAATTCATCGATACTAGCTTTTTCTAAAACGGGTGCTTTTTCCTGAAGAATTTGAGTAACATCGTGCGATAATTGTGAATACAATTCCATGTCGCCTTTCATAACTTTTGCATCTGGACAAAGTTTTAGCGCCATTTGAATAGGCATTGCAGAACGCACCCCAAATTTGCGGGCTTCATAAGAACAAGAGGCTACAACGCCACGATCACCTCCACCAATAATAAGAGGTTTGTCTCTTAATTCTGAGTTGGTTAGTCGTTCACAGGATACAAAAAAAGTATCCAAATCCATGTGTACAATTGCCCTTGCCATTTTCTTGTTTTTGTATGAAACAAAATTAACACAGATGATAACAATTTTTTGTATATTTGCTGTTCCAAATTATAACAAATTAGTTATGTCCTTATTTTCAGACAATATCAGAGCATTAAGGGTTAAGCATAAAATATCACAAGAAAAATTAGCCCAAAACCTAAGAATTACAAGAGGTAGATACGTTAAATACGAAGATGGAACTTCCGAAGCGCCGTATGACATTTTAAAGCAAATCGCTTTATATTTTCATATGAGTATCGATTTGTTATTGTCTGTCGATATACGTAAAATAAACGTAGAAAATTTAATAAAACTAGAAGGCAATCGACTTATTTTACCCATACAGGTAGATAGTTTTGGGGAGAATTATATCGAAATTGTATCTCAAAAAGCAAAAGCCGGTTACCTCAACGGATATGCTGATCCTGAGTATATCGAAAGTTTACAGCAGGTTTCACTTCCTTTTTTAGGGCCTGGTAAACACCGCGGATTTCCTGTAGAAGGTGATTCGATGCCGCCACACGAAGATGGTTCTATCATTATCGGACGTTATGTGGAAAGGTTAGGAGAGGTGATGGATGGTAAGACCTATATCTTGATTACCAAAAATGAAGGTATGGTCTACAAACGTCTCAATAAAAACAAAAAGAATTCTTTAGTTTTGGAATCTGATAATAGTTTTTATCCAAATTATGAAGTGAAAGCTTCTGATATTTTAGAGATTTGGGAGTACGAATGCAACATCGGCCGATCTGATAAAAAACAAACCTTATCTGAAACTGAAACGATGAAAGAACTGCTTCTTGAAGTAAAAAGAGAAGTGATGGAGATTAAGAATAATACTTCGAACACTTAAAAGGCTTTTTGCCACAGATTGCACAGATTTGAAGGATTATTTTTTTCCGCCACGAATTTATGAATTTTGATTTAAAGTAATTCGTTGATTCGTGACGGAAAAATCTAGACAACATTATTCAAAAAATCTTTTTAATCTTTTTAATCTGTGGCTAAAAACGCTAAAAAACTTTCACAAAACCCAATCCATATTGCTGCCCATTATAAAAAGGCATTACCATAGAAGTTGACTTACTTTCAGAAGAAGATTTGAATAATTTTTTGGTAATATAAGGATTCATCCAATACGCTAATTTGGTGCTCAAAATTCCAATTCCAGCTCCTGCAGCGACATCGGTTAACCAGTGGCGGTTATTGTAAATTCTAAATAATCCAGTTCCGGTTGCAACGGCATATCCGGCAATTCCGTACCAAATCGATTTATCTTTGTATTCCTGCCATAAAAACTCGGCTCCGGCAAAAGCAGTCGCAGTATGTCCTGAAGGAAAAGAATTGTTCGAACTTCCGTCTGGACGTTCTTCATGCACAATCGATTTTAAACCTAAAACCGTTGAAGCCATTATAACATAAGAAGTCACAAATATTACAGAACGATCTCGTAGATTGTTTTTACCTTTTACTCCAAAAGCATTCAAAGCATAAACAGATGCTGCGGGTGCGTATTGAGAGAAATCGTCAATAGTAATTTTCTCGTCAATGTCTTCAGTAACTTCATTCTTAATTTGATGATTAAAACTTAGGAGTTGATCATTTCCAATTCCAATAACACCATAGCCAATTAATGCACTTGGAATAATTAATTGTTTGTAATTAAATTTTAAATGATTTGAAGTACTGTCAATTTTTACAATTGAATCATTTTGCTGTGCATTTGCAGAAAATAATCCGAGCAGGAATACAAGGGAAATCGTTTTGAGGAACATTGTTTTTGTCGTTATATTTTGCAATAATAACGAATGTTCAATGCAGGTATTTTGGGCTTAATTGAACCTTAAGGGAATATTAATTTGTTAGTTTTAAATAGGGTAGTTGGGTTAAGATTGGCTAAATATTATCTTTTTTTAAGTGTCATCAGTTCTAGAAAATGGTTCGAATCTTTTTAAACCTTCAACGAAAACCAAAACGTACTTCCCAATCCTAAATTACTCTCGACCCCAACATTCCCATTTTGCGCTTCAATAAATTCTTTGCTGATTGCCAAACCTAATCCTGTTCCGGATTTTTGACTTCCCGGAACCTGAAAATATTTATCAAAAACTTTGTCTTTGTATCGTGTGTCAATTCCTTTTCCAGTGTCGATAACCTGAAAAACGATTTGATTGTTTTCTCTTTTTAATTTAATGAAAATAGTACTTTTTTCAGAAGAATACCGAATCGCATTTGATAAATAATTAATCAAAACCCAGCCTGTTTTTTCGCTGTCGGCTTTTACGTCTTCAAGATTTTCATCAGCGTCAATAACCAATTTAATCTGTTTTTGATCGGCCTGAACTTTTACGGCTTCAACAGCATAATTTACAATTTCATGCGGATTACTTTTTTCAATATTTAGTTGAATATTTCCAGTTTCCAATTGCGATAAATTAAGTAATTCGCCTGTAATTTTCAATAGTCTTTGACTGTCATCTTTTATACTTTCAACCAATTGTTTTTGGTCGTCGTTCATGTCGCCCGTTTTAGCATTTTCAAGCAATTGAAGACTTAATTTTATAGAAGCAATCGGCGTTTTTAATTCGTGTGAAACGGTCGCAATAAAATTGGTTTTGGCAAAATCCAATTCTTTAAAAAGTGTAATGTTTCTCAAAATAATTACATCACCGATATTAATTTCTTTTTCTTCACCAGTTGGAATTATAGTAATATTCAGAATCTCTTTTTCAAAATAACTTTCTTTTCCGTGAGCGTAAATTTTAAGCGGTTGTTTTTTAGGAGAGTCAGCCTCTTCCTTTAAAATCAAAGACCGAATCAAATCATTCGATAAAGCCAAATTTGAAGCTAATTTTCCAACAACATCTTCCAATTTTAAACCAATAATTTTTAGCGCTTCATCATTGGCAAACAAAACAATTCCTTCATTGTCCAACCCAATAATAGGGTCGTGCATATTATTGATTAAAGTTTCCAGTCGTTTCTTTTCGAAGAATAATTTATACAAATTACTGTCATTATATTCCTGAAGTTTTTGCGCCATCGTATTAAACGACTTTGCAAGATCACCAAATTCGCTATGACTTGTAAAATGTACCCGTTCTGAATAATTTTTATTGGCTATTTCTTTAATACTCAGCGTTAATTCCTTTATTGGGTTTGCAATATTATTAGGTAAATTAACGAGTAGATTAAAAGCGATTAAAAAGCATAAACTTCCAACAATGGCAATCCATAAATTAGCATTTTCGGCTGTGAGTTTGGCAATATCACTTTTCTGTTTTATAGCATCGAGATTGAGTTTCATGATCGCAAAAATGTCTTTTCTGATTTGCGTTTTTAAAGTTTCATCAGTACCATTTTTTTCTAAAAGCGAAAAACTTTTTTCCAGATTTTCGGTTGCTTCCTTTTCTCCAGGTTCAGTTACATTTTGCGTTTGCTTTTCCAGATATTTTTTAAAAGTTTGAATTTCATTATCAGGATTGGTTTTAATTTCATCCAAAGACAAAATCATATTTCGCGAATATTCCAGCGTATTATAATTCGCTTTCAGAATATTCTCTGTGTCTGCTTTTATTAAAAATACCGAATAGCCGCTCACTAACGAAAGTATAATAATCATTAGAAACAACAATCCAACGCCCAGATTTAATTTGGTTTTAATTCTCATAATTTTAATTTTTGTAAAATGTTGGCTGTGAGATGTAAAATGTATTTCCCAAAGATCATCTCACATTTTACATCAAACATTTCACGATAATATAACAAGATCAACATTTGATAAAGACAGTTTGTTTAGCAAACGCCTGAAAATTGTTGTAGACAAAATTACTTTAAATAAATTCAAATGCGGTTTTCCAATACATACAGTTGTAATTTGTTTTTCTTCTGCAGTAATCAAAATCGCATCGGCAATATTTTTATGTTCTAATTTAATAACTTCTGCGCCTAATTGTACGGCGAGTTTAAAGTTATTTATTAAATGACGTTGTTTGTCTAAAGCAATTTTTGTACTGCTTTCCTGCGGTGTTTCTACGTACAAAACATACCATGATCCGTTGTAATAACTTGCCAATCGTGCTGCTTTTCGAATCACAATTTTGGCTGTTTTATCATTACTGCTAATGCACGCCAGTAATTTTTCATGTCGCAAAGCATGAAGATTCGGAACTTCATTCTCAACTTTTCGAACGACTTGACTCGCTACTTCTTTCAAAGCCAGTTCTCGAAGTTGAAGAATTTGTTCCGATTTAAAAAAGTTCGTTAAAGCCGTCTGAATTTTATCCGGAGTATAAATTTTTCCTTCTTTCAAACGCGCAATCAAATCTTCAGATGTTAAATCGATATTCACGACTTCATCTGCCAACCGCAAAACATTATCTGGAATGCGTTCCTGAACATCAATGTTTGTGATACGTTTTACATCTTCATTTAAACTTTCAATATGCTGAATATTAACAGCCGAAATGACATTGATCCCAGCTTCAAGAATCTCCAATACGTCTTGCCAACGCTTTTCGTTTTTGCTTCCTTCAACATTTGTGTGCGCCAATTCATCAACAATTACCACTTCTGGGCGAAGGTTTATAATCGCCTGA
Organism: Flavobacterium sp. Root935; assembly: GCF_001429295.1. Lineage (GTDB taxonomy): Bacteria > Bacteroidota > Bacteroidia > Flavobacteriales > Flavobacteriaceae > Flavobacterium. Next base: position 17,582 of record NZ_LMJL01000010.1, on the reverse strand, counting down.
ACATCGAGTTCTTCTAATTCTTTTCCTTTATAAAAAATCGTCCGTCGTGGAATCACAGGCAAACCCGCCAATAATTCATGCGTTTCCTTTCGCATGTGCGTTTCGATGTAGCCAATTTTTACATCGATTCCGTTTTTCAATAACGAATGCGCTTCCTGCAGCATACGAAAAGTTTTGCCCACACCGGCGCTCATCCCAATGTAGATTTTAAACTTTCCCTTTCGTGATTTCTGAATCAAATCGAGAAAGTGCTGTGCGTTATTATTTTCGTTTTCCATAAAAATATGCTTTAAGCAATAATCTTTAGGCTTTAGGCAGTATAACTTTTAAAAAGCTTACTGCTTAAAGCCTATAGCCTAAAGCTAAAATGAAATCGCCAATGAAGTCGTTACAAACGTATTCGTATCCGTTGGAAGATTGTCTTTATTTGTGAAGATTTCATCTTTGCTTGAAAGATTTCTGGCTTCAATTCTAAACATAACATTATCAGTTACTAAGTAATCAAAGTTAGCTGAAAATCCGTAAGTTTTAAAACCGTTTGGCGTTTCAGTTGCGATAATTACACCCTTTTCATCACTATAATATTCACCTCTTGCTGCAAGCTGAATTTTCTCTGTTGGTTTGTATTGCAGAATTAAAACTGGCGAAAACCAAGTATCATATTTGTTGCTGTTTTTAGCCGATTGCTGAGATCCTACATCAAAACCAGCCGTTACGTTTGTTTTTTCTGTTACTTTAAATTGTCCGTAGAAATTATTAAAATAGCGCCATTTTTTGTCAATATCTGGCTGTTCATTCCCCACATACGTACTCCAGTTCAAAGCCACTTTATCAGATGGTTTGTACGTAACCTGAGTTCCAAAAGCCGGCGTTTGATTACCTTCTACTTTCTCAATTCGTTGCCAGCCATTCAAATACATTCCTGCCAAATACCATTTTCCTGATTCAGATGTATAGCCAATTTTTACTCCCGTTTCATAATAAGGAGAATTCTCAGCCAAAATACTTCTAGTTAAAGTCTGACAGTCTTTTCCAATGGCGCTTTCAAAACCAATATGCGAAGGCATAATTCCCGCGTCAATCCATAAATTATGGTTTTTCGAAATCTTTACTCCAACATTTGCTTCGTAAACATTTTTCAACAAACCTTGTTCGGCCGCCATATTATATTCGGCATAAGTTCCTGCCATCAAGGCAAAATTACCCCGAATATTTTCTTTAGAATAATTAACTTTCGCCATACCCAAATTCAGATTTACCTCGTTGCTTTTATTATAACTATAAAAAAAGTTTGGTCGAGTATGATTTTCGGGTTTTCCAAAATCATAACTATAATAAGCGTCTACATATCCTGAAAATGTAAACGGACTTTTTGTTTCTTCTTGTGCGTGTAAATTGCTAAAACCAAAAGCGATTAAAGCAGTAAGTATTATTTTTTTCATTTTTGTGGTATTCTATTATTTATTAGATTTTTTAGGAGCTAATCCCGCTCCCGAAGCTTCGGGACTATCGGGGCTAGGGCATTTGGGGTAAAAAGGCATTTTCATCTTCCTGCAAGGTTTTTAAAACCTTGTAGGTATTTAATTTTAAGTTTAGTTTTTATCGCTTAGTTTGTCATTTCGACGAAGGAGAAATCTCCGTAAGTAGCTCCGTAAAGTGAATCGCCAATCTTTGTCGAGTTTCTTGCGAAGATTTCTCCTTCGTCGAAATGACAAGAATACGTATAGAAAAGAATTAGAATTCGTAATAACGAGTTTATAATACCTAACAGGTTTTTAAAACCTGTTAGGATAAAAAACTTAGAATCTCAGAACCTTAGAACCTTAGCATCTTAGAGCTTAACGAATCTCATCCAGCGCTACATTCAATTCCAAAACATTAACCGTTTCAGGACCAACAACAGCCGTATTAATTTTAGATTCCACCAAAGCTTTTACTTTTGCTTCAGCTAATTTTCTTTCTTTGGCAATTCGCTTAACCTGAATTAAAGCACCTTGCGGAGAAACATTCGGATCTAAACCACTTCCTGAAGCCGTAACCATATCTGATGGAATTTCAGATTTTTTCAAATAGGGGTGAACCAATAAAAGCGTATCAATTCTTTTTTGAACCAAAGCAAGATATTCGGCATTGCTTGGACCTTTGTTGCTTCCGGCACTTCCAGCCGCATTATAATCTACAGCCGAAGGTCTTCCCCAGAAATAATTCGATTTGTCGAATTTCTGACCAATTTTTTGGTAACCAACCACTTTTCCGTTAACCAAAATCGTTTCTCCTTTTCCTTGGTTTGGAGCAATTTGTGCGATTCCGTAAATCGCTAAAGGATAGATAACCGCAAACAAAATCAAAGTAAGTACGGTAAGTTTTAAGAGTGAAAATATTGTTTTCATTTTTTTGAGATTCTAAGGGACTAAGTTGCTAAGGTTCTAAGTTTTTTTCTTGAAAGCTTAATAATCTAAAGTCTGTGTTTTTAATTTGAGTTTTGTAAACCCGATAGGTTTTTAAAACCTGTCGGGTTTAATTTTTACATAAAAAGTGCAACAACTAAATCAATTACTTTAATTCCAATGAAAGGAACGATCAATCCGCCAAGTCCATAAATCAAAAGATTTCTTTTCAAAATAGCACTTGCTCCAATTGGTCTGTAATCAACACCTTTCAGCGCAAGCGGAATCAATATCGGAATGATAATCGCATTGAAAATTACAGCCGATAAAATCGCACTTTCAGGACTGTGCAAATGCATAATATTCAAACCTTGAAGCGCAGGAATCGCAGTAATAAAAAGAGCAGGAACAATAGCAAAATATTTCGCAACGTCATTTGCAATAGAAAAAGTAGTTAAAGTGCCTCGAGTCATTAAAAGCTGTTTTCCAATTTCAACAATCTCGATTAGTTTCGTTGGATCATTGTCAAGATCGACCATGTTTCCAGCTTCTTTTGCGGCTTGTGTTCCGCTGTTCATGGCAACTCCCACATTGGCTTGCGCTAGGGCAGGAGCATCGTTTGTTCCGTCACCCATCATGGCAACTAATCTTCCTTCGGCTTGTTCTTTTCTGATGTAGTTCATTTTATCCTCAGGTTTAGCCTCTGCAATAAAATCATCAACACCGGCAGCTTCGGCAATAAATTTAGCTGTCAATGGATTATCTCCGGTAACCATAACCGTTTTGATTCCCATTCTGCGTAAGCGCTCAAAACGTTCTTTCATTCCGGTTTTGATAATATCCTGAAGTTCGATAACACCTTGAACTTCATTGTTTTTGATTACTACTAATGGAGTTCCTCCGTTAGACGAAATGGTAATAACTTGTTGGGCAGTATCTTCAGGAAAAGAATTTCCGGCTTGTTGTGCAATGTTTTTTGCAGCGTCTTGCGCTCCTTTTCTAATATTGGTTCCGTCTTTTAATACGACTCCAGAAGTTCTGGTTTCGGCAGTAAATTTGATGGTGTGTGAAATATCAGAAGTAGTTTGCAAAAAGCTTGCTTTAACCTCATTTTTTACATCGATCATCTCGCTTAATTCCAATATACTTTTTCCTTCTGGGGTATCATCTGCAAGCGAGCTCAAAACAGCTGATTTTACAAAATCATCAAAAGAAATTCCTTTTGTTGGATAAAAATTGGTTGCTTTTCTGTTTCCAATGGTAATAGTTCCGGTTTTATCCAAAAGCAATACATCAATATCTCCCGCAGTTTCAACGGCTTTACCAGATTTTGTAATTACGTTGGCGCGTAACGCTCTGTCCATTCCCGCAATACCAATCGCAGAAAGAAGCCCTCCAATTGTGGTTGGAATTAAACATACAAACAGAGCAATGAAAGCCGCAATCGTGATGGGTGCGTTGGCATAGTCGGCAAACGGTTTTAGCGTAACGCACACAATCACGAAGATTAACGTAAATGCGGCTAATAAAATGGTTAAGGCGATTTCGTTTGGTGTTTTCTGGCGACTCGCACCTTCAACTAAAGCAATCATTTTATCTAAAAAGCTTTCGCCAGGTTCAGATGTTACTTTTACTTTAATTTTATCAGACAGTACTTTTGTTCCTCCGGTTACAGACGATTTATCACCGCCGGCTTCGCGAATCACAGGAGCACTTTCTCCGGTAATGGCGCTTTCGTCGATAGTGGCTAACCCTTCGATAATTTCACCATCGGCAGCAATTAAATCGCCGGCTTCGCAAACGAAAATATCGTCTTTTTTTAGTTGTGAAGATGAAATATGTAAAATGTGAAATGTATCTAGCTGACCTTTTACATTTGACTTTTCACTTTTTACAAGCTTTGCAGGAGTTTCTTCACGTGTTTTTCTTAAACTGTCGGCTTGTGCTTTTCCTCTGGCTTCGGCAATTGCTTCGGCGAAATTGGCAAATAAAAGCGTTGCCAGTAAAATCAAAAACACAATTAAATTATAGATAAAACTGCCTTGATCTGTTGCTCCCATTAATATGGAAATACAAACCGCAAACATGATCGCAGTTCCAATTTCTACGGTAAACATTACCGGATTTTTGATCATCATTTTTGGATTCAGCTTGACAAAAGACTGCACTAGAGCTTCTTTTACCTGCTTACTTTCAAACAATGATGTGGATTTATTAGTTGACATTTTTTATATTATTTTAAAGTAAAGTATTCGGCTAAAGGTCCAAGTGCCAACGCAGGAAAGAATGATAAAGCAGCGATAATTGCGATTACAGCAAAAGTCATGATTCCGAAAATTGAGGTGTCGGTTTTTAAAGTTCCTGCACTCTCTGGAATATATTTTTTACCTGCTAATAAACCTGCAATTGCTAATGGTCCAATGATTGGAATAAAACGGCTTAACAATAAAACAATTCCTGTAGTGATATTCCAAAACGGATTATTATCTCCTAATCCTTCAAAACCAGAACCATTATTGGCAGCGCTCGAAGTGTATTCGTATAACATTTCTGAGAACCCGTGATTTCCTGGATTGTTTAACCAACCTGTTGCGTTACCGCTAAACCAATAGCCCATTGCGGTATCATGTGCAGCAAAATAAGATGCTAAAGCAGTTCCCGCTAATATTAATAAAGGATGAAGAATAGCGATAAAAGCAGCAATTTTAACTTCCCGTGCTTCGATTTTCTTCCCTAAAAATTCAGGAGTTCGACCTACCATTAGTCCAGAGATGAATACGGCTAGGATAATGAAAATGTAGTAGTTGAGAATACCTACGCCACATCCACCGTAAAAGGCATTTACCATCATCGATAATAATTGCATAGCGCCAGAAACCGGCATAGAACTATCGTGCATACTGTTTACAGAACCTGTAGAAATTACTGTTGTGGCAATACTCCAGAAGCCTGAAATTGCGGGCCCAAACCGAACTTCTTTTCCTTCCATCGCTCCAGTTGCTTGTGCGATACCCATTTTTTCAATAGCAGGATTTCCGTTCATTTCGCTCATCACTGTTGGAACAACCAGAAGTAAAAATCCAACCGTCATTACACCAAAAATGATATTCGATAATTTTCTTTTGTTTAAGAAAAAGCCAAGCGCAAAAATCATCGCAAACGGAATAATCATCTGCGCCCAAAGCTCAACTCCGTTAGTAAAATAAGTGGGATTTTCTAATGGATGTGCTGAGTTGGCTCCAAAGAATCCACCACCGTTTGTACCAATATGTTTAATAGCAATAAAGGCTGCGGCTGGTCCGCGAGAAACTTCTACATGATCGCCTTGCAGCGTTGTAATAGCATCTTTACCTTCAAAAGTCATTGGCGTACCGCTAAATACTAACGCAATAGCCACAATTGCTGAAAGCGGTAATAAAATACGAGTACAGCTTTTGATGAAATAATTGTAAAAATTACCCAATTGCTCTGTAGTTCTTTCTTTCATTGCTGTAAATATCATTGCGGCAGCCGCCATTCCGATACCGGCAGAAACAAACTGAAGGAACATCAGGACGATTTGTGAAAGATAAGAAACCCCGCTTTCGCCTGAATAATGCTGTAAGTTGCAGTTAACCAAAAATGAAATAGCAGTATTAAATGCCAAATCTGGCGTCATAGATGGATTGTTATCTGGGTTAAGCGGTAAAGAACCCTGAAACAATAAAACAAAAAAGCAAAGAAAGAACCAAACCATGTTTATACTTAAAAGTGCTTTTAAGTGCTGTTTCCAGTTCATTTCTTCAGTGGAATTTATACCGCTGATTTTAAAAATAAATTTTTCAATTGGATTGAAAATCGGGTCAAAAAGTGTTTTGTCTCCCAAATAAACTTTAGCAATATATTTCCCTAAAGGAATCGCTAAAACAATAGTTAGGATAAAAATACCAATGATGCCTAATAATTCTGTGTTCATAAAATGTGATTTGTTAATTGTAAAATGTGAGATGTAAAAGCAGACTGACGTATAACATCTAACATCTCACTTATAACTTTTTACATGTTTAAAATTTTTCGGGTTTGATTAATACATAAACCAAATACACGAAAACGGCGATTGAAATAATAAATAGTGCAGTCATGATTTAGATTTTTTCAAAGAATTCAACTGACAGAAAACAAATAGCAAACAGCACAACGGCCAATGCGAGTAAAAGAAAAGTGATCATAAGATTTTATTTTAGATTTTAGATTTGTGAAATGTGAGACGTAAAATGTGATTTGTGAAAGGAAACAACATTTAACATTTCACAAAAAACATTTCACGAATTAGACTCCCGAAGTATTAACTTGCTTAATGTATTCCGCTTTAAGCGTTTGAGGAAAAAGGTGTGAAATATTGCAGTGGCGCATTTCCATAAAAGAAGAAACCGAAAAAACATACACATTAGAAATGGCGTTTTTAGTTTCGATGCTTCCACTGATAAATAAGCGTTCAGCAAGAGCCAGGCATTTTTTCGCACGAACGATATTTCCAGAAATAATAGATTTTTTAGTTATCTCGGCAAAGCGTTCGGCTTGTTTGTAGATTGAGGTGACTTGATTTTTCATGAGAATGAATTTTTATGTTCTCCCTCCTTATGCCAAAATATGTTCCGAAAAAGTCAAGTTACAGCTAAAGCGCTGTAAATAAAAGGAATGTAGTTGTGTGCCAAAAATTAAGCATAAAAAAAGCCTATCATTTTGATAAGCTTTTCTCGTTTTGATATGTTATTGTCAAGCTCCGGAGGAGCGAAATTTTTATAGAAATAAAAGAATCAAAGTTATCAGAGCCCCAGCGGGGCGACATATTTTTTTAGATTGCGTAGGTGTTGCTCCGCTGGAGCTTTACATTATTGGCAATAAATAATTCTATAAATATTTCGCTTCTCCGAAGCTTTAAAAATTGTAATTGAGATTGTTATTGCAGTTGGAATTTGAAATTTAAATTTTGGAATTTTCAATCCCATATTCTTCCAATTTTCGATACAAAGTCGCAATTCCAATTTCTAATAACCGTGCTGTTTCGGCTTTATTACCTTTCGTATAATTCAAAACTTTCTGAATGTGCAGTTTTTCAACACTCTGCATAGAGAAAGCCGACATTGATTTTGTGCTTTTTTCCGTTTGATGCTGCATTTCATACGGCAAAACATCTGAAGTTAAAGTATCTCCATTACTCAAAATAACCGATCGTTCGATAATATTTTTAAGTTCTCGGATATTTCCCGGCCAAGAATAATTTTCTAATTTCTGTAGAAAATCATCAGCAATATGTAATGTTTTTTTGTTTGTTTTTTCAGAAAATTGTTTGACGAAATAATGCGTCAAAACGCCAATATCCTTGATTCTTTCTCGCAAAGAAGGCAGTTTGATTTCGAAGATATTTAAACGGAAATACAAATCAGAACGGAAACGATGTTCGTCACTTTCTGTTTTTAAATCTCGGTTTGTTGCAGCAATTAATCTGAAATTTGACTTTTTCGGAGTTGTATCGCCAACCGGAATATATTCGGAAGTTTCTAAAACGCGAAGTAATTTGGCTTGAAGATCAATCGGCATTTCTCCAATTTCATCCAAAAACAAAGTACCGCCATTTGCTTCTTCTATAAAACCTTTTTTATCCTTTAAAGCTCCGGTAAAAGCGCCTTGTTTATGTCCAAAGAGTTCGCTTTCTAAAATTTCTTTGCTGAAAGTACTGCAGTTTAATGCGACGAATGATTTTCCGACACGATTGCTGTTTTCATGAATGGCCTGCGCAAAAACTTCTTTTCCAGTTCCAGTTTCACCAGTCAATAAAACGGTCGAATCTGTTTTGGCAACTTTTTGTGCGAGATCAATAACCTGTTCAATTCCTTTAGATTTTCCAATTATAGTCTCGAAAGAATATTTGTTTGCAATACGTTTTTCCAGTTGCTGTACTTTTTTTTGCAATTCCACTTTCTCTAAAGCTTTATAAAGAAGCGGAATAATTTTATCGTTATCGTCACCTTTTACAATATAATCAAAAGCACCATTTTTCATTGCCTGAACTCCGTCTGGGATATTTCCAAAAGCTGTCAGCAGAATAACTTCTACAAGCGGGAAACTTGCTTTTATGTTCTGAAGAAAATCAACGCCATTTCCATCAGGTAATTTGACATCACACAAAACGACATCAATTTCGGTTTGTTCTAGTTTCTTAAAACCAGATTTTAAATCTTTTGCCTCGAAAACTTCAAATCCTTCCGATTTTATAATACGCGCCAACAGACTTCTCAGTTTTTCTTCGTCGTCTATAATTAAAATTTTGTGTGTCATTTGAGGAAAGAAAGTTATTTTGATGTACAAATTTAGGTTTTAAATCACTTTCCTTTTTTAATTCGGAATAAATTATTTTTAAGTATGTAATCAGTTTTAAAATATTTTCATCGAAAAGAAGTGTATTTTTAGATCCAAAAAGAACCACTAAAATTTATGTCAAAACGAATTCTCCTTTTAATAGCTGTCGTAATCTTCGGAAGTTTTAATGGTTTCTCAAATGAAATTGTTCAAAAAGATTCTTCAAAATCAAAAACTATTTCTTTTAAAATCAAATTAAAATCCGCCGATGAGGTTAAAATCAAACCTGCTCCTTTAAAATTCAATAAACATTTTGCCTATAGTTTTACGCTTGATGATGGATATCGATCTGCTTATTTAACAGCCTTTCCATTATTGAATGGCGGAAAAATCAGTAATCCTGATAAAAACGAATGGAAAATCGATCAAGGCGGAGACGGAACAACTTCAAATGGTCTTTTTTACTCAGACGGTTTCGGAAACAAAATCCCATTTAAATTGGCTTTGGCAATTAACGGTGGTGCAATTCGTGATTTGCCAGCAAATCGCGGACATCTTTCTTGGCAAGAAATTCAAGAAATGTATAATGCTGGCTGGGATGTTTTGAATCACGGTTTTCATCACGCTACAAAACACGGTACAAATTATTTGACAGAAGTAACTGAAAATACTACTTCGATAAAACAAAATCTTGATTTTACCATGTCACATTTTGTGGTTCCTGGCGGAGAAGGAGATCCAGATTATCATCATGAATATGAAAAAGCTGCATTAGCAAACGGATTTCTTTCAGTTGCTTCCCACAAAGGTGTTGGACCTATTTTAAATGTTGATTCTAAAGTCGATTTAGATAAAATGATTACAGCCAGAACTTTTGTGCAGAGCTCAAAAGATTCAACTAGTTTCAAAACAATGGATCGTTATTTAAAGACACTAGATTCGATTGTAAAACAACCAAATACACTTTGGTTTAACGAATTTACACACGGAACAGGCAATGGAAATTTATGGAATTTAAGCATGCGTTTTCCCGATTTTAAATATTATATGACAGCGCTTGCAGATAAGTACGGCGTAAAAGGAAGTGATACAATTTGGATGGCGCCGTGGCAGGAAGTTTACGAATATATTTGGTTAAGAGACAGAATTAAAGTCGATTACAAACAAAAAGATAAAGAAATTGAAGTGACAATTGTATTGCCTGAAATTCCAGAAAACTTTAGAAATCGAGATATTTCTTTAACAGTTGATACTTCTTCAAAATTTGAAATCGAATCAAATAAAGATTTAAAAATTAAAGACGACGGAAAAACAACTCACAAACAGATTTTCATTCAGCTGAAATAAAAAATATAGCCACAGATTAAAAGGATTCTAATGATTTTTTTACTTTCATAATAAATAATCCTTCTAATCTTTTTAATCTGTGGCAAAACTTTCTAATCAATCTCCTTTTCGTTATCCTTTATAAAAGTATCGATATTCATTAAATAAGGATCTACAACAATTCGTTGAGGTTTTATTTTAGATTTTATTTTTCCCTCTATTTTATTGTTTTTTATTGAAAATTTAAAACGCGATAACTTTCCGTTTTCATCATAAATTCCAATATCTATTTTATTGTTGTTTGGAATTTGTTTTCTTTCTCCCGTTGCATTTTCTTTATATTTTTCAGAAGAAGCTTTAAAAGAGATCTCATAAAAGCCATTCTTTTTAATGCTTTCAACAGATTCTATTTTAGATGAATAAGTGATAATCTGCTTAAACATTTCATCTAATTTTGTATATAGATTTTTATCTGTTACAGCATAAATTTCTTTTAATAAATCTTCAGAATCAGGAAACGGATTTGGATATCTATAATGATTCAGAAAATTTTTCAAAGCCAGATTTACCTTTTCTTCACCAATTAATATTCGCAATTGATGCATAACCAGCATTCCTTTATCATAAGGTAAATGAGGCGTGTCGTAATTGGTTTTATATAAAGGTGTTTCTGGATCGTAACTTCTGCTACTTAAATATAAATCAAGATGGATTTTTAAAGTTTCCAAAGCTTTTTCCAAACCATGTTCTTTTTCATAAAGCATCAGCTCGGTATATTGTGCCAGAGTTTCGGTCAAAATCCAGCTTCCTTCTTTTTGTTCTGGGCTTATTTGTGAATTTCCCCACCATTCGTGCGACAATTCATGAGCCGTTAATTGATTGATGACATCTTCTTTATCTTTGTTTTTGAGATCGCTGTAAAATCCGAAATTCTCTTTCATAAAAACTGTCGACGGATATGAAGTCGCCGCAAATCCATCGGCGAAAGCAGAAACTTCTGCGTATCGAATCGTTTTATATGGATATTTACCAAAATTGCTCTGGCAGTAATCTAAAGTATTTTTTACATCTTGAATTAGTTTTTCAATGTTTCTGGAATGTCTTTTATCATAAAAAACTTCAATAGAAATTCCTTTATATTTCGTTTTTTGAATTTGATAATCAGCAGAAGAAAAAGCAAATCGAAACGGAATCTTTCCATTTGATTTATAATGAAAATAATTGCGATCGTCTTTTTTCCAACTTCCAATTAAATCTCCAACACCAATAGCAGTTTGATTTTTAGATGTTGAAACCACAGCGTCATAATCAACAAAATCATATTTGATTTTAGATTTATCTTCCAGTTTTTTAAGAGGCGTCTGAGGTTTCAAATGTCTTTTTGCACGCTCTTTTTTACTGCTGATTTCATTCGATTCCTGATAACCAAAAAGCGGAAAGTAACGGCTTATTCGCATAAAAGAACCATTTTCGATTATAGAATTAAAAGCCGTGTGTCCTTTAAAAGGCGACCAAGATGATTCAAAAGAAAAATTCATTTTAAGTTTTTGCTCTGGCTGTAAAGGTTTTTCTAATCGAAACCAATAATGTTGAAAATCAGAAACATCATCTAATTTTTTAGAAGTCGGAATCTCAACAGAAGTCAGTTTTGAATTTCGATCTATATATAGGAGTAAACTATCTATTGGTTTTTCGGAATTATTAATTAGTTCATAGATGCCATTTACTTCATAGCGGTTTTCTTCGGGATATAAATCGACTTTACTTTTTATCGAAACGATTGTTGGCTGAGGTAGATTTGTATATTTTTTAAATTGAGTTTCATATTTCTCGCTCCAATTATTCTGATCGTCTTCGGTCAAATACAGATATTCAATATTGGTTTTGTAAAAAAGATAACTTCCAAAACCAATAAAAATAATAATTCCAAATACTAAAGTTGTTTTTTGAATACCATTAAATGAATTTCTGCGAAAGGTTTTTACGATTGAAGCATTTCTTTTCCATAAAATTCCTGTCAGGGTTAAAAGGATTAATGCCAATCCGAAATTGTAAAACATCGAAATATGAAAAGGAATTGTATATTTTCCGAAACCATTCAAATCAAAATATTCTGTTTTAAAAGCATTTCCAAAACGAAATAAAGGATGTGAAATTCCCAATTGCTCTCCAATTCCAGTACAAAACAAAATGCAGACAAAAGCCGAAATCGCAAGTCCGATATATTTATTTTTAATAAAAGTCTGAATTGCAATGATCAAAATTGAAATTAGCAGTAACGGAAATCCAATGTAATAAAACAAAGAAAGATAAAGACCAATTTCGATTGGAGCATTCGCATTCATAATTTGAAATCCACATCCAATCAAAATACTTATACTAATAATGAGTAACGGAATTATAAAAAGTGCTGTCAATTTTGCCAGCAAAACAATAAACTGAGAATAAGGCGCAGTGTTTTCAAGCATTTCAAATCTCGAATTTTCACTTCGGTTTAATAATTCGCTGCTGTAAAAAAGGAGAATCAGGATCAATATAAAAGGAAGACGATCAATTATGGTGGTAATCATTAAAGCAGTATCGGTGATTTTTTCAGCCAAGCGGATTCCGCCGTCAATTTCATCTGAAATCTCAATCATTAATAATCCAGAGAATAAAAGTACAATCAGCAAAAATGGAATTCCTTTCAGAATTAAATAAACATCCAGTTTTATATTGCTTTTAAAAACAGCTAAATTATGTCTGAAAGTTTTGAATTCGATGTTTTTAGGAATTGCTGCCGAAAATACTTTTGTTTCTTTTTGAATGAATTTAGATGTTTTTACCTTTTTAGTTTTGGTTTTTCGGAATGAAAATAATCGATACGAAACAAAAATTAAAAGGAGAGAAACAGAAATCCATAACAATCGGTTAAATAAAAAGTTACCCGAAAGTGAAACCAGCTGGCTGTTTTTTTCAATTGAAGTCCAATATCTCGTTTGTTCCAGAAAAGCTGCCAGACCAAACGGATCTATTTTTGCTGCCCAAGACATGGCTTTCGCCGAAGATGGAGAAGCATTTGCAAATAGGGGCGAATTCGAAAAAATCGAACCTGCTATATATAAGATGTAAATTAATAATCCGCCAACATAAATGAAAAGTTTGCTTCGTGTAAGCCACGCCAGAGCAGTCAAGATAGAAAGGCACAAAAAAATATTCGGAATCACAATGACCAAATACGGCCAGACATAATTTATAATTTCAAAAGGTCCAAGTTCACTTTTTTGAAGCCATGACATTTGGTGTCCAACGATCATTCCTACAATAAACATTCCGAAAGAAACTTTAGCAATAGCAAATGCCGTAACGAATTTACTTGCCAAATAATGAAATTTAGAAATAGGCGAGGAGAAAATAATCGAATCGAATTTCGTTTCATATTCCTTTAAAAAGCTTTGTGCCGCCTGAAGCGTAATCGAGAATATCGTCATTAACGAAATCAGACCAATCGCATAAGTTAAAACATACGGACTATTTTTGTATGCGCCCGAAAAAGAGAAGTTAGCAAACGCACTCACAAAAAATCCAAGAATTAGATAAATAATAAATGTGGCATAAAAAGTCCAGCTTCTGGTATTGTCATGCCATTCAAATTGAATTAATTTAGAAAACATAACCTTAATTTTGAAGTTGATTTTGACCTAGAACACTAAAATAAACATCGCTTAAATCTGGCGAAATTAATTCAAAGCCAGAATCTGGGCGTTGATCTGAGAAAACATGAATATTAATTTTTCCCGAATTTAAGTGTGACGAAATGATATTGAAGTTCGATTGATGATCCTTCAATTCTGTTTTCTGAATCGCTTTCATCCAGATTTTATCTTTCAAAGAATCGATTGCTTCATTTGGTTTTCCTTCCAAAATCAATTTTCCGTTGGAAATAATCGCCATTTTAGGACACAAATCTCGAACGTCTTCTACAATATGAGTTGATAAAACCACAATAATACTTTCGCCAATTTCGCTCAGTAAATTATTAAATCGGTTTCTTTCTTCGGGATCAAGCCCTGCCGTTGGTTCATCCACAATAATGATCTTCGGATTTCCAAGCAAAGCCTGAGCAATTCCAAACCTTTGACGCATCCCGCCCGAAAAAGAATGAACCGCTTTATCTTTATGCTGTAATAAATTAGTCTGCTGTAATAAGTACAAAATTTGATCGTGTCGTTCTTTTTTATCGACGATCCCTTTCAAAACTGCCAAATGATCGAGCAGGCGATAAGCAGAAATTTTAGGATAAACACCAAATTCCTGCGGAAGATAGCCTAGATTTTTTCGAATAAACATTGGGTTTTCCAGAATATTGATTCCATTAAACTCAATAATTCCAGAAGTGGGTTCCTGCAAAGCAGCAATAGTCCGCATTAAACTAGACTTTCCGGCGCCGTTTGGACCTAATAAGCCAAACATGCCATTTGTGATTTCAAGCGATAATTGGTCAATCGCTTTCGTGCCGTTCTCATAAGTTTTGCTGAGATTTTTGATTGATAAACTGTTCATTTTTGATTGATTTAGATGATTAAATGAGTTATTGATTTGAAAATTTTAGGCAATAGAATACCTATCGGCTTCAAAAACCGATTTATTATGTTTAGAAATTAAAATTTAAAAGAAAGCTATTCTGCTACGTATTCTAAAATATCGCCAGGCTGGCAATCCAGAATTTTACAGATAGCTTCGAGAGTATCAAACCGAATTCCTTTTGCTTTTCCAGTTTTCAGAATCGATAAATTGGCAGGCGTAATATCTAGTTTTTCTGCCAACTCTTTACTCTGCATCTTGCGTTTGGCAAGCATTACATCAACATTTACGATTATTGGCATAGTTATATAAATAAGTCTTGTTCGTTCTGAAGGTTTAAACCTTGTTTAAAGATGGCAGCTAAAAAGTATGCGAAAACACCAAGCATTCCGTGCAGTATAATAAAAAGCCAAACTTCATTGTCTAGAGGAACAAAAAAGAAAGCCACAAATAGTACAATTCCCGGAATCAATAAATTCGATAAATAGAAACGCCTTAAATGAGAAATTCCATTTGCAGTAAACAATTTTGGCTGAAAAAATACTTTAAAAACATTACTGCTCAATAAAAAGAAAAGTCCGTACAGGCTTAACGGAGCTAAAAAATCAAAAAGAATATATGGTAAATTGTAATCACCCAGCATTAAAGGATGCGAAGTAAAAGGATAACAAATCTGAAAATACTTTCCGTTGTCTTTAAAGGTCAAAAACAATCCCGTCATCAAAGTAAAAACAGAATATGTCGCCAAAAAGAAATAAACAACGGCTAAAAATCGGGTAAAGTAAAATAATATTCGAGATACAATATGAGTTGTCTTCATATAGGGAAAAGTTAAATTGATATTGCAAATGTATAATTAATTATCGTAAAACAATAATTAATTATCAAAAAGTAATTGTTTTTTCGGTAATGAGAATATTATAATTCTATTAACATTAGAAAACAAAAGGCATCCAGATAAATGAGTTAATTTTGTATACTAGCATTTTTTTATATGAAAAACCCAATTTCAGTCTCATTATTAGACCTCGCTATCATTACTCAGGATAGCAACGCCACAGAAACATTTCAAAAAACAAAAGACATAGCGCAATTAGCAGATAATTTAGGATACAAGCGATTTTGGCTGGCAGAACATCATAACATGGCACACGTTGCAAGTACAGCGACAGTTGTTTTAATTGGTTATGTAGCAAGTCAGACAAAAAATATTCGTGTAGGTTCTGGCGGAATCATGCTGCCGAATCATTCTCCTTTAGTAGTTGCTGAACAATTTGGAACCTTAGAAACACTTTACCCAAACCGAATCGATTTAGGTTTAGGAAGAGCGCCGGGAACAGACCAGCCAACTGCGGAAGCAATTCGAAAAGATTTTTTTGAGCAGGCGCAGCGTTTTCCGCAAAATGTAAGCAAGCTTCAAGAATATTTTTCTTCCGAAAATGAAACAGGAAAAGTGCGTGCATTCCCAGCCGAAGGTTTGAAAGTCCCAATTTGGATTCTAGGTTCAAGTATGGACAGCGCAGCTTTGGCAGCAGCTTACGGATTGCCTTATGCTTTCGCCGGACACTTTGCGCCAAAATTGATGATTCAGGCATTTGAATTCTATCGCGAAAATTTCCAGCCTTCAGAGTATTTAGATAAACCAAAAACAATGGCTTGTGTCAATATAATTGCTGCAGATACAAATGAAGAAGCAGAATTATTATCTACAAGTTTGTATCAAATGTTTTTGAACTTAATTAGAAACGATCGTAAAGGTTTACAGCCTCCAGTTCCGTCTTTAGATGACATTATGAACGAGCAAGAACGCTTCCATGTCAATCAAATGACAGCAGGAACCTTCACAGGAAACAAAGAACAATTAGTTGCCGATTTAAAAAAGTTCATCGACTATGCAAGAATCGACGAACTAATGGTAACAAGTCCAATCTTCGATCATCAAGCAAAACTAAAAAGCATTCAAATCACAAAAGAAGCGATCGACAGTTTAAATGAAAGTATACATATATAAGTATACTATATATAAGATTAGATTTCATTCACCAAACCCGACAGATTTAAAAGCCTGCCGGGTTTGATTTTTATACATATATAAGAGTAAAATACACCTGTCAGGCTGAGCGAAGTCGAAGCCTCTGTAAAGTATTACGCAATCCAGATAATTTGGAATTTAGAGTTTAGAGTTTGGGATTTGAAGTTTAAAATTTGTTTTATCAGGAGCTTAATCCCGCTATCCGTTCCAATCTTTTGCTTTTTAAAGAAAAAAGCAAAAGGATTTCCACTTCTATCGGGGCTAGGGCAGCAGTTTTCAAGAAAAGATCTGGAATAAAATTGCAAAACAAACTAAAACTTAGCGCCTTTGCGACTTTGCGCGATTAAAAAGAAGCATAAAATTAAGTTTGGCGTTCTTTGTTCATACGACAAAATAAGAATAAAACACAGTTTTGAGAACTTTGTGCATCCAATTTCCCTAAAGAGAACTTTGTGTTTTGCCGTAAAATCGTCGCAAAGTACCCACCTCTGGAAAAAAGACCAAAAAAACTTTGATATGTAAAAAACGCGAAACCAGCCACTTAGAAAAAACATGGAAAAAATATAATNNNAGTCTTGCAGATGTAAATAAAGGTGGTACTTTTGCACCCGCAACAACGCAATGTTCACAGACAGACTGGCAGGAAAAACTAATTAAAAGAGAAAAGAAATTTTC
>NZ_LMJL01000010.1:0-132 GCF_001429295.1 Flavobacterium sp. Root935 | reverse complement strand
CCCCGCAAATACGGGAAGTTCCTTGAGATACTGAGAGAAGAATTAGAGAAAAAGAGATTTAAAAATTTCGAAAAAAAAACTTTAATTTTTTCTTGCAGGAAACAAAAAGAATTTTTAGTTTTGCACCCGCTT
>NZ_LMJL01000009.1:1839-4339 GCF_001429295.1 Flavobacterium sp. Root935 | reverse complement strand
TCTCCGAAGATAACATCTCCTCTTAACCTTCCAGCACCGGGCAGGTGTCAGGCCCTATACTTCATCTTACGATTTTGCAGAGCCCTGTGTTTTTGATAAACAGTCGCCTGGACCTCTTCACTGCGGCCCCGATTGCTCGGGGCGACCTTTCTCCCGAAGTTACAGGTCTATTTTGCCTAATTCCTTAGCCATGAATCTCTCGAGCACCTTAGGATTCTCTCCTCAACTACCTGTGTCGGTTTACGGTACTGGTGCTTATTACCTGAAGTTTAGAGGTTTTTCTTGGAAGCCCTTAGGCGCACTATCTCTTTGTCCGAAGACTCCGAGTACTATCGTATTTCACCATTCTCTGCGGATTTGCCTGCAGAGAATATAGCTAGGTACTTTAACGAACTATTCCGTCAGTCCGCGGCGCTTTCATCACTCCGTCACCCCATCACAGTAATAAGCAGTACGGGAATATTAACCCGTTGGCCATCGACTGTCCCTTTCGGGTTCGCCTTAGGACCAGACTAACCCACAGCTGATTAGCATAGCTGTGGAAACCTTAGTTTTTCGGTGTGCGGGTTTCTCGCCCGCATTATCGTTACTTATGCCTACATTTTCTTTTCTGACCGGTCCAGCATACCTTACGATACACCTTCTGCCCTGTCAGAATGCTCCCCTACCACTTACAGTAAACTGTAAATCCATAGCTTCGGTAATATGCTTATGCCCGATTATTATCCATGCTCGTCCGCTCGACTAGTGAGCTGTTACGCACTCTTTAAATGAATGGCTGCTTCCAAGCCAACATCCTAGCTGTCTGGGCAGACAAACCTCGTTCTTTCAACTTAGCATATATTTGGGGACCTTAGCTGATGGTCTGGGTTCTTTCCCTCTCGGACTTGGACCTTAGCACCCAAGCCCTCACTGTTATCAATCATTATACAGCATTCGGAGTTTGTCAGGAATTGGTAGGCGGTGAAGCCCCCGCATCCAATCAGTAGCTCTACCTCTGTATAACTAAAATAACGCTGCACCTAAATGCATTTCGGGGAGTACGAGCTATTTCCGAGTTTGATTGGCCTTTCACCCCTACCCACAGGTCATCCGAAGACTTTTCAACGTCAACCGGTTCGGTCCTCCACTGTGTGTTACCACAGCTTCAACCTGCCCATGGGTAGATCACACGGTTTCGCGTCTAACACTACTGACTAAAGCGCCCTATTCAGACTCGCTTTCGCTGCGGATCCATGTCTTAAACACTTATCCTTGCCAGCAACGTTAACTCGTAGGCTCATTATGCAAAAGGCACGCCGTCACCCCACGAAAGGGCTCCGACCGCTTGTAAGCGTATGGTTTCAGGATCTATTTCACTCCGTTATTCACGGTTCTTTTCACCTTTCCCTCACGGTACTGGTTCACTATCGGTCTCTCAGGAGTATTTAGCCTTAGCGGATGGTCCCGCCAAATTCAGACAGGGTTTCACGTGCCCCGCCCTACTCAGGATACCGCTATCTATTATACTTGTTACCCGTACGGGACTGTCACCCTCTATGGTGCCCCTTTCCAGAAGCTTCCGGTTCCTTGTACATAAAATACCGCGGTCCTACAACCCCGGCACTGCCGTAACAGCACCGGTTTGGGCTAATCCGCGTTCGCTCGCCACTACTTACGGAATCACTTTTGTTTTCTTCTCCTCCGCCTACTTAGATGTTTCAGTTCAGCGGGTTTGCCCACCTATCGGTGTGCTATGCCTTCAGCATAGCGGGTTGCCCCATTCAGGTATCTGCGGATCAATCGGTGTGTGCCCGTCCCCGCAGCTTTTCGCAGCTTATCACNGCCTTTCATCGCCTCTGAGAGCCTAGGCATCCCCCATACGCCCTTATTTTGCTTATTGTACCAGTCCTAAAATTAATCAGGACCGTTTTTTTTGTTTTTTACAATAAAATTGTAAAAAACGCTTTCTACTTTCTTATTATTTTCTTATCTCAATATGTCAATGAACTTTGTGTGCTTCGCGCTCTACGCACTAGGCTTTAAGCTTACAGCCTATGGCTTATAGCTTTTNGCCTTTCATCGCCTCTGAGAGCCTAGGCATCCCCCATACGCCCTTATTTTGCTTATTGTACCAATCCTAAAATTAATCAGGACCGTTTTTTTTTGTTTTTTGTTACTAATAACAAAAAACGCTTTCTACTTTCTTATTATTTTCTTATCTCAATATGTCAATGAACTTTTGTCCTTTCGGACCNTGTGGAGAATAACGGAGTCGAACCGTTGACCTCCTGCGTGCAAGGCAGGCGCTCTAGCCAGCTGAGCTAATCCCCCATTTTAAATCTCAGATTTTAGAATTCAGATTTTAGATTTCTTAATTCTTCTCTAATTTCCTTTGGTGAATCCCAGCTTCCAGAATTTCCTTTAATCAAGCTTACAGTCTTTTTTTATTCTGTCTTTTGTAATTTATAATTCATAATTTACAATTAACAATCTTAAAAAAGTAGTCCCGGGCAGACTC
>NZ_LMJL01000009.1:1746-1814 GCF_001429295.1 Flavobacterium sp. Root935 | reverse complement strand
CAAGAGTAATACAATCTCCAATTCAGATACCTGCAGATAACCATCTTTTTTCCTCATCGTGCCTTTCA
>NZ_LMJL01000008.1:825434-1327108 GCF_001429295.1 Flavobacterium sp. Root935 | reverse complement strand
AGTAGTTAAGCCCGCCTGCGCAGATGGTACTGCAGTATTGTGGGAGAGTATGTCGCCGCCTTTCTTTGAAAACCCTATCCAAACTGGATAGGGTTTTTTGTTTTGTATTTGTTTGATTTTGTTAAAAGATACATTAAAGATTAAACTGTTAAATTATAGTCAATTGTTTGTTCTTCTACATTGATACTTTAGAAGTTTTAAATTTGAATGAGTATTTTTGTGCTCAAATTATTATTTAAACATGAGAAAAAGTATTTTACTGTTGGCACTTTTTATAATTACAAATCTAAGTGCACAACAACGTCCTAAGTTAGTTGTAGGTATAGTAGTTGATCAAATGAAAATGGAATATTTATACCGTTTTTCAGATGATTTTTCCCCGAATGGTTTTAAAAAATTAATGAATAATGGATATGTTTTTCAGAATATGCATTATAATTATATGCCAACCTATACTGCACCAGGACATGCTTCTATATACACGGGTACAACTCCTGCTACGCACGGAATCGTAGGAAACGAATGGTTCAGTAGAACTCTTGGAAAAGAAATGTACTGTACAGATGACGCAGGTGTGAAAACGGTTGGAGACGGAACTGCAGAAGAAGGTGCAATGTCTCCTAAAAATCTTCAAAGTACTACAATAACAGATGAAGTTCGAATGGCAACTAATTTTGCTGGAAAAGTTATTGGAATGAGTCTTAAAGATCGTGGCGCAATTTTACCAGCTGGTCATTTTGCGAATTGGGCATTTTGGTACAGCAAAACAGGTTCATTTATTTCTAGCAGTTTTTATGGAGAAAAATTACCAGAATGGGTGTCTGAATTCAATAATGAAAAAAACTACTTAAAATATATTGATAAAGGCTGGGATTTGTATAAACCAGCTTCAGTTTATAATGAAAGTCTCCCAGATAATAATCCTTATGAGGGGAAATTGTACGGAAGTGCTGCTCCAGTTTTTCCATACGATTTGAAAACTATGTATGAGAAAAATGATGCTGGAATTATTCGTGCTACTCCTTATGGAAACGATCTTTTGGCAGATTTTGCTAAAAGAGCAATTGAAAAAGAAGAATTAGGAAAAGATAATATTACAGACTTCCTAACTGTGAGTTTTTCTTCAACTGATTACGTAGGTCATTTACTTGGACCAAGATCTATGGAACTTCAGGATACTTACTTGAGGCTAGATCAAACTATTGCTGATTTCTTAACCTATTTAGATAAAACTGTTGGTAAAGGTAATTATTTGTTGTTCCTAACTGCGGATCACGCAGGAGCAGAGAATGTAATTTACTTAAAAGACCGTAAATACAATGTAGATAACTATCCGTCAAAAGAAGTTAAGAAAAGCATGCAAGATTTCTCAGTAAAAACTTTTGGAGTAGATCTGGTTTTAAACTATTCGAATTTTAATGTTTTCTTGAATAAGAAGATAATTAAAGATAAAGGTTTAGAATTATCTAAAGTTAAAAAAGCTTTTAAAGATTTCTTGATTTCTCAACCACAAGTTAAAAAGGTTTATACAGAAGAAGAAATTCTAGCTAATGGTGGAAACGATTACGCTCTTAATTTTGTGGCTAAAGGATATGATGTTACACAAAATGGTGATTTAGTTATAGTTGATAAACCAGGGGATATTGAATATAGCACGACAGGTACATCTCATGGAACGATCTACAGTTATGATACTCATGTCCCAGCTATTTTTTACGGGTGGCATATCAAAAAAGGGGAATCTTATGATAAAAAAGCAATTACTGAAATAGCTCCGACAATTGCTCAAAAAATTAAAGTTACTTTTCCTAATGGAACTGAAGCAAAAGTATTGCAGGAAGTTTTAGATGAAAAGAAATAACATCTTAATATTATTAGAAATAGAAAACCTGTCTTTTATGAAGACAGTTTTTTTTATGCATAAAAAAAGGCTTTTCAATTAAGAAAAGCCTTTATAATAGTGACTTAGTAAGCACTTATTAAGTATTAGCACTATGCGTTTGCTAATACTATCTCTTCGTTAAAAGGAAGGTTCCAAGCTTCAGCAACTCCTTTGTAAAGGATTTTTCCATTAGCTACATTTAAACCTTTTTTCAATTCTTCATTTTCGTTACAAGCTTTCTCCCATCCTTTGTTTGCTAGTTGTACGGCATATGGTAAAGTTGCATTAGTTAAAGCTAAAGTTGATGTGTAAGGTACAGCACCTGGCATATTAGCTACACAATAGTGAACAATATCATCTATAATAAAAGTTGGATTTTCGTGTGTTGTAGGAGTACAAGTTTCAATACATCCACCTTGATCAACCGCTACGTCAACAACAACGGCTCCTGGACGCATTAATTTTAGCATATCACGAGTAATTAAGTGAGGTGCTTTTGCTCCTGGAATTAAAACCGCTCCAACAACTAAGTCAGCATCTTTAATTGCTCTAGTGATATTATAATGGTTAGACATTTCTGTATTTACATTCGCAGGCATAATATCATCTAATTGACGCAAACGAGGTAAACTTAGATCCATGATAGTAACTTGAGCACCTAAACCTGCAGCCATTTTTGCAGCTTGAGTTCCAACAATTCCTCCGCCTAAAACTAAAACTTTTGCAGGAGGTACACCTGGAACACCACCTAAAAGAATTCCTCTTCCTTTTAATGGTTTTTCAAGATATTTAGCTCCTTGTTGAATTGCCATACGACCTGCAACTTCTGACATTGGTACTAAAAGAGGTAAGCTGCGATCTGTTTTTTCTACAGTTTCGTAGGCTAAACAAACAGCTCCTTTCTCAAGCATAGCATGAGTTAGTTCTTCTGATGAAGCAAAGTGAAAGTAAGTGAAAAGTAATTGATCTTTTTTAATCAAAGGATACTCAGAAGCAATTGGTTCCTTAACTTTGATAATCATTTCTGCAATTGCATAAACTTCTTCAATAGTTGGTAAAACTACAGCACCAGCTTGAGCATATTCATCATCACTAAAACCACTTCCTAAACCAGCAGTAGCTTGAACATAAACTGTATGCCCGTGTTTTTTCATTTCTGATACACCAGCAGGAGTTAAAGCAACTCTGTTTTCGTTGTTTTTTATTTCTTTTGGAACACCTATTATCATTTTGTTATATATTTTTGTTTTTATTGAAATTGTTTTACAAATCTACAGAGAGAGAAGAAATTATGGTTTAATGATTGTTAAATAAGAAAATATTATTTTATTTTTTACTTTTACAGAAAAATATTCTGTTTTATGTTCAATTTTATTCTTGAAAAAGAAAAAAAGACTAAAAACTATTAATCTAATAAAACGTTTTCGCTATGGCTTTAGATGAAATTGACAAAAAAATCTTACGTCTTCTTCAAGAAGATGCACATTACACTTTAAAAGACATTGCAAACAAAATAAACTTGTCGCTAACTCCTGTTCATGATAGAGTGAAACGTCTTGAGAAAGATGGTATTATAGAAAAATATGTTACTATTTTAGACAAGAAAAAGTTGGGAAATAACTTAACGGTTTACTGCCAGGTCACACTTACAAAACAGACTTATGACACATCTGAAGGGTTTAATCAATCGATTTTAAATTTACCCGAAGTTGTGGAGTGTAATTATGTTTCTGGAAATTTCGACTATATGCTTAAAATCATTATTCCAGATATGGAAAGTTATCATCATTTCCATCAAAAGAAATTATCTGTTTTGCCTGAAGTTTCTTTGATCAATACGGTT
This sequence comes from Flavobacterium sp. Root935, assembly GCF_001429295.1. Lineage (GTDB taxonomy): Bacteria > Bacteroidota > Bacteroidia > Flavobacteriales > Flavobacteriaceae > Flavobacterium. The sequence continues at coordinate 1,323,383 of NZ_LMJL01000008.1, read as the reverse complement.
TTTGTGATTTCGGAGGTAAAAAGTACTACGGTTTTGCCTATTTAGCAAATCAAAAAACCATCAAGAAAAGCCTGATGGTTCTAAGAAAAAAAGTTAATTTGGTTGAATTAATAATACGTATAACGTCTTACTTTGGCAATATATTTTGCTAAACGAATCACTTGATGACTATATCCATATTCGTTATCATACCAGATATACAAAACGATGTTTTTTCCATCCTTAGATACAATTGTCGCATTGCTGTCATATATGGAAGGGGCAGAAGTTCCAACAATGTCAGATGAAACTAATTCATTATTTAAAGAATATTTAATTTGTTCTACCAATTCTCCCTCAAGAGCATATTTCTTCATTATTTTATTAATGCCAGCAATTGATGTCGCTTTTTTAACTTCTAAATTTAAAACAACCAAAGATCCATTTGGAACAGGAACTCTAATCGCATTTGAAGTTAATTTTCCTTCTAAAGATGGCAAAGCTTTTGCAACGGCACTTCCAGCACCAGTTTCAGTAATTACCATATTTAACGCAGCAGCTCTTCCGCGACGGTATTTTTTGTGCATATTATCAACTAGATTCTGATCATTTGTATAAGCATGAATGGTTTCTAAATGGCCTTTAGTAACTCCCAAAGTATCTTCAATGACTTTCAAAACTGGAGTAATGGCGTTAGTTGTACAAGATGCTGCAGAAAAAATATCCACTTCATCAGGATTGTATTCATTTTGATTTACTCCGTAAACAATATTTGGAACTCCTTTTCCTGGTGCCGTTAATAAAACTTTTTCAACTCCATTTGATTTTAAATGTCTTTTTAAAGCTTCTTCCGTTGTAAAAGCTCCAGTATTGTCAATTAGTAAAGCATCATTAATTTCGTATTGCATATAATCAATTTCTTCAGGAGAATTTGCGGTTATGATATGAACTGTAGTTCCGTTGATAATTAGAGAGTTATTTTTTGGATCGGCAATAACAGATCCGTGAAAATCACCATGGATAGAATCATAACGGAGTAAAGAAGCACGTTTCTCTAAACTTGTCGCATCATTTTTATCACGAGTTACAATTGCTCGCAGACGCAGCTGATTTCCTTTCCCGGTTTTAGACATCAATTCTCTTGCTAATAAGCGTCCGATTCTTCCGAAGCCATATAAAACCACATCTTTCGGTTGAATTTCTTTTGATGATTTGGCTTTCTTCAATTTATCCATCACAAAATACCTTGCATCTGGATATTTTTCGTCCTCTAAGCGATATTCGTAGGTTAGTTTTCCAAGATCTATTTTTGCCGGTGGCAGTTCTAAAGATAAAACGACTTTTGCAATTTCTACAGAATCAAATATGGTGATTGGTTTTCCAACAAATTCACCCGCATATTGATGAAGGTTAATAATATCGCTGACATTTTTGTCTAGCAGTTGGTTTTTAAATAAAACCATTTCTACCGATTTGTCATACCATAAATCACTTATGATTTTAATTAATTCGACTCCAGCTCTTCTTCGGTCGACCTGTAATGATACCTCTTTTTGGTACAAAGATTTGTTGTTCATAATAGATTAAATTGAAATAATAAAACGCTCACTTATTTTATAATTTGGCGCAAAAGTATCTATTTCAATCGATTTCGTAAACTATTTTAGCATTTATTTTAAAAAATAAAAAAGCCATCTTAAATTTCCTAAGATGGCTTTTTTAGTTTTCAGTCTCAGTCACAGTGTTCAGTTGTAAAAACTGTAAACTGGGACTGAGTACTGTGACTTAAATTATAATTCTAAAAATTTCTCCGTTTCTGTTGATCATTTCAATTCGAACACTTTGGCCTTCGTCTTTTTTACTTAAGAGTTTCGAAACTGTTTCAACATTTGTTGCTTTAACATTATCAATACTTAAAATGATATTACCTTGTAGTTCATTTTGATACTGCATTAAATTCTCATTTGTAATATTTTTAATCTTAACACCATAATCAATTCTGAATTTTTTCTTGTCTGCAGCATCGATATTTTCTAATTCAATTCCTTTAAACTCGGCGCTGTAAAATTCATTTTTACTTAAAGTTACTGGAACAGTTTTAGTTTTTCCATCTTTAATATACGTTACTTTTACTACATCATTTGGGCGTTTGGTATTAATGTAACCTGATAAATCTGCATATGTAGAAATATTTTGATCATCTAGCTTTACAATAATATCACCTTTGCCTAAGCCTGCTTTTTCTGCGCCAGAATTTTTGGTTACTCTATTAATGTAGAATCCTTGAGTTTCTGTAATACCTAATTCTTTAGATGCGGTACTATTTAGTTCACCACCTTCAACTCCTAAAATTCCTCTTTGCACATTTCCATATTCCATAATATCCTCGATTATTTTTCGAGCGATATTAGAAGGTACAGCAAAAGAATATCCTACATAAGAACCAGTCATTGAGGAAATCATGGTATTAATTCCAATTAGTTCGCCTCTCGCATTAACTAACGCTCCACCGCTATTTCCTGGGTTAACTGCTGCGTCTGTCTGGATAAATGATTGAATGCCGCTTTGATCTAAATTTCTGGCTTTCGCCGAAACAATACCAGCAGTTACTGTAGAAGTTAAGTTATACGGATTTCCAACTGCCAATACCCATTCTCCAACTTTTACGCTGTCTGAATTTGCGAAAGCGGTGTAAGGAAGTTTTTCATCGGCATTGATTTTCAAAAGTGCTATATCCATTTTTGAATCTGTACCGATTAACTTCGCTTTATATGATTTTTTATTGTTTAAAGTAATTTCGATTTCCGTAGCATCTTTAATAACGTGATTGTTGGTTACAATGTATCCATCTTCGGAAATAATTACACCAGAACCAGTACCAACTTGTTCTTGTTGCTGCTGTCCTCCGTAACCATAGAAAAATTCAAGCATCGGATTACTAACGGTTCTTCTAGAAACATTTTTTACGTGAACAACGGTATGGATAGTTTTGTCTGCGGCTTCGGTAAAATCTACTGTTTCAGCTGCTAAACCAACATTTTTTCCAAATGAATTGGGGGCAAGAGTAACAACAGAATTTCCTTTTCCAAAAAAAGAATTGTTGCTTTCAAATAATAACTTGTAAGCACCAAGAGTAATAGCACCACTTAATAATGACACTAAAAATAAGGCTGAAAATCTTTTCATATTAGAATTTGTAATTAAAGTTATTAGAATTTATGTTCATGTTATTTAACGTAAAATTACTTCAAAAAATTATTTGTAAAAACGGTTTAACTCTCTTTAACAATGATTAACATTTCATTAATTAATAGTTTGTACTTTTGTATTTCTAATGACTAAAAAATGCAAATAGAATTTTATAAATATCAAGGAACCGGGAACGATTTTGTAATGATTGATAATCGTTCAAATTTCTTTCCAAAAGAAGATGTTAAACTTATTGAACGCTTGTGCGACAGACGTTTCGGGATTGGAGCTGATGGATTGATTCTGCTTGAAAATGACTCTGAAACCGATTTTAGAATGGTTTATTATAACTCCGATGGAAATCAAAGCTCCATGTGCGGCAATGGTGGGCGTTGTCTCGTTGCTTTTGCCAATCAGTTGGGAGTAATTGATGACAAAACAACTTTTATTGCCACTGACGGATTACACCATGCTTCTGTTAATGATGATTCTATTGTTTCCTTGCAGATGATTGACGTCAACGAAATACAGAAAAAAGATTCTTATACGTTCTTAAATACTGGATCGCCACATCATGTTCAAATTGTAGATGATTTGGAACACTATAATGTAAAAGAAAATGGCGCAGCAATTCGTTATGGAGAATTATATGGAGAAAAAGGCAGCAACATCAATTTTGTAAAAAAAGTTGATAATGATACTTTTTCTTTGAGAACGTATGAAAGAGGTGTTGAAGACGAAACATTGGCATGTGGAACGGGAGCAACTGCAGTTGCAATAGCGATGAATGCAATTGGCGAAACAGATAAAACCTCAATTAATTTAAATGTTGAAGGTGGAAAACTTGTGGTTTCTTTTGATAAAGAAAATGATGGTTACACAAATGTTTTCTTAACTGGACCTGCAAAATTTGTTTTTAAAGGAACAATTGAGATCTAATGTTAAATTCCAACATTTTAAGTTCCAAATTCCAATTGACATTCTAAAATCTGCAATCTAAAATTTAAAATCTAAAATTGTAAATGATAACATTAAAAGGAGATTCTATTTATCTGCGTGCACTTGAGCCTCAAGATTTAGAGTTCATTTATTCGATAGAAAATGATGAGAATATCTGGGAAGTTAGCAATACGCAAACTCCTTACAGCCGTTTTTTGATTAAACAATATTTAGAAAATGCCCATCAAGATATTTATGAAGCAAAACAACTTCGTTTGGCAATCTGTCAGGATGAAGATTTTCCTGCTGTTGGATTAATTGATTTATTTGATTTTGATCCTAGAAATAATAGGGCAGGAATTGGGATTGTTATTCAGAAAGAAGAAAATCAAGGAAAAAATATTGGTTCTGAGGCTCTAGAACTTTTAATAAAATATTCTTTTTATAATTTAAACCTCCATCAATTGTATGCAAATATTGGTGTACAAAATGTAGCTAGTCTTGCACTTTTTACTAAATTTGGTTTTAAGAAAATCGGAATAAAGAAAGATTGGATCTTGTATCATAACCACTACCAAGATGAAGCAATTTTTCAATTAATTAATAAACAAATTTAAATTTTAAGCTTTGACTCTAAAAAAAATTATCACAATAAGTGCCGTAGCCGTAATTTCAGTCTTAATGATTTATGGTTTTATTTTAATCAGTAAAATTTTTAGTTCTAATACTAAGTTTGAAGAAAAAGAATTGTACGTGTATGTGCCTACAGATGCAACTTATGCCGATGTAAAAAAGATATTATCGCCTTACATCAAAAATTTCGACAATTTTGAAATGGTTGCCGAAAAGAGAGATTATCCGGAAAATGTAAAATCTGGACGTTTTCTTTTAAAGAAAGACATGAACAATATTGATCTAGTACGAGCAATGCGTTCTAATATTCCAGTGAAATTGGTTTTTAATAATCAAGAACGTCTAGAGAATTTTGCCGGAAGAATTGGTTCAGAAATAGAAGCAGATAGTTTATCATTAATGAAAGCTATAAAAGATTCTACTTTCTTAGCAGCAAATGGTTTTAATGAAGATAATGTTTTTGCTATGTTTATTCCAAACACATATGAAATCTATTGGAATACTTCGGCAGAGAAGTTTCGTGATAAAATGATTAAGGAGTATAATAATTTCTGGACAGGTGATAGAATTGCTAAAGCAAAAGCGCAAGGATTAACTCCTGTTCAAGCTACGATTTTGGCATCTATTGTTCATAAAGAGTCAGTTAAAAAAGATGAAAGACCGCGTATTGCTGGTGTTTATTTAAATCGTCTTCGTTTAGAAATGCCATTACAGGCAGATCCAACTGTTATTTATGCATTGAAATTAAGAGACAATAATTTTGATCAAGTTATTAAAAGAGTTTTTTATAACGATTTGATTATGAGATCACCATATAATACATATGTGAATAAAGGACTTCCTCCAGGACCAATCGCTATGCCTGATATTACAGCGTTAGAAGCAGTTTTAAATCCAGAGAAAAACGACTATATTTATTTCTGTGCAAGTGTAGAACGTTTCGGATATCATGAATTTGCGGCAACATTGGCAGAACATAATGTAAACGCAAAGAAATATTCTGACTGGATCGCTAGTCAGGGCGTAACAAGATAATTTACTTTTTTAAATTATTCCAAACCGAAGTAATTTTACTTCGGTTTTTTTGTTTCTAATTTTTAGTTGAAAAGTGATTTCGATCTTAAAAATATCAAATTATTATTTTGAGTATTTTTTTGTTCAGCTTCATAAAAAAATAAACATTTTTTAATGGGAAATTTTATAAAATTCAAAAAGTAGTTTTCAAAATTTGGATCAAAACGAGTAAATAATTGTAATCTATTTCTTTCTTTTTAGCCTTTTTTACTTAAAATTAATATAAAATTTGATTTTTTTTGAGCCTAAAATTCAATTTTTGAAGGTAAAAAATCACTCGATAAAACTTTTGGAATCCATTATTATAACTGGGACGAAAGCAATTTTGAGTTTTTTGATAAAAATGTTAAAACGTTGATTTATAGCATATTTTTAAAATGCCTTATCTTTGCACCGTAGAAATTTCAAGAGGGTGACAGCGTCTTGAAGAAAAACAATTTATGATAAAGAAATGGTATTTTTATGCGAGTTTAGTCGTTATTATTACATTTTTAAGTTTGGGATTTATTCCCTCTAACCACGAAACCAAACCTTGGTTTTCAATTGAAAAAACAGATGGATCAGAATATATTTTTCCATCTAAAGAAAAGGATGATTATCCAAACACCAACGTCCCATATACAGGAAATCATCTAATAGGTTTTAAAGAAGCAGTTGCTTTTAAAGAATCTCAAGGGAAATACAGATTAGTAAATTCTCTTGGCTACATGGGTAAATATCAATTTGGTTCTAAAGCTTTAAGAGCAATCGGAATTAATGATAATAAAGCCTTTTTAAAAGATCCTGCCCTACAAGAAAAAGCTTTCATGGCTTTATTGGCCAAAAACAAATGGATTTTACGCAATGAAATCGAAAAGTATGAAGGCAAAATCATCAGCGGTATTGAAATTACCGAATCTGGAATTTTAGCTGCAGCGCATTTAGGCGGTGCAGGTTCCGTAAAGAATTTTTTCAAAAACAAAGGAAGCAGACATTTTAGAGATGCTTTTGGAACTTCTTTGAAAAGTTATATGAGAGATTTTGCAGGTTACGATCTTTCTTTTATAGAAGCAGATAGTAACGCAACAGTAAACGACTAAATTAAAAGAGGTTGTTTCATAATTTTGAAACAACCTCTTTTTCTATTTTTATCTCTTCAATCAGCCTTAAGTAATACTATAAAACCTTAAGAATTTTTTCATCAACATCCCCTAATAACTGAAAACCGAGACTGAGACTAAAAAACTTACTCAATCAAGGCCTCCAAGATTTTAATAGCAGCTTCACTGATTTTAGTTCCTGGACCAAACACGGCAGCAGCTCCGGCATCAAACAAAAATTGATAGTCCTGAGACGGAATAACACCGCCTACAATTACCATAATATCATCACGGCCATGTTTTTTTAATTCTTCTATAACCTGCGGGACCAATGTTTTATGACCGGCTGCAAGTGAAGAAACTCCTAAAATATGCACATCATTTTCTACAGCTTGTTTCGCTGCTTCAGCTGGAGTTTGAAATAACGGACCAATATCAACGTCAAAACCAACATCGGCATAACCAGTGGCCACTACTTTTGCACCTCTGTCATGACCGTCTTGCCCCATTTTAGCAATCATAATTCTTGGGCGTCTACCTTCTTGTTTAGCAAAAACATCAGCTAGTTGTTTTGCCCGCTCAAAATTTTCGTCATTTTTTATTGCTGCACTATACACACCGCTAAAAGATTTGATTTGTGCTTTAAAACGACCAAAAACAGTTTCCAATGCATTACTAATTTCGCCTAGTGTTGCTCTGTTTCTGGCGGCTTCAATTGCATTTTCTAATAAGTTTCCTTGTCCTGTTTGTGCACAAAGGATTAGTTTTTCTAGTGAATTATTTACTTTTTCTGTATTCCTTGTTCTTTTTATTTCTTCTAAACGTTCGATCTGCTGTTTGCGAACCAATTGATTATCAACATCCAAAATATCTAATGGATCTTCTTTTTCCAATCGATATTTGTTAACGCCGACAATAATATCCTGTCCGCTGTCGATACGCGCTTGTTTTCTCGCGGCAGCTTCTTCGATTCTAAGTTTTGGGATTCCAGCTTCAATTGCCTTAGTCATGCCGCCTAATTCCTCAACTTCTTCAATTAATTTCCAAGTTTTTTCTGTGATGTCATTAGTTAAACTTTCCACATAATAACTTCCAGCCCACGGATCAACTGTTTTAGTAATCTTAGTTTCCTCCTGAAGAAAAATTTGAGTGTTACGAGCAATTCTTGCGGAGAAATCTGTTGGAAGCGCAATTGCCTCATCTAAAGCATTCGTATGAAGCGATTGTGTGCCTCCAAAAACTGCTGCAGCAGCTTCAATACAAGTTCTAGCAACATTATTAAACGGATCTTGTTCTGTTAAACTCCAGCCGCTAGTTTGACAGTGTGTTCGCAAAGCCAAAGATTTATCACTTTTCGGATTAAACTGCTGTAGTAATTTTGCCCAGATCATACGTCCAGCCCTCATTTTGGCAATTTCCATAAAATGATTCATCCCGATTGCCCAAAAGAAAGATAGCCTCGGAGCAAATTCATCAATTGTCATTCCTGTTGATAATCCTGTTCGAATGTATTCTAAACCATCTGCTAAAGTATAAGCCAATTCAATATCGGCAGTGGCTCCAGCTTCCTGCATGTGATAACCAGAAATCGAGATAGAATTGAATTTTGGCATTTTTTTGCTAGTAAATTCAAAAATATCAGCAATTATTTTCATCGAAGGAGCAGGAGGATAGATGTAGGTGTTTCGTACCATAAACTCTTTCAAAATATCATTTTGGATAGTACCTGCTAATTTTTCTGGGGTAACACCTTGTTCTTCGGCAGCGACAATATAAAAGGCCATAATAGGTAAAACAGCTCCATTCATCGTCATTGATACCGACATTTCATCAAGTGGAATCTGGTCAAAAAGCACTTTCATATCTTCGACAGAATCTATTGCAACGCCGGCTTTTCCAACGTCACCCACAACTCTTTCATGGTCAGAATCGTACCCGCGGTGTGTAGGTAAATCAAAAGCTATTGAAAGTCCTTTTTGACCCGCAGCTAAATTCTTTCTGTAAAAAGCGTTGCTTTCTTCCGCAGTAGAAAATCCAGCATATTGACGTATCGTCCACGGGCGTCGTACATACATTGTTGCATATGGACCGCGTAAATTAGGTGCAAAACCAGCTCCGAAATCAAGAAATTCTAAATCTTCTATATCCTTTTCAGAATAAGTTTTTTTAATCTCAATTCCCTCTGCAGTTGTGAAGTATTGTTCTAAGTCTTCTGGGTTTTGCGTTGGTTCGCTTAACTCTTCACTTTTAACTTCCAGCTTTATATGTTTAAGGTCTTTTCTCATTTTATATTGAATGACTACTGAAGATTTTTAAGAGCATTAATCATATTATTCATTATCATGTAATATGGTAAATAATAAAAAAGTATAGCTAATAACATGGTTGTAATTGCTATGAAAATCTTTTTATAGTTTTTATATGTGATTCCGATTGTCAAATAGATTAAACAAGTAACTATCATAATTAATGATAATATCCAAAAGATAACAAAATAAATTCCCATCTTATTCTTGTTCTAATCGTTCCTGTTCCATTTTTTCTGAAAGTCTTTTTTCGATTATGGGCGTAATTAATGTTTTTCTGGGTTTGATTTTGACAAAAGGAAACAGTTCTAAATCATGCTTCATTCTGTCTTCTTTGTTCGGATATTTATTTGTTCCTAAAAGAATTTCCTTTTTAGAATCAAATAATTCCTGTTCTTTATTGGCACTTTCCTGAATTTTCTTTTTGATTGTTCCATCATTTAAAAGCTTCAAGAAACCTCCATTAGCTTCAATATCTTTAAACAAGGCTAAAGCTTTTTCGGCGATCTGCATTGTTAAACTTTCGATATAATAACTTCCATCAGCTGGATTATTTACTTTGTCAAAATAGCTTTCGTGTTTTAAAATCAAAAGCTGGTTTCTGGCGATGCGGTCTCCAAATTCATTGTCTTTATGATACAAGGCATCGTATGGCAAATTAGCAATTGCATCTGCACCTCCTAAAATTGCCGACATGCATTCTGTTGTTGTACGAAGCATGTTAACATTATAATCGTAAATCGTTTTATTTCGTTTTGTCGGCGTTACCAAAAAATGGCATTTTATTTTAGAATTGTATTCTTTTGCTATTAAATCGAAAAGCATTCTAAGTGCGCGAAGTTTTGCAATTTCGAAGAAATAATTGGTTCCAACAGAGATTTGAAAAACAATTGGTTTCGTTAATTCAGAAAAACGATTCAGGTATTCGTTAGCATGCGCTAGACTGTATGCAATCTGCTGGGTAATATTTGCACCCGAATTTTGATATAAACCTAGATCTACGCTTAAGAGATTTAAGTTGGTTGTATTTTTAAATAGTAAATCTAAAGTTTCAAAATTATTTTTCTCTGAAGTTGTAAACCAATTTCCGTCGCGTGCTAATTGTCCAATAGGATCAAAATTGCAATAAAAATAAGCCTTTTTTTGGATTGAAATTGTATCTAATTTTTTAACGAAATCGATTGAGATAAAATTGAAATTAAAGTAAACGATTTTGTTTTCTAAAGGAAGATTCTCTAGTAATTTTTGAACATCAATTTTGTCATTTTCTATAGTAAAACGAAGACTTTCGGCACCTCTTTCTAAAGTGTTCAAAGCTCGTTCGATAGATTTATCGACATCATAAACAAAGATATTCTGGCAGATTTTAAAATCAGAGGCTTGTGTATTTACATTTGCTGCTTTGGTGAATTCATCGCTGTGATAAAAAGGTTTTACCTGAATATCTTCTGGAGAATTCCAAATAACAGTTTGATTATAATCGGCTCCATCTAATTCAAACTGAATTTTTTGTTTCCATTGTTTGGATGAAATCGGATTAAAATCGTCGAATAGGTTAGTGGCCATTTTATTTTTTTTGATTATTCTTTTTCTGGAATAGTGTCTCCTTCAAATTGTATGATGTAGATATCTTCGCTGTCTTTTTTCATGAAATACTTTTCGCGGGCGTATTTCTCAATTTGTTCTGGATTTTTTAATTGCTTGATCTGTTCCTGATCTTTTTTGATTTCTTCCTGATAATATTTTTTATTATCCTGAAGCTCATTTATTTGCTGATCTAAAAAGCGATGATCAAAATAAGAGTAGTTGTCTAAAAATAACATCCAAACAATAAAAAACAGCAACACCCAAACGTATTTGTTTCCAAGGTATTTGAACCATTTTTTGTCTTTATATGGATTTTTTAATTTCATTTTTAAACGAATATTGTTTTGAATATGATTGGTGTTTTTTTAGCCCCGATAGAAGTGAAAATCCTTTTGTGTCTCGTTTCTTTAACGAGACACAAAAGATTGTAACGAATAGCGGGAAACAGCTCCTTATTATTATGGTTTAAATTTACGATAAAAATTATGAAATTCGCTGATTAATTACTGCGCGAACTACATCAATTGCTACAGTATTGTATTTGTCATTTGGGATAATAATGTCTGCGAAAGCTTTAGACGGCTCGATAAATTGCTCATGCATAGGTTTTAAAGTCGTTTGGTAACGGTTTAAAACTTCGTCAATATCACGTCCGCGTTCTGAAATATCTCTTTTTAGACGACGAATTAATCTTTCATCAGAATCTGCGTGAACGAAGATTTTAATATCGAACATTTCACGTAATTCTGGATTTGTTAAAATTAGAATTCCTTCTACGATCATTACTTTTCGAGGATGAGTTGAAACCGTGTCATCTGTTCTATTGTGCTGTACAAAAGAATAAACAGGCTGATCGATTGTTTCTCCAGCTTTTAAAGCTTTTAAATGTTTTTCTAACAATTCAAAATCGATAGCACGCGGATGATCAAAATTAATTAATGCTCTTTCGTCAAAAGACAAATTGGTTGTTTCTTTATAGTACGAATCTTGAGAAATCACCCCAACTTCTGTGTGTGGCAATTCATTCATAATTTGGTGTACTACTGTGGTTTTTCCACTTCCTGTTCCTCCTGCAATTCCAATAATGAGCATAAAATTTTTGTTTGATATTTGTTTGGCAAAAATAATAATTTAACTGAATCGCTAAACATATTATCTGTTTTAAACCATATAAGTAATATAAGTAAATTTAAGCGGAAAATTTTTTAAGCAAAACAGTACTTAACTGAACTTATATCACTTATATGGTTAAAATGTTTGTTTTTATTTTAAAAAAAATCCCGAAAGTAAACCTTCGGGATTTCGTGCAATCAGTATAGTTTTAAAAAAATATTCTGAATTTAGTAAGCACTTGTAATTATTTATTCTTTTTTGCTTTAATCATCATTTCAAGCTGATCCCAAAGTTCTTCTGGAATTGCTTCTAATAAGTTGAATTGGCCTGCGCCTTTCAACCACTCGCCTCCATCAATCGTAATTACATCTCCATTGATATAGGCTGAAAAATCAGATACTAAATAAGCTGCTAAATTGGCTAATTCCTGATGATCACCAACTCTTTTCAATGGCACTTTTTTAGCCATATCAAATTTTTCAGATAAATCTCCAGGCAGTAATCTGTCCCAAGCTCCTTTTGTTGGGAAAGGTCCTGGAGCAATTGCATTAGAACGAATTCCGTATTTTGCCCATTCTACAGCAAGACTTCTTGTCATTGCCAAAACCCCTGCTTTTGCTGTAGCGCTAGGAACAACATAAGCAGATCCTGTCCAAGCATAAGTAGTTACTATATTTAAAATCGTTGCCGAAGTTTGTTTCGTGTCGATCCAGTGTTTTCCAAACGCAAGTGTACAGTTTTTAGAACCTTTCAACACAATATCTATAACTGTATCAAATGCATTAGCAGACAATCTTTCTGTTGGTGAAATAAAATTTCCTGCTGCATTATTTAAAAGAACATCCACTTTGCCAAAAGCTTTTAAAACTTCTTGAAGCATGTTTTCTACTTCTTCGTAATGACGAACATCGCATTGCAAAGGAAGACATTTGCCGCCAGTTTCGCTTTCCAGTTCGGCAGCTGTAGTTTTTAACTTTTCCAGATCTCTAGAAGTTATCGCTACTTGAGCTCCTAATTCGAGAAAATATTTGGTCATAGCTTTACCTAAACCACTTCCGCCGCCTGTAACGACAATGACTTTGCCTTGTAAAGCATCATCACGTAACATTTTGTCTGTATAGCTCATACTTTTCTTTTTTTGCAATATTAGTTAAATAAAATAGGATGCACGCATAATAATGTTATAAAATTTTGAAAAATTTTATATTCCGCATAATTTTTTCGCAGCAGATTCAAGTGTAAAGTCGTCTTTGGCGAAACAAAACCGAATTAATTTTTGATCTTTATGATCAGAGTAGAAAGTCGAAATCGGAATTGCTGCAACACCGTAATTAATGATTAGGTTTTTGCAGAAAGTCACATCATCTTCGTTTGAAATATTTGCATATGAAGCGACTTGAAAATAAGTTCCTTCGCAGGGCTTTAATTCAAATCGGCTGTTTTGAAGTAATTTTTGAAAGTAATCTCTTTTTTCTTCATAGAATTTTCCAAGAAGATTGACATCGACAACGTCTAAATATTCGTTGATGGCAAATTGAGAAATACTATTAACGCTGAAAACCAAAAACTGATGCACTTTCTTGATTTCTTTCATTAAATGTTCTGGCGCAATTGTGTAGCCAATTTTCCAGCCTGTAATATGAAATGATTTCCCGAAAGAAGAAACCATTATGCAGCGATCTAAAAGAAAGTTTTTGGTGTGTGCTGAAATATGTTTTTCTTCAAAAGTAATATATTCGTAAACTTCGTCGGATAAAACTAAAAGGTCTGGATATTTGGAAAGGATTTTTTCTAACTCAAGAAAATCAGCTTCAGTTAATATTTTTCCAGTCGGATTATGCGGATTATTGATGATAATCATTCGGCTTTTTGCTGAACACGCCTTTTCGATTGTTTCCCAATTTGGTGTATAATCGTCGTTTAAAGCCACACGAACGGGCTTAGCTTTGCAGAGTAGAACAGGAGATTCGTATGAATCGTAGCTTGGATCAAGAATTATGACTTCATCATTTTCTTTTACTAAAGCTAAAATTGAAGTAAAAATTCCCTGTGTAGCGCCAGCTGTAACTAAAAGTTCTAAATCAGGATTAATTGTTCTGTTATAAGAATCTTGAATTAGTTTGGCAATTTTATTCATCAACGGAGGATAACCTGCCATTGGAGTATATTGGTGAACGTTTTCATTCGCTAATCTTGCAACTATATCTGTTAATCTTTCATCTACAGGAAAATTTGGAAATCCCTGCGAAAGATTTATCGCATTGTATTCGGCTGCCATTTTTGACATTACCGTGAAAATGCTTGTGGTTACGTTTGGGAGTTTACTCATGCTTGAAGTTTGATTAGGAGAAAAACTTATTTAATAAAAAGGAAGACCAATTGAGAATTTAATTGATTGTTATAGGGAGAGCAAATAAAACCCTAACGTCTTGTCCTTCTAATTTTCCTGAATTCCATTTAGGAGATAGCTTTAAAACCCTAATTGCTTCATTTCCTGTGTTAAAACCGAGATCTTTTACAATTTTTATTTCATTTAACGAGCCATCTTTTTCAACAACAAAAGTGGCTACAATTCTTCCTTTTACGGTAATGGGCTTTTCTTGTGGAATTTTATAATTCTGAGAGATGTATTTATAAAATTCATTTAATCCTCCCGGAAACTCTGGTTTAATATCTATTCCTGCGGTATTGTAAACATGATTTTCATCGTCAGAAAGAACACTAACAGTTTTAGTTGCTTGAGAGAATGAACTTTGGGCAGCACAAATTAAAATCAGAAATAAAAGTTTTTTCATGGATGATGGTTTGAGTTAGTCTACATTTTATGGATAATAAAAATCGTTGGTCTATTATGTAAATCAACTTTCAGTTTTTTCCAGTCGGCAATTTTCATTGTTTTAATGAATTCTGTCGGCAGTGTAATATCTGTGGCGATACATAAATGTGTTGACGGACTTACAATCTGCAAAATATCTTCAACCAATTTGTTGTTTCTATAAGGAGTCTCAATAAAAATCTGTGATTGGTTTTTATCAAAAGATAATTTCTCAAAATGTCTCAATGCCGATTTTTTCTCGTCTTTGTCAATTGGCAAATATCCGTTGAAAGTAAAACTCTGGCCATTCATTCCAGAAGCCATCATAGCAAGTAGGATAGAAGATGGTCCAACCAAAGGCACAACCTGAATTCCTTTTTCGTGTGCTAATTTTACAATTACCGCACCTGGATCAGCGATACCAGGGCATCCTGCTTCACTCATTAAACCCATATTTTTTCCTTCTAACAAAGGTTTGATAAAGTCTAAATGTTCGTTTGGTTCAGTACGTTTGTTAAGAGTAAAAAGCACCAACTCGGATTGCTTTTTTTCAGGATAAACTGCTTTAATCGATTTTCTAGCGGTTTTATCGTTTTCAACAATATAGTGGTCTATAAGTTCGATACTTCTTTTAACTGTTTGAGGTAAAACATCCATCGGATCGTTTTCGCCCATTGTAGTTGGAATTAGATATAGTTTTCCTAGAAGTTTCATGTGTATATGTTTAAAATTAAAAAATTCAATTATCTCATTTTTGAAACAATTGAATTAAATTAAGCGTGTTTTTTGATTAGTTTTTCGGCGATCAAGTCTGTTACTTCGTCCAGCATTTGATAAACATTTTCAAATCCGTTTGTAGCACCGAAGTATGGATCTGGAACGTCTACATTTTCGTCGGGAAATAATTCATTTAGAATCAAATGAACTTTGTTTTTGTGTTCAGGATTTTTAGCAAGATGATTTACATCATTAAAATTTGAATTGTCCATTACAAAGATGTAATCAAATTCATCAAAATCACTGGTTTTAAACTGTCGGCCTTTTTGTCCGCTGATATTGATACCGTTTTTTTTGGCAACCTCGATCGAGCGTTTGTCAGGACAGTGGCCTACGTGCCAAGAACCTGTTCCGGCTGAATCAACAAAGAATTTATCTTTAGGTAATTTAGAAGCTAAAATTCCTTCTGCTAAGGGAGATCTACAGATGTTCCCTAAACAAACCATTAGGATTTTTACAGGCATGATGCGTCTTAAAGCGTTAGTTTTTTATTGATGTCTTCAACAAACTTTTTAAATTGTTTGTCTGTAGAAACTAAGTTGTCGACTGTTTTACAAGCGTGAAGAACAGTTGCGTGATCACGATCTCCAATTTGTGAACCGATATTGGCTAAAGAAGCTTTGGTGAATTTTTTAGCAAAAAACATTGCTAATTGTCTTGCTTGCACAACATGCCTCTTTCGGGTTTTCGATTGAAGTGTTTCAATATCTAACTGGAAATAATCTGAAACGATTTTTTGGATATAATCGATTGAGATTTCTCTTTTTACGTTTTTAACAAATTTCTCTACAACGCTTTTCGCTAATTCGATTGTAACTTCTTTTTTGTTGAAAGAAGATTGAGCGATTAAGGAAATAATGGCACCTTCTAATTCTCTAACATTTGTTTTAATGTTTCGAGCCACATATTCTAAAATATCTTCTGGCATTTCAACACCATCACGATATAAGATGTTTTTTAGGATCGAGATACGGGTTTCGTAATCAGGCTGATGCAATTCTGCAGACAATCCCCATTTGAAACGAGACAATAATCTTTGTTCAATATCCTGCATATCAACAGGAGCTTTATCTGAAGTTAAAATTACTTGTTTTCCATTTTGATGTAAATAGTTGAAAATATGGAAAAACACGTCTTGCGTACCTGATTTTCCAGATAGGAACTGAACATCATCAATAATTAAAACATCTATTAATTGGTAAAAGTGAATGAAATCATTACGATTATTCTTTTTTACCGAATCAATATACTGCTGTGTAAAAATCTCAGCAGAAATATATAAAACTGTTTTTTCAGGATATTTATCTTTTACTTCTACACCTATAGCATGTGCTAAGTGTGTTTTTCCTAAACCAACTCCTCCAAATATCAATAACGGATTAAATGAAGTTCCTCCAGGTTTGTTGGCAACAGCCATACCTGCAGAACGAGCCAAACGGTTAGAATCTCCTTCTAAGAAATTATCAAAACTGTAGTTCGGATTTAACTGAGACTCAATTTTTAAATTTCTAATTCCAGGAATTACAAATGGATTTTTTAGTTCAGGATTTAAGTTTTTAAACGGAGCATCAACCTCTTGCGGTTTCATCGGCACTCTGTTGGAACTTGGCAGCTGCTCGGTAAACGGCTGTTTGTTACCATAAGTGTTCTCCATTTTAATTTTATAGAGTAACTTTGCGTTTTTTCCCAGTTCTTTGGTAAGCGCAACTTTCAATAATTTTACATAGTGCTCTTCGAGCCACTCGTAGAAAAATTTACTTGGAACTTGAATGTATAATGCGTTATCGGTTAGCTCAACTGATTTGATTGGTTCAAACCAAGTTTTGTATGCTTGATCTTGAATATTATCCTTTATAAAGGACAAACAGTTTTCCCATACCGATTGAGCAGTTTTAGTCATAGATTCAGATAAATTTTTATTATTGTTATAAAGATTCTCCTAATAAATGAGGAGCAATTTTATTCCGTATTTCGGGATAACAAATATGTGAACAAATTTCTGTAAAAAAAAATATTTTGACATCTAATTTTATAAAAAAAAGTTGTAAGTAGGCTTTTTAAATTTGAATTTTTTTAATCTCTAAATAATGAAAAATCACCAGACTCAAGTAAGAGTTCGTTACTCAGAAACCGACCAGATGGGAGTCGTTTATCACGGAAATTATATTCCTTATTTTGAAATCGGACGCGTGGAATGGCTTAGAAATAAAGGGGTTTCGTATAAAAGCATAGAAGAAAGCGGTATTGGTCTGCCAATTGTAAACATGAACATAAGTTACAAAAAATCGGCGAGATACGATGAGCTTTTAACAATTCATACAACTTTCAAAAGTCACTCTTCTGTCAAGATTGAATTTGACTGCGAGATCTATAATGAGTCAAATGAGTTATTAACAACTGCGACGTTTATTTTAGTATTTATTTCGTTAAAAACAGGTCGTCCGACAGCTCCTCCAGATTATATTTTAGAAATATTTAAATCGCTTGAATAATTGTTAAATCGCTTAAAGATTTTCTACTAATTTATACAATTTTAATATCAATTTCAAACATTAAATCAAAAATGCTGAACACTGTTTCGGCATTTTTTTTTCGCGTTTTGATCGTAATTTTGCCAATCGGTAATCCAGAAATATCATCCATTTCCATTTCTTGAGAAGTTATTTCTAACTTTTTCTCTTTGATCACACGCATTACTTTATTCATGTTTTTATAATCAAATGAAATTAAAAATGATTCGTCAATTGTTTTTTCAATAATCTCGCAAGTTTCTAAAGTCATTTGAGCTGTTGTCCGATAAGCAGCAATTAAACCGCCGACTCCTAATTTTACGCCTCCAAAAATTCGAACAACCACAACAAGAACGTTCGTTACTCCAAAAGATTGTATCTGCCCGTAAATAGGTGCGCCTGCAGTATTGCTTGGCTCGCCGTCATCATTAGCACGATATGAAATTTTGTTTCCAACACCCAGTTGATAAGCATAACAATAATGTACAGCATGCGGATGTTGTTTTTTAAGGTCTTCAATAATTGGTTTTACTTCGTCTTCATGATCTATCGGAAATGCATAGCCAAAGAATTTACTGCCTTTTTCTTTAAACAGCATTTCTTCAGATGGAGATGCAATAGTTTGATAAGTATCGTTAATTTCCAAAAGCAGTATTCTAAATTATATTTTTATTATAAAGGTCAATAACATCTTCTTTCCCAACTTGAAGATTCCAGACTTTAATGCCTAGAGCTGCTGCGCTGTCGGTGTTTTCTTTTTTATCGTCAACAAATAAAGTGTTTTCTGGTAATAGATTATGTTTTTCAAGCAAGAATTGATAAATTTTTGGATCTGGTTTTCTTAATCCCATATCAAAGGAGAAATAAACTTTTTCAAAACAGCCATAAAAATCTTCATAAAAGGCAGTTCCGTTTTTTGTTTCAAATGTGTTGATATGAATAGAATCAGTATTACTCAACAAAAACAAACGATATTTTTTGGATAATTCTTTTAGGAACTCCAAACGGTATAAAGGAAAATCTGCCAATACAGCATTCCAAGCTTTTAAGATTTCTTCTTTCGATGCATTCGGAAGTTGTTTTTGAAAACCGCCAATAAAATCTTCTGGAGAAATATGTCCAGTTTCAAAAGAAAAATTTAATTGATCAAAGTCATTATTCCATTCTGTCATTCCTAATTTTTGCAAACCAGAAATTGTGGCAGGTTTGTCCAAATTGATGAAAATATCTCCAAAGTCAAAAATTATAGTATCAATCATAATTTCTAATCTGTATTAATTCGTCGCTTAAAATAGTAGTTTTACTGTTGTTTTTTCTTGAAATAATTGGAGCTTTTGTTCCATTGCCAAAACTTTGTTTTCCAACAAAAATTCGAGCTTCATCCCAAATATTTTCATCTATAAAAGATTGTAAAGTTTGTCTTCCGCCTTCAATTATTATCGATTGAATTTGATTTTTATATAAAACATCTAAAATTTCAGGAATAATATTTTTACTAAAATCAATTACTTCAAACTGCGTATTTGTTGTTGATGTTTTTCTATTTTCATTAGAAAAAATAATTGTTTTTACAGTGTCGTCAAAAATAAAACTGTTCTCGTCAATTTTATTTTCCCGATCTATAATAACCCTCACAGGATTATTACCGCTCCAGTCTCTGGCGTTTAATTTAGGGTTGTCAGCAGCAACTGTTTGTGTCCCAACTAAAATAGCCTGCTCTTCGGTTCTCCATTTGTGAACCAGTTGGCGAGAATAAGTATTTGTAATCCAAATAGGTTTACGATCCTGGCTGATTGTTTTTTCAGGAGCTAAAAATCCGTCTTGACTCTCTGCCCATTTTAAAATAATATAGGGTCTCTTTTTTTGATGAAAAGTAAAAAAACGTTTGTTCAACTCGTTGCATTCATCTTCTAAAACTCCAACAGTAACATTTGCTCCCGCTTCGATTAATTTTAGAATTCCTTTTCCGGCCACTTTTTCATTAGGATCAACCGTTCCGACAACTACATTCGGAATTTGATTTGCGATAATTAAGTCGCAGCAAGGAGGCGTCTTTCCAAAATGACTGCAAGGCTCTAAACTTACATAAATTGTAGCTTTTTTTAGCAGTGATTTATCCTTCACAGATCGAACCGCATTTACCTCTGCATGTGGTTCACCGGCCTTTTTGTGCCAGCCTTCGCCAATAATTTGATTTTCGTAAACAATTACGCTTCCGACCATTGGGTTCGGATAAGTAGTTCCAAGCCCATTTTGTGCCAGTTCGATACAGCGTTTTATATATTTTTCATGTATATTCACGGTGCAAAAGTAGTTATTTTTGAGTTTATGACTAAGTTAAGAAACTATAGAAATAACTACCTTTATTTTGCGTTTATAATATTTTAGATTAAAAAAAATGGTAAATTGGCTTATACGCGCAATTGAAAAAGAAGATAATCAATCAGTTGCGAGTTTAATTAGATCAGTTTTTGACGAAATGGAGATTCCAAAAGTCGGAACTGCATACGAAGATCCTTATTTGGATTTAATGTTTGAAGAGTATAGTAAAGCAAAATCTTCCTATTTTGTTGTAGAAAGTGAAGGTGAAATTGTAGGCTGTGCTGGAATTGCGCCTTTGGAAAATGGGGATCCAAAAATCTGCGAATTGCAGAAAATGTATTTTCTGCCCAAAACCCGCGGTTTAGGAATTGGAGCCAAAATGATGGAAAAGTGTTTAGAGCAAGCAAAGGATTTTGGTTTCGAAAAATGTTATATAGAAACAATGCCTTTTATGCATGCAGCACAAAAGTTGTATAAAAAATCTGGTTTTGAATATCTGGATGCGCCATTAGGGTCAACAGGACATTGCTCTTGTCCAATATGGATGCTGAAAGTTTTGTAATTAGAAGTTGTAACAATTTTGTGTTAACGAGACTTATTGAATTGTAAAAATCAGTTTTTAACTGGTACATAATGTTCAAAAAATTGAAATGAAAATTAAACAATACCGCACTCAATTTATTAAAGAATTATCGCCTTTTTACGATGCGTACGAAGCGGAGAGTTTTTTTTATTTAATTCTGGAAGAAAAACATAAACTTCGTCAGATTGATTTGGCATTAAATCATGAATTGACTTTTGAAGAGAATGATTTTGTTATATGGGACGAGCTTTTAAAACAGCTCAAAAAAGAAGTTCCAATTCAATATTTATTAGGAAAAACGAACTTTTATGGTTTGGATTTTGAAGTAAATGAAAATGTTTTGATTCCAAGGCCAGAAACTGAGGAATTAGTAGAATGGATTATTAATGAAAATTCTAATCCAGATAAATCAAAAAAAACGAAAATTCTAGATATTGGAACCGGAAGCGGCTGTATTGCTATTTCGCTGGCAAAAAATCTGCCTAATGCTGAGGTTTATGGAATCGATGTTTCTAAAAAAGCAATAGAAACAGCAAAAAGAAATGCTGTAAAAAATAATGTCGATGTGACTTTTGTTCTTTTGGATATTTTAGAAACCGAAGAACTAAGATGTAATTTTGATATTATTGTTTCGAATCCGCCCTATGTTCGAAATTTAGAAAAAGAAGAAATCAAAAAAAATGTACTGGATTACGAACCGCATTTAGCACTTTTCGTGGAAGATAATGATGCTTTGATTTTTTACAGAAAAATTGCTTCGCTGGCACAAAAACGCCTTTTTGAAAAAGGAAAATTATATTTCGAAATCAATCAATATCTTGGAAAAGAAATGATTGAATTGCTCGAAAATATGGATTTTAAAAACGTAGAGCTGCGAAAAGATATTTACGATAACGACAGAATGATAAAAGGGAATATTTAAAGTTTTTCAGTCTCAGTTTACAGTCTCAGTCTCAGTCACAGTTTTCGGTAACACCAATAACTGAAAACTGTTAGTGAGACTGAAAACTGAGACTGAATACTAAAAAATTATTCATATCGCAAAGCTTCAATAGGATCTAATTTAGAAGCTTTAATTGCTGGATATAAACCAGAAACCAATGCAACGCAAAAACTTGTTGCAAAAGCGGCAAAAATTGCCATCCACGGAATCACAAATACGAAGCTCATCGCTGCTGCAATAGCGAAACCAAGCAAGATACCCAAAACGATTCCGACTAAACCTCCAATTTGTCCAATTAATAAAGTTTCAATAAAAAACTGGAATGCTACGGTTGATCTTTTTGCTCCTAAAGCTTTACGGACACCAATTTCGCGAGTACGTTCTGTAACCGAAACAATCATAATATTCATCAAAGCTATGGAAGATCCCAAGATAGTTATGATGCTGATAATCCATGCGGCCCATCCTAAATATTGAGTAATTCCGAGAATTCTATTGATTAAATCATCGCTTCGAACAACGCCAAAATTATTGTCACGAACGGGGCTTAATTTGCGCACTCTTCGCATTGTGCTTGTTGCATTGTCAATTGCCTGGTCTAAAACTTCTTTTTTAGAAACCATAACACTAATTGTATAATTGATATTTGGTGCCGTGAATAAAGATCTTGCAACCTGAATCGGAATCAAAACTCGTAAATCCTGACTGTTTCCAAATGTTGAACCTTTTTCTTTAAGAACACCAATTACTTTGAATCGGGCACCTCGAATTGAGATGATTTTATCAATTGGATTAATATCTTTTAAAAGTCCTTTTTCAAAGTCAGAACCAACAATGCAGGAATAGGTATTATTTTCAACGTCAAATTGATTAAAACTTCTTCCTAAACTTGTTTCCAAACCAGAATTAGTAATAAAATGTTCGTCAACTCCGACAATTGTAATTTCAGGATCTGTTTTTTCGCCTAAATATTTTACTTCAGCCGTAGAAGTTGCTGTAAATGACAAAGAAGTTTCTGTAAAAGGATATTTGTATTTATTTTTGAAAGCAACAGCTTCGGGATAAGAAATAATCGGATTGATGACTTCTCGTTCGTTGCCGCCACGATTACGAACTTTATTTTCGTATTGATTGATGTTAAATGTATTTGCTCCCATTGACGCAAAATCGGTAGAAATTGTATTTTCTAAAGCAGAAACCACCGTTAGAATTCCAACCAGAGCTGTTATACCAATAGCGATAATTAAAACGGTAAGAATAGTACGCAGTAATTGTGTTTTGATAGAACCAAACGCAATTCGAATATTTTCTTTAAATAATTTTAGCATCATGACCAATTTGTCACGAAAATACGTTTTTTGTTACAAGTTTGTTTTCGAAGCGCTATTATTTATTTTAAAAAGTAAGATATTTGCAGGCGATTAAAATTAAAAGAAAATAATGTTAAAGAATTTAGAAGTAAGGATTCAAGGAATCTGAAATCTAAAATCAACAATCTAATATAAAAAAGATGGCTTCAAAACCAAGTATTCCACAAGGGACAAGAGATTTTTCGCCTGCAGAGGTGTCAAAACGTCAATATATTATTCAGACAATCAAAACTAATTTTGAGAAATTTGGTTTTCAGCCAATAGAAACTCCTTCGTTTGAAAATTCAGATACTTTGATGGGGAAATATGGGGAAGAAGGAGATCGTTTGATTTTTAAAATATTGAATTCAGGAAATTTTTTCTTCAATAAAAATAAAATTGAATTGCCAGAATCTATCGAAGCACTTCAGTCAAATTCTGCCGAAACAATAGATTTAAGTCAGAGAATCGAATTGAATAAATTTACTGGAAGAATTTCAGAAAAAGCATTACGTTACGATTTGACAGTCCCGTTTGCAAGATACGTTGTACAGCACCAAAACGAAATTGAATTTCCTTTTAAAAGATATCAGATTCAGCCCGTTTGGAGAGCAGACAGACCACAAAGAGGACGTTACAGAGAATTTTATCAATGTGATGCCGATGTTGTTGGTTCAAAATCACTTTGGCAGGAAGTAGAATTAGTTCAGTTGTATGATACCGTTTTTACTTCATTAGGATTAGAAGGCGTTACAATTAAAATTAATAACAGAAAAATATTATCTGGAATTGCTGAGGTTATTGGCGCTTCAGATAAATTGATCGATTTTACGGTTGCTTTAGATAAACTAGACAAAATTGGAGAAGACGGCGTAAAAAAGGAAATGATCGAAAAAGGAATTGCTGCAGAAGCGTTGGTTAAAGTACAGCCGCTTTTTAGCTTTAGCGGAACATTTGCAGATAAAATTGAGCAGCTTTCAGAATTATTGGCTTCTTCGGAAGAAGGAATGAAAGGTGTTGAAGAATTGAAATTTATTTGTGACAACGTTGCCGTTTTAGGATTGGCAACAGCAACTTTAGATTTAGATGTGACTTTGGCACGTGGTTTAAATTATTACACTGGAGCTATTTTTGAAGTTGCGGCTCCAAAAACCGTTTCGATGGGATCTATCGGAGGCGGTGGAAGATACGACGATTTGACTGGTATTTTTGGTTTGAAAAATATGAGTGGTGTCGGAATTTCTTTTGGTTTGGATCGAATCTATTTAGTATTAGAAGAATTGCAATTGTTTCCAGAAACTGTTGCAGCGACTTCAAAAGCTATTTTTATCAATTATGGAGATAAAGAAGCTTTGTATGCTTCAAAAGCAATTCAAAAATTGAGACAAGAAAATATAAAAGTAGAATTGTACCCAGATAATGTAAAAGTGGGGAAACAGTTTCAATATGCAGATAAACGTCTGATTCCGTTTGCAGTAATTGCAGGAGATCAAGAAATTGCCTCGAATTCTTATGCACTTAAAAATTTAGTGTCAGGAGAACAGATTACAGTTGATTTCGAAGGTTTGAAAAATGCTTTGTTGGCATAAGAGTTTAACCGCAAAGTACGCTAAGATTTATTTTAATTTCTGTATAAAAAACACAAAGTTCGCAAAGCCAAATCAATACAACGCTTTGCGAACTTTTTGTTTTTTTATAAACCACACTCAAAAAAAAACTTAGCGAACTTTGCGGTTATTTCACATAGTTTTGTTTTGACAAAAAAGGAGGAATTTGCAAACCTTTGAATATGATTTGGTTAGTAAATTATTAGCATTTTATGCGCTGAAATCTTTTGTAATGTGAGTGAAATGCTTGCTAGTAAAGAAAAAAAGCTTTTAATTTGCCGACCTTAAGTTACGGGCGTAGTTCAAGGGTAGAATAGCGGTCTCCAAAACCGTTGATGGGGGTTCGAATCCCTCCGCCCGTGCAATAAATTTTTTTACGCAGATTTTTTGTTGTAGAGATTTTAAACACACATACATAAATCGCAAAGCTAAATTAAAGCTTGCGATTTTTTTTTTAACCACAGAGAACACAAAGACTTATTTAAGTATAGTTTCTAAAATCACAGAGTTCGCAAAGCTTTGCGTGTTTAGATTGTGTAAACACAACTTAAATCTCTGTAAACTCTGTGAAAACCTTTGTGTTCTCTGTGGAAAAAAAGAATAGTAAAAAAAGCAAAAAAAAGCTTCGTCTCTTAAGGCGAAGCTTTTTTTAATATAAGGTAAATTTGAATTAATAATTATTTTGAGGCCGAGGCCAACCCTTAAATTCAATTTTGATAGGTAATGATTTAGTTTTAATGCTTCAAAGATAAAATAAACTATAACGTAATAGTCTTAAAATTATACTAAATTTTATTTGCTACGTTTCATTTTTTAAAAGACTCATAATTAATAAAGTGACAATTTGACATTTTAGAAGATTTGGCAGTACTTTTGCAATCCAACAGAAAGAAAATAAAATGAAGTTTAAAAATATTTTTAAAAATAAAAGTAATATGACTACGGAAAATACAGAATTCGATCAGGAATTAGACGACGTAACGTTAGAGAACAATGCCAACGGAGAACAGTTAATTGTTGAAGAATTAAGTGTTGAGGAGCAATTAGCTCAAGACTTGGCTAAAGAAAAAGATAAGTTTTTGAGATTATTTGCCGAATTTGAAAATTACAAAAAAAGAACTTCAAAAGAGCGTATTGATTTGTTTAAAACTGCAAATCAAGAAGTTTTGTTAGCAATGCTTCCAGTTTTAGATGATTTTGACAGAGCAATGGTAGAGATCAACAAATCTGAAGATGAGAATTTAACTAAAGGTGTTGAATTGATTCACGAAAAACTAAAAAGTACTTTGGTAACTAAAGGTTTAGAACAAGTGGATGTAAAAGCAGGTGATGCTTTTGATGCTGATTTTGCTGAAGCAATTACCCAAATTCCAGCTCCGTCTGATAAATTAAAAGGGAAAATTGTTGACGTTATTGAAAAAGGATACAAATTAGGAGACAAAATTATTCGTTTTCCTAAAGTAGTAATCGGAAACTAAAAAAAGCAAACAAAAGTTTCAAAAGTCAGTTTTAAGATTGGAATTTGGAATTTTAGGTTTTGGAATTTAACCTTTATTATGAAAAAAGATTTTTACGAAATACTAGGCATTTCAAAAAATGCTGACGCTGCTGAAATAAAAAAAGCATATAGAAAAAGTGCGCTGAAATATCACCCTGATAAAAATCCAGGCGACAAAGAGGCAGAAGAAAACTTCAAATTAGCGGCAGAAGCTTATGAAGTTTTAAGTGATCCGCAGAAAAAAGCAAAATACGATCAATACGGACATCAAGCATTTGATGGTTCTGGCGGATTTGGCGGTGGTCATGGCGGTATGAATATGGATGACATCTTCAGCCAGTTTGGTGATATTTTTGGAGGTGGATTTGGCGGTTTCGGAGGCGGAGGCGGTGGTCCTCGCCGTGCAAAAGGAAGCAATCTTCGAATTAAAGTGAAATTAACTTTAGAAGAAATTGCTAATGGAGTAGAGAAAAAAGTAAAAGTAAAACGTAAAGTTCAGGCAAAAGGTGTAACGTATAAAACTTGTACGACTTGTAATGGTCAAGGTCAGGTAATGCGTGTAACTAATACCATTTTAGGAAGAATGCAATCTGCGTCAACTTGTCCTACTTGTGGTGGTTCTGGTCAAATTTTAGATAAAAGACCTTCTGAGGCAGATGCTCAAGGAATGGTTCAGGAAGACGAAACAGTATCAATCAAAATTCCTGCGGGAGTTGTTGACGGAATGCAGTTAAAAGTTTCTAACAAAGGTAACGATGCTCCAGGAAATAGTATTCCAGGTGATTTGATTGTTGCGATTGAAGAAATTGAGCACGAATTCCTAAAACGTGAAGGTGAAAATGTTCACTACGATTTATATATCAGTTTCCCAGAAGCTGTTTTGGGAGCTTCAAAAGATATTGAGGCAATCAACGGAAAAGTTCGTATTAAACTGGAAGAAGGAATTCAATCTGGAAAAATCTTACGATTAAAAGGAAAAGGGATTCCAAGTCTAAACGGTTACGGAAGCGGAGATTTATTAGTTCACGTAAATGTTTGGACTCCTAAAACTTTAAATAAAGAACAAAAACAATTCTTTGAAAATGCTTTAAACGATGATCATTTCGTTCCAAGTCCAGAGAAATCAGAGAAATCATTTTTTGAGAAAGTAAAAGATATGTTTTCATAATCTAAACTTTTCTAAAATGTAATACTATCAAAAACCCATTCTAGTGCAAATTAGAATGGGTTTTTTGCGTATTATAATACAAGTTCGCTTCGAATTATTTACTTTTACAGTCGCAGAGCCACAATTGGTAAAGTGACGCAGAAAATCTAAAAAACAGCATGAGTAACTTACTTGAAGTACATAAAGTCGTAAAACAATATGGCGATTATGTAGCGCTTAACGAAGTTTCATTAAATGTGCCGAAAGGCAGTATATATGGACTATTAGGTCCCAATGGAGCTGGAAAAACTTCCCTTATCAGAATCATCAATCAAATTACAATGCCCGACAGCGGCGAAGTAATTTTGGATGGAGAAAAATTACAGCCAAAACACGTGCAGACAATTGGTTACCTTCCTGAGGAAAGAGGTTTATATACTTCTATGAAAGTAGGAGAACAATGTTTGTATTTGGCACAAATGAAAGGGCTTTCTAAAGCTGAGGCAAAACTGCAGTTAGAATATTGGTTTGATCGTTTAGGAATTCAAGGCTGGTGGAACAAAAAAATTCAAGAACTTTCTAAAGGAATGGCGCAGAAAATTCAGTTTGTAGTCTGCGTTTTACATAAACCAAAACTGCTGATTTTCGACGAACCTTTTTCAGGTTTTGATCCTGTAAATGCCAATGTTATAAAAGATGAAATTTTGGCATTAAAAGAGCAGGGCTCAACAATTATTTTTTCTACACACAGAATGGAAAGTGTTGAAGAACTTTGTGATCATATTGCTTTAATCCATAAATCGAATAAATTAATAGAAGGCAAAGTAAGCGATGTAAAACGTCAGTTTAAAACCAATAGTTTTGAAGTTGGAATTTTAACTGATAACGTCGAAGGTTTGATGTATGACATTACACAAAAATTTACTGTTGCACCGGCAAATTTCAAATCCTTAAATGATGATTTAAAATTAAATATCCAAATAGGAAATGCAACTCCAAACGAATTATTGAATATTTTGACACAACGTGGACAAGTGACACATTTCGTTGAAAAAATTCCAAGTGTAAACGATATTTTTATTCAAACAGTAACATAAAATAAAATTTAAAAATTCCAAAATAGAAATTCTAAATTCCAATTGTAAAAGCTTGGAATTTGGGATTTGAAGTTTTAAAAATTAAAAATATTTATGAGCATTATCTCGTTGATTATAAAAAGAGAATTTATTGCCAAAGTCCGCAATAAATCTTTTGTTGTCATGACTTTTTTGAGTCCGCTTTTATTTGTGGCGATAGCAGTTTTTATTGGCTATTTGAGTTCGATGAAAGCTGAGACAAAGCGTATTGCAATTCATGACGAAACTGGACTTTTTGCTTCCGATTTCTTAAAAGAAAATAAAAATGGAGCAGAGTTCAAATATCTCGATTTATCTGCAATTGATGTAAAGGCTTTAAAAGACAGTATTACAAAAGAAAATTTCAGTGGTCTAATTGTCATTCCAAAAACAAATGACACAAAAGATTTAGAAAGTAAAATTGAATTTATTTCGAATAATAGTCCGAGTATTTCTTTTGTAGAAAGCACACAGGATGTCATCGGAACAAAAATTACAAAACTAAATCTCGAGAAAGCCAATCTAGACACTCTAGCTATTCAAAAAGCACAGTCAAAAGTTAATATTCATTTGATAAAAGCTTCTGGTGAAGAAAGTTTAAAAGGCTTAAATGAAATCAAAATCGGAATTGGCGGTGCGTTCGGTTATTTGATTATGATGTTTATTATCATCTATGGAAACATGGTAATGCGAAGTGTAATAGAGGAAAAAACAAACCGAATTATAGAAATCATTATTTCGTCGGTTAAACCATTTCAGTTAATGATTGGTAAAATTATAGGAACATCGCTTGCAGGGATTTTACAATTTATGATCTGGGCAATTATTGGTTTGGGATTAATGTTTGCAGCTTCCGCATTTTTTGGTGTCAACGTTGGACCAACAGCCAGAATTTCGCCAGAATTAATGCAGTCGGCACAGCACGAACTTTCAGGATCTGCACAAATGTATATTGCTGAATTGTGGAACCTGCCAATTGCAAGTATCATAATCGGTTTTGTGGTTTATTTTATAGGAGGTTATTTTCTGTACAGTTCATTTTATGCTGCAATCGGAGCCGCAGTAGACAATCAAACAGATTCGCAGCAATTTCTTCTGCCTATTATAATGCCGCTTATTTTAAGCGTATACATCGGATTTTTTACAGTTGTTAATGATCCTCACGGAACGGTTGCTGTAATTTTTTCGATGATTCCATTAACGTCGCCAATTGTAATGCTCATGCGCATTCCGTTTGGTGTGCCGTGGTGGCAAATCGCAATTTCGGTATCATTATTGTTTGCTACATTTTTCCTTGTTGTTTGGTTCGCTGCAAAAATTTACCGAGTAGGTATTTTAATGTACGGCAAAAAACCAACTTGGAAAGAATTGTATAAGTGGCTTAAATATTAATTTTTTGGAGTTACTAAGGTTCTAAGGTGCTGAGGTGCTAAGATTTTTTTAGTGTCTTTTAGAAAAACCTCAGAACCTTAGTGACTTAGAACCTCAGAACCTTAAAAAAAAAATGAGTAAAATACTAATTATAGAAGACGAAGCAGCGATCAGAAGAGTTTTGGTAAAAATTTTATCAGAAGAAAATGATTCATACCAAGTTGAAGAAGCTGAAGATGGCGTTGCAGGGCTTGAAAAAATAAAAAACAACGATTACGATTTGGTTTTGTGTGATATCAAAATGCCAAAAATGGACGGTGTTGAGGTTTTAGAAGAAGTAAAAAAGATAAAACCAGAAATTCCGATGGTCATGATTTCGGGTCATGGCGATATGGAAACAGCAATTCATACCATGCGCTTAGGAGCTTTTGATTACATTTCAAAACCGCCAGATTTGAATCGTTTATTAAATACCGTTCGTAATGCTTTAGACAAAAAACAATTAGTTGTTGAGAATAAAATTCTAAAGAAAAAAGTCAGCAAGAATTACGAAATGATAGGCGAGAGCGAGTCAATTAATCATATTAAAGTGATGATTGATAAAGTAGCTCAAACCGAAGCCAGAGTTTTAATTACGGGGCCAAACGGAACTGGAAAAGAATTAGTAGCACATCAGCTACATGAAAAAAGCGAACGCGCTAATTTTCCTTTAATTGAAGTTAACTGTGCAGCAATTCCGAGTGAATTGATTGAAAGTGAATTGTTCGGACACGTAAAAGGCGCTTTTACATCGGCAGTGAAAGACCGCGCAGGGAAATTTGAAGCCGCTGACAAAGGGACGATTTTCCTCGATGAAATTGGTGATATGAGTCTTTCGGCACAAGCCAAAGTTTTACGCGCCCTTCAGGAAAGTATGATTACCAGAGTTGGTGCTGATAAAGATATCAAAGTTGATGTTCGTGTAGTTGCTGCAACAAATAAAGATTTAAAAACAGAAATTGCCGAAGGCCGTTTCCGTGAAGATTTATACCATCGTTTAGCCGTAATTTTGATTAAAGTACCGCCGTTAAATGAAAGACGTGACGATATTCCGGCTTTGATAAAACATTTTGCAGAAAAAATTGCATCAGAGCAGGGAAATGCAGTGAAAGTATTTTCGGCGCAAGCCATAAAATTATTGCAGGAATACGATTGGACAGGAAATATTCGTGAACTTCGAAATGTAGTCGAAAGATTGATTATTTTAGGAGGAAACGAAATCTCTGAAACCGATGTAAAATTGTTTGCAAGCAAATAGATGCTTGTCGCAATAGGCTTTAAGCTTTAAGCTTTAGGCTTTAAAAAAAAGTATAATATTTTAGCTTATGGCCTAATGCTTAAAGCTTAAAGCATAAAAAAATGAAACTAAAAAAAATAAACGAAAAATTACAGGACGGATTAATTGAAAATGGTTTGACAGAAGCAAATGCATTGCAGCTGGAAACATTTTCGACCATAAAAAGTGGTGCCGATTGCGTAATTATTTCTCCAGAAGGAAGTGGAAAAACAACTACAATTGTTTTAAATGTCATTCAGCAGTTAGCAGGAAAAAATGAAGAATCGCCTCGTGCTTTGATTATTGTTGAAGACAAAGCGAAGGTATTGGAAATGGTGGCGCTTTTTGAAAAATATGGAAAATACACCAATCTTGAGGTGTATGGCGTAAATGAAAAAGGCGACATGGATTACGATAAAAATTACATTTCAACCGGAATCGATGTCTTAATTGGAACACCAACAAAATTAAACGATATGTTTAGTACAGCAGGTTATAATGTTAACCGTTTAAAAATGCTGATTCTTGATGATGCAGATCCTATTTTAAGGTTGAGACACGAAACAAAGATTATGCGTATTTCTGGCAGTATTGCAAAAACGCAGCGTTTGATTTTTGCTGAAACCCTGACAGAGCGTATCGAAATTTTGGCTGACAAAATGTTAGTTGAACCTTTTTTATTTGATATGGATGAAGAAGGAGAGGAAGAACTTGACGAAGAAGAAGACGATATTCAAGAGGAGGAATAAGTAATCAGTCCCGGTTTTCAGTCGAAGTGTTCTGAAAATCGGGATTTTTAATTTTAAAAAAATAATATTAGAATAAATATAGAATATCATGGGATTAATGAAGGTGTTTTCGGGTAGTGAAGTGTTAGCAATTGCTTTGCAGGAAAGATTAGAAACAGCGGGAGTAGAAACCGTAAAAAAAGATAATATTCAATCGGCTCGTTTAGGGGGTTTTGGCGGAACAGATTTGGCTGTTGAGGTTTTCATTCAAGAAACCGATTTTGCAAAAGCAAATCCGGTTATTGAAGAATTTAGAATGAGTCTTTAAAAGTTTTCAATTTTCAGTCTCAGTTTTCAGTTGTTACTGAGACTGCGACTGAAAACTGCGACTGAAAACTAAAAAATATGCAATACAAAATGCTAGTGCTCGACATGGATGATACCTTGTTGACAGATGATCATAAAATTTCAGATTTAAATAAAAAAGTAATATTAGAGGCACAAGCCAAAGGTGTTTACGTAGTCTTGGCTTCGGGAAGACCTACATCTGCAATGACGGCTTATGCAAAAGAATTACAATTAGACATTTACAATTCTTATATTATTTCATTTAATGGTGCTATTATCAGCAGGGCAAAAGACGATTTAGTTTTTTTTGAACAAAAGCTGACTGTAGAGCAGATTCATGATTTATACGATTATAGTGTTAAAATGAAGACGCATATTATCACTTATTTGGACAATGAAATTATAAGCGAAACAGATTCGCCATACATAGAAGTCGAAAAAGAAATTACTGGAATGGTGCATCGTAAAGTGACCAGTTTTAAGGAATATGTTGACAGACCTGCTGTAAAATGTATTTTATTAGAAGATCCGGCTTATTTGAAAACGGTTGAAAAAGATTTAATTGAAGCAATGCCGCATTTGAGTGTTTCTATGTCGAAACCATTTTTCTTAGAAGCAGCGCAGCAAGGGATTGATAAAGCGGCCAGTTTGAAACTTTTGACAGATAAGTTAGGAATTCTTCAAAGTGAAATTATCGCAGTTGGAAACGCTGGAAATGACTTAACAATGATTGAATATGCTGGCCTTGGAGTCTGGGTAGATAATGTAACGCCCGAATTGCGTGATAAAGCAGATATAATTGTAGCATCTAATAATAATGATGGTGTTGCAGAAGTAATAACACGTTATATTTTAAACTAAATAAAGATGAAGAATTCAATTGAAACCGAACGTTTGATTTTAAGAGAATTAGCACTTTCTGATGCAGAAGGAATGTTCGAATTGGATTCGAATCCCAATGTCCATTTGTTTTTAGGAAATAATCCCGTAAAACATATTGAAGAAAGTATTGATTATATCAAATTCGTTCAAAAACAATACAAAGATTTTGGAACAGGGCGCTGGGCTGTAGTTCTAAAAGAAACCAATGAATTTATTGGATGGTCGGGAATAAAATATATTACTGACGAAATCAATAATCATAAAAATTTTTACGAGTTAGGTTATCGTTTTATCGAAAAACATTGGGGAAAAGGATATGCATCTGAAGCAGGAAAAGCTTTTGTCGATTATGCATTTAATGAAATGAAAGTGGAAACCCTTTACGCTTATGCAGATGCTGGAAACGAAAATTCTAGAAAGATTTTAGAAAAACTAGGTTTCCATTTTGTGAATTCTTTCGAATATCAAGGAGAAATAGAAGTTTGGTATGAACTCAAAAATCCAAACTCAAACTAAGAAATGTATTCCAAATCTTTACATACTTAAAAGTCAGTAAAGATTTGGAAACAATTCAGAGTGTATGATTATTTTTTAGCTACAGAAACAAAATATTTATTTCCGTCACCCATAGTTAATTTTACACGTTCGTCACAAAGATCGATTGCAAAATTAGCACTTTCGTAACAGCTGCAAGTTGTGTTTTTGTCTTTAGACATTTCTGTTTTACAGTTGTTATTTTTAAAAGTTGCCAATTGCGGTGTATATAAACTAACTAAGTCAGTAGAAGCAGTTACCAATGAGATAATACTTGCCGAATTATTATTAGTAATTCTGTACACAATTCTATCAGTATAGTTTACTTCGTTAACTGTTACTTTACGAATGTAGGTATAAGCTGTAGATCCTTCACCTGGTTCTTTAACTTCAAACTTAAACCCAACAGCACGAATAGCAACATCAAATTGCTGTTGTGAATTGAAGCTCGCCCAAGTCGTTAATGTACTAATAGAAGGAAATGGATTTGCGGCTGGGACATTAGTTTGCGCTTGCGAACTAAAAATGGTTAAGAACATCAAGCAGATTGTGGGTAAAAATGCTTTCATAAAGTGGTATTTATTATTATAATTTTGCCTACTCTCTTTGGTTTTCGGCTTTCCCATTTCATTTTGTAACACAAAACAACAACATAACGAGTAAAATTCAAAATTGTTATGCCCGAATTATTATTAAATTAATTAAAGCTTTCTAAAATTCTTAATTATGGATTTATTTTGAGGCTCAGCCATAATGAAAGTAAATGTAAGAAATTTTGAATTTAAATCAAGAAAAAATGTATTTAATCGATAAAATTTGCATTTGATCGATTATTTTGTCATTTTATTCTTATTGTACTGTTAAAAAAATAGAGTTTAAGAGGTATAATCTTCTGAAAAAATAAATCTCCAAAATATATTTTTAATGTTTCTAAATTAACATTGAATGCAAATTATTGATTCGAAGTAAATTAATCCCTTTCTTTTGATGAATATTGTTTGTAAATTTGCAGCCTTAAATTTTTTGACAACGATTTCATTAATTTAAGACAGATTATGGAAAATAGAAAGAAAGTTGCCTTTTATACGCTGGGTTGTAAACTGAATTTTTCAGAAACTTCTACAATTGCCAGAAACTTTAACGACGAAGGTTTTGACCGTGTCGATTTTGAAGAAATAGCAGATATTTATGTAATTAATACTTGCTCTGTAACAGAAAATGCAGATAAGCAGTTTAAGCAGGTTGTTAAAAAAGCAATGAAGCTTAACGATAAAGCTTTTGTTGCTGCTGTTGGCTGTTATGCACAATTAAAACCAGAAGAATTGGCTGCAGTAGACGGCGTTGATTTGGTTTTGGGAGCAACAGAAAAATTCAAAATCACTGACTATATCCATGATTTGAGTAAAAACGATATGGGCGAAGTGCATTCATGCGAAATTGCCGAAGCCGATTTTTATGTTGGAAGTTATTCTATTGGTGACCGTACAAGAGCATTTTTAAAAGTGCAGGACGGCTGCGATTATAAATGTACTTATTGTACAATTCCGCTAGCAAGAGGAATTTCCAGAAGTGATGCTTTAGAAAATGTACTAAAAAATGCCAAAGAAATTTCGGCTCAGAATATCCGTGAAATTGTTTTAACTGGAGTAAATATTGGTGATTACGGAAAAGGGGAGTTCGGAAATAAAAAACACGAACATACTTTTCTAGATTTAGTTCAGGCTTTAGATAAAGTAGAAGGTATTGAACGTTTACGAATTTCGTCTATCGAACCAAATTTATTGAAAAATGAAACCATCGAATTTGTTTCTAAAAGCCGCACTTTTGTACCGCATTTTCATATTCCGTTACAATCTGGAAGTAATGATATTTTAAAATTAATGAAACGCCGTTATTTACGTGAAGTTTATACAGATCGCGTGAATAAAATTCGCGAAGTAATGCCTCATGCTTGTATTGGTGTAGATGTAATTGTTGGTTTTCCTGGAGAAACAGACGAGCACTTTTTAGAAACCTATTATTTCTTAAATGATTTAGATATTTCGTATCTGCACGTATTTACTTATTCTGAAAGAGATAATACAGAAGCAGCTGATATGGAAGGCGTTGTGCCTTCAAATGTAAGAGCAAAACGCAGTAAAATGCTTCGTGGATTATCAGTTAAAAAACGTCGTGCTTTTTACGAAAGCCAATTGGGAACAAACAGAACGGTTCTTTTTGAAAGCGAAAATAAAGAAGGATACATTCACGGATTTACAGAAAATTACGTAAAAGTAAAAACACCTTGGAATCCAGAATTGGTAAATACGTTACAAGAAATCAATTTAACTAAGATTGATGAAGATGGAAGTGTTCGTTTAGAGTTTTTGAATAAACTGGCGGAAGCTTAATTTTATGATTTTTAAACTTTGACAAAGTTTTTACATAACTATTTTCATTCCGAGGAACGAGGAATCTCCACAAGTAACTCTACAAAGATTGGCAATTTTAGGAGTGGAGTTTCTCGTGGAGATCCTTCCTTCGTCAGGATGACAAAAACCGCATAATTTTTTAAAATTATGCGGTTTTTGTTTTTTAGAAGATATTTATTTTTGATTCTCGTCAACCACCAATTTCAAAGAATTAATATAATCAGTATCAAACTCAATAACACGAATCTTTTCTGGATTAAAACTCAATTCTCCTCCAAACTGGCCGCGTGTGTCTAAAAAATTAATGGTTAATTCTTCGTCGTTTAATTCTATTAATTTTCCTAAATAAGCAGATTTTGATGATTTTTTTGCAATTTGAAAAATGCCGTATTTCTCAGAAATAAATTTCATGATTGAAGCCAAATCTTTAATCGGAATGATATCTTCAGAATTAATTTTTAAACCTTTCAATCGAATTACTTTCTCTGTAAACGCCAGATCATGATCTCGGTTTACCGCTTCGATGTTTTTATTTCTTAAAATGACAAAACCGTCCAAAACAAAATCTACAGGATTATTTCGAAGTAAAATCCATTCATCAGAATAATCAATTAAAAATCCGCTGAATATTTCTTTCTTATCCTGAAATTCTATTTCGACCAACTGTCTTAAATATTGTTCCATAATTTTAGTTTTTGAAATTCCAAGTTTTAAATTCCAAATTCCAATTTAGTCAAACTTGGAATTTGGAATTTAAAACTTGGAATTTGAAGTTTATATTTTTAAGGATTAGTAGACCAGATGCTGCTGTTTTTGATAAATACTCTTCGGTTTAATTTTAACTGCGCAATAATTAAATCTGCCATATCTTCAGACTGCATCACTTTTTCTGGATTTCCGTCAGTCAGGTTTAAATCCTTAGCCATGTCAGTGGCAACAGTACTTGGCGTTAAAGCCGTAACACGAATATTGTGTTTTCTCATTTCCTGCATCAAAGAATCGGTTAAACCTAAAACAGCAAATTTAGAAGCGCTGTATGCACTCGTAAGAGCATTTCCGTTTAAACCTGCAGTAGATGAAATATTAATAATGTCTCCAGTTTGTCTTTCGATCATATTTGGGATAACGGCGCGTGTCGTATAATACGTTCCCATTAAATTCACCTGAATAATTCTTTCCCAAGCTTGTGGCTCCAATTCCAAGAATTTTCCAAAAGAAGCAATTCCAGCACTATTGATTAAGATGTCAATACTTTTAAATTCGGCAATTGCTTTTTCAACAGCAGTATTTATAGAGTTAATATCCGAAACGTCTGCAGATAAAGCCAAAGTTTTTACACCCAGTTTTGCAGTTTCTTCTGCCAATTGATCAATATCGCTTTTAGTTCTAGAAACTAAAATCAGGTTTACACCTTCTTTAGCCAAAGCAATAGCTACAGCTTTTCCAATTCCTTTTCCAGCACCAGTAATTAGTGCATTTTTATTTTTTAAGTCGGTCATGATTGTATTTTTAGAAATGCAGAAAGCATCATTTTAAGTAATACAAAAATAAGCTTTTGCAAACTAAAATGATGCTTTAAAATATATTCTTAATCTAAGTTTAACAACTTTTTGTTATTCTTTCAAAACCATATCGATACACATTACAGCTCCTAAAATTAATTGTCTCAACGGACTTTCGGCTGCTACAGTGTCTTCAATTTGAAGTACATAATTGTCGGCGCTTGTGAAAAACTCTTTTCCTAATCCAGCCCATTTTTTACTTACCTGCGCCAATTGTTTGTTTTCATGTGAGAATTTAAAATCCCAGCCTGTCCATTTTCCTTGAAGTGTTGCAACAGGTTTTTCGTTTTTGTCTAGGATATCAAACTTTCCTCCAATAGAGAAGAATTTTTGTTTAAAAGTTCCAATCAAACGATCTTTTTCGTCCAATACTTCAACAGTAGATCTAAAGATCGCTACACCTCTTCTTACGGTGATTAGTTTTTCGCCAGAAGGAGTTGTGATTTCAATATTAAATGGAGTTGCTCTTTTGTAATCTGTAAAACGAAGTACTTTTGTGAAGAAACCAAGATTGTTTTCTCGGCAGTTCATAATTATCTGATTCGTTTCCGGATTGTATATGTCATAGTTATTTGCGGCTTTAAACATTCCAACATGTTCTTTTACTAAAAATAGATTTTGGCTTAAAATTGGGTTCATACGAGTATAAAAAATTAAAGTTTTGAATAAAGCCCAAATGTAATACAATATTTATTAATTATACTGTTTAGAAGTTTCAACCAAACGAATAAATTCAGCTTTGTAACCTTCGGCATCATTTGAATTTCCTTGCTTTGCTAATTTTACAATCTCTTCAGAAGACTTGCCGGCAATCAATTTTGAATCTCTTAATTTTAATCCGAACCAAGCAACTGCAGTACTAAATTTCATATCATCACTCGCTTTTTCCATAGCAGCTGATTTGTTTTCAATTATCTGAATCATTTCTATACTTTTGTCACCGTCAGGTTTTTTATAACGGAATTTTATTGTTGCCAATTCATTAGTGTAATTGCTTGAATTTGTTTCGGTTTTAGTGTATTTTAAATCATCTGGCTGTACATTTAAGTAATCGCTTTTTACACCAACAGGAATAATTTCATATAAAGCCGTTACGGTATGATTACTTCCTAATTCTCCAGCATCAATTGCATCATTTTTAAAATCTTCAGCACGAAGTTTTCTGTTTTCATATCCAATCAAACGATACGATTGCACTTGTTTCGGATTGAATTCAATCTGTATTTTCACATCTTTCGCGATAGCAAACATCGAACCTTTAAATTCTTTTCCTAAAAAACGATTCGCTTCTTGAATATTATCGATGTACGCATAGTTTCCGTTTCCTTTGTCAGCCAAGATTTCCATTTTGCTGTCCTTGTAATTTCCCATTCCGTAACCTAAACAGGTTAAGAAAACGCCTGTTTTTCTTTTTTCTTCAATTAGTTTTTCCATATCAGAATTAGAAGAACTTCCCACATTAAAATCGCCGTCAGTTGCCAGGATTACACGATTGTTTCCGCCTTTGATGAAATTTTCAGCAGCTGTTTTATAAGCCAGTTCGATTCCTGCACCGCCGGCAGTACTTCCGCCAGACTGCAATTTATCCAAAGCATCTATAATTGTTTTTTTCTCGTCGCCAGAAGTTGGAGGCAGAACCATTCCAGCAGCGCCGGCATACACTACGATTGCCACTTTATCTTTTGCACGTAATTCGTTTACTAAAATTTTTAAAGATTGTTTTAATAACGGAAGTTTATTCATATCGCTCATTGAACCCGAAACATCAATTAAGAAAACAAGGTTTGAAGCTGGCAGATCGTTTGTTGGAATATTTTTTCCCTGTAAACCAATTTTCAAGATTTTATTGTTTGCATTCCAAGGCGAATCGCTTACTTCTGTGTTAATAGAAAACGGATTTTCATTTTTAGGCTGTGGATAAGTGTATTTGAAAAAGTTCACCATTTCTTCTACACGAACTGCATCTTTTGGGACTTGTTGCCCATTGTTTAAAAAACGTCTGATATTGGTGTAAGAAGCATTATCAACATCAATAGAAAAAGTAGAAAGCGGTGCTGTTTTAGGGCTTTCAAAAGCATTCTCAACAAAAGAATCATAATCTTCCTGAGTTGGTTCAGTAGGAATTGGCATTATGTTTAGTTTTTTGTCTAATTCTTTTTCTGAAAGATTTTTATAAAGTTCATTTTTAGTCGAAACTACAACAACGCCATTTGAACCTTTACTTCCATAAATCGAAGTTGCTGCTTGGTCTTTTAAAACCGAAACATTGTCAATATCATTCGGATTAATTTTTGCCATTTGGTTGGCTTTTGCTGGAACTCCGTCAATTATGTACATTGGTTCATTTTTTGGAGAAACAGATGCATTACCGTGTACAACGACATTGGGACTTGGCATATAAAGGGCGTTACTCGCAACTTGCATCGCCATTTTTCCTTGCGGTGCTACCGATTTATCTCTTTTTTCTTTTCTTCTTTCGGCACGAGCATAACTGCGGTCTTCATATTCAGCATTACTTGTACCATAACCCACAACTACAACTTCACTTAGAGTTTGATTGTCTGGAAGAAGTTTTATATTGATAATATTTGAGTTCTGAACCTTTTGACTTTGGTTTTTATATCCAATGAAGCTGAAAACCAGCATATCGCCAGTTTTGGCTTGAATACTGTACTGCCCATCAAAATTGGTTGTCGCATCTGCTTTTGATGTCTGATTGTAAATAGTAACACCTGGAAGTGGTTGTTTTGTTTCATCTGAAACGATTCCAGTTATTGTTCTTTGTTGTGCCATGGTTACGAAACATACAAGCATAGCAATGGCTGATGAAATAAGTTTTAAACTTTTCATGATAATAATTTTTAAGATTAATGTTCGGATTTAGCTTTGTCAAAGCTGCAGACTTTGACAAAGCTTGGAATTACTTTTTCGGAGCTGGTTTTCCTGTTTTTGTAGTAATAATGACAACTCCTTTTTTACCTTTTTCACCATATTTTGAAGTGGCTTCAAGGTCTTGTAAAATAGTTATAGTTTTAATGTCTTGTTTGTCCAAGGGCGCGTAAGGACTCGTTGGATTATTGCCAAATAAATCATTTTCAGAATAATAAATGCCGTCGATAATGTACAATGGCTCGTCTAGAACAACGAGCGAATCTACATTTTCTGGATTTAGATTCGGAAGTTCATTTCGCATCATTTTATCTTTTTTAGCTTCGTCGCTATGCGCCATTGCGTTTCCGTTAAAAATAACAAGTGGAGCACTTTTCTTAGCTCTTGGAGTACTTTTTTCAGCAAAAGCGACTTTCGCAGATTCTCTTTGCGGACTCCTTAAATAAGCCGATTCTGAAGAAAACTCTTTTTTAGAAATAATGTTATCGTCTTCTTCAATTGATTCTTGCACTACAGGCGCAGCAGCTACAACAGCATCTGCTGCAACTTTTGGTGCTGGTGTAGCTTGTAGCAATTCTGTATTTGGTGCAATTGTTTCCTCAATAGCGACTCTTTCTTTATTTTTAGTATGATTTTCTAAAATTTTATCGGCTTCTTCTTTTGAAACAATTCCTGAATCAGAAGAAGGTTCTGTACTTTTTTGATTTAAAGCAGGCTCTTGAGATTGTTCTTTTTCAGTTTCCTGAATAACTACTTTAGGAGTTTCTTGTACGGCATTTTTATCTGTATGTAAAAATTGAACAGCTAAAGAAATTAGTAAAAGAAGAGAAGCAGCAATGGCAATTTTTTTCCATAAAGCAATTGTTTTTTTATCTTCTTTTTTGTCGAGTTTTTCTTCAACACGTGCCCAGACTTTTTCCATTGCGGGAAAGTCTTTGAATTCCGCATTTTGCGAAGCTTCTTTTATTTTATCGAATAATTTATCTTGATTGTCCATGACTATTTTGCTTTTTGATAATACAGTTTATTAACCAGTTCTTTCAATTTGGTCTTAGCGGCGTTCAATTGTGATTTTGAAGTGCCTTCGGAGATCTTCAGCATTTCGGCTATTTCTTTATGAGAAAAACCTTCAATGGCAAAAAGGTTAAAAACAGTTTTACAGCCGTCTGGAATATGGTTTAATAAATTGAGTAAATCTTCTTCTTCCAATGTATTTAATTCGTCAACAGAAGGTTGAGAAATTAGTTTTACATCGTCGAGATACATGTTGAAATTGGTTGCTTTTCGAATTGATGCCAAACAATGGTTTACGGTTATCCTTCTGGCCCAAGCTTCAAAAGCATACGCTTCTTTTAATTGGTCCAGTTTGGTAAAAATCGTAAAGAAAGAATCGGCAAGTGCTTCTTCAATTTCCTCTTCCTTTTTTAGGTATCGTTTGCAAAGGCGATACAATTTGGGCGCCATGTATTCGTACACCTCACGCTGCGCATCGCGGTGCATTTTTTTACAGTTTGCTATTTGAGTCTCGTTTATCACAATTGTTGTCTTTCTTATATAGAGCGATAAAAAGATAAAAAGGTTGGGACGATGATGAATTTTTTTTTAAAGGTTCAAAGTTACAGAGATTCAAAGTTACAAAGGTTTGTCGTAGAGACGCACAGCAGTGCGTCTAAAGTCCTGTAAATCCGCAATTTTTAATGGAGTGAAATATTTATTCTCCCAAACAAATATCATTATAAAACTCTACAATTTCTTTAATATCTTCAAAAACCCATTTATCGCCTTTTAATTTTTTGACAATAAAATCGCAATCAGCGAAAAACTTGGAAGTGTTTTTTCTCCACGCGTTTATAACACCGCAGTTTAAACAAGTTGGATATTTGTCTTTTGGCTTTTTTATGTAATAAAATGTAGAAGGTTGGCTTACATTAGAATTTGATAAATGTTGTTGGGCTTGCGGACCTAATTGTGTTTTTAAAGTTGGGCTTAAGGTATTATCAGGCCGATCATCGTACGGATTATAAATCATGTCTGTAAGACTAAAATCTGAGCCTACTTTTTTATATAAAGTCGCTTCACCTTTAGTAATAATTTCTACCAATTTTGGTTTGTCTAAAGAATTCAGCTTTACATATTCAAAAGTTCTTGTGGTTCCAAAATCAAGGAAAGTAATTTTTTTTACATACTCTTCATCCCAGCTGTCAGATTTGTCATCCTGCGAAACTTTAAATTTTATTTTATTGAATTTTAATGAAGCAAAACCTTCTATAGAATCACCATCTTTAAAATAAATTATAGCTTGTGTTTGAGAATAGCTTTTAAGGCTGATAAGAATTAGGATTATGAATTTGTAAAGTTGTTTCATTCGTGAGTTTTGATTTCATGAAATATTTATCGTAGAGGCGTGTACAGCAGTGTGTCTCTACATTTAATCTGCTAAGCGAAATACTTTGTGTTCTCTGTGTAATTCTTTGTGAATCTCTGTGTAATAATTTTACCGCAAAGATTCACAAGGAATTTAATTTGCATGTACAGAACTTTTATACCAAATTTCTATTTTTTTAATTGATTCTCTGTCAGTTTTAGGATAACAGTTCAAACCCAAATTTATCTTTTTTTTCGAAATATAAGAATTTAAAAATATTATTGCGAAACCCCCAATCTCAGCATCTTCGGTTGAAAGATATGAAGAGAATATATTCATATATCCACAACATTTTTCTTGTGAACGGATTATCGAAATTAAGTATTGCACATCATCTGGTTTTACCCAGTTTTCAGGAAATTCTCCAGTCATTGTTACGCTATTTATAGGAGTTTTGTTATACCTGTCTTTACAAATAGTAATAAAAGATTCTGGGTCCAGATCCTTTATGTATAGAGTTTTATAATATTCTTTCTGGGCTTTCTTGGTCTTAAAATCATAAAACAAATAAGTACCGGTAACAAGAATTAAAACTAATACTAATGAAAGAATTATTTTTTTCATAAATGTAACTAGCAAATTCAATTATATGTTCTATTACTTCGCCATCTGAAATTTTGAATTTCCAACCTGCCACAATGCAAAAGCAAACATATCAGCACTATCATTATAAGTTACATCCAAATCGTTAGAAAAATGTCCGTTTGCGTAATTTACATGTAATAATATTGGTCTGTCAGAACTATTGTAATTTTGTAAAACAGCAGCAAATTTTCCAGGTTCCCAAGAAGCTACTCGTGCATCGTTAATTCCAGTATGAACCAAAACAGCAGGGTATTTTTGTCCCTTTTTAACTTTGCTTTGCGAATCCATTTCTAGGATATTTTTAAAATCTTCTTCATTTTTTAAAGAACCAATTTCTGGAATTTGATTCGGACCGTTTGGAGTTGTTTCCATTCGCAAAGTATTGGTGCATCCAACTTCAATAATAGCAGCTTTAAAAAGATCAGGACGTTCTGTAATTGCTCTTCCAATTAAGACACCGCCCATACTTGCACCATTTCCAATAAGTTTGTCTGCCGAAGTATATTTTTCTTTGATTAAATATTCAGAACAAGCAATAAAATCTTTCCAAGTATTGGGTTTCGTCGCTTTTTGACCTCCTTTATGCCAATTTGCTCCTTTTTCTCCGCCGCCTCTAACGTGTGCAAAAGCAATTACAGTATTTTGCTCCAGCAATGCCATCAAATCATCGCCAATATAATAGGGTGTTCTGCTTGATCCGTAAGCGCCATAACCACTAATATAGCAAGGAGTAGAGCCGTTCATTTTAATGTTTTTTGGATAAATAATAGACAAAGGAACCATTACGCCGTCGTGACTTGCAATTTCAACTTCTTTGACACTATACTGCTTTGAAAAGTCAGGATAATTGCCGCTTGCAATAAATTGTTTTGATTTTTCTAAATGGCCAGTTGAACCATTAAAAGAATAAGTCGTAGATGGTGCGATCCAGCCGTTGTAAAAAAATAAGAGATTATCATTTTCACGAGAATTTAAAGCGTAAGCTCCACTTGAACCTTTAGGAAGAGGTATTTCCTTGCTTTCTAATGTTTTTGGATTAATCTGATATCTGTCAATTACAATTCCGTCAGTTAAGCTATAATAAATGAAATTTTTAGATTTCAGTATTCTTCGTAATACTTTATTGCTCTCCGGAATTA
Organism: Flavobacterium sp. Root935; assembly: GCF_001429295.1. Taxonomy (GTDB): domain Bacteria; phylum Bacteroidota; class Bacteroidia; order Flavobacteriales; family Flavobacteriaceae; genus Flavobacterium. Next base: position 1,278,629 of record NZ_LMJL01000008.1, on the reverse strand, counting down.
TAATTTTAGCATTATCAATATTTGGATTTTTAATATCTGTTAGTCCTATTTTATAATTTGGTGCATTTTTATGAGAAACAAAGAAAAATTGATCTCCAATTATTTCATAGCTTATAATTTCATCATCATATTTAATAAGCGGTTTCCAATTTATTTTCGGATTGTTAAGTTCTGAATAAGGAGCATAGAATGCTAATATTTCGCTTTTTGTAGATCCGATTTCTAAAATTATGTATGAATAATTATCTGAGAATTTAACATCAGGAAACTGTTCAGCAAGAAGATTCAAGTTGGGATTGTTTTCTTTTGATGCCAGTATTTTATCGGTCTCCGGATTAGTGCCAATAACGTGAAGTAGAGATTTCATGTGTTTTAAAAAATCATCACTTTTATTATCATTGGTACTCATTTTGGTATAAGTAATCGCTTTGCTATCAGGTGTAAATTCAAAATTAAACTCACTCCACACTGGATTTAAATTGTCTGGAAGAAAAGTTTTAGATTCAATATCCATAATTCGGAGATCACAAACTTCGGCACCATCTTGGGATAATGTAACCGCTAATTTTTTCTGGTCCGGACTAACATTGAAATTTGTAATTGTTGCATCTTTTTTATAAGTTTTGGGGTCTAATAATAAGACCTCGGTTCCGTTTAAACCTTTACGGATATATAATTTATCAATGCTTTCTCCTTTTTTCTTTTTGGTGTAATAATAATTGTCTCCTAATTGTTTTACGTAAGTATAATCATCTCCTGCCAATGCACTAATTTCCTTCATTCTATTGAAAAGAGCATCACGGCCAGAGATTTTTTTTATGACAGAATTGGTAAAATCGCTTTGATCTTTAAACCATTTTTGCACTTCTGGTTTTTTCATATCTTCCAGCCAACGGTAAGAATCTGTGATTTTTGTTCCGTAATAATCATCTACTACAGGATGTTCAGGTGTTGAAGGATATTGATATTGAGCCTGTGATATTTGACTGGTAATAAAAACTAAAAGAGCGAAAGCGGTTTTTCTGATCATTATTTTTTTATGTTTATAATTATTACTGATGGTTTGTTGTATAGTCAAAGACTCAATAAACAGGAAATTGCTGCGTTATTTAGGAATTGTCAATTTGTATATTTTTGTTTCCAAAAGATCGGTGTCATTATCCTCGCAAAGCAAAAACTCGATTTTATTGTTTTCTTTTTTGTAGAAAGTTAAACCTTCAAATTTATTGGTTGAGGTTATTTTTTGAGTGAAATCTATTTTCATGGTTTTAATGTCAATTCTGCCAATGAAGCTTCCTAAGATTTCACCGTCATCATAAGTTGATTTGGTATCTTCTGCTGTTGAAAGGAAATAGATTTTATCATCAACCAAAACAGCGTCTGTAAAGCTGGAACGAACGCCTTTTATTTTTGGAAGTTTGTAATTGACAGAAATTAGGGCAAATTCTTCTCCAAGGTTTTTCGCGTGAATCGTAAAAATGGTGTTTTTATTAGAAATTCCATTTCCTCGGTTGAATAAATACCAGTTTTCGCCATCGAAAATAGCGCCTTCCAAATTGAAATCTTCTGGTTTTATTGAACCGAAATTCTGCATTACGGCATACAAATCAACTAAATTGTTTTTTTGTAAAACAGTTTTGGATTTCAAATCAAATTCGATCATTCTGTTTCGGTTTTCGGTTGAACCAGAACCAAAAACATAAAGTGTATCGTTATGATGCGTTAGCGATTCAAAATCGGGTTTTAAGTTTTTCGGAATATTTTGCGACGGATTGTCAATTAACGCATGCTGGTTCAATTGCTGATTCTGCATATTGTATTCGTATAAGAATCCGCTGTTGTCGCCAATGACATAAAGTGCATCATTATTATAAAATAAACCTGATGCCGAACCGATGCCTATGATTTGAAATAATATTTCTAATGTGAATTTTTCCATGGAAAATGTGTTTTGAAAACTTTTGTGTGATAAAAATAAATTTATTTTAAAATTAGTTTTTAAATCTAAAACTCTTTAAGATTTAAGTAGATAATTAGATTTTCAATCTGTTCTCCTAAATTACAATCATATGATTTTTCTTTTTCTAATAAGATTTTTTCAGGACTATAAAAATGGTATGGAAATACTTCAATATGATATGGACCGAGGTCATCGTTTAAATGATTATAGTTGTTTCTTACTTTTAACAATTCTCTAAGTAAGTTATCCGAATTCTTAATATTTAAAAAAAGTTCGTATTCATCCATAATGTAATGCGATCTCTTCTCCTTATTTAGATTGAAAGCCTCTAACCCCCATCTTTTAAGCATTTCAATTGTTTCAATATTTCCGAAATAATAGGCTAAAATTAACTGATTTATTATAGCCAAACATGTACGTATTTGAATATTCACATTCCAGCTTAATTGAATATAACCAATACGCCTAATTTTAATTTCTTCTAAGTTAAGTAAATAAGCTTCAAAGAGATTTATTGTATTTTCTCTCAATGCATCAGAAATAAAATAAGAAATTTTATTTGCAACAAGTAAAGGGTTATTTATTTTATCAATAGTAGTAATAAAGTTTTCTATATCTTCATGTGTTAATTTTTTCATTTTAAATTTTTATAACTTTAATCAAAATAATCCAATGAATAGCAAATTGGATAGTTATCGGAATTCGTAAAAGTAGTATATTTATTATAAATAAAAACGGGAAAAAATATGAAGTCAATAGACCCAAAAGATTTTAAAGTTACAGATGAAATAAAATTAAAGAAGCTTCCGACATTACTAAATGTTGATGCGGATGATGACGAAAAAGAAGAGAAACTAGATAAAGTTCAGGCAAAATTAAGTGATTTGCAGGATGTTATGTATGCGCACAATAAGTATGCGGTTTTAATCTGTCTGCAAGGAATGGATACTTCTGGAAAAGACAGTTTGATTCGGGAAGTTTTTAAAGAATTTAATCCGCGCGGGGTAGTGGTGCATAGTTTTAAAACACCAAATTCAACCGAATTGGAACACGATTATTTATGGCGACATTACATTGCTTTGCCCGAAAAAGGGAAATTTGCCATTTTTAACAGAACGCATTACGAAAATGTTTTGGTAACGAGAGTGCATCCAGAATTTATTTTGGCGGAGAATTTACCAGGAATTAATTCGGTTGATGATATTAAACCGAAATTTTGGAAAAACAGAATTGAACAAATCAATAATTTCGAAAGGCATATTGCAGAAAACGGAACTATCGTTATGAAGTTCTTTCTGCACTTGAGTAAAGAAGAACAAAAGAATCGTTTACTGCGCCGTTTGGAAGAAGGAAAGCATAATTGGAAATTTTCGCCAGGCGACCTTAAAGAACGCGAACATTGGGATGAATATCAGCAGTATTACGAAGAAGCAATTAACCAGACTTCGAAAGAACATGCGCCTTGGTATGTAGTTCCTGCAGATGATAAAGATATGGCACGTTATATTGTGGCTAAAATTATTTGGGAGGAAATGAAGCAATATACCGATATTCAGGTTCCAGAATTAGCTAAAGAAATTAAAGACAATTTTGATACGTACAAAAAGACTTTGGAGAAGAGTTAAAATTAGATAATTTGTAAATGTGTCGATTAGATAATTTTTCTAGTTTACAAACCCGACAGGTTTTTAAAACCTGTCGGGTTTAATTTTTTAGCTGAATAGATTTTTATAAAATAAAAAACCCGACAGACTATGCAGGCTGTCGGGTTTTTACCAAAAACAAAATAATAAATTAAACCTATTTCTTAAAGTTTAAAACCGTATGCAACACGTAGTGCTACTTGGTTGGTTCTAAAATCATGATAATCTTCGTAACGAACACTTAAGTCAATATATTTATTAGCGTAACCAATTCCTGGCGACCATAAAAAAGTAGTGTTGTTGTAACCATTTGTTACTGCAAAACCAGCACCAAGTTCTCCTAGTACATAAAATTGATCTTTTAAAACAAAGGCTTTAAAACCTGCTTTAGCCGGAATAAATCCTAGATCTTTTATGTCATTTCCAGCGGCATCTTTTTTGCCGTTAAATAAATTAGTAAATCCTGTTGTTAAGGTTAATGATGTTTTTTTAGAAAGGTCATATTGTAAACGAACGTCTCCACCAAGAGCCCAGTCGTAATCGTTATCTGTTGGAAGTCCTCCATTTACTCCAAATCCTAATCTAAATCCTTGATCGTAATTTGTTGCTTCTGTTTCTTGAGCGAAAGTTGTGTTAGAGAATAAAAAAGCAAAAGCAACTAGGCAAATAATCTGTAATTTTTTCATGGCTTATAATTTTGAATTATTAATGATGTAAAAGTAAAATAGAGCACTTTTGAGCTTGTTATATAATTTTTAAAAATCGTTATATAATATTATGGTATACTTATTTTACCCTTAATAAAGGCTTATATTTTTATTAATAGGATAGAATTCGAAGCTTCTGATTATCTTTGCCGACTAAAATTGATTACAAGTGAATTTAAAGCAGTACACCAGAGAGTTTTCGTATAATTTGAGACTGGCATACCCTATTATTCTGGGAATGGTTGGCCATACTTTAATTGGTATTGTCGATAATATTATGGTGGGTAAATTAGGAAGTACAGAACTTGCCGCGGTTTCTCTAGGTAACAGTATGATTTTCATCGCGATGTCTCTTGGAATTGGATTTTCAACAGCAATTACACCAATTGTTGCAGAGGGAGATGCAGAGAAAAATGACAACAAAATTCGTTCTGCATTTCACCACGGTTTATTCCTCTGTACTATTTTAGGATTAGTTCTTTTTGGAGTTATTATGTTTGCAAAACCAATTATGGAATTATTGGAACAGCCTGCAGATGTAATTGTGCTCGCAAAACCTTATTTAGGATGGGTAGCTTTTTCGTTGATTCCATTAATAATGTATCAAGGATATAAACAGTTTGCAGACGGAATGTCGATGACTAAATATTCGATGTATGCAATGGTAATGGCAAACGTTCTTCACGTGGGAATTAATTATGTTTTGATTTACGGAATTTGGATTTTTCCAAAAATGGGAATTATTGGCGCAGCACTTGGTACCGTAATTTCAAGGATCTTTCTAGTTATGTTCATGCATATCATGCTTTCACGAAGAAATGATTTAAAACGATTTTTCAAAAACTTTAGTTTCGACGAAATTAAAAAAGCAACTATTAAAAAGATTATCAGTATCGGATTTCCTTCGGCTATGCAGATGCTTTTTGAAGTGGTTTTGTTTACGGCTTCTATCTGGCTTTGTGGTAATATTGGTAAAACGAGTCAGGCGGCCAATCAAATTGCTTTAAGTCTTGCATCGATGACTTTTATGTTTGCAATGGGACTAAGTGTTACTTCGATGATTAGAGTGAGTAACCAAAGAGGTTTAATGGATTATAAAAAACTAATTGTTGTAGCGAGGTCTATTTTCTTGCTTGCCATTATCTTAGAAACTGTTTTTGCTATATTCTTTATTGTTTTTCATAATTATCTTCCTTACATCTTTTTGAATATGGAAAACACAGGACAGATTTTAGACAATGAAGAAGTAATCAGTATCGCTTCAAAATTGCTTTTAATTGCAGCTGTTTTTCAAATTTCTGACGGAATTCAGGTTGTGGTTTTGGGCGCTTTACGCGGATTGCAGGATGTAAAAATCCCAATGTATATTACGTTTGTTGCATATTGGGTTATTGGTTTTCCAATTTCTTATTATTTAGGAGAGCATACCGACTTAAAAGCGCAGGGAGTTTGGATAGGACTTTTGGCTGGTTTAACAGCTGCAGCGCTTTTTCTGTATATTCGCTTTCATTACTTAACTAGAAAATTAAATAATAATTCAGTTTCAAATAATTAAATTTGACTGCCCATAAACAGTGACAGCAAAATAAATAAACAATTAATAAAACAAAATAAATATGGAATTACCTAAATTTTTACTTGGAGATAATACTGATTTTCCAGATGATATCTTTATCATTCACCTTGATTACCCAAGATTTATTATCAATTTAAAAGATGATGAGGTAGAATTTTTAGAAGAACCAGAAGATCTAGATGAAGCTGAATTGAATGCAGAAATGGAAAGCTTGATCGAAAAAGCAAATGATTTTTACGATCGTGAAGTAAACCGTTACGAAGAGTAGGGAAGTACACCCTTACTTCGTACAAAACACTTTAGCTAAATATCTAAATTATCTAATGAAAAAATTAAGTTTTTTAAAGCCTATATTTAATTTTATAGCAATCGGATTATTGATTACTACTTTAAGCCGAATCTTTTTATTTTTTCTTTTTAAAGAAAGAGTAGAGCAAACACCAAATTTCTGGTACATTTTTCCAATCGGTTTACGAATGGATTTGATTTTACTTTGTTATTTGTCTTTTCTGCCGGCTGTTTTAATTACTTTTCTGCCAAATAAATGGCTGAAATTTACCAATACGTTTTTGGTAATCTATAGTTTCTTATTTCTGTTTCTGATTCTATTTGTGGAGTTAGCTTCTCCGGATTTTGTCAAGCAGTACGATACGCGCCCAAATAAGATCTTCTTAGATTATTTAATTTACCCAAAAGAAGTTGTCGGAATGCTTTTAAAAAGTTATCTGACTTCTATAATTGTTACTTTCCTGATTTTAGGAGTTGTGATTTATTTTGCCTTCAAAAAAGGAAAAAAATATTTTCACACCACAAGTACAGAGTATAAATTCAAATTAATGGTTTTTCCATTACTTGCTTTTGTGTTGTTTTTTGGAGCACGTTCAAGTTTAACTTCAAAGCGTCCGATTAATGCTAGTAATGCTGTTTTCTCGACAGATCAACTAACTAATACGTTAGGTTTAAATTCATTTTATACCGTTGCTTTTGCAGCATATTCTATTAAAAATGAAGGAAACACAAAGATGTATGGTAAAATGGATGAAGCCGAAGCGATTGCACGTGTAAAAAAATACATGATTGCCGGTCCAAATGATTTTACCGATGCTGAAATTCCATTTTTGCATGTACAGCAGCCAGATTCTGTTTTGAAAAAACCTTATAATTTAGTGATTTTCCTGCAGGAAAGTTTAGGCGCAGAATATGTTGGAATCTTAGGCGGAAAACCTTTGACACCAGAATTTGACAAATTATCTAAAGAAGGAACATTATTCACCAATTTATACTGCACAGGAACTAGAAGTGTTCGCGGAATAGAAGCTGTTGTAACAGGATTTTTACCTTCACCTTCTGAAAGTGTTGTAAAACTTGGAAACTCACAGCAAGGCTTTTTTACACTTGCCGAGGCTTTAAAACAAAAAGGTTATGATACGAGTTTTATTTACGGAGGAATGGCGAATTTTGACAATATGGCTTCGTTTTTCAACGGAAACGGTTTTCAAGATATTGTAGATCAAGAAGATTTTGAATCTGATGGAAACAAATATGCTTTTAAAGGAACTTGGGGCTATTCTGATGAAGATTTGGTAACTAAAGCGAATCAGTATTTCAAATCAAAAGGCAGCAAACCATTTTTCTCTTTAATGTTCTCGACTTCAAATCATGAACCATTTGAATATCCAGCAGGAAGAATTAAACCTTACGATAAAAAAGCGGCGACGGTAAACAACGCCATGAAATATGCTGATTTTTCTATTGGAAAATTCTTCGAAATGGCTAAAAAAGAAGATTATTTTAAAAACACCATTTTCATTGTAATTGCAGATCATAATACGAGAACATACGGCAAAAATTTAGTGCCAATAAATAAATTCCATATTCCTGCATTTATTATGGGGCCTGGAGTTCCAAAAGGAGCGATTTATGATAGATTAGCAAGCCAGATTGATATTCCGCCTACATTGTTAAGTTACTTAGGCCTTCCGTTTGAAACCCCAATGGTAGGTAGAAATTTAAGCAAACTTGATCCAAAAGTACAAGGAAGATCTATTATGCAGTTTAATGATATCAATGCATTTAGAGTAGAAAATCAAGTTGTAATTATGCAGCCAAATTTGAAACCATTGCAATTTGAAATCAAAAATGATACGACTTTAATTCCTGTTAAATTAAATGAAGAATTAGCTAAAGATGCTTTGGCGCATGTGATTACTGCTGGGAATTTGTATAAGGAGAGTAAGTATAAATTAAGGCGCTAAGATTCTAAGATACTAAGGTTCTAAGTTTTTTATATACTGTCAGTTTGATCAGAGAACTGCAGAGCATTCCGACTTTGCTCAATGTGACAAAACTAGACAATTTCCTAAATTAAAATCTTAGCAACTTAGTATCTTAGTCACTTAGAATCTTTAGAAAAATATAATTTTAACAACTCAGAAGCAGCTGCAAAAGGTGAAATTTCATTTTTTTGCACTGCTTTTTTGCTTTCTTCTAAAAGTGAAATAATTTCTGGCTGATTATAGAAGTTTTGTTTTAATTGTTCGTTGATGGTTTCCATCATCCAGAAATGATTTTGGTCATTTCTTTTTTCGTCGAAAAATCCGCTTTCTTTAGTTAATTCAAAATATTCAGAAATAGTATTCCAAACTTCAGGAATGCCATCTTTTGTCAGTGAACTGCAAGTGGTTACTTTTGGCTGCCAATTTGATTTTTTTGGTGGAAACAAATGCAAAGCTCTATTGAATTCAAGTTTTGCCTGATTTGCTTTTTTGATATTATCTCCATCCGCTTTATTGATGACAATTGCGTCTGCCATTTCCATAATACCGCGTTTGATACCTTGAAGTTCATCGCCGGCACCAGAAATTTTTAAAAGCAAAAAGAAATCAACCATACTGTGAACGGCAGTTTCGCTTTGGCCAACACCAACAGTTTCTATAATAATAGTATCAAAACCTGCAGCTTCGCAAAGAATAATTGTTTCTCTCGTTTTACGCGCGACACCGCCTAAAGTTTCCCCAGAAGCGCTTGGTCTTATAAAAGCATTTTCATCTTTAACCAATTCTTCCATTCGGGTTTTATCTCCTAAAATACTGCCGTGTGAAAGCGAACTGCTTGGGTCGACTGCTAATACGGCTACTTTTTTTCCTAACTCAGTAAGTTGTTTTCCGAAAGCTTCAATAAAAGTACTTTTTCCAACGCCGGGAACACCTGTAATTCCTATTCGGATAGATTTATTCGCATGTTGTAAGCAGCCTTGAACAACTGCACTGGCTTTTTCAAAATGATCTGGATTTGTACTTTCGATTAAAGTTATAGCACGGCTTAAAGAAGTTCTGCTACCATCTAAAATTCCTTTAATTAATTCCTCAGAAGAGGGCTGTTGTCTGCGTTTGCTTTTAATTTGATTGATAGCCGAAACATTGGTGATTTCAGGAGGTGAAATTCCAGCTTTTTCAGTAATGCTGCTCGACTGTTTTTTAAAACTTGACAAAATACTTTTTTAATATTGTAAAAGTACAGAAAACAAAAACAGTTTCAAAAGACAATTGTTCCTTTGAAACTGTGTTGTTAGGTTTGCCACGAATTACTCGAATTTCCTCTAATTTTTAACGCTTTTTTTGTCATCCTGAGCGAAGTCGAAGGACTCTAAACCAGCTCGACAAAGATTGAAAATATTAATTGTGAGTTACTTGTGCGTCCTTCGCCTTCGATAAGGATGACATGAGTAAATTAGCTTCTATAAATAGGAACAAACAATTCGTGAAAATTCGTGTAATTCGTGGCTAAAAAAAAATTAGTAACCAGCTGTAAATCTAACTTGATGATGTTTTGGATTTTCTGCTTCATCAGCAATAACAACTGCTAAATCTTCTACAGATAAAATACTTCTTTGCTCGTCGTTAAATACTGGATTTTCTAATCCTAAACGATATTTTCCTGTTCTTCCTGTTGTAATTCCGCCATGCATTTCAAAAGCAGGACTGAAGAATGCCCAGTCTAAATCTTTTTCTTCCTTAATTACATTTAAATAATCTCTTGCCGCTGTAGCGCCTGCATAAAATTCTTTTGGAAAATCTGGAGTATCAACTGCTTGTAAACCTGGAGCAACAAACAAACTTCCGCCTCCGCCAATAGTAATGAAACGTTTAACTCCTGATTTTTTAACTGCTTCCTGAATAGCTTTAGAACCTGCTAAAAAGTCATCATAGATGTTTGGGTTTGTCCAACCTGGATTATATGCGTTAATAATTGTATCGTGGCCTTTTAAAATTTCTGCCAATGCATCAACATTAAAAATATCTGCAGCAACCCAAATGGCGTTTGCAGTATCTTTTGGAGTTCTTGCTATTGCAGTAATTTCATGTTTTCTATCTGCTAATTCGTTTAAAATTGCTGAGCCAACAAATCCTGTTGCTCCGATAAGTGCGATTTTCATAATATATAAATTTATTTAGTAATAAAAAATGTTACAGTTTAGGTTAAAAAAATAGTTTTAAAATTGATTCGAAAAATCTTCCAATGAAATTGCTTCCAGCTGTGTGCTAACTTTTTGGTTCATTTCGCTATATAAAGCTTCCAAATGCTGATTGATGTTTTTTCCAACAGGACAATCAGGATTTGGCTGATTTTTAGCAAAACCTAAACCAATAGTTTCAAAGGTCATTTCGAATATTTGTTTTAAAGTCAGTTCAGCAGCATTAACCGCCAATTTTGTACCGCCATTTTTTCCTTCTTTACTTTCTACAACATGATGAGCTTTTAGGTTGGCAATTTCTTTTCGAACCAAAACAGGATTTAAATTAATACTTCCCGCAATAAACTCAGATGACAAAAAATCATTTGGGAATTTATGGAGCAAAGTAAGAATGTGAATCGTTATGGCAAATTTACCTGAAATCATACTGTAATAAAATATGTTACAAATATAAGTGGCTTTTTTGAAATAAAAAAAGTTTTAACTAAAAATTAATTTTTGGTACTTAAAAGTCACTTAACCAGTGAAAAGCAAAAAAGATGCACATCATTAAATTGAATGATGCGCATTTTCCTGATTGACTATTTTGATTTTTGATTATTCCTAATAGAAGAAAAATATACCCAAAGTATAAAAAGAAGTTGCATTGGGATTCTAAGCCATAAATAGGAAAGTCCTTTGCCTGTATAGTCTGCAGTTTGCAAATTGATATTATTACTAGCCGCATAAATGTTAGCCGGAAGTAGCAGTATAAAAAATAAAATAAGCAAATTTCCGGTAAGGACTTTGGTACTTGGCAATAGGAGTCCAATTGCAGCGACTAATTCTATAATTCCTGTCGCCAGTACAATGGCGTTTGCCCAAGGTAAAAAAGAAATCATCATTGCCATTCCTTTCGTAAAGGCAAAATGACCTATAGCTGTAAATACTAGCATAAGTGCCATGGCAACCCTTCCTGAGAATGATAGTTCAAGTCGTTTGGTTGTAAGCCAGATAATAAGTAGAGTTGCAGTAAAAGCACCAAATAATACAATTAAGGTTTCCATATCTTTTTGTTTTTATTATACAAAGTTGCACAGTAAAGAAACCTAAAACAATGAACCTGGGTTATGAAATGCGCTTTCTAATTCGGCTTAAAGCTTGTGGAGTAATACCGATATAAGAAGCAAGGTATTTTTGAGGTATTTTTTGAATTAATTGAGGTTGCTCAGTAAATAAATTAAGGTATCGTTGTTCTGCAGAATCATTTAGTAACGACAATTCTCTTTTTGATTTTTTAAGAAATAATACTTCGCTTGCCAAACGGCCGATAGTATTACCGATTTCGGTTTTGGCATAAATATACTGAAGATCATTATAAGAGATACGCCATAATATAGTATCTGCAAGAGTTTCAATAGTATAATTTACGGGTAATCGGGTAATAAAGGAGTCGTAACCACTTGTAAATTCGCCATCAAATACAAAAGTAAAAGTGAGATCTTTATTTTCTGAAGGAATGTAGTACCTAACGATTCCTTTTTCTATAAAGGAAAGGTAACTTTCAACGTGGCCAGTATGAAGAATTGCCGTTTTCTTTGAAAATTCCTGACGGATAAGTTTTGACGAAAAGATATTCCAGTCTTCATCAGAAAGTTTTACCATTCGTTCCAAATTGTCTCGTATTTGCTGCATTACTTTTTTTTAAATATTAAAAGTAACAAAAAACTTAAAGAAGTGCTATAATTTGTTCAGCATCGCAATTTATAAATTCCTATTTTTGTGCGTAAGCCGTGATATGAACAACTTTATATTGATATTTCTCTTTCTTTCCCTAGGTTTAGTTTTACAACACGTAAAACAATTTCCTACTCATATCTATAAGACACTTAATAAAATTGTTATTTATTTCTGTCTCCCTGCGATCACCTTATATCACATTCCGAAAATAAAATGGAGCAGTGAACTTTTGTTTCCAATAGGAGCAGGGTGGATTACTTATTTATTAGCCTTTGTGTTTTTTCATTTTTTAGGAAGAAGAAATGGCTGGTCTAATAAATTAATTGGGTGTTTGATTTTAACTGCTGGATTGAGTAATAGCTCTTTTCTTGGTTATCCAATTATTGAAGCTTTATTTGGAAAAAAAGGATTAGAAACGGCAGTGTTGGTCGATCAGCCTGGAACTTTTGTCGTTGTATCGACTCTTGGTGTGTTTACAGCAGCTTTTTATTCTAAAGGAAGCCCAAACGCTTTGGGAATTTTGAAAAAAATAATTCTGTTTCCGCCTTTTATCATGTTTGTTATATCATGTTTGATGAACATTTTCCAATTTGATTTAAATGAAAATATTCAATCACTGTTATTGAAAATAGGCAGTTTAGTAACGCCTTTAGCTTTGCTTTCTGTTGGTCTCCAATTAACTTTTGATCGAAAAAGCCAGCATTGGAAATTCTTGAGACTGGGACTTTTCTTTAAGTTAATTTTAGTTCCTTTCATAATCTTTGTACTATATGTTTTTATTTTTAATCAACGCTCTGAAGTTATAAAAATCACCTTAATGGAAACTGCTATGGCTCCAATGATTACGGGTGCTATTTTAGCTTCAACTTATGGTTTAAAGCCCAAATTAAGCAGTATGATGATCGGTTTCGGAATTCCAATTTCATTTGTAACTCTTGCTGTTTGGTACTTCGTTTTAAGTTTTATTTAGTTTAAAATAGTAATTATATCGAGGAAGTAGAATTTTAACTTTTTTTTAATTCTATGTTGTTTTCTCAATGTATTTTTTAGTTAATTTTAGAGGAACTAAAAAAATTAAATTATGTCAACATTAAGATTAGGCGATATAGCTCCAGATTTCCATGCAGAAACCACGCAGGGACCAATTAATTTTCATGAATGGCTGGGAGATTCTTGGGGTGTATTATTTTCGCATCCAGCAGATTTTACTCCTGTTTGTACAACTGAATTAGGAACTGTAGCGAATTATGTTCCTGAATTTACTAAAAGAAATACGAAAGTTATTGCTTTGAGTGTAGATGGTTTGGAGTCGCACAAAGAGTGGATTAAAGATATCAACGAGACTCAAAATACAGAAGTTAATTTCCCTATCATTGCCGATGAAGATAAAAAAGTAGCTAATTTATACGATATGCTTCATCCAAATGCGAGCGATAAATTTACAGTACGTTCTGTTTTTGTTATCGGACCAGACAAAAAAATCAAATTGACTTTAACGTATCCAGCTTCGACAGGAAGAAATTTTGACGAATTACTTCGTGTAATTGATAGTCTGCAATTGACTGCAAATTATAGTGTTGCAACGCCTGCAAACTGGAAGGATGGCGAAGATGTAGTTATCGCACCTGCAATTCCAGACAGCGACATTCCATCGAAATTCCCAAAAGGACATACACCAATTAAACCTTATTTACGTTTGACACCACAGCCGAATAAGTAGCCTAAAAGGTTCTAAGATACTAGGCGCTAAGATGCTAAGTTTTTCTCTCGTAGAAGCTTACCATCTTAGCGCCTTAATTATATTAAAAGGAAACTTAGAATCTTAGTATCTTAGTATCTCAGAAACTTAGCCCCTCAAAAAAAACTATTTCACCGCTAATAAATCAGTCATTCTTTTTTTGTCACCAACCACCCAGAGAATATCGTTTTTCTCTAAGATTAAACTAGATTCTGGATTTAAGATACGATTTCCGTTTCGTTCGATTCCCACAACCATCCCGTCGGTTTTTGCTCTAAATTGCCCGATGCTTTTTTGAATGAATTCTTCCTGAGAAACTTCGAGCTGACGTAGTACAATATTAGTTTCTTCCACTTTTCCAGGTGCCTCAGTTTCATTCTGAGTTAAAAATTTAGTGAATTCAACAATTTGAGCATCTGTTCCAATTACGCAGATTTCATCTCCAGGAAATAGGCGTTCATTTTTTGTTGGAATTGGTATAGTAACTTCGCCTCTTTTGATATAGGCTATATTAATTCCTAATTGTTCCCTAATTTTTAATTCCTGTAACGTTTTACCAACTAAATTAGATTCTTTTTTAATTTCAAAAAAAGACATGTGACCGTCCCATGGCATTAAATTGGCATATCTTCTGTCTATTTTTTTGTTTTCGCGGTCATTAAGATTTTTCAAAAAGTGATTTTCAATTCTATGGTATTGTTCGTTCAGTTTTTTAGGGAAAATTTGATAGGCAGCAATAGCGATAATCAACGCAACAAATGCTACTAAAGGAGAGAAGAAAATATTCAATAAAAATCCAACAAAAAATAATCCAAGGCTCATTCTAATTAAAATCAGCATTAAAAGGGCTCCACGATATTTTCGTTCTTCCCAAAGTATTTCTACTTCTTCTACTTTAACGCGTCGAAGCGAGAGAGCCCATAAAAACGGCGCAATTATCACCAATGTTAGTAAGGCGGCTAAAGTATTTCCGAATCTAGTATCGGCTACTAACGGCGCTACAAATCGAGATGACAATAAAATAATAGCCGCAATAATTATAGTATGAAGAATAATTTGAGTGATTGAAGACCGCAATACAATCTGCCAAGTACTGACAGACTTAATTGCCTGCGCATTTACACTGTAGCGGTTGATGTTTTTAACCCATTTTTTGGGCATTTTTGATTCTAAAAATTGAGCAAATGTTTCAGAATATTTGATTAAGAATGGAGTTGTAAAAGTTGTAACTGCCGATACTGCCACAATAATGGGGTACAAGAAATCGCTGGTTACTTTCAAAGTCATACCAAGCGTGGCAATAATAAATGAAAACTCTCCAATTTGCGCCAGACTCATTCCCGTTTGAACAGATTGTTTAAGAGGCTGACCAGAAATTAACGCTCCAATAGATGAACTAAATGCTTTTCCGAAAATAGTTATCAGTGTAATTAAAGCCACAGGAAGTGCATAAGTCACTAAAGTTCCCGGATTAATCAACATTCCTACGGATACAAAGAAAACCGCGCCAAATAAATCTTTTACAGGCTGAATTAAATGTTCGATTTTTTCTGCCATTGTAGTTTCAGCAATAATAGAACCCATGATAAATGCGCCTAAAGCTGGAGAAAAACCAACATTTGCAGCAAAAATAACCATCATTAAACAAAGTGCCAGTGAAATTATCAAGAGCATTTCGTCTGTCATAAGATGTTTGGCTTTTTTAAAGATAGTTGGAATAATAAAAATTCCGCCTAAAAACCATATAATTAAAAAGAAAATCAATTTTAAAACCGATTGTAATAATTCACCTCCCGAAACTTGGTCGCTTACCGCAATGGTTGATAATAAAACAAGCATTAAAATAGCTACAATATCTTCCACGATTAAAGCTCCAAATACAATGCCGACGAACTTTTTACCTTTTACTCCCAATTCATCAAAAGCCCTGATAATAATAGTTGTAGACGAAATCGAAAGTGTTGCACCTAGAAAAATACTGTCCATTTTTCCCCAGCCCATCCACTGGCCAACACAGTAACCAATCAGCGTCATAAACATAATCTGGGTTATAGCGGTGATAGAAGATGTTCCGCCAACTTTCATTAGTTTCTTAAAACTAAACTCAAGTCCTAAACTAAAAAGTAAAAATATAACCCCGATTTCTGCCCATACTTCGACACTCTTCATATCGGTTATTGAAGGGAAAAAATCAAAATGGTTTCCAGCTAAAAATCCTGCAATCAGGTATCCTAAAACTAGAGGTTGTTTCATTTTTTTAAATAATAAAACGGCAATTCCAGCAGTCATAAGGATTAATCCTAAATCACTAATTAAAGGTTGTAGGTGATGTGTACTTTCGGCCGCGGCATTTAATGCAATCATATTAAAATGTGGTATTTTTTTAAGGAGCTGATCCAGCTTTTCATTACAAGCTTTTGTTCAAAAATGCCTATTTTTTTAACAGTTACAGGAGCTTCCGTTGGTCGCTCTGTACCTGCAAAAAAAATATGGCTTTTTTCACAAAAGGCTTTTCATTTCAATCTGGGCTAAACTCTGATTTAAATAAAAAAAGCTATCTCGATAAAGATAGCTTTTTTTGGTAAAATATTTTGAATTTTCTTTAGATTCCTGTGTAATTACTAGGTGTTATCTGCATTAATTCAGCCCTAACCGCATCAGAAACTTCCAAAGTAGCAATAAAATTATGAATTGCATTTTTGTCAATAGCTTCATTTGTTCTAGTCAAACCTTTAAGAGCTTCATACGGATTTGGGTAAGCTTCGCGGCGTAAAATTGTCTGAATTGCCTCAGCAACTACTGCCCAGTTTTTTTCTAAATCTTCAGCAAATTTACCCTCATTCAAAAGTAATTTGTTCAACCCTTTCAAAGTTGCTTCAAAAGCAATAATTGTATGTCCAAACGGAACTCCGACATTACGTAAAACTGTACTGTCAGTTAAATCACGCTGTAACCTCGAGATTGGTAATTTTGCTGATAAGTGTTCAAAAATAGCATTTGCGATTCCTAAATTTCCTTCAGAATTTTCAAAATCAATCGGATTTACTTTGTGCGGCATTGCAGAAGAACCAATTTCTCCAGCTTTGATTTTTTGTTTGAAATAATCCATCGAAACATACGTCCAAATATCGCGGTCTAAATCGATGATAATTGTGTTGATTCTTTTCAAAGCATCAAAGAAAGCAGCAAAATGATCGTAATGTTCAATTTGCGTAGTTGGAAAAGAATGCTGCAAACCAAGATTAGTCTCAACAAATTTATTTCCAAATTGTTTCCAGTCAATCTGCGGGTAAGCCACATGATGCGCATTGAAGTTTCCTGTCGCACCGCCAAATTTAGCAGCAAATGGAATATTAAATAACAAACGCATCTGCTCTTCTAAACGTTCTACAAAAACCAAAAGTTCTTTTCCCAAACGGGTAGGAGAGGCAGGTTGTCCGTGTGTGCGTGCCAGCATCGGAATGTCCTTCCATTCAACGCTTAATTCCTTTAATTTAGAAATTACGGCAATTAAAGTTGGCATATAAACCTGCTCAAACGCTTCTTTTGTAGAAAGCGGAATAGCAGTATTATTAATATCTTGAGATGTTAATCCGAAGTGAATGAACTCTTTGTGTTGAGATAAACCTAATTTTTCAAAAGCATCTTTTATGAAGTACTCAACTGCTTTTACATCGTGGTTGGTTACTTTCTCTGTTTCCTTAATCCAAAGTGCATCTTCTGTAGAAAAGTTTTTGTAGATATTTCTTAAGCTGTCAAATAAACCTGAATCAATACCTTTTAATTGTGGTAAAGGAATTTCGCATAAAGCAATGAAGTATTCTACTTCAACTAATACACGATATTTTATTAAAGCTTCTTCAGAGAAAAAAGGGGCTAAATTTTGGGTTTTATTTCTATATCTTCCGTCAATTGGCGATATAGCATTCAGTTCGTTTAGAGTAGTCATTGTTATGTTGTTTTTCGAAAGGTGCAAATATAAACAGAATTTAGCGATTTGAGGTAATCAAAAAGTGCATTTGTGCATTCAAAATGAATTTAATCGCTCTCTTAAATCTGCAACTCCTTCTGAAGCAAATTTGGCAATCGTTTCCACTTTATTTCGAATATTGGCAATAGCAATTGGCTTTGGATCAATATAAAAAACTGGAGTTGTACTTGGAACATAAGAAATTAAGCCCGCAGCAGGATAAACCTGAAGAGAAGTTCCGATTACGGCAAAATAATCTGCAGTTTCAGTTATGTCGATAGCTTCTTCGAGAGCAGGAACTTCTTCGCCAAACCAAACAATATGAGGTCTGAGCTGATGTCCGTTTGCATCAAAATCTCCTGTATTTAAATCTTCGGTCCAATCTAGAATTAGATTTTTATTCTGAATGCTTCTCACTTTTAGCAATTCGCCATGTAAATGAAGCACTTTTGTACTTCCCGCGCGTTCATGCAAATCGTCAACATTTTGAGTGATAATGTAAACATCAAAATCTTTTTCCAATTCAGCCAGAATAATATGACCTAAATTTGGATTCACTTCTTTTAACTGCTGACGGCGTTTATTGTAAAAATCTAAAACTAATTCCTGATTTTTATACCAGCCTTCAGGAGTTGCAACTTCCATTACGTCATGTCCTTCCCACAAACCGTCACTGTCGCGAAATGTTTTAATGCCGCTTTCTGCGCTTATTCCAGCTCCTGTTAAGACTACAAGTTTCTTTTTCATTTTTAAGGAGATTTTTTGATTCTCATTCAAAGATAATCAAATGAGGAATTTTTCAAATGAAATGGTTATTTTCGCAGACTAAATTTCTGTAAAATAAGTTGAAGAACTTATTTATTAATAAATAGAATTAAAATGATTGATTTAGATTACCTCGCATTTCTAGAAAATATCTTAACGGATAATAGAAAAAGCAATTTTTTGAAAGTTTTAGAAAACCGTACGAAGCATTTTACAGTTGCGGTAGAAGATGTTTTCCAGATGCATAATACAAGTGCAGTAATGCGAAGCTGCGAAGTTTTTGGAATTCAGGAATTGAACGTAATTGAACAGCGTTTCGGAAAAAGAATTGATAAAGAAATTGCTTTGGGCGCTCAAAAGTGGGTGGACATCAATAGGTTTGATTCGGTTTCAGGATGTCTTTCTGATTTAAAAAGCAAAGGTTACCAGATCATTGCAACTACACCTCACGAAAACGACTGCATGCTGGAAGATTTTGATATTACAAAACCAAGTGCTTTATTTTTTGGAACAGAAAAAGAAGGTCTATCAAAAGAAATAATGGACAATGCCGATGGTTTCTTAAAAATACCAATGGTTGGTTTTACGGAAAGTTTAAATATTTCAGTTTCGGCAGCTATTGTCATACAAAATTTGACGAATAGATTAAGAAGATCAGATATTAATTGGAAATTGACCGAAGAAGAAATTTTAGTAAAACGTCTGGATTGGGCTAAAAATTCCATTAAAGATATTAAAAGAATTGAAGCTCGCTATTATCAGGAGAATCCGAGATAAAAAAGTCGCAGTTTGCAGTCTCAGTCTTCAGTTTTGAGATGTTTAATTTAAAATATAAACGCTTAAAAAATAAAAAACCGACAGTTTTCGCTGTCGGTTTTTTTATGGAATTTGAAGTATCAGTGTAAACTGTAAACAGTACTGAGACTGTAAACTGCGACTGAATACTTAGAATTTATTCATTTACAATAACCCAAGTTCCAGCAGCTAAAAGACTTTCTGCTTTTTTGAATTTCATTGTTTCTGTTTTACCAGTTGCAACTTCTTGAACTGTTACAGTATCGTTACGATTGATTTTTGGCATATCTCTCACGATAGTTTCAGTAACTTGACGTTGTTGTGTTTCTCCAGCTTCGCGATTAATATTTTCGCTGTTTGGAATTTCGTCTTTAGTTAACTGTAAATTTTCTTTTTGACGAATTTCTCTTGCTTCATGAATTTCAGGAGCGTTTTGAGCAGGTAAATCACCTTTGAATAAGAATGAGATAACTTCTTTATTAACGTTGTCTAACATTGATCTAAACAAGTTAAAAGCTTCTAATTTATAAATAAGCAATGGATCTTTTTGCTCGTGAACAGCCAATTGAACAGATTGTTTCAACTCGTCCATTTTGCGTAAGTGTTTTTTCCAAGCTTCATCAACGATAGAAAGTGTGATGTTTTTCTCGAAATCAGCAATTAATTGAGCACCTTCACTGTCGTACGCTTTTTTCAAGTCAGTAACAACATTCAAAGTTTTGATTCCGTCTGTAAAAGGAACTACAATTCTTTCGAAATGATTGTTAGGTTCTTCATAAACACCCTTAATGATTGGGAAAGCTTCTCTAGCGCTTCTTTCAGTTTTTTCTGTGTAGAATGCCAAAGCTTCTTTGTACACTTTTCCAGTGATTTCAATATCAGATGATTTTAAGAAATCTGCTTCTGAAATTGGAGATGTAATTCCGAAATAACGAATTAAATCAAAATCAAATCCTTTAAAATCATTTGCCACTTTATTATTACTTACGATTAATTCGCAAGTGTCATAAAGCATATTAGCGATATCCAGTTTCAAACGCTCTCCAAATAAAGCGTGGCGACGACGTTTGTAAACTACTTCACGCTGTGAGTTCATAACGTCATCATATTCTAATAAACGTTTACGAACACCAAAGTTGTTTTCTTCTACTTTTTTCTGAGCACGTTCGATAGATTTGGTCATCATAGAATGCTGAATAACTTCACCTTCTTTAAGTCCCATTCTGTCCATTACTTTAGCAACTCTTTCAGAACCAAATAAACGCATTAGGTTGTCTTCAAGAGAAACATAAAATTGAGAACTTCCTGGATCTCCCTGACGACCTGCACGACCACGTAACTGTCTGTCTACACGACGAGAATCATGACGCTCTGTACCAACGATTGCTAAACCTCCGGCAGCTTTTACTTCTGGAGATAATTTAATATCGGTACCACGACCAGCCATGTTTGTTGCAATAGTTACAACTCCGGCTTTACCAGCTTCTTCAACGATTTGTGCTTCTTGTTTGTGCATTTTAGCATTCAAAACGTTATGAGTAACGCCTCTCATTTTCAGCATTCGGCTTAATAATTCTGAAATCTCTACAGAAGTTGTTCCAATCAAAACTGGTCTTCCAGCGTTTGATAATTCAGTAACGTCTTCAATAACAGCGTTGAATTTCTCACGTGTTGTTTTGTAGATATAATCTTCTTTGTCATGTCTAGCAATTGGACGATTGGTTGGAATTTCAACAACATCCAATTTATAAATCTGCCATAACTCGCCAGCTTCTGTAACTGCTGTACCCGTCATACCACCTAACTTGCTGTACATTCTGAAATAATTCTGTAATGTAACGGTAGCAAAAGTTTGTGTAGCAGCTTCGATTTTCACATTTTCTTTAGCTTCGATCGCTTGGTGTAAACCGTCAGAATAACGACGTCCATCCATGATACGACCTGTCTGCTCATCGACAATCATAATTTTGTTGTCCATGATAACATATTCTACATCTTTTTCAAATAAAGCGTATGCTTTTAAAAGCTGAGTAAGGGTATGAATACGCTCGCTTTTTACACCAAAATCTTGGAATAATCTTTCTTTAGCCTCTGCTTCAGAATCTTTATCAAGTTTTTGTTTTTCGATAGCAGCAATTTCTGTTCCAATGTCTGGTAAAACGAAGAAATCTGCATCAGTATCTCCAGAAAGGTATTTAATACCGTTGTCTGTTAATTCTACTTGATTGTTTTTTTCTTCAATCACAAAATACAAAGCTTCGTCAACTTTGTGCATTTCGCGATTGTTGTCCTGCATATATTGATTTTCAGTTTTTTGAAGTAATTGTTTAATTCCTTCTTCACTTAAAAATTTAATTAATGCTTTATTTTTTGGTAAACTTCTGTAAGCTCTTAATAATAAGAAACCACCTTCTTTAGTATTTCCTTCTCTGATTAATTTTTTAGCTTCTGCTAAGAAACCATTTGCTAACTGACGTTGTTGTGCAACTAAGTTCTCGATTTTTGGTTTCAATTCGTTAAATTCATGACGATCTCCTTGCGGAACTGGTCCTGAAATAATAAGCGGTGTTCTAGCATCATCAATTAATACAGAATCTACTTCGTCGACAATTGCGTAATTGTGTTTTCTCTGCACTAAATCGCTAGGCGAGTGCGCCATGTTATCTCTTAAGTAGTCAAAACCAAATTCGTTGTTTGTTCCATAAGTAATATCTGCGTCGTAAGCTTTTTTTCTAGCTTCTGTACTTGGCTGGTGATTATCGATACAATCAACAGTTAAACCGTGAAATTCGAATAAAGGTGCTTTCCAAGTACTATCACGTTTTGCCAAGTAGTCATTCACCGTTACTAAGTGAACTCCATTTCCAGTTAAAGCATTTAAGTAAAGTGGAAGTGTAGCAACCAAAGTTTTACCTTCACCTGTCTGCATTTCGGCAACTTTACCTTCGTGCAATACCATACCACCAATTAACTGAACATCATAGTGAATCATGTCCCAAGTGATATCTTTTCCAGCTGCATTCCATTTGTTAGCCCAAATTGCTTTTTCACCATCTATGGTAATGTATGGTTTTGTTGCTGAAAATTCGCGGTCTCTTGGAGTTGCAGTAACTTCAATATGTGAATTATCTTTAAAACGACGAGCCGTTTCTTTAACAACAGAAAAAGCTTCCGGAAGAATTTCCATTAAAGTTTTCTCAGAGATTTCATAGGCTTCTTTTTCAAGAGCATCTATTGCATCATAAATATCTTCTCTTTTGTCGATGTCTTCGATGTTTTCTACTTCCGCTTTAAGTGCAGCAATTTTAGCATCTTTTTCTGCTCTAGCTTCTTTTATTCTATCTTTAAAATATACGGTTCTCCCTCTTAATTCGTCATTAGATAGACTCATTAAGGTAGTTTCGAATGTTTTAATTTTGTTTAAGTAAGGTTGTAAAGCTTTGACATCTTTCTGTGATTTATCACCTACAAAGACTTTAATAATACTGTTTATGAAACTCATGATTTATTGTATTTCTTTATTGTTTTAAATATGTATTTGAACCAAAAAAAAAGCCTCTGTGATGAGACTTTTTCCTTTGGTTTATTTTTTTAATATTCATCCTCATTCCAAAGATAATCTTCGTCTGTTGGATAATCAGGCCAAATTTCTTCCATTGATTCATATATCTCGCCTTCGTCTTCTATTGATTGAAGGTTTTCTACCACCTCTAATGGAGCACCAGCTCTAATAGCGTAGTCTATAAGTTCATCTTTGTTAGCAGGCCATGGCGCATCACTTAAATAAGATGCTAATTCTAATGTCCAATACATCTGTTATCTGTTTAGTTTGTGCAAAAATAAATTTTTTACTGAAAAAGACAAGTAAATTTTGATTTATTTTAATAAAATTTAAGAACGTCTCTTGTTAAATTCCAAAAAACAAATTTCAAATTCCAAAAAATGGGCTTGAAAGCCTACTCTTTAATCACCATATTGTAATATTAGATGATAATTTTGTCATTTGTAAATTCAAAGAATTTTGTTTTTTTCTTTGGAATTTGGAATTTAAAAATTTGGAATTTTAGAAAATTTATTTCCTAGGTATCCATTTCACTTCCTCCGCTTTTAAGTCAGACGACAACTTCCGTGCCAAGACAAAAAGATAGTCAGAAAGTCGGTTTAAGTACTGAATTGCTATTTCTGGTACATGCTCATTGTGGCTTAAATGAACAGCTAAACGTTCTGCTCTACGGCAAATACAACGTGCAATATGACAATGTGACACAGTTGGATGACCGCCTGGTAAAACAAAGTGAGTCATTGGCGGAAGACTTTCATCCATTTTATCAATTTCTTTTTCTAATAATTCTATATCAGAATCAATTATTCCTAAATTTTTTAATCTAAGCTCGCCATTCTTCAGAACTTCTTTTTCTTGCGGCGTTGCCAAAATGGCACCAACAGTAAAAAGACGATCCTGAATTTCTATTAAAACTGTTTTATAATTTGAGTCGATTTCTTGGTCGCGAATAAGTCCTATATAGGAATTCAATTCATCAACAGTTCCGTAGCTGTCAATTCGAATGTGGTCTTTTGGTACACGAGTCCCTCCAAAAAGAGCCGTTGTTCCTTTATCGCCGGTTTTGGTGTATACTTTCATTTTTATGAGATGCTAAGGTTCTGAGGTGCTATCCCGAAGCTTCGGGACTAAGTTTTTTTTCTAATCTAAAATCTAAAATCAGAAATCTACAATTATTTAGTTGTATCACTTTCAATTAATCCGTCACGTAGACGAATTACACGATGCGCATAAGCCGCAATATCTTCTTCGTGAGTTACTAGAATTACCGTATTTCCCTGTTCGTGGATATCTCCAAAGAGTTTCATGATTTCTACAGAAGTCTTACTATCTAAGTTTCCTGTGGGCTCATCGGCCAAAATAATCGAAGGTTTATTGACTAAAGCTCTGGCAACAGCGACACGCTGGCGTTGTCCTCCAGAAAGCTGATTTGGCTGGTGATCCATTCTATCTGCTAAATTCACTTGTTTTAGAACTTCGGTTGCTCGTGCAATTCGATCAGATTTGCCGTAGCCGGCATAAATCATAGGAAGTGCAACATTATCAAGAGCTGTTGTTCTTGGCAGTAAATTAAATGTCTGAAATACAAAACCAATTTCTTTATTTCTAATTTCGGCTAATTCATCATCTCTCATTTGGCTGACATCTTTTCCATTTAATATATAATGTCCAGAAGTAGGTGTGTCTAGGCAGCCTAATAAATTCATTAATGTAGATTTTCCAGATCCAGAAGGCCCCATTAAAGCAACATATTCTCCTTTTTTTATTTCTAGATCTATTCCTTTTAATACATATACAATTTCGTTACCTAAAACAAAATTTCGTTTGATGTCCGTTATCTTAATTAATGGTTCAGCCATTTCTTTTTACAATTTTGGATTTAAAAGTACAAAACACTTTTGAATTAAAGAGATAAGTAGCTTATAATTGGTTTTTGTTACAAATGGATCTTTTCTTATATAGTGATATTATATTTTAAACTGTTACGTAATTTTTATATTACTTTATATAATTGTCATTATTTTTTATTTTTTACAGATTTAATATATTTTTAATATTAAAAATATGGTAATAATGTAATTTATGGGGTTTTGTTTTGGGTATCTTTGAAATGTAATTAATTAAATAATCAACATTATGAAGAATATTAAAATAACTGCAGTAATTGCATTAATGGCGTTAGGTTTTACGTCATGTAAAGATGAGAAACAAGAAAAAGCACAGCGAACAATTGACTCTTATGTAACCTACGTAGATTCGGTTAAAAATGTTAAAGCCGAAGATTTAAAAGAAAATTGGAATGCTGTAGAAGCAGAATATGACAGAAGAGCGGCAGAGGCTAGTTTAGCTTTAGCAGATATTAAAGACAACGCTGCCCAAACTGAAAAAATAAATACAAGTAAAGCAAAATACGAGGACTTTAAAAATGAAATGACCACCCTTTTGGCCCCGCCAGCTCCAAGTCCTAAACAACAATTGAGAAATGCTTTATTTGGTGAAGGAAAAATTGGAGACGATATGAGTTTTAGCTGGGTTAACGCTCAGAATATTCACAGCGTTTACCAACAATTTGTACATACAGTTGAAAACAATAAAGATAGTTATTCTAGAGAAGACTGGGATGAAATTAAATTATTGTATGAAGCACTTGACAGCAGAAAAAATACTGTTGAAAAAGAAGGACTTTCGTCTGAAGATAACAGAAAAATTGCTGGTTTAAAAATCAAATTTGCACCAATGTACACTGTTAACAGAATGGGAGCAAAATCTGAAGAGAATAAAGAAGCAAAAAAATAAAAAATGTTTTTTTGAATTAGTATAAAAAAAGGCAATCAGAGATGATTGCCTTTTTTTTATTTATGCTCTTATTATAAAGTGTTCTTTTTCCTGTTCTCGTCTAAAGAAAACAAGTCCCCATTGAAAAGTATCTATTGTTACTTTTACTTTTGGATGATTTTTTATAATCTCCCAAGTTTCCTCCATTTCTCGAGACCAATGAATATCATCAAAAATCCAAACAGAATCATTGTCAATCGTTGGCAATAAAAGTTCAAAATAGTTTAAAGTCGCTTTTTTTGAATGATTACCATCAAAATAGATCAGATTGTAAGTTGTTGATTGTAGATTTTCGGAAATTAAAAAAGATTCAAATTCAGAAATTATATTTTCAACATTTGTACAATCGAATTCATTCAGTTGATTTTTGGCAATATTTGCTGTATTCGGACAGCCTTCTACAGTTATTACTTTTGATTTGGGATTTCCTAAAGCTAAAGCAGAAGTTGCTAAGCCAAGTGATGTTCCTATCTCCAGAATATTTTTAGGTTGAAAATAATTGGATATTCGAAATAATAATTCAGCACGCTTAGGTGAAATTCCCGCTGTTTTAGCAATTTTCGAAATTTGTCTTTTGTTTGATTTAAAAACTTTAGAGCCTGCTCCAAAATCAGTTACTTCAATGAAACTTTTATTACTGAAAAGTGATTTTCGATATTTTTTCAGAATTGAATATTCTGGCTTTTGTTTCTTATCATAAAAACATTTTGTCAGTAAACTAAAAACAAAAGGCGAGTGAACCGCATGTTCGTTTTTAGAATTCCACAAAAATTTTAGATAAGATTTTATTTGAAAGAGCATTATTTTTCTAATAGTTCTTAAAATGGCATTAGTTTACTGCAATAATCTTTACATCAAACACAAGTACAGATCCTCCAGGAATTCCTCTGTCAGTATAACTTCCATATCCTAGGTGAGACGGTATTAGTAAAACACCACTACCACCTTCTTTAAAAAATGGAATTCCTTCCTGCCAGCCTAGTATTACACGATTTAAAGGAAAAGTTGATCCAGAAATTGGGCTTTGATCAAAAGTAGTTCCGCTTGTGTAATAACCTTTATAAACTACTGTAACTGTAGATGCTGTTGTTGGTTGTTTTCCTGTTCCTTCTTCATTAACAATATAATACAATCCTGAGCTTGTTCTCTTTGCAGTTAAGTTATTTTTTGCTAAATAATCTGTGATTTCTTTTTCATTTTCAGCCGTAAAATCTTTAGGCTTTATCAAGTCATCAGAACTAGAGCAGGAAACAAAAAGTGTTAAAGTGAATAATGCAGTTAATAATTTTTTCATGTGGTATTTATTTTTAAAGTCGTAAATATATAAAAATTAGATTTCAGTCTCAGTTTAAAACCTGAAACCTGAAAACTAAAAATTACCCTTCAATCTTTGCCGAAAGCTCAAACCAGCGTTCTTCTTTTGCGTCTATTTTCTTTATGATATTTTGCAATTCATTTGCTTTCTTTTCAATATCAGCATCGGCAACTTTTCCGTCAGAGAATAACTGTTCAATTTTAGTTTTTTCGATTTCTAAATCTTTGATTTCTCTTTCGATTTTTTGATATTCTTTTTGCTCGTTAAAGCTTAAATTTCCTGTAGGATTGTTTTGTTTCCAATCTTTCTTTTCGGCTTTGTTTTCTTCTTTTTGAGCAACGTCGGCACTGTCTTCATAAGCTCTAAAATCAGAGTAGTTTCCTGGGAAATTCTCAATTTCACCCTGTCCTCTAAATACAAATAAGTGATCGACAATTTTATCCATAAAGTAACGGTCGTGCGATACTACCAATAAACATCCCGGATAATCTAAAAGGAAACTTTCAAGAACATTCAGCGTTACAATATCCAAATCGTTCGTAGGCTCATCGAGAATTAAAAAGTTCGGATTCTGAATTAAAACGGTACATAAATACAAGCGTTTTAATTCTCCACCGCTCAGTTTTTCCACATAATCGTATTGTTTTTTGGCATCAAAAAGAAAACGCTCTAACAATTGCGAAGCAGAAATAATTTTTCCTTTTGCCAGCGGAATATACTCTCCGTATTCTTTTATAATATCAATAACACGCTGTCCTGGTTTCGGATTAATTCCAGATTGTGTGTAATAACCAATTTTAATGGTATCTCCTTTTACAACACGTCCATTGTCGGGCGGAATTGTTCCTGTCAACAAATTTAGAAAAGTAGATTTTCCTGTTCCGTTTTTACCAATAATTCCGATTCTTTCGCCACGCTGAAAATCGAAACTAAAATTGTCTAGAATAACTTTGTCTTTGAATTTTTTAGAAAGTTTATGAAGCTCGATAATCTTGCTTCCCATTCTTTCCATATTAATTTCAAGTTCTACCTTGTTTTCTTTTCTACGGCTTTGTGCTTTTTCTTTAATTACATAAAAGTCATCCTGACGAGATTTAGATTTGGTTGTTCTCGCTTTTGGCTGGCGGCGCATCCATTCTAATTCTTTTACAAATAAGTTTTTAGCTTTGTCAATGCTAGAGTTTTCAGAAGTTATTCTTTCTTCTTTTTTCTCTAAATAGTAAGAGTAATTTCCTTTATATTGGTATAATTTTCCGTTATCAAGTTCGATAATTTCGTTGCAGACGCGTTCTAAAAAGAAACGGTCGTGCGTAACCATAAACAGCGTAATATTTTCTTTAGCAAAATAACTTTCCAGCCATTCAATCATTTCAAGATCTAAATGATTGGTTGGCTCATCTAAAATCAATAAATCTGGTCGATTGATTAATATGATTGCCAATGAAAGGCGTTTCTTTTGTCCTCCTGACAGATTTTTTACTTTAAGTTTAAAATCTTCTAGTTTTAATTTGAATAAAATCTGCTTGTACTGCGTTTCAAAATCCCAAGCATTATGCTGATCCATTCCGTCAAAAGCCTTTTGATAAGCTTCTTCATCATTTGGGTTTTCAAGCGCTTTTTCGTAAGCCTCAATTATTTTTAGAGTTTCGTTATCTGAGGCAAAAATGCTTTCTTCAATCGTTAATTCATCTTGCAGATTATTGTCTTGCGATAGAAACGCCATTCTGATTCCTTTTCGCAGCACAACTTGTCCTGTATCTGGTTCGTCCAAACCATTAATAATGCTCATAATGGTGGTTTTACCAGAACCATTTTTGGCAATAAAAGCAATTTTTTGGTCTTTGTTGATTCCAAAAGAAATGTTGTCAAAAAGGACTCTTTCGCCAAATGACTTTGATATGTTTTCTACAGATAAGTAATTCATGAAGATCTTTAACTGATATTTCAGTTTTTATTAATTAAAATTCTAAATATTGCGCAAAGATAGGCTTTTGCATCAGAGAAAAAAAACAGACTTAAAAGCTCTATATCTTTGATTTTGTAAACCTATAACAAGTCCTTCACTAAAAACAGTTTTAAAAATAGATTGTAACGTTTTAAGATTATCTCCGACATATTTAAAAACTTAATTTCTTAAATATGAGTGAGAAAGAGATAAAATCGGGCAGTTTTGAAGATTTTAAAATAAACACTAAAATCAAACTTGCTGCATTGTGGACTTCGGTAATGTTTTGCTACATATATGGAGATTATTTTTCATTGTATGTTCCAAATAAAGTAAAAGATTTTATAAATGGTGAAACGCTTCTTGATTCTCCAGTAAGATTATTTCTTGCCACAATTTTAATGACAATTCCAGCTTTAATGATTTTTGCCTCTGTTATTTTAAAACCAAAAATAAATAGACTGTTAAATATTGTTTTTGGAGTTATTTATACACTCATAATGTTATTAATTGCTTTTACCACAATGAAACCTTGGTGGAGTTTTTATGTTTTTTTTGCATTTATAGAAAGTATACTTACAGCTATAATTGTCTGGTTTGCATTTAAATGGCCAAGATATATTTAATTTTAAAAAGATAAAAGA
The DNA here is from genome assembly GCF_001429295.1 of Flavobacterium sp. Root935. GTDB lineage: Bacteria > Bacteroidota > Bacteroidia > Flavobacteriales > Flavobacteriaceae > Flavobacterium. The sequence continues at coordinate 1,248,981 of NZ_LMJL01000008.1, read as the reverse complement.
TGACTCAAGAATCAAAAATATCGTTTACTAATACAGGAAGAATTGCAGGTTTGTTATACTTAGTTGTTGTAATAACCGGAATTTTTAGTTTAGGATATGTTCCCTCAAAATTAATTGTTTGGAACAATGCATCTGAAACTTTTAATAATATTGTGAATTCTGAATTTCTTTTTAGACTTGGAATCGTCAGCAGTTTAATCTGCTATACCTTCTTTTTGTTTTTGCCTTTGGTTTTATATAAATTACTCAGGTCTTTTAATAAAACATATGCCAGATATATGGTTGTTTTAGCTGTTGTAAGTGTGCCAATTTCCTTTGTAAATATGTTGAACAAATTTGCGGTTTTGTCTATTATTAATTCGGGAGAACAAAAAAAAGATCTCGTAATGTTTTACCTCAATCAATATGATTACGGAAATTTAATTGTTCAGATTTTTTGGGGACTTTGGTTGTTTCCTTTTGGATACTTAGTTTTTAAATCAGGAGTAATTCCAAAATTTTTAGGAATTTTATTAATGCTTGGCTGTTTGGGATATTTAATAAATTTCTTGGGCAACACATTATTATCTAATTATTCTGAACTCGGAATATCATCTTACGTAAGACTTCCGGCAAGCATTGGAGAAATCGGAACTTGTTTTTGGCTCTTAATAATGGGGGCGAAAAACAAAGTTATTGTTGCCGATTGATGTATTGATTTAAAATTTGACTCAAATCTAAATAATGAATTTGTTGCTTCACATTTATCACAGGTTTGCGAACCAAAGATTCATTTGTGATAAAGTAATGGAGTCCGTCTTTCGTCGCAATTCCTTCAATTTGATGAAAAGGAAGTTTTAAATCAATTCGTCTTTTATTTCCAGATAAAAAATCCTGATTTTTAAAATCGTAAAGCAGGTATAAAAATGGTTTTCCGACTTTAGTATACCCGCATAAAACAATCAAGTTTTTATTTGCTACATAAGTCGCGCCAGTTACTAAACCTTTTGTATCGAATGTTGCTTTAAGTTTTGCAACCTGCGATCCAGTTTGATTGGGGAGGACGTAAATATTGGTTTTAGAAGATTTCCATTGTTTAGTAAACAAATAAATACTGTCTTTAGAAACAATAAAAGCTTCACAGTCAAAATCGGTTTTATTGGGTTTTGAAGCAGAAAAATCCGTTTGATCAGCATAAGAAAATGAAATTGTTTCAATCTTAGGATTTTCTTCCAAAAACGATTTTTTTTCAATTTTAAGGATTTTAAGTTCAGATCGGTTTCCAGAATAATTATTGCCAAAATCACCTATATAAATATGTGAGCTGTCTTGGGTAATTTCTTCCCAATCGTAATTTGTTGCTTCATTAAGAATGATTTTTCTTTTGATTCTTCCTAAAGAATCCAATCCGTAAATCGTTTTATCGTGATCGTCGTTATGCGTCCAAAGTAAATTTTCGAAAGCAATTAATCCTGAAGTGTCTCTTATAGAATCGCTTAAAATTTTCGAATATTCTGGTTTAAGTTTTAAATTCTTATAACTACAACTGCCATCATTTTGTATAGCATTAGAATTGTAATTTTCTGCTCGAGAATCTGTACAGAGCGAGATTTGACTGTAGGTCGATGTAACAATTAAGAAAAAGAATACTATAACTTTTTTCATTTAAAGTCGCGTTTTAGGCATTGCAAAAATAGCTTTTAATGTTCAAAAAGCAGCTTTAAACTATTTTAAATGCAAATCTATATTTTTTTATTCTACTTTTTTGTAAGAGGAACAATACGTCTTTTTTATATTAAAATAAGACATTTCTTTCATTTTTGTTTTTTGATGCTGTTTTACTAAACTACTTTTGCAAAAAAATTAAAAGGACTCGTGGATAAATGAGATGATTTATTAAGAGTATTTTTTAATAGAATTTTAATCTGAATCTGACTCTTGTGAGTGGGAGAAGCGAAGCTATGCTTATAAATAACTAATTTTTTAAATATGAAGATAGGAATAACATTTAGCGCTTTTGATTTACTGCATGCTGGCCATATTAAAATGCTGGAAGAAGCCAAAAGACAATGTGATTATTTAATTGCAGGATTACAAATAGATCCGGCCTTAGATCGCCCTGAAAAAAATAGTCCCACACAAACAGTTGTTGAAAGATACATTCAACTTAAAGGATGCAAATTTGTAGATGAAATTATTCCTTATGCAACAGAGCAGGATTTAGAAGATATCTTGAGATCGCATAAAATAGATGTTCGAATTATTGGTGAGGAATATCAAAGTAAAAACTTTACAGGAAGAAATTACTGTGAAGAAAAAGGAATTAAACTCCACTTTAATAAACGAGATCATCGTTTTTCAAGTAGTGGACTAAGAAAAGAAGTTGCTGATCGGGAATTGGCAAAAGTCTAAATCTTCGTCATTTAAAATTTATTTAAAATGTCAAAAAGAAAAATTATTTATACATCTGGAACATTTGATATGTTTCATTCTAATCATTTAAAAATGATTAAATATGCCAGAGGGTTAGGTGAAGTGCTAATTGTAGGAGTAAGTACAGATGAGTTGGTTTGCTCTTATAAAAAAGCGCCCATTATTCCTTTTGAGGAGCGTTTGGCAATTTTAGAATCTTTAAAATATCCTGATATTGTAGTACCGCAAAAATCGTTGGATCATACCGAGTTAATTAAAAATCTTAATATAGATTCATTTGTAGTTGGTGATGATTGGGTTGGGAAATATGATTACTTAAGAGAATTAGGCATTCAAGTTTTTTATTTTCCCTATGGAGAAGGCATTTCTTCTTCTAAATTAAAAGAAGAGATTTTTCATAAATATAAAGAATTGAAAAAGGTTAGTGACAAACATTCAAATCCAGAAATTAAGTGAAAACGGCATTTATAACGGGTGGGACTAAAGGCATAGGTAAATCGGTTGTTGAGCGTTTATTGGAAGAGGGATGGAATGTAATTATTACGTATTTGTCTGATGAAGAAGCAGCAAAAAAAATACTATATAATTTGCAGATTATATATCCTCAATTAAAAATCGATGTTTTAAGAGTTGATTGTGGAAATCTAAATTCGATTGTTATTATTGAAAATTATCTCAAAAGAAATAATATTTATCTAGATGCGATTTTGTTCAATACTGGTGCAACCGACAGGTCTGTTTTTTCTGAAATTTCTGTTGAAAACTGGCAGCACGTTTTTGATGTAAATGTGAATTTTCCAACTTTTTTATTACAAAGACTAATGTCTAGACTTAAAAATAACTCAAGTATTACTTTTACGGGTTCATTGATGGGGGTTCATCCGCATTCCTTATCTCTGTCCTACGGTGTAACAAAGGCTGCAGTACATGCATTAGTAAAAAACTTGGTTAAAGTTCTGTCTGATAGAAAAATTAGAGTAAATGCAATCGCCCCAGGCTTTGTAAGTACTGAATGGCAGAATGCAAAACCAAAAGAGCAGAAAATAAGTATAAATAAAAAAATTGCCTTGGAGCGTTTTTGCGAACCATCAGAATTAGCAGATGCATATTTGTTTTTAATTAACAACAGTTATGTTAATGGAGAAATTCTTGTTGTTGATGGCGGATATGCTGCGTCCTAATTTATAGATTAATACCATGTTTTTTAAAAAGATAAATTTAAGTTCTTCTTTAATATCTAATTTTTTTTCTTTAGTAATACTTCAAGGAGCTAATTATATATTTCCATTACTAACTATTCCTTTTTTATTTAGAACATTAGGAGTAGATACTTTTGGTTTAATAAATTTTGCTTCAGCATTTGCACAGTATTTTGTGATTTTAACTGACTTTGGATTTAATTTGTCAGGAGTTCAGTTTATTTCTGCAAATAGAGGTAATAAAGAATTACGTGATACATTTTTTGTAAATGTATTAATATCTCAATTGTTTTTGTTTTTTATAGGTTTAATTATTTTACTCTTAGTGCTTTTTATTTTTGACAAGTTTAGTCATAATAAATGGTTGTACTTATTATCTTATTTAACAGTATTTGGGGCAGTGCTTTTACCAACCTGGTTTTTTCAAGGAATGGAGGAAATGAAATATATAACCAAAATTAATATTGCAACTCGAACACTGGCGATTATCCCGATTTTTTTTCTTGTAAAATCCGATGCAGATTATTTATTAGTACCATTTTTTTATGGATTAGGATCTGTGGCCTCAGGAGTTATAGCGCTCTATACAGCTAAAACTCGTTTCGAAGTGAATTTGTGTTTAGCAAAAGTTTCATTATCTGCAATAAAAAAATGTCTTAAAGATAGTTCAGATTTTTTCGTTTCAAGAATTTCAGTTTCAATATATACTGTAAGCAATACATTCGTATTGGGATTGGTGCTGGGGAATGTTGCGGTTGGTTATTACGCTGCAGCAGAAAAATTATATCTGGCGCTACAAAGTATGTTTGGCCCTCTAAATAATGCTTTGTATCCGTATATGATTAAAAATAGGGATATAGTAGTGTTTAAAAAGATTTTTATTACTGTATTAGTAATTAATTGTATTGTGCTGCCTGTTTGTATTTACAATTCTGATTTTATCATGCAATTGGTTTATAAGAATGTTGCAATAGAAAGTGTAAATGTTTTAAAAATTCTTTTTGGGGTGTGTCTTATTTCGGTTCCTTCAATTCTTTTAGGTTATCCTTTATTGGGAGCTTTTGGGCATGCCAGATATACTAATCGTACTGTAATTATTGCCTCTTTTTTTCACGTTGCAATGTTAGTACTGTTATTATTTATTAATTCAATTACTGTTTATTCTGTTGCAAGTTTGGTTGTTTTGACTGAGTTGTTTGTCTTAGGGTTAAGAGCAAATGGAGTTAGACGATTAATTTTTGAAAATTAAAAATGGAAGATTTAAGTTCTTATAACCCGGAAGGTTCTACATTAAGAAGGGCGCAAATGCGCATGCTAGAGATTGCAGTTGAATTTGACAGAATTTGTCAGAGAAACAATATTACTTATTGGCTAATGTCAGGCACGTTACTGGGAGCACGTAGACATGGAGGGTTTATTCCGTGGGATGATGATTTTGATGTAGGTGTGAAAAGAGACGATTATCAAAGATTGCTTGATTGTTTAGAAAATGAATTACCGGATTTTTTAAAACTGCAAACACAAAAAACAGATCAGGGGCATCCTTATTTTTATGCAAAAATACGAGATTTAAATTCTTTGATTATGGAAGATCATTGTTCACACAGAAATTATAAATATAATGGATTATTTATAGATGTTTTTCCATTTGAGTCTATTTGTTTACCAAAAAAAAGTAAGCTTCTTTTTGATTCGTTTTATAGCAAATTTAGATTTGAATTTAAAAAAGGTATTTTATGGAGTGGAGTATCTTCCTTTTTTTATCACATTTCTTTATTGATTCTTCCAGTCTTGCGATTAGTAGGAAAAATGGTTGAAAATAGATACTCACATGCTTATGGTATAGGTTTTTTTGCCCCTCATAAAATTACCACTTGTTTTCCTGTCTGCAAAGTTAAATTTGAGCATTATGAATTTAATGCACCCAATAATATTGATCAATATCTCACGGATGAATATGGCAATTTTATGGTAATACCGCCAAAAGAAAAGAGATTTATCCATTCTTCCAAAATAGAGTTATTTAATTAAGAGTTCAAAAATAAATCAAATGAATACTCAAAGTCCTGTAATAACGGTTTTAATGCCAGTGTATAATGGCGAAAAATATATTAAAGAGGCTATTATAAGTATTTTAAATCAATCGTTTAGAAATTTTGAGTTTATAATTATAAATGACGGAAGTACTGATGAGACAGAAAATATAATTTCTTCATTTAAAGATAACCGAATTCGTTATGTGAAAAATCAAAAAAATCTGCAACTTATCAAAACTTTGAACTATGGGATTGAATTGGCTAAAGGCAAGTATATTGCCAGAATGGATGCAGATGATATCGCAATGCAAGACCGACTTGAAAAACAATTAGATCAATTTCTTCTTGAAGATAAGATTGATATGGTTAATAGTCAATGTCTTTTGTTAAATGAAGATGGAAATAAAAGTAGAAAAAACAGAACAAATATTAGCCTTAATTATGAAGCGCTAAAGTATGTTTCTATTTTTCAAACTATGATTGTGCACCCTGCCGTTATGATAAAGACTTCTGTGATAAAACGTTTTAAATATAGTGATCAGCCTAATGCTGTACATATTGAGGACTTTGAATTATGGAATAGATTATTTGAAAATAATATCGTTTGTTATACAATTCCAGAACCCTTATTGTATTATCGTCTTAATTCAGAAAGTATTACTAATACAAACAGCAAACAGCAACAAGAAAGAATTAGAAAAATGACTATTTCTATTCTGAATAATTATGGTGCAGAGATAGATAATGAAGCATTAGATTTAATTCAGGGGCAGTGTGAGAAATGTAATTTTAAGATGCTTAAGAAGACTGATCTATATTTATGTAATTTCTTTTTAAAGATTAAAAAGCATGATTTGATATCCTTAGAGGGCTATAGTGATTTGTTGCTTTGGAAAGATTTCAAAATATCATATGTTTCAATAAAATCATTTAAAAGGAGCAGTATTTACAATAAAATTGGAATTCTCTTTTTTTTAGCCACAAAAACTCCTTCAATAATAAATATAAAATTAATTAAGAAAATTTTTTAAAGTTTTATAATATTAAGAAAGTATAATTTTTATAACTCAAAACATATTAAATTTTAAAAATAAGCTAGGTTCTTTGAATTTGTAATATAGTAATGATAACTAAATCTAATGTTTTACCGTTTTTTTTTGCTACTAAAATAATACTCGATTTTTTTAGTCCGTTTCGCGAACTTAATAGTGTTTTACAGTTATGCATTATAATCCCTGTTGTAATGGATAGAAATTTTTTGAGTTTTATTATTAAGCGCAAATTGAATTTTGTTTTGTTTTATTTTTTGGTTTATATTTTTATATCAGGAAACGCACAATCTTTCAAGATTTTTGTTGCTATTATTCTTTTTTGCGTTTTTTTGTTTATAGGATATAAGTCGACTTTGCATACAATTTCTAAAAAAGCTAAATTAATATGGAGAGTTGGTTTTATATGTTTTTTAATGAGTTTCACAATTTCAGTATTGACTGGAAGATATTCAAGAAGAGAATTTTATAATTTTGAACATGTAAATCTTTTAGGGACTTACCTTGTCTTTATTTCTATTTTCTATTTAATTCATTACAAAGAGAAAAATAAAAAAGGTGGTAATATAGAAAGTTCACCTTTCAGTTTAATTATAGGCTCGTATTTAACACTTTCAACAGGTGCATTTGTTACACAGCTCACTGCATTTATTCCTTCAAAATATTACAGATTAAAAAATATTAGATACTTATCTATTCTTTTAATAATTACGGGCATCAGTTCATATTATATTACAAATTCATTTTCTCCAGATTTATATCAAAAAATATTTGGTTCACTTAATTATTTTGGAAGAGAGATATCTTTAAGAGAGTTTTATCAGGAATCTATTCATCAAAATCTAGAGCTAAATGATTCCGAAAACAGTGGTTCATTTACGTGGAGAATTTTTTCTTATACTTTTTATTTGTACAACATTTTTCACCAAAATATTTTAAATTTTTTGTTTGGTTCGGGTGCTGAGTCTTTTTTTCAATTTGCAACTTTTGCCCCACATAATGATTTTATTGCAATTTTCCTTGATTTTGGTCTAGTCGGTTTATTGTGTTTCCTCTTTTTCTTGTTTAAGATGTTTAAAACTGCGATTAATAGTGATTTTGATATTCTAACATCGTTTGTTGTTTTTTTACTGCTTCGTTTGGCGTTTGAAAATGTAATTTATTCATCCTATGTATTCTCGTTGATTAGTGCTATCGGAGGGTTGTTGTACGGTACATTACTTCAAAATAATAATGCAAAAAAAATATGAAAATACTTTTTGTTACAAATATGTTTCCTACCAAAAGTCATATTTATTATGGTATTCATGTGCGGGAACAAATGGAAGGTTTAATGAAAAAAAATGATATTACAGGACTTTTATATTTTATAAATGCATTAGAAAATGGAAAAATAGAATACATAAAAGCATTATTTAAAATAAGGAAGACTATATCTAAATTTAAACCTGAAATAATTCATATACACTATGGTTTAGCGGGTTTGTTTTTACTGCTTTTTAGACCTAAATGCAAGATATTTGTTACGCTGCATGGAGGAGATATTCTTCCTAGACAAGGAAAATTTCTGCAACTGTTTTTTACACGGCGAATATTAAAAAAAGTTGATAAGGCATTTATTTTAAATGAAGAAATGGCTGAGATACTTTCAGAATTAAAAATTCCTTTTGAAATTCTTCCTTGTGGTGTTGATATAGATTATTTTAAGCAAAATGAAGATCTTATCATCGCAAAAAAAATAAATAAAGTTTTAGTTTTTCCAGGAGACTCTGCCAGACCCGTTAAAAATTTTTCGCTTTTTAAAGAAGTTTTCGAAGAAATTAAAAAAATAGCTCCATCATATAATGTGGATATGAAAATTGTTCATAATCTAGAACGGATCGAAGTGGTAAACACGTTGTGTTCCAGTGATTGTTTGGTTATGACATCCTTTAGTGAAGGATCCCCTCAAATCATAAAAGAAGCATTATCATGCAACTTACCAGTGGTCTCAGTAAATGTTGGTGATGTTTCTAATGTTATTGAAGGTTTACCGGGCTGTTTTGTAACCAAAACGTATGCTCCAAGAGAACTTGCAGAAGCTGTTATAAAGTCTTTAGGATCTGACGTTTCTGATTTAAGAAAAAAGTTTATAAAGAAAGGTATCTATGATAATAATTCAATCTTTAATAGGTTGTACCAAGCATATAAAGAGTAATAATGTATAATAAAATTACGATAGCGATTTATTATATGTTCATTTTTAAATTGCCTAATTCTAGGTATTTAAAAGTGAGTAATAAAATAAGAGTATGGTACTTAAAAAATATTCTTAAAATAATCGATTCTTGTGAAGAATGCATTTTTGAAGAGAGAGTTTATATTTCAACCGGAAAAGATAAAATTTCAATTGGTCATCATACACATATTAACGAAGGAGTATTTATACAAGCAGCAAAAATTGGAAACTTTGTTTTAATCGCGCCAAATGTATCTATATTATCAAATGCTCATGTTCATGAAAGGTTTGATATACCAATTATGCTTCAGGGAATGACATCAAATGAACCTGTAACGATTGAGGATGATGTATGGATTGGTAGAAATGTTATTATAATGCCCGGTTGTATTATAGGTACAGGTTCTATTGTGGGTGCCGGAGCAATAGTAACTAAAAACATTCCTCCTTTTTCAATCGCAGTTGGTGTTCCTGCAGAAGTAATTAAAAACCGAAAATAAACCAGTTTTTTTTCCTNTTTTTTTTTTGATTTATTTATAAAAATAGAAAACTAAGATCATAAAGCAATACTGATTAAGAGAATACTCATTTTAAGAAAGACTTTGTACCATGATTCCAAAAATAAAGATATTAAATATAAACATTCAATCTCTGTCAAAAGCAGAACTATTAAAAAAACTTAACAAAGGGGTGTTAGTTACTCCAAATTTAGACCATATGGTAAAATTGCAAAAGGATAAAAGTTTTTACAATGCTTATCAAAAAAGTGATTGGGTCATTTGCGATAGCAAAATACTATTGCTAGTATCGAGGTTTTTAGGGAGACCAATTAAAGAAGCTATTCCGGGGTCTTCATTTTTTAGTTCATATTGTACTTTTCATAAAAACAATCCTGACGTAAAAATATTTCTATTAGGTGCCGCTTCAGGCGTTGCTGATCAAGCTATGCTAAACATTAACAAAAAAGTTGGCAGAGAGATTATTTTAGGGTGTCATTCTCCAACATTTGGTTTTGAAAAAAATGATTTGGAATGTCAGGGAATTATCAAAATGATTAATGATTCAAATTGTAATGTTCTGGTTGTTGGAGTTGGAGCTCCAAAACAAGAGAAATGGATCATTAAGTACAAGGATGAAATGCCCAGTATTGATTTATTTATGGCTTTAGGTGCCACTATAGATTTTGAAGCAGGAAATATAAAAAGAGCTCCAATCTTTTTTCAAAAATTTTATTTGGAATGGCTTTATAGATTCTCTAAAGAACCTAAAAGATTATGGAAAAGATATTTTATAGAAGACCCTGTTTTTTTTTATCATTTGTTGAAGCAAAAATTGGGATTTTACAGTAATCCTTTTTAATAAAATTAATATACATATTTATTTAAAGTCAATTGCTTAATTGTGTTATTTCTATTTTGCATTCAATAGTGATATATAAAAAAATAATTAGTTATGAAAATTTTACAAAAACTATCTAACTATAGTTTTTCAAGATATTTCCAAATACTATTCATATTCTGGGATGTGATATTGCTTAATACGGCAATACTTATTTCAGGATTAATAAAATTTGAAAGTCTGGACAGACTTTTCTTAAAAGAAACACAAACAATATCGTTATTAGAAAATTTAATTTGGCTTGGGCTTTTATTATATAAAGATTCCTATAGAATTATCAGAGTCGAAACGATTGAATCTATATTATCAAGAACAATAAAAAAAGTTATTGTTCATGGATCAATTGTTGCCATTTTTGTTGTCTTTTTAGATTACTCCGATATTTCGAGATTTCAATTGCTTTATTTTTATATTTTTTTCTTTTCATTTTTAATGCTTTCCAGAATTTTTTCGATGAAAGTTTTAAAATATATCAGAATGAAAGGCTATAATTTCAGAAACGTTATCATTGTAGGAGCTAATGATACTGGAAATCGCATTCGCAAAATATTAGCTAAAAATTTAACTTACGGTTATAGGTTTCTGGGGTTTTTTGATGAAAAGGAAAATATTTCTGGTTCAATTTCTAAAAACATTATCGGAGGATTTGAAGATGTTCAGAACTTTATTAGTAAACATCAGGTTGATGAAATGTACATCACACTTCATATTAATGATATTGATATAATTAATAAATTAATTCAAATATGCGAACAGCATATGGTACGAATAAAATTTATTCCAGACTTTCAATTGTACACTAAATCTAGTCGAGTTGAAATCTCTTTTTATGAAAACACACCTGTTTTAATGTCACGAAGAGAACCTTTGGAAAATTCATTAAATCGAATCATAAAAAAGATTTTTGATATGTGTTTTTCCTTTCTAGTAATAACTCTGTTATTTCCTTGGCTGTTTCCTATTTTGATGTTAATTATAAAAATCGAATCTCCAGGACCAGTTTTTTTTAAACAAGAAAGATCAGGAAGGGATAATAAACCATTTTCATGTTTAAAGTTTAGGAGCATGCATATTAATGATGGTTCACATAAAAAACAAGCTCAGAAAGGCGATAAACGTGTTACAAAATTTGGTGCTTTTATGAGAAAGACAAGTATTGATGAACTGCCTCAATTTTTTAATGTTCTGTTTGGTAATATGTCAGTTGTCGGGCCAAGACCACACATGTTATATCACACCCAAGCGTATAAGGAATTAATTAACAATTATTTGGTTCGTCACTATGCAAAACCTGGAATTACAGGATGGGCACAGGTAAATGGTTATCGTGGTGAAACAAAAGAACTGGTCGACATGGAAAACAGAGTAGAGTTTGATATTTGGTACATAGAAAATTGGAGCTTGCTCTTAGATATAAAAATCATCATAAAAACAGTTCTCAATGTATTTCATGGAGAAAAAAATGCGTACTGATTTAGTACTTCTATAGATTCAAAATATAATCCTAGCAGAATAATTTAGACTATTCCTGTCCTATAATTTTTTTAAAATCAAGTTTAATGAAATCTAAAATTAATTTTTTGATGAGAAACATCAGTTTCTTGTCAATCATACTTATTCTTTTTTCCTGTGCTTCAAAAAAAGATCTAATATATTATCAAAATATTGATTCATTGGAAACAAAGCAAAATGAAAACTCATATGAAGTTAAAATTCAGCCAGACGATTTACTTATGATTATCGTCTCTGCTGATGATCCTGAAGCAGCTTTACCTTTTAATTTAAAAACGTACAGTATTTCTAATAATAACAAACTTGATGTGAGCCGAGGCCAAGAAACAGTTCAGACTTATTTGGTGGATTCTAAAGGCAATATTGAATTTCCAATCGTCGGAAGTATTAAAATAGGAGGACTTACACGTACAGAAGCCCTTCAATTATTGCAAAATAAGATTGGTAATTATATTAAGAAACCAATTATAAATCTTCGTATAACAAATTTTAAGGTTTCGCTGCAGGGTGAAGTCAATTTACCAGGGACTTATAATGTAGCTTCCGAAAGAATTACATTAATAGAAGCTTTAAGCATGGCAAAAGATTTAACAATTTATGGTAAAAGGGACAATATTCTTGTTATTAGAGAAACAAATGGTGTAAAAACATACAATAGAGTTGATATAACAAAAGCTGACTTTATGAATTCGCCTCTTTATTATTTGGCTCAAAACGATATTGTTTATGTTGAACCAAATAGAACAAAAGTCAATTCATCTGCAGTTGGTCCCAATACTTCTGTAATTATATCCGCTGTTTCTATTTTAGTTTCCCTAGCAGTTTTAATTTTTAAATAAAAACAAATGCAAAAAAGAGATTATTACAACGATTTTATCGATGATGAAATTGAAGATGACAACTTTAGAGAACAGTTGGAAAAATACTTAGTTCATTGGCATTGGTTTTTATTTAGCATTATTATTGGTTTAGTTGGAGCTTTTACATATTTATGTTATGCAACAAGAACATATGAAGCGCACACAACCATATTGGTTAAAGATGAGAAAAAAGGAGGCATACTTTCAGAATTATCAGCCTTTTCAGATATAGGCCTTGGTGGAAGTATGAAAAGTAATGTAGATAATGAAATTGAAATTTTAAAATCAAGAAGCCTAATAGAAAAGACAATTAAAAAATTAAATCTTAATATTTCTTTATATGCTGAAAAAAATATAGTTGACCAAAATATATATCAAGATGCGCCAATACGCGTCAATTTTATAAATCGAACAGAATTATTTGATGACACTAAAATTATATTAAAATGTAATTTATTAAGTTCGGAAACCTTTTCATTAAAGAATGAAATAGAAAATGAAGCAAATGTCAATTTTATTTTAGCATCTAAAAAAGAGTTTAAATACGGAGAAAAAATACCAACAAAGATTGGTACTTTAATTATTGATAAAGCACAATTGTCTGACAACAACAAAACTGATAAATTTGAATCTATTTCTATTCAAATCAAACCATTCGATGAGGTTGCAGAAGATTTTAAAAAAAGACTCAAAATTGATCCTATAAGTAAAACAAGTAGTATTGTAGAGGTTTCAATTACAGATCCGGTGGCAAATAGGGCAGAAGCATTTTTAGATAATTTGATTCAGATTTATAATGAAGATGCTGCTGAGGATAAAAATCTAATATCTGAAAACACCTCTGAGTTTATTTCAAACAGACTTTCTTTGATAACAAAAGAACTTGATGGTGTAGAACAAAACGTAGAAGGATTTAAAAAAACGAATAGATTAACAGATATAAATTCTGAAGCTAAGCTATTTATCGAAGGATCAAATGAATATGATAAAAAGGGAGTAGAAACTGAAATTCAACTAAATGTCATTTCTTCATTGTTAGGTTTTATGAAAAACAGTACTAATTCAGACTTACTTCCTTCGAATATTATTACTGATAAAGGAGATGCAGGAGGTTTAATTAGCGCCTACAATCAACTGGTATTAGACAGAAACAGGATTTTAAAATCGGCAACAACTGACAACCCGTCTGTAATTAAATTAGACCAGCAAATTAATTCTTTGAAATCAAGTGTTACGGCTAGTTTAAATCGAATCCAGTCCAATCTCGAGATTCAAAATAAAAACATCAGAAATCAAGAAGGAATTTTAAACAATAAAATTGCTAAAATTCCAGTTCAGGAACGTCAATTAAGAGGGATAGCAAGACAGCAGAAAGTAAAGGAAGAATTATATTTATACTTACTTCAAAAAAGAGAGGAAACAGCAATTTCACTTGCGGCAACAGAGCCTAATGCAAGAGTAATTGATAGCGCAAAAGCGGAACAGACACCAGTTAACCCGAAGAAAAAAATTATCTATTTAGCGGTAGTCTTATTAGGGTTGCTAGTTCCATTTGTGATTATTTATGCGAATGACTTATTAGATACCAAAATCAAAAACAGCAATGATTTGGAAGGAAAAACACAAATTCCATTTATTGGCGAAATACCTTCTTGCAATGATATTTCTGAATTAATTAAATCCAATAGCAGAAGCAGCTCTGCAGAAGCTCTTCGGATTGTCAGAACCAATCTTGGATTTATGTTGAACAAGGTAGAAGAAGGTAAGGCTAAAACGATATTTGTAACTTCAACCTTTGCTTCTGAGGGAAAAACATTTGTTTCAACGAATTTAGCAGCAAGTTTTGCATTACTGGAAAAAAGAGTTTTACTTATGGGAATGGATATTAGAAGTCCACGTCTCAATGAATATATGGATCTTCCTGCCGAAGGGGTAACAAATTATTTATCATCAAATGATCATAATGTTGACCAATATATTGTAAAACATACTGGGTATGAAAATTTTTATATATTGCCGGCAGGTGTAGTTCCTCCAAATCCAGCTGAATTATTAATGGATAATAAAAAAGTAGATCAATTATTCGAAAAACTAAAAAAAGAATACGATTATATTATTGTTGACACTGCTCCATCCAGTCTTGTAACAGACACTTTACTGGTTGCGAAAAACGCTGATACTTTTGTGTATATTATGCGAGCCAGATTTTTAGAAAAAAGAATGATATCAATTGCAAACGGATTTTTTAGAGACAAAAAACTTCCAAATATGTGTATTGTTCTTAATGATACAAATCCGCAACAAAAATACGGTTATGGATATGTTGAAAAAAGTTCGAAAGCAGGATGGTTCAAGAAACTTATCGGTTAAATTTATAAAAGGAAAAAAACGGCTCAATATATTTGAGCCGTTTTTTTTACGACCAAGCCATTGTATAATATGTCCTTAATCTAAAGTTTCACAAGAATTGATTTAAAAATAGTATATAAGAATAATTAAAATGCTATTTTCGTCATCCAGACTAAAAAACAAATCTTATCTAGAGAAATAAGCCGAAGATGAATTTTTTGCAAAACTTATCACGTTATCGTTTTTCGCGTTACTCCAAATTCTTATTTGTGTGCTGGGATCTTTTATTATTAAATTTTGCTATATATCTGTCTGCTATGGCGAGATTTGGGGATTTAGACAAGCTTTTTTTAAAAGACGAAAAAACGATTTCATTATTGGCGAACCTAATCTGGATAGCTTTACTGATGCAAAAAGACTCTCATAGAATTATTAGGATAGAATATATCGAATCAATTTTAAGAAGAACAATTAAAAAGATTTTTATGCATGTTGCGTTAATAGTCTTTTTTGTGGTTCTTTTAAAATATACAGACATCTCCAGACTCAGGCTATTGTACTTTTACCTGTTTTTCTTTGCTTTGCTCGTGATCTCTCGTTATGTGTTAATGAAGATCTTAAAATATATTAGAGCTAAGGGATATAATTTTAAAAAAATCATCATTGTAGGGGCTAATGAAACTGGGGAAAAGATGCGCAAGATATTAGCTAAAAATTTAACCTATGGCTACAAATTTTTAGGTTTTTTTGATCAAAAAAATGAAATTGAAAATCATTCTATTCCTATTACAGGGGGATTCGATGATGTAGAAGAGTTTATTATTAGAGAAAAAGTAGAAGAAGTTTATGTGGCTCTGCATATAGACAATATTGAAATAATAAATAAGCTGACAAAAATATGTGAGCAAAATTTGGTAAGGATCAAATTTATTCCAGATTTCCAGTTGTACACAAAATCCAGTAAGGTTGAGGTAGCTTTTTACGAAAACACACCTGTTTTAATGCTGCGTCCTGAACCTTTAGAATTAACACTTAACAGACTCCTAAAAAAAATATTTGACCTCTGTTTCTCGATACTCGTTATAATTTTAATCTTTCCCTGGCTATTCCCAATACTAATGTTAATTATCAAATTAGAATCACCAGGCCCAATATTTTTCAGACAAGATCGTTCTGGTCGTGACAATAAATCATTTTCATGTTTTAAATTTAGAAGTATGTACGTAAATGATTTAGCACACGATAAACAGGCAGGAAAAGGAGATTCACGTATAACAAAATTTGGGGCCTTTATGCGTAAAACAAGCATTGATGAGCTGCCTCAATTTTTCAATGTTCTTTTAGGAAATATGTCTGTTGTAGGACCAAGGCCTCATATGGTCAATCTAGCTAAAGAATATGGGGAACTAATAGATAACTACTCTGTCCGCCATTATGCAAAACCTGGAATTACAGGTTGGGCCCAAGTAAATGGCTATCGAGGAGAAACAAAAAAGCTCTCTGATATGGAAAATAGAGTGGAATGCGATATTTGGTATATAGAAAACTGGAGTTTGTTATTAGATATTAAAATTATAATTAGAACAATTATGAATATTGTTCAAGGCGAAGAAAATGCTTATTGATACTCTAAAAGTATTAAATCTTAAAAAAAGAATTATTTGCAATTACTTCTTTCAAAACAGAAACACTACTAACATTCACTTTTTGTTCAAAAGATCTGATATGCTTATTATGATGTACATCAGTTCCTGCAAAATCATACATTCCTTTTTTTAGAAGCTGTTCGGCTGTCTTGCTAATCTCACTTCCATAATACCCAACAACAGAAAGTAAGTTTAACTGAAATTTACACCCCGCCTTTTTTAATTTATCATATTCATTGAAGTTTTTATGATAAAACAAATATCTCTCAGGATGAGCCAGAACAGGGATATATCCTGCGACCTGTAAATCAAAAAATATCTTATAAAGCTGTACAGGAGCATTAATGTATGACATTTCTACCAGTACGTAATTATCTTTTAAAGTTAAAAGCTTTTCAGTTCTAAAGTGCCTTTCAAACCAATCGTCCATAAAATATTCAGCAGCAGCCTTAAAAGGTATTTTTATTTGATTTTCTTCTAATGCATTTTGTGTTTCCTGAAGTTTTGATTGTATAATTTCAGAAGAGTTATTCCAAACATAATGACTGATATGCGGTGTCGTGATAATTTGACTTATTCCTAATTTTTGAAAAGATTTAGTAAGTTCAATAGATTTCGCAAGAGATTTAGCACCATCATCAATTCCTGGTATAAGGTGAGAATGAATGTCAACAAAACTGCCGTCAAGCAAGTCTTTTAATGCAGGTTTCGATTTAAAGAATGTGAACATGGGGTAAAGCTATGTAACTCAATTTATAAGTGACAAAATTAACATAGAAATTGTAATAAGACATTTTAGAATTATACTATATTTGATTTTTAGTAAAAAAGTAAAAAATTATGAAAATAAAAACGAATTTGTTTAATCAGAGAATTATTTCTATAGATGCTTTGCGTGGAATTACGATTTTTGTAATGATTTTTGTAAATGAGTTGGCAAGTATTCAAAATGTCCCTCAATGGATGAAACACATGCCTGCAGATGCAGATGCAATGACTTTTGTAGATTTAGTTTTTCCTGCTTTTTTATTTATTGTCGGAATGTCAATTCCGTTTGCTTTTAATGCCAGATTACTAAAAGGAGATACTACAAAAACAATTTGGACCCATACTTTCAAACGAGCTTTGGCACTTATAATTATTGGTGTTTTTATGGTTAATGCCGAATATGGTTATGATGCTTCTAAAATGATAATTGCGCCTGCTTTTTGGGGACTTTTGGCGTATGCCATGCCAATTCCGATTTGGAATAAATATCCCAAAGATTTTCCTATTTGGCTGAAAAATGTACTTCAGTATGGCGGAATTCTGGTTTTAATTGCCCTTTACTTTTTGTATATTCAAGACACTGGAGAAAGAGGAATGACTCCAAAGTGGTGGGGAATTTTAGGACTTATAGGCTGGGCATATCTTTTTACAGTAGTTTATTATTGGCTAGTATCTGGAAATCTTTGGGCAATGATCGGATTTTTAGTTTTTTGCGTGGTTATGAATTCTTTAAATCTTATCGAAAATTCATTTGTTCAAAAAATTTCTTGGCTTAGTTTCATCGCTGGACATCTAACACATGCTGCTTTAGCCTCTGCAGGGATAATTATTTCGTTATTGTTTTTTGATCGAAAAATCGAAAACAAAATCAATTGGCCGGTTATTGGTTTTATAGTTTTGTTCTTTGCCACTGGATTTGCTCTCCGACCTTATTTCGGGATCTCAAAAATACAAGGAACTCCTTCATGGACAATGCTGTCAGCAGGAATTTGCACAATCTTATTTTACTTTCTATATTGGTTAATGGAAGTTAAAAAACAGACAAAATGGAGTGACTTTTTTATGCCAGCCGCTGCAAATCCGTTATTGATTTATATTTTGCCGGGCGTTATTTATTATTTCTGTAAAGCATTCAATATTCATATTATTCCGGGATATTTTAGAGAGGGAGTTCCTGGGATTATTTGGTCTTTGGTATTTTCTACGATTATGCTTTTCGTGATGAAAATCTTGAACAAATACAAAATTCAGCTGCATCTTTAGTTAGTATTCAGTCTCAGTCTCAGTTTCCAGTCTCAGTATTCAGTGTTAAAAACTGAAAACTGTCACTGTGACTGAAAACTAAAAAAAGACCGATTTTATCCGTAATACATCTCCAGAAACTGGACTATAATTTACGAAGTTGAATTTGCATAAATTGTGAATATCTAAAACTTTTCCATCAGGAAGTTCGTCTTGTTTGAAATTTAACCACGGAATTTTTATCGTTCTAAAGTGGTTTGGAGATGCAGGCAGACTAACTCTTGGGTGAGAACCACCGTGCACACAGCGAGTTCCTTCAGGATTTCCTTCTCTGGCTTGTAATTTTATAATCTGAGTAGATTGATACGTAATTTCAACATACTTTGATTCGCTGGAAAGATTGGTCGAAATTCCGTCATTCGTTTCAGATGCTGTGATCATTACATTCAGTTCTATTTCGCCTTTTGGATTATCTTTCGCAGTAACCGAAACGATTCCTTTTTCTAAACGGATGGAATTTATAGTTTCTTCCTTTTCTTTAACAGGACCGGCGATAAACCATTTATTCAACTTTACAAGATCTTGCTTTTGTTGATCATTTTGAGAAAAACAAAAAAGGGAAAAAAGTAAAAAGGACACAAATAGATAACGCATAGGAGTTTAAAATCAAATGTTTAGATATTCAAATGTAACTTTTTCTATTCATTTTAAAATTCTTTTTTATTCACTTAAAAATTTGACTATAATTCTTAATAAAGTTTTAAATTTGTAAGAAGAGTTTTTAAAATATTGTAAGTGAATAGTTTAAGAATTGTATCAGCACTCTCTTTTTTCTTAATCGCCTCGTTTTGTAATGCGCAAAACGACAGCATAAGTATGGGAAATCGAGACATTCTAGATGTTATTCATAGAATTTTTGATAAAAATGATACAATCAAAAAAGACAATCAAAAAAAATTAGCATTCTCTTTGCTGCCAGTTCCTGTAGATGTAAATTCCAGTACAGGTTTAGTGGTTTCTTTTTTAACTACATTTTATTTAGGCGAAGATCATCAAAAAACTAAAATGTCTCAGGTTACATTTTCCCCTTATTTCAGTTTTACGAAACAATATGTTTTTCCTATTCAGACTTATGTTTATACCAGTGAAGATAAGTGGAATTTTATTGGAGATTATCGGTATATGATTTATCCGCAGCTTACTTATGGATTGGGCGAACATGAGTCAAAAAAAGAAATGTCAACTCTCGATTATCAGCAGTGGCGTTTTTATCAGTTCATAACCAGAAAAATTATTGGTAATTATCGTTTGGGAGTCGGTTTTCTTTTTGATAATTACCAGAATATTTCTGAAGAATCTTATATAGATGAAGAAACAGATTATTTTAAATATATGAATGGCAATTATTCTGATGAAAGTTCTTTTGGTTTTGCTGTTCAAGGTTTATACGATTCTCGAAAAAATATTATAAATCCAGAACAAGGATTGTATGTAGAAGCCGATTTGCGAATTAACACCAGCGGAGTGGAAGGAGATAAATGGCAGTCATTGTATATTGATGCTCGAAAATATCATTCATTTAGTACAACCAAACACAGAGTCTGGGCATCGAGAGCTTTTTATTGGTCAACCTTTGGCGGAAAACCACATTATTTAGATCTTCCAAGTATTGGCTGGGACCGCGACGGAAAAACAGGGCGCGGTTTTACCAAAAACAGATATAGAAGTAATGCCTTGATTTATTTTGAAACCGAATATAGAACGGATATTAGCCGAAATGGATTTTTTGGTGCCGTATTTTTTACCAATATTTCCTCGGTTTCTAAGTTGGATACTTACGATTTTAAAAAATGGAATCCAGCTGTGGGAACAGGAATTCGGATCAAATGGAACAAACGAAACGGCAGCAATCTCGCGCTGGATTACGGAATTAGTAAAAACGATTGGTCATTGCGTTTGGGGTTATCAGAAAATTTCTAACTTTCGACCCAAATTTACAGATCAAATATTCATGCAGTTATCGATTATTATTCTCAATTATAATGTCCGTTACTTTCTGGAGCAATGCATTTTAAGTGTTCAGGAAGCGATTGCTGCAATTGAGGCCGAAATTATTGTTGTAGATAATAATTCGTCAGACGAAAGTGTTTTGATGATGCAGGAAAAATTTCCAGAAGTTACTTTGATTCAAAACAAAGAAAATTTTGGTTTCCCGAAAGGGAATAATATTGGTTTTCGTCAAGCGAAAGGAAACTACATCTGTATATTAAATCCCGATACTGTTGTTGCAGAAGATACCTTTACTAAAATTCTGGCTTTCGCCGAAAGGCAGTCCAATCTCGGCATTATTGGCTGTAAATTAATTGACGGGACGGGAAATTTTCTTCCAGAAAGTAAACGCGGTATTCCAACGCCTTGGGTTGCATTTACTAAAGTTTTTGGGTTGTATAAAATCTTTCCCAAAACAAAACTTTTTAATCAATATTACGCGCAGCATTTAAGTGAAAACGAAACAGGAAAAGTTGATATTCTAGTAGGAGCTTTTATGTTTTTAGAAAGTAAATTATATCAAGATTTAAATGGTTTTGATGAAGATTGTTTTATGTATGCCGACGATATCGATTTGTCATATCGTGCGCTTCAGAAAGGGAAAAACAACTTTTATTTTCACGATACCACAGTTTTGCATTATAAGGGAGAAAGCACAATAAAAGACGAAAAATACATGAAACGTTTTCAGGAAGCTATGAATTTCTTTTATGCGAAACATTTTAAGAAATCATGGTTTTTTAGTTTTTTCATTCAAGTTGGAACTTGGTTTTTTTCTATTGTAAAAATGTTTCAGGGAAATGTAAAAGAAAAACCATTGCCAGAATGCTATATTTTGTACTCTGAAAATGCGAATTTATCTGAAAAACTAGCTTCGATTTTAGAAAATAAAGTTAGTTTTTTGAATTTGAAAAAAGAAAAAATGGTAAATTCGTGCCTGATTTTAAAGGGTAAAAAGACAGAGATCATTTTGGATAATCAATATGTTTCATTCAAAAAATGTATCAATATAATAGAAACTCTTAAAGATAAGAACATTACTTTTAAGATTTTCCCTAAAAGAACAGCTTTTATTATTGGAAGTAATTTAAGAAATGGGAGAGGGGAAATCAGAAAAATTAAGTAAAAATTATACAAAGTGTAATTTATATTTAATTTTTTCAGTAATTTCGCAATCAGAAAATCAAAATCATCCTTTAGAATAACAATATGGCAAGATTTGAATTAAAGCTTCCAAAAATGGGAGAAAGTGTCGCTGAAGCAACTATTACAAATTGGTTGAAAGAAGTTGGAGACAAAATTGAAGCTGATGAAGCAGTACTCGAAATTGCAACAGATAAGGTTGACAGTGAAGTACCTAGCGAAGTATCAGGAATTTTAGTTGAGCAGTTGTTTGGTAAAGATGATTTGGTACAAGTAGGGCAGACTATTGCTATTATTGAAACTGAAGGCGGTGCGGCACCAGCTCCAGAAACAAGTTCGGTTGAAGAAACTGCTGTTCCTGAAGCGGCGGCTGAAATTGAAAAAACAATTGAAGCAGTAAAAGAAACTGTAACCACTGCAGAAGATTTTTCAGGATCAGAAAAATTCTTTTCTCCATTAGTAAAAAACATCGCGAAAGAAGAAAATATCTCTCTAAATGAGTTAGAAAACATGGCTGGATCTGGAAAAGACGGCCGAGTTACAAAAGAAGATATTTTAAAATATATAGAAGATCGTAAATCTGGTGTTGCAGCAACGCCACAAGCGATTGAAGCTCCTAAACCTATTGTTGAAGCGCCAAAAGCAGTTCAGAAACCAGAGCCAGTTGTACAAAAAAGTCAGCAGGTGGTTCCAGTTTCTGTAAATGGAGGCGACGAAATTGTAGAAATGGACAGAATGCGTAAACTGATTTCAGGATATATGACAGCTTCGGTTCAAACTTCTGCTCACGTACAATCGTTTATTGAAGTAGATGTAACAAACATTGTAAAGTGGAGAGATAAAGTAAAAACAGCTTTCGAAAAAAGAGAAGGCGAAAAACTTACTTTTACTCCAATTATGATGGAAGCCGTTGCAAAAGCATTGAAAGATTTCCCTGGAATGAATATTTCTGTCGATGGCGATTATATCATCAAAAAGAAAAATATCAATTTAGGAATGGCAGCAGCACTGCCAAACGGGAATTTAATTGTTCCTGTAATTAAAAATGCAGATCAATTAAATCTTGTTGGAATGGCAAAAGCGGTTAACGATTTAGGAAACCGTGCAAAAGCTGGAAAACTAAAACCAGACGATACACAAGGCGGAACTTACACAGTTACAAATGTGGGAACATTTGGAAGTGTTTTTGGAACGCCGATTATCAATCAGCCTCAAGTGGGAATTCTGGCGCTTGGAGCGATTCGTAAAGTTCCTGCAGTAATAGAAACTGCAGAAGGAGATTTTATTGGAATCCGTCAAAAAATGTTCTTGTCGCACTCTTACGATCATAGAGTTGTAGATGGGGCATTAGGAGGAAGTTTTGTAAAAAGAGTAGCAGAATATTTAGAAGCTTTTGATGTAGATAGAGATTTCTAAAAATATATTATAAGTATAGATTTAAATCCGATAAGTATAAAAACTTATCGGATTTTTCTTTTGTAAGAAAAGGTTAGAAATCAAAGCGTCAACTNAAAAAAAATGAGAATAAACGAGGAAATTCGGCTTTAAAAATTACATTTGTAAACTTATAAAAATTAGAAATGGAACTCAAACTAAACAAGCCAATTTGCTTTTTTGATCTCGAAACAACGGGAATTGATATCGGTAAAGATAGAATCGTAGAAATTTCAATATTTAAAGTTTTTCCTAACGGAAATAAAGAAAGTAAAACCTGGTTGGTTAATCCAACAATTCCAATTCCTCCGCAAACAACGGCAGTTCATGGCATTACAGATGAAAAAGTAGCCAATGAACCAACCTTTGCAGAGCTTGCTCCGCAAGTTCATAATATGATAAAAGATAGTGATTTGGGTGGTTTTAACTCAGATCGTTTTGATATTCCGCTTCTCGCAGAAGAATTGCTTCGTGCAGGAGTTGATTTTGATATGAAAAATAAAGTTTCTGTAGATGTTCAGACTATTTTTCATAAAATGGAAGAGCGTACTTTGAGTGCTGCTTTGAAGTTTTATTGTGGAAAAAGTCTAGAAAATGCACACTCAGCAGAAGCAGATACAATGGCGACTTATGAAATTTTAAAAGCGCAGTTAGATCGTTATCCAGAATTGGAAAATGATATGAGATCGTTGTCTGAATTCACAACCCGTAAAAAAATAGCAGATTTTGCCGGAATGATCGCTTTTGATAAAGACGATGAAGAAATTTTTACTTTTGGAAAACATAAAGGTGCTAAAGTTGAAAAAGTTTTAGAAGCAGAGCCAGGATATTTCAGCTGGATCCAAAATGCTGATTTTCCTTTATATACCAAAAAAGTATTAACAGCAATTAAATTAAGAAAATTAAATACGAAATAAGTTTCTAAGACGCTAAGTTTCTAAGTCGCTAAGTTTTTTTGCGTAGTTTTTATTAGAATCTTACCGTCTTAGAATCTTAGAACCTAAAAAAAAATGAAAATTATCTGTGTCGGCAGGAATTATGCCAATCATATAGAGGAATTAAAAAACGAGCGTCCAACAGAGCCAGTGGTTTTTATGAAGCCCGATTCGGCAGTTTTGTTGAAACAGCATCCGTTTGTAATTCCAGAGTTTTCTGAAGATGTTCATCACGAACTTGAAATAATCGTAAAGATTAATAAGGTTGGAAAATATATTGAGCCTAAATTTGCTCATAAATATTATGATGAAATTAGTGTTGGAATTGATTTTACAGCACGTGATCTGCAGAGTAAATTAAAAGAAAAGGGACTTCCTTGGGAAAAAGCCAAAGCGTTTGACGGTTCGGCAGTTATTGGCGATTTTTTGCCAAAAACTAATTTTGTTTCTATGGAAAATCTTAATTTTGAATTGAAAAAAAATGCAGAGACAGTTCAAAAAGGGAATTCAAACATGATGCTTTGGAAAATAGATGAACTGGTTTCTTATGTATCTCAATTTTTTACATTGAAAATTGGAGATATTATTTTTACAGGAACGCCAGAAGGTGTTGCAGCTGTAAAACCAAATGATGTTTTAGAAGGCTTTTTAGAAGATAAAAAATTATTCAGAATACAAGTAAAATAATGGCTTTAAAATACAACCTTTCGAAAGTGTATGCGCTTTCAGACAACGATCCTGAATTTGTAAACGAAATTTTAAATTTATTTGTTACAGAAGTTCCCGAAGATTTGAAACAAATTAAAGAGGGAATAAAGAAAAAGGATCATAAATATGCCTATTCATATGCGCACAAAATAAAGCCTACTTTAGATTTAATGGGACTAAATGTGGCTTTTGAAGAGATTTTGCAAGTTGAGGCTTGGACAAAAGCAGAAGGCAAGAAAAAAGATATAATTGAAACTTTTAAAAGTATTAAAATACAAGTTAAAGAAGCAATCAAAGAGATCAAAAAAGACTTTGATTTGTAAAATATAATACCCAGCCCAATTCTTGTTTTTATAAAGAATTGGGTTTTCTTATCTAAATCTAAAAGATTCGTTTTTTGTGATTTGGATTAAATATGATGAATCTTATAAAAGTTCATCACGAATAACTTCTTCTTATAATAAACCTGTTCGTAATTACAGGTAATATTCCTTACATAGATATGAAAGCAGCAATTATAACAATTGGAGATGAAATCTTAATTGGCCAAATCGTAGATACAAATTCAGCTTTTATTGCCAAATCGCTTGATAGAATTGGAGTTGAGGTAATAGAAATGCTTTCGATCAGCGATGATAAAAGGCATATTTTGGACACTTTTGCCTTACTGCAAAACAAAGTGGATGTGGTAATTGTAACCGGCGGATTAGGGCCAACAAAAGATGATGTTACGAAAAAAACATTCTGTGACTATTTTAACGACGAATTGGTTGTAAATCCAGATGTTTTGGCGCATGTAACGCAATTAATTGAAGGTTTTTATAAAAGACCAATTTCGCAGCTTAATAAAGATCAGGCTTTGGTTCCGTCAACTTGCACAGTATTGCATAATAAAGTGGGAACTGCTCCGGGAATGTGGATGAAAAAAGAAAATACCGTTTTTATTTCGCTTCCAGGTGTTCCTTATGAAATGAAATATTTGGTTGAAGAAGAAATAATTCCAAAAATAGTTCGTGAATATAAACGTCCATATATTATTCATAAAACCATTTTAACTTACGGTCAAGGTGAAAGTTTAGTTGCAGAACGTATTGAACATTGGGAAAATAATCTGCCGGAATTTATAAAACTTGCTTATCTGCCAAATCCAGGGCGCGTACGTCTAAGATTGACCGCAAGAGGAACAGATAAAGAGCTGTTGGAAACTGCAATAGAGGAAAATGTCCGTTCGTTAGATTTGATTATCCATGACATTATTGTGGGATATGAAGAGAATGAAACCATAGAATCTGTAGTTGGTAAAATTTTAACCAAACAAAATAAAACAGTTTCAACGGCAGAAAGTTTTACTGGTGGAAGAGTCGCGTCGCTTTTATCGGCTGTTCCGGGCGCTTCAAGCTATTTTAAAGGAAGCGTGGTCTCTTATGCAACCGAAACTAAGATAAATGTTTTAGGAGTTTCAGAAGAAATAATTAAAAAGCATTCTGTGGTAAGTGCAGAAGTTGCATCTGCTATGGCTTTGAGTGTGAAAAACTTACTAAAAACTGACTACGGTATTGCTACGACTGGGAATGCGGGACCTTCAAAAGGTGATTCAGATGCAGAAATCGGTACTGTTTTTATTGCTTTGGCGACGCCGAACGAAGTAATTGTAGAAGAATTTAACTTCGGACAACCTCGTGAAAAAGTGGTAGATAGGGCAACAGTTAAGAGTTTAGAAATATTGCAGAAAGAAATTTTAAAATTTGTGCAATAATTTTTTGCTACAATGGTTTATTTTTCTTTTCTTTGCACCCTGATTTTGAATAACGATAAAAGATAAGTATAATGTCAAGAGTTTGTGACCTTACAGGTAAAAGAGCGATGGTAGGAAATAACGTTTCTCACGCTATGAACAAAACTAAGAGAAAGTTTTCTGTAAACTTAGTTAAAAAGCGTTTTTATCTTCCAGAAGAAGATAGATGGATTACTCTTAGAGTAGCAGCATCTACGATAAAAACAATTAATAAAAATGGAATCACTGCTGTTTTGAAAAAAGCACAGTCAGAAGGATTTATCAAATAATCTTTTCCTAAATAAATATATAGCAAGATGGCAAAGAAAGGTAATAGAATCCAAGTAATTTTAGAATGTACTGAGCACAAGACTTCTGGTGTTCCAGGAACTTCTAGATATATTACAACTAAGAACAAAAAAAATACTCCAGACAGATTAGAGATTAAGAAATTTAATCCAATCTTAAAAAGAGTAACTGTTCATAAAGAAATTAAGTAATAATTAGAGATTTTTGTAAATCTCGAATGGT
Source organism: Flavobacterium sp. Root935 (assembly GCF_001429295.1). GTDB lineage: Bacteria > Bacteroidota > Bacteroidia > Flavobacteriales > Flavobacteriaceae > Flavobacterium. The sequence continues at coordinate 1,221,718 of NZ_LMJL01000008.1, read as the reverse complement.
TTAGCCATGAGAGTTTTATAAAAGCTTCAAATAACATTTGAATCATGGCAAAGAAAACCGTAGCATCGTTACAAACATCTTCTAAGAGATTATCAAAAGCCATCAAAATGGTAAAATCTCCTAAAACTGGTGCATATACATTCGTAGAATCTATTATGGCTCCTGAAGAAGTTGATGAATTCTTGAAAAAGAAATAATTACAATTACATTATATAGAAAAGCTACTTTCTTTCGGAAGTAGCTTTTTTATTACCTATATTTGTCTATAAATTTAAAGAAACACAGTAATTGACTTTTTTTAATATGAATTTCTGTTTAAATTAAGGTTAATTGAAAAACAATTGCACTTTCTTTAAAGATTTGGATTTCTGATCTAAACAATCAAGAGATCTAATAAATCTAAAAATCTACAAAAATGAGTTTTTTTAAAAAATTATTCTCTACCGAAAAAAAAGAGACTTTAGACAAAGGTCTTGAAAAAACAAAAACTACTTTTTTCTCTAAGTTAAGTAAAGCCATTGCTGGAAAATCTAAAGTTGATGATGATGTTTTAGATAATCTGGAAGAAATTCTTGTAGCTTCAGATGTTGGCGTAAATACAACTTTAAAAGTAATTTCAAGAATTGAAAAACGTGTTGCTGAAGATAAATATTTAGGAACAGATGAATTGAATCAAATTCTTAGAGACGAAATAGGGGCTTTATTATCTGAAACCAATACAGGCGAGGCAACTGAATTTGATATCCCTAAAGATAAAAAGCCATACGTTTTAATGGTTGTTGGAGTAAACGGAGTTGGTAAAACTACAACGATTGGTAAGCTGGCTTATCAATTTAAAAAGGCAGGTCACAAAGTTGTTTTGGGTGCGGCAGATACTTTTCGTGCTGCAGCAATTGACCAATTACAAGTTTGGGCTGATAGAGTTGATGTGCCTATTGTAAGACAAAATATGGGAAGCGATCCAGCTTCTGTAGCTTTTGATACTTTACAGTCTGCAGTTGCTCAAAATGCTGATGTTGTGATTATAGATACCGCAGGACGTCTTCATAATAAAATCAATTTAATGAACGAATTGACGAAAGTAAAACGTGTTATGCAGAAAGTTGTTGCCGATGCTCCTCACGATGTACTTTTGGTTTTAGATGGTTCTACAGGACAAAATGCTTTTGAGCAGGCAAAACAATTTACAGCGGCGACAGAGGTTACTTCATTGGCTGTAACTAAATTGGACGGAACTGCAAAAGGCGGCGTTGTAATTGGTATTTCAGATCAATTTCAAATCCCAGTAAAATATATTGGTGTCGGCGAAGGAATTGAAGATTTACAAGTCTTTAATAAGTATGAATTTGTTGATAGTTTCTTTAAATAATTTAAAATGAGTTTTGAGTCTATAAAAAATATACCAGCGATTGCTTTTTATTTTGCAAGCGTTATTTGTTTTGTTTTGGCAAANATAATTTTATTCTTTTTAGGTATTTTGAAAAGAATAAAAACTAATCGTTAGTTTTTTAGTAGAATTTTATTTCTAAAAAAAATATTGAGCTTTTAAATATAAAAAGGGTCTTTAAGACATTTTATATTTAAAAGCTCATTTTTTTATTGATACAAAGCATTAATCTTTTCCCATAAAGTTTTATCAAAATCTGATAAAGCTAGATTTACATTGTCGGCTGCGTCTCCCATTCTAATTACAACCATCTTCTTGCTTGGAACGACATATATTTTTTGATCGTTTTTTCCTAAAGCCATGAACATGTCATTTGGACCAGTCGGAATTACGCTTCCTTGAAATGTAAGCTGCGATTGTGGTAAATGATAAGAGCTTTTGCCGTTTAGCCACCATAAATAACCATATCCTAGATTAATATTTTGTGATGTGGCGGTTGCTTCATTAAAAAAAGATTCGTTCAAGATTACATTGTTTTCCCATTTTCCTTTATTCAGCATTAATAATCCAAAGCGCGCCATACTTCTTGTGGTACTTGTATAAACGCTGTTTACTCCAATCTGTACCCAAGTACCATTCATGCCTATTTTATCTCTTAATTTGGCATTGAAATAATTCTCCCAGCTTTGTCCGCTGGCTTTTGCAACAACATCTTGTAGTTTTACATAAACATTATGGTAAGCCCATCTTGTTCCTGCATCAGCTTTATAAATTAAATTGGCTGGTTCAACTTCATCGGTACTGTCATCTAATCCAGAAGTCATAGAGAGTAAATTTTTGCAGGTAATTTGGTTTTCTTGAGCAATTGTTTCGCTTGTCCAGCCAGTTCCAATATAGTCGGATACTTTATTGTTAATGTTTAGTAATCCTTCTTGCTGCGCAATTCCAGTTAATGTTGAGGTTAAAGTTTTTCCGGCGCTTGCCCAATACCAATTTGTTATAGCTGTATGATTGTTGAAATAATTTTCTAAAACAATTCGTCCGTTTACTAAAATCATAAAAGATTTGGAATGTTTTAATTCTAAGTAATCTAGCAGTGGTTGAACTGCATTTTGATTCCATTTTAAATCAGTCAGCGATTTTGTTTCCCAAGCATTTCCAGTTAAAGGAGGGAAATACATTGTTTCTGTTGGAGTTGAATCTGGTTCTGTTGAATCTTTACTACAGCTTATAAACGATAAGGCCGCTAGAATTGTACAAATAGTTTTAGTCATGTTTTTTGGTTTTGGTTTAGGGTTTGACTAAAAATATATAAAATAGTTTAATGTTAATAAACTTATTTCTTGTTATGTGGAAATTTACTGATCATCAGATCCCCATTTTGTACCATCGACAAAGACAATATAATAAGCTCTAATTTTAGTTATTTTATCAGCATCTGTAGAAAAGTCTTCCCAGAATTCTGTTCTGCTTTCTCCAGATTTTATTAAGGATATTACCTTTTCAGTAAATCTTCCTTCGGCATAAAAATATCTTCCATTTGCGGGTTTGTCAAATGCATTTTTACAGAACCATTCAAATTTAATGGCTTTAATATTTTTCTTTCCTGAGTTTTTGTAAATTAATTTCAGGTCTTTGTGATTGGAATAGTCGTTTTTTAATAATGTAGCTGCTGTAATTTTTATGGGTGAAACTTCTTTTTTGCTTTCTAAAGAATCGTTTTTTATTGAGTCAGTATCTTTTAAGTTTGAAGTGATTGTCTCTACACTTTGTTTCTTAGTTTTTTCTGGCTTTTCGCATTTTGAGAATATTAGTATTGGACTAAAAAGTAATATCAATATTTTTTTCATCTTTTTTGTAGAGATTTTCAAAAGTAATTTGGATTTGAAATTCATTAAAAATGTGAATATCTTTTGCCCTGAAAAGTTTTTATGTTGTTAAAATAGGGTAATTATTATAAGGGGTATTAAAAAGATTGTTTTGGATAGGCTCAATAAATTAAGAGATAAAGCATTTCTTTTGATGATTATAAGTTTATCTTTGTAGTTCGCTAAAAATTTCTTTTGAAAACTGAAGCACTAGCCCTGATGGAAGCGGCATCCTTTTACTTTTTTCTTTAAAAAGTAAAAGATATAGCGGACAGCAGGTATCAGCTCCTTAATATTATAATAATTATGAAGAACACTTTTATGATCTTGGTTTTGTCAATCTTGTTTGTAAGTTGTAAACAAGAAATAAAACCGACGGATATTACTAAACTAAACGGTTATTGGGAAATTGAAAAAGTAGTTTTTGACAAAGGCGAGCAGAAGGATTATAAAATGAATGAAACATTTGATTTCTTTCAAATTAAAAATAATAAAGGTGTTCGAACGAAGGTAATGCCGCAGTTTGACGGGACATTTTTAACGACAGATACATTTGAAAATGTATCAGTTCGCTTTGCTGGGGAACATGTCTTTTTAGATTATAAAACAGATTATGCAAAATGGAGTGAAGAAATTATTTCGCTTTCTGATGAGCAGTTAGTGGTTAAAAATCCACAAAAAATAGAATATCATTATAAAAAAGCGGGACCAATTAATCTATTGAATGATGGCGAAAAGAATAAATAACGAGTCTACAATAAGTGCAGTTTTGCAGCAAATTATTCAGGTGAATAAATTACAGCCTGGAATGGATCAAATCGATGTTCGTGATGCTTGGAAAAGCCTTATGGGCAGTGGCGTAAATACTTATACAAGAAATGTTGTCCTAAAAGGCAGTACACTTTATGTAGAATTAGGATCTGCAGTTTTGCGTGAGGAATTAAGCCACGGAAAATCTAAAATTGTTAAAATGATTAATGAGGAGTTAGGACGCGAGGTTGTAAAAGAGGTAATTTTGAGATAGCTCTTTTTAATAGGATTATTTTTAAAATTAAATAACACTTCTATTGTGGAGTGTTTTTTTTTGCGATACATTTGCGCGTTATTTTTTGTAAGTAACATCCCTTTAATAACCCAATAATTTAACAAACAATGAAAAAATTTTTACTTATTTTAACCGTATTATTTGCCTTAACTGCTTATTCTCAAAAGAAGAAAGTTGCTGTAGTTTCTTTTTACACTGACAAAACAATAGATCTTTCAGATTTAGGTTTAAATAGCATTGCAGCAGTAACAGATTTAGGAAATAATCCAAATTTTAACCTGGCGCCTATTTTAGAGAAGTATCATAATGCTTTTTTTAATGATTATGCTAAAAAATTTCCGTTTGATTTAGTTCCAGAAAGTGAAGTAACACAAAAACAAGAATATATTGATTTTACTCCAAAATTTGCTAGAGAAGGAGATGCAGGAAGCACTATCATTAATTATCCAGGATATAAATATATATATGAAGGAATAAATGGTTCAACTAATGAAGTAGCATCTGCTAAAATTTTTAGTGAGAAGGCTGACGGAGTTTTATTTACAGAAATTCATTTCGCTTTGCAAAAAGGATTTGCAGTTGGCGGAACTGGAACCGTTAAAATGAGAGCTTATGCAAGAATCGCTTTATATGACAAAAATGGAAAAAAAGTATTTGCATTTAATGAAGGAGCAAATTCTAAGAAAACTGGAACAATTGTAGGAGGAATACCTGTTTTGTCTTTTGATAAAGTATTGCCAATGTGTGAAAGTGCATTAGATGAGCTTCTAAAAGATTTAGATGGAAAAATTGAGAAAATGGTGAAAAAGACGTCTGATAACCTTTAATCCATTTATAATTAAAAAATAAAAACCCGCTTCAATTGAAGCGGGTTTTTTATTTGATTGAAAATCAAAATTCTTATTAGAATTGCTCTCTTCCTGCAAAGTGGAATGCGCTTTCGATAGCAGCGTTTTCGTCGCTGTCAGATCCGTGAACTGCATTTTCTCCGATTGAAGTAGCGTATGCTTTACGAATAGTTCCTTCAGCAGCTTCAGCAGGGTTTGTAGCTCCAATTAAAGTTCTGAAATCTTCTACTGCGTTATCTTTTTCTAAAATAGCAGCAACAATTGGTCCGCGTGACATGAATTCAACTAATTCTCCGTAGAAAGGTCTTTCTGCGTGAACTGCGTAAAATGCTTTTGCATCAGCTACAGTTAGTTGAGTTAATTTTAATGAAACGATTTTGAAACCACCATTAGTAATCATTGCTAAGATATTCCCGATGTGTCCGTTTGCAACAGCATCTGGTTTAATCATTGTAAAAGTTCTATTTGTTGCCATTTTATATTTTATTAAATTTTGTGCAAAAGTATACTTTTTTTATCAATTGATTTTAATAAATTCATAATTAAAACTTGATTGTAAGGTGTTTTGGTTAATAAAAATGTCTTTTGAGAACTATTTAAGTAATAATTAGCGATATACTGTCATGTATTTAATATAAAAAGCATAATTATAACAATAAAAAATACACTTTGTATGTCTTTATATTAGATCTAGTTAAATTGTTTTATACTTTGAAAATCAGTTTGTTTCTGTAGAAAATCCATAAAATAAATGTCCAGATTGCTACATAAGTTAAAGCACCTGCGAGAGATGCTGTCATTGGATTGCTGAAAAATGGTGCAATTCCGGAGCGGTATAAATAATCTAAAAGATTGGTTTGTTCTTGTGGGTTTTGCGGATTTTGAAATCGAATCATAGTCAATGCCTGCGGAATAATCTGTGAAGCAAAGAAGACAATCATTGGATTTACACCCCAAATAACAAATAATTTAAAGCCTTTTTTATATTCGGCAATATCAATTATATAATACAGTAAAGCGAGACCAGTTGAAGCTAAACCTGTTGTATACAGAACATAACTGCTGCTCCAAAGTGATTTGTTAATTGGGAAAACAAAATTCCAGATTAATCCGCCGATAATTAAGGCAATTCCGGCAATTGCCATTTTTTTTGCCTTTTCGGTTTTTAATATATTTTGCAGTAATAGTTGCCCTATCAGTAAACCAATAATTCCGTTTACAATTGACGGAATCGTGCTCAAAATTCCTTCAGGATCCCAAGTATTAGTTTCATGGTACATATGTCCTTTTAGAAGTATACTGTCGACCCAGGCTGCTAAATTAGTTCCTCGTTCTAAATTTGCCTCTCCAATTCCAGGAACGGGGATTAAAGTCATCACTGTCCAATATCCTAGAAGCAAAATAGCTCCCGTAATAATTTGTGTTTTCTTGGAGGTTTTTAAATATAAAAGTGAAACAACAAAATAGACTATTGCAATACGTTGTAAAACTCCTGGAAGCCTAACGTCTTGGTAGTTTTCGAAACCGCCGTAGGCTAAAAAGAGATAGATGATTAATATACTAAAAGCTAAAATATTTTTTACTTTAGTGCTAAAACTTCCCATTAAAGCATATCCTACTGCAATGGTTATCGCTAGTCGACCAATAAGAAGGGGAATTCCGTCTAGACCAAATAATTGAATTTTTCCGAAGAAATTAAAAAATATTCCAAGACATAACATTCTTAGAGAACGAATGAGTATTTTATTAAATGTAGTATCGTCGTAAACTTTATCCGGCATTGCAAGTGGAACCGCAACTCCCATTATAAATATAAAAAACGGAAATACAAGATCGGTTGGTGTGCAGCCGTTCCAGTGTGCGTGTAAAAGCGGCGGATAAACATTTCCCCAGTCACCGGGATTGTTTACAATAGTCATTAATAGAATAGTCAGTCCGCGAAAGACATCAAGCGAAATTAGGCGTTCTCTTACCATTTGGTTAGTTAGTTAATAGGTTATAAAAATAATTCTATTTGGTTTGAGAGAGCAATAATCTCGGAAATGAGCTGGTTATTTGTTCCGAAATACTTACTTTAATTTTTTAAAGATAATTATTTTAGGTGATTATGATGTTAAAATTATTTTCCAACGGTTTTAATTTCTGAATTAAAAGCGGAATTAGCTGTTCTCCATTTTCTAGATAAAATTCAGAGAAGTTTGCCTGACGTTCTTGAAGACTATAATTCGGAAACAATTCGCATTGCAAATCAGTTACACGCTGTAATTGATCTTGGAGTTTTCTCTTTTGAGCTTTTAACAAACGTTTTTCCAGATTTTCTAAACCTTTTTTCTGCTTTACTTCTTGTGCTTTTACAGCGCCACTAAAAGATTTGTCGGTCTTTTCAGCCAATTCAAAAAGGTAATTAAATTGCTTTTCAAGCGCTTCTTTTTGTTCAGTTAAATCAATTGGAAAAGGAGATAGTTTACGGGTAATAGCATTAATTAAAACTTCAGATTTACTAAATAAATCTTTCCAGCTTAAATTTAAATTATCAGCTTTTTTAGCTTGTTTTTCTGTAGCTAAAAGAACTGAATTTCGAACCAATAAGATCGGGAAAGTAATGTTTACGGCATCAAAAAATGCTTTTAATTCTAACCAATAAGCAATTTCACCGCCTCCGCCAATGTAGCAAAGATTTGGCAGAATAATTTCCTGATATAACGGACGCATGATTACATTTGGACTGAATTTTTCAGGATTGCTGTCGACTAATTTTAAAATTTCTTCTTTAGAGAATGAAATTTTAGTGTTGTTAACCCAATATTTATCATCTTCGATAATTATTCGTTCACGGAGTTTATCTTCTATATAAAATAAATTAATTTCTCTCGGATTTACCTGAACAGTATAATCTGAAAGATTTTCAATCGATTTTTGAACTTCCTTAAATGACGTTTGATTTTCTAACTCATTTTTTACATATGGAATAAAAACACGCTTTAAATCGGTATTGTCAGCATCTATAATAACTAAACCGTAATTTGAAAAAAGACTATTTGCCAAGAAACGTGTAGCATCAGCCAGATTTTCATGTTTTAAATAGGCTTCTTCAAATAGATCTTTTAAGGTATTTGCATTTGAGCTTGAACCTAATTCTTTAGAATAAACTTCAAATAAATCTTCTAGCCCTTTTGTAGATAATCTGCCAACAGGACCTGTACTTTCGGCATTCCAACGGATTTTTTTCCCTTTAAAATTAAAATAATTAATTTCTTCAAAATCGTGATCTTCTGTAGCCATCCAATATACAGGTACAAAATTATAAGAAGGATATTTCGATTTTAATTCTTTAGTTAAATTAATAGTAGAGATAATTTTATATAAGAAATACAACGGGCCAGTGAATAGATTTAATTGGTGGCCAGTTGTAATTGTAAACGTATTTTCTAACGCTAAAAGAGTGATGTTATGTTGAGTTGATTCTGAAATATCAATATTTTCATATTGTTTTTTTAAAGTATCAACTAATGCAGTTCTATTATTGTTATCAAAATTAGATGCTTTTTCTGCAATCTGTTTTTCGAAATTTTCCAGTGTAGGGAAGTTGTTGTACAGCGGTTTTAATTCTGTTTTTTGATCTAAATAATCTTGCATCAATTTAGAAAAATATCCAGAAGATTGAAAGCTGATACAGTCGGTAGGCATAATTTTAAATTTATTTTTGACAGCTGTAAATTTAATGAAAATATACAGTTAAAAAGTCTTTTAACGATTGCTTAAGATTTGATTTTTAAATTTTCTTTTAAAGTTCCTGTAATCAAGTTTTTAAAAACAGATCAAATGCTTATTTTTAAAATATAAAATACATGAAATTTGTTAAAAAGCATAAGTGTTCTAAAACTAATTCTATTAAAGATGAATTATTGGTAATGAAACTATATTTTTGTAATCAAAAAAAAAGTTATATCTATTTTACATGAAAACGAACCCGAATCAAAAGAACTCCCTAAAACATGTTCTTTTTGGAAGCCTTATTGGCACGACAATCGAATTTTTTGATTTTTATATTTATGCCAACGCCGCGGTGTTGGTTTTCCCTCAGTTATTTTTTCCAAGTTCAGATTCTACAATGGCGACATTAGAATCTTTAGCTACTTTTTCAATTGCATTTTTATCCCGTCCGTTAGGTTCTGCTTTTTTTGGACATTATGGAGATAAAATCGGTCGTAAATTTACTTTGGTTGCAGCTTTGCTGACTATGGGAATTTCGACAGTTACAATCGGATTTTTGCCAAGTTACGCCAGTATTGGTGTTGCCGCTCCATTATTATTGATGCTATGCCGTTTCGGTCAAGGTGTTGGTTTAGGAGGCGAATGGGGAGGAGCAGTTTTATTGGCGATAGAAAATGCACCGCCAAATAAACGTGCTTGGTACGGAATGTTTCCACAATTGGGCGCTCCAATAGGTTTGTTACTTTCTGGTGGAACTTTTCTACTATTAACCGATTCTATGAGCAATGAGGATTTTATGGATTATGGATGGAGAATTCCGTTTATTGCCAGTTCGCTTCTGGTAATAGTAGGATTTTATATTCGAACAAAAATTACAGAAACTCCTTCTTTTGAAAATTCTAAAAAAGAACACGAAGAAGTAAAAGTCCCATTTTTAGAATTAGTTAAATCATATAAAAATCAACTTATTTTTGGAACCTTTGCAGCGATTACAACCTTTTTAGTTTTTTACTTAATGACAGTTTTTACATTAAGCTGGGCAACTTCGGACTTAGGAATTGTAAAAAGAGATGGTTTATTAATACAATTATTTTCGGTATTGTTTTTTGCTATTTTTATTCCGGTTTCGGCTGTAGTTGCAGATAAAATCGGACGTCGTAAAATGCTTATTATTGCGACGGCGGCAATCGCAATTTTCGGCTTTTTCTTTTCTTACTTTTTAAGCTCAGGAAATATTGTTTTAGTGACAACATTTGCCTGCATAGGAATGGCTTTAATGGGATTTACTTACGGCCCGCTTGGAACTTTTCTATCTGAGTTATTTCCAACAAACGTTCGTTATTCAGGTGCTTCACTAACTTTTAATATGGCAGGAATTCTAGGCGCTGCTTTCGCACCTATGATTGCGATTTGGCTGGCTTCAACTTACAGTGTGAGTTACGTAGGTTTGTATTTAACAGCTGCTGCGTTTATTTCTTTAATTTCATTTTTGGTAATTAGTAAAGACGAGCATAAATTTTAATTTATACCTAGACAATAAGATTTAAGCAAAGTCAGCAACGTATTAATTTACCTTGCGGACTTTCTGTTTATTTATCTTTTTAAACTAAAATGACCCCTAAATTCTGTTCCATTTAATCTTTTTACAATAAACCAATAATCTGCGGCAGGTTCTTGATGACCGAGATAGGTTCCGTCCCAAGAAGCGCTTGGAGCTAATTCTTTAATGAATTTTCCATATCTGTCAAAAATTTTAATTCCTGTATTTGGTGCTAAATAATCTGGATCAATTGTCCAAAGGTCATTAAAGCCATCACCATTTGGAGTGAAAAATTTCGGAAAAGGAAGTTGCTCAACTAAATTGATACAATCACCAGTTGTTGCTTCTAAAATATTTATTGTAATTGGAATTCTATTACTTTCGCAATTGCTTATGGTTTGAGAAGCATAATAGGTAATTCCATTTTCTAGGAATATTTCTTCAGATAAAGTATTATTTGAGGAAGTACTTTCATACCATTTTATATTTTGTCCAATAATTTCAATATCATTAATGGTAGCATTTTTTTGAATGCAAAATTGCTGTGGAGAATTAGCAATTGGATTTGGTGTATCTTGAATTTTTACTGTTACAGCGAATCGTGGGCTTTCACAATCATTTAGAGTTTGTGTAGCATAATAAACAGCAGTTTGTAATAAACTTGTCTCTTGTAAAATATTTCCGTCTGTTGCTTTATCGTACCATTTAAGGTTTGTTCCTGTTATATTAAGGTTTTCTAAAGTAGCAATTTCATCAATGCAGAATTGCTGATTATTATTACCAGTTGGTAAGCCAGTATCATAAACTTTTACCAAAACAGGTGTTCGGTCACTCTCGCAACCAACAGTTTGAGAAGCATAATAAGTTCTGTTGTTCTCTAACAAAGTAGTGTTTGGCAGAGAAGCTGCAGAAAAAGCAGTGTCGTACCATTTTACATTTTGACCTGTTATTTGAATGTTACTTAATTTCGCATTCTCGTTTTTACAAAATTGTAGATTTCCATTGATAGTTGGAGCAACTGGAGTGTTTATAAATGAAATTGTAATTCCTAATCTAGAGCCTTCACAATTATTTTCTGTTTGAGAAGCATAGTAAGTCTTTCCATTTTCTAAAGCTATTGTTTCAGCTAATAAATTTCCATTTGTTAGAGTATCATACCATTTTATAGTATTTCCGATAATTTGAATATTTGAAATAGTAGGATTTTGTCCTGTACAAAAAGATTGATTTGAATCTCCTGTTGGCGGAAGTGTATTTTGAATATTAATTTTAACCGGAGCTCTTTCGCTCTCACATCCGTTTATCGTTTGGGAAGCATAATAGATTGCTTTGTCCTGAAGTACAGTTGTTGTTGGTATAATCGGTCCAGCTGTTAGATCATTGTACCATTTAATATTTTGTCCAGTAATTTGAATGTCATTTAATTTTGCATTTTGATTAACGCAAAAAGTTTGTATAGGATTAACAGTTGGCAAAGGTTGGCTGCTGATAACAATGGTTTGATTTTGGGTTGAAGTATTTCCGTTTCCATCATTATAATTCCATGTAATTGTATAAGTTCCAGGTAAACTATATGAAAGTGGATTTGTTGTTGTGCCAGTAATTGGTCCTGCACATTCGTCTGTGGCAGTTGGAATTGTGGTTATAGTGGTAGTACAATCTCCAGTAACTGTGGGTAAAGTAATAATATCAGGAACTGGAGCTTCAACATCTCCAATAACAACATTGATTTTTTTTATATCGTTGTAGCCACCTATTCCTGTAATTAAACAGCTGTATTCTCCGCTGTTAGCTGTTGTTGCATTTACAATTGTCGGATTTTGATCTGTTGAACTAAAACCATTTGGACCAGTCCATGAATAATTTGTTCCTCCTGATGCTTTAAGTTCTAGTGTTTTGCCTATGCATACTGGAGAATTGCTTGAAATTAAAGAATTTGAATCATAATCTTTGAATTTTATAAGAAAGGCGTCTCCTGTATTAGGCTGATAATTACTTTTGTTGGGATAAAGATTTTCTTGATGCGTTCCCGAAGTCGAAATATTAGTTTTGCTATTAGTAGATCCAGCTAAATAAATATTGGAATTATCATCTAAACATGTCTGAAATGCATTATCTGCCATTTCTCCTCCAAAATATGTCGCCCATTCTCGTTGTCCATCAGTATTAAACTTTACTAAATAGGATTCGGTTCCTGAATTTTTGGTTCTCTGAAAAACATTTTCAGTTGGTTGAAAACCATCTTCAACACGACCTGTGAAGTAAATTGAACCATTTTTAGACACAGATCCTCCTAACGTTTCTGGAAAAAAGTAGGAGCCCCATAATTTTTGACCATTTCTGTCAAATTTAAATATGCATCCGTTACCGTTGCTTAATGAATTTTGAATATAAATTTCTTGAAAAACCCCAGTACTACCTATATTATTGAGACTATTAGTTTTTCCGAAACAATAAATATTGTAATATGAATCTATGCCTAGATTGTAAAAATAATCATTATTTTCTCCACCAAAATAAGTTCCCCAAAGACGATTTCCATCTTGAGTGAACTTTACTAAAAAGCCATCATCTCTGATATTCGTTTTTTGGTGAGAATTTTCGGTCGCAATATTGTTAGTGCTTCTTGAATATCCAAGAAAAATAATATTTTCATCTGAATCGAATCCACAATCAGTTATAGCATCTAAATTACTGCCTCCATAATATGTTGCCCACTGGCGTATACCATCATAATTAAATTTTGCTATAAAACCATCATTTGTGTTATCCATTAAATTTCCAGCTACTATTTGATGTGCATCTACTGTACTAATATTTTCTCTGCTATTAGTTTCTCCACAAATGTAAAAATTCTCATGTAAGTCAATTGCAAAGCTGTTTATAGACTCATTTGCTAAACCACCGTAATAAGTTCCCCACTTTCTAATTCCGTCAGAATCAAATTTTGCTATAAAACCGTCAAAATATCCGCTTTTTATAGGTTGATGAGTCAATGGAGTAGAGATGTTATTGGTACTTAAACTTCTGCCAGCAACAAAAATATTATTGCTACTTGAAACTTTAATTTTTAGAATTTCATCAGTACTGTTACCGCCATAATAGGTACCCCAAACTCTTGTTCCATCAGAATTGAATTTGGCAAAAAATGCATCGTAATCTATACCTATTATCAACGATGTTTGAAAACTACCAGTCGAAGCAATATTATTTTGACTATAAGTAACTCCAGCCATGTAAACAAAATCATCTTTTGTAAAGAGTGAGGTTGCGTAATCAAATTCTTCTCCACCATAATAAGTCCCCCAAAGTCTAGTCGGCACAGGATCAATAACAAGAGTTTTTCCATCCACAGATTGGACTGTATCAAAGCCATAAACATTTCTTTTTACTTTTTTATATCTAACCGCGATCTCCTTTTTGCCATGGTCATCTTCGATCCAGCTCGCAGGAAGCGTTTCCTCCATTTTCCCAAAACGAACATTCATTAGGATTTTATTATCAACCAAATCGGTTTCTGCGCCATTGAATTTTAATTGAATATCAGAAATCTTTCCTTTCGGATGAATAACAAAATTATATTCAACTGTTTTTTTAGGATCTTCGGGAATTGTAAAAACAACATCAATATTGGGATAAATATTTTTATATGTAATTTGTTTGTATTGATGAACTCCAACTATTCCTTCAGGTTTATTCGGAATATTATAATAATTATCAAAATCAGATGATTTCTGTCCTGTAATTAATTCAACTTTAGAATTGGAGTTTAGAAAATCAATATCTATTCTGTGAAAAATATATTCTAAATTGAATTCCTTTTTCTTTTCATCATCTTTTTCTGGAATTAAATATGGAAGTGTTTTTGATGTTGTCGAACCAACAATTGGAGTCTTCTTTACTTCATAAATATCATACGAAAATCCATTTTTTTTCAATTGAACATTTAATCCGTTAGAATTTAATAAATATTTTACTGCTGAATTTGATTTTCCTTTCTGATCAATAATTTGTCCTTTATTTTCTTTAAAACCAATTGATTGGTTTTTGTTTTGAGAAAATAATTGAATTGAAATTACTAAAAGCAGTACAAGTAAAGTTTGTTTCATTTGACTATTTTGGATGTCGACAAATGTAGTTAAATATCCTACAATACAAAATCAGAAACTTAAAACAGAGCGGCTAAAAATCTTTAACTTAAAAGTCTCCAAATATCTCGTATTTTTGCAAAAAAATAATTCCTCTTGAAAACGAAACTTTTTGTAATTACGCCTCCATTTACCCAACTGAATACTCCGTATCCGGCAACGGCATATATAAAAGGTTTTCTGAATACCAAAAATATCGAATCGGCTCAGGCTGATTTGGGAATTGATGTGATTTTAGAATTGTTTTCGAAAAAGGGATTAATTAATTTGTTTCAAGTTTCAAGTTTCAGGTTTGAAGTTGGAAATGAAGTTTCAGATAATTCCAAAAGAATTTTTGCTTTACAAGACGAATACATCAAGACGATTGATTCTGTAATCCAGTTTTTGCAGGGAAAAAATCCAACTTTGGCATTGCAGATTTGTCAGGAAGATTTTCTGCCAGAAGCTTCTCGTTTTGCACAGTTAGAAGAACTCGATTGGGCTTTTGGAACAATGGGAACACAGGATAAAGCCAAACACTTAGCAACTTTATACCTCGAAGACATTTCAGATTTTATTGTCGAATGTGTCGACGATAATTTTGGTTTCAGCAGATATGCCGAACGTTTAGGCCGAAGTGCAAATTCTTTTGATGAATTGTACGAAGCACTTCAACAGAAACCAACTTATATTGATTCGATTTTGATTTCGCTTTTGAAAGCAAAAATTGAAGCTGTAAAACCAACTTTGTTTTTAATTTCAGTTCCTTTTCCTGGAAATTTATACAGTGCTTTTCGTTGCGCACAATGGGTAAAACAGAATCATCCCGAAATTAAAATTTCGATGGGAGGTGGTTTCCCAAATACAGAATTACGCTCACTTTCTGATAAACGCGTTTTTGAATTTTTCGATTTTATTACGCTAGATGATGGAGAAGTTCCAATTGAAGAATTAATTTTCAACTTACAAAATCCAAATACTGTCACTTCGAGCGAAGTCGAGAAGCGATACAAAAGAACATTTTTATTAGAAAACGGAGAAGTTGTCTATAAAAATAATTCACTAAAACACGACTACAAACAAGCTTACGTAGGAACTCCGGATTATTCAGATCTGCCTTTGGATAAATATATTTCAGTAATTGAAATTGTAAATCCGATGCATAGAATGTGGAGTGACGGACGTTGGAATAAGCTTACAATGGCGCACGGCTGTTATTGGGGAAAATGTACATTCTGCGATATTTCATTAGATTATATAAAAGTCTACGAACCCGTTGCAGCAAGTCTGCTTTGTGATCGAATGGAAGAATTGATCGAACAAACTGGACAAAACGGATTCCATTTTGTTGATGAAGCTGCACCGCCGGCTTTAATGCGTGCTTTGGCGCTTGAAATTCTAAAAAGAAAACTGGCCGTAACCTGGTGGACGAATATTCGCTTTGAAAAAAGTTTTTCAAAAGATTTATGTTTATTGCTAAAAGCTTCTGGTTGTATTGCTGTTTCTGGTGGTTTGGAAGTAGCCTCAGATCGATTATTAAAATTAATTGATAAAGGTGTAACTGTAGAACAGGTCGCGAAAGTGACTCGAAATTTTACTGAAGCCGGAATTATGGTTCATGCGTATTTAATGTACGGATATCCAACGCAGACCATTCAGGAAACAGTTGACAGTCTCGAAATGGTGCGTCAATTGTTTGAAGCAGGAGTTTTACAATCTGGATTTTGGCATCAATTTGCTTTAACAGCTCATAGTCCTGTCGGATTATATCCTGAAAAATTTGGCGTAACCAAAAAAACAGAAGCAATTGGAACTTTTGCCAATAACGATATTGATTACACAGATTCTACAGGAATTAATCATGATAAATTCAGTTTCGGATTAAAGAAATCACTTTTTAATTTCATGCACGGAATCTGTTTTGATTATGAATTGCAAGACTGGTTTGATTTTAAAATTCCGAAAACCAAAATTCATCCCGATTTTATTTTTGATGCACTTCAGGAACAAAATGATTTCAATACAAAACCAAATGCAAAAGTGGTTTGGCTTGGCGGAAAACCATCTGCTGAAATTTTTATAAAATCGAAAAAAGGAAGAAGCTGGGAAATGATGTCTTTAACCTTTCACGATAAAAAAGAAAGTTTCAATATTCAAACCAGCAAAGAAGAAGGGGAGTGGCTGATTTCAATCTTGTCTAAAATTTCAATTTCAAGTGCTAAAAATTATACCTTTCAAGAAGTGAAAAATGATTTCGAAACTTCATTAGAAGATTTCGAATTATTTTGGTATTCTAAACCTATAAATACGCTTCGTGAATTTGGATTATTAGTGCTTTAATACTCCAAACATTCACCATCTTTAGGAATAGACGTTTTTGTTAAAAGCCCATGATCTGAAAGAGCAGATCGTAATTGAAATCTAGTTGTTGGGCAATGATTTAAAGCTTCTAAATGATTGGCAAGAACTTTTCCTGGAGCAAGGGTTGCAAATTTCAAAATGTCATCCATTCGCATTAATAATGGCTGTCCGATATCTAATCGCGCAGTACCGCAGGCGACAATCGAAATATCTGGTTTTAGCTGTGTTAGAACTTTTTCGACATGTTCGGTAAAAATAGTGTCAGAGCTTATATAAATTGATTTTTGATCTGCTAATTCGATAAGAAATCCCATGACATTTCCCATAAGTTTAGAGATAAAACCGTAACCATGAATGGCAGGAATTCCAGTTATTTTTCCGTCTAAAAATTTTTGAGGTTCCCAATATTCTAAAGTTTGAATAACAGTCAGTCCTCTTTGAAGAAGTGCTTTTTCGTCCTTTGAACTGCAGATTACAGGAACACTTTTTCTTCGTAAAAATACTTCGCCGGCTTTATCAATATGATCTGGATGCAAATGAGTAATTAAGCAATGTGTAACTCGGCTTAATATTTCTCGGCTGTTTTTTGGCAGTGCCACCAGCGGATTTCTTTTGGGCTTGTATCTAAAAATAGTAAAAGGCGGAATTGTTTTTCTTTTGCCTAACATTGGGTCCACTAAAATGACATGCTTTTCTGTTTCAATCACCAAAGTAGCATTTCGCAAATGATGTAATTTCATATCAAGGAAATTTAGATATTAAAAATACAAAGTTTTTCGAAAATCTATTTACAGATTTTTCTTTATTTTTAGCAAAATTGTTATCATTTTGTTTATGTATTTACAAGAAGGTTTTCATACCTATTTCATTTATATTCTTACAAATAAAGCGAGATCTGTTTTTTATGTTGGTGTTACAAATAACCTTAAAAATAGATTGTTGAAACATAAAGAAAATATTCTACTTGAGAATAAAACTTTTGTGTCTAACTATAAAGTTGAGTTTTTGCTTTACTATGAAAAATTTAATTGGATTCAGGAAGCAATAGCACGTGAAAAAGAAATTAAAGGATGGAGGAGAGAGAAGAAAATAGCATTAATAAAAACTATGAATCCTGACTTAGATTTTTTAAACTATTAATTTACGAAGAGATTTGATCAGAAAAGGTTTAATAGTTTAGTTTGTCATTCCGACGAAGGAGGAATCTCCATAAGTAACTCGCCAAAGATTTGTCATGACTGTGTATAAACCTTGCGTTAAGTTTTATTTATAGGTAAATTTGAACATTCTGTATGTCATTCCGACGAAGGAGGAATCTCCGCAAGTAGCTCCTCAAAGATTGGTCATAACTTTGCGGAATATTGTCGCGGAGATTCCTCCTTCGTCGGAATGACATACTGTACGATTATATTTCTTAAAACTGGTTATCCAATAGAAAATCGAAACCCAATGCCATGAAGGTTTTCAATTGAGATGCCTTGTTCATTTGCTAATATTTTGCGAAGACGCGAAATAAAAACGTCAAGACTTCTGCCCATAAAATAATCGTCTGTTCCCCACAAAGAGGTTAAGATTTGTTCGCGCTTTAAAACCGAATTTTTATGATCTAGAAAGAGTTTCAATAATTCGGCTTCACGCTGGGTAAGACCTACTTTTTCTTCTTCATTAAAAAGAATAAAATTTTTAGTGTCAAACTGATATTTCCCAACTTCATAAATAGTTTTTACAGGCGCAATATTTTTCTGCGAACGTTTTAAAAAAATCTCAATTTTCAAAAGTAATTCCTCAATACTAAAAGGTTTTACCAAATAATCATCGGCTCCCAGACGTAATCCTTTAATTCGGTCTTCTTTTAAAGTTTTTGCCGAAAGAAAAATGATAGGAATATCAAGATCGATTTTTCTAATAGCTTCTGCCAAATCAAAACCATCCATTTTTGGCATCATAATATCAAAAATGCAGATATCAAAATCTTCTTCTTCAAAAGTTTGCAACGCCGCTTTTCCGTCAGAACAATGAATTACTTCATAATTATTCTGCTCCAAATTATCTTTGGTTAAAAATGCAAGAGTTTCGTCGTCTTCGGCATAAAGTATTTTGAAATTTCTCATTTTTTATAAGGAATTGATAAGGTTATTGTTACTCCTTTTTCAACATTATTTTCGGCTTTTAT
Organism: Flavobacterium sp. Root935; assembly: GCF_001429295.1. Classification (GTDB taxonomy): domain Bacteria; phylum Bacteroidota; class Bacteroidia; order Flavobacteriales; family Flavobacteriaceae; genus Flavobacterium. The sequence goes on along the minus strand of NZ_LMJL01000008.1, from coordinate 1,202,655 downwards.
TTTCCAATTCTGCAGTGAGCAGATTTCTTTTACGTAATATAAACCGAGACCAAATCCGTTGACTTCATTACTTTTCTCGTTCTGAACACGGTAAAATTTATCAAAGATAAAAGATATTTTTTTAGGAGTAATCCCGATTCCATTATCAATAAACTCAAGTTTTAAACAATTTTTATCTTCGGTAATTTTGATTATTACTTCTGGCTTTACGCTGCAGTATTTTACAGCATTATCCAATAAATTATAAACTAAATTAGCAAAATGAAAAGTATCAGTTTCTATTGAATAATCATTCGATGAAGTTTCAATTGTAAAAACAGCATCTGGATATTTTAAATTGATGTTTGAAATTGCTTCTTTAATTATAGGAACAATTAGGATATTCTCTTTTTTAAGTTCTAAAGGAGCATAATCTGCTTTTGCAACATTTAGAATTTTTTCAATATGGCCATTTAACTTATTTCCTTGACTAATAATAATATCGGTATAAGTATATAACTTTTTATCTTCTTTAATTGGCTTTTGCTCAATTAGATATTTAGAAGCGATAAGAATAGATGCCAGAGGCGTTTTAAACTCATGCGTCATGTTATTGATGAAATCACGCTGTAATTCAGAATATTTTTTTTGCTGTAAAAGTTTAAAAATAGAATAAACATAAATCAGTAAAATTAAAATTAACGCCGTTGAAAGGATAAACCAAAAACGCATAGAACTAAATAAATACGTAGTTTCATTAGGAAAACGTACTGCGAAATAATAAACCAGATTTTTATGTTTAGGGAAATAAACAGTTTTTTTGCATTCTGCTTTTTTCTTTGAAAGCGAAATGTAATCACCATAAATCATTTCATCACTCTGGCAATTGTACATCGCATACTCGAAATCGGTAGTGATATTCATTTTTTTGAATTCTGTTTTTAGATAAAATTCCAAAATTTCAGGTTCAAATTCATTATCGACATTTACAATATAATAATCGTTGGATATTTTCTGTACGGGATTCTGTACCGGCAGTTCATGATTTGTTCCTTCATAGAGCTTTTTTGCCACTTCCAGTAAAGCAATATGTGCTTTCTGGCTAAGCTTTTTTTGTTCAATTGTAAAAGCCTCTTTTGTCCATAACAATTGTGCCACCAAAATACTAATGATGGCTACCAATCCTAAGAGAATGATGCTGTTGAGTTTATTAATTTTCAAGAATAAGGAATTTTAAAAGTGTAATATTAATCAATTTTACCCTGAAAATAAGCGATTAACAAGTCATTAACAAACATTTGAAAGCGGTTAACAGCGATTTGGTTTTGTCTGAAATACCTTTGTAATATCAAATTAGAACTATAAACCATTTTAAATATATCCGTTATGAAAATGATTAAAATTTCGATGTTAGCTTTGGCTTTAGGGCTAATGTCTTTTTCGGCGATTGCTCCAGTAAAATCTTTAGTTTCAGAGACTAAAATTTCAGAAACTTCGGCTTCTACAATTACTTGGAAAGCAGAAACAATAGATGTTGGACAAATTCCACAAGGAACTCCAAAGGCAATTGTTTACGAATTTAAAAATACTGGAAAAACAGCTGTTGTGATTACAAACGTTAAAGGATCTTGCGGTTGTACGGCTACAGATTACACCAAAGAACCAATTCAGGCTGGAAAATCTGGAAAAGTTACTGCAACTTACAATGCTGCAAACAAAGGTGCATTTACAAAAACAGTTACTGTAACAACTAGTGCAGAAACAGCACCAAAAATCCTTACTTTAAAAGGTACGGTTATCTAAGAATTTTAATAGGTTGGTTATATGGCAAGCTCCAGACAAGTAATTGTTTGGGGCTTTTTTTATGCAGTTTAATTACTTTTAAAATCAGAAAAAAAGATAAATAAGATTTATTTGCGAAGACTTTGATTTAATAGAATTTTTTCTACTTTTAATAAAAAATTCTGGTATGAAAATTTGGTATTCGCTTATTATTACGGTTGTACTTTTTACTGTTTTTTCGTGTAACTCTAAAGCAGATAAAAAAGAGGAAAATTCGATAAAAACAGTTGAGAAAATTCCAGAATTAAAACTTACAATTGACAGTACTCGCGTTGCTGCATTTTATGAAAGTTATCCGAAACTTTCAAAATTTAAAAGTGATGTAACTTCTTTATATCAAAAAAATAAATCAACTCAATTGTGGCAGGATAATAAAGGCGTTGTAGAATTTGGTAATACTTTATTCAACCAATACAAAAATCTGGATCAAGAAGGATTAAAAGCGAATTTTCCATACAGCGAACAATTGAATCTGGTTTTTGATAATAATGCTGCCAAGAAATTATCAAAGGAAGATACTGATTTACTTCTTTCTAATCTTTATTACTATTATGCCGAAAAAGTATATGGAGGATTTGATGAAAAAACGGTTATTTCTTTAGAATGGCTTTTACCTCGTAAAAAGTTCAATTATCAAGTGCTTTCAGATTCTATCTTTAAAAAATCGACCATTTTAGACGATAAGAAAAGAAAGATGTTCAGCCAATATTATAAACTTCGTGATGCTCTAAAAGAATACAGAGAAATTGAGAAAAAAGGCGGCTGGAAAACCATTGAAACGGGAGAAGATTTTAAAAGTTTAAAATTAGGCGATTCTTCAAATGTTATAGCTCAAATTAGAGAAAGACTTTTTGTAACCAAAGATCTTAAAGAAGATACTAAAAGCGCGGTTTGTGATACGGTTTTAATAAAAGCCATGAAAAACTACGAACTGCGACACGGTTATGCGCCAAAAAACACCATTTTAGCAGAACATATAAACGATTTGAATATTCCAGTTTCTGACAGAATAAAAACCATAATCGCCAATATGGAACGCTGCAGATGGATTGATCCTGAATTGGAAAAAGGGAAAAAATACATCGAAGTAAACATTCCTGAATTTAAATTGTATTTAATTGAGGATGGAAAAATTGCTTTTACTTCGCCTGTTGTTGTGGGTAAAGCGATGACAAAAACTGTAATTTTCAGTGGAATGATGAACAATATTGTTTTTAGTCCGTATTGGAATGTGCCGCCGAGTATTATTGCAAAAGAGATAAAACCAGGAATGGCGAAAGACAAAAACTATCTGCAAAAGAAAAATTTAGAATGGAATAACGGGGCAGTTCGCCAGCTTCCAGGAAAAAATAATTCTTTAGGATTAGTGAAGTTTTTGTTTCCAAATTCAAGCAATATTTATCTGCATGATACGCCTTCTAAGAGTTTGTTCGAAAGAGAAAGCAGAGCTTTCAGCCACGGCTGTGTGCGTGTTGCAAAACCTCGTGAATTGGCAATTGAATTATTAAAGCCAGATCCATCGTGGAATCCTGCCAGAATCGATAAAGCCATGCACGCCGGAAAAGAAAGCTGGTATACGCTTAAGAAAAAAGTTCCCGTTTATATTGGCTATTTTACAGCGTGGGTGGACCGCGAAGGGCAGTTGAATTTCTATAAAGACATTTATCAAAGAGATGAAAGTCTGCTGAAACTACTGACGGAAGAATAAAAGTTTAAATTCCAATTCCAATAATTAGCTGGATAAATTCCAATTTCCAAAAATGGTTTTTTTAAATTTTATTTTATTCAGAATGCAAAAATTGAATCCAGAGATTAATGGATTAAAAAGAATTATAGAAAATGGGTGCTAAGCTCTTAATCTGTGGCGAAAAAATTATTTAGATAAAACATCAATACATTTATAAAAACGTTTGGTGTAATGTTCTGTATCAAGAGCTGTAATCGTAACTTGCTGTGCTTTTCCAGATGAGGCGTGAATAAATTTAGAATGCATTCCGTTGGCTTCGCATATAATTCCAAGGTGGCCAACAATAGTTCTGTCTTTGTAACCGTAAAAAACTAAAATATCACCAACCTTAAAATCTTCAGGTTTTAGAGCTTTTCCCAAATTCTTATAACCGCTTGAACTTCTAGGCAATGTCAATCCAAAATTGCTATACACATAACTTACAAAACCAGAGCAGTCAAAACCGTTTTTCGGATTACTGCCTGCGTACAAGTAAGGTGTTCCTAAATATTGTTTGGCATATGCGATAATAGAATCCCGATCAATTTCGGCTTCAATTTTAGGATATTGAGTTATTTTTTGTTTCTCTTCCCTTTTTACAGTGAAAGAAGAAAGTAAAAAAAGAGGAAGTAAAAAAATATAAAGGATTGATCTCATTTTTTTTAGTCTAATATAAGTTGAAACGTTAAAGATAAACCGTTATTTTATTTTAAAAGAACAAAAACACCCTTTAAAAGTACAAATAGCATTCATTATCCTTCAAATGATGTGTTTATGTGGTGTTTTTTTATTGCATTTTGACATTTTAGTATCTTTCTGTCTAGTTCATTTCAAATATATTTGTGAATCGTATTTATATTTTAACAAATAAATTATGTTTCCCAAAAAAATAGCTCTTTTAATTTCGTTTTTGCTGATTTCGAACGTTTCGACTTCGCAAACTCAAAATTCAAGTAAAACTTTTTTATACCAAGGCCGAATTGATAAACTTCAAAATGATCAAGTCATTTTGATAGGAACCGCTTCTTCGGTTTCGTTTAATTTTATTGGAAATGAATGTTCAATTGCACTTCAGAGTGTAGATTCTTACGAACATCATAATTATGTTCAGTTGGTTTTGGATGGAAAATATATTGGAAAAATCAGGATTGAAAAAGGTGATGTTCAAACATTTCCAATAAAAGTGACTTCAAACAAAAAAGAACATCGTTTAGAAATCTATAAAAATACAGAAGCACAAAGCGGTAATATTTTATTTGCTGGAACAACAGCAAAACTGACTACAATTTCTTTTAAAAAGAAAAAGAAAATCGAATTTATCGGAGATTCTATAACTTGTGGTGCGGCAAGTGATCCGTCTGATATTCCTTGTGATAAGGGAGAATATATGGATCATCACAACAGTTATTATGCATACGGACCAAGGCTTTCCAGAGCTAATGGTATTGATTATTTAATGAGCTGTGTTTCTGGAATCGGAATGTATCGCAACTGGAATGACGAAAACAAAGACGAAGCGATAATGCCGGATATTTATCAGAATTTATATTTAACGAAGGATCCTTCGAAACCTAAATATGATTTTGCTTTTCAGCCAGATATTATCAGTATCGCTTTGGGAACCAATGATTTTTCTGGTGGAGACGGAAAGAAAGAACGTCTGCCTTTTAATCCTGAAAAGTATGTTTCGAATTACATCAATTTCATCAAAATGTTGTACAAACATAATCCGAATGTACAGATTGTAATTACGAATAGTCCAATGGTTGGAGGAGAAAAAGGGGGCGTTTTTGAAGATTGTCTGAATAAAGTTAAAAATGCTTTCGCGAATGATAAAGCGCATAAGCCAATTCAGATTTTCAAATTTAAGCCGATGACTCCCAAAGGTTGTTCAGGACACCCAGATGTAGCAGATCACAAAGTTTTGGCTGATGAATATGCTCCATTTTTAAAAAGCTTATTACATGAAAAATAATATTTATAAGTTTGTCTTCTTTCTATTGATTTCCAGTACTATGATGGCAAACGTTTCGCTCCCGAATATTTTTAGTGATAATATGGTTTTACAGCGCAATTCTGAGGTGAAAATTTGGGGTTGGGCAAATCCAAAAGAAGAAATAAAACTAGTTTCTGGCTGGAATAATCAGGAATATAAAACCGTTGCCAATAATCAGGCAAAATGGGAAATCACGATTAAAACTCCAGAGGCAGGCGGACCTTTTTCTATTTCGATAAAAGGCTACAATGAAGTCATTTTAAAAAATATTTTGATTGGTGAAGTCTGGCTTTGTTCTGGACAATCTAATATGGAAATGTCAGCAAGCTGGGGAATTGACGATGGCGAAGAAGAAATGAAAAATGCCACAAATCCAAATATTCGATTTTTTACCGTTCCGAAATTGACTGCAGAAAGTCCGCAGAATAATTTGCTTGGAAACTGGACAGAATCTACTCCAGAAACCATGAAATATTTTAGTGCGGTAGGTTACTTTTTTGCAAAACACCTTCTCGAAGAGTTAAAAAATGTCCCAATCGGATTAATTTCTTCAAATTGGGGAGGAACTCCAGCTGAAATCTGGATGCCAGAAGACGTGGTTAATAATGATCCACTTTTACTGGAAAATGCCAAAAAACTAAACGAACAAGAATACGGGCCGCGACAACCTGGACGTGCGTATAATGCGATGATTTATCCAATTGTCGGATTTAAAATTGCTGGAACGCTTTGGTATCAGGGAGAATCAAATGTGGGTTCTTTGGTTTATGATAAAACTTTAGGCGCCTTAATTACTTCATGGAGAAAAGAATGGAAAGATGATTTTCCTTTTTATTATGTTCAAATCGCGCCTTTTAAAACTGGAAGTAATAATTTCTCAAATGTTACGGTTAGAGATTCTCAAAGAAAATTATTGAAAGAAGTGTCAAAAACTGGAATGGTCGTTATCAGCGATATTTCGGACACAATTGATATTCATCCAAAAAATAAAAAAGATGTTGGAATTCGTTTGGCCAATTTAGCTCTGGCTGAAACCTATAATGTCAATTCCAATTTGGTTAACGGACCGCTTTTTAGAGAAATTAAAGTAGAGAAAAACAAAGTGGTAGTTTCTTTCAATTATGATGATGGATTGTATTTTAAAGATAAAAAATCAAATCAATTCGAAGTAGCCGGAACAGATGGGGTTTTCTATCCAGCCGAAGCTTCGATTAAAAATAATGAAGTGATTTTGACAAGTAAAAAAGTTGTAAATCCAGCAAAAGTGAGGTTTGCGTGGGGAAATACAATACAGTCAGATTTGTTTAATAAAGCGAATTTACCGGCTTCTTGTTTTACGTCGGAATTTTAGATTTTAGTCCCGAAGCCTCGGGATAGATTTTAGATTTTTTGAGCAATGTTTGTCATCCTGAGGAACGAAGGATCACACTCGGGATTCGCCAAAGATTGGAATATTCTGTGTGGAGTTTGTAGTGCGATTTCTCCTTTCAGTCGAAATGACAAGATTGTGTCTTTTGAAAATGTTTGCGTGAGGGATAGCAGTGGAAAGCCCACAGCCTGACGAAGGAAGTGCGAGGACTTGAAACGGATAGCCCGGCCCGGAGGGACACGCCCAAAAAACTTAGTAGCTCAGAACCTTAAAATCTCAGCATCTTAAAAAAAACTAACTAAACCACACATATGAAAAATAAAAAAATAATAACTATTGGGGTTTTTGCCCTTCTTACGATTGGAAATATGAATGCACAAAAAAAGCCGTATCTGGAAAATAATAAAACTGTTGAGCAGCGCATAGATTTGCTTTTACCGTTGATGACGTTGGAGGAAAAAGTAGGACAGATGAACCAATACAACGGTTTTTGGGACGTAACAGGACCAGCACCAAAAGGCGGAACGGCCGAATTAAAATACGAACATTTAAGAAAAGGATTGGTCGGATCGATGCTGACGGTTCGCGGCGTGAAAGAAGTTCGTGCCGTACAGAAAATTGCAGTTGAAGAAACCAGATTAGGAATTCCGTTGATTATTGGTTTTGACGTTATACATGGTTATAAAACGTTAAGTCCGATTCCGTTGGCAGAAGCTGCGAGTTGGGATTTAGAAGCTATAAAAAAATCAGCAGCAATTGCAGCAGATGAAGCTTCGGCATCTGGGATTAACTGGACTTTTGGACCAAACGTAGATGTCGCAAATGACGCGCGCTGGGGACGTGTGATGGAAGGTGCGGGGGAAGATCCTTATTTAGGAAGTAAAGTGGGTTATGCTAGAGTAAAAGGTTTTCAAGGAGAAACTGTTGCAGATCTTCAGAAAGTAAATACAATTGCGGCTTGTGCGAAACATTTTGCAGCTTACGGTTATGTGGAAGCTGGTTTGGAATATAATATTGTGGATATTAGTAATTCTAAATTGTACAACTCGGTTTTACCACCTTTTGAAGCTACGGTTGAAGCGGGAGTTCGTACGTTTATGAATTCATTTAATACTTTAAATGGCGTTCCGGCAACTGGAAACGCTTTTCTGCAAAGAGATATTTTAAAAGGAAAATGGAAGTTTGACGGATTTGTAATTTCTGATTATGCTTCGATTCGTGAAATGATAGCGCACGGATATGCAAAAGACGAAGCAGATGCAACTGCAAAAGCGGTAGTCGCTGGTTCTGATATGGATATGGAATCGTATTTATATGTGGCAAAATTGGTTGATTTGGTAAAATCTGGAAAAGTGAAAGAAGCTTTGGTTGATGATGCCGTTCGCAGAATTCTACGAGTGAAATTTGAATTGGGATTATTTGATGATCCGTACAGATATTGTGATGAAAAACGCGAAAAAGAAGTTGTGGGAAGTAAAGCCAACAACGACGGCGTTTTGGATATGGCGAAAAAATCAATCGTTTTGTTGAAGAATGAAAAGAATTTACTTCCGCTGAAAAAATCAGGGCAGAAAGTCGCTTTGATCGGAGCTTTAGCAAATGATAAAAATAGTCCGCTAGGAAGCTGGAGAATTGCGGCTGATGATAATACTGCGGTTTCAGTTTTAGAAGGAATGCAGCAATATAAAGGCAATCAGCTAACTTTTGAAAAAGGAGTTGATTTATTAAAACAAAAAGCGACTTTCTTGACAGAAACAGTTTTCAACACCACAGATAAAAGCGGATTTGAAGCAGCTAAAACTGCAGCAAAAAATGCCGATGTTGTTGTAATGGTTTTAGGCGAATATGGTTTCCAAAGCGGTGAGGGAAGAAGCAGAACTGATTTGAATCTTCCAGGTTTACAACAGGAATTATTAGAGGAAATCTATAAAGTGAATCCGAATGTAGTTTTGGTTTTAAATAATGGACGTCCATTGAGTATTCCGTGGGCAGCAGAGAATGTTCCAGCAATTGTAGAAGCTTGGCATTTGGGAACTCAGACTGGAAATGCAGTTGCTCAGGTTTTATATGGAGATTATAATCCAAGTGGAAAATTGCCAATGTCTTTCCCGAGAAATGTGGGGCAAGTGCCAATTTATTATAACAAATACAGTACAGGAAGACCAATTGACAGTGATAAAAATGTTTTTTGGTCGCATTATATGGATGTGGAGAAAACGCCTCAATTTCCTTTCGGTTTTGGATTGAGTTACACGAAATTCGATTATAAAAACTTGAAATTGAATAAAACTGCTTTTGCAAAAGGAGAAAAAGTTGAGGTAAGTGTTGAGGTAACGAATTCAGGAAACTATGATGGAAAAGAAGTGGTGCAATTATATATTCATGATGAATTTGCAAGCATAGTTCGCCCAATAAAAGAATTAAAAGGTTTTGAATTGGTGAATCTTAAAAAGGGTGAAACTAAAACGGTAAATTTTACTTTAACGGATAAAGAACTTGGTTTTTATGATAACGAAGGAAATTATTTAGTTGAGCCAGGAACTTTTAAAATTATGGTTGGAGGAAGCTCTGATAAAGGTTTGCAGGGTGGTTTTGAGATAAAAGAATAGTTTTTTTGAGGTGTAAAGTTGCACAGGTTCAAAGAAGCAAAGGTTTTTTTCGCCACGAATTCACGAATTAATTGTTTAAAAATTCGTGAATTCGTGGCGATTTCATTTTACGATAAAAATCTTCGTGTATTAGTGTCTTCGTGGCAAAACTTCGAGAGTTTTTTGTATTTTTAAAATCTATAAAAACTCCAACCATTAAATTAAAATAATGAAATATAACAGATGTGGAAGAAGCGGATTGTTACTCCCTGAGATTTCTTTAGGATTATGGCATAACTTTGGTTCGGTTGATAATTTTGAAAACGCTGAAAGTATTGCCGTTGAGGCTTTTGATAAAGGAATAACTCATTTTGATTTAGCAAATAATTACGGGCCGGTTCCTGGTTCTGCTGAAGAGAATTTTGGAAAAATACTATGGCATAATTTTCAGGGAAATCTGCGTGATGAAATCGTAATTTCTACCAAAGCGGGTTACACGATGTGGAACGGACCTTATGGAGATTGGGGTTCGAGAAAATATCTGTTGTCTAGTTTAGATCAGAGTTTGAAACGAATGAGTATCGATTATGTTGATATTTTTTATTCGCATCGTCCAGACCCTGAAACGCCAATTGAAGAAACGATGATGGCATTAGATCATGCTGTGAGAAGTGGAAAAGCGTTGTATGTTGGAATCAGTAATTATTCGGCAGAACAAACTCGTGTTGCAGTTGATGTTTTAAAACAATTAGGCACGTCATGTTTAATTCATCAGGCAAAATATTCAATGCTGGAACGTTGGGTAGAAAATGGCTTATTAGATGTTTTAGAAGAAAAAGGAGTTGGCTGTATTGCGTTTTCACCTTTGGCACAAGGACTTTTAACAGACAAATATTTAAAAGGAATTCCAGAAAATTCAAGAGCGCATAACCCAAACGGACATTTGAAAGAAGATGAGGTGACACAAGAAAGAATTCAGAAATTAATTCAGCTGAACGAAATTGCTCAGAATAGAAATCAGTCTTTGGCGCAAATGGCTTTGGCTTGGCTGCAAAAAGACAAACGAATTACATCGGTATTAATTGGCGCAAGTTCTGTAAAGCAATTGTGTAATAATATTGATTGTCTTCAGAATACGGAGTTTTCGAATGATGAGTTAAATGCGATTGAGAAGATTTTATCTTGACTGTATCAAACCTAACAGGTTTTTAAAACCTGTTAGGTTTCTATATTTTTTTTATTGAATAATCATCGCCAATCCACCACCGTTTGCTAATCGATACGTTAATTTCGTTGCCGAATCAATTGTAATGATTTCTCTTTTATAATCCGTTGCGGCTTTATCTGCATTTAAACCATCAGAGAAAATTTCGGCTTGGAATTTTTTGCCTTTTTCAAGGAAAGAAAAATCGATAGTAATATCTCTGGAATCCCAATTTGTAATTGAACCTAAATACCACGTATTGCCTTTTCTTCTGGCAATGGAAATGTATTTACCAACTTCACCATTTAAAGAAACCGTTTCATCAAAAGTTGTTGGAACTTTAGCAATAAAATCGGTACTTTCCTGCTCTTTCATAAAAGCTGTTGGACTGTCTGCCATCATTTGCAAAGGCGCTTCAAAAATAGTGTAAAGTGCCAATTGATGACATCTTGTTCCCTGACTCATTGGGTTGGAATGACTTGGTTTGAATTCGCTTTTTGTGGCATTTCTCATTGCGCCAGGCGTATAATCCATTGGGCCGGCCATCATTCTGATAAACGGAATCGTTGTGTCGTAAAGCGGAACATCGTCATTTGGTGTCCATTTATTATTTTCTAAACCTTTTACACCTTCAAAATTTAGAATGTTTGGATAAGTTCGCTGAATCCCGGTTGGTTTGTACATTCCGTGAAAATCAATAATTAATTTATGATTGGCTGCTCTTTGAGCAATATCGTAAACGGAACTAACCATTTTAGCATCGTCACGGTCTATAAAATCAACTTTAAAACCTTTGACGCCCAGCTTAGCATAATTGTCAAAAACGCCATTAATATTTTCATGCAAAGCCATCCACGAAGCCCACAAGATAATTCCAACGTTTCTCTCTTTCGCGTAGGCGATTAAAGCTTCGAGATCAACATTCGGATTGTGTTTCATAATATCGGTTTCTACACTCCAGCCTTCGTCTAAAACCACATATTCCACTTTATTTTTAGAAGCGAAATCAATATAATATTTATAAGTTTGTGTATTGATTCCAGCTTTAAAATCAACATTATAAATGTTCCAGTCGTTCCACCAGTCCCACGCTACTTTTCCGGGTTTTATCCACGAAACATCTTTTATTTTTGATGGCTCGGCCAATTTCTGAACCATATCATTATTGGCTAAATCCGCATCATTTTCAGAAATCACAATTGCTCTCCACGGAAAACTTCTTGTTCCTTTGGTTTTTACCAAATAATCTGCTCTTTCTGTAATTAATTTGTTGAGGTCATTGAATCCGCCGTTGGTTTCCTTTAACGGATATTTAGAAAAGCGAGATTCAAAACCAGAATTGTTTTTATTATTGGTTACAAACAGTCCCGCGTAATCTTCCAGATTTGCTTCTAGAAAAACGGCTTTTTTATGATTTTTATAATCAATTAAAAAAGGTAAAAAAGCTAAAGTATCTTTTTTGAACTCGCTGATTTTTTTGTTTTCATAATGCGATTCAAACGATGAAATAAATGGATCTTTCGGATTTCGTAAATCGCGGACATAAGGCATTAAAGTATTGTAATCCTGATCAAAGTTTATAACCACTTCTTCAGATTTAACGGTAATATCTTTTTTCTTTTTAGTTATAAAACGATACGCAGCGCCGTCATCAAAAACGCGATACTCAATGCTGAAGTCATTTTTGAACTTTAAAGTCAATTGATTGTAATTGTTTTGAACTGATTTCTTTTTGTACAAAGGTGTTTCAAAAGAAGTGTTTACAGTTTCCTTTTTTGAATTTAAAACAACAGCATTTTTTCCTAAAACAATATTTTCGTCCAAAGTCATAGACATTTCTGATGGAGTCAAAATCACATCGTTTTCATGCAAAATTGTCCAGCTGATTTTATCATCAACATTAATTTTAACTTCAATTTTTCCGTTTGGAGATTTTACAGTAAAATCCTGTTTCTTCTGCGAAAAAGATAGGTTTACGAAAAATAAAAGCAGCAATATTGTTATAGCGTTTTTCATCAATTTTTGATTTGTTTTTTCTGTAGAGAAGCACCGCAGTGGGTCTACGCCCAGTTTACGTTCCATATATTCGTTGCACATAAGACGCACTGCGGTGCGTCTCTACAGAAAATAGGGTTGAATAATTTTTTAATTCTTCAATTCTAGGTTGTATTTCTTAACGATTTCTAAAGTCGATTTATCGCCGTTAAAAACAGAATTTAATCCTTGTGGTTCTTGCGGAGGATCTGTTGTAAGTGGTTCGCCTGGATTCCATTTTCCCGTTTCATTAACGGCTTTTCCTTCACCGCCGTATCCCCAAAAATTCGCAGCCTGCAACGGACCTCCGTTTTTATGACTTTCTAGAACTCTTCCAAAAATATAACTGTAAAATTTATCTCTGTAGATCGACGAAGCTCCAGCATTTAAGTTTTCATTTTCCCTCGGAAGACCAAATTCTTCTATAATAATTGGTCTTTTTAAATTATTTGCCACTTTAATATGATCGTCAATATATTTTCCAGCGTTTTCGATTGTTTTTGGCATTGTAGCTTCGGCATTATCGGCTTTAAACCAATTCCAGTTTTTTGGCCAGATGTGCATGGTCAAATAATCAATGTTCGGATTTTGGTGCGTTCTTTCGAAAATCTCCATGCTGTCGTTCGAACTGTTTTTTCCTTCAGAACCCGTAGAAACCAAGTGATTTTTATCTAAACTATCAATTAAATCCACAATGTTGTTTAACCATTTTGTGAATTTAGCTTCATTTTCTACTGTAAAAAGTCTTGGTTCATTTCCAACCTGCCATGCCATAATGGTGTTGTCTTCGTTGTATTTCTTTTTAGAATAAGCATTTGTTCTTCCAATAATAAACTTTACATGATTATTTAAAGCTTCCATGCAAGGTTCGCAGCTGTGAAACTGTTCTGTATACGACATAAATTGAGGCCAAGTGTTTGGCGGAATATTCGGAACTGGAATTGCTCCTTTGCCATTCCATTCTAAATATTGTGACATTCCGCCCGACCATTCCCAGTTGTTTGTCAAGTACAAAACGGCATACATATTACGTTTGCTCATTTCATTGATCAAAAAATCTAAACCGTCCAAAAGATCTTCATCATATTTTCCCTGCTCATATTGCAAAGCCGGACGAACCGTAAAATCGTATTTGCTGCCATCCGCGCCAACCAAAACACGAAGATTATCAATTCCGTTTTTCTTCATTAAATCCAGTTCGCGTAAAAGTCTTTTTCTGTCCCCAATTTTTTTAGAAGCAAGCATACTGCCGTACCAATAATTGGTTCCGATGTAGGCATAAGGTTTATCACCTTTATAAAATTGCGTGCCTTTTACGGTTATTTTTTCCTGCGCCTGACAAGCAATTGTCGACAAAAGCATTGCAAGAGAAAGTGTTTTGAGAAATCTGTTTTTCATGATTTATATTTTAAGAAGCTGTTTCCTGCTATCCGCTGTATCTTTTATGTTGAACGCCAACATAAAAGGATGCCGCTTCTATCAGGGCTAGGACTTTACGTTACTTTAGACCTTTTTATTTATCTCGTTTAAGGATTTCGTTTTAAAAATTCTTCTTCAGAAAGCGTTGTTATTTTAATATCATCAAAAAATACAGTACCGTTAGTTTGGGCAAGAGCGAGCATTATCCTAATCTTTTTAGCATCTGCAGGAACCTTTATGGCTTTTTTGTAATTGATCCAGCCTGTGGTACCTTTTGCATTGCCAATTAATTCAGAGCTGATTTTCTTTTCGGCATCAGTGGTAAATTCAATAATTACAGATGCAGCTTTGTAATCTTCTTTTTGGATTTCTACACCATCGGTTTTCATCCATGCACTGCATTCGATTGCAAAAGTATTTCGCGGAATTGTAATAACTTGATCAAAAGCCCTCCATTCTGCACCAGTATATTGATTAATCAGCGCACCATTTTTCCCAGATTTTTTATCATACGTAGAAAGAGCACCATTTTCTTCGCCTCTCCAATTTACAAACTCGTATTCGAAACCTCCATTTTTTATAAGATTTGTTTGCGCGGTTATTATTGTGGTCATAAATAATAAACTAAAAAGAAAAAAATGTTTCATAAGCGACTGTAAATTAGAGTTAAATCAATAAAGTTATTCTTTAATACGCTGTATAAGTTCCAAACAGGCTCGGCCATTATGATAAGGACATTTCCAGAATCCGGCTTTGTCTTTTTCGATTAAAGAATAGTCGTGGTAAATTCCCCAGACCCATTCTCCATTTTTCTGATCGAGGATATGTTTTTTTATGAATTTCCAAATTTTGTAAACAATTTCCAGATATTCTTCTTTTCCAGTTAATTGGTAAGCGTTGTAAAAACCAATTAAAGCCTCCGCTTGCGGCCACCAATGTTTTTCGGCAATTAATTTATTTTTCTCTGGATCAAATTCGTACCAGAGACCGCCGTCAGAATCAAGTCCTTCTTTTGTAACTTCAGCAATTTGAACGGCGTATTTTTTATAATTTTCGATCAGTTTTTCATTGCCCGAAATTTCTGCACACTGCTGTAAAAGCCAAGCCGCTTCAATGTCATGGCCGTAAGAAACAACATCTGGTTTTTCAATCCAATTTTCGTTGAAAAATAAACGTAAATGACCAGTTTCAGTGTTAATGAAATATTTCTCGATTGTTTCTAATAATTCAATAATATCTTCAAGCAGTTTTTCATCTTTCCAGACTTTGTATAAATTTACATAACCTTCAATAATATGAAGATGCGTATTCATAGTTTTCTTTTCATTCGCATCTTTTGCACTCAAACGTAAATCTTCAATTGGCTGCCAATCTCTTGTAAAAGCTTCAAAATAACCTTTGTTTACAGGATCGTAACTGTGTTCTTGAATTTTTAGATATAAATTTTTAGCAATTTCTAGAACTTTTTCGTTTTTTGAAATCACATAATATTCTGACAATCCGTAGATTGCAAATGCTAAAGCATAAATTTGATTTTTGGTGTCTTTTGGAGTTTTATCCTCATTAATGCTCCAAAAAAGACCGCCAAATTTTGTGTCATAAAAATAAGCACTGAGAAATTCAAATGCTCTTTCTGCCAATTTTTTGTGGTTTTCGTTTTTTGTGGTTTGATAACTGGCAGAGAAAGTCCAAAGAATTCGGGCGTTTAAAACCGAACCTTTTTCTGCATTTTCAATTCTTTGATCATTAAAATCGATCTGACCTGCAAAACCGCCATTTTGCTCATCAACAGTATGTTCTGACCAATATTTTAAAATGGAATCAAGTTCTGAGGTGAGTTCAGATTTTAAAAGCTTTCTTTGTAATGACACGATATATTAAATTGCGTTGTTTCTTTCGATTTGATCAATAATAGTCTGTACAGAACCTGCAGAAATAAAAGTGTCTGCTGGTGCATTGGTAACATAATCAACTAATTTCTCTACGGTTGAAACTGCTACATGCATTCTAGTGTCTGAAGAGGCATAATATACGTAAACAGTTCCGTTGGTATCTTCAATCCATCCGTTAGAAAATAAAACATTCGAAACGTCGCCGACTCTTTCAATTCCTTCTGGTCCCATAAAATGTCCGGCAGGAACGTGCGTAACTTTTGTAATATCATTCAAATCTGTCATGAACATATACAAAGTGTAACGTAAACCTGCAGCAGTATTACGGACTCCGTGTGCCAAATGCAGCCAGCCTTTTGATGTTTTGATAGGAGCAGGGCCAAGACCATTTTTCAATTCATAAATAGTATGATATTGTTTTCCAAAGATTATTTTTTCTTCTTTAACAACAGGGTTTGTCATGTCTTCCACATAACCTAAACCAATTCCGCCGCCACTTCCAACATCAATAAAACCATCTTGCGGACGTGTGTATAAAGCGTATTTTCCGTTTACAAATTCTGGATGTAAAACAACATTTCGCTGTTGTCCCGTATTAGATATTAAATCCGGAAGCCTTTCCCAGTTTACTAAATCTTTTGTACGAACTATTCCAGCATTGGCTACAGCCGAACTTGTATCACCTTTTGGTGCTTTTGGATCTTTTCTTTCAGTACAAAAAATACCGTACACATAACCATCTTCATGATGAATCAAACGCATATCATATACATTGGTGTCTGGTTCTTCGGTTTGCGGAATTACGCAGGGTTTGTCCCAAAACTTGAAATTATCAATTCCGTTTGGACTTTCGGCAATGGCAAAAAATGATTTTCTGTCGATTCCTTCTACACGAACTGCCAATAAATATTTGCCGTTCCATTTCATTGCACCAGCATTAAAAGCAGCATTTATTCCGATTCTTTCTTGCAGGAAAGGATTTGTTTTTTCGTTGAAATCAAAACGCCAGTTCAGCGGAATGTGCGCAGCAGTTACTACAGGGTTTTTGTAACGGTCATAAATTCCGTTTCCAGCAGCTTCCTGAGGTGCATTTTTTTGTTCAATAAGTGTTTTATGTTCTTTTTCTAATGCCGATTTTCTTTCTTGAAAAATGGCTGAAGATGTTATCGTTGTCATATTAATTGATTTCGGTATCTGTACTAATTTATTTTTGGTCTCGTTTTTGGTTTAAATCTTGTTCAATTGTTTGAAGTTTTTCTTCAGATAATGGGTAAAATGCTATAAAAGCTACTGATATTCCAGCTGCTATTGCCGGAAGTATACTCAGCATTAATTGAATTCCGTTTTGAGCGGTTGCAGTTTGTTCTACATTTGCCTGAAAACCGTAATAACCTAAAAGCCATCCAGCTCCAGCACCGCCAATTGTCCATCCAAATTTTTGCGACATGGAAGATGCAGAAAATACCAGTCCTGTAGCTCTTCGTCCTTGTTTCCATTCAGAATAATCGGCACTGTCTGCGTACATTGACCAGATTAATGGAAAAATACAGCCTGCACAAATACTTATTAAAACTTGGAAAATCATGATTAAGAAAATATCTTCTTTTCCGAATAAATAGAAAATCAAACTAAGAATTGCTGCCAGTGCCATTGCACCAAAAAATGTTTTCTTTTTACCAATTCTATTTGCAATTGGCGTCGCTGCGATCACTCCGATGATGTTCGCTGCTTGTCCTAAAACCAAATATATTGAGGTTGGAGTCATATGAAAATCGGTTCCGAAAAGCGAAAAATCGAAGTTTATACTGCTGCTTACATAATATTTGAAATAGTAAACCGCAGCACCATCTCGAATTGAATTGAAAACTAATGCGCCAATTCCAGCTCCCAATAAAATCCACCAAGGTCTATTTTTTAAGAGGTCTTTTAAATCCTCTTTTAGATTGTTTTGTTCGTCTCCAATTGGTTGTACTCTTTCTTTTGTAAATGCAAAACAAGCCCAGAAGAATATAGTTGTAATTAATCCGAAAACGGCAATTGTTGTCAGCCAGCCTGTTTTTGAATTTAAGTTTCCGCCAAAATAATTTACCAAAGGTTCAATCAGCCAAAGTGCCAAAAGACTTCCTCCAAAAGCAAAAACCATTCGATAAGAAGAAAGTGTGTTTCTTTCTTTTCGATCAGACGACATTACCCCCAAAAGTGAGGCATAAGGAACATTGATTAAAGAATAAATCATCATCATTAAAGAATAAGTGACGTAGGCGTAAATTATTTTTCCTTTTTCGTCAAAATCTGGAGTATAAAAAGTCAAAACTCCAATCACGGCAAATGGTATGGCGACCCAAAGTAAATACGGTCTGAATTTTCCCCATTTACTTTTTGTTCTATCAGCTAAAATTCCAACAATTGGGTCAAAGCAGGAATCCCAGATTCGGGTAATTAAAAACATGGTTCCGACTATAGCAGGCGCTAATCCGAAAACATCGGTGTAGAAAAACAACAGATACATGCTGAAAATTTTCCAGAACATAGATGAAGCAGCGTCTCCAAGACCGTAACCTATTTTTTCTTTTAAACTAATTTTGTCGTGCATTAGATTTTTTTTAAAGGTTGTAATTTAAATTTGGGCAGTTATTTTAATTTTTTTTGAATATCTTTTTCAAATATAGTTTGATCTAGATTATAAAAATCGACAAAATCTTTTTCACTTACTTGTCCTGAGAAAGGTGCGTAATAATGCATTTTTTGCTCTTTTTCCTGCCAGCCGTGATTTCTCCAAAGTAAAACATAAGAAATCTTATAATCTCCAATTGCTTTTAGTAAAGTTCCTGTCCACCATTTTGGGTCTGGAACAGCTTCATAACCAGCTTCGGCCAAAGCAATTATTTTATGTTTTTTAATATTGATTTCATTTAAGATTTTAAACTGATTTTGAACTTCGGCAATAAATTTCTCTCCATTTGGGTCGTTGCTATTTTGGTAAGAATCAAAACTTAAAATATCGGCGTAATTATCTCCGGGATAGTTAGCTAAAAAATCTGCTTCACTTCCAAAACCACCTGTATTGTAAACGTAAATTAAATTGTGAACACCTTTTTTCTGAAGATAATCAAAGGTGAATTTCCAAGCCGTTTTAAATTCTTCAGGAGTGCAGTTTCCTTTTCCCCACCAAAACCATCCGCCGGTAAGTTCATGAAAAGGTCTGAAAAGAATTGGAATATTTTTGCCGTTTTTATCTTTTAAAGACAAGAAAAATGTAGCCGCTTTATCTAACCAAGAAGTAAATTTTTTGTGGTTTTCGGCTCCTGGTAAAATTGTTTTTAAAGAGTTTGGAGTGTGATCCCAAGCATCTTTTCCTGTTGCGGGATTGTCAAAATGCCAGCTTATAGTTGAAATTCCGCCTCTTGCATTGGCTTCAATAATGTATTGTTTCATTTTGGCAAAAGGAACGCCGTCAATATTGTTTGGTTTGTCATTTTCCAAACCTGCAATATCCCAGCCATATACAGATGGATAATCTCCTGCGACATCTTTTACATCACTTCGACCGTCTTCATATTTCCATTTTACGCCGTAAGCCAAATCATCTTGATGACCAAAAAGAAAACCTTTTTGAGATAAAGTATTTAGGTTTTTATAAAGTGTCTTAGTTTCTGTAGTTGCTTTTTTATCTGAAAGTGACAAATTAGTATTATCTATACTTTTTTGCGCTATGCATGAACTGGTAAGTACTGTTACTGTCAAAAGTGTCAAAAAGTGTTTTTTCATTGCAGATTAGTTAGTTTGTTTTTCGGCTAAAAGCAAAATAAACAAGTGGTTATGGTTTGGAAATAGTGTTGATTTGTCTGTCAAAAAATCATTATGTTTTTATTGTTAAAATTATTAAAACTATAAAAACATATTCAATTAAAAATGATTAATGTTTATTATTAATGTTCTTTTTAAAGAAATGATAATTTATTTTTTCAAAGATAATTGGATGATTATAGTGGAATTAATATTATTTTATCAATTATATATCATATTATTGCAGTCAAAAAAACAAAATATTACGTTACTAATAATAATTCTGAGATGGGGACTACGAAAAATTTTTATAGAGAAATTGCACCGCTTGCTGCTAGCGACAGCTTTTTAGTTTTTGACCGAGTTAAAGACAGCTTTGATTTTCCTGTTCATTATCATCCGGAATTTGAAATTAATTTTATTTTAAACGGAAAAGGTGTAAAGAGAGTTGTTGGAGATAATATTGAAGAAATTGATAATATCGAACTCGTTTTAATTGGCCCAAATTTATATCACGGCTGGGAGTTGAGTAAATGTACCAGTAAAAAAATCCATGAAATAACGATTCAGTTTCATAATGATTTATTTCATGAATCCTTATTGTCAAGAAGAATTATGAATCCGATAAGAGATATGTTTAACAGATCTATTCACGGAATTCTTTTTTCGAAAAAAACAGCAGAAGAATTGACGCCAAGACTTGTAAGGCTTTCAAAACTAGACGGAATGGATTATTTTTTAGAAATTACCTCTTTATTATATGATCTGGCAAATTCTAGAAATCAGCGTCTGCTTTCGACTTATACAGTTGACTATGACACTTTTGATGACTACGATAAAATGAAATTGGTCTACGAATATGTGCAGAAACATTTTGCTGAAAAAATTACTTTAGAAGATGTAGCAAATGTGGCGAGTATGTCTATTATTTCTTTTAATAGATTCATTAAAAAACGTACAGGTAAAACTTTTGTCAATTATATAAATGATATTAGAATTGGTTACGCTGCTCGCTGGCTGGTAGAAAAAGATATGAGCGTTTCTGAAGTTGCGTTTAAATCTGGGTTTAATAATATTGCCAATTTTAACCGCAGTTTTAAAGCGACAAAAAATTGTACTCCGAGTCAATACAGAGAAGATTTTTCTGGATTGAAACGTATTTTATAGTGATACTTTTTTGTCACTACTAAATATTATTTTTAACGAAATCGTTTGATTTTACGCTTTTTGTTGATTTTTATATAGGTGTTAGGTTCTTTTTGAGGATTGTTGTTGCGAATAATTTAATTTTTATATGGTTTTATTTTCATATGTGTTTTTTTAATCGCTTAAAGTAAAAATATTATCATTAAATGATATAATATTATCGATTTGATAATTCTCTCTGTTATAGATTTGTTAAATAATTTAAGAGTTTGATATACCAGGCTTTTTGATCTCTTAGATTGGCAATAAAACAAATTTAAACTAACCAAACACTTATTATGAAAAAACTAATGACTAGCTTCATTCATTGGAAGGCTGACCACAGAGCTGTTCCTTTGATATTATTTTTGTTACTGACCAGTAATTTTATTACTGCGCAGGTAAAGGTTTCGGGGACGGTATCTGATGAAAAGGGATTATCTATCCCAGGGGCAAACGTATCAGTTGCGGGTTCTAAAGCAACGGTCTCTACTGATTTTGACGGTAAATATTCTATCGATGTTCCTGCAAATTCAACTTTATTGTTTTCTTTTATCGGATTTGCTACGCAGAAGGTTGCTGTAGATGGTAAATCGACTATAAATGTAATTTTAAAATCAAATGCTGAAGATTTAAAAGATGTAGTTGTAATTGGTTACGGTACTCAAAGGAGAAAAGATGTAAATAGTGCTATTTCTAGTGTTGCGGCAAAAGATATTGAGAACCTAAAAGTAGCCTCATTTGACCAAATGCTTCAGGGTAAAGCTGCGGGGGTAGTTGTAAATAGTAACTCTGGAGAGCCGGGAAGTAATGTTTCTGTAAGGATTCGTGGAGTTTCTTCTTTAACAGGTACTAATGAACCTTTGTATGTAATTGATGGTGTGCCTATTTCTGGTGATGCGAGAAACTCTTCTACTTCTGGAAGAAATGCAGCCGGGGATTCTAACTTTTCAAACAACGGAAATATTACTGTAAGTCCATTAGCGCTTATCAATCCAAGCGATATTGAGTCTATTGATATCTTGAAAGATGCTTCTGCTACTGCAATTTATGGTTCACGCGGAGCAAATGGAGTTATCATTGTAACTACTAAATCAGGAAAAAAAGGTACTGGGAAATTGTCTTTTGAAAATTCATATTCAATCAGTAATCTTCCTAAGAAACTGCATTCTATGAATTTGCAGCAATATGCTACTCATCAAAATGCTTTGGCAGATGTTTATGATCCTTCATCAAAACGTCCAGAATTTGCTTATCCTGAACTATTAGGAAAAGGTACAGACTGGCAGGATGCTATTTATGAAACAGGATTAATGAGTTCTAATCAGTTGTCTTTTTCAGGCGGAAAAGAAGGGATTAACTATTATATCTCTGGAGGTGTTTTAAATCAAGAAGGTATCGTAATCGAATCTGGATTTAAAAGATACAATGTTAGAGCTAATATCGATGCTAAGGTAAACAGCTTTATTAAAGTTGGTATCAATGTAAGTGGTGCAATTACAGATGAAAAACTTACACTGAACGGACAGTTTAATGGAGTTGTAGCTACTTCTCTTTTGGCGACTCCAGATGTGGCAGTAAGAGAATTGGATGGTGCATTTGCTGGACCAACAAGTGGTATTTCATTTGTTAATCCTGTTGCAACCTCTTTATTAGGTTCAAATACATTAGTAAGAAAAAATTATTCTGGAAATTTTTATACTCAAGTTGATATTCTTAAAGGTTTAGAATATCGTTTTGAAGCGGGAGGGTATATCTACGATAATTTAGGACAACGATTTGATCCTATGTATTCTTTGGGTAATGCGGTGAAAAATTACGCTAATCTATATTATAATCCGTCTTCTGGTAATTCATGGAACTTAAAAAACATGCTTACGTATAGAAAGACAATTGATAAACACAATTTTACAATTTTAGCTGTTCAAGAGTCAAATAGAGCACATTGGGAAGGATATTCTATGGAAGGAAATGGTTATAAAGATAATAGTAACCAGACGCTTGCCGGCGGAGATTTAGCGAAAGCCGTGCTTAAAAGTACCTATTCAGGAACTCAAACTTTATCATCTTATTTAGGAAGGGTGGTTTATGATTACGCAGATAAATATGGTATTTCTGCTGCGATTAGAACAGATGGATCTTCTAAGTTTTTCGTAGGAAATAAATGGGGTGTTTTTAGTTCTGCCAGCGGTTCTTGGAAAATTTCGAATGAATCTTTCATGGAAAGCACTAGAAAATATGTTGATAATATAAAGTTAAGATTTGGATGGGGACAAACTGGAAACAATCAAATCGGAAATAACTTATACGATTCTAATCTTCACGTAGTGGTAAGTTCTATGGGAACTTCTTATCTTCCTTCAAATACTCCAAATAAAGATTTGAAATGGGAGACTCAGGATCAAACAAACTTAGGTTTAGATTTTACTTTGTTTCAATCCAAATTTACAGCATCGGTTGATGTTTATAAAAAAGTGTCTAAAAACTTCTTGTATCAGGTTCCGTTGCCAAATTATCTTTCTGGAGGCGGTGATTATGAAGGTGGTGTAAATCCTCCATATTTTAACCTTGGAAGTATGCAGAATAAAGGTATCGAGGTAACTCTTGGCTATCATAATAAATTCTCAGAAAACTTCTCTTGGGATTCTAGTTTGAACTTTACCAAGTATGAAAATAAAGTTACAGACATGGCAGGTTTAAATATTATAAAAACAACTAATACACTTGCTTATAGTACTGTAAGTGTTTCAAGAACGCAGGAAGGTCTGCCGATTGGTTCGTTTTTAGGATACGAAGCTGTAGGGATTTACAGAACTGATGAAGATTTATTAAAATACGGACATGTTGACGGTTCAGGAAATAGAGTAGTCTTAAAAAACGGAACAAACTCTTTATTGCCAGACTTTGTAAAAGGTGATGTTATTTATAAAGATTTAAATAATGATGGTAAAATCGATCAAAACGATTTAACGAATATTGGAAATCCAAATCCAAAATTCACTTACGGTTTTACAAATAACTTTAAATATAAAAATGTCGATCTATCGATTTTCCTTCAAGGAACTGCAGGAAATAAATTGCTGAATTTAACTCGTGCATCGGGAACAATGAATAGTAATTTGGGAACTAATTATTTAACAGAAGCTGCTGATTTCTATTCTGCTGATAACTTAGATGCTTCGCTTCCTAAACCTTCTAGTTACGATCATATTAACAATGCCGTTTCTACCCGTATGATTGAAAATGGTTCTTATTTAAGAATTCAGAACGTAACTTTAGGATATTCGTTGCCATCGGATATAATTTCAAAAATCAAACTAACAAGATTGAGAATTTATGCTTCTGGACAAAACTTATTCACTTTTACAAAATACACAGGTTATGATCCTGAGGTGGGTGCTTATAATCAAGACGCATTAATGTCTGGAATTGATAACGGACGTTATCCTGTGCCAAGACTAATTTCTTTTGGTTTTAATGTTGAATTTTAATAAAAAATAATATGAAAAATATATATAAAAGAGGCAGCGTAGGTTTTATGGCGTTATTGATGTTGTTCTCATCCTCTTGCTCTCAAGATTTTATAGATGTTCCTGCAGAAGGAAATCCTACAATAGGAAGTTACTATGATTCTGACGAAAAACTAGACAATGCGACCAACGGACTTTATGGTTTAGTTTGGTTTAATATGAATAAAGAAGGTTTTTACGGTATTACAGATGTAATCTCTGGTAATATGTATGCCGATATTTATAATGACTTTGGAAAATTTACAGATTTGAGTTTTACAAATACATCAAGATATATTTCAGATTCTTGGAGATCTTGTTTTGGAGCTATTGCAAATTCTAATGCTTATATCAGTAATTTACCGCAGAGTGTTGGTCCAAATGTTAGTAAGGAAGCTTTGAATAATACATTAGGAGAATGCCATTTTATTAGAGCATTTTCTTATTTCTTCTTGGTAAGATTATGGGGAAATGTGCCTATTATCGAAAATAATGCAGACTATTCTAAAAACTACGTTATTCCGAGTAATCCAACTGAAGATGTTTACAAATTCATCGAAAATGATTTAAAATTTGCGATTGCTAATTTGAGAACAAAAAACAGAGGTTCAGATTATGCTGCGAATGCGCACGTATCAAGCGGTTCTGCAAAAGCAATGCTTGCAAAAGTTTATTTATATCAAAAGAAATATGACTTGGCGAGACAAATGGCTCAGGAAGTAATTAACAGCGGTGAGTTTAAATTGTTAGGAGGTGATGAATTACCGACTAAGTCTTTTGCCGACTTGTTTTTGCAAAAAAACAATAATAACGAAGAATCTATTTTTGCTTGGCAATGGACAGGAACTGGAGGGTATTTTGATGGTAATTTCACCAATACATTATTTGCTCCAGAAAACAGATTGGTAGAAACAACGTATTCTGGACAAATTGCACCATCTCAAGATTTAATTAAAAATGTTTTTGAAAATGGAGACAGAAGAAGAATTGAGACTTTTATGCTTCCTGGAGATTTCTATCCAAATTTGACTTACGCCAAAACACTTGATCTAGGTGCTCCAAAAATTCTGGGTTATACTTTTGAACTTCAGTACGAAGCTCAAAAATCTGGTGCAGGATTGAAAAAATATGTTATCGGGAAAGAAAATCTCCCAATAACGGGAGCGTTTAATCCTGTAAATAATGGAGAAAGTAGCATGAACAGCTACATGATGCGTTATGCAGAATTACTATTAATTCATGCTGAAGCAATTTTGGGCGGACAAACAGGCAGTACATCAGATGCACAAGCGCTTCAATCTTATAATGCAGTTCGTAAAAGAGCAGGGCTTGCACCAAAATCAGTTATAACATTCGATGATATTTTTAAAGAAAGACGTGCTGAGCTGGCGTGCGAAGGAGATTATTATTTTGATTTAGGTCGTTTACCTTTTGAAAAAGCAAAAGCGATTCTAGAAGCACAAAATAGAGGAAACAGAGAAGCTGAAAAACATATTACAATCTCGGCAACAAATCTTTTATTGCCTTATCCAGCTGACGACTTGACTAAAAATCCAAAATTGACAGAAGTAGTACCATATACTTTTAAATAATTTTAAAAATATAAAACATGAAAAATTTAAAAATTGTTTCATTAGCAGCATGCCTCGCATTAATAGTATCATTATTGCTTTTTACTTCATGCTCTAACGATGATAATGCAGATGCTTCCAGCGGAGGACCTGTAATAGAATCAGTAATGCCTTCGGGATATAATCTTGACGGAACTCTTAAGCCGCTAGAGCCAGTAACATTAGTAGATCCGAAAAACTATTATGTTATTCACGGAAAAGGACTTTTGGGTACTACAAAAGTGTATTTTAATGATTTTGATACTTATTTTAGACCAACTTTTGTAACCGATACTGATATAATTGTTTTGGTAGATGAAGCGACTCCTTTTGCGAATGCTTCGAATAAACTAAAAGTTGTTACAAAAAATGGAACAGCAGAGTTTGATTTAATGGTTGCGCCTCCAGTGCCAACATTTAGCGGTTTTAATTATATAAATTGTGCAGAAGGTGACGAAGTAATTATAAAAGGTAAGTATTTTCTAGATCCTATTGTTACGCTTTCAGCAACTCCAACACAGCCTGCTGTTCCAGTTGAAGTAATATCATCAACTTTAGAGCAGGTAGTAGTTAAAATTCCAGCCAATGCAGATCATAGATATTTGGCTGTAACCAATATTTCAGGAACAGCAGTTTCAAAAGAAGCAATTGGCACAGCGCTGTATGATGATAAACTATATGGAATGCAATGGGGTGGACCTTGGGCAGGCAAAGGAGTTAATTTTGATTTTGGAGGAGATTCCTATCAAGGAGAAAAATCTTGGCAGTGGGAATTTGCTGGCTGGGACGGTGGAAACTGGGGCTTTAATTTTGATATGACGCCGTATAAAGCCTTTAGAATTGCTGTAAAAGGAGCTAAAAATGGACAAGTGAACTTTAATTTAAATGGAGGGCCAAACTATGTAATTCCAGTTACAACAAGTTGGGTTTATATGGAAATTCCGTTGGATAAATTAGGAAGTCCATCAAGTATTACAATGATTACATTCCAAGAGTCTAATAATGACGGCGGTAATACTGTATTGTTTGACGATTTAGGATTTGTATTAAAATAAACATTTCTGTTTTTTGAGTTAGTTTTGTGATATTCCCTAATTTTCAATTAGGGAATATCTTTTTTGTATATCTTTTAAATTCATTGAGAATGAAGAAAATAATTTTAATGCTGACTTTGAGTGTTTCCAGTTTTGCTTTAGCTCAAGGCAATACACATAAACAACAAGCCGGAAAATTTGAAGGCCTTGCAATGACTCCGCCAATGGGCTGGAATTCGTGGAATACGTTTGCAACGAATATTGACGAAAAATTAGTAAAAGAAACTGCTGATATAATGGTCTCTTCTGGTTTAGCGGCTGCCGGTTACAATTACATTGTCTTAGACGATGGCTGGATGACACACGAACGTGATGTAAATGGTGATTTAGTTCCTGATCCACAAAAATTTCCAAACGGAATGAAATCACTGATTGATTATGTGCATGGTAAAGGATTAAAATTCGGATTATATAATTGTGCAGGAACAAAAACCTGTGCAGGATATCCAGGAACAAGAGGTTATGAATATCAAGATGCTCGATTTTATGCCAAGCTTGGAATCGATTTCTTAAAATACGATTGGTGTAATACCGAAGGAATTACCGCTAAAGAAGCCTATACAACAATGAGCAATGCGTTAAAAACAGCTGGAAGACCAATTGTTTTTAGTCTTTGCGAATGGGGCGATAATCAGCCTTGGGAATGGGGAAAACCAGTTGGAAACCTGTGGAGAATTTCGGGAGATATCTATCCTTGTTTTGACTGCGAATTCAAGCATCCAGAAAATTGGTCGTCTTGGGGATTTATGAAAATTGCCGATATGCGAAAAGACATTCGTAAATATTCTGGCCCAGATCATTGGAATGATTTTGATATGATGGAAGTTGGAAACGAAATGAATGATATAGAAGATAAATCGCATTTTGCAATGTGGTGTATGTTGTCGTCTCCATTATTTACAGGAAATGATTATCGAAAAATGACTAAAGAAACACTGGCAATTTTGACCAATAAAGAGTTACTGTCTGTTAATCAAGATAAGCTTGGAATTCAAGGATTCAAATACACTGTTTTAGATGGAGTAGAAGTGTGGGTAAAACCGCTTTCTGATGGAGCTTGGGCAGTTAGTTTTATCAATAGAACTGAAACTTCAAAGAAAGTTAATTTTGATTGGAATAAAAACAATTTCAAAGATGCCGATTTCGGATATGAAGCGGATTTTAATAAGACGACATTCAAAATAAAAGATCTTTGGAAAAATAAAGAAGCAGGAAATACTAAGAAATCTTTTAGTGCAGCAATTGCTTCGCATGATGTTATAACTTTAAAACTAATTCCTTAAAACCTAATATTATGAAGTTGAAGCTTTGGTATGTCACTTTTTTTCTTGTAATGTTTGGCAGTATTTCGAATGCACAATTTGTAAAAAAGCATGGTCAGTTAAGTGTTCAGGGAACGCAGCTTGTAGATAAGAACAACAATCCTGTTGTTCTTCGCGGACTAAGTTTTGGCTGGCATAGTTTATGGCCTCGATTTTATAATGAAAAAGCAGTAGCCTGGTTAAAAAAAGATTTTAATTGTAATGTAGTTCGCGCTGCAATGGGTGTAGAACTCGGAGATCTTTCCTATATTAATAATCCGCAGTTTTCTAAAGAAAAAGTAGAAGCAGTTGTAAATGGCGCCATAAAATCGGATATCTATGTAATAATAGATTGGCACAGTCACAATATCAACTTAAAAGAGGCGAAAGTATTTTTTGAAGAGATGTCAAAAAAATATGCTAAGTATCCTAATATTATATATGAAGTATTTAATGAGCCAGATCATGAAGCTTGGTGGGAAGTAAAAAATTATGCGGAAGAGGTAATTAAAGTCATCAGAGAGAACGATCCTAATAATATTATACTCGTTGGCTGTCCGCATTGGGATCAAGATATTGATCTTCCTGCCGAAGACCCAATTACAGGTTATACTAATATAATGTATACCATGCATTTTTATGCTGCCACACACGGAAAAGAATTAAGAGACAGAACAGACGCGGCAATCAAAAGCGGACTCCCCGTTTTTGTTTCAGAATCAGCAGGAATGGAAGCATCAGGAGATGGACCTTTAAACTATCAAGCTTGGCAGGAATATATAGATTGGATGGAATCTAGAAAGATAAGCTGGATTACTTGGTCGGTATCTGATAAAGATGAAACTTGTTCAATCCTAAAGAAATCAGCTAAATCTGAAGGGAAATGGCAAGACGAAGATTTAAAAGAATCTGGACTTAAAGTTCGAGAATATTTAAGAAAGTATAATAAGGTAGACTAGAAAATAATTGTCTGTTTAAAAAAGAGCCTGTTCAAACTTGAGCAGGCTTTTTTGTTTTTATGAACTTTTTATTTAAGCATTTGAGCTTGTAAAAGTGATGATAAAGGTGATTTTCCTGATTTTATTTTTGTAAGAATTAGTTTCGCTGGTTTTCAACTGTTTTTTAATTGATACGAGAATCTGACTTTTATTCTTTTTTGTATTGTTTTTGATTAATACCCCATTTTATTTTGGGGTTGTTTTTGTTTTAAGGTAGTTTTATAATTGTTTTATGTCAGTTTTTAGCTTTGTTTTTTAATTAAACCCTGTTTTTTTAATTGCTTTGCTTGAAATTATGTTATTGAATTTTCAAAAAAAAATATCGATAAATGTCAAATAACGATTATTGTTAATTTAATTTTTGTAATCCGTAATTCTTCGTCTAAAACGTCAAAAAAGTACTTTTGAATTATTCTACTCATACAAAAGTTAATAAATTCGCTAATGAAAATGATGATGTTTTAGAGGGCGGAAATAGGTTTTAGAAATGACTTATACTATTAAATAGATATATAAAAGATTAACTAACCAGAATCAATTAATAACTAAAAACCAATTTAAAACATGAAAAAAGTATTTCACATTTTAGCCGCGATGTTAACAAGTTCTTTTGCTTTTGCCCAAGAAGATGAAGCAGCCGCTCCACCAGCAACCACCTGGGGAGGCTCTGCAGATGCGTACTATAAATATGATTTTTCAAAACAGATGAATGGATTAACGAGCTTCACCAACTCACAAAATTCATTCGAACTAGGAATGGCGTCGATCGAGGCAGGTCATACTTTTGGAAAAGCTTCTGTTTTTGTAGACTTAGGTTTCGGAAAAAGAGCAGCAGAGTTTTCATATAATGAAACACCAGATAAAGATGTAAGTGCAAAATTTTTAATTAAACAATTATTCTTTACATACAATTTGACTGATGAATTTAAAGTAGTGGCAGGTAGTTTTGGAACTCATATTGGATATGAAGTTTTGGATGCCGTAGATAACAAAAACTACAGTATGTCTTATGCTTTTTCTTATGGTCCATTTTTTAACACGGGTGTTAAAGCACAATATACTGCTGGTAAATTTACAGCTATGTTAGGAGTAACAAATCCAACAGATTTTAAATCAGCGATGGATGCGGGTTCTTATCAAAAAACGTTCATAGGGCAGGTAGGATATATAGGAGATACAGGAAGTGCTTATTTGAATTTTACAACAGGAAGTACTAATCCAATACCAGGAAGTGTAATTCCAGTATCAGACGAAAATAAAACTCAGTTTGACTTGACTGCTTCTAAAACAATTAGTGATAGTTTTGGTCTTGGGTTAAATGCAACTTACGCTAAAACTACAAACGATTTTGATAGTGCTTTAGATGGTGAGTGGTTTTCAATAGTTGGATATGCTAATTATTCATTCAGCCCATCATTGCTTTTAGCTTACAGAATGGAATATTTTGATGCTAAAGATGCAGCGCCAAGTATGGGGACATTAACAGGATCTAGTGTTTTTGCAAACACGGTTTCATTAAATTACAAAGTTGGAAAGCTTACAATTATTCCTGAGCTTAGATACGATGCGGCGTCTGAAGATATATTCTTAGATAAAGATGCATTGCCAACAGGAGGAAGCTTNTTTTTTTTTTTTTTGGAGCTGTCGAAACATACTAATGTTTTGGCAGCTTTTTTATTGGAAGAGGTTTGTGAATTGTAAATTGTGAATTGTGAATGGTAAACTGTGAATTTTGAGTTGTTAGTTGTTAGTTGTTAGTTGTTAGTTGTGTCACTTAAAGCTCTTAGTGGGTCTATTCTAACAATATTTTGTAGAGACGCGCTGCAGTGTGTCTTCTTTTTATAAATCAATTTCTTGTATATTCTTTCGCTATTTAAATAAAAAAAACGCATTTCTAAAACTTAGAAATGCGTTGCTTATTTTAAAATTGAATCTTATTTATTGAACTTGTTTTTTGTAAATCGAATAAATAGTATCAATTGTCTTTCTGTCTAAGGTTGAGGTTGCGTCGGTTTGAATATAATGTAATTTAAATGCCTGAATTGCTGCAGTTAAATTTTTAGTATTATATCCAATTATTCGAAGTGCAGGTTCGATTTTAAAATCGAATGGTGCAGGTTCTAGAATTTCATCCGGCCAGATTCCGAAACCTTTTTCGGCAAGTGTTTTCCAAGGAAATAAAGCACTTGGGTCTTGTTTCCTTCCTGGAGCAATATCGGCGTGACCTAAAAAGTTTTGAGTCGGAATGTTATAGTCTTTTTTCAGCTTAGTCAGCAAAGCAACAAGACTGTTGATTTGTGCCTCTGTAAAAGGTTTGAAACCATTATTGTCTAATTCAATTCCGATAGAGCAGGAGTTTAAATCTGTTGTTTTTCCCCAAGTAGAATTTCCGGCATGCCAAGCTCTAAGGTAATCGTTAAGCATTTGTACTACTTTTCCATTTTCAGAAATAACATAATGTGCGCTAACCTGAGTTTTTGTTTTTGTAAAAGTACTAATAGTCTGCTGAAGCGAATCTTGAGCAGTATGATGAATAATAACGAAACTTGGTTTTCTTAAATTAAAGTTTACGGTACCAATCCACTCTGTATTAATTCCATTTACTAAATAGGTAGAACCAGTTTTAGATAAAGTATCTTTTATAATTCCTAATTGTTGTGCATAAGAAGTATCAATTACAACAGGAGTTGCAGGAATTGGTTTTGCTTCTTTGTTGGTAATCTGGTTTTCTAAAGTTTTTAACTGCTGGTCATATGCTTTTTCCGTATTCTTATACGGATTTGTAGAGCAAGAGCTGATTATAACAGCTAAAATAAGATAACAAAAATGTTTTTTTGTCATAATTCGTTGTTTATGGTTTTAAACGATTATTCTTCGATTTTCGTATCTGTGTTTTCTTTTACTTCTGTATTTTCTTTAGATTTTTTTGAGTCTTTGTCTTTTTTCTTCTTAGATTTTCCTGTTTTGCCTTCTTTTAGTTTCTCCATGAAAGTCTTGTACTTCTCTATTTGATCTGGATTTAAAAAAGAGCCAATTTTTTTATCAGTACTTTCTCTTAAAGCTTTTATCTGCTCAATTTTTTGCTCTTGACTACTGCTTTCATTTTTCAATAAAATACCTTGTTCTCTTAAACTGTCTGTCAAAACATTTGTAATAGCAATTGCTTGTAAGTCATCAAGATTTACATCAGGTTTCATTTGTTCGACAATTTTACCAGCCGTTTCTTCAACAGGAATTTCTTTAGGCTTACTTTGTGAACCTTGCTGCTGTCCTGCCATCATACTTCTGTCCATTCCGCCGCCTCTTCCGTAACCGTTGCCATAGCCATTACCATAACCATTGTTGTATCCGTTTCCATATTGTGCAGAGGCACTATCGAAAAAGAATAGGCTTAAAACTAAAATAAATAAAGTTTGAATTGGTTTCATAAAAGTATCTTTTATCTAATGTTAACTATTGTTCAGCGTAAATTTAAGCAGGTTCTCCGTATAAATCAAATTCTGTAGCTTCAATTATTTTTATATTAACAAATTCACCTGTTTTTACGTAATGTTTAGAAGCATCAATTAATACTTCATTGTCAACATCAGGGCTGTCAAACTCTGTACGTCCAACAAAATGTGCTCCTTCTTTTCTGTCGATAATACATTTGAAAGTCTTTCCTACTTTTTCTTGGTTTAAATCCCAAGAAATTTGAGACTGTAATTCCATAATCTCATTTGCTCTAGCCTGTTTGACATCATCTGGAACATTGTCTTCCAATAAATAAGCATGAGTATTTTCTTCGTGAGAATAAGCAAAACATCCCATTCTGTCAAATTTCATTTCTTGAACAAAATCTTTCAAAATTTCAAAATCCTCTTGAGTTTCACCTGGATAACCAACAATTAAAGTAGTTCTAATTGCCATTCCTGGAACTGCAGCACGGAAATCTTTTAACAACTGAGTTGTTTTAGCTTGAGTAGTACCACGACGCATCGATTTTAAAATCGAATCTGAAATATGCTGTAACGGAATATCAATATAATTACAGATTTTTGGTTCGCGTTTCATTAATTCCAAAACATCCATTGGGAAACCAGTTGGATAAGCATAATGAAGACGAATCCATTCTATGCCTTCAACTTTTGCTAATTCTTCTAAAAGTTCCGCAAGATTTCTTTTTTTATAAAGATCAAGTCCGTAATAAGTTAAATCTTGAGCAATCAAGATTAACTCTTTAACGCCGTTTTTAGCCAAACCTTGAGCTTCTTTAACTAATTTTTCAATTGGCTGAGAAACGTGCGAACCTCTCATTAAAGGAATTGCACAAAAACTACACGGTCTGTCGCAGCCCTCTGCAATTTTTAGGTAAGCATAATTTTTTGGAGTCGTAGTCAAACGCTCTCCAAGTAATTCATGTTTATAATCTGCTCCTAGAGCTTTTAATAATTGAGGTAATTCTGTAGTTCCAAAATATTGATCTACATTTGGAATTTCTTTTTCTAAATCTGGTCTGTAACGTTCAGATAAACATCCTGTAACGAAAACTTTATCTACAAGTCCTCTGTCTTTTTTATCTGCATATTCCAAAATCATGTTTACCGATTCTGCTTTTGCATTATCAATAAAACCACAAGTGTTGATTACAATAATGTTTCCTTCTTTTTCTGCTGGAGCTTCATGTTCAACTTCTTTTCCATTGGCACGCAGCTGACCCATAAGGACTTCACTGTCATAAACATTTTTTGAACACCCAAGAGTGATTACGTTAATTTTGTTCTTTTTTAAAGACTTGGTTCTCATACTTTTATAAATTGGAGTGCAAAATTACACTTTTTTTATTCAAACACACTAGTTTCAGCATGTTTTAGGTGTTTTTTATGAAGCGGATTTTNAAAAAAAAATCCGTTCAGTAAATACCAAACGGAAATTTTCATTCATCTATTTATTCTTAATTACAATTCAAATAATAAAGTAAGTGTTACATTGTTTAGTTTTGAAGACAGGTTAGCCCCATCTGTAAAACCTGTAGCAAAAAATCCTTGATTCGATTTTCTTTCTAAATAAGAGTAAGCTAAATCTAATTTAGTGCCTCCAAAATTGTAACCCAAACCACCAGAATAGCTGGTTAAATCTCCCACAGTAGTTCCATTTTTGTACGGACTTCCTTCGAAACGATATCCAGCTCGTAAACTTAGTTGATTAATTTTATATTCACCACCAATACGAAGCTCTCCTGTGCTAGTTAGATTATTATTGATATCGCTGTTGATTCCTCTGAAACCAGCATCATTTGTTGGTTTGAATTTTGCATTTCCGTAATTTTTTACCGCATAATCAACACTCAATAAACCTGATTTTCCAAAAACATACGCAGCGCTAAAAGTCCATTTGTCTGGAGTTTGTAAAGTGTATGATTCGTATACATTTACAATATTCGGGTTAACATTCGCATTTAAAGGTTGTCCACCATCTGCTTGTCTTGTCGTGTAAATACTTTGTGAAGTTTCATCATATAGTTCATACCAAGTATTCGATTCATAAGCAACACCTAGTCTAAAAGCGTCAGTTACTTTTCCTATAGCTCCAAGCTGGAAAGAAAAACCATTTCCATAAGTATACAATTCGTTGTTGAAACGTAAATTTGAAATAGTTTCATAAGGTTGTAATGGATTGCTGTTGTCTTCGTAAAAACTTGTCGATCTTCTATAGTCAGTTACGTGAACATTTAAGTTCGCTCCTAAATAAAGTCTATCTCTGTATGAAGTTGCAATATTAAAACCTACCTTACTATTGTAGCCTCTAGTGTGTATTTCATTTTCTTGATAATAATTTCCTTCTTCAGGATTAACCCCTCTCGGAACATTACTAATATATTCTGTATTTCCTGGTGTATTGGTAACGGGATCAATAACATGTCCCCAATATCCCATATAAGCCTGTTGCTCTCTATAGTTTAAATCTCTATAATCTAATCCATCAATATCTTGTAAAGGAATTCCATTTGCAAACTCCAAGAAATAACCATCTACAGAATTAGTTGGGTTTATTCCAGCAGAAAAAACATTGTTATTAAAATTATTAGTATTCTCGTATGTCGCTCCAATGGCAATTTTATTCCATCCGTTGTTAGGATTACGATCTTTAAAAACAAAAACACCACCCGCTTGATTTAAAATAAAAGAGTTTTCTTTATCTGAAGTTTGAGTTCCAAAGTACTCAGAATTATTTTTAATGTTTTGATTACTAAAAGATATTCCAACTTGATTGGTATTAAAAACTGCAGAACCAGCTGGGTTGACGCTTAAAGATGATAAATCCCCTCCAACAGCACCGAAAGCACCGCTCATAGCTCTAAATCTTGCAGTTCCTGTTAGATTGTCTTGAGAATAACGCAAAGCATCTGAAACTTCTTGAGAATATGACGCGCTGGCAGTTAGTCCTGTTATAAGTAGGAAAAGTATTTTTTTCATTTGGATAAGTTTTAGTTTGAATTTAGTTTAGTGAGAAAAAATTATCTTCTTCCTCCGCCACCGCCAGATCTCATACCGCCGCCACCGCCGCCAGAAGATCTCATGCTTCCACCGCCACCGCTGTTCATTGAACGTGATGGACTGCTAGGAGTGTAGCTTCTTGATGAACTGCTGTTGTTGCTATTGTTGTAATTATAGCTTCTGTTTGTCGTAGTGTTACTATTGTTGTAAGATCTTCTAGAGTTACTG
This sequence comes from Flavobacterium sp. Root935, assembly GCF_001429295.1. GTDB lineage: Bacteria > Bacteroidota > Bacteroidia > Flavobacteriales > Flavobacteriaceae > Flavobacterium. The sequence continues at coordinate 1,166,419 of NZ_LMJL01000008.1, read as the reverse complement.
TAATCTACACTATTGGTATTAGCTCTTCTATTTGTAAATGACGGACTAGTTCCTCCATTCATATTAGATCTTCTAAAGTCAGTATAACCATTAGATCTGTTTGTTGTGTAGTTTCTATTGGTTGTGTAACTTCCTCTGTTAGTAGTGTAGTTTCTATTTGTTGTAAAACCTCTGTTAGAAGTATAGCTTCGGTTGTATGCATAATTTCTGTTTCCATAATATGCGGCAGAACCTCTTCTTCCGTAAGTATAGTTATAGTTGTTGTAGCCGTAGTAACCGCCTCCCCAATATCCTGGATAGCCCCAGCCTGGTCCCCAGTATCCTGGATAACCCCAGCCTCCCCAGTAACCTGGGTATCCCCAGCCCCAGTATCCGCCATAGCCCCATCCGTAATAAGGATAGCCCATTCCAAAGCCAAATGACCATGATGGGTTTGAGTATACGTTTACAGAAACGTCAGAGCTACTGCTTCCCCATGCAGGATAAGCTACAGAAGCTGTTTGAGTACTGTCATTTTCTGAATAATTGGTATAATTGTCAACGTCAGTAAAAATTTCTGTCGGTTGGTTATCATCTTGCAGTGATCTGAAATAATCTTTGTATTGATTGTTTGTGCCATTAGACTGCTGCACATATCTGTTTGATGAAGAATTACCGTATACACCATCATTGTCATGATATGATGAATTTTGGTAAGAACCACACGACGCAAGTAATAAACTCAATAATCCAATTAAGTAAAAATGATTAGAGTTTTGGCGAAGAGAAATGTTAGTTTTCATATCTGTGGTGTTTTTTATTGTTGCACATTACAAAAATAGTTAGTTTTGTCAAACTATTTAGTTAAAATTATTAAAACAAAATTTGTGCCAAACTATATAATATGAGTAAGAACCTCACTACAAGATCAGAAGATTATTCGAAATGGTATAACGAGCTGGTTGTAAAAGCAGATCTAGCTGAAAATTCAGGAGTTAGAGGCTGTATGGTAATTAAACCATACGGATATGCTATTTGGGAAAAAATGCAGGCTGAATTAGATCGCATGTTCAAAGAAACTGGACATCAAAATGCGTATTTTCCTTTGTTCGTGCCGAAAAGCATGTTTGAGGCTGAGGAGAAGAATGCTGAAGGATTTGCAAAAGAATGTGCTGTTGTAACACATTATAGATTAAAAAACGATCCAGAAAAACCTGGGAAATTAATGGTTGATCCAAATGCAAAGTTAGAAGAGGAGCTTATTGTTCGTCCTACTAGTGAAGCAATTATTTGGTCTACCTATAAGGGATGGGTACAATCATATAGAGATTTGCCTTTGTTGATTAACCAATGGGCTAATGTCGTTCGATGGGAAATGCGTACGCGTTTGTTTTTGAGAACAGCAGAGTTTTTATGGCAGGAAGGGCACACTGCGCATGCTACAAAGGCAGAGGCTATTGAAGAATCTGAAAAAATGATGAATGTTTATGCTGATTTTGCAGAAAGTTTTATGGCAATTCCGGTAGTAAAAGGTTTTAAAACTGAAACAGAACGTTTCGCAGGTGCAGATGAAACTTATTGTATTGAAGCTTTAATGCAGGATGGAAAAGCATTGCAGGCTGGTACTTCTCACTTTTTAGGTCAGAACTTTGCCAAAGCTTTTGATGTTAAGTTTGCTAATGCAGAAGGAAAACAGGAACATGTGTGGGGAACGTCATGGGGAGTTTCTACTCGTTTGATGGGAGCTTTGATTATGACGCATTCTGACGATCAAGGATTAGTACTGCCTCCAAATTTAGCGCCAATACAAGTTGTTATTGTGCCGATTCATAAAACAGACGAACAATTAGCACAGATTTCGGCAGCGGTTAATGAATTGACTGCGAAATTGAAAAAGCTTAAGATTTCGGTTAAATACGATGACAGAACAACTCAAAAACCAGGATTCAAATTTGCTGAATGGGAATTGAAAGGTGTTCCTGTTAGAATTGCTGTTGGTCCAAAAGATCTAGAAAACGGAACTTTTGAGGTTGCAAGACGTGATAATTTGACTAAAGAAGTTGTTGAAGGTGAAAAAATTGTTGAATACATTAATGACTTGTTAGAACAAATTCAAAAAGATTTATTTGACAGAGCATTAAACTACCGCGATACTCATATTACAGAAGTAAATAATTTTGAGGAGTTTAAAGAAGTTCTTGAAGGTAAAGGAGGTTTTTTGTCTGCTCACTGGGACGGAACTGCTGCAACAGAAGAGAAGATAAAAGAATTGACAAAAGCAACAATTAGATGTATCCCTTTAGATGCTGTTGAAGAGGCGGGAACCTGTGTGTTTACTGGGAATCCTTCTTCTAAAAGAGTGCTTTTTGCTAAGGCATATTAAAAAAATATATTTTTTTTTGTGTTAACTATTGTGCAACTAAAAAATAGATGTATCTTTGCATCCGCAATACAGAAGCACGGTCCGTTCGTCTATCGGTTAGGACGCCAGGTTTTCATCCTGGTAAGGGGGGTTCGATTCCCCCACGGACTACAAGTTATATTACATATTGAAAAGTTTCCAAACTTAGGAGAATTATGGTCCGTTCGTCTAGGGGTTAGGACGCCAGGTTTTCATCCTGGTAACAGGGGTTCGATTCCCCTACGGACTACAAATTAGTTGTAAATAAGTTTTGTAAAATAAAAATTGGTGTCTCGGTTTTTATTTTATTAGTTAAAACCAAAGTGATTGTTTTACAATTGTGGGAGGTTTTTCTTTTTTAACTAGTATTTATAATAAATTATTACATCTAAAATTAAAGAAAATGGCAAATCATAAGTCAGCATTAAAAAGAATCAGAAGTAACGAAAAAAGAAGAGTTCTTAACAGATATCAACATAAAACTACTCGTAATGCAATTAAAGCATTAAGATTAGCTACTGATAAGTCTGATGCTGCTGCAAAATTATCAACTGTAATCTCTATGATTGATAAATTAGCTAAAAAGAACATCATTCATGATAATAAAGCTTCTAACTTGAAGTCTAAATTAACTAAACATGTTGCTAAATTGTAATTAAATACAATTTGAAAGATATATAAAAGTCCTCATTCGAGGACTTTTTTGTTTCTGCTAAAAATGAAAGTTTAAGTAAACGCTTTGTTTATTAGATCAAAATCAAAAAATCCAGATTCTAATTTTAAAAGATTGGAATTTGGATTTTTTGATTTGAAATTTTTTAAGTTTAAAGATCTATTTTCTTTTTAAGATATTCCAGCATTGGCTGTGTAATGGGTTTAGAAAGAAAATCGATTATAATAGGATATTGTTTTGCTTTAGCTAAATCTTCTGGGTCAATTGTAGAGGACAATACAATTACAGGAGCAGAGTTGAATTCGTCATAATCTGAAGAAGTAAAATGATCTAAAAACTCCCATCCGCCCATTATTGGCATGTTTAAATCTAAGAAAATCAATTCTGGTTTTCTTTTATTTTTATCGTTTGTGTATTTTAAGGTGTTGAAATGATGGAGAGCTTCTTCACCGTTTTGAGCTGTAATAACTTCATGTGAAAATGAAGATTTCGAAATTACCTTTTTGCATAGCATCAATGTGATTGGATCATCGTCAACGCATAAGATCTGCTCAAGCATAATATTAATTTTTAAATGTTATTGTAAATGTGGTTCCTTTGTTAACTTCGCTGTCTATAGAAATAGTTCCTCCCATTGTTTCTACCTGCGATTTCACGAGATAAAGACCTAATCCTTTGCTATCTGGATAATTGTGAAATCTTTGATAAAGACCAAATACTTTGTCTCGGTTTCTTTCTAAATCAATTCCAATTCCGTTGTCTTTAAAGGTTAGGATTGTTTTATTATCGATTTTTTCTGCAGTTATAGATATTTTTAATTTTCTATTCTCTGATTTATATTTGATGGAATTGGTAAGTAAGTTTAATAAAATACTTTCAATATATGCTTTATTGGTAATGAGCTCTGGTACTTTGTCGAACTTAAGTTTGATTATAGGTTTGTGCAATTCTATTTGGAATGACAGCTGACTGAATACATTTTCAAAAACTTCTTCTAAAGATGCTTCTTCTTTTTGCATCGAAGGATTGTCTTTGATAATTATAACTTTTACTAAATCATTAATTGTTTCGTTTAATAAATGTGTCGATTTTGTAAAGCCAGTAAGAATTTCCTGGAGTTCTTCATTTTCTACAGGAATGTCTTCAATTAAATTTAAAAGTCCGATTAAATTAGATAATGGGGCTCTAAGGTTATGAGATGTAATGTAAGAGAATTGTTTTAAATCTTTATTGTTTTGGGTTAATTCTCGAATAAGATGCTCTTTTTCTGTTTCTAGTTTTTTCTCGTCGGTAATATCTCTTTGTATGGAAATCCAGTGCGAAATAGCTCCTTCGTTGCTGAAAATTGGAATCATGGAAAAACGTACCCAAAATTCTTCTTTATTTTTGGTATAGCTGATAGTTTCAATTAGACATTCTTCTTCGTTTTTTATAGCACGTAAAAGTTTCTTTAATTCTTCAGAATCAGAATTCGGCCCCTTAAAGATGTTAGGTGACTTTCCAATTATTTCATTGGATTGGTATCCGGACATTTGCGAAAATGCTGGATTAACATAAACAATTTTAGGGATTTTTCCGTCAGGCGAATTGGCTTCTGTGATCAAAATAGAATCTCTAGATTGAGTAATTACAGTTTCTAAAAGCTTTAAACGTTGTTCTTCTTCTTTTTGTTTAGTAATATCTTGAATAGCACCAATCATTCTAATGGCTCTTCCGCTTTCATCTTTCAATAAAAAACCTCTGTCCAAAACATATTTATAAGTTCCGTCTGCGCATCTAAAACGGTATTGATCCTGCCATTTTTCTGTTTTTTGTTCAATAAAAGAATATAATTTTATTGACATTCGGATACTGTCTTCTGGGTGAATTTTGTCAAACCACCATTTAGAAGTTTTTCCAACTTCTTCAGGGTTGTAACCAAAAACACTTTCAATTCCTTTGTTCCAATTAATACTATCCTCTTGAATTTTCCAATCCCAGATAGTATCGCTTGTTGCTTTTGCTACGATGTCATATTTCTCATTAGATTCTTTTATTTCTTCATTGGTTTTGTTTAGCTTTTCAAAAATGGTAATACTCCTTTTTTCATTTTTTGCCAGTATAAACCTGAAAACCAATCCTGTAATTAGAATAAAGATAATGTCTTTTATAAGTGATAAATATTGATATTCTGATGAAGAAAAGTAACTTATGAGTAATATATGACACAAAACTGCCATAATTATCGAGATGATTGAATAAATAAGAGTAATTTGGAGAGTTTTACTTTTCATTACCTCAAATATAGTTAAATTAACTATAACTAAACATATGTTAATATTATTTTGAAGGCGATATTTTGGTGTTTTACATTAACTAATTGATTGTATATACGCAAACTATGTCAGAAACGTTTTTTATTAAAAAATAAAGTGTACCTTTGCGCCCATTAAAAATCACAGATGGAATCTATTAGAAACATTGCAATTATTGCCCACGTCGATCACGGTAAAACCACTTTGGTTGATAAAATTATGTATCACTGTCAATTATTTCGTGAAAACGAAAACACAGGTGATTTAATCCTAGATAATAACGATTTAGAGCGTGAGAGAGGTATTACAATTACTTCTAAGAACGTATCGGTTCAATATAAAGGAACAAAAATCAATATTATTGACACCCCAGGCCACGCCGATTTTGGTGGTGAAGTAGAACGTGTATTGAACATGGCCGATGGTGTATGTTTGCTAGTTGATGCTTTTGAAGGACCAATGCCTCAAACTCGTTTCGTTTTGCAAAAAGCGATCGATTTAGGATTGAAACCTTGCGTAGTTATCAATAAAGTTGATAAAGAAAACTGTACTCCAGAAGAAGTTCACGAGAAAGTTTTTGATCTAATGTTTGAATTAGGTGCAACTGAAGAGCAATTAGATTTCCCAGCGGTTTACGGTTCTGCTAAGAACAACTGGATGTCTGATGATTGGAGAAATCAAACAGAAAACATTGAACCATTATTAGACATGGTTATCGCTAATGTTCCTGCTCCAAAAGTATCTGAAGGTACTCCTCAAATGTTGATTACATCTTTAGATTTCTCTTCTTTTACAGGTCGTATCGCAATTGGTCGTCTTGAAAGAGGTGTATTGAAAGAAGGAATGCCAATCTCTTTAGTAAAAAGAGACGGTAAAGTAATCAAATCTAGAATTAAAGAATTACACACTTTTGAAGGTTTAGGCCGTAGAAAAGTAGATCAAGTTATTGCTGGAGATATTTGTGCTGTTGTAGGTATTGAAGGATTTGAAATTGGTGATACTATCGCTGACTTCGAAAACCCAGAAGCTTTACAAACTATCGCTATCGATGAGCCAACAATGAGTATGTTGTTTACAATTAACGATTCTCCTTTCTTTGGTAAAGAAGGTAAATTTGTTACTTCTAGACATATTCGTGAAAGATTGACAAAAGAGCTTGAGAAAAACTTAGCAATGAAAGTTGGAGAGACTGATTCTGCTGATAAATTCATGGTTTTTGGTCGTGGTGTGTTACACTTATCTGTTCTTATTGAAACAATGAGAAGAGAAGGGTATGAGCTTCAAATTGGTCAGCCGCAAGTTATCATCAAAGAAGTTGATGGTGTTAAATGTGAGCCAATTGAGGAATTAACTATTGACTTGCCAGAAAACCTTTCAGGTAGAGCAGTTGAATTCGTTACTATCCGTAAAGGTGAAATGCTTTCTATGGAAGGTAAAGGAGAGCGTATGATTATTAAATTTAATATTCCATCTCGTGGAATTATTGGTTTAAGAAATCAATTGCTTACTGCTACTGCTGGTGAAGCTATCATGGCACACCGTTTCATTGGATATGAGCCTTACAAAGGAGAAATTCCTGGACGTAACAACGGTTCATTAATCTCTATGGAAAACGGAAAAGCAATTCCTTACTCTATCGATAAGTTACAAGATCGTGGTAAATTCTTTGTTGATCCTAACGAAGATATTTATGAAGGTCAGGTTATTGGAGAAAACACTCGTAGCGACGATATGACTGTTAACGTTACTAAAACGAAAAAACTTTCTAACGTACGTTCTTCTGGAGCTGATGATAAAGCTAGAATTATTCCAGCTGTCAAATTCTCATTAGAAGAAGCTTTAGAGTATATTCAAAAAGATGAGTATGTTGAAGTTACTCCAAAATCTCTTCGTTTAAGAAAGATTTATTTAAGTGAAACTGATAGAAAAAGATATAAAATCTAATTAGTTTTCAATTTTAATATAAAAATCCCAAATTCCGTATGGAGTTTGGGATTCTTTTTTTATTATAAAATTGAGTTACTTGGAATTTACCTTTTCAACGAAAAATGACCTTTACTTTCTCGCTGATCGCTTAATTTTAAAGTATACCAATAATCATCTGATGGTAATGGAATTCCTTGAAATGTTCCATCCCAGCCGTTGTCAAATGTGGTTAATTGTTTTAGTAATTTTCCATATCTGTCATAAATATAAATTTTGGAATTTTTATATTCATTGCCATTCAATCCAATGATATTCCAATAATCATTAAAACCATCATTATTGGGTGTGAAAAATTGTGGAACACCAATTACGGCTACTGTTTTACTGACCAGTCCACAATTCTTTTTATCATTAATATAGACTTCATAAATTCCAGATTTTATATTTTCAAATACATTTGAATCTTGAAAAGGACCGTTTGGAGTATTTAAACTAAATTCATAATCTCCGCTTCCAGAAACATTTATCTTAATTTTATTAGAATTATCAATTTGTAAATCGACAACTTCAACGCTTTCTATAGTTGCAATGTTTGAAGATACAACCTGAATTATTCTCGTTTTAGAACAATTATTTTTGTTGAAGACTGTTACAGTATAAATTCCGCTGGTATTGACTTCGATATTTGATGCTGTTTTGTCCAATATTTCAACACCGTCTTTTTTCCAGACGTATACAAAGTCACTTAATGTATTAATGTCTTTTATTCCAGCATCTAATTGGGCAAAATAAGAAGAATCATTATCGCAGACATTTGTTGTTGTACCAATAATTTCTATATCGGGTAATCGGATGACTTCTAATTTAATTTTACTGATTCCAAAACATTCATTTCCTTCTTCAATTCTTGCATAGACAAAATCATTATAAGGGACTTTGTTGTTATATTGTGAAGGTGTCTGAATCTGATTTTGTTCTAATAAAGCATCATTTTCTGTAGCGTAATATTTTAATTCTTGAGTGTTTGTGAAAGGAATATTTGCGTTGGTTAAATTAAAGGTATGTATGCCATCTTCATTTTCATCATCATCACAAGCAATATCCAATAGATAAGTTTGTACCGAAATTACATTGGTTTTTAAATTTAAGGTAGAGATGCTGCTACATTTAGTTTGTAAATTAGTGATTCTGGCAAACACAATTTGAGGATTGCTACTATTGGTATACTCTGTAGACAATTGATCTGTATTGCTTTCAGCATCGGTCTTACTTATAAAAAAAGAAGTTTCAAGATCAGGATTATTATTGGTCAAAGCTGCATTTGCTTCTTTTAAATTGAACAACACAAAACCATTAGCATTTTCACCAGAATCACATTGTACAAGACTGACATTGTTTACTGGCGGTAAAGGATTTATAGTAATTTTTACTTCTGCTACAGATGCGCTGAGCTGGCTATTAAAGGCTTTTATAAATACCGATTGCTCAAATGGTGTAATGCTGTTAAAAAGATTTGGCAATTGATTGCTGTTATTATCAGCATCGCTTTGAGTTAAATAATAATTGATAGTTAAACCAGAAACATCAGCATTATCAAAAACTACTTTTGTTACTTGATCAAAATCAATTTTCGTTTTTCCATCGAATGGATTTGCATCATTTTCATCACAAACTTCAACCTTGTTATTCGGAAAAACAACTTTGTCATTTATTTTAATTGTAAAAGAAGCAGTATTATAACATTGTGTAATCGTGTTTGTTGCTCTCACAAAAATAGTTTCGGGACTTGTAGTGTTTCTGTAAGCAGTTGGATCTGCTATTGGATTGCTATTAATAATAGCATCATTTTCAGAAGTATGATAAGTAATTTTTACTCCTGTTTGAGATCCTGTTATTTTTGGAGAATTTGCTGTCAAATCAAAAATTAATGAAGAATTTGCCTGTCCAGAAAAGTCAGATTTTGTAATATTCAAATCACTTAAAACAGGAACGCTGATACTTGGTGCATCATCAAATGTTGCTGTGCCCAGCCATTCTAAAGAAAAATTACTAATTCCGACAGGCCTGTCAATTACAATAAAATAAGATTCTCCAGCATTTGCGTTAATCCATTTGATATACCCGTCTCCAAGTTCAGCAGGACCTTCAGACGTGTCAAAATAATCAGCTGTCATTCCCGTATGGTTGTAGGTGAGTTTTGCCATATTAGGATTTGTGGTAGAACAGCGAATGGGAAATGTTAATGAAGTACATTTTGCATCTGGGCCAAATACAAAAAAATCAAAATCTTCGTTAAGATCAGAACTTTCAGGTTTTATAATAAAACCAAACGTTCCAGAAGTTTTAATTGAAATTTTTAACCATACGCTATTATTTTCTCTAGAACCACAGCTGTTTTCTCCTGTAATTTCTTGAACGTTTCCGGCGCCTTGTATACTTAAACCTTTAAAACCAGAATTGCCGCAAACTACAATTGCATCGATGCAATCATTTTGCGAATAAATATTTGTAGAAAGTAAAAAAAGAAAGAGTACAGTTTTACATAAATTCATCTTATAAGAATTTAAAGTAAATATAAGATAAATTTGATGTTTTGTATTTTTTTATGCTTTACTTTTTAAATTGTTTTAAGCTTTTAGTAAAGAATTAGTTAAAATTCTACTTTACCTTTTCAAGCTGAAATGACCTTTAACATTTTTTCCATTAATGAATTGAAGGGTAAACCAATAATCATCCGACGGCAATTGTTGTCCGTTGAATATTCCGTTCCAGCCTAAACTGTTTTGAGTCATTTGTTTTAACAATTTACCATAACGGTCAAAAATTGAAATACTATAATCAGGCATTTCTTCAATATTTTTGATTGCCCATAAGTCGTTATATCCGTCGCCATTGGGAGTAAAAAATCTAGGATAATCTAACACATAGACTACAAACGAATTAGATATTCCGCAGCCATTTTTGTCTCGGGCAATTGCATTATAAATACCTGGATTTACTTGTGTAAATGTTGGATCATCTTGAAAAACAGAGCCTTCTAGAGAGAATTCATAATTTCCAACTCCAGTATATTGAATTAATACCGTATTATCTACCCCAGAAAAATCTTTTACGTCGGCTCCTGTAATTACTGCAGGCTCAGATAGAATGACTTTAAATTTTTTAGTTTTTTGACAATTATTAATATCAGTTACTGTAACAGAATAATCTCCAGCCGTGTCAATTAGTATTGAATTTGTAGTGTTACCATTTGACCAAGTATAGCTTTGAAAGCCAGCATCAACCGTTAATGTTATCTGATCACCTTTGCATAAATACAGTGTTTCATCTTCAAAATTAGGCGGATCAAAAGTGTGGACAATTAATTCTATTGGAGCTATATCATAACAATCAGGACCATTTGCTGCTCGAGCATAAATAGTCTGACTATTTGGCGTTGTATTTTTAAAAATATTAGGCAGTACGTTTGTTTCTGTTATCGCATCATTTGCTGTCAAATAATAATTGATAATCAATCCTGCCGGTAATCCTGTCAAGATTTGTGGTGTTACTTCAGAATTCAAATCAAATTGGTACAAACCGTCTTGAGTATCGTCACCATCACAAGTTGCAATTGGAGATTGATCGGGAATAATTGAATTAGAAATGTTTAAAGCAATTTGTGGAGTAGTATAACAACCAAAGGAATTCTCTATTCTTGCATAAACAATTTGATTCGGAGCTTTATTGGTGTAACTCTCTGGATTTACAATTGGATTTGTTTTGGTTTGTGCATTTGCTAAGTTCTCATAGTATCCTTGATTGATAATTTGCGTATTATTGTTTTTCACAATATTAGCGGTCTTCGTCAAATTAAAAATTGAAATTCCGTCAGTATTATCATCACATTGCAATAAAGAAGTATTTGTTGAGACTATTTCTGGCGTAAATTCGATTGTTATCTCCCCAACTGAAACGCAAGTTGTGCCGTTTAATGTAGCTTCTACTTTATAAGTTCCCGATGTAATTACAGCATATGTAGAAGTTATGGCGCCAGATAGTTGTATATAATTATTAGAATCGTCTTTTTTAAACCATTTAAAATTGTAATCAGAAGTGCTTAATTTGGTGTCTAAAACGAAATTTTCTCCAAAACATACAGGATTATTATTAGCAGCCGTTCTATCTTGTCCAAAATTTATTCGGGTTACAAAACTTCCGGCTTGTATAAAAACAGCCGAGTTATATTGTCTGGTTTCATCATCTGCAATAACCAATTTTAGATGATATTTTTTATTAGGAACTACATCTGTATAAGCATTCATTACAACGGTTTGCCCCGCATAATTTATTGGACTTACTGCAGAATTATAACCATTAAAATAAGTTTCATTTTCAGCATCACATCCTTTTACTATTCCTTCTGGAGTTGTAATCGGATTTATTTTAGGATGCACAGTTGTCGCAGAAACTGCCGTAGTTAAATTTGGTAGAACTGCTAAATTTTTATAATCTTCGGAACTTCCAACTTCCTTAATTAAAAAGGCAAAACCATCTGAATAAATGCATGGATAATTGAACTGATATTCATTTGAAGCAAACAGATAATTAAAGCTGATAGAATTCGTCAAAGCAGTAAAGTCAAATTCTAATACTGTTGCTTGTCTGCTATTGTTAATGCCCAATGCTCTATTTAAGTCATTATCACCGTTCCACGATTGTACTTGTACACCTTTAGAATCTGCTTGGTTGTAAGGACCTTCTGCATTTTGACTTGGCGAAGTACTTAGAACAAGTCCGCCCGAAAAAGGAAAATTAGTTCCTGCGGTGAAGGAAGCATAACTTTGACCATTTGCGGACGGATTTCCTGAAGCGCTTACATTGTCAATAGCAATACAAGAACTATTGATTAAAATATTTTGAACTAAATCTGCAGGCGTGATATTTGGATTAACAGTAATATTTTGAGCACTGGTCTTATGCATGACACAGGACAGCAGAAATAAAACAATTAAGATTTTAAAATGCTTCATAGTATAACAAATATACTATAAATCTCTATTTTTTAATAGTTTGTAAGAAAAATATACAAATAGGAAAGTCCATGTTAAAACGATTAAAACTGTAAAGTAATTTACGCTGTAATCCATATCTGTATCGATTCCCATTTGTGAACCGATATTCTTAATAACAGATAATCTAGGTCCTGGATTAACAATTAAATTTGACATAGATTCTAACGGAAAAAACTGCATAACTTTTTCGCCAGTATTACTGTCTGGGAAAATTTTAAAAGCCAATACACCTTTTGCAATTCCTTCAATTATACTCCAAACCAAAAGAAATCCTAATGCAAATGCGGAGCGTTTTACCAGAATCCCAAGAAATAAACAGAAAGAAAAGAATCCCGTTAATTTTACAAAAAAAGCTAGAAGGTAATCTAAATCACTAAAAATAATATCAAATTCAGTATAAGAAGAAAAAAACAATCCCAGAATTAAACTCATAATAAAAACGAAAACTGTCGAACCGAAAGCAAATAAAACCACGGTTAAAAATTTAGACAGAATAAATTCTTTTTTGCTTAAACCGTCAATCAAGTTTTGTTTTAAAGTTCCGTAACTGTATTCATTAGCCATCATAGAAACAATTACAATAGCCAGAAAAAATTTAAGAATAGCTGCAACATAGGTATTAAAATGCCAGATAAAAGGGAAGTTGAAAATTCCCATTTCTGCTAAATGAAATTTAAAAACGCCAATGTCAAATTTTATGGCTGCAATTAGTGCTATAAAAGAAAGTAAGATAAAATAAGTTAGTGTTAATATACGGCTGGCTTTATTCATCCAGATTTTTTGTAATTCTATAGAGATAAGTCTTTTCATGGCTTGGTTAGTTTTTTGGATGAGTGTTTTTGGTTAATTCTAAAAATTGCGCTTCCAAACTATTTTTACGTTTTACCAAGTGACTTAAAATTATATTTTTGGAAAATAAAAATTGATTCAATTCTGAAGCTGACAAATCTGATTTTAAATACACTAAAACTTTTCCGTCTTCATCCTTAATTTGACTTACGGCATTGTGATCTTTTAAAGCTGATTTTAATGACTCATTATCATTCGAAGAAATTTCAAAGAAACCTTCATTAGATGACATTCCATCGACGGAACCTGAGTATAAAACTTCGCCTTTTCTTAAAACAATTACATGCGAACAAACTTTTTCAACTTCATCTAATAAATGTGATGCCAGTAAAATAGTAGTTCCCTGAGAAGCAATTTTTTTAATAATATCTCGAATCTGATGAATTCCCTGCGGATCTAATCCGTTAGTTGGTTCATCTAAAATTAAAATTTCCGGATCATTTAAAAGTGCAGATGCAATGGCCAGACGCTGTTTCATTCCCAACGAAAAAGTACTGAATTTGCTATCTTTTCTTTCATCCAAACCAACCAATTCCAGCTTTTCATTAACTTTAGAATAATTGATATTTTTGATTTTGCAGACCAATTTCAGGTTTTGCTCAGCAGTCATATAAGGATAAAAGTTTGGTCGTTCTATAATTGCGCCAACCTTTTTTAAAGCTTCATGCGTTTCTACATTGCCGTCAAACCAGCGATAATTACCAGAAGATTTATTAACAACATTCAATACAATTCCTAATGTAGTTGATTTTCCGCTTCCGTTTGGGCCAAGAATGCCATAAACACGGCCTTTTTGTATAGTAAAAGATACATTTTTTAAAGCCTGAATTCGGCCGTATCTTTTGTTCAGATTCTCAATGGTTAATATGGTTTCCAAATTTTTCTGGTTTTAGTTTTTAAGTATGACGAGACAAATTGATTTTTGTTACTTTAAATTCAAACTTTAATCGTATTGACGTAAATTTGTAATAAAGATATTCAAAATGAGCGAGCCATTAATGGTTTTAAAAAAACCGTCCTATCCTTTAACACTGCAACTTTTAAACTATTTAGAGCGATACGAACGTATTTCTAAAGTTTCTGTGTTTTATGATGACTTGCTTCGTTTTTCGGGCTCGATAAATGTTTACGATAAAAATGATAATGATACTCTTTGGATTCGTGTATATTACAGCGAATTTGAGCGCAATGAAATTGATTTAAACCTAAAAAGAATTTATTCTCTTCTTCATTCTGATGGTAACAGCGAGATTATCCAGTTCCTGAATATTGATGCGATTGATTATTGTACATTCGGAAATTCCAAACCTTTTAGAATTAAAGTTCGAAATATCCTCAACGATAATTACGTTCATTTCTACATTAAAAAAGCCGATGCTTCTCGAATTTATGGTTTAGAATTGGAAGATATTCTTTCGCCAGATAAAATCAATTTTTTGGTTTATAAAGATACTTTGATCGAAGAACACATTATAGGAATTCCAGGTGATGTTTTTATGGATACTTTGTTGGATAGTTGTTCTGAAACTGAAAAAGCGCAGATTGCAAAAGAATTTGTGAAGTTTAACGAACGTTGTATGATTCGTCTTTTGGGTGATATGCGTGCGTACAATTATGTAATTGTCCCAATTCACGATTTTGATCAAGTAGTTTACAAAATTCGCCCAATCGATTTTGACCAGCAATGTTATGAGGGAAATTTCAAAGTATATCGTCCTCAGTTTTTCAAAGAAAATTATCCAATGATTCAGCTTATCAAAGAAAAATTGGAAGAGCGTTCTATAATTCAATACAAAGATGAAGAAAGAGCGATTTTGGCCAAGCGTATTCATTCCGCAGAAAATCGAATTAAAAAGCTCTTGAATATAATGTGTCACGATACCATTTCGACAGAAGAACATCTGAATCAATTAAAAATGGAATTGTACCGATATACTAACGATATGAAATTTAAAAATGCCAAATCGATGGGACATATTATGCACGCGGCATTTGAGTTTATTATCCGTAATTTTAAAAACACAAACTTAGTTTAGAATTAACATCCAATTATGTAAGTTCATTAAATCAACTCTTAAATTGACTGATATAACTTATATGGTTTAAGAAGAAAATATAATCTTATGAAAAAATCTTTTTTAGTATTCGCGTCTTTAGTTTTATTGGCTTGTCAGCAACAGTCAGGGAATGATTTGAAGACACTTTATTCGCTTCCGAAAAAATTAAAAGAAGTTTCAGGAATAACTTATTTCCCCGAAACAAGTACAATTTATACCTTAGAAGACAGCGGTAATAAAAATGCAATTTATGCGATTGATTCTAAAGGAAAATTAGAAAAAACAATTACAATCTCTAATGCAGAAAATATCGATTGGGAAGATATCACAAGAGATAAAACTGGAAATATTTATATTGGTGATTTTGGAAATAATGATAATGAACGTAAAGATTTATGTATTTATAAAGTTGCTAAAAGCGAATTAAACAAAGATTTGGCTAAAGCCGAATATAAAATCTCATTTTCGTATCCAGAACAAACCGAATTTCCTCCAAAGAAAAAAGAAATGTTTTTTGATGTTGAAGGCTTTTTTGAACAGGGCGGTTACTTTTATCTTTTTACAAAAAACAGAAGCAAAGGTTTCGATGGAACTGCTTTTATTTACAAAATCAAAAATGCATCTGGAACTCAAAAAGCAGTAAGAATTGGCGAATTTAAAACTTGCAATAATTACAATCATTGTGTTTTAACGAGTGCCACAATTAGCCCTGACGGAAAAAAAGTAGCGTTGTTGAGCCATGATAAAGTTCTTTTATTTAAAGGTTTCAAAGGAGATTTATTCCACAAAGGAACTCACACAGAAATAAACCTAAACCATTTTTCTCAAAAAGAAGCCATCGTTTTTAAAGACAACAACACCTTACTTATTGCCGACGAAAAAACGAATAAAGTAGGAGGGAATGTTTATGAGTTTAAATTAAAATGATAAAAGGTTCTGAGAGGCTAAGATTCTAAGGTTCTGAGTTTTTCTTAGAAATCAAAAATGATAATAAAAAGTTAGCCACGAATTACGCCAATTCCCATGAATGATATTAAAAAAATCAATGAAAATTAATGTAATTCGTGGCCAAAAAATCTTAGAACCTTAGCATCTCAGAACCTTAGAACCTCTTTAAAAACTATATGCCGCGCCAAAAATAACTCTTCCTATTTCATCTGGAGATTTAAAATAAGAGATTCTGGCAGTTAAAACATTAATGGCATTTAGCCAAAGTCCGCCGCCGTAATCGTGATGCCATTTTTTAGAATCTTCTCCGTCCAGCCAAACTCTTCCGTAGTCGAAACCGCCTAAAATTCCGTAGGTAAATGGAGCAATTGTTTTTCTAATTCTGCCCAAACTTAAACGTAAATCAGAACTTTGAGAAAAATACGAACTTCCTAAAAAGCGTTCATTTCTAAAACCACGTAAATCAGTGTCACCGCCTAAAGCAGCACCTTGATAGAATTCGAAATTATTATTCAAAATTGCTTTTCCTTTGAAATAAGTTGCTAAAACCAATTTTCCGTTGTGATCAATTTTATGCGTGAATCCTAAGAAACTTTCAATAGTTGGAAAATTTTGTTTTGTTTCAGATAAATTTGTGGTCCAAGTCGCAGCGACCATAAAAGCCATTCCTAAAGTTGGTTTCGCTGCAAAATCAGAATTTTTGAAAAGATATTTTACTTTCAGTCCACCATAATTCTGAGTGTCAAAAACATTTGGATTCACAATATTTGGAATGTCAATGTATCTATCTTCAGTTTGCTCAACCGTCATTCTTTGAAACATTGGCTGTATGCTAAATTCGCTTCCATATCTTCCAACATGTCTTATGGCTCCTGAAGCATTAAATTTTCTGATTCTAACACGGTTATAATCTAAGCTAACGTCATCATCATATTGCGATTCATTTCCGTATCCAAAATAATTCATAGCAAAATTTGGAGTTGTATACAACGATTCAACATCAATAACCCATTTTCCTAATAAACCTGGGAAATGTGCTGCATAATTAAATTCTAAACCGCCTGTCGCAAAGTAGTAAAAAGCATTTAAAACATGTCTTTGTGTATAAGGATTCTGTTTGAAATTGTTAACAGTATAATTTAAATTGATACCTACTTTTACACCGTCATCTGGATTAAAACCAATGTTAGGAAGACCAGAAACGACATTATATTTCGGTTTTTCATAATTATATAAGTTAACATCATAATCGTCAGTTAACTGCGTTTGAGTTTTTGAATCTAAATTATAAGTGTTTTCTTTTGATTTAAAATCGTAAACAATAACCTTTCTTCCGTTTTCGATATTATAAGTATCATTGTTTTGGCCGCCTATTAAGCGAACTTTAATTTTCGATTTCTGATCTCCTTTTACTTCAAAAATATCATTATCATCTAAACCATAAATCCATAAATTTTTGGTTTTAGCATCAGTTACTGTTTTTGAATATTGTAATTCGTCACCTTCTTTTTTAACTCTGTAAACTTGAATTTCAATACTTTTTTTAGCATCGTGATTCAATACAAATTTGTCTTTCTTATCAGTACCAGCAATCATAACTGTTTTACTTAAAACATCAGAATAACGTGATGCATATTTTTGAAGTTCTCTTTTTCTGTTTTTCAGTTTGGCTATAATTTCATTAACAGTTCCATCCTGAACTTCTTTTGGCATTTTTTTGAAAGCATTTTCAATTTCGGTGTCAGATAAATTTTCCTGAATAAATTTTGCCTGCTCAATCCATTCTTTTTCTCCAGAAGTTCTTAAAAAAGCCAGATCCATTGGATAAGGTTCCCTGCTTAACCATTTTACATTGTCAATTTTATACTTAAAAGTTCGCATATGACGAAGCGCAGGAATGTTCATTAATAAGGAAAGCAAAGTTCCATCATATTTCGCAAAAGCTTGATCACGATCTCTAGGAATCGGTCTGTAGATTACTTTACCATCTTTTTTATATTCTGCCCAGCGCCATTGATCGCTATGTCTGTCCCAATCGCCAATAAGCATATCAAACAAACGGGCTTTTATATATTCTTTTTCATCAACCGAATATTTTTCATCCTTATGAAGATTGGTCATCAGATCATCTGTACCAATTATATTACTTGGATTTCCGAAATTTTTTCCATCCAGATGATTATCAGCAGGTCTTTCTTCAACCATATACAATTGGTCTCCAAAACCAGAATTAAATTCACCTAAACCTTTCTGTCTCGGAATATAATATAAAACTGGATTAGTGTGCAAAAGACCAATTTGATCAGACATGCTTCCAATTACAAACGGAGCGTAAGGATGAGAAGTGGTGTAAAAATCAAACAAGAAATTTTCTGCGTATGTGTCTTCAAAATCATTTACTACATATTGATCTTTAAAAGCAACAGATTGTAAAAATACAGTTGCACTTTTTTTCATGCCTCGCATGACATATTCACGACCTTTAGGATCAGACATTCTTAAAGAAACAGATTGATGTCCGCCGCCTTCGCGAATAGGTTTTAGACCGCCCATTAAAGTGTCTACAGTTGCAACTTTCGCCTCAATTGGCATGCTGTAATATTTTCTGTAATGCTGCCCAAATAAAAATTTATGAAACAAACTTTTATTGGTCATTTTCTGTGAATAGATAGAAGTTGTAATTTTTGCAGGGTAACTATTGGGAATATCTGAAGCCCAATTAATTTCTTTTGCCTTTATAATTTCACGTTCAAACAGCAGTTTTTCTTTATTGTTGTCATTTCCGTAGAAAGAGACTTTGGCATCGCCGCTTTTAAATAAAGTTAAGGTTGCATAACCATTTCCTCCATAAGAAAAATCATTTTCATTTATGGCTCTAGCCGCTTCGGATTTTGAACCCGCACCGCTAATAATCTGCTGAATATTTTCTTTGCTGATGAATTGAAGGTTATGATCATGCCCAGAAACTACAATTACATTTTTCTGCTTTTGCAAAAGCGTCTTTATCCTTTTGGCATAAATTGTATATTGTTTATTCTGAATATCCTGTGGACTTACACCAGATGTCTTTCGGAGTAAATTAATAAAAGATCCAATTATTGGAAGTGGGATTTTTTTCTCCAGCGGAAATAATTGTTTTTCTAATGAAAATTGTCCGCCGTGAGTTCCATTGCTTAACAATGGGTGGTGAATTGCCAGAACAACTGTCTTTTCTTGATTTTTATTTAAAATATTTTCCAGTTCATCAAAAAATGCTTCTCTGGTTTTAATATCACAATTATCATTTATTGTCGGGTGATTATCCCAATCTTCTAGAAACCATTCGCTATCAATAGTTACTAACGTTGTAGTACTGTCAATTTTTACATCTTCGATTGGACAAGACTTTCTTGGCATAAATGCTTTTTTGTCATTGAGATGCTTCGTTACAAAATCAGCCTGAAGTTCCAGCCCTTTTATACCGCTGTACCAATCATGATTTCCAGGAATAAAAATAGTTTTTCCCTTAAAACCATCTGCTAATTTTAACTGATTGGTAAGTTTTGTTTCTGCTAAAGCTTTGTCTACCGATTTATTATCGCTGGGAAAACCTTTCGGATAAATGTTATCGCCTAAAAATAGTAAGGTCGATTTCTTGTTGGCTTTTTTAAGCCTTTTGTGTAAAAGCTCAAGCGTTTGCTGTGCTTGTGCTTCATCGGCATTTCCAGCATCGCCGACAAGATAAAATGTTTGCGCAATTTTTATGGTATCTGTTGCGTTTTCATTTTCGTTTGCGCTTACATTTTTGCCATATTGCGGCTTATGCGTAGCACAAGAATTGATCAATGATATAGTAATAATTGCTAATGAATAGTTTTTAATCTTAGCAATAAAATGATTATCCAAAAACAATTTCATAATTTAGTGGTATAAAAATATTCTTTATGAATCTAATAGAACAATCCGAAGATTTCGTCAGTAATTTACTCAAAGATAAACTTTCTAATTTATATTCTTATCATAATTTTAACCATACTTTCACCGTAGTTTCTGCGGTAAAAGAACTGTGTAAAAAAGAAGATGTAGAAGGTGATGATAAAGAAGCACTTCTGGTTGCAGCATGGTTTCACGATGCTGGATATGTTGAAGGATATAACAATCATGAAAAAACGAGTGCTAAAATAGCGGCCGACTTTTTACGCGAAAAAGGAAAATCAGAGGATTTTATTGCGCTTGTTTCGAGTTTGATTTTGGCAACAGTTAAAGAGTACGTACCCAAAACTCATTTAGAAAAGATCATTAGAGACGCAGATTATGCTCATTTAATGGGAGAAGAATACGCTACAACTTGTGAATTATTGCGTTTGGA
Source organism: Flavobacterium sp. Root935 (assembly GCF_001429295.1). GTDB lineage: Bacteria > Bacteroidota > Bacteroidia > Flavobacteriales > Flavobacteriaceae > Flavobacterium. The sequence continues at coordinate 1,145,890 of NZ_LMJL01000008.1, read as the reverse complement.
GCTAAAAAATACTGGAATAGTAAATTTTTCTAATGCCGAATGGACCAGAGAAAATTTGAATTTTTTATTGAATAAGCACCGCTTTTATACTGATTATGCATTGAAAAAATGGCAGCCTTTAAAAGAAAAAAACCTGCTTCTTATTCAGAAAAAAATAAATAAACAGGAGTTGAAGGCGGCAGCTGCGATTGAAGAAGAAAATAAAAAGAAAGAAAAATTAGAAAAACCAGATCGTGGTATTGATACTTTATTTCGTGTTACACTTGGAAATCATACCCGTTTGAGCGGAATCGCCGATAGTAAAGCTAATATTTTATTGTCTGTAAATGCGATTATAATTTCAATTGCATTATCCTCTATAATTCCAAAATTAGATAGTCCGAAAAATGCCCATTTGGTTATTCCGACATTTATAATGCTGATGTCTAGTGTTATTACAATTATTTTTGCGATTCTATCCACACGTCCAAAAGTAACTTCTGGATTTTTTACACGTAATGACGTAGAAGCAAAAAAAGTGAATTTAATGTTCTTTGGAAATTTCTATAAAATGCCTCTCGAAGATTACGATTGGGCAATGAACGAAATGATGAAGGATAGAGATTACTTATATTCTACAATGATCAAAGATTTGTATTACCTCGGATTGGTTTTACAGCGAAAATATAATTTACTTCGAATTGCCTACAATTTTTTCATGTTCGGATTAATTATCACGGTAATCGCGTTTGTGATTGCTTTTAAATCTATTTAAAATTCAAAAATATTTAGACACTGATTTTACGGATTTGCTATCGCGAAAACGCTGATGAAACGGATTTTTAATTTAACCTAAAAAATNAAAAAAAAAGCTCAACTTTTAGTTGAGCTCATCTAATAAATCTTGATAAGTAATCTTTTTTACTCCTGGATTTGAATTGTTATTGATCACTTTGACACGAATAGCTCTCAAACCAGAAACACCTTGAAGATCTTCAACTTCAAATTGTTCTATCGAAGGTTCTAGAATTTTCTTGTGCTGTAAGTATTTAATATATTTTAAATATTCTGCTTCTTCGCTGTTTTGAGAATAAACAATTGTGATTTTTTCTTTCTCTGTAATTCTTTCGTTTGTTCCTTTAATGTTCGATTTGTCAATTCGTTTTTTAACGACTTCATATCTTGCATTATAAGTTCCGTCCACATCAAAGCGTTTTTCATCCATTCTAAAACGAATTGAAAGCGGAGAACTGAAAACCAGAATCAATGACGTCACATCTAATTCATAAGGAAGTGATTCCTTAAGTTCATGATGCTCCAATTCCATTTCGCATAAAGTCTGCAACTGCCACAAACGAAGATTATGCAGGTACATAATATCAAATGGTTTGGTTGGGGAAATTGAAGCTCCGATATACAAATTGTGTTCCACACCATCCGTTTTAAAACGCTCGTAATAATGCGGATAAATTTGCTGCGCTTCAACTTGTTTTTTATCTAAAACCGTTGCCAGTCTTTTATTGATAATAGACATTGCATTGTCAAATTTCTTTCTTTCCTGATAAAACATTCCTGTTTTTTCGTCCAGACTTTCAAAGTAAAGTTTTTCTAATTTTTCGTTTTTAGCGTTGCTTTTTGTGTTTTTAAGGATCGGGTGAATTTCTTCTTCGATATAACGTTGGATATGCTGTTCCGTATCAGCTTTTAGAGGGAAATCTAGTTCACTTCGAAGGGATTCTAATTCAAATTTTCTTTGTTCCAAAAGAACCAAATTAGAATTCGGATCCTGATTTTCGAAAATTTCTAAAAGAGCTGTAAGCTGGCTTTTTAAATCAGTTTTTACCGTTTCGTTTCGGTGTTCTGAAGAACTTTTAATATCAATTTGTCCATAAAGCGGAAACACATTTTTAAATACAATCTCTTTAAAAATATAATCTTTTGTATGATTTAAATTTTGAAAATAGTTCTGCGATTCTTTTTTGAATTTCCAGTAAACACTTGGGTGAATCGTAGTGTACTCACGTTGAATAATTGCTTCAACCTGATGCTGCATGTCTGTATTGTAGCGATCAATTGTATCAGTTAAATACGGAAGTACTAATTCTAGTTTTGTAGCATTCACACTATTTAAATCTCTTGGATTTTCAGAAACCAATTCGACAACACCCAGTAAATGTCCGTTTCTAATAACGGGAGCAAAAATACAGCTGTTAATGTTTTGCGATAAAAGATGCTCTCCCAGTCTTTTGTTTGTCGATTCTTCTGTAAATTTAGTAACATTAGAAATCACAAAAGGTTCTTTATTATCTAACAAATTTTCAAACGAACATCCAAAAAAAGCATTTTTACAATCGACTTCCTGATCGGCAGAAAGTAAAAAGCTTTTAAGCTGGTTTTCGTATTTTGCCGGTCTAATAAATTTTTCTTCTTCAGGATTGTAAATAATAAACCCAACTTTTAATTTTGGAAGATTAAAAATAGACTGGAAAATATTAGAAACTTCCTGATCTGTTGTAACTGTTTTAGCTCCAGGTTTCAACAAATTACTTTTCAATGTAGAAATGGCACTTTCTGTCGTAGCATCAAATAAAGAAACAATTCCGAAACCTCTTAAGATCCAGCTTCCTTTTGGGAATTTAGATTTCCACAGATTAATATCGCCGTAATTATCAATCAGCTGATCGATATCTTCCTGAGTTAACACAATAGCATTTTCAGTCGGAATAATTTCCATGAAATCTGCATTGTACAAAATACGATAATGTTTTTCGACACCGCTTTCGTCTGGGATATCATAGAAAAATGGTTTGTTGAAATCAATATGCTGTTTGTAATAACTGCTCAAAATCAAACAGCAGTTATTAATGTAAAATTGATGTTCGTCGAAATCACGAATTTCCATATAAAATTCGTCTCCAGCGTTTTTTAGAATTTTTTTGAAACGTTCTGTATAATTGAAGGAAATGTTTTGAAATGGAATTGTAACTGCTTTTATTTCGTTGTGCGTTAAAGCTGTTGGGAATAAATCGGCTAAAATATTTTTAATTAAAGCTTCATTATCTTTAATAACCGAATAATCTTGAATCCCAGTTCTTAATTCCGGGATAGATTCAATTTGTTTTAAAATAGCTTTTGCGTAATTCGATCTGTAATCAACGTCTGATAAAGCAATTTCTTCAAAAGATTCAATTAGCTTATGAAATGATATAATGGTAGTGAAGGGACTTTCTTTAAAAAATTGAATATCCATCTTAGTTTATTTTTAATGCAAAATTAATGATAAATTAAGAATGATCGACATTTTATGATTTCTTTCGTCTATGAAAGTATAAAATTTATTTTTAAAAGCAAAAAAACCTCAAAGCCAAAGCTTTGAGGTTTTTTATCAGTAAGTAATAGAAAATGAAAACTTCTTAGCTTTTTTCTTCTTTGTTGAAGTAAACTAAGTAGTAATACATTTGTTTTTCTTCATCCCAGCCTTTTTCAACAAATTTTTCTGCGCTTTCAGGATTAATAAAGTCCATTTTGATCTGAATATGAGTATCCAAATTAATAACGTTTTTAATCGATTTTCTTGCGTCAGAAACTGCTGCGTTGGCAATTGGGAATGAGGTTACATCTTCGATGCTGTATTTTTCTCCTTTATCAACTTTATAGTTTTTGAATTCAGGAATTAAGTCTGGATTATCTAATACTTCATTCAAGAAATTCTGCTCTTCAAACTGATCATTTTTAGCGAAATAATTCACAGATCGGTTCATAAACATTACTTCCTCTTTCTTATCTTCTGCTGGCAAAACCACATCTTTTGCGAAGTTCTGACAGAATTTTAAATATTTTTTAGTGATGAAATTTTCATCTTCAAAAGCATCAACAGATAGAAAGTGCTCTAACCAGTAACGAGCATCATAACGGTTGCTGTCGACAGTTAGGATTTTATAACCTTCTTCTTTTTTATAATTGAAAATCAAACAGCCTTTATCCAATTTATTCAAGTTGATACCCTGCTGTAAAATCATTTCAAGATTGCTGTTTTTTTCTTCAAACTGTAAAAAGTCTGCCTGCAATTCGCTTTTAAAAATCCCAATTGCATCAACAACATTGTTATCGATACTTAAGTTGGTCAAATACGTTACATAAACCTCTCCGTTTTTAATATGCGGATGATTTGACTGCTCGTATAAATGCTTCGTAATGTTTTTAGAAACCTCATGCACATTTGCCGGATTAGCAAAAATCTCAGTTGCATATTTAAACATATCGTTGTAGTCCAAGTCCACTTCGTGTGCAAACTGATAGTAGTTTTCTTCTTTTTCTCTAAAAGGCTTAAAAAAGAATTCTTTTATAAGAGGCACAATTTCATCATTTAAATTAAATGGCTGCTCTGATAAAAAAATCGCTTCGTTACGGCTTTTGTTTCCTACACGGTGTATAGAAAGCGTCTCGATGTGGGTGTTGAATAGGTTGATCATTTTTTTTGTTTAGGTGCTGAGGTTCTAAGATGCTAAGGTACTAAGGTTTAGTTTCTGTCTTTTATTTTTTTAATAAAAGAAACTAACATTCTTTCTACTTCGCGGCTGTCCTCATATAAGTTGTTAAAATCTTGTTCTTTTAGATAAGATATATTTTTTGCAATTTCTAACTGCGTCTGCATTTCGAATAATGATCCGACTGAAATGTTTAAAAAACGTAAAAGATCTTTATCGCTTTCTCTTCCAAATCCTTCTGCAATATTGCTTGGGATAGAAATTGAACAGCGTCTAATTTGTGAAGTTAATCCGAAAATTTCTTCTTTTGGAAAATTGTTTGTTGAAAAATAAATTTTGGTTATCAAGGCCATTGATTTCTGCCATATAAGCAGACTTCTAAAATTACTCATATTAAATATTTTTAATTCGAAGAATTAAAAATAAGAAAAAACTTTCAAAATAAAAACTTAGAACCTTAGCCTCTCAGAACCTTAGAACCTCAAAAATTAATTCCAATTCTCCTCAAATCCATAATCTTCGAAGCTGTCGTCGCCTTCGAACATATCAAGATCGTCTTCGTCTAGGTCGTCTTCAAATTCTCCGTAGATATCGTCGTGCATATCAGCTTCAAAGTTTTTTTCGACAGCCTCGTCTGGCATTTCACCGTGAGAGAACAAAGTTTCAGGATAAACAGCTCTAACGGCTTCCTCTTCGATAGCAGCTAATTCAACTAAGAAAGTCCACATACTGATGAAATCGTAAACGTAGATAATTTTAGTGTTTTCGCGATCTAAGATACTAGACAAAGGATAATCATTCATGGTTCTTATTTCGCCAGGAACATCTCCAGTATCAAAAAGCGGAATTTCATCTTCTTGATTCCAAGTTTCATCACAAGTATAAAATGAAGCGACTTCTGATCCGTCAAAGCCAAAAGCGTTGAAGATTGCATTATGTAAATCCTCAAGAGTATCATCTTCAAGAATTGCAATGTCTCTAAAAATATCTTCTTCGGCGTCTAGAATTACTCTAAATTTATAAACCATAACATTTGTTTTTATTGAGAGGTCAAAGGTAAAATATAAAAAACGAAATACGAATTGTGAATTGAGATTTGTTGAAAAGATTTTAATGTTTTGATTTACGGTAGTTTATTTAGTTGGCGCTCCTGCAAGGTTTTCAAAACCTTGTAGGAATAGGAATGAGAATTACCTTCCAGTCAATCTTTTTCTAATTTTATGATAATGTTTATGATAAGTACTATGACTAGGATAACTTCTGCTGGAAGTCAGATTATTAAAAACTAAAGCCGTTAAAAGTAAAATAAGCACACCAACTAAAACTGGCGAAATCACATACATATATCCTAAAGCTTTTATTTGTGTTGAACCTGTAACTGCAATCAAAGCAGTAGCACCTCCCGGCGGATGAAGGGTTTTTGTAATCTGCATGAAAATAATAGAGAGTGAAACTGCCAGAGGAGCAGAGATCCAAACAATATCGGGTACAAGCTTATTTATAGTGACACCTATAAAAGCCGAAATAACATGACCGCCAACTAAATTTCTCGGCTGCGAAAACGGACTTTGAATAATTCCGTAAATCAAAACACTCGAGGCACCAAAAGAACCAATTAAATACACAACATCACTCCCCGAAAAATGAGAAGATTCAAGATAAGCTAGAATTCCGATACCAACAAATGAACCTAAAAAGGACCAAAAATGTTCTTTATAATCAATTAAAGTTTCTTTATAAAGAATGTAACGTGTTTTTCTGTAGCTTCTTCTAATTTTTTGAGTGGGCATTTATGTGGTATTTATTGTAAAACTTTGATATTTTTTGCAATAGATTTCAACGATACATAAAGATTTTTTAATCGTTTTAATCTGTGAAATCTGTGGCTAAATTATTTATTTAGTCAAGCTTGGCGCGTAACTATATACAGTGTATGGATATATTGTTTTCGCAGTGTATTTTGAAATTAAGCAAACTATAAGAATTGGTAAAAAGAGAGTATAATCGTTTGTTAATCCGCAGACTAAAAATATTGCTGTAAACGGAGCATGAATACTGGCGCTTAAAACAGCTGCCATTCCGATGATCATGAAATTTACTGGAATTACATTTACATGAAAAAGACTGTTTAATATTGATGCTAATAACAATCCTAAAAATGCACCAATAAATAAACTTGGAGCAAATACGCCGCCGTCACCTCCAGAGGCAAGAGTTACTGAAGTAACAATTGGTTTTAAAACCAAGATTCCTATAAATGTCAGTGCCAACGTTATGGTTAAAGGAAGCTGGCTGGTGCTAAAAATCCCTTTTATAGCATGATATCCTTCTCCGTATAATTGAGGGAAAATAAAAAGTGAGATACTCAAAACAGCAGATCCGATAATAATTTTATAATAATGGGTATTTATTTTTCCGAATTGAGATTTGAAAAATAAAACGCATTTAGTCAAATAAACAGAATTCATTCCAGCTAAAATTCCTAAAAGAATAAAATACGGAATCGCTTTTAAATGCCAAGTTGTAATAGATACAGCAAATAGAGGTTCTTCTTTTAAAATATTAAGTAAGCCAAAAGCAATTGAAACAGCAATTACATTTGAAATTATAAATGCACGTGTTACTTTTCTGGAAATAACTTCAAAAGCAAACAATATTCCCGCAATCGGACTGCTGAAAAGTGCCGTTACACCAGCAGCAACTCCGGCGCAGATTAACTCTGTTTTGTATTGACGGAAAACATTTTCTTTTTCGTGTGCAACAGAACCAATTGTTGCTGTGGCTACAACTGTAGAAACTTCGATTCCTGTTGAACCTCCAAAAATTACAGTTAATAATCCGTTTATAAAATGAGATGGAATTTTATATGAAGGAAGATTTTTTGCGGTTTTTGTGCTTTCAAAAACCTCTTTGATTCCTTTATTTTCTTTTTTCTTAAAAAGATATCGTCTCAGAAAATAAATTACAGATAATCCGAAAACTGGAAATAAAATGTAAAACAGTGGATGAACCGATACTTGGTGAAAGAAGATTTCTTCGTAATATTCGGTTATTTTTTTTAGAGAAATTCCAAGAAAGGCAGAAAGGAAGCCAATTAAAATAGAAACAATAACTAATTTTCGGAATTTTATAAATTGATGATTTTTTTTGATTTGCGCCGTTTTGTTCATCAGAAGTAAATTTGAAATCGCATTTTTTTTATGCGGATCACAAAATTAAGCATCAAAATTGGTTTTTTATAAGAAATAATCAATTTAGTGTGTTAAAACCGATATAAACAAGAAAATTCGTTCAGGTTAAACGTGTTGCCACAAAGTCGCCAAGGCGCAAAGTTTTTGTTTGCTTTATTTGCAAAGTTCTCGCATTTATGTAGGTGTATTCGTTAAATGAAAAACCTCTGAAGCTTTGCAACTTTGAGCCTTTGCACCTCTCATTATCTATCTCTCATAAAACTCGATCGGCAATAAATCAGGATCTGCAATAAAAGTAAAACGTTTATCGGTGGTTTCATCGATTCTGATTGGTTCTGATTCTATATTTTTTGAAGTTAAAAAGGCAATAGTTTCTTCTAAATTAATTACTTCAAAAGCCAAATGTCTTAAACCAACAGCTTCAGGTCTTGAAGGTCTTTGCGGCGGATTCGGGAATGAAAACAATTCAACTACATAAGAACCATTTAAAGCCAAATCTAATTTATAAGATTGACGTTTTTCGCGATAAATTTCTCTAATAATTGTTAACCCTAAAATCTGGGTGTAGAAGTATTTAGATTTTTCGTAATCTGAGCACAAAATGGCAATATGATGAACTTTATTAAGGGTAAGCATTATTTTTTTGATTCAGGTTCTTGATTTAATTTTCTAATTACTTTTGCTGGGTTTCCAACCGCTAATGAATTGTCTGGAATATCTTTTGTCACAACCGATCCGGCGCCAATAACACAGCCTTTTCCAATTGTAACACCTGGACAAATAACTGAATTTCCGCCAATCCAGCAATCGTCTCCAATGGTAACTGGGTAAGCATTTTCAAGCGTTTTTCTTAATTCAGCGTCAAGCGGATGTGAAGCTGTGTAGATTTGAACATTTGGTGCAATAAATACATTTGATCCGATATTTACTGGAGCACAATCCAGAACCACGCAATTTACGTTAAAATAAACATTGTCACCACAAAAAATATTATAACCGTAATCACAGTGAAAGGGAGGCTCTATGTAAAAACCATCTCCAGTATTTGGAATAAGTTCTTTTAGAATTTCTTTTGCTTTTTTGGTTACTCTATATTCTTTTACATTAAGAGTATGCAAAAGATTTTTGGCTGTTCTACGTCCTTTGACAAGTTCTTGATCAAACGCATTATAGTATTCGCCAGAGATCATTTTTTCTTTTTCTGTTTTCATTTATTACATTTTCGTCTTGGCGATTTTTTCATGTATTTTTAAAGTTTCCAATAAGGCGGCAGTGGCATACCAAGGTGTTAATTCAGCTTCGAGTAAATTGGCTTTTATGGCAGGATCTGTTGCAACAAGTGCCTTTGCTTCTTCTATAGTTTCTACATTAAAAATATAAATGCCCCTATAATTTCTGTCGTTTTTCATAAAAGGGCCAGCAACAACCAGTTTTCCTTCTTTTGCTAATTTATTGATGTTGGCCATATGTCCCTCAAAAAGTTTTTTGGTTTCTTCTTTTGAAGCTGTTGTATTGGTTCCAGATTTTAAAAGACAAAAAACATATTTCTTCATTCCGTATTCGTCGGCATGAAGAGATTTTGCAAGATTTTCATCGTATTTGGCTTCAGTTTCCTGCGAAAAACCGATTACATTCATAAATAAAAAAAATAATAATAGTGTTGATTTTTTCATATGAACATATTTTAGATTTCGTTTTTTATTTTTCGTTAATTCTTTATGAATTAAATTAAACCAATTTCTTCAAAATAACGATCTGACCTAAATGATACACATCATGCTGAATAATTCCGTGAATGTGTTCGTAATAGGTATGGCCATTATTTACGTAAATTTTAGCCAAATCTTCGTCATTAAAATCTTCGAAAAAAGTATTCCATGATTCTTGAGATTTTGCCAATGTTTGAAGCGATTGTTCCCAAGCAGCTTCTGAAGGGTCTAGAACAGGTACAAAATAATTATGGTCAGGAGTTATAATTACTTCTCCCTGCATGCGTTCTAAAATGTTTCTTCTCCATTGTATCAAATGATTTACAATTTCCCAAATCGTGTTAAGATTTGGATTTGCTTTTTTGTAAGCCTGCTCTGCTGTTACATTTTGTAAAGTATCGGCAAGATTTACTTCCAGCCAAGGATTACCATTATAAATGGATTGATATAGATTTGAAATTCGTTTACTTTCTGACATAAAATGATGATTTTGGATTTCATAGCTAAGATACAAATTAGTAATTTACAACTCATCCTCGAAATTCTACAATTGGGTTATTATATATTTTTTAACAGAAAATGTTAAAATACATTTGCTTCATCAAAACCAAAGATGATATGAAAACCAAATTATTTTTTACCATTAGCTTTTTATTTTTTACAGCTTTAATTTTTGCACAAAATACTATTTCTGGAAAAGTTGTAGATCAAAAAGGAAAACCAGTTGCCGGTGCTAATATTTATATTGACGGCACTTATGACGGAGCAACAAGCTCTGAAACCGGAGATTTTTCTTTTGAAACAACTGCTGAAGGAAATCAATTTATAGTAGTTAGTTTTTTACTTTTCGAAACTTTTAAAACCGAAATTGATGTTACTAATTATAAAAATCAAACGGTAAAATTAAGAGAAAACGTTAATGCTCTTGATGCCGTTGTAATCACAGCTGGAACCTTAGAGTCTGGAGACAAAGCAAGGGTTTCTGTTTTAAAACCATTAGATATTGTAACAACTGCGGGTTCTGCAGGAAATATCGTGGCAGCTTTACAAACTTTACCTGGCACACAAACTGTTGGCGAAGACGGACGTTTGTTTGTTCGTGGAGGTGAAGCCAATGAAACACAGACTTTTATTGACGGAATTAGAGTTGCGCAGCCTTACGGAGCGACAACCAATAACTTACCAACTCGAAGCAGATTTTCTCCTTTCTTGTTCAGTGGAATTGCATTTTCTACTGGAGGTTATTCTGCCGAATATGGCGAAGCTCTATCTAGTGTTTTACTTTTAAACACGCAAGACGAAGAAGATCACGAAAAAACAGATATCGGTTTAATGACAGTGGGTTTGAGTGTAGGAAATACTCAAAAATGGGAAAAAAGTTCTTTAAGTGTCAATATGGCTTATATAAATTTGGCGCCTTATCAAGCAGTAATTCCACAAAATGTAGATTGGAATAATCCCTATCAATCTCTTGGAGGTGAGACGGTTTATAGATATAAATTCACAAATGGAATCTTTAAATTGTACGCTTCTTTCGACTCAGAGAAATTCGATTTGAATCAGAAAAATATCAATTTCGAAAATCCGATCAGAACCGATATGAACAATAATAACTTTTATTTGAATTCTTCATACAAAGGAAGTTTTGGAACAGGATGGCAGTTAACTTCAGGAATTAGTTACGGTTACAGTAAAAATAAATTGAAATATAATATCACAGATGTTGACAGCAACGAAAATGCAGCACAATTGAAATTGAAACTTGCCAAAAAGGTTTCCAACCATTTTAGATTGTCTTTTGGTACAGATTATTTCATTACCAAATACAACGAAAATTTCGATGATAATGTTTCTATTAACGGTTCAAATGGCTACGATTCTAATATTTTTGCAGCTTACACAGAAGGAGATCTTTCGATCTCTAAAAATCTAGCTTTAAAAGTTGGTTTGAGATACTCAAATAACAGTTTGTTAAACGAAAATAATTTTGCTCCGAGAGCTTCATTAGGTTATAAAGTTTCAAAAAGCAGCCAGTTCTCGTTTGCTTACGGAGATTTTTCTCAAACGCCTGTTGTAGATTATATTAAATATTCAAAATACCATCAGTTTGAGAGTGAAAAAGCCAGACATTATATCTTAAATTATACGTTTACAAAACCTGGACAACTGCTTAGAACAGAATTATATTATAAAGATTACAGCAATTTAGTTCAATACGATACAAGAGATATTCAGTACAATTCGGTTTTCAATAATAACGGATCGGGTTATGCAAAAGGATTGGATGTACTTTGGAGAGACAGCAATTTGTACAAAAACTTAGAATATTGGATTTCATATTCATACATCGATTCAGAAAGACAATATAAAAACTTTCCAAACATGGCTACTCCAAGTTTTATTGCTAATCATAGTTTGTCTGTTGTAACCAAATATTTTATTACAGACTGGAAATCGCAAGTAGGTTTTACAAATAGCTACAGCTCAGGACGTCCTTACAATGATCCGAACCAAACGCAATTTATGAGCGGAAAAACAAAATCTTACAATAGTTTAAGTTTCAACTGGGCCTATTTATTAACCACACAAAAAATTCTTTACTTCTCTGTTTCGAATATTTTAGGAACACAAAATGTTTTTGGATATGATTATGCCAAAACAGCAGATCCAAGCGGAGTTTATCAAAGACAAGCTGTAACACCAACCGCAGATAGATTTTTCTTCGTTGGTTTCTTCTGGACAATCAGCCAGAATAAAAATGAGAATCAGTTGAAGAATCTTTAAAAGATGCTAAGGTTCTGAGATTCTAAGTTGCTAAGAAAAACTTAGAGTCTTAGTCACTTAGAACCTCAGAATCTCAAAAAAAACAATTCATCATCAAAAATCAACAACTCAGTATCATTTAATTTTAAAAGAGTAAAATCCGTAATACTTTTGAAGTATAAATTAGAAAGGAACAAAGAAGCAAAGTGACAAAGGTTCAAAGTTTTAAAAATAGTAACAATATAAAAAACCAAACCTTTGTCCCTTTGCAGCCCTAAATCTTTGAACCTTAAAAAAAAGAGTTTTAATCATCAATAAAAAAAACTTAGAATACCAGAATCATAATAACTTATAAACTTTAAAAAAAAGAAATCATGACCAAAATTATCACCGTTATTACATTATTTATCTGCAGTTTATTATCTGCACAAACACAATTTGAACAAGGAATGACTAAAGCTTTCGGGCTTTGGAAAGAAGGCAAAAATGCAGATGCTTCTGCAATGTTTGAAAGAATCGCAGCGGCTGAAAAAACAAGCTGGCTTCCTAATTACTATGTAGGTTTGGTAAACACATTATCTGTTTTTACAGAAAAAGATAAAACAAAAATCGATTTGTTATTAACCAAAGCTCAGGATGCATTAGATATTGAATTGATAAAAGATCAAAGTAACTCAGAATTATATGTATTGCAAGCGCTAATTTATACAGGATATGTTGTAGCAGACCCAATGACAAACGGAATGAAATATTCTGGAAAAGTTATGGAAGCTTACGCGAAAGCTAAAGCACTTAACCCAAACAATCCAAGAGCAGTTTTTGGAGAAGCTGACTATCAATTAGGAGGCGCAAAATGGACAGGAGTTGACACAAAACCTTTATGTGTACAAGTTGATAAAGCTATTGAACTTTTTGGTACTTTTAAACCAGAAACTCCTTTTTCTCCAAAATGGGGGTTAGAAAGAGCTCTTGAAGTTCAAAAAACTTGTAAATAATAAAAATATTAAACTAAGCTGATTATATGAAAGATGATGGAACTGTTTTTTCTGATTTAAAAGGTGGAACTATAGCATGTTTCAAGATTGCAATGGTATTTGCGATAATATTTTCAGCTTGTTTAGGAGATGATCTAAATATTAGAAACGTTCTTTTAACCTTTTTTATAAGCTGTCTTTATTCTTTTGGATTGGGTTTCGGTAACGGATTTATCAATGTTTTTCTAGATAAAAAATGGGATTGGCTGGAACAAACCAATCTGAGAGTTTATTACGGAATCTTAATAACCGTTTTATATACGGTTCCAGTTGTTTTAGGAATAAACTATTTTATTTTCGTTGTCGTGCAACATGTAACTTTAGATGTGTTTTTTGGAGCAAGAATGTTATGGGTGCATCTTTTCTACATCATTTTATCATTAGGAGTTTCGACTTTTATGCAGGCTAGAAGTTTTATGGTAAAATGGAAAAGGGCTTCAAAATTTGAAATAACACAACAGAAAATCATTGCAGGAACAGCAAATGCTAAATTCGAAAGCTTAAAAAATCAAATTGATCCGCATTTTCTTTTTAACAGCTTGAATGTTTTAAGTTCATTGATCGAAGAAAATCCAGATAATGCACAGCGGTTTACGACTTCTTTATCTAAAATTTACAGATATGTTTTAGAACAAAAAGATAAAGAATTGGTTTCGGTTGAAGACGAATTATCATTTGCGAAAACCTATATGAATTTGTTGAAAATGCGTTTCGAAAACAGCTTGTTTTACGAATTGCCAACAGAAGACATAAATCCAGATGCTAAAGTGGTGCCGCTTTCCTTACAGCTTTTGCTTGAAAATACAGTTAAGCATAATGTGGTAAGCGAACAGAAACCACTTCATATTCGAATATTTATTGATAAAGATTATTTGGCTATTCAAAATGATCTTCAGAAGAAAGAAGTGCTGCAGGACAGACAAGGTGTTGGACTGCAGAATATCGTAAACCGTTACGGAATTATAACCGATAGGAAAGTGAAGGTGGAGCAGGACGAGAAAAATTTTACGGTTAAAATTCCAATTTTAACAAAACAAGTTAGTGTTATGGAAACAAATGCAGATTATAATGATGAAGCGAAAGCTTATTATAGAGCCAAAAAAAGAGTTGAGGAATTAAAGGGATTTTATGCAAATATAATTTCATACTGTTGTGTGATTCCGCTTTTAGTTTTTATCAATCTTAGATTTTCACCTGGATTTCAATGGTTTTGGTTTTCTGCTTTAGGCTGGGGATTTGGAATTACGATGCACGCTTTTAAGGTATTTGGTTATAGTTCAGATTGGGAGGAAAGAAAAATTAGAGAGATTCTAGAAAGAGAAAACAAACAAAAAACCTGGAAATAATCATGGAAAAAGATTTTACAGAAGCAGAACGTTATTATGATGCTCAGAAAAGAGTAAAAGAAATAAAAGAGTTTTACGAGCATTTGACAGTTTATCTTCTAACTAATCCAATTGTGATTGTGGTAAATCTGATGACTTCTCCAGGATATTTGTGGTTTTTATGGTGCTTGATGGGATGGGGAATGGCTCTTATTATGCACGGATTAAAAGTTTTCAGCCTGCCGCCTTTTTTCAATAAAAAATGGGAAGAAAGAAAAATTAGAGAAATTCTAGAGAAAGAAAAAATTAGAAAAACTTGGGAGTAATATGGAAACAAAATTTGATTTTGATAAAGAACAATCTGAATTACAGAAATTAGCAAGTCGGAAAGTTATTAAACTTAAATCCTTTTACAAACAGTTATTTATTTACACCATCATTCTAATACTTTACCTTTTAAAAGAATACACCGAACTGCCGCTAAATGTATTCCCGATTAATTTGTTAAATGGTGTAATTATGATTTTGTGGGCTGCGGTAGTCATTGGCTCAGCAATAGATGTATTTGCTTCTTTTAAGATTTTTGATGAAGATTGGGAAGCACGTAAAGTAAAAAGTATTTTAGAGAGAAGAAATAAAAAACAAAAATGGGAGTAGTCATGGAAATGAATTATAACGAAGAAGAAAGATACATTCAAGCAAGAAAAAAAGTTGAAAATATCAAAGGATTTTATGGAAATCTTGTTGCCTATGTATTGGTAAATGCGATTCTGATTTTCATCAATTTATATACATCACCCCAATATTTATGGTTTTTCTGGCCTTTATTATGGTGGGGAGTAGGGGTCGTTTTTCACGGATTGAAAGTTTTTGAAGTTTTCCCAACTTTAGGAAAAGAATGGGAAGAAAGAAAAATCAAAGAATTTATGGAGAAGGAAAAACAGAACAAAAATAAGTGGAAATAATATTAAAAGATAAAAAAATGGGACGATTAAGAAGACATATGTACGAAGAATACGGGCAGGATTTTAACACTGATGAACGTTATAATAAGGCGTATAGGAAAGTAAAGAAAATTAAAGGCTTTTACTCACATTTAAAAGTTTACATTATTGTTAATGTAATTATTATATTTTTAAGTTTGAATAAAAATTTTATAGGCAGCGAATTTAGACAAAGTGGTCTATTTGAGTGGCATACTTACTCAACAGCATTTTCATGGGGAATAGCACTTTTAATTCACGCTTTCCTTGTTTTTAGCGGCGATTATTTTTTTAGTGATAACTGGGAGGAAAAGAAAATTCGAAAATACATGGAAGAAGACGCTGCGAATAAAAAAAAATGGGAGTAACTTTGAATTAATTTTTTTCAAATTTTACATTATAGTAAATGATCACATTAATTATAGAAGACGAAAAACCAGCTGCAAGATTACTGCAAAGAAAGCTTGAAAAGTTAGATGTAAAAGTAGAGACGATGCTTCATTCGGTTGAAGAATCAGTTGAATGGTTTGAAAATAACCCTCATCCAGATTTAATTTTTCTGGATATCCAATTATCAGATGGTTTGTCTTTTGAAATTTTTGAAAAAATTGACATCAAAAGTGCTATTATTTTTACTACTGCATATGATGAATATGCTTTAAAGGCTTTTAAATTAAACAGCATTGATTATCTTTTAAAACCAATTGATGAAGATGATCTTGAAGTGGCCGTTTCGAAGTTTAAAACCCGTATGCCAAAAGCAGCAGAAAGTTCAAATCTGCAATTAGATTTTGAGCAGATTCGCCAAATGCTTTCCAATCCTTTTGAGAAAACGTACAAAAAGAGGTTTACAGTTAAAATTGGACAGCATTTAAAAGTCATTACTACAGAAGAAATAGAATGCTTTTTTAGTGAAAATAAAGGAACATACATTCATACTTACGAAAATCGTGATTATTTAATCGATTCGACTTTAGAAATCCTGGAGCAGGAATTAGACAAGAAAGATTTCTTTCGCGTAAGCAGAAAATTTATTGTGCCGTTAAAAGCTATTAAAGAAATTCAGGTGTATACCAATTCTCGTCTAAAAGTTATTTTACCAACTTACAGAGAAGATGAGGTTATTGTAAGCCGAGAAAAAGTGCAGGATTTTAAATCTTGGCTGGCATAAAACTTTTACTTTAAAATAGATTTCAACAGATTATA
Source organism: Flavobacterium sp. Root935 (assembly GCF_001429295.1). Taxonomy (GTDB): domain Bacteria; phylum Bacteroidota; class Bacteroidia; order Flavobacteriales; family Flavobacteriaceae; genus Flavobacterium. The sequence continues at coordinate 1,129,213 of NZ_LMJL01000008.1, read as the reverse complement.
ATTCATTCGAATTAAATCTATTCCATAAAAATGCCCCCAAATAGTGTCTAACTTTTTGGGGGCAGTTCAATTCGGCTCTTTTTAGTTTACATAAAATGAGTTATTTGCTCAGTCGGTGCAGCGTAAAAGTCATAGCGCTTAAAAGGAAAAATGCCATAATCTGGTGAATTAATCCTAAAGCCAATGGAACGCTGTATAATAATGTGAAAACTCCAAGTAAAAATTGGATGAAAACAAAAACTACAAGAGTTTTGATTCCGTTAGATTGTGTGTTTGTCAGCGAAATTTTTGTACTTCTGTAATATAAGAACAAAATAAAAGCTACAACAACATAAGCAAAAGTTCTATGCACAAACTGAACACCGCTTTTTCCTTCAATAAGATTTTTAATTAATGTTGGCTGTTCGATGTAAACCGAATCATGAATAAATTGCCCGTCGCTCATTAAGGGCCAGTGATTGTGAATTAATCCAGCATTTAATCCAGCAACAAATCCGCCATAAATAATTTGGATTAGTAAAGCCACTAAAGCAAATCGCCCAATGTTTCGTAACGGAATATTGATTCTGCTGTTTTTTTCAGGATAGATTAAATCTAAAGCGACCCAAAGTGTATAAGCAAAAGTGATGAAAGCAAAAGTTAAGTGTAATGAAAGTCTAAAATGACTCACATCTGGATTATCAATCAAACCGCTTCTCACCATAAACCATCCTAAAAATCCTTGGAAACCTCCCATCGCCAAAAGAATGACACATTTTTTGATGGTTGCGCGATCCAGTTTTTTTCTAATTAAGAAATAAACAAATGGGACAAAGAAAACCAATCCAATAATACGACCGATGAAACGGTGAAACCACTCCCAGAAATAAATGAATTTATAATCTGCTAATTGAAAATCGTTATGAATATTGATTTTTTGATACTCAGGAAATTTCTTGTATTGTTCAAAAGCTTCATTCCATTTTGCTTCTGACAATGGCGGGAAAGTATCCGTTACCAAATGCCAGTCAGTCATTGATAAACCTGAATTGGTCAAACGTGTGATTCCGCCCACGACAACCATTAAAAACAATAAAACACAGCCCGATAGTAACCAAATGATTACTGATTTATTCTCTTTTTTCATTTTATAAATAGTACTTATTTCTCTACTTTTTTTAAGCCCAATTTAGCTGCCCTTTTAATTACAAAATCATAAGCTGCCTGATATTCATTTGGAATATCTCCTTCTAAAATGGCTTCTTTCACTGCTTCTTTTAAAATTCCGATTTCTCTTGAAGGTTTTAAATCAAATATTTCCATAATTTCTTCGCCAGAAATTGGCGGCTGGAAATTACGAACATGATCGCGTTCTTCAACTTCAACAATTTTCTTACGGACGATTTCAAAGTTCTTGTGATATTTTTTGAATTTCGATGGATTTTTGGTTGTAATATCTGCCTCACACAAAGTCATTAAATTTTCGACATCTTCACCAGCATCAAACACCAAACGACGAACTGCGCTATCGGTCACAATATCCTGCGCCAAAACAATCGGACGCGAACTCATAATAACCATTTTCTGCACAAATTTCATTTTGTGGTTCAAAGGCATGTGTAAACGTTCGAATATTTTCTTAGCCATTTTTCCGCCTAGAAATTCATGTCCATGAAAAGTCCATCCTTGTTTTTTAGTGAAACGTTTTGTTGGCGCTTTTCCAATATCATGCAATAAAGCCGACCAGCGTAACCAAACATCATCTGTATTTGGGCAAATATTATCGACAACTTCAAGCGTGTGGTAAAAGTTGTTTTTATGCGTATGACCTTCAATTTCCTCTACCTGATTCAACGCTGTTAATTCAGGTAAAATAATATCCAAAAGTCCAGTTTTGTATAAAAGTAAAAATCCGACTGAAGGTTTATCTGTAGAAAGAATTTTATTTAATTCGTCTACTATTCTTTCCCCAGAAATTATTTTAATGCGTTCAGCATTTTTGGTGATAGCATTTAGCGAGTTTTCTTCAATCTCAAAATTCAATTGTGTGGCAAAACGAATCGCGCGCAGCATTCGCAAAGGATCATCAGAATAGGTAATATCTGGATCCAATGGCGTTTTTATTGTTTTATTTTCTAAGTCGGACAAACCATTAAACGGATCTAAAAGATCACCAAAATTATTTTCGTTTAAAGATAAAGCCAAAGCATTAATGGTAAAATCACGACGGTTTTGATCGTCTTGAAGTGTTCCGTTTTCTACAATCGGATTTCGGCTGTCAAAATTATAAGATTCTTTTCGGGCTCCAACAAATTCGATATCCGTATCTTCAAAACGCAGCATTGCTGTTCCGTAAGTTTTAAAAACCTGAACCTTTGGTTTTTTAGGAAGTAGTTCAGACACTTTCAAAGCCAGTTCAATACCGCTTCCAACTGCTACAACATCAATATCCTTTTTAGAACCTCGGTTTAAAAGTAAATCGCGAACAAATCCGCCAATAACGTAACTGTCAACATTAAGTTCTTTTGATGCTTTCGAAATAATATCGAAAATTTTGTTTTGTAAAGCAGTTTTATAATTTGTTTGTGTAGCCACGAATTCAGTGATTTTTGAGTAAAATGCATTTTATATTTTAATAGAAATAGTTTCTATTAAAATAGAATAAAAATGCATGCAAATTTACAACATAGAAAATGCCTATTATAATCTACAGCTCACTTTTTTGAAGAAATTAATAGTTTTTAATATCGATTTTTATGAATTGAGAAAAAGGTTTGCCACGAATTACACAAATTACCACGAATTTATTTTTTTCTGCCACAGATTACAGGATTAAAAGGATTAAAAAATCTGTGTAAATCTTTTTAATCTGTGGTAAAAAATGGAAACAATCAGAGTAAAATAGAAATTAGTGGTAATTTGTGTAATTCGAGACGAAAAGAGAATAGCCGCAGATTACAGGATTCAAAGGATTAAAAATCTGTATGAATTTTTTAATCTATGGCAAAAAATCTTCTAAACCTGCATGAAAGAAAAATTCGTGGTAATTTGTGTAATTTGTGGCGGAAGAAAAAACTATAGAGCAATAAAACAAATCAATTAGGATAATCTGTTTTTAAAAATGCAATTTGTATTTTTGAGTCATAGAAAAAAGCACAAATGAAAATAGTTATATCGCCAGCAAAGTCTTTAAATTTCGAAAAAGAATTACCAACTACAAAACATACAGAGCCTTCATTTTTAAAAGAAGCAAGAGTAGTTCATAAAGTGGTTAAACAAAAAAAGCCATCTGAATTATCTGAATTAATGTCAATCTCAGATAAATTGGCAGATTTAAACTGGAAAAGAAATCAAGATTGGAAAACTCCTTTTACGCCTCAGAATGCACGTCCAGCAGTTTATACTTTTGATGGTGATGTTTATACAGGCTTAGACGCATATACTATTCCGTTAGAGAAATTAGAAGCGCTTCAAGATAAATTAAGAATTTTATCTGGTCTTTATGGTCTTTTGAAACCGCTTGATTTAATGCAGGCATATCGTTTAGAAATGGGAACCAAAATGCCAGTTGGTGAATATAAAAACCTTCACGAATTTTGGAAACCAACAGTTACAAAAGCGCTAAATAAAGAATTGAAAAAAGGCGAATTATTCGTGAATTTAGCCAGTAACGAATATTTTTCTGCTGTTGATGTGAAAGCTTTAAAAGTTCCTGTCATTACTCCAGACTTTAAAGATTATAAGGACGGAAAATTAAAAATGATCAGTTTTTTTGCCAAAAAGGCGAGAGGTATGATGGTTCGTTATATCATCGATACCAATGCTGAAACGGTAGATGATTTAAAAGGATTTAATTATGATGGATATCAGTTTGATGCCAATCTTTCAAAAGGAAATCATTTGGTTTTCACAAGATAATTTTTAAGATGCTAAGATTCTAAGTAGCTGAGGTTCTTAGTTTTTTACAGAATTATTTAAAAAATTCAATAAAATTATCCTCTTAGAAAAGAAATAATAGTAAAATAAAAAGCCGAGTTACAGGAAAGTGAACTCGGCTTTTTCGTATTATAAATAATTATTAACATTAATGCATCGCATCTGCGGGATTAATTTTATTCTTCCCTTTTTTGATAAAGAGAATAATCGGTATACAACATAAAAACATAATTCCTAAGTACATGAAAATATCCATGTAAGCCATTACTGTACTTTGTTTCATGACTGAACCTTCTATTGCCTGATATGCTTTTTTCAAAGCAACATCTGCACTATATCCTTTTGACATAAAGGCGTGCTGCATTCCTGCAATTCGTTGCTGCACTTCAAATTTGGCAGGATCAAGATTGTTTATTAAATCTACTCGATGTGACTGGCTGAAACGTGTGATGAAAGTGGTAATAATCGCAATACCAAATGATCCTCCTAACTGACGCATCATTCCTGTAAAAGCTGCACCTTCACCAATTTGTTTTCCTTTTAATGTAGAAAGCGAAAGTGTGGTAATAGGCACGAAAAGTAATCCAAGACCAATTCCTCTTAAAATTAAAGGCCAGTACATATGTTCAACTCCTGTATCAGGTGTCATACGGCTGTACATCATAAAGGTAAAGAAGAAGAAAACTAAAAATCCTACTCCAACCATATATCCTTGAGGAACACCTTTCTGAATCATATTTCCAACAAATGGCATCATAATCGCCGTTGTGATAGATCCTGGAATTAATAATAATCCAGCATCAGTTGCGGTCCACCCTAAAATGGATTGTGTATAAATTGGGATAATTAATGTCGAGCCATATAAACCGAAACCAAGTATGAAACACATAATAGTTCCGATTCGTAAATTTCCATCTTTTAAAACACTCAAGTTTACAATTGGATATTTGTAGGTCAGCTCTCTCCAAATAAAAAGAACTAATCCTAAAACAGTTATGACACTTAGAGTTACAATAAGTGAGTCGTTAAACCAATCGTCCTGCTGACCGTGTTCTAGTACGAATTGTAAAGAACCAATAAAGGTGCTCAACAAAACAATTCCCCACCAGTCAACCTGATTTGCTTTTAATTTTTCTCCATATTTTGGACTTCTAACAAAAGTTAAAGCCAAAATTGTAGCAATAATCCCTAATGGAATATTGATGTAGAAAATGTACGGCCAAGAATAATTATCTACTAAATATCCTCCTAAAGGCGGACCTAAAGTTGGACCAACAATTACACCCATTCCGTAAATTGCCTGCGCCATTCCACGTTTTGCAACTGGGTAACTTTCTGTAATAATTGTTTGGGCTGTTACCAGAAGCGCTCCACCACCCATACCTTGTACGAATCGAAAGGCTACAAGTTCCCAAATATTTGTGGCATTACCACACAAAAAAGAACAGACCGTAAATATTATGATGGAAGCCACAAAATAATTACGTCTTCCAAATTGCTGTGATAGCCAGCTCGTCATCGGAATTACAATAACATTCGCAATTGCGTATGCTGTAATTACCCACGCCACATCGGTCAAGGTAGCACCAAGACTTCCGCGCATGTCTGTTAGAGCTACGTTTACGATCGTGGTATCAACAATTTCCAGCAATGCACAAAGTACAGCTGTAATTGTAATTACAACACGTCTGAAGCCGTATTCTACTAAATCGTCGTCTGCTTGTATTGCTGTTGCCATTTATTTATTTTAAATGTACGTCTACATCAACATTCATTCCTGGTCTTAAAAGTTTTACTTTCTCAGGATCGTTTGATTGGTCTAAACTAATTTTTACTGGTAATCTTTGAATTGTTTTTACGAAGTTTCCTGTTGCATTATCAGGAGGTAACAATGAAAAACGAGATCCTGTAGCAGGAGAGAATGAAGTTACAGTTCCTTTAAACTCATAATTTGGATACGCATCAACTTTTAAGCTTACTTTTTGTCCCACAACCATTTTGTTTAATTGTGTTTCTTTAAAATTAGCTACAACCCAAGCTTCATTATTATTGATAATGTAGAATAAAGATTGTCCTGGCTGAACCAATTGTCCTGGCTGGATATCAACTTTAGAAACTTGACCATCAATAGCTGCAGTTACCACTGTATAAGAAAGATTTAAGTGAGCAACATCTAACATTGTTTTAGCTTTTTTAATGTTTGCTGCCGCAACTTCTGTTTGTTTGTCAGAAACTTTAGATTTTGACTGAATAACAGATTTTTGGTAAGAACTTGCTCTTTGTTGTTGTTCTAAAACACGTACTTGGTTTTCAGCCTCTTCTTTTGCAGTTAAAGCCTGCTCATATTGTTGTTTTGTAATAGTATGAGTTTTGTACAAGTTATTGTAGCGGTTGTAATCGTTTGTAAGTTGTCTCAATCTAATTTTTGCACTTTCGATAGAACCACCTGCAGATCTCATTTGAGCATCAGAAACTGAAATACTTGCGTATGCACTTCCGATATCAGCTTTTGCAGCTTCATATTGACCTTCAGCACCTAATAAAGCAGCATTAGCTTCATCAATTTTTAACTGATAATCTCTCTTGTCGATAGTAAATAAAGTATCTCCTTTTTTTACATAATCATTATCTTTCACATATACTTTGCTGATATACCCAGAAACTCTTGGGATAATCGGGTTCATTTTTTTCTCAATTTGAGCATCATCTGTTTCTTCGTGAGCCAATGAGTGCATGTATTTTGATATTCCGTAAGTTCCTCCCACTAAAACCAAAACGGTTAGTATGATGATGAATTTTTTATTTGTCTTTTTCTTTTCCATGAGAGATATCGATTATATTTTAGAAAGATTGAATGATTGTGATAATTGTCCTGATACTGAAAGTAGTTCGTAATATTTTTGAATAATTGTCGCTTTTGATACAGCTGTATTTATTTTTGCGCTTAATTGCTCAACATCAGCTTCTACCAAGTCATTGGTATCTGCCAACCCATTATCGAATTTATCTTTTACAAGTCTGTAATTTTCAGCTGCTTGTTGAAGTGCTTCGTCATAAACTACACTTTGATTGATTGCCAAGTCATAGTCTTCAAGAGATTTTTGAACTTCAACTTTAATGCGATCCGTCATAATAGCTTCGGTATTTTTAACTTCTAAAGCTCTGCTTTCTGCTTCTTTAACATGTGCGCTGTTTTTTAGAATTCCAGATAAATCATAAGATAAACCTAAACCAAAATTCATAGCATATTTTACAGTTATAATATCTTTAAGATCTAAAGCGGTATAGCCTCCCAACAATGAAAGAGTTGGGTAATAAGCTGCTTTTGCAATCTTGATATTAGCTTCTGAAGCTTTTTGCTGTAAACGAATTGCTTCAAGATCTTTTCTATTTTCAAGAGCCATAGCATCAGATGTAGGTGCGTTGGTTGTTTTCAAGTTGAAGAAATCTTCTTCATTTACCTCAATCTTTACAGATGGATCTAATTTAAGTATTGTCGTTAAATAATAATTAATGTTAGTGATATTATTATTAGCTTCATCGATTGATAATTGTGTCTTTGAAACTAATAATTGCGCTTTCAATAAATCATTTCTCGGAATAATTCCGTTTTTTTCCAATTCAATGAAATCAGTAACACGTTGTTTAGCGCTTTTTTGATTCTCATTTAGAGCATCTAAAGTTTTTTGTGCTTTGTATAAAGCAGTATAATAGGTAATAACCCTTAAAGCAACATCTTCTTTTGTTTTCTCAGCGTTAGCACTTTCAGCTTCGTACAATTTATCGTAAGCTTCAATGCTGTTTTGAATTTTAAATCCAGCAAAAAGAGGTAAGCTTAAATTCGCCATTCCTATCATTGCGCGGTCTGGAGAAGCCAAAGAAGCACCTTCACCTTGATTTGGCAAATCAATCGAAGCTTTTGTAAGACGTTGATATTGCCCAGAAATTTTTAAATCTGGATATTGGTTATTCTTAACCGTTTGTAATTCATACTTTTTTGTGTTTACCTTAGTATTGGCAAGCGTAACTTCGTTACTCTTCTCCCAGGCCATTTTCACGGCTTCGTCTAAGGTTAAACTTGTTTTTTCTTGTGCTTCAATTGAAGATATTCCTATAAAGAAAACTCCAAAGAGCATTAATTGACTAATTTTCATAAACAAGTAGCGCTTTTATAGTTTGTTGAATGTGCTTTGTGAGATCGTTTTTAATGTAATTGTTAAACATTTCTTCTGTTTTTAAATCCAATAATTCTTCGAAGAAAGATCGGTTCATATGGAAGTGAAAGAAGGTTCCAATAATAGTTGGTGTAATTAGTTGAATATTAATATCTTTTCTAAAAACACCCTGAGTCTGACCCTGTTTGATAATACTTTCAACAGATTTTAAATTTCCTTTTTTAAGTTCTGTAAACGCATTTAGGCTCTTCTCTCTTTTTTTATTGTTAAGTTCAAAATGTAAAACTCTGTAAATCCCTTTGTTAAGGCAAATTCTGTTAATGTAAATTTCGATTAATTTATTGACTTTTTCAAGAGGTTCAAGGTTTTCCTGTAATAAATTTTCGAGTTGTAATTTTAAATCAACAGTTTTGTAAAAAATCAAAGCTTCTAGAAGTCTTTCTTTTGAACCAAAATAATACGAAACCATGGCAATATTAATTTTTGCCTCTTTGGAAATATCCCGTATTGATGTCCCCTCAAATCCTTTCTCAGAAAATAGCTTTTCAGCAACATTAAGAATCTGAATTTTTTTATCGTTTAATTCGATCTGTGACATGATATTGTTTCTAATCGGATGCAAAATTAAACAGTTGTTTAATTTAAACGCTTGTTTAATTTTATTTTAACAAAATATTAACATAAAACGGTTTCGATAATTTTGAGAAAAAAAAAGCTGAAACACTTAGTATTTCAGCTGTATTAGTTTATTTTGTCTTTCCTCCTTTGTCGGAATGACAGAAAGGATATTTAGTTTGGATAATTATCGAATCGCTCTAACAAAAGACTCAATTTTGCCAGAACCATTTTCACTCAAATGCTTTATGAAAGCGCTTCCAATAATAGCGCCTTTTGCATATTTAGTAGCCTGATTAAAAGTTTCTTTATTTGAAATTCCGAAACCAACAATTTGAGGGTTTTTCAAGTTTAGGTTTGCGATTCTTTCGAAATAATCTTCCTGAACATTTCCAAAACCAGATTGTGATCCTGTAACGCTTGCAGAACTTACCATATAAATAAATCCGTTTGAGACGCTGTCAATAAAACGAATACGTTCGTCTGAAGTTTGCGGCGTAATTAAAAACACATTAATTAATCCGTATTTTTCAAAAATAGCTTTGTATTCATCTGCATAAACATCTACTGGAAGATCTGGAATAATTAAACCGTCAATACCAATTTCGGCACATTTTTTACAAAAAGCTTCAACACCATATTGTAACATAGGATTAAAATATCCCATAATAATCAATGGAATTTTTACGCTTTCGCGGATGTTCTTCAGCTGATCGAATAGAATTTGAGTCGTCATTCCGTTATGAAGAGCCTGCGTAGAACTTGCCTGAATGGTTGGTCCATCTGCCAAAGGATCACTAAAGGGAAGCCCAATTTCAATTAAGTCAACTCCATTTTTTTCTAAATCTTCAATAATCTGCACGGTATCATTTAAGTTCGGATATCCTGCAGAAAAATAGATCGAGAGTATTTTTTTATCTTCTTGTAATTTCTGAGTTATTCTGTTCATTAGTGTGTGTTTTTGTCCTAACAGGTTTGCAAAAAACCGGTTACGTATTTTTTATCGTAATATTTATCGATTATTTATTTTCTGTATAAACCCATGCCATTCTTCCTGACTTTAGTTTGACTTGGACTCTTTTATATGAATTAGATTCGAATTGATCAACTTTTAATAATTCTGTATTTGTAACCTCAAAGACAGCACCATGGATAATGTCTTCCAGATTTTCACTTGGCACTGCAACGACATAATCTGCCATTCCAAATTCTTCTTCTATCTGCAAACTTTTTAATTTGAAACCCAGTATTTGATCTTGAGTTCCGTTTAAAACTTTATTGAAAATCTGCATTTGAATTTGTTTCGATCTTAATGTTCCGTATGAGAATAATAGTTCCATAATTATGATTTTTCTCTTTATTTGTTTGAGTTTGGATATCGGATTGGAACGTCCAAATTACAATTTTTATTACAATTTAAAGTAATCTATATAATTATCTAAATCTTTGTCACCACGTCCAGAAAGGCTGATAACCACAATATCTGTAGGTTTAAATTTTTTCTGATCTAAAACTGCAAACGCATGCGCACTTTCGATTGCCGGAATAATTCCCTCTAATTTTGTCAATTGTAAGCCTGCATTCATCGCATCATCATCGGTTACCGAGAAAAATTCACCACGTCCGCTTTTGGCTAAGTGTGCATGCATTGGCCCCACTCCAGGATAATCTAATCCTGCTGAAATAGAATAAGGTTCAGTAATTTGTCCGTCTGCAGTCTGCATTAGCAAAGTTTTGCAACCGTGAATAACGCCTACTTTTCCTAATTTACTCGTTGCAGCGCTGTGACCACTATCTACGCCTTTCCCTGCAGCTTCAACAGCGATAATTCCAACTTCTGGTTCGTGCAAAAAGTGATAATACGTTCCCGCTGCGTTACTTCCGCCTCCAATACAAGCTACCACATAATCAGGGTTTTCACGTCCTTCTTTTTCCTTTAACTGCCATTTAATTTCTTCTGAGATAATACTCTGAAAACGCGTTACCATATCTGGATAAGGATGAGGTCCAATCGCAGATCCGATAATATAATGTGTATCTACAGGATTATTGATCCAGTCGCGAATCGCCTCGTTTGTGGCATCTTTAAGTGTTCTTGAACCCGAAAGTGCTGGGCGAACTTCAGCGCCTAACATTTTCATACGGGCAACGTTTGGTGCCTGGCGCGCAATGTCAATTTCACCCATATAAACGATACATTCAATTCCCATTAAGGCACAAACAGTTGCTGTTGCAACACCATGCTGGCCAGCACCAGTTTCGGCAATAATTCTTTTTTTGCCCAAACGTTTTGCCAGTAAAATCTGCCCGATTGTATTGTTTACTTTGTGTGCTCCGGTATGATTTAAGTCTTCTCTTTTTAAGTAGACTTTGGTGTTGTATTTTTCAGATAAACGTTTTGCAAAATACAACGGACTTGGTCGCCCAACATAATCTTTTAGCAGTTGGTTGAATTCGGCTTTAAAATCCGGTTCGTCCATTATACTAAGGTATTTTTGACGTAATTCTTCTACATTTGGGTATAACATTTCTGGAATATAAGCTCCTCCAAATTCTCCGTAATATCCTTTTTCGTTGACGTTAAAACTCATTTTATTTAAAGTTTAAAAGTTGGCAACATCAAATTTTCGTTTGAAGTTGCTAAATAGATTTCTGTTTTTCAGCCCTGGTTCGATTTCAAATTTACTATTTACATCGACAGCATAAATAGGTAATTTACTTTTTGAAATTTCTTCAATGGCTTTTAATTCGTTAATTCCAATTCCGCCGCTCAAAAAGAAAGGTTTGTCAGAATTGTATTTTTTTAATATCGTCCAGTCGAAAGTGGTTCCGTTGCCGCCTGGTAATTTGCCTTTAGTATCAAAAAGAAAATAATCGCAGACACTTTCAAAAGGTTTAATAATTTCAAAATCAAAGTTTTCATCAGCCGAAAACACTTTTATAATTTCAGTTTTTTTCGGCAGTTGTTTTTTTAATTCCGATAAAAATTCGACGGATTCATTTCCATGTAACTGAACGGCTTGTAAATTGTATTTTGTTACTTTTTCCAGAATTTCTTCTTGGCTTTGATTGACAAAAACGCCTACTTTTTTAATTGTTTTTATCAGTTCCGGAATTTCTCCGTTAAAGTATCGTGCGGATTTTTCCCAGAAAATAAATCCCATATAATCGGGTAGGAGTGCGCCTACTTCTAGGATGTTTTCGGGGTATTTCATGCCGCATATTTTGAGTTTCATTTTTTTTTAGTGCTTTAAGCTTTAAGCTGTACGCTTTAGGCTAAATTAATAATGTTGAGAAAGGCTTATAGCTTAAAGCCTACAGCTGACTAATAAAGTCAACAGCCGCTTGTCCAGCGTTGTCTGTTTTCATGAAGTTTTCTCCAATTAAGAAACCTTTATATCCATAAGGTTTTAGTTCCTGAATAGCTTCGACTGATGAAATACCGCTTTCTGAAACTTTTACAAAATCGTCTGGAATTTGCGATGCCAATTCTTTACTGAAATCTAAACTTACTTCGAATGTCTTTAGGTTTCGGTTATTTACTCCAATCATGTCTAAAGTTGGCATAATCGATTTTTCCAGTTCTTCTTGATTGTGAACTTCTAGTAAAACTTCTAAATCTAATTTTTTGGCAAATTCAGATAATGATTTGATTTCTTCTCTGGTTAAAACAGCAGCGATCAAAAGAATTAAATCTGCCCCGTGAGCTTTTGCTTCTAAAATCTGATATTCGTCTACAATAAATTCTTTTCGCAAAAGCGGAATATTTACCGATGCTCTAGCCAAAAGCAAATCGTCTAGAGAACCACCAAAGTATTTTCCGTCTGTTAAAACTGAAATTCCGCAAGCGCCTGCATTTTCGTAGCCTTTTACTACTTCTTCAACTGTAAAATTATGGTTAATGATTGATTTTGAAGGAGAACGGCGTTTGTGTTCGGCAATAATTCCTGAATTACTTTCTTTTAATTTCTGACTCAGAGAAATAGTTTGTTTTCCAAAAAATACAGAAGCTTCCAATTGAGAAACTGGTATGATTGATTTTTTTAGAATGACTTCTCTTTTTTTGTCTACTATTATTTTATCTAAAATGTTCATTTTTAAAGATGCTAAGTTTTTTAAAGAGATAGTTGTTGTAATTTTTTAAGAGCTTGATGTCCTTTTCCGGATAACAAACTTTCTTTTGCCAGTTCAAAACCTTCTTTTGGAGAGCATTTTGTAACCGTTGCGATTGCCATTGCAGCATTCGCTAAAACTACATTGTTTTGTGCTTCAGTTCCTTTTCCTGAAATGATATTGATAAACATATCAGCTGATTCCTCGATGGTTTTTCCGCCTTCAATTTCACTTTGTGATAAAAGGTGAACACCAAAATCTTCTGGTTTCAGCATTCCTTCCATGTGGTTAGAAATGGTTTTGGTAGGACCAGTTAAGGAGATTTCATCATATCCGTCAAGCGAATGCAGAATCGTAAAATTCACATCGGTGTTTTGATATAAATATGCATACATTCTTGCCAGCTCTAAATTGAAAACCCCAACCAATTGATTTTTTGGAAATGAAGGATTTACCATTGGCCCCAGCATATTAAAAAATGTTTTTACGGCAAGTTCTTTTCTAATTGGTCCAACATTTTTCATCGCTGGATGAAATAGGGGAGCGTGCAAAACACAAATTCCGGCTTGATCGATACATTTCTCTAAAAAAGAAGGATCGTTGCTGAATTTAATTCCCATTTTTTCCATCACATTGCTTGATCCTGAGATCGATGAAACTCCGTAATTTCCATGTTTGGCAATTTTAATTCCAGCTCCAGCCGCTACAAAAGAGGCTAAAGTTGAAATGTTGAAAGTGTCTTTTCCGTCACCGCCCGTTCCGCATAAATCTATTGTATTATAGGCTGATAAATCGACACGAATACATAATTCTAATAAAGCTTCACGAAAGCCTGAAAGCTCATCGATTGTTATGCTTCGCATCATAAAAACTGTCAAAAATGCCGAAATCTGGCTTGGATTGTATTGACCGCTTGAGATATTAATCAATACGTTTTTTGCTTCTTCTTTTGAAAGCACTTCATGATTGATTAATTTGTTTAATATAGTTTTCATTTTTTTTAAGATTCTAAGTTGCTAAGGGATTAAGGTTCTAAGTTTGAACTGAGACTGAATACTGAGGCTGAAAAACTAACTCTTAATCCAATTCTCTAAAATCCTTTTTCCGTTTGGTGTTAACACACTCTCTGGATGAAACTGAACACCCCTTACATCATAGTTTTTGTGTCTAAGTGACATAATTTGTCCATTTTCGTCTACTGAAGTTGCTTCTAAATCTTCTGGTAAATTGCTGTCTACAACCCAAGAATGATATCTTCCTACTTCAAATTCGTTACCTAAACCTTCAAACAAAATTTCGTCTGAAACGACTGTTTTTACATTTGTTGCAACGCCGTGATATACTTTATCAAGATTTGAAAGTGTTCCGCCAAATACTTCTCCAATTGCCTGTTGTCCTAAACAAACGCCAAGAATACTTTTCGTTGGACTATATTTTTCAATTACAGCTTTTAATAAACCCGCTTCATCTGGAATTCCAGGTCCTGGAGAAAGTAAAATTTTATCAAAAGATGCGATTTCATCAATATCAAATTCGTCGTTTCTATAAACGGTTACTTCGCAGTTTAAATCTTCTAAATAGTGCACTAAATTGTAAGTGAAACTATCGTAATTGTCTATAACTAGTATTTTTTTCATGTCTTTTTTGTTTCAGGTTTTCTATGTTTCAAGTTTCACGTTCCAATAACTTGAAACTTGAAACCTGAAACTTGAAACCAATTTTATTTTTCTCGAACGTATTTTTCTGTAATAATTCGATTGATTCCTAATTTTTCTACTTTCTCAACACCTTTTTGTATTAAGGTGTCGTTTTGAATTTTTACAACAAACTCAAATTTGCCATTTTCCCAATTACGATTATTAAAATATTCTAAGTTTTCGGTATAAATACTGTCTTTCAAAGTATATTTTCCTCCTCCTGCAAAATATACTGCTGTTGTAGAATCTTTTCCGTTTTTCAAATCATGATTCAAAAAAGCAAAATGGCTGTCATTTATAATTTTAATCATTTTTGTGTTTGCATTGAAAGTCGAAAAAGTAGAATCTTTCTCTGTCGTTTCAGCAGAAATAAGACGCCAGGTTCCTTCAATAGAATTTTGCTTTTTTTCGGAATTACAAGCTGTAATGCTAATGATTAAAATTAAAATTGAAATTACTTTTTTCATGGATTATTGATAGTTTATGGTTTGTGGTTTGTTGTTAATTGTTTAAAGTTTCAGGTTTCAAGTTCTGCGACTGAAAACTGAACACTGATGACTAAATTTTCTCTGCCATTTCCAACGCCGTATTTAAAGCTCTTAATTTATTATAAACTTCCTGCATTTCACTTTCTTCATCTGAACTTGCTACTATTCCTGCACCAGCCTGACAATGCAATTGGTGATTTTTAGAAAGGAAAGTTCGAATCATGATTGCGTGGTTAAAGTTTCCGTCAAAATCCATAACACCTATTGCGCCTCCATAAAAATTACGATTGGTTTTTTCGCAGTCTTCAATTAACTGCATAGCTCTGTGTTTTGGAGCACCGCTTAATGTTCCTGCTGGAAACGTGTCTGCAACTACCTGCATTGTTGTAGCTTTGTCGTGTAAATGTCCAGTAACTTTTGATACTAAGTGAATTACATGCGAAAAGAACTGAACTTCTCTATATTTTTCAACATTTACGTCATGTCCGTTTCGGCTTAAATCATTTCTTGCTAAATCGACTAACATTACGTGTTCGCTGTTTTCTTTTTTATCTTCAGAAAGTTCTTTGGCCAAAAGAGCATCACGTTCATCATCTCCCGTTCTTTTGAAAGTTCCAGCAATTGGATGAATCTCAGCTTTTCTGTCTTTAACGATAATTTGCGCTTCTGGTGAAGAACCAAATATTTTGAAATCTCCATAATCAAAAAAGAATAAGTATGGAGAAGGATTGATGCTTCTTAAAGCTCTGTAAACGTTGAATTCATCACCTTTAAATCCTTGTGTGAATCGGCGGGATAAAACCAATTGAAATACATCACCTCTGTAGCAGTGCTTTTTCGCTAAAGCCACATTTTCTTTAAATTCTTCATCGGTTAAATTTGAAAATCCTTCGCCTTCTTTTGCAAATTTGTATGAAGCTATATTTCTAGATTGTAATAATTGTTCGATCTCTGCTATGTTATTTTTTCCGTCTAAACTGTGGCAGAAAATATATGCTTCATTTTTAAAGTGATTGATTGCAATAATGTTTTGGTAAACGGCATAAAAAACATCTGGAATTGCAGTTGCATTGTCTTTTTTCGCAATAGAAACCTTTTCAAAATAACGAACAGCATCATAAGAAATGTATCCGAATAAACCATTGTTGATGAATTTAAAATCGTTTTTTTCAGATTTAAACTGACTTGAAAATTCCTGAATGACCTGCGGAATATTTGTAGAAGCATCAATATTGATTTTTTCTGAAGTTCCGTCAGGAAAAGTTTTAGAGATAACTTCGTTTTCAATTTTTATAGTAGCAATCGGATTACAGCAGATGTAAGAGAAACTGTTGTCATTTCCGTGATAATCACTACTTTCCAATAGTAAACTGTTCGGGAATTTATCTCTAATTTTAAAATAAATACTTACTGGAGTAACCGTATCTGCCAGAATTTGTTTGTAATGTGTATTAAGAATAAAAGGTTTCAAAATGTATAGTTTTATTTAGTTCGTTGTTTTTTTATTTTAAATTTTGACCAAAAAAAAAGGCTTGTCGTGATGACAAGCCTTTTATATTTTATAGTTTTACAATACCATAGGAAGCTTTGTTCACGACGTCTGACGTAAATTGTTCCACCACCAAGTATTGTTTAATATTGTTCTCATTTCTGTTTTTGTTGTGACAAAGATATAAATGTAATTTGAATTGAAGTATATAAAATTTGAAAAAAATCTTTTCGAAAATGCAAATTTTGTTAAATTTTGATCAAATATAGTATGATAACTCTTTAATTCCCAATTGCTATTGTGTTGTTTACATTTAACCTAAAATCTGGATTTCCTTTGATATTAGGAAGCGCAAATAAGTCATTAAGCTTAATTTTAGTAAATTCAATTCCGTTTGCAGGATTGCTGTAATAGCTTTTTATGCCAGAATTGTTACTTGTAGATTCGCTTTCAATTTCACCAGTACAATTATTAGCAACAACATTTTTAAAAGTAATTTTAGCCAAATTAGCTTCCCCATTTCCGATATTTCCTTCCAATAAAACAAAAGGGGAAAATCCAGAAATGACACTGTTGGTTAAATTGAAAAATGTATTTTCTTTAATGTACGCAGATTCTCTTACCAAGCCTTGATTGTTTTCTTCTAAATTAACCAATGTAATGTTGGTTGCATTAATTTTGGTCATTTTTTTGGTCATATCAGTATTAGCGACCTTCTCATAAGAATCTACCTCAAAACATCTTGAACCTGAAATATCCGAAGAAAATGGATGACGAATTGCAATACTATTGCTGATATTAATTTGAGCACCTTGTGTAAAATCAAAATCATCATCAGTCGTTCTGTATGAAATTAAATTACTCATATTCAAATCACCGCCATAACATTCGAAAGAATCATCGTTTGAAAAACTAATTTGTATATTACTAACAATTGTTTTTCTTCCAACACCTGCAAGAGAAAGTCCGTTTAATTCTTTTGAAGCACTCAGTTTTCTTCCCGCATATTCGATTCTCACATATTTTAAAATTCCAGAATTATCTTCAGCATCGGTACCTCCATAATGATTCAAATTTGCTTCTAGATCAAAAGGCAGAGTATGCATGCCTCCTAAAGAATTTATTGGAGCTTTTCCTAAAACAATGATTCCTCCCCAATCTCCTGGTTTTCTATTGTTTATTTCTTTTTCTGATGTAAAAATAATAGGATCTGTTTCCAGACCTTCTGCGATAATTTTTGAACCAGTTGTAATAACAAGAGTCCCGCAGGTTTTGTCGTCGCCTCGAATTACAGTTCCAGGTTCAATTGTCAAAGTTGCATTATTGTTAACGTAAACCACACCTACTAAATGGTAAGTATTACGCTTTAATAATTTGGTGTCTTTATCAATGTTTCCAGCGATTATATTAGTAGCTTCATTGTAGTCGTTAGCAGCAGGTTTAAAGTTCGTCCAATTGTTCATCCAGTTTGTATTTCCGATAATTCCTTTTGGCTGTTGCTGCGCTTGTGCGAAAAAGCTGATAGTGAATAGAATACAGGCAATACGTAATTTTGTTTTCATAACTATGATTTAAATTTCTAGTTGTTGATTTTTTTAATTTCCCCAAAATTAGAAGCCAAATGTTAATCAAAGCCCTGATGCTTATTACGAAAGCGTTATTATACTATTAAGAACGTTAAGTTTTTGAAAAGAAAAAAGAAACCCCAGCAGTATCAAACTGCTGGGGTTTATTACAATTTTTGAATTAGTAAGTTTTAAAATATTAGAATTTTAAAGCTACAGTCAATTCAAATTCGTCATTGATAGTTTTGTCTCCTAAACCTTCGAAGAAACTACCTGAACCGTATTTAATGTCGTATTTAGTTCTGTCAACTTTGAAAGCAGTTGTAGCAGTGTTTCCTTTTACAGTGATATCAAAAGTTACTGGTTTAGTAATTCCTTTGATAGTTAAATCTGCAGTTACAGTGTAAACGTCAGTAGATTTAGCACCAATAGTTTTGAAAACTAATTTTGAAGTTGGGAATTTTTCAGTTCCGAAGAAATCATCAGCTTTTAAGTGCCCGTTTAATTTTCCTTGGTATTCTCCAGTTAAATCGGTTGAAGTTAATGAAGTCATGTCAACAGTAAAACTACCACCAACTAATTTTTTTCCTTTGAAAACTACAGCTCCATCTTTGAAGTTTACAGTTCCAGAGTGCTCTCCAGTTACTTTTTTACCTACCCATTTAATAGTAGACGCTTTTACGTCAATTTTTTTAGTTTGAGCGTTTACTGAAATACCAGCTGCTGCTACGAATAATGCTATTGCAATAGTTTTTAAATTTTTCATGTTTTTTAAAATTAAAATTTGAATTTGATTAATAAATAATTATAGTGTGATAAATAATTCTTCGTGAGATTTTCTAACTTTTTTAAAGTGCTGTGTATTGTCTTCTTCGTGTCTGTAACCTACAGTTGCAATTACAGAAGCATTTAAACCTAATTTATCGAAACCTAAAATTTCGTTGAATTTAGCAGCATTGAAACCTTCCATTGGAGTAGCATCAATTTTTAATTCAGCAGCAGCATTTAATAAGTTTCCTAAAGCTAAATACGTTTGTTTTGCCGTCCAAATATGTTTTGCTTCTACAGGTAAATTTGAGATTACACCTTTCATCATATCGCTGAATCCTCCTAATGCATCTGCAGGAACACCTCTTGTTTCGCTGATAGTGTTGATGTATTTGTCAACAGAAGCTGCATCAAGGTTTAAATCGTTAGCAAAAATAAATAGGTGAGAAGCATCAGTAATTTGTGCCTGCCCGTAAGCTGCGCCTTTTAATTGCTCTCTTAATTCTGGATTTTCAACGATAATTACTTTGTAAGGTTGTAATCCGTAAGAAGAAGCGCTTAATCTAACTGCTTCTTTCAGGGTGTTTAAATCATCAGATGATATTTTTTTTGAAGCATCAAATTGTTTTGTTGCATAACGCCAATTTTGATTTTCTAAGAAATTGCTCATAGTATTAATTTATTTATTGGTTCTGTATTTTTCTAATAATTGATTTAAGAAAGTTAATTCTTCTGGCTTTAAATTGTCAGCAAACGTTTTCTCATGTTCGTCTACTTTCGGATCTAATTCTTTTAAAACATCTAATCCTTTTTGAGTAATCAAAACTTCAATTTTTCTTCGATTATCCGGACAAACATTTCTAGTTACAAACTCTTTCAATAATAATTTGTCTACCAGCCGCGTTGTGTTGCTTGTTTTAGCAAGCATTCGCTCTTGTATTACGCACATATTGGCAGGTTTTCCTTTTTGCCCTCTTAATATACGTAACACATTATATTGTTCTCCAGATAAATCATACGGTTTAATTAACTCGTTGAAATGATCCTGAATCACATTCTGCGTGTACATGATATTCAGAATAACTTTTTTCGCATTATCCATCTTAACCGTACTCTTAATAACCTCTTCAATTGTCATAGTCGTAAGTGTATAATTTGTATATACAAATGTAGAAATTTTAATAGTTGTATATACAAATGTTGTGTTAATTTTTTGTTAATGTGTTTAAATGCGGTTTTCGAAGAACGTATTGTATAATTTTCAGAGAATAAAAGTACTATAATTTTTTAGCGTAAACTATTGATATGATGTTGTTTAATGATTTTTTAAAATCAAAAAGTAATTATGGCTCGAAAAAACATCAGATAATCTTTTGTAAGATAGTTTTTAAGCAAGCAGATTTTCAAATTCATCAGAGTTTACGATTTATTGGAATTCAGACAAAAGAAAACCTTTTGCAATTTGTTTGAAATTGACAATTTCTGTACTTATCCAAGCTTCATCATGACCAAGTTCTTTGGCAATTATTCTTGCCGTTTTTTCTGCAGCTTCAATTGCAGCTCTGGCATCTAAGAATAATAATCGTACTCGTCTTGCCAATATATCATCAGTAGTTCTTGCCATTTCATAGCGAATCGCCCAAACGACTTCTGCCATTGTAAAATCGTAATCAGGATGCAGTTTTTCTTTTAACTCCAGTTCGTTTTCTTGTAATTCGAGTATTTTTGGAATATCAGAACCATATATATATAGGTGATTTTCTCTATCGAGAGACGTTGTAGGTTTATTTCCGTGAATAGAAAGATGCTCAGTAACGCATTCCTTTTTTGTTAATTTTCCCGTTTTAATAGCTTTGTCTATTAGGTCTTCGGCAATTTTTCTGTAAGTTGTCCATTTTCCTCCAGTAATGGTAATAAGCCCAGTTTCAGAAACAATTATTTTATGGCTTCTAGAAACTTCTTTGGTACTTTTTCCTTCTTCTTTTGGGGCGGCCAACGGGCGCAAACCTGCAAAAACCGATAATACATCTTTTCGTGTTGGTTTTTTGGCTAAGAATCGTTGTGCTGTTTCTAAAACAAATTGAATTTCAGTTTCTAAAGCAATTGGTTCTAAACTTTGTTTTTTTATTAAAGTATCCGTCGTTCCAACCACAACATGATTGTGCCACGGAACAGCAAACAAAACTCGTCCATCTTTTGTTTTCGGAATCATTAAGGCATTTTCACCTGGCAAGAAAGATTTATCAAATACTAAATGGATTCCCTGACTTGGAACAATATATTTTTTGTAAACTGTATCATTGAGTTTCATGATAGCGTTTGTAAAAACTCCAGTTGCGTTTATAATGGCAGCACCTTTTAGACTATATTTAATTCCGGTTTCTAGATCTTGAGCTTGAACACCAATTATTTGATTTTTATCGTCCTTTAGTAAATTGACAACTTTTACATAATTTAAAACGCAGGCTCCATTCTCCACAGCAGTCTGAGCCATGTTAACTGCTAGACGAGAATCATCAAATTGACCATCGTGATAAATAACACCATTTTTCAATCCGATTTCTTCGACGTTTGGAAGCAATTCAATTGTTTTCTTTTTCGAAAGATATTTAGAACCTCCTAAACTCAGGCGGCCCGATAATAAATCGTAAATTTTTAATCCGAAAGTGTAAAAATAGCCGCCAAACCAATGGTAATTTGGAATAACAAAAGATTGATTTTTGACCAAATGATTGGCATTTTGAAGCATTAAGCCTCGTTCTTTTAAAGCTTCTCTTACCAAATGAATATTTCCCTGTTCCAAATAACGCACCCCGCCATGAACCAGTTTTGTACTTCTGCTTGAAGTTCCTTTTGCAAAATCTACAGCTTCTAATAAAATTGTTTTATAACCTCGGCTGGCAGCATCAATTGCAGTTCCTAAACCGCTAGCTCCACCGCCAATTATGATTACGTCCCATTTTTGTGTATTTTGTAATTGAGATAACTGTTCGGAACGATTCATGTTTTTGTTTTCTAGGAAATGTTGTTCGAAAGCAAACTTAACGAAATGAAATTAATAATCGATGAAGAAAAGTTTTTTGGTTTTTATTTGTTTCGGGTTTCAAGTTTTAAGTTTCAGGTTTCAGGTTTTCAAGTTTCAAGTTTCGCGTGATAGTGAAAGCTATAACGAGATGGGAAGTTCTATGAAGAAACGAATCTTTTTATTCCGTAGGAATATTTCGTCGGTAACAAATGATAATATGGTTTGCATGGTGTCCTGTAGGGACACATGATTTATGAAAATAATGCATTTGAAATAATGTATCAAACGTTCCTACGGAACGTGTAATGGCAATCACATTTAATTTCTACCAACGAGACATTCCTACGGAATGAATCTTTTCTTAAAGAATAAACCCGACAGGTTTTTAAAACCTGTCGGGTTTATGTTATGTTAAGTTAACTTGAAACTTGAAACATGAAACCTGAAAAAAAACAAAATCTTAATGAGGCAATTTATCCTTAATCAAACCATAAAACCAAGTTCCTGCAATAGCACTTAATAAAGTAACGATGATTACAGTTGCGCCAGTTCCAATCTGAGCGAAAAGAGGACCTGGGCAAGCGCCAGTAATCGCCCATCCAAAGCCGAACATAAGTCCGCCGTAGATTTGTCCTTTGTTGAAATCTTTAGGCTGAATCTCGATTTTTTCGCCTTGAAGCGTTTTGATATTGAATTTTTTAATGATGAAAACAGAAACAACGCCTACTGCAACCGCGCTTCCAATTACGCCATACATAAAGAAAGACTGCAGATGAAACATTTCCTGAATACGAAACCAGCTGATAATCTCTGCTTTTACAAATACAATCCCGAAAAAGATTCCGACGATTAAATATTTAAGGTTTGATAGACTGCTTTCTTTTTTCTGACTTGCGTTGATTCCTTCGCTATCTATATTTTTATTTTCTAAATTATTCATTTTTGAAATTTTAAAGTGAAAGAATATAAGGTAAAATCAAAAGGGACATTACAAAACCTCCAATCATAAAACAGATTGTGGCTACCAGTGAAGGCCATTGTAAGTTTGATAATCCCATAATCGCATGTCCGCTAGTACATCCGCCCGCATAACGAGTTCCGAAACCAACTAAAAACCCGCCCACGACAATCATAATAAATCCGCGAAGCGTTAATAAACTCTCCCAAGAAAATAATTGCGAAGGAACTAGACCAGTATGATCTGTAATTCCATAACCTGCCAATTGTTCTGAAAGCTCTGGAGTAATTACAACCGCATTCGGATTCGATAAAAAGTAAGCTGCAATTACACCGCCAAGAAATATTCCGAAAACAAAAAATAAATTCCAGCTTTCTTTTTTCCAGTCATACTTAAAAAACGAAATATTTGACGGAATACAAGCCGCGCAAATATGACGAAGAGAAGAACTAATCCCGAAAGATTTATTTCCGATAATTAATAAAATTGGAACAGTCAATCCAATCAACGGACCTGCAACATACCAAGGCCATGGTTCTTTGATGATTTCTAGCATATTTTTTAGGTTCTAAGTTGCTAAGATTCTAAGGTACTAAGTTAAAGGTTGAAAATCTTAGAACCTTAGAATCTTAGTAGCTCAGCATCTTTAAATTATTTTAATACTTTACTCTGACAAACAAAATCTGATTTTGGAAGATTTGTTTTTGAAATGGCTCCAAAACCGCCTTCAACTTCAGAAAAATTTCTAAATCCGCGTGCCTGTAAAATAGAAGCAGCAATCATACTGCGGTAACCACCTGCACAATGAAGATAAAAATGCTCATTCGGATTAATGTCTTTTACCCAGTCATTAATATAAGCCAAAGGTTTGCTGTAAGCATCTTCAATATGTTCGGCTGCGTATTCTGTTTCTTTACGAATATCGATTATTTTATCTGTCTCGATATTTACTTCGTTTGCAAACTGTTCAGCTGTAATTCGGTTTACGGTATCTGTTTCAAAACCTGCATCTTGCCAAGCTTCAAATCCGCCTTCTAAATGCCCAATAATAGTATCAAAACCTACACGGCTTAAACGTGTTACGGTTTCTTCTTCCATTCCATCAGCTGTAATCAATATAATAGGCTGCTTTACATTTGCAATTAAAGTTCCAACCCACGGCGCAAAATCACCATTAATTCCGATATTAATAGACTGCGGAATAAATCCTTTGCTAAAATCGGCAGCACTTCTGGTATCCAAAATTAAAGCGCCAGTTTCTTCTGCAACAGCTTCAAATTCTTTTACATTTATAGCTTTCATTCCGTTGTTTAAAACCGATTCAAAACTTTCGTAACCTTGCTTGTTCATGGCAACGTTCATGCTGAAATAGGCAGGAGGAGGCAATAATCCATCCGTTACTTCTTCAATAAATTCAGCTTCGGTCATATTGGCGCGCAAAGCATAATTTGTTGCTTTTTGGTTCCCGATAGTCGAAACAGTTTCTTTACTCATGTTTTTTCCGCAGGCACTTCCGGCTCCATGCGCAGGATAAACAATTACATCATCAGCCAGAGTCATAATTTTATTTCTTAAAGAATGAAATAAAATTCCAGCCAATTGATCTTGTGTCATTCCCGCAGCTTTTTGTGCTAAATCTGGACGGCCGACATCTCCAATAAATAAAGTGTCACCAGAGAAAATAGCGTGATCTTTTCCGTTTTCATCAATCAATAAAAAAGTGGTGCTTTCCATAGTATGCCCAGGAGTGTGCAATACCTTAATAGTCACTTTTCCGATTTTAAATTCTTGTCCGTCTTTTGCAGAAATGCAGTCAAATTCGCAGGCTGCGTTTGGTCCGTAAACGATTGGAGCTCCAGTTTCTTTACTTAAATCGACGTGGCCCGAAACGAAATCGGCGTGAAAATGTGTTTCAAAAATGTATTTCAATTTTACGGCATCGCGTTCTAAACGATCTAAGTAAGGCTGTATTTCTCTAAGCGGATCGATAATGGCCGCTTCGCCATCTGAAGTAATATAATAAGCACCTTGTGCTAGACATCCGGTGTAAATTTGTTCTATTTTCATGATATGAAATCTAAAATATGTGGGATACAAATGTACTGCTGTTTTCTCAGAAAATAGGTGACTAATGTTACAGAAATTTGATTTCTGTTAAAAAATAACATTGATTTTATCATACAGGTTATATAAAGTGATTTAAAGTTGAGCAATTAAGCTTTTACTTCTAATTTTGCATATGACGAATGTCATTTTAAGAAAAAAAATATTCAGTTACTATGAACACAAAAGACTTATTAGATCAAATTGCTTTTATAAAAGAAATTGATAAAGTAAAATACATTCAGCGTAAAACAAAGTTATTTAACAGCGACCGATGCGAAAATGATGCTGAACACAGCTGGCATTTGGCATTGATGGCAATTGTTTTGGCAGAACATTCAGATGAGCCGATTGATGTTTTAAAAGTCGTTAAAATGGTTCTCATTCATGACATTGTCGAAATTGATGCTGGAGACGTTTTTATGTACGACACCATAAAAAATCATTTAAATACAGATGAAGAACGATTAGCTGCTAATCGAATCTTTGGTTTACTGCCTAAAAACCAAGCTGAAGAATTTATTGCTATTTGGGAAGAATTTGAAGCTGGTGAAACCAATGAAGCTAAATTTGCAAAATCGATGGATCGTCTAGAACCTTTATTACAAAACACCTCTAACAATGGTGGAACTTGGAAAGAATTTGACGTGAAGTATGACAAGGTTTATGAGAAGAAAAGCGTAATTAAAAATGGTTCAAAATCATTGTGGAATTATGCTGAAGGTTTGATTAACGATAGTGTAGAAAAAGGGATTTTGAAGAAATGATTTTTTTAAAACCATATAAGTGATATAAGTAAATATAAATTGGAGGTAACTTTGACAAAGATGCAGCGTTTACTTATGAGTTTAAAAAAATTACCGCAAAAACTAAATCAAACTTATATCACTTATATGGTTCAAAAATTTAGAAATAAACTCTTGTTTTAGGGGGTAATTCGGGTTTTAATGGGTAAATTTGTGGAACTTCATAAACAAATTACCTATTATGGAAGAAATGCTCTTTTATGATCGAATGCAATTTGCCTTCACCATTACTTTTCATTATCTTTTTCCTCAGCTTACAATGGGCCTTTCGCTCATCATTGTTTACTTCAAATGGAAATACTTAAAAACCAATAACGAACAATACAATCACGCCACCCATTTCTGGATGAAAATCTTTGCCCTGAATTTTGCAATGGGCGTTGTAACTGGAATTCCCATGGAGTTTCAATTTGGAACCAACTGGGCCAAATTCTCTGAATTAACGGGCGGAATTATTGGTCAGACGCTCGCGATGGAAGGAATGTTTTCTTTCTTTCTCGAATCTTCGTTTCTCGGAATATTTTTATTTGGAGAAAAACTCCTCGGGCATAAATGGCATTTTGTAACTGGAGTATTAATCATGATTGGTTCTTGGGCAAGTGGTTATCTTATTATTGCCACACATTCTTGGATGCAGAATCCTGTGGGTTATGAAATTCTAGAAAACGGAAAGTTTGTATTAACCAATTTCAAAGCTTTATTTTTAAATCCTTGGCTTTGGCCTTCTTATCTTCATAATCAAGCAGCTTCTTTGGTTACAAGTTCTTTTGTTGTGGCTGGAATCGGGGCTTTTTATATTTTGAGTAAAAAAAATGTTTCTTTTGGGAAATTGTTCTTGAAAACAGGCGTGATATTCGGGTTGATTTCGAGTATAATTGTGGCTGTGCCGACTGGAGATTTACTGGCAAAAAATGTGGTCAAATACCAGCCGGTAACTTTTGCAGGAATGGAGGGGATTTTTCATACCGAGAAAAGAGGTTCTGAAATTGTTTTAATTGGCCAGCCTGACGTAAAAGATAAAAAACTGGATAATAAAATTGCGGTTCCTAATATTTTGAGTTTCCTGACTTATGGAAATTGGGATCAGGAAATAAAAGGTTTAGATCAGTTTGAAGAAGATCTGCATCCGACAAATATTTCAGGATTGTATTATGCCTATCATATTATGGTTGGACTTGGAACAGTTTTTATCGGTTTAATGGTAATTTCTCTTTTTCAATTGGTTAGAGGAAAATTGTATCAAACCAAATGGATTTTATGGTCACTAATGTTCATGATGCCATTTCCCTATATCGCAAATACAACAGGCTGGTACACGGCCGAATTAGGGAGACAGCCTTGGTTGGTTTATAATTTACTGAGAACAACAGCGGGAGCTTCGCCAACGGTTTCTTCTGGAAATACTTTGTTCACATTGCTTGGATTCATAGGATTGTATCTTTTGCTTGGAATGCTGTTTTTACTTTTAATTGGAAAAATTATCAATAAAGGACCGCATCACGTGGAACTTTCAACAGAAAAAATATAAGTATGGAATTTTTTTGGTACGTAGTTTTAATGGGAATCCTGGCAGTTTATCTGGTTTTAGACGGCTACGATTTTGGTGCAGGAATTATTCATTTGTTTTTTGCAGATACAGAGCGAGATAAAAAAGTAATTACAAACTCAATTGGACCTTTTTGGGATGCTAATGAGGTTTGGCTGATTGCAGCCGGAGGTGTTTTGTTCTTTGCATTTCCGACTTTATATGCTTCTTCTTTCAGCGGATTTTATCTGCCGTTGATTATGATTTTATGGCTTTTGATTTTTCGTGCAATTGGGTTAGAAATGCGCGGACAGGTGCATCATCCCATGTGGGAAAGTATTTGGGATAAAGCTTTCGGAATTGCCAGTTTGCTTTTGGCTTTGTTTTTTGGAATTGCTTTAGGAAATATCGTTCGCGGGGTCAATCTTGGAATGGTGCAGAATGGCGTTTCTACACAAGAAGCACATTTTTTCTTTCTGCCTTTGTGGAATCCAACTTTTAGTCCGCAGGCCAATGAGCTGGGAATTATCGATTGGTTTACGCTTTTCTTAGGAATTGTAAGTACTGTAGCTTTAACTATTCACGGGGCAAACTGGATTATTTATAAAACAAATTCATCTCTGAATCCGAAATTGAAAAAAGTAGTTTTTGCCTTGAATATTGTTTTGCTGGTTTTAGTTTGTATTTCATTGCAGATTTGGCATTTTATCGAGCCTAAACCATTTCATAATTTTGTTGAAAATCCGATTTTATGGTTTTTTCCTTTAATGACTTTTGTTGGAATTTTAGGATTATTCAAAGTTCGCTCGTTTAAAAAAGATGGTCACGGATTTCTGTTTTCGACTTTGTTTTTAGTTGGCGGGTTTGCGTCGACAGCAGTTTCAATTTTTCCGAATGTTTTGCCTTCAACAAATAAAGTAAATCCGTCTTTAACGATTTACAACACTGCCGCTCACGAATACGGATTAAATGCTGGTTTGAGCTGGTTTTTTATCGCTCTATTTTTAGTGATTGTTTATTTTGTTATTCAATATCGTGTTTTCAGCGGAAAAATGGATGATATTGGGTATGGAGAGCATTAATTTTTATAAATGCTGATTCACGAATTTTAATTATTTGATTATATGAATTGCCTCCAGTTTTAACTGGAGGTTTTTTTATTGAAAGGTGAGAATGCTTTAGCCAAATAAAAAGTTTGGCTAAAACCTAGACTCAAATTTCTTTATCTCCAGATGGAGACAATTGTTAAAAATCTTTAAAACCAAAAAAAATCATTCACTCAAGTGTGCGTTAGGGATAGGAGCGGTATCCTTTTTCTTGTTTCTTTAACAAGGAAAAGATACAAGCGGATAGCCCGGCCGGAGGAAACGCCCAAAATATAAATCTCCTAAATCAGGACATTTTATAAGTAATAAAAGAGGTAAATTATTATTAAAGATTTAATTACAACTTATAGTTATATTCTATAATTTTCTATTGTAGGAAAAAAAAGAAGTTAATGCTTAATATTGCGTATCTAAGAATTATTCCCCTAATATTCTTTAAAAATGATTTCTACTATAACTTTTAAATCTATTTTTACCTACTAATTAATTATGTCTTTAACAATTTTTCGCGACAAGATTAGATTTCATTACAAATCTAAAAATTGGCAGTATCAATTTGATGAAATAAAAGAGATTGGACTGCTGAAAAAAAAGAAAAAATACTTTTTAGAAAATAGTGTTTTTATTGCCGTTACAGCTGTTACTTATTATTGCATGATTTTCTCTGATATAATAGATGTGTATTACATTATTCCCGCAGTTTTGTGTTACAGTCTTGTTATAATCGCTTGGTTTAGAGAAAAAACGGAGTTTAACTATTTTGTGTTTGTAAAGGATGTTTACAAAAATAAAATAAGAACCAAAATCAAGGCAGAGGATCGGGTTTTGATAAGTAGACAAATAGATCATTTTTTAGATCTTCAGTTTGAGCGAAGTATTGGAAGAACCGCTTAAATTTAAAATTCAAGGATGTTTGTAATTGATATTTTCCATTATGATTTTGTTTTCATAATGGGAGCTTTGATGTGTAGTTATTTATTGCAAAAAGGAAAAATTAACGAAAAAACAATGCTTCAGAAATTAGTAGTATGAAGCAATACTAGAATACCCAAAAATAAGTATAGTTACGCTGTTTAACCAACGGCTGGCTGTTTTAACTATACATGACCCCAAATCAGAAAAATTATGGCCGCAACAATTAAAAACAAAATTAAAAACATTAGAGAGTTAAAGAATTATACTCAGGAATATATGGCAGAAAGATTAGGTGTAACACAAGCAGGTTACAGTAAAATTGAAAAAGGGAAGACTTCTTTGAGTTATGAGAAATTGGTTGAAATTGGAAGAATTTTAGATGTCAGTGTAGAGGATATAATTAGTTTTGATTACGATAAATACTTTAACAATTTTAATAAAATAACAGGAAACAACAACGGAAGCATTTTGATAAATGCTGATAATTCTTCGATTTTAAAAGAGCTTTACGAAGACAAAATCAAACTTCTGGAAAAACTTCTCAACCGAACAGAACATGAGCTTGAACGCTATAAAGAGAGGTTTGGAGAGATTTAAGAAATACACTTTTTAGTTTCATCTTTGTCAAAGTGTATAACTTTGACAAAGATTACTCTACAAGTAAAACTAAATTCAAAATATTTAAATAAAAATCTAAACAGATTGGCAATCCGTTTTAAATTTTAAAAGTTAAAACAAACTTCTTTTGCAATAATGTAAATTCCCATTACAAGTACAAACCATCCAAAAAGAGGTTTGAGTTTTGCACCATCGATTTTTTTAGAAAGCTGGCTTCCAATAATCATTCCGATTAAAGCCATTGCCGAAACGCTTAATAGAAAAGTATAATTGATTGGTGTTCCTATATATAAATCGCCTGCAAAGCCTATTGACGAATTAATGGTAATAATTAGTAATGAAGTGCCGACTGCCTGCTTCATTGGTAAATTGGCAAAGAAAAGAAGCGCAGGAATAATTAAAAATCCACCGCCAGCGCCAAGAAATCCCGTGACGATTCCCACTAAAAAGCCAATTAAACTAAGCTGCAAATAATTGGTTTCTGTTGTTTTTATCTCAGGCTGATTTTTTTTAATCATCGAAATTGCTGCCGTAATCATTAATATGGAAAAGATTATCATGATCAGAAAATCTTTTGAAACCGTATAAGAGGCAACTGAAAATAAAGTCGCGGCAATTTGAGGAAAAATTACTTCGCGGATAATTAATATGGAAATTACAGAGGGAACTGCAAAATACAACGCCGATTTCAGTTTGAGATTTCCCATTTTGTAATGGCTGTAACTTCCTGATAAAGCCGTTAATCCCACAATAAATAGGGAATATGAAGTTGCCTGATCTGGATTTACTTGAAATAAATAAACTAGAATAGGAATAGTCAAAATAGAACCGCCGCCGCCAATTAAGCCAAGCGAAATTCCGATTATGATTGAAGCAAAATAGCCTAAATATTCCATTGCATTTCTTTTAATGCAAAGTTGCTTCGGAAATTAGAATCCTACAGTAACATTTATCACAGAAGGAATTTTAAAGACGAATTTCACAAATTTTCACGGATTATTCTGTCTGCATAAATTTAAATCCTATGTGCAGTAATGAAAGTAAAACACCTTTTTTAAAATTACTAAAGCTCTATTTCTATGTGTTTAATACTAATAAAATATTTTGTCACATTGAGTGAAGTCGAAATGCGATGTGCAATATCTATCGAAGCCTCGGGACGCTCGAACTGACAATCGTTTTAAGAAATAAATTATTGGAATTAGTGTTAATTCGTTAAATTAGTGTTTAATAACTCAATCTGGTTTCGGTTTAGTTTCACCAGACCGCGTTGTTCCATTTTTTTTAATAATCGAGAAATCACTTCGCGGGAAGTATTTAATTCCGTTGCAATTTCTTGGTGTGAAAGATTGACTTCAGAACAGCCGCAGGCATCAGAATGCCTTTTTAGGTAAAACTCCAAACGTTCGTCCATAGAACGGAAAGCGATATTATCGACTACTTCCAGCACTTCTTCAAAACGGCTTCTATAGGTTTCAATTACAAATTCGTACCAGCTTCTGTGTTCCATCATCCATTTGTCCATTAATTGCAGTGGAATCATCATTACAGAAACGTCTTCTACAACTTTCGCCATAATCTGGCTTTTCTCACTTTTTGCGGTGCAGATCATAGAAATGGCGCAGGCTTGGCCAGGTTGTAAATAATACATTAGGAATTCGCCGCCATCTTCGCCTTGACGATAAATCTTTATTTTTCCTTTGGTTATTAAAGCGGTATTTTTGATATACTGCCCCATACGCATTAGTATTGTTCCAGCTTCAAAATCCTGCAGGCTTCCGTTTTCTTCTATAGTAGCGATAAGTTCGTTGGAGAAATTGGGAAATATGGTTTTTAAGGAATTTTGCATTGCTATAATAATTTTGGCACCTCGATCGGAGTCGAGATGTTTGCGGTTTTCGACTCTGCTCAAACTGACAGATGATACTTTTGGTTTCTAAATTTTTATCAAAAAGAGATTTAAAATTGTAATTGTTTGCAAAGATAATAGTTTGATTTGGGATTCATTGTCATAAAATTAGATTTAAGATGTATTTAGCGGAAATGAAAAAATCCTATTTTCTACCGATTTTGTAGACTGAATTTTTAAAAATAGTAAGTAAATTTGTAAATCACTGATTATAATACTTTCTCTAAAACGTTTTCTGAGAATAATAATCGAAATCGCATTTGGTACGTTTTTTATAAATAGAAACGTCGTAATTTTACAAAAACACATTTTATTATGAATTTATCACAAGAAGATTGGGTTGCTCAGTTAGAAGCTGACGAAAATGCAGTTATACTTGACGTAAGAACTGAAGACGAATTTAATGACGGCTATATTGAAAATGCTTTAAACATTGACATCAATAAGGGTCAGGGGTTCATTTACGAAATCGAAGAATTAGACAAAAATAAAAATTACTATGTATACTGCCGTTCTGGAGCTAGAAGTGCAAAAGCATGTCAGATCATGAACGAACTAGGTATCGAAAATGCCTACAATCTGCTTGGCGGAATCCTGGATTGGGAAGGCGAAACAGTACAACCATAAAAGAAGAAGAGGCATATAAAGGCCTCTTTTTTCTTTTGAAAATAGAATTACCAGACCATTAAACAAACCAAATTATGAGTTTTATACCAGAAGAATATCAGATTAATACGCTGATAAATCAAGATACTTATCTTGTAAACGGAGAATTGAAACAATGGACAGGGCAAACCACACCTGTGTTTTCTACTATTTCTTCAACAGAAAAATATTCGCCGACTTTATTAGGATCTATTCCTTTTATGGGAGAAAAAGAAGCGGCGGAAGTTGTCGAAGCTGCAACCAATGCATACGATATGGGTCAGGGCTTATGGCCGACTATGAAAGTAGCAGATCGCATTAAGTGCATGGAAAATTTTGTGAAACAAATGAAGGAAACCCGCGAAGAAGTGGTTAAACTTTTGATGTGGGAAATTGGAAAAAATCTTGGAGATTCACAAAAAGAATTCGACAGAACGGTAGAATATATTTACGATACTATTGCCAGTTATAAAGAATTAAATGGACGCAGTTCGCACTTCGAAAAAGTACAGGGTGTAAACGCCATGATTCGCCGCGGACCTCTTGGAGTTGTATTGTGTCTTGGACCTTACAATTATCCTCTTAATGAAACTTTTTCATTGTTGATCCCAGCTTTAATCATGGGAAATACAGTGATTTTTAAACCTGCGAAACATGGTGTTTTATGTATTACACCATTATTAGAAGCGTTTAGAAGCAGTTTCCCAAAAGGGGTAATTAATATTGTTTATGGCAGAGGACGTGAAGTGGCTTCTCCAATTATGAAATCTGGAAAAATTGATGTTTTGGCATTAATTGGAAATAGTAAATCGGCGATTGCTTTACAAGATCAGCATCCAAACAAAAATAGACTGCGTTTGATTTTAGGTTTAGAAGCTAAAAATCCAGCGATTATTTTACCAGATGCCGACTTAGATTTGGCAATCCAAGAATGTATTGCGGGAACTTTATCTTTTAACGGACAACGCTGTACGGCTTTAAAAGTATTATATGTTCACGAATCTGTTAGAGAAGAATTCAATAAACGCTTTTCTGAAAAAGTAGATAGTTTAATTTTTGGAAATCCTTGGGAAAAAGGAGTTTCTTTAACACCGCTTCCAGAAACCGAAAAACCAAGTTACATTCAGGGATTAATAGATGATGCAACTAGTAAAGGAGCGAAAATCATTAATGAAAAAGGAGGAAAGCATACTGATAATTATATTTTTCCAGCGGTTTTATATCCAGTTAACAAGGAAATGCGCGTTTATCACGAAGAACAATTTGGACCAGTTATCCCTGTACTTTCATTCAAAGATATCAAAGAACCTTTAAATGATATGGCAGAATCTAACTACGGACAACAGGTGAGTTTGTTTGGTAAAGATATAAAAACGCTTGCCCCGCTTATTGATTCCTTGGTAAACTTAGTTTGTAGAGTAAACCTCAACAGTTCTTGCCAAAGAGGACCAGATGCGTTTCCGTTTACAGGCCGCAAAGATTCGGCTGTAGGAACATTAAGTATTCCAGATGCTTTGCGTTCTTTCTCAATTCGTACGTTTGTAGCTTCAAAAGATATCGATTATAATAATGAAATTTTGCAGGAATTGCTAAACAGCAAAGAATCGAATTTTATTAATACCGACTATATTTTGTAGNTTTTTTTTTAAATGTAAAATGTAAAATGTAAAATGTAAAATGTGAGATGTGAGATGTGAGATGTGAGATGTTAGAGCAGTCTTTTCACATCTAACATCTAACATCTAACATTTCACCATTAACAATTAATAATTAAATTTGTAACATTCGCAGAAAAGACACCACTAATCTGTTATCAAAAATTAATTTTAAAGACCTAAGAATAACTTATGGAAAAGAAAATATTGCAATTTGCAGTAATAGCATTTGTTTTTTTTGCCCAAAACAGCTTTGCCCAAGAGCTTTATATGCCAAGAAACATAAAAAAAGCTTACGCAGAAGGAACACGTTCTAAAGACGGAAAACCAGGAAAAAACTATTGGCAGAATCACGGAAAATACAATATGGAGATTTCGGTTGATCCGAAAACTAAAATTGTAAGCGGAACAGAAACAATTATTTACGAGAACAATAGTAAAGACACTTTAAAAAACTTGGCTATTCGTTTTGTAAACAACCTTCATAAGCCATCTGCACCTCGCGGAAGCTCTGTAAGCGACGATTTTTTAAGCGACGGCTTGACTATCACTTCATTAAAAATAGAAAATGAAGTTTACAAAGAAGATGCAAGAAACTGGGGAACAGTTGGAAATGTAAAATTGAAAAAGGCAATTTTGCCACATTCAAAAACCATCTTAAATATTCAATGGAATTATCCTTTGTCTAAAGAAAGTGGAAGAGAAGGACAGATTGACGAAACTACATTTTTTGTAGCCTACAGCTATCCACGTGTTTCGGTTTATGACGATTATAATGGCTGGGATAGGTTACCACATACAGACCGCCAAGAATTTTACAACGATTTTAATGATTACGTTTTCTCTGTAAAAGCTCCAAAAAACTATGTAGTCTACGCAACTGGAGATTTACTAAATCCAGATGAGGTTTTACAGCCAGAATTTGCCGCTCGATTAAAAAAATCCTACACGACAGATGAAATTCTGCATATTGCCAATGAACAAGAAATGAAAAGCGGTATTGTAACCAAGCAGTACGATTGGAATGTTTGGAAGTTTGAAGCCAAAAATATTTCAGATGTAACTTTTGGATTAAGCGATCATTACTTATGGGATGCCAGCAGTGTTGTAGTGGATAAAAAAACGAATCGCCGCGCAAGTGTTCAGGCAGCTTATGATATTAAAGGAACAGATTTTGTAAATTCAGTAAAAAACAATCAATATGCTTTAGATTGGTTTTCAAATAACTGGCCTGGAGTTCCATATCCGTTTTCTAAAATGACAGCTTTTCAAGGTTTCGCAGATATGGAATATCCAATGATGTGTAACGATTCGCAAATGGGAGATCCTGTTTTTGCACAATTGGTACAGGACCATGAAGTTGCACATACTTATTTTCCATTTTATATGGGAATCAACGAAACACGCTATGCTTTTATGGACGAAGGATGGGCAACAACTTTTGAATATTTAATTGGAATTGCAGAACATGGTAAAGAAGCAGCAGACAAATTTTATCAGGACTTTAGAGTAAAAGGATACATAAATGATCGATCTACGGAAGAAGATCAGCCGATAATTTCAATGTCTACACAAGTTTCTGGAGCAGGTTACGGAAATAACTCTTATGGAAAAGCATCACTTTCATATTTAGCTTTAAAAGATATGCTGGGCGATGAATTGTTCAAAAAGGCGTTGCACGCTTATATGGATACTTGGAATGGAAAACACCCTATTCCGTGGGATTATTTTAATTCATTTAATACTGCAACAGGGAAAAATCTAAACTGGTTCTTCAACAATTGGTTCTTCACTAATAATTATCTTGATATTGCAGTAAAGAATATTTCTTCGGATAATAAAATAATTACAGTAGAAAACATTGGAGGTTTTGCTATTCCTTTTGATGCAATTATTACTTATGCGGATAATTCAAAAGCAGTATTGCATCAGACTCCTTCAGTTTGGGAAAAGAATCAAAAAACAGCTAAAATTATTTTAAAAAGTACAAAAAAAATTAAGCAGGTACAACTTGACGGAGGTATTTTTATGGATGCCACTCCAGAAAATAACATTTTGCAGATCAAATAATTAAACGTTTTTTAAATATATTACAACGNAAAAAAAAATAGAAAGTGTAAGAAAGTTTCTTTAAAATAAATTAGGTTTGCAAAAAATAAACCTACTAATTTAATGAAAAAGACCTTTATTCTAATTGTTTTGTTGAAGACTTGTCAGTTTTTCGGGCAGAATGATCAAAAAACCACATTTCAAAAGAATAAATACGAATTAGCCCTTTCGTATTATAAAAAAGCTGATTTTGCAAAAGCTATTGATTTATTTTCTTTAGCTGCAAAAATTAAACCTGACAATGAAATAGCGGAAGAAGCTATCAAAAAAGTGGACACCTTACGTGATGTTTTAAGAAAAAATATCTTAGACCATGCAATAGGAACTTGGAAGAAAACTGGAAGTCATCCAGTTTGGGCAACTACATCTGCTAGTGTCGATAATCAGACTGATTTCGATGAATTTCTTGAAATTAATGAAAATGAAATTTTGTTTTTCGAAATTGATAGAAAAACCAAACAAAAGAAAATTCTAAAAACTGAGAATTTAGTTTATAATGATCAGAAGAATACCGTATCATTATATTCAGAAATCATACTTTCAGACGGAACGATTTGGAATTGCAGTATTAACGAAAAATCAAATGTATTGCATGTAATCAATGTAGCTGTTAAAACAGAAGAAGGTATCGAAAAAATAGATGAGGATAACTTGGAAAGTTACTACGTTAAGATATAATAGAAAGGGAATCAATTGATTCCCTTTTATTTTTTACAAGAATTTAAAGCCAAGCGAAAAATTTGTAATTCCTGTTTTAATTTCACCATCAGAAGAATCGATATCTGTTAAGCCAGCAAGATATCGTACGTCAAAAGTCAATTTCCATACATCAACTCCAACTCCGCCAATTATACTATGATTGTTCTTTTCTAATGCTATAGAATTGAGGTTATTATTTTTACTAATATCCGAATAATTTTTCCAGTTATACCCAACAAAAAGCCTCACATTTCCAACTTTACCCAGTGGTACAAGCTTGTACCCGGCAATTAACGAAGCGTCTGTCCCAGCTAGTTTAAATTCGGTTTCACCAATACCATCTTGATAAACACTGAAATTTGATTTCGAATAACCAAATTCACCCTGACCATAAAAAAGTAAAAGATTTACTCGGGCAAATGCCGCAAAACCAATTCCTGTGTTGGTGTGATCTGAACTAAAATTTTTTGCATTTACAGAAGTTATATTAGTTGAAATCTGAGGTCCGATTTGTATTAATTGCGCAAATCCGTTGACACAAATACATAAAAAAGCAGCTAAAAAGAAATTTTTCATAATGGAAGATATTTGATGTTGGTACTATAAAAATAATGATAATTGGTTTAAATTGAACGATTTGTCTGATTTATTTTCGTTTAATTTTTGAAAGAATATTAACATTCATCTCTTTTTTGATTTTTCAAATTCATGATAAAATGCATTACTTTTGGTCAACTTCTAATGGACTAAAATGGAAATTAAAACAATAAATGCATCCGATACGTGGCAGATCAGACATGAGGTGATGTGGCCAGACCAGCCTTTTGAATTTGTGCAGCTCGAAGAAGATAATTTAGGATTGCATTATGGTGCTTACGAGAATGATAAATTAGTTTCAATAGTGTCTTGTTTTATTGCGGGAGAACAGATGCAGTTTCGAAAATTAGCCACTTTAGCCGAATATCAAGGCAGAGGAATTGCATCGGCATTATTGAACCACATTTTTACGGCAGCGAGAGAAAAGGAAATAAAAAAAGTTTGGTGCAATGCAAGGGCAGAAAAAAAACAATTTTATGAAAAATTCGGTATGGTTGATACTGGAGAGCTTTTTACAAAGGCAGGACAGGAATTTGTAATTATGCAGATCGTCTTTTAAGTGATTGGTTTGTAGTGTTTTGAGTGGGTTTTTGTTGTCTAAATATGTCCATTTTGATTTTATTTTAAAGTGAAAACGTTTTCGTTTACGATTACATGTTAAGACTTTCTTATTTTATTTTTTTTATTCCAATCTTTTATTACTTTCGCACCCAAATGAGAAAGTTAATAGTATTTTTAGTATTCATGAATATGCTTCTGTTCGGCGGAGGCCAATATCTTAATGCTAATACTTTTGGCTTACCTCAGCACCATAATCTTGAAAAGAAACACCGAGTTAAATTCACTAATCAAGATCGTGGATCTTCAACTATTGAAGATGCCGCAGATATTGATATTGAAGAGGAATTTCTAGGAAATGATGATGTTGATGGACTTACGAATAAATTTTTTGCATCGTCTTACAGTTTAGTAGACTACTTGTATCTGGCTTTATCAGATCAATCTGCTGCAAATGATTCCAATCGTTTAAAAATTTCTACGCCTAACTTAGGGCATTCAAATCCTATATATATTACTCAGAGAGTATTAAGAATTTGATTTTAAAATATACATTGGTTGCCTAAGTTGCGATCCTGCATATCTTGCTGCTGTATATTTTTCTCTTACTTCCGCTTATATGACAATTAAGGTCAGACCAAGGCTTACTGATGTTTTATCCATCTTTAAGGAATCTTTGTATTCCAAGCATTCAATCGCTTAATTTCCATTTAAAAATCATGAAAAGAATCATCTTGTTCGCGGGCTTTATGGCCGCGGTGTGCTTAACCAGTTGTACAGCAAAAAAAGAAGAAAAAGAAGAAGCGGAAAAGTTTACAGTAACTAATCCCGTAAAACTTGACACTTCATTTACAAAAGAATATGTTTCGCAGATCAAATCTGTACGAAACATTGAAATCCGCGCCCAGGAAAAAGGGTTTTTACAAAACATTTATGTTGATGAAGGACAGTTTGTAAAAAAAGGACAGCTGTTGTTTAAAATTATGCCAAACATGTATCAGTCTGAATTGCTTAAAGCTCAGGCAGAACAAAAATCAGTAGAAATTGAATTACAAAATTCAAAACTATTGGCAGATAAAAATATCGTTTCTAAAAACGAATTAAGTGTAGCTCAGGCAAAATTGCAGTCTGCAAAAGCTGAAGTTGCTCTTGCAAAACTTCATTTATCATTTACAGAAATCAGAGCTCCATTTGATGGAACAATAGATAGAATTCCATTAAAATTAGGAAGTTTAATTGATGAAGGCGAATTACTGACAAGTCTTTCAGACAACAGTCAGATGTTTGCCTATTTCAATGTTTCGGAGCCAGAATATATCAGCTATGAAACAAATGTAAAAGATCGTGCAGATAATAAAGTGAATTTAGTTTTGGCTAACGGAGACATTTTTAAAGAAAAAGGAAATGTTGAAGTTATCGAAAGTGAGTTTAACAACGAAACAGGAAATATTGCTTTTAGAGCAAGATTCCCAAATTCTGGTAAATTACTTAGAAACGGTGAAACAGGACAAGTACAAATGCTGGTTCCTCTTAAAAATGCAATTGTAATTCCGCAAAAAGCGACTTACGAAATTCAGGATAAAAAATATGTTTTTGTTGTGGATAAAAATGATAAGGTAAGCTCTAGAGAAATCACTATTACAGGTGAAATTCCTGATTTATATGTGATCAAAAGCGGACTTAATGAAAATGATAAAATTTTACTTGAAGGTGTTCAGAAAGTAAAAGAGAATGATAAAATTAAATACGAATTTGAATCTCCTAAAAAGGTTATCAATAACCTGCGCTTAAAAGCAGAGTAAATTAGTGTTCAGTCGCAGTTTTAAGTATTCAGTTTATTTTGAAAGTACTAATATTTGCAAGTAACTTATTGATTTCCTTTTAGTTTAATCATTAAAAAAAATAAAAATGTTTAATAAATTTATTCAAAGACCAGTATTGTCGATAGTGATATCGTTGATAATTGTCTTTTTAGGGATTTTGTCTGTATTGAATTTACCAATTACACAATTCCCTACCATTTCACCGCCAATGGTGAACGTTACCGCAGATTACCCGGGATCTAACGGTGAATTGATGGTAAAAGCTGTTGTTATTCCTTTAGAAAGAGCCTTAAATGGAGTTCCAGGAATGAAATATATGGCTTCTGACGCAGGAAATGATGGTGAAGCTACAATTAAAGTGGTGTTTAACTTAGGAACAGATCCGAATCAGGCAGCTATTAACGTTCAGAACCGTGTGGCTTCGGTTACTAATAAATTACCTCCATTAGTAATTAGAGAAGGTATCAAAATTACACGAGAAGTACCAAGTATGTTGATGTACGTGAACCTTTACAGTACAGACAAAAATACCGACATGAAGTTCTTGTATAACTATGCCGATATCAACGTTCTTTCAGAATTGAAAAGGGTAAATGGTATTGGTTCTGGAGATATCTTAGGAACTCGTGAATATGCAATGCGTATCTGGCTGAAACCAGACCGTATGCTGGCTTATAAAATTTCTGCTGATGAGGTAATGGAAGCATTATCCAGTCAGAGTTTGGAGGCTTCCCCAGGTAAAACAGGAGAAAGCTCTGGTAAACGTTCTCAGGCATTTGAATATGTATTGAAATATTCTGGACGTTTTACAACAAAAGAGCAATACGAGAATATTGTAGTAAAAGCAAATCCAAATGGAGAGCTTTTGAGATTAAAAGATGTTGCTAAAGTAGAATTTGGAAGCTCGATGTACGATATCTATTCTAATTTGAATGGAAGACCATCTGCGGCTATTGTATTGAAACAATCTTTTGGAAGTAATGCGAATCAGGTTATTGAAGAAGTTAAGGCTAAACTGGAAAAAATCAAGCAAAGATTTCCTAAAGGAATGGATTATGAAATTTCGTATGACGTTTCTAAATTCCTTGATGCTTCTATCGAAAAAGTAATCCATACTTTGGTTGAAGCATTTATTCTGGTAGGTTTGGTAGTTTTCCTTTTCTTAGGAGACTGGCGTTCGACAGTTATTCCTGCAATTGCGGTACCAGTATCGTTGGTAGGAACTTTTGTGTTCATGACATTCTTTGATATTTCGTTGAACTTGATTACATTATTTGCTTTGGTATTGGCAATTGGAGTCGTCGTCGATGATGCGATTGTAGTTATCGAGGCCGTCCACGCCAAAATGGAAGAAGAACATCTCTCTCCATTTAAAGCAACCAAAAAAGCCATGCACGAGATTGCAGGAGCAATTATCGCAATTACATTCTTAATGGCTGCGGTATTCATTCCTGTTGCTTTTATGTCTGGTCCTGTTGGAGTATTTTACAGACAGTTCTCTGTAACTATGGCAACTGCAATTATCCTTTCTGGTATTGTGGCTTTGACATTGACACCGGCACTTTGTGCGATGATGTTAAAAAACAATCATGGTCAGCCTAAAAAGAAAACCCCTGCAAATAGATTTATAGATGCGTTTAACGATAAATTCAATTTAGCGCAAGGTAAATATCAAAATCTATTAGGTAAAATTGTTGACAGAAGAGTGGTTACTATTGTGGCACTTTTAGGTTTCTGTGCTGGAACATGGTTGATAAGCAGTTCTGTTCCTTCAGGATTTATTCCGAATGAGGATCAGGGAATGTTTTATGCGGTAATTCAGACTCCTCCAGGTTCGTCTTTAGAAAGAACTAATAATATTGCAGAGAGAGTTCAAAAAATTGCCGAAGATATAGATGGAGTAAAATCTGTTTCTTCTTTAGCAGGTTATGAGATTTTGTCTGAAGGTACAGGGGCCAACTCTGGAACTTGTTTGGTGAACTTGAAAGACTGGAGTGACAGAAAAGAATCTGTTGTTGAGATTATGCATGAAATGGAGGAGAAATGTAAAGATATTACAGGAGCGAATATCGAATTTTTCCAACCGCCTGCTGTACCAGGATATGGTGCTGCCGGAGGGTTTGAGCTTCGTTTATTAGATAAAACAGGTTCTGTTGATTATAAGAGAATGGAACAAGTAAATAACGATTTTGTTGCTGAATTGAATAAACAACCGGAATTATCAAACGTATTTAGTTTCTATAGTTCTAGTTTTCCTCAATACATGATGAAAGTCGATAATGACTTGGCACAGCAAAAAGGTGTTTCTATCGAAAATGCCATGAATACTTTGTCAACTCTTGTGGGAAGTAACTACGAAATCAGTTTTATCAAATTTGGTATCAACTATAAAGTAATCGTTCAGGCTTCGCCAGAATATCGTGCACAGCCAGATGATATCTTAAAATTGTATGTAAAAAATGATCGTGATGAAATGGTACCTTTTTCTGCTTTTATGAAACTAGAAAAAGTGTATGGTCTTTCTGAAATTACACGTCATAATATGTATACCTCAACACAAATCAGTGGTTCACCAGCTGCGGGTTATAGTTCTGGTACAGCGATTAAAGTTATTCAGAAAATTGCGGCCGAAAAATTACCAAGAGGATATGACATTGACTGGGCAGGTATTTCTGCCGATGAGGTAGCTCAGGGAAATCAGGCAATTTGGGTATTCTTGATCTGTTTAGGATTCGTTTACTTAGTATTAGCTGCTCAATACGAAAGTTTTATCCTTCCATTATCGGTAATTCTTTCTTTGCCAGCGGGTATTTTTGGAGCTTTCCTTCTGTTAAAATTAACAGGATTAGAAAACAACATTTATGCTCAGGTTGCAATGGTAATGCTTATTGGTTTATTGGGTAAAAATGCGGTATTAATTGTAGAGTTTGCGATTCAGCGACACGCAGCAGGATTATCAGTTTTACAAGCATCAATGGAAGGAGCTAAAGCAAGGTTCCGTCCAATCTTGATGACTTCGTTTGCCTTTATTGCAGGTTTATTACCGCTTGCTTTTGCAACTGGTCCAGGTAAAATTGGTAACAGAACTATTGGTACAGCAGCTGCAGGAGGTATGCTTATAGGAACTATTTGTGGTGTATTCGTGATTCCTGGATTGTATTT
This sequence comes from Flavobacterium sp. Root935, assembly GCF_001429295.1. GTDB lineage: Bacteria > Bacteroidota > Bacteroidia > Flavobacteriales > Flavobacteriaceae > Flavobacterium. The sequence continues at coordinate 1,086,175 of NZ_LMJL01000008.1, read as the reverse complement.
CATATTCGCTAAGATTGCTGAGAAACACAAACTAGTAAAACATGAAGAAGAAAATCCATTAACAGAAGAAATTGATAACAATCATGTATAAATTCAAATCATATCAATATGGTATTGCATTAGGAATATGTCTTACGGTTGCAGGGTGTAAAGCCCCTGCACCTGAGGCAGCAATTACCACAAGCACACCAGTTCCTGAGTCATTTGGTACAACGGCTCAAGCTCAGGATGCAAACAATAATACGGCAGCTTTAAATTGGAAAGATTACTTTAAAGATCAAAATCTTATTGATTTAATTGATATTGCCCTGAAAAATAATCAGGAGCTGAATATCACTTTACAAGAAATTGAAATCGCTAAGAATGACATTCGAGTAAGAAAAGGACTTTTATTACCAACAGTTGGTGTTCGCGCCGGCGCTGGAATAGAAAAAGTAGGTAGATATACCAGCCAGGGTGCCGGTGATGCTACAACAGAAATTAAACCAGGTGTAGAAACACCAGATCCGCTGGGAGATTTTACGATTTCTGCTTATGCAAATTGGGAAGTAGATATCTGGAAAAAACTTCGTAATTCTAAAAAAGCAGCTTTAAACAGATATTTAGCTACTGTTGAAGGTAGAAACTTTGTTATTACAAACCTTATTGCAGAAGTTGCAGATTCTTATTATGAATTAATAGCTTTAGACAATCAGTTGGATATTGTAAAACAAACGATCAAATTGCAGACTAACGCTTTAGAAATTGTAAAAGTTCAGAAGCAGGCTGCAAGAGCAACAGAACTAGGAGTTAAGAAGTTTGAAGCAGAGGTTTTAACTTCACAGAGTATGGAGTTTGATATTTTGCAGCAGATAAAAGAAGCTGAAAACAAAATCAACTTTTTATTGGGAAGATATCCACAGGAGATTAAAAGAACAAGCAATACTAATTTCTTAAGTTTGCTTCCAGCTGCTGTAAGTTCTGGAATTCCATCTCAATTATTAGCTAATCGCCCAGATGTGAAACAAGCAGAATTGGAGTTAGTAGCTGCAAAATTAGATGTAAAAGTAGCGCGTGCTGAGTTTTATCCATCTTTGGATATTTCTGCTGCAATAGGTGTACAAGCTTTTAAACCATCTTATTTGCTTACAATGCCCGAATCTCTTTTATATTCTTTAGCGGGAGATCTTGTTGCACCATTGATTAATAGAAATGCAATTAAAGCGGAGTTTGCAAGTGCAAATGCAAGACAACTTCAAGCATTATATAATTACGATCGTACTGTTTTAAACGCTTATTTAGAAGTTTCAAATCAATTGTCTAAAATTGATAATCTTCAAAAAGGATATGATCTTAAATCGAAACAAGTAGAAGCTTTAAATACTTCTATTGACGTTTCTAACGATTTATTTAAATCTGCAAGAGTTGATTATTTCGAAGTTTTGATGACACAAAGAGATGCATTAGAAGCAAAACTAGAATTGGTTGATACTAAAAAAGAACAATTGAATGCTGCTGTCCATGTTTATAGAGACTTAGGCGGCGGTTGGAAATAATATTGCCAATTAATTTGTAGAAAAAAGGCCTTTTGGAAGTAAAATTCTGAAAGGCCTTTTTCTTTAAATTAAATTTGAATCTATTTACATTTCTAATTTTAATTTATTTTGGCATTGAAATCTTTGCTTTAAAACCTTTACCCGGTTCTGTATCAAAATCTATAGTTCCTTTAACAGCCTGAATGCGGCTTTCCATGTTTTGGAGACCATTTTTTATCATCTTAGTTTTTTCACAGCCTTTACCATTATCGGTATAGTTTATTAAGACTGATTTTGGGTCACTGTCAAATTTTATTACCACAAGGTTTGCCTCACTGTGTTTTTTCATATTGACCATCAATTCCTGTAAAATTCGGCTGATAGCGATCTTTTTTACATCATCTATAGTTTCCCAGTTTACACTTTCTAAATTAGTAACCATGATATTCCTTTCTCTGGTATTATAAGTAGAAAGCATTTCTTTTATACTTCTGGTAAAATCTACCCCGGTATCAATTTTATTGTTTTCTTTTGAAATTCCTCTCACGCGCCCGTAGATATCATCTAGTTTTTGTAATAGATTTTCTTTAGTATTTTCTTGAGATAAGGGTTGAGATTCGGCAAAAGCAATTACATGAAATACATCATTTGCCAATTCGTCGTGGATTTTTTTGGCAATTCTAGTTTCGGTATTGTATGAAGTTTTAAATTCTATAGCCTTGTTTTTATTTTTATAATAACGAATTAAAATTGCTATTAAAATCAGTAAAAAAACAAAAACGATAACAAATACAATTCGCATGTATTTGGCTCTTTGAAGAAATAATAAGTTTTCTGCTTTTTCTAAACGAAGTTTTTCGTTTTCATCTTTTTCTTTTTTAGAATCGTATTTAATTTTAGCAAACTTATTTTTAAAGTTATTTCTAATCTTAATAATACTGTCGTTTAGTGTAAAATATTTTTGCACATATTTAGTATCTTGAGAACTATGATTATTTGAAATTAGAATTTGAAGCGCTTCGAGTCTTTCGTCAACGCTGTTTAGTTTTGTGGCAATATTGTAAGCAGCAAGAGCATTTTCATCTGATTTTTGAAGGTCTTTTTTAGAATAGTAATCCGCAAGATGTAGATAACTTTCAATGCTTCCGTAAGTATCTTTAATTTCGTTTTTTAGATGGAGACCTTCATTCATTAAACGAAGTCCTTTTTCATCCAATCCTTTTTTTGAATAAGCATATCCTAAATTGTCTTGCATCCTGCCTTTTAGATATCCTTCAGATTTATTCTCTAAAAGTTTTTCTAAAATTGATTCTAGAAGATTAATTGCTTTATCATATTTTTTTTGGTGTATATAAAGTGCTGCAATATTATTTAGTGGGATTAGTTTTTCCTCCATATCTTTAGAATCTTTTATTGATTCTTTATAGTAAAAAATGGCATCATCATATAGAGAAAGTTCTTTGTCTGCGATCCCCAATGTATTATTTATGCAGCTTACATGGTTTTTATTTTTTATAGCATAAGGTAATGCCTCTGTTACTGTTTCTTTACTGCCATAATAGTCACCATTGATTTGCTGAATAGCAGCCATTTGAATAAGTATAAATGAGATATTGGCGCTGTCTTTTAAAGTTTCAAAAAGTAATTTTGATTTATTAAAATCATAAAAAGCGGTGTTGAAGTTTTGTTTTTGATAATCCTCATCTGCCTTATCTCTTAAACGAAGTGCCTCTTTCCGTACCGATTCAGTGTTAGGGTTGGCAGGCTTTTTTTCTTTACAAGAAAAAAAAGAAAGGAAGATAACAAAATAAAAAAACGGGGACCGTAACATATAAATTTACTTTCCCCGAAAATAGTAATAAATTAGACACTAAAAATATAATTTATTAAGCTTATGGCTTTACTGGAGGTCTAGGTACTTCACCAGGACCATCAGGATCTGCATCACCAGCTTGTAAAGGTTTAGTAACCTTTTCAATTTTCTTTTCTGTTTGAGTCTCGTATTCATCAGGAGTACAAGAAAATATCGTGAATATTAACGCAAAAGCGATAAACAGTATTAGTTTTTTCATTTTAATTTAATTTAGAAATTAGACATAGGTATTGCTGTCCAGAATTATCCAGAGTCTATTTATGACAATACCAAATTGATTTTGGGAAGTAGAGCGTGTAGGACTGTAAGATGTTATTTATACTTCCCGAATAGACTCGATCTTACGGTTTTTCCACACTGCTAATTAGAACTAGTTTATACATTTGTTTTAGTCTGCAGACAAAACTTGAACTAATTTCTATGGCAAAGTAAAGGCGTTTGTAGGCCACTGTAGATAAGGTATTCCCAGAATTCCCGCATTTCCCAGAGATTCCCGAGAATTCCTTAAATCAAAATACAAGGCATAGTAATTTAGGTCCGTTAGAACATGTTATTTCAATATAAAACCAATCTGACCTATATTATAATAGATGCAAAAAGTCCTGAAAAAGTTGCCTTGAATGATTAAAAAAAGATAGAAAATAGAGTATTGAAGAAATCAATAAATTGAGATTGATAGTTGAACAAGTAAAATCGTTGCAAAACAAGAAATAAATCATAGAATTACGTTTGGTTTTTGGGAAATGAAAATGAGGAGTCGAAAGAATATCCTAAAGAGGAAATCTTTTAAATTGTCAATTCTAAAATAATTAAGAAAGAAATTGAAGCGGTCGCTTCGGTATATTCTGCACTTTTATGTTTGGTGCAGAAAAAAGATTAGAAAATAAAATTTCTAAATGAAGTTGGAAAGCATTTTTAAAAATAAAATGCGAAAAGAGATAAAAAAAATAATTTTTAAGGGAATAATTAAGGCGTTGAAAAAGTTTGTTTTTTGGCATATATTATCTGTTATTTATAGCTTAAAGATAAGAAAAAAATATCGATAAACCTAATGATTATCAATAAAATAAAGATTTTTTTCACTCAAAATCATGTTTTTTTTTCTTGACTTTTTTCGTCGTCAATTATCAATTTTTGAGACACTTAAACTTGCCTTTTTCTTATAACTGAATTGTGATAAAATTATTTATATTTATAAAACATTACAAGAGATTTAATTCTAGTAATTATCATTTAAAAAATATCTTTTATGAAAAAGCTTCTTATACTATTAATTGTTTTTTGCACATTCGGTTGTAAAAAATATGTTGTCTCGTTTGAACAGCCCACAAATATGAAACTTGATAACTTAAAGCTGGAAGTGCTTCTTGATAAGCAGAAAGTTAAAGACATCACTTTAAAAGCATCAGATGCAATGCCTACCTATGAGACAGCGTCATTATCAGTATCTGATGATGGAAAACATCTGCTTCAAATAAAAGTAAAAGACACAACCTTTAGCTATGATATAAATTACCCTGAGGAAAAATATATTCTTGTAACGGCTCACTTAAAACAGAATGGTAAGATTCATATCGGAATCTTAAAACAAAATTATAAATATAGATTGCGTTGATCAATTCGATCATATTTAAATAAAAAAAAGCCTTTCACAATTAAACTGTGAAAGGCTTTTGTATATTTTAAGATAGGGGGTTAAGATAAAAAATCTTTAAACCATAAACCTGAGTTTTTAATAGTTCGTTTTTGTGTTTCGAAATCAACGTGAATTAATCCGAATCTGGCATTGTAACCTTCAGCCCATTCAAAGTTATCCGTTAAACTCCACACAAAGTAACCTTCAACATTCAAACCTTCACTTTTAGCTTTTAAAATCTGTTCTAAATGATCTTGAATGTAATGTGTTCGTTTGATATCAAATACTTTTCCGTTTGTAACTGTATCCGGAAAAGCGGCGCCGTTTTCAGTAATAATAATTTTTCTAATTCCTTCGTACTCGTTGAATTTCTTCAAGATATGATACAAAGCAGGCGGATAAACTTCCCAGCCCATTTCGGTCGAAATCACATTTCTTTTCGCGGCGCTGACCAATTCGGCACCAATATACGGAATCAACATGGCTGATTTTACGACTTCTCGAGTATAACATTGTAGCCCGATGAAATCAAAATCGAAATCGAGATTGTTTAAATCGTCTTCGAGAATATAATTGTTGAGTTTTTTTAGCACAGGAAGATCTTTCTGCGGATATCCTAATCCTAAGATAGGTTCGATAAAAGTTCTGTTTAGTAAAGTATCGACACGTTTTGCGGCTTCGATATCTTTAGAACTTTCTGTTGCAGGTTCAATATGGGTGCAGGAAAAAGTAGTTCCGATGTTCGCATCAGGAACTCTATTTCGTAAGGTCTTCGCTCCTGCAGCCGTTGCCAAAGTAACGTGATGCATCGCTTTTAGATAATTGGTAATTCCATTTTTTCCTGGTGCGTGAATTCCTAAAAAATAACCCGCTCCGGTAAAAACCGAAGGCTCGTTAATTACCATCCAGTTTTTAACGCGATCGCCAAAATATTGCGCGCACACTTCAACATATTCTGAAAACCAAGAAACCGATTCGCGGTTTGTCCAGCCTCCTTTTACTTCGAGAGCGTGCGGTAAATCCCAGTGGTAAAGTGTAATCCACGGTTCGATTCCAGATGCAAGTAACGAATCGATAATTTTATTGTAGTAATCTATTCCAGCTTGATTTACAGGATGAATTCCAGTTGGCATAATTCGCGGCCAGCTGATCGAAAACCTAAAATTCGGAATATTTAATTCCTTAATCAGATTAATATCATCTTGATAAGAATTATAAAAATCGCAGGCGGTCAGAGCATGATGTCCGTTTTTTATTTTTCCTTTTTGAGAAGTAAAAACGTCCCAGATAGAAGAACCTTTTCCGTCAGAGTCATGTGCTCCCTCAATTTGGAAAGCGGCGGTAGAAACACCCCACAAGAAATCTTCACCAAATTGGTTTTTGTTCAAAAATGAGTTTTCAACTTTATTCATTCAATGGTACTTTCCTTTATTTTTAAATGATTTATTAATGAAGGAAAGAAGATTGCATAGCTCTTAAAAAAAGCCATTCTTTGAATGATACCAGGAATTTTAGGTTAAAGAATTTCATAACGATTAGTTTTATATCAAATTAATAAAACTAATGTGAATTTATTGTAAAGTGATTATTATCAAATAATTAAATAAAAAAAAAGGGGAGATAAATTAATCTTCCCATCCACAAAGTGTCAATCCAAGACCTTGTGCCTGTTTAAGCGTTTTTTTTGACCACTCCATGACTGCAGGAACTTAAACCTCGACAATTTTCATTGAAATGATATTTTTTTGCAAAACGGAGATGCAATAATTTGGTATGCAAAAACTGAAAATGGAGTCGACTTTTTTAATGGTCATGGAAGGCATCCAGAGAATAATCGTCCTTTAAAGCCTGTTACAAAGTATATTATATCAAAGTATGTAAAAAAATAAAATTTCGTTAAAATGCGATTTATGTAAGATTTTGTTGAAATCATAGAATTTTTTGTAAGTGTATCCCTGTAATTTAGCATTATTAAATTAATTCAATAAAAAAAACAAATCAACATGAAAAGTAGAAACATATTATTTGCAATGGCTTTAGGCTTAGGAATGTTTGCAACGTCTTGCAGCAGCGATGATAACGAAGGAGAAACAATTGTTCCATTACAAGGAAAATACAACTTAAGCAAAACAGGTACACTTGTTGGTACTGAAGAAGTATTGGTTGATGCCGCAGCAAACGCACCAGGATGCAACAGAGATTATTTAGATTTAAGATTAAGTAATGCAGCAGTATATGGTGATTATAATGGAAGTAATTGTGCATTGGTAGAAACTACAGGAACTTATGTAAGATCGCATAATGATTTAACTGTTACTATTGGTGGTATTACTACAACTAGTGATATTATGAACCTTACAAACAAAGAACTTAAATTAAAAGATAAAGCAACTGGTGTAATTACTGTTTATACTAGATAATTAGTTTTCTTTTAAAACTAAAAAACGGAAATAACTTTTAAAGTTATTTCCGTTTTTTTTATGAATTGAAATTAAAAGTTTTAGCTTACCGGAATATAAATATCGAAAGAAGCTCCTTCGTTTTGTACGCCCGAAGCACTTATAAATCCGTTATGGTTTTCTACAATTTTCTTCACAATTGCTAAGCCAATTCCAGTTCCGTTATAATGGTCTCGGCCATGTAGTCGCTGGAAAACTTCAAATATTTTTTTATTGTATTGAGAGTCAAAACCAATTCCGTTGTCTGACACTTTAATATGGCAATAGTTTTTAGCTGGAATGAGTTTCTCATTTTTAAATTCTTTTCCAGTTTTAATTTCGCTGTTAATTTTAATGACAGTTGGAATTTCTGGATTTGAAAACTTTAATGAATTACTTATCAAATTGTACAACAATTGTTTGAATTGAAACGGAATAATATCAACTTCTGATGTTTGCCCCATTTCGATAATGGCACTTTTTTGTTCCAATTCTTCTTTTAAATCCTCTTTTACTTCGTTGATTATCTTAGAAAGTTCTGTTTTTTCAAATACACGTTCTTGAACATTAGTTCTAGAATAAGCTAGTAAATCATTAATTAAAGTCTGCATTCGCTGCGCAGCATTTTGCATTCTTCTAAATTTATCTTTTCCGCTTTCAGATAAATTTTCAGATTCTTTTTCCATAATCTGAGAAGCAAAAGTCTGGATTTTACGAAGCGGTTCCTGCAAATCATGACTTGAAATATATGCAAATGACTGAAGTTCTTTATTCATTTCTTCCAGTTCATTGTTTTTTTGCTCCAATTCCAAAGCATTCATTTTTAATGTATCATCAGCTCTTTTTTTCTCTGTTAAATCATGCGTCACTTTCGAAAAACCAATAACTTCACCTTGTTTATTATGAACAGCTGTGATCACAACGCTTGCCCAAAATAAATTTCCGTTTTTTCGTGCACGCCAGCCTTCATGAATTGCTTTTCCTTTTTCTCTCGCGATTTGTAAAAGTTTTTCTGGAAGCTGATTTTCTTGGTCTTCTTTGGTATAAAAAATGGCAAAATATTTACCAACAATTTCTTCTGCTTTGTAACCTTTTATCTTTTCAGCCCCAACATTCCAATTTTCAACAATTCCTTCTGGATTTAAATATAAAATAGAATATTCCTGAACTTCTTCAACCATTAAATGATAACGTTCTTCACTTTTTTGAAGCGATTCGTTGATCTGAATTAATTCTCTTGTTCTAGCCGTAACTTGCTGCTCAAGTTCGTGTGTAAATGCTTTTTCAGTATGAATATCTGTAAAGGCACCAACCCATTTTATAATTTTATTATCTAAATCGTAAATTGGTTCTCCAATAGCTGTATGCCATCTATAACTTCCATCTTTTCTTCGCATTCTAACATCGCATCGATATAATTCTCCTGTTGCAAGCGAATGTTTCCAGATTTTGATATTTTCTTCAAAATCATCTGGATGTACCATAGACTGCCACGAATCGTCGAGATCTGGGTGAATACCAGTATATTCCTGCCATCTTCCAGAAGTAAACAAAGAATTACCTTCTGCATCTGTTTCCCATATTAGCTGCGGAATACTTTCGGTTAGAGAACGGAATCTTTTCTCGCTTTCTTCGATTTTTTTTCGGGCTTCTACTTTTTCTGTAACATCAATAAGTGTCATTCTAATTCCAGAAATAGAATTATCGCTTTCGCGGAGCGGTGCAAATTCAAAATCAACATAAAATTGATTAACAGAATTTAGGTCATTAATAAAAAGCAGCGATTCGTATTCAGAATAAGTTTCTCCAGCTTCGTAAACCTTTTTTAATAATCCGGCATATTTCTGCTCATTAAGTTCTGGAAATAATTCTAAAATGTTTTTTCCTTGAACATCAGCTTCACCTTTTTTCCAAATATTATTTAGAAGAGCAAAATTAGCCATTTCGATTACAAAATTATTTCCTCTTAAAATGGCTTTAGGAACTGGAGACTGCATAATAAGATTGCGTAATTTTTTTTCGCTATCTTCAATTTTCTGCTGGTATTTTTTCTCTTCTGTTATATCTCTAACCGTTCCAATTAGTTTTTCGGGTTCATTATTTTCATCATAAAAAAGTTTGCCTTTTCCCTCAATCCAATGTATCGATTGATCGATCCAGATTACGCGAGCTTCATAATGCAGCAAACCATTAGTTAAAGCATCTTTAAATGCTTTGTTTCGAATATGCATATCATCTGGATGAAGATGTGCCAATAATTCTTCATGCGTTAAAGAAACATCTTCTTTGTAACCGCCAATAACTTCAAGATAACGTTGAGAATAAGCAGGAACTCTAGTTTTGACATTTAATTCCCAAGTTCCAAGTTCACTGGCTTCAACAACAATTTTAAGCCGATCTTCGTTATGTTCAATTTTTTTACGGGTTTCTACTTTTTCACTAACTTCAGTTACGGTTACGATAATACCCGTAATTTCTCCATTTTCTTCTCTTAGCGGATGATAAAGAAAATCAAAATAGCAAATTTCTTGTTTTCCATATCGGTTTAATGGAATAGGCATTTCGTTTCCATAATAAGGAATTCCAGTAGTAAAAACATTATCTAAAAGAGAGCCAACAGTATCTTTTACTTCAGGTAACGAATCAAACAGAGGTCTGCCCACAAAAGTACTTTCTTCGCGTGCAACCAATTTTAGATAAGACTCATTCGCCATTTCTACCACATGCTGAGGTCCGCGTAAAATTGTAATTCCTACAGGAGCTTGTTTAACGGTGTTTCTAAAGCGTTTATCTGCTTCTTCAATTTCTTGTCTGGCAGTGACTTGCGCTGTGTTGTCTAGAACCCAAATTGCGATTTTAGTTACTTTGCCTTCTATGTTTTTTAGTGGAGAGTAAACAAAAGTTACGTATATTTTTTCTTTTTTGCCATGCCTGATTAATACCATTTCTACCTCATTGGCATGAAAAGGAATTCCTTCTTTAATTACTTTCTGCAGTTCTTTTTCATAAAAAGGTTTAACTTCTGCAAAAGCATCCCAGTAATATTTTCCAGCAATTTCATCGTAAGTTTTTCCAGCGACTTCTACAAAACTGTCATTTACAATTTCGCTTATCAAAGTATCAGCATCAAGTAAACAAATGCCAATTGGTGCTTGATGCACCATGCTGCTTAAATTTTGTTCGTTTTCTTCAATTATTTGTTTGGCCAAATACAAATCTGTCAATTCTGCAGCAGTATTCATTACCGCATAAATTTTACCATTTGTATCGTACAGTGGTGTAAAACTATAATTGAAGTAGAATGGCTGTAATACATTATCTATTACAATATCGATTCGTGTATTTTTAGAATGGAAAGATTGTCCGGTTTCATAAACCATTGCGACTTGTTCAAATACAGATTGATTATGCAGCTCTGGAAGAATTTCTTTGTACGTTTTGCCGATTACGTCGTTACCTTTTCCCCAAATTTTTATAATTGATTCATTGGCAAGTTCAATGCGCATTTCCTTACCAACATATACTGCAATAGGAAAAGGAGCATTTTCGACCAATTGTCTTATCTTTTGTTCACTTTCTTCGACTTTTGAACGAGCCAAAACCTGAGCCGTTACTTCGGTAGCAATTGCCACAACACCAGAAATAGTGCCGTCACTTTCCCTAAGCGCTTCATATACAAAATTGATATAAGTGTTTTCGGTTTGACCATTTCTATTTAATTGAACAGAACGTTCATTAGTCGTGATTTTTTTTCCGTTTTGATAAACGTTTTGAAGAATTTCATCGAGACCTTGCTCTTTAAATTCAGGAAAAGTTTCAAAAATAGGTCGATTGATTATTTTTTCTGCATTTGCTCCCCAGAGTTCGATCATTTGCTCATTGGCAATTTCAACCACATAATTATCGCCTCTAAAAATGCACATAGCAATTGGAGCCTGCATAATATTGTTTACAAATCGAGCATTACTTTGCTGTAAAGCATCTGCAACAATTTTCTTGTCTGTAGTTTCGACTACGGTAACTAAAATACCGCCAATAGATCCGTCTTCTATTTTTATTGGACTGTATGAAAAATCAAAGAAGCATTCTTCTGTATACCCATTTCTAGATAGAAATACTTTAAAATCGGGATAGCTTACTGCTTTTCCTTTCATTACATCGGCGAACATAGGACCGGTAATATCCCAGATTTCGGCAAAAGTTACTTGAGGACTTCCACCTAATGCTTCTGGATGTTTGGTTGCGCCCAAAATTGGTAGAAAAGCATCATTGTATAATTGAGTATAATTTTTTCCCCAAGAAATGTACATCCCAAAAGGATTATTAAGCATCATTGCCGTCATAGTTTTTAAACTTTGCGGCCATTTTTCAGGATCGCCCAAAGGCGTTTTGCTCCAATCNTTTTTTTTCGGTTCATTTCCAAAGAAGATTTAGGGTTGCAATATAAAATTTGCTCTTTCGGGCTGTTTAAAATTGTTCTCTGATGCGTTCGTCAGTGCGTTTTCGATAACTTTTTTTAATTTAGAAAAATCACCTGGTTTCCTAATATAAAATGATGCTCCTTTTTTATACAAGTTGTTTACAATTTCGGTATCCAAGGAGGTTGAGAAAATTATTATGGGCAGATCTTTCAGTTTTTCGTCTCCTTTTATTTCTGCTAAACATTCCAAACCGTTTTTTCGAGGCATATTCAAATCAAGAAAAAGAACATCTGGAAGGTTTAAAGCGTTAGTTTTTAAATAATCCATCAGCTGCACACCGTCATTAACTGTGGAAAGAGCGGTCTCAATGGGAATCTCATCGAGGGCTTCCTTAAAAAAATCGCAGTCATCTTCATCATCATCAGCTAATAAAAGATTGTAATGCTTTATATTCATTGCTTTTAGTCTCCTAAAATTTATTATTAATTTTTTATTTGGCTAAATTTAACTTTTTTAAGTAAGAATTCCTGTTTTTTTGTGAAGAATGTTTTTTGAAAAGAGAAAAAAAATAGCTCCTGCAATTTTATTTTAAATTTTACGTTATTAATTATTGTTAGATGTTTTTCACTCTACATTATTTTGAGTTTTGATTTCTTAATTAATACTAAAAAGAAATCCTGTTAAAAGGGAGCAATAATACTCTTCAAGACCCTTTTTAAATCTGACTGTAAACTCTGAAATTTTCCGTTTTTCTGTATACTATATGCACAAAGTGTAAAATAATTATACACTCTTTTTTGGCCTGATTTCGCTAAAAGCCTCTACATCAGTTTTAAACCTTATTGGCACGACGCTTGCAAATTGTGTTTATGTCAAAATCTTTGATGCGTTTGTTTTTTATTATTTCTCCCCATACGAGAAACAAATAAAAGGAGAAGAAAAGATTTTACTAAAAGCCATATTAAAGAAATCAAACAGGAGTATAAGCATGGAAAGCGAAACAATTATCTCAGAACAATTTTACTCGAACAGCAGTTCGGTTATCAGCGAAAAAGCATTAAACAGTTCTTTTTTTGGAACTAAAGAAAAATCACAAAAAATACACGTAGAAAGGCCAACAAGTCCTTTTGGATTAGCAGTTCTTATTGCAACATTTTTATTAATGATTGCAGGTGTGTATTTGGTAGTTCAATTACAAGACGATTTTGAACAATTCCACTTTGAAAGAATTGCTTCAACTTGGGGACTGCCATTTTTAATCATAACTACAATTTTATTCTTATACCAAACAGGAGTTTTCTTGTACAGTTCTTATTTATATTTAAGATATAAAGCAATTCCATCTGTATCAGACGATTTATTGCCAACTTGTACGATTATCGTTCCAGCTTATAATGAAGGAAAATTAGTTTGGGATACTTTAATGAGTCTTGCAGAAAGCGATTATCCAGCAGAAAAATTACAGCTTTTAGCAATTGACGATGGAAGTAAAGATGATACTTGGTATTGGATGCAGGAAGCAAAAGCAAAATTAGGAGATCGTGTAACTATTTTTCAACAACCTAAAAATGCAGGTAAACGCCATGCTTTATACAGAGGATTTAAATTAGGGACAGGTGAAATTTTTGTAACAGTAGATAGTGATTCTATCGTTAAAAAAGATACTTTAAGAAACTTAGTAAGTCCGTTTGTAGTAAACAAAAAGTGCGGTGCTGTTGCTGGAAACGTTCAGGTTTTGAATAATAAAAAAGCTATTTTACCAAAAATGCTGAATGTAAGCTTCGTAATGAGTTTTGAATTTCAACGTTCTGCAGAAAGTGAAGCAGGTGCAGTATTATGTACTCCTGGAGCTTTAGCAGCCTATAGAAGAGATGCAGTATTTAATTGTCTGCCAGAATGGATCAACCAAACTTTTATGGGACAGCCTTCAGATATTGGAGAAGACCGTGCTATGACAAATATGATCTTGAAACAAGGTTTTCATGTATTGTTTCAAAGAAATGCGGTTGTGTTGACTAATGTTCCAGAAGATTATAAAGGACTGTACAAAATGTTTATCAGATGGAGCAGAAGTAATGTTCGTGAAAATTTGATGATGGCTAAATATGCTTTTAAAGATTTTAGAAAAGAATCAAAATTTGGAGCAAGACTTTTCTTTTTAAATCAGTCTTTTAAAATTTTAATGACATATCCGTTCCTATTATTTATGTTCTTCTTTATTGCGGTACACCCAGTATTATTTTTAAGCTCGACATTAATGGCAATTTTGATTTTCTCTAGTTTCACAATGCTATTTTATGCAAAAAGATATACGCTTGCAGAATCTTTCTGGGCATATTCATACAGCCTTTTTTACACTTTCAGTTTGTTCTGGATTGCGCCTTATGCGATAGCAACTGCCAGCAAAAGAGGATGGTTAACAAGAGGATTGTAACATTTCGTACACTATTTATATCACTATAAAAACTCCACCCAAGTGAAAGAGCCCGCTGTATTTTTACAGCGGGTTTTTTAATTATATGCCAATTCATTCTGAATGTCTGTATATAAATTAAAATTTGTTATGGTGGCATACGTTCCTTCGGAACGTTTCATTGGTAGAAAAAATATAGCAGTCATTAAAAATACGTTCCGTAGGAACGTTTGTTACTTCTGATGATTAAAAAGGATATTAAAATCAAACGTTTCTATGGAACTTTAAAAAATAATTCCAATTTAGAATTTGCTGCCGATGAAATGTTCCTCGCAACAAATAAAATTTGAGAATTTTTATTTGTTTTTATTTTGATTCTAAAGCAGCAATAATCTGCTTTTTCATCGCAGTATTAATGTAATCTAAAGCTTCAGCATAGGAAATAGCATAACGTCTTTCTATATTCTGAAAATGCTGTGGAAAAGTGTCTAAAATTTTATCGTAATAAATATTTAGTTGGTTTTCAGATGGCATTTCATATTTCAAACGAAGCTGAAATCTTCTTAATAAAGCGCTGTCGATTATTTCGTAATGATTCGTGGCACAAATCAGTAAACTATCAGAAGGGAAATAATCAAAAAGCTGAATTATAGTATTCACCAATCGTCTCATTTCGCCGACATCTTTATCGTCGCTGTCGCGACTTTTACCAATTTGGTCAAATTCATCTAAAAATAAAACGGCTCTTTCGCGAATGGCTTTATCAAAAATTGCTTTTAAGTTTTTAGAAGTTTCACCAATTCTAGAGTCGATTATAGTGCTGAGGTTGACAATTATAATCTTTTTGTTTAAAGTATTTGCAATTGCTTTTGCCGTTGTAGTTTTACCGCAGCCAGAACTTCCATGCAATAAAATCTTATTATCAACTTTAAGATTGTATTTCTTTAATTCCTCAAAATATTGATGTTCTTTAATAATCTGAAGCAGGGCAGATTTGTTTTCATTACTAAAGAATAAATCATCTAAAGCAATTTTTTCGGTATCGATTACGGTAAGATCATTCAGGTTCATCTGCTGTTTATTTTGCTGCAAAATTAAGGTTTATTCTGTTTTGTTCTAACGAATGAAGATGTTAAAGAAAATCCTTTGAAATAATTAAAATCATTACGTTTTAATTCTTTTCTAAAATTTGAACAGATAAAAAAATCTGCTGTGGATTCTTCTGCAGCAGATTTTTTTTATTTCTAAAGCTTAAGCAGAGTTCAATTGAAAAAATAAGATAAAAAATTTCAATTTTAGATTTAAAGAAATTGGCTACGGCATTTTTTTGAAATTTAATAAAAATACAAATTTAACTTAATAATGGTTTGAATTTGATATTTTGTAAAATCCATTTTATTTTAATTGAAGAATTCATTTAAGTTGAAAAAAAGAATGTATTTTGTGTTTTAGATTAAACATTTTTTAACGTTTAGTTGTTTTTAAAATTAAGAATTATAGCAAATATAAAATTGTGTTGTCGAGAACAAATTAGGATTATTGGCTAAATTTATTATGTTTGTTGCGAATTATTCAATTTCAAAAACCATCATTCATTTGTCGACTCTTACCTTAAATCAAGATCAAATTTTAATTGATCGTCTTCGTGACGGCGATGAATCGGCTTTGACAGAATTGTATAATAAATTTTGGCAGGCGCTTTTTATGTCTGCTTATAATGTCATCAAAGACAAAGAATTGTGCGAAGATATTATTCAGGATATTTTCATGAATATCTGGCACAATCGAGAAAAAATTGAAATTCATATTTCTTTAAAAGGCTACATGTACGCGTGCGCCAGATATCAGGTTTTTAATCATTTAAGAAAAAATAAAGACAAAATACATGTCGAACTTTTTGATGATCTTGAAAAACGATTTCTAACAACTACTCCCGAAACGCAGTTAATGCACGACGAATTGGTTCAGCAGCTCAATTTAATTATCGAATCGCTTCCCGAAAAATGTCAGGCGGTTTATAAATTAAGCCGTGAAGAACAACTGAGTCATAAAGAAATTGCCGAACGACTTAATATTTCTACAAAAACAGTCGAAAACCATATTACAAAAGCCCTGCATACTATAAGATCTTCTATGGGCGAGAGTATGAGTATGGCGATGATTTTATGGCTTTCAAAAAATATCTTTTAGCAAAAAATAATGCAGTGATTAGATTGGTGATGTGTGGTTTTTCTTCTTTTTTAATTGTCTTTCAAAAAAAAATCAAAAAAATACGATTTGGAATAGGGGGTATGTGTCTTTTTGGATACTTACTTAATAACTCCCCGAATTAATATAAAAAAAAATGAAAAAAGAGGATTTTTTAGTGCTGCTAAATAGATATCTTTCCGGTGATACCACTCTCGAGGAGAATAATAAATTATTGAATTATTACGAGAGTTTTCAAACCGGACAAGATTGGGACGATGCATTGGGTTCTAAAGAAGAAATGGAACTCAAAATGAGAACGCGTCTTCAAAATGCACTTCAATCTGAAGAAAATAAAATTATTCCCCTTCAGCCTTTTTACACTAAAACGACTTTTAAATTAATGGCGATGGCGGCATCACTATTATTGTTGATTTCGATTTCATTATTCATTAGTAAAACAAATCCGCTTAAAATAGAAACTCCCGCAGTTGCCCACAAAGAAATTCTAATTGGCAGCGATAAAGCTACTCTGACATTAGAAGACGGTTCTGTAATTGCTTTAGAAAAAGGAAAATCGTATACGCAGGGGAATGCTTCTAGTAACGGAGAAAAATTGATTTACAATTCAAAAGATGCTAAACCTGCTGCAATCGCAAACAATTATTTAACGATTCCGAGAGGCGGACAATTTTTTGTTCAATTAGCCGACAGTACTAAAGTCTGGCTGAACTCTGAATCTCAGCTAAAATATCCAGTTGCATTTGTAGATGGCGAAACCAGACAGGTAGAGTTGGTTTATGGAGAAGCCTATTTTGAAGTTTCACCAAGTACCAAACACAAAGGTTCAAGATTTAAAGTAAAAACTCAAAGTCAAAATGTAGAGGTAATTGGAACAGAATTTAATATTAAAGCCTATAAAGACGAAACTACTATTTATACCACATTGGTAAAAGGGATAGTTGCGGTAAGTAATGCTAGTAAAAAACAAATTTTAGCGCCAAACGAACAATCTAGAATAACTGATTATAACGGAAATATTGCCGTTTCGGATGTGGATGTTTACAACGAAATTTCGTGGAGAAAAGGATTATTTGTGTTTAAAGGAATGCCTCTAAAAGATATTGCAAGAGTACTTTCTAGATGGTACGATGCTGATATTGTGTTTGCTGATCCAGCTCTTGGAAACGTAAAATTTAATGGAGTTTTAAATAAAAATCAAAAATTAGAAGACATATTAACGACCATCAAAAACATCAATTTTATTAATGCCTATGAGAAAAAAGACAATAAGATTATTATAAAATAAAAAGAAAAGGGATTAAAGTTTAGACCTCTCACCGTACTGCACTTCATCCCTTTCTGTGTATTAATCAATTAATCAGTTTTAACAACCAACCAACCAATTAACATGTAAATTTATGAAATTTAAATTAACCAGTGCCTATTTCTATTTGAGAAAGAGGCTAATTATTAACATTATGAGAACTTTTATCTTCTTGTTTTGTACTACAATTTTTGGTTTTTCTCCCGTAAATCTATTTTCACAAAACACAAAAGTTGTAATTGCCGCTGATAAAATGGTGTCTGTTGACGAAGTTTTTGACATTATCAAGCAGCAAACAAATTATACTTTTATTTATCAGGAAGATTTATTTAAAAAATTACCGAGAGTACAATTAAAAAAGGGAAAAATTAAGGTAAATGATCTTTTAAAAGCGACTTTTACAAGTAAAGATTTTGACTTTAGTTTTACAAATGGAAATACGATTGTTGTAAAAGAGGTTCGTCCAGAAAGAGTTGTAGTACAGCAGTCTAAAAATATAGAAATTTCTGGTGTTGTAACCAATCAGAAAAAAGAACCGCTGCCAGGGGTTAACGTAAAAGTTAAAGGTACAAATGCAGCTGCCCAAACAGATTTTGACGGGAAATTTAAAATTACAGCGCCAAATGATGGAATCTTATTATTTACTTATATTGGACACAGAGCCGAGATTGTTGCCGTAAATAACAGAAAGGTAATCAATGTTTCGCTTACCGAAGAGACCAAACAATTAGAAGGTGTTGTCGTAAATACAGGGGTTACGGTTCGTAAAAAAGAATTAATTACGGGTGCAGTCTCTACTTATAAAGGTGAGGAATTAAGACAAGTTTCGACTCAAAACGTTGTTCAGGCCTTAAAAACGTTAGATCCTTCGTTTATGGTTTTAAACAATAACATTGCAGGTTCAAACCCAAATGTTTTGCCAGTAATCGAAGTGAGAGGACAGACCAGTTTATCTGTAAATCAAGTAAATGATCGTTTTAAAGAAGATCCAAATCAACCTTTGTTTATCTTAGACGGATTCCCGACTACATTACAGCAAGTTGTTGATTTAGATATTAATAGAATTGCCAATATTACGCTTCTTAAAGATGCTGCTTCTACGGCATTATATGGTTCACGGTCTGCAAACGGAGTTGTTGTTATTGAGACCAATAAACCAATTCCTGGAAAATTACAAATTTCTTATGTCTATAATTCATCTTATGAATTGGCAGATTTAAGTGTTTATAATTTAATGAATGCGGAGCAGAAATTAGAATTCGAAAGACTTTCTGGCGCTTATGTAATAAAGCGTCTTGGCGACTATGCTACACAATTTAAGTGGGATGAAATTTATAACCAGCGTCTGGCAAATGTGCGTCGTGGTGTTGATACTTACTGGCTGAATGAGCCTATTCAAATGGGAATTACTTCGGGACACAGTTTGTCAATTGGCGGAGGATCAGACGAATTTAGATTCAATCTTGCCGGAAATTACAAATCTTTATCCGGAACAATGAAAGGCTCTGAGCATAATACTTGGGGATACAATGCCAACTTGATTTATAAAAAGAAAAAAGTAAGTTTCAATAATAACTTCTTTATTTCAGGAGGTAATAATCAGGAATCTCCTTATGGCTCATTTGCTACTTGGGCAAAAGCAAGTCCGTATTATGAAAAATATAATGAAAATGGAGTTCCAACACGTTATTTAGATGGAACTAATATTCCTGTGGGAAATCCAATTGTAAACGATTATGTAAATCAGGCAGAGAATCCTTTATATAATGTTCGTTTAAACAGCTTTGACAAGAGTGTAGATTTTAATTTCACAAACAACTTTGCTATTAATTATGACATTAATCCTCATATAAAAACAACTGCAGCACTATCGGTTTCTAGATTGCAGACTACATCTACAAAATTCGTTTCGCCAGATAACACGCAATTCATTTCAGATATTCCAACAGAAAAAGGAAGTTATGAGAGAAAAGATTATCTGACTAATAAATGGAATGGAAATATTGGAGGGACATATTCAAATGTTTTTAATAATGTTCACTCTGTTACGTACACGTTGCGAGCTTCGGCTTTAGAAACAAGATATGGATCTTATAGTTCTATTTTAAGAGGATTCCCATTAGGAGTTGAAGGCAATCCTAGCTTTGCTTTTGGATTTGAGAAAGATTCAAAACCTGGAAATTACAATGAAATGGTGCGAAGCGTTGATTTAACCAATCAGCTGAATTATGCTTACAATAGAAAATATTTGCTTGATTTAACTCAGACAATTTCTGGAGCAACCAATTTTGGAACAAATAAAAAATATTCACCTTACTATGGTATCGGTATTGGATGGAATATGAACTATGAATTTAACATGAATGTTGATGTCGTGAATATCTTAAAACTTCGTGCAAATTTTGGTCAGACAGGAAATCAAAATCTTGTTGGTTTTGCTTCACATGATATTTATACTTATGATCCTAATACTAATATTTTTGGCGCCGGATTAAACGTTTCGCAATTGGCAAACATCAATTTAGAGCCTCAAAAAACAAAAGATTTGTCTTTAGGGCTAGACTTGGCAATGTTTAAAAACAGATTGACGGCAACTTTGGGAGCTTACAGACGTAGAACTTCTCCACAAATTGTTGAAATCGATCTTGCGGCTTCAACTGGAGTTACCGCTTATCCTTTAAATATTGGTTATATCACTACTCAAGGTTTAGAGCTTAAAGCCAATTATACTATTATTAATAATGCTAAATCTGATTTTTATTGGGGAGTAGGATTAACCGCGACTACAAATGAAAATGAATTAGGAGGCTTTAATAATGCTTTGGCTTCATTAAATGATGCGGCCAAAAAAACAACCAGTCTGACAAGATTTTATGATGGAGCCAGCACAAATGATCTTTGGGCAGTGCCTTCATTAGGAATTGATCCTGCTACAGGAAGAGAAGTTTTCTTGAAGAAAAATGGAGAAACTACATTTATTTTAGATAAAAATGATGAAAGAATCATGGGTAATTCAAGAGAAATTGCAACAGGTGTTTTTTCTACAAGTGTTAATTACCAAAGCTTCAGTTTAGGAGTATTCATCCGTTACAGTTTTGGAGCAGATCAATTCAACACTGCTTTATATGACAAAGTCGAAAATATCAGCTCAAGTAATATTTTTGATAATCAAGATGCCAGAGCGTTTACAGACCGATGGACAACTCCAGGACAAATCGCACAATTTAAGGCTATCAGCTTAACAAACGAAACACCGATTTCGTCTCGATTTATTCAAAAAGCAGATTATATATCAGGAGAATCGCTTCGCTTAGGATATCGCGTAACCAACAAAGCTTGGCTTAATAAATCAGGATTAGCTGGTTTAGCATTCAATGCTTATGCAAATGAGTTTTTTAGAGTTTCGACTATAAAAGCTGAGCGAGGAATTGAATATCCTTTTTCAAGAATTTATTCTTTAAGCATAAACGTATCATTTTAATACAGAAATTATGAAACAGTATTTTAATAAAATAGCATTAATCATCTTGATTGCATTGTTAGCGACAGGCTGCAGTGATTTCTTGGATGTAACGCCTCAGGATAAAATTTTAGAAAATCAAATATTTGAAAATGAAGCCGGAATGCAGAATGTGCATAACGGACTTTATTTAAGTCTGGTATCTGATGACCTTTACGGAAGACAGCTGACAATGGATGCTGTAGAAATTTTAGGGCAACAATATAATATGACAAACAATACTTCTAAAAGTAAAATAGCATCATATTCTTATACAGAAAGTCATCCTAAAGCAGTGTTCTCTAATATCTGGGAAACAGGATATAAAACTATTTTGTATGCCAATAAATTTTTAGAAAGCATGGAGGAACATGCAGGAATTGTTTCAAAGGAAAAATCCGATCTTTTAAAAGGAGAAACAATCGGGATTAGAGCAATGCTTCATTTTGATATGCTTCGTTTATATGGACCAATCTATAAAGTTGATCCTTCTCTTCCTGCAATACCTTATTATGACACTGCCGTTACTGCAAATCAGCCTTTGATTTCTGCAAAAGATGTTGTGGCTAAGATTCTGGCTGATTTGGATAAAGCCTTAGAATTATTAAAAAAAGATCCAATTTTGACTTCAGGAAAATATAATGCTACTACTGATTTTGATGCTAATCCGTATTATTCTGCAAATAGAGGTTTACGAATGAATTATTTGGCTGTAAAATGCCTTAAAGCACGTGTGTTATTATATTCTGGAGATAAAACAGGGGCTTCTGCAGTAGCAAATGAAGTAATTAACTTTACTAAATCGACGACATTTTTTCCATGGACTCCATTTTTAGAAGCCACAAATGCTTCAAATCCAGATCGAATTTTTTCTTCTGAAAACTTTTTCGCTTTAAGTGATTACAGATTGTATACAAAACAAAAAGCTTTATTTGATTATAATCTATCCAATGAAGCTATTTATTCGCCTTTATTGAGCAGATTAACAGCTGTTTTTGAATCAAATGATAATGATTACAGAAGCCTGCCAAGCTGGAAAGTTCCTGCTGTTGGTGGAAAAACGCAAAAAACTTTTTACAAATATGAAGATGTAGAGACAAAAACAAAGCTATTTCGTCTGCAGATTCCTATGATAAGACTTTCAGAAATGTACTTGATAGCTGCAGAAACCGCACCAGTACCAGCCGACGGAATTGCTTTTTTAAATACACTTCGTTTTAATCGCGGTTTAACAAATTTGGCTGCAACGGCAAATGTTACTACAGAAGTTACAAAAGAGTATAAAAAAGAATTTATTGGCGAGGGACAGCTATTCTTTTACTATAAAAGAATAAATAGTGCTACAGTTCCTAATGGCTCAGCAGCTTCTGGAAACATAACTATGGGAGCACTTCAATATGTTGTGCCATTGCCAGAGATTGAAGTTAATTTCCAATAATTTTAAACAAAGTATCATGAAAAAAATATTGATTTTAAGCATATTGTTTTTATCATTTTTAGGACTTGCTTCATGCGATCAGGAAGGAATAGAAACATATAGTGGAAGTGACAGCATTTATTTTGCACCTTCTGTTTATGGAATTTCTGACGGTGCAACTATAACAGTAACAGATAGCACAGGGATTACTTTCGCTTTAGACAAGGCTGAAATTGCTGGTAGAATTTATAATATTCCAGTTCGAGTGCAAGGAAAAAGCAGTGATGTGGACCGAAAAGTAAAAATTACCATAGATCCCAAAAGTACTGCCGTATCAGGAACTCATTTTAAAATTCCTGAAAATTTTGTAATTCCTGCAGGAACGGTAGTGAATGATCTGCCAGTAACTGTTTTCAGAACTGCAGACATGAAGAAAAATGGTTTTTTGCTGATTTTAAATTTAGAGGAAAACGAATCGTTTAATACGAATATGAAAAGTAAAGTAATAAATAATCTGACGAATAAAAAAATCAGCTTTATTACTTTCAAACTTTCTTTTGATGATAAATTAACGCAGCCTATCGGATGGTATGCACCATATTTAGGTGTTTTTTCGGCAAAGAAATTCTTCTTGATGTGCGACTTGATTCATTTAGAGCCAGCAATGTTCAATCAGAAATTAGGTTCAGTAGGACTTGCTATTTCTGATATTATGTATTATCAAGCTTTTATGAAACGTTATTTGGCTGACCAAAAAGCATCTGGCAATACTGTTTATGAAGAGGATGGGAAAGAAATGGTCTTTCCTTAAAAATCATTTAGTAAATTTTAAAAATAGAACATTATGTTAAAAAATATAAAGATTCAATTTCTTCTGTCGCTGTTGCTGGTTTTAACTTATAGCTGTGCTGAGGATGAAGGAAATTACAATTATAGTGCAATAAATGAAATACACGCGACTGGTATTGAAGAAGCGTATACGGTTTATACGGGTGATAATTTTAAAATTACGCCTGATTTGAATGAAACTTTAATTGACGTCAACAGTACAGATCGTTACAGCTACGAATGGGTAGCGCTAAATCCTGCTAAACTTTTATTAGAATCACGAACATTGCTTGCAACTACCAAAAATTTGGATGGAGTCATAAAGTTAGCACCAGGAAGTTATAATATCTACTATTTTGTAAAAGATAAAGTTACAGGCGTTACTTGGCAGCAAGAACCTTTTAAGCTAAATGTAGTTTCGGCTATTTATGAAGGCTGGATGGTGATAGGAAATGTAAACGATAAAGCACGTCTCGATATGGTTTCAATTGTGCCAGGTGTTGCACAACCAAGAATTATTACAGATGTTTTAGATGCTTCAGGTTCTGCTTTAAAATTAACTGGCAAAGCTGTAGAGGTTTCTTGTTTTGGAAGCGCCGTTTCTACTACTTCGGCTTATGGGATTTATGTAACTACTACAGAAAATGGTACCGCAAGACTTGATCCAGATTCTTTTGCGTGGACTCAATCACAAAATTTGGCTTATGAAACTTTGGGAGGTTCATTTCCTACCAATTTTGGGGTTGATTTTATGGAAACTCCTGGTGCCGGAGGCGAAAATTTTATTTACAGCAAAGGCGATATATATTATTATTACCGCGCTTTTAATATAAAATACGGTTTGCCTCAAAACATATTAGAGACAGCTACAAAAACTTTTTATGCAGCGCCTTTTATAGCTTCTAATAATGGCTCAAGTGCAGCGCCGGTTTTCTTTAATAATGAGACTAGCAGTTTTGTTCGTTTTAATTATTCAAAAGGAAATTGTTCGGCGATGCCACCTGTCACTGGAACTGCATCAACTTTAGATTGGAATAATACGAACTCCGATTTAATCTACATGACTACTTCTGGATTTAATGGTTATGAAAATTTTGCTGTTCTAAAAAATCGATCAACAGGAAAATACTATTTACTGCGTTTTTCTCGAGGTTTGATTCAAAGTTATTACAAAGAAATTTTGAATGCGCCAGAATTTGACAAAGCAACAAAATTTGCTGTAAGCCCAGATTCAGGGTATTTATTTTATGCAGTTGGTGGTAAAGTGTATGAATATGACAACGGAACACAATCGGCTAAATTGATGATTAATAAAGGTGCTGAAGAAATAACTTATATCGCTTTTAATTCTCTAGCAAAAAATGCTGACAAAAAATTAATTGTGGGCAGTTATGGAACTTCTGGCACATTAGAGCTTTATACAGTTCCTCCGGTAAACGGCGATTTAGTATTAACTGACAAATATGAAGGCTTATGCAAAATTGTCGATGTTGCATACCGCCGAAGATAATTTTAAACTAAAAAAAAACCGAATGAAGAGTAAAATTCATTCTTCATTCGGTTTCTAAAACCACATTTTATGAAACGATTTATTAGAATCGCAAGCGCAGTTTTGCTGCTTGCCTGTCCATCTATTGCCTTAAAAGCACAGGCTCAATCTACCGAAGAAAGCTGGGCGCAGGCCAAAAAACAAGCGCAAACGGAGAAGAAATTAATCTTTGTCGATTTGTATTTTACAGGCTGTGCGCCGTGTGCACAAATGGACAAAGAAGTATTTCCAGATCCAAAAGTAGCAGCTGTTTTAAGTGCAGATTTCGTCACTTTCAAGTCTGATATTTTAAAAGAAGAAATTGGTAAAAAATTATGCATGAAATACGGCGTAACTGGTTTTCCAACATTTTTATTTATGAATGCAGATGGAAAAGTAATTGATATTGCAGGCGGATTTCAAAACGTTGAGCAATTTACAGCCTTGCTTCAAAATGCAAAAGAAGCAGCTAAAAAAGGAATCTTCAAAAAGTATAGTCCAGAAATCCAGGAAAAAGATTATCCTGATTTTTACAAACAAGCTTATTTAGACGGAAAAAGAAATGTGCCGTTTGAGGTTATCGATACGTATTTAAAATCCAAAGATGCTTCTGAAGAGGTTTCTTTTGTGATTATTACCGGATTAAGAGTGGGTAAACAATATGATGATCCATTTCTTTTTGGGAGTAAAAAATTAGCGAATGATTACGGAAAATGGAGTGTTAACAGTCATGTATTTACAATTTTACAGCGCAAGAAAAAAGAATTTGAAAAAAAGAAAGATTTGAAAGGTTTTATAGAATTAGTAAATGATGCTAAAGAACTATACACGCCAGAAGAATTTGCCAAATACTCGGGTATTTTACTTAAAGATTTTGGAGTAGAAAAAGTGGTTGTGAATCCGTATTCTGCACAAAAGTAAATCGAAATGAAAAAGATATTCCTGTTTTCAATATTAATTTTTAGCTGCAACATTTATGCTCAAAACAGCATTCAGAAATCTATTGAAACTTTCGAAAAAGCCTTTCAAAATAAAAGTTACAACGAGATGAAAAATCTTCTGGCACCGCAGTTTACTGTTGGTGTTGGAGATTCGTCTTCAAACGAATATTATCTGAATGGTATTTTTAATGCTTTTCCCGTTTTAGATTCAATTCAGATTGGAAAAACTGTTGAGATGAAAAATGAAACCTATGTTTTGGTAGATTTCTATTTTAAAGGAAAAGAAAAGAAACCGTCTCAAATCGTTTTCAATTCAGAAAGAAAAATTTTATATGTGACTTTCTTTGATGGTTTATATAAAGTTGACCGAAATGCAACAGTAAAACAAGTGACCAGTATTCCGTTTCAAATTATCGAAAACGGAATCGCCATTAAAATCAAATTAAACAAAGCCGATCGAGAATTTTTAATGCTTTTTGACACTGGCGCAGACGGAATGGCTTTAAATCCCGATAGCGCATACAAAGCGGGAGTTGTTGTGACGAAAACCAAATCGGCTTCTGTAGTTGGCGGAAGTCAGGAAGTGAAATATTCTGCGGATAATACGATTTATATTGGCGATCAGGTTCTAAAAAATCAAGGATTGGTAATTTTTCCAAAGCACGGCGTTTATGACGGCTTATTTGGTGCCAATTTGCTTCGAAATTATATCACTTCTGTCAATTTTGATACCATGACAATTGATTTGTACAACTTCGGAAATTTTAATTATTGGGGAAAAGCAAAGCCGTTGGTTTTTGATTATAAATCGGGACTTCCGGTAGTAAAAATGAATCTGACTTTTGAAGATAAAAAAACAGTAGAAGGCAGTTTCACTTTTGATACTGGAGCAGGTTATGATCTTATTGCTTACGGACCTTTTAATCATAAAAATAATCTCGAAGCAAGTTTAAAAACCGAGTACACATCTGTCAATTACAGTTTAGGAAAACAAACTAAAATTGTTGGCGGCGCCATTCCGAATATTTCTATTAACGGAAACAATTTTTCAAATGTAACCGTGGCACTTCAAGAGTATGACGAAGCCAATAAAAACTGGGCTTTCGCCGATGGGTCTTTGGGAATTGATTTAATAAAACGTTTCAATTTTACAATCGATTTATTACACAAAACCGTGTATTTAGAACCCAATAAAAATTTCAATAAAACACCTTCTTTTTATTTGAGCGGACTCGATTTAGATTTTGATGAAAAGCAGAATCTTTTGGTAAAAAGAGTTTTAGATCAGCAAAATGAAGATTTAAAGAAAGTAAAAGTTGGAGCAAAAGTTACTCAGATAAACGATTTCGAAGCCAAAGATTTAGTAAAACCAGAAAATCTTAAAAAGCTGAAAGAAACTAAAGAAAGCAAAGATATTATTATAGAACAAGACGATCAATCGATGCGAATTTCAATTTAATCTATCAAACAAAAAACAAATATACTATTATGAAAAAACACATTTTTTATTTCATTTTAACCTTCATTACGGTTCAAATGAGTTTTGCTGCAAACCTATCTGAATATGCAGTAATCAAGGGAACGATTTCGATTCCAGATAGTAAAGTAAAAGAAGTTACACTTTACAATGTCGAAGAAGGAAAGCCAGTCGTTGCAGCTACCGCAAAAGTTAATTCGCTGGGGGAGTTTGGCTTTATGACACCAGTTTCAGCCGCTGGCTTTTATTATGTCGATTACGGACAATTTAAAAGCAGAAACCAATTAATTCGTTTGTATTTAGAACCTAAATTGGATATCAATCTTGTAATAAATAAAGAAAGTTACGTTTTAAGCGGAAAAAATATCGGACAAAATGCCTTGGTTCAAAAAGCCAATGAAATTTACAACGAATTTGCGCCTTTCGCTAGACTTGGAGGAAATGTAACTTATGTGGAGTTTTATCCTTTTATAGATAAAGGTGTGGCTAAAGCAGAAGAATTTTCGAATTCAATAAAAACGAAAGATGCTAGCTTTAATAAGTTATTAAAATTAGCCGTTGCAACAGATGTTGAAGAATTGACGTATACTTTTTTCAGAATGCCTAGAACTGCATTTCCAGATAAAGATGATCGTCCTGCGGTAATCAAAACTTGGCAGACCGATAAAAAGTTTACAGATCCAGATTTATTAAAATTGCAAAATGGCGTTTCATTAATGTCACATTATTTCTTTTATGTAACAATGAATTCTGGTTCAGGGCCAAAACGTCTGGATTTAGCAGAAGCAATTACTCACATTACAGATCCAGCTTTAAAAGATGTTTATCTTCGTGATGCAGTTGCAACATCAAGAATGAAAATTGAAGAATATGAAAAAATTGCACCAAGTATAAAACCTTTTATGATTTCTGATGCAAGTAAAACATTTTTAGTAGAATACGAAAAAGTATTGCATAAAAGCGTAGGTCAAAAAGGATTAGATTTTACGTATAAAGACATTAACGATAAACCAGTTTCGTTTTCAGATTTTAAAGGTAAATTTGTTTACATCGATTTATGGGCAACTTGGTGCGGACCATGTAAGGCCGAGATTCCTCACATGAAAAAAATCGAAGAAGATTATCACGGAAAAAATATTGTTTTTGTAAGCCTTTCATTAGATAAACCAAAAGATGCACAAAAATGGAAAGATTACGTTATTAAAGAACAATTAAAAGGAATTCAGTTAATGGCAGATAAAGATTTTGGTTCAGATGTGGCTAAAAATTACGAGGTAAATGCCATTCCGAGATTCTTATTGTTTGATCCAAAAGGAAACATTATCAATGCAGATGCGTTTCGTCCTTCAAATCCTGAACTAAGAGAACAGCTTGACAAATTATTGAAAAGTTAATAAACCAGCTTTATGAAATACAGCAAAAAAATAGCGATCTTACTGCTCTTCGTTGGATGTTTGTCATTCGCGCAAGCGCAGCATTATAAAGCAAATGATCCAATTGCGGTCAACCAAAAAATAAAAAAAGGAGTGCTGCCAAATGGAATGACGTACTATATTTATCCGACTGAGGTCAATAAAAATACGGCAAGTTATTACATCATTCAAAATGTAGGTTCGATTTTAGAAAACGACCAGCAGAAAGGTCTGGCGCATTTTCTGGAACATATGGCCTTTAACGGAACCAAAAATTTTGAAGGAAAAGGAATCCTGAATACGCTTCAAAAACAAGGTGCTGTTTTTGGAAAAAATATCAATGCCTACACCAGCACAGACGAAACAGTTTATAATCTGGACAATATTCCGTCAAAAGATGGTGGAGTAGTAGATACCTGCTTATTGGTTTTGCACGACTGGTCTAATTTTTTATCGCTGACGAATGAAGAAATCGATGCCGAGCGTGGTGTAATTACCGAAGAATGGCGCACGAGACAAAATGCAAGAGCAAGAATTTACAATCAGTTAGCGCCGTATTACTACAACAATTCGCTTTACGCAGACCGCATGCCGATTGGCGATATGGAAATCGTTAAAAACTTTAAATACCAGGTTTTAAAAGATTTTTATAAAGATTGGTACCGTCCGGATTTACAGGCAATCGCAATTGTTGGAGATATTAATGCAGATGAAATTGAGGCAAAAATCAAAAAACTTTTTGCAGATATTCCAACACCCGTAAATCCGAAAAAAAGATTTGAAGTTGCTATTCCAGAAAAAGCAGAACCTACTTTTAAACTGGCTTTAGACAAAGAAATTGCAGCATCGAATATCAATTTTATGATTCGTCATAAAGCTGAGAAAGCAACTGGAACTTATGCCGATTTAGAAAAATCTACACAACGAAGCATTGCGTTTGGAATTATAAACAATCGTTTGAGCGAAATGGCTCAAAAACAAGAATATCCTTTTAAAGGAGCACAAATTGGATATCAAAAATATTCCCGTTTGAACGATGTTTTTGTAGTAAGCATAACGCCTAAACCAGATAAACAAGCCGAAGCTTTAACAGCAGTAATGAACGAATGGGTTCGAGCTTATAAATTTGGTTTTTCAAAAGGAGAAATCGAAAGAGCAGTTACAGAAACGATTTCTAGATATGAGAATTATTTAGACAAACTAAACGAGATTTCGCACAAACAAGTAATCGGAATGGTAAAAGATGATTATTTAAACCATGAAGTTATTGCAGATCCTAAAGCAGAATTTGAAATGACGAAAAGCATTTTGAAGAATATTGATACTAAAACGCTTCAGGACGAAATCAATAAATTATACACAAAAGAAAATCGCGTCGTAACTGTAACGGGTGTTGAAAAAGAAGAAAACCTAATGCAGGAAAAAGCTTTTGATATTATTCAGAAAGCAGAAAATGATGTTTCATTACAGGCGTATGTAGATACTTTTGAAGGAAAAACACTTTTAGGAAATCTGAAAATTAATCCAGGAAAAATTGTTTCTGAGAAAAAAGAAACTGCAATCGATGCCACAACTTTTGTACTAAGCAACGGCGTAAAAGTGCATTATAAGTTTGCAGATAAAAACAAAAAACAGATAAACCTGCAAGCAGAAAGTTTGGGCGGTATATCCTTGTATAAATTTGAAGACATGCCCTCAGCATATCGTTCTACAAGTCTGGCAATGATGTCTGGCGTTGGTGAACTTTCTAATGTTGATTTAGAAAAGGTTTTAAAAGGAAAAATTGCAAATTCATCTGTAAGTTTAAATTCTGTAAAGGAAACAGTTTCGGGTTCTGCAAATGTTAAAGATATCGAAACGATGATGCAGCTAGTGCATCTGCGTTTTGTACAGCCAAGATTTGATTCGGAAATGTATGATCTCTTAAAACAAAGACTTCAAAACTCCTTAAAAAATAGAGAAAACGACATTAATGCTAAGATGCAGGATAGTCTATCCAATATTGTTTACGGAAAAAATAACCCTAAAATTCGTCCATTAGATCAAAAATATATCGATGATTTATCTTTTGATAAAATGAAAGCGATTTATACGGATCGCTTTGCAGATGTTTCAAATTTTGATTTTTTTATTGTTGGGGATGTTACAGCAGAAGTTTTAAAACCATTACTAGAAAAATACATCGCAAGTATAAATGGGATCAAACGAAAGGAAAAATTTAATACCGAGATTCCAAAATGGACGTCGAATAAAATTGATAGAGATGTTTTCATAAAAATGGAAACTGCAAAAAGTTCTGTTCGAATCACATTTGTAAAGGACTATGCTTATACTCAGCGAAACAGAATTTTAGCTTCTTTCTTAGGAGATATATTGACTTTGCGTTATACAGAAAGTCTTCGTGAAAAAGAAGGTGGAACTTATGGCGCAGGTGTGGATTCAGGAATTGACAAATTACCAATTTCAAAAGCTAGTCTAGAAATTAACTTTGACTGCGATGCTAATAAAGTAGAGCATTTACTTCCAATTGTTTATCAAGAAATTGATAAAATTAAAAAAGGAGATATTGTAGCTGAGGATTTAGAAAAAACAAAAACAAACTATTTAAAGGAGAAAGAAGACAGCAAAAATTTTAATATGTATAGCAGTTATTTGCTTTACAGTTATTTTATAGATGGCAAGAATATGAATGATCCTAATAATTACGAAAATATTATAAAAGGTATTACAGCAAAAGATATTCAGGACTTTGCGAATTCGTTTTTATACAAAGCCGATTCATATGAAATCGTTTTCAAACCACTACAATAATCTGAAGAGTTTTTATTACTAGAGTTTAATTTGTATTTCCCTATCAATCAATTATTTTGAATTAGTAAGCAATTTAGTTTGAATAGCGGATTTAATAGAGGGTTGTTTTTGCTATTCAACCCTCTTTCTAAAGTTTTTACCCATGAAAAAGAATATTTTTTTACTGGGCTTTTTCCTGCTGTTTTCCATATTAGTAAAAGCTCAGATATATAACCCAATAAAATGGAAAACCAGTATTGCGAAAATTTCTGATACTGAATATGAATTGCAGGCAAAAGCCATTATAGAATCGGGCTGGCATTTATACAGTCAGGAAGTTGCAGACGGAGGTCCGCTTCCCACAACTTTTAGTTTCAGCAGGAGTTCAGATTTTCAATTAGTTGATAATGTAAAAGAAGAAAAAGGAAAAAACATTAATGATCCCGTTTTTAAAATGCAGATCAAGTTTTTTGAAAAAGAAGCAGCTTTTACACAACGCATTAAAATACTTTCGTCCAAACCTTTCAAAATTAAAGCTCAAGTGGAGTTTATGGTTTGTAATGATGAAAATTGTCTGCCGCCAAGTTCTGATGAATTAGAATTTAATATTAGTCCTTCCGCGAAAGCGAAAACGTTAATAGAAACAACCGTAAAAGAAAATAATAAACCAATTGTTGTTGATTCTTCGGTTTTAGAATTAAAAGAAAAAGCATCAATAGTTTCAAAAGAAATAGTTGAAACGCCAAAAGCAGCAGTAAAAAAAATCCAGCCCAAAACAGCATCAAGAAGCTTGTGGACTATTTTTCTTTTATCATTTTTCTCTGGATTTGCTGCATTGCTGACGCCTTGCGTTTTCCCGATGATCCCAATGACGGTCAGTTTTTTTACCAAACAAAGCAAAACCAAATCGCAGGGAATTAGAAAAGCCATTTTTTACGGAATTTCGATTATTGCCATTTATATTTTTCTAGGTGCCGTTGTAACTTGGGTTTTCGGAGCAGATTCATTAAATGCGCTTTCCACAAATGTCTGGTTCAATCTGATCTTTTTTGTGCTGTTAATGGTATTTGCCTTTTCATTTTTGGGTGCATTCGAAATTATGCTGCCGAATTCATGGGCAAATAAAGTTGATACGCAAGCAGACAAAGGCGGAATCGTCGGGATATTATTTATGGCTTTGGCCTTGGCAATTGTTTCCTTTTCGTGTACTGGGCCAATTGTTGGAACGTTATTGGTGGAAGCCGCTTCACGCGGAGGAATTGCACCTTTTGTGGGAATGTTTGGTTTTTCCTTGGCTTTGGCTTTACCCTTTACACTATTTGCTGCTTTTCCCGGCTGGCTGAATTCACTTCCAAAATCTGGCGGATGGTTAAATTCGGTAAAAGTGTTTTTGGGATTTTTAGAAATGGCTCTAGCGTTCAAATTTTTATCAAACGCCGATTTGGTTCTGCAGTTGCATTGGCTGGAAAGAGAAGCTTTTTTAGCCATTTGGATTGCCATTTTTGGAACGCTGACTTTTTATTTATTCGGAAAAATTCAGTTACCGCACGATACGCCTAGTTCCAAAATCAGCGTTGGAAGACTTGGACTTGGTGTTGTAGTCCTGGCTTTTACCATTTATTTAATTCCCGGAATTTGGGGTGCTCCGCTAAAAATGATCAGCGGTTTTCCGCCGCCAATGCATTACAGCGAAATTCCAAATGGATTGAATAATTCAAGTTCATCACAAATAGTGCAGAATCTTCCAGAAGGAGCAGAGCTTGGCCCCCATAACATTATGGCCTTTACCGATTACGATTTAGGAATGCAGTACGCCAAAAAAATAGGAAAACCAGTTATGATCGACTTTACCGGCCACGCCTGCGTAAACTGCCGAAAAATGGAAGATAATGTCTGGTCTGACGAAAAAGTACAGAAAATTCTAAAAGGCGATGTGGTCTTGATTTCTCTATACGTTGACGACAAGAGAGAATTGACGCAAAACGAGCAGATTACCTCTAAGCTGACAGGGAAAAAGTTAAAATATATTGGTCAAAAATGGAGTGAATTTCAAACACTAACTTACAAAACCAATGCACAGCCTTTTTATGTTTTGGTAAATCATAACGGCGAAAAGCTCAATGAAACTTCAGCCTACAATCCAAATATTCAAGAATATTTAAACTGGCTGCAAAAAGGCGTTTCTAATTTTGAGAAAAGTTCATAAAGAGATTTTTATCTTTAATTTGTAATTATATTGTTGATGAAAGAGACTATCTAAAAGGGATAGTCTTTTTTTTTATATTTTTTGTTCCGTAGGAACATTTCATCGGTAGAAAATTATTGTTAGCATATTCATCGTTCCATAGGAACGTTTCATTTTGACATTGTTTTTTAACAATTTACCAATTTCAAACGTCCTACGGACGTGAATATGACGGGTCATTATTTTGTCTACCAATGAAACATTCTTACGGAATGACGTTAGCTATATAAACGTAAAAAAGCGGTTATCTCAATTTTGAGATAACCGCTTTTTTTAGAATCCTAAGAGAGTATTAAGAAAGAACAGCTTCTGGCTGTTTAACGGCTTTTTTAGTAAAGTTTAAAGTCATTTGATCTAAATGTCCGTAGAAAAAAGTATCCAGAACTTCTTGAAAAACAGGATCTGCATTTTCTACCTGAACAAATAAACTCATTGACGAATGCAGTTTTCTTGCGCCAAGTTCGCCCAAAATACCTTCTGCTGACTTTTTCTTTAAAGTCAAAAGCAATTTTGAGATTTCAATTAAATGTTTTGCTAAAATCGGATGATTTAAAAATTCAGTTGCTTCTTTAAGATCTGCAACCGCATAATAATCAGAGAGCGCGCTTTTTCCCAATCCTTTTATCTGCGGAAAAATAAACCACATCCAGTGTGTTTCTTTTTTTCCTTTTTTAATCTCAGAAAGAGCAGTCAGATAAAGTTTATTTTGTGCATCTAAAAATCGGGTCAAATCATTTTTTGCGTAGATCATCTCTTGATTATATATTAAATGGTTTATAAATCGGGTTTGTTTAATCGGTAACACTTGTTTAATCTTTTATTATATTTTATCGAAATTTTCGATTATCAAAAGTAGAATTCCTATCTATTTGGGAGTTATAGAATTATAGCGTGGTGTTATATAATTTCGATAATCTTTAAGTGTAGGAATGTCCTGTTAATTTATTTTTAAAGTTTTAAAAAGAGCTAAATTCTAATGTTATTTTAATGTTCTGCAAAAAAAATGGCGCTAAATTGCGCGCTCCTAAAAATTAGGATGACTGCTCTAAATCACTGAGGTTTTGAACAAAATCGAATGTGGTTTTTAGACTGAAAAGTAAATTTAGAGGCAAAAAAGACTTAGGAATTATTAAACTGTTTTTTGGTTAAAGTCTTTCAGGGATTTTATTGGTGATGTAACTTTTATTTTTTAGAAAATGTTGAATAAAATTAAAAATAGCTTTTTTTGCAAATGCCTTCAGGTGTTACTAGTCGGTTATTTTTTAATCAGCAGTTTAAATATCTCCAATAGTTTTGGCAGAATTATAAGTGACAATGCCGAAACTTATACTGTAAAAGGTATTGCATGCAATTTTCTAAAGAAAGTTTTTAAATGCGACGGAATTCCAGAAGAATTGGATGATTACGAAACAAAAGACACGAAAACAGCCAAATTAGCTAAAGGAATTCCAGCAATGGAATATTTGATTTCGATAGAATCATCAATGCCTAATTTTTATTTTCACATAGAAACCAAAGGAAAAAACTACATCAATAATCCAATGTTTTCGTTTGGATTTCATGGTAAGATACATTTACCGCCTCCTCGAATGAACTCATAAATACTTGTTTTTTAGGGATTGGAAGAAAAATCTTGATCTCGAATACGGTTTTTGCCGTATATTTATTCTATGTAATAATCTCGTATTTATACTTACATTCATGACACCATTAAAACGTTTTTATACCTTATTGCAGCTCGATAAGCGCGATGTATATCAAATTATCTTCTATGCTGCTTTTGGAGGGTTAGTAAACCTTTCACTGCCTTTGGGAATCCAGGCTATTATTAATTTTATTCAAAGCGGACAACTCAGCGTTTCTTGGATTGTTCTCGTAGTTTTAGTTACAATTGGAGTTGGTTTTGGCGGTGTTTTAACAATCTTACAGCTTCGTATAGTCGAAAACCTGCAGCAGCGAATTTTCGTTCGTTCTTCATTTGAATTTGCATACAGAATGCCTTTAATTAAATTTAAAGAAATGTATTCTGAATATGCGCCCGAAAAAGCCAATCGTTTTTTTGATACCTTAACGGTGCAGAAAGGAACGGCAAAATTACTGCTTGATTTCTGTACAGCATTTCTTCAAGTGGGTCTGGGTATTATTTTACTGGTTCTTTACCATTCTTTCTTTATGGTTATCGGACTTCTTTTCATTGTTATTTTATATGTCATTTTTAAATTTTCTTACAAAGATGGTCTAGAAACCAGTTTGAACGAGTCGAAGTTTAAATATAAAGTAGCAGCATGGCTTCAGGAAATTGCCCGAAATCGAGAAAGTTTCCGCAGAAAAGGTGCTTTTGAATACGCTTTAGATAGAAATGACGGCTATGTGAGTCAATATGTTAACTACCGTGAAAAACACTTTCAGGTAATGAAAAAACAATATATACAGCTGACTATTTTTAAAGTAATTGTTACCGCTGCCTTATTGTCGATCGGTGGTTTTCTGGTAATTCACCACCAAATGAACATAGGGCAGTTCGTAGCAGCTGAAATTGTAATTGTATTATTGATTAACTCAGTTGAGAAAATTATTTTCGGATTAGAATCTTTCTATGATGTTTTGACTTCCCTTGAAAAAATTGGACAGATTACGGATATGGAAATTTCATGCATTCCGCAGACTTCTGATAAAACAGAAAAAGGAATTAATATAGAAACCGAAAGCATCAGTTATAATTATCCAGAACATACCAAAAAATCGCTTAAGAATATTAATTTAAAAATCTCTCAGGGCGAAAAAATTATTCTAACCGGAACAAACGGAGCTGGAAAAAGTACCTTGTTAAGACTTCTCTCCGGAGTTTTGGAGCCAGAAAGCGGTGCCATGTATGTTACCGATAATTATATGAACCGTCTTAACGAAGACACTTACAGAGCTCAGGCAGGAACTTTTTTGCAGGGTGATACACTTTTTGCAGGTACAATACGCGAGAATATTGTTTTCGGAAACGAAACATTAAACAGTGATGATTTAAAATGGGCTTTAGATAATGTTGGTTTGACACCCTATATTAAAACTTTTGAGAACGGACTCGAGAATCAAATTCATCCAGGCGGGCGCGAACTTTCTGCTTCAGATGTTCAAAAGATTCTTTTGGCCAGAAGTATTGTCGGGAAACCGAATATTTTATTCTTAGAAGATCCGGTTGATAAAATGGACGAATTAACTTCGAACAAAATTGTTGATTTTTTACTTTCTGATGAAAACGACTGGACTGTAATTGTAACTTCTAAAAGTGACATTTGGAAAAGCAAGTGCAGCCGTATGATCACGATTGATGACGGAAAAATTATTAACGACATAAAGCTTTAATCATGCTCAATATATCTAAAGATAATAACGTACTTATAACGCCGGGCAAATACAAATCGATTACAAGCGTTGCCCGCAGGCCACATTATAAAATTTTAAATAAAGTCATAATCGGATTCTTGATTTTTCTTATCTGCTGTCTTTTTCTGCCTTGGACACAGAATATATCTGGAAGCGGTTCTGTAACGACTTTAAAACCAGATCAAAGACCGCAGACCGTGCATAATGCTATTGCTGGACGTATTGAAAAATGGTTTGTGAAAGAAGGAGATTATGTAAAAAAAGGAGATACTATTCTTTTTATTTCAGAGATTAAAGAAGATTACCTAGATCCAAATTTGGTTGCAAATACCAAAGAACAAGTTGATGCCAAAAAAATGGCTGCAGAATCGTATAGTGATAAAGTAGGTTCTCTTGATGTTCAGGCACAGTCGCTTACAACAGAAAGACAATTGAAATTGCAGCAGGCGCAGAATAAAATTCGTCAGGCACAACTGAAAATAAAAAGTGACAGTATGGATCTTGTTGCGGTAAGAACACAATTGCGAATTGCAAAAACACAATTTGATCGTTCTACAGCATTAAACAAAGAAGGTTTAAAACCAATGACAGATGTCGAGCAGAAAAGATTAAAACTGCAAGAGTCTGAAGCTTATATTATTACACAGGAAAATAAACTTTTGAGCAGCAGAAATGAACTGATAAACGCCAAAGTTGAAATCAATAGAATTACGGCCGAATATGCTGAAAAAATATCAAAATCAAGAAGTGATAAATTTACAGCATTAAGTACGCAGTACGATACAGAAGCTCAGGTAAATAAACTGGAAAATCAATATACGAATTATAGATTGAGAAATGGTTTATACTACATAACAGCACCCCAGAGCGGTTATGTCAATCGTGCTTTGCTGGCTGGTCTTGGAGAAACTATTAAAGAAGGAACTCCAGTTGTAAGCATTATGCCGTCTAAATATGATATTGCTGTAGAAACTTACGTAGATCCTATCGATTTACCGCTTGTTCACCGCGGTGCAAAAGTTCGTGTCTGGTTTGACGGATGGCCTAGAATCGTATTTTCTGGATGGCCAGGATTATCATACGGAACTTATGGAGGTAAAGTCGTTGCGATAGAAAACTTTATTAGTCCGAATGGGAAATATAGAATTTTGGTTTCGCCAGATGGAGAAGATCGTCATTGGCCAAAAGAATTAAGTATTGGTGCCGGAGCACAAAGTATTGCTTTGCTCGAAACGGTTTCTGTAGGGTATGAAATTTGGCGAAACTTGAATGGTTTCCCGCCAAACTACTATAATTCTGGTGATAAAGAAGAAAAAGGAAAGGAGAAAAAATAAAATGAGAAATCTTGTAAAATTGCTTTCTTTCTTATTTCTGCTGAGTTTTTCTTCGCTTCAAAGTCAGAACTTTAATGAAGAAGAGCTGAGTTTCAGCGAGTTTTTGGGATATGTCAAAAAATACCATCCGCTCGTAAAACAAGCTAATCTTGAAGTAAGCAATGCGCAGGCTAGATTAATGGCGGCGCGTGGGGGCTTTGATCCAAAAATTGAAGTAGATTACAATAAGAAAGAATTTAAAGGAACCGAATATTATTCCATATTAAACAGCAGTTTCAAAATTCCGACTTGGTATGGAATTGAAGTAAAAGCTGGTTTTGATGATACAGACGGACAATATTACAATCCGCAGAATCGCACACCAGAAGCGGGTTTAACATCGCTCGGAATCAGCGTGGCTTTAGGGCAGGGAATGTTTATCAATCAGCGAATGGCTGATGTGAGAGAAGGAAAACTTCAGGTAAAATTAAGTGATGCCGAAAGAAAACTGAAAGCTATCGCCGTTTTGTACAAAGCAAGTGAAGCTTATTTCGAATGGAGAAAAAGCTACAACGAAGCCGAATTGTATAAGAATTACTTAGGCTTTGCAAGTACGCGTTTTTCTGGTGTTAAAAAATTAATTGAATCTGGAGATTCGCCTGCAATTGACAGCGTTGAAGCTCGAATCACGGTAAGAAACAGAGAATTAAATGTAGAAAATGCAAATCTGAAACTAGCTAAAGCAAGACTTAATCTGGCTAATTATTTGTGGATTGAAAATATCCCGGTTGAATTAGTAGATTTTGTAAAACCAGAGCAGAATTTAGGTCAGACGATTGAAGAAACTTTAAGAACAGATGCCATGATGGTCGATGTTGAATCACTGGATTCGCATCCGAAAATACAATCTTTAGAAACTAAAATGTCTATTTTGGAAGTAAACAGGCAGTTAAAGGCAAATTCACTGCTTCCTAAAGTAAATGTTGGTTACAATTATATTTCAGAACCGCAATATTGGAACACTTTTAATGCCGATGACTATAAATTTAATATCGATTTTAGTTTTCCTATTTTCTTAAGAAAAGAAAGAGGGAATTTAAAAATGGCTAAAATTAAAATTCAGGATCTGCAGTTCGATATTGGTCAGCAGCGATTGGAACTTAAAAATAAAATAAAAGCACAGCAGACAGAAATCGCTTCTTTAAGAAGACAGAAAATTGTAATTGATAACCTTGTTAACGATTATATGACAATGCTGAATTCAGAAGAGAAACTGTTTTCATTTGGAGAAAGTTCCATTTTCTTAATTAATTCGAGAGAAAATAATCTGGTAAGTGCTAAGTTATCTCAAATTAGTCTAGAAAATCAGTTTTATCTTTCTAATGCAGAATTGTACAAAATATTGGCAAATCCAGATTAAAACAAATCAAATATGCAGTTTGCAATGACTGTAGTATATTAATTTTCAGAATTTAAATTCAAAAAAGCTTCAGATTTTTTCTGAAGCTTTTTTATTTAGAGAAATAATACGACCTTTCTCTTTTCATTTCTGAATTAAAATTAAAAGAAATAAATTAAACATGAAACAAGCAATTGTAAGCGCTGTTGTGCATACGGGTGAAGAAATAATCGAAAATGGTGTCGTTATTATAGAAAACGGAATTATTATTTCGGTGCAAAGTGAAATTCCAAGTGATATTGAAAAAATTGATTTAGGCGGCAGTCATCTTGCAGCTGGTTTTATAGATATTCAAATCAATGGCGGCGAAAAGTATTATTTCAGCCAGACTCCAAACGAAGAAACCATTCAGGATATTTACGATTCGAGCTTGAAATACGGCACAACACATGTTTTACCGTGTTTGATTTCTTCTTCAAGAGAAACCATTTTAGAAGGAATTCAAGCCGTTCGCAATTACATGAAAAAGCATAATAATGGTGTGATCGGAATGCATTTAGAGGGGCCATTTTTAAATCCGTTACGACGGGGCGCCCACAGTATCGATCAGGTGCGAAAACCAACAAATGAAGAACTTAGGGAAATTATCGAAAAAGGAAAAGATGTTATTAAAGTAATTACAATTGCTCCAGAATGTTTTACAGAAGAACAATTAAATATGCTGATTGAAAGCGGAATTACCATTTCAATCGGGCATTCGACCATAACCCATAAAGAAGCGCAACCTTATTTTGCTAAAGGAATAAATCTGGTAACGCACTTATTTAATGCCATGACACAGTTTGGACATCGTGAACCAGGATTGGTTGGGGCAGTTTTTGAAAATGAAGAAGTTTATGCTCCAGTTATTCTGGACGGCGTACATTGTGATTATGCAGCGGCCAAAGTAGCTTACAAACTAAAAAAAGATAAATTCTTTCTAATCAGCGACGCAACGTTTTTAGGCCGAAAAGTATCCAATTTTAAATGGGATAATTTTGATGCTCATTTAGAAAATGGTTTTTACAGAAATGAAGACGGTAATTTGGCAGGAGCTTCAATATCAGTGGCAGAAGCAGTACAAAATGCCTATAATCATCTTGAAGTTTCTGCAGATGAAGCAGTAAAAATGGCGGCTTCAAGAGTTGCAGCAGCAATTGGTCTGCAAGATAAAATCGGAAAAATTAAAGCTGGATTTCCTGCATCTTTTGTAAAATTCAATGCTGATTTATCTACAATCGAAACTTTAGATTTAACGTAAAATACATTTTTTTAAATCTTAAAATATAACTTTTAAATACTGTAGTGACTGGATAATTTTACTTTTAGTACAATTTAATTTCATACTTTTCTTTCAATCTGTTTGTTTTTAAAAAGCATATTGATAGTTTTGTGTGCATATTTAACCCCCAAACCTACTTACTTAAAATGAGAAAAAAAACTCACTACATTGTACTTGCGTTACTTTCAAGTATAATTTTTGGCTGCAGTGACGATGGAGATTCGTACAAACCAAATTACCTTCCGAGCATTGATGCTACAGCTTTACCCGTAGAAAATCATCCGATGACCATGTTTGCTGATGACGAAGATCCAGCAAGAATGTACGATAAAACAGATCGATGGTTTAGGGTAAATGAGCCGCTGCAGGTTATTCAAAAAGGAAAAGACTCTGTACAAATTTCGCTTTATTCGCCTGTTGGACTTAACGATGTAAAAATTTATGCAAAACTGCCGAATTACGATAAGCGATTTTTGATTTACAGTTTTTCAAAAATTCCTGCTTTTCACCGCTCGTTTCATAAAATACCTTTAACAGATCAGAAAAATGATTATTTGTTAGAAACAGGAAATACGGTAACAATTGACAAAATCGAAGGATTCTCTTCTGGTGCAATTGAATTCTCTGTTGAATCTGAAGATCCATTATTTCAAAAAATCAAAAAAATCAAATCCAATCATTTAGTGCAGTTTAATGATTCGTATCATATAAACGATTTGGGTAAATACCTTCCAATGAATCCAGCTTTGGCAAAAGAAGCAATAACAATGATTATTAATTATTCTTACGCCTTAAGCCATCCGCTATATTACAGCACTTTTACCAATTTTGATAAGTACAAAGAAGAGCAGGCTGCTTTGGCAGGAACTGCTGTAAATGGGGCATTGAATTGGCACGGAAATGCTGATGACGTTGACGGAGTTTACGATTATATTTCAAAAGAAGAAATTGAAAAAATATATTGGAATTATCTAGATAAAAGAACGCTTTGGATGGCAATGGTTGGAGGTGATTCTGCTTGGGGCGGAGGAAATCTGGCATCGCAATGGGAATCTGGATATGTTACCGGACATTGGTTGGGAGAAATGTCAGTTTGGTCGCATGAATATTCACATCATATTGGTTTTAGCCACAGCAGTAATTTAGCCAATAGCGGAGAAGGCGGAGGACAGCAGGAAATGCTGACTCATTTTTATAAATATTTGATTTATTTAAATGATCTTCCTTTTACAGATCCAGAGGTTTTACAAACTTATACAAAGACAAAATACCTTAACGGAACGTACAAAAAACCAGTATTTACCATTAATCCAAAGAATCCATTTTTGCTGAAATATAAAGGTGAAGGAAAATGGAATTAAAATATAAAATAGACATGAAACATATTTTGCCCTTAATTCTTGTACTTTGCTTTTTTACCAATTGCAGCAAAGACGATATTGAATCTAAAAATTATGATTACTATTATCCAACAGAACAAGCGACTCTAACCGCAGAAAATATTCCTGGAAGCACAGAAGCATTTGATCCTAAAGGAATAGCCGTTTCAAAAGATAAATTATACGTTGTTAATGGAAACGTTTTGGAAGTTTTTGATGCTCTTACTTTTACTCATATCAAAACCATTAAAGAATATGTAAAAGGAACAACTACAATTCCGCTAACGAGTTTGACTTCTGTTGCGGTTGACAATGGCCGTATTTATGTTGGAAGCACCGAATCCAGATTATTTGTTTTTGATGAGACCACAAATGCGGGAATCAGTACTGTTGGAAACGGACAATGGTGGAAGACTTTTGTACACGTTTTTGGCGTAGTTGTAAAAGATGGATTGGTATTCGTAAAAGAAAAAGAAAAGTCTATAAAAGTATTTGAAACCTCTCAGATTACAGAAACAAGTGATTGGGATTTACAGCCTCTGGCAAAATTAAACACATTAAATGGTTATACAGAAGTATATTCAATGGATGTGTAT
This sequence comes from Flavobacterium sp. Root935, assembly GCF_001429295.1. Lineage (GTDB taxonomy): Bacteria > Bacteroidota > Bacteroidia > Flavobacteriales > Flavobacteriaceae > Flavobacterium. Next base: position 1,042,843 of record NZ_LMJL01000008.1, on the reverse strand, counting down.
GGCGGTAATCTTGTGGTAGCAGGAAGAGAGGCAAAAAGCTATTTGTACTATAATATTGCCAATATTAAAGCAAATGCGGCGGCATCTTTAACAACTCCAATCGAGCCTCAGAAAACACAATTTGTAGATATAAAACCAATTGCTGTTTCTTTCAGCAAAGATTGGGCAGTGACTTCAGAAAATGTTGGAAGTGCTTCTTATTTAAGATTATACCCAAAAGAAGATTTTATCAAACAAAATTACAAAGCAGTTGTAAACGCTTCAGATATTTTGGGACAGAATTCATTTGGAACTATTGTGGGAACGGCACAGCTTAATGATTTTATTTTTTTATCGGACAATACCAATAAAAAAATCAGAATTATAAAATTGAATAAATCTACTATTGCAGAACAGAATAATTAGTATTTAAATTCCAAAATAAAAACTCTAAATCAAAAATTTCAAATTCTAAATTCCAAATTCCATAATCAATTGGAGTTTGGAATTTTTTATTTGGAGTTTCTCCTAAGGATTTTTTATTTGAAATCAAAAAGTCTATTAAATTGATAGGTTAATAAAAGTTTTAAGGATTTATAGCTAAAAATTGGAAATAACTATTTAAATTTGCACTCGCTATGAAGAAATATAACCAGAAAATGAATAATTATTATCATTGCAGCATGATGTGCTGTGCTGTTGTAATGGTATTTATTGATCTGGCTTAATATATAAAATGATAAAATTTATTTCCAAAAGCCTTTCATAACTATTTGAAAGGCTTTTTGATTTTAAAATGTAATTAAAGAATGATTGAATTAAAAAATGTAACCAAAACATTTCATCAGAAAGACAGAATTGTGGCTGCTTTATCTGATGTCTCGCTTAGAGTTCCTCCAGGGAAGATTTTTGGTGTAATTGGAACTTCTGGTGCTGGAAAAAGTACTTTAATTCGCTGTGTGAATTTATTGGAGAGACCAACTTCAGGAGAAATTATTGTAGACGGCAAAGCGCTTATGCAGTTATCAAATTCGGAACTGGCGATTGAAAGAAGACAAATCGGAATGATTTTTCAGCATTTTAATCTGCTTTCTTCACGAACTGTTTTTGAAAATGTTGCCTTTCCGCTGGAATTAGCTGGAACTTCAAAAACGGAAATTAAAACGCGTGTTTTAGAACTGCTTCAATTAGTTGGTTTAGCAGAAAAAGAAAATGATTATCCTGCAAGTCTTTCGGGAGGCCAGAAACAAAGAGTTGCAATTGCAAGAACTTTAGCCAATAATCCGAAAGTTCTTTTGTGTGATGAAGCTACAAGCGCGCTGGATCCTGCAACTACCAGATCTATTTTAAATTTATTGAAAGACATTAACAAACGTCTGAATATTACTGTTTTATTGATAACGCACCAAATGGAAGTTGTAAAATCTATTTGTGATGAAGTTGCGGTAATAAGTCACGGAAAACTAATAGAGCAGGGAAGTGTAGGCGAAATCTTTGCCGATCCGAAACATGAATTGACTAGAGAGTTTATTTCATCTTCTCTACATATTGATATCCCATCCGTTTATCAGGAAAAATTAAAACAAGAAGATGACGGAACTTTGAATCCGTTGTTGAAATTAGAAATGACTGGAAAATCGGTAAACGAACCTGTTATTTCTGAAGTTTCAAGACTTTTTGATACTGACTTTAAAATTGTCAGTGCACAAATGGATCAGGCGGGCGACGTAAATTTTGGTGTAATGCTGATTGAATTATCAGGAAAGCGTGAAAATTATAGTGCCGCGATTCAATATTTTAATTCAAAACATATTAAAACAGAAATTATAGGTTATGTCTGATTCCATTATAGAATTATTGTTAAAAGGAACATGGGAAACCATTGTTATGACTTTTGTATCGGGATTTTTCGGTTTTTTACTGGGGCTTCCAACAGGAATTTTACTTTTTCTTACTCGTAAAAATCAAATTTTAGAACAGCCTGCTTTAAACAGGACATTATCTGTTTTAGTAAATATTTTTCGTTCGATTCCATTCATTATTTTAATCGTTTGGATGATTCCGTTTACACGCGCCCTTGTAGGAACTTCAATTGGTGTTAGTGCGGCATTAGTACCGTTAAGTATAGGAGCGGCTCCATTTATCGCCAGATTAGTCGAAAACAGTTTGTTAAGTCTTCCTTCAGGATTAATTGAAGCGGCAAGAGCTTTAGGAGCAACTCCTCTTCAAATAGTTTACAAAGTATTACTTCCAGAGGCTTTACCTTCATTAATAAACGCTGCATCGATTACGTTAATCACGCTTGTAGGTTATTCTGCAATGGGCGGCGCTGTTGGTGCGGGCGGACTTGGACAAGTGGGCTATCAGTACGGATATATTGGTTATGATGCTGTTACAATGAATTCGGTTTTGGCATTACTGGTAATATTAGTATTCCTGATTCAGTTTGCAGGAGACAGATTATCAAAACGATTTGATCACAGATAATTATCAATTAAAAAATTAGAATTAAAAATTTAAAAATAGAATTGTCATGAAAATAAATTTCTTGAAAACAGCCGGAATTTTAGCTTTAGCTCTTGTTGTAGCAAATTGCGGAAAAAGCAAAAACAATGATCCGCATTTTATAAAAGTTGGTGTGGCTTCCGGCCCAGAATTAAAAGTAGCCGAAGCAGCTAAAAAAGTAGCAAAAGAAAAATACGGTTTAGAAGTGGAATTGGTTTCTTTTAACGATTATGTTATTCCAAACGAAGCTTTGAGCCAAGGAGATATTGATGCGAATGCTTTTCAGCACAAACCATATTTAGACGAACAATCTAAACAGCGCGGTTACAAATTGGCGATCATCGGAAAAACATTTGTTTACCCAATTGCAGCGTATTCTAAAAAAATAAAAAGTCTTTCAGAATTGAAAAACGAAAGCACAATCATTATTCCGAATGATCCAACAAACGGCGGGCGTTCTTTATTGCTTTTGCAGAAAAACGGATTGTTGAAATTGAAAGACGGCGTTGGTTTACTTCCTAAAGTTACAGACATTGTTAGTAATCCTAAAAATTTGAAAATTTTAGAATTAGAAGCACCGCAATTGCCTCGTGCCTTAGACGACGAAAATGTATCTATCGCTATTATCAATAATACTTTTGCTTCTGCAGCAGGATTAGTTCCTTCCCGCGATGCTTTATTTGTTGAAGATAAAGATTCTCCGTATGTAAATTTAGTGGTAAGCCGTGAAGACAATAAAAACGAAGAAAAAGTAAAACAGTTTTTACAAGCGTTCCAATCTGCTGAAGTAGAAAAAGCTGCTGAGCAAGAATTTAAAGGTGGAGCTGTTAAAGGCTGGTAATTAATTGTTAATTATTAATTGTTAATTATGAATTGTTAATTATGAATTGTTAATTATGAATTGTGAATTATTAATTATTAATTATGATTTCGCCCATAACTCATAATTCATAACTCATAACTTTATAAAATAACGGGTTGATTTTGTAACGTTTATAGATCCTTTATCATTTAATTTAGAGAGATATTTCTAAAGCAATAATCATGAGATCAATTTGGACAGGTTCGGTAAGTTTTGGTTTAATTAATATTCCAATTAAAATGTTTTCGGCAGTTGAGGAAAGCAGCCTTGATATGGATATGCTGGATAAAAAAGACCATGCAAATATCAAGTTTAAGCGTGTGAATGAAAGCACGGGTAAAGAAGTCGATTTTGCTAATATTGTCAAAGGATATAAAATTGACGATAAATATGTCATTTTAGACGATTCAGACTTTGAAGCCGCAGATGCCATCAAAACAAAAACTATCGATATTGAAAGTTTTGTTCTTGAGAAAGAAATTCAAAGTATTTACTATGAACAGCCGTATTATCTTGAACCAGACAAAGGTGCAATGAATGCTTACGGACTGCTTCGTGACGCGCTTCAGGCTTCAGGAAAAGTCGGGGTAACACGTTTTGTTTTAAGAAATAAAGAAAGTCTTGCGATTTTAAAACCTTATAAAGACGTAATTGTTTTAAATCGAATTCGGTTTGAACAGGAAATTAGAAGTACAAGTGAATTAAAATTACCGCCAATGTCGAAAAAATCTACAAAAGAAATGGATATGGCCGAAAAACTTATCGATCAGCTTACAGAGAAATTTGATATTACAGGATTTAAAGACGAATATACTGCCAAACTTTTGGACATTATTAAAAAGAAAGCCAAAGGAAAACCACAAAAAGCTTCTCCAAAACTTAAAGTCGTGCACAAACAAAGTGACGACTTAATGGAAATGCTAAAAGCAAGTCTCGAAACTAAAAAGAAAAAATCATCTTAGCTGTTTTGTTTTTCTTCCAGCTTTAAAATAATCTTTTTAATATTGGCTCCTTTTGATAAAATAGGTTTCCACAAATCACCTTTTTTCTCAAAACGACTCAATACATTTTTAATAGTAAATTGTGAAGGATGCAGTTTTTCTGTGACTTCACTCCATTCTAAAGGTGTCGAAACTGTAGCGCCTGGTTTTGGACGAACAGAATAAGGCGCAGCCAAAGTTTGCCCGCGGCGGTTTTGCAGAAAATCTATATATAATTTGTTTTTTCTTTTTTTGATGCTTCGTTCAATCGACGTAATTTTTGGAAGTCTTGCATGAACTTCTTTCGCAATTAATTCGGCTAAAATTTTAATCGAATCATAATCGTACTGTGCTCCAAGCGGAATATAAATATGAAGTCCAGTAGCGCCAGAAGTTTTGCAAAGACATTCCGTTTCCAATTCATCCATCACTTCTTTTACCACTAATGCTGTTTGTACCACTAATGGGAAATCATTTTCTGTGGCAGGATCTAAATCGATTACCAGCCAGTCTGGATTTTGAATATGTTTTATAGTCGAGTTCCACGGATTCATTTCTATACAGCCTAGATTTGCCATATACAAAAGCGTTTCTTTATCGTTACAAATCAAATAATTCACATCGGCATCATTAGATTCAGAAAATATTTTTTTGGTTTTCAGCCATTTTGGCGTTTTGTCCAAATCAATATCTTTTTGATAAAAACTAGGAGAATCAATTCCGTTTGGAAAACGATTCATAGATTCTGGTCGGTCTTTTAAATACGGCAGCATAAGCGGCGCCACTTCATTATAATATTGAACGACATCGCCTTTAGTAATTCCGTCTTTAGGAAAATAAATTTTGTTTTGATTGGTTAAATGCAAAGTCGTTTTACCAATTTTCAAATCATAATCATTTTCAGTTTTATGTTCTTTTAAATCTTCCATTGCAGTTGTATTATCATTGGTTTTTTTATTCTTTTTGATATTGCCAATGAAATTTACTTCGCTGGCTTTTTTGTCTATTCTCAATCCTAAATAAACCGGATGTCTTAAATTTTTGTCCTGCGTCCATTCAGAATATTTTACCTGACAAACCACTTTGGGCTTAACCCATTGAATTTTGTCGCGTAAAGGCACTTTTTCCTTAAGTGGTGACTTATCAATAAAAAGAGGCTGTAATTTGGTATAAAGTTCTTTTAAAACCGATTCTGTAAAACCGGTGCCGCATTTTCCAATAAATTGTAGTTCTTTTTCGTTGTACTGCCCAAGCAAAATTGCACCAAAATATTTTCTGGAATTTTTAGGTTCTGTAACTCCAATAATGATAGCTTCTTCTTCGTTAGAAATTTTAATTTTCAGCCAATTATTACTTCTGTTTCCTACGGAATATGAGCTGTCTGCTTTTTTAGCGATAATGCCTTCGCTGTTACTTTTTCTGGCATTTTCAAATTGTTTGATTCCATCGCCGATTGTATGTTCAGAATAAAAAATATTCGAAAAATCATATTTATTAAATAAGATTTTAAGCAGTTCTTTTCGGTCAAGAAGAGATAAGTCGGTTATTGAATTTCCGTCAAGATTCAGTAAATCAAAAACATAATATTTTAAATTGCCAATGCCGGTTTTAAGATAATTTTGAAGCATTTGAAAGTCCGCACGTCCAGCATCATTTTCAACTACAACTTCGCCATCGAGAATGACAGTATGATCTATTTTTTTTAATTCTTCTGCAATTGGTTTAAAATTAGAGTCAAACGAAATTTTATTTCTACTAAATAATTCTACACTTGGTGGATTAACTACAGCAATTGTACGATAACCGTCATATTTGTTTTCAAAAATCCACTCTTCATCGTCAAAAGGTTTTTCAGTTATATTGGCAAGCATAGGTTTTAAGAATCCTGCTTCGGCAGTTTTTGCTTTAGGCTTTTTTTTTACGGCACTTTTAGTTTTACTTTTTTCTTCCGATTTAGAAATTAACTTTTCAGATCTCTTTTCTAATTCATCCAGAGTTCTTTTAGAAATCACGGATTTATCGTTTTCTAAAACATCAGAATCAGAAGCGTATTTGTCGTGTTTTTTAATCAACAGCCAGGCATTTTCCTGCTTTCCGTGAAGTTTTACCAGAGAAAATTCTCCTTTTAGTTTTTTTCCTTTTAGAATAAAACTTAAACGTCCTTTTTTAAAATCGGCCAGTAATTGTTTTTCATCAGATGCTGTTTTTTCATCAGAAGTATAAGTTCCATTATCCCATACAATCACATTTCCTGCCCCATAATTTCCTTCCGGAATAGTGCCTTCAAAATCTTTATAACTATAAGGATGATCTTCAACCATCATAGCAAGACGTTTTACTTCAGGATCCATTGACGGTCCTTTTGGAACTGCCCAGCTTTTTAAAACACCATTCATTTCTAACCTAAAATCATAATGCAAATGTGATGCGGCGTGTTTCTGCACCACAAAAATTAACTTGTCAGCCGATTTTTCGATTTCTCCTTTGGGCTCACGTGTTTGTTTAAAATCCCTTTTTTGGTTGTATTTAGACAGTGACATAAGTTTTCTTAGATTATCAGGGTTAACATAATAGCATAAAGTGCAGTCGCAACAACAGCAAAAATTATATGGGCAAAGAACAGCTGAATATAATAACCTCTAAAATCAATTGGGGGTTGATGATGGGTCATTTTAAAAATGATTATCCAGCTGATTATGCCAATTATACCGCTGATAGCGCCTAAGATAAGAGCAGTTAACGGTGTAATTGGTGCAATATTCTTTACCCAAATAATGTGATATCCAACTACAAATAAAAAACCAATTGCATAATGCAATATCCATCCCCAATTTATTTTTGCTTGTGTTGAAAGTTCAATTTTCATTTTGTCAATAGCGTAACTCAAGAGTACCGGCTCTTTATACAATTCCCTGAAATTTTTAGACATTGCATAACTAAACCATGTCATGGCAGATGTTGCCGCAATAGATACTAATAATAGTTGTAAAATAGTATAAAGCATGATATAGGTGATTTAGAGACTAATTGATACCAAAGTTAGTTTCCAAATACCTTTTCTGCTTATAGGATTAGAATTACAAATTACATAATTGTCAGTATATGAGATACTTGTTCAAATTAGTTGTGGGAAGAAACTGTAGCTTCCAGACTTGTGCTTAATATTGTTACGGCTTTTTCCATTTCTTCTGGCTCCAAATTTCCAAATCCTAAACGGGTTGCAGTAAGATCTTTGGTTTGGTACAAAATGGTTTTCGGAAGGAATAATCCGTTTGTAGAGCATTCTTTCTGAAATTTTATGAGGTTAAAATCAGGAAGCCATTCTACCCAAATGGCTAAACCTCTCGGCGGTACTTTAAATTTAATTTTGCCTTTTAGTTTTTCATTAAGTAATGAAACAAAATAGTCTCTGCGTTCTTTGTAGATTTTTTTATTTTTTTTAGAAAGCCGATGTACCTCTCCTTCAGTAATCCAATCGGTTAAAACCTGTTCTTTAATAACATCAATTCCAGGTTCAAGGATGTTTTGATGTTTTTCCAGTTCTTTAATAAATTCAGATGGTGCAGCAACAAAACCATAGCTAAATCTCGAAGGAAGTGATTTTCCAAAAGATCCTATGTAAACCACACGCTGATTAGAATCAAATGCTGCCAACGGCAAAACAGGATTATTATCATAATGAAAATCAAAGTCATAATCATCTTCGAGAATCACAAATCCATACTGATTCGCCAATTCCAAAACTTCAATTCTCTTTTTAGCACTCAGTAAAATTGTCGTAGGATAATGGTAATTGGAAGTAAGATACAACACTCTAATTGCAGAAGTTTCGCAGATTTCTTTTAGTCGTTTGGTATCAATTCCGTCTTCATTTACTGGAATAGAAATAATCTGCGCTCCAGTATTGGTCAAAGTCATATTAGACATGTAGTAACCGGGAGAAGCCACCACAACTTTATCGCCAGGACTGATAAGTACTTTTGTTACCAGATATAAACTGATTTCGTGACTGCTGGCTGTGAGCAGGTTTGAAGTCGAAATTCGAATTCCTCTAGTAAGATTTAAATAATTGGAAAAATGGGTTTTAAAATTTAAGTGGGAACGCAGCTGAATTTGTTCGTATGTTTTGGAAGTTTTTCGTCTCTTTAATTTGGAAACGTAAAGTCTTGCGAGAACATCTGTTTGTACCAATCGCAAATCTGGCATTCCATCATTAAATTGATAAGGCAGATTACTAATTTCTATTGGATTTTCGAGAATCGTAGAACGCTGAAATGTAAAACCAGTATTTAATTCAGATTGATTTTGGTCTTTTACAACAGTATATTCAATTTGTTTTTTTTGTTTTTGCTGTGATAAAATAAATGTTCCTTTATTCGGAAGCGTTTCAATCCATCCCTGCGATTCCAGATCCTGAAAAGCTTTAATTAATGTATTGCGATTGACAGCCAATACTTTGCAGAGTATTCTTGTGCCGGGAAGTTTTGTTCCTTCGGGAAGAAAACCAGTTTGTATGGCTTTGATAAATTCAAAAACAATCTGAAGATAAAGCGCTGTATTTTCTTCTGGTTTGAGCTGAATAAAGCTTTTGAAAGGAATTTCAACCGGACTATCCATAATTACAAAACTGGTATACTTGATTAGTACGGCAAGATACTACTTTTGCCAAAAAAACATTAACCAAATGAAAAAAATCTATTTTGCTGTTTTTACAGTAATTTGTACCAATTTTTACGCGCAGACCAAAAAAGATTCCATCAATAATATGGAGGAAGTTATAATTAATGAAAACCGTTTTACTACCCCAATTTCTAAACAAAATAGAAATGTGTATGTTATAACAAGTGAAACCATTAAAAAACTTCCAGGAAGAACGCTTCAGGAAGTATTACAATATGCTAACGGAGTTGACATTAGACAAAGAGGTCCGTTTGGAACTCAAGCCGATATTAGTGTAGATGGCGGAAGTTTTGAACAGACGGTTGTTTTGCTAAATGGAGCAAAAGTAATCGATTCGCAAACCGCTCATAATATGCTAAATCTGCCTCTTCCGGTAGAAGCAATCGAAAGAATAGAAGTAGTGCGTGGACCAGCTGCGAGAGTTTTTGGAATTAACAGTTTAACGGGAGCAATTAATATTGTAACTAAAAAACCAACAGATTCTGGATTTTTGGTAAGTACTTATGCGGGGTCTAATTTTGAAAAAGATACTCAAGATACAGGAGATACTTTTTACGGAACAGGTGTTCAGGCAGGAGCTGTTTTAGGTAAAGAAAAACAACAGCATTTAATTTTTGCTTCGCACGATAAAAGTAACGGTTACCGTTATAATACCGCATTTGAAAACAATAAAATTTTCTACCAAGGAAATGTACAGATCAATGATTCTAATGAAATTTTAGGTTCGGCAGGTTACATCAAAAACGGCTTTGGAGCAAACGGATTTTATGCAGCGCCTGGAGATCGAAATTCTACCGAAATAGTGCAAACTACATTTGCCAATATCCAGTCGAAACATGCTATTACAGAAAATTGGAAAATTATGCCGAGAGTAACTTACCGCTATAATTATGATGATTACCGTTACTTAGGAAACTCAAATTTGAATGTTGGAAGAAGTCAGCATTATACTAATTCTATCGCTGGAGAATTGAATTCGACAGTTAAATTGTCTAAAGGCGAAATTGGTTTTGGCGCAGAATTTAGAAATGAAAATATTCATTCTACTAATATTGGCGATCACGACCGTGAGAATGTTGGAATCTATGCCGAATACAGAACAAGTTTTACAGAAAAACTAGACGTAAATTTAGGAACTTATTTAAATTATAATTCTGATTATAAATGGCAGGTTTATCCTGGAATTGATGCTAGTTATGCCATTACAGATGCATTTAAAATCATTGGAAATGTTGGAACAAGCCAGAGAATTCCATCGTTTACAGATTTATATTTAAAGCAGACAGGAAATATTGGTAACGCCGATTTAGATTCAGAGAATGCTTTTCAAAGTGAAATTGGTTTTAAATACAATAAAAGAGCTTTAAGTTTCAATGCCAATTATTTTTACAGAAAAATAAACAATTACATCGATTGGATGCGTAACTTAACCACTCAGCCTTGGCAGAGCCAAAACACCGGCGATTTAAAAACAAACGGAATTAATTTGCGAGGTAATTACAGATTTGATTTTTCTAAAGATTCAAGATTGAACATTCTTTTAGCATATACTTATTTAGATTCTCAATTTGAAAGTTCTCGTACCGAAGTATATTCTAAGTATCTTATTTCTTCGTTGAAACATCAAATAACAAATACGATCGATTATCAATACAGAGATTTTTCAGTATTGTTTGCAACACGCTTTGACGAAAGAATTACTGGACCTTCTTATTGGGTAAATGATTTTAGAATAAGTCAATCTATTCAAAAATTTACAATCTTTTTAGATGCGCAGAATATATTTAATGCTACTTATTATGAAGTAGGAGCGGTGCCTCTGCCTTCAAGATGGTTTACTTTAGGAGTAAAATTGGTTACATTTTAATTTAGAAAGAGCCTGTAAATCAAAATTTACAGGCTCTTTTATTGCTAATCAAACCAATTGCGGTTATATAAAATTCAATAGAAATATTGTAAAATAAACTGCTTTATAAGTAGTTACTTAGCTTTTGCAAATATTAAAACGTTTATTATGAAAGCTTTATTAAAATTAAAAGTCATACTTTTTGTAGTTGTAATTGGATTGCTGTTTTCTTGTAAAAAGAATGACGGCTACAGCGATCAAATAGAAACTTCGAGTGTTCCACTTGATACAACAAATACAGAACAAGTTTCTGATACTGCCACTACATCAACCAATATTGTTACTACTCAAACGCCAACATCTGCAAATGGTAATACAGATTCTTTAAGTACAGCCGGCAGAGGAAGCGGGCCAGGAGAAAGTGCACAAGATGGGTCTACCTACACGCCTTCAAAAGGAGTGCAAAAAGACAGTGTTAAACTGCAGACGGAAAGTGCTAAAAAAAGAAAGAATAAATAATTTATTCGGTCAGAAAAGTTAAAAACTCATTTCAAAACGAAATGAGTTTTTTTATGCAGTAAAGAATTTAAAGCTATTGTATTAGGAATTTCTGTTCTAAAAATAAAAATTAATTGAAATTTATTTTAGGATTAAATAATTGTTTTTCAGTGTGTTTTAAAGGCTTTTGAGCAACTCTTAAAATAAAATTTTAAAAAATATTACTAAATACTACTAATTTGATAGAATTAGTATGTATATTTGTGTCACAGAAAATTTCTGAATGATACTTATCCAGAAAGACCGAGGGAATAGGCCCATTGACGTCTTAGCAACCTGTTACCGAATAAGGTGCTAAATCCTTCCACTATGGTGGACAGATAAGAAAGATTTCCTCCAAATCTGAATAAGGTCATATTTTTAAACTTTATTTTTTTAAAATGAAAACCGAATCAATCTTATACTCAGGTTACGAACTTTTGAATTTAATTTTCGAAGAAAATAGTCTTGCTTTTTTCCGAATGTGAAGACATTAAATTCTCCCCAATATTTTTTATTAAACAGCATTTTCTAGAAGCCTTTGTGACTTTGGCCTAGAATTCTTTTGTCCAATCTTAAACTAAAAATCAAAATAAAATGAAAAAAATACTATTAGGCTTTGCGCTACTTTTTGGCTTTACGCAAACTCAGGCACAGGAAAATAATTTACAACTAAAAGGAACTGTTGTTGATACAGTTGTCAATTATGTTTATCTGCAAAAGTTTCATAATAAAATGTTTACCACAATTGATTCGGTAAAAGTAAAAGACGGAAATTTTAGTTTTAAAACTAAAGTGAAAACGCCAGAACTATATGGTTTAAGTGTGAATACAGAAAGCAGTCCTTTGTATATTTTTCTTGAAAAAAGCCCGATTACAGTAAAATTAAGTCCGAAGAAATATTACAGCAATTCTGTAGTCGAAGGTTCTGCTTCTCAAGATTTATTTGAAACTTACAAAAAATCAAAAGATGTAGAAATCAGTAAATTCATTACAGAAAATCCTAATTCAATTGTTTCTGCTTATGTATTGTATAGAAATTGGTCTTATAGATTATCACCAGAACAAATTAGACAAAATATTGCCTTGCTTGATAAAACCCAGCAAAATACTACTTACGTGAAAGAACTAAAAGATCTTGCCCTTGTTTTGGACGGATTAGCAGTCGGGAAAAAAGCTCCAGATTTTACTGCCAATGATCCTGAGGGAAAACCAATCCGTTTTTATGAAAATTTAAAAGGTTACACTTTAGTCGATTTTTGGGCTTCGTGGTGCGGTCCATGCCGAAGAGAAAATCCAAATATCGTAGCCGCTTATAAAGAATTTCACGATAAAGGATTCAATATTGTTGGAATCTCTTTGGATAAAAAGAAAGAAAACTGGATCAAAGGAATTCAGGATGATAATCTAACCTGGCTGCACGTTTCCGATTTACTTTTTTGGAACAGCGCCGTTGCGAAATTATATGGAATAAGAGCGATTCCTGGAAATTATTTAGTGGATTCGAACGGAATAATCGTAGCCAAAAATCTTCAAGGCGAAGAATTACAGTCGACACTTAAATCGCTTTTAGAGAAAAAAATATGAACGTTTTAAAAACGTAGAGTCAAGTCAAAATGCTTTACTCACCAAAAGATTAAAGTTCATCAATAAAAAAAATAGTTAATTTAAAATGATCAGGAAATGAATGCAATTGAGACAACAAAAGAACCAATTGAGTTAGAATGTTACTTCTCTAAGTTTAGAGAAAATACAGTAGGTGTAAATCATACGTATAGATCGGTATATGGAAAACAAAATCTGCTTTACGCCGACTGGGTTGCCAGCGGAAGATTATACAATCCGATCGAGGATATTATGCTTAATAAAATGGGACCGATGATTGCCAATACGCATTCGCTTTCAAGTCAGACCGGAAAAACGTCTACTTACGCATATCAATATGCCAGAGATATTATTAAAAAATCGGTTAATGCAAATGAGTACGATGTCTTAATTACAACAGGAACGGGAATGACTGCTGCTTTATCGAAGCTGCAAAGAATCATGGGACTGCGAACGAGTAATGAAGCAGATAAACCAGTAGTTTTCATCACACATATGGAACATCATTCGAATCAGGTTTCTTGGTATGAAACAAATGCCGAAGTTGTGATTCTTCCCGCCGATGAAAATAATTTGGTTGATCCTAAAATTCTTTCCCAAGAAATTAAAAAATATGCCAGCAGAAGCTTGAAAATTGGTTCGTTTACGGCTTGCTCGAACGTAACTGGAATTATTACGCCTTATCATGAATTAGCTAAAATCATGCATCAAAACGGCGGACTATGCTTTGTAGATTTTGCAGCTTCGGCACCTTATGTTAAAATCAACATGCATCCAAAAGATCCAGAGCAACAGTTAGATGCTGTTTTCTTTTCGCCTCATAAATTTCTTGGCGGACCAGGAACATGCGGTATTTTGGTTTTTAATGAAAAATTATACAAATCTGAATTTCCAGATAATCCGGGCGGAGGAAATGTAAAATGGACCAATCCGCTGGGTAAATATTGTTATAGCGAGGTCATAGAAGTTAGAGAAGATGGCGGAACGCCAGGCTTTCTACAAGTAATAAGAACTGCCTTAGCTTTAGAATTAAAAGATAAAATGGGAGTTTCAAACATTAAAAACAGAGAAAAAGAACTCCTTGATCTTTGTTTTTCAAGACTTCAAAAAATAAAGGGTTTGTCCATTCTAGGAGACCTTACGACAGAACGAATTGGCTGTGTTTCTTTTGTCATCGAAGATATTCACTACAACTTAATCGTAAGACTTTTAAATGACCGTTTCGGAATTCAGGTTCGCGGCGGGTGGTCTTGTGCGAGTACATATGCGCATTATCTTTTCAATATAAATGAAAAAAAATCGGCACAACTTACTAATGAATTATTAGAAAGAAACCAGACCAATAAACCAGGCTGGGTTCGTTTGTCACTGCATCCGATTATGACAAACGATGAGGTTACATTTATATGCGATGCAATTGAGCAGATCGCTTTGCATTATAAAAAATGGAAGAAAGATTACGTCTATAATTTGGTTTCAAATGAATTTGAAAATCCAGAAATAAAAGAAACAATTTCAGAAGAAGTAAATAAATGGTTTAAACTGGAATAAGATATTCTATTACTATCACAGATTAAAGCTAACAAGTTTTTTTAAAACCTGTTAGCTTTAGTGTTAGATATTATAAAAGTAATTAGAAGTATAGTATTCTAAGAAGATCAGTAGAGGAAAATATGTTTTCGTTTGTTGCAGCGTGTAAGTAAAATATCTCAAAAAGTGTTTATATTTGAATGATTCTATTCTTTAAAGAACATTTAAAATTTCAATTTAATTCAACTCTGTATGAAGCTATTTTTTCTCAAGACAATGCTGTTTTTAATGTTCGTAACTTTTTTTTCCTGTAATACAAAAAACGAAAAACCTGAGCTAAAGCCTTATAAAGCTGGTGTGATTTTGTCTTTTGATGATGCGTACGTAGATGAGTGGGCTGAAGCTGATGCCGCTTTGAAAAAATATTCTTGGAAAGCAACTTTTAATGTCTGCAGAATAGATTCTATCGGAGAGCCTCAAATTAAAAAGCTTCTTCAAATGCAGAAAGAAGGGCATGAAATTGCCGGCCACGGTTATCATCATTATAATGCTGTGAAATTTGTACAAAAAAATGGAATAGACGAGTATATGAAGCAGGAAATAGAACCAATGATTGCTTCGATGAAAAAGAAATCTTTTAATGTTACTTCTTTTGCCTATCCTTACGGCGAAAGGTCTCAAGAACTTGATAAGGCTTTGTCGAGCAAATTTAAAATTATTAGAGGCAGGGCATTTGGAGGTGAAGTTCCTGAAAAGCAGGACAGTTATTTTAATAATTCAAAAATTGTATTTGCGTTTGATATAGATAACAGCCATATTCATTTTAGTATTCCATATCTTTTGGAGTTATTAGATTACGCCAAGAAAAATGATAAAATTTTGATTTTATGCAGTCACAAACCAGTTAAAAATGTAACCGAAAATTATCAGACCAAAATCGAAACTTTAGAATTTGTCTGTAAGTACATGAAACTTAACGGACTTAAATTTTACACTTTATCAGATTTAGATAATTTACTTCCTGAAGAATAATAGATTTTAAAGATAATCTTGATCAGTTTTTATTTATTATTACTTTGAGTTTATATTGTTGCAAAAAACAATCTTCAAATTTAATATTGTTGCAAATTATAACTTGCAACATCTTTGTAAAACAAATGGCGTTTTAAATTTATAATTTAGTATAGAAATAATTTACTGCTTAGTTCCTAAAAGAAATTTTATGGAATTATTTTCTTCTCTTAGAGACTGTTAATCATAGATTAAAAGTGTAAAAATTTATATTTTAAATTCTAAATTATGACTGTGCCTGAAGAATTATATAATATCAAATTTGCGGAATATTTTGAATCTATGAAAGTTCTTTACTTAACAAATGATAAGTTTAGAACCATCTGTGATGATTATTGCAGTAATGTTGTCAATGCACAGGTTTATAAGAAACGGTTTGAAAAAAATTTTCGACGTAAGCTGGAATGTGAAAATTTATCAAAAGAACTAGAAGAAGAAATTTTGTTTTTTATGATAAGAAGCACAGATGAATCTTAAAAATTGAGACTCTATTTCAATCAATCTTTTCCATATACTTTTTAAAAATTTTATAAAAAACATTTCCTAGATATTTAAGTTTCGGAAGCAGAATGCTTTTTAAGAGTTTTATTTAGGATTTAGCTTTCTATATTGTTTAAATTTGGAATTCCCAATAGAATTTTTAAAAATGATACCACGATTATTTTTTTTATGGCTTTTTTTGCTTCCCCTTACTATTTATTCACAGTCAACACAAGAACTGATAGATAGTGTAAATACTACTAACAATCATCAGAAAAAAGTAGAACTGTGTCGCAAAATTGCTTTAAGATTACAAAAAACAGATTGGGAAAGAGCTATAAAATACATAGAACTGGCTGAGACTGAAGCTAAAAAAACAAAAGAATCTGAACTTACCTTGGCTGGTGTTTATATTACATCAGGCAAAATGTATTCTGCGAGAGAGGTATTAGATGTTGCCCTTCAGTATTATTTAAAAGCCTATGATATCTACAAAAAAAATGGCAACCTTGAAGAAGCATCCAAATTAGAAAACAATCTTGCGATTATCTATGCACAAGGGAAAAATAAAGAAAAAGCACTGCAATGTTTCTTAAACGTATATCGTTTTCAAAAGTCAAAAAATGATGCTGTAAAGCTGGTCAAAATTTTAAATAATATAGGGACTTTATATCTCAGTCGAAATTTAGATTCTTCATTGCATTATTTTCATAAAGCCGAAGGACTAAATAAAAGTTTAAAAAATGATGATCTAAAGGTTTACGTATACACTAATCTTGCAAGAGCATATGTTTTGAAAAAAAATAAGACACAAGCTGATGAGTATTTTGACAAAGCTTTTTCTTTATTGAGCAATCGTGTTGATAATTTACTGCAGGCTTTTGTATATCAGTCTTTTTCTGAATATAATTTAAAAGAAAAAAACTATGATACCGTAATTGTAAACGCAAAGAAAGGTTTAGAATTATGCAGCGAAAATGTATATAGTTCTTCTGGTTTAGACCTCAATAAAATGCTTTATGAAGTTTATGTAATTAAGAAGGATTATAAAAATGCTGTTTATTATTTTCAGAAATATAATGCCATTAAGGATAGTATAAATATTGAAGAAAAGACAGTAAACATTGAAAGAATAAAGCTGGAACAGGATTACAAAGCCAGAACCCAGATAAAGATGCTTATTGAGCAAAAAAAGCGATTTAAATATTATGTAGTTGGTTTAATATTGGTTATCGGGATATTGATTTTAATTATTTTACTGATAAAATACCGCAACAAGAATATTAAAAATCAGCTCGAAAAAGAGAAATTAAAGACAAAAATGCAAGCCTTAAACGAAAGTTTGGAAGCCAAAAAAAAGGTTCTCATAGGAAAGGCAATGGCAGAAATACATCGTACAGACAGCATTAACGAAATCCTGACGGATCTTAAACAGATTAAACTCAAAACTGTTAATAAAGAAATGCAGCAGGCTATTGATATAGTTTTAAAGCGTCTTGAGAAGAATTTGAATACAGACATCTGGAAAGAATTTGAAATAAGTTTTGAGCAGGTTCATAAATCTTTTTTCGACAAATTAACGGAGGATTATCCTTCTCTTACTCCAAAAGATCGAAGATTATGTGCACTTTTATATCTGGATTTAACCACAAAAGAAATCTCTCAAATTACCGGACAATCCTTTAAATCTATCGAAAATGCCCGAACGAGACTGCGTAAAAAGTTTGATTTAACCAACGAAAAGGTAAATCTCTCCACTTATCTCAATACAATTTAACGTATTTAACATCATAAAATAAACCAAGCTAATGACCTGATTTAGTTTGGTTTATTTTTTTTTGAGTGCTTTCTGGGTGGAACTTTTCTGCCTCAGAGTGTTTTTGCAATAGTCCTTTTTTGCATAAACACATAATCTCCATTCTACATTTACCAAATCGATTAGCGCGCAGATCGAAGTAAATAAATTAGAATGAATAGGAAGAAAAAAGATATCCCTCCTAAAAGTTTAGAACAACTCTTAGAAGAAACAGAAACAAAAAAGAAAACCCTTTTAAAAATTCTAGAAAAAATAACAAAAGAAAATCCTAAAGATCAAACTCCGAATTGATTTTTAAAAACTGCTTTTATGGTTTTGCTATGAGCCATCGAAGTGGAATATTTATTAACCAAGCATACTATATTATTAATTTTTAAATTTAAAACGAATGAACCAAATTTACTTTAAAACCAAGTATTTGTTTGTTTTGTTAGGTTTCTTTGTCTGTTCCGTGGGAATGGCTCAGTCACCTGTTCCCAACAGACTAAAGGGCAATGCAGTAATGGCATTAGGATCACCAACTTTGAGCAGGACAAAAGATAAGGTTTCTAAAAATGCCAGTGATTCATATTCAAGTCAGAATAATGATGCTGCAAATCTTCTCACTCAAAAAGAAGAAAAAATAAACGGAATAGAACTTTCTGATGTTGAAACTGAAGCAGTAAAGAAGAAGGAACAGGAAAGCCAAAAATTATACGGGCAAAATCTAAGTAGTACGGTACAAAAAACAAATCCGCAGGATTCAGTTAGTACAAAGGTTAAGTCTTTTGCAAAAACTGCAAACGTAACGGCTAAAAATATCTTTGAGGTTAAAAAAGGAGATTTTGATTTAGCTGCGTCAGATAAAATGCAGGTAAAATCAGTTTCTGATACTCATGGCAGAACAGTAGTTACATATCAGCAAATGCATAACTCGGTTCCTGTCGAAGGAGCAATTTATAAGGTTAGAGAAAATAAAACTAAAATTGATGCATTTGGGGCAACGGCTAAGAAATTAACCGTAAACAGCAATTATAAAATAAATGCAGCGACAGCTTTAGACAATGCGCTTAAAGCCGTAAATGCACAGCAATATATTTGGGAGAGTAAAAAATTAGGTTCTTTAGTTAATAAAAACATTAGCACAAAACCACAGGGGGAGCTGGTTTATGTTGGACCTAATTTTTCTTCTGAATTAAAAGAATATTACCTAGCTTGGAAATTTAATATTTATGCGACAAATCCGCAATCAAGTCATACCATTTATGTAGATGCAAATACAGGAAAAATAGTTTTAAACCTTGATTTAAGCCGTGATGCTGCTTTTGGCGATCAGAGTCTAGGAAAAGGTAAATCAAGATATGCTGGAGAAGTAGTTTTTAATACCAAGCAATACGCTGACGGATACAGACTAGAAGGTCTGCAAGGTAAATATAAAGTGCCAATGGTTACTTGGAATATGAACCATGCCGAGCATGCTGCAGATGAGGTAATCACAGAATTTGTTGATGAAGATAATATTTGGAATGAACTGCATAACAAAGATCACGATGAGGTTGCTATGGATATTCATTGGGGTATGCAGAAAACCATAGAATATTATGGTGAAAGGTTTAACCGAAATAGTATCGATGATAAAGGAATGACCATTATTGGTCTTGCGCATTTAGGCACTAATGTCGAAAATGCTTCATGGACTGGCGGATGGGCACAATTTGGAGATGGTTATGGTACGCCGTATGTTGGTTTAGGAATTACAGCCCACGAATTAACTCACGGTGTAACAGGTTTAACTGCCGACTTAATCTATCAGGGAGAATCAGGAGCGATGAATGAATCTTTCAGTGATATCTTTGGTACGTGTGTTGAATTTTATGTTGGAAAAGACAAAAAAGAAGATATTTGGATGCTTGGAAGTGAACTGTACACTCATGGCAGCATGAGAAATATGGGTAACCCAAAAGCGCAGGGTCAGCCTGATACTTATGGAGGAATAAATTGGATAAGTCCAACAAATGTTAGTTACGATAATGGCGGCGTTCACATTAACAGCGGTATCACGAATTATTGGTTTTACCTTTTAAGCGAAGGTGGTCAAGGTGTAAATGACCTTAATAATAGTTATGATGTTAAAGCTATTGGTCTGACTAAAGCAGAGAAAATTGCCTATATAACACTTACAGAGTATTTGTCGCCTTCTTCAAACTTTAGCGATATGCGTCAGGCAACCTTAATGGTTACAGAAGATTTATACGGAATAGGTTCTGAAGAATACAAACAAGTTAGTAATGCCTGGTACGCAATTGGTATTGGAACTGCTTATGCAGATAAACAAATAGCACTTGTTTCTGTTGAAAATCCTGTGGCATCCTGTGGTTCTTTAAAAGGAGATGAGCCTTTTTACATTAAATTTAAAAATACAGGGTCAACTGTAATTAAAGCGAATGAGGTTTTAAATTATAAATTGAGATTAATGGTTCCAGGTTTTGGCGGCAGATTGAATGAAATTTATGGCAGTAATGGCGTTATTAATTTTGATAAAGATTTGGCATCTGGTGAAGAAACCATTGTAAAAATTCAAGAAAAACTTCCTTACTTAATAAGCACAACGAAGTTAAACTATGTAGAAGTTAAATTTGATTTTGCTCCAGTTACAGAATTTGGCGCAAAAGATGGAATTTCTTTTACTACAAGTTTTATGGTTGTTCCAGAGCAAAAAGATTTTGATCTTAAAGTAATAGGATTAAATCTTCCGGAATATACCGGCACTTCGCTGTCAGCAAATCATGCACTAACAGCAACGATCTATAATGTGGGCTGTAAAGATATACCAGCAGGATCTCAATTAAAAGTGGGATATGCAGATACAGCTTCTGGAAATCAAACCATCTGGAAAGATATAACGTTAAGCACTGCATTTAAAGGAAATACAGAAATGACAATTCCTTTTGATGGCACAATTGATTTATCAGCAGCAGGTCTGCATACTTATGAAGCTTTTGTATCATACAGCCAAGATCCTGTAGCGGCTAATAATAGTGCTATAAGTGCTTCGTACAGCGGTATTATTACTCAGTTTCCTTACAATCAAAATTTTGAAAGAACACCGGGAGGCTGGTATTCAAAATCACTGGCTACCAATCAAAAATTTATATGGCAGGCATCTTCTTATTCATTTAGAGATACAAAATCGAAATATTTGTGGGCTACTGAAAACCTTGCAAATGCTTCTGAAAGAATGGCTTTGAATGCTGATTTTACATTACAATCGCCAGTATTCGATTTTAGTAATGTTGCCTCTCCGTATGTTGAGTTTGATATTATTTCATTGTTTCACAATGGATATGATGGATTAGTAGTAGAATATTCTGAAGATAATCAAAACTGGAAAAAAGTTACCGGTATCGATTATCCTTCAACTTTACATATTTATGACGATGGTGTATTGTCAGGCCCATGGTTTACTGGAATTAATAATGATTTTAGTAAAAAGCCAATTGGTATTCGCTTAAGTGAACTTGCAGGTAAAAAAGGAGCGATTCGTTTTCGTGTTGCTACAGATGATTATAATGACGGATTCTTAGGAGCCTTTATAGATAATATTCATGTAGATAATGCACCTTATGACTTAGTGCTTTTAGATGCAAAAATAGATGCTGGAAGTTGTAAAATTGACAATACTAATACAACAATAACTACTAAAATCATCAATAATTTTGCGACAAAAGCAGAGCAGGTAAATGTTGCCGTAAAAATTCTTGATAATTTACAAAATGAAGTTTATTCAAAAACAGAAAAAGTGGCATTGGCATTTACTAAGTTTAGAGATACCATAACGTACGCTATTCCGAATATTGATTTAAAAAGCATTGGTACTAATACCATTAAAGTTTCTGTATTTCCTGATGATATGACTCAGGATATCAAGCCAGAAAATAATACTTACACTTTTGATTACGATAATTGGAACAATGAAGATGAGAAAATAGCTGTGCTGCCTTATACAATGGATTTTGAAGATGCAGCTGGATATAAAGGATGGAGAACTTTTGAAAACAAAGGAGCTGCAGGCTGGAAACTCGGAACAGATTTAGATCTAAGGTCTCCAAGTTTTTACCTAACGGAGCATACAAAATTTATGGCCAGTAACGATGATATTTGTAACTGTGATGCTGCAAATGATATGTTGACTTCTCCTGTGCTGGATTTGAGCAATTATAAAGAAGCACACTTAACATTTGACGCTTTTGGAGACGGAACAGGACTTTCTGACGGATATGTAAAAGTAAGTACAGATGGTGGTAAAACCTGGGAACAGGCATTTAAAATGTATTACATTAATAACTGGATAGAATATCACGTAGATTTAACTCCGTATGCAGGAAAACCTTGTGTTATTGTAGCATTCCAGCACGATGATAATGGGTTATTTGCTAATGGTTTTGCAGTAGATAATATTAAGATTACAGAGAAATCAGAATATGTACAGTTATCTGATTTAAGTGTACCTGAAATTGTTTACGAAGATGCACCTTCTCACCAATTTTTTATTGGGGCAAGAAATGTATTTTATAAAAAAGTAGAAAAAGCTTCGATAGAATATCAAATTACCCAAAATGGTAAAGCTGTAGGTGAACCAATTGTTTTAGAACGAAATGATCAAATCTTACAGTATCAAACTATTGTTTACACATTAGATGGTCTTCCGAAGTTAGAACCAGGAAATTATGAAATCAATGTAAAAGTAATTACAAACGGCCAGCCAAAAGCTGAAGCGGCAACTCTTACAAAATCTTTTCAGGTTGTGGCTAAGGCACCGACTCTAGATATTGAAACTTTTTCAAGTGTAGCTCAGGGTTCAATATTTGGAACAAATGGTTACACTTCAAATCAAAGTGATGATAATTATCCGTGGAGAGCTGTTCCAAAGCCAGATAATACAAATCTGACACTGCCGAAAAAAGATCATACAGGAGATACTTTAGGAACAATGCTTTACAATCAGCTTGAATATTATGCAATTAATGGAGAAATGGTTTCGCCAATGTATAAGTTATCTGAAAATGCAACTTCTTTAGAATTTTACTATGCAATGCAATGTAATTATAGGAACTCATTCAGCATAGATATTAAAACGCAAGGTGGTGAATGGACAGAAATATGGAAAGACGCTAAACAAGGAACTTATTCAGATACTGAATGGCAAAGAGGAGCAGTAAACCTAAGTAAATATGCAGGAAAATCTGTAATGCTTCGACTTAGACATGCTAAAGAAGGCGGATATTCTTATATGGTTTTAGATGATTTAAAAATAATCAGCGAACCTGTTTTAGATGTATCTGTGCAAATAATGTCACCAAAAGATATATGCGGCGGTTCTGAATTTAAAGTAAAGCTGACAAATGAAGGACAAATTGCAATTCCTGCAAATAGTATTCAATTAGATGTGGAATATATCAACACAAATGAAACTATTTCAGAAGCTATTGAAGCTGGAATTCTAGTTGGCGAAAGCGTAGAATATATTTTAAAGAAACAGCCTAAACTTGATAACAGCGGAGATTCTCATGTGTTTAATGTTACCGCCAAATTGGAAAATGACGGTATTGCACAAAACAATAAAGTCGAAAATTATCTTTATCAAGGAACAACATCAGATTTTAAAATATTTGATAGTCCAGTAATTCATGGATATGCAGGCAAAAGCTTATATATTGATGCCCAAACTAATTTTAATTCAGATAAATTAAAAGTTGCTTCATACAAATGGAGTACAGGTGAAGTTACTAATGGTATCGAAATAAATAAAGCTGGAGATTACTCTGTAACAATAACAACCAAAAACGGATGTACACTTACAGAAAAGATTACGGCAACATTTGATACTTTCGAATCTGACTTAGTTAGTGGAGCTGTCTGCGGCCCTGAAGTTGTTTTAAATCCTGGAAATTATAAATCATACGAATGGTTTGATGGTTCAACAGAGCCAACTTACAAGACAACAGAAAGCGGCGATTATTTTGTAACGGTTTATAATGAAAATGGAATTGGTAAAACTTTTAGTACTACGATTTCAATTTTGGAGAACAACATTGTACCAGAAATTCAGGTTGTGGGAGAGAAGAAATTAACAACTTCGGTTGAAGGAACATCTTACCAATGGTTTTTAAATGAAAGACCAATACCAAACGCAACTGAAAAATCTATAATTACAATTTGGGAAGGAAATTACAGCCTTCAAGTAACAAATAATAATGGATGTAATAGTATGTCAGCACCATTTGATTCAAAAGGTATGCTTGTTGGAAAAATAACAAATCCTTTTAGAGTATTCCCTAATCCAGCTGTTGATAATGTAAACCTATTTTTAGCTGAAAAGATTGATGGGCAGGCAGAAATCAAAATCTATGCAATGGATGGTAAAGCTGTATGGAGTAAAACGTATTCAAGTATTCCATCAAATGTAAATCTAAGCGGATTAACTTCTGGAGTTTATGTTTTAGAGTGCGCTGTACAAGGCAAGAAATACACAGCTAAGGTTATTAAAAAATAACAAATTAAGATAGAAATACGGCAGCTTTCCTTTTTGAGAGCTGCCATTCTTAAAAAAATATTATCTATGAAAAAATATATGCTTATATGCACACTCTTTTTAGGTGTGACTGTTATGGCTCAAACTGAAAAAGTCAAGCTCGGTGTAAAAGCGGGTTTAAATTTAGCAAATCTTACTTTTGATGAAAATGAATTGAATTCATCAAGCAAAACTGGATTTACTGCGGGATTAATGGTCGAAATTCCAGTGGCGAAAAACTTTTCAATTCAACCAGAATTATTGTACAGCCAGCAGGGAACAAAAATTTCCTTTTCTGATCAGGATGTAACCAATTCCAATTATAAAAGCACAATAGACTTAAACTATTTGAATATTCCTGTAATGCTAAAATATTATGTGCTAAAAGGATTAAGTGTGCAGGTAGGACCTCAAATAGGAATACTTCTAAAAGCTAATAATGAATATCACGATAATTTTTTAGGTTACGACAATCATGAAAATTTAGATTTGAAAAAATACTCAACAGGTATTGATACTTCTGTAAACTTTGGATTGGGTTATCAATATAAAGATAAGTTTTACACAGACCTACGATATAATCTATCATATTCTAATGTTTTTAAAGAAAGTGATGTCAGTTATGTTATCAATAATGACATGAAGAATAGAGTTTTCCAAATAACGATTGGTTATTTTTTTAAATAACGTGAATTAGTAAAAAGCGGTTTAATTAAGTGCATAAAAAAAGCCTGTAAACAAATAGTTTACAGGCTTTTTTGTGGAGTCGCCGGGAATCGAACCCGGGTCCAAACAAGCAACTAAAGAGCTTTCTACACGCTTATTTCCTGATTAGATTTTCGATGTTAAGCTAGGCCAGAAACAGCCACCGAACACTTATCTTCTTAATTTTCGAAACCCACCCGAAGCTCATGGGTATCTAGGTTTATTTTTACGGTTCTCCTTGACGGAACGCCACAAACCAAGGCTTTCCAGGAGAATCCAGCTTCTCTACCTTGTAGAGACGTGGCGCAATCTTACTATGATTCGGATTATGCAGCTAAAGCGTAATTATTTTCGCCGTGTAAAAGTTCGAGATCTTATATTTACGAGCAAGGTCTCAATGCTCGACGTGCTTACTGTTCAATTCGACTTGCTGTCAAAACCAGTCGACCCCAAAAATAGGATTGCAAATTTATGCTATTTGAAATTACTTTATGCTAAAATTTTCAGAAAAATTTTCTTATTCTTCGTCTTTAAAATTAAAAGGATAATCTCCAAAAATCGGCGCTAATTTGCGAACTGCATAAGTGTTTCTTGTCATCTTATTTGAGAGCGCAATTATGGTAACTCCTTCTTTCATTAAAGTAATATACGACGAAGTATTACCATGCCACCAGCCATTATGAAAGTAAAAATTCTGACCAGTTTCCCAATTAATCATTCTAATTCCAAGTCCGTAATTTTTAGTCCCTTTACGTTCGTTGCTATAGCCTGTATAAACTTGTTTCAATAATTCAGGTTTTAAAAAGTCAGGTGATTGTCTCGCGCGGTCAAATTTTAAAAGATCTCGTGCCGTTGAAAATACATTTTTGTCTCCGTACACATTATCCAAATAATCGAAACCAATTTCTACACCGTTTCCTTTGTAAGAAGGAACAATTTTCTTTCTGTCCTTATCATCGTCAAAAACATAGGTATGAGTCATTCCTAATGGTTTAAAAATCATTTGAGACATCGCCTCTTTATAACTTAAACCAGTAATTTTCTCAATAATAAGAGCCAGCATTGCATAATTGGTATTGCAATAACTAAAACGTGTTCCAGTTTTAGATTCTAAACCAATGTCTTTTGTTGCTAAAATATTTAGAATTTCTTTGTTTGTTAATTGATTATGTCTATCCCAAACAGATTTATCTCTATCTGTAAAATAAGCATAATTACGCATTCCAGTACGATGACTTAAAAGCATCCTGATTGTGCAGTCTTCGTATGGAAATGTCTTTAAAATAGTATTTACTTTCTGGTCTAAATCAATTTTACCCGCATTTACCAGTTTTAAAACCGCTGTAGCTGTCAAAACTTTACTTACAGAAGCAATTTGTACAGGTGTTTCTGGAGTTATTTTAGTACCTTCATTTTTATTAGCAAACCCATTATATCTTTCAAAAATAATCTGGCCGTTTCTTGCCACTAAAAAACTGCCATTCATAGTATTATTAGGCCAGTTTTTATTGTAAAAATGATTAATTCTACCAACAACCGAATTTTTATAGGTCTGTGAAATTTTCTTTTCAGCACCTAACGGCTTCATTTTAGGTAATGTATCTTCGACTGTAGGAGTAGTATCTGTTTGTGTATTTTTGTTTTTACCACATGAACTCAAAACTAGAATTGAGAAAAGTATTTGTGGTATCTTTGTTTTTTTAAGGAAAATCATTTGCATCGTTCTTTAAAAACAAATATATCGAATTCAATTTTGTTGTTTTCTCAATTTATACAGTTTAATTTACTCTTTTTAACATAATTTTAAGAGTTGTAAATTTTATTTGTTTGTTTTTCAGCTTGTAACGTTTTTGAAGCATTCTAAATAGTATTTTGGAAAGAAAAATTTAACTAAATTTGTTATATTTGAAACAAATACAATATAAAAAGTTATATTATTGAATATTAAAATCATTTATAAATGAAGTTTGGAATCATAAAAGAAAGAAAAAATCCACCAGATAGAAGAGTTGTATTTGCTCCAAATGAACTCACAAGATTAAAACAGCTTTATCATGATGCTTCTGTAAAAGTAGAAAGTTCGGATATTAGAATATTTTCTGATGAGGATTATAAAAATATGGGAATCACCGTTACTGAAGATGTTTCAGATTGTGACGTTTTATTTGGTGTGAAAGAAGTTCCTGTCGAAGATTTGATTCCAAACAAAGCCTATTTCTTTTTTTCTCATACGATTAAAAAACAGCCTCACAATAGAAAATTATTGCAGGCAATCTTAGAAAAAAATATTGATTTGTATGACCACGAAACCATTGTTGACGAACATGACCGCCGTTTAATTGGTTTTGGACGTTATGCTGGAATGGTTGGTGTTTATAACGGAATTCGTGCTTTCGGAATTAAATTCGAGTTATTTAAGTTACCAAAAGCTGAAACACTTTCAGGAAAAGAAGCTTTGATAATGCACTTAAAACGTATTACAATGCCGGCTTTAAAATTTGTAATTACTGGAACTGGAAAGGTTGGGAGCGGGGCAAAAGAAATTTTGGATGCCATAAAAGTAAAAGAAATTACGGTTGATAATTATTTGACAAAAAAATATGCGCAGGCAGTGTATGTGCAGCTTGATGTTTTGGAATATAACAAAAGAAAAGACGGACAGGTTTTAGATTTTAATGATTTTGTGAATCATCCAGAAGAATATGAATCTGATTTTGAAAGATTCACCAAAGTGTCTGATATTTACTTTGCAGGACATTTTTATGCCAGTAATGCACCAATGATTTTAACTAAAGAAATGCTGAATGCCAGCGATTGTAAGTTAAAAGTCGTGGCAGATATTTCCTGCGATGTAAATGGTCCGATTGCGAGTACAGTTCGTTCTTCGACAATTGCAGAACCTTTGTACGGATATTTTCCTTTAGAAGATAAAGAAGTTGATTTCTTCCATCCCGCAGCAGTTGCTGTTATGGCAGTAGATAATCTTCCATGCGAAATTCCAAAAGATGCCAGCGAAGGTTTTGGAGAACAATTTATGGAACACGTAATTCCAGCTTTCTTCAACGGTGATAAAGACGGAATTCTAAAAAGAGCCAAAATCACAGAAAACGGTAAATTAACAGAGAGATTCAGTTATTTACAAGATTATGTAGACGGAAAATGATTTTTTAATTGTGAATGGTGAATTGTGAATGATTAATGGTTAATTGTGAATTATAAAAGGTTATAAAAAAAAGGATTTCTCAATCTGAGAAATCCTTTTTTTTATAATAGTTNCCATCAACCATCAACCATCAACCATCAACCATCAACCATCAACCATCAACCATCAACCATCAATCATCAACCATCAATCATCAACCATCAATCATCAACCATCAACCATCAAAAATTTAAACCATCTCCTCAGGTTTCACCCAAGCATCAAAATCTTCTGGAGTTACGTAGCCTAAACGAACTGCTTCATCTTTTAGAGTAGTTCCGTTTTTGTGTGCGGTTTGTGCGATTTCGGCAGCTTTGTAGTAACCGATTTTAGTATTTAAGGCCGTAACCAGCATCAATGAATTGTCTACTAATTCTTTAATGCGTTTGTGATTCGGTTCGATACCTTGTGCACAATGTTCGTCAAAAGAAACACAAGCGTCGCCTAATAATTGTGCCGATTGTAAAAAGTTAGCTGCCATAACAGGTTTGAAAACATTCAATTCGTAATGTCCCTGCATTCCTCCAACGGCAATTGCCATATCGTTTCCGATAACTTGTGCGCAAACCATTGTAAGAGCTTCGCATTGCGTTGGATTTACTTTTCCAGGCATAATAGAAGAACCTGGCTCATTTTCAGGGATATGAATTTCTCCAATTCCAGAACGTGGACCAGAAGCTAACATTCTTATGTCATTCGCAATTTTATTTAAAGAAACGGCTAATTGTTTTAATGCTCCGTGAGTTTCAACAATTGCATCGTGTGCAGCAAGAGCTTCAAATTTGTTTTCTGCTGTTACAAACGGATGATTCGTAAATTTTGCAATATATTCAGCTACTTTTACATCGTAGCCTTTTGGTGTGTTTAGTCCTGTTCCAACCGCAGTTCCGCCCAATGCGATTTCAGATAAGTGCGATAAAGTATTTTTTAGGGCTTTTAAGCCAAAAGCTAATTGCGCGGCGTAACCAGAAATTTCCTGGCCTAAGGTTAATGGTGTTGCATCCATTAAATGTGTACGACCGATTTTTACAACATCTGCAAATTCTGCTGCTTTTTTAGCTAAAGTAGTATGAAGTTTTTCTACTCCAGGAATGGTTGTTTCTACAACCATTTTATAGGCTGCGATATGCATTCCGGTTGGGAAAGTATCGTTTGATGATTGTGATTTATTTACATCGTCGTTAGCTTTTATGAATTGTTCGCCTTCGCCAATTTCAAAACCTTTAAGAACCTGTGCGCGATTTGCAATGACTTCATTAACGTTCATGTTGCTTTGTGTACCAGAACCAGTCTGCCAGATTACAAGCGGAAACTGGTCATCTAGTTGCCCAGCTAAGATTTCGTCGCAGACAGCAGCAATGGCATCTCTCTTTTCTATTGGCAGAACACCTAAATCATAATTAGCATAAGCAGCAGCTTTTTTTAGATAAGCAAACCCTTCTATAATTTCTTTTGGCATAGATGCCGATGGTCCGATTTTGAAATTGTTTCTAGAACGTTCTGTTTGTGCACCCCAATATTTATCGGCTGGGACTTGAACTTCGCCCATGGTGTCTTTTTCTATTCTGTATTTCATTTTTTTGTTTGTAAAATGTTATTTGAAAAATGTGAAATGTTATTTGTAAAATTGAAACTTCTTTTGAAAACGAGTGCCCTAGCCCTGATGGAAGCGGCATCCTTTTTGTTTTTTCTTTAAAAACAAAAAGATACAGCGGACAGCAGGAAAGAGCTCCTGAAAATTATTATGATTTGAAATGAACTCTTTATTTAAAAGGTTTCACGTTCAAAAAAAAGCTTATTTAAAATGAGTATAAATATACGGATAAATGTTATTTAACGAAAATTGATTTAGATTTTATTGCTGAGAAAAAATATATACCCTACATTTGTCGTAACATTCAAAAATTCCGGAAAACATGTTTGAATTTTCACAGTACTTAGGCTTTTTACTTTTCTTAACCATACTAACTATAGGGTTTTGGTTAATGTTTTTCTTAGTTGGTTTCGTATCTTACTGGGTTACGGGAGCAAGCTGGGAAATGTTCAAAGAAAAGAGAGCTAAAAAAAGACAAGAAGAACAATCTATTAAATACTAGATTGATGTCATAAGAAAAGAACCCTTTTGGGTTCTTTTTTTTGCTGCACAAAAAAATAAATTCCAATACTATAAATTCCAAATTCCAATTTCATTTGGAAAATTCCAATTCCTGAAATTCTAAATTCCAAATATAAAAGGTTAAATACAAAAAATCCCAAATCCCAATCTTATAAATTGGAATTTGGGATTTTTACTATTATAATTTATCTCAAAGAGATTGGAATTTGGAATTTCAGGAATTGAAATTTAACTGATGTTATCCAGGAAATTCTCCACCGCCTTCTCCGCCGCCTTCATTGTTTTTTGGTATATTTTTATCTCTTTCACCTTTTGCTTTGTTGAAACGGTAAGTGAATGACAAATTAAATTGACGTTTACGAAATTGGAATTCGCTGTATGAATTTACATTATCCAAATACGTATACGATCTCATTTTTCTAGAATTAAAGATGTCGCTGATATTGAATGCAATTGTAGCTTTATCTTTTAATACATCTTTGCTTAAAGCAGTATTCATTCCGAACATTCCTAAATTTTTACCTTGAGCTGTTTTTTGTTCGCCATTGTACATAGCTGTCAATTGCCAGTCAATTTTGTATGGAAGCGTTACTTTAGAGTTGATTCTTGCAAACCAAGAATTAGCCTGATTGTCTAAATTTTGAACAATTTCGTTTCCTTGTGTATCGGTATAACTGTTTTCTCCAGTTGTTTTTACGTTGAAAAAGTTGAAATTACTGTTTAATTTCCACCATTTGAATGGAGTATAATTAAATGTAAATTCGAAACCAAATTTTTGTTCTCTTCCTAAGTTGATAGGAGAACTTTTGATTACGGGAGTACCAATAACTGTTTCACCTGGTGCAGGGGTTACCACTTCACCGTCAGGCGTTACAACGTCACCAGTAGGAGATCTTACAAAACTAAAAACGTCTTTTGTGCTTTCAAAATACGCTGAGGTGTTAAATGTTACTTTATCCCATCTTTTGATATAACCGATGTCATATTTATCTGTTAAAGAAGGATCTAAATCTGGATTTCCTTGAAATATGTTAATGTTACTTGCGTAATTTACAGCTGGATTCATAAAACGTCCTCTTGGTCTGGATAAACGTTTGCTGTAACTTGCAGAGAAATTACTTTGGTCTGAAATTTCGTAACTGACAAAAGCGCTTGGAAATAAATTGTTGTATTTTTTAGTGTTAAAATCGCTGTTATCTAATAAGTTAACCTCAATATTAGTGTCTTCCCATCTTAGACCAAATAAATAAGAGAATTTATTTACTTTGAAACCATATTGCGTATAAAGGGCATTAATGTTTTCTTTATACTCTAATGTGTTTGATAAATTAGGATTTGGAACTGTACCATTTGTAACATCATAAACGTTGTTCAAATCGCCAAAACTTCCTTTATAACCTGCTTCAAATTGACTGCCTTCGCCTAATGGCAATACATAATCTGCCTGAAATAAAACTTGTTTTTGTACTTGGTTGTTTAATGTTGTGTCAAAATTTGGTGAATCAGTAATAGTACTATTACTGTCATCTGTATTTCTTGAAACAGAAAGATCTGCAGTAAGTTTGTGTCCTTTGTCGTTAAAATTTTTAATTAAGTTTGAAGTAAACTCAATATTTTCGCTCCCAGTATCTGCGTTGTTTAAACGGTAAGTTGTTCCTGTAAAATTACGGCCGGCATCATAATTATAATAATTAATCAAATCTCGATCGTCACCAGTGTTCTTTTGATAATTAATGGCGTTTGTCCAGAAAGTCGTTGGAGTAACTGTCCATTCAAATCCAGCTCTTCCGTTAAATCCGTTTCGGGTACGTTTAGTATCACGATCTTCATCCAAGAAACTTTTTGTTGTTCCGTCTGGATTAAGGTATTCTGAATTTGTTTTACCTGCTCCTTCGTTTGTTCTGTAGTTGTACCCCGCAGTTGTGAAGTAGTTTAGTTTTTCAGTTTTATAATTCACATTGGCACTTAAACCATAAGTTTCTGGTAAACCTGTAGAAGCAATTAAAGTTCCGTTAAAACCTTGATTTTTTCCTTTTTTAAGAATAATATTGATAATTCCAGATCCGCCTTCGGCGTCATAACGCGCTGATGGATTAGTGATTACTTCAACTTTATCAATTGCATCAGCAGGAAGCTGTCTTAGGGCTTCTGCCATATTTATAGCTTGAGAAGGTCTTCCGTCAATTAAAATACGAATGTTGTCGCTTCCTCTTAAACTTACATTTCCTTCTGTATCAACAGAAACAGATGGAACATTGTCTAAAACATCGCTTACACTTCCACCTTTTACAATCATATCTTGACCAACGTTGTAGACTTTTTTATCTAATTTTATTTCTACAGATGATTTTTCTGCACGAACTACAACTTCATTTAATTGTGCTGCATCTTCAGATAAATTTACTACGCCCAAATTTGTGTCGTCTTGAATACTCTTTTGCTTGATCTCTGTTGATTTAAAAGAAATAAATTCAACTTTTATGTCGTAAGTTCCAGGCGCAACAGCAACCTCAAATTCTCCTTTTGGATTTGTAATACCACCAGCAATAACTTTAGTGTCATTTGGGGCAGTAATAGAAATTGTAGCATACTCCAAAGGTTGTTTACTTACTTTTTCATAAACTTTACCTGTGACTTTAACTTTGTTTTTGCCACCCGGACCTTGCTGAGAGTAATTGTAAAAACTTGTAAGTAAGAATACAAGTAATACGGCAAATTTGATTTTTTTCATTTTTTTTGGTTTCTTTTTCTCTTTAGACGGCAAATGTAGTTTTTGGTTTAAAGCAAGAACTCACAAAAAAATGTTAATAAGGTATTTTAGAATCAATCTAAAAAAGAAGCTACAAGGTCTGGATCCCTGCCAATAATAGCTTTTCCGTCTTTTACAACAATTGGGCGCTCGATTAAAATGGGATTTTCTACCATAGCATTGATAATTTGATCATCGGTTAAAGTTTTGCCTTTAAAGTTTTCGATCCAGATTTTTTCCTTAGTTCTAATTAATTGAATAGGCTCAAGATTAAGCTGTTTCAGCAAAGTTTTAAGTTCATCAAAAGATGGAGTTTGTGTTAAATAAGGTATAATTTCGAATTCTTGATTGGATTGTTCAATAAAAGCAAGACAGTTTCGTGATTTTCCGCATCTCGGATTGTGGTAGATTTGTATCATTTTGTTATATTTAAACGTTTCAATATTCGTAAAATAAAAAAGAGGTATTTTAGCTATACCAAAAGTAAGATTAACTTATCGAATTTGAATTCTCATTTTTTTAAAATTTAAAATTTATGTTTTTAGAGCAAGGAATTAAACCTGAAAATAAGTTTTGGAAATATCTTGTAGGATCTGTTTTTATTATTGCAGCTTCTTTCGTCGGACAAATTCCAATTACGGCCGCGGTGTTTTATAAAACTTTTTCAGAGAAAAAAGCTTTTCCAACAACCAATGAAGGAGTTATGAAAATGTTTGAGTCCAATACAACGCTTTTTTTGGTAATGATCTCGTTTACTTTTGCTTTTGCTGGAATTTATTTTGTTGTAAAATATATTCACCACCAAACATTATTGTCAGTAACAACTTCAAGGCCAAAAGTAGATTGGAGCCGAATTTGTTTTTCTTTTTTCTTGTGGACATTCTTTTCTTTATTGAGTTTTTTATTTGTTTATCTAAGAGCTCCAGAACAGTTTGTATTGAATTTTAAATTAATTCCATTTCTGATTTTAGTTGTTTTGGGTTCTATTTTAATTCCTATTCAGACTAGTACAGAAGAATATGTTTTTCGTGGATATTTGATGCAGGGATTTGCTAATCTGGCTCGAAATAGATGGTTTCCGCTGCTTATGACCTCAGTTATTTTTGGATCAATGCATTGGGCAAATCCAGAAGTGGCTAAAATGGGAAATGTTATAATGATCTATTACATAGGAACAGGACTTTTCTTAGGAATTATCACCTTAATGGATGAAGGCATGGAGCTGGCTCTTGGGTTTCATGCTGCTAATAATCTCGTAGGAGCATTATTGGTTACTTCAGACTGGTCGGTTTTTCAAACACATTCTATATTTAAAGATCTTTCGGAGCCTTCAGCAGGAATTGACGTTATTTTACCTGTTGTAGTTATTTATCCTATTCTGCTTTTTATTTTCAGTAAAAAGTACGGCTGGACAAATTGGAAAGAAAGATTAACAGGAGATATTAATAAAATTGAAGTAATAAATTAAAATCATGTCAAATTTAACCCATAAAAATGTTCACAATTATTTTAAGTTAAATGGTTATCATTTAAACGCAAAAGATTTGTGTCGTGTCGCTTATAGTTTTATCAAAGAAGGAGATGCTTACGAACAATCAATAGGAGAGTTCTTTTTGGATTGGTTTGATAAAAAAGAATATATCGAAATGACAACTTCAGGAACTACTGGTCTTCCTAAATTAGTTCGACTGCAAAAACAGGCAATGATTCATTCTGCCTTGGCAACTGGTGATTTCTTCGACTTAAAACCGGGAGATAAAGCTTTATTGTGTCTTCCAACTCAATTTATTGCGGGAAAGATGATGCTGGTGCGTAGTCTAATTTTAGGATTAGAACTTGACGTAGTTTCGCCAAGTCTTCATCCGCTGGCTTTAAATTCTAAAACTTATGATTTTGTTGCGATGGTTCCGCTTCAGGTTCAAAATTCGATAAAAGAACTCTCAAAAGTTCGTAAGCTGATAATTGGTGGTGCAAAAATGGATTCTTCTCTTGAGGAACAACTTTTACCGCTTAAAACCGAAATCTACGAAACTTATGGAATGACGGAGACAATTACTCATATTGCAGCAAAACGCCTGGGAGATTCTGTTTTTTCAATTCTGCCAAACGTAAAAATATCTCAAGACGATCGTCAATGTCTAGTAATTAATGTTTCTACAATTTCTGATGAACCAATTGTGACTAATGATCTGGTAGAATTGGTAAATGAACAGCAATTTATTTTTCTAGGAAGAATTGATAATGTAATTAATAGTGGAGGAGTGAAGCTGATTCCAGAACAGATTGAAGCTAAATTGATCGGCAAAATAAGTAACAGATTTTTTGTAACTGGACTTCCTGATACTGTTTTAGGAGAAAAATTAGTTTTGGTTATTGAAGGTGAAAAGCAAGACTTTCCAGCCGATTTCTTTGATGTTTTGGGAAAATATGAAAAACCGAAAGAAATTGTGTTTGTTTCAAAATTTAAAGAAAACGAAAACGGAAAGTTACTGCGAAAGCCGACCTTGCAATCTTGAAGAAATTTCAAATTAAAAATTCCAAATTCCAATGTTTTTAGTTTAGAACTTTGTCAAAGTTAGACAACGAAGTACCAATATCAGAAATTAAAAAAATCCAAATTCCAAGTTTAAGATTGGAATTTGGATTTTTAAATATTCAGTTATTCCGTAAATAATTGGAATTTGGAATTTAAAAATATTGGAATTTAAATTATGCTTTACGTTCTAAAAGCGCCATATAGAATCCGTCAAAACCAGATTCTGAAGCCAGCATTTTACGGTCTTCAACAAAAGTAAATTGTTGTCCGATTTCTGTTTTTAAGAATTTCTCTACCTGCTCCTGATTTTCTGATGGTAATATAGAACAAGTTGCGTAAACTAATTTACCGCCTGGTTTTACAATTTTAGAATAGTTTTCTAAAACTTCACTCTGTACTTTACGAATATTATCAATAAATTCAGGCTGTAATTTCCATTTAGAATCTGGATTTCTCTTTAAAACTCCTAAACCACTGCAAGGTGCATCAATTAAAACACGGTCTGCTTTCTCGTGTAGTTTTTTAATCACTTTTGTGCTGTCGATAATACGGTACTCAATATTAAAAGCGCCGTTTCTTTTAGCTCTTAGCTTTAGTTGTTTTAATTTGCTTTCGTATAAGTCCATTGCAATCAACTGACCTTTATTTTCCATTAAAGAAGCCATATGCAATGTTTTTCCTCCAGCTCCAGCACAAGTGTCAACAACACGCATTCCAGGCTTTACATCCAAAAATCCTGCAACTAATTGCGAATTTGCATCTTGAACTTCAAAAAGACCTTGTTTAAAAGCATCTGTTAAAAATACGTTTGCTCTTTCTTTTAAAACAAGAGCTTCTGGCTGATCTTTTAAATATTCTGTTTCAATATTTAAATCCATCAGAGTATTTCTAAGGTTTTCTTTAGTACCTTTTAAAGTATTGGTTCTAAGAATAACTTTTGCTGGCTGATTTTGTGCGGCAATTTCTTTTGCCCACACTTTTTCACCCAATTCTTTAACTCCTAATTCATCCATCCAATCTGGAATAGATTCTTTTAAAGCTCTATTTTTAGATAATTCGTCAAAACGACCTTTTATTTTTCTTTCAGGAGTTCCTTCCAATTGTCTCCAATCAGGAATTGGATAACCGCGAAGAACAGCCCAAACGGCAAACATCCTCCATAAGTTATCTCTGTCATAAGGTTCCTTAACATCTGCAATTTCTGCGTATAATCGTTTCCAACGAACAATTTCGTATATCGTTTCAGCAACAAACTTCCTGTCAGAACTTCCCCAACGTTTGTCTTTTTTTAATGCTCTGGCTACCACTTTGTCTGCATATTCTCCCTCATTGAAAATTGCATTTAAAGAGTCGATGGTAGTATAAACTAAATTTCTGTGTAATCTCATTTTTAATATTTGAGTTGCAAAGGTACTATTAATTGATTGAAAGTTAAATTTTTAATACTGAATCTTAATTCAGATTCTCATTAAAAGAAAAAACACTCTAAAAGATAGAGTGTTTTTTTGAATTATTTAAAAGCGTTTATTTAATTATACGCGTTAATCCAATATTTTCTGGCGCATGAAGCACCATTGGGAATTTCTCTATTTTTACAGAACTGCTGTCTAGTCCAAAAGCTCTTTCTTCAGACAAACTCAGTTTTTTAATAAAGAAGTAAGAATTCATGATAATGTTTTCATGCCATCTTAAATCGTTGTCGTTTGATAAGAATTTCTCAGATAAAACAAATTTAAAGTCTCCAATAATATTGTTTTTGTTTAAAGATTCGTAACGGCTTGTTATATCTACTTCGCCGCGTTTCACCATGTCTTTGATAACTTCTCTAAACATCAAATTGATTTTAGTAGGTTCTCTAAAACCTAAATTAAAGTCAATTCTATAAATATCGTCTTTAGCGATTTCTGTTACCTTGTATTGTGTTTTATAAGGTTCTGTCAAGATATTAACGTGAACAAACCAATAAATATCAGCTCTTTTTGGACGTTTTTGCAGAATAGAATAAATTACTTTTTCCTCCAATTCGTCAACTCGGTTTGCATTGGTCATGTAAACCAAGTGTGTCGCATATTTCGGAATAGATAAATCTTGGCTTAGTTCTACTAATACACGTTTGTAGTCATCAATTTTAACCACTTTCGTGTAGTTTTTATTAATTTTCTTAGCTAAGTACCAAATAGTCATTACAGAGATCAGCATACTTGCAATAATCAATGTTACATAACCACCTTCAGCGAATTTCGTGATA
Organism: Flavobacterium sp. Root935; assembly: GCF_001429295.1. Classification (GTDB taxonomy): domain Bacteria; phylum Bacteroidota; class Bacteroidia; order Flavobacteriales; family Flavobacteriaceae; genus Flavobacterium. The sequence goes on along the minus strand of NZ_LMJL01000008.1, from coordinate 1,004,846 downwards.
TTAGCAAAAAGGAAACTAAATTCAATCAAAAGATAAATTGTGATCAACGGAACCATGAAATATAATTTCACACGTTTCATGATTAAGTAATAATTCAACAAAATCGTGGTCATGATCATACATAAAATAATGGCTAGACCATACGCATGCTCCATGTTTCCAGATTTTTCAAAATGTAAAACGATTCCAACACAACCAAAAAACAATAACCAGTTGATTGACGGAATGTATAATTGACCTTTTACTTCTGTTGGATATTTGATTTTTACTTTAGGCCAGAAATTCAAACGCATAGCTTCATTTATCAAAGTAAATGATCCGCTGATAAGCGCTTGAGAAGCAATTACAGCTGCTAATGTTGCCACTACAATTCCGAATGGTAAAAACCAATGCGGCATAATTAAGTAAAACGGATTCCCGTTTTCTCCACCTAGTTGCTGCAACGTACTTCCTTCATGGTGAATTAAATAAGCTGCTTGTCCAAAGTAGTTTAGAACCAATGTTGTTTTTACAAAAATCCAGCTGATTCTGATGTTTTTTCTTCCACAGTGTCCCATGTCAGAGTATAAAGCTTCAGCTCCAGTTGTACATAAAAATACAAAACCAAGAACAAAGAAACCATCAGGATGAATCGATAATAAATGATAAGCGTAATATGGATTAATAGCTTTAATTACTTCTGGAAAATTAATAACTTGTATAGCTCCTAAAGTTCCCAGCATCGCAAACCATATTAACATCATTGGTGCAAAGAATTTACCAACGAGTTTAGTTCCGAATTGCTGAATCGTAAATAAAACAAATAAGATCGAAATAACAATATAGACAATGGTTTGTGTTTCCATTGTTGGATAAAATGCCCTAATTCCTTCTACAGCAGATGAGATTGAAATCGGCGGAGTTATAATTCCGTCTGCAAGAAGGGCACTTCCTCCAATGATGGCGGGCACAATGAGCCATTGAATTTTTGTTTTCTTGACTAATGCGTATAGTGCAAAAATTCCACCTTCACCATGATTGTCTGCACTTAAGGTAATAAGTACATATTTAATTGTAGTTTGTAATGTCAAGGTCCAAAACACACAAGAAATACCTCCTAAAACAATATCGGCATTAATCGTGTGATCGCCCAGAATAGCCTTCATTACGTACAATGGAGATGTTCCAATATCTCCATAAATAATCCCTAAAGTAATCAATAAACCCCCAATAGACAACTTACTATGTAAGTTTTTATGCGATGCGCTCATGTATATTTTTATAAAAGACGGTTGCAAATTTACTGTTTTAAAACAAATTAGAAGCAATTAAAATTAAAAAGATAAAAAAAAGCACAATCGTAAAATTGTGCTTCTATTTTAATGATAAATTGAAATATTGTTAACCTCTTCTTCCGCCGCCTCTTGAATTTGAGCCGCTTTCTCTCTGTGTCTGTCCTCCTCTTGATTCTTGACTAACTCTTGGAGACTCAGAACGCTGAGTGTTTTGAGGTCTTGCAGTGTTTGATCTGCTTTCAGAATAGTTTCTTGAAGGCTCGGTTCTTTGAACTGGAGCAGACTGAGTATTCATTCTATTTGAACTTGCTCTGTTTTCAGAATAATTTCTAGGAGCTTCACTTGTTTGTGAAGATTGTCTGTTACTATAACCTCTATTTTCTGAATTTCCTCTTGCAGCAGGAGTAGTAGCCGAATTATTTCTGCCATAATCTGATCTTTGAGTATTTTCAGTTCTTACAGGTGCATTTACTGTTGCAGTATTGTCTCTGTTAGTATTTGCTGTACGATTTGTGTTGTAACCTCTATCAGAAGCTGTTCTGTTAGTGTTATAATTTGTATTCGTACTTCTGTTTTCTGAATAAACTCTTCCAGTATTCGATCTGTTAGTGTTGTAAGTGTTCGAATTTCTATTAGATTCTCTGCTTGCAATTCTTCTTTGATCTAAATCGTATCTGTTGCTAACATTAGAATGTCTTTGAGCAAAGCTGTAATTTGGTTTCATTCTTTCGTAACCATATGTACGTCTTGTTTCATAAATAGCTGGAGCTCTGTAACTTCTTCTAGTGTTTACGTAGTTGTAGCTGTTGTGAACATTGATACATACATTTATGTTATTTCTGTATCTATACACAGGATAAGGTCTCCATGCAGAATAGTATGTTGGATAGTAACCCCAATACCATGTTGAATAGTATGGTCTGTAGTTAGTAACCCAGAAAGAAGTATAAATTACTGGAACAACACTGTAAACAGGCTCATAAATATAGTTGTCGCCATATAAATAAGAGTTTCCAACAACCTGAACACTCACTTTATTATAATTATCTCTTTCAACATCGATAGTAGCAACGTCTTGGTAAACATCACGATCCAAAACAGCTTGAATAATTACAACGTGGGTTCTGTCTTCTACAGATTCAATTACACGCAGGTAATCAACTTGGTCGTCGCCATTTAAATCAAGGTTAGAAATTTGATATTTAGGATCGTTTAATCTTCTTTCAAAATCTTGAAGATTTGCAGATTCTCCAAACATAGAAGCTACTGCTCTTAAATCTAAATTATCGCTTATATCTGAATTTTTGGCGTATACAGTAGCTCCGGCTTGTGCTTGACATGAACTGATTGCTAATGCAAATAGGGCTATTATAAGTAATTTCGCTTTCATGACTAAATCATATTAAATTATTTGTATTAGTAGATATCCAATTACTGTGCCACAAAATAATTTTATTGCTTTTAGATTTTATGTTGTTGATAATGAGTGTGATTTTATTGGGTGCTTTATCTTCTAATAGTTAAATAGATATTTAGTGCTGTGTACATAAACGGAAGTATGATGTCTTTAGCACGTAAACCTGAGTCATTATAATATGAACTTCGTTCTCTATCTGCATTCCTGTTTGGATTTATATTTTGACGATCTGTGCGGATAGCCGAATTTGCACTTCTATTTTGATTCTTTAATATAATATTGATAGATGCTACATCTTGATATATATTGGGACTTATTTCAGATTGAATTTTTATTATTTGAATGTTGTTCTCGATTTTATCTGAAACTTTTAAATAATCAACTTTTCCATCATCATTTAAATCAAGATTTGAAATTCGATCTTGGGGATAATTTATTTTTTTCTCAAAGTCTGCGAGATCTGCAGATTCTTCAAATAGTAAGCCTACAGCATTTAAATCTAAATTTTCTTGTACGTAAGAACTGTTAGGATATACGTTAACTTTTTGTGAATGAGCTGAATTCATAAATAATAGTAAGATTCCAGTTAAAACTATAATTCTCATATTTTATTTTTTATAATTGTAAGAAATATACTTCAATTATTATGCCAGAAAAAATCATTTGAATTGTTAGAAATAATCGTATTTTAGCATTAACCAAATTTTGAATTCTTATGAAAAAACTCGCTTTATTTTGTGGTATTTTTATTTTATTGATGTCTTTTAAAACATTTAATTATAAAACTAAAGTTTGCTACAGCGGCGGTTTTACATCAATGACTGTAGATACCTTATTTAAAGATAGAATTAGTATAAGAGCAATTCTAATTGATAAAAATAAAGTTTGGTATGGTGCTGATAATTCGCGTTTTGGATATTATGACCTAGATAAGAAAGAGAAATTTGAAGAGCATATTTACCGAGATACGCTTAAATTAGAATTTAGAAGTATTGCTCAAACTTCTAAAGATATATTTCTACTGAGCGTCGCAAATCCAGCTTTACTTTATTCTGTATCAAAAAAAGATCGTAAAGTTAAATTGGTTTATAAAGAAGTTAATCCCAAAGTTTTTTATGATAGCATGCAGTTTTGGAACGATAAAGAAGGAATTGCAATTGGTGACCCAACAGAAGATACTTTTTCTGTTATTGTTACCCGCGATGGAGGAGAAACTTGGACTAAATTATTATCTGATAAATTACCAACAAATGCTACCGGAGAAGCTGCTTTTGCTGCCAGTAATACGAATATTGTAATAAAAGGAAATGATACTTGGCTGGTTTCTGGAGGAAAAAAATCACGTGTTTTCTATTCGCCAGATAAAGCAAAAACATGGAAAGTAATTGAAACTCCAATTGTGCAGGGAAAGGAAATGACAGGAATTTTTACGGCCGATTTTTACGATTCTAAACAAGGATTTATTGCTGGTGGAGATTATGAATTTCCGAATAAAAAACTAGATAATAAAGCTTTTACAAAAGACGGAGGAAAAACTTGGGAATTAATTGGCCAGAATCTAGGATTTGGCTATGCATCATGTGTGCAATATGTTCCAGGAGGAAGCGGCAGAGAAATTATTTGTGTGGGTTCTGAAGGAATACAATATTCTCAAAATGGAGGTGAAAACTGGACACAGCTTTCTACAGATTCAAAGCTTTTTACCATCCGATTTGTCAATCGTAATACTGCAATTGCTGCGGGACACAATAAAGTAGTTCGACTTAACTTTAAATAAAAAAATAAGAACCCTAAATAATAAAGTAAGTATTATTATATAGGGTCCTTATCACTGTTGTTTCGTATTTGAATTTAATCTTTACCAGCTTTATCTCTATATTGCTGTAGTAATTTTCGATTAAAGTCGTCTTCAGATTTTTTAAGCTTTAGTATTTTTTTTGCTGAAAGCACTTTCTTTAAGCTTGTCATATATTTTTCTCGAAGTACATACAATTCCTTATCTGTACTTTCTATTTGCGATAGTAATGTTACTGCATCTTTATCTGAAAGATTATTGATGTTGTCATCATTTAATTTTCGCAGATAAGTTTTCATTTTCAAATGCTTTAAGTCGAATTGCTTGTCGTCGTAAGCATTGTAAATTGGCCAGAATTTTTCGGCTTCTGTAGAAGTCAGCTCTAATTCTGTTGTCAAAAAAGAAACCTTAAAAGCTTTAATTTTTTCACGCTTTTCGTCAATTTTTCCATTTTGTGCAAAAAATGAAAAACTGGTCAGAAAGAGCAGAAGCGGTAAAATATTTTTTATTTTCATTGTTAAGTTGAGTTAAGTTTAATTTAGTTTTGTTCTGAAATTAAATGTTCTATGTTCGGACTGGTCGATAAAATATCTTCTATCGTTTCATCTTCCAAAGTAATGTCATTGTTTATTTTTTCTATATCGCTGTCATCTAATTTTTGAATTAAATCGTATTGATTCAAATTAGATTGATACGATAAATAGGTTTCTAAAGTAGCTTCGTCAAGATCATTTGATGTTGCTCTATAATTGTTCACAATTGGAATCATTAAGGCAAAACCTACTACCACTGCCGCTACTAGAGAGAATGTTTTTTTACGTTTGTAAAAAGGAATTACTTTTACTTCTTTTTCGTTTAATTGCTGTAAAACTTTCTCTGAAAAATCATCAAAATAATGCTCTGGAGTTTTAAATCCAGATTTTATTTTTGGTTCGTTTTCTAATTTAAATGTTTTCATAATACCTATAAGATAGTTTTAGTTACAAAAGGTTTAATTTGATGTAACATATAATTCGATTTTTTTTACTGCATGATGATAAGACGCCTTCAAAGCTCCCACAGAAGTACCTAATATTTCTGCTATTTCTTCATATTTTAATTCTTCAAAATATTTCATTTTGAAAACCAGCTGTTGTTTTTCTGGAAGTGTTACAATTGCTTTTTGAAGTTTGATTTGAATTTCATCCCCATCAAAATAAAGATCTGCTTTTAGGTTGTCAATTGTTTTATTCTGCAGATCTTCGGATGAAATACCGCTTAATTTTGCTTTTTGAGATAAAAAAGTCAAAGCTTCGTTTGTAGCAATACGATACATCCATGAAAAAAGTTTACTTTCACCTTTAAAGTTTTTAAGATATTGAAAGACTTTTACAAAAGTATTCTGCAAGACATCATCGGCATCATCATGATTCAAAACTATGTTTCGAATATGAGAATACAAAGGTCTCTGATAATCAGATAGGAGTTTTTGAAACGCAGCATTTTGCGTTTCAGGGTTTAATAATTGTTTTATAAATTCCTTTTCGTCTATCAAACTTTTTGTTTTGTAAACCTTCTTAATATAACTTAGACTGAATTTAAAACAAAAGGTTTAATGAGTGAACCTAAAGTTTAGAATTCTGACTGTTCTTCTTCTTTAGCAGGAGTTGTTGCAGCTGGGGCTGGAGTAGCAGCAGGTTTTTTCTGTGCTGGTTCCGCTTGGGTTTCTGGTGAATAAACTGGTGTAGTTACTACAGGTTCTTCTACTTTAGGTTTAACTGGGAAATAAATTTCAGTAACTAATTTAGACGAGCCTTTAACATCCAATTTACTTAGTGTCCAAATTTCAAGATGCGACCAGCTTAATTCTGGAGTAATCTTTTCTTTGTTTATAAAAGCTGTTGTTTTGGCAATAGCTTCATTTCTATGAGAATAATCTCCGGTAAGCGTAGTTTTTACAGCATCGAATCCGTTAAGTTTTCCAGAAAGAATGTCACTTCCAGAACTAATAGAAATTTCTTTATTAATAGGTAAACAGATAGAGATTTTAGCTAAACCTGTTTTAGTGTCGTACGTATGATAAATAATAAAAGGCTTTCCGCTTGCAGATAATCCGTTTGTTTCGCTAAAGTGAATAAGCTTCGGAATTACAATTCGGGCATTTTTGTTTACTTTTTCTATCTCACTTGTAAAAGTTTGTTTTATATATGGAGTTTCAGTTTTTTTAACCAATCCATCAACTTTAACAGCATAAGTTTTTGTTTCGTAATCAAGGTTTTTATCAATATTGGCTAAACTTTTTTCATAAATAGTACCAATAACTCTGTCAGAACCTCCATGTAATGCAGTGTAGATTTTGAAAAGAAAACTCATAGTTCCTTTTCCTTTCCAGGTAACTTTAGTTTTTCCGTTCAAGGTATCTTTTAAAGTCCAGCTCACATCTGCTTCTGTACCTTCATATTTCATTTTTTGCTCAATGCTTTCACCATCTTTTGTTTTCAAGATGATTGCATTTCCTTTTCCTTCAACCCCGTCCCAATAAAAAGAAGCCCCGCTTCCGCTTGTTTTGTTCGGAAAAGTCATTTGTATTGAAGGATCTTCAACCGACCAAGATTCAAAATCTTCGTAATTTCTAAAATCATTAAGATAATTGTAAACCGTTGCACGAGGCGAATTGATTACTTTGCTTCTTTCTACATCAAAAATTCCTTTTTGTGTAGCAACAAAAACGGTAAGGGCAACAAGACTTAATAACGCAAAAAGAAATAAATACTTAAGAATTTTCATTGGTAGATTGTTTGGTTTCGTAAAGTTATAAATTTTATTGTGAGTCTTACTAATAACCAATAATTATTAGGTTTTATTTTGCTGTGATATACTTTTTTATCGAAAAAAGACCCTTTTAAATTTGAAGATAATTATCTTTTAAAGAAAATTTTAATCAAAAATAAAATTGCGATGAATAGTAAAAAAACAAGTAATACTTTATAATTTCCTTTGTAAAAGATTTTATGTAATGCTAAATCTTTTCGATAAGCAAATATCATTACGATTACAAAAGCAATAAAAAAACACACCCCAAATATTAATTGTCCTTGACTAAACATAGCTTTAAAATTATTTTTGGCAAATTTAGAGAATTGCAGACGATTTGCTGCTAAATTGCCTTTTGATTTAATTCAGTTTTATTGCTAGATTTATATCGAAGTACCTTAAATTAGCAAAAAAAAGAAACAACTATATGAAAAAACAACTTGACGCCGTAACTGAATTTCACACCGCTTTTAAAATTGGCCACAGCGCAACACCAATTGCCGATGTTGGAGCTGAGAAAAAATTACTTCGTTACAATTTAATGAAAGAGGAAAATGAAGAATATTATGAGGCAGTTCAAAATAATGATTTAGTTGAAATTGCAGATGCGCTAGGAGATATGATGTATATTTTGTGCGGTACAATTATAGAACACGGGCTTCAGGATAAAATTGAAGCTGTTTTTGATGAAATTCAGCGTAGTAATATGAGTAAGCTTGGCGAAGATGGGAAACCAATTTATCGTGAAGACGGTAAGGTAATGAAAGGTCCAAATTATTTTAAACCTGATTTTTCGAAGCTTTTGTAAAAAAATCGCTGTGCTATTTGAGTGTCATTTCGACGAAGGAGAAATAACAATATTGCGTTTAAATAGTTATACGATAATAGAGTAAAATACAAAACCCGACAGATTTTTTAAAATTTGTCGGGTTTGTTTTTATAAATATCTTTTGATTATTGAACTTTAACTGTCCATCCGTAAGTGTCTTCAGAAAGTTTGTTTTGAAGACTTGTTAGTTTTTCTTTTAAGAAAGAAGCGTATGAATTCTCGATTGGAGCCATTTCATAATATTCATCTTGATAAGAGAAGCCTTTAATTACGCTGATAACTGCAGCAGTTCCAGCTCCAAAAATTTCTTTTAAAGATCCGTTTTTAGCAGCTTCAACTAATTCTGAAACAATTACTGGACGAACTTCTACTTTAAGACCTTCTTTTTCAGCCATTGCGATCAAACTTTTTCTAGTAACACCATCCAAAATTCTTTCGCTTGTTGGAGCAGTCAATAAAGTATCGTTGATTCTGAAGAAAACGTTCATTGTTCCAGCTTCTTCTAATTTTGTGTGCGTTGCATCATCAGTCCAGATAACTTGTTGAAAACCATCTTTGTTTGCCAAGTTAGTTGGGTAAAATTGCGCAGCGTAATTTCCAGCAGCTTTCGCGGCACCAATTCCGCCATTTGCAGCTCTACTGTAATGTTCAGCAATAATTACTTTTACTTCACCTCCGTAATAAGCTTTTGCAGGAGAAAGTAAAATCATGAATTTATATTCGTCAGAAGGATTGGCGATAACTCCAGGTCCTGTAGCAATCATAAACGGACGGATATACATACTTGCTCCGTTTCCTCTCTGAATCCAGTCTTTGTCTAATTTCAATAATTCATTTAAACCATCCATAAAAATAGATTCTGGAATTTCTGGCATTGCCATTCTTACTGCAGAACTATTAAAACGTTTGTAGTTTTCATCCGGTCTAAACAACCAAACATCATTATTGTCATCTTTATAAGCTTTCATTCCTTCAAAAATAGCTTGACCATAATGGAAGACTTTTGAAGATGGATCCATCAAAATAGGAGCATAAGGTTTAATGACAGGATTTTGCCATTGTCCGTTTTTAAAATCGCATTCGAATAAATGGTCTGTAAATACAGCACCAAAACTTAAGTTGTCAAAATCTACTTCGTTTATTTTTGTAGAAGTAGCTTTTATGATTTCAATTTTGCTTGTTTGAGTTGTACTCATAGTTATGTAAGTTTTTTGTGAGATATTTCACGGTCGAGAATCTAACGTGATGATATCATGTAAAATAGAATTTATTGAATGCAAAATTAAGTAAAATAATGTAAAAAGCTTAGTGAAAATTCATTATTTACTGCTTTTGATTGAGATTTATTTATCCTATAATAAACTCAAATATTTAATTCGTTTTTATAAAGATTTTATGAAAAAACTATCGATTTTTAAGGCTTTACGCATTAGTTTTGACTAATTTTGAATATTAAAATGGCTTGAAAATCAATAAAAAGCTATTACAAATTTCGAAAAAATGAAAAGGGAAATAATTAAAACGCTAGACGGCTCAACTACAATTCGTTTGCCAGAATGGGATGAATGTTACCATTCAAAACATGGTGCAATTCAAGAAGCTAAACATGTATTTATTAAAAACGGACTTGATTTATTTGAACAGCCAATAAGTATATTAGAAATAGGTTTTGGAACAGGTTTAAATGCCTTTATTACTTTTTTAGAAGCTGTCCGTAAAAAACAGAATATTGATTACGTTGGAGTAGAAGCTTATCCCGTTGATGCAAATGAAATTCTGGAGATGAATTATGCCGAAGAGCTGGAAGCATTGGAATTTGAGAACATTTTTGAAAAAATGCATAAAACTGAATGGGATAAAAAGGTAGAAATTTGCGATCTGTTCTCGTTAACCAAAAGGAAACAATTTTTTCACGAAATAAATGACTTTGAAATTTTTGATTTGATTTACTTTGATGCCTTCGGATATAGAGTACAACCGGAGCTTTGGAGTACAGAAATTTTTCAGAAAATGTACAATAGTTTAAAGCCAAACGGTGTTCTTGTAACTTATGCAGCGCGCGGAGTTGTTAAAAGAAGTATGATCGAAGTTGGGTTTACAGTAGAAAAATTGGCAGGCCCTCCAGGGAAAAGAGAAATGTTTCGAGCTTTTAAAAAGGTTTAAATGAACTATTTAGAATTATTCTAGATTGATTTATATGTTTTAAGAAAACGTATTCGTTGCTAAATTTTTTAAAAAAATAAGTTAAAAGTAGTATTTATGTTGGATATTTGATTAAATTTGCTCGAGTTTAAAAAAATAGATAACCCCCGAAAATCTTATTTTATTATGTCAAAAATGATGTTTGATTACACGAAATCAATACTTGAAAGAGTAAGTTTCGACCCGGTACTTTTCTGCAAGGAGTTAGAAAAAGCTATCAAAACACTGTTACCTTACGAAATGGAACAATTGCAAGAATGGTTATTAAATTTCATTATTGAAAAACCAGAATTAAAACAGAGTCTACAGCTAATTAAAGTATAAGAGAAAAGGAGCCAAAATTGGCTCCTTTTTTTATGCTCTCTTTTGTAAAGGACTAATGATTTGAACATTCTGAAAAACAATTGCTCCTTTTACAACGCCGGCAATTGTAGATCTGATCGCATCAATGATTTGCATTTTTAATTCGCTCTTTGGGTAAATTAAACTTACCTCACGAGCAGGTTTTGGTTCCTTAAAATTACGTAGTTTCAGTTTGTCGGAATCTTTTAAGTCTAAGGTGTGCAAGTACGGAAGTAACGTTGTGCCAAGGCCTTCGTCTGCTAATTTAATCAGGGTTTCAAAACTGCCGCTTTGAATCTGAAAATTAGTCTGATCGATGTCGGAACCATTTTTGCATAAATTAAGAATTCCATCTCTAAAGCAGTGTCCGTCTTGCAAAAGAAGGATTTCATTTAAATTTAAATCAGAAACTTCTATTTCCTGCTTTTGAAAACTAGCATGATGCTCAGGAATATAAGCCACAAATGGTTCGAAGTATAAAACTATTTCTTTGATTTTTTCATCTTCCAACGGTGTTGCAGCTATCGCAGCATCTAAATGTCCGTTTTTTAACTTTACAATAATTTCGTCTGTGTTAAGCTCTTCAATTAAGAGTTTTACCTTTGGATATTTTTTGATGAAATTATTTAAAAACATCGGTAAAAGCGTCGGCATAATGGTTGGAATTATTCCTAAGCGGAATTCTCCTCCTATAAAACCTTTTTGCTGCTCTACAATGTCTTTTATTCGATCGGCTTCGTTTACAATGTTTTTTGCCTGGTTCACTATTTTTTGACCAATGTCAGTAAGTTGAATAGGTTTTTTGCTTCTGTCGAAAATTAATATATTAAGTTCTTCTTCAATCTTTTGTATCTGCATACTCAAGGTTGGCTGAGTTACAAAGCATTTTTCAGCAGCAAGAGTGAAATTTTTATGCTCAGCAACTGCTAACACATATTGTAATTGAGTTATAGTCATATTGATAGTAAATTTTGATGCAAAAATAAGAAAATATAATTTTTATTTATATAAAATTCATGAAACTTACTTTAAATTTGTAGTAAATTAGTGTAAAAATTAAATTATGAAAACAAATATTTTAGGATTACCTGTAAAAGAATCAGAAGAATTAGTAAAAGAGTTGAATGTATTATTATCAAACTTTCAGGTATATTATCAAAACTTGAGAGGGATTCACTGGAACATTCGAGGAAAACGTTTTTTTGATTTACACGTAAAATTTGAAGAATTATATACAGATGCACAATTAAAAATTGATATGATAGCTGAAAGAGTTTTGACAATTGGAGGAACTCCGCTGCACACTTTTGATGACTATATTAAAAATAACAAATTAACTGTTGGAAAAAATATTTCTAATGATGAAAAAGCTGTTCAGTTAATTGTTCATTCGTTATCAGATTTGTTAAAAATTGAAAGAGACATACTAAACAAATCTGACGAAATTAACGATGAAGGTACTAATTCTATGATGAGTGACTTTATTGCTGAGCAGGAAAAAACAATTTGGATGATGAATGCTTGGTTAGAAGAAACTCTTTAAAATATTGTTTGTTAACGATTTAAAAGCAGAACAGCATAAAAATTGCGTTCTGCTTTTTTGTTTATGTTAAATTTCTATAAAAATCTCTTTGATTTTATTTGTTTAACGCTATTTTTGCTTCAATGAAATTAGTTGCTCGCATATTATTATTCATTTTTATTGCCTTCTTATCGACCCCGACAATTGTTCAGGCGATAAAGAAAGGGAATAATACAGTTGTATCTTTTAGTATAGCTGAAGAAGAAGTACATAAAGAGCTGAAAAATGTTATGCATCATCCATCAATTTTGGAGCATGAAGTTATAATTCCGGTTTACATCGAGAAAAAAACAATCATATCTGAAAATATTGTAAAACTTGACAATATTTCTCCGAGCATATTTGCTCCACCTCCCAATTTAGTATAATACTTCCGATTATTTGATCTTTAGCCGCATTTGAATTTAAGCAAATGGGGTAAATCTTTAATGAATAATTTTTTTAGTATTGTATTATTATGACAAAAAAAATCAATCTTTTTGCCAACCTTAAGTCTGATTTTGCGTCAGGTTTAGTGGTTTTCTTGGTGGCTCTTCCATTGTGTTTAGGTATTGCAATGGCTTCTGGGGCGCCGTTATTTTCTGGAATTATTGCTGGTGTTGTGGGCGGTATTGTGGTAGGTTATTTAAGCCAGTCACATATTAGTGTATCGGGTCCAGCTGCTGGGTTGACAGCTATTATTTTAACCGCAATCACCGATTTTGGAGCTTTCGATGTATTTTTAATGTCTGTTTTTATTGCAGGATTAATTCAATTAGCATTAGGATTTTTAAAAGCCGGAAGTATATCCAACTATTTCCCAACAAATGTAATTGAAGGAATGTTAGCTGGTATTGGAATCATCATCATCTTAAAACAAATCCCTCATGCTTTTGGTTATGATGCTGATTTTGAAGGGGATCAAGCCTTTATACAAAATGATGGAAGTAATTCTTTTTCGTTTTTGTTTGATCTTTTAAATCACATTCAATTAGGAGCCGTAGTAGTTTCTTTAGTATCACTGATAATCTTGCTTTCGTGGGAGAAGGTACCATTTCTAAAAAGAATAAAATTAGTTCCAGGAGCACTAGTTGCAGTTATTGCTGGGGTTGTTTTAAACGAAATATTTGTATCAACAGGAAGCGCTTTGGCAATTGGAAAAGAACATTTGGTTTCTTTGCCAGTTCCAAAATCTTTTGATGAATTTAAATCAATTATAATTACGCCAAACTTTGCCGCTGTTTCAAATCCGCAGGTTTGGGTAGTTGCTGTTACAATTGCCATTGTTGCTTCTATTGAAACACTTTTATGTATTGAAGCCTCAGATAGAATGGATGCTCAAAAACGATACACAAACACAAATGTTGAATTAAAAGCGCAAGGTCTGGGTAATATAATAAGTTCTCTTTTAGGAGGACTTCCTATGACATCTGTTGTAGTGCGTTCGTCAGCTAATAATAATGCTGGTGCAAAATCTAAAATGTCTACTATTATTCATGGTGTACTTTTATTAATAAGTGTATTATCGATTCCAGCAATTTTAAACAAAATTCCGTTGGCAACATTGGCAACAGTTTTAATTTTAGTGGGTTATAAATTAGCAAAACCAGCAACTTTTATGCATTTCTGGGAAAAGGGGAAATACCAGTTTGTCCCTTTTATTGCAACTTTGGTCTTTGTCGTTGCGACAGATTTGCTAAAAGGTGTTGCGTTGGGAATTATTATTAGTATCATTTTTGTTTTAAGAGGAAACTTAAAAAGAGCTTATATCTTCAAAAAAGAAGAATATGAAGACGGTGATATTATTCACATCGATTTAGCGCAGGAAGTTTCATTTTTAAACAAAGCTGCGATCAAACAAACGCTGAATGAAATTCCTGAAAATTCAAAAGTAATTATCAATGCTCATGATACAGAGTATATTGCACATGATGTTTTAGATTTGATTCGTGAATTTAAAGAAACAAGGGCAATTGATGATAACATTAAAGTCAAACTTAAAGGCTTTAAAGAAGCATACGAATTAGAAAATACACCAGATAATAACAATCACGTTACTATTGAACATTATTATGATGTAGCAAAAAGGGAAGTGGTTAAAAAAGAAGTTGTTAAAGGAGAATAATTAAAATAAGGTGTTTTTAAGGAGGAAGAAATCTTAAAATTTAGGTAACTTTACCTCAAGTTCTTTTTTGAGAAGATTATAACTTAAAAATTACCACAAAAAAAATAAAAAAATGAGAAAGTTTTATGAGCAGTTATTAGAAAACAATAAAAAGTGGGTAGAGAATTCATTGGCATTAGATCCAAATTATTTTGCTGATTTAGCAAAAGGTCAGTCGCCGCCATTATTATGGATTGGATGTTCTGACAGCCGTGTTCCTGCAAACGAAATTGTTGGTGCAAAACCAGGTGAAGTTTTTGTTCACCGTAATATCGCAAATATGGTTGTGCATTCTGATATGAATATGCTTAGTGTTCTAGATTATGCTGTAAATGTATTAAAAGTAAAACACGTTATCGTATGCGGACATTATGGATGCGGAGGTGTAAAAGCTGCAATGGGACACCAATCTGTTGGAATTATTGATAACTGGCTGCGTCACATAAAAGATGAATACCGTCTGCACGATAAATACTTAAACTCAATTGAGGACGAAACAGAACGTTTTAATGCTTTTGTTGAAATCAATGCAAAAGAGCAGGTTTACAATTTAGCTAAGACTTCTATTGTACAAAATGCATGGAAAAATGGTCAGGATTTAATGCTTCACGGATGGGTTTACGGATTAAATTCAGGTTTTGTAACCGATTTAAATGTAAATATCGCGTCGAATGATGAACTAGACGAAGTTTATCAATTAGATCTTTAATAGATAAAAAAAATCGCCCTCAAAAGGGCGATTTTTTTTTATTCATTTTCATCTAAGTTTTCGTTAAATGCAGATGGAAGCATTGTTGGGATAAACTTGATTAATATTGGTAATAACAAACTTCCTCCTGGAAGTAAAAATATCGTAAGCGATGGAATTGTTTTACAAATGTCCAAAAGCTGTTTTTTGACTTTCTTTTTTTCCTTTGCATCCAAATCTCTTGTTGTAGAGTATGCTAATAAAACAACGAGTTCTTTACTCTGCATAATTTCTCTTACCAATCGGTTTTTGTTTCTTGTGATCAATTTTATAACGCTGTGCGTCATTTGATCGTAAAAATGCTTAACAGGGTTTGAGTAATTAAAATACGGAATTTTACTTTTATGAGTTGTGATAAAAGCGTTCGTTGTTGCAATACTTTGGGCTGTAAATTCATCTGTAACACCCATCATTGATCCTAAAGAATATAAAAAATAAGCTTCTTCATTTTCAACAACACCATCACTCCAAAGTGCCATTCCAGCCATATCAATTAAATAATATTGCTCTAATTTGTTGCTGAAATAATCTAACTGCAAGGTTTCTAAAGTATCTACAGTAACTTTAGAGAATTTAGAATAACGAATAGAAGCTTCGAATAATTTAATCAATAAATCATCGTGCTGTGATTTTACCGTTTTAGTTTTTAGCGCTAAACCCACAATACCAAGAACTGTTTCTTCAATACGTTTTAGATATTTTTCTGGAATTTCGCCATGAGCCAAATATTGTCTAAAAGCTAAAACATCAATAAACAATAAAGCATTTGTTACCAAATGCGAAAAGTTTTTGCTGATGATGCTGTCATTCGTCTGAACCCTTTGGTCAATAATGCTTTCCAGAGAGAGAGAAGGAGTATCTTTTGGAAGTAAAATTTTAAACAAGTTAAATCCTTCTGGATTCATTTGTTTGTAAAACTTTAAAACTTCTGAGATGAAATTTTTAGGTTCCGAGTTTCTTTTCTCTAAACAAAAAACATGATAGAGTGTATTAAGTAAAGCTACTTTAGAAATTTCAGTTTTAAACCAGCCTTTTATTGGAATCGGAATCTGAGAATCTATAGCAATAATATGACCATAAATAAATCCCGTTTCTCTTACTTTATAGTAAAACGATTCTACTGTTTCAAAAGGAATTGCTTCTGAAAACTTCTGTTCACTAAAAAACTTATCTATCCAGCCGTGTGCTGATGGGTTAATCATTGACTTAATTTTGCTAATGCAAAGCTATGTCTTTTTCTTGTTTTAGGATTCATTTTAAAATGAAATAACCACTAGATTTTGTTAAAAATAGTGGTTATTGTATTTTCTTATTTGATGATTCCTGCACAAGCAACTCTTCCGCCGGCATTTCCTGTAGGCTGGGTTGTAAAATCATCTGTTCCTGCATGAACGATTAAACCTTTGCCAAGAACATCTTTGTTAGAATCTCCACATCCAACGCACCATTCGTCAGTAGTTAAAGTGATCGATCCATTACCTTTTGCATCTGCAGTAAAGTTTCCGATATCACCTTTATGATATTCTCCAACTCCCCATTTTCCGTGTTTTTTAAAAGTTGGATTCCAGTGTCCTCCAGCAGAGCTTCCGTCTGCAGCACTACAATCTGCTTTTTCATGGATATGTATAGCGTGAACTCCTGGTTCTAGTCCAGTCATTTTTGCAGTAAAAGTAACTTTTCCATTTTTCTCTGTAAAAACAGCAGTTCCAGTAACCTTACTGTTGCTTTTTGGTTCTAATGCAACTGTTAATGTTTTTGCATCACTTGATTTTGTATTTGTCTTACAGCCAATGATTACGGCTGTAATTATAGCGAAAGAAACGATTAGTTTTTTCATATATATGGGCATTTTAGTTAAATATTAAGTAAATTTAACATAAAATAACGGAATGGCTTAACTCTAAAAGTTAAAAAAAAGTCAAACTATTCGTTATAATTTAATATCGATTGAGCACATGACACGGAAATATTGCGTAAATTCGTATGGTTTTAAGGAATAATTTCTGAGATCATCCTGCTCTAATTCGCTCATATTTAATTCTTAACTATTATGATTAAAAAGATTTTTACTCTCGTTTTTCTTAGTTCAATATTGCTTTCCTGCAATATTTTTAAATGTAAAAAAAGTGATGCAGTTTCAAAACTCGACGGAACTTGGGAACTGAATTATATCACTGGTCCAAAGATTACTTTTGATGGTCTATACCCAAATAAGAAACCTACAATAATTTTCAATACAAAAGAAAACCAAGTTTCTGGCAATAACAGCTGTAATTCTTATACGGGAAAATTGGTTGTGAATGGAAATAAAATTGATTTTACCCAGCCAATGGCAGTGACCAAAATGATGTGTCTGGACGGACAACAAGGTGAACAAATTTATATGTCTACACTTCAAAAAATTACTTCATACGATATTACGGATGATGGTAAAACTTTAAATTTTATTTCTGGAGATATTGCAATGATGCGTTTTACTAAAAAATAATGCTATGAAAGCTAAAATATCTGTTATGTTCCTGATTTTTTCACTCTTAAGCTTTTCAGTTTCGGCACAGGAAAAAACAAAAAAAGAATTAAAAGAAGAAAGAGAACTAAAAAAGCAAAATGAAATTCAAGCACTTTTAGATTCCAAGAATTTTGTTTTTGAAGCACAAAAGGTTACACCGCAAGGTGGAAGATTAATTCAGCTGGATTATAATACTTATTTCTTGAACTTTAACACAGAAAACACAACTTGCGATCTTCCTTTTTTTGGACGCGGATTTAATGTTGCCTATAATGGTGAAGGCGGAATTAAATTTGAAGGAAAACCTGAGAATATTAAAATCGAAAAGAAAAAGAAAAATACCATTTTAAAAGCGACAGTTCGAGGAAAAAACGATGTTTATGATCTAATGTTTAGTATTTTTTCTAATGGAACAGCTACGCTTAATGTAAATAGTAACAATAGAGCGCCAATTAGTTATGATGGAATAATTAGTGCTCCAAAGACATCAGTGAATAAATAATAGTTTTACCTATTTAAGATATAGATATACTGTTTTGGGTTTTAAGGTTTTAATAATCAGTATATTTAGTATGCATATTATTTTTAAAAACAAATTTAAAATTGAAACTATGAAAAAATTAAGTCTTATTCTTATTCTGGCTGTTGCCTCATTTTCATCTTATGCACAATCTTCTTTTAAAGAAGATGTAGATGTTTTGCAAAGTGTTTACGGAAAATCTAAAAGTGATTTAGTAAAACAATACATGAACTTGTCAGATGCTCAAGCAGCAGCTTTTACAAAAGTGTATGATGAGTACGAAACCAAACGTAAAGCGCTTGGTCAAACCAAATTTCAATTAATAAATGATTATGCAGCTAATTATGAAACTTTGACAGATGCCAAAGCCGATGAATTAGCAAAAGGTACTTTAAAAAATCATATTGATTATGAAAAACTTTACTCTAAAACTTATAGTCAAGCCAAAAAAGCGATTGGAGCTATAAATGCGGCTAAATTTATTCAGTTGGAAGTATACCTGCAAACGATTATTCGCAGTGAAATTTTAGAATCTATTCCTTTTATCGGAGAATTGGATAAATCAAAAGTTCAATAAGGTTTTTGTAACTATAAAACAAAAAGGCAGTTATTTAGATAACTGCCTTTTTTTATTCTTTTAAACAAAATTATTTTGCTGTTTTCACTTTGTAAATTTCATTTACCATTCCGTCACGGAAACTATCTAACGTAAGTTCCCAAAACATAATTCCTCCTAATTTCTTCGCTTTTACATATTCTGCTTTTGCTTTTATAGATTTAAGGTCATCAGATGTTGCAAAAGTTTTGGTTGAAGCGTTATACCAATATGGTGCTTTTGCTTTATCATCCCAAAAGTATTTCCATCCATTTGCTTCAGTATAAGTTGTAGCAAAGTTTTTAAAATCGATGCCTTGAATATGTTCTCCAGCTTGATAAAGACCATTATTTACGTTTTCTACATTTTTCCAAGTTCTTGAATAAAAAGCACCGCCAATAACTAATTTCTCTGCAGGAACGCCTTGTTTCAATAAAAATTCAACAGCTCTATTCGTAGATTCTTCATTAGCATTTGTACTGTATAATGGAGAATGATGACCAGTAACTTTAGAATACCCGTTTACTAAATCATAACTCATAATATTGATGCGGTTTACCAACGGAGTTACAGCTTTCCAGTCAATAGATTCGTCTAAATATTTTTGGAAACCTCCTGCAGCGAAACTCAATTCGTATTTTTTACCTAATGTAGAACGTAATATTTTTACCAGTTCAGTAAAGTTAGGCTTGTCAACACCCTGATACAAATGACCTGGAAGTCCTTCGATTGCTGGATATTCCCAATCTAGATCTAAACCGTCAACTTTATAAGAATCGCTTATTTCTTTTACAGATTTAGCAAACTTTAAACGACCTTCTGGAGTAGAGAAAGCAGCAGAACAAGGTTCGCAGCCACCCCAGCCGCCAAGTGATAAAATAATTTTTAGCTGCGGATTTTTTGCTTTTAGAGAAACTAAGTGTTTGATTGTAGTTGAATCTTTAGGAGAATCAACACTTAATTTTCCATCTTTTAAATGGCAGAAACTGAAAATAATTTGATTTAATTTGCCAACTTCGTATTCATCAATAAGTTTTGAATCGCCAGTGTAATAAGCGATTATGTCCATTTTTTTGTTCTTTTGAGCAAAGGTCGTCGTGATACCAAAGCACAACAAAAAAGAAGCGATTAGAGTAATTTGTTTCATTATTTTGTTTTTAGCGTTTTTAGAACGTTAAATATAAAGTAATACATTGGATATTTAACTATTATAATTCACTTTGCAAGTTAATTTTAACGAAAATTTTGCAAATCGTTGCAAAAATATTGCGAAGAAAGATCTGGAAAATAACAAAAATAAACCCGCGCAGTTTCGGACTTGCGCGGGTTTAAACAAATTAAAAGCTAAAAACTATTGTAATATTAGAAGCAGTATGAATTTTCTGCAACTAATTTTTCTGCAATTTTTTCTCTCAACGCCACAACATTTGGCAGGTTAGTGTATTTTGTAAAACGTTTCAATCCCATTAACATCATACGTTGTTCGTCTCCTTCAGAGAAAGAAGCAATTCCTTCTTTTCCTCTTAAGTTTACAATATCTACAGCTTTGTACAAGTATAATTTTGCCATAGCAATTTGCTCTTGAACTTTATCTTCACCTTCTTTTTTAGCTAATTTCTCAGTTCTAAGAATTGTACTTTCAGCCATATAAATTTCGATTAAGATATCTGCAGCAGCCATTAATAATTGTTGGTGAGAATCTAATTCTGGACCATATTTTTGAACAGCGCTTCCAGCAACCATCAAGAAAACTTTTTTCAAGTTAGCTACGATTACTTTTTCTTCTGCAAATAATTCAGAGAAATCAGGCGTATCAAAAGATGGAATTCCCATTAATTCTTCTTGAACTTTCATTGCTGGTCCAAGTAAATCAACGTGTCCTTTCATTGCCTTTTTGATCAGCATACCTACAGAAAGCATTCTGTTGATTTCGTTAGTTCCTTCGTAGATACGTGCGATACGAGCATCTCTCCAAGCACTTTCCATTGGAGTATCTTCAGAGAATCCCATTCCACCAAAAACCTGAATTCCTTCGTCAGAACAGTTTTGAACGTCTTCAGAAACCGCTACTTTCAAGATCGAACACTCGATAGCATATTCTTCAACACCTTTCAATTCAGCTTCCTGATGAGAAGTTCCTTCCGCTTCACGAGCAGCAATTCTGTCTTCGATGTCTTTTGCAGCACGGTAAGAAGCACTTTCTCCCGCGTAAGCGCTAGTTGCCATTTCAGCTAATTTAGAACGGATAGCTCCAAAAGATGAAATAGGAGTATTGAACTGAATTCTTTCGTTAGCATATTTTACAGCTCCAGTTGTTACTCTTCTTTGAGCATCTAAACATGCAGCAGCCAATTTAATACGACCAACGTTCAAAGCATTCATCGCAATTTTGAAACCGTTTCCTCTTTCAGACAACATGTTTTCAATCGGCACTTTTGTTTCGTTGAAGAAAACCTGACGAGTAGAAGAAGCACGAATTCCTAATTTATGTTCTTCTTCATTCATAGAAATTCCGTTTGACGGATCATTTTCTACGATGAAACCTGTAATATTTTTATCATCACCAATTCTAGCAAAAACAATGAATAAGCTGCAGAAACCTGCATTCGAAATCCACATTTTTTGACCTGTAATTAAATAATGAGTTCCGTCTTCTGATAAAACTGCTTTAGTTTTTCCTGAGTTTGCATCAGATCCTGCGCCTGGTTCAGTTAAGCAATAAGCACCAAACCATTCTCCAGAAGCCAATTTAGGAACGTATTTTTTCTTTTGCTCTTCTGATCCATAAAGTGTAATTGGCATTGTTCCAATTCCGGTATGCGCACCAAAAGCAGTTGAGAACGAACCAGTTGCTCCAGAAATGTAGTCACAAACTAACATTGTAGAAACAAATCCCATTCCTAATCCGCCGTATTCTTCAGGTACTGCAACTCCAAGAAGTCCCAATTCACCCGCTTTACGCATAGAAGCTTCCGTATAAGCGTAATCTTTTTTCTCAAAACGATCTTTATGCGCCCATAATTCTTTGTCAACGAACTCCTTAACAGAGTCACGCATCATTAACTGCTCTTCCGAGAAATCTTCTGGAGTAAAGATGTCCTCGCATTTTGTTTCTTTAACTAGGAATTGACCTCCTCTTGTTTTGTCGCTCATGACTTTTATTTTTTTTGTTTTAGTATCTTTTTATTTATGCTTTTTCCTCAATCTTGTCATTTCGACGAAGGAGAAATCTCCGCAAGTAACTCTACAAAGATTATCAGCTATGTGGACAATCGTCGTGGAGATTTCTCCTTCGTCGAAATGACAAACTAGATGGTTACTTTGTCGAAATACTAGTGCGATTTCTCCTTCGTCGAAATGACAAAAGAGACGTATTACTTTGTCTTAAAGAACCTCGTAAATCCCCGCAGAACCTTGCCCAGTCCCCACACACATCGAAACGATTCCGTATTTATTACCTCTGCGTTTCATTTCATCAAATAACTGAACAGAAAGTTTTGCTCCTGTACATCCCAGCGGATGCCCTAAAGCGATTGCTCCTCCGTTTACGTTTACGATATCTGGATTTAAACCTAATTCGCGAATTACAGCCAAAGACTGAGAAGCAAAAGCCTCGTTTAATTCAACTAAGTCAATGTCTTTCAATTCTAAACCAGCTTGTTTTAAGGCTTTCGGAATTGCTTTTACTGGTCCGATACCCATAATTCTTGGCTCAACACCAGAAGAAGCGAAGTTTACAAGTCGTGCAATTGGTTCAAGATTTAATTCTTTTACCATTTCTTCGCTCATGATTAAAACGAATGCAGCACCGTCGCTCATTTGAGAAGAGTTACCCGCAGTTACACTTCCATCAGCAGCGAAAACTGGTTTTAAACCTGCTAAAGCTTCTTTAGAAGTTCCAGCTCTTGGACCTTCGTCTTTATTTACAACGTATGATTTTGTTTCTTTTTTACCATTTTCGTTGATGAAAGTCTGCTCAACAGTAATTGGAACGATCTGTTTGTCGAATTTTCCTTCTGCCTGAGCTTTCAAAGCTTTCATGTGTGAGTTGTATGCAAACTCATCTTGATCTTCTCTTGAAATTTTATATTGATTGGCAACCGCTTCAGCAGTTAAACCCATTCCCCAATAGTAATCTTCGTGACCTGCAGCAGCAACTTTATAATCCGGAGTTGGTTTGTAACCTCCCATCGGAATAAAACTCATGCTTTCTGCACCACCTGCAATGATACAATCTGCCATTCCTGATTGGATTTTAGCAGTCGCCATTCCGATAGTTTCTAGTCCAGATGCGCAGTAACGGTTTACTGTAACACCAGGAACATCTTCAACTTTTAATCCCATCAGAGAAATCAAACGTCCAACGTTCAAACCTTGTTCTGCTTCCGGCATGGCATTTCCTACCATAACGTCGTCGATACGCTTTTTATCGAAATCAGGCAGTTCGTCCATCATAAACTGAATGGTTTCTGCAGCTAATTCATCAGGTCTTTTAAATCTAAAAACACCTTTTGGAGCTTTTCCAACTGCTGTTCTGTATGCTTTTACTATATATGCTGTTTTCATTTGTTTTGTTTTTTTTAAGATTTATTAGAAGAAAGAGGCAAGAGGCAAGATTCTCTAAAGTCTTGCTTCTTGTTTCTTGCATCTTATTATCTAATTACGAAGCGGTTTTCCTTTAGTTAACATATATTGAATTCTCTCTAATGTCTTTCTCTCTGTACATAAACTCAAGAAAGCTTCACGTTCGATATCTAATAAATATTGTTCAGATACTAAAGTCGCTTCAGATAAATCACCTCCGGCCATAACGTAAGCCAGTTTGTTAGCGATTTTCTTGTCGTGTTCAGAAATGTATTTTCCAGCTTCCATTTGATCCGTTCCAACTAAGAACATTCCAAGTGCTTGTTTTCCTAAAACTTTAATATCATTTCTTCTAATTGGCTGTGTATAACCAGCTTCTGCTAATAATAAAGCATGTTTTTTAGCTTCAGCAATCTGACGATCTTTGTTTACTACAATAACATCTTTTCCGTGTTGTAAAAGTCCGGTATCAAAAGCTTCATAACCAGAAGTCGAAACTTTTGCCATTGCGATTGTTAAGAAATATTCTTGAAGAACGTTCAACTCTACATCGTTTTTACGGAATAAATCTGAAGCTCTTAAAGTCATTTCTTTAGAACCACCACCACCAGGGATAACTCCAACACCAAATTCAACTAATCCCATGTAAGTTTCTGCAGCGGCTACCACTTTATCAGCGTGTAAGCTCATTTCGCATCCACCACCGAAAGTCATTCCGTGAGGCGCTACAACAACAGGAATAGAAGAATAACGAACGCGCATCATTGTATCTTGGAACAATTTGATCGCCATGTTTAATTCGTCGTATTCTTGTTCAACTGCCATCATGAAAATCATTCCGATATTAGCCCCAACAGAGAAATTCGCTGCTTGGTTTCCAATAACTAAACCTTGATATTCTTTTTCAGATAAGTCAATTGCTTTATTGATAGCTTGTAGAACGTCGCCACCAATTGTATTCATTTTAGATTGGAATTCTAAATTCAAAATTCCGTCTCCTAAATCCTGAATGATTGCACCGCTGTTGCTCCAAACTTTTTTGCTTTCGCGAATGTTGTTTAGGATAATGAATGAATCTTGTCCAGGAACTTTTACTTGAGATTTTGTTGGGATATTATAGAAATAAGTCGCTCCTTCTTTTACAGTATAGAAACTTTCGCTTCCAGAAGCCAGCATTTCGTTAACCCATGCAGCAGGCTCTAAACCTTCTGCTTTCATGATTTCAATTCCTTTGGCAACACCAATGGCATCCCAGATTTCGAATGGACCATTTTCCCATCCAAAACCAGCTTTCATGGCATCGTCAATTTTGTATAATTCGTCTGAGATTTCAGGAATTCTGTTTGATACATAAGCAAACATTCCGGCGAAACTCTTACGGTAGAATTCTCCCGCTTTATCTGTTCCTTTCACTAAAACTTTAAAACGATTGATTGGTTTATCGATAGTTTTTGTCAGTTCAAGCGTAGCAAAATTTGCTTTTTTCGCAGCGCGGTATTCTAATGTATCTAAATCTAAAGAAAGAATATCTTTATCTACTTTTTTATAAAAACCTTGTCCTGTTTTGCTTCCTAGCCAATTGTTTTCCATCATTTTGGTAACAAATTCTGGAAGTTTGAACAATTCGTGTTGTTCATCAGTTGGGCAGTTTTCATAAATACCGTTGGCAACATGTACCAAAGTATCTAAACCAACAACGTCAACCGTACGGAAAGTAGCCGATTTTGGACGACCAATTACAGGGCCAGTCAATTTATCCACTTCTTCAATCGTTAATCCCATTTCTTTTACTAAATGGAATAAACTCTGGATTCCGTAAATACCAATTCTGTTTCCAATAAACGCCGGAGTATCTTTGGCAACAACCGAAGTTTTCCCTAAAAATTTAGATCCATATTCGTTTAAGAAATCCAACACTTCAGTTGAAGTTTTCGGACCAGGAATAATTTCAAATAATTTTAAGTAACGCGCAGGGTTAAAAAAGTGAGTTCCGCAGAAGTGCTGTTGGAAATCTTCGCTTCTTCCTTCACTCATAAAGTGAATTGGAATACCAGAAGTATTAGAAGTAACCAAAGTTCCCGGTTTACGGAATTTCTCAATTTGTTCAAAAACTAATTTTTTGATATCTAAACGTTCCACTACAACTTCGATAATCCAGTCAACATTGGCAATTTTTGCCATATCATCAGTCGTATTTCCAGTTGTGATTCGGCTAGCGAATTTTTGGCTGTAAATAGGAGAGGGTTTCGATTTTAATGAATTCGCCAAATGTTCGTTTACCACACGGTTGCGAACGGCTTTACTTTCAAGTGTTAATCCTTTTTTAGCTTCAGCTTCTGTCAGTTCGCGCGGGATAATGTCAAGAAGTAAAACTTCAACACCAATGTTAGCAAAATGACTGGCTATACCTGAACCCATAATTCCGGATCCAATTACAGCAACTTTTTTAATTGTGCGTTTCATATTTGTAAAATTTGTTTTTTTGGGTAGAATTTGAATTTTCTCTTTAAAGGAGATTATTCATTTTCTGAGTTTTCTGTATGATTGAAAATATTTTTGTCCTGAATTAATTCGTTGATAATTTCAGAAACTTCTATAAAATGCTGTAGCTTTTCGTCTGAGACATGTTTTCTAACCGTTTCATTAAATTTCAGAACTGTATTTTTAGATAAATCTCTCTTTTCTTTTCCAAATTCGGTCAGGTAAATTAATACGCCTCGGCCGTCGCTTGGGTTCTTTTTGCGAACAATTAAACCTTTTTCTTCCATAGATTTAAGTGTTCTGGTTAAGCTGGTGGCTTCCATGCCCATTCTCGGACCTAAAGCGGTTGATGGAGTTCCTTCTTCCTTGTCCATACTTAAAAGAGCAAATCCTGTTGCCATTGTAGCATCATATTTGGCAGCCTCTTCATTATACATTCTTGAAACAGCCTGCCACGTAGCTCTCAAAATATAATCTATCGTTTTGTCTTTCATAGGTAACTATATCGATTTCAAATATAATTAAAAAATACTATGCATGCATATAATTTTTTAATAAATTTTTGGTTAGTTAAAAAATATCACTGATTTAGAGTGATTTGGTGGTTTATTTATAGGGAAATATACTATTCTTTTTTTAGATTTTAACATTTTTAGTGTTGTAAAAATCTCTTTTTGGTTTTTAAATCGGATTTAATTCGATATTCTTTAAAAAATTATGCATTTATTTCAGTTGAATTTTCAGATTCGTAACGCGAAATGGCATCTTGAAGTATCTTTTTCATACGATTTCTCAGACTTTCAGGTCTTAAAATTTCCAGACAGCTTCCAAAACCTAGAAGAAGTCTTTCCATTTCATAATTTGGTATCACATATAATTGGACAATAATGCTTCCGTCTTCATTTTCCTTAATTAAACGCTGAGAAGTGTGTAAAGGTTTTGTCAATACATAAGGTGCATTTGACGCATCTACCCAAAGTTCAATTCGCCTGGCTTTTAATCCCGAATTAACCGTAACACCAATTACATCTTTATAATACATGTCGGCATCAAAATCTTCTTCTAAATAAGGATGATTAAAATCGTAGTCAATTGCAATGATTCTGTCCAAAGCCAAATTGGTAATAGGCTGTGATGCTTTTTTCTTTCCGATTAAAAACCAGCGGTTATTGAATTCCTTTAATATAAAAGGATGAAAATGAAATTTTGTTTCTTCTCTCGATTTAAAAGATTTGTACGTAATTATCAGAACCATTTTCTTTATGATAGCCTGATATATTTCATCCAGATAATGCAGCCCTTTTAGATTCTCATTTTTATCCAGATAAATTACGGGCTTGGTATGTGATTTTTCAGAATAGATTTTATCCTCCAATCGTTGTAAAATATCGGATACATCATTAAATAAAGAGAAATCCTTGAATTGTTTCAACATCGAAACGGTTTCAGTCAAAACATTCATATCGGTTTCCGTCAGCGGAATATCGGTTATCGAAAAATCTTCGTCTTCATATTTGTAATACTTTTTATCGTAAACAACAATTGGCGCATTGTATCCCAGTTTTTCACTTCGCATTAGCTGAATATCCATTTGAATCGTTCGCTTACTAATTGGATTTTGACGTCCTTCGTATTCAAATAATGCTTCAGAACAACATTCAATTAAATCTTCTAGAGTCCATTGTCTGTATCTGTTTTGCAGACATTTATCGATCGTTTTATAGCGTATTAAGGCGTTTTTATTTTGTGACATAAGAATATTTGTTTTTCGGTTTGAATTGTAGAGACGCACCGCAGTGCGTCTTACGTATTGTGGATATTCGTTGCGTAGACGCACTGCAGTGCGTCTCTACAGATATACTTTATGTTAATATTGAAATTTCCTTTTCGATATTTTGTCTCGCTTTTTCTTCGTACAAACTCCTGAATTCCTCAGTCTGAAAAATAAACTCATTTTCCAGAAAATGCTTCAATGCTTTTGCGCGTCCAGGTTTGTATAAAAAATCAGGATAAATGCTGTATTCTTTTCTAATCTGTTCAAAATAGATTTTATAAGAATCCCAATCTTTAGCAAGGATTTTTAAATCAAAATCGATTAACCAATTGATATCTTCAATTTTATTATGCTGATGTTGTTGTGTAGCGCAGATTGCATCAAAAACCAATTGTTTATTTAAGTTGACATTTTCAGGTAAAATCGACAAAGCATACTCAGCACTTTTGAGTTCGTTGTCTTTTTTTGAAGCTGAATAAACGAAATCATGATAAAAAATAGAAAATAATATTTCATTCGGATTTTGAAGCCGATTAGAATAGGTTTCAAAACCCTCAATCATTTCTTTTAAATGAGTGAGATTATGATAATGTCTTGATTTCTTGGAATATGCCTTTTCTAAACCTGTCCAGTTCTGCTGAATTTCATTTGCTGAAAAGCCAATATTGGTAAGTAATTCAGAATAGATTTTCTCTAAATTCATGTTGTTTTTTACTCAAATTTAAAATTCTTTTTTTACTGCGCAAAATAATTGCGTAGTGGTTTTGAAATCTTTGTCATGTTAAAACGAAACAGTTATGAGAGCAATTAAAATTTATTGCAAAGAATGTGAAATTGAGTTGACTTCAGAATTAATCGAAATTTCGGAAAAAGATTTATGTTGGGAAGATAACAAGGATATAATGCCGAAAAATTCTTTTTCAATTCTAGTTAATAAACAAACAAATAATAAGTCTTTATTAGTTGGCTTGTATGATTATAATTTAAAAGACCATCCTGATAAAACACGATTTTATGGATGTTGTGGAAGTGATGGTTCTCACGGTTTAAATAAACTGTGCTTAAATGATCATGAAGTTGCGACAGAAGTTTCAGATTGTTGGACAGGTTGTTACATTGAATTTGACATTAATAAGGTTACAGTTAAAGATGAAAATTTAGAATAAATTTTAACTACGCAAAATAACTGCGCACTAGTTTTAAAATCTTTGTTCAGAAATAAAAACAAACGTTCATAGAAATAAAAAAAAGAATAAAACAGGTCAAGTTGGAGTTACTTCGAAACACTTTCCACGTACACACTTACACCATTACCTTTTTATTCTACTATTATATGGGACAGTAGCTCAGCGGTTAGAGCAGGTAGTTTTGAAATTATCCTTAAAAGGTCAATCAAAACTTACTTCGTACACTTTTAATGTCCGGGTCGTGGGTTCGAATCCCACCTGTTCCACTATTAATGGTCAATTAAAACTTACTTCAGAAAATTGGTACTCCGGTTCGAGTCCGGCAAGTTTTAAAATCATCATTAATAAAAATAGAGGGTCAAGATTAACTTACTTCTTCCAATCCGATAATTTGTTAGTTAATCCATTACACTTCAATTTCAGGTCAAGTGTTTCTTACTTCAAAATCTTTTAGGTAGAACTCAGAAACGCAATTATCTAAATTTTAAAAATTAAAAAAAATGAAAACAAGAGAATTATTAAAAATCAGTTTACGTCAAAATGCCATTTTCATTCCATCAGAAATGATTTCGAATGATATTAAAAATTTATCAGGAACTACTTCAGTTTTGTTAGCCAATGTTTCTAAACTTGGATTTACATTTTCCGAATCGTTATTGCACGCTTTAAACAACGTAAACCCAAATTATAAAGTAGAAGTTTTAGAAGTGCTGAGAGAAGTTTTAGGAACAGATAAAAACTGGACGCCTTTAGTGAAAGAATGGAATATCCCAACGGGAGAATCTGTTGTAGATCATATTATCACGTATTTCGGAAATGTTTTTAAAACAAAAAACGGAACAACTTTACAATGCGGACATGTTATCCCAGATAATACTTTTCCATTAGAAAGATACAACGGTTGCCCGTTCTGTGGAACTCCATTTGAATTTGGAAAAATCGAAAATTTCGGTCAGGGAAGCAAATTGAAAGTGCTTGAATTGTGGACAGAAAAAGATTTAAACGATTTCTATATCTCATTATTGCAGTCAAAAACGGCTTTGGACGCTACTCAGGTAGATAGTTTAAAAATGGCGATGCAAAATTTGCTTTTGCCAAAAGTTGATGTTGCAATGAAGGAAACTTTAATGCTTGTGATCGATCTTTTGATTGAAAACGGTAAAGAAGCCGAAGCATCTCAATTTTTAAAAACTCCAACTGATATCTTAAGATATTTATGGTATAAAAATACTGGAATGCTGCAGACTATCGAACCAAAAACGATTGTCAAAAGAGCGACTAAAAATGGTCAGCATTTTCATAATTCTTTGGATACAAGTGCGCAGGCTAGAATTGCATCTGCAAAAGATTTGAAACTTAAATATTCAAGAAAAGAATGTTTAATGGTAGCAAACTGGTTAAACAATATGAACATGGACGTTGAAGCCATGTGCGAAATTATGCATCCAAAAAGAGGAATGTGGGTTCGTTTTATTCGAGCGCTTCGTTTGGCAGAATACAGCAAAAGAAAAGGGTTTGAGAAATTGAACTTTTTAATGGATGTGTTCTACAACCAAGTGTATGATGTTTGGCAAAGCAAAGTAGACTCATCAAGATTGAAATTTGATGCCGATAAAACATTTACGTTATTAAAACAACGTCCGGGATTGTTTGCACGTTCGTTATTTTCGAATATGTTATGGTTTGGGGCAGAAGAAACGATTGCCCATTTTGAAGAAATCATCGATAAAGTTCCGGCTCGATTGGTGTTTACTTTAAATATGTATGCGCAAAATTACTTTGATAAAAACATGCAGAGAAGTGTGAAACCTTTGGGTGGCACAAACAAAAGAATCGAACCAAACGGTTTATTGAAATTGTATGATGATGTTCAGTTGGAAGCAATGAAAAACCAGATCGAAGAATTGTGTCTTTTGGCCATGAAAAAACGATTTGCAAAAATTGAGAACACCAACAAAACAATGTATATCGATCCGCAGTTGTTTAATATTCCGGTTTCTATAGGAGATCGAAGCGAAACCGTTCAGGATTTGCCGGTTGCTTTAATGGGAACACGTTTCCCAGTTGAAGGTAGCGAAGTGCGATTGTTTATGCAATGGGGGAAAGATTTGCCAGCACAGCATTTAGATATGGATTTGAGCTGTCATATCGCTTACGAAGACCGTTCAGATATTTGTTCTTTCAGCCGATTGACTACAACTGGTTGCCAGCATAGTGGTGATATCAGAAGTATTCCGAATAAAATTGGAACGGCCGAATATATCAACATCAACATCGACGAATTGGCGAAGGCCAAAGCTAAATTTGTAACTTTTACTTGTAATGCGTACAGCAACGGAAGTATTACGCCAAATTTAATTGTTGGTTGGATGAACAGTAAACACCCGATGAAAATTTCGGAGAAAACGGGTGTAGCATACGATCCGTCGTGTGTAGATCATCAGGTTCGTGTGACGCAGAATGTTGCCAAAGGTTTGGTTTTTGGAGTGTTGGATGTAGCCAAAAGAGAAATCGTTTGGTTAGAGATGACTTTCGGAGGTCAGGTTGTAGGCGGTTTGGATTTCAAAGGCGTTCAGGCGTTATTATCAAAACTAAACAGCAAATTGAATATTGGTAGTTTGTTACAGCTTAAAGCGGAAGCTCAAGGCTTAACAATCACCGAAGATCAAAATGCCGATGAGATGTATACAGCGCAATGGGCAATGAATCCAGCGGTGGTTACGCAATTATTAGTGGATTAGGTTTAATTAAGGTACAAAGAGGCAAAGGTTCAGAGGGACAAAGGTTTTGTAGAGGCGTACTGCTGTGCGTCTCCGCAAAGTTTGGTAAATTTAATCTCGCAGAGACGCCCAGTTTTTTCTGCGCAATTGTCATTTCGACGAAGGAGAAATCTCCACAAGAAGCTCGACAAAGATTGGACTCACGTTGCGGAGTTGCTTGCGAAGATTTCTCTCCCGAAGTCTCGGGATCGAAATGACAAAAAATGAGAAAAAAAAATCATTTTAATCCTCATAATCTGTGGCTTAAAAAATAAAATCTTAGCGACTTTGCGAGAAATAAAAAAACTGCGCAAAATAATTGCGCAGTACTAAACCACCTTTGTACTATCAAAATAAAACAAGTAATGAAAACACAAATAAACGGTACAGATATATTAGAATTAGGATTCCCAGAAGGAAAAATAATTGGGATTGCCTTAAAAATAAACAGCAAAAGAAACGGATTCACAAGAGACGAAATGATTGCCAATTTCAAAAACGTCTTAGAAACTCCGGAGAATTATATAGACGATAAAATCTTCAGCAAACTGGCTGTTGCTTTAATCGAAAAATCGAATGAAAAACCAGAAGATTTTATTGCTTTAAATCAGAATCCGAATGCGTATTCGGCTTACGGATTAGATCATATCGAAGACGGAGCCAGAAAACAAATGGAAGTGGCCATGAAATTGCCGGTTACGGTTGCAGGAGCTTTAATGCCAGACGCACACCAAGGTTACGGACTGCCGATTGGCGGAGTTTTAGCCACAAAAAATGCCATTATTCCGTATGGTGTTGGGGTTGATATTGGGTGTAGAATGGCGTTGTCGGTTTATGATATTCCTGAGGATTTTTACTTTGAAAATGAAGCCAAATTCAAAAAAGAATTAATTGCCAATTCTATTTTTGGAGCAGGTCACGGTTTTCACGGTCAGTACAAATCGGATCATGCGGTTTTGGAGAACGATACATTTAACATGAATCCGTTTGTGAAGAATTTGAAAGATAAAGCCTGGTCACAATTAGGATCTTCGGGTGGTGGAAATCACTTTGTGGAATTCGGAATCATGGAATTTGCGCAAGACGATGCGGTTTTGAATATCCCAAAAGGAAAATATGTCGCTTTGTTAACGCATTCTGGTTCGCGCGGAATGGGTGCCACAATTGCGGGACATTATACTAAAATTGCCAAAGACGAATGTAAACTTCCCGAAGTGGCCAAAAACTTAGCGTATCTGGATATGAACTCACAATTGGGTCAGGAATACTGGATGGCGATGAATTTGGCGGGCGATTATGCTTCGGCTTGTCACGAGATTATTCATAACAAAATGGAACGCGCTTTGGGTGCGACGATTTTAGCCAAAGTCGAAAACCACCATAATTTTGCGTGGAAAGAAATCTGGAATGGCGAAGAAGTGATCGTGCATAGAAAAGGAGCAACTCCAGCAGGAAAAGGCGTTATGGGAATCATTCCGGGAAGTATGACCGCGCCAGGATTTTTGGTGAGAGGAAAAGGCGAGGAGAACGCCATTAATTCGGCTTCACACGGAGCAGGACGACAAATGAGCAGGACCCAAGCTATAAAAAACATTACCAAAACAGAGATGAAATCTATCCTTCAAGATCATGGCGTTACGCTTATTGGTGCAGGTCTGGACGAAGCCCCAATGGCGTATAAAGATATCAACCAAGTGATGGAAGCACAACAGGATTTGGTTGATGTGGTTGCGAAGTTTACACCGAAATTGGTGAGAATGGCAGATGACGGAAGCCGTGAAGACTAGTATTTTTGAGATACTGAGGTTCTAAGATGCTAAGATTCTAAGTTTTCTCATCACAGCGATTTCTCTCATTTTATGTCATTTCGATCCCGAGGCTTCGGGAGAGAAATCTCCACGAGAAACTCTACAAAGATTAAACTCACGTTGCGGAGCTACTTGTGGAGATTTCTCTCCCGAAGCCTCGGGATCGAAATGACAAATATTACGCTTAAAAAATAATAATAACCACACCAAAGAATAGAAAACTTTGTGCCTTAGCGCCTTAGTGGCAAAAACAAAAAAGAAATGAAAACATACATAGATATCGGAATTAATTTGACCAACAAACAATTCCAAAACGACATAGACGATGTCGTACAAGACGCGCTCGACGCCGACGTATCGCAGATGATACTCACGGGCACAAGCGTACGAAACAGCGAAGCTTCATTAGAAATCGCAAAACAATATCCGGGAATATTATATTCGACGGCTGGAATTCATCCGCATGATGCGAAGAGTTTTGATGAAAAAAGCATTTCACGACTGCGGAATTTATTAAAGCAGAAACAAGTCGTTTCGGTTGGGGAATGCGGACTCGATTTTGATCGTGACTTTTCGCCCAGAAAGAAACAGGAAGAATGTTATAAAGCCCAATTAGAATTGGCAATCGAAGTACAGAAATCTTTGTTTTTGCACGAAAGAGCCGCTTTTGACAGCTTTATGAATATCACCAAAGACTATTTACCGCAATTGCCAAAAGCCGTTGTGCATTGTTTTACGGGTACGCTGCAAGAAGCCAAAACCTATCTCGATAACGGATTTTATCTGGGTTTTACGGGAGCGATTTCAGATGCCAAACGTTTCAGCCATTTAAAAGAAGTCATTCAGTACGTACCGCTCGACCGAATGATGATCGAAACCGATGCGCCGTTTATGCTTCCTAAAAATGTCCCGAACAGCCTTTTGAAAAAATACCAGGAACGCCGTTGCGAACCAGCTTTTTTACCGTATGTTGCCGGAACAATTGCACAGTTTAAAGGAATTGCTTTGGATAAGGTTGCGGAGGAAACGACGAGGAATGCTAAGGATTTTTTTAAGATTTAGCATTTTTGCCACGAAGATACAAAGGCACAATGTTAAAAGTAAAAAAAACTTTGTATCCTAGTGCCTTAGCGGCAAAAAAGTTGGCTTTTAAATCAGGTATATTTACTGAGTTTAAAGGCTTTTAATTTATATTTGATAACAATCATGAAAGAAAAAATACTTCAAAAATTAAAAGAAATAGAAATACAGAAAAATGTAGAAATACTTTTTGCTGTAGAATCAGGAAGTCGTGCATGGGGATTTGCTTCTCCGGACAGCGATTATGATATCCGTTTTATATACAAACACAAACCTGAATATTATTTATCACTTTGGGAAAAACCTGATGTAATAGAGTTTATGACTGAAGATGATCTTGACGGCTCTGGCTGGGACTTACGGAAATCTGTAAAGTTATTAGCAAAATCTAATGCACCTTTGATCGAGTGGTTGTTTTCACCAATAGTGTATTTCCAAAATGATGATTTTGTAAAACAAATGCAGAAATTGGCTTTAGAATGTTTCTCGCCAATAGCGGTTTTACATCACTATTTAGGAACGACAAAAAACTTTATGGAAGTATGCGAAATTCACGAAGTAAAACTTAAAAGTTATTTTTACGCTTTAAGAACTGCTTTAGCTGGAAAATGGATTATAGAAAATAATACTTTTCCGCCAATAGTTTTTACAGATTTATTGCCAATTGCACCGAAAAATATACAAGAAAAAATATTGGAACTGCAAGAAATAAAAGTCACTCACGATGAAAAATATCTACATCGAAAAGAAAACTTGATTACTGATTTTTTATTGGAAACGGTAAAATTTAATCAAGAAAATGCATATAAACTACGAAGTGGAAATAAATTGAGTGAGGAGTTAGATTTGTTTTTTAGAAGAGAAATTTTAAATTAAAATCATTGTTTTTAAATATCCATTGTGTTATGTTAAAGTATTTACTATTACCAATTAGTTTTCTTTGTTTAACAACTGTTTCTTCTCAAAGTTTAAAAGAAATAAATTCTATTGAAGAGGCAGAGAATTTTGTTAAATTGAATCCAAAAGCTGAAATTACTACTTTCGAAATTAGTACTGATAGTCTCGATTATTATAAAAATAGATTTCTAGAAAAAGATATGATACATAAAGATCGAATTGTAAAAACAGAATCTATTGTTTCAATGAGAGTGAGTTATATTTATTTAGATGGCAGTAAGTTAAATGTTAATGTTATTAATAAAAAAAGGCAAGAGATTATCAAATCGTATAAAAACGGCAAATCGTTTGGAGAACTAGCTGTTATTTACAATATGGATGGTAATATTAATAAAGGTGATTTAGGATGGTTTAATGAAGGAATTATGCATAAGACTTTTGAAGATGCAATTAAAAATCATAAAAAAAATGATCTGTTTGAAGTCGATATTCCTGAAAATAAATGGTACTATGTTGTTTTGAAGACCTATAATGATTATCCTAAATCAATTCTTTACATTTTGAGCTTAACTGAATAAAATAATAAATAATCTATGACTATCCAAGATATAAAATCTCAAAACCTTATCCTTTTCGAAGTTATTTCAGGAAGCAAGTCTTTTGGGTTAAATACGCCAACATCGGATACAGATATTAAAGGTGTTTATTATCTTCCTAAAGAAAAATTCTTTGGATTAAATTATATTCCGCAGATTAGTAACGAGACTAATGATGAGGTTTATTATGAAATTGGTCGTTTTGTAGAATTATTGCTTAAAAATAATCCAAATATCTTGGAGATTTTGGCTTCGCCTGATGATTGTATTTTATACAAACATCCTTTAATGGAGAAATTAAAGATAGAAGATTTTCTTTCGAAACTCTGTAAAGATTCTTTTGCGGGTTATGCTGTAACACAAATAAAAAAGGCAAGAGGTTTGAACAAAAAAATTGTAAATCCGTTACCAAAAGAAAAGAAAAGGCTTTTGGATTTTTGTTATGTTTTAAAGGGTTATGAAACTATTCCACTATTAGAGTTTCTACAAGAAAACAATTGGAATCAGGAACAGATTGGTTTAGTAAATCTTCCTAATTCAAGAGGAATGTTTGCCATGTTTTATGACGAAAAGAAGTCTTTAGGTTATAAAGGAATTATTCAGAAAACAAATTCTAATGAAGTTTCACTTTCATCAATTCCAAAAAACGAAAAGCTGATTGGTTATTTGTCTTGCAATCAAGATGGTTATTCAAAATATTGCAAAGAATACACTGAATATTGGAACTGGATTGAAAAAAGAAACGATGATCGTTATAACACGAATCAGCAGCACGGAAAGAATTATGACAGTAAAAATATGATGCATACAATTCGCCTTTTGCAAACTGCTGAACAAATTCTTTCCACAGGAAAATTGAATATTCGTGTTTCAAATCGGGCTGATTTATTAGATATAAAAGCTGGAAATAAAGAATATGATGATTTACTTGAAATGGCAGACAATTTAATTGCTTCAATAGAAAGTCATTATCTAACTTCCAATCTTCCTGATAAACCAGATCAAGATATGGTACTTCAAAGCTTAATTGAAATTAGAGAACAATTATATCAGTAATTTCTATCTTTGTTTTCAAACTTTGATTCAGTATTATAATCTAAACAACAATAAAAAAAGTAAGTTTTTTCTTTCTTTTTTAAATAAAAGCATATCTTTGTTCTCGACAAAACATTTTATCGGCAATCGAGAACTTTGAAACTTTATAAGTTAACATAAGCGAAGCCCTCATTCACGTTGCTGGAGCTAGTGATAGCCCTAATCTCATTCGATAAGAATGTTTTGTCACAACCGAAGATGAGGGTTTCGTGCGTTTAATATTTTCAGAAAATGACAAAAGAAAATCAAAAACCAACACATCGTGATGTAGTGCCATCCGTAATTAATTTCCTTTCAGACGAATTGTTTGAGGGAGATTACAAAGAACAGCCCATGTATTTGCAGGAAATCTTCGAGATTTTAATGCATACAGAGTTTGGCGACGATATCAATTTAAGGCAAAAAATACTGAGCTGTTTAAGAACCAGCCGTAATCTGGCGGAAACCTTATCGCCATTTTCGGAGAAGCAGATTTATAAGGCTTGTGCCAGTAATAGATAATAACATAAAATCAAAACTCTGCAAGCTTGGTATTGCAGGGTTTGAAAGATGTATTGATAAAAACTTTATCTTTGAACTTTAAACTTCATGAAAAATGAATTACAAAATATCATTTCAGGAAAGAGCCAAGTTAGGCATGGAAATTCTATCCAAACAATCTCCCGTTACCTTAGAGAAAGCGAGAGCGCAAGCAGAGCGCTTAAGTCAAGCAAGCAAATCAAAAGTGAAGAAACAGCGTTAATAAAACAATTCTGCGATCGAAATAGTTTTTGGATTACATACATAAATATTCATGCTTTTATATCTTCAGGTGCAGAGCAAAAAGTTTATCTTCAGAACAAGCATAAAGTAATCAAGCTTAATGATAGTATATATTATGAATCTTGGAAAGATTATTTCAATAATTTGTTGCTGAACAATTATTTCTTTCCAGATACTGCATATCAATTAATTGGATTTTATGAACAAGCAGAAGTACTTTATGCTGTAGTGGAACAAAAATTTGTTCAATCTGATAGTGCAACAGAATTAGAGAATGTGAAACATTTTTTAAACTCAAACGGTTTTGTTAATACTAGAAATAATGACTATTTTAATGATGAATTAGGTATTATTCTTGAAGATTTACATGATGAAAATGTTCTGACTTTTTATAATAATTTATTTTTCATTGATACAGTTTTCTATCTTACGGATCAATTTTACCAACTTTAATTTGTTATAAAAAAATATATTTTAAATATATTTTGTTAAATTAATCTAAAATATACTACATTTGTATCTGTAATTAATAAACAGAAAAATACATATGATACTTTCAATTAAATCAAGTTTTGAACTTTTAGCAGGAGATTTTCCCGCTGAGATGGCAGGACGCTATATGTATTTTTATGAAAGTGAAATGTAATTTTAGAGTGTAACTCATCATAAAATATAAAAAGCGTCCTAATTCGGGACGCTTTTTTTGTTTAAAAGCATTTTTCCCGAAGTCTCGGGACGCTCAGTATGACAATGAAATTGTTCAAACGTGATAACAAAATGATAAAGAAAACAAACCAGAACTAAAAAAAACTAAAAAAATATTTAACCAATATGTTTAATGATTAATCAAAATAGAGAGATATAGTCTTGGAAAGTAATCTGATGAGTAACAGTCATTTGATATAAAATAGAGATCTGCACCAGTTTGCGGACAGGAATTTCTTTGTCTTAATTTTTCATGTAACTAATTGATAGTCAGAAAAATAATCTTAAAAAATATTTGGAAATATGATTTTTTCCATCATATCTTTGCCAGACAAAATCGAAACAATGAGTTTCAGAAAAACAACAACAACAATTAAAAAATAAATAAAATGAGTTTTAAATTATACATACACAACCCAGGATTAGTAGCCGCGCCTTCGGAGCGTGAATGCTTTTACATGTTGGTGCATCAATATAGGCAATAAGATAGTTATATCGTATTTGTTATGAAGCACCTTATAATTGGGTGCTTTTTTTTGTTGAGGTGCAAAGGTTCAAAGGTACAGAGGTACAAAGGTTTGAAAACTTAGCAACTCAGTCTCGAAGCTTCGGGATAGAAAATTAAAGAAGTACGCAAAATAAATGCTCAGGGCGATTGTAATATTTGTTCGTAAAGAAATCGTCGCGACGTAAAAAATTTAGTTTAATAATAAAAATTTAAGGATGAATCAAAAAAGTGGACTTAGGTCGGATCATAGTGATCAAACAGAAACAGTGGAGTTTAGCGAGTCGTCATATGCCTCAAGTAAAAAAATGGATTTGAAACTGATTAACCTATGGAATGAAAGGGTGAATTTTAGGGAGATTATATATATCATTTAGAGATATTTCTCTGGTAGAGCAAGGGTGCTTTTAACTTTTGTGATATTGGATTTCCCAGAAAAACCTTCGATTTCCTGAGATTCCCAAGAATTGCAAAAAAAAAAAATACCATGCAAAACAATACATTAGAAAAATACAAAAAAGCAATTAGAAAAAAATACGAGACCGAAAAAGAAGGTAAATACTTTGATTATTTGTACAAACCTTCTCGCGGACAACTTCGTGATTTGTGCTGGCTGATTTTCGAAAATAACCCAACAAAAGATGATTTGAATGTTTTCAGTAATCTATTGGGCTTAGATTTCGATCATAGTAAAAAGAATAAATTTAAGGAGAAAAAAGATAAGTTTAGACCTATCGAGACTTTCTTTAAAGGTGAAACAGATCCGTCAAACATTGATGCTATAAATATGGCTGCAATTTTGGTTGATTTCGAGCCGCGTCCTTTCAAAAAGTTTTACGAAAATTCTAAAACTGAGGAAATAAAACCAGTGAAACGAATGGAGAAAGCTAAAGAAGTTTTGAAAAAGAAAAGTGCTGCGAAAAAAGAGAAGCATGAAAAAAAGTCTAAGAAAAGAAGTTTCTTTCTAGATTTTAAAAGCATGTTCTTCTAGGTTTCTAGCCACTCCCGATAGCGATCGGGATAAAGGATTAAAAAGATTATACAAAATCTTCTAAATCTGCGTGAAATTAATCTTAGCGTTCTTAGCGGTTAAAAAAACAATTATTAAAAAATTAAAAAAATGAAAACAACAGATAAAATTATTATTATCGATTTAGAAGCCACATGCTGGCAGAGTGCAGTCCCACAAGGACAGGAAAATGAAATTATCGAAATCGGGTTAGCGGTTTTAGATACGCAAACGGGAGAAATTACGAAGAATCAAGGTATTCTGATCAGGCCCCAGCTTTCGAGTGTGAGTCTGTTTTGTACAGAGTTAACTACTATAACTCAAGATTTGCTGGATAAAAATGGAGTTCTTTTTGAGGAAGCCGTGAATCAGTTAATCGACCAATACAACCCCGATTTATATACTTGGGCAAGTTACGGTCAGTACGACTTAAATATGCTTAAAAAGCAGTGTAAATCGTTTGGAGTGACGTATCCGATGGCTGATGAACATATTAATGTGAAAACCCATTTTGCCGAAAAGTTTGGATTAGTAAAACCAACCGGAATGAATGGTGCACTTGAATTATTGAATATTCCGCTGGAAGGAACCCATCACCGCGGTATTGATGATGCCAAAAACATCGCGAAGATTTTGCGTTGGTGTCTTCAAAATTAAAAACGGCTGTCAAAATTATCGACAGCCGTTTTCTTTTTGGTTATATTATTCTGATTTAATTCTGACCATAAATTTTAGCATACAGATCTTTATAAATCTCTTTGATGATTTTACGTTTTAATTTCAGCGTAGGAGTCAATTGTCCTCCGTCGATAGACCAAACATCTGGCGTAAGTTCAAAACGTTTGATTTGTTCCCAGTGTCCGAATTTTTTATTGATTTCTTCCACTTCACTATCAATACGTTTAATTACTTCTGGATTTTCGCTGATTTCTTTATCTGTGCTTCCTAATGTAATTTTATGAATTTTAGCCCATTCTTTTACAAATTCAAAGTTTGGCTGAATAAAAGCTGCAGGCATTTTTTCGCCTTCACCAACAACCATAATCTGCTCAATAAAACGAGATTGTTTCATGGCATTTTCGATCATTTGCGGTGCAATATATTTACCTCCAGAAGTTTTGAACATTTCTTTCTTACGATCGGTAATTTTTAAGAAACCTTCGCTGTCAATTTCACCGATATCTCCTGTGTGGAAATAACCGTCTTGTAAAGCTTCAGCCGTTTTTTCAGGATCTTTGAAATAGCCTAACATTACGTTTGGTCCTTTACAAAGAATTTCTCCGTCTTCGGCAATTTTAACTTCTATGTTGCGGATTGGTTTTCCAACGGTTCCAATTTTAAAACCTTTGTTTCTTTGATCGTTTACAGCGATTACCGGAGATGTTTCAGATAAACCGTAACCTTCCATAACCG
Source organism: Flavobacterium sp. Root935 (assembly GCF_001429295.1). Taxonomy (GTDB): domain Bacteria; phylum Bacteroidota; class Bacteroidia; order Flavobacteriales; family Flavobacteriaceae; genus Flavobacterium. The sequence goes on along the minus strand of NZ_LMJL01000008.1, from coordinate 963,442 downwards.
GAATTTCTGCAGCAGCAAAAACTCTTGTTAAACGAGGCTGTAAAGCCGCACTTCCAGAAACCATTAAATCCAGGTTTCCGCCCAAACCTTCTTTCCATTTACTGAAAATAAGTTTGCGGGCAATTTTTAATTGGAATTCATACCAAAATCCGTTTGCTCCGTATGGCTCATATTTTAAACCTAAATCAATAGCCCAGAAAAATAGTTTTTTCTTAATGCCGGTTAATTCAGCACCTTTAGCATAAATTTTATCGTAAACCTTCTCCAAAAGTCTTGGAACAGCTGTAATAACTGTTGGACGAACTTCTTTTAAGTTATCACTAATTTTATCAATAGATTCGCCAAAATAAACCGAAACACCATAATATTGATAGATGTACAAAATCATTCTTTCAAAAATATGACAGATTGGTAAGAAGCTTAAAGCAGTACTTTTTCCGGCATCAAAAGGAATTCTTGGTGCACTGTCTAAAACATTTGAAACAATATTTTTGTGCGAAAGCATAACACCTTTTGGTTTTCCTGTCGTTCCAGAAGTATAAATAATAGTCGCTAAATCGTCTGTTTTAATGCTGTCTTTTATAGCTTCAACTTCGTTTTGGTTGCTTTCGTCTTCTCCTGCTAATAATAGATCAGACCAATGTTTGCAGCCTGGAATTTCATTAAAAGAATAAACCTCTTTTAAAGTTGGTACATTCGCTCTAATAGCCTGTACTTTTTGATATACTTCATCATCAGAAACAAAGCAGTAAATACTGCCGCTGTGGTTTAAAATATATTCGTAATCTTCCTCAGCAATAGTTGGATAAATAGGAACATTCTGAGCACCAGTCTGCAAAATACCAATATCCATGATATTCCATTCGGTTCTGTTATTTGAAGTAATTAAGGCAATTTTATCATCTTTCTTAACGCCCATGCGCAATAATGCTCTTGAAACAGCATTTGCTTTTGCAATATATTCCTGGCTAGATGTTTTTTCCCAGACTCCATTTTTTTTGGTTGCAAGAGCAACTGGGAGGTTGTAAGTTTCTTGTTGATAATAGGGAAAATCAAAAAGGCGTGTGATTGAAACCATGTTTAATATATTGAATTTTACTGCAAATTAAATAAAATTTAGGTATAATTTTTTATTTTATGAAATTTTATGGGAAAATTTATAGAGACTATCAAAATTCAACGAAAACGTTTTCTTTTTTATAGTAAACTTTCATAAAAACCAAGAAAAATTTAATAGCAGGACCATTTTTTACAGATTATTGAACATTGTAATCTTCATATTCTTTTACTCGCTCTCCCATTAAGAACATTTTTTTCTTGGCAAAATGAATCGAGAATTGCGAGTAATACCATTCTTCACTATCATTTGGTCTGTACCAAAAGGTGTAAGAGGCGCTATTGAAGCCTTCTTTAAAAACAGGAACTCCTTCTTCTGTACACTCAATTCCCCAATTGATCTTTTGTTTGCTCAAATCATCAGCCTGAATAAAACCAGTTCCGTCTGGATTTAAAACCGTAATAGGCTGCTTTTGTCCAATTGGCGCATAAGTTCCAGAAACAGGATAATTGATTGTAGTAGTAATAAAACGATCTTTAGAATTGTGCGTAATTTGATCTACGTGAACTTGTGAATGTGATGTTGTGGCAGCAAAAAATAAGCTGAAAATAAAAAGTAATTTTAAAAATTTCATTCTATGTAGGTTTAATGTTTTTGGGCTTAAAAAATCTAGCGGCTGATTTTTTCTGAGCGAATATAATCCATTTTTTTAATAGAATGGAAGCTTAAAAATACAAGAATGAAATTTATTTATTTTTGGTCAGTTTTTTACTCTGTAGAAAACTGATTTTCGAGTAATTTTTCTTTAAAATCAGATTTAAAAGTATAAGCAAAAGTCAGCATCAAAGCTCGAGTATCAGATTTAGAAGTTCTATTGTTTCTAAACAATAAAGTGCTGTTTTTATAACCGCTTTCTAAAGTGTTAAGCATATCAGTAACTACCAAACCCAATCTGGCATTTCCTTTTCCTAATTTCTGCTGAAAACCCATATCTACATTGTAAATCGGAATTCGTTTTCCCTGCGGAGTTGCAACGGCAGAATTATAGTTGCCAATAACCTGAAGTTTTCCGCCTTTCCAAGGCGTAAAATTATTAATCATTTTTCCGTACCAGCTGAAAGCGCTGCTGACAATATCTTGAACTTGTGCTAAATTATCGGCATTGATATTTTGTTCAAAAGCAGTTACACTAATATTGGCATCGTAAAAAGAAATCGGTTTAAAACTGAAAATCGTTTCGAGTCCGTAAGTAACGGTGTTTCCAATGTTTTGAGGCTGTAATAAAACCACTCCGTTATCTTGTAAAATGGCATATTGTCTAATGGTATTATTGGCATTTCTATAAAAAATATTTCCAGAAAGAGAAGAATTATTCCACTCTTTATTATAATTCAATTCGATAATATGAATAATTTCTGGTTTCAAATACGGATTCCCTCCATGCGGATTCAATGCATCTGTAATATCAATAAACGGATTCAAATCATCTAAATCTGGACGATTAATACGTTTGCTGTAACCGAATTTTAAAGACTCATCCGATTTTAAATTTAATTGAATTGATCCCGAAGGAAAAAGTTTTAAATAATCATTATTAAAGCGGTCACTATTGTTTTGTGTTGCTCCATTGTTTGAAACATTTTCTGCGCGTAAACCTAAATTGTATTTCCATTTCGGATTCTCTTTGGCACCTGAATAAGAATTTAAAAGTCCATACACAGCATTTATTTGATCATTAAAATCAAAAATATTGCTGGCTAGCGGATTAATCACATATTCATTATTGATTTCATCTGCACTTTGAAAATCAGAATTAAAGAATCTAAAAGTTCCTTTATATCCAGTTTCAATAATAGTTTTTTCTGAAATAGGGAATGCGTAATTTAAAATGGCATTTGAGATATTTTCTTTTTCGTAATTGTGAGTTCTCTGCCAAAAAGTGTCGCCAATTTGTATCTGATTTTCATCATAATTGTCAGTATCAATATCGGTGTTTTCTCTATCAAAATTAAACGAAGTCGTAATGCTGGCGTTTAAACTTTTTCTATCATCAGAAAATTTTCGATCATAATTAAAAGCAAATTCTGCGACTTTTGAACGCTCTAATTCTAGCGAATGACGTTTGTTACTAGAGTAAAATTCATTTGAACTCTTAAAAATAGCTGTTCTTAATGTTTCATCATTATCTTGATTTTCAATGTTTCCGAGTGCTTCAAACGAAAAAGTATTTCTTTCATTTGGAGAAAAATCTACATTAAACTTCAAATTTTGCAAACCTTCAGTTCGCTGGTCGCTTCTATTTTGATTGATAAAATGTTCATCATCAATAAAATAATTCGTTCTTTCACCTTTTATTCTTTTAGTTCTTCCAGCAAAACGATTGTCATAGGCAAGACCCACATTCCATTTATCCGTTTTATGATTTAAAAGAACCGAACTATTAATTCTGCCTTTTGCACCAAAACCGCTTCCTAGAACCGCTGCACCGTTTATTCCGTTTGAATTATTTTTCTTGAGTTTTATGTTAATAATACAGCTCTCTGCACTAGCATCGTATTTTGCAGTTGGACTTGTAATAATTTCAATACTTTCGATACTGCTTGCTGGAATCTGATTCATATTGGTAATAGCAGAATTTTTTCCGTTAATTAAAATCAAAGGTGTTTTTCCTCTTAACGAAACAGCATCATCTGCATCAACAGCCACAGTCGGAATGTTTTTTAGCATATCAATTGCAGTTCCGCCAGACTGGGAAATATTAGAAACAGCATTAAATACAAAACCTTCGGCCGTTTTCTCAATTTGCTTTTTTTCTGATTTTACAACAACTGTGTTCAGTAAATTGGCATCTTCCTGTAAAACGATATTTCCGAGAGCAATAGAAGAACCTGAATATTTTATTTTCTGAATAGCTGTTTTAAAACCAATTAATCTAAATTTTAAAACATAATCGGCAGGATTTATATTTTCAATAATGAATTTTCCAGAAGCATCAGTAACGGCATAAGCTGCAGTTTTGGTTGTATCAGTAACTGGTTTTAAAACTACGTCGACAAATTCGATTGGAGCTTTTCCATCTGAAATAGTTCCATTTATAGCATTTGTTTTTTGGCTAAAAGAATATTGGCTTAAGGCAAATAAGATAATTGCGGCAGCTAAATTTTGTTTCCATTTTTTCATACCGCAAAGTTATTTATCAACTGAAATACCGAAGAAGAAAGCATCTTAAGATATTATTAAGTTAGTCTTAGTATAGACTAATGGTTCCTTAATGAAACTCCAAATTTTAAAAAAAAGGTGTTTTTCCCCTTTTAAAAACAGGAAATTTCATTGACTTTTTAAAAATTTCTAATCCTACTTTTATCCCGTCAAAATGCGGAAGCCGAAAAGCAAACGAGTAGGCAACACATAAAACTAATATTATGGAAACTGCTTTTTTCTTAGCGATGGGCTGGTGCGGAACTAAATATCCGGGCTGGTGGAGAAGATTTTTGAAAAAACCGCCAATTCCTGAACCAGAACCTTGGTGGATTATTTCGACAATTGGTTTAGGTTTAATTGCCGGACTGGCTGGCGGAACAATTTTTAGTGCTGTAATTCGCGAAAGTCAATTTTTTTCTGGACAAGCTGCAATTGCTTCTGGATTATTTGCCTTCGGAACAGCGAATATTGTTACCGGAATTGCATCAGCTTTTAAGGAATGAAATATGAAATGCTTCGGCTTATTTGGGGATAGTGCCGAGGTTTTTTTGCCGCGAATTGCTCGAATTTCCACGAATTAGTTTCAATTTATTAGGATGAGCGATGAATAAAAATCCTTCTATCCTTAATCTGTTGCTATTTTTTAGACTAATAATTAATTAGTGGAAATTCGTGTAATTCGTGGCTATAAAAAAAAACGCCCGATAAATTCGGGCGCTTTTAAAATATATTTTTTAGTTTTTCTCAATCCATTTTCTTGCATTTACAAACGCTTCATGCCAAGGTGAAACTTCATCGTTTCTGTCTTTTGGATAATGCGCCCAGTTCCATTGGAAAGTCGAACGCTCAATATGAGGCATCATAACCAAATGTCTTCCAGTTTTGTCACACATCATTGCGGTGTTATAATCAGAACCGTTAGGGTTTGCAGGATAACCTTCGTAAGCGTATTTAGAAACAATGTTGTATTGATCTTCTGCATAAGGCAATTTGAATTTACCTTCTCCGTGAGAAACCCAAACTCCTAAAGTACTTCCAGCCAATGTCGATAACATAACCGAATTGTTTTCCTGAACTTTTACAGAAGTAAAGATACTTTCGTGTTTCTGGCTTTCGTTATGAAGCATTTTTCCGTGAACTTCATGCTCTGGATTAATCACTTCCAATTCCATAAACAACTGGCATCCGTTACAAATTCCGACAGATAAGGTATCTTCTCTTTTGAAGAAATTATCTAAAGCTGTTTTGGCTTTTTCGTTGTATAAGAAAGCTCCGGCCCAGCCTTTAGCAGAACCTAAAACATCTGAGTTAGAGAATCCTCCAACTGCACCAATAAACTGAATATCTTCTAAGGTTTCACGTCCAGAAATTAAATCCGTCATGTGAACGTCTTTTACATCAAAGCCGGCTAAGTACATAGCATTTGCCATTTCACGCTCAGAATTACTTCCTTTCTCGCGGATAATTGCTGCTTTTGGTCTTGGTTTAGAATTGTCGATTTCTGGTTTTTTTCCTGTAAAGTGAGCAGGGAAAGTATAATTTAAAACCTGATTTTTATAGTTTTCAAAACGTGCCTGAGCTCTTCCGTTTTTAGATTGTTTTTGATCTAATAAATAAGAAGTCTCGAACCAAACATCTCTGTAAGCTGGAATATCCAATTTGTAATCTGCAAATTCTAAAGTGGCAGTTTCTTGAACTGAACCAATTTTGAAGAATTCGATATTATTCGCGTTTAATTTAGCTTCAACAGCTGCATCAGATTTAGCTTGGAAAACAATTCCGATGTTTTCTGCGAAAAGAATTTTCAATAAGTCTTTTTCTGCGAATGGTGAGAAATCAATTTTAGCTCCCAGATTCACATCAGCAAAACACAATTCTAAAAGAGTAGTAATTAAACCACCGCTTCCGATATCGTGACCTGCTAAAATCTGGCTTTCGCCGATTAATTCCTGAATGGTATTAAAAGCATTTTTAAAGAAAGAAGCGTCTTTAATAGTAGAAGTTTCGTTTCCGATTGTGTTTCTAATTTGTGCAAAAGAGGAACCTCCTAATTTGAAATCATCCTGAGACAAATTGATATAATAAATAGAATCTCCGTTTTTCTGTAAAACTGGCTCAACTACTTTTCTGATATCTGTACAGTTTCCTCCAGCAGAAATAATAACCGTTCCCGGCGCGATTACTTCGTCGTTTGGATATTTTTGTTTCATCGAAAGTGAATCTTTTCCTGTCGGAATGTTGATTCCCAATTCGATTGCAAAATCTGAACAACCTTCAACAGCAGCGTATAAACGAGCGTCTTCACCTTCGTTTTTACAAGCCCACATCCAGTTTGCAGAAAGTGAAATTCCTTTTAAACCATCTTTAATTGGTGCCCAGATAATGTTTGATAAGGATTCTGCAATTGCATTTCTAGAACCCGCAACAGGATCAATTAACGCAGCAATAGGAGCGTGCCCAATAGAAGTTGCAATTCCTTCTTTTCCTAAATAGTCCAAAGCCATAACTCCAACATTATTCAAAGGCAATTGTAACGGACCTGCATTTTGTTGTTTTGCCACTTTTCCACCCACACAACGGTCCACTTTGTTTGTTAACCAGTCTTTTGAGGCAACAGCTTCTAAACGTAAAACGTCTTTTAAATAACTTTCGAAATCCCCTGCGTTGTAAGCAACATCAGCATATTTTCTATCGATAGTTTTATCTGTCATAACCGTTTTTGGAGAACTTCCGAAGAAATCTTCTAAAGCATAATCCATCGGTTTTGAACCATTTGATTGTGATTGAAAAGTAAAACGGTGATCTCCGGTTACATCTCCAACCTGATACATTGGCGAACGCTCTCTGTCGGCAATTCTTTGCAACGTATCAATATCTTTTTGACCAATAACCAATCCCATTCTTTCCTGAGATTCGTTACCAATAATTTCTTTTGCAGAAAGTGTTGGGTCTCCAACTGGTAATTTATCTAAATCGATCAAACCTCCAGTTTCTTCCACTAATTCAGAAAGGCAATTTAAGTGTCCACCTGCACCGTGATCGTGAATCGAAACAATTGGGTTATTGTCGCTTTCTACTAAACCACGAATGGCGTTAGCAGCACGTTTTTGCATTTCAGGGTTTGAACGCTGAATTGCATTCAACTCGATTCCTGAACCGAAAGCACCAGTATCTGCAGATGAAACCGCAGCACCACCCATTCCGATTCTATAATTTTCTCCACCAAGAATTACGATTTTATCACCTTCTTGTGGTTTTTGTTTGATAGATTGATCTAATTTTCCGTAACCAATTCCTCCCGCCTGCATGATTACTTTATCGTAACCAATTTTACGGTCGTTTTCTGAATGTTCGAAAGTTAAAACAGAACCTGTAATAAGTGGCTGCCCAAATTTATTTCCGAAATCAGAAGCTCCGTTTGAAGCTTTGATTAAAATATCCATTGGCGTTTGATACAACCATTTTCTTTCTTCAAGAGCATTTTCCCATTTTCTGTCATTGTTCAAACGAGAATATGAAGTCATGTAAACAGCAGTTCCTGCTAAAGGCAGAGAACCTTGTCCACCCGCTAAACGGTCACGAATTTCTCCTCCAGAACCTGTTGCAGCTCCGTTGAAAGGCTCAACTGTTGTTGGGAAATTGTGTGTTTCTGCTTTTAATGAGATAACAGAATCAAATTCTTTTATTTCGTAAAAATCAGGTTTGTCAGCAGATTTTGGTGCAAACTGCTGCACTTTTGGTCCTTTTACAAAAGCAACGTTGTCTTTGTAAGCAGACACGATATCGTTAGGATTTTCCTGAGATGTTTTTTTAATTAATTTGAAAAGAGAAGTCTCTTTTTCTTCACCATCGATTACAAAAGTTCCGTTGAAAATTTTGTGGCGGCAGTGTTCTGAATTGGCTTGTGAGAAAGCAAAAATCTCAGAATCGGTTAATTTTCTTCCAAGTTTTGCAGCAAGATTATTTAAGTAATTTACTTCTTCTTCGCTTAAAGCTAAACCTTCAACTTTGTTGTAAGCTGCAATATCATCAATTTCCAGAATTGGTTCCGGCTGAATGTTGATAGTAAAAATCTCTTGATCTAATTCATTGAATTTTTGAAAAAGCATCGGATCAAAATCAGTAAAATCTTCCGTTGCAGGATGAAATTCTTCAATTCTGATAATGCCCGGAACACCCATATTTTGAGTGATTTCTACAGCATTTGTGCTCCAAGGTGTGATCATAGTGGCGCGTGGACCAACAAAAAAACCCGTCAATGCGGATTTTTCGATCTTATTCGAGTCGGCAAATAGCCAGTTTAATTTTGAAATGTCTTGAGCTGAAATTTCGTTTTGCGTTTGTACGGCAAAAACAGTTTTGCTTTGGTTTTCAAAGAAATGGATCATTGTGATGTGTAGTTTGTTGTATTGAGCTGCAAATTTAGTTTAAATAAATAGTAAGCGCAAATTTGATAACAAAGTCTTTAGAAAAAATGTAAAACTGCTTTTTTCTGGCAGATTTCGTTTAACCACAATGGATGCAAAGTCATAAACTTTTTTTGAATCAAAGTCTTTTGCAAAGGTTTTTATTTCAAGAAGATTATGAAAATGACGGCAATTTTTGAGCCACGAAAAATCCAAAATTACCAAACCTTTTGTTTTTCGTAGATTTTGCAAATTTTGCGGATTTTTTTCAGTTTATAAAGTGAAAAAGTTCTGCGAAGTATATTATTTCACGCAGATTTTAGTGATTAAACAGGTTTAATTTTGTAAAATCTGCGTGAAAATATAGTTTTCTGACTTAGTTAATAATTATCTTTTCAATAATAGTTTTAGAGTCTTTGACAATTTTAACTAGATAAATTCCTTTTGGAAGATTTCCTGCGGTAATTACAGCATCTGTACTATTTTGTTTTTCAAACACTTTTTGTCCATTAAAAGAAATAATTTCTATTGAGTAAGGAGATTCAAAATTGTTTAAACCAACATTGAAATTTCCATCTGACGGATTTGGAAAAATAACAATATCCTCTGATGTTTCAGCAATTTCCTCTTCAATTGGCAGCGCTTGTTTGCTTGCTAAGTTGCCGCACGTGTCGGTTGTATAAGAGTCCCATTGTGAGCTTAAATTGAAAGTTGTACTTGGAGAAGTCACAGTAGATTTTCTTCTTAAAGTAACATCAATAGCAAAATTAGCTGTTCCGCCATTAAAAGTTCCAATGATATCAATTAGTACTCCGTTTTTGAATAAACCTACAGCGTCATTTCCGTTAAAAGTCAATTCAGTTGCCGTTGTCGAAATATTGGCTGAACTTGTAGAAAAACAGCTTGAAGAAATGGAACTGTTTACAATTACAAATTTACTTCCAGTTGTTAATGTTCCCGTTAAAGCCAAACCTGTGCTCCAAGAACCAGCACCATTAGTTTGTTTTTTGATCGTATAAGCAGCTAAACTAACCGAACTTCCTGTATTATTGGCAATTTCCAACGCTTTATTGTTTCCAGAACCTTCAATGTATTCAGAGAAAAGTAAGTCGGTTGCTGTTCCAGTTCCGCTGCTGTTGGTTGTAACTGAAATTGTATTGCTTGAAGCAGAAGTGTTTCCAGCTGCATCTTTTGCTTTTACATAAATAGAATAAGTGGTAGAAGCTGTTAATCCAGTAATTGTTGCTGTTAACCCAGTAACAGTTGTTTTTAAAGCACTGTTGGCGTAAACATCATAACCTCTAACTCCAACATTATCTGAAGAGGTATTCCAAGCAAGTGTAATTGAAGTTGCAGTTTTTGATGTTGAAGCCAAACTAGCAGGTGCAGTTGGCGCTTGAGTATCTGTAGAAGATGTTCCGCCCCAAATTTGATTTACATATTCTGGATGGTCTATGTATGGATTTCTATTGCCTTGACGTGCATAAATAGCATTATTTCTAGCAATTTCTCTTGCACTAACAGGATCTTGAGCATGCCAGGCTAATAAAGTATTTAGAAAAGCAGTTGTAAAAACTTTATTGCTTGAACCATCAAACATAGCATATGAATAACCTGCAACTGTATTTTCATAACGGGTTGCAAAATAAAAATACATTCTCGCAATATCACCTTTAAAAGCATTGATAGGTTCAAATACAGTTCCAGAATATCCAGATACTGAACTTGATCCCAATTTACTTCCGTTTTGAGAAGTATATGTAGCAGAACTTACAGTGCCGTGTGGGTAATTAGAACGCATTCCGTTTACTTTTCCATCTGTTGGTGTAATAAAATGTGCATCGGCAACCATTGGAGACTGCTCATTAAAAACAGATTGCGGAATAATGTGTTCTCTGTTATAACAATCGCCTTCTACAGAATAGCTGCCGCATCTTTGCGTGCTTCCAGTACTGTAGTTGTAAGGATCTGTTCCTGATGGATTTTCAGAATACATGTCTAAAACTGTTCCGTCGTTTTCGTAAAAATTGTCAACGTCAGATGTTTGGTAGGTTGTGTATAAACCTGCATAACCGTTATCAGTATGTCCTTTGATAATGTTGTACAATTGAGTTTTTAAGGTATAACCTGTGCCAGTTGCCGTGTTGTAGTAGCCGGATGGAATTTGAGCAAAACCAACAGCGGTAAACATCAATAAGAATAAAAAGTAGTTTTTTTTCATAAATTAATAGTTAAGATTTGGGTTAATAAATTCATTTTAAAAATCTGATTTTTAGAAGTTTAAAAATGTATTGTAACAAATCTACTACTTTTATGAATGCGATACGTTAAGCGATCTTTAATTTTAGATACATTTTCTTACGATTTGTTTTTTAATCATATAAGTTATGTAAGTTCATTTAAAAGTATTTGTGATATACTTTAATAGAAAAAGCTTAAATTTCTTATATAACTTATATGGTTTAAAAATGTTACTTCGGAAAATCTTGACTCTGATAAGCACCTAAATCTGGTGGAGAAGTTCTCGTAATTCCTAAAATATCTAGCGGAATTATATATGCCGGATTCCCTTTCGCGAAAGCGGCAGAAGTTTTATCAATATTGAATTTATTCTGAGCAGCATTATAAAACTTCGGATTTTCATTTAGAATAATGTTGTTATAATGTTCTGTATCGGTTTTAAATTGATAATCAGGATTTGTGGTATTTCCGAATTTCAATAAACAATTATTGAGCTGATAGACAAAAGCAGCGCTTGTATTTTTACTCAAATTCAATTCGTTAAAATTAGAACCGTAAATAATGCAGTTGTTAAAAGTTGCATTTGTCAACGCATTTGCTTCAGGAGTTTTGCCAGTTAAACTATTGCTTAAAGTAACTGCGAAATGCGAAGGGTTTGACCAATTGTTATTAAAAGTACAATGTGTGAAATTATAATTGCCGCCGTAAACGCAAGATAAACTTGCTATACCAGCATAATTGATTACGATGTTTTCGCCAATAATATGAGTGTTTTCAGCTAAAATTCCGTATTCAACACAATTGTAAATCTGCGTATTTTTAATTTCAACCGTATTAGATGGATTTTTAAAGTCTAATCCAGTAACTGCATTTTTTAAAGTCAAATGATTGATCGAATGATTAGAACTTCCGTTAGAAAATATAACCGATTTCCACTGTCCAGGAATATCAGAATATAAAGATTCTAAGCGATCTCCTTCAAAAATAACTTCATTTTCTAATTGATCCGTTTTTGAGGCTGTTCCGTTAATCTGTAATGAAGCATTGTTACCAACATATAAACCAGAATTAGCATGAAAATGGATTCTTGCGCCAGCTTCAAAAGTTACGGTCTTGTTCTCTGGAACTCCTGCATATCCGTAAATTACGTAGGGTTTTTGTTTGGTAAAAATCAATTCGTTTCCGTTTACAGCATCATTTTCACTCAGATAAAATCCATCAACATCTTTGCCATCAATTTGTATTTTTTCTTTTGTTCCATCAGGATTTTGGTTTGGATATAAGAAAACAGCATCTTGGATCAAAGTAACTAAAGCTACTTCCTGAAGATTAGCCCCGCTGTCGAACTGGATTTCATCAGTATATAAAAAATCAGTCGGGTTGGTGTCTGTAATATCGGCCGTTGTTTCTATAAAAATATACAAACTGTCTTTCGCTAAAAGCGTAACATCTTTAAAAATCTTGCCGTTAGTGCCGGTCATTCCGTCAACGGTCATGCGGTATTTAGAGCTTAAACCTTTTTTGAATTGAACAATTGGAATCGAAATGTCGTTTTTACTTCGGTTGTAAACTTTCAGCTGGTAAGTACTCGAACCAATATTTTTAAAAACAGTATCTAAATAAACAGTGTCTTTTGAAAACTTTAAATCTCCAGTGCTGGCAACAGTATCAAAATCAGTTCGACAGGAACTGAAAGCTAGAATTAAACCCAGAATTAAGATTGTAAAGTATTGACGCATTTCTATGTTTTTTTTTGCCAGATTAAAGAATTTTTTTTCGCCACGAATTTCTCGAATTTTCACAAATTTAATTCGCGGAAATTCGTGCAATTAGTGGCTATATTTTTAAAATCCTTTAAATCTGTGAAATCTGTGGCAAAAAAAACATTGCATTTCAGCCTCAGATGTATATTGATAGTTTTTGTAAAAATAGCAAAAAACTGACAAGTTCATAAATGATTTTCAATTTAGAATCCGATTTTTCGATTTGTGTCTTATCTTTCTTTAATTTTACGTTTTTAAAGTTTATTTTAATGAATCATACAAAAGAGCAGATTTTAGCGCGATGCAATGAGTTTTCTAAAAACACATTGATGGAAACGCTGAAAATTGAATATATCGACGCCGGAGAAGATTTTTTAACTGCAAAAATGCCTGTAAATCCAAGTGTTCACCAGCCAATGGGATTGCTGCACGGCGGAGCATCTGTAGCTTTAGCAGAAAGTGTAGGAAGTGCGGCTTCTTTCTTTTTTATTAATCCGAAAGAGCAGGAGGTAAGAGGTATCGAAATTTCGGCAAATCACCTAAAAAGTATTCGTGAAGGTTATGTTTTTGGTACAGCCAGAATTATTCACAAAGGAAGAACGGTTCATTTGTGGGAAATTAAAATTACAGATGAAGCTGGAAATTTGATTTCGCTTTGCAAATTGACGAATATGGTTTTGGATAGAAAGAAAAGTGAATAAATTATGAATCCATTTTTCTTAAAAATTAAAAATCATAAAGAGCAAAATTTACCATTTGTACTTTATTCTAAACCCAATACTACTGATCTTATTGGGATTTTACAGCAAAATAATACTTTGCACACCGTTTCGGATTACAGCGAAAAAGGATTTGTTTTTGCTTCTTTTGATGAAAAGCAATTGATTTTAATTCCAGAAAACGAATCGGAAATTATTACTTCCGAAAAAGAAGTTACAGCATTTGAGCCCATTAAAATTGACGATTTAAATTTTGATCCTGAAGCGAAGTTTCAATATGAATATTTGGTTGCCCAGGGAATCAATGCCATTAAAAACGGAGAATTTAAAAAAGTAGTTTTATCAAGAAGCGAAGAAGTTCCGTTAACGGAATTTGATTTTGTTGAAACCTTTCAGCATTTGGTTCAATTGTATCCAGCGACTTTTTGTTATTGCTTTTTTCATCCAAAAATTGGACTTTGGATGGGAGCAACACCTGAAAAGCTTTTAAAAGCAAATGGGAATGTTTTTGAAACCATGGCTCTGGCTGGAACGCAGAAAGATAATTTGGAAACTGAAATTGTCTGGCAGCAGAAAGAAAAAGACGAACAGCAGTATGTAACCGATTTTATTGTAAAAAGACTTCGCGAATTTGCGGCTTCGGTTGTAGTTTCTGAACCTTACAGTCTTAAAGCAGGATCGATCTGGCATATAAAAACCGATATTTCAGGAGTTTTAAATGATAACTCCACTTTAGAGGAGGTTATTGATACATTGCATCCAACGCCTGCCGTTTGTGGTCTGCCAAAGAAAAAAGCAAAAGCGTTTATTATTGAAAATGAAAACTATGATAGAACTTTCTACACAGGTTTTTTAGGAGAATTAAACAGCAGTTTTGCTGGAAATAATGCAAGTTCTGATTTATTTGTAAATTTACGAAGCATGCAGATTCAGGAAAACAAAGCCATTTTGTATATGGGATGCGGTATTACCAAAGAAAGTATTCCAGAAAAAGAATGGGAGGAAAGCGTCAACAAATCGATGACGATGAAGAGAGTATTGAAAAAATAGTTTCAGGTTTCAAGTTTCAAGTTTCACGTTCTGTACGTAACCTGAAACCTGAAACTTGAAACAAAACAAACAAAAAAACAAATGAAATTAGACATATTAGCCTTTGGTGCGCATCCAGATGATGTAGAATTGGGATGTGCGGGAACAATTTTAAAAGAAGTATCACTTGGAAAAAAAGTGGGTATTGTAGATTTAACACGCGGCGAATTAGGAACCCGTGGAACTGCAGAAATTAGAGATCAGGAAGCAAAAGATGCCGCAAAGATTTTAGGTGTCGCTGTGCGTGAAAATTTAGCAATGCGTGATGGTTTTTTTGTGAATGATGAAAAACACCAATTAGAAGTCATTAAAATGATTCGTAAGTATAAACCCGAAATTGTATTGTGTAATGCAATCGATGACCGCCATATTGATCACGGAAAAGGAAGTAAGTTGGTTTCTGATTCTTGCTTTTTATCAGGTTTGATGAAAATTGAAACGTCAATTGATGGCGAGAAACAAGAAGCTTGGAGACCTAAAGTGGTATATCACTACATTCAGTGGAAAAATATCACTCCTGACTTCGTAGTAGACATTACAGGTTTTGAGAATAAAAAAGTAGAAGCGATCTCGGCATATAAAACACAATTTTACGATCCGAATTCGAAAGAACCCGCTACGCCAATTACCAGTAAAAACTTCTTTGAAAGTTTAAATTACCGCGCTCAGGACTTAGGAAGATTAGTTGGAAAAGATTTTGCCGAAGGTTTTACTGTTGAAAGATGTTTGGCAGTCAATAGCTTAGAAAATTTGTTGTAAATTTTTCATTTTTTTCTTTGTAGAAGTAAACCTTTGTTATATATTTGCACTCGCTAAGCAAAAATGGTGGTTGTAGCTCAGCTGGTTAGAGTAGCGGTTTGTGGTGCCGCGGGTCGCCGGTTCGAACCCGGTCAGCCACCCAGATTCAAAGCCTTGAAGAAATTCAAGGCTTTTTTTGTTTTCTGCCTAAAACAAAAAAAGTAAAATTCCAATTTTTTGAAATTTCAGTTTTTTGAAATTCCAAAATTCAAAATTCAAAATTCAAATTCCAAAATTCAAAATTCCAAAATTCAAAATTCCAAATTCCAAATTTCAAATTCCAAATTTCAAATTCCAAATTTCAAATTCCAAACGCCAAAATTCCGAAACCAATTTTATATTCCGTAGGAATATTTCATCGGTAGAAAAAAAATGGTGTTGTTTTTTCATTGTGTCCTGTAAGGACACTTGATTTATCGAAAAATAATACATCTTCTTCCCATCAAACGCTCCTATGGAGCGTATAACCGATTATCTAAATTTGATTCTACCAATGAGACATTCCTATGGAATGTATGTGATCGATTAAAACATACTATTGTTTTTCTACCGATGAAACATTCCTATGGAATGTATTTGTGAGCGATTAAAAAAATACCATTGTTCTTCTTGTTAATTCTACCGACGAGACATTCCTATGGAATTTATTGTGTTCGATAAAAAAAAAGCACAACTTTTAGGTTGTGCTTTCTGGTGGTTAATATATTTGGTTTATGTATTATCGAATTTCTTCAAATGTAGTTCCTTGTTTAATATCACCGGTTTTAAAACCTTTTTTAAACCAATACATTCTTTGTTCAGATGTTCCGTGTGTGAAAGAATCTGGAACAATTTGGCCCTGCATTTTACTTTGAATTGCATCGTCACCAACTGCATTTGCAGCACTTAATGCTTCGTCAATATCGCCCGTATCTAAATTTTCCTGATTATAATGTGCCCAAACCCCAGCGTAAAAATCTGCTTGCAATTCTAACGCAACAGATAATTTATTGGCTTGTGCGTCGCTTTTTCCTTCCTGTTCCTGACGCATTTTTGCAGATGTTCCTAATAAGGTTTGGATATGATGACCTATTTCGTGTGCAATTACATAAGCAATGGCGAAATCTCCGCCTTTAGCACCAAATTTGTTTTTTAATTCTTCAAAAAAAGCTAAATCCATATAGACTTTACGGTCGCCAGGACAATAAAACGGACCAGAAGCAGATGATGCACCGCCGCATGCTGTTTGTACAGAGCCTCTAAAAAGTACTAATTTTGGTTTTTCATATGTCATTCCGTTTTCGGCAAAAATTTTGCTCCAGATGTCTTCGTTATCAGCTAAAACAACTTTTACAAAATTCCCCATTTCTTCATCTTCTTTGCTTAAGGGAACTGCAGTTTCAGTTTGTGATTGCCCGCCTTGCATTTGTTCTAGGATTGGTGCTATCTGCTGGCCGGTTTCTCCTCCAAATACATTAAGTAGTAAAACTATAATACCAATAACACCACCTCCAGCGATTACTTTTCCGCCAGATAAACCTCTTCTGTCTTCTACATTATCACTTTGTCTTCTACCGAGCCATTTCATATTGAATTCTTTTTAAACTTATTATCAAATTGATTGTACGAATTTATATATTTTTTATGATAAATTTCACATTCGAAAGATTAATGTTTAAAAAATGTAGAGAAATAATATGCTTATTTTTTGATACATTTAAAATTAGGTAAGCCATTTGATTAATGTCTCTTCGACACTTCCTTTCATGATTGGTTTTGAAATGTAGTCATCCATTCCAGCAGAAAGGCATTTGTTTCTTTCGTCTTTTTCTGCACCAGCTGTAACCGCAATTATCGGAATATCACGGCCTTTTTTGGTGTTTCTAATGGCTCTTGCAGTTTCATAACCGTTCATAATTGGCATCTGAATATCCATAAAAACGATTGTTGGATTTATTTTTTCAAATTGCTGTATCGCTTCATATCCATTTTCGCATTCATGGATGTAAGCATTGTTGTAGAGATTTTTAATAATTGTTTTAAGTAGAAGCATGTTTACTTTGTTGTCTTCAACAATTAGAAATGTAATTTCATTATCGTTCCGTTCGATTTCTTCAGGATCCAATTCGATATTGAGACTTTTCAGTTCAGCATTGTATCGGTCACTAATACTTTGATTGCTTGTTTTTAGGTTTAAATCAAAGTAAAAATTGCTTCCTTCGTTAATTTTACTTTCAAGCTGTAAACGGCTTTCCATTAATGCAAGTAATTGGTTTGAAATGGTTAAGCCTAATCCTGTTCCTCCAAATTTTCTCGTTGTAGAACTATCCTCCTGCGAAAAAGCTTTGAAAATTTTCTTCTGATTCTTTTCAAGAATACCAATTCCGGTATCGATTACCGAAAAGCGAATCACACAATTATTGTTTTTCTTTTTTTCTAAAACTGACACATTTAATTTTATTGAACCTTCAGTCGTGAATTTTACTGCATTTGACAGAAGATTGATCAAAATCTGCTTTATTCTCACAATATCTGTCCAGATGTATTTGGGAACATCAGGATCGATATTTAATTCGAGTTCCAAATTTTTCTGATTGGATTCGTAAACAATTAAATCGAAAACTTGGCCCAGAACTTTTTTGATATCATAAAGGTCAATAAAGAGTTCTAATTTTCCAGCTTCAATTTTAGAGAAATCCAAAATGTCATTTATAATTTCAAGCAGCGAATGTGCCGATTGATTGATAGTTGTCATGTATTTTTCCTGAATTTCTTCAAGATCAGTTTTCATTAGTAAATGTGTAAAACCTATAATTCCGTTAAGAGGAGTTCTAATTTCGTGCGACATATTGGCCAGAAAATCCGACTTCGATTTATTGGCTGCTTCGGCTAATTGCTTGGCTTTTATAGCGTCTTCGATTTCTTTTTTATTGGTGATATCAAAATAAATACCGCCGACAAACTCAATTTCGTCATCTCTTTTAATTACGTCTCCAAATTCTTCAATCCAAATATATTCTCCAGTTTTACGTTTAATGCGATATACATTATGCAGAGGCATTCCCTTTTGCAGATTGTCGATTTGGCTGTTTATCACTTCTTCTTTATCATCATGATGAATTAAAGAAAGAAACGATAAATTGTTTTCTATAAATTCTGATTTAGAATATCCAGTTAAATTTAAAACTTCATCATTAAGAAATATTTTAGTTGAGAAAGCATCAAATTTGGATAGATAAACTGTGCCAGGAATATTGTTTGCTATTAATTTGAATTTTTCTTCGCTTTCAAGAATTTTAGTTTCATTTCGATTTCTCTCCAATGCAGAAGAAATGTTATTTGCTAAAACCTGAAAGATGTAAATTTCTTCATCAGACCATTTCTTTTCTTTCGTACAATCGTCAAAACCTATAAAGCCAGTAAATATATCGTTAATATAAAGAGGCAATATTAAAATAGATTTGATTTCATTATTAATCAAAAGGGTTTTGAAAAATCCTTCGTCAAGTTTTCTGGTGAGTGTGTTTAGAATTTTTTTCTGTGCGGCTGCTTCGTAAATTTCCTTTAAATTTTCTTCGGTCATGTGACGCAAAGGTGTAATTTGATGCTCGATTCCTTCGCGGGACCATTTGTATTTTTGGCTGACAGTGTTGTAAATTGGATCTTTTTCATAATAGTACATATGATCCACTTTGGCAGCTTTACCAATAATATCATACGTTTCTTGAAACATTTGCTGTGTGGTTTTACTCAGCAGAAATTTCTCGGTGCATAAGGAAAGGGCAGATAAAAGATGGCTTTTGAATTCTAATCTTCTTTCTGCTTCTAAGCGCATCTGAGACGAAATAGCCAGCGAAATGACATCAGATATTGTTCTTGCATAATTGATGTCTTCGTTGTCCCATTCGCGTTTTTTTTCGGTGCTTTCAAAACAAACCACACCTGCCAATTGTCCCGTTAAAAAAATAGGCACATCAAGCATTGATTTGATGTTATTCTTTGTAAAATATAATTTTTGAAATTCAGATGTTTCTAATTTATTAAATACATCCGGTGCGTTTATAATCGCTTTATTATTTAAAGTTTCAAAATAAATTGGATACGATTCTTTATTTAAAATGTTTTTGTCAGTTAGATTTTGATTGTCAAGACTGAAAAGATTTTTACAAATAATTAGATCTTTATGATATTTCCAGAAGCTCACACGATTAGCATTGCTTATTGTTGCAGCCTCTTGCAGAATTAAATCAATTACAGTATTTAGTTTGTCGTATTTACTGAAATCAGTCGTTGATAATTTTTTGGTCGAATTATTATAGGCTTCAATTTTTTTGAGACGTCTTTTTTTCTCGTTTTCTATATTCTTTTTCTCTGTAATATCTCTTGCAATTCCAGAGAATCCTGTTGTTAATCCGAAGTCATTTCTGCGAACAATAATTTTTTGTGAAATCCATATTTCTTCTCCATTTTTCGTTAAAATCGGGATTTCAATTATCGGATAATTGTTTTCATTAAGCACTAAATTTTCGTAAAAGTCAACCGCACTTTTAATATAATTTTCGTGAATGAAATTAGAATAATGTTTCGAGATAATTTCATTTTCAGGATATCCCAGAATAGAGAAACCAAATTCATTTAAAAAAGTAAAATGTCCTTCGGCATCAATTTCAAAAATAATATCAGTTGCTGTCTGAATTAGGTTTTTATATTGATCTTGAACAATAATCTGCTCTGTAACATCCTGCCCAATACTGATAATTAAATCGTCAGAGAATTTTTTATCTTTCCATTGAATATATTTAAACTCGCCATTTTCACTTTTTAGTTTTCTAATGTAAAGTTTGTCTTCATGATTTTTAACGGGATTTGATTTTTCTATGAATTCTGAATCTTGTGTCAACTCCCAAAACTTTAATCCCATTACATCTTCGGGTTCATAACCTAAAATAGCAGTTACGGTTTCGCTGCAAAATAAGATTTCGCCTTTTTGGTTATAGGCAATTGTTAGAGAATTTCCTTTATGAACAATTTCGCTGGCAAATCTAAAATTGTCACGATTGTTTAATAAAACAGCATATTTTACTTGATTAATAATGAAAATTAGAATACAGAAATTAAGCAGTAAAATAGAAGATTTTATTGGAATTAATTGAAATATAATCGTCGTAATTAAAAAAGTAAAAGTTAAACCAACAAAGAGCCAATAAATTTTGATCGGTTTAAGGATACTGTACGAAAAGAAAAAAGAGATGAGGAAAACGATAATAGGAACAACATCATTATCAAGAGTTACGATGTTGAATCCTACGTATGCGATGTAAATGAAAAAAGAGAAAATAAAGATCTGCTGAATTTGATCTCTCAGCCATTTAATTTTGTCTGTAATTGCGTATATGATAAGTACACCAACACCAACTGAAACATTTACTATAAGTAGACTTTTGGGTCTAATCTTAAAAATTTCGTTGATGATTTCAATTACAATTACTGCAATACCAAAAAATAGAATATAGAGCTGATATTCTTTACTAATCGTATCCTGTTCTTTCTTTTTTTCGATGAAATATCCAATTTTAGCTTTGATCCTAAAAAACTGGTATACTAACAGCGAAAGAAATGCGAAGAGTGATAATCCTAATAAAATGAGTTTAGGATTATTGTAAAAAATAATATCATAGTTTACTACGTACCATCCTGTCATAATTGATTTTAAGGTATTACCAATGCTGGCAATTCCTGAAATAACCGAATTAAAAAAACTATAGTCAGCCGCCATAGAATTTGGATGTATTGGTTTAGTAAACAGCCTTTTGAGAATTCTTAAAAGAAGTGGTTAAGTTCTTTACAAATAAGAATTTCTATTTTAATCTAAATTAGATTTTCCAATTGAATCAATTGAATCCTCTTCTTCTTGTATTCCAAAAATGGCAAAATAAGTAGCATAAATCATCGAGCTATTAAATACGACCGTAAAGATAATTCCCACGCAGCACGCGAAAATACCAATCAGCGAACCAATAAAACCTATGATGAAAAATGCAAATATGTTAAGCGGATTTTTAGTAACAAGAGTAATGCTTGATTTTATGGCATCTAATGCACTCAAATTTCCGAAAACAATTAAGGGAATTGATAAATACATAAAGAAAGAGACCATAAAAGAAATAACATTTCCAACATACAAAACGTCGAAGCTGTCAATAAAATTCGAAAGAGCGGTTCCTACAAGAGCTGGAATAAACGCTGCTACAAAAATTTGTCCAAAATACGGACCTTTATAATAGCTGAAAATAGTAGAAACATTAAACTCGATATCTTTATCTGCACAATCTGCCATTTTTAGAAAACCTGCACCAAAAGGTGCCGTAATTCCTGCTAATGCAGACACGGTAACAGTTTGAATTACAAGTTCTAATGCCGTAAGTTTTTGGTTTTCTAGATTTTCAAAAAAATCTTTCGTCATACTTCCCACTCCAAAATAAGCAATTATTACTCCCATAAATACCATCGCAGCTATAATTGAAAAAACTAAGATGATAAGACCAGAATAAAGCGCAATTTTTTTATAGTTTTCGAAGGCGTGATTAAAAACTGTAGCAAAATCAAGGGAATAGCCATTTTTTTTAATGTCCTCAATTTGGGCAAGTGTAGATTTCATTTGGTGTAAAATTGTTTTATAGACTTGTAATATTTGATAAGTATCTTGACGTAAATATAATATTTTTAATCAATTCCGTATAAAAATCTATAAAACATTCCGAAAGGTTTTAACTAATTTAAAGCCAGTCTAAAATCCTTTTAATTGAAGCTAATTTTTCTTTGTAGGGTGCGTAGCGCATAGGTAAATCAAGCCAGTTTCCTTTTTTAACCATGGCTTTGTGATGCGAAAATGTGTCGAAGCTAAGCTGGCCGTGATATGCGCCGATTCCGCTGTGTCCAACACCACCAAAAGGAAGTCTTTTATTAGAAAAATGAACGACTGTATCATTAATGCATCCGCCTCCAAAAGAGTATTTTTTAATTAATTTTTTAGTAAATGAATTATTTTCACTAAAAATATAAAATGAAAGAGGTTTCTCATAACGGCTGACGACCTTTTCAATGTCATTTTCGTTTTCATATGTAAGAATTGGTAAAATAGGGCCAAAGATTTCTTCTTTCATAACAGGACTATCCAAATCTGGTTCTTCAAGTAAAGTTGGAGCGATATAAAGTTGATTTGCATCACTTTCACCTCCAAACAATACATTTTCGTTCTGGATCATATTGGTTAGACGATACCAGTTTTTGATGTTGATAATGCGCGCAAAATCTGGCGATTTGTCAATTTTTTTTCCGTACGCTTTAATGATTTCTTCCATTAAGTAGGTAATAAAATTGACTTTCATGTTTTTCTGCACCATGATATAATCTGGAGCAATGCAGGTTTGTCCGGCGTTGATAAATTTTCCCCAGACAATTCGTTTAGCCGCTAGTTTTAGATCAGCAGTTTCGTCGACAATACATGGGTTTTTTCCGCCTAGTTCCAATGTTACTGGAGTTAAATTTTCGGCTGCAGCTTTTGCAACGATTTTTCCAACAGCAACACTTCCGGTAAAAAAAATGTAATCCCAGCGCTGCGCTAATAATTGATTAGAAACTTCAACACCGCCTTCGAAAACTTCGACGTGATTGATGTGAAATGTTTTCTCAATAATTCTCGCAATCACAGCAGAAGTATGCGGAGTAAGTTCTGATGGTTTTAAAGTAACTCTATTTCCGGCAGCTACAGCGGCAATTAGAGGGCATAAGGCTAATTGAAAAGGGTAATTCCAAGGAGCAATTATTAAAACGTTTCCATAAGGTTCTTTATAAATTTTATCAGTAGAAGGAAAGTTTAAAAGAGAAGGAAAAACGCGCTTAGGTTTAGCCCATTTATGAATGTTTTTAATAACATCTTTAAGTTCCGAAATAACATAACTTGTCTCTGTAACAACAGCCTCAAACTCTGGTTTTTTAAAGTCATCATACAAAGCTTTTATAATTAAATCTTCGCTTTTCTGAATGTTATACAATAACTTTTTCAGCGTTTCTTTTCTATACCCGATGTCACTTTTATAATCCATTTTACGATTAGCTTGTTTTTTACTCTATGCAAGTTAATCGATAAAAATTAAAAAAATAAGAATTAAATCATAAAAATCATACAGCATTCCAGATTGGATCCTCTGGAGTGGGAGCAACAATAGTGACATTTTCTTTAGAAACTGGATGCACAAAAGTGAGTTTTCTAGCATGGAGATGAATGCCGCCGTCAGGATTACTTCTGTCTGCGCCATATTTTAAATCACCTTTAATAGGGGAACCAATCGCAGTTAATTGTGCGCGAATTTGATGATGACGACCAGTGTGCAAATTGATTTCCAGTGCCGTATAATTCTGTAATTCTTTAATGATAGTGTAATCTAAACTAGCCAGCTTGCTATCGGGAACTTCTTTTAAATGTGCTTTTGAAGTATTGTTTTTCTCGTTTCGTTTTAAATAATGAACCAATTTGGCAGATGCTTCTTTTGGTTTGTTTTTCACAACCGCCCAATATGTCTTTTTCGTTTCACGATTGCTGAACAATTCGTTCATGCGTGTCAATGCTTTACTCGTTCGGGCAAAAACAACAATACCAGTTGTAGGTCGATCCAAACGATGAATCACTCCTAAAAAAACATCTCCAGGTTTATTGTATTTTTCTTTAATGTATTCTTTTACAATATCAGACAATGGTTTGTCTCCTGTTTTATCTCCTTGTACAATATCGCCAACACGTTTGTTAACCACAATTATGTGATTGTCTTCGTGTAGAATTTGGAGATTGTTTTTGTTAGAAAGAATTTTCATTTTTAGACTAGCTTAGATTTTTAGATTTTAGACTTCTTAGACTGGATTTTTTTTGATAAGTTTTACAGCAAAGTTGCTCTAAATCTTGATGTCATTTTTGTTATTTCTTCAAGTAAATTTATTAATTCGGTTGTACTTTCTTCATTTATAAATCCTAAATCAGAAGAAATTAGAAGTTGTGTTTCTACTTCATAAGCAGAACCAATTGCGATTTCTAAAAATCTAGCAAAATCTTTGTTAGAATTTCTCGAAGAACCTTCTGCAATATTTGAAGGAATTGATACAGATGCTCTTCTCAATTGATTAATTATTCCAAACTTTTCTTCATTGGGAAATGTGGCTGTAATAGAATAAATTTTAGAACAAAATAACCTGCTTTTTTTCCAAATCAAAAGCTCTTTAAATTGATGCATTTTTAAATAGTTGATAGATTTTGGTAAACACTTTAGATTGTTAGAATGAGACTTCTTAAGACTTGGTCAAATGAATAAAAGTAAGACAAAGTTCTAAGAAGTCTAAGTCAGTCTAAAAATCTAAGCTAGTCTAATTTTAGTACTGTTCACTAGCATTAGGAAAATCACTAGACTTAACATCAGCAGCATATTGACCAATTGCTTGTGTCATTTGCTCGTAAAGATTTAAGTAACGACGTAAAAAACGCGGACTAAATTCATTATTCATTCCTAACATATCATGGATAACCAAAACCTGACCGTCAACACCGCCGCCGGCACCAATTCCGATAACAGGAATCGAAATGCTGTCTGCTACTTTTTTAGCAAGATCAGCAGGGATTTTTTCAAGGACAACTGCAAAACATCCCACTTTTTCAAGCATTTGAGCATCTTCAATCAGCTTTTCTGCCTCCTCTTCCTCTTTGGCGCGAACGCTGTAAGTTCCAAATTTGTAGATCGATTGAGGAGTTAAGCCTAAATGTCCCATAACAGGAATTCCAGCATGTAATATTTTTTTAATAGATTCTTTAATTTCTTTACCGCCTTCTAGTTTAACTGCATGTCCACCGCTTTCTTTCATGATTCTGATTGAAGAACGTAAAGCTTCTTTAGGATCGGATTGGTAACTTCCAAAAGGTAAATCGACTACCACTAAAGCTCTTTCGACAGCACGAACTACAGACGAAGCATGATAGATCATTTGATCTAGCGTAATTGGCAGTGTCGTTTCGTGACCAGCCATAACATTTGATGCCGAATCACCAACTAAAATTACATCAACACCTGCAGTGTCAACAATTTTCGCCATTGTATAATCATACGCAGTAAGCATAGAGATCTTTTCTCCGTTGCTTTTCATTTCAATTAATGACTTTGTTGTGATTCTTTTATAATCTTTTTTTGCTACTGACATTTTATTTTTTTTTGATATTGTAAAAGTATTGAATAATTGTAAACTGAGAATCAGCAATAATAGAATATTTCGACAGAAAATAGCTTTCCGTTTTTAAATTCTAATCTAAATTGACTGTCTTCCATTATGATAGAGTATATGTGCGGTGATTTTAACGAAGCTTCAATATAAGTTCCATATTTTTCAATGAAAGCTTTTTCAGACAGCGTATGATCTAAAACTGCATTTTGATTTAGTATGAATTTGTTGTTTTCGTTGATGAAAACTTTAATAATTTCAGCTTTGTTTTGTTTCTCATCTACAGAAACTTCCAAATCTGGATAATAATAAAACAAGTCACTTAAGTAAAGACCGCATTCGTCTGAAATACGAGTTTTCTTGGGCGGATTTCCAAATGTTTTAACCAGATCAGCCTGCGATATATAAACAGATTTTGTTTTAAATCCTTTTAACGAATATTGAGATTTCTGGATAAAAGCAATAATTTCTTCAGGCTGTTTATGTTTGGATAAGGCTTTGGCTAAAGCCATATTCAATTCTGTTTCAGCTATTAATTTAGGATCATTTATCTGCTTAACCACTTCATAATATCTTTGATACGCTGGAACTAAGCTGGAATAATCGCTGTTCCAAGCCAATTCTACAATTCTTTCGCTCAATGTTTTACGCTCGGCAATCGCATTAATATCTAATTTATCAAAGTCTTTTATTAAAGCATTAAAATTAGGTCTTGAACCGAGAAATTTTCTCAGTGTAAATTTGGCATATTCTTCAGAAAAACTACCGTTAATATTTACCCATTCGTCTGGATTTACAGGAAGATAATTTACCGCAGCAGGATCGCCGGTAAAAAGAATTTCTCTAATTTTTGAATTTTTATCTGGTAATGCCCTTGCTTTGAGTCCAGCTGCTAAAACAAAAAGGTGATTGCTGCCGTAATAAGCATCGCCGCCTTCAAGAATTGGGTTTTGAGGATCTTTAGTTTTTACATCTTTAGCATTCAGTCTTGTTGCTAAAAATTTCTCTTCAATAAATCCTTCATTAAAATTATCGGCTTGTACTTTTTGCCATCCATTTTGACTTTCACCCAATAAACGAACTTCCGCACCGTATTTAAAATAACCTAAAAAGTCAGCCGATGACTTTGGAGAAGTGTATAATCTTGTATCAGAATTTAGAAAATAACGTTCTTGGGAATGCAGTAAAAGCGAACAGAAAAAAAGTAAAAAGTAAAGTTTTTTCATGAAAGTAGATTTTGGTTTTGCCACAAATTACACGAATTTACACGAATTTTTCACGAAGTGAATAAAAAATGAATTCGTGTAATTCGTGGCAAATAAATATTTTTAACAATCAGCCATATTAACAGCAATTGCAAGTCCGCCTTCTGAGGTTTCTTTGTATTTGGAATTCATGTCTTTTGCTGTTTCCCACATGGTATTAATTACTTTATCCAATGGTACTTTAGCATTTTTAGAATCAGTTTCTAAGGCTAATTCAGCCGCATTTATAGCCTTTATAGCACCCATTGTATTTCTTTCTATACAAGGAATCTGAACCAGACCGCCAATTGGATCACAAGTCAAGCCAAGATGATGTTCCATCGCAATTTCTGCAGCCATTAAAACCTGAGCAGGAGTACCGCCCATTAGTTCGCAAAGCGCCGCCGCAGCCATCGAAGAAGAAACGCCAATTTCTGCCTGACATCCGCCCATTGCAGCTGAAATTGTAGCACCTTTTTTGAAAATACTTCCAATTTCGCCGGCCACTAATAAAAATTGTTTGATTTCTTTTTCGCCTGCATTGTGGTTTTCAATAACCATATAATACATTAGAACAGCAGGAATTACACCAGAACTTCCATTGGTTGGAGCAGTAACAACACGGCCTAAAGACGCATTTACTTCGTTCACGGCAAGTGCAAAACAGCTAACCCATTTTAGGATCTGGCGAAATTTAACTTCTGTTTTTCTTATTTCTTCCAGCCAGCTTTGCGGATCATTATAATTAGATAAACCGATAAGATTTTGATGCATGTCAAAAGCTCTTCTGCGCACATGAAGTCCGCCTGGAAGAATTCCTTCAGAATGACAGCCAATGTACATACATTCTAACATCGTATTCCAAATACGCATTAATTCAGAATGCACTTCTGCTTCAGGACGCATTGAAATTTCATTTTCATACACAATTTCAGAAATCGATTTGTTTTCAGAAATTGTATAATTTAATAATTCCGCAGCTTTCTGAATTGGATATGGAAAAGCACATTTGATAACCTCTTTTCGTTTAGCATTTATGCGTTCTTCTTTTACCACAAAACCGCCGCCAATAGAATAAAAAGTGGATTCATATTCCGAATTATCAGCTTTGTAAGCCGTAAATTTCAATCCGTTGGCATGGAAAGGAAGGAATTCTTTGTTGAAAACAATGTCTTGGAGAAAATAAAACGGAATCACTTTTTGGTTTCCCAAATTGATTTCATTTGTAGTTTCGATCTTTTTGATAATTCCAGCAATATCCTCAACTGGAATATATTCAGGATCCTGACCGCTCAATCCGAGCATAACGGCAAGATCTGTTGCGTGCCCTTTTCCAGTTAAAGAAAGAGAACCGTATAAATCAACTTTTACCCTTGTAATATCTTCTAAAATTGCTTCGTCTTTCAGTTCTTCCAGAAAGCGTTCCGCAGCGCGCCAAGGACCCAAAGTGTGTGAGCTTGAAGGGCCAACGCCAATTTTAAGCATATCAAAAACAGAGATACATTCTTCCATTGTTCAATTTTTGTTAAGACAAAGATAATTGAATAATGCAATGAAGATTTATTTTTGAATGTTAATCTTGCGTATTTGTTAAAATAAATATTAAATTTTAATAATTCAGCAACGAAATAAATTTAAATCCGTAATATGCAGTTTTCGTAGAAAGTTCGTGTTTTTTAGGTATTTTTGTAGTAAATCAAGCTGTGAAAATCAGCGCGATTCTTTCCAATTATTAATACTTCAGGGATTTTGTTCTAATTCTGAAAAATGTCTTTTTACAAATTATAATGCCACAAGAAGATAAAGTTACAATATGATAGAATTTTTCAAACATCTATTACAAGAATTCGAATTACCGCTCACCAACCCCGTGTTAATTTTTTCTTTAATACTTTTTATAATTCTGCTTTCGCCGATTTTACTAAAAAAAATTAATATCCCCGGAATCATCGGACTTATTATCTCGGGAGTAATCATCGGGCCGCACGGATTAAACATTCTGGCCAAAAATTCTGCTGTTGATTTATTTTCCACAATCGGACTTTTGTACATCATGTTTATTGCGGGTTTAGAATTGGATATGAATGAATTCAAAGCCAATCGAAATAAGAGTTTATTATTCGGTTTTTTTACTTTTATATTTCCGCTCTCTATAGGTTTTCCAGTTTGTTTTTATTTGTTGAAATATGATTTCAATGCCAGTTTTTTAACTGCCAGTATGTTCGCGACGCACACATTAGTGGCGTATCCAATTGTGAGTAAACTGGGAATTGCTAAAAATCAAGCCGTTGCTATTACAGTCGGCGGAACAATTTTGACTGATACTGCGGTTTTGATAATTCTTGCCGTAATTATGGGAAGCAGTCAAGGGAATCTTAATCAGGCTTTTTGGATTAAGTTAGGGGTTTCATTGGCGATTTTTTCTGCCATAATGTTTTTGGTTATTCCAAGAATTGCCAAATGGTTTTTCAAAAAATTAGAAAGTGAAAAACACGCCCATTATATATTTGTACTTTCTGTTGTTTTCTTTGCAGCTTTCTTAGCCGAAGTAGCAGGAGTAGAGCCTATTATCGGAGCATTCGTCGCAGGTTTGGCGCTAAATCCGTTAATTCCGCATTCTTCTGCTTTGATGAATAGAATTGAGTTTATTGGGAACGCTTTGTTTATACCATTTTTCTTGATTTCTGTTGGAATGCTGGTTGATGTAAGCGTCATTCTTAGCGGACCAACTGCTTTAATTGTTGCTGGAACTTTAAGTGTTGTTGCGATATTTGGAAAATGGATTGCAGCATTTTTTACACAGCTTGTATTTAAATATACTAAAACCGAAAGACAGCTTATTTTCGGATTGAGCAGTGCGCACGCGGCCGCAACTCTAGCCGTGATTTTAGTTGGATTTAAAGCCAAAATCTTAGACGAAAATATCCTTAACGGAACTATTATTTTAATTCTGATAACTTGTATCGTAGCTTCATTTGCAACTGAAAAAGCAGCTAAAAAAATTGCGATCTGTGAAGAAGAAATTTCACATGAAGATACTGGACGAGATCAAATTTTAGACGAACATATTTTGATTCCGCTGGCGAAAACTTCTGCAGCAGCCAGTTTGCTTGATTTTGCTTTATTGATTAAAGATAAAAAATCGTCTAATCCCGTTACACTGCTGACGATTGTTCCGAATAACGGTCAAGCCGAAAAGAATATTTTGAAGTACCGAAAAGCAGTTGATAAGTTTGTAGTTCAGGCTTCTGCCTCGGAAGTAAAAATTAATACAATTGCCAGAATCGACCACAATCCTGCAAGTGGAATTGCGAGAACTTCAAAAGAAATTATGTCGGATATTGTGATTGTAGGATGGCCGAGAAAAACGGGATTTATTGATAAAATCTTTGGAGAAAACGTCGATTCAATTATTAATAACGTTGACAAAAGTTTATTTATCTGCCGTTTTCAAAAGAATTTTATCGAAGAAAAAAGATTAGTTTTTGTTTGTCCGCCATTTTCAGAAAGAGGAGTTGGTTTTCATTTACTGCTTCAAAAAATTTGTCGTTTATCGCAGGAATTAAGTATTTCGATTGTGCTTTATGCCGAATATAAAACGCATGAAACCATTCAGCAGATTGCTAATAATTTGAAGTTGAATGCTAAATTAGGGTTTAAAAATGTTTCGGATTGGGAAGATTTTGAATCTATTTCTGATGAAATGAAATCAACAGATTTAGTAGTTTTCAATCTTTCTCGAAAAGGTTCTGTTTCTTACCAATCGATTTTTGACAAACTGCCTCAGAAGTTTGAAAAGTCTTTTGGCGAGAATAACGTAATTTTAGTTTATCCGCAAGACGACCGTAAAGAAAGCGCTATGGACGCTTACGAAGATTTTACAGCATCTCCATTAGCAAAAGGTATCGAGGCTATCGAACAAATTGGACGTGGTTTGGGAAGTATTTTGAAGAAGAGTTAAAACTTATTTCTTATGAAATACAATAGAGTTGTTTTTTTTGTTCTTTCGGTCATTTTTATAAGTTGTAAAGACAATAAAATCCAGCAAAAATCAAAATCGGATTCTTCGGTTAAGAAATTGGAAAAAAGTGAACCAGCAGAAAATTTCGACGAATTCAATAAAAAGTTTCATTCAGATTCCGTGTTTCAGGTTTCAAGAGTTGATTTTCCTATTGAAGGGAAACATGTTTCTGGTTTTGAACAATACGACTGGAATAGAAAAAACTGGCAGTTTCAAGCTGTTCCTGTAGCTGAAAAAACTGAAATTGGAGAATATCAACATTCTTTAGTACAAACGGATACTTTAGTTACAGAAAGATTTTGGATTCCAGACAGTGGTTTTGAAGTCGAAAGACAATTTAAATTGATTGGGAATAAATGGTTTTTAATTTATTATAACGACATAAATTTATAGTAATGGAAGTTTTGAAAGAGATTTTAAGAAAGTATGATTTTTCTAAAAGGGAGTCTAAATCTTCTATACAAATTGAGGATATTCAGGCGCATTTAAAATTCGATCTTCCAGAAGATTATGTTTTTTATATAGAGAATTATTTAGGAATAGATCAATTTATTGGAGTTGAGTTTATAAAACTTTGGAGTTTAGAAGAAATAATTGATGCAAATTTAGAGTATCATATATTTGAGCGATTACCGCAAACACTGGCTATCGGAACTAATGGAAGCGGTGAGTTTATTGGAATTGAATTTGAAGACAATAATTCTGTAAAAATTATTCTTTCTCCTTTTATTGATTTAAATACCAAATATCATATCGAAATTGGAAATTCCTTTACTGATTTTTTTGATCGACTAGATAAAGGAATTGAATGGTTTTAATAAAGTATAAAATCTAAAAAAAATGAATCACAACGTAAAGTCAATTCGACCATTTATTGGTTCTAAAAATTTTGAAGTTTCAAGAAGTTTTTATCGTGATCTAGGATTTGAAGAAACAGTTTTAGACACAAAAATGTCTGTTTTTAAATCCAATGAAATTGCATTTTACCTGCAAGATGCTTACGTCAAAGATTGGATTGATAATAGTATGATTTTTATTGAAGTTGATGATGTTGAGCGTTATTATAATGAGCTTCAAGTTTTAAATCTTCCTGAAAGGTACGACGGGGTAAAATTAACTCCGATTCGTTATTTAGATTGGGGAAGCGAATGTTTTTTGCATGATCCGTCTGGAGTTTTATGGCATTTTGGAAAGTTCAAATGAACTTTGAAGAGTTGCTTGTTAGTTGAAATAAATAATTAGTGCAAATTAGTGGAATTCGCGGCGAAAAAATCACCTCAAACCAAAATCACCCAAAATACGCGTAGTACTTTTACGCTGATACCAATCATTATATACTAATTCGATATTTTTTACATCAAATTCTCCAAAATCGTAATCACGGAATTTTTCTGTTATTTCCATTAGTTTTTTGGGATCATGAAGTTTTTCCTGAAAACGCATTATCGTAGAATGCGCGGCGAAAATTTCATATCGACTGTCTATACTCTGTTGTAAACCAGAATTTTTAAAATTTTCGCGAAGTCTGTTTCTTAAATTATTCAAAGTATCATCAGATGGAAATCCTTGAATCATAATTGCCGAAGGTGAGGCGGTTACACCTTTGTAGTGAATTTTAATTTTATCTACATCAACCAAACTCCTGCAAATAATTTCAATGTATTCGTTTGGCGAAATCTGATTTAAATGAAATGCTGTAGAACAAGAAATAATCGACATTACAGTAATATGAATGTCAGAATCAGGATAGAAATATTGTTCAGGTTCAGCTTTTTTTAATTCGTTTATAAAAGTTTGAATGTTCTCTTTTATTTCTTCGTTTGGACGAATAAGCAATGTAATCCCGAAACGTGAATCAGATTCGTTTTTAAGTTCTGAATCAATACCATAGTTCCCTGCTGCAATAGTTTGAGAAGAGGTTTTAAAAAGTTGATTATAATGTTCAATTAAATTCATAAAGGCTTATTTCTTTTTCGCTTTTTCGAGATTTTCTTTCACTCTGAATTTTACAATTTTGGTTATCAAATCATAAGGTATTTTTTCTTTCAATGGAAATTGAACAGAGCCTTTCCCAGATTTATATTTAGAAAGTTCTGCAGCAAAAGCTTCATGTCCGCTTGGCAATGCGTAAAGTCCGATATGATTTTTAAAAGCAGCAAAATAAACTACAATCCCGTTCTGTTCAAAAGCCGGCATCGAATAACTGATTTTTTCTTTGGCTTCTGGCGCAGCTTTTTGAATCGTCATTCGAATTTTCTCCAAAATTTCCTGAACTTCATTCGGAAATCCGCCAATGTATTCGTCTATGTTTTCAGGTTTTTTAACTTCCATTATGTGTTGTTTTTTTTAGTTTCAGGTTTCAAGTTTCTCAAGCAAGCTTGAAATTAAAATCAAAATATGCCTTTTGTTTTTAACGCAAAGTGCGCTAAGGTATTTTAATTACGAGACTTGGGAGAAACCTATATATTAAGTTCGCAAAGCTTTGTCTGTAAAAAAATTAAATAAAGCTTTGTGAACTTTCCATTTTAAAGACCCTCTAAAAAACTTCTCGAACTTTGCTAAAAACCTTTGTGTTCTTTGCGTTTAAATAACCATCAAGCAAGACCTTTCGGAAATCGATCTAAAACTAGATTTAATTGTAAGTTATGCTCTAAATACGCTTTTGCACCTGCTAAAACCAATGTAAAACCTTCAGTAGAATTGCGAACCTGATCGATTATTTTATCTGTGTCACCATGAAACCCTGAATTTGTAATACTCACAAAAGTTTCATTTTCGTTTAACGGACTAAAAACCCATTCTACTAAGGTGATTTCGTCTGGATTTCCCCATTCAATAACAATCTTTTTATTTTCTTGTAAAACCAATGTTTGAACCGTAAGCGAAAAACCATACATTTCCCAAGTCCATTCGGTTTTTTGGTTTTCTTCCAGATTTCCTGAACCTTTAGTAAACCAAAATTTGCTAGTAATCTGTGGATTTACAAAAGCCTCAAAAACTTCTGAAACCGGTTTCCGAATCAGCATTTCGGCTTTTGCAAATTTGTTGTTTTCTGTTTTCATTTGTTTGAAGGTTAGATGTTATAAGTTCTATGTAAAACAATATTTTACAGTCAAACTTCAATTTTTTCTTCCGACCTCTAAATTATGAAATTGCTGTAGTAAAAATGTCAAAAATTAATTAAAAGTGTAACCTACTAATAAATTAAGTGAGTTGGTTTTTATAGAACCATCGTTTATAACTGGAGTGTCAGAAATATTTGTTAAGCCAAGATTTTCTCTTAATTCAATATAAATTTGATTAGTACCATTTAATTTAAATTCTTTTCCAATTCCTGCTGAAAAACCAAAATCTATAGATTTTTTATTTTTTGTGTCCTCATCATTTTCATTAATTAAACCTGGAATATTTGAGTTTGATTTTAGACCAGATTTAAGTAAATAACCTAAATAAGGTCCACCATTTATGTAAAAACTTTTATCATCAGAGAAATTGTATTTTAACAAAATAGGAAGTACGATATAATTTAAATATGCTGTTGCTTTAAATTTATAAGTTCCAAATGGTTCTGTTGGAAGCGTTGGTTCTAATACTTCGATTGTACCTTTCGAAATCTGAATTTTTCTCTCATAATTCAAATCTGCTTTTATCGATAAATTTTCTTGAATTTGATGTTGAAAAGAAAACCCTAATACGTAAGCGAAACCAGGATTGCTGTCTACATAAGAATCGTAACCTCTAAGGCTGGAGTAGTTTAAACCTCCTTGTATTCCGAATTTAACTTTTGAATCTTGTGCCGTTGTTTTGAAAGTAATTAAAGAAATGATAAATAATAATAAGGTAATTTTCTTCATGTTTTTTGGTTAGTTAATTTTGGTTGAATGTTTTACAGTATTTTTAAAAAGGTTTTAAACTTCCTTTTTATCAATCCATTTTCCAACTGTTGGAGGAGTATAATTTTTCATTTGGTTTAGTAAATCTTCTATATCCTCACTCACCAAAAGCATTTTTTGATTTACTTCTTTTAAAAGACCTTTTTCCGTCATAGTTTGAAGCAATTCTAAAAGTGAATCGTAGAAACCATTTATGTTTAAAATTGCAATAGGCTTTTTATGAAGTCCTAATTGTGCCCAAGTCAGCATTTCGAAAAGCTCTTCAAGAGTTCCAAAACCACCTGGAAGCGCAATTACACCGTCGCATAATTCATTCATTTTGGTTTTGCGTTCATGCATACTTTCAACCAAAATCAATTCGGTTAAGCCTTGATGTGCAATTTCTTTAGATCTTAAGAAGTTAGGAAGAACGCCAATTACTTTTCCGCCTGCATTTAAAGTTCCATCGGCAACTGCGCCCATCAAACCTACATTAGCACCTCCATATACTAATTCTATATTTTGTTCGGCTAAAGTTCTACCCAATGCAATTGCTTGTTCTTCNTTTTTTTTTTGGAGTTAAGGGTTAAGGGTTATTGGTTATGAGTTAAGGATTATTGGTTATGAGTTATTGGTTATAAGTTGTGAGTTTGGGTAAGCGCCACAATAATTAGCTGATGACTCTAGTTTGATTTCTAACTTCTAACTTCTAACTTCTAACTTCTAACCAATAACTCATAACTTCTAACTTATAATTCATTACGCTTCTTCAGTTCATATTCAAAGTGGGGTAAATTTATCCCATTATTAACAACTACCATTGTATTCGTTTTTTGCGCTCCAAGTTTTAAAACGGCTTTCTGCGAACGGAAATTTTCTGCTGCAACATGAAATATTATCGAATTTATATATTGAAAAGCATAATCAATCAATAGTTTTTTACAAGATTTATTATAAGGTCCGCCCCAAAATTTTCTTGCTAAGAAAGTATATCCAATCGCAATATTTGAGTTTTCTGGTTTATAATCGTAATAACGGGTAGTTCCTATAATTTCATTGGTTTGTTTATCTAAAATTAAAAAAGCGCCTTTAGAATTTATTCCTGTTTCAAAAAAGGTTTTAAAGCCTTCTCTGTTACTTCTGTCTTTTGCAGGATGCTGTTCCCAAATTAAAGGATCTGAAGCAACTTTGAACAGCTCTTCAAAATGACTTTCTTCTAAAGGAATTAACTTTACGATTTCATCTTCTAAAAAATCGGGTTGCAAGTTGAAATATGGTTTTGTCATTTTTTGAAGTTTTATAGTTAGTTTTTAATTGAGATCGTAGAATATGTCATTATAAAATAAATTAAATCCTTTTAATCTGCACACACGAAACATTTTCCATTTTAATTTCTTTACCAACTTTTTTTAGTAATCCCGTTTTGGGATCTCTTCTAAAAACAATCACATTCCCAGTGAGAACATTCGAAGCAACCAAAAATTTGCCGCTTTCATCAATGGCAAAAATTCGAGGATGTTTTCCTAAAGTCGGTTGATAACCAATATTTTTCAAAAGGCCATTTTCGTCAATAGAGAAAATAGCAATATTGTTTTCATTTCCTCGGTTTGTGGCATAAAGAAATTTTCCGTCTGGAGAAATATGAATGTCAGAACTTTCAAAACCTTCTTTTATTTTGTCAGGATGAGTAGCAATGCGCTGGATTTTGTTTAAAACGCCATCATTATATTTGTAAACACTTATTTGACCCGCCATTTCTTCAATACAATACCCAAATTTTTGATTCGGATGAAAGGTAAAATGTCTTGGACCAGCTTCTAAATCGGTTTTGGTAAATGGATTTTTAGTTTCCATTAACGGCTTTTTCTGATTTTCATCAAAAGCATAACAACGAATTTTATCGGCACCTAAATCGGGTAAAAAGAGATAATCAAATTGGGGAGAAAACACAGAGGAATGGACATGAGATCTTGTTTGTCTTTCTTTGTGTGTGCTTCCTTCCATATATTGAAAATTCTGTGCAATAGAATCGATTTTTCCGTTTTCTAAAATCGGGAAAACAGAAACGCTTCCTTCTGTATAATTGGCATTTGCAATCCATTTGCCGCTTTTGTGAACGGCAACATAAACAGGATTTTCGCCTCCGCTTCTCTGACTGTTTAGAAAAGTCAGACTTTTAGCTGCAGGATTAAACTCAAAACTACTAATGCTTCCCGCGTTCGGCGTTTTGGTATCGGTACACGCGTAAACAAATTTCCCATTTGGAGAAACAGTTAAAAAAGAAGGATTAACAACGTTCTTAACCGAAGTAAACTTTACCAATTTACCGTTTAAAGTATCAAGCTGATAAACCTGAATAGCCTCTGCCGATTTATCACGATTGTACGATCCCAAAAAGACATAAGTGTTTTGAGCAAACAGATTTATCGTTAGGAGAAACGTAATCGTTAAGAAGGTTATTTTTTGTTTCATTTTTATGAAGTTTCAAGTTTCAAGTTTCAGGTTTCAGGTTTCAGGTTTCAAGTTTCAAGTTTTTGCCCACATTGTCAGGCTGAGCGAAGTCGAAGCCCTTTGCGTTGTGCCCTTCTCCGAATTCTCGGGACGCTCAGGATGACAAGGCATACGTTTAAGTTTCAAGTAAAATCAACAATTAACAATCAACAATTAACAATTAATCATTCACAATTAAAATTACCTAACCCCTTTCCACCATTGTTTAAATTTTTGGTTTTCATTTTTCAACTCTACTATTTCACCAATCATTGGTGTGATCAAAGAAATTGGATTATCAGATAAACTATTTAATTCTGTCACTCTGATTAAGGGTTCATCCCAAGAGTGAAGTGATAAAGCAAATTTAGAAGAATGAACCGGAAAAACCCTTTTCGCTTTTAAATCTTTCATGGCTTTTATAACATCATCTGGCATGTTGTGAATGTATTTCCATTTTTCGTTGTATTGACCATTATCAATTAAAGCAATATCAAAAGGTCCGTATTTTTCGCCGATTTCAGCAAAATGCGAATCGTAACCGCTGTCTCCGCCGAGATACATTTTAAAATCTTTAGTTTCTAAAACAAAAGAAGTCCAAAGCGTATTGCAGCGTTTAAAACTTCTGCCCGAAAAATGTCTGGAGGGCGCCGTGTGAATAGTAAGATTTTCATCTAATACTATTGTACTGTACCAATCTTTTTCGATGATATTTTCTGGAGGAAAACCCCAGAATTCAAAATGAGAACCTACTCCTAAAGCTGTAATTATTTTTTTAGTTTTAGGTTTTAATTTTAGGATAGTTTCATAATCCAGATGATCGTAATGGTCGTGTGTAATCAATAAATAATCAATTTCTGGAAGATCATCAACGGTATAAATATCAGATCCTTTAAACGATTTTGTAGTGCCGGGAATAGGAGAGGCGTTCCCGCTGAAAACCGGATCGATTAAAAAACGCTTTCCTTCAAGCTGAATGAAATAAGACGAATGCCCAAACCAAACCAAAATATCCTGATAGATAGGTAATTCGTGTAAATTGGTTTTTACGGACGGAATCAAATCGACTGGAATTTTTCTGTCTACTTTTTTAAAGAAAAATTCAAACAAAACTCCCGCAAAGCTTGCTCCTTCGGCAAGATCTGGCGTGAAATGCTGGTTTTCGAATTTTTCGTTTTTATATTGAGGCGAATTTTGAATTGCGGTTAATCTTTCACCAGAAGGTGCTTTTCCGAATTTTGGATGTTGTAAAAAGTTATAAGCTATAAAAACTATTAGAATTAGGAGAATTAAGAATGTGATCATTTTTATTTTTGGGGATATAATTTTTGGGTAAATTCAATTGAAAGCAAAATTATCTTTTTTAAAATTTCAATATCAATATCAGTCAATTTATTGATGTAAATGCAGGCTTTTGAAGATTTGTGTTTTCCTAGTTTAGACAAAAGTTCCTCTCTATTTTCTTCTGGTAAATAGAAATAAACTGTGGTGGCAGCTTTTCTGGGAGAAAAAGCAGCAAGCGGCGCATCACCTTCGTGTCCACTATCGTATTTGTAATGATAGCTTCCGAAACCAATTATACTTGGACCCCACATTTTTGGTTCAAAACCTGTGGCTTCCTGCATTATTTTTACGAGTTCAAAAGCATCATTTCTTTTTGCGTCATTTTCGACAGCATTAATAAAATCAGTTACACTTTGCTGCGTTTCGGTAGTTTTATTTTTTG
Source organism: Flavobacterium sp. Root935 (assembly GCF_001429295.1). Taxonomy (GTDB): domain Bacteria; phylum Bacteroidota; class Bacteroidia; order Flavobacteriales; family Flavobacteriaceae; genus Flavobacterium. The sequence continues at coordinate 924,579 of NZ_LMJL01000008.1, read as the reverse complement.
CCATTTTATAATTTTTGATTGAATAATTTGCTCTTCATCAAAATGTCTTTGATCTTAATTTCTGAAGCATAAAAAAGATCAGATTTAGCGTTCATTTGATTTTCTAGAATAATTAAACTAATTCCAGAATCAGGAAAATATAGATTAAGAGAAGAGAAACCATCTCCTAAACCTGTGTGTCCCAAATATTTTATGGGTTCATTATCAATAACTCTAATGCCATAACCGTAGCCTTTTTTGTCTTTTCCGAAAACATTATGCTGCGACAAAATATTATACTTTATCATTAATTGATAGGTTTCTGGCTTTAAGATTTCCCCGTTGTGCAGCTTATTATTCCAAATTACCAAATCTGCTGCGGTAGAAACAACGCCGTCTGCGCCTAAACTTTGCGGTGTAATTTGAGTTTGTGTTACTTTTTTTAAAACATTATTTTCATTGAAATATCCTGAAACTAAATTTTGAATTTTGCTTTTATCGTAAGAGAAAGTATTTTTCATTTCCAGTTTTTGAAAAAGCTCATTTTGTAATACTGAAAAGTTTTTTTGTGCCGAATATGCCGCAATTTCTGCCAATAAATTATTACTTAGATTTCCGTATTTAAAATCGGTTCCAGGTTTAAAAGCCAATGGTTTATCTAAATCTACAATTCCGTGAGTATGATTTAATAATTGATGAACGGTAACTGAATCTGCCCAAGTTTGTTTAAGATGAGGTAAATATTTTTTAATTGGAGATTGCAGGTCAATTTTTCCTTTTTCTACTTCCAATAAAATCAAAACAGCTGTAACCTGTTTGCTGTTGGACATGATCTCAAACTGGCTTTCGGGTTTTAAAACTTTTTTAGAATCAAAATCAGAATATCCTTTTGCTTTAGAATACAAAGTTTTTCCCTTTTGCGAAATAAGAACAACGCCATTAAAAAGCGGATCTGCATTTTGAATTAAACTGTCAATACTTTTTTTATAATCTTCTTTTTTTTGGGCCGTTGAATAACAGCTGGATAAAACAAGTACTAAAAATAAAAAAGACGAAAGTTTAAAAAATAAGTTCATTGATGGATTAAAGATTGGTGATTAGCGTTTTATGTGTTTTACAATTAAAGATTAAAAATTAAAGATTAAAAATTAAAGATTAAAAATTTATGATTGACAATTAACAATTAACAATTAACAATTAACAATTCACCATTAATCTAAAACATTCCATTTTCATTGATAGTTTCTTTAGGAATTGGCTGACCTAAATCCCACAGTTCGATGATTTTATCCGATTCAAATTTAAGGATATGAACAACAGCAAAACCAATATCTGTTGGTGTTTGTTTGAGGTGCGAATGTACTGCGACAAGATTTCCGTCTTCTAAAATATGGTGAATTTTAAAAACCTTGTTCGGATTTGTTCTGGCAGATTCTTCCATAGCCAGCATCAAAGTTTCTGCATCACCTTTGAAGTGCTGGTTATGATGTTTGAAATTCTTTCCAACATATAATCTAAAACCTTCGTGAGAATGCCCTTTTGCGGCCAATTTCAGAAAGTTCTTAGCGATTTCTTTCTTAGTCATAATTCGAGATTTAAAAGCAAACTAAGGTAAGGAATTCGGCTCGATAATTATTGCAGAAAATGACTGGAAATTTATAAAATTAAACTTCTTCCGATTTAATTTTTGAGAGATCAATTCCTAATTTTGAAAACTCTTTTTCGCCCAATTCTGTAATGTAAAAATGTTTGTCTGAAGGCGATTTTTTAGCAATCCAGTTTTTGTCTGCAAAGTTTTCTAAAAGGAGTTCGCCAAGTTTACCGCCAAGATGTTCGTAGCATTTTTTTGCAGGTTTTATTGTAGATTTTGTGCTCATTTATTTTCGTTTTTAGTATAACGAATTTATGAAATAAATGAATCGTTTCGCTAAATGTTTAATTGAAAGATTGTCTGAATTCCAGAGGAGAAACATTTGTTTTGGTTTTAAATAATTTGCTAAACGACTGCTGATGTTCGAAACCTAATTCAAAAGCAATTTCGCTTATAGATAAATTCGTGGTCGATAGTTTTTCTTTTGCTTTTTCAATCAATTTATTGTGAATGTGCTGCTGCGTGCTTTGTCCGGTAAGATGTTTCAATAAACCGCTTAAATAATTGGGAGAAACATTCAGGCTTTCGGCAATATAGTGTACGGTTGGCAGACCTTTTTTACTAAGGGAATCGTTGTTGAAATAATCTTCAAGTAATTTTTCTAAGCGCGCCAGAATCTGATGATTGCTTATTTTTCTGGTAATAAACTGACGGTTATAAAAACGCTCCGAATAAGTAAGCAATAATTCGATTTGGGCAATAATTACCTCTTGGCTAAATTTGTCAATATTCGATTGATATTCCTGCTGAATATTTTTGATGATATCGATAATCATTTTTTCTTCTTTATCAGAAAGATGCAATGCTTCATGAACGGCATATCCAAAATATTCGTATTGTTTAATCTTCTGCGCAAGTGGTGTATTCCATAAAAAATCAGGATGGATCAATAATGACCATCCTGTATGCTGCATTTCGGAATTTCCTTCTATAGAAAAAACTTGACCCGGCGAAATAAATAACAAAACTCCTTCTTTAAAATCATATTCCTGCTGGCCGTAACGCATTTTTGCATTTGCATTTCTTTTGAGTGCAATAGAATAGAAATCAAGCATCAGGCTTTTAGGTTCATTTTCGTTTAAGTATTTTAAATCTTCAAAATTATAAACACTTACAAGAGGATGTTCTGGTTTAGGCAGATTTCGAAATTGATGAAATTCGCTGATGCTTTTTATGCGAACGGGTTGTTGATTTGCCATAGTCTAAAGTACTTAATTTTGGTTGTATATAGAAGCAAATTCTTTGGCATATTCAGCCAGTTTTGTTTTTCCTAATTCATAAGGGCGATTTTTATAATAATCTTCACCTAGTAAACCGTTGTAAAGTCCGGCGTACATTTCAACTAAACCTTGGGCAATTTTTGGCTGCATTCCAACAGAAACTAATCCGTTTAGGACTTCTTCGTCGCTGATTAACTGCCATTTCAAATCTGGTTTTCCAATGGCATCGCCCAGAATTTTAGCTGTTTCATTACCCGTTAATTCTTCACTAGAAACATAACGAATTTTTCTTCCGTCAAGCGGAGTTGTGATTTCTTCTGCAATAGCGCTGGCAATATCGTTTGGAGAAACCCACGGAATCAATTGATCTCCACCATAATTTGCTGCAATGATTCCTTGGTTTTTAATCATCGGAATATAAGCCAGCAAATTGTAATAAAATGAAGTCGGACGCATTAACGTAATTGCAACATCTGAAAGTTTATTCAGAACCGCTTCAATCTCGTTATAACGCTGGATAATTCCAGAATTCTGTTCTAAATCTGCACCAATACTGCTCAGAAAAACAACACGTTTTACACCAGATTGTTGGATTGCTTCGGCATAATTATTTCCTATTTTTCGTGTAAACGCATCCAAATCAAGATTCGGATCAAAATAATTCGCTCGAGGAATCATACAATAAACGGCATCTGCTCCAGTAAAAGTTTTGGTTAAAAAACTCAAATCTTCTACAGAACCAATTGCTGCCGATGCACCCAATTTTTCAATTTCTTCTTGTCTTGCATTGCTGCTTGCAATTACGGTAACCGAATGTCCTTTTTGTACTAAAGCTACAGTTAAAGGCTTGCTGATGTTCCCTAAAGAACCTGTAATTATAATTTTCATAATTCTATTTTTTTGATGATACAAAGTTGCGAAGCATCTATCAAAGAGATGTAGCCAAATCTATTATTGATGTAGTCTAAAAATAGAATTATGAATCTGTATTTTATTTTTCAGATAATTTTCGTTCGGTTTCTGTTTGAGGTTTTCCAGTTGCATTCGGTTCGCCCTTACCAGTTGTAATCAGCTTTTTTAAACTGTTTTGAATATAATTCGTCCAGCCAGATTTACAGACTTCATAACATTCGTATTCGGGAACTAATCCGAAATGGGTGAAAGTTAGCTCTGTTTTTCCGTTTTCTTCTGCGATTTCAAAAGTTGGTTTTGTTCCCGTCCATTCGGTTTTATCTTCGGTGAATTTAAAATAGTTTTGCTCAACCAGCCAGACTATTTTTTGATTTTTAATAACTTCAACCAGTTTTATTTTGCATCGATGAACATCTTCATAATGGTAATCAAATTCATCATTAAGTTCGGCAGTATTTCCTTCAATTTCTTCAGACCACCAGCCTCGAACATTTTGTATGGCTTCAAAAACTTCTTCTGGAGATTGATCTACTATTATTTTTGTGGTAAAACTTTGTGCGCTCATTTTTAGTGATTTATAAATTAGTAAAGTAAAATTACAATCTAAAAATCAATTAGTTGAGGTGTTTAAAAGACAATTTTACGGTGTGTTTCGGACAAGGAAGGGGGGAGGGATTTTAGATTTTAGATTTTAGATTTAAACTTAATGTTGAATCATTTCTGTTTTACTTTTTCTAAAAATTCCAATTAATAAATTGATTATATAAATTGGAGTGGCTACGAAAATTATGATTAAGAATTCAGACACTAAAGTAATATTGATTAATTCAAAATCATCAAAATAATTATAAGTACGATTATTAAGATGGAGCTTGCCAAATACTACAACGATCCAATAAAAGAGAAAACTACCGATTAAAATTAAGGTATGAATAATAGTCAAAAGTTTAAACAGCTGTTTATTTAAAATTTTTAGAACCAGCCAATACCCGAGCCCCATTAATAGATAAGAAAAAAATAAAACAATAGCTAAATGATAATTTGAAATGACAAAGTAAGTATCTGAAATGTTTATATCTAATGCTGAGTTAGGATAATTGCTTGACACTAATGCAATGAATGCAACTAATACAGCAACAAACCAAAATAAATGATAAACTTTTATTTTTTTAAGATTCATGTTTATTTTATTAAAGTCAATAGAAATTTTAGGTAGGAGTGTTCTTAATCCTTCTTCCAAATTATTAACAAATTGATTTTAAGATTTAATTAAATACCGTCAATTAATGTGGAAGCACCTAAAACAAGACTTAAAAAAATCAAAATACTGATCAAACCAATCAAACAAGTTCTCCAACCGCTGAAAGTTTCTCCACCTTTTTCGATATGGTCTTGAATATTTTTTTCTTGATAAGTTTGAACAGCATAAGAAGCCATTCCTAAATAAGCCGCTGGAAATAAAATTGAAGGAAAGTTATCAGGAAGCCAGAATACCAATACAATAACTAGTATTGTAGAAATTATAGTGAAAATCCACGTTTTTCTTGCTTTCTCAAAATCATTAAAAGCTTTAAAATTTTCAGCAATGCAATATCCTCCAACTAGAATACCAGCAAAAAATGTTGCTGTTTTTATGGCTTTGGAAGAGTAAATTTTTTCGGTTGGAATTTCTTCAAATACTGATTTTTGTGACTCGTCTTCTTGTATCATTTTTTATTAATATTGGGTAATTACTGCTTTATAGTTTTTATTTTTTCTGGAATTTGATTTATTTGGTCAAAATGCTTTTCCATCACATTTTCCAAGTCCAAAGTACCGCCTAAAATAATCATTTCTTTATTTTCAAAACGTTTTCCAAGTCGATCATGGAGCATTACTTTTTCCATGCTTTGGGCAATTTCGATTTCATGTAAAAAATCATTTGGATGTCCAGCCGTACAGATTACAAGTCCAAGCGGAATAGTTTTCATTTTTCTTGAAGTTTCGTTTTGGCCGTAAGCATATCCAACAGAATAAACGCGGTCAAACCAGCCTTTTAGTTTTGCAGGACAATCGCTCCACCAAACGGGATAAAGAAAAATAATACAGTCTGCTCGTTCTATTTTTTCTTGTTCACTCCAAACATCTGCCGAAATCGGCAGTTCTGTTCTTCCAAAACCTTCACGTTCGTATTCTTCTTCAGACATATCGCTGTTAAAATTAGAAGCGTATAAATCGGAAACTTCTACATTCCATTTTTCAAGAGCTAAAACAGATTTTAATTTTTCTAAAACTTGAAACGTATATGATTTTCTGCTGGGATGTGCGTAAACAATTAAAATATTCATTTTTAGATTCTTTAGATTTAAAAACCTTTTGAAATAGATAATTTTGTACGAAAATACAAATTAAATCCAAAAAAGCTATCTAATTTATTCTTCCGAAAATTCTAGAATATCTCCAGGCTGGCAGTCTAAAACTTTGCAGATTGCTTCAAGTGTGCTAAAACGAATTGCTTTTGCTTTGCCGGTTTTTAAAATCGAAAGATTAGATAATGTCAAATCTACTTTTTCTGAAAGTTCGTTTAATGACATTTTTCTTTTTGCCATCATTACATCTAAATTTACTATTATAGGCATAATTTCTCGTTTAAATAGTTAAGTCAATTTCAGACTGAATTTCAATTCCTCTTTTAAAAACCTGTCCGATAACAAATAGTATAACACCCATAAATATCCATACACTGGCACCTTCTAAATTTAATGTTTCTAGCGCAGGAAGCTTTACACCATTTGTAGTGAGCCAATTGTTGAATTTTGAAGCCCAGTAAGAAAACAAACCAATTCCAAAAGCCAGATAAGCCATGTAAAATATAAAACGATCCATTTCTGCAGTGAAAGGCTGTGTCACATTTAGCTTTTTCTCATGCAGCATTTTTACAATTAGGTAAAACATAATCGCTTTTAAAACAGCGACAATACTCATAAGAATCATTTCCTGAATATAATGGCTGGGACTGAAATTATAAAGATCTAGTAAATTGAGAAACCGTGCGTTGTATGAATTTATAGTCATTGTATAAATACCATTAAATAAATACATACCCGCTTCTATGCATAAACCAATAAAAATGATCCAAGATAAAATATTCAAAAATTTCAGGATTTCTGGTGTTCCAATTTTAATTTCCATTGTAATTAGATTAAAAGTTATGCTGCTAAAATAATAAATATTTATTGATAAACAATAAAAATATAATTTTTATCAAAAAAAAAACTCCAGTAGACAGAAATCTATTGGAGTTGTTATTTTGTTTTTATAAGCAGTACTTTAGTTTTTCAAAAGACCACTTGTCCCGCTGTCCACTATATCTTTTTTGGCAGACAATAGGAGTGAAGAGCCAAAAAAGGATGCCGTTTCCATCGGGGCTAAAAGAGAAATTTAATTTTTTATAAGAGCAAATTTGAAAAAAATTATCGAATTGCTTTTCTTTCGTTTTCCAGCATTTTTTCGATATTAAAGTAAATACCGTCAACATTGTAAGCACCTTTTTCAAAACTTAGATAATCGCAGTTGTCGACGAGTGACTGACCTTTTGATTCAATTTCGAAAACGTTCAAAAGAACATATTCGTGTTCGACGAGTAAAACATGAAAACCAGTTTCGCATTTTTTTCCGTCACCAGAAGATAAAATCACATTCATAATACTGTGAAATCTAAATGAAGTGATTTTAGATGAAGTTTCGTCGCCCTTTAAATGGTAAATATAAGAGAGGTAATTGAGTTGTTTTAGGTCAAAAGGAAATTCACTTAAAGAATGATTGATTAATTTAATAATCTCATCATAATCTGCGTTTTCGAGTTTTTCTTTTCCAAATAATTCGTTTAGTTTTTGCTCATCTGGCGATTTCCAAAAGGCATTGTATTTGGGTTGAAAAAAGTACCCAAGATACAAATGACGGTATTCCTCATGCGATAATAAAGTGTCATTTTTCGTCAGCCTTTCCATTAATTTGGGATAAAAGAATTTGGAATTCTTATCGTTAATTTCTTTTTCGATTGCTTTGTAATCTGGAATCGTGAAACCAAGTTCTTGAGAATACGTTTGAATTCCCAAACAAAAAATTAGGAGAAGAAAAATTTGTTTCAGCATGATTAGAAGGTTTTAGGTTGTAGTTCTGATCTTACTAAAATACAAATTAATTTGACGCAAAACGTTGTTGTGATAATTGATTATATACTAATAAAGACCTTAAGTTTTATTATTTTCCGAACTGCCACCATTTCTTTTTACTAACTTCTTTCTTGTTTTTGTGATTGTGATAAATGCAAATCTGATCCGTTAAATAATCGTAAACATCATTATGTAAATATGGCTTTTTAGAACTCATAAGTTTTTTAGCCACACTGTTGATTTTCTTAATTTCTTTTTCGTCAAAAATTGACGACTCAGTTAATGTTGTTTGTATAAATTTCGCAAAATCTTTATGCTGTTCATTATAATTAATATTTCCGTTTCTAAAGGCTTCATCTTGAAGATTGTCTAAACCCCTTAACATTTCTGATTCAATTGTATTAGCTTTTCCGCTAGAAGGAATAAGACTTCTTAATTGTTCAACAACTTCTGGAAATTTGTAATTTGTTGGGAATTTAGGATAAATAGTATCACTAGGTTTATATAAACGCTCTTTTTTTTCACATTCTTCTACAAGTTTCTTTACATCTTCTGATGTGTGCTCGAGCCATTTTCTAGGTGTTATATCAAACTTGTTTTTTAAATCCAAATCAGCACCGAGCATAATTATTTTTTCAATAACGCCCAAATGAATTTGGCGTTCGTCACCTTCTGTTCGCCAAGGAAATCCTTGTATAGCCCAATAAGCAACTGTTGCTCCTTTACTGTCAGTTAAATTCACATCTCCTCCATAATCGAGAAGTAAATCCAGTGACTTTATAAGATTATGGCGTTGTACAGCTATGTGTAGAGCATTATAGCCACTTTTACAATACATATTAGGATTAGCACCATTTTCTAATAAATAATGTATCATTTCTGTTCTTTCAATTTCATCTTTGCATCCATATGATGTTAGAACTTCAATTATTAATGTGTTATAATATTCAGCATTTATATAGGAGTTAACATTGATATTTTCACTATTAATAATTTGCTTTGCAGAATGAAATTCTCCATTTGAAATTTTTGTAGCTAAGATTGAAGAGAATTGCTGTGGGAGTAGCTTAAAATTATTCATTGTAAATTTAATTTGTAATTTTCAAATGTACGTTTTTAATTACAAAAAATAATTTCTTGATGCAAAAACATAAAGTTTAGCTGTTTTAAGTTTTGAAATGAATTCATTCTAATGCCCAAACTGTTTCCTTAAATCTAAATTTAAGTTGTATTGTTCTTCAATAGGAACAGGTTTTCGATAGACTTTGTTTATATCGCTTGCTTCTTCTGACCATAAAAAAGGATAAAAACTAAAAACTTGATCACCTTTAAGTACAGCAACATCACTTTTCCAATTTTCCCATCTGCTTCCTGAATAAAATTTGTCTAAATCGTTGTTAAAACAAAATTCTAAAAATTGAGAATAGGTAATATCAAGCGGTTCGTATTCTAAATTATCTGGAGAAAAATAATAAACATTGCCAAGATCTGTTCGTAAAGCGCCTCCGTTTAATATATAAAAACCACCCAGAGCGTCGTCTGCGATTAAAAAATAAGAAGGAGCTTCTCCAAATTCTTTAAAAGATTTTCCTTTATTCCAATCCGGAAGACTGCGGTTGAGTTTGGAACTGCCTGAGCCTAAAATCCTAATCCAGCCGTTGTCTACTATGATTCCGCCGGTTTTATATACAATCGCACCCATTGGTGATTTTGTTGTTACTTGTGTATGATACAAAGCATCTTTGGCTTTTTGTGGATCTGCTGGAAGAATTTCTACTTTATTTTTGGCAGTATCAATCCATTCTTTTACTAATTTCCATCCAGAATCTTTTGGATCTATGAGTTCGTTTACAGGACGCATTTTGGTTTGTGAAAAGGTTGTTGATGTAAAAAAAATAACGGCTAATAATTGAAAAAATTTCATTTTGGTTTTTAAGTTAATAGGGTTTGGTCATTAATCGAATAAGAACTCCTTTTCGTTTTACAAGATTTTTATAATCCCACTGAATTTCTTTTCCTTTTTCCAGCCAGCGTTTTAAATCTTCTTCATTGATTTGATCGGAGTTTGTATAACGGATTTCTGCAGCTTTAAAAGAACCTTCGTTTTGGAGTTTTTCTTCGTCAAAAGATTGTCCGCTCCAAAAAAGCAATCTAACAGAATCTTTCAATTTGCTGTAACCCACAATCGGATTTCCATCTAAAAACCAAACTGGGTGTGCATGCCAGATTTTATTTTCCGCTTCAGGCAGCAAATGGTTGATTATAGTACTTAAAACTGTGCATATCTTTTGATCTTCATCGCTTTGAGAATCGTTATATGCCTGAATTTCTTTGTTCATGTTTTTCAAGTTTAATGTGTTAAACTATTTCTTCAGAAGATTTTAAAAAAATACAGCTGCCATGTTGAGAGTATGCCTTTTCTTTTTCTGTAAATCCTCTTTTTTTATAAAATTCAATTGCTTTTGTATTGTTTTCTAGACATTTTAAAGTTACGGCAGATTTTGTTACGCCAATAGCTGCTTTTAATAATTCTGTTCCAATTTTTTTGTTTTGATATTTTTCGTCAACATATAAATGATGAATAAAATTTGTCGGCATCCAAATCGAAATAAAACCAACAGGAATATCATTTACTAATGCAGTGAGAATATATTCTCCCTGTGTGTATTTTTCGAAATCATCTAGATGGAATTTGGATGTATCTAGCCATGAAAAAGTTTTTTTTCTTTCGTTTAAAAATAATTCTTTTAAAGCTGGATAATGTTTATTTTGGACTTCTTCTATGATCATTAACGCATTCGTTTATTGATTTATTTTGAAATTTTCTGAAATCAAAGAACCATCTTGTGCAAAACCTTGAACTGAAAATAAATAACCTTCTAATTGAGGATTGGACTTTATTTTGAATGAAACCTCTCCATTATTCGTTTGTAAGTCTGGTTTCCAGTCAATTTCTGTCCAATTACTGTACTTTTCGATATTGAAAGCGTAAATTGGTGAATAGTACTTTTTGTCTTTATCAAATCCGTCTGTAATGATGTATTGGTTAAAAAGTTCAACGATATTATTTTGATAGTTTTGTGTGGTGAAAACCTGAAAAATTTTATTTCCTTTCACAGTTTGAATCATAATGTTTTCGATGTCTTTTATTTCTAAAGAAACACCAAGTAATTCATTAGATGAAATATATTTTCCATCAATATATAAAACTGCTTCTTTGTCAATTCCAGTTTCCAGATAGGTTTCTTGACCTTTCCAGGTTACCATTTTGACATTTTGATCAAAATTTAAAAAATACATTAAATCTTTGTTCTTAAAATGTTCTGCAATTTCTATATCATAATATTTCCCAATATCAAAAACCAACGGCTGGTATTTTTTAATGAGCTTTTTTCGATCGACAGCTCTTTTGTTTTGGGCAGTAATTCTTATTTCATCCAATTTTATAGAGCCTGCCGTATACATCTCATTCCATGAATTCTCGTTTAAAATAGAAGTTTGTTTTATTCTGTTTTCAATGTTTACATTAGTCAGCGACGAGTTTTTTAAATTATTAAGCTGAATATTTTCTGGTTTTATGGCCTCATTATTGTTGTTTACAAATGAAATTTTGACAGCATCTCCCTTGTAAATGAGAAGATTATTGAAGCTGAAATCTTTTTTTTCATTCAAAAATATTTTATCAATAATTATATTATCTGTTGTTAATAGAGCCAGATGATTTGCAGGAAGAGTTGACAAGCTGCCCTTTAGCTTAAATCCTGCTTCAAAATCATATTTATAAACAGGATTTAAGTCAGCAATCATTTCTTTTAATGTAAACTGAGTCCAGCCTTGCGTAAGCAACAGTAAATCTAAATGCTGGTTTCTGTTATCATTTTTTGTATTAAAATAATAGGCAGGATTTTCAATATATCCTTTTACGTACGGGGATAGGAGGAAAGCACTTTTTATAGTATTGGTTTCTGTATAATTTAATGCATTTAGAGGTAATACTGATGTACTCAAATTTGCATTTATACTTTGATCTAAGTGAGATATTTTAAGCTTGTAGTTAATAGAATCATTTTCAATAGTTGTTTTTTCTATCGCAACGATTGGTTGTACTTCTTTTTCAACATAAAATTTTCTTTCTGCAATTGGCTGATTATCTTTAAAAAGGGTAATCGTATTAATACCATTATAGAAGTTTTTTTTGTCGATTTCTAGATTTAATGCTTCTAAGTTTTGAATTTCGAGATAATCTAGAATATTATTTTTTTGATGAAATAACAGTTTGTAACGATTCTTTTTTATTTCAGGAATAGAATTGCTGTTTGTCTTAAGACTTAGTTTAATATGCTCTAAAGGTGTATTGTCAAGATTTAAAAGAATACCTGTTTTTTGAGCAGCAGGCAGATTTACTTTTATTACAGTGTCATTAATATGGACAACGGCACTGTATGTTTCATTTGGCTCATAGATAAAGTTACACTTAGTCATTCCTAAATGCTGGCTTTTAAAAGTGGCAACTTCCTTATTTTTTGTATTTATTATCTTGCCTAAATAATCAATTCCTTTTCCATTACATAATGATTTAATGCCAATTGTATTTTCTACATTCTCCAGTAAATAACCTCCTTCTGGAAAGAACTGAATATCATATTTATTCTTCGAAGAGGTTTGCTTTACGGAAATGTTGTTCAGAATATTTATTTCTTGAATAAAGGTATTGTCATCTCCAAAGTTTCTCATGTAATTTGTCGCCGCTTCAAGATAATAAACTCCAGTTTTTAGCGAATCGTTTAATATAAACTGTCCTTTTCCGATTCCTTTATAAATAAAAACTTGCTGGTTTTGAATTATTTTGCCTTTTGCATCTAAGAGATTCACATTAAGACGTGTTGTTTTTAAGGAAGGTTTGTTCGAAATGTCACCAACATAAGCTTTAAACCAAACAATGTCATCAATAAAATAAGATGTTTTATTGCTATGAAGAAACACTTTTTCAAAATATAACGGATTTTTTTTAAGCGGTTCAATAACACTGTCTAGAAAGGATTCTTTTTGTGAAAAGGCTGTTGGGGGATTTTTCACTGCAGTTTCCTGAGAAAATGAAATGCCATAAAAACATGCTGTAATAATAAAAGTTATAATCTTTAATTTCATTTAGAGATGTCTTTTTATATTGAGGTTATGTTTTTAGGCGGGCTAATTTTTTTAAAAGACCAAATCAAATTGAACTTGTTTTAGATATCTGATTTCTACTGTTCTTCGATTATAGAATTTCCTTTAGAATGATCTCCAGAGGTCCATTGCCAGGTTTCATGGAGTCTTATTTTTCCGTTCTCTAAAACTTCTGGTTTCGAGGAACACATTCCTGTCATTAATTCGCCTTTGTCATTTACTTGATGATAGCGCATTTCGATATTTCCTTTTTCATCAACCAAACCAATTAAATGCCCAGTAACTATTTTTCCTCCCGAATATTGAGCCGTTAAAATATTCCCTTTTTGTTGATAATGAAATACTGTCTCGTGAGACGTTTCTCCATTGTCACTATTACTGAAGGGTTTAAAAATTTTACCGTTATAATTAATCATTTTGGATTTTTTAGTCTTTTCGATTTAGATCGGTAATCAATAACGGATTGTTCTCTTTAAGTTTGTTCACCAATTCTTCGGCTGTTCCAGGATTTGCTTTGATATGTTCGAATTCAGATGAAGTTATTCCAACAATCTGTAGAAATGAAACTTCTCCATGCGGGGTATGTTTTTTTTCAATTTCGGGATCATTTACAATAACAAGTGCTGTAATATCGGTATCTGTATCGAGACGAATAGGTCCGTTTGCAGGCATGTAATGAAATTCTTCAAACCAGTTGCCGCTGCTAAAAACATATTTTGCAATATTTTGAAGTAGGACCACTGCCCAGCTTGGGTTTCCGTTATCGGCTTCGAAAGGTTTTAGTCTAAAAGTAAGCTCAAAACCCCATTTGCTAAATTCCCCATCAACTTTTTCTTCATTATAATATAATTCAGAAAATCCGTAGGTTATAAAATGATAATGATTTGTTTGTTTTTTACTTTCATACACGCTTATACCATCTAGAGGATCTTCTCCACCAAGCATATAACTAATCGCAGGTACAAAATGTTTAGGTTCCTGCCCTGGATAAAGTCGGTCAAATTCTTTGTCAATTTCTAACCATCCAACGGCGTCATCTTCTGAAAATTCTTTCTTGTATTCTTCTAAAGTCATCTTTATCGGTTTGTAGTTTAAGTGTATACAAGATATTATTTTTATTCGAAAACTGGGAATTTTTAGAATAATCCTTTTTTTAACTGATTTATTAAATTTGTGTAATAATCATAAACTACAATATGCAAGTTTGAACCATTTATATGAGTTTCTAATATCTTTATTATATCATATCTAAAATGAGCGGGAACTTTGTTGATTTGCTGATTTATTATTCGATAAAATGTATCTATAGATGCTTTTTTGGGTGGTATTTTTGGAATTGATAAAATGTATTCCCATTTATTTTCGCAATTATCGAACTCTGATAATAGTGGTAATTGATTTGCAATAACAAACTGAATTCTCTTATTTTTTATATTAATATGTCTAATTAAAAAATCATAAGAAGTTTTAGTATTAATATCAAATCTTCTGCAGATCATTGTTATTGTTCGTATGAAGTATTCGAGAATAGTTTCGTCAAATTCATATTTATATGCGATTTTTACAATCCTTTCAATTATTGATTGATCTGAATAAAAAGCTATAATATATGTTCCCAGTTCTGAACATATTTCTTTGTAAATTTTTTTTATTAAAATTAAACCATTTGGAGAAATTGATTTTTCTAATTCTTCAATAGTTGCTAAAATTTCTTCATCTTTTTCATATTTATCTTGCTTTTTTATGCTCATAAATTTTTTATCTTAAAAACTCAAATTATAAGCAAAGATATATAATGTAGTTTTTTTATTACTTTTTTATTGTGTAAATAATTACAATTATCTAACAGAATAAAAAAATCCGACTCGCTTTCGCAAATCGGATCTTGTTTTATTCTATTTTTTTTATCAGCTGTAGAGTGCCTTGCTGTAAACCTTTGTAATAATCGCCTTTTTTTAACTCAGGAACCACATACGCAGCTATGATATCTTTCATTTCTTGATCGGTCATTTTTGCACGTATTTTGTCAACTCCCTGTACTTGAATTTGTCTTAGTTGTTTACTGATTACAATTAAAATTGAAGTGTCGATCTTTAATTTAGAAAGCAGGTATTTATCTAAGTCCAGCGAATAATCTGTCAGGTCTGTATAAGGTGCTATTGATGAGGTTGTAACAATTAGGATTTTGCTTTTTGTTTTGGCTTCACTTGCTTTCAGATAATCATTTAAATCCTTGATTTGTTTTGGAGTAAGGATTTTTTCGAAATCATTTACATAATCGTATGATTTGGCAAAGATGTTTTGTGCTTCACCTTTTGTTTGTGCAAAAAAATAATTTGGAAAAAAAAGAACAATTGCAAAAACGAATACTAATTTTTTCATGGCAGATATGTTGATTTGGGCGATGCAAAACTAATGCTTTATTATTAAAATTCAGGCCTTAAATTGTTACGAAAAATCAATATTTATTTCCCATAACATTCAAATAAAAAAATCCGATTTACAATTGAATCGGATTTTAAAATTTTACTGCAATAAAGGAAGTAAATGATCCCATTTAAGTTCTTTTGCAAAATCTAATGCAGTTTTTCCATTTTCGGTTTTGGCATTTTTATCTGCACCAGATTCTAATAAAACTTCAATAGAAGTCTGATTTCCGGCAATTGTTTCGCGATGTAAAAACGTATAACCCAATTCGTCTTGAGCTGTTATTTCTTCAGGATTATTTTTTACAAAGTCAATAAGGCTTTCTTTCATGTTTTTACTCATCGGATGTTCAATGATGTTTTCTGGTTTTTCTTTTTGTTCGTTAACCACCAGAATATCATTAAAATCACCAAAATCTAATCCCCAAGCTTCATCATGTGATGCTCTTTCTTCCTCACTC
This sequence comes from Flavobacterium sp. Root935, assembly GCF_001429295.1. Lineage (GTDB taxonomy): Bacteria > Bacteroidota > Bacteroidia > Flavobacteriales > Flavobacteriaceae > Flavobacterium. The sequence goes on along the minus strand of NZ_LMJL01000008.1, from coordinate 908,610 downwards.
ATTTCAGAACGCATTGCCTGAATTGTAAAAGCACCGTAGACTTTTCCACCAATTGCAAATAACCAATCGCTGATTTGGTTTACTGGAATTTGTACTTCATCACCGTTATTTACATTCGTTAATTCGTCAGGATCATTTACTAGAACACCGTATATATTTTCTCCGTCAAAATTTACATCGTTAATCCACATGTGTTCTACAACAGTTTCATTGTCGATTTCCTGCGTAAAAGCCAGTTTTACACAAGCAACATCAAGTCCTGGAATTATTCTTCGGTATTCCCAAGATAATTCTCTCCAGAAGTATTTAAAGGTTTCTTGTGCTTTTTTATAAGCCTCAATCATTTTTGGATTTTCTCCGTCGGCGTAGAATATTTTTGTCTCTTCCATTATATAGTATTTATAAGTGATTATCTAGATTATTATGATCTTCTAAACGAATAAAAAACCGATTTGTTTTCGCAAATCGGTTTTTTTATATCAAAAGTAAATCGGGTTTAGAAATTTACATCGTCTGCAATATTCCCGCCTTGTTCTGCGGCAAATTTTGCAGCATATTCTTTTTGTTTTTCCTGCTGATAATTTGTGAATTCCATGATGTCTTCTGAATTCCAATTCTGATTTTGCTCCGTCATCCATTGCATTGCCACAGATTGAAAATCGGCAAGATTGATTCCGAAATTATCCAAAATCCATTGAGCACCGTCAATTCCGTATTCATAAGCTGCCTGTCTTGCTCCTGCAAGTTCTTCGTAGAAATAGCGATCAGTTCTGATTCTTTCTAGATTTGCAGCACCTTCTTCAGAAATTTCAGCTTTAAGATTTTCCAACTGCGGAACTGTTACATTTTCAGCGTAATATTGTCCGAATAAAGTTGTAACCGTAAACGAAGTATCTTCGCCCATACGCTGCGGCCAGATTGTATTTAATTCTTCCCAGATTATTGGTTCAAATCCCATTGCTTTACAAACTTCCAAGTAATCTATTCCGGCGCTTATTTTAAGACACATTGCGGTATAAGTTCTTAAATCTACGCCATGTACAGGTTCTAAAAACGGATTGTTGTCATCTACTTTTACAAATCCTGAAGTTTGAATTCCTGAGTATTTTAGTGAATTAGCATGTTCAAATCGTATCATTTGATCAGAATCGCAATTGTTCCATTCTGTGTAAACTGCTCTTCTGTAGTTGAAATATATATTTTGAATATCTTTTTCATCTAGGTTTTCGCCGTTTGCTCTTTCGTCTGCAATCCAAGCTTCCGCTCTTGCAGCTACTTCATTATCAAAATCTTCTACCTCGTAATGTGTTCCGTGTAAAGTTTCAGGATCGTATTCTGTTTCTTGATAATTGTTATCGTCTTCGTAATTGTTATTTGAAGTCTGCGCTTCGTAATTTTGGTTTTCCTGTTTATTGTCTCCGGTTAGAGATCCAAAAAGCTTTTTAAACATTTGTCGATTTTTAGGGTTAATAACTATTTATATTTTAATTGATTCTGATACATTTTTTCGTTGTGTTCTTTCAGATCTGGGGTAATTTTATTCCACTCATCGTACATTGCTCTTAAATAAGTATGATATAATTTTGGAGCATTTTGAATTGCAGACTGTCTTTGTTCTTCCAGTTCATCCATTTTCGCATTGATTTCACTCAAAATTTTTTTGTCTGTTTCGTGTATTGTGCTCAAACTTAATTCATGTCGTTGATGGTATAAGGCACGTTCTTTTTCATTTTCAATTTCATAAGCCTCTTGTAAATGTGCAGTTCTCTGTTCGGCAAGTCCCCGTGCAATATGTTGTAAATTCCTTCCCTGTGTGCTTGGCGCAAAAGTATTCTGTGTTTTGCAATACGGACATGAAATATAGGTTTCGATTAAAAAGATTTTTTCGATTGTGATATTTCCACCGCATTGTTTACAGCTGAATTTATCTTTAATAGATTCAAATTCATCTAAGATTTTCTGATATTCTATTTCAAGATCACGCTCCTGTGTTTTTTCTATTTGTTTTCTCCAATATTCATATTTGTCTTCAAAACCTCTATGATAACGATCGGAACAAACAGTTCTAAAATTAGAAATTAACCCGTAATATTTACTTAGAACAGAAACCTGCGAATTGATGTTTTGGTAAGTATCCAATATTTTTTCTTCGAAAGTGTCTCTGGCTTTTTCTCTTATATTGTTTAATTGCCCATTTACACCTGAATAAACTTTCTGAAAAGTTCTTTTATAAATATCATCGTCTTCTTCTAAAATCTGTTTTAGTTCTGGAATTGCTGCCGTTGCAAACTCTTCCATTTTAGTTTCCAATTTTTCTAAAAAACTAAACCATCTTTCTTGTGATTCCTGAAGTTCACAATACCAATCGGGTAGACTTTCTTCTTTTTCTTTCTTGAATAATCCGAACACTTATCTTGATTTTTTAAATTGAATTATCTTCTTTCTTAATGTAAACTCCGTCTGTAAGTTGTACTGTTATGAACTCAAATCCGCAATAAGCGCAATGTGTTACGCCATCTTGTTTGGCTCTTCCAGCGCCGCAATTTGGGCAATCCCTTACATTCATTTGGGCTTGGGTAATTTCTAATTCACCGCCGTAATTAGATTGTTTTTTTGCGTTTGCTTTAAGTTTGTCCAGAAATGAATTGACTTTTTTTTCTTCCATTACAGTTGACTTAATAGTTCAGATTTCTTTGTTTTAAATTCCGCTTCGTCAATTAAACCAGCATCAAACAATGATTTGAGTTTTTGAAGTTTAGAAGTCAGATCGTCTGTTTCTTGTTTTGGAGTTTCTTTATTCTGCTGTATTTGGTTTAAAAGAATTCCCATACTCAGTGCATTTTGTGTTGCATCGTGAAGCACTGTTCCTTTGTCTCCAATAGCAGTTGCGGTGTTAAATTTGGTAAACTTATCCATATCCGTTACCATATTCATATTGGTGATTTTATCGTAATGAGCGGTAACTTCTTCTGGCAATGTCACGCTGGTAATAACAAACTGCGTTAATTCAATTCCCAATTGTAGAAAATAAGGTTTAAGATAAGGCTCAATTTTTTGACCTAATTGGGTAATATTTCCAGCAATATCAGTAATTGTAATATTTTCATTTGCGAGAACTTCACCAAATTTTGGCGCAACAAAATCTCTTAATTGATTCTGTAATTCAAAAATGGTCAACTGTTGATATGTTCCTGCATATTGACGAAAGAATTTGGCAGCATCAACAATCTTAATATCAAAACTCCCAAAAGCGCGAACCCTGATTTGCCCAAACTGAGGATCATTTAATAGGATGGGAGCAGGAGTTCCCCATTTGTTATTGATAAATTGATGAGTATTGAAAAAGTAAACGTCAGCTTTAAACGGACTTTCAAATCCGTATTTCCAGCCTTTTAGTTTACTCAGAATCGGAATGTTTTCTGTAGATAAGGTGTAAAGTCCCGGTGAGAATATATCTGCAAGCTGTCCTTCATTTAGTAACATTGCCTGCTGACTTTCTCTAACGGTTAATTTTGCTCCGTTTTTGATTTCTTTGTCTTCATCATAATATTTCCACATTAATAGATTGGGATCAATTGTAGTGGCTTCAATTATTTCTATAAATGGTAATTTCATGCAAAATTATTTAGAAATAATAAAAATAAGAATTTTAAGACGATGAGAAAATTTTTTAATGTCAAGTTTTTAACAAATTTTTCTTTATAAAAGTTTAAGGCTTTATTTTTGAGACAATGTATTATCATTCTTTGTTCCTCGAAATGACAAACAAAGCTGTTGATTGGATATAACAATAAAAAAATCCGACTCGCTTTCGCAAATCGGATTTTTAGATTGAAAATTATATATAACCGTAAAACGGTATATTTTTACAAGTGAATTACTTCGCCGTAAGCATCTGCAACAGCTTCCATAACAGCCTCGCTCATTGTTGGGTGAGGGTGGATAGATTTAAGGATTTCATGACCTGTAGTTTCTAGTTTACGAGCTACAACTGCTTCAGCAATCATATCTGTAACACCAGCACCAATCATGTGGCATCCTAACCATTCTCCGTATTTAGCATCAAAAATTACTTTTACGAATCCGTCTGCAGCTCCGGCAGCTTTTGCTTTTCCAGAAGCTGAGAATGGGAATTTACCAATTTTTAATTCGTAACCTTTTTCTTTTGCTTGTTTTTCTGTTAAACCTACAGAAGCAATTTCAGGAGTTGCATAAGTACAACCTGGAACGTTTCCGTAATCAATAGGATCTACGTGAAGACCTTTAATTTTTTCCACACAGTTAATTCCCTCAGCAGAAGCTACGTGAGCTAAAGCTTGCCCTGGAGTAACGTCTCCAATTGCGTAGTATCCTGGAATGTTAGTTGCGTTGTAAGCGTCTACCAAGATTTTATCTCTGTCAACAGCAATACCAACTTCTTCTAATCCGATATTTTCAATGTTTGTTTTGATTCCAACAGCAGAAAGTACGATGTCAGCTTCAAGAACTTCTTCTCCTTTAGCAGTTTTAACAAACGCTTTTACTCCTGCACCAGTTGTGTCTATACGCTCAACAGATGAGTTAGTCATAACTTTAATTCCTGCTTTTTTCAATGAACGCTCAAATTGTTTTGAGATATCTTCGTCTTCTACAGGAACAACGTTTGGCATAAATTCTACGATAGTAACATCTGTTCCCATTGAGTTGTAGAAGTGAGCGAACTCAACTCCAATTGCTCCAGAACCAACAATGATCATAGATTTTGGTTGTGTTGGCAATGACATTGCCTGACGGTATCCAATTACTTTTACACCATCTTGAGGTAAGTTTGGTAACTCACGAGAGCGAGCTCCAGTAGCGATGATAATGTGGTCAGCGCTGTATTCTGTAACTTTACTATCTTTATCAGTAACGTCAAGTTTTTTTCCTGGTTTTAGTTTTCCAAAACCTTCAATAACGTCAATTTTGTTTTTTTTCATTAAGAATTGAACTCCTTTGCTCATTCCTTCAGCAACACCACGGCTGCGTTGAATTACTGCTGGGAAATCTTTGTCAAATTCTGAAACTTTCAATCCGTAATCAGAAGCGTGTTTTAAATAATCAAAAACCTGAGCCGATTTTAGTAATGCTTTAGTTGGGATACATCCCCAGTTTAAACATACACCACCAAGATTTTCTTTTTCAACTACAGCTACTTTAAAGCCTAATTGTGAAGCTCTAATTGCTGTAACATATCCGCCAGGACCACTTCCTAAAACAATAACGTCGTATTTCATTTTTTTGGTTTTTAATATTAACTACCGAAAATGAAGTTTATATTTCCGAAACTCATTTTTCGATTATTATTCTTTTGTTATTTGTGCTTGCGAATTTAATGATTTATTTTAAATCAACGTTCGAAAATTTGTTTTTAGCAACACAGATTTTGGTCTTTTCACAGAAACTGAAGTAATTGTTAATTGTAAATTGTGAATTATGAACTGAAAATTGACATTTAGAAGTTAAATCTGAAAATTTATCGATACCAATACCAATGTCAAATATCAATGTCAAAAATAATGTAGCCACAGATTGTTAGGATTAAAAAGATTTTAAAATCAGTGTTAATCTGTGTAATCTGTGGCTATTATAATTTTAAATTTCATGTGGAATTCTTTGCGTGGGCTTCGACTTCGCTCAGCCTGACAAACGTTATTAATTCTTAGTTGTTAATTATTATGTTACCAGTTAATTTTTGAAGTAACATCAAACAATTAACAATTAATAATCAACCATTAACCATTAACCATTAACCATTAACCATTAACCATTAACTATCAACCATCAACCATTAACTATCAACCATTAAATCTTAACGTGTCCCCAGTTTTCTCCGCTGGCAATTCTTCTGATCTGCATTTCGCTTACTCCGAATTGTTTGGCAATCATTTTAAGACGTGTTTTTTGTTCTGGACGCGCAAGAATTTTTTTGATTAACATGACTTTCGTTGTTGTTAATTTTCGTCCGTCGGCTTTAAGATTGTGTTCGATTAGATTCTTTTTGGCTTGGATAACTCTCGGACTTTTACGGCTGTGCGCCATCATTTCCTGCTTGGTTGCCCAGCGTAAATTGCTTACATCATCATTTGCTCTGTTGTAATCTAAATGCAGAACATACGTTTGATCTTCGGAATCTTTCGGAATAAAATATTGGGCTACTAATTTGTATAGGAAGAGATATTTGTTTACAATTTTATCGTCTTTTTTAACCTTAAAACGGAAGGTTGGATATCCGTCGCTTAATCCGCCTTTTAGGAGGCGTCCGTTTTCAATTTCATCAGTAAAACTTATAAGTCTTCCTCTGTTTGAAATGGCATATCTTAATTGTAATGAGGCGTTTATTTCTATTTCTTTAAACTGTTCGTTTGGATAAAATCTATTTTGTGGCATTTTCTTTTACATTTGATTTCTATATTCTCAAAGATAAATAATAAACGAAAAATTACCGCTATGTTGTTGATTATGAAAGATCAATTTTATGATTTCTATAACGCTAATTTAACGTTTTAAAGCGATTTCGACAGTTTTTAATCGGATTTTAAATCACAAATTGTGAATTATGTAGTTTTTTAATTTGCCAGTAAGTATAAATTTTAAGATAATGAATTGTTAATTACTGATCGAGCCAATTTTTAAAATTATTAATTTCTTTTTTGCTGATGAAAATAGGGTCATTTTCTACAGACGGAACGGTCAAAATTAGTTCGACTTTTTGGTGAGAATGTTTGATGACTTCTTTGATGCTGTTTCTATGAACGATATACTTTCTGTTTATTTTAAAGAAGATAAAGGTGTCTAGGTTGTTTATGATATCTGTAATCGTACTATTATATAAGTAACTATTTCCAGATTTTACATAAATAAAAAGATGCTTTCCCGTGGCAGCAAAATAGTTGATTTCGCTTTCATTAATAGAAATCAATTTATAACCGTGGTTGACCAAGAAATGACGCTGTATTTTACTGTTTTCTGGATTTTCTAGCGCTATTAGGGATTGAAGCGTAGACTCGCTGTTAAAACTGTTTTTGATTTTTTTGAATTTATGAAGCGCCTCTAATAATTCTGTTTCTTCAAATGGTTTTAAAAGATAATCGATTGTAAAATGCTTGAAAACAGATATCGCATAAGAATCGTAAGCGGTAATAAAAATAACGGGGCAGGCGATGATTGTTTTTTCGAAAATCTCCAAACTCTTTCCGTCGCCCAGATGAATGTCCATAAAAGCTAAATCGACTTTGTTTTCACTAAAGAAAACAACAGCTTCTTTTACAGATTTTAGAACTGTAATTGCTGTGATCTGTAGAATTTCCTGCTGCTCTAAAATGGATTTTAGATAGCTGGAAGCAAGATATTCGTCTTCAACAATAGCAATTTTCATCTTTTAGACATTTTTATACGCTCGAATTATTTGCAAAGATAATTCACTAATTATTTATTACAATAAAGAATGCATTTTGTTGTAAATATTATATCAAAAAAAAGGTCCAGTTTTTCAACTGAACCTTTTAAAAAAAACAATAGGTATTATAGATTGGGATTGTTCAATCTCGCACTTGCTGGATAAATAATCGTGTAACGCGGATCGTTTTGTATCAAAGTATAATCTTCACCACCAAATTTGTGAACAATTTGTTTTTGAGATGTTCTTCTCAAATCAAACCAACGCTGTCCTTCAACAGCAAATTCACGTTGTCTCTCGGCTAAAATGAAGTTTGTTAAATCAGCTTCATTCATCGCATTTACATCACTTTCAAGCTGAGCATAAGCTGCTGCAGTATATCTGTTTTTGATGAAACTCAACAATGTTGTTTTAGCATCGCCAAGGTTATTTAATTTTGCAGCTGTTTCTGCTTTTGTTAAATACAATTCAGAAGTTCTAAAAGAACTTTTTTGATCGTCATTACCACCTTTTTGAATTCTAAAACGGCTTCCGCTTGCTAAAAAGTAAAGTGGAAAACGTAAATCGGTTGTTCTGTTGTAAGCCGCAATTAATTCAGGCGAAGCGTATGAAGCTCCCTTTAATCTGTTAATGTATGCATCTTCTAAAGCTAAAATAGATTCTTTTGAATCGTATTTTGTTGCAAAAACAGAGGCAGCTTTTAAATCAACCAGATTGTTGTTGATTGCCAACGCTTTATTTGAAGCATCTAAAGATTTCTGCCATTGTTGCTGATGTAAGTAAACACGGCTTTCTAAGCTGAATAATGCAACTTTTGAAAAACGATAATTTAAACCTTTTGGTTGTGAATTTAAATTGATTAGTTTTTCAGCTTCTTGAGTATCAGTAATTATTTGATTGTAAATTACTTCAACACTTTGAGGAACGAAAACCTGCTCCAAATCAATTTCTAAAGCCAAAGGAACGCCTTTGTCTGAAGCAGCAGTTGCAGCATTGTATGGTTTTGCGAAAAGGTTAACCAAATCAAAATAAGCCATTGCTCGTAAAGCATAAGCTTCTCCAATTAATTGATTTTTTTCTTCAGAAGCAGCTAATTTTTTTGATGCTTCGTTGATCACCACATTCGTGTAGAAAATTACATTATATAAATCCTGATATTGAAAATCTCTTGTAATACGGTCTGGATTGGAATCTTTCCAGATAAAAATATCTTTGTAGATATTGACATCTTCGTTAAATTCATCCATCGTCAATTCATCTGTACGAAGTGTCGTCAATGCTTTATGTTCCGGATATTTTGAATATCCTGTTGTTAATACCGCACGAAATTGTTCTTGTGTTTCTGGAATAACACGGCCAACAGGTGTTATATCCAGATAATCATCGCAGCTTGTTACTGCAATTGCAGCAACAAAAAGTAATATGTATTTTGAGATTTTTTTCATCTTTAATTGTATTAGAAAGTTACATTACATCCTAAAGTGAATGATTTAGGAACTGGTTGTGCATAAATGTTTCCGAAAGTTTCTGGATCAAAGTAACCTTTGTAATCTGAACTAATTACGAATAAGTTTCTTGCCTCAACATTAAGTCTGATGCTTTGAATATTGATATGATCTGTAAATGCTTTAGGGAATGTGTATCCTAAACGCATACTGCTTAATCTCATATAACTCATTTCGCTAACCCATGTATCTAAATAATTGTAAGTTGGAATTTGATTTTGTCCAGAAAACCATAAGTATGCCATATACGAATCTCCTGTTCCAGAATCTTTACTTGTAATTCCAGGTAAATTAGAAGATGTATTTGTTGGTGACCATGCATTTAAAATATCATTAGTATAATTTTGTCCTCTATCAACTATTGTCCCGTTATAAGGAGGAGTTCTTACTACAGTTTGCTTCAAATTGAAGGCAGCAGCTACTGTGAAATCAAAATTACTTACTTTAATAGTGTTGGTAAGACCACCTGTAAATTTAGGATCTCTATCGCCTAAGTAAACAAATAAATCTCTCATTTCAGCAGCTGATAAACTTGACTGTGTAAGTTCTCCAGGGAAGAAGTCAGCATAAGGATCATATAATCCGAAGAATTTCTGAGCATTTACTGTTTCTCCTTTTTTGTTTACAAATAATGGATATCCGTTTTCGTCAATTCCATTTGTTTTATAACCAAAAACAGCATTTACAGGAAGACCTTCTCTACTTGGAAGAAAATCATTATCACGTACTTCAATACGATCTACATTACTTTTGTTGTGAGAAAAGTTAATACTTGTATTCCATTTAAAATTTGGACGGTCAATATTTCTTGTAGATAAAGTAATCTCATAACCTCTATTGGTTACTTGCGCCCAGTTTAAATTCGTGTATTCAAAACCATTTTCTAAAGGAAGTGCTCTTGAACCAATTAAGTCAGAACTTTTTCTTCCGTAAAAATCAGTTACAATGCTGATACGGTTGTTGAACAAGCCAAGATCCATACCTAAGTTGGTATTAGACGTTTTTTCCCAACGTAATTTATCGTTTGGCGGACTTTCTACAGAAATGGTTTGTTCTGTCTGTCCTGGTAAAATGGTTGTGTTTTTATACGTTCCTACTACAAATGGAGAAGTATTTTTGTCAATGTTACCTTGTAAACCATACGAAGCACGGAATCTTAAGTTAGAAAGTGTTAAGTTATCTTTTAAGAAATCTTCTTCAGAAACGGTCCATGAAGCAGATGTTGACCAAAGCGGCAGATATTTGTACTTTGGATCTACACCAAATAAATCTGAACCATCGTATCTAACACTTCCAAAGAAACTGTATTTTCTATCGTATGTATATGATGCCGTAGCAAAAAATGAAGCAAAAGCATTTTCGTTTTCCGTTTTCAAATACGTTCTGTATTCCAAATCATTAGCAAAATTGGTATTTGGGAACATAATTGGTTTTGTAGTCAAAGTGCTCTTGTCAAATCCAAAACCTTTTGTTGAAATAGAAGTTGCGTAACTTCTTCTTAACTCATTACCAATCATGGCTTCAACTTCGTGCTTTTCTCCAAAAGTTTTAGAGTAATTCACCATAGTTTTTAGATTGTACTGAAAAAAGTCAGTGTTTGAGTTTTGGATAATACCACCATCAGGAAGGAAATAGTTGAAAGCTCCGTTAGTAAAGTAACGAGATTTTTCTCTTTGTTTTCTAGTATAATAAGTGTCTTTATCAGCAAATTTTTCGCTAGAAGTATTGTCTAATTGTAAACCTAATTGTGATGTTACTCTTAAATCTCTAGTGATTTTGTATTCAGCGTCCAATAAAGCTTTTACAGCTCTTGTTTTTAAGTCGTAAGAAGTGTTTGCTCTTTCTTCTAAAATATTAAATGGAACATAACGATCTGAGTAACCAGAAATATCTTGGTCATATTTATAACTTCCGTCAGCATTGTATGGAGTTAAATATGGGTTTACATTTCTAGAATAATTACTTGGACTTGTAAAAGCGTCAGTATCTGTTAAGTAAGATGTAGTTTTGTTTTCAGAACCAAAAATTCCAACTCCAACTTTAAATTTATCTGTAATTTCGAAATTGTTTTTCAAAGTTAAGTTGTAACGTTTGAAACCAGTCCCGATAGTTGTTCCTTTCTCATCATAGTATCCTAAAGAGAAATAGTAATCTGATTTTTCACCACCGCCAGATAAACTTAAACCGTGCTGCGTGTTTATTGCAGTTTGGTAAATTAAGTTACCCCAGTTGGTATTGTTGTTTCTTAAATCATTAATAGATTGTTGAGTTGCTGGACTTAAAGAAGAAAATCCACCAGCTCTAAAAGCAGCTAGTTCATTAGATCCGTTAAGGATACGAGAAATTTCTCCAGCGTTGTCTCTGTATGTTAAATCTTCACGGCTTGCCATGTTAAGCTCTAAATCAACTTTTTGGCTTGCATTCAATAAGTTTAATTTAGAAAATTCTGGTCTTTGTGTAATAAAAGTATTTGTATTAAAGTTTACAACCATTTTACCGGCTTTACCTTTTTTAGTAGTTACAACGATTACACCATTTGCAGCACGAGCACCGTAAATAGCCGTTGCAGCAGCATCTTTAAGAACAGTAATATCTTTAATATCATCTGGGTTTAAACCTGCGATAGAGAAATTGTTTAATACATCGATATTATCTTTATCGTAATTTTTTGGAACTTCATTTCCTTCTAATGGTAAACCATCAAGTACCCAAAGAGGATCTTGTGTACCGTTAAGAGAAGCTGTACCCCTAATTCTAATTTTTGCCGGAGCACCAGGAGCACCAGATGGAGTAGAAACAGCAACACCTGCAATTTGTCCCACCAATAATTGATCTATACTAGAAACCCCAGTTTGCTGGATTGCAGCCATATCAATTTTGGTAACAGCACCGGTAACTTTTCTTTTCTCAATTTTTTGATAACCTGTAACTACAACCTCTTGAAGTTTTGCAGATTCAGATTTTAAATTAATGGTATAGTTTTTTTGAGAGTCTAATTCAAGAGTGTACGATTTGTATCCCATAAAAGTAACTCTCAAAGAAGTAACGTTTTTTCCAATTTTTAAGGTGAATTTACCGTCGAAATCTGTAGTAGTTCCGATTGCTTCACTTTGAATAATTCCTGCTAATGCAGTTTTGTTTGAAATGGCATTGTTTTCGACAAAAATCGATGCACCTGGAATAGGCGACTGATCTGCTTCGTCTAGAATAATTCCCGTAATAGTTCGGGATTCCTGCGAGTATCCTGCGATGGCCAGGAACAGCAGTAAGGCATGTAGAATTTTTTTCATGTTTTTGGATTGGTATTAAAAGGTTGTATTATTTAGGGCTTTTTCGATTCGTTGTATTAAATCGCGGTAATGGTTTTGGGTTGATTGATCTCCTGTATTCTTTTTTGTTTTTAATAATTGAAGTACTTTATTTAATTCTCCTTTTTTATCAGAAGTCACTTCTGTAACTCTTTTTAAAGAAGATTGATTGATATTTCTTGCCATGTGTGCATCATCTATATAATTACATAAATGCGGCATATTAAGTGTTTCCTGAATTTCGATTGTTTTTTTTGCATCTGTTTTTTCAAACAATTTATTGGTCGATACAACTAAAACATCTACATAATTCTTTTGTGTCATTCTTTCTAGAATGGTCAAAGATTTATTGGCCAATGTCCCGGCAAAAACACTTTGATGTAATTTTTTAAACAAGTCATTTACGGTAAAAACCTGTTCTTTGGTTTTATTGCGCTGATACAATTCGTTTTCTGTCATTCTAAGCAAACGATCATCGCTTAATAAATCATACAAAATGCTGTATTGTAATTCTCTTGAAAGCGTGTATGGCGTATACTCGTAAGGACCAAGAGGCGAATCTTTCAGCGGATTTGTTTTGTCTAAAATGTCATTAAAAAATAACCATTGCGGAATCGTAATTATGTTTTTATTCAAATAATCTACAGCTCTTTTTTGCATTGCCGCAGGAACTGGAACATAACTTTGTTTGTTATCGCCATGAACAGTTGTATTGAGATAAATACCGCCAATATTGTTCATTACATGACGATTGTACATTTGCCATTGCCCAATAGTTCCGATGTATAATTTTCCAGTTTCGTAATACGATTGATCTTTCTCGTAAGTCCAGTTTACAATATTATCAACAACACGTTTTAAGTTTTTCAAACCATATTCGCTCGCTTTAACTGCATCATTCCCTAAATCTTCAGACTGTGAACGCGGATCAATTATATTTTCCTGCTGTTCACCGTAGAAATAAATTGGGTCATTTTGGTGCTGGGCAATTAAAGTGTTTAATTTTAAAGTTTCATTGTCATTTGGACCATACCATCTGTAACCCCATTCGATAGCATATTTATCGTATTCACCAATTTTTGGAGTAATAACGGTAACATTATCTTCTGGCTGTGCTACATAATTGTAACGCGCATAATCCATAATAGAAGGAGCTGTGCCGCCCATTTTTGCTGTAAATTCTTTAGATCTTAAAGATTCAACATCATAAGCAAAAGAAGAACCCATGTTGTGTTTTAAACCAAAAGTATGTCCAACTTCATGAGACGAAACAAAGCGAATAGCTTCTCCCATATGTTCGTCGCTGAATTTATTTCCTCTTGCTTTTGGATCGATTGGTCCAGTTTGAATTCGCATCCAGCTTTGAAGCGAAGTCATAACATTATGCCACCAGATAATATCCGATTCGATAATTTCACCGCTTCGTGGGTCCACAACAGATGGTCCCATAGCATTCGATTTTGGAGATGCAGCATACGTAATCACAGAATAACGTACGTCATCAATATCAAAATCTAAATCTAAATCATTTTCAGTAGGTTCTTTTGCAATAATTGCATTTTTGAAACCCGCTTTTTCAAAAGCTGCCTGCCAATCGTGAACTCCATCGATAATATATTTTCTCCATTGTTTTGGAGTAGATGGGTCGATGTAGTAAACGATTGGTTTTTTCGGCTCTACTAATTCACCTTTCAAATATCGCTCTTCATCTTCTTTCTTAGGTTCTAAACGCCAGCGGGTAATCAATTCTTTTTCAAGCATTGCCTGCTGTGCATCGGCAAAGTACCAATGCTTTTCGGTAAAGAAACCAATTCGGTTATCAGAAAAACGAGGTTTCATTGGAGTTTTATCCAATAAAATAATATTACTAGTCACGCCAAGCGTTACCGATAGTGCCGGTCCGCCTTCGCTTACAGAAGTTGTTAATTGAGATTTAACAACAATATTTTTTGGGAAAGATTTTAATCCTTCTATATAAGATAGTTCAGATTTTACAGAACCTCCAAACCCAATGTTGCTCAAAACATCATTGAAGCTTTTTTGTTTTCCGTCAAAAATCTTGTTTACTTTTATTACGACAGATGTAGAATCGTTGTTTTTAGTTTCAATATCAAAAACTTCAATAATAGATTCGGCAAAATTATTTTGTACAGATTGTGTAATCGCATCTTCTTTTGGTGAAGAAACTTTAGGAACATACGATTTTACCCAGACTTTCTTTGCGATTGTATCTTTATAAAAACTAATAATTTTGTTTTCATAATTCATTCCTTTATTTAAACCAGCTTCATTTACTTGAAAAGGAACTTGAGATAATTTATTTACAACTAAAAATTCTCTTTGAAATAAGCTGTCCTGAATTTCAAAATAAACATCAGTTTTAACTTGAATAATATTGAACAATCCTTTTTTAACGGAACCTTTTTTTACAAGGTCATCATATTTTTTTCCTTTTTTGGAGTCGGTTGAATCTTTTGTAATTTCAGTAGACGCTTCTTTTTTGTCTTTCTTTTTCTTTTGAGATTGAACATTAAGCGGAGATAATAATAAAATGAGTAAGCAAAATGTTATCAAATTATGCAGGAATGCCTTTTCCTTCATCAGNAAAAAAAAAAAAGGAGTGAACGGATTTTTTTTAGGAGTGAATGGATAGTAAAGGAAGGATACAAACGAAACTGCCATCTTTTTCTGATGTCTCAAATTCGTTTTTTGAATAATAATTGTAAATGCTCTGCAGATAATTTAGACCAAATTTAGTACTTGGTTCTGCATTCAATTTCTTTTGAAGATTGTTACTGATAATAACCTGATTTGCTTTGATCAGGATTTTTGTCGTCAAAGGGTTTTCTTGAGTAGCTGTGTTGTGCTTTATAGCATTTTCGACTACAACTTGAAAAGCCAGATACGGAATAAATTTGTTTAACGCAGATTCGTCTTCAATTTCTATAGAAAAAAATAATTCTTCTTTAAAACGGGTTTGCTGTAAAAAGATATATTTCTCGATAAATAATAATTCATCCTTTAGAGGAACGACATTCTTCTCAGGCGGATCAATTAAATAACGATAAATACGAGATAAGTTCAAAGTAAATTTCTGCGCAGTTTTAATATCGCTTCCAATTAACATATAAAGTGAATTGAGCGAATTGAATAAAAAGTGCGGATTTATCTGCTCTTTTAATTGCTGCAGTTGGATAAGTGCTTTCTCTTTGATGATTTTTTCATTTTCTACCAAGAGTTTGTTTTTCTCCTTAATTACAATTCCTTTTTCTTTATAGGCGCGTCTGTTGGCATAAGAAAATAAGTAGAATATCAGCAAAAGCATAACTGTTGTTATAGAATATATCCATGTTGAATATTTTTTAGTCAATAAAACAGTTTCATCCTCAATCATTTTTGGAAAACTAATGGAAATATACCAAGGCAGATTTTTAATATCTAATCTTGTCGTAAAACTGATTACATCCAGCTTTAAAAATTCAGACATCGTAACTCTTTTGGTGTAATCCAATTTTAAAAAATCAGATGCCGAAGTTCTGTTGGGATCTTTCTTATAAGTGAAAATGGTATCTGATGGCTTAATAGCAGAGAAATCATAAATGTTTTTCCCTATGAAAGTGGAGTCGGGGTGATAAACGCATGTTCCTGCCTTGTCAAATACAAAAGCATAATTCGAAGCAGCTTTGTCAACAGTCGAAAAATTATCGTGTAATTTTTTTAAGCTGATGTCATAACCACAACGAACCGTAGTATGATTTTTAGAGATGGTTTTAAAGTAAATTCTCCAAACCCATTCTTTTCCTTGTTTAATTACTGTGTTGCTGCGAACAGTGGTTTGATTTTTAGCAATAAAATTGGTAATATCTTTTTTTATTTCATCAGAAACAGAATCGTTTCCAAATTCTATTTTTTCATCATTAATCTGAAACCAGTTATCAACTATCATAGAATTGATGGACTGAACAGATGACAATACTTTTATATTAGCTGATAAATTTGATTTATTGCTGATTTTTAAAGCATGTTTGATTCTGTTTTCCTGTTCCAGAAATCTCGAAAATTCCCGCGACATTAATTCATGTTTTTTAATAAAGTTCAATCGCGCCTCACTTTCATTTGCTTTTTTTGTAACATCAGTAATTAAATTACTTAACATGTATACAGAACAAACTGTGATAAGAATCGAAACAATAACGTATATTAAAAAAGCACGTCGTGAAGTAATATTTTTTAATCTAAATTTCAAAGAATATCGGTTATGACTTAGTTCGCCACGGCGAATTGAGAGTCATATAAATTTTTATAATAACCATCAGTTTTGTGCAACAATTCCTGATGCGTTCCTTGTTCAACAATTAGTCCTTTGTCCATCACTACAATCTTATCTGCATTTACAATTGTTGCCAATCGGTGGGCAATAATAATAGAAGTTCTTCCTTTTGTAATTGTTTCAGTTGCACGCTGAATCAATTCTTCAGAATAGGTATCTATAGAAGAAGTTGCTTCGTCTAAAATCAAAATACTTGGATTGCTTACATACGAACGTAAAAAAGCAATCAATTGTCTTTGTCCAGACGACAGCATTACGCCTCGCTCTTTTACATCAAAATCATAATTATCGGGCAGATTCATAATAAAATCATGAACGCCAATTTTCTTCGCGGCATCAATTACTTGATCGCGGGTAATTTCTGGATTATGTAAAGTGATGTTATTGTAAATCGTATCGGCAAACAAAAATACATCTTGTAAAACCACTGCGATTTGTTTTCGAAGTGAAGCCAACGTATAGTTCTCGATATTTTCGCCGTCAATACAAATCGTACCGCTGTTAATTTCGTAAAAACGATTCAGCAGATTAATTATAGTCGATTTTCCTGCCCCTGTAGAACCAACAATCGCAACGGTTTGTCCTGCAGCAACAGATAAATCTATTCCTTTTATAACTTCTTCCTCGGGAATGTAACTAAAACGTACTGCTTCAAATTCGATACTTCCGTCAAAAACTGGCGCTTCAATTTTTCCAGTATCCTGAATATGATCTTGTGTATCAATTATATCAAAAACACGATTGGCAGCAATCATTCCCAACTGCATCTCATTGAATTTATCTGCAATTTGTCTTAATGGATTAAAGAGCATTCCAATGAACATTGTATACGAAAACAAATCTCCAAAAGTGGTAAAATGATCTCCGTTCAAAATTCTAAAACCGCCGTAAACCACAACTAATCCCAAAGTAATAGATGAAATAATATCAGCAATAGGGAAGAAAATCGAGTTGTATAAAATCGTTTTGATCCAAGCAACACGATGTTTATTATTGATGTCTTTGAAGTTTTCTGCTTCGATTTTTTCACGATTAAAAAGCTGAACAATTTTCATTCCCGTTACGCGTTCCTGTACAAAAGAGTTCATGTTGGCAATCTGAGTTCTCACTTCTTCAAAAGCCACCTGCATTTTACGTTGAAATATTCTAGTAATGAAAACCAAAATAGGCATGGCAAGAACCACAATCCAAGTCAGCTTCCAGTTCATGTAAAACATAAAAATAAGTACGACAAACATTTTCATCAAGTCGCTTATAATCATAAATAAACCTTGACTGAAAATACGGGCAATCGATTCAATGTCTGAAACGGCTCGAGTAACCAACTGGCCAACCGGAACCAAATCAAAATACTTCATTCTGAAACTCAAAATGTGTTTAAAAAGTTTTGTTCGAATGTCCTTAACAATGTCTTGACCGAGCCAGTTCGCCCAATATACAAAGTAAAACTGCGAGAAAACTTCCATTAATAAAACTACACCCATCAAAATGATATACATCAATAATCCCGTCTTGTCATGGGTTTTGATATATCCATCTACGGTTTCTTTAAGTAAATAGGGGCGGAGTGCGGCGAAAATAGACAGCGATACGGCGAAAATAATTACACCGTAGTAACGCCATTTATAAGGCTTTGTATATTTTAAAATTCGTTTGAATAATCCTGTATCGAATGCTTTTGCTTTCATTTTTTTTGGTGCTTTAAGCTATAAGCTTTAGGCAGTAGGCTTTTAATAAAGTGCTAGAAGCTTATTGCTTAAAGCCTATAGCCTACAGCTATAAATAATCGTAATCTATTTTGGTTAAATATAAACCATGTGCTGGAACCGAAAATCCAGCTTTTTCCCTGCTTTTGCTGGCAATTATATTTTCAAAATCTGCCAGCGTAATTTTGTGTAAACCGATATTAATTAAAGTACCGACAATTGCCCGAACCATATTTCTCAAAAATCGATTTGCTGAAATAGTAAAAATCAGTTTTGAGTTTTCTTGTTTCCAAAACGCCTCAAAGATAGTGCAGTCAAAAGTATTTACATCTGTATTTACTTTTGAAAAACATTGAAAATCGGTATGTTTCAATAATAACTGCGCCGCTTCGTTCATCAAATTCACATCCAGTTTCTG
This sequence comes from Flavobacterium sp. Root935, assembly GCF_001429295.1. GTDB lineage: Bacteria > Bacteroidota > Bacteroidia > Flavobacteriales > Flavobacteriaceae > Flavobacterium. The sequence goes on along the minus strand of NZ_LMJL01000008.1, from coordinate 889,926 downwards.
ATTTACATACCAGCTTAATTCCTGTAAAAATGGATTTTTAATGGTATTGATATGATATTCGTACGTTCTTTTAGTTGCGTCAAATCGGCAATGCGCATCATCATGAACCAGAATAATATCAAAAATGGCAATATCTTTTGGTAAATAAGAATTCAGTTTATGAATCAAAATTGGAACATCTAAAGTTTTCTCAGTATCAAAATGCCCAAACATTTCAGTTGCATGCACACCAGTATCTGTTCTTCCAGCGCCCATAATGCTGATAGATTCATTTAATAAAACCGATAAAGCTTTATTTAAAGTTTCCTGAACAGAAGAAGCGTTGGGCTGTATCTGCCAGCCATGATAATGTGTTCCGTTATAAGCAAATTGAATAAAATATCTCACTGTAGAGGTTCAAAGGTTCAGAGGCACAAAGGTACGAAAAAAGGTTCTGAGATTCTAAGATGCTTTCGCGAGACTTCGGGACTAAGTTTTTTCTTTTTAGGGACAAAGGTTCAAAGAGGCAAAGGTTCAAAGGTTTTTCTGTGATGTGTATCTGTAGAAACCCACCGCAGTTTGTCTAACGGCAGATTGGAGTTTTTAAGGTTCTAAGTTTTTTAACATGTGTCAACAAAAAAATCTCAGTATCTTAGCATCTTAGAACCTTAGCCCCTTTAAAAAAAATGACAAAAATCCTTCTGCTTTCTGATACGCACAGCCATATAGATGATACTATTTTAAAATATGTTAATCAGGCAGATGAAGTTTGGCACGCCGGCGATATTGGAGATCTGAATGTTACCGATACTATAAAAAAACTAAAACCGCTTAGGGCTGTTTACGGTAATATCGACGATGCAAAAGCAAGAATGGAATTCCCTTTAAACAATCGTTTTTCATGTGAAAATGTTTCCGTATGGATTACGCATATTGGCGGTTATCCTGGGAAATACAATCCAAATATTAAAGAAGAAATGGCACAGAATCCGCCAAAGCTTTTTATCTGCGGGCATTCTCACATTTTAAAAGTAATGTTTGATAAGAAAAATAATTTATTGCACATGAATCCGGGTGCTGCAGGAAAAAGTGGTTTTCATAAAGTGAGAACAATGCTTCGATTTGTAATTGATGATGATAAAATCAAAGATTTAGAAATTGTGGAAATTGGAGCAAAATAACTTTAATTCGGTAACGGAATCTGAATTTTAATTTTGGTTCCTTCATTTTCTTTTGATGTAATAGATAGTTTTCCCTTGTATTTTTTAATTCGGGCTCTAATTCGGTTCAAACCAAAACCTTCTACATCATTTAGCTTTTGGGTTCTAAAACCAATTCCGTCATCATGTATACTCAAGATCAACTGATCGTTTTTTTCAATTAAAGAAAGCCTCGCTTTTTTGGCGTCGCTGTGTTTTATAACGTTGTTGAAAAGTTCGCTTACAATGAAATAAATTTTCATTTCAAATTTTTCAAGATATCTTCTGCTAGTTGGGATAGAACTCGAAAATTCAAATTCAATCGCAGAATTGGAGTTTTTTTCGCATAAATCTTCTAATGCATAAATTAACCCAAAGCGAACTAAAAGTGAAGGAACAAGATCGTGGGACATATCTCGTAAAAGTTCGTGTGCTTCAGACAAAATGACTTTTGCTTTTTGTATTTCGTCAGATTTAATATCGTTTTGCGCAGTAAACGTATTTAAATGTAATCCAGCAGATGAAAGCAGTGAATTAATATTATCATGCAGAAAAGAAGCTATTTTTTTTCGCTCTATTTCCTGAGTATCAATTCCAGAATTAATGATGTCAAGGAGGATTTTTTGTTTTGTATCTTTTCGTTTTATTTTTTGTTTTAATTTATTGTTCTGATATAAAAAATAAAATAAAAAGAAGATGATAACTATGAGAACAATTGATAAACTGACTATTTTTTTATTTCGCAACTGCTCACTCATTTTAAGCTGATTAACAGTTGTTTTGCTTTCAACTTGTGTTACAGGATTGTGACTTTGAAGATTTGAAACAACTTTTTGCGAAACAAAAATTCCTTTGACAGCGAAGGAGAAAACAAGTGATATGAAAAAATTAAAACCAAACATAAAAAACTGATTTTTATGGATTAATCAAATTGTTTTTAAGAGCATATTTTACTAAACCAATTGTGCTTTTAATGTTTAGTTTTTTCATAATGTTTTTGCGATGGGTTTCAACAGTATGTGAACTAATGAAAAGTTTTTCGCTGATTTCTTTTCCGCTGTATTCCAAGGCAATTAAAATGATGATCTCGATTTCACGCGGACTTAGAATCGGATTTTCGATAACTGCATTGTGGTTCAATTTCGGATTATCTTTAAAGGTATTAAAGATTTTTTCTCTAACAGCATCGCTAAAATATTCCTGTCCGTTATAAACTGCTTCAACTGCTTCAATAATGTTTTCGCCTGCGCAATTTTTTGTGAGATAACCTTTTGCGCCAAGTTTCATTACTTCTTTAATGATTTTTAAATCATCATAACTAGATAAAATAATGACTTTGCAGGGCGATTGTTTTTCATTAAATTCTTTTAACGTTTCAATTCCATCTTTTTTCGGCATGCTGATATCCAGAATTAAAACATCAGCTCCATCCAAAACCACATCATTAAAAACTGTTGTGCCGTCTAGTGAACTTCCTGCTACTTCGAAGTTTGGCACTGTTTTTAATAAGTTAGATAATCCATCAATTAAAACCTGATGATCGTCTGCAAGATGGATTTTTATTTTTGGAGTCATTTCTTTAGAAGCTAATTAAACAACAAAATTATGAAAATTATCTTACAAGTATTTCGTTTTAAGGCAAAAAAAACCCGAATGAAATTCGGGTTCTTCTTCGCACATAAAAATTAAGTTTATAGGTTTATCTCAAACGGTCGACAGATTTTACAAGATCTTCATCCTTCTTGATGGCCTTATTAGCTAAAACTAATAATACGATAGCAACAATTGGTAGAAACATCCCAATACCTTTCTCAGAGACTTCAGCCTCTCCAGATAAATTTAGCGAACGATATACAAATAATCCTAATAAAATTAAATTTAATATTATGTTCAGTCTGTTTAATACAAACTGATTTTGTCTCTTTTTGAATGAAATAATACTAATTACACTAAGCATTGTGGTTAACCCTAACAAAACGGTGTAAAGCTGGTCCTGCATAAAAAAGAATGGTTTTCCTGCTGTTGTTGTCCATAGCGGAACAAAAAGCATTAAAATGCCCGTTGCAGCAAAAGCCAGAAATAGATATACAGTTTGAATTCTTTGTATCATGATCTAAAAATGTTTTACAAAAATATATTTTCTTTTTTTAAAATACTATTGTATGATTAAATTTTATTCGTATTATTGCATCATAATACCGTAAGCACTTCATACTGCGGTCAATTCAAATTAATTATCTACCTATTCTTTTTACAGTATTTCCTTTAAAATAATTAAATTCATAGAACATTCATGTTTGATATTTCTGCATTAAAAGAAATGAAGCTTGCTGAGCTTCAAGAAATAGCTAAGTTAGCTAAAACAATAAAGATTAATGGTGTCAAAAAAGAGACTTTAATTAGTCAAATTTTAGCACATCAAGAAAGTACTCTTGCGCCCGCTGGAGCTCCTCAAACAGAAGCAGTTTCTGATTCTAAAGACGAAAAACCAAAGCGAGCGAGAATAGCTCCAGTGAAAACTAAAGCAGCAAATACCAAAAATACTCCCGTTTTAGAATTTGATAAAGTAGAGGAAACTGTTCAAAAAAACGATACTGCTGAAACTGTGCAGCCAATTGCAGAAGCTGCCGCTCCAGAAGTACAAGGAGATAAGACATCAGCAGCAAAGAAAGAGCCTAAAATTGTAAAGTTCAACAAATCGGCTTACGAGAAAAAAGTAGCTCTTAAAAAAGATAAAGAAGTTGTAAAAGAAATTACAACTGAAGAGCCTTCAGAATCAGTTACTTCAGAAATAGTTACTTCTGAACCAACAGCTGAAACGGCTGAGAAAACTCCACAAATTGCTCCTGCAAAAAAGGTTAATCCGAATCAAAATAAAAACCAGAATCCAAACCAAAATCAAAACCCGAATTCGAATCCAAATCAGAATCAAAACGGGAATGGCAATGGAAACGGAAATCACAACAATCAAAATCCTAATCATAAAAATAAAAAAAGCAATAATTTTAGAGATTCAGACTTTGAATTTGATGGAATTATCGAAAGTGAAGGCGTTCTTGAAATGATGCCCGACGGTTACGGATTTTTACGTTCATCAGATTACAATTATTTAGCTTCTCCAGATGATATTTATTTATCAACTTCGCAAATTAGATTATTTGGTCTAAAAACCGGAGATACTGTAAAAGGAGTGGTTCGCCCTCCAAAAGAAGGAGAGAAGTTTTTTCCTTTGGTTCGTGTATTAAAAATTAATGGGCACGATCCGCAGGTTGTTCGCGATAGAGTTTCTTTTGAACATTTAACACCAGTTTTCCCTTCAGAAAAATTCAAACTAGCAGAAAAAGGCAGTTCTGTTTCAACCCGAATTATTGATTTGTTTTCACCTATTGGTAAAGGACAGCGTGGTATGATCGTTGCACAGCCAAAAACGGGTAAAACAATGCTTCTTAAAGATATTGCAAATGCAATTGCTGCTAACCACCCAGAGGTTTATTTGATCGTTCTTCTTATCGACGAACGTCCTGAGGAGGTTACAGATATGCAGAGAAGTGTTCGTGGTGAAGTTATCGCTTCTACATTCGACAGAGAACCACAAGAACACGTAAAAATCGCTAATATAGTACTTGAAAAAGCAAAACGTTTAGTAGAATGCGGTCACGATGTTGTGATTCTTTTAGATTCTATTACACGTTTGGCAAGAGCTTATAATACAGTACAGCCAGCATCTGGAAAAGTATTAAGTGGAGGTGTTGATGCAAATGCATTGCAAAAACCAAAACGTTTCTTTGGAGCTGCGAGAAATGTAGAAAACGGAGGTTCTTTAAGTATCATTGCAACTGCATTAACAGAAACAGGTTCTAAAATGGACGAAGTTATCTTCGAAGAATTTAAAGGAACTGGTAACATGGAATTACAATTAGATCGTAAGATAGCCAATAAACGTATTTTCCCTGCAATCGATCTTACTTCGTCTAGTACACGTCGTGATGATTTATTGTTAGACGAAAAAACATTACAAAGAATGTGGATTATGCGTAAATATCTATCGGATATGAACCCAGTAGAATCTATGGATTTTGTAAATGACCGTTTCAAGAAAACTAAAAACAACGAAGAGTTTTTAATTTCGATGAATGACTAGCGAGAGTTCTTAGGGACTAAGGTTCTAAGGTACTGAGGTTTTTCTTAAGAGGTTAAATTTCAATATAATACAAAAGGGATGAGTTTAAAAACTCATCCCTTTTGTATTTTACCTTAGCGCCTTAGAACCTTAGCAACTCAGAACCTTATTTTTTATCAACTACAGGTCTATTTTCTCTGTTCGCTAAATCCCATGCGATTACAAAAGCTAATTTTGTTCTTCTGGCTAAAGCATCGTATTCGATTTTTTCTGGAATATCGTCTTTTCCATGGTAATCTTCGTGAACTCCGTTAAATAAGAAAACAGATGGAATACCATGTTTTGCGAAGTTATAATGATCAGAACGCTCGTAAAAATGATTTGGATCTTTAGGGTCGTTAAATTTAAAATCTAAGTCCATTTTGATGTATTTGTCATTTTGAGCTACAACAGAATTATGCAAATCTGAAGATAATCTGTCCGCACCAATCACATATACGTAATTGTTTGTTTTAGCATGCTCAACATCGCGACGTCCGATCATGTCAATATTGATATCAGCAATCGTATTTGCGATTGGAAATAATGGATTTTCAGAATAGAAACGAGATCCGTGCAAACCATGTTCTTCTCCGGTAACGTGAAGAAATAATATAGAACGTTTTGGTCCGTGGCCTTGTTTTTTAGCTTTAGCAAACGCTTTAGCCATTTCTATAACCGCTACAGTTCCAGAACCATCATCGTCAGCTCCATTATAAACCTCTCCGTCTTTAATTCCAACGTGGTCATAATGAGCAGAAATTACTAAAACTTCATTTGGTTTTTCAGAACCTTCAATGTATGCCCAGATATTTTCTGAGTCAGGTAAATTTTGATTGCGTTTTGCGTTTAAGAAAGCAGCAGGAATTGGCTGATAGTAATCTGAAGCGCCTTTAGGAAAAGATACCCCGTTTTTTTTGTATTGCTCAATCATATAAAGACCAGCTTTTTTCTGTCCTTTAGAACCTGTTTCTCGGCCTTCCATTTCATCAGAAGCAACAGTATAAAGCATTTTTTTAAGATCCTTCTCGGTAATAACTTTGATATATTTTGTCGGATCCGAATTGTCTTTGGATGCAACTGACTGCGTAGTGTTACAAGAATACGCAGAAGCAATTAATAATAAAACGAGTAATTTTTTCATTCTTATTGTTAGTGTAAATTAATAAATGTGTAAAGAACATAAAAGGTGAGTAAAAATATAATAAATAGTGAGTTTATTACAAATAAGAAAAAACTTTTTATAAATGACACTATTCTAGATTCGCCATAAAAACGATGGTGTGCGGGATAAAAATAATAACACATCCAAATCGTTCCTGCAAATGTTATAATTCCTGATATAAAAGATAACGGACTATCTTCTCCCAAAAGACCAATTAATCGGTTGACGATAAACATGATGAGAAATATCAAAAGCAGAAATGAAAAATAGTGAAGTGTAAAAATACCATGATCAAAATAATACCATCTTTTTTTACTGTGGAAAAGCCACAAGAAAAATGCAAAAAAAGGCATGATGATAAACAGGATTTTAGGTATGTTATGTACAAAAGATTCTATAAATTTTTCAATAATTTGCTTTTTAGTATTATTCTCTGTCACGTGCACAGCCTTTTCATATAGCCAGTATTCAAATTGTGTCAGTTTTTCGCTTTCTTTCCCATATTTTTGAATGGAATCGATTTCTTTCATTGTTTTCAATTGAAAATAGGACTTATCCAATGTTTTTGACTTCAAATAAGACTTTTCAGTGTAGCTTTTAATTTCTTTTGTATTTTCTTTTTCTAAACTGGACGCAATTTGCTTTTCACTTTTTGTCAAATTCTCAGTTATCTCACTTGGGAATAATGCAATTAAAAGAAAAGTAATAAAACTTATAAAAATATAAAGACGAACCGGAGCAAGATAAGAAAGCCTTTTTCCAGAAAGATATTCTTTAGTTAAAGTAGAAGGTTTAAAAAGAAGGTTTTTTATTGTTTTCCAAAAAGCATTTTCATAATGCGTTAAATCTTCAAAGAAATGAATAAATAAATGATGAAATGTTTTTCTGGAATCTGTATTTTCCTGTCCGCAATTTGGACAGAATTTTTGTTCTACAACATGTCTGCAGTTCAAGCAGGTTTTATCTTCTCTAATTTTACTATGTGACATTGGTTGGGTTTAGTTAATTTGTTTTTGGCTGGGAGGGCAGGTAGTATTACTTTTTTAGAACTTCATTCAAAAATAATTGCAAATGGTCAAAAGATCTTTTTGCAGCAACAGGATTATAAGCCGCACCTTTTGAATTATCATTTCCAGCTTCTGGATTGGTGAATGAATGAACAGAATCAGCATAATAAATCATTTGCCAGTCGGCTTTTGCATCACGCATTTCTTGTTGGAATGCTGTAATTTCGTCTTTTGGAACAAACGGATCATCAGCTCCATGACAAATTAAAACTTTCGCAGTTAGAGATTCTGTTTTTCTGCTGGCATCTTTACCTAAACCGCCGTGAAAAGAAGCAACTCCTTTAAGTTTTAGATGACCGCGTGCAGCTTCTAAAACTCCTGTTCCTCCAAAGCAATAACCAATAGCAACTATATTATCGGCATTGGCTCCCTGTTTTACTAATTCTTGTAATGCAGTATTGATGCGTTTTTGGTACGCTTCAAAATTGGCTTTATAAAAACCAGCTTGTTTTCCAGCTTCTCCAGTATTTTTTGGATAATTTCCTTCTCCATAAATATCAGCGATAAAAACATGATAACCCAATTTAGATAATTCCTCCGCGATTCCTTTAGAAGCATTGTCGATTCCCAGCCAGGCAGGTAAAAGTAAGATTCCAGGATTTTGACTGCTCTTTTTAGCAGATTTTATAAATAAACCATTTAACTGCTGGTTTTCTTCTGTATACTTAACGGGTTTTAGTTGTGCATTCATAAGGTTTGAAAATAAGATTGCACTGAATAAAATTAGCACTGTATTTTTCATAATTCTACAATTTTTAACAAATATCAGAAATATTATGTTACAAAAAAACCTCACAAGTAAATTCTTGTGAGGTTTGTAACCAATATTTTAGATAACAAATACGTGTTTTTTTATAAGGATATATTTCTTTTAAAAGCGCAGCCCAATTCTACGATAGAATCAGTTTTGGCAATGCCTGGAATTCCATCAATTTTTTCATAAAGAATGCGGCGCATGTGTTCATGATTTTTGGCAATTATTTTTATGTATAAAGTAAAGGAACCCGTTACATAATAACATTCTGTGATTTCTGGAATTTCTTTAAGTGCTTCAATTATTCGGTCAGAATCAGAATCTTTGTTTAGCGTAATTCCCGTAAAAGATGCCCAGTCATATCCAATTTTCTTTTCCTGAATAATGGGTTTTATACCTCCAATTACACCTTGTTCGATCATTCTGTTAATACGTTGATGCACCATTGTATTTGATATTTTTAAATTAGCAGCAATCGCAGAAAAAGCCATTCTGCCATCTTTTTCTAATTCTTTAATAATACTAATATCAAATTCGTCTAATAATTCCATTCAATAAAATCGTTTAATAAATTCGGTTTTTGTGATTTATAAAAGTAACTATTTTTTTTAATAAAGGGAAAATAAAATATAAAATGTATTAAAATGAATATAGCTTTTTAAATGCTGAAAAAATAATTTTTGACTTTAATTTTGTTATTTTTGAGTCAAAATATAATTTTATAGTTGAAAATTAATTTAATTTTAATATTTTTGTAAAAATAAAAAGCAGATTATGATAAGTACAGAAAAAGCACTTTCATCAAAATCAGAAATTTTGATCGAAAAAGAAAATAGATATGGAGCTCACAATTACCATCCGCTTCCAGTAGTTTTAGAACGCGGAGAAGGAGTATACGTTTGGGATGTTGACGGCAAAAAATATTATGATTTTTTATCAGCTTATTCTGCAGTAAATCAAGGTCATTGTCATCCAAAAATTGTGAACGCAATCATAGAGCAAGCGCAAAAACTAACTTTGACTTCTCGTGCTTTTTACAATGATAAATTAGGAAATTACGAAGAATATGTAACCAATTATTTTGGATTTGATAAAGTTCTTCCCATGAATACTGGAGCTGAAGCCGTTGAAACAGCACTTAAAGTTTGCAGAAAATGGGCGTATGAAGTAAAAGGAATTCCTGAAAATCAAGCGCAGGTTATCGTGTGTGAGAATAATTTTCACGGAAGAACCACTACAATTATCTCTTTCTCAAACGATGAAACAGCCCGTAAAAACTTCGGACCTTTTACAGATGGTTTTATAAAAATTGAATACGATAATCTTGAAGCTCTTGAAAATGCTTTAAATTCATCAAAAAATATTGCTGGATTTTTAGTAGAGCCAATTCAAGGGGAAGCGGGAGTGTATGTTCCTTCTGAAGGCTATTTAGCAAAAGCAAAAGCCCTTTGTGAAAAACACAATGTACTTTTTATTGCAGATGAGGTTCAAACCGGAATTGCACGTACAGGGAAATTATTAGCCGTTCATCATGAAAATGTGCAGCCAGATATTTTAATTCTAGGAAAAGCAATTTCTGGCGGTGTTTATCCAGTTTCGGCTGTTTTGTGTAACGACGAAATTATGAATGTTATTAAACCAGGACAACACGGATCTACTTTTGGTGGAAATCCTGTTGCTGCTGCTGTTGCCATTGCTGCTCTAGAAGTAATTAAAGATGAGAAACTTGCTGAAAATGCAGAACGTTTGGGAATTATTTTAAGAAATGGATTAAATAAAATCGCTGAAAAAAATAATTTAATTACGCTTGTCCGCGGAAAAGGACTTTTGAATGCAATTGTAATCAACACCGATGAACACTCTGATTTAGCGTGGGAAATCTGCTTAAAATTTAGAGACAACGGATTATTAGCAAAACCAACTCACGGAAATAAAATTAGACTAGCTCCGCCTTTGGTTATGACAGAAGAGCAAATTAATGAGTGTCTGGAGATTATTGAGAAATCTTTAAATGAATTTAAGATTTANTTTTTTTTTAATGATATTCAAGAAAAAAAACATTATTCTGTTATTATTCAGTCTTTTAGGGGTAGTCTTAAATGGGTTGCAGGTGTAATTTTGTTCTCAAATTTTTAAAAACAATTGTTTAAACTAATTTGAGTTATTATGATTACAATAAGCCTTTGCATGATTGTGAAGAATGAAGAACAGTTATTAGCAAGATGTTTAAACTCTGTAAAACATCTTGTAGATGAAATTATTATAATCGATACAGGTTCAACAGATAAAACAAAAGATATTGCATATTCATTTACAGATAAAGTTTATGATTTTAAATGGACAAATAATTTTGCAGATGCCAGAAATTTTGCTTTTTCTAAAGCAACAAAAGATTATCAATTTTGGCTTGACGCAGATGATATTTTTGTTGAGAAAGATCAAGTTTTATTTTTAGAATTAAAAGAAACGCTTTCATTAGAAACAGATATGGTTTTAATGAAGTATAATTATTCAGTAGATGAGAATAATAATCCATTGTTTTCATTTTATAGAGAAAGATTGGTTAAGAGAGAGAACAATTATAAATGGAATGATCCCGTTCATGAGTATATAGAATACGGTGGTAATTATTTAGTTTCGGAAATTGCTGTAACCCACAAAAGAGTATCTTCTTCTTCAGATAGAAACTTAAAGATTTATAAAGAAATGGTTGAGAGAGGTGATTATTTTTCACCGAGATCGCTTTTTTATTATGCGAGAGAGTTGAGGGATCATGAAATGTATGCTGAGGCAGAAAATTATTTTACAAAGTTTTTAGAAACCCAAAAAGGATCTTCTGATGATTTTGTTTATGCCTGCCTGGAAATTGGTAAAATTCTTAAAAAACAAGGTAAATTGGATGATGCTTTAAAGGCATTATTTTATAGTTTTACTTTCGATAATCCTAGAGCAGAGATTTGTTGCGAGATTGCAGGTGTTTTTCAAAATAAAGGCGATTTTAAAAAAGCTATTTATTGGTACAAATTTATCCTTGGATTAGAATTTCCTGAAAATGATATTGCTACAACAACCCCAGAATGCTGGAATTTTATTCCTCATATAGAATTAGCAGTGTGCTATGATAAAATTAGTGATATTGAGCAAGCAATTTTTCATAATGAAGAAGCTGGAAAGTTTAAAATAAATCATAAATCAGTACTGCATAATCGTCAATATTTTGCTTCTGTGATGGAAGAAAAAAAGACTTTTCTATTTAAATGGAATTAAATATTTAAGAGCAGAAATCTAAGCTTCATATTGTTTTAGAGATTTTATTATTGTAAAAGATAAAAATAAAAAGCAGCAAATAAATTGCTGCTTTTTTTGTACACCATTTTTTATTTAAAAGCGACTATTTTACAACAATCGCTTTTGGTATAATTACTAAAAATATCAAAAAAAGTAATTATTTCTTAGGCACTGCTCCAGGGATCAGTTCTTCTTTTTGTTTGAATTTGCTGTATTCGACAACTCCAGTTTTATCTGCCCAGTCAAAATATTTTGCAGAAAGATCATTTACAATTCCAGGGTTTTGTGCGGCGACATTTGTTGTTTCGCCTCGGTCTTTTTCAAGATCATAAAGTTCCCATTGGTACGACGGATAAATAGAAACCAATTTCCATTTTCCTTCTCTAACAGCTCTATTTCCAGCTCTTTCCCAGAATAACGGTGCACCTCTGTTTACTTCAGAAGCATTTTCAAATAATACTGGCAGTAAACTTTTCCCTGGAAGCGGATTAGAATTTACACCATTAAGGTTTTTAGGATATTCAATTCCAGCCAATTCGTAAAAAGTAGGAGCAAGGTCAATAATGTGTCCAGTTCCTTTATCAATTCTACCAGCTTTAATTTTGGATGGATACCATGCAATAAATGGAGAACTGAAACCCCCTTCGTGCATATTATTTTTATAATCCTGCAATGGAGTATTCGATAAATAAGCCCAGTTTTGTTCTTGATAATCAAAAGAACCAGAAGTTCCAACTGGTCCGTCGTTACGAACCAAACCTCTTCTCAATGGATTGTAAGTGTTGAAACCGCCTTGTGCACCATTATCTGCAATAAAAATAATCAGAGTGTTTTTGTCTTTTTTCAAAGCTTTAAGTTTGTCTAAAACCTTCCCAACGTTCTGGTCCATATTGTCTACCATTGCGGCATAAACTTCCATTTTAGCTTTCCAAAATTGCTTTTCGTCATAGGTCAATTTATCCCATTCTGGAACTTCAGGATCTCTTGGTGATATAGTCTGTCCTGGAAGTAAAATTCCGTTCTCTCTTAATTTTTGAATTCTTTTTTCTCTTAAAGCATCCCAGCCTTCATCAAATTTCCCTCTGTATTTAGCAATATCAACAGGTTTTGCCTGCAGCGGCCAGTGAGGCGCAGTAAAAGCGAGATATAAAAAGAAAGGTTTGTTTTCTTTATTTTGTTCGTCTAAGAAAGTAACTGCATTATTTCCAATTTCATCTGTAAAGTAGTACGAATCGTCTTTTGGATGCAGCTCTTCATTATTTCGAATCATTTTTACAGGATAAGGCGTTTTTCCAAACGGAAGCGGTTTAGTATCAAAATAATTTGAAGCACCTTTTAAAATTCCGTAAAACTTGTCAAAGCCTCTTTGGTTTGGCCATTGCGATTGATCTTCAGAACCTACGTGCCATTTTCCAGACATCAAAGTGCTGTAACCTCCAGAGCGGAAAACTTCGCCGAGAGTTAAAGATTCTTTATTTAAATAACCTTGATAGGCTGGTAAACCTAAATTCACATCAAAATACCCAACTCCAGCTTTATGCTGATATTGTCCCGTTAATAAAGAAGCTCTGGTTGGCGCGCAAATCGAGTTGTTATAAAATTCGCGAAGGCGTGTTCCTTCTTTTGCTAAGCGATCCAGATTTGGTGTTTTAATTTCAGAACCATAATTTCCTAAATCCGAATAGCCCATATCGTCCACCATAATCAAAATTACGTTTGGTTTAGAAGATGCAGTTTGGGCATTGGTTTTATAAGAACCTATTATTCCTGTGAGTAAAACGGAAAATAAAATGTTTATTCTTTTATTCATGTTATTATAATTTACTAGTCAAAATTTTATTTTGGATATTTTTGTAAAGTGAAGATTTTTAAGGCTTAAAAAGTAAAAAAGCGATAATCAATGTGATAATAATATTGAATAATTGAGCCGTTAAAAATGCTATTAAAGGTTTTCTGCTATTATGCTGCAGTAAATCTTTAAAATTAGTTTCTAAACCAATACTTGTAAAGGCCAGAGCAAACCAAAGTCCCTGTAGGTTTTTCAAACTTTCTTTTAGTACTTCTCGAGTTTCAGGAGCTACAAAAAATGAAAAAACAATTGATGCCCCGATAAAGCCAATGACAAACTTTGGAAAGCGTTCCCAAATTACACCCAATGTTGGTTTAGAATTCTTTACTTCAGCAGATTGATTATGTGTGTAAGTCCAATAAATGGAAATGGCAAAAGCGGCTAAACCCAGTAAAACATTCTGCGAAAATTTTACAATTGTACTTATTTTTAAAGCTGTTTCTCCCACCAAAGTCCCAGATGCTACAACCGCTCCAGAAGTATCAATACTCCCGCCAAGCCAGGCTCCGGTAACTTCTTCGGGAAAATTAAAATGACTGGCAATTATGGGCATAAAAATCATCATCGGAATGGCGGTAACCAAAACCATCGAAATTACATAAGATAATTTTTTAGAATCTCCTTTTATTGCACCCGAAGTTGCTATGGCCGCAGAAACACCGCAGATAGAAACAGCACTCGAAATCATCATTGTTAATTCTTCATCTACTTTTAACTTTTTGCAAAGCCAGAATGCAAAATACCAAACGGATAAAACAACCACTAAAGCCTGAATTAAACCTAAAGACCCTGCTTTTAAAATATCTGAAAAAATAACACTTGTACCCAATAAAACCAATCCGATTTTGACAAATAACTCGGTTGACAAAGCAGAACGAAACCATTCTGGAAGTTTGAAAAAATTCCCAATTATTAATCCGATGAGTAAACTGAAAATTACAGCTTCTAGATTTAATGCTTTAACTTCTGTATTTCCTGCAATTATTAGTGCAAGAATAGTTAGAATATAAATTACTGGAAATGTGAATAGGAAATTTTTAATTGATTTCCCCACTAGAAAAGTTCCGATAAGTCCAATCGAAATAAAATAAATAAATTGAAAACCAATAATTTGGAGGTTTTTTATTTCGAATACATTAGTGATTAAATCAGCTCCGTTTGTCCATTTGAAAACAGGAACTTGTGGAAGGAAAATAAAAAGAGATATTCCGATAATAAGAAAACCGAGAATGACGACAGTCCAATCTTCGTGAATATTAAATTGTTTTGTTGAGGTTGACATTTAAATGCTTTCTTTCCTACAAGGTTTTCAAAACCTCGTAGGTATTAATTTTAGATTTGAATTTTAGATTAAACCCGACAGCTTTTTAAAACCTGTCGGGTTTGTATAAGGATGATTAGAGATCTACAAAGTATTTTTGTTTTCCAAAATCAAATTCATAATAGGTTAGATTTGGCCAAAGCGGATCAATCAAACCTTTTTCCCAAGTTTGTAAAGCAGTTTGCAATTCTTTTACCTTTTCTGGATTTTTCTGCGCAAGATCTGTTGTTTCAAATTTATCAGAAGCAAGATTATACAGCCAATTTTCATGTGTTTTGCCGCTAATGATTAATTTCCAGTCACCGCTTCTAATCGCTTTTGCATCGCCCGAGCGCCAATACAAATCTTTGTGGGCTGTTTTATTTTCATTTACTGTTGCAACTAAATCTACCCCGTCATAAACTCTATCTTTTGGCAAATCAGAATGTATGGCTGCGGCAATTGTGGTGAAAAAATCTAAAGTACTAACCGGTTTTTTGTAAACCGTATTTGGTTTGATTTTCCCTTTCCACGAAAGTGCAAAAGGAACATTTATACCGCCTTCAAAATGAGAAAATTTACCGCCCTTTAACGGTGCATTTGTTGTCGCAAAAGTATAATCGGCGCCGCCATTATCACTAGCAAAAATTATTAAAGTATTATCTTCTAAACCTTCTTTTTTCACTTTTGCACGAATTCTTCCAATCGCATCATCCAAAGCGCTGATCATCGCAAAATAAACACGTTTATTCTCGTCTTTTACATTCGGAAAACGATCGTAATATTTTTTTCGAACCTGAAACGGCGTGTGTGGTGCATTAAAAGGAATGTACAGCAAGAAAGGTTTGTTTTTATTTTTATCGATAAAAGCTTCAGCTTCGTCAGCAAATTTTTCTGTTAAATACGCTTTCTCATCAATTATGGTATTGTCTCGGCGAATTTGCCCAATTCCGACACGGCCTTTTCCCCAAATCGTTTTATCGGTAAAATCTTTATGATGATGGTTTACAATATCAGGATTATTATCTTCTGGCGCATATAATGAAAAAGCTTGATAAAATCCGTAATGGTAATCGAAGCCTCGATCCAGCGGAAAAAATCCTTTGTTATGTCCCAAATGCCATTTCCCGATAATACCAGTGCTGTAACCTTGTCTTTTGGCTAAATCGGCAAAAGTAATTTCAGATTTTGGCAAACCCTGCGTTGCAATAGAGGCATCATTTGGATATTCGATCTTATCATTTAATTTCCAATTATTGGTATCCAGCAAATATTTAAAAGCATAATATTCTAAGTTATTTTTAGGATAACGATCTCCCGGCTGATATTCATGTCCAAAACGTTCCTGATATCTTCCTGTGATTAATCCAGCTCTCGAAGGCGAACAAATCGCAGCCGATGCATATCCATCTGTAAATGTAACTCCAGATGCTGCTAAAGAATCAATCTGCGGGGTTGGAGTAGATTTTCCGCCGTAGAGCGAGATATCATATTTGCCTAAATCATCGGCTAAAAGAATAATAATATTGGTCTTTTTTCCAGAAACGGAATCTGCAGCAACTTTTGATGCTAAAAATTCTTTTTTCCCTTTGGCTAGTTTTTGATCTTCTTTTACTAGTGTTTCATTAGTATTAATAGGCCAAAATAGAAAGGCTGCCAGAATAAGCAGTATAATTAAAATGGGTATAACAATCTTGGTTATTTTTTTATATGCTGGCATATTGGTTTTGGTTAGTTATTTTTGAATTTTATGCGCATTTTTTCATTTCGAAGAATCTTTAAAAGTGGTCTTTCAAATATTGTCGATTTTGATAGCGTGGCTTCGACTTCGCTCAGCCTGACATAAAGCGGATGTGTTTTAGTTAATTAGATGAACTTCTTCAGAAGTAAAAAATCAAGTATTATTTCGAAGCCAATGCAACATCAACTTCATTTTTTAAATCGCTGATGCCTTCTTTTTTAAACACAATTTTTCCATCTTGGTATAAGAGTAAAGTTGGAAAAATTTTAATTGTTTTTAAATCTGCAATAACCTGCGGACTGTCTTCTAATTCAATTTCTACGATTTTTAAATTCGAACCATATTCTCCTCTAATCGTTTCTAAAACAGGTTTTACTTTTTTACACGGACCACAATATTTGGAGCCAATATCTACTAAAACCGTTTTATTATCTGCAATTATTTTATTGAATTCTTTTAAGGATAATTTGCTTTTAAGATTGGAATAAAACGGTTTTCCGCCCCCAATCCAATTTGCAATACCGCCTTCTAAGCTATACGCTTCTGAAAATCCTGTTTTTAGTAATTCTTTTTCTAAAATAACACTTCTGCCGGCTCCAATAGAATAGATAAAAACAGGTTTAGATTTATCTAGTTTAGCCACATATTGTTCATAATTTTCAGATTGTAGGTTGAAATTTACAGCGCCTTCAATATGATTTAAAGCAAATTCTTCTGGCGTTCGCGCGTCTACAATCTGCGGATTTTTTTGACTTTTTATTTTCGAATAAAATGAATCTAACGATAATGAACTATGATTTTCATTTTGCGAAAAAGCAGCAACTGCCCATACAAAGGCAATTGCTGTTATACTGGTTTTTAAGATTTTATTTCTCATACCATTACGCTTGTTCTAGTACCGGAGCTTGCGGTTGTTCTTCAGAAACTGGTTTGGCTTTTATTGGTAGTGACAATACACCTTCTGCAAGAGAACTTCCTTCTTTTTTAGACTTGAAAATTGGCCATAAAAATTGTGCGTACCATTCTTCTTGTTTGTATGATTTTGTTCCGTATGATTCTGGGAATTTACGAGTGATTAATCCAGTTCCGAAGATTACATCCCAGATAAAAAACATGTTTCCGAAGTTTCCTTTAAAATGTCCAACGCCATCTCCGCTTGTATCTGCGTGGTGTGCGTGGTGGGTTGCTGGAGTAGAAATCAATCTTTCTAAAACCCATGCAATTGGATGCAAAACTTTGTATTTGTAAAATGGCTTGTCCCAAGCAATACTTGAATGTGCGCCCAAAGTGATGAAACTTTTGATTACTAAAACAAATAAAGCTGGTAATCCTAACCCTAAATAAGTTAACGTTGCCGTCAAATAAATTTGAGAAAAGAAAACCGTGTAAATAAAGTTTTGTCTAGAAGCCATCGCCATTCCCATGTATGGAGCTGAGTGATGTGTTCTATGAAAACGCCATAAAAACGGAACTTGGTGGTGCAGTCTATGATACCAATACTGCGTTAAATCGTCTGCAATTGCGATTAGGAAAAACCCTCCCCAAAACGGAACCCATGCCAATGAATTTGCCAAGTTTGGAAGTAAATAAGGTAAAGCTGTTAAACTAAAAAAGGCAATTACCGGCGGTAAAAGTAATTTTGGAGCTAAAAAACAAACGATATCAATTTTACGTTCTTCGCCTGTCCATTCATCATCGTACAAACCTGCAGCAAATTCGATAACTCCCAAAACCAGCATAAAAACCGTTAATCCCCAAGTGCGGATATTTTCAAAAGCAGGTTTTGCGAATTCTAAAAATCCAGGAAGCGCAATATGAGAATCAGTTACTGATCCGCCTGTTAGTTTAAAATAAAGGTAAATTGCCAATACCGGCAATGAATAGATGAAAAAACTTATCGTTAAATCTCTTGTTAATTTTTCTTTTTGAACTATTGCCATGATTTCTTATTTTAAAAATTGATTAATTAATGCTAATCCTCCAGCTAAAATTACCAGCGGAACTAAAAATAGGATTGCCCCAACGACAATCTTTTTCCCTATTATTTCATAATCTACTCGTTTCATATCTTTTTGAATTTTAATTCTTTACTGTAAAAATAAATAATTTAACTTCTAATTCTATGGATTTAGTAGAGTTTTATTTTTTATTTTTTCATTAATTTGTTAGAATTTGTTGTTTTACTTCACTTTTTGAATGGTTGGAAGTGTTTCAACGGTTAAATTTTCTCTCAATTTTTCTGATGGTAAATACAAACGAATGATCAAACTCGTTTTTTGAACATTGTTAATAGGAAGCCAGTTTTCTTTTTTTTCTGTACCCGAAAGGTTGATTTTATAAGAAGTGCTGTCGGCCTCATATTTTACATCTTCAAGATTATAGCTGTATTTGTTGATTGGGTTTTTAATTAAAAAACCATTTTCATCATAAGCCGTAATGCTCCAGTATTTTGCATCAAGTTTTTTTCCGTTAATCACATAATCCGATTTTGGGTCTAATGCATTTCCTTCGCTGTCTGTATTTGTACTCAGGTAAATTACTTCTTTTTTAGTCAATGCATAAGGTCCGTAAACTGCTACTTGTGCAATTGTCAGCAAATCAGCTGTGTTGAGGTCTTTGTCTTTATCAACTGTCTGCCAGTTTCCAATTTTGCGCTGTGAATCACTTTTTCCTGATTTGATATTATAAATACCAATGCCGCTTCCTAAAACTACAGCTAAAAGAATTAATCCTAATCCGATTGCTATTTTTTTAATTTTTTGATTTAAAGCCATTTTTATTTGATTTTAAAATTACTTCGCTAATTTCTCTACCGTAACGCCATGCTGTAATTCGGCCAGCGTTTTTACGGGATACGCTTTTGAAACTAAATAACGAAACAGAATCAATCCTTTTGTCGTTGGACTGTAAATAATTTTTTCTTTCGGAACATTTTTTAAAACTTCTGAAGTGCTTCCTTCTGGAGCTAAATAATATTCAAATTTTGCTTTTACTTTTTCTTCGTTCTCTACAAAATAATTGGTTGTATTTTCTTGGTATGCAGATATTGACCAATAAGTAGAATCAGGAACAACGCCAGAGATTTTTAATACATTCTCTTTCAAATCATAATTAATTGTAGAATACAAGAAATCAGGATTTGGAAGCGGAATTACTCTGCTGTTTTCTGCATTTGGCTGATTTCCAAATCTTGGCACATTTACGTAACCGGCATTTTTTTCTGCAAATTTACTTTGCACATAATAGGGAGTTGCCCATATTGTTAAGTAGTAAAAAGTGACTGCGATTACTACAAGCACCAAGGCAAAAAGGCTTTTTTTGATAATTGGTTTTGTTGCTGCCATAATTTATTTTTTTAGTTAATGATTTTCAAATCTTCTAAAAGATTTTGTTGAGATTCAAAACCTGCAAGATTTGTAGAGTCTTGCAGGTTTGGTAATTCTTATTTAGAAGTACTTTCTGTATCTCCAGATTTAGTTACTTGTTTAATCAAATCAGAAACTGTTTTTCCTTTATCGGCTCCTGTATTGTGGATTCGTCTGTTGTACACATCCTGCCAGTCGATTAACGGATAAACATTGTTTTCTTTTGCCTGTTCATCAAACAATTTTTGAAGCTCTGCCAATTTCTCAGGATATTTTTTCGCAAGATTATTACGCTCGTTAAAATCTTCGTTTAAGTTGTACAATTCCCAAACATCAGTATCGAAATTGCTTGGTGCAGGTTTTTCATTTTTACCAAAAGCTTTTTTCACGGCAAACGAATCTGGAAGATGCGCTGCTCCGGCTTTCCATCCATCTTTATAAATTGCTCTGTTTCCGAAGATATAGTAATATTGAATTTTGTGTAAAGATTCTGCTTTCGGATTATCTAATGAAGCTTGGAATGAAGAACCTTGAATAATATCTTGTTTGATTCCTTTGATGTATTCTGGAGCTTTAATTCCTACAATATCCAAAGTTGTTGGAAGCAAATCGGTTACGTGGCTGTATTGATTTCTAATACCGCCTTTGTCTTTAATTCCGTTTGGATAAAAAACAATTAACGGATTATGTGTTCCTCCTTCAGATTGTGCATCTTGTTTCCAGTTTTTAAACGGAACATTCGTTGCTTGAGCCCATCCTAACGGATAATTGGTATTTAAACCTTTTGGTGTACCAATTTCATCAATATTCGCTAAGTTTTTCTTCAAATTTTCCTCGTCAGATACACCTTGAGAAAACAAACTTTGATTGATTGTTCCTTCTGTAGTTCCTTCTTTACTAGCTCCGTTATCTCCAATTGCTACAAAAATCAAAGTATTGTCAAGCTGTCCGCTTTCTTTTAAATAATTTACAACTCTTCCAACTTCATAATCAGTATAAGTCAAGAAACCAGCGTAAACTTCCATAAATCTAGCATAAACTTTCTTTTGCTCTGGAGTCAGTTTTTTCCAATCTGTAATTAGTGGGTTGCGTTCTGGCAAGACAGCATTGGCAGGGATTACACCTAATTTCTTTTGGTTTGCAATTACTTTTTCGCGGTAAGCATCGTAACCTTCGTCAAATTTTCCTTTATAAGGATCGCTCCATTTTGTAGCAACTTGATGAGGTGCGTGCGCTGCTCCCGGTGCGTAGTATAAAAAGAATGGTTTTCCAGGTGCGGCTTTTTGTTGTTTTTGAATATAGCTGATTGCTTTGTCTGTAATTAATTCATTTAAATGACGTCCGTCAGGTTTGATATGAACTTGATCTTCAACCAAATCAGGATTGTATTGATCCGTCTGTGAACCCAAAAATCCGTAAAAATGATCGAAACCTTTTCCTGTCGGCCATCTGTCAAACGGACCTGCATCTGTAGCATCTTCGTCTGGTGTTACGCCATATTTACCAACGGCAAAAGTATTGTATCCGTTTTCACGTAAAATCTCAGCGATTGTTCCTTTATCAGAAGGAATTCTTCCGTCCCATCCTGGGAAACCAGCCGATAAAATAGTGTGAGAAAATCCGCTTACGTGAACTCTTCCTGAATTTCTTCCTGTTAGTAATGCAGCACGTGTTGGAGCACAAATTGCAGTAGTATGGAAATTCGTATAACGTAAACCATTATTAGCCAGATTATCAAAAGTAGGTGTATTGATTAAACCTCCAAAAGTACTTGCAGCACCAAATCCAACATCATCCAATAAAATCCAAACAATATTTGGAGCACCTTTTGGAGCTTTTACTGGTTCTGGCCAATATTCTTTAGAATCAGCTAAAGTTTTGCCGACAGTCCCTTTAAATTCTGTGTTTTCTTGTGCAAACCCGATCTGGACGGCTAGAAAAGCGGTAAACAAAAGCCCCGTTTTTGGACTTTTGTTTAAAAGGTTATTTAATTTTTTCATGATTTTATAGTTTTTTTAGTTACTTTTTAGATTAATATCCAGGGTTTTGAGGTAAACCGTCAGGGTTAATATTTCGTTCGCTTTGAGGAATTGGATAAAGATTATTTCTTTCTGAAACCGAATTTTTAGCCGTTACTTTTTTCACTTCAGTAACCAGAGTTCCCCATCTTACCAAGTCGAACCAGCGCTGTCCTTCCTGAACAAATTCTTTTTTACGTTCTTCCTGAATTGCCGCTCTAAACGTTGTCTGGTTTAGCCCAGCCAAATCAACAGCTGCATCTGGAGTCGTAATTGGCTTTCCAAAAGCTCTTCTTCGTACCTGATTGATTAATTCGTAGGTTTCTGCAGTTGGTCCGCTTTGTTCATTTATCGCTTCCGCTAAAGACAATAAGATATCGGCATAACGAATAATTGGAAAGTTGATAGCGACATTTCCAGGTGTTGCTAAATTGGTTAAATCCAAGTATTTTTTGAAAATTGGTTTCGGAAATGTGTATAGCGTTCCAGTTGTGGGATTCAGCAATTGTTTGGCGTAACTCACATCTCTTCTTTTATCTCCAGGCGCATAAATGTCATAAAACAATGCTACGTCTGAGATAATATCTGCTGGTTCTGTTGCAGTAAATCCAGTAAATGATGTTGATTGAAAAGTACTTCCGCTAGATCCGTTTCCTGCTTGATTAGGTTCAAACTGAACAGAAAAAATATGCTCTTTTCCGTTCTTTTTAGTTTTTGTGAAGATATCTTGAAAATCTTCAAACAAAGCATATCCATATCCGCCGTTAATTACTTCTCTAGCTTTTAAAATTGCATTTGGCCAGTCTTTTCTCGTCAAATAAACTTTTGCCAAAATTGCTTTTGCAGCTCCAGAAGTTGCACGGCCGGCATCTGCAGCAGTGTAAGTAGGAGGTAAAGCTTCAGCATCAGTCAAGTCTTGAATAATCTGAGTATAAACTTCTTCTACAGTTGCTCGATTGGTTTTTAAGTCTCCTAAATTAATAGATTTTGCTTCGTGTAAAACAATTGGAACACCGCCCCAAAGACGCACTGCTTGAAAATACAATAATCCTCGTATGAATTTTGCTTCATTGATCAGTCTAGTTTTGATTACTTCATTTCCAGCTACTTTCGGGATATTATCAATCGACACATTCGCTCTGTTGATTCCATTGTAAATTTGTCTCCAAGCTACTTGAACACGGTCATTTGTTGCATCATGCGTTAAACTGCTCATCGCTCTAACTTGCGGATTTGTCGCAGAAACTCCAGCTGCAGCATAATCTGAACCCATATCTGTTAAGAAATAAAGGTTTCTTCCAAACAAACTCTGCTCTCCCGGATCAATACTTAACGAAGCGTAAACTGCAGTTACACTTGCCACAGCATCATCCTGGGTTATAAAGTAATTGTCTTCTGTTACAAAAGAGGTAGGCGTTACCTCTAGTTCCGTGCACGATACAAGTAAACCTGCACTAAAAAGGAATGTTATAATAATCTTTTTCATTTTATATTTTTTTTACTTAGAAAGTTACGTTCAAGCCCGAGATGAATGTTTTAGAGTTTGGATAAGAACCAAAATCAATTCCCGGATATAAGTTGTTTTGTTCGTATGAACTTACCTCTGGATCATAACCAGTGTATTTTGTCCATGTAATTAGGTTTTCTGCTGAGATATAAAATTTCACGCTTTTTGTTCCTAATTTTTTAGAAACGCTTTTTGGTAAAGTATATCCTAATGTGATTAATTTTAATCTTAAGAAAGAAGCATCTTCTACATAGCGCTCAGAAACAATTCCTAACGGAGAACTTGTGGCTCTCGGAATTTCATTGCTTGGGTTTGTTGGTGTCCAGCGATCATTTAAAGTAGATGCTGCATTTGTTCCCAGCGTAGAAATTTCTAACTGCTGATTTAAAGCATTGAAAATTTTACCGCCATAAGATCCTTGAAAAGAGAAATTTAAATCAAAATCATGATAAGATATCGTGTTGCTGAAACTTCCAACAAATTTTGGCTGAGACGTTCCTAAATTTCCTTTGTCCAATGCATTGATAACGCCGTCTCCATTTGCATCCACATATTTTCTGTCTCCGACTTTTGTATTGGCTAAGCTGTTAATTTTTGGCTGTGTATTTACTTCTTCCTGAGTTTGGAAAATTCCGTTGGTTTTATATCCCCAGAAGCTTCCCAAAGGCAGACCAACTTTTACAATAACAGGCTGCTGCTGTAGTAGAGAGCCATTTGGAACTACAGGGAAAAATTCGTTAACACCATTTCCTATTTCTGTAACTTTATTTTTATTGGCAGAAAATACGATGTTTGAATTCCAAGCGAAATTTTCTGTTTTGATGTTTTCTGTTGTCAAACCAATCTCAATACCTTTATTTTCAACACCTCCAATATTTTGAAGAACAGTTGCATAACCCGAACTCAATGGAACTGGTACATTGATTAACAAATCTTTTGTTTTTTTGTAATACACATCAAATACAAAATTGATTTTTCGATCTAATAATGATAAATCCAATCCAACATTATATTGATTTGTTTTTTCCCATCTTAAATCTGGATTTGCCAATCGGGTAGGAGCCAATCCGGTATACAATGTACCTCCAAAAGAATAGTTTACAGAACCCATTGAAGCCAGCGAAAGATAATTTCCAATTTCCTGATTTCCTGTTGTTCCAGCAGTAATTCTAAGTTTTGCTTCTGTTACACCTTTTATGTTATTTGCAAATTCTTCGTCAGTAATATTCCATGAAAATCCAGCAGAAGGGAAGTAACCCCAAAGTGATTCTGAACCAAATCTAGAAGAACCATCTGCACGTCCAGACACTGTGAAGTTGTATTTTCCTTTATAAGAGTAATTTACTCTTGCCAGCCATGATTTTAAAACACTTTCGTAAGCATCGCTGTATGGTTTTACTGGCACACCATCTTGCAAAGCATTGTATGTATTAGCATCATTTACAAATGTCTGTGCTCCTGCATTCACAACTTCTCCTTTTGTATATTGAAGTGTATAACCTCCTAAAGCAGAGAATTTATGATTTTCGCCAAAATTTGTATTGTAGTTTAAGGTATTTTCATTTAAAACAGAACTTACAGCTCTTTCACCAACAGAAGCTAAACCTTTTGTTCCTGCACCATTTGATGTGTTTGCAGGAGCGTAGTAATTTTGTTTTGTATTGATGACATCGCCACTTACTGCAACTTTAGCCGTTAATTTTTTAGTGATTTTGTATTCACCAAATAAGCTGGTTAAAATTCTATTGATTTTAGTTTCGTTAGTGGTATTTTCTAAATCATTAATGGGGTTAGGAACATAACCATTTACAGAAGTAGCATAAGGGTTATTAGTAACATTATAACTTCCGTTATCATTTTTTATAGGCACTACTGGAGCAGTCAATAGAACACCAACTAAGGGATTTGGATTTCTTCCTCCGCTGCTGCTGGCACCTACACCATTTGATACTGAATTGGTATAATTAGCATTTACACCAAATTTGAAATTCTGAGAATAATTTCTTTCGTAGTTAGCACGAAGTGAAATACGTTTAAAATCACTACCTAAAACAATTCCGTCTTGATCAAAATAACCAGCAGATATGGCATATCTTGATCTTTCATCACCTCCAGAAAAAGACAAGTTATGACTTTGGATTGGTGCTGCAGTTACAAATGCTGCAGACTGCCAGTCATAATTTCCAGAAGTTTTTAAGGCTTCTATCTGCGCTGCAGAAAAAGAAGGTGCCTGACCAATACTGGCTTGAACATCGTTTCTTAAACTTGCCCATTCGCTGGCATTCATTATCCTAAGTTTTTTCGAAATATTCTGAAATCCAAAATAACCTTGATACGAAATATTGTCTTGTCCTTTTGTTCCTTTTTTAGTGGTAATAATTACAACACCATTAGCACCGCGAGAACCGTAAATTGCTGTTGCAGAAGCATCTTTCAGTACCTCAATTGATTCAATATCTGCAGGATTAATAGTTGACAATACGTTAACACTAGCACCTGCATAAGCTACTCCTGCAGAGCTGTTAGAATTATCATTATAGATTAAGATTCCATCTACAACATACAGCGGTTCATTACCAGCAGTTATAGAGTTTCCTCCACGAATACGAACACTTGAAGAAGCACCAGGACGTCCGGAACTTTGCGTAACTACCACGCCAGAAATAGCGCCTCTTAAAAGATTATCTGCCGAAGAAGTTACCTGAGATAAATTAGCTTTAGGCACAGAAGCTACAGAACCTGTAATGTCTTTTCTTTTCTGAGTTCCGTATCCAACAACTACTAATTCATCAAGTTCTTGGCGTTCTTCTTTAAGACTAATGGTAACTGGATTTTTTTCAACAATAATTTCTGCTTTTTTATATCCAATATAACTTACAAGTAAAGTATATGGAAATTTTTGTCCTGTCTGAAAATAAAATTTTCCTTCCGCATCTGTCACAACGCCGTGAGTTGTTCCTTTAATTGTAACAGAAGCTCCTATAATTGGCTGATTTGTAATAGCGTCTACAACAGTTCCGTCAAGTTTAGACTGGATAAGTGGTGTAGTATTTTGGGCATGTATTCCCGCCGTTATGAAGAGTAGAAACAGCGGTATGTATATGTTTAACTTTTTTTTCATTTCTTTGTACTGGTTTTAAGTAATTAACAAGAGGCCCTGAGCACTGTTTATACAGCACTCTAAAAGTGTTCTTGATTTAGTGATAAATGTTCTTTAAGCCTTGCCATTTCTGTTGCCGCAGAAATGGCTTTTTTTATTTACAGCAGCAGGTTTGCATTGTTTTCATTTTAGTTTTTTTAGTTGTTAGTTATTTAAATTATTGAATAATAGGTGTGGTTTCAAGAATCCATCCAACGCAGAAAATGCATCAGAAAGATTTTTGGGTAAAATTCAGTAAATATTTTTTTGATAGTGTTTTTAAGAAATTTGCTGTAACAGAATATCAAATAGCAAATAAAATAAAAGTAGGTTTTAGCAACAGAAGCACATATAACAGCAAGTGTTATAAGTGTACTTTTTAGGAAGAATGTAATACGATATGCTTTCTGTTGTTTTCACAATAATAGTTTTTATGGTTTGAAATATTATTTTAAACTCTANTTTTTTTTTGAAAAAACTTCGTTTATATATACGTTTAAACTTCTATTGTATTTGTTAAGCCCTTATTTTAAAGAGATTTCAAAAGAACATATACTTCGAACATTTGTTAAAATAAATTTTTCCTGCTGGTTGAAATGTAGTATTTTACATTATTTTAAACCTCAATTTTAAGGTTTTTAATGTCTCATATTCAGGCAAAAAATGTTAAAAACTATCATATAGCCTTTTTCAAATTAAAAAACAGATTAATTGTAATGAAATTTTAAAGTTGATTTTGAATAAATTAAAGTAATTTTATAAAGACGAAAAAGAAAATTCAAAATTTGATCCATCCTAATATTAAATACTTATATTTGTAATAAGTATTTATACTTAGTTTAACTAAATAAATAATGATAGAAGTAAAAGAAGCTTTAGAAATTGTAGCAGCGAATAGTAATGCTATGCCAACGCAGAAAATTAAAGTACAGAAAGCGCGAGGCTATGTTGTGGCAGAAACAATTTACTCGCCAATTTCTATGCCTCCTTTTCGTCAATCTGCAATGGATGGGTATGCTTTTACGCACAGTATAAGACATCAATACGATATTGTAGGGATTTCCCAGGCTGGAGATCACTCCAATATCAAACTAAAACAAAACGAAGCCATCAGAATATTTACTGGTGCCTATGTTCCAGACGATGCTGATACAGTGGTAATGCAGGAGCATGTAATGGCCAATACAGATTCAATTCTAATTGCTCAAATGCCAGAGAAAAATACAAATGTTCGTGCAAAAGGAGAGCAAATTGCGAAAGGAGATATTGTTTTCGAACCTAATACTTTGCTGACTCCTGCCGCAATTGGATTTCTAGCTTGTTTGGGAATTACAGAAATTGAAGTTTATAAAAAGCCAAAAATAGGTATTTTAGTTACTGGAAATGAATTAGTAGAGCCTGGAAAAAAACTAAAAAAAGGAAAAATATTCGAAAGTAATTCTATCATGCTTCAGGCGGCACTTGAGATAATTGGAATCGAAAAAACGAAAGTTTACAGAGTAAAAGATAATCTAAAAGCCACGAAGAAGGCATTAAAATCAATTTTAAAAAAGAATGATATCGTATTAATTTCGGGTGGAATTTCTGTAGGTGATTATGATTTTGTAAAAGAAGCATTATTGAAAAATGGAGTAGAAGAACTATTTTATAAAATCAATCAGAAGCCTGGAAAACCAATGTTTTTTGGATCTAAAAAAGATACTTTAATATTTGCACTTCCAGGAAATCCAGCTTCGTCATTGACTAATTTTTATATTCATGTTTTGCCGGCAGTGAAAAATAAAATGGGTTTTTCTGAAATTCATAAACCAAAAGTAGTTCGAAAGTTAAATTCTGAAATCAAAAATGATACAGGGAAAACGTTGTTCTTAAAAGCAAAATACGACGAAACAAACGTGACGATTTTAGATGGTCAAAGTTCGGCGATGCTTAACTCTTTTGCTATTGCAAACGGATTGGTAATTGTAGAACAAGATGTAGAAAATATAAAAGAAGGACAATTAGTGACTATTTTGCCAATTGATTAGTTTTTTTTAAGAAGAAAGAAAATAGAAGAAAGAAAATAGAGAAAAGAAAATAGAGAAAAGAAAATAGAAGAGAGAAAATAGAAGAAGAAAATAGATTGAAGCAAAAAAACGATTAAACAATTTAACAATTAAACCAAAAAATGAGTCTCCTTAGTTCCGAAAATATAGTATTATTCAGTTTCGCCTTAATCGTTATTGCGTTTTTATATTCAAGTGTTGGGCATGGCGGAGCTTCGGGTTATTTGGCTTTGATGAGCATTTTTGCGTTTCCTATTTCAATCATGAAACCATCTGCTTTATTGTTGAATTTATTTGTTTCCAGTATTTCATTTTTGTTTTACTACCGAAATAATTATTTTAAACCAAAGCTCTTTTATCCGTTTGCAATTGCGTCTATTCCTGCGGCATTTATTGGGGGTTTTATAACTTTAGATAATACAATTTACAAGATAGTTTTAGGAATTGTTCTCGTATTTGCGGCATTAAGATTATTCGGGATATTTAATTTTAAAGAAAAAGAAGAAGTAAAAATTAATTTACCTTTTGCATTATTAATTGGTTTTACCATCGGATTATTGTCCGGCATGCTGGGAATTGGAGGCGGAATAATTTTAAGTCCGATTTTATTGTTTCTAGGATGGGCTTCTGTTAAAGAGTCGGCAGCGATTTCGAGTTTATTCATTTTTGTGAATTCATTTGCAGGAATGCTGGGATTTTTTTTAGGAGGAAAAACAATTCCGATAGAAAGTTTTTATTTAGTTCCAATTGCGGTAGTAGGAGGAATGCTAGGCGGATTTTATGGAAGTGGTTCTTTTTCTAACCGAACATTAAAAATGGTTTTAGGAACAGTCATTTTGATGGCAAGTATTAAATTGATTTTTCCTTGAAACTAAAATATTAAATGATTGCAATATGAAACATAGCCGACGGTTTCAACCGTCGGGACAAAGATTGACAACCTGAAACGTGAAACAAAAAAAGTCATGGAAGCACTAACAGTATTTATTCTTTGCGGCGGAAAAAGCTCAAGAATGCAGTCAGAAAAAGGATTGGTTTTGTTTCAGGATAAACCATTCATTGATCACATTATTCAGGCGATTCTGCCCATTACAAATCAAATAAAATTAATCACAGCATCTAAAGACTATGATTATCTGGAATATGAAAAAATACCAGATTTGATTGTAGATAAAGGTCCGCTGGGTGGAATTTACACAGCATTATCTCATTCTGAAACCGAATTTAATCTGATTTTAAGTTGTGATATTCCGTTGATTTCAACCGAATTATTGCAGGAGTTAATTTCAAAACATACGAAAGAGGCGGGAATTACAATTTTTGCATCAGAAAGTAAAACACATCCTTTAATTGGCATTTATTCGAAAAATATTGTTCCGGTAATAAAAGAAGCAATCGATTCTGATGAATTGAAAATGATGGATTTGCTGGCCAAATTACCGCATCAGATTATAAAAATAGAAGAAAGTGAAAATTTTCCTTTAACCAATATTAATTCAATGGACGAATTAGATGACCTCAATATCAATTTAAGTTAATTACTATGCGAAACTTAAAAACACCAAAATTGACGATTGTAGGCGCAGGTCCTGGAGACGTCGAATTGATCACAATGAAAGCCATAAAAGCACTGAAAAATGCAGACGTAGTTTTGTACGATGCTTTGGTTAACGAGGAATTATTAAACTACGCAGCAAATGCAGAAATTGTTTTTGTTGGAAAACGTCTTGGCTGTCACGCCTACACACAAGATCAGATCAACGATTTGATTGTGAGTATGGCAAAAACCTACGGACATGTTGTCCGCTTAAAAGGCGGTGATCCTTTTGTTTTTGGCAGAGGAAGTGAAGAAATTGAATTTGCAGAACAATTTGGAATTGAAACAGCAATCGTTCCCGGCATTTCATCTGCGTTAGGAGTTCCTGCATCGGTCGGAATCAGCTTGACGCAACGTAAAGTTGCCGAAAGTTTCTGGGTAATTACGGGAACAACTTCAGATCATAAATTATCAAAAGATGTTGAATTGGCTTCGAAATCGGCTGCGACCGTTGTGATTTTGATGGGAATGCATAAATTAGATGAAATCATTTCTATCTATCAGGAAAACAGAAATGATGATCTGCCAATTGCAATTATCCAGAATGGAACTAAAAATTCAGAGCAAAAAGTAATTGGAACTGTCAATACAATTAGTAAATTGGTATCTGAAAAAAATATATCATCACCAGCAATTATAGTTATTGGAGAAGTAGTGCGAAATACGTCAAGCTGGATTTCGTATTTTCAAGAACATTTTGATGACGAATTTATATTTCAGAATTTAAATTTATAAGAATGATCGAGGTAAAATATTTTGGAGCTGTTGCTGAAAAAACAAAATGTGAATTCGAAAAGTTATCTTTTTCCGAAGAATTATCACTGCAAAAATTATTGCAGAATTTAAACGAAAAATATGAATTTGAATCATTGAGTTTTAGCGTTGCAGTAAATCAAAAAATAGTTTCAAAAACTACAGATCGCGTTTTGCAGGCAAGTGATATTGTGGCTTTATTGCCGCCATTTGCAGGAGGATAATACATATGGAAACATCAAATCGATATAACCGACAAATAATTCTTCCTGAAATAGGAGAGGAAGGACAATACAAATTACTGAAATCGAAAGTTTTGGTTGTTGGAGCTGGAGGTTTAGGCGCGGCAATTCTGCCCTATCTGGCTGCAGCAGGAGTTGGCGAAATCGGAATTATTGATGATGATCGTATTGAAATTTCAAATCTGCATAGACAGGTTATTTACAAAACTTCGGCTGTTGGAAAATCAAAAGCAAAAGAAGCCAAACTGATGATTTCAGAATTGAATCCGCAGGTAAAAGTAAAAGCATTTTCAGAGAAATTATCAGGGAAGAATGTTTTTAATTTATTTGAAAAATATGAGATAATTGTCGATGCAACAGACAATATTTCGATTAAATATTTAATTAATGATGCTTGTCTGGCTTTAAATAAACCAATGGTTTATGGATCGATTTTTAGATTTCAGGGGCAGGTTTCAGTTTTCAATTATCAAAACGGGCCAACATACAGATGTTTGTATCCCGAGGAAAATAATAATGCTTTGAATTGTGAAGATGCCGGAGTAATCGGAGTTTCCGTTGGAATTATCGGAATGTTTCAGGCAAACGAAGTTTTGAAAATGATTCTTGGTATAGGAGAAGTTTTAAGCGGTAAAATATTAGTTTATAATATTCTAAATAACGAACAGCAGAAATATGATTTTGAAAAAAGCGATTTTCAAATAATAACCAGAGAAGCATTCGACCAAAAATACAATAAATCGGAAACCGAAGAAGTAAGTTTTGAATTGATTTTGGGTGAAAAACAAAACGATGCCGTTTTATTTCTAGATGTTAGAAATACTGATGAATCACCAAAAATCAATTTAAAAAATCAAATCCAGATTCCTTTAATGAATTTAGAAAATGAGATTGAAAAATTAGATAAAAATCAAACCATTTATATTTTCTGCCAATCGGGAATTAGAAGTAAAATTGCAGTAGAATTACTTCATAAACATCAATTTAAAAATATAAAAAGTATTGCTGGAGGTGCTTTAGCAATGAAACAATCGTTGCATGAAAAATCCATTCTAATTAATAAATAATAGCTACTATGAAAAAAGTTATTTTTGGATTGTTTTTGTTTTTTTGTTTTTCTCAATTCGGTTTTTCACAAAACCAAGTTGATGCTACTGGTGAGACAGAGCTTTATGAAGCTTATGATAAAGCAGATAAAGAATTGAATAAAGTTTATAATCAGCTGAAAAATAAATTAGGTACAAAAGATCAGACAGCTTTAGTTGCTGCTCAAAAAGACTGGATAAAATTTAGAGATTCAAATTGTAAATTTAAATGCTATTCTGAAGGTGACGGTGGTGTTATAGCAAATAAAATGTACGCAGATTGTAGAATGCAGCTTACCATTAGCAGAGCAAAGGAATTGAAAAGTTTGATGAATGGCTTTTAAAGTCCTTAATTAAAAAAACTTAAAAATGAGTAAAAATGTATTTGTAGAAGGGCCAATTGCTCCTGATTTTATAGCAGAATCTATTGCTAAACATCAATCCAAACATTCGATTGGTGCGCACAATATTTTTTTAGGACAAGTTCGTGCCGATGTCATTCACGATAATACTGTAGTAGCGATTGATTATTCAGCGTACACCGATATGGCAAATGAAGCTTTGTACACGATTCGCGAAAAAGCTTTTGCTAAATTCGATTTAACCTGTATGCACATTTACCATAGTCTGGGAATTGTAAAAGCAGGTGAAATTTGTTTGTTTGTTTTTGTTTCGGCACCGCGACGCAAACAAGTTTATGAAGCTACAGAAGCAATTGTAAACTGGATTAAAACAGACGTTCCGATTTTTGGCAAAGAAATGTTTGAAAACGATACATTTACTTGGAAACAAAATAGTTAATGGTAGATATTACACATAAAATAAGTACATTAAGAAAAGCAACCGCAACGGCAATTGTAAAAGTCAGCAGACAGGAAACGATTGATGCTGTAGTAAATAATTTGGTCCCAAAAGGAAATGTGCTTGAAATGGCAAAAACCGCGGGGTTATTTGCGGTTAAAAACACACATTTATCTATTCCGGATTGTCATCCAATTCCAATTGAATTTACTTCGGTGGAATATAAAATTGAAGGGTTAGAAATTCAGATCATATTCAATGTAAAAACCGTTTATAAAACGGGAGTTGAGGTTGAAGCCATGCACGGCGCATCTATCGTGGCGCTCACAATGTATGATATGCTGAAACCAATAGATAAAGAAATTGAAATTTCGACAATCAAATTAGTCAATAAAGAAGGGGGAAAATCTTCTTTTAAAAATAAATTTCCAAATGCGATAAAAGCAGCTGTTTTTGTTTGTTCCGATTCAATTTTTGCGGGTGATAAAGAAGATCGTTCCGGAAAAGCAATTGTTGAAAAATTAGATTCTTACGGAGTCGAAACTTCTCATTATGAAATCATTCCAGATGAACTGGATATAATTCAAGAGAAAACAAAAGCTTTCGCAAAAGATCATCAGTTAGTTGTTTTTACGGGAGGTACAGGTTTATCGCCAAGAGATGTAACTCCAGAAGCGCTATCGCCGATTTTAGAAAGCAGAATTCCTGGAATCGAAGAAGCTATACGCAATTACGGACAACAAAGAATGCCTTATGCAATGCTTTCAAGAAGTGTCGCTGGAACGTTGGGGAAAAGTTTGGTCTTGGCACTGCCGGGGTCAACTAATGGAGTAAAAGAATCGATGGACGCTGTGTTTCCACACGTTATGCACGTCTTTCATATTTTAAAAGGAAAAAATCATGACAGCCTCTAACACTATTTTGACGGATGTTTTTGGGCGTAAACACAATTATTTACGCATTTCGCTGCTGGAAAAATGCAACCTGCGTTGTACGTACTGCATGCCGGCGGACGGAATTGCGCTTTCTCCAAAAGCCAGTTTAATGACGGCGGAAGAGATTTTTGCTATCGCTCAGACTTTCGTAAAAAATGGTGTTGACAAAATAAGATTAACGGGCGGAGAACCTCTGCTCAGAAAAGATTTTCCTAAAATAGTTTCTAAATTATCCGAATTAAATATCTCACTTTCGATAACCACAAACGGTATTTTGATTGATCGTCATATTGAAGTTTTAGAACAGTTTAAAATCAAAAAGATCAATTTGAGTTTAGATACTTTAGTTTCGTCTAAATTTCATTCTATAACACTTAGAAACCAGTTTGAGAAAGTAATTGATAATCTGCATTTGCTTTTAAATAATGATTTTGAGGTAAAAGTAAATGTGGTTTTAATGAAGGGTTTTAATGATAATGAAATTGTAGATTTTGTTAAGCTTACCCAGTTTCTGCCAGTTTCTGTCCGATTTATTGAATTCATGCCTTTTGCAGGAAATGAGTGGGACAGGAGTAAAATGGTTTCGCAAAAAGAGATTTTATCTTTGGTAGAAAATGCTTTTTCTGCAGATGAAATTCAAAAATTAGAAAACGAAAAAAACTTTACTTCTAGAAATTACAAAATAAAAGGTTTTCAAGGTGATTTCGGAATTATAAGTTCTATTACAAATCCTTTTTGCGACAGCTGCAACCGAATCCGTTTGACGGCAGATGGCAAAATAAAAAACTGTCTTTTTTCTAATTCAGAAACTGATTTATTGACTGCTTTTAGAAATGGAGAATCAATCTCTGATTTGATTTCAGAATCCATTCAAAATAAAAAGAAAGTCCGAGCTGGAATGGTTACTATTGACGAAATGGACGATCCAAAAAAACACTTTGATAATCGTAGTATGATTGCGATTGGGGGGTAGGTTTTTAGTTGTGAATTGTGAATTGTGAATTGTGAGTTGTGAATTGTGAGTTGTGAGTTGTAAGTTGTGAGTTGTAAGTTGTGAGTTGTAAGTTGTGAGTTGTGAATTGATAGTTGCGATTTACAAATTGTTTTAACGATTGTCAGGCTGAGCGGAGTCGAAGCCTTTTACGGAACACGAAATTAGTATCTTTTTTTTGATGTTCATACATGCATCTATTTTTAAAAAAAAGGCTCAACCCTAAAGTTAAACCTTTTCTTCAGTAATTATTTTTTCTTTTTAGCCTTTGCTTTTTTCTTGGATTTAGCTTTTTTTTCTGCTGCTTTTTTAGCTTTTTTTGCCTTTTCTTTTTTTGCTTTTTCTTTTTTCTTTTCTGCTTCTTTTAGTTTTGCTTTTTTCGCTTTTTCTAATTTTTTGATAACAGCTTTAATCGCTTTTTCTCTTTTCTTTTCTTTCTCTTTCTTCGCTTTAAGTTTGGCTTTCAGCTTTGATTTTATATCGTTTTTTTTGCCAATTTTTTCAACTGTCACAACGGGTTGGTTTTCTTCAAAAGGAACAGGAATATCAGTAGTTTGGATTTCAACAATTTCAGAAACAATAGGTTCTGTATTTTCAGGTGTTATTGCTTCTTTCTTTACGGTCGCTCTAGGTGCTCCTTTGACCGCCGCTCTCACAGGTGTTTTTGCAGCTGGTTTAACTGTCGCTGGTGTTTTTGCAGCCGTTGTTTTTGCAGCAGTCCTGGTTGTTCTCCTAACGGTTGATTTTGCTTCTGGCTGCGTTTCTGTAGTTTGTTCTACAATTGTTTCTGCTGGGATATCGGTTGTATTTACAGCAGGGGTTTTAGTTGTTCTCTTTATCATAACTGTATTTTTATTGAGTAATAGACGATAACTAAGAATTAAACAATAGCTGAAGTACAATGTTTTGGTATAAATTCTTAGTTAAGCTAAATATACGCAATTTTTGAATACCGATATGTTAAGTTTTTTATAGAAAAAGCTAATGCTCAACGGCTTCCAAAATTTTAAAATTACTTTTAGGAGCTTCACAAAGAGAGCAGCAATATGTTTCTGGCAGATTTTCAAACAAAATACCTTTTGGAATTCCTTGAGTTTCATCTCCGTACTCAGAATTGTAAAGCGTTAAACATTCTTGGCATTGATAAATATCCAATTGTGGTTTTTCTTTTTTCTGCGGATTTTCGGTTGTTTCTATAGTTGAATTTCCAAGCTCTTCAAAATATTTTCGGCTTAATTCAATTAAAATTGTCGGAAGTTCCAGTTTGTCAATATCCTGTGAGTGAACAATGTATTCTCTTGTATTGGGATCAAAATTCTTAGCAGACAATACATTATAAGTATCTCTAATTTTGATGGATTCTAAAGCTGCAGGAAGTTCGTTTTTTTCGATTACAATCGAAGTAAAATAGTGGCCGTCACGATTGTATTCTGCAATTCCAAAATTTAATCCGTAGGTGCTGATGTCAAACTGGTCGAGTGTGCGTACCAAAAACGTTTTGAGATTCAATGCCCATTCCATTGCAACAGGCAAATGCCAATTTAATTCGAGTAAAGAATGACGTACGTTGATTCCTCTTTTACCTAAAAATTTTTCCCATTCTAATTTACGGTCTTTCGGAATTCCTTTAATAATGAATGATTTCCAAGGTGTAATACATATTTTACCAATTTTGCATTCAAAACACAAATCGCACATTTCTTTTAAAAAATCGAGATCGTACAGATTATTGCGCCAGTATAATCCCAGCCAATATTGATCAATCCCCATTCTATTCATTCCTTCGTAATACGGAAACGGATAAAAAGGAACTTTTAAGGGTTTATCAATTGTTCGATTATTAGTATCTAATGCTTCGCTGACCAAAGTAAAAAGTAATTCTATATCTATGGCAGTTTCGTCGGTTATTTTTTCAATTTCGTAATACGTTTTGGCCAGATCCCAGCTGTAAATTAAAACAGGATAAACCTCCATTTTTTCCCATTGCGGAAGACGAATATACAAATACCAGTAATCTTCATGCTCTGAAGCAATAAAATTTATATGACCTGTGAATAAAGGAACAAGCTGCTGTTTTGGATCTGTTATATTAACTTTTAATTTGGGCTGTTCTTTAAATTCTTCTAAAATATATAAAAAGCGATTTCCGGTAAGCCAGTTTGTATTTCTAAAAATATCTGTCGAAACATAAGAAGAAACAATATTATTCCCGCTTTTTTGATCTGGATAAACAAAGTGATGTTTGCCCAAAGTCGTTTTGTCCAATGATTTAAAACCATGCGGAAAAATAATATCCTGTCTGGAACCAAAAGAAATTGAATCGAGACCTTCTTCCAATGCAATATCAATTACTTCTCGTAATTCCCCCGGCGAAATAACGCCTCCTTTTACTATTAATCTTGTTAGTTCCATTTTTTTTTTAGTTTCAAGTTTTAGGTTTCGAGTTTTAAGTTTCAGGTTTCAGGTTTCAAGTTTCAGGTGCACGTTTCAACAACTTGAAACTTGAAACCTGAAACAAAAAAACTCATCTACACTTCGCAAGAATCTCTTTAACCTCTGTTTTACAGCTGCCGCAACCTAATCCAGCGCCAGTATTTTTGCATAAATCGGTAAAATCGTTTACGCCACTTTTAATAGTTTCTTCTATATTTCCAGCACCAACCTGACTGCAGGAACAAACTAGTTTTCCTAAAACAGGTTTTGCATTTGAACTTCCTCTGAGCAATAAATTTCGTTTGTCTGATAATTCGATTTTGCTTTCGATCATCGTTTTGAATTCGGCAAATTCATTTTTATCGCCCATCAAAATCGCGCCAACCAAAAGATCATCTTTTACAATACATTTTTTATAGTAACGTTTTTTCAAGTCTGAAAAAACAATTTCTTCGTATGAATCGTCGTTTTCGGGGATTTCAATATCACCAATACTGCAAAGATTTATATCTTCCAGTTTTAAAATATTCATTAAAATCGAACCTTTATAATAACTGCTGATATCGCCTGCTAGAAAGTTAGCCAGAATATCGGCCTGTTCTTCGGCAGCAGAAGTGATTCCGAATAACTTATTATTGAATTCAGCTATTTCTCCAATAGCAAAAATATCAGGATTTGATGTTTGTAAATACTGATTGACTTTTACACCGCGTCCGCAGGCAAGACCGCTTTCGCGCGCAATTTCAATATTCGGAATTGTTCCAATCGTGTACACAATTGCATTTGCAGTGATGATTTTACCGCTCTTTAAAGCTATTTCAATCTCATTCGGATTATTAGTTTCGAAAACCGTGCTCACTTCATTATCAAAATAAATCTGAATATCACGAAGCTGTACTTCTTCTGCCAGAAGCTTACTTGAAATTCGATCCAGCTGGCGTTCCATTAAACGTGAAGCCCTTTGAACAATTGTAGTTTTTACTTTTTTATGTTTTAAAGCTGCCGCTAATTCTAAACCTAACAATCCGCCGCCAATAATCACAACATGCTGTTCTTCTGGAGGAAGATTGGTGCTGTCGAGATGTCTTTTTAAACGATCGGCATCTTCTTTACGTCTTACGGTAAATCGTCCTGGAAGATGTAATTGTGCATTTTCAGGTACAAAAGGACGGCTTCCAGTCGCTAAAATTAGGGAATCAAAAGTATGCGTGTCACCGTGACTATCTATTATTGTTTTTAATTTAGTATCTACTTTATCAATAGAAACCCCAGCTTTCATGGTGATTTTTAGTTTGTTAAAAGTTTCGCCGTCTTTTACTTTTAATAATTGTTCCCAGCTGAATTCTCCAGTCATATATTCTGGAAGTAAAACGCGGTTGTAAAACGGATTTACTTCATTCGAAAAAACAATGATTTCATCGGTTGTATTGAATTCACGATAATTTTGAATAAATCGGAAAGAAGCAGCGCCGGCGCCAACAATTGCAATCTTCTGGAAAGGTTTTACATATTTGGTAATGGAAACGGTAGTGAATTTAAAATCAGGTTCTTTTGAAATTGGGTCGACTACTGTATTGGTTAAATTATTGGTTCTATTTAGATCATTTTCTAATTGTTTTCCCCAGTGCATTGGCAGAAAAACAACTTTTTCTTTTATAGAATCTGTCACTTTTGCTTTTACACGAACTTCTCCATTTTTGCTGGTAACAGTAACAATATCACCGTTTTTAATATCGTTTTTAAAAGCGTCAATCGGATTTATTTCTAAAACAGGATTCGGAATATGCGTTAACAACCTCGATACTTTTCCAGTTTTGGTCATCGTATGCCATTGATCGCGAATTCTTCCTGTGGTTAGGATAAATGGAAACTCAGCATTTGGCTGCACGGATGTATTTTCGATTGAAACAGGAAGGTTAAAAATAGCTTTTCCAGACGGCGTGTAGAATTTTTTATCGGTAAATAATCTAGGTGTTCCCGGATGTCTATAATCTGGAACCGGCCATTGAAAAGTACCTTCGGTTTTTAAACGGTTGTAATTTAAGAAAGAAATATCGATGTTAGTTCCTTTCGTAAGTGCACAATGTTCCTTGTAAATTTCTTCGGCGCCATTGAAATTAAATCCGTTGAAATTCATTTTTTTCGCAAAGCGAATTAGAATTTCAATATCTGGAAGCGCTTCTCCCGGCGCATTAATTCCTTTTGGTAAATAAGAAATACGACGTTCAGAATTGGTCATCGTTCCCTCTTTTTCCAGCCATCCCGCTGCAGGCAATAATAAATCGGCAAATTTGGCTGTATCGGCATTATGAGAAATGTCTTGGACCACAACAAATTTGGCATTTTTAAGTGCTTTTTCGGCTCTTCTGGAATCGGGTAAACTCACTAATGGATTGGTGCAAATAATCCAAACTGCTTTCATTTTTCCCGATTCCAATGCTTCAAACATTTCAGTTGCTGTTAATCCAGGTTTATCTGAAATTTCGTCAACACCCCAAAAATCTGCAACTTCTTTTCGATGCGTCGGATTTGCAATATCTTTATGTGCTGCCAAAAGTGTTGCCATTCCGCCCACTTCGCGGCCGCCCATTGCGTTGGGCTGACCCGTTAATGAGAAGGGGCCAGAACCTGGTTTTCCTACCTGTCCCGTTAACAAAGATAAATTCAGCAAAGCCGTATTTTTATCAACCCCAACAGCACTTTGATTTAAACCCATTGCCCAAAGCGAAATAAAACCTTTTGCTTTACCGATAATGTCTGCTGCCAGTTTAATATCGCTTACAGAAATTCCACAGAGTTTAGAAGCTTTTTCTAAAGAGGTATTTAAAACTAAATCCTTATACTGTTTAAAGTTTTCTGCATTATTTTTTACAAAATCATGATCGACATAGCCTTTTTCGATGATTCGTTTGGCAATGGCATGATATAAAATAATATCAGAACCTGGAATAATCTGCAAATGCAAATCGGCGAAAGCAGCAGTGTCTGTCCGCCTTGGATCAATTACAATTATTTTTATTTTCGGATTTTTCTCTTTATGTTTTTCAAGTCGTCGAAATAGAATAGGGTGGCACCAAGCTGGATTGGCACCTGTAATTAAAAAAGTATCAGCCAATTCAATATCATCATAAGCAATTGGAACAGAATCTTCTCCAAAAGTTTTTTTGTAACCCACAACAGCCGAACTCATGCAGAGTCTGGAATTGGTATCGATATTATTGGTTTTTAAAAATCCTTTTACAAGTTTGTTTACTAAGTAATATTCTTCTGTTAAACATTGTCCAGAAATATAAAAACCAACGCTGTCTGGTCCGTGTTTTTTGATGATAGAAGAGAAAACAGCAGCAGCACGGTCAAGAGCGGTATCCCAGCTGACACGTTCCAGCGGATAAGATTTACTGCCTCGCATTTCGGGATACAGAATTCTATCAGATGTGTCGTTAACTACGTAGTGCAGATTCATTCCTTTAGAACACAGCATTCCTTTATTAACAGGATGGTCCTTGTCACCTTCAACCATTACACCGTTTTTGGTATCATTAGTTACGATTATGCCGCATCCAACGCCGCAATAGGAACAGGTGGTTTTGATCTTTGTATTTTGCATTACAATTCTGTTTTTGAATACTACTTTATCGAATCTGCTTCACTCTAGATGAATACGTAAACAAAAATAAGTATTATTTACGTATAAATACTTAATTTTTAAATTTATTTTTTTATTTTTGATGCAGTAAAATGACAAACAACAAATTAGTTTTTAATCTGCTAAAAATGAAAAGTCATGAAAGAAGAGCAAATTATTTGTTATTCCTGTACCAATGAAAATTGTTTCATAAAGAAACACTTGCATTTAGAGCAGATGATGCAGTATGTTTCGAAAAAACAAAATTTAGTTTGTAAAAAATCAGATCGTTTTATTACGGAAGGTTCACCCCTGCATGGACTTTATTTTATCTGCAAAGGAAAAGTGAAAACCGTAAAGACGGGCATTAACGGCCGTGAGCAAATTGTGCGCCTGACAAAAAACGGAGACATAATTGGCTTTCGCGGATTTGGAACGGGGCAAAAGTATTTAATTGGAGCTTATGCCTTAGAAGATACTATTCTGTGTAATTTTAGCAACGAAACAATGCTGGAAATTTTAAAACAAGTTCCTGAATTTACATACGCTCTAATGTTATTTTATGCTGATGAATTAAACAAAAGCGAGAACAATATTCGCAAAATTGCCCACATGAATGTCCGCGAACGTGTGATCGATTTACTGCTTTACATACATCGAAAATTTGGACAAATCGATGGTTTAATTGATATCGATCTTTCTCGCAAAGAAATAGCCGATTTTGCAGGAACTACAGAGGAACAGGCAATTCGAGTAATTTCGACTCTTAAAAAAGAAGCGTTGATTAAAACAGTTGGAAA
This sequence comes from Flavobacterium sp. Root935, assembly GCF_001429295.1. Taxonomy (GTDB): domain Bacteria; phylum Bacteroidota; class Bacteroidia; order Flavobacteriales; family Flavobacteriaceae; genus Flavobacterium. The sequence goes on along the minus strand of NZ_LMJL01000008.1, from coordinate 848,089 downwards.
ACGAATTGGAATTCTAGAAGTTGCCACATTACGCTCCGAAATTATGGAGCATAAATATTTTTGATGTGAGGTTCTAAGTTGCTAAGATTCTAAGATGCTAAGGTTTTGACTTTAGAGACGCACTGCAGTACGTCTCTACTCGTATTAAATTTATTTTTTCCTGCCGATAAATCGAATTACAGAACCAGTTCCGTTATGGAATAAACCTTCATTAAGTTCAATTTCTTTTTCTTCCAATTTAATGATTTCGTAGTTCGGAAAATCGCTTTTGATTTCTTCAATTGAAAAAAGCGATTCAATATCTTTTGGTCCGCCCACTTTTTCGTTTATGGCAAGATATTCTAAATGTTTTTTGCTGAAAGCTTCAAAAATAATAATACCGTCTTCGCGGAGTAATTGATCCAGCTGTTTGTGGATTTCAGATTTAATTGCTGCAGGAAAATGCGCATAAATCAAAGCAAGTGCATCAAATTGTCCTGGCTGAAAGTTTAGTGTTTCCAGTTCACCAACTTGGTAATCAATAGAAACATTATTTGTTTCTGCAAGTTTTATAGCTTTGTTTTTTCCTTCTTCACTAATATCAAAAGCCGAAACTTTCCAGCCTAATTTTGCGGCAAAAACAGCATTTCGTCCTTCGCCTTCGGCAGGAAAAAGAACAGTGCCGGGACTTAATTTTTCCAGTTGTTCTTTTAAATAATTATTAGGCTCTTCGCCGTACGCAAATTCTTCACTGCTGTAGCGGTCGTCCCATCTTTTTGTCCAGTTGTTCATGGTTTATATATTGAATTTAATGATTAAAGGTTTGTGGTCACTGTACAAAGTCCAATCTTTGTAACTTCCCACTTCAACGCTTTCTAAAACTTCTATAAAATCATTTGAGACAAAGCAATAATCCATATGATAAGGCTTGTTTTCATGTCGGTACATATACAAAGTTGGATGTGCTTCTTTGCCTTGAATTTGATTGAAATATTTGTGATAGCTGCTGAAAATATTTTTATCTGCTAATTTTTTTACCACCGTCGTGTGATTTCCTTCTCGTCTCGGTTTGTCCCAAATCGTATTGCTGTTGAAATCGCCAATTAAGATTGTTTTTGTCTCTTTGATTAAATCGTCGTAATAATTAATTGCTTTCCACACTTGAGTTACATAAGCGCCATCTTTATCAGCGGGATTATTTGCCCAAACAGCAAACAAAGTAAAATTAACTTTTCCGCCTGTGACGGCTATGGGCAAAATATTTTTAAAGTCTGGATTATGGCAGTCTAATAATTGAAGTCGGTAGTCACTGTAAGAAAAAACACCAATTCCTTTATTCAGATTGGCTCCGTACCAAATAATGTCATTTGGAGTTTGTACACCGTTTGGGAATTTTAATTTTTCAGGACTTTCGCACTCCGAAATTGCAGCAATATCAGGATTGTGAGCGAGAATGAATGCTGCTTTTTTTCTGAATGCCATGTTGCAATTCCATGCGATGAGTTTCATTAGACTATTAAATTGTTCTATCTCAAATATAGCGATTAAAGAGTAAAATAAATTCCTCCCAAATTAAAAAAAAAATACCCTTTTTCTACTTGGAAAAAGGGTACTGTATAAATTTCAGATTTATAAAATCTCTCTATTTTTAATCTTAACCAACGATTGTTGTTACGCCGCTATTTATGTCAATTTCTGCAAAATGATGTTTTCCCATTACGATAAGCAGTTTATCTGAATTATAACCTACATATCTAATTTCAGGTTGTCCTTTTTTTGGTTCTCCGCAAGCAGAAATTACATTGGTCTGCCATTTCAATTTGCTTCTTTTGTAAGCAGATATGGTTTGTAAATCCTTTTCAACATAATAAACTATGTTGTTTTTTTTAATTCCTCTTTTTTGCGTTTTTGCAAAATTTATTTCTGAGTTTTTTGAAATTAAATCATCATTGTATTTTTGGGCAATGCCAGGCTGGGCTACAATGAAAGTTAACATTGATAATTTTAAAAATGGTTTCATTAGGATAGAATTTGGGGTTCATAATCGGCTCAAATATAATTAATTAAACTATATATCAAGTTTCTTTTAGGTGAAAAAAAAATACCCTTTTCCGAAATAGGAAAAGGGTAAAAAATATAATTTAATTTTGTAGAAAAATTATTTTTTCCAGCTAAAAATTCTTGGATTCACAGAAACCATTAACCAAGCCCAATTATTAGTATGGCTGGCATCTCCATTTTTTATAAATTCCATTGTTTTTGAACCAAACATTTGAGAATAACCTCCTGTAACTGTAATGTCTTTTTTGAAATTATAACCAAAAGTAACATCAACCTCAGTTCCTAAGTAAGAATCTAATTTTTCGTTTAAAGGCGTAACTACATCAGCAGCAGCTAAAAATACGTGAGGCATTAAAGCAAACTGCCATTTATTAATATTGTAATTTAATTTGATAAAAGCATCTTGTAAACCTACATTGTTTAAATGGTTTCCAACATAAAAATAATCCATATAACCATTGAAGCCGTGGTTAGTTCCAAAAATCGGATTGAACGATTTAATAACTGAGCTTCCGTCGTTTGAATCTTTTCCAGACAAGAATTCATATCCTAAGCCGGCTTTGAAAGATTCGGTAATTTGATATCCAAAATTTGCCGCCGCATTCCAGGCACTTACTTGTAAATCTGTACTTTTTCCTGTTTGTCCGTATACCCAAAAATTAGTATCTATTTTACCAGTTTTATAAGTAAGGTAAGGCCCAAAAGTTTGCTTGTAATCTACTAGTAATTTGGCATCGGCATTGGCATATTCGTAACCAGTATTCAATAATAAGAAACTCAAACCTAAATTTTCATTGAATTGATTGTGATACCAGGCATATTGCAAAGTTTTATATGTGGCAACAGTGTAAGGCGTTTGGAAAGTATTTTCGGCAGTAGAATTATAGGCGCCTCCAAAATCAAATTTTTGCTTTTCTGTATGATAACTTACAGTAAGTGCATCATGACTTTGTGCCTGTTGTCCCCAATCTTGTTCTCCAAAAATACGCTGATTATCATAAGAAAGAACTTGGCGTCCCATTCTTGCGCTCCATTTTTCTGTAAAATTATATTGTGCCCAAGCTTCAAAAACGGCAACTCCATTTTTATCAGCAACTGCTGTTGGTGCAACATCGCCCCAGGTTCTGGTGTTTTGAAGAGTTAATTTTACAATTAAATCTTCTTGTTTATAATTGAAATTTAAACGGGAACGTTGTGATATTTGAGATGTTCCTTTTTGTCCCTCAGGGATCAGGGTTTTGTAACCATTACGGTATTCAAAACGCGGTCGAATCTGCAGATTCACATCTAACTCCTGAGCCTGAATTTCGAAACTTAATCCTACGATAAGTATTAAAATTAGTTTAAGTTTTTTCATAAGGTTTTTATGTTTTTATCGAAGGTAAATTTATAAGAAAAAGCTGTTTTTACTATGGACTTAAATCATATTTCTAATTATTTTTTAATCTACGTTTAAGCTGCTGCTTCTAATATTACTTTGTTTGTTGTAACTTCTTTTTTCTTAGCTAGTTGTGTAATAGTGTAATGCATCCAAACCAAACATACTATAGAAAAAAGTAAAATAAAAATCCATGAACTTGACCATATTCCGGTTGCAGTTAATAGATATCCGAAAATAATCGGGCCTAAAAAGCCTCCTAAACCGCCAATCATTCCCACTATTCCGCCCACAACACCAACTTCAGTTGGGAAATATTCTGGAATATGTTTATAAACTGCTGCTTTGCCAATTCCCCATGAAATTCCGATTAAGATCACTAATACTAAAAATACCCACATATTGGCATCAAATTTAATAACCGTGATTCCTTTTGCGATTAACTCTTTTTTGGCAACATTTTGATTATGAGCTACTACAACATTCTGCCAGCTAGAAGTGGTTGGAAATATGGCGTTCTCACTTACAAGTGAAGCTTTCTGAATAATTGGATATTCTTTGTCACCCACTTTTACGGTTTTTTCGTTGATTTCTTTCACAACTCCTTTTTTGGCAGCTAATATTCCTGGTCCTGCAGTAGTGATTTCCATTTTCGGAACCATTAATAATGCGCTTAAGATTACAGAAGACCCTAAAACCCAGTACATCACTTTTCTGGCTCCAAATTTATCAGACAAATAACCTCCAAAGGCTCTAATGACACCAGAAGGAAGACTAAACATGGTAGCAAACAAACCGCCCATGACCAAACTGGTTTGATAAACATTCATAAAGTTTGGTAAAAGCCATTGCGAGTACGCTACAAAACAGCCAAATACTAAAAAGTAATAAGCTCCAAAACGCCAAACTCGAGCCGATTTTAATGGAATGAGCATTTGTGAAACAGTTTTGTTGCTGTTTTCTATTTTTTTATTTTGGGCAAAAATTAGAAATGCGATTCCGATAAGAACTAAAGAAATAGCATAAATCACAGGAAGTATTTTCCATCCATTTTGCGGATCACCAATTGAAAAATGATTTAATAATGAAGGTGCAAGAAAAGTTGTAATAGCTGCGCCTGCATTTCCCATTCCGAAGATTCCTAAAGCGCGACCCTGCCATTCTTTTGGATACCAGATTGATGTATAGCCGATTCCGACTGCAAAACTGGTTCCGACCATTCCGAAAAAGAAACTTAATAATGCAAACATAAAAAAACTGTCGGCGTAGGGAAGCAGGAACAACGGAATTGAACTTAGAAGCAGTAAAAGTGAAAAAACGTATTTCCCTCCAAATTTATCGGTCAGAATACCAATTGGAAGACGCATAATAGATCCCGTTAAAATTGGAATTCCAAGTAACCATCCAACCTGAACAACGCTCCAGTGGAAAATTCCGTTATCTACCAAAAAGGTTACTAAAACCCCATTTAATGTCCAGCAGGCAAAACACACTGTAAAAGCCAATGTGTTCAAAAATAAGATTTTGTGTGACTGCGATAATGAGTTTGTATTTTTCATAGCACTTATATTTTTTAGTAAAATTAAGTACTATAACTTAGTTAAAAGATGCTAAAACGCAGTTTTTGAAAAATAATTAAGTATTTATACGTATTTTTTTAGATTAAAGAATACTCCGCAGCTTTATTCGAAAGTTCCATCAAGTTTTTAACTTTTAGTTTTTTCATCAAATTAAATCGGTGTACTTCAGCTGTACGTTTACTGATATCAAGAGCTTCGGCGATTTCTTTATTTCCTTTTCCAGATAATAAAAGAGTTAGAATCTCTTTTTCTCTTTTAGTGATCATCATTTCTTCTCCTAAATTTTGCTTAGGTTCTAATGATGTAGATGAATTCGTTAATTGACTTATTAAAATAGAAGAAATATCACCGCTGAAATATTTTCCTCCAGCAGCAACACTATGAAGCGCTTTTAAAAATTCTTCTTTGCTAGAACCTTTTAATAAATAACCATCAGCACCAGCTTTTATAGACTTCAAAACATATTCTTCCGATTCGTGCATCGAAAGCATTATAATTTTGATGTCGTTATTTTCGCTTCTAAGTTTTTCTACTACCTCTATACCAGTTAAGTTTGGCATACGAATATCTACTATAAGTAAGTCTGGTTTGCTTTCTGCAACTACTTCAAGCGCATCGGCACCATCTATTGCTTCGCCTACAACCTCAATGTTTGCTTCGTTTTCTAGTAAAGATTTGATTCCGTCTCTAACAAAAACATGATCATCTGCCAGCACTACACGAATGTTATTACTCATAATTTACTTAATTTGATTTCTGGATATTTACGTATATTCATCTATAAAGAAGACGCTAATATACGTACTTTTTTTATTTAAAATTTCAATTTTTTGAAATTCCAAATTCCAACATTAAAAAATCATTAGAAAAAAAATGCAATGTCAATGACAATTGCAATATCAATGACAATATCAAATTTCAATTTTTTTAATTGTAAAATTGTCGATTGAGATTGAGGTGTCTTCAACTTCGCTCAGCCTGACAAATGGAAAAAGTTGGACGCTTAGCTAAATTTTCTAATTATCCCATTTTCTAATTGCCACATTATCTCATTTAAGAATTGGAATATTAAAAGTGATTCTCGTTCCTTCGCCAGGAATTGAATTGATGAAAACGCGGCCGTTAACGTATTGTATGCGCTCTTTCATAAATAAAAGTCCCATTCCAGATTCGCTGTTGCGTTTTTTGTCGACTGAATTCATGTCGAAACCTTTTCCGTTATCATCAATAATAATGCTGAGGAGCGTTTCGCTGTGTGAAAGCTGTACAATGATATGAGAAGATTCGGCGTATTTTATGGCGTTGTTGATGGCTTCCTGCGTAAGACGGTAAATATTAATCTCGATTAGAGAATCCAAACGCTGGTCGAAATTGGTTTTGTTGTAAAAAAGGATTTCTTTTCCCGTTAGTTTGGAAAGTTCTTGCGTAAGTTTTGCCAGCGAAGAAACGATTCCGTGATCGCTTAATTCTGGCGGCATTAAGTTGAAAGTTGCCGTACGGACACCTTTTATAATATCAAGTGAAAGTTTCTTTAGATACTCAATTTTTTGTTCCGACTTTTCTCTGTCATCTAAATTAATACTTTCCAGACTGAACTTTAAACCTGTAAGCATCTGGCCAATTCCGTCATGGATTTCTTTCGCGATTCGATTTTGTTCGTTTTCTTGATTTTCAACAATCTTGCTTGAAATAATCTTTTGCTGATTGATTTTTTCGGTGGTGTTTTCAAGGTTTAAACGTTCGACTTCGCGTTGTGCTTTTTTGCGTTCTGTAATGTTGAAGCAGACAATTAGAAGTTCTAATTCGTCTTTTTTAATCATAACTGGAACCATTGATAAATCAAGCCAGATTTCGAAATCTTCTTTGGTGATAATTTTTATTTCGCCCTGCCAGCCGCTTCGCTGTTTTTCAAATATCAGGCGGTCAAAATTGGATTGTTCTTTTTCGTCAATGGTTAAAACTTCTGAGAATTTTTTGTTGGATGAAAATTTGGTATAATTGAGCAGTTTGGCAAATTTTTCGCCAATATGTATGATCGAACCATCGGGTGCAATTCGGCAATAGAGAAGGGTATTTTCCATTGCATAGTTAAGCGATTTTAATTCTTTAACCGAGTTTTCCTTGATTTCGCTCAGTATTTCGGTGTCGTATGCCAGTTTTAAAGCTTTCTTTTCGGAAGAAAGAAGTTTAGCAATTAAGCGTTCGATTTTTTTATTTGTGGGTTTGAAAATAAAGAAGAATTCTAATAGTAAAACCAAAAGTGTAAAGCCAAAAATCCAATATTCTATTCGGCGTTGTTCAGTTACTTTTTCGTGTGCTTCAAGATCGTATTGCGTTACAATCTGATTCATTTTAGAAAGGAAAATGCCTTCATTTTGCAAAATAACCTGAACTAGCTTTTGATTTTCTGAAGTTTGTTTTTTCTGTTTTAAATTTGATAGAAATGCATCGGTTGTTTGGGCAATTTTATTAAAAATCGGATTGATTTCTAGATACAATTTATTTAATGTCTCGCTTTTTTCTTTAGGAAAAGCTAAGCTGTCACTGCCGTTTACAAGTGCATTTTGGTTCTTTTTCCAAAGTGATAAAACGCTTTTTAAATGTGAAATTTGTTTAGCAGAAGCGGTGTCAGAAACATAATGGAGAATCAGAACTTCTTTTACGATTTTCTGACTCAGCATTCTTTGCTTTCCTGAGAAATTAATGATTTTAGAATCGCTTAACTGCTGGTTCAGATTGTATTGTACTAAAATCTGACTTACAATTATAGTTAAAGCAATAGTAAGAAGTGCAAAAAAATACAGACGGCGTAAATTTTTGAAAGTGATTTTATCTTCTTCCTGACTGCTTTTTTTCATATAATTGAATTACAATCCTAAAGAGGCTTTTATAAGATTTAAGTTTTCTTCGGAATAGTGGATTTTTAAGGCTTCCTGATGTCCTTTGTCCGACATTTTATCCCAGGTTTTTTTGATGATGTTTTTTAGTTTTTCCTCATCGTGTTTATGAACGAAAGGTTCTAAATAATACTCAAGGAAAACAAGACAAATAACATCTTCTAATAATTGTGTTTCGTGATCTTTTTTTAGTAATTTTTTCTCAATTAAAAACGAAACGCGATCAATAAAAGTCTGGTCATAACCTGCTTTTTCCAGAATTTCGGCAGTAGTTTTGGCGTGGAATTTTTTTAATTCTTCTCGCCATTTCAAATAACCAACGCGATCCATTGGGTATGATTCTCTTGCTACTTTCCATCGGCAGATGTGCTGTGCTTTTGAAGCAATCTGGATTTCTTCAGATGCATTTGGTTCAAACTGCATCAGTCTTTCGTACATCCTGTTGGAATACAATAATTCTTTTGGATATTCTGTATTTTGATCGATTTCAATGTTTGGATCTTGTGCGTTTTCAGCATCAATCCATTCGCTTGCTTTTTGAAAAGGTGTAGTCATTGTTTGGTTTGATAATAGATTTCAAAGATACGGAATTAGTAAATATGTGAGATGTGAAATGTGAAATGTGAAATGTGAGAAGCAAGAGGCAAGAAGCAAGATGATAAAAGTTCTTCAAATCTTACTTCTTGTTTTTTGCTTCTGGTTTCTTGCTTCTGGTTTCTTGTTTCTTGTTTCTTGTTTCTTGTTTCTTGCCTCTTAAAAGTCTAATCCACAAATCCAACAAATACTTCATTCTCCACAACCTTAATCGGATACGTTGCAATTTTAAAATCATCTCCGTTTAGGTTAGATCCATCAACAAGTGAAAATGTTTTTTTATGCATAGGGCAGGCGATTTTCGGGATATCATCGGCAGATCCTGTCATTCCTCTTGAAAGTACCATTTCCATTTTGTGCGGGCAGGCATTTTGACAAGCGTACCATTCGTTGCGGCGTGTAAAATTGAAAATAGCAATCTGCTTGTTTTTGTATTTGATGCAGCCGCCTCGGTTGGTTGGAAAATCTTCTACTTTACCTGCTTTAAACCAAATTGTTGCATCGCTTGCATGAACTGTTTCGTATTGATTTAAGATTTCTTCCATGGTAATAAATTTTAGTTCCTGTTTCTTAGCCCTCTTTTACAATCATGAGAGTTATGATGGCGCAGTAAAAAAGAGGGTAAGAAGGACAGCAACGTTTATGATATTTTTTTTTTGGAGCTGATTTTTTAATTAAAAATTGAGAATTAAAAATTAAAAATTAAAAATTTTTGAAACTGTAATTTTTTGTTACAGCTATGCTATGTTTGTTAATGTAAGTGAAACGCCTTTATATATGCCTATAAGTTATGTTTCTATGTGTTTAAAAATTATTTATAAAACTAAGACCAGGCTTTTGGTGCTTTTTGATCTCTTAACGGAACAAAAACAGCATTATCATCTTTTTCGTCTGAGTTTATAAAGTGATTGAAACGTTTCAATAATCTTGGTTTTTCCAGGACTTGTTTCCATTCGCATTCGAAAGTGTTTACTAATGTCTGCATTTCAGCTTCAAGTGTTTCGCAGATTCCTAAACTGTCTTCGATAATTACTTGTTTTAAATAGTCTAAACCTCCGTCCAATTTTTCTAACCAAGTTGAAGTTCTCACAAGCGGACCAGCAGTTCTTATGTAATACATTAAGAATCTGTCCATATATTTGATCACGGTTTCTTTGTCGATTTTCTCAGCCAATAAAACAGCGTGTTTTGGGTTGGCACCGCCATTTCCAGCGATGTATAAATTCCATCCGCCTTCAACAGCAATTAATCCAAAATCTTTTCCACGTGCTTCTGCGCATTCGCGGATGCAGGCCGAAACGCCGCCTTTTAGTTTATGAGGAGAACGAATTCCTTTATATCTGTTTTCTAGTTCAATGGCAAATCCGGCGCTGTCGTCCATTCCGTAACGGCACCAAGCATTTCCAACGCAGCTTTTTACGGCACGAAGTGATTTTCCGTAAGCATGCCCACTTTCAAAACCATTATCAATTAAGATTTTCCAGATTTTTGGCAAATCACTTAAATGCGCTCCGAATAAATCCACTCTTTGTGCACCAGTGATTTTGGTGTATAAATCAAATTGTTTGGCAACTTCGCCAATTACGATTAATTTCTCGGCTGTAATTTCTCCTCCCGCAACTCTTGGAACAACAGAATAAGTTCCGTTTCGTTGAATATTCGCTAGGAATCTATCATTTGTATCTTGAGTTGTAACATGTTTGTTCGCAGTATCATTGTATATACTTGAAAAAATTGAAGCCACAACTGGTTTGCAGATCTCGCATCCGTCACCTTTTCCGTGATGATCGATAACGTCATAGAAATTCTCGTATTTATTGATTTTTACCAAATCGAACAATTCTTGGCGTGTATAGCTGAAATGCTCGCATATCACTTCTTTTACTTCTTTTCCAAGTGATTTTTGAGTCGCTTTTACCAAATCTGAAACCATTGGTTTACAACCGCCGCAACCAGAAGTTGCTTTTGTTATTTTTACAACATCTGAAAGTGTAGCACAAGATTCGTCTAGGATTTTACAGCAAATAGAACCTTTCGTTACATTTTCACAAGAACAAATTACAGCTGTATCTGGTAAGTCCATTACACTTCCTAAACTTGAACCTTCAGATCCATCTCTTGAGCCAAGAATTAAATCTTCTGGATTTTTAGGCAACGTCATTTCATTAACATAGATTTGAAATAGCGAATTGTAATCGCTGGAATCTCCAACTAATATTCCACCTAAAAGCTTTTTAGAATCTTTGGTAACGTTGATTCTTTTATAAATGCCGCTTAATTTGTTTTCATAAATAATGGCTGTTACGTCATTATTTTCAATAAAAGGATCACCAAAACTCGCTACTTCAACACCTATTAACTTTAATTGAGTCGACATATCGATGGTTTCTCTCATGGTTTTATCACCATTTAAAATTTGCTCAGCGGCAACATCGGCCATTTCGTAACCTGGGGCAACAAGTCCGTAAATATTTTGATTATAAAGTGCCGCTTCGCCAATTGCATAGATAGAAGGATCTGATGTCTGCATTTGATTGTTTACCACAATTCCGCCTCTTACACCGACTTCCAGCCCAGAAACTCTTGCCAGTTCGTCGCGAGGTTTAATTCCGGCAGAAATAACCAGCATGTCTACTTTTAACAATTCTTCATTGGCAAACATCATTCCTGTTATGCATTCCTTTCCGTCAATATATTGCGTGGCTTTATTAAGATGAATTCCGATATTTAATTCTTCAATTTTAGATTGCAGCATATCGCTCGCGCCCTGATCTAATTGTCTGGGCATTAAACGAGGTGCAAATTCCACAACGTGCGGGTTGAGTCCTAAATCCCTAACCGCTTTTGCTGCTTCAAGACCTAATAATCCTCCGCCTAAAACTGCAGCTTCGGTTGCGCCTTTTTGTTTAATTTTTTTGGCGTATGCCATAATAGAATCCAGATCTTCGATGGTTCTGTATACAAAAACGCCTTCTTTTTCTACTCCTTCAATTGGAGGAACAAAAGCCGAAGAACCAGTTGCCAAAACTAAGTAATCGTAAGTATGCGTTTTTCCTAGATGTGTATGTATTGTTTTTTGTTCACGATTTATATCAGTAATTAATTCTGATGTATTAAGAGTAATGTTATTTTCAGCGTACCACTCACTTGTTGATAGAGATAAATCATCTGCTGTTTTTCCCCCGAAGTATTCACTTAAGTGAACACGATCGTAAGCTCGTCTCGGTTCTTCACCAAATACGGTAATTTGATACTTTTCTTGTCCTGATTTTGCAACGAATTTTTCGCAAAATTTATAACCAACCATGCCGTTTCCAACTACTATTACTCTAATCATGATTTCTTTAATTAAGTATTATTACGCAAATATAAGTATTTATACTTATTTAAATACGTATTTATTTAAATTTTTAAGTATAGTAGAGGTTTTTTTACTACGTATTTCAGCGTAATATCATACGTAGTGTAGCTTTTGGATGGATTTGTAAAATTTTAAAAGCATTAAATTTGAAAAGATTCTAAATAAGGTTTTCAAAAAAAGTCGTAAATTCATAGGAATTTTACACCTATTTAAGGATTGGTAACATTTTTAAATAAAGATCTTATGAAAAAAATACTTTCACTTTTGTTATTGTCTCTTTTGATAATAAGCTGTAAAACGGCAGCAAATAAAGAATCTAATACAAGCGCATCGACTTCAGGAACTTTACAAGACGATTTAAATTTTTATTTTAAAGCAACAGGAAATGAGCCTTTTTGGGGAGTTAAAATAGGAAATGATCAAATTGTTTTTACTTCATTAATAAGTGGTAAAGAGAGCATCACTTTTCCTGCTGTAGATGCGATACGAGCGATGGATGCCAATGTCAAGATGTATAAAAGCAGTAACGAAACGGCATCTATAATTGTCACAATCCAGCAATTAGATTGTCAAGACTCTATGTCTGGGGCAATTTCGCCTTACAGCGTAAAAGTTGAAATTAAAAATAATGCTGACTTGGAGTTTCAAAAGCTGAGCGGCTGCGGTAAATATATAACAGATTATCGCCTTCACGATATTTGGGTTCTCGAAGAATTGAATGGTTATAAAGTTTTTGCTGCCGATTTTCAAAAGGAATTCCCAAGAATCGAGATTAATTCGACAGAAAATAGATTTTCTGGCTACGGCGGCTGTAATACTATTAGCGGGCAATTTTTTTATGAAAAGGATATATTGAGATTTACCAAAGTCCTTTCGACCCTTATGGCATGTCCTCAAGGAAATAAAGAAGGAGAATTTACTAAAGCACTTCAAAACGTAACTACTTATTCTATTGAAAATAACAGATTAACACTTTCGAACCCTTCTGCAAAACTTTTGGTTTTTAGAAAAGTAGATTAATATTTATTCCTAAAATGTCTTAAAGTGGTTTAAAAATAACTTTTAGGGAATATCAATGCTGTAGCGACAAAATATTTTTGTAAAATAAAACTTATATTTATTTTACATGAAAAAGATTTTAATGTTATTTATTGCAGCATCATTGGCTTACAGCTGCAAATCGAGTAAAGAAGCAACATCCGTTGCTGCAACAAATGAAAAATCAGTTGAAAAGAAATTACAACAAACTTGGATTTTAGAGAATTTGAACGGAAAAACAATAAGTGAGAAAGATTTCACAAGTTTTCCAAAAGTTCAACTGACTCCGTCAAATTTTTCTGGATCAACGGGATGCAATGCTATTAAAGGAAATTTACTTTCTAAAGGAGAAGGAAAAATTCAGTTTTTGGATCTTACTTCAGAAACTAAAAAATGTGATGCAAAAAAAGAAGGCGAGTTTCTACAATTATTAAGAACAACTTCTGGTTATTCTATTGAGAATAATAAACTTTATCTTTCTAATCAGTTTGGATTGACAATGTCTTTTAAAAAAGGATAATTAAAGAGAAAGGCTTCAAAATTAATTGAAGCCTTTTTTATTTATTCGAATAATTCCTTAGGATCTTCACTTTCGTCTTCTTCAATAAAATCTAATTCTAAAGCTCTAACGGTCTGGACAGCATTTCCGGCAATTCCACGAATCGAACCGTACATTCCTAAAGTGTTATGAACTACTTTTTCGATTTGTTTTTCTCTTTGTTTCCAGATTCGCTGCATCGCTCTTTTTTCAGAATCTAAGTCGTTTTGCATTTGCGTAAATCCTTCTACAATTCCTTCAATCTGTAATCGGAATTCGTTGCTTGTCAAGAAATCGTATAACATCGACATTTTATCGCCTTTGTTTTCCTGCGCTTGCACAGCCTGGCTAACTTGAATTAAAGATTGACGTAAAACGGCACTCAGCCCCTTAAATTCTTCATAGGTACAAATCCAGATTCCGTCGCGCATTCCCATTCTTTCCATTCCAGAAGGCATTACTTCGGTAACTAGAACACCAATATTGGCTCTTTTGGTCCTAATATCATTTTTAAACTTTTCGATCCACGATGGCTGAAAAGCTTTTGTTCTTTTACTTTCGTAATAAATAGAACCGCAATTTTGCAGTTCACGTGTATTTACAATTTGAAGACAGTCGGCACCATTTGCGCCTTTTTTAACTTCATCGATGCTGTCAAGCGGAAAATTATTTGCGAGCCATTCTTCAATCGCCAATTCCATTACTTCGCCTTGCAATTGCATAGAACCTTGTTCCTGCTTGCGTTTCATTTCTTCAATAAGTTTCTTCTGGTCGTCAGACTGCTTTTGGTATTCTTTGATTTTTAGCTCGTTTTTTTCTTCTTCCTGTTTACGAATTTTATCACGCTCTAAAACCAAAGTTGCATTCAGCTGTTTTTGCGCTTCGGCTTCAATTGCTTCTTTCATTTCCAGTTTTTCACGCTGTAATTTGGCAATTTCCCCCTGCATTTTATTCAACTCCCTAATTTTATCTGATTTTTCAGAAAGCTCTTTTTCCATTAAAAGCAAACGATCTTTGTTTTCTTCTTCAAGTTTAATTTTAAGCTTTTCAGAGATTTCCTTTTCGGCTATTTTTCTTTCTCGCTCCAAGCGTTCAGCAAAGAGTTCGTTTTCTTGTTTTTTCTTGGCTTCAAACTCGGCTTTGGCTTTTTCGAACTGTTCGTTTTTAAGCTCAATTTCACGGTTTTGAATACTGGCTTTTTGTTGAAATTCTTTACGGATGCTATCTTCTAACTGATGTTTTAAAACATCATTGACATCGATAGGAGTTCCGCAGTTTGGACACTGAATTGAAGATTGCTCGGCCATTTTATATTGAAATTTTATTGTAGAATTTGAATTTGCTAAGATATTTAAACTTTCTGTTTTTCTTACTGCAATTCGTGTGATAAATTGTAACGAAATTTTTGTCTGCCACGAATTACAACAATTTTCACGAATTGTTTTATATGCTGCAATTTAAATACGTTTTATATTTAGATTTTACGGATTTCCTTTGTTTTAAAATAATTCGTGAAAATTGTTGTAATTCGTGGCAGTTTTTTATTTCTTAGAAAAATTCAATAAAAAAGCAACAGCCGTTTTTGTAATTTCAGAATCATCTTCTTTTGAAGTAATCAGTGAAACATCGGTAAAAAGATTTACTTTTTTTAATTCGATAAATCCTATCTCAGAATCCTGATTGTTTTTAGCAATATTCGAAGGGACGATCGAAATTCCTAATCCATTCTTCACTAATTGTACAATAGAGTTAATGTTGTTTGCTTCATGGATGATTTTCGGCGTAAAGCCATAAAAAGCACAAAGTTCTAACAAAACTTCATGATAATGAGGTGCATAATCTTTGTTGAAAAACACGAAAGTTTCGTCTCTTAAATCCAAAATATCTTTTTCAGATTTTAATTGAATCATGTTTTTATTAAAAACAATAGAAAATCCGTCCTGAAACCATAAGTGTGCTTTTATCTTAGGAGATTGTATTGGTGAACGAATTATTCCCATTTCGATTTTTCCTTGTTCTAATGCTGTAATTTGTTTTGTTGTTGAAACTTCAAAAAGTTTGAAATTGACATACGGAAATTGCGACTTTAAATGCTTGATTAAATCTGAAATAACAGCCGAATAAATGGAACTGATATACGCGATTCTGAATTCACCCGAAACGTTCTCTGCGATTTTTTTTGTTTTTAATGAAATTCGTTCCAAATCTTGAAAAAGGGTTTTTACTTCTTTTTCAAAATATTTTCCTGCTTCTGTAAGTTCTACTTTTTTATTGTTCCGAATAAAAAGCTTTGCCTGAAGTTCTTCTTCCAATTCAGCAATTTGACGGCTCAGCGGTGGCTGTGAAATAAACAGTTTTTCTGATGCTTTAGTAAAGTTTAATTCTTCGGCTACAGCCAAAAAATATTTTAAATGACGTAATTCCATGATACCTTAAAAGTATTATTAATTGATAAAAATAGTATTTTTAAAGTATTTATGAAAAGAATAGTTTTGAAAAATCAGAAAATAAGCCTCTCGCAGATAAAGCAGATTATTAATTTAGATAAAATCGTCTAAACCATAATATTTCCAATCTATAATAGCATAAAGATTCGCGAAATCTGCGAGAGATTAAAAAAACAAAAGACAATGAAAAAATCAACT
The DNA here is from genome assembly GCF_001429295.1 of Flavobacterium sp. Root935. Taxonomy (GTDB): domain Bacteria; phylum Bacteroidota; class Bacteroidia; order Flavobacteriales; family Flavobacteriaceae; genus Flavobacterium. Next base: position 832,018 of record NZ_LMJL01000008.1, on the reverse strand, counting down.
ATTGAAGAAATCAAGGAAAGATTTGACAAGGATGTCGAACGATTTTCAAATTTAGAAACTGGTCAAGTGGCAACAATCGATGCTACTATTTCTTTAGAATTAATAACCGAAGCTTCAAAACGAATTGTTCCTAATGCAGCAACTGTTTTGGATGTGGGATGCGGTGCTGGGAACTATACTTTAAAGATGTTGTCTAAAGTGCCAAACTTAAGCTGTACTTTGGTCGATTTGAGTTTACCGATGTTGGATAAAGCTTTTGAAAGAGTCTCAGCAGAAACAAATGGAAAAGTTATTGTGAAACAAGGGGATATTAGAGAAATAGATTTAGAAGAAAACAGTTTTGATATTATTTTAGCTGGTGCTGTTTTGCACCATTTGAGAGACGATCAAGATTGGGAAACTACTTTTACCAAATTGTTTAAATTGTTAAAACCAGGTGGATGTCTTATGATTTCTGATTTGATTACACAGGATACCGATTTGTTGAATGAATATACCTGGCAGATTTATGGCGAATATTTAGAAGGCATTGGCGGAGCAGTATATCGCAAAAATGTATTCGATTATATTGCTAAAGAAGATACGCCAAGATCTATGAATTACCAATTGGATTTAATGAAAAAAGTAGGTTTTTCTAAGGTAGAAATTTTACACAAGAATATGTGTTTTGGCGCTTTTGGGGGAATAAAGTAGTTTTTATAGCCACGAATTCACGAATTTATTTTTAGAATCTATATGTGTAAAGTTTAGATTAATTAATTCGTGAATTAGTGGCGGAAAACCTTTATAAAATTTGAGCTGTTTTGTAAACTTGAATTGGGCTTGCGACTAAGCTTTCGGTTTTTGAAATAAAATCAATTAAATAGGATTGTGCGTTATGTAAATCTAGACCAATTTGATCTCTCCATTCTTCCCAAAGAATAAATACGTTGTCGGAAGTATGTAAATCGTAACGAATACATGCTGCTTCTTTTCTAGTTTCGGTTACTAAATGTGTCAGCATATTTTGAACTTCAATTAAGTTCTCTGGTTTACTTTTTAAAATTGCGGTAATCGAAATCATATTATAAGTTTTTAAAAGTTTCTTCCAAATGTTTCGTATAATCTTCTTTAAAGATAACGATATTTTCTGGTGTTGCGCCTTTTTCTACATCATGAAAATGGAATCCGTTTATGCGTTCCATTCCTGTAAATTTATTCATTTTATGAAAACCAAACATTACGCCGTCGTCAACAGAAGTTTCTTCGAAGAATTCTCCGGGCAATGTAAACGCTGTTTTTGGAGCATTCCAACTGGTTGTCAGCATATATTTACGACCGTGTAAAAGTCCGCCTGTTCCGTAGTTGATGTCTGGATTTACGCGGCTTCTTCCGTCACTTTTATAGATTCCGTTGTTGTGTCCCTGTGTAAAAACATCATCGATATATTTTTTAAAAAGATTTGGCAGTTGAAACCACCAAACGGGTGTGTGATAGATAATTAAATCTGCCCAAACGAATTTTTCTACTTCTTCCTGAAGATCGATATTGTCTTCTATATGAGTTGTCTTTATCTCATAATTATTGTTTTTTGAAAGAAATTCAACTGTCCAATCCTGAACTGTTTTATTGAATTGTCCGCCTGAATGTGCGAATTTTTGTCCGCCGTTGATTATAAATATTTTTTTCATTTTAAAAATTATTGTTTCTTATGAAAATGGATGCGTGAGGGATTGAGGCGGTATCCTTTTGCGTAATGAAATGGAGCAAAAGATATAGCCGAAAGCCCGACCCGGAGGGACACGCCCAAATTCTAATTATTTAAATTTTGAGATTGTTTTTAACACATAGAAACATAGATTTTCTTTCTTGAAAAGGAATGAATAGAAACTAGTTTCTAACACATAGTCCCGAAGCCTCGGGATATGTTGATGAAAGTGAAACGCCTTTAACCAGAACAAAAAACTATTTTTCTATGTGTTTAAAAGAATATTATTTAAGTTTCGAAATTGCCTGATTAATGAAATCTAATTCTGAAACTGATAAATCGAAATCCATTGTTTTTGCATTTGAAATGGCTTGTTCGGCATTTCTAGCTCCAGCCAAAACTATTGCGATTCCTTTTTGTAAGCTTGTCCAGCGTAAAACCAATTGCGAAATTGAAATGTGTTTTGCGTTTGCCAGCGAACTTAGTTCTTCTACCAAAGTTTTTACTTTTTGAAGGTCGAATTGACCGAAGTAACCATTTCTATGATCGCTTTCTTTTAATTTACTATCTGTAAAATATTTTCCAGTTAGTAAACCTCTTTCCATCGGGCTGTAAGCAATAATTCCGATGTTTTCGGCGAGTGTAAATGGAATTAAATCGGTTTCAATTTTGCGGTTCAGCATGCTGTACGCTACTTGGTTTGAAGCAATTTGAACTGTTTTTTGTGCTTCTTTAATTTGTGCCACATTGTAATTACTTACTCCAAAAGCTCTGATTTTTCCTTGTTGTATTAAGGTTTCTACAGCTTCCATTGTTTCAGAAATTGGTGTTGTAGCATCTGGCCAGTGAATTTGTAAAAGGTCAATGTAATCAGTTTGAAGGCGTTTTAAGCTTTCTTCAACTTCTTTAATCACATTTTCCTTTGATGAATATTTGTATACAGGAACTTTTTTTCCGTTGTCATCAGCATCAAAAAAGAAATCACCTTTTCCGTTATTACTTCCGTCCCAAACCAAACCAAATTTTGTTAGTAACTGAACTTTAGAACGATCTGCGCTTTTAATTGCTTCACCAATCATTTCTTCACTTAAACCAAATCCATAGAAAGGAGCGGTGTCGATTGTGGTAACACCATGATCGATTGAAGCATGAATCGAGTCTATTGAATCTTTTTTTTCTGTTCCACCCCACATTGTTCCTCCAATAGCAAAAGCGCCGTATGTAATGGTTGATAGTTCAAGTTCTGAGCTGCCTAATTTTCTATATTCCATGATATTGTATTTTTAAATCTTAAATTTCACTTGGCAAAATTATACTGTTTTTACGACTATTAATTTGTATATATTTGTCTTTTTTATGTAAATTTGCAACTTCAAATAATTATCAGCGTCATGAAAAAAGAGAATTTATACGAACCTTTTACGGTTTCTTTTGAGACTTTAGATGAATATCCAGATGTTGGTGATCGTCATAATTTCTTTGAATTGGTGTACATTTTAAGCGGAACAGGAAGGCAGTGTATCAACAAAAATATTTTTGAATATGATGCTGGACATATGTTTTTATTAACGCCTGAAGACTGTCATAATTTTACGATTAAAACCGAAACGAAGTTTTTCTTTTTGCGTTTTAATGATATTTATTTAAAGAATTCAAGTCTGCAGAATGAAAATGTACAGCGTTTAGAATACATTCTGCAAAATGCTAATCATCAGCCGGGCTGTATTTTAAAAAATGATGCCGATAAATGTCTGGTTAAAGTAATGATCGAAGCAATTTGCCGAGAGCATAACGACAAAGATGTTTACAATCAGGAATTGATTCAACAACTGGTAAATACTTTGATTATTATTGTAGCAAGAAATATTGCAAAATACCTTCCTGAACAAGTTAATATTGGCACCGAAGGAAAAGCAATGGATATTCTGCAATATATACAGAACAATATTTATTATCCTGAGAAGATTAAAGCAGAATCGATCAGCGATTATTTCGGAATTTCGAATACTTATTTAGGTCGTTATTTCAAGAAACATGCAAGTGAAACGATGCAGCAATACATCAGCAATTACAAAACAAAACTGATTGAACATCGTTTGCAATTCAGCGATAAACGTATTAACGAAATTGCTTATGAATTTGGTTTTACGGATGAAAGCCATTTCAATAAGTTTTTTAGAAAACAAAAAGGGTATAGCCCTTCTGAATTTAGAAAGACGATTAGATTAAGTGCTTAAACACTAATTGCAATAATTTACACGAATTATTTATTACCGTTGGAATGATGGTAAACTTTGTTTAAATCGTTGTTAATTTTGTGTTTTAAATAATTTTCTTGATTACTCTTAATTTGTGAGTGTGTTTATTCAATTCAGGATTATAAATTCCGGTGTGGTCTAAACGGTCAATGCGAACTTTTCCACTTGCGTGAATGATGTAGTTGTTATCCATTATAATCCCAACGTGAGTAATGTTTCCTTCATCGTTATCAAAAAAAGCTAAATCTCCCGCTTCACTTTCTTCAATAAAGCTTAAAGGTTCCCCGTCAAGCGCCTGCTGTGAGGCATCGCGATGAATTTTATAGCCGTTTAATTTGTAAACCATTTGAGTGAAACCAGAACAATCAATTCCGAAAGGTGTTTTTCCACCCCATAAATACGGAGCATTTAAATACATAAAAGCTGTGTTTATAAGCGCGCTTTTAGGTTTAATGCCGCTTGTTTTCGTTCCTTCAAAATCAAAATTAGAAACATTGATTTCGCTGTTATTTAGAAATGATAACGAAGCTCCAAGTGGAATTGGAAGTAATAAATTGTCAGGAGCGGTGATGTAATCAATTAAATCGGCATTTAGGATAATCGCCTCTTTACTCAATTGATTGAAATTTGCCTCAGAAATTACCTGGTATTGTTTCGAATCAACCCATCCTTCATAGTCATCAAACTGAATTCTTATTTTAGCCCATTGATTATGGCGTTCTAAAATTTCGACATGTTCGCCAAACAAAAGTTGTGTAACGATTTCACTTCTGTCACTTGGTTCAGATCGAACGGGTACTATAGCTAAATTGCAAATTCCAAACATTTAAGGAAATTTATAAGTTAAAAATTAGGAGTTATAACTTCTGATAACTCCTAATTTTAGATAATATTATTTAAGCTCTTTCGATAACAATTGCAGATGCGCCTCCGCCTCCGTTGCAAATTGCAGCGGCACCTGTTTTAGCATTGTTTTGTTCTAAAACATTTAGTAAAGTTACAATAATACGCGCTCCTGAACAACCCAGTGGATGTCCTAATGAAACAGCACCTCCATTAACGTTTATCTTTTCGTTATCTAAATTTAAGATTTTTGCATTGGCTAAACCAACTACAGAAAATGCTTCGTTAAATTCGAAATAATCAACATCTGAAATTGAAATTCCAGCTTTGTCTAAGGCTTTTGGTAATGCTTTTGCTGGACTTGTAGTAAACCATTTTGGTTCTTGTGCTGCATCTGCATATCCTTTGATATAGGCTAGAGGTTTTAATCCCAATTCATTTGCTTTTTCTTCAGACATTAAAACTAATGCAGCAGCTCCGTCATTAATTGTTGATGCGTTAGCGGCAGTTACAGTTCCGTCTTTTGTAAAAACAGGACTCAAAGATGGAATCTTGTCTAATTTTACATTAGTATACTCTTCGTCTTTTGAAAATATAATTGGTTCTCCGCGTCTTTGTGGAACTTCCACAGGAACAACTTCATTGTCAAATTTTCCAGCATCCCAGGCTTTTGCACTTCTTTCATAAGATTGAACAGCAAAATTATCCTGCTCTTCACGGCTGATGTTATATTCAGTTGCACATAAATCAGCGCAAACTCCCATTGCGTTGTTATCGTAAGCATCTGTTAAACCATCTTTCTGCATTCCATCAAGCATTGCAGCTGGACCAAATTTGTTTCCTGCACGCATTTGTACGTAGTGAGGAATTAAGCTCATACTTTCCATTCCGCCTGCAACAACTACTTCAGCATCTCCACACGCTATTGCCTGCGCAGCAAACATAACCGCTTTCATTCCAGAAGCGCAAACTTTGTTTACAGTTGTAGCGGCAACTTCTTCAGACAAACCAGCAAAAAGAGCTGCTTGGCGAGCTGGAGCTTGTCCAACGCCGGCCTGAATTACGTTACCCATAAAAACTTCATCAACTAATTTTGGGTCTAGGTTAATTTTTTGAAGCGCTCCCTTAATAGCGGCAGCACCTAATTTTGGTGCGGGTACGGTAGATAACCCTCCCATGAAACTTCCGATAGGTGTTCTAACGGCAGAAACGATAACAACTCTTTTGTTCATTTTCTGTAATATTAGTTAATAAAGCAAATTTACTCTTTATTTGAATAAATTCAAATTTTGTGTAGAATAGGGCGATTTTAAATTTAAGATGAAATTTTTGTTAATTCTATTTGTTTGATTGTGAAGTGTTTTAGAAAAAAGATTAAAAAAACTTAAAAAAAAGCGCAAAAATAGTTGTGAGAAATGGAATGTTGTGTTACCTTTGCCACCGCAAAACAGAACACGTTTCTTGAGCTTGGAGAGGTGCCAGAGCGGTAATGGAGCAGATTGCTAATCTGTCGACGGGTAACCGTCGCCAGGGTTCGAGTCCCTGTCTCTCCGCTTAAATTTTGCCTTCGGGGTGTAGCGTAGCCCGGTTATCGTGTCCCGATTGAGATCGGGAAGACCACAGATACGAATCTATGACTAAAGCTCGGGGTGTAGCGTAGCCCGGTTATCGCGCCTGCTTTGGGAGCAGGAGGCCGCAGGTTCGAATCCTGCCACCCCGACAGAAACTTTGCCATAAAGTTTTAAAACAAATGGACGCATAGCTCAGCTGGATAGAGCACCTGCCTTCTAAGCAGG
>NZ_LMJL01000008.1:825329-825400 GCF_001429295.1 Flavobacterium sp. Root935 | reverse complement strand
CGTTCACATCAAAAGCCACTCAAATCGAGTGGCTTTTTTGTTTGCATAAAAATGGTTTTTGATCACGTAGT
>NZ_LMJL01000008.1:824763-825192 GCF_001429295.1 Flavobacterium sp. Root935 | reverse complement strand
CGTTCACATCAAAAGCCACTCAAATCGAGTGGCTTTTTTGTTTGCATAAAAATGGTTTTTGATAACATAGCNTCCCGATTTTTAATCGGGACGGTCGAAGGTTCGAATCCTTCTGCGTTCACATCAAAAGCCACTTTGTTTTACTTAAATCTTAAGCTAAATGATTTTTTTCTATATTCTATATTCAAAATCTTTAAATCAATATTATATTGGTCATACAGCTGAAGGTTTAGAAGAAAGATTACGTAAGCATTTGTCTAATCATTGTGGATTTACTAGTAAAGCTAAAGATTGGATTGTCGTTTACTTTGAAGAATTTGAAAGTAAATCATTAGCCTACAAGCGAGAATTAGAAGTTAAAAAATGGAAAAGTAGAATAAGGATTGAAAAAATGATAAATGGATTTAGTAATTAATTCATTTTGGCTAT
>NZ_LMJL01000008.1:824650-824753 GCF_001429295.1 Flavobacterium sp. Root935 | reverse complement strand
AAGGTTCGAATCCTTCTGCGTTCACATCAAAAGCCACTCAAATCGAGTGGCTTTTTTGTTTTGTATAAAAATGGTTTTTGATCACGTAGCTCAGCTGGCTAGC
>NZ_LMJL01000008.1:698016-824629 GCF_001429295.1 Flavobacterium sp. Root935 | reverse complement strand
AAGGTTCGAATCCTTCTGCGTTCACATCAAAAGCCACTCAAATCGAGTGGCTTTTTTGTTTTGGGTTATATTGGTTATTGATGATTTCTTTGTTGAAAATCAATTATTCTTGATTTGAGCCATTTCTAGAAGCTTGTCTATTTTATTAGGTATAATATAAAATACCAAATTTCTAGTTATTGCCGACAGGTTTTCAAATGCAACAGCGCCCAAATAAGAATCTGCAAGATTAAAACTATTTACCTGCCAGTTTTTACTGTTTTTTATGAGACTGAAATCAATTTTATGCTGTCCATCTAAACTTGGAATTTGTTTAAAATCTTCATCGATGCCTTTTCCTAATGCTTTTACAAACGCTTCTTTGCGTGTCCATGAAGTATAAAAAGCATGTTTTTTATCAGCTGCATTTTGAATCTGCAAAACTTGATTGTCGTCAAAGACATCAGGAAGAAGGCTTGTAAAATTGAAATCTTTAGACATATATTCAATATCTAATCCAACATTTTTTCGCGAAACTGCTATAGCTGCAAAGTCTTCTGAATGCGAGAGATTAAAAAACAACCAAGGATGTGAAGCCAAATATGGTTTTTTATTGAATTGATAATCCAGATAAATATGCTTTACATTCAATTTGGTGTGGGCTGCTAAAACAAACTTTAAAATTGATCTGTATATAATGAATCTGCTTCGGTCTATTTCTTTAAAAAAACGCTGGGCTTTCTTAAGTTCTTTAGAAGTTAGAAACTGAGATAAATCAGATTTTAGTTCGATAAAATCAGGCAGATAGATGGTGTAAATGATTATTTCATCAGTATCTAATGGTGCGAGTTTACAAGGAATCAGTTTTATGTCCTTTATCGTTGAATATTCAATGACAGGTTTAAATGTTCTCATGTTTCTCATCTAAAATGTCCTGAAGTAAACGCGCTAATACTTTGTCATTTGGTGGTGCTACAATATCTAAATGATTACCAGAGATATTATGAATTGTAACGCCTCCTAATGCTGCTTTTTTCCATCCCAAATGTGTTGGGTCTAATTTGTAATTAGCGTCATCTTTTGATCGAAATAAATCAACTTCAATGTTTTGTGGTTTTAAGTGGTAACGGTCTACGATCTTTTTAACCATGCCATCGGCTTCTATAAATTGCTGAAGAGCTAATTCTTCCTGCTCAGTCATTTCTTTTTTCTTGCCAAAATGTCTTTGTAGAATGTATTCTTTTTTTCCATTGATACGCATTTTAAAAGCTTCCCAGCTCAATAACATTTCTTTTAAAAAATCCAGCCTTCTGTGTGTAATATCGAAGTATCTCACAAGTTGTTTTCGCCTGTAATTTCCATAATAATAAGAAGAATCAACATAAGAGTCGAGCAGTGCGGTCAAGCTTACTTTTTTCCCCTGTGCTTTCAATTGGCGTGTCATTTCAAAAGCAACAATACCTCCAAAAGAAAACCCTGCTAATGCGTATGGTCCTTTCGGGTTTACTTTTATGATTGCATCTATATAATGAGCAGCCATGGCTTCAATTGATTCGTACCATCCGTCAAAACCTTTAGGTTTAGTTCCTTGAATACCATAAATAGGCTGGTCTGGGTCAAAATGTTTGCTTAAATTAATGAAATTTAAAACATTAAGTCCTGCTCCATGAACGATAAAAAGTGGCGCTTTGTTTCCCTGCGGTTTTATTGGAACCAGACAATCCGAATAAATTTCTGTGCCGGTGTTCAAAAGTTTTGCAAATTTTTCTACTGTCGAATATTTGAACAATGCTGATAAAGGAATTCGTTTACCGGTATGCTTTTCAATTTCAATCATAACCTTAACGCCTTTGATTGAATGTCCGCCCATTTCGAAGAAATCACTAAAAATATCAATGTTTTCTATATTTAAGCTTTCTTTCCAAATGGTGGCAACTATATTTTCCTCTTCTGTTCGAGGGGCGGTATAAGTTACTTTTTTGTTTACTTTATATTGCGATAATGCTTTGCGATCGATTTTTCCATTAAGCGTTGTTGGTATTTTCTCGATTAAATTAAAATCATGCGGAATTAACTGCACGGGTAATCGTGAGGCTAAAGCTTCGCGCCATTGCGGTATTTGATTTTCTGCATTTTCTAAGCTGTTATCAGGTACTATATGGGCTATAAGAAAATTTTCATCGGCTAATACGACCGCAGCTTTTATGCCGTCAAGTAATAACAAAGCTTGTTCGACCTCGCCGGGTTCAATGCGATGACCTCTAATTTTAACCTGCTGATCAAGACGTCCTAAACATTCAATTTCATTGTTGGGAAGTATTTTTCCTAGATCACCTGTGCGATAAATAACATCTTCTTTATTAGAAGAAAATCTGTTTTCAATAAATTTTTCAGATGTTAGCTCTGGTCTGTTCCAGTAACCTTTTGCAACGCCATCACCTCCAATAACAATTTCTCCGATATTTCCAGGTGCAGCAAGCTGACCATGTTCATCGATTAAATAAATTTGTGTGTTTCCAATTGGTTTTCCAATAGTTATCAATTTATCGTCAGCTTTTATTTGTTTTATAGAAGACCATATTGTGGTTTCTGTTGGGCCATAAACATTCCAAAGAGTATCACATTTAGACAAAAGTTCTCTGGCTAGATCTGCAGGCATTGCCTCACCGCCGCAAAGGGCTTTAAGTGGTAATTTTTCAGACCAGCCAGAATCTAAAAGCATTGACCAGGTTGTTGGTGTTGCTTGTAAGAAATTAATATTTTCACGTTCTACTAATTCTAGTAAAAGTCTTCCATCTCTGGCTGTTTCATGATCGGCTATTATTAATGTCGCACCTTTAATAAGCGGGAGGTATAATTCTAAACCTGCAATATCAAAAGATATAGTGGTTATAGATAGTAATCTATCATTTTCAGTAATGCCAGGTTCTAAAGCCATGCTGCAAAGAAAATTCACCAAATTTTTATGGGTAATAGGAACACCTTTTGGGTTACCAGTTGACCCAGAGGTATAAAGTACATACGCTATATTTTCTGGACTAACGGTTTCAGGAAGCGGTAATGTTGAATATTCATCTAATGAATCCATTGCATCTTCTATAAAAAGCGTTTGCGGCCATGATGGCAAAGAGGCGAACAATGTTTTACTGGTTAATAAAACTTTCGCACCCGAATCATTGAGCATGAATTCTAAACGTTCTTTAGGATATTCTGGGTCTAATGGTAAATAGGCGGCGCCGCATTCCATAATGGCTAATAATGTATAAACCAGTTCTGGACTTCTTGAAAAAGAAACCGCAATAAAATCACCCGATTCAACTCCTTGTGCTTTTAAATAATGCGCCAGCTGATTTACTTTTTTATGTAATTCCAGATAGGTAGTTTTAGAATCGTGAAATTCTAAAGCTATATTATCAGGAGTAATTTCTGCTTGTTTTCGAAGTAATTCAATTAAGGAAACGTTTGGATAAGGCATTTCGGTATTATTCAGCTCACTATAATCTGCTAAATAATTACCTCCTGTAAAATCGGATAATGGATTATCTGCATTGTCTATGATTTTATGGAGAATTTCTTCAAATGATGCCATCATCTGAATTATAGTTTCTTCTTTGAATAATGTTGTATTATAAGACCATTGAAATGAAGGTCCATCTTTGGCTTTAAAAATATGCAGCTGAATTTCAAAAGTTCCAAATTGACGTGGATTTACTTTAAGTTCGTGCGAAAGACCTGCAAATGAAAATTCCTCTTCTATAGTTCGATTCATATCAACTGTAAGTATAACTGGAACTAGCGGAATTCTTGAAGGATCTCTGGCAATGGCAAAACTTTTTAATAAATGACCAAAACTAACCTGCTGATGTTCATAAGCATCAAACAATTGAGAATTTCTTTCTTTTAAATAATCTGAAAAACTAATTTCTGAGCTGATTTTACTTCTGAGCGGCAGCAGATTCACACAATCGCCAATCAATTGGCGCATGTCGTATAATGTATTTCCCGAAGAAGGAAATCCTACGACTAAATCATGCTGGCCAGTAATTTTACATAAGAATACTTCAAATGCTGAAAGTAGAGTGGTAACCAAACTGCAGCCGGCACTTATTCCTATATTTTTTAATTTATTTATAATAGTTTCATCTAGAGGAAAATCAATACGGCTGCTGTTATAGGTTCGCAAAGGAGGTCTTTCGAAATCTAATGGCAGTTCAATTGTAGGAACCGATTCTTTATAAATATTAATCCAAAAATTTTCTAAAGACTTATATTCACTGCTTTCCATAAACGAATTTATTCTTTCGGCAAATTCGCTAAAAAGTTCAGGTTCTGGTAGTTTTGGTTCTTTGTTTTCGATATATGCAGAATAAATTGTACCCAGTTCTTCTAGTATTATGTCAATACTTAATCCGTCGCCAATTATATGATGGATTGTTAAGGTGGCTAGATATTCAAAATCATCAATTTTAAGTAAGTTAACTCTAAATAAAGGACCATTGACAAGATCAAAAAGAGCATTAACTTCTTCTTTTATTAAATTATCTGTAGAAAGTTCTTTTTCAATCGCTGACAGGTTAGAAAAATCATTATGAGAGATTTCAAAGTTGACATGGCTGTAGATACACATAAAGCGGCCGTCTGGACTAAATGTTGCTCTCAAACCTTCATGACGCTGTACTAAAGTTTGAACGGTCTTCTCAAATTTATCTATTACTAAATTGCCTTTCAGTTTAATAGATACAGACAAGTTGTAAGCTTTATTGGCATCACCTCCGCCAAAAATACAATCTGTCCATATTTCTTGCTGCGAATTTGTGGTGTAAATTACGCGTTCAATTTCAGGTGAAAATGGATTAAATTGAATTTCAGTTTCAGTTTCCATTTCTGTTTGTATTTGAGGTTGATTTTTCATTACTACTCTGTTTTAAAGGTAATTGTGCAGTTTTAAATAGATAATTTAAGATGCTAATTACTAGTTATTTCTTACCTGTTTCTTATAACTTGATCTTCACAAAATTTCCATTTTGAGTAGGATCTTGTATAAACCATGCCGGATTTCCGTTTTCATCCCGTCCCAGTTTACTGCCTTGAACAGGAGGTTCATTTGCCATTATTGTATACTTTTTTTCAGCCGTATTATTCTCATTCGAATGTTGATTGTTGAGTTTTGAAACATCAAAAGACTTTTCTTTTTTATGAGCTCCATTCGTTCCGTTTGTTTCGACTCCATTTTTAGTATTCAATTTAATGGGGTCAAAATGTTCTGCCTTTAGATGTGTAAATGAAGAATTTCCGTTTGTAGAAGAGCTTTGATAATTTTGTAATTGATCTACTTTCTGACTCAAAAGATGAATTTGCTGTACAATTTGTTCTAACGAAATTTGATTTTGATTGGAAGATAATTGTATGTCATTTGAAGAAATATTAGGTTTAATAGTTTGGTCAGAGCCTATTTCAATTTGCTTATTATTACTATTGATTGAATGCTCTTCGGGTAAATTAAGTTCTATATAATCGGCTAATAATGATGGCGTTGAATAACTTTCGTTAAGCTGTCTAAATGTGATTGGTAAATCAAACTCTTTTTTCAATTTTCCCGATAACTGAGTAAGTGATAAAGAATCTAATCCCAATTCTAAAAAACTGTACGACGCTGAATCTGAATCGTATGTTATGCCTGATGCATTTTTAATAATCTCTGAAATTTTAAAGAGAATAGATTCTTTTTTAGAATCATTTGACGAATTGTTTATGTTATCAGATTCTATTGAAATTGCAGGTATTTCTTCTTGGATTATTGATTTTTTGACTATTGTTTCAATTGTACCTAAAGGTTCAATCCAGCAAGGTTTGCGATCAAAAACATAACTAGGTAATTCTATTTTGTATCTTTGCTGTTCCTTGTAAAAAGCTTTCCAGTCTGGGTTTATACCTCTCAGCCATAAATCGCCTAAAGTATTTAATATTGTAGCGTATTCATTTTCCTCTTCGTCTTTTGGAAAAGTCAAACTAGGAAAAGCAGCGATGATTTTTCCCGCAGCCTGTTGACGTGCGAGAGTTGTTAAGGTTTGTCCAGGACCAATTTCGAGTAAAATAAAATCATCTAACTCGAATGCTGTATTCATAGCATCGGCAAATCGAACTGTGTTTTTTAATTGATTAACCCAATACATTGAATTTGTCGCTTCTGTATCTGTAAGCCAAGTTCCTGTTGCTGTTGAAATAATTGGCAGGCGAGGAATGTTTAATTTTATTTTTTCTATTTCATTCTTGAAGTTGTCTAAAATCGGTTCCATCATGAAAGAATGAAATGCATGACTTGTATTAAGCAACTTGTTCGGAATTTCTTGAACATCAAGCTCCTGATTAAAAGCAGCAATGTCTTCTTTTTTACCCGAAACAACACAAAACTGATTTGCATTTATGGCAGCAACAGAAAGTGTATCAGGAATCAGTTCGTTTAATTTATCAATAGAAACTCGAACAATAAGCATGGAGCCGCCGGGAAGTTCGCTTATTAATCTTCCTCTTACGGCAACTATGTGTAATGCATCTTTCAAACTTAGTATTCCTGCTAAATGTGCAGCTGCAAATTCGCCAATACTATGACCGCAGAGAAAAGTCGGTTTTATTCCCCAGCTCAGCCATAACTGCGATAATGCATATTCTGTGACAAATAAAGAAGGCTGTGTTAAACGAGTATCTTTTAGAAGTTCTTCTGCTTCGTTCGATTTAATGTGTGGATAAATTATATCACGTATATCTAGCTGCAACTCGTCCATTAAAAGCTCGGCGCATTTGTCTACAGCGTCACGATATACTTTTTCATTGTCATAAAGTGTTTTACCCATTTTTACATATTGGGAACCTTGACCTGGAAAAAGAAATCCAATTTCGTTAGGGACACTTTTTAATAAAGAGGTTTTAGAACTTTTTGTTTTTAGGCAAAGTAATTTTTCGGCAGCACTTTTTGTAGAATCTGCTATTAAAAAACTTCTATGGTTAAAGTCATCTCTCGTTATATTCAAAGAATAAGAAATGTCTGCTAAAGGAATTTCTTTTGATTTGTCAATAAAATGTCCCAGCGCATTTTCATAACCCAATAAACTGTTTTGGCTTTTTGCAGACCACATTAATATTTCAAGTGGTCTTCCAGCTGAAGATATTAAAGGTTTCGCTTCATATTCTTCAACAATGGCATGAACATTTGTACTGCCGATGCCAAAAGAACTTACGCCGGCTCTTCTTATACTGTCTGCTTTCCAATCAATTAATTTATTGTTGATGTAAAAAGGACTATTGTCAAAATCGATATTCGGATTTGGTTTAGTGAAATTAACCATAGGCGGTATTTGCTTATAGCGCATTGCCAATAATACCTTGATTAATCCTGCAACTCCGGCGGCAGCTGTAGTGTGACCCATGTTGCTTTTTATAGAACCTAATGCGCAATAATTATTTTTTTCTTGTCTGCCGTAAGCAATTTTAAGTCCTTCAATTTCTATCGGATCACCAATTGGAGTTGCAGTACCATGCGCTTCCATATAACTAATTGTTGAAGGTGATATTTGAGCATCATTAAAAGCATTAATTATTGCTCCCGCCTGACCTTTAGGACTTGGTGCCATAAAACTGCCTTTGTCTCCTCCGTCATTATTTACGCCAACTCCTTTAATTACACCATATATAATATCGCCATCTTTTTCAGCTTCTTCTAATCTTTTAAGTACAACTACTCCGGCTCCGTCACTAAAAACAGTACCTTTTCCAGAAGCATCAAAAGATCGGGTAGAACCGTCGGGGCTTTTAATAAATCCATCATCGTAAAGGTGACCGCTATTAATAGGTGCAGTAACGCTCGATCCTCCCGCAAGAGCTATATCACACATGCCAGTTCGTATGGCTTTTACGGCTTCCGCAACTGCTAATAGTGAAGTAGAACATGCGGAATGTACACTAACAGATGGTCCTTTTAAATTTAAATGATAAGAAGTACGCGGTGCAATAAAATCTTTTCCATTTACGGTATAGATCTGTAATTCGCCAATTGAGCTTTTTAGTTCTTTGTTGTTAAATATATTGTTTTCGTAATAAGAATTGATTTCACTGCCAGAATATACCCCAATGCTTCCTTTATAATGTTTAGGAAGATGACCGGCTTGTTCCAGCGCTTCAAATGATATTTCTAAAAATATTCGAATTTGAGGATCCATAGCTGCGGCAAGCTGCGGATTTAATCCAAAGAAATTTGCATCGAACGTTTT
Source organism: Flavobacterium sp. Root935 (assembly GCF_001429295.1). Taxonomy (GTDB): domain Bacteria; phylum Bacteroidota; class Bacteroidia; order Flavobacteriales; family Flavobacteriaceae; genus Flavobacterium. The sequence continues at coordinate 816,386 of NZ_LMJL01000008.1, read as the reverse complement.
TGCAGAAGGCAGAATTCCTCTTGCGCCAATATAAAGCGGATCTTTACGAAGGCTTTCGGGTAAACTGCTGTCTAATTCCTCTTTTGTAAATAATGAAATTGTTTCTTTTCCATCTCTTAGATTTTCCCACAATTCGTCTATGGTATCAGAACCAGGAAATCTTCCGGCCATCCCAATTATTGCAATGTCTGGAGAAGTTGTTTTATTAGTTTCCTTAAATTTAAATAAGTCTTCGTTGGCAGTATCGCTGTTATTTTCTTCTAAAATAGCTGCAAGTTCTCGAATTGTTGGATGAATATAAATTTTAGAAACAGGTACATCTTTCGATAAGTGCTGTTTCATTAATGTAGTTACTTTTTGTGCTAATACAGAGCTGCCACCCATATCGAAAAAGTCATCATCGATTCCAATACTTGATATTTTCAATTCTTCGCTCCAGATTTTTGCAATATCTTTTTCTAATTGTGTGTTTGGTTTCTTAAAAAGAGGAGCAGAGTCTGGCCTATTGTATTCAGGAACGGGTAAATTCTTTTTGTCAATTTTTCCATTTGGAGTTATCGGGAAATCATCAACCCAAATGTATTTAGAGGGTAGCAATATTTCTGGTAAAACTTTTGAAAGCGCTTCGTGTATTTGTTTTTCATCTTGTATTTGTTCACTAGATTTTAAATAAGCCACAATTTTGTCTTCATTCCCAAAGTGATTGCTGACAATTACTGCAGATTGTTTTATGCCAGATAAAGTATTTAAAGTAGCTTCTATTTCACCTAGCTCAATGCGGTGACCTCTAATTTTTACTTGATGATCTATACGTCCTAAACATTGAAACTCTCCATTTGGTAAAATTTTACCTAAATCTCCAGTACGATATAAAATTGAATTTGGGTCATTAGAAAACGGATCTGTAATGAATTTTTCGACTGTAAGTTCTGGACGTTTCCAGTAACCTTCTGCGACTCCGTCTCCGCCAATAACTATTTCTCCAATTGTTCCTGGTGTAACGATTTGACGCTGTTCATCTAATAAATAAATTTGTGTGTTTGCAATTGGCAGTCCAATTGTTATTAATTCATCATCAGCATGAATTTGTTTTACGGCAGACCAAATAGTAGTTTCTGTTGGGCCATACATATTCCAAAGAGAATTGCATCTCGAAGTTAGCTGGCGGGCAAGGTTCAAAGGCAGAGCTTCGCCGCCGCAAAGTGCTTTTAAAGCAAGCGGAGTTTCCCAGCCAGAATCAAGCAGCAACTGCCAAGTAGTTGGTGTAGCTTGAAGTATTGTAATTTGTTTCTTTTGCAAAAGATTCAATAATAACTGTCCGTCACGAGTAGTTTCATGATCTGCAAAAACGACAGCGGCACCTTTTATTAAAGGAAGAAACAATTCTAATCCTGCAATATCAAATGAAATAGTGGTAATAGACAATAGTTTATCTTCTTCACTTATGCCTGGTTCAATCGCCATGCTGAAAAGAAAGTTCACTAAGTTTTTGTGGGTTACAGTTACACCTTTAGGTTTTCCGGTAGATCCAGAAGTATACATCATATAAGCAACTGCTTTTGGATCGACTGAAATAGAAAGCGGTTCTACAGCAAATTGTTCTAATGAAGCCAATACATCTTCGATCACTATATTTTTGGATGAATTTGGCAGCGAGCCTGAAAGTGCTTTTGTGGTAAGCAGAAAACTAGCTTCAGAATCTTCGAGCATAAATTCCAGACGTTCAGCGGGAAATTTTGGATCTAAAGGCAAATAGGCAGCTCCACATTGTAAAATTGCCAAAAGAGAAGCAATTAAATTTGGGCTTCGATCCATAGACACAGCAACAATTTGTCCAGAAGATAAACCTTGAGCAGCAAAATAATGAGCTATTTGGTTTACTGTTTTTGCTAATGCGCTGTAGGTAATCTTTTCGTTTTCGAATTCAAGTGCTATTGAATTGGGAGATACTTCAGCTTGTTGTGCAAAAAGCTCGTGCAGCGGACGGTTTGGATATTCCATTTTTGTCCCTTTTATTCCTTTTTCTAAACTATTGTTGTTAGGTCTTTTCATTTTAAATTATATTAAAATTAAAGTTAAAGTTTGAGCAAAATAATATGATAATATTAGCGTTGGGACTAAAAGAACAGAATTTAATTTGTTGGCTTACAGTTTATTAGTAGGAAAAGATTACATTTTTTTATTTGCATTTCTGCTTGGTTAATAAATAGATGTAAGAATTTTGATTGGTTTTAGCCTAAATATTGTCTTTATATTAAAATAGTATTTACAGCTTATTATTCAATAAGTTGATCAAAAAAAGGAAAAATATTTCATTAATACTTGCATTTTCTATATAAAGCTATTATTATCGATGAAAAGCATTTTTTAAATTAAAGAAGACATAATTTATCAAAAATTGATGATAGCCTTTCATCGTTATTTTTCATTTTTTAACATCCTTTTTGTGTCAAATTCTTAAATTTTAAAAAGGAATATGATTTAGGTTAATTTTTTCCTTTGAAAAAAAAATATTTTGGAGTTAATCCATTTATTAAAAGAAATAATTAATTTTATATTTTTGATTAAGTGATTTAAAATCAAATAGATATATGTTAATTAAATGAATTATGTTTATTTGCATGCCTAATAAATGTGAATTATAAATTATATAGACAGCTGTATTGAAGATTAGATAAAACTGATGTTCTTATATAATTTATAAAATATTGCAGCGTTATTTCATAGATAACATTCGTTTCTATTGCGAGCCAAAAACATTTAATCTTAATTGTTTCGTGTAGTTAAATTTATTTTCCCAAATTGTTTTGTTAACCATCAAATTAATTTTTTTAACTTTTTCAATGTAAGTAAAAAGTCATTAAAATACTACATTTGGTGCGTTTAATCGGAATTAAATTTAATTATATCGATTAATTTTTGAAATTAAATATTTTTGCAGTATAAACAAAATATAGGATATAAACTGTGAAGTATTTAAGAGCGAAATATACTAACCTACACATAATTGCACTGTTTTTCATTCCTTTTTTAGGAATTAGTCAAAGTACGCCGGCCAACGATATTATGGAAACCATAATTACATCTGGAAGTAATGCGACTGGAAGTTCTGGAACCGTTACCTACTCAATTGGACAAGTATTTTACACTTATATAGGAGAAGAATCTGTATATAATGTTGCTCAAGGAATACAGCATCAAGAAAAAGATGCCAATTTAGGCACTCCAGAAGTTGACAAACCTACAACAGAAATATTCGTTTTCCCAAATCCAACAATAGATTTTGTTACCGTAAGCATGACCGGATTAGAGCTGGAAAGCGGTCAAAGGTCCTACAAGCTTTATGATATTCAAGGCAGACTTTTAAAACAAAACACAATTAATCAAACTGAAGCACAAGTCAGCTTTAGTTATCTAAGTCCATCTATTTATATACTTGTGGTGTATAATGACAACAAAATTTTGAAATCTTTTAAAATAATAAAAAACTAAAAAAATAAAAAGAGAATGAAACTGGCATATACCCTTTTATTATTATTTGTGACTGTTACGCTTAAGGTATTTGCACAATCACCTGAGAAAATGAGCTACCAGGCAATTGTTCGAGCCCAAGATAATAGTTTGGTTGTTAATTCGAGAGTCAGCCTTCGAATTATTGTGCATCAAGGCACTGCAACAGGAACTAATGTTTATCTGGAAACACATTCTGTTACTACAAATGCAAATGGTCTGGTTTCTCTTGAAATTGGTACAGGAACAATTGGTACAGGAGATTTTAGTAAAATCGCTTGGGATAAAGGACCTTATTTTATAGAAACTCAAGTAGACGTTAAGGGAGGATCTAATTACAATATTACAGGAGTTACCCAGCTTTTGAGCGTACCTTATGCTTTGTATGCAAAAACAGCAGGAGGAACATCAAGTACTCCATTTAGATCAGCAATCGTTTCATTGACTTCATCCAGAAACATTGCGGCTGGAGATGTAAACAATACAATAGAATGTACAGCTTCATCTACATTAACGCTGACTTCTGACTTTGGAAGCATGGCAATAGGTGAAACTATTAATCTAGAAGCACACAATGGTGCTGTGCTAACAATACAGGCGGCTTCTGGTGTAACAATTAATTATAATGCAGCTGGAAGCGGAAAGTTTACTAGTACTGCTGGAAATGTAAGGTTTGGATTTCTTAGAAAAACAGGCACAAATTCCTATATTATATCGGGACAATGAAACATCTAATTTACTTTTTACTCGTTTCAACTGCAGTTTTTTCACAAAACTATCATTATGCAATTGATGAGGCGCCGGTTAAAACTCCAGAAACTCCAGTTGTTAATAATCAGCAGGAAGAAAACGACTATTTTAATGCTTATTTATTACCAGTTACCCAAAAAGCAACTCTTCAGCAGGCTTTAGACAAATATGGTTCAGTAAGATTAGAAAAGGGAGATTATTCTGGCGTGGACATTGTCATGAAAAGTAATCAAAAATTATACGGACATCCGTCTTTAAATTTGTTTTCTAATATTACAATAGCCGCAGGAAGTACTGGTGTTGTTATAGAATACCTGCTTCCAGCCGATAAGACAATCACGCTTCAGGCAGGAGGAGTAATTTCTAATTGCACTTTAAAATCAATTAAATGGGCAACTTTAAAAGCTACAAATGCAACGTTTGAAAATAACTCATTTATAAATTTTGGAGGTCCTATATTAGTAGACTGTAGTCAGTCGGGTTATTTTAGAAACAATAAATTTATAAAGCATCAATCTGGCGGAGTAGCTACAGTTCTTACTATGAAAGGAAATTCAACAACTCCTAGTTATGGTAATGTACATTTGCATACTAACTTTTTGACGCCTCACGCCAATACAACAGAAATGGATAATTTAAAGTCTGCTACATTTGTTGGTATTGATGCTGAGGGATGGAACCTTGAAGGAAAGGGAACTTTTGCAATGTTTAAGGCCAGCAATATGGGGAATGTTAAAATTACCGACTTAGGTGGTGGTAATAATTATTCTGCAGTTCGTACAGGAGCTTTTGATATTGATGCTGCCAACGTTTCGATATTGAATAAAAAACTTACCACAGAATTTGATGTAATCTCAGCAAGAACCAATATGACTATGATAGGTGCTGTAGGAGGATACAAAAGAGGAAGCGGAACTGTAACAGGATATGATCTCTGGGGAAATGTCGATACGAGTAATTCTATAAAATATAATGGTGTTGAACAAACAGCAGCAATTGGCAATTCGACTGTAATTTCAAATTTAAGCAGTTCTATTTTAGGAACAAAATACACAGCGTGGGCTCGACCAAACTGGGAAACTTTACCAGATCCGCTGGGTGTAAATTGGAGAAACGACAGAAATGGTAAACCCGATAGTACAACCTATATTCAGAACTTAATTAATAATGCAGGAATCGCAGAACTTCCAGAAGGTGTTTTTTATATTAGTTCAACTTTAAAAATTCCTCTTGACAAACTTCACGGAATTACAGGAAAAGGTACTGGTAAAACAGTTATTGTTGGTTTAAAAGACGATTTTCCTTTAATATCACTTACAGGCGGTCAGGATGCTAATTTTGTATTAGCACATTTAACGCTTCAAGGTGGAAGTACAGGCGTTTATTCGTCACAAAACTACGGAACACAACATATGGCTTATGTGTGGCTGAAATATGTAGTGTTTAGAGATCAAACTAATGGAATTCATCTGGATAAAATGATGGGATTTGATAATAATTTCCTAGACAATATTTCTTTTGTAAACTGTGGAAAAGGTTTCTTTCAAGATCCTCTTGCAGGTGGTGTTTCTGACAATTCTAGCTTTGTTGACAAAACAATGTTTTACAGAAGCCAGTTTATTAATTGTACCACAGCCGTTTCTATGCTAGCGACAAGGGCAGATAATTTAAATGCCTGGGTAAATTGTAAATTTAGCGGCGGACAAAATGCACTTGCTTTAGCATCAAACAATTATCCGCTGGTTGCCAATAGTGATTTTACGGGCTACACAGGAAATTACACTATAAGCAGTGGAGAGATTTCTTTGTACAGTGTTAATTTTTCTGGTAATTCAAATACAAAATCAACCATTAAAGCTATTACAACCTTTATAGAAGGCTGTAATTTCTCTGATGCTGCTCCAATATTTTCATCTGTTTTATACAACCCGGTTTACGCAAGTATATTAAACTCGACAATTACAAGTAATGTAACTGCTCTTGCGGTTGATGGAGATTGGAATAGTAAATACTCCGCTATATTTATGAATAACGATTTTAAGTCAAACTCAGCGCTTAGTAAATTGTTAGTCAATGTAAAAGAAGGAGTGTCAACTGTAATTATCAATACAACTTCTAATCCTTATCCGCAGTTTCTGGTAACTCAATAAGCATAATATTTTATAACTCCATCCGTTAACTATTAAAAAAGCTTTTAAAGCCGACATTAATAGTTAACGGATTTTTTTTGTTTGAACTCTTCATCAGAATCTTCTGATTTCTCTTTTTCAATGTAACTATGCAGCAATTACGTTCCTGAAGTGCGTAGAATTACGTGATTATTATCTTATAAAATAAGGATTTTTGAATATTAGGAAGCACTTTTTGGAGCCTTAAAATGTAACATGTTGTATTTTATCGGATTTTAAAATACGTTGAACAGATTTATTATTAAATAGTCGAAACATTATATATTTTTGATCAAAATTTAAAATGAATGATAAAGAAAAACCGTCATTTAGCTTTAAACCTTATTAATAATTGAATAGTTGTCGTAAAAATGTGTTTTTTTTACAAATAAGACAAAAATAACGAATGACTTACTGTCAAGATTTAGTAATTGTTCTAACAGTAACTTCAAATAAGATTATTTATATTTTTTATTTTTTACTTTTTATGAAATACAGTGTATACGAAAATATTAGAAAGATAAGAGAATTAAAAAATTTCACTAGGGAATATGTAGCTGCTGAATTAAAAATGAGTACCAGCGGTTATGGCAAAATTGAAAGAGGCGATGTTGATTTAACGGTCTCTAAATTAATCGAAATTTCAAAAGTTTTAGAGGTCTCAATAGAGTTCATATTTAAATTTGATGTATCCATTTTTTTTAGTGAAACGAGATAGAATACCCATCGCAATTAATTATTAATCAAACTTTAACCAATTAGAATTAGTAATAAAAAATACGATTATGGAAAATTACTATTTAAAAATTAGAGAGTATCGGTTGCAAAATAATCACACCCCCGAGTATGTTGCAATTCAAATGGAAATTAGTGTCAAAAAGTACGAAAAAATCGAACAAGGAATGGTCGATCTTAAACTATCAAAGCTAGACCAATTAGTAAAGATTTTAGGAATCAAAAAAAGCCAGATTTTTCAATTAGATAATTAATTTTCAAAACGCAATCTTCATTTTGAAATTTTAAAAAAGAGTTTACTTAAGATCATCAGGGATATCTTAAAAAACTCTTTTTTCGTTTTATGATTTATGCTTTACTTTTAAAACGTACCCTAAAGATTCTAGAATTAAAACATAATGTGTTTTTGTAATATCTTTTACCACTGCATTTTGATCGCAGAAAGGACCAGAATTCAAATGAATTTTATCTCCAATTTGGTATTGCATAACAGATATTTCTGAGGCTGTGTCTCCAGTATTAAGCCATTCTTTAATAGTTTCAATTTCTTGATCCTTTACAATAGCATGTCTTCCAAGCCAGAATAAAAATCGCACTACTCCAGGAGAATGAAATACTAAGTTTCTATCTTTTTCTGCTAATTGTACAAATATGTAATGATTAAACAATGGCACTTCTACCTTTATTTTCCTATCTGATCTTTGTTGAATTTTTTTAATCACAGGACAATAACAATTGATATTAAACTTAGTTAATTGTTCTGCGGCTCTTTTTTCCCATTTAGGTTTTGTGTATACTACATACCATTTCATAATCCTTAATTTATTGTATTTGTAAATTAGTTGTTTAAAATAGCTTAAGCCGTTATATTGGTAATTCTCTTTTAATGGATAATAGTCTATACATTGATTGGTGTAAGCCAAATGTTTTCCATTAAATTATATGCTGCAGTATCTGGAAACCATCATTAAGATACGATATGGTTTTGTATACAAACTAAGATGTAAATTTAATTCGAGGACACTAAAATTACTGATGGTTTTTATGCTAAAATTTCCTTATTAAGGACATTTAGCAACAAAAACGAAATTTCTCATCAGCCGTATTATCATAATTTTATCTTAAATTATTGTTATAGACAAATTGATATTATTTGATTTTGTTTTCGAGCTTTTTAATGCAGAAATAAAATTTTTTTGATATTAATATAGGAGCAAAATTTTAAAAGTTTTTTTACCATTTATTTTTTCTTTTTTGAGTAGTTAGAGTGTAACTATTCACGGGGAACCCTTATTCAAAATTTTAAAAAAACCGCCGAAACCCCAATAAAACGGTCAATTTTTTACCCGACAATTCTACATTAACAAACATATTTTTTAATTTAAAACATTAAGCAGATGAGAACTGGAATAACATTTAGTGCTTTTGATTTGTTACATGCAGGGCACGTTAAAATGCTTGAAGAAGCAAAACAACATTGTGATTATTTAATTGTTGGTCTACAAACAGATCCAACATTAGATCGCCCGACAAAAAATAAACCAACACAAACTGTAGTAGAGCGTTACATACAGTTAAAAGCGTGTAAGTTTGTTGATGAAATTGTTCCGTACGCTACAGAACAAGACTTAGAAGACATTCTAAAATCTTTTACTCTCGATGTGCGCATTGTAGGTGACGAATACAAAGACAGAGACTTTACCGGAAGGACCTATTGTGAAGAAAAAGGAATCGAATTGTATTTTAATACCAGAGACCACCGTTTTTCGAGCACTAACCTTCGTAATGAAGTGTATCAAAAAGAAATTTTAATGCACTCTAATGGCAATTAGTTCTGTAACACATGTTGTTTTAACTGGCGGAATTGGCAGCAGGTTGTGGCCTCTTTCCAGAAAAACACTGCCTAAACAATATCTGGAACTTTTTGACGGTGAGTCGCTTTTCGAAAAAACGGTGGCCCGCAATCAAAATGTTTCAAACAAAATGATAGTAGTAGGAAATATTGAAAATTACAAAATGAGTAATCTCATTATGTCCAAATTCAATAAACCTTTTACTCATATTATAGAGGCAGTTCCCCGAAACACAGCTGCGGCAATTGCGTTTGCAGCTTTTGCATCAAAGCCAGAAGATGTTTTATTGATTACACCATCGGATCATATTATAGATGGCGAAGATTCATATCCAGCTGCTTTGCAACAAGCAATTGCATTAGCCAATCAGGATTATCTAGTAACCTTTGGAATAAAACCAGCAAAACCAGAAACGGGCTACGGCTATATCGAATTTGAAGGTGAAAATGTAATTGCATTTCATGAAAAACCAAATTTAGAAACAGCAAAAATGTATCTGAAAAACGGAAATTATTTCTGGAATAGCGGTCTTTTTTGTTTTAAAGCTGGAAAGTTTTTAAGCGAACTTGAAAAGCAGGAACCAGAAGTTTATTGGGCATCAAAAGCAGTTTGGGAATCTAATAAAGATGGTTTTTTAGATTATGAATTATCACTTACTATTCCCTCCATAAGCATTGATTATGCCGTTATGGAGCGAAGTAAGGATATAAAAGTGGTTCCAGCCCAGTTTGAATGGTCAGATTTGGGTTCTTTTGAATCGGTTTATGATTATTTGGTTGAGAAAGACCATCCAATAGATGTCAACAGAAATATTGTAATAGGAACTTCAATGCATACCACTTTTATTGGGGTTAAAAATTGCATTTTGATTTATACTGCCGATGCTCTAATGGTTTTGCAAAAAGAAAATTCGCAGGAAGTAAAACAAGTCTACCAGCAATTAGAATCAATTGCTTCTCCATTATTATAAAATAAAACTCTTAAAAGAATCAATAAAAAAGAGCCTGATATGATTGATAAAAATGCTGCAATATATATTGCTGGACATAAGGGAATGGTAGGAAGTGCCATTTGGAGAACCTTGACTGCAAAAGGTTATCATAATCTTATTGGAGCTTCCAGTACAGAAGTGGATTTAAGAGAACAAGAATCAGTTCGTGATTTTCTAGGAGAAATTAAACTTGACGTTATTATTGATGCCGCTGCAAAAGTGGGCGGAATTTTGGCTAATAATGATTATCCATATCAGTTTTTAATGGAAAACATGCAAATTCAAAATAACTTGATTAGCGAAGCGCATAATTTAGGCGTAAGCAAATTTATCTTTTTAGGAAGTTCATGTATTTATCCAAAATTAGCGATGCAGCCATTAAAAGAAGAATATCTGCTAACATCATCTTTAGAAAGTACCAACGAATGGTATGCTTTGGCTAAAATTACTGGCGTAAAATTATGCCAAGCAATACGCAAGCAGTTTAAAAAAGATTTTGTCAGTTTGATGCCGACAAACTTATACGGCATTCACGACAATTTTGATTTGAACAGCTCTCACGTTCTGCCAGCTATGATTCGCAAATTTCATGAAGCTAAAGAAAATAATAATGCTTCTGTAATACTTTGGGGAACTGGTAAACCCATGCGCGAATTTCTGTTTGTAGATGATATGGCAGAAGCCGTAGTTTTTGCTGTAGAAAATCAGCTTCCAGGATATTTGTACAACGTAGGAACAGGAGAAGATTTAACTATTAAAGATCTGGCTGTTACGATACAAAAGATTGTGGGTCATACCGGAGATATTATTTGGGATGAAAGCAAACCTGACGGCACTCCGCGAAAATTAATGGATGTTTCTAAAATGCATAATATTGGCTGGAAACACCAAGTGAACTTAGAAGAAGGAATCCAAAAAACCTACAATTGGTTTCTAGAAAACATTGAAAACTTAAAAGAAAAGATTTACTAATCAGTCCATTCTTTTAATCTGGAAATCTCTCCCCAAAAACTTTACAAATAAGACTTTATCAAACATTGCAACATTGCAGCATAATGCCTTTGTGCCTTATAATTACATTATGAATCTATTAAAAAAAACAGCCTTCATTACAGGAGTGACAGGACAAGACGGAGCCTATTTAAGTGAATTTTTATTAGAAAAAGGCTATATAGTACACGGATTAAAAAGACGTTCGTCTTCATTTAATACCGATCGAATTGACCATTTATACCAAGATCCTCATATAGAAAACAGAAATTTTATTCTGCATTATGGAGATATGACCGACAGTACAAATTTGACGCGTTTGATTCAGGAAATTCAACCTGATGAAATCTATAATTTGGCTGCTATGAGTCATGTGGCAGTTTCTTTTGAAACTCCTGAATATACAGGAAATGTTGATGCCTTGGGAACTCTGCGACTTTTGGATGCCGTTCGTTTGCTGGGATTAGAAAACAAAACTCGAATCTATCAAGCTTCAACTTCGGAGTTGTATGGAAAAGTACAAGAAGTACCACAGTCAGAAACAACGCCTTTTTATCCAAGATCACCTTATGCAGTAGCCAAAATGTACGCTTACTGGATCACGGTAAATTACAGAGAAGCTTACGGAATGTACGCCTGCAATGGTATTTTGTTCAATCATGAATCTCCTATTCGTGGAGAAACTTTTGTAACACGTAAAATTACCAGAGCAACTTCAAGAATTGCGTTGGGATTGCAGGATAAACTTTATTTAGGAAATCTTGATGCTCAAAGAGATTGGGGACATGCCAAAGATTATGTGCGAATGATGTGGATGATTTTGCAGGCAGAAGAAGCTGAAGACTGGGTAATTGCTACAGGAAAAACTACCCCTGTTCGCGAATTTGTCCGAATGAGTTTTGCTGAAGTAGGTATTGAATTAGAGTTTAGAGGCAGAGGTATAGATGAAAAAGGATATATAGCTTCTTGCAGTAATCCAGATTATCAGCTTCCAATTGGGAAAGAAGTATTGGCAGTAGATCCAGAATATTTTAGACCAACAGAAGTAGATTTACTAATAGGCGATCCTACAAAAGCTAAAAAGAAACTAGGCTGGGAATGCCAATATGAGTTATCTGAATTAGTACAGGAAATGATGCAGTCTGATATAAAATTAATGAGAAAAGAGCAGCTTTTAAAAGAATGCGGTTTTTCGATAATGAATTATTTCGAATAACTAATTAGTTTCCAAAAACGAAAATTATTCGCCTCCCAAAAAAGATATTTAAATGAAAATCAAAAATATTTGCTGCTTAGGTGCTGGTTATGTAGGTGGTCCCACAATGTCTGTTATCGCATTGAAGTGTCCAGAAATTAAAGTAACTGTTGTCGATTTAAATAAAAGCCGTATTGCGGCATGGAATGATGAAAATTTAGACAATCTTCCTGTGTATGAACCTGGACTTGCAGATGTTGTTCGTGAAGCGAGAGGACGTAATTTGTTTTTTTCTACAGAAGTAGACAGCGCCATCGAAGCTGCCGATATGATTTTTATAGCTGTAAACACACCAACAAAAAATTATGGAGAAGGTAAAGGAATGGCAGCTGACTTAAAATTTGTTGAGTTATGCGCCAGACAAATAGCCAGAATAGCGAAGAACGATAAAATTATAGTCGAAAAATCGACACTTCCGGTTAGAACAGCAGAGACTTTGCAGACTATTCTAGATCATACTGGAAACGGATTTAAATTTGAAGTTCTTTCTAATCCTGAGTTTTTGGCAGAAGGAACAGCAATCAATGATTTATTAAATGCCGACCGTGTTTTAATTGGTGGAAACCAAACAGACAGCGGTCAAAAAGCTATTCAATCTTTAGTCGATATTTATGCACATTGGCTGTCTTCAGAACAGATTTTAACTACGAATGTTTGGTCTTCAGAATTATCAAAATTAACGGCCAATGCATTTTTAGCACAGAGAATTTCTTCTATTAATGCCTTGTCTGCTTTATGCGAAGTTACAGAAGCAGATGTTGATGAGGTTGCATCTGCAATTGGAACTGACAGTAGAATTGGTTCTAAATTTCTTAAAGCTTCCGTAGGTTTTGGAGGATCTTGTTTTCAAAAAGATATTTTAAACTTAGTCTATTTGTGCCGCTATTTTAATTTGCCAGAAGTTGCCAATTATTGGGAGCAGATAATTATCCTAAATGATTACCAAAAATATCGTTTTGCAAAAAAAATTATTACCTCTCTTTTTAATACAGTCAGCGGTAAAAAAATAACATTTTTAGGTTGGGCATTTAAAAAAGATACCAATGATACTCGTGAGTCGGCGGCGATCTATGTAGCGGAACATCTTATTGAAGATGGAGCAGAAATTCATGTGTATGATCCTAAAGTTTCTGAAGCAAAAGTCAAAGACGATATGCGCTATTTATGGGAATTAAAAGGACTCACAGAACAAAAAATCGATTTAAAACTCAAACAGATTTTTGTTTACCAATCACCAATTGAAGCGCTCCATAAGGCGCATGCAGTTGCTGTTTTAACCGAGTGGGATGAATTTAAAACCTACGATTGGAATTCGATTTACATCAATATGTACAAACCTGCTTTTGTATTTGACGGGCGTAACATTTTGGATGCAGAAAAATTAGCCGCAATTGGTTTTCAGATTAAAGGAATTGGGAAAGGTTAAACTTATCAATTGTAAAAAAGAATCTATTTTTTAATCTTTTTATTTCTATTTCTTGAAAAATATTTTGATAAAGCTCAAACAACACCCTAAGTATGATACTGTTATCAATTGGGGAAAATTAATTTCAATTACAGGAAGTGCGCAGATTCTGATACAGGCTTTAGGATTTGCTTCTGGAATTTTAATAATTCGATTGTTGTCTGTTCAGGAATATGCTTTTTATACTTTGGCCAATACCATGCTCGGGACAATGACTGTTCTTGCTGATGGAGGAATAATTACCGGAGTAATGGCACAGGGCGGAAAAGTGTGGGAGAATAAAGAAAAAATGGGTGCCGTTTTAGCAACAGGTTTAGATTTAAGGAAAAAATTTGCAGTAGCAAGCTTATTAGTTTCCGTACCAATCTTATTTTATTTATTACTGCACAATGGAGCCAGCTGGATTGCAGCAATTTTCATTGTAATAGCTTTGATTCCTGCTTTTTATGCAGCTTTGTCCGACTCGTTATTAGAAATTATTCCGAAATTGAATCAGACGATTTTGCCTTTGCAGAAAAATCAAGTCGGCGTGGGAATTGTGAGGTTAATACTTTCGGCATTAACCATGTTTATTTTTCCATTTTCTTTTGTAGCCATTTTGGCGGCAGGAATACCTAGAATCTGGGGAAATATTGGTTTACGAAAAATAGTGTACAGCATGGCAGCTAAAGATCAGCAGCCTGATGCAAAAGTTAAAAAGGAAATATTAAGTTTAGTTAAACGCATTTTACCAACTTCAATTTATTACTGTCTTTCGGGTCAGATTACAATTTGGCTGATTTCAGTTTTTGGTAACACAACTTCATTGGCACAATTGGGAGCCTTAGGCAGATTGAGCGTAATGCTAACAATTTTTAATGTAATTATTGCAACATTAATAGTGCCGCGATTTGCCAAATTGGCGACGCAAAAATACCTTTTATTGACACGTTTTTTTCAAATAATGGGATTTTTGGCGGTTTTACTAAGTTTAATTGTGCTGGCGGTTTATTTATTTCCCGCTCCAATTTTATGGCTTCTAGGAGATGCTTATGAAGGATTATCGTTTGAATTATTATTAAGCATTATCAGCAGCTGTATTGGGTTATTCAGCGGAATCGTTTTTAATTTATATAGTTCACGAGGCTGGGCGATGTCGCCAATAGCGGTAATTTTAATCAATTTAATTGCCATTATTGGTTTTGCAAGTCTGCTGGATTTGAGCAATTTGAGAGGAGTTTTATATTTTAATATAGCTTTAGGATTAGTATCCGTTGTCCAAACTGTTCTGTTTTGTTTGTATCATATTCTTCTACTAAAAAATCAAGAATATGAAGATGTCTCATAAGTCATCATTGTAAATAATAAAAGCCTGTAAATGAATTTAGACAGGAGTACTGCACGTTTTATAAAAAAAAGAACATAATAAGATATGATTTCAGCTGTTTGCACCTTATTTGAGGGACATTACCATTATGGAGTTGCTACCCTTTCTAATTCGTTATACATAAAAGGGTTTCGTGGAACTGTTTATGTAGGTTATCGAGGATCATTGCCAGATTGGGTTTCAAAAGACAAAAAAGAACACATTGGTAAATGGAAGGACGCAATTACCGTAAGTCCTGTTGAAGGCATTCAACTCGTTTTTTTGCAGCTCGTTACGAGCTACAGTCTTACGAATTACAAACCAGATTTTATGCTGGAATTATGGGAAGGTCCTGCAAAAGATGCAGATGCGCTATTCTATTTTGATCCAGATATTGTTGTTGTTGATTCGTGGACATGCTTTGAACAATGGGTTCAATGCGGTGTGGCCGTTTGCGAAGACATTAATTCGCCTTTACAGGAATTTCATCCGCGCAGACAAGGATGGAGAGACTATTTTAAAAATTATAATATTGATTTACAGTTTAAAAACCAGATTTATGTAAATGGCGGTTTTGTTGGACTCAGTAAAAAAAATATTTCTTTTTTAAAGTTGTGGATTAAACTTCAAGAGCGAATGGGCGACGCAATAGGCGGACTAGATAAATCGATATTTCTAAATCAGGTGCATAATTCAACCATATTAAGAAGGGAAGGATTTCAGTTTTTTGATAAATCAGATCAAGATGCTTTAAACGCAACTATCGAAGCCTATCATGGTAAGATCAGTTACATTGGAAAAGACGGAATGGGTTTTATTCCCGGAGAAGCAACCATGATTCATGCATTAGGAAGTTCAAAACCTTGGAGAATAAATCACTTTGCAAGATTTTTTAAAGGGAGAATACCAAGAAAAGAAGATGTAGTATACTGGGAATATTCTAAAAGTCCAATTTTAGCGCACTCGAGAAGAGAAATTAGAAAAAAACAAATAGCTATTAAAATCAGCAAGTTCTTAGGGAGGTTTTATAGAGTTTAATCTAAAAAAGGATAATAAATTATGATTCCAAAAACAATTCATATATGCTGGTTTAGCGGAGAAGAATATACTCCATTTATAAAAGAATGTATTGAAACTTGGAAAATTCATTTGCCAGAATTTAATATCCGTTTGTGGGACAAGGATAGTTTTGATTTTGATTCGATACCTTTTGTAAAAGAGGCATTGCTGGCCAAAAAATGGGCTTTCGCGGCAGATTACATTCGTCTATATGCCTTATATACTGAGGGCGGACTATATCTAGATTCAGATGTTCGAATACTTAAACCCTTTAAAGAAGAATGGTTTGATTATGGGTTTTTTAGTGCCCATGAAATACATCCTGGATTGTTTGAAGAAGATGGGGGAATGCAGCGTTTAAATTCTTCCTTCCTGCCTAAAACTGCCGGAAAACCAATAATGGGTTTTGCTATTCAAGGTGCCATTTTTGCTTCAGTACCCAAACATCCTTACATTAAAGATTGTTTAGACCAATACAAGAATCTGCAATTATTTGCTGATGACGGAACCATAGATTTAAAAAAAGTAATAATAGGTTCTGTAATAACCCCAGTCGCCGAAAAATACGGGTATACCTATCAAGACAAAGAACAAATCTTAAAAGAGAATATGCTCATTCTCCCATCCAATATATTAGTAGGAAACTCAATTTATTTAGATAAAGAATCGTACGCTATCCATCTAATTAATGGAAGCTGGAGAGGAAAAAAAGGAATTGAAAAATTTATGCATTTAGTGCGAAATCATTATCCTCGAATATTCCCAGTTGTCAACTTTATTGATAAAGGTTTTAAGAAAACTTCCCGTACCTCCAAACATATAAAAAAAGTATCCTACAACACCATCAAGACATTGATCAAGATTGTTTCCTAACCTATAAGTAAGGAAATTATTAAACCTGATGATTCTATAATTTATAATTAAAATCAAAAAATGGATATTCTCTTCATTTGCGGTTCTGCCGAAATTGGCAATGACGGCGTAGGCGATTATACTCGCCGTTTATGCGGCATGCTGATACGATCTGGCCATCAAGCTCAGATTTTAGCCTTATGCGATCAGCAGATTACTTTTTTTACTACTGAAAATCAAATTGCAGAACAAACTCCAGTTACAGTTCATAGAATTCCTGTAATCGCAGATCATAATGAGCGCTTAGTTTTACTGCAAAGTGTTATAAAAGATTTAGAACCCGATTGGATTTCTTTACAATATGTACCGTACAGTTTTAATCCGAAAGGATTACCATTTTGGCTGCCTTCTTATTTAAAAAAAATAAGAGGAAATCATAAGTGGCATATTATGTTTCATGAGTTGTGGTTAGGAATAGATTCAGAATCTTCAATCAGGCACAAAGTTATTGGCAAATTGCAACAGGTAATAGCCAAGAAAATAGTTCATAATACTAAAACGCATTCGATTAATACCCAAAATAAATTATACCAATTCTTTCTTCAATCACAAAATATTACAGCAGAAGTACTGCCAATTTGCGGCAACATACCGCTGACAGCTGTGAAAAAAGAAACGCAGGAATTTACACAGTTTGTTTTGTTTGGTACAATTCATAACGGAGCTCCTTTTAAAGATTTTGTTGATGATTTGATGAAAACTTCAAATACATTTAGTAAGCCTCTAAAATTTGTTTTTATTGGGAACAATGGTCCTCAGCTAACGAACTGCACCCAGATATTAGAAAATTATAATATAGAGTATGAAGTTCTAGGAATACAAGCTGAAAATGTAATATCGCAAGTACTCTTAGACAGTGATTTTGGAATTTCGACAACACCTTATTTCCAGACAGAAAAAAGCGGCGTTTATGCAGCCTACAAAGAACATCAAATAAATACGATTTGTGTTTCTAGAAACTGGACACCAACTCAAGGACAATATACTATACCGCAAATCATTAAGTACGAAAAAAATAATTTGAATATAGTTCCAATGAATCTTGAGGTTTCTGATTTAAACGGCATGGCATCACAATTTATTAATTCAATTTCTATATCATGAAAGTGCTGGTCTCACATCCGACCTTAAATGCAAATTCAAAAAATTTGATCAATGGGTTATTAAAAGAGCAGCAGCTTTTTAAATTATTTACCTCAATTGCAATATTTCCGGGTCAATTATTATATAAGTTAGGCAATAATCCGAAGTTAAAAGATTTAAAAAGAAGAAGTTTAGATACAGCCTGGCAGCCTTATACACGTTCAAAATCTTTTTTTGAGTTTGGACGTCTGCTGACTTCAAAATTCAAATTAGACTTTTTAATCACACACGAAAAGGGTTTTTTCTGTATTGACAGAATATATCAAAAACACGATAATTGGGTAGCCAATACTTTAGCGAAAGCCAAAAAACAAGGATTATCTGGCGTTTATGCCTATGAAGATGGTGCGCTGTCAACTTTTATAGAAGCAAAACAATTAGGACTTTATTGTATTTACGACTTGCCTATTGGCTATTGGAAAAGTTCTCGATCATTAATGCAAAAAGAATTTATTATCAATCCTGACTGGTCAAGTACACTTACTGGTTTTAATGATTCTCCAAAAAAGTTAAATAAAAAAGATCAAGAACTGGCTTTGGCAGATATCATTTTTGTAGCCAGCAGTTTTACCAAAAAAACACTTGAAGAATATTCTGGAGACTTAGCAGAAATAAAAGTGATTCCGTATGGATTTCCAGAAGTTACAGCAGAAAAGAAATATCCGCCGCTTGTTAATAGAAAGCTTAAAGTTTTGTTTATAGGCGGCTTATCACAGCGAAAAGGACTTTCTTATTTGTTTGAAGCTGTTGAAGGACTGCAGGACAAAGTAGAGTTGACAATTGTAGGACAAAAAGCCGTACCCAATTGTGCTTCACTAAACCGTGCATTAGAAAAACACAAATGGATTCCGTCCTTATCTCATGATCAAGTGCTGGCCTGTATGAGAGAACACGATGTATTTGTATTTCCTTCTCTTTTTGAAGGTTTTGGATTAGTAATTACAGAAGCAATGTCGCAGGGAATCCCAGTAATTACAACCGATCGTACAGCAGGCCCAGATTTAATAAAAGACGGCGAAGACGGCTGGATTGTACCAGCAGGTTCGTCAAAAGCATTGAAAGAAGTAATTACAAAAATACTTGAGAAACCTGAATTGGTAGAAAAATTTGGGCTTGCAGCACAAAATAAAGCGAAGACCAGACCTTGGTCGGTATATGGAAAAGAAATGGCAGATGCACTTTCTTCTTTGAGTTTTATAAAAAATTGGGATAAATGGATATAACAAACGAAATAGCGGCACCAAATTACAAATCCATAAAAATAGCGATATGGCTTTATTTTTTACTATGGATTTTTGAAGGTGCTTTGCGCAAATGGATTTTACCAAGTTTGGCGACGCCTTTATTAGTAGTGCGTGATCCAATTGCGGTTTACATTATTCTGCGGGCTTTTTATCTGCATGTAAAATTTGTAAACGGTTATGTGGTTTTAAGCAGCATTTTTACGCTTTTAGGATTGGCGGTAACATTGACTTTTGGACATGAAAATCTTTTCGTAGGACTTTATGGAGCAAGGATTATGCTGCTTCATTTTCCTTTGATTTTTATAATTGGAGAAGTTTTTAAAAAAGAAGACATATTGAAATTTGGACGTGTGATGCTGGCAATAAATATTCTGGTAACCTTAATCGTTTATTTTCAATTTATAAGTCCGCAGACTGCATTTATTAATATTGGAGTTGGAGGAGAAGGAAGTGCAGGTTTTTCTGGTTCGATGGGATATTTTCGTCCATCAGGAACATTTTCTTTTACAACGGGATTATCGGCTTACTACATTTTAGTTTCTGTTTTTGTCTTTTATTTTTGGATGTCTAAAGAAGCTTGTTCTAAGATTCTGCTTATTTCCAGCACCATCGCCTTGCTGATTGCTTTGCCTCTTACAGTAAGCAGAACTTCGGTTGGAGGCGTAATCTTAGTAGGCTTATTTACTTTTTTAGGTTCCTCTACAAGTGTTAAATCGATAATTAGACTGGCATTTACTGTTGTAGTAATCTTTGTTTTATTTACAGTTTTACAAAAAACGACAACAATTTTTAGTTTAGGAACAGAAGTTTTTATGAGCCGTGTCGAAACCGCAAATACTCAGGGCGGCGGTATGAAAGATTCATTTTTTACCAGAGCGATATCAGGATTTACCGAGCCCATAGTTTCATTATTAAAAGCACCTTTATTTGTGGGCAATCTCGGAATGGGAACCAATGCTGGTGCACAAATGTTAGTAGGGAAAAGAGATTTCTTAGTTTCTGAAGGAGAATTGAATCGAGTCGGAGGAGAACAAGGACTGATTCTGGGCGGCGGCCTTATTGTTTTAAGATTGGTTTTAGCAATCAGTCTGTTTTTAAAATCAATTAAATTACCAAGTGCATACAAATTACTGCCGGTAACATTTTGCGGAACGGCTTTATTTATGATTACTCAAGGCCAATGGGCACAGCCAAGTATGCTGGGCTGCGCGGTAGTTGCTACTGGTTTATTAGTAGCAAGTATAAATATCAAACCGAAAACCGAATAAATGAAAATTGTTCTTTTTGCACATCCTTCTTTTTTAGATCACCAAAGCATGCCCCGTTATGCTAATATGCTGTTCAACGGAATGACAGAAAGAGACCATGAAGTAGAAATTTGGAGTCCGAAAGCTCGATTTTACAAACTTCCAAGTTCTAAGTCTTTAAAAAAGTGGTTAGGGTATGTAGACCAATACATTATTTTTCCGCTAGAAGTAAGGTTTAAACTGCTGGGAGCTTCAAAAGATACTCTTTTTGTATTTACAGATCAGGCTTTAGGACCTTGGGTTCCTTTGGTAAAAAATAAAAAACATGTAGTGCACTGTCATGATTTTTTAGCCTTGAAATCGGCTTTAGGGAATATTCCTGAAAATCCAACATCATTTTCAGGTAAGAAATATCAAAATTACATTCGAAATGGCTTTTCAAAAGGGAAAAATTTTATTTCAATTTCAAAAAAAACACAAGAAGATCTGCACGAGTTACATCAAGGCAAAATTGTGAACTCTGCAGTATGTTACAATGGATTAAATCGTGCATTTCATCCGTTATCTCCAATTGAATCCCGCAATTTATTGAAAGCTAAATTAAATATAGAATTGACAAATGGATATATTATGCATATTGGTGGAAATCAATATTATAAAAACAGAAAAGGCGTAATAGAAATATATGATTTCTGGCGCGGAATAAGTAAAAAAAAGATTCCGCTGCTTTTAATAGGCTCAGAACCTTCAGAGGAATTGTCTGATTTACATCAAAAATCACCTTATAAAGAAGATATTCATTTTGTTAGTAATTTATCTGATGAATATATTAACAATGCATATTCTGGGGCTGTTTGTCTTTTGTTTCCTTCTCTAGACGAAGGTTTTGGATGGCCTATAATCGAAGCAATGGCTTCGGGTTGTCCAGTCATAACCACTAACAGATCTCCTATGAACGAAGTGGGCGGACCAGCAGCTTTTTATATTGACAAAAGACCTAATGATGAATTGCATTTAAAAAAATGGAAAGAAGATTCGGCAAAAATTTTAGAAAGACTGATTACTCTGGATACACTTCAAATGAAGGAATTGATGGAGAAATCATTAAAACAATCTCAAAAATTTACCACCGAACATTCTTTAAATGCTATTGAAGTTGTTTATAAAGAAATTAATCAAATTGTATGAAAGTAATTCACTATATAGCCAGTATCGATAAAAGCGGCGGCGGCACTACAGAATATATGCGTTTGTTAAGCAAAGCATTAAAAAACGATACTTCGTTTAGCATCGCTACAGGAATGTCCAAAGATCCTATTTCTATCGAGGGAGTTTCAATTAAATTTTTCAATAACAGTTTATTACGCTGGTTTTCTTTGGCAAATGAGTACCGCATTTTTCTTGAAAATGAAAAACCAGATATTGTACACATCAACGGAATTTGGAGCCCTCAAAACTGGATCTTTCAAAAAACAGCTCAAAAATTGGGAATCAAAGTAATCGTTTCTCCTCATGGAATGCTGGAGCCTTGGATTCTGGCTCATAATCCGCTGAAAAAAAGAATAGCTCTTTTTTTATATCAAAAACATGCCATAAATAAATCGGTTTGCCTTCACGCAACCGCTGATATGGAAGCTGAAAATATTAAAGCATTAGGGTTTAAAAATCCAATTCATATTATTCCAAACGGTATTTATTTAAGAGATGTCAAAAAAATCAAGGAAAAATATGGAACCAAAAAGATGATATTCATGTCAAGAATTCATCCTAAAAAAGGTGTAGAATTACTGATAGATGCTTGGAGAACAAGTAATACAGAAGACTGGACGCTAGAAATTGCAGGTACTGGTGAAGAAGAATACGTAACAAACTTAATTAAGAGTGTCGAGGATTTAAAAAATGTCCGTTTTGTAGGGGCAAAATACGGAGAAGACAAATGGGATTTTTTACGATCTGCAGATGTAATGGTTCTTCCAACTCACAGCGAAAATTTCGGAATTGTTGTCGCCGAAGCACTGGCAGTAGCCGTTCCGGTAATAACAACGCATGGTACGCCGTGGGAAGATTTGGAAATACACAAATGCGGGTGGTGGATTGATTTATCGGTTACAAATTTAGAAAAGACTTTGCTTAAAGTTTTTAATTCTTCAAACATGCTGTTAGAAATGATGGGAAAACATGGCAGAGAATTAATAATAGATAAATACGACATAAAAACAGTAGGAAAGAAAATGGTTGAATTATATAAAACTATGTAAGGCAATGAAAATAACAATAGTTCAAGGCGCTTTTTTCCCCGTTCCGCCATTATTGGGCGGTGCTGTAGAAAAAATGTGGTACGGTTTGGCAAAAGAATTTGTTAATCAAGGTCATGAGGTAAATTACATATCAAAATCGTACGAAGGATTTTTAAATGTTGAAAGTGAAGGCGGAATCAATCACGTTAGGGTTAAAGGTTACAAAGTTCCCTCTTCTGGTATTGTTCTTAAAATTTTAGATCTCTTTTACACTTTAAAAGCCGTCCGAAAAATAGCCAATAATACAGACGTTATTATTTCTAATACTTTTTGGCTTCCCATTCTTTTACCATCCAATCAAAAGAAAAAATGTATGATTGATGTATCTAGAATGCCTAAAGGGCAGATGAGATTTTACACCAAAAATTCCAGATTACGCGCAAATTCAACCCCAGTTGCAAAAGCAATAAAAGACGAAATCAAAAAAGAGTATTTTGATAAAGTGGTAATGATACCTAATACACTGCCTTTTAGAAATACAAAAGCTGTTGATTTTTCAAAAAAGGAAAAAATAATACTATACACAGGGCGAATTCATCCTGAAAAAGGTTTAGATATTTTAATTAAATCTTTTGCCTCTTTAGACACTAACGACTGGAGGCTGCTTATTGTAGGACCTTATTCTACAGAAACCGGAGGAGGCGGAGAAGCTTATTTAGAAGAACTAAAACAGCTGGCAAAAGACAGCAATGTGAGATTTCTGGAACCTATTTTTGATATGGAGAAATTAAACGAAATGTACTCCAAAGCTTCCGTATTTGTCTATCCTTCAGTAGCAGAAAAAGGCGAAACATTTGGAGTCTCCCCATTAGAAGCCATGAGCTGGGGCTGTGCAACAATAGTTTCCAATTTAGATTGTTTCAAAGATTTTTTAATTCATAATAAAAACGGTTTGTGTTTCGATCATCGTGTGGAGAAAAGAGTTGAAATTTTGAATCAATACCTTAAAGATTTAATCAATAACCCGTCACAGCTAAATGATTTAGCAAGAGCAGGCTTAAAGGTAAACGAGACTCATTCTAACGAAAAATTAGCCGTTGAGTTCTTAAACGAATTTGAGTCTATGAAAATCAAATAATAACAATAATGGAACAAGAATACTCACAAAATTCGCCTTACGATTCACCATGGTCGGTAACGCAGCGAATTAAAATGATAGTTTGGGAATATGTTTGGTTATTATTTTGTGTCTGGACTCCAAAACCGGCTAATGCCTGGAGATTATTTTGGCTCAAATTATTTGGCTGTAAAATTTACGGAAAACCATTTGTGCACCAAAGAGCGAGAATTCAAATTCCGTGGAATCTAATTCTTCACGATCATGCTTGTCTGGGAGATCGCGCCAACGCCTACACGCTTGGCATTGTAGAAATATTTGAGCACGCCACAGTAGGGCAGGAAGTGTATTTGTGTACTGGAACCCACGCTTTTGATAATCCGTCAATGAATTTGATTACCAAAAAAATAACAATTCATAAAGGAGTTTTTATAGGAGCACGAGCACTTATAATGCCTGGCGTAACAGTTGGCGAAAATGCAATTGTAGGCGCAGGAAGTTTAGTAACCAAAAATGTCGAGAAAAATACTATCGTAGCAGGAAATCCTGCCAAATTAATAAAATCTAGAAGCTTTGAATAAAATTCCAATTTCCGTAATCGTTTCTGTTAAGAACGAAGCTCAAAATTTACCCTCATGTCTGGGCAAATTAAAGCGATTTTCTCAAGTAATTGTAGTAGATTCAGGTAGCACCGATGATACTATAGATATAGCAAAAGCTATGGGAGCCGAAGTATTGCAATTTCAATGGAATGGTAAATTCCCAAAAAAAAGAAATTGGGCACTTCAAAATGCAAACCTTCTCAACGAATGGATTTTGTTTTTAGATGCTGACGAATTTGTAACCGAAGAATTTGTGAACGAAGTAGAAACTAAAACCCAAGATCCTGCTTATAATGGTTTTACCATTCAATTTGAAAACTATTTTATGGGCAGAAAACTGAGATATGGTTATGGATTTAAAAAATCGGCACTTTTTAAAAAATCAAAAGGAGCCTACGAAAAAATCGATGAAGATTTATGGAGCCATTTGGATATGGAAGTGCATGAACATCCTATTATAGAAGGCAAAGTTGGTATTATTGATGCCAAAGTTATCCATAAAGATTTCAAAAATCTAGAACATTACATTGACAAACACAATGCTTACTCGACTTGGGAAGCACAAAGGTATTTACAGCTTAAACAATCTAAGAACACTCTTTTATCCTTAAATCAAAAAATTAAATACGGACTCCTCAATACAGGATTACTTCCTGTTGTTTATTTTTTTGGTGCTTACTTTTTAAAATTAGGTTTTTTAGACGGAAAAGAAGGGTTTTATCTGGCACGTTTTAAGTCACATTACTTTTTTCAAATTCAGACAAAAATTGATTTAATCAAAAATAAATAGAATATATGAAAAGAATACTGATAACTGGAGGAGCTGGATTTGTAGGTTCACATTTATGTAAAAGATTATTGAATGAAGGAAACGAAGTAATTTGCTTGGACAATTATTTTACTGGAGCAAAATCTAACATTATTGAGCTGTTGGATAATCCGTATTTTGAAATGGTGCGACATGATATTACAGAACCGTATTATGCTGAGGTTGATGAAATTTACAATCTTGCCTGTCCTGCATCTCCTGTACATTACCAATACAATCCCATTAAAACCATAAAAACGTCTGTAATGGGAGCAATTAATGTACTTGGATTAGCCAAACGCATTAATGCTAAAGTATTGCAGGCCAGTACAAGTGAAGTATATGGAGATCCGCTTGTGCATCCTCAAACCGAAAATTATTGGGGACATGTCAACCCAATTGGGATTCGTTCCTGCTATGACGAAGGAAAACGCTGCGCCGAAACCTTATTTATGGATTATCACAATCAAAATAAAGTAGCGATTAAAATTATTCGAATTTTTAATACCTACGGACCCAATATGAATCCTGCAGATGGGAGAGTGGTTTCCAATTTTATTGTACAAGCATTACAGGGAAAAGACATTACAATTTTTGGAGATGGACTGCAAACCCGCTCTTTTCAATATGTTGATGATTTAGTCGAAGGCATGATTAGAATGATGGGTTCTGCTCCTGAATTTTTAGGACCTGTAAATTTAGGGAACCCAAATGAGTTTACGATGCTGGAACTGGCTCAGGCAATTATTGACTTGACAGATTCTAAATCAAAAATAATTCATCTCGAACTTCCGCAAGACGATCCAAAACAAAGACAGCCGGATATTTCTCTGGCAAAAAATAAACTTAATAATTGGGAACCTAAAATCCAGCTTAGAGAAGGTTTGGTTTCTACAATTAACTATTTTGACAAGCTATTGTTAAATCAACAAACAGCTTCTTCTGTTTTTTACTAAAAACATAAATTATCGCTGCTAATTTCTTCCCTAAATTTCCTGATTAAGGACATATATCTCTCATTTCTAAGACCTAAACTTCATTTTTTTGGGTTTTAACGAGGATTACGGTGCTTCGTCGAGAACTTTTTTTAGTAGTATTCTTTTGTTTTAGCTTTACCTTATAATTATGAAAGATTTTCACCTTAAAATATAATTATTATGAGAATTACCATAATCACAGTTTGTTACAATCGTAAAAATACAATCGAAAAAGCGATTAAAAGTGTATTGTCTCAAAATTATCATGATGTAGAATATATAATCGTTGATGGGAACTCTACAGACGGAACCAAAGAAATTATTTCCTCTTATAGTGATAAAATAACTCAGTTCATTTCTGAACCAGATAAAGGAATGTATGATGCCATAAATAAAGGACTTAAACTGGCAACAGGAGACGTTATTGGATTGATGCATTCTGATGATGAATTTTATGATAAAAAGGCTCTAACCAGAATTGCAGCTCGTTTTGAATATGAACCAAACATCGACGGCGTTTACGGCGATGGAGTTTATGTTTCGAATGATATGCAGGAACGATTAATTAGAGACCGAATAGGAGGTGTTTTCAGTATTAAAAAAGTTAAAGAAGGCTGGCTGCCATTGCATCCTACTGTTTATCTAAAGAAAAGTATAATCGATAAACACGGTTTGTACAATCTGGATTTTAAAATTGCTTCAGATACAGAATTCTTACTTCGCTATTTGTACAAATATAAAATTAAGATGAGTTATATCGATTCTTATATCGTTAAGATGAGAATGGGAGGAATGAGCACTAGTTTTAAACGCGCTTTTGAAGTTTTACAAGAAGATTATAAGATTTATAAATTTCATGGTTTAGCAGCAATTGGAACTGTTTTTTTGAAGAAAACAATCGCTTTAAGGCAGTACATCGTTCATTAACATTGATCCATTTGTTTTAAAAGAAGTGTAAGTCATCAGCAGAATTTTGATTCACGAAATTTAGATTAAGAATACTAATATATAATATGATTAACATGAAAAAGATTTCCTTTTCAATAATTTTATTGCTTTTAATGATGCTTCAGTCTTGTACGACCAAGAAACAAATGTTGTATTTGCAAGATTTAGATAAATATGCAAACACGACGATTAATTATACATCTCCTAAAATTCAGCCAAATGATATTTTAAAAATTGATGTTGGTGATCTAAATCCTTTAGTTGCTGCACCCTTTAATATTAATAACGGAACCAATAATTCGCAGACTTCTGTAGAAATGATGAGGTTATCAGGATATTTGGTTAATCCGCAAGGAACGATTATGATGCCGATTTTAAATGAAGTTAAGGTTGGCGGATTAACTCCAGCCAATGTCGAAGTCAAAATAAAAGAACGTCTGATCAGTGAGAATTATTTGGTAAATCCAACCGTTCAGGTAAGAGTCCTCAATAATAAATTTACCATTTTGGGAGAAGTAAATTCTCCAGGTGTTATAGCTTTTAGCGAAGAATCTATAAGCTTACTTGACGCAATCGGACTGGCAAAAGACTTGACTTATTCGGCAATTCGTACAGATATACAACTAATTAGAGAATCAGAAGGAAAACGTTTGGTATATCATATTGACTTGACAACCGCTTCTTGGATGTCGAATCCAAATTTCAGAATCAGACAAAACGATGTTATTGTTGTAACGCCAAATAAACTAAAAGCAAATAGCGGTGGGGTAATCAAAGATCCATTACAATTAATCGGAATAGTTGCTTCTCTGGCAGCGCTGATTATAGTAATTGCAAAGTAAAATTTACAAGTAAAAAATAGAGTAATAGAATTGCTAATTAATTAAATGGTTATGGATTTTAAAAAAGAATTTTTAAAGTATTTTCAGTATTGGCCTTGGTTTTTACTTAGCTTAATTGTATTTGTAGGTGCTGCTTATATTTTCATAAAAATAACGCCGCCAACATACGAAACTTCGGCTACGATCTTTATTGATAAAAAACAAGAAGACAAAACCAAAATAATTACCATCAGTACAGACAAAAAAAGTAGTGAGGATAATTTAGAAGACGAAATTAGACTGATGACTTCCAATGAGTTTTTGTTGGGTGTAGTAAAGAATTTGAATTTAAATTTCAGCTATTTTGAAAAAGCATATACTGTACAAAATAATTATATAAATGAAGTTCCTTTTGTTTTGATTCCAACAGTTTCTAGAGATTCACTGCCACAAGTTACCTATGAAATTAAAATAGACAAAGAAGGATTTACGGTAACAGATCCAGCTGCAGAAAAAAGTTTCAGAATTAAAGGATATCAAAGCAATGAACCAGTGTATGGACTGCCATTTAAAATTCAATTATCTGCAAAAGCAAAAAAGAATCCAGCCTATTATTTTGAGAATGATTATAAGGTAAAAATTGAACCGACAGATATAGCTTTAAAAAATCTGAAAGAAGCGCTTATTGTTTTATCTGACGAAAAAGCACAAGGAGTAATAGAATTACAACATACAGGTTCAAGTCCAGATCGTTCCAGAAAAATATTAAACGAGATGATCACGTTGCTGGATAAAAATATTGTCATCAACAAGCAAAAAGTATTTAGTAATACGGTTTCTTATTTAAATCAGAGGATAAAAAATTTCACCAAAGAAAAAGATTCTATAGAAAGTGTAAAAGAAAAATACCTGCAAAATAATGATATCGGGGTAATGGACAATTACATCGTTGAAAAAACAGCCGATAGAAGCCAGACAAAAGAGAGCTCTATGCTCAACGAACGTCAAATAACACTTACCAATTTTGCGATTAACGATATTAAACAATCTGGCGTTGCACAAACTTTGGGTACAGGTTATAATTTAGATTCTCCAGCTGTTAATCAGATGCTTGTAAATTACAATGCAAAACTAATGGACAGCCAGCTGATCTTAGAAAGAGCACAAAAAAATAATCCTGCGTATATTAGTTTAATGACCCAGTTAAAGGTTCAAAAACAAGAAATATTAAATACGCTGGAAGGGTATTTAAACTTTCTAATTCAAAATAGTAGAGCAAATAAATCAGAACAAAGTATTGCCGAAGCAAAAGTAAAAAGCATTCCTACAAAGGATAAAGTATTGGGTAATATCAATAGCAATCTTAATATGAAAGAAGAAACTTATGTGGCATTATTGCAAAAGAAAGAAGAAGCAGTTTTAAACGGCGCAATTTTAGAATCAAACCTAAAAACTTTAAATGCTCCTGAAACCAATTATTCGGCAATTTTTCCGCAGCCAAAAGCATTTATGTTAGGAGCTTTTATGTTTGGTTTACTTATTCCTTTCGGGTTCACATATCTTAGATTATTCTTAGATACCAAAATTCACAACGAAGAGGATATTCAAAAGGTAATTGCCGACATTCCAATTTTGGGACATATTCCTAAAATAAATACAAGCGAAAAACTGGACAACACTGCGACTTCTCGTTCGCTGATTGCAGAAGCATCACGAGCCTTAATGTCAAATATATCCTATCTGCTGCCCAGAAATAAGGAAAGTAAAGGAAATGTAATACTGTTTACATCATCTATTCAGGGAGAAGGAAAATCGTTTTGTGCTTTTCATAATGCCATAACAATTAGTAATCTCAATAAAAAAGTACTGCTTATTGGAGTCGATTTAAGAAATCCTCAATTACACGATTATTTTAGTATCAATAGAAACGTATTAGGACTCTCTAATTTCTTAGCTAATAAAGCAGACGACTGGAAAGAATTTTTGCAGAAAGACAATAATTTTTCTACCAACTTAGACGTCTTGTTTGCAGGAGAAACACCGCCAAATCCTTCTCAATTAATAACCAATTCTAATTTTGATTCCTTGATTGAAGAAGCTAGAAAAATTTATGACTACATCATTCTAGATACGGCTCCTGTGCAAATAGTTTCTGATACACTGAATTTTAGTCATTTGGCAGACGTAACAGTCTTTGTAGTAAAATACGATTATACAGATAAAAGCAATTTAGTCCAGGTAAGTAATTTTATTAAAAAAGAACAATTAAAAAATGTCGGAATTGTTATAAACGGCGTAAACATGAAAACGGCATACGGATACGGTTATGGCGTAAGCTACGGCTACCAGTATCAAGAAGCAAAAGTAAAGAAACCTTGGTATAAAAGAAGTCTTGCTGTAAAAGGCGCTTAAGCAATACAAAGCCATTTACTAAAATTAAATAATATAAAATGTTTCATAAAATAGTTCTATTGCTATTGCTCTTTGTTATTGGTGCCGTTTTTTATTTTTCGTGGCTGTCTGATCCTGGTTTTGGGGGAGAAACCTATCTGCCAAGATGGCTTTTGAACTGGAGTAACCATTATTATAATTTGCGTACTGCTGTTCCTTTTTTAGCTGTAGGTTTCTTGTTGGAAATCTATACGGAACAGAGTGAATATAATAGCAAAAATTTGAATTTCATACAAAATATTGGGATCGCAACAATAATAGTATGTATAGCTGAGGGAGGACAGTTTTTGATCCAGAGAAGAAGCCCCGATTTGATGGATATTTTTTATGGAATCGTTGGAAGTTTAATAGGAGCATTGTGTTACAATTTATTGAAAAAGATAAGAAATGCGAAACAGACATAAATTTACTTTCATAATGTGCTGCGCCATTGTAGATATGATTGCGATGGTTTTAGGGACTATGATATTTTTGAATTTTGCAACTGAAGAAAATATTGGTTGGAATGGATTATTTCTAAATAAAATGATTCCGATTACAATTTTAAGCTGGTTGTTTTCAGTTACTTATTTTCAATTGTATCGAGTAGACGTTCTTTTTAGTTTAGATGAATTTTTTAGAAACAGCTGGCGTGCTTTCTTTACACAAAGAATATTATGGCACAGTTATATTTTCATTTTTCAGGATGACGTTTTGTACTTCTTTGGAAGCAAGGCAAATTTAATACAGTTGAGTTTTTTACTGTCTTACTTTTTGTTTTCCAGAATTTTGTTTACAGTAGTTATCGGAAAAATAAAAGGCTGGGTTTTTAAGCAATATACAGTTGCAATATGGGGCTTTAATAAAACAAGTATCGAATTGGCTTCTCATTTAGAAAACAATTCATTCTTCATAAATTTTGTGGGTATTCTTAACGAAAATTCGTCTGTAGAATACACAAGTAATGAAGATTTTTCCTTGGCACTTTGTGACGCCATTCATAATGCATCTGAAAATAATATAAATGAATTGTACATAGTTACTAAACCTGATTTTATTTCAGATTTGAATTATTTCTTTGAGCTTGGTGACAAGCATTGTATGCGTTTGAAATTTGTACCCGATTTTTCATCAATTTCAAAAAAACACTTTAACTCAACTCATTTAAATAATTTTCATGTTATCAAGCCCCGTTTTGAGCCTTTACAAAATGCTTATAATAGATTAGCAAAAAGAATATTTGATCTAGCTTTCAGTATTTTGGTTATTATTTTCATCTTGTCCTGGCTGTATCCTTTGTTAGCTTTTTTAATTAAAAAACAAAGTAAAGGTCCAGTTTTATTCAAACAAATGCGAACGGGTAAAAAGAACCAGCATTTTTGGTGTTATAAATTCCGAAGCATGTATGTCAATATGGGAGACGAAACCCAGCAGGCACAAAAAGGAGACAGCAGAGTAACGCCAATAGGAAAATTTATCCGCCGTACCAGTTTAGACGAAATGCCGCAGTTCTTTAATGTTTTGATAGGAAATATGAGTGTCGTAGGGCCGCGCCCTCATATGATTAAGCACACATCTGACTATAATGACCATATCAATAATTTTATGGTACGTCATTTTGTTAAACCAGGAATTACAGGTCTGGCCCAAGTTTCGGGCCTTAGAGGCGAAACTAAAAAAGTATCAGATATGAAACGCCGTGTGACAACAGATATTGAATACGTGCAGCGCTGGAGTCTGATTAAGGATATCAAAATTTGCTTTCTAACAGTTATTGTAACCTTAAAAGGAGATAAAAATGCTTTTTAAAAATTATAAAATAAATAAACCAAAAAATAAACTAATAAACTTAAATAGAAGAAATTATGGACATGACTAATTACCTTATTGGTTTACTCACAGGAGTTTCTGTGACAACCTTTTTTATTGGAAAAGAGTGGTATAAATATTATACTAAATACACGATCCAACAAAAGCAATTGGATCGAGTTTTGAAATTAAACGATAAAATTAAAAAACTGAAAAATTACAGTCCGTCTGAAACTCAAAACTTAAATGTTGGAGTCTAAAATTATTTTTCTGATTTAATTTTTACGGATGCTTGTTAATTATTTAAATCTAGATACTTATTATCAAGTGTAAATAAACGATGTCAAAAACTTAAATAATTTTATGATGAAGTTAATAATGAGCTCGATAAAATGTCGAGCTCATCCCTTTTGAAATTACCTCTACGCCTGTTACTTATTTTAAGTTCCTTTTATAGTCCTGACTATTGAGGAATATTTTTCCTTATATGATTCGTGTTCTTAATTCATATAAAAACTTTTAAATCTCCCTTATCTCCAAGATGTTATATATTCTGTTTTCTTTAATGGAAATACCCAATACATCTAACCTTCTTTATACAACTTTACAAAGCTCCCAAATCCTATTTGAGGCTTAATAGCATTGCGATTGAGCCATTTGCATACATGTTTTTGCTCGTATGTATTCTTCATTTTACAAGTCAGCTAAAAATGAACAGTACTTATTTTGTAAAAACTATATATGATTTTAATTAAAGTCCCGATATGAGAATATAAGGGATTTTCGTGTTTTATGTTGTTGAAGTATAATCTATTATAAATAAGGATAAAAATGCTAAATCTTGAGAGATGATTAAAAAAGAAAAAGTTTTAGTTCGCGATAATAAAGGTATTTTTTTAAAAATGTTCAAAAGAAAGTTCAAGAGTGAATTTGACTTTTCTGAAGATTCCTTCTTGTTGAAAAATGAAAATAAATCGGGAGGTTTTGATCATTCTGTCTTTGTAGTTTATGAATATTCTGAATTAGTAGATTTTTTCGAATTAGACGGAATAAATACAAATTCTATGGTTTGCTTATTTAGTAAACATCTCTATAACAGCTTATCTAGAATAGAAGAGATAAAAGATTTAATTTTAATAGATGCCTCAAAGTCAAAAACAGAAATTTTTGAAGATTTAAAAGTATGCTTTAAAAAGTCTTCATCGCTGCTTCCAAAATTATCTCAGAACAAATTTGTAAAATCAAAAATGCCCAAAAAGCAGCTCGAAGTATTGCAGAGAGCTTTATATTTTATGATGTAAGTAACTCTAAAATTTATTACGAATGCATAGCTCAGCTGGTTAGAGTCTCCCAACTTCAGTCGGGAACGGTCGGGGGTTCGAATCCTTCTGCGTTCGCAAATAGCCACTCCTTTGAGTGGCTTTTCTTTTTTTTGAATTGACTGAAATTGAAAGCAATTTTTAGAAGATTTATTAAAAGCTTTTTCAGAATAGAAAAGTATATTTGCAGCCTGCGATTTATTCCATTCTTCGCTTCGCAGCAATTATTCTAACAGCCTGATAATGTCACAAAATAAAAAATCTATTTATACGCTTCAATTCATTCTGCTTTGCATGAGCTCGCTTTTGTTCTCGTCAAGTTTTAATATGATAATTCCAGAACTTCCAAGTTATTTAAGTAGTCTAGGAGGAGCAGAATATAAAGGATTAATTATTTCATTATTTACTTTAACAGCAGCAATTTCGAGGCCTTTTAGCGGAAAACTAACCGATAAATGGGGACGCGTTCCTGTAATGGCTGTAGGATCTGTCGTTTGCTTGATCTGCGGATTTTTATATCCCATCTTAAGTTCAGTTTCTGGATTTTTACTTTTGCGTTTAGTTCATGGTTTTTCAACCGGATTTAAGCCTACTGCGACTTCTGCTTATGTAGCAGATATTATTCCGCAGGAGCGCTGGGGCGAAGCATTAGGTTTGCATGGTTTATGTTTTAGTATTGGCGGTGCTTTAGGACCTGCATTAGGCGGCTGGGTTGTAAATGCTTATGGAATTGATGTTATGTTTTATGGTTCGTCATTTCTTGCCTTTCTTTCAATTGTCATTGTAATGAACATGAAAGAAACTTTAGCAACAAAAGAAAAACTTCATAGATCTATGTTTTATATCGGTCGAAAAGATATTATAGATGTTGGGGCACTTCCTGCAGGAATCATCACTTTCTTTTCTTATACAGCCTATGGTTTGATTTTGACATTGATTCCAGATTGGAGCGAACATTTGGGAG
The DNA here is from genome assembly GCF_001429295.1 of Flavobacterium sp. Root935. Taxonomy (GTDB): domain Bacteria; phylum Bacteroidota; class Bacteroidia; order Flavobacteriales; family Flavobacteriaceae; genus Flavobacterium. Next base: position 781,687 of record NZ_LMJL01000008.1, on the reverse strand, counting down.
CACAGAATAAAGGAATATTTTTTACAGCCTTTACAATAGCATCTGTTCTGATAAGATTTGGAGCTGGAAAAGTTTCTGACAGACACGGAAGAACGAATGTCATATTAGCAGGACTAGTGGTAACTGCAATTGCATTATTTGTAATAAGCGAAGGCACTCATATAAATATGCTATTAGCAGGCGCAGCCCTTTACGGAATGGGAACTGGAATTTTATCTCCAGCAATAAGTGCATGGACAATCGATTTAAGCAATCCAGAACACCGCGGCAAAGCAGTAGCCACAATGTATATTTCTATGGAAATAGGAATTGGGTTTGGTGCATTGTTAGGAGGAAGCTACTATAGCGATCATATAATGCGAATACCGCAGATTTTCAAAATAGACATCCTAATAATAATAACGGGACTCTTGTATCTTTTGTATTGGAAAAGCAGAAATACTAATAAAAAAATGTTGAAATAAGCAATTTTTAAATTCAGTAAAAATAACGTACATTAGTGTAAAAGCTTACAATAAAGCTCCAACTTTAAATCATAAAAATGTACTTTAAATACCTATTGACTTGTTTCATATTGTTTACAATCACATCCAACTCACAAATTGTAGAAGAGAAAAAAAATTTCCGCGCCGCAGATTCATTGTTAAAAGAACATAGCTTTTCTGTTCATAAGGATAATTATTTTTTAACCGGTATACCGTTGAGCGAACCCATTACACGAAATTCTGCAGATGTAAAGTATCAAGTTAGTTTTAAACTCCGACTAAACTCAAAACCTTTATGGGGTGGATTTTTCCCTTATCTAATGTACACTCAAAAAGCATTTTGGGATATTTACGCAAGTTCAAAACCCTTTTCAGAAATTAATTTTAATCCTGGAGTTGCTATCGTTCGTCCGTTTTATTTAAAAGGCGGAAGATTAACGTATGGAACAATTTCGTTGGAACACGAATCAAACGGAAGAGATTCGATCTATTCAAGAACTTGGAATATGCTTGCCTTTTCATTAAAATCACAAGTTTCTCCGAGATGGACAGTTGGAATTAGAGGCTGGATTCCGCTAGTTGATAAAGAAGATAATCCTGGATTAACCAAGTATGTCGGTTATGGTGAGGCAAGCGCAACTTATCAGATTCAGCCAGGAAGATGGAGTGCCGACGTTCTTTTTAGAAAAGGAAGCGGACTCATCAATTATGGTTCTCTGCAGACGCAGCTGAACTGGAAACCCTATAAAGACGAAAATTATTACATTACATTGCAATGGTTTGTGGGATATACAGAAAGTTTAATAGATTATCAGGAACATAAAAGCATGCTCCGTTTAGGCTTTACAATCAAACCAGAAAATATGGGAATTTTCTAAATCAAAAAAAACATCATTTTTTAGCAGCATTCCAAAAAAAAACAATTTCGAGACAAAATAAAAAAATAGTTTTAATTTAATTCAGCTTCTATTTTTTTAAGCTGATTAAAACATCTGAAATGTATTTCTGCACCTTCTATATATTGTTCAGGAGTCATTCCGTATAAGTTTAGGTTTGCTAAATCGTCTAGGGTAAGAGATTTATTTCTGAGCAGATCATTAGTAAAATCGATTTGGTATTCTTCTTTTGTGTTGTGTATATCCTGGTTGATCATAATGTTATTTTTCATAAGATTCGGTTAGAAATCTTTTTAAGAAGTTATAAGTTTAATTTTTTCAATTGCCTCTTTATTTTCTGCAGCTACTTCTACCAATGCAAGCAAAATGTCATTTCTTAATATTGCTTTATTTCTTACATTTCTAATCAAAGCTTTACTTGGAGGAGTTTTTCCTTTTTTAAGCAGGCAAGCGATAGTTAAGTCGACATAGGTAACTGGTAAATGCTTGTCAATAAATTCGTAAGCTTTTAGGTTGTGAGAATTATCTTCTTTAAAATTGCTGTTTTTGATTAATTTTGACATATATTTGCTATTAATAACTTAATCTTTTATAATTTATGTAAATGTAAGAAAAATATTATATTTTAAATAAGTTTTTATGTTAAAAAAAGTATTTTGAGTACATTTTATATTGAATTTAAATAATGATGTATAACGAAAAATTAAGCAAATTCTTTAAAGCTAAAGGATTAAAGCAAAAAGAGGTTGGCGAAATTTTAGGATTTAGCCCAGTAATGATTGGAAGATATTTACATGGTACTGCTAATATTGGATCTGAATTCCTTATTAGTTTAAGTAAAAACTTCCCAGATGTAGATTTGAATGATCTTTTTGCTCCAGAAAAAGAGCAAAATATGGTTAATGAAGACAGGGCGGTTTACGAAAAACATGATATTCTTAATGATTTAGAAGAAATAGAAGATCGTATCCATACCATTAGATTGCGCCTGGCAGAAAAAAAGTTTGAGGAATAGTTTTAAAAAATAATTTTCCGAAAATATCTAACAAAATAACCTGAAAAAAAATTTATTGAAACCACTCTAATAGAGTGGTTTTTTTTATTTTACAAAGTTTATAGTTAAATAAATGTGTTATAGTAGATTAAGTTTTTTTTTATTAAATTTGATAGACAATTTCTAGCCAGAATACACATGGAAAAATTAAAACGACCGGTTTATGTCAAACCCGGAACTGATGATTTTTTTAAAAAGATGCGTTTAGAAGTGAATGAAACCGTCTTAAAGAATTCATCTTTATACGTATTAAATGTTGTAAAATCTCTAGGACTTCTAGTTGTTTTCTTTCTATTTTACAGCTGTATTTTACTTTTTGGTAACCAGACCTATTTGCTTTTTCTATTTTATATTTTGTCTGGAATTACTATGATTGTTTTATTTATAAATGCTTTTCATGATGCAGCGCATGGAGCATTGTTTAGAAAACCGAAACATAACGAATGGTTTTTATATGTTTTAGAACTCTTCGGCAGTAATCACTGGCTCTGGATGCGCCGTCATATCAGCCTGCATCATGCATATCCAAATGTTCCAGATTGGGATGTAGATATCAAACAAAGCGATATAATTAGAATATTTCCCAACAGTCCATTATTTAATTATCATAAATATCAGCATATTTATATGTGGTTTATATATCCGCTTTATAGTCTCAACTGGATATATATTAGAGATTTTAAAGATTTTTTTGGCACCAAAGATAATTACGTAAAAAAAGTAGTCGAAAAGATTCCGAGACCAGAAATCTATCGCTTATTTGCGGCCAAGATTATTAATATTGCTTATTTGCTTTTCCTGCCAATGATACTTTTAAAACAGCCTTGGTATATGGTTCTGTTTGCCTGGCTGTCTATGCACATGTGCGGCAGTGCGCTTGGGGTAGTAGCCTTGGTTTCGACTCATGTCGATGAAGATGCTCATTTTCCGAATACAGATGAAGAAGGCAATCTTTCTGATACTTGGGCAGTACATCAAATGATAGTTACCAAAGATTTTAGCACCAATAGTAAACTAGCCAATTTTTTATACGGCGGATTTACACATCACGTTGCACATCATCTTTTTCCAGGTGTTGGGCATACTTATTATCCGTACATCACCCCAATAATAAGACGTTACGCAGAAGAATACAACCTGCCTTATACTTCGTATCCTTTTTATCACGCCGTGCGTTCCCATTTCAGAATGCTCAAAAATAAAGGAGTAAAAGAAAATATTTTAATGACAGGGGAGATTTGATTAAAAGTTAAAAGTTAAAAGTTAAAAGTTAAAAGTTAAAAGTTAAAAGTTAAAAGTTAAAAGTTAAAATAGGCATTAAACACCAACCATTAACAATTAACAATTTACCATCAACCATCAACCATTAACCATTAACCATTAACCATTAACCATCAACAATTACCCCTCAACTTCTACATTTTCTTTTTTAACGTTCAAATCTTTCAAAAAGTTATCTTTAATTTCTATTTCAAAATCATCTTCTTTAAAAATTGTTAATTTAGATTTTTCAAATTTGTAAACATTTATCTTATTGTTTTTTACATCTATAAAAAGATCATACGAATAGTTACTGCAGTCGTGTTGTTTACATCCCCAGGCATGCAGGATATTTTCCTGTTTTTCAAAAGGCGTTTCGGTATTCCAATATTTTACCATTTGATCATAATCAGCTCCTAATAATTTTTTCAGCCTTGGAGCCAGACTGCTTTTGGTTAAAAACTGAGTTCCAATAACGCTTTTATCAACCAAATCATTTAAGGTATCTGAAGGATTAATTACGGCCGAATCTGATTGTAAGGCATGTGTTATTATAGAGGTTGAATCTGTTGTAGGAAGACTTTTAACCGTTTCTTTTTTACATGAAATCAATATAAAACTACTTAATAAAACTAGAGAAAAGTATTTGGCTTTGCAATTCATAATAATTGATTTTAGAATTAATAATTTAAATTATAAAGTCATAATAATCTAATATTCATAAAGATATTAAAATAAAGTCTGTTTTGAAAGAGATTTAAAACCATGTAAATTATAAAACATATTATTTTAGTGTAAAGATCAAATTATAAAGGAAGCAGTTTTAAGTTTTTTTGATTAACTTCAATTTTTTAAAATTATAAAGCAATGAATTGTTTTTCAAAACTTTTATGCGTTTTCCTTTTTGGTACCGCATCTTTACAAGCACAAAACGAAGCCTACACAGATATTTCTGAATCACAAATCTCAGATACAACATTTGTCAATCTAAGAGATTACAGTAATGATTTTATCTACGACATGAAATACGCAACCGAAGATAATTTTCTAAAAGCAAAAGTATATGATTGTGCCGAATGTATGCTCCGTTTAAAAACGGTCAAAGCTTTAATTGCGGCCAATACTGATTTTCTAAAAAAAGGCTATAGAATCAAATTATTTGATTGTTACAGACCTTTGGATATCCAAAAGAAAATGTGGGAGATTGTGTCGAATCCAGAATACGTTGCAGATCCAAAAAAAGGCTCCATCCATAATAGAGGAGGAGCCGTAGATATTTCTTTGGTAGATATAAATGGAAAAGAAGTCGATATGGGAACTTCTTTTGACTTTTTCGGAATTCAGGCGAGCCACAATTTCAAACAGCTTTCAAAAGAAATCCTTTCAAAAAGAGCTTATCTGAAAAAAGTTATGATTAAAAACGGCTTTAATTCTTTTGATTCAGAATGGTGGCATTACAATTTAAAAGCGGGTTTAAAAGATAAAGTTGCCAATCAAAAATGGAAATGTGATTAATTATTCTTTAATTAAATATCTGCAATATTAAAATTATATTTTTCATCTTCCCTTGGATCATTTACACTGTCAAATTCTTCAACTTTTTTCAGCGAGAATAAAAAACCATAATTCGGATGTGGATATTTAAGTTCTTTATTTCTTGTAAAACCTGTAATTGATACAAGATATTTTCCAGAGGATAGATTAAATTTTAATCCAGAATATAATGTTTCTCCATCAAGTGTTTGATATGATATTTCTTCTCCTGAAAATTTATTTTTATCAAATTGGTAGAAGCTTCCAGTATCAGTAATCCATAATGAATCTTTGATTTCGATATTGAAATCATCATATTTTAGCTTTTGTAACCATTGATTATCAAATGATTCACCAAGATTTTCTATTTTAATAATATATTCTATCGAGTTTATTGGAGTGAATGGCAACCATATTCCTTTTTTAAGCAAGGCTAAATATCTGTCATGATTATCTTGAAAGTTTTTTAAAAGTTTTTTTGATTTTATTTTTTCATTTTTCAAAAAATCTTCCAAGATATCTATTGAAAATAAACATATTCCATAGCTTGAGATATTTAAAACTTTTATCTATCGCCTTTTTCATAATTAATCATGTTGTTATTTTTACATGCTAACTTTAAAATTAAGGTTTTATTGCTAAATAATTATTTTGGATTATTCAACACATCGAATGTTATCCATAAAATAAGTATTTGGATGGAAAACTTTACCATTCATTTCAGATGTTAATTCAGACTTTACAATGTAATCTTCAATGTTGGTTAAGTATTTAACTCGCATTAAGGTTACAGGAGATTTTTTCAGCTCTTCGTAATTGTCTTTCATAAAAAGAAAAATACCAGTATTAACACGATTGTCAAAACCTTTTTCGTCACGGATAAGAGTTCCGCAATTTTCTTGGTTAATGTGCATTAGCGAAACAATTTTTCCGTTTTGCAGCTGTAAAAATATTTTAGAATTTTTGTCAAAACAATTCGCTTTGATAAATTCTTTACTCTTTTGAATTAACTGCACATTTAAAGTCGGTAGTCCGTCTGTTTGAGCAAGCGAAAAAAAGATGTAATTAGAAGTTCCTCCAAAATTTTTCTCGTTTACTAAATATTCGTTAGTGATTTTATAAGAACCAATAGAATCGGTAACGTTGGTACTATATTCACATGGTTTTTGGGCAAAAGCGGTAAGGGTTAATAGAAAAATGGTTAAAGTAAATAGTTGTTTCATTGTTTAGATTATTTTGCTGCAAATTAAAACTATTTTGTTATCTTTTACATCGGTTGTAAAAAAACAATACAAATTCCCGCCATTTTTTATTTTCCATTTTTTTCTAATGTTTTCAACCGTTTCTGGAAAATTACGCGTTGTGATATTCGCCTGCTGATTCGCAAGTTCATTTTTCATTTCGTTTTTATTGTACGGAATCACTTTTTTAATTTCAAATCTTCTTCCTGGAAAATCAATTAAGTTTTCTGAAGTGTACAAATGGGAATGTTTATGCAGTTTGTTAATTTGAAAAACAGCACTTACTTCATCAAAACCGCCAGATTTCATAATAGCCGAATTGGGTTCATACAGATATTTCTGCGGAAAATCATAAATAGGAAAAGATATTTCGCCTAAAACAAACTCAAAAGTTTCGGTTGTCTCTTTTAAAATATTCGCAGTCTTTAATTTTATTTCACCCGAATAATTTTTGTGAATTTCGAAAAGTAATTCTTTAACCTCATTTTCCAGCGCAATGACATGAATGTTTTTTACATTTTTCAATTCAGACAATCCAGCCGAAATATCCAGCAAAGGCGCAGTTTTAATTAAAATAGAATCTGCTTTTTCAAAATAAAAATCAAGTAATTCGGGAACATTTGGCAGGCAGTCTTTCAGCATAAAAACTTTGCCTTTTGCATCATTTCTTCGCGAAGGATCTATGTAAATCCAATCATATTTTTGATCGGATTTTTCTAATAAATGAATGGAATCGCCAGCATAAAAAGTACAGTTTTTAATTTCTAAATGATTGAAATTATGTTTTACAATTTCAGATAAATCTTCATTGATTTCGCAGTGCGTTACCGCTTTAAATTTCTTAGAAAAGTAATAATCATCAACGCCAAAACCACCTGTAAGATCGACTAAAGTTTCACCTAAAATTAAATCAGCTTTGTAAGCGGCTGTTTTTTCTGAAGAAGTCTGTTCTACCGAAATTTTGCTTGGATAAATAATATTTGCAGCCGAAAACCAAGTCGGAAGTTTTTCTTTTGCTTTAGAACGCGCTTCGATTTGATTTAAAATTACAATCCAGTCTGCTTCTGGAAATGGATTTTTCTGAAGGGCTAGTTTCGTTAAGTCTGCACCAGTATTTTGAATTATAAATTCCTGAATATCTGGATGCAAAATAGAAGTGTTCAAAGCTAAATTCTTTCGGTTAATACGGAGACAATTTTATTGTTAGGAAAAAATTCTTTTAAGATTACTTTAATCATTGTAAAAACTGGAACCGCGATGATCATACCAACAATTCCAAACGTAATACCACTAATTAAAATAATTAAGAATATTTCTAACGGGTGCGAATTTACACTTTTTGACGAAATTATTGGCTGGCTGATATTATTGTCAATAGCCTGAACGACTAAAAATCCTATTATTACATAAATTGTAGTTGGCAGAATTTCCGATTGAAAATCTTGTCCGATCATGCTGATCATGGTCAAGATGCCAGCCAAAGTAGTTCCGATAATCGGTCCCAAATATGGAATTATATTTAATATGGCACACAAAAAAGCAATTACAAACGCATTTTTATTTCCGAAGATGAGTAGTACAATTAAGTATAGAATAAATACAACTATCAACTGCAATAGCAAACCAATAAAATAGCGGGTCAATAGATGATTTATTTTGGTGATTGAGTTTATAATTTTGTCTTCATTTGAATCTGGAAGTATTCTTCTCGCTTGATCTTTAAAAACGGTTTGATCTTTAATAAAAAAGAAAGTAATAAAAAATACTGATACTAATCCCATTCCCATATTGGCCATGAAATTAAGTATTGAATTAAGAAATCCTGTGAAATAGCTGAAATCCAATACGGAAGTAAGTTTAGAATCTTTTATAACTTTATTTAAATCAATATGCTGGATATTAAAATATTCCTCAAGATGTTTTTCTGTTTCCATAAATTTTGTCTGAAGATGCGCTGTATCTAAAAGCGCTAAATTGTTGGCCTGAGAAATAATTAACGGAACAAACAATAATATGAAGCCTGCAATTAAAAAAACAAAAAGAATGATCGTTGTTGTAGCAGCTAAAGAATTGCTGAATTTTAATTTATTCTTTAAAAATAAAACCAACGGATTCGAAATTAAGCATAATAGTAATGAAATGCATAAGTATACAATTACTGTTTGAATTGAATATAAAAAGTATAAAATAATGCCGACTATTAAGATTGTTGCTAAAGCTCTTAAAATTCCGTTTGAAATAGTTTTTGAGGTGATCATGTTTTCATTTTAGACTATAAATATAGGAAAAAGCATTTTAAAATTTGAGTTTAAATAAAAAAAGCGGGATGTATTACATCCCGCTTTGCCATATAATTTTTTGCTGATTATTGTGCAAATGAAGCTCTGGCACCTCCAGTTGTGAATATTGCAGCTATTCTGTTTTTTTGTCCAGTTGAGAACATATACATTGCAGCATCATCAACATAATCCATGTAGTTCATAGTCATTTCTACAGGATTTCCTGAACAAGTACTATAGTGAGGATAAGCAGGAACGCCATAGTTTTCTGCGTTATGAGTAGGAGTATCGGCAACAAGGTCGCTTCCGCAAGTTGCATCTCCCCAGATATGACGTAAGTTCATCCAGTGTCCAACTTCGTGAGTAGCAGTTCTTCCTAAGTTAAATGGAGCATTTGCAGAACCAGATAATCCAAAGTAACGTGGGTCAATAACAACCCCATCTGTAGATGAAGATCCGCCAGGAAATTGTGCGTAACCTAAAATTCCGCCTCCAATGTTACAAGTCCAAATGTTTAATTTAGTTGTTGGAGAAGTAGGAGCAAGTCCGCCTTGAGCTGTTTTTTTCATGGCATCATTTGTACCCCAAGAAGTTTTGGTAGTAGATTTTCTAATAACCTGATCTAAAACAAACGTAATTCCGATATTAGCTTTAACTCCAGAGAATAAAGCAGGTACATTATTAAAATCAGAGTTTAATGCATTAAAATCTTTGTTTAAAACATCAATCTGCGATTGAATTTGTGCATCTGAAATATTTTGTGCAGCAGTTCTATACAGAACGTTTACTACAACTGGAATTTCGATTTTGCCATTTACTAAACGGCCTGTAAAATTGGTAAGAGAATGTTTTGCAGTAAATGCTTCAATCTCATTCATTCTAATAGCTAATGAAGGATCAGCTTTTAATTGTGCTTCTAAAACGTCTTGTGTAGCGCATCCTCGGCGAGAAGCTGCTACTGCATCTGGACTGTTAGAATCAGATTGTTCATTTTGACAAGCAAAGAGCATTAATGCTGCAAATGTGGTAATAATAACTTTTTTCATAATAATTTGGGTTTTTGTTATAAAAATGTTGATTAGTTAAACATTGCAGCAATTTTATAACAAAAATAAATTACAGAAAAATTTTATAAAGAATATTTTGTGGGAATTTTTGCAGTGCCTTACAAACACTGGTTCTTACAAAAAAGCAATGAAAAATATTAGTAAGATTTTACTTTATTTTTATTTTTTTTGATGCATTTCGTCGTAAAAATTTGTACGTTAAACGATTATTCGATAAATCAAATTGTTGAAAATCAAAATAATGGTTCAAAATACAAGCAGAATTGATTAATTATTTACACGTAAGTTCGTAAAGCGCAATACTCGCAGCCTGAACCACATTCATACTGCTGTTTTTGCCAAACATATTGATATGGACAATTTGGTGTGAAAGTTTTAAAAGTTCGTCTGAGATTCCATTGATTTCACTTCCAATCAAAAGGGCGATTTTTTTGTTTTCTGGAATAACGACTTCTTTTAAGGGTTTACTGGTTGAAGCAATTTCTAATGCAATAATTTCAAAATCATTATCGATCAGAAAAGATTGAAGTTCGGTAAAATCTTCAATCACAGAATGGGGTACATGAAGATGAGTGCTTCTAGAAGTTTTATTGATTTTACGAGGTGTCAGCGGAATATCCTTTCCAAAAAAGATAATATTTTCTACTCCAAAAGCTTCAGAAATTCTGAACAATGAACCAATATTCTGTTGAAAGTAAATATGATCACAAACTAAAGTTATGGGAAACGTTTTTCTTTCAAATTGATTTTCTTCGTGCGTAAGCTGCATTTTTGTTAGTAAAAAAGTAATTAGTGATTAGTGAAAAGTGATTAGTGTTGAGAGGTGATGTTGTTTTTTTAAATTGATGAATTACTAATTACTAGTTACTAATTACTTAGGACTAGCCACTAATTAGTAAAAATATAATTGATGATGTTTGCACCCATTTTCAAGGCTTTATCTCTAACATTTGCTGGATCATTATGAACTTCAGCATCTTCCCAGCCATCGCCCAAATCGCATTCGTAGGTATAAAGTAAAACCAATTTATTGTCGATAAAAATACCAAACGCCTGCGGACGAGTTCCGTCATGTTCGTGAATTTTTGGTAATCCGTTTGGGAATGGAAATGGTTTTTGAAAAATAGGATGATTTGCAGGAATTTCAACTAAATTATTATTCGGAAATATTTTTTTGATCTCTTTTCTAATAAATTGATCCATTCCGTAATTATCATCAATATGCAAGAAACCGCCAGCTGTTAAGTAATTTCTAAGATTGGTAACATCAGAATCGCTGAAAACTACATTTCCGTGTCCTGTCATGTGCACAAAAGGATAAGAAAATAAATCAGGATTACTTGGCTCAACAGTCGAAGGTTTGCTCTTTATACGGGTATAAATATTAGCATTGCAAAAACTGATTAGATTAGGCAGAGATGTTGGATTGGCATACCAGTCGCCGCCTCCGCTGTATTTAAGCAAAGCAATTTCTTGTGAAAATGAAGAAACGGAAACCAATAAAAACAAAAGAAATATTTTTTTCATGTAATTTATATTATCGGTCTGTCATTGCGAGGAACGAAGCAGCCTCACTAAGTAATACGACCTTTTATTGACAAAGCTTTGTAAATTTAATTTGCAAATGCGATTGCTTCGTTCCTCGCAATGACTAATTAAACTTAATTATTAGGAACTTCATTAAAAAAAACAACACTATGACAAGCGACAACTGCTGCTGTTTCTGTTCTTAAACGCGTGTTTCCTAACGTTACAGGCTTGTAATTATTTTCTAATGCCAATGCAATTTCTTTCTCAGAAAAGTCACCTTCTGGTCCAATTAAAATGGTTACATCTTCGCTTGGTTTTAAGACTTCTTTTAGTGATTTTTTATCGGTTTCTTCACAATGCGCAATCAGTTGAAGGCCTTTTTGCTGTTTTTTGATAAATTCCTTAAACGAAATCGCTTCATTTAATTTGGGCAGAAAAGTTTCGTTGCATTGTTTCATTGCCGAAAGAATAATTTTCTCGAAACGGTCTTTGTTAATCACTTTTCGTTCAGAACGGTCGCAAAAAATTGGGGTAATTTCCTGAATTCCAATTTCAGTTGCTTTTTCAAGAAACCACTCAAAACGATCATTCATTTTAGTTGGCGCAACGGCTAAGTGTAAATGAAATTTAGGTTTTTCGGCATTCGTTATAGAAAGTACTTCAACGATGCATTTACTGTCTGAAGCCAATGTAATCTGGGTTTCAAACAATAATCCTGAACCATTTGTAACATGCAGAATATCTGAATCTTTTTTTCTAAGAACTTTTATAATATGACGGCTCTCTTCTTTATCAAAAGAAAAACTTTGAGTGCTTTCGTCTATATTCGGATTAAAAAATAACTGCATGATTTAAAATTGAATTCGTGCTTTTGAAACTACAGAAGAAGTTTCAAAACGATTTGATAAATATTTTTGATAACCTACAATTCCAATCATTGCAGCATTATCTGTTGTGTATTCGAATTTCGGAATAAAAGTTTTCCAGCCGTATTTGCTTTCTGTTTCCTTCAATGTGGTTCTAATGCCTGAATTGGCAGAAACACCGCCACCAATGGCAATTTGCGTAATTCCGGTTTCTTTTACCGCCATTTTTATTTTATCCATCAAAATTTCGATAATTGTATGCTGAATCGAAGCACAAATATCATTTAGATTTTCTTCAATAAAATTAGGGTTGGCTTGTTTATTTTTTTGAATGAAATATAAAATAGCTGTTTTTAGTCCAGAGAAACTAAAATCTAAACCAGGAACTTTCGGTTTTGTAAAAGTAAACGCTTTCGGATTTCCTTCTTTGGCATATTTATCAATCAATGGTCCGCCGGGATAAGGAAGTCCTAAGATTTTTGCGCTCTTGTCAAATGCTTCACCTACAGCATCATCTGTTGTTTCTCCGATGATTTCCATGTCAAAAAAGCTGTTCACTTTTACAATCTGTGTATGTCCGCCGCTAATCGTTAAAGCTAAAAAAGGAAATTCTGGTTTATCATAACCTTCTTCATCAATAAAATGCGCTAAAATATGTGCATGCATGTGATTTACAGCAATTAACGGAATATCTAACGCCAATGATAAGGATTTACTAAAAGAAGTTCCAACTAATAAAGATCCCATTAAGCCTGGTCCTTGTGTAAATGCGATTGCGCTTAACTGTTCTTTTTGTACATTTGCTTTACGAAGTGCAGCATCTATAACTGGAACAATATTCTGCTGATGTGCTCGCGAAGCCAATTCAGGAACGACACCGCCGTATTGATTGTGAATTAATTGATTGGCAACAACATTTGACAATACTTTGTCGTTATGTAAAACCGCGGCAGCAGTATCATCGCATGAACTTTCGATGGCAAGAATAAAAACCTCTGGATTTTGCATATAAAGGCACAAATTTTGAATTATATTTGACAAATCAAATTATTATATTTCTTTGATTTAAGAAGTGACCAAAATTAAAGAATTTTTATCAAAAACAGCGGTTCTTTGTCTGTTCAAAATAAATTTAAAAGAAAACTAAAATTAAAGAAGCTATCAAAAAAGTAAAGAAAATAATATCTAGAACCCTAATTGGGTTGATTTTACTTTTGTTAGCATTAGCTATTACATTATCACTTCCTGTAGTTCAAACTCAGATTGCCAACTATCTGACCAATTCTTTAAACGAAGATTTTAAAGTAAATATTAGTGTAGAAAAAACGGCGATCAACATTTTTGGTGGTGTTAAATTGAAAAATGTGATGATTTTAGATCATCATAAAAAAACTTTAATTTATTCGGATATCATTACTACAGATATTGCCAGCTTCACCAGACTGCTGGACGGCGATTTGATTTTTGGCGATTTACGTTTGACAGGTTTAATTTTTAATCTGAAAACGTATAAAGGCGAAGACGAAAATAATATCAATAAGTTTATAAAAGCCTTTGAGGTTAAAAATACTCCGAAGAAAAAATCAACAAAACATTTCCTTTTAACTGCAAAAAATGCTTACATCGAAAAGGGAAGATTTTCTGTTGTAGATGAAAATAAAACAACGCCTTTATTTTTAGATTTTACCAAACTAAATGCTTATATAAGTGATTTTAAATTGTATGGACCAGATGTAACTACTAGGATTCATCGATTTTCATTTATGGATCACCGCGGTTTGTATGTTTCTAATTTTGCAGGGAAATTTGCGTATAGCAAAAAACAGATTAAGGTTGAAAATTTAGCAATTACAACCAAACGATCTTCAATTTACGGTTTAGCCATTTTAAATTATAAACCAGAAGATTTCATTGATTTTACAGACAAGGTCAAGTTTAATGTTGTAATAGATTCAGCATCGATTGCAACAAATGATATTCGTAATTTTTATGATGGCTTAGGTAAAAATCAGCATTTTAAACTAAAAACAAAATTAGATGGTCCGCTAAATAATTTAACACTTTCTAAATTAAAATTAAGCGATACAAACGGATCAAAAATTAACGGAACTATAAATTTCAAAAATCTTTTGGGCAGTAAAACTCAGAAGTTTTTTATGGACGGTAAATTTGATAAACTGCTTTCAAGTTATGATAATTTAGTGGTTTTGCTTCCAGAGGTTTTAGGTAAAAAACTTCCGAAAGAACTTAAAAGAATAGGAAAATTTAATATTGTCGGAAAAGCAAAAGTTTCTACAACAGCATTAGAAACAGATTTTAAAATGGCAACCGATCTCGGAAACGGTCAAGTCGATCTTCATATGAATAATATGGATTTTATTGATAAAGCTTCATATTCTGGAAATATTATCCTGACTAATTTTGATGTTGGTGCGGTTCTAGCCCGAAAAGATATCGGAAGAACAACGCTGAATCTGGATGTGGATGGAGTTGGTTTTACAGAAAAGTATTTAAATACTATTATAAAAGGAGATATTTCGAAATTAGATTATAACAAATACACGTATAATAATATAGTAGTAAATGGAAATTTTAAACTGCCGTATTATAAAGGTCAAATTGCGATAAATGATCCGAATCTGAATTTAAATTTTGATGGTTTATTAGACTTAAGTAAAAAAGAAAATCGTTATGATTTTCATATTAATGTTGAGAATTCAGATTTAAGAAAACTGAGATTTATCAACGACTCAATTTCTCGTTTCAAGGGAGATGTTGTGGTTCAGGTAACGGGAAATTCGATAGAAAACCTTCAAGGGAACATTTTTATAAAAGATGCTGAATATCAAAATCCAAAATCCAATTATGTTTTTGAAGATTTAACGATCAATTCCAATTTTGACGCAGACAGACTAAGAACTATTACAATTAGTTCAAATGATGTTGTAGACGGAAAAATTGTTGGAAAATTTAGATTTGACCAATTGGATAAATTGGTAATGAATTCCGTTGGAAGTTTATATACCAACTATAAACCTTATAAAGTTAGAAAAGGCCAGTTTTTGCGCTTTAATTTCCGTGTATACGATAAAGTGGTAGAAATGCTTTATCCAGACATTAATATCGATTCGTCTACAGTTGTTCGAGGAAAAATCGATTCAGATTTACAGGAATTTAAATTCCGTTTTAGATCACAAAAAATTACGGCCGCTAAAAATACATTTGATAACATTCGAATTAATATCGATAATAAAAATACGCTTTACAATGCATACATCGAGTTAGATAGTATCAAAACGCCTTATTATAAGATTCGTGATTTTAATTTGATTAATGTTACATCAAAAGATACGCTCTTTGTACGTTCTGAATTTAAAGGCGGTAATGCAGGTGAAGATTACTTCAATCTCGATTTGTATCATACTATTGACAAGAATAAAAACAATATTGTCGGAATCAAGAAATCAGAGATGAAGTTTAAAGACTATATATGGTATTTAAACGAAGATTCTGAGAAAGATAATCAAATTGTTTTTGATCAGTATTTTAAAAACTTTACGATCGATAATATTATTTTATCGCATGAAAATCAGAAAATTGATTTAAATGGTGTCATTAAAGGAAGTGATTATAAAGATCTCGTCCTGAATTTTGAAGATGTTGACATTAATAAAATTACGCCTCTAAATTCCAAGTTTGTATTTAATGGAAATTTAAATGGAAACATAAATTATAAACAGAATAAGAATGTTTATCAGCCTACCGCGTCTATAAAAATAGATCATCTTGTTTTAAATAATACAGAGCTGGGAACACTTAATTTTGATATTTCTGGAGACGAAACTTTTAGGAAGTTTACGGTCAATTCGTCTATACAAAATGGTTTTACAGAATCATTTAGAGCCGGAGGAACTTTTGCAGTTGAGAACAAAGAAACGATATTGGACATGAACTTAAAACTGGAAGGTTTTAATCTTGCAACTTTAGGAACGGTTGGAGGGGATGTCCTGTCGAATGTGAGAGGTTCTGTTTCTGGAAATGCAGCTGTTGTAGGGAATTTGAAAAAACCAGAAATAAACGGACGATTGTATGTTGAAAAGGCAGGAATGACTGTGCCCTATCTAAATGTCGATTACGAATTAAGCGATCGAACAGTAATTGATTTGACAAATGAGAAATTTTTATTTAGAAATAATCAGCTGACGGATACTAAATATGGAACAAAAGGTTTGTTGAATGGAAGTATTGAGCATCATAATTTTGGAGATTGGAAATTAGATCTAAACATAACTTCCAAACGATTATTAGCGCTCGATACAAAAGATAGTGACGATGCTGCGTATTTTGGCACGGCTTTCATAAACGGATCGGCTAGTATAAGAGGTCCGGTAGAAAGTTTATTTATTAAGGTTGATGCCAAGTCTGAGAAAGGAACTGAAGTTAAGATACCTATTAATAATGTACAAAGTGTTGGAGAGAGCAGCTGGATTCATTTTGTGACGCCAAAAGAAAAATTTAACCTGGCAAACGGAATTGTTGAGAAAACCAGAAATTACAACGGACTTGAACTAGAGTTTGATTTTGATATTACGCCAGATGCCGAAGTAGAAGTTATACTCGACCGAAATTCTGGACATGGTATGAAAGGAAAAGGATATGGGTCGCTTTTATTTAAAATTAATACGCTGGGTAAATTTAATATGTGGGGAGATTTCCAGGCATACGAAGGAACTTATAATTTTAAATACGGCGGACTTATCGATAAAAAATTTGCTGTTAAAAAGGGAGGTTCTATTATTTGGGAAGGAAACCCGATGCGTGCTCAGCTGAATTTAGAAGCAGTTTATAAAACTCAGGCCAATCCTGCTGTACTTTTAGATAATACTTCTTCGTTCAACAAAAAAGTTCCTGTAGAAGTTGTAATTGGATTGAGAGGAGATTTGGCAAGTCCAGAACCCAATTTTGATATTCAGTTTCCATCTGTAAGTAATGTGTTGAAATCGGAGATACAATATAAGTTAGACGATAAAGATATTCGTCAGACACAGGCGTTATATTTATTATCTACAGGTTCGTTTATGAGTACAGACGGTTTTAGCCAAGGAGATTTCTCGGGTACTTTAACAGAAACTGCATCTAGTTTATTAGGCGGAATTATAAAATCAGATAATGATAAAGTCAACATAGACTTAAACTATATTGCTGCCGATAGAAGAATGGGGCAGGAAGTAGATGGCCAGTTTGTGGCGAATATATCTTCTCAGGTTAACGAAAGAATTACAATCAATGGTAAATTGGGAGTTCCTGTTGGAGGTGTAAATGAATCTGCCATCGTAGGAGATATTGAAATTCTTTATCGTGTTAATGAAGACGGTACAATGAATCTTCGTTTATTCAATAAAGAAAATGATATTAATTATATCGGGCAGGGAATTGGTTATACACAAGGAGTAGGTATTTCTTATGAAGTCGATTTTGATACTTTTAGTGAATTAGTCAATAAGCTGTTTAAGAATCATAAAATTGAAAAAGCTGTAAAAGGTTCGTCAGACGATCTTCAAGATTCTTATTTAAATCCTGATTACGTGAACTTCACCAGTAAAAAGGATGCGGAAAAAAATAAAAAGAAAGCGGAGAAAGAAGAAGAGAAAAAGAAAAAGGAGGAAGAAAAGAAGAAAAAACAAGAACCAGTTAATAATCAAGGTTTAATTCCAGATAACGATTATTAACAGTTTGTTAAAAATATACATTTATAAACCATTATACTTATAATGGTTTTTTTTGTGCTAAATTTAGGGCCTCTATTCGAATTTTTCATGTGAGAGAGAAATTCCGATTTTTATAACACTTCATTTAGGTATTGTTAATTTTGACGATTTAATTAAAAAAATAGCGATTTATTATTTTAAATGAAATTTTTACCTATAAAAAACTTATTAACGAAAACGTTTGAATTTAACATATTTTATTAATTTATAATAATCATAACCTAATAAGTGCTGAATGTTTGCTAATTTTACACTTTAATACTTAAATAATGCCAAAAACAATAAAAAAAGTAGGTGTTCTTACCTCAGGAGGAGATTCACCTGGAATGAATGCTGCAATTAGATCAGTTGTTCGAACTTGCGCATATCATAATATAGAATGCATCGGAATTTATAGAGGGTATCAAGGAATGATTGAAGGAGACTTCAAAGAAATGGGACCTCGTAGTGTAAATAATATTGTAAACAAAGGTGGAACGATCTTAAAATCGGCTCGTTCAGTTGAGTTTAGAACCCCTGAAGGTAGAAAAAAAGCACACGAAAACCTTGTAAAAGCAGGAATTGATGCTTTGGTAGTTATTGGTGGAGATGGAAGTTTTACTGGAGGTTTGATTTTTAATTCAGAATATAATTTCCCAGTTATGGGAATTCCAGGTACAATTGATAATGATATTTATGGTACAAGTTTTACTCTAGGGTACGATACTGCTTTAAATACTGTTGTAGATTGTATTGATAAAATTAGAGATACAGCAAGTTCACATAACCGTTTATTCTTTGTAGAGGTTATGGGTAGAGATGCTGGTCACATTGCACTTAATGCAGGTATTGGAGCTGGTGCAGAAGAAATTCTTATTCCTGAAGAAGATTTAGGTCTTGATAGATTATTAGATTCACTTCAAAAAAGTAAAGCTTCAGGGAAATCATCAAGTATAGTTGTTATTGCCGAAGGAGATAAAATTGGTAAAAATGTATTCGAATTAAAAGATTATGTTGAAGCTAATTTACCTGAGTACGATGTACGTGTTTCTGTTTTAGGACACATGCAGCGTGGTGGTTCTCCATCTTGTTTCGACCGTGTATTGGCGAGTCGTTTGGGTGTAAAAGCAGTAGAGTCTTTAATTGAAGGAAAATCAAATTATATGGTTGGACTTAAAGAAGATAAAGTGATTTTAACGCCGCTTGAGCAGGCAATTAAAGGAAAATCTGAAATCGACAGAGAATTATTAAGAGTGTCTGACATCATGTCAACATAACCTAATATAAAAGTTTAAAAAGAAGAGAAGTTTATTGTGAGGAAATTAGACTTTGAAATAGTGTAATAAAAACAAAAGCAAAAATTTAGTAAAATGTCAAAAGTAAAATTAGGAATAAACGGATTTGGACGTATCGGAAGAATCGTTTTTAGAGAGTCTTTCAATAGAGATAATGTAGAAGTTGTTGCAATCAACGATTTATTAGATGTTGATCACTTAGCTTATTTATTAAAATATGATTCAGTTCACGGTCGTTTCGACGGAACTGTAGAAGTTAAAGAAGGAAAACTTTATGTAAACGGAAGAAATATCCGTATCACTGCAGAAAGAAATCCAGCTGATTTAAAATGGAACGAAGTTGATGTAGATGTTGTTGCTGAATGTACTGGTATCTTCACAACTATCGAAACTGCAAGTGAGCACTTAAAAGGTGGTGCTAAGAAAGTTATCATTTCTGCTCCTTCTGCTGATGCTCCAATGTTTGTAATGGGAGTGAACCACGAAACTGCAAAAGCTTCTGATTTAGTTGTTTCTAACGCATCTTGTACTACAAACTGTTTAGCTCCATTAGCTAAAGTTATCCACGATAATTTCGAAATCGTTGAAGGTTTAATGACTACTGTTCACGCAACTACTTCAACTCAAATGACTGCTGACGGACCTTCTAGAAAAGACTGGAGAGGTGGACGTGCAGCTGCAATCAATATCATTCCTTCTTCAACAGGTGCTGCAAAAGCGGTTGGAAAAGTTATCCCTTCTTTGAATGGAAAATTAACTGGAATGTCTTTCCGTGTTCCTACTGCTGACGTTTCTGTAGTAGATTTAACTGTGAAAGTAGCTAAAGAAACTACTTACGAAGAAATCTTAGCTGTATTGAAAAAAGCTTCTGAAAACGAATTGAAAGGTATCTTAGGATATACTGAAGATGCTGTTGTTTCTCAAGACTTTATTTCAGATAAAAGAACTTCAATCGTTGATGCTACTGCAGGTATCGGTTTAAATTCAACTTTCTTCAAATTAGTTTCTTGGTATGACAATGAGTACGGATACTCAAGCAAATTAATTGATTTATCTGTACATATTGCAGGTTTAAAATAATAATATATATTTTTGCAAAATCCCGTTAGTCAAATAACGGGATTTTCTTATTTTGTTACCTCTATAATTAATGTAAAAAGTACACTTTTAAGTTGAGAATAGGGAAGACCTAATCCAAAAACAAAAAAAAATGAAATTAATAGTTGATAGTGGATCTACTAAAGCCGATTGGATTGCAATTGATGATAATGGAAAAGTATTATTCACGACACAAACCTTAGGATTAAATCCTGAAATTCTTGACGGTCCAGAAATTATTGAAAGATTAAACGATCGTTTTGATATTTTACAAAACAAAAAAAATGCTACTCATTTATTCTTTTACGGTGCCGGATGTGGTACTGATAGAATGAAAACAGCACTATCACAAATTTTCCAAGAGTATTTTGTTAACGCTATTGTTGATGTTCAAGAAGATACTTACGCAGCCGTTTATGCAACAACTCCAAAAGGACAAGAAGCAATCGTTTCTATTTTAGGAACAGGATCTAACTGCAGCTATTTTGATGGTAAAGTATTGCATCAAAAAGTACAATCATTAGGATACATTGTTATGGATGATTGCAGCGGAAATGTTTTCGGAAAAGAATTAATTAGAAAATACTATTTTAATAAAATGCCTAAAGAACTGGCTGTTGAACTTGAAAAAGAGTACGACGTTGATCCAGATTTTATTAAAAATAAATTATATAAAGAACCAAATCCAAATGCTTACTTAGCAACCTATGCGAAGTTTTTAATTAAGCACAAAGACACTGAGTTCTGCAGAAAAATTATCTTTAAAGGAATGAAATCTTTCGTTAAGAATTACATTAAACAATTCGATAACTGTAAAGAAGTTCCAGTTCATTTTGTAGGTTCTATTGCATTTTATTTGAAAGATGAATTACAAGAAACATTCAATAAATATGAACTACAATTAGGGAATGTTTTAAGAAGACCTATTGATGGATTAATTGCGTACCATGTTGCTAATCAATAGTTCTGGTTTTATGGAAATTGCCATTATTGCTCATGATGGAAAAAAAGCTGATTTAATTGATTTTTTAATCAAAAATGAAGCTGTTTTGCATAATGAAAAGATAAGGCTGATTGGTACAGGAACTACGGGAGGAAAAGCCGAAGCTGCTGGTTTTAAAACTCAGAGAATGCTTTCTGGTCCGCTGGGCGGAGATGCTCAGATTGCGGGAAGAGTAGCGGAAGGAATAACGCAGATGGTTTTCTTTTTTAAAGATCCTTTGTCAAGTCATCCACACGAAGCAGATATCAATATGTTGATTCGTGTTTGTGATGTACATAATGTGCCGCTGGCAACAAATGAAGCAACGGCACAATTATTATTAGATGCTATTGCACAGCAATTATAGAAATCTCAACATTTACATTTTTTGGCAGACAAGCCACTTGAACCGTTTCACGAGCTGGAGCGGTTTTTTCGTTAAAATAAGAACCATAAACGGTGTTTATAGCGCCAAAGTTATTCATGTCCATAATGAAAATAGTAGACTTCACTACATTTTCAAAAGTCATACCTGCTGCTTCCAAAATAGCTGCAATGTTCTGCATAACCTGATTGGTTTCGTCATTAATGTTAGCTGTAATCAATTCTCCTGATTCAGGATTGATTGCAATCTGCCCAGAAGCATAAAGCGTGTTTCCAGATAAAACGGCTTGATTATAAGGTCCGATTGGAGCCGGAGCTTTCTCGGTAAAGATGATCTTTTTCATAATAAAATTATTTTGATTCGAAAGTAGTTTATCTATTAGAAACGCTTCGTTTGTTCCATTTAATATCACTAAGCATACCAGATTTAATTCCGATGAAGAAATTCCAGTTAGAGTTTGTTCCAAGAGGCTGCCAGTTAAATGCCATTCTCCAGCTTAATAAATCTCTTTCAAAACGGAATTGCGTAAAAGTAACCCCTTTTTGTACGAAATCGTAACCAGTAGAAACCCCGCCTTTCCATTTTGGCGTAATATCTGTGTTAATCGAAATCATAATAGAGTTTCCTGAAATTTCATTTTGCCTGTTGGTATTTGAATACGTTAATGAGTAGGCTAAAGTCATATCCCATGGAATTTTCGAATTAAAGAATTCCGTAATTACATCCTCTTTTTCAGGTTCATTAGCAAACTGACTGTTCCTGCTGTCATTTAAATCTGTATTCGTACCAAATAAGTCATCACTTCGTCCTCCATTCCGCTGACTCTGAGTATTTTTTTCTTTGCCGGTTCCTTTGTTCGAAAAGGAATAATTAACCGTTAAATTGGCACTTGTAAGTCTAAATAAACTTCCGCCATTGTCAATATTGAACTTGTCGATTTTTTGGTTACCGCTGTCCAGTGCATACGGATCAAGTGTTGCACCAAAATTCATATTCATTTTATTGTCAAAAAACTGTGTTCCACCGCTTACTAAAACAGGCTGCCAGCCGAAAGTAGTTTTTCCATCAGCATCAAAATTATAACTTGTGCTGAAGTTTAAATTGTTTAGCAGCATTATTTTTTTAGGTTCTGTTTTTGTGCTGTCTCGGTCTCTTACTTTGGCTTCAAAAGTATTACTCAAAGCAAAACCAACTATGTTTGAATTGTCTTTTCCAGGCTGTCCAAAAAGACCGTTTTCAAATCTTGTATATTCAGAAGTAATTCTTCCGGTAGCATCAACCGCATATGTGTCGTAATAACGTTCAAAACTTGGTGTGTAAGCATAAGTAATGCTCGGACGCATTACGTGTCGAATCGATTGAATTCTTTTGTCATCGCCAAAATTGAAAGTTCCGTAAATAGTAGTTCCTAAATTGGTGCTGAAATTATAAGTTCTAAAAGAGTCAAAACCATTTACAGTTGTATTAACTGCTTTTCCTTCAGCCGAATCGTAATTTTTGGATACGGTTTTATTAACCCACGTTTCTTGATAAGTCGTTGAAGCTCCCGCACTAAAATATTTAAAAATTTTAAAGTTGGTACTAAGCGGAATGGTATGCTGCATTCCTAACTGAGCATCGTTAAACATCTGCGGCTTAAAAAACAAAGAATCTTTTGTTTTAAAGTAGTTTTTACCGCTTACACTGTATTGTAAGTTAATGTTTTTAATTAAGCCCTTTTTAACGCCGTCTTTTCCAACAAAAGGGTATACACGGTCAATACTTCCCTGTAAGGAAGGAAGAGTCATGATAATGTCTTCTGTTTGCGTATTTTGCTGATGCGTTGCAGACAACGAAATACGAGAACCGGGAATAGTGTTAAAAGTTTTATTGTAAGATATCGACGAACTTAATGTGTTGTTCAAATTCGATCCAATATTCGCCTGGTTAATCGATTGTTTAAAGTACTTACTGCTACCCATGTTAACCGATGCAGAAAAGGTTGAATTAGGATTCGATTTAGTATCTTTAGAATGAGACCACTGAATATTATAAATACCTTGTTTGCTGTAGTCAGGATAGCCGCGTTCGCTACTAATCAAATTCTCAAAACGAACATTTATATTTCCTCGATACTTATATCTTTTGGCATACGATGATTCAAATCGCATGGCATAACTTCCGTTGGTGTAATAATCTCCAAGTACCGTAAGGTCATAATTGTCGCTAAGAGCAAAATAATAACCCATATTTTGCAAAGAGAAACCTCTTGTGTTAGAGTCATTATAACTTGGAATGATAATACCAGAAACACTTTTTTCTTGACTCATCGGGAAATAAGCAAAAGGCAGTGCAAGTGGGGTAGGGACATCAGCGATTACCATGTTGGTCAAACCAGTAATTACTTTTTTTCCTGGAATAAATTTTACTTTATTGGTCTGGAAATAATACTCTGGATTGTCAACATCTGTAGAAGTTGTAAAACGGGCGCCTTTTAAGAAGTAAACAGAATCATTTTCTTTTTTAGTAACAGCAGCTTTGATTTTAAATTCGCCTTGTTCAGTTCTCGAATTGTAAATTAAAGCTTTTTTGGTTTTGAAGTTAAAACGAATAGAATCTGGCTGTACTTCGCTTCCCCCTTGTTTGAAATTTGGATATTGAGTCAAAACACCAGCAGAGTCTTTAATTCTTCCAGCGTAAACTTCATCTTTTTCATAATTAAGAACAATTATACCAGATTTTAATTCAACATCTTTATAGTATAATTCAGCTTCATTATACAAAGTAATAAGCTTTTTCTTTTGATCTATCTTAGCGTAATCTTTTGCTTTGTATCTTACTTTTCCATCCAAAAAAGTCTTTTTGGGTTTAACAGTATCAAGCTTTATAGTATCTGTAATTGCAGGAGCTTCTTTATCTGTTTGTTTTACAGCAGGTAAAGGCTTTTTTTTATTTTTTATTTCTTGCGAATATAAATTACCACAACCTATAGTTAGGAAAAATGATATTAAAACGATATTAAATAAGTTTGTATGCAAAGGTTTAAATGCTATTTTTGTAAAATTATGGCTTGTTTTTTGACATGTCAAACTTACATATAATTTTTTGGCAAAAATAATCAATTCTAAAAATTATAACAGCTGCGTTTTATTAAAATTAACTTTTAGATTTATGAATAGAATTAACAAATTTAAGGTAATATTTACTTTATTTCTAACAATACTGTCTTTTTATGCTCATAGTCAGTCAAATGTGTTTAAGGTGACTTTGGATGCCGGACATGGAGATCATGACTTTGGAGCAGTTTATAGTGGGAGAATTGAAAAAAATATTGCTTTAGCTATTGTGTTAAAAGTGGGCAAGATTTTAGAACTTAATCCTAATGTAAATGTAATTTATACTCGTAAAACAGATGTTTTTATAGATTTGGTCGAAAGAGCCAATATTGCCAATAGAGCCAATTCAAATATTTTTGTTTCTATTCACTGTAATGCCAATAAAAATACGGCAGCCGATGGAACCGAAACTTATGTAATGGGTTTGAGTAAAGTTGCCTCTAATCTTGAAGCGGCGAAAAAAGAGAACTCTGTAATTACATTAGAAAAAGATTATAAACGTAAGTACGAAGGATATGATCCTAATTCTCCAGAATCAATGATTGGTATGACTTTGATGCAGGAAGAATATTTGGATAATAGTATTTCCTTAGCGAGTAAAATTGAAGAAAACTTTGAAAAATTAGGTAAAAAACTTCGTCATGGCGGTGTAAAACAAGCGCCATTTATGGTACTTCATAAAGCTTATATGCCAAGAGTTTTAGTTGAAACTGGTTTCGTTTCAAATCCGACCGAAGGAAATATTTTAAATTCAGAAGAAGGGCAGGATGATATTGCAAGAGCAATTGCAGAAGCTATCTTAAGCTATAAAAGAGAATATTTTGGTTCTGGAGCACCAGAAGCAGCTGAGAGTCGGCCCATAAGAGATACTACTCCAGCAAAACCAAAAGCAACGGCGCAGGTTGCAGCGGTAAAAAATGCTCCTAAAGGAACATTCTTTAAAGTACAGCTTATTGCCAGTATTAAGAAAACACCTTTAGAACCTAAAAATTTTAAAGGTCTTAAAAATGTAACTATGATCTACGAAAATAATATTTATAAATATTTCTACGAAGAAACTTCAAGTTACGAAACAGCGCAAAAATACTTGCAAGAAGCTAAAAATAAAGGATATGGCGCAGCATTTTTAGTAGCAACTAAAGATGGAGAAAAAATCAGTATTCAGGACGCAATTAAATAATAAGCGTAAGTTCGAATATTTATATTAATTTTGTATAAACACTTAGAATTTTGAAACTAACAAGAGAAATTAAAACGGCTATATTAGTCATCGCATCGATTTTATTATTTATTTGGGGTTATAGTTTTTTAAAAGGCAGAGATCTTTTTACAAATTATAAAGTATTATATGCTGAATATGATAACGTTGAAGATCTATCACCATCAGCTCCAGTAACACTTAACGGACTTGCTGTTGGTAAAGTAAATAAAATTACTATTGATGAAGTAACAGGTAAATTATTAGTTGAGCTTCAGCTTAAAACTGATTTTCCAGTTTCGAAATCAAGCGTAGCTGCAATTTATTCTCCAAGTTTAATTGGAGGTAAACAAATTAAGATTGTTCCAAATTTTGCTGATAAAGAATTAGCAGAAGATGGGCAGAAACTAACTTCTACTGTAGAGCTTGGATTGACGGAATCTTTAGGCGGAAAAATTGAACCAATTCAGCAAAAACTAGATAAAATGCTGGTTAATATCGATGTTCTAGTTACAGGTTTAAACAATACTTTAGATAAAACTACACAAGAAAACCTAAAGAAAACAATTGCTGAGTTAAGCCAGACTATGGAGCAGTTTCATAGAGCTTCTGGAAGCCTTAACAATATTTTGGATACCAATAAAGGCCAAATTAGCAGCGTTGTGACAAACTTGAATAAAATGTCAGGTAACTTTAACAAAATATCAGACTCTTTAAACAAAGCAGATTTAGGAAAAACAGTACGTAATCTTAATCAGGCTTTGGCAAAAGTTGATGGTTTAATGAATAATTTAAACTCTGGTAAAGGCACAGCTGGTAAATTATTGAATGACGATGCATTGTATAACAACTTGGCTAAAACTTCAAAAGAGCTTGAATTGTTGTTGCAAGATGTACGTCTTTACCCAACTCGTTATGTAAATGTTTCTCTTTTCGGAAAGAAAAATAAACCATACGTAGCACCAGCAGAAGAAACAAATTCAACTGATAAAAAATAATTATAAATGAGTTATTTAGATAATATTTTATTCGCGATACTTCTTATAGTAGGTTTCGGTTTTTTTGCAGCGAGCGTAAAAAAAATCATCCGAAATATTAATTTGGGAGTTGATATAGATCGAAAAGATAATCCTAAAGCTCGTTGGAAAAACATGGCATTGATTGCTCTTGGGCAGTCAAAAATGGTGAGACGCCCTGTAGCAGGAATACTTCATATCTTTGTATATGTTGGTTTCATAATAATTAATATCGAATTATTAGAAATCATTATAGATGGACTTTTTGGGACACATAGAATTTTTGCACCATATTTGGGTGTTGTTTATGATGTTTTAATTGCTTCATTCGAAATATTGGCAATATTGGTAATTTTTGCTGTCACAGTTTTCTGGATCAGAAGAAATTTTATCAGATTGAAACGTTTTATACATTCAGATTTAACTGGATTTCCAAAAAGCGATGCCAATTACATTCTGTATTTTGAGACCGTTTTAATGATTTTGTTTTTATTAATGAATGCTGCCGATTTGCATTTACAAAATGTTCCAGGCGGTTATTCACATTTTCATAAAGCAGGAAGTTATCCAATAAGTCAGTTTATTGCACCAATTTTTAATGGTTCGTCTAATGAATTGGTAGGTCTTTTATTCGAAGTTTTCTGGTGGCTGCACATTGCTGGTATTTTAGTTTTTATGAACTATTTATACTTCTCAAAGCATTTACACATTCTTTTAGCTTTTCCAAATACCTATTTTGCAAACTTGAAACCAGAAGGTCAGTTTGATAATTTAGAATCGGTTACAAAAGAGGTTAAATTAATGATGGATCCAAATGCAGATCCGTTTGCTGCTGCACCGCCTGCTGATGAGAATGCTGCTTCGGCTAAATTTGGAGCAAGTGATGTTCAGGATTTAAACTGGGTTCAGTTGTTAAACGCTTATACTTGTACAGAATGCGGACGTTGTACTTCTTCTTGCCCTGCAAATCAAACAGGTAAAAAATTGTCTCCTCGTAAAATTATGATGGATACAAGAGATCGTTTAACTGAAGTTGGTAAAAATATAGATGCTAACAAAGGTGTTTTTGTTCCAGATAACAAGACACTTTTAAATGATTATATTACTCCAGAAGAATTATGGGCTTGTACATCTTGTAACGCATGTGTGGAAGAATGTCCAGTAAACATAAGTCCGTTGTCTATTATTATGGATATGCGTCGTTATTTGGTGATGGAGCAGAGTGCTGCGCCAATGTCATTGAATGCGATGATGACCAATATAGAAAATAACGGTGCACCTTGGCAGTACAGTCAGCAAGACCGATTAAATTGGAAAAACGAGAATTAGAATGTATTGTTTAAACGGTTAATTGTTTTAACTGTTTATCAATTTTAAAATATTTGAGGTTTTTAGTAGGTTATAGTAAAGAGTACGATTAACCAAATAAACGATTAACCGATTTAACAACAAAATAAGATGTCAGAAAGTTTAGTAGTGCCAACAATGGCAGAGATGCTTGCCGAAGGAAAACAGCCAGAAGTTTTGTTTTGGGTGGGTTGTGCAGGAAGTTTTGATGATAGAGCAAAAAAAATTACTAAAGCGTTTGTACGAATTTTAAATCGTACCAATGTTTCTTTTGCGGTTTTGGGTACAGAAGAAAGCTGTACTGGTGATCCTGCAAAAAGAGCTGGAAACGAATTTTTGTTTCAAATGCAGGCCATGATGAATATTGAGGTTTTGAACGCCTACGAAGCAAAAAAAATTGTTACTGCTTGCCCGCATTGTTTTAATACTTTAAAAAATGAATACCCAGAATTAGGAGGTACTTACGAGGTAATTCATCATACAGAATTTTTGAAATCATTAATTGATGATGGAAGATTAACTGTTGAAGGCGGACAATTTAAAGGAAAAAAAATAACTTTTCATGATCCTTGTTATTTAGGAAGAGCTAATAAAGTTTACGAAGCACCAAGAGATTTAATTCAGAAATTAGATGTTGAATTGGTCGAAATGAAGCGTTCTAAATCAAATGGTTTATGTTGTGGAGCAGGTGGTGCTCAAATGTTTAAAGATGCCGAACCTGGAAATAAGGAAGTAAACGTGCTTCGTACAGAAGATGCTTTAGAAGTACAGCCTGATATTATTGCAGCAGGGTGTCCGTTCTGTAATACGATGTTAACAGACGGAATTAAACATGCACATAAAGAGGGCGAGTTAAAAGTAATGGACGTTGCGGAGTTAATTGCTAATGCGCAGGATTTGTAAAAATGGGTCTAAGATTCTAAGGTGCTAAGATGCTAAGTTTTTAACTGAACATGAAACCTTAAACCTTAAACCTTAAACTTGAATCTTAAATCTTGAAACAAATCTAAAATCAACAATCTAAAATCTAAAATTAAAATGTATATACCTTTTGAAAATTTACCTGGTGAATCCAGAGTTTGGATTTATCAATCGAACAGAAAATTTTCTGAGGAAGAGTTTTCTGAAATCGAAACAGACTTAAAAGCTTTTGTGGAACAATGGGCCGCACACGGAACAAGTCTTGAAGCTTCTTTTTTACTAAAATACAATCGATTTATCATATTGGCTGTTAATCAAGATGTGCAGGCTGCGACGGGTTGTTCTATCGATAGTTCGGTAGAATTTATCCAAAGTTTGGAGAAAAAATATAATGTTGATTTGTTAGATAAAATGAACGTTACTTTTAAACTTGGAGAACATATTGCACATAAACCATTGATCGACTTTAAGAAGATGGTAAAAGATAAATCGGTTTCTGAGAATACGATTGTTTTTAATAATCTGGTTAACAATATCGAAGAGTTCAACGAATCTTGGGAAGTTCCTGCTGCCGACAGCTGGCATAGCAGATTTTTCTAAAAAGAAATTTTATAAGATTTGAAAAGGCATGAAACTTTGGTTTTGTGCCTTTTTTTTATTTCAGTAGTTTAAATTGTTTCAAGTTTAAGGTTTCAATTTTTGCTAAAACTTACGGATTAACCATTGTCAAGGTTTTGAACTTTGACAAAGATTGTCATACTGCACTTCTTATGAAAACCAAAACGTCTATTCTAGCCCCGATGGAAGTGATATCCTTTTTCTTGCTTCTTTAGCAAGGAAAAGATTTAACGGACAGCGGGACTACTGGTCTTTTTTGCAGATATTGTGGTGCTGCTAAAAATATTTATTAACTAGAATTAATCTAATTTTGTCAAAAATCTAACAATTTAAAAGCTTAATTGAACGCTATTTTTGAGTAATTTCGTAGAATTAAATTTAATCCATGAAAATAGCAATTGTTTGTTATCCTACTTTTGGAGGTAGTGGTGTAGTAGCCACAGAGTTAGGTCTCGAATTAGCCAGAAGAGGACACGAAATACATTTTATCACATACAGTCAGCCGGTAAGACTGGCACTTTTAAATCCGAATGTCCATTATCACGAAGTAAATGTTCCGGAATATCCATTGTTTCATTATCAGCCGTACGAATTAGCCTTGTCAAGTAAATTGGTTGACATGGTGAAGTTGTACAAAATTGAACTTCTTCACGTGCATTATGCTATCCCTCACGCGTATGCGGGTTATATGGCAAAACAAATGCTTAAAAATGAGGGAATTAATCTTCCTATGATTACTACGCTTCACGGAACAGATATTACTTTGGTTGGAAATCATCCTTTTTATAAACCTGCCGTAACTTTTAGCATTAATAAATCGGATTATGTGACTTCGGTTTCGCAGAGTTTGAAAGATGATACTTTGAAATTATTTAAGATTAAGAATAAAATTAAAGTAATTCCGAATTTTATTGAATTGGATAAGGTTAAAAAAGATCCAACTGCGCCATGTCATCGTTATGTTATGGCAAATGAAAACGAGAGAATTATTACGCATATCAGTAACTTTAGAAAGGTAAAACGTATTCCGGATATTATTAAGATATTTTATAGTATCCAAAAAGAAATTCCAGCTAAGTTAATGATGGTGGGTGACGGACCTGAGAAAGAAAAAGCAGAGATTTTATGTCAGGAGTTGGGAATTTTAGACAAAGTTATTTTCTTTGGAAACAGCCACGAAATTGATAAAATTTTGTGCATGACAGACTTATTTCTGCTTCCTTCAGAAACAGAAAGCTTTGGTTTGGCTGCTTTGGAAGCAATGGCTTGCGGCGTACCAGTAATCTCTAGTAATTCTGGAGGTTTGCCTGAGGTAAATTTTGATGGTTTTTCTGGATATTTAAGCAACGTTGGAAATGTTGAAGAAATGGCCGAAAATGCTCTTAAAATTTTAAGAGATGATGCGGTATTGAGTCAGTTTAAGGCAAATGCGCTGGAAGTGGCAAGAAAATTTGATATTAAAAACATTCTGCCTAAGTATGAGGCTTTGTACCAAAAAGCTGTTGATGATTATAAATATGAAAAGCATTAATTTTAAAAAAGATAAATGAAAAAAGTAATTTCTGTTTTAGCAATTTTTGTTTTGGTTTCGTGCGGTGTTAAGAAAGTTGAAAATTCAAATGCTTTGTACGAAGTTTTGACAAAGCAGTCTGACGGCGGCGGTAATATTAAGTTTTTTGAGATCTTGACCGAACCAAATGAGATTAAGATGCTTGAAAACGATCCGCTTTTGGCTGATAAAATGAAGGATCCAAATGTTCATGATTATAACTATGTGATCTTGAATATGGGGGAGAAAAACACAAGCGGTTATTCTATAGACGTTGAAAAGGTCGAAGAAACAGATAAGAATATCATTATTACTGTAAAAGAAAACAGCCCGGCGCAGGATGCAATGACAATGCAGGTGATTTCGTATCCTTACACTGTGGTGAAAATTCACTCTAAGAAAGAGATTATTATTAAGTAATTAGTTTTTTAGTTCTTGGTTCATAGTTCATAGTTCATAGTTCATAGTTCATAGTTCTTAGTTCTTAGTGATTAGTACTAGAGTTTGGTACTTAAACTTTAGTACTTATTCTTTGATTTTGTTATTTTAAGTTAAGTGTTATCCTGAGTGAAGTCGAAGGTTTAAGATGTAGAAAGGGCTTCTAGTTCGCTTACCCTGACAAAAACTTTAATCAATAAAAAAAACCTGTCGTTTTAAACGACAGGTTTCTTCTTACAATTATTTTTTAATTTTTATTTTAGAATCTGAATTTAACACCTAAACCAACGTCAAATCCAAAATTGTCATCATCATAGTATCCTGAACCAATTTCAGGTCTAGCATCTAATGATAATGTAATTGGCACTTCACTAAATCTATATTCGATACCAATATCTCCTGCTGCGAAAACATAAGTTCCGCTGTCATTATATCTGAAGTTATTATTGTAATAGTCATAATCCCAAGCAGCAACTCCACCACCGACACCAGCGTACCAGTTAAATCCTCCGTCGATGTTCCAAACCCATTGGTAAAGGGCAACTCCTTTGATAGCATCAACATCTCTGCTGTTTCTCCAGCCTAAATCAAATTCTAGTCTGTTTTTTTGGTTCAATCCTAATTGGTATGATACTTCTCCTCCGAAACCGTTATTGTCACCTAAACGTAACCCTAACGCATGTTTTGAAATTTCTTGTGATTGAGCCGTAAATGCTAATCCTAAAAGCATAAGGGCTGATAAAATGATCTTTTTCATAAAAATGGTTAATTAATTTTTTTCAAATGTATAATTACAGTTAGATACAGAACGTATAATATTTTTGAAAATTGTTATATAATTCACATTTTCGAAATTAAGATTCTTAAAATTGTTAAAAAATAGGTTTTGGTGAGGTTATTTTAATATGATTGAAGATATTAATTGGGAAGTTAAAATATCTTCCATTTCAAAAAGATTTTCTTCTTCAACAAAATTAGCTGCTTTGTAAGAGAACAATTTCCAGCGTTTTTTATGGTATTCAAGAGCTGTTAGGTTTTCTACCCAATCGCCAGAATTAAGGTATAAAGTAGAGCCATGTTTGTTTTCCTTAGTCATAATTTTTGGTTCATGGATATGACCGCAGATTACGTAATCGTAATTTTTTTCGATTGCTAAATCGGTTGCAGTAGTTTCAAAATCAGAAATAAATTTAACTGCTTTTTTTACGCTTGCTTTTATTTTTTTAGAAAAAGAGTAAGGTTCTCGACCGAGCTTTGATAGACACCAATTTACAAATCGGTTTATTAGAATTAAATAATCATAACCTAATCCGCCTAGTTTTGCAATCCATTTTGAATGCTGCACAGAGGCATCAAACACATCTCCGTGAAAAATCCATGCTTTTTTATCGTCTAATTCTAAAACTAATTTGTCGACCAAAGCAAAATTACCCATATTCATATCACTGAATTTTCGAAGTATTTCATCATGATTTCCAGTAATATAATACACTTTTGTTCCTTTAGAAGCCATTCCGATTATACGCTGAATTACTCTTAAATGCGCTTTCGGGAAGTACGATTTACGAAACTGCCAAGCATCAATAATGTCGCCGTTTAAGACTAAAGTTTTGGGTTTAATGCTTGAAAGATAGTTGTTTAGTTCTTTTGCATGACTTCCGTAAGTTCCTAAATGGACATCAGAAAGAACGACCAATTCGACATTTCTTTTTTTCAATTTTTCTTGATTTGAAGTTTTACAAATGAAAGAAATTTTGAATGGTTTTATTTTATCAAAAGGTTATGAAAAAGCGGATAATTTTACCAAATTGTGATTTTTAATCGGTTTAATGTTTAGTTAATAATACCAGTTTTAAATTTTTTAATTTAATTCATAAAACTTACATTTGCTCAAAACAAAATACAATGGCAGGAAACAGCTACGGCACCCTATATAAAGTTACAACATTTGGAGAATCTCATGGTGAAGCTTTAGGCGGCATTATTGACGGATGCCCTCCAGGAATACAACTTGATTTTGAAGCAATTGAATTGGATATGGCTCGAAGAAAACCAGGGCAGTCGGCAATTGTTACACAGCGTAAGGAACCAGATGCAGTTCAGTTCTTATCTGGGATTTTCGAAGGAAAAACTACAGGAACCCCAATTGGGTTTATTATTCCAAATACCAATCAAAAGTCAGATGATTATTCACATATAAAAGATAATTACAGACCAAGCCACGCTGATTATGTTTACGATCAGAAATATGGTTTTCGTGACTATCGCGGCGGCGGACGAAGTTCGGCTAGAGAAACTGCAAGCAGGGTAGTAGCTGGGGCAATTGCAAAACAAATGCTTCCAGAGATTAAGTTTAATGCTTACGTTTCTTCTGTTGGGCCAATTCATTTAGAAACGCCTTATCAAGAATTAGATTTTTCAAAAATAGAAAGTAATCCTGTTCGTTGTCCAGACGAAAAATCTGCAGCGATAATGGAGGAATATATTCGTGATATTCGTAAACAAGGAGATACTGTTGGAGGTGTTGTAACTTGTGTAATCCAAAATGTTCCTGTTGGTTTAGGAGAACCAGTTTTTGATAAACTTCATGCAGAATTAGGAAAAGCAATGCTTTCTATAAATGCAGTAAAAGGTTTTGAATACGGAAGCGGTTTCCCTGGTTCTGAAATGAAAGGAAGCGAGCACAATGATTTGTACAATCCTGACGGATCTACTAAAACCAATCTTTCTGGCGGAATTCAAGGAGGAATCAGCAACGGAATGGATATTTATTTTAGAGTAGCTTTTAAACCTGTAGCAACTATTATGCAGACTCAGGACTCATTAAATAATAAAGGTAACATTACACCAATGACAGGAAAAGGACGTCATGATCCGTGTGTAGTGCCTCGCGCAGTGCCAATCGTAGAAGCGATGGCCGCAATTGTTTTGGCTGATTTTTATTTAATCAACAAAACATATTAATAAAAGGTAAGACAGTGAGGGTCTTATATTTTAATAATTAAAAAGTAAATTAATGCAAGTTACAGAAACTAAAAAAAAATCATTTCTTTCAGGATTAACAGGGCAAATTATAATTGCGATGATTCTTGGAGCTATTTTGGGAATCATATTACACAATTTAATTTCGCCTGAAGCAGCACAATCTTTTAGTACTAAGATAAAAATGCTGGCAACTATTTTTATTCGTTTGGTGCAAATGATTATTTCCCCTTTGGTTTTCACGACTCTGGTAGTGGGAATTGCAAAATTAGGAGATATTAAAACTGTTGGGAGAATTGGAGGAAAAGCTATAGGATGGTTTTTTACAGCTTCATTTATTTCTTTATTAATTGGATTGTTTTACGTAAATATTCTACAGCCAGGTGTTGGTCTAAAACTAGAGCACGTAGATATGGCAGCTGCTACTGAGGTAACTGGTAAAACACAAAATTTATCTTTCGAAAATTTTGTTGAGCATATTGTGCCAAAAAGTATTGTTGAAGCAATGGCAACAAATGAAATCCTGCAGATTGTAGTTTTTTCTATTTTCTTCGGATTAGCTGCAGCATCTTTAGGAGAAAAGGTAAAACCTATTATTGGAGCCTTTGATAAGTTGTCTCACATTGTTTTAAAAATGGTAAACTATGTAATGAACTTTGCTCCAATTGGAGTTTTTGGTGCTATTGCAGCTGTTTTTGCTATTAGAGATGCTGAAGAATTGGTAATTACTTATTTTAAATTTTTCGGATCATTCTTAATCGGTATTAGTACTTTGTGGGTTCTTTTAATAGCTGTTGGTTATATTTTCTTAAAAGGAAGAATGACAGAATTATTAAGACGTATCACTGGGCCATTAGCAATTGCTTTTGGAACAACGAGCAGCGAGGCTGTATTTCCTAAATTAACAGAAGAATTAGAAGGTTTTGGAGTAAAAGATAAAATTGTTTCTTTTATGCTGCCGCTTGGTTATTCGTTTAATCTTGATGGAAGTATGATGTACATGACTTTTGCCAGTATTTTTATTGCGCAGTTTTACAATGTACATTTAGATTTGGGAACTCAAATGGCGATGCTTTTAGTATTAATGCTAACCAGTAAAGGTATTGCAGGTGTTCCAAGAGCAAGTTTAGTTGTTGTTGCGGCAACTTGCGGCATGTTTGATATTCCAATTGAAGGTATTGCATTGATTCTGCCTATTGATCATTTTTGTGATATGTTTAGAAGTGCAACAAATGTACTTGGAAATGCACTGGCAACTTCTGTTGTAGGACAGTGGGAAGAAGGTAAAGAATAACAATAAACGAATAAGATTTTAACACTAAGAATATTATTTTTTGGCCTTAGTGTCCTAAATAACAAGTCAAAAGCTGTATTTTTTTATGAAATACAGCTTTTTTTTATTTTAAAGTGTATATTTGATAAAACTAGCCGATTAATGCCCCAAATACGGATATTTTTACTTCTATTCTTTGGTCTGAATTGCTTCGCCAATTCGGCAATTTCTCAATCTAATTGTAATAAAGATCCTAAGATCGATAAGCTGGTTAAAAAAGCACTTTTAAATTTTCGGGAATCTAATTTTGAGCAATCACTAAAAATTTCTAGAGCGGCTTTAAATTCAGCAACATTACTAAAAGACTATTGCCTCATTTCTCGTTCCTATAATATTATTGCAGCTAACTATAATGAATTATCAGACTTTGATAAAGCGATTTTCTTCTATAAAAAAAGCTTGTATTATGCCAATAAAACAAATAACGACTCTCTAAAATGCAACCTCTATAATAATCTGGGGAACATGTATTGTTTCGAAAAGAAACAATTTGACAAAGGTATTAGTTATTATAAAAAATCTGTAGCTTATGGTTTGAAAATTAATGATTTAAAAGAAGTTTACTTTACAAATGTAAATATTACCTGGGCATACTTTGATATTAAAAATTACGATCAGGGATATCTTTTTTTAAAATACATTAACAGCACAAAAAACAAATATAGCGACGGATCTACAGAAGTTATCGTAGATATGCTTAATGCGATTTATTTAAGTTACAAAAACGATAATAATGCGGCTAATACTTATTTTTTAAGTGCTATTGAAGCAGGAAAAACATGTGAAGAAAAAACAGATTTATCGAATGTTTATTTAGAATATTCGAAGTTTCTAAATAAAATTAAAAGGCACAAAGAGGCTTATGAAGCTTTAGTGAATCACAATAAAATTTCGGAAGTACTATATAACGAAAAGAAATTAAAAAAAGCTTCGATTGCGGGAATGGGGCTTGAGTTAGATGAATATAAAAGACAGATTGATAAAATTGAAAGTGAAAAAGTAGAGCAGTCTCAAAGTCTTAAAAAATCAAGGATCATCGTTATTCTTTTTATCTTGATTTCTTTTATACTTCTGTTTTTAATCATCACTTTAGTTAAGAATATTCGATTTAAGAAAAAACATAATTTAGAGCTTCTAAAAGCGAAAGAAATTGCAGAGGAGGCATCTTTGCTCAAAACACAATTTATTTCGACTATAAGCCACGAATTACGTACTCCGCTGTATGGTGTGGTTGGAATTACCAATATGTTATTAGAAGAACATAAAGAAATTTCTAGAAGCCAGCATCTAAGTTCGCTTAAATTTTCTGCCAGATATTTACTCTCTTTGGTAAATGATATTCTGCAGATTAATAAAATTGAAGAAAATAAAGTAGTACTTGAAAATT
This sequence comes from Flavobacterium sp. Root935, assembly GCF_001429295.1. GTDB lineage: Bacteria > Bacteroidota > Bacteroidia > Flavobacteriales > Flavobacteriaceae > Flavobacterium. The sequence goes on along the minus strand of NZ_LMJL01000008.1, from coordinate 744,085 downwards.
TGACATTTAATATTTCAGATGAAATCACAGTTATAAAAAACTCACTTTCTTTTCTTTCCCAAAAAAACAACAATAGAATTTCAATAGACATAGATCCTGAAATTCCAGAATATTTAATTGGAGATAAATTAAGACTGGCTCAAATTTTAATGAATTTAGTGAGTAATGCACTAAAGTTTACTAAAGACGGGCAAGTCGAAATAATAGTAAAACTAAGCAGGGTAGAAGGAAAACTGAATTACCTGCATTTCTTAATTAAGGATAATGGCGTAGGAATTGCCCTTGTGGACCAAAGTAAGATTTTTGAAAAATTTGTTCAAGTTGGGAGAAAGGATGAAGATTATCAAGGAACTGGATTAGGACTTAGTATTGTAAAAAGACTTCTTGGACTTTTTGGAAGTACTATTACTTTGGATAGTGATCTAGGAAAAGGTACTTCATTTTCGTTTGAAATTGGTTTTGAGCACGATTTGGCTAAAACGAAAAGTATTATTGATGAAATTGAAGTTGATCTAACCTCAAATGAAGTTTATAAAATTTTAGTCGTAGAAGATAACTTAATCAATCAATTGGTAACCAAAAAGATTATTGAGAAAAATAATTATATCTGTAAAGTGGTTGATGATGGTTATGCAGCGCTTAAAATTCTTGAAAACGAAGTCTTTGATTTGATTTTAATGGATATCAATATGCCTTTGATGAACGGTTTTGAAACGACAAAAAGAATTCGTCTGGCAGGAATAGAAACTCCAATTGTTGCTTTAACGGCTTTTGACAAAGATGAAATTACCGATGAAGCACTTTCGTCTGGAATGAATGATATTATAATTAAGCCTTTTGAACCAGTCAAATTATTTAAGATAATCAATTACCTTATAAAAGAAAAAAACGCTGTTTAGTACCAGCGTTTTTTGTTTTTCTTAGAAGTATTTGATTTTCTTGATTTATGAGCTCCACCGCTTCTATTAGAAGAATTTTTTGGTTTTTCTCCAGCTTCAGGACTTCCAGACTGCCATTGATAAGGGTGATCTGCGATTGTTTTTACATCAACTTTAATTAATTTCTGAATATCTTTCCAATATGGAAGTTCATCTTTTCCGCAGAAAGAAATTGCAATTCCGCCATTTCCTGCACGACCTGTACGACCGATACGGTGAACATAAGTTTCTGGGATATTCGGTAAATCAAAATTAATTACATACGGCAGTTGCTCAATGTCAATGCCTCTAGCCGCAATATCTGTAGCAACCAAAACACCAACTTCTTTATTCTTAAAAGCGTCTAAAACTCTTTGTCTTGCATTCTGAGATTTGTCTCCATGAATGGCTTCTGCTGGAATATCTTTTTTACGAAGCGCTTTAACAACATTGTCAGCACCGTGTTTTGTTCTTGAAAAAACAAGCACATTTGATAAATTTTCTTCTTTAATTAAACTATACAACAAGTTTCTTTTTTCAGTTTTATCTACAAAATAAATGCGTTGTTCTACATTTTCGGCTGTTGATGAAACAGGAGATACTTCTACTTTTTCTGGATCCTGCAAAAACATTTCTGCCAGTTCGCGAATTGCAATTGGCATTGTAGCAGAGAAAAGTAAAGTTTGTCTGTTCTTTGGTGTAAGTTTTACGATTTTTTTGACATCATTAATAAAACCCATATCCAGCATTTGATCGGCTTCATCGAGCACTAAAGTGTGCAGATGGTCTAAATCTAGAAAACCCTGTTTATGAAGATCAAGCAAACGTCCTGGAGTCGCAACTAAAATATCGATTCCATTTTTTAAAGCCTCAACTTGAGGGTTTTGAGATACACCTCCAAAAATTGTCAGCTGTGTTAAATTAGTATATTTAGCATAAGTGTCAAAACTCTGGCCAATTTGTACCGCTAATTCACGTGTAGGCGTAACTACAAGAGCACGAATTTGTTTCGCTTTTTTTGATGAACCGACAATTCTATGTAATTGATGTATGATTGGAATAGCAAATGCTGCCGTTTTTCCTGTCCCTGTCTGCGCGCAGCCAATTAAATCACGACCTGCTAAAACTATCGGAATAGATTTTTCCTGAATTGGTGTCGGATTTAAATAGCCTTCTTCAAATACGGCTTTTTGTATACTTTTTGAAAGTGATAAATCTTCGAATAACATATCTTAGGTATTAAGTATTTTAGTTTTAAGTACTAAAATGCCGTGCAAAGATAGTTTTATTCGGTTAATCGTTTGTTTGAATTAGCTTTTATTTGGCAAAACAGCTTCGCGTTAGAATTTTATTTGGTCGCTTAATTAATCTTTTTCGATGTTTGCTTTGATAAAATCGGTTACTAAATATCCAATTAATTTACCAATTAAATTATTATTAGGCGAATTGTCTAAATCTGGTGCTCCTTCGCAGACATGCAGATAAGCAGCGTTTTTATGTTCGGCGAAAAAAGAAACAAACTGTCTCAATTCTTCAACAGAAAAACCGCTAATTGTCATGGCACTGCTTGCAATGTTAGGAATTGCATCAAGATCAATTTCAATTCCGAAAGCATCATTTTTAACAAAATCTAAAGCGGCAATCATTTCTCGATTGAAATCTTTTTCTTTTCTAATGTTTACACTGTCGTAAGTATTATATCGAACTCGGTCTTCTAGTTTTTTAATTATATCTAAAACACTTTTTGAAGTATAATTTTCGTGAAGTCCAAAAATGAAATATTTTTTTAAAAAGCCTTCTTCGTAAGCGTATGAAAATCCGTTGCCGCTGTGACGTCCTTCAAGAATTCTAAAATCAGAATGTGCATCAAAATTTATTGCGTTTATAGGTTTTCCTTTGGCTAAAGCCGCTCCTTTAATATTTCCGTAAGCATTATTGTGGCCCCCACCTATGATAATAGGCGTTTTTCCAGCTTTAATTATGGTAAAAATAATATGAGATACTTCTTTATCAATTTTTTCAACCAGCTGACTTAATTTTGAACGATCATCGATATCATTAAAATCAAGATTTTCGACTTCACGCATTTCGTCAGCAACATTAATCTGTCCTAAAACAATAATGTTACTTCCTTTACAAAACCGATTATGCTGAATGTTGGCAATACTTTTTATCGCGCTCTGCCATGCAGAAGCAGCTCCAGGTCTTCCGTAATTGGCACGTACGCCTATATCTTCAGGAATTCCTAGAAGAACATATTTAGCTTCACTTTCTTTTAAAAAATTGATTTTATCAACTCCAGATGGAATGACAATCATTTTTTCTCCGAACTTTATTTCACCACTTCGATGATTTGTGACTTTTGCTAAATCATTTATAGTGAAAGGGATTAATTTTTCCATGAAAAAAATTTATTTTCCAAAAATAATATAATTGTAGAAACTTACGTTATTACCTTATATTAATTCTTAAATTTGTTATTAAAGAAAATTATTTAAATATGGAAAACCCAAAGAACAACAATTCAAGTCTAAAGGCGATAATCGCAGTTTTAGCAGTCCTACTGATTGGTAGCTTAGTGTATATTTTTAAATTATCATCTGATACAGATGTAGTTAAAACAGAACTTACAACAACTTTGACAGAGAAAGAATCTGTTATGAAAGATTTGCAAGAGCTGAAAGCGACTTATGATGCTGCAATTGCTGAAAACACTTCTATGTCTGACGAATTAATCCAAGAGAGAGATAAAGTAGTTGCTTTAATGGATGATTTAAACAAGTCTAAAGGAGATGTTTCTAAATACAGATCTCAAGTTCAGGCAATGCAGAGTAAAATGAAAACTTTAGTTGCTGAAAATGATGAGTTGAAAAAACAAAATGGTGTTTTAACTACTCAAAGAGATAGTACTATTGTAGTTCTAGGAGAATCTAAGAAATATAACGAAGTATTAGTTGGTCAAAACGAAGAATTGGCTAAAACAGTAGAAAAAGGTGCGAAGTTATCAGTACTAAATACAAAAACTTCAGCTTATAAATTGAAAAGCTCTGGTAAACAAATTGAAACAGACAAAGCAAGTCGTGCTGATGTTTTAAAAGTTAGTTTTACAATTGCTGAAAATCAAATCGCAAAATCTGGAGATAAAACGTATTATGTACAAGTTATCGATGCTAAGAACAATGTTTTAGGTGAAAAGAAAACTGAAAATTTCGGTGACAATTCATTGACTTACAGTTTTAAAACTACTGTGAAATATGAAAATAAAACTGTAAACGTGAGCGAAGATCTTCCAGGAAAAGATTTTGCTAAAGGAACTTACTTTATCAATATTTTTGATAATGACGAATTAGTTTCTAAAACTAGTTTCAGTTTAAGATAATTTCTGCCAAAGGGATATAATACCACTTAGATATTAAAGGTCTGTGATTTTCACAGGCCTTTTTTTATGGGTAAATTTGAATGCTTTTGTCACTGTTCGGAGAACTGTAAGTTTCCCGTAGTTGAAACTACGGGTTATGTTTGGAATGATTTATTTTTAAAAAGAATAATTGTTTATTCTAGAATTTTTCCTTCAACCAAAACAGATTCTATAAGATTGCTTCCAAAGGCATAAGGAATTTGGTAATAAGAAGAAATGGGTTTTGTTAGAATCAGATTGGCTTTTTTGCCTTTTGTAATACTTCCATGCGTTTCTGAAAGTCCCATGGCATAAGCACCGTTTATTGTTGCAGCATTAATTGCTTCTTCTGGGGTCATTTTCATCTTGATACAAGCCGTTGCAACAACAAAATTCATGTTTCCAGATGGAGTAGAACCAGGATTGAAATCTGTTGCTAAAGCCAAAGGCAGACCTGCTTTTATCATTTCACGTGCGGGAGTGTACGGAATGCTTAAAAAGTAAGAGCAAGACGGTAAAGCTACAGGCATTGTCTCGCTATCTTTTAAAGCTTCAATATCTTCTGATGTCATAACTTCAAGATGATCAACAGAAAGTGCTTTAAATTTAATACCAGCCTGAATGCCGCCAATAGAATTAAATTGATTGACGTGAATTTTTGGTTTTAGACCAAATTGAATTCCTGCCTGCATAATTTTTTCGGTTTCTTCCACAGAAAAGTAACCGCTTTCACAAAATACATCTACATATTCGGCTAATTTATTTTGAGCAATTTCTGGAATCATTTTAGTGATGATTTCTTCAATATATCCAGCTTTATTTTCTTTATAATGCGTTGGAAAAGCATGCGCTCCTAAAAATGTAGCTTTAATTGAAATTGGATAATTTTCAGACAGTTTTTTAATAACACGAAGCATTTTTAATTCTCCTTCAATAGTTAGCCCATATCCAGATTTTATTTCAACAGCACCAGTCCCTAAATGCATAACTTCTTCCAGGCGAAGTTTTGACTGCTCGTAGATTTCTTCCTCAGAAGTTTCGTTGAGTTTTTTAGCCGAATTTAAAATACCGCCTCCGCGATTTGCTATTTCTTCATACGAAAGTCCGTTAATACGGTCCACAAATTCTTGTTCGCGATTTCCTGCGTAGACAATATGCGTGTGACTGTCGCACCAAGAAGGAAGAACAACTTTGCCCGTAGCATCAATAATTTTATCAGCTTTAATTTCAGGAAGATCTTTCATTAAACCAAAATCAGCAATTAGATTGTCTTTTAAAACTAGAAAAGCATTTTTAATTGTTGGAAGTTGAGCCATTTCAGAACCTGAAACCTTATCAATTGAAGTTTCTCGAACTTGTAGTAATTCTTGTATGTTGGTAATTAAAGTAACCATTAATATGAGTTTGTTATATTTAGATAAGTCTATAAAAGCACAAATTTCACAAATTATCACGAACTAATCCGTGAAATCTGTGAAATTCATGTTTAGATTTTGAAATTAAAATTTTGAAATTTTATTTCAAAATTATTCTGAAACTGTTATTTCAAAAATTTTGTCCCAGTATTTTCCAGTAACAAAAATAGTTTTCGTAGCAGGATTATAGGCAATTCCATTAAGGACTTCTGCATTTTTAGCTTTAATAGATTTGCGTAGATCTGAAAGATTTAATATTCCTTCAACAGCTCCAGAAGTCGGATTTACAACAGCAATCGCATCTTTCTGCCAAACATTTACATAGAATTTTCCGTTGATTAGTTCTAACTCATTAATAGCTTTAATTTTTGCAGATCCAGAGTAAACGTTTATGTAGTCAATCAACTTTTGAGTAGCTGGATCCATTTTCCAGATTTTTTCTGTTCCGTCAGAATGATAAATGTATTTATCATCATGCGTCATTCCCCAGCCTTCGATATCTTTATCGTATTTAAAAGTCTTTTCTAGTTTAAAAGTATTGGCATCATAAATAAAACCAGTTTTTTCCTGCCATGAGAGTTGGTAGATTTTACCATTGAAAAAAGTGATTCCTTCTCCAAAATATTCTTTAGGAAGATCCACTTGTTTAATCACTTTTCCTGTTTTATAGTCTACTTCTCTAAAATAAGAATCTTCTTTTTGTCCTGTACTTTCAAAAAGTCTTCCGTCATGAAATTCTAAACCTTCTGTAAATGCTGTAGTATCATGGGGAAAAGTATTTACTACTTTGTATTTTAATAGTTTTGGTTCAATATCAGAAATCACTTCAATTCTTTTAGTAGCATCTGAAGAATCGCCGCCAAAATAGGCAGTAGCTTTTAAGTATTGATAACCTAGTTTTTGTTCTTTTAAATCAAATTTAAATTTCTCAGCACCTTTTGTGCTTCCTACTCTTTTATCATTTATAAAGTAAGCAATACTGTCAATTTCTTTCGATTTTGGGTTTAAAATTCCAATTGAAACTGATTCTTTTTGCGTAAAATGAGCCGGAAAAGCAGAATCATCGATAGTAAACAAAGAATTTTCACCTTTTTTTGTGTCTCCACATCCAATTAATGTGATTCCTAATAAAATGAAAGTTAGGAAGTTATATTTTTTCATAGTTTAAAATTTGAATAAGCCAATATACAACGATATTTTTATAGCAACAAAGGTCTTGCAAAAATATAAAAAGGTTGTATATTTGCACCGGCAAGTCCTACACGACCAGCTCCTGCAGACTCCCCCAGGATGGGAACATAGCAAGGGTACGTGGTTGAGCGGTGCGATGTAGGTCGCTTGCCATTTTTTTAGAATAAATTTAATTTGTAATCTTCCTTATCAGGAGGATTTTTTTATTTTTGGGACTTCGTAAAGTTAAAAGTTATTAGTTAGAGGTTGAAAGTTTACCTCAATGAACCAACTCATAACTTATAACTCAAAACTCATAATTCATAACTTTTCAAAATGAACAAAGTTGTTTTAATTACCGGAGGATCATCAGGGATTGGGAAATCTATTGGTGAATTTTTACATCAAAAAGGTTTCGTTGTGTATGGAACCAGCAGAAATCCTGAGAAAGTTTTAAATTCAGTTTTCCCTTTGGTGGCTTTAGATGTACGAAATTCTGATTCTATTCAGAAAGCAGTTTCTAAAATTATTGAAACTTCTGGGAGATTAGATATTGTTATAAATAATGCTGGAGTTGGAATAACAGGGCCTTTAGAAGAAATTCCGACTGAGGAAATCCGAAATAATTTTGAGACTAATTTTTTTGGACCAATTGAAGTAATGAAAGCTGCTTTACCGCAAATGCGTAAACAAAATTCTGGACTTATTATAAATATTACTTCTATTGCAGGTTATATGGGACTTCCATACAGAAGTGTTTATTCGGCATCAAAAGGGGCTTTAGAATTGATTACTGAAGCTTTAAGAATGGAAGTTAAATCTTTTGGAATTGAAATTACCAATGTTGCGCCTGGAGATTTTGCTACAAATATTGCTGCTGGCCGTTATCATGCGCCAGTTATTAAAGATTCTGCTTACGAAAAAGTTTACGGAGAGGTTTTGGCAACGATGAATGATCATGTTGACGCAGGAAGTAATCCGAATGAAATGGCTGAGGCAGTTTACAAAATTATTCAGACCAAAAAGCCAAACGTGCATTATAAAGTTGGTGCTTTTATGCAGAAGTTTTCGATCGTTTTAAAACGTGCTCTTCCAGATAAGATGTACGAAAAAATGTTAATGAATCATTATAAATTGTAATACTATGGATAAGATTTCAGAGTTTTTGCCTACTATTTTTGCTGTTTTAATTTTTCTGTTTATTTGGTTTGTAATTCGCAGGATTTTAAGTTCTTTAAGCGATAAGATTAATAATTCTGAAGTTTATAAAGAAGATACTCTAAAGGTGCTTGAAGAAATTAGAGATGAATTGAAAGAATTAAACAGAAAAAATTCTTCTGCGAGTTTATAATGATAAGTTTAGCCGAATTTGAAACATTAAAGCCAGATTTTTAAAATTAAGTAAAATTATTGTTTGCAATTTATTTTGTGAATTTTAATGAAATTTGCAAATTGATTTGGTTTTTGAAATTGTTATTGGTATTGATTTCGTAATTTTGCAGCTGAATTTGCGTGAGGGATAGAAGCTGATCCACAGAGTCGGAGTGGATAATCCAGCCAGATTAAAAAAAGGTACTTAGTAATCGTTCTGCTGAGTGCGCCTTTTATAAATGTGGTCACGCCCAGTTAATCAACACAATTTAAATAATATAAATTATGAAATTTTTTATTGACACAGCTAATTTAGCTCAAATTAAAGAAGCACAAGCTTTAGGTGTTTTGGATGGTGTAACAACTAACCCATCTTTGATGGCAAAAGAAGGAATTACCGGAAAAAACAACATTTTAAAGCATTATGTTGATATTTGCAATCTTGTAGAAGGTGATGTAAGTGCTGAAGTTAATGCCCTTGATTTTGACGGAATGGTTAAAGAAGGTGAGGAGCTGGCTGAATTACATGACCAAATTGTTGTAAAACTTCCTATGACTAAAGAAGGTGTTATGGCGGCAAAATATTTTTCTGATAAAGGAATTAAAACAAACGTTACTCTTGTTTTCTCTGTAGGACAAGCACTTTTAGCGGCTAAGGCTGGTGCTACGTATGTCTCTCCGTTTGTTGGACGTTTAGATGATATTTCTACTGATGGATTGAATTTAATTCAGGAAATTAGAGAAGTTTATGATAACTACGGTTACGAGACTCAAATTTTAGCAGCTTCTGTACGTCATACAATGCATATTGTAAATTGTGCAAAAATTGGCGCTGATGTTATGACTGGACCTCTTTCTGCAATTTACGGATTGTTGAAACATCCTTTAACAGATATCGGTTTAGCGCAGTTCGTAGCTGACTTTGAGAAGGGAAATAAATAATTCTCAAATACTTATAAAATTAAAATCGTCTTTTTTCTAACGAGAAGAGACGATTTTTTTTACTTTTATATGAACCTTAAATAGTTGAATATGAAAGTTATATTGATATTGTTGTCTTTTTTTGCAGCTAGCTTTTCAGTAAATGCTCAGGCAAAAGTTATTACTTCTGTAAACGATGCAGGCGACGTCGCAACTTACGAGTTGGATTCTTCTGCGAAATTTCAAACCCTTGCTAAAGGTCTACGTTACAATATTACGCGGCATGAATTTAAAGGTCCTGAAATGAAGAACAGTTATAGACTGCTTTTGGTTATGGATGGTTTTTATTCGAAAACGCTAAATAAAGAAATGACTATTTCAGCAGTTCTGAGTGATGGATCTGTTATTGAAGCCAGAAAGATTATTGAAGATGACGGTTTTTTTGACGGTGCATGCACATTGAAAATAAAAGACCCTAATGCTCTTTTAAAGGCAGATATCAACAAAGTTATAGTTCATGCTGATAAAGATGTTGTCTATTCTTTAACGGCAGAAAACAAAGCGGTTTTTAAAAAGAATCTTAGCAATATTATTAATGCAAAGTGAAATTAAGGTTCTAAGATGCTAAGGTTCTGAGGTTATTAATGTCGATTACTATTGGTTAAAATAAAAATTCCAAATCCCAATTACTATAAATTGGAATTTGGAATTTAAAAAATTGGATTTTTTATACAGTTTAGTGACCTCCGCCACCACCTTCAACGTGGTTGATACCTTGTCTTTTTAATATTTTAGGGCAGTAGTAGCCATAAAATCCTAAATAAGCAAAACCTAAAAGCGGAACGATATAAGAGAAATGTGTCCAAGTGATTCCGAAGATTCCTCCTGGGTGAGAAATGTCAAAGTCGCAAATACTTCCTTGAATTAATGGAATTACACCACCTCCAAGAATCATCATGATTAAGAAAGAAGATGCTTTTCCTGTGTTTTTTCCTAAACCTGCAATGGCTAAATCGAAGATTGAAGGCCACATGATAGATAAGAATAAACCTCCTGAAATAAAGAAGAATTTAGCTATTTCTGGGTTTGGCCATACTAATCCTAATACCATCATTAGTAATCCTGAGATTCCGAAAAGCATTAAAGTTTTTCCTGCGTTTTTACCTCCTACAAAACTTACTGCAATGAATAATAAGATCCAGATTGGGTAAATATAGAATGAAGAAACATCATGCGCAGCAAAGATATTTGCTCCAATAATAACCCCGAATGCTAAAGCTGGAACGATAAATTTCAATGCTGTGTTTACAAGATTTGAAGTGTTGAAAACGTTAACTCCACCATTCCAACGGCCAATCATTAAGCTTCCCCAATAAAGGGCAATGAATGGAGCAATGGCATCTTCTAAAACGTTTCCGAATTCTGCAGTATGAAGTAAAGCTGGTAAATTACTGATAATAGTAACCTCAGTTCCAACATAAATGAAGATTCCTAACATTCCTAAATAAAGTTGTGGGTAATCTAGTATATTAAATTTTTCGTGTGCTGTTTTAACTACTTCAACTTCTTCTTTTTCAGGATCTTCGATTTTAGAGAAGTTCATAAAAACGGCTACAACAATAAATGCTAGTCCAAGGATGATGAAAGGTAATTTGATGTCTTCTAATGAAAGTGTAGTGTTTTTATTATCTCCCATTCCAAACAAAGCAATTCCTAAAAGAATAGCTCCAATTGTTGTTCCGAAAGAGTTAATACCTCCAGCCAATGTTAAACGGTGTGCTCCAGTTGCAGGACTTCCCATTTTAATAGCTAATGGATTAGCAACAATTTGTTGTATTGAAAATCCTAAACCTACAGTAAATAAAGCTGTTAAGAAGAAAGGGAAACTTTCCATTGTTGCGGCAGGAATGAATAAAAATGATCCTACTGCTGAAAGGAGTAAACCAGCTGAAAGGGTTTTTTTATATCCGAATTTTTGTAAAACGTCCATTTTTAAGGATACTAAAAAGAAAATAATAGATCCTACGAAGTATGCAGCATAAAATGCCCACGCAACTAATTGTGATTGTACTTGAGATAAAGTGAATACTTTTTTGAATACTGGAATCAGGATGTCATTGGCAGAACCAACAAAACCCCAAAAGAAGAACACGATTATCAAAGAGATAAACTGCCCCCATTTGGTTTGCACATTTTCTGAACTCATAATAATAAGGTTAATTTTTTATTTTATTGTTTTTTGAAGACCGTAAATATATTTGTTAGGATTATCAAAAAAAAATAAAAAGGTATAAATAATGTTAAATTTATACCAACGACACTCTTTTTTCAACAAAGTGTTAATTTTAACCTGTTTAGAAAATGTAATTCATAAATATATTTACTCTAAAATTTTATTTTTAACCTCTTTGCTGTAGTTTCGGCCTATCGGAATGTTATAAGATTGGATTTGAACACGGTTTCCTTCGATAGATTTTACCTTATTTAGTGCAATTACATAAGATTTATGGATTCTAAGAAAGCGATCTGCCGGCAATTCTTCAGACAAGGATGTAAGAGATTTATGTGTAATATAAGTTTTATCCGGTGTGACAACTTTTATGTATTCCTTCATTCCTTCAACAAATAAAATTTCTTCAATATTAATTTTCATCATTTTTTTATCGACTTTGATAAAAATATGAGAATCACCTTTTGTGGTTTCAACTTTAATATTGTTTTTGAGATTGTATTCGGTAGTAATTTTATTGATACATTTAATAAATCTCGGAAGCGGAATAGGTTTTACTAAATAATCTAAAACATCTAAATCATAACTTTCGGCAGCGAATTCTCTAAAAGCAGTTGTAATGATAACTTTGGTTTTACTTTCAATCAGGCTGATAAGTTCAAACCCTGTCATCATAGGCATGTTGATATCTAAAAAGACGGCATCAACAGCTGTACTGTTAATAAAATCGAGCGCCTCTAAAGAGTTATTGAATGTTGCTATAACTTCAAAATCTGTAAAATTGGTGAAATAATTTTGCAGGACTTTGATCGCTAAAGGCTCATCATCAATTAACACGCATTTAATCTTCATTCTGAGTAGGTATTTGTAATCTGATTATGTAGAAATTTAGTTTGGTTTTGTGTTTAAGACTAAAATTGTTTCTGTAAATGAGTTTTAATCTCTTTTTTGTGTTTACTAAACCAATTCCTCTTTTCGGATTATGATTTTGTGAAATTACAAAATTATTTAAGATTTCAAAATCGAGGATTTTGTTGTCTATAACTTTACAATTGATTTTAATCTTCAAATTTTTGTTGTTTACTCCACCATGTTTAAAAGCATTTTCTACTAGTGAGATAAAGATTAGCGGTGGTACAACAACATCTTCGATATTCGATTCGAGATTTATGGTTACTTCAACATTTTCAAAACGAAGTTTTTCGATTTCAATATAGTTCTGAATATAATCGATCTCTTTTATTAACGGAACAAATTTAGTTCCTTTTACATCGTAGAGAACATATTCCATTAAGTTCGAAAGTTTGATAATTACATCAGGAACTTTTTTTGAAGATTCTAGTGAAAGTGCATATAAATTATTTAAAGTATTAAAGAAAAAATGCGGTTGAATCTGGTTTTCAAGATACTTTAATTTTATTTTAAATTGATTTTCCCGTAAAGATCTGTTTCTTTCTCTTTCTCTTAACCAGGTTAAAGTAAGATAAACAGAAGATGCCATTGCAAGAACATACAATTCACCAATACAAACTGCTACAATGTGATTAATTTCAAACGGATGGTATTCTCTGTTTGCTTCAGGCCAAATATTTTCGGAAATGATATAATAGGTAAGGGCGGTTTTTAATAAATAGATTCCAAAAAGACTCACTAAAAGCCATGCAGTATATTGAATGTATTTTTGTTTAAGAACATATTTTGGAACCAAAACAAATAAATTCAAATATACTAAAGGGATAACCAATGAGAATTCAATCAAATTTGATTTGAAAGCGTACGGATAATCATTAAAGTAAGCTCCCCATCTTAAAAAGTTTAATGTAAAATAGACTCCCCAAAACCAAATATGATTTTGCAGTTTAATATCAAATTTAACTTTTCTAATTTCTTTCAATTGGTTTTAAGTTATTTGTGTTTTTAGTTTTTCTTAACAATACTGAAATATTGTGCAACTTTAAACAATTAACTGCAAAGCGACAATTTTTTTGAATAAAATTTCGAAAAAAAACGATATTGGTGTTTTATTTTTTAATTAGAACGTTTTCGTAAAGCGTATTATTGAATGATTTATGTCGTTGGTTTAAATTTTGTTGTCGTTGGTTTAATTTATTTTTTTTAACAATGTCTTAAGAATAATTTTACCTCATAACTAACAAAATAAAATAAACATGAAAAAAATTTTCTTAATCTTTATGATTGTTTTTACGGCGCAAGTTTCGCTTGCACAAGTAAAAAGTGTCAAGGGTGTGATTACAGATTCTGACGGTATGCCATTACCAGGGGCTTCTGTTGCTGTACAAGGAGGTCAAAAGGGAACAACCACCGATTTTGACGGATTGTACACAATCGAAGTTCAAAAAGGTCAGAGCTTAGTTTTTACTTATGTAGGGCTGGAAACTCAGACAATTGTTGTAGGAGACGCTGCAACAATTAATGTGAAGTTGGTTCAAGGAGCTTCAAATGCATTAAACGAGGTTGTTGTAACTTCTTTAGGTATTAAAAAGACAAGAAAATCTTTAGCATATGCAGCTCAAGAGTTGAAAGGCGAAGAATTAACTCGTGTTAAAGATGCCAATCTAATTAATACTGTAGCTGGTAAAATTGCTGGTGTTGCAGTAACTAAAAGTTCTTCTGGAGCTGGAGGTTCAACAAAAGTTGTAATTCGTGGTAATTCTTCATTTGTAAATAACCAGCCATTATATGTAATAGATGGTATTCCATTGGTTAGTTCTGGAGCGGCACAGCCAAATGGTACATTTGGTGATTTAGCAGGAGGTAACCGTGACGGTGGAGATATTGTCTCATTAATTAATCCTGACGATTATGAAGGAATGACAGTTCTAAAAGGAGCTGCTGCATCTGTATTGTATGGTTCTCAAGGAGCTAATGGTGTAATTTTACTTTCTTCTAAAAAAGGAAAAGTTGGAAGTGAAACTTTTAATGTAAATTCAGTTACTACATTTGATTCTGCAGCATACTTACCTAAATTTCAATCAGATTATACTTCAGACCCTGGGGATTCAAGATCTTGGGGAGCTAAACAAAAAGTTGAAGGTGATATAAAAGATTTCTTTGAAACGGGAGTTACACAAATTACTTCTATGGCTTTTTCCAAAGCCTCTGAAGGTTCTGCTACAAGTTTAACTTATGCTAATACTGATGCTTCAGGAATTGTTCCAGGAAATCATTTGAAGAAGAACAATTTTGGTATTCGTCAATCAGGTAAATTTTTCGATGATAGATTAAATGTTGCTGTTACAGGTAATTATGTTAATCAAACTATTGATAACAGACCTGTTAACGGATTATACTTTAATCCAATCAGTGGTGTTTATTCACATCCAAGAGCTTTCAGTCTTAATGATTTGAAAAACTATGAAGTTTATGATCCATCGAAAAACTGGATGGCTCAAAATTATCCAGGCTTTGAAACTGCACAAATTAATGAAAGCAATGAAAACCCATATTGGCAGATTAATAAACAAAAATCTGTTGATTATAACAATTTCTTTAACGGGGCTATTGCTTTAGATTATAAAATCAATGATTGGTTGCATTTGACTTCTAGATATAGTTATAATAGAAATGAAAGTAATTTCCAAAAACGCATGTTTGCAACTTCTGCTTCATCATTAGTGCATCCTAAAGGAAGATATATTAATTCTACATTAATTACAACTCAAAACTATGCTGATTTATTGGCTTTAGTAAATACCAAATTATCTGATAATTTTTCTTTAAATGCGACCCTTGGTACAAGTATCAATAATGGTAAAAGTGCTGGTGTAGTTCTTGACTCCGGAATTGGTGGAGGATTAGCAAACGCAAATATATTCACGTTAGGAAACTTCGTAAATAATAATGGAAACGTTCAAACTGCTTATCAAAGAGAAGTACAGTCATTATTCGCTGCTGCAACATTTGGTTATAAAGATTACTTGTTCTTAGACGTAGCAGGAAGAAATGACTGGTCATCAACTTTAGTAAATACAAATGATGCAAGTTATTTTTACCCATCTGTTGGTGCGACAGCTATCTTAAGTGAAATGGCTACAATGCCAGAATTCATTAACTATGGAAAAGTTCGTGCAACATATGCTCAAGTAGGTAATGATATTGCTGCTTTTATCACTAATCCGACATATTCAATTGTAGCAGGAACACCTATTAATCCACCAGCTGGACCAAGACCTGGTACTACATTAAAACCAGAATTGAAATCAGAAGTTGAGGTTGGTACAGAATGGAGAATGTTTAATAATAGATTTGGTTTTGAATTATCATATTACAATTCAGAAACGAAAAATCAATATATGTTAGTTCCTGCAGAATCTACAAACGAGAATGGATACACTAATTATGCTATAAATGCAGGAAGCATTTCAAACAAAGGATTTGAGGTAGTATTATTTGCTGACATCATTAGAGGAGAGAAATTTAATTGGGAATCAAGAATCAACTATTCTCAAAATAAGAGTAAAGTAAACGATATCCCTGCTCAAAATGCAGAAGGAAGAATTGTTTTAACTGATCCAGGTTCTAATAGTTACAGATATTCACTAGTTGAAGGAAGACCATTTGGAGTAATCGAAGGATATAACTTTAAAAAAGATGCTCAAGGAAGAATCTTAGTTAATGATGATAATACAATTCAAAGAACTGACTGGGAAGAACTTGGTAACGCAAATCCTGATTTTATGTTAGGATGGTCTAATACTTTTAAGATCGGAGCGTTTACAGCAAACATTTTAATAGATGGACGTTTTGGAGGAGAAGTTTTAAGTTTAACTCAAGCTATAAATGATCAAAATGGAGTTTCTAAAGCTTCTGGAGATGCGAGAAACGCTGGAGGAGTTAAAATTAATGGAGTTAGAGCTAGTGACGGAACTACGCCTGTAACTACAATGGATGCAAAAGAATATTACAATACAGTTGGAGGAAGAAATGGAGTAAGTGGAGAATATATTTATGACGCTACAAATGTAAACGTAAGAGAGGTTTCTATTGGTTATACTTTTAACAAATCTAAAATTCCATTTGTTCAATCTGCATCAATCTCGTTGATTGCAAGAAACTTATTCTTTATTTACAAAAAAGCTCCTTTTGATCCAAATGTGGCGCTTAGTACAGGAGAAGGATTACAAGGTGTTGATGTTTTTGGAATGCCATCAACAAGAAACATCGGTCTTAATTTAAACATAACATTCTAATCTTACTATCATGACACTAAATAAATTTAAAAAAACAGCAATTTGCTTCTCTTTACTAGCAGCTGTAGGTTGTACAGATAATTTTGAGGAGATTAATACAAATCCCACTGGGGCTACAACAGAGCAATTAGATCAAGATTATAATAGTATAAAAAGCTTGTTTAAACCTGCTTTTAACAGAATGTATATTTGTGATGTAACTTGGCAATATCAATTGCAGCAAAGTTTGCAGGCAGATGGTTGGTCTGGTTATATGACTACACCAGTTCCTTTTGGAGCATTTAATAATCATGATTATGCTCTAAATGTTGGATGGAACAGTTATGCTTGGGACGACGCTTATGTAAACATTATTGCATATTTATACAAAGTAGAGCAAAGATCTAAAGGTAAATTTGATCAGTTTTATGCATGGTCTTTAATATTTAAAGCGGCTACAATGCAGAGAATTACGGATATGTATGGACCTGCAGTTTACTCTAAATTTGGAAGTGAAGTAGCGACATACGATTCTCAGCAGGAAATTTACACTCAGATGTTTAAAGATCTGGATTTCGCAGTTGCGGAATTGTCTAAAAGAATTGCGGCTAATGAAAAAACATCGTTTGATGAAACAGATTTATCTACTTACGAAGGAAGCTATGAGAAATGGGTAAAATATGCGAATTCTCTTCGTTTAAGAATGGCAATGCGTATCTCAAAAGTAGATCCTGCACTAGCAAAAACAGAAGCAGAAAAAGCAGTAAATAATCCTATTGGTGTTTTCACAACGGTTGCAGATCTTATGAAAGTTAAGTCTCCAGTAGATTTAAATGTGATCGATGTAATGAGCCACGCTTGGGCTGGTTTATTTATGGGAGCGGATATGGAGTCTATTTTAGGCGGGTATGAAGATCCTCGTATGGCTAAATATTGGGAGACTTCTGAAGTTACTCCAGGAGAATACAAAGGAGTTAGAACAGGTATTGTTTATCCAACAGGAACGACTTATGGTAAATTTTCTAAAACTGCCTCAAGAACTAAAACAGGAGAAATTACATGGATGTCAACATCTGAAGTTTATTTCTTAAGAGCTGAAGGTGCTTTAAGAGGTTGGAACATGGGAGGAACTGCTAAAGATTTATATGAAGCTGGTATAAAAGCATCTTTTGATCAAAATGGTGTTGAAGGAGCAGCTGCTTATATTGCAGACAATACTAAAAAACCTAAAGATTATGTTGATCCGCTTAATGCAGCCAACAACGCAGCAGCTGTTTCTAAAGTTACTGTCGCGTGGGGAGCAACTAATGAGGAAAATCTTGAGAAAATTATTACTCAAAAATGGATTGCGACTTATCCTGATGGTCAGGAAGCTTGGTCAGAATTCAGAAGAACTGGTTATCCAAAATTGTTTAGAATTACCAATAATAAAAGTGGTGGTTTAATAAGCACTGAATTAGGAGTTCGTAGATTAGGTTTTTCACAATCAGAAATTAACAATAATAAAGAAGGTATCGAATCTGGTTTAAGTAAACTTGGCGGTCCAGATAATGGAGCTACAAGACTTTGGTGGGATGTTGATAAAGCAAACTTCTAAAAAAAACAAAGATATTGAGTTTGGTTAGTAGTATGGTATAGGCGGCGAAAGCTGTCTATACCATTCTTAAAACCAAAATGGTAATTACTACAAAAAAAGAAAAGAAATGAAAAGTGCTTTAGAAATAAAACCTGATATCAGTTACAAAAGCGCGGGAAAATTTGAGGAAACTCGATTTGAGAAAATTCATAACGAAATCTTCAAAGGCTCAATAGAAGCTTCTGTAATTGTGGCACAGGAAATTGCGCAGCTAATTAGATCTAAACAAGAAAAAAATAAATCTTGCGTTTTAGGTCTTGCTACAGGTTCTTCGCCTATTAAAGTTTATGAGGAACTAGTGAGAATGCACAGAGAAGAAGGACTAAGTTTTAGCAATGTAATTACTTTTAATTTGGATGAATATTATCCGATGACTAAAGAGAACAATCAGAGCTATCACTATTTCATGCATCAGCATCTTTTTAATCATATTGATATCAAACCCGAGAATATTAATATTCCAGACGGTACAGTAGGAATTGACGAAATCAATCAATATTGTATCGATTATGAAATGAATATTAAAAATGCAGGCGGTCTTGATTTCCAACTTTTAGGAATTGGGCGTACAGGGCATGTTGGTTTTAATGAGCCTGGTTCTCATATCAATTCTGGAACCCGAATTATTACACTGGACCACATCACTAGAGTAGATGCTTCATCTGCTTTTAATGGTATTGACAATGTACCGAAACGCGCCATTACGATGGGTGTTTCAACCATTATGAGATCAAAACGTATTGTTTTGATGGCATGGGGGCAAAACAAAGCCGATATTATTAAGAGAACAATTCAAGGAGATATCAGCTCAGAAGTTCCGGCAACATTTTTACAAAATCATCCAAACGCAACTTTCGTTTTAGATCAATCAGCTGCTTCAGAACTAACACGTTTCAAAACACCTTGGTTAGTTGGCGAATGTCTTTGGACTCCTGAATTAAAAAGTAAAGCAATTGTTTGGCTGTGTCAAAAAACCAAACAATCTATTTTAAAATTGACAGATCGTGATTACAACAATAACGGAATGTCAGATCTTTTGGCGCAGGAAGGTTCTGCTTATGATATGAACATTAATATGTTTAATATTTTGCAGCACACTATTACTGGATGGCCTGGAGGAAAACCAAACACAGATGATTCGCATCGTCCCGAAAGAGCAAATCCGGCAAAAAAGAGAATTATTCTTTTTAGCCCGCATCCTGATGATGATGTAATTTCTATGGGAGGAACATTCTCAAAATTAATCAAGCAAGGTCACGATGTTCATGTGGTTTACCAAACTTCAGGAAATATTGCAGTTACAGATGACGAAGCATTAAAATTTGCAGAAGTTGCCAGTGATTTTATTGGTAAAGGTGAATCTGATATCAATTTTAAAGAAGTAATTAAATTTCTAAACAATAAATCAGAAAATCAAATTGATTCTCTTGAAGTTAGAAAATTGAAAGGACTTATTCGAAGAAGAGAATCTTATGCTGCAACAAGATATATTGGGTTGAAAGATGAGAATACACACTTTTTAGATCTTCCTTTTTATGAAACTGGACAGGTTAAGAAAAATCCATTAGGTCCAGAAGATATTGCCATTGTAAAAGATATTATTGCTAAAATAAAACCACATCAAGTGTTTGCTGCTGGAGATCTTGCAGATCCACACGGAACTCATGAGGTGTGCCTAAATGCGATATTCGCTGCGTTAAAAGAACTTAAACATGAGCCTTACATGGACGATTGTTGGCTATGGCTTTACAGAGGAGCTTGGCACGAATGGGATATTCATGAAATTGACATGGCTGTTCCTTTAAGCCCTTCTGAAGTTTTATTAAAACGTCATGCGATTTTATACCATCAGTCTCAAAAAGACAGGGTTATGTTTCAAGGAAATGATTCTAGGGAATTCTGGGTTAGAGCAGAAGATCGAAACAAAAATACAGCCATATTATATGATGAATTAGGTTTGGCTGAATATGAGGCAATAGAAGCTTTTAAACGTTTTGATTACTAAAATTTTTTCCGATTCATTTAAAAATGAATCAAATAACAAAATTCAGATTGGTCTCATCGCAAAAGTGAGGTAATGCAGAAATCTGTCTGAGTTTTGTTTTTTTAATAAATTTAGGATACTTAGAAAACTATCCAAACCAAAAAAAAAGAAAAATGAAATATCTATTTGTACTATTATTTGCAGGTATATCTGCGGGTGCTCAAATTCAGAAAGAGCAGCTCAATCTTATGCCTTGGCCTCAGAACGTTGTTATTAATGAAGGTAATTTTAATTTAACTAAAAATTTTAAAGTAAACATTACTGGTAATCCAAATCCAAGAATTTTTGGTGGAGTAACTCGTTTTTTGCGCCGTTTAGATGGTAGAACAGGTATATTTTTTGAACAAGGTTTTATTTCCAAATTAAATGAAGTTCCGAATGCAGAATTGCAGATCAATTGTACAAAAAATGGTAAAATTGGTTTATATGAAGATGAAAGTTACCATTTAGATATTGCTTCAAATAAAATTATTTTAAATGCTTCGAGTGATTTAGGAGCTTTGCATGGACTTGAGACATTATTGCAAATACTGCAAAACAATTCAACTTCATTTTATTTTCCAGCTTCAAAAATTTCAGATTTTCCAAGATTTACATGGAGAGGTTTAATGATCGATGCTTCAAGACATTTTCAGCCAGTTGATGTTATCAAAAGAAATATTGATGCTTTGGCAGCCATGAAAATGAATGTTTTTCACTGGCATTTGGTTGATGATCAAGGCTGGAGAATCGAAATGAAAAAACACCCAAAGTTTACCGAATTAGCTTCGGATGGACTTTATTACACACAAGAGGAAATTAAAAATATCGTAAAATACGCAGATGAGCGTGGTATTTTAATAGTTCCAGAAATAGATGTCCCAGGTCACGGATCAGCAATTTTAACAGCTTATCCAGAAATAGGAAGTAAAGTAATTACTTTGACAGGAGGAACATCCGAAAAAAATATTCAAGGTACAGCAATCGCTACCTATGGAATTGAAAGAAATGCTGGTATTTTTTCGCCGACATTAGATCCTTCAAATCCTAAAACATACCAACTTTTAAGTGAAGTTTTTGATGAGGTTTGTCCGTTATTTCCAGGGGCTTATTTCCACATTGGAGGAGATGAAAACGAAGGAAAAGATTGGGATGCAAACCCTAAAATTCAAGAATTTAAAAAGAAACACAACTTAAAAACCAATCACGAGTTACAAACCTATTTCACGATGCAGCTGGCTCCAATGTTAAAGAAACATGGAAAACAGTTAATGGGATGGGAAGAAATTTTAACCAAAGATTTATCTAAAGAAGCTATTGTACATTCATGGAGAGGTCCAAACGAAGGAATGGCGGCCGGCCAGTCTTTGGTAGACGCTGTAAAAAAAGGTTATAAAACAGTTTTATCAAATGGGTATTATATCGATTTGATGTATCCAATTGCAAGTCATTATTTAAATGATCCGATGCCAAAAGGAGCGAATTTAACCGCAGAAGAAAAGGCTAGAATCCTTGGCGGAGAAGCAACAATGTGGACAGAATTAGTAACCTCTACAACAATAGACTCTAGACTTTGGCCAAGAACAGCTGCAATTGCAGAAAGACTTTGGTCCGCAGAAGATGTTGCCGATGTAGAGAATATGCGTAAACGTTTAGAATCGGTTTCTTTCAGATTGGAAGAATTAGGGCTTACACATATTCGAAATAAAGATGTGATTTTAAGAAATATTGCCAATAATCAAGATATTAAAGCGCTTGAAGAATTTTCAAATGTTACTGAACCGCTAAAAGGATATACACGTAACAAAGGCGGAACGGAATATCAAATGTATTCTCCATTTACCTTATTTGCAGATGCATGTGGACCAGATGCCAAAGATGCTTTAGGATTTAACGCGGCTGTAAATCAATATTTAGCAAATAAATCGGCAGATAATAAAGCTAAAGTAGCAGCCTATTTTACAAAATGGATTGCAGTACATCAGGAGCTGACAAAACTAAGTGCAAATGCTCCATTAGTACAGCCATTACTGCCTTTGTCAAAAAAATTAAATGATGCGTCACAAGAATTATTATTGGTTTTAGATAATAAATCGACATTAAAGACAGCAGATTTAAAAGGTTTAATAGAACAATGCAACACAAAAGATCATGCAGATGTAGAATTATCTGTTTATGAGAGTTTGAAGAAATTAATTTAAAGTTGGATTTGAATTAGTATTTAGTACGTTTTTAAAGCTGCTAATGTTTTTTTAAGAGTGGTGATTATCTCTGCCATAATTATTTGGCAGAGGTAATTACAAATTAGAATTTTAAAATGAATTCAAGTCATAAGTAAGTATAAAAAATAACCAATAATAGAGTATTAACCTTTAAAAAACCAAATAGAAAGAATAAAAAAACATGACAAAAAGAAAGAGTATAGATTGATGAGTCGTCCCAAATTTATCATTTGTATTTAATATTAATTTTTTAAAAATTATAAATAAATATCAATCACTACTATTTGCTATTGATTATAAAAATCGGTAATAGTAATATTTATCTATAGAATGTAATTTGAGTTTATTTCCCAGTCGACAGCAGCCTTCCAACCTGCAGTTGAGCGAAACCCAGATGCTTTTGAGATCTGCGGCCCAATTATTTATTTTCTATTAATCAAATATTTATTAACTATGAAACATTATTACAGATTGCTCTTTTTGTTACTGTTTCCCATGCTCGCGTTGGCACAACCAGCTCACGGAAAAAAAGTAGTGGGATATTATGCACAATGGTCTATCTATGCTAGGGATTTTAATATTCCCAAAATTGATGGAAGTAAATTGACGCATTTGAATTATTCTTTTTATGGCACAAGTTATGATCCTGCCCATCCTGAGAATACAAAATTACAATGCTTGGATACCTATGCTGATTTTGAGCATATGGAAGGTGGAATTCCGTGGGATGCTCCTGTTAAAGGTAATTTTTATGACCTAATGAAACTCAAACAAAAGTATCCTCATTTAAAAGTTTTAATTTCTGTAGGAGGTTGGACGAAAGGTCAGGATCTTTCTCCAATTGCAGCAAGCCCAGTGGCTAGAGCTGCTTTGGCTGCAGATATGGCAAACTTTATTGTTACCTATCCTTTTATTGATGGTTTTGACATTGATTGGGAATATCCTCTTTCTGGAGGAACTGATGGTACAGAAGTGATTAACGGAGCTCCAATTCCTCCGCAAAAATACAGTCCTGATGACAACAAAAACTTGGTATACTTATTAAAAGCGATGCGTCAGGCAATGCCAAATAAATTAATTACAATTGCTGCTGGAAACAACGTTAGAAAAGTAGCACAGCAATATTTAGGACCAACAAACAGATCACAATACGGAATGACAGAAGATATTTCGACGTATTGCGATTATATAACTTATTTTGGATATGATTTTGGCGGGAACTGGTATGACAAAACATGCTACAACGCACCTTTATATTCAAGTGGAAACACAAACGATCCGCTTTATGGCGCAACACAGTCAGAATCATTAGATGAACTAACAAATCAATATTTAAACGTAGTTGGTTTTCCTGCAAATAAATTAATCATGGGGCTTCCTTTCTACGGAAAGAAATTTGACCATGTGGCAAATAACGGAACCAATCCAAATTTACCTGGATTATTCGTTTCTGCACCAAGAGATATTGTTGCCGGATGTACCAATCCGCAAAATCCAACAGGTACATGGGATGGTCCTGCAGCGTGTGAAAAATCAGGAAGTATTGAAATCTGCGATTTAGTTGGAAATCCAGTTACAAATTCTCATCCTTATTTAGATCCAAATACCATGTTAGTTACTCCAGCTGCGGCTTCAGCAGGATGGGTACGTTACTTTGATAATACAACCAAAGTTCCTTATTTGTACAATTCGACTCTAAAACAGTTTATCTCTTATGAAGATAAGCAGTCAATGGATTTAAAAGTACAATATATAAAATCAAGAAATTTAGCTGGAGGTATGGTTTGGGAATTATCTCAGGATACCAGAGGTTCAGTTCCAAATTCCTTATTAACACAGGTTGATACTTCTTTCGGAAGCATTGTTGCTGGAACAGTAAGTATCTCTGGTTCTGTAAAAAACGGATCAGCATTAATTCCAGATGTTACGGTTGAATTGCGTAATGCAAGTAATACTGTTATTCAAACTGTGATTTCTACAGGAGGAAATTTTACATTCAACAATCTAACTTCGGGACAAAACTATACATTAACAGCTTTAAAAGCGACTTATAGTTTTACTCCTGTAACTTTAACAAACGTTACAGTTAATCAAACTGCAGTAGTTATTAATGGAACTCAGCCAACTTATACAGTTAGTGGAACAGTTTTAAATGGAACAACTCCAGTTTCTGGCGTAACTGTTTCTGCAGTTTCAGGAAGTACAACATTAACAGCAGTTTCAAATGCAAGCGGCGTTTACAGCATCGCAGGTTTAACAGCAGGACTTAACTTTACAGTTACAGCTGCAAAAACTGGATTCTCATATGCTCCGGCTTCAACAGTTTATAATGCTATCGACGCAAACAAAACGTTGAATTTTACACAAGGTGCAGCAGTTGTTAATTATACAGTAAGCGGAACTGTTTTAAACAATACAACTCCCGTTTCAGGAGTAACTGTTACAGCTTCTTTTACAGGAGGAAGTTATGCTGCTGTTACAAATGCAAGCGGTACTTATTCACTTAGCTTACCGTCAGGCGGAAATTATACAGTAACCGCAGCCTTAACAGGTCAAACGTATACGCCGGCTTCGACAGTTTATTCTAATTTGAATGCCAACAAAACATTAAACTTCTCTCAAGATGTAGTGGTAGTTGGAACGAACAAAATTAGCGGAACAGTTAAAAATGGAACAACTCCAGTTGCTGGTGCTAAAGTAGAATTGGTTTTACCTTGGACAGACAGCACACACAACTGGAAAAGCGTTATTGCTGTAACCGATGCGCAAGGAAAATACAGTTTTGATAATTCAGTTGTAGCAGGTTATACAACAGTTACAAGTTTAAAATTAAATACTTGGGAAAACGGAGAAGTAAATTATTTTCCAAATAATCTAGCAAACTTCCCTATTCCTGCCAATCCAACGGTTTATAATTTCAATACCAGTTCAACAGCTAAAGCAGCGTTAGCAATGGCTGCAAATTTAATTAGCGGAACTGTGAAAAATGGTTCAACACCAGTAGCAAATGCTAAAGTTGAATTGGTTTTACCATGGACAGATAATACTCATAACTGGAAAAGTGTTTTAGCAACAACAGATGCATCAGGAAATTATACTTTTGATAATTCAGTTGTAGCCGGTTATACACAGGTTTTAAGTTTGAAATTAAATTCATGGCAAAATGGAGAAGTAGCTTATTTTCCAAATAATCTGGCAAACTTTGCTGTTCCGACAACGCCGACAGTTTATAATTTCAATACACAAGCGGTAGTTACGACTAAGCCTGTGGTTGCTATTACAGCACCAACAGCTTCGGCGATTGCTATAAATTTAGGATCATCAATTAATTTTGTTGCAAGTGTTGGATTAAGCGCTGCTGATTCCACTACAATATCGTCTGTTGTATTTAGTTTAGACGGACAAACCTTAAGCGCTACTAATTCTTCAGGGACTTATACAGCGGTTTGGACACCAGCTGCAAATCAGTTTTCGCTTTCTCATACATTAACGGTTACGGCTACGGCATCAAACGGAACAACAGATTCAAAAACATATAGTTTTACATTGACTTGTTCAGGTGCAAACTGTCCAAATGCAGTGCCTGTCATTACTTGGAATTCACCATCGAACACAACTGTAAACCAAAGTTCTTTTCAAGTTGTGCCAATTTCAGTTACAGCTGTCGATAGTGACGGATCAGTTTCTGGTGTTACGATTACAATAAATGGTGGCACGTTTAACATGACAGCAGGTACAAATAATACTTATACGTATAATTTTACACCAACTGCTTATCAGGATTATCCAATCGTAATTAAAGCAACCGATAACAAAGCTGCTGTAACTACATTCAATAATACCATTAAAATTGCTCCAGTAAGCACGAATAGATTCATTCCGCTTCCATCTAAAGTTATTTTAGGATACGCACATTCTTGGGAAAATACTTCAGCTCCATTTTTATATTTCTCTCAAATGGTGGGAAGTAAGTTTAATGTAGTGGATTATTCTTTCGTAGAAACAGTGAATCGCGATGGTTATACACCAGTATTAACTACAAATGACACTAGATATTTGACTAATGGCGTTTTCAATAAGCAATTGTTGAAAAACGATATAAAATCCTTAAGAGACAGCGGAGTTCCTGTTATTGTTTCTATTGGAGGTCAAAATGGACATGTTGTTTTGGACAATGTAACTCAAAAAAATATTTTTGTTAATGGTCTAAAAGCAATTATCGACGAGTATCAATTTGATGGAGTTGATATTGATTTTGAAGGCGGATCGATGAATTTTAGTGCAGGAAATTTAAGAGATATTTCGTATGCGGGTATTTCTGCTTATCCAAGATTGAAAAACGTAGTAGATGCTTTTAAAGAATTAAAAGCATACTATGGCCCTGGATTTTTATTAACCGCAGCTCCAGAAACACAATATGTACAAGGAGGATATACGACTTATACAGATACTTTTGGTTCTTTCTTGCCAATCATTCAAAACTTACGTAATGAACTGGATTTGTTAGCGGTACAATTGTATAATACAGGAGGAGAAAATGGATTAGATGGTCAGTATTATGGTACAGCTAAGAAAGCTAACATGGTAACAGCCTTAACTGACATGATAATAAAAGGGTACAACATTGCTTCAACAGGAATGCATTTTGATGGTTTACCAGCCTCAAAAGTTCTTATTGCATTACCAGCTTGTCCGAGCGCAGCAGGCAGCGGTTACTTAACTCCTACAGAAGGAATTAATGCTATGGATTATTTAAGAAACGGAACTACTTTTTCAGGAAGAACATACACTCTGCAGCCAGGCGGGCCATATCCTTCTTTAAGAGGTTTAATGACTTGGTCTGTAAACTGGGATGCATCTTCTTGCGGTAATTCATCTGAATTATCTAAAGCATACGCAGCTTATTTTGCGTCACAAGCTACAGCAAAAACATTAGCGGTGGACGATATTTCGGCTGAAAGTAATGCGACAGTAGCTTATTTTAAAAACAATACCTTATCAGTAGCGAATGAAACAGGAGATATTACTCAAGTTGACGTATTTAATACAATAGGGCAAACTGTTACAAGTCATAGAAATATTCAAAACAACAAAGAGGTACTACTTAATAGCCCGAGTTTTGCTAGTAAACAAATTTTTGTTGTAATAGTAACAGATAAATCAGGTCACAAAAAGTCATTGAAAGTAATGAACTTTCTAAACTAATATAAATGATTGAAAATTTAGAAATAAGAAAATTGGGACGGTTAAAATTGAGTTTGGTTATTTATTTTTTAACCTAATTTTTATTTCTTAAATGCTGTGAATTGAGGTAATTTGTTATTTGGTTTTTGCCTCAACTAGCGCATTATGAACCTGGCAATTTTTATTGCCAGGTTTTTTTTAGTGCATTCCTCCCAATGAAAAATTTGCAGCACATGTACCAAAGCCAATTACAAAACCAATCACAGAATACAAGATTATTTTTAATGATGTATTTTTGTCATCTGATATAAATATCAAACGGAATAATCCGATAAAAAAAGCAAGTACACTTGCTAAGGCAGCTAGACATCCTGCTGAAGCTAAAAAATCTCCCATATTTAGATCTTTTTCTAGGTGAGTTAAATTATAAAGTTACAGACCGCTTATTATTAATGCACATGTTCCAAATCCAATTACGGTAATGACAATAGGAATTAACATTAGGGTTAAATAAAATTTTTTGTCTTCTTTTCTAAAAATTAAACCAATTAGACCAATCAAGAACATTGCTGTAAAAATAACGCCAATAAGTATTAATGCTTCCATATTTCAGACTAATTTAAACAACTAGACAGTTAATTCTTGTCGGATTTTTTCAATTTTATTATCCCTGTAAAATAAATTCATGGTTTCGAATGGAATAATTTTCATTTTATCGCTTACAATGTGAACACATGATTTTTTTACAGCTCTTACATCAAAATCATGGGCATCCATAAAATTCATAATTAAAATTCGAAATAAATTACTATAATTCAAGGTATCTGACTGAACTCTTGGCAGACAGCACATCAATTCATTAAATTCTCCTTCTGCACAATCCACAGAAATACCAGTACTAAATAAGTTAAGCATATGTGTTTTTAGTTTTTCATCATGCTCAAAAACAATTGTATTTTTTGAGTTGTTTAACAAATCTTCTGGGTTTATTAAATGAGTCATTGGAAAAACTTCGCCATCTATTTTAAGAGCATATGCCATACACAAAGCGTCTGGATTACAAGGAACAGGAATGAGATCCTGAGGTGTAAAAAGTGGATATTGCTCGTAAATTTTTCTTCGTACTTCTGTCAAGGTTATTCTTCCCGAAATATCATCATAGTTGTCATTTCTGCCTGCAACCTGTGTAGGTTGAAAAGTGACACCACGAACACATTTCTGTTGTAATGCATACTCAATTATTTTTCCAATCTCATCGTCATTTTCTCCTTTTTGCAGTGTGATTACTAGTGTGGTTGAGATATTAAACTGATTTAAATTTTCTATTGCTTTTTTGCGTACTTCTGTTAGGTCTTCGCCTCGTAATTTTTCTAATACTTCTGGTTTAAAACTGTCAAACTGCAAATAAATTTCAAAGTCAGGCATATACGTAGCCAATGTTTCTACAAATTTGATGTCTTTTGCAATTCGAATACCATTTGTATTAAGCATTAAATGCTTGATTGGTTTGCTTTTGGCTATATCTAAAATTTTAAAAAATTCTGGATGTACTGTTGGTTCTCCTCCAGAAATCTGAACAACATCGGGTTCTCCTTCATTAGCCACAACAGCATCAAACATTTTTTCTATTTCTTCTAAAGTCCGGTGTCTTCCATAGTTTGGAGCTGAGTTTGCATAGCAAGTAGGACATGCTAAATTACATCGGTCTGTAACTTCTACAATTGTCAGACAAGAATGCTGTTCATGATCTGTACATAATCCGCAGTCGTAAGGGCATCCGTAATGCACTTTTGTATTGAATTTTAAGGGCATTTCAGACTGCTTGTTGTAATTACGTAATTGTTTATAATAATTTACATCATCCGCAATCATCGACTTTGATTCACCATGTGTTTTACAATGTTTGAGCATCCAAACTTTATCGTCCTGAAATACAATTTTTGTATCTACAAGTGCCAGACATTTATGACATAGACTCTTGGTGTAATCGTAAAATATATAGTCGCGAGTTTTCATTAAAATATTTTTATGTTATAAAGTACGTTTTTTATTTATAGCTAAAGGAAATTCCCTGTAAAGAAATTTCCAATAGTAAACAAAAATTAAGATAGAGCTCCATTGTATACTGCTCAAATTAAGTAGCAAAGGCTCGTATGGTTTTAAAAATTCAATTAAAAAACGAAACAGAAAATATAAAATCATAAAGATTTTAAAACGGTCACCATTCAGCAGAGCTTTATTTTTTATACTTTGAAAAAAGATGAAAAGCAGAATCATGAAAAACATTTCATATAATGCAATAGGATGTCTTTTTAAACCGTCACCTAAATTAATTCCTGTAAAAAAGTTCGTTTCTATGCCGTAAGTAGGTTCTGCCATTCCCATAGAAAAACATCCAATACGTCCAATAAACAAAGCAGTTATTATTGGAATTACGTATAAATCTCCCGACGAAGATTTTTCTCCAATCGCTTTTTTTATAAGCTCGACACCAAATAATCCTCCTAGAAACCCGCCTGCAACCGTTTTATTTTGATATAAGGTTAAAAAAGTTTGATGGGTTATTTGAGATGGATTTTCTAATAAAGCAATAAATCGCGATCCGATCAACGCTCCAATCATTGCTCCGATCATAATAACTAAACGATTGGTGTCTGATATTGAATCTTGAGTTCTCTTTTTTAAAAAATAATAGATTCTTATTCCAACAAAAAAAGCTAACGTTTCAAATATAAAATGCCAGTAAAAAGTTTTTTCAAAAATTTCAAATTGAAAAGGAAACGTCATTTTTAGTCAGAATTTTTTGCGAATATAAGGAAATCGCATTAACATTTAAATAAACTTTCAAAAAAGAATGACAATCTGTTTAATTTTATTTTTTACACAGTGAAATTGTCAAAATTAGCCAAGCTGTCATTTGTAGTTGTAAAAAAGTAAAAGTTTTGTTCTAAAAAACTCCATAGATTTTTAAGTACTTTTGAAACTCATTATATCTGATTAAAACTCATGCATAAATTCATTTACATAAATACTTTTCTTTTAATTCTTAATTTCTGTTCGGCCCAAAATAAATTCGGAAATCCTGAAGTTGATCCCATTCAAATTCAGAAAAATTATACGGAATGGTCGGTTTATCAGAATAAAAAAATAATGCTTTCGCGAGATTTTACAGCTCTTGATTCTTCTTCTAAAGAAATTTCAAAAGAGGCTTTTTTGGATCAATTAGCAAATGAAAATTTTATCCCAATTCGGTTAAAATCAGATAACTCTACATACTATTATAAGTTGTTCAAAATTCTGGCAAAGACAGATACAAGCATCAAAGCAACAATTAACCAAATTGGTTTTGACGCTTACAAAAACTACAAAATGGAAGGAACAGCTTTTCCAAAATTCTCTTTTAAGGATTTAAATGGAAATTTGGTGACCAACGAATCCATGAAAGGAAAAATTATCGTGATAAAATGCTGGTACATTCATTGTACACCTTGTATAAAAGAATTTCCGCAAGTCAATAAATTGGTTGAAGAATATAAAGATCGAAAAGATATTGTTTTTATGAGTTTAGCGGAAGATTCACCAGAACAATTAAAAACATTTTTGGCTAGAAAACCATTGTCATATTCGGTAATTCCAGATATGAAAGAATATATGAATGAATCTTTGCAGTTGAATTCATTTCCAACACATTTTATTCTTAATAAAGAAGGTTTAATTTCTAAAGTCCTTCCGAATTTTGAAAGTTTAGAAGTGGCTTTAGCTAAAGAAAGTAAATTGTAAATTTTTTAAACCATATAAGTTCATATAAGGGATTATAAGTTTGGTTTGATGAAGTTTTAAATTGCAATCTTAAGTGCATTTAAATTTTAAGTTTAGTTTTAAATGAACTTATATTACTTATATGGTTAAAATAAAAACCTTAGCACCTTAGCATCTTTGCATCTTAGAACCTTTTTCACTACTTTTGCACCAAATTAATTAAAAAGACATTCATGTTAACAGTCAATAATTTATCAGTTCAATTTGGCAAACGAATTTTGTTTGACGAAGTAAATACCACTTTCACTCACGGAAATATTTACGGCGTTATTGGAGCCAATGGTGCTGGAAAATCAACTTTCTTAAAAGTTATTTCGGGTGATATCGATCCGACTTCTGGGCACATTCATTTAGAGCCGGGAAAACGTATGTCGGTTTTAAACCAAAATCACAACATGTTCGACGAACATACTGTTTTGGAAACCGTTTTAATGGGGAATAAAGTTTTGTATGCTGTTAAAAAAGAAATGGATGAACTTTATTTAGATTATAACGATGCCAATGCAGACAGAATAGGGGAGCTTCAGGTTCAGTTTGAAGAAATGAACGGATGGAACGCAGATTCTGATGCAGCTGCGATGTTGTCTAACTTAGGTATCACAGAAGCAGATCATTATACTTTAATGGGCGATATGGAAGGAAAAATGAAAGTTCGTGTGCTTTTGGCGCAGGCGCTTTTCGGAAATCCCGATTTGCTTATAATGGATGAGCCTACCAACGATTTGGATTTCGAGACAATCGCTTGGTTAGAAAACTTCTTGGCAAACTACGAAAACACTGTAATCGTTGTATCTCACGACCGTCACTTTTTAGATGCGGTTTGTACACATATTTCTGATATTGATTTCGGAAAAATTAATCACTACTCAGGTAACTATACGTTCTGGTACGAATCTAGCCAATTAGCGGCAAAACAACGTGCACAGCAGAACAAAAAAGCAGAAGAGAAGAAACAAGAGTTGGAAGAATTTATTCGTCGTTTTAGTGCAAACGTTGCGAAATCTAAACAAGCAACTTCTCGTAAAAAAATGATTTCTAAATTGAACATTTCTGAAATCAAACCATCAAGCCGTCGTTATCCTGCCATTATTTTCGATCAGGATCGTGAGGCTGGAGATCAGATTTTAAATGTAGAACATTTATCTGCATCTGTGGATGGGGAAGTTTTATTTAAAGATGTTCATTTGAATATGGCAAAAGGCGATAAAATCGTTCTTTTCTCTAAAGATTCACGTGCTACAACAGCTTTCTACGAAATCTTAAACGGTGAACAAAAAGCAGATTCTGGAACTTTTGACTGGGGAATTACAACCAACCAAGCGTATCTACCAGCTGAAAACCATAAGTTCTTTGAAAACGATTTGACTTTAGTAGATTGGTTACGCCAATATGCCAAAACAGAGGAAGAGCGTGATGAGGTATTTATTAGAGGTTTCTTAGGAAAAATGATTTTCTCTGGAGAAGAAGCTCTAAAAACGTCTAGAGTTTTATCTGGAGGAGAAAAAGTTCGTTGTATGCTTTCTAGAATGATGATGGAGCGTGCTAACGTTTTAATGCTGGACGAGCCAACAAATCACTTAGATTTGGAATCTATTACAGCTTTTAATAATTCGTTGAAAAACTTTAAAGGTTCTGTAATTTTCACCACTCATGACCACGAGTTTGCACAGACTGTTGGTAACAGAATCGTAGAGTTGACACCAAACGGAGTTATCGATCGTTACATGACATTTGATGAATATCTTGATGATGAAAAAATTCAGGAACAAAGAAAGAAGATGTACAATCTTTAGTTTTTAAATTCCAATCATGAAAATCCCAAATTCCAATTTTTGACTTTGGGAGCTTTGATAAAAGATAAATTACAAAGTTAATTTGCCCATTTTTGTCATTTCGACCGAAGGGAGAAATCTTCACGAGAAGCTCCGCAAAGATTGACTTTATTCTACACTCATAAAAAAATCCCAAACTCCAAGCTTTTAATTTGGAATTTGGGATTTTTTAATTTTTTATTTGTGTCTATTTACGTCCGAACATTTTTGCGAAAATCCAGATTATAATCGCAACAATAAAAATTACGATAAATATCCCGAATCCCATTCCGGCTTTAAAAATGTCTCCTACTAGTTCGCAGCTTGTAAATGAAAATAGTATAACGAATACCATTAACAATCTTAGTATTTTATTTTGCATGATGTTGAGTTTTTAAATTCATAAATAAAATTACTTCAACATTCAGGAAAATGTTTTATACAATTTTTGGAAAAAGTTTTAGGATTTGGATTCAGATTATTTCCTTAAATGCCTCTCGATATTCATCATTTGATGTAAAATTCGAATGATTTATAACTGGTTTTCTTTTATGTTGATCTTATAGAATATTAAATGTGATTTTACTTTACTTCTAAAATAAACTTTTCTAATATGATTTACATCATTTCCAGAATTTTTCTAAATCATAAGATGTTTCGTTACTAATCTTAAAATTCATTATCTGAATATTTTTTATCGAG
Organism: Flavobacterium sp. Root935; assembly: GCF_001429295.1. Lineage (GTDB taxonomy): Bacteria > Bacteroidota > Bacteroidia > Flavobacteriales > Flavobacteriaceae > Flavobacterium. The sequence continues at coordinate 710,078 of NZ_LMJL01000008.1, read as the reverse complement.
ATTGTTTAAAAAAGAAAGACGATCAAAATCTTTTACAAAATCAGATTTCTCTCCTTTTTTTAATTCCTTAATTAAGTCAGTTTTTTTGTTTCTTCTTCTTCAAACATTCTCAATGCTGCACGAACAACTTCGCTGGCAGATGAGAATCGTCCAGTTTTAATTTGTGAACTTATAAAGTTATCAAAATAATCCCCTAATAGTATTGATGTATTCTTTGGCATAACTACAATTTTATCAAAAACACCAATAATTGGTATTCTTTCCAAAAAAGATTGTATTTGTTTTTCTTTAGAGCTAAGATTATCAATATCTTTTATTCTCCAATAGTTCCTGTTTTAACTTCGCCAGCTCGCTTATAGCTTACAGCAATTACCCCACTTGGCGTAACTGTACTTTCGACTAATTTAAATCCTGCCGGAGTTGAACTTTCATTAAATAATTTTTTTCCTTTGCCTAAAATTATGGGATGAATTTTTAGAGCCAATTCATCAACTAAATCATGTTGAAGCAAAAGCTGTACTAGTGTTGCGCTTCCCCAAACTTTAATATCATCACCTTCACTATTTTTAAGTTTCTTAATGTCATCAATAGTTGAAAAGAATTCTGAGTTTTCCCAATCAGAGTTTTTTCTGGTAGAAGATAAAACGTATTTGGTAACTTCGTTAATTCCCGGCCAGCCTTCTGCGTGTTTTGGCCAATAATCCTCGAAAATATCAAATGTTTTTCTGCCCAAGAGAATGTCCGTAGGAGCCATTTGTTTCTGCGTAACTTTTCCGTATTCTTCATCACCAAATGGAGCAACCCAGCCTCCGTATTCAAAACCTCCTGATGTGTCTTCTTCAGGTGCGCCCGGTGCCTGCATTACGCCATCGATTGTAATCATTGATATGACGATTATTTTTCTCATGATGTTTAATATTTCAGTGTTTATCAAATATAAGAAAAATCATGGAAATCTTAATTTTTCAAAAAAAGCGTCATCGGCTCGATTAGTATTATAGGAGTGGATTTTAATATAGCTAAAAAATAAAAGAAGTATTAGATTCAATTATTGAAAGTTTTGACAAACGTAATTTCAAAAAATAATATTTGTCTTTAGATTTCCCCAACAAATAAAATCAGATTCCGTATATTTGCAAACCAAACATTACAATTACTTATGAGCCAAAAAGTATTACTTAATTCAAAAGAAGTTACTATCATACTCCATCGTTTGGCTTGTCAGTTAATCGAAAAACATCTTGATTTCTCCGATACTATTTTAGTGGGAATTCAGCCAAGAGGTGTTTTTTTAGCTGAACGTTTAAAACAAATATTAGAAGACGAATACAAGGTTCCTGAAATTTCTTTGGGATATCTAGACATCACTTTTTTTAGAGATGATTTCCGTCGTACTGATAAACCACTTGAAGCCAATAAAACGCAAATCAATTTTATAGTCGAAGACAAAAAAGTCATTTTTATTGATGATGTATTGTTTACGGGAAGAAGCATTCGTTCTGCATTAACCGCGATTCAATCTTTTGGAAGACCATCAGAAATTGAATTATTAGTTTTAATAGACAGACGCTTCAGCCGTAATTTACCAATTCAACCCGATTATAGAGGCCGTCAGGTAGATGCTATTAATGGCGAAAAAGTAAAAGTGAGCTGGAAAGAAAATGATGGTGAAGATGTTGTTCACTTAGTAACGAATTAGTTTAATCGGTTAACCGGTTAATTGTTTAATCGGCAGAAAGACCGATTAAACGATTTGAAAAAAAACGATTAAACAATTCAAAGAATAAACAAATAAACAATAAAAATGAAAGAATTAAGCGTAAATCATTTATTAGGAATAAAATATATCAACGAGAATGATATTAACCTGATTTTTGAAACGGCAGATCATTTTAAAGAAGTCATTAACCGACCAATTAAAAAAGTTCCTTCATTACGAGATATTACCATTGCCAATATTTTCTTCGAAAACAGTACCAGAACCAAACTTTCCTTTGAATTAGCGCAGAAACGTCTTTCTGCAGATGTTATCAGTTTTTCTGCAGCTCAGTCATCGGTTAAAAAAGGAGAAACTCTGATTGATACTGTAAATAATATCCTTTCGATGAAAGTTGACATGGTTGTAATGCGCCACTCCAATCCCGGAGCGGCTTATTTTTTATCTAAAAATGTCAAAGCCAGTATTGTAAACGCTGGAGACGGTGCGCACGAACATCCAACGCAGGCTTTATTAGACAGTTATTCTATTAGAGAAAAGCTGGGTGATGTTGCCGGAAAAAAAGTAGTTATCGTTGGAGATATCCTGCATTCAAGAGTTGCCTTATCAAACATTTACGCTTTGCAAATGCAGGGCGCAGAAGTAAAAGTATGCGGACCAAAAACGCTGATTCCGAGATATATTGAATCTCTTGGTGTTACAGTTGAACCAAATTTAAGAAAAGCATTAGAATGGTGCGATGTTGCCAACATGCTTCGTGTACAAAATGAACGTATGGATGTAAATTTCTTTCCATCAACACGCGAATACGCGCAACAGTATGGAGTTGATAAACCGCTTTTGGATTCTCTTGGAAAAGAAATCGTAATCATGCACCCAGGACCAATTAACAGAGGAGTGGAGATTACATCTGAAGTTGCAGATTCTGATCATTCTGTTATCTTAAATCAGGTAGAAAATGGTGTTGCGATTAGAATGGCGGTTATTTATTTACTGGCTTCTAAGATTCAGTAGCTTTTAGTCGCAGTTTTCAGTCTCAGTAACAGTTTTTTGATCGCGTTTTTCAGTTTTGAAAGAATGTCCACTGAGCAATCCCGAGGCTTCGGGAGAGTGCTTTTTTAATACTAAACTTGGCTTCTGCCGAAGCCTCGGGATCGCTCAGCCTGACAAACTTGAAATCTGGAACCTAAAACTTGAAACAAAAAAATAAAAAAACTTCGTACCTTAGCTCTTAGAAAATCAATTTTTATATAAGCCCCACAAATTAAAAAATGAAAGTAGATCAAAAAGGACATACCGTTACTATTAAAGATACACAAGGAGATGTAAATTCTTTCCTTGAAAAAGTTACGCAGCAGTTTAAAACCTTTGAAAAACAAAATATTATAATCGATTTATCATCAGATTCTAAGCTGTCAGAAAATGATTTAAAAGCTTTTTTACCGCTTTCTAAAGCTCACAAAAAAGCAAAAAAATCTTTCGTAATTGTTGCTTCTGATCTTGATTTTAATGCTATTTCAGATAAATTGGTTGTGGTTCCTTCTCTTTTAGAAGCGCACGATATTATCGAAATGGAAGAAATCGAAAGAGACCTAGGATTTTAGATTTCAGATTTTAGACTTTAGATTTTAGATTGTTACTAAATCTAAAATGCTTTTATCAATTCTAAAATATTTCATCAATCTAAAATCTAATATCAACAATTTAAAATGAAGTTGACTATACTTGGCTGTTATGCCGCAACTCCCAGAACCCTTACCAACCCAACTTCGCAGGTTTTAGAAATTAAAAGCCGATTATTTTTAATTGATTGTGGAGAGGGAACTCAGGTTCAGCTTCGAAAAAATAAGATTAAATTCTCAAAGATTAATCACATTTTTATTTCGCATCTTCATGGAGATCATCTTTATGGCTTGATTGGTACGATTTCGACTTTTTCCCTTTTAGGAAGAACAACCGATCTGCATATTTATGGGCCAAAAGGAATTAAAGAACTTATTCTGCTTCAATTAAAATTGACAGAATCGTGGACAACTTACAGCCTGTTTTTCCATGAATTGGAATCAAAAGAAAGTGAAGTAATTTTTGAAGATAATAAAGTCATCGTTAAAACAATTCCACTGAAACACCGCGTTTATACCAACGGATTTTTATTTCAAGAAAAACCAGCTGAGCGCAAGCTGAATGTTGAAGCTGTTCAGCATTACGATGTTCATATTGCTTATTATCAAAAGATAAAGAACGGCGGCAATGTTACTCTGGATGACGGAACTGTAATTGAAAATGAAAAACTGAGTTTTGATCCCGAACCGCCAAAAAGCTATGCCTTTTGTTCGGACACAGTTTATAACGAAGATGTGATTCCGATTATCAAGGATACAGATGTCTTATATCATGAATCTACATTTTTAGAATCTGAAGCGCGTTTAGCATTAAAAACATTGCATTCCACAGCGAAAGAAGCGGCTAGAATTGCTTTAAAAGCCAATGTGAAATATTTGGTTTTAGGTCATTATTCAACACGATATGACGAAATTGAACGTTTTAAAGAAGAAGCTAAAACCGTTTTTCCTAATGTACTTTTGGGTGATGATGGGGTGAGTTTTGAATTTTGATCTAAGATTCTAAGGGGCTGAGGTACTAAGATACTAAGTTTAGCAACGCGAACAATGGATTTCACCCTGAGCGATCCCGAGGCTCCGGGAAAAGGACTTTTGCAGCACGAGAGGCTTCTCCCGAAGCTTCGGGATCGCTCAGCCTGACAACTTGAAACCTGAAACAAAAAAATCTAAAATCTGCAATCTAATATCTAAAATATAAAATCATGAATGATTTAAGTAATTATAGAAGATCCTACGAAAAAAGCGAATTACTGGAAACTAACATTCCTGAAGATCCTATTAATTTATTTAATAGATGGTTTCATGAAGTAGAAGATTTCGGAGGAAGTGGAGAAGTAAATGCCATGACAGTTTCGACAATTGGTTTGGACGGATTTCCAAAATCGCGTGTTGTTTTGTTAAAGAAATTCTCTGAAGAAGGATTTATATTTTATACCAATTATAATTCTGAAAAAGGAAAAGCGATAGAAGCGAACCCAAATGTTTGTTTGTCTTTTTTCTGGCAGGAAATGGAACGTCAGGTAATCATAAAAGGAATTGCACAAAAGACTTCTGAAATTATTTCCGATAATTATTTTGATTCCCGCCCAGAAGGAAGTAAACTTGGTGCAATTGTTTCTAATCAAAGTGAAGTGATTCCGTCCAGAACTTTCTTGGAAGAAAACTTGAAAAAACTAGAATCAGAATTTGAAGGAAAATCAATTCCCCGACCAGATAATTGGGGTGGTTATTTAGTTACTCCTCTGCAAGTTGAATTCTGGCAGGGAAGAGCTAACCGACTCCATGATAGAATACGTTATACAAGTCAATCTGATTTTACGTGGAAGATTGATCGACTTTCCTCTTAATTTGTAAGTTTTTTATAGGTAAAAGAAAAAAACACATGTAGTTCATCGATTAATTTTGTAGTTTAACGGTAAATTGAATATGTTTGGTACAGAAATCAGACGATAATTATTCAAAAATAAATTTAAAGGATTTGCCCCAACATTTACTTTAAACCGCTAAATGCTGTTGATTATGAAAAAGATTATGCGCATCATGTTGTTCATTGCGATTCTAATCGCAATGAACTCATGTTCTGCTGAGACTGCCGAAGGAAGCGTGGATAATACTCCTGTTGAAACGCTTGTTGCCAATTATACTTACAACGATACAGAAATACAAACCATGAAGCTAATAAACGAATACCGTGTGAGTATTGGTTTAAATGCTTTGGAACGCATTAATCATATATCTTATAAATGTGAAGAGCATAATAAATATATGATTGAAAATAATGTTGTAAACCATAATGATTTTACTGAAAGATCTAAAAATCTCACAGATGTTTTGGGAGCTAAAAAAGTTGGTGAGAACGTTGCCTACAACTATAAAACTCCCGAAGCAGCTTTGAGAGCCTGGTTGGACAGCCCTGGTCACAAAGAGAATATCGAAGGTGATTATACGCACTTCGGATTATCTGTAACGACAGACGCTGCTACAGGAAAAAAATATTACACTAACATTTTTGTTAAGATTTAAATCGAATATTGAACAGGTTGGTTTTTTAGAGGTCGTTGTAATTCTTTGAATTGCAACGACTTTTTACATTAAAAAAGGCCGTCTTGTACAGACAGCCTTTTTAAAATGAAATGATCAATTTTTATAAAGCAGTAATAATAAATTCACTTCTTCTATTGGCTTGATGTTCTTCTTCGGTACATTTTACACCGTCAGCACATTGATTGACAAGCTGTGTTTCGCCGTATCCTTTGCCGGTTAATCGGTTTGGAGCTACACCATTTTTAATCAGCCATTTTATAGTCGATTTTGCTCTTCTTTCAGATAAAACTTCATTGTACTGATGTGTTGCTCTACTATCTGTATGCGAACGAATATCGAGTTTCATAGTTGGGTTATCGTTTAAAACAACCAATATTTTCTCTAGATCTAAAGCAGCTTCTGTTCTTATATTATATTTATTCAAATCGAAATAAATCATTTTAATTCCAAAACATTTTCCGAGGTCATCTCCAACAGTAACTTTGCAGGTTGATTTTTCTAATGCAATTGGTAAAGTGGTTTTACCGCTTGTTTTGGCAATAGTAACATTAACTTCTTTTGTGGTGTATTCAGGCTTTTCTGCTCTTACATTATAGGTTTTGCCGCATTCTACAGGAAAAGAATATTTTCCTGAACCGTCAGAAACAGTAGAGTTTTTAACTGCCATTTGATTGTCGTATAAAGTAATTATTGCTCCAGGCAGAATTGCTCCTGTTTCGGCATCTGTTATTATGCCTTCCAGTTCTTGAATGCATTTTAGTTTTTTGGTTTCTAAGAATTTATAAATATCATCAGAACCTTGTCCACCGTCTTTATTAGAGCTAAAATATCCTCTTCTGGAAACTGGATCAATGATATAGGCAAAATCATCATTTGGAGAATTCACGTCTCCTCCGACATTTTGAATATTAGTGATTGTACCATTTTCTTCGATATTAGCAACAAAAATATCTAATCCTCCTAAACCTGGATGTCCGTCTGATGAAAAGTAGATTTCATTTTCATTTGTAACAAAAGGATAAGTCTCTTTTCCTTCTGTATTTATTGTATTTCCCAGATTCTCAGGAGTTCCGTATCCGCCATTAGAATTAATGCTCACTTTATACAAGTCTGATTGTCCTACTGAACCGGGCATATCTGATGAAAAATATAATGTTTTCTCATCTGGACTTAAAGCTGGATGTCCAGCGCTGTAGTTATCGCTGTTAAAAGGAAGTTCGGCAATGTTGGTCCATTTGTTATTACTGTCTAATTCAGCTTTATAGATTTTGATTAGCGTAATCTTATTATCGTCTTTTCCTTTTTTTCCATTGATATAGTTATTTCTAGTAAAATAAACTGTTTTTCCGTCTTTGGTAAAAACTGGAGAAGATTCATGGAATTTTGTATTTATAGCAGATTTAAACTTATTTACTTTTGCAGCTTTTCCTGTTTCAGGATTAAGGTCTGCATTGTAAATATTCGTAAAATATTCTCCTGTCCATTTGTGTTTTCGCTGCGAAAAATTTCCTGTATCTCTTGCCGAGGCAAAATAGATTTTATTATTGTAAACAAAAGATCCGTAATCTGAATATTTGCTGTTTATTCCAGCATCTTCAATTTTATATCTTCCAGAATTTGCTTTAATTTCATCGAGATAATTGACATCATTCTTATAAAGTTTGGCTCTGGTATCGTTTTTTGATTGAGTATTAAATTCATCAAAAATTTTATTTGCCTTAGCAATATCTCCAGTAGACTTTAAAGATTGGGCGTATCGATAATAATACTCTGGTTCAACAACACTATTCATGGCAAATAACTCACCATACCATTTTGCGGCACCTTCAAAATCAGAATTAAAATAATAAGAGTTGCCTAATTTTTTAAACATGTCTTCAGATTTATAACCCTTATTGGCTACTTTTTCATAAGTTTTTATGGCATCAACGTAGGCGTAATTATCGTATTTTTTGTCTCCAGAATTTATTTTTGACTGCTGTGCATAACTGCTAAATGAAAAAGCACTTATGATTGTGAAGAAATATAGTGTATAGTTTTTCATAATACTTTTTTTTTAGAAGAAACGAGGAGTTGTCATTTTACCATTGTTTTTAAAGAATTCAAAGCGCAGGAAAATTTCATGTGAGCCAGAATTGTAATTTCTTAATCGGGTCGTTTCATTATCATAGGCATAACCAAGATATAGTCCGTCTGTGAGTTGAAATCCTGCCATTGCACTTACAGCAGCATCCCATCTGTAAGCAACACCCAAGGTGAGTTTTTCAAAGAATAAAAAGTTAGCAGACACATCAACTTGAAGTGGTGCGCCTTCGACCATTTTAGTTAAAACTGCAGGTTTGAATTTTACTTCTTGAGAAAAATCAAAAATATAACCTCCCATTAAATAGTAATTTATTTTGTCTTTGTAAATGGCAACATCATTGTCGTCGTAACGATTGGTTTGTATAAAATTTGGAACAGATAATCCGATGTAAGCGTTATCAGAATGCCAATAAATACCTGCACCAATATTGGGTGAGAAATCATTGTTCAGATTCTGGAATTGCGGATCTCCTTGAGTTTCTGGATTTAGTTTTGTTACGTCAAGATTAAAAATATCGGCTGTACCTTTTATACCAAAAGAGAGTTTCCAAGTTTCTGAGGTTGGAACTGTATAAGACAGATCTACAGAAAATTGATTCTCATTTGTTGGACCAATTTTGTCGTTTACCAAAGACACTCCAAGTCCGACATTACTATTATTAATTGGGGTATTTACTGAAATTGTATTGGTTTTTGGAGCTCCATCAAGTCCCACCCATTGATCACGATGCAGCGCAAAAATGCTTAGTGCACCACGAGAACCAGCATATGCAGGATTGATATTTATGGTATTGTACATATATTGAGTAAACTGCGCATCTTGTTGTGCATGCCCCATATAGGTAACTAACAGAATGACGAAGAAAAATAATTTTGTTCTCATAGTAGATATATTATTTAATGTTACTAATGATTTAAAAAATCAATTAGTTGTTTTATTCAAAATTGGATTATTTCGATAGATATAAATACCCGTCTAGTTTGTTATCTTGAATAGTGTTGTTTCCATCGACAGACTTATAATTAATAATATAAAAATAAGTACCAGTTGGCAGTCCGTCAGATTGCTTTACAGTTGTTCTTCCTCTTGAGTTACCGTCAAATGCATTTGTTGTATTGTTATAATTTTTGGTTTCAAAAACTAGAATTCCCCAGCGGTTATATATTTCAACTGTATTTTCTGGATAACAGGTTAAATCTTCAATATTGTCAATTTTGAAAATATCGTTCGTTCCGTCGCCATTTGGAGAAAAGGCATTATGAGGTAAAACATTGCCACAGGCTAGTACTTTACAATCATCGTTTACTTCCATATCTAGAACAATGCTTCTTGGACATTTTTCATCTGCTATTATATACTCAAATGAATAATTACCAAGCGCTATACCAAAAGGATTAAATATACTTCCCTGAAGGCTATTCGTATTATTTCTATCAATCCACGAACCAGTAGTCGGACTGCCTTCTGGGAGTAAAGTTGTTAAGTTAATCAGGGTTGAATCATCAGTACAAGCTGTACTTTTAATTTCTGTAATTCCGTTTGGAACTACAGTAATAGTGACAATTGCAGTATCACAATTCTCAGCACTCAATTTGTCACAAATTCTATAGCTATAAGTGTAAGTTCCTGCTGGTGTCAAACTAGAAACGGTTACATTTCCAGAAGCGTCAATTGTAATGTTTGGATCTGTTTTAGTATTATTTTCGTTAATAAGTGTAAAGTTTACTAGTTGCAGCGTTGCAGGATTTAGCCCTTTGAAATCATTACTTAAAACATTGCCGACAAGTCCAAAAGTATTACATCCGATATTGTTGTAACTATCATCATTAGCCACAACTGGAGTAGGCGGAGCAGGAGCATCTAGAATTATGATAGTTACAATAGCTGTATCACAGTTTCCGAAATCGGCCTTTTCACAAATCTGATAAGTCAATATGTAAGTACCGGCAGGTGCATTGGCAGCAACGTCTACCGATCCGTTTGGATTTAATGTTAAAACTCCTTTAGGATCTGGCGTTACAATTGTTAATGTTAGATCATTAATATTTGCAGCATTATTGTTTAATGTATCGTTAGTAAGAACATTTACAATATTGGTAACTGCTCCAGGTCCTGTAATTGGTGTTGGATTATCGTCATTAGCATTAATTGTAAATGTTGGTCTGGCAGTACAATAGGGATCTGCTGGTGGATAATTAACAGTAATAGTTTCGGTTGGATTTAAAGATATTATCAGATTAGCTGCTGGACGTAATTTTTCAAATCCATCAGGACCTTGAATCCATTTATTATTTTCAAAAATCCATCCCGGCCAGTCAATTCCTTTTCCAGTTCCGTCGACAACAGCTCCAGGCCATAATACACGACCATTTAAGGGTAAATCGGTCATTGTTGTAATAATAGTATTGCTACTGTCTGCCCAAGCAATTGTTAATCCGTTCACAGGAGTGAAGTTTATAGGAGTAACCACATAATCAATGTAAGGAACGTCGTTGATACAAATAGGTGTTGCAGTAACCGTCATTTTTGGTGCTTCAATTGTAATTGTAACAGTTGCAGTATCACAGTTATCTGTTTGGCCTGCTTCACAAATTTGATATACTAATGTTAATGTTCCTGCCGGCGCATTTGGTAATACATCTACAGAACCATTAGGATTTAATTGTAGATAATTATTTGGTGTTACGGTTGTTAGTATTACATCGGTTGGCGTTACTGAGATACCTTCAAGAGTATCGTTTGAAAACACATTCAAAACATTTGTAGTACTATGATTTACACCGGCAACTGGTCCAGCAGTATCATCATTCGCCACAATGACTTTTATAACTTTACAGTTTACGCTAAAGGTCTGAACCAATTTAGTGATATTTCCAGCGCAATCTGTTAAAGTGTAAGTTCTCGTTACGATAGAAACATTTCCATCGCACTCAGTATTGGTATCTGCTACAGTTATATTTACTGTTGGACTGCAATTATCAGCAGCATCTTTTATATCTGATGGACTTCCAGCAGGAATCAAATCTATACTGGCTAAATTATTTACATCCGATGGAGCAGTTCCAGTCGGAGCTGTTTTATCTCTTACAGTAAGAATTTGAGTATATGATGCTGTGTTTCCACTACAATCACTTGTTTTCCATGTGCGGGTTAAAGTGTAGTTAGATGCACATCCATTTTGAATATCCGATTTTGTTTCGGAGAATACTATTGGTAAATCTCCATTGCAATTATCTAAAGCATGCATTTCTGCTGGTTCAGGAACTGCATCACAAGATACCTCGATATCCAGAGGAAAAGTGCCTGTGAATATTGGTGCAGTTGTATCTTGAATAGTAATCAATTGCGTAAAAGTATCCGAAGTATTTCCGCAGTCATCTTTCACAGTCCAAGTATTAGTGTAAGTTCCAGCATTTGCGCAATTTGCAGAAGCTATAAACTGACCACTTACTTTTACAATATTGGTTACATCAGCATCACAAGTATCAGAAGCTGTGGGAAATAAAGTTTGAGCAGCTGTTAAAGCTGCTGCATCACTGCACTCAATAGTTTGATCTAAAGATCCTGCTTGAGTTGTCCAAGTTGGCGCCGTATTATCTTGTACCATTATGGTTTGGCTAACAGGAAGCGAAATGTTTCCACAAGCATCTTTTGCTGTCCAAGTTCTCGTAGTTATATACGATCCAGCACAGTTTCCTGGCGTAATAGTATCAACGTAGGTTAATGACGAAACAGTTCCAGTATTATCAGAAGCAATTGCTTGTTCAAAAACAGGCACCGCTGGACAATAAATTGTAGTTGTTTGTGGTAACGGGTTTATAATTGGTATAACAGAATCTCCATCAATAATTGTAAATGATTCCGAAAGCTGGCATCCATTTGCATCTGTGATAACAACGCTGTAGTTTCCAGCAGCAAGACCAATTGCCGAGGCAGTTGTCTGCACAGGAGTTGTATTCCAAGTATAAGTATATCCAGAAGTTCCTCCAGAAACCGTTACGGTAGCAAAACCGTTATTACCGCCTCCACAAGTAACATCAGTTTGTGTTTTTACTGCACTTAATGCATTTTGTGGCTGCGAAATTGTTACAGT
>NZ_LMJL01000008.1:697912-697985 GCF_001429295.1 Flavobacterium sp. Root935 | reverse complement strand
TGTTCCTACTTCAACATTTGCACTGTTTTTCCAGGAATACGTTACTGTTCCCACAGCATTTGTAATTGTTCCT
>NZ_LMJL01000008.1:697700-697775 GCF_001429295.1 Flavobacterium sp. Root935 | reverse complement strand
ATTAGATTGAGAAGAACAAGAATCGGTTACCGTTAAAGTATAAGTTCCCGCTGTAAGATTAGATACAGAAGCAGT
>NZ_LMJL01000008.1:697450-697535 GCF_001429295.1 Flavobacterium sp. Root935 | reverse complement strand
CAGTACTTTCACCAAAACATAAAACATCTGTTTTAGAAGAAATTCCCAAAGTTAAAGCAGCGAGTGGCTGATCGATTGTAACCGA
>NZ_LMJL01000008.1:652814-697311 GCF_001429295.1 Flavobacterium sp. Root935 | reverse complement strand
TGTTCCTACTTCAACATTTGCACTGTTTTTCCAGGAATACGTTACTGTTCCCACAGCATTTGTTACTATGCCGNCAGTACTTTCACCAAAACATAAAACATCTGTTTTAGAAGAAATTCCCAAAGTTAAAGCAGCGATTGGCTGATCGATTGTAACCGAATTAGGTTGAGAAGAACAAGAATCTGTTACCGTTAAAGTATAAGTTCCCGCAGGCAGATTTGAAACAGAAGCTGTACTTCCTACTTCAACATTTGCGCTGTTTTTCCAAGAATAATTTACTGGTCCCACAGCATTTGTTACAGTGCCGGCAGTTACAGTTCCAGTACTTTCTCCAAAACATAAAACATCTGTTTTTGAAGAAACTGCAAGGGCTAAAGGAGCATTGGGTTGTAAAATACTAATTGTTATTGTTCCTTGGCAGCCATTGGCATCAGTTGCTGTAACCTCATAAACTCCAAATCCCAAATTATTTAAAGTTTGAGAAGTTCCAGCATAGGCAGAACCGTTCTTTTTCCATGAATAAGTGTATGGAGCAACCCCTCCAGAAGCATTATTTACAGTAATTGAGCCAGTAGCTTCATTAAAACATTTTACATCTACGTGCGAAGCAGTTAATTCTGTAACTATAACGGTGCTTTTGGTAATTACGACTGGTTTTATATCGTAACAATTAGAAGTATTTGTTCCTTTGATATAATAAGTTCCAGGAACGGCAGTACTAAAATTGGCATACGGAAGAGTCGCAGCAGCATCAGTCCAATACGTATAAGTCAAACCTGATGTGCTGCCAGCAGTGATATTTGCAGCGGTTAAATCTACTGTTGCTGCTGGTGCACAAATAGGAAGTGGATTGGTTATAGTTATTGTTGGTTTTGAATTTATATTGACTACAATTGCTTTTTTAGGACCAATACAGGCATTAGTTTTTCCTTCTGCAACATAATAGGTAAATTGTCCTGCAACAGCAGTAGAAGGTGTTAATGTCTGCTGGCCTGTTGAAGTGGTAGTTTGGTAATAGTATAATGTATACTCGGGTTTGCTTGGTACCGCAGTTAAAGGAAGCGCATTATCGCTAATACAATAGTTTACGGGATCTGTAACAGTTGGCATTGTTGTAATGCTTTCAACTTTTATCGTAAATTGAAAGTAACATCCGGCAGCAGCTCCGGGAGGAATTGCATAATAAGTTGATGTTCCCACTGTCGCAGGGAAAGGGTTGTTAATCGTATATTGGGTTGCTGTTCCCGCTACTACTGGGTATGCATTGTAAAATGTGGAACCAGAAGGAAACGAACCCGTTACATCTGTAATTGGAATTGAGGATGCATTATTACAAAAAGTAAAAGAAATAGTTGGTGAAGTAGCCTGACAATTCACATTTGTATAATTTGAAGAATCTATAGTAGTTTGAAGCGGTGCAGATATAGTAGTTCCTGTACAACTTCCAGAGGTTGTATAACCTAAAATTAAAGGTTTGTCGGTTACTGTTACAGTCGAATTTACACCTTGTCCGCTTAACGAGCCGTTTACTTGAATTACATTACTGCAGTTTGAGTTTTTAAGCAAAGCACAGTTTTCTGTAGATTTTAATTGGAAGGTCAGCTCCGCCAAAACAGTATTTGGATCAGATGGTAAAGGTAATGTGCCAATGTTCCAGACAATAGATCCGTTGGCGCCAATTGTAGGTTCGTAAGTAAGCAAATTTGGAGAAGGCGCTGGAGTGAAATTCACTGTTTTAGCTAAACTTCCGCTAACAAATGTGGCATTGTACGGAATTGGAATAACAATCTTGCTGTTTTGAATCGCTTCAGAACCTCTGTTTTTTATTTGTATTTTATAACCAAGTTCTTGACCTGGCAAAACAGTGTAAGGACCAGTACCAGCAGAACTTCCGTTAATAGTTGTAGCTGTAAGAACACCTTCAATTTCTGGTACGTAAGCATCAATTGCCATTACGATCGAGAAAATCGTATAGGTGTCAACCGTAGATCCATATTTAAAAGTCGTAGACGTCTGATTGTTTCCAATAATATCTTTGTTACTGTTTGGAAGTTTAAACATGCTGATATCAAGTCCCGAATTATTAACCAAATTCGGATTTCGGTTGTTTCCACCAGTGCTAATAGAAGAATTAAAAAAGTTATTGGCAGAATTTCCAGTTCGGCTTAAGCTTAAATAATTGTTGGTATTCAATTTTTGAATCTGAAAGTAATCACCCTCATAGTTCACATCACCTTCGCCGGCCATAACTCCAAGTTTAACATCGACAGGCCCAGATGTTACAGAGTTAAAGCCCGAAACAGGAAAACTATGTTCTGCGGTTATATTATTTTGCACAAAAGCGTGTCCGTCAAAAACAGTAATATCTCTGTTTTTCATGTTAGAATTTTCATAAACCACGACCAAACCCCATCCCGCATATTTTCCTATCGCGCCTCCGTCAGCACCTTCAGTTGCCGCGATGTTGGCCGCAAAATATTCACCAATTCCGTTTGTTCTTACATAATCCGTAACCTCCGCGTAAGCAGTAAACATATTGTTATCTGCATTTGTCGGAAAATAAATATCTGTCGCCGTAAATTCATCATAAGTACTGTCATTAGGTCCTTTAAACAGAATTTTTCTTTTATCTAAAGTTTTAGTCACGCCATTTTTAGTCACATTAAAAGAGTTTGGGCTGTAAGCAGCATCAGAAACTCTCCCAGTCCAGTACAATCCAGCATAAACAATATTATAGCAGTTCGTTAATTTAACTCCGCTGTCATTTAGCAAATCCAAAGTTGCCGCAGAAGAGTTAACAGTTTGATTGTTATTATCCTTATCTACATATACCATCGGGAAAGGTCCGTTGGTTTCACCAGCGTCGTAATTCTGCATAGTTAGATTAGTGTTTCCAATCATCGTAAAATCTCCTTTAATTTTATAAATCGTTTTGGTAGGAGAATAAGAAGATGTTCTTTCTTTAAACGGTTTTATAACCTGCGCATTTGCTTCAGTAATACCAATGATAAGCATCAAAAAGAAATAAAAAACCGCAAAATATTGAGAGTAGATTTTTTTCATAATAGTAGTTTTTTAAATTATCCGCCTATAGAAATTTTATACAGAAGAACATATTTTGAAGTATCATTTTTTATCAAATTATTGATAACAGAAGGATTAGTCCCAATTCCTGAAATGATGAAAATGTATTTTAATTTTTCGAAAGCGGAGAAAGCATTCAGATCGATGGATTGGTTTAAATCTGTCGTTTTTTCAATTTTAATCGATACAATTTCGATGTCACTTTTTGTAGCAATAGAAGAATTAAGACTATTAACCGAACTAATATCTGTGAACAAAGCAGTAGGCTGGTCGCCGTAAACATTTATATCTCCAGAAGAAACATAAACAGCTGATTGTAAATCGTAAAGAAGATGTTTGAGATCACTAAGCTTAGAATCCTGTCCCGAATTTTCTAAGTTGGTTAAGTACGAATCCACATTTTCACTTTGAGCAAATGAAAAAGTTGTTGTTAAAAAAAACAGCACGAAAAAAATGTTTTTTTGAAAGATGTTCTTTTTGAACGAAAAAATAAACTTACAATTGTAAACAAATTTTACTGCTTTTTCAAGAGTAGATTTAGTTCTCATAACTTAAGACTTTGTTTTGAAGTATTTATAAAATTTTAACAGAATCAAAGTTATAGGGTCTATTTATTTTTGATTTTTTTTGTCTGTAACTAACCTAAAAACTCGTTGAAATGTATTTTTTGTATATAAAACAGCGTCAAAAAGTATTTTTTTTAACACAAAAAAGCCAAATTTTTAATACATTTTTTTTGCTTTTTTGTTGAAAATAGAGCGTTTTTAAATATTGTAAGTTGTTAAAAATCAAATATTTAGTTAAAATTTTGAAAATTTAAAGAATATCGACTAAATACTCATTTTATAGATGAAGTACATAAAAAAGAAAAATCTGCGTTTTATGTTATACTTAAAAGTTAACGATTAATAAACTATTCATTCTTGTTAAAATTTGGATATAATGTTAACACAAATAAAAAAAAGAAAAGGTTTAAAATATCTTTTGTAAATTAGAACTTAATTAAAAATATAAGTCTGCAAGTCAGGTTTTTAAATTTATTGTTTATGAAAAATCTTATTTTAATACGTCATGCTAAATCAAGTTGGGAAGCACCATTAAAAGATTTCGATCGTCCGTTAATGAAAAGAGGAATCTTAGACGCGCATGATGTGTCATTAAATATCTCAGATTACCTTCCTAAAACCTATATAATTTGGAGCAGTACTGCAGCAAGAGCTTCAGAAACAGCTTTAATCTTTGCACAAAACATTTCTTACCCTATAGAAAGCATCGTTTATAAGGATGACCTTTATACTTTTGATGACAAACAACTCGAAAAAGTTATCAAATCGTGTGATAATAGTTTTGAAAGCGTTATTCTTTTCGGACATAACGAGGCTATTACAAATTTTGTTAATAAATTTGGGGATGTTTTTATAGAAAATGTTCCAACATCTGGCTTTGTCTCATTGCAATTTGATACCGACAGATGGAACACAATCGATAAAGGCAAAACACATAAAACTATTTTCCCCAAAGATTTAAAATAATTACAGTGTACGAACAGAAATATATCGATAGAGAAAAAAGCTGGTTAGCGTTTAATGCAAGAGTGCTTCAAGAAGCAGCAGACAACACGGTTCCACTTTTAGACAGACTGCGTTTTGTTGGAATTTTTTCAAACAATTTAGATGAATTCTTTAGAGTTCGGTATGCAGCCATTCGTAGATTGAGTCTCTCTGGAATTTCTGGCGAAAAATATTTGGGAGGTATTTCTGCCCATCAATTAATTAAAGATATTACAGAAATCGTAATTCAGCAGCAGTCTGAAAGTTTACGTATTTTAGGAAATATCGAAGCAGAGCTTGAATCTGAAAACATTTTTATTATCAACGAAGATCAGATCACGCCAAAGCAGGAATGCTTTTTAAAAGATTTTTTCACCCAAAAATTAAGTCCAGAATTAGTAACAATCATTCTGAATGATTTGGCTGTTTTTCCAGTATTAAAAGATACCTTAGGATATTTGGCAGTACGTTTGGAATTGAAAAATGATGAAGTTCGATATGCATTAATTGAAATTCCGAAAAACATAAACAGGTTTGTCGTTCTTCCTTCAGAAGACGAAAAACAATATGTAATTCTAATCGATGATGTTATTCGTTTTAAACTGAAAAACATCTTCAATATATTTGATTATAAGACTGTTTCTGCGCACATGATCAAAATTACTCGTGATGCGCAATTGGACATTGATAGTGATTTGAGTAAAAGTATGCTCGAAAAAATTGCTACATCTGTAAAAGACCGCCGAATAGGAGAACCCGTTCGTTTTATTTATGATAGTTTAATCGAAGAAGATACGCTGCGTTTCTTCCTAGATAAAATGAAAATCGTCGAAACAGATAGTATTATTCCAGGAGGAAGATATCACAACCGACGTGATTATATGAGCTTTCCAAATTTAGGACGTTACGATTTATTGTATAAGCCAAACGAGCCGCTTCCGGTTCCGGGTTTAAGTTTAGAAGGAAGTATTTTAGAAAAAATCAGTAAAAAAGATTATTTGGTACATGCACCATATCAGTCTTTTTCTTATTTGACAAAGTTTTTGCGCGAAGCAGCTTTAGATCCTAAAGTTACAAGTATTAAAATTACTTTATATCGTTTAGCAAAAAATTCACAGATTATCAGTTCGCTGATTAATGCTGCTAAGAATGGAAAAAGGGTAGTGGTTCAAATCGAGCTTCAAGCGCGATTTGATGAAGCTTCGAATATTTCCTATGCAGAGCAAATGCAGACAGAAGGTATCGAACTGATTTTTGGAATGAAAGGTCTTAAAGTACACAGTAAAATATGTGTTATTGAAAGGACAGAAGAAGATAAAAACCGACGTTACGGATTTATTTCAACTGGAAATTTCAACGAATCGACAGCAAAAATTTATACCGATGTTACGCTTCTTACCTGCCATCAGGGAATTTTAAAAGACACATCAAAAATATTTGAATTTTTTGACATCAATTATAGAGTTCACAGATACAAACATTTAATTGTGTCGCCGCATTATACCAGAACAAAATTTATAAAACTGATTGATCGTGAAATTCTTCATGCCTTAGCGGGTAGAAAGACACATATTAAATTAAAAATGAATAGTTTATCCGATTTTAAAATGATCGATAAATTATACGAAGCCAGTAATGCCGGTGTGAAAATTCAGCTTCAAGTGAGAGGAATTTGTTCTTTAATTCCTGGAATTCCGGGAATGAGCGAAAACATTGAAGCCATAAGCATCGTTGATAATTATTTGGAACATTCAAGAGTTTATATTTTTGGAAATGCAGGTTTAACAGAAGTTTACATTTCATCTGCCGATTTCATGACCAGAAATCTTGACGGAAGAGTTGAAGTAACGTGTCCGATCTATGACCTTGAAATTAAAAAAGAACTGATAGATAATTTTAACATTGCCTGGAAAGGAAACGTAAAAGTGAGATATCATTCGTATAAATTAGATAATAAATATAAACCTAAAAATCATCATGCCCCATTTAGAGCACAATTTGAGACCTATAAGTATTATCAGAATAAAATAGCAATGCTGGATGAGGTTCCTCAAAAAGTAAATTAATAATAAAACAATTTCAAATCATATAGTGAGCATGATTAATATAAGGAAGTTTGCAGCGATAGATATCGGTTCAAATGCCATGAGGCTTCTGATATCCAACGTTGTGGAACAAGATGGGAAAGAACCACAGTTTAACAAAAGTTCCCTTGTTCGTGTACCAATTCGTTTAGGACAAGATGCCTTTACAGTTGGAGAAATTTCACCAGAAAATATAGACCGAATGGTTGATGCTATGAAAGCATTTAACCTTTTAATGAAAGTACATAAAGTAGAGCGTTATATGGCATTTGCAACTTCTGCAATGCGTGAAGCCTATAATGCAAAAGAAGTCGTAGCTTTAATTAAGAAAAAAGCCGACATTAAAATCGAAATTATCGATGGTAAAAAAGAAGCAGCAATTATTGCTTCTACAGATTTACATCATTTATTAAAAACAGACGAAACCTATCTTTTTGTAGATGTGGGAGGTGGAAGCACTGAATTTACATTATTCTCAGATGGAAAAATGATAAATTCGAGATCTTTTAAAGCTGGAACCGTTCGTTTGCTGAACAATATGGTTCATGATGTGGTTTGGGACGAAATCGAAAAATGGATCAAAACGAATACAGCTGGATACGAGGAAGTTACTTTAATTGGTTCTGGAGGAAACATTAATAAATTATTTAAAATGTCTGGAAAGCAGCAAGAAAAACCGCTTTCTTACATTTATATTAATTCACAATATGCGTTCTTAAATTCTTTGTCTTACGAGCAAAGAATTGCCGAATTAGGTCTGAATTCTGACCGTGCTGACGTTATTATTCACGCTACCCGTATTTATCTAAATGCGATGAAGTGGAGCGGCGCACGCCAGATTTACGTTCCAAAAATTGGACTTTCTGACGGAATCGTAAAAGCGATGTATTACGGAAAAATTTAAAGTACAATAACTTTTTTTGCCACGAATTCCACAGATTTACACAAGTTATATTTTACAAAGCATAAAAAACCGTGTAAATCTGTGCAATTCGTGACAGACTTTTTTAACCTATAAGTTGAAAACTTAAATCTTAGTAAATGAATAAAACTAGACTTGAAGCCTTTAGTGATGGTGTTTTGGCAATTATAATAACTATTATGATCTTAGAAATTAAAGTGCCTGAAGGAAACGAGTTTGCAGATCTAAAACCATTGATACCTAAGTTTTTAAGTTATATATTGAGTTTTATTTACGTTGGAATTTACTGGAACAATCACCATTATTTACTGCACGGTTTATCTAAAGTAAACGGAAAAATTTTGTGGAGCAATCTGCATTTATTGTTTTGGTTATCCCTAATTCCAGTTTCGACAGGATGGATGGGAGAACATAATTTCTCAAAAGCAGCAATGGCACTATACGGAGTCATTTTGTTGTTGTGCGCAATAGCTTTTGTAATTCTTCAAAAAATAATTGTTGATACAGAAGGAAAAGATTCGCTCTTGGCTAAAGCATTAGGAAAAGATTTAAAAGGAAAAGCTTCTGCAGTTTTGTATATAATAGGAATAATAGCTTCATTTTATAACGAATGGATCTCAGGAGCTGCTTATTTTATAGTAGCAATGCTATGGCTTATTCCTGATAAAAGAATTGAAAGAGTTTTTTCTTAAAGTTGATATTTAATAAATGAGGTCAATTTTCCAGTCCATTCAAGATTTTTCTCAGGAAGAATTAGATCTTTTAGATGATTTAATCACATTTCGAACACTGAAAAAAGGCGAACTTTTATTAACAGAGAATCAGGTTTGCAATGAAATTGTATTTATAAAGAAAGGAATTCTTCGTTCCTTTTTTATCAATCATAAAGGAGATGAAATCACCAATTGCTTTGCCTTTGAAAATGAATTTATGGCTTCGTTTGCCAGCTTTATAACAGAAGAAAAAGCAGAAGAAAGCATTCAGGCCTTAGCAGATACAGAATTACAGGTTTTAGATCGAAAAAGCCTGGAAGAATTATATAAATCAAGTTTTAACTGGCAGGAAACGGGCAGGAAATTAACAGAACTAGAATTTGTAAACCTTCAAAAGAGAATGATTTCTTTTCAGAAATTATCAGGCGCACAGCGTTATGAAGAACTTTATAAAAATCAGAAAAAATATTTGGAGTTAATTCCGTTGCAATATTTAGCTTCCTATTTAGGAGTAACTCCAAGACATCTAAGCCGAATCAGAAAAGCAGCGATATAGTATTTTTTGTTTTACACAGATTTTGCAGATTACGCAGATTTTTTCAATCGTTTCTTCAGATAAAAAATCTGCTAGAAAATTAAATCAAGCAATTTCAATATTCAGGACATTTGTCCAGTAAAAGAAATAAGTCGAATAGTATTTTTGAAAAAAGAACAAAATGAAAAAAATACTGATTATAAACGGGCATCCAAATCCTGACAGCTTTAATTTTGGCATTGCAGAATCCTATAAAAATGGAGCCGAATCTTCTGGCGCTGTAATAGAAACTATTACAATTGCATCTCTAGATTTTAATCCCAATTTAAAATTTGGTTACCAAAAACGAACCGAATTAGAACCCGATTTGTTGGAATCTTGGGATAAAATCAAAAGAGCAGATCATTTGGTATGGATACATCCCGTTTGGTGGGGTGGACTTCCAGCTATTACAAAAGGCTTTATCGATCGTTTATTTCTCCCAGGAATGGCTTTTCAGTACAGAGAAAATTCAGTTTGGTGGGATAAACTGCTAAAAGGAAAAACTGCACACATTATTACAACTTTAGATCAGCCGAGCTGGTATTATAGATTTGTTTACGGAAGACCAAGTGTTAATCAGTTAAAAAAATCTACTTTAGAATTTTGTGGTATAAAGCCTGTAAAAGTAAGTTATATCGGAATCATAAAAGGTTCTGAAGAAAAGCAGAGAAAAAAATGGCTTGATAAAGTTTATAATTTCGGAATTCGAAATCTGTAAGCAGAAATAAAAAAATTAATCTTTCAAATCCAATCCAAATGTTGAACGTAAAAGTTCGATGTTTGGATTAATCTCTAAGAAACGATTATAACGGTCCTGATTGTTATAACTTCTTTTAGCTTCTACTTTTTCATTTACAATAACTTCAATAGTAATATCATGATTGTGTAAATGTCCTTTTAAATGCCCTAATAATCCATTAATCTGACTTTCAAACTCTAGTTTTGAACCTTCGTTTGGCAGTTCGTAAAGAATTCTTGTTCCATCCAAAACAGGATCGTTGATTAATAAGATAGATTCCATAATCTTAAATCCTTTTTGACCTAAACGTTCGGCATATTTGTTCCAATGCAATAACATTTCAGTTTCTGTAAATTCCTCAGTAGGTAAAACAGATGAGGGTTTTACGTAAGATTTACTGCTTGCCTCAAGTTCTTTCTTTTTTCGGATACTTGCCAATGAAAATGCAGAAACCTTAGGCGTATTGCTTGTTTCTGTTTTCGGAGTTTCCGTAGTTTGAACTTTTGGAACTTCTACAGCTGGAGTACTATTTCCAGTTTTTGGAACGTTAGAATTATCGTTTTCGCTGCCATTTTGATTGACATCGATATTGATTTTTTCTTCCGTATTTGGATTTTGGGATTTTAAATCTGGGGTTTTAACTTCCGTTATAGAGAAGCTTCCATTTTTATAATAAGTGGGCGGAATTATGAATTGCTCAACTTTTTTTTTTCTCCATCAAAGTTGATAGAGGCCAATTGCATCAAACATAATTCTACTAAAAGTCGCTGATTCTGACTCAATTTGTATTTCAAATCGCAGTCGTTTGCAATATCAATTCCTTTCAATAAAAATTCCTGAGTACATTTTTGAGACTGAGCGCCATACATTTGCTGTGCTTGTTCTCCCACTTCTAATAAAGCAATGGTAGAAGGCGTTTTGCTGACTAGTAAATCTCTAAAATGAGAAGCCAATCCAGCAATAAAATGATGTCCGTCAAAACCTTTTGCAAGAATATCGTTGTATGCTAATAAAAGATCTGGAATTTTATTTTCCAAAATCAAAGCGGTAATCGAAATGTAAGTTTCGTAATCTAAAACGTTTAGGTTTTCGGTTACGGCTTGACGTGTTAAATTAGTTCCGCAATACGAAACCACACGGTCAAAAATAGACAAAGCATCACGCATTGCACCATCTGCTTTTTGAGCAATAATGTGCAGTGCATCATCTTCAAAATTGATTCCTTGACTTTTTGCAACTTCAGCTAAATGTTCTTTAGCATCTTTTACTGTAATTCTTTTAAAATCAAATATCTGACAGCGAGATAAAATCGTCGGGATAATTTTGTGTTTTTCTGTTGTTGCTAAAATGAAAATAGCATGTTTTGGCGGTTCTTCTAATGTTTTAAGAAAAGCATTAAAAGCAGCCGAAGACAACATATGAACCTCGTCAATGATATATACTTTGTATTGTCCAGTTTGCGGCGGGATTCGAACCTGATCAATCAAGCTTCGAATGTCATCAACTGAGTTGTTTGAAGCAGCATCTAACTCAAAAACGTTAAAAGCAAAATCTTCATTTGGATCGTCATATCCAGGCTGGTTTATTTTACGAGCCAAGATACGCGCGCAGGTAGTTTTTCCAACTCCACGTGGTCCAGTAAACAAAAGGGCAGAAGCAAGGTGATTGCTGTCAATAGCATTCAACAAAGTGTTGGTAATGGCTTTTTGCCCCACAACATCCTTAAAGGTCTGCGGGCGGTATTTACGAGCCGATACTACAAATTGTTCCATATTCTGTTTTTATTCGATAGCAAATATAGGCTGAAAATTACCAAATCACAAATCTGAAAATCATAAAACTTTTAAAGGTTTTTTGAGTGGATTGAGTATTAGAAGATAATAGAGTTTATTAGCTAAATATCTTTTTTAATTAAGTCATTTTATAGGTTGAAATGAATATTTTTACAGAAGTAAATTATTTTAAAGTGAGATAAGTTTATAATTAAAAAACTCAATTAAATGAAAATATCTTGAGATGAATAAAAAAGAATTGAATGAACTAAAATTGCATGTTGCGGGTGCAACAGTAAGTCACAAGTCTCCTTTTGAAAATTTATATTTGTTTAAAAATGATTTTGAGTTAACGGAAAATTTTATTAAAAGATGGGTAATGCCATTCTACATGAATATTAGCGATATAAGTGAAGAGTGGATTAGAAAATTGATTGATGTAAAAAATGAAATCTCACCTGAAATTATTCAAAGCAATCTTGGTGATTTTAATTGGCGAACAAGGCAAACCGGAGCTTTTTTTTCTGCAATCACAAATCAAACACAATTTATAGATATTATTGGAACTCATCTATTAAAAAGTGAAGTCTGTTATGCAGGAACTGTATACTGTAAAGTCTTAGCGCACTTTAATTCAGAAAAATGTGTCGAATATTTGAATTTATATCTCGATTATTACTTAATAAAACCAGATTTATGGTTTGATCAAAGATCAGCACTGGAGGCTATTGCATATTTAGATAAAGTAAACTCAACAAATCATCTCGAAAGACATTTTGATAATTGGATGAAATTTTTAAATAACAAACCATTTTGGAGTAAAGAAATTTCAACAGTAAATTTAGAAAAACAGCTGGAATTAATTGAATTGGTGGAACGTTTTTAATTAATGTAATTTATGCAACAATATAATTTATCAAATAATACCTTAAATTTAAAAGTAAAAAAATCTCCGTTCTTAGTAAGAGTAGTGATGTTTTCCTTAGCTTTTTCTTTTTTTATTTTTCCAATAGTTGGGGCAGTTTTTAGTGTCGCACTTGGAAGTGGTTTACATATTGGCTTCTTTATCGGAATTGGTATATTCTCTCTAGTAGGTTTTCATACACTTAGAGTTTCTCTGTGGAATACTTACGGCGAAGAAAATATTCAGTTTTTAGAAAACAAAATCATTTATGAAGCCAATTACGGCTGGTTTAAAGATGGAAAGAAGGAAATATCAATTTCAAATCCAAAATTTTATGCTTTGGCTGCAGGATATGAAGAAGATAAGGAGGGAACTTTAGTAATAACTTCTAATGAAGCTGAAATTGATACTGTTGTAAAAATGCCAATGACTGAAGTAGGTGAATTAGTCTTATTGTTAGAAACTCTCAAAAATAAATCTAGCTTATTTTTACTGGAAAAGATATAAAATTCATTAGCATATCCTATAATGTTTTGATATTTAAACTGTTTAATTTTAGATAGTTAATTATTAAAACTTTATTATTATGAAAATCAAATCAATTTTATTGGGAATCGGTCTTTTTGTTTCACTTGCAGCATGCGCTCCTAAAGATGCAGATATAGAAAAAGCAATCAGCGAAAAATTAAGTGACACACCAAACATACAAGTTACTGTGCATGAAGGTGTCGCAACAATTACTGGAACTTGCGACGACGAAATTTTCAAAAAGAATATCGAAAAAAGTGTTAGAGCAACGAAAGGTGTAAAATCTGTAGTGAATACCTGCGAAATTGCAAGAGCTAATCAAGAACCTGCTGCAGCAACTGTGGTAATCAATTCAGATGCTGAATTAGATAAATCGATACATAAAGTTGTAGACTCGTATGATGGGGTAAGTGCAACTGTTGTAGGAGGTGTTGTAACACTTTCGGGAGAAATAAAAAGAGACAAATTACAGCCTCTATTACAAAGCATACAGGAATTGAAACCCAAAAAAGTTGATAACAAATTAACTATTAAATAAAGCATCATGAGTTTACTAGATAAATATAGAGAATTGACAAATTTGGCAGCTGAATTAGGAATCGCCAATTTGCAATTAAGAGAGCAGGATAACGTTTTATATATCGACGGAGAAGCAAAATCTGCTGAGGACAAAGAAAAACTTTGGAATTCTTACGCTAAAATTGATCCAGATTACAGATCAGGTGATGTGGTCATGAATATTCAAGTTGCCGCAAGACCAACAACAGATTATACTGTAAAAAGTGGTGATTCGCTTTCTAAAATTGGAAAAGAATTTGGAGTTTCCTGGCAGACAATCTTTGAAGCTAATAAAGATGTTATTTCAAACCCTGACTTAATTCAACCTGGTTGGAAATTGAAAATACCAACGGCGTAAATTAAATTACGCTTTTTGCATAAAAGTCCGTTTTATTGACGGGCTTTTTTTGTGGAGCATATTTAAAGTAAAAAGACGTTATAGTAAAAGAAAGTGGAAGGAATTACCAATTTTTGGTAACTTTATAATTCTAAAAATTAAGCATGGGAAGAAATACTTCTATATCATTAGGAAATCATTTTGAAAATTTTATTAAAAATAGACTTTCTGAAGGAAGATATAAAAATGCAAGTGAAGTTGTGAGAGCTGGATTGCGTCTTTTGGAAGAAGAAGAAAATAAATTATAACATTAAAAAAAGCTGTGAAGAAGGACAATACAGTGGTCATGTAGAAAACTTTGATCCAATAAAACATCTTAAAAGTTTAAAAGCAAAGAAAAAAATGGATTTAAGTTTTTAATGTTTTGAATCAGTTTTTAAGGTTAAAACTAACACATTTTTACAATAATTCTTTCCATTTATATCATCTCGACGAAAGAGAAATCGCATTTTACTTTACAGCATTTTAGTGTGATTTGTTTTTCGTCGAAATGACAAAAGTTAATAAACTACCTTCCTCTAATACTTAAATCAAATAAAAATTTAGCTGTTTCCTGATCTGAATCGGCTGAAAAACCAGCTACATACACGCCCTTTTTGCCGTTAGTAGATTTAATTCCGTATACAACTGCCTCATCCGCTGGGTCTGATTCCCCTTCGTATCGATACACATGAACAATTTCAAATTTCTCAGGATTCTTTTTAATCATGTCAGCATTTCGATTAAAATCACATGTAAATCCTTTTTCATTCAATTGATCTAAAGCCTTTGAGACAGTTGCGTAATGATACATTCTTTTCATGATAACTGAATTTAAATTAATAGATTTTTAAAGATAACTAATTTAAAATTAAAAAGTTATGATGAACTCATAAAATCGGAAATTTAAAACCAATATAGTTAAGTGATAAAATTGTACTTTTGCCGCGCAGACCGCCTTATCGTCGTTCCAATTTATTGGGAGGGAGGAAAGTCCGGACACCACAGAGAAGCATAGCGGGTAACACCCGTCGGTCTCGTCCCGAAGTCTCGGGATCGGGATTAGGACAAGTGCAGCAGAAAGTATGTACAGGTAATGCTGTAGTGAAAACAGGTAAACTCTATGCGGTGAAATACCAAGTATATCAGCATTTAAGGGCTTCTCGTCCGTTGCTGAAGGGTAGGTAGCTTGAGTCATGCAGTAATGCATGATCTAGATAAATGATAAGGTATTGTCTCGTTGTAAAATGAGACAAGAACAGAATCCGGCTTATAGGTCTGCATTTTTTATATATTTGTGAAACTATCTAAACCTGCTTCATGAATATTTCTACTCCAAATCCTTCTTCCAAAACTAATAAAAGTCTTTTCCGCGCTGTAATTACCAATTTGACTTTTTGGGTTTTAATTGCAATTATTGCCGGGATTCTGCTTGGACATTTTTCTCCTGAAAATGGAGTAAAAATGGAAATTTTGGGTAAAAGATTCGTTGATATTATCAAGTTTTTTATTGGGCCAATTATTTTCCTAACAATTGTTTTAGGAATTTCTGGAATGGGAAATCTAAAGAAAGTAGGGCGCATTGGGATAAAAGCTCTTGCTTATTTTGAGGTAGTTTCTACAATAGCATTGGCAATTGGCGTTGCGGTTGCTTATTTATTTCAACCAGGAAAAATAGATAAATCAGGATTAACTCTCGGAGATGCAAGTCAATATACAAATTCGAGTGCAGAGAACTTTTCGTGGATTCAATTTTTCTTTTCCAATTTTACGCTGCAGGTTTTGCTGGCAGCAATTATTTGTGGAATTGCTTTGAATTTCTACCAAAAAAGAGAACAAACTATTTTGGTTTTGGAACGTTTTTCTAAAGTTGTTTTTACCTGTTTAAAATATGTAATGTATCTCGCACCTATTGGAGCTTTTGGAGGAATGGCTTACACAATTGGAAAGTTTGGATTAGCAACTTTAATTCCGCTTGGGAAATTAATGCTTTGTGTATATTTAACCATGGCACTTTTTGTGTTTCTAATTTTAGGAAGTATTCTGCGATATTATAAAATCAGTATTCTTTCGATTTTAAAATATATTAAAGAGGAACTTTTATTGGTTTTAGGAACTTCCTCTTCAGAAGCTGCTTTGCCGAGTATTATGGTAAAACTAGAGAGAATGGGCTGCAGTAAATCGGTTGTAGGATTGGTAATTCCGACTGGATATTCTTTTAATCTCGATGGAACTTCGATTTATCTTTCGATGTCAGTAATTTTCTTAGCACAGCTATACGATGTACATTTGAGTTTCTTCGAAATCCTAACCGTTATCGGAATTTTAATGATTACTTCGAAAGGTGCGGCGGGAGTTACCGGAAGCGGTTTTATTGTTTTAGCATCTACATTAACGGCGCTTCATAAAATTCCCGTTGAAGGTTTGGCCTTTTTATTGGGAGTTGATAAATTTATGAGTGAAGCCAGAGCAATTACAAATTTGATAGGCAACACAGTAGCAACCATTATAATTTCTAAAACAGAAAGAGATTTTACAGAATTGAATCTTGATCCAGTTTTAGAAGAGTAGATTTTTTAAGGTTCAAAGGTTCAGAGTCACGAAGGGACAAAGTTTTTAAATCCTTTGAACCTCTGCACCTCTGAACCTTTGTTACTTTAAATGTTACTTTAAAAGAAACTAAGCCTCATCTTTTGTAGCACGAACCAAACTGATTCCTGACATAAAAAAAACGATTCCTAGTACACCGTAGATAATTAATGATTTGATATCTCTCGTTTCTCCAGATGTGCTGGCAAAAATTACAGCAGTATATATAAGTCCTACTATTCCTAGGATTGTCAATAATCCTCCGAAAAATCTTTTTAGGTTCATGATTGTTAGATTTAAAAGTTCTTATTCAAATGTATAATTGAAATAGACAAAAGTTGTTATACAATTGTTGGTGAAAGATTATATGATTACAAGCAAGAACTTGTGAGAAAATAAAATAAGGTTTTAAAGTTTTACATTGTTCAATTGCTATTTTTAACCAATTGATAGACAATGAATAATAATTCTCAAATAAAAAAACCTTGATACGTCAAGGTTTTTCTATTTTAAATTCTAAGCCGATATTACGAACGCTTTCAATTTTGATTTTTGGATCTGAATTAAAATATTTTCGAAGCCTGCTGATAAAAACATCCATGCTTCGGCCTGAAAAATAATCATCTTTTTTCCATACAGACATTAAAATTTGATCTCTCTTTAATAACTGGTTATGGTTTAGATATAAATATTCAATAAGAGAAGCTTCTTTCTCTGTAAGCTGTTGTACGTGATTTTTATTGTTGAGTGTTAATCTTTCATTATCAAAAATATAAGAACCAATTTCAATAATATTGTTTCCTTCCAGACTTCTTTTTTGTTCGATTCTTTTAAGGATATTCTGCAAACGGAGAACGAGTTCATCGACTTCAAAAGGTTTTACGATATAATCGTCCGCGCCTAATTTTAAACCAATGATTTTGTCTTCTTTTAACTTTCTTGCCGTCAGGAAAATAAATGGAATTTCAGGATTGATCGTAATTATTTTTTCAGCCAATGAAAATCCGTCCAATTTAGGCATCATGACATCAAAAACACAAATATCAAAAGTCTGGTTTTTGAAATACTCTAAAGCTATTTCGCCATTTTCTGCCCAGATTACTTCAAATTGATGCAGTTCTAAGTATTGTTTTAAAATTGCTGCAAAATCAAAATCGTCTTCAGCTAAAAGTAATTTTTTCAAAATAAGGGAATTAAACTTTTAATAAAATAGTAAACTGTGTTCCTTTTCCTAACTCACTCACAACGTTAACAGAGCCCTGATGTGCTTTTATAATTTGAGAAACATAATACAAACCTAAACCTAAACCTTTTGTATTATGAAGATTTCCTTGTTCTACGCGATAGAATTTGTCAAAAAGAAACGATTGTTTGTTTTTAGCAATCCCAATTCCATCATCTTCAATGCTTATCGCAAACTGATTTTCGACTATTCTAGCTTTGATAGTAATCGTACTAGAACCGTATTTTACGGCATTTTCCAATACATTCAAAAAAGCAGTTGTCAAGTGGAATTTATCTAAAACTAAAATCGTTTTCTGGGTTTGAAAATCGGTTTTTAAATTGATGTTTGGAAACGTAATTTTAAAATCATTTACAATAGAAAGCAGAAAATCTTCTGTTTCGATTTTTTCTTTTTGTAATTCCAATTCATTTTCGGCCAAAGAATTCGCCATAACCTGATCAATCAAACTTTGAAGGCGATTGTTCTGACGCGAAATTGTATTGACAATTGCATTGAAATTTTCATCGTTGTCACGAATGTTCTTCTGCTCCAAAATTTTTGTTGAAATTCCTAAAGTTGCCAAAGGCGTTTTGAGTTCGTGTGTGATATTATTGATGAAATCGGTTTTAACATCACTTACTTTTTTCTGTTTAATTAATGCTTTTAGCGCAATTACAAAAAGTGTGATCAGCGTGAGAATCGATAATAAAGACAAAATTAAAATGAATGTCATTCGTCTTAAAATAATCATTTCCCAATCGATAACCGAGACGTACATTGAATCTTCTGTCAGTAATTTATATTCTTGATTATCAAAGTTTCCGTTTGTGGTTCCAACATAACTTCTCACCAAAAAAGCATTGTTTAACGAAGTCAGATTACCGTATAATTTATTTTGGATAAAAGGTTTTTCAGAGAAAATAGTATCAGCTTTTGCAGCGTTTTTGTAGAGTATAAATTTATTGAGAACAATCGCAAAATCAATTTCGAAATTAGGTAAATCCCTTTCAAATTTTCGTTTAATTTTCTGTGTTAATGCATTTTCGAATTCATTTTCTAGAATTCCATTTTTAATATCCAGTTTGGATTTTTTTCCTTTAAGATAATTCTCAGATAGACTTTTATAAAGTGCTTCTTTTCGAGCAACCAACGCCGAATCGATATCACTGTAATTATTACTAATCTGTGCAATTTCATTTTTAATCTGCGTATGAAACTGAGCCACTTTATATTCGTAAGCGGTTTTTACCAAATAGCATTGTACCGTCATTAAAACAATTAATGCGACGACAGAAAATGCGATTAATAAATTGATTCTTTGTTTCATTTATAACACGACGATTAAGCTTCTTTTTTTGTGAAATTCGCACGCTGATCTAAAAAAATTGCGTTCGATTTCTCGATTCAAAAATAATGCTTTTAAAAGACAATCTGGAGATTAACCCCGCATTAACCTTCAATTAACTTTCGGAATTGGTTTTTCAAAGCACTTTTGCATTGTCATTAACCAAAACTTTTATTTCAAAAATGAATATTTACCTGCCGTTAAAACTTTTGATAGCTTTTATGCTTTTTTGTCTTTCATTTATAGCAAACGCTCAAAATGAAACCCCTAAAGATTCCATTTCGCAAAAACTAAATGAAGTTGTTATTACCCAAAACAAAAAGACTTTTACCAATTCAAACGGAAACATAAAAGTGGATGTTGTCAACTCAATTTACAATGCAATTCCGAATCCTGTTGATTTGCTTTCCAGACTTCCATTGGTGCAGGTAAGCCCAAACCGTGAAAGCGTTTCAATTGTAGGCAAAGGAAATCCGCTTATTTATATCGACAATCAAAGAGTGGGAATGAATGAGTTAAATGCCTTAGCTGTCGCTGATATAAAAACGATTGAAATCATCCAAAATCCATCTTCAAAATATGAAGCTGAAGGACGTGCGGTAATTTTGATTACCAGAAAATTGAGTAAAAAAGATAGTTTTAGAACTGAAATTAGCGAAACAGCTTCCTTTAAGAAAAACTACAATAATTATTTAGGTTTAAATTCGAGTTTCAAAAAAAATAAACTGGAATGGAAAGCTAATTTCAATTACAATAAACTCGAACCGTGGGAAAATCATAGTATTGCGTATCAAATTCCCCAAGCGGGCATAATTTCAGATTATGATGTTTCGGCTGTTACCAAAAGAAATCAATATATTTTTGGAGGAGGTTTATTTTATAAAATAAATGAAGAAGATTACTTCTCGGTGAACATAAATGGTAAAAGTCAGGGCGATAATTTTGATATTAATACCTTTACTTTTAATAAAAATCAGAACGATGAAAACAACGTTTATACTTTTAGCGATAATTCTAGGTCAAAGAATTTCATCAATTCATTTGTCAATTATTCAAAAAAAATAAAAGCAATTGATACTAAGCTTTTTGCAGGTTTTCAGTATTCCAATTTCAATCAGCATTTGTGGAGTTTGGTGCAAAATAATTACAATGAAACCGAATTGGAACTATCTCAAGACCGTGATCAAAAATTTAATGTTGATGCTTTTTCGGGACGAATTGATTTAGAAAAAAAGTTTAAAAACGAAATGAATTGGGAATACGGCGGACTTTATTCTGCCGCAAAATCTAAATCTAATTATGATGTTTTTGATTATGGTAAAAATGGAAAGACCACTTTTGATTATAATTTTAAAGAAGCCAATTTAACAGCATATTCCCAGCTTTCTGGAAAAATTAGAAAAGCAGCATTCTCGGTTGGACTTAGAATTGAAAACACCAATGTCAGCGGAAAATACAGCACAGAGAATTCTTTTTTAATTGATAAAAATTATACCAATATTTTTCCAAAAGCACAGCTTTCTTATGCGATAGACAGTACTAAAAGTTTAAGTGTCGATTATTCTAAAAGCATTTCGAGACCCAATTATTCTTCATTAAGTATGATTGCAACTTACATAAATCCGTATTTTATTTATGGAAGCAATATCAATTTAGGACCCACTTTTATGGATGTTATTTCGACGGTTTTTCAGTATCATGATAAGTCTTTAAAACTAACTTTATATCAAAACAAAAATCCTGTTTATCAAGATTTTGTTTTTGACAATCAGAATAATGTGCTGACTTTTACGGAGAAAAATTTTCAAAAAGAGTCAGGGTTTAATATTGAATTAACAGTGCCTTTTACCTATAGATTTTGGACCAATACAAACTCTTTAGTTTTTACTAAAAACAAAATTGAAGATGAAAAAGCATTATTCAACTCCTCTAAACCTTATTTATATTATTACTCTAACAATACTTTTAAGCTTCCAAAAGATTTTACATTTGTTCTGTCTTTTTGGGGAGCAACCAAGCAAAAAGAAGGTGTTTTTGAACGAAATGCAAAGCTGATTTTTGATATGTCGCTGGCAAAATCTTTCGGTAAAAACTGGAATTGTACTTTAAGTTACAATGACGTTTTTAAAAACACAATTTACTCAGAGCAATTCACAATCAATGACATAGGATCTCGAGCGAGATATTTGGTTGATGCGAATGAAGTTTCAATTACACTTCGTTATTCTTTTGGAAAAATAAAAGAAAGTGAATTTAAAGAAAAAAGTGTGAATGAAAATGAGAGCAGGATTCGATAGCTCGATTGCGTGTAATTATTTGCGGAGATTTCTCTTTCGTCGAAACAGTCATTTCGTTTAGAGATAAACGTAAAAAGAGTCTAATTTTAGACTCTTTTTATATCTTTTAAAAAAAAACTATCCTTCGTCTTCTTCAGTATCTTTTTTAGAACTGTCATGTGGCAGTTCTTCATCATCATCGGTTGAATTTAGTTCGAAGAAACTAAAAAACGAACCGCCGTAACTTTTTTGAAAAGAAAAATTACTCAAATGATCCATTTTGGTATACTTTGAATGCTCGATAATCATCATGCCGTCATCTTCTAGTAATCCTTTTTCAAAAACCGTTAAAACAACTTTTTCGAAAGTAGCTTGATCCAATCCGTAAGGCGGATCGGCAAAAATAATATCGTAAGTAGTTTTACAGTTTTCTAGAAATTTAAAGACATCGCTTTTAGTTGCAGCAATATCAAAATCATATTCGGATGAAATTTGTTTGATGAATTTAACGCATCCGAAATCGCCGTCAACAGACGTAATTGGCGCGCTTCCGCGTGAAGCGAATTCATAACTAATATTGCCAGTTCCCGAAAATAAATCCAGAACCTTTAAGCTGTCAAAACTAAAATGATTATTCAAAACATTAAACAATGCTTCTTTACTCATATCAGTCGTTGGTCTTACAGGTAGATTTTTTGGCGGAAAAATTCTGCGTCCTTTATATTTTCCTGAAATGATTCTCATGATTGAAATAAGATATAATGTTTTTGATTTTGAGCAGTTGTGAAATTGTTCTTTTCCTGCAGTTTTGTTACGTCCAGAAAAGAAATATGACGGATATATTTGTATGCAATGGAATAGAAAGGATCATTTTCTGTAATGGTTCCCAGCAATTCTAATTGAAAACTTTCTGGATTCAGACTCAATTGTTCTGCGGTAAATAAAATGTAATAGATAAAATCTTCCGGAGTATTGTATTCAAAAGAATTAAACAATAAAAGCTTCTGATTTTGAACAACAATGATTTCGAAATTTCCCGGATTGAAATTCACAATCATTTTCTTATCATCATTATTACGAGAATTATCCAAAATCTTTTCGACCAAAATACTGTTCGCATGTTTGTAGTCAAAAGATCCAACATTATCAATCAGGAAATTATTGATATTCACATACGGAATATAAACGGCATTCATTTCATAATTAGAAATTTGATCAAAAGTAAAAAAGTCAGTTTCAAATACTTTTGTAGTGTATTGAAGATAACTTCCTAAATAATTTTCATCAAACAAAGCAGTCGGAACAAAAGTTGAAAGATTGTTGGTATGAATAACCATTACTTCATCGTACGTGTTTTTTAATTCAGGATTATTCTTAAATGCATCAGCAAATAAGTCCTCAATTTTTGTTGATTTATTCGAATTGTCAAATTGAATTTCTTTAAACGAAGTGATGACATTATTTAAAGTATCAAAACAGCAATATGAAAATCCAGTCAGAGAAACCTGAATAGAAAGTTTTTTGTAATTTTTTGAAGTAATGTTAGTGTTTTGTAATGACATAGTTGATTTACAATTCGTTACCTGTTTTAAATCAAGAAAGAATTTAAGCGACCACAAACTTACAAATTAAAAAGGAACAATTATAATTGCAATTTCAAAAAACAAATGGAATTAAACTTTAATCTAAGGTTAAGAAAAAGTTTATTTATTTGGAATTAAATAAGTTAGGGTGTTTGCTTTTGATTATTTGGGGATTCTGTATTTTAAATCTAAAAGTTTGGAATTTGGAATTTGATTTTGGAATTTGATTTTGGAATTTGATTTTGGAATTTAAAATTTGAATTTTGCCATTGCCGTTTAAAAAACCGATCTTTGTCTTTCAATAATATTATATGAATTCTGCACTGTTTTACGGTATTTTACAAAAACGATTTCCTTTTGCTCCAACTCACAAACAGGATATTTTTTTTCAGAAGATTGCAATTTTTTTAACGGAACCTCAAAACGACACCATTTTCGTTTTGAAAGGATATGCTGGAACGGGAAAAACAACCGTAATCTCTACTATCGTCAATAATTTGGGAGATATCAATAAAAAGTTTGTTTTGCTGGCGCCAACTGGACGTGCGGCAAAAGTGATTGCAAATTATTCAAATACGCCAGCGTTTACGATTCATAAAAAAATATATTTTCCTAAAAAATCATCGGGTGGAGGAGTGGCTTTTACCAAGCAGGTGAACAAACACAAAAACACCATTTTTATCGTCGATGAAGCTTCTATGATTTCAGACAGCACATTAGACAGCGGTTCACTTCTGGACGATTTAATTAATTATGTCTATTCTGGAAACAATTGTAAAATGATTCTGTTGGGAGACACGGCACAGCTTCCGCCGGTAAACTTAGATATTAGTCCAGCACTCGATGTTCAGACATTAGGAATTCATTACGATAAAGAAATTGAACATATCGAACTAGACGAAGTAATGCGTCAGGAAGAAAGTTCTGGAATTTTATACAACGCCACAGAATTACGTGAATTGTTGAAAGAGAGTTTTATAACTGAGTTCCGATTTAATGTAAAAAAGTTTAAAGATATTGTTCGTTTAACGGATGGCTATGATATTCAGGATGCTATAAATATGGCGTACAGTAATTACAGCATTGAAGATACTGCTTTTATTGTTCGTTCGAATAAAAGGGCAAATCAATACAACGAACAAATTAGAACCCGAATTTTATTCAAAGAAAGTGAACTTTCGGTGGGTGATTTTTTGATGGTTGTAAAGAACAATTATTTCTGGCTCAAAGAAACCGATGAAGCCGGATTTATTGCCAACGGAGATATTATCGAAGTTTTAGAGTTATTCGGAATCAAAGAATTGTACGGATTTACTTTTGCGAAAGTAAAAATCAGAATGGTCGATTATCCCGATCAAAAACCTTTTGAAACGGTTTTGATTTTAGATACTTTAAAAAGTGAATCTCCATCTTTAACTTACGAAGAATCAAATCGTTTGTACGAAGAAGTTATGAAAGATTACGAGGATGAATCTACAAAATATAAGCGTTTTCAAAAAGTAAAAGAAAACGAATATTTTAACGGATTGCAGGTGAAATTCTCTTACGCTATTACTTGTCATAAATCGCAAGGAGGGCAGTGGAACACGGTTTTTATTGAACAGCCTTTTTTGCCAAACGGAATCGACCGCGATTACATACGATGGCTATACACAGCGATGACACGTGCTAAAAATAAGTTATATTTGATAGGATTTAAAGACGAGAATTTTGAAGAATAAAAACACGAATTTCACGAATTAGCACGAATTAAATAAAAAACAATTTGTGTAAATCTGTGAAATTGGTGTTTGAAATAATATAGCAATGACAACATTAAACGATTTACATTCGATTTCATCAACGTTTTCGAATACTGATAAAATGCCGGTTTTGTTTTTAGGACACGGAAGTCCGATGAATGCAATTGAGGAAAATCAGTTTGTGGCGGGTTTTCGTGATTTGGCTAAGACATTGCCGCAGCCTAATGCTATTTTATGTGTTTCGGCGCATTGGTTTACAAAAGGAACGAAAGTCACTGCAATGGAAATGCCTAGAACCATTCATGATTTTGGAGGTTTTCCGCAGGCACTTTTTGATGTGCAGTATCCCGCAAAAGGAAGTCCCGAACTAGCGGTTGAAACACAGAAAATCCTAGATCCTGTAATGGTCGAATTAGACGAACATTGGGGATTAGATCACGGTGCTTGGAGTGTAATTAAACATTTGTATCCGAATGCAGATGTTCCTGTAATTCAATTAAGTATCGATTATACCAAATCGGGACAATATCATTTTGAATTGGCGCAGAAATTACAGGCATTGCGATACAAAGGCGTTTTAATCATCGGAAGCGGTAATATTGTCCACAATCTTAGAATGGTCGATTTCAGAAATTTTGATAAAGACAATTACGGTTACGATTGGGCAATTGAAGCTCGTGAAACTGTGAATAATTATTTGCTTGATGGAAATTTCCAACCTTTAATTAATTTTGAAAAATTGAATAAAGCCATTCAATTGGCAGTTCCAACGCCCGAACATTATCTTCCGTTGTTGTATACGTTAGGTTTAAAAGATAAAGCTGATGATTTAAGTCTGTTTAATGATAAATTACTTGCAGGTTCATTAAGTATGACTTCAGTAAAATTGATGTGAAAAAAACTTTGAGAATCTCTGTGAAAACTCTGTGTATCTCTGTGGTAAGGTTATAACGCAAAGTGACACAAAGATTCGCAGAGAAAAAATAAATTTAAAAATAGAAGAATGAAAATAATAGCGGTAATTCCAGCCCGATATGCTTCAACTCGTTTTCCTGCAAAATTAATGCAGGATTTAGGAGGAAAAACTGTGATTTTAAGAACTTACGAAGCGGCAGTTTCAACAAATTTGTTTGACGATGTTTTTGTAGTAACCGATTCTGATTTGATTTTTGAGGAAATCGTTTCAAATGGCGGAAAAGCGATTATGAGCATCAAAGAACACGAATCTGGAAGCGACCGAATTGCAGAAGCTATTGCAGATCTTGACGTTGATATTGTGGTGAATGTTCAAGGCGACGAACCTTTTACAGAAGCAGAACCTTTGGCACAAGTTTTATCTGTTTTTGAAAATGATACAGATAAAAAGATTGATTTAGCTTCACTAATGCGCGAAATAACCAATGAAGATGAAATTAATAATCCAAACCATGTAAAAGTTGTCGTAGACCAATCGCAGTTTGCCTTGTATTTTTCCCGTTCAGTGATTCCATATCCAAGAGAGAAAAATGTTGGAGTGCGATATTTTCAGCATATCGGAATCTATGCTTTTAGAAAGCAGGCCTTATTAGATTTCTACAGCCTTCCTATGAAATCTTTAGAAGCTTCTGAGAAGTTGGAACAGCTAAGATATTTAGAGTTCGGAAAACGCATTAAAATGGTCGAAACAACTCATGTCGGTATTGGGATTGATACCGAAGAGGATTTGGATAGAGCTCGAGCAATGCTGCGTGATATTTAGACGCGGATAAAACGGATTCGCTTTCGCGAAGACGCTGATTTAAACGGATTTTTATTTCATTGCAAACAATCTCATTTGCTAAGTTCAAATTATAGAGAGATTGCTTCGTTCCTCGCAATGACTCTAACTTTGTGTATATAAAAACAAAAAGCTCCAAATATTTGGAGCTTTTTTAATATCTAAAACATTCTAAATCTTAGTATAAACTAGGAAACTTAGAAGGATTAACTTCGTGCATCATATCATATACTTTCTCAAAAATATCTTCAGCAGAAGGTTTAGAAAAATAATCGCCATCAGTTCCGTAAGCTGGTCTGTGTGCTTTTGCAGCTAGAGTCTGTGGTTTGCTGTCTAAATATTTATAAGCATCCTGCTCTTCTAGAATTTGCTGTAAAATGAAAGCTGAAGCTCCGCCAGGAACGTCTTCGTCGATTACTAAAAGACGATTTGTTTTGGCAATACTTTTTACAATGTCTTTATTGATATCAAACGGAAGTAGAGATTGAATATCAATTACTTCACAGTCAATTCCTAAATCTAATAATTCGTTAGCTGCTTGCTGCACCAGTCTTAAAGTTGATCCGTAAGAAACTAAAGTAATATCGGCACCTTCTTTTAAGGTTTCTACAACACCAATCGGCGTTTTAAATTCACCAAAATTTAGAGGTGTTTTTTCTTTTAAGCGGTAACCGTTTAAACATTCAATTACCAAGGCAGGTTCGTCGCACTCTAAAAGTGTGTTGTAAAATCCTGCTGCCTGCGTCATATCTCTTGGAACCAAAACGTGAATACCACGAATTGCATTGATAATCATTCCCATTGGAGAACCAGAATGCCATATTCCTTCCAAACGGTGTCCGCGGGTTCTAATGATTAATGGTGCTTTTTGTTTTCCAACAGTTCTATATTGTAAAGTAGCTAAATCGTCACTCATGATTTGAATAGCGTACAATAAATAATCTAAATATTGAATTTCAGCAATTGGACGTAAACCTCTCAAAGCCATTCCAATTCCTTGACCGATAATAGTCGCTTCACGAATTCCGACATCGGCAACACGAAGTTCTCCGTATTTTTCCTGCATGCCTTCTAGACCTTGATTTACGTCGCCAATGTTTCCAACATCTTCACCGAAAATTAACGTTTCTGGGTATTTAGAAAATAAAGCATCAAAGTTATCACGCAAAATCATTCTTCCGTCCAAATCTGGTTTAGCATTTTCGGCATATTTAGGAAGCACTTTTTCTACAGAAAATACATTTTGAGAAGATTCAGAATGCAGATTGCTGCTGAATTTTTCCTGCGTTTCTGCAATGAAATTTGTAATCCAGTTTGATAAAAGCATCTTACTGTTTGGAACTTCAATAAAACGAAGAATTTTTCTAGCGTAAACCAATAATTCCTTTTTCAAAGGAGCTTTGATAGCGCCTAATTCAGAAATCAATTTTTTGATTCTGTCTTTATGATTAATGCTTGCTTCAGCAATTTGTTCTAGTAAGCTCAGAAGATTTTTTTGATCTTCTATAATTGGGTTAATGAACGAATTCCAAGCCTCTTTTTTAGCTTCAAGAACCTCTTTCTTTATTTCAAAATCAAGTTCTGCCAATTCTTCTGGAGAAGCAATATTAATTGCAATCATCCATAAACGCATTTGACGAATACAGTCAAAATCTTTTTCCCACGCCAGTCTTTCTGCATTTTTATAACGTTCGTGAGAACCAGAAGTAGAGTGGCCTTGTGGCTGCGTTAATTCGTTTACGTGAATCAAAACCGGAATATGTTCTTCGCGTGCAATTGCTCCAGCTCTTTCATAAGTTGAAACCAATTCGGCATAATCCCAGCCTTTTACTCTAAAGATTTCATAACCTTTAGCGTCTTCATCGCGTTGATATCCTTTTAATATTTCAGAAATATTTTCTTTAGTAGTTTGATGTCTGGCGTGAACAGAAATTCCGTATTCATCATCCCAAACACTCATTACCATCGGAACTTGTAAAACCCCTGCAGCGTTTATAGTTTCGAAAAATAAACCTTCAGAAGTACTTGCATTACCGATAGTTCCCCAGGCAACTTCATTTCCATTTACTGAAAATTTGTCTTTGATGGTAATTCCGTCAACATTTCTATAAATTTTAGAAGCCTGCGCCAATCCTAATAATCTTGGCATTTGTCCTGCAGTTGGAGATATATCTGAGCTTGAATTTTTTTGTTTCGTTAAGTCTTTCCAAGAACCATCTTCGTTTAAACTGTGCGTTACAAAGTGCCCGCCCATTTGTCTTCCGGCAGACATTGGATCATAAGCTAAATCGGTATGACCATATAAACCAGCAAAAAACTGTTTAGCATCCAGTTCGCCAATAGCCATCATAAAAGTTTGATCGCGATAGTATCCAGAACGGAAATCACCATTTTTAAAAGCTTTTGCCATTGCCAGCTGTGGAACTTCTTTTCCATCACCGAAAATTCCAAATTTGGCTTTTCCTGTTAGTACTTCTTTTCGACCTAAAAGACTACATTCACGGCTTGTTACAGCAATTCTATAGTCATTCAATACCTCAGTTTTGAAATCTTCAAATGTCAGTGTAGTATTGTTTTTTTCTTTTATCATAATCTTGAAGGGTCATGTTTATGTCGCGAAATTACTTAAAAACAATCAATAATCATAATTCTTTAAACTAAATATAATTTAATTATTTGTATTTAAAATCAAAAAACTACGTACTTTTTTTATGCTATTTCTATTTAAAATTTATTATTATTGATAATTTCGCAAGTTTTTGTTTAAAATTTATTCGATTAAAACCATTTTCGGGTAAAAAGTGTGACTAAAGTTTTTGGCGAAAAAGTGATAATAAATCGTATTTTTTCATTGTATTTTGTTTGTGCTATTTCCCATCCGTTATTAGAATAAACAGGAAAATAGAGTTCAAAGTAGTCTGGAACAAGATTTAAACGCACACCAGTATCATAAGCAAAGAACTCTTTTTGGTGTTTATTTTTAAGGAAACCAATATCGCCATAAAGTTCAATCCAATTCCAAACGGCATAACTAGTATTCAAAGTGGTCATCCATTGATTGGCAAACGCAGGTTCTAATTGTGATTTAAAACCTCCCTCTGCAATTACATACTGCTGACTAAAAAAACCGCTGGTTTCAGATCTTCCAAAAAGATTGTAATCAAACAAATAATCGGTTGGCCGGTCTAGACCAAAACTAAAATAATCTGAATTTGTTTTGTTGTACAAGAAACTTCCAGCGTACAATCTTAAGTTTAGTTTACGATTGTTCTCAAATAATCTTCGGTATTCAACTTCTCCTGATACTTTTCCAAATCCACCCGAAAATTGCAAATCGGTCATAAAACTAAAATGGTCAATCAGTTCAGTTTTGATGTTTGAATAACGTGCATTAAAAACAGAATAATTAGGCTCAGAGTTATCCGTAATAAATTCGCTCGCTTCTCGCTTTACAATAATCTGGCGAAATAAAAATTGTTGTTTTCTATTGTCTCTAAAATCTTTTTCGCGAATGCGGAACAGCACCATCGGATTCAATCTCAAATAAGTAGCGTCTGGTGCGTAATGAAAATAATTTTGACTAATGGAATAACGAACATTGTATAAAGTGGAGTTTCTGTAATATTGATTCCAAGAAAAAGCAGACGAACCAGATATCGTTCCCGCTTTAAGGGAATAAGCTGGATTAATATCAAAATTAAAAGGTTTGTCTAAAATCGTCTTATTGCTAAAGCGAATTCCAGGCGTAAAACCATCATAATAATTATAAGTCAGCGTCGGAAGATATAAGATCTGATTGTAAAAAGGATCTTCTAAATCTTTGGCGAAGTTAAATTTAATTGGGCGATTGGTTACTGCAATATGTTTTAGCGATTTCCAATTATTTCTTTGGTTGTATTCTGGAACTTCATTATCGTAGTTTAAAACAATTTTATCAGCATTCTTTCTGTCGAATTCATAAACAGAATCCTTTGTTTTAGGTTCGATCCATTCTTTAAAAACAACTTCCTTTTTTTTAATTCCGTAAACGGGAATCGGAGCGTAAAATCCAGTTTTGTTTTTAATTGAAAATTTAACGCTGTCTGCAGTTCTAGAAACATTAGAGAATTTATAGTCGATAATGTCTCGAGAATCAATAATAGTATTAAAGAACCAATCTAGATTTTTGGGACTTTTTTTGGTTAATATTTTTTCAAAATCGTAGCGGTTTGTTTGTTGTTGTTTGTTGAGATTGTAAAATTCCTTTACACTTTCTGGAACAATATCATGATTCAGATAATCATCTAAATAACTCAAACTTAATCCAGCTCGATATTTACTGGCAATCTGTTCGTTGAATTTGATTAAAGTATTCTTGGGATCTCCCAGAGGCTGATCTAAATTTTTACGAGCCATTAACATGTAATAATAGCTGTATTGCTCATTAAAAGTTAAGTTGGTAATGTTGTAACTTTTAAAAAGCTTCATGTTTGAAAGTCTTCCCAGCATTTTTTGATCCAGGTGATTCTCTTCCATATATTTCATCATGGCATAAATCTGAATTCCATCATAAACCCAGTTGTCTTTTCGCGGATCCAAACGAAGACTGTTTTGGAGATAAGTATTTAAAAATGTCTTTAAAAACTGAATTTCAAATATAAAATCATCTGAAAACGGACTAATAAAAGAAGGAAGCTGATTTAATCCATAAAACGGATTTCGATCATAATCTATTTGAGAAACTGTTATTTTTTCATGCGGATATTTACCAATAAAGTTTTCTGCAAAAGAAGCAACTCGATCAATAATTATAGCTTTTTGAATTTCATCGATCTTCTTGCTTTTCAAATTAGTTGCAATTTCTATTGATTCATTCGCATAAGTTCGAAATCCGTTTTGCTTTTCTATAAAAAGACTAAAGTCGGTTCTGTCTTTACCAGAGAAGGAATAAATACTGTAATCGCTATTGCTTACATCTTTAGAAACCGAATTAAGGTCTGTTGTAATAGAATATTGATTCGGGATTTTAATAGCAATTTCGTAACTAGTTACTGCGTTGGCAATATCATCAAGATTGAAATTGTTGTACTTTATAAAATTATGATCTTCAAAACGCGCAGGACTTATAAACCAATTTTTCAAAGCCATTCCGCCATTTTGGTCAAAACCAAAACGAGTAAATTTGTCGTTTGGAATTTTTGAAATGTAAGTAAGATGTAAATCTATTTTTTCTCCAG
Source organism: Flavobacterium sp. Root935 (assembly GCF_001429295.1). Lineage (GTDB taxonomy): Bacteria > Bacteroidota > Bacteroidia > Flavobacteriales > Flavobacteriaceae > Flavobacterium. The sequence goes on along the minus strand of NZ_LMJL01000008.1, from coordinate 665,772 downwards.
GCGCCAATTTCCTGTTTAATTTTACCGTAATATAATCTGGATTTTTACCGTCTCTTTCCCATTCAAGAGCTATAAAATTGGGATCCAAAAGGTTTAGAATTGTAGTTTTTCCCCTGTCAGCAGCTTTGGCCAAATGAAAACCTCTATAAAATTCATCAGAAAATCGTTTTGCCAGAGGTGTGTTTTTATCAGCAAAAGCATTATTCCAGTCGTTTAAAACAATCGAGACTAAAGAATCATTCGAAGTATTGTAATACGTAATATCTTGTTTTACATTCAGTGTTTTCAATTCAAGATTTACCGCCACCTCCATCTTAGACAGATGTTGTGCATGAAGTTTTATCGAACTGAATAAAACTAAAATAGAGCAGATAATTTTAAAAAAGAATTTCAAGAATGGCGCAAAATTTATGAGTTATATACTTAAGTTACGTATATAAAGTTACTTCGGATTTTTGTAAAAATAGCATAAAAAAAGCTGTTTAAAAAAACAGCTTTCAATTTTTACGTATTTGAAGTAAAATTTAACCATATAAGTTATATAAGTTCATATAAAAGTATTGTTTTAAACGTTGCGCTTAAACGCTTATATCACTTATCTGTATAGCTTAAATTTAGAAATTCGGACTTAAATCGTATTTCTTGTAGAATTTATCTAATACGTCAACAACTTCATCTTCAGTATCTACAATCTTAAATAAGTTTAAATCTTCTGGGCTTACTGTATGCATTTTTTCAACCAATACCGTTTTTACCCATTCGATTAAGCCAGACCAAAATTCAACTCCAACCAAAATGATTGGGAATTTTCCAATTTTCTTAGTCTGAATCAATGTGATCGCTTCAAACATTTCGTCCAAAGTTCCAAAACCACCTGGCATAACCACAAAACCTTGCGAATATTTAACGAACATTACTTTTCTCACAAAGAAATAATCGAAATTCAAGTTTTTATCATGATCGATATACGGATTAAAATGTTGCTCAAAAGGAAGTTCGATATTCAATCCAACCGAAGTTCCACCGCCCAAATGTGCGCCTTTATTTCCAGCTTCCATAATTCCGGGACCACCTCCTGTAATCACACCGTAACCTGCTTTACTAATTTTGTAGGCAATTTTTTCAGCTAGTAAATAATATTTATCATCTGGTTTGGTTCTCGCAGATCCAAAAATCGAAACACAAGGACCAATACGTCCCATTGCTTCGTAACCATTTACAAACTCAGACATAATTTTAAAAATCGCCCAGCTGTCATTGGTTCTAATTTCATTCCACGTTTTTTGTTTCAAACGGTCCTGAATTACTTTATCTTCATCATTATCAAAATCTTCTAATCTCATTTTAGGTATTTTAATTTATTATTTTATTATGTTTTTCCTCATTGTCATCATGAACTCAGACTATGAATAAGGAGCTGATTCCTGCTGTCCGCTATATTCCAGATAAACAAAAACTATGGCTAAAAAGCCTTGTTTTTCTAAATCGGGAGATGCCGCTCCCATCAGAGCTAGGGCAGTTGGTTCCAAAATAAACAATTGGTTTAATTTAAAGATCTCTCTTTAAAACTTTGAAGTTTTCAGAAAAAGCGGATACTAAATTAACGCTTTTTTCTAGAATTGTTATAAAATGAGGGATTAATTAAATTGTAAAAGTAACAGAATTCGACTTTTTTTGTGTATGCGTGTTGAATACCAGTGGCTTGTGAAGTAAGTAAAATATTTTTTTTTAATAATAATTTATCTTTCTAGTTCTTTTAGAATGGATAGATCCATTTCTAATAATTGTGATTGTAATCCAATTATCATTCATGTCATATTGATAATCGTATTCCAAACCATTAGAATCTTTATCGTAGTTACTATCAGATTTTATTATCTCAGAAATAACATTATTATTTTCGTCATATTTATAATTAAAAATTACCCCTTCATTAGATAATTCAACAATGTTGTTTTTTGCATCAAATTCAAAGCCATAAGTACCAGTGACTTTAAATTTAGTCGAATTAACTGAATTAATTCTGTTGAATTCGTCATATTTTATAGTGATTGAATTTTCTATTTTATTTGAAAAAAAATGATCAATTTTTGAAAATTCACCCTTTTTATCTAAATAGTAAATCTTTTTTTGAGGATTTGAATTGAATATTGTTGAATCTTTTTTTAATTCTTGAATGCTATGATTCTTATCTCCAAAATTATATGTTTTTTCAGTAATGGTATTATCCGCATATTCAAAAAGAGATAAAGACCCAAAAATGAATGGTACATTTTCTCTGATCTCATATTGATATTTTTTTACTAATTTATTTTTGTCTATGTATTGATAATCTTCAATATGTCTTTCGATAATATTTTGTTTTTGATCATAATTGGTAAGTGATTTTTTTATGATATTATTGTTGTAATCGTAGAAAATACTATCTGTAGAAGATAATTTATCCGCAATATTGGTTCCAATAGCGTAGGATTGTCTTGTAATAATTTTGTTGGAGTAATTGAAAGTTATTTTTTTATGGTAATAAAAATTCTCAATCTTTTGTATTTTACCATCACGTGTAAACTCTATGAAATACATTTTAGCTTTATTATTATTGTAATAATAACTAACATCTTTAATAGGTTTGTTTTTATTGAAAAAAAAGTCTTCTAAATTAATTTCAAAATAATAATCATAATAAGCCTGATAATTCGGTGTTGGGTTAATGCTAAATTTATTTTTAATGCTTCGATAAGTATTTTTCGGATAATTAAAAGTTTCTATTTGCTGACTAAATATAGCATGATTTACAAATAACAAAATGTAAAAGATTTTCTTCATATACTTAAAATATTACTCCAATTCTTTTTTCAAAAACTTAGCCGTATAACTTTTTTTATTCTTTGCTACTTCTTCAGGAGTTCCTTTAGCAACCAATTGTCCGCCGCCTTTTCCTCCTTCTGGGCCAATATCGATAATATAATCCGCAAGTTTTATAACGTCCATATTGTGTTCGATAACCAGAATTGTATTTCCTTTATCAACTAGTTTGTTAATTACTTCCATTAAAACGCGAATGTCTTCAAAGTGTAATCCGGTTGTAGGTTCGTCTAGGATATAAAATGTATTTCCAGTATCTTTTTTAGATAGTTCTCCAGCCAGTTTAATTCGCTGCGCTTCTCCTCCGGAAAGAGTGGTACTTTGTTGACCAAGTGTAATATAGCCTAAACCAACATCTTGGATGGTTTTGATTTTACGGTAAATTTTCGGAATGTTTTCGAAAAACGGAACCGCTTCATCAACTGTCATATCCAATACATCAGAAATTGATTTTCCTTTATATCTAATTTCTAAAGTTTCTCTGTTAAAACGTTTTCCCTGACAAGTTTCGCATTCTACGTAAACATCTGGAAGAAAGTTCATTTCGATTGTTCTTACACCAGAACCTTCGCAGGTTTCGCAACGTCCGCCTTTTACGTTAAAGCTGAAACGCCCCGCTTTGTAACCACGAATCATGCTTTCAGAAGTCATGGTAAACAGATTTCTAATTTCTGTAAAAACTTCGGTATAAGTCGCTGGATTTGAACGCGGTGTTCTTCCAATCGGACTTTGATCTATATCAATTACTTTGTCAATATGTTCTAAACCTTCAATCTTTTTATAAGGCTGTGGTTTTTTTACGCCATTAAAATAATACGCATTTAGAATCGGGTAGAGTGTTTCGTTAATTAAAGTCGATTTACCACTTCCAGAAACTCCAGTTACGCAGGTTAATTGTCCCAAAGGTATTTCAATAGAAACATTTTTCAGGTTATTTCCTGTTGCGCCGGTTAGTTTTAAGAATTTCCCATTTCCTTTTCTACGCTTTTTCGGAATCTCTAATTTCATTTTACCATTCAAATATTGAGCAGTAATGGTATTTGATTTTAAAGTTTCTGCGGGAGTTCCAATACTGATGATTTCTCCGCCGTATTTTCCTGCTTTTGGACCAATATCAATAACGTAATCAGCTGTTTCGATCATGTCTTTATCATGTTCAACCACAATAACCGAGTTTCCGATATCACGTAACTGCTCCAAAGATTTAATCAGTTTTTCGTTGTCTCTTTGATGTAAACCAATACTTGGTTCATCCAGAATATAGAGAACTCCAACCAATTGCGAACCAATTTGTGTTGCCAAACGAATACGCTGTGCTTCACCACCAGAAAGCGATTTTGAGCTTCGGCTTAAAGCCAGATAATTCAAACCAACATTCATCAAAAAGTTCAAACGATCTTTTATCTCTTTTACCACTTCAGAAGCAATCAAAAGCTGTTTGTCTGATAAATGATTATTCAAATCCTGAAACCAGGCAGTCAAATCAGATATATCCATATCACACAATTCGGTGATATTTTTTTCATTCACTCTAAAAAACTGTGCTTCTTTTTTCAAACGAGAACCATCACAAACGGGACAGTTAATTTCGTCCATAAAATCTTTTGCCCAGCGTTTTATGCTTGTTGTGGCACTTTCATCGTATTGATTTTTGATGAAATTAGAAATTCCTTCAAAATCAATTTTATATTCTCTCGTTACACCAAGATCTTTTGAGTTTACAGCAAATTTATCTTTTCCGCCATACAAAATCATAGTCATGGCTTCTTCTGGAATTTTCTCGATTGGATCCGTAATTTTAAATCCAAATTTTTCTCCGATTGTTTCTAACTGCTTGAAAATCCAAGAAGATTTATATTCGCCAAGCGGAGCAAAACCACCGCTTTTTATCGATAATTTCGGATTCGGAATAATCTTTTTTACATTGATTTCATGAACAGTGCCTAATCCATTACAATGCGGACAAGCTCCTTTTGGAGAGTTGAAAGAGAATAGATTCGGCTCTGGATTTTGATAAGATATTCCAGTCGTTGGACACATTAAATTTCTACTGAAATAGCGCACTTCATTACTGTCCTGATCTAAAATCATCAAAACATTTTCACCATGATGCATTGCTGTATTAATACTTTCAGCCAACCTTTTCTGATTGTCAGGTGTGTCTTCAATCTGCATTCTATCTACAACAATTTCAATGTCATGGGTTTTGTAACGATCCAGTTTCATTCCAGAAACCAAATCCTGAACTTCGCCGTTTACGCGGACTTTTAAAAATCCTTGTTTGGTAATCTGCTGGAATAATTCGGCATAATGTCCTTTTCTGGCTTTAATTACGGGAGCGAGAATATTAATTCTTTTTCCTTTGTAATCCTGAATAATCAAATCTTTAATTTGTTCATCAGAATACGAAACCATTTTTTCGCCAGTGTTGTAACTGTAAGCGTCTGCACCACGTGCGTATAGAAGTCGCAGGAAATCGTAAATTTCAGTGATAGTTCCAACAGTCGAGCGTGGGCTTTTGCTGGTAGTTTTTTGTTCAATAGCAATTACAGGCGAAAGTCCGTCGATTTTATCTACATCAGGGCGTTCCAACCCGCCGAGGAATTGTCTGGCATATGCCGAAAAAGTTTCAACATAACGACGCTGACCTTCAGCATAGATAGTGTCAAACGCCAAAGACGATTTTCCAGAACCAGATAAACCAGTAATTACAACTAGTTTTTCTCTCGGAATAGAGATATCGATATTTTTTAGATTATGAACTCTTGCACCAAGAACTTCAATAGTATTGTCTTTTTCTAACATAAATTTGAGCAAAACGCAAAGTTACCACTTTGATTTGTTCTTTTTGCACTAGACTATAGAAGTTTATGTTAAAAATTGTAACAAAATGCGCTGATGAAAATCAGCGCATTTTTTACTTTTTTCTATTAAAAAAATAATCTAAATTATTTTGTACTAATATTATTTGATGCTAAAATTTTATTAAAAGCATCTTCTTTCCCATCTTTTTTCATTTGAGCATAAATCATTTGAATTATTTTTTCAGCATCAGTACGATAGGGCGATTTTTGGTCTATATAAATATTATATGCTTTACACATGTTATCTAAACCTTTTTCTGAATCGTTTAAATGCAAGGCATACATTTGTCCAATTCCATAAAAAACTTCTGGATTGTTAGGTTCTATTTGTGCTAGTTTTTCGTATGTCTTTACGGCCTTTTTATAATCTTTTTTATAAGAGTAAACAACAGCAATATTTTGAAGCGGCATTAAACCGTTCGGATCTATTTTTAGTGATTTTTCGTAAGCATCAATCGCTTGGTCGTACTGCTCTAACCTGCGATAGCAAATTCCCATATTATCATATGCAAAAGCAAAATTAGGATCAATTTTTACAGCTTTTTTATAATATTCAATTGCTCCTTTGTAGTTTTCTTTTTTTGTTTCTTCAATTGCGAGCTGATAATTGTCTAAAGCTTCTTTGTTTTTAGAAACAGAGTTCGTATTCTCTTTGTCATTAGCTGCTATTTTATCTTTTAGAGGAACACAATTTGCCATTAAATAACGTTCGATTTTATAATAAATATCCTTGAACTCTGCGGAGTTTTGATCAAAATTCATTTCCATATTTATCTCCTTGTTGCCGCTTGAATCTGTTGCTGCCTTTGATAAATCAAGATTTGCAAATTTTTCTCCCAATTGGTATGCGCCAACTCTTACGCTTATACAAGAATGTATATCTGCAGTTACAGAATCTCTTGCTCTATCTATTGTTGAAATAGAATCAATACATTTACAAGCTTCATCAGCTATTTCAGCCAGCAATTTTTTTGTGTCAATTTTTGATGTTTCCTGCGATTGAGCATTTTCCAATCCAGCAAGTAAAAGAAGAATAATAAAAATGTTTTTCATTCTTAATGGTTTTTGGTTAGTTTTTTTAATATTAAATCATAACCAAATATAGTATATTCTGTATGAATATGTCTATTAATATTTTACCATAAAAATTATTCAATCGTCATAGAACGAAGTTTTGTTCTATAAGCTTCAAGTGCTATTGATTTGGAAATGAAGCCGTGATATTTGCCGTTTCTTAAAACAGGAAGAAATGCCGATTTCGATTTTTCAAATTTACTCATCACGATTTCCATACTGTCAAATGAAGAAATTGTAGCAGCTGGCGTTTTCATTACATCTTTAATCTGGGTATATTTTACGCGGTAAGCATTGAAAATAATTTCTCTAATATCATTAAAATGTACAACGCCGACTAAATCTTTATCATTGTTAACAACTGCGAAAACAACTTGGTTAGAATGTGAAATAAGATCGACCAATTTACTTAAATTTTCATCGGGATGAACGGTTAAATAATCACATTGAATGATGGTGTCGATATCTAAAGTTGAAAGAATATTAGAGTCTTTATTACTGGTAAAGGCGTGACCTTTTTTCGCTAATCCTTTTACGTCAAGCGAATATTTTTCATAACGTTTAGAAATTGCAAAACTAATAGAAGAAACTATCATAAGCGGAATCATTAATCCGTAACCTCCTGTTATTTCTGCAATCAAGAAAATAGCGGTCAAAGGAGCATGAAATAAACCACTCAAAATTCCAGCCATTCCGACCATCGTAAAATTGGTGATAGGAAGTTTTGATAAACCGATAAGTGTTATAAATTTAGAAAAGAAATAACCCAAATACGAACCTAAAAATAGAGAAGGAGCAAAGTTTCCTCCATTTCCACCACTTCCAATAGTTAATCCTGAAGCAAAAACTTTAACCATCATTGTTGCTCCCACAAATAGCAGCAAAACCCATTGGTTATTTCTAAAATCTGCAAACAAAGTATTGTCTAATAGTTTTCCAGGATCTGTTTCAGACAAAGTTTTGATGCTTTCATATCCTTCACCAAACAACGTTGGAAAAATAAAAATTAGTAACGCTAAAAGCGATGAACCAATTAACGCTTTTTTGTATGGATTAATCTGCTGCTTGGAAAAATAATGCTCAACTCTCTGAAAATTTCGAGAATAATAAATAGCAACTAATCCCGTAAGAACACCTAAAACAACGTAAAAAGGAATATTATGAAAATCGAACGTTTCTTGCTTTTTAAAACTCAAAAGAATCGTTTCATCTAAAACAATTGCGGAAACTAATGCACCTGTTGCAGCAGAAATCATAATGGGTGTAAAGGCAGAAATACTAACATCTACCAGTAAAACTTCAATAGCAAAAAGAACTCCAGCAATTGGAGCATTAAAAGCAGCTGAAATTCCAGCCGCAACGCCACAGCCAATTAATAAAGTTCTGTCTTTGTACGGCAGTTTGTAATTTTGAGCGAAATTTGAACCAAATGCAGCTCCAGTAATCACAATCGGACTTTCTAAACCTGCAGAACCTCCCAAACCGACGGTTAAGGAACTGGTAACAATCTGAGCATACATCTGTTTTCTCGGAATAATGCTGGCTTTTTTTGCAACAGCATAAAGTATCTGTGAAGTCCCTTTTTGTATAGAGCCGTTAAGTACTTTTTTTACCACAAAAACCGTCAGTAAAATACCAACAATTGGCAGAATACTATTAATGAAACTTAGTTTTAAAATTCCGTTGATGTAAGTGGCAAAAGAAAATACGCTGTGAGCAAAAGTTTTTAAAACGATTACTGCTAAAGAGCATGAAATCCCAATTAAAACACTTGATAAAAAAATAAACTGCTTTGGAGTCATTAACGATTGCGCCAAAGCAATTATGCTTTCGAGTCTTCTGAAATATTTTTTTAGCATTAGGTTTTAAAAATTATCGTTCTTACAAAATTAGGCTATAATCTTAGATTAAAAAAATAAAAAGGCAGAACTATTAAAAACCAACGGCAGTATCATCTCCACGAAAATCAGCTCCGCCTTCAAGACTTTTATTTGGAAGAACTAAAATTGCATCCACTTTTCCGATGATAGGAGTTGGTTTTTCGTTGATTAGATAATTTTTAGCTTTAAGCTTGTCAATTGTTTTTGTTTCGAAGGTACTAGGTTCAAAAGTAATTAAATCGGGAAGCCACTGATGATGGAAACGTGGTGCATTTACAGCTTCCTGCATACTCAAATTATATTCGTAAACATTTAAAATGGTTTGTAAAACAGACGTAATAATGGTTGAACCTCCAGGAGTTCCTACAACCATAAATAATTTTCCGTCTTTCTCTACAATTGTCGGTGTCATTGAACTTAACATGCGTTTTTGCGGTGCAATGCTGTTGGCTTCATTTCCAACTAAGCCAAACATATTAGGAGAACCCGGTTTAGCGCTGAAATCGTCCATTTCATTGTTTAAGAAGAAGCCTAATTCATCACAATAGTATTTTGAACCGTAACCATCATTTAAAGTTGTAGTAGCAGCAATTGCATTTCCGAATTGGTCTACAATAGAATAATGTGTGGTTTCGGTACTTTCGGCGTAATTTACTTTTCCTTCTTTTATTTCAGAAGATAGAGTGGCTTTTTCTGGATTGAAACTAGCCATTCTATTCTGTAAATAATTTTTATCTAATAATTCTTTAATCGGAATTTTTACAAAATCTGGATCTCCTAAAAAGAAACTGCGGTCGGCATATGCTCTTCTTTCAGCTTCTACAATAACCTGAATAGATTCAGCTGTATTATGTCCCATTTTTGCCAAATCGTAAGGTTCCAGCATTTTTAAAATTTGTGCCAGACAGATTCCTCCGCTGCTAGGAGGTGACATCGAAGTAATTTTTAAGTCTTTATAAGTAAATTGAAGTGGTTTTCTCCATTTGGCTTCATATTTCGCTAAATCCTGCAGGGTAATAATACCGCCTTTTTTTTGAAGATAATCTACAAGAATTTTAGCCGTTTCGCCTTTGTAAAACTCATTTCTTCCTTTTTTCTGAATTCTTCTCAAAGTCTTAGCTAAAGCTGGATATTTAATAGTATCATTCTCTTTAAAATTTCCAGATAAAAGAGAAGTTTCTCCGTTTATCTTTACTATGCTTTCGTGATAATCTTTTAAGCTTTTTTCTTGTTTTTTGGTCACTACAACTCCTCTTTCTGCAAGAGCAATTACAGGTTCTAGAATTTTAGAAATTGGCATTGTTCCGTACTTTTTATGTACAGCAAAAACTCCGGCAATAGTTCCAGGTACACCAATAGCAAGAGCTGTTTCGGTGCTTTTTCCTTTTATAACATTTCCTTGGCTGTCTAGAAACATATCTTTTGTTGCTGCCAACGGTGCTTTTTCGCGGTAATCTAAAGAACCAACTTCTCCATTTGCTTTTCTATACACCATAAATCCGCCGCCGCCAATATTTCCAGCAAAGGGAAATGCAACTGCAAGCGCTAATTCGGTTCCTACCATGGCATCAAAAGCATTGCCGCCTTTTTTCATAATATCGGAACCAATTTTAGAGGCTTCTTCGCGTGCAGAAACGACCATTGCTTTTGTGACAACTAATCCCGTTGGTGCTGTATTTACCTGCTGTGCATTGCTGCTAATATAAATAAGGGCTATTAAAAGCGTAATTTTTTTCATGTGTGTAATCATTTTGTAAATGAGAAAAAGCAGTTAAAGAGAAATCAATTTTGCTTTTGCTTGTATTTTTATTTCTTCAAAAAATGAAGTAAATTCTTCTTCAAATTCGTCGTAAAATTCATTAAGTTCTTCTATCGCATACTGCATTTTAGAAATGTTTTTGGATCTTCGATCCATCTGTGTTAGAATCTGGTGAATCCCCTCTGTAGTTCTGTAACTTAAAAGCCAGTTTCTTTCGATCATATAAGGCATTAGTCCTTGTGTTTTTTCGGTCAGAATACTATAATTCTCATGTAAAGAATTATAGAACCGATTAATAAAACTTTCTAGTTTTTCTTCAGAATAATTACTCCAGTTTTTGGCTAGAAAATGATCGTAAACGATATCTACAATAACTCCCGAATAGTGGTGATATCTGTCGTGCAAACGTTTGGTGCTTTTTCTGAAAATATCGTGAGAATCGGTATAAGTGTCAATGAATCGATGCAGTAAAATTCCTTTTTTTACATCTTCGGGAAAATGCTCAAATTGTTTCCCGCGAATTCCATCGGCCATAAAATTTCCAATTTTGATCAAATCATTTTCTCCAGAAAGATATATGTGGGCTAAGAAATTCATTTTTTTGAGTTGCTAAGATTCTTAGAGGCTAAGTTTCTAAGTTATTTTAGTAAATGTATAAAAACTTTTTTAAATCATTTTGTTATAAAATTGTGTTCTTTCAAAGCAAAACCGTACTACAATTTCAAATTCTTAGAAATTTACTGCGGGAGTAACTCAGTAACTTTTCTATATTTGTAATAAAATAACCCTAACTCACAAAAATGACTCTAATAAAATCTATTTCTGGAATCCGTGGGACGATCGGAGGAAAAGTAGGAGATAATTTAACTCCTGTTGATGCGGTAAAATTTGCGTCGGCATACGGAACTTTCTTAAAAAATAATATTTCTAAAGATAAATTGACAGTTGTAATTGGTCGCGATGCCAGAATTTCTGGGCCAATGATTCACAACCTAGTAGTAAATACTCTAATTGGTTTAGGGATCAATGTAATCGATCTTGGACTTTCAACAACCCCAACGGTTGAAGTTGCCGTTCCTTTGGAAAAAGCCGATGGCGGAATTATTTTAACTGCGTCGCATAATCCAAAACAATGGAATGCTTTAAAATTATTAAATGCAAAAGGAGAATTTTTAAGCGGTGCAGATGGTGCAAAAATCCTTGAAATTGCTGAAGCTGAAGCTTTTGATTTTTCGGATGTTGATAGTTTAGGTGAAATTATACCAAACGATGCTTACATGGATATTCATATTGATGAAGTTTTAAACTTACCATTGGTAGATATCGAAGCGGTAAAAGAAGCTAAATTTAAAGTGGTTGTAGATGGTGTAAATTCTTCTGGAGGCATTATTATTCCAAAACTTCTTAAGCAAATGGGAGTTGAAGTGGTAGAATTATACTGTGAACCAAATGGACATTTCCCTCACAATCCAGAGCCTTTAAAAGAGCATTTAACTGATATTTCTGAATTGGTTGTAAAAGAAAATGCAAATTTAGGAATTGTTGTCGATCCAGATGTTGACCGTTTGGCTTTTATCAGCGAAGATGGTGAAATGTTTGGGGAAGAATATACTTTGGTTGCCTGTGCAGATTATGTTTTGAGTAAAACGCCAGGAAACACAGTTTCAAACATGTCGTCTTCTCGCGCATTGCGTGATGTAACTGCAAATCATAACGGAAGTTACGAAGCAAGTGCAGTAGGAGAGGTGAATGTTGTTGAATTGATGAAGAAAAACAATGCTGTAATTGGCGGTGAAGGTAACGGCGGAATTATTTATCCTGAATTGCATTACGGACGTGACAGCTTGGTGGGAGTTGCTTTGTTCTTAACGCATTTGGCTAATAAAAAAATGTCGGTTTCTGCATTGAGAGCTTCTTACCCGGAATATTATATGAGCAAAAATAAAATTGAATTAACACCACAGATCGATGTTGATGCCATTTTAACTCAAATGACTGAGAAATATAAAAACGAAGATATTTCGACAATTGATGGTGTGAAAATTGATTTTGCAACAGAATGGGTTCATTTAAGAAAATCGAATACAGAACCAATTATCCGTATTTATACAGAAGCACCTTCTCAAGATGCCGCAGATAAACTGGCTCTTCGTATTATTGATGAGATTAAAGTAATAGCTGGAATCTAAGATTTTAGTTTTTTTATATATTCAAAGGGTTGTCTTAAGTAAAGACAGCCCTTTTTTTTAAATCAAACGTTCCTACGGAACGTGAAATTTGGTGACGTTATATNAATGTTCCTACGGAACAAATATTTTTACAATGTTCACTCAACTTTTTAGTTTTTATATTTACAATTATCATTCCGTAGGAATGTTTCGTCGGTAGAAAAAAAAATAGCACACGCATGTAGACGTTCCATAGGAACGTTTGAGATTAGATTGTTAAAAATGCGGTCAAAAATCAAACGTTCCTACGGAACGTGAAATCTGGTGACGTTATATTTTTTTTCTACCGAC
>NZ_LMJL01000008.1:464681-652706 GCF_001429295.1 Flavobacterium sp. Root935 | reverse complement strand
CGTCGGTAGAAAAAAAAATAGCACATGCATGTAGACGTTCCGTAGGAACGTTTGAGATTAGATGTTAAAAATGCGGTCAAAAATCAAACGTTCCTACGGAACGTAAAATCTGATACTATTATAATTTTTTCTACCGACGAAATGTTCCTACAGAACAAATTTGTAGACGATTTTAATTTCTAAAAATTGAAGAATTAAGATCTTAGTTTTTAATAATCTTAATTGATTTTTCAATTTTACCATAAACAGCATTTACAATATAAACCCCTTTTGGTAATTTGTCACCAATTTTTACGTCTTGATTGGTAAAATAATCATCTGAAGAAAAAACGGTATTTCCATTCATATCCACAATTTTTAATTTTACTGACTCAGTTTCTACCGATTTGATATGAAGAATAGAATGATTTTTTATTGGATTTGGATAAACTGTAAAACTGTTTTTTTCCAGTTCAGATTCTCCAACACCAAGATTGGCGGCAATAACATCAATATAATTAAAATTGATATCGTTTGATTTGAATTTTATTTTCAAGTAAACTTCACCTTTTGGTAATGCAACTCCGTTTACAACTTTGTCTCCATAAGTCTGCCAGTCGCCAGTTGGCGGAAAGGTTTCGTCTGTTTTAACAATTACATCATTTACAAGTATATCAAATTTTCCAGTATTAACGGGTGAAGCAAATCTGAAAGTCAAATTATATGTTCCAGCATCAGGAACATTTAGCATAAATTCATTCCAGTCTCCATCATTGATAAAACAAACATTTTGCCCCGTGTTAGAGTCTAACGTGGCTTGTAAGCCGGTTCCTTTTCTTCTATAGTGTTTGTTTGCTACAACACGGCCTGGAACAGTTATTTTTTTTGTTGTATAAGGGGCATTGATATATTCAGTTCCAATTGGTCGTAGAACACCGCTTGTGGAACTTAATAATTGTCCTTCTAACATATCTGTCCAAGTAGGATTTACTCTTCCAGTATACCATGAGTAACGGAAAATGTCAGGATCATTTTCAAAATTGGTTAAAATAGTTTTCATAAAAGCTGTTTTATCAGCAGCACTTTGAATAACTCTATTGGCAAATTCAGTAATCCAAAGCGGACGATTGAATTTCTTTAAAAGTCCGGTAACACCAATGACAGAACCTGCAGTATCATCATACGTGTGAAAAGCAATATAATCGACTTTGCAGTTTGGACATAATTGAAAAAACTGATTGTGCCAAACAACAGGATCTTGATAACCGCCATAATTGTTTGGACCGTTATAAGCTGGAGATGCGCTTACAATTTCAAGGTTTTTTGCAGCAGCAATTTTTTCAATATTTGGCCAAGCATTAACAGCTTCTTGTGGTGTTAATCTTGCGCCGTCGGTGAAATTTGGTTCGTTAAAAGCGAGAAGATATTTCGCTCCTGGTTTTATTTTATTGATGAAAGTCTGAACTTCTGCATCGCTGATTTTTCCCCATGCCATTGGGACAAATTCAACTCCAAGTGATTCGTAATTTGCGTTTAAAGCCGCATCAGGTTCTGGCGACCAATTGTACCACCAAGAAAGACCAGGTTTTAAGGCCAGCATATCTGCTTCTGAATGATATCCGTAAGCAATGCCTCGTTTGGGACTTTGAGCAGAAATGCTGAGATTGAGAAACAGTAATAAAACTGTAAATAGTAATTTTTTGATCATGGTTAATGATTTTTTTGTTTTTTTGATAATTAGAGAAGATCAAATTTATATCGTTTCCCTTTTTAATCAATCTAAAAAAATCATTACAAAAACACATCAAAATACTTATAGAATGCGTTTTATGAAATTCGAAGGTAGTATTAAAGGAAAAATCCGAAAAGCAAATGCTGCATTTCGGATTTTTAAATTTTTATTTAACTCGATGTTTCCATCTTTTATGTGTCCATAAATAAAATTCTGGTGTTTCAAGAATTTGCTTTTCGACTTCCTTTAAATACATTTCTGTAATTTCAAAATCTTCAAAATCTTTCGGATTATCAGCAAGAGAAAGAAAAGTTGCTTCATAATATCCTCTTCTCACTTTTTTTACCTTTACCATTATAACCGCAAGATCATATTTTTTAGCCAGCATTTCAGCGCCTGTGTGTACAGGAACTTCTACTCCCATAAATTTCATTGAATGGAAAATTCTATCTAATTTAGGAGATTGATCACTTGCCAAACCATACATGCTTAGAACCCCATTACGCTGGTTTTGTGCCATTGTCGGAATTGCTTTTCTGGTTTCAATCATTTCGGTATTGTATTTCGAACGAATTTTTCGAACCAATTTATCAAAATACGGATTGGCCAATTTTTTATAAACAGCAATTCCTTGAAATCCAAGTTTTGGATTAATCGTTAAAAGCCATTCATAACTTGCATAATGCGATGCAACAAGAATTACACTTTTTCCTTTTTTAGCATAATCTAAAACGAGATCAATATTGGTTACATGAAATCTCTTTTCCATTTCTTCTGGAGAAATACTCATGGTTTTTATCATTTCTAAAAACATATCGCACATATGTTTATAGAATTTCTTCTCGATATCTTTTCTTTCAGCTTCACTTAAATGTGGTAAAGTAAGCGCTAGGTTCTCGCGAACAACTTTTTTACGATATCCTATAACTCTGTACACTAGAAAATATACAAAATCAGAGAATAAGTAAAATAATCGAAAAGGAAGTATAGAGATTAGCCAAAGCAAAGGATAGGCTAGAATATAAACGAGAAACTGCATGTAATTTTTTTTTACAAAGATAAATCAAAAATGATTAATGATTGATATTTTGCTTTCTTACGCACTTATGTTTTAGAATGATTATCTTTACAATTCACAATAATTATAATTTATGAATATCATTTTAGCAGGGATTATCGTTACCAACGCTGTTATTAGTTACAAAGGTTTTAATGATCTTTCTTTTTTTAGAAAATACGAATTTCATGTAGGAAGTATTCGTTCGGGCGAACAAATTAGAATGCTGTCTTCTGGATTTCTGCATGTAGATATGATGCATTTAATATTTAATATGCTGACACTTTACTTTTTTGCACCAGTTGTTATAGGCTGGCTTAGTACCTTCTCTTTTATTCTTATTTATTTCGGAAGTTTAATTTTCGGAAATCTTCTTACCATGTTATTCCATAAAAATGATTACAGTTATCGCGCTGTTGGTGCTTCGGGAGCTGTAACAGGAGTTTTGTATTCTGCTATATTGCTGCAGCCTGACATGATGCTGGGAATATTTTTTATAATTCCGATGCCCGCATATATTTTTGGAATCTTATATTTATTGTATTCTATTTACGGAATGCGC
Source organism: Flavobacterium sp. Root935 (assembly GCF_001429295.1). Taxonomy (GTDB): domain Bacteria; phylum Bacteroidota; class Bacteroidia; order Flavobacteriales; family Flavobacteriaceae; genus Flavobacterium. The sequence continues at coordinate 649,376 of NZ_LMJL01000008.1, read as the reverse complement.
GCCAAAAATGATAACATTGGACATACGGCACACTTTGGAGGCGCTATAGGCGGTTATTTGATTACTTTGATCAAACAGCCTTCTTTATTTACAGATCAAACCCTAATGGTAATCCTGCTTGCCATTCCGATTTTGATACTTTTTGCAATGGCAAAATTGGGAAAATTATAATGCTGGCATAACTTTTGAAAAGCTTTTACTAAATATTAAAATTTAACAAAAATGAAAAAACTAGTATTATTTTTAACAATCATGTTTATGACTATGTCTTACGGCCAAGAAATCAAACAAATACCTCTAATCAACGTGAATGGAGAAGGAAAAGTAAAAGTAGCGCCTGATCAGGTTTGTATTTCAGCTTCGGTTGAAACAAAAGGGAATAATGCTAAAGACGTTAAAAAACAAAACGACGAAAAGATGGATGCTGTTTTAAAATTCATCAAAAAAATGAATATCCCAACGGCAGATTTCAAAACCAAACAAGTTGCTCTTAATCCGCAGTACGATTATGAGAAAAAGAAAACTTCTTATAACGCAACTCAGACTGTAGAAATTATTGTAAAAGATTTGTCTAAATATGACGAATTAATGGAAGGTTTAGTACAGCAGGGAATCAATCGTATTGACAGAGTTTCTTTTGAGTCATCTAAATTAGCACAATACCAATCTGAAGCTAGAAAATTAGCGATGAAAGATGCTAAAGTAAAAGCAGAAGAATATGTTTCTGTTTTAGGACAAAAAGTAGGCAAAGCTTTTACAATTTCAGATAACTCTCAGATTTATACTCCTAGACCAATGTACGCTGCTATGAAATCAATGGAGATGGATGCAGCTGGAGCTTCAAACGAAACTTTGGCAATTGGCGAAATCGAAATTACTGCAAATGTAAGTGTGAGTTTTGTTTTAGACTAAACGATATAAAATTCAAATTTTTAAAATCCAAATTCCAATTTTTACGATTGGGATTTGGATTTTTTTTATTAATAAATCTTATTCTATCACCTTTAAAACTTTAACGGGCTTTTTTAGAATATTCAATTTTTAATTTTGTCGTAATTAAAAAGAAGAATAAAATGAAAAAAATAATATTACTCTTTTCTATAATTTTAATTGTTTTCTCCTGTAAAAAAGTAGAAGAGGATAAAAAGAAATTACCAGTAGTAGCAGAGTTAAAATCGGAGAAAATAAGTATTTCATCTGAAAATAAACAGGTGGGTAGTGTAACTATTGATTTGCCAAATAATCATTATGCAGTTGTTGCTTTAGACTCTGTAGTAGTAAATAATAAAGGGCAAGAACCAGATGTTTTATATAAACCTAAAAAGGTTACTATTTTTGATCGTAAAACAAATAACGAGATACCCGAAGTACCATTGGAGGGAATTTACTATTCAAAAAACAATCGTATTTGGTATGGAGATTTTAATTTTGATGGAAAAATGGATATAGTATGTCGAGGAACAAATTCTGGTTATAGAGATTTTTACAATTATGATATTTATTTGGCCACCCAAAATGGCTATGAGTTAAATAAAAGATTTTCTAAAATAACAGAAGATGCATTTGAAACAATAGAACTTGATTCAAAAAACAAAAAAATTACTGTACAAAGAGAAGCAGAATGGGATGAAACATGGATCTATCAAGTTAAACAGGATAAAATTAAATTGATATTTCATAACAAAGAAACTAGAGAAGTTATAGATAATTAAATGTTTGACAATGATTCAGAAAGTAATTCTAATCAATAGAATAAAGAATTGTCAAATAGATTATATAAATCCAAATCCAATCGTAAAAAATTAGATTTGGATTTTTTTATTTCCTCTTTTCTCATTTTTTCTAATAAAGAACTTATTCTATCATTCTTATAACTTTTGGAGTACTTCCATAAAGATTGTTCTAATTTAATTTTGCTGGATTCTTTAGCTATAAAACTTTTATAATTAAGTCTTCTAAATCCATAAGCACAAAATGAAAAACCTTTTTTTACTTTTCCCTTTATTTATATTTTTCTTTTCCTGCCAATATCAAACAGAAATAAAAAGAAAAAGAGCAGCCGTAAAAGATTCTATTGTACAAAAAGAAGTTAAAGTGAATACGATTGCTGTAAAAGATTTAGATACAATAGATAAAAAAAAGCAATCAGAAAAAATAAAAAGTAATGAAGGGACAGTGGTATTATTGCCAAATAATCGTTATGCAGTCATTATTTTAGATTCTTATGAAAACAAGAAAGAAAAAGATTCTATGAAAAGGTGGGTGTCTGTACCCATAAAGGTTAAGGTTTTTGATCGTACTACTAAAAAGCAGCTTCGAGAGACAACAATAGATAATTATTATGTTGATGATCATGCTGAAGACCAAGATGATTTTTTATATTATGGAGATTTTAATTTTGATGGGAAAATGGATGTCGCTATTCAAAGTGAAATATTAGGATATCGTAGTTTTTATAATTACAATTTTTATTTAGCAACTTCTAAAGGTTATAAGTTTAGTAAATCTTTTTCAGAAATAATGAATAGGCCAATTTCGTACTTGGAGCTTGATGCCAAGAATAAAAAAATTATTGCTTATCGAGTAGCTGAATTGGATGAATCTTTTGAATATAAGGTTGTAAATAATAAGGCTAAGTTAACAAGAAATTTTTATTCACCTCGCCTGTCAGATGGTCCTTTTTATTCTCATTTTGATGACCGTTGGAATGGTAAGAAAAGGATATCGCACACAGAATTTAAATTCATCAGCCCCGATATTTGGGAGAATAATTACAAATATTCGGTACTTTCTTTTGATATTAAAAATTCTAAAAAGAAAATCAAGATTTTTATTGATGACTATTCGAATAAACTTTATTACACCCAAATAGAAAGAAAAGATAGTTTGGTAAGTTTTGATTATTCAGATGAATTTAATTATAATTTAAAAAATAATTCGCTAGTTTTTAAAGATCAAAAGACATTATATAAAGTATATGATAGCAAAAATGATATTGGTGTTGAGATTACAAGAAATGGAAAAACAACAAAATTAGTAGGAGATAATAAAGCAAAACAAGGAAGTCTGTCAAAACTAATAACTTTTAAAAAGGATTTTAAATGGATAGACAGTTATGAAAGTTATATTATCAACAAGACAATTGAAAACTAAAGACAAATGAAAAACCTTTTTTTACTTTCTTTATTTACAATTTTCTTTTCCTGCCAATATCAAACAGAAATAAAAAGAAAGACCGCTGTCGTAAAAAATTCTGTTGTACAGAAAGAAGTTAAAGTAGATACAATTACTGTGAAAGATTTAGATACAATAAAGAAAAAGAAGCCATCAGAAAAAATAGAAAGTAAAGAAGGTGATGTTGTGCTATTGCCAAATAATCTTTATGCTGTAATTATTTTAGATTATTATTCTAAGTATAATAAAGAAGATTCTGTTACAACATGGATATCAGTGCCTAAAAAGGTAAAAGTTTTTGATCGTAAAACAAAAAAGCGGGTAAAGGAAAGAAGGTTTGACGATTATTATTCTAGTGATGATGGTGGCTTAATTTATGGTGATTTTAATTTTGATAAGAAAATGGATGTGGCAATCAAAGGAGAGCCGTTACTTTCTCACACAATATATGATCATTGGAACTTTTATTTATCAACACAAAATGGCTATAAGTTTAGTAGATCTTTTTCAGCGATTATGGATTCTCCTGTTTCTATTTTCGATCTTGATGCCAAGAGTAAAACAATTAGTGTACGTGATGGACCTCTTCCAAATATAGAGCGTCTATACAAAATTAAAAATAATCAAGCTAAAATGGTTAAAAAGACTACTCATGATAATATCGTAATCGAAAAATAAGAAGAAAGAGAGAGACATTTATTATCTTAAATATGTTTAATTTACATTTACACAAAAAGTAACTTCTAATGAATAATCCAGAGCAATTTTTAAAAGCGCATATTGAGAAAGTAGTTCCATTAACGGATGATGAAGTAGCTTTTATTATATCTCATTTTGAGTTAAAAACTTTTCAAAAAGGCCAATTTATTATAGAAGAAGGAAATGAAGTTTCAGATGTAAATTTTGTAGTTTCTGGATTAGTCAAATTAGTTTATGAAGACAAAGATGCCAAGAAACATATCGTTTCTTTTGCAATGGAAGACTGGTGGGAAACCGACTTTCAGGCTTTTTATACTAAAAGTAAAGCAACACTATCCTTAGAATGTATTGAAGATACAATTGTATATAGCCTTTCGTTGGAAAACTTCGAAAAACTTTGTTCGGAAATACAGCAAATGGAGCGTTTTTTTCTCCGAAAATCAATTGCAGGTCATATTGGATCACAAACAAGAATATTGTCATTTCTAACTTCAAATGCACGCGAAAGATACGAACAGTTATTACTCAAAAATCCAGCTTTGCTGCAACGTGTTCCTAAAAGCTCTTTGGCCTCTTATCTTGGGGTTTCACGCGAGACGCTGAGCCGTTTATTTTAATAATTTAAAATTGTGATGTTTATCACACCCTGGAAAACAAAGCCTTTCTGATTTTTGCATCTATTAATTTTAAAAATAGAAAGATGGAAAAACGAATAATAAATCCTTGGAAATGGCAGGATGCCAGAAGCTATGTTCAAGCTGTAGAAGTGAGTAACGTAAAAGGAACTTTGTATGTTTCTGGTCAAACAGCTATTGATGATAATGGTGTTTCTAGTGATGCTGATATACGTACTCAATTGATACAAACAATCGAAAACTTAGAAAAAGTAATTAAAGAGGCTGATTACGAATTAAAAAATATCGTAAGACTTAATATTTATACAACAGAAAGTGTTTCGTTATTTGAAAATTTCGATGTTTTACAAAATTGGATTCAGGAGAACGAAATTAAACAATCGAGTACAGTCCTGGAAGTAAAAACTCTTTTTGAAACTTTAAAGGTCGAACTTGAAGCAACCGTCGTAAAGTAGATTTTTAATTTATTTCTAAAAATATAACTAATCGAAGTCCTAATGAAAATTAGGACTTTTTTTGAAATATCTTCCTGAAGATTTTAAGTACCAATTTATATAGGTTTTTTATTAATAATGAAAATTAAAATTTTGATTGCTAGTGTTTTAAAATTTTATTACTTTTACAAAACTTTAATTAAATAGGATTGTCTTATAAGTATTATTTCAATTAATTAGTTCAAAAAATCCTTATTTAATTTATTCAAGCCATTCAAATCTAATAAGTTTTATAGAGACCTATAATTTTTTTCATGCCGTCTCTTTGTACATGTTTTCTTAAAAGCATGTAATTTCTTTTATCATTTATTGTAACCTCTAATTCACTCTTTTTAAACTTATAGCGGTTTGTCTAAAGTGTTTTACTTATCTGCCTCAGATTTCTGTCTTTAGTTTTTATTTCTATTATAAATAAATTGTTTGATAATCCTAATAATTGAACTTATGAAGAATAAATTACTCTCTTTACTTTTATTTTCAGGCTATTATGCCAATCGCATTGCAAATCACTTTGTATACTTTGCTAGTATTCGGTACGGCAATTTTTCCACTTAAATTATTAAGACTTACTTCCAGGTAATAGAAAAAAATAGTAATAATAAATATTCTATTATGAAAACAACATTATTTTCTTTCATTTTGATGTTTACAGCAATTGCAAATTACGCTCAGCAAGATGCGCAGTACACGCAGTATATGTACAACACAATCAATATCAATCCTGCTTATGCCGGATCGCGGGGAGCTTTGAGTATTTTTGGATTATATCGTACCCAATGGGTGGGTCTTGATGGTGCTCCAGAAACCAGTAGTTTCTCGATCAACACCCCAATTAACAATAGCAAGTTAGGGGTAGGTTTATCAGTAGTAAATGATAAAATTGGACCTACTAATGAGAATAACTTTTCGGTAGACTTGTCTTATACTGTTCAAACTTCGGCAGATTTCAAACTCTCTTTTGGAATAAAAGGAACAGCCAATTTGTAATCTCGATATTAATAAATTGAATCCAGAAGATCAAGGCGATCCGCAGTTTCAGGACTTAGACAATAAATTTTCGCCAAACGTTGGAGCAGGAATCTATTGGCATTCTGACAAAGCCTATATCGGATTATCGGTTCCGAATTTCATAGAAACCAATCGTTATGACGATAATGATGTTGCCATCTATAAGGATAAAATTAATTATTATTTAATGGGAGGTTATGTCTTTAATCTAGACAAATATCAGGATATTAAATTTAAACCAGCAGTATTGGGTAAAATGGTGCAAGGTGCTCCATTGCAAGTAGATATTTCGGCTAATTTTATGTTCATTGATAAATTTGTGGTAGGTGTGGCCTACAGATGGAGTGCTGCGCTTAGTGCTATAGCAGGTTTTCAGATAACCGACGGTTTGTATATTGGTTATGGCTATGATCGTGAAACTACTCGTCTGAACAACTATAACTCAGGCTCACATGAAATATTCCTGCGTTATGAATTCTTCAAAAACAATAATAGAATGACAACCCCTCGATTCTTCTAAAAATATTTATTATGAAAAAAGTTATACTCATTTGTACAATAATAAGTGTTTTTTTTCAAGGTTATGCTCAAGAGAAAAAAGTAGCCTTGGGAGATAAAAACTATAATAGTTATGCCTATATCGATGCTATTAAGACTTATGAGCGCGTAGCAGATAAAGGATACAAATCTGAAGATATGTTTAAAAAGCTGGGGAATTCCTACTACTTCAATTCTGATTTTGAAGGCGCTGCTAAATGGTATGGTGAACTTTTTGCTATGAACCCTTCTCCAGAAGCCGAGTACTATTACAGATATGCACAATCACTTAAATCAATAGGTCAGATCGAAAAAGCAAATAAAATGCTGGCAGAATTCAGCGCTAAGTTTAATAATGACAGCAGAGGAAAATTATACAAAGAAGACAGTAATTATCTTAACCAAATCAAAAACAATTCAGGGCGTTATAAAATTGAAGATGCAGGAATAAATACCAAATATTCAGATTACGGCTCTTTTGTTTATAATAATAAAATATACTTTGCATCTGCAAGAGATACAGGTAATTTCTCGCAGCGTAAACACAAATGGACAGGAGAATATTTCACTAATTTATATTTTGCAGATATTGACCCAGCAACCAATGCAAGTTCTAAAGTTAATAAATTTAAAACCTCTTTAAATACTAAATTTCATGAATCTTCGCCGGCTTTTACCAAGGATGGAAAAACGGTTTATTTCACAAGAAATAATTTTATAAATGGTAAAAAAGGTAAAGATGAAAATAAAATTACTTTAGTAAAAATATACAAAGCTACTCTCGAAAATGATAAATGGACAAATATAACAGAACTTCCTTTTAACAGCGACAATTACAGTACAGCACATCCAGCTCTAAGCGCTGATGAGAAAACGCTTTACTTCGCATCAGACAGACCGGGAACACTTGGTCAGTCGGATATTTATAAAGTAAGTATCAATCCTAACGGAGGTTATGGCCCACCTGAAAATCTCGGAAACACCATAAACACAGAAGGCAAGGAAACTTATCCATACGTTACAAGCGAAAATGAAATCTATTTTGCTTCTGACGGGCATCCTGGACTTGGCGGATTAGATGTTTTTGTGGGGAAAATTGAAGATGATGGAACTATAAGCAATATTCAAAATGTAGGTGCTGATATTAATTCTCCCAAAGATGATTTTGCTTATATCATTGATCCCGGTTCCAGAAGAGGATATTTCAGCTCCAATAAAGATGGAGGACAAGGTTCTGATGATATTTATAAATTTCTTGAAACCCGAAAACTACAATGTATTCAAGGATTAGAAGGTACAATAACAGATGCAGCAACCGGCAGTATTCTCTCTGGTGCAAAAGTAACATTGTATGAAAATCAGATCGTTAAGAACAGCATAGTTTCTGATGCTTCAGGAAAATATTCTTTTCCTGTAGAATGTGGTAAAACGTATAATGTAAGAGCAGAAAACACCGATTATGCGACTAAAGAAGTAATGGTGATTATAGATAGAGTAACAGGAAAAACCACTCTTCCAATTGCTTTGGATAAAGCCACTTGCAAGGTTAAAGTTGGCGATGATTTAGGAAAATGTTTCGATATTAAAATGATTTATTTCAAATTGGACAAATCAGATATTCAAAGGGAAGCAGCACTTGATCTAGAGAAGATATTGGATGTTTTAAATAATAATCCAACAATGAAACTCGATATTCGTTCACACACGGACAGCAGAGCCAGCAATAAATACAATCAGGCTTTATCTAATAGAAGAGCCGAATCAACTATAAAATGGCTAATTAAAAATGGTATTAATGCCAATAGATTAACTGGAAAAGGCTATGGCGAAACCCAGTTAGTAAATGGATGTACTGATGGTGTAAAATGTTCAGAAGAACAGCATCAAGCCAACAGAAGAAGCGAATTTATTATTTCACAATTATAATATTTTAATTGAAATAAAAACAATAAAAAAGTCCTAATGAAAATTAGGACTTTTTGTTATATGTGTATTATAGCTTTTTAATTACTGAAAATTTTTCCTCAAGTCAATTATAGTTTGATTAGGAACATCTAGGTTAACGAAACCTCTGCGCGGTCTGTCTAGATCTAAAGTAAATAGAACTACTAAAGAAACCAAAATACAAAATCCAATTTGTACCAGCCAGTCAATTTTTCCTTTACGGCCCTCAGAATAACCTCCATAAAATGAAATTATTACAGCCAGAAAAAACAGCATGACTAAGATACTCTGAGGAACTTTTGCCTTTTCTCCAGAAAGCCGGGTAGTAGTTACATCAATCATATCATTTAAAGCAGGAATCATTTGCTGCGTTGCAGCTAGATTAGCTGGATCTTTAGAAAGTGAAGTTGCACGTTTCCATAATTTAGCCGAAATAATCTGCGATAAGCTGTCGGCTTTTAAAATCCCTTTTGCATCTGGGCCTGCCGTATAATAAGAAATTCGTGTTTCTACATAATCTTTAAAATCTTTACGAAATAAAGCTCTAGTCGTGTCCGGATATAAATCAGCTCGCAATATGGCAGTACCAATAATATTGGCTTCTTCTACAACAACCTTTCTTCGCGAATCGTAGCGTTCGCCGCTCATACCAAATGTAAATGCAAGTAAGAAAAAAAGCAAAGCAATGAGAGCCGAAGTTTCTGGCGGTTTTTCTTCAGTTTGATTTTTATTATGAATGTAATTTCCAATTTGTTTTCCAACAAAGCCTGAAATAAGCATCAATGCAAAAAGGAGGAGAGCAATTACCCAGGCTTCGGTATGCTCTAATGTATTTGAATTCATATTTTATTCATTAAAGTCCAGCTTCTTTTCTTGCTTTTTTAAGCGCTTTTTTTTCAGCTTGTTTTTTTTCAAATTCTTCATGAGCAGCAATAATTGTTCTTCCTGCTTCAAGTACAAAAATTAGATATACACCAACACCTATAAAAATGTATATAATATTAAAAACAACACCGATAGTGGAAAAAGTAATTTCATGATCGTACGGACTATTCATAGAAAGTGTTCCTACGGAATAAGCCAATGCTTTAAGAAAAGGCAGGTGTTCTACCAGCCAAAAAAACATTGTACCAACCAAAATTAAAACGAAAAGTAAAAATCCTAGGGTTCGAAATGTCTTGTCATTTCTCAATCTTTTAACAATATCTACAATGAATTTTCCCGTTAAAGCAAGTTCTATAAGCATCGTGTTTTGATTTTAAGTTACTCAATATTAGTGATTTATTTTTATATACAGAAATATTTACTATATTTATAATGAAAAAAATTAACAAAATTTTATGTTAATCCTTTAAAATCAACCCATACAAGCCTAAATATCCAGATTCCTTCTTTTAAACGGTTTTAAGTTTAGAATACTTTTTGAAAATCAACGCGTTAAATTATATTAATGAATTATATGTTGAACAAAAAAATACGACTTCTCTATTTGTTTTTGATTTTGACCTTCTTTAGTACTTTACAAATTTTTTCTCAGGGAGACAGTCTTGACCATTCACGAACAATTCTACTGGAAGAAGCACTTTTATTAGGAATCCAGAATAATAGGCAACTCAAAATGGTAACTGTAGATGCGGCAATTGCAAATGAAAATTTAAGCCAGGCCAAAATTGCTAAAGCCCCTCGTATCGCGCTGAATGGTGGTTATACTTATATTGGAAATCCAAAACTATATGAAGGTTTTTACGAAAACAGTATAACAGTAGATTATTTTAATCATCAAGCATTTGCCAATATTATTACTTCAATGCCAATTTATAATGGAAGTTTAATTAATAGAAAAATTGAACAGCAGAAAATCCTGAGCCAGATGCAGGAATCAGCAGTAAAAATGACGCAGGCAGAAGTAAAGAATGCCATTACAACTTATTATTTTACGCTTGAAAAATTATACAAACAAATTGAAGTAACGAAACAAAATATTATAAACACTGATCTTAGAATTAAGCAGCTAAAATCTCGTGTAGAGAATGGCCAGAATTTAAAAAGCGATTTGCTTAGAACAGAATTGCAACAATCTAATTTTAAAGTTTCGGTTTTTAAAAATACAAACGATATAGAATTAGTAAGCAACTATTTAGATGTTTTAATAGGTATTCCAACCAATACAATTCTAAAACCTCAAATTGATAAAAGCGGTGTTCCATTTGAAGAAATAAAATTGCAAGAAAGCATTTCGCAAGCTTTCCAGAATAGAGAAGAAATCAAGCGTGCGGAAATTGGCATTCAATTATCAGAATCGACTCTAAACATCTCAAAAAGCGGATTTTCGCCAAGTATAAATGCTAATCTTATTTTAAATACAGAATATCCTGCACAATGGCCAAACTATGTCAATATTATTAATTATTGGGCAGCTGGACTTTCTTTAAATTGGGATGTTTCAAGTTTTTATAACATTAAACACCGCATAAAAGGAGATAAACTTCAAATTGAAAAAAGCAATGTTGCTCTTGATGCAGCCAAAAACCAAATTGAAAGCGAAGTAAAAACGGCATATGTTAAGTATGAGGAAAGTAAAAGAAATATAGCGACTTACAAAAAAGATGTAGAGCTGTCATTAAGTAATTATAAAATTGTAAAAAGCAGATATGATAATGATTTTGCCTTAATAAGCGATATGGTTGATGCTGAACTGCAATTGAATAATTCAAAAATTTCACTTGTCAATGCGAATTTAGATTTAATCATTCAGTATTATTCCCTGCAATTTGCAATGGGTAAACTTTAAAATTAGAATAGTATGAGCGAAGAAAATAAACCAGCTGAAGGAATTCAAAAGGATAAAAAGAGAAATACGATTTTAACTATTATTTCTTTTATCTTTTTAGCTGCTGGAGGGCTTTGGATTTTGAGTTTGTTTTTTGATTTTAGCAATTACGAAACTACCAATAATGCTCAAGTTGAGGCTTATATAAGTAACGTTTCAGCAAGGGCATCTGGACACATTGCCGCAATTCGGTTTGAAACCAATCAGGTAGTGCACAAAGGAGATACACTGGTAATTTTGGACAATTCAGAATATTTAATTAAAGTAAGCCAAGCCGAAGCAGATCTTGCAATTGCAGTTGGAAACCTTCATTCATTAGAGCAAACCATAATTACTTCATCTTCAAATCAATCTGCAGCAAAAGAAAAATTAGCAGGCGATTTGGCCAGTCTTGAAAAAGCACAAAAAGATTACCAAAGATTCAAAAATATGTATGCAGATTCTGCCGTTACGCGTAATCAATATGATCAAGTAGTTTCAAAATTAAGATCAGAAGAAGCGTATTTAAAAGCAGGTAAAAAAGGATTAGACGCAAATAATTCTGTAACAAAGCAAAGTAACATTAATCTCGAAGCAGCTAGAGCTACAGTCGCACGTAAAAAAGCTGACCTTGAGGCAGTAAAATTACAATTATCGTATACCAATATTATTGCTCCCGCAGATGGTATAGCTGGAGAACGCAACTTATCAATTGGCGAATTAATAAATGCCAATCAAGTCATTGCAACAATTGTACTCAATCAGAAATTATGGGTTTCGGCTAATTTTAAAGAAACACAAATCAGAAAAATTAAAATAGGACAACAAGTTGTTATAACAATTGATGCTCTTGGTGAAAAAGAGTTTAGAGGGAAAGTTACCGGCTTTTCGCCAGCAACAGGTGCTAAGTTTTCGATGGTTGAGCCAGATAATGCAACAGGAAACTTTGTCAAAATAACACAGCGAATTCCAGTTAAAATTGAATTTGAGTCAGATCCTAAAGATTTAGAAGAAGTAAAACCGGGAATGAACGTAACAGTCGAAGTAAAAAAATAAATATGTTTGCAGGAAAAAAAGGAAGCGTTTTTACACTCGTAGGATTATATATCTTAACCATTCCTTTTTTTAATGGATTGAATGTCACCACTTACGACAATTCTCAAGTTTTAGGACATTTTGGTGCATCGACTACCGTTTTTACCTATTCCATTTATATTCCAATTTTTGTCATGCTGGCTTTTATGCCTTTAGGATTAAAATTGGGCAAGCAGATTAAGGTGCGGACAATGATTTTGTCAGCTGCATTTTTATCCATTATATTCAATACTGCTTCCTTATTTGCTTCAAGTATAGAATGGTTTACCTTTTGGCGTTCGCTTTTAGGAATTGTTTCTGTAATTGGAATTTTTGCTTCAATGGTGCCAATTTTATTAAAATACAATCCAGCTTTTAATATGGCATTGCTGTACGGAATTCTGCAATTCATTCAAAAAGGAAGCCAGCATGTTTACCAATATTTAGGAGCACATTTTACTAGTTTTTATAATTGGACATTTGGCATATATTTTCTGAACATCAATTTTTTAATCTGTATTCTTCTGGCGTGGTATTTTTACAAAGCAGATGTTGCTCCAATGAAAACCAAATTTCAATTTGACTGGCGTGGATGGATTATTATGATTTTATTTTTCACCGTAATTCTCTTTCTATGCGCGGAGGGGCAGAGTAAAAATTGGTTTAACGATCCTAAAATTAATTTAGCAGCAGCTTTATTATTGATTCTTATTGGCATTTACTTAATTCATGTACGTTTTACAGATGATCCCATAATTGATCCCGACGTTTATCGTTTTAAAAATGTAATTATTGGCACTTTTTTAATGTTCTATATTGGTGTAATCAACGGAACAGGAAGTGTTGTAACAGGTTATATGACCAATATTTTAGGTTTTGATGCTGTTTCAGGAGCCAGAACACATTTAGCATTATTAATAGGATTATGTATTGCTATTCCTCTATCGACTTATCTTTTGTTTAAGAAAATTTACCTGGCTACTATTTGGATTATGGGATTTGCATGTTATGGATTTTATCATATTATACTTTTTTTTCGGTTTTATCCCGGAATAGATTCTTCAGATTTTTTTCTTCCTTTAATTTTTAAAGGACTCGGAATTGGTTTTCTTTTCCCAATTTCTCTTCTTTATATTTCCGAAGGAGTTCCTCCAAAACTAAGCGCATCTAGAATGATGAGTGGTATTATTGCCCAAGCGGTTTTTGCAGGTTTATTAGGAAGTGCCATTTTAGCGACTTTTATCTCAGGTTTAAATATACAGCATAAAACAGGTCTTAACCAGCAGTTAACAGAACTAAACCAAATGGCGCAGAAGCAACTAGCAAATTCCAAAAGGAATTTTCTCTATATGGGATTATCCGAAACGGAAGCACAAAAAAAGGCAGAAAAAGCGCTCTCGAACAAAACTTCTCAAGCTTCCATATTATTAGCATATAAGGATATTTATCTTGTCATGTCGGCCGTTTGCTTTTTTCCTGTTTTAATTATTTTAATATTTAAACTTTGGCGAAGACCACTCAAAAGAGTAGATGTAGGACCAATACCAATCTAGCTGTCAATAACTTTAGCTAAAATTGAAATAAGTTTATGAAGACAAGAGTGGAATGATATGTAAAGTTTATTTTAATACAATAGATTTTATCTATAAAATAAAAAATATTTATTATTCAAACCAATGGAATTCTCTTTGTATAGTTTGTAATTTAGTAAAAATAAAAAAAAGCAATTATGGATAATCAATCGAATGACATCAGCAAATGCCCATTTCATAATGGGAGCATGGATAAGGAAGCAGCAACAGGCACAAAAAATCGTGACTGGTGGCCAAAGCAGCTAAAAGTAAATATCCTGAGACAGAATTCAGCTTTATCAAATCCGATGGATAAGGATTTTAATTATGCTGAAGCATTTAAAACTCTTGATCTTGAGGCGGTAAAAAAAGATTTACATGAACTCATGACTGATTCACAAGATTGGTGGCCCGCAGATTTTGGTCACTATGGAGGTCTTTTTATCCGAATGGCGTGGCATAGCGCTGGAACTTACAGAGTACATGACGGACGCGGTGGAGCAGGAGCAGGACAACAGCGTTTTGCGCCGCTTAACAGCTGGCCAGATAACGTAAGCCTTGATAAAGCCAGAAGATTATTATGGCCGATAAAACAAAAGTATGGTCAAAAAATTTCTTGGGCAGATTTAATGATCTTAACTGGAAATGTTGCTTTGGAATCAATGGGCTTTAAAACATTTGGTTTTGCAGGAGGAAGAGCAGATGTATGGGAGCCAGATGAATCAGTTTATTGGGGTTCTGAAACTACATGGCTTGGAGGTGATGAACGTTATAAAGATGGTTCTGAAGGTGTGCCAAAAGATCATGGAGTTGTATCGTCAGATGATGATGCAGATGGTCATATTCACAGCAGAAATCTAGATAAACCTCTTGCCGCTGTACAAATGGGGCTTATATATGTAAATCCGGAAGGTCCAGACGGAAATCCAGATCCTATTGCTGCGGCAAAAGATATTAGAGATACTTTTGGACGTATGGCAATGAATGATGAAGAAACAGTAGCATTAATTGCGGGAGGACATACTTTTGGTAAAACTCACGGTGCAGCTTCTTCTGACCATGTTGGTAAAGAACCAGAAGCAGCAGATTTAGGACTTCAAGGTTTTGGATGGAAAAATAGTTTTGGTTCAGGTAAAGGTCCTGATGCCATTACAAGTGGACTAGAAGTAACATGGACAACAACTCCAACACAATGGAGCAATAACTTCTTTGAAAATTTATTTGGTTTTGAATGGGAACTTTCTAAAAGTCCTGCAGGTGCACACCAATGGGTAGCTAAAAATGCTCCAGAAATTATTCCTGATGCTTTTGATGCTAATAAAAAGCATTTGCCAACAATGCTTACTACTGATTTATCGCTGAGGTTAGATCCAGAATATGAAAAAATATCACGACGCTTTTTAGAGAATCCAGATCAGTTTGCTGATGCCTTTTCACGTGCATGGTTTAAATTGACACATCGTGATATGGGACCACGTGCACGCTATCTAGGACCAGATGTTCCGCAGGAAGAATTATTGTGGCAGGATCCTATTCCAGAAGTAAATCATAAATTAATAGAGGAGAATGATATTGCTCAGCTAAAAGAAAAAATATTAAATACCGGATTAAGCACATCTCAATTGGTTGCAACAGCATGGGCTTCGGCTTCTACTTTTAGAGGATCTGATAAACGTGGTGGTGCAAATGGAGCACGTATAAGACTACAGCCGCAAATTGACTGGGAGGTCAATAACCCAACGCAGCTTAGACAGGTTTTAAACCAATTAGAAACTATACGCGTAGAATTTGACAATGCTCAAATCGATGGAAAAAAAGTTTCTCTGGCAGATTTAATAGTTTTAGCAGGTGCTGCAGCAGTAGAAAAAGCGGCGAAAGAGGCAGGAAGTACAGTTGTTGTACCTTTTACTCCAGGTCGTATGGATGCATCATCAGAACAAACAGATGTTGAATCATTTGGATATTTGGAGCCTAAAGTAGATGGTTTTAGAAATTATAGAAAAACTAAATCACCAGTTTCAACAGAAGAACTTCTTATTGATAAAGCAAATTTATTAACCCTTACAGCACCTGAACTAACGGTGCTTTTAGGAGGATTACGCGTGCTGGACATCAATACAGATGGTTCAAAAAATGGTGTATTTACACATCGTCCGGGAAAATTGACGAATGACTTCTTCATAAATCTGCTTGATATGAATACACAATGGCAGGCTGTTTCAAATGATAAAGAGCTGTACGCAGGAAATGATCGCGCAACAGGTCAGCCAAAATGGATTGGTACACGCGCAGATCTTGTTTTTGGTTCTAATTCAGAATTAAGAGCTGTAGCAGAAGTGTATGCAAGTACAGATGCACAAGAAAAATTTGTAAACGATTTTGTTGCAACATGGAATAAAGTAATGAATTTAGATAGATTCGATTTAGTGTAAAACAAAAAATTAATTTTACAATTGCCCCCAAAAAGTTTGCTGCTTATTGGGGGCATTTTTTTATAAAAAAAATTAAAACAGCTATGATTTAACCTTCCGTGCGCTTAGAGCCTTTAATTTTTTGTTAAGCACTTTTTTATCATTCAAACCTCAAAAAAAGCTTTTTTATAAGAGAAGGATTATTATAAAAGAGAGACCATTCTATTTTTTACTTCAAATACTTCATAACCTTATTTTACAGGTAACTTTTAGTTTCAAATGTTAATAATATGTTTCGTTTTAAGACCGTTTTATTAATGTAAACGTAACCTTTTCGACCTACCCTCATCTTTAATTTTGAAGACATATAAAAAGAACCTAATACTTTGTATATGTCATTTTTGAAACAACACGAACATTATCAACACGAAATCAGAAGAAATGCTGCAGACTGCATTTTTCATTTGATTATTCATGCCAAAATAATGTACAATGTATAAGAAGTTTACAGACGAAGAACTTGTCGAACTATTAAGAAACGGCAAAGACAAAGCTTTTGATGAACTCTATTTTAGATATCGAGACATACTTGTTCGATTTGTATACCTCAGAATGAAATCTGTAGCAATATCAGAAGAAATTGTTCAGGAAGTTTTTACCAGTATCTGGGAACGACGCAAGACAATTGTCATTCAAAAAAGTTTTGCGGCTTATATCTACACTTCGGTTCGTTATATGACATTAGATTATATAAAATCTCATACAGTTGCAGACCAATATGTACAAGAAGTTTTGGATAGAAATACTGTTTCGTACGGCAGTCATAATGCAACAGAAGATTCTATTTATTACGACGAACTGCAAAAAGCAGTTGATAAGGCAGCAATGCTACTTCCTAAAAAATCAAAAGAAGTTTTTATTCTAAGCAGGGTAAAACATTATACCAATAAAGAAATCGCTGAGGAACTGAATGTTTCAATCGAAACGGTAAAGTATCATATTACTTATGCGCTCAAATTTATGCGCACTTATTTGGGCGAGTTCAATTAAAAGTGAAATCAAAATTAAGGTTTCTTTTTTTTCTTAACAGAAGCGTAACCTTGCGCACCTACCGAAAATTACAATTCCAAAGACATACTATTAAAGACATAAAGAAATTATAATGCCTGATAAATTAAGACAAGAAATAAAACATTTTTTAGAAGGAAAGTATTCTCCAAAAGGACAAGAAATGTGGAATAAATGGTACGATCGTACTGATGATTTTTTTGAAAACATGGAAATGATACAGTCAGATCGTTCGAAACTAAAAAAAGAGTTACGTCAAATTAAGAAAACCAATAATGTTATTGCTCTTCAATATAAAAACTGGGCGGTTGCTGCCTCTTTGGTTTTTCTAATCGGATTATCAGTGTTTTTTTATCAGTCATCACATTCAATTGAAAACACACAATTAGCGGTAAAACTTGGCGAACATGCTCAAATAAAATTGAGTGACGGAACGCAGATATGGCTGAATGCCGGAAGTGTTTTAAAATATCCAAAAGAATTTAAAGGAGATACAAGAGAAGTATATCTCTCTGGTGAAGCTTTTTTTGATGTAGCCAAAGACAAAAAACATCCTTTTATCATTCACACCAATAAAATGGATACCAAAGTTCTGGGAACCAGTTTTAATGTACAGGCATATCCAGACCAAACAACCCAGGAAGTTTCAGTTTTAACTGGAAGAGTGAACGTGAAATCTACCGTTACAGAAGAGAATGTGTATGTAACTCCTGGCCAAAAAGTGGTATTTAAATCACACAACAATAAGCTTCAGGCTTTTAAAGATATTCCAGTGAATACAATTTCACTATGGCGAAAAAATATTATGGTTTTTGAAGATACGCCTCTGCCCGAAGTTGTTGCCACAATTAACCGCAATTATAATGTGGCTATCGAAATCAAAAATCAAAAATTAAATGCTTTAAAGATAAGCGCCTATTTTAAAGAACTGCCTGCCGATCAAGTAATTGGATTGGTGTGTAATATCATCAATGCCGATTATAAAATGGATTCGGGTATTTATAAAATAGAGTAATTCTTCAGCACATTAAAAATAAACTACGTAGCATCCTAAATAAACAAAAACAATCAACTAAATCTAAAAATTATGAATGAAAAACAAATGCGGTATGCCGTAAATTGTCAGAGCTTAAGGACAATAGGAACAAAATTATTCCTGTTTATGGCTTTGTTTTTTGCGACGCTGACAGTAAACGCCGGGAATGTTGACATTAACAAAAGAGTAACTTTAAAAGTTGAAAATGAAAGTATAAAAAATATTTTTCAAAAAATTGAAAATCAGGTCGATGTGCATTTTATGTACGAAAGCAGCCAAGTCAATACCAATCAAAAATTAAGTTTAAAATTGAGTAATGTAACGCTGGAACAAGCGTTGGACAGAATTTGCGGTGCAGCACTTCGATATGAAATTGTGAGTAATAATATCGTTATCAAAAAAAATCAAAAAGTAGCAGCGGCAGATCAGAATAAAATAATTGTTTCAGGAACTGTTTTTGGAGGAGATGATAATATGCCGTTACCAGGCGTTGGAATCAAAGACAAAGGTTCTGATGCAGCTGCAGCTACAGATTTTGACGGAACTTTTAAAATGGAAATCAACGCAGCCGAAGCGACTCTTGTTTTTTCATACGTTGGTTATATTACACAAGAAGTAAAAGTTACCAGCACACAAACCATTACAGTAAAACTGGCAGCTGATGTAAAACAACTTCAGGAAGTAGTTGTTATGGGTTACGGAAGTGTAAAAAAGAACGAAGTTCTTGGCGCTGTAGGATCTGTTTCTATGAAAGAAACTTCTAGCAGAACGTATAACAATGCTGCCGAATTACTGCAGGGAACAGTTGCTGGTGTAACGGTTATTAATGATGGAGGTGATCCAACATCTTCGCCAACAATCAATATTCGCGGTATAGGATCTTTAAATGCTGAAACTCCGTTAATTGTTCTAGACGGAATTATTTATAGTGGTTCTTTAAACACTTTAAACCCAAATGATATTGCTTCAATAAGTGTTTTAAAAGATGCGGCTTCTGCGGCAATTTACGGTGCGAGAGCTTCTGGAGGTGTAATTTTAATTACTTCTAAAAAAGGAATTTCAGATCGTATCAATGTAAATGTAAACTATCAGGGAGGTTTTCAAAATGTAGCGAAAAAATTAGAGGTTCTAAACGCTGCAGAATATGCTGATGCTATGAATCTGGCAAGAGATAACGCTGGATTACCAAGAATTCCTGCTTTTGACACTGCATTTGAACCAACAGCAAGAACTACAAAAACAAACTGGATGGATGAAATTTTCCGTACAGGAGAAATTCAAGATCTGTCTCTTTCTGTAAACGGAAAAACAGAAAAATCTAATTTCTTTCTTTCTGGAAGTTATAGAAAAAACGAAGGTATTTTGTTAAACACATACGGAGAACGTTATACAGTAAGAGCAAATTCATCTTTTAAATTGGCCGATAATTTCACAATTGGGGAAAATCTTTCATACTCGTTAACTGATGGTCAAACTGCTAATACTTCAAGTTCGTATACAGGAGCAATTCAAGCAGCGATTTTGTATCCGCCAAACGCGACGATTTACAGAGAAGATGGTTCTGGACAATTTGGCGGTGTTCCTGAAAAATATATTGGTTCTTACGGAGATGTTATCAATCCAGTGGCATATTTAAAAAGATTAGATAACAAAAATCCAATTTCTACCATTTTGATCAATCCTTATGCAGAATGGGAAATTGTTCCAGGGTTAAAAGTAAAATCAAACTGGGGATATACCAGAATTCAGGATAATGCAACAGATTTCACAGTAAAAGTTACTGAGCCAGGAAAAATATTTGATTTCAATAGACTGACTCTAAAAAATATGACAATTACTGATTTATTGAGCGAGCAGACTATTTCTTATGAAAAATCATTCGGAAAACACAACCTTAAAGCTTTAGCCGGATATACGTATCAAGAAACTAAAAGAAATTTCTATACAGTTGAAGGAACTGGATTTGACAACGAAGATCCATCACAGCGTTATTTATTAAATGCAAAATTAATTCAGCAGACAGGGGCAGGTTTATCAGATGAAATCATTTCTTCTTATGTAGGAAGATTAAATTATGACTTCAATCAAAAATATTTATTCTCAGGAATTGTGCGTCGTGACGGAACTTCAAAACTTTTACAAGACAACCGCTGGAAAGTATATCCTTCTGTTTCTGCAGGTTGGTTAATTTCTGAAGAAAGTTTTATGAAAGGTCTTGAGCCAATTGTAAGCAATTTAAAATTACGTGCAAGCTGGGGACAAATTGGAAATTTAGGAAACCTTGGACCATATCAGTTTAGTGTGCCATTATCACAAACTCAAGCTTTAATTGGAGCAACTCCATCTATTAATTACGGTTATGCAGAAAGCGAATTATCAAACCCTAATTTAAAATGGGAAAGCTCTGAGCAGACTAATATTGGTTTAGATTTTACAATGCTAAATAATAGTTTAGTTGGATCTGTTGATGCTTATGTGAAAAAAAATAAAGACATGCTGGTTCGTGACCAACTGCCAGGTGTTTCTGGAACGCCGCAAGGAAGAATTGTAAACTCTGGAGATGTTGAAAATAAAGGTATTGAGGTTAGTTTAACGTATCAAAAAACAAAAGGCGAATTTAAGTTTGACGTTACAGCAAACGCTGGATTCTTAACCAATAAAATTGTCTCTATTAAAGACGATTTGACTTCGCTTGAACCCTTAAACTTAAGCAGAGTTCGTAGTTTACCTTTAGCAAATATCTATCAAGTTGGAAGTCCTGTTGGTGCTTTCTACGGATATGCAACAGACGGATTATTTCAAAGTGATGCAGAAGCAAAAGCGTATGTAAACAAAAATGGTGTGGCCTATCAGCCAAATGCTGTTGCAGGAGATATTAGATTTAAAGATGAAAACGGCGATGGTGTTATCAATAACAGCGATAGAGTAGTATTAGGAAGTCCTTTTCCAAAAACAACTTACAGTTTGAATGCTAATTTTAGGTACAAAGGATTCGATATGAATATCTTTTTTAACGGAGCTGCCGGAAATAGTGTTTTCAACGCTGTAAAACATACAGGTTTAAATGCTTCTTTCCCAGGATATAACTTATTGGCAGAGTCTAAAGATGCTTGGTCTCCAACCAATACAAACACCAATGTTCCGGTTCTATCTTCAACAGACAACAATAATAACTTCGGACGTATCTCTGATCTTTATATCGAAGATGCTTCTTTCTTAAGATTGAAAAACGTTTCGATTGGTTATACCGTAAAAGAAAGCTGGCTGAACGGAAAAGCAAAACTTAGATTCTTTATTTCTGGACAAAACTTATTTACAATTACTAAATATTCTGGAATGGATCCTGAAGTTGGTCTTAAAAACTTCGGAATGGATTTAGGTAAATATCCACTTTCACGTATTTACATGACAGGTGTTAATGCAACTTTTTAAAAAATAAAAAATAATTAAAATGAAAAAAATAAGTCTTTTATTATTGAGTTTTGTGCTTTTAATGGGCACTTCGGCTTGTGAAAGTGAACTTGATGTTGTACCACAGGGGGCTCCTTCAAGCGGAAATTTCTGGAAAACTCCAGCAGATGCAAAGGCAGGAGTAAACGCAATATATGCTTTGTATTCTGATGATAATATGTATGGCCGTGGTTTTTTCTGGCTGAATAATGCAAGTGATGATATCGGAACCAAACCAAGACAAAACGCAGAGCGTATCAAAAATTTTATTGTTGACGGAGCAGAATCGGATACAAAAGATATTTGGAGAATTCACTATGAAATTATGAAACGCTGCAACGATGTAATTCGCAATTTGCCAAATATTCCTTTGGATGAAAGTACAAGAAACGGAATGCTGGGAGAAGCTTATTTTAATCATGCCGTAATGCATTTAGAATTAGCATACCATTATGGAGACGATCGTGCAGGAATTCCAATTCAGGACAGAGAAAATCCAACAAATGTGTATGTGCCTCGTGCTAAAAACGTTGCAGAAAACTACGCTTACATTGCTGCAGATTTAATTAAAGCGGCCGATTTATTACCATACTTTGACCAGCTTACGCCAGACAATTACGGACGCGCTCACAAAACTGCTGCATGGGCTTATTTAGTTCGTACGTATTTGTATGCAAAAGATTGGGACAACGCTATAAAATATGCCAACATGATTGTGGCAAGCGGTAAACACAAACTGCTGGACAATTTTGAAGACGTATTTAAAATCAGCAATAACTGGTCAGCAGAATATATTTGGTCTGTTACTTCAAGTGCAGAAAATACTTCTTTAGGATCTATTTTTCCTGGAGTTTGTTTAGAAGATAAAGGATGGGGAGTTTACAACGGATGGGGAAATTTCTATCCAACAAAAGAATTGTTTGATACTTATGTTCCAAACGATAAAAGACGCAGTGCTACGATTTTACAAAAAGGAGATAAATTCATGTATTTTGGAGAATTGGTAACTTTTAATGAAGGAAACCACGTGGTGAGTTCAAGTAATAGAACAGGTTATCAGTTTAAAAAATACATGGAGCCATTCAGCTATCCAAAAACAACATCGGGCGGAGTTGATATTCGTTATGTAAATGCAAACGGAGACAAACCTTCAACGGCTTTAAACGTACCTCTTTTACGTTATGCAGATGTGATTTTAATGTTAGCGGAAGCGAAATTAATGAAAGGGCAGAATGCAGATACAGAAATCAATATGATTCGCCGCCGCGCAGGTCTTACAGATCTTTCAGGAGCTACTTTAGTTGATTTAAAAAGAGAAAGACGCTGCGAATTAGCAGGTGAGTGGACAGACCGTCACTTCGATTTAGTACGTTGGGGAGATGCAAAAGAAACGTATGCCAAACCATTACACCATTATGATGGAAGCGTAATTTATCCAGCTCGTAATTTTAATCCTGCTATTCACCATGTTTGGCCAATACCGCCAGATGAAATCGCAGTAAGCAAAGGAGCTTTGACTCAAAACCAAGGCTGGTAATCAATAATTTCATTGTGTTTTTTTAGTTTTTTTACGCTGCAGTCTTTTTTGTCGGGAGGCTGCGGCCGTAAAAAATTAATAAAACCATTTTTTATTTTCATACAATTCAAGAAGTAACCTACCACTTTTTGTTATTTAATTTATTTTCGATGAAAAAAATAATCACCCTTTTTTGCCTTCAGTTTTTCCTTTTCGCGCAGGCGCAGGAATACAGTTCTTCTAATATTCATTCTCATAACGATTACGAGAGTAAATTACCATTTTATGGCGCTTATTCTAATGAAACCGGTGTTATTGAAGCCGATGTTTTTTTGGTGAATAACGAATTGTTTGTAGCCCACACTTCAAAAGAAATTGCAGCTCACAACACACTTAAAAGCATGTATTTGGAACCGCTTTCTTCTAAATTAAAAACTTTAGAAGGAAAGGCATACCCAAGCGGCAAACCTTTAATTTTAATGATTGATATTAAGTCTGATGCCGATGCGACTTTGAAAGTTATTGCACAGCAGTTAAAGACTTTTCCAGATATTATTTCGAATAAAAATATAAAAGTGGTCATTTCTGGAAATAGACCTTTACCTTCAAAATGGAATGAATATCCAGATTTTATTTATTTTGACGGAAGATTAAACGAAAATTACACGCCAGATCAATTAGCGCGTGTAGAAATGATCAGCGAAGATTTAAAAGAAATCACCGTTTGGAACGGGAAAGGAGTTCTAACGCAGGCAGATTCTGAAAAAATTCAAGCTATTATCAAGAAAGTTCACAATCAAAATAAAAAAGTAAGATTTTGGGCAACGCAGGACAACGTAAATACTTATATGACGTTGATGAATTTAAAAGTTGATTTTATCGGAACAGATAAAGTTACTGAGCTGACTCAGTTCATTAATAACATTAAAACGACATTTTACCAAAACACAGAATTTCATCAAGCTTACGTTCCTAAAAATGCATTTAAAAGTAAACGTCCTAAAAACGTTATTCTTTTAATTGGCGACGGAATGGGATTAACTCAAATATATTCTGGTTACACCGCAAACAAAGGACAATTGAGTTTGTTTAACATTCCAACTCAAGGATTTTCTATCACCAAAGCTTCAGATAGTTACATTACAGATTCTGCTGCTGGAGCAACTGCAATGGCAACTGGACATAAAACCAATAATCGTTTTATTAGTGTTGACGAACAAGGAAAACCGTTGGAATTGATTACACAGCAATTGATTAAGAAAAACTATAAAACGGCAATTATTTCAGCAGGAAATATTACAGATGCTACGCCGGCGGCTTTTTATGCACATCAGCCGGAAAGAAGTTTGAGCGAACCAATCGCAAATGATTTCTTGGCAAATCCTTCTGATATTTTAATTGGCGGAGGTCAAAATGAATTTAAATCCAGAAAAGACGGTAAAGATTTGTCTAAAGTTTTAATCGAAAAAGGATATACATTTTCAGATAGTTTTGCCAGTTTAGATACCATCAAAAACAATCGATTTGTAGTTTTAGAAGATAAAGCAGTCGTTTCTATGAAAAATGGGAGAGGAGATTTTCTAACTAAATCTTTAGCGAAAGCAACAAGCACTTTTTCAAAAACTAAAAATCCATTTTTTATCATGGCAGAAGGTGCGCAGATTGATTACGGCGGGCACCAAAATAATGTTGAATATGTTGTTCGTGAAATGCTGGATTTTGATAAATTAGTTGGACAAGCAATGGAATTTGTAGATAAAAATCCAGAAACTTTATTAATCGTAACCGCAGATCACGAGACAGGTGGATTATCATTGATTGATGGAAGTATCGAGAAAGGTTACGTTCACGGAAGTTTCAGCACAAATGATCATACCGCAGTTCCAGTTCCTGTTTTCGCTTATGGACCAGGAGCAGATAAATTTATGGGAGTTTATCAAAACACAGCGATTTATCATAAGATAATGGAATTACTTTCTGCGAAATAAGATTTTTTTATTGAGATATAAAAGGGCGGTTGATTTTCTTCAAACGCCCTTTTTTAATGAATGACCGAACAAAAAAGGCTGCCCAGAGAGGACAACCTTTAATGACTAATAAAATAAAAATGT
Source organism: Flavobacterium sp. Root935 (assembly GCF_001429295.1). Taxonomy (GTDB): domain Bacteria; phylum Bacteroidota; class Bacteroidia; order Flavobacteriales; family Flavobacteriaceae; genus Flavobacterium. The sequence goes on along the minus strand of NZ_LMJL01000008.1, from coordinate 623,839 downwards.
ATCCTAAAGTTTTACTTTCCTGATTCGATTTCAGGGCTCATAATAACTTCGACACTGCTAGAACTATCCAAAACGTGCTTACTAAACTGCTGAATAGTTTTTTGATTAATTTTAGAAATTAAATTTTTATATTCCTCATCCGTCGAAAACGGAATCTGATTTAATGTGCTGTTATAGATTGTTGTATTCCAGAAAGAATTGGTTTTAAGCGATTCTTCTCGGTTTTTTAACAAAGCTTTTTTAATATCTTCCAAATCATTTGCATTGACTGGATTTGATTTTAAGTCGTTTATTTCTTTCCAGACAATCTGCATTAATTTTTCCTGTTTGTCAGGATTACAGTCAAAAGTGAGAGCCAGACTGAAAGTTGGTTTAGGAATCAATTCCAGATTTCCGCCAACGTTTACACCGTAACTGCCGCCTTCTTCTTCACGAATGGTCTGCAAGAATCGTTTTGATAACAGTTCTCCGATGATATACATTGTCAAGGCATTTTCTTTACTGTATTCTGTTTTTCCGGTTAAGTTTAAATAAACGGTTGCTTTTGCAACTTCCATAGGACGTTTGAAATGAACTTGGGTCTTTCCTTTTTTAGGCTCAAAATTATGATCCACATAATTTTCCTTTAAGGCTGGATTGGAGTTGATATTTCCGATGTATTTCTGAATTAATCCTAATGCGGAATCTGGAATGTTTCCAACAAAAATAAAAGTAAAATCACCGGCATTTTTAATTCTGTCACGGTAAATGTTTTCGGCTTTTTTCAGATCAATAGATTCAAGAAATTTTTCATTGAAAATAAAAGTACGGGCATTATGATTTGAATTTGCTAAATCAATAGAATCTTTAAAGACACTTTCATTATCTTTTTTAATAGTTTCCAGTCGGTTTTTATATTGGTCTTTTAGGATATTGAAAATATTTGGATCAAAACGCGGCGACTCAAAAGAAAGATAAACCATTTGCAGCATGGTTTCGAAATCGGCTTTATTTGAACTTCCTTGGAATCCCTGTGTATTTTGACCAATAAACGGTGCGGCCTGCGCAACTTTTCCGGTCAGTTTTTCTTTTAGACCAATATTATCGAAATTACCTAGACCTGAAGATCTTGCAATTGTTGTTGCAATTTCAGCAGAAGCGAGATCTTCTGTCTTAATTAAAGATTTACCTCCTTTTGAAAATGCTGAGAAAATAATCTGATCTTGTGAATAGTTTGTTGGAAGTACAATTATTTTAGCTTCATTTTCTAAAATATAACCTTTTGCGTCCTTAACTCCAGCTATTTCAAATGTTTTTTTAATTGCAGCAGGTTTTAGTTCCTTATCAATTAACGGCGCGTTGTTTTCTTTTTTAGTGTAAGGTTCCAAAGTCATGTTTTCGACTTTTTTCATTACGCTTACAACAGCTTCTTTTGTTGGAAAATCATTTTTATCCTGATCTGAACCAGTAACTAAAACCACTTGGTTTGTTGGTTTTTGAATGGTTTTCGCATAAGCATTCAATTCCTCTAAAGAGATACTTTTTATAATCCCAACAATTAATTTATAATCATCTTCAGGGGAAAGGAATGGCTTAGCTTTTAAGAAATAATTGGTCAGTTTATCTGCCCAGCTGTCGTTGTCAACTTTATCTTTATTGTTTATAAAATCATCATAAGAGCTTATGAAAATCTTTTTAGTTCGATCTAATTCTATTTGAGAAACACCAAAACGCTTTAGGCGCTCTGTCTCTGTATAAGCTTCTTCAAATGCCTGGATTATTTTTCCTTTTTTGGCTAAAGCCGAAATATTAAAAGAAGTATTTAATCTTGAAATAGGTTCAAAATAGGTTTTTAAGTTTAAAGCACCACTTTGATTTTTTAAAAGCAATTCTTTGAAACGATTGTTTAAAATGCTGGTGTAAAATGAGTTCATTACGTTTTTACGCGTAACGATGCTGTCTTTTAATAAAGGCTCGTCTAAGACATATTGAAGTGTAATGGAAGAAGAAGATGCTTCTTTGTCTGACGCCGTGCCAAAATACAATTCATCGTGTTTTGGAATATTAAAGTAGGGGCGGGAAACTGCTTTTTTTGCCAGTGGAATTCCTGAAAAAATGGTCTTCACTTTTTGTTCCATTGCTTTTACATCAATATCACCAACAATGATTACAGCTTGTAAATCTGGGCGGTACCATTTTTTATAATAGTTTCTCAGTTCAGGATATTTGAAATTGTTGATGATATTTAAATCGCCAATAACATCTCTTTTACTGTATTGCGAACCTTTGTATAAAACGGGATCTGTCTGCATTTTTAAACGAAAATCACTTGTTCTTCTGGTTCTCCATTCTTCTCTGATTACACCTCTTTCAGCATCGATTTCGGCATCAGTTAAAGACAGCGATCCTGACCAGTCATGCAGCACCCAAAGTGTAGAATCGATTAGTTTTTCGTTGCTGACAGGAACTGTGCTGATATTATACACTGTTTCATCCTGAGCAGTATAAGCGTTGATGTCTTTACCAAAACTTACTCCGTTCTTCTCTAACATTTTAATGATCCCTTTTCCTTTAAAATGTTCTGTTCCGTTAAATGCCATGTGTTCCAGAAAATGTGCCAATCCGTTTTGATTGTTGTCTTCTAGAATGGCACCTACATTTTGAACAAAATAAAAACTGGCTCTGTCTTTTGGTTCTTCGTTGTGGAGAATATAATATGTCAGCCCATTTTTTAATTTTCCGGTTGTCACATTTTTATCCAGCGGAATGTTGGTTTTGAATTGGGAAAATGCGCCTTGAAAAGACAAGGCGAGAATACCAATGATGATATTTTTTTTAGTGTTCATTTTGATATTTTTTATCTTCTGTTTCTTCTAATCAGTATGAAAGCAGCACTGAGTATAATCAATAAAGGAAACAGTGCAATAAATACAATTTTACTCATGAAAACCTGATTGGCATTTACCGTTATTTTTTTATCGATATTTTCAGGTCGAGTGGTGTCTATAGGAAATTCATAATTGGTAAACCAGCTGAAGATATCAGTAAAAAACTGAAATGTTCCTGATCCGCCTCGGCTTAATTCGGCATTACCCATAAAATCGGCATCTCCTGCCACAATTATTTTTTGTGATTTACCATTTACATTTCTGGTTAAAGCTATAGCAAGCGGAACAGCAGTTACAGCAGGTTGTTTTTTCAAATCTTCAGGAATTGAAGTAATTCCAGTCTTTGCTTCCCAAGCCGGCTGTGTGTTGGTTTTTAAAAGCGGTGTCACTTTAAAACCAACGTCTTTTACCATTTTAATCCCACTGCTTCCTAAAAACGGAATTGGATTGTTGTCTTTGTTTTTAGTTAATTTGATTACAGTCGAATCAATATTTTTTGAAACTTCAGTAACTAAATAATCTGGCGAATTAGTTTCACTTTCTTGAACTAGAGCTTGTTTGGTAAAACTTAAACCCAACTTATCTGTTACAGCGGCCAAAGCAGAATTCGTTTCAGGTTCAGCCAAAAGCATTACATTTTTTCCCTGATCGATGTATTTATTGATGCGGTCTACAGCACCTTGGCTCAATTGCGTTTTCGGATCGGCAATGATTAAAATTGTGGTTTGTTCTGGAATATTCTGCGCATTAATATCTACAGAAGAAACATCAAATCCTTGATTGATAAGTGAATATCTGAAAGTGATTTCATTAAAACCAGTTTTGTAATTTTTATCTCCAATTTTATCAACGCTTCTTTCCATGTTGCCGGTTGCAAAAACGATTTTAGGAGCAGGAACGACCAGACGTTTTAAAGAGGCGGAGATTTCTTTTTCCATAGGAACCTTAAACATATCGTCATACATTCTTAAGAATGTTTTCTTACCGTTATATTCAATAGTTCGTACAACTCTATTCTGCTCAGGTTTTAAATCTACAACCTTTTTAATCTCTTCTGGAGAATAAAGTTTTTTTAGCTTTAAATCCTGTGTTTCGATCATTTTCTGCGCAAGCTCTTTGTCGTTTAATCCAGGGTTTTGAGCATATAGAGCTTCATTGTTTGAAGTATCATAATAATACACATATTCCATTTCCATCTGTGGTATAAAACGGGTGTATTTTTCAAAGCTTGCTATATCTGAATTTTGAGAGTAAGGCATCGCCATATAATAGTTGATGTCTAGTAAGTTTACATAAGTAGTTAACTTTATAGGGCCGTCTATTTTTTTGACAATATCTAAACTGGTTTTTGTTAATGTTCTGTCTTTTGTACGCGTCATATCTTGATACAGCGTAAGAGAAGCTCTGGAAGTAATATAGCCAAATGATAAAACAATTGTGACTAGTAAAGTATATTTTAAAACTCTTTTTGAGATTGTTTGTGCGTCTCTTCCTGTCTGTAGTTTATAGATGCTCAATACTATAAAAAGACTGCTTACCAAAATAAAGTAGATTACATCTTTACTGATGATAAGACCTTCCAGCATTTCATTTGCACGTCCGGAGATAGAAAGGAAATAGGTGATGTCTTTTACAACTTCAACATCCTGCCAAAGTTTGCCGATGAAATTTAAACCTGCCAAAACTACCAAAGTACTGATCGCAGCCACAACCTGATAAGAAGTGAGGCAAGACATAAAAAGCCCGATTGCGGCATATGTACAAACCAATAAATACAAACCAATAAGACCTGATACGGCAAATTTTAAATCTAAATTTTCAATAGAGAAGTACGCAATACCAACCTGTAATCCTAATATCACAATGAATAAAAGACAGTAAGCAGCGATAGCTAAATATTTACCAAGTACAATATCTTTAATTTTAATTGGCGAAGAAAGTAACAGTTTGATCGAACCGCTGTTAATTTCGCGACTTACTAGTCCCATTGTTAAAAGCGGCACATACAAGTATAAATAATTCTGCATTTCTGTATATAAACCATTGAAGCCTGAAAATGTAATCTGAGTTAAGTTGCCAAGACCCTCTCCAATTTTTTGTGCTTTTTCAAAACGTTCAATAGAGTTGAAAAATTTCCAGCTGGACTGGATTGAAAATATTACTAAAACAACCCATGCGACAGGTGAGTAAAACATAGTGTTGAGCTCTGTTTTAGCAATTCTATATATTGTTTTCATTTGTTTGTTTTTTAAGAAGGAATAGCGTTTTTAGAAGGTGCTTTTTTAGATAATTGTGCGAAGATTTCATCTAGAGAAACTTTTTCGAATTGAATTTCACGTAATTTCCAATTGTTATGAACACTTAACGAAATGATTTTTTCGGCAACTTCCTGAGTTCCGTCAAATGTTATCTGCACTTTTTTAGGAGAAAGAAAAACGGCATCTGTCACTTCTGGAATAGCTGTTAAAGATTCGACTTGCGGTGGATTTTCAAAACTTGCTGTCAATTTATCTGCTTCGATGTAGTTATTGAAGGCATCAAGCGTATCGGCAAAAACCATATGTCCGTTTTCAATCATCCTGATATCCTGGCAGGTTGCCTGAACTTCGGATAAAATATGAGAAGAGAAAATAACGGCTTTATCTTTTGATATTTTTTTGATTAATTTTCTAACTTCTAAAATCTGGTTAGGATCAAGTCCGTTTGTTGGTTCATCTAAAACTACTAATTTAGGTTCGTGAATAATAGCTTGAGCAATACCTACACGTTGTCTGTAACCTCCGGATAAGTTTCGAATTAATCGGTGGCTGAAATGTGAAATACCGCATTGTTCCTTGGCTTTCTCTAAAGCATTTTTTAAATCTTCTTTTTTTACATGACGCAGTTCCGCACAGTGAATTAGATATTCATCTACCGTTAGATCTAAGTGCAAAGGTGGTGTCTGCGGTAAAAAACCAATTAATTTTTTGGCTTCAACCGGGTTTTCCTTTAGATTTATTCCATCAATAAAAATATTGCCGCTTGTTTGGTTTAGCACGCCGCAAAGAATATTCATTGTAGTTGATTTTCCAGCTCCATTAGATCCTAAAAGACCTAAAATTCTATTTTCTTTAATTTCAAAACTTATATTTTGTATTGCCCAATCCTTACTGTATTGATGCGACAAATCCTCAACTCTTACAATTGTTGTTTCCATAGTGTTTTTAAAATCGCAAGAATGTATTTTTGTTGAAAGTACATTCTTGCGTTATTTTTAATTTTTTAGTATCCTTTATTTTGGATTAAAAAGGGATTAGAACGAATAGCAGGTTCTGGTATTGGATATAAATTATCTGTAGTTTTCCAGATTTTATCAGATAAAACAGAGAGGGTTTCATCTAGTTTGCCAGTTCTTTTAAGGTCCAGCCATCGATGTCCGTTTTCTGCAAAGAACTCGCGTTGTCTTTCAAGAGCAATTAAGTCTAGCAACTGATTTACATCTGTTAAGGTAGTATCATTTAATAAGGCTCTATTTCTAAGAACATTAATATCCTGCTGGGCACCTATAATATCATTTGATCTTACTCTGGCTTCGGCTCTAATTAAATACAGCTCTGCTAATCTTAATACAGTAGAGCGTTCTACAGGAGAATCACCAAATCCGTTGTGATATTTATAAGGTGCGATACCTAATAATACGCCGGCTCCATTTGTAATATCAATTGTCCAATTTGTTTTTCTGGCGTCACCAGTTTCAAAGAGCGAATTGCCTTTTCTCAGCAAAAAAGTACCACCGGTTGTAAATACAGAAGATCCTTCGTATGTGTAATCAACATTAAAGTAAGGTATCTGTAATATAGCTTCATCATTGTCTGCAATAAACGGACTGTTATCATCTCCCAGATCAGTAATTATTTTGTAAGTTCCTGTCTGGTTTATTACTGTAGAGGCATGAGCAGCGGCTTCAGTCCATCTTCCTAAATAAAGATTTACCCTTGCCAATAAAGTTTCTGCAGCCCATTTTGTAGCTCTAATTCTTTCTTGGTCATAATCTTTGTAATCCGTTGGAAGATCTTTTGACGCATCTGTTAAATCAAGCAAAATTTGTGCATAAACAGTTTCTTGCGGAGATTGCGGCAACAGTGCAGATACATCTACATTTGTAGTCAGTACTAAAGGCACATTTCCCCAAAGATTAGTCAGATAAAAATAACAATACGCTCGTAAAAATTTTGCTTCTGCAATCCATCGCTTGCTTTTCACATCATTAAGAGAAGTACTTTTAGAGATTCCTTCAATTACGTTATTTGCGTTATAGATAGTTTTATATAATTCGCCCCAATTACCATTTATAGTTCCGTCGGTTTCTGGGATTTCATTAGAACTGTAAACATTGGCAATACCAGCTGCTGGCACCAATTCATCAGCAGTTTCTCCAAGAATAGAATGCACTCTGTTATAATAAAAATCTGTAACCATACTTTGGTAGATTCCGTTTACAGCGGCTTCAGCAGTTGCTTCTGTAGAGTACACATTTTCTGATGATAATTGATTACTAGGGATATCAACATCAAGAGCATCGTCACAGCTCGTAATTCCTAGCAAAAGAAAAAATGAAAATATATAGGTATATTTATTTGAAATATTTTTCATGATTTTGAGATTTAAAATGTAAACTGAGTTCCAAAAGTTATAGTACGTAATGGCGGAAGTGCCAATCCCTGTGTTTCAGGATCAAGACCTTTATACTTAGTAAATGTTACTAAGTTTTGTCCTTGAATCGAAAGTCGGATACTCTGCAAATATTTCTTTGTTGCCTCATCTAAAGGAATTTGGTAAGAAGCACTTACATTTTTAAGTTTTATATACGATGCATCTATAATTGAGGCATTTGATCCCATATAATCATAGAAACTATCTTGAAAACCAGAGCTTAAAACATTTCCCTGCGCTAAATAATGATTATACTCATCCACTTGAAAATTTGCAGTGCTGTAAGGATAACCTGGTTGTGCCCCGGTGTCCGTCATTAAAGTTGTACCATCCTGTTTTACAAATTGAAATAAAAAATCAAGAGTAAAAGCCTTATAGCTAATCGTATTGGAGATACCGCCATAATATTGCGGATAAGTTGGTCCATAATATTTTCTGTCTCCTCTGCCGGTTTCTGCAAATCCGCTGGAGATTCTGCCGTCTCCATTTTTATCTTCAAATTGAGCAATTCCATCTGCATCAACACCTGTAAAGTTGTATAAATATCTGCCGCCTAAAGGTTTTCCAACAACATATTGAGAATAGTAGCTGGTAAACTCTATTCCAGAAAATGATACTAATTTGTTAGAATTGGTTGAAATATTAAAAGAAGTTGACCAGTTTAAATTTTTAGTATGAATATTTGTTGTACCAAGGGTAAATTCCCACCCTTTATTTTCAACTTCAGCCGGTAAATTTGCCGTATAAGTTGTAAAACCTGCCTGTGCACTAAGGGTATAGTTTACCAATTGGTTACTCGAAGTATTTTTATAATAAGCTGCGGTAAAAGAAATGCGGTCGTTTAGGAAACTTAAATCAAGTGCCGCTTCAAATTTCTTTGTTAATCCCCATCTAATGTTAGGGTTTGCAATTCTAGCTGCTGTCATTGAAGCATTTCCGCTTCCATATGTACGAGTGTCAAAAGTATCAGCATATTGGTAATCTCCAATAGCATCGCTTCCAATTTCACCATAACTAGAGCGTAGTTTTCCAAAGCTTAACCATGAAAGATTGTTTAAGAATTTTTCCTGTGTAAATACCCAGGCTGCACCAACAGAACCAAAATTTCCAAAACGATTATTCGCTCCAAAACGGGATGAGCCATCTCTTCTAAAGTTAACGTTTAGTATGTACCTGTTTTGAATATTATAGTTTAATCTGCTGAAAAGGGAAATGTACTTATATTCAACACTTCCATTGTTGGCAGTAATGCTTTCTGCAGTTCCTAAGTTACCAATTAAATTATCTGAGCTGTAACCATTTGAATTCACATAAGAAGGCATCTCTGATTTTCTATTCTGCAATGAACCTCCAACAAGTGCTGTTAAGTTTCCTTTCCATAATTCTGTTGTATAATTAAGCTGAGGCTCAACAGTAAAATTATTGGTATTATTAGTTGAAACCGTATAAGATCTTTGAAAGTTTACATTACTGCCGTTTGCTTCAGCATAAACATGATTAACTGCCGATCCTGGCATAAATTGTTTGGTCTGCATTTGAGCTCTTCCATATCCTAGATCTGTTTTGAAAGAAAGTCCTTTTGCAATTTCGTATTGAAGATTAAAGCTGGTAATTAAATTGAGTCCTTTATCGTCTACTCTCTTCTCTAGAGCGGCAAGAGGATTTATATCACTAAAATAGTCTGGTGACCAATAATAGCTGCCATCTGCATTGTATAAAGGACGGTTAGGAGCAGTGCCGACCGCATATGTTGTGATATCAAAAAATGGTAGTTTATTATTATCTGTAGCAAAAATTACCGAAGCACCAATTTTTAATCTCCTGTCTAATGTGCTGTGATTAATATTAAAATTAGTAGAGAATTTATCATAGCTAAAATCTCCAGGCACAACCGTAGTTTCTTTATGGTAAGCACCACTCAAAAGGAAATTCGTTGTTTCGTTCCCGCCTTTTAAAGATGCCGAATAATTATTAAAGTTAGCAGTTCCTCCAATTAATTTTTTCTGCCAGTTTGTATAAGCATTAGGATCCCAGTCTGTAAGGGCAATACCGTTACTGCCAACATCAGCAACATCGCCGTTATTATTCAAAGCAGTCTGCAGCATGTTCAGGTAAGCGGGAGTATCTAATGTTTTGACCATATGTGCTACTTCCGAAACTCCAGAGTTGGTAGTTATGGTAAACTCAGTTTTTCCAGACTTGCCTTTTTTAGTCGTAATCAGTACAACACCGTTTGCACCTCTTGAACCGTAAATTGCCGTTGCATCGGCATCTTTTAAAATTTCGATGCTTTCGATATCATTTGGATTAATGATGTTTAGCGGACTTGTTGATTTTTGAGCTCCTCTAATCACATTTTGATCCTGCACCTGTTGTTTAATGTCGTCTCCAATGTATGGAACTCCATCTACGATATAAAGAGGAATATTACTGCCTTCAATAAAGTTTCGCCCGCGGACACTAATATTCATATCACTTCCTGCATAACCCGAAGTCTGCGTTACAAAAACGCCAGGAGTTCTTCCCTGCAGCGTTTGCAGAATATTGGTTATCGGTTGTTTTTCAATATCTTCAGATGTAATTTTCACTACAGACCCAGTTGAAGTTCTTTTTGTCGTTGTGCCGTAACCAATCACTACGATTTCATCTAGTTTAGCCAGATCGGGCTGCATTTTAATGGTAATAGAGGTTTGGTTTTCAACGGTAACCTGTTGTGTTTTATATCCTAAATAAGATACTTTCAGCACGTGTTTCCCTGCTGGCAGTTCGATGTAAAACTGACCATCAAAATCTGAAACGCCCTGTTTATTGCTTCCTACAACTGCAATAGACACACCCGGCAGAGGCAGGCCATTTTCATCCAGCACTTTACCATTTAGCATGTAATTGGCTTCACTGTCATCTGTTTTTGATGCTGTGGTTTTAGGAGTTTCTTTTTTATAAATGACAACGTTTTTATCTACTTGTTTGTAAACTAAATTACTGCCCTGAAATACGGTATTCAAAATATCACTAACACTGCGGCGTCCTCGTGGTGTAGTTACTTTTGGAAAATCTTTTATGATCTGCGGCTGATAAGCAAACAGTAGTCCCGTTTTATTTTCTATTGTCTTAAATAAAGTTTTAATGTCTTGATTATGAAGTTCAATATCAACAGATATCGATTCTAAATTCTGACCGCTCATTTCGGTAGCAAATACCATTGGAGTGCCGCAGGTCAGTAAGAAAATGTGGAATAAACTGATTCGCATGATCATAATGGTTTTTTTTGACAAGTGAAAAAAAGATGATTTCTTTTCCCTGTCAAACATGGTTGTTTTACAGCGTAATTTCATAAATTTGCTTGTTTTTTAATGGTTACTGGATTAATTGTTAAAAATCTTGGCCATCTGGTGTAGGAGCTGGATGGCTTTTTTAGTTTTGGTTTTGGGTTGTTTTTCTTCGTTTTTTAAGGTTAATATTTATTTTTCTCAGCTTTCTAAGTAGGAGATTAGCCAGCCTGATTACTAGTTATTATGTATTCTTTACTCTTTACTCTTTACTCTTTACNTTCTTTATTCTTTATTCTTTATTCTTTATTCTTTATTCTTTATTCTTTATTCTTTATTCTTTACTCTTTACTCACACCCTTTGCCATCTAAAATAACAGCGCCGGCTTTGTCGTAATGATATTCTGTTTCTAGAACACTTGAGATTACTTTTAAAACATGATCCAAATCTTCTTCATTTAAGAAACTCGCGGTTATTCTGCAGTTTTTAATTTTTTCATTCTGTATTAAGATCTGAACTTTATATTTCTGAGAAATTAATGCAGCAGCTTCGGTCATATTAATATCATCCAGAATCAAGTAATTACTTTTCCACTCCGTTACAACAGCAGCGTTGATATTATTCTGTTCAAAATTCAAAGTGTTTTTGTTGACTTTAATCTGCTGGTTCGGAGTAATCACACCATAGACTTTTTGAGTGTCTCCAACCTGAACTTTACCACGAGTAACGGTAACTTCGATATTGTTTGAAGAATTTTTGGCATTGATATTAAAAGCAGTACCTAAAACTCTAGTCTGTACCTTACCCGTATGTACAATGAAAGGTTTTTCTTCGTTGCGTTTAATGTCAAAAAAAGCTTCTCCCGTCAGTGTTACTTCGCGAGTTTTGCTGTTAAAAGAATTTTGATCGTATTTTAAACTACTGTTGTCATTTAAAAGAACCGTACTGCCATCAGGAAGGTGTACCAACTGTTTACCGCTGAAATCAATTAAAGTGTTTTCTGCTATAACTTCTGGTTGAACAGCTGGGGCAGGCAGAGAATTATTTTTTGTAAAAAAGAATGAATTTCCAACAGCGATCAAAGCAATAATACTAGCAGCCGCAAATACAAATTTCAAAACTGTTCTTCTGCTTTTTTTCTTAGGATTTAAATCTAAAACTTTATGTTCGTTTTGCGGTTTAGATAAAATGTAGTTTAGAATATCATCTCCCTGCTTTTTATCCATTACTTCAGTAACGTAATCGTTTTTCAGCATATCATGAAGTTTTTCTTTTAGAAAATCATCATGGGTTCCCTGCTGAATTATTTCCATCATTTGCTGCTGTTCTGCATCAGATAGATTATTCTGCAGGTAGCCTTCAAATAACTCTTCGAATTTTTTTTGCTGCATTGTTTAGTAAATTAAATTAGTACTTGTTTGTAAATGATAGATTGGGTTATTCTTCTTTTTTTTCTTTTTTCAGCCCTTCTGATTTTAGGGATAAGACATGTTTAATGTGTCTCTTTATTATAAAGACCATTTAAAAAAGGGGAGGGAGTAGTGAAATGTAAAAAAAAAGTAAAAAAAAGGTAAAATAATAGCCAATGAGGCTTTTTTGAGAGAAAAAACTTTAATCTATAATTTAAAAAATAGAAGAAACGTCATGAACATATTCATGTACGGAGAAATTTTAAGACGTATAAATTTTAGAGCCTGCGCCATATGTTTTTTTACAGTCTCAGTCGAAATGCCCAAACTTTCACCAATTTTTTGATGACTCAAACCGTCCAATTTAGCCATTTTATAAACTTTCTGTTGCTGCGGAGGAAGCTGTTCCACAATCTGGTTTAAAATTATATTGTACTGCTCGTCTTTAATTGAGGTATCTGTATCTATAAAGCCGGTCTCTTTTAAATTAATTTCTGATGCTAAAGTAGCTTCTCTTGCAATTTTCTTAATGGAATTGAACAAATGATTGCGCGAGATGATATAAAGATAATTTTCAAAATGATCTATTTCAGACAAAGTTTCACGATTCTGCCAGATCTTTAAGAAGATATCCTGAACAGCTTCTTCTGATAAAATTTTTGATTTAGTAATTCTAAAAGCAGTAGAATAAACAGTATTTTTATACTGATTGTACACATTTGTAAAAGCAAGCTCACTTCCTTGAGATAATTCAAGAAGAAGTTTTTTTTCGTCAATATTTGAATTTTGAGCCATGCTTTAGGTAAGAATCAATTCAGCAATATTATTTATTTTTTTTCAAATAAAGATTATATATCAAGAATATGCATTCAAAAATGTTGTTTTACGATTTTATTGAAGAAAATAATAAATTATTGTAAAAATAAACATCTCTATTTTGCATAAGATTCATTGCAAGTTATTGTAGTGTTTAAATTATTGTAGGTTAAGTCTTGTTTTAATTGAGGATTAAACAAAATGTAATAAAAAAAGTATTTTTTATTGAAGGATATTTATAAAAAGTATAGATTTGTTTTTTTTCAGACCCTTCTTTTTTTGCAAGAAAATTATTTTAATTCTTTAATTTGATTTTAATTATGAAAAAGAAGTTATTTATATTACTTAGTTTATACTGCAATGTGATTTTTTCGCAAGCAGTAAAAAAGCCTTTAGTTTCTGCAATTACGGTAAAAGATCTTAAAACAGATATGTACCAAATGGCGGGAGACCACTTTAATGGGCGCGAAGCCGGTACTTTAGACGAGTTGAAAGTATCTGTTTGGCTGGCAGAAAAAGCAAAACAAGCTGGAATGTCTCCTGCAGGAGACGATGGTACTTTTTTCCAGTTTTTTGATTTGTACAGGCATCAGGTTACAAACTACACCAAATTTAAGATTGGTCAAAAAGAATTCAAATTGTGGAGTGAGGTTTTAATTGCAGAAACCACAACCAATAAAGTTGAAGCTCCCTTACTTTATTTAGGAAAAATTTCACCAGAAGAAATTAAAAAAGTAGATGTAAAAGGAAAAGCTGTTCTTTTGCTTGCATCGAAAGACGGGATTTCCGAAGACATTTCTCTTTTTGAAAGACGCTATCCAGGATTTGTTAAGCAGAAGTATTATGAAGATCTCGCTTATAGAGGCGCTGCAGCTCTTATCATTATTGCAGATGAATTTGGAGAAAAATGCTGGTCTCAAGTGGAGCCGCAGATGAAAAGAGGTGTTTATGGTATCGAAGGTTATCGCGACAAAATGCCTGTGCCCTCTAGAATGCCTGCTTTTTGGTTGCATAATGATCAAATTGATTTTCTAAAAAACACGAAAGAGAATTTATCAGCCGAAGTCATTTCTGAAACTTATAAATATCCTTCAGTAAATGTTGTTGGAAAAATCGAAGGCACAGATCCCCAATTAAAAAATGAATATGTTCTTTTTAGCGGACATCAAGATCACGACGGTGTGCGTCAAAAATATGGACAAGATTCAATCTACAATGGAGCAGATGATAACGCAAGTACTTGTGTCGCCATGCTTGCCATTGCGAGAGCTTATAAAAAACAACCAGCTAAGAGGTCTGCATTATTTGTATTTCATGGTTCAGAAGAACGCGGATTATTAGGTTCTAGCTGGTATGCTTCGCATCCTACAGTGCCTCAAAAAGATATAATCGCAGTTTTAAACGGAGATATGATAGGAAGAAACGATATCAATCAAGCGGCATTATTGGGTTCAAGTGATCCTCATCAAAATTCTCCTGACCTGGTTAATATCGCTAAGAAAGCAAACGAAGAAGGTCCTAAATTCGAGCTTGATAAACTTTGGGACAGACCTGAACATCCTGAATTCTTTTATTTTAGGTCGGATCATCTTCCTTACGCTCAAAAAGGAATACCAGCTGTTTTTTTTACCAGCGTACTCCACAGTCAATACCATACACCAATGGATGAGTCTGAAAATATTGATTTCGCCAAACTTCATAAAATGACAGATTGGATATACCGCACCGGCTGGATATTGTCTAATAACCCTGATAGACCTAAACTCATAGTAAACAAAAAGACAAAAGAATAATTCTTAGTATATAATTTTGAAATTATACAGCTCTGCATTCAATAATGTTGGAAGATCATTTAAAGTAAATTTAGATGATCTTTTCATTTTATCATTAGTCGCCAAGATTAGTAATTTTTATACCTAACAGTCGATAAGTATTGATTATACTGTGATTTTGTATATTTGCGGTCAGTTTTTAATATACATAACTCAATAATGTTCAAATTTTTACCTCTAGATCCAAAAACGGTTTTTATGCTCTATTTTTGGGGAAACTTATTTATTTGTATTCTTATTTTTAGTTATGCCTTTTCGTATGCTACAGCAGAGAATAAGAAAAAATTAAAAACATTTGGATATGGAAAAATATTACTGACTATTGGCTGGGTATTTATTTTTTTAAGAAACGTAGCTCCAGATTTTATCTCGATAAACCTTGCCAATACTACCATTCTTGCAGGCGCTTGTTATGAAACGATCGCAATAATGTCTATGATTAAAACCAAATTTTCAAGACG
The DNA here is from genome assembly GCF_001429295.1 of Flavobacterium sp. Root935. GTDB lineage: Bacteria > Bacteroidota > Bacteroidia > Flavobacteriales > Flavobacteriaceae > Flavobacterium. Next base: position 608,492 of record NZ_LMJL01000008.1, on the reverse strand, counting down.
TTATCATTTGCAAATTGGTATTACAGTTGTGACAATGTTGGTTTTTAATATTTCAACGTTTTTAGAAAGTACGATGAATACTCGTATTTTGATTATGTCCCTCGGAATATTTGCCATTTATCTGCCGCCAACAATTAGTTATTTTAAAGAAAAAAAGAATAATTTATTCCGTATTTTTTACCTGCTTTGTTATGTTTCTTTTGAAATTTTAATCTTTTTGCGAGCGGTTTACAGCTATATAAATCCACAGAAAAATTTTTTCAGACCAAGTATTTTTGACAGTTTATATAGTATCGGCTTATTTTTATTAACCCTCATTGGTACGGTTGGATTTTTATTATTAGTAAAAGAAAAACAAGATCTTAGAATACAGAAACTTCTAAGAGATAAAAACTTATTCTTTTCTATTATTGCACACGATCTAAAAGGTCCATTGGGATCGTCGGTTGCATTATCAGAAGTAATGTCGGAGGAAATTGACACGTACAGCCGTGAAGAAATTAAAGAGATTACCGAATTGCTGCACGAATCAAACAAAAATATTTACAAGTTGCTTGAAAACCTTTTGGATTGGTCTAGGGTGCAAACTGGAATGATGGAATACAATCCTAAAAAAGTAATCTTAAATAAATTGATTGAAGAAAACATCGGACTTAATAAAAACGCTGCATTAAATAAAAACATTGACATTAAGTTTGAATCAACTGAAATTATTGAAGCTGATCTGGATAAAGATATGATAGATACCGTTTTGCGAAACTTGCTGACCAATGCAATTAAATTTACAGATCATCATGGTGAAATTATAATCAGGATGCAAAAGTCCAATCAAAAAGTTGAAGTTTCAATTAAGGATAATGGTATAGGAATTCCAGACAACATAAAAGAAAAACTGTTTAAAATCAATGAGAAAGTAATCCAAAAAGGAACAGAAAATGAAATCGGAAACGGACTTGGATTATTACTTTGCAGTGAATTTGTAAAAAAACATAATGGCGAAATTTGGGCTGAAAGTAAACTCGGAAAAGGAAGTACTTTTAAATTTATCTTACCATTAAAAAGACAAAATCACTAGAAATCTCCTGTTTTATAAGCAGAACTGGTTTTTTACTTATCTTTATAAAATAAATTTATAATCATGACCATACAACAATTAAAATATATTGTAGCGTTAGACGAAGAAAGGCATTTTGCGAGAGCTGCTGAAGTATGCATGGTTACACAGCCAGGTCTTACAATTCAATTAAAAAATCTGGAAGAAGAAATAGGCATCAAAATTTTTGATCGTAATAAAGTACCCTTAACACCTACAATACTAGGAGTAGAAATTATAAACCGAGCCAAAAAAATACTACGTGAAGCCGACGAAATACGTGATTTTGTAGTAAATGAAAAAAACTTATTAGAAGGAGAAGTTAAAGTAGGAGTAATTACAACATTATCTCCATATCTGATTCCGTTGTTTATTAAGGCAATGAAAGAAGGGACTCCAAAAGTGCATTTTATTATAAAAGAAGCCAATACAGGACAGTTAATGAAAGATCTGGAAACTGGTGCCTTAGATGTGGCTTTAATGGCAACACCAACAGGAAACCCAAATTTAATTGAACATCCAGTATTTAAGGAACCCTTTGTAGCCTATCTGAATAAACTTCATCCGATGATTAAAGATGAATTTTATGAAATGCAGCCAGGAGATAAAACAGAGTTATTGCTGCTTCATAGTGAGTTTTGCTACAATGCGCAACTGCTCGATATCTGCGGTATAAAATCACCAGGAAAAATAAAAGAACAATTTACTTACGATATTAGTTCGATCGAAACTTTAAAAAATCTGGTTCATGCACAATTGGGTTTTGCCATTATTCCAGAGCTTTCTATTCTTAACGAAAAAGATTTGGGACTTTTTAAACCTTTTAAAGAACCAAAACCAGTACGAGAAATAAGTTTAGTAGTTTCAGATTCCTTTTCAAAGAAATTACTGCTGGAAAAAATGAACGAAGCGATCTGGAATTGTCTTCCGGAATCATTAAAAAAAGACTTCGCTTACCGTAAAATAAGATGGAACGATTCTCCTTATTTTGTGAAATCAGTAAGTGATTTTATAATGCAAAGTAAAAAAGCCTGACCGTAAAGTCAGGCTTTTTTAAGTATTATTCTTAGTAAGCTTCTATTTTAATTTGCTTATGCATTTAGTGTTACTGCTAAAGTAATTTCAGTATTTAATAATTTAGATATCGGACAAATTTCTTTTGCTTTTTGAGCTGCTTTTTGAAAATCTTCTTCTGAAATTCCTGGAACTTTACCATTAAGTATTAATTGTATTAAAGTTATACTTCCATCTTCAAAAGTCACTTTAGCTTCTGTACTTAAATCTTCTGGAACAAATCCGGCTTCAGAAAGCAAAAAGCTTAACTGCATAGTAAAACAACCAGAATGTGCCGCTGCGATTAATTCTTCAGGATTCGTTCCCACGCCTTGATCGAAACGAGTTTTAAAAGACAGCTGGGCATTATCTAAAGTAGTACTTTGTGTACTGATAGTTCCTGTTCCTTCCATTCCTGTACCTTTCCAATTTGCGTTTGCTCTTCTTGTAAATTTCATGTTTTCTATTTTTTAAAAGTTATTTTTTGATTTCAAATCAGTTGTTTGATTTTGATGAGACAAATTTATGGCGGTCTGTGTTATTAATCAAATTAATAATTTTTACTACTTATAAAAATAATTTATAATAATATCTTTTTTCAATTTTATTTAAAACAACAAAGCCTTTAAACGTGCTTGTTTAAAGGCTTTGTTGTTTTTTAAATTTTAATACTATTTGTCAAGTAATAATTCTTTTCCTGTAATATTTATTCGGCCAGTTTGAATATCGCTCGAACCATCTGGCTGTTTTCCTCCAATTGAGATCGTAAACCATCCTGGTTCTACAACACGTTGTTTTTTCTTATTGATTAAAGATAATTGTCTCGAATTAATTGTAAAACTAACTGTTTTTGTTTCTCCTTTTTTAAGATGAATTCGCTCAAAACCTTCTAACTGACATATTGGTCTCGGAGTAGAGGCTTTTTCATCTTTTATATACAATTCAACAACTTCATCTCCATCGCGGTCACCAATATTGGTTACATCAACCGATGCTTTTAAGTCTGTTTCTGCAATTGCATTTGCAGGAATTTGTAAATTGCTGTACTTGAATTTAGTATAACTCAAACCAAATCCAAAAGGATAAAGAGGATCTTTTGTAAAATAGCGGTACGTGCGGCCTTTCATGTCATAATTTTCAAAATCTGGCAGCTGGTCTACAGATTTATAGTACGTAACAGGTAATCTGCCGGCTGGATTATAATCACCAAAAAGTACATCGGCAATTGCATTACCGCCTTGCTGTCCTGGATATCCAGCTGTTAAAATAGCAGGAATATTATCATTTGCCCAATTTATAGAAAGAGCACTTCCGTTTATTAAAACTAAAATAACAGGTTTTCCAGTTGCCTTTATTGCTTTCATCAATTCTTCCTGATTTGCTGGTAAGTTAAGGCTGGTACGGTCTCCGCCTTCAAAACCATCCGCTTCCACTTTCATTTCTTCACCTTCCAAACGTTCATTTAATCCCAATACCAAAACCACAGCATCCGCTTGATTGGCAGTTTGAACCGCTTTTTCTAATGCATTATCTTGTGGTTCCGCCCATAAAAGCTGCGCAATTGCATCGCCATAGAAATTTTGGTATTTCACTTCAATCTTGTATTTTTTTCCAGCTTCTAATGTAATTTTCTGCGGACGAATTCTCGGATGATGATTGTTTTTACCGCCAGTAGTTTTCCCCGTTTCAATATCTATGGTCATAAAAGGTTTTGACCAGTCAGAAATATTGTAAATTCCTGTTTTTGGAACCGTTATATAACCAGACCATTTTACACTATAATTTCCCATTTTCATACGCGGATCAGGTGTGTTAATGTCCCAATGAAAATCTATATTGTCATCATTACGAACAAAAAGTGGTTTTCCCTGCCATTCAGTGTTATCAAAATATTCTCCTGTTAAGCCTTGAGTTCCATTTTCATTTTGAAAGTAAATAGACGGAATAACATTCATTTCAGGAACACCTTTCGCAAGGTCTGTTCCCTTTGCATACAATACCTTTGCACTAGGTTCAATTTTGTTTTGAATCCCCTTAAGCACAGTAATTGGATTGCTCGGAACACCGCTGTAATTTCCCCATAGTGACTGTATATCATTTGCGTTTGGTCCAATTACAGCAATTGTTTTGATGTCTTTAGAAAGCGGTAATGTATTATTTTGATTTTTTAAAAGAACAATACTTTTTTGAGAAGCTGTACGAGCAAGCCAGTCATTTGCAGAATTATTATTTACGGAGTAGGGAATTTGAGCATAAGGAACAATTTCATCAGGATCAAACATTCCTAATTTAAAACGAGCGGTAAACAAACGTTTTATGGCAGTATCAATATCCGCTTCTGTCAGCAATTTACGGTCAAGCGCTTCTTTTAGTGATTTATAACTGCTGCCACATTCTAAATCTAAACCTTCTTTTACTGCTAGAGCCGAAGCAGAAGCCGCATCATTGGTTATTTTATGATATTTCCAAATATCAGTTACAGCACCGCAATCGGAAACGATATAACCTTTAAATCCCCAATCATTTCTAAGGATATTGAATAAAAACGGACTTGCACTGCATGATTCGCCTCTAAATCGGTTGTAAGCTCCCATTACAGAATAAACATGGCCGTCTTTTACCAGAGTACGAAAAGCAGGAAGATACGTTTCATAAAGGTCAATATCACTCACATCGACATTAAATTGATGGCGAGATGGTTCTGGGCCAGAATGAACAGCAAAATGTTTGGCAGTAGCAATTACTTTAAAATATTTTTTATCAGTACCTTGAAGTCCGTTAACGTAATTAAGTCCGAGCTGGCTGGTTAAAAAGGGATCTTCTCCATAAGTTTCATGTCCGCGTCCCCAGCGCGGGTCACGAAAGATGTTAATATTAGGGGACCAAAAAGTCAATCCCTGATAAATGCCATGCTGTCCTCGTCTTAAATATTCATGATGTTTGGCACGCGCTTCATCAGAAATAGCACTCGCAACATCAAAAATTAACTGTCGGTCCCAAGATGAGGCAATAGAAATAGATTGCGGAAAAACGGTAGCATATCCTGCACGCGCAACACCATGCAGTGATTCGTTCCACCAATTGTATTCTGGCACGCCCAGACGATCAATAGCAGGAGCTGAATCCATTAACTGATTTATTTTTTCATCGATTGTCATTCGGGAGACCAAATCGTCAACGCGTTGTTCAATAGGTAAATTTGGATTTTTAAATGCAGCGTTTTCTTGTGCAAAAGTGTTTAATGCAAGGAAGTTTAGCATAAACACAAGTTTGTATACTTTTTTCATTGAATTGTGTGAGTGGTTTTGGGTTTATATAGTTAATAGGTTTTTTTTATTGAAATTGCGTAGAATGTTTATCAAAATTGAAGATACAAAATTATAGGATTACATTTTTTAGCTGAGTATTAATTGCTATTTCACACGTGTTGTAAAGCTTAAGCATCATTTTTTATGAATTTGCCTCAATTGGTAAAAGAGTAAAAATAACTATTTAATAGAGGGCATTTTGCTAATTACAGTTCGTATTTTAGGTTAGGAAAGTAATTTTGATATTTTTGTGACTTCCGCCAAAAACTAATTTAAGTATGCTGAAACATAAAACCATTGTCTTATTTTTTTGTTTGATAAGTGCATTTTGTACTGCTCAGCCAACAGGCCTTCTTACTCATTTTTCAAATGATGGTAAGTTAAGCCAATCAAGAGTTTTAGGAATTCAGCAAGATGAGAAAGGATTTATTTGGCTGGCAACTTTCAATGGACTGATTCGTTATGATGGAAATACTTTTCGAAAATTTAAAGTAGAACAAAGTGTGCCTTTAAATATAAAGTCTAATCGTGTCTCTAAATTTAAGTTCGATAATGATGAAAGAATTTGGATTCAGTCTGAGAAAAATGATGTCTATTATTTTGATGCAAGAGAACTAAAATTTCATAATCCTACAGAAGGAGATTCCTCTAATCATACTTTTGACCATTTTAAAATTATGCCTTCTGGAAGGACCTGGCTTTTTCCTGAAAGTAGAAACTACATGATCGTTTTTGAAACTAACAAACAGGTTAGACGAGTTAATTTTGATGTGGATAAGCATTTCGGAAAAATTAGAGATGTTTTTGAAGATAAGTTAGGAACGACTTGGTTTTTAACAGATGCAGGTATTTGCAGGTTAAATAAGTCTGCTAAAATACCGGAGTATTTCTTTTCGAATATGGCAGGACAAGCTGGAAAGTCTAATTCATTTAATATTGCTGAAGAAACAAAGGAAGATCTTTGGTTTGGCGGTGATAAAGGAAAATTTATACGATACAATAAAAAATCAAGTACTTTCTTTGACTTGAATTTAGGAATCAAAGATGATATTCTATTATTGAATATTGTCGAAGACAGTAAGGTATTGATAGTTACAAAAAGTAACGGCTTTTGTTTGTATGATATAAAAGCAGCTAAACTCGATACTTATAATGCTAAAACACTGCCGGGACTGCCTAATGAAAATATCAATTTTTTAGGATTAACGCATTCAAGATATTTTTGGTTTGATACTCCATCAGCAGTATTTCAGTTTGATTTACTTACCCGAAAATTACAACGATTAGAAGTCGATTCAAGCAATCCCGCTACAACAGCCGGTAAACAAAAAAGTTTTCTGTTAACCTCGCCAAACGGAACAGTCTGGATTCAGTCCAATAAAGGAGCTTTTGCTTATTGGGACGAAAAACAGAATAAGTTACGTTCTGTACTGCGATGTATTAAGGAATCAAGGGAAACTGTATCAGATGTTATGCATACCGCAATGTTTGATAAATTAGGAAATCTTTGGTTTTGTTCTTATAAACAGGGATTGGACTTAATTACATTTAATAACAGTAATTTTTTGTCATTAAACTTAAGGACATCCGCAGATAACAAAAAGCAAAATGTCCGCAGTCTGATGGAAGACAATAAGAAGAATCTTTGGGTAGCAAGCCGCGGTGAAAATATTGAATTGTTTGATTCGCAAAAAAGAAAGATCGGTTTCTTGGGTTCTGACGGAACATTATCACAAAACAGTCCAGACTGGGGCGCAGATATTTACAGTATGATGCAGGACTCTAAAGGCAGAATATGGATTGGAACACGCGGAAATGGCGTTTTCTGTCTTACTCCCAAGCAGTCCTCTTTTAGTTTTGCAGTACAACACTATAAATATGATGAAAAGGATAAGTATAGTATTAGTTCAGATGATATTTATAAAGTTTTTCAAGCAACAAACGACCAAATTTATTTCGCTACTTGGGGAGGCGGAATTAATTTAGTTCGAGAATCAAACAACCGAATCAGTTTTGTGAGTTATAGAAACGAACTAAAAAACTATCCAATTGGCGGAGCAGATAAAGTTCGTTCAATCGTTGAAACCAAAGAGCATAAAATCTTTTTTGTATCGTCTTACAAATTATTTTCTTTTTCAGAAGGCAGTAAATCCCAATTGAAAATTAAAGAACATTTTCAGGCTTCTGGAAATGATATTCTGGATGTAATTGTTACTTCTGATAATCGTTTGGCATTGGCTACAAACGGAAAAGGACTGATTCTAATTGATATAGATAAGCAGAATAACGTAAAGGTTAAAACATTTTGGAGTGAAAATTTTGGTTTTCCACTAGAAGGTGTTGTCGGAATGCAGGAGGACAAATTTGGAAAAATATGGCTCATGGGTGATAATCAGATAGTTCGTTTTGATCCTAAAAATAATAGCTGTGAAACCTTTCCGGAGTTAAAGTCTATTATTGGAACCGAAATATTCTCAGAAGCAACAAAATGCAGATTATCAAGCGGCGAAATTGTTTCAGGTTATTCAGATGGAGTTATCTATTTTAAACCAGAGGCAATTAAATCGTCTACGTTTAAACCTTATCTGGCAATATCTGGATTTTTGGTAAACAATAAAGAATTGTACGAAGTAAATCCTGAGACACCCAAAAATCCTGATTTATTAAAGGAAGTCACGCTGCAGCACGATCAGAATTTTTTCAGGGTTCAGTTTTCTGCATTAGATTATATCAAAAATGAAAACATTGTTTATCGCTACAAATTAGAAGGAATTGATAAAGAATGGAATTACATTAAAGCAGGACAATCTATTAATTATACCAATCTGGGGAGAGGAAGTTATACACTTTTAGTTTCCTCTACAAATGGGCACAATTTATGGCTGGACAATGAGAGACAGATTAAAATTACAATAAGACCTTCAATTTGGGGAACCAACTTGGCGTATTTATGTTATTTATTATTGGGAATTGGTTTGTTTTTATTAATTCGAAGAGCGGTTTTAACAATTTTAAAACTGCGTAACGATGTAAGGGTTGAAAAAGAAGTAAGTGAATTGAAATTGAATTTCTTTACTGATATTTCACATGAAATTCGCACGCCTCTCACCATGATTACTGCTCCTTTAGAAGTAATGCTTTCAGATGATCAAATAGATAATTCGGTTAAATCACAGCTTCGTGTTATCGAAAAATACAGTACTAAGCTGCTCAATCTTGTCAATCAGATTTTAGACTTGAGAAGAATGCAGGATAGAAAATTAGAAGTTCGTGAAATAGATCTAGGGCAATTTGTGTCTGAAGTTTGTGAAGGTTTTACAGAAACCAGTATTCAGCGCAACATAAAATTAAAAGTAGATATTAGTGAAACCAAACCGCATATATGGGCAGATCCAGATAGTCTTGATAAAATTTTAGTCAATCTGCTTTCGAATGCTTTTAAATACTGCAAAAAAGGAAATTTGATTGAAGTAAAAGTAGAAGAATCTGAAAAAAAGGTTTCTTTAAAAGTGAGCGATAATGGTCCGGGAATCAATTCGGTAGTTCAAAAAAAGTTATTTGTCCGTTTTTCAAATTATAATGAAAATCCTTTTAATCCAAGTACTGGAATAGGTCTTTCAATCGTAAAAGATTCTGTTGAAAAACATGGTGCCGAAATTTCACTTGAAACAACACTGGGTAAAGGAAGCAGTTTTGAAATTTCTTTTCAAAAAGGATACAGTCATTTTTCGAATGCGGTAGATATAGTGTTTGAAGAAACAGATGAACATTTGGCAGAGGATGAATTAACAGCAGAAGAACATACTGAAACAGAAATAAGAGAAAAACCTATTGGTTTGGTGGTTGAAGATGATCCTGAATTGAGAAAGTTTATTGTTTCAATTTTAGAAAGTGATTACACCATTTATATAGCAGAAAACGGAGAAGAAGGGCATTTAAAAGCGGCAGAAGTATCGCCAGATTTTATAATCAGCGATATTATGATGCCTGAATTAGACGGGATAGAAATGCTTAAAATTATCCGAAACAACTTTGCAATCAGTCATGTTCCTGTGATTTTACTTAGTGCAAAAACAGCAATTGAAAGTAAATTGCAAGGAATGGAATACGGTGCAGATGATTATATTACAAAACCTTTTAATGTAAGTTTTTTAAAAGCAAGAGTAAAAAATGTTTTAGAACAGCGTATTCGTCTGCAGCAGTTGTATTCTACAGGAAGAATTGCTGAAATAGAAGAGGAGAAACCATTGCAGATCTCCAATAGAGACAATAAATTTATGCTTCAAGTAATTGAATTGGTGAAAGAAAACATTTCTAAATCTGATTTTTCTGTTGATGAATTAGGGAAATTAATGTGCATGTCACGCGCTAGTTTTTTTAATAAACTTAAAAGTATTACAGGTGTTTCTCCAGTTGTTTTTATTCGAGATATGCGGCTGAATGAAGCTGCAGAGCTTCTTAAAAATGAAGATCTGCTGATTAAAGAAATTTGTTTTGAAGTTGGTTTTAATGATTTAAAATACTTCGGAAAATGCTTTAGGGCAAAATACAATTATACTCCTGTAGAATATCGTAAACAATTCCGTTAGATATAAATAACTTTTTACAGATTTAATGCAAAGTGAAACGTTTTTGTGGCACAAATAAAATCTATGTTTTTCTGTATTAAAAAATTCCATCATACCTCGATACTAATTTGTATTGAGGTTTTTTTATGAGTTTGCTACTGCGATTTGGAATTACATTAATCCTCAAAGTTTGCCACGAAATGATTTTGGATATTAATTATACGGTGTTTGATATATGTTTTTTTATTTGTGAATATTTTTTTACATAATATAAAAAATAATAAAGTTAATTATCAAATAGTCAGTTTTTATGGGATAAATAGCGATTTAACCCTTTCTGAAAAGCAATATTTACCCCAATTTGAGATTAGCTATATCTAGTTTTGCTTCATAATCTTAACGGATTTTTAACTAACTAATCTTAAAACCAAAATTATGAACCAAACTAACACTCACACCAAATTTTCGCCACCAACGAAAAAAGTCAGCCGCAGCTGTAGAAGAAACGAAAAGGCAAATATTCTTCATTTTTAAATTTATATGGATATGAAAATGATGAAAAACCTAATACTTGGAGTGGGTTTATTTTTCGTGCTGACTTCCTGCTCTAATGATGATTTTAAATATGAAAGTTCTACAGTCAAATCATTAGATTTTCAATTAAATGGTGAGCCGTGGAATTTGAATGTCGGAATCTCAACCAGACCTTTATTTGTCTATAAAGACAATGGAGATTATTTTGCTAATTACAGTTTGCTTTATCGTTTTTCATTAGACAATGGAAAATACAAATTTGTAGCATCCGATTATCCAGATCAAATGATTCCTTCTCCAACCAATTTAAATGATTTGGTTGTGCCTCAGCCTGCATTGGCAAACCAGCATGTCAACTTATCAGATGCCATGCCGTATGCATCTCCTTTTGAAGAACCGCTTACCTTGAACATCATTACGAGGACAGGAATACTACGTTTAAAATCATTGGATATTACGGCAGACAAAAGTTATTCGACAATTAAAACAACAGTTTCCATAAAACGAAGCGGCTATAAAGTTTCTGATGGAACTTTTGTAAAAGAAGACATGTTTGTTACCAGAAGTAAGGCAACTGCCAGCGGCGGAATTAATTATACACACGATTTTATTTTATTTCAAACGGGCGAAGAAGCTAACAATGTTCGTGTTAAAATAGAGTGTTTAGATCAGAACATGCAGGTTGTAAAAACAAAAGAATTACAAGCAGCATTTCCTATTGAAGCCAATAAGGTCACGAATGCAGATTTCTTTTTAAATGAGCTTTAATACATCTGCGGATACACTCGGAATACTTTAATAAAATAAAATAAGCAGTCCTTAACAGATTTACACTTATAACACATGATCCTATCATCGTGGAAACATTCTGCATATAAGTATAAAATCTAATGACTTCATTTTTAAAACAAATAAAAAAATAGTCTAGTTATGAAGATAAAAAAATATATCTGGAGCATTTTAGCCGTGTTACTTTTAACATGCAGCGCTTATGCTCAGAAGCGTGTAACCGTGACGGGTACAGTAAGGGATAATATGGGGCTGATTCCCGGCGCAACGATTATAGTAAAAAATGAAAATACAAATACAGTAACCGATTTTGATGGTAAATTCAGCATTGCCGTGACAGATCCAGAAACAGCCGTTTTGATTGTCAAATTTATTGGTTTGACAGATGAAACGGTAGCGTTAAAAGGGCGCACATCTGGCATTACTGTTCAAATGAAAGAATCTAGCAGTGAGCTGAACGAAGTCGTAATTATTGGTTATGGTACGCAAAAGCGTAAAAATCTAACAGGAGCGATTTCGAGTATTAAAGGTACAGAGTTAGCAAAAGTACCAACAGCTTCGGTAGCTGAAGCTTTGGTAGGAAGACTTCCAGGTGTGCAAGTTACAACTGCCGATGGTTCTCCAGGATCTGAAGTTATGATTAGAGTTCGCGGCGGCGGATCTATTACAGAAGATAACTCACCATTAATCTTGGTTGACGGATTTGAAGTTGCCAACTTAAATGATATTCCGCCAACAGATATCGAATCTGTAGAAGTTTTAAAAGATGCTGCATCAACAGCTGTTTATGGAGCGAGAGGTGCCAACGGAGTAATTTTGGTTACTACAAAAGTCCCAAAGGCAGGAAAAGTTTCGGTAAACATTCATAATTATACACAAATAAAAACGCTTGCCAATCACCTTGATGTAATGGATCCGTATGAGTTCATAATGATGCAGTATGAATACGAACGTCAGCGTAACTCAAATCCAACTGGATTTTATAACAATTACGGACGTGCCAATGAATTATACATTTATAAAGGCAACAAAGGAACAGACTGGCAGGACGAAATATTTGGAAGTAACCCAATTACCAGATATACCGATATAAACGTTAACGGAGGAAGTGAAAAAACGAAATTCAAATTCACATTTGTCAATCAAGAGCAGCCGGGAGCATTGATAGGAACTGGTATGCGCCAAAACTATCTTTATTTAATCTTGAATTCAAAATTAACAGACAATCTTACTTTCGAATATCAAACCCGTTTGACAAATCAAACAATAGACGGTTCTGGAACAGAAGGTGTTAGTTTGCTTCGAGCTTTACGCGAAGCACCAACGGCAGGTTTAGAAGATTATATGACTTTACCAGATGATAATACTTATTTTGATCCAGAAGATTATGAAATACGTGCGCGTTTCAACCCAATAGAAGAATCAGAAAAGAATTACCGTGAACGAACTACACGAACTTTTAATACTACCGGAGCATTAACCTGGACTATCAAAAAAGGTTTAACACTGCGTTCTTCATTTGGTTATGAATACAAATACAGTGAAGATGGTCGTTTCTGGGGTACAGATACTGGTACAGCCAATGCAAATAATAATCTGCCTGTTGTATATTGGTCTATGACTCAGTCGCCGAGATGGCAGTTGAACAATGTTTTAAACTACGGATTCAAATTAAAGGAAAAACACGATTTTCAATTAATGCTTGGGCAGGAAATTAAAGATCAGGAAAGTTCTGCCAAATTTTACCGCACGCGTTATTTCCCAGAAGAAATCTCAGGTTCAAAAGCTTTAGATAATCTGGCATTAGGAACTCCTTTTGATAACGGTTCAATCGCAGGTTCTCCAAATAGAATTTCTTCCTTTTTCGGACGTGTAAATTACGGATTCGACGAAAGATATCTTTTTACGTTTACTGTTCGTACGGATGGTTCTACAAAGTTTGGACCTGATAATAGATGGGGAGTATTTCCTGCGGGAGCTTTTGCCTGGAGAGTTTCAAACGAAAGTTTCTTAAAAGACAGCAAAGTGGTTTCCAACTTAAAAGCTCGTGTAAGTTATGGAGCATCTGGAAATGACAGAATCAGCGGCGATTTATATGCGAAATATTACGGCGTATCTAGAGACCGTTCTGTAGGATGGGGAGAAGAAAATCATTATTACTATAATTTTTATAATGACAAATACTTAAACAATCCAAATGTAAAATGGGAGACAACTTATACCGCCAACTTAGGTCTTGATTTCGGTTTCTTTAACGAACGCCTTACAGGTAGTCTTGATTTTTATCACAATAAAGTAAAAGATTTATTAGTGCCGTCAGATATTGCTTCGGTATCTGGTTTTACAAAAATGATGACAAATGTCGGGCAGACTTCTAACAAAGGAATTGAGTTTGCAATTACAGGAAATGTTATCAGAAAAAAAGATTTTCAGCTTGATTTAACTTTTAATATCGGGCACAACAAAAACAAAATTGATAAGCTTTCAAGTGGAGAACAAGAGTGGATTCTTAGTTCTGGCTGGGCAGGAACACAATTATTAAATGATGACGATTACCGTGCTTATGTTGGCGGTACAAAAGGTTTAATTTTTGGTTTTGAAAATGATGGCTTCTACACAATGGATGATTTCGAATCTTTTGATTCAGTTACAAGAACATGGAAATTGAAAGACGGTGTAGCAAACTCAAAAAATCTTTCGGGAGATCCGCGTCCTGGAAATGCTAAATTCAAAAAACTTACAGCTGTTGATCCGTCAGATCCAAATACGTATGTAATTGGAGATAAAGACAGAAAAGTTATTGGAGATACTAATCCTAATTTCTCGGGAGGATTTGGTTTAAATGCAGTTTGGAAAAACTTTGATTTATCTGCATTCTTCAATTTCATGTCAGGTTTTGATGTGTATAATGCCAACAAAATCATGATGACCTCATGGTATCAAAACACACAAAATAATTTAGGGATGGAAGTAGGTTTGAATAACCGCTGGAGAAATTTTGATGACATGGGGAACGATCTTCGCTATTCACCAGAAATGCTGGCGAAACAAAACGAAAATGCTACAATGTGGAATCCGACGAGTATCGGACGTCCTATTGCAATGTCTTATGCCGTTGAAGATGGTTCGTTTCTTCGATTAAATAATCTGAGTATCGGATATACAATTCCAAAGCAAAACAGCAGTAAAGTAGGATTCAGCAGAATTAGACTTTATGTAACCGGAAGTAACTTATTTGTTTGGACAAATTATTCTGGATATGATCCTGAAGTAAACCTGGAAACAGGCCTAACACCAAATATTGATTACAATGCCTATCCAAGAACTCGTAACTACGCTTTTGGAGTGCAGCTGTCATTTTAATTAAACGAATTAAATCACAAAAAGATGAAAAAGATATTATTAAGTTTTCTGTTAATTTTTGCGCTGACTTTTACAGCCTGCGAAGATTATCTAGATGTACAGCCTGCAACAGGTTTTACTCAGGCAGAAGTTTTCAAATCAGAAAAAGACATACAATCTGCAGTTGCCGGCGTGTACACGCTTATGCTTACCGATGATGCTTATTCAAATCGTCTGGCCTTTGTTTTTAATATGAATACCGATGTCGAAATGTCGGGAGTTACAACCAATACAGTAAACGGAAACGGGTCGGATATTGCCTGTTTTGATCCAAAACCATATTGGACAACCTTAAATTCGACATGGAGTGCGATGTATAAAATTATCAATACAGCAAATGATGTAATTGAAGGAATTGAAAGTTCAGAACTATATAATTCAGATCCTAAAACACAGCCGTCAAATATTATGCATATGTATGGCGAAGTAAAAACACTTCGCGCAATGGTTTATTTAGACATGATTCGTATTTGGGGAGATGTTGTTTTTAGAACAAAATCCTCAACTGGAGACGAAAATTTTGCCGTAGGAGTTACCGATAGAAATACAATTCTTGAGTTTTTAATCGACGATTTAAAATCGGTTGAACCTTTAATGAAAAATGCAAGTGAATTAGATTATGGAGTAGAACGCGCATCGAGAAGTTTCAATCAAAGTTTAATTGGTTTGCTGGCGCTTACAAGAGGAGGATGGACACTTCGCCCTGACGAAAACAATCCTGCAAGTATTGGGCACATGGAAAGAGGTAAAAATTACGAGCAGTATTATGACATTGCCATTCAATATCTGGATAAAGTAATCCAAGGCAGACAGCACGATTTAAAATTGAGTTTCAAAGATTTTTGGGTAAAACAAAATAATTGGGAAACCCCAGTTAATGACGATGTGATATTTTCGCTGCCAATGCTAAAAAACTCATCTGGAGAATACGGCTATTTTGTGGGAGTTCCAATTATTGAAGGAAATCATCCATACGGAAGCGCATCAGGAAATTTAAGTTTATGCGGAGAATATCTTTATTCATTTGATAATAAAGATTTAAGAAGAGATATTACATGTGCACCATTATCATACGATCAAAACCTGAATCAGGTAATCCGTCTGGATTTAGCACGTTTAGCAGTAGGAAAATGGTCGAAATTATTTATGACAGATCCATTAGGAAGCACCAGCACAAAAGGAACAGGTATAAACTACGCATGGATGCGATTTGCAGATGTATTATTAATGTATGCAGAAGCCGTAAACGAACGTTTTGGTCCGCGCGAAGATGCCAAAGAATGTTTGAGACGAGTGCGTCGAAGAGCATTTGCGCAGTCTAACTGGCAGGACAAAGTAGACAATTATGTACAAGCTAAATCATCTCCAGAGTTGTTTTTTAAAGCCATTATGGATGAGCGTAAATGGGAATTTGGAGGCGAAAGCAAACGTAAATTCGATCTAGCACGCTGGAATAAATTTAGTGAAGTTATTTACAATCAATATTATAAACTGCTTAACTGGGGACGCGTAGCAAATGGAGCTTATGTGCCGGGAATAGACCAAGTTCCAGGAAGTATTTATTATAAAAATATTCCAGATCCTGCAAACTCAGGCAGAACCATTTTAGATATTAAAGGTATTGATGAAATTCTACAAGCACGTCCAGCTGGTTATACAGAACTTCCGTTTGCGATAAGCTGGTATTCATTAAATAATGATACTGCAAGTTATGAACCTAGAAATGATATTAAATGGAGTTTTAGAGGTTTTATCAATTACAACAATGCTTCATCTGTATCTCCAAATGATCCATTACGTTATTTATGTCCTTATCCTTCCAAGGTAATTACAGATCATCGAGGAGCCATTCAAAATTTTTATGGTTTTAATTTTTAATCGAATAGTAGTATGAAAAATTTTAGAACATTAATTTATATTTTATCATTTATGGGCTTAATTGTCTGTGGAGAAATGCTAAAATCCTGCGATACAGATGAGTTTCGTTATAAACCTGTCGAAGACTTATTCCAGCCAAAATTCGTGCTTCCTGCCCCATTAGTAAAAAGCAATTCAATCGCTGTGGTGTGGTACAAAGTCAATGATGCAGCGTCTTATACAGTTGAACTTCATTTGGATAACTATTATAAAAGTTTGTACAAATCGTATACCATTACAGATACACAAATTTTGATGGACGACATTCCTTATAAAACCCAGTTTTATATAAGAGTAAGATCGAATCACGTTAACGGAGATCATAATTCACAATGGGCTTACACAAGCGCTTTGACAGAAGACCGCCCGCCGTTTGATCCTATTTTACAGCCAGTAGAAAGAGTGAATATTACCGAAACAAATGTAACTGTAACATGGGCAGTTTCTGCTGGAAATCCAGTAGACAGTATCTCGGTTCAGCCAGCTCAGTCTGCAGAACTTCCTGCTATTGGACGTAAATTAACCTCTGATGAAATGAGTAAAGGAGAAGCAAAGGTTGAAGGATTAGAAAAAAACACTTTGTATAACGTTAATATTTTTGATAACAATAAACCAAGACGTTATGATAAACCTTATAATCAGGTTTCTTTCCGTTCTGCGGGACCATCAGCTTCTACTATTATTGTAACAAAAGGAATGGATTTAGATGCATTACTGCGAACTAACAATGACGATCCAACGGTTCCAGAAGGAACAGAATATTTCCTTGAAGCAGGTTCATTATTCAAAATTACTCCGTTTACCATATCAAAAGGATTTAAGCTGACAGGAGGAACACAAGGAGAACGTCCGCAGATTGAAATGAACGGAAACTGGAATATTGCAGAAGGATCTTACTTATCATCTCTTGCTTTTGAAAATATTCGTTTTTACCAAACTATAGATGCCAGCTATTTCTTTAATAGTGGAACTTCTTGGACAGTAGAATCTATCACATTCTACAACTGTGTTTTCAACTATTTCAAAAGAGGTTTCTGGAGACATCAAGGAAACGGAAAATACAAAGAAATCGGAAACTTTGATATGAGCTATTGCACGTTTGATCAAGTTGGAGGACACACAGGACCTTACGGTACATTTGCTTTTGGTTCTGCCGGAGCTGACAATGTAAAAAGAGCAGTTTTCTCAAATTGTACTTTTATGAGAGATTACTATCAGACAACAGATAAAAATAGAAACTTTAAAAACCTATTCGATTATGGAACATCTGCATATCCAATTCATTTGGAATATCAAAATGTTACCATTTACGATTATGCTTACAACAGATCATTAATCAATATACCATCTGCAGTAGGATCAACATTAATCTTTAAAAATGTGTTACTGGCCTCTGCCTGCGGTAAAGTGATTCAGGCAATTGCGGCCAACACACCTACGACATACGGCAATAATTACACCACAACAGATTATCTGCTTGGTGCCGCTGGAATACAAGGAACAGATTTAGGCATTAGTGCACAAAATTTATTTGTCGATCCAGCAAACGGAAATTTAATGATTAAAGACTCTAATTCTCCAATTGTAACCAACAAAGTAGGAGATACGAGATGGCTCCCATAAGTTTTTGTTAATTAAGTAAGTGGTTTCAGTACTGAGGAAGTATCCTTGTGGTTGAGGATACTTCTATGTACTGTTCGATGCTGATTAACCTAAACGAATCAATGAATTATATCAAAAACAATTAAAAAATGAAATTCAAACAATTACTGCTTTCCCTTGGATTATTATGTTATTTGGGAGTAAAAGCTCAAGGCTGGAATGCCGATTTAGGAAACGGAAAATATAAGAACCCTATTTTACACGTAGATTACTCGGATCCCGATGTATGTGCAGGCAAAGAGGGGTATTATATGACCGCATCCAGTTTTAATAGTATTCCCGGGCTTCCTATTCTTCATTCCAAAGACTTGGTAAATTGGCAGTTGGTTGGATATGCATTACAAAATCAATTTCCTATTGAGCATTATCGCACCGTTCGTCATGGTGATGGCGTTTGGGCTCCCTCTATTCGTTACCACAATGGAGAATATTTCATCTATTGGGGAGATCCAGATTTCGGAATTTACATGGTCAAAACCAAAAATCCAGAAGGTGTTTGGGAAGAACCAGTTTTAGTCAAAGAAGCAAAAGGAATTATCGACACTTGTCCGTTTTGGGATGAAGATGGAAAAGCCTATTTGTCTTATGCTTTTGCAGGAAGCCGTGCCAATGTAAAAACAGTTTTAATGCTGTCTGAACTTACGCCAGATGGCACTAAACTAATTGGCAATGCCGCGATGGTTTTTGATGGACACAACGGCCACACAACAGTTGAAGGTTCTAAAATGTACAAACGCGATGGTTATTATTGGATTATGGCTCCCGCTGGAGGTGTAAAACCCGGATGGCAATTGGCAATGCGCTCTAAAAATGTTTGGGGTCCTTATGAGTCTAAAATAGTTTTGCATCAAGGAAATACTGTAATGAATGGACCACATCAGGGAGGTTATGTAGAAACGCCAAATGGTGACGGATGGTTCATACATTTTCAAGATCGCTGGGCATACGGACGTGTAGTCAATTTACAGCCTGTTACTTGGAAAGATAACTGGCCGATTATGGGAATAGATTCTAATAAAGATGGTATTGGCGAACCGGTTTTAGAATGGACAAAACCAAATGTAGGCAAAAACTATCCTGCAACTCCCTTGGTTTCTTCTGATGAATTTGATGGACATCAACTTGGATTACAATGGCAGTGGCAGGCCAATCAAGACCCGGCTAAACATTGGGGATGGTCGTCTGCAAATCTTGGATTTATGCGTTTAAACTGTATTCCACGCGATGAAAATACCAACACAATGTGGATGTCGCCCAACCTTTTACTGCAAAAATTTCCAGGCGATAATTTTACAGCAACTGCAAAACTGACTTTCGAGAACAATCCAGAAGCAGGAGTAAGCAGTTCTGGTTTAATTGTATTTGGTGAAGACTATTCTTATATCGCAATAGAACAGGATAAAACAGGAAATCTGAATCTGGTACAGCGCACAATGAAAAATGCGAGAACTGTCAAAGAAGGTGAAAAAGATATTGCCTCAGTTTTGATAAATAAAAAAGAAGTACAGCTTCGCGCTAAAGTGGAGATGATTCAGAACAAAGAACCGTTTGATGCCAGAGTTACTTTTTATTACAGTATCGATGGAAAGAATTTCAAAAAATTAGGTGATTCTTTTAAACCAGTTGCAGGAAGATGGGTCGGCGCAAAAATTGGTCTTTTTGCCACAGGAACAAAAGCGGTAAACGACAGCAGTTATGCCGATTATGACTGGTTTAGAGTAGAAGGTAATTAAGAAGTTATGAAAGAAAAATTGAAATATTATGCATTCTTTTTGATTGTTTGTCCTCTAATATCCTTTGGACAATTAAAATCAAAAGAAAAATCTGGAATAACGCCAATCGAGTGGGCAAAGAAAATGGCCGATTCTGATCAAAAACGTGTTCCGAATCCTGTATTTCTTGATGGTGTAAAATTTCCAAAATGGAATTACACCAATGGTTTGGTCACACTTGCTAATCAGAAATTATATGATTATACGAAAGAACAAAAATATTACGATTACGGACTTTCATACGCAGACCAGCTTATTGATAAAGAAGGTAAAATTGGCGGTGGCTACGAGCTTGAAAAATACAGTCTAGATTTAGTGAATTCTGGAAAACTTCTTTTTGAAATTTACAAGAAAACGAATGATAAGCGATATAAAATCGCAATGGATATGCTTCACAAACAATTAGAAACGCATCCAAGAACTTCTGATGGCGGTTATTGGCACAAAAAAAGTTACCCGTGGCAAATGTGGCTCGATGGTGTTTATATGGCAGACCCTTTTGCTGCTCAATATGGATTTGTTTTTAATGATCCAAAAGCAATTGACGATGCGATTTTACAAGCAGAACTTATTCAAAAACACACTTTTGATTCCAAAACAGGTTTGAATTTTCACGGTTATGATGAAAAACGAGTTCAGTTTTGGGCAGATAAAAATACTGGAACTTCTGCCCATGTCTGGGGGCGTGCGCAAGGCTGGTACTGTATGGCGTTGGTAGACATACTAGATTTTGTTCCAGAGAATCATCCCAAAAGAAAAAATTTAATAGAAATTCTTCAAAAGGTATATGAAGCTGTTCTAAAAGCACAGGATTCTAAAACAGGCGTGTGGTGGCAGGTTATGGATCAGCCGGGACGAAAAGGTAATTATTTGGAATCTACCTGCTCAACCATGTTTGTGTATTCGTTTGCGAAAGCCTATAACAAAGGTTATGTCGGAGAAAAATTCCTTAAATCGGCGCAAAAAGGTTTCAAAGGAATTCTAAAAGAGTTTATAAAAGAAAATCCAGACGGCACAATATCGATTACCAAATGCTGTGCGGTTGCCGGATTAGGAGGAAAAAATCCTCAAGATCGTGACGGTTCATTCGAATACTATATTTCGGAACCCATAAGATATGATGATGCAAAAGCTGTCGGTCCGTTTATAATGGCTGGAATTGAACTGCAAATGCTTTCAGACAAAAAATAATACATCACATTATACAATTGGTTATGATAAAAATGAAAAAAACAATTCTTCTAGCAGCATTTCTTTTTGTTGCTTTTTCTTGTATGAGTCAAAAGAAAGGAGCTCAAAATGTGACAGAAAAAAAGGCAGATTCGGGGTTAAAAATTCCCTTCAAAATGCCAGAAGTACAGCTTCCGAAATTTAAAACAGACACATTAAATATTGTTGATTTTGGAGCAGTGCCCAACACCGAGCAACTTTGTACAAATGCCATTAATACAGCAATCGAAAAGTGCTCTAAGTCAGGTGGAGGTGTGGTCGTAATTCCTGCTGGTTTATGGACAACAGGCCCTATAAAACTGAAAAGCAATGTAAACCTTCATACCCAAAATGGCGCTTTTATTTCTTTTACAAGCGATTTAAAACAATACAAGCTGATAGAGTCTTATTTTGAAGGAAGTAAAGTAATTCGATGCGAATCGCCTATTATGGGGGTTGGCCTAGAAAATATTGCGATTACAGGCCAAGGTATTTTTGATGGAAATGGTGCTGTATGGAGGCCTGTCAAAATGGGTAAAATGACTGCAGGACAATGGGACGAATTGGTAAAATCTGGCGGTGTATTGTCTAAAGACGGTAAAATATGGTATCCTTCAAAAGGAGCTTATGAGGGGAATGAGGAAAGAAATAAACATCCTAAAAAACAAACCATAGAAAACATGGAGCCTTACAAAGAAGCGCTTCGTCCAGTAATGGTAAGTTTAGTGAATTGCAAAAAGCTGCTTTTGGATGGAGTGACTTTTCAAAACTCTCCTGCTTGGAACGTAAATCCGTTAATGTGTGAACATCTTACTTTACGCAATTTAACGATTCGCAATCCTTGGTATTCTCAAAATGGCGATGGCCTGGATTTAGAATCCTGCCGAATCGGATCGGTAACTAACTGCCGTTTTGATGTTGGTGACGATGCGATTTGTATCAAATCCGGAAAAGATAAAGAAGGAAGGGACAGAGGAAAACCAACAGAATTATTTGTAATAACAGATTGTGTAGTTTATCATGCACACGGCGGTTTTACTATTGGAAGTGAAATGTCTGGAGATGTTAGAAATATATTCGTTAAAAACCTCACATTCAATGGTACAGACTGCGGACTTCGTTTTAAATCGGTTCGAGGCAGAGGCGGAGTGGTCGAAAATATTTGGATGGAAGATATTCGAATGAACAATATTCCGACTGATGCCATCAATTTCAATTTGTACTATTTCGGAAAATCACTCTCAGAAGATAAAGATACAGGAGAAGTAACAGTAGCAAAAGAACCAATCTCAGAAGAAACTCCTGCATTCAAAAATATGTATTTTAAAAATATCTATGTAAACGGAGCTTCTCAGGCTTTGAAAATTATGGGAATTCCCGAAATGCCAGTTACTAATATCGAATTTGAAAATATGATCATTCGTTCAGATGTAGGTATTCAGATGAATTACTCAAGCAAAATTGCTTTTAAAAATCTTGATTTAAGATTAGACAAACCAGGAATTGCCGTAAGTTTTTCTAATAGCCAGAATGTGAGTTTGGATGGCTTGAAATCTACTGGAGAAAATCAGATGTTTTGGGTTGGCGGTTTAGAAACAAAAGATATTTCATTAAAAACTAACGGAAAGAAAATGGTTATGAATAAAGATCTAAAAGTTCTAGAGTCGATTAAAGGAGAAGTGAAAGTTGTGGATTAAAACAGAAAACAAAATGATACTATTCAGATTTTTAGCAGTCTCGATTTTCTTTACGAATGTTTCATTTGCAAATGATGCTATAAGAACTCAAGCTCCAAAAGAACTCAAATCGTACGATATTGTTGTAGATGCCAATGGCACTGGGAATTTTACAACAGTTCAGGCTGCCTTGAATTCGGTTGCATTATTAAAAACAACCGAAACTACAATTTTCATTAAAAACGGTGTTTACAAAGAAAAACTAGAAGTAGTTTTAAACCAAAACAATATTACTTTAATAGGCGAAAGCAAAGAAAAAGTAATTCTTACTTATGATGATTATGCTTCCAAATCGAGTGGTGCAGGCGGAACAATTGGAACTTCAGGATCTGCCAGTTTTATAATTACAGCAAATGATTTTAAAGCACGAAATATAACTTTCGAAAATTCATCTGGACCAGTTGGACAAGCAGTAGCAGTGAGAATCGACGGCGATAAAGTCATTTTTGAAAATTGCAGATTTTTAGGTTTCCAAGATACACTTTATCTGCGTGCAGATACCAGCAGGCAGTACTATAAAAATTGTTATATCGAAGGAACAACCGATTTTATTTTTGGAGGTTCAACAGCTGTTTTTGATCAATGTGAAATCTTTGCCAAGAAAGGCGGTTCCTACATAACTGCAGCCAATACGCCTCAATCTAATCCGTATGGATTTGTATTTCTGAATTGCAAGTTGACTACAAATTCGGGGAACAGTACTTATTATTTAGGAAGACCTTGGCGCAATTATGCCCGAACAGTTTTTCTAAAATGCGAAATGGGACCGCACATTAAACCAGAAGGATGGCACAATTGGGGTAAACCAGAAGCCGAAAAGACCACCTTTTATGCTGAATATTTGTCTACAGGGACAGGAGGAAATACAAACTCCCGCGTAAAATGGTCTCATGTATTATCAGCCGAAGAATTTAAAAAAGATTATTCGATGAAAGCCGTTTTGAGAGATTGGAAACCGGCAATTAAATAATTCATTTTTAAATCATATAAATCATAATAAGTTAAAGATATGGACAATGAAATTTCAAAATAAAAATCTTAGCGCAGTAATTATTGGGGTTTGTATGATTTTCTTTCAAAACGTAAACGCTCAGTATTTAAAAGGCATTACAAATGTCAGGGATACTTCGTTTACCAATGCAAGTGCTTTTAAGAAAACGCTTAAATATTTTCCGCAAACGACGAGAGTTCCTGAACTGCATTTTGATAATGTGATGCAGAAAACAGATATAACTTATTGCAGTTACGGAAAACGTAAAATGAAACTGGATATATTTTATGATAAAAATGCCAAGAAAAAACAACCCGCAATTATCATTATTCATGGCGGAGGCTGGCGTTCTGGAAGCAGACAGCAGCATCATCAAATGGCACAAAAACTCGCAAGCCTAGGATATGTGTGTTTTACCCCAGAATATCGACTTTCTACAGAAGCGCTTTTTCCCGCAGCGATTTACGATCTCAAAGCATGCATTCGCTGGGTAAGAGAAAATGCAGTAAAGTACAACATCAACCCAGATCAAATAACTGCTCTTGGATTTTCGGCGGGAGGCGAATTGGCCGCTTTTATGGGCACGACAGCAAATATGCCGCTTTTTGAAGGCGTGATAGCCCATTCAAATTCCAAATCTCAGGTTAATGCTGTGGTAAGTATCGATGGCACTATTTCATTTGTACATTCTGAAAGCAGTGAAGGAGATGACAGTAAAAACATTTCGGCAGGAACCTATTGGCTTGGTTATTCCAGAAAAGACAATCCTAAACTTTGGGAAGCTGCTTCTCCTCTCAGTTATGTAAATGCAACAACACCGCCGACATTATTCATCAATAGTTCAATCGCACGGATGCACGCAGGAAGAGACGATTACAGAAACGTTTTGAATGAAAACGCAATCTATTCTGAAGTTCATGAATTTGAAAATTCTCCTCATTCATTTTGTCTTTTTAATCCGTGGTTTGAGCCTACAATTCAATACATCGACAATTTTTTAACTAAAATATTTAGCACATAATATGAAAACAAAATTTGTAATTCCACTAGTAAGCATGACTCTAGCAGTCTTGATAATGGCTTTTACCAGATCGAAAGCGGTAACCACAGTTTATTTAATCGGCGATTCCACAGTAGCTAATTATGCCAATAATTACGAAGAAGGAAAAGATTACATGA
This sequence comes from Flavobacterium sp. Root935, assembly GCF_001429295.1. GTDB lineage: Bacteria > Bacteroidota > Bacteroidia > Flavobacteriales > Flavobacteriaceae > Flavobacterium. The sequence continues at coordinate 583,279 of NZ_LMJL01000008.1, read as the reverse complement.
AAACCCGATATCCAGTTACAGGCTGGGGACAAGTGTTTCAGCAATTTTTAGTCAAAGACAGCTTAAAAAAGATCGATAAATTAATCAAAACAGACAGCGCATTTGTAGATGACAGGGCGAGAGGCGGCCGAAGCACTCGTACTTTTTTTCAGGAAGGCAGATGGCGTTCTGTTTATGAAAATCTCAAAAAGGGAGATTTGGTTTTAATGCAGTTTGGTCATAACGATGCAGCTGAAGACAAACCAGAACGCTATGTTAATCTTGAAGGCTATAAAGAATTCTTAAGGCTTTTTATTGAACAAACAAGAGCAAAAGGAGCCAAACCAATTTTGATAACTCCAGTATCTAGAAATTTTCCATGGAAGGAAGGTAAACTGCAGAATATTCATGGTTTATATCCTGACGCTGTAAAAGAAATTGCGAAAGAAATGAACGTAATGATTATCGATTTAAACCAGAAATCAATGGACTTTTTTACAAAGAAAGGACAGCCTTATGTGAGTGAAAACTATTTTATGAATTTGCCAGCAGGATTATATGAAGCTTATCCGAATGGTCAAAAAGACAATACACACTTTCAAACCAAAGGTGCTGTAGAAGTTGCAAGGCTTGTTTTTGAAGGAATGAAAGAATTAAATTAAAATTTTTATAAACCGTCAAAAGAGTGTGAAGAAGAATAAAAACTCTTTTGACAAACTATTACTAACTAAAACCAAAAACCAAATGAAAAAACAATTTATTCACCTATTCCTCATACTGTTTACAGTAATGGGGTTCTCTCAGACCATTGAGAGAATTGAAGCCGAAACTTTTAATCAGGCTTCGGGAGCGAGGGCAGAAACCAATGCTTCTCTTTCGGGAGGAGGAAACGTAGGTTACATTAAAAATAATACGTGGATTAAATTTAATGCCGTCCAGTTTACCGAATTTGTAACTCGTTTTGATATCGCCGCTGCGGGTTCAGCAGGAGGTAATATCGAATTGAGGTTAGGATCTGCAACAGGAACTTTAATAGGAACAGCTGTTGTCTCTGGAAGTACTGGATTTTCTGATTATAAAAAGTTCTCTACCACCATTACGCCAACAACAGGTACATACGATTTGTATCTGGTTTTTACAGGATTAGGAACGGGCTATTTATTCAATTTAGATTATTTTGAAAAAATAACCGAAAATTCTAATGCGGTTACTTATAAACTAACCACAAGTGTTAATCCAGCTTCATCAGGAACTGTGGTTACTAATCCTGGAGGAAGCACATTTGCAAAAGGAACCGAATTAAAATTAACTGCCAATAAAAATTTCGGATATAATTTTAAACAATGGATAGATGATAAAGGCGCTGTAGTTTCAACAGCAAATCCTTTAACCTATACCATCAATGATAATACAATTCTTATTGCAGAGTACGAAACAATTCCAACTTATAACCTGACCGTTAATGTTAATGGAGCATTCGGATTAGGAGATTATTCTATTGCTCCAGCTGGAAAGGACGGTGCATTTTCGGTGTATGAAAAAGGAACAAATGTTACCATTACAGCTGTTGAAAATGATATTATTAAATTCAGCAATTGGTCTGATGGTTCTACTTCGTTAAGTACCTCTGTGGTTATGGATCAAAACCAAACAGTTACAGGAACTTATGCCAATCAAAATTTTATTGCGGGATGGACATTCAAAAATGACCAATATGCTAATCCGAGAGTAGCAGAACTTTATTCTAAAATAGAAAATAAACCTCAATTATTTGCTTACAATGTTGTCGACAATGTGTTTGCGCCTAATTTAAGACTTCAAAACAGAGGCGGAAAAAATGGGGTTTGCGTCTGGAATACAGAGCGAGGAAATTTCTATTATTTTATGACAACGCTTTCTACAGTGGGCTACAAAAATATTAATGTTGCCTCAGGACTGCTTGGCTATTATTATGGAGCTGATGAATGGACTTTTCAATATTCATTAGACGGCGTAAATTTCGTGAATGTTTCGGCATTAACGACCATCAATACCAATACAATTACTTCTATTGGAGGAATTCTTCCTGCTGAAGCAGAAGGTAAAGAAAAAATATACCTGAGATGGTTTCCAAATATTAACGGACCCAAACATGGATCTGCTGTCGATGTAACGGCTACGATTTTATCTAATGTGATGATTAAAGCCGATGAGGTTTTGGTTACAGATACAAACCCACCTGTTCTCGAATCTTCGTTTCCAGCAGAAGCTTCATTAACTGTGGGAGCAAATGGAAATATCATTCTGAACTTTAACGAACAAGTTCAATTAGGTACTGGACAAGCAGTTTTAAATGGAAAAAATCTAACTGCCGAATTTGTAAATAAAACGGTAAAATTTAGTTACTTCGGATTAGAATATAATAAACAATATACTTTTACTATACCTGCTGGATTTGTAAAGGACCTTTCCGGAAACAATGGCGACGCGATTAGTTTATCGTTTAAAACAATGGAAAAACCAATTCCAGTTAAACGAAAATTTGATTTAATTGTCGATGCTGATGCTACTACAGAACAGCTTGCTTCTGGAAAATATGTAAAAACCATAGCCGAAGCATTTAACGCAGCGCCTAATAACTCTGCATCGAGATTTTTGGTTTTAATTACCAACGGAACCTATAATTTGGGTGGAGATGGTACAAATCCGCAGGATATTGTATTGAAACTTCCATCAGGAAAAAACAATGTTTCTTTGGTTGCACAATCCAAAGACAAAGTAATCTTTCAGGGAAATCCAGGTCAGGGAATTAAAAATGCCGTTCTTTCTATCGAAGCCAATGATTTGTACATGGAAAATATTACGATAGAACACAAAGACGGAATTATAAATTCTGGACAAAAACCTGCACTAAATCCCGCAGGAGATAGAAATGTTTATAACGGAATTAGATTAAGAAGTAAACAAGATACGCAGGTAACAGGCGGAAAAAGAAGTTTTTATTATAAATCAACAATCGAAGGCGATGTCGATTTTATATGTGGAGGAGGAACACATTGGTTTGAAGAATGTAAATTGGTTTCTGTTGCACCCGGTTATATCGTAGCACCAAACCACGATGTAGCTACACAATATGGCTATATTTTTAATAATAATACCATTACCGCTTCAGCCAGTTATTATTTAGGGCGTCCGTGGCAGAATTCACCAAGAGCAGTTTATCTCAATACTAAAATGATAAATGAGCCCAATGTACTTGGATGGGCAAATATGGGAACATATCCAGCACTTTTTGCAGAATACAATAGTGTAAACGGAAACGGAATTGCCGTTAATACTGATAATAGAACCAATACATTTACAGTAAACGGCATTTCGCAGACAGGAAATTATAATCCAGTTTTGACAAAAGCTCAAGCAGATGAATTCACAATTGAAAATGTGCTAAGCGGTACAGATAAATGGGACCCGCGCAGAGTTGTAGAACAAGTTACAAAACCAGCCAATCTTATTGCTGCTGGAAATAACACTTTAAAATGGGATGAAAATCAATATGCAATGTGTTATGTTGTGAGTAGAGACGGTAAAATTTTAGCTATTACGACTGAAGCAAGTTATGTAGAAACTTCTAAAACAGCAGGTACTTATGTTTATACCATACAAACTGCAAATGAATATGGCGGATTAAGTGATGCAAGCACTATCAATATGACAATTGGCGGAGCTGTTAAATCTTCTATTGCCTATTTAAATTCGATTGATGGTACTACTATATCAGGTTTAACACCAATAGAATATACTGAAGGCACAGCTCAAACACTTCCAGTTCCAACTTTAAAAGGTTACACTTTTTTCGGGTGGTCAGCTTCTGCTTCAGTTCCAAATTCTTTAAAAGAAATTGCAGCGACTGTAACAGGAAATCAAACATTATACGCTTTTTGGGGAACAGCAGGAAACAACAAACCTGACGAAGTAACTCCGCCAACAAATTTTGATTATGAATTTACAGCAGCAGTAAATAAAAGCTGGGATAATGCAGCAAATTTCAGTCCAGCTGAAATGCCAGCTGCAGGTAAAACTGTTTCAAGCACAAAAGAAATAGAAACAACAGCTACTGTTTTTCCAGCTGATATTATTTTTTCTGGCGCAGGTACACTTCGATTAAGAGGTGCTCATAAAGCCACAGGAAATTTAATTTTTAAAGACGGAACACGCGTATATTACAATACAAGCGGTGCAGGAATGACGTTAGAAGCTCCAATAGTAATTTCTGGAAATGTGAAATTTGAAATGATTTCAGGAATAGCCAATCAAACCATAATGACTCTAAGCGGACCAGTTTCTGGAAGTGGAAATATTATTCCGATGAATACGGGTCAAGGCGTTATTGCCAATACAGGTATTTTACTTTTAAAAGGAGACAACAGCGAATTTATAGGAACTTGGGATTTAACTCAAAAAAGTACAAAATTCCCAACACTAAATTATCCAACTGCGATTGATGGGGCATCTGCAAATGCTTTTGGTTCTGGAACAATAAACGTTGGTCAGGATAATTACGTAATTTTTAGTCATGAACGCGCTGCAGGGTCAAACTTAAATTTGAATATAACGGCTAATGGAAAAGCGGTATTAAATACTGTTTTGAATGTTCAAAAGCTTACTATAAATGGAGTAGATTTTAAAGAAGGACTTTATGACAAAACCACAAATCCTGAGTTTTTTACAGGAGAAGGAAAGATTGAAGTGAAAAAAGAAACTACTGGCGGAGGTACAGAAACTGTTCCTGCGTTTCCAGGAGCCGAAGGTTACGGTAAATACGTAACAGGAGGCCGCGGCGGAAAACTAATTTATGTAACCAATTTAAATGATTCGGGAGCAGGTTCTCTTCGTGATGCCATAAATCAGGCAGGTCCTAGAATTGTTGTTTTTAAAGTTTCGGGAAATATCGAATTGAAAAGTGAATTAAGTGTTACGGATAATATCACTATTGCCGGACAAACAGCGCCAGGCGGTGGTATTACGATAAAAGATTACAATGTTAAAGTAAGAGGAAATAATGTAATTCTTCGTTATTTACGTTTTAGAATGGGAGATACCCATGATGTAGAAAATGATGCATTAGGCGGACGTTTCCAAAAAAATATCATTGTAGATCACTGTTCAATGAGCTGGTCAACAGACGAATGTGTTTCTTTTTACCAAAATGAAAACTTTACGCTTCAATGGTGTATCATTTCCGAAAGTCTACGTAATTCAGTTCATGCCAAAGGAGCTCACGGTTATGGTGGTGTTTGGGGAGGTAAAAATGCTTCTTTTCACCATAATTTATTAGCGCATCATGACAGCCGTAATCCAAGGTTGGGAGAATATGCTAACGATATTTTTGCAAAAACCGATTTAGTGGATATTCGTAACAACGTCATATACAACTGGGGAGGAAACAGTTGTTACGGCGGAGACGCTATGAATGTGAATCTGGTTAATAATTACTGGAAACCAGGCCCTGGAACTTCTAATTCTACTAAAGAACGTATTTTATCAACGGGAAGAAGTTTAGATGCCACTTCTCCATTATACGGAATCTGGGGAAAATATTATGTAGACGGTAACTATGTTGTCGGGTCTCCAAGAACTACTCAGGATAACTGGACTTATGGTGTTTACAGTCAGTTTCATAGCAGCCAGCTGCCAGTAAGTGATGCTGATAAAGAAGAAGTTAAAATTGAAGCCCCGCATCCTTTTGGCGAAATTACGACACACAGTGCGACAAAAGCTTATGAATTGGTTTTAGAAAATGCGGGTGCCAATTTATACAGAGATGCTGTAGATAAAAGAGCCGTAGATGATACTCGCTCTGGAACTGCAAGTATTATGAATGGCGGTAACGGAAGTACAAACGGTTATATCGATACACCATCAGCAACTGGAGGATGGCCGGTTCTTCCTACTGGCGAAGCACCTTTAGATACAGACGGAGACGGTATGCCAGATAAATGGGAAACAGAGAAAGGGTTGAATCCTGCAAGTGCTGCTGATGGTAATTTAAAAACAGTTGATGGCATTTATACCAATATTGAAGTTTACATCAACAGCCTTGTGTATAATATTACGTCAACTCAAAACGGAAGTTTAGATGTTTATGTAAATCCGCAAAATTTTGTTGAGAAATATAATGCAGCAGAAGATGGTACAAAGTTTATTATGGCTGGCGGTACGTACACAACAAGTACTCCGCTAGCGGTGAAAAATCATAAATATACATTTGTTCCAGATGAAGGTGCAAAACCTGTTTTTGCTGGATCTTTTTATTCAGAAAATCCAGAAATCTTCTCAGGAAGTTTCAGTTTCAATGGTGTAGATTTTGATTTCACAAATGCTGATTCTAATGTAATGCAGTTTAAAAAAGGAGCAGGTTTATCTAATTTTGAAATAAAAAACGCTTCGATAAAAGGAATCAAACAAAGTTTATTAGTAACAGAAGGAACTAGCGACCATCCAATTTCAAAAATTGCTTTAGATAATTGTTTAATTGACGGAAGCAGCGCTCAGGGAGGTAATTTTATTCAGCCAGATTCACATATTGTAAATTCGGTTTCGATTAAAAACTCGACCATTTTCAATTATTCAAAAGGAAACAACTTTATAATTCTTCAGAAAAAAGATAATGTAAACGAGCCAATAAATGTAACGATCGAAAATAATACAATTTATAATGCCTGCAGTCAGGAAGGAAATGGTTTTGTATTTATAGATAATCAATACAGTAAAACATCAACTTTCACCTTCAAGAATAATATTATGCAGGACGAACGTGAAAATCCGAAAGCGATTTATATGTTCTATTCTAACAATGTCAATGGCGCAGGAACGGCAGTTTTAGACAACAATCTTTTTACAGGAGTATCTGCTCAATCAACAAAAGGAACTATTGCCGTTACAGAAACCAATGTTAAAACATTGACAGGTTTAGGTATGACAGCACTTTCATATCCTAATCCACTACAGGGAAATTTTAGTTTTTCTAAAAATTCTCCATTAGCAGCAGCAGGTATCGGCGGCGGAGCTTTGGGAGATCCGAGATGGTTAAAAGCAGATTCTAAATTTTCACCAATAAATTATCTGAATTCTATCGATGGAAAACCCATAACCCTTTCACCAGCTGAATTTATGGAAGGATCAGTTACCAATTTAGGAACACCAAAATTAGAAGGATATACTTTTTTTGGCTGGTCAAGTACAGCGACTTCGCCTGGATTAATTAAAAGTATTCCGGCTACAGCAACAGGAAATCAAGTGTTTTATGCTTTTTGGGGCGAAGGCGGAAACAACAAACCCGACGCAAAACCAGTTGTAAAATCTGCAATTTCTTATATGAATTCAATTGACGGTAAAGCTTTAACGGGTTTAACTCCCCTAGAATATACTGAGGGTACATTGTTAACGCTGCCCGTTCCAGTTTTAAAAGGGTACACATTTTTCGGATGGTCGGCTTCTGCCACAGTGCCTAATTCTTTAAAAGAAATTGCAGTTACTGCAACAGGAAACCAAGTTTTATATGCTTTTTGGGGAGCAGGAGGTAATAACAAAGCCGATGAGGTTGTGCCGCCTACTTTCTATAATATCTCTTATATGAACTTACCATCAGGAACAGTTAATCCTAATAAAGCAAGCGTAGAAACGGGAACGGTTTATAAACTTGAAGAGGCTTCCTGCGTAGGGTATCGATTTTTAGGATGGTATTCTGACAGCGCTTACGGAAAAGAAATAAGTGGATTTGACAGTAAACAAAAAGAAAACTTTACGCTTTACGGACGATGGAAAAAGTTAGGTGATTTTTATGCATTTCCAACAGTTGCAACTGGTAAAATTACCTTGAAATCCAGCATTGATTATGACAGCGTAGTAATTTTTAGTATGAACGGACTTCTAATAAAACAATTAGATACAGCAGGTTTTGAAACAGATATTTCTATATCAGATCTTGCATCAGGAAGTTATTTCATCAAAAGCCTAAAAACAGGATTATCTACTAGAATCATAGTTAAATAAGTTTGAAATCAGGGACAGGAATTTGATTTATTGTCCCTGATTATGAAAATGAATTCATTAGTATAAAAAATTTAATCATAAAGATATGAGTAACAGTATCAAATTATTAGCGCTGGTTTTCATAACATTATTTTCCTCCTGTTCCAAGGATGATGAGGAAAACTCCAATGGAAATGGAAATCAAGGTTTTTTAAAAATAGGGAATCAAAGTGTCGAGTTGTCGCAGGGTTATCTTGAAAATTTCGGCGTTAGAGGAAATGCCTATAACATTGATTTTTCATTAAAATCAAAGTCGATTTCTGGAGAAGAGGATGGGGCAGTAGTGTATTTTGAATTGTTTTCTTCCCTTCAAAATAATTTATCAAAAGGAGATTATGCCTTTGGAGGTTATTCAGAAGCAACTGCTTATACTTTTACAAGATGGGGACAATCTTTACTTGGCAAAAATATTAATTCTGAAAAAGGAGGAATGTCGGTTAAAAATGGTATCAGCATTAGACCTTCAGGCGGAACTTTTAAAGTTATAGAAAACGGTCAGTCGTATAAAGTTAGTTTTACAGGAAAAGGTACTGCCAGTTATTATAAAGATGGTGTACTAACTTCGAGTGAGAATGATGTGAGTTTTAGTATGCAATATCAAGGCGATGTAAAACGCTCTGAAGGAAAGACTTTTACAGCCAAAAAAGCAGTTTCAGAAGAACATTTAGAAAAAAATCATGCGGTTATTTTTAATTAAAAAAGTTTCTAAGAACAGAAAGCATTAATTAAAATTGCTTGATTGCATTCTAATCGAATTTATAAACAGAAATTGGTCCAAAAGATCATTTTCTGTTTTGTTGTTTTAGAATATTTCTGATTTTAATTGTAAGTGAAAATCTGAAATTTTTCATTAGAAAAAGAGACAGGTAAAATCGCTTTTTTCGCATAATGGAATCATCAATAAAAGGTGATGTAAGAAAAGGATTCTTATAAAACTATGCATCCTTTTGTAACTGAATCATCTTTTAGTTTTTAACACAAAAAATGTTTAATATTGCTTTTTTGATTCTCAACCCTTCCCATAAATGCCTGTTTATAGCGAATATGCTGATCATATTTTAGTTGATCTTCTTAAAGAAGATGATCAGCTAGCGTATACAGAAATTTTTGAAAGGTATTCGAAACTTTTATTGAATCATGCCTATAAAATACTTGAAAATCAAGATGAGGCTAATGATGTTGTTCAAGAAGTTTTTCTTTCGATCTGGAACAAACGTTACGAATTGATACTAACAGGATCTCTTTCTTCCTATTTATATAAAGCGGTAAAAAATAGAGTACTCAATTATATCGCTCACGAAAAAGTGGTTTCCCGCTATGCCGATTCCATTTCTAATTTTGTTGAAAACGACTATGTATTTGCTGATTCTAGACTTAGAGAAAAAGAATTAGAAGCAATAATTGCAAAAGAAATTGCTTTGCTTCCCGAAAAAATGCGCGAAGTTTTTCTCTTAAGGAAAGTAGAAGAACTTTCATACGACGAAATTGCACTTCAATTAAATATTACAGACAAAACAGCCAAACAGCAAGTTTATAATTCCGTTAAAATATTACGAGAAAAACTCAAAAATTTTATGGGTGTTTTTATGTGGTAACTATGTCGCTGTGTTTTTGTTAATTTCTCTCGTAAAATATTGATATATCGTTGTAATCCGTAAAGAAGAGTTAATACTATTCTTGCTTTATTAATGATATGATAATAATTTTTTAATTTTTTTTTGTCATTGTCTATGACAAAAGTCATTTCTAACTGTCTTACTTAAAAACGGGACCAAATTTCGTATTGTATTTATGAATGAAACGGAAATCTTAGCATTGCTAAAAAAATATCAGGAAGGGACTTTATCTCATGAAGATAAAGACAAACTCGATGCCTGGTATTTGCATAAAGCTTCGAATAGTAACAGCCAGCTTAACGAGTATGAACTACAGGATAGTTACGAATTGCTGCAATCGAAGTTACCTTTGTATAAAGAAACAAAGGTAATTCGTATTTGGCCTCGTGTTGCTGTGGCCGCATCAATAGCTGTATTATTGGGTACGGGAATATTTTATTTCACCAAACCCAAACAACAAAATATTGAGGTTGCTGCAAAACCACAAGAAATTGCTCCAGGGGGCACTAGAGGAATCTTAACGCTTTCTAACGGAAAACAAATTGTCCTGTCTGCGATTTCTGGAAAAGATACAATTGCCAAAGAAGGAGACGAGCAAGAAGTGACTATTAAAATGGGAGCAAATGGTGTTATTACTTATATCATTAACCCAAATGCTGATGCTTCAAAAGATGATCCAGATTCATTTAATACCCTTTCAACTCCAACAGGAGGACAGTATAATATTGTCTTGGCAGATGGAACCAAAGTATACTTAAATACCGTTTCATCCATTAAATATCCAACTCAGTTTAACGGCGATCAAAGAGTTGTGGAGTTAGAAGGAGAAGCTTATTTTGAAGTAGCCAAAAATAAAAATAAACCTTTTATAGTAAAGTCAGGCAACCAGTCGATTGAAGTACTGGGAACTCATTTTAACGTCCATGCTTATAATAATGAATCGGTTTTAAAAACCACTTTATTAGAAGGAAGTGTTGCGGTTTCTTATAAAAATCAAAAATCAATTTTAAAACCCGGACAGCAGTCTAGTGTATCTGACAATTTTGCTAAAATTAAAATTAAAGAAGTGGATACCGAAGCTGCGATTGCCTGGAAAAACGGCCGTTTTAAATTTGATAATGCCGACTTAAAAACAGTCATGAAACAATTAGAACGCTGGTATGGAATTAAAGTAGAATACCGCGGCGATGTTTCGGATGTCAGATTTAACGGAGGTACGTTTATGAATAAAAATTTATCTGAAGTATTAAAAGTACTTGAGCTTAGTAATATAAAATTTAAGGTCGAAGGAAAAACAATTATTGTTTATCCCTAAAGCTAGATTTACCGTATATATTGGTCTATAAACTAAAAAACCAGAGGCAGTTGCGATGCTTCTGGTTGTTATAAAAGTTTATAGCCAGTATAAGTTGTCCACCTATTGTTTAACTATAACCAATGTAAATGTATGAAATTAAATTTACAACCAAAAAAACCTTACAAAAAATCTGGAAAAAATATCCCCAGATTTAATTTTTCTACTTGTTTAAAGATATTCGGTGCACTTATTATGCTGCTTTGCAGTTATTCAGGACAAGCGCAGAATATTAGCATTAATTTCAAAGACGCACCGCTTGAAACGGTTTTAAAAGAAGTTGCTAAACAAAGTAACTACGAAGTCTTTTATACTCAGAAATTGCTCAAAGATTCGAATCCTGTTACTATTAATGTAAAGAATTCGAGTTTAAAAGAAACATTAAATCGAATTTTCAGTTCGCAAAATTTAAAATACTCGCTTACCAATCAAACCATTGTGGTAACTGCAGGAAAAGAAAAAGCGGAAAATTTGGGAAACGGATCAATCGACGTCCGAGGAAAGGTTTTAAATAATAAAAATGAGCCTTTTCCTGGAGTCACTGTTACCCTTGTAGGAACAAACAGAAATAGTATAACCGATTTTGACGGAAGTTTTACATTTGATAATGTTCCAGAAAATGGCATTCTTGAATGCTCTGGATTGACTATTGAGAAAAAATCTTTTGGTATCTCAGGCAAAACACAGCTGACCCTAGTTGTAGAGGACAAAGTGGCTGCGATGAAAGAAGTTGTGATAACGGGATTTCAAACCATAGCAAGAAGTAATTTTACTGGAGCAATTGCCAAAGTTGATGAAAAAACATTAAATGAAAACATTAATACTGATTTATCAAGTGCGCTGGAAGGTCGTGTTGCAGGTTTGATGTTTCAAAAAAATCCAAGCGGCGCTGCAGCAGATAAACCAATCTTGAGAGGTATAGGTACTTTTTCTTCTCTTGAAGTTGGTTACAGTCCGCTTATTGTAATAGATGGTCTTCCAACAGAATTGACTCTAAATGATATTAATCCTTATGATATAGAAAGTGTAGACGTTCTTAAAGACGCAGCTGCGGCTTCTATTTACGGTTCAAGAGCAGCAAATGGTATTATCGTCTTAACAACCAAAAAAGGAAATGGAAAATTAAAAGTAAGTATAAATTCAGATTTCTTTATTGCCGAAAAACCGAATTTGCGAGATATGAATTATGCTTCTACAAGTGATATAATTGATCTTGAACAAGCTGTATACAATAGAGAAAGAGCCAGATTTGCAAACACATCGACGATGTTTAACAATTATGGAGATATTGGAAACAGCAGTATGAAATATTACAGTCCTCTTTATCAACTGAACAGAAATTTGGAAGAAGGAAAAATTAGTAATGCTGATTACGACAGCACACTTGCGCAATGGAGAAAAAACGACTACATACAAGATTATCATGATAATGTATGGCAGAATGAATTCAGACAGCGTTACAATATTGCATTTTCTGGTAGTACAAGTAAACAAAATACATACGTGTCGTTAAATTACGACGAATCAAAAAATCGGGTAAAATTCAACCAAAGCAGAGCCTTTAATCTTTATGCAAAAAGCAGTTTTCAGATCAATAACTGGTTGAATGCAACATTTGGGGTAAATGGAACTTATAGCAATGACGACGTAACCGATGGTGATTATAATGATTACCTGACTATTCAAAAAAGATACGAGCGAATTACAGATGACAATGGAAATCTTGTAATAGCACCTTTTGTTGGAATTAGAGATGGTTTTACTTCCAGCGGTGTTATTAATCCAGCTGTTGCCGAAAAACTGGCAAGTTTAAGTGGTTTTAAACCAATGTCTTTTAATATTTTAAACTCACTTCAAGAAGGGATTGAGAAACAAAATTCACTAAGTTTAAGAGCATTTGCTAATCTAAAAGCTAAAATTTGGAGAGGACTAAGTTATAATACACAGTTTCAATATGAGGTAAGAAGAAACGATAATGAACAGTATTATGACATTAACTCTTATAAAATGCGTTATGCAATTAATACACTGACAGGATATAATCCAACAACAAATGTTTATACACCAGTAGAAGGCTTTTCTACAGGAGGACGTTACGAACAATCTAGTAATCAATCTACTAATTACTCTTTTAGAAATCAATTAGACTATGCTGAGGAATTTGGTGAAGGGAAACATTCTATTAATGCTTTAGCCGGTTTTGAAATGCGCGAAACTTTTCTGCCAAGAACTGTCGAGTCGCTGCGTTATGGTTACGACCCTGTAACGCTTACATCGGCTGTAATGAATAATCTTGCATTAAGTCAGACTGGAGTTTCAAGTTATATATTCGGAAATAATAGAACTTTAGGGGCTTTAGCGAGAACACAAAAAGAAATACTGCACCGTTATTTTTCAGTATTTAGTACTGCGAGTTACACCTATTTATCTAAATATAACTTAACAGGAAGTTACCGTGTAGATAGAGCAGATTTATTTGGAGTAGATCCGAAGTATAAAAATCGTCCTTTATGGTCTGCAGGTTTAGGATGGAATGTCAGCAATGAAGAATTCATGAAAGAAGTAAAGTGGGTAACCTCTCTTAAACTTAGAGGAACTTATGGTATTAACGGAAATATAGATCAAAGTACAACTCCATACATTACCGCTACAAGAAGAAACGATAACTTATATCAATCTTTACAATACACCAATATTACAGCACAGCCTAATCCTATGTTAAGATGGGAGAAAACGCAAAGTACAAACGTTGGTTTAGATTATAGTTTGTTTAGGGCGAAGTTAAATGGTAGTATTGATTTATACCGTAAATATAGCAGCGACTTATTGGCAACGACAGATTTAGATCCTACAGTGGGAGCTTTGACAAGAAGAATTAATGCGGGAGCCTTATTAAACAAAGGAGTCGAATTTACTGTTGGGTCTGAATGGTACAACAATGGTAGTTTTCGTGTAGCTTCTAATGTTGTATTTGCTTACAACAAAACAACTGTTAGAAAAGTGACAAGAGCACAGTCATCAGCTTCTGTATATATTGCTTCGCCTGGAGATTTCTTTGAAGAAAATGAATTGTACAATAGTTTATATGCATACCAATACGGAGGAACAACAAATGGTTATCCGTATGTTTTAGATGAAAATGGCAATCCATCAATTACTTTTGATGCAAATGGCAATCCAATTTCTACAAGTATAAAAACGGTAACAAATCCCGATGCATTAGTAAACATGGGAAGTTTAATGCCAACTTATACAGGTTCGTTATCACAGCGATTTTCGTATAAGCAGTTTGATTTGAATTTCTTATTTGTTTTCTCTGGCGGGAACGTAATGCGTAAAGAAGTTCTTGCGATGGATACAGATGTGGTAAACCTATCAGGTATTGCAGATCGTTACACAGATGCCAATCAAAATGGCAATACGCGTCTATATGTAGATTTAGACGAAAGTGTTAGAAATTACGCAACTACTATAAGCAGCCAGTGGAAAAATTCAAGTGCAAATGTTGTAGATGGAGATTATATCAAACTTAGAAACATTTCACTAGGTTATAATCTGCCAAAAACCTTTGCTGCTAAAATGAATATTTCATCAGCAAAATTTACTTTTCAAATGAATAATATTTGGTATTGGAGTGCAGCCGGAAATCGTATCGACCCAGAAGTTTACAGCGCAAACTCTGCTACACGTAATTTGCCATCGCCAAAAACGTATTTATTAGGCTTTAACCTTACTCTTTAAAAAAATGAAAAAGATATATATAACACTGCTGTCGCTGATGATGCTTACAGTAACATCATGCGAAGATTATACAGATATTACGCCAAAAGGAGCTTTAGTTATTGAAACACCAGAACAATTTCTTGAATTGGTATCGTTGCCAAACAGAGGTTATCCAATCAATAACTTTCAGTATTTGTCAGACGATCAATGGATGAAAGAAGCAAACGTAATAGGCAAAACTCCAAATGTAGATATTGTCAATTTTACTTTTGATGAAAGTGTAGATAGAGTTTCTTTAATTGGAAGTTCTAGTTTTTATAATCAGGCTTACACCTATATTAACAGATGGAATACCATTATTTCATTAGTAGATGAAAGTAAAGGTGATGAAAACACCAAGCGTTTAGCTAAAGCAGAAGCTAAAATTTACAGAGCTTATGATCACTTTTTATTGGTGAATACTTACGCAAAAGGTTATGATCCTCAGACTGCTGCTACAGATGGCGGAATTTGTATTATGGATAAATTTGATTTAGAAGCACAGCCTTCAAAATCTACCGTAGCCCAGGTTTACGATTTTATTCAGAAAGATATTGAAGATGCACTGCCGTTTCTCCAAGAAAAACCACTTGACATTTACCATCCTTCATTAGCTTTTGCTTATGCATTTAAGGCTAAAGTTCATTTGTTTAAACGTGAAATTGCCCAAGCAAAAGAAGCTGCAGAAAAATCATTAAGCTATAACAATCAAATATTTGATATGGTTGCTTATAATGCCCAAGGCGGACCAAATGTACTTGCTGTTCCAGCAGCAAATAATGTTGAAGTCCTAAGTTACATGTATATGACGGGTTATAATGAGATGAACTTTGCTTACCAATATATCATCAGTCCCGAGTTAAGGACTTTATTTGGTACAAACGATGCGCGTTTTAATTTGTTTTTCAATACTACAAGCGCAACCAATCTGGATCAGGGTTCAAATACCGCCTATTGGGCAACGGTATATACGAAATTCTTTTATCCGACAGTTGGTATGAAAACAACAGAGGTATATTTAATGCTCGCAGAATGTTACGCAAGAGATAACCAGTTTAAAGAAGCCGTTGATGTTCTAAATACATTAAGAGCAAAACGTATTTTATCTGGTACTGTTAACTTAACCGTTCCAACTACTCGTAAAGAAACAATGGACTTGGTTATTAACGAAAGAAGAAAAGAACTGCTTTTAGGCTTTAACCGTTTTTTTGATTTGAAGAGATTAAATACCGAAACAGAATATGCTAAAACAGTTACGAGAGTATTTCCAATTGTAAACAAAACTGTTCCTCAAAAAACATATACGTTGCAGCCAAACTCTAGATTATATATTATACCATTTCCTTTATCTGTTCTGCAAAAGAATCCTAAACTTACCTTAAACACAGACGAAAAGGTTCCATTTTAATTCTCATGAAGAAATTATTTATTTTAACAATCATGCTGGTGGCTATACACCAGCATGGTTTTGCCCAAACGCCCGAAAAAAAAGCGGATAGTATAAGTACACAGCCGAAAGGTTTACAGCCCTACGAGAAAATCATAAAAGACAATTCTAAAAATAAAGCTGGTCTTTTTACGATTAGCCAGGTAGATACGAAGTTTTACTTTCAAATTCCTGATAGTTTGTTTAACAGATATATGCTTGTTGTAACAAGATACCTTTCTACTCCAGAAGGAATGGGGGTTTTTGGCGGTGAAAAAGCCAACGAGCAGACTATTTATTTTGAAAAAGGAGCAAATAATACCGTTTTTTTAAGATCGTTACAATACAAACAAGATGTCCGCAACGCAGATTCGATGCTGGCAAAAGCATTAGCAGGTAGTAATGAAAATCCAATTGTGGCCGCTTTTCCAATAAAAACAACCAATCCTGAAACAGGAAATGTTGTTATTGATGTAACTGATGCCTTCAAGAAAGATAATCCAATGTTTTCTTTGGAAAGTAAAGAGAAAACAGAGAAAAAACTAACCTCTCTTGCAGATGATAAATCTTTTATTGAATCGATCGATACCTATCCAATTAACATTGAGGTAAAAACAACAAAAACGTACACCAACTCAACAGCGAGCAGCGGAAGTGTAACCTTACGATTAAATACTTCTATTGTACTATTGCCAAAAACACCAATGCGCAAACGTTTTGCCGATGAAAGAGTTGGTTTTTTTGCCAATAAATATGTTTTGTTCGATGATGATGAGCAGCGTGCGCAAACGAAATTCATAATTCAGCGTTATCGTTTGGAACCAAAAGACAAAGACATTAAGAAATATCTAAATGGCGAATTGGTTGAACCAAAGAAACAAATTGTTTACTACATCGACCCTGCAACGCCAAAAAAATGGAGACCGTATTTAATTGCGGGAATCAACGATTGGCAGAAAGCTTTTGAAGCTGCAGGTTTTAAAAATGCGATTGTGGGTAAAGAATGGCCGGAAGACGATAAAACAATGAGTTTAGAAGATGCAAGATATTCTGTAGTAAGATATTATGCTTCTGAAACACCAAATGCTTATGGACCGCGAGTAAGTGATCCACGAAGTGGAGAAATTATAGAAAGCCATGTTGGCTGGTATCACAATGTGATGAAATTAGTGCAAAGATGGTACATGATTCAGGCAGGACCTTTAGACGCCAGAGCCAGAAAAATGCATTTAGATGATGAATTAATGGGACAACTAATTCGTTTTGTGTCTTCTCATGAAATTGGCCATACAATCGGTTTACGTCATAATATGGGAGCGAGCAGCGCCACTCCGGTAGAAAAATTAAGAGACAAAAAATGGGTTGAAGCAAATGGACATACCGTTTCTATAATGGATTATGCACGTTTTAACTATGTTGCACAGCCAGAAGATAATATTAGTCCGCAAGGTATTTATCCACGAATTGGCGCTTATGACAAATGGGCTCTTAAATGGGGATACAGCTATTTTCCAAAAGCAAAAGATGAGTTTGAAGAAGAAAAAATGCTTGCAAAACTAACGACTGACAGCTTAACTGCAAATCCTAAATTATGGTTTGGAGGAGAAGGAAAAGATGAAGATCCGCGCAGTCAGACAGAAGATCTTAGTGACGATGCAGTAACTGCAAGTGATTACGGAATCAAAAATTTAAAGCGTGTAGTTCCAAATCTTATTCAATGGACGTATCAGCCAAATGATGCATATGATAATTTATCAGATATGCACAAAGCAGTTGTAAGACAATATGGTTTGTATTTATATCACGTACTAAAATATATAGGTAATAACTACATTACTAAAAGAACTGTCGATGAAAAAGGTGTAGTATACCAGCCCGTTCCAAAAGCAAAAGTAAAAGCAGCGATTGATTACGTAGGAAGACAATTGTTTGTTGCGCCTCTTTGGATGTATCCGCAGGAAATTAATCAATTAATTGCTTTAAAAACAGAAGATCAAATAGCAGATCAGCAAAATCAGGTATTAAATATGCTTTTGAGTTCTGGAATGCTTTATAACATCAGCCTTAAAGCAATGCAGTCAGAAGGAGCTTATACCGTTCCTGAATTTTTAAACGATCTTGGGCAAACCGTATGGATAAATTTTAGCGGGAATGAAAAATTAGATTTTTACAGAAGAGGTTTACAGCGTAGTTATATTGAAAAACTAAACTTGTTGTTATTGCCTAAAGAGGCAGACCCAGGGAAAGCTTTAAATACAGCGCAGCGCAGTGATGTACGATTATACGGAAAACAACATTTGGTCAAATTAAGAGCTGATGTTACAAAACTAATGAACGGAACAGCAGGATTAAATAAAGAACATTTCGATAGTATTTTGATTGAAATCGATAAAATCCTTTCAAAAATTAATACCACTACAACTACAATATGAAAAAAATAATAGCACTAGCATTTATTTGCTTAAGCAGTCTGGCTCAGGCTCAGTTAACATCAAAAGAAGAAGTTGCTCCAGAATTGACAGCAAAACGAGAAGCACAGAAAAAAGAAATCACAAGCAATTATCTGGCTTTAAAAAACAACCTTCTAATTTCAGATAGTGTTGCAGTTGTAAAAAATGCCACAGCATTACAGAATTCATTACAGAGTTTTAAGTTTAAAAAACTAACTCTCGAGAAAATGAACGAAGCAACGATAAAAAGAAAAGAAATCATAGAACTTGCGGCTCAAGTTGCTGCAACAAAAAACATCAATAAACAGCGCAAAGTTTTTCAATCATTGTCTGTCAAGTTTTGGGATCTGGCACCTAAATTCAAAGCAGAAGATACTGCATTGTTTTTACAAGTTTGTCCCATGACCGGGGCAGGATGGGTGAGTGACAGTAAGGAAATCAAAAATCCTTATTATCCAAAAAACATGTTGACTTGCGGTGAAGTGAAAGCAAGTTTATAGTTTTTTTTTAATTGAATTAGTTTGATAAATGCGGTATCCTTAATAGGAGCCGTATTTGTTTTTTAGCCAAATTGTTAATTACCTAAAAATAAAAACCTCCAAAAACATTTTGATTTTGGAGGTTTTTATATAGAAAAGCAGTTTGTTATTTTTAAGATTTAATAAATTCTAAAATATCTTTATTAATAGTCGCAGCTTCAGTTGTTGGCATACCGTGAGGAAATCCTGGATAAGAAATTAGTTTACCGTTTTTCAATAATTTAGCAGCTTTTGGTGCTTGATTATAAGGAACAATTTGATCGTCTTCTCCATGCAGTACAAGAACAGGAATATCTAAACTCTTAAGATCTTCTGTAAAATCAGATTCAGAGAAAGCCTTAATTCCTTCATAATGTGCTAAAACAGAACCCATCATTCCCTGACGCCACCAATTATGTTTAATTCCTTCCTGAACTTCTTTTCCTTCGCGGTTCCATCCATAAAAAGCAATTGGAAAATCATAAAAATATTGTGCTCTATTAAATCCAGTACCTTCCCTTATTTCGTCAAAAACAGATAGCGGAACACCATCAGGATTGGCTTCATTTTTTATCATAATTGGCGTTACTGCGCTAATAATGATAGCTTTTGCAACACGGTCTTTTCCGTATTTTGCTGCGTAGCGAATTACTTCACCGCCGCCGGTTGAGTGGCCAATATGAATAGCATCTTTTAGATCAAGTTCAGCTGTTAATTCCGCAATGTCTGATGCGTAGGTTTCCATGTTATTTCCTTCAGAACTTTGACCAGAGCGACCATGCCCGCGTCTATCATGTGCAATAACACGATATCCTTGTTTTAAGAAAAACATCATTTGTGCATCCCAATCATCACTTGATAAAGACCATCCGTGGTGAAAAACAATTGGTTGTCCAGTTCCCCAATCTTTATAATAAATTTCTGTTCCGTCTTTTACTGTAATTGTACTCATTTTTTTGGTTTTTTAAGATTAATAAATTTAGGAATATCCCAATTTGG
Organism: Flavobacterium sp. Root935; assembly: GCF_001429295.1. Taxonomy (GTDB): domain Bacteria; phylum Bacteroidota; class Bacteroidia; order Flavobacteriales; family Flavobacteriaceae; genus Flavobacterium. The sequence continues at coordinate 563,105 of NZ_LMJL01000008.1, read as the reverse complement.
TATTTGTTATTAAGATCTAAGTTTTTATCTGTTTTTTTTCTTAGATTTCTTTTACAAATTTATATAGGAGGCAGCAGCTTATCGATTAATCTAGATTAAGTTCTGAGGATTTATTTGTAAAATATTGTAATTTAGGTTTTTATATAAATTTAGCAGAATAAATTTAATTAAGGCTTTATATTTATCATTTCTTTTTATTCTCAAGCTGCACCTTAAATTTACCCCAATAAGGATTGTCAGCCATTTGCGAATGTCCAATTACAATAATATGATTTCCTTTTTGCGTTAACGGAATTTTCAAATCCATTCCAAAAGGTCCGTCTGAATTTTTATTTGGGAAAATAATTTGATTGAAACGAATGTTTCCTTTGCCTGCAGCTGGAATAATATTGCCATTCAATTCGCCTAAATCTTCATTTTTAAACTTAACATATACTTTTGGATGAATAGAATCCAGTAAACCATCAGCAATAAATAAACCTTGCTCATTTTTAGAATCCATGAAGATTGTGTCACCTACTTGTTTGTTTATTTCTTGTTTTGTATTCGTGACCATTTTAGTAGTTAAAGTGTCTTTATTGGTAGCAATTGAATCTGAGCCAGATACAGAAGTGTTTTTATTTTCTTTTGATTGACATGAAAAAAAGAAAATTGATAATAAAAGCATTAATAGATTTTTCATAATTGTATTTTTTAGTAAATCATCTCAAATTTATTTGTTTTCAGAGAATGAGCTATTACATAATAGCATTTCGATTTTGCAAGATCTAGACATAAATGTATTTTTCCTTAAAAAATACATTCGCATATTATTAATAATTCAGAAAATTGAAATTAAAAAGGCTGTATTAAATTTCCTATCGATTGATTTCTTAGCTTTGTATAAAGCACATTAAATCTTTTTTATCATGCCACTAATTGAACAATCAGAATATGATTTTCCTTCTATTATTCATCGAAACAGGCACGTTTCTACTATTTATGCTGCTTTGTTTAAGAAGTTTGATGTGCCAGGATACACAAGAGAAAAACTGGAGTTAAATGACGGTGATTTTATCAATATCGATTTTATGATAAATGATCCTAAAAAAGCGGTTATTCTGTGCCACGGTTTAGAAGGAGATTCTAGAAGAACTTATAATAACAGCTGTGCAGCTTATTTTCAGCAAAAAGGAGTTTCAGTCTTTGCATGGAACAATCGTACCTGTGGAGGAGAAATGAACCGCCTGCCAAGACTTTATCATCATGGTGCAGTTGACGATCTGGATGAGGTCGTGCAGTTTGTTTTAAAAAAAGGATTCGAAGAAGTTTATTTAATCGGATATTCAATGGGCGGTGTACAGCTTTTAAATTATTTTGGCTGGACAAAACTCGACGAACGCATAAAAGCAGGGGTTTCTATTTCAGTGCCAACTCATATTGCCACCAGTGCCGAAGTACTCAAACAAGGATTCAACAGAGTTTATCTGAAGAATTTTACAATTGATATTAAAAGAAAACTCAAATATAAAGCGGCTCAGTTTCCAGATTTTATTAACCGTGATCAAATCGATAAAATTTCTTCGTTTGATGAAGTTGATCAATATTTTACGGCACCGCTGCATGGTTTTGCGAGCAGAGATGACTATTACCAGCAGGTTTCCCCTGAATTTTCACTTAAAAATATTACTATTCCGGTTTTAATTATCAATTCGCTTGATGATCCTTTTTTAGGTGAAAGATGTTATCCTAGAGCTATAGCAAAAGAAAGTGAATACGTGTATCTGGAAACTCCAAAATATGGAGGTCACTGCGCTTTTCCGTTGCGTAATTCAACGTATTCCTATGCAGAAAAAAGAGCTTATGAATTTTTTGAATCCTGCAAGGCATTAGCATAGTATTATTTCCTGAAAATAACCTAATAACAACTATATGTTGAAGCAAAAAATTAAGGTTGTTTGTATGATGATTTTTTAAATTTTTATAATTGCTTCATACAATTTTTCTCAAAATTAATAAGTAATTACCTGTCATATAAAACGATAAAAGTTTCAAAATTTAGTAATTTTTTTTTTACATGTATTTTCTTGAATTGGAAATTATGGAGAATTATTTGTCTATATTTACATAAATATCCAAATATCACAGCAAATGCAAAATAATCTCCTTGGAAGCTTGAAAGAGCACCAAAACAAATTATTGACTACATGGTCTCAGCTTTTACAAGCAAATGGTTCTACTGATGGGGCGACAGAAGAAGAAGAATCAAAAGAGTTCGCAGCCCTTTTATTAGACGCCTTACAGCATTCAAACGGCAATACAAACTCACAAGAATTTGAGAGAGTAAATGATCTGCTAATTGGAATTTCAAGTTCAAGAGGGAGACGTGGTTTTTCACCTCGTGAAAATGCTCAGTATTTAATTACTTTTAAAGAAGCTGCTTCAAAAATCCTTTCAGAAATTGAGCCTGAATCTTCAAAATTATACGACGCAAATTTACAGCTAAGTACACTTTTGGACAATATGACGATTCTGACTTTCGAATCTTATATGAAAGGACGTGAAGATGTTATCGCTAGACAGATTGATGAAATCAGCGAAATTTCTACTCCGGTTATTAGAGTTTGGGACGGTGTTGTGGCACTGCCTATTATTGGTACACTTGACAGCTCAAGAACTCAGGTTGTAATGGAAAATCTTTTACAGCAGATTGTTGATACAGGAAGTTCTATTGCTATACTTGATATTTCAGGAGTGCCTGCAGTAGATTCGCTTGTAGCACAACATCTTATCAAAACGGTAAGTGCAACCAGATTAATGGGAGCAGAATGTATCATTAGTGGTATTCGTCCTGAAATTGCACAGACTGTAGTGCATTTAGGAATAGATCTTACAGGAATTATTACCAAAGCTTCACTTGCAAGCGCTCTTCAAACAGCTTTTGACATGCTTCAGCTTACGGTTGTGAAGAGAAAATAACGAATTAAGATTATTGAAATGGAAAGAATTCCTATACTCAAGATGGGAGATTTTCTTCTAGTTACAATACAAGTAGATTTGTATGACCAATTAGCGGAAAATCTTGAATCTGATTTAATAAATACTATAAATAAACATAATTCAAAGGGTGTCCTAATTGACATATCAGCGGTTTCTATTATTGACTCTTTTATGGGACGAATTTTAGGAAATATTGCGGTAATGTCAAAAATTATGGATGCACAAACAGTCGTAGTAGGTATGCAACCAGCAGTGGCTATTACACTCGTCGAACTTGGATTATCTTTAAATGGTGTTATAAGTGCCTTAAACGTTGAAAAAGGCATGGATTTGCTTCGCGCGAAAATGTACAATGGCGATAACGAGGAGCAGGTATATGACGACAGCAACGAATAAAGAAGAACTGCTTATTGTAAAAGAGCAGGATGTAGTTCCGTTACGCAATCGTGTAAAGGAATATGGCGTACAGATTGGAATGAGTATTTTAAATCAAACCAAATTAATTACGGCCACAAGCGAACTCGTCCGTAATCTTTTAAAGTATGGCGGAGGAGGAAAAGTCATTATTGAATCTGTAAGCAACGGACGCGATAATGGCGTGCGTGTGACTTTTATTGATAAAGGACCGGGAATAAAAGATATTGGAATGGCTATGCAGGATGGATACAGCACCGGAAAAAGTCTTGGACTTGGCTTGCCAGGGACAAAAAGACTAGTGAATGAATTTGATATACAAACCGAATTAGGAAACGGTACAACCGTTACTATAATAAAATGGAAAAATGGATAATACTTTTTCCGTTTACAAAATTGACGATAGGAGCTTAATTGCTTTTATAAAAAGAGAAATACATAATTTAGCATTACAGTTAGGTTTTACACCACACAGAGCTGCTGAAACGGATATTATAATTGCAGAACTTACTTCTAACCTTATTAAATATGCCGACGGCGGTGATCTGCTTTATAGAGCGCATTACAACGGAAGTCATAATGAAATAGAAATTTACTGTCTGGATAAAGGAATAGGAATTGAAAATGTAACCAAAATAATGAATGATGGTTACTCTACTTCAAACACACTTGGTCAGGGACTTGGAGCAATCAAAAGATTAAGTAATGATTTTCAGATTTACTCCATGCGCGGATGGGGTACTGTGCAGTATATAAAAATTTGTGATAAGGCTGATTTTTCCGTTATCCATTCAGAAAATGAATTAAACCTTTCTGCTATAAGTGTAAATTATCCTGGTGAAAGAGTTTGCGGGGATGGATATTACATTAAATATAGTAAAAAAGGTTTTCAGATTTTTTGCGGCGACGGATTAGGCCACGGTGCAAAAGCAAATGAAGCCGTACAGCAGGCTATAAGAGCCTTTAAACAATGTACAGAGAACGATCCGACATCTATTTTACGATATGTTCACGAACATGCTAAAAAGAGCAGGGGACTTGTCGCAACTATTGCCTGCGCAGATTATACAACCGAAACTTGGAATATATGCGGTATAGGAAATATCAATACACGTATCTATAACGGACTTGATAATAAAACTTATACGCCTTACAATGGTATTATTGGGCATAATATACCACGTACCTTAAACAATACGGTTGTTCCTTATCAAAAACATCAAATTATTATTATGCACAGCGACGGACTCCGTACTAGATGGAATCTCGCTGAGCTGACTTCGATAATTAAGCAAAGTCCTGGTATTATTGCTTCGGCTTTATATAAAGACAATGTAAGAGGAACAGATGATGCTACAATTTTGGTTGGAAAAATATTTTAGGGATCATGAAGGAAATTGTAAAAATTAATCTTGATAATGAAATGGACCTTATACTGGCCCATAAGCGTTCAATGAAAATTGCGGAAATGTGTGGCATGCCTTTACAGGCTCAAACCAGATTTTCGACAGCAGTTTCAGAAGTAGCAAGATGTTCCATAGCTAATGGAAAAAACTCTGTACTGGTATTAGGAATTAATATTATCAGAGCTACTCAAAAAGAGATATTGGCTGTTCTTACGGATGAAGTTGATCTGAAAAAATGCAATCCCGAGGCGTATAAATATGCAGCCAAAATATCTGGAAATATAGAATATATTTATACAGATAACCATTCAAAAACCACTCTCAGTCATCAAGTGCCTTCACCAGGACTTCTTTCAGATGCAAAAATAAAGACATTGGTAGACTACTTTAAATACGAACCGCCAATATCTGCTTATGATGAAATCAGAAAAAAGAATATTGAGCTTGTAGCACTTTCCGAAAAGCTTGGAGAAAGTGAAAATCGCTATAGAAAGTTAGTTGACACTATTCCTGTTTTAATCTGTATTGTAAATGACCGCAATAATGTACTGCTTTCAAATAATGCCTTCGAAGCCTATTTAACAGCACCTTTTAGTTCTTTTGATAAAAAAAGCATAAGTACTTTTATACATGATGATGATGTAGATCTTTTGATTGAAGGATGGAGCAGAGCCAAAAAGATTAGAGGAGATTTTTCGGCAGATATTAGAATTAAAAAAGATGATTATTATATCTGGCATAATGTTTCTATTATACCAAATAAATCTGAAGATGGTTCTTTTAGCAGCTGGCTTATTTATTTTGTCAATAATAATGCTCAGAAAATGATTGTTGAAGCCCTAAAAGACAATTCAGAATTAAAGGAGATTCAGCTTGAGCTCGAAAGTGCAAATTCAAAATTAAAATTCAAAAATAAAGAGCTGGAGCAATTTGCTTTTATAGCCAGTCATGACCTGCAGGAACCACTTCGAAAAATTATGATCATGCTGTCACGCGCATCAGAACATCTGACTGAAGAGCAGAAACAACTGTATTATTTTGATAAGATAACCTCTGCTGCGGGCCGATTGTCCAATTTAATATCAGATGTACTGAATTACTCTCGCATTAATAATCATGATAAATTTATTGGCAAAGTTGATCTTAATGAAGTCATCTCAGAAACTTTAGATGATTTAAGCCTGATTATCGAAGAAAAAAATGCAATTGTAAACGTAAATGTGCTTCCAACTGTGACTGGGCTTGAACCTCAGCTTCGTCAGTTATTTTATAATTTGATAAATAATGCGTTAAAATTTAATACTTTACAACCAGCGGTAAATATATCTTATCAAGAAATCTCAGCTAGCAGCGACAAATCTTTTGATCAGGCTGCTCCTGTAGGTAACTTTCACGTAATCTCGATTGCAGATAATGGTATCGGAATGAATAATGAATATTCAAGCCGTATTTTTGATATGTTCCAGCGTCTGCACCAAAGAGATCAGTACGGCGGAAATGGTATAGGTCTTGCTCTCTGCAGACGTATTATTGAAAATCATAACGGAATTATTAACTTCACCAGTATTCCTGAAGAAGGAACAACTTTTTGGATTTATCTGCCTGTTTAAGACCATATAAATAAAGAAGCCGCCTAAATTAGGCGGCTTGCTGTAAGAGAATATCCATTATTCGTTATCATAAGTGTCTCTTTCTTTCTTAATACTTTCTTCAGAATCTTGATCTTCGTCATCTTCATCGTCAAGATCATTTTCTAAATCATCATCGTCCTCTTCTTCAAGATTGGCATCTTCATTAATAACGAAATCCGTACTATAATCTGGTTCTGCATTTTCTGTAATAGAATGATCTACAGGAGGCAAATCAATATCTGGATCTTCATATTCATCTCGGTCGTTTTGAAAATACTGGTCTTTTTGCCCGTAATTTTCTTTTTCATCTAAATTCATACATCACTATTTTTTAGTTGTGGTTGTTCCTTTTTTTGTATCTGAAGCAACTTTTGAATCTTTCTTAGAATCATCCTTAGAATTGCTTTTTGATGCACTTTCTTTTTTATCAGTTTTTTTATCTGATGCCTTAGCACTATCAGTGCTTTTTTTTGTGTTTGAAGTATTCATAATGTTATTTTTTTTAAATTTTTATACTGTAAAAGTACACTTGCTTTATGTCTATAATTTTACATATGTATTTGTATTAATTGTATAATTAACAGTTAGTTAGGTCTAAGAGTTGGAAGTTTTATGCTTGAATAATGGATTGGATAATTTGGTTAGTAGTTTACTCTGCGCTCATCAAAAAAAAACATCTGCATTTGTACAGATGTTTTTTAGTGAAATTGAAAATATAAGTTAAAATGTTTGAAGAAGTTTATTCGGCTGCTACAATATTAACTGCATTTAAAGCTACATCATTCAGTATGCAGTCAGCTTCTTTTTCTTCTGCAAGAGTTTGCGTTAATAATTTTGCAGCATCATTCTCTCCCAGCGTTTTGGCAAAAGCGACTAAGGTTCCGTATGTTGCAATTTCATAATGTTCTATTTTTTGCGATGCGGCAATTATTCCAGCATCTCTCACCGCTCCAGGAGTAGTTTCTAAAAGAATGCTGTCTCCTTCTTTAAGAAGTCCAGCCATTGCTTCACATTTTTTTCCTTCGGCTTTTTCACCTAAAAGATCAAAAACTTGTTCTAATCTTTTAACTTGGTTTTTTGTGACATCAAGATGTTCTAATACAGCACTAGCAAGCCCTGGATCAGTAGCGTTGTCAGCCATTTTTGGAAGGGCACCTACTAATGCATTTTCAGCCCAGTAAATGTCTTTAAGACTGTCAATAAAAAGATCTTTTAATTCTGTTGCAGCGTCTGATGCAGGTTCAACAAAATTCTTGTTATTTTTTGCTGTTTTGTTTTCTATAGGTTTTTCTGAATTTTTCATGTGTTTTTTCTTTGAAATTAATTGTATAAGTTTGGTTCACGCTGCCAAAAACGGTGCATTGTCATTGCAGCGATAAAATCTTGAGCAAATCCTTCAGTTGCTACATCGCTTGTTATAATAATTCCAGCGTCATCATTTGTGATTTTTGAAGCAAAAGGTGCGCTGCTGATGATTTCTGATGCTTCGCCATCTGCTCCAATAACTTTACAGTGTTTGTAAGCGTCATTAACGAATTCTAGAAGATCTTCATTTTCTGCCAATGCATTTAATCCTAATCCGTGTGGAATGTAAACAGCATCAAATAATACCGATGAAGCCGTTAAAAAACTAAATTCGGCAGCAATTGCACCATCAGAATCAGTTATAATTGACCCTAAATGTGGCGCAATAATACATCCCTTAGCGTCTTCTTTTTTAAGTGCTTTTTTCATATTCAGAACAGCAGCTTCAGAAACACCATCAGAACAAATAATGGCTACTTTTCTAGAAGCAATTGTTGGTGAATTTGTTGGATTTTTAATCATGCTCAATGCTTCTGAAGCAGAAACACTAGATTCTACAGTTTGAGGTTCTTGAGGACCGCCTTCGTTTTCAGGAGATACACCTTTATTAATCGGCGTTTCCAAAATTGGCGGAACAGTAGCTCCAAGTCCAAGAGCCACTTTTTCAGCAAGAGTGGTATCAATTTGCGAAAGCAGTCCTAACACTCTAACTCTTATGGCAGTAGTTTCTACTTTGCCAAGTTCAAAACGCAATGCTTTTACAATATGGCTTTTTTCTTCTGGAGTCTGGCTGTTAAAAAATAATTTTGCCTGTCCAAAATGATCATTAAAGCTTTCGCTTCTTTCTCTTACTTTGTGCGCATCAACTCGTTCGTTAAAACTTGCAAAACCGCCTTGTTCAATTTTTGCTTGATAAGGACAGCCTCCGCCAAGTGAATTTGGATGATAACTTACACGACCTTTATTAATTTCCTGACGCATGTGTCCGTCACGTTGATTGTTGTGAACTGGAGCTACGCTTCTGTTAATTGGAATTTCATGGAAGTTCGGACTTCCTAATCTAGAAAGTTGTGTATCTGTATATGAAAATAATCTTCCTTGTAGAAGCGGATCATTACTAAAATCGATTCCTGGTACAATATGACCTGGGTGAAAAGCAATTTGCTCTGTTTCTGCAAAGAAATTATCTGGATTTTTGTTCAGAACCATACGGCCGACAATAGTTACAGGAACTAATTCTTCTGGAACCAATTTTGTTGGGTCAAGAAGATCAAATTCGTACTTATTTTCATCCTCAGCAGGAATTACCTGAACGCCTAATTCCCATTCTGGGAAATTACCCATTTCAATTGCTTCCCAAAGATCTTCTCTGTGAAAATCTGGGTTTTTTCCTGAAATTTTTTGCGCTTCATCCCAAGCAACAGCGTGAGTTCCTAATTTAGGTTTCCAGTGAAATTTCACAAAAACAGATTCTTCTCTTTCGTTGATCAATCTGAACGTGTGCACTCCAAAACCTTCCATCATTCTATAACTTCTCGGAATGGCGCGATCAGACATTACCCACATGATCATGTGCATGGATTCTGGCATTAATGAAATGAAATCCCAAAAAGTATCATGCGCAGATGCAGCTTGCGGCATTTCATTATGAGGTTCTGGTTTTACTGCGTGAATAAGATCGGGAAATTTAGCGGCATCTTGTATAAAAAACACAGGAATGTTGTTTGCAACTAAATCATAAATACCTTCTTGAGTATAAAATTTAACTGCGAAACCTCTGGCGTCTCTAGCAAGATCTGTGGAGCCTCTTGATCCTGCAACAGTAGAAAATCTTGCAAAAACAGGAGTTTTAAGACCTTTTTCTTTAAGAAAACCTGCTTTAGTTAATTCTGGAATTGGATTGGTTACTTCAAAAAATCCATGTGCTCCTGATCCGCGTGCGTGAACAATTCTTTCTGGAATTCTTTCGTGGTCAAAATGCGTTATTTTTTCCCTTAGTATGAAATCCTCGAGTAGAGAAGGTCCTCTTTCTCCAGCTTTCAGCGAGTTGTTATCATCATTAATTCGAAGGCCTTGATCTGTGGTTAGAAATTTGTTTGTGCCATCTGATTTGTTGATTGATAAATCGCGTTGTTTTTCGTCTTGAAAATTTTTCATAAAATATCTTATTAGTTAAATACTTTGAAATTTTGAAAAATTATAACCCTTACTTGTCAGATCTCTAGCTAGTTAAAAGTTGTAATTTTTCTTTTATCAAATGTAAATTATCCTAATGTCACGTATTTATAATATTACAATATATAGTTCTACAATTACCAGTAGGTCAGATAAATAAAAAATGACCATCAACGAATCACGTATTTTTTTGGCATCAGAACAAGATTAATTTTTTAGAATTTTTACTAAAGTTAATTTTTACAGATAGGGAATGACTTATAAACTAAATGATCTATTATTTATATTATTGAACGTAATTGCTCAAGTAATTACAGTTAATTTAGTTAATGATTTTTCGATACTGGACTTTTAAAAAATTGGTCATTCATTAAAATTGCTTTATCTTTCCACTTAAAACAAAATATTTCGCAGGTGCAGTTAAGTAAAAAAGAATTCGAAAATTCATTTCTAAAAAATGGAGGAGAATTAGGAACCCTAGTAAGGGAAATGAAATGGAGTAATACCTCTTTGGGAGAAACAGAATCTTGGCCGAATAGTCTTCGTACAGCTTTGAGTATTATGTTTGGTTCGAGTATTCCTATGTTTGTTGTATGGGGAAAAGACAAGATTTTTTTTTATAATGATTCTTTTCGCCCCTTTCTTTCTGGTACAGAAAAGCATCCGCATGCTTTAGGAAAATCATTAAAAGAAACTTTGCCGCTGGAATGGAAAAGTGTGTCTGATGCTATTTATAATATGATAGATGATGGTATTTCTAGATCTGAATCTAATATTGTAACAGTTCTCAATAGAAATAACGTTTCACAACGCGTATACCTGACTCTGGGATATAGTTCTATTTTCAATTCCAATAATACAATTGAAGGTGTTTTTGTCACCTGTACAGAAAATTCAGCAATTATTCCCGATCTTATAGAATCTGGATCTGTTCGATCACAGCTCAACAGCGTTTTAATGCAGTCCAATGCAGGAATTGCACAAGCCAATATTGAAGGGCGGGTAATAGAAGTTAATGACCGCTACTGTCAAATGCTGGGTTACAGCAGAGAGGAAATATTAAAAATGAATCTGGGAGAACTAACTCATCCTGATGATTTAGAAAACAATATGATCCTTTTAAAAGATTGTATTGCAAATGGAAAGGATTTTCTAATTACCAAACGCTACATCTGTAAAGACGGTTCTGTCATTTGGGTTAACAATAGTATTTCTTTAGTCAAAGATACAGCGGGAGAAAAATATATTACAGCAATTGCTATAGATATAACTGCCGAAAAAGAAAAAGAAAAACAATTGCAGGTCAGTGAACTTCGTTTTCGTGCACTTATTGAAAAAGCTCCTGTTGGTACTGCTTTATTTCGTGGCAGTGAATTTTATATTGAATTGGTCAACGATGCAATGATGGAATACTGGTCAAAAGACATTGCTATTATCGGCAAGAAGATAAAAGAAGTCTTTTCAGGTAAAGATTACGAGGATTTATATAGAAAGCTCAATGAAGTTTATGTAACGGGAGAAGAATATAAAATTTCTGGAATCAGAATTCGAAACGAAAAATCGAATCTAGAACAGTATTTCGATTACTCCCTTACACCTTTACGTGATGAGAAAAATACTGTTTATGCCATTCTCGTTATGGCTTCTGATGTTACCTCATCATTTAGGGCCCAGCAGGAAATAATAGCACGTCAGGATGAGTTGGTAACAATGTTCGAACAGTCACCTGTAGGTATTGCTACTATTAGTATAGAAGAAGATTTGATTTTTCAAAATGCTAATAAATTTTATTGTGAATTGGTAGGGCGCCAGCCTCATGAAATTATTGGGAAACCACTTTTGGAGGCACTTCCAGAACTAAAAGGTCAGGGATTTGACGACCTTTTAAGACAAGTGATCCAAACAGGTAATGCCTATATTGCCAAAGAAGTAGAAGTAGAATTGCTCCGCAAAGGCAGGCTCGAAGATGTGTATGTTGACTTAACTTATCAGCTTAACCACAATGCGCTTGGAGATGCAACAGTTTTATTAGTAGTAGCTACCGACGTAACGCAACAGGTCCTAAGCCGCCGTGAAGTAGAGGAGAGCGAAACCAAATTAAAAACCCTGATTGCTGCCGCTCCCGCTGGTATAGGTCTATTTGTTGGCCGGGATCTTATTATAGAATATCCTAACCAGACTTTTATTGATATAGTAGGTAAAGGACCAGATATTAAAGGACTTCCGTTGCGAGAAGCTATGCCAGAATTGATAACTGAAGGTCAAGCATACCTTAAAATACTCGATGATATTTTTACTACGGGAGTTCCTTTTATTTCACCTGCTTCGCTGGTCAAAATAAACCAGAATGGAGTCCTTAATGATAATTATTATAATATTTCGTATACACCACTGCGTAACAAGGCAGGAGAGATTTATGCAATTTTAGATATTGCTATTGATGTCACGGCACAGGTTATGGCACAAAAAGCAATGGAAGATAGTGAAGCCCATCTGCAGTTATTAAGAGATACTGTTCCGGCCATGATTTTTTATCTGGACGAAGAACAGCGTTATCAAACTTATAACAGTGTATTTATGGGGTGGTTCTCTGTAAATGAACATGAAGCCATTGGTAAAAGTGTACGGGAGTTTTTAGGAGAAGCTGCCTATGCAAAAACACTTCCGCATCTTGAGGTCGCTTACGGAGGTGAGCAGGAGAAATATGAAATGTTTGCTCCTTCGAGAATGGGAGTTACCAGATGGCTTAGTATTGTATATACGCCGCATAAAAATAACGAAGGAAAAGTAATTGGCTTAATTGTTCATGCTACTGATATCACACAGAGTAAATTAACGGAGATTGCACTTCGAGAAAGCGAATCTAAACTTCGTTCGGTATTAGCAGCTGCGCCTGTATCTATAAGTTTATTTGTAGGCGAGGATTTAATTATTGAGAATGCAAATGAACCCTTTATAAAGAAAATAAATAAAGGAGATTCAATAGAGCAACAATCCTTAATTACAGTCTTGGAAGGAAGTTCTCCTGAATTTATAAAAGCCGTACAAGAGGTTTATCGCAGTGGAGAACATTTGGCTGCCAATGGGGTAGCAGATATCCATACTACAGAAGAAACGCCGCAGTATCACAATATAAGTCTTACGCCTTTGATGGATAGTAAGGGTGAAGTATATGCGGTACTGTATGTAAGTTCTGATGTTACAACAGAGATCAATGCAATTAAGAAAATTGAACAAGCTGAGGAAGCACTTCGATCTGCTGTAGAACTAGCACAGTTAGGTACATGGTCAATGGATGTCAATACAAGAATGAGTACCGTTTCTGAACGCCATGCCGAAATGTTTGGACTTAATGGTACTCATGTATCATCTCAAGATATACAAGCGCTTATCAAGCCTTCAGATCATAAACGGGTAACAGAGGCTTTCTTTGCCGCACAACAAGCAGGATCTAGCGGAAAGTACGAAGCTGAATACCGCATTATTCATGGAGAAAGCGGAAAGGAAAAAGTAATTCATGCTGTTGGGCAAACGTATTTTGATATAGAGGGCAAACCACTAACAATTAGCGGGACGGCACAAGACATTACGATTCAGCGTGAACTGCAATTGGAACTGGAGATTGAAGTAGCACTTAGAACCAGAGAACTTGAAACTGTTTTACAAGAGCTGCAGGCTTCTAATTTAGATTTGGAGCAAACCAACTATGCCTTGAAACATTCTAACGAAGAACTAGCACAATTTGCATATGTAGCCAGTCACGACCTTCAAGAACCTTTACGAAAAATTCGAATTTTTGCAGGTTTGCTACAGGAAGAAAATTCAGGAAGAAATCCGAAAACTTTAGTGGAAAAAATTGCTTTTTCAGCAGCGCGTATGAGTCAGTTGATTTCAGATCTTCTAAGTTTTTCTCGATTAATACAACCCGAGAAAAGTTTACAGCCTGTAGATTTAAATAAAGTAATAGAAAATATATGGACTGATTTTGAGCTGGCTATTGAAGAGAAAAAAGCAGTGATTGAAATGGGAAAACTGCCAGTGGTTCAGGCTGTAGGTTTACAAATGAATCAGCTGTTTTATAATCTAATGAGTAATTCTTTAAAATTTACTAATCCAGAGGTTATACCACAGATTAAAGTTAGTTCGACTTTAGTTTCTCGAGAGTATGTAGCGCAGTTTACAGATTCTCCGCTAGTACTAGGCGAGTATCATCATATTTCATTTACCGATAACGGAATTGGCTTTAAGGAAGATTATAAAAATAAAATTTTTGAAATTTTCAAACGTCTGCATGGACAGAATATTTTTCCAGGAAGCGGTATTGGTCTTGCTTTGTGCAGAAGAATTGTTATGAATCATCAAGGAGTTTTATTTGCAGAATCTCAATTAGGAGAAGGATGCACATTCCATATTTTCCTGCCAGATTTCCCAAAAGATAGAAATAGTATTTAAACCTGATTAAAGAATAATCCGTATATTGGGATAATAGCACGCAAAAAAAAAAGAATAAAATTATGTTATACAAAGAAATTCTACTCATTGATGATGATATAGATGACGCTGAAATATTCATGGAAGCGGTCTATAGTATCGACACAGAAATAGTTTTTCGCGTCGAAAGTAACCCCGTTAATGCATTCAATAAATTAGAAAGCGCCGAAAAGCTTCCTGATTTGATATTTCTAGATTACAATATGCCACTTTTAAATGGTAAAGAGTTTCTGCAGAAAATAAAAAGTCATGAGAAACTGAAAGACATACCTGTAATCTTGATTTCAACGCCTTCCCAAGAATTTGTTCAGGACTTATTGCAAAAAAAAGAAATTATACACTATATGAGTAAGCCCAATAGTTATGATGAACTCATTAGTATGCTCAAATCTGTACTACAATAATCTAACTATTTCTTTATCTTAAGATTCAGTAGATTACACCAAAGTTTTTGATCTAATTAATGAGACGATGAAGGAGTTAAACTTGTACGCCAATATTCCATGATATTTTGAATCATTAACTTGTATGTTGGGAAATTTTCTTCTTTCGTAAAATAACCCTGCACATTATAATTGTAAGCTTTAGTTACATTTTCAGGATTTTTTGAAGTAGAAAGAAAAATATAAGGCACACATTTTTGACTTATTCCGTCATGAGCAAGAATCTGGCTGCGAAGTTCGAATCCATCAATTTTCGGCATATTAATGTCCGAAAGAATAAGAAAAGGATTTGTCTGAGGTTTTAACAAATAAGGAATTGCAAGTGTAGGGTCTTCAATGAATACAATTTTGTTCGGGTAGCCCAGACTATCAAAGATATCTTTAAGAAAATTTCTGTCATCTTCGTCGTCTTCTATTATAATGATTTCTCCATTTCTTCTCATGGTGTAAATATACCACAATTATTGGAAAAAGTAGTGTATTATAAAAAACGAACTTTTATATTTTGCAAGAAATTAAACTATAGTTTTAGTATTTGATTTCCCAATTTTATACAACCTAATTTAATAGTAGCTAAGAATTCATTATATTTTTTTCAATTTTCTACTGGTTGATATTCAAATATTTGAATGTTATAATATTGAATTAGAATTGTATAAGCTAACTGTTTGAATGCTCCCTACATTTGATAAACTAATTTTAAAAATTATTATCATGAAAGATTCAAATACAAAGACAGCTGCAAAAAAGCCAGCTGCATCTAAAACAAACGCATCTAAAACAAGTGCGTCTAAGACAAGTGCATCTAAAACAGCTGCACCAAAAGGAACTGTAAAAGCTAAATCATCAGCAGCAGAAGGATTAAGAGACTTATTTGTTGACTCTTTAAAAGATATTTATTGGGCAGAAAAAGCTTTGACTAAAGCATTACCAAAAATGGCTAAAAATGCAACCTCTCAAAATCTTATTGATGCAATTAATGAGCATTTAAAAGTTACTGAAGGACAAGTTACCCGCTTAGAAGAAGTTTTTGCATCTGTTGGAGAAAAAGCTGTTGCAAAAAAATGCGATGCAATGGAAGGCTTGATCAAAGAAGGTGAAGGAATTATGGAAGAGACAGAGCAAGGAGCAGTTCGTGATGCCGGAATTATTGCAGCATCTCAAAAAATTGAACATTATGAAATTGCAACATACGGAACACTTGCAGCGTTTGCTAAAACACTAGGTGAAGATGAAGCAGTATCACTTTTGGTTCAAACTTTAAACGAAGAAAAAGAAGCTGATACTACCTTAACAGAAGCGGCTTATAATACTATTAATTTTGACGCCACAGAAGGCGATGATAAATAATAGAAACGCTTAGTTATGAAAAAACCTCCATCTGAAATAAGGATGGAGGTTTTTTTATTTTATATTTTTATGAAATTATTTGACGTGTATTGGACTCAAATCAGTTTTTGCAGGACCATTCATTACCGTTCCATCTGATGCAAATCGAGAACCATGACACGGACAGTCAAAAGATTTTTCGTTAGTATTCCATTGCACGATGCAGCCTAAATGCGGACAAACAGCCGAGAAAGCATGCAGCGTATTATCATAATCACGATATACGGCAATTTTTTTCAAACCAGACGAAAGAACACCTCCTTCACCAGCATTTAAATCGGCAGTATTTTTTAAATCAGAAGCTTTTACCCAATCCAGATATTGTGAAGCCATATTCGCAGTTTCTTTAGCAAAATCTCCAATAGATTTGAGTGAAATTCTGGATGGACTGTATAATTCTTCCCATTTGTTCTTTATTCCAAGTATTGCATCACTGATAATCATTGCGCCAATTGTGGCATGAGTCATTCCGTTGCCAGAATCACCTGTTATAATATAAATATTATCATCACCAGGATTTTTCCCCATATAACCTAAACCATCTATAGGTTCCATTATCTGGCCAGACCATCTGTAGGTAATATCTTCAAGTACAGGAAAATAATTTCGTGTCCAGCTTTCCAGTCTTTCATATCGTTCAAATTCCGAAATTCCTTCTTCATCGGCCTGCCCAGTTTTATGATCTTCTCCACCAGAAATCAGCAAGTCATATTCGTCATCAAAATTTTCCAAACGAACATAATGATAGGGTTGCGAAACCCATTTCGAATTTAAATCGCCAGTATCCCACCATAAAGAATTTGGCAGTTTGCCTTTGGGAACTTTGCCCGCAATAACATAACTTCTGTAGGCCGCTTGTTTGGTGTGCATCGTAAAAGTATCGTTAATAGGCGAATTAGTAGCCACAACAATATGTTCTGCAGAAAAATTATACCCATTTACTTCTGCACCATCTTTAGTAATTTTTTCGGCTCTTGCTTCTGTATAAATAGTTCCGCCAAGAGCAATAACAGCATCAGCAACTCCTTTAAGGTATTGCAAAACATGAAATTGAGCCTGATTATTAAAAACAATGCATGGCATAGATTCCCCGCCGTTTATTGTTGGGGTTTCTTTTAAAAAAGCGGTGTCTATTCCAGCGTTTTGTGTGGCATTGAATTCCTTTTCTAGATTTTCTATTTTATCCGAAGGATGCAGAAACAAATAACCGTTTACTCTTTTGAATGAACAATCGATATTTAAAGTCTGCACTATATTTTCTATTTCATCAATTGCAGCACTGTGGCTTTCGGCTGCTAATTTTGCTCCATCTTTGCCAAAAGTATCTTCTAAATAATAATATCGATCATCTAAGGCGCAGGACAAATGTGCTGTAGTGCGGCCGGTTTCTCCGCTTCCTATCACACCATCGTCTACTAAAACCACTTTTTTACCTGCTTTTAATAATTTATAAGCTGTAGTAAGACCAGCAATTCCGCCGCCAACAATAAGGACTTCTGTTGTAATATCTTGGTCAGGATTTTGAAAAGCAAGAATAGAAGTAGAATCAATCCAATACGATACATTGCTTCCTGACGAAATGCTGCCATCATTCCATTTATCATCTGTTTGTGACATAATAAAATTGTTTTAAGGATTATTGGATTTGAATCAGATTTTTCAAATCTCTCTCAAATTTATAAAATCAACACCCCAAAATATTATAGCTTAAAATGATTAGTTTACATCATTACCAGTCAATTTTTATGTAAGAAAATGGAATTAAAATATAATATTAATGGTTTAAATAAGAGTTACTTAGCGTTCTATTAATGTAAAAATAAATATTATGAAAGCAGCAGTTATCCATGGACCTGGATCCATAAAATACGATACAGTCGATGACCCAAAATTAAATGCAAAAGACGATATCATTCTTAAAGTTACTTCGACAGCAATTTGCGGATCTGATCTTCATATTTATTCAGGAGGATTTCCTCAGCCCAGACCTATGGTTCTCGGACATGAATTTATGGGGATAGTAGAAGAAGTTGGTTCTGAAGTAACTCATGTTAAAAGGGGCGATAGGGTTGTAGTTCCTTTTCCTATTGCATGCGGAAATTGTTTTTTCTGTAATCACGATGTTCCAGGAAATTGTGAACATAGCAATCCTGAACATTATGGACCTGAAGGAGGCATAGCCACAGAAAAAGGAGGGGCACTTTTTGGATATACAGATCTTTACGGAGGTTATGACGGAGGTCAGGCTCAATACGTAAGAGTTCCTTATGCGAATTATGGACCAAGAGTTGTTCCTGATAATTTAACAGATGAGCAGGTTCTTTTTCTAACTGGTTCGGGACCAGTTGGTTTAATGGCTGCCAAAAGTGCCTGGCTAAGAGGAGCAGCGCAGGTTATTGTTGTAGATACTCTTCAATACAGACTTGATAAAGCAAAAGCTACAACGGGCTGCACTACTATTTTATGGGAAGACGGACCAAAAGATGTTGTAGAACATATTCGTTCTCTAACAAACGGCCGCGGTGCAGATGTATGTATTGATGCCGTAGGTTTTGAACCTGATCGAAATCTAGGTGACCGAATTAAAGCAACTATTAATTTTGAAAAAGGTTCCATAAAAGTACTAGAAGCTTGTATGAGTGCTGTAAGAAGAAGTGGAATAGTTGCTGTACTGGGCGTTTATCCTGTTAATTACGATAATTTTCCGTTGGGACAATTCTTTGACAAAGGAATTATCCTAAAAGGCGGACAAGCTCCTGCTCATAAACATATCGATAAATTATTAGAATATGTGGTTCAGGGAAAAGTACAGCTTGATGATATTATTACACACAGACTGCCATTATCTGAGATTTCGCATGCTTACGACATTTTTAAAAAACGCGAAGACGGATGTGTAAAAGTCGTTTTAGATCCTTGGAAGTAATTCAACTCTATATCACGTAGTAATTTATTATTGAAGTAAAAAGAAAGGGAAAACTTTAAAACTATTTAAGCTTTCCTTTTCTTTTTTTAAAGCAGCACTATTTATTTAGGGATTTTAGAAGACTTGATATTCAATAAATCATTTAATAATATAATAAAGCTCTATAATGTTGTAAAATACTGAAAGCCAGTATAAGTAATTTTAACATTGAGAAAAATAAATGAATTTTCATGTTGTGATTTATTTATTAAATAATGAAAAGAGAAGATTTTGTATAACAATAAGGATTAAGATTATGTTTAAGAAAGGTCAAAAAGTACAGCAGGAATTTGGTAATCAAGTAATGAAAATTATAGATTTTGAACCAGATTTGATAGAAAATGTCATTACCCAATGGGAAGATGAACAAGGAACTATTGTTACGGGAAAATTTATGGAATCTCAGCTTTTACCAGCAGATGAATAAATGCAGAAGATAGAGGGATTATGGTTTAATATAATACACCTAAAATTATGAAAATGAATTCAACATATAATAAGAACACTTTCTATGATTATCAAGAAAAGGATATCGAAAGTTTATTTGGTTACAAAAAAATAACTACAATACAAAAACTGTTTTATGAATTGCCAAGTGCTGGCGGTATATCAGTAATGTTTTCTGAAATGAACATATTATGAAAACTTTTATACGCAACAACGGACTTTCAATTTGTTTCTTATTATTATTTTTTGCTTCGTTTGCCGGGCAGATTCTTTTTGGTTTTAAAGAATATAATAAAGATCTTATTGAAAACGGAGTGACTCCAATTACTATATTATCTTATTTCTCAACAGGACATTTTGTAGAGTCTACTTTTGAAAATTGGGAAAGTGAATTTTTGCAAATGGCGCTTCTTGTTGTATTAACCATTTTTTTACAGCAAAAAGGATCTTCAGAATCTAAAGATTTTGATAAAGAAGAAGAGGTTGACCGTGAACCTTCTCCCAATAAAAAAGACGCTCCTTGGCCCGTTAAAAAAGGAGGATTTATTTTGGCTCTTTACAAGCATTCACTTAGTATTATGTTGTTTTTATTATTTGCGCTTTCATTCGTTGCACATTTTTATGGAAGTTTAAAAGACGAAAATGAACAGCTCTCTTTTAAAGGAATGCCCCTAGAAACAGCATCAAAATATATTACCGATTCAAGATTTTGGTTTGAATCATTTCAAAATTGGCAGAGCGAATTTTTATCAGTATTTGCAATTATAGTACTTTCTATTTATTTGAGACAGATAGGTTCATCTCAATCAAAACCTGTAGATGCGCCTCACGCAGAAACTGGCGAGTAATATTTGTTTAAATAAAACTTCAAAATTTACCATTAATGCTATCTTAAACAAATGATGTATGCATACAATTTCACCATGGGCAGCCACAGTGCAGGCCGATTTAGAAAACAGCGTTTTAATATGGGAAAAGGAATTTCATAACTATTTTTTCCAAGTTTATAATACAGGCGATTCATTATGGATTTTGGTGATTTGGCCAAATCAGGTAAAGATGGCCTTTCGTGCCGCATTTGCTATGAATAGTTGTTTTGAAGTCACAAATCTATTTGATGACGACCAAATACTCATAATTAATTTAGAAACAAAACTGGGCACCTACAGCACAGCTATTTCTTTTCCGAATTCTGATAAAGCTTTACTTCATTATAAAACTACATTTAAAGCTAATCAGCCTTTTATGATTCCATTTTGGCCAAGAGATATAATTCCTGTAACACAAACTGGAAATGTTGCCAATACAAATGGTACCATCCATACCAATCAAATAGGTTCAAGGTCTGGACTACTTTTTGCAAGTATGACCAAACCAAAAGGAGGTTCTTTTTTTTACTTTCAAGATTTGGGCTCTATAAGCGAATATTGTGAGGCAACAGAAACATCATTAGAAAATACTGTTGGCGGAAGCTGGCCTGAAATTGGTTTTCAATTACCAATAACAGAAGAAAAACCTTTGCCTTCAGATAAAGCCTATGTAATATCAGATGCCTATGTTTTATTTTCTGAAGATACAATTGAAAATGAAATACAAGAAACGCAAGAGTTTATTAGAAATTTGGCAGATGTTTATTGCGTTTTACCACATCCTGAAATCATTTATCACAACTGGCCTGAAATTACCCAAAATTGTCTGGACGAGTTGTATCATAATAAAGGATCTTGGACTCAGACAAAAGGAAACTCTTTTTTAAATGCTTATTTATGCGATTACGATACTCCGGCAGAAGTTATGGTTCAGCTCGCCGTATTAATGCCTCTTAATGAATTAACACTCTGGTACGGAGAAACACATCCAGTTTATAATGATTTGCTCGAAGGAATAGATTCGTTTTATGATCCTAAAATAAAGACAATCAACAGATGGCTTCCAGAACTTATTGAAGAACTTGATAAGTCAGAAGAACAAAAGAAGGAAATGGTAATGGATTCCTGGTACCTGCATCATCCTCTTATGAATCTGACAAGACTCGCTTTGAATGGCGAAAAAAAAGCAGAAGATCTCGTTTTAAAATCTGTCGAATTTGCCATTAAGGTTGCGCATCATTTTGATTATAAATGGCCGGTATTTTATAAAATGGATACTCTTGAAGTTGTTAAAAAGGAAACTGCTCCTGGAGAGGGAGGTGAAAAGGATGTGCCGGGATCATATGCACATTTAATGCTGCTGCTGTATCGCTTGACAAAGGAGAAACGTTATCTAAATGAAGCTGAAAAAGCAGTTAAGAAACTCATAGGCTGTGGATTTAGTATTTTTTATCAAGCCAATAATACCGCTTTTTCTGCTGGAGCACTTTTAGAATTATATAAAATTACGAACAAAAAAGAATACCTGGATTTAAGTTACGCTTGTCTGGCTTGTCTTTTCAAAAATATGCAGATATGGGATTGCCAATACGGATTTGGGAAAAACTACCCAAATTACTTTTCTGTTTTTCCTCTTAACGAAGCACCTTATACTGCCGCATACGAAGAAATGGAAGTATATGCAGCGCTATCAGAATATTTAATACAGGCCGAATCGATAGATCTTGAACCCGCATTAAAAATTCTTATTCCAGAATTCTTAAAATATGCTATCAGCAGATTTCCTTATTATTATCCAACCAAACTTCCTCCTGAGATGGTTTCAGACGAAGCTAAAACAGGCGAAATAGGCAAAACATTTTGGATTCCGCTCGAAGATCTTTATAATGGATGGGAAAAAAGCGGACAGGTAGGGCAGGAAGTTTATGGAGCTGGCGTGGGTTTTGGAGTTATGACAAGACAATATCATCAAGTAAGAAATGAAGACTTTTTAATTTTTACAGATTATCCAATTGTAAATTTTAAAAAAGTAAAAAAAACAATAACATTTAAAGTTTTAGGAAATGCGGATTTCGAATGCAATTTTAAAATTCTACTAAATGAGAAAAGTAAAATCGATTTTGAAGTTTTCCAAAATAAGAAAAAGATCGAACCTGAATCTAAATCCAAAACTTTAGCAGAGTACAAAATAAATGGAGATTCTTCTGTAAAAATAATTTTGTAGTGTTTGTTGTTTGATTTTCAGATAGATGTATGAAATATATAAAATCTAGAGATCGATAATGTAACAATAAAAGAGTGTGGAGAAATAACTTTGAATAATAACTAAAAAATAAAAATTATGAAAACTATATTCAAAACCTCGATATTAATCTTCTTGTTTGCAGCGGTCATTTCTTCATGTAAAAAGAATGAAAATGCTGCTGAAGATAATACTTACACCAATAGTGCTGATTCAACAGAAACAACTATTGATACTGTCGGACCAAATTCTGACACCACAAATACTAGTACAAATGGAACAACCGGTGCCGTTGGTGAAGGTTCTACAGGTTCTGGATCTGACGGAACAACGCAAAAAGGAAGTACTAGTGTAAAAACAGACTCAACATCTAATAGTAAAGGCAGTAAATAACTGCCCTGGTTGATTACTTAATGTTGAACCTGCAGCAGTTGCTTGCTGCAGGTTTGTTTTTTGTAAATAAACAAAAAATCATCAAATACTAGAGAATCAAAATTACAATTTCTTTATCGAAAATTCAGGCAGGAAAATAGGTAGTTAAAAGATTTAAAGTTGTCTCATAAATAGGCTTCTGTCGTACTTTTGCAAGCAGCCATGCCAAAAAGCTCATGATCAAAATATCCTTCGGTCCGTTTTGAGATGTAATGATAAAATCTTCAATTGTTTTTTGAAATTTTTCAGTTTTTATAATTTCTGGTTTCAGTACATATTGTTCTACAAATAAGAGATACTGCATAACTCGCTCTTCATTTACCGTTAAAAGATATTTTTTGTAACGGCGTTTAAAACTTTTTATACGCGATATTGCCAGTTCTGTATTTTCTTCCTGTACATGAAGCAAGATTTCTACAAGACACTTTTTAATTGTCCAGTCCATTCCCATTTTTTTTTCGTACCAGCTGTCGGTATGGTTTAGTTTTGCCATTTCTTTTACGGCATTACGTCCTGAATTTTGCTGTATATAAAAAACGATCAGCATCAAACGAATATCGTTACTGTCATTAGGATCTGTCTTTTTATTTAAAGTTAAAGACTTCTCGGCAGTCTCTATCGCTTTTTGAAAATTTCCAAGATAATTTTCATTGAAAGAAAGCAGTAAAAAATATCTCAGGCAAAAACGCTGATAATACTTACCAGACTGATTATTCAGTTGTGTAAACATCGAATTCAAATAGCTTAAAGATTCTTTAAATTGACCATTTCTAAAATAGAAGTTCGCTATAAAATATAATATGTAGATATGATAGTACAAATGCTTATTTGTCAAATCTGCTTTTTTACTAATGAAGCGATAGCTTTTAATAACAAATGGCTGTATAAGCGAGAAATTATTGTTTATAGAGGCATACTCATTGGCAATGAATAAGATCTGGTAAAGCGATTTAAAAGTTAATCCTTGTTTTAAAGAAATTCCGTATGTTTCAATAGTGCTTTTTATAAGCGACTGGAAGTCTACAATCCGGCTTTCATGATAAATAGCAGCCAGTTCGCGTCGCAAAACAGCATAGCCCAAATTAAGCTGTTCTTCGTATTCGAGCTGTTTTTTATTTGCTTTGAAATTCTGTATTATTTTTTCAATTGGCTGTGACAGATCGAAGTGGGCAAACTGTATCTGAGTCAGATATATTTCATTAAGCAGACTAAAATGTTCCAAGTTGACTGCAATTTCTTCAGCCTTTGCCAAACATTTGAAAGCCGTTTTTTCGAGTTTATGTTCAAAAAATAGGCGGCTCACAACAATAAGACGAAGTATTGCATTTTCTTGTGAAGTATCATTTTCAAAACTTCGATTAGCCATGAAGTCAATCATGGTGTCATAAAGTCTTTTTCTAAGGGCATGATACGCATCTGTACTTTTTGTATCTAATAAATTCTTTTTTTTAAGTTTTATATCGTCAGTTTTTAAAGAATTAAATAAAGCTATATTACCTGCGTCTTTTCGCTTGTTTTTTCTTGATAAATACTGTATGAATGCCTTTTTATCATTCTCATTCATTATGTTTGATATTTCTTGGAGTGCATTCATAAATAAGATTTTTATTGAGGTAAAAATAATAAAATGTATTTTATATCGTCAGTTTTATATGGAAATTGATTTTAATAACTCCTGATTCATCCTGAAATTTGTCTCATAATTATAAAACATAAAATTATGGAACCGCTAAAATCAAATGAATCAAACAACAATTCAGAATCAAAAAATGCAAAATCAAACAATGGATTTAATCCGTTAAAACCGAGCGCTGCCTTTGTGGGAGCATCTTGGATGACATTAATTATTGGTATGACCTCTTACTGTATTGGTCTTTACAATTCGGAAATGGCTTATAACGAAAAAGGCTATTATTTTACAATTCTTCTCTTTGGTCTTTTTTCTGTAATATCAGTACAAAAAAGTGTGCGTGACAAGCTGGAAGGAATACCAGTAACCGACTTATATTACAGTATAAGCTGGTTTAGTACTATTGCCTCTATAGTCTTACTTATAATAGGTTTGTGGAATGCTAGTTTACTATTGAGTGAAAAAGGTTTCTTCGGAATGTCATTCGTATTAGGATTGTTCTCGGCTCTGGCTGTGCAAAAAAATACCCGAGACCTTAAACAATTTGAATCTACTATTGTATAATATTTTAGCGGAGCCTCATTACTGTCACAGCAATGTGCAGTTTTGAGGTTTTCTAAAGTTTAATTCGTATGATTATGAAATCTAGATACAAAATGATTATTTATAGTATGGGAGTATTATTGCTTGCCATTAATGTTCTAGATAAAATTTGGTGGATATATATAAGCAAAATCTACACTGAGTTTGAAGATTGCAAGACAGCTTATCTTAGTGTGTTTCCCGAATGTATTCAAGATGCTTTTCTTTTAACAGTTATTGAAATATTTTCATTAGCAATAACGGCGATTATCTTTTCAAAAGCTAAAAAGGCTGCTTATCTAAAAAAGACATCCAAAATTCTGATGATAATTTCTTTAGTACTCTGNAAAAAAAAACACTTCACAATGAAGTGTTTTTTACTTGGTTGCTAATAAATAATCTAGATATTTTATATAAAAAAGAGGCTCCCCAAAGCCTCTTTTGCATTAATGTTTCCCATTTCCTTTGCCCTTACCATTTCCATTATGGTTCCCACTATCGTGATGTCCATTATTCCCTTTACCAGGTTTTGGACCAATTGTTTTTTGAGGTTTTCCTTTATAACCTTTTGCATATTTTACCTTATGGGTTTTAAAATTGTCATAAGGACGGTCTCCTCTATAATCTGTCAAAACTACTTTGTACTCATTGTAAAGATCATAATTTCTATAGGCAGCAGGCAATGCTCTTGTTCTGACCCATCTTCCGTTGTTTAAGTACACATAATTTGACGTGCTTACATCATAATAAGTCTCAAGATCTGGAAGATAATAATAGCGAACATCTGTGTAGCCCACCGGACCCCATGCAGGAGGAGTTCCTATATTTACATTTACAGATACTTGTGCTTGAGATTGACTAAAAGAAAAGAATACGATTCCAATCAATAAATATTTTAAAGTTTTCATAATTTCATTTTTTTAATTCATTACTGTATTTAGAATAAACAAGAAGCGTGCCTAAATTTATTTTATTTTTTAAGTGGTTGATTATCTTTTATTTGTATTTTATATTAATGCTGATAATATCCGAAGTCATATTAGTAGTTCTAGTATAATGCCCGTAACGGAGTTCTAATGTATTCCAGTGTTTAAGTCCAAAAATTCCGTTTAGAGGCGTAAATTTCATTCCCATTCCAAAGAAACTACTGTTAAACTTAGATAAATCATAATTGCTGGTGTAATATTCATCAGCTGCAGTATGTTCTCCGTATGGTTTAAAATATTTAGTTCCTGTTTGTGTATAATATCTATAAAAAGGACTGACTGAAAAAGCCTGGGTTAATTTCACAGGAATTTCAATATCGGCAGTATGCGCTTTTAAGCTCCAATCGTCAGTATAATATCTGTAATAAGCACGAATAATTATATTGTCTCCCAAGAAATAACTGGCTCTGATTCCCAATGGAATTTTGAATCTGGTATCCGGCATTTTTTCCTGATGCACCGAGCCATCTGCAAAATAAACTCTATGAAAAGGAAGGCTTAAGTATCCATTTTGGCTGATTACATCTCCTACAAGCATTACCTGCAGGTTCTTGTTTACAACCTGCGAGTAGCTTAAAGTTCCTGCAAAAGTATTACGGTTGGCGCTGCCATAGCCTTCCTGGCCTGGAGGGCGGAGCTCGACTGGTTCAATTAATTTTAACTGATCTATAAAGGTCTGAAATTTAGCTGTAAATTCTCCGTTTCTGTCTTTTGTTTTTTGTGAGAAGCTGATGTTTCCTCCAAAGGACTGGTAGTCAAACTCCGTTGATGATGAAACTCCAATTCCCAATGTTCTTCCTTTTTCTTCATTCTCTCTCAAATAAGTCAACGAAGGATAGAAGCGGTTGTCTGAAGATGATGCAGATGAATTGGCACTCAAATCAATCATATCTGATGATGCTGAGGTATAGTGATCTATACCAGCTTCGATATCAAAAGTGTGCTTAATTCCAGTTTCTCCGTATTTTACTAATTTTACATCAATAGTATTTGCTATATCTGTAAGGTGCTCAGAACCAATACCTCCAGTAACGGCAGAATTATCTCCATCCTGTTTATAATAACTGGAAACCAGATTTACTTCTTCCAGCTTTAATTTTTTGCTTTTATAACTAATAGAATCAGTAGGAACATTTTGTGCTTTTGTCTGAAATAATGCCAACAAAGCAAACCCTGTTATGAATATTCTTTTCATTTTTTTGTAGTATGAAAATTAGTTACACCCGCAGCCGCCACCGCTTTTTCCTGAATTTGCTCCGGAAGCTCCTTCACGGTAGGATTGAAAACTGAGTTCTGTCTTTTCGATTTTTCGATTAGAAAGTACCATTTCAGAATCGTTGATTTTTCCCTTCTGGTATTCTTTTACCGAAGTACAAGAGGTGAACAGAATAGCTGTAAAAGCAATGCTGCAGAACAGTACCAGTTTTTTTTGCTTTGGCTTTTTCATTTCAGGTTAATGTTTTTTGATGTGTAAATTTTATTGCTGTCATCGATAATAATACAATATAAATCAGGGATCTGATCTATTAAAAATAAGCCTGCCTTAATTCCCATAACTGCTATTGGAGTTGCCATTGCATCTGCAAATTCTGCATTAGAAGCGATAATGGTAACACTTTTTATTCCGGTTATTGGCAGCCCTGTTTTTGGGTCAATGGTATGCGAATATTTTTTTCCATTAATGGTTACGAATTTTTCATAGTTGCCAGAGGTTGCTACTGCTTTATTGGATATTTCCATGTACGAAAAAGCACCATTTGGAGAGTCAGGGTTTGCTACGCCAATTGTCCATTTTTTTCCATCAGGCTGTAATCCCCACGCAGATAGATCTCCACTGGCATTTATAATGCCGCTTTGAACATTTTGTTTTAAAAGGATCTGTTTGGCCATTTCAGCGGCATAACCTTTTCCAATACCTCCAAAACCAATCCGCATTCCTTTTTCTTTTAGAAATACAGTTGAGTTTTCTTTGTCCAGCATGATATTTCTGTAATCAATAAGGTGCACCATTTTTTTTGCTGTCAGTGCATCAGGAAGTGTGGTCATTGTTTTGTCAAAATTCCAAAGACTTTTGTCGATACTTCCGTAAGAGATATCAAATGCACCTTGTGTGATTTTCGAAATTCCAATGGATCTTTCGATAAGATTAAAAACTTCCAGATCTACTTTTACAGGCTGAATTCCTGCATTATCATTAATCAGATTGGTCTGGCTATCTGTGCTATAAGTAGTCAGCAGCTTTTCAATCCGCCTGATTTCTTCAATAGCAAGATTAATATTCTCATTTCCTTTTTTCTCATTTTCAGCTACAACTGTAATGGTAAAGTTGTTTCCCATGAGTTTTAGGGATTGTGAATATTTTTGCTTTTTGAATATGTTATTTTCGGCTTTCACAGATCGCTTTTATTTCGGCAGTCCATTGTTCAGGTGAGATTTCAGGTTTTCCGTGCCAGGTTTTGATTACTTTGCCATCAGCATCTAGAAGAAGTGTTAGAGGAAAACTACCTTCTTTATTATATATTTCAGCTAAGGCTTCATTACGCTTAACTTGTTCGGCTGTTCCGATGTTTTTCTTTTTTCTTGGAAAATCAGCATTAACCAGTACTAAATTTTCATTTGCCATATCTGTGAACACCTGACTTTCAAAATATTCTTTGCGCGTTACGATGCAGGGTCCGCACCAGTCTGAACCAGAGAAGTTCAAAAGAATTAATTCGTGCTTTTCTTTTGCAATTTTTTTTGCATTATTAAAATCAGGTTCCCAATTTACAGGAGACATAAATGTTAATAGGAGAAACATTGCGATAAGCTTCATTATTCAGTTTGTTTTTAGGTATATACGAAATAACGAATTAGAAGGGATCTTATTTTTTTTTATCGCTTAAGATTTGATTAAATTTATATTACATTGAAATCCTAACTTTTTAAGCGGTCTGAACTCCAAAAATATAGCCAACTAGCGCAGATGCTGCCATTGCAAAAGTACCCCAGATACAGATACGCATTACTGCTTTTAAAATATTTGATCCGCCTGCCTTTGCAGCTAGTATTCCAGATAGTGCCAAAAAAAGTATTGAAAAACCATATTGATAAAATACCATTTGTTTAATAGGAGCGAGAATAGCTACTACAAGCGGTAAAATACCTCCAATAATAAATGAAACAGCCGATGCAAATGCCGCCATTAATGGATTGGCCTGCGTAATTTCATTTATTCCTAGTTCATCTCTTGCGTGAGTTTCAAGAGCATTATGAGCGGTTAGTTCATGAGCGACCTGTTTTGCTAATTCTTTATTTAGTCCCCTTTGAATGTAAATATGTGTCAGTTCTTCAAGTTCAAGTTCTGGCATATTTTCCAACTCTGCTTTTTCTCTTTTAAGATCAGCAGATTCAACATCAGCCTGGGAGCTTACAGATACATATTCGCCTGCTGCCATAGAAAGGGCACCAGCTACTAAACCAGCCGTTGCAGCCAGTAAAATAGGTTCTCTTGTTACACTCGCTGCAGCTACACCAATTGCTAAACTTGTAGTAGATAAGATTCCGTCGTTTGCACCTAGGACAGCTGCCCTTAACCAGCCGCTTCTATTGATATAATGATTTTCAGTATTCATAGTTCATGTAAATTATTTGTCCAGTCGAAATAAGTTTTAAGAAATTCCCTATTTTATAATTATGTTTCATTCTGGGCAGGCTTTTGTCTATATCATTTATTTTTCACTTTTATATCCAAATAAAATTAACTGAAAATGTCTTCTATCATGTGATTAGTACAAATAGAATGATTCTAAATTTTAGCCATTATAATTTTTGATCTTAATTACCGTAATCAAAAATATTTATTCAATATTATATACTTTGTGTTGTTTGTTTTAAAGGCAGCGTTACTGTAAATTCGGCTCCATTATCTTTTTCTCCGGTGGCTGTAATTGTACCATGATGTCTTTTTGCTATTTTTCTGCAAAGCGAAAGCCCGAGTCCATTTCCTTCATATTCGTCTTTAGAATTTAATCTTTCAAAAGCATTAAAAATCCTTTCAGCGAAAACAGAGTCGAGTCCGATGCCATTATCTTTAACGACAATTTGTACAGCATCTTCACCATTTAAAGTTGTATTTGCACAAGTAATAATAACTCTTGGCGGCTCATCTGCTTTTGAGAATTTTAATGCATTTTGTATAAGGTTATAAAAAAGCTGTGTAATAAGAATAGGCGCTCCTTCTATTTCGGGCAGGTCACAAGAACTCAATATTGCGCCTTTCTCTTTTATAATCAGTTCTAGGTCTGTTTTTATACCGTCAATAACTTCATTGAGATTAATTTTTTCAATTGACTGCTTGGTTTTATCAATAGTAGAGTAGCTGAGAATACCTTCTATTATATTGTTCATTCTAAGTGTAGACTGGTCTATTTTATGGAGATATTTTTTACTGCTCTCATTAAAATTAATTTCTTTTTCATTTTTTAAAAGAGTATTGAAAATTTTAATTTTTCTTACAGGTTCTCTTAGATCGTGACTTACTACATTTGCAAAATGAAGTAGATCATCATTTGATCTCCTTAGTTCTTCGGTGCTGTAAGCAACCTGTTTTTTTAATTCTTCTTCAAATTGCCTCTGCTCACTAATATCCTGAATAATTCCAATTATAGTGATTGGAATTCCATTTTCATCTTTAATAATCTTGCCATTAATTTTTGTCCATCGTATGGATTTATCATTATTTACAATTCGAGCTTCATAACATATTTTCCCTGTGCTTTCAGCTTCTTTATGTGCTTTTTCACGAGCTGCTAAATCGTCTGGATGAATTTTTGCGACTAATTCTTCAGTGGATATTTCTGATTCAATAGCGCATATAGAATTGAAATTCCCACAAGTTTTGATTTTTTTGGTTACAAGGTCTATTTCATAAGTTCCCATTCCAGATGACTCTATTGCAATTCTAAGCCTTTCTTCTGCACTCTGAACCTGTTGCGTAGCCATATGTAAATCAGTTACATCTGCGCCAGTATTCATTACTCCATAAATTTTTCCTTGTTCATCAATAAGAGGAATGAAACTATAATTGAAATAATATGAATTTGTGACGCCATTACTAATTAAATCTACCTTTTTGTCTTGAGCATGAAAGGGAATTCCAGTTTTAAGGACATTAAGGGCCTCATCAAAAAAAGAATCTTTTTTAATCTCAGGAAGAATATCAAGATAATTTTTGCCTATTACATTATTGCCTTTCCCCCAAAGTTGAATCATAGCAGTATTGGCAAGCTCAATTTTTAGATTATCACCTGTATAAACTGCGATAGGCAATGGTGTATGGTCAACTATATCTTTTAAGATCCTCACATTTTGATACATAGCAATTTATTTTAGGTTTTTGTTTGACAAATCTAATTTTTTATTAAACATTTTTGTTACACTAATAAGCTAAAGTGTTTCATAATTTGTGGCTAATATTAACTCCAAAGTATCTTTTTAATTTGGGGTTTTGTGTTATTACAAGGAAAGCTTATTATTGAAATCTAAATTAAATAAACAATTTTATTTTGTTTAACCTTGTTTTAAAATAATTAAACAAAATAAAATATTTAACAATTAAATAGATCAATTATTTAGAAATTGGAAAATTAAGAGTAAATGATTTAAAATTTTAATACTTAATATCTCATTTTTAAATTTGGTATTGTAAAGTAGATTAAAGTAAATGTAATTGATTTTTCGACAGAACTTTAATTTTTAAATCAATCATATTTTAAATTCTAAGTTTTGCATCGATTTTGTCAAAAAACTTTTCAGGAATTTTTACAAGGTCAAAAAATGTTTTTACACAAAAAACTAATAGTATCATTTTTTAGTCTCTAAGATTTAAACCTTTTCTTCGGCAATCAAAGAATGAATAAACAATTCCTTTAATATGTATTTTCAACAATACCATTTTTAAATAAACAAACTGTAAAATATGTCTATGTTTTTGATTGATGAATCCATCTTTTCTGATAGTCTTATACATAATTTTATTTTCCAGTTCAGAGCCCATTATTTTGCTCTAAATTTTATTAAATAAGAATTGTTAATTATTAGTAATAGATTTTTGTTTGGTTTGTTTTGTGGGGGAGATTAAATAGTTAATCTCCCTTATTTATGTTTTAGAAATGTTTTAAGACAATTTAATAAATATGTGATTGATATGAAAAAAGAGAATTTTCTAAATAAAAAGCACGGTTCTTTAAAAAGAATTGTACCATTTCTTATGCTGCTGTTTTTTTGTGTAGTGAAAGTATACTGCAAAAATGAAGAAAAAACAGAAAGTGCCCAAAAGGTAATAGAAAGACTTATAGGTAATCGTGCCAGCGAGTTCGAATTAAGTATTATTGAAAACAAAGGGAATAAATTAGATTGGTTTGAAATTGAAACAACAAACAATAAAGTAAAAATAAAAGCATCAAATAATACTGCTGTCTGCTATGCTGCTTATAATTTTCTTAGG
The DNA here is from genome assembly GCF_001429295.1 of Flavobacterium sp. Root935. Classification (GTDB taxonomy): domain Bacteria; phylum Bacteroidota; class Bacteroidia; order Flavobacteriales; family Flavobacteriaceae; genus Flavobacterium. The sequence continues at coordinate 530,232 of NZ_LMJL01000008.1, read as the reverse complement.
GATATAGGTGCAGTTTTAGTCAGCTGGGAAGGAAATAGAATTCATTTACCCGAGACATGGCCAAAATATTCTAAAAAGAGTGAGACACCATTTCAATATAGAGAATATTTAAATGCCTGTACTTTTGGTTATACGACACCATGGTGGGATTGGAAACGATGGGAACAAGAAATCGACTGGATGGCGATGCACGGAATAAATCTTCCTACCGCAATGGAAGGTCAGGAAGCAGTATGGCAGGAACTATGGAAAGAGTATGGCTTGACCAGCAATCAGTTAGAAGCTCATTTTGCAGGGCCAGCCTATCTGCCATGGCAGCGAATGGGGAATATTAATAGTCTAGAAGGACCATTGCCAAAAGAATGGTTTAGTAAAAAAGAAGAGCTGCAAAAGAAAATATTGGAAAGGATGAGAGCCTTAGACATGCATCCTGTTGTTCCTGCTTTTAGTGGTTATGTGCCTAAAGCTTTTGCCGAAAAACATCCTGAGGCTAAAATAACAGAATTAAAATCTTGGTCGGGAGGCGGCTTTGCAAGCACTTTTCTATTAGATTCCAAAGATCCATTGTTTAAAAAAATAGGAAAACGTTTTATTGAAATTTATACCCAAAAGTATGGCGCATCTAATTTCTACTTAGCAGATTCTTTTAATGAAATTGAACCTCCTGTTTCTGAGCATAATAAATACGAAGAACTTTCTAATTACGGAAGTGCAATTTACGAAACTATTAATGAAGCAGCTCCTGGTGCAGTATGGGTAATGCAGGGATGGCTTTTTGGAGACAATAAAGAGTTTTGGACAAAAGAGGCAACCAGCGCATTTTTAAGCAAAGTTCCAAATGACAGATTGATGGTTCAGGATTATGCTAATGACAGGTATAAGGTATGGGAAAATCAAGAAGCTTTTTATGGTAAACAATGGACTTATGGTTATGTCCATAATTATGGAGGATCAAATCCTGTATACGGAGATTTAAATTTCTATAAAAATGAATTGACAAGTTTGCTGCAGAATCCAAATAGAGGAAATATTGTGGGTTATGGGGCAATGCCAGAAGGCTTAAATAATAATTCAATTGTTTATGAATACATATATGATCTTGCGTGGACTAAAGGAGAGCAGCCTCTTAATGACTGGCTGACTAAATATTTACATGCGAGATATGGACAAAAACCTACTCAATCTATTTTTCAAGCTTGGGAATTATTACTAGAATCTGTTTATAATGTGAAATACTGGGAAACTCGCTGGTGGAATGATAGGGCTGGAGCGTATTTGTTATTTAAACGCCCAACGGCCACAATTACAGAATTTAAAGGAAATCCTGGAGATAAGGAAAAATTAAAAGAAGCTTTGGATATCCTTCACAAAGAAGCTGCAAAGTATGATAAAAAGAATTTTATTAATTACGATTTAATTGATATTTCAAGACATTATTATTCATTGTGTATTGATGAGGATTTAATGAAATGTGTAAAAGCGTATCAGCAGAAAGATGTTATCAAAGGAGACCAGCTTTTTAAAAAAATAGAAAAGCAAGCTTTGGAGATTGATAAAATGATGTCCGGGCAGCCATTAAATAGTTTAGATCAATGGGTAAAATCGGCTTCTGATTACGGAAGTTCAGCAGAGGTTTCAAAATTATATGTAAAAAATGCAAAAACACTAATTACGCTTTGGGGTGGAGAAGGTCATTTGAATGATTATGCTTCCCGATCATGGCAGGGAATGTACAAAGGATTCTATTGGCCGAGATGGAAAATGTTTTTAGAAGCCTTTAGAAAATCAGTTGTAAACAATACTCAATTTGATGAATCTAATGAAAGAGAATTAATCAAAAATTGGGAAATTAAATGGACTGAAAGTAATTAAAATAATACTTAATTGCGATTAATTCGTAGATACATAAAAAATAACCAATACTTCATAACCAAAACCAAAACAACAATGAAAAACAGGAACTGAATCTTCGCGAAAACGATTTATTAGTAAGTTTTTAACTATAGAATTTTAGAAAAATAACTTTGGCAAGCCTTACTATCACTGACTTTATAGAAATTATCCATGTTTATGAATAACTTGTCCATTTCTTAACATTTCATTAGCACTAATTTCGTCAGTACTATTTAACCAATTAACCAATATCACAATGGAAAAACTTAAACTTTTATTATTAGCCCTTTGCTTTGGCTTCTCAATTAATACCTGGGCACAAAAAACAGAAGTGTCCGGTGTAGTTTTAGATGACAAAGGCATTCCACTGCCAGCCGCCAATGTACTAGAGAAAGGTACAACGAATACAGTAACAACAGATTTTGATGGGAAATTTAAAATTTCAGCTTCAAACAAAAATGCGACACTTATATTTTCCTTTATGGGATTTGATGATCAACCGGTAAAATTAGACGGGACAAAATCAAATTATACGGTTAAATTACAGTCAACAACAACTAACTTAGAACAAGTAGTAGTTGTAGGTTACGGAAAAGGATCTCGAAAAAACCTTACTACTTCTGTAACTTCTGTAAAAGCCGAAGATTTAAACCGAGGAGCAATCAGTGACGTGGGACAGCTTTTGCAGGGTAAAGTTTCTGGTTTGAACATTTCCTCTAGTGGTGACCCAACTAAAACAGCATCTGTAGTTTTGCGTGGAGCATCAACATTAAATAGTTCTCAAGGACCATTTTATGTAATAGATGGAATTCCAGGAGTCGACATTTCTGTAATCGCTCCAGATGACATTGCTACAATTGACGTTTTAAAAGATGCTGCTGCAACAGCAATCTACGGTAACCGTGCGGCAAATGGTGTTATCATGGTAACCACAAAAAAAGGAAGTAAGGGCAGAACACAAATTGCATACAATGGTTATGTGGGCTGGGAAGAAGTTTCAAATAATCTGGACATGATGAATGCAGATCAGCTGAGAGCTTTTACAACTAAAAACAATTTGAATTTTACTCCAGAAAATGATAAAGGCGCTAACACTAACTGGCAGAAAGAAATTTTAAGACCAGGACGTGCGGCATCAAGCAGTCATAACTTGTCTATGAGCGGAGGAGGCGATCATGGAAACTATACCGCAAGTATTACTTCTCTTAACAAAGAAGGAGTAATGTTGAAAAGTGATTTTTCTCGTATCATTGCTCGTTTGTCAGTCGAACAATTTGCTTTTGATGATAAGGTTAAATTTGGTTTAAATGTTACTAATTCTAGTACAAAATATCAAAATGTACCACAGCGTAATACTGTTCTTTTACAAGCAGCAAGTTATCTTCCTGTGTCGCCAGTAAGAAATGCTGATGGAAGTTATTTTGAAAATTTTGTCAGCCCAGGATATTTCAACCCAGTAGCTTTAATCGAGCATGGTACTGACGAAACTAAAACGGATAACCTTGTTGGGAATCTTACTGCAGAAGTAAAACTACCATTTGGAATTACTTATAATTTGAATTTAGCACATCAAAGATTAACTGCATCTCATGGAGAATTTTACGACAGTTATTATTCACAATACAATAGTGCCAACTTCTACAACAATCCAGATCCTCCTTTGACAAAATCTTTGGTAAATTTTGGTGTAAATGGTTCTGCATTGAGAAATTCTTATGAAACAAGAAACAATATTATTGAGAGCTTCTTTACTTGGGATAAATTAATAGGAGAGCACAAAATAAAAGCGGTTTTAGGGTATTCTTGGCAAGAAAACACTTTAGGTGATGGTTTTCAAGCTACAACAACAAACTTTCCTGTAGACAATGTTGGATATAATAACCTTGCTTTAAGTAATTACACTTCTGTTAATGGGTATGTAGTAAATTTTGGAGATAGTAAAGCATATCAAAAAACACGTTTGATCTCATATTTTGGACGTTTAAATTATAACTATAAAGATAAATATCTTTTACAAGGATCTCTTAGAAGAGATGGAGGCTCTATGTTTGGAGCAAATAACCAGTGGGGATATTTTCCTTCTGTAGGTGGTGCTTGGAGATTAGACAAAGAAAGTTTTATGCAGAATCAAAGCTTTTTTAGTGATTTGAAAATCCGCGGAAGCTGGGGGGTAACTGGAAACTCTTCTGGATTTAATGCTTACACAGCTCAATTTATTTCTGGAAGTTTAGGAACTTTCTATTATAACGGACAACAAATTGGAGCTTACGGGCCTAACCAAGCCGCTAACCCAGATTTGAAATGGGAAAAAACAGCTACTTCAAATATTGGAGTTGACTTCGCTATCTTAAAAGGAAAAGTTACAGGTTCTGTTGATTTATATAATAAAAAGACAACAGACATGATTTTCAATTATAATGTTAATCCTGTACTTGTACCAGTAGGAACAATTGTTGCAAACGGTGGTACAATGTCTAATAAAGGTATTGAGGTTAGTTTAAGCACAACTCCAGTTAAAACAGCAAATTTCAGCTGGACAACTAATCTGAATTTATCACATAATAAGAATGAAATCGTAAAATTAACCAGTCCATTCTTTGTTGGAGGTGATTCCATTCGTCGTGTACAGCCAGACGGTGGTGGACAAACAGGAAGTACATTACAAATCTTTAAAGAAGGAAAACCTTTAGGACAATTCTTTACATTGAAATATGCAGGAAAAAATGCTGCAGGAGTTTCACAATACTATGATAAAAATGGTGATTTAACTACTACACCTCAAATTGGAGTAGATTATCATTATGCAGGAAGCGCACAACCAAAATTATTGGTAGGATGGGCAAATAATTTTCAATACAAAAAATTTGATTTAAGTATTTTCTTCAGAGGAGTATTTGGTAATAAAATTTTCAATGCAACTCGTGCCGATTTATTCAGGCCAAGCACCGCAATGACCAATAATATTTTAGTTGATGCAGGAAATGAATCACCAAATGACTTAAACTCTTACAAGTATTCAGACCGTTTTATAGAAGACGGCAGTTACGTAAGACTAGACAACATGACTTTAGGATATAATTTTGGTAAGGTGGGCAAATACATACAAAGCGTACGTATTTACCAAACAATAAACAACGTATTTGTTATTACCAAATACACAGGAATTGATCCGGAAGTAGAACAAGGAGGAACAGCTCCGGGTGTAGATTCAAATAATTTCTATCCAAAAACCAGAACTTATATGTTTGGTTTAAATGTGATCTTCTAAAAATTAAATGCTAAAAATTATGAAAAAGATATTAAAATATTTAGGACTTCCAGTACTTATAGCTGGTTTAATATGGTCTTGTGACGATCTAGAAGTGCCTATTACAACACAATTAACACCTGAAGTATTTCCTCAAAACTCAACACAATATATTCAAACTACTGGACCTGTTTATGCAGCTTTCCGCGGTGAATTTTCATTTGCCTGGTGGTGGTCTCAATCTTTATCTACAGATGAAGCTATTTTGCCGTCAAGAGGAGGTAACTGGTTCGATAATAGAAACTATATTTCGATGCATTATCATGATTGGAATGCTGATAATGGTATTATCGGAAGTCTTTGGGATTGGTCTTCTAAAGTGATAGGAACAAGTAATCAGGCAATTTCTATTTTAAGACAAACAATGCCGGAGGGTGCAGAGAAAAAAACTTTGATTTCAGAGTTAAAAACTATGCGTGCTATTTCGTATTTCATGTTAATGGACAGTTATGGAGATGTACCTTTAGATACCTTATATGGAGATTTTACATCTCATGCTAAAACACCAAGAAAAGAGGTTTTCAATTTTATTGAGAGCGAATTAAAAAATGCAGTTCCTAATCTAAATCCAGCAGCAGGAATTACAACCTACGGTAGACCAAATAAACAGACTGCTAATGCAATGCTTGCTAAATTGTATTTAAATGCTGAAGTTTATACAGGGACACAACGTTATAATGAATGTATTGCAGCTTGTGATGAGGTAATTAACTCTAATTTATATGCTGTTGAACCAAGAGCGACGTATTTGCAAATGTTTTATCCAGCAAACGGACCACAAATGAAAGAGTTCATTTTTGCAGTACCTTATGATCCAGCAGCCGTTACAGTTGGTTATAACGGACAAATGTATCACGCTCGTTATGATGTGCCACGTTCTGAAAGAACTAAGTTTGGTCTTCCTTATACACCAAGTGCACCAAGAAGTACGCTGCCAGAATTTTATGCTTATTTCAATGATGCAAATGACATTCGTAACAAACAGTGGCTTACGGGTCTCCAGTATATGAATGATGGAGTTACACCAGTAATGGTTACTACAACCAAAAAAGGATATGATCAATTTTATACAGGATCTGATGGCGGTGCAACTTACACGTATCAGGTAAATTTAACACCAGATATTATCCTTCGTCAAAGTGTAGCCTTATTCGATCTTGGAAACGATGAAATTGCTTGGAATATGGGGTATAGAAATATTAAATTTTATCCAGATGCAACATCAACAAATCGTAACCAAAAGAACGACGTTCCTTTCTTGCGTTACTCAGATGTTCTTTTAATGAAAGCAGAGTCAATTCTTCGAGGTGGAGCAGTAACTTTAGGACAAAGTGCAGATGCATTAGTAAATATGGTTCGCTCTAACCGTACAACATCTGCAGCCTTGAGCGGTGTAACTTTAGAAGAGCTTTACAAAGAAAGAAGCCGTGAATTTGCTTGGGAAGCTTGGCATAGAAATGATATGATCCGTTTTGGAAAATATGAAGGACAATGGGGATACAAAACCAACACAGATGTTTATCGTCGTGTTTTCCCAATTCCAACGAACGCGATGGTCTTAAATCCAGCCCTGATTCAGAACGATGGATATTAAAAATAAAGTTTTAGTTAAGTACGCATTGTAACCCAATTTTAATTTTGAAAAGGAGAAGAGCGTAAAAATTCTTCTCCTTTTTTACTAAAGAAAAACTGGTTTCTAGTTGCTCGTGAGAACCAGTTCAGTTTCATTTTCATTTTTTTGAATGAATGCAAAGCTTAATCAAATGCCGATCTTGAAAGTCAATGAAAGATTAAGCTTTGTACCATTCTATCAATTTATACTTTAAAGAATAATATAACTCTTTGTTGTTTAGAAAATAGTATCTCTACTAATTTCAATTAGCCTATATCCGAACAAAAAAATTTGTCTAAACCATATTTGCCCCACCAATAAATAGAATAAATGAAACTAAATAAAATCTATAAAATAGGACACATTGTAATAGGTTTAACTCTTATTTTTTTAGTGTCATGCAATGCTCAGAAAGCTGTTAATTTAAAGAAAAAACAGCTGTCTGATATGGTATATCCGTTGTTGGACACCGAAAATTCTAGATGGTTTTACTTTTCATCAGCAAGTCGTCCCTTTGGAATGGTAAACCTAAATCCTGATACCGAAATTAACGGCGATTGGGGTGGCGGTTATAAATATACTACAGATACAATTAAAGGTTTCAGCCACATTCACGAATGGCAAATGTCAGGAGTATCAGTAATGCCCGTAACAATTGCACCAGAAAATAAACCAACAATCTTTAAAGACTTTTATTCCAAATTCAGTCACCAAACCGAAATCATTACTCCAGGATATCATTCTTTAAAACTAGATCGTTATCAAATAATTACAGAATTAACCAGCACACAAAGAGTTGGTTTTCATAGATATACTTTTCCTGTAAAAGCACAAAAAGCAGTTCTTTTTAATTTGAACACTATTTTAGGACCTTGCGAAAATACAAATGGGAAATTAGAAAAAAACAATGATTATGAACTTTCAGGATCATTAGTTTTGAGTACCAATTTTAGACGTCCAAAACCATTAACCGTATTTTTTAAAATTAGAACCAATCAGCCTATTACGACTATAGAAAGAGATAATCTAACAGGAAATTATTTAGTTTATTTTAATAAAACAAAAGAACAATTATTGATGAAAGTGGGAATATCCTACACTTCAATTGAAAATGCCAATAACAATATAGAAACCGAATTACCAAATTGGGATTTTAATAAAACAGTTGATAATTCCAGAAATGAATGGAGTAATTTATTAGGAAAGATAAAAATAGAAGGCGGAACCGAAACCGATCAAAGAAGATTTTATACAGATCTTTGGCATGCCCTGCAAGGGAGAAAAATGATTAGTGATGCAAATGGATCCTATCCTGATAATACAGGGGAAAAATTCAGGGTGGGACATTTGCCTGTAAATGCAGATGGAAAACCAAAATTCAATCATTACAATTCAGATGCTTTTTGGGGTGCACAATGGACAATAAATAATCTTTGGGGACTTGTATATCCTGAAATTATGGAAGAATTTGTGTATTCGCTCATGCAGTATTACAAAGACGGAGGCATGATTCCGCGCGGACCTTCTGGAGGAAATGATACTTACGTCATGACAGGAGCTTCTGCAACACCATTTATCGTAAGCGCTATTCAAAAAGGAATTGTAAAAGATGATTTAGAGGAAATTTATACCGCACTCAAAAAAAATCATATGCCAGGCGGTATTATGGAAAAAGCAGGATATGAACATAATACGAACATTGGAGGCGGATTAAAATATTATTTGCAAAAAGGATATGTACCTTATCCGCTTCCAGAAGGTAATTTCGGAAGCCATGAAGACGGTGCAAGCCAGACTTTAGAATACGCTTACCAAGATTGGACTTTGGCACAATTGGCTAAAAAATTAAATCATAAAGAAGATTATAAGTATTTCATGAAAAGAGCCCAAAACTATCAGAATATTTTTGATAGCAAAATAGGCTGGGTGCGTCCGAAAAATGTAGAAGGAAAATGGCGAGAAAATTATGATCCGTATCAATATGAAAATGGATTTATAGAATCGAATGGAGCGCAGTCAACCTGGTTTGTGCCGCACGATATTGAAGGTCTGGCAGTTTTGATGGGAGGAAAAGAGAAAGCTGTCGTAAAATTGAATACTCAATTTGAAACCGCTAAAAAACAAAAGTATACTTCAGGTACATCGCACGATGCAGAATTACACCCAGAATTCAGTAGAATTCCTGTAAATTTTGGAAATCAGCCATCTATGCAGACCTCTAATATTTTTACGGTTTTAGGAAGACCAGATTTAACACAGTATTGGACAAGAAACGTAGTAAAAGAAACTTTCAGCGGATTATCACCTTCAACGGGATATAATGGAGACGAAGATCAAGGATTAATGGGAAGTTTAAACGTTTTGCTCAAATTGGGTTTATTTCAAATGAATGGAGGAACAGACCAAGATGCCGTTTACCAGATAGGAAGTCCAATATTTAATAAAATTTCGATAGATTTAAATCCAAAGTATTATTCAGGGAAAACATTTGTAATTAAAGCAGCCAGCAACAGCAATGAAAATGTTTATATAAAAGACATAAAATACAACCATACAGAAGTACAAAATTTTAATCTTTCACACCAAGATATTACCAGTGGAGGTGAGTTGATCTTAGAGATGGCTTCTCAACCAAACCCTTAAAACTAAAGAAATAATACACAATGAAAATAATATCCAAGTTTATCTTTTTTTTAGGAATATCAATTTTTAGCGCAAGTACGGCTAAAGCACAGCAAACAGTTCATCAATATGTAGATCCGATGATAGGATCAGAAGGAGTTGGGCGGGTTTTCATTGGTCCGTCTTGTCCATACGGAATGGTAAAGCCAAGTCCAGATTGTACCTCAAGTCCCAACAGCGGCTGGCTTCCAATGCCAAAAGAAGTTACAGGTTTCAGCCAGGTACACGTAAGCGGAACAGGCGGAGGCCCGAAATACGGAAATATTCAAATCATGCCATTTTCTGGAGCTTTAGATAAAATGGATCAAACATCCTTTAGAACAGAAGAAAATGTAAAACTCGGATATTATGAAACTGTTTTTAAAGAAAATAAAATCAAAACAGAAATAACCACTGGAGAAAAAGTATCTTTTTACCGTATTACTTATCCCAAAAACATTTCAAAAGAATTAAAAATTGATCCCGGATTTTTTCTGGGAGAAGAAAAGATTCCAGATGCCAGAGAAGCTCAGCAGTTTGTAGGTTCGCAGATTGAAATCGTTTCGGATACCGAAGTTCGAGGATACAGCAGAATAAGAGGCGGATGGAATAACGGACGCGCTTATACCGTTTATTTCTGGGCAGTTTTCGATCAGCCAATTGCAAAATATGTAATCTTTAAAGATGGGAAATTTTACAACAATCAAAAAGCGCAGTTTGATTCAGGAAAAAAAACTGGAGCTCTCATTTCTTTCGGAAACACAGGAAAAGAAGAACTAAATGTCAAAATAGGAATCTCATTTTTAAGTGACTTAAAGGCAAAAAATAATATTGAAGTAGAAATCCCACATTGGAATTTTAATACTGTTTTAGCTGAATTAGAAAATAAATGGGAAACATTATTAAACCGAATTAAATTATCGGAAGATACATCAGATGCTTATAAAAAAATGTTTTACACAGGTTTATATCATACCATGATTATGCCAGTTGACCGGACAGGAGAAAATCCGTTATGGACAAATGATGAATCATATTACGACGATTTTTATACAATTTGGGATACGTTTAGAACTTCGAGCCCTCTAATTACTTTGATTGACAGCAAAAGAAAAGTTGAAATAATCAATGCGATGCTGAACATTTACAAACGCGAAGGATATCTGCCAGAAGGAAGAAGCGGAAACGACAACGGAAGAACTCAAGGAGGTTCTAACGCTGAGGTTGTTATAGCCGATGCTTTTGTCAAAAACTTAAAAGGAATAGATTACGAAATGGCGCTTCAGGCTATGATCAAAGACGCGACAGTACCGCCGGGAGGAAATGAAGAAAAAGAAGGAAGAGGCGGATTATTAGATTATCTAAAATTAGGTTACGTTCCCTACGGAACAGACCGCGCCGGAAACCGAACAATCGATTATGCATACAATGACTACAATATTGCTATTGTAGCTAAGGGATTAGGTAAAATAGATTTGTACAATCAATACATGAAACAAGCAGACAGCTGGCAGAATTTATGGCGTTCGGATTACGAAAATAATGGCGCCAAGGGTTTTATTATGCCAAAAGACAAAGATGGAAAATGGCTGGATGATGTTGTTTTTGGAGAATCAAAAATTCAGAAACCTACTTTCAAATATACGCCAGTAATTATCGAATCTCCTTGGTATGTCTGTCATTGGTGTGTGTTTTTCTACGAAGGAAATTCATGGGAATATTCATTTAGCATTCCGCACGATGTTCCAGAACTGGTTCGTAAATCTGGAGGAGAAAAAGCTTTTGAAGAAAGATTGAATACCTTTTTTAACTCAGATTTATATAATGTTGCCAACGAGCCGTCATTCTTAACACCATGTCTATATCACTGGATCGGGAAACCGTATAGGAGCAGTGACAGAATCAGGACGATTATCAAAAATAATTTCAATACCTCAAGAGAAGGTCTGCCTGGCAATGATGATTCTGGGGCAATGTCTTCCTGGCTAGCTTTCCACATGATGGGATTGTATCCAAATGCAGGACAGCCTTACTATCTTATTAATACACCTTTGATAAAAGAAACAACGATACAATTGGAGAATGGTAAAAAGTTTAAAATCTCAGCTAAAAAAATGAACGATAAAAGCAAATACATAAAAGCTGCTTGGTTAAACGGAAAACCGTACAATAAAGCGTGGATTTTACACGATGATATAAATAATGGAGGAGAATTAATTTTAGAAATGGATTCAAAACCTTCCGTATGGGGAACAACAGTTTTACCGCCAGCAAAATAAAATGATGAACAAGATGAAAAAAATAATAGTAGTATTTCTGTTTTTATCATTTTATGAAACAGGAAAAGCACAAACCTACATTCCGACACTTAAAAACAATACAGAACTGAATTATGTCTGCAAATTGCACGGACAGACCAGAACTTTATCCCTTAAAGCGGAAACAGCAAAAGGCGGTCTAACGTTTAAACTAGAAACTAGAGGCGTAAAAAGTAGTATTGTAATGCTTCCCGAAGCTGTTGAAAAAGGTAACGCCCTAAGCTTTAACCAAGGAGAATATGCGCCAGTTTTAAACTTAAAACCAACAGAAACTTTTTTTATGATTTCAAGATCGGCATATCAAGATCTAATAAAAAGTAGTTCATTCGTTTATAATAACACAAATTATGTCTTAGATAAAAGCGAAGATAAAAATCCTGTTTCTATTGATGGAAAAATAGTCGATGCTTTGCACGTAATCGCGCAAATTGATGAAACCGAAATGTGGATCGTAAAAAATACTGAATATCCGTTAATCTGTAAAATAATTAAAAACCCGTTAGGGATAAATTTTGTTTTGGTGAAAGTGGATGATAAGTAAAGAAAATATTTTCCCTCCTGTTGTTTTGTAGTGCTGCTCTTTTTTTATCACAAAATGAGTATTTATTGAGAAATCGTTTGCGTAATAGTGAAAGTATTGAAATCTTAGTTTAAATTTACGAGAATTAAATTTTAAACTATAAATAATTGAAATTATGAGATTATCAGTCATCATCACTTTACTTTTTTGCTGCATTTGTTTTGGACAGAATAATACAGACACCAGTTTGTATATGAAGTCTGATAAAATTACTTATTTGACAGATATTGGCTCAGAAACAGGAGATTTATATAAAACCATTGGACATCACGGTCCAGCTGTTGAAAATGAATGGATGGCTTTGAGAATTTATTTTAGCGATAAAGTAGCGATTGACGTTTATTCTAAAGCTAAACCAGGTTTAGAGTTAAGAAAAGCAAATTGGTACCCAACACCGCAGCAGCAAAAAGAAGGATGGGGAGCTGATTATTATAAAGTAGCATCAACTGTTGGTTTGGGAGGTGTAAAACTTTGGGACGGCGAAAAAGTTGTGCCTTTAAATCCAGTAACAAATCGTTTAGCACGTGTAGGAAAAACAGATACTACTTCGTGGATGGAAATGATTTCTAGAGGGGTGCCATACAAAGGAAAAAAAGTAGACATCTTAGTTCGTGTTACAGTGTTTTCTGGTAAAAGAGAGGCTAAGGTTGAAGCAGTTTCTTTAAGCGGAGAAAAAGTGCAGTTTGCTACAGGAATTAATTATTTCAAAGATTTTGGAACTAAAAAAGGAACAAATTATATCGCAGTCTGGGGAAAGCATCCCGAAGATGTTGCCGCTGAAATCGTAGAGATTGGAGCAGCAATTATTTATAATCCAAAAGATTATGAAAAAAGTACAGATGACGGAACTCAATATTTATTGATCTCAAAACCTACGAAAAATTTACAAACAACAATTATTTCTTCAAGTGCAAGAGAAACAGAATTAAACAATTTAGATAAATTGGAAGCTTACATTAAAAAATAAAGCATAAAAAATACATGTTTAGAATATCGGCTATAGTAGTACTATTACTTTTTTTATATTCCTGCAAATCGCAAAAGGTCTCTAAAAAAGAAGTTCAAATCGCTTTTATAGCCGATGTTCATTTACAAGATATTTTTGCAAAATTTGAGGATAACGATTATCAGGGAATCAAAAATCCGATTACTGGCGAATATGCCAATATCAGAACAATGAATTCTCAGCTGCATTCTACCAGAATTTTCAATGAAAATTATTTTGCCTTTTTAGAGGCCTTGAATAATATTGTAAAAAGAGGTATCAAACAAGTTGTGCTTCCAGGCGATTTTAGCGATGACGGACAACCCGTTCATGTGCGCGGATTGAGAAAAATACTTAATGGATATTCTCAAAAGTATGGTTTATCTTTTTGGGTGACCACAGGAAATCATGATGTTGTAAGGCCATTTTCGCAAGATGCAGTAAAAACTGATTTTCTGGGTAAAGATGGAAAAGAGCAGATTATAAGCAGTTCTAAAGAAAATGTCAACAAAAATAAAAGTGAATTAGAACCTATTATTACTTCTGATATAAAAAATTGGGGCTATAAAGAAACCATTCACGAAATGCGTGATTTTGGTTTTTTTCCGAAAAAAACAGATTTGTATTGGGAAACGCCTTTTTCAAATTATGCGTATGACCAATATAATTTTGAAGAAGCGCAAAAAGAATCTTCTTTAGAAAAAAGAACGTATGCAATTAAAAATACCAGTTTGTTTCTTACAGATGCCAGTTATGTAGTTGAACCTATTAAGGGAATCTGGCTTTTGGCTATAGATGCCAACGCTTATGTTCCGAATGAAAAATTATCAGGAAAACCAGATAATCCCCAAGATTTTTCAGGAGCCAATACAGGTTACAATAACGTTCTGGTTTATAAAAGCCATTTATTAAAATGGGTGAAAAAAGTTTCAGCAGAAGCGAAACAAAGAGGAAAAATACTGATTGCTTTCAGTCATTACCCGATGGTAGATTTTAACGACAACGCATCGCCTGAATTAAAACAGCTTTTTGGTGCCAATAAAATGCAATTACAAAGAGTTCCTGATGAAGAAGTGGCACAGCAATTTGCAGATGCTGGAATTCACATTCATTTTGGCGGCCATATGCATATTAACGATACAGGAGTAAGAACTTCTGCAAAGGGGAATACTTTGTTTAATATTCAAACACCTTCATTAGCTGCCTATATGCCGGCTTATAAAATATTGACCATTCATTCTGATTCTGAGTTTGAAGTTGAAACAATTATCATTGGCAAAGTCCATAAATTCAATAGTTTATTTCCTTTTTACGAAGAAGAATATGCTCATTTGCAAAACACGAAAAGTGATCATATTTGGAATAAAGAAATTTTAAAAGCTGAAGATTATAAAGAATTTACAAATTGGCATTTAAAAGAATTGGTGCGTTTAAGATTTCTGCCAGAAGATTTTCCAGAAGATTTTCTAAAATCAATTATAAATATTTCAGGCAAAGATTTAGTAGAAATAAATAAAAATACATCAGAGATTGCCAAAGATTTAAAATCAAACTCCCTGTCAATTTCCGATTTTGAATCATGGACTGGTTTTGATATGATTTTCGATTTTTACCGTTTAAAAAATGCCGGTGAATTGGCTGTTTCACAAATTGGAAAAAAGAGATTAAAGCAATATGAATTGGTTTGCATCCAATTGAAAAAATCAAATAATCCCAAACTCGTTTTATGGGCCGAAATATTCTTGAAAACCATGAATGGAGAGCCTTCTGATCATTTTAAAATTGATTTAGAAAACAACAAAATTGATAATTTATCTGTTAAATAATTTTGATATTTATTAAGTCAAAAAGTTTAAATTGCATTTATAATTTATTTTAATGAAACAGCAATCCCTTGTAGCAGTCTTGTTTTTTACCATTTTTTATCATTCTTATTCACAGAATATAAAATTTGCGCATTATAATGACAATAACGGATTGTCTCATAATTCGGTGCGCCATATTGTACAGGATAAGAAAGGTTTCATGTGGTTTGGAACGTTTTCAGGATTAAATCGTTTTGACGGTTACCAGTTCAAAAACTATATGAGTTCTACCCCTGGAAAGAATAAACTATACAACGATGACATAACAGCTTTGGAGCTGGATGAACAATCCAACCATTTATGGATTGGTACCAGAAAAGGATTGACTCTTTTCAAAATGGATACACATGTTTTTACCACTTTTTTTCATAAAAATGAAGATCCAAATAGTCTGCCCGACGACGAGGTGCGATCTGTTTATGTCGATAAATTTAAAAGAGTCTGGGTTGGTACTAAAACAAAAGGAGTATATCTGTTTTTTCTCAAAGAGAACCGATTTGAAAAAATTAAGCTTAAAGGTTTTAATTACGTAAAAGAAATTTTTGAAGACAAAAAGGGCAATGTCTGGATAGGAAGTTATGAAAAAGCATCGGTAGCAAAAATTACTATGGATGCAAAAGGAGCGATAGTAAAGATTAACAATTACACGCTATCTGTTCCAAATTCAAACATAAAAAATCCGTATCTTAATTTTATTTACGAGGATGGCAAATCGGATATTTTTGTTGGAACCCGTGAAGGATTATACAAGCTCGATCGAGCCACTGACCAGTTTGTGAATTTATATATAGAAAACAAACAAATTAGAGGCGCTTTAGGTCCGTATTTTTTATCAGTAGCCCGCGCTCCAGACGGAAAATATTGGGTAGGAACTTTGGGAGGATTGTTGGTTTGTAATCAATTAGAAGACATTCAGAAAGGAAATTACAAATGGTATTATTCTATTTTATCAGATGATACTTCACTTGTAGATAATTTAATTTCAGCCCTTTATTTTGATGCATCAGGAGTTTTGTGGATTGGAACAGAAGATGGATTGGATAAGTATGATCCTTATGAAAATCAGTTCACTTTAAATAAAGATATATCACGTTCTATTGGCAATCAGGCACCTCGTATAAGGGGTTTTGCTAAAACTTATGACGAAAAAGTGATTGTGGCAACCTATCACAACGGACTTTTTATTTCTAATACAAAGGGCTCAACTCCTTTGCACAATACAGGAAAAGACATTGCCAGTATTTATTCTGATGATGGAAAAATATTTTATTGTGGTCTTTGGGATGGTAATATTTTAGTTTACAATTACAGCACAAATTCTTCGAGAGAAATAAAAGCTGGATTTGATAAATCGCCTGTTTTTGCTTTTAGAAAAATTACAGATGATTTGATGATAGTGGGTTCTTTTGGAGAAGGCGCAGTGATTTTGAATACTAAAACACTTCAAGTACAAACTTCTAGTAAACTTTTGCCAGACTTTCAAATTAATGCCATTGAAAGAGATGCCAAAAACAATGTTTGGTTTGCCACCGAAACAGGAGTGGTAAAATACAATATCAATTCAGGAAAAATAGAAACCTATTCATCCCTTTTTATCAAAGAAAAAGGAGTGCCGCACGATGAAAATGTCAGCGATATTTTAGTAGATGCAAAAGGAAAAATCTGGGCGTCAACACGTTTTGGATTATGTTTATACAATCCGAAAAATAATCAATTTGAGCCTGTAAAAAATCTAAAAGAACTTTCAGGCAAATGGATTACCGATATTTTATCTGATGCCAACGGAAATTTGTGGCTGAACATCAATAATAATAACATTGCTTTTGTTAAATCTAATTTGAAAGATATTAGTAGTTATCACGTAAACAGCGGTAACAGACTAGACGTTTTTAGTTCTAGCGGCTTTTTTTACTTTAATAATTCTAATATTTTCCTTGGAGGTAAAAACGGAATTATTTCTTTTTCACCGCCAGAAATGAAAAGAAATAAATGGTCGCCATTGCCTGTCATATCCGAATTTAAAATTCAAAATGAGGAAGTATTTCCCGAAATGGAGATCAATGGAGAAATTCCGCTTTCAAAAGATTTGAATTATGGAAAAGAAATAGAACTTACCCATAAAAACCGCAATTTTTCGATTCAGTTTTCTGCTCCTTCATTTGCAAATGAAAAGCTGAATAAATTTCAATACATGCTGGAAGGTTTTGATAAACATTGGATTACGGCAAATAGTACTTCTAGAATAGTCCAGTATACCAACCTTTATCCAGGAAATTATGTCTTTAAAATAAGAGCAAGCAACAGTGACGGATATTGGAGTAAATCGGTTTCATATAAAATAAAAATCCTGCCTCCTTTCTGGCTTACGCCGACTTCTTTTTTACTGTTTTTAGCACTTTTATTTGGTGTTTTTTATTTCATCAGAAAAGAAATTAAAAACCGAATTCGTTTAAAGCAAGAATTGCTTACTGAAAAAGTAAACAGGGAGCACGACATTAAACTGAACAATGAGAAGTTACGCTTCTTTACCAATATTTCGCATGAATTAAGAACCCCGTTAACGCTTATTTTAGGTCCGGCAAAACAGCTTTTGGACGAAAGCAGCAATGCTACCGATTATGAAAAAAGCAGATACAATCTGATTTATCAAAATGCCAGCAGATTGCTGAATTTAGTAAATCAAGTATTAGATTTTAGAAAAGCACAATCTGGTGAATTAAAATTAAAGGTAACTCAAACGGATATTCTTGCTTATTCGAAGAATATATTCGATTCCTTTAAAGAAATGGCTTATAATAAAAAGATTAAGCTCAATTTTATTACTGAAGATGAGGAAATAAATGGCTGGCTGGACAATGATAAATACGATAAAATTCTTTACAATCTGTTGTCGAATGCCTTAAAGTTTACTAATAAGAACGGAAACGTAGATTTTTACGTCAGGCTGAAAGATAGTGTTGAAGATATTTTAGTAATCGAAGTAACGGATGACGGAATAGGAATTCCATTAAAGAGTCAGGATAAAATTTTTAAACGTTTTTATCAGGCAACAAACAGTAAAGCCAATAATACAGGATCTGGTATTGGTTTGTCGCTGGTAAAATCTTTAGTAGCAATTCATAAAGGAACCATTTCTGTAGAAAGCACACCAAGTAAGGGAAGTACGTTTAAGGTTGAAATTCCAATTGACAGAGCATCTTATGAACATAAAGAAGTTTTTGAATATGCGCTGAAAAATGATAATCTGAGTATGCTTATTCCAGAAAAAGCGGCTAAGAAAATCATTCAGAACACGGAACTTAAAGAGAAAATATTGGTAATTGAAGATAACAGTGAACTCAGAAAATATCTGGTTGACTATTTGTCTGATTATTACAAAGTTTATGATGCAGAAAATGGTGAAGAAGGTTTGAGAATCTGCAGACAAATTAAACCCATTTTATGCGTTACCGATGTTATGATGCCCGTGATGGATGGACTTGAATTTTGCCGACAACTTAAAAACGATGAGTTCATTAGCCATATTCCCGTGGTAATGCTTACTGCCCTTTCTGAAAACATGGATAAAGTTAAAGGGTACGACATGGGTGCAGACGGCTATTTGGTTAAACCCTTTGAGCCATTACTGCTAAAAACAGTGATTGAAAACATGATTAAATCAAGGCTGGAGCTTAAACAGAAATTCTCTGGAGAAGTAGAAGGAAAAATCAGCATGCTGACTCACTCTCCAATTGACGAAGAATTTATGGAAAAAGTTACCAAACTAATCAATGATAATTTAAGCGAAGTAGATCTTTCAACAGAATTTCTATGCGATAAACTGGGAGTTAGTTCTTCAAAATTGTACAGGAAAATTAAAGAACTGACCGATTTGGCACCAAACGAATTCATCAGAACCATTCGTTTAAAAAAATCAGCAGAACTGCTTAAAACTAAAAAGTATAATGTATCAGAAGTCACTAATTTGGTTGGTTTTAATGATCCATTATATTTTAGCCGTTGTTTCAAAAAACAGTTTGGTTTTCCACCTAGTAAAATAATCAATTAGTTTTTAGCCGCTACTTATACGAATTATTTTTCGAAACATAGCCTAAGGTTTCCACTTTCGGCGCGCGTTTCAAATTCGCATTGCAAATCCACAATCTAATTTTTCAGGCTTTCTCACACAGTCTAAACCGTGGGCTGTATTAAAATGCGGGAATTAAAAAAAGTCAATAAAAAAGTATAAAAATCTTACAATAATTAAAATTATCCATGTTTTTGATGTATTAATCCATTTTGAACGGTAGATGTAATTCTATTTTTGTCTTATAACTTTTAAACTTTTTAGCATTATGAAAAAGCATATAGACACAGATAATCCGTTGAATAATTTAGATGAATGGGAAGATGATTTGTTGCTGCGATATCCTGATCCTTCAGAAAGTACACCAGAAAAACAAAAAGAAGAATTTAGAAATTACGTCGATTCGGAAAGAGTAGAAACGGTTAAGGAGTTTTATAGAATAAACCATACTTATCAGACTTATGATTTTGTATGCAGTAAAGAACAGGATTTTCTGCAGTTTAATAGAAAAGAAATGTCAATCTGGGAAGCTGTTGAGTTTTTAAACACACTTGTAGATGACAGCGACCCAGATATTGACTTAGACCAGACACAACATCTTTTACAGACTTCTGAAGCCATTCGAGCAGACGGACATCCAGATTGGTTTGTATTGACAGGATTTATTCACGATTTGGGTAAAGTTTTATGTCTTTTTGGAGAACCGCAGTGGGCGGTTGTGGGCGATACATTTCCAGTGGGCTGTGCTTATTCGGATAAGATTGTTTATTCGGAGTTTTTTAAAGAAAATCCAGATTATACCGACGAAAGATTCAATACCAAATTTGGTGTATACACAGAAAATTGCGGGCTGGATAATGTAAAAATGAGCTGGGGACATGATGAATATCTGTACCAGATTATGAAAGATTATCTTCCAGATCCAGCTTTATATATGATTCGCTACCATTCCTTTTATTCACAGCATAAAGAAAATGCTTATGCTCATTTGATGAATGAAAAAGACATCGAAATGTTTGACTGGGTAAGAAAGTTCAATCCCTATGATTTATATACCAAAGCACCTGTTAAGCCAGACGTAAAAGCACTACTTCCATATTATAAAGAATTAGTGGCTAAATATTTACCTGAGAAATTGAAGTTCTAGGAATATCAAAATTTCATTTGAAAGCTATCTAAAACCAAAATAATGTATAAAACCAAAACCAAAATATTTTTTATAAACCTTTTACTGCTTATCACGGCAGGAATTTCGGCTCAGGAAAAAGACCGCAACGACTGGGAAAATCCACAGGTATTTCAAATTAACAGAGAACCTGCCCGTGCAGCTTTTCTTCCTTATGCAGATGAAACTTCTGCGATAAGCGATAAATATGAAAATTCACCTTGGTATTTTTCTTTAAATGGTAAGTGGAAATTTTCCTGGTCGCCAACACCAGATCAGCGCCCAAAAGATTTTTATAAAACGGATTTTAGCACCCTGCACTGGAAAGAACTTCAGGTGCCTTCAAATTGGGAACTAAATGGTTATGGTATACCAATTTATACCAATATAACCTATCCTTTCGAAAAAAATCCGCCCTTTATAAATCATTGGGATAATCCTGTTGGTTCTTATAAAAAAGATTTTGTACTGCCTGAAAACTGGAAAAACCGACATGTTTTTCTTCATTTTGAAGCAGGAACATCTGCCATGTATATTTGGGTAAATGGTGAAAAAGTAGGATATACCGAAAACACTAAAAGTCCTGCAGAATTTGATATTTCTAAATATTTAAAACCTGGAAAAAATGATCTGGCTATAGAAGTTTACAGATGGAGCGATGGCTCGTATCTGGAAGATCAGGATATGTGGAGACTTTCTGGAATTGACAGAAATGTATATTTATACAGCACAGATAATGTTCGCATTTCAGATTTTTTTGCCAGACCAGATTTAGATACAAAATACAAAAACGGAAGTTTGAATGTCGAAGTAAGTTTAAAAAACCTTACGTCGACTGCTGTTAACAATCAAAAATTGACAGCAAAATTGGTAGATGCTTCTGGAAAAAACGTATTTACAAAAGAACTTAATGTCAATTTTGAAGCTTCAAAAATTCAGACAATCAATTTTTCACAAAAGGTATCCAATCCTAAATTATGGAGTAGTGAAACGCCAAATTTATACACCTTGCTTTTGACTTTAAAAAATGCAAAAGGAGAGATTATCGAAACCGTTTCCACTCAAATTGGATTCAGAAAAGTAGAATTACAGGGCGGACAATTATTGGTAAACGGAGTTCGAATAATGGTTCATGGTGTAAATATTCATGAACATAATCCAAAAACTGGACATTATCAGGACGAAGCCACGATGATGAAAGATATCAAAATGATGAAGCAGCTGAATATTAATTCCGTACGCTGCAGTCATTATCCAAACAATATTTTATGGGTAAAATTATGCAACAAATACGGTTTGTTTTTGGTAGATGAAGCCAATATCGAAAGCCATGGAATGGGAGTAGAGGGACAGCCTCTTATTTATATGAATCCAAAAACGAATCCTGGCCACCTTCCAGAATGGAGAGAAGCGCATCTGGATAGAATCTATAGTCTTGTTGAAAGAGATAAAAATGCGCCATCTGTCATTATTTGGTCATTAGGTAATGAAAGTGCCAATGGACCTGTTTTTCATGAAGCCTACAAATGGATCAAAAAAAGAGATCATACAAGATTGGTTCAGTTTGAGCAGGCAAAAGAAAATGAAAATACAGATATAGTATGTCCGATGTATCCAACAATTGCTTATATGAAGGAATATGCTGCACGTAAAGAAGTCAGCCGTCCATACATCATGTGTGAGTATTCGCATGCAATGGGCAATAGCAGTGGTAATTTTCAGGAATATTGGGATATCATTCGCGGCAGCAAAAATATGCAGGGCGGATTTATCTGGGACTGGGTAGATCAGGGATTTGAAGGAACAGATGAAGCAGGCAGAAAATATTGGACCTACGGCGGCGACATGGGGAGCCAAAACTATTTAAACGATGAAAACTTCTGTCACAACGGATTAGTTTATGCAGACAGAACTCCACATCCCGGAGCATTTGAAGTAAAAAAGGTATATCAGGATATTTTATTTAATGCCATTGATATCAAGAACGGATTAATTGAAATTGTAAATGATTTTGGATTTACAAACCTAAATAAATACAACTTTAAATATGAGGTTTTAGAAAACGGTAAAGTAATTAAAGAAGGAATAATTAATGTTGCTCTAAATCCAAAAACAAAAAAGCAGTATAAGCTCGATTTACCGACATTAGAGTCAAAAGAAGGAACAGAATATTTATTGAATGTCTTTGCGTACACCAAAACGGGATCAGAATTACTGCCTCAGAATTTTGAAATTGCGAAAGAGCAATTTGTTATCGAAGACTCCAATTATTTTGCAAAATCAGAAAAGATAAATACTGCTAAAATTCAAGACGAAAAAGAGCAATTTGTTCTGACGTCAAATAATGTTGTTGTAAAAATCAGCAAATCAACTGGATTAATTTCGTATTACAGTTTAAATGGTGAGGAATATTTTAAACAATATCCTGAACCCAACTTCTGGAGAGCACCAACTGATAACGATATTGGAAATAAAATGCAGATTAGAACTAATGTTTGGAGAACGGCAGGAAAAAATACCACTTTAGAAAACATTCGGCAGACAGAAGAAAATGGGCAGCAGTATGTGATTGCAAAATTAAAACTGAACGATGTTGCATCTGATTATACTATCAAATATTCATTAGGAAATGATGGTGCTTTAGCAATACAATCATCTTATAATAAAGGCAGTAATCCGTTACCAGAATTACCTCGTTTCGGAATGATTTTTACCTTGAAAAAGACATTGGAAAATCTGGACTATTATGGAAGAGGACCTTTAGAAAATTATCCAGACAGAAAAACAGCCTCATTCAAAGGAATTTATAATAGTAAGGTTGCAGACCAATATGTGCCTTATACACGCCCACAAGAAAATGGATACAAGACCGATATACGCTGGTTCAAATTGTCAAGCAATAAAGGAAATGGCTTGGAAATAAAAGGTCTGCAGCCTTTATCTATGAGTACTTTGAATAATTATCCTAGTGATTTTGACGGAGGAATTTCTAAAAAGAATATTCACTCCAGCGATATTACCCCAAGAGAAGAAGTAGTAGTTTGTGTCGATTTAACACAGCGAGGTTTAGGAGGAGATAACAGCTGGGGATTGCCGCCGCACGAACAATATGTACTAACAAAAAGTGAATACAGCTACGGATTTGTTATTCAACCAATAAAATAAGTTTGCAGTTTGCAGCCTCAGTATTCAGCATAAACTACACTGCATACTGCGACTGCGGCTGAATACTAAAAAAACTATCAACCGACCAGTGAATATTAAAAAAATGAATAAGCCTACAAATGGAAGATTAATTTCCTTAGATGCACTGCGGGGATTTGTGATGTTTTGGATTATGAGCGGGGAACATATTATCCATGCTCTTGCAAAAGCAGCTCCAATTCCTGTTTTTATCTGGATGTCATCACAGCTGCATCACGCAGAATGGAATGGAATTACTTTTTATGATATGATTTTTCCTGTGTTTCTATTTGTTGCAGGAGTTTCTATGCCATATTCTTTTGAAAAGAAAATGAGTTTAGCGGGAGTAAAAACACCGCAGGAATTGCCTTCAAAAGAAAAACGAAAGATTTATTTTTCCATGCTGAAAAGAACCTGTATTTTACTGGTTTTAGGTCTTGTAGTAAATGGATTGTTGCGATTTGACGGTGTTGACCACACGCGTTTTGCAAGCGTTTTAGGGAGAATTGGACTAGCATGGTTTTTTGCCGGAATCATCTATTTGAATTTTGATTTGAAAAAACAATTGATCTGGTTCTTCGGAATTTTAATTGGTTATTACGCTGCAATGAAATGGATTCCCGTACCAGATTTTGGAGCTGGAGTTTTGACCAAAGAAGGATCGCTGGAGGGCTATATTGACCGTTTGCTTTTACCCGGCAGACTGCACAGCACAGTTTACGATCCAGAAGGCATATTTTCAACCCTGCCCGCTATTTCGACCGCTTTGCTGGGCGTTTTTACGGGAACATTTTTAAAATCAAGATGTCATTTATCTATAAAAGTAAAAGTTCTTTTAATGGCTCTTGCAGCAGTAATTTTAATTATTGCTGGTTTAATTTGGGATATTAATTTTCCAATCAATAAACATTTATGGACAAGTTCTTTTGTTTGTTTTGTTGGCGGGTTTAGTATTTTATTTTTTGTTTGTTTTTATTTAATTATCGATTTACTAGATTTTCATAAATGGGCATTCCCTTTAATTTTAATCGGTTCAAATTCTATTTTAATTTACATGGCCGCCGAAGGTTTAGTAGATTTTAAACATACGGCAGATTATGTCTTTGGCGGACTTATAAATTTTCTGCCGCTTATTTGGCAGCCCGTATTTGCCTCTTTATCAGTAACTGTTATACAGCTTCTTTTACTTTATTTTCTATATAAAAGAAAATGGTTTCTAAAAATTTGATACGAATCAAATCTTAAAATACATTTTACTATCTAACCACACAATAACCACACAATTATGAATGTATTACAAACCGCAGATTACATTGTTTTCTTTATTTACTTTGTCATAGTTACAGCTTATGGAATGTATATTTACAGAAGCAAGAAAACTGCAGCCACTAGTTCCAACGAATATTTTTTAGCCGAAGGATCGCTAACTTGGTGGGCAATCGGAGCTTCTTTGATTGCTTCGAATATTTCAGCAGAACATTTTATAGGTATGAGTGGCTCGGGGTTCGCCATCGGACTTGCGATTGCTTCTTACGAATGGATGTCGGCTGCTACATTAATTATAGTGGCAATGTTTATTTTACCAGTTTATCTTAAAAATAAGATATTTACTATGCCGCAATTTTTGGCCAAAAGATATAGCGGAACAGTCAGTACTATCATGGCTATTATTTGGCTGTTAATATATGTATTTGTAAATCTTACGTCTATTATTTATTTGGGAGCTTTGGCGATTTCATCTATTGCGCCGGTAAGCTTTCAGTTTTGTGTTATTGCATTAAGTTTATTCTCGGTAATTGTTACTTTAGGCGGAATGAAAGTGATTGGATATACCGATATGTTTCAGGTTATAGTCCTAATTCTTGGAGGATTGGTAACAACTTATTTAGCTCTAACATTACTTTCGGATCAGTTTGGTTTTGGAAAAGACATTTTAAAAGGACTTTCTATTATTGCCCATGAAGCGCCAGGACATTTGCATATGATATTAGACGAATCGAATCCGCATTACAATGAACTGCCTGGAATGTCTGTTTTAATAGGCGGTATGTTAATCAATAATCTGGCGTACTGGGGATGCAATCAATATATTGTTCAGAGAGCTTTGGGAGCCGATTTAAAAACTGCCCGTAAAGGAATTTTATTTGCTGCTTTCCTAAAATTATTGGTTCCAATTATAGCTGTTTTACCAGGAATCGCGATGTTTGTAATGCATGAAAACGGCATGTTTCAGCAGGAAATGGTAGATGCTGCTGGGGTTTTAAAACCAGATCATGCGTATCCAACTTTAATGAATTTACTTCCTGCAGGTTTAAAAGGAGTAGCTTTAGCGGCTTTAACAGCTGCAATCGTAGCTTCTTTAGCCGGAAAAGCCAATAGTATTTCGACTATTTTCTCTTTAGATATTTATAAAAAATATTTTAATTCTCAGGCATCAGAAAAAAAGCTGGTTCGTACAGGAAGATGGTGTGTGGTTGTCTGCATGATCATTGCCGCTTTTGTTGCGCCGGCATTAAAATCATTAGATCAGGCCTATCAATTCATACAAGAATATGTGGGCTTCTTTTCTCCTGGAGTTTTAGCCATTTTCTTATTGGGAATGTTCTGGAAAAAAACAACTCCGTCAGCGGGACTTGCAGGAGCATTATTGACAGTTCCACTTGCGGCAGTTTTAAAATTCCTTCCAATGTGGACAGAAGGCGCTTTCCCAGATTATCCTTTTTTAGACAGGATGACCATTGTTTTTTTCATGATTGTGTTGATAATGGTTGGAATAAGTCTGGCAAAACCAGTTTCTGAAGAAGAATCTGAAATCCATAAAATAGAGGTAGATAAATCAATGTTTAAGGTATCTTCAGAATTTATTATCGGGTCATTTATTATCAGTGGCGTTTTAGTGGCTTTATATACTGTTTTTTGGTGATTTTAATTAGTAATTGAAAAAGAAATAAGTATGAATATTTACAACAAACAAGTTTTCAAGAATTGCCTCATTTTGTTTTTTCTTTTGCAGCTGAGCTTCAATCCAGAAACGTATGCTTTTAAAAAGAAAGATTATTTAATAACTGCTTATGGCGCCGTAGGAGATGGTAAAACTTTAAATACTAAAGCTATTCAAAAAGCTATCGATGCAGCAAATAAAAATAAAGGAGGAAGAGTTATTTTTTCTAAAGGTAAATTTCTATCCGGTAGTATCGTTTTAAAAAGCGGAGTAGAATTGTTTTTTGAAGAAGGGGCAGTATTATTAGGAAGCATCAATCCAAATGATTATCCAAAGTACGGAGAAATAAGAGCTTTGATTGTAGCAAATGAATCAAAAAATATTGCCGTAAATGGAAAAGGAATTATAGATGGACAAGGAAGAGAACTGGCATTGGCAATCGACAGCCTGCATCATACTGGAGTTCGAATTGATCCAAAATACAATTATAGAAGAATGCGTCCTGAAGATGGAAGAGGAAAACTGATTTCGTTTGTAAAATGCGACTCGATAACCATGACTCATATTACCTTAAAGAATAGTCCAGGCTGGGTGCAGTGTTTTACAGATTGCAAAAATATTGTAATTGATGCTATGCAAGTCAATAGCAGAGCTTACTGGAATAATGATGGGATTGATATTGACGGATGCGAAAATGTTCGCATAACCAATTGCAATGTAAATGCAGCAGATGATGGAATATGCTTAAAATCAGAAGTACCGGGCTTGCATAATAATAACATTTACATTGCAAATTGCACGATCAGATCAAGTGCCAATGCCGTAAAATTTGGAACTGGCTCTTATGGCAGTTTCAAAAATGTAACAATTGAAAACATCAATGTTTTTGATACGTTCAGATCGGCAGTTGCAATTGAATCTGTTGACGGGGCAGCAATTGAAAATATTAATGTTTCCAATATAACCGCTGTAAATACAGGAAACGCAATATTGATTCGTCTTGGCCATAGAAATGGAGATAAACCGGGATATATCAAAAACGTATCGGTTAAAAATGTAAAAGTGCAAGTTCCTTTTGGGCGTCCAGATATAGATTACGATATGCGCGGGCCAGAAGTAGATTATTTCCATAATACGTTTCCTGCTTCGATCGTTGGAATTCCAGGACACCTTATAGAAAATGTGACTTTAGAAAATATAGAAATTACATATCCCGGAAGAGCTTCAAAAGGAATGGCATATCATCCTTTAAGCAGATTAAAAGATGTAAAAGAAAACATAAGCGGTTATCCTGAATTTACCATGTTTGGAGAACTGCCTTCTTGGGGTTTTTACGTTCGTCATGTAAACGGAATCGAAATGAAAAACATAAAACTGATACTGGAGAAAGAAGATTTTCGTCCCGCTTTTGTTTTTGATGATGTACAAAATCTGACAATGAAAGGTATTGATGTTCCTTCTGATAAAATCAGCCAAATTATTTTTAAAGATGTTCCATCAAGTAATTTGGACAGCGAATCTTTAAAAAGAAAAATAGAGCCAGAACAAAATAAGTTTGAACTGCCTGCTAAATAAAATTGCGCCGCAGAGACGCGAACCAGCAGTATAAGATTAAAAAAATAAACCGAAAACTTTGCTAAAGCTATTTTAAACAAGGTTTTTAATAAATAAAGTAAAATGAAAAAGAAATCTATAATTGCGATCCTGATTTTTTGTCTGTCTTTAACAGTCTCGGCACAGAATGTTTATGACGTTAAAAAGTACGGAGCAAAAGGAGATGGTAAAACCAATGATGCAGCAGCCATTCAAAAAGCAATTGATGCCTGCAGTAAAACCGGAGGAAGAGTTTTAATTCCGGCACCATTTACATTTTTAGCTGGACCAATTGATGTTAAATCAAAAGTAGATCTTCATATCGAAGCAGGAGCAAAATTATTGGCTAGTCCAGATGAAAAGTTATATACAAGAAGCGCTTTTAGGACCAATCCAGGAGAAGGTACAATATGGATTGGAGGAGAAAATGTAGAAGATTTTACCATTAGCGGAAGCGGCAAAATTGATGGAAACGGAATTTCTTTCATGGGCGAGGAATTAGAAGATTCGTATGTTTTAAAACCATTTAATGTACTGGATCCAAGACCGCATGTGTTAACCATTATTGGAGGAAAAAATATCAGAATCAAAGATGTTCATATTGGAAATTCAGCTTATTGGACCATACATTTAGTAGGTTGTAACGATGTTGTAATAAGCGGGATTACTTTATTGAACAGCTTAAAAGTACGCAATAGTGATGGTATCGATTTGGATCATTCTAAAAACGTAAGAATCAGCGATTGTTATATTGAAAGCGGTGACGATTGCATTTGTTTAAAGAACAGAAGGGAATTTGAAGAATTTGGCGCCTGCGAAAATATAACAGTGACTAATTGTACAATGACCAGCAGCAGCTGTGCGATCAAAATTGGATCAGAAAACATGGATGCAATCAGACAAGTAGTGTTCAATAATTGCATCATTAAAAACAGCAATCGAGCATTAGGAATTCAGAACAGAGATGAAGGAACAGTGAGGGATGTCATTTTCTCAAATATCATTATCGAAAGTAAGTTGACCACAGATACTTGGTGGGGAAAAGCAGAACCCATTTATGTAACGGCTTTTAGCAGGGCAAAAGGAAATCATAAAGATGCCAATTGGCGTTTTCCAAAAGGTGCAACAGAAGGAAAAGTGGGTGAAATAAAAAACATCTATTTCTCTAATATTCAATGTACAGGAGAAAATGGTGTGTTTGTGAGCGGCGAATCAAAAGATAAAATAAAGAATATTGTTTTTGACAATGTGAGTGTTTTTATAGATAAGACAACGTCTTTTCCAGGTGGAGTATACGATAGAAGGCCTTCTAATGTTGAAGGTTTTGTAAAAGGAAGTACTTCGGGATTTTATTTTGATGCTGCTGAACGTATTAAAGTTCAGAATTGTACTGTACAATGGGGGAAAAATAAACCAGAATATTTTAAACATGCAGTAGAAAGTAAAAACGTAGATCAATTAATCGTAACAAATTTAGACGGAGAAGCAGCTTTTCCAGCTAAATTAGAGGCAGTAAAAAAATAATTCTTTCATTCCAAAAACTATGAAAAATAAGATCCTTACAAAATTTACTATTTGTGGTATTCTTTTAAGCAGTTTTTATATAAATGCTCAAAAAGTAACTTTAGAAGTAGATGCCTCTAAAACCATTACTAAAATCCAGCCAACCATGTTCGGGTTATTTTTTGAAGATATCAATTTTGCTGCAGATGGAGGACTATATGCCGAAATGATTAAAAATAGATCTTTTGAATTTGAAAAACCATTAATGGGATGGGAACAGCCCAATACAAAAAGATCTTCATTAAATAAAGAATCGGGTAGCGCAGCGCCAATAAAAATTGAGGCAGATAATACTGTTTTTTGCAGAGTTGAAATTAATAATGCAAAAGGTTATGTTTTAATAAATGAAGGTTTTAGAGGAATGGGAGTGAAAAAGGATGCAAAATATAACCTTTCTTTAAAAGCAGCAAATCATAACCAAGGTGTCAAAAAGATTATATTTCAACTTATTGATAAAGATCAAAAAGTAATTGGAGAAACCAGTGTCGATCCAAAATCTGAAAAATGGACCAATTATACCGCGCAAATAACAGCACTTCAAACGGAAGCCAAAGCAAAATTGAAAATAACTTTTGAAGGAACAGGAACTATAGATTTAGATATGATTTCATTGTTTCCTGAGGATACTTGGAAAAACAGAAAAAATGGTCTTCGTAAAGATTTGGTGCAGCTTTTATATGATATGAAACCTGGTTTTTTACGCTTTCCGGGAGGCTGTATTGTTGAAGGAAGAACGTTGTCAGATCGTTACCAATGGAAAAAATCAGTTGGAAATGTAGAAGACAGAAAAACGATGATGAACCGTTGGAATGTAGAATTCAGTCATAAACAAACTCCAGATTATTTTCAAAGTTTTGGATTAGGATTTTTTGAATATTTTCAGCTTTCAGAAGATATTGGTGCAGAACCGCTTCCCATTTTAAGCTGCGGCATGGCTTGTCAATACAATACTGGTGAATTGGCTCCAATAAACGAACTTGACCCTTATGTACAGGATGCTTTAGATTTAATTGAATTTGCCAATGGTGCTGTCACAACTACTTGGGGGAAAATCCGCTCGGATATGGGGCATCCAAAGCCATTTAATCTAAAATATATTGGAGTTGGAAACGAACAATGGGGACCCGATTATATTGAAAGATATAAAGTTTTTGAGAAAGCAATAAAAGCAAAATACCCAAACATCATTATTGTATCTGGAAGTGGTCCTTCTCCAGACGGTGAACATTTTGATTTTGCTATGGAAGAACTTAAAAAACTTAATGCAGAACTTGTAGATGAGCATTATTATAAAAGTCCGCAATGGTTTAGAGAAAATGCCGGGCGTTATGATAATTATGACAGAAAAGGTCCCAAAATATTTGCTGGAGAATATGCTGCTCAAAGTATTTCAGGAGCCAATCCGAATAACAGGAATAATTGGGAATGTGCTTTTTCTGAAGCTGCTTTTATGACCGGACTGGAAAGAAATGCAGAAGTAGTTCATCTAACATCTTATGCCCCTTTAATGGCTCACGAAGATGCTTGGCAATGGACTCCAGATATGATTTGGTTTAATAATCTACAATCTTATGGTTCCGCCAATTATTATGTACAGCAATTGTTTTCAACCAATAAAGGAACAGATTTATTGAGTATTACTAAAGACGATAAACCATTAACCGGGCAAAACAATTTATACGCATCTGCAGTAAAAGATGCCAATACAAAAGAAATAATTGTGAAATTGGTTAATACATCGGCATCAAATCAAGAGGTTTCGATTGATTTGAAAGGAGTAAAATTAGGTTCAAAAGGAAGTATGATTACACTTGTAAGTCCGAATGTTCAGGATGAAAATACGTTTGCAGATCCGAAAAAAATAAGTCCGAAAACAGGCGAATATAAAATTGCAAAAGGGAAACAGCAATTGAATCTTCCTGCGTATTCGGTAACGGTTTTAAAACTGAAAACTATTTAATTAAAAATTTAAAAATGATGCTTTACAATCTTTTAAGAAAAAGTTTTTTGCTTTTGTTTTTGTTCCATTTTGGGGGTTATGCCCAAGATTTAAAACTCCAATACAATCAGCCCGCTGTTGAATGGACAGAAGCTCTGCCAATTGGAAACGGAACACTCGGCGCAATGGTTTTTGGAAGAATAGATTCTGAATTAATTCAGTTGAACGAAGCAACTTTGTGGAGCGGCGGACCTGTGCAGAAAAATGTAAATCCAGATGCTTTTAAGAATCTGGCTCTAATTAGAGAAGCACTAACAAATGAAGATTTTGAAAAAGCCTATGCTTTGACTAAAAACATGCAGGGGGCATACAGCGAAAGTTTTATGCCCTTGGGAGATCTTATTTTGACACAGGATTTTGACGGACAAAAAGCAGCATCTTATAATAGAAGTTTGGATTTACAAACGGGATTAGCATCTACCAGTTTTAATATAAACGGTGTAAATTACAAAAGAGAAATATTTGCTTCTGCACCAGCGCAATGCATTGTAATTAAACTTTCGGCAGATCAGTTGAAGAAACTTTCAGTAACAATTGATGCTTCAAGTCTTTTAAGAAATCAAAAAACAGTACAAAATCAGTCAGTGGTTTTAAAAGGCAAAGCACCTTCGCATGCAGATCCGAATTATATTGATTATAACAAAGAACCAATCGTTTATGAAGATGCATCTGGCTGTAGAGGAATGCGTTTTGAATTGATTATTAAACCCGTAATAAAAGACGGTGTAATGAATTCTGATGGAAATAAATTAGTAATTAAAAATGCATCTGAAATACTACTTTTCGTTTCGGCAGCAACCAGTTTTAATGGCTTTGATAAATGTCCAGACAGCGAGGGAAAAGATGAACATAAATTCGCAGAAAATCCAATTAAAAAAGCTGTAACAAAGAAATATGATAATTTACTAAAAGATCACGTTGCAGATTTTCAGCATTTTTTTAATAGAGTTTCTTTAAAGCTTAATGAAAAAGAAACCGATAAATCGAATCTGCCGACTGATACAAGATTAGAGCAATATGCAAAAGGCGAAAAAGATGCTGGTCTTGAAGCTTTATTTTTTCAGTTTGGGCGTTATTTGTTAATTTCTTGCTCGCGTACACACAATGTGCCGGCCAACCTTCAGGGAATCTGGAATAACAAACTTCGCGCACCTTGGAGCAGTAATTATACGACAAATATTAATTTGCAAATGAATTATTGGCCTGTTGAATCGGGAAGTTTGTCTGAATTGTTTTTTCCGCTTGACGAGTTCATTAAAAATGTTTCGGTAACAGGAACAGAAACAGCCAAAAGTTATTATCATGCCAATGGGTGGGTACTGCATCATAATTCAGATATATGGGCAATGACCAATCCTGTAGGTGATTTTGGAAAAGGAGATCCTATGTGGGCCAACTGGTATATGGGAGCCAACTGGCTGAGCAGGCATTTATGGGAACATTATGAATATACAGGTGATAAAGAATACTTGAAAAAAGTTTATCCAATTATAAAAGGAGCAGCAGAATTTAGTTTAGACTGGCTTCAAAAAAACAAAGACGGCTATCTGGTAACGATGCCTTCGACATCGCCAGAAAACAAATATTTTTATGATGGAAAAAAGCAAGGAACTGTAACGACAGCTTCTACCATGGATATCGGAATCATAAAAGATTTATTTGAAAATACCGTAGAAGCATCTAAAGTCCTAGGCACCGATTTAGAATTCAGGCAAAAAGTTAACAAAGCTTCAGATCAATTACTTCCTTTTCAAATTGGAAATAAAGGACAACTTTTAGAATGGTATAAAGATTTTGAAGAAGAAGATCCGCATCACAGGCATACATCACATCTTTATGCTTTACATCCTGCAAATTTAATAGCGCCACTAAAAACACCAGATTTGGCTGCGGCAGCAAAGAAAACATTAGAATTGCGCGGCGACGATGGTACGGGCTGGAGTCTGGCATGGAAAGTAAATATGTGGGCGAGACTTTTAGATGGGAATCACGCTTATAGATTATTTAAAAACCAATTAAGATTAACAAAAGAAAACAATACCGAGTATAGCCGACATGGCGGGTGTTATCCAAATCTTTTCGATGCTCATCCACCTTTTCAAATCGATGGGAATTTTGCAGGAACAGCTGGTGTAATAGAAATGCTCATGCAAAGCCAGAACAAAGAAATACATCTGCTTCCCGCTTTACCAGATTCGTGGACAGATGGAGCAATAAAAGGGATTACAGCAAAAGGTAATTTCACTGTAGATATTAAATGGAATGATGGCAAAATGAGCCAGGCCAAAATTGTATCTAATAAGGGAGGCATTTGTGCTGTAAGAGCAGGAGAACCATTCGTCATTGAAAAACTTAATATCAAAAGCGAGAAATCGTCTATTGGTTACACCGCAGTATTTGAAACTAAAAAGGGAACATCTTATACCATAAAACCAGTCAATTAAAAAATATATTAAAGCTAAAGATAATGTATACAAATAAGATCTTATTACCCATATTTCTCTTCTCCTGTTTTTCGGCAATCAGCCAGATTTCGTTTGGAGATTCGAACAAAATCAATGACAACTGGAAATTTAATCTTCAAGATATTTCTGATGCCAAAAACGTTTCATTTGACGACAGTAAATGGCAGCAGGTAAATGTGCCGCATGACTGGAGCGTAAAAGGACAGCTGAGTCCGACTCTTGCAAGCTGTACAGGTTATCTGCCGGGAGGAATTGCCTGGTATAGAAAATCTATAACTATTCCCCAAAGTAAATCGGGCGAAAAAGTCTATTTATATTTTGAAGGGGTTTACAATAGAAGTGAAGTTTTTATTAATGGACATTCATTAGGAAAGCGTCCAAATGGTTATATATCGTTTGCTTATGACGCTACTGGATTTGTAAAATATGGCAGTGAAAATATCATTTCTGTTCGTGTAGACCACAGTCAAAGTGCTGATTCAAGATGGTACAGCGGTTCTGGAATTTATAGAAATGTCTGGTTAGTTTATGCAAATCCAGTACATATTGCACAATGGGGAGTTTACGCTTATCCAGAAGTAAAAAAAGGAAATGGAATATTAAATGTTGAGGTTGAAGTCGAAAATAGCTCAAAAGAAAAAACTAGCCTTACAATTATAAATGAACTTTTTTCGCAGGATAGAAAATTAGTAGCAAAATCTTCTTCTAAAGTTGAAGTTGCAGCAAATCAGAAAGGAAAAATAGCTGCTAAAATAAACGTAAAAAATCCACAATTATGGGATTTAGATAATCCGAATTTATACGAACTCAAAACTACAGTTTTACAAAATGGAAAAGAAATTGACAAAACAGTAACACAAACAGGTTTTAGAACTTTTACATTCGATCCTAATAACGGTTTTGCCCTTAACGGAAAATGGATGAAAATGAAAGGCGTTTGTTTACACCACGATGCTGGAGTTCTAGGTTCTGCCGTTCCTAGAGAAGTTTGGAAGACCAGATTGAAAACCCTGAAAGAAATTGGAGTAAATGCGATTCGTACAAGTCATAATCCGCAGGCACCAGATTTTTATGAGCTTTGTGACGAATTAGGATTATTGGTTTTAAACGAAGCTTATGACGAATGGGAATTTCCAAAACGCAAATGGTTACAAGGCTGGAATTATGGAACGCCAGGATTTGAAGGTTCATTTGATATTTTTGCCAATTGGGCAGAAAGAGATTTAGAAGATTTTGTCCGTCGTGATAGAAATCATCTTTCCGTATTTGCGTGGAGTATTGGCAATGAAGTAGATTATCCAAACGATCCGTATTCGCATCCAGTTTTAGATAAAGGAACCAATGGTTTTGGACAGGCTGCGTATGGTGGTTACAAAAAAGATGCACCAGATGCCATGCGACTAGGGGCTATTGCCAAACGCTTGGTTGCAGCGGTTAAAAAATACGACAAATCTCGTCCTGCAACGGCTGGTTTGGCGGGTGTTGCAATGTCTAACGAAACAGAATATCCAGGTGCTTTAGATATTACAGGATACAATTATACAGAAAGTAAATATCTAGAAGATCACAAAAAATACCCTCGAAGAGTGATTTATGGAAGTGAAAATACGCATAATATAGAGCCTTGGCTTGCTGTAAAAAATAACAAACATATTTTCGGGCAGTTTCTCTGGACAGGAATTGATTATCTAGGAGAATCTGGAAGATGGCCCTCGAGAGGATTTTATTCTGGTTTAGTTGATTTTGCGGGCGTAATCAAACCAAGAGGATATTTCCGCCAGTCATTGTGGTCAGATAAACCAATGGCTTATTTAGGAACGTATCCGCTGACAAATGAAAAAGATATTTCTAAAGATGCTTGGGCAATCTGGAATTACGAAACTGGACAAAAAATTCGCGTGGTTTGTTATACCAATGCGGCAAAAGCACGTTTAGAATTAAATGGAAAAGTAGTAGGCGATACCAAATCGTACGATGAAAAAACGGGAATAATATATTGGGATATTCCGTTTGTTTCAGGAAAATTAGAAGTAGTTGGTTTAGATAAAAGCGATAAAGAAGTAACTCATTATGCAATTAAAACAACAAACCAGCCAGTTGAATTAGTTATTGACAATAAGGATATTACCATCAGCAGAGACAAAGGAGTAGCTAAAATTATGGTTCAGGTTAAAGATCAAAACGGTCTTCCAGTTATGCTTTCAGACAATGAAGTGACATGTACAATAAGCGGACCCGGAACTTTATTAGGACTTGAAGCAGGAAACAACAGCGATATGACAGATTACACAGATAATGTACAGCGAGTTTTTCATGGACACATTGCAGCTTACATTCAGGCAAATGGAGAAGCACAACCTATCAAAATTAAATTTACGAGCCAGTGGTTAAAACCTGATGAAGTAACCATAAACGTTAAATAGAAAAATAGTATTCAAATTAATTCAAATTAAGATGAAGATAAAAAACACAGTTGTGTTGGTATTAGGAATTATTATGTATTCGATCTCATCGAATTGTCAAAATAAAACCTTTCAAAAAGAAGAATTCAAACAATGGGCTCAGACACCGCCAATGGGGTGGAACAGCTGGGATTGCTATGGCCCAACAGTTGAAGAACACGAAGTAAAAGCCAATGCCGATTACATGGCAAAAGAGCTCAAGAAATTTGGATGGGAATATATTGTTGTTGATATTCGATGGTTTGTTGAAAATGATAAAGCAGGAGGTTATAATCAGACAAACCCGCGATATGTAATCGATCAGTACGGCAGATATCTTCCAGCCGTTAACCGATTTCCTTCCGCGAAAGATGGACAAGGTTTTAAGCCTTTAGCCGATTATATCCATAAAAAAGGATTAAAATTCGGAATTCATATAATGCGTGGAATTCCGAAGAAAGCAGTTGAAGATAAACTCCCAGTAAAAGGAACCAACGGAATCACAGCAGACCAGATTTATTCTACGGCATTACAATGTGAATGGTTAAGAGATAATTATACTGTTGTGGCAGATAAACCCGGAGCTCAGGAATATTATAATTCTATCTTCGAATTATATGCACAATGGGGAGTAGATTTCATTAAAATCGATGATTTATCAAGACCTTATCACGAAGGAGAAATCAACTTAATAAGAAATGCAATCGACAATTGCGGACGTAAAATAGTCTTGAGCACTTCACCTGGAGAAACACCAATTTCTGCTGCACCACATGTAACTACACATGCCAATATGTGGCGTATGGTGGATGATGTTTGGGACACATGGCCGCATATCACACATTTGATGGATGTAGCACAAAAATGGTATCCATACATTGCACCGGGAACATGGCCAGACTGCGATATGATTCCGTTAGGACGTATTTCGATTAGAGGAGAGCGTGGCGAAGAAAGAATGACGCGTTTAACAAAAGACGAACAATATACGTTGATTACATTTTTCAACATTTTTAAATCACCATTGTTCTTTGGGGGAGACTTACCTAGCAACGATGCCTTTACGCTCTCTTTATTGACAAATAATGAGGTCGTGAAAATGCATAACGAAAGTACAGCAGTAAAACAACTTTTACAGAAAGAGGGAAAGATTGCCGTGACTTCAAAAAATGCAAAAGATGGAAGTATTTATCTGGCTTTGTTTAATATCTCAGATACAGTTTCAAAAAAAGTAACTGTAAACCTTTCAGATCTTGGAATTTCAGGTTCTGTGGAGGTTTTAAATATGTGGACAGGCGAAAAATCAAAAATAATTTCAAAAGAAATAGGAACAGATTTAAAACCGCACAGTTCTGTTTTATATCAATTAAAAAGTAAAAAATAGATAAATGAATATTTTTACTCTATTAGTATCTTTTGAAATATAAACAACAAATGTTCTTAAAATTACATAAAAAAAGCCAGCGGAAACTTGATCGTATCCGCTGGCTTTAATTTTTTTTGTGCTTTTTTCAAACTAGAAAAGTACCTTCTTAGTTATAATGTGGCCATCATCTAATGTTGTTTTAACTAATAAAATTTGAGGCCCTGATTGAATGCTGGAAATCTCTAATTCTGACTCCCCGATATTTTGTTTATTGTAAAGCAGTTTTCCTGCTATGTCGAAAACAGAAACCTCATTTAATCCTGTCTTGTCAGATTTTAACCTGATGGTTTTATCCTTCGATGCAACATTTAATTTCTGTGGAACATTTTTAAAATCATCTATTCCTAAGTTTTTATCAGTACCATAACTTATAAAGAAACGATCTGTAAAAACACCTGTAGGAGAGGAGAATGTATAACCGCCACTTTTCAAATTATGAACAGTACCAGTTTCTTTATCATGTAAATAAATATTGTAGTTTAATAAATCGCCATCAGCGCGATCAATGGCAATAGTCAAATCTCCAACAATACTGGATCTGTAACCAAGAGGCACTGTATCGGCTAAATCGAATGGCAGCGCACGTCCTTGAATAACGAGTTTTTTATCCTCATTGATACTGTAAAAATCGGCGAACTTGTTAGCATCCAATGAGACAGCGTCATAATTGAGATCCCATCCGTTGGTGGCTCCTTTTACATATCCGATAAGAATTTGTTTAAATAAACCGTTGGGATTTGTTAGATTAATCCACACCCTGTGTCTTTCTGTTTCAAGTGGGCTAATGGATTTTGTAAAGCCTACAGCTTCAAAGATTTGATAAGGGCTGACAGCAATAGGATTAGATAAGAGAATCGAATTAATAGGAAAAAGCAGGACAGATGATAAGAAAAGTTTTTTCATAATACGATAATTTAAATGTTTAATAAAGAGATATACGCTGATACCTTGGTTCTCTAAAAATTTTAAAATATCATCAATAGAAAAGATGCACAGAATGAATATTCTGAAACTAGAAATACAAAATAAATACAAAATAGATTGTGATAAGTAGTTTTTTCTCCCTAGCGATGATTTTTAAATTTGTAATTTGTTTTTAATTATTAATAAATAGTAAAATTTTATTGATCGATGGTAAAAAGCCATGCATTTGTTTTTTAATAAATTTAGGTAATACATCGGTTTTTTTAACCGTTAGTCGATCAATTATTATGTTAAGTTAAGAAATTTTCTTTCATTATAAAAGTTAAAAAATAAATAAAATGTGATTTTAACACTATTTAATTTCTGGCTTTTAGTCTGTTTTTACAAAAAAATACATGTTGAACAATAGGAAGCGATTCAAATAAAGAATTAGATCGAGAAATTAAATTTAAAAGCAGAGGTTTTGAAAAGGGATATTGATGATTGTACTGTTTATTAAAATCCTGTGTTTTCAAGGCCTCTTTCATACTGTTAAGATATCCTGCTCCCATCTACTTCTGCTGGCTGTATTAGTGTTGTCAGCTACATCATCCATTTTTTATTTTTTTGGACTCCAGTTGGATATAATGTTTTGAACGGCTGAGAGTCGAATCTCTTGATAATACGGAATACCGTAAAAAACTTACAAATAATTAAGTTATATTGCAAGTGGTATTATACTGATTCAAATTTGAAAAATGATGTTTAAGGCATTTTTATAGGATACAGTATGAATCAAGAATCGGGAATAATTGGCATTTTAATTTAAAAAGATAAGCTCAGCTCCATTTAAATGAAGATAATACAAAGTTTTTGGACCGGTAATTCAACTGATATAAAAAGTAATTATGGCTGGTTTTCCTATAAATACAATTGGCTGAGCTGGATTTTAAGCTGTCACCAATTGGTGAAATTTCATAAAGATGTTGAATTGTACACAGATCGTTTCGGATATGATATCTTAATTACAAAACTTCAGCTTCCGTATACCAAAGTTCATGTCGTTTTAGATGATTTAAATGATTATCACAGTGATCTCTGGGCTGTTTCTAAAATTAAAGTATACCAGATGCAGACCGAACCGTTTCTGCACATTGACGGAGATGTTTTTGTTTGGGAATCTTTGAATGAAAAATTTCGGGATGCGGCTGTACTCACTCAGAATTTAGAAATTACTGCTAGTAACTATGCTAAAATGTGGAATGAAATTTCACCCGAACTTCTCTACATGTCCGGTGAAATGGAGAGCTATCACAAGCGTCCCGATAATTTTGGATGTAACATGGGGGTTACAGGGGGAAATGATATTGATTTTTTTAAAGAGTACGCCAGAATCAGCATTGATTTTTTAGATAAAAACAGAAAAGCCTGGTCCAAAATTAACTGCCTTAATTTTAATCTATTTTTTGAGCAGGTGCTGTTTTATCAGTATGCTCAGAAGAGGGAGGCAAAAATTGATTTTTTGTTTAGTGAATTGTACAATGACGGCTACTATTCTGGTTTTGCTGAATTTCAGGATGTTCCCGATAAAAAGTATTTACATTTACTGGGAGCCTATAAAAAAAATCCTGCCGTATGTAAAGCTATGGAAGTCTATGTAATGAAAAATTATCCACAGTATTATTCAAAATGGGCCGTAATGATCAATGAGGCGGAAGGCGAGCAGAATGAAATTGAATTTTTGACACCAGAAATGGCAGCAGAACTGATTTCTATGTTTGATCATGAGCTCAAAAGTAAAAAGTTTTCTGCTGAGCATTATCTGCTGAAAAGAGACCTTTATACAGAAGGTCTGTCAGGTTATCTGAAAAGCCTGCTTGGGAAAAAGGAAGATTTTAATATCGCGCTGTTAGACGGCCTTGAACAGACAGTCTCTGAGCTCAATGATGAAGAAGTCTCTTTTCTGGAAATAAAGGAGCATAATGCTGCTCCTGGAAAATACCAGCTGGATGATTTAGATCAAATTGCATTAGGCGCAATAGAACCGGGAATCCTGTATTCTGAGTTTATTGCAGAAATGCTGGTTCATTTTGATTACGACACACAGGAGCAGCAAGACGGCATTTTAACACTTTTAAACGGACTCCTGACCAGTTATATTGTTTTAAAAATAATCGCAATTTATAAATAAGAATAATCTAAAGCATATTGGTCAAACATTTCATGGGTTCATTGTTTCATGAATATTTTTAGATACTCCTTGTTATAAAATCAGTAATTATGTTAAAATTTAAAAAAAAGAAGCTAAAAGTAAGTAATTATCGTAAAAATAAATCATATTTGTAAGTATAATTTTGGTTTTGTGGATACCAGAACTTAATCATGACCTTGCACAGTTAATTCAAAGATATTTAAGCAGTAAAAAAACTGCGCTAAAACAGACATAAATTCCAAGTGTCTTTAAATGATTGGAATAATAATCACTTTAAAACTATAAGTTATGTTTAACAAAAAACCAAAAGACAAAGAAGTTAAAAAATTTCTACCGAGTGATGTGCAAAAACTAACTGAAAAACAGTTAAAACAGACTATGGGAGGTTATCAGTATCCTAATCTGTGTTATGATGAAATTAGAAACAGATATTATAAGTGTTAATTCAGCCTTGAATAGAACAGCAGGATCTTGAAGCTCATTTTAGTGCTGTTCTTAAAGACACTTTATAATTACAAATTAAAACTGCCAGTATTTATGCTGGCAGTTTTTTTTTATCCAAAAAGTAATTGAAAGTTCTTTGGTCATAAACTTTTGGGATGTCTTATGGGTTAAGAAATTTAATATTATAAGCTTAGTGTGCCTCTCATTTTGATTATTATCTTATCATTTTGATAATAATTTGAATAGTGTAATTACTATTTTGTTATTTATTATCTTGATAATTAATTACTTGCAAATATTTGTTTTTCTTGGCATACCCTTTGTTTTTTAGCTTTCAGAAAAATTACAGTTGTTTTAAACTTGATAGAATCGAATTGATTTGTAGGTTCTAAAACTTTTGCTGCAACTTTAACAATATAGATATATGAAAACAAATAAGACTAGAAGTAAAGAGATTACGAAACAATACATAACAAATAAATCTACACACAATAAAGGAAGGGTAATAAATTTAATGGTGTTCACCATAGTTTTCTTTATTACTGTTTTGTTAATCTCTAAAATATTGTAAACTAGATTATTATGAAAATTATAAACCCTATTATAGATCCTAAAATACAGCTGCCTAGTAAAAGTGCTTTATTTTCCAGCTCATTTTACACTAAAACAATCCCTTCAACTGCCGCGGATGTTTTGGAACCAGTTGAATTTATTATTGAGAAAGCCAGATCTGTTCATACTTTTTGGATCAAGCAAATCTGTGAGGTAACATTATCATCGGCTATCGCACGTGGAACAGGTATTTCTCAGCGCTCTCCAGAAATGCTTGAAGCAAAAATGAAAAAAGGAGAAGCTGTCATCGCTTTTGCATCAGATGGCAGGTGGGCAGGTTTTTCTTTTATTTCTGCATGGGAGAACGGAAAATATGTTTCTAATTCAGGATTAATTGTAGCACCTGAATTCAGACATACTGGACTTGCAAAAAGGATTAAGAAAACTATTTTTGAGCTGAGCCGTGAGAAGTATCCAACTGCTCGTATATTCAGTTTGACTTCTGGTCTTGCCGTAATGAAAATGAACCATGAACTAGGTTTTGAACCGGTTACATTCTCGGAACTTACAAGTGACGATCTTTTTTGGGAAAATTGCAAGACTTGCGTGAATTGCCCAATATTGCTCAGTAAAGACAGAAAAAACTGTTTGTGTACGGCAATGCTTTATGATCCGAAAGCTGATGCATTTTCATCTGAGGACAATTGATCTCAGACGTATAATATTTCAGTTTGGAAAGCTTCCTTTATAATAAGGAGAGAGGTGTAAGCACATTAACAACAACCGACCCTATAAACAAAGTAAATAGGACTTTTAAACAAAGTTTGCGGGATAAATGCTTTTTATTTTTGTTCTAATAAAATTTTTAAAAAAATGGGACAAAATAATTACAACGGAGCTTTACAAAAACCGATAGGTTCAGGCTTCAACAAAGCATCAACAACAACAGATGTTATCCAAGGAATCGATCTTACAGGTAAAACCGCAATTGTTACAGGTGGTGACGGTGGACTTGGATTAGAGATCACCAAAACACTGACTTCGGCAGGGGCAACAGTTATCGTTCCAGCAAGAGATACGGAAAAAGCAAAGAAAAATCTGCAAGGAATTTTGAATGTAGAAGTAGAAATATTAAATCTAACAGACCCAGATTCTATTGATGCATTCGCTGAAAATTTTTTAGCTTCGGGCAGACCGCTGCATATGCTTATAAACAATGCAGGTATTATGTGGACGCCTTTGCAGCGTGATCAGCGTGGTTACGAAGGACAATTTTCTACCAATCATTTAGGGCATTTTCATTTGACTGCGAAGCTGTGGGACGCCTTGAAAAAAGCAAATGGAGCAAGGGTGGTAAATGTTTCATCCTCAGGGCATCACTTTTCGCCAGTTCTTTTTGAAGATGTAAATTACAATGTTAGGAAATACGACAAATTTGAAGCTTACGGGCAAGCCAAAACAGCAAACGTGCTTTTTGCGGTAGAACTGGATAAAAGAGCACAGCAGTTTGGTGTTCGTGCTTATAGCTTACACCCTGGTTTAATTCTAGAGACGAATTTGAGCAGATATTTAACTTTT
Source organism: Flavobacterium sp. Root935 (assembly GCF_001429295.1). Classification (GTDB taxonomy): domain Bacteria; phylum Bacteroidota; class Bacteroidia; order Flavobacteriales; family Flavobacteriaceae; genus Flavobacterium. The sequence continues at coordinate 486,480 of NZ_LMJL01000008.1, read as the reverse complement.
GAAGATTTTGTTGCAATAGGTGCACTGCATCCAGACGGAACACCAAACATTGAAGCCGAAGCAGAAATGAAAAAAATACAAAAAACCAAAGAACAAGGAGCTGCCACAACCGTTTGGGCAGCTACGAGTCCTAAACTTCAAAATATTGGAGGTGTATATCTAGAAAATGTTGAAATTGCAGACTACAACCCTGGTTTCTACGATAGTGAAGCTGGCAGAAAAAGTCCTGCTGGAATAGCTGGGGTTGCACCATTTGCAGTGGAAGACCAGGCTGCCCAAAGACTCTGGACTATAAGTGAAGAATTGACTGGTGTAAAATTTGACATTTAATATAATTGAAAGAAATAAGGCTTACATAGTTGAGCCTTATTTCTTTTTTTACATTTGCATTATGGCAACAAGACAGATAAATAACCATGCTGAAATTGTTTTTACTTGCAGCGAAGCAGTTCATCACAATACCGAAATGATAGCTGAAGAACATTCTGTTGTTCGGGTTTTGTCGGGCGAGTTAAAAGTAGTCCAATCCAATAGAACGTATGTTTTGGGAGCAGGTGAAACATTTCTGTTTCCACGAAACAGGCTGGCTTCACTTATAAAATCTGAAAAAGACGGTCTGCCTTACAAAGCAATTATCGTAAAACTTACCCACGATGTTTTGAGAGATTTCTACGAGCATAAAAATATGGAAACCTTTCTGGCTTCCAAAACTGATAACATTATTCCGTTCCCCAAAGATCCTTTGCTGGACAGTTTTTTCGCTTCAATGCTACCCTATTTTAACTTGGATTACAAGCTGCCACAAGACCTGTCGACATTGAAAATTCAGGAAGCTATTACTATTTTACGTTCTGTAAATAGAGATATTGATACTATTTTGTCCGATTTTTCAGAACCGCACAAAATCAATATTTCAGCGTTTATGCAAAGAAATTATATGTTCAATATGCCAATAGAAAAATTTGCTTATTTGACTGGACGCAGTTTGACTACTTTTAAGCGGGATTTTAAAAAGGCATTTGATACCACACCACAAAAGTGGCTGACAATGAAACGGCTGGAACTTGCCCATTACCAGCTGACCGAAAAGCATAGAAAACCTATTGACGTTTTTTACGAAGTTGGTTTTGAAAACTTATCACACTTCTCGTATGCCTTTAAAAAACAATTCGGACAGTCGCCAACAGAGCTTGCTGTAAGAAAAACAGATATTAGCAGCTAGCCGCATTCTAATATGGCGAGTTAATTACGAAATTCATTGCCATTTCTCTAATGAAATCCTGAACTGAATCTTTGCTCTTCGATTTCAACTACTCCTTCAAGACGTTATATTCTGCCTAAACTGACAGTTCGACAAACGAACTTAGAAACCTTGATTAGTGACATTTTTTCATCATAATATATGAAAAAATGTCATTTTTTTCCACTGGCACATAATTTGTTTTTTTTCTTGTGCACGCTGGTGTGCACGTTCAAATTTTTATTGTCTAACAATTTTAAAAATTAATGTTATGAATCTTATTAAAAGAGATGCAGGCCGTATACCGGCTTTTCAACGCTTGTTTTTTGATGATTTTTTTGGCCGTGATCTTTTCAATTGGGAAAACAACAATTTTTCAGCAACAAGCACTACACTGCCGTCTGTGAATATTAAGGAAACAGATGAGAATTACGAAGTCCAAGTCGCCGCACCGGGAATGGACAAAAAGGACTTTAAGGTTACTCTTGACAATGGGCAGCTCACTATTTCTTCGGTAAAACAAAATGAGCATAATACCCAGGAAGAAAATTTTACTCGCAGGGAATTTAGTTATCAGTCCTTCCAGCGAAGCTTTACCCTGCCTAAAAATGTAGTGGACGAAGATAAAATCAGTGCTCGTTACGAAAACGGAATTTTACTGCTGTCTATTCCAAAGCTCGAACAAGCCAAAGAAAAATCTCCCCGTCTGATTGATATTTCTTAAGTTAAACAACACAGTTAGAAAGCTGCCTCCGGCAGCTTTCTTTATAATCATTTCCACATGTTATCACAATTATTCTCTGGGATAGCTGTGCTGTCCTTTGTTATTTTACTGCTTATCTTGCTTCTTCGCGGTTTAAAACAGCCATATTTTATCGCTTATATAGTCGCTGGAACATTTTTAGGGCCTCAGGCTCTCAATATTATTGACCATCCAGGAGTGATTGCAGAAATAGGTGAAATCGGAATTGTACTGCTCATGTTCTCCATTGGCCGTGAGATTGATATTCAAAATCTGAAACGAAATATTCATAAACCGCTTTTAATCGCTTTTGTGCATCTGCTGCTGAGTTTTTTCTTTATGCATACCATTGGGGCTTATGCAGGATGGAAAATGACAACTACAGTTTTGATGGCTTTTATTATAAGCATAAGCAGCTCTGCTATAGTATTTCAATATCTGGCCAGAACGGGAGAAATTAACAGTCGTCTGGGAGTGATTACAGGAGGTGTGCTTTTGCTGCAGGATATATTGGTTATTCCAATGATGCTGATCCTAAATTTTATGTCAGGAAATCATATCTCGCAGACCCAGCTGATTAAAGTGTGCGCTGCTGGACTGCTTATGCTGCTATTTTTAAAACGTGCAGTGGGGCAGAAACCACTGAAACTTCCCATGAGCAGCGAAATTGCGGCAGACCACGAACTGCAGGTTTTCATAGGTTTCAGCTTGTGTTTTGGAATGGCCTGGATAACTGGAGCGCTCGGTTTATCAACCGCTTTTGGGGCTTTTGCAGCAGGAATTTTAATTGGTCATGATAAAGCGACTCATTGGCTCGATAAATCCCTTATGCCGTTCAGGGTCTTCTTTATGGCTTTCTTTTTTGTAGCCGTCGGACTGCAGTTGGATATTAAATTCTTTTCGCAGCATACTTTAACCATACTGCTGATTTCAATCGCGGTGCTTTTCAGCAATAGCGTCATTAACGCGGTTCTCTTTAGGGTTACAAAAAATTCTTGGCGTGATAGTATATACGCAGGCGCATTATTATCTCAGATAGGAGAGTTTAGTTTCGTATTAATAACGACCGCTTCCTCACTAGGTTTGATAGGTCCTTTTATGTACCAGATTACCTTAGCAGTAATTACCTTGACAATGGCTTTTACCACTATATGGCTTATGGTAATCCAGAAGCTGATTTACAAAATCAACAAGAAGGGTAAGACGGGTTTCAAATGCTCGAACAAGAGCTTGTCTTAAAAAAAGAGACTAGTAAAATATCTCTAAAAACTACCTGAATTTTTGCGGCAAAAAATATACAAGCAAAAAAGCGATTGAAAAATCAATCGCTTTTAAAAACAACAACCTGAAATTATTATTTAGTATATTTTTTTCTTAGAATGTTTATTTCCTTAGGTCCGATTCCCATTTCCTGCTGTAAAAAGTTTTCTATACTTCCGTATTGCGTTTTAATGCCTCCAAAAAACGAACGGATAAGTTCTGGTTTTAATGCCATTTCATTTTCTACCTGTGCTTCAGTCAAACCGCTCATTTTTGCAAGCGGAGCCATCATTCCGTTGTTCATTTTCTTAAGATATACATTAGATGCCATATAATCTTCTTCGATGGTTTTCTCAGGAACGTTTAAAACATACAAAAATAAGGCAGTTGCCATACCGGTACGATCACGTCCGCCGGTGCAGTGGTACATTACGGCTTCTTTTTTATCAGCAGTTAATAATTTTACAAATAACGGACGGAACCTGTCTCCGCTGTATTTCACAGCATCAATCCCATAAAATTTTTCAAGAAAACCTCCTTCTTTTAAAAGTTTAACCATTTGAGCAGGATTTGGAATACTGTCACTTCCTGCTGGGCTTAAAGTGTAATCTGTATTTTGAGGTAAACGGTCTGGAGCTGCTTTAGATTCTGCAACGCCTCTGAAGTCAACTACTGTATGGATTTTCTTTTTATCCAAAAGCGCTAGATCTTCATTTGTCAATTTATCAATTCCAGCACTTCTAAATACTTTTTCCCAAACAACTTCTTTTCCATCTGTAGTTTTGTATCCGCCTACATCTCTAAAATTTAATGCACCTTTTACAGGAACGAGTCTTTTAATACTGTCAGTAAGCTGAGCATTTGCTAATGTCTGTACTAAAATTGCAGCTATAATAATTGTCTTTTTCATTTTTATATTGATTAATTTATTTGTTTTTAAAATATGTCATAACGCAGACCTGCCTGTCCTCGGCTTCCGTACCATTCCTGCGAAGTAACACGGCGTTTATCATTCCCCATATACATTTTTACTGGTGAATCACTAAGGTTGTTTAACTCAATAAATACTTTAAGTTTTTTATTGATATTGACAGTTGCAGAAGCATCAATTGTGAAATTAGAATCGGACCAGATGTAATAATCAGGACCTAATTGCTGATTTATGGTTTCTACAGAATTGCCGCGGTAATTGCCTGCAAGACGAACCATTACGCCATTTCTTTCATAAAATAAAATAGCATTGAAAAGATTCTTAGACTGGTTAGGAAGACTTGTTTTGTCATTGAAAGTATTTGTTCCGTTAACACGCGGCACATCGGTTTTTGAGTCTAAATAAGTGTAATTAAATTCTACTCCGAAACCGCTCCAGAATCCATTAAGGAAATCAAACCTTTTATTAATTCCAGCTTCAAATCCTACTAAAGATGCTTTGTTTAGGTTTTTTGCCTGAGTAATCAAATAATCATTTCCGTCAATGTTCTGCATACTTACATCTGTAAATACCACATCTGTAATATTTTTGTAAAATACACCTCCTGAAAGAATTCCCACATTATCAAAATAGTATTCTCCCATTACGTCAAAATTATTACTGAATGTTGGCTTTAGATCAGGATTTCCTTGTGTAATAGTCATAGGAGAAGCTGTTGTATTTGTGGAACTTCCAGGTGTCATGTCTCCAAAATTCGGACGGACAAATGTGCGGGTGTATGCGGCACGAAGATTTGATTTGTCGCTTAATTTATATTTTAAATGAAGCATTGGAAGAAACGAATTATAATTATTCTCGACCACAGACGGACTCAGCGTTATTACTGCAGGAGTTCCTTCAGTAGTAGCTTTAGTTCCGTTTAAAGTCATAGCAGTATACTCATTACGTAGACCTCCAACTATCTTTAGGTTATCTGTTGCATCGATTTCTGCCATTGCGTAACCTGCAATTACATTTTCATCACCTGTATAAAAAGAAGTTGCATTTGTTTTGGATGTAAAATCCATAAATCCGTTAGCAGTCTGGAAAGATTGTCCGTACATATTAAACAACTGATCTTTAGTCAATGGTTTTACGATGAACTGGCTGAAATCACCATTCATGTTTCCAAAAAATTTGCTTCCGTTAGGGAAATTAGTAGTCTGCAATGCTGAAAGTGGCACTAAAGCAGGCGAATTTGGAATTCCGACAGCTGCTCCAGGCAGATAAACAAAATTAGATCCGTAAGTGTTTGTTCTGTCTTTATGACGGTATTTTGCACCGAATTTCAGGTTTACTTTGGAACTGGCTTCTACTTTTAAATTAATTTGCCCGATCTGGTCTCTCTCACTGTTATCAAGCTGCGCAATTACAAGTTGGTTTAATAATAGTTTTGAAGGATCCATCACTTCGTTTGTATTTGCAATACCAGTTTCGAAGTGATCTACGGTACCGCCGACTCCGTTTGGAGAATCAAATCCCCAGTAACGTTTTCCATCACTGGAAAGATCATTGAAACCGCCTGTTATTTTCTGGCGGAAAGTAGCAATAGGAAGTCCTTTGTTGCCTGAAGTTGGAGGAGTATCTAAGTAATATTCTGATTTATGATTGCTGTAGCTCCAGTCTATTTTAAATTTTTCACTCATTTGATGTTCACCACCAACTTCAAAACCATTTAAAGCAGTTTGGTAGTGCGAGTATCTATAATTGTATTGAAAACGAGAATTAGTATAATCAATATAAGATTCATAAACAGGACGAATGTCATCAAATTTATTTGCCATCCCCCTGAAGAATATTTTATCAGATGGAGTAAGTTTATATTCAGCACCTACATTTAATCCTTTCGTTTCACGCTCTCCCATATAGCGTTTAAAAAGAACGGTATTAAGAGATTTTTTCTGTTCAACAACAGTCGCACCGGTATTATAAGTTGCAGCAAATTCATCAGATCCCCATTGTCTGCTCCAGATTGCCCCAGAAACAATTACTCCCAATTTATTATTAAAGAATCGGTCTCCGTAAGTTACAGAAGCATTGTAAGTACCATTTTCGCTGAATGTATTGTAACCTCCGGCCGCGCTGACATTCAAAACACGTTTTGATGGAGCTGTGCGTGTAATAAAATTGATGGATCCTCCAATAGCGTCACCTTCCATATCTGGGGTAACAGCTTTGGCAACCTGAACATATTGAATCATTTCTGAAGGAACGGCATCTAAAACTGATGAACGATTTCCCATAACATTAGAACTCGGAAGACGATTTCCGTTAAAGAGTGTAGAAGTCCACGCAAAAGGAGTTCCCCTGACCGTTGCCTGATCGGCCTCTCCATGATAACGTGCTACGGCAACACCCTGCATACGCTGTACCGCTTCGGCGGCATTACGATCTGGTAATTTACCAATAGCATCGGCCGCCATTACATCCATTATGGCAAGCGAATTTTTCTTGATGCTGTAAGCTTTTGCCTGAGAAGGAGCCATTGTTCCTTTTACCACAATTTCTTTTAGTGCTGCTGAGCCGTCTGGTGTCATTTGAATCAGCCCCAAATCATTTATTCCTTTTGCCAGATTTACAGTTATCGATTTTGTTTCAAATCCAATATAGCTGATCTCAATAACAGCTTCTCCTTCGGTCGGTGCTGTAAGGGTGAAAGCACCCTGCAGATCTGAAACTGCCGAGTTATTAAATGTTTTTCCAGAAATGTTGGCTGTAGGCAGTGTTCCTGCATCGCTTGTAACAACTCCTTTTATGGTCTGTGCATTATTCGATACGATAGAACCAATTGTTAGTGCAGCAGTGAAAAGTATTTTTTTAAATATCTTTTCCTTTTTAAACAAAGATTTTAAAATAATTTTAGGTATCATGTTTTGTAGTTTTTCTGCAAAGATTGCTTCGATTTAAACTAGGAAACGACTTTGTCGAACTAGAACTACTTTTAGAAAGTGTCAATCTTTTGATTAGGTTGTAAGATGTTCATTTTTAATGTTTTAATTTTTGTTATTAAATTGTTATGAATCAATTATTTCGCATTTAATAAACATTAAATTAACAGCCTCATGGTACTTTAGCACAAAGATTTTAAGATGAAATACATTATTGCAATAGGAATTTTTCAGGCTCTTTTAGCCGCAGTATTACTTTTAAGAAGCAGGTACAGAAAAAATGCAGATGATTTGCTGATATCTCTCGTAGTATGCATTGGGCTGCATCTTTCTATAAAATTTTTCATTTTTACTTTTGTGGAGGATCAGCAGGTTTTAAATATGATGAATACCTTTATCGGGTTCTGCTACATTCCATTATTGTACCTCTATACCTTAAAAACAATCCGTCCTGAATTCGTAACTGCTTCAAAATGGTATCTTTTTATTCCGTTTATTATCGGTGCTATAGGTTATTTTTCTACTGTTTGTGTTTTATCAGTAACATCGCCAAAAGCTTATTTAGTGCTGTACTGGTACAATACAATTAGTCTTTACACACTGCTTCCACTGGATATTATTTTTTCATGCGGCATCATTTACCTGGCGATGAATAAGCTGCCAAGAAACAGTCAGGAGAAAAAGTTAGTTGTCCAGCTTGCTTCTCTTTTTTTATGTGTTGGGGTTTTAGGAGTCTTGTTTGTAATTTTCAACTCTTTCTTCGACTCTTCAAATTATTTGTGCCGATCTATAATTTATACTCTTCTTATTGTCATTACAATTAGAATAATAAATTATAAATATGGGGCAGTAACAGGAACTGAAATGCTTTTATCTTCTGGAAATTACAATGGTGATGAGATTACTACTGAAATGGAGCCAAGCAGTGTAAGTAATTTTGTATTGGATCCGATTGAAAATATTCAGAGAGAAGAAAGAGAGATATCCGTACTTCAAAAGAGAAAAGAAATATTAAGCCAGAGTGAAATGTTTAAGATACTGCTGAGACTCGAAAAAGCAATGGAAAAGGAGCAGTACTATATGGACAGCGAACTCACGCTTGATAAGCTTGCAAAACTTACGAACGTCAATAAATATCATATAAGTGAGACATTAAATCATTTTGTAAATAAGTCTTTTTATACTTTCATAAATGAATACAGAATCGAATATGTAAAAGAAAAACTTAAAAGTTTATCAGAAAAAAATAGCAGTATTACTATTTTGGAATTGGCGTATGAATCTGGTTTTAATTCTAAATCATCCTTTAACAGATATTTTAAAGAGATAACTACATACACGCCTAGAGAATACCTGAATTTAATTGCGGCAGAAGTTTTAACGACTTAGAAGAACTCTGTTGTTTTGCAGTATTTTAGAATTATTACTTCGAAGTTTAATTTTTTTAGAAAAAATACAGCTTTAGTTTTTTCTGTATTTTTGTTTACATATGAATTAGTCGAGAGTTGGAAAATTGAACAATTAAGAAGATGGTTAAAAAATATTCGGTTTTACTATGTCTGTCCATTTCCTTGATTTTGATGGTAATAGCGGCCTCACTTTATCCTGGCGGCTCATTGTTTGACAAGAATTCCATAGGGTTTGGCTGGTCAAAAAATTTCGTAAGCAATTTATTTGCTGCAAAAGCGATAAATGGTTCAGAAAATCCCGGCAGGATCTGGGCAGTTATTGCGATGGCATTCCACTCGGCGGGTTATGGGATTTTTTTTATTAATATGTCAAAAAAAATACCTTCTGTACAATGGGCCAAAATTTTAAAATTTATTGGCATCGTTAACATAGTATTTATTTTCTTAATTGCAACGCCCTTGCATGATCTGGGAACCATATCGATCGTTTTAACATTGTTTGGTCTCTTTACAATTACGATATATATTCTAAAGTCAAAACTTCATTTCCTTAAATTCTGCTGTATTTTATGCTTGTTGACCTTTTACTGTTTCTTTTTTCTATTTGGATTTGGTTATTTGGGTTTGGCAGTCATAATGCAAAAAGTATATAATGCAAGCGCAATACTATTAGTTTTGGCATTGGAGTACTTTACCAACTATGAGGATTTTAAAGAAATCAAATCGGCAGGTCAAAAAATATAAGATTGGGTATTAACAAATACAGCGCATACCGATAGATTTCCTGCAGATTACCTCTTTCGAACGATAAATTTCCTTTCCTGATTTTCCTGATTTCGAGTCCAATTTACACGTGTGTTAGAATAGTTTAAATATTTTTTAAAGCTCCATTAAATCAATTTTAAACTCATGATAAATTTTTATTTATTCAATAAATTTTGATTTTATGTGCATTTAATTTATATAAAAATAATAATTGATGAATTAAGTTTAATGAATTTGTAAATTTTATTTTATTGAATCATTTTTTTTTATATTTTTGGTTAAATAAAATCTACTGTTTTGATTTCTAGGAAAATAAATAAAATTTTAAAAACTAAATCTCTTACTTTAAGAGGTCTTCAGCCTATTTTTAATTGTTGAAGAAAATTGTTACGGACCTTTGCTTTTAAAAGCTTCTCGTTTACAATTTAGTTATTTTATTTTTAATTTTCTCAACTACAAAAAATGAACTATAATAACTTAGCACTCGTTTGTATTGATTGCAAATCACTTTATTTAAAAGGGTTGCAGCCAATATTCAATTGTTGAAAATAGCTTTCTTCATACTTAAAGTTTTCAATATATTAATTTCTACTTTCTACTTTGGAAATTGTATTGAAAACTAATATTCCATTTTATTAATTTTTAAAAGATTGGAAAATACAATTTTCAATAGCATTTAAAATTCTGTAAACATTGTTGTAATATGTTTTAAACATGTTGCAACAGTATAATTTGCGATTTTAGGACTATTGTTAGTTTTTAAATTTTAACATTAAACAAAAAACATATTATGAAAAATATTTACAATATCAAGAAGAATTATTTGAATATAGTATTATTTCTATTCACAATAAATTTTGCCTACTCACAAACTTATACAAGCTGGATAACAGGAAGTACTTCGGATGTTAACACCACAACTACAGGAGGTACATGTTTAATGGGAGGCGGAACGGATAATGATGATGCAATAAAATGGATGATACAAAAATCAGGTGGCGGTGATTTTGTTGTCATTAGATCTGCAGGTACAGGAGCTTACAATGATTATATCTATGGATTGGGAACAGTAAATTCTGTAGAAACAATTTTAATAGATACTAGAGCAAAGGCCAGTATTGCAGAAATTGCCACAAAAATCAGAAATGCTGAAGCTTTATTTATTGCAGGTGGAGATCAAGCTACTTATGTATCTTATTGGAAAGATACTCCGGTCGAAGACGCTATAAATTATCTTATAAACACAAAGAAAGTACCTGTTGGAGGAACCAGCGCTGGATGCGCTATTCAAGGTAAATATTATTATAGTGCTGCAAATGCAAGTGTTACATCAGCTCAAGCCTTGGCCAATCCATATAATTCAGATATGACCATTGGAGCAAATGATTTTATAAACAATCCAATACTGGCTAATGTAATTACTGATACACATTATAATAATCCGGATCGCAGAGGTAGGCAAACCGCTTTTATTGCCAGAATGTGGAAAGATTTGGGTGCGGGATTGAATGCAAAAGGAATTGGGGTTTATGAAAAAACGGCAGTTTGTATTGATCAGAATGGCATTGCTAAGGTTTTTGCTCCGGCAAGCGCAAACTATGCTTATTTTTATCAATTTGATACCAGTTCGTTACCAGAAACCGTGACTTCAGGCTCTGCTTTAACTTGGAACAATAACGGAAAAGGAGTAAAGATCATCAAAATTGAAGGGGATAGTACAGGGTCTACCACACTAAATTTAAACGATTGGACAACAGTTTCAGGATCTAAAGCAAGTTATGGAGTGATTAAAGTAGTTAATGGGACTTTAACAGAAACATTAGGTACTGCACCATCAGGCTGTCCTATGCCTACAAATTTAACTGTAGGCAGCATAACAACTAATTCTGCAATCCTTAACTGGGCGGGTACTGCAACAAATTATACTGTTAAATATAAGACAAATAGTTCATCAACTTGGACAACACTTAGCGCTACAACAGCAACTTCAGTTAATTTAACAAGTTTAAATACTAATACTGTTTATAATGTTGAAGTTTATGGCAATTGCACAAGTGGTTCTTCTCTAGCAGCAACGATAAACTTCACCACAACATCTGGAGGGGGCGGTACAGTGACCTATTGTTCTTCCGCCGGAAGTGATGCCAGTAGAGAATGGATTAAAAAAGTAGCAATTGGCAGTATTAGTAATTTAAGTAATTCAAATGGAGGTTATGCCGATTTTTCTTCACAAGTAGCTAACATCTCTAAAGGAACCGCGACCACTTTGACATTGACTCCTGGATTTAGTGCAACGAGAAAATTATACTGGAAAGTATTTATTGATTTAAATAATAATGGTGCATTTACCGATTCGGGAGAAGAGGTATATTCTATTTTTAGCAGCTCCACTTTAACACCTCAAATCACAATACCGTCATCAGCCGTAAATGGAAACATCAGAATGCGGATCATAGTAAGTTACAATTCAATTACATCTTCTTGCGGTACTTATACTTATGGCGAAACAGAAGATTATACATTGAATGTTTCAGGCGGAACCGCAAAATTTAAGGAAATTAAAAATATAGAAGTGACGAATAATCCGATAGTAATTTACCCAAATCCGACTGTAGATATCCTTAAAATTGATTTTGCAGTGGCAGAAAAAGAAGATATTCAAGTTTCTATTTATGATCTTAATGCTTCGCTTTTAAAAACAATTAACGTTAAGGGGAATCCTGGTGAAAACAGCTTAGATGTGAACGTTTCAGATCTAAAAGCGGGTCAATACTTACTTTCTATCAGAAAGGGAGACCAAGTCGTAAAACGTTCTAAATTTATAATATCAAATTAATTTTTTTGTTTTTTAAAGCATTCCGCAGATAATGACAAAGCAATCAATTTTCATACTTCTTTTTTAGAATTATTTATTTTGATATTGGGAAACTATTTTTCAAATGAATATGTTTTCCAATATTAGATTTTTAGAAAATCTTTTTGTTTTATTTGGCAGGAATCTTAAAATTATAAAGAAAAATCATTATAAAAACTAAAAGGGTAAATAAAATTTAATTAAAAGTGTGATTTTTATTTTTTAATTCATTTTTTTTTCTACTTTTAACATCAAATAAAATCAGTCTCTTTTGATTTCAGGAAAAGCAAATACAATCACAAAAACAAAATCTCTTACTTTAAGAGGTCTTCAGCCTATCTTTAATTGCTGAATAAAATTGATATTTATACACCACCGTTCTGGAGTGTTTGATATCATTATTGTATTTTTTTATTTTCTCAACCAAACTAACCCAAACCAAATGAATTTTACCAATTTATCAAACCGCTGTATTGATTGCAAATCACTTTATCTAAAAGGTTTGCAGCCAATATTTAATTGTTAAAGTTTCCCTTCTTCGTTTACAGATTTTTATGCCAAAACGCTTCATTTTCATGAATAGTTAAGGTATTTCTATTGTCAATTTTATTAAATTTTAAATCAAGAAAATGAAACTAAACAATAAACTAAAGCTAATTGTTGTGTTGTTATCATGCATTTCAACATACGCTCAAAAAACTATAAAAGGAACTGTTGTAGACAAACAATCCAATATACCCATGGCAGGTGTCAATGTTATTGCGCCTAATTCAAAAGCAAGTGCAATTACAGATTTTGATGGAAAATTTGAACTTCAAATAGCTGATAACAGCAATTTAATAGAACTCTCTTATATCGGGTTTCAAACTCAAAAAGTAATTATAGATGGAAAATCCAATTACACTATTTTTATGACATCAGGACAAGGCCAAAGTCTAGATGAAGTGGTGATTATTGGTTACGGAACACAATCTAAAAAGGATGTAAGTTCGAGTGTACAATCTATAAAAACAAAAGACCTGCCTCAGGGAACCTCCTCAAGTTTTGAAAATAGTCTCCAAGGGCAGACTCCAGGGGTGAATATTAGTTCATCTTCGGCTACGCCGGGAAGTGCTGTGAGTGTTAATATCCGTGGTGTATCTTCTATTTCGGCCAGCAGCCAGCCTTTATACATAGTAGACGGAATTCCAATAGTATCTCGAAATAATTCAGCCTTGAATACTAATATACAGCCTGTTAATCCTTTAGCGGATTTGAGCCCAAATGACATTGAATCTTTTACAATTTTAAAGGATGCTGCAGCTGCAGCTATATATGGATCAAGAGGTGCTAATGGTGTAATCTTAATTACCACAAAGAGAGGTAAAACTGGTGCAAGTATTGTCGATGTTAATTACTATACTTCTTTTGCTCAAATTTCAAAATATCCAAAAATGGTAGACAGCGAGAAGTTTAAAAAATTTTTTAATACCGCTGCAGAATTTGACGGACTAGGTTCTGATTATTTTGATTGGATTGATACTTCAAAAGGAATCAACACCAATATCTATGATGAAATTTTCAGAGTGGGTGTAACGCAAAATTTAGATCTTAGTGTTAAAGGCGGAAGCGAAAAAACAAGTTATTACTTAAGCGGGAATTATTATAATCAGGAAGGAATTCAATTGGGGCAAGGCTTTAAGAGATTAAGTGCCCGTATGAATCTGGATCATAATATTAATGAAAAATTCAAAATAGGAAATACTTTTTTTATAACTAGAAGTAATCATCAGCGAACAATTGGAGAAAACGATGAATATGGAGTTGTAATTAATGCGCAGGGATGGGATCCTACAGAACCAATTTATGATGATAAAGGGAATTACACCAACCCATTCAAATACAATACTTGGTGGCCTCTTGAGAATCCTGTTCAAATTGCCAAAGAATATAAAAACAACTCTCAATCGACACGTGTACAAGGAACAGCATATGTGGAATGGAAAATTATTCCAGATTTAAAATTTAAGTCTGCTTTTTCATTAGAATATTCCAACTTAGTTGAGGATTCTTACGTTCCGTCTGGCACAAATAAATCTAAAACAGGTGAAGGTATTTTTGCGACTTATGAAGAAACCAACTGGCTTTTGGAAAATACTTTAAACTACAACAAACAGTTTGGCGAAAAGCATAATTTCGGAGCTATTTTAGGATGGACAATACAAGAAAATGAAACTCGTTTTTCAGATCAATCTGGTGTAGGATATGCTACCAATACAACATCCAGTATTTCGGCAGCAAGTACAATTATTGCGAGTACGTCTGGTAGAAATCAATACGGATTGCAGTCTTTTTTTGCTAGAGCAAATTATGTTTATGATGATAAATATATAGCATCATTTACGGTGAGAGCTGATGGTTCTTCCCGCTTTGGAGAGAACAACCAGTATGGTTATTTTCCGTCAGGATCACTAGCTTGGAGAATTAATAAAGAGAAATTTTTCAAAATTGAAAGTATTTCTGATTTTAAAATCAGAGCCAGTTACGGACTGACAGGGAATCAGGAAATTGGTTCAAACTGGAGAGGAACTTATACTTTGAATGCTAATTATAATGGAGTTCCCGGAATAGCTCCTAATCGATTAGAAAATCCAGACTTGGGATGGGAAAAAACAAAACAGCTCGATATTGGTTTAGATTTTGGATTGTTTAAAAACCGAATCAATTTTACGGCAGATTATTTCAACAAACAAACAGATGATCTTTTATTGCAGGCTAAAGTTTCGGGACTTACAGGCTTTAACTCCGTTTACCAAAATGTTGGAGCTATAGAAAATAAAGGATTCGAATTTGGAATTAATGCTGCTGTCTTTGATGGAAATGATTTTAAATGGAATACAGGAGTAAATTTTACGCTGCTTGACAACAAGATTAAAAAATTAATCAATGATGGAGAAGAAGTAGGAAGAAATCATATTCTTAAAGAAGGACAAGAGGTTAGTACTTTATATTTAATTAAATTTTTGGGTGTGGATCCTCAAACTGGAGACGCAAAATTTGATGACGTGAATAAGGATGGAATTATTGATTTCTCTGACAGGCAGATTGTTGGCGGTGCATTACCAACTTATTTTGGCGGATGGAGCAATAATTTTACATACAAAGGATTTACCTTAACAGCAAACTTCGTATTCTCTGGAGGAAATAAAATATTCAATCAAAGCCGACATGTTTATGATAATTATGGTTATACAAAAAGCGGCATCCCTTATTCTAATATAAGCGAAAGAGTATATGATAATTATTGGAGAACGCCTGGGCAAATTACCGACGTACCAAGACCATCAACAAAAGATGGGCAAATGCAGCGTTTTAGCACGCAGTTTTTGGAAGACGGTGATTTCATAAGATTGAAAACGTTAAGTCTTGCTTATAAACTGCCCTCTAATGTTATTCATAAAATTGGTTTAAATAGTCTTTCTCTTTACGTACAAGCTCAAAATTTGTTTACCATAACAGATTATTTAGGTTTTGATCCTGAGGTTTCTACAAATACTTCAAGTCAGCAAGATTTAAACAGCATGCAAGGGGAAGATTTTGGAACTCTAGGTCAGGCGCGCACTTTTACATTAGGACTAAGTACAACATTTTAAATTTTAAAATCATGAAAAATAAAAAGATATATATATTCTTGTCTATGCTGCTTGCCTTTACAGTTTTAGGATGTGACGATGTATTAGACACTAAATTAGATGATGAAATTCCAGCGGCAACTGCAATAACTGATAATATTTCATTAAAGGCAGCAGCTGTCGGATTATATGATGTGATGCAAAGCGGCACTTACTATGGAGGTGAATTTATATTGGCTCAGGAATTAACAGGCGGTAATGCTGATGCGACAGGCTTTCAGGAACGTTTTACACAATTAGACAATGCTATTGTCCCTCCCTCAAATGCTTATATTCAAAGCAATTGGGTAAATGTTTATTCTCTTGTTAATGCCAGTAATTTGATTTTGCTAAAAATGGAAGAGCTTCAGTTACAAGATGATAATTCTAAAGGAACTGCACTTTTCTGCAGGGCATTAGGGCATTTTGATGCGCTGCGTCAATTTGGACAATTTACAGATCTAAACTCAAAATATGGTGTTCCTGTTTCAACTAAATATTTGGATGCAAAAGCGGCAGCCGAAATTTCTAGGTCTACTGTTGCAGAATCTTATCAGCAGATAATCTCAGATTTAAAAGAAGCTATCGGAATTTTGAAATATGACAGTGCTAGATTTTTTATTACAAAAGCAGCAGCCGAGGCTTTACTTGCAAGGGTTTATTTATATCAAGGTGATTATGATAACGCTATATTGTACGCCAGTAAAGTGATCAGTAATAGTACTTATAAATTAAATACAAAATTTAATGATATTTATGATGTTGAAGGTTCGTCTGAAGCTATACTGGAGTTACAGTTTTTAGGTATTGACGGTAATAGTTTAACCGAATATTTATCAGTTTCGCCTCCAGAGGTTTCTGCCAACTACAATAATTTCTTCAAAGCAATGGACGCTGATAACGATCCAAGAAGCTATAAATATTATGATTCAGGAAAAGAAGTTTTTTGTGATAAATATGGAACCCGTGACAGCGAGATAGATGGAAATGCAATTATCCTCAAACTTTCAGAAATCTATTTAATCCGCGCAGAGGCACTGGCAAAGAAAGACCCGCAAAATTTAACTTTAGCTTTGGCTGATTTAAATGTGGTGCGTCAAAGAGCTCTGCCTGCTAAACCTTACACTTTAGCGGAGATTCCAAATCTAGATGCTTTTATTAATATTCTCATTGAAGAAAACAAAAGAGAGTTAGGCTTTGAAGGACATCAGTGGTTTACTATAGTTAGATTAGGAAAGGCATCTTCAATTTTAAATATTCCTGCCTTTAGAACAACTTATCCGATTCCGCAAAATGAAATTACGATTGCGCGCGGCAAATTAGAACAAAATCCAGGATATTAAAATCAAAATAAGAAGCTGCTACTGCGGAATCCATCAATAAATGGTATTTCGCCAGCAGTCTTCTTTCAAATCAAAAAAAAAGAAAAAAGAAAGAAATGACAAATAAAAAAACCTTTGCACTTTGTATACATGGAGGTGCCGGTGTAATAACTCCTGAGAATTTATCACAAACAGACAAAAATAAAATAAAAAATGACTTAATTCTTGCCTTGAATGCAGGAGAAGCAATTTTAGCAGAAGGAGGCAATGCTGTTGATGCTGTTAGTGCCGCTGTAGTAGTTTTAGAGAATAGTATCCATTTTAATGCAGGAAAGGGAGCGGTTTATTCTCGTGAGGGCAAACATTTACTGGAAGCGTCAATAATGGATGGTGCTACTTTAGAGGCTGGAGCGGTAGCGAACAGTATGAAAATTAAAAACCCTATTTTATTTGCCAAAAGCTTATTAGCAAATAAAGATATTATAATGATTTCAGGCGAGGCTGCGGATAGTTTGGCACAACAAACTAATCATGAATTAGTGGATAACCATTATTTTGACACTGATTTTAGAAAAGAACAATTTTTGGAGGCGAAAAAAATTTCTGAAACAGCAAGTTTTTTGGATCATACCAATTTAAAGATGGGAACTGTTGGCGCTGTTGCTATTGACAGAAATGGTAATATAGCTGCAGCAACTTCAACTGGAGGTATGACCAATAAATTGGATGGACGTATTGGTGACTCTGCAATTATTGGTGCTGGTACTTATGCCAATAATAAGACTTGCGGCGTGTCCTGTACAGGTGTTGGAGAATATTTTATCAGGGCCACAGTCTCTTCAATGGTTTCAAATTTAATGGAATTTGGGAAAATGTCTCTTGAGCAGGCAACTGAAGTAACCATCAAAGGCCATTTGACAAAGCTTGGAGGAGAAGGAGGACTTATCGCAATTGATAAGGATGGCAATGTTAATTTTTCTTATAACTCGGAAGGAATGTATCGAGGATATGTGAGTGAAAAAAATAGTGAGAAGAAAGTGTTTATCTGGGATCTGGAAGAAAAAATTTAATATCAAAAATGAAAACTTTCAAACAATTAGCAATGATAATTTTATTACTAAGTTTATCATGCAAATCAAAACAAAATAAGTCTTTCAAACAAGATAATTTACCAGCAGGCAAAATTGTAAAAAATACAGCCAAAGGAAACTTATTTATAATTGGAGGCGGTAAAATATCTAAATCACTGATTAAGGAATTGATAAGCACTAGTAATTTGAAAGATAACGATTTTATTGTAATACTTCCAATGGCAAGCGAGGAGCCAGACTCTGCGTCATACTATGCTAAAAAAAGTTTTGTTGACGTAGGAATCAATGCGGATAAAATAAAAACATTTAATTTAAAAAAAGAGCTGCAAAGCATTCGTCAGATTGATTCTATAAAAAGAGCATCCTTAGTTTACATTACTGGCGGTGACCAAAATTTATTTATGTCCCAAATTCTTCACACACCAGCATACCAAGCCATACACACCGCATACCAAAATGGTGCGACAATTGCTGGAACAAGCGCTGGCGCTGCTGTAATGAGCAGGGAAATGATAACTGGTATTGAGTATAAACATTCTCAGTACACTGGTAACTTTCGAACTATTGAGTCAGAAAATTTTGAGATTAAAGAAGGACTTGGACTAATGCCCTCTGCAATCATAGATCAGCACTTTATTTACAGGATGAGAATGAACAGGCTCCTTTCAGTTGTCTTAGAGCATCCTGATAAAAAAGCAATTGGTATTAATGAATCAACTGCCCTAATTGTTCATGGTGACTCAGCAGTAGTTTCTGGAGAATCACAAGTTATCATTTTAAAAAACTCGAATAAAAATAGTATTAAAACAAAAGATGGTCTTTTGGGCGGTGAAAATATTCTTATAGACATTCTTCTACCTGGAGAAAAATTTAAACTTTAAAAAAATGAAACTATTACAAAAATTTCCAGATACAATCACTATTATTTTAGTGATCACTATTCTTTTTATTGGTTTAACCTGGGTTATTCCTGCAGGAGAGTTCGATAGGTCACACGGAAACAATACTGAGAAGATTATTGCAGGTTCGTACAAACATGTAGCGGCATCTCCTCAAGGAATTAAAGCTTTTTTAGAAGCTCCGATTAAAGGTTTTATTTCCGCATCGCAAATTATTGCTTTTGTATTTTTGGTTGGAGGTGCTTTTTCTATTATAAATTTGACAGGTGCCATAAATGCTGGACTTTTTAATGTAATTGAGTTCAGTCAAAAAAAGCCAAAACATAAAATTTTCATTATTCCTTTTTTAATTATATTGTTTTCTTTTGCTGGAGCTACTTTTGGATTGAGCGAAGAAATTTTAATATTTATTTTAATTACCGTACCCATGGCAAAAGCGATGGGTTATGATGCTATTGTTGGTGCCGCTATTCCAATTGTTGGCACTGGTGTTGGTTTTGGAGGAGCCTTTAGTAACCCATTTACTATTGGTATTGCACAAGGTATTGCACAAATTCCAATTTTTAGCGGGATGGAATATAGGATTTTTGTTTGGTTTGTTTTGACAACCTGTGCCTGTACTGTAATCACTCACTATGCAATAAAGATCGAAAAAAATCCCGAGAAAAGTCTATTATTTGGCAGTACTGATGAAAAAGAGAAAAGCAGTCTTGAGGTATCAGATTTTAAATTAGACGGTTCAAGAAAAATAATTTTATATGCACTTTTTGCTTCAATTATCATATTAATTTATGGGGTGAGTAATTATGATTGGTACATAAACGAAATTGCTGCTTTATTTTTGGCATTAGCAATTTTTGTTTCCATTATTTACAGAATGTCTATGTCAAAAGCGATAGATGCTTTTGTATCTGGAGCTAAAGATATGATGACTGCAGCTTTGGTAATTGGATTGGCTAAAGGACTATTAATCATTGCGCAGGAAGGCAAAATTATTGACACAATACTTAATTCCATTGTATCAATAACGCAGGACACGCCGAAGGCTATATCCGCTGAATGTATCTTTTTTTTCCAATCATTTTTAAACTTTTTTATTCCTTCAGGATCAGGACAAGCTTCTTTAACGATGCCTATTATTATTCCTATTTGTGATGCATCAGAAATAAGCAGACAAATGGCTGTGCTTACTTTTCAATTAGGTGATGGTTTTACTAATCTTATCATTCCCACAAGCGGGGTTACAATGGGAGCGCTTTCTTTGGCGAAAATACCCTATAGTAAATGGTTTAAATGGATGCTGCCTAGAATGTTGGTGTTTTTAATAGCGTCTATGCTGCTGATTCTCCCTCCTTTATATTTATTTAATTGGTAAAATCATAGTAAAATGAAAATAATTACGATAACTTTTCTGCTGATTTTAAGCGGTTGTTCTTCTGAAAATAATCAGGAAAATTCAGTTCAACAAAAACCAGAAGTAAAAAACTATGTGTCTTATTTTACAGGAAATAAAGTAGATAAAATTACTGTTCCAGAAGGCGGAATCTGCTTAATGGGAGGAGCCACCGAAAATGATGAAGCAATGAAATGGTTTCTAAAAAGGGCAGCTGGCGGAGATGTTTTGATATTAAGAACTTCGGGATCCGATGGTTATAATTCGTACTTACACTCTTCTTTAGGTGTTGCCGTTAATTCTGTTGAAACCGTTGTCTTTAAGACTGCTGCAGCGAAGTCAGATAAGTATATACTGGATAAAATAAATAATGCTGAGGCGATATGGTTTGCAGGCGGAGATCAATGGGAATATATTTCGTATTGGAGAAATACTCCAATTTCAGAAGCAATTAATAAAGCTATTAAAAGAAAGGCAGTTGTAGGCGGAACCAGTGCTGGAATGGCTATTCAGGGTGGTTTTTATTTTTCGGCTCAAAACGGCACGATAACTTCTCAAGAAGCTTTATTGAATCCTTATGATACTAAAATTGCACTATCAAATGATTTATTTTTAGATAATGCAATATTAAAAGATGTAATTACCGATACGCATTATGATAACCCCGATAGAAAAGGAAGGCACGTGACTTTTTTATCTCGAATTATAAATGATTATAAAGTAGAAGCTAAAGGAATTGCGTGTGATGAATACACATCGGTATGTATCGACGAAAAAGGAATTGCAAGAGTCTTTGGCAATTATCCTGCAAGGGAAGATATCGCATACTTTATAGTACCAAATACAGAAATTCCAGATAACAAGCCAGAAATTTGTAAGCCTAACACTCTATTAGAATGGAATCGGAATGCAGCTGCAATTAATGTTTATGAAATTAGAGGAACTAGTACAGGAGTCAATACATTTAATTTGAATAATTGGAAGGATGGAGTAGGAGGCATATGGAAAAAATGGTTTGTAGAAAGTGGTAAACTAAAAGAGTAAAGAAGCTAAAGAAAAATGCATTTTAATGAAAGATGAACCATTTTTGTCTTTAAAATATAATAAAGTTATGTTGCAATTAAATGTAAAGAACGAAACGTCAAGACTGCGTGCCGTAGTTTTGGGTTCTGCCGTTCATAATGGGCCGACTCCTTCATTAGAAGAAGCCTATGATCCTAAATCATTGGAACATATTAAAGCAGGAACATATCCTGTCGAAAAAGATATGACTGCTGAAATGGATGCTTTTAATGCTGTGTTTCAAAAGTATGATG
>NZ_LMJL01000008.1:464232-464638 GCF_001429295.1 Flavobacterium sp. Root935 | reverse complement strand
TCCGCCGGAAGAAGTTCATATCGAAGGCGGAGATGTCATGCTCTGGAATGATCATATTTTTATTGGTACTTATAAAGGAAGCGATTATAAAGATTATATAACTGCAAGAACAAATATGCATGGCGTCAATTTTATAAAAGAATTATTTCCAAGTAAAATTGTAAAAGAATTTGATCTGGTTAAATCCAAATTAGAAGCCCGCGACAATGCATTACACTTAGACTGTTGTTTTCAGCCGGTTGGAAAAGACAAAGGAATAATTTATAAAAGAGGTTTTCGTGAAGAAGCAGATTATCTGTATTTGGTAAATTTATTCGGGAAAGAAAATTTATTTCATATCGAAAGAGAAGAAATGTACAATATGTTTTCCAATGTATTTTCGATTGATAAAGATATTGTGGTTTCT
>NZ_LMJL01000008.1:290407-464196 GCF_001429295.1 Flavobacterium sp. Root935 | reverse complement strand
TGAAACAAAAAAGATAAATAAAATGAGACAAACAACAAATGCAATCGTAATGATTCGTCCAGTTGCTTTTAGAATGAATGAGCAGACGGCTGTAAATAATTATTACCAAAAAGTATTAGACGGATTATTGCCAAGTACAGTAAATGCTAAAGCCCAGCAGGAATTTGATGCTTTTGTTGAGAAACTGAGAGCTGTTGGCGTTGATGTAACAGTTATTGAAGATACTTTAGAAACAGATACCCCGGATAGTATTTTTCCAAACAACTGGGTTTCGTTTCATGAAAATGGCGATGTAGCCCTTTATCCAATGTTTGCTGAGAACCGCCGCCAGGAACGCCGCGAAGATATTTTAGATACTCTAGAAGACAAAGGATTCGAGATCACCAATATAATGGATTATACTTCTGCAGAAGAAGATGGTATTTTCTTAGAAGGAACAGGAAGTTTATTATTAGACAGAGCCAATGGAAAAGCATATTGCGCCTTATCGCCAAGAGCAGATGAAGAATTGTTTATAGAATTCTGCGAAGATTTTGATTATGCCCCTGTAATTTTTGAAGCTTTTCAGACTGTTGACGGCGAGCGTAAACTTATTTATCATACAAACGTAATGATGTGTCTGGGCGAGACTTTTGCGNTATCTGCGCAGATTGTATTGACGATAAAAAAGAACGTAAAATGGTTCTGGATAATCTTAAACAAGATCAAAAAGAAATCATTTTAATAACCGAAGCTCAAGTAAATAATTTTGCTGGAAATATGTTAGAAGTTAGAGGAAACGATGATAAGCGCTATATTGTCATGAGTGCGTCGGCGCATCAAAGTTTAACTTCTAAGCAAATTGCTCAATTAGAAAATCATGCTGAAATTTTAAGTTCAAGTTTAGATACAATCGAGGCTTGCGGCGGCGGAAGCGCCAGATGTATGATGGCCGAAGTTTTCTTGTCCAGATCTCCGCGTACATTACGCCAAAAAACAAAAATTAATTTCAATAAATACTAAAAGAATAAATTTATTTAATTGTTAAAATTATAAAGCTGAAACTCTTCAGCCTTTTTTACCTTAGATCAAACTGAGTCATTTTTAAGAATATTTCCTAATAGACCAAAACTTTAACAAAACTTCGTTCCTGCTATTTTTGGCATAAACGAAGTTTTGTGATTTGTGTCAATTATGTAGATCCATTTCATTTACTGTTATTAGGGCAGTACTTGAAAAGTCTAAAGCAGTCAAAAAAGAAATTACCTTATTTTCTACTTTTGGATTCGTAACCATATAAAAAATTTCTGTTTGGTGTTTAGATTCATTTTTATTTATGATTAAAGGTTGTAACCTATTAAAGATTCTCACCACGTGTGCATCTGGCAATAGGGAAGCGATCTTTTCACTAGCAGATTTTCCTATTATTACAGGGAGAGAAGAAGATGGAGATTCAAACTTAAAAATGGAATTGTTAGTGTGTAATATTATTTTTTCGGACATATCTGGTAAACGGGATACTGATGATTCTAGTTCTTCCCAGTCTAAAGAGAATACAATGATTTCAGCTATAGCTGCGTCATACATATCAACTAATTTTACATTATTGCCCATATTTTGAATTATTTCTTTTAAGCCATAAATCTGCTTTGTGTGGCTGATTAATACTTCATAGCCTAATTTGGCAGCTCTATGCGCATAATCCATATTTATATTTTTAACTCCTATAATTCCGACTTTCATTTCTTTGATATCTGTTTTATTTTGTAGTGTAAGCTATATTCTGTAAAATCTTAAGCAATCGTGCTGAACTAATTAAATAACTCTTTTTTTTTGCTCTAAAGGCAGCCAACTAATTCCAATAGAGTATTAAAAGAATATTTATACTTAGACTGAATTTCATTTATTCAATTTAGATTTTAATAAAATTGAGTAATAAATATATCTCCCCAAGCCATAAATGATAGTTGAGTATAGATTTGAAATTTATAATCTACACGAATATTTTAATAATTGAAAATTGACTGTAGTGCTTTTAAATAAAAAGATTAACAATCAATTATTCGTTAGGTTTATCATTTTTGCGGTAAGAAATATAATAATAGAACAAAATACTGCAGTTAAAAACTCGAAGTAGTAGATTTAGCTGCTGGTTAATCTCAACAATTAAAGATTGGTTGAAGACCTCTTAAAGAAAGAGTTTTTGTAGGGATCATTTTGTTTTTTCTTTTCAAAACTAGAAAGATTTTTAGTAGAGGTTAAAAATATTAAAAAAAAATAAAATGCCAAAGGTAATTACTTATATATGTCCTCTTTCTCACTTTTATTTTTTAATGAAATTTGGTAGTATGTTTTTTGGAATTGAGATTTTACTACTTCAAATTTACTGACATTTTAGCTGAGTTGATAAGTTTGATATTACAGAGAGCTCCAGATAGCGTACTGCGATTCTGCAACAAAAAATAGAATATGAAGATGTTTAATTTTTTATGGCAAAAGGTATCAAAGTCCACAATTTCATAACTTTAATTTTGTGTTACAGACCAAATCTAGTTTTATAATATTCTAATTCATTTTCAGTTTTATTTAAAAGCTTTTCTAAAAGTTTTATTTTGTCCTCATAAAGTTCTTTTAGAACTTTATAGTTATCATTTAAATCTGTGTTAGTATCTTTAATTGTATTTAAACTTTTAATACATTCTTTACTGTCAAAATTTATTATCTCTTCTATACTAGCTTCGAATATTACGCTAATTTCTAGCAATTTAGAATATGACACAAGAGTTTTTCCTTTTTCAATTTTGCTATAACCGGCTTGGGTAATGCCAAGTTGATCAGCCATATATTGCTGGGTATAATTTCTTAATTCTCTAATGTTTTTAATTTTATTTTTAATTGACGTGCCCATGTAACGGGGATGTTGTACCGTTTTTTTCATCTTTATTATGATTTAAGTTATTAGTACAAGTTTTTCTAATTTAAAGTCTATTTTTTTGAAAATAGTATGGCAGCCAAGACCTGCTGTAAATAATAAAAAAAGCATTGAGTAAATAAAACCTTCAACTGATTCATGCGCTAAATAAATACAAAGACGATTTGTTGATCGCGCAATCATTAGAGTAACAAATATTACATAGAAAACTGGTTTTTTCATGATTCAGAATAGCAGGTAGTTAAGCTAAAAGCATTTATTAGATTGTGCAAAACATTCTTTTTTAATATTGTATATGCAAATTAACATGGATACCTTTAAAACTAAAAGGGAGAAGTAATAACCGACAGTTATATAGTATAACCGTTTACTGCAATAAATTCCAGCTATGAAAATTCTGATACTAAATCACTACGATATTGCAAGCGGAGTGGTGAAGTATAAAATCCTGATTTAGTTTAATTCAATTATTAGAATTAATAGTAACAATGACTGCTCCTAAAAAATTCGGTCAAGAAATTCTTTGGTAATCGGTTTTACATGAAAAGAAACCACATTCTTATTATTGCTTGATCGTGCAATATCTTCATTATCAATTGTTGAGGATATGATATAGGTTTTGCAATAATTTTTTAGAGTAGTTGATAATTTATCATATGCTTCCATAAATTCAAATCCGGACATTAGAGGCATGTAAATGTCTACAAAAATTATTTCAGGTAATTTAGAAATATTGTCCTGATTCTCCTGCAGATATTTCATGGCTTCTTGTGCCTCTGTATAATGCAGCACATTTTTCCCAAAATTATTCTGCGTAACCATTCGTGAGATAATATATAAATCTACCAGATTATCATCAATAATCATAACGGTTTCAAATTTTGAATGTAGTTCTTTTAGCATGGTTTCAAATTTTTTAGAGTGATATTAAATTTGGTTCCGATCCCTTTCTCTGACTGCACTTCTATAGAGCCCTGCAATATTTCTACAGCATCTTTTACTATATATAAGCCAATACCTGAGCCATCTTTGCCCGAAAGACGAAAAAACATTTCGAATATTTTTTGATGATATGCAGGATCAATTCCTATCCCGTTATCCACTATTGAAAAATGTAGATTTTCATTATCTGAATATCCAAATATTTTTACAAATCTGTCATCGTCCTCTTTTTTATGGTATTTTATGGCATTTGAAATTAGATTTTTTATAATGGTTGTAAATCTAAGCTTGTCCGTGTAAAAAAGTTTTTGTTCGGTAATTTCAATTTCAAAACGAATCCCTTTAGCTTCTTTCATTCTTTGGAGCGAATCTACTATATCAAGCACCATTTCATTTGGCGAAATCTGTTCCACTAAAATCCCAGTACGGTTATTACGCGAATAGCTTAAAATATTTTTTATAAAGTCATCCAAACGATTGATACTAATCCGTATCAATTCAGCATGCTTCAGAGTATCAATTTCCTTGCTTTCTGTTTCAATAAAAGAGATCAGACCAAGAATAGATGTTAGAGGTGAACGTAGATCGTGTGATACACTATATACAAATCGATCCAGTTCCGAATTGGTTTTGATAAGCTCTCGATTTCTTTTTTCCAAATTTGTTTCTGCCTTTTTGCGATCAGAGATATCATTAGAAAGAATTAATCTTGCTGCTGTTCCTTCATAAACAACATTATGGGCAATAATTTCAACAGGAATAATAGTTCCATCTTTCTTTATATGATTCCATATTCCTCTATTATAATTCGATTTAGTAATATTTGAAGTATCACTCGATTTTATGAAATGAATTTTATCATCATTTGGGCGTATGTCCAAAGCAGTCATAGAAAGAAATTCTTCACGGCTATATCCGTATTGCAGAATTGCCATTTTATTTACATCCAGAAATTTAAAAGACACTAAATCAATAATCCACATTGGCATTGGATTGTTGTCAAAAAGATACCTGTATTTTTTTTCACTTTTTTTCAGCTCTTTTTGTGCCAGTTTCATTTCAGTAATATCAGAAAGTACAATAACTGCTCCTGTTATTTCACCATCAGCATTGTGAAACGAAACTGGGTGTGGCAGCACATTGCGCTTATCGCCATTCGGGCGCTCTATAATTATTTCCTTATTAAGGATTGGATCACCATCTTTTAGTGCTGTAGCCAACGAACATAAATTCAAAGGTGCAGAGTGCTCTTTTTTATTATCGTTACTGTACCATGAATTACACCATAAATCTTTTCCTAATTCAGGCTCTCTACCCCATAATGCGGCTGCGGCCTTATTATAAAGTACTATTCGTCCTTCAGCATCGCAAGAGTAGGTAGCAACTGGCAATTTATGGATTAAATCTTTATACATTTTTTCACTTTCTTCAATTTTTTTTCGCGATAGAACCTGCTCTGTTACATCGTTCCCAAAAATGAATATTCCGTCAATAGTATTATTTGCATCCCTGCGGGCCTGAAAAATAAAATTTAAGTAAAAATCTTTGAGTTTTCCGTCGCTATACCGATCAAATGTTATGAGCATTTCATTAGCACAAAAGCTTTCCCCTGTTTTAAATACATTATCTAAAATTTCAAAAATCCCTTGAGTTTCAAGTTCTGGCAAAACTTCTTTTACAGTCTTCCCAATAATATCCCTCTTATCAATTAACTGCAAATAAAGTTCGTTTGCCAATTCATAAACGTGGTTGGGACCATTTAAAATTCCCATATAGGAAGGGGCCTGCGAATATATATTAAAGAATTGCAGCCTTTCAAATTCAATTGCTTTTTCTATATTTTTTTTCTCAGTAATATCTCTCCCTATGCAGTAACATAAATTTTTAACATTATCTCGTACAACAGACCATTGCAAATAGATAATATTTGTGTTTTTGTGGATGAACTTTTTTTCAAATATAGGTAAGTGTGTCTCGCTCGTAAAATCAAAATTTTCATTTATCGGAATACCATTATCCTCATGAAATAAAAAATCACTGTATTTTTTACCAATTAATTCTTCAGGTTTATAACCTAAAATACGTTCTGAAGCTTTATTTACCCATACAAATCTTCCCTCTTCATCACAAGAGCAGATTAGATCCATTGAAAAATCTAAAATTTTACCAAGGTCAGTTAAAGGTTCTTCCAAATGATAAGTAGTATTATCATTTTTTTCTTCTGCCACGTTGCTTTCTGAATTATTATGGATATTCATTTTGCGGGTAATTGAGGTTAACTTTTTATTTTTAATCTTTAAGTTTTATAAACTTGTTAAAATCATCTTGCCGTCTTTTGGCAATTGGTAAAATTACTCCATTAGAAAGTTCGCAGAAGTAGCCGTCTTTTTTTGAGATTTTAGCGATATAACGAAGATTGACAATATAAGAATGGTGTATTCTAAAAAAATAACTGTTATCAAGAATTGTACTGTATTCACCTAGATTTCTGCTTGACATTATCTTGGCTCCGTTACTTAAAATAAAAACGGTATACTTCCCATCTGCTTTGCAGAAAGTAATTTCGGACATTGGTATGAGTTCTATTTTTTCTAAAGATGCAACGGCAACATAATCATTTTTTTGATTAATAGTGTTTGAAATATTTATATTGTTAATTTTTTGATTTTGATAGGAGCGCTCCATTTCCCTTCTTTTAATTACTTTATAAATAGCCATTATTATGGAATTAAAATCAATTGGTTTTAGTAAAAAATCAACGGCATCGTGTTTAAAAGCTTTAACAGCATAATCTTTATTTGCTGATATGAATACAAGTTTCGGAATATTAAATTCTAATTGTTCGAGCATTTCAAAAAACAAATTATCTGTAAGATAAATATCTAAGAAAATAAGGTCTGGCTTTTTCTCTTTTATTAAAGTCATTACGTCTTTTGTACAATCCGCGTTACCAATTATCTCAATAATCATAGCGTTTTCTTCCTCAAATTTTTTTAAGATTTGAAAAGTTTCTTGTTCCTCAGATATGATTATGGCATTAACAGGAGTCATGTCTTTTATTTGCGCTTTATTATCAATTCAAAAATTTAGTTCAAAAATTCAAATATGAATGTGTTGATTATTAATTATTTTACTCATGTCTAAAATGTTATACTTTCAGACATAAATTACAGAAACATTTAGCAATACTTTTACGATTAGGTTATTTGATTTATTGAGAAGTAATAAATGGACAAATAAAAGTATAAGTGTTTAAAATTGACCTTATCTTGTATTGATGCTGTTGTAACAACTGGTTTATATAGACTAAGTAATGATCTGTTACTTGTTTAGTCTTCGTTCTAGTTTAATTATACTATTTTATGAGATAGAAGTTTTAAAAGAAAACTATTAGTCTTTGATAGTTTTATTTTCTTTGCAAAATAAGATCATTAGGGAAATATAGTTATAGGACAAAATACTTCATTTATGGGACTAATGTCTCTTTAACGAAAATTTGTGCATACTTTTTATTTATTAAACCAATAACAGCAAAAAAAGTAAGTTGTTATAAGTTGTAAGTAGGTTTGCCCAGACATGCACAAATCCAAATTTGTAATTCAATTTCAGAGAGTAATAACTAATACTATTGCTGTTATTTGCAACAACAGTTATATTTTTTAAATCAAAGTCAGATTAATAAAAGTTCTGAAGTTAAATTTGGAAAGCGTTGATTACGAGAAAACAGTGCTAGTATTATGCAGGATGGAAAAACATGTTGAGAACAGAATGTCATGGGCAGAACGAAAATTAAAAGAATAATTTTCTATTGCCCGGGAAGTTATCTGACTGTGTGGATCAGTTTATCCACATGTTGTGTGGTAAACTGGCAGCTGCGAATTCCTATCTAATAATAAGTTGATTCCAGATACGGGTCATAGATTTCCGCATCCCACTGGTTATCATTAAATAGATCTGTAAGCTCATCTTGAGATTCTAAAACAATAACATTTTCGTTTTCGCTACAGCTGTATGCTGCATCTAGAAATTCACAGTCAAAGTCTGGTTCATCATCAGATCTGCTGTATAAGTCTGTTAAAAGATTTTGTTTCTGCGTTTCTATTCGAAATGCCTCATCTGCGGAATTTGTGCCAGATTCAATATTAATTTTTTTAAATAATGGAATAACTGGACTTGCTGCTGCTATTTTCATATTTGGACTAAAAGGTGGGTGTATAAATATATTTTTCCAAAAGTAGCTTGAACAGCAGCTTTTTAAGTTATAGAATTTTGATGGAGTTTTATATAATTTGTAATTAATCAGAGGGCATTTTTAGCAACAGGCAGGCAATATAAGTCCAGCTTCTGGAAAGGATAAAAAGCTGTATGAAAACTATTAAGGAGCAGATAAAAGAATTAAATTTAAAAAGTAAAGGAAACAGTTGTTGATTTCTGTTTCCTTTATATTTCTTTTACTAGAGTCGTCCTACTCTGTCTGTTGAGAATCTGAAGCTGATTCAGCTTTTGAAATGCTTTGTACAGCGGACTTCAAAACATCTTGATATTTGGCAATACCTATTCCAATTATAGGTATTGATAATTTTCCAATTACAGAGCCCGCCTGAGTATGTCCAGTTTTATTAAGATACGAAGATAAAAGCAGAGCTCCTACTGCCCCGCAGAGGATTAGTTCTCCTGGAACACTGCTGAGTTTATCTTCTATCATTTTTTGTATATCTTCCAGATTTTCCTGATTGAATATATTTTCCATAATCTTGTTTTAATTCACTGATTTGTAATTATTCATTGTGATATTAAAATTACATGCTGCGCTGCTACTGTAGTTTATAAAATTTATAAGGAGGCTTATATAATTGACACTTGAATCTTTTGGATCGCTAAAGTATCCATTTATATATGGAAGGGGATGAGGAAAGCCCTAAAGGGGTCAGAAATATTTTAAACTTTCTGTTTTATTGCATATTTTTATTGAATCTCTGAATGGGACTGATGATGTGGTCAGTGAGGCAGATATGACAAGTACTCGCCTCAGTTGCTGCAGGCTGCCGGCCATTGGTCAATATGTCTGAAATTGTTAATCACGTCATTTGCGATACTTATGTCTGCGTCTGTATTTCCATTTGTAAATGCTACCACTTTCATTCCTGCCCTTTTGGCTGCAAGCATTCCTGAATAGGAATCTTCAATGGCAGCACACTGCTCTGGTTCTACTTCCAGCTTACGGCATGTAGTTAAATACACACTAGGATCAGGTTTGCCATTTCGTTCTGAATCAGAGGAGGATACTGCATCAAAGTATTGTGCCAATTTTAATTTTTTGAGCACCACAGGTATAATTCTATAAGGAGAATTTGTAGCTAGCCCAATTTTATAACCTTGATTTTTAATAAGCTTCACAAAATTCTCTATACCCTCTATTTGGCAGTTTTCATTCTCAATGAGTTCAATTACACGAGAAATTACTAAATCTGCCACCTGCTGGTCACTTATATCTTCCCATGCACATTTACTGCGCCAGAACTCAGTAACTTCTTTTGTAGTCATTGTTTTAGTGATCAATGCTAGTTCCTCAGTTACCTGAACTCCTAGTGAAGAGAAAATTTCAAATTCTGCTTTCTGCCACAAAGGTTCCGAATCAACCAGCACTCCGTCCATATCAAAAATAACTGCCTTTGTTTTTAAATTTGCCGCATCCATATTATATTTTTATTTTAAAGTCTGGACTTTGGAAGCAGACTACAGGTTATGTTTCAAAAATACTACTTTTCAAAGCTAAATCAAATACCAGCCCAGACGAAGTTACATTCCTTATAAGTCTTTCTTTCTTACAACCAAAGGAATACTATTTAGCGTTTCGATAAAGATATTATCAAGTAATTAATCGATAACTATACTACTAATTCCTTTTTCCAATGCCGTATCTTGTACTAGAGTTACGTGAAGTCCTTCTGCTCTAAATATGGTAAGATCAGTCATTCCTAAAGCTCCTAAAAAAGATTTTAGATAAGGTGATACAAAATCATTGGCTTTGCCCTGTTCATCGGTATAAATACCACCTGAACTCATAGCAACATATATTTTTTTACCAGTTACTAAGCCTATAGGCAAACCTTCTTTGCTGTAACCAAATGTAATTCCACGGCGAGTGATATGGTCTATCCAAGCTTTAAGAGAACTGTGAATAGTGCGATTGATAAGTGGTGCTCCGATTACAATGATGTCTGCATCGAATAATTGTGCTACCAATTTGTCCGACAAAATAAGTCTCTGTTTTGTCTCTTCCGTTTGATGCTCTGTTGGCATAAACATTGCTTGAAACGTTTCTGGAGTAAGATGGGGAATATTACTTTCTACCAAATCCAATTGCTCAACTGTACTATTAGCATATTTTTCTTGAATTTTTTCTACAATAGCATTCCCCAATTTTTTACTGTATGATTGTTCTCCCATTATGCTGGAATTAAGTTGTAATATTTTCTTTGAATTCATTTTTTTTTATCTTTTTTAATTATTGATACAAAGGTAAATTCAATAAGTATTAAAAAGATAGTAGTTACCCAAAGGAAAGCGGTTACTTTTTAGAAAGTTGATATATTTACAATATGAAAACGAAAAATAAAAACGAGGAGATTTCGAAGGTAGAATGCGGGAGTAATTTGAAGAATGTAATAGATGCTTTGTATGTACTAAATGGCAAATGGAAATTACCAATTGTTTTGAGTTTGGTAAATGGCTCCAAGCGATTTAATGAAATCTTGAAGGATGTTGATGGTATTTCTCCAAAAATATTAGCACAGGAACTAAAGCATTTGGAACAAAACGAATTGATATTGAGAAATGTATATGACACTACGCCTGTGAGCATTATTTATGAAGCATCTTCATACAGTGAAACTCTGAGAGACGTTTTAAGAACTTTAAGTGAATGGGGAGCTGGTCATAGAAAAAAGATTACTGGCAAATAGTAAACTAAATTATTTTTATTTCACTACGATATCCCTCTTTGGCTAACTAAACGAATGCAAGAAATCGCTATATTACAGTTCATTTTTTATTTTTTGTAAACTGTTTTAAGGTTGTAATATTGAAATCTTCCTCAAGTACTGCATAAAATGGTTCGCAAATAGTTTCTTAAGGAACGTGATATTTTAGAACCTTTGAAAATTATTTGATTTTGGAGGTTTTAGATTTTAATGAGTTTAGTACTAGGTCAAGGCTTACGCGCCACGATTTTGCCGCAAAACTCTGCCTCATGAAATATCTTAAAAACCGCCTTAATTTTTTGTGTCAAAAATGGTATCACCTCCAAAACACTTGTTGCAATGATTCTGGCACACATTAAATTGTCATTATTTATGAGTTTAAGTAAAGAACATTTTTAAAATCTTGTTTCGTTTGAATTTTAAGGCCTTAATTTATGTGTAAAAAATCTGTAATTGATTTTGCCTTTTTTTCACGCGTTTATTCTTGCTTGGTTCATAGAGGACTTCCTGAATTCCATTTTTTAGAACTACCACTTTATAGGGCTGCTTCATTTTCTCGGTAAGATGATAAATAGTTAATGCCTCGGCTAGATCTTCAAACCATGATGCTGTGCTGTAGAGTGAAACAAAAGGTGTTTTTTGAATTGCTTCATACACTTCTGGGGCATATGAAACTTCGATTGGTTTACCACTTCTAAAGAGTACAGTCTCCAGTAATGGATTGATTACGTTCTCCGAAGGCTCATTATATTTATCCCAAACATTTTGTGTAAAGTCTTTTGATCCTTCCCAAACATCTTTTTCATTCAGATGAGGAGTTAGATTTAGAACGCCATCCACGACATGTGTAGCTTCATGAAGTAAAACGTAGATAATGGCATCCAGATTACCAGCTTCAATCGTAACCTGATATTGACTGTCTGTTAATTTTTGATAGCAGGTGTTTTCTTTCCAGGTTGTCCACTCAGAAATAGTCTGGTTAAGAATTTCAGCACGGAAAGTTATATTATACATTTTTACCGAATCAGATGTTTCGACAGGTGATGTAAGGGCAGTATTGGGCATATTATCCATAAAACTGATACTGTGCAGATGCTTTTTTAGAATTTTTTGATGTAATGGAGGCAGTATAGCAAAGGCGTTGTTTAACTTCTCTCTTTCAATATCGGTTAATTGATGTTCAACAGGATCCATGCCTGCATTGCGAAATTTTTTAAAAACACTTTCCGGTGCACGTTGATTGCGTTCAGCCAATGTGCTAATATTGGGATCTTTAACTTGCTGTGCATTAATAGACATTGCAGTTAGGAAGAGGTATAGAAAAGTATACACAAAATATTTACCTGTCATTATTTTATTTTTTTCTGGATTTTTAAAGACTTTGTTCTGAAGCTTGAATGCTGAGGTATTTATTCTTAAAGCCAAATGGGGTTTCATTAGTTTTTATGAAAAAAAGACGGCTAAAATAAGCTGGGTCTTCATATCCAAGATCGTATGCGATTTCTTTGGCACTTTTAGCAGTATGAACTAAAAGTCTTTTTGCTTCTAATATAATTCGGTTTTTGATAATTTCATTGGGTTGCGGCAGGTTCATCCGCTTAAATTTATGGGTCAGAGTCTTGGGTGCTATAGCAAGTATATCGGCATAGTCTGCTACACTATGTTTTTGTTTATAGTTTGCTTCAACCAATTGGGTGAAACGCCTGAAACATTCGAGATCATTGTGGTGTTGCCCCAATACACCGTCTAGGTGCTGCAGTTTCCAGAGTCTGGTTGACTTAATGAAGATTTGTTTCAGATAAGTACGGATCATTTCCTCTTGCGAGGAATCTTTCAAAATAAATTCATCTTGCATCTGAACAAATAAATAATCGATAAATGCGGAATCTGTTTGAGGTACAGTCGTCATGGGCATATTATGAATATTATTGAACAGCAGTCCATCGCAGGCAACTTCCTCGTCATGAATTTGAATGCAGTAAAAATCACTGTTGTAAAATATAAAGAAGCCTTCTTGCTTGCCGATCTCTTCGATGCTGAGAACCTGATTGGGACTTATAAAAAAAAGAGAACTGCCTGAAGTATTATATACTTGAAAATCTACCTTGATCTTACAGTCTGCATCAAGGTAAAGCACTTTTATATACTCTTTGTAAGCTTCAGAATTGATCATTTCGAGGCTATCATTATCTACTTTAAGCATACCTATTTTTTTAAGGCTTATATCAAAAACGTGTTCTTTCATTATCAATTCTTTTAAAAGCCGGTCTTTAAAAGACCGGCGATGATACTTAATTAGCTTCTAATCTTTATTTTTTACAAAGCAATGAACTGCGACAATAAATTATTTTTTTGTAAACTTTTCAAGTTCTGTATTGAATTTTTCCATTTCCTCAATAAATAGTGCGTGTCCACTTTTTTCAAACTTTACAATGTAAGAGTTTTTTAGACCTTTGTGCAATTGCTCTGCAAACACGAAATCACACAGCGTATCTTTCGTGCCATGAAATATTGCTACAGGCAAATTAATTTTTGATAAGGCAGGACGTAAATCAAGATCTCGCAAAGCTATTATAGATTGTGTTGTTGCATAGGGAGAGGCATCAGAGTTGATACTTGCCAGCCATTGAGACATAGTTGGTGAGATTGCATTTTCCGACGCCCCAAAGGCTTTACCAAAATCTTCAATCAACTGCTGTCTGTTAGTTCTTGTTGTATGTATTAATCCTGCAGCTGCTTCATCGGTAGCACCATATGGAAAACCTTCACGTTGTTTCCACGAAGGCGCGGCAGCGGCAAAAAGTGCCAGTTTGCTCACATGTGCTCCATTGTATTTTGCCATATAATGTATGACAACTGCACCTCCCATAGAAAAACCGCCGAGAACTGCATTTTCGATCTTAAGTTTATCTAAAACTACCTTGATGTCATCTGAGAAAACATCAAAATCGTATTTACCATAGGGTCTGTCAGATTTTCCAAATCCTCTCATTGATATTCCGATCACCCTAAAACCTTTTTGAACAAAATATTGATATTGATATTCATACATTGCATCATTTAACGGCCATCCGTGTATTAATACAATAGGCTGTCCTTCCCCAAGGTCGGTTACATGAAGTTTTACATTTGGTTCAACTTCAATAAATTCTAATCGTCCGGCTGATGCTGGAACTCGTTTTGATTGAGCCAATAACGGCTGGCTTAAAGTAAAGATACATAAAAGGCTTAATGTTGAAATAAGTGTTTTCATTTTGTTTATTTTTAATTAGTTACTATTTGTTTTGAATTATTTACAATACAAAGATGCGTAAAACACTAAGGCTTGAAAATGGACATTTGGAAGAGTCCATTGTACATTTTTCCTTATATCAAAAACGTCTCTTTAGGAACCAAAAACAACTCTTTTAATCTATAACTTTATTTAAATCAACGAAGTAAAATCCTGACATAACCTTTATAAGCAAGTACGGAATTACGATCGATATAGAGAAATAAAAGTACTTATCGGATTAAAATCCCAGACAGTACAAAAACACTTAGAAATTAAGAGCTAGATTGTTAACACATGGATTTTGCAGTAATTAAACTTTAAGCTTATTACCTTAACCTTTTGAAGACTTCTCGATATCATTGAGAAGAAGGCCAAGTACAACTGCGTCGTCAAAAGTTGGTGCTGTTTTCGTTTTATTTTTTATATCAGCAGCAACTCTTTTATAAAGCAGCACCACATTTCTAATTACGGGATTATCAGGCAAACCCTCATACATTTCATTTGGAATTGGCAGGTTTTGTAATTTCGTATCTTTCCCTTGGGCTCCTTGAATTTCTAAAGAGACAAGCTGACCATGTCCAAGCGGCCCTGTTACCTGTATATCTCCGTGCGTTCCATTAATCTCCCACAAAAGGTTAGTGCCTCTTGAAACGCCGCCGCGGTAATGAATAGAAATTGCGGCTCCATTTTTCAATTGGCCTATTACCATAATCTGGTCTTCAGAGGTCTTAGGTTTTATTTCACCAATATCAGTAAGTTTTACTGTTGTGTAATTGTTTATCATTTTTGCTGTCAAAGTATCAAAACCGCCCAAAACTTTAGTTAAACCTGCCAATGTATGCCCCAAGGGGATGGTCAACATTGTAGCGCCGTTTGTTTTATCGTATAGATAATAGTTAGCCGAAATTGCTTCATCTGACCAAGGACCTCCCGAGCCTAGCAGTGTAGTGGATAAAACCTTCCCTACATAGCCATCTTTAATAAGGTGCTCCAGATAAGTCAATTCTGGTGATACAACCATTTGCGTCCCTACTGCTGCAACTACATTTTTCCGTGCCGCAATCGCTGCTAATTGCTCCGTTTCAGTAAGTCCGTTACCCAAGGGGTGTTCGCAGTACACATGTTTGCCTGCTTCAAGCGCAGCCTTTACAAGATCATAATGGTAAGGGACTTTTACAGTAATAACAACCAGTTCTATTTCGGCTGATGCTATTAAGGCATCTGGGTTTTCATAAGCGATTGGTATTTCTAGTTTATCCGCAGCTATTAAAGCGCTTTCATGAGTAGAATTGGCTACTCCGATAATCTCATAGGTCTCAGATAGATACCTTAATGCAGGAAGGTGTGACTTTGATGCCCACTGGCTGTCGGGGTTAAGCCCTATTATACCAACTTTTATTTTTTCTGTTTTCATTTATTTCTATTATATTAATTGTAAAATTAACAAGAACACTATAATTTTGTAGTGTACACAACCTATTGTATGTACATACAATTTTGTAAGTAATGACAAATAGAAAAGAAAATACCACAAATAACATCAATCGAAATTTTCTTTCAGATTGTAATCTTACCTACGCCGTACAACTAATGGGCGGAAGGTGGAAACTGCCAATTTTAATACGGTTAAGTGACTGTAAAAAACGTTTTGGGGAGCTTAAAAGGATAATCCCGAACATTACCGAAAGGATGCTGACATTACAGCTTCGCGAGCTGGAACGTGATGGATTGGTAATACGCACCGTGTATCATGAAGTGCCTCCGAGGGTTGAATATGAACTTACTCCTGTAAGCAGTGCTCTCATTCCTATCTGCCTGCAATTGGATGAGTGGGGGGCAAAGCACAAAGATGTTCATTTAGGAATTTCGTCAACATTAATTCCTTAACCATAAACATGTTGCAAATAGAGAAAGATAAGGTGAATGTAAAATCCAACAAGATCTAGACTGACAAGATTTAGGTTCGAAACTTTATAAAAACAATTAGGAGAATTAAATAGGTCAATTATTCAATTGTATGTAATTCTCCTAATAGAATAATCATAATTTAAGGTCTGCTTTTGAAACTTTAATTAATTTCCAACGATTCTATAAGTTTTCCTTTAAACGTTAAATTATAGGTAAGAATAATGGGACTCCCTGGAAAAGTTCCTGATACTTCTGCTTTTAAATTTCCCTTTTCAGCATCTCCTTCAAATTCAAGCGGTTTCATTGCTGTATTGTATTCCTTTGAGCTTTTTTCTATCCAGTTTTTTATTTCTGTTTTGCTGGTATAATTTTTTCCCTCATCAAATACGATTGCAGTTTCTGAAAAGCAATCGGCAAAAGCCGAACTGTCAAAATTGTTTTGCGCTTTTACTAAGTCTTGTATTACTTCTGGTAAGTTCATAATGTATCTATTTTATGGTTACTAATGCTTATTTATTTTATTTACTTATTATTTTTATTGGACATATAGACCTCTTCTTTCAAGGTAACTATTACATATATTAAAAATCAAACCGTTGGAATTGTTCCACCATCGATTACATATTCTGTTCCTGTCAGGTAACCTGCTCTGGGTGATACCAAAAATCCAACGAGTTCAGCGACTTCTTCCGGTTTGGCTGGTCTTCCGTAAGGGATACCTCCCAAAGCTGCCATTACACCTTTTTCAGCCTCTTCTATAGATATATTACTGCTTTCAGAAATGCGCTCCATCATGCGTATTGATGCCTCGGTCATAATCCATCCTGGAGAAACGGTCAATACACGTACACCTTTTGGAGATACTTCTTTCGATAATCCTTTGCTGTAATTAATAAGTCCAGCCTTTGCGGCAGCATACGGCAGCGTGGAATCGTACAAAGGAAGTTTTCCCTGAATAGATGCTATGTGGATTATTACCCCGCTTTTACCTTCAAGCATTTTTGGAAGAACTGCCTTATCCAGGCGAACTGGTGCCAGTAAGTTGGCTTGTATTGTTTCTTCCCAATCTGTATTGGTTAATGCAGCAAATCCTCCGCCAGGAGTTTCAGAACCTCCCAGATTGTTTACAAGGATATCTAACTTACCGAATTTCTCAAATACTTCAGAAGCAACTTTGGCAGCAGCTTCTGGTTTGCTTAAATCTGCAGGAATGAAATGCAGCTCTTTATCTGGTGTTTCAGGTTGGTTTCTTGCGCTGATAACTACCGTAGCACCGGCATTTTTTAAACGTTCGGCTATCGCTCTGCCAGCCCCTTTTGTACCTCCTGTCACAAGCGCAATTTTGCCTGATAACTCGTTTTGATAATCTATTATTTGTTTCATGATAATTTCTTTTGTACAAATTTCAGAAGTATGCAACTTTCTCACAAGTACGGAATTACGATTCAGATAGGGATAAATTTTTCCCCTATTGCACAAATCGTAACATACTAGTACTTTTACAATATGTATGAAAGAAAAACAATACCGAACTTAAACTGCGGACTTGACCTGATAGGGGAAGTATTATATGGTAAATGGAAAATACGCCTGCTTTGGTTTATTAACGAAGGCCATAAGAGACCAAGTGAATTGCAACGTAAAATACCAGACGCTTCACGCAGGGTGCTGAACATCCAGTTGAACGAATTGGAAGAACATGAGCTCGTTGTTAGGAAAATATATCCTGTAGTGCCGCCAAAAGTAGAATACAGTCTCACTAAATTTGGCGAGAGTTTAATTCCAGTTATAGGTGCTTTAGGCCAATGGGGTGATCAGAATCAAGAGAGACTGAAATCTTTAATCATTAAAAAATTTCCCGGAGCAGCCGATACGGAATAAATTAAGAATCTCTAAATTAATTTTGTTTAGCTAAAATTTATACTCTTTTATTCTTTTTTTTGGATTTCCAATTCCTCTACAAATTGCCGTTTCTCTTTTCCTATACTTCTATTAATACATAAATTTTCTGTGCTGTCTATTTGTACAATTATTATAACAACAGCATTTGCAATTCCTTTATTATATTATTCTAAATAATTACAAATATCCCGAGTTGGTAGTTTTGACAATTCCTAATGCTCTGCACTTTACGTATGATGCCTGACTTTGTCCTCTGTCACACCAAATCTAATAAAGGGAAAAATCTACAATAATAACTGCAGTATATCCATTTTTAGAGAATCGGTCTTTACTGAATTTTGCTGCGGAGAATGAAAACGGTCATGTTGATTATTATTAATCACACGAGATATAGAATCATTCTCTAAGAATCAGTAAAAATTAAAAACTATTAGAAATGACAAAACATCAAAACCGCACATTGGGTGCATTTGAAAAAACATTCTGGCTGTTGGATCAGATTGATTCTAAGGACTTTGCTTTGGTTGCAGAAGTAGAAGGAAGAGAATCGGCTGATGCATGGAGACTGGCCGTTGATCAGGTTCAGAAGAGACATCCCAACCTTTCAGCAAGAATTAGAATGGATGAATTTAAAAGACCTTTTATCGAACATGTTGACTCCCTAGTCATTCCACTGAAGGTCATAGAAATCGATAACAATTTTAAATGGGAGGAAGTAGTCGAAAAGGAATTAGCAACACGATTTAATACTGAAGAGGGTCCTCTTTTTAGAGTGATTGTATTACAAAAACCTGAAGATACTGTATTGATTTTAGTAGCCAATCATACATTAG
This sequence comes from Flavobacterium sp. Root935, assembly GCF_001429295.1. Classification (GTDB taxonomy): domain Bacteria; phylum Bacteroidota; class Bacteroidia; order Flavobacteriales; family Flavobacteriaceae; genus Flavobacterium. The sequence continues at coordinate 445,443 of NZ_LMJL01000008.1, read as the reverse complement.
CCGATGGATCTTCACTTATGTATTTATTCAGGGATTTACTGGAGGCAGTTACAGGCCAGATTCCGCTGGTATTAGCACCGCAAAAATCTAACGATGAAACACTTGGACTTCCTGAGGATACTGCTGTTGAAGATAACGAAACTTCAATATATATATTTAAAAAACCTGATGCTGTTTCTCCTAAAGTTGAAAGTATTAAGTTTTCAAGCGAGCATACATCACAGCTTATAGAAAGATCAAGACTGGAGCAAACAACGGTGCATGGTGCAATTTGCGCTGCTGTGGTTATTGCAGGAAGAAAACTTCGCCAAGAGTGGGATGACAAAAAAATTGAATTAATTTCTCCTATCTGCACACGAAAAGCGCTTCAATTAGATGATAACTGCGGATTGAATATTACGACTCATCCCGTTTATTTTGAGCCAGAAGAAAAGCAATCTTTTTGGGATATAGCCAGATTGGCAAAATCAGGTCTCAATGGAACAGAAACAAAAGAACATGTAGAGAATTATCTTGGTTTTTTCAGAACGCTGACTTTCAACAGTGCAGATATCCAAAAAATGGTAGATATATTAAAAGAAGCATTCAATCACCAAATAATGGTTACTAATCTGGTAAAGGTGAAATATAAAACTGATTTTGGAAAGCTCAAACTTAAATCTGTATATGGTCCAATGGTTCGTTCAGGAAAGGGCTTGGAGCAGACTATTGGGGCGATCAGTACCAACGGCAATCTTTGTCTCACAAATACCAGCGACACACCTATTGCAGGTTTATTAGAAGAAATGCAGATGCTTATGGCGGAAGCCTGCAAATAGTATTCGGACAATCTAAGATAATTTAATTTTAAAGAAACACCATATGATGCATAGATGTATTGTATGGTGTTATTTATATGAACATACCTGATATCAATTTTGATGTTTTTAAAGAATTAGTACATCGATAAAAATAATTACGAATTGAAATTTATTAAAATTATCAAAAACATAAGAGAAGTTTAATCTTTTTAGAGTTAGTTTTAAAATTAACCTATTGCATTCGTTTTTTAATTAATTCTTCATCAGGAGAAAAAAAACTCTAAAAGTTTAGAACCTAAACTTGTTAGATCTTTGTTTTATTGGATTTCTAGTTTTTAAAAGAGAGTGTGCCACGATTCTGCCACAAATCTCTGATTGCTTAAATGGAACTGTATTTACGCTGGTTAGATAGGTACGAAAAGCAGGATGGCGAAAATAAGCCAATTGGTTTAATAATATTTGCAGAAAGCAGCGGGAGCAAATTGAATTACTTGAAATAAGAATGTAAGCTTTGTAAAATTGATCATTTTGAATAAGAAAGGCAGGTATATATACATTATTTTGCCTTGACTAATTTTATATATTTACACCTGAGTTTTCTGCTGTTTTTTTCTTTTCTTAATAATTAAAAACTGTTAATTATCAGATAAAATAGATTCGACAATTAATTTTGAAGCTGCTTCACAGAAATCCAAACCAGAATAGTCTGGATTAAATCCTCCGATATAAGGTACTGCCATAATGTAAATATTTTCATTGTATGCGCCATACTGATCAATAATTTGAAAATTATCGTTCATCGCAATACCTGATACATTTAAAAAGTAATTTCCCTGCGAATCTTTCTCGACAGAACTTCCTGTTTCTAGTGCTTTAGCTGCTGTTTCGTGAGATTTAAACTTTAATCTGGCGGGACTTATCAATTTTTGCGAAAGCAGACTTTTAAATGGAAAATCTTCGTACGATAAATGAGGCTGGCCAATGCAGTCGATAAAAGTATTGTAGTAAACAGCTTGTAAATTTTCATTTTCGTCATTGTACTTGTAAAGTATACCTCCGCCATTTTGAGGTTCTACAGAACTATTATGATTTACTGCAGCAATATCCAGAACCCCTGCATGGTGTAAAGAAAGTAATTCGCTGCAGGATTTCTGCGGTACAAATGCAATTACAATAGAAATCAAAGGCATGAGTACTTTTTGTAATCGCTGCATATCTTCTGCCGAAAGATACTTTGCAGGATGGTTCATAGCAAAACTTAATACCGCCAGCATTTCTTTCCAATATACTGACTCCTGTCTTTTTATTGATTTTTCGGCCTGTATATATTCTGCCTTTAAAAGCTGGAACGGATCCAGACGTTCCCTGAGTTCCATCATTTCTTCAACAAATTCCTCTATTGACAGCTCTTTAATACGATCATAAAAGTCAGGATCTTTTTCTCGGAAAATTTCTTTAAAATTATTTTTAAAAATAAAATCAAGCGATAAAAAGCCGTCGTTATATTTTCGATGTTCGTCTATCTCTTCTCTAGTCAGCAATGAATCATTGGACAAATGAGAATCTTCTAAATGAAAACGCACCGCAGGAAGCATGCCGCTTCGGGAATGAATAACCATTTTAAAATCTGGACTCTCTGCTGCTTTTTCAAAACGAATAGTTCCATCAGCCTCTTTAATAAATTTTCCGTTACTGCGGGCTAAAGTCCTAATGGCATCAATTGCAGTAAGAGAAGATCCTCTTATTGCTACGGCATGATTCAAATGCACTGCCAATTTTGCGGGAGGATATGGCGAATCAAAATAACCTTTTACTTTTCCTTCATATCGTATTGGCCAATGATGACCGGTACAAATTACCGCATAATCAAAAACTGCTTTATCATCTGTAGTTTCTATGGTGACATTATTGTACTCTTTATTGTAAATAATGTCCAGAACATTAGTCTGATAATGTATAGTGGTAAGAATTCCTTTTACAGAAGCGATTTGCTGCAGAAGCTCGAATTGTGAAGAAAGATAATATCCAAATAAAATTCGCGGTAGTACTTTGTATTCATTAAACTTATTGGGATTTATATCGAATTTATCCAATAGTTCGGCAGGAGCAGTCTGCAGCCACTCTTCGATTGAATTGACAATTTCAGGAATTTCATTATCTGAAACATTGGTAACATGTTCTTCATTGGCGCCTTCGGTGCTGTACGGCATACCTGCTCCAAGCATGCTTTTTCTTTCAAAAATGGTAACCTCCAGATCAGTACTTCCAGATTCAACTAATCTTTTATAAAGAAAAAGGCCGCTTGGACCGCCTCCCAGAATTGCAATCTTCTTTTTAGATGTATTTTTCGGCATGTTTAAATTTTTAAACAAATATAATCTGCTTTAATATAGAAGTTTTACAGAATTAGCAACCAGTTGTTTTAAAATTCAGCTCTTTAAATCAGCTGATTATTTATTTCACACTCTAAATCATCCAGCCGACTTGATGCCTTCTGAGATTGTTTCCTCTTATTATAAATGAGAAGAGACTTGGGTCTGTGTAAATTAAATTTTTCATTATAAACATTATTAGGAATAAATCAAGATCTTAACTATTAAATGAGTGTTTAATGTTGTTGAGAATCTATCATTTCTTTGATTAGGTCATGAAAAGCTTAGGCTGGTGAAGGAATAATTGGCTGGACAGGAAAGCCTTATTAACTATGTTTTGCAGAAAAAGAGGTTCCTTAATGAATTATTAAACACTAGTAAATATTAGGTTTTATCTCGACAGAAAATATTTCAGCATTTTCTCTAATGAATTAATATTTCACCCGCCGCTCCTGAAGAAGATATTTTGAGCCTTTTTTAGGATGTCCCTTTCAATTTCTAATTCTTTTATCTGTTTCCGAAGCTTCTGCAGCTCATTTTTATGGGATATTTCAGTTGAAGTTTTCTTTATGGTAAATCTGCCTTCTTGGTAAAGCTTCTTCCAGTGCTGAAGGGTACTTGTACTGATGTTGAGTTCTCCTGCCACGTCACAGACTCTTCCACAGTGGATGCTCATGGAAGCGGCCAGAATCTTAAAGCGTAAAGTAAAGGTTCTTCTCGTATTTTTCATGCTGTTAAAAATTGGCAGGAATAAAATTAGCTGCAGTCAAAAATTTTAGGCAATATATCCTCATTTTTTATTGCTTCAGATAAACACAGCCTAAGAATTTAGTCGCAAAAAGGTATCAACTCCAATCTCCATTTATTCGGTAGTAAATATTATCGGCACCGCAAACGCAATAATGATATTCTTTTTTACTGTGATCTGCACATGAAAATAAAAATTGATTTTGCTTTATTTTCTCAGAGCAATCATATTTAACTGCCTTACTTCTTGCAGCAAAATTAAAGGAGGTTCTAATTGTGAAAAAAATATCCTTTCATTAGTACTTTAAACAGATTACTTTTCCATCCATTGTGCTGATCAGAATTTTATCTGTTCCAAAAGGGGTCACGGCATTTATCAGCGTATTGGAAACTTTATATCTCCACTCTACCTTCTGCGAATCTTTATTTACAGCACAAATTAATCCGTTCTGTCCAGGGACAAAAACAAGGTTGCCAGATTCTGTTATAGGTGAAGGGGCAATCTCGTAGCCTAGTTCTGTATCTACATTCCAAAGTATCTTTTGGGTTTCACTTTGTGCATCAATTGCAGTCAAGCTACCATCACTCATACTTTTTATATAAATTATCATACCATCTTTTGAAATACCGATCGATTCCCTGCAGCTTACCTCTTTCGAACGATAAATTTCCTTTCCTGATTTCGAATCAAAGGCAGTCATGAAGCGGTCTGGAGCAACAATGAAGACTTTATTAAAACTTCCGACAGGAAATACTGCTGCTGGTGATAGCATACGGCTGCCTGATTTTTCTGATCTCCAGACCAATTTACCCGTATTTTTATTTAAGGCATAAAAACTATTTCCCCATGACCCGAAGTACACATTCTCTTGGAAAACCAAAGGCCTGCATTCAACAAAATTACTAACATCATTGTACTGCCAGATTAATTTTCCGGTTTTATAATTCAACGCTCTAAAGATACCATCAGAACCTCCTATAAAAACATTATCATTTTCAATTGCAGGAGATCCCAGTACAGATTTTTTAGTGGTAAATTTCCATATTTTTTTTCCGGTAACTAATTTTAATCCATATATAGAATTATCAGATGAGCCTACGATCACAATATTATTTTCAATTGCTGGTATTGAGAATATTTTTCCTTTTGTTTTGTATGTCCATAATTTTTTTCCAGTATCAGCTTTCAAGGCTGTAATTTCTCCTTTTGTATTCGCTGTAACTGCAATACTGCCACTTAATACAACGCCACTGCCAATATCCGAAGAAAATTGATTAGTCCAGACTACTTGAACATTTGGATATTTTAAATTAATACTATAATCAGGTCTTTTGTATATAGCTGTGTCTTTGCTGAAAGAATGATCTTTTAATTCAATTGTGGCCCAAGGTGCTGAAGTTTCTTTTCCTGCTTTTCGTTCCGAATAAATCATTTTGTTGTTTTCTACTCTAACGATATTATATGCCGCAATTTGGTCTTTTGGTTCTTTTGTTTTATCGGCACGAAGATTAGATCTGCCCATAACAGCTGGAATTCCTTCGAAATTATAGACTTTGTTGGAATGTCCGTGTCCCATTAAATGAGCTTGAATATTTTGCTTTTTTAATTGATCGATTACTTCATACCAATTATTCAGTCCTGAATCTAATGGATAATGATTTACCGAAATTAAAGGTAATTTTCTTGCTTGATTTTTTTTGAGCTCATTTTGTAAAAACTCAAGATGTTCTCTTGGAATTTGTCCGGGAGACATTCTCATATTAGGTCCTGATGCCAAACCTATAAATAGAAAACCATTTTTTTCGACAGCAAAGCATTCACTTTTAAAAACTTTTAAAAAAGTATTACATCCACTCTCAGACCACTTTGCATCATGGTTTCCAGGAACAATGTAATAAGGTTTTTTGAGTTTATCGAGTATTTTTTTTGCCGTGTACAATTCTTCATCAGAACCAAATTCGGTCACATCACCTGTGTGAATTACAAACTCAATATCAGAATTATTATTAATATCTTTTACAGACATTTCAAGATCTTCTGCAGCATTTTCACTTCCAATATGTGTATCAGTAATATGTGCAAAAGTAAACGGCTTGTTTTGAGCTATTGAATACTGAAAAAAAAGTACAGCTAATAAAAAAGTTTTTAATAGGTTGTGTAGAGAAATCATTTGTGATTCTTTAATTTTTGTTCTCGGCAAAATAGTATAATTAATTAGTTTGTTTTAAAATTAACTGTTGTCCTGTTGTGATTAAACCTGGAACATAAAATGTTATTGTGGCATTAAAAAATGAGTTAGCAGGAATACTCCAAGTTGCTAGGTTCTGTGCCGGCTGTGTTGGAGTAGTGTAAATATTTTTTAAGGCTCCATTTAAATAAAGTGGCCCGTTGAAAGTGAAGGAAGGTGAATTTGTTGCTGATGTAAAGTTAGAAGCAAATGTAAGCGATACATTTTTTGAGGTACTGTTTGGATTATTTAGCTTAAGAGTCAAGGTATATTTGTGGCCGTAATTTCCATAAGTATTTTGTGAAGCTCCGTTTAATTTATAAGAGAACGGAGCATTTTGATTTTGCAAATATGTTCCACCTACAGCAAATTTTGAACTTGTATTAAGACATAATCCCATGTAGGCTGGTCCAGTTGGTAAGTCAATGTCAGTAGTTCCAGACCATCCAGATTCAGTATATATTCCAGCTTCCCGACCATACGTATTCGTACTTTCGGTATAAATATCTCCAGCGGCCGCCGTCTGAGTAGCATTTACCGCATCGTTAATAGATCCAGTTGAAGTAACGACTGTGTAGACATATACACCCTGTGAAGCAGTTATTTCATAAGACCCATCTACCATATTGTTGTTTGCTAAGGTTGCTCTATAAACTTCATAAACCTTTGACGGATTAATGGTTACGTTGTTAAATGTTGTACGAGGCGTATTTTGAAGCCAGTCTTTTGAGACAAAATAACTCTGACCTGTTGCGCTTCCATTTAGCGGTTTCTCAGAATTGGTATAGGTAGAGCCTTTTCCACTAATTGTAAGAGCACTGGTTTGAGGGTTTGAAACTAAAACGTGTAAGTATTTTACAGAACCGGATTGGTTGATGTGAAATAGATAAACTCCAAAAGTACCAGAAAGAGGATTTGACGAACCTCCTCTGCTGGAATCTACGCGTGCATTTTGCATTAGCCATCCATTCCCTCGTATAATTTCTGGATTGTTACTTTTCCAAATTGGTTTTTCAGATAAATTACCACTCAAGTGTTTCAAGTTTTGTGGCGGTACAATTGAAGTGGACAGAGTTCCTGAAGTCCAGTCTGAAGAAACTAGAGAATTTACGGCTAATTGTGCTTTTGCTGTTTTATTTGATACTGTCTGAGAAACGGATTCCTTTACATTTTCTTCATTTGAACAGGCATAAATAAGAATAGTTGTAATAACAATGCATATTAGTTTTTTTGCTTTCATATTGGTTTAATTTAATGGGGGTTGATAATCAGTTAGTTGTTTGCTAAAATAGCAAAAAATTAATATATTTAACCTTATTTGTAAAAATATTTATTAATTGTTTGTTAAATAATATATTTATTTTTTAAATGCTTGGCTATAAATAAAAAACATGTATTTTTAAGATGTTTTTTCATACAGATATAGGTTGTAATTTGTAACACATTTGCAGTGCCAAATTATAGAATGTAAAATTTAAGGTTGTGTTTTAATTTTTGTAATAAAAAAAAAGAGGTTGTTAAGTTAAAAATGAGTTATGTTTGTAGAAGAATTTACCAAAATCGAAGATAAATGAATTTAAAAGATTTACTTGATATTAGTAAAGACAATAGTCTTTCAGGACAAAAATGGCACATGCTCAGACAGTCAATTGTAAAAAGATTGCTTTCTGCGGGAAATGCTACAATTGCAGAAATAAGTTCTGAATTGCAGTCTAGTGTTCCTACTGTTACTAAAGCGGTCAACGAGCTTTTACAGGAAGGGAATGTGGTAGATATGGGAAAAATAACCAACAGTGGAGGAAGAAGACCTTCTTTATATAGTATCAATCCCACTTGTGCTTTTTTCTTAGGAGTTGAGGTTGGAAGGACCCATATGTCTATTGGTTTGCAGAATATCAAAAATGAGTTTATAAGCCTTGATCTGCGTGTTCCCTTTGCATTAAAAAATTCTCAGGAATCTCTTCTGGAGTTTTGTGCTCTTATTAATAACTATATTGAAGAAAGTTCTGTAGAGAAAAAATTGATTGTAGGGATCTGTATTAACTTTTCCGGGCGTATTAATTCTATGGAAGGTTTTAGTTATAACTATTTTTTTAGTGAAAACAGGCCTCTGACCGAAATTATTTCAGAACAGCTTGGACTTCCGGTTCATCTTGAAAATGACACTCGAGCAATGGCTTTTGGTGAATATTGTGAAGGTGTTGTGGATGATGAGCAAAATATAATTTTCTTGAATTACAGCTGGGGAGTTGCTATTGGTATAATGACAGATGGAAAGCTTTACTACGGAAAGTCCGGCTATTCTGGTGAGTTTGGGCATAGTACCCTTTTTGAAAATGAAATCATTTGTCAATGTGGGAAATTAGGCTGTCTGGAAACTGAAATTTCAGGCTGGTCACTAGTAAGGCAATTTAAAGAAGCTTTAAAAGAAGGTAAGCATTCTAAAATTGAACTCAATGAAAATGAGGATCTGCAGCATTTAGATATTATCTCGGGAGCGATAAATCTCGAAGATAGCTTGTGTATAGAATTGGTTACCAGACAAAGTGAAAAAATGGGACGCTATCTGTCTATCTTGCTTAATATATTCAATCCAGATCTGCTTGTTATTGGAGGAGACTTTTCTCAGCTTGGAGATTTTGCACTTCTTCCAATACAATCAGCACTGAAAAAGCATTCGCTAGGTCTGGTAAATAGAGATATGAAATTAAAGAAATCAACACTGGGGCATCGTGTAGGTGTTATTGGAGCTTGCTGCATTGTAAAAGAAAAGATGTTATCTCCTTTTTTTAAATAATTATTTTTTATAAAATTCTTCAAAACTCTATAAAATTATTTATAGAGTTTTTTTTTATTCCTTCTTTTGAGTAGTGACCAGTCTTTTTTTAAATTAAGTTTTTAAATTTAATTGATCTGTCCATTCTGTATGATTTCCATCACTATTTAATAAATATAATTTCATTTTGTGATTAATAATAATTACTTTTTTATTATGCTGTAAAATTGACAATATGATTTTTTTGTGCGAATTATTTTGTTTTTGAAAAAAAATATCCTTAAAAAGGTAAAAATAATTTAATTATATATTCTGTGTTCATTTGCTGTATTTACTGAGGATCTTAAATATAATTGTTCAGGTTAATTCAAATTGTTTAAAATCTAATTAATAAATAATTTTAATAACTATATTGTAGTTAGTAAAATTTTATATATTTGTTCGGTAATAATAAACCAAAAACAATGCATAATATTTTAAAAATTATCATGATGCCTATTTTATTGTTTTCACTTTCTTGCTGTGCAGGAATTCAGAAAACAACTATTGCTGCAACTCCAATTTCTCCAATTAAAGGAGTGTGGGTGACTAATGTTGCTTCAAAAGCTTTAGATTCAAAAGAAAATATAATAGAGACGGTTGCAGTCTGCAAAAAATCTGGTATTACAGATATTTATGTTGTGGTTTGGAATAGAGGAGCGACTTTGTATCCAAGTAAGATAATGAATGATTTATTTGGCAAAGCAATTATGGAACGTTTTAATGGTCGAGATCCGCTGCAAGAAATGATCGAAGCAGGGCATAAAGCAAATATTAAAGTTCATGCATGGTTTGAGTTTGGTTTTGCTTCTTCTTACGGCGAGAATGGAGGTGCTATCCTTAAAAAGTTTCCAAACTGGAAAGCAGTAGATAATAAAGGAAACTTAGTTACAAAAAATGGTTTTGAATGGATGAATGCTATTGATCCTGAAGTTCAGAATTTTGTAAAATCATTGATTGTGGAGGTTGTTGAAAACTATAATGTAGATGGAATTCAGGGAGATGACCGTCTGCCGGCAATGCCTTCTCTAGGAGGTTATGATCCTTATACGGTAGCTTTATATAAAAAAGAACATAACGGTAATAATCCTCCGGAAGATTATAAAAATGCTGATTGGCTTACTTGGCGGGCTGATAAATTGACCGTTTTTTTAGGCGCGCTTTATAAAGAATTAAAAGCAATCAAACCTCAATTGATTGTGAGTATGGCTCCAAGTATTCATCCGTGGGCAAAAGAAGAATACCTGCAAGACTGGCCAACTTGGTTGGACAAAGGATATTGCGATTATGTAATTCCGCAGGTTTACAGAAAAACAATTGAGAGTTACACTGCTACATTGGAAGACCAAATAAAATTTCTTAAAAAAGATCAGAAAGATAAATTCTTTTGTGGGGTTCTGCTTCAAGTCAACGGTGTAAATCCGAAACCTGATTTTTTAAAGAATATGATTGATACCAATAGAAAACTGGGAATAAAAGGAGAGTCCTTCTTTTTTTATGAGGGATTGAAAGCTTTTCCAGATTATTTTTCTCAAGAATACACTAAAAAGTAAATTGAAAAAAAGTTAATGAATAAGCAGATAGTTATTATAACGACGGTATAAAATTGTCTCAAAATAATTGATTAAAATCTAGATATGAAAACAAGAGCTTTGTCTATTGATGCCTTAAGAGGATTTGCAATCATCGCCATGATACTTTCTGGACAAATGGTACTTACTTATTTACCTGCCTGGATGGCACATGCTCAAGTGCCGCCTAACTCATCATTTAATCCTAATATTTATGGGATAACGTGGGTAGATCTTGTTTTTCCCTTCTTTTTATTTTCAATGGGTGCTGCATTTCCTTTTTCATTGGGTAGCAAATTAGAAAATGGTGCTAGTAAATGCAGCCTTTCTCTAAATGCATTTTCAAGAGGATTGCAATTGGTCTTTTTCGCTATTTTTTTCATGCACATGAGACCATTCGTAATTAGCAGTCCGGTTGATCTTAAAGCTTGTGTTATTTCTTTGGTTTCTTTTGCATTGATGTTTGGAATGTTTATGTCGGATTCTTTTGCGAAATACTTTAAAAAACAGGAAACGAGCTCGTTCATAATAAAGATTGCTGCTTTTGCATTAGGATTTGCATTAATGTTTTTAACGAATTATCAGGGAAAAGACAATCATAATTTTGATATTTATTACAGCGATATTATTCTTGTAGTACTTGCCAATATGGCGTTTTTAGCGAGTGTGATTTATATTTACACATTTAAAAAACCTGAGAATAGATTATTGGTTTTGCCTTTTATTATGGCCACTTTTTTAGCCAGTACAAATGAAGGCTGGGTAAAGCAATTGTATGATTTTACACCGTTTGCATGGGCTTATAAATTCTACTATTTAAAATATTTTTTCATTGTAATTCCGGGAACTCTTGCCGGAGAATATATAAAGGAATGGACTATTTCTCCGCAAAGTAATGAGGAACAAAATGATAATAAAGCAATTGCAACAGGTTTAGTTTCTTTGGCAATTATTGTTAGCAATGTTTATTTTTTATTTACACGTCAATTAGAAATAAATCTGGCAGTTACTTTAGTTTTATTGATTTTGAATTATTTCCTTTTAAAATCGGATACTTCTGGATTTGGTGTTTTTTGGAAAAAACTTTTTTCTGCAGGAGCTTACTGTTTAATGTTAGGATTATTTCTTGAAGCTTACGAAGGTGGAATTCGTAAAGATTCTTCGACCTACAGTTATTATTTTGTAACATCGGGACTGGCTTTTTTAGCAGTATTATTTTTCTCTATGATTTGTGATTATTTCAAATATATCAGAGCTACCAAATTTTTGGTTTTAACAGGACAGAATCCAATGATTGCCTACGTTGCGACATCAATGGTTGTAATGCCAGTTTTAACCATTTTAACTATAACAAATTATTTCGATGCATTTAACGAAAACGCTTTTATGGGATTCTTGAGAGGTTTTATACTTACGATACTTGCCATTTTAATAACGATTTTTTTCTCCAGAAAGAAATGGTTTTGGAGAACCTGAAAATTCAATCTAGCTATTAAAAATATTATATGTTATGAAAATTCAAATAATTGCATTTTTTTTATTTTGTTACGGATATTCGCAGAATATCACCAAAAAGACGGTTGACGTTTTAGTAATTGGAGGCTCTACCAGCGGAACTTCTGCTGGTATTGCATCTTCCAGATTGGGTGCTAATACTTTAATCGTAGAAGAATCGCCTTGGATAGGCGGTATGTTCACTTTGCAGGGAGTTGGTGCCTGCGATGGTAATCATAACCTTGATTCGGGAATCTGGAACGAATTCAGAGGTGCGCTTAGAGATTATTACGGCGGAGCCGCAGCTCTTGAAACAGGCTGGGTAAGCAACACACTTTTTGAGCCTTCGGTAGGAAATAAAATTTTCAATCAAATTGCATCAAAAGAAAAAAATCTTCAAATTATTCATGGCTATTATGTAGCAAGTATCATTAAAGATGGAAATATAGTTAAAGGAGCTTCTTTCAAAAATGATAAAAATGACATTTTAGAGGTTCAGGCAAAAATTACAATCGATGCTACTGATATAGGTGAAACGCTGAAAATGGCGGGAGCAGCCTACCGTTTAGGAATGGATTCTCAAAAAGAAACCAAAGAAGCCAATGCACCATTAAAACCGAATAAAATAGTACAGGATTTAACTTGGGTTGCTATTTTAAAAGATTATGGAAAAGGTATTGATAAAACCATCGCCAAGCCAGAAAATTATTCAGCTTCAAATTTTACTGGTTCTTGTATGGAAACGGTTGATCACAAAGAAATTGACTGCGACAAAATGCTGACTTATGGAAAAATGCCAAACAATAAATACATGATCAATTGGCCTAAAAAAGGTAATGATGTATATCTGGATGTGGTTGAATTATCGAGAGAAGACCGAAATAAAGAACTGCTAAAAGCGAGAAATTACACTTTACAGTTTGTTTACTATATACAAAATGAACTGGGATATAAAAATCTTGGTTTAGCAGATGACGAATTTCAAACTTCAGATTTGTTGGCTTATGCTCCTTATTATCGTGAGGGAAGAAGAGTAAAAGGAGTTTCGTTTTTGACTTATAACCACGTAGCGGACCCTTACAATCAAAAAGAAGCTTTATACAAAACAGGAATTTCTGTTGGAGATTATCCTGTAGATCATCATCATAAACAAAATCCTAATGCCCCAGATCTTGGATTTCCACCGGTACCTTCTTATAATGTGCCTCTCGGATCATTAATCCCTGAAAAAGTTGACGGATTTATTGTTTCTGATAAAGCGATTTCTGCTTCCAATTTAATTAATGGTGCAACACGTTTACAACCTGTTGTTTTACTTACAGGTCAGGCAGCAGGAACTTTGGCAGGAATTGCCGTTAAAAATAAAGTTGAGCCACGTCAGGTTTCGGTAAGAGAAGTACAACAATCACTTTTAAATCAGAAAGCGTATATAATGCCGCTGTATGATGTAAAGCCTACAGATCCAGCTTTTGAAAGTATTCAAAAAATTACAGCTACCGGAATTTTAAAAACAAAAGGAGAAAGCTACAAATGGGCCAACAGAACTTGGTTTTATCCAGAACAAAATATTTCTGTTCAAGAATTTACAGAAGGCCTAAATCAGTTTAATGCTAAAAATAAAGTAATTAAAAAAACAGATTTGCTGACAGAACAGGATGCCGTAAATATACTTACAAAAGCTGGCGCTAAAATCGAAAAGAGAAATTATTCTAATAAGCCAATAAGTAAAAAAGATTTGGCAGCTTTAATCGAAAGGACCCTTCGTCCATTTGAGATAGAAATTGATTTTTCAGGTCATATTAAATCAGGAAAATAAAATGCTTAGAGTTTGTTGTTTTTTCTTTTCGACGTTTTTTGCGGGGCTATGTGCTCAGGAAAGCAGTCAGAGTTTTCATAATTATTTCTATGATCAGAGACGTTCTTTTTTCGAAACAATGCCAGTTGCCAAAAATGAAATTATTTTACTTGGCGATAGTATAACTAATTGTGCTAACTGGGATGAAATTTTCTCAGGGCAGCATGTCAAAAACCGGGGAATTTCTGGAGATATCACATTAGGTGTTTTAGATCGAATGGGTGAAATCGTAAGGAGAGAGCCAAAAAAAGTATTTATTCTGATTGGAATTAACGATATAGCTCTAAAAATTAGTCCCGAAACAATCCTAAAAAATTATCAGACAATAATTTCCATATTAAAAGACCAAAGCCCTAAAACGAAAATATATATCCAAAGCATTCTTCCAACAAATGATGAGTTTGATACATTCAAAAATCATCAGGGTAAAATGCAGATTATTAAAGAAGTCAATATAGAATTGGAAAAATTGGCGGAAAAGAATAACGTTGTTTTCGTCGACCTTTTTCCTAATTTTTTAGATGAAAATGGAAAACTCAGCAAAGCTTATACAAATGATGGACTACATCTTTTGGGACCTGGTTACCTTTTGTGGGCTTCTCTTATAAAAAAGTACATAGAATAGAAATAATAAACTAAAAAATATAGAGTAAATGTTAGAGCCTAATAGTGATATCAAATTTGACCATATTCAAAATACAGATTTGTACCAATACGCAGACTTATATAAAGATGAATTATTAGAAGAAGTGATTCCATTCTGGGAAAAATACTCGCTTGATAAAGAGTACGGAGGCTATTTTACTTGTCTGGACAGGCAAGGCAGCGTTTACGATACAGACAAATTTATCTGGCTGCAGGGAAGACAGGTTTGGACTTTTTCTATGCTTTATAATAAGGTAGAAAAAAAACAGAAGTGGCTTGATATTGCCCTTCATGGTGCAAAGTTCCTATTAAAGAACGGAAGAGATGCTGCAGGAAATTGGTATTTCTCTCTCAACCAAAAAGGAGAACCTTTGGTAGTGCCTTATAATATTTTTTCGGATTGTTTTGCAGCTATGGCTTTTGGCGAATTATATAAAGCTACCAATGATTCTCTACACAAAGAAGTTGCTGTAAATACCTATAATAACATTTTGGCAAGACAAAATAATCCAAAGGGAAAATGGAGTAAAGCATTTAATGGTACAAGGGAGTTGAAAAATTTCTCCCTCCCAATGATTTTATGTAATCTGTCTTTGTTATTGGAAGAAGTGATTGGAAAAGAAGTAGTTGATGAAATGGTGCCGCCGCTTATTGAAGATATTATGACTAATTTCTTAAACAAAGAGCATGGCATTATAATGGAAAATGTAGGGGCTAATGGTGCTTTCAGTGACAGTTTCGAAGGAAGAATCATAAATCCAGGGCATGGAAATGAGTCTATGTGGTTCCTCATGGATATTGCAACACGTTATGATAAGCCGGAATTAATAAAAAAATGCGAAGAAATTTTAATAAAGACTACAGAGTTTGGCTGGGATAAAGAACACGGTGGTATTTATTATTTCTTAGATATTAAAGGCCATCCAACGCAAGAACTGCAATGGAACCAAAAACTTTGGTGGGTACACATAGAAACGATGATTTCGTTCGCCAAAGCTTACAAACTTACCGGAAATGAAAAAAGCAAAGAGTGGTTTTTAAAACTACATGAATATACCTGGAACCACTTTAGAGATGAGAAATACAAAGGGGAATGGTTTGGTTATTTAACAAGAGAGGGAAAACCACTTCTTGAGGCAAAAGGAGGAAAATGGAAAGGTTGTTTCCATGTGCCACGCGGATTATATGAATTATGGACGACTTTAAAATAAACTAATTAATCAAAAACCAAATTATTATTAACTATGAAAAAAGGGATATTATTCTTGATGTTCTGTTTGTTCTCGCTTATTATGCAGGCACAGACAAAACAGCTAAAAGGGTTAATTACAGATGCTGATGGTATGCCGTTGGTTGGAGCCAATGTTTTGATTCAGGGATCAAAAACAGGAACTTCGACAGATTTTAACGGAGCCTTTCAGTTAGATGTGCCTAACCAGAAGACATTATTACTGATAAGTTATATCGGATTTAAGGATATGACGGTCGATGTTACAGGACAAACTTCTGTAAAAATAAAAATGGAATCTGTGACAAACCAAATGCAGGAAGTTGTAGTTGTAGGTTACGGAACGCAAAAGAAAGCAACTTTAACGGGAGCTATCGGGACGGTAAAAGGATCAGATTTAAACAAAAGATCGATTGCTTCTATGTCTACAGCACTTCAGGGAACAATTGCCGGAGTTACGGTACAGCAGACTTCTGGTGAGCCGGGAAGTGACGGTTCTAATATTAGAATTCGCGGAATTGGATCTGTTAACTCAAGTACATTTCCACTGGTTTTGGTAGACGGTATCGAAATGGATATCAATCAGGTAGATATGAATACAGTTGAAAATGTTTCTGTTTTAAAAGACGCAGCGTCAGCATCGATCTATGGATCAAGAGCTTCTAACGGAGTAATTTTAATTACTACTAAAAGAGGTAAAGACGGAAAAATGAAAGTAAGTTTGGATTCATACACTGCGATACAATCACCGACAAATATGCCAGTAGTATTAAAGGCAGCAGATTATCTTCAGGCAGAGTTAAATTCATTTGATAACGCAGGAATTACTATTCCAGCAGATCAGAGAGCGGAAAGAGAACAAATGATCGCCGATCAAAGGGCTTATAAACCGGACAACTGGAACAGATACGATACAGACTGGAAAAACGCTACGATCAAAAAAAGCGCTGTAATGACTAATAATAATTTATCATTATCTGGGGGCGGAAAAGACATCAAATATTTTGGAGCAATTACTTCTCTTAAACAAGACGGTTTAATCGAAAATAACGATTTTAAAAGAATTAATGTACGATTAAATACGGATGCAAAAATCAACGAATGGCTAAAGTTAAACAACGAAATATCATATAGAACTTCTACTCAGCAAACACCAGGAATCGCAACTCCTAAAGGAATTATCAATAAAGCGTTATACATGCTGCCAACACTTTCAGCAGTCCGTGAAATTGACGGAAACTGGGGATATGGCAAAAATGGCGACAACCCGGTAGCAAATGCAGAAGCTTCAGGAAGTCAGACCATTGAAAGACCTGAGGTTTTACTAAATGCAACTTTAATTGCAACTCCAAAAGAAGGATTAGAACTTTTAGCACAATACAGCTATAGAAAAACAGAAAATAGAGGAACATTTATTACAACACCGTATTTGACTTCATTAAAGGGTGTAGTTCAGGGATATTATCCTGCAAGAGATGGAGTTACTGAAGCTTACAGTGCTAATGTTCGTAATTATTTTAGAGCACAGGCTTCTTACACTAAGAAGTTTGGAGATCACGATTTTAAAATAATGGCAGGTACTCAAAGTGAAAATAATATTCTAAAAGACATCAGCGCAAGCAAAAATGGTTTCGAACTAGAAAGATATTATTTAGTAAACGGTGATGGAGCAACAGCTTCTGCAACAGGCGGAGCAACAGAATGGGCGATGTCGTCTTTCTATGGAAGATTTAATTATGATTTTGATGGAAAATATCTTTTTGAAGCTACTGGACGTTATGACGGTTCCTCCAGATTTGTAGAAGGGAAGCGCTGGGGATTCTTTCCATCTTTCTCAGCTGGATGGATGGTGAGTAAGGAGAAGTTTATGGAACCAATTCTAAAGTATGTAAGTGACTTTAAACTTAGAGCCTCCATTGGAACTTTAGGAAATCAGGATATTGGAAACTATCCATATGCATCAACAATTCAGCCTGGATACAGTTATTGGTTAGATAAACAACTGGCTCAGGGTGTAGCACAGACTACCTTATCGAATCCTAATATTACTTGGGAAAAATCAAAACAAACCAACTTTGGTGTAGATGCTACTTTCTTCAACAGAAAACTTTCTGCTACGTTTGATTATTACATAAAAGACGTTTACGATATGCTTTTAATATATCCGGTAACTTATTATACAGGACTTAACGCAACTTACAGCAATGCTGGAGATATGCAGAATAAAGGATGGGAAGCTAGTATTACTTATAAAAATCATATTGCAGAGTTTAATTACAGCATTACAGGTAATTTAAGCAACAATGAAAATGAGATTACAAAATTATACGGTCCAAACTCAGACAGATCAGTTACTGTAGGTTACCCTAACGGCGGAATCTGGGGATATAAAACAGACGGATATTATGTAGATGCAGCAGATGTAGCTAATTCTCCTAAATTATCTAACGCAGCAAAACCAGGTTATGTGAAGTATGTAAAAATGGATCCGACTGGAGCAAATCCAACTCTTATTACAGAAAATGATAAAGTGTATTTAGGAGATCCTTTTCCACACTATGAATACGGAGTTAACCTGACGGCAAGTTATAAAAATTTCGATCTTACTTGTTTCTTTCAGGGAGTTGGAGAACGAAAAGTGCTAATGAGCGGTATTGGAGTTAGACCATTCTTTAACGGATCAAATTTATTTGCACACCAAGTTGATTCTTGGACACCAGAAAACCAAGATGCCGCTTACCCAATTTTAGTGCCAGAGGCGAACTCAGCAGATAACTTTGTAGCTTCTGATAAATGGGTAAAAAATGGAGCTTATCTAAGATTGAAGAACGTTGTTATTGGATACAGTCTTCCAAAAACATTCTTAGAAAAAGCACATATTGATGGTCTTCGTCTTTATGTAAGCGGACAAAACTTATGGACACTAAGTAATTTCTTTGAAGGATATGATCCTGAGGTAAATTACGGTGGAAATCTTGGAGGGGAATTTTACCCAATTATGCAGACGGTTACTGTAGGTGCTAACTTAAAATTTTAACAAAATGAATTTAATAAAAAAAACAATTCTCGGATTAACCCTTATCATTGGGTTAGGATCTTGTGAAGACTATATAGACAAAGAGCCTTTGAGTGATTATTTGTCCTCAAATTTTTATAACAATGAAGCGGCGATCGAACAGGGAACAAACGGATCTTACCAAGGTCTGTATATGGAGAGCAGCCAGTTGCCATTTTTCACGCTTTATGATATGTACACGCCAATGGGTATCGAAAGAGCCGACAATAACTCGATTGGCGTAAACAATGTTAACTTAGAAAATAACTTTATTGTGGAGGGACAGTGGGCTAATTTCTACAAAGGAATAGCAAGAGCCAATACCGTTATCGAAGGTTCTGCCCCTTATATTGACGGTTTAAGCGATAAAGCAAAACAATATGTTGCAGAGAACAAGGTGATTAGAGCAACACATTATCACTATCTAATTTCATTGTATGGAGATGTACCATTCTTTACAAAGTCAGTAACTCCGGAAGAGCAAAAAAGTGCTACGAGAAAACCATGGATGGAAATAGTTGATTATTTATTAAACGATCTAGAAGAAGCTAGTACACAATTACCTTGGCAGGCTGGAGAACTTGGTCGTATTGATAAATCTTACGCTTTAGGTTTAAAAGCTAGAATTGCTCTATATGCAGGTTCATGGTTTAAAGAAGGTTTTGGACAGAAAGGAACAAAAGATGCGGCAAAAGCAGCGTTCTATTTTGATATTGCTGCGCAGACTTCGCGAAGAATTATTCAGGAATCTGGAAGATCTCTTGCTCCAAATTTTGATGATTTATTTACAAGAGCGGGACAACTTACAGGACCAGCTAAAAAAGAGAACATTTTTGCACTTTCTTATTCGGACCAAGCATCAAAGAAGACACATTACCAATCATTTGGAGAAATGGCAAGAACAGTAGGGGGACAGTCAGGAAGATTCCCTACACAGTTATTGGTAGATACTTTCGAGATGTCAAACGGAAAAAGAATTGATGAGCCAGGTTCTGGTTACGATCCTAAAAATCCGTTTGCAAATAGGGATCCGCGTTTGAAAATGTCTATTTACACCCACAAATCAAATATTATTGCCAATAATGGAGGTGTAAAGCTGAATATCTTAATGGAATTATACAAGCCAACGACTACGGCATTTGACGCGGCAAACAATGCAACTTCAATTACGAATTTAGATTACACAGGATCTGTAGCACAATACGGTTACATTCAAAGTGGAGTTGGATACCTATGGAGAAAATACAACTATTTTAATGACGAAATTGTTTCAGAACCTTCATATAATATTTTGATGATGCGTTACGCAGAAATTTTATTAATGTATGCAGAAGCAAAAATTGAACTGAATCAAATTGATGGTACTGTAACAGCTGCTATAAACGAAGTAAGAGCGAGAGTTAATATGCCAGCGACTACACTTTCAGATCAGGCAAAATTAAGACAATTGGTTCGCAGAGAACGTAAAGTAGAACTTATTAGAGAAGCAGGATTACACTTCTTCGATATGAGAAGATGGAGAACTGGAGCATTGGAAAATGCAGAAAGAACATACGGATTCCCAATTGCAACAGGAGTAATCCCAGCTACGGGTAATAATCCTGGTACTTATCCCGACGGATATACTCAAGTAACTGCAGATATGGTTCCATCCTATGGGACACCAGGTTCTGAGAGAGATTTGAATGACTTAGCACTTTATGCTGCTTACGGAAGCAAACTACGCCAGAGAGATGCAGACAGACCAAACAACTGGAATGATAAATTCTATTTATGGCCGATTCCTCAGGTTGAAAGAAACAAGGCGCCTCAGCTTACGCAAAATGATGGTTACGGTCAATAATTGTTTCCTTTTAGAATTAGATTATTGTCAAATAAATTAAGCGAAGATTGACTTTACTAGTTAATCGAAGTAAAAAATATAAACATAGAAAAATGAGAAAAATATTTTATTTGCTTATGAGTCTTATTCTATTGTCCTCATGTGATGATAGTTTTAAAGACGATCGCAGCTATCAATCGGCCAGGATTGTAGCCGTTAAATTGAATAATGTTTTATACAACATTGCGCAGAATGATATGAATGAGGCAAAGGTTGTTTTGCCAGCAGGTACAAACCTTAAAGACGTTAAAACAGAAATTTTAGTATCAAACGGAACCGTAGTAACTCCAGAAAATAATGTTAACCGCGATTTGACAAAACCAATTGATGTTAGCATTTATGGACAAGATGGACAGAGCAGTGTTTGGAAACTTATTGTACAGTCTCCACCAAGTTTAACGAGTTTGACTGTAGCTGGCCTTCCAATTGCAAAAGATAAGATTTTCTTCGGAAAAACTTCAATTATTGTTCAGATTCCGGTTGGAACAGACATTACAAAACTGGCTGTTTCTTACGAATTTAAAAACGGAACATTAAACAATTATGTAAACGGAACAGAGAAAGATTATACATTTAATCTGCCTAGTAAAGCTCCGTTTAGTTTAGAAGTTTTAGGAGCCGATGGTGTAACGATTTACAAATACGATGTCGTGTTTACTTCTGAAAAAGTTGGTCCGGCAAAAATCAACAGTATGGTAATTAATGGAGACACAACTTCAGAAATTATTATAGTAGATGCTGATAAAAATATCATTCAGCCAGTAGTTCCTTACTTGACTAATTTCTCAGATGCGACCGTTGTAATCAATGCAGCTTTTGGAAATACAGTTGATCCTAATTTTAAAGGAACTAATGTAAATACTTTATTAGGATTTAAAGTAAAAGCAACAGGAACAGATGGGATCGAACGCGAATTCACCGTTAAAAATCCGATAATTAAAATGAACCCGATTTTAGAAAAATCACATGCTGAGTTTGGTTTTGCAGCCAACGCAGGTTCATCAGCAGGATTCACCAACGGTAATGTCGTTATAGCTTTTCATCAATTGGCAGCATCAACTGCTACTTTTGGAATTAATGGATACGATTTATCTGGAAATTATTTAAATGGACTTGCTACAGGGAGTCTCTTTGATGGAGGTGCTGTTACAGGTATTAGAAAAATAGCTACAGACGACAATGGAAATATTCTTGGAGTGCAACTTGGAGCAGGTGCGTCTGCAACAACTACTTTATCAATCGTTAGATGGAACTCTATTACAGATACTGCGCCAACAAAATATATTACGTATTCACAAAGTGGTTTAGGCTTAGCTGTTGCAGCAAGAAGTGCAGGTATCAATATCTCAGGTTCATTGAACGGAAATGCAACTATTACTGTTCCAATCGCATCAAATAACGCAGTTCTGGTCTGGAAAGTTACAAGTGGTGTTTTAAACCCAACGCCAACCAAACAAGCTTTCCCTTACACTGGTACCGCAAATTACTATAGTGTTCAGCCAGACGATACAGGATTTGTGGGAGCTTCAACAGGAACAGCTTATAGTGGAATTAATTTATTAAGCAGTTCTTTTGCTGAATCTTTTAAAATAACATCTGGTTCAGCAACTACGGATTGTAAAACAATTGTTTATAAAGGAAGAAAATATATCGCTTATGTTTCTCTTATTGGCGGTAAACACGTTTTCAGACTAGTAGATTATACAACTCCAAGTGTAGCAGCGCTTGAAAGTCCAATTTTAGAAGTGACAGGAGCCGCCGTTTCAAATGCTAATAATACTACCGATGCAGATTTTGCAGTAATAAATGGTAAACTGCACGTATTGTATTATGGTACAAACGATAAACTAGCTGTATATAAATTAGAACAATAAAGCTTTGGGGATTTTCTCTGAAAAGAGAAAATCTCCTTTTAAAATTATACAAAATGAAAAAATTATTAATCTTATCTATTGCCATATTGTTTTTTTCATGCAATAGTGAAGAACCGCCTAGAGTATACCCAAACAATCCAGTTCAAACTACAAAAGGAATAAAAGGAGTTTGGGTTACCAATGTGGCGTCTACGGCATTAAGTTCCTTAAATGCGATAAAAGAAACAGTACAGACCTGTAAAAATTCGAATATTACAGATATTTATGTTGTGGTTTGGAATAAAGGACGAACACTTTATCCAAGTGAAATCATGAATAAAGAATTTGGGATCCCAATTATGGAAAGTTATGCAGGAAGAGATCCCCTGCTGGAAATGATTACCGAAGCGCATAAAGAAAAAATGAAAGTTCATGCATGGTTTGAATATGGTTTTGCCGCTTCAAATGGACAGCAGGGCGGTGTGATTTTACAGAAGTACCCGCAATGGGCAGCCAAAGACGTTTCTAAAAATTTATTGGTTTCATCTAATGGATTTGAATGGATGAACGGAATTAATCCTGACGTTCAGAATTTCATGAAATCTTTGATTTTGGAAGTTGTAAAAAAATATGAAGTTGATGGAGTTCAAGGTGATGACAGACTCCCAGCAATGCCA
This sequence comes from Flavobacterium sp. Root935, assembly GCF_001429295.1. GTDB lineage: Bacteria > Bacteroidota > Bacteroidia > Flavobacteriales > Flavobacteriaceae > Flavobacterium. The sequence goes on along the minus strand of NZ_LMJL01000008.1, from coordinate 422,221 downwards.
ATAAAAGGAGGTTATGACGATTACACTGTGCAGCTTTATAAAACGGAAAAAGGAACTGATCCGCCGGCAAATGAAAATGATGCTGCCTGGAAAGATTGGAGAGCTAATAAACTAACAGAATTTTTAGGAGATTTATACAAAGCTGTAAAAGCCGCAAAACCTAACGTTATAGTTTCTATGGCGCCAAGTGTGCACCCGTGGGCAAAGGATAATTATTTACAGGACTGGCCAACATGGCTGGATAAAAAATATTGTGATTATGTAATTCCACAGATTTACCGTTATGATTTTTCAGCTTATTCGCAGACATTAAAATCCCAGGTTTCTTATGTTAAGAATAGTGCAGATCGTACAAAATTGTATGCAGGAGTTTTAATTCAATCTGGAGCTTACAATGCTTCTAATCAGTTTTTAGAACAAATGGTAAACGAGAACCGAAACAATTATGTAAGCGGTGAAATTTTCTTCTTTTTTGAAGGATTAAAATACAATTCAGAATATTTTACTACTAAATACGCTTCAAAATAATTTTAAAAATGCTACTGCCGGAAATAGATTTTGGCAGTAGTGTTTATATAAACACTAAGCAGAGAAAAAGTTCACTATGCGCCAGAAAAAAAATATACTATTATTTTTGATACTCATTTTTTTAATGAGCTTTACTGGTTTTGCACAGCAACAATCTTTTGTTTTTGCATCAAAAAAATCAAGAGCAGATCTGCTTATAAAACTAAAAGACTCCATAATCAATCAGCAAGCCGAAGCTTACCTAAAATTTGATAAACCTGTAAACTGGAATAGTTATGCATGGGCAACTTCATTTTTAATCGATAGTTCACAACAGAATTTTAGCGTTTTAAAAAAGGCATTATCAAATTATAAACAGTTATCAAAATACGATTTAAAGAAAATTTTTGAATCCGTATTTGCTTGTTTTCCAAAAGATTTTGTTTTAGAAATGACTGATATTGCAGAAAATGAAAATGAAAACGCTTCAATCTTTGCAACATCAATACATTATTTAGTTCAAAATAAAAAAGAGGTTAAACAGCTTTTAAATACGAAGTTTACTGATAATGATAACGCTGTAATTCAGGCTTTGCGAAATGAATTAAAACCTGAATATAAGTCTATTTCTATTTCGGATCTTATTGAATTGATACAATACAACTCTACTAAAAAAACTAAATTTTTATACTCTGTTCAGCACAAAAACAGAGATTTGCCAGGCAAAGTTTTTGTTCAGGATGAAAACGGAATTTTACTAAAAGAAAATGGAAAAGTTGTTTTAGTAGATCAATTGGCAAGAAGCGCAACCAATCTACCCATGTATATTACCAACGGAAACACGCCAACCGGTTTATTTAAAATTGAAAGTCTTGCCAGATCTGAGAATGTTTTTATCGGACCGACTTTGAGTTTTGTTACGTTTTTGCCTTTTGAATGCGAAGCTTCTGTTTTTTATAATAATGAAAAAAAGGATTTTCTATTGGAAGATTATATGCAGTTTTTTCCAAAAAAGTTGCAATCGAATCTAAGTATTCAACAAACGTTTTGGGCAGGAAAAGCAGGAAGAGGTGAAATTCATTTTCATGGAACAACCATCGATCAGGAAATTTACAAAAAACAGATTTTTTATGGACAGACTCCTTCAATGGGATGTTTGTGCACAAAAGAAATTTGGGATAAAAATGGTAATCTATTGCAAAGTGATCAGCAAAAAATTGTAAATATGTGGCAGAAAACTAAAACAGAGAAAGGCTACGCTTATGTTTTAGAACTTAATGAATCAGACTGGAAAATGTTTGAAAAAAATATAAATACATTATTATAAAATGAAAAAAAATCTTCCGATACTGTTACTCGCTATTTTGAGTTTTTCAATAAAAACAACAGCTCAAAAATTAAAAAATCTAACGCAGTATGTTAATCCATTTATTGGTACTGGCGGGCATGGTCATACTTTTCCGGGAGCAGTAGTTCCTTTCGGAATGGTGCAGTTAAGTCCGGATACCAGAACGCTGGAATGGGATGCATGTAGCGGTTATTATATTAAAGATACCAGTATTTTAGGATTCTCACACCGACATTTGAGTGGTACCGGAATGACCGATTTTGCTGATTTTCTTTTTACTCCTTTTTCTGGTAAACTGCAATTAGAAAACGGAAGTCTGAAAGAATATTATCCGCTGAATTTCTCGCATAAAAATGAAAAGGCTTTAGCTGGTTTTTATACGGTTAATTTTGATAATGGCATAAAAGCTTCGATGACAGCATCTACACGCGCTGGTTTTCACGAGTATACTTTCCCTTCTAAAGAAGCCGGAATTATTATTGATTTGCATCACAACCTTCACAATCAAAAGGTTTTGGAATCTTCTATAGAAATTGTAAGCGATACTGAAATTAGAGGAATGCGATTGACAGAAGGCTGGTCTAAAAGGGACTATGTTTATTTTTATGCAAAGTTTAATAAACCTTTTAAAGTTGAATTGTATAAAAATAATATGCCAGTATCTGGAAAACTGTTAAAAGCAGATCATATCAAAGCTGTTCTTTATTTTGAAAATACTACTAACATACAAGTAAAAGTTGGAATTTCTCCTGTCGACGAAAGAGGAGCATTGCAGAATCTAGATGCCGAAATTCCGAATTGGGATTTTAATAAAACGAAACAGCAGGCCAATGAACTTTGGAAAAAACAGCTGGAAAAAATTAAAATTGAAGGCGGAACAGAAGAACAAAAAACTATTTTTTACACAGGATTGTATCATGCTTTTATTCATCCGTCAACTTATTCAGATTTTGACAAGAGATACCGCGGGCAGGATTTAAAAATTCACACATTAGATTCTGGAACTTATTACACTGTATTTTCACTTTGGGATACCTACAGGGCACAAATGCCTTTGATCGATTTAATTAGTCCATCTAAAACAAACGAATTTATCAATTCACTTCTGCTAAAATATCAGCAGGGAGGTTTGTTGCCAATGTGGGATTTGGCAGCTAATTATACAGGAACAATGATTGGTGCGCACGCTACATCTGTAATTTCAGATGCTTATACCAAAAATATACGTGGTTATGATACCGAACTGGCTTACAAAGCCATGATGCGGTCAATACCTTATGATACAACTGGAGTAAAAGTAAATCATCCTGCTATTTGGGAATGGCTAATGACGAAAGGGAAAAAATACAATCAGGAAATGGGTTTTATTCCAGCTGATAAAGATGTGATTTTTGCTACTTCAAGAGGTTTAGAATATGCTTATAACGATTGGGCATTGGCGCAGGTTGCGAGAGATATGGGAAAAACAGAAGACTATAAATGGCTTTCGGAACGAGGCATGCGCTACAAAAAATATTTCGACAAAGAAACTGGTTTTATGCGCGCCTTAGACAGTAACGGAAAATTTATAGGGCCGTTTAATCCTTCGTTTTCAGATCATATGAACAGTCCATATTGTGAAGGAAATGCCTGGCAGTGGACATGGTTTGCACCTCAAGACGTTCCGGGATTAATTGATTTAATGGGAGGAAAAAAAGCTTTTGAGAAAAATCTTGATGCCCTTTTTAATACCACTGCAAAAGTGGAAGGATCAGAAGCATCTGCAGATATTTCGGGATTAATTGGGCAGTATGCTCACGGAAACGAGCCAAGCCACCATATTATCTATTTTTATAATTACATCGACAAACCTTTTAAAACACAGGAATTGGCAGATAAAATCATGAAAGAGCAGTACAGAAATGCTCCGGATGGTTTAAGCGGTAATGAAGACTGTGGACAAATGTCGTCCTGGTATATTTTGAATGCCATAGGTTTTTATCAGGTTGCTCCTGCAGATCCAACGTACACGATTTCAAGACCATTATTTGATAAAGTAACAATCGATTTGGAAAAAGGAAAGAAATTGATCGTAATGACAATAAACAATGGTCCTCAAAATAAATATGTAGAATCGGTAACCCTGAACGGAAAAACGTTGAATTCTTTATTTTTTGCACACGATCAGATTGCATCGGGTGGAGAATTGGTTTTTAAAATGACCAATAAAATTCCTAATAAGTAAGTTTCATAAAATATATTTAGCATGAAGATATATATAATTTACATAGTTTGTCTTTTTAAAATTGGTTTGGCCGTTGCCCAGACAGATAAATACAATTTGTACAAAACTATTCCATTAGTTCAAGATATTAAAGAAAAGCAAGGCCAATCTTTTGTTCTTAGTTCTGATTTAAAAATATATTATCCAAAAAATGATGAAAATCTAAAGCAAACTGCTATTTTTTTATCAGAATATATAAAATTATCAAACGGATTACAACTTATTGTTTCGGTATCAGCTCCAAAGGGAAAAGGAATCGTTTTGCAAAACACCTATAAAAACGAAAATAAAGAAGCGTATAATTTTTCGGTAAATCAAAACCAAATTCTTATAAACGGAGCTTCAAGTGCCGGCACTTTTTATGGTGTTCAACTTTTGCGTAAAGTACTGCTGGAAAATGAAACCAAATCACAAATTAAACTTCCGCCTGTTGAAATTACAGATTATCCGAGATTTGCGTATCGCGGAATGCATTTGGATGTTGCCCGCCATTTTGCATCGGTAGAATTTGTAAAAAAATATATTGATTTACTGGCCTTGCATAATATTAATACTTTTCATTGGCATTTAACAGATGATCAGGGATGGCGCGTAGAGATTAAAAAATATCCAAAATTAACGCAAATAGGTGCATTTAGAAACGAAACTCAAGTAGGAAAACAGACAGGAGTTTATGACGGAAAACCTCATGGGGGATTTTATACTCAGGAACAGATAAAAGAAGTGGTAGCCTACGCGCAAAATCGTTTTATAACGATTATTCCTGAAATTGACCTGCCAGGCCACATGGTTGCAGCATTGGCATCTTATCCGGAACTCGGCTGTGTTGGGAAAGGTTATGAAGTGTATAAAAAATGGGGAGTTTCAGATGATGTTCTTTGCATTGGAAACGAACAAACTTTTACTTTTTTAGAAGGAATTTTTTCAGAATTGATTCCGCTTTTTCCTTCGAAATATTTTCATATTGGAGGAGACGAATGCCCAAAAAAGAGATGGGAAAAGTGTCCTAAATGCCAAGCCAAAATTATTGAATTAGGTTTGAAGAAAGACAGTCACCATAGTGCTGAAGAAAAGCTGCAGAGTTATTGTATGTCCAGAATTGAAAAATTCTTAAATGCCAAAGGAAAACAAGTAATTGGTTGGGACGAAATACTCGAAGGCGGTATTGCACCAAATGCAACTATAATGTCTTGGAGAAGTGCCCAGGCAGGAGTAGATGCTGTAAAACAAGGTCATAAAGCGATTATGACACCAAGTTCGCATGTTTATTTTGACTATTATCAAAGTACCGATGCGGCTTCAGAACCTTTAGCAATTGGAGGTTTTACAAATATCGAACGCGTTTATTCTTTCGAACCAATTCCAAACGGATTGACCGAAAATGAAAAAAAACTTGTCATAGGCGCGCAGGCAAATATTTGGAGAGAATATATTAATACCGATGCACAGACAGAGTATATGGTTTTGCCAAGACTTGCCGCTTTAAGTGAAGTAGTTTGGACAAATGCAGATAAAAAGAATTATGGTGATTTTTTGAATCGATTATCAGATTTTTTAAAAATCTATGATAAGCTGAATTACAATTATGCAAAACATATTTTGGAGGTTTCCCCAGAATATATAGTAGATACCGAAAATGGTCAATTGATTCTGAACTTAAAAACATCAAGTAAATCTCCAATTTATTACACTCTAGATGGTGCTGAACCAACTATAAAAAGTAAAAAATATACAGAAAGTATAATTATCAATGACGCTGTGACTGTAAAAGCAGCAGTTATTTCGGAAAATTATGCCAGTAAAGTTTTTACCAAAAAGTTTGAATTCAACAAAGCAACTGCAAAGCCAATCGTATTAAAAAATGAACCTGTCGAACGGTATCGTTTTAATGGAGGAAAAACATTGGTAGACGGAAGAACAGGAACCACAGCTTTCAGTACCGGAGATTGGATAGCGCTTTATAAAGACGATTTTGAAGCCACTATAGATTTAAAATCTGTTCAACAGGTAACAGAAGTCAGCATGAACACTTTTACCTCTCCAAACGACTGGATTTTTGGCCCTAAACAATTTCAGGTTTTTGTTTCTACAGACGGAATAAATTTTACACAGGTTCATAGCGAAGATTTAAAAATTGCAGAGAAAGGTGACGGCCCAAAGATTACAAACTTAAAGGCCATTTTTGCTTCGCAGGAAGCAAGATATGTAAAAATCAAAGCGCCAATTTTTGAGAAAATTCCAGAATGGCATTATTCTGCTGGACAGCCTACATTTTTATTTGTAGACGAAATTACTATTAAGTAACACCATAAAATACAATGAAAAAGAGCCATTTAATTCAAATATACGCACTTTCATCCATGATTTTTCTGGCTGGCTGTTCAGAGAGCAATTCGCAGTCAAAACCAGCTGTAAAAGTGAGTATAGAAGAACAAATCAAAACTAAATTTGAGAAGGAAATTTTGCCTGCTCCTTCAAGCCCTTGTTTTGCAGGAGCTTATTATAGAAAAGCATATTCCAGCAAAGATTTTTGGTTAGGAATTGGAGGAACGGTTACGCTTCCAGTTTTAACATATGATCCTTCAAGAACAAACCCTAATAAACCTGGAGCTTATTTAGATAATGCATCAGTCTATTTAGGAGGAAACTCTGATGAGCAGGAGACAGATATTGGTTTAACTTGGGAAATCATTCGTGAAGAAGATGGTTCTATTAGTAAAGAACATAAAGCATTTCGTCCATTTTTGCGCCGTACAGGCTATAAATCTGGTCAGACCTCACTTTACATGAATGCGCCTGCCGAAGCCAAATATTATTGGTATTCTGGAGAAACGGTTACAATGAGTATTCAGTTGATCGAAGCTAAAAAAATAAAATTTATTGTTGAAGGCGCTGGCAAAAAATATGAGCAAATCTTTGATGCTGATGGTTACGATCCAAAATTTATGGCGCAATACAAACGTGTAAATGCAATTGATCAGGTAGCAAATGAAGGAAAACCAGCCCAGCCGACAACAGCAAAAGTGACAGGAGCAAAATGGACTGAAACCTTTTTATTTCGTTCTGTAAATGGAAATGTTGTAAAAGCGCCAATGCATACGAAACGCTTTACAGATATGCAATGTCCTGCCAAAAGCTACTTTAATTTAAGTTCATTTGGTGAAAGCGGAGAATCAATTGATATTTTTGGTTCTAGATAAAATTTAAAAAAAATAACTACTAAGCTATAAAAACATAAAAAAATGAAAACCAGAAGAGATTTTTTGAGCCAATTAGGATTGGGAGCAGCATCTGCAGTGAGTATTCCATTATTGAGTTCTTTTGAGAGTAATTCGTCTATAAAAGATGTTGAAAAACCGGCAATAATTACAGAAGAACGTCCGGAATTATTAGTTCCACAGGGAAATGCATTACGAATTACAGGAACTTTCTTAGACGAAATTTCACATGATATTCCGCATCAAAATTGGGGAGAAAAAGAGTGGGATCGAGATTTTGCCCACATGAAGGCCATAGGTATTGATACGGTTATTATGATTCGTTCAGGTTATAGAAAATTCATTACTTACAATTCAGATTATTTAATCAATAAAAGAGGCTGTTACAAACCAGGTGTAGATCTTTTAGACATGTACTTACGTTTGGCAGATAAACATAAAATGAAATTTTACTTCGGATTATACGATTCTGGAGTTTATTGGGATACAGGAGATATGACGACTGAAATCGAAGCCAATAAATTTGTGATCGAAGAAGTTTGGAAAAAATATGGACACTATAAAAGTTTTGCCGGCTGGTATTTAAGTGGAGAAATCAGCCGTAAAACCAAAGGAGCGATAGAATCATTCAGAACTTTAGGGCAACTATGTAAAGATGTTTCCGGCGGATTGCCAACATTTATGTCGCCTTGGATTGACGGTAAAAAAGCAGTAATGGCAGCATCAGGCAAATTATCTAAAGAAGATGCAGTTTCGGTTCAGGAACATGAAAAAGAATGGGGCGAAATATTTGACGGAATCAAAGGTGCAGTTGATGCGTGCGCGTTTCAGGATGGACATATTGATTATGATGAATTAGACGCTTTTTTCTCAGTAAATAAAAAATTAGGAGATAAATATGGTTTAGAATGCTGGACAAATGCTGAAACTTTTGACAGAGATATGCCAATTAAATTTTTTCCAATCAAATTTGAAAAATTGAGATTAAAACTTGAAGCGGCTCAAAGAGCGGGATATCAAAAAGGAATCACTTTTGAGTTTTCGCATTTTATGAGTCCGCAGTCTGCTTATTTACAGGCAGGACATTTATACGATCGATATAAAGAGTATTTCGGAATCAAATAAAAATGAAGATTATAATTTTAATTAACCAAAACGACCAATAAAAATGAATCAAAAAGAGAATTTTAAATATATAATCTTCCTGTCTATAATAGGTGCCATCGGCGGATTTCTTTTCGGCTACGATGTTGCGGTTATATCCGGAACTATCGAACAGGTGGCCAAACAGTTTGCATTAGATAATGTTTCAACGGGCTGGTATGTGGGCTGTGCATTAATAGGCTCTATTATAGGAGTTGCTTTTGCTGGAAAAATATCAGATGTTTTAGGTCGTAAATGGACGATGCTTCTGGCAGCAACTTTATTTACAATTTCTGCAGCTGGCTGTATGTTTGTGAATAGCTTTGAAGCGCTTATTTGGGCTAGAATACTTGGCGGAATGGGGATTGGTGTAGCTTCTGTTGTTTCTCCGTTATATATATCTGAGGTTTCTCCGGCACGTTTCAGAGGAACATTGGTAACGCTTTATCAATTGGCTATTACAGTTGGCATTGTTGCCTCTTATTTTGCCAATGCAAAAGTTTTAAGCTGGGCTATGTCAGGTCAGTTTGAGGCGCAATGGGCAAAAGTCATTTTTCAGACAGAATATTGGAGAGGAATGTTAGGATTGTGCGGAGTTCCTTCTTTCTTATTTTTCCTAATTATCTTTTTTATACCAGAAAGTCCGAGATGGCAGATTTCTAAAAATAATCTTGCTGCAGCCGAAAAAACTCTAACAAAGTTATTTGGTGCTCAAGAAGCGCAAGAGCAGATAGAAAATACAAAGAAATCAATTTCAAATAAAGAAAAATCGGATTGGAGAATTTTATTCCAGCCTGGCTATAGAACCGCTTTATTCATTGGAATGAGTCTTGCCATTTTAGGACAATTCATGGGTGTAAATGTTATTTTTTATTACGGACCAATTATCTTTAAAGAAGCCGGAATGGCATCTCAGGGATCATTAGATTTTCAGATTGTAATTGGTGTTGTAAACGTATTATCTACAGTTTTAGGAATGTATCTGGTTGATAAAATCGGAAGAAAGCAATTAGTGTATATAGGAGTAACAGGAATGTTTGCCATGCTTATTGCTATCGGGTCTTATTTTTATTTAGGATTCAAGAATCCGAATATTCTCTTGTATTTAATTATTGGTTACATTTTCTTCTGTGCTATTTCAATCTGTGTAGTTATTTGGGTTTTAATATCTGAGATGTATCCGGTAAAAGTACGAGGATTAGCAATGTCAATGGCAGGTTTCTCTCTTTGGATAGGTTCTTATCTTATCGGACAATTAACACCGGTATTATTAGAATCATTAAGTCCGGCAATTTCGTTTTGGATTTTTGCCGTAATGTGTATTCCGTATCTATTAATAACACGTTTTTATGTGCCTGAAACTACAGGAAAATCTTTAGAAGAAATTGAAGATATTTGGATTGCACATTAAACCATCGTACTTACTATAAACACTATCAAACCAAAACCAATTATGAAACTCTTTTCAAAGCTTCAGGCAAAAGAACCAAAGTCAATTTTAAATGCTGCCGTTATTGTGGCTGCTTTAGGTTATTTTGTTGATATATATGATCTTTTACTATTCGGAATTGTCCGTACAGACAGTTTGAAAGACTTAGGAATAACAGGCGATGCCATTCGGAATCAGGGAGAATATTTAATTAGTATGCAAATGTTCGGAATGCTCTTTGGCGGTATTCTATGGGGAATTTTAGGCGATAAAAAAGGTAGAATTTCTGTTTTATTTGGTTCGATACTTATTTATTCGGTTGCAAATATTGCAAACGGAATGGTGGACACAATTGGAGCGTATGCTTTTTGGAGACTTATTGCAGGAATTGGTCTAGCAGGAGAACTTGGAGCAGGAATTACACTTGTGGCAGAATCCCTTCCGAAAGAAAAACGTGGTTACGGAACTATGATTGTAGCTTCTGTTGGAGTTTCTGGAGCGGTTGCAGCCTATATTATTTATGAAATTTTTCAGGATTGGCGCTTATGTTATTACGCAGGAGGAGTTTTAGGAATCTTATTATTGTTTTTAAGAATTAGTATTACCGAGTCAGGAATTTTCAAAAGAGTTCAAGAGGAGAATGAAAAGAAAGGTGATTTTTTGTCATTGTTTACTAATAGAAAACGATTTTTTAAATACATAAACTGTATTTTGATTGGAATGCCTTTGTGGTTTTTGGTTGGCGTATTAATTACGTTTTCACCTGAATTTGCAAAAGCACTAAACATACCGCAAGCCGAGACCATTGAAGCGGGAAAGGCAATTGCATTTTGTTATGCAGGTTTGGTTTTTGGAGATATTGCCAGCGGACTTTTGAGCCAATTGCTGAAAAGCAGAAAAAAAGTAATGTACTGGTTTTTGGCTTTCAATTTAGTAATGGTGTTTGTATATCTAAACGTTGCGGGGATTTCTGCAAATGTATTTTATTTCCTTTGTCTTTTAATGGGCGTTTCTGTTGGATATTGGGTTTTGTTTGTAACAATTGCCGCAGAGCAGTTTGGAACCAACATCCGTGCAACAGTTACGACTACTGCACCAAATTTTGTACGCGGTTCACTGCCCTTAATAATATTAGTTTACTCTTATTTTAGAGACTACATTTTTGACGGTGATATTATCTGCGCAGCAATGGTAGTAGGAACTCTATTGTCATCAATTTCATTGCTGGCCTTATCAAAGCTCAAAGAAACCTTTCATGTAGACTTAGATTATTCTGAAAAAGCATAACAAAAATTTGATGTTAAATTATTTCACTAACCAATTTGAGTGGTTTAAGGGTTTGGTTACCAATTGCACTAGTTGGATTCAATAAAGTGTTTTTTAGTAAATTAATTTTTGCTTGTCGATTATTGATGAAAATTGTTTGTGTGATAATTTAATGTAAAAGGAAGGTAGTAATGCCTTCCTTTTTAATATTCTTATACTAAAAGATCTAAATGATTTTAAATGAAAAGTAAACCAGTTTCTATAAAAGATATTGCCGATCACTTGAATATTTCAATATCAACGGTTTCTTTCGTGCTAAATGGCAAAGCGGAAGAAAAACATATTTCAAAAAAAATGACTCAAAAAGTATTGGATTATACTAAATTGATCGGCTACAAGCCAAATCAAATTGCGCAGAGCCTTAGAACAGGAAGATCAAAAATTTTAGTCTTCATGGTCGAAGACATTTCAAGCAGTTTTTTCTCGAAGCTTGCTAGGATTTTTGAAGACATGATTTACAAAAAGGGATATAAAGTTATATTTTGCAGTAACGAAAATAATGATCAGAAGTCAAGAGAACTTATAGATTTGTTTAATTTTCGACAGGTTGATGGGTTTATAATTGTTCCTTCTCCAGGTATAAAAGATACGGTTGAGGATCTTATAAATTATAATATCCCAGTTGTTTTGATGGACAGGTTTTTTGAGGATTTGCAATGCAATTATGTTGGTATTGATAATGTGAGAGCTTCAAATGATGCGGTTTTACATTTAATTAAAAATAGTTTTAAGAATATTGGTTTTATTACAACAACTTCAAACCAGTCTCAAATGAGAGATCGTCTGAATGGCTATGATCAGGCAATTTTTGAATGTGGGCTCAAACCAAACATCCTTAAGATTCCAGAAAATAAACTTGTGGAAGCAAAAGAATATATACGAGATTTTTTTGTTAAAAATATTAATTTGGATTCTGTTTTTTTTTCAACTAATTATCTTGCTCAAAGCGGATTGGAAGTTTTTAAAGAAAATGATTATGTTTTATTGAAAAAACTCGGCATTATTTCTTTTGAGGATCATGATATGTTTAGATTGTGTCCAACTTCTATTAGCTGTGTTTCTCAGCCGCTTTCTGAGATCTCTGCCAAGCTAATGGAAACAATGTTGTCTCTTCTAGAGAATAGAGATGAGGTTAAATCATTTCATAAAAGCATATTAAAAACTGAATTAATTATTCGTGATTCATCTCTATCTAAATAATTTTAGTGGTTCTTTCTAAATACAAACCTTATGAAAAGATTCTTTTTGTTATTAAGTATTCTATGTTTTTTTTCAGGCTGTAAGTCAGTAAATAATAATCCAATCAATCAGGTCTTAAAGAGTGATTCCGAAATTATAAAGAAAGTTGCAAACCAGTCTGAATTGTATGGGCTCCAAATTGTTTATACTTCGGTAAAGAGAAAAAATAACGGAAAAGTTATTTTAAAGGATTATAAATACAATGTTGATGCTTCAAATTATTATTACCCGGCTAGTACAGTTAAACTTCCTATTGCAGTTTTGGCGTTGGAAAAGCTCAATGCTATGAAAGGGGTTGACGTAAATACTGTTTTCACTATAAATAATGATTCAACCAAGTTATCCTTTTCAGATGATTTGCGTAAAATTTTTGCTGTAAGTTCAAACGAGGCAAGTAATGATTTTTATGAATTTATGGGACGGGATTATCTTAACAGCAAGCTGAGAGAAAAAGGATTAAAAAAAGTTCGGATAAGTCACCGTTTATCTACCACCAATTCTGGTGCAGCAGAAACCAAAGGGATAACGTTTTACAAGAAAGATGGTGGAAACATCATCATTCCAAGTGTCAGCGACAGTAAAATTTTGCCTTTAAAACTGAATAAAACATCAAAGGGCAAAGGATATTACGAAAATGGTAAATTGATTAATTCTCCTATGGATTTTAGCAGAAAGAATTATCTTCCCTTAGAAACATTACACGGAATTATGAAAAGAATTGTTTTTCCTGATAATTTTTCAAGCAAAGAACGTTTTGAGTTATCGGCAGAGAATAGAGAACTTCTTTTGTATAACATGCAGAATTTACCCAGAAATGCAGGTTTTGATCCAAAAGAGTATTACGATAGCTACTGCAAGTTTTTTATGTTTGGCGATACAAAAGATCCTATACCGAGCAACATAAAAATATATAATAAAGTTGGTGACGCTTACGGTACACTAATAGATTGTGCTTATATAATAGATGAGGTGAATAAAGTTGAATTCATCATCAGCGCAACCTTACTGGTTAATAAAGATGAGATATTTAATGATGACATTTATGAATATGATACGGTAGGATTGCCATTTCTTGCTCAACTTGGAAGAGTTTTCTATGATTTGAACTTAAAGGAAAAAAAAGGAAATAATTTGTAGTCATTCTCGCTGCTATTTTTATAAATGTTGGCAAATAAAAAAATACTACCTTTTACAATATAAGAAAACGGTTCTGTAGCATCTATGACTAAGTTTTATCTTTAGCTGTTCAAAACTAATAAAAAATGAATACTAAAGGTGATTGCTATCCAAAGTCAATCATTCTCCATGCGGTATGTTTCAAGCTTAGGTTTACTTTAAGTTATCGAGATGTTGAAGAAATAATGAAGATTAGAGGAGTGTTTGTGGATCATGCTACGATCTAAAGGTGGGTTTATAAATTTACGCCTTTCATTGAATCAGAGATGAAGAAGAGAAAGGTCAAAGTGTTGGCAAGCTGGAGATTGGATGAAACCTATATAAAAGTAAAAGGTATTTGGTGGTTATTTATATAGGGCAGTGGATAGACTAGGCAATACGGTTGACTTTCTTTTGACTAGAAAAAGACAGAGAATGAGCGCTCAGTCTTTTTTAATTAAGGCAATTAGTAATAACTGCAAGCCACGAGTAATAAACATTGATAAAAGCGGCTCAAATACAGCAGCTATCAAAGTCTATAACAGGCGTTGGTTCTCAAAGATTAAAATCCGGAAATGTAAATATCTTAACAATGTTGTCGAACAGGACCATCGTTTTATCAAGTGGCGCATACAAAACGGATTAGGTTTTAAAAGTTTTGAATCGGCCAGACAAACATTGAGCGGAATTGAAGTTGTGCATATGCTGAGGAAGAATCAGATGGTTAGACCAGGGATAACTATGTTTAAATCATTCTTTAAATTGGCGGCCTAAATTTTAAATTATTAAATCCTTAATATTTGATTTTGACAGATGCGACAGAACCTGCTTGTGGATCATGCCACGATCCAGCGCTGGGTTTATAAGTTTGCACCTTTGCTTGAGGCAAAGATGAATAGGAAAAAAGGCAAAGTAGGGTCTAGTTGGAGATTGGATGAGACATATATCGCAGCGATCAAAGTTTATAACAAACGTTCATTCTCAAAGATTAAAATCCGGCAGTGTAAATATCTCAACAATATTGTAGAACAGGACCATCGATTTATAAGATGGCGAAGACAAAACGGGTTAGGTTTTAAAAGTTTTGAATCGACTTATATTTGATTCTGATAGATGCGACAGAACCATAATAATTAGTAGTATATGAGATTGTTGAGATATCAAATCAATAATTTTGTTTAAGTTTTTTTATGTTTTGTTAAACAAAATTTCTTATCTTAGTTGTGTGAAAAAAAAATATTTATGAAAACAATCAAATTTAAATTAATTGCTTTTTTTGCGTTAATTGCTTTACTGAGTATTTCATGTAATAATGATGATGATGACTCATCTGAGCAACCTCAAACAATCGTCTCTATTGCTAAAGCAAATCCTAATCTTAGCTCATTGGTTGCTGCTTTGGAAAAAGCAGGTCTAACCGCAACCTTGAACTCTTCCGGTTCCTATACCGTTTTTGCGCCAACTAATACTGCTTTTAGTGCTTTTTTGTCTGCTAAAGGTTATGCCAATCTTGATGCAGTTCCTGTAGCTGCTTAAAAGGAAATATTACTTAATCATGTTTTAAGTGTAAAAGTCAAATCGACCGAAATTGCAACGGGTTATGTTAAAACGTTAGCAAAAGGAGGTGCGTCAACTTCAAACACTATTAGCATGTATATCGAAAAGGGATCAACTGTTGATATTAATGGAGGGAAAACAAATGGGGGTGGTACAGTAACAACTGCGGACATTGAAGCTTCGAATGGAGTTATTCATGTAGTTGACGGAGTTATTGGGCTTCCTACTATTGTGAATCATGCTATTGCCAATGAGAACTTTACAACTCTCGTAGCTTCGTTGACCTATAATCCTGCATCGGGTTTTGCAGGAATATTATCAGGAACAGCCAGCTCACCATTTACTGTTTTTGCTCCTACAAATACAGCTTTTTCGAGTTTTTTAACAGAAACTGGATTTTCAGGACTTACTGCTATTCCAGCTAATGTTCTTGAAACAACTTTAAAATATCATGTAGTTGCTGGAGCAAATGTTCAATCATCATCTCTAACAAATGGATAGGTTGCTGGACAAAACTTTACAATTGGATTAACTGGAGGCCCAAAAATTACAGATGCCAGCGGTAGAATAAGCAATATAGTTGCGACAGATGTGCAATGTTCAGATGGAATAATTCATGTGCTGGATAAAGTTTTGTTGCCTAAATTTTAATTGCAATAAAAAGTATTTCAAGCAGGCAATTGAAAATTAAAGTTTTAATAAAGTGATTAAGTTAGAATTAGTTTCTTAATCGCTTCTATATCTTATTGTAATATTTAACTGTAAAACTAGTTACTTCTTAAACCTTTTCAAAATGAAAAATGAAATAGCATTATTACTGTTGTCGCTTATTATATTAGTAAGTTGCCAAAAGGAAATGGATGATTCTGCTGATACCATTTATTTTGGTGGAGATATTTTAACAATGGAGGGAAATCATCCTAAATATGTTCAAGCAGTTGCGGTAAAAAAGGGAGAAATAATCTTTGCGGGTTCGATCGATCAAATTGAAAAGTTTCAGGGGCATAAAACAGAGATGAAGGATATTAAGGGGAAAACGATGCTCCCAGGTTTCATAGATGCGCATGGTCATCTCTGGAATGCTGGTTTTCAGGCATTATCAGCTAATTTACTACCTGCACCTGATGGTGCGTGCAATGATATCGATGCAATTATTTCATTATTGAATAATTGGAAGTCAAGTAACAAAAATGTTATTGGTAAATATGGCTGGATAATTGGTTCTGGTTATGATGATGCCCAGTTGAAAGAGAAACTACCTCCTACAGCCGATGATTTAGATAAAGTGAGTACTGAGATACCAGTAATGATTATACATCAATCAGGACATTTGGCTGTTTTGAATCATAAGGCTTTAGAAATTGCAGGTTACAATTCACTATCAGAAAATCCTGCCGGAGGGGTAATAAGAAGAAAAGAAGGAACTACAGAACCTAATGGAGTATTGGAGGAAATGGCCATGTTTATACCCCTTTTCAAAATGATGGCTGCACTGGATCATCAGGCTAATGAAAAAATTGCTGAAGCGGGTTTAAAATCTTATGTGAGATTTGGTTTTACTACAGCACAGGAAGGCAGGGCGACAAGAGATGTTTGTGATACATGGCTAAAACTTGCCAATAATAATAAATTAGTAATTGACGTCGCTGCTTATCCGGACATCCAGACCCAAATGACCTATTTGAAAAAAAATGGCATTCAAAATAAATATAAAAATCATTTCAGGATTGCAGGAGTAAAACTTTCACTGGATGGATCTCCGCAAGGCAAAACAGCATGGCTGACAAAACCATACATTAATCCGCCGCCAGGGCAGTTAAAAACTTACGCAGGTTATCCAGCCTTTTCAAAAGAAAGTGACGCCGCGGCGCTGGTGGATTCAGCCTATAAAAATAACTGGCAGATCTTAGCACACTGTAATGGAGATGCTGCCATCGATCAATACATTAGAGCAGTAAGACATGCTGCAAAATTATATGGCAAAAAAACAGGCGTTCCGTTGCCATACATGCACAAACCGTACGTTTTGACCAGTTAGATGAAATGAAATCTTTGGGGATTATTCCCTCTTTTTTCGGGATGCATACCTATTATTGGGGAGATTGGCACAGAGATGAAACGTTGGGTAAAGAAAGAGCATACCGAATTTCACCGGCTGGAACAGCCCTTCGAAAAGGAATGATTTTTACAGAACATCATGATGCTCCGGTTGCCCTGCCAAGCAGTATAATGATTGTATATTCAGCAGTAAACAGAATCAGCAGGACAGGTGATATAATTGGACCCGATGAAAGAATTAGTGTCTACGACGCTTTAAGATCTATAACAATTTGGGCTGCTTATCAGTATTTTGAAGAAAATGGTAAAGGTTCTATTAAAAAAGGAAAACTTGCTGATTTTGTAATTTTGGATCATAATCCATTAAAAGTGAATCCTGCTGAAATTAAAGGTATTAAGATAGTTGAAACTATAAAAGAAGGGAAATCTATTTTTAAAAATTAAAATAGTAATCTAAGATCCTAAATTAAAGTTTTTTTTCCGATTCTAAATACTACTTCATATATGATTGTAATTACTATAAGGAGTATAATTAATTTAAGTTTTTGCCTATTCACACATAATTTAATAAATTTTAAAATTATATGTATGAAAAAGATTTTATGTAATTTATTCGTAATACTTGTGTTTTCAGCTAATGCACAAAGTAATCTGCAACTTTCAAAAATCCTGATAAATAATGTCTACATATTCAATGGAAAAGACAATAAGTTATCAAAAGGAAATATTCTTATTGAAAATAATTTAATAAAGACCATTTCCACCCGATTTATTGAAACAGATAAAAGTGGTTTAGTTCAGATTATTGACGGGCAGGGAAAATATATAATTCCGGGCTTGATTGATGCACATTCTCATATCATGCTGGAATCAATTCCTCAGGCAAAAGCACTTACTTCTGAGTTTGCCTTTTTAGCGCTATTTGCAGCAAATTGCTCTGAAAAACAACTATTAAGAGGTTTTACAACCGTAAGAGATTTAGGGGGAGGGGCATTGGTATTACATAAAGCTATTGATGAGGGAATAGTAGTTGGTCCCAGAATTTTTGCAAGCGGAGCATTTATATCACAAACTGGGGGCCATGGAGATTTTGGCATGCCTACTGATGTCCCAAGAAAATTAGGGGAATTATCTTATATGGAAATTAATGGAATGGCTGCACTAGCCGATGGTGAAGATCAGGTATTAATGCGGAGCCGTGAACAATTAAGGCAGGGAGCTACACAATTAAAATTAATGGCCGGGGGAGGCGTGTCTTCCAATTACGATCCATTGGATGTTACCCAGTATACGGAAGCTGAATTTAAGGCGGCTGTAGGAGCTGCAGAAAATTGGGGAACCTATGTTACAGTTCACGCTTATACCCCTCAAGCTATTATGACGGCCATTAAATCTGGTGTAAAATGTATTGATCATGGCCAGCTTGCAGATGAAGAAACTGCTAAATTAATGGCTGAAAAAGGAATTTGGTGGAGTCTTCAGCCTTTTTTAGATGATGAGGAAGCTATTCCTTTTCCTGCTGGATCAGCCAATAGAAAAAAACAGCTTGAAATGACTCAGGGAACAGATAATGCTTATAAACTTGCTAAAAAATATAAAATAAAGACAGCTTGGGGTACGGATTGTTTATTTGACCAATCATTAGCAATGAAACAAGGAAAACAGCTCTCAAAAATGACAAGATGGTATACGCCTTTTGAAGTTCTTAAAATGGCAACATATGACAATGCTCAATTATTAGCCATGAGCGGAAAAAGAAGCCCCTATCAAGAAGGTAAATTAGGAGAGATTACAGAAGGAGCATATGCGGACTTAATTCTAATTGATGGTAACCCTTTGGAGAATATTCGTCTAATAGAAGATCCTGAAACAAATTTTAAAATTATTATAAAGGATGGAAAAATTTATAAGAATAAATTAATTGAAAGATAAAAAAAAATAGCACTTCATAGCCTATGAGTTCTTTAATTCTCTCGCTTCTAAAGCTAAGTTTGGTTCTGTCGAATCTAGGACTAAGTTTTATTTTTGATTTTTCAAAACTAATAAAAAATGAATACTAAAGGTCATTGTTATCCAAAATATATCATTCTGCAGGCAGTGTATTTCAAATTAAGATTTACACTTAGTTATCGTGATGTTGAAGAAATAATGAAAATTAGAGGAGTGCTTGTGGATCATGCCACGATCCAGCACTGGGTTTATAAGTTTGCACCTTTGATTTAGGCAAAGATGAATAAGAAAAAAGGCAGAGTAGGGTCTAGTTGGAGATTGGATGAGACATATATCAAAGTAAAAGGGATATCGTGTTATTTGGAAAAAACGGTCAAATTGACCACGCTTTTTCAGCATAAAGTGACCACCACTTTCGGATCAAACTGACTACCACTTTTCAATAAACTGAGCATCCGGTTTCGGTTCAAATTGACCACCAAACACTACTTCTTTTCATGTTGTTAAACCATGGATCTGTATAAAAACTACAGACTATGGCAAATAACAAACTAGACATGAACAAAATCAGAAAAGTCATTAAGTTGCACTGCAACAGCAAAAGCAAGTTGTTTATAAGCCGATATTTATCTTTATCCAGAAATACTGTAAAAAAATATATCTATTTATTTGAAGTGCTTGGATTAAGCTTGGAAACCGTAAACAAGAAAACTGACACCGAATTGGACGAACTTTTTTCTCAGGGTCCGACAGAAGTTGTTTTCCTCAAGAATCGAAGATCTGTATGCTTATTTTCCTCAAATGGAACGGGAATTAAAAAAGGTGGGTATCACCATACAGACCATCTGGGAAAAATATATTGAAACTCATCCCGATGGTCTTAGAGTAACTCAATTTAGGAATCGCTTCAAAGACTGGAGCAACAAGGTCAACCCTGTGATGCATATGAATCATAAGGCTGGTGATTGAGACAAATCTTTAGTCGAGGGTGCAGTCAAGATACTTTACAGAAGAATTTATGCAAATCTGAAAGACTCTAAATACTTCAGCATAGAAGACCTGAACCAGGAAATATGAAATCTGCTCGATGCCCATAACAACAAGAAACTTACCGGAAGACCATACTCTCGTTTTGAACTATTCATGGAAGATGAAAGACATGAACTGTAGCCTCTTCCTCTGGAACGCTTTGAGATTAAATACCAGTCTCTGGCAACAGTAATGTAGAATGGGCACGTTCAGTTAAGCCAGGATAAAAACTACTACAGCGTACCCTATCAATATCTAAAGAAAAAAGTAAAGCTGCTGTACACAAACTCTACTTTGAAATATACTTCAAATACAACCGTACAGCCACCCATATCGGAAATCCAAAGCCTTACATCTATACCACAAATCCCGAGCATATGGCAAGCACGCATCAGTTTGTAGCACAGTGGAATGCTTTAAGGTTTATTGGCTGGGTCAACAGCATTGATCCGGCAGTAGGAGAATATATTATGCAGATAATAGAAAGCAGGAACCACCCCGAGCAGGCCTATAAGAGCTGTTTAGGCATATTGTCTTTTGAAAAGAAAGTAGTTGCAGAAAGATTAGCAAAATTCCTGCAAACGTGCTCTGGACTTTAAGATTTACAATTTTAAAACCATACAGAACATTTTAGAAAATAGTCTGGATAAGATACCTATGGAAAACGAAAAGGAAGAAGACCAGAGGATCTTCCCGACCACGGCAATATCAGAGGAAAAAATTATTATAACTAAAATCCTGAAATACACAATCCATTCTCTACTTTCTATTTTGGGTCTTTTCAAAAAGAATCCCAAACCAAAACTGCTTTCCAACATAATCTTACTTTTTAAGTTAATAAATGTAGAATAATATCACTGCCAAATCAAGTCGTTAATCTCGTTAACCCCTGTAATATAAGGGATTTTAGCTGTTTCTGGTGCACTTTTCTGCGCGCCGGAAAGTGCCCCGATTCTGCACCTTTAATTTTGTGAGCATTTATAAATATTGAAAAACAGCCCATAAAGCAAAAAAGCCAGTAAATCATCGGATTTACTGGCTTTAAGACATTTTTTAAGGCTTTTTGAAAAGATTGAAAACTTTCAGTTTTCCGGCTTTTCGGCCTTTTGGTGGGGAGAGCAGGATTCGAACCTGCGAAGTTCACACAGCAGATTTACAGTCTGCCCTCGTTGGCCGCTTGAGTATCTCCCCTCAGCTTTGTGTTGTTGCGCTTTGTTGTTCTAAGCGGTTGCAAAGATAGCAACGTTTTCTACATTTGCAAACAAAAAAAGCACTTAATTTTAAGTTATTTTAAAGTTATTTTTTAATTCATTGGAAGTGAAGAAAATAAAAAAAGCTTAATTGGGACTTTTTTTTTATTTATTCAATAAAATAGGATTATTCTTAATGTGTGATTGCCGTTTTTTTATGTTTTACAGCATAGATTTAAATTTATAATTACTGATTTTCCTCATAAATCAAGAGTAAAGTTGATCAAAAATTCTGTTTTGTTTATTAGTGTTGACTTTAAAAAAAACACAAACATATTTAATATGCAGATCGTTTTCTAAGGGCTGATTAATTAAAACTTTTGCTATTTTTAATGAGTTTTCAATATTGGGTATAAAACAAAAAAATCTCCACGAGGGAGATTTTTTATTTATTCTGAAAATGCTATTATTTAGCTAAAAGCTCTACGATTTTTGCTTCCAATTCTGGACCTCTTAAGTCTTGAGCAACCACTTTTCCTGAGGCATCAAGAATAAAAGTTGCAGGAATAGATTCAACATTATATTGTTTTGCAATTGGCTCGTCCCAAAATTTTAGGTTTGAAACATGTGTCCAAGTTAAGCCATCTTTTGCAATCGCTTCTTTCCATTTTGCAGCATCTTTATCTAAAGACACTCCAACAATATTTAATCCTTTTGGGTGCAATTTTTTATACATTGCTACAACATTAGGATTTTCTTGTCTGCATGGTCCACACCATGAAGCCCAGAAATCTACGATTGTTACTTTACCTAAACTTTGTTTCAGTGAAACTACTTTTCCTTCTGGATTAGGAGCCGAAAAATCTGCTCTTCATTTAGCACTGCCCACTGGTGCAGCTGTAGCTCCAACAGATGGCATTTTTGCTTGGCCAAATCTAGTTTTGATTTCTTTTCCAGGAGTAGTCTTTTTCAAAGACTCATCTAAAGAATTGTAAAGACTTTCTAATTTTTTAGTATCAGCTGTTGGATCATTCAATAAATTTTGAATAAGAATAGCTGAGATATATGATTTTGGATGAGTTTCAGCATAAGTATAATATTTCTTTTTGCTGTTTTCTCCAACTTCTTTCTGGATTTCCATGTATTGTTTCATCAAGCTGTTGATAACTGCTGTATCTTGAGCTTGCTGTGCTTGCTGCATTTTTTGATTATTCTTTTTCTGAAAATCAATTAAGCTTTTTTGAGTTTTTGTAATATCTTCAATGAAAGATACATACTCATCATTATTGTAAGTTCCAGAAACTTTAGATTTTTGGATACTGTCTTTATCAATTGTAACTTTAATTTCACCTGATTCAAGAATCAATGGAATAGGACCATTAGCTCCTTGTAAAATCAAAGTATGGAAAGCTGGTTCAGTTACTTTTCCTTTTATTTCAAATTTTCCATTTTCAACTTTTACTGTATCAAGAGAAACTGGCATTCTTGTAGCAGGATCTGCACCTTGTAAAATAATAGTTTTCCCGTTTTCAATCCCTGTAGCTGTACCTGTAATAAGGTATTCTCCATCTTTAACTTTGCTGCAAGAAATGATAGCTGCAGAAGCTGTAAGTACAAAAAGTATTTTTTTCATTATAAAAAATTAATTAGTTAATTGATTTGTGCAACAAAAGTATCTAAAATTATAAAACATACAGAATTTTGTAACCTAAAATTTTGTTATAGTTTTTTTAGCCTTAAAACCCATTGAATCAGTGTGTTTGTTGGCTTAATTTGATTTAAAACTCTTAACTAGAAACTAATTTTAAATCTTAATAATCAAATTTTTAATTTTTTGACATAAAAAAAGCGCTCGTTTAATAGAGCGCTTTTTTGTAAATATAGTGTTTAAAAACTATTCTTGATTTGTTTTCTTTCTCCAAGTAAAAGAGTTTAAGATATGTCTTTTTGCAAATCTTCCAGGAGAATCAGCATTTACCATTTTAACGTAAGTTGCTTTAGGAACACTAATGTATTCGTAAACGCTTCCGTTAGAAAAGTCAATGATTAAACGACCTTCAACAAATTTATAATCTGTAATTGTACAAGTTGAAATTGTTTCTGTGTACTCAGGTAAATTAAGTTTAATAGTATCAGGGTGAATGCTTACTAAAAAGTGGTAAGCTTCGATGATAGTTTTACTTTTTTCTTCTGCAGCTTTTAGACCAGCGTCATCTCCTTGAAATTTATCAGGATGCGCTTCTTTCATTGCATTACGATAAATTGTTTTTAACTCTTTTAACTCTGCAGTTTTTTCTACGTTTAGTAACTTGCGGTATTCAACTATTTTTTTCATAAATAAAAGGTAACTACTTGTCTATTAGTTTGAAATCGATATTAATTAGTTCAAATCGACAAATTTTTTGCAAAGGTACACTTTTTTTTAACTTTTTAGTTTTGATCGAAAAAATATTCTTTACGGAATCGTTAAGAGTTAATGGAAATGTGATGTACTGATCGTTTTTTAACCACAAAGCGCACAAAGAGTTTTATAAGATTCTGAATAAAACAAAAACACAGAGTTCGCAAAGCTTTGTATTGATAAAGCTTTGCGAACTCTGTGTTTTAAACATCCTTTAGATAAAAAAAACTTTGCGTTCTCTGCGTTAAAAATTAAACGTTCCAACCTGAAACCTGAAACCTGAAACCTGAAACTTGAAACTTGAAACCTGAAACCAAAGAACTATTCCGGCTTATGATTAGCCTTATCGAAGTTTCTTGATTTCTTTGGATATTTATTGTAGCTGATATCGCTTGGATTTTCGATAATTGACTTTATAGTAATCCAATCGCCGACATTAAAGTTAGATTGAACCATTTTATAATCTAAAAGATATTCGCCACAGAAATAATTATTGTTTTCATCTTTTTCTATAATACCTGTAAAAACTCCTTTTTGCGGCATTTTTTGTTGTGAATCTTTAGACATCTTTTTTTATTTTGAAATTACGAAGCAAAGGTAAGCAATTAATGTTTGTTTTAGGGAGTTCCGTACAATCTGAGTATATTTGCAGCATGCAGAAAAACTTTAAGCCACATCCTAATTCTTTTAAAAATACATTTTGTGCTTTTAAGGAAGTGCTTCCAAATGAAATTGAAGGTTTAAAAAAGCAATTTGAAAGTAAAGCAGGAAGTTCTTATTATTATACAGAAGCAGGAATGTACCGCGTTTCCAATCATTGGGGAAGATTAGCAAACAGTAAATGGCGTTTAATAGCCAGAGAACCTGAGACAGAATCGAAAACTAAGATTGGTTTTGCTAAATGGGAAGAATTTTACCCAGATAATGTCGAAGAAAAACTGTATTACATAAAAGCCGATTTCGAAAAAAATCTTGCCAATTATGAGCACAAAAATAACCCAGAATATGATGGGAAACCTTTGCTGCGGACAAGTTTTGAAACGACTAAAAGATTGAAACAAATAAGAAATTTGCAACAATTAACTTCTTGGGCAAAGCATTTTGATTATGATGATATTGATGAATTGCGAAAGCAGATTATCAACGAATTAATTTTTACGGAGAAAACGTTAGAACAAATTAAAAGAGAAATATATGGGACGTAATAACGAACGCAATATCAAGAAACACAATGATAAATTGCACAAAGCCCAAGCAAAAGCAAAGCAAGCCGAAATAGCTCGTAAAGAAAAGCTAAAGGAAATTGTAAAGAAATTTAACGAAAGTAAAAACGAAGAGTAAATAGTTTCAGGTTTCAGGTTTCACGTTTCAGGTTCAAAACGTTAACTTGAAACCTGAAACTTGAAACAAAATAAAAACAAAAAAAATATATGAATAGTAAATTCGAAACCTTAAAAGCGAGCGTACAAGAAATTATCGATTTGATCGCTGCAAAAAATGACAGAGAAGCAAACAATAAATTATTGGAAGTAAGCGAAACATTAGACGAAATGATTGATTTTGCTGAAGAAGATGAAGAAGTGAGAGAAATCACTCGTTATCAGGTTTTGTTGAATCAGCTTCATGTAAAAATTAATGGAGAAGAACCAGTCGATGGAGAATAAAATATGCTTCTGCGATACCGGTTTATTGTTTGAAAACTGCTGCGGATTGTATTTAGATACTAGTCAAAAAGCTCCATCTGCATTGGCATTAATGCGTTCGAGATATTCGGCATACGCTTCTCATAATGCAGATTATCTTTTGGAAACAACTTATAGTTCAGAAAGAAAATATTATTCAAAACCAGAAATTTTGAGATGGGCAGTTTCGAATAAGTGGCAGAAACTAGAAATATTGAGTTTTACAGAAAACACAGTGGAGTTCAAAGCATACTTTTTAGATTCAATTAATAAACCACAAGTACATTATGAGTTTTCTACTTTTAAGTTCGAAAATGGATCTTGGCACTACGTAGACGGAAAGTTTGAATAATTAATACATCTAACATTGTTAATTGTAGTTTTTGATTAAATATTTTAACTAAAAATTAATAAACGATTCGTTTTTCATAATTCTAAAAAGACGTAATTTTAGATTTATGAAAAACGAATTTAAAAAAGGCTTTTACTTTAAGACTTACGAAGCTCCTTTTCAGTCTCCGTTTGACAAACTTTTTACTATTTTTAAAGAGTTGATCACCCATACTTCGGGCGATTTTGACGAAGCTATCAGCTGGCTTCGGGAACTGGATATCGAATATAAACTTACTGACGAAAATTATACCATCGACGATTTTATCGAGGATCTTAAGAAAAAAGGATACATCAGAGATGAAGTTAAAGACGATGGAAGTCCTGGATTAGGAATTACTGCAAAAACCGAAAGAGCCATTAGACAACAGGCTTTAGATCAGATTTTTGGAAATCTGAAGCGTTCAGGAAGCGGTAATCATAAAACGAAACATGCCGGAAATGGAGATGAACACACAGGAGAATTCCGTGAGTTTAATTTTGGAGATGGTTTAGAAAGAATTTCTTTGACCGAAAGCCTTCGAAATGCACAGATCAATAATGGTGTAGAAAGTTTTATGCTCACCGAAAATGATTTGGTTGTCGAAGAAACGCAGTACAAAGCACAGATGAGTACGGTTTTGATGATCGATATCAGTCACAGCATGATTTTATACGGCGAAGACCGAATTACGCCTGCAAAAAAAGTGGCAATGGCTCTTGCTGAATTAATTACGACAAGATATCCAAAAGATACACTCGATATTTTAGTTTTTGGAAATGATGCCTGGACAATTCCAATTAAAGATTTGCCGTATTTGCAAGTTGGACCTTATCATACCAATACGGTTGCAGGTTTGCAGCTGGCAATGGATATCCTTCGCAGAAAAAGAAATACAAACAAGCAGATTTTCATGATTACCGATGGAAAACCAAGCTGCGTTCGCGAACGTGATGGTTCCTATTATATGAATAGTAATGGTCTTGACGAATATATTGTAGATAAATGCTACACACAGGCTCAGCAGGCAAGAAAACTGCATATTCCGATCACAACTTTTATGATTGCCAAAGATCCGTATTTACAGCGTTTTGTAAATCAGTTTACAGAAGCAAATCAGGGAAAAGCATTTTATACTGGGCTGAAAGGTTTGGGTGAAATGATTTTTGAAGATTATGAAACGAATAGGAAGAAAAGAATTAAATAGTTTTTAGTCGCAGTCGCAGTTTTCTGTAGAGACGCACCACAGTGCATCTAACGCTCGCCAAATCAATAATAAACAATCTATATTTCAATAAAATGGAAATAAATAATATAAAGACTTTAGGTCAATTAAAAGCCGCTGGATATAAAAGTACAAGCATTAAAGATGAATTGCGAAATAACCTTCGTGAAAAAATAAAATCGGGAAAACCTGTTTTTGAAGGCGTTCATGGTTTTGAAAATACTGTAATTCCAGAACTAGAACGCGCAATTTTATCACGTCACAATATTAATTTACTCGGACTTCGCGGACAGGCAAAAACTCGTTTGGCACGTAAAATGATCGAATTATTAGATGAATATATTCCGTTTGTATCGGGTTCAGAAATTAATGACGATCCTTTAAATCCGATTTCTCGTTTTGCTAAAGATTTAATTGAAGAAAAAGGGGACGAAACACCAATTTCTTGGCTGCATAGAAGTGATCGTTTCTTCGAAAAGTTAGCAACTCCAGACGTAACAGTTGCAGATTTAATTGGAGACGTTGATCCAATAAAGGCGGCAAATTTAAAATTGTCTTATGCAGACGACCGCGTAATTCACTTCGGAATGATTCCGAGAGCGAACCGCTGTATTTTTGTAATCAACGAATTACCCGATTTACAAGCAAGAATTCAAGTTGCTTTATTCAATATTCTTCAAGAAGGCGACATACAAATTAGAGGTTTTAAAGTTAGGATGCCTCTTGATATGCAGTTTGTTTTCACGGCAAACCCAGAAGATTATACCAATAGAGGAAGTATAGTTACACCTTTAAAAGACAGAATTGGGTCTCAGATTTTAACGCATTATCCTGAGAATATTGCTATTGCAAGAACGATTACAGAGCAGGAATCTAAATTAGATCAAAACCAAACGGATATTGTTTATGTACCGAGTTTAGCCAGAGATATTTTAGAACAAATAAGTTTTGAAGCCCGCGAAAGCGAATTCATTGATAATAAAAGCGGAGTAAGTGCCAGAATGAGTATTACAGCTTTTGAAAATTTAATAAGTACCGCAGAACGCCGTGCTTTGATTTCAGGAGTTGATAAAACAACACTGCGTTTATCTGATTTTATCGGAATTATCCCAGCGATTACAGGAAAAGTAGAATTGGTTTACGAAGGCGAGCAGGAGGGAGCAGATGTTGTGGCAGAAAGTCTTATTGGTTCAGCGATCAGAACTTTGTTTCCAGAATATTTTCCTAAAATTGAAAAATTAGAAAAACCAGACGAAAAAACGCCGTATTCTGATGTTGTAGAATGGTTTTTTGCCGAAAGTGGTTTCGAATTATTAGACGATGCTTCAGACGCTGAGTATAAAAGTATTCTGGATGAAGTCACTCCATTAGATGAATTATTAAAAAAATACCAGCCTCAATTGGCAAAAGAAGATCAATACTTTATGAAAGAATTTGTTTTGTGGGGATTGGTTGAATATAGAAAATTAAGCAAAGACAGATTTGCAAAAGGAAATCAGTTTAGAGATATTTACGGGAGTTATATCAGCAAATTTTAAAAAGATTTTTTCTTTGAAATTCTATCTGGTCTAACCGGTTTTTTAAAACCGGTTGGACCTTTTTATTTTGGAATAGATTACTTTTACAATCCAAATATAAATCTATGTTATTCCTTATTTTAAGCATTTTATGCAGCGTTATTGTGGGTGTTGTATTCAAAATTTCAAGAAAATACAATGCAAATCCCTCTCAGATCATTTCATTCAATTATATAACAGCCATTACACTCTGCTATTTTACTTTTGATCCAGACCTTCAAACATTAGATAATAATGCACCTTTAGGAATTTATACAGCAGTCGGAATTTTACTTCCAATTGTATTTTTATTTTTGGCACTTTCCATTCGATTTATGGGAATTGCAAAAACAGATGCCGCGCAGCGATTGTCGCTTTTTATTCCCATTTTAGCAGCCTGGCTTTTGTTTAATGAGTCATTTAACACTTATAAAGTTATTGGTGTTTTAATTGGTTTTGCTGCACTTTTATTCATTCTTAGAAAACAGTCAGACAATAATGACAACAAATGGATTTATCCTGCATTGGTATTATTCGGTTTTGGACTTGTAGATATACTTTTTAAGAAAATTGCTTTGTATACGGCAGTTCCTTATACAACATCTTTGTTTTTTGTTTTTCTAATTTCGTTTGCTGTTTCTGTCTTTATCGTGCTTTATAAAATAATTATTCCAAAAGAAAAATTAGAAGTTAAAAATATTCCTTTCGGAATACTGGTTGGAGTTTTTAATTTCGGAAATATTTTATTCTACTTAAAAGCTCATAAAGCATTTGCAGAAAATCCGTCGACAGTTTTTGCAGGAATGAACATGGGGGTTATTATTCTTGGAACTATAATTGGCGCTTATTTCTTTAAAGAGAAGCTTTCTAAAACTAATATTTTTGGCTTGTTTCTGGCTTTAATTGCTATCGTTTTTATATTTATTTCACAATTGCAGTAAATTTTTTTAGGTGTTAATCCTTTAATTTACAGTTGATTTAATGTTATGTTTTCAATTGATCGAAAATAAACTCGACTAATTCTATAGAATTTATAAATATATTTTTGTAGATTTGCTTCAACAATGAAAAACTATAGCCGAAATATGAAAACGTTTTTTCCATGCAGCTTTGCGATGTGCTGCATGATGAACCGCGTTTTGAAATGGCGTTAATAGAGAAAGTACTTGTTAGTTATTTTTTTTTTAGCCTTTCATTGCACCATGAAAGGCTTTTTTTTGAATTATTTAAAAAATGAAATATGAGAACCAATAGAAATATAAATATTTTGATGCGCTGCTGTTTAATAAAAATTCCGTGTTGCATGTAGCAGAAGGAATAAAGCAGATAAAAATCTTCATAAAGAAGATATAACTTAAAAAGTAACCCAAAACTAAAAACTATATATTATGAGTTCAGAAATTATAAAACATAATCCCTTTCAATCGATGATTGATCGCTTTAATATTGCTGCAGATATTTTAAAATTAGATGATTCTATTCGACAAAAACTGCAGCGACCAGAAAAACAAATCACTGTAAACTTTTCTATTGTCTTAGATAACGGAGACGTTCAAAATTTTGAAGGTTACCGAGTGATCCACAATACAGCTTTAGGGCCTTCAAAAGGAGGTATTCGATATGATACCGCTGTTAATTTGGATGAAGTAAAAGCACTTGCCGCCTGGATGACCTGGAAATCTGCTGTAACCGGAATTCCGTTTGGTGGCGCTAAAGGCGGCATTATTTGCGATCCTAGAAAACATTCTAAGGCAGAATTAGAAAAAATTACAAGAGCTTACACAAAAGCTTTAGCGGATATTTTCGGACCAGAAAAAGATGTTCCAGCTCCAGACATGGGAACTGGTCCAGACGAAATGGGATGGCTGATGGATGAATTTTCTATAGTACACGGCAGACCAATTCATGCCGTAGTTACAGGAAAACATCTTCATTCTGGAGGATCTTTAGGCAGAGTAGAAGCTACAGGAAGAGGCGTAAGTATTATAAGTCTTCTGGCACTTCAAAAATTAAAAAATCAGACCTGCAAGAGCTACTGCGGCTATTCAAGGTTTTGGAAATGTCGGACTGCATTCGGCTTTATTTTTATATGAAAAAGGAATAAAAATCGTTGCCGTTAGTGATGTTTCAGAAGCTTTGCATAATCCAGACGGAATCAATATTCCAGAACTGATTTTGTATTATAATTTGAATAATAAAACGATAAAAGGTTATCCAAATTCGGTTGCCATAAAACACGAAGATTTATTGCTTTTAGACGTTGATGTGTTGATTCCGGCTGCAAAAGAAGATGTTATTACGCAGAAAAATGCTGGTGATGTTCAGGCAAGAATTATTGTTGAAGGTGCCAATGGTCCTGTTTCTTCAGATGCAGATCAAATTCTGCATGATAAAAATATATTAGTTGTCCCTGATATTTTAGCCAATGCCGGCGGTGTTACGGTTTCTTATTTCGAATGGCTTCAAAATTCGCTTTTGGAGTCTTGGAGAATTCACCAGATTAACAAACGTCTGGAGGATATATTAGAAAAAGGTTTTGATACTGTTTTTAGAGTTGCAGTAAAACATGATGTAACGCCTCGTATTGCTGCTTATATTATTGCTTTGAAAAAAGTAGCCGAAACACAATCGGTAAAAGAAGTTGCTTTAGAAGCGCCTCAGTATAAACAAAATTAAATCAGGTTTACTTCGTAAAGATCATTTTCGTTGATTACATTTTTAGTCTCCCTAAAAAGGTAATTAACGGGAGTGTCTTTTTCGTTTGTGCTATTAAATACAATTTTTAGAATCGAAAAATATCATACAAATGAAAAATATCAATTTTCTAGCTTTTGCTATGCCAGCCTTTTTTCTTTTTTTATTTTTAGAATATAAGCTTGCTCAACGCAGAAAAAGGCCTGAAATTTTTAACTATGAAAGCTCAGTTTCTAATATTAGCATTGGTATTGCAGAGCGGTTGATTAACTTATTTATTGCCGCCAGTTTTTATCAGTTGTATTATTTAATCTATGACGATTATAGAATATTTGATATTCCGAGCAACGCTTTGGTTTGGTTTGCCCTCATTCTTGCCACCGATTTCGTGTGGTATTGGTACCACCGATTAGGACATGAAGTCAATTTTTTCTGGGCGGCGCATATTGTGCATCATCACAGCGAAGAATTTAATTTTACCGCTGCGGCCAGAATTACAACTTTTCAGGCAATAATACGAACGGGATTTTGGTGTGTGCTGCCATTAATTGGTTTTCATCCTGCAATGGTAATCACGATGCTAATTGTCCACGGAGCATATTCTTTTTTTACACATACACAGCTTATTGGTAAAATAAAATGGCTGGAATATGTTTTTGTAACCCCTTCTGTTCATGGCGTTCATCATGCATCTGACGAAAAATATCTCGACAAAAATTACGGAGATATGTTTACGTTTTGGGATCGGCTTTTTGGAACTTTTCAAACCGAGGAAGAAAAACCAAAATACGGATTAACACATCCGCTCAAAAGCTATAGTTTCTTGTGGCAGCACTTTCATTATTACTTTGAAATTTACGAATTATGGAAACGCTCAAGCGGATTTAAAGCCCGATGGAAAGCCGTTTTTGGAAGTCCAGCCCACATGGATCAAGATATTCGCCCTATTCTGGAAAAGCGTTTTCTACAGGATAAAAGTAATCCGCATCAAAGACTTCGATTTAAAAATTATCTTTATATACAATTAGGAATCTGTACGCTGGTTTTAACCGTTTTTACGTATTATTTTGATTATTTAGAAATCTACGATAAACTGTTTGTACTTTCTTTTATTATTATCACTTTAATCAATTGCGGCGCTTTATTAGAACAGCGAAAATGGATGTATTATTTAGAATATGCCCGTATTTTATTAATTACAACTTATTTTTTATACGAAGAAGATTTGATCATGTTTTTCTTCGTGCCTATTGCAGTAATGATTTTTGTTGAGCAGTTATTTTCTTTGAGTAAACTTTATCAAAATACAATTTTACAATTGGAGACTTCTGAATAATAAAAAATAGCCACGACTTGAGCGATAGCGAATNAAAAAAATATAATGGAAATTGCTCTTTTTATGAGAAGTCACAGAGTGACGAATTATTTATAGAAAAATGTTTGTTATACAAAAAGCCCCAACGGAGCGACATATAAATTTAAGTACTAATAATATGTCGCTCCGCTGGAGCTTTTTTCTTGAGGTATTACCTATATTTCTATAAATATTTAGCTTCTCCGAAGCTTTTAGAAGATCTCAAAAACTCAAAAACTCAGAAGCTCAGAACCTTAGTATCTCAGAACCTCAGCACCTCAGCACCTTCAAATAGTTTTAATCTCCATAATTTTTTGTTCAAAAGTATCTTTAAAATCAGATTTACTTTTAATTCTGGTTTTGTAGGTGTAAATTGTAGCCACAGAAAGTTCTAAGAATTCTGCCATTTGACTACTGTCCTGAATTCCTAATCTGTATAAAGCAAAAATTCGCAGTTCGGTATTCAAAAGTTCGCCTTTTTTTACAATGCATTTATGATCGTTTGGGAACAGTTTATTGAATTCGGTCACAAAAGTGGGAAACAATCTCAAGAAAATCTCATCAAATTGATGAAATAGATTTTCTCTTTCTTCCTTTACGTTATAGCGCTTTAAACTGGCAATAACTTCATCTGTTTTTTTGGTGATAATTTTATGAAGCGTGCTTTTCTGAATATGATCTATTTTATTGATGAAAGCCGAAGTTGCTTTGATGAAATACGTAATATATTCTTCTTTTATAGCATTTGCCTCGCTTAAACTCACATTCATTTCTTGTAATTGCAGATAAGAAGAAGCCATAATTTTTCTAGCCTTATTTTTTTCTTTCAACTGCTTGAAAATAATCCCTAAAAACAGAAAAATAATAACCGTAAGAATAGTCAATAGAATAATGATTTTTTCCAGTTTATCATTTTTGTCTTTTACATTATTCAATTGTGCCTTTTCTATAATTGGCAGAATAGATGAAATCTCAATTTTTCGATGTCTGGCGTTATAAAAAGTGGCGTCATCCATCGCAATATTGATGTATTCGTTGGCTTTATCCAAATATCCCATTTTAAAAAGTTCGTTGGCCAGATTTCGAAGTGCAACCGTTTCTTTTGTTGCATTTTTGACATCTGCAATTGCGGCAAGCGCCAGATATTGAATAGCCTTTTTAGTATAACCTCTTTCCGAATAAATATATCCTAGACTCGAAGTTGCAATTCCGTAATAATCCGGAGGCAGATTATAATTGTTGATCCAATAACTAAAGGCAAATTCTGCACCGCGCCAATCTTGCTGTTTTAGACGTTTCAGGCTTTCTGCGGCCCAATATTCATTAGTATTTGTACCAATTAAAGCCAATGCCTTTTTTAAGAAATGATTTCCCTGCTGCACATAATGAATATTAAAGCGCTGATCACGGTTGTAATCAGCTAAATCATAATAGGCTCGGGCTTTAATGTTATAATATTCAAATTTATTTTTAAGATCAAGTTTAGTATCATCAATAACATTTAAAGTATCAATTGCTTCTTTAAAAAGTCCAGAAGACAGTAAAACAAAACCTTCTTTAATTCGGCTTTTAGACAAAAACTTGGGATCTTTTAAAATTTTAGCTTTGATTTTAGATTGCTCCAGATAATAATAAGCAGAGTCATATTTAAAAGATTTGTATTCTTCAAATAATGACATATAACAATTGTACAGCTCTTCATTGTTTTGATTAAGCGTAAACTTTGAAACGTTTTTCTTTAAAGCTTCAATTTTTCGATATTTCTGTTTCAGGTAAACATCTTTTTTCAAGAGAACCTGATCTAATTCTTCTAAGTAAGGATTTGTCTCTTTTGCAGTCAGAGAAAAACTTCCAATGAAGAAAAGCAGTATCAATATTCTTCGCATGATTTGGTTTTGGTTAGGGTAAAAAGTAGTTGTTAGATATTTTAGTTAATTCGTTTAAAATTAAAAAATAAGTTTGGGATTAGACGAAAACTAATTTTTAGAATCTTGTAAATTGTTTAATAACATCGCTTTAGAAGGTGGTTTTTGGAATAAAAATAAGCTGTAAATGTTAAAAACGAATAAATTATTTGCAATTATACAATAAAAACTAGTTATATATATGCATAGTGAAAAAAATATAGTGATTATTTTAGATATTGTCATTTTTACCATTAAAAAACCACCTATTTTGATCTAAACAACGTCTTGATTTTTTAAATGTAAAATTAAATATAAATAATTGATATTTAATTAGTTGTGTTTTAAAATGATCAGATTTTATCTTGATTTTTCTCAGATATTTTTTTTAAGATTTATTTAACTTCTAGTTTCGCTGTATCCTTTTGAAGGGGTAACAAACTAACAAAAACCAAAATTTATGAAATGTAAAAGTCTTTATTGGTTAGCTTTTATAATGTGTTTTTTTGCGCTTAGCTGCGACAACACAGAAGATGGAAGCTACGTAGATCCGATTACCATTTATGAGAAAGTAAATGGGAATTGGCAATTGGCAAATCTGAAAATGGTTGATGAAGTTGCGAAAGCAAATAAGATCGAACCAAATGAAGAAAACTTGAGTACCTATTTCAACTACGAAGATTTTAAAATCAACTTCAGCGTAGACGAAAAAAACCAGCCAACAACTTATGAAGTAACTGGAAATGTCCCTCCATTATTTGCTCCAAAGGGTTACTGGGCGCTAAGCTCAGCTTTTCAGCCGACTAATTCTGGTGCAACAAGAATCTACTTGTACAGTGATGCACAAAAAACTCAAAAAACAGATGAACTTCGATTGATTTCTGTTCCAGGAAAAAATGACGAAATGCAGATTCAGTTAACGCATTCTTCAGACGGAGTAGATTTTGTGTCTTATGTATTTAAATTAAATGCTATTAATTAAAAAGTAATATGAAAAAGTTTATATATACAATTTTACTTGCCTTGTTGATGGCTCCTAATTTTATTCAGGCACAAGAGGCTGCTGGAGCTGTAGGGCCAATGTCATCTTATCCTGTTGTATACATATATGATGAACAAGTGACCTGGTATTTTGATTTATCAGGAACAACATTTGCAGAAAACGAAAATTTATACATCTGGATTTGGTCGCCATCTGAACCAGATGCTGGAAATTGGGAGAACTCTTCTGAATTTGCCAAACTTAAATATGAAGGAAACAAAGTGTGGAGTTTTACTTTAACTCCAACAGTTTATTTTTCTAAAACTCCTGCAGAAATTGCAGCAAGTGCGGGCTTTTGGTTTCGTTTAAAAAACAAAAACGGATCTAAACAAAGTGAGGTTGCCAATATGCCGTATACAGATTTTACGTCATTTTATACTGCAAATGAGGTAATCAGATCATACCCAACAAAACCTTTAATTGATAAACCAGTTAGTATTTTATTCAATTCTAATTTGAAAGATGGTTTTGCAGGTGTTGAAAGCGTTCATTTTCATAGTGGTTTAAACAACTGGGCAGTTTTGCAGGAGTATCAAGCATGGCTTCCAGATGTGTCTGAAAAAACAAAATTGAAAGATCTTGGAAATGGTTTTTACAGAATGGATTTGATTCCGCAGCAATATTACAATACAGAGCCAGGTTTTGTTATGGAAAATATTACTTTCCTAATGGTAGCAAAAGACTGGACAACAAATTCTGGCGACCAAATTATTTATGCTGGAGAATTTATTCCGCCGCCGCCGCCAAGTTTCAACTTTTTCCCATTACAGATAAGTCAAAAAGATTTTCTTGGAATGTCTAGAAAAAATAATGAACCAGGTGTAAACAAATTACTTTACACTATTACAGCTGGCACAAAAACATTCTCTGGTGAGTTTTCTGGAGGAACTGCAGAAATTAAAGGTTTTGTGAATCTTGTTTCTGAACTAAATGGTATTTCAAATTTAAATGAAATTCATGTTTTGGTAAAAGACAACAAGGATAAAACGATTTCGGACACGACAATTCCGCTAAAAACTTTAGATAAATAATTCACTATTAAATTAAAACACCAATTCTAATGAATAGTAAAAATAAAAAAAGCGTCCTGCATCAAATGTGGACTGCTAAATCGGCGGTATTGATGATTTTTATGCTTTTTCTTTCTGCCGGCATATTTGCGCAGGGGAAAAAACAGATATCAGGAACCGTTTACGACAATACTGGCAATGTATTGCCGGGAGCTTCTATCATTGAAGTAGGAACAAAAAACGGAACTACAACAGATTTTGACGGTAAATTTAGTCTTCAGGTAGCCGTAGGAGGTGCAATCGAAGTTTCTTTTATTGGTTCAACAACTCAAAGAGTTCAGGTTACAGGAACTACTTCTAATCTTGAAGTGCGTCTGCAAAATGATGGTTATACTTTGGCAGAAGTACAAGTGGTTTCTGTAGGTTATGGAAAAGTAAAAAAATCAGATTTAACGGGAGCTATTTCAACTGTTGGAGCCGATGATTTAGTAAAAGGAACCATTTCATCAACAGAACAAGTTTTACAAGGAAAAGTAGCAGGATTAAATATTATTCGTCCTTCCGGCGATCCATCCGCGGGTTCTACAATACGATTACGTGGAGGAACTTCTTTAACAGCAAGCAACAGTCCGTTAATTGTGGTTGATGGTATTGCAGGGGTAGACATAAATGTGGTGCAGCCGGCAGATATTAAATCGGTTGATGTTCTTAAAGATGCTTCTGCAACTGCAATTTATGGTTCTAGAGGAGCAAACGGGGTAATCATGATTACGACTAAATCTGGAACTAAAGGAGTGTCTGTAACGTACAGCGGATTATCAAGTTTTGGTTACGCTGCCAATAATTTAGATCTTTTATCAGCCAATCAATGGAGAGGTTATGTTCGTGAAAATGGATTGGCAGATGCTGTAGATTATGGCGGAAACACAAACTGGCAGAAAGCAATTGAACAGACTGCAGTTTCGCAGTCACATACTTTAAGTATTAATTCTGGTAAAGCAGACAGCGGTTTCAGAACTTCACTTTCTTATCTAAACAATGAAGGTCTTATAAAAAGATCTGGTTTAGAAAGAATCAGCGGAAACGTTACAGCTTATCAATTTCTTGGAGACAACAAAGATGTAAAGTTTGATATGGGATTATTTGCAAATATCGACAAATGGCACCCTATAGACTATAGAATTTTTGAAAGAGCTTACAACTTAAATCCAACAATTCCAGTTTACAATTCTGATGGTGAATTTTCTGAAGTAACTGGAAATATTTATCAAAATCCAGTTGAGATTTTAACCAACAGAACCATTGATAATGAGAGACACCGATTATTAGGTTATTTTAAAACAGATGTCAAATTCTTAAACGATTTTACCGCTACAGCTAATATTTCATTAGAACATAATGCCGTAAAAGGAGGTTCGTACAAACCATCGTATGCCGTTATGGAAGGGCAGACAGAAGGCGGTTTTGCACAGAGAAGTTATGGCGAATTTACAAATGCACAAGGAGAACTTTATGTCAACTATAACAAAACCTTCGACAAACATAACGTAAGTGCTTTGGCTGGATATTCTTACCTGCAAAATATTTACGAAGGTTTTGGAGCACAAAGAGGCGGTTTTGTAACAGATGCTTTCAGCTATAACAATTTAGGGGCTGGTTACAATTATCGTCTGGGTGATGTTTATTCATACAAAGGAAAATCAAATTTAGTTTCGTTTTACGCTCGCGCCAACTATGGTTACGACGGTAAATATTTATTGACAGCAACTGTAAGACGCGACGGATCAAGCCGTTTTGGAGAAAACAATAAATGGGGAACTTTCCCATCTGCATCTGCAGCCTGGAGAATTTCTAACGAAGCATTCATGGAATCTTCAAAAGGATGGTTAGACAATTTAAAAGTTAGAGTTGGTTACGGGGTTACAGGAAATCAAGATGGAATTGGCGAATACAAATCGCTTTCTATTTTAGGAGTTGGAAACGACAGTTACTACGATCCAGTTACTAAAACTTGGAGTTTGGCATATTCACCAAAACAAAATCCGAATCCTGATTTGAAGTGGGAATCAACAGAGCAGATAAACGTTGGTTTTGATTTTGGTCTTTTCAATAGAATTACAGGATCATTCGAATGGTATTCTAAAACAACAAAAGATTTATTATATACTTACGAAGTGCCTCAGCCTCCTTACTTAGTAGGAACTATGCTGGCTAATGTTGGTGAAATGTCAAACAAAGGAGTTGAACTTACTTTGAATGCGGATATTGTAAAAGGAGATAAATTCAATTGGAATGCGAATTTGACACTTGGTCATAACGTTCAAAAAATCGAAAAACTTTCAAACCCAACGTACAAAACAGATGTTATTTACAGCGGATCTCTGCACGGTTTAGCAGGTATGTCTGGACAATATTCTCAAATTATTGCCGAAGGATATCCAGTTGGAACTTTCTGGGGATTTAAAAATGCTGGTTTAGATGCTGATGGAAAAATTCAATATTATAACGCTGCGAATGAAGTAGTGGCAGAGAGCGCATTGGTTGATGCAGATAAAAGAGACTTAGGAAACATCCAGCCAGATTTAACTTTAGGTATCGGAATGAATTTTACTTATGGAAATTTTGATCTTGGAATTTCAGGATACGGAATGTTTGGGCAAAAAGCATTAAATGCGACCAACATGATGTTAAACGATCCAAACAGGTTACCAGCTTTTAATGTGCCTGATGATTTCTTAAACAGCGGTATTACATCGGCACCAAAGTATTCTGATTATTGGATTGAAGATGCATCATTCTTTAGACTTCAAACCTTATCACTTGGTTACACACTGCCATTAAAATACAAAAAATCTAAAGTTAGATTCTATGTAATGGGAGAAAACCTATTTGTAATTACAGGCTACAAAGGTGTAGATCCAGAGATTGGTCTAAATGCTCAAGACGGAATAAATCAAACGGGAGTAATGGATCAAACGGGATTAGCAGCTCCTGGAATTGACAGGTACAACAATTATCCTCGACCAACTACGATTTCTGTTGGACTAAATTTTACGCTGAATAATTAAGCGAATTGATAACCATAAAATATTAAAAATGAAAATCAAAATAACAGCAGCGATACTTTTAAGCATGCTTTTTACGGTATCATGTACTGATCTAAACGAACAGTTATATGATCAGGTAGAAGATGGAAATTTTGGAAACACACCTAAAGAAATAGATGCGTTGGTTGGTGGAGCTTATTCTTCTTTAAGAGGATTCTCTGATGCAATATCGAATAATTTCCCGACTTGCGAATATGTTTTCTTTTTGAATGAAGTAGTTTCAGACGAAGCTACAATTCCAACAAGAGGAACAAACTGGTACGATGGCGGACAATATCAAGATGCACAAAAACATACTTGGAAAGCTGATAATAGAATGATTCTTTCGGCTTGGCGTTACAATTATACTGGAATTGCTAAGATCAACGCGATCATTTATCAAATCAATAAATCGTCATTGACAGAGAAAGCAAAAGCCCCAATTTTTGCAGAATTAAAAGCGCTTAGAGCTTATTACTACTACAATCTTTTGGATTTATTCGGAAATGTTCCGATCGTAACTAATTTTGAAGACACAGATCTTCCAACCAATTCAACTAGAAAAGAAGTATACGATTTTGTTGAAAAAGAGCTTACAGATGCAATTCCGTATTTAAATGGAAATGTAGTGTATTCTAAATTGACTAAAAATGTAGCCTATTCAATTTTGGCAAGATTATATCTGAATTCTGAAGCATTTATTGGCGTGGCGCGCTGGCAGGATTGTTTAGATGCATGCCAGAAAGTAACAGGTTACAGTTTAACACCAGATTTCTTTGCCAACTTTGCAACAGAAAATCAAACTTCAAGCGAAATCATTTTTGCAATTCCTTACGATTCAAAAGCAGGAACGGTTGGAAATTACATGAACTCAATGTCTGCTCATTATAATCAAAAATTAGCAATTTCACCAATAGGAAATTACCCTTGGAGCGCTAACGGAATGTGCGCTCAGCCTGGAGTATATTCAACTTTTGCAGATACAGACAAAAGAAAAAAATGTATGCTGGCAGGAGATCAAATTAATCTTGCCACGGGTTCTGTAATTATGATGGACAATGGAGAACCGTTGACTTATACAGAAAACTTGACAAGTTTAACAGATGCCAAAGAAAATGAAGGAGTTCGTTTAGCTAAATACGAAATGAAAGCAGGAGAACAATGGGAGCGTGATCATGATTTTGTTTTAATTCGTTATGCAGAAATTTTAATGATGCAGGCAGAATGTTACGTGCGTTTGGGCTCGCCAGATTTAGCAAGACCATTTCTACAACAAGTAACCGCACGTGCTGGAGAAGAAATGCCGGCAACTATTGATCTTGCTTTTATAGACAAAGAATTGTTGAAAGAATTTACATTTGAAGGAAGAAGAAGAACAGATAATATTCGTTTTGGAACATTTTTTCTTCCATGGTGGGAAAAAGGAACTACTGAAAAATACAGAGCAATTTTTCCAATTCCAAGTACAGTTTTAACTACAAATAAAAACCTGAAACAAAATCCTGGGTATCCTTTGAATTAGGTTTCTAAACTGTCAGTCTTCCATGTTGGTTAGTCGTGGAAGGCTGACATGTTTTTAAGAATGAATATCTGAAGGGCTTTATTTTAGCCACAGATTAAAAGATTCTCACAGATTATAATTAAACAAATACAAAACAAAAAATCCTTTTTAATCTTTTAATCTGTGGCAAAAAATATAAAATAATAAATAATACATCAGTATGAAAAGATATATCACATCGCTGGTTTTCGGTTTAATGAACATTGTGATGGTTGCTGGCTGCAGCAGTGATGACAAAGGTCCAGAAAAACCCGTAGAACCAGAAGTAGTAAAACCTGTTGCGATAGAGAAAACCAACAGCACCAAAATTTATGTACACTACATGCCGTGGTTTGAAACCAACGAAAGCAGTGCCGATAAAAAATGGGGATATCATTGGACAATGGCCAACAAAAATCCGAATAATGTTGCGGCTAGCGGCCGTAGAGAAATAGCATCTTATTATTATCCGCTGATTGGACCTTATCACTCAGGCGATAAAAATGTGATTGAAAATCATTTATTGATGATGAAATACTCTGGAATCGATGGAGTTCTAATAGATTGGTATGGAACTTTTGATGTATATGACTATAGAATGGTCAAAGAAAATACCGAACAGCTGATTGATATGCTGGAAAAAGTAGGTTTAGAATATGCCATTGTGTATGAAGATCGAGTAACCAAAAGTGCAGTAGATGCCGGAAAAGCTATTTCGGTAACCAGTGCTGCAAAAACAGATTTAGCTTATGTACAAAATAATTATTTTACTGATGCTAATTATATCAAAATTAATGGCAAACCTCTATTAATGAATTTTGGACCAATCATTTTGCAGACTCCTGCCGAATGGACAAATGTATTTGGTACTTTAACCACAAAGCCAACATTTTTGACACTTTGGGATCAATCTTACGAAGCAGGCGAAAATGCTTCTGGCGAGTATGCATGGGTATACAAAGACAACAGCTTCCTGACGAATTTTTACACCAATACCAAACCAAAATTAGGAGTTGCTATGGGAAGCGCTTATCCAGGATTTAAAGATTTTTATGCAGAAGGCGGAGGCGGAGCAGCAATTGGATGGACAATCGAGCACAATAACGGAGCGACCTTAGACGCAACACTTGCTTTGGCTAAAAATGCTAATGTAAATTACCTACAGCTTATTACTTGGAATGATTTCGGAGAAGGAACAATGATAGAACCAACTTTCGAATTCGGTTATTCTTTTATTGAAAAAATAAAAACTTTTTCGGGAGTAAAAGATACAGAAAATATTTTCCCGGAAATCAGCAAATTGTATGATTTACGCGTACAGAAAAAAGGAAATGTCGAAGCCCAGAAAAAACTCGATCAAGCGTTTAATTATTTTGTTTCCATGCAGTCAGCAAAAGCAAAACAAATAATTAGCGAAATTAAATAGAGCTGTAATTAATACAATTTAAATAATGAAAAACAAAAAATATAGATACTGCCTAATGGCACTGGCATCAATGCTGATTTTTGCCTGCAGTACTAAAAAAACGTATAAAATCAGTTCTCCTGAAAAAATCTCTGAATTAACTTTTGAATTAACTCCTTCAGGACAGCCTCAATATAGTTTTTCTTCTAACGGAAAATCGGTTATTGAACCTTCTCTGCTTGGTTTCGAATTTCAAGGACTTCCCAAAATGACGGAAGGTTTTGAAGTCGTTTCAACAGAAGAAAAATCGGCCGATGAAACTTGGGAACAGCCTTGGGGAGAATTCAAAAAAGTAAGAGATCATCATAACGAATTAATTGTTCACTTAAAAGAATCAAAAGGCGAGGAGCGTTTGGTTGATATTATTTTTAGGGTTTTTGATGATGGAGTAGGATTTCGATATGAATTCCCGAAACAGCCTCACTTAGGAAAAGTCAAAATTTCTAATGAAATAACACAGTTTACCTTTAAAGACAATAATGAAGTTTGGTGGATTCCAGTTCATCGCGAAAATAGTTATTACGAAAGCGAATACCGTAAAACTTTAATGAGTAAAACAGATACCATTAATACGCCGGCAACTTTTGAAACCAAAGACAAATTGTATGTAGCGATTCACGAAGCCAATCTAACAGATTTTGCCTCAATGACACTTCTAAAAACTACAGACAAGCAATACAAAAGTGATTTGGTGCCGTGGGCAGATGGTGTAAAAGTGTATGCAGAAACGCCTTTTAAAACACCTTGGAGAACCATTGTTGTAGGTAAAAATCCTGGAGAAGTGGCAACTTCGACAATCATGCTGAATCTAAATGAACCTTCAAAAATTGAAGATTTATCTTGGATCACACCTTCAAAATATATTGGAATCTGGTGGGGAATGCATTTAGAAAAGTACACTTGGGGACAGGGACCAAAACACGGTGCAACAACTAAGAATACAAAAGAATATATTGATTTTGCTGCAAAAAATGGTTTCGACGGCGTTCTAGTCGAAGGCTGGAACGAAGGCTGGGACGGCGACTGGACTGCCGATGGTTCTGCATTTAGTTTTGTAAAAGCCTATCCAGATTTTAATTTGGAAGAAATTACAAAATATGCTGCTATGAAAAATGTTCGTTTAATTGGACATCATGAAACTGCAGGAGCAACCAAAAACTACGAAAGCCAGCTGGAAGATGCATTCAAATTGTATCAAAAAATGGGTGTGAATTCGGTTAAAACGGGTTATGTAAACAAATTCCTGGATAAAAAAGAATGGCATGACAGCCAGTACGGAGCACGTCATTACAGAAAAGTAATTGAGACTGCTGCCAAATATCATATCATGATCGATAACCACGAACCAATGAAAGGAACGGGCTTACAGCGTACTTATCCCAACTTTATGTCGCAGGAAGGCGGAAGAGGGCAGGAATACAATGCGTGGTCTGTAGATGGAGGAAATACGCCAGAGCATTTAACTACGCTTCCTTTTACCAGAATGCTTTCTGGACCTTTTGATTACACGCCGGGGAATTTCAATTTTGATTACAAAACGCCTTCTGGGGCAAAAGTACAGACTACTTTAGCCAATCAATTGGCATTATATGTTATTATTTTTAGTCCGCTGCAAATGGCTTCAGATTTACCTGAGAATTATGAGGGAAAACCAGAATTTCAATTCGTAAAAGACGTTCCTTGTACTTGGTCTGACACTAAAGTTTTAGATTCTAAAATTGGTGAATACACTACAATCGCTCGTAAAGATTGGGAAGAGAAAAACTGGTATTTAGGTTCAATCACCAATAGAAATGCAAGAGATTTAAAAGTAGCACTTTCATTTTTAGATAAAGACAAAGAATACGAAGCAGAAATCTATGCAGACGGACCTGGAGCAAATTATAAAACCAATCCGTATCCTGTTACAATCTCTAAACAAAAAGTAAATAATAA
Organism: Flavobacterium sp. Root935; assembly: GCF_001429295.1. Taxonomy (GTDB): domain Bacteria; phylum Bacteroidota; class Bacteroidia; order Flavobacteriales; family Flavobacteriaceae; genus Flavobacterium. Next base: position 377,545 of record NZ_LMJL01000008.1, on the reverse strand, counting down.
AACTGTATTAAATATTAAGTTGGGCGCTGGAGGAGGAACAGCAGTAAAATTCACTCCACTAGAGAAATAAATTAGTTGAGTTTTATTTTGAGTTAATTAAGTTAAGTTTAGTAATGCAAACCCGATACTGGAGAGTTATCGGGTTTGTTTTTTTTTGTTTCAAGTTTCAAGTTTCAGGTTTCAAGTTTCAAGTTTCAGGTTTTCTTTGCTTTGAGTATAATTTTACCGCAAAGCACGCTAAGTTTTTTAACAAGCCAGGTTTTGCAAAAACTCAAAAGTTCGCAAAGCTTTGAGAAAAAAACTTTGCGAACTTTGCGTAAATCTTAGCGTCTTTGCGTTAAAAAAACTTAGCACCTTAGCACCTTAGCACCTTAGCACCTCAGAACCTTAGCCCCTTAAAAAAAATCAATGTTTATAAAGCTTAACATGATTTCCAAAGCTATAAGTAGCTGTTATAGTCGGACCGTTATATCCCCATTTAAAAAATCCATTTAATCTTTCTTTTTCAACATCTACTCTGATATTAAGACCAGTATATCCAGCTGTTAAACTAAAATTTTGATAAACATTGTACAACACCGATAAATTGTAACTTAACAAGCGTCCGTCAAAATCATTAATTTTAATAGCAAAATAATTGATATTAGCATAAAGACCAACTTTTCTACCTAATACAAATTCTCCAAAGAGACCAATATCTGGCAGAGGGGCAGTAAAGTCAAAATTATCTTTATATTCTGCCTCGATTGTTGCTCCTTCTAATCTCATACCTACATCTCCAAATAGAACGTGTGCACCAATAAGCGCTCCAATTTCGTATTTTGGTTTTGATATGAAAGCATAACTGTATGTAATTCTTGCAATATGATTGTCCATAAAGGCAGAAACAGTAGCATCTACCGGATAAACGTGATCACCAAATTCAATTTCCTTCTGAAGTGTTTTAGTGGCACTTCTGCTCAAATAGTAATATTCGGCTCCAAGTCTTGATCTTCTTGAGATTCTCCATTCAAAAGTTCCCATAAATGAAACAGAGCTTTTATTAAAGCCGAGATCTTTTTCAAAATCAATTAAATTGCCAAAACTTCCATTATTACTTCCTACTTCAACTTCGGTATTATTTACAGGAAAAAAAGCACCCGCCGTTACCTTGAATCTTCTCGCATGCCACGGAAGATCATCTGAATAACTGTCCTGAAAATCTTCAGTTTCAGTTTTAAAAGTTGTTAAACTTTCACTAGAATTATTTTCTGCGATAGTTTGAGCTTTTAGCGGAATCCATAAGAGCGTCATTACCAAAAAAACAAATATTTTTTTCATCAGATTTAGTTTTTAGATTTTGATTAGGTAATATTTAACATTAAAGTTAGTAAAAATTATCGTTCATTTTTATTTTTTATATTGAATTGTTAAATTGAAGTATTTGGTTATCAGTAAAATATGGGTCTTATTTAAAATTAGTTGACATGTCATCTTTTTTTATAACTTTGCCTCATGGAAAAAGCAAATACAGATAAAGAAAGTTTTTCAAATTTTTGGAAAGAGGAAATATCCGATAGTTTCTTCTTTCAGATTCACCGTATTAAACGTGCAATTTTTAGACGCACCAATGCGTTAATGACAGAAGCAGGAATTACATTGCAGTTAGAACAATTGCCATTGCTGATGATTTTGAATTATAAAAGCCTTTCGCAAAGAGAATTATCAGACAAAACAATGCGCGATAAATCTTCGATTTTAAGAAGTATTACAGCGCTTGAAAAGAAGAATTTAGTTGAGGTTGTAAAAGATAAAACAGATAAAAGAAAGAATATTGTAAGTCTTACCTCTGATGGAGTTGCTATGGCAAAAAATATTCGATCGCTAATGAAAAGGGCAGAAGAAGAAGTAATGTCTGTATTTTCTCCAAAGGAAAGAATAGAAGCTTTAAATGCGGTAAAATCTTATGCAGATAAATTAGAAATACTTTAATTTTTTTTAAACTTTAAAAGTTGATATGTCAACTTATTTTTTAAATAATTATTTGAAATAAAAAATGAAAAAAAACGAATTATTAGAAGGACCAATTCTTTCTTCATTATTAAAGCTGGCAGTTCCAATCATGATTGCCAATCTCTTACAAGCTGCTTACCAATTGGTTGATGCTTTTTGGGTAGGTCGCCTCGGCGGAGATGCTGTTGCCGCAGTTTCAATAAGTACGCCAGTAATATTCTTAACCATTGCTTTAGGAACTGGACTGGCGATTGCAGGATCTATTTTAATTGCGCAATATTTTGGTGCGGGAAATCAAACAATGGTCAATCATGTGGCGGCGCAGACATTGTCAATGGTAATTATAGTTTCTATAGTTTTATCTATTATTGGATATATTTTGAGTCCATATTTTTTATATCTTTTAAAAGTAACGTCTGAGGTTTATGCAGATGCTTTAGGATTTATGAGAGTCGCCTTTGTAGGTTTGGTTTTTAGTTTCGGATTTATGATTTTCCAATCTATTATGCGCGGGGTTGGTCGTGTAACGCTTCCTGTTTATATTGTTTTAGGAACAGTAATTTTGAACTTTGCGCTGGATCCTTTGTTTATTTTCGGGTGGAATTTTATTCCAGCAATGGGCGTAAAAGGTGCTGCATTGGCAACTTTGTCTACACAGCTTTTGGCTATTATCATTGGATTTGTGATTTTATTTAGAGGAAAACACGGAATTCATCTTCGCATTCAAGATTTTAAACCTGACTATAATCACATTAAAAGAGCTTTTGAAATCGGATTTCCATCTTCTATAGAGCAATCTATGCGTGCTCTGGGTATGATGGCGATTACGTTTTTAATTGTACGTTTTGGTACAACAACGGTTGCTTCTTATGGAGCAGGTTCCAATTTAATTCAGCTGATTTTAATTCCAGCTTTAGGTTTATCGATGGCGATTGCTACTCTTGTTGGGCAAAATATTGGTGCAGGAAATATTGACCGTGCTGCTCAAATTTCAAAACTAGGTGCTTATCTCGGTTTCGGATTGTTAACAGGATTGGGAATAATAGCGTTTATTCTTGCGCCATATTTAATTGCGTTTTTTGTTCCAAAAGATCAAGCGGTTATAGAAGGTGGAACAGAATTTCTTAGAATTACCTGCCTTTCCTGGGGATTTTTAGGTTTACAACTTTGCTTAACGGGCGTGTTCCGTGCCGTTGGAAATACAAAATTGCCAATGATTTTAACTTTGGTTTCGCAATGGGTAATTCAATTTCCGCTGGCTTTTATTTTATCTCATAATACACCACTAGGAAAAATCGGAATTTGGTGGGCTTTCCCGATTTCTTCGGTAGTGACAGCATTAATTACCTTAGTTCTCTACATAAAAGGTGACTGGAAAAAAGAAAGATTAACTGGTAAAACCAATAAATTAATCGGTAAAGTAGAAAGCGAAATTGTGAAAGAGGGGTTTGATATTTCGAAATAAAAGGGTCTAAGATTCTGAGATACTAAGGTTCTGAGATTAATAAAAAGACGCACAGTTGTGCGTCTTTTTAATTTTATGCTAAATGCAAAAGAAAAATTTAATTATCTTAGAACATTAGTATCTCAGAACCTTAGCACCTTTTTAAAAATGACCAAAAATCTAAAACGTTATTTCGTAAAATCTGTAATTGTACTAGCCTTAATTCATTTAGCCTATTTTTTATACGGTTATTTTACTTTTGAGGGAATCGCTAAAATTAATATCTATACTGAATTTTATCGTTTTAAGTTTTACGATGATGTTTCTATATCGCATTTTTTTGTGAGCGGTTTGTTTTTACTTTTCTTCCTCATTTTCTTAGTTCGAAATCATTCTAGAGAAAATTATAAAGGAGGAAGTTTGCTTAAAATTACTGCCTGTTTATTGCTGATTTCGTTTTTAACTTTTTCATTTTTTGTTAGTTACAGCTTCGGAATGAATGCGAAACTGAAAACAGAATTATCTGAAAATGATTTTAATAAAGACAAAAAACTACTTAATGTTCTAAATCCGTTTTTATATGGTTATACATCTTACAGTTCGGAGAAACTTTTTAATTATGAGAACATCTTATATCCAAAGCCGTATCCTGTAATTAAGCAGGAAGATACCATTTCTGCAGGAGAATACCCAATAATTGAAACCAATTATTATAGTATCGATACCATAAAAGCCCTCACAAGTACTTTTGACAAAACTAAAAATAAAGCTGACAGTATTCTGGATATTATTGGTTTAGATAAAGAAGAATTGTATAAAAGAATTATCTCTAAAAAAGTTATAAAAGATAGTACACAGATTATTTTTAAAGGGCTTCCTGTGCATCCAGAACATGATGAAGATATCTGCATATTTTTGCAAAACAACTCATTATTTAATGCTGTACATGGTGATTCGATCGACAAACAAAAGTATCAATCTGCAGTAGAACGTTATAAAATATTGTATAAATCTAAGAAAGATTCTTTAACGTATGAATTTCAAAAATTAGACACAATTCTTAGAAAATACAATATAGAAACCAATTTGATTCCGAAACAATTAACCCAAGATGTTTATCATTATAGAGATAATCATGGGGAACCGTTGAATGGAATTCGAAATAATTTTGAAAGAAAAGCTCTAGCAGAAAAGTTCAACACTTTAGATAAACTTTTTTACGAACCAAATTACCTGCATCCGAATATTATCGGAATATATTTCATTGTAATTGTATCGGTTTGGATAATATTATCACTATTTTATTTAGCTTTTAATAAAAAAAAGGAATAGTTCAATATCAAAATCAATATCAAAAATCTATGTCAATTTAAAATTGAAATAATTCTTTTGATTGTCATTGATCCTTGATATTGAAATTGATTTTTGTAATTGTTATTCTTTGCTAAACCCTGTGATAATCTGCTTTCCAGTGCACGATTGCTTTTTTGATTGAGTCTCCGCTTAAATTGTTCTTTAAAACATCTTCTACAAGCGGAATCAATTCGCTGTCGGGAGCAAAGCGTAATGCAAATATTTGATCGTCTGTAAGCTTGTATTCAAATTCTTCAAATCTTTTGCCTGTCAAAGAGAAATAGCGGTAACGCATTTCTAAACGCACGATTCTGTTTTGTAATGTAAGTGCATAATGCTGGCGCAGCATAAATGCTAAAGCGAACAAAAAGACAAAAATAACGCTTATGAATCCCCAGATAAGATAATCTTCTGTCGTTGCAGCAAAATAAATGCTTGCAATTAAAAATAGAACTAGAATTGGATAATATACAAAATGGTGTGGGGTATAAAACCGTATATGATTGTAATAGGTTTGAATTTTCATGTTTTTCTTTTTTAAAGGTACTCTAAAAAAACAAAGCTGCTCTATAAAATTATAGAGCAGCTTTTTCCCAAAAATAAACTAACATAACCAATGTTCTCTTTATAATCTAAACTTTTTTAAAGTTTGTTAAGTAATTTTAGTAAGAAGAAAGCCTTTCCATTTCGTTCATCACATTTTCAACAGGGCTTATTTTTCTTTGTTTTCTACGATGTAAAATTAGATTTAGAGTGGCTATAATTTGTTATATTTTAAAAGGAAAAAGTTACATGATTCCAATATTTGGATTTTAATTGTATAAAATTATTGCTCCTATAATAAGGTTTGAATAATACTCCATTCTTTTAATTTGTCTTGAGAAGTCTTACTGGCGTTGGCGGGACTGGTAGAAGGAAGCGTAAATTTTTTATATTCTTTTTTTAAGTGAACATATTTTTTAAAAAAAGCAGCAGCTTTCTGTCCGTTAAAAAGAATGTATTCTATTTGAGGATGTTTTTCTAGAAAATCTTCAAAATCATTTGCAATTTCATTTTTAATTGCGCTGTCGAGACTTCCAACACGGTCGCAAAATTGTAAGACATCCCAAAGAGCAATATGGTTTTTAATCAATAAATTTTTTCTAGTTTCATAATCAGGCGAAAATTCTTCTCCTAATATTTCAAAGAGAAATTTCCAAAAGTTATTCTGCTTATGACCATAATATTGATTGAGTTCTAAAGATTTTGTTCCGGGCATTGTGCCTAAAATCAGGATTTTAGAATCTGGAGAACTAATGGGAGCAAAAGAGAAACTTTTCATATTTAAGAGTTGAATTTATATCTGTTAAAATAATCATTTATAAGGAATTATAAAACAAAACGATAAAATTATATAACACGTTTCGCTTGTGTTTACACGAACTTTGACTTCAGATTTTTAGCAAAGATCTATTTAGCAAATTATAGAATTTAAATCCAGTCACCATGAAAATTGTTACTATAAATACAGAAAAAACACAAAATATATTTGATGAACTTCATACTAATTTTGGCGGAAAAGTGACTTTTGACTTAGACGAATATACACTTGAAGTAGAAAATAGTTTTGCAGAAGGTTCAATTATAGGAGCTTCTTTTAATGATAATATTTCGTATGTTCAGTTTGATATGACATTTTCAAGCGATGTCAGACTAGATATTCTAAATGTAAAATCATCACCAATTTATTTTGCATACTGTTCTAAAGGAAGTTTGTCGCATAGTTTTGGATTAAATGGGGAAGAGCGAAAACTAAAAACTTTTCAGACAGCCATTGTAACTTCAAAACAAAATCAGGATAATGTTTTATTTTTTGAAAAAGGGAAAAAAACTAAACTGACTTTAATTATTGTGGGAACTCAAGTTGATGCTAAAACTCAATTACATTCTTTAAACCAAAGAGTAAAAGATACCTTTTTTGAAAATAATTTAGTTCAGGATTTCTTTTATATAGGTTCTTATAATTTACAAATTGCAGAAAAAATCGAACAGCTTAATTCTATTACACAAACGGGAATTGTTCGTAATTTATTGAAAGAAGGTATTATGAGAATTATCCTTGCAATGGAAATTCAACAACATTCAGACGACTTGCACGCTTTCGCAAATGAGTCAAACGGATTGACTTTAAGAGAAATGGAAGAAATTAAAGAACTTTCAGAGTTTATTAAAGCAAGTCCAGAAGAAGCTTTTTCTATTAAATCTTTAAGCAAAAGATCAGGTTTATCTCCAAATAAACTTCAAGAGGGCTTTAAAATGATACACAATCGTACTGTTAATGATTATATCACACATATGCGTGTATTAAAAGCTGAGATATTGATACGAACTTCAGATCTAAATATTTCAGAAATAGTGTATTGCATTGGTTTTACAAGCAGAAGTTATTTTTCAAAAATCTTTAAACAAAAATTCAACTGCAGCCCAAAAGAATATAAATTCAATTTGAATTCGTTGGCTATAACGGCGTAACCGCCGAAGTTGCTAAGGTTCTGAGATGCTAAGATACTAAGCTTTTAGATAAACATATAACTTCAGAACTTAGTATTAAGAAAATAAAGTCGCTAGCTCTAAAGCACAATATATAAACGCTAAGGTTCTAAAATTCTAAGTTTTCCGATAAAAAAAACTTAGAATCTTAGAACCTTAGTTTCTTAGTATCTAAAAAAATCATACATTTGCATAACTAGTTATATAATTAATTATTGTTATGGAATTTTTTAATAAAGTTGGTAAAGTGGCTTTGGGAAGTCGTTTACGTTTAATGACGGCAAGTTTTACAGATGATGCTGCTAAAATTTATGAATTATACGGAATAGATTTTAATCCGAAGTGGTTTCCTGTGTTTTATACGATTGCAGAAGATAGAGAAAGGACAATTACGGAGATCGCAAATGAAATTGGACATTCTCAGCCTTCCGTAAGCAAAATTATTCAGGAAATGATTGGTGCCGGAATACTTGAAGAAGGGGCGAAGACCGATGATAAACGCAAGAATAATGTTGTTTTAACCGAGAAAGGACTTTTGATTTCGAACAAAATCAAAAATCAATTATTAGACATCGATGTGGCTGTTGAAGGCTTGATTTCTGAAGCAAAACATAATCTTTGGGCAGCAATTGAAGAATGGGAATTCTTGTTGCAGCAAAAATCATTATTTAAGAGAGTAAGCGACCAGAAAAAAATTCGAGAAAGTAAAGATGTTGAAATTGTAGAGTATAAACCAGAATATAAAGAAGCATTTAAATCTTTAAATGAAGAATGGATTTCGACTTATTTTGAAATGGAAGAAGCTGACTATAAAGCCTTGGATAATCCAGAAGATTATATTTTGAATAAAGGCGGAAAAATTTTAGTGGCTTTGTATAAAAATGAACCTGTTGGAGTCTGCGCACTTATAAAAACTCAAAATCCTGAATATGATTTCGAAATGGCTAAAATGGCCGTTTCGCCAAAAGCACAAGGTAAAAATATTGGCTGGCTCTTAGGAAAAGCAATAGTAGATGCCGCAAAGGAACTTGGTGCAAAAAAGATATATTTAGAAAGTAACACGATCTTAAAACCTGCAATAAACTTGTATTACAAATTGGGTTTTGAAAAAGTTTTCGGACTCTCAACCCCCTATAAAAGATGCAATATCCAAATGGAGTTAGTTTTATAAAGTTGCTAAGGTTCTGAGATACTAAGACTCTAAGAAAAAACTTAGTATCTCAGAATCTTAGTCTCTTAGAACCTTTTTCTCATCTTCCAAATCGATAATACTCCAAATCTGTATTTTTTTTATTGTGAAGAGAATCTAATATAGAATTCATTCCGATCACGCTGAAGGTTATGCCGTTTCCTCCAAAACCTAGAATATAATGTTCGTTTTTTCTCGGATTTGGTTTTCCAAAATAGGGGAGTCCGTCTTTGGTTTCTCCAAAAGTACCTGCCCAGGAATAATCAATTTTGAAATTTAAGTCTGGAAATCGTTTAAAAAAATTCTTCAAAAGATACTGCTCTTTTTTAGGCAGTAATTTATCGCGTTTTACAGCATCTTTAAAATCTTCGTCGCCGCCACCCATAATAATTCGGTTATCTTCTGTAGTCCTAACGTAATGGTAAGGAGAAGCGGTATCCCAAAATATAGCATGTTTAAAACTTTCAGGAAGATCTGGCTGACTTTCAGATGCAATAACATAAGTGCTTTTTAATTCGACAACCTTTTCGGTTAAGGTTTCTGTACTTTCATAACCTGTGCAATGAATTATATGTGAAGCGGTTATGGAGTGCTTTGAATCAGTTTCAGCAATTATTTTACCTTTTTGGTGTTGTATTGAAGCAACATTTGTTCGATCAAAAATCTGCATGCCTTTTTCATGGCAATGAAATAAAAGATCAGTAGCTAATTTGAACGGATCCATTACGGCTGCAGTTTTAGATTCTATTGCTGCAATGGCATTTAATCCCATTTTCTGTAATTCAGACCGATTGAGCCAGCTAACTTCAAAACCATGCTGTTTGCGGGCTTTAAATTCGTTTTTTAAATATGGGACATCCTTTTTTAATGTAGTAAAATAGATGCTTTTTTTAAATTCAAAATCACAGTCACACCCTACCGTGTCAATAATATTACGAAGATCAAAAATGGCTTTTTTTCCATTTTGATAACTTTCTACGGCACATTTTACCCCTCTAAGTTTAATAAGCTGATGTAACGGTACATCAATTTCGTATTGCAGTAAAGCAGTGCTGCCTGATGTACTGCCTCCGCAGACATCACGACGGTCTATCAAAACAATTTTTTTTCCTTCGTTAATTAATTTGTAAGCGGTAAGGGCTCCAGTAATACCTCCTCCAATAATTAAAATATCGGTATTGATATCAGAATCGATCGAGGGATAACTATGTTTTATGGCATTTTTTAATGGCCAGTAAGTTTCTGTAGAGCTTAATTTCATTTTTTAGATGCGTTTTTGGTAGTGTTTTTGGTATTCTTCGGAGTGGTTTTGCCCGTTTTCTTTATGGTTGTTTTATCTAATGGTTTATTTTTTTGTTGTTTTCGATTGTGCAGCTCATGTGCCTCTGCAATAGAATGTGAAGTTCTTATGCTTTCGTCTTTTTTGGCCAGTTCACTCAATCGATGATAGTATTTTTGAACAATAATCATTTCTTCTTCAGTCATGCTTTCAATATCAACCAAACTATTGCTGGATAAATCATTAGAAGCAACAAGCTCATTTAATTTTAATTGAATGGCGAGCGAATCTTTATTTTGAGCTTTTTGAATTAAGAAAACCATCAAAAAAGTAATAATTGTAGTTCCAGTATTAATGACCAGCTGCCAAGTTTCTGAATAATCGAAAATTGGTCCCGAAACGGCCCACGCAACAACGATAATAAATGCGCCAATAAAGGCAGTGGTACTTCCTGCTGCTTTGGAAACTTTTGTAGCAAATTTCTCAAATGCACTTTGACTATGTGGAGATTTAGAATTCATTACGATTTTTTTGTTTTAGATTTACTTACTTTTTCTTCCTTTATAACTTTATTGTTTTTTTCGTCATAAACAGCAGGATCAATTTCTTGTCCCGTTTTGCTGAATATTTTAATTTTTGGAGCGTCATGCGTACCAGTAATAACAATCGGAAATCCGATAAGTCCGAAAAGGGGAAGACCCAAACGCATTCTAAGATCCAATAGTCCGTCAAAGCTTGTAGTTCCTTTTATAGTTGGTTTAAAACCGGCTACAGTAAAGGTGAATGGTTCAATATGAATAAGATTTTTATTTATTGTAGATTTGACTTCAATTCCTTGCATATCAGGATTATTCAAACCATTTTGTCCTGTTTTAGAACTAATTCCATCAAAAAGTTTTAGTCCTTTAATTTTTACGTCTCTTAAATTCAATGTACCGCCTCCCTGAAGAGATTCATATATAGGTCCCATATTACCGTTTAAATCTCCTTTGATGTTATAATCTACGGAAATTATTCCGTAAGCTTTTTCAGCTGCGGTAACCATATCATGAAACATCGGAATTTCTTTGTAAGCTCTTTGTACATCAAAATCTTTCGCACGGAAGTGAGCATCAAAATGTGCTGCTGTAGGTGATTCATCTTTGTAAGTTGCATCAATTCCTAAAATACAGTCAATGATGTTAAAGGTTGTATTTTCTAAATAAAACCCACCTTTCGTAATACCCGTTTTTCCGTTAAGTTTGTTGAAGACCAGTCCGTTATATTCTACCTTGTCTGCACTTGCATTTAAACTGACATTTAAGTTTTTCGGAATTATAACTACACCGCTCATTTTCGGATGATCTTCTTTGGCATATTCTACCTCAATATTTCGATCTTTATTTTCGCCTTTTTCAAGTGCCATAAATTCGTCAACATTTATCAATTTTGATTTTAAGTTGAAATTACCGCTCAAAGTTCCGTGCGATTCTAAGAAATAATTTATTGTATTTAAGAGGTAACCGTTAATATCAAAATCTGATTTACCGTAAGACGCATTAAATTTCTCAAACCACATTTTCTCGTTTTGAAAACGGAAATTTCCCTGCTTGATAAAAAAAGCTTTCGGAAACAACTCAGATGTTGCTTTTATATTTTTAAGGATTAAAGTTCCTTTATTATCTAGTTTGTCATATTGTCCAGTTGTAGCGTAACTTTGTTTTCCTTTCAATGAAAGATCTGCTTTTGCATAACCCGTTAAATCGAGACCTTTTTGAGAGAAAACCTGATAGATTCTACCAACATTCAATTCACCTTTTATTTTTGCATTATAAGCCAAATCATTAAAATCTGATACAGTTGCATTTACGTAAACAGGATTTCCTTCAAAAACAAAAGAGGCTGGAGCAACTGCAACAATCAAATCTTGATAGGTTCCTGCTTTGTTAAGCATATTGGCAACAAAAGTGATATTAGTGATTGGATTTGGATAATATTCTGTTTTAAGCCATCCGTTTCGTAATGAAATACCACCGATAGTTTTTGGAAAAAGTTTTTTAGACGTGCTGAAAGTACCGCGTGCCTGAATATCGGTTTTTAAAATTCCTTTTACGTCAACACTGGTTAAACCTAAAGCGGCATCAACGACAGCCAAATCCAAAGCGCCTTTGACACTTGCATTGATATCCATTTCGCTCAGACCTTTACTATGCAGATAAGCGTTGAAATAATCTTTTTCGCCTACTTTAAATTTTAATGTTCGCAGATTAATCAATAATTGTTCAGGATCCAATGACGGAAGTATTGCATTCAAATCCACTTGGAAATCGGTTAATGGAACAGGGGCATTTTGGTAATTTACCGAACCTTCATTTATTTTTAAGTTGAAAGCTAGATTTGGTTTTTGCTTTTTAGCGACATTATAATCGCCTTTAAAAGTAAATACCAAATCACTTCGGCCAGAAATATCCGTTTTTTCTAACCATGTTAAATATTCTGGAGGCATAACAGACAATAAATCTTTAACAGTTGTATTCTCTGAAGCGGCTTTTATATTTATCTTATAACCATCTCTAAGAATGGAAAAAAGGCCAGTAAATTTTAAGGGTAATTTATTGATATTAAGTTCATTCTTTTGAAGAATAAACGAAAGCGCATGTGTGTTAATTCGGGTAATTAAATCGGCGCGAACCTCTTTTTTTCTAAGATAAGCTGTTCGGTTATAATAGAAATCCAGATTTTCAATTCTGGCATCGGTTGCAAGATCAAAAATATCTTCGCTTAAGTTTCCTTTTCCAACATAATTAAAACCTTGAGCATCGACCAAAATTTTGGCCGAACGATCGTTATATTTAACATGACAATTTTCTAAATCAATGCGCTCTAATCGAATTGCTGTTCCTTCTTCTGGAGCGTTTGGATCGTTTTTCTCGTCTTTGGGTGCCACATAAATATTATAGTTCGCCTGACCTTTTTCATTAACCATTACATTGATTAACGCATCTGAAATATACAGCTTGTTGATTTTTACTTCATTATCAAAAATCAAACGTTTTAAGTTTATACCAAAAGCAACTTGATCTGCTTTTAACAAAGTATCATTGCTAAACGGTTTAGAACCGGTAAGAGATAAATCGTCTAAAGAAACTGTCAAAGATGGAAAATGAGTGAAAAATGAAAGTCTTGATTTGCTAAAATCTAGTTTGGTATCTAAACGTTCATTGGCAATCTTTTTTACTTCAGAAGCAATTTTACCAGGAAACAGCAACGGAATTATAAACAATAAAAACAAAATCACCGCAATCGTAATTCCGGTAATTTTTAAGACTTTTAAGGCGGTATGTTTAAATGAAGTTGGCATGTACAATACGTTTTTGTTGTTTAAAAACTGAAATGAATTTAGATTTAAAGTGTTAGAAATTAGAACTTAAAGTTGTAATAAAGAATTATGATTTAAAGAGATTCTGAATTTTCAATTTCAAATTTTCTCAATTTATTTTTTCTTTTCAGCTTCAGCTTTTTTAGCATCTTCTTCTTTTTCCTTTTGTTCTTTCTCTTTCTGCTCTTTCTCCTTTTGTTCTTTTTCTTTTTGCTCTTTTTCTTTTTGAGCTTTCTCTTGCTGTTCTTCTTTTTTCTCTTTTGCTTCTTCTTTTTGTTTTTCCTTTTGTTTCTCTTTTTTCTTGAAATAACCTCTAAACAGGAAATTGCTTTTTGCAGCTTCCATATTTTCGCTGAAACCCTTTGTTCCACTTTCTAAATTAGAAAGCGTGTTCGAAACGCTGTTCGCCATTTTATCATCTCTAACCAATCTAGCTAGCGCACCGTTTCCGTTGTTCATACTGTGGCTGAAAATGGCTATTTCATCTGAAATTACACCAATATTATCCACGCTTTTCTTAACGCTTTTCATAATATCGTGCATTTCTATTCCGTCGACAGAAGCAATCTGCCCATTGTCTTGAATAACTTTTTGGGACTTTTGCCCTGGAGTAATTGTCAATACTTTGTCGCCCATTAATCCGTCAGAACCAATGCTGGCCGTTGCATCTGTTTTAATAAATTTTCGAACATCTTCTTTCATTACTAAAACAACAACTACAGATGAATCGTTTATTAATTGAATTTGTTCTACAGTTCCGACATTAATACCCGAAAAACGAACATTATTTCCAACTTCTAAACCGCTTACAGTTTTAAACTGAGAAGTAATATGAAAGGTTGAACCGAATAGGTTTTTTTGTTTTCCGATAAAATATACGGCCATTATAAAAAGCAGTAAACCTATTGTTACAAACATTCCTAATTTCCAAGTATATCCCGATTGCTTTTCCATGATTTCTATTATTTATTTTGCTTTATTCAAAAAATGAGCGTACCCATTCGTCTTCGTTTTTTTCTAATTCTTCGTATGTTCCTTCGGCGTGAATTACTCCTTCTTTTAAAACAATAATTCTATCGGCAGTTAATTTCGCACAAGCCATATCATGTGTGATAATGATCGAGGATGTTTTTTGTTTGTGTTTAATATCAAGAATCAATTCACTAATTTCTCTCGATGTTATCGTATCTAAACCTGTTGTAGGTTCGTCGTATAAAATAATTTCAGGCTTTAAAATTAAGGTGCGGGCCAGACCAATTCTTTTTTTCATTCCTCCAGATAATTCAGAAGGCATTTTGTCAATTGCTTCTGATAAACCAACACTTTCAAGAGCTTCCATAACTTCACTTTCAATTTCTTCGGCACTTAAATCACGTTTGTGTTTGGTCAGTGTAAAAGAGAGGTTTTCTCTAACCGACATTGAATCGTAAAGTGCACCACTTTGAAATAAAAATCCGATTCGGACTCTAATCTCATTCAGTTCTTTTTTGGAAATGTTCAGTACATTTTCGTCAAAAACTTTAATTTCACCTTTGTCAGGTTCAATCAATCCAACGATGCATTTTATCGTTACCGATTTTCCAGATCCTGAACGTCCTAAAACCACCAAATCTTCTCCTTTATTCAAAGTAAGATTTACGCCTTTTAATACTTTATTATCTTTTCCAAAAGTTTTGTGCAGATCTTTAATCTCTATAATTGGAGCTTGATCTTTTTCTTTCGTTTTGGGTTCTTTATGTAGTTTTTCTTTGGTCATTTTTAAAAGAATAAATCGGTTATTTGAACGGCAACCATATCAATAATAAAAATGCTTAATGATGCTGTTACAACGGCTGAATTGGCAGCTTGTCCAACACTTTCTGTTCCATTTGATGCGTTAAAACCTTTATAACACCCAATCATTCCAATAAGAAATCCGAAGAAGAAAGTTTTAATAGTAGCAGGAAACAAGTCTAAAAACTCTAATGATTGAATGATTTGAGTTAGATATCTGTAAAAGTTCACATCTCCGTGAATATTAATTCCTACATATCCGCCCATAATTCCGATTGCGTCGGCAAAAAAGACTAAAATCGGCACCATTAAAGTACAGGCTAATACTCTCGTTACAACCAAATAGTTATAAGGGTTTACTGCCGAAACTTCCATTGCGTCGATTTGCTCTGTCACTTTCATAGATCCTAATTCGGCTCCAATTCCAGATGAAATTTTTCCGGCGCAAATCAAAGCTGTAATTACTGGTGCAATTTCTCTAATTAACGAAAGTGCAACCATTCCTGGAAGCCAGCTTTCGGCACCAAATTTTACCAAGGTTGGTCTTGACTGGAGTGTAAGTACCAAACCCATAATAAAACCTGTAATGGCAACTAAAGGCAGCGATTTGTAGCCAATGACATAACATTGTTTTAAAAACTCCTTCGTCTCATAAGGCGGAATAAATACCTCCTTAAAAAACTTTTTGGCGAACAATGTTGTTTCTCCAATTTCAGCAAATGTATTTTTTAGGTTGAGAATCAAAATGTTTTTGTTTTTAATATGAATGATATAAAATGAGAATCAATTATTTAACAGTTTTTTCTACTGATTAAATTATATATGAAAGTTAGCCCGATACTTGTTAAAATATATTACACAACTTTTTTCGAGCCTTATATAATTTTCATAGGCTCACAATATTTGAAATAAATTTCCGTTGCCGTTTTTGCAAATAAAAAATCCCTTTCGTTTAGGAAAGGGATTTATAAAAATGAAAAACTTTTAAATTTTGGCGTATATCGTTATTCTTTAAATTTTTTAAAGATTGAGCTGGCAACATGACCTCCAAAACCGAAAGTATTACTCATAGCATAATCAACTATTCGCGATTGTGCTTTTCCGAGAGTAAGATTAAATTTGCCGGCATACTCTTCTTCAACAGTTTCTGTATTTATAGTGGGCGGTACAATGTTTTCCTGAAGTGCTTTTATACAGGCAATTGCTTCAATAGCTCCAGCGCCGCCAAGCAGATGTCCAGTCATAGATTTTGTAGCACTAACATTTGCATTCGGATTTATTCCAAAAACTTTTTCCAATGCTTTAAGTTCGCTTAAATCACCAGTTGGAGTAGAGGTAGCATGTGCGTTGATATAGTCAATTTTGTCTGGAGTAATCTCCGCTTCTTCAAGAGCAAGTTCCATTCCTAAAACTGCACCTTCGCCTTCAGGATGTGTTCCTGTTAAATGATAAGCGTCTGCCGCCAGTCCGCCGCCAACAATTTCGGCATAAATTACCGCATTTCTTTTGATGGCATGTTCATAGCTTTCCAATATGACAACGCCGGCACCTTCGCCCAAAACAAATCCGTCTCTTGTAACATCAAAAGGACGTGACGCTTTAGTGTAATCATCATTTAATGTTGACAATGCTTTTGAAGCATTAAAGCCGCCAATTGAAGATTCTGAAACAGAAGCCTCAGACCCGCCGCTGATAATCATATCTGCTTTACCCCAGCGAATGTAATTGAAAGCATCTATGATTGCTGTATTACTTGCAGAACAAGCCGCAGCTGTGGTATAATTAATGCCGCGTAATCCATATTTAATAGAAATGGCTCCCGAAGCTATATTGACAATTCTCTTTGGAATAAAAAACGGACTAAATCTTGGTGTGCCGTTTCCTAATTTGTATTCTCCAAATTGTTCCTCAAAAGTAGAAATACCGCCGTCTCCACAACCCCATATAACACCAATTCGGTTTTTATTTAAGGTATCAAAATCAATATTTGCATTTGTTATTGCTTCGTCTGCTGCATATAGAGCATATTGCGTGAAAAGATCATATTTCCTAATTTCATTTTTCTCAAAAATGTGCTGCGGATTAAAGTTTTTAACTTCACATGCAAATTTAGTTTTGAATTGTGAGGTGTCGAATCTTGTTATTGGTGCTGCACCGCTGACTCCATTAATTAAGGAATGCCAGTATTCTGACACATTATTTCCAATGGGAGTTACAGCTCCTAATCCTGTTATAACTACTCTTTTCATTATTTTTTAGGTCTTAATTCTGTTAATATTGTTTCTCTTACCAATTCAAAATCATCGTCGGTTGTAAGCCTCGAAAGCTGTACAATGGCTACCATATTTGTTATAATCATTATTGCTTTTGTTCTTGGTGCCATATCAAAATCAAATATGTTTTGTTCTTTTCCTTCAATTAAAATTCCAGTAAGCCATGTAATTACCAATTGAGCAAATTGTTGTAATTCTGTTTTTATGGAATCATCTAAGGTGTTTAAATCTGTAGCTAATGAGCCTACAATACACACTTTATTCTCTTTTTTAATTTTAGCCTGTACTTCTAAGAAAGCTTGCAGTTTTGTTAATGGTGACTCGTTAGCCACTTTTTCCTTTAAAATTTCAACTCTTTCGATATGTTCTTTTATTGTCGCTACACCCAAATTTGATTTTGTAGGGAAATGATAATGTATCGATGCTGTTTTTATTCCTATATCATTAGAGATGTCTTTAAAACTAAAAGCGTTATAACCTTTATCCCTTATTAATTGATCTGCTTTTTCAATAATAGATTCTCGTGTTGTCATGGCAATAATTTTTATACAAATATACTACCTATTAGTAGATAGGCAAATTATTTAAACAGTTTTTTATTTAGTGAAGATTTTGATGATTTTGACGAAATAGCAAAAAACAAAAAATCCCTTTCATTTAGAAAGGGATTTTCAGGGTTTTAAAAGAGAAGTATTTGGTTAGCTTCTACCTTATTTTTATGAATTAATTGCGATTCCAGTGCGGGATTTCATTAACGGAATAACTTTAGACTGTGTCTGAGCTAATTTTTCCATTAATAATCTTGCTGTTAAAAAACATACTGTAGATTCTGCGCCTTGATTTAAGTTTACATTTTCTTTTTCAAGTCCGTCATAACCACCGCCGCTTACTGGGTTGTACATAATTTGATTCAAGTGGTTTTTACCTAAGAACCAATTAAATGCAATTCTCATTTTCTTTTTATATTCTGGAGTTTTAAATGCATCATAAAAAGCATTTAAAGTCTGTATCGTGTAAGTAACATCTATTGGCTGTTCTCCATATTGTTGTGGTTCTGAACCTTTATGGTGCCAGCTTCTATTAGAAATTGCTTTAAAATCACCATTTACGAATGTTTTAGAAATCAAGAAATCTAAAGAATCTAAAGCAACCTTTTTGTAAATTGGCTTATTAGTAATTAAGTAAGCATACAGCATTGATTCTGGTAAAACACCATTTCCGTATGTTAAATAATTTTCAAACCATTTCCAGTCTTCTGTAGCTGTATCTTCGTAATTTTTAAGCAGTTTTGCATTCAATTTATTAATAATTGCCGCTACATATAAATTAGGAATTGTTGAGTGATACAAGTACAAACCTTTTGTTGCAAAACCAATAGAACGTGGCGATTGAATAGTTTCAGTCCATTTTAATGAATTCAATAAACATCTAGTTGCTTTTTTAGTAATAGCTTCTGGAAGAATATCTGAAAGCGAAACCACAGTTCCTAATGCCCAAATTGCTCTTGCATTTGAATCTTCTAAGTTAACTTCTGCATTTTGTTCAACATGTTCACGATTTTCCTGATCTACATAATTGATGAAATCTCCTTTTGGTTTTTGACAACGCTGGATAAAATCTAAGTAGATTAGGATATAAGCTAAATCATCTTTATCTTGAGTCAGTTTGTAATGCATACAGAAAGCAATCAATGCTCTTGCGTTATCGTCTAATGTATATCCAGAATCTAAATCTGGAATTGAAATTTTACTAAATTGAATAATACCAAGTTCGGTAGTTAATCTTTTAATATGTCTTAGTTGAATTTCCGGATAACTGTATTTAATCTCTGAAGAATTTTCCATTAAGTTTTTATATGTATTCATGTGGGTAATGGCAGCATTTTCCCAAGAAGAAGCACGCATTTTTGTAAACGAGTTTATACCCATTTCATTTCTTAAGTTTTCATCAGCGATTAATTTAATTGCCGCATCTGCAAACTGATCTACATCTCCGATATCTACTAATATTCCTGAATCTGGAGTTAATACTTCTTTTGTATGAGGAATTTTAGAAGCCACTATAGGACACGCACAGCTCATTGCATAAGCAAAAGTACCGCTTACAGCCTGATTTGGATCTTTAGATGTAAACATATAAATATCTGTAGCTTTTAGGTATTCTAAAAGTTCATCAGTGTCTAAATATTTGTTTATAAAACGTACATTATTCTGCAGATTTAATTCTTCTACAATTGACTCTAATTTTTCTCTATAAGTATCTACACCATCTTTAATTAAATTTGGATGTGTTTTTCCAATAATTAAATACAATGCATTTGGTGCTTTCTCAACAATTTTTGGAAGTGCCTGCAATCCAGTTTCGATATTTTTTCCTTCGCCTAAAAGTCCAAAAGTTGATAATACGATACGATCTCCAATGTTTAATTTTTCCTTTGCATTTTGAGGAGCTTCATAAACTACGATATGAGTTCCATGAGGTACGCAAGTAATTATTTCTTCATTGATGTCATAGTCTTTAATTAGTATTTCTTTTGATTTGTTAGTCATTACAAAAACCGAATTGCTGTAACTCAATAACAGTTTTACAAAAGTTTTTAATTCGTTGTTTGGGTTTGGTATTACACTATGGAAAGTGTATGTCACAGGTACCTTAATTACATTTAAAAAATCTAATAGATGATCTCCGTAATTTCCTGAAAACAAACCAAACTCATGTTGAATGTGAACTAATTTTACAGCTCCATCCTGATTGATTTCTTCTGCTACTTTTGCGTACTCTTCTCTGTTTTTTGTGTTTAAGGTAAATGCCTGTGTTGGTTTTTCTTTTGGTGTATCCACAAGCTCACATATTTCGCATGTGATAGATTTACCGTATACATCGGTGATTCCTTTAATTGTATCTTGAGTATAAGTTGCTATGCCGCATTGTGTTGGCGGAAAAGTAGATAGAAAAACTATTTTTGATTTATTTGATATTGTTTTCATGAGAATTCATTTTTAGTTCGGTTAATAACTCGTTCAGGTTCAAAGATGCCACCGCAATTTTGTCATCGGCAGCGCCATAATAAATATATAATCGGTCATCAAAAATTGCAGTTCCAGTCGGGAAAACTACATAATTTACATAACCATGTCTTTCGTAATATTCAGAAGGAGTAATAATTGGTTTTGGCAGTCTGCCGATTACTTTAGCTGGATTTTTTAAGTCCAGTAAAACGGCACAGGCATGATAAACCAATCCTTTTTCTCTTCTTTCAGCAGCATGATAAATTAAAAGCCAGCCGTCTGCTGTTTCGATCGGCGGAGCTCCTGGTCCAATATGACTTGTTTCATGGTCAAACTTGGGTTCCATTACAATATGACTCGGAAGATCTTTTAAATAATTTTTCCAAAAGTCTTCAGTCAGCTCAGATTTTTTTTCGAATGTAACAATCTGAATAGACGGGAAGAGCCTGTGCAATGCGACAAATTTTCCATTAATTTTTTTCGGAAAAAGAACCACATTTTTATCCCACACGTATAAGTGCTCTTTCATGGTCTCCGTAAGCGGATAGTTTCTTTCGGTATTAAAAGCTAATATCTTTGCAATACTCGGATTTTGTAAATGGTTTCTAATTAGATTAGTAAATTCATTTAAAATAAATCGCGGTGTAATTATTCCTTTCTTTTTAAACTTTACTAAATCTTTAGAAACAGCAAAGGCACCGCAGGCATTTAATCCGTCATACGTGACATAAGTCATATAATACAGGTCATCTATTTTAGTAATTCTTGGGTCTTCAACTCCATGAATTTCATAAATATACTCTGGAAGAAAAATCGGATTTGAACGTCTTTCTACTAAAGTTGTCGGTCCTTCAAAACGACAATAACCTATAGTGGAGAAATTTCCTTTTTTGGCAGCTCTGTAAAACATGTGAACAGTATTTCCATCTTGATAAATGGCTGGATTTAAAACACCCAATTCTTCAAAATTTCTTTCTGTTTTTTCTAAAAGAACACCATGCTTTTTAGCTTCTTCCATTACTGTAATTATTTTTGATAAAATTACCTTGGGATAGGAGCAGCGATTAATCCAATCCATTAAAAAATTAACTCAAAAGCTTAAACATGGTAATTCTGTAAGACTAAAAAATAATAATGAAAACCTGCGGTAAATACTTGTTTTTTAGTTTATTGAGTTAATTTAAAAAGCGTTTTGAGTTAACAAGATTTGTAGGAATAAAATAAATTTGAATAACAAACAAAACAGACTATTGAATAGTCGTATTTACGAACTAAAAAATCTAAAATTATGTTACGCTGGACAGTCATTTTTATAATTCTTGCTATTATAGCCGGAATTTTTGGTTTTGGTGGTATTGCCGCTGGAGCTGCAGGTATTGCAAAAGTTTTGTTCTTTATCTTTATAGTGTTATTTATTATTTCACTAATTACAGGTAGAACAAAGGTTTAAGCACTTTTAAGAAGATATTTTTTTTTAACATATAAGTAATTCGGGTTCTACGGAACTTGAATTACTTTTTTGTTTTTAGACCATTTGAGATTATTTTCAGAAATCAAAAATGTAAAAAGTATAAAGCAGCTAAATTCAACCTCTGCCACTCTGAACCTTAAACCTTTGGACCTTTTTTCTAATACCATTTAGCATAATATTTCCGCGTTATGAAAGCTATTGGTATCCCTACGCAGCAAATTACGATTAAAATTGACAATAGGAGAGCAAAGTCTAATTTCTTTTCTGGTAAAACAGGAAAAACAATTGGAAGTACAATAAGATTCATTACAACCCAGATAAAGAAGCCATAAGAAACTCCAGATAAAAGGGTGTTTATTTTGAAAAAAGGAATGTACGGAAAGATCTTAAAATAAAACCAGGCAAATATAAAAGTGATTAAGAAATGTAAACCTAAACCCGCAAAAGTCATTTCTGTTCCAGCTGTATAAGCTTCTTTTTTAAAAACACCGCTTGCGATAGACTGCAGGATTTTTTCGGCTGTTGTTTTATGAAGGATCACGGCATAAATTAAAATAGCTGCAGTAATATCTAATGTGCCAGCTACCAAACCAGAAGAAACAATAGTCTTAACTTTTGATCTCATAAAAATAAATTTTGGTTTAACTATTTATTATTTTTTGATATTTTCATAAATCAATTTCAATTGATGTGTATGTCTTTGTGTATGAACAATTGCAAAATAAATCCATTCGTAAATAGTGAAATTTTCAAAACCTGGTATTTTGGCATCAAGACACGTTAGCGTTAAATCATAGGTTTCAGCAGCTTCAAATAAATCTTTTTGTATTTTATTTAATGAAGCCAGTAATTTGCTTTTATCATAATCAATTTCAGCAGGTTTTATATTTTCGGGAGATTGGTATTTGATATTAAAATCTAAAAAAACCGCATCCAGATTTTTAACGTTTTCATCAGCCTCACGGTTTGTTTTCTCTGTTTTTCCAGCAAACAGCTTTGGAATATCAGCACAAGCTAAAATAATATGCTGTGCAGTCTGTCCGGCTGTCCAGCTTCCTTCAAATGGTACAATATTAATTTCTTCCTCCGAAAAAGAAGAAATAGTATCATTCAATTTACTGTAAGTTTCTATAATAGTATTTTGGATACCGCTTTTCATCTTATTTTAATTTTAGAATTAGATCAATAACAGCTGTGAACCGATGGGTTTTAAGAAAACCTGCCAGTGCATTTTGTTCAATTAAATTTATAGAATTAGGGGAATGATAGTACTTCAAATATACGATAAAAAAAAATAAAATTCTAATAATCAGTATTTTGAATTTCGGTTTTCTGCTTTAATTATTTACAGAGGTAATCCACCACACATTTCCAAACGGATCTGTAACACCGCAGGTTCTGCCATAATCTTGGTCGCTTAACTCCATTAAAGAAACAGCTCCGTTTTCTATAGCTTTTTTATATGTTTCATCGGCATTGGGAACATAAACAAATAGGTGTGAAGTTTGTTTTGCCCAATCCGTAATTTCATCCGTAATCATAATGGTGCTTCCGTTAAGGGTAACTTCAGCATGCATTATACTTCCGTCTGCGCGGATTGATTTTGTGTTAGTTTCAGATGCTCCAAAAACAACTTTTGTAAAATCGATAAATTTTGCTGCGCCTTGTAAAATTAAATAAGGCATTATGGTTTGATGTTCTGCCGGAATATTCATTTTCGATATTTTAAAATTAGTATTCTAAAATTACGATTTTTATTTTACTATTTGTAAATCAATAAATTATGTTTTTATAAAAGAACCTCACAATGAAAACCATGTGCATTCAGAAGCTCAATTATTATATTATTTGAAATTCCCGCAGCATGAATTCGTAAAATTTTATCGCAGTCTTCAAGGTCAAAATTAATAGCGCTGTTAGGATAGTGTTCAAGAAGTTTCTCAATAATAATTTTACATTGAGATTCTTCTTGAACATTTGTTTTAAAAACTTCAATCATAAAGTTTTGAATTTACAGCGCGATATTTTTGTATCGCTCTATTTTATGGTAATAGATATAAGAAATCGCCAGAATCACTAAAAAGATCAATGGAAAAAAACTTTGAAAATTCACTCCGTCAACCGCAAAATGACTGATAGAAGCAAAGATAAAATCGAAACCAAATCCAGCATATGCCCATTCTTTTACATTTTTAGGAACTTGTGGAATTACCAAAGCCAAAACACCTAGAATTTTAAAAATTACCAAGGCAACTCCAAAATATTCAGGGTAACCTAAATGTCTGATTCCTTCTTTAGCTTCCTGGCTTTGTGAAAATAAAGCGGGCATAACGCCTTCAAATAGAAAAATAATAATAGTCGTAATCCAAAAAATAATTTTTGCTTTTTTCATTGGGTATTGTTTTAAAAGGTTATTAGTTAATGTATTACAAATCTAATAATGTTTTGCTTTTTAACGAATACGCATTTGCGACTATTTTAGGGGCATTTGGGACATTGTTGATTTTAGATTTTAGTCCCGAAGCCTCGGGATAGATTTTAGACTTTAGATTTTTAACCGCAATGACAGAAAATGAGAAATTTGGATTTTTTGATTTTAAAATTTACTTCAGTTGGTAATTAGTAATCAAAAACAAATCTTCAAAACCTAATCTTGTATAAATCCCTTTTCCTAAAGCTGAAGCTTGTAACTGGGCATATTCACAGCCGGCATCTATTGCTTCGTTGAGGGCAAATTTCATAATTTCTTCTGCAAAACCCTTTTTACGCATTTCTGGAATTACTCCGACGCCATGAATTCCCATTATATTTCCAGTTTGAAAAAGGGTCAGTGTTCCAATTGGTTTTTCTTCAAAATGAACCAGATAAAACTTCACATTTTCGTAATTATGCACCAGCGTTTCTTTACTGATTACATAGCTAAAAGATAATGGATAAATATCAGACCAAGTTTTGGCATCTTCTTCATTTAGAACTCTTTTAAAATTCAACTTATTTTGAAGTGTGAATTTTTTATTCAGTTTTAAGGCCATAGCCATCAGTTGAATTCGAATTTTAAATCCTTTATTTTCAAAAAATTCACTGGAGTTACTTCCAAAAATATCCCAATACGGAATAACTAATCCCGGATTTTTTTCCATAATTTCCATAATCTGCGGAAGATTTTCTTCTTTAATATCTTCACGAAACCATAAGCGGTTTGGCCAGCCTGAGTTTTTTATTTGGCTGAATTCAAAAGGATCGAATTTATGATAGGAAAGGAGAGGAGTGGCAACAGTTCTCCAAAGTGCTGTAAGATTGTCAATATTGTCTTTAATAAGGTTTCTATTGGTCATTGTAATAACAAGTTTGAATTATAGAGCAAAGATAAAACCAGTCTTTTAGAAAAGCCTTTACATATGTTGATTTACAAATCTTTTTCCAGACTTTTTCTAATTCGGCTTAACTGCGTTGGCGTAATACCTAAATGCGATGCAATATGCAATAACGGAACCCGATCTGCAATACTTGGATGTTTTTGTAAAAGACTTACATATCGCTCGGTTGCGTTTTGCATGACCAAAGCGACTTCTCTCTGCTCTTTATCTATAATTCAGTTTTTCTCTAAATGAGCGATATAAAAGTTTTTGAGATCATCGTTTTTATTAATTAACGAGATGTATTTTTTATAATTAAGATTGATGATAATGCTGTCTTCCAAAGCTTCAATTGTAAAATTAGAAGGTGATTGCAGCATTAATGAAACCTTAGAACCTGCAAAATAATTTTCAAGAAAGAGATTTTTGTTATAGAAATTTCCCTGTTGATCTGTGATAAAAGCTCTTAAAACACCTTTCGCAATAAAATGAAGATTTTTAGCGATTTCTCCGTTTTGCAATAACGTTTCTCCTTTTTTAAGGGTTTGAAATGCTGCAATGCCCTCAATCAATTGCCATGAGTTTTCAGAAAGAGGATAGTAGCTTTCAATGGTTTGTTTTAAGTTATTGAGGTATATCTGGTGGTTAGAAATCATTATATAATTTTTAAGCTTACCAAAAATAGCTAAATTTTGAGTCAGATTTGTCATTTCAAGGAAGCAAACTCATTTGCTGAATCACTAATGCTAGTGTGGTTGCTTCGTTTCTCGCAATGACATAAAATGAGATAAAATAAAATCAGCGAGAGGCTTAAAAAAACTTCGTGCCTTAGCGCCTTCGTGGCAAATTAAAAAAACTAAAAAACGCCATGAAACCCAAAGGTCTCATAGCGTTTTCATCTCAAAAAATAAATAATTAACGGGTAACGGGTATTATTTCCAGCCTCCGCCCAGAGCGCGGTACAAATCTGTATTGGCTGTAAGCTGTTGTCTTTTAATATCAGCAAGTTCTAGTTCGCTTTGCAAAAGATTTGCCTGTGCTGTTAAAACTTCCAGATATTCTGCCATACCATTTTTGAATAATAGGTTGGCATTTTTAATAGCCAGCTGTAATGTTTTTACTTTTTCTTTTAAGAAAGTTTCCTGCTGTTGTAATTTCTCTACTTTCACCAAAGCGTCAGAAACTTCGCTTACGGCAACCAAAACCGATTGTCTGAAATTTAAAACTGCTTTTTCTCTTTCCGCTACAGCGATATTATATTGCGTTCTTACTCTTTTATTGTTCAAAAGCGGTTGTGTTAAACCTCCCGCAACCGTTCCGAATAAAGAAGCTGGAATGTTGAACCAATTGCTGGTTTCGAAAGAATTTAATCCGCCTTGCGCAGTGATTCTTAAAGCTGGATATAAATCGGCTTTTGTGATTCCTACGTTTGCGTTGGCAACTTTCAGAGCTAATTCAGCACTTTTAACGTCGGGTCTTCTGCTTACTAATGAAGACGGAATTCCGATTGCTGTATTGTGTTTGACATCAATAGTACTTAAACGAATTGTTCTTTCTTTTGAATTTGGAAAAGATCCCGTTAAAACACTCAAAGCATTTTCCTGAATCGCAATATTTTGTTCTAATAACGGAATCAATTGCGCTGAGTTTAATTTCTGTGCTTCAGATTGTTGAATAGCCAATGTCGTTACCTGACCAGCATCGTATTTTAATTTGATAATATTTGTTGTACTATCGTTTAATTTTAGATTTTGTCTGGCAATTTCCAATTGTGCGTCCAGCATCAAAAGATTGTAATATCCTCTTGAAACGTTTGCTACAATATTCGTCTGCAAAGCTTTTTTTACTTCTTCAGATTGAAGATATCCTGCGTAAGCACCTTTCTTTTGGTTTCTGATCTTTCCCCAAATATCAGCTTCCCAAGAAAGAGAAGCTCCAGCAGAATAGTCGTCAATATGTTTGGCACCAATTGCTTGGTTTAAATTCAATCCAGTAAAACTATTGTCAGACGGATTACTTGTGCTTGCATTTACAAATAAATTAACCTGAGGTACATTTCCCCATTTAGATTGTGTAAATCTGTATTGCGCAATTTCGATGTTTTTTTCGGCAATCTGAAGATCGTTGTTTCTCGCAACGGCACTGTCAATTAGTTTAATAATATCTTTTTCTGTAAAGAAATTTTTCCACTCCAAATCGGCAATACTGGTTGTATCACTCGAAACCGATGCATTCCTGAAATTCTCAGGAAATGCATCTTTTGGAGTTTCAATATCCTTCGAAACTTTACAGGATATTAAGGTCGTGATCAGAATGGCGAAGGTCACGATTTTGGTTATATGATTTTTCATTGTTTTGTTATTAGATTTCTGTACAAGTATCTTTTCTGGTTTCAAGATCTTTTGAGATTCTGTACGATATATAAGCGATGCCAATGATAATGGCTACTAAAGCTGTTGTTATATAGTTTTCCATATTTTATTTTTCTTCATTATGAATTACGGCAACTGGTTTTCCAGAAACCTTTTCTTGTAAATGCTGGAAGATGATGAAGAGCACCGGAATGATAAACAAACCTAGAATTACTCCTGAAAGCATCCCTCCAGCTGCCCCGATACTGATAGAGTGGTTACCTTGTGCAGATGGACCTTTGGCACTCATCATTGGCACTAAACCTACTACAAAAGCAAGAGACGTCATGATAATTGGTCGCAAACGTAATTTTGCTGCATCGATTGAAGCTCTGACTAAAGCTTGTCCCGATTTTCGTTTTTGAACGGCAAACTCGACAATCAAAATCGCATTTTTAGCAAGAAGTCCAATCAGCATGACGAGCGCAACTTGTACGTAAATGTTATTTTCGATTCCAGTTAAACCAATCGCTACGAATACTCCAAAAATACCTGCAGGGATTGACAAGATTACAGCCAAAGGCAAAATGTAACTTTCATACTGTGCAGCAAGTAAGAAATAAATGAATATCAAACACAGTAAGAATATAGTTGCAGACTGTCCTCCGGAAGAAATCTCCTCACGAGTCTGGCCCGAGAATTCAAACCCGTAACCTGCAGGTAATTGTTGTGCTGCTACTTCTTCAATGGCTTTAATGGCATCTCCCGAACTAAATCCTGGTTTCGGAATCGCATTAATCGAAATTGAATTAAATAAATTGTATCTAGAAGCGGTTTCAGAACCATAAATACGGGTTAGTTTCACTAAAGTATTTATTGGCACCATTTCGCCTGTTTTGTTTTTGACAAAAACTCTGTCAATAGCAGTTGGATCAGCTCTGTCTTCGATATCGGCTTGAACAACCACACGGTAATATTTACCAAATCGGTTGAAATCAGAGGCCTGAGCGCTACCAAAGTAAGCCTGCATCGTTTGTAAAATGTCTTTTACATTAACGCCTAACTGATTTGCTTTTTCGTCATTAACTTCCAATTGTAATTGCGGATAATCTGCTTTGAAAGAGGTAAAAGCAACAGCAATTTCTGGACGTTTCATTAATTCGCCGATAAAGTTTTGAGAGATTCCAGAGAATTTATCCAGTTTTCCTCCCGTTTTATCTTGAAGAACCAAATCTAAAGCCTCAACGTTACTAAATCCAGGAACAGTTGGGAAACTGAATACGAAGAAACTTCCGCCAGAAATAGCGCCCAGTTTACCACGAACCTGATTCATGATTTCGTCAATATTTTTCACTTCGCCTCGTTCCTCATTTGGTTTAAGCAATACGAAAACTACTGCAGAAGATGGACTTGTTGAATTTGTCAATAAGTTGAAACCTGAAATCGCTGTTACAAATCGAGAAGCATCTAAACCTCTTAAAGTATTCTCAGCTTCAGTCATTACTTTTTGAGTTCCGTCTAATGATGTTCCAGAAGGTGTATTTACTGCAATAGCAATAAATCCTTGATCTTCTGTTGGGATAAATCCTGCTGGAGTTGTTTTCACCATAATTACTGTTGCAACAGTAATTAAAGCTAATCCGCCTAAGCTCAACCATTTTCTTCTGATTAAGAATTTCAATCCGCCAACGTAACGGTTTGTCAACGATTCAAAACTGCTGTTGAAAGCGGTAAAGAATTTTTCTTTAAATCCTTTTTTCTCATAAGGCGCGCCATGATCGTGAGATCCATGATTATCCTTTAAGAATAAAGCAGCAAGCGCCGGACTCAATGTTAAGGCATTAACAGCCGAAATTACAATTGCGATTGCCATCGTAAAGGCAAACTGACGATAGAAAACTCCTGTTGAGCCTTCCATAAAACCAACCGGCAGGAATACAGCAGCCATTACCAGCGTAATCGAGATAATAGCACCCGTTATTTCGTGCATTGCTTCATGGGTTGCGATTTTTGGAGACAAACGTTTGTGCTCCATTTTCGCATGCACCGCTTCGACTACCACAATGGCATCATCGACCACAATACCAATCGCCAGAATTAATGCGAAAAGCGTTAAAAGGTTGATCGAAAATCCGAATAACTGCATGAAGAAGAACGTTCCTAAAATTGCTACAGGTACAGCAATAGCCGGAATTAATGTTGATCTAAAATCTTGCAAGAAGATAAATACCACAATAAATACCAGTATAAAAGCTTCTATTAACGTATGCTCAACCTGTTCGATAGATTGGTCAAGAGATACTTTTGTACTATAGAAAATATTGTGTTTAATGCCTTTTGGAAAATCTTTAGAAGCCTTTTCCATCATTTTGTTAATAGCAATCTGAATATCATTCGAGTTAGAACCCGCTAACTGAATAACACCAATTACAATTCCTTTTTTACCATTTAAACGAGTTAAACTGTTGTAAGAGTAAGCACCAAGTTCAACTCTCGCTACATCTTTTAAGCGAAGTACTGAGCCATCTGCATTAGAACGTATAGCAATATTTTCATAATCTTCTGGTTTGGTTAATTTTCCTTTGTATTTAATAACGTATTCAAAAACCTCTTTGCTTCGCTCTCCAAATTTCCCTGGAGCCGCTTCCAAACTTTTGTCCTGAATCGCTCCCATAACTTCGCTTGGCGTTACTTTGTAAGTCGACATTTGCGTTGGATTCAACCAAACACGCATAGAATAATCTTTTACACCACCAAAAATACTAGCAGAACCTACACCCGGGATACGTTTTAGTTCCGGAATAATATTAATCTGCGCATAGTTGGCCACAAAAGTCTGATCATATTTCGATTCATCTTCTGTGTACATACCAATCGCCATGATGAAACTGTTTTGCTGTTTCGCCGTAACAATACCTTGCTGTACAACCTCCGCAGGAAGCTGGCTCGTTGCCTGAGCAACTCTGTTTTGTACGTTTACCGCAGCCTGATCGGCATCTGTTCCAAGCTTAAAGAAAACCGTAATCGCTAAAGTACCGTCGTTACTGGCTGTAGAACTCATATAAGTCATGTTTTCTACACCATTTATTGATTCTTCGATAGAAGGTGCCACAGAACGTAAAACCGTTTCTGCGTTGGCTCCAGGATATACCGCCGTTACCAAAACCGATGGAGGCGCAATATCAGGAAACTGTTGTAAAGGCAGTTTAGTTAAACCCAATACCCCCAGAATTACCAATAAAATGGAAATTACGGTTGCCAGTACAGGTCTTTGTATAAATATTTTGAACATTGTCTTTTAGAATTATTTTTTATTAGTTACTTGGGCAACTTTTGCAGCTTTTTCAGGTTGAATCGCCTGTCCGTCCTGAAGTTTGTCAATACCGCTCATTACGATTTGATCACCCGTTTTTACACCATCTTTAATTAAATAATTGGTACCATTTTTACCTACAACTGTAATTGGCATTTTGGTTACTTTGTTGTCTTTGCCTACGGTGAAAACAAATACTTTATCCTGCATTTCAATCGTAGCGGCTTGCGGTACTAAAATCGCATCGTCGTGTTGTAACCCTAAACGAATTCTTCCTGTGTTTCCAGAACGTAAAGTTCCGTTTGCATTGGGGAAAGTTGCTCTAATGGTGATCGCTCCTGTAGTTTTATCAAACTGACCGTCAACCATATCGATTTTTCCAGTTTGAGGATAAGCGTTATTATCAGCCAAAATCAAAGTAACCGGAGGCAGTTTTTTGATTTTATCACCTAAAGAACTTCCTGCGTATTGTGATTTAAAGTTGATGAAATCTGTTTCCCCTAAAGAGAAATAAGCAAATACTTCATGAACGTCAGATAAAGTCGTTAAAGGCTCAACATCAGCAGCAGAAACTAAACTTCCTTGTTTTTTAGGCAGTCTTCCAATGTAACCACTTACCGGAGCTGTCACATTTGTGTATCCTAAATTAATTTTAGCAGAACCAACCATTGCTTTTGCCTGCTCGATATTCGCAGCAGCAATTTTTTGAGAAGCTTTAGCCGTTTTCAATTGATAGTCAGAAACTACTTTGTTTTGAACCAGCGGAGTAAGTTTATCTACTTCTAAATTAGCGTTGATTAAAGCCGCTTCTGCAGCGTGAAGACTTGCCAAAGCATTGTTTAACTGCTCACGAAACGGACGCTCATTGATTTTGAATAAAGTTTGTCCTTTGCTTACATACGCACCTTCGTCAACAAAAATTCTGTCAAGGTTTCCGCTTACTTGCGGGCGAATTTCAACATCAACAGTTCCTTGTATTGCAGCAGGATATTCAGCGTCAGTTGTAGTGTTTGCACTTGTAATAGCCAGCACAGGTAAAACCGGTGGAGGCGGAGCAGTAGGCGCCTGATTTTTATCGGCACAGCTGCTTAATACTAGGGCCAGAATAAAACTGGTTATAATTACATTTTTCATTTTCATAGTGGTTTTAATTGGTTGAACATTTTCTCGGATTAAATTCTTTGGTATTCTGGCATTCTCGGGATTCATATTTAATTGAATTAAATTATCTAACGTTGTTAAGTAAAATTGCACAAATTTTTATACAGCAAGCCCTTTCCAATTCTATTCTAAATCGGTATTAAATTATCTAACATTGTTAAGTAAGAGTCTAAAAAAGAGCTTTTACTACCTTTATTAAATTTTCTAACAGTGTTAAGCGAATGTTATAAAAAAAAGGATTTTATATTATCCTGTTTAAATCATTTTACACCGTTAAGTAAAATTGAAAATTTTTTTACTGTATAGATTTGATGATACCGCCAATGGCATCTTTCAAAATCTGAGCATTTATTGTTTCTAAAATATCACTTTTATTGATGATATTGATGGCGATTAAACCATGAATAACAGAAAAGAAAGTAAAATATTTTTGTTTGATGATATCTTCACTAGGGTTGCTGTCCTTCATGATTTCAGCAATAACACCTGTGAACAATTTGTAAGGTGCTTCCTGAGCCGAACATCGCTGTGCGCAGCAGGTCATTTGAACACCAAACATTAACTGATACATTTCAGTATTAGTAAAAGCGAAGTCCCAGTAAGTCATCCACATGGCTTCTAACTGATCTTCGGGTTTTTCAAATTTGGCTTTAGCAGTTTGTAACTCTTTCGCCAGTTTCATAAAACCTTTGCCAGTCAGTTCTTCTAGTATTGCTTCCTTATTTGAGAAATATTCATAAATAATAGGAGCAGTATATTCGATCCTATCGGCAATTTTACGCATACTCAAACCATTCCAGCCTTCGTCTTTCACGATATCATAAGCAGCCCCAAGGATGTTGTTCCTTGTCTCTTCTTTTTGTCTTAAAATTCGATCTTTACTAGCCATTATATTCGAGTATTAAATTGTTTAACACTGTTAGGCAAATGTATGGCGGTTTTTCTAATTATGAAATATTTTTATCATAATATTTTCTTATCGTGTCATAGATTGATTTAAAAAACTTCGGAAAGCCCTTATTTTATTCAAGTTTTTGTCTGGCTGATTATTTTAAGGAGCAGACATTTTTTAGTTTTTAAGACCATTTGTCCCGCTCTCCATTATATTTTTTGTAGTCTCGTTAAAGAAACGAGACCACAAAAAGATACCATTTCGATCGGGGCTAGACGAGAACGTATCTTTTTCATTAGAACTTTTCAAATTTTACCATCAATGATTTTCTCGAAGGTAAAATTCCAGAGGAATGAAATATTTATAGATTGTTAAATAGCGGTTTACAAAAGCTCCAGCGGAGCGATATAATAATTATCAAAATCAACAGAGATATTTCGCCCCACTGGGGCTCTATCAAAATGTAATTAATTGTTTCTATAATATTTCGTCCCGCTGGGACTTTTAATGAAATAGTAATTGTTTCTTTTGTCGGACTGAGCAAAACCACCTGTATTAATTTTTTTCGTAACATTACAATAAAAAAAATGAAACCACTAACCATCCTAAAAACCACAATTACTCTTTTATTTTTCCAGCAGACTTTTTCTCAGGAAACCAAAAAAGAAACCGCACAGCCGCAATACACAATTGAAAACTGTGTCAATCATTTCGAATTAGAAAAAGCAACAAAAACCAAGGTAGGTTATCAATATTGGTTTGGCGATAAAAACTTCACTCAGGAAAACACACTCAAAATGAGTATAGTAGAACCTGGCAAATCTACACACGCGCCACACCATCACGTCGAAGAAGAATTTTTCTATATCCTCGAAGGCACAGCCGAATTCTACCTTGACGGAAAAACCAAAATCGCAGGTCCGAACACGAGTTTTTACTGCCCCTCAAATATGGAACACGGAATCAAAAATGCTGGAACTACCGATTTAAAATATTTGGTTATTAAAAAGGATTTGAGGTAATTCCTTTAATATGATTTTTAATCGTTCTCTAAGTTTGTCATCCTATAAAATAGGGAACTAACATGACAGTTATTTTATATAATTTCATTTTAATTTTTAATAAAAATCTGGATTTCAATTAATTAACTTTTATTAAAGAAAGGTTTAACACTGTCCGCTTTCTCTGGCTGTTTCAAATAAGTAATTTTAGGTAAATCAAAATTAATCACATTTTAAATATTTAAAATTATGAAAAAGAATATAGCCATATTAGCAACAAACGGTTTTGAAGAATCAGAATTAGCATCTCCTAAAGCCTATCTGGAAGAGCAAGGTTGGAATGCAGATATTGTAAGTTTGAAATCAGGAACTATTAAATCTTGGAAAGACGGAAATTGGAGCAAAGAATATAATGTCGATGTGGTATTAGATCAGACAAATGAAGCCGATTACGATGCTTTGGTTCTTCCGGGAGGAGTTATAAACCCTGATTTATTAAGAAGAGAAGAAGCTGCAGTAAATTTTGTCCGTTCATTTTTTGAAAGTAAAAAACCAGTAGCCGCTATTTGCCATGGTCCTCAAATTCTGGTAGATGCGGATGTTTTACAAGGTCGAAAAGTAACTTCGTTCTTTTCAGTTAAAAATGATTTGAAAAATGCCGGAGCACAATGGGAAGACTCAGAAGTGGTGGTAGACAATGGTTTAGTAACCAGCCGAAACCCTGATGATTTACCTGCTTTTAATAAAAAAATGGTAGAAGAAATTAAAGAAGGAAAACACGAGCGTCAGACAGTGTAATTTTTTTTTATTTCTTAAGTAACAAAAATGCAAGACCAAAATTGGTCTTGCATTTTTTTTGTGATAAAATTGTGGTGCTTTGACTTCGATCTGTCAGACAAATGTTTACATGCGGTTTGTCATCCTGAGGGACGAAGGATCGCACGCGCATATCGACAAGGATTGACGACTTAGCTTATTTTTTCTAACTACTGCATGAAAAACCTCGATCTTATGGATCAAGGATTTGTTTCAATGTTTTTGGTTTTTCAATGCGTTATCTATAATTCTAATGTAATCAAATAAATAATGAAAGCAAGTATTATTGATCCAATTCCAACTATCAGTATAGGATCGACTATATCAAAAAGTTTAGGTTTTTTAGGAAGAGAATATACAATGGCTGTCAAAATAGAGATCGAAAACAAAATCAGAAAAATTCTTTTTCCTCCTCCAGTGTCTACTTCATTTCTGCATCTAAGATCGAGGTATTCTTTATCATTTTTTACCAGCGAATGAATTTCACAAGAATTTTGTGTGTTGAAATCATTCAAATCATCTTTTAAAATAGCAATGGAGATGGTATCTCCAGTTTTTATTTCATTTATAACTTCTTGATCATTAACACAACTATAGTCATAACCAGCAATCTCAAAAGTACTTTGATTATTAATGCAATTAAATTCTATCCATTTTCTGCTTCTTTTTCCTTTTCTTTCTTTGAATTTAGGAGCGTTTGAAATGATCAGGTTTTCATAAACTTCAAGATCTGATTGTTCTATGACATAACTTCCACTAATGACTTTGATAAAAAAATAAGTTCCGAAAATGAGACACAATACAGATACAACTAAATAACCTTTTTGTTTTTCTTCCCAATCACTAATGTTGTTAATCATATTAAAGTTTGTCATATTTTGTATTCAAAAATAGGAATATTTTTAGAGATTTTGGCTTTGGAATTGTTTGTGTTTTTTTACAATCTTGTTATTTTGACCTAAGTCATAGTGCACAGGCGAAGCAAATCTCCACAAGTAGCTCCGCAATCTAGATCGCCAATCTTTGTAGAGTTTCTCGCTAAGATTTCTCTCCCGAAGCCTCGGGATCGAAATGACAAAAATGCGATAAATGCCTGCTGAAATATAGATTTCTTATATTTGATAATAGTAATATATTAATTGAAAGAAAAATCTTTCTTTTTAAAAAGTTTTCTTACATTTGAAGTTCCTATAATTACGACTTTAAATTAGAACAAGATTTGCCCTTGTATTATGTGTACGGTATCGGAAACGACCGTAAACGCTGTCGTAGGCGTTAGGAACACTAAAATGCAAGGGTTTTTTATATTCCTAATACTACGACATTATGAGTACAAAAAACACCCTTTCCAAAGAAGCCGAAACAAGGCTGATTGATTTTTTTAACCATATTATAGATCCCGAAGATATGGCTAAAATATTAAGACAAGTAAATTGCATTTTAGCTCTCGGCGTAACGCGACAACACGAAACACTCCAAATTGGACTTTTAAATTTTGAAGACAATTATTATTGGCTCAATGAATTGGCGGAGATTTTGAATCCTTATTTGAGTGAGGACTAAGGTTGATAAAATGGAAAAACCTCGATTTTTTTAGGATCGAGGTTTTAGTTCTTAAGGATATAATGTGTTCATTACTTTGCGGGTGCAGATTTCAAATCCGCGCTATCTGGTTTAATCATATTACTCATAGTCGTCATTCTCAAATATTACTCCTCTATTTAGACCCATTTATTTTATAGATTGAATCTTTGTATTTTTCACTAAGTAAAAATATAACTTCGCCTGTAAAGCGTTCTTTTTGTTGTTCTCCATTTCGTATCTCAATAGCCACAATTGTATCTATAGAAAATCCATCCTTTTTAAAAATTAATTTACTTGATACATCATGATTTTTATCAAGTTCAAAATAACCTGCTTCATTTGTGATCGTTGCTTTCTTACTGTGTATATTATAGATCGTAACATCTTTCAAAGGTTTACAATTAGTATCATAAACATATCCATTGTATTTATCATTTTTACAAGAACAGACTAAATAGAATAATAGTAAAATATACCTATTCATCATAATATATTTAATTTAGTTAACTATATTAACCCCAATACATCATTTTCAGAAGCCACTCTTCTTTTATAAAAATTAGGTTGTTTAAATTTACCTCCTAATATGTTATCAGAATGATAAGGCATGATGTCTATTTCTCCTGATAGAGGAAATTTAGGATTTTATTACTATCTTTTATTTTAATCTTGCGAAAGATAAATTCTTTGTCCTTTAAAACATTTGTTTGATGTTTCTCCTGAATTACTACATCCATAAGAAGGCAGGGTATCAATTTTATAGCCTTTTGCAATAAAAACTAACTTTGATGGATAATTTTTAGTATATGGCAATTTAAAATAACCATCTTTATCTGTATAAGTTGTAATATTATTATCGACATCATATACTTTTACATTTTCAATTGGAACATTCTTTGTAGTATTGTATACAAAGCCGTATTTTGATTCATAATTACATGAGATAAAAAAGATATTCATAATGAAAATAATTAAATAATTTTTCATGATACTTTTATTTTTGTTAACCACAGTAAACTTAAAACATCTTCTTCGGATGCAGCGTATTTTGCATAATCACGATTTCCTGACCATGGTTCATCTTCATAATAATACATCAAATTTATTTCTCCTTTTGTTCTCAATTCATTAAAATAACTTTTTCCTCCATCGCTAATTTTGATAACTCTTTGTGTTATATCAGAAGTTCCTGCATGAGTATAAGAATACTCAGTTCCACCATACGCTTGGAGAATTGTATGACCTATCTCATGCGCTGATGTATCTGAAAAATTTTCATCAACTTTATATTTCTTTGCATCTGAATAATACCAATTTTGTTTAGATATTTCATACCAGTCAACATTGTTCAAATATCCAATATTATATGCTATTCTCTCGCCTGATACTAATTTTCCAAAAGTTGATACAACATCTCTAACTTTACTTGGATTTCCTGAACGCATCCAATCATTATTGGTATTGTAAGTTAGCTTAACGGTATTCATTGTGTTTTCTTTAACATTGAAAGTATTTATATATAATTCAAATAAATCTCCATTAATATTTATATTTTTTGCTACTGCATGATTTCTATTTCGCCCCCAATGATAATTTAATCCATCTAAAGCTAATTTTTCTAAATCTGAAAAGCTTCTTGTTCTGCTTTTAATAACGGGATTATTTGGATTTAAAACGGAAGGGGGAATTTTATCCCAATCGCAAACTGTCCTCGCAGGCGTTCCATACATATTTGCATTTATGGTTTGGCATGTTAATCCATTTTCTCCGCCATCAGTAAGGTTTACTCTGAGTGTAACATCTATACGTTTTGTGTTTCGATTAATTATTACATCTACCCAATCAACCTCTTTGTATGAGACTTCAAATTCAATTTCTTTCGTTTTTACTTTGCCCTCCTTAGTTGCTATAATCTGCGCTTTCAGTTTTTTACCCGCAAATTTTGTACTGTCATAGATTTCGTCATTGTCAAAACCATCCCAATTTAAGTGATATTCGCCTCTTTTTGTATAATCTGGTTCTGACAAAACATAGGGCGCAAAAAGTTTTTGATATCCCCATGTTTTTGAAATAAGCGGTCCTTGTGTTGTTTTTTTTGCTTCAAAAAGAATAAGGGGCTTTTTTTGTGCTAATATGATTACTGGTTTTAAATATCCCATCTGATAAATTACCTCATTATTCTCATCTGTAATTTTAAAATCCAAAGAATCTATATCACTGTTTTTTAAGGTGTATTTAAAATTAAAAAAAGGATTTTCAGGATTGTTTTTAAAATCTAAAATTCCAAAAGGAACAACTGTTTCTTCTTCTTTATCTAATTTAAGATCTAGTTCGAAATCTAATTTTTGAGACCCCGAATAGATTTCTGGCTTTCCAAAATAAGTTTGACCACTAGCTGTCATTGATGCCTTTCCTCCAACATTTGAAGTGTATTTTTTAGTAAAAATTTCAACTTCTTCATGTTGTTCATAATTGCCTTTAGATTTTCTATAAATTGTCATAATTGATTCCTGTTAATGTTTTTCTCCACTATCTAAATTTCCACGTAGGTGTCGTAAAATATTGTGGTGAAAATAAGTTTGTTTTGTAAATATATTCTTAAATGTTTTAAATAAGCTACCACTAAAAGACATTAAAATAATAAAATAAGTTTATTTATATGTTAATACAAAACATTTAAACCTTATGTGAATTGTGAAAATAAAAAAAGGACGGCACTTTAACAGCGCCGTCCTTTTAGGCAAATTTTTAAATTTGCATTCATAAAAATGCGTACAGTAATTAATAATCACTAAAATGAAGACTTAAACGCAGGTTATTCGTTTATTGTATCGCCTTCCTTAGTTTCTTCGCTGGCAATTTTTACCAGTTTATCTTTCGGGTTTAAATCACCGAATATTTCGATTTTATCGTCGATTTCTCTTCCTTTTTTAATGTTGACTCTTGTTGCTTTGTGGTTCAAAACTTTGATCACAAATAAACCTTCAGCAGAATTCACCACCGCCGATTTCGGAACTACAAATGTGCTGTCTTTTGCGTTTAAAGGCAATAAAACTTCGGCAACCATTCCAGGTAAAAGATCTTTTTTGGTATTGATAACGTCCATTTCAACACGCTCAGAACGCAGTTTTAAATCTAAAGCACCAGACATTCTGGTAATTTTCGCTTTAAAAGTTTCTGGCAGCGATTTTACATTAAAACTCATTTCGTCGCCATTGTGTAAATATCCCGTATACAATTCTGGAATAGAAACCGCCAAACGCAATTTATCCTGCTGTTGAATCGTCAACAAAGGCAGATCAGAACCTTTTCCGGCTGGACCAACGTAAGTTCCTAAATTCACATTTCTAGCTGCTACAACACCGTCAAAAGGAGCGCGGATTTCTAGATAACCTCTCATAATGCCCACTTCTTTGTGTGCCGCAACCGCAGCCTGATATTGTGCGTAATCAGAATTCTTTTTACCGCTTGCCATTTCTAAATCGTTTTTAGAAATCGTTCCTTCAACCTTGCTTGTTTCATACAAACGGTTGTAGGTGCTTTTGCTTGTTGCATAAATCGCTTCCATCGATTTCAATCTTGATTCGGCTGCAGCCAATTGCGAACTGATTTCTGGCGCTTCTAACACAATCAAAAGCTGTCCTTTTTTTACTTTCGTTCCAATATCAACTTTTAATAATTTTACGAAACTGCTCACTTTGGCGTATAAATCTACCTGTTGGAAACCCGTTAATTCTGCTGGTAAACGCAATTCTGTAGTCAGTTTTTCTTTTTCTAAAAGAAACGTTTCTGTTTTAGGTTCAATTTCTGCCGTAACAACTTCTTCTTTCTTTGAATTACAGCTGTTCAGAAAAAATAATGCTGCTAAAAACAGCGGGCTGTATTTTATAATTTTAGTGTTCATTTTTTGGTTTTAATGATGAGATATAATGGATACTTTCTTCGTCTTCGGGATCTAAAGAAACAGATTGTGTCGTTGTTTTTTCTTGTGCCCAGGCAAAAATCTGCGGAAGGATTAATAATACGGCAAAAGTAGAAAATAAAAGTCCACCGATAACCGCTCTTCCTAACGGAGAAACCTGATCGCCTCCTTCGCCGTGGCCAATTGCCATTGGCAGCATTCCCGCAATCATCGCAACAGAAGTCATGATAATTGGACGCAAACGCAGTGCAGCAGCTTCACGCGCAGATTCTAAGGCATTGCCATTTATTTTTCGAAGCTGTTCGGCATTCGTAACCAATAAAACGGCATTGGCAATCGAAACCCCAACCGACATAATAATTCCCATATACGACTGTAAGTTTAGTGTAGAACCTGTAATAGTCAGCATTAATAAGGCTCCTAAAACTACCGCAGGAACTGTCGTTAAGATTACTAACGAAACTTTGAACGACTGGAAATTAGCGGCCAACATTAAGAAGATTACAAAAACGGCAACCAATAATCCTGATTGTAAACTACTTAATGTTTCAGTCAGTACAGTACTTAGTCCAATTGGCGTGATAAACAAACCACGTGGTAATTCGCCAAGAGAACTAATTGTTTTGCCTACATCTTTTGTAGCCGTACCTAAATCGGTTTGGTTGATGTTTGCAGTAACGGTAATGTACGGCATGGCCCCTAAATTGTCATTTTCACCGCTTACAAATCCGGGTGTAATTTTAGCAACGTCACTTAAAACAGGACGAAGCGAGTTTCTCAATAACGGAATTTCTCCAATATCGGTTTTACTTTTCATCTGGTTCAACGGAACCTGAACCTGAACGTTGTATGATAATCCCGCTCTTTCATCAACCCACATATTTTTTTCGGTGTATCTTGATGATGAGGTTGAAGCCACAAGCGAACGTGAAATATCGTTCATGTCTACGCCTAATTCTGCTGCACGGGTTCTATCAATATCAATATTCATTGCAGGATAATGAATCGGCTGTCCTATTTGAACGTCTCTGAAATATGAAATTGCTTTTAATTTGTCAACAATTTGATTGGCGTATAATTCATTTCGTTTTTTATCTTTTCCTGCAATTCGAATTTCGATTGGAGTAGGAGAACCTTGGCTTAAAACCTTATCCGTTAATTCAATTGGTTCAAAAGAAACTTTAGTGTCTGGCAGTACTTTTTTCAATCTTGCTCTGAACTCGTCTTTAAACTCATCCATATCGGCATGATAATCTTTTAAACTTACCTGGAAAACAGCTTCATGCGAACCTGCCATGAACAAATAAATCGGGTTGATGGAGAATAAAGACGGGTGCTGTCCGACATACACAGAAGAAATTCCTATATGTTCCGGGCCAACCATTTTCTTCAATTCTTTTAATGTAATCACAGCCTGTTCTTCTGTTCTTTCTAAACGAGTTCCGTCTGGAGCACGAAGTCGCAGTTGAAACTGACTTGAATTGGTTTTAGGAAATACATCTTTACCTATAAAAGTAATTAATACAATTGCTAAAACCGTTGCAGAAACCAGATATACAATACTAGTTGCTTTTTTATGAACGAATAATCGATCCAGCGTTCTCATAAAGCGGATTCTAAAACGCTCAAATGCACCTATTTTTCCGTCGCTGTTTGTATCGTCTTTTTCTACATAATTTTTTTTCTGTGTAATAAGCTCTCTTTCAGATTCTGGAGTTAAGCCGCAGGCATTAAATTCAGCTTCATCGTCTGTAATTTCCGGCGTATGATCGTGTTTTGGATGCGCTTTCATTAACCAGTTGGCCATTACAGGCACAAAAGTCTGTGAAAGTAAAAACGAAATTACCATTGAAAATCCGATTGCTAAAGCCAAAGGCAGAAACAACGCTCCCGGAATACCAACCATTGTAAATGCTGGTGCAAATACGGCAAGAATACACAATAAAATCAATAATTTTGGTAAAGCAATTTCCTGACAGGCGTCCCAAATGGCGAGTGCCTTTGGTTTTCCCATGTCGAGATGCTGGTGAATATTTTCGATCGTAACCGTACTTTCATCCACCAAAATACCAATTGCCAAAGCCAATCCTGATAGCGACATTAAGTTGATCGTCTGCCCAAATAATTTCAGGAATAAAACTCCCGAAATGATCGAAATCGGAATCGTTAAAATTACGATTAACGCTGCACGTCTATCTCCCAAGAATAATAAAACCATTAAACCCGTTAAAACCGCACCGATAATTCCTTCGGTAATTAAACTTTTAACCGAGTTGATTACATAAACCGACTGGTCAAATTCGTATGATAATTTTACGTCTTCTGGTAATGTACTCTGAATTTTAGGAAGTTCTGATTTTAATTTCTGAACCACATCCCAAGTCGAAGCATCTCCAGCTTTTGCAATACTGATATAAACTGAACGTTTTCCGTTTACCAAAGCATAACCCGCAGTAATATCGGCACCATCTTTTACAGTCGCTACATCGCCTAATTTTAAGTTTTGAACGCTTCCTTTGAATAACGGAATGTTTTCAAAATCCTTAACTTCTTTAATTGTATTGTTGGTCGGCGTGATATAATTTTTGTCGCCCATTCGCACGTTTCCGCCCGGAGCCGTTTGGTTGTTGACACGAATCGCTTCTACAACCTGATCTGGTGTCATATTATGCGAACGCAGTAAATCTGGGTCAACGTTAACCTCGATTGTTCTTGGGCTTCCGCCGAAAGGTGCCGGAGACAATAATCCTGGAATCGAAGTAAACGAAGCACGGACATAAACGTTGGCTAAATCCTGTAATTCGTTGTTTGAACGTATTTTACTGCTCAAAACCAATTGTCCGATCGGCAGTGAAGAAGCATCAAAACGAATGATAAACGGAGGCTGTGTTCCCGGTGGAAATGCCGCTTGAATTCTGTTCGAAAGCGAACTCAATTCGGCTGCTGCCTGCGCCATGTTTGTGTTTTCATAATAGGTTAATTTCATGATCATTAACCCCTGAATATTTTTAGTTTCTACCGATTTTACACCATTGGCAAAAGGCAGAATGTTGACATAAGTCTTGGCAAAATAAGCTTCCATCTGGTCTGGCGTGTAACCTCCAAAAGGATGCGCAATATAGATAACCGGCAAATTCATTTTCGGTAAAATATCTACCTTAATGTCTTTGATGGCACCAATTCCGAAGAAAAATAGACCCGCAACCAATACTAATATGGAAATGGGCTTGCGGAGTGCAAAACGTATTAAATTCATTTGGATCTAATTAAAATTCATTTATAAATAAGTCAAAATTGCCAGTTGCTGCAACTTTCAGCAAAAACGACTGCCATACATTATTGTTAACAATATCACGATCAATTTCCGCACGATTCAAAACATACATTGTTTGTGTTAAATCAGTTAAGTCGGTTAAACCGTTTTTGTATAAAGTGGATTTTTGCAAATAAGCTCTTTTTGCCGCATCAACCTGAATAGGCGCTTCGGCATAATTTTCTAAAGTAATTCTGATCTTATCTTCGGCAAAATTGAGCTGTGATTTCAATTCTCTATCCGCCTGATTGTATTCTTCCTGTAAAGCCTGAGAAACAAATTTCTGAGCGCTGACTTGTTTACTGGATCTAAACGGCGTGGTTAAATTCCACGTAATTCCAACTCCAATCAAATAGTTTGTACGATCTGGATTTACGCCGTCCCAATAATTTCTGCTGAAAGCATTTTGGTCGGTTGCATAGCTGTTTTCAAATCCTGAAGCTCTGGTTTGTAAAACACCAAAAGCACTCATTGTTGGGTAATAAAAACGTTTGAATAATTTAACCTGCTGGTTGCTGTAATCAATTCTCGTTTTATAGAATTGCAATAACGGATGCAGACTGTCATTTGCCACATTTCCTTTAATTAGTTCTTTTGGAATCTGAGTTACAAAAAGAGTATCTGTAACAAAATCCTGAGGCGCAACACCCATCAAATCAACTAATTTGTTGTTTTGTTCTTTGACAAAATTTCTAGCTAAGTTTAAAGCAATTTTA
Organism: Flavobacterium sp. Root935; assembly: GCF_001429295.1. Classification (GTDB taxonomy): domain Bacteria; phylum Bacteroidota; class Bacteroidia; order Flavobacteriales; family Flavobacteriaceae; genus Flavobacterium. Next base: position 333,451 of record NZ_LMJL01000008.1, on the reverse strand, counting down.
GCTTTAGAAACTTCTGCAGTTGCTAGTGTAGAATCTACGCCAGCTAATAATCCGTTTTTAACTCTGGCAACAGCTGTCTTTTTGAAAATTTCTGCGCGGTCTAGATTTTTTTGCTGCGAAATCAATAATCTTTGGCTGGCTAATAAATTAAGATAAGCAGCAGAAATTTTGATTTCCTGTTGGAATTTTTCCTGCTCTAAATCTTTTTCTTTGGTCTGAACATCAATCTTAGACAAATTGATTTTTTCTTTCATTTTTCCAAATGTGAAAAAATCCCAGTTCATGTTGACCAGATAAAGCGCGCCAAACGCTGAGTTCCAGTTTTGTTCAGGTAACGGAAGTCCTGATGAAGCAACTCCAAGTCCTCCAAAACCATAAAGAGGTCCGTTTTGACCATTTACAGTTCCGTAATCTTGCTGCGCCGACAAATTTAAGTTAGGCAGATAATCACGACGAGATTGTTTTAGAGTCTCTTTTGATGCATTGGTGTAATTGTTTTTTGCTCGGATGGAACCGTAGTTTTCAAGCCCAGTTTTTATTGCTTCTTTTAAAGAAAGGGTCTGAGAGTAACCGATTGAGGCAAAAATCAATAAAAATAAAATGGTAATTTTTTTGAAATACATAAACTCAAGGTGTGATATGAAATGTTTTTTGATGAAACAAATTTATTTCTCTTACGCTGATAAAAGTCAGGTTAAGTGATGTACTGCACTAGTAAATGACGAATTGAATTTGTCATTTTTTGAAAAAATTAATTAAATATTTGTTCGTACTTTGTAACCTATTTCCAAATTAAGAATGAACAAAAAAGTCGATAACATATTGGATAACAAATGGTGGCAGGAGGTTGCCGTTGTCCTTTTTTCATTTACAATTTATACCTTAAAAAATGATTGGATGTTATTTAGTTCATTCATTTCTATTTTAATGGGGGTATTTTTCTATTGTATTTTATACATGCACGCCCAATTTAACCGTTTCTTTCTCCTTCCCATTTTATTCAAAGCAAACAAACCTTTTACGTATATCATATTGACATTGTTTGGCGTTTTTGTATTTTCTGTTGTATTGTACGAAATCACAATGCTGGATATGTTTGCCAAATGTCATTTGTATCAAAACTCGCATCAAAGAAGTTACGCTTATCAATTGGCCAGCGTTCTAGGAACTTTAGTCTGTATTCTGAGTCCGATAATTGTATTTAAATTTTATCGTATTCACAGAAAACAAACCGATGCGGCTTTATTGTTCAATCAAATGCAGTTAAATTCTTTGAAAGGACAATTGAATCCGCATTTTTTGTTCAATACTTTTAATACACTTTACGGAATCAGTCTTCAATTTCCAGACCGAACACCAGATTTGATTATGAAGGTTTCGCAGCTCATGCGTTATCAGCTGGAAAGTAACGGCAAGCAATTTGTGTCTCTGGAAGATGAATTGGAGTTTATAAACAGTTATGTACAGCTTGAAAAAGAAAGAGTTGGCTATCGCTGTGACATTACATTTGATGCTGATATTGACAACGAAAATGCTTATAAAATTTCGCCAATGCTTTTAATTGCATTTGTTGAAAATGCCTTTAAACATGGAACTTGTGCAATAGAAAACTGCTATGTAAAAATTACGATTACGGTAAAGGAAGGATTACTACATCTGCATGTTACCAATTCGATTCCGAAGAAAAACGATGTGATTTCGACTAAAATCGGCTTAAAAAACACAATCGAACGTTTGAATTTAATTTATGGGAAAGATTATAAATTAGATATTCAAGACGATAAACAGACTTATATTGTTGATTTGGAAATACAACTTAAAAAGTTTGTAGGATGAGAGACGCAAAAAAATGCATTATTGTAGACGACGAACCAGCGGCGCATTATGTTTTGGCGAATTACATCAAACAGAATCCGCAGTTAGAATTGGTTTTTCAGGGTTATAATGGTATTGAAGCAATGAATTATCTCAGAGAAAATACTGTTGATTTGATGTTTTTGGATATTAATATGCCTGAAATCTCTGGAATGGAACTGCTGAAGATTCTTCCAACACATCCAAAAACTATTTTGACAACCGCTTATTCTGAATTTGCTTTAGAAAGTTACGATTACGGCGTGATTGATTATCTGCTGAAACCGATTTATTTTCCAAGATTTTTAAAAGCAATTGATCGTTTTTTTGCCACAGAAAATGGAAAACAAAAACCAGAAGAAGCAATTAATTCGGTTAATGTGAAAGTCGACGGCTACTTAATGAATATCGAATTAGATCAGCTTTTGTTTGCGCAGAGTTTTGGGAACTATGTAAAACTGCATACAATTAAAAGGACTTATCTGGCATCGATTACAACAACTGAATTTGATAAATGCCTGCCAGAAAAAAGTTTTATGCGTATTCATAAATCGTATATAGTTGCCTTAGATAAAATTGAGGTTACTGAAAAAGATTTTGTGGTAATTAAAAATGAAAAAATTCCAATAGGAATTACTTATAAAAGAGAACTAACCGATAGATTAAAAAAGCTGGAATTATAAATTGATTTCTGTTTAAGTGTTTGTTTTTAAGATGATTAATTTGCATTCGTTAAAAATGTTGTTCACTTCATTTGTTCTTAATTAAAAAGTAGTACTTTTAATACGTTATTTAAAGTTTAATTTAAAAAATGAAGCCATGAAAAACGTGTTTTTGACTTTTACTTTTTTATGCAGCAGTTTTTTAATTGCACAAGAAGGAACGAATATGAAAAAAGTAGTTACACCTCCAGAAGTTGTGAGACTTGCTTTTGAAAAGGAATATCCAGGTAAAGTGCCAGTTTGGGCCGAAGAATATGTGGGAGATGACAATGATGAAATTCGTTACGAAGCACGATATAATGTAAATAACACAACCAAAGCATTAGCGGTTTACGACAATTTGGGTGCTATGAAAGCTTATGAATTACAAATTCCTTTAAGCCAGCTGCCGCCAAAAGCACAAGCCTATTTAAAGAAAAATTACCCGGCCAAAGCTATTCGCGAAATTGCAGTTGTTGTAGATTATAAAAAAATAACGACCTATGAAGTTGGAATTGAAATAGACGCCAAATTCTATGATATCCAGTTTGATAAAGACGGTGGTTTTAATGTGATAGTAGAGAAAAATTAATTTTGTAGGAAAATTATCAATATTTGTTTAGTTTTATATTTTTAATTTAAAATCTAAGCATGAGAAAAATTATTTTATTCGCCTTTGTAATTTATAGTAATTTTCTAATTGGCCAAAATGGGATTATAGTGCCGCCAGAAAATATTAGAACAGCTTTTGAAAACCAATATCCGCAAAAGAAACCAGTTTGGGATATTGAATACGGTAAAAATGAAGATATCATTTTTGAAGCAAAATTTAATGAAACAGCAAAAACAATTGCTTTTGCCCGATATGATAAAGAAGGAAATTTTAAAGCTTACAAAACACAAACATTATTAACCAAACTGCCGAAAAAAGCACAAGCTTATCTGAAAGAAAATTATCCTGTTAAGTCTTTGACGCAATTTTTTGCTGTCGTAAATAATTTAAATATAAAAAGTTATGAAGCCGGAGTAGTAAAAGATGCAAAGTTTTATAATCTAGTTTTCGATCAAGACGGTGAATTTTATAAAAGAATCCAAATTAGGTAAACTTCTTACTAATTCAAATATATTTTGAAATGACAAACCCGATAAGTTTTTAAAGCTTATCGGGTTTTGTTTTTTATGGGTTAAGAAGTTAAAAGTTAAAAGTTAAAAAAATTACCACTAACCATCAACCACTAACCATCAACCATTAACCATCAACCATTAACCATCAACCACTAACCATTAACCATTAACCATTAACCATTAACCATTAACCATTAACCACTAACCATCAACCATTAACCATTAACTTAAAGCATCATCCCACCAGAAACTTCAATGCGTTGTGCATTTATCCAGCGAGCTTCTTCAGTACATAAAAAAGCTACGACACCACCAATATCGTCAGGTAAACCAACTCTTCCTAAAGCGGTTACAGAAGCTATTTGTTGGTTCATTTGTTCATTATCGCGAACCACTCCGCCGCCAAAATCCGTTTCGATTGCGCCTGGGGCAACAACATTTACTTTGATTTTTCTAGCACCTAATTCTTTTGCCTGATATTTAGTTAAGGTTTCAATTGCCCCTTTCATTGCAGCATAAGCAGCATAACCAGGGAACGAGAATCTAGCTAAACCAGTAGAAATATTTACGACTCCGCCGCCGTCATTCATTATATTTAATCCTTTTTGAGTTAAGAAAAACGGACCTTTGAACTGAATATTAGTCAATTGATCAAACTCAGCTTCAGTTGTTCCAATGAATGAATTGTGAATTCCGATTCCAGCGTTGTTAACCAAAAAGTCAAATTTATCAGTATTGAAAACACTTTTTAAAGTTGATTCGACTGCTGTAAAAAATGAATCAAAAGTACTAGACTCAGCCACATTTAATTGAAGCGAAGCCGCTCTCTGACCTAAATTTTCGATTTCTTTCACCACCAAATCAGCTTCTTCTTTTTTACTGTTGTAAGTGATAATTACGTCAATTCCTTTTTTTGCTATTGCAATTGCCATATTTTTTCCTAAACCTCTGCTTCCTCCTGTAACCAGAGCTATTTTTGTATTTACTGCCATTTTTTATAATTGTTAATTTGTGAAATGTAAAATGTAAAATGTTAGTTGTAAGATGTGAAATGGGATGTGAAATTTTTGTCATGTTTTTTTAAGGTAGGATTCCTTTTTTGCATCTCACATCTCACATTCAACATTTTACTTAATTAGAATGCAAAGCCTCAAATGATGCCTTCAATTCTGGCACACTTGCGTTTAATCTGGTTTCGCTTGTTCCAAAAGTAAGTTCTGTTCTGCCTTCTTTTAATTGTTCAAAAATAGAAACAATAAAATCGCTCACGCTTGGATGTGCATCGTGTAAACCAACTCCACCCAAATCTGTATTAAGTGCCGGCGGAATAATTTCGATTACTTCGATGTTTTTAGCCTTTAATAAATGACGAAGTGAAATCGTAAACGAACGGAAAAACGCTTTCGTAGCCGAGTAAACCGGAACTTTTGCAAAAGGAGAAAACGCCAATCCAGAAGTTACATTCATAACTGTTTGTAAAGATTTCAACTCAATAAATAAAGAAGTTAAATGTAAAGGAGCTTCGATATTCGTTGCGATTTCAGCTTTCATACTTTCGTAAAAACCAGCATCTGTAACAGAAATCCATTTTTGAATTCCAGCATTATTGATTAATACGTTTAAGTCCGGATGATTTTCAGAAATCCATTTGTAAAGTTCGATTCTTTCTTCTTCTAAAGATAAATCGCAGACTTTTGTTATCACCGATGGAAATTTTGCTTTTACTTCGTTTAAAACAGATTCTCTTCTGCCGCAGATTATAACGGTATTGTTTTCTTGAATAAATCGTTCAGTAAGTCCAAGTCCGATCCCGCTTGCACCTCCTGTAATTAAAATTTTGTTGTTTGATAAATTCATCTTTTCGATCTTTTAAATTGATAAGACAAAGGTAGGAGCAAAGTAGATTTGGGAATTGTAAATATCAAACCGATGTTTGCGAAATTCAAATCAGATACCTGAAATTCATTTTTTTTAAATTCCAAAAATCCAATTCTTATTTTATGTATTCCTGAGCGAAGTCGAAGGACACGCACAGAATATACTTAAAGCATGGTCTTTGCGAGGAACGAAGCAATCTCACTTGCTACAGGTACTCATACTAGTGCGGTTGCTTCGTTTCCTCGCAATGACAAGTATTGCGCGTAATTGTATAATCTAAAATCTAAAATCAACAATCTACAATCTAAAAGCCAAAGGCGTCAACGACGTTTGTTTCTTAAAGAAATTAGAAAAATGCGCTAATTCTTCAAAACCAAGTGAATAGGCAATTTCAGAAATATTCCAATCTGTTTGTTTCAAAAGGATTTTAGCTTCGTTTGTTAATCGGCTGCTGATTAATTCTGTTGTGGTTTTTCCAGTGTTTTCCTTTAAAACCTTATTTAAATGATTGACATGAACTGATAGTCTAGATGCAAAATCTTTGGCAGTGCGCAATTCTAATCTTTGATTTGGAGATTCAATTGGGAATTGTCTTTCAAGTAATTCCGCAAATAAAGAAGAAACTCTCGCAGCAGAATTGTGTTTAGAATACAGCGCTGTAATAGGCTGTAATTTTTGTCCGAAGTGAATTAATTCTGCAACATAATTTCGAATTAAATCGTATTTATAGATATAATCAGAATTGATTTCTTTTTGTATTTTGTTGAAAATCAAAGCGACTTCTTCAACTTCTTCATCAGATAATTGAAATATAGGATAACCGTCTGAAGCGAAAATCGGAAGTTCGTCCAAATCGATTCCGCTTTTGTTTTTAGATAAAAATTCACTGGTAAAAACACAAAACTGTCCAGATTGGTTGGTGTCCTGCGGTAAATAGTTGTACGGAATTTTTGGCGTTGCAAATAATAATCCCTGCTTTTCTATATCGATTATTTTATCGGCATATTCGGCTCTGTTTTTCCCGCGAATCAAACTTATTTTGTAGTAAGCCCTTCTGTCATAAGGCATTCCAGGCTTTTCTTTCATGCGTTCCAAAAGCTCTTTGATATCAAATACATTAAAATGACCAATTTCTTTTTGAATGTCATTTGGCAATAAGGAGTTAGGTTCTACAGTTGAACCTTCGGTAATATCTTTATAAAATGAATCTAGGGATTTCATATTTTAGAATTGTAAAATTCAAATATACGAAACATTTTTTTTAGTTGTAGGTTTCAGGTTTTTTTAGTTTCATGTTGCTTTGCTTGTGTTTATTTAACCGCAAAGAACGCAAGGTTTTCTCGTAAAGTTCAAAAAGAAAACTTGCGTTCTTTGCGTAAATCATTCCGAACCTTGCGGTTAAAATAAACTTCCCTGAATTAATTCTGGCTGAGGATTACTGCCAAAAGGAAATATTTCTAAGATAAAATATTGTTTTTTAATCGGATCAAATTCTCTTAGTATAATAGCATCACATAAAAATTCCATGTTAATTGTAGTGAATAAATCACGGGCAATTTTGATGTTTTCAGGCGTTAGATTTCGTCCTATTGAAATATGAGGATCGTCGCTTCTGTCTTTACTGGAAATCAGAAGTGTTTCCTGAATTTTTTTCATCATAGGTTTTAAATTTACTTTAGAATCTTCATTAGGAGATATAAAGAAAGCCCGACTTTCCTCATACGCATCAAAATGATCTAAATAAATTTGTATTGGAATTAAAGTGTCAGCGATTTTAGAAAGCTTTTGTATGAATTTTTCAAGCTGATTTTCACTCGCTTTAAATCCACCAATTGTAATATGTGCTACAGAATTGCAGCTGCCATACCATCCAATTTTATTGAATAATTCTAATTTTAGTTTTTTGATTATCTCAATTCCATCTTGTGAGGGATGAAAAACAACTGAATATTTCTTTTCCATTGCATCAGCTTTTCTGCAAATTTAAAATTTAAACTGAGCAGTCAAAGCTGAATAAAAATAATCTTTTCCTGAACCGGCTTCTTTTAGGAAAGCTCCGGCATTAAACCAAGCGCCTTCAACGGAAAGCGTTAAAAAGGAATTTACGTTATAATCAAAATTAGCAATCAATTGTGTTCCTATAAAACGCTCGGTTGTGTTGTCTCCAGAATATAACAATTGCATGTTTGGAGCATATAAACCGTCATGAATTGAACTTTTCCAGAAAATATCATAATCTATCCCGAAGCCTAAATTTTTTGTTAGATCGAAAGCAATCGATGGGTGAATGTCAATTAAATTCGCTGGACCTATTAACCCAACCAAGCCAAAATAAGCGCCTTTTGGATATAAGGGATTGAACGTTTGTAATGTATTGTCGCTATTGTTTTTATCTCCAGAAATAAACTCGGTTTTTAAACCAATTTCAGGACTGAATTTTACATTTTCAAAAGTATAAGATGTGTTTGATGAAAGTGTCCATGCTGCAATATTTTGAGCATTTATTTTTCCAAATTGATACAATCCTTCAAAATCGTATTTCCAGTTTCCTTTTGTTTTCCAAATTCTGGTTCCTATCGAATGTCTTGTTTCTTCACCAACTGCATTATCAAAAACAGCTCGGTTTTTCCATAATCCTAAATAATACAAATCGATATTTTGGATAAAAGGAACTTTATGAATCACCGTATAACTTCCCCAAAGTTTAGCATTGTCATTGAAATCATCATTAAAAACACCAGGTTTATTAGCAACAGGATGAGAGTAAAAAGCATCTGTCTGCCAGCTATTGTTTTTATAAAATAGTTTCACTCCGTCAAAGGCGATTCGGTTATTTGGTCTTTCGCGAACGCTTACTAAACGCTGTGAGCCGTAAGCCATTTCTTGTCGACCAGCTCTAAGAGTTAACTGCTGATTTTTATTCTGAATGAAATCAACATCTAAAAAAGCCTGATGAAAATCCAGTTCGTTCTCATCCACTGGACTTGGATCTATTTTGCTGTTGGCAAGACTGCTTTGGAATTCAACAAAAGTCCTGAATCTGCCAAAATGTATATCGGCATTTAATAAATAACGTGAAAGTAAGTAGCCGTCTCCGCCAGTTGTTTCGTCGCCCCATTTGTCATTAACGGTATAAAAATATTGTTCTCTGATTTCACCGCCAATTGAGGCGTAGTATTTATCGTTTTTACCTAATGGAATATATTTGATTTTCTCGTACCAGCTTTTCGTCGAATCGGCTTTTAGATATTGAAAATCATCCTCATATCGCAGCTTTTGAAAAACTGGTTTTTGTTGTGCATTTGCAGAAAAAAAGATTCCCAAAAGCAACAATAGTAAGAATGTATTTTTCATGATTTAATTTTTTTGGTAACCTCCAAAGTAATTTACCGGACTCCAGTCTGGAATTGCTTTTGGGGTTTGTTTGGCAAAGGTTCTAAAGTCATTATCGGCATATACTATTTTTCCGTTAACGACTGTTAGTTTGGATTCGATGTTAAGGATTTTTTCTTCAGAAGTTGAAAAATAATCGTCAGAAAGAATCGCAAAATCGGCTAGTTTATCTGCAGTCAGCATGCCTCGGTCTTTTTCGATATTGATTAATTCGGCACTTCCGTAAGTAAATAATTTTAAAGCGGTTGTTCTGTCTACGATATTTTCGTCATTCATATATTTTAAACCGCCAAGTGTTTTACCAGTAGTTAACCAGTATAAACCAACCCACGGATTGTAACTTGCCACACGGGTTCCGTCAGTTCCCATTCCTACTTTTATTCCCAATTCTAAAATTTTCTTAAGCGGAACTGTATTTGCAGCAGCGGTTTTGCCATATCTTTTAATGAAGCTTTCTCCTTGATACGCCATTCTGTGCTGAATTGCTAATCCGCCATTTAAGGCTTTTATTCGTTTTAAATTTTCTACAGAAACCGTTTCTCCATGATCAAAGAACCATAAAAGGCCGTTTAAAGGAGTTTCCTTGTTAATGTCTTCGATGACATTTAAAAATCTTGTAATGCTTTCGTTGTAAGTCGCATGTATTCTAAATGGCCATTTGTTTTTTACTAATAATGATAAAACTTCTTTCAATTGTCCTTCCATCGCTGGGCTTAATTCAGGTCTTGGTTTGTCGAAGTTTTCAAAATCTCCTGCACTCATAACCAAGTTTTCTCCGGCGCCCTGAACGTGATATTCTACTTTGTCCGAATGATGATCGTCATCACAGCCTTCACCAATTTCAACAGTATTAATCCATTTGGTGTAATCGTTTAATTCGCTTCCTGCTTTTTGTGCAAACAAATAATAAGGCATTCTGATGGTCAAATCACTGTCTTTGCATAAACCGTTTGTTACGCCGTAATCGTCTGGAAAATTTTGAAATCCGCCTCCTGCATCCATAATAGCGGTTACGCCAAGACGATTCATTTCGGTCATAAATTGCTTAGTCGAATTAAATTTTTCATCCTGAGTTAATTCTGGAAGTTTGGCAAGAGTAGAGTAGAGGATAAAAGCATTCGGCTCAGCAATTAATAATCCGGTTGGATTTCCGTTAGCATCTTTTTCAATTAATCCCGCATTTGGATTTGGCGTATTAGAATCAATTTTTAATGCTTCTAAACCTGCTTTGTTTAAATAAGCGTGTCCATATAAATGCAGTACAAATGTCGGAACATCGCCGCTTGCTTCGTTAATTTCGGCCAAAGTTGGCAGTCTTTTTTCTTCGAACTGGTAAGCATTCCATCCGCCTACAACTCGCACCCATTGTCCTTTTGGAGTTCTTTGTGCTTGTTCTTTCAGCATGGCTAACGCTCTTTTTAAAGATCGCACTCCGTCCCAGCGTAATTCGGTATTGTAGAATCTTCCGCCACGGATAATGTGCATGTGAGAATCAAATATTCCAGGAATAATTACTTTTCCTTTGGCATCGATTATTGTTGTTGCTTTATCTTTTAACTTTAATATTTCACTGTTTTTTCCCGTTTTAAGAATTTTTCCATCAGCAACAGCCATCGCTTCAACGATTGTGTTTTTATTGTCCAGAGTGTGAATTACTGCATGATGAACAATTAGTGTGGCTTTTTTGTTTTGCCCGAAAATGGGAAGAGAAATGATTAAAAGAAGGGCTGTTATTTTAGAAATGAGTTTCATGGTTGTGGTATTTAAGTGGTTTTGGAGAGTGGGTTTTAATTAAAAATTGAGAATTAAAAATTAAATTTCAGCTCATCTTCGTGGAAAAATAAACTATAGATTTTAAATATCTTTTAATTTTTAATTCTCAATTTTTAATTTAAAATAAAATTAGTGTTTCAACATTTCGTGAGCATATTGTACGCCTACACCATAAGCACCACCGTATTTTTTAACTAAATCTGTTACAGGTACATAAGTTTCCTGACGACCCCAATCGCGTTGCAATTCTAATAAATACTGTAATGAAGTTATTGGGTGAGCGCCAGCTTGAACCATACGTGTTACGGCCATTTCGTGCGCTTCTTTAGAAACGTCTCCGCTTGCATCTGTAATTACATAAACATCATAGCCCTCGTTGATTGCTGATAATGCTGGCCCAACGATACAAACACTTGTCCATAATCCGCCAAAAACAATTTTCTTTTTACCTGTTGCAATAATTGCTTTACGTGCAGGAGCATCCTCCCAAGTGTTCATTGTGGTACGATCAATATAATTTGAAGTTTTTTGCGGGTAGAATTCTTCGATTTCTCTAAAAACAGGTCCGCTGAATGATTTTTCTGCAACTGTTGTTACGATACTTGGCACTTTGAATATTTTTGATGCTCCAGCAACAAGGGCTGTATTGTTTCTAAGTTGATCGATTGGAATGTTGCTTACTGCAAATGCCATTTGGCTTTCATAATCTACCAGTACCAATGTATGGTTTGTTGGATCTAATAATGCTGGACTTGGCTTTTGAGCGAATCCGATAAATGTAACTAATAATAAAACTGCGGTAAGGATTAATTTTTTCATGATAATTTGATTTTGTTGTGAATAAATGGTTTTTAAAAATTATTTAGTATTTGATTTTCAGTGTTTTGCATTCAAATTAAATGCCTTGTTTGTAATGTATTGATTTTAAAAGGTGTTTCAGAAAAGGCAATAGTTATCCTAACGATATATCGTCAATCAAATTGGATATTTCGTGAATGAATTATTTTAAAGCTTTAATGAATTTTAAAAGGAAGATTCTGGCACCTAAATTTTTCCTTTTAGATGTAATCTGTGGAGAATTTCAGATTTTAGTAAACCGCTTCCTCCACCAAAATGTTCAATTACTTCTACATCTGGCTGATGTTTTAAACAAAATGAAGTAAATTCTTTTTCGATATGATCTTCGATTCCGGAACTCAATAGAACAACATCGATTTTGTGATTCTGAAAATATTCTTGAGCCTCTTTCTCATTGTTGAAAGAAACAGCGTTCCAATCTTCATAAGCATTTACAAGGCGAAGTAAAATGGCCAGAATTGCTTCATTTTTTCCGAGTAATAAGAATTCAAGTGTTTTCATTTTTTTAAGTTTCTGAGATTCTGAGTGGCTAAGGTTCTAAGTTTTTTTTACTTAAAAAATTAGTTTGGGCAGAACTTCTAAATTTATTTCTTTCGTTTTTGTTTCGACTTAATCTAGAACAAGAAAAGATTTTATGTTTCAAATATTTTCTCTTTGTTTTCGATTTCAGTTTTTGACAGAACTTGTAATTTACTTTGCAAATTTATTGGTTCTTATCTTGCTTCAACTTAATCTAGAACAAGAAAAAAAATTAAGGCTTTCATACCTTTTCTCTTTTTGATTTCAGTTTTTGATTGAACTTATAATTTGCATTACAAAGATAATTTAAGAAGAAAAAAACAGCTCTTAATCTAGGACAAGAAAGTGTTTTAAAGTATGATTTCACAATTTTAAAAAAGAAGATGAGTTTGAGTTGTGTAAAAAAAATGTTAAACTTTAAAATTTATTTTATTGATAAACAGTTTGTTAGTTTGTTTTATTGATAAGAAGCGCCTAGCTTTTTCTCAATATGAGGAAAACCGTAAGGTAATTGCTTTTGTGAATTATAACTTTGACATATAGAAATTTGAAACAGTGGCACTCTTTACCTTTTTAGATGTCATTTAGAATTTTTATAAAAAACTGTTTTTGGAGAAACGTTTTTAGAATTTAATTGACAGATTCATTTGATCGTGGGTTTTGTATATAAGTTTGCAATATACATTAATGTCGAATTTTTAAGGGTTTTAAGATTAAGTCGACGGACATAATTTTAAGACCCTTTTTTTTACCACAAAAATGAAAAACCAATTAACCAAAATTGAATAATGTCGGTATTGATTTTAAATTTTTGTGGAGAAAAGCCATAATAGCTTTTAAATGCAGCCGAAAAATGAGAGACATCTTTATAGCCGCATTTGTAAGCAGCTTCGCTTACTGTTGCTGTTTTACTTTGAAATAACTCTTTCGCATGTTCCATTCTAAGTTTAATGATATAGCTTTTGACAGTTGTGCCAAAACAAGCTTTAAAACCTTTTTTTAATTTGAATTCGTTTAGCGAAATAAGTCGTGAAAGTTCTGGCAGGGTAGGTGTGTTTCGATAATCGTTGTCTAGTATTTTTTTTGCTTCTAAAAGTTTGTTGTATTCTTCTTCGTCAATTTTTTCTTTTAATGGAGGTTTGGTAATTATTGCTTCGAGCTGGTGAATTAGAAGTTCTTTAATTTTGCTTTCAATATAAATTCTCTTGAGTGCACCTTGACGCGTACAATTCTTTATTTCGTGTGTAACCCATTGAATTGCAGGTGAAAAAGGAAGATATTTTGAGTTTAAATAACTGGATTCTTTTCTAAGAATGTTTTTTGAAAATTTTTCATGTAGCTGCCAATCTTCATTAATGATATTGTAATAAAACTCCTTCGATAAAATAATAGACAAGTAATTTATTTGTTTAAAAGGTGGAATTGTAAATGAAGCTTTAAAATTACTGGTATAAAAAATATTGTGTGTATTTTCTTTAGAAAACTTTTCGCCTTCTAACTGGTCTATTTGAGTTTCTACATTGCTGCTGTAAATAAAATTCATAATAACAGATTCTTCATCTATTTCAAAAATGACTGTTTTTGAGCTCGAATAATACATTTGGGTATCGAGTATAACTAAGCCTTCTGTAATTAAATGCCGGCTGCTAATTTTCTCTGAAGTGTTGTTTTCTATATTGATATTCTCCTCTGTTAAAATGCTTTTTGGACAATATTTATCTCCAATTTGAATTTTAATTAGTGGCGTTTCTGGTGTTAAAAGTGTGGCTTTGATTTTCAAAATTTAATCCGTTTTTACAAAATAATAATCCGTTTTTCCCTATCTTTTTTCAGGTTGTTGATGGTACTTTTGCGACAAAGTTATTTATAATTAGTCTAATTAAAGATATGTCAACTCAAAAATTTTTATTTTTTATTTCATTTTTCTTCTTTTCGTTCTTATCATTTTCCCAGCAAAATCAAGCTGTTACCGTATCTGGACAAGTTGTTGAAAAATCTGGGCAAACAATTCCATTTGCCACAATAGTTATAGAAAAAACGGGTTTAAGTATGATTTCAGATGAAAACGGGAAGTTCATTTTTAATAATGTTAAGCCGGGAAAACACACATTAAAAATTTCTGCAATCGGGTTTTCAAGCTTTAAAAAAAGTATAGAAGTTTCAGATGTCAGCATAAATATTCCAGTTCAGTTAGAAAGTGAATTACAAGAGTTAGAAAGCGTAACCGTACTTGGAAGAACACCAACCGAAAAAGTAAATAAACAAGCTTACAGCGTAACAGCAATTGATGCTAAAAAATTACACAATTCAACATTGGATCTGTCTCATGCCTTAGATCGTGTTTCTGGAGTTCGTAATCGCGAAGCAGGAGGAGTTGGTTCGAGATCGGAACTTTCTATAAACGGATTTTCGGGTAATCAGATCAAAGTTTTTATTGACGGAGTGCCAATGGATAATTTTGGTTCTTCATTTCAAATGAATAATATTCCAATCAATCTTGCCGATCGTGTCGAAGTTTACAAAGGAGTTGTACCAATTTGGCTGGGCGGAGATGCTCTTGGAGGTGCAATTAATATTGTGACTAACAGCAAGCCAAGAACTTTTGTAGATGCTTCTTATTCTTTCGGATCTTTTAATACGCATCGTTCTAGTATCAACGCAGGCTATACGGCAAAAAGCGGATTCACAACAGAAATCAATGCTTTTCAAAACTATTCAGACAATAATTATTGGGTCAACGTAGACGTTGCCGATTTAAATACGGGAGCTTATTTCCCCAATCAGCGCGTAAGACGTTTTCATGATAAATACCGCAATGAAACCGTAATTGTAAATATTGGAGTAACAGGAAAAAAATATGCCGATAAATTAATGATTGGTTTTACTGGAGGAGAAAATAAAGCTGATATTCAAACTGGTGCAAGAATGGTTAGCGTTTTTGGAGAAATCTACAGAAGAGGAAGTATTGTTATGCCGACTTTAAAATATCAGGTTAAAGATTTATTTACCAAAGGTCTTAATGTTAATGTTACGGGTAATTACAATTTTGGATTCGAACAAAATGTAGATACCGTTTTTAGAAGATACAATTGGTTTGGAGATTATAAACAATATGAAGGTACTGGTGGAGAAAGAAGCCGTACACTTCGTAAATTTTATAACAATAATGGTGTAGCGACAGCAAATGCAACTTATACGCTGAATGAAAGACATTCATTTATGATCAATAACACTTTTAATACTTTTGACCGTAAAGAAAGTGACGAACTAGTTCCTGAATCTTTGGTGTACAAACAGCCTAAAAAGACACAAAAAAATGTTTTAGGTTTAGGGTATAAACTGGATTATAATGAAAAGTGGAGTACTTCTTTATTCTTAAAAGATTACTCATTAAAAACTACTTATTCAAGAAGTTACAATCCTTCTGGAAATGCGGGCGATATTGCTTATCAAAAATATGTTGATAATACTTCTACAACAGGCTATGGTGCCGCGACGAGTTATTACATAAAGCGTAATCTTCAGGTAAAAGCTTCTTTTGAGAAGAGTTACAGACTTCCAACTCCTGAAGAAATCTTTGGAAATGTAAATGATAATTTAGAAGGAAATCTGGCTTTAAAACCAGAAACTAGTAACAATTTTAATATTGGTGCAAGTTATCAAACGAGTTTTAATGTAAAAAATGCGCTGTCATTTGATGTGAATCTTTTACATAGAAATGCAACAGATTTTATTCGTCCTACTTTGAATAATAATCAAACCATGAATACCAATGTAAACCAAGGTAAAGTAACCAATTATGGTATTGATGGGGAGGTTAGATATTCGTACAGCAACAGGTTTACGGCTGGATTTAATGCCACGTATCAGAATATTAGAAATATGACTGAATATGAGCCAAATCAAAATTATGTTTCTCCATTTTACAAAGACAGAATTCCAAATATGCCATTCCTTTTCGGAAATGCCGATGCAACAGTATTCTTCAATAATCTATGGAAAAAAGGAAACAATTTATCCGTTGGCTACAATTTACTATATGTCCATACTTACTATTTGTCTTGGCCAAGTATGGGAAGCAAGGATAGTAAATTAGAAATTCCGCAACAGTTCAGCCATGATTTGAATGCAGTTTATACGCTTGCTAACGGAAAATATAATATTGCTTTTGAATGTAAAAACTTCTTAGATAATAAACTCTACGACAACTTTTCATTGCAAAAACCAAGTAGAGCTTTTTACATCAAACTTAGATATTACTTCAGTAAATCAAATAATTAATTTAATACAAACACATATTACAATGAAAAAAAGTACCAAATTAGCGTTATTATCAGCTGTATTAGCTTTTACAGCTTTTTCTTGCAGCAGTGATTCAGATAAACCAGGCGACACAACAGGTGGAGGGACAGATACTGGAAAAACTAAATATATTATTACTGCAACAACAGGAGCAGCAGGAATTGCAGATTATTTACTAACTGCAGACGATGTCACTACAGGATCTATCACAACTACTGGAAACGGATTGGAACAAGACGGAACGTACCGTTACTATATTACAGCACAAAATAACTTTTTCAGTTTACTTTACGGACAAGGAAATCCTGGAGCTGTAACAACTTACAATTTAAATGCTGAAGGAAAATTAGTGAAGAAATCTGATTTCCAGGCAGAAACTGTACACGTATTTGCTGCTGTAAACAAAGATATCCTAACAATTAAGGTTCCAAGAAGTGGTGCTTCAATTGCTTCGATGTACAAGATTGATGCTGAAAAATCACTTATTATTGGTGAAGCACAGCAGGATACTAAGAAATTGGCAGGAAACGGTGAAAGAGCTTTCTTTACTTGGGCAACTCAGGTTGGAGACAAAGTTTATATGCCATATATGAGTATTAAAGGTGATGGAGTAGATAATTTCGGAACTGTAAATCCAGATAGTACTTGGGTAGCAGTTTACAACTATCCAGAACTTAAATTAGAAAAAGTAATCAAAGATAACCGTACAAGTTACTTAGGAGCTTATTTTACAAACGGATTATTCCAAGACGAAAATGGAGATGCTTACGGGTTCTCTGGAGCTATTGCTACAAGTAATGCTGTTTTGACTTCTACAAAACCTTCTGCGGTTGTAAAAATCAAAAAAGGAACTACAGAATTTGATAAGTCTTATTTCTTCAACGTTCAGGAAAAATCTGGAGGATATAAAATTTCTTCTACCTCTTACATTTCAAAAGGTAAATTCTTATTGTTAATGTACGGAAATGTTGGAAAAAACAATGGTGCAGTTAGAATGGCTATTGCCGATGTGTACAACCAGACATTTACATGGGTTACAAATGCTCCTGCAACATTAACTTCTGTTACAAGCCGTTATAATATTACTTCTGAAGACGGAAATTCTGCAATTGTTGGTATCAACACTCCTGATGGAAACTGGATTTATTCTATCAACGGCTCAACAGCTGTTGCTACAAAAGGAATGAAAGTTGAAGGCGGACAAATTACTGCAATTCAGAAATTAAAATACTAATATTTTTTTACCGTAAGTCCTTCTTTTTTATGAGGACTTGCGGTTTTTTTATTTATCCTATTTATCTATCCAATTATGTTTTCTTCTTCAAAACCAAAACCCAATACTAAGAAAAAAAGTAAAAAATCGCTTTTTAAGCGTGTTATGGCCTGGCTCCATTTGTGGCTTGGCCTGGCATCTGGAATTATTGTAGTGATTGTCAGTCTTACGGGCTGTATATATGTTTTCGAAAATGAAATTAAAGATTTTATTGAAGACTGGCGTTTTGTAAAACCACAGGAAAAGGCATTTATGCTTCCATCTCAATTGGTTACAATTGCAGATAAGAAAATGAAAGACAAACATGCAGCCAGCGTTACTTTTGGCGAAAAAGACGAAGCAGCTATTGTAGGTTATTTTGTGGAGAAAAAAGAAGAAGGCAGCAAAAGCGAGAGAGAAAGAGGTGAACGCAAACGAGACGATAAGAGAAAAAACTTTGCTAAAAATGAAAGTGTAAAAGCAAAGTCGGACTTAAAAGCGCAGCCGAATGAAAAAGGAAAAGAAAAAGGTAAAAAAGGAAAAGGCGGAAGAAGAAGCGGGACTTTTATAAGTGTTTATATGAATCCTTATACTGGGGAAATACTGAATGTTAAAACCTTTTCTAGAGGAGAATCGCCAGATTTTTTCAGATGGATTTTAAACGGTCATCGTGCATTATGGCTTCCGTATGATATAGGACGCCCAATTGTAGGAGTTGCGGTTCTGATTTTTGTTTTTCTTTTAATTTCTGGAATTGTTTTGTGGTGGCCTACAAAATGGATAAAATCAATTATAGATAAAAGTTTTAAAATAAAATGGGACGCAAGTTTTAAGCGCGTCAATTACGATTTACACAATGTATTCGGATTTTACAGCTGTATTTTTCTGTTTTTTATTTCCGTAACCGGTTTAGTGTGGAGTTTTGGCTGGTGGAGCAAATCGTTGTACTGGGTAACTTCAGGTGGAACACCATTGACAGAAAATCGCGAATCACCAAAATCTGATACAACTAATATTAAGGCATTTAATATTACAACGGCCGATAAAGTATTATTGAATATTAAAAAAGAAAACCCTCAGGCAGCGGGAATCATGATAAGTATTCCTTCTAAACCTGCAGATCCTATTGGTGCATTTGTTTACAAGCAGAGACATACTTTTTATAATATGGACCGCTATAGTTTTGATCAGCAGACTTTGAAAGAGATTTCTATTAAAACACCTTTCTCGGGGAAATATATGGAAGCCAATATTCCAGATAAAATCCGAAGAATGAATTATGATATTCACGTAGGAAGCGTTCTTGGTTTGACAGGTAAAATTATTGCGTTTCTCGCTAGTTTAATTTCTGCCAGTTTACCTATTACCGGATTTATTATTTGGTGGGGAAAACAAAAATTTGGCAAAAAGAAAACACCTGCATCGAAACCAAAAACAGCCAGTAAAGCAATTCCTGCTCCGAAATTGAAAAGAAACGCANTTTTTTTTTTGATCAAAAGGCAAAACTTGTAAAAGTTTTGCCTTTTTTATTTTTAGTTATAACCATTGGCTTTAAGCCATTCTACACAATCTCTTGTCCAGAATTTACTAGTGTCATTTACTCCTAATCCAAAACCGTGGCCGCCTTTTTCATATAAATGTAACTCCGCTTTAACTCCGTTCTTTTTAAGTGCCAAATAATAATTAATACTGTTTTCTGGTATAACAACTGTATCATCTGTCGCATGGATTAAGAATGCTGGAGGCGTTTGAGACGTAACTTTCTTTTCATTTGAATAAGAATCAATTAAATCTTGTGACGGATTATTGCCCAGTAAATTAGTCTGCGAACCTTTATGCGTAATTTGATTTTCCATTGAAATTACAGGATACATTAAAATAGAAAAATCGGGGCGTGCACTAACTTTATATGTAGATTCGTAAACTTTATCATCATAATGAGTAGATAGAGTTGAAGCCAAATGACCACCCGCAGAAAAACCTAAAATTCCGATCTTATTCGGATCAATATTTAATTTTGCTGCATTTTGTCTTACATAACGAACTGCCTCTTGGGCATCTTGTAACGGACCAACAATTTTATTCTTCATAATCAAATCGTTCGGAAGACGGTATTTCAATACAAAAGCCACAATTCCCAAGCTGTTGAACCATTCGGCTACTTTTGTTCCTTCTTTATCAAAAGCTAAATGCATATAACCTCCGCCGGGACAAATGATTACAGCAGTTTGATTGGGTTTTGCATCTTTAGGAAGAAAAATGCTTAAGGTAGGAATGGTAACCTGAGTTGTACTTTGCAGTTTTCCGTCAGTAATACTTTCTTTTTCCTTATAATCTGCTGCTTTTATCTCGTCTGGAATTTTATTCCATAACGGAATTACCTGATTCTGTGCACTGCTGGAAAATATTCCACAAAGCAATAGCAAACCCAAAGCAATTCCTCGTAATGGTTGTGTTTTTTTATTTTTCAATTTGTTTGGTAATTATTTGATTTTTAAATATTTATTAACTTTTGTTGTAAAAAAAGTAACCGTTTATTCTAAAAGTAAAATTAGAATAAAATTGATTCTAGAAACATAAATTTCAGGACAATTTTACCCCATAAAAAGGATGAATTTCACCTCTTGGTTTTTAACAAATATATTGTTTAATGTGTAATTTTGTATTCTTTTTTTTATGTAATATGTTTATTTAAATAGTTAAAATAATTTTTTATACAATTTATTTGGATTGTAGAGATTAAAAACTATATTTGTGCAATCGATTACATTATTTATTTCATTGATTGTTAAAATATTGATTTTAACATTTTTAAATAGAAGTAAATGCTGAGATTACCAAAAATTACAAAACTATAATACCCACTTACTATGAATCAAACCGAAACTGTTGCCGTGAATGAGAATGTCAAATCTACAGGAAAATACCGTTGGAGTATTTGTGCATTGTTGTTTTTTGCAACTACAATTAATTATCTGGACAGACAGGTTCTTTCGCTGACTTGGAGCGATTTTATTGCACCAGAATTTCATTGGACAAATAATGATTACGGAAATATTACAGCATTATTCTCTATTTTTTATGCAGTTTCGTTACTCTTTGCAGGAAGATTTGTAGACTGGTTAGATACTAAAAAAGGATTTCTTTGGGCAATAGGGATTTGGTCTGTAGGGGCTTGTCTTCATGCATTTTGCGGAATTGCAACTTCAGGAATTATTACAGGCGAATGGTTTGTAGGATTTCACGGTTCAAAAGAAATAATCAGCACTGTTAGCGATACGGCCTTGGTAATTAATGTAAGTGTGGCTCTTTTTATTTTCGCACGTTTTGTTTTGGCAGTTGGAGAAGCTGGAAACTTTCCGGCAGCAATTAAAACTACAGCAGAATATTTTCCTAAAAAAGATAGAGCTTTTGCAACTAGTATTTTCAATGCTGGAGCAACAGTTGGAGCTTTAGCGGCGCCAATTACAATTCCGTTTATTGCAAAATCATTTGGCTGGGAAATGTCATTTATTATCATTGGAGCTTTAGGATTTGTCTGGATGGGATTCTGGATGTTTATGTACGATAAACCAGAAAGACATTCAAAAGTAACAGCAGATGAGTTAGCTTATATTCAGCAAGATGACATCGCTGATAGTAAATTAGTGGGTTATGTTCCCGAAACAACTACAAAAGTTTCTCTACTAGAGTGTTTTAAATACAAACAAACTTGGGCATTTGCATTCGGAAAATTCATGACAGATGGTGTTTGGTGGTTCTTTTTATTCTGGACACCAGCTTATTTAAGTTCTGTTTACGGAATGGATTCTACTCAAGCCGCATTACCATTGTTTGTTTTATATATGATTACTTTATTGTCAATTATCGGCGGATGGCTTCCAACTTATTTCGTAGAGAAAAAAGGAATGAATCCATACGAAGGAAGAATGAGAGCGATGTTGATTTTTGCGTTTTTCCCATTGTTAGCACTAATTGCACAACCTTTAGGATATATTAGTTACTGGATTCCCGTCATCATTATCGGAATCGCTGGTGCTGCACACCAATCTTGGTCGGCAAATATCTTTACTACGGTTGGAGATATGTTTCCTAAAAAAGCAATTGCCACCATTACGGGAATTGGAGGTTTAGCAGGTGGAATTGGTTCGACATTAATCAATAAAGGATCAGGAGTTTTGTTTGATCATGCTAAAGAAACAAATATGGTTTTCATGGGATTTAAAGGAATTGAAGCTGGATATTTTATTATATTTTCTATCTGTGCCGTTTGTTATTTAACTGGCTGGATTGTGATGAAAACACTAGTTCCGAAATACAGACCAATTACAAATCTCTAACCAAGATTTCTCAAAACTAACTAACCAACTTAAACCAAAACCACATCATGAACCAAGCTAATGCAGCAATAGGAAAATACCGTTGGACTATTTGCAGTTTAGTGTTTTTTGCTACAACTGTCAATTATCTGGATAGAAATGTAATAAGTTACCTTCGGCCTTTTTTAGCAGAAGCTTTTCACTGGACACCAGAGCAGGAAGTAATTGATTATTCAAATATCGAATTGGCTTTTAAAATAGCTTATGCTTTGGGAATGCTGGTTGCAGGTGGAATTATTGATAAGTTAGGAACAAAATTAGGTTATGCAATTGCAACTGGATTGTGGAGTTTAACGGCAATTGGACATGCGCTGGCAACAGGAACAGGAGGGTTTTTAATTGCACGTGTGTTTTTAGGAGTAACAGAGGCAGGAAACTTTCCGGCAGCGATAAAAGCAACAGCTGAATGGTTTCCGCAGAAAGAGAGAGCTTTAGCAACAGGGATTTTTAATTCAGGAAGTAATATTGGAGCTATAATCGTACCTTTAACTGTTCCTCATATTGCAGAAAAATACGGATGGCAGTGGGCTTTTATCATAACAGGAATAGTTGGTTTTATCTGGCTGATTTTATGGTTTTTGTTTTATGAAGTCCCACAAAAGCAAAAACGTCTGTCTCAGGCAGAATTAGAATATATTACTTCTGACAAATTAGAAGAAGTAGAAGAAGAATCAAAAGAAAAAGTTTCGTGGATTAAATTGTTGTCGTTTCGCCAGACTTGGGCTTTTGCAATTGGTAAATTATTGACAGATCCAGTTTGGTGGTTTTATCTCTTCTGGCTTCCAGATTTTTTGATGAAAGAGTACAAACTTACAGCAACAGAAATTATCTGGCCTTGCGCGCTGGTATACATGATAGGAAGTGTTGGAAGTATTGGCGGAGGCTGGCTTCCGTTAAAATTAATAAACAATAATTGGCCTGCTTACAAAGCTCGTAAAACAAGTATGCTCATTTATGCATTTGCCGTTCTTCCCGTTTTGTTTTCACAATATTTAGGAACAATAAATATGTGGTTTGCCATATTGGTTATTGGTCTGGCGGTTTCAGCACATCAGGCCTGGAGCGCCAATATCTTTACGACTGTTTCAGATATGTTTCCAAAAAAGGCAACGGCATCGGTTACAGGAATGGGAGGAATGTTTGGAGCGCTTGGCGGTATATTGTTGACTTTAGTAGTACAGAAAAACATGTTTGTGTACTATACTAAATTGGGTAAAATCGAAACAGGATATTTCATTATGTTCTGTATCTGCGGAGCTTCATATTTATTGGCTTGGCTGATTATGCATATTCTAGTTCCGAGAATGAAAAAAGTAGAATTGTAAAGAAAAAATGATCGGCAGTGAAATAAATTTTGGTTTGAATTATGGTTTTTCAATATAAAAAATTAATTTTGTGCAATCGATTACATTAAATAGAAATTATGACAAAATATAGTTCAAGATACGCGTCAAGCCCAGAAGCTGTAAAAAAATATGATACACAACAATTAAGAGAAGAATTCTTAATTGATGACCTAATGCAGGAAGATGAAGTGGTATTGGTTTATTCTCATTACGACAGATATATTGCAGGTTCTGCAGTTCCGGTAAAAGGAGATTTGGTTTTAGAAACTATCGATCCGCTTAAAGCGCCTTATTTTTTAGAAAGAAGAGAACTTGGAATTATTAATGTAGGAGGAAGCGGTTCTGTTGTAGTGGAAGGAACAACTTATGAATTAGGTTTTAAAGATGCACTTTACATTGGAAGCGGTAATAAGGAAGTAATCTTCAAAAGTGATGATGCAGGTAGTCCTGCTAAATTCTATCTGAATTCAGCTCCAGCTCATACCAATTACCCAACTAAAAAAGTAAGTTTAGCGGAAGCGAATAAGCTGCAGTTAGGAACAATGGAAACAGCTAACCACCGTACTGTAAACCAAATGATTATTGGAAGTGTTGTTACAACATGCCAATTGCAAATGGGAATGACAGAATTAAAACCGGGAAGTGTTTGGAATACAATGCCGGCTCACGTTCATGACCGTAGAATGGAAGTTTATTTTTATTTAGATATTCCACAAGATCAGGCTGTTTGTCACTTCATGGGACAGCCTCAAGAAACAAGACATATCTGGATGAACAACCATCAGGCAGTAATTTCGCCGCCTTGGTCTATTCACTCAGGTTCAGGAACCAGTAATTATACTTTTATTTGGGGAATGGCAGGTGAAAACTTAGATTACGGAGATATGGATGTTTGTAAAATCACAGATTTAAGATAAGAATATGACAAACTTATTTGATATAAAAGGAAAAGTTGCCCTTATTACAGGAAGTACGCACGGACTGGGAATGGCAATGGCAAAAGGACTTGGAGAAGCCGGGGCTACAATTGTAGTGAACGGAAATTCATCTCAGCAAAAAATTGATGACGCCGTAGCTGAACTTCAAAAAGAAGGAATTAATGCTGTGGGTTACAAATTTAATGTAACAGATGAACAAGAAGTAAAAGCTGCAGTTGAGAAAATCCAAAGCGAAGTAGGACCAATCGATATCCTAATCAACAATGCTGGAATCATCAAAAGAATTCCGTTGTTAGATATGGAAGTTTCAGATTTTAGAGAAGTAGTTGATATTGATTTAGTAAGTCCGTTTATCGTTTCTAAGCATGTTGCAAAAGGAATGATCGAAAGAAGACAAGGAAAAATAATCAACATTTGCTCAATGATGAGTGAATTAGGACGTAGCACAGTTTCTGCTTACGCAGCTGCAAAAGGCGGTTTAAAAATGCTGACTAAAAATATGGCTACAGAATGGGCAAAATACAATGTTCAGATCAACGGAATCGGACCAGGATATTTTGCAACAGAACAAACAAAACCAATTAGAGTTGACGGGCATCCGTTTAACGATTTTATTATTAGTAGAACTCCAGCGGCAAAATGGGGAGATCCAAGCGATTTAGCCGGAGCAGCAATATTTTTATCATCAAAAGCGAGTGATTTTGTAAACGGTCACATTTTATATGTTGACGGTGGAATCCTTGCTACAATTGGAAAACCTTCAAACGAAGAATAATTCTCAAATTATATTTTAAAAGACATGAGCGCAAATACATTCATACATGACAATTTTTTATTAGAAAATAAATACGCTGAAGAGTTATATCATAATTATTCTAAAAATCAGCCAATTATTGATTATCACAATCATCTTAATCCACAGTTTATTGCAGAAGATAAGATTTTTGATAATATAACAAATGTATGGATCAATGGCGATCATTACAAATGGCGTGCAATGCGTACATTAGGAATTAATGAGCAGTTTGTAACAGGAAATGGTTCAGATAAAGATAAGTTCTTAAACTGGGCAAAAACAGTTCCATATACGATGCGTAATCCTTTGTACCACTGGACACATTTAGAATTAGCTCGTTATTTTGATATTTATGATCTGCTGAATGAAAAATCGGCTGAGAAAATTTATATTGAAACTTCAGAAAAAATAAATTCTCAAGCTTACAGCACACAGAATCTTCTTAAAAAAGTAAACGCTGAATTAGTTTGTACTACAGAAGATCCAATTGATTCGTTAGAATATCACCAAAAATTCGTAAACAATTCAGTTGGAATCAAAATGAGTACGGCTTTCAGACCTGATAAAGCCATCTTAATTGCTAATGATGGTTATAATGCATATCTGGACACATTAGGGGATGTGTCCGGAGTTGCAATTAATACTTATGCTGATTTACAAACCGCATTAAGAAAAAGAATTGAATTCTTTAATGCAAACGGATGTAAATTAAGTGACCACGGTTTAAATCAAATTGATTTTGAAGAATTTACTGAAAATGAAGTAAATGCAATTTTCAAGAAGAAAAGAGAAAACAGAATTTTATCGCCGGAAGAAGCTTTGAAATTCCAAAGCGCAATTTTGATTTTCTTATCAGAAACGTATCATGAATTTGGATGGGTACAGCAGTTTCACTTAGGTGCATTACGTAACAATAATGCCCGTATGCACAGAATTTTAGGTCCAGACACAGGATGGGATTCTATTGGAGATTATCCGCAGGCACAAAAATTATCTGCTTTCTTAAATGCACTAGACAGCAAAGATAAATTGACCAAAACAATTATCTACAACCTAAATCCAGCTGATAACGAAGTTATGGCAACGATGATTGGAAATTTCAATGACGGAAGCGTTCGCGGAAAAGTACAATTTGGTTCAGGATGGTGGTTTTTAGATCAAAAAGACGGAATGACAAAGCAGTTAAACGCGCTTTCAAATATGGGATTAATCAGCTGTTTTGTTGGAATGCTTACTGATTCTAGAAGTTTCTTATCGTTCCCAAGACACGAATATTTCAGACGTATTTTATGCAATCTTTTAGGAGATGAAATCAAACGCGGTGAACTTCCAAACGATATGGAATGGATTGGAAAATTAGTTGCTGATATTTCATACAACAACGCTAAAGAATATTTCAAATTTTAATTAAAAGTTAACCGCAAAGTTCACAATCCCGATAGCTATCGGGAGTGGCAAAAAAAATATAATATGAGTAGAGTAGTTGCATTTGGAGAAATTATGCTGCGTTTATCGACAGAAAGACATTTGCGTTTTTCGCAGTCTACAGCATTTGGTGCTACGTATGGCGGCGGCGAATTTAACGTATGCGTTTCTTTGGCAAATTACGGAGTTAATGCTGAATTTGTTACCAGGCTGCCAGAAAATGAAATTGGTTTTTCTGCATTAAGAGAAATCAGAAAAATGAATGTCGAATCTAAAAACATTGTTTACGGAGGAGAGCGTTTAGGAATCTATTTCTTAGAGACTGGCGCAGGAACACGCGGAAGCAATGTCGTTTATGATCGTGCACACAGTGCCATGTCAACTATTGAAAAAGGACTGGTTGATTGGGAAAAAGTGTTGGAAGGAGCTGAATGGTTTCACTGGAGTGGTATAACACCAGCGATTTCAGAAAGTGCAGCTGAAGCTTGTTTAGAAGCAATTAAAGTCGCGCATAAATTAGGAATTAAAATTTCCTGTGATTTAAATTACAGATCAAAACTTTGGCAGTATGGTAAAACGCCAAGCGAGGTAATGCCCGAAATGCTAAAATACAGTAATGTGATTTTAGGAGATATTGATACTGCGTATTTTATGTTGGGAATTCCTAAAGTAAATCCGAATTATCAAGACGAGAAAACGCTTCCAAATTTATATACAAAATTGTTCGAATTTATTCCGAACCTTGAAATCGCTGCTACGACACTTCGTTATTCTGTAAGTGCTTCTCACCAAAGAATCGGCGGAATTTTATTTGACGGAAAAGCAATTCACAGTGCAGCTGTAAAAGAAGTTACTCCAGTAGTCGACCGTGTAGGAAGCGGCGATGCATTTATGGGCGGACTAATTTATGGTCTGCTGGAATACCAAAATAATAACCAAAGAGCATTAGATTTTGCAGTTGCAGCATGTTGTTTAAAACATACCATTGCAGGCGATTACAACTTGGTTACATTGAAAGAAGTTGAAAATATGATTGATGGTGATGGCTCTGCATTAGTATCAAGATAAAAAAATAAAAATGGCAAAATATTCAAGAATTGAAGTCGCTTCGCAAATGAAAGAAAACGGTATGGTTCCGTTGTTTTTTCATTCTGATATCGAATTGAGTAAAAAAGTTTTAAAAGCATGTTACGACGGTGGTTCTCGATTAATGGAATTTACCAGCAGAGGTGATTTTGCACACGAAGTTTTTGGCGCTTTAAACAAATATGCTTTGGCAGAACTTCCAGGAATGATCTTAGGAGTGGGGTCAATTACAGATGCCGCTTCTGCTTCATTGTACATGAGTTTAGGTGCAAATTTTATTGTAACACCAGTTTTTAGAGAAGATATTGCTATCGCTTGTAATCGTAGAAAAGTATTGTGGTCACCTGGCTGTGGTACTTTGACAGAAATTGCGAGAGCAGAAGAATTAGGCTGTGAAATTGTAAAATTATTTCCAGCAGATATTTACGGACCAGAATTTATAAAAGCCATAAAAGGACCGTGTCCGTGGACAAACATCATGCCTACAGGAGGTGTTTACCCGACTAAAGAAAGTCTGAGTTCATGGTTAAATGCAGGTGCAACCTGCGTTGGTTTAGGTTCGCAGTTAATTTCAAAAGATATATTAGAAAATAAAGACTTCGACGGATTGACTGCAAAAGTCAGTCAAGTTCTTGACATTATAAAAGAGATTAGAAAATAGATTAAGGGGTAATCATGCCGAACTCCTTATTTTATAAGTTTTTTTTAGATTTTTAGAGATTGTAATTGAACATTACGCTTGAAAAATTTTACCCGCCATTCCTCACAGCAGGTTTTATTTTGCTAATCGGGTGTAATGTTTCATTTACAATTTAAAAGGCAGAAATAAAAAAATAAGGTTTGTAAATGGTTATTTATAACGCATTAAAGAAAATTTAAAATGAAAAAATTAAATAGAATAAATACAGGATTAGAAAAGTTACAGCCAATTAAGGTAGTTCAATTTGGAGAGGGTAACTTTTTAAGAGCCTTTGTTGATTATGCTTTTGACAAACTAAATAAAGAAGTTGATTTTAATGCCGGTATTGCAATAGTTCAGCCTTTGAAAGACGGTATGGTAAATATGATTAATGATCAGGACGGTCTTTATACCTTATTTATGAACGGAATTAAAAAAGGTGAAAAAATACAAGATATTGAGTTAATTACAAATATTGTAAAAACTATAAACCCTTATACTGAATTTGCAGATTATTTGGCTTTAGCCAAAGAAGAAGAACTTCAGTTTATTGTTTCTAATACTACAGAAGCTGGAATTGAATTTATTGAAAGTGATACTCCAGACATGCAGCCGCCAGTGTCATTTCCTGCAAAATTGACGGTTTTATTATATGAAAGATTTAAACATTTTAATGGAGATGCTTCTAAAGGAGTTACAATAATTCCTTGTGAATTAATTGATTATAACTCTGAGACACTGAAAAAATATATTTTACAATATGTTGATTTATGGAAATTAGAAGATGCATTTAAAACTTGGGTATCAGATGCTTGTACCTATCACAGTACTTTGGTTGACAGAATTGTTCCTGGATATCCAAGAGCTGAAATTGAAGAATACAATAATAAATTAGATTATGAGGACAATTTAATTGTTGCGGCTGAACCTTTTTTCCTTTGGGCTATTGAGGGCGGAGATGATTTAAAAGCAAAATTGCCATTTCATAAAACAGACTTGAATGTAAAAATCGTTGATGATATACGTCCTTTTAAAATGATTAAAGTTCGTATTTTAAACGGTGTGCACACGGCAATGGTTCCTTTTTCACTTTTACATGGTAATAAATTAGTAATGGAAACTGTTAACGGAGATTTTACTGGAAAATTTGTAAACAGCGTTATTAGTGAAATTAGTGAAACTCTTGATATGGACAAAAATGAAATTACGGCCTATTCTGAGGAAGTAATGGACCGATTTAAAAATCCATTTATCAAACATGCACTTGCTGATATTGCATTAAATTCTGTATCGAAATTCAAAGTAAGAGTTTTGCCTAGTTTATTAGGATATTATAAGGCTAACAAAAAACTGCCTGTTAATTTGACTTTTTCATTAGCGAGTTTAATTCGTTTCTACAAAGGAACGTGGAATGGTGAAAGTTTACCGGTTAAAGATGGTGAAGATATTACAACTTTCTTTAACGGACTTTGGAAATCTGATGATTATGAGAAAATCGCTCGTTTAACATTACAAAATAAAAATTTCTGGGATGAAGATTTAACAGAAATCACTGGATTAACAAAAGCAATTACAATTGCATTAGAAGAAATTGATGCAAATGGTATTGAAGCTGGCTTCGCTAAGTTTCAAGAAAGAATCAAATAAAAAACACACAAAAAGAACAAAGAACAAAGGTTAATTATGGCAACGCAGAAAAAATTAATAAAAGTTCATCCTACTGATAACGTAGCGGTAGCTTTAGTAAATCTTACAGCAGGCGAAGTAATTGATTTTGAAGGAGAATCAATTACTGTTGAGTCTGATGTAAAAATGAAACATAAGATTGCAATGGTTCCTTTTAATGTAGGAGACAGAATCATTATGTACGGTGTTTTGGTAGGAAAAGCTAGTGCAAGAATCGAAAAAGGAGGATTGCTTTCTACTTTAAACGTAAAACACGAAAGTGATAAAGTTACTGGTAAAACAGAAACTATTGGCTGGAATGCGCCAAATGTTGATAAATGGAAAGACAGAACGTGGCAGGGCTATCATAGAGAAGATGGACAGGTTGGAACAGAAAATGTATGGTTATTTTTTCCATTAGTTTTTTGTGAAAACAGAAACATCGAAATCTTAAAAGATATCTTTGAGAAAGAGTTGATGAAACCTAAAGAAAATGATTATCAATTGTTGTTGCGTTCTTTAGTAAAATCAGAAACTGGCGGAGCAGGAAATCAAGAAGCGTCAAACGATGCTAACTTGTTCAATAATATTGAAGTTAAATTCATTACACATCAAGGTGGATGCGGTGGAATTCGTCAAGATTCTCACAGTTTAGCGAAGCTTTTGGCTGGTTACGTAAATAATCCAAACGTGGCTGGAGCAACAGTATTAAGTTTAGGATGCCAGAATCTTCAAATTTCAATTTTTAAAGAAGCTTTAGATGCGATAAATCCAAACAGTAAAAAACCTGTTTTAATTTACGATCAGCAGTCTATCGGGACAATTGAAACGATGTTGAGCAGTGTGGTAAAAGATACTTTTGAAGCTATTAAAAAGGCAAACGAAATTAAGAGACAACCAGCTCCATTATCTAAATTAAGAATTGGTTTAGAGTGCGGTGGATCTGACGGATTTTCTGGAATTTCTGCAAACCCAACGTTGGGAGTGTTATCGGATCATTTGGTTGCTTTAGGAGGAACTACAATTCTTTCTGAATTTCCAGAATTATGCGGAGTAGAACAGGAATTAGTAAACCGTTGTGTAGATGATAAAGATGGAAAACGTTTCTTAGATTTAATGCAATGGTACGAAAAAACAGTTGTAGATGCAGGTTCAGGATTTGACATGAATCCGTCACCCGGAAACATCAAAGACGGTTTAATTACAGATGCAATGAAATCGGCTGGTGCGGCTAAAAAAGGAGGAACTTCACCAATTGTAGGAGTTTACGATTATGGAGAATATATTAATGAAGCAGGATTTACATTGTTATGTACTCCTGGAAACGATGTGGAATGTACAACTGCAATGGTAGGTTCTGGAGCTAATATGGTATTGTTTACAACAGGTTTAGGAACTCCAACAGGAAACCCAATTGCGCCAGTTGTAAAAATTTCATCAAACACACAGTTAGCGAATAAAATGTCTGATATTATCGATATTGATACTGGTGGAATTATCACTGGAGAAAAATCAATTGATGAAATGGCCGACGAAATGTTAGAATTTATTATTGATGTTGCCAGCGGTAACATTAAAACTAAAGCTGCAATATTAAATCAAAACGATTTTATTCCTTGGAAAAGAGGGGTTTCGCTTTAAGTTTTTAGGTACTAAGGTACTAAGGAGCAAAGTGACAAAGGTTTATATAGAAGACGCACAATATAGTGCGTCTTTTTTTTGTTAGGTTTATCCGTAGAGAAAGCTCCAGTGGAGCAAAATTTTTATAGCATTACAATATGACAAACAAAAGAAGCTCCAGAGGAGCGACATATTTTTCTACGGCCTAGATTTATGTCGCTCCTCTGGAGCTGCTGTGAATGTTTATTCTTTCCTATAAATATTTTGCTTCTCCGAAGCCTGCATAAAAAAAGCCCATTCTAAAATGAGCTTATATAACTTATATAGGGAAAAAAATTAAAAATTAGTTTTGGTAGAAGATTTACGAATATGTAATTCTGGTGCAAGAACCACCTTTTTTTCGATTTTAATAGTATCTGTTTTATCGACTTGTTCTAAGAAAACGCGGGCAGACATTCTTCCCATTTCCAATGGTGACTGATCTACAGATGTGATAGATAATTCCATGAATTTTGTAAAAGGCTCATTACTAAAACCAGCCACACAAAAATCGTTTGGAATATTGATATTGCGCTCTTTTAATTCTTGAATAGCTCCTAATGCAGCAAAATCACTCGAAGAAAATATAGCATCGGGAGGAGTTTCTAATTGCAAAAGTTTATCGACAGCTTCTTTTCCCGCGTCAACAGCACTTTTGGTATAGATGACATATTTTTCATTAAACTCTATTCCGTTATCCAGTAAAGCTTGCTTATATCCTAAAAAACGGTTTTTAAAGATGTCCAGCGATTGATCTCCAGAAAAGTGAGCAATATTTCTACAGCCTTCATCAATCAAATGTTTCGTGGCTAAATAACCTCCTTTAAAGTCGTTAATAGTGACAGAGCTTACACCATCAATATGTTTGCTCCTGTCAAAAAATATCAGTGGTACATTTTTTTCTAGTACATTTCTAAAAGCGCTGTCATTTTCATCAGAAACGCCAGTTACAGACATCATAATTCCGTCAACCTGCGCATCTACAAGCGTATGAAGATTTTCATTCTCTCTCTTAATACTTTCGTGTGTTTGACAGATAATAACCTGATAGCCATGAGGATAAAGTTCTTCTTCAATTCCCCTGATTACAGACGCAAAGAAATTGCTGTCAATACGCGGTACAATAACTCCGATATTATTACTTCGACCACTTTTTAAAGCCAGCGCCAATTTGTTCTGCTTATAGTTCATCGCCGCTGCGGTTTTAATCACCAGTTCACGTGTAGCCTCCTTAATTTTAGGATTGTTATTTAGTGCTCTAGAAACTGTTGCAGCAGTGATATTTAGTTTTTCAGCAATATCGTAAATAGTTACTTTTTCACTCATTAAAAAAAGTTTTATCGGATTATTTTAGACAAAAATACATTTTTTTTTATTACGCAATATAAAATGTTATCGATTACCATAATTAATAACTAAAACGTTTTATATTTTACAATGATAATAAATTATGTGTTTTTTTAAATTAAATGTAATTATATTTTATAATAAAAATTAAATATATAATTTTTTTCTAAATTAATTTGGTGTCTTAGAACAATTTTTCTACTTTCGTGTAATCGATTACACAATTACTTGCGTTTTCGACTTTAAACAAGAAAATACGACTAAATGATTCCTCCTAAAAACCTCACATTTAATTGGATTGTATTTTTAACTGCTTTTACTGTAGTGGCGGTATCATGCGCAAAGAGAACCTCTTCTGTTTCTTCTAATGCATTGAATCCGTGGAAAAAAATGGATTTGGTTTTAAAAAGTATTCCGCAAACACATTTTTTGGATAAAGTATACAACATAAATGATTTTGGTGCTGTTGCAGATGGAAAAACGCTTAATACGGAAGCTTTTCAAAAAGCAATAAAAGAATGTGCGGCAAACGGAGGCGGGCAGGTTTTGGTTCCAAATGGGAAATATCTAACTGGAGCTATACACTTAGAAAGTAATGTGAACCTGCATTTAGAAGATCACGCTGAGATTCTTTTTAGTTTAAATCCTAAAGATTATCCAATCGTTCATACCTCTTGGGAGGGAACAGAAGTAATGAATTACTCTCCTCTTATTTATGCAAAGAACAAAACCAATATTGCTGTAACTGGAAAAGGTACTTTAAACGGCCAGGCTGACAGCACCAATTGGTGGATTTGGTCTGGCGGAAAAAATTACGGCTGGAAAAAAGGGATTCCGTCTCAAAATGATCCGACAAACCGTGAAGTATTGGTCGATATGGCTGAAAAGGGAGTTCCTGTTGCCGAACGCATTTTTGGTGAAGGAAGATATCTTCGTCCAAATTTCATTGAGTTTTTTGAATGCAATACCGCATTAATCAAAGATGTTACAATCATAAATTCTCCTTTTTGGATTTTGCATCCAATTAAGACAAATAACATGATTATTGATGGCGTAACGGTTAACAGCCATGGACCTAATAATGACGGCTGTGATCCTGAGTATTCTCAAAATATTGTAATTAAAAACTGCACTTTTAATACTGGCGACGATTGTATTGCAATAAAATCCGGCCGCGATGCCGATGGAAGAAGAGTGGCAATTCCGAGTAAAAATATAATTGTGCAAAACTGTAAAATGATCGACGGCCATGGCGGTGTTGTTATTGGGAGCGAAATTTCTGCAGGTGTAAATAATGTATTTGTTGAAAATTGTGTAATGGACAGTCCCAATCTGGATCGCGCCATTCGTATCAAAACCAACTCTAAAAGGGGCGGCATTATCGAAGATATTTTTGTTAGAAATCTTGAAGTCGGCACTGTTAAAGAATGTGTTTTAAAATTAAACATGTTTTATAATGTATACGGATCACAGACTGGGAATTTTATTCCAACCATTAGAAATGTAAGTTTAGAAAACGTAAATGTGAAAAACGGTGGCAAATACAGCGTTTGGGCAGAAGGATATGCAGCATCTCCAGTGGAAAATATTACCCTTAAAAACGTGAAAATTCAGAAAGTAGATTCTGTTTATTTATTAAAAAACGTAAAAAACATAAATTTTATAAATACCTACATCAATGAGAAAAAAGTAGAATCAATTAAACACTAAACACTATCAATTAACCAAACTTTAAACCAGACTATGAATTTTAAAAAACTATCAAAGAAAAAAGAAAAATACAGCTTTGTATTTTTATTTTTCCTGAATTTACTGCTGTGTAATACAACAAATGCACAGTCAGTACTAATTGAAGGAAAAATTACCGATGCCGCGGGACTATCACTTCCTGGAGTAAATATTCAGGAAAAAGGAACTAAAAACGGAACTTCAACAGATTTTGAAGGAAGTTTTAAAATGAATGTAACTAATCCAAAAGCCACTTTGGTTATTAGTTATTTAGGCTTTCAAACGCAAGAAGTTACTATTGCCGGAAAATCTAAAATTAACGTAAGTCTTGCAGAACAATCCAACTCTCTAAATGAAGTTGTTGTGGTTGGTTATGGCTCTGTTAAAAAAACTGATTTAACAGGATCTATTAGTACAATCAGTGCTGCAACTATTACAGAAAGAAATACTACAAGTCCATTAGAGGCAATTCAAGGAAGTACACCAGGGGTTCAGATTTCATCTGCTTCAGGACGTGCAGGAGACGGATACAAAGTGGTAATCAGAGGAAATAATTCATTAGTTGGATCATCACCATTATATATCGTAGATGGTGTTCCAGTTGATAATATTGACTTTTTGAATCCGCAGGATATTTCTAGAATGGATGTTTTAAAAGATGCCTCTTCGGCAGCAATTTATGGTTCGCGAGGAGCGAGTGGTGTTATTATCGTAACAACAAAAAGCGGTGCAAATGTAAAATCTGGAATCAACGTAACTTTTGATACTTCTTATGGTAATAAAACTGCCGTGAGAATGCCAAAAATGATGAACGGAGCAGAATGGTGGAAATTCCATCAGGTTGCCTATATGAGTGCAACACCTCAAACACAAACACCTGCGCAATTAGCAGCTTTAGCAGGAAATCAAAGTCCATTATTAGTTTCCCGCGCTAACAACGGTTATAATTTTGACTGGACAGATGCTGTTCTTAAACCAGGTATGACTCAAAACAATTATTTAAATGTTACAGGACGTTCAGATTCTGGTTTGAGTTATAATTTAGGATTTGGTGTTCAAAGCGATGAAGGACTTATCGAAAATGATTCGACTGATAAATATTCTTTTAAATTGGGATTGAACCATAAAATCAATGATAAATTTACTACTGGGGCCAACATTACTGTTGCACGCCTTGATACACAATTAGGAAGTGATTTAGCAATGCAGGACGCTTTCAGATTAAGTCCGCTGATGTCGCCTTGGGCTGTAGATGCACAAGGAAATGAGAAAGTAGGAACACTGTTTTTCCTTCCAGGAAAATTAACTTATCCAGATGGTTCATGGGCAATAAACAAAACCAGTACTGTAAACCCATTAATGGAAATTGCCAATTCATCTCAAACAGAAAAAA
Source organism: Flavobacterium sp. Root935 (assembly GCF_001429295.1). Lineage (GTDB taxonomy): Bacteria > Bacteroidota > Bacteroidia > Flavobacteriales > Flavobacteriaceae > Flavobacterium. The sequence continues at coordinate 297,355 of NZ_LMJL01000008.1, read as the reverse complement.
CATGGCAGACAGTTGGAAATGTTTTCTTCCAATACCAGCCTTTAAAATGGCTTTCGTTTAAAACAACATTTGCAGGAGGTATCGAAAATACTGTTACTAGTACAGCTTATAAAGCGCAGACCAATGCAGGTGTAACCTTAAACGGAAAAAATTCTGCATCAATTAAAAACTTCAACAACTTTAACTACACTTGGGATAACCAGATCGATTTAAAACACACATTTAAAGAAGTACACGATTTTAGTGTTTTATTATTACAGAGTTTGTATTCAAATGTTGATGAAACGTCTTATTTATATTCTAACAATCAGCCTTTTGATGTTGGATCAAATAATATGGGATCTGGAGTTCAGACGAGTTATAACATAAGTTCTGGCTATCAAAAGAACACTTTAAGTTCTTATGCAGTTCGTTTAAATTATACATTTAAAGACAAATATCTTTTAACAGCTTCTACAAGATGGGATGGTTCTTCTGTTTTATCTGAAGGTAATAAATGGCAGAGTTTCCCTTCTGTAGCTTTAGGATGGAAAATTAGCAAAGAATCTTTCTTAGCAAATAGCTCAGTTATTTCAGATTTAAAACTTCGCGCAAGTTTAGGTTATACAGGAAACGACAACGTTGCACCTTATACTTCTCAGGCTTTATTGAATCAGCAGACTTTTTATGCAAATGGAGCTAATGTAGTATCAGGCTGGCAGTCTGAAAATTTAGCGAATCAAAACTTAACTTGGGAAAAAACACGAGAGTTAAACTTTGGTCTTGATTACGGATTCTTAAATAACAGAATCACAGGTTCTGTAGATGTTTATGACAGATTATCAGATAAATTAATTTATAAACAAGAACTACCTCTTGAAACAGGTTATAAAAATACCTTTTCTAATGTTGGATCTGTTAGTAATAAAGGGGTAGAAGTTCTTTTAACTACAAAAAATATCAAAAGCAAAAATGTAAATTGGGAAACTACTTTCACGTTTACTAAAAACGTAAATAAATTAGAGTCAATTTACAATCAGGATCAAGTAAGTGATATTGGAAACAAATTAATTTTAGGATCTGAATTAAATCCAAACTACAATTACGTTTATGACGGAGTTTGGCAGGAAAGCGAAGCTGCACAAGCTGCGTCATACGGAATGGCTCCAGGACAAGCAAGACCAAAGGATTTGAACAATGACGGTAAATTCAATCAAGATGATAGAACTGTAATCGGAAATGCTAATCCAGACTGGCAGGGAAGTTTATATTCTAAATTGACCGTTGGTAATTTTGATTTCAATTTCTCAGTTTTAACGAGCCAAGGACAAACAGTTTTAAGTACTTTCCACCAAAACTTTGCTGACGTGAGCGACCGTGGACGTCAGAAATTAGCAATGGATTACTTTATTCCAACAAACGGGACAGGAATTGAGGCTAATGCAAATAATACAAACCCAAGACCAGGCCCGGTAGCTACTGGAGCTGGAGCTTATTGGACTTCTTTATTTGGGTACTACAGAGACGTTTCTTACGTGAAAATTAAAAATATATCTTTAGGATACACATTAGATTCTGAATTATTGAAAAGGCTTAAAATAAGTAATTTAAGAATTTACGTGAATGTTTTAGACCCATTTGTATTTACAGATTTTGATGGATATGATCCTGAATGGGCTGGTGCTGCCTTTGGAGTAAACCGTCCAGCATCAGTGACTACACAATTAGGATTAAGTGTTAAATTTTAATAAGGATATCAAATGAAAAAATTCATCATAATATTAGGAATCATTGCAGGAACCTTAAGTTCTTGCAGTAATTATATCGAAGAAGAAAGTTTGTCAAATGTTCCAGCTGATGGAACTTATAAAACAGCGGCAGGTTTTCAGTTATTAATAAACACAAACTATGCTTGGCTTAAAAGTATTTACGGAGGAAATCCATGGCTTTTTGAAGCAGGAACTGATATGTATGCGGAAGGAAGAACTCCAGAACCAGCAGGTTTGAGCCAGTATACGCTTTTAATTCCGTCCTCAGACAATGTTGCCGATTTGTACAGACCATGTTATCAGTTAATTCAATCAGTGAATAAAGCAATTTATTATTCAACTGTGACCGAGCAAACTTCTAATTTAAATACACTTTTAGGTGAAGCTAGATTTTTAAGAGCTCAGGCTTATTTTCTATTAGTTCAAACATATGGTGGTGTGCCAATTGTAAGCGAGAATATTACAAGCCCAGTTTTATCTTTTACAAGAAACAGTGCAGAAGAAGTATACGAACAAATTATTTCAGATTTAGATTTTGCTTTAGCTAATGTTGGAACTGCTGCTTACAGCACATCTGGAAAAGTCAACAAAAGAGCTGTAAACGATTTATTGGCAAAAGTATATTTAACAAGAGGATATGAAACTTTTGGTAAAGCGGATGATTTTTCAAAAGCTGCCGCTTATGCCGATGCTGCAATCGCTGGACAAACTTTAGCTATCGCTTTCGATCAGCTATTTAAACCAGGAAATGATTTAAATGCAGAAACGATTTTTTCTGTACAGTACGACAAAGCTTCAACAAGTACAGATCCGACGAAATTGGGTAACAACCAGTTTTACTATTTCAGTTCTTATTTAGGAGGGGCAGAAACTGGAGCGCCACTAAGAAGTTACAATTTATGTCCAACAGATTATGCACTAGGTTTATACGAAAAAGGGGATGCAAGATGGAATGCTACTTTTATGACAGAAATTTTAGAAGGGCCTGAAACAACAAACGGCGTTACAAAAACTATTTTGTATTATCCGTATTACAGAAGTTCAAACCCAGCTTCATTAAAAGTGAGACATTTTTACGAGCCAAAATGGTTTACTCCAGCAGATAAAACAGCTTGGATGGCAGCAAATGCTTCTAGGTTAGCTTCAACATTTGTGTACCATCCTTGGGGAGAATACTCTGCAGCACATACGTTAATTAAAAACTTAGACTGCTACACTATTCCAGTTAAGAAATTTGATGATCCCGACCCAACTACTCCTTCTAGCACAGGACCTGTAAGTACAAGAGATATCATTGTAGCAAGATTGGGAGAAACTTATCTTGTAGCTGCTGAAGCCTATTTAAAAGCTGGAAATCCGGGAACTGGATTAGATCGTTTAAACGAAGTGCGCAGAAGAGCAGGAGTAGCCAATGCAACTTTAGCTCAATTTAATATCGACTATATCTTAGACGAAAGAGGAAGAGAGTTATTAGGAGAATACAAACGCTGGTTCGATTTAAAACGTACTGGAACTTTGGTAGCGAGAGCTTCAGCTCATAATTATAAAATAAAAGAAGCAAATTTTGTTGGTGTTGACGGCAAACTTAAAATTTTAAGACCAATACCACAATCTGCTTTAGATTTAAACCAAAATAAAGATTTTCCTCAAAATCCTGGTTATTAGTAATTTTTTTAGTTTTTTGAGAATATTGTTTTTTTGAAGTAGTTAAGAAAGAGTTTGACTATTTGTCAAGCTCTTTCCTTAACTTAAATTAAGAATTGAAATGCAGAAAGTGAGATTAATTTTAATAGTATTTTTTTATGTAATTACAGCTCAAAGCCAGCAGTACAAGATTGATACGTCTTATACAATTAAAAGCACTTTTACTAAATTGATTAAGAAATATCCTTTTATTACAATTCCAGAAATTAAGCCCAATCCAGACGTTACAGAAATGTTTGATTTGGTTTATAATAAGGAACAAGATAGGACATTACATTTTGATGCATTTGTAAATACAAAAAAGAAAAAGAATCCAGTCGTAATAATGATTCATGGCGGAGGATGGAGATCTGGAAATAAAAACCAAATGCAGTTTTTAGGAAAAGAGATCGCATCAAAAGGGTATTCTTGTTTTGCCATAGAATATAGGTTGTCGCTGGAAGCCAAATATCCAAGGGGTGTAATTGATGTAAAAAATGCAATCAGATTTATAAAAGACAATGCAGGAAAATTTAATGTAGATCCTAATAAAATTGCGGTTTTAGGCTGTTCGTCAGGAGGTCAAATGGCAGCTTTAATAGGAACAACAAATGAAAATCCGATTTTTGAAGATAAAACTTTTAAAAGTAAACATTCATCAAAAGTTCATGCGATTGTCGATGTAGATGGAGTATTAGCATTCAAACATCCAGAATCATCAGAAGGAGATATGGCAGCCTTTTGGCTTGGCGGAAAATCAGATGAAACTCCAGAAAACTGGAAAAATGCCTCTGCATTAACTCATACCGATAAAAATACACCGCCGATATTATACATCTGCAGCAGCATTCCGAGATTCCATGCAGGACGCAATGATATGATTAAAATTTTGAATGAGAATAAAATCTATAATGAAGTGCAGACAATTCCAGATTCGCCGCATTCGTTTTGGTTTTACGAACCTTGGTTTGGACAAACAGTTTCGTACACCGTACGATTTTTAGATAAAATTTTTAAGTAATTTAGAATAAAAATGAAAACCAATACAAACTATGCATAAATCTCTTTCTAAAAAGATTACTATAAAAACCGTAATTATTTTACTGCTTATTTTCGGTTGGAAAAGTATGGCTCAGGATCAAAACGATTCAGAAAAAGCTGTTGTTCCTTACGATTTAAAATGGTCCGAAAGAACTGCAATTACCATTTTAAACAAATATCCACAGGCGTGGCAGCTCGACGGAAACGAAAAACCAAAATGGGATTATAAAATGGGATTTGTATTGTCTGGTTTTGAGAAATTATATCAAAAAACAAACGACAAAAAGTATTTGAATTATATCAAAGAGTATGTTAATGGAATGATTGACAGCACTGGAAATATTAAAAAATACGATATCAAAGAATACAATATTGATTATTTAAATCCGGGAAAACTGCTTTTCAATTTATATGACATTACAAAAGATTCCCGCTATTTACAAATTATTGGGAAGCTGCGAAATCAGCTGGAAACACAGCCAAGAACAGCGAGCGGAGGATTTTGGCACAAGCAGATTTATCCAAACCAAATGTGGATTGATGGTTTGTATATGGCAGAACCTTTTTATACGCAGTTTACGGTTAAATATGAAAAGGGAAAAAGTTTAGACGACATCGCTAAACAATTTGAATTGGTTCATAATCATATTGTAGATAAAAAAACAGGTTTAGTTTATCATGCTTGGGATGAAAGTAAAGAAATTGCTTGGGCAGATAAACAAACAGGAACTTCGCCAACGATTTGGGGACGTGGAATAGGATGGTACATGGTTGCACTGGTTGAAACCTTAGATTATTTTCCGAAATCACATCCAAAGTATAAAGTTTTGGTAGAATATTTGAATCAGATTTCAAAGAATGTAAATCAGTACAAAAGTGAATCTGGATTATGGTATCAAGTAGCAGATAAACCAGAACTGTTTGGAAATTATGTTGAACCATCAGCTTCAGGAATGATTATTTATGCTTTTGCTAAGGGCGCTAATAAAGGCTATTTACCCAGCAGTTATAAATCGACAGCTAAAAAATCATTTGACAGTTTTGTAAAAGAATTTGTAAAAGTCGATAAAAAAGGAGAAATAAATATTCTGAATGTTTCTTCGAATGTAGGTTTAGGAGGAAAACCTTTTCGAGACGGAACCAACCAATATTACCTCACGGCAAAACCAAAAGAAAATGGCGCAATAGGCATAGGAGCATTTTTATTGGCCGCAATAGAATTAGAAAAATAAAAGAATTTAAATATATTTTGAAATGAAAAATACTAGAAAACAAAGTTATTTGATGTCGGTTTTAATGATCTGCGTTATGACATTTACAAGTTGTAAAGTAACTTCTCAAGAACCAGCAAAAAAAGATATTGTAATAGGAAAGAATGCGAAGTGGTCAGATAAAATGGCATTAACTTTAATGAAACGCCATCCAGAAGCATATATGCTGGACGATGCTAAAAAACCAAAATGGGATTATGTACATGCTTTAGTTTTACATTCTATCGAAGAATTATACAAAAAAAATCCAGATACTAGATACAAAGCTTACGTAAGAGGTTACGTAGATGAGTTGGTTCAAGCTGATGGAACTATTAATACATACGAATTTGATAAATACAATATTGACTTAGTGTTGCCAGGACGTTTGCTTTTTGATGTTTATGAGTCTTCAAAAGAAGATAAATACTTAAAAGCAATGCAGTTAATTCGTAAACAGCTTACAGAACAGCCAAGAACACAAAGTGGAGGATTTTGGCACAAGCAAATCTATCCAAATCAAATGTGGTTAGACGGTTTGTATATGGGAGAGCCATTCTACGCAGAATATACTGCTAAATTTGAAAACGGAAAAAGCTTTGATGATATAGCCAAACAATTTGAATTAATTCAGCTTCACGCGACAGATCCAAAAACAGGATTGTTATACCACGGATGGGATGAAAGCAAGCAAATGCCTTGGGCAGATAAACAAACAGGAAATTCTCCAAATTTTTGGTCTAGATCATTAGGATGGTATGTAATGGCTTTGGTTGATGTTTTAGATTATATGCCAAAAGATCATCCAAAACAAAAAGAATTGGTGAAATATCTAAACAATGTTTCGGAAGCATTACTTAAATTTCAGGATAAATCTGGTTTGTGGTATCAAGTTACAGACAAAGTTGATGGAAAAGGAAATTATTTAGAGGCCTCTGGTTCGGCTATGTTTTCGTATGCTTTTGCGAAAGGAGCAAACAAAGGATATTTACCAGCTAAATTTAAAAAATCAGCCAATAAAGCTTTTGACGGATTAACTAAAGTTTTAATCAAAAAAGTAGATGAAGATGGCGGAATCACTTTAACAAACTGCTGCCAAGTTGCAGGTTTGGGAGGAACTCCATATCGTGATGGATCTTACGAATATTATGTAAACGAAAGAAAAAAAGACAACGATCCTAAAGCTACAGGACCTTTTATTTTAGCAGCTTTGGAGTTGAATCGAT
>NZ_LMJL01000008.1:205586-290369 GCF_001429295.1 Flavobacterium sp. Root935 | reverse complement strand
AATGGTTGATTGTTAATGGTTGATTGTTAATGGTTGATTGTTAATGGTTGATTGTTAATGGTTCATTGTTTATGGTTCATTGTTTATGGTTCATTGTTGATTTTTAATTTTTAATTTTTAATTTTTAATTATTAATTGTTAATGATTGATGGTTGAATTTAATTGAATACTTGGAGTAGAAATTTTTGTTTTCTGGAGCGAATTCGAAAGGTCGCATGAAGCTCTGCTAAGAATAATAAATAGAATCCTGACAGGTTTTTAAAACTTATTAGGATTTCTTTGAAAGACAATACTTTTAAAAATGAAAAATATAAAAATCATCACTTTTCTTCTTATAGTTTTTTCTTTACAGAAGAATAGTGCGCAAGTCTGGGTGCCTGATAATGGAGATGGAACTTATACAAATCCAATCATTCATGCCGATTATTCAGATCCAGATGTTGTTCGCGCAGGCGATGATTATTATATGACAGCTTCATCTTTTAATTGTAATCCAGGATTACCAATTTTACATTCTAAAGATTTGGTGAACTGGAAAATTGTTGGATATGCACTTACCAAACAGCCGCCCTTTGAAACATACAATAAAGTGCAGCACGGAAATGGGGTTTGGGCGCCCAGCATTACTTATCATAATAATGAATTTTATATTTATTATCCAGATCCAGATTTTGGAATTTATATGATTAAAGCCAAAAAAGCAGAGGGACCTTGGTCTGAACCACTTTTAGTAAAAGCTGGAACTGGTTTAATCGATCCTAGTCCGCTTTGGGATAATGATGGTAAAGCTTATTTAGTTCATGCTTTTGCGGGAAGCCGTGCGCAGATTAAGAGTTTACTGGTAGTCTGCACCATGAATTGGGAAGGTACAATTGTGAATAATGACGAAGTAATGGTAATTGATGGACATGCAGGTGAAGAAACAATAGAAGGACCAAAATTTTACAAACGAAATAATTACTATTACATTTTTGCACCAGCTGGCGGTGTTCCTACAGGCTGGCAGACTGTTTTAAGATCTAAAAATGTTTTTGGACCTTATGAAAAGAAAAAGGTTCTGGAACAAGGATCGACAACTATAAACGGTCCGCATCAAGGCGCTTGGGTAACAACTCCAACAGGCGAAGATTGGTTTTTTCATTTTCAGGATAAGGGTGCTTACGGACGAATTGTTCATTTACAGCCAATGAAATGGATAAACGACTGGCCAGTTATGGGAGAAGATTTTGATAAAAACGGAATTGGAGAACCAGTTACCACTTATAAAAAGCCAAATGTAGGAAAGAAATATTCAATCGAAATTCCAGCAACTTCAGATGAGTTTAACGAGCCAAAATTAGGATTGCAATGGCAGTGGCAGGCCAATAAACAAATCAATTGGGGATTTCCAACAAGTTTGGGATACTTTAATTTGTTTTGCAATACCACGACGACAAACATTTTTAATGCTCCAAATTTATTACTGCAAAAATTTCCGGCAGAAGAATTTACAGCAACTACTAAACTAACTTTTAATGCTAGGTTAAATGGCGAATCTACAGGATTAATCATTATGGGATTGGATTACAGTTATCTCTGTTTTAAAAACGATAACGGAAAATTATACCTGAATCAGAAAACTGGAACTTTTGCTGATTCAGTCTCACAAACCGAAACAAAACCCATATCAATAGAAAGCAATACCATTTACCTTAAAGTAAAAATTAAAAAGGGCGGAATCTGCAGTTTCTTCTATAGTTTAGATGATAAAAATTATCAAGTTATAGGAAATGAATTTACAGCAAGAGAAGGAAAATGGATTGGCGCTAAAGTTGGTCTTTTTGCTTTAGGTGAAGAGGTGAAAAATGATTCTGGAAATGTTGAAGTAGATTGGTTTAGAGTAACGAAATAACAAGAAATGATGCAGTTAAAAAAACAAATACTATTTTTTTTATGTCTTTGCAGTGTTGCTGTAAATTCTCAGAATACATATAAAAATTGGTCTGAAATTATTCGTAAGAGTGATGCAGCTTGGTTTGCTTCGGCGGATGCCAAAAGAATAGCAGAAAACGTTCTACTGTACCAAAGAGATATTGGTGGCTGGCCAAAAAACATTCAGATGCAGCAGGAACTCACAGAGAAGCAAAAGAAAGATTTACTTGCATTAAAAAAAACAGCCATAGAAACCACTACAGACAATGGAGCAACTTGCCAGGAAATGCTTTTTATGTCAAAAATGTATGCTCAGGTAAAAGACGAACGTTATAAGGAGTCTTTCTTAAAAGGATTAAATTATTTGCTAGAAGCCCAATATGAAAATGGAGGCTGGCCTCAATTTTATCCCTTAAAAAAAGGATATTATACGCATATTACCTACAATGATGATTCGATGGTTAATATTCTAAATGTAATAAAATCGGTGGCTGATGAAACCAATTATTACAGTATTAAACCTTCAAAGGAAGTTGTTGAAAAATGCAAAAAAGCATTTGATAAAGGAATCGACTGTATCTTAAAAACACAATACAAACAAAATGGAGTTTTAACAGCATGGTGCGCTCAGCATGACGAAATTACTTTAGCCCCAGCAAATGCAAGAGCTTTTGAATTGGCTTCTTTAAGCGGTTATGAATCGGCAAAAATTGTATTGCTTTTAATGTCTTTAGAAAAGCCGTCAGCAGAAGTTGTGACTGCAGTAAAAAGTGCTGTCGCTTGGTTCGAAAAAACTAAAATTACCAATTTAGAAGAAAAAAGAGTTGTAAACGATGCAGGGAAAGTAATAGATAAAAAAATGATTCCTGCTGTAAATGCTGGGCCTTTTTGGGCAAGATTTATGGATTTGGAAACCAATGAACCTTTCTTTTGCGATCGTGACGGAATCAAAAAGAAGTCGATTGATCAAATTGGAGCAGAAAGACGAAACGGTTATTCATGGTATTCTGATGCGCCAAAAGAAGTTTTAAAAAGATTTCCAGATTGGGCAGTAAAAAACGGGACAAAAGTTTCGGCTTCAGAAAAGAAAAATGTAACCCTAATTACGGTGGCACAAGATGGTTCTGGAGATTTTACAAAAATTCAGGATGCAGTATATGCATGTCCGGCCTTTCCTTACGAGAAAGTTACTATTTATGTGAAAAATGGAACTTACAACGAAAAAGTCCGCATACCAGAATGGAACTCGAATGTAATTTTAAAAGGCGAAAGCAAAGAAAATACAATCATTACTTTTGATGATAACTTTTCAAAAATTAGTTTAGGTCGAAATAGTACCTTTTATACGTACACACTTTTGGTAGAGGGAGATGATTTTTCGGCTTTAAATTTAACTATAAAAAATACTTCAGGAGAACGTGGTCAGGCTATTGCATTGTCTGTTGTGGCAAATCGAGTTAAAATTTCAAATTGTAACCTTTTAGGAAATCAAGACACTTTGTATTTATCAGGAAAAGACGCAAAGCAGTATTTTAAAGATTGTTATATAGAAGGAACAACCGATTTTATTTTTGGAGGTGCCACAGCTTTATTTGAAAATTGTATTATACACAGTATTAAAAGTTCATACATAACTGCTGCTTCAACTCCAGAAGGAACTGATTTTGGTTTCGTTTTCAAAAATTGCAAACTAACGGCAAATCCTGAGGCGAAAGATGTTTACTTGGGAAGACCATGGCGTATTTATGCCAAAACGGTTTTTATTAATTGTGAAATGGGTAAACAAATTAAAGCAGAAGGCTGGGAAAATTGGGCAAAACCAGAAGCAGAAAAAAAGGCCTTTTATGCAGAATACAATTGTAAAGGTGAAGGTTTTCAGCCTTCTAAAAGAGTAAGCTGGTCGCATCAGCTTTCTAAAAAAGAAGCGGGTCAATATACAATAGAAAATATTTTAAAAGATAAGATCTCGGGCTGGTATTTGAGGTAAAGTCTTAGTCCCAGTTTTCAGTCTCGGTCTCGGTTTGAAAACTGTGACTGAAAACGGCGACTGCGACTGAAAACTGAAAACTGAAAACTGAAAAACAGCTATTAAAAACTATAAAAAAATGAATTCTAAATACTTATTTCTCCTATTTTTTACCTGGGTTTCTTTTTCCCAAAACAGTGATTTCCCTTCAGAAAGAGTAGATTCTATAGTGAAAAGAATTCAGCTGCCCGTTATTCCTGCTTATCAGATAAATGTGTTGAAACTTGGTGCAAAAGGCGATTCAATTACGGATAACAAAAAAGTTTTTGATAAAGCCATGGCTTTGTGTAAAAAAAATAACGGTGGGACAATTATTGTTCCTAAAGGAATTTATAAGATCAACGGCCCAATTCATTTTGTCAGCAATGTGAATTTAAAAATTGAGAAAGGCGCAAAAATTAAATTCAGTGATAATCCAAAAGATTATTTGCCATTAGTTTTAACCAGCTGGGAAGGAACAATGCTCTACAATTACAGTCCGTTAATTTACGCTAATAACTGTACCAATATAGCCTTGACAGGAGAAGGAATCATTGATGGTGAAGGCGGAAAAATATGGAAAACTTTTAAAGCAAAAGAAGGCGAAGGAAAAAACCGCAGCCGTGAAATGAATCATAACAATAATCCAATTTCAGAAAGGAAATTTGGAGAAGGCTATTTTTTAAGACCGCAAATGATTCAGTTTTTGAATTGCAAGAATATTTTAGTCGAGAATATTCGCATTGAAAACTCACCATTTTGGTGTCTGCATCTTTTAAAATCAGAAAGCATTACGATTAGAGGAATCAGTTATAAATCATTGAATCATAATAATGACGGAATCGATCCAGAATATGCAAAAGATGTTTTAATTGAAAATGTGAACTTTGATAATGGTGATGATAATGTTGCCATAAAAGCGGGACGAGATCATGAAGGAAGGGCCAATGCAGCAACACCAAGTGAAAATATTGTAATTAGAAATTGTAATTTCAAAGGACTGCATGGTGTCGTTATTGGCAGCGAAATGTCGGCTGGTGTTCGCAATGTTTTTGTTGAAAATTGTAAAACAGCAGGTTATCTTAAAAGAGGAATTTATCTGAAAACCAATGCAGACAGGGGAGGTTATATTAAAGATATTTTTGTGAGAAATATAAAACTCGATGAAGTAGAAGACTGTCTTTACATTACAGCCAATTATCACGGAGAAGGTAAAGGCTTTCAATCGGATATATCAAATGTACATTTTTCTGATATTACCTGTAACAAAGCTTCAGAGTCGGGAATTGTAATTCAGGGTTTTCCAGATAAAAAAATTAGGAACATATCCTTAAAGAATATTGAAATCAAATCGGCAAAAAATGCGTTGTCAAACGAGAATGCAGAAAATGTTCTAATGACAGATGTTTTTATTGGGCAAAGAGCTGGTGTGCCGTCGGCGGTTTCAAAAAATTAGTTTTTTTTGGAAGGTCAAAGGCTCAAAGGTGCAGAGTGACAAAGGTTTTCTGTAGAGAGGCACAGCAGTGCACGTACGTGAAGAGTATCCGAAAAAATCTGGTCTGTCGGTAAAAGTGAAAGTACTTTTACGATTAAGAAGGTCTTCGACTACACTCAGACTGACAATTCCAAAACAATTAACATTAACAAAAATAAAATGAAAAAATATATACTATTAACGTTTTTAATAACCACATTTTGTTTTGCTCAAAAAACAGCAGTTTATTGTATTGGAGATTCTACAATGGCTAATAAAAAAGATCCAGATCGTAATCCAGAACATGGATGGGCGCAGGTGTTACAGCCATTTTTCAATGATAATATAGTTGTAATAAATAAAGCTGTAAATGGAAGAAGTACTAAAAGTTTTATTAATGAAAAACGCTGGGATTCTATTTATAAAAAATTAAAAAAGGGGGATTACGTTTTAATAGAATTTGGACATAATGACGAAAAAATAGAAGATTCCACTCGTTACACTAATCCTCATACAAGTTACCGCTATAATCTAATTCGCTTTGTAAAGGAAAGCAGGGAAAAAGGAGCTATACCCATATTATTGACTTCAATTGCCAGACGTAATTTTAATGAGAAAGGTGTATTAGTTTCCACTCATGGAGACTATCCTTTGGAAACAAGATTAGTGGCGCAGGAATACAAAGTACCATTTATTGATTTGGAGTACTATACAGAATTACTGGAGCAATCTTATGGTCCAGAAAGATCAAAACAATTGCATTTACATTATAAAGCTGGTGAAAATCCTTATTACGATAAAGATAAGGCAGATGATACACATCTTTCTTTAAAAGGTGCTACCGCAATAGCCCAAATTGCTGTAGAACAAATAAGACTTTTAAATGACTCATCAATTGATAAACTTAAAAAGGGAATAAAGTAATTTTTACGTTAGCAAATATATGTGAAAAGAGAGAACTTTGGTTCTCTCTTTTTTTATAAACTTTTTTTAATCTTTTTTAGTGTTAAAATTTTATTAATATGCTGAAATTGAGTACTTTTATGTTTTTAAAAATAAAAAACTATTAATTTTGGTTATAAATCCTTAGTAAGATTATTCACTCTTGTTCTATAGCCATTACTACAAGCCTACACTTAGAGAGCTATATTTTTTTATTACGCCAGTATCTTTTTTATAAATAATTTTTAAAATTATTGTTTAACTATTTGTAATTAAGTCTTTTTAATTATTCCTTAGTTGGTGTTGCGTTTATTTGTATTATCTAGGAAATCTTTGCTCCTAAATAAATTTCTTTTCCTATAACTTTTTAAACTTTTAAAGGTAATTGGAAAATTTAACCAGCTAAGAACTTATGTTTGTTTTATAAGTATTTGTAAATGATTAAAATATAAGATTTTTTAATTATGAAATAGTTGTTTTAAAAACAGCATATCTTTTATCCTTAACAAAAGATATTGTGTTCAAAGTAAGTCTGTTTAATTTATTAGAACAATTATGAAGTCAAAAATTACTTTACTAATATTTTTAATGATTTTGCCGGTAATGAGTTTCATGAATAATGAGGCTTTTGCTCAAACTGTTTCAGGCGTTCCGAGCAATACAGGTTGTTTTAACAGCGGAATTATTACTGCTAGCAATACAGGTTTGGGAGCTACACCGCAATATCAATTATTAAAAGCAGGGGTTGTAGTTGCTCCAGTTTCTGGAGATCCTACACAATTTACAAACAATAATGTTTTTACAGGATTAAGTTCGGGAGTTTACGTTGTAAGTGCTCGGGCAACCGCTGGCGGCACTGTATTCTCCAGCGCTAACATTACAGTTACTGATGGCTATACCGCTATGAATGTTGCTACGCCAACAAAAGTGGCAGATTGTGTGGGAGGAACAACTTCGTTGACCTCGACAGTAACAGCTGGAAAAGCACCTTATACTTATACTATTGCAACCCAGGCTGCTCCAGGTGTGATTTTACAGAATAGTGGACCAATTAGTGCAACTACTTTTACTTTTAATCCGTTAGGAGTGAGTAACTATTTAGTAAGCGTGACTGATGACTGCGGACAAACTATCACAGGAGCAACATCTATTTCTAATCCGACTGTAACGGTAAATGATTTTAAATTAGGAAGTTTAGCTTACCCTAGTTTTAATACTACAAATAACTGTTCTACACCTCTAAATGTTATTAACGAATTATTATTTCAATATACAGCTAATAGCACTACTATTTCGCCAAGCGATGCGGCAAGATTTAGCTGGAAGATACTATATCAAGGACAATTGTACGGTCAGGATACTAATGCAGATGGATATAGTGATGTTGGCGGGGCTGGTTATTCTCCTTTACTTAATACTGTTAGACTGCCATTAATTGCGACAAAAGCTGGTGTATTGGCTGAAATTGCAAGTGGATCTATGAAAGTAGTATTAAGTGATAACTGTGGTAATAGCAAAGAATTTAATGTAACCCAATACAATAGTGGAGGTACCATGGGACCAACGAATTGTGCGGGTGGAGGATTGATTAGGGCTGTACCTAATAGGTTGAGCTGTTTTCCTTTGAATGTTACATTTACTAATATTGCAAATCCTTCAGATATTGTTACAACCACAATTAATAGTACCGCACAGCTAATTACAGGCTTTACCGCAGGAGCAACTTATCATGTAACGTATATAGATGCACAGGGCAGCACAACAAGAAGTTTCGATACACTTCCTGTATCTCAAAATATATCTATTCCAGCAGCTTCTACATTTACAATTAATCAGGTTTTAACGGGGGTTCAGCAAAATTTGAATGCGTTAGGTTACGGAAGATTAATTCTAACGGTATCTCCTGTTCAGGCGGGAGACATAATAAATTATACGGTTACATCTTCAGATAATCCTTTAGTTCCTGTCGGATATACAAGCAGCACACCTTTAAATCCAACATCAGGAAGTGCTACATTACCAAGAGTAAACGCCTCAGATCCTTTAGATTACTGGCCATCTGGTCATTATACTTTAGATATGACTATTCCTTGTGGTACAAGAACGATAAATGCAACAGTTTCGGGTTATAATGCTACTTTAAATGGAAATACAACTACGCCGGTTTGTGGAGGATTCAATTATGTAATGAATGGGAATTTTGATAGTGTTAGTGCTTACCAAGTTATTATTGTTTCCGGCCCATCAAGTGTTGGTCAGGTTAGAGATTTAGCTAGTAATACAGCATCACTTCCTTTCAACGGATTAAGTTACGGTACCTATGTCTTTGGCTTACGTATAAAAGGAGGAACCGTTAACGTTCTTACACAAACTTTAACCTATGATTCTAATAATGTTATTAGTGTAGATAAAACCAATACTGGTGGTTATGTTTGCAGCAGTGGTGCGACTAATGGAACTTTAACTATTGTAGCAACATCAAATTCACCTGCCCCTGGAAATGTTTTGGAATATGCTCTTAGTACAGATGGCGGAACTAATTTCAGTGCTTATCAAAGTGCTAATACTTTTCCTGGTTTGACTGATAATACCTATTTTTTTAGAATTAAAGACGGTTGTGGAAACGTCATAACTCAATCTGCACAAATAGGTGTGGCGGCAGCTCCAACTGCAACCGCTAATAATATTTCAAGTCCAGCAACATTTTGTAATTTAGGTACAGGCACATTACAATTAGATATAGATACGGTGGGAGCAATTTCATATTTATGGACTGGTCCGGGAATCACTCCAGCTAATGAAACACTTAAAAGTCCTCTAGTAAATTATTCTGCTCTATTAGTTGGAAACAATAATTATACTTGTTCGGTAACTTTTGGTCCGCCATGCAGCAGTACTACAGTTTCAAACTTAACAGTCGTCATTACAGCTCTTCCTAATCTTGTGATCACAGATCCAGCAGCTGTCTGCTTTCCAAATACAGTAAATATTACGGCGCCTGAAATAACTGCTGGAAGTGAAGCAGGGATGACATATTCTTATTTTACAGATGCACAGGGGACGGATCCAATAGTTGATCCTACAATTATTGATGTTAGCGGTACTTATTATATAAAAGGTACTAACGCTACTTGTAGTAATATACAGCCTGTAACGGTTATTATTAATCCATTGCCTGTTGCAGGAATATCTTATACAAGTACACCATATTGTCAAACAGGTACAGCAATTGTAACTCAAACAGGTGTAACAGGAGGAATTTACAGTGGAGATACGGGTTTAATTATTGATGCTGCCACAGGAACAATAGATTTAGCTGGTTCGACTTTAGGAAGTCATATAGTTACTTATAGTTTTACAGATGGTACCTGTTCTAGTACAGACATTGCACAAATAGAAATAAATGAATTACCAACTTCAACAATTGCTTACTCAAGTGCCCCATATTGTAATAGAGGTACAGCCGTTGTAACTCAAACAGGTGAAGCAGGCGGCACTTACAGTGGAGATACTGGTTTAATTATTGACTCATCAACCGGAACAATAGATTTAGCACTTTCTTGATAATAAAGGTGTTTTTCTAAAAATGTTTAAAAGAAAATTTAAAGATGAGTTTGAGTTTTCAGAAAAATCTTTTTTTGGAAATAATGAAGAGGAAGAAGCAAAGCAGTATGATCGAATTGTTTACGTTGTACATACGCGAGAAGAATTACTAGGATTTCTTCAAGAAAATAAAACAACAAATGTATTAGTTTGTTTATTTAATAAACAGTTTTATCCAAGTTTGGCTTTTTTAGTAAATAACGTGGTTTTGTTTGATGAATCCAAAACGAGTCGGGAAATTTTCAAAGAATTGCAAACTTTTTTTAAAAGCAAACTGGATTTTAAAAACGAAAGAATTTCCTTCTCGGGATCAAAATTATTACAGACAAAGGCAGATGATTATTTTAAAGCCATGTATTTTTTAATGTAATTAGTTTATTTTTTTTATATTTTTTTAGTGCACACATTTTGATTATGNTTTTTTTTGCTATCCTGAAATCTTTCTAACAAAGTTTTTTATTTGAGGTGTTATAATGACAATTAAAACCCTTAAATTGTTCTAAAAAATAAAAATCAGATAGAATGAAAAAAACAATGTCAATTTATCTTCCCATTACTTAATTATCTAAAAAAGCGGTTTTGATAAAAAGGAAGCGTATCGGAAAGATTAATTAGAAAAATATTTATTCTATTTTGATAAAGAAATTAGCTATTATGCGATTGTAGCTTGGAAGTTAAGTGTGAATAAAGATTTAACGATTAGTTTATCGAAACAGCTTTCGCCCAAAATAAAAGTTGAAAACAATAATTAACCGATAAAAAATGTTTTTGAAATGAGAAATAATCTTTTAATGCTATTTATTATAGGAGTATTTAATTTCTCTTTTTCACAGCAGCAAACAGAAAATTTTCCTGATGGAACTCCAATAGCTAACTGGTTTAAAGAACATCAAAAATTAAAGCTTGAAAATTTAGGAAAGCAATATGTAATTACAAATTTTGGAGTTAAAAACGATAGTACTTTACTTCAAACCAAAACTATACAAGCTGTTATCGATAAAGCATCGGAGAACGGAGGCGGCGTGATTGTGATTCCGCAAGGTGTGTTTTTAAGCGGTGCTTTATTTTTTAAACCACAAACAGTTTTGCATTTGGCAAAAGACCCAGTTTTAAAAGGTTCTGATACTATCGCAGATTATCCAATAATGCCCTCGCGTATGGAAGGACAGAACTTAGATTATTTTCCTGCTTTGATTAATGCCTATGGAGTGGATTATTTTTCTATTTCTGGCGAAGGCACAATAAATGGAAACGGAAAAAAGTTTTGGGAAGCTTTTTGGAAAAGACGCAGTGAAAATCCAGATTGTACTAATCTTGAGGTTTCAAGGCCAAGATTGGTTTTTGTTTGGAACTCTAATAATATACAGTTTCAAGAGGTAAAAATGGTCAATTCTGGTTTTTGGACGAATCATTTTTATAAATGTAAGAATGTAAAACTACTCGGACTTCATATTTTTTCACCGCACATTGGCATCAAAGCGCCAAGTACAGATGCCGTCGATCTCGATGTTTGCGAAAATGTTTTGATAAAAGACTGCTACATGTCTGTTAATGATGATGCAGTTGCTTTAAAAGGCGGTAAAGGGCCATATGCGAATCAAGATAAAAATAACGGACCAAACAAAAATATTATAATTGAAGACTGTACTTTTGGGTTTTGTCATTCGGCTTTGACAAATGGGAGTGAAGCGATTCATAACCATAATATTATATTTCGGAACAGTAAAATCGATGGAGCTTCAAGATTGCTTTGGCTAAAAATGCGCCCAGACACTCCACAGCGGTATGAATACATTTTGGTTGAAAATATAAAAGGTGAAGCCGAAACTGGTTTGGCAATTTTTGCTTGGCGACAATTTTATGATTTAAAAGGTCGTGCAGATATTCCTTTGTCTTATGGCGATCATATTACTTTAAGAAACATTGATCTTAAGTGCAGTAATTTTTACGGAGTAGAAAAAGATCCAAATGTTCGCTTGACTAATTTTAAATTTGAAAATTTAAATATAGAAACTGTAAAAACTAAGTTTGATAAAAGTATTATCGACGGTGTTATTTTAAAAAATGTATACATCAATAAGATGCTGACCGAGTAAAATTTCCTTTTTTTGAGTAATTTTTCCACTTTTAAAGCATACAACACAGCGTTCTCTGCTATATTTTCATACATTTTTTTAGTAGAACAAAAGCTATGTACAAAGCTTCAAAAGGATCATGATTATTTTGTTTTGTAAATAAGTGTTTGATTGCTAGTCTTTTGTGCTTGCTGTGTTTTTGCAAAATTGTGAGGTCAATTTATTGTAAAGAAAATGAATGAAAAACTGCATTAAATTTAACAGCAATTTTGTTGTAACTATCACACAAACTTTTATTTTTGTGGCTTAATTTAACAATATATAAGCATGAAAGATTTATTAGTAAAAATCAACGCCGAAATTGACACATTTAAAGCAGAAGCTGAATCTTTAACTGAAAAAGGAATTAAAGCAGCAGGTCCAAGAGCACGTAAAGCGACTTTAGAAATTGAAAAACTTTTAAAAGAGTTCAGAAAAGTTTCTATCGAAGAATCAAAAAAATAATTTTCTTTACAGAAAGTAAAAACCTCGCTGAGAAATCAAGCGAGGTTTTTTTATGCATTATTTGAGCAAAGCGACAATTAAGTTTCAAACAAAGGACAGAAACGTTAGTGTCTCAGCATCTCAGAACCTTAGCACCTTAAATAGAATTTCTATCAATAAAATTAAAAGGAACTTTTACCTGACCTTTTTCTTTATTCAAAATCATTCGTGCTGCTGTTTCACCCATGATATTAAAGTCAGTTGACATTACTGTAATTCCTAATAGTTCTTTAAGAGGTGTATCATTATAAGAAATAACTCCAATTTCTTTTCCTAAAACATATTCTTCATCACGAATTTGTTTCATTAAATTAACTAAATCAGATTCTTCAATGGTGATAAATAAATCTCCTTTTTTAAGAATCATATCATCGTAAACTTCACTTAAAATTTCAAAATTGATATCATGTTCGACACAGAACTTTCTAAATCCATGTAAAATTCTTCTTGGATATGGATAAACAGCTTTGTCGGGATAAACTAAAATTAAGCGTTTGTATTTGGCTATTTTAGAAAGGCCTTCTTTTAAGGCATTGTAAATATCATTTTCAAAATCCTGATAAATCTTAATGACATCGTCGCTGGTTCCTAATTTAATATTATCCAGAACAACCAGCTTTTCTGTCGGAATATTTTTTATGGCATTCACCACTTCATCTGTAAAACTCAAATGCTTAAGTTCGTCAGTTTTAAAATGGGTTGTAATTACATAATAGTCGTAAGCGCCTTCAAACTTATCTAAAATGTTCAAAAATAAAGTTTCGTCACAATGATAAATTTGCAGGTCAACGTGTGCATTTGCTCCAAGAGTATTAATGAAAGAACTATAAGTCTTCATTTTATAAGAACTCAGTTTATTGGTCAGGAACAAAATATTGACTTTCGATTCTAGTTTTGTTCTTGTAATGTAGTATCCTTTTCCTCTAATCGAAGAAATAATTTTACGTTCCTTCAAAATATTATAAGCCTTTTCGACAGTGTCTCGAGACATATAAAATTCTTCACTAAAACTATTTATGGAGGGAATTTTTTGGTTGATTTTTAAATTTCCGTTGGCGATGTTTTGAAGAATAGAGTCAACAATCTGTTTGTATTTAGGTACTCTGGAATCTTCGTCTATTTTAATTAGTTTAATCATGATTATGTCTTGGAAATTTGTTTCATCTTTCGACGAAACCAATTTTGATTCTAACTCTCTTCCTCTTTTTTTAAGTGAAATAACTATAGTGGCTAAATTATTTTACTTTTTTAAAAAAGAGAATATAATAAGGCTTGTAATACTTTTTTTATAATTCTTGAATTTTGTCCTAAATGAGGATTCAATAATTACGAAATCGATTGCTAAAATAGCTATTTTAAATTTATTTACCCAATAATTACAGTGCCTTATTTCTAATAATCCTTAGTTTTAACAAAAAAACACAAGAACTATAAAGGATAGTACAGGACAGTTTTGTTTTTGACATTCTATTATTTTACAAAACCAAATTACTATCAAACAAACCTTAAACCAAAAATTATTAAATGGAATCATTATTAGGAATCATTTTTCATTCTATCGGAGGATTTTCTTCAGGTAGTTTTTATATGCCTTTTAAAAAAGTAAAGGACTGGGCTTGGGAAAGCTATTGGCTGGTAGGAGGATTTTTCTCTTGGCTGATCGTTCCGCCAATCGCAGCTTATTTAACGATTCCAAATTTTGTTGAGATTATTGCAGAAGCTTCTCCATCAATAAAAGCCTTTACTTATTCAATGGGATTAATCTGGGGAATTGGTGGTTTGACTTATGGTTTGGGAGTTCGTTACTTGGGAATGTCTTTAGGAAATTCAATTACTTTAGGATTCTGCTCTGCATTTGGAGCTTTAGTTCCATCCATTTATTATGATTTTGTTCCAACAGAAGGTAAGATTTCATTTTCTCACATGCTTTCTAATACTGGCGGACAGATCGTTTTATTAGGAGTGGTGGTATATCTTATAGGAATTGCTATTTCTGGAAAAGCGGGAATGCTTAAAGAAAAAGACTTTGCGACAGGGCATGAGGATAAAGACAAAGATTTCAATTTGGTAAAAGGGCTGATTGTAGCTGTGATTTCAGGAATTTTAAGTTCATTTTTTAATTACGGAATCGAAGCAGGAAAATCAATGGCAGAGCAAGCGGTAATAACTGGCTCTAATCCTTTATTTCAAAATAATGTGACTTATGTTGTTTTGCTTTGGGGCGGATTAACAACCAACTTTATCTGGTGTCTTTATTTGAATTTTAAAAACAAATCAATAAAAAATTACACAGATAAATCTACCCCAATCACTAAAAATGTTTTGTTTTCTGCTCTTGCCGGAACCATGTGGTTTTTACAGTTTTTCTTTTACGGAATGGGAGAGAGCAAACTCGGAAATGGCGCCAGCTCATGGATTCTGCACATGGCGACCATTATTTTAACAGCAAACTTTTGGGGATTTTATTTGAAAGAATGGAAAGGTGTTTCTAAAAAAACATTAAGAACTTTTTTCTGGGGCATTGGGCTTATTATGCTTGCAATCGTTTTGGTAGGAATTGGTAACTCATTATAAATAAATACAAGAAATAATACAAATAGTATATGTCGAATACAAACACAATTAATATGAATTTTAAGCATGTAAGCTACCTTTGGGATGAAGCTAAGGCAGCAGCATTAGCAGGAGATGAAGTGGCGCTTTTTATTTATCGTTCTAACTTGTTAGGAGCTGATTTAAGATTGACCAACTACGGAGGTGGAAACACTTCTGTAAAAATTACAGATAAAGATCCTTTAACAGGAGAATCTTCTGAAGTAATGTGGATTAAAGGTTCTGGTGGAGATATTGGAACATTAACAAAATCAGGTTGTGCGGCTTTGTATTTAGACAGACTTCGTAATCTGGAAAATGTGTACAAAGGAATCGAGTTTGAAGATGAAATGGTAGAGTTATTCAACCACTGTATTTTCGATTTAGCTTCAAAAGCACCTTCTATCGATACACCTTTGCACGGTTTTCTTCCGTTCAAACATATCGATCACTTACATCCAGACGCGGCAATTGCTATTGCTGCAGCGAAAGATGGAAAGAAAATAACAGAAGAATTATTTAACGGAGAAATTGGCTGGGTAGGCTGGCAGCGTCCAGGATTTGATCTTGGTCTTCAGTTAAGAGCTTGTTTAGAAGAAGCAGCAAAAAACGGTAAAAAACTACGCGGAATCATGTTAGGTTCTCATGGTTTGTTTACTTGGGGAGATACTGCGTTTGATAGTTATATTAATACGCTGGAAGTAATCGAGAAATGTGCTTCATACTTAGAGAATAATTACGGAAAAAAACGTCCTGTTTTTGGAGGTCAGAAAATTGAAAGTCTTCCTGAAGCAGATCGTAAATTAAAAGCAGCGAAAGTAGCTCCGATCTTAAGAGGTTTCTGTTCGTCAGAGCGTCAAATGATTGGTCATTATACAGACGATGCAAGAGTTTTGGAATTCATTAATTCGAATGATCTTTCAAAATTAGCTCCATTAGGAACTTCTTGTCCAGATCACTTTTTGAGAACTAAGATAAGTCCATTGGTTTTAGAATTAGATCCTAACGAAGATTTATCAGATGTTGATGCGATCAAAGCAAAATTAACACCTGCTTTTGAAGCTTACCGTGCCATGTACAAAGACTATTACAATGCCTGTAAAAAATCAAACTCGCCGGCAATGCGTGATCCAAACCCAGTTGTGATTTTATATCCTGGAGTGGGTATGTTCACTTTTGCTAAAGATAAAACGATGGCGCGTTTAGCATCTGAATATTATATCAATGCAGTAAACGTAATGAAAGGTGCTGAAGCAGTTTCAGAATATACATCTTTACCGCACCAAGAAGCTTTCGATATCGAATATTGGTTATTGGAAGAAGCTAAATTACAGCGTATGCCAAAACCAAAAGCACTATCTGGAAGAGTAGCTTTGATTACAGGTTCAGCAGGCGGAATAGGTAAAGCTATTGCTAAAAAATTCGCACAGGAAGGTGCTTGTGTTGTAATTAATGATATTAACGAAGAGCGTTTAGAAGGTGCAGCAGCTGAGTTTATTAAAGCATTTGGAAAAGATGCCGTTTCTAGCACTTTATTAAATGTTACTGATGAAGTAAGCACAGAAAAAGCATTAGACGAAGCTTCTTTAGCTTTTGGAGGTGTTGACATCGTAGTAAACAACGCTGGAATAAGTATTTCTAAATCGATCGCAGAACACACTTTAGAAGAGTGGGACAGACTATACGATATCTTGGTAAAAGGACAATTCATTGTTTCTAAAGCCGGAATCGAAGTAATGCGCAAGCAAGGTTTTGGGGGAGATATTGTAAATATCGTTTCTAAAAATGCTGTAGTTGCAGGTCCGAATAATCCTGGTTATGGTTCTGCTAAAGCAGCGCAGGCGCACTTAACACGTTTAATGGCTGCGGAATTAGGAGCAGACAAAATACGTGTGAATACAGTAAATCCTGATGCCGTAATTTCAGACTCCAATATTTGGTCTGGCGGATGGGCAGAAGGTCGTGCGAAAGCGTACGGAGTTACAGTTGAAGAACTGCCAGCTTACTATGCAAAACGTACGTTATTAAATGAAATCATATTGCCTGATGATATCGCAAATGCTTGTTATGCTTTTGTTGGAGGTTTACTTGGTAAATCTACAGGAAACGCATTAAACGTAGACGGCGGTGTAGCAATGGGCTTTTATAGATAAAGATTGTTTAGGTTTTTTATATAAGTTTGTTTAAGCAAAAGTGGTTTTTTGTGGTCTAACGTTCGAATCTTTCGAACGTTAGATTTTTTTAGACACATCGCTTTTAAACTTATAAAAAACAAAAAAGTGAAGTAAAACCGGAGTTTAAATTATATAAGACTTATAAGTTGAAAATTTTTTAAACACATGAAAATCATAGAACGCAGATAAAACGGATTCGCTATCGCGAAGACACAGATAAAACGGATTTTTTTGTTTCACGCAGATTTAAGCAGATTATTAATTTTATTTTTAATTAGTAGATAATTCAAGATAAATCTGCGAAAAATCAGAAAAAAAATCTGTGTAGATCAGCGTTTTCGCGATAGCGAATCCGTCTAATCCGCGTATAAATTTGGAACTCTGTGTTAAATAATATACTAAAAGTATAAAATTATATATCTTGTAAACTCTATTAAAATATCAAATTACTATGTTAATCTCATCAAACCACATTGAATCTCATAACGAAGATTTATTAAAAAAACACCAAAATAAATTAGTTTTTACAGCATCAGAAATAAATGATACAGAAGCGATTATCCAAAAATTAATCGACTTTCAAATTGCAATTCCATCTTGGGCTTTAGGAACAGGAGGAACAAGATTCGGACGTTTCGCTGGAGGCGGAGAACCTCGTTCTATCGAAGAAAAAATCGAAGATGTTGGTTTACTTCATAAATTAAACAATGCTTCAGGAGCCATTTCACTTCATATTCCGTGGGACATTCCAACCAACTACAATTCAATTAAAGCACTTGCAGCACAACACGGATTAAAATTTGATGCCATGAACTCGAATACTTTTCAAGATCAGGCAGATGCTTCAAATTCATACAGATACGGTTCTTTACAAAACGTAAATAAAGCAGTTCGCAAACAGGCAATTGCTCACAATATAGAAGTTATCCAGCACGGAATCGAATTAGGATCTGAGTCGCTTACCATTTGGTTAGCTGACGGTTCTAATTTCCCAGGACAATTAAACTTCAGAAAAGCATATCAAAATACATTAGAAAGTTTAGAGGAAATCTACGATGCATTACCTTCAAACTGGAAATTATTTTTAGAATACAAATGCGCAGAGCCTAACTTTTATTCTACGACTGTAGCAGATTGGGGGCAGTCTTATTCGTATGTTAAAAAGTTAGGCGACAAAGCGCAGACTTTAGTCGATTTAGGTCACCATCTTCCAAACGCTAATATCGAGCAGATTGTTTCTTTATTATTGATGGAAAACAAATTAGGCGGATTCCACTTTAATGATTCAAAATACGGTGATGACGATTTAACTGCCGGAGCATTAAAACCATATCAATTATTTTTGATTTTTAATGAATTAGTTGAAGGAATGGATGCTAGAGGAATGAATCACGCCAAAGATTTAGGCTGGATGATCGATGCTTCTCACAACATCAAAGATCCTTTAGAAGATTTATTACAATCTGTAGAAGCGATTATGATTGCTTACGCTCAGGCACTTTCTGTAGATAGAAAAGCATTAGAGCAGGCACAAGAAGAAAATGACGTGGTAAAAGCACAAGAAATTCTTCAAAATGCATTCCGTACAGATGTTCGCGCATTAGTAGCAGAAGCTCGTCTTCGTTCTGGCGCAGCTTTAAATCCAGTAGCATTATATCGTTCACTTCAGGTTAGAGAAAACCTAATTGGCGAAAGAGGTTTAAAAACATTGGCAACTGGTTTATAATTATAAATTATTAATTGTTAATTATAGATTGACAATTGATAATTAACAATTTACAATTAAAAAAATGAATGTAGTTGCGATTTTTGATATTGGTAAAACAAACAAAAAGGTTTTTTTATTTAACGAAAATTATAAAATTGTCTGGGAGAAATCAGTAAATCTGGAAGAAACCACAGACGAAGATGGATTTCCGTGTGAAGATATCGAAATACTTAAAAATTGGATTTTAGACCGATTATCTGAAATAAAAGAGCTGACAGAATATGTTTTGAAAGCGATCAATTTCAGTACTTACGGAGCTAGTTTTGTGTATATTGACGAAAATGGAAAAGTTTTAACTCCTCTGTATAATTACCTAAAAGATTATCCAGAGGAATTAAAAGCTGATTTCTATGAAAAATATAAAGGAGAGAAAAAGTTTGCTGTAAAAACGGCTTCTCCAGTTTTGGGCAGTTTGAATTCGGGAATGCAGATTTACCGATTGAAAGAAGAAAAGCCTGAAATATTTGAAAAAATAAAATACTGTCTGCACCTGCCGCAGTTTTTGAGTTTTCTTTTAACCAATGAAGCATACGCTGATATTACCAGTATTGGCTGTCATACGAATTTGTGGAATTTTAAAAAAATGAAGTACCACAAATGGCTGAAAGAAGAAAATATAGCATCTAAAATTCCGCCAATTCATTACGGTAAAGATGTAATTATGAATAGCGATAATCTTGCTGTTGGTGTTGGTCTTCATGATAGTTCATCCGCAATTATTCCGTACACGATCAATTTTACAGAACCTTTTGTATTGTTGTCAACAGGAACTTGGAGTATTTCTTTAAATCCGTTCAACAATAAGCCTTTGACTTTTGACGAATTACAAAACGACTGTCTGTGTTATATGCAATACACAGAAAAGCCTGTAAAAGCGGCGCGTTTGTTTGCAGGAAACGAACATGAAGTACAAACCAAACGTTTGGCACAGCATTTTAATGTACCTGTTGATACGTACAAAGAAGTTTATTTTGATAAGAAAATCGTAGCCAATTTACGCTCGCTCAATTTTCAAATTATCTATCCTAAAAAGTACGATTTTGATATTTTAAAAGAATGTCCTTTTCAAAAAAGAGATCTTTCTTACTATAAAGATTACGAAACGGCTTATCATCAATTAATGCTGGATTTGGTAGAACAGCAGGTTTTTTCTACCAATTTAGTAATTCATAACAGCCCGGTAAAAAAGATTTTTGTAGACGGAGGTTTCAGCAAAAATTCTATTTATATGAATTTGTTAGCAGAAGCTTTTCCAGATGTAGAAGTCTATGCGGCTTCGATGGCGCAGGCAAGTGCATTGGGCGCGGCATTGGCTATTCATCAAAACTGGAATCCAAAACCAATTCAGAACGATTTAATTGACTTGAAATTCTATAAACATTAGGTAAAAACGGTCTGTATGTTGTAAATTTGCTGAGAAACGTATTTTTTACATTTTTACAGTATACGCCTAATGAACAACACACTAAATACTACAACATGAAAATTGGACTTTTTATACCTTGTTATGTCGACCAATTTTATCCAAAAGTAGGAATTGCAACCTACGAATTACTTCAAAAATTAGGCTGTGACGTCGAGTTTCCAATGGGGCAGACCTGCTGCGGACAGCCAATGGCAAACAGCGGTTATGCACATTTAACAAAAGGATGTGACGCTAATTTTATTGCCAATTTTTCTGGATTTGATTATATCGTCTGTCCTTCCGGAAGTTGTGTTTTGCATGTAAAAGACCATTTGCACGACGAAAACCAAGAAGATAAAGCAGCAGCAATTCGAAATACGGTTTACGAACTAACAGAATTTATAACCGACATTTTAAAAATCGACCATATCGACGGAAGATTTCCTTATAAAGTTGGAATGCACGTAAGCTGTCACGGTCAGCGTGGATTAAAGCTTTCGCAGATGTCTGAATTAAATGCACCTTTTTTCTCTAAACCAGAACAATTATTACATAATATTGAAGGTCTTGATTTGGTTGCTTTAACCAGAAAAGACGAATGCTGTGGTTTTGGAGGTACATTTTGTGTTACTGAAGAAGCGGTTTCTGTGAAAATGGGACAAGACCGTATTAAAGATCACGAAAGCCATGATGTGGATTATATCACTGGAGGCGATATGTCTTGCTTAATGCATTTAGAAGGTATTTTAAAAAGACAAAAAAGCAAGATCAAAACGATTCATATTGCTGAAATATTAAATTCACTCGAAAATTAAAATAAATGTTGAGTGTATTTTTTAACCGCAAAGTTCGCAAAGAAAAATACGCAAAGCACGCTAAGATTAAAAATTAGCTTTGTGAACCTTGCGTAAAACCTTGCGAACTTGGCGGTTAAATAGAACATACCAATAATAAAGATTTCAAAATTGACTTTTAAATAATTAAAAATGTCATCAGAAAAAATAATACCGCACAGCGAAGCCGCAACCAAATTCAACAAAGATGTAGAGCGTGTCAATTGGCATGATGAAACACTTTGGTTTGTGCGTGCGAAACGTGATAAATCTGCTCATCAAATTGCCGATTGGGAACTGCTTCGGGAAACCGCTTCCAAAATCAAAAATAATGTACTCTCCAATATTCATGACTATTTAGTTGAATTTGAAGCTAATGCTCAGCGAAACGGAATAATTGTGCATTGGGCAGCAGATGCCAAAGAGCATAACGAAATAGTGCATTCGATCATGGCAAAACATGATGTAAAGCAAATGGTGAAATCCAAATCGATGCTTACAGAAGAATGCCATTTAAATGATTATTTAGCCGAAAAAGGAATTGAAGTTATCGATTCTGATTTAGGTGAATATATCGTCCAGCTTCGAAAAGAACCGCCGAGCCACATTGTACTTCCGGCGATTCACTTAAAGAAAGAAGATGTAAGCGAAACTTTTCACGAACATTTAGGTACCGAAAAAGGAAATTTCAATCCGCAGTATTTAACAGAATCAGCGCGTCATAGTTTAAGAAATACTTTCCTGACTAGAAAAGTGGCGCTAACTGGAGTAAATTTTGCTGTCGCAGAAACGGGTGAATTTGTAGTTTGTACGAATGAAGGAAATGCGGATATGGGCGCGCATCTTGCAGACGTCCACATCGCGTGTATGGGATTTGAAAAACTAGTTCCGAAAAGAGAACATTTAGGTGTTTTTCTGAGATTATTGGCAAGAAGCGCAACGGGTCAGCCTATAACAACTTTTTCTAGTCATTTCAAAAAGCCAAGAGACGGTCAGGAAATGCACATTGTAATTGTAGATAACGGAAGAAGCAAGCAGTTAGGCAGAGAAGATTTTAGAAATTCTTTGAAATGTATTCGCTGCGGCGCTTGTATGAATACCTGCCCAGTTTACAGACGAAGCGGCGGACATAGTTATCACAATGCAGTTGCAGGTCCAATTGGTTCTATTTTAGCACCCAATTTAGACATGAGCAAAAATGCCGATTTGCCATTTGCAAGTACGCTTTGCGGCTCTTGTACAAACGTTTGTCCTGTTAAGATTGATATTCACGATCAATTGTACAAATGGCGTCAGGTTTTGGTGAAAGACGGTTATACGCCAACAGCAAAAACCGTTGCTATGAAAACGATGGCAAAAGTTTTGGCCAATCCGACAATCTTTAATATTGCTGGAAAATCAGGCCGATTTGTAATGAAAAATATTCCTGGAATGGTCAATAATAAGATGAATAAATGGTACGATCAACGCGAAATGCCAGACGTTCCAGAAGAATCGTTTAGAGAATGGTACAAGAAAAATTCAAGAGAATCTAAAGATAAAAAGAATGAGTAGTAAAGCAGAAATTTTAAATAGAATAAAACTGAATCAGCCTGATTTGGTTGCTGATCTGCCAGATTTAAGTCTTTTAGGTTCAGAACAATTTGATGTGCTGGAAACGTATAAAACAGTTTTAAAAGGAATTGGTGGCGACCTAGTTGAAGTTGCTGATTATAATGAAATCATCAATTACATCAAATCGAATTATAACTTAGAAAAAAGGCTCATTACAACGCTTCCAGAACTTTCTGAAATTGCTTCTTTAGACTGGAAAACGGTCGATCCGCATTCACTGCAGAATGTTGAATTAACAGTTATAAAAGCACATTTTGGCGTAGCAGAAAACAGCGGACTTTGGGTAACAGATGATATTTTAGGACAACGCGTGGCACCTTTTATTGCGCAGTATTTAGCAATTGTGGTTCACAAAAAAGACATTTTACCAACTATGCAGCAAGCGTATAATAGAATTGGAAACATGGAATACGGTTTCGGAACTTTTATCGCAGGTCCGTCAAAAACCGCAGATATCGAGCAGTCTTTGGTTCTAGGTGCTCATGGAGCCAGAGGATTGATTGTGTTTTTATTGGATTAAAATAAAATATAGAGATAAAGAAAAAGCGAGGCATGCCTCGCTTTTTTTATGTTTGAAAAAGTTTATATTATACTGTTTGATCGTCAATTACTGCGTCTGGAGCATTTGATTTTACAGATGCAATTCCATTATCTCTTGCAGAAGTACTTTCATACATTTCGCTAGAACCAATTATCTGTCCGTTTCCAGCTTTTAATGTAAAATACGGTTTACCACTTTTGGATTCTTCTTTGTTGTAACGAGAATCATCCTGCGAGTTTGTTTTTACAGATTCGATTCCGTTTTCAGCACCTGCTTTTGTAGAGTAACCTTCGCTGCTCAAAATTGTCTGGCCATTTCCAGCTTTCAAATTAAATTGAAATTCACCGTTGGTTCTTTTAGTAATTACAAATTTTCCCATGTAGTTTTTTATTAAAGTTAGGTAATATTTTATTTTTGATAAATATAAAAATACAAAACTTAGTCCTATAAATCATACAATCATTTTAAAAAATGATTACCTAAACAATAAAAAAGGTATCGTAAAAATTGAAATTAAATCCCTAAACGAAAATCAGATACACTTTTTTCTTCCAAGTTAATTTGATCAAATGTGCTTTGAGTTCCTTTATCTACGGGGCACTGCGTACTAATTCCAGCCCAGATTTCTTTTGGATAATTATTTTTATACAATCGAACCATCTGCCAGTTTTTCTTATCAAGAGAATAATAGCTGGCAACCGTTTTGGTATCCGAAGAAATTTTCATGTAAATAGACGGCTGTTTTACAACATCATGATTGTTATCATCAGAAGTACCCATTGTGCGTACCGTTACAACTCTGTGATTTCCTCTTTCGTCTTGTTCAAAACAAAATTTTTGGTAGAAACTATCATTTACATAAATGTATAAAACACCAGCATTATATAATCCTTTTTCGGTAAATTCTGGAGTTACTTTTGCTGTAAGTGTAAAAGGTTTCGTGTTATCGACTTTAGACAAAAGCATTGGAGCAGTGTTATTGGATAATTTTCCATCAGGATCTGAAAAGTAATCTGATTTTTCGCCTGCTTTAAATATAATTTTTTCGTCTTTTTCAGTTTTAATTAAAGTATCTGCACCGTTAACTGCTTTTGTAAAATGTATGGCAGATAATTTAATATCACAAGGTGAACCATTTACAAATGCTGAATCTTTTTTGGTTTCTTCTGCAGTTGTCGCTTTTGTAGTTTCATTTTTAGAATTACAGCTTAGAAATATAGAAAGGCTTGAAATAATGAATGTCTTGTAAAAAAATGTTTTCATAATGGTCTTTTTTGGGATATTAAATGATATTTTTAGTTTTCCAAAATTAAAATTGCTTTTCAAGAAGGGCAATACGTAAAATTAACCAATTCCTCTTTTAAATGCCACAGAAGCTTTCAATCGAAAACCAATTAATTACTACATTTTTAGAACAAAAATTTGATATTGGAGAATCAAATGATATTGAAATGTACAAACAATTTGTGAGCAATTATGTAAAGATTGAACAATGTGTGGCAGTTCTATCCGATTATCAGTCAGATTGCAGTTATATCTATGCGGGAAGTTTCGGTGCTGTATTCGGACTTCCAGATGCAAATTCGGTAATTGATTCGGCTTTTGAAGAATGTATTTTTACCAAAATAAATCCAGATGATTTAGTCGAACGTCATGTTTTAGAACTCAATTTTTATCAGTTTTTAAAAGGAATTCCACAAGAAGAATATAGTAATTACAGTACTTTCAGTCGTTTAAGAATGAGAGATTCTGTAGAAAAATGTTCGTATATCAATCATCGCACTATTTATCTCAAAACATTCAGCAACGGCAGTATTTCTTTGGCCTTATGTTTATATTTACCTTCAACAGATCTACAGCCCCGAACAGGAATCGATGGAAAAATTATCAATATACAAACGGGCGAAGTAATAGAATCTGAGAAGTATAAAAATCAGGTTGAAAATATTCTTTCAAAAAGAGAAATAGAAGTTTTAAACAGCGTTGCAAAAGGAAACAAAAGCGAGCAGATCGCTTCAGAAATGCATATCTCCGTATATACAGTTCGTCGTCATAGACAGAATATTATTGAAAAACTAAAAGTAACCAATACGGCAGAGGCAGTGCAGACGGC
This sequence comes from Flavobacterium sp. Root935, assembly GCF_001429295.1. Classification (GTDB taxonomy): domain Bacteria; phylum Bacteroidota; class Bacteroidia; order Flavobacteriales; family Flavobacteriaceae; genus Flavobacterium. The sequence goes on along the minus strand of NZ_LMJL01000008.1, from coordinate 264,776 downwards.
TTTTGTTATGGGAATTATTTCGCTTTAAATTTTTAATTTGTATTTTTATAATCACTTGTTCAAAAGACGTCACGTAAATTTTGTTGGCGAATATTTATATGAAAGAAATCAGCGAAATACTAAAAGCATATTCTCGAGCAAAATCCGAAGGAAAAAAAACAGCCCTGGCTACTGTAGTTAAAGTCGAAGGATCTTCATACAGGCAGGCAGGCGCAAGAATGTTGGTTACAGAAGATGGTTTGCTGACCGGCGCAATAAGCGGCGGATGCCTGGAAGGAGATGCTTTACGAAAAGCACTTCTCTCGATTAATCAAAAACAAAATAAACTAGTCACTTATAACACAAGTAATGAAAATGATGCCGAAGTTGGTCTACAGCTTGGTTGTAACGGAATAGTACATATTCTTTTTGAATACATTGACGATGATGCTCAGAATAATTCAATTCAGCTTTTACAGCAATTAGAATTAGAAAGGAAAGAAGCTGTTATTGTTACTGTTTTTTCTTTAAAAAGAAATGCTTCTCAGATTGGAACCACATTATTTTTCAGAAAAGACAGTCCTATTTTAAATCATAATGATGAAGTTTTGAGTTTAATTTCGGATGTAAAAGAAGTTCTTGAAACCAAAACCTCGGTAGTTAAAAAACTTCAGGAAAAAAATGATGGTGAAGCTTTAATTGAATATATAAAACCTCCAATTTCTCTAGTTATTGCAGGCGCAGGAAATGATGTACAGCCGTTAGTAGAAATGGTTTCGATTCTAGGATGGAAAATTACCGTTGCCGAAGGCCGTGCCACTCATGCCGTACAAAAACGTTTCCCAAAAGCAGATCAGGTTTTTGTTACAAAGCCCGAACAATTTTTAGAGCATATTAGTATTGACGATCAAACGTATTTCGTTTTAATGACGCACAATTACAAATATGATCTGGGAATTCTAAAATTATTACTAGAAACAAACTGCCAGTACATTGGTATTTTAGGTCCAAAATCAAAGTTGAACCGAATGCTGGATGATCTCGAAAAAGAAGGTGTTTTTCTAAATGAAGAACAGCTTAATAGAATTTACAGTCCAATCGGACTAGATATTGGTTCTGAAACAGCAGAAGAAATTGCGCTTTCTATTGTCTCTGAAATTAAAGCGTTTTCTACCGAAAGACAGGGAGCTTCTTTAAAATATAAGTCAGGTAAAATTCATGATGAAATTCATTATGGAAAATAAATTCCAAAATAAAACGGGCATTGTAATTTTGGCTGCAGGAAGTTCTTCCAGATTAGGACGGCCAAAGCAATTATTGCAGTACAAAGAGACAACGCTTTTAAATAATACAATTTTAGAAGCTTCTAAAGTTCAAAATTCGTTTGTGGTTGTGGTAACAGGCGCAAATAGTGAAAGTGTTTTAAAAGAGCTTATTTCTGCTGAAATAACTACTTGCTTCAATCTAGATTGGGAAACAGGAATGTCGTCTTCAATTGTAAAAGGTTTAAACGAAATACTGCTTTTAAATCCCGATTGTGAGCAATGTATTTTTGCAGTCTGCGATCAGCCTTTTGTAACGACTTCAATATTTGAAAACCTTATAAACGAACATGATAAAACAGGAAAAGCAATTGTTGCTTCTGCCTATTCCAAAACTTTAGGAACGCCAGTCTTATTCCATAAAAAATACTTTCCTGAATTATTGGAATTGAAAGGACAGGAAGGCGCAAAAAAAATCATTAAAAAGCATGTTGAAGATACGTCTTCCATTATCTTCGAAAAAGGAAATATTGATATTGATACCGAAGAAGATTACGATAAGTTGATTCGGTGATTTAGTTGCAGAGGCTCAAAGGTGCAAAGGTGCAAAGTTTTTTATGGATTGAATAAAAGATTAAAATCTGCTTAATCTGCAAGATCTGCGAGACAAAAAAAATACTTTCTTATGTTTTCGAGTAAAGTTCACGAACCAAAAAAAGCACACGATCAATAACAATATCAATTTCTTCTTCGGTAGTAAATCTTCCCAAACTAAACCGAATCGAACTCAAAGCTTCTTCATCCGATAATCCCATTGCTTTTAAAACATGAGAAGGCTCAGAAGTTACTGCCGAACAAGATGCTCCGTTTGAAACCGAAATAGTACCTAAAGCCATAATCAGTTGTTCTGAATTGACACCTGGAAAACATAAATTTGAAGTATTACAAATGCGATTTTGAGTATTTCCATTTACAAAAGAACCTTCAAATTGAAGTAATCCTGATTCTAATTTATTACGTAATAATTCAATTCTATATTGATCTTCTTCTAATTCATTTACAGCTATTTCACACGCTTTACCTAAACCAATAATTCCAGGGACATTTAGCGTTCCACTTCGTAATTTACGCTGCTGGCCGCCGCCAAGTATCTGTGAAGTTAATTTTAGTTTGGCTTTCGCCGAAATATACAACGCACCAACTCCTTTTGGACCATAAAACTTATGCGCCGATAGTGCTAAAAGATCAATTCCCAAAGATTTAACATCAATCTGGATTTTCCCGATGGCCTGAGTAGCATCACAAAAAAACAGCACATTTTTAGCTTTCAGAATCTTAGAAATTTCAGCAATGTTTTGAATAACACCTGTTTCATTATTAGAAAACATTCCAATGAAAACCAGTGTTTTATCGGTTAGTATTTCTTCTAAAAGTTTAATATCTAGAATGCCGTCAGAACTAGTTTGTAAATACGTTACTGTAAAACCTATATTTTCCCTAAAAGCACAAGTTTCAAGTACGGCTTTGTGTTCAGTAGCAATTGTAACAATGTGTTTTCGATCCTGATCGGCTAGACCTTTTATCGCTAAATTAATTGCTTCTGTTGCTCCAGAAGTAAAAATGATTTCTTCTGCATCTGCATTAATTAAATCAGCAGTCTGCCAGGCAGCATTTTCCACGACTTCTTTAACGGTTAATCCCGCAATATGCTGACTAGTCGAGTTGGCATATAAATCTGTAAAATAAGGAAGCATAGCTTTTAGAACTCGTTCATCAACTCGAGTTGTAGCATTATTATCCAGATAAATATTTTGGTTTTGAAACATAATTTTGACTTAGTGTCGTAAAAATACAATTTTGAAAATTCCTAAAATTAAAAAAATGTATAAATCTATTTTTCTGTTTTTTTAACGCAAAGTTCGCAAAGGTTTAATAAGTAGAGAGGTTTATAAAATACAAAGTTCACAAAGCAGGAATCCATGAAGCTTTGCGGACTTAGCGTTTTTTTAAAACAATCTATATCAAAAAAACTTAGCGTTCTTTGCGGTTAATTTTTATAAGAAACTGTAATTATTCTAAATAAGCTCAATGTTTGAATTTTGTAACTTTTTGTGAATTAAGATTGTTAAATTTGTTAGAATACCTAAAGTGATTTTGCTAATTTAAAGATAGACTGAATGGCTTCAAAAAAAACAAATCCGAATAAAGTAAGTGTGGAAGACTCCAATTCCCGCCGAGACTTTATAAAAAAATCAGGACTTTTTACCGCTCTCGCCTTGACACCGCCTTCATTGGTAATGGCATCCGAGAATAAATGGGACGAAAAAATAGCGGAATATTTGGAGACAGTACCGCTTTCTATCGAAGTAAATGGCAAAAAACACAATCTTAATATCGAACCAAGAACCACTTTGCTAGATTTGTTAAGAGAACAATTGCAGCTTACCGGAACTAAAAAAGGATGCGATCACGGACAATGCGGTGCATGTACGGTTCACGTAAACGGAACCCGAATTTTGTCGTGTTTATCTTTGGCTTCGATGCAGCAAAATGCACAGGTTACTACAATCGAAGGTCTTTCAAACGGAAAAAAACTACATCCGATGCAGGAAGCTTTCATCAAAAATGATGGTTTTCAATGCGGTTACTGTACGCCAGGACAAATTATGTCTGGAATTGCCTGCATCAAAGAAGGCCATGCTAACAGCAGGGAGGAAATCAGAGAATATATGAGTGGTAATATCTGCAGATGCGGTGCTTACCACAATATTGTTGATGCTATAACTGAAGTGAAGGAAGGAGGAAAGGAGATATGAAAAATTTTCAGATCATAAGAGCATTGTCAGCAGCATCTGCTGTTTCAAATATCAAGAAAGAAAAAGAGGCGATGTTTATTGCCGGCGGTACAAACTTGGTTGATTTAATGAAAAAGAATGTAGTGGCTCCAGATAAACTGGTAGATATTACAGCTTTAGATTTAAAACAGATTGAATTTTTAAAAGGAAAAGTTTCCATAGGAGCATTAGCCAAAAACAGTCAGGTTGCGGAAGATGCATCCATTAAAGAAAAACATCCTTTGTTGGCTCAGGCTTTGGCAGCAGGAGCTTCACAACAAATAAGACATATGGCAACAGTAGGCGGTAATATGTTACAGCGTACTCGCTGTTCGTATTTTTACAATACGGATATGCCTTGTAACAAACGTGTTCCTAAAAGCGGCTGCGGCGCTATCGGTGGTGTAAATAGAATGCACGCAATTTTTGGAGCTTCAGAAAGCTGCATTGCCGTTCATCCAAGCGATATGTGCGTGGCGTTGGCAGCATTAGACGCTAATGTTTTGGTAGAAGGTCCAAAAGGGAAAAGACAAATTAAATTCACAGATTTTCATCGTCTGCCGGGAAATACGCCAGAAAAAGACAATACTTTGGAAGATAAAGAATTGATTACTTCAATCGAAATTCCGGATAATAATTTCACTAAAAATGTACATTATCTAAAAGTACGTGACCGAAGCAGTTATGCATTTGCATTAGTTTCTGTTGCTGTGGCTTTAGATCTTAAAAATGATAAAATTAATGATGTCAGACTTGCTATGGGCGGTGTGGCACATAAACCGTGGCGATTAACTGAGGCAGAAGAATTTCTGAAAGGGAAAACAATTTCAGAAGGGATTTTTAAACAGGCAGCAGATTTAGCAATGAGAGGCGCCAGAGGTTACGGCGATAATGATTTTAAATTAACACTCGGAGCCAATGCCATAACAGAAGCACTTACAATAGCAGCATCAAAATAATTAGATTATGAGCAAGACAAGTAATATTAATAGAGTTGACGGATTTGCTAAAGTAACAGGTTCTGCAACATATTCTGCCGAATATAAAACGCCTGGTGTTGTATATGCGTGTTTGGTTGGAAGTACGATCGCAAAAGGAAGAATCAAAAGCATTGATACTAAAAAAGCAGAATGGGCTCCTGGAGTTTTGGCTGTCATTACACATTTAAATGTGGATAAACCTGTTGGATATCAAAAAGCAAAAGACAAACATAATTTCGGTCAGCCGCTTCAGATTTTTAAAGATGATTCGGTTTTGTACTACGATCAGCCGATTGCATTGGTTATTGCCGATACTTTCGAGCGTATGCAGTATGCAGCAAGTTTAATTAAAGCAGATTATCTCAAAGAAGAACATTCGACCGAACTTAAAAAAGCTGCCGACAAAGAGAAAAAAGTTGAAACTGATAAAGGAAATGACTATCATCGCGGTGAGCATGACGGATATAAAAATGGAGAGGTTGTTTTAGAAGCAGAATATACCATCCCAACCGAAGTTCATAACCCGATGGAACTTGCCAATATTATCGCAAAATGGGATGGAAATAAACCTATTTTATATACTAAAAGTCAAGGTGTTGAAGGAACTCGTAAAAGTGTTGCCGGAGTTTTTGGAGTACCAATTGAAGATGTTGAGGTGCATTCTGAATATCTTGGAGGTGCATTTGGAATGGGATTACACACTTGGCCATATGAAATCGCAGCTTTAATTGGAGCAAAAAAACTAAATCGTCCAGTAAAATTAGTTCTGCACCGTGAGCAGATGTTTACCAATGTTGGATTCAGGCCTTATACCATCCAGAAAATGGGCTTAGGCGCAACCAAAGAAGGCAAACTGACTGGCTTAACACACGAAGCCGTTGCAATGACTTCCAGCTATGAGGATTTTATGGAAGGAACCGTAAACATGTCCCGATTTATTTATGATTGTGCGAGTGTTTCTACGCGTTATCGAATTGTGCCTTTGGATACTTGTACACCAATTTGGATGCGAGGTCCAGGCGAGGCAACGGGTTCTTTTGCATTAGAATCTGCTATGGATGAAATGGCGCATAAATTAAATCTGGATCCAATTGAGTTTCGAAAACTGAATTATGCCGAAAAAGATCTGGAACAAAATAAACCGTGGAGCAGTAAATATCTTTTAGAATGTTACGAAGGCGGTATGGAACGTATTGGCTGGAAAAACCGTAAAAACAAACCCGGATCTGTGAAAGAAGGTGAGTGGCTTGTGGGCTACGGAATGGGAACTGGAACTTTTGGAAGTTACAGAAACCCAACAGCTGTAAAAGCTAAATTTTTAGCAGACGGAAATTTGGTGCTTCAATGCAGTGTCAATGATATGGGACCAGGAACGGCAACGATGATGACTGCAATTGGTGCTGAAATTACCGGAGTACCGGCAGAAAATGTTATTATTGAAATGGGAAAAAGCGGACTGCCAAAAGGCCCCACACAGGGAGGTTCTGCAACAACTTCATCTGTAGGTTCTGCAGTTCATGATTCTTGTAATTTATTAATAAGTAAAGTACTTGGATTGGCAAGTGAAAATCCATCTTTAAAAGGAATTCCGATCACAGATTTGACTTTTTCAAATGGTGTGATTTCTTCTAAAAAAGATAGTTCCAAAAAAGTTGATTTAACTTCCTTACTTGCTGCTAATAAATTAGAAGGAATAGAAGTTGAAAACCAGTCGAAAGGTACAGAGGAAGCTAAGAAATACTCTATTTACTCATTTTCAGTGCATTTTGTAAAAGTACTAGTGAATCCGAATTTGGGTAAAATACGATTGGCGCATGTTGTTTCCTGTGCCGATATTGGAACGGTTATCAACCAAAAAACATCGGCTGGGCAAATGTACGGCGGTGCGGTAGGAGGAATCGGAATGGGATTAATGGAAGCTCTCGAAATCGATCATCGTTTCGGAAGGCCAATCAATAATAATTTCGCTGATTATCATGTTCCAGTAAATGCTGATATTGAAAAACAGGAAGTTTTCTTCGTCAATAAAAAAGACCCAATCAGTAATCCAATGGGAACAAAAGGTCTTGGAGAAACCGCTTTGGTAGGAATGGCGCCTGCAATTGCAAATGCTGTTTTTAACGCCACTGGAAAGCGAGTAAGAGATTTACCAATAACGCTCGATAAAATTATAGAAACTGCAAAGGTTTAAAACAAAAAAAGAGACATTGAAAAATGTCTCTTTTTTTTAATATTTATTATTTTTAGATTTTGATGGAAAATCTAAGCTTAAAGTGTTAGTTTTAAAACTTTTCAAGGATTTAATATTATTCTGTGAAATATATTTTTGCAATAAATTTAAGAGAAATTTTTTATGGCAAATTTAGCTGAAGACATCAATGAATATGCTGCTTGGGTAGTGAATGCCTTTAAAGCTGATAATTACAATTTAGATTATTCTATTAATAGTTTAATTGAAATTGATAGATTTTTTCAAAATAATCTTATTAGCAATAAACCAAAACCTAACGGGAGACTAAGTGAAAATTTGGGAAGTATTATTTTTGCTGTCTCCAGTTATGTAGCAAAAACTTTAATACGGAATGTTCCAAATTCTATATTGATTACAGATGACACTGATCCTAAAGGAGAAATAAATTTCTCAGTTAAACTTCCAAATCAAACGGTTTGTTTTCCTGCGCAAAAAACTATGAAGAGAGTAGAAAATGGTTTAGAAGATGGTATTTATCCCTATGGATATTCACTAACAAAAGAGTTTGTTAATGAACCTTTTAATGAATTGTTTTGGCAGATAGGCAATTAGCTAATGTAAAAAAAGAGACATCGTAAAATGTCTCTTTTTTTTATATCTAATAAACGATTAATTATTTAATCGTAATTGGCAATTCAACCGTTGTTTTATCCCATCCTATAACTAAGTTGGCAACAGAACCCTGTGTAGTAAAAGCGATTGATAAAGCTTCGATTACATCAGATACTGGTTTAACAGGAACTGAAACTCTTACAACATCTTTACTTTGGTCATAAGCATAAGCGCCCCATAAATCCAATTCTTTGTTGATAATGATAGTCCATTTATCTTTTTCAGGAATAGCAAATAAGCTGTAAGTTCCTGCTGGAATATTTTTACCGCCAATTGTTACTGCTTTGTAGAATTTTACCTCTGTATTTTCATTAGCACCAACTCTCCAAATCTCTCCAAATTTCACAATATCTCCAAAAATTGTACGTCCTTTTACAGAAGGTCTAGCGTAAATAACTTTGACAACTGGATTTGGATTATCTGTTTTTTTGAATTTTACTGCTTTGTTTGGGAAATAAGAAATGTCAACCGGACTCGCATCAAGTGGAGCAAACTTTACTATGTCTTGAGCTTGAACTGTGAAGGCAGCAAATAAAGTAACTGCCAGTAAACTTAATTTTTTCATAGGATTACAATTTTTAGAATAACTACAAAGTAAGTTAATAATGAAGAAAAATCATATAATTACAGTTTGTTTTTTGTTAATGAATTGATAACAGTTTTTATTTCTGATTGAAATGATATGAATAGTTTTTTCTTATTCGTTTTTCTTTTTGGCGTACCAGTCCTTCATAATGTAAAAAGCTTTCTTTTTATTACCATCGTTTGAAATTAATCCTTTACGATTGTATCCATCCTGAATACCGGGAAGAAGACGTTTTGGAGATCTAAAATCAACTAAAATCCATGGACTTAATCCGCTTAAGTGGGGAATTTTTTCGATCATTTTTAAGTTCTGAATGTATAAATATTCCTGATATTCTTCTGTCCAGCGTTCGTTCTTTTCTCCGTGAAAACCTTGCTTGGCATCTCCTCCAAATTCAGAAACAATAATAGGCTTATTATATTTCGATTTCCATGTTATTTTTTCAGCATCTTCAAGATTACCGCCGTACCAGCCTAAATATTGATTAAAAGCCACAACATCCAATATTTCTCCAATTGGGTCATCAATTGTTTCTTTTTTAGTTAATAAAGCCGCGCTGATTAATCTCGTATTATCTAGTACTCTTGTATGTGCGGCCAAATTTGTGATAAATGTATTTCTCGCATCTGAGATTGGTGTTTCATTCGCCATTGACCAAATTACAATACTTGCTCTGTTTTTATCTCTTGTAATTGCAGCCGTTAACTGATCTTGGGCATTTTGATACGTATTTTTATTAGTAAATTCCACAGTCCAGTAAACCGGAATTTCTTCCCAAACCATTAGACCCATTTTATCAGCTTCTCTGACCATGTTTTCGTTATGCGGATAATGTGCCAGACGAACATAATTACAGCCTAGTTCTTTTGCCCAATTCAATAAACGTAAAGCATCTTCTTCAGAATTAGCACGTCCGCCTTTTGCATTTTCTTCATGAATAGAAATTCCTCTTAAAAAGACTGGTTTTCCATTTAATAAGATTTTGTCTCCTTGGGTTTCAATTGTTCTAAAACCAATTTGATCGTTTAATTTTTTTCCATTAAAGTCAATGGTAACATCATATAATTTCGGATTTTCAGGTGACCAATAAGAGATTTTTTTGGCTGGGATTTCAAAGTTTAAAATTCCGCTGTTATCCGCTTTTCCTTTGTAACTGATTTTTAATTCAGGAATAGAAATCGAAATCTGATTTTTTGACGCATCTAAATTGTTGATCTTGATAAACCCCGAAATAACATTTGCATTCCCTTTTTTCAGCTGAATGTTATAATCTTCTACAAATGAAGATTCTTCTTCAATTAAAGTGACATCGCGAGTAATTCCGCCATAATTCCACCAATCGGTATTTACAGTTGGAACATCTTCTTTATGGCGCGTATTATCCACTTTTATAACTAAATAATTGTCTTTTGGCTGAACAATCGAAGTCACTTCGTAATTAAACGGCGTAAAACCGCCTTCGTGAGTTCCTAGTTTCTTTCCGTTTAAATAAACATCAGCTTTGTAGTTGATGGCGCCCAAATATAAAAACAGACGTTTGTTAGCTGCTAAATTGTAATCGAAAGACTTTTTAAACCAAACATTTCCTTCATAATATTTCAGTTCCGTAACCTGCGAATTCCAATCGCCAGGAATAGTAATAGTTGGCGATTTATCAAAATCATATTCTACCAGCTCCTGTTTGTTTTGAGCATGGTAATTAGTGAAAAATGCGCCTTTTGCTGGTTTTTCCTGTTTGTCGTACTGATCAAGGTGAAAGCTGTAAAATCCCGTTTGATAAGGATCTATAATGTAATTCCAAACGCCGTTTAAAGAAGTCGTATTTCGGTTTGGAACGTTTGAGATTAAATTTTGTGCAAATCCCAGAAAGGAATAGGTAAGGAGTAATGTGGTTAATAGTCTTTTCATTGTATTATAATTTGTTTTGTAATTGTGTTTTGCCACGAAGACGCTAAGGCACGAAGTTTTTTTACTATTTTTTTGTCAGGATGACAACTAGACTAAAAAAAACTTAGAATCTTAGTGCCTTAGCATCTCAGAATCTTTTTACTCAACAGAAATCTTTAAATATTCCCCTTTAAAACTCTGATTCAATGCCGTCATTTCAATCGGATTGCCTGAACCGTCTGGAACAACTTCAATAGAAGCCTTTCCGTTTGCCATTCTTATAGATTCACTTCCCGTTGGCGTTCCTTGATTTTTTAACGTTTTACCGCCTTTCATACATTGAAAATAAACACTTGCTTCATAATCCAGACAGCGTAAATTGTTATTGTCAATTGCAATTGCTGTTACTAAATAATTACCGTTTTTCAGTTTTTCTGAAGATAATTGCAAAGAAGAAGCCGTATCATTTTTATTGAAACGATAATTAACTTTTATGGTATCAGAAACCGTTTTGCCATCTTTATTTTTACCAATAGCAATTAGGATATTTTCTCCTTTTTTAAAATTGACATCCCAAGTTAAACCATTTGCTGGATATAGCGAAAGATTTCTTTGTTTTTCGCCAAGAGATTTTCCGTTATGAAGTAAAGTCACTTTCTCGCAGTTACTAAAAACACTGATCGTTCTCGGAGTATTTTCTGGACCTTGTCTTTCTGTCCACGTATGCGATTCTATGTAAGCAAAAGGTTCTTTTGCCCAATAGCTTTTAAAAACATAATACGCATCTTTTGGAATTCCGTTTCGGTCAGTTAATCCTTTTTGGTTCATGTACGGAATATCATCTTCTGGACGCAATGGCGTTGCAAAATCCTTAAATGCCCATTGAACATTTCCCACAAACGCTGGATCATTCTCGGATATATGCAAATGCCAGTCAAACAAATCAACTATATAATTCTCGCTCCAATCTCCAATTTGCGCAATGTTAGCGATTTTAGTCTGTACAATGGCTTCTTCCCATCCTTCAGCTTTTATTACATTTTCGCCTGTAATTGGATTTTCGCTATGACGGCCAACATGACTGTCTCCGCCATATTCAGCGTGAATGAAATGTTTGTATTCTTTTTTGTAAACATCAATTGCTTTTTGGTAGCTTTTATAACTTCCAGAATACCAGCCCGACCAAATCGAAGGTGAGAAAACATCCACAATATGCGATCCTTCGTAATATTTTCTAATTGCCGTTTTTCTAGTTGGATCCAGTTTATGAGCAATTTCGTTTAGTTCATTTAAAAAAACGTTGGTTTTATCTGCATTATCTCCATCAGGGAAGTCTGGAAGCCAATTGATTTCGTTTCCAAGAGACCAGATAATAATGCTCGGATGATTATAGTTTTGAGTAATGATTTCCTCAAGCATGTTTTTGGTAGTCGTTTTCCAGACATCGTTACCAATTCCGCCACGGCACCAAGGCAGTTCATCCCAAACCAAAAGGCCAAGTTCATCACAAGCTTTATATATTTCAGGATCTTGCGGATAATGTGCTAAGCGAACAAAATTAGCACCCATTTCTTTGATTGATTTCATATCGGCCCAATGCTGTTCGTTGCTCATAGCAGCGCCAACTCCAGCTTGCTCTTCATGACGATGTGTACCGCGAATTAGCAAACGTTTTCCGTTAAGGTAAAACGGACCATGATCTTTAAATTCAAACCATCTAAAACCTACTTTTTCAGGAACACTGTCCTTAATTTGATTTTTTTCTGATAAAACAGCACTTAGTTTATATAAATTAGGTTTTTCGGTATCCCAAAGTTCTGGATTTTTGATATTTTCGAAAGTGACTGTCGAAGTTTTATCGGTAACAGGAATTGTTTTACTTGCCACTTTTTTTCCTTTCGGATTTTTGAGTGTTATGGTTAATGATAAATCTTTTGAATTATCTGGATTTACAAAAGTAGAAACGATTTGCACCGAAGCTTTTTTGGTAGAAACTTCAGGAGTTGTAATTTTTATATTTTCGATATGATTTTTGTATTTCGAAACCAGCCATACATCGCGCGTGATTCCGCCATAAATAAAGAAATCACTCTTTTGAGACGGGATAATTTCGATGTCGTAACTATTATCAACTCGAACAAAAATATCGTTGTTTCCTTCTTTAATAAAGTTGGTAATGTCAATTGAAAAGCCAATATATCCGCCAATGTGCGAACCAGCTTCTTTTCCGTTTACATATACTTTTGTGGTAACATTTGAACCTTCAAAATATAAGGAATAAACACGGTTGTTATCGATTTGCGGAATGTCTAGTTTCTTCTGATACCAGCTGGCATCGCGTCTGTAACCCGGATATAAATCGGTTGCATCTTCGGCGTTCCAGGTATGTGGTAAATTAAGAGAAATCCAGTTTGAAGCTTTTTCGGCTTCGCTGAGGTTTGTTGTATGATTTTCTAAATAAAGCCAGTTGTCATTAATGTTTCTTTTTGTCTGAGCAAAACTGCTCAGACAAATTTGAAACAAAACAAAAAGCGCAAAAATTGAAAAAGTTTTATTCGGTTTATTCATAGTTACAAAGGTTCATAGTTACAAAGGTTTAAAGCTTTTCTGGCTCAAAGATTCAAAGATTCAAAACCTTTGTTACTTTGAACCTTTGAGCCTTTGTACCTTTATTAATGCTTCTAGAAAATAATAATCGGCGTAGATTATTGGTTCATCAATTTCATCGTGTTTAGGCCAGTTTCCTGTACTGTGGTCAAAAAGAAAAGGCGCTTTAATTGTGGTGTCTAAAATGTATTTATCGGTTTGTACCGAAGCCATCATTTTATCAGCGAAAGCCAAATAAGTATCATTTTTAGTATAACCATACAGCTCATATAATGCTGATGCCATTACCATTGCTGCAGAAACATCACGAGCTGCATTTGGAATACTCGGATCTTTAAAATCCCAATACGGAATTCCATCTTCTGGCAGGTTTTTATTTGTCATAAAAAACTTTGCTGTCGCTTCAGCTTGTTTTAAATAGGCAGGATCTTTTGTATATCGATAGGACATCGTAAATCCGTATACTGCCCAAGCTTGCCCACGTGCCCAAACCGAATCGTCATTATAACCTTGAAGCGTAGTTTTCTTTCTCACTTCGCCTGTATTTGGATTATAATCGATAACGTGATAACAAGAGTTATCTGCTCTAAACTGGTTTTTTAAGGTTGTATTGGCATGTTTGATAGCGACATCACGGTATTTATTGTTTCCAGATAATTTTGAAGCTTCAAAAAGCAATTCCAGATTCATCATATTGTCGATGATTACAGGATAATCCCAAATTTCCTTGTTGAAATCCCAAGAACGAATCGAACCCACTTTTGGATTGAACCTTGTACACAAAGTTTCAGCGCCTTTAATAATTACCTCTTCGTATTCTTTTTTGTTTTCCACTTTTAGAGCTTCTCCAAAACTGCAAAACACTTTAAAACCTACGTCATGCGAATTACTGTTGACACTTTCTTTTTTGCTGAAACGAGTCCATTTTTGAGCTTGTTCTTTATATTTTGAATCGCCTGTAAGTCGGTACAATTGCCAAAGATTTCCAGCAAAAAAACCGCTTGTCCAATCTCTCGACGGCACTTTGCGAATTTCAAGAGATTTTACATTCATACTTCTCGGCATCGACATAGAATCTACTGGATAATCGAGCAGCATTTTGTATCGCGTTTCCAATTTTTGTGTACTTGTTGAGGTTGTTTTTGCTTGAGGATTAATTCCGGGCTTGCACGCTGTTACCAACGATGCAAACCCAAGAATTAAAGAAATGAAACTGACATTCTTCATATTAAATATTTTGTAATCGTAATTTTTAGACGCGGATTTGACAGATTCGCTATCGCGAAAACGCGGATTTATACGGATTTTTTTATTACGCCACGAATAATTGTTTCCGCAGATTTTACAGATTGAGCAAATTAAATTAAAAAGCAATTTAATCTGCGTGAAGTAAAAATCAGCCAAATCTGTGAGATCTGCGAGAGAAAAAATCCGTGCAAAATCAGCGTTTTTGCGATAGCAAATCCGTTTCATCTGCGTTTAATTAATACCCAGGATTATTTGGTTTTAAATTCGGATTGATTGCCAATTCTGTTCCAGGCAATGGCCATAAATAATCTCTGTTTGGATCAAAATTTGGATGAGGTTCAAGACCATTCGGACCAAATACTTCAGGACCATTTTTTAGTCTCTTAATATCGTACCATCTAATGTATTCGAATGCCAATTCTAATCTTCTTTCATCAATAACCATTTTTCTGAAATCTGTCTGAGACAATCCAGGTGTTACGTTTGCAGGAAAAGAAACCAGTTTTCCAGCTTTGTTTCTCGCTCTTGCACGAACACGGTTTACATAGCCGTCAGCTTCTGTTGTTCCGGGATTGATTTCGTTTAAAGCTTCAGCAGCCGTTAGTAGAACTTCTGCAAAACGCATTGTAATGTAATTGTGCTGCGAAGTTCTTCCGTTAGCACCTGCTTTTCCTGGAAAGCGGAAATATTTAGCAATGTGCGGACGAGGCGCTTTCTCATTATCGCTTGAAGGATAAACTTGCAGTGAACCGCCTGGACCAGTTTTCTTTCTGATAATCGTATCAAAGCTTACTGCTCTTCTATAATCTCTTTGATCCCAAGTTTGAAATACTTTTAAAGATGGAACGGCAACAGAAAACCCTTGTCCGTAGCTGTAACTGTCATCTTTTAAAGATCCTGTAAAAAATGCTGTATAATCCTGACCGTAGTTTCCAGATGTTAAGTTGTTAAAATCAACTGTAAATAATGGTTCTTTAAGTGAAGCTGTTTTTGTGGCATTGAATAAATCTTGAAAATCAGCATCTAAACCTAAACCAAATTTGGCTTCGTTTGTAATTACATATTTGGCTTCATCATAGGCTTTTTGGTAATTGCCTAAAGTCAGATAAACAGATGCTAAATAACCGGCTGCTGTACCTTTTCCTGGCACTGCTTTTACTTTTGGTTTATCATCCAGCCATTGTTTTGCAAATTCTAAATCGGCAATTATTTTTGGGTAAACATCTGCTTCTTTGGTTTTACTTAAAGAGTTTACCTGCGCCACATCATTTACAACAAAATCAACATACGGAATATCTCCAAAAAGGCGAACCAAATGATAGTACGTAAAAGCTCTTGCAAAATAAGCCTGAGCCACAATTGCATTTACTTTTGCAGGATCGCCAGGTGTTTTCTTAGCGCCTTCAATAGCTTGATTGGCTGCGGTAATTATTACGTACGACTGCGGCCAAAAGTTTGCAACAAGCGCATTAGTATCGTTCATACTCATATCATTTACATCGATACGCGCGGCCTGAGTAGTTCTGTCGCCAATATCTGCCATATCATCGCGAAGCATTAAGGCAATTGTAAATTCTCTTCCCCAATAGTTATTGTGGGCAATATTGGCAAAAGCACCGTTTACAGCGGCTTGTAAATCGTCTGTATTGTTAAAAAAGTTATCTGGACGAATAATTCCTACTGGTTTTTCTTCCAGATCAGAACAACTGAAGAAATTCATTGTTCCTAAGCAAAGAAGAGCTATATATTTTTTCATAGTGGTTTTAGATTAAAATTTCACATTAAATCCTGCTGTAAATGTTCTCACGTTCGGATATCCTCCATAATCCAATCCTAAATTGGTATTACTTCTTGAATTGGTGTCGTTTAAGTAATTTGTTTCAGGATCTGAACCAGGATAATCTGTAATCGTCCAAAGGTTTTGTGCACTGATGTAAAAACGAACTTTACTTAATCCCATTTTCGAAACAATTTTTTCATCTAAACTATATCCTAAAGAGATGTTTTTCAAACGAATGTAACTTCCATCATACACAAATCTAGAAGTGATTCTTTTGGTTCTGGCAGCATTTGCAGGAACATTTGTATTTGTATTTGTTGGTGTCCAAGCATCTAAAACCTCCGTTGTAGCATTGTTATTTCCAGAAGCCAGTTCCATCAAAGTATAGTTTAAGATTTGATTGCCTTGTGAACCTTGAAAGAAAATATTCAAATCCAGATTTTTATAAGTGAAATCATTGTTGAATCCAAAGATGAAATCTGGATTTGGATTTCCGATGATTGTTTTATCTTGAGAATCTAATTTACCGTCGCCATTTACATCTCTGAATTTTTCTCCACCTGCGATAGTTTCAAAATTCCCAGGTAAAACTGGTTCTCCCTGCTGAATTACACCATCATAAATAAATCCGAAGAACGAACCAACAGGCTGGCCAACTCGCAATATTTGAGACTCTGTTGCCAAAAAGTGACCTGGAGCAGAGTTGATCAAAAGATCTTTATTATCAGCTAGTTTTAGTACTTTATTTTTGTTGGAAGAAATATTAAAGTTTGTTGACCAAGTAAAATCGGCACCAATGAAGTTTTTGGTATTAATTCCTAATTCCCATCCTTTATTTTCTAACTCCCCAACGTTTTGCAGCTGCGAAGCAATTCCTGAAATCCCAGGTAATGGTCTGTTAAACAATAGATCTTTAGTAATTGTTTTATAATAATCTGCCGTAATACTGATTCGGTTATCAAATAAACCTAAATCAATTCCGTAATCCTGCTGATAAGAAGTTTCCCATTTCAAATTCGGATTATCCAAAGAAGTTAATTGCACCGCATTTACGATTACGTCACCGCTCACGTCATAAATTTCAGAGAATCGCGATAAAGTAGAGTAGGCGCCAATTGAAGGGTTTCCTGTTGCTCCATAACTCGCTCTTAATTTTAGATTTGAGACCGTTTTGCTATCTTTTAGGAAATTCTCTTTCCCTATGTTCCATCCAATTGCACCCGAAGGGAAGGTTCCGTATTTGTAGTTTTTACTAAAGCTTGAAGAACCGTCTCGTCTGGCTGTAAAAGTTAGTAAATACTTATCGTCATAATCAAAATTCAACCTTCCGAAAGCAGAAATCAATTCCGTTTCAGATAAATTAGAATCTGGTTTTAAAAATACAGTTCCAGCGCCTAAATTTCTATACGAATTGGTATTGGTTAAAAATCCTCTTGAAGCAGCATATGAACTTTCATTTTTATTTTTTTGGTATGAATAGCCGCCAAGAACAGTTAAAATTCCCTTTTCAATAATTTCACGTTTGAAAGTCAGGTAGTTTTCTGTTAAAAAAGAAGAAAATCTGGTGTTGTTTACAGAAGCTTCTCCTTTAATATTTTTTCCAGCAATTAAAGTTGATGGAATAAATCTTCCCGTCTGCGAATTATTATCGGTTAAACCTAAAGTGGTTTTAAAATCAAGATCTTTTGTAATTTGATACTGGGCAAAGAAATTGCTTCTGTTTACAATAGAAACTGTTTCCAGAATATTTTCCATTGCCGTAGCGTACGGATTGTCAATATCATCCCCAATTGGAGCTGTTGTGGTATAAGTTCCGTCAGCATTGTAAATTCCTTTGTCGGGCATAAATCTGTACGCAGCTGCAATTACACCTGCAGCGCCAGTTCCTCCAGCTCCTGTCTGGCTGATAATTCCTTCTTTGTTTTGTTTACTTGTAAAAGTATTTAAGCCAACTTTGAATTTTGGAGATAAATCAGCTTCAAGATTTCCTACGATCGTGTATTTATCAATTCCTGAATTAATTACAACTCCATCTTGGTTGAAATACGTTCCAGACACATAATATCTCACATTGTCAGATCCGCCAGAAAAAGACAATTGTGTATTCGAAATCATTCCATCTCGGTAAATAACATCCTGCCAGTCTGTATTCGCAGGACCTTGTGTGTGCGTTGTAAAACTTTGTCTGTATGCTGCAAACTGATCAGCATTTAATAAATGTAATTTGTTATTTACTGATTGTATCGAAGTAGAATTACTAAATTCAATAACAGGTTTTCCTGGTTTTCCTTTTTTAGTCGTTACCATAATAACCCCGTTTGAACCTCGAGATCCGTAAATTGCAGTAGCCGAAGCATCTTTTAAAACCTCAATAGAAGCAATATCCTGAGGTGCCGGCATCGAAACTCCTGCAAAACCATCAACGACAATAAGTGCATCACCGCTGGCATTAATCGAAGTTCCGCCACGCACCCTGATTTTTACGGGAGCACCAGGTTCACCACCATTATTAGTCATTACAGAAACACCCGCAGCACGGCCTTGCAAAGCTTGTTCTGCATTTAAAAGTGGAAACGCGGTTAATTCTTTTGCAGTTACAGAAGATACAGAACCAGTGATGTCGCTCTTTTTACGCGTTCCGTAACCTACTACGATTACTTCGTCAAGGGCTTTTGTATCCGGTTTTAAACTTACGTTGATTACGGTTTTGTTTCCAACTGGAATTTCTACAGTTTGAAATCCGACAAAATTGAAAACTAAAACAGCATTTTTTTCTGAAACAATAACAGTATAATTCCCGTCCATATCTGCAGATGCGCCTACAGATGAATTTTTAATATAGACATTCGCCCCAGGAAGTCCGAGAAAATCTTCGCTCGAAGTAACTTTTCCAGTTACTTTTCTTTCCTGCGCATTCATCATGAAATTTACCAGTAAAAAAGATACCAGTAAACACCATTTAAACGGTTTGTTTTTTTGGTTTGTAAACATTCATTTTTTGGTTTTAAGGTTAATAAGTTAGATAAAGTAGAAAAGCAATAAACTCATTCCAATTATCACGATGACAAACAGAATCTGTAGTAATAAGAAGTTTGTTTTTTTGATTTTCATATGGCAAATGTAGAAGCCAAAAAAGAAATAGAAATACAAAAAAGGGTATCTAAAAATACAGATACCCTTTTTTAAGCCTTTAAAAATGCGGATTGTTTAAGTAAGGTGTGAAAATGTGGGAATGTGAAATGTGAGAATGTGAAATGTGAAAAGTGAAAAGTGAAATGTTAGATGTAAAAAGAAAAGTAAGAAGTAAAAGATGTCACATTTAGCAATTCAAATTTTCACATCTAACATTTCACTTTTCACATTTCACACTTTACATCTCACACTTTTTATAAAATTTGTCTGCGTATTGCGACGGCGTTTCTCCGTATTTTTTTTGAAAGCATTTGCTGAAGTATTTCGGATTGTTAAAACCGACTTTATAGCTCACTTCTGAAACATTTAGTTTGTTTTGTTCTAATAATTGAGCGGCGCGTTTTAATCTGATTTCGTGAATAAATTCGTTTGGTGTGCAATTGGTCCAAGCTTTGATTTTTAGAAATAACATGGTACGGCTGACACCTAATTCTGAACAGAAGAACGGAATGTCAAATTGTTCGTTTGAAATGTTTTCTTCTACAATCTTGAATGCTTTTTTCAATAATTCTTCATCCAAAGAAGAAACTGTGATTTCTGATGGAATAAAACTGTCTTCGCTTGAAAATTTGATTTTTAAACGTTCAGTAGTGTTTAAAATGTTTTTAACGCGAAGTCTGAATTCCATTAAATTGAATGGTTTGCTGATATAATCATCGGCACCGCTTTCCAATCCTTCAAATTTATAAACCAATGAAGATCTCGAAGTCAATAAAATAACAGGAATATGACTGGTTTTAAGGTTTTCTTTTATTTTCGAACAAAGTTCTGTTCCAACCATTTCTGGCATAATAACATCACTGATAATCAAATTTGGAACAAATTTTAGTGCTTTTTCAAAAGCAATTTTTCCGTTTTCGGCCTCAATTATATTATAATCTTTTTTGAGCAGGTTTTTCATGAACTTTCTCAAAACCTTGTGATCTTCAACAATTAAAATCGTTTGTTTTTCGTCGTTTACAATTAAATCTTCGATGTCTTCGTTTTCGATTACTTCCGATGGTTCTAATTGTGCGGTATATTGTGCAATATCATCACTAATTTTAAAATCGGGAATAATTTCGCTGTCTAAAAGATGGTTTCGCCCAAGCGGAAGTGTAACCTTAAAAATAACACCGCCTGTTGGTTTGTTCTTAACATCAATGTTTCCTTTGTGCAGTTTTACAATGTTTTTTACAATCGAAAGTCCAATTCCAGTTCCTTTATTGTAGTTTTTTTGAACTTGATTGTGCATCGGAATTTCAAAAAACAAATCAAAAATTTTATCGATGTGTTCTTCCGAAATACCAACTCCAGAATCTTCAACAGCAATAAAAAGATTTTCTTGATCGTGATTTATTTTAATGTTGATTGAACCGCCTTTTGGTGTGTATCGAAACGCATTGGAAATCAAATTATAAAAAACACGTTCGAGTTTGTATCGGTCAAAATAAACCAGAATTTCTTCATCATCAGTTTCAAAAGTATACTCGTAACCGCCGTCTTTGGCATATTCTATAAACGATAAAAAGATTTCCCTGGTGAATTTTACAATGTTTCCGTTTGCAGATTCCAGCGTTGCCTGATCGTTTTCGAGTTTTCTAAAATCCATTAATCTGTTAATTAAGCTTAGCAAATGATTCGCGCTACCTTCAATTACTAAAAGCTTTTTATACATTTCGTTCGTTCCGTTATAGTCAGCCAGAATTTGCTGTAACGGACCTAAAATCAATGTTAAAGGTGTTCTGAATTCATGCGAGATATTGGTAAAGAAATCCAGTTTAGCACGGTTGTTTTCTTCCACACGTTTACTTTCCAGATATTCCAATTCGAGTTTTTGTTTCAATCTGGCTTTCGATTTCATAATCCAGATCAAACCGTATAATCCTAACCCAATTATGATTCCGTACAACAAAAATGCCCAAATACTGCGCCAAGGAGCCGGATTTACAATTACGGTAAGTGTCGTTGGAGTTTTGTTCCAAATGCCGTCGTTATTGGCACCGCGGACTTCAAAAGTGTAAGTTCCTGGATTTTGAATAGCAAAATTGGCTTCTGAATTTTTTGTAGTGGTCCAGTTGTTTTCCAAACCCGTTAAGCGATAGCTGTATTGATTGTTTTTGGATCTAATGTAATTTGGAATTGCAAAGTTTATAGAGAAATTGGCTTTGTCATAATCTAATGTAATAGTCTGCGTAAAACCAATGCTTTTCTCTAAAATTTCGGCTGAATCGCCTGGATTTATGGTTTCATTTTTAATTTTTAAATCAGTAATTAAAACCTGCGGCGCATATTGATTTAAGGAAATTTTCGATGCATCAAAATAAGTCGCACCAGACGGGCTTCCAAAATAAAATTGATTTGAACTTAATTTTAAAGCCGAATTGTCATTGAATTCATTACTTGCTAATCCATCTTTTTGATCGTAAATGACAATGTTTTTTTGATTTGTATTGTATTTGATAATTCCCTGATTGGTGCTGATCCATAGGTTTTTATCATCATCTTCTAAAATAGAATGTATAGAAGTTATTATAGTATTTCCAATTCTGAGATTGATGCGGTTGAATTTTTTTCCATCAAAATAATGAAGTCCTTTTGCTTTTGTTCCGACCCAGATTTTGTTTTGAGAATCCTGAAACAAAGTCAAAATATCATCGCCTGATAAAGAGGAATGATCGTAAAAGAAATGCTGAATTGCATATTGCTTCGGATTAAAATTTCGTAAAGGAATGCGGTTCAGTCCGTTTTGAGTTCCAACCCAAAGAAAATTATGTTTGTCGACTAAAATAGTTCGGATAATATTATTGGTCAGAAAAACAGATTTTGTATTGTCGTTTCCAATTAGCTGGAAAGTTTTATCTGTTGTATTATAGCGAATTAATCCCTTTCCAAAAGTTCCAATCCATAAAATACTGCCTTCTGTTTTAAGAGAATATACACCGGTTTCTTTCAGTAAATCCGTTAAATCAGAAGCAATTCGATTGTCTTGAATTCTTTTCGTAATCGTATTGTAGGCAGATAATCCTTTAGAAAAAGTACCAATCCATAAAATACGATCGTCAGAAAGACACATCGATTTGATGTCATTTTTATTTGTCTGCCCAGTTTTGCTGTTGATGTAGCTTGTGGTTTCTGTACTTTTATTATAAATCGTAATGCCGCCGCCTTCTGTTCCAAAATAAATGTTCTGGTTTTTATCTGCAATAATCGAACTTACGACATCAAAACTCATCGGAATCTTTTTTGAATTTTGATTGTAATTAGAAAAATTGACATTGGAAACGTCCCAAAGATTCACGCCTTTGTAATAACAGCCAATCCAAATAGAACCTTTTTTGTCTTTAAAAAGTGACTTAACTTTGTCGATTCCGTTACTGTTATTGCTGTTGTTTATTTTCTGCAGACTTTTATCCAAACCTAAAATATAGATTCCGTCATAAGCTCCAATCCATAAAGAACCTTGATTGTCAATTACTAAAGATCGAATGTCTGTATTAATTTCTCTGAACTTTTCATTGTCCAAAAAAGAAACATAAGATTTCTGTTTTTGATCGAATTTTAAAAGACCTTTATTTTTTGTTCCAACCCATAAATTACCATTTTTATCTTCTATAACCGACTGCACATTCAATAAATCAAAATTATTCAGCGGATAATTTTTAAACTGAAATTTACCGTTTTTTCGACTAATTAAGTGACATAAACCTTTTGTGGTTCCAATCCAGATTTCGCCTTTTTTGGTTTTTAGAATGCTTAGAATATTATTGCTTGGAAGGGTAGAAGCATCATCATCTGAATGGAAAACCGAAGTAAATAATCCAGATTTTTTATTATAAATCGTTAATCCTTTTGAAGTTCCGAACCACATTTCACTTCCAATTTCCTTAATGCTCCAAACGGCGTTATTACTTATGGTGTGATTGGCTTTGGTATGCAGATATCTTGTAAATTTATTCAAAACAGGATTATAACAGTTCAAGCCATTGTAAGTTCCCACCCAAATTTTACCAGAGTTATCTTCTTCAATTGCCAGAATATCATTGTTGCTGATAGAAGATTTATCATTAGTATCATTTCTAAAAATAGTAAATCTGCTGCCGTCATATTTATTCAATCCGTCTCGTGTACCAAACCACATCTGCCCAAATTTATCCTGATGGATGGCAATGACAGAACTCTGCGAAAGCCCGTCGGTCGTAGAGATGTTTTTAAGACGGTATTTATTTTGGGAAAACAAATTTCCGCTGATAAATACGATAAACAAGAGAGCTATTTTGAATTTCATAGCGCGTAGTTTTATATTGTGAATTGAATTCTCGCAAAGTCGCAGAGTCGCAAAGTTTTCTTTTTTAAGTTTTTTTAAATTTTCTCTTTGCGTCTTAGCGACTTTGCGAGATTAAATAAGAACTTTACTTCAATCGCTTTTTTAATTGATAATCGTACAAAGACGGAATTTTTTCTATTTCCGTATTCAAAAACTCAATATAAGGATCAACATCGTATTTGATTTCAAATTTAGTATTTCCATGAACGCCAATGATTCTGGCGAAAGCACCGTCTTTCATTCCGTATAATAAAACAGGTTTAGTCTGATCTGGGTTTGAAACTTGAACATTTAAGTTCCAAAAAGTACTGAAAGGTCCGTGCGAAGGTTTCCAGTAATCAGCACCGCCGCCGCCAAATAGGTAATAGCTGTTATTTTTATCAGCAGTAATATGAACCGTAATATTATCAAACAAATTTTGATGATTTGCTCCTGAATGCTGGTCTAAAAGAGCGTCTTCAAAAATCTCACAATTTTGATACACATTTTTAGTAGAAAAGGTATTGAAGCTCAACGGGTGAACTGCTTTATTGTAGATTTTTAAGTTCTTGACTAAAACATTATGAACGCCTCCTAAAGTTACGGTATAATGCGATAAATGAGGACCATCGGTAATGATATCCTGAACGGTTACATTAGAAACTTCTTCGGCTAGAATACCGCTGTCGGCATTGGTAATTTTGACGTCTTTTACCCAGCTGTTAAAAAGGCGCGTTAAGAAAATTGCATTATTTCCGGGTTCAACGTGATGCGCCACTCTCGGAATATCTGGAAAAGTAAACCGAAGATGTTCTATTCCGACTTCATTTAAATGTTTCCATTCAACGAGTTGTGCTTGGTAACTTGGCTTTATTGAAATAGTTAAAGGTGTTTTTAAGGTAATTTTAGAACCAGATATTTTAGCGATTTCAACTTGCTGTCTTACAATTGGAAGTTTTGGAAATTTCCAATGATGCGAACCAGGCTTGACTTTTGCCCCTTGATATAAATCTTTTATAATTTCGCCGTTTTCGCCATCCTTATTAAACAACTGCAATTCGGCAATATCGCCGACTTTTAAATTTTTTACTTCGGAAATATTAATGACAAATTCACCCATTTTTCCAGAACTGACTTTTGCTAACACATTAGGTTCGGGTTCATATTTATCCAAATAAGATTTCACACGTTCATTGGGAATCTGTGTCCAGATAAATCCTCCCGACCATGCATATTGCGAAAAAGGCAAGTCAATATTATTTTCGGGTTCGCGTTGTCTTTTATCAAAAGAGGTTAGGTATTCTCTAAGTTCCGCAAGAGATTCAGGATCTTTAAGATACATCATTGGTCTTGGGCAGTAGATTTCAGTTCCGTTTTCACCAGAACCTGCACCGCGAAGTACAAAATTGCTTCTTTCGATGTAGAGAATATCGCTTAGAATAATTCGGCCTGCAGGTAATTGTAAAATTACATTTCCATCGACTGCGTTTGCTGCTTTTAAAGCTTTGAGGAATGCTTTTGAGTCGTCTAGATTGTCATTTACTTTTACGCCAAAATCAGCGGCGTTAATAATTTTTCCTTCGGTTTCTGGAAGTTTGCTTTCTCCAAAATGATAACCTGCATAGCTAAAATCTGGCAGGTAATTGGTTTTATGAGATAGAATTTTTGGTAATTCCTGCGCCATTGTAATATTTACAACAAGGCTGCAAAAGATAGTTATGGCTGGACGAATCATGGTTTTTGTGGTTGTGTGGTTAGTTAGTTTTTTTGTTTGCCACGAATGCGCTAAGATGCGAAGTTTTTTGTTTCACACAGATTTTAAAAAGATTTGAGCAGATTTAAGCAGTTAATTTATTCAAAAATAATCTTCTTAAATCTGCCAAATCTGCGTGAAAAAATCTCCTTAATTCTTTTAATCTGTGGCTTAGAATAAATCGCAACCCAGCGCCTTTGTGGCAAGCAAATTATAAAGATCGTTTGATCCCCAATTCAAGTCCTCGCAATTCTGCCAAGCCTCTTAAACGGCCAATCGCAGAATAACCCGGATTTGTTTTTTTCTTTAAATCGTCCAGCATTTGGTGACCGTGATCTGGACGCATTGGTAATTTGCTGTTATTTCTTTTTTCGACTTCTAGAATTGCTTTTACCACTTCGTACATATCAACATCACCTTCAAGGTGATTGGCTTCGTAGAAACTTCCTTCTTCATCTCTCTGCGTACTTCTTAAGTGAATAAAATTCATTTTATCGCCATGACGTCTTACAATTCCAGGTAAATCATTATCGGCTCTAACGCCATAAGAACCTGTACACATGGTAAATCCGTTTGATGGAGAAGGTGCTGCATTCATTAATTCCACTAAATCTTCTTCCGTACTTACCACTCTAGGCAAACCTAAAATAGGGTAGGGAGGATCGTCTGGGTGAATAGCCATTAAGACACCTTTACTTTCGGCAACTGGAATAATCTGCTGTAAAAAGTAAAATAAATTATCTTTTAAAGCCTGTCGGTCAATATGATTGTAAGCGCTTAAAGTAAATAAGAAATCTTCAACCGTATAAGCTTCTTCGGCACCTGGAAGTCCAGCTAGAATATTACGTTGTAATTTTACTTTATCTTCATCTGTCATGGCTTCAAAATAGCTTTTTGCTTTTTGAATTTGAGTTTCAGAATATTCTTTTTCTGCGCCTGGTCTTTTTAAAATAAACAATTCAAAAGCAGCAAAAGCATTAATGTCAAAACGAAGCGCTTTAGAACCGTCTTCAACCGTATAAGATAAATCGGTTCTTGACCAGTCTAAAACGGGCATGAAATTATAACAGACACATGTGATGCCGCATAAAGCCAGATTTCGAATGCTTTCTTTATAATTTTCAATGTATTGAAGGTAATTTCCAGTTTGTTTTTTAATGTCTTCATGAACCGGAATACTCTCCACAACCGACCAAGTTAAACCAGAAGCCCCTTTTTTAGGATCACCGTTTTCGTGTTCAATTTCAACTTTTCGTTTAATGATTTCGTCGATGCTCCAAACTTCTCCATTTGGAATATGATGTAATGCGGTTACAATTCCAGTTGCTCCAGTTTGTGCAATATCTTGTAAAGAAACAGGGTCATTTGGTCCGAACCATCTTAATGTTTGTTCCATGTTTGATTTTTTTTGTTTTGATTACTGCAAGGTTTCCAAAACCTTGTAGGTATGTTTTTTGTTTATAGAGATGTTAATTTAAACCCACAAGGTTTTAGAAACCTTGCAGGACGTGAGAAATCTTAAATGCTTGTAGCAGCAAAACCTCCGTCGACTTTTAAGATTGTTCCAGTTACGAATTTTGACATATCGCTGCATAGGAACAACAAAGCACCGTCAATATCTTCTGGAGTTCCAAATCTTCCCATTGGCGTGTGATCGATAATTTTTTCGCCGCGCGGAGTCAGTTTTCCTTCTGGAGTTAATAATAAAGCGCGGTTTTGTTCGCCAATAAAGAACCCAGGAGAAATAGCGTTTACACGAATTCCTTCGCCATATTTTTGAGCCAGTTCAACTGCCATCCATTGTGTGAAGTTATCAATTGCCGCTTTTGATGCCGAATAACCTACAACTCTAGTTAAAGGTCTTTGTGCCGATGCTGACGAAATATTAATGATATTTCCTGATTTCTGCTTAGCAAAAAGCGCCGCAAAAACCTGAGATGGAAGCATAGTTCCAATAATATTCAAATCGACAACCTTTTGCAAATCATCTGTTTTCATATCATAAACAGCTTGGTCGGGCTGAATTGTCGCACCCGGCATATTTCCTCCTGCAGCGTTAATTAGAATATCCAGACGACCGTATTTTTCTACGATAAAATCTTTTGCCTTTTCTAATTCTTCTTTGTTTAGAACATTCGCCTGAATGGCAAATGCCTGGCCGCCATTTGCTTCTATGTTTTGTACCGTTTTCTCCGCTTTTTCCAGCGATTGAGAAACGATTCCAACAACAACACCTTGTTTAGCCAGAACGTTTGCAAAGTTGCTTCCTAATACTCCAGCACCACCTGTTATAAGTGCAATTTTACCTTTTAGATTGAATATTGAATCCATTATTTAGTTATTTAAAAAATCAATAGTTTAAATTCCAAATTTCAATTTGAAAGATAAAGTATGATAAATATTTAGTTTAATTTTTAAGTTCTTAATTGGAATTTGGTATTTCAAAAATTGGAATTTTAAATTTAACCTCTTATTGCTCCAATCAGTTCTAATACTCTTTTAGTCTCATTTTCGATTGTATCGTAAGCTTCGTATTCCATAACATTTTTACTGATTAATTTACTTCCCATTCCCACAGCAGAAACACCAGCATTAAACCAAGTTTCAATACTTTGACGAGTAGTGTCAACGCCTCCAGTCGGCATAAAAATTAAGTTTGGAAAAACATCTTTGATAGCACTCATAAAGTCTGGCCCTAAAATATTTCCAGGGAAAAGTTTGATGAATTGAACTCCGGCATTTTCAGCAGCAATAATTTCAGTTGGAGTCATGCAGCCAGGCGCGTATAAAACCTCTTTACCAATTAAAAATGAAGCTACTTCAGGAACAAAACCCGGACTTATAAAAAAATCAGCTCCAGCCAAGAAATAAGTTTCTGCCTGTTCTAAGTTTTTAATAGTACCAATTCCTAAAAGCATTCCAGGCATTTCGGCGTTTCTAATTTCAATTAATTTCTTAAAATTAGAAAGAGCTTCAGGGCCTCTGCTGGTATATTCCACGGCTCTAACTCCCACGTTGTAAAGTGTTTTTAAAACAGCAATACTTTTATTTTCGTCAGCATTAAAATATAAAGGAAGCATTCCTTGTTTTAGAATCACATCAATAGAATTCTGAATAGTACTCATGGCTTATATTTTTACTTTAATTACAATTTTTTTCAATTCACCTTCTCCAATCATTGCGGTGTGTACATCTTCAGGAAATAATATGGCAAATTGTTTTTCCTGCAATTGAAAGAAAGTGTCTGGGGCATCATGAAAAAATCGAACATCTCTTTCGTCGCTGTAATCGCCATTTGGGTTTACGCATTTTTCTCTGGGTTTCCAAGCAAAAGTTTCTGGTCCTTTTATTGAAATCTGAATGTCTATGTTTTTGTCGTGGCATTCAAAACCTTTAACGGCTTCTTCTTTCGTATTTCCTTGTCCGACAATTACAATTAGTTTTAAACCTTCGCCAATTTCAAAAGCCCCCTCTTCCAAATTGTCAATATCATTTTGATTTACATAATCGAATGCTTTTTTAAAATTGGGATGCAGACCGTAATATTTTGTTGCGTTGTGTAGTGAATCTACTATCATTTGGTTAGAAATTATTTAGTTTTTAATCGTCTATTTTAGTTGATTAACAGAAAAAAGAATTGTTTTTTTAATGTTATGTGTATATTTGCGTGTGCGTACACGGTATTTTACAAATGTATGTAAAATGAAGTGTAAAACAACTTATTTTTAATAAAATAAATTAAATTTACTGCACTGCTTTTATTTTTTTAACTTAAAAAGAATCAATATCATAACAATTAAGAAAATTGCGGAATTAGCGAATGTTTCGCCGGGAACAGTCGACAGAATTATACACAAGCGCGGACAAGTCGCGCAGGAAACTGTGGATAAGGTTAATGTTATAATTGAAGAATTTGGTTATAAGCGAAATATACTGGCAAGTAACCTGGCGTTAAATAAAAAATTTCATTTTGCAGTTTTTCTTCCAAAGTCTGAAACCTTGGAGTATTGGAAAAGTCAGGTTGAGGGAATTGAAAAAGCGGCTTTAGAGTTTAGCAAATTTGGAATTGTGTTGGATTATTTTTTCTACGATTACAATCTGATCTCATTTCAAGAAACTGTTCAAAAAGTTATGCAGTTTGATTGTGACGGTTTATTATTTGCCCCTATATTTTATGAAGATTCTGTTCAGTTTTTAAAAGAATATCAAAGGAAAAATATTCCAGTTGTAATGATTGATTCTAATATTTCTGAAGGAAATGAACATGCGTACGTAGGGCAAGATGCTTTTCAAAGCGGTTATTTAGCGGGAAGATTAATCAGTTTTGCAGTAAAAAATGAGAGACAAGTTTTGATTTTTAAAATTACGAGAGAAATTGAAAGTACTTCGGTATACTTACAGCGTATCGATGGCTTTTATTCTTATTTTAAAGATCATAACGAACTGACGAATTTTAAATTTTCAGAAGTCACCTTAAAAGATTCCAAAATAGATCAGTTGAATTTGGAAATGTTCTCTGGCGTAAGCAGCATTTTTGTGCCAAATTCCAGAGCGTATATTGTCGCTGGATTTTTAGAAAAAAATAATATAAAAGGTGTCCGTATTATTGGTTTTGATTTGTTGAAAGAAAATATCGAATATTTAAACAAAGGAATAATCGATTTTTTAATCAATCAAAGACCAGAAGACCAAGGTTATATGGGGATTAATTATTTGTATAAAAAACTAGTTCTTCAGGAAGATGTTGAACGTACACATTATATTCCGTTAGAAATTATTTTGAAAGAGAATTATTTTCCTGTTAGGAAATGATTTAAATACGCGTGATACGCTATTTTGTTATTTCGACGGAGGAGAAATCTTCACAAGCGACTCTACAAAGTTTGGTGACTTTCTTTGGGGAGCTTCTTACGGAGATTTCTCCTCCGTCGAAATGACAAAAATGAGAATAAAATCTATTTTTTAACCTTCACCATCAAAGGATTATTAATCTTCTCAGCAAAAGCACTCAAATAAGTTTCCCATTCTTGTTTAGTTTGAAACGGACTTCCTTTTTTCCATCCAAAACCAGCATAATAAATTGCTTTATTATTTTTTACAGAGATATTTCCATAAAGATTGCTTAAATCTTTTTCATCGGTAACATGATTATCAAAGCTAATTAAAGAACCTTTTGGCGCTACTAAACCCATTCCAATTTCAGAATCATCAATAGGCTCCCAGTAACTCAGCCAGCCTTTTTCTAAGTTTGTTCCTGTAGTTCCTTTTTTATCATGAAGTGTCAAACCAGCAGCAATAGTTTTAGTTCCAGTAACATTGATTTCGAAGCGAGAAAGCTGGCTTCCATAATCCAAACTGATCAATTTAGATTCGGTTATTCTATTGCCTTTCGCATCCCAATCAGCATAGGTTAAAACAAAGCTCGTTCGAATCGGACCATTTGTAATAGTTTTCCAACTGATGAAATTTTTAGAAAAATAATATTTACCATCCACATTTACAGCAATTCCGCCAATACCTCGGCTGGGACCAACCTGAAAATTATCTAGACCTTCTCCAGTATCTTTATGATACGTTCCAGTTCCGTTTGTGGTTTTTTCATACCATTTATTAATAATTGGATATTCTACTCTTTTTAGCCAGGCATCGATTCCGCTGGTTAATGTTCCGCCTGGAATATTTTCTTCCACCATTTTTTGAGCCACAGGACCGTAAGTTCTAAAAGCGACTTTGTTGTTTTCCCAAGCGTAATCATCTGTTCTTTCTGGAACAAATCGTGAATAACAGCTAACGACTTTGGACGCAGAAGGATTTGTACCGACTAAAATCTCAAAATCTTGCTTTGAAGAAGCTTTTATTTTGGGCTGAAACAAAAGAACATCCATAATTCCGTCGCCGTCATTGTCTACAGTCTGGGTTTCTAGAAATGAATTGCTGCTAATTTCTTTTACAGCATAATTTTCAAGTTTAGCATCTGCTTTTAATCCCAGCGTTTTTTTAGTTAATTCAACTGTTTCAAATTCTCGGTTTACAGGCAAATTATTGATAATTGTAATTGTTTTGTTTTGAGATTGAACTGTACAGTTCGCTGCCAGAATTGCGGTAAGTAAAAGATATTTTTTCATTTTGTATGCTGCTTTTTTATTTCATAAAAATACAAATCAAAAAGCAAACAGAAATACACTATTGGAGTAAATATGTACAAATTATTGATAGTGAGAGTAAGTCGCAAGAAAGTTAATAATTTAAACTTATCTTTAAATATTAAAATAAAGATAAAATGAAACAAAGCGCCGGCATATTAGCCTATAAATTCATTGATAAAACAGTATTCTTCTTTCTAGTTCATCCAGGCGGACCATTTTGGAAAAACAAAGATTTAGAATCTTGGTCGATTCCCAAAGGAGAGTTTACAGATGACGAAGATCCGCTTGATGCTGCAATTCGTGAATTTAAAGAAGAAACGGGTTTCGAGGTCGATGGCGATTTCATAAAACTAGAATATGTAAAATTGAAATCTGGTAAAGTTGTTCATGCTTGGGCGGTTGAATTTGAATTTGATGAAACGCTGCTAAAAAGCAATGATTTTGAAATGGAATGGCCTCCAAAATCTGGAAAACTAGCAAATTTCCCTGAAGTCGACAGAGGAGAGTGGTTTCAAACGCACGATGCCTTAAAAAAAATAAATCCTGCTCAAGCCGATTTTATCGTTCAAATGATTTCTAAAATTTCGGCTTCACTTTAATTTCTTTGTTTTCTTAATGAGATAATTTTTGTAATTTACATTCTTATCATCTGAATCATTTATCAGATTAATTAAAATGAAATAAGAATATGGATGTGAAGTGTATTATTTTCGACTGCGATGGAGTTTTGGTAGATACAGAAAAAATTGGGAATGGGATACTGCTTGAAATGGCAGCTGAGTATGGTTTTGAAATGGAAATTGAAGATGCATACCGAAATTTTAACGGTCGAAATTTAAAAGATTGTTTTCTTCATATCGAAGATGCTATCGGAGCAAAACTGCCGGAATCTTTTGAAGCAGAATATCGCGAAAAAAGTTTCAAAGCTTTTAAAACACAAGTAAAGCCCATGGAAGGCGTAGTGTCATTTATAGAAAAATTGAATATTGCCTATTGTGTGGCGTCAAGCGGACCTGTTGAAAAAATCAGATTAAATCTTGAGGCATCTGGTTTATTGGATAAGTTTGAAAATAAGATTTACAGTTCCTATCAAATTAACAGCTGGAAACCAGATCCTGGAATATTTTTGTATGCCGCAAATGAAATGGGTTTTGAGGTAAGTGACTGTATAGTTCTGGAAGACAGTAAAGCAGGAGTGAAAGCTGGAATAGATGGCGGATTTAGAGTATTTGGACTTGCCAATGGTTATAACAACTCAGATTTGGAAGAAGAAGGTGCAATGCTTTTTTATACTTATGAGGAACTGAGTGATATTCTTGGAGTTTGATTTGTTTCAGGTTTCAGGTTTCAGGTTCTG
The DNA here is from genome assembly GCF_001429295.1 of Flavobacterium sp. Root935. Classification (GTDB taxonomy): domain Bacteria; phylum Bacteroidota; class Bacteroidia; order Flavobacteriales; family Flavobacteriaceae; genus Flavobacterium. The sequence continues at coordinate 232,017 of NZ_LMJL01000008.1, read as the reverse complement.
AGGACTTCGACTTCGCTCAGCCTGACAGTAAATAGGTTTTAGATGTTATCCTGAGCGAAGTCGGAGGAAACGTCAAGTATAATCTTAAATCTAATTCAAATTTAGATTTTTTCTAATTTCCATATTCTTAAAAACAAATGTAATTTGTTACATTAAAATTAAATTTCATATATTTGAGTTTGTACATTCGTTTTTTTAATGCGTTTTTTATGGTGAATTTGTAATGCTTCATTAGAAAAATCGGATGATTTAGCTAGAAAAAGACTTTTCCCAAAGAGTCATTCTTTAGAATGTGATTTCCCAAAAGTCACATGCAATTAACCTACAGACAGACAAAATGACGAAATTTATAATTAGAATTTTAGTTCTATCACTATTACTCGTTTCTTCAATCGAAGCCCAGATTAAAAAGATTGGTGTTCCTTTTATAACCAATTATAATCCGAAAACATATAAAGCAGCTTCCGAAAACGGAGATGTCGTACAAGATTCTAAAGGGATGATGTTTTTTGCGAACCACTTTGGAATCATGCAGTTCGACGGTGTACGATGGAGTATTGTTACACAGCCTGAAAACAGAAGTATGGTTCGTTCGCTGGCAATCGATAAAAACGATAAAATTTATGTTGGAGCACAAGGCGACTATGGTTTTACAACGCAATTGCCTAATGGCCAATATCGATACACTTCGCTGGTTAAATTACTTCCTGTTTCAGCTCGAAATTTTGGCGATGTACTTCACACTACTATTCAAAATGGGAATGTAATCTTTTTCTCTTACGAAGGAATATTTATTTATAAGAATAATAAAATCAAGGTTTTAAAATCAAATTCTAGTTTTGATGATTTTTTTGAAGTCAATAAAGAGATTTATGTTTTAGATAATGAAAGAGGATTATTGAAATTAAAAAACGACTCATTAATTGCAATTTCAAATGCTCAGAAATTTGCCGGCATGAAGATTAGAAAGATCTTTAAAACAAAAAAAGAACTTTTATTATGCACACAAAAGAATGGACTTTTTATCTATTCTGATAATCAGATAAAACCTTTTGTAACGGAAGTTGATTATTTATTAAAGCAAAATCAAATCTCTACTGGAATTCAGCTTTCAGATGGATATTTCGGAATTGGAACCCGCCAAACAGGATTGATAGTTATAGATGGTTCAGGAAATTTGATTCAGCATATCAACAAACAAATAGGTTTGCAAAATGATTATGTAACAAATCTTAAAACTGATAAGGAGGGAAATTTATGGGTTACGCTTAAAGAAGGTATTTCGATGATTCAAATTTCTTCGCCTTTGTCTAAGATTTTGGATAAATCAAATTCAGAAACCAAAATATACTGCAGTCAAATTTATCAAAACAAGTTATACATCGCTACAGATAACGGTTTATTCTCGCTCGATTGGGAAGCTTATAAAAACGGAAAACGTGAAAATGCCAACTTTCAGCATATTTCTGGCATGTCTGAAAATGTTTGGAATATTGGCGTTTTTGGAAATTCTCTTTTGGCTTTTGAAAAAAACGGAATATATGAAGTGTCTGGTAATTCGGCAAAAATACTAGCAAAAGTAGACGGCGCTTGGAAAGGGATTTTAGTTCCAAACCATCCAGATTTACTGCTTGCAGGTGGTTACAGCGGTTTGTATCTTCTAAAAAAAATAAATAATTCTTGGGTGTATCAGCATAAAATAAAAGGTTTTCAGGAAAGCAGCCGTATAATTGAAACGGACAAGAACGGCAATTTCTGGATTGCTCACGGTTACAAAGGAATTTTTAAACTTCAATTTAATACCGCATTCGACTCTGTTTCTAATGTGCAGTTTTATAATCAAGAAGATGGTTTTCCGTCGAGTTTATTTTTGAATACTTTTAAAATTGATAATCAGATCTTTTTTGGAACTACGAAAGGGGTTTACAAACAAAATACATCTTCAAACAAAATGATTCCAGATGCAATATTTAAAAAATATCTGGGAATGGAAAATCATATTCGGTTATTAAAAGAGGATAATCAGAATAATATTTGGTACGTTTCTGGAGAAAATACTGGGAAAATGACCAAAAAAGCAAATGGCAGTTTTGATGTTGAAGAACTTCCGTTTAGAAAACTTAGATATTTATATGTTCCAGGTTTCGAAAATATTCAGCCAACAACAAAGGGCGATGTCTTTTTTGGAACACAAGATGGATTAATTCATTACAATTCAGTCAAAAACAAGAAATACCAAACCAAATACAAAGCTGTAATTTCAGAAGTTAAATGTATTTTTCCAAAAGACAGTCTGCTGTTTTCAAGTCGTTACGATGTGCTTCCGAATAAAACGAAATCTGCGGAAAAAGAAATTTCAAGAGTTTTATCGTATTCCAATAATGCTGTTCATTTTTCTTTTTCTTCCCTTTTTTATGATGAAGCCGATGCTACAAAATATGAATACTGGCTGGAAGGTTTTGAACCAAAATGGTCGGAATACAGTCTTCAAACCGAAAAGGAATATACCAATTTACCTGAAAATGAATATGTGTTTCATGTAAGGGCAAAAAATATTTATGATGTTGTAAGCGAAGAAGCTGTCTTTCGCTTTGAAATTTTACCGCCTTGGTACAGAACGATTTGGGCTTATATTTTATATTTAATTCTCTTTGGTGTTTTGATTTATACGATTATCAAATACCAAAAAAATCTTGCTGAACGTGACCGCCAGCAATTGATTTTGAATCAGGAAAAAGAATTACTGCAGAACCGCGCAGAACTTAATGAACAAAAATTGGCATTAGAACAAGAAAATATGGTAATAATGCGGGAGAATCTTGAAACAACGATTAATCTCAAAAATGCTAAAGTAGCTTCAAACACTGTCAATCTTATTCATTTAAATGAAATTCTACTTTCTATAAAAGAACTCATCGGACAAATGGATAAGAAAAATGATCCTAATGTCAACTTCAGTTTATTAACCAAAATAAATAAATTGATCGATCATGAATTGCAGGGCGATAAACATTGGAATGAGTTTGAGGAAATTTTCAATCAGCTGCACGATAATTTTATGCAGAGACTCAAAACAAGTTATCCTGAATTGACGCCGCGCGATATGCGATTGTGTGCGTATTTGCGAATGAATTTCAATACGAAGGAAATTGCACCGCTTTTAGGAATTTCTGTAAGAGGTGTGGAAGATACCAGATATCGCATTAGAAAAAAACTACAGCTTCCATCAGATACAAACATTACCGAATTTATTCTCAATTTTTAATTTTTCTCATTTAAGTGAAATTTTAAGTGATTTTATGCTTTTCATCGATGATTTGTACATTTCTTCGATAGTACCGTAGTCAAACCGTACTCTAAAATGTAAGTCTTGCCTGATTTTTTAGTTAATATTGCGTTGTTATTGTCGGAAAATACAAACTATTTTTTTTAAATGGCATTTATTGAAGAAATAACATTTACTAACTAAAAACCTATTTAAAATGAAGCAAAATGACTTTTTTTTCGGCCGACCACCGAAAAGCAATTCTTATTTATTAAAACAATTTTGTGTTGCAGTTTTATTTCTACTGCTGCCATTTCTGAAAGCCCAAGCTCAATGTAATACGCTTGTTTGGTCTGATGAATTTAATGGCACGACAGTCGATTTAACCAAATGGCAAAGCATCTCAGGAAACGGCTGTCCATCGCTCTGCGGATTTGGAAATGCCGAAGCACAGCGTTACGAACCGAATCAGGCAACAATTGTAAAAGAAGGAACGAATAGTTACTTGAACATTGAGGCTAAATATCAGCCAACGTCACAGTTTCCAGATCAGCCTTATGCTTCTTCTAAATTAACAACAGAAGGGAAGTACGCTTTAAAATACGGAAGAGTTGAAGCTAGAATGAAGTTATCTAATGGCCAGGGAGCGTGGCCTGCTTTTTGGATGCTTCCCGTAAATGGAAATTGGCCGTATACTGGTGAAATTGATATTATGGAAGCCAAACACAGAAATCCGCAATCTGTAGATGGCACTATTCATTATGATGGAAACGGATATCATTTTACAGGAAGGAGCTATAGTTCTCCAACAGATTTATCTTCTGATTTTCATGTTTATGCGGTAGAATGGGGACCAAACTTTATAAAATGGTTTGTTGATGATGTATTATTTCATACAGCAACTCCAAATACAACAGTTAATGGCGGATGGCCTTTTAATGATAATCAGTTTTATATTATTTTAAATCTGGCTGTTGGTAGTGCCGGAACTCCATATACTAGTGTAAATGGAGCTGGGGTACCGCCGCTTCCTGCTGATTTTCCAGCAAAATTGCAGGTAGATTACGTTCGTGTTTATGACGGAAGTTATAAATATGGAGTTGCAGGAGACGCAAAAGTATATCAAAATGAAAGCAGCAAAACTTATTCTATAAACGCTATAACTGGTGCCTCTTATAACTGGACGGTTCCTGCAGGTGCGACGATTACTGCGGGACAGGGAACAAATGCTGTTACGGTAAATTGGGGAACTACAGGCGGAGATGTTTCGGTAACAGCGACCACTTCCGGCTGTATGGCAAATACATATAAGCTAGCAGTTGTAACAGAACCGGTAATTCCTGTAGAGAAAATTCAGGAAGATTTTCAATCCAACAGAAATATTGTTTACGGCAACAAAACTGGAGTTTTGACAGAAGCGGTTGCTAATCCTTCTGCAACAGGAATTAATCCTTCGGCTTTGGTAGGAAAATATGTCCGTAATTCATCTGAATTGTACGATGTTTTCAATATTAAAAATGTAGTCATCAGTAATGCTAATGATTATGTGTACGGAAGAAAAAGAATTTCTTTTGACATTTATACTTCGGCTCCGGTTGGAACTAAAATTTCGATGCAGCTTGAAAATAGTTTGGTAACCACAGCCACTAATTATCCGTCCGGAAGACACAGCGGTTATAAAGCGACTACTACAGTTCAAAACAAATGGGAAACTATTGAATTTGAGTTTGAAAAAATAATAGATCCAAACACAAGTGCTTTGACAATCAATAATATTGCTTTCCTTTTTGAATCGAATTCAAATTCTGGAGCGACCTATTATTTTGATAATTTATTGACAAAAGCAGCACCAGAAAAACCAATTATTGCTACAGATGTTCTGCAAAACTACGACGGCATCAATAAAATTATTAAAGGAACGACAACGGGAACGTATTCTGTTGTGGCAAATCCGGGATCAAATTCTGTTAATTCATCTGCAAATGTGGCGAGGTATGTTCGAAATGCTTCAGAACAGTATGATGTGCTTTTCTTTAATACACAAACTTCGATCGAAGATGCTGGTTTATTTAAAAGTCAGACTAATAAAATTATGATAGATGTCTATACAACGGCGCCAATTGGAACGGTTGTAAGTATGAATTTTGAAAATAGTGCAACATCGCTTCCAGCCAATTATCCAACGGGAAGAAATAGCAGTTACGTAGCCATTACAACCAAACAAAATCAATGGGAAACACTGACTTTCTATTACAATTCAAGTCCGGATGCTGGAACTTCGAATCTGGCTGTGAATCAAATGGTTTTATTGTTTAATTCAGGTTCTTATACAAACGATACGTATTATTTTGATAATATCAGAATTGGTTCAACCAAACTACCTGATACTTTTACACCAGGAGTTGTTTACGAAGATTATCAAAATACCCATAACATTACTTTTAGAGACGCTATCGGAACGTATACACCAAATATAGCAAATCCGAATGCATCGGGAATTAATACTTCTTCGAATGTTGGAAAATACGTTCGTAAGTCCACTGAAATGTATGACAATTTCTCTTTCAATACTACTTTAAACAATATTGGAGATTTTAAAGCAGGCACTAAAAAATTCGCCATGGATGTTTACACATCTGCGCCGGTTGGCTCTATAATTTCTTGGCAGGCAGAAAGCAGTGCTTCGGTTCCTGCAAATTATCCTGTTGGCAGACACAGTATTTATCAAGGCGTTGTCAAACAAACCAATACATGGCACACCATTACTTTTACATATGTAAGTACGCCCGATGCTTCGACTTTAGATAGTGAAGTAAACCGCTTTGTATTTTTATTTGAACCGGGAACGAATTCTGGAAATACCTATTATTTTGATAATATCAGAGCTTTAAATTTAGTTTCTACAGAAACACCAGCAGGATTGCCTTCACCTTGGATTAGCACAGATTTAGGAGCTGTTACCCCTGCGGGAGAAGCATCACATTCTAACGGAACTTTTACAATTAAAGGTTCAGGAAATGATATTTGGGAAACAATAGATCAATTTCAATTTGTAAATCAGTCTATTACAGGAGATGCTGAAATTATTGCTAAAGTAAATTCGTTAACGAATACCAATACGTATGCAAAAGCTGGAGTAATGTTCCGTGAAACGCTTACGACGACTTCTAAACATGCCATGACAGACGTAAGTACTGCAGCTGGTATAGAATTTTTATCTAGAGAAGCAACTTCTGGAGTAACAACAGCCCAAGTTGTGGCAGGAACAGCCCCAAAATGGATTCGTATCGTAAGATCTGGAAACACATTCACTTCTTATTCATCTGATAATGGAACGACATGGACACAAGTTGGAACTCCCAAAACCATAGTAATGGCCAATACGATTTATGTGGGAATGGCAGTTACATCTCACGCGAATGGAACTTTAGCAACAGGGGTTTTCAGCGATGTTATAGTTCGTACTATTACATCAAACCCAAATGTCAATTTAGCTTTAGGCAAAACAGCAACTGCGTCTACCGAAGAAAATACAACACTTTCAGCAAATAAAGCAACTGACGGAGACGGCACAGCATCAAGATGGGCAAGTTCTTTTGCCAATGCAACAGAATGGATTTACGTCGATTTAGGAAGTAATTATACGCTTAATAGAGTAGTGTTAAAATGGGAAGCAGCTTACGCGACTCAATATAAAGTACAGCTTTCTACAGATAATGTTTTTACAGAAAATGAAACAATCAGTACACAAACGGCAAGCGATGGCGGAACGGATGATTTAGCGGTAAGCGGAACGGGAAGATATCTTCGCATTTTATGTACAGCAAAAGCTTTGGCTCCTTACGGATATTCATTGTATGAAATTGAAGCTTACGGATCTTCGTCAACAGCTAGAATGGCTTTGAATGTTGCTGAAGAACCTTTGGCTGAAGAACCTGTTTTTGCAGTGTATCCAAATCCGACCACAAATTATGTTCAAGTTTCATCTCCTGAAAACCTAGACAATAAAGTCATTACGATTTATGATAATTCTGGGACTTTAATTTTGCAAAACAAGCCTCAAGGAAATGAAAGCGTAATTGACGTGAGCAAACTTCGCAGAGGAATCTATATTCTGAACTTCAAATCAGATCAAAAAAGCTGGAGTAAGAAGTTAATTAAGAAATAATTTTTAAATCCGTTGGGTGCAATTCAAGGAGGGCATACCAGTTGTACCTGACGGATTTAGTTAGTCATTTATTTGAAAATGACTTTGGTTTTAGAATCTATTTATTAACCCCAAAACTATTTAGATATGAATAAAATTAGACTTCAAAAATTTTCTTTTTTGATTACACTTTTTTTAGTGTTTTCAAGCCTAATGCATGCTCAAGGGCCTGTACCATTTACGATTAGTAATAATTCGACGTTTGCCGACAGCGATTTATATGTTGCCATTGTAGGAATCGATTATACTACAGGAAATCACGTTTGGGTAAATGCCAAAACAAGTCAGGTTTTACCAATGAGTGCTTCTTACAACACAGTTACAGGACCCACTTATGGCGGAAATACAGGACCAGGACAAAACTCCAAATATGCGGCTTGTTTTACTAAGCTGAGTGAAATTCCAAATAAGACCTTCACGTTACCATTAATTGCAGGATGCAGGGTTTTTATTTCTAAAGGTTCACAGTTGTATTTTTACTTTTTTGGTGCTAACGGAGCTCCGTCAGGATATGCTTCGCCAAATCCGCAGAATGCTACAGATCCAAATCAGGGCATTTTGTATGAAATGATCGAATTGACCAATAATCAATATGGTTTCTTCGGAAATCCAACAAGAGTAGATTCATACAAATATCCAATGGGATTGGAGTTGTTTGGTGCTAACGGTTATCAAAAGAAAGTGGGAGACTTGAAAAAGCACGCTGATATTGTTGCTGCTTTTAAAGCGAATGTTCCAGCAGAATTTCAAGGCTGTGTCAATGATGCAACTGGAGAAATTACAGCGCCGTCTAAAACTGCAGCTTATGCCGAAGGATCAGGGCCATACGCAAACTATTTAAAATCATATATCGACGCAATTTGGAATAAATACAAAAATGAAGATTTGATTTTTTATGCAGGAGATGCGGGAGTTTTTAAAGGAAGAGTTATTGGAGAACAATTAGAAATGGTTGGGCAATCTGGCGCTTTTGTTGGAAGAACAGGACGTGTACAAAACCGACCAACAACGCAGGAAGCCCTTGAAGGAAAAGGCGTTTTGGACAGAAGATTGGTGGACGGAGATTTAGATCTTGTAATTCAGGCGCAATTAACAGCTGCGATTAATCGACATGTGGTAAATACAACAACGACAAATCCTGGACAGCAGAATTGGTACGATGCATCGAAATATTATCAAGTAAATCCAACCAATCATTATTCTAAATTCTGGCATTTACCGGGAATTAATATCGATAATTTGGCTTATGGGTTTGCGTATGATGATGTTGCCGATCAGTCGCCATCGCTTCATTCGCCACAGCCAACAAAAGTTATCGCAACATTTGGAGGTTATTACGGACTTACTACGCCTTCAGTTCCAGCTACAACAGATGTAATAACAGTTTACAAAGATTGCAATTACACTGGTTTCTCTGGCGGATTGACAATTGGTGATTACAATCTAGCTCGTTTAAATTCTTTAGGTGTTTTAAATGATGATATTTCTTCGCTAAAAATCACTCAAGGTTATCAGGCAATTTTATATCAAGATGATAATTTTGGAGGTGCCTCAACCGTAATTAATTCTGACAATACTTGTTTGAATGCCACTTGGAATGATAAAGTAAGTTCGATTAGAGTTATTGCAAACGGAACAACGACTTTAGGAAACCAAACTTTCTTTCTTCAAAACAGAAATAGCGGTTTGTACATGGACGTTTGGAATTCCAGCATGTCAAACGGAGCAGGAATCAATCAAGGGGCTTTGAATTCTGGTAACAATCAGAAATTTACTTTCACGCATTTAGGAGACGGAATGTACAAAATCATTGCCAACCATAGTGGAATGTCAATGGATATCAATAATTTCAATAAAGCCAATGGCGCAAGAGTGGAGCAATATCCATACAATGCAACGACAAACCAGCAGTTTATTTTGGTTTCAACTGGTGATGGCTATTATAAAATTGTTGCCCGTCATAGCGGAAGAATTGTTGAGGTGGCAGGAGCAAGTACAGCTTCTGGAGCAATTGTGCAGCAATGGGATAATAACAACCAGACTTGCGGGCAATGGAAATTAGTTCCAGCAACCAGTTCTCAAACTTCAGTTTTGATTCAAGCAGAAGATTATTCAGCGATGAGCGGTATTCAGGTTGAAGCAACAACAGATACTGGAGGAGGTTCAAATGTTGGTTATACAGAAACTGGCGACTGGTTAGCATATAATAGCATTAATTTTCCAACAACAGGTTCTTACTTAATTGAATACAGAGTAGCGAGCGGCGTTACAGGCGGTAAATTATCATCTGATTTAAATGCAGGAGCTATTGTTTTAGGAACTGTCGATATTCCAAATACTGGAGGATGGCAGAACTGGCAGACCGTTTCTCAAACCGTAAATGTAAATGCAGGTACTTACAATTTCGGAATCTACATTCAGAATACAGGAATGAATATCAACTGGATTAAAATTACAAAAACAGCGGGAGGAACAGCACGAATGGCTTCAGTTGAAACAATTGAAGAACCAGCCGAAACAATTTTAAATGTTTATCCAAGTCCAGTTGAAAGCACACTTTATGTAACAACAGATCTTTCTGGAGGAAGCGTAAAAATTGTAGATTCTCAAACAGGATCTACTGTAGCGTCTCAAAAAATCAACAACAATAGTTTTGATGTTTCACATCTCAGAAAAGGAATCTATTTTATAGTTTTCGAAAAAGAGGGCAAACAAACGATCAAACGTTTCATAAAAAAATAGTTTTAAAAAGTGATCTCAGGCTTTAGATTTAGATAATAAATTAGGTAGTGTTAGTTCTACGAAATTAGATTTTAAATCAAATCTAAAATCTAAAGTCTGAAATCTAAAAATAAAAAAATGCAACTCAAATAACCGTCCCATGTTTACGAGTTTATTAATCTATTAAAACAATTATTATGAAAAACAATTACAAAAGAATGCTGCAGAAATGCATGATTATTTTAGTCTTGGGCGCTTTTAACTTAGCGACAGCTCAGAAAAAAGTCATTGCTTACATTCCGAACTGGATTGATTTGAACGCTTTTTCAAGCACTGTTCAATACAGTAAATTAACGCACATTAATATTGCTTTTGAAAATCCTGATGCCAACGGATATTTGAGTTTTAATTCAGGAAGTAATGCCATAATAAATGCGGCACATGCCCAAAATGTAAAAGTGTTTGTTTCGCTTGGAGGAGGTTCAGTTTCAGAAGGAGGCCCTATTCGTGATAATTACTTCAATTTGATTACACCAGCCAACAGAACGGCTTTTATTCAAAAAATCTATGATTATGTGGTAGCTCATAATTTTGATGGAGTAGATGTTGATTTGGAAGGCCCAGCAATTAATGGAGATTACGGCGGATTTGTTATTGCTCTTGCCAATAAACTGCATGCCAATGGTAAATTGATTTCGGCGGCGCTTTCAGAAGGATATGGAGGTGCCAATGTACCTTCATCTACTTTTGCAGCTTACGACTGGATTAATATCATGGCTTATGATGCAACAGGGCCTTGGGCACCAAATAGTCCGGGACAGCATTCGCCTTACAGCATGGCAGTAAATCAGTTTAATTACTGGACAGGAAGAGGATTGCCTGCAAGTAAAGCCATCATCGGACTTCCTTTTTACGGCTACGGTTTTGGTGCTTCTGCCAATCAAGGAATTTCGTATGCTAATATTGTAGCTCAATATCCGGGGGCTGAAAATCTAGATCAGGTAGGAAACACTATTTATTACAACGGAATTCCAACAATCAAACAAAAAACGACTTTTGCGATTCAAAATGCGGGGGGAGTTATGATTTGGGAATTGTCTCAGGATGCAACAGGAACTAAATCTTTACTGACAGCAATTAACCAGGTAATTTCGGGAAGCAATCCTCCCGCAACAGGAACTTTAATTCAAGCCGAAAATTACAATACAATGAGTGGTGTTCAAACCGAAGCAACAACCGATACAGGCGGTGGATTAAATGTAGGATATTGCGATACAGGCGACTGGATGGCTTATTATAATATTAATTTCCCAACTTCTGGTTCTTATCAAATAGAATATCGTGTTTCAAGTGCTGTTACAGGCGGAAGATTATCCTCTGATTTAAATGCAGGAACTATTCAGCTTGGTGCTATAAATGTGCCAAATACAGGAGGATGGCAAAACTGGCAGACAATTACTCAAACTGTAAACGTAAATGCTGGAACGTACAATTTCGGGATATATGTTCAAAACACAGGGTTTAATATAAACTGGTTTAGAATTACAAAATCGGGTTCAACCGCAAAATCTGCTTCTGTAAACTCAGAACAATCAATTGCAAGTTTGGAGATTTATCCGAATCCGACTGAAAGTCAGCTTTTCTTCAGCACAGAGGTTTCCGGTGGAAATGTAAATGTCATCAATACAGAAGGTGGTGCAACTGTTTTTTCTCAAACCGTAAACAATAACAGCATTGATGTTTCGACTTTAAAAACAGGAATTTATCTAATTTCGGTAGAGAAAAACGGAATCAAAACGGTAAGACGTTTTATTAAAAAATAACCCTAACCCATTTGCCATAATGGTTTTAGATACATTAAATTTTAGGTTTTAATGTGATGAAAAGGCTGTCATTTTTTGTGACGGCCTTTTTTTGTTTTAACCGCAAAGAACGCAAAGGTTACGCAAAGAACGCTAAGTTTTTTTTTAAGCTAAATTTATAAAATGAAAAGTTCGCAAAGCTAATCCCATAATGCTTTGCGAACTTTAATTTATAAAATTATACTCAAAATCCTTTGTGAACTTTGTGAACTTTGTGAACTTTGCGTAACCTTTGCGTTCTTTGCGGTAAAAAAAACGTCTCTTACAATAAATTACTTCACACTCTTAATTTCGCCATTTTTCAAATCAACTGTAAAATGATCTGCTGGAACTTCGTGCATAAATTTATTGACGATGATCAGGAATAACTTCATTTGTTTTTGTAGTGGAGTGTCTTTTGAAAGATCAGCTTTAGAACCTTCTAAAAATAAATTGGATAAGACTTTGTATTCTTTTGCTCTTTGAATTCCAACATCGGCTAGAGCCAATTCATCGGCACTTCTGAAACGATAAAAATCTACTAAAAGATCATAACCTGTCCAATTGAAGTTTTCTTTTTTGAGATTATTTTGAGTTAGGATTTTTTCTGATTTAGTTTCAGCTTCTTTCCATTTTGTTTGAAACTGTTCTTTATTTTTTAGTATAAAATCAAAATCTTTATCAGATTGCATATTGGCCAAAATCAGTAAATCTTTTGCAGAAACATTCAAAATGAAATCTTTAAAAACAGAAGGCCAATCGTCTTTTAAGAATCGAAGGCGAACTAATTCTTTTAAATGAAAATCGGTAAAATCATGATAGTTTTTTGTTTTTAAAATATCAATATTCCAAATGTCTTGGACGTTCTGGCTTTTTAAAAACTGATATTCCATTTCATATAAATCAAAAAGTTCGTTGTACCTCGGAACATTATCAATAGTAATGGTTTGAATATCGACAAGATTATCTTTTTTGAAAGTCAATAATTTATAGGCGGGAATATATGCGGCAAGCGATGGTGTTTGAATATTAACCAGAGTATTTCCTTTTGCAGAAGTCCGAACTCCCGTATCGTTGATGTGCATATGGCCTCCAAAATGAATCTTCAACCCTGCATCTGCAAAAACTTGAGCTACTTCTTCAACTGGAACACGATTTAACTGCCATTTGTTTGGACCAAGCAACTCTTTTATTTCCGCAGAAGCGTCATCATTAAAATCAATCATTGGGAAATGACTGAAAGCTATTAAAGTTTTCCTTTGTTTCTTGGCTTCAGCCGAAATAGTTTCAACCCATTTTATTAGATGTTTTTTATTGGAAAGCACATTGTTATAACCCGTACTGGCTTCGTTGTAATTTTTAGAATCTTTTTCAGTAGAAGCATTTTTTTTAGGTATATAAACATTTCCGTCAATAGCCATTAGCCAAAGTCCGTCAATAGGTTCTACAACATAACTAACATCTGGAACTTCGTAACCTGGAGCTACCTCATACACACGGTTTGCCAGTTTAGCACTTTCCGCTGCTTTTTCAAACGAGTAATTTTCACTAGTATAATTAGAAAAAGGCGTTGCCCAGAATTTGTATTTTTTATTTGGATGAAAACCAAAATTCTGAAGCTGTTCGGTGATTCCTAAATAACCCATTTTAGCAATGTCGGCGGTAACAACTACTGGCTGTTCGGTGTTTAAATTTGGCTTATAAAGGCCTTCTTTGCTAAAAATGGGCTGACTTTTGCCTTCTTTTCCTAAGAAATCTTCTTTTCCAGATTCTTGCGCAAACGGCCCGACTGGATCATGATTTCCTGTGGTGATGAAGAATTCTATTCCGTATTTTTTGGTGTATTGTTTTAATATTAAGGCTAATCCGCGAACGTGAATCGGCTGGCCATCATCTGTATAATCCCCTGGAAGTGCAACATATTTGATTTTTCGTTTGGCGATATCTTCTAATGCTGCTATAAATGCAAAATAATTTTCATTGAAAATTCTAGTGGAATGAAGCTGAGACGACATGGTTCGCACTAAAACATACTGTCCCGTTTTCGGATTCAAAACTCCTTTATAATCGGAATCTGAAAAGCTGCCAAATAAATCTTGTAAATGCACATCGGATAAAAATGCGATTTGTGTTCCGTTGAGGTTTTTTACTTTTTGTGCTGATGCAGTATTGTTGAAGAAAACAACAAAGAACAGTATATGTAAAAATGTATATCTTGAATTCATAATTGTTTTTAACTTTTGAGTTTTTTTAACCGCAAAGACCGCTAAGGTTTTTCGCAAAGGGCGCAAAGTTTCTAAAATAAACAAGATCGCAAAGCTTTGTGAACTTCGCGTTTATAACGTAATCTTAAAAAGAACTTGCGCTCTTTGCGGTTAAAATTATTATTGTTTCAAGTTTCAAGTTTCTCGGTCCAGCAATAACTTGAAACTTGAAACCTGAAACAAAAAAACTATTTTCCAGTCACAGGATTATTTCGAACATAACTTCCATCATCATACTTAATCTGATACGGTGAATTAAAGAAAGTGCTAGGCAGATAATAATCGGTTGTGATGATTTGTGCGCCTGATCTTTTTGCGGCTTCAAAATGAGAATAATCGTTGGCGCGTGCTTCTTTGGTATCAGAATCGGCACGGGTTCTTATGATGTAGCCTTTTTTTACTAAATCTTCAATTTGTGGATCTTCAGAATTATTTCTAAATAAAGTTGCAGCTTCTGGTTTTCCTGGTTCGGCGTTAATGAAAACGGCGCGTCCCTTAAGGGACGGATGATTTAATGCGTACAAATCTCTTTTTGCGCCGTTGTTATCTAATAGAAATAGAAATCGTCCTTTGGCTTCTTTTAAAGTGGGCCAGTTGTTGTTTAAAACTGCTTCTTCGAGCGTCTTGTATTTTCCTCTTACCATATCTGGTGTAATCAGTTTGTCTTTTCCTAATTCTTTTCTGATTACTTTATCCATTTCATCAAAAACAGCTGCAGTAAAATCTTCTGGTTTGGTTCCGAAGAAATTAGCATCGCCGTCTTTTGGTTCTAAAGTGATAAAAACGGGAACATGATTCGGATTAGCATCAGACCATTTTTTTAATTCTTGAAGACAGATTTTGAAAGTGTAGCAAGAAGTTCTAAAATCGATATCTGGCATATGGAAAACTTTAAAACCAGGTTTTTTCATTAATCCTTTTGGATCGTAGGCTTCTTCAGATTTTACAGCATCTAAGCCTTTCGGATGTGCATATTTTCCGCCTTTAGCGTCAGCAAAAATATCAATTTCAAGATTGCGTAAACCTTTGTTTAATTGATCTGTAATACTAATATGAGTGTATTGTAAGCCTTTTAAGGAACGCGAAGTGTCTTTGGCCTGAATAAGATTGTATAAATCAGTTTCAATAGCATGACGATAGCTGTTATGCGAACCGATAACTTGAAGCTGATTAATTTTAAGATTTTCGTTTTGAGCCTGAACGCTGTAATTTACAGCACCGGCAAGAAATAAAGTGAACAAAATTTGTTTCATGATTCTAAAATGGAATTGATACTATTTGATTGGGACGCATCAAAAGAAAATTACATTTTTAAAAAGACTAAGTTAAAGGTAGTCTTTGATTTGTTTGTTAGTTAAAGAAAAAGAAATCGCAAAATCATTAGTACTTCGTCCTTAAAAAAGTAGTATTTATACATCAAAAGTTTTCATTTCTTAATTTAAAGATAACCTTGACGCAAAAAACATTGGCTTTTGATTTTATTATTTTACGATACAAATCAGTCTGTAATTGCCTTATGAATAATCCTGAAATTTTTGAAAAAACGTATAACGAATACTGGAAAAAACTCAATGCGTTTTCCTATACGATGACTCAGGACAAAGACTTGGCACAGAACATTGTTCAAGATGTTTTTGTCGATTTATGGGAGCGCAAAGAAGAGTTGAATATTAATGCAATCGAACCTTTTTTATTTCGTGCCGTAAAAAATCAGGTTTTTAAGCATTACCAAAACAATCGCTTTGACAAGACTATTTTAGAAGAAAAATTTGAAGACTACATTATTGACAATTTTTCGTCTATAGATCCAGAAGTTATGGATCTGCTTTATTCTTTATTAGATAAACTTCCTGAGAAAAGAAAAGAAGTTTTATTGATGTATAAATTTCAGGATATGACAATCGATCAGATTGCAGAGGAACTTGGAATTTCTAAACAAACGGTAAAAAACCAAATTTCATCTGCCGTAAAACAACTTCGTGAAGGCTTGAAAGATCTAGCTTGGCTGGCTCCATTTATTATTTTTAATCAAAAATTTTAAAATAACTTTCGCTTGATGTTTTCATAATATTTGGCGATAGTACGATTTCGAGATTCTGGTACTTATTCATAACAATAAGTATTTATGATAAAAAGAATCAAACATAGTTTAGAATACCTGCTTGATAAAAGTTCAAGAAGTAAAACTTCAGCAGCTGAAGAAAATCTGCTAAATGATTTTGCTTTTAATGAATATCAAAATTCAAAATGGGATAATGGTTTAATGGGAAATCCAGAAGACGCTTCTCAAAATATTTACTACGGAATTCAACTTAGAATAGGAAAGAAGAAAACCTTCAATCCTTATTTAAAATATATAGCTGCTGCCAGCATTCTTTTTCTAGTTGGTTTAGGATTTTTATTTAGACCAAATGTTTTAGACCAAAAACAAATCACATTTAAAACGTCATCGATTCCCCAGTCTATCCAATTAAGTGACGGTTCGAAAATTTATCTGGCAGCAAACTCATCATTTCAGTATCCTGAAAAATTTGAAGGCGACCAAAGAACGGTTTCTTTATTAAAAGGAAATGCCTTTTTTGAAATTGCTAAAGACAAACAGCATCCTTTTGTTATTTATTCTGGTGAAATAAAAACCAGAGTTGTCGGGACTTCATTCCATATTCAATTATCGAAATTGAATTGTAAGGTTATTGTCGTGACCGGAAAAGTAAATGTTTCTGGAAAAGGGCAAAGTGTCGATTTGGTTCCGAATGAAGAAGCTTTATTTGAATCGGAAAAACTAATCAAACATTCGGCAGATAAAGCCTTTTTAGTCAATTGGTACAATGAAGATGTAACACTTGATCAAACTACGCTAAAACAAGTTATTACAATTTTACAATATAAATACGGAGTTTCATTTCAGTACAATAATGAACACGTATTAGCAACGCCGTTAACGGTATTCATCAAGAAGGACGCAACATTAGAGAATGTTTTGGAACAAATAAATTATATCACAAACCTAAAATTCAAAGTTTATGGCGAAATAGTAAAAGTGGATTAAAAACAAAAAAGCAGTTGCGGGAACAACTGCCATTAATAAATTAAGCATCGTAAAAACAATTACTTAAATCATGTATTTTAAACCTTCTTATTTAAATCTAAAGAGTTTTGTCTTTTTAGTTCTGGCTTTACTGGCTTTTCAAAGCGGTTATAGTAGAACAAATTTATTAGAAAAGCCAAATGTAAAAAATAAAATAGAAAAAGCGACTCTTGTTTCTATTTTTTCAAAATTAACGCAGCAGACTGATTATAAATTCAGTTACGGGCAAGCTGTAATAGCAGATAATACTGCGTATGCGGTAAATTACAGCGGAGAATCTATTACAGAAATTTTGAATGATCTTTCTAAAAAAGCCAATTTTAATTACAACATTAACGGAAAATTAGTTTTAATACAGAAAAAAGCTGCGCCAAAAACGGTAAATACAAAAGCGGTTGATAGAATTAAAGTTAAAGGAAAAATCGTAGACGAGAACAAAGTGCCAATTCCAGGTGCAACTGTAATCGAAACAAGTACTTCTAACTCTACTGTAACTGATTTTGACGGAGTATTTGAACTTTCTGTTGGAGAAGGAAAAACTATAGATGTGTCTTACGTTGGTTACAAAACCAAAACGGTTACAGCACAAACTGGTTTTATGACTATTCAGTTAGAACCAACTACTGCAGAATTAAATGAGGTTTTAATTGTAGGGTACGGTAAACAATCTAAAAAAGACGTTACTGGAGCAGTTACACAATTGGAAGCTTCAAACTTTAAGCAAGGTGTAAGCATTTCTCCAGATAATTTAATTCAAGGAAAAGTTGCTGGTGTTCGTGTGGTTAGTACAAGCGGTGAGCCAGGAGCTGGAGTAAATGTAACAATTAGAGGTGTTGGATCTATTAGAAGTGGAAGTACGCCTTTGTTTGTTGTTGACGGAATTCCATTGTCTAATGATGATGTGAGCCCATCTGGAACGAATGTTGGTTTTGGTAGTTCTCAAGCTAAAAATCCATTAAACTTTTTGAATAATAGCGATATCGAATCTATTACAGTTTTAAAAGATGCATCTGCATCTGCCATTTACGGAGCAAGAGGATCTAATGGAGTTGTTTTAGTAACGACTAAAAAAGGAGCAAAAGGAGATGGAACTTTAACTTTTGATTCGTCTTTAGGAATTTCTACTGTAGCCAACAAATTAGATGTTTTGAGTGCTGATGAATACAGAAACGCTATTAAAGACAAAGCTTTTGATCACGGAGGTAATACAGACTGGCAGGATGTTATTTTTAGACAAGCTGTTACAAAAAGTAATTCGCTGGCATTTTCTAAACAAACAGAGTCTGGAAATTACTATGCATCTGTATCGCAATTAGATCAAGAAGGTATTATTAGAAACAGCGATTTTAAACGTCTGACAGGAAGAATTAATGCTGCTGAGTCGTTTTTGGATAAAAAACGTTTAAAATTAAAATTTAATCTTACTGCCAGCGAAACTAAAGACGATGGCGTTCCTACAAGTGATGACGGAGGCTCTAATGGACAATTGCTGGTTCACACATTAATGGCAAATCCAACGAGATCAGTTTTTGATGCAAATGGTAATTATACCAATTTTAATATGAATGCGCACTACAATCCAGCGTATTTATTAAGTATTTATACCGATCAAACGCGTACTTTGAGAGTGTTAGGGAATTTTGAAACTTCTTTAAGAATCATTGACGGATTAGAATATAAATTAAACCTTGGTATCGACCGCTCAATGTCAGAGAGAAATACTACTATTTTTCCAAACTTAACAGACTTAAATCCAAAAGGAAAATATGTTCAGAATAATCTAGATTCTAAAAACTCTTTGGTTGAACATTATTTGACTTACAATCTCAATTTAGATAAACATAAAATTGAAGCTTTAGGTGGATTTTCATATCAAAAATTTGAAAGATCTGGAACAGCTTTCAGTATTGACGGAATTTCGAATCAAGGTGAAGGTGTACCTCCTTCAATTAATCCTGGCTTTAAAGGCACACAATCTGGAACGACTGGTTATGCTCAGGAAAATGAATTACAGTCTTATTTTGGAAGATTAAACTATAGTTTCGACAACAGATATCTTTTAACAGCTTCTATGAGAGGAGACGGATCTACTCGTTTTGGTAAAAATAATAAATACGGTTATTTTCCATCTTTTGCCTTAGGCTGGAATATTGCTAATGAAAGTTTCTTCAAAGATTCGACATCATTAAACAATTTAAAACTAAGAGCAAGCTGGGGACAAACAGGAAATCAAGAAGTTGAAAATAAAATTACACAGGCGAGTTATTCTTTATCTGGAGCTGACGGATATTATTTATACGATGATTTAAATTTAGTTAATGGAGTTTCTGTTAACAGAACACCAAATCCTGATTTAAAATGGGAAGTTGTAACGCAATATAACTTAGGTTTAGATTTCAATTTATGGAACGATAAGTTTTACGGAACATTAGATTATTTCAACAAAACCACTACTGATGCGATTTTGAATGTACCATCACAAGCTTTAAGTCCAACGACTACAATCTGGACTAATATTGACGGTAAAATTATCAATAAAGGTTTTGAAATTATGTTAGGTTCTAAGATAGTAAATACTAAAGATTTTACTTGGAATGTTGACATGAACGGTGCGACGTTGAATAATAAAATTCAAGATCTGCCAGTTTCAGAAATCTTAACAGGAACAATTTCAGGACCTGGACAATCTGGTGTAAATGCAAATATCTATAAAAGTGGTTACGCAGCAGGATCTTTCTACTTGTTAGAACATACTGGTTTTGATGCTAATGGAGCTAATATTTTTAAAGATCAAAACGGAGACGGTAAAATTGATAACAGTGATAGAATTATTATTGAAGGTGCGCTTCCAACTTTCTATTACGGATTAAACAGTGATATGAGATATAAAAACTTTACATTCTCATTCTCTATCATCGGACAAACTGGAGGTTATTTATTAAATAATACAGGTTTGAATGCTTTAAATATAAACAACTTAGCATCAGATCGTAACGTAGCAACAGGGTATTACGAGTCAGGCGCGAACCCTACAAACTCACCAATTTTGTCAACGCTTTTCTTAGAAAAGTCTGATTTCATTAGATTGAATACCGCTCGTATTGGATACAATTTTGACTTAAAAGGATTGAACTGGATCAACGGCTTAACACTATATGTAACAGGTCAGAACTTAATTACGATTACAAATTATACAGGTTACGATCCGTTAATCAACAGCCCAAAATCAAACGGAGGAAACCAATCTATTGGTATCGATTACGCAAGTTATCCAACTTCAAGAACATTCAGTTTTGGAGCAACTTTAAAACTATAATTTATTATGAAGACAAATACTATTTTTAATATTAAAACATTAGCATTATTTTCTTTTATCTGGCTTTTTGCAAGCTGTACAAATCTTGACGAAGTGGTTTTAGATGAGGTTTTAGGAGAAGATGCTTCAAACCCTGCAGGGGCGCTTGCTGCTGCTTATGACCGATTGGGAGACGGAACTTTTGTAGATCACGGTGGAATTTTTTCGCTGCAAGAATACACTACAGACGAGGCAATTTTGCCAACTAGAGGAAGTGACTGGGGAGATGGCGGAAAATGGAGAGACATGCACGAATTTACATGGAAGTCTGATAATGCAATCGTGGTTGATAACTGGAACAAACTTACTAATGGAATTACTCGTTCTTTAACAGCAATTCAGTCAATTGAAGAAAGTTCAATTTCAGAGAAAAAATTGTTTTTAGCAGAAGCTAAAGGACTTTTAGCGTATTATTTATATACAACATTAGATTTGTACGGACAAGCGCCATACAGAGATCCAATGAATCCGAATGCGCCTTTACAGATTTTAAAAGCTGATACACAAATCGATATTTTAATTGCCGATGTTGAGGCTTTAATTCCAGATTTGGCAAGTATGGGAGAGCAGCGAACACACCACGGAAGATTTACAAAAGAAGCTGCTTATGGTTTGTTAAGTACAATGTATTTGAATCGTGCTGTTTTTAAAGATCGTTACAATACAGCTTCAAATTTTAATTTTAATGAAGCTGCAGCAACTGGTACAGGAACAGATATGGATCGTGTAATTTACTATACCTCATTATTGATCAATTCTGGAAAATACAGTTTAGAAAGCGATTATTTCAAAAACTTTGCAAGAGATAATGAAAATGGGAAAGAGCTTATTTTTGCGATTTCTCAAAAGATAGATTACATCCGTAACGGTTCAAACAGTTTCGCTTATGTATGTATGGAACGTAACCAAAGAACTTCTGCAGCAAACAGAGGAACAAATGCGGCTTGCACAACTCCAGAGTTTTTTGCAACATGGGATGGAAACCACGATGATCCGAGATTTCAGCAAAAATACCAATATGGAGATGGTACATGGTTTATGAACGATGGTACAGATGTAAGTGTTCCAGCAACTGATATCGTACCAAAAAGTGCTAATTTACCTTGGTTCCACTTTAACAGAGGTATTCAATACGGACCACAATACGGACCAATATTGCTAGCTTCAGGATCTTTGGAAATGACAGGAAACCGTATCAAAGTTTCTCCATTATATATGGAAAAAAGCACAACAACAAGAATGGATTTTACACCTTCTTTGACTTTTAAAAATCCTGCACAATCTGTTTTTGCTCAAAACGAAATCAATCAAGGGGCTCGTATTTTCAAATACGAATTTGATCCTGAAGGAGGAAACGGAAATAGTAATGTTGATATTCCATTATTTCGTTTAGGAGGAATCTACATTATGAGAGCCGAAGCTTATTTTAGAAAAGGAAGCACAGGATTGGCAATGGATGATCTTAATAAATTGCGTACAAGCAGAAAAAGAGAATCTTTATACGGAGGTGTAACTGGAAAACCATTAACATCAATAGATCAAACTATTTTATATAAAGAAATTGGATTTGAATTGTACTGGGAATTGCAAAGAAGACCACAAATGATCCGTTTTGGAAAATTTGATTTAGCGGGAACTGCAAAACCTGCTTCAGAACCATTTAGAAGAATATTTCCAATTCCGCAGTCAACAATAGATGTGACTAAAGAATTCAAACAAAACCAAGGATACAATTAAGTTTGTGTGTTAGTTTATTTTTTATTTTTTTTCAAAAAGCCTGTTTCGAAAGAGATAGGCTTTTTTTTTAAGGTTCTAAGGTTCTAAGGTGCTAAGGTTCTAAGGTTGTAAGTTGCAAAGGTTCACAGGTTTTGTATTGGATATGTATTCTGTAGAGACGCACCGCAGTGCGTCTACACAACGAATATCCATTTAATTTTAAAAACTGATTTTCAATTTAATCTATGGATGCAGCCAAATGAAAAAACTTAAAATCTTAGCCTCTCAGCACCTCAGAACCTTCAAAATATATAATAATCAAATGAAAAAATATAAGGTTTAACTATCATTGAATCAGTATATTTGAGGTGGAATTTGGTATTTTGGATACAACCGTCTTATAAAATATCAAGAAATAAAAACTCAAATTAATAACTCAAAAAAAGTGTAAAAATCATGATACATCAAATTGACACTACCGATAACATAGTTGCATTTAGAGCATTAGCAGAAGTAACCAAAGAAGATTTTTTAACAGCAGTAGTGCCTGCGGTTGAACATTTAGTGAAACAAACCAACGAAATTAATTTTTTATTGGTCCTCGATACAGATATTAAAAACTTTACTGCTGGAGCGTGGCTGGAAGACGCACTCTTAGGATTAAAACATCTAGGAAAATGGAATAGAGCAGCAATCATTACAGATACTGAAGAAATTATTTCGTTCACAAACGGATTTAGTTATATTGTTCCAGGAGAATTTAAAGGTTTTAAAAAAGTAGATTTTAATAAAGCCTTAAATTGGGTTGAAGGAAATATCGAGGTAAAATAAGATCCCATAACACATCCTTTGAATAGTAATACTGTAAAATTTCTACTCAAAATGGAAAATAAATAGTTCTCAATAGAGAAGATTATAAAAAGAAAGCCTATAAAATTAATTATAGGCTTTTTAGATTTTATCACAAATGATGATTAATGATTGTATTCGATACCGCTGCTTGTTTTAGCGTCGATTTTTTCTTTAGTAACTTCACTATACTTTTTATAACAAGCCGAAGCTAAAATTGGCAGTGCAATACTTCCAACAACAGCACTAGCTTTTGGATGTCCTGTTTTTTTCAAAACTGCAGAAGCCAAAAGTGCACCAACTCCTGCGCATACCATTTGTTTAACCGAAAGATTAATTGATTTATTCTGTGGGGTAATTCCGTGTAATAATGGATCTATGAAATTTAAATTCTCCATGACAATAATTTGTTTAGTTATACTTATTTTTTTAATTTTTATTCTTTTTCAGAGTCAGTTTCACTTTCGATTTTTTCGATTTCAACTTTTTCTTTTTTGATCGCCTGACGGAGCAATGCAAAAAGACTCATATAGACATTTGCTGTAAAAACCAGAGAAAACCCTGCCAAAATATAGCCTCGCCAATCATTTAACAAAAGTTTATAATCACAAAGAATTAAAAATGCAATTGTGACATAATGGCTAAAACAATATTCACACGTAAAGAGGTAGAAAAATTTCCTCGATACTAACAATCGGTCATTTTTAGAACGTCTGACACACCATTCATGTGGTTCTCTAAATATCTCTTCGTGCGTTACAGTCCAGCTTATACAGGCAATTGGAATTGCTAAAATAAATAGCCAGACAATTTGTGTTACTATAGTCATAAACAATTGTTTTGAAGCTATGATAAATGGTTATTCTCTAGGATGGTTTTCTGGATAATGTTCAGCATCAAAATCATCTAGTTCTTCATCATTGTCTAAGTCATCATCTTTCTCCAAATCATTGTCTAAATCTAGATCTGGATCATACTCATCATTCAAGTCGTCTTCCGTATCGTCATTTGTAATGGCATCATCTTCATTAATAATACGTTCTTGATTTGGAATGTTCTCAGATCTTACATTTGTATTCTTTTCAAAATCTTGTTCTGGATGAGATAGATCTTCTACAAATTCTTCTTGATATTGATACGGATCTTCATCCCTTGCGTAATTGTCATTATCAATTAGCGTATTTTGCTCAATGATGTCAGGATCACTTTCACCAAATTCGCGTTCATCGTGTTTTTTCAGCTCTTGTTTATATTCATCTTCAACTGAATAAGTTCCGTCTACAAGAGTATTTTGATCTATATAATCAGGGTCGAATTGACCATAATCATGGTTGTGTTGCTTTTCCATAATACTATTTTTTTATTTTTTTGTCGTAATACTTTTAAACTTAAAAAGTAGGGTTTTACAAATTTAACAAGCAGATAACTAAAAGCCTTTACAAGAAAATTATTTATAGTTGCATAATTAACAGTTACTTATAATATAAGAAGTGTAAGAAATTATGTAAGATAACCATGTTACTTACATTCTAATTTTGATATGAAATAGTAATTAAAAATTAAATAATTATGGCATCTCATAAAGTGACCGCTTGCTGTCAAGCTCTAATAGAAAAAAACTTGACCATATCATTTGCAGAAAGTGCTTCTGCTGGAAAAATGTGTTATGAATTTTCGACAGTTTTTAATTCAGGGAAAATCTTGATAGGAGGGATAGTAAGTTACCATTCTTCTATGAAAGAAGATTTACTGCATATTCCTTGGGGAACAATAGAAAAATACAGCGCAGAATCTGCCGAGGTGACTAAATTGATGGCACAGAATTTTTGTCGTTATATTAGCTCAGATATCTGTGTTGCCCTCACTGGTCTTACAACTCCAGGCGGAAGCGAAAGTGAAGAAAAACCAGTAGGAACCATTTTTATACATATTATTATTGCAGAAAAAGAAATTGCCAGACATTTTGAGTTTGAAGGAAATCCTGAAAGTATAATCAATCAAGCAATCGATGCAGTTGCAGAATTGATTTTGGAGGAGATTTGAAAAGTAACCAACAATAATTTACAAAAGTCGCAAGTTATCTTGCGGCTTTTCTGTGTTTTTTAAGATTTAGCTTAAAATGATATTTTAATGACTTCTATGAGATATATCGATTTTTAGCATTTTGGAAATTTGTACAAAAGGAACATTAATCGGTAGAAATCATATGGCAAATACATATACACAAATACACATACAATTTGTTTTTGCAGTAAAATTTAGAAAAGGATTAATTGGAAAAGAATGGAAAGACAGATTGCATCAATACATAACTGGTATTGTACAATCAAATCAACATAAAATGCTTTATATAAATAGTATGCCAGATCACATTCATATATTTATAGGGATGCGACCAACACAATCTATTTCATCTCTTATTCAAAATTTAAAAACAGAAACCTGCAAATGGATTAAAGAGGAAAAACTGTCTCCAAATTTTGCATGGCAAGAGGGTTATGGTGCTTTTTCTTATTCAAGAAGTCATGTGCTGAATGTAATTCGTTATATCCAAAACCAAGAAGAGCATCATAAAAAAGAATCTTTTTTAGAAGAATATCAAAAATTACTCAAAGCATTTGAAATTGAATACGATAACCAATATATTTTTAAAGAGCCAATTCTCTAAATTCCAATCGTCCCTACGGGACGACACAAAAAAACAAACATTTTTTCTACCAATGAAATGTTCCTAACGGAACATGGTTTGGATTTTTATGTTGTTTTATAAGTAAGTAAATAGAGTATAAAATTCATTGAATTTAAAAAAAATAAAAGAGTCATAAATGTTCCGTTAGGAACATCTCATCGGTAGAAAAAAAAATAAATGTATTGATTTTACGTTCTGTAGGAACGTTTGATTGTCGCAATCGCATAATTTTAAAGAGCCAATTCTTTAAATTCCAAACGTCCCTACGGGACGACACTAGATACATAATTTTTTCTACCGATGAGATGTTCCTAACGGAACATGGTTTGGATTTTTATGTTATTTTATAAGTAAGTAATAGAGTAGAAAATTCATTGAATTTTAGAAAAATAAAAGAGTCATAAATGTTCCGTTAGGAACATCTCATCGGTAGAAA
>NZ_LMJL01000008.1:205480-205569 GCF_001429295.1 Flavobacterium sp. Root935 | reverse complement strand
GAACGTTTGATTTTCTATTATAATATTTCCAAATTTTATGTAGATCAAGAATTTTTAAATGTTCCGTTAGGAACATCTCATTGGTAGAG
>NZ_LMJL01000008.1:51173-205466 GCF_001429295.1 Flavobacterium sp. Root935 | reverse complement strand
GAACGTTTGATTTTCTATTATAATATTTCCAAATTTTATGTAGATCAAGAATTTTTAAATGTTTCGTTAGGAACATCTCATTGGTAGAAAAATAAATGAATGTATCGATTTTACGTTCCGTAGGAACGTTTGATTGTTGAAATGACAATATTTTAAATAATCAAATTCATGACCCAAACGTGCCTACGGGATGATATCTAGAAAAATATTTGTTTTCTACCAATGAAATGTTCCATGGGACATTTTAAAATTACTTACTGTAAAGCGAACCATTCTTTATAGACATTTTACCTAACTTTCCTCTTGCATGCAATTCTTCTAATATAATTTTTGCTTCGTTAACAGAAATGTCATGAATTACGGCATATTCTTTTGGTGCTAGCGAAGGATATATTCCAAAAATCGATAAAGGATTTTCTTTAACAATACTTTTCTTTTTTGCTTCTGGAAATAAAGCTAATAAAGCATTCTCGTAAGAAGCATAAGGTTTAGAACCGTAAACAGTTAATTTATTATTATTTTCATCAGCAAAAAAAAGCGTTGGAAAACCTCTTACTCCAAGAGTTTTGGCATAATTTAAATCTTCTTGAAAAAGCTTTTTTGCATCACCATCATAATCCGATTTCAGTTTTTCGATATTAAGATTTGCGATTTTTGCAGCTTCTACAATATTTTCCCATTGTGCTATGTTTTTCTTTTCGAGATATAATTTCTCACGTAGGATTCTCATAAAGTTTACTGCTTTTTCTTTCCCCTGTATCTGCGCAGCTTTCATAGCAATGCATGACGGATAAGAAGAATCTAACGGATCTTCAAGCCAAACATCTCCATCAATTGGCATTTCGTAATGTAAACTTGCTTCATCCCAATGATGTGCAACATCTGAAGGTTTGCTTATACCGCCGCTATTATAACTCCAATCTGGTAGTAAACCGCCCATCCTGTACTCAATATCAAAATAATCGCCGTATTCCAGTTTTAATTTTCTAAGTTGAGGTTCTATTCCCCAGCACGACGAGCAAATAGGATCTGTGTAATAAATGATTTTTATAGGTTTATTTTCAATTTGAATATTAGCGGTTTTATTAGAATTTTCGCTTATTGCCATTTCACATGTTCCGCTTATTGGGTCGCATAATAGCGGATTTGTTTTATTTTCATTCATTTTTGAATTTGTTTGAGATTGACAGCTTAAACTGCAAATCAAGATTAATAACAGCGAAAGTATTTTCATAACAACTGTTTTTTATTTTCGACAAAGTTCGTTTGTAAATAATCATAAGTCAATTAGTCAATAAAATGTGACTATCAAAATTCAATGCACAAAGCTTATATGAGTTTCTGTATAAATTAAAACCTATTAAACTTTTATTAACAAAAAGTAAGATTTCATTGCTTTATATTTGTAAGGCACAATTTAATCCTAAAGCATTGTATTCTTATGAAAATCAAGTCTTTTTACTATATCTTTCTAATTAGTATTTTTTCAGTTTCGGCTTATAGCCAGAACGTAAAGCTCTTGAATATAAATCAGCTTAACGAGAGAATTATAAACGGAAAAGACAGTACGTATGTTGTGAATTTTTGGGCAACTTGGTGTGCACCCTGCATCAAAGAATTACCTCATTTCGAGAAATTAAAAGCAGAACATAAGTCAGACAAACTGGCTGTTTTATTGGTAAGTTTAGATTTTAAGTCTAAACTAGAATCGAACGTAATTCCGTTTGTAAAAAGAAAAAATCTTAAAAACGAAGTTTTTCTTTTAAACGAAAGCAGTCCGCAGGAATTTATTGACCGAATCGATCCAAGCTGGTCGGGAAGTATTCCAGCAACATTATTCATTAAAAATGATAAACGAAAATTTGTCGAGACGGAATTTACATACGAACAATTATTAACTGAATATAAAAAACTATAAGTCCATAAACCATGAAAAAAATAATTTTATTACTAGCATTGGCATTTTCTGCCTTTCTTTCTCAGGCACAAACTAAAACTCTTAAAGCTGGAGATACTGCACCAGATTTTAAACTGAAAAATGTTGACAACAAAGAAGTTTCTTTTGGAACTTTTAAAGATGCAAAAGGTTATATCGTAGTTTTTACTTGCAACACTTGTCCGTATGCGATAGGTTATGAGCAAAGAATTATCGATTTAGATAAAAAATTCAGACCACAAGGATATCCTGTAATTGCAATCAATCCAAATGACCCAGAAGCTTCTACAGCAGATACTTTTTCTAAAATGCAAGACTTGGCAAAAAGTAAAAAATATCCTTTCCCATATTTATTTGATCCAGGACAAAAAATTACTGACGAGTACGGTGCAAAACGTACACCGCATATTTTCATCGTTTCTAAAACCTCAAAAGGAAATATTGTAGAATATGTTGGAGCAATCGACAATGATCCAGAAGGAAATAAAGCAGATAAAGTAAAATATGCCGAAGATGTTATCGCATCTTTAAAAAGCGGTCAAAAACCAGCAATTACTCAAACTAAAGAAATTGGCTGTACAGTAAAAAGAAAAGCTAAAGCTTAATTAATTCTTTATTTTATAAAATACGAAACGCCCCAATTATGGGGCGTTTTTGGCTAATATAAATGAACAAGTTTAGTTTACTTCTGTTTTTTATCAATTTTGTAAAGTCTTCCTTGATCAGTAACGGCGTATAATGCTTCATCTTTTCCTTGTGTGATATCTCTAAATCTTTGTCCCTCACCAGCCAATAATCTTTCTTCTCCAGCTACTTTATTATCCTTAAAAGCTAAGCGAACAATATGCATGCCACTTAATGCTCCTATGAAAAGATTATTTTGCCACTCAGGTACACGGTTTCCTGCGTAAAAAGTCATTCCACTTGGTGAAACAACAGGATCCCAGTAGTATACAGGCTGTTCCATTCCAGTTTGCTGCTGAATACCTTCGCCAACTTTGGCACCGCTGTATTCAATTCCGTATGTAATAGTTGGCCAGCCGTAGTTTGCTCCGGCTGTGATTCGGTTAATTTCATCTCCGCCTCTTGGTCCGTGTTCGCTCTGCCATAATTCTCCAGTTGTTGGGTGAAGAGCCAGTCCTTGTGGGTTTCTATGTCCGATAGTATATAACTCTGGTAAAGCGCCAGTTTGCGAGAAAACTGGATTTCCAGGTGCAGCTTGTCCATTCGTAGTAATGCGTACAATTTTACCTAAACTGCTGTTTGCTGCCTGTGCGAGCGGACGAGTTTCTAATACAGATCTTTCGCCAATGCTCACAAATAAATTTCCAGTTTTGTCAAATAATACACGGCCTCCGTAATGTAATGTGCTGTTATTTGGTGTATTAGAACGATAAATTACAGTTGCATTTTCAATTGCTGTATCATTATCTGAGATTCTTCCTTTTGCAACAGCTGTAATATTTCCGCCTGCTACTACTTCAGAAAAAGCCCAATAAATCATGCGGTTTGTTGCAAATGCAGGATCAAGACATATACCTAGTAATCCACCTTGATCTGCTGGATTTACGGCAGGAACTCCTGTTAAGGCATTACTTATAACTCCAGCTTGTGTAACAATTTTTATTTTACCTGCTTTTTCGGTTACCAAAAGACGTCCATCCGGAAGGTAAGCCACTCCCCAAGGAGCGCTTAAACCGTTGGTGATAACTTTAGATTCAATTTCTGTTGTGGTTTGAATACTTCCTGCACGCGTTTGTCCAGAAAATGCAGGTTTGTAGGTTGTATTTGCCGTACCTGTTTCTACCGGCGGTCCAGTCGGACCTATATTGGTACTATCATCATTATCATTGTTGGAGCAGCTGCTTAAAGCTAAGACCCCAGCAAGAAGAAAAATACTTTTTTTAATTATCATAATGCTTTCATTTTAATGGTTAAAAAATAAAATTTGCATTATCCAACAATCGAAAAAGAATGTTTTTTTTAGAGATTCATTAAATATGAAAAGGTCAGTTTCAAATGAAATTCTCCGTTTTATCTTCAATTTAGATTTGCCTAAATACTTATGCCATTTTATATGAAGCAAAAGAATTTCAAATAGAAATTAAACTTCTTTTGGAAAAGCATCTAGTGGGACATGCATTATTTTTAACGGAAAATCCCTTCAAATTATTGCCGAGAAGAATTAGATAATCTTTATTTCTATTGAAATTTAACACTATAATTTAAAAGCATAAGGAGTCTAAAGTCTTAATTTTAAAGGAGTTTTTAAAGACTTTTTAGTTTTTTCATAAAAACAGGAAAAACTTCATTTAATTCGTCAAAAAGAGGATTTTTGCGATTTTTTAGTTTAATCTCACTGAATAATTTTAATCCCAAAGCAAATTGAACAGCTTCTGACTGATCGGCAAAAATGTTTTTTTCTTTGATTTTTTCAATGATTCCGAAAATTTCATCGTGATTGTCAAACTCGATTCCAAGCTCTTTTGCTGGTTCTGTTTCACCATTTGCATATTCTTTAAGACTTAAAGTCAGGTAATATTTATTTGATCTTTTTTCCATAATTTTTATAATTCTAATTTATTTAAGCCATTTATCGACTACTATTTTAAAAGCTTCTTTGTACTGTTCACCAACCGTAATTTCTATTTTATCAATAAAAATCGAGTTTTTGCTGATAGCACTAATTTTGTCCAGAGATACAATAAAAGAACGATGAACACGCATAAATTTTGATGAAGGAAGTTTTTCTTCTAAAGCCTTAAGTGATATAAGTGACAGTAAAGCTTTCTGAGAATCTTCAAGATGAACTTTTACATAATCTTTTAAACTTTCTATATAGCAAATATCTTTTAACGAGATTCTAACCCATTGATATTCTACTTTTAAAAAGATAAATTCATCGTCTGCTGCAATATTTTGAAACTGATTGTTTGCTTCTTCAGATAATTGTAAAACCTTCGTAGAAGCGCGAAGAAATTCTTCGTAACTAAAAGGTTTTAAAAGATAATCTACAGCATTTACTTTATATCCTTCTATTGCATAATGATTGTAAGCAGTAGTAAAAATAATCTTTGGCAGAGGTCCAGGCTGATCTTGTATAAGTCTTGCCAGTTCCATTCCGGTCAAGTTTGGCATATTAATATCTAAGAAAACAACATCAGGTTTTGTTTCCCTAATTAATCCCATAGCCTCAACAGCATTGTCGCAGGTTGAAATTAATTCTAAAAATGGAGTCTGCTGTATAAACGTTTCTACGAGTTTTAAAGCTAAAGGTTCATCATCTACTGCTATGCATTTTAATACGGTCATTGCTCTAAAGTTATTTTCAATTTAATTTTATATGTTCCGTGGTCGGTAACTCCAAAAGTGATGAAATGATGATTTGGGTAAATCAAGTGTAATCTTCTTTTGGTATTTGTTAAACCAATTCCGCCTTCATTAGTAACTGTTGTTTTTTCGAAGAAAGTATTTTCTACTTCAAATTCTAAATCAGTACCATTTTGTGAAAGTTTAATGTGTATTTCGCTTTTATCTGTGGCATGAATACCATGTTTAAAAGCATTTTCTACTAAAGGTAATAATAACATGGGAACAATTGGGTAATCATGAAGTTTTTCGGGAATTTCTGTAGTGATAGTTAATTTTCGGTTCGCACGAAGTTTCATTAAAGCAATAAAATCCTTTAGAAATTCTACTTCTTTTAATAATGTTGTTCGTTCTCCTTCGGTGCTGTAAAGCAAATAACGCATCATACGGCTTAAAGTATGAAGTGCATTTCTCGAATCTTCAATATCAGTATAAGTAAGTGAATAGATGCTGTTTAATGAATTAAAGAAAAAATGCGGATTAATCTGTGCTTTCAGCATTGCTAATTCTGCGGCTGTTTTATCCTGTTCTAATTTCTGTTTGTGCTGTGCGGCTTTTTGCCAATATTGCAGCATTGCCCAGCTGGTACTTATTCCTAAAACCAGAAGCGTAAGCGTAAAAACGTAATTATCGAAATAAGGATTTTTATACTTTGTAAAACCAATAGCTTTACTGATTTGATTATGAAGATCTGTCTGAGAGGTATAAAAATAAGCAATTAGCTGCATGCTGAAAATAGAGAGAAATGCCCAAAGTAAAAAAAGAGAGGTATTGTCTTTAATAATTGTTTTTGGCACAATAATTTTTGCTGTCGAATAAAAAACAACTATCAATAAAAAAAGCACAATACTCTGCCAAAGCCAAAATGCTGACGGAAGCACAACATTCCAAGTTAATGGGATGTAAAACAGCATAATATATCCTAACAAACACCATCCAAGAATGTGTAATCCGGTGAATAAGTAGGGTCTGAAAAAGTTAGGTGTCATTATAATTTATCGTTTTAAGGACAATATTACATTTTATTTAAACATAAATTTTGGGCAATCGTCCAAGACTGATTTAGAGTCTCTAAAAAGCATTTTAGAGTCGATAAGATAAAATTAAACGCTTGTTTAATATTTTAAAAAATTCCATCGGTCGTCAGCTTACCTTTATCGATTCTCTCTCGCTCTTCGTCTATTTGAAAATTTTCGTTTGTTATATTTTAGTTATTTTGTCTACATATAATCGATAATTACACATTTTTCACAATGAATAAGCAATCATTTTTAAGTATTCTCGCAGCATCAATTGTTATCGCTTCTTGCGGTAAAAATGATAAATCGGCTCAGGCTGGGGGCGCACCGCAGATAAAAGAGTATAAAACTGTGACATTACAGCCGGAATCTGCTACATTAAACAGCGATTTTCCTGCTAGTATTCAAGGACAGCAAAATATAGAAATTCGACCAAGAGTTGAAGGATACATTGATAAGATCTTTGTTGATGAAGGAGCAGTTGTAAAAGCTGGACAGCCTTTGTTCAAAATCAGTGCACCAGAATATGAGCAGCAAGTTCGTACTGCAACTGCAAGTATTAAAAGTGCTCAGGCAGATTTAAGTGCAGCTAAATTGGCTGTAAATAAAGTAAAGCCATTGGTAGAAAAAGGTATTATCAGTAAATATGATTTAGAATCAGCACAATATACTTACGAGTCAGCTTTAGCGGCTTTGGCTCAAGCAAATGCGGCTTTAGTAAATGCAAAAACAAATTTAGGATATACAACAGTTACAAGCCCGGTAAATGGAGTTGTAGGTTCAATTCCGTTTCGTTTAGGAAGTTTGGTAAGCTCAAATACTACAGAACCTTTAACAACAGTTTCAAGCATTGGTAACGTTTATGCATACTTCGCTATGAACGAAAAAATGCTTTTAAATTTCACTCAAAACAATAATACTGGAGCTTCTTTAACTCAAAAAATCAAAAGTATGCCGGCAGTTTCTTTACTGCTTTCAGATGGTTCTGTTTATGAAGAAAAAGGACATATTGAAACGGTTAACGGATTGATTAATACAGAAACAGGTTCGGTAAATATCAGAGCTCGTTTTCCTAATCCAAAAGGAATTATTAGAAGCGGTAGCAGCACAACAGTAAGAATTCCTACTGATGTAAAAGATGCTATAATTGTGCCGCAAAGTGCCACTTTTGAACTTCAAGATAAAATTTTCGCGGTAGTTTTAGGAAAAGACGGAAAAACGAAAAATGCTAATATCACGATACTAGATAATTCAGCAGGAAATTATTATGTGGTAACAAGCGGTTTAAAACCAGGAGACGAAATTGTATTAGAAGGAGTAGCTTCTTTAAAAGAAGGAACTGAAATTAAAGCTCAAAACCAAAAACCAGAAATGGTTTATGCTGACTTAAAATAAAAAAGAATGTTTAAAAAATTTATACAAAGACCCGTACTCTCGACGGTAATATCTGTTATTATCGTCATCTTAGGTGTTTTAGGCCTAATTGAGTTACCGATTTCCCAATATCCGGATATCGCACCGCCAACAGTTAACGTGGCAGCAAGTTATACCGGAGCCAACGCCGACGTTGTACTTAAAAGTATCGTTATTCCGTTGGAAGAGCAGATTAATGGTGTAGAGAACATGACTTACATGACTTCTACAGCAACTAACGATGGTAATGCTTCTATTAAAATCTTCTTTAAAGTTGGAACAAATCCTGATTTAGCAGCGGTAAACGTTCAAAACAGGGTTTCAAGAGCAACAAGTTTACTGCCTGTAGAGGTAACTCAGGCTGGGGTTACGGTAACTAAAAGCCAGAGTAGTAACTTATTGATTTTTTCTTTATATAGTGATGACAAAGCTTACGATCAAACGTTTCTTCAAAATTATGCGAAGATCAACCTTGTACCGCAGATTCAGCGTGTTGTTGGGGTAGGAGATGTAACCGTTTTTGGTGCAAAAGATTACTCAATGAGAATCTGGCTGAAACCAGATGTAATGCAGCAATATAAATTGATTCCGAGTGATATTTCAGCAGCTTTGGCAGAGCAGAATATCGAAGCAGCACCAGGTAAATTTGGTGAAAACGGAAATCAGGCATTTCAATATGTAATTAAATACAAAGGACGTTTAACAAGTGCTCAGGAATTTGAGGATATTATTATAAAATCTGTCGGAAACGGCCAAATGCTGAGACTTAAAGATGTGGCTAAAGTAGAGTTAGGATCTTTAAGTTATTCGTCAACAATTAAAACAAACGGTGTAGAATCTGCAGCAATGGCAATCAGCCAGACTCCAGGATCAAACGCTCGTGATGTAATTATTAATTCTAAAAAATTAATTGAAGAAGCTGCAAAGAGTTTTCCAAAAGGAATGAAATATACCATTATGGTTGACGTCAATGAAAACCTAGATGCTTCTATTGAGAAAGTTATTCATACTTTGATCGAAGCTTTTATCTTAGTTTTCATCGTAGTATTTATTTTTCTTCAAGATTTTAGATCAACTTTAATTCCAGCAATCGCAGTTCCGGTTGCAATTGTGGGAACGTTCTTCTTCCTGAATCTATTCGGATTTACGATTAACTTATTAACGCTTTTCGCGATGGTTCTGGCCATTGGTATTGTCGTCGATGATGCGATTGTGGTTGTTGAGGCCGTTCACGCCAAACTTGACCACGGGTATAAATCGGCTAAAAAAGCGACCATCCATGCAATGGATGAAATTTCCGGAGCGATTATTTCGATTACTTTGGTAATGGCGGCGGTATTTATTCCGGTAACATTTATTACAGGATCTACAGGGGTTTTCTATAAGCAATTTGGTATTACACTGGCTGTAGCGATTATTCTTTCAGCTGTAAACGCCTTGACATTAAGTCCTGCATTGTGTGCGCTTTTATTAAAACCACATGCTGACGATCATAAACATAAAAGTTATTTACAGCGTTTTTATACTTCATTTAACGTTGCATTTGATAATGTAACTCAAAGATATAAGCGTTCGGTAAGTTTTCTTTCTGTAAAAAAATGGATTGTTTTAGCTTCGATTTTGATAGCAGGTTTGGGATTATTTTATATGATGAAAACTACGCCTTCTGCTTTCGTTCCTTCAGAAGATCAAGGGACAGTTTTTGCTAATATCAGTTTACCCCCATCAGCTTCTATGGAACGTTCTGATATAATGGCTAAAAAAGTAGACAGTATTGCTAAAACTATTCCAGGAGTTAAAAATACACTTCGTATTGTGGGGCAGAACTTTACTGCAGGAGCGGGTAGTGCATACAGTATGGTTATTGTAAAGTTATATCCTTGGGATCAGCGAGATCTAAGTGTAGATGATGTAATTGGACAGCTTTTTGCTAAAACAAGCGGAATTCGCGAAGCGAGTATATTCTTTATTTCGCCGCCAACAATTCAAGGTTTTGGTCAAAGTGGTGGATTCGAATTCCAGCTGCAGGATAAAGGTGGTCACACGACTTCTGAATTCTATAAAGTGAATAATGAATTCCTTGCAAAATTAGCTGAGCGTCCAGAAATACAGTATGCGACAACTCCATTTAATCCTGGTTTCCCTCAATATATGATGGATATTAATTTAGCGAAAGCGAAAGATGCGGGAGTTTCTGTAAATACAATCTTGTCAACGATGCAGGGTTATTATGGTGGATTATACGCTTCGAACTTTAATAAATTCGGAAAACAATACCGTGTAATGGTTCAGGCTTCTCCAGAGTTTAGAGCTAATACACAGGGATTGAATAAAATATTTGTACGTAATAGTGCAGGAACAATGGCGCCAATTACAGAGTTTGTAAAAATGACGAGGGTTTTTGGACCAGAATCTATTTCAAGATTTAATTTGTTTACATCTATTTCGATTACGGGAGCACCAAAACCAGGTTACAGTTCTGGAGATGCTATTAAAGCAATTCAGGAAGTAGCGGCAGAAAATCTTCCGGCTGGTTATGGTTATGAATTCTCTGGCTTAACACGTGAGGAATTAGCTTCAGGAAGTGAAACGATTTTCATCTTTATTTTATGTTTGGTTTTCGTTTATTTCTTGTTGAGTGCACAGTACGAAAGTTATATTCTTCCGTTTGCGGTATTATTCTCCATTCCGTTTGGATTGGCTGGAGCTTACTTATTCTCGATTATTTTCAAATTGAATAGTAACATTTACCTGCAGATTTCCTTAATCATGTTGATTGGACTTCTGGCGAAGAATGGTATTTTGATTGTCGAATTTGCCTTAGACAGAAGACGTAAAGGTCTGCCAATTGTACAAGCTGCAATTGAAGGAGCTGTAGCACGTTTAAGACCAATTTTGATGACTTCTTTCGCCTTTATTTTAGGACTTGTTCCATTGATGTTTGCATCTGGTGCAGGAGCTGTTGGTAACAAATCGATTGGTACAGGAGCTGTTGGAGGTATGTTAATCGGAACAATTTTAGGAGTATTTGTTATTCCAGTTCTATTTATCATTTTCCAGACATTGCAGGAGAGAATAAGCGGTCCAGCAAAAGATGGTTATGATGACGATGACGATGATGAGGAAATTCATTTATTAGAAGCTCACAAAGAGTAAAATTTAATTAAAAAAAGAGATGATTAAGAGTTCAAATAAATATATTCTTATGGTAATTGCAGCCGCACTTTTAAGTGCGTGCTCGATTACCAAAAAGTACGAACGACCAACAACGCTGTCGACAGATAAGCTGTATCGTGATCAGGCTTCTGCCGATACAACTACAATTGCTGATATGCCATGGCAGAGTATTTTTAAAGATGAAAAACTAAATGCATTAATTCAAAAAGGATTAGAAAATAACCTTAATTTGAAAAATGCAATTGAGAATATCATACAAGCGCAGGCTTCATTACGCCAAAGCAAACTGGCTTACTATCCTACGTTAAATTTTGATGCCAACGTAACTAGAAATAAACAATCTCAGGCGGGACTAAACTTTCCAGCTGGAATTAATATTAATACGTTGACAACAACTTACAAACTAGGTTTAAGCACTTCTTGGGAAGCTGATATATGGGGAAAATTAAGCAGTTCTAAAAGGGCAGCTTTAGCTTCATACTTAGCGACAGATGCTGCAAAACAGGCAGTTCAAACGCAGTTAATTGCAGATATTGCCAACAACTACTTTTTATTGTTGTCTTACGATAAATCATTAAAAATCACAGAGGAAACATTAGCAAGTCGTATCAAAAATGTTGAAACAATCAAAGCATTAAAAGAAGGTGCAATTGTAACAGGCGCAGCAGTGGTGCAGAGTGAAGCAAACCAGCATGCAGCCGAAGTTTTAATTCCAGATTTGAAGCAAAGTATTCGTGAAACAGAAAATGCTTTGAACATCTTATTAGGACAAGCACCTGGACCAATTGATAGAGGAGAATTGGGAACGCAGATTATTCCAGAGAATATTGCTATTGGGGTACCTTCTCAATTGTTGGAAAATCGTCCAGATGTCCGTCAAGCAGAATTTAATTTCAGAGTTGCATTTGAGTCAACAAATCTAGCTAAAACGTATTTTTACCCAAGTTTAACGCTTACAGCAAGCGGTGGATTTTCGAATTTAGAATTGAAAGACTTTTTTAGTAACTCTATTTTCTATTCAATAATTGGAGGTTTGACACAACCAATTTTTAATCAAGGATTGAATAAGATGAGATTAACTACGGCTCAATCTCAACAATTACAAGCTTACAATAATTTTCAGCAAAGTCTTTTAACAGCAGGTCAGGAAGTTTCAAATGCTTTGTATTCGTATGAAATGGCTGTTGCTAAAGAAGATTCAAGGAAAAAACAAATTGAAGCTTTAGAAAAAGCTGTAGATTACACACAACAGCTTTTAGAATATAGTTCTGCAACCAATTATACAGACGTATTAACTTCAGAACAAAATTTGTTAGCTGCGCAGTTAAGCGGTATAAACGACAACCTCCAAAAACTGCAGGCTGTTGTTAATTTGTACAGAGCTTTAGGTGGAGGTTGGAAATAAAAATGCTTCTGATTGAGAAAAAATAACCGTTTGTCGGAATAATTAAGCCTTTCGTCTAATTAATAATTAGTATTAAAAAATTGGACATACCTTTGAACTGGTTAAAAAAAATAAAACTTATATAAGTTCCACTGAGATCATAATTCGTAGATCACTTATTTAATAAAAACATGACTCCAAACGCCTCAGAAATGAGGCGTTTTTTTGAATTGTATATCGGCTGAAAAGTTTTATTCTTCAATTAGTTTTACACTTCTGTATATCAATGTGAGAACCTTAGTTTATTAGGAGGCATTTTTGATTTATACAAAAAAACAGCACCATTATTTTAGTCATGTATAGCCCATAGTTTCAACCACGGGAACATATTGTTACAATATTTATGTCGCTCCGCTGAAGATTTGGTTTTCCATAAAAAAGGGCTTTCTCATTTTTTTGAGAAAGCCTTTTCAATTATATAATTGATTTTTTTATTCAGAAACCGTTTTTACTTTATGACCAAAAATCCCGAAAGAAAGAATAATCAAAAAGCAAACTAACGGAATAATATATCCTGATTGAATATCATCATGATTCATATCGATTAAAGTTCCCATTCCGTACGGAATAATCGCTCCGCCAACAATTGACATTACTAACCAAGAAGAACCTGTTTCTGTATTCGATTTTAATCCTTTAATTCCTAATGAGAAAATAGTAGGAAACATAATTGACATGAAAAATCCGATTCCTCCAAGGGCGTAAATAACTACAATTCCCGAGCCATAAATAGCAACTAGACATAATAAAACACTCATTACGCAGTAGATTGACAATAAAACATAATCTTTCACAAAACGTAAAAAGAATGTCCCAATAAAACGTCCTGCCATAAAAAGGAAACCGTAGATTCCTAGATAATATCCTGCCGTTTTTTCGTCTAATCCAGCACCTTGCTGTGCAATTCTGATAAAGAAACTTGTAATACAAACTTGTGCACCAACATAGAAAAATTGGGCAGCAACTCCCCAGCTTAAATGTCTAAATTTTAAAACAGAGAAAAATCCCGGTTTAATTTCAGCTTCGGTGTGTGTTGCTTTCATTGACGGCAATTGTACAAAGTAGAAAATAATGGCAACCAAAACCAAAATACTTCCTAATACTATATATGGCATTTTTACAGAAGCAGCTTCTCCTAATAAATAGGCAGCTTTTTCGGCTTCTGGCATCGCAGCCATTTGTTCTGGCGTATGATTCGTTCCAGAAAGAATAAATAATGACCCTACAATTGGAGCAACCATCGCTGCCAAACCGTTGAAAGAAGCGGCTAAATTCAATCGTTTAGAAGAAGATTCAGCAGGTCCTAATATCGCAGCATACGGATTTGCACTTGTTTCTAAAATCGTCAAACCACATCCGATTACAAATAAGGCGAATAGAAATAATTCGTAAGTTCTTGTATTAGCGGCAGGAACAAATAAAAATGCTCCAACAGCAAAAACCAGCAATCCTGTTATAATACTGTTTTTATAACCAAATCTTTTAATCAGCATTCCGGCAGGAATTGCCATAATAAAATAAGCAAAGAAAACAGAAGTATCAATTAAAGTAGATTGGCGGTTATTTAATTCACAAGCCTTTTTTAGGTGCGGAATCAAAACAGAATCTAAATTATGGGCCATTCCCCAAAGAAAAAATAGGCATGTAACTAAAATAAAAGGAAGAAGATATTGTTTTTGATTTCCGCCTTCCGTCGGCACTTCATGTAGATCGCCAGCTTGGTTTGTAATTTGCATTTTTTAGATAGTTTTTTAGTTGTTTTTTATAGTTTCTAAGGTTCTGAGGTGCTGAGATTCTAAGTTTTTTTCTTTGCGAGAATAAAAAAAATGTTTTGCAAATAATCTCGCAGAGTCCCTAAAAGGCAAAGTTTTTAAAATCTTAGAACCTTAGTATCTTAGGATCTTTTCTTCACAAGCAATAGATGATCACATACCAAAACGACTTCACCTCGCTGGTTGATAATTTCTACATGTTCGGTTACGGTTCCCATTTCTGGATTTTTAGCTTCACCTTTTTCAGAAATTGTAATTTCAGAGTGAATGGTGTCGCCAATATGAACAGGTTTTACAAAGCGCATTTTGTCATAACCTCTAGAAAAAGCTTCTGGATTAATTTCAGATGCCGTTAAGCCGATTCCAATGCTGAAAACCATAGTTCCGTGTGCAATTCTTTGTCCGAAGGGTTGTGTTTTACACCATTCTTCATCCATATGGTGCGGGAAGAAATCTCCCGTATGTCCGGCATGAACTACAAAGTCAGTTTCTGTGATGGTTCTGCCTAAGGTTACTCGTTTGTCGTCGATTTGATAATCTTCGAAAAAAGTGGATTTAAAATACATAATCTAATTACTTTTTATTCGTCATACTCTTTCAAAGAAATGTCAAAATTACGTTTGTTTGTAAGAGGACTTAAATTTTGTTTTTTGGTTTTGAAATATAGTGTTTTAATTACACTTCATCAAAAGAAATACCGCCATTTTTACTGCTGATATAACAGGCTTCTACCACTTTCATTGTGCCTAAAACATCTTGAACACTGGCAGATAATATTTTATCAGAACCTTCCTTGTAGCGCATCAGATTAGACATTGCGCCAATAAATGCTTCCGGAAACCAAGATCCTTCCAGTTTAACTTCGGTCCATTCGTATTCTTTTTCATTATCTTTTTTAGCTAAAGCGTACTCAAAAACGTCTGGAAGACCGTCAGGATAATTCATCAATAAGCCCATTTTTGCTCTAATAGCACCTTTTGTTCCTTCCCATTTGATGTAACTTTCTTCATGTTTTGGACCAAAGTGATGATCATGATTCGTATTAATGACCACATGCATATCTTCGGCATAATCTAAAATAATTGTCGATCTGCTTGAAGATAATTTCTTACGCGGATGTTTAGCCGTTTTAGCCATAACTCCTTTCGGATTTCCCAAGAAAGATCGAATACAATCAATATAGTGCACGCTGTGAAAAAGAATTTCCAATCTCGGATGTTCTTTAATTAAAGGAAATAATTCCCAAGGCGTATTTACTGTAACTTTAAACTCTAAATCGTATAATTGGCCAATAATTCCTTCATTAATTAAATAACGGGCAGCGCTGACAAACGAGGCAAATCGAAGCTGGAAGTTGATTGCAGCAACCAGATTTTTTCTTTCGCAAACCGCCACAATTTCGCGTGCTTGAGCCAGATCATTTCCCATAGGTTTCTGAATCAAAACTGCAGCTCCATCTGGAAGCTGTTCTAAAATTTCAATGTATTGATCCGGTAAAACGGTAATATCGTAAACAGCATTTGACGGAGCATTTTTAACTGCATCGGCCACATTTTCAAAAACATGATCAATTTTGAATTGTTTCTGTAAATCGTATGCTTTAGAAATTGTTCTGTTCGTAATACCAAAAACTTTAAAACCAGCCATTTCGTAAGCAGGAAGATGTGCATCTTTTACGATTCCGCTCGCCCCAATAATGATAATTGACTGTTCTGTTTCTGGCAGTAAAGGTTTATAGGGAATATTCATTTGTTCTATATTTTGAATTTGAGCCTGCCAAGTTTAATTTTTGACAGAGCTGTGTAATGTTGTTCCTTGACTTAATTGGCTAATTTTTTTCTGAGTTTCCTCTAACAATATTTCAGACGAAATATCGGTTTCAATGGCTTTCAAAACAGTGCTGTCAATCAGTTCTGCTACCTTTGGCCAGATTGGCGTTTGAGGCAGTGTTAACGCATTTTCATGAAGCATTTCCAGTTTATGATAAAATGGAATTAAAGTATTAATTTCTTCATCTTTCCAAGTTGATTTCCTGCATCCGATACCGCCTTCGGTAGTTAACAATTTGTCGCTTTCTGGCATTGTGGCAAAACGTAAAAAATCGTATGCCAGTTTTTTGTGTTTGCTTCCAGATCCAATGGTATACAGCCAATATACATTCAAAGAAGCTGTTTGATGACCCGGATCGGATGGAAGGGAAGTGATATCGATTTTTCCTTTTACTTTCGAATCTTCAATTACTTCTGCCATAGAAGCGAATCCAAACCAGTTGATTGCCATTGCAGCTTGTCCTTCGGCGAATGCCAAACCTGCTTCAACCGAACCAAATTCTCTAGATTTTGGATGAACAGCATTTTTATCGGTGACCATTTTTCGATAGAAATCCAATGCTTTTATTGCGGCTTCATTATGAATGTCAATCTGATTTTTTTTGTTTAATAACGAACCGCCACGAGTCCATAATTGCAGACAAAAGTCAAAAACCATATTATGTCCGTCTGGATAATTGGCAAAAACAGATCCGTATAAATTTTGTTCGGGACGATTAAAGAATGTTGCAATTTCTGCAAATTGCTGCCACGTTTTTGGTGTAGAAAGTTCGTAGCCAAACTGTTTTTTAAAATTCTGTTTTTCTGTTTTGTTTTCGAATAAATCTTTTCGGTAGATCAGACATTCTGGTCCATCGTGAAAGGGAAGTCCGAAAATGCCATTACTTAGTTTTTGTAAATGCAAAAGCGATTTATGCCATCCAAAAGGATAATTTTCAGGCGGATTTTCTCCAATTAAGGAAAATAAATTAAGAACCGCATTTTCGTTTACAGCATCAAAAATCCAATCGGTATTGATATGGGCGATATCCCAATTTCCTTCTTTTAAACCTTTTTCTGAAATTGTGGTTTCATACAAGTCATGAAGTTCTAAGGCAATCATTTCTGCTTCCATTTTTATATTGTTTTGAAGGCAGAAAGCATCCCATAATTTTTGAAGTGTACTTTCGAACGGATCGAATTTTCGAACGGCGATTCTAATTTTTTCCATCAGCAGTCTATAAATTCTTTAATAATTTTCTCGTTGTCCTGACCCAGTTTAGGTGAACCTTTTCCTGAAGTCAGATATTCGCCGTCAATTTTTATTGGGCAGCGTGTTGTTTTATAAGTGTAGCCGTCAAGCATTTCGACTTGTTGGGTAAAATTCAACACCTTAAAACCATCTTCAGCAAATAGCTGCTGATAATTTAAAACTCCTGCACACCAAATATCTGCGGGTTCTAAAATGTCCAGCCAGAACTGTGTTTCCTGTGTTTGCAAATGATCCGCAAGAATATTTTTGATTTCGTCTCTTAATGTGAATTTATTTTCAGGAAATTGCAATAAAGCATCGCATTGCAGCAGAGAAGCCAAAACAGGAATTGATCCCATTGCTAGTGCTAAATAACCGTTTTTGGTTTTGTAAATTCCATATGGCGCGCCCAAATAAGCGTGTGCATTATTGGTTTTAGTTCGAACAGGCAATTCGCCTCCGTCATTAAAATAAGTCGTAATGGTCTCAAATTGAAAATCAAATGCAGATTCGAGCATGCTTACTTGAACCTGCGCTCCAATATTATGCGTTGCTTTTCTGTATAAGGCAGCCAAAATTCCCTGCGCCAAATGTGCTCCTGCAAGCATATCAACAATCGATAATCCCATTGGGACTGGACCGTCTTCCTGATTACCGCTCAACCAAGTCAAAGCCGTTAAAGATTGCAAAAGCAAATCTTGTCCTGGCAAATCTTTTAAATCAGGATGTTCTCCAAAACCTGAAATAGAAGCATAAATCACATTTGGATTAATGTTTTTTACTTCATCATAACTTAAACCAATACGTTCCATAACTCCAGGTCTGAAATTATGCATGACAACATCAGCTTTCGCTAATAATTTTTTTAATTTTTGAAGTTCCTCAGGCTGTTTAAAATCAATTGCAAATGATTCTTTGTTTCTGTTGATAGTATGAAAAACAGACGATTCGCCGTTCATAATCAAATCAGAAGTATATAAAGTACGGCAGATATCTCCCGTTCCCGGCTTTTCTATTTTGATCACACGCGCTCCCAAGTCTGCCAGACGTAAACTCGCCGACGGACCCGAAAGGAACT
Source organism: Flavobacterium sp. Root935 (assembly GCF_001429295.1). Lineage (GTDB taxonomy): Bacteria > Bacteroidota > Bacteroidia > Flavobacteriales > Flavobacteriaceae > Flavobacterium. Next base: position 187,198 of record NZ_LMJL01000008.1, on the reverse strand, counting down.
GACTGAAATCTACAATTAAATAATCTTCTAATGGCTTCATTTCAAATCGTTTAAAAATTGTTCGTGTATCCTTAAATTATCCTGACCTACTTTTGGCGCTGCTTTTTCGCTTAGCAGAATTTCTCCATCCAATTGAATCGGACTTCTGGTTGTAACCAAAGTTTCGCCTTCAGCATTTTTTACGGTTTGTTTCAGCTGTAATTCATTTACAAAAGGTTGATTATCCAATTCTTCGTAATTGAAAACTTTACCGCACCAGATTCCTTCTTTTTGAAGGATTTCAATCCAATAATCAGAAGTTTGCGTTTGAATTCTTTCGCTTAAAATCGTTCTGATTTCATCTCGTTTTTCAAACCAAAGATGTTTATCTCTAAATTCACTTAAATCTAAACCTAATGCTTTTCCAATGAAAAGTAAATCGCCCATCGCAAGCGATAAATAACCGTCTTGCGTTTGGTAAACACCGTATGGGGCACTTAAAAAAGCATGTGCACTTCCTTTGATATCTCCTCTTTCAGGCAATTGACCACCGTCATTTAAGAAAGAAGTAATGGCTTCAAATTGTACATCGAGTATAGATTCTAATAAACTGACTTCAACCAAAACACCTTTTTTAGTTTTGGCTCTTTTTAAAAGTGCTGCCAAAATTCCTTGTACAAAATGATTCCCGCACATTAAATCGGCAACCGCCAAACCGAAAGGAACTGGGCCTTGACTTTTGCGTCCGCTCAGCCAGCTTAATCCAGAAAGCGATTGTAATAATAAATCCTGCCCTGGTTTTTTTGCCCACGGACCTTCATTTCCGTAACCTGTAATGGTTCCGTAAATAATCTGTGGATTTATAGAAAGTGTATTTTCAAAATCTAAACCGATTTTCTCCATCACACCAGGTCTGAAATTATGTGTCATTATATCAGCCTTTTCAATCAGTTTTTTGATTAAAACTAAATCGTCAGGATTTTTTAAATCGGCTGCAAAAGATTCTTTATTTCGGTTTATGGTATGAAAAAGCAAACTGCTGTCGTCTACAAATAAATCTTTGATACTCAATTGTCTGCAGGCTTCACCTTTTACAGGACGTTCGATTTTGATGACGCGTGCGCCCAAATCGGCTAGTTTTAAACCAGCAGAAGGTCCTGCCAGAAACTGACAGAATTCTAAAACAATTAATCCTTCTAAAGGCTTCATATTGTCTGAATTTTTAGAGATTCCGCGTAAAGCGAATTCATTTCTTCCAATACTTTTAGTTCGTCTGCGCCTTTCATCAGATAATTGCGAACTACATCGCCTGCGTGATCTTGGAAATACATATGTCCGTAATATCTCGGACGAAGGAATGCGCGTTCTAAAGCAGGTAAAGTATTTTTGAAATAATCATGTGTCACACCATTAATTCGCTCACTTTTCCAAGCCTGCAAATGACCCGGCTGACCGCCATTATCCGTATAAATATTTTGCTGTACTTGAGATGAACCTGTAAATTCGGCATATTTAACCGCTTCATCAATATGCTGGCTGAAAGATGAAACCGCTAATCCTGTTCCGCCTAAAGACGAAATCATCGGATTATCATTCAATTTTACTAAATCGTAAAAATGTAAAAGTTTACGGCTGTAGCCAATTCGCGAATAATTAGAATAACCATAAGCAAACGGGCAGTAAGCAATTTCATCTGAATTAACCATTGCTTCATAAACCTGAATTGGGTTTCTGTTAAAGTTAGCCGGATCAATTAATTGTGCCAATTCCCTAAACATTTGAAGTGCTTTGATTCCCGTTGTTTCAGAAATTACTTTTTCTTCAGAAAGAAAAGGAGCCTCGCCTAAACTGCAGCAAAACATATAAAAACTCATTAAAACATCTACCGGAATTCCAGCAAAAGCCACTAAGCCTTTTTTAGCCAATGCCAATAAATCGTCGTACGTTTTAGGAACTTCTAAGTTATTTTTTTCTAAAAGATCCAAGCGGGCAGAGGCAACCGGAGTTGCAGCATCTATAGGAAGCGCCCATAATTTATCATGAAAAACATAACTTCCGTATGATTTTCCGACAGTGTTAATTTCTTGATCTTTAATATATTCGTTTGATAAATAATCTGATAACGGAAGAATTGCTTTGGTCTGCGCTCCAAAACCAGTCCAAGGATGATCGATTACTAATAAATCAAATCTTTTGGCTAAGTCTTCAATAGAAGCATCTGCGAATTCTTGTAAACTTCTCTTTTCCCATGAAATTTCAACTTCTGGATGTAGTTCAGTAAAACGCTGCGATGTGGCAACCATAGGAAGCAGACCTCTTGTATGGTTCCAAGTTATGCCTTTTAATTTTATCATTTTGTATAGGAATTTTGGGTAGTGAAATCGTTTGAAATAATAAATGTAAAAAATACAATTACAAAAGTAGAAATAAGATTTAAATGAACAAGAAATCCTATGTTTATTGCAGATCTTTTTTGTGTTAATCCTTATTTAGTGATATAATTTTTACAAACCATCTAAAAAATGTTATAAAAATTTAAACTTTAGTCATTTTAAGTAATGGAAAATAAAATATATCTAGAATATTAATTTTTAAAAATTACTTTTGTAATTGTAAAATTTACATTTATTATTTTTGCTAGGCCTTTTTTATCAAAATTGAGTTGGTAAATAGAAGACTTACCCATAAAACAGAAATGTTTGATGAAGTTCATTCATCAGAAAAAAATAAACTAACAATTAAAAATATACGATTATGAAATTAATACGTTTTGGAGAAATCGGAAAAGAGAAACCAGGAGTTTTAATTGGAGAAAAGAGATATGATGTTTCTTCGATTGTAACCGATTTTAACGAAAGTTTCTTTGAAGAAAATGGATTAGAAAAACTGCAAAAAGCATTAGAAAGCAATCCGACTTTGCCAGAAGTGGATGCTTCGGTACGTTTGGGATCGCCAGTTGCACGACCTTCTAAAATTATTTGTATTGGTTTGAATTATATCGATCACTGCAAAGAAACAAACGCTCCGATTCCGACTGAACCTATTATTTTCTTCAAATCGACCACTTCTTTATGCGGACCAGATGATGATTTGATTATTCCAAAAAACAGTGAAAAAACTGATTGGGAAGTAGAATTGGCATTTGTTGTAGGCAAAAAAGCAAGTTATGTAGAAGAAGCGGAAGCTTTGGATTACGTTGCGGGTTATGCTTTGTTGAATGATTACAGCGAAAGAGCTTTTCAATTAGAGCGTGGCGGACAATGGGCGAAAGGAAAAGGAAGTGACACTTTTGCGCCTCTTGGACCATTTTTGGCAACCAAAGACGAAATCGCAGATGTTGACAATTTAAAGATGTGGCTGACGGTAAATGGTAAAAAGTACCAAGACAGCAATACCTTGAATTTAGTTTTCAAAATTCCTTATTTGGTACATTATTTAAGTCAGTTTATGACTTTGCTTCCTGGCGATATTATCAGTACAGGAACGCCTCCGGGAGTTGGTTTAGGAATCAAACCAGATCCAATTTATCTTAAAGCAGGAGATGTTGTAGAATTGGGAATTGAAGGTTTAGGAACTAGTAAGCAAAAGGCTGTAGCTTATAAAAAGTAATATAACTATCTGTTATTGTACTAACGAATGATGACGCTGATAAAACGGATTTACTTTGTAAAAACACTGATTTAAACCGATTTTATATTTAAGAAATTAATCAAAAATCCGTTTAAATCCGTGTCTTCGCGATAGCGAATCTGTATCATCCGCGTATAATTAGAAATTTAAACGAATTAAAAAATGAAATATATTGTTTGCGAAAAGCCGCAGGAATTTCTTTTAAAAGAAACCAGTATTCCAGAACCAAAAGAAGGCGAAGTTTTATTGAAAATAAAAAGAATTGGTATCTGCGGAACTGATATTCATGCTTTTGGAGGAACTCAGCCTTATTTTGAATATCCAAGAATTTTGGGACACGAATTGGCGGCGGAATATGTAAAAGGAAATGCAGCAGGTTTTAAACCTGGGGATAAAGTTACTTTTATTCCGTATTTCAACTGCGGAAAATGTGTGGCGTGCCGAAACGGTTTAACAAACTGCTGCGTAAATATTAAAGTTTTTGGTGTTCATATTGATGGCGGAATGGCCGAATATGTTTCAATTCCTGAACAATATTTACTGCACGGTCAAGGTTTGGATTACGATGAATTGGCTTTGGTTGAACCTTTGGCAATTGCAGCACACGGAGTAAGAAGAGCGGCTGTTAAGTCAACAGACACGGTTTTGGTTATGGGCGCAGGACCTATCGGAATTGGTTTGATTCAGTTTGCTAAAATCGCAGGAGCAAAAGTAATTGTGATGGATATCAACGATTACAGATTGAATTTCTGTAAAACAGAACTAAATGCAGATGAAACTATAAATCCGTTGAACGATGATGTTGCGCAAAAATTAGCGGAATTGACAAACGGCGACATGGCAAATGTAGTAATTGATGCAACTGGAAATCAGAAAGTAATGAACAGCGCTTTCAACTATATTTCGCATGGCGGAAGATTTGTTTTGGTTGGACTTCAAAAAGGAGAATTGAGTTTCAGTCATCCTGATTTCCACAAAAGAGAATCGACTTTGATGAGCAGCAGAAATGCGACGATCGAAGATTTTGAATATGTGATGAAATGCTTGAAAGAAGGTAAAATCGATCCGAAAAAATACATTACACACAGGACAAGTTTTTCTGAAATGATTAATGATTTTGGAAACTTGATTGATCCGAAGAATAATGTGATTAAGGCGTTAATTGAAATAGACTAAAAGTATATTATAAACTACTGTTTGTCATTTCGACGAAGGAGAAATCTTCGCAAGAAACTCAACAAAGATTGGCGAATTTCTTTATGGAGCTACTCGTGAAGATTTCTCCTTCGTCGAAATGACAAAAATGAGGAAAAATATAACTTTAAATAACCACAAAAATGGATTTAAACTTAAAAAATAAAATAGTTGTTGTTTCTGGTTCGGCTGGAAAGGAAGGCAGTATTGGAGAAACGATCGTTAACAGACTGGCAGATGAAGGCGCAATTCCGGTTTTGGTTGACAGAAATGCAAGAGGTTTTGAATACGTGGAAAGACTTCAAAAAAGAGGCGTTAATTCTTTATTTGTTCAGACAGATGTAACTGATCCTGTGGCAATAGAAAATGCTGTAAAAGTAATCGCAGCAAAATATGGCAGAATCGATGCTATTATTAATAATGTGGGTGTAAATGACGGTGCAGGATTAGATTCAAGTTACGAAGATTTTATGAATTCATTGAAATTGAATGTAGTAAGTTACTTTCTACTGGCTAAATATGCGCTTCCATATTTGAAAGAATCAAAAGGAAACATCTTAAATATTGGTTCAAAAGTAGCTTTAACAGGGCAGGGCGGAACTTCAGGTTACGCTGCTGCGAAAGGCGGAGTTTTGGGCTTAACAAGAGAATGGGCAGTAGATTTGATTCAGTTTGGAATCCGTTCGAATGCGATTATTATTGCCGAAAGTTATACGCCAGCTTACGAAGATTGGATTAAAACATTGCCAGACGGCGAAACAGTTTTGAATAAAATCAATAAAAGTATTCCGTTAGAAAGCCGAATGACCAAAACAGAAGAAATCGCAGATACGGCACTTTTTATCATTTCCGAAAAATCATCGCATACTACAGGACAATTTGTTTTTGTGGATGGAGGTTACGTACATTTAGACCGCGCTTTAATCAGCGATGTTAATTAAAAAGATATGAGTAAAAGAATAGATTCCCATCAGCATTTTTGGAAGTTTGATCCCGTTCGAGACAGCTGGATTGACGAAACAATGCAGAATATTCAGAGAGATTTTCTTCCAGAAGATTTACAGCCACTATTAAAAGAAAATCAGTTTGAAGGCTGTGTAGCAGTTCAAGCCAGTCAGTCTGAAGAAGAAACTCATTTTTTATTGGATTTAGCTTCAAAAAATGATTTTATAAAAGGCGTAGTTGGCTGGATAGATTTACGAAATGAAAATATCGAAGAACGTTTAAACTTCTTTTCAGATCAAAAAAAGCTGAAAGGTTTTAGACATGTCGTACAGGGCGAACCAGATGATTTTATGTATGGAGAATCTTTTAGAAGAGGAATCGCAGCTTTAAAACCATTCAATTATACTTACGATATATTGATTTTCGAACGCCAATTGCCGGCAGCTATAAGTTTGGTGAAAGATTTTCCAAACCAAAAGTTTGTAATCGATCATATAGCAAAGCCAAACATCAAATCAGAAACTATTTATTCTTGGAAAAGCGGCATTGAAGAAATAGCAAAGTTCGACAATGTTTGGTGTAAAATCTCAGGGATGGTTACAGAAGCCGACTGGAAAAATTGGAAACCAGAAGATCTAAAACCGTATTTGGATGTTATTTTTGAAAACTTTTCAATCGATAAATTGATGTACGGATCAGATTGGCCGGTTTTAAAAGTAGCTTCAGATTATAATGAAGTGGTGAAAACTTTAGAAGATTATGTTTCGAAGTTTTCAATTGAAGATCAGAATAAAGTTTGGTTTGAGAATGCGAATGGTTTTTATTATCTTAATCAATAGAGAATAACATAAAAAAAGCGTGAATCGAATGATTCACGCTTTTTTATTCACAATGTATAAACATAGCCCGTGGTTTCAACCACGGGAACACAATGAGAACAAGACAAAACCAGATAATATCGTCTTCCCAGAGTTAAAATCACGGACTATGTTTGTAAATAGGAAATTCTAGTAGTTGAAAACTATATGAGACGAGACAATATTGCGTCCCCGTGGTTGAAACCACGGGCTATGTTTGAAATTGATATTTAAAACTTAACCGCTTTCTTAGGAACATCCTTTCCAATAGTAGTAGTTTTCGATAAATTAGAACCACTCAAATCAATATTTTTACTCGCTTGACCGTTGATTGTAATCGTATTAGAAGAACCAGAATTAAACTCGATGTTTTTCAAGGAAAGGTTTTGCGTATTGTAAATTTCAAAAGCATTTTTCGCCTCGATATCCAATTGAGCGTTAGTGATTTTAATTCCGTTTGCATCAATAATAGAAAATCCTTTTTGAGCTTTGGCAATTAAGTTTGAAATTTCAATATTTTCTAAATTCATTTCAGGAAGACCTTGTAGAAATACTGCCTGTTGAGCACCTTTAATCGTAATATTTTTAATTACAATATTTTTAAATTGAGGCGTTTCTTCATTTACTGGAATCGCTTTTGTGCTAACGGTGTTTCCACCTTCAGCCAAAGTTTCAGCAATCGATTTTCCTCCGTAATACAAATCAAAAGAAATCGCCTGAGACGGAATATCAGTCATAAAAACATCTGAGATATAAATGTTTTCAACTATACCACCGCGTCCGCGCGTACTTTTAAAACGAAGTCCAACATCAGTTCCCATAAAAGTGCAATTTGAAACATGCAGATTTTTTACACCGCCAGACATTTCACTTCCAACCGTAACACCGCCGTGGCCGTGATATACAATATTGTTTTTTACAATGATATTTTCGCAAGGAACACCTCTGTCACGTCCGTCTTTATCTTTTCCAGATTTGATACAGATGGCATCGTCACCGACATCAAAACTAGAGTTTTCGATGATTACATTTTTACATGATTCTACATCCAATCCGTCACCATTTTGTGAAAACCATGGATTTCTAACGGTTATATTTCGAACAATTAAATCTTCAATTAATAAAGGATGAATATTCCATGCAGGAGAATTTTGGAAGACTGGCCCGTCAAACAAAACTCTTTTGCTGTTTTGAATACTTACCAAAACCGGACGCAGGAAATCATGAATCGCTTCAAAATCTTCTTTCGTTTTTAAATCAGGCCGAACGTTCTGATCTGCACCTTTAGCACCTTTTAAATATTGCTCAGATGGATACCAGCTGTCTTTCTTTTCATTTAGGACTCCGCCAGAAGCAACAAATTTCTTCCATTGATCCTCTGTCAGTTTGCTCTTTTTCACTTGTCTCCAAGCTTCGCCAGAACCATCCCAGACTCCATTTCCGGTAAAAGCAATATTCTCTAGATTTTTACCATAAATAGGAGAGATACAACGCCAAGTATTTAAGCCTTCAAAGCTAGTTTCGATAATTGGATATAAAGATTTGTCTGTAGAGAATTTAATTAAAGCTCCAGTTTGAGCATGCAATTCAATATTGCTTTTTAAAATGATTGGTCCCGTCAGCCAGATTCCAGGCGGAATAACTAATTTTCCTCCGCCTTTTTTAGAAAGCGCATCAATAGCATCAGCGAAAGCTTTTGTATTTAAAACATAACCGCCATTTACTGCTCCAAAGTCTTTTAAATTCACACTATAATTCGGAATTATGGGCTCTTGGACTTCTGCCATTTTAAATTCAATATTTTTATACGTATCAGAAGATTTTTGCGCAGAAACTGTATTGAAACTCAAAAAACAGGCGAGAGCAACACAAAAAAGGTTAATTCGGTTAGTTTTCATTTTTATTGTATTATAGTTAAAAGTCTTTTTCGGAAACCGATACACTATCAATTCAATTTTTTATTCGTCGAATTTTTATTCAATAAATAAAATTATAGTTTTTTAATTTGAAATATTTAATGTAATCGATTACACAAATCTATTAAAAAAATAATATGAAATGACAGTTTTATAGACTTTATCACACATTTTTTGTGAATTTAACTTTTTTTGTTGCCTAATCAGAAAATAATAAAAAGCCAATTTTTAAATCATTCCGTCTTAAACGCAATATTACAGGAGGGTACAGGATACATATAACTTTATGTTCAAGTAAATTGGACGAATTATTTGGTAAAAGTGTTAAAAATACATTTATTTGTAAAATTATTAGTGCTTTAAATTAATGCCTGATAATTTTATCCTAAGAAAAAAATCAATACTATAAATAATGCGCTTACTTCCTTTCAACAAATTATTGATCGTTTTTTTAATGGTATTCACAATTTCGGCGAATGCTGCTGAAATCTGGGTGTCGCCATTGGGAAATGATTCCAACATCGGAACAAAATCAAATCCGCTGGCAACGGTTCACATGGCAATGCGAAAAGCAAGAGAACTGCGCCGATTAAAAGATCCATCTATAAAGGACGGAATCCGAATTATAGTAATGAACGGAACGTATTATTTAAACGAACCTTTGTTTGTAAGACCAGAAGATTCGGGAACTCCAGAAAGTCCAACAACAATTGAAGCCGATGCAAATGCAAAGCCAATTATTAGCGGTGGAATCGAAATTAAAAACTGGAAAAAAACTACTGTTTTAAATGGTAAAAAAGGAACATTTTGGGTAGCCGATGCGCCTCAAAAAGCAGGTTCAATTATCAATTACCGACAATTATGGGTAAATGGAAAAAAAGCAGTGAGAGCCAAAAGCACTGCTGGAAATGCAATGGACCGAATTTTATCTTGGGGTCACCAATCGCAAACCTGCTGGATTCCGTTTAAAGACAAATCGATAAAGTTTGAGCCGGGAATGGAAATGTTTATCGTACAATGGTGGTCGATTGCCAATCTCCGAATCAAAAATATTGAAGTACAAAAAGACAGCGCCAAACTTTCGTTTGAAGAGCCAGAAAGCCGTATTCAAAGCGAACACCCGTGGCCTGCGCCGTGGATTTCTAAAAACAACGGGAACTCGGCTTACTTTTTAAACAATGCTTTTTCACTTTTAAATGAGCCTGGAGAATGGTATTTGGACAAGAAAAATGCTAAAATCTATTATATTCCGCGTCAGGGCGAAGAGATAAATTCGGCAAAAGTTACCGTTCCGGTTTTAGAAAATCTGGTTGAAGTAAAAGGAACGATTGATTCGCCTGTAAGTCATTTTAGATTTAAGGGAATTTCATTTCAATACAGCAATTGGCTGCGTCCTTCAGAAAAAGGTCATGTGCCTTTGCAATCGGGTTTGTATTTGTTGGATGCTTATAAATTGAAACAGCCGGGAACGCCAAATCAGGCGAATTTAGAAAATCAGGCGTGGGTGGGAAGACCTCGTGCGGCTGTTGAAGTTAATTATGCCAATAATATTCAATTTGAATCCTGCCGTTTTGAGCATTTGTCTTCGACTGGTTTAGATTTAAATAAAGGAACAAATCACAATACCGTAAAAGGAAATTTATTTAAAGATATTGGTGGAAGTGCAATCAATGTTGGCATTTTTTCTGAAGAAGCTTTTGAAGCGCATTTGCCTTTAATTATAAAAGACGAAAGAGAAATGTGCTCTGATGAAGTGATTGCCGATAATTTAATCACCAATGTAACCAATGAAGATTGGGGAACTTTGGGAATCAGTGCTGGTTTTGTGCGTAATATAACCATTGAACATAACGAAATTTCAGACGTATCGTATTCCGGAATGGCAATGGGCTGGGGATGGACGCATACGCCAAACGTAATGCAGAACAACAAAATTCTGGCGAATAAAATTCATCATTACGCCAAACATTTGCATGATGTAGCAGGAATTTATACGCTTTCGGCGCAACCCAACAGCCGAATTGAAGAAAATTATATCGACAAAGTTTACAATAGTCCGTATGCTCACGATCCATTTTTATGGCTGTATTTGTATACCGATGAAGGTTCTGAAGGATTTACGATTAAAAACAACTGGATTGCCGAGAAGAAAATCCTAAAAAACCATAACGGTCCAAAAGGAAACATATGGGAACATAACGATCCGTATGTGAGTACAAAAATTAAAGAGGCAGCCGGAATTAGATCGCCTTATAAAGATTTAGAAAAAGAAGTTGTAATCGATGAAAATTGGGGACTGCAGGAAATGCCAAAACCGTACGCAATCGAATTGATAGGAAACGATTTTGACATCGAAAAAATCAAATCGACCTTAGTTGGTTTTAGAATTGTTGGTCAGGAATTGTACCAATGGAAAAATCATTTGGTGATTTACGGAAAAATGAATCAGCCGGAAAGGACAAAGAGAAAATTGGCCGGTGCTTTTCCTTCTTTAGAAATTAAAATCTATGAAGATTTAGTTTATGATTTCCAAAACTTCGAAAGATGTAAAGATTCGAAACCAGCATCAGATCGGGAAAATATTGTTTTAACAGCGAATCTTCCTGCCGATGAAAAACTGCAGAAAGAATATGTAGAGTATCATAAAACACAATTCGAAAAATGGCCGGAAGTAGCAAAAGGTTTCTGCAACGCCGATTTCCAACAGTTACAGGTTTTCAAAAAAGACAGACAATTGATCTTGGTAATCAGTATTCCGAAGGGCGAAAATCTGGACAAACTAAATCCGAAAACAACCCAAAATAATCCACGTGTAGACGACTGGAATGCTTTAATGAAGAAATACCAATCGGGAATTGAAGGCGCAAAACCAGACGAAACCTGGATTTTCTTAAGCAAAGTAGAAACGAAATAATTACAGACTAATTATCCTAACAGGTTTCCAAAACCTGTTAGGTATGTGTAAGTTCAAAGTAATACAAACCAAAGATTAAATAATTAAAATAATTTTTTCTAATCTGTGAAAATCCTTTAATCTGTGGCAATAATACCTAACAGGTTTTAGAAACCTGTTAGGATACGTAACAAAAAAATCTAACATCAACAATCTAAAATAACCACACCCATGTTAAAAATAGCCATTCTGGGACTTGGAGAAGGACGAAGCACCATGTCGGCCGCTATAGAAAGTTCAAAATTAGAGCTTGTAAAAATATGCGACAGAAACGACGACTTGTGCAAACAGCGCGCAAAAGAATTCGATTTTCATTCATACACCACCAATTACGAAGATTTATTAAACGATGCTTCAATTGATATAATTGCGATTTACACGCCCGATCATTTGCATGCACAGCACGTAAAACAAGCTTTGTTACACGGAAAACATGTGGTTTGTACTAAACCTTTTATCGATGATCTTTCGGATGCTAAAGAGTTATTAGAATTAAGCAAATCGACTGGAAAGAAAGTCTTTATCGGACAAAGTTCCCGTTTCTTTGAACCAGCCAAAAGACAAAGAGCTGATTACGAAGCGGGTTTAATAGGAGATTTAATTACAATTGAAGCGCAATACCACGCCGATCACAGATGGTTTTTAAAGAAAGAATGGTCGCTTTTGCAATCTTTTAAATGGCTGTACGGAGGTTTGAGCCATCCTGTAGATTTCATCAGATGGTATCTGCCAAACATTCAGGAAGTAATGGGTTACGGAATGATCAGCAGTAACGGACAATCAGCAGGATTGAAAAATGAAGATACGATGCATTTTATCTTCAAAGCAACTGATGGAAGAATTGCCCGTGTAAGTGGTGTGTATACGTCACCAACTCAGCCAGCGCAACGCGACAGTGGCATGAGTACGATTCTAAGAGCAACAGAAGGAGCAAGTCAGGCCGATTATCACGAATTGCGTTATGCAGTTACAGACAAAACTGGAGAAGAAAAAGTAATTACCTGGGGCGACAGCACCATAAAATATTATTTCCGTTTTGAAGGACAAAGTCATCACGGCGGTGAATATCAGAATTATTTAGAATATTTTGTGGACAGCATTGAGCAAGGTTTTGAAGCCTATCCAAACATGGAAGAAGGCATTGGAACGGTGGCTTTATTGCAGGCAATGGACAAATCACTGCAAACTGGAATGCCGGTTAAAATTGCCGATATTCTTAACGAATACGGACTATGAACAGCATCTACGATAAATTAACGACGCTCGATTTTATAATTGTAGCCGTTTATTTGGTGACTTTATTAGTCATTGGTTATGTGGTGAGCGTGAAGCAGAGCAAGAAAAACGAAACACTTTTTCTGGCATCCAATTCATTAAACTGGTATAGCATTGGGTTTAATATGTGGGGAACCAATGTTGGACCTTCATCCTTATTGGCTTTTGCAAGTATTGGTTACGCTACGGGAATTGTTGCCGGAAATTTCGAATGGTACGCCTTTGTATTTTTACTGCTTTTGGCGATGGTTTTTGCACCGAGATATATTGCGAGTAAAGTCAGCACCATGCCCGAATATATGGGTAAACGCTACGGCGACAGTACGCAGAATATTTTAGCGTGGTATGCTTTGGTGAAAATATTAGTAAGCTGGCTCTCTTTAGGATTGTTCAGCGGAGGCGTTTTAGTACGTCAGATTTTAGGAATTCCGATGTGGCAGAGCGTTACGGTTTTAGTAATTTTCTCTGGAATATTTACGTTTGCCGGAGGATTAAAAGCGATTGCTAAAGTGAATGTTTTTCAGATGATTTTGCTGATTGTAGTTTCGCTGACGCTTTCGTATTTAGGTTTGCAAAAACTAGGCGGAATAGATGTTTTAATTGCAAAAACACCTTCAAACTTCTGGAATTTAGTCCGTCCTTCGGATGATGCCCATTATCCTTGGCCAGCTATTTTGTTGGGATATCCTGTAGCTGCAGTTGCTTTTTTCTGTACCGATCAATCGATGGTGCAGAGTGTTTTGGGAGCTAAAAATCTAGAACAGGGGCAATTGGGCGTAAACTTCATTGGTTGGTTAAAAGTCATGGCTTTGCCGTTGTTTATTCTTCCCGGAATTTTGTGTTATGCTTTATATCCTGAATTAGGGAGTAATTCGGATTTGGCTTATATGACAATGGTTACAAATCTTTTCCCAAGCGGAATGAACGGTTTGGTAATCTGTGTGATGATTGCGGTTTTGGTGGGAACAATTGGTTCTTCTCTAAACGCTTTGAGCACCGTTTTTACCAATGATATTTACGTAAAAAAAATCAATCCGACGGCGACTATCAAAGATCAAATTAAAATTGGACGTTTAACGATTGCGGCTGGATGCGTTTTTGCGATTCTGATTGCCGTTGCAATTGACAATATCAAAGGACAAAATTTATTCAACATTTTTCAGGCGGTTTTAGGTTTCCTGGCGCCATCTTTATCGGTTGTCTTTTTGCTGAGTGTTTTCTGGAAACGTACGACCAAAAAAGCGGTAAATGCTACATTATCTTGGGGATCTGCTTTTAGTTTATTTGTTGGGGTTTTATACTTATGGATTTTCCCTGCCGATAAATATCCAGCTTGGCCTCACTTTTTATTGATTTCGTTTTACATTTTTGCTGTGATTTTAGTTGCTGCAGTAATCATTTCTTTAACCGATAAAAATCCCGAAGTTAATTTTTCAGATGAAACGGATATTCCTAAAACAAGTAAAAAGGTGAAACTTTTGTTTGGTTTGCTGGGTTTGACAATTTTGGTTTTGTATTTGGTTTTTAATTTTAATTAATCGAAAAAAAAATAAATAATAAAAAGATTACTTTAGTTTTAATGTTTTGTAGTTTTTGTATTACATTTGCATCGCTTTTACGAAATGTTTAATGATAAAAATGTAATTATGTCAAAAAGTATATTAGCAGTTTTAATTTTTTCTTTTATTAGTATTAATAAGATGGCCTCGCAAAATCAAAAGATTTTTATCACGAGCGTCAAAAAAGGTGATAACAGTGTAGAATACAATTATACTAAAGCGGTACCAGGAAATTATTTTATAGAGTTTGATTTAGAAAGTGCTGCAAATGTTGAAAATATCTCTGCATTTAGAAAAACATATAATTTAAATTTAACCGAAGATTCCGGAACACTTTTTAAATTAGAACCTGCTGACAAAGAAAAGCCGATTTATTGTTCTTATACCTATAGCTATAGAAAAGGTTCTATAAAGCCTCAGCTGGATAACTCGATTGTTTATTTTCTACCATTTAAACAGAATAAAGAGGTAAGAATATATGAAACCTTTAGATTTAATGTTAAACCTGAAATATGGAAAAATTATACGGTGTTTTCTAAGACTAAAGATACCATATGTTCAATGAGAAAAGGTTTAGTTACCGAGATAAGAAAATTTGCTGTCTCAGATAAAGGAAACACTATTTTCAGAACAGAAATCATAGTTGACCATGCTGATGGAACAAATGCATCATATAGCGGTGTGGATGAAAATTTATTAGCGGTTAAACTTAATGATCAAGTTTATCCAGGTTCTATGCTTGGTGTAATGGATAACGTTGTGGATAACGATAAAAATCATGTCTTTAAATTTAATGTTTATTATTTGTCTGATGAAGAAGTAGATGGTTTAGATGGTAAAAAAAATAAAGTAATTGAAAGATCTGTAATGCCAATTTTTTATACTGCTGAAGGTTATCAAAACTTATACAGCGATAAAAAGTATACAGTAAAATATAATGATGAAGTCCTTTTTAGAGAAATGACTCCTCAGGAAAAGGAANTTTTTTTTTAGTATATATTAGTTTTTAATTTTCTTCTCAAGATTTGGTAAAAATCCAGTGATAATACCAATTAAAGGCAGAAATGCACAAATCTTAAATACATATTCAATACTTGTAGCATCGGCAATTTTTCCTAAAATAGCAGAACCTAAACCGCCCATTCCGAAAGCAAATCCGAAGAAAAGACCAGCAACAAGTCCGACTTTTCCAGGCATTAATTCAGTTGCATAAACCAAAATTGCAGAGAATGCCGAAGAAAGAATTAATCCGATGATTACAGATAAAGTTCCAACCCAAAATAAAGAAACGTAAGGCAGTAACATTGTAAAAGGAGCAACGCCCAAAATAGAAACCCAGATTACATATTTTCTGCCGTATCGGTCTCCAATTGGTCCTCCAATCAAAGTTCCAGCAGCAACAGCACCTGAGAATAAGAATAAATATACTTGTGACTGCTGAATCGTAATGTGAAATTTATCTATCAAGAAGAAAGTATAGTAACTTGTAATACTACTCATGTAGAAGTATTTAGAGAAAATCAATACCAATAAAATAATTAGCGAAGCAATTACTCTGTTTTTAGATAAATGATGCGTTTCGATTTGGTGTGCCGATTTATTAGCCATTCTTTCAGATAAATGTGCCGTATACCAAATCGCAATTTTATACAAAGCAAAAATTCCAACTAAAGCAATAATACAAAACCAAGCGATATAAGATTGTCCGTGTGGAATAACGATAAAAGCGGCTAATAAAGGTCCGATAGCACTTCCTGCATTTCCTCCCAATTGAAAAATAGACTGCGCCAAACCTCTTTTGCCACCCGAAGCCAAATGCGCCACACGTGAAGACTCAGGATGGAAAATTGAAGATCCAATTCCGATTAAACTTACTGATAATAATAAGTTGATAAAACTCGAAGCGATCGAAACAAAGAAAAGTCCAACCATGGTAAAACACATTCCAACAATCAGCGAATAAGGTTTTGAGTTTTTATCGGTATACATTCCCACAAATGGTTGTAAAATAGACGCTACCATTTGGTAAGTCAAAGTAATAATACCAATTTGCGTAAAACTTAAACTGAAATTGTCTTTTAAAAGTGGATAAATTGAAGGCACTACAGCCTGTAAAAGATCATTGATCAGATGCGAAAAACTTATAATAAATAAGATCGAGTAGGTGGTTTTTTTAACTATGTCGGGGTTTGCTTTAATAGTGTCCATTTGGTAATTTTTGATTCTTAAATTAGGTTTAAAAACAACAGCTGTATTATTTTTTACAAAGATCAAAAGAATAGTAATGTCAGAATTGCTATATTTGGACAATGAATAATCAGATTCGGACATATCGAATGGCGCAGGAGCATGGATACAGAATTGATCCATTAATTCCTGTTATTGGCTATACCGAAATGGTAACCAACGAAATGTGTATTTCGCACTCGCACCCAAGAGGTCAGTTGATCTATGCAACTCGAGGAGTAATGAACGTTGTAGTGGGCAATCATATTTGGGTGGTGAATCCGTTGCAGGGCTTGTGGCTTCCGGGCGGAGTAGAGCATCAGGTTACTTTTCAGAAAGACGTTAATTATTATAGTGTTTTTATCGATCCATCTGCCATGGAAGGATTGCCAACAAACAGTTTTTCCTTTGATATTCCGATGTTTTTAAAGCAACTGGTTTTTAAAATCATTTCTTTTGGAATAGAAGGAAATCTCACTCCGCCACAAAAAAGAATCATTTCTGTTTTCTTAGACGAATTGGCTTTAATTGAGCCAAGTGCAACCTTTCTGCCAACAACGAATCACGAAAGACTTCAAAAAGTAGTAGAACTTTTAATGGACGATATAGCAAGTAAAAATACGATAGAGCATTACGCCGAACTTTCTTTTATGAGCACCAGAACTTTATCCCGCTTATTTATTAAAGAATTGGGAATGAATTTTAGCGATTGGCGCACGCGTTTAAAATTGCTGGAAGCCATAAAACGTTTGGGCGAAAAACAATCCATAAAAGAAATTGCCTTCAATTTGGGTTACGAAACTACTAGCGCTTTTATCTATATGTTTAAGAAGCATTTGGGTAAGACGCCTTCTAATTATATTTTAGAAGATGAAAATGAGTCTGATAGGATGATTGCTTAGATTGTCACCCTAAATTTAAACGCAGGTAAAACGGATTCGCTATCGCGAAGACGCGGATTGATGCGGATTTTTTCTTTTGTTTCTCTTCAATAGCTTTGTCAAAGTTCAAAACTTTGACAAAGCTTGATACTTATATACATTTAAAATCTGTGTAAATCCGCGTTTTTACGAAGTAAATCCGTTTCATCAGTGTCCCATAAAATTCTAACATCATTTTTTTTAGTACTAAAAAAGTGATAAGCCGTAATTTTTCCCTTAAAAAATTATCAAAAAGTGCTATTTTTTATGAATTAGCAGGATAGTGCAGGTTGTGAAATGTAAAGATAACACTTATCTTTAGTCCCAAAATAAACTTACTATGCTAAACCGCTTTTCCATTTTTAAGACTTTACTTCTTTTTGTTGCCCTTTTTTGTTGTTCGCTATCATCAGCCCAAGAAAAATCAAAAGAAGCGACATGGATCTGGTATCCAGGCGATTTCGAAGTTTGGTTAAGCAATAAAATGCAGGTAAGACGTACAGAACGTGAAGCCGTATTTCCACCGCTTTGGCAATATTACAGTCCGTATGCCTTGGTAACTTTTCAAACAGAAGTGGATATTCCTGAACCAGACGAGGCAAAAATCTTTTCGGAAGGACCTTTTCAATTACTTTTAGATGGTGTCCAAATCTACGGACAGCCAAAATCAATAAAAATTCCTGCCGGAAAACACAAAATTTCCTTTAAAGTTTACAATCAGGAAGTGTTGCCAGCTATTTATATTAATGGTAAATATGTTAAATCCGACGCTTCTTGGAAAGTAACCAATGAAGATAAACTTTGGATAGACGAAACTGGAAAAGCACAGCAGTCTGGAACACCTTGGGTACCTGTTGGGTCTTGGAATTTTAATTCGCCAGAAAACAAACCTTCTGAGTTTAAACTAACGACTAAACCTTTAAGTGCAAAGAAAACAGAAAAAATAGGAGCTGGACAGTTGGTAGATTTTGGTAAAGAAACTTTTGGTTACATTAAAATTCATGGCTTAAAAGGAAAAGGTAAAGTAGAATTGTATTACGGAGAATCTCGCGAAGAAGCTTTGGATTCTGCCAAGTGTGAAACTTTAGATCATTTGTCTTTTGATGGAAAACAGCCTGAAACCTATACACATAACGGATCGAAAGCATTCCGATATGTTCAGGTTCAAGCAGATGCAGGTGTAAAATACGATTCGATTTCGATGCTTTATGAATATTTGCCATTAGACTATCGTGGCGCATTCAAATCATCGGATGAACAACTGAATAAAATTTGGGATGTGTCGGCTTATACGATGCATTTAACCTCTCGTGAATTTTTTATCGACGGAATTAAACGTGACCGCTGGGTTTGGTCTGGCGATGCCTATCAAAGTTATTTAATGAATTATTATTTATTCTTTGATTCGGCATCTGTAGAACGTACGCTGTTAGCACTTCGAGGAAAAGATCCTGTTACGGCTCACGTAAATATCATAATGGATTATTCGCTGTATTGGTTTGTGGGTGTTTACGATTATTATTTACACACGGGCGATACGAAATTTATCAAAACTTTTTATCCAAGAATGAAATCGCTTATGGATTTCTGTTTAGAAAGAAGAAACAAAAACGGATTTCTGGAACCTTTAGAAGGTGATTGGGTTTTTATTGATTGGGCTGACGGATTGGCAAAAACGGGCGAGGTTAGTTTTGAGCAAATGCTTTTAGCCAGAAGCCTTGAAGCCATGGCGGTGAGTGCTGAAATTGCTGGTAAAAGTGAAGACCAAAAAGAATATCAAAAATTAGGAGATGATTTGAAAACCAAATTATTTGATGTGTTTTGGGATAAAAAAGAAAACGTAATGAAGCACCAGCGTATCGACGGTAAAATCCAAAATATTGTAACCAGATACGCTAATATGTTCGGTATTTTTTTTAATTATTTTAATGAAGAACAAAAACAGAGCGTAAAAAATAAGGTATTGCTCAATAAAGATGTTCTTCAAATCACAACTCCATACATGCGTTTTTACGAGTTGGAAGCGTTGTGTGCGATGGGTGAACAGGATTACGTTTTAAAAGAAATGAAAGATTATTGGGGCGGAATGCTAAATGAGGGCGCGACATCTTTCTGGGAAGAATACAATCCAAACAAAAAAGGCACAGAGCATTTAACGATGTATGGTCGTCCCTATGGAAAAAGCCTTTGCCATGCTTGGGGAGCAAGTCCGATTTACTTATTAGGGAAATATTATTTGGGTGTAAAACCTTTAAAACCGGGTTATGCTGAATATGAAATCAAGCCAAATCTTGGCGGTTTAAAATGGATGGAGGGAAAAGTGCCAACACCAAATGGAGAAGTTGCCATCTATTGCAGTACCAAAGAAATTAAAGTAAAAGCAGGCGAAGGAGAAGGAAAATTGATTATTGAAAGTTCAATCAAACCCAAAACAAATTCAGGAACGATTACAGCATTAGCAAAAAATAAATATCAGTTGATTGTTAAACCGAATGTGGAGTATAAAGTGAGTTATAGGGCAATTTGAGTGATTAGTTCTTAGTGATTAGTCCTTAGTCCTTAGCTTGTAAACGCAACCAGAAAGATTGTCACGCCAGTTTTGTCATTTCGACGGAGGAGAAATCTTCGCAAGTAACTCCACAAAGATTGATCTGCTATGTGTGCTCAGCAAACGAAGATTTCTCCTCCGTCGAAATGACAAGATTAAGGTGATTCTGGAATCAATAAAAAATAAAAAACCAATGTTTTCAAAAAATAAAAAATACAATTTCAAATTAAAAACAGCTTTCCTAATGCTGTTAACTGTCTGCATTCAAGTTTCAGCACAAAACACCGCATGGAAACCTGCTTCATTTGAAGTTGTAAAATCAAACTACAAAACTTTCAAAACCGCACAATACGCTCATGTTTTTTCAGGAAGCAAACACAATATTGTTCGTTTAGCGCCGGAATTACAAGGATTAACAGGTGTTGAACTTCCTTTAGGCAAATATAAAAACGGAACCAATTCTCCATTACAATTAAAATTCAAAGAACCAGTAACTGTTTTGGTTGGTGTTTTTCAAGATAAAAATGCGGAATATCTGCAAGTAAATCAAATCGGGAATAATAATGAGATCCTTTCAAACGGAGTTACCATTACAGGTTTACCGCCTGTTGATGTCTATGCAATTCCTTACGGAAAAGGAACTCACACTATTTTACCAAATCAAAAAGGATTGTTTGCTGTCTTGGGAGTTTTAAAAATCGATCAGCAGTTGAATTCGAGAGATGCAAAATTACCCGACGGAAAATTGTGGAACCCAACTTTCATTGTCGAAGGATTTTCAGATGAAAAACCGCTGTTCGAAATTATCGGCGGAGAAAACAAACCCGTCATTGATGAAGGAATGTCTGGAACAGAAGGAATTCAGGGTGGATTTGAAGGCGGACGTGTGGTGAAGGTCGGCGATACCTATCATATGTTTCCAACCGAAAGAGCAGGAGAAAAAGGTGTAGATTATTATTACGATCGTGTAAAAACCAGAATCGGACATTGGACAAGTAAAGATGCAATCACCTGGAAAAGAGAATCCACAATCTACCAAGCCAGCGGAACTTATGCCGTAACCGAAGATGATAACCCGATGAATGATCGTCGTGCTGCTATTTGGTCGTATATGCCTGTTTTTAATGAAAAAGCTAATAAATGGTACGGCTATTATTTGGCTTATACGGTTAGTAAAGAAATAGAGCCCAATCATTCATTTGGAAGAATTTGGAGATGCGAATCAACTGTTGAAGGAATCAACGGAATTGGCGGGCCTTATAAAGATATGGGAATTATTATGGAACCCGGATTGGATTCTCAGCCATGGGAAGGCCGTCAGGGAGTTGCTTCGTTTTTTCCTTATCAAGTTGGTGATAAATATTTCGGATTTTACAGCGGTGCGTATCCATTTAACTCTTGGGCCGATTATCCAAAAAAATCAGGAAAAGGCTGGTTTGTGGCTTTAGCCGAATCTAAAAGTTTAGAAGGGCCTTGGACGAGAATGAACAAAGGTTTGGAGCCTATTAAAACGATGCATCCACAATTTGTTGAAAATCCAATTGTAAGTCAGCTACCAAACGGTCTGTACATCGCTATTTTCGACGGAGGCCCAGACGGCTGGGGACATCATTTACCTAATATGATTGCGTATTCATTATCAGTTGACGGCGTTAATTGGGCAGAAGCACATTATCTTCCAATAGAAACTAAAGTCGATAAATGGTGGGATATTATGAGAACGCCTTTATGTTTAATCCCAGAAGGAAATGATGTTTACACAGTAGTGTACAATGCAATCGATTTAAAAAGAAGATTTCATCCAACAGGAATGGTCAAAGTAAAACTGAACAAAGATGTGATGGAGTCTAAATTAAAAGAACTGAAGAAATAGAAGAGAGTGGGAAGAAGCAAGAAGCAAGAAGCAAGATTTTAGAATATAGAAAAGAGAGTATAGAAAATAGAACTTTGCGACTCTGCGACTTTGCGAGATTAAATTGTCCACAGTATAAATATAAAACTTAGTCCCGATAGCTATCGGGATAGCGCCTTCGTGGCAAAAAAACATAACCAAAAATGAAACTTAAATACTTAATTCTAACTATTTCGGCACTTGCTATAACCAGCTGTGCAACCAAATACAAGAAAAGAGAAATTACAGAAACCGTAATGCAGGAGATTTACGAAGAAATCAAAACGCCTTATAAATACGGTTTGGTGATGGTTCCGACAGACAACTCCTATAAAATGGATTGCCCAAGTGTGTTCAGAAAAGATGGAAAATGGTATATGACGTATTTAATTTACGATGGAAGAGGTTATGAAACCTGGTTAGCAGAAAGTGACAACCTTTTAGATTGGAGATATCTAGGAAAAGTAATGTCCTTCTCAGAAAATGAAAAACATTGGGATGTCAACCAAAAAGCAGGATATATTTCGTTGCAGGACCCAACTTGGGGCGGAAGTTACGAATGGGAAAAATACGATGACAAGTACTGGATGAGTTATTTTGGCGGAGACAGCAAAGGTTACGAAGCTGGTGTTTTATCAATCGGAATGGCGTATACCAAAGAAGCGCCGACAAAACCACACGAATTTCAAAGATTAGAAAACCCGGTTTTAACGCCAAAAGACAAAGACGCAAAATGGTGGGATAATAGTACTATGTACAAAAACAGTGTGATTCGTGATAAAGATAAACTGACAGGACACAATTTTATCATGTATTATAATGCCCGAGGTGATAGTATAAATCCTGCTAAAGGCGCAGAACGTATTGCAATGGCGGTATCAAACGACATGAAACATTGGGAACGTTATGGCGATAAACCATTAATCAATCATCATAAAGGAATTTCAGGAGATGCTTATATTCAGCGTATAAATGATACTTGGGTGATGTTTTATTTTGGAGCTTTTTGGACGGGTTGGAACCAAGGTGCATTTAACCGTTTTGCAGTTTCAAATGATTTAGTAAACTGGACCGACTGGAAAGGCGACGATTTGGTTAAATCTTCTGAGCCTTATGACGATTTGTTTGCGCATAAATCGTTCGTAGTAAAACATGATGGTGTTGTTTATCATTTCTATTGCGCGGTTAACAAAGCAGAACAAAGAGGAATTGCAATAGCAACTTCTAAAGATTTAGGAAAAAGCAAATTGAATTTTGTGGCACCGCCAGTGAAGGTTAAAAAGTAGTTATGAGTTATGAGTTATGAGTTATGAGTTATGAGTTATGAGTTATGAGTTATGAAGTGCACTAATACTCTTAACAAAAAATAAACGATGAAAAAGACTCCGTTAGGAGGCACTGGTCGGTAGAAAAAATAAATAATACGCATTTATGTCCCGTAGGGACATCTGAAGCAATAACAATGAAACAAAATATAAAACCAATGTTTACGTCAAAATCAAAATATAGAATTCCATTTTTCAACTTTCGACTTTCGACTTTCGACTTTTTGACTGTAATCTTACTTTTAACATCTTACACAACTCAAGCCCAATCCGTTACAGGAGAGCCGGCAGGAGTTCCAGAATTGCATAAAAAATACCAATTTGCACCTTGGGAAGATCCAACGGTTACAAGCATCAACAGACAGCCTTCGAGAGCAACTGCTTATTCGTATACCTCTGTTGAAGACGCATTAAAAGGCGACAGAACCAAAAGCCGAATCCAGATGCTGAACGGCGATTGGGATTTTAAATATGCCGTAAACCTGAAAGAAGCTTCAAAAGATTTCTATAAAAGTACCGTTTCGGGCTGGGATAAAATCGAAGTGCCATCCAATTGGGAAATGAAAGGCTATGACAATCCAATTTACAAAAGTGCCGTTTATCCGTTTCGACCAATAAATCCGCCTTATATTCCTAAAGATTATAACGGAATTGGTTCTTACCAACGCAGTTTTACCGTTCCGGCAAACTGGAAAGACATGACGATTACACTGCATTTTGGAGCCGTAAGTTCAGGTTTTCAGGTTTGGTTAAACGGAGAATTTTTAGGCTATGGAGAAGACAGTTTTCTGCCATCAGAATTTGATATTACGCCTTATTTAAAAGAAGGAGAAAATGTCGTTTCGGTTCAGGTAATTCGCTGGGCTGATGGTTCTTATTTAGAAGATCAGGATCACTGGCGCATGAGCGGAATCCAGCGTGAAGTTTTCATTATGGCAGAGCCAAAATTACGCATTCAGGATTTCTTTGTTCAAACCAAATTAGACAAACAATATACCGATGCGATTTTCAAACTGCGTCCAAAAGTGGAGAATCTTACAGGAGAAAAAGTCAAAGATTACACGATGAATGTTCAATTGTACGATGCTAATAATCAGCCCATTTTCAAAGAACCGCTTCAAAGACCCGTAATCGATTTAATCAACGAAAGTTATCCTCGTCTGGATAATGTCCGTTTTGGATTCTTTCAGGAAACCATCAAAAATCCGAAAAAATGGAGTTCGGAAGAACCGAATTTATACACCATGGTAATTTCCATAAAAGATAAAAACGGAACTATTACCGAAGCCAAAAGTTGTAAAGTTGGTTTCCGTTCGATTGAATTTTCAAAAGAGAACGGTAAAATGCTCATCAACGGAAAAGAAACCTATGTGTATGGCGTAAACCGTCACGATCATCATCCAACAAGAGGAAAAGCCGTTACGAGAGAAGATATCAAACAGGATATTACTACGATTAAAAAGTTTAATTTCAACTTTATACGTACAAGCCATTATCCAAACGATCCTTATTTCTACGAATTATGCGATCAATACGGAATCATGGTTATGGACGAAGCCAATCAGGAAACACACGGAATTGGCGGTAAATTAAGCAACGATCCGCTTTGGACAAATGCCTATATGGAGCGAATGATCAGAATGGTGGAACGCGATAAAAATCATCCGTCAGTCGTGATGTGGAGTTTAGGTAACGAAGGCGGAAAAGGGCCAAATCACGCGGCTATGTCGGGCTGGGTTCACGATTTCGACATTACGCGTCCCGTACATTACGAACCAGCGCAGGGAAATGCAAAATTAGACGGTTACATAGATCCGCTAGATCCAGGCTATCCTAAAACAATCGATCACGCTTACCGATTCGAAAATCCACAGGATGATTCGTATGTGGATATGGTCAGCCGTTTTTATCCGGGCGTTTTCACTCCGAAATTTTTAGTTGATCAAAAGAAAGATACTCGACCAATTATTTTCGTTGAATATTCTCATGCAATGGGAAATTCAGTTGGAAATTTAAAAGAATTATGGGATGAATTCCGTTCGCTTCCAAGAGTTATCGGAGGTTGCATCTGGGAATTTAAAGATCAGGGATTGGTGAAATTTGATTCAAGATCTGGTCAGAATTATTTTGCCCACGGAGGAGATTTTGGTGAAAAATACCATGACGGAAATTTCAATACAAAAGGAATTGTAGACTCTAACGGAAAACCAAAAGGATCGATTTTTGAAAACAAATGGGTGTATCAGCCAGTGGTTTCCACTTTAAACGGAAATCAATTGGAAATCAAAAATCGTCAGGCCGTTAAATCTTTAGAAGATTATATTCCGGTTCTAAAAGTTTTGGAAAATGGTAATGTAATCAAAACCCAAATATTAAAACCATTCAAAGTAGAAGCAGGGCAATCCACAACTTTAAATGTAAGTCAGTATCTGCCAAAAATGAAAAGCGATGCCGAGTATATTTTAAATATAGAATTCCAGCTTTCAAAAGAGGAACTTTGGGCTTCAAAAGGTTACGCTGTTGCGGAAGATCAGTTTGTGTTGCAAAAGAAAGAAGCGGTTTCGCCTGAATCTAAAAAAGAAGCTTTAAACGTTTCAGAATCCGATTCTGATTTTAAAATCAAGGGAAAAAATTTCGACATTAACATCAACAAAGGAAACGGAGCTTTGAGTTCGTATATTTTTAATGGTGAAGAACAGGTTTTTGCCCCATTGCTTCCGAACTTCGTAAGACCGCTTACAGATAACGATAAAAGAGGTTGGAAATCGCAAAAGCTGTTGAAACAATGGTACAAAGCAAAACCAAAATTGGTAAAAATTACAATCGACAAATTGGCTTCTGAAATTAAAATTACAAGCGATTACGAAATTATAAAAGACAGTGCAAGCGTAAATGTGGTCTACAATATTTTACCAAACGGATTGATAAAAGTAGATTACAGTTTAAAAGCGTCAAACAAACTGCCAAACATTCCAAAAATCGGAATGCAGATGGGAGTGCAAAGAAAATTCGATCAGATTTCGTGGTATGGAAAAGGAGAGTTGGAAAATTACAGCGACAGAAGTTTCGGTTCATTTGTTGGGAAATATTCACTGCCAATAAATGATTTTATCGAACATTACCCAAAACCGCAGGAAAATGGAAACAGATGCGATGTAAGATGGATGGCACTGACAACTCCACAGAAAAACAACGGATTTTTAGTGGTAAACGATACCAAAGTTTTAAGCATGAGCGCATGGCCGTATACGCAGGAAAATGTTAGTTCTGCAGGTCATACGTACGATTTGAAAGATCCAGGATTTTTAACACTAAATATCGATTTAATGCAGATGGGAGTTGGAGGAAATGACAGCTGGACAATTGTAGCACAGCCAATAGAACAATACCAAATTAAATCTGGAGATTATCAGTATAGTTTTTATTTAACACCTTTCAGTGGTTCAAAAAATGAATTAGAAAATAGTTTAAAGAAGTTTAAGTATTAGTAATTATAATTGATAATTGATAATTGATAATCTTAAAATTAAGAACTAAATATTAAATGATACAGTTTGTCATTTCGAGGAACGAGAAATCTCCACGAGAAACTCGACAAAGATTGGATTCTCGTAGTGGAGTTGCTTACGAAGATTTCTCCTCCGTCGAAATGACAAAAAAGATAAAAAATCAAAAAAAATCTGCTAAATCAGCCAAATCTGCGAGAGTAAATTTTTCCCGCAGATTTAGCAGATTAGGCAGATTGTAATAAAACAACAAAAATGTTTCAAAAAAAACACCTCTTTTTTATCCTCCTTTTGGCGAGCTTCGTTTCCGCACAGGAAGTCCATAAAAAAGAAAACAACTTTTTTCAGCCAACATTAGAATCTTCCAAACCTTGGGTGTATTGGTATTGGATGAAATCGGCTTATTCTAAAGCAGGAATCACAGCCGATTTAGAAGCGATGAAACAAGCAGGAATTGCGGGGGCTTATTTAATGACTATTAAAGGACCAGCAAATCCGCCATTAATAGATCCGCCGGTTTTACAGCTGAGTCCTGAATTTTGGGATATGATTCATTGGGCTTTTAAAGAAGCAGATCGTTTAGGTTTGAAATTGGCTTTTCACGGAGCTGACGGATTTGCCGTTGCAGGTGGGCCGTGGATTACACCTGAAATGTCGATGCAGAAAGTAGTCTGGTCAACTTCAGAAATCTTAGGAGGTAAAAAGGTGACTTCAAAACTCCCAGTTCCAGAACATTACAAAGACTATTATAAAGACATTGCAGTTTTTGCCCTTCCGATTAAAGAATATAAAATTACTTCGCAGATAAACCTGCCAAAAGTAACAACATCAAACAGTTCCGATGCTTCGTTTTTGGCTGATCCTAAAAAAGATGAAAATTTCAAGTTTGCAGAAAAAGGATGGATTCAATACGAATTTGCACAGCCTTTTAGCTGTAAATCTATTGTCATAGAAACCAAAGGAAGAGATTTTCAGGCACAGCGCTTGATTGTAGAAGTGAGTGATGATGGCATTAATTTTAGATTTCACGAAAGAATGATCGCACCGCGTCACGGCTGGCAGGATATGGATTTCCCAAATACTCATTCTATTGCGCCTGTTACGGCGAAATATTTCAGATTTGTTTATGATCCAACTGGAACAGAACCGGGAGCAGAAGATTTGGATTTTGCTAAATGGAAACAAAATCTGAAAGTGAGTAAAATAACGCTTTCGAATCAGTCATTAATAAATAATTACGAAGGAAAATCAGGCGCAATCTGGCGTTTGACTCCGCAGACTACAGACAAACAGATTCCCAATTCGGAATCATTTAAAAAATCAGAAATCATTAATATTTCCAAATTTGTTGATGCTGATGGAAATATGAACTGGAAAGCGCCAAAGGGAAAATGGAAAATTATCCGAATGGGACACACTTCTACAGGGCATGAAAATGCAACTGGCGGAGCAGGAAAAGGGTTGGAAGTAGACAAATTTAATCCCGAATTAATTCGTTTTCAGCTAGATCATTGGTTTGGTGAAGCGGTTCGTTCGGCTGGTCCTGAACTGACTTCAAAAGTTCTGGAAATCCTTCATTTTGACAGCTGGGAATGCGGAAGCCAAAACTGGTCTTCTGTTTTTCAGACTGAGTTTAAAAAGAGACGTGGTTACGATCTTGTAGAATATCTTCCAGTTATGGCGGGAATTCCGATAGAAAGTACCGATTTCTCAGAGAAAGTTCTATACGATGTTAGAAAAACCATTGCCGATTTAGTAGCCGATAATTTCTATGGAACTGTTGCTCAGATTGCAAAAGAATATAACGTTAAATTAAGTTCAGAAAACGTTGCGCCAACCATGATGAGTGATGCTTTGCTGCATTATAAATATGTCGATTATCCAGGTGGTGAATTTTGGCTGAAAAGCCCAACACATGATAAACCTTTTGATATGGTAGATGCCATTTCGGGCGGACATATTTACGGAAAAGATATTATTCAGGCAGAATCTTTTACAGCTTTGCGAATGGATTGGGACGAACATCCCGGAAATCTGAAAACCACAGCAGACCGCAATTATGCTTTGGGAATCAACCGTTTGTTTTACCACGTTTTTGTTCATAATCCGTGGACAGACAGAAAACCGGGAATGACATTAGACGATATTGGAACTTTTTTTCAAAGGGACCAAACTTGGTGGAAACCTGGAAAAGCATGGTTTGAGTATTGCCAAAGAGTACAGTTTCAGCTGCAAAAAGGAAAACCTGTCATTGATCTCGCAGTTTTTATTGGGGAAGATTTCCCTTCACGTTCTTTTGTACCAGATCGATTAGTGCCTTTTATTCCAAATGTATTCGGTAAAGTAAGATTAGAAAGCGAGAAAATCCGTTTAGAAAATGAGGGTCAGCCAACGGCAAAAATGCCAAAAGAAGTTACCTATTCTAAAAATATGACCGATTTATCACAATGGATTAATCCGTTAAATGGCTATCAATATGATTCTTTCAACGCCGATGTTTTAATTAATCGTGCGAAGGTGGTAAAAGGCAAAATTTCGTTTGATGGTGGAATTGAATACGGAGCTTTATTCTTTCCGGGAAGTCACAAAATGGCACCGAATAAAATTTTGTCTTTGGCTTCCGCAGAAAAAATATTGCAGTTGGTAAAAGATGGAGCTACAATTTTTGTGGATGAAAAACCAATGATTCAGCCTGGAATTCAATCCGAAGAGAATCAAAAGAAATGGCAGAATGTAATTGATGAAATCTGGAATAATGCTAGTTCATCAACATGGAAAATTGGAGAAGGAACGATTATCAAATTACCGTATTTAGGAAATGATTTTTCTTCCATTGGAATTGCACATGAC
Source organism: Flavobacterium sp. Root935 (assembly GCF_001429295.1). Taxonomy (GTDB): domain Bacteria; phylum Bacteroidota; class Bacteroidia; order Flavobacteriales; family Flavobacteriaceae; genus Flavobacterium. The sequence continues at coordinate 157,624 of NZ_LMJL01000008.1, read as the reverse complement.
GTTTATTTCCTAAATTTAAACAGAGCTGATTCAGAAACATTAGCGTGGACACATCGCAAATCAGATAGTGAAGACGTTTATTTCATTTCTAATCAAAAAGGAGAAAAAAGAGCATTTGATGCGTCGTTTAGAATAGCTGGAAAAGTTCCGCAATGGTACAATCCTGTTACCGATAAAATTTCGGAATTAACCAATTGGAAAATCGAAAATGGAAGAACAATTGTTTCAATAATTTTAGAGGCTAACGAATCTGGTTTTGTAATTTTTAAAGAAGAAACGAAAGAAGTTTTAGCTCAAACAAAATTTTCTGAATTTGAAAAAGTCCAGACTTTAGATCAGAATTGGAATCTGCAATTTGATCCAGCATTTAAAGGGCCAAAAGAAATAATCAAAATCAATAAACTTTTTGATTGGAGTACTTCTGAAAATGATCAGATTAAGTATTATTCAGGAACTGTAATCTATAGAAAAGATTTTGTTTGGAAAGGAAAAAGCACAGATAAAATCTGGTTGGATTTAGGTGAAATTTCTAATATCGCCGAGATTTCAATCAACGGAAAAGATTGTGGAACATTATGGACTTTCCCTTTCAAAACTGATATTTCAAAAGCTTTAGAAAAAGGAAAAAATACTATCGAAATTAAAATCACAAATACTTGGGCAAATAGATTAATTGGCGATCAAAAATTGCCAAAAGAAGAGAGATTGACATGGACAACAGCGCCATTTCGTTTAGAAGGAGAACCGTTGTTGAAAGCAGGATTATTGGGTCCAGTAAGTATTGTAAAAGAAAAATAAATTTTAGCCACAGATTGAAAGATTAAAAAGGATTTTTTTTTGACGAAAAAAAAGTCAATTGCCTCCAGCTTTAGCTGGAGGTTAAGAATAATACATAACAGGGCTTTAGCCAAAAAGTTAGTTTGGCTAAAGCCTATTGAGAATAAACATTTGATGATTCCTCCAGCTAAAAGCTGGAGGCAATTGAAGAAAAATATCGCTCCGCAGGAGCTTTTGTATATTGTTATTGTTTGTCTATAAATATTTCGTCCCTCTGGGACTTGCATTAAAGCTCTGGAAGAGCGAAATATTTATAGAAAATAATATATAGGAATAGTTTAGCTCCAGAGGAGCGACACAAATTTTTAGAATTAAAAGCATAAAGTAAAATGAAAAATTTAAAGAACATTTTTGTTGTTGTAATTGCATTTGTGGCAACCTTCCAAATGAATGCCAAAATCAAACTGCCGGCTTTGTTTACTGATAACATGATGTTGCAACAAAAATCTAACGCACCAATTTGGGGCTGGGCAGAAAAGAACGCTAATGTTACAGTAAAAACTTCGTGGGATTCTAAAACCTACAAGGTAAAAGCAGACAACTCTGGTAAATGGAATACAGCTTTGCAAACACCGTCCTTTGGTGGTCCGTTTACAATTGAAGTTTCGGAAGGAAGCGAAAAGGTGATCATAAAAAATGTGTTAATCGGAGAAGTTTGGTTGTGTTCCGGACAATCCAATATGGAAATGCCTTTGAAAGGTTTTCAGGGACAGCCCGTAAAAAACGGAAACGAAATCATTGTAAGATCAACCAATAAAAATATTCGGTTAATCACCATTCCGCGTGCGACTGTTTTAGAACCTTTGCAGGATTTTGAAGGAAAATGGGAAGAAGCTTCGCCAAAATCAACTTCTAATTTTAGCGCTACGGCTTGGTATTTTGGTTCGCTTTTACAAGAAGTTTTAGACGTTCCAGTGGGATTGATTCATGTTTCTTACGGAGGTTCAAGCATGGAAGCGTGGATGAATCAGGAAATGCTGAAAGATTTTGCCAGCGCTAAAATTCCGACTACAAAAGAAGAGTTGGCAAAAGATCCAAACCGTGTTCCAACGACTTTGTTTAATGGAATGCTTTCGCCTGTAATAGGTTACGGAATAAAAGGCTGTATCTGGTATCAGGGAGAATCGAATTACGAAAGAGTATCTGAATACACTGCTTTAATGAAAAAAATGGTTTCAAGCTGGCGAGCTTTGTGGAAACAAGGAGATTTCCCTTTTTATTACGCTCAGATTGCGCCGTTTAATTATGCTTCATTTCATCCAAAAGATTATTTGGAGAAATACAATTCGGCTTATTTGAGAGAGGCGCAGTTTAAAGCTTCAAAAGAAATTCCGAATTCAGGAATGGCAGTTTTAATGGATGTCGGAGAAGAAAATAACATTCACCCAATGGACAAAGAAAAAGGAGGAAACAGACTGGCGTTCCAGGCTTTGGCAAAAACCTACGGAATCGAAGGTTTCGAATTCGAAAGTCCGAAATACAAATCGATGGAAATAAAAGACGGTTCGGTTACGGTTTCTTTTGATGATGTAGCCAACGGAATTACTTCTTATGACAAAGAAGTAACAGGTTTTGAAATAGCGGGAGAAGACAAAGTTTTCTATCCGGCTAAAACGGTAGTTAGAAGAAAATCAGTGGTTTTGACTTCGGATAAAGTAAAGAAACCGGTTGCTATTCGTTATTTATGGAAAGATTTCGCAAAAGCGGAATTGTTTAGTGCAGGCGGTTTGCCGGTTTCTTCTTTTAGAACAGATGAATGGTGATTAATAATTATGAATTGTTAATTGTTAATTGTGAATGATCAATTATTAGTTTAAAGTTTAGTTTGTCATTTCGACGAAGGAGAAATCTTCATTGCAAGATCGACAAAGATTGCGGAGCGACTTGTGAAGATTTCTCCTTCGTCGAAATGACAAAAAGAAAGGATAATTAAAAATCAAAAAAAATAATTTGAAATACATTAAATACATACTTCTCTTCACAACGCTTTGCCTTAAAGCGCAAGTTCCTGTGCTCGAAAATTACAATCAGGTTTGGACAACGCAGAGCAATAATTCATCAGAATCAATGCCCTTGGGAGGCGGTGATATTGGCGTGAATGTATGGGTAGAAAAAGGCGATTTGTATTTTTATTTTTCACGAAGCGGCACTTTTGACGAACACAATACTTTATTGAAATTAGGAAGAGTAAAAGTAACATTAACGCCGAATCCTTTTGCTAAAATAGAAGGTTTTCATCAGGAATTGAAACTCAAAGACGGATATGTTTTAGTTGGGCAGAGTGACACTAAAATCAAACTTTGGGTCGATGTTTTTAAACCGATAATCCATTTGGATTTAGAAAGTAAAAATGCATTAAAAATGAAAGCTTCTTATGAAAGCTGGCGTTATAAAAACCGCGATTCAAAAGGAAAAGCCAATAATGCCAATTCTTATAAATGGGCGCCTCAGGGAGAAATTGTTACTTATAAAGATTCGATTGCATTTGAAAATAACGGCATAAAATTCTATCACAGAAACAGGGGAAATACTGTTTTTGATGTAGCGGTTAAACAGCAGAAAATGGAATCGGTTAAAGACCAAATGCTGAATCCACTTAAGAATTTAACTTTCGGAGGATTTATGACGGGCGATAATCTAAAACCTGACGGAACGTACTTAGGAAAATACCAATCGACAGATTTTAAAGGTTTTAATTTAACAAGCGTAAAACCATCCAAAAAACATTCATTAGAAATTTATTTAAATACCAATCAATCAGATTTTTCGACTTGGGAGAATGGATTGAAAAGTTTGATTTATGTAAACAAGAAAACAGCAAAACAAGCAGAAAAAAACACGATAAAATGGTGGAATAATTTCTGGAACCGCAGTTTTATTTTTACTCAGAAAAATCAATCGACTGCCAAAGATTCGGTTTATCAAATCGGACAAAATTATCAGTTGTTTCGATATATGCTCGGCTGTAATGCTTACGGAAAATATCCAACAAAATTCAACGGCGGATTGTTTGCCGTTGATCCCGTTTTTACAAATCCCGATTTAGATTTTACGCCTGATTTCAGGAATTGGGGAGGAGGAACCATGACGGCTCAAAATCAGCGTTTAGTTTATTTTCCGATGGTAAAAAGCGGTGATTTTGATATGATGAAATCACAGCTGGATTATTATTTGAGTTTACAGAAAAATGCCGAATTAAGAAGCAAAGTTTATTGGAATCATAACGGTGCATCATTTACAGAACAATTGGAAAATTTCGGGTTGCCAAATCCCGCAGAATACGAATGGAAACGTCCCACAGATTACGATCCGGGAATGGAATATAATGCGTGGCTGGAATATGAATGGGACACGGTTTTTGAATTCTGTCAAATGATGTTGCAGCAAAAAGAATATGCTGGAGAAGATATTAAGAAATACAATCAATTCATAATCAGTTGTCTTCGTTTTTTTGATGAACATTATCAATATTTAGCGAAACAAAGAGGGAGAAAGGCTTTGGACGGAAACGGCAAACTGGTTCTTTTTCCAGGTTCGGGAGCAGAAACGTATAAAATGGCAAATAATGCGAATAGTACCATTTCGGCTTTACAAGTTATTACAGCCAATCTTTTAAACCTTTCGGCAAAAGAATTGTCCAAAGAAGATGCCGAATATTTAAAAGGATTTCAAAATAGAATCCCGCCTTTAAATTTCGGGCAGATTGAAAATCATAAAGTTTTACTTCCTGCCAAAACGTGGGAACGAGTGAATAATTCGGAAGTACCACAATTGTATCCTGTTTATCCGTGGGGAATTTACGGAGTTGGAAAACCTGATTTGGAAACGGCTTTAAACACTTGGAAATACGATCCTGATGCTTTAAAATTTAGAAGTCATATTGGATGGAAACAAGATAATATTTTTGCAGCACGTTTGGGATTAACCCATGAAGCTGCGAAATACAATACCTTAAAAATGGCCAATTCAGACCGACGTTTCCCAGCTTTTTGGGGACCAGGATTTGACTGGGTTCCAGATCATAATTGGGGCGGTTCGGGAATGATTGGCATGCAGGAAATGCTTTTGCAGGAAACTGATGGAAAAATCTATCTCTTTCCAGCCTGGCCAAAAGATTGGAACGTACATTTTAAATTACATGCAAAACAAAATACAACAATTGAAGCCGAACTCCTGAATGGCGAATTGAAGGTTTTAAAAGTTATTCCGGAAGAAAGAAAAAAAGACATTATAAATCTGTTAGGAAAATCTGAAGCAGAAAAAACAAAATTAAACTAACTATTACCAAACAAAAATGATAAAGAAATTAATAAGCGCTGCTTTTCTGTCCTTGATTTTGACCACAAACGGACAAGCACAATCAGCGCAGAACACTGATAAACAAATAGTAAAAGTCGATTTTGACTTTTTTCAAAGAAGACTAGAAGAAGTTCATGATCCGAGTTATGATTCTTGGGTTATCAATGAAGGAAAAGAAGCTGAAAAATCATTTAATAATGTGTCATTTAAGTTAAAAGGAAATTTTACTTCTAAGTGGTACAAAGTTGGAATGAGTGCACCGCATTACAACAGATTAGGAAGTGACGGTTTAGTAACTTCTGAAAATTTAGAATTGAAAATCAGCGGATTGAAAGCAGGAAAGCATACTCTTTTAACTTTTCATAACGCTTTTGATGTCATTACAGGAAAAACTTTTTCTCCGATAAAAATATTCGTAAACGGAAAACTGCAGCAAACGGTAAATGCGAGTCAGAGAGCCAATGCTAAAATTGATGCAGCGATGGCGTATATCACTTTTAATGCAGAAAAAGGCAAAGATGTAATTGTTCGTTTTGAAATCGATCCAACTTCCAATCCTGATGTTATAAAACAAATCGTGATCAATGGTTTTGAAATTGACACTCCAAACCTAATGAATCAGGCGCGTACTCCTGAACCAAGAAACCGTGATGAACATGTTGAAGTGGGGAAAACTCTAACTTTAAAATGGGATGCCGTAAAAAATGTGGCCGCTCATAAGTTGTATTTTGGCGAAGATAAAAATGCCGTAGAAAATGCAACAGAATCTTCAAAAGAATTCAAAGGAAAATTGGCAGATAAAAATTTTACGGTTTCAGATTTATATTCAGGTACCACTTATTACTGGAGAGTGGATGAAGTGGATTCAAATGGCGAAGTAACTTTAGGAAATGTGTGGTCGTTCAAGCCTGCACAATTGGCATTTCCGGGAGCAGAAGGCTACGGCCGTTATGCTGTTGGAGGACGCGGCGGAAAAGTAATTGAAGTAACCAATTTAAATGACGACGGACCAGGAAGTTTACGTGATGCCATCAATCAGGAAATCGGGCCGAGAACAATTGTTTTTACTGTTTCGGGAAATATAAAACTGGAATCGAGATTAGTAGCAAATCAGCCTTATATTACAATTGCGGGGCAGACAGCGCCGGGCGAAGGAATTACCATCAGCAGAGCACCAATCGGGTTGACTGGAAATGATGGTGTTGTGCGTTTCTTAAAAGTGAGAATTGGAGGCGGTACTACTTTTGACGGAATGGGATTAACGGGTGCAGATTACAGTATTATTGACCACTGTTCGATCAGTTGGACAATTGACGAATCGTTTAGTTCGCGTGGTGCGCATCATATTACGCTGCAGCGAACTTTAATTTCTGAAGCGTTGAATGTGGCAGGTCATGATAAATACGAAGCAGGAAAAATGCACGGATATGCAGCTACAATTGGCGGCGATATTGGAAGTTTTCATCATAACTTACTGGCTCACAACTACGGCAGAAACTGGAGTATTGGCGGCGGTTTAAACGGTGACGGTTATTATACAGGCCGATTGGATATAACCAATAATGTGGTTTACAACTGGGGACAGAGAACTACAGACGGGGGCGCAAACGAGGTGAATTTTGTAAACAATTATTACAAACCAGGCGCTTCAACTAAAATATTTGTGGCGTTGAATGCACAGCATGAAGGCGTTGGAAAAGGAATGCAGCGTTATTACTTTAACGGAAATATTATGCCGGGTTATTTTGATGAAAAATCTCAGGATAAAGGAAGAAAATCTACTATAAGCCATAATGAAAAAGTAGAATATGAAACTTTCGTAGATAAACCATTTTTCCCTTCGTATGTAGACACGCAGTCAGCGAAAGCGGCTTATAAAAATGTACTTTCAGATGTTGGGGCGAATCAGCCGTTTTTTGATAAACACGATAACCGAATTATTGGCGAAACTTTAAAAGGAACCTTCACTTATAAAGGAAGTAAAAGCGGTCTTGGCGGTATGATAGACAACGAACAAGATGCCGGAGGATGGCCAAATTTTGCTTCAGAAACGCGTCCTTCAGACTGGGATACTGATCATGACGGATTGCCAAACTGGTGGGAAAAAGCTTTTGGTTTAAACGAAAATTCAAAAGCAGGAGATTTTTCAGATGCGAATCAGGATACAGATAAGGATGGTTTTACGCAATTAGACAATTATCTGAATTGGCTGTCAACGCCCCATTATTTTGTGAATTCAGGAGAAAAGAAAGTTTTAAATGCAGGAGATTTCTTCAAAGGTTATGAAAACAAACCTGTCTACACTTTCTCTGATCTTAAAAATGGAAAAGTAGTTTTAAAAGGAAAAGAAATTCAGTTTACAACTGTTGAAAAAGGATTCGCTTCTTTCGTATTAACCGTAAAAGATGCCGATGGAGATTCAATGAGCAGAACAATTAATTTCTTTGTAAAATAAATAGTAAACCATATAAGTGATATAAGAAATTATAAGATAGACTTAATCTTATGCAGTTCAAGTTTAAGAAAGTTTATTTTAAATGAGCTTATATTTCTTATATGGTTAAAAATCATTATAAAATGAAAAATTTTTTAAATGTTTCCCTTAGTTTGTTTTTTGTTAGTTCTGGATTACTGTCGCAGAACAAAGGTTTGGTTGCGAATTCAGAAAGTCCGTATTCAAAACTGCAAAGCATTGGTTTACAAGATGTAAAATGGACAAATGGTTTCTGGAAAGAACAATTTGATGTAGAAACCAAAAATACACTTCCGTATATGTGGGATTTGTATCATAACAATGAGATTTCGCATGCTTACAAAAACTTCGAAATCGCAGCAGGAATAAGCAAAGGAACATTTAAAGGGCCTTCTTTTCATGATGGTGATTTCTACAAGATTTTTGAAGGAATGGCAGCCACTTATGCGGTTACAAAAGACAAAAAGCTCGATCAGGAAATGGACAAAGCTATTGCGCTTTTCGCGAAAGTACAGCGCAAAGACGGTTACATTCATACACCTGTTTTAATCGATGAACGCTGGGGAACTTTAGGGCCGGAAGAAGTAAAAAAACAATTGGGTTTTGAGAAATACAATATGGGACATTTAATGACTGCTGCCTGCATTCATTATCGTGCTACAGGAAAAACCAACTTCTTAAATATCGCAAAAGGCGTTGCCGATTTCTTATATGATTTTTACAAAAAAGCATCACCTGAACTGGCTCGAAATGCAATTTGTCCGTCACATTATATGGGAATTGTCGAAATGTATAGAACTACTAAAAATCCGAAATTTCTGGAACTGGCCAATAATTTAATTGACATTCGCGGAACTACAAATGATGGAACAGATGACAATCAGGATCGAATTCCGTTTAGACAGCAGACCACTGCAATGGGGCACGCCGTAAGGGCAAATTACCTATATGCGGGAGTAGCCGATTTATACGCAGAAACAGGAGAAAAGAAATTGTTAGACAATCTGGAATCGATTTGGGATGATGTAACATATCGTAAAATGTACATTACAGGTGCTTGCGGTTCTTTATATGACGGCGTTTCACCAGATGGAACTTCTTATGATCCAACAGTAGTACAGAAAATCCATCAGGCTTACGGAAGACCTTTTCAATTGCCAAACGCAACGGCTCATACAGAAACCTGCGCCAATATTGGAAATGTGTTGTGGAACTGGAGAATGCTTCAAATTACGGGAGATGCCAAGTATGCTGATATTGTAGAATTGGCATTGTATAATAGTGTACTATCGGGAATGGATTTGGAAGGTGAAAAATTCCTTTACAATAATCCGCTGAATGTGTCTAATGATCTGCCGTTTCAACAAAGATGGGGAAATGAGCGTGAAGGTTATATTGCATTGTCAAACTGTTGTGCACCAAACGTAACGAGAACAGTTGCCGAAGTTGGAAATTATGCTTACAATCTTTCAAAAGAGGGTTTGTATGTAAATTTATACGGAAGTAATTCTTTGAAAACAAAATCGTTAAATGGGGAAGAAATCGAAATCGAACAGCAAACTAATTATCCGTGGGACGGAAAAATAACGTTGAAAATTGTAAAAGCTCCAAAAGATCTGCAGAATTTCTTTATAAGAATTCCGGGCTGGAGTCAGAATGCTTCGGTTTCAGTTAATAATCAAAATATTAATGAAAAAATCGTTTCCGGCACTTATTTAAAATTAAACCAAAAATGGAAAAAAGGAGATGTGATCGAATTAAATCTCCCAATGCCAGTTGAATTGATGGAAGCCAATCCGTTGGTGGAAGAAGTTAAAAATCAAATAGCTGTAAAAAGAGGACCGCTGGTTTATTGTTTAGAATCAGATCAGCTTCCTGCAAAAACGAGTGTAAATGATGTGGCTTTAAATGTGAATTGGAAATTTACGACTAACAATTTTACACTTAATAATAGAAACTTAGTAAGCATTGATGCAGAAGCGGTAATAAAATCTGATAATTCTTGGAATAAAACTTTGTACAAACCGCTTAATTCGAAAGATGCAACTGCTGTACCAGTAAAATTGATTCCGTATTTTGCATGGGGAAATAAAGGCAAAGGCGAAATGACGGTTTGGATGTCGCATTAGAAATTGCAAAATAGATTCCTATTTTTGGTAGAGACGCACTGCTGTGCGTCTTACGCATTTAGATCAATAATTATTAGTGACAATTAAAATCAGCATCGCGTAGACGCACTGCGGTGCGTCTCTACAGATACACTTTATCTAAGACTTTAAAATGAGACTTTATGAAATACATTCTAGCATTATTTTTAATAACAACACTTTCAATTTCAGCCCAAACGCTCGATAACAAATTAGCTTTAACCGTTGCGCAAGATGGTTCAGGAGATTTTAAAACCATTCAGGAAGCGGTTAATAATGTTAAAGACAATTCAGAGAAGCGTGTTGTAATAACTATAAAGCCAGGAGTTTATAAAGAGAAATTGGAAATCCCAGTTTCTAAAACGTTCATCACTTTAAAAGGAACTGATCGAAACAAAACGATTATTTCATTTGATGATTATTCGGGAAAACCGCTTCGAGAAAAAGATCCATCAGGAAAGACCGCTTTTGGAACGGGAACTTCGTATTCTTTTTTAATAAAAGGAAATGATTGTACGCTAGAAAATCTTACTGTAGAAAATACCGCAGGAAGAGTAGGGCAGGCGGTGGCGCTTCATATTAAAAGTGATCGGGTTATAGTAAAGAATTGCAATCTTCTAGGTAATCAGGATACACTGTATTTATCTGAAGAAAAAACGCGTATCTATTTTGAAAACTGTTTCATCAACGGTACAACCGATTTTATTTTTGGTGCTGCAACAGCTTATTTTTATAAATGTACGATCGAAAGTTTAACGAACTCTTATATAACGGCAGCTTCGACTCCGCAAGGTCAGACTTACGGATTTGTTTTCGTTGATTGTAAACTTACAGCCAAAGACAAATTTGTCGATAAAGTATTTTTGGGAAGACCTTGGAGACCTTATGCTCAAACTGTTTTCATCAATACAGATTTAGGTTCGCATATTATTCCAGAAGGCTGGAATGCATGGATTGACACAAGATTTCCAGATAAAGACAAAACAGCTTATTATGCAGAATTTGGAAGTAAAGGTTTAAGTGCTAAAGGGATTTCTCAACGAGTTTCTTGGTCGCATCAATTGAAGAAAGAAGATATTAAAAAGTATGATCGAGATTTAGTCCTAAACGGATGGAATCCGAATAAATGATAAGCATTATAAGAGGTAACGGTTAAACACAACGAAATTTATTTTAACAAACCCGCTGAACATCTATGTTTAGCGGGTTTTTTGACGATTTCTGTTAAATGAACAGATAAAAAATAAGTATTTAAATTTTGTTGGTCAGAATTTACTTTTAAAAAAAAAATTTTTTTATAAAAAACATTTAAACTTTTTATACTGTCCTGTAACTATCCAATGTGTTTTTTTGTAGGTTATGTAGTATAAAATAAATATACTATTAGTATTTATCTCTATCGTTTTCGTAAAAAAAGCGCTTGGTATAAGCTCTTATTTATCAGCCACAATGGTTGTTATTTTGCAGATTATATACTATATGTTTATTTTTGATATTAATCTTGTAGAATTTTAATCAAATTTAGTTTGTAAATTTTGTTTTAAGCAAACATTTGTCTTAAATATTTTGGTTCGTCTATTTTTTCCATTCGTTTTTTATTAATATTGTTTTTTTAGTCGCATTTTTTTTGACATTCCTCGATTAAAACAGGATAGAGCAGGACGGTTCTAATGTATCATCATCATATTTTTGGAATATTAAAATAAATGTGTTTTGGACATTTAATCTTCTTTGTTAAGATTTCTTTAAGTAAAGTTTATTAAAACTAAAACATGTTTAAAACATGACTAACTAACAATTAATAACCTAACCAAAAAAAACATTTATGAAACAAGCACTTATAAAGAGATGTAGTTTTCTTTTGTTTACACTGATGAGTGTACTGAGTTATGCTCAAAACTCTACTCAAGTTACAGTAACAGGAACTGTTACGGATAATTTAGGAGGACTATTGCCTGGAGTTAACGTTACTGAAAAATCAACTAAAAATTCAGTTACAACAGATTACAATGGAAAATACCAGATTAAAGTAAAAAGTGGTTCAACATTAGTTTTTTCTTTCATTGGAATGAAAAAAACAGAAATACCTCTTAACAATCGTTCTATAGTTAATGCAAAAATGGAAGACGATTTTAATCAACTTGAAAACATTGTTGTAGTTGGTTATGGTAGTCAGAAGAAAAAAGAACTTACTGGAGCGATTGCTACAATTAAACCAGATGATGTGATGGATTTGCCTGTGACAAATTTATCTGATGCATTGAAAGGATTAGTTCCAGGAGTTAATGTTACTAGTGGGACAGGTCGTCCGGGTGAATCAGGAACTATTCAAATTCGTCAAACTTTTAGTTTATCTAAAGATGGAGGTTTTAGTATTCCTTTAATAATCATTGACGATATGATTCAAGTTGACCCGAGTAACGGTAAACCTACAATGGAACAATTTAATAGATTAGATCCTTCTGAGATTGAAAGTATTACTGTATTAAAGGATGGTTCTGCTGCAATTTACGGTTCTCGTGCTTCACAAGGTGCAATTGTGGTAAAAACCAAACGTGGTAAAGCTGGTAAAGCGAAATTTTCTTATAACAGTCAATTTGCTGTCAACGATGCAGTTAGCCATAGTAAGGTATTGAATGCTTATGAGTTTGGAGTTTTCAGTAATAGATTTTTTAATTCAAGAGTGGCTGCTCCAGCTGTAATTGATCCTACAACTATATATTCAGCTGCAGAATTAGAGCAAATGAAAGGTTTAAATTATAACTGGTTAGATGAAGCTTGGAAACCAGCTATTCAACAAAAACACTCTTTCAACGTGAGTGGCGGTAATGAAGATATTACGTATTTTGCAGGTGCAACTTATTTAACACAAGATGCTAATTTAGGAAACCAAAAATATGATAAATGGAATTTCCGTACAGGAATAAATGCAAAAATTGCTAAGAATTTAGATTTTTCTGCTTCTGTTTCTGGGAACGTAGGAACAGTTGATAAATCATTTACCAAAGCATCATCAAATATTAGTGACGGAAGTTATGCTTCTGCAGCTGGTGGAGAACAAGCAGATTATGGATTCTTGCTGCATATGCCGCAACATGTGCCTTGGGAAACAACTATAGATGGTAAAAATTATTATGTTTCTCCATTTCCTAATTCAAACAAAAACTTCGGAAGTGCAAATGCTAATAACAATATTGCTGGCTGGAACTATTTTGCAAATTTAAATAATGGTTCACATCAAGTTACTGATGATAATACATTCAATGTAAATGCTTCATTAAATTATAAAGTAGCTGCAGTTAAAGGATTATCTTTTAAGGTAACTTATTCAAGAAATCAAAGTTCATCATATACAGAACAAATTCAATTGCCATATGATTTAGTTAGAATTAGAGATTATCAACTTCAAGACAGACACTTAGCAAGTGCAGCTAATCCTAGTTTTTATAATGGAACAACTAATCCAGCAGGTAGTTATATTCTGGAAACTAATCTAAGAAACTCAAGAGTTTACTATAATAATACAGACGGAAAAAGTACTCAGGGAGATTTCATGATTAACTATGACAGAACTTTTGGAGATCATCAGATTGGCGCAATGGTAGGAGGTGAAGCTTCAGAAGTATATAATACATTTACTCGTTTAGCTTATGAGAACACAGGAAAAGATTACTTAGGTGATTATCGTACTGCGGGAACATTAAGCACTTCTAATAGCCAGGCTACAAAAGTTGAAGGAGGAACTTTATCTTATTTTGGCCGTTTCAATTATAGTTTCAAACAAAAATATTTGTTCCAGTTTATTCTTCGTAGTGATGCATCCACAAAATTTGCACCAGAAAACTATTGGGGGACTTTCCCATCTGTTCAAGTGGGTTGGGTAATGTCTAAAGAAAGCTGGTTCGAAAAAAGTGTACCGTGGGTTGATTTCTTTAAAATTCGCTACTCTATTGGTAAAACAGGTAAAGATAATATTCAACCATGGAGATGGGAGCAGTATTATGACCTAATTGTAGATAAAGGTTTTCAGTTCGGACCTGGTACACCTACTAGCGGGGGTGGATATAATGGAAATGGTTTAACTCCTAGAGTAAATCCAAACAGAGATGTAACATGGGACACTACTATAAAAAACAATATTGGGGTTGATATTAATTTGTTGAAAAACAGATTAAGCTTAACGTATGATTTCTATTACGACAAAAATAAGGATATGTTAACAGATATGAGCAGTGCTGTAGGTGTGCCAATTTCTGTAGGAGGAGCTTATGCTGAACAAAACTATGGTCAAATTGATGCATGGGGACATGAAGTTGCTATTAACTGGAGTGATAAAATAAAAAGTAATTTGAGTTACAATATTGGGATCAACTTTAGTTACAATAACAATGAAATCAAAAAATTCCCTGATCAAGGAAATGTTCTTCCATCTAGTAATACTGCGCGAGTGGGATATTCATCATTTAATCCAGTGTGGGGATTTGCAGTTTGGAAAGGGACATCAACAGGAGACGGTATTTTGCGTACAGACGAAGATATTGCAAATTACTGGGCTTACTTAACTGAACGTGCTACTGCTGCTGGAGGAGTACCAAGATATTTTGATATCAATTCTGCTGCAGGAATGAGAAAAGGATCTTTGGCTTATCAAGATGTTGCAGGTCAGCTTAATCCTGATGGAACTTTAGCACCAGCAGATGGACAGATCATGAAAGAGAATGATTATGTGAAATTAGCAAACAGCAGCAGAACTTATGGTTTTACAACAAACTTAGGATTTAAATATGAGGGATTTTCTTTGAGAGCCCAAATTGCAACATCTTGGGGAGGAGCTAATTTTGTAGATTTAGTAAATCAAGGTACATCATCTGCAAATAATATGTGGTCTCGTGAGAGTTTCTGGAGAGATATGTATGGTGAGGACAATCCAAATGGTAAATATCCGAATGTAGCACAATGGACGTATATGTCTAGTCCATCAGACTTCTGGCAGCTAAATACTTTCCGTTGTTTTGTTAGAAACTTAAGTGTTAATTACGATATACCAAAGAAGGTTTTTGCAGACACGAAAATTGCAGCTATAACATTGGGTATAACAGGTAATAATCTTTGGGATTTATACAATCCTTATCCAGATCATTATAGAAATATGTATGATAATTCTTCAGTAAATTATCCTACACTTAGAACTTGGTCGCTTAATTTTAACGTATCATTCTAATCAAAATTAAAAAGAAACTATGAAAACACCATTTAAATATATAACACTATCATTATTACTTGCTGCAAGTGCGGTTTCTTGTAGTGATGATTTTCTAAAAGATAAGAAAGGTTATGGCTTTTATGATGATACGTTCTACCAAACTCAAGAGCGTGCACAAGCCTATGTAGATAATCAATATTATGATTTTTACAATGCTTATAAATCACCAACTTCTACAATTATTGGTTCTTATACAGATGCCAACTCAAGATTGACAGAGGAACTAGGAGGTACACAAGATTTTATTAATCCTAATAAAACCCTTGTAAACTCCGCTGATGGAAGTGGCTATTACGGAGCAAAATTAACAACAAGCATTAATAACCATCCTTATAATAGAATTAGAGAATGCAACGCTTTTATAGAAGAAGTTGATGTAAAAGGTTCAAATTTGGATAAAACATTTCGTGATCAGGCAAAAGGACAAATGTACTATATGCGTGCGATGCAGTATTTTGATTTAATGCGCGTATATGGTGGTGTACCAATTGTTACGACTGTTCAGGAAGCAGCAGCTGATGATCCATCGATTCAGCTTCCGAGAGCAAAAGTTTCTGAAGTTGTAGCTCAAATCGTAAAAGATTTAGATATGGCAGCAAGTTTATTACCTGGGAATTGGGCATCAGGTGCTTATGGACGCTTTACAAGAGGAGCAGCTATGGCACAAAAAGCAAGAGTATTGTTAACATTTGCGAGTCCTCTGTTTAATAAAAATTGGGATGGTTCAAATGAGCGTTGGGAAGCAGCTTTAAAAGCTGGATTAGAAGCAGAAGCTCAATTGACTGCAGACGGTTACGGATTATACGGAAGTAATGCAAAACAATGGGAACAAATGTTTTTAATTGACAATGCTTTTTGCTCAGAAGCAATTACAGTGCAGCTTTGCGGAACTGGTAATCTTTCTCAAGCCATTAATAATTCATGGGAAAAAGGAATTCGTTTATTGAGTTTAGGCGGTACAGGAGGAGGAGTTGCTGCTCCAAAAGAAATGATAGATTTATTTCCGATGGCAGATGGTAGTAGGCCAACTGCAGCAAACGGTTATAACGATTTTACTTTCTTCCTGAACAGAGATCCAAGATTTTACAGAACTTTTGCTTTCTCTGGTTCAAAATGGGGAAGTAAAGAAACTCCTAACAGCGTTCTTTGGGCTTACCGTTGGGTAGATGGTTCAAATAAAGCAGGTTTTTCAGATGGAAACACTGCAATCTCTAGTCCAGCTTTCGTTAGAAAAATGACTAATATTAATGCTAGTAAAGAAACCAACTTCCAATATTCGGGAACAGATATTTTTGAATATCGTTATGCAGAGCTATTATTGAATATTGCAGAATGTTATGCAGCTTTAGGACAGACTAACAGTACTTTAACTTATTTAGGAAGAATTAGAAATCGTGTTGGTATTCCTTCTGCAAACAATTATGGTATTGGAACATTATCTGATAAGTATCAGGCAATTGAAGCTGTTTTATATGAAAGAAGAGTAGAATTGGCGTACGAAGGAAAACGTTTCTGGGATGTTCAAAGATGGATGTTATATGATAATGAAGCTCTGCCAGGAGTTACAGGAGGTACAGTGAGTAAATTAGGTTTGACTCCAATTAACGGAACTAAACGTACGGGTAACTTTTTGCAGTATAGAGTTGCAACAACTTCTGCAACTACAGATCCTTTAGCTGCTGCTCGTGCAAGTGTAGTAGCAGATCCAGATGCGGCAAATTTTGGAGCACAATTAACAACTTTAGCAGCATTTTACAATGCAAACTTTATCCGCACGCCACTAATTACGCCGATGGATAATTTTAATGGGGCAGCTGTTAATATTAAATTTAATCCAAATTATTATATTAATGGTCTTAATACAACAGCTCTAACTTCAAACCCTTGGTTGTTACAAACGATTGGTTGGAACGATAATTTTGGAGGACAAGGAACATATAATTACCAAGAATAAATTATA
Organism: Flavobacterium sp. Root935; assembly: GCF_001429295.1. Classification (GTDB taxonomy): domain Bacteria; phylum Bacteroidota; class Bacteroidia; order Flavobacteriales; family Flavobacteriaceae; genus Flavobacterium. The sequence goes on along the minus strand of NZ_LMJL01000008.1, from coordinate 140,645 downwards.
ATATCAAAAAAGAATTATCATATAAAACTTTTCACCTGTATTCGTCAAAAGATACAGGTGATTTGTTTAAAAAGAATTACCACAACAAGAAATTAACATGAAAAATTCCGCATTATTTATCGCATCATCGCTGCTTTTTTTAGGAAGTGCAAAATGTTTTGCTCAATATCCGAAGATAAGTCCAGAAGTTCAGGCGCAGGAAAAAGCAATTAAAGAAGAAGCTCAAAGACTTTCTGATGAAGCTTGGGAAAAAGCTTTAGTTATTATTGAAGAAGAAGCAAAACATGGTAAACCTTATATTCCGTGGGCAGCAAGACCAACAGATTTACCTCAGGCAGAAATTCCTGCTTTCCCAGGTGCTGAGGGTGGTGGAATGTATACGTTTGGAGGACGTGGCGGAAATGTTTATACGGTAACAAGTTTAGAAGACCGCGGACCAGGAACTTTACGTGAAGCCTGCGAAAAAGGTGGAGCAAGAATAGTGGTATTTAATGTTGCCGGAATTATCAGACTTAAAAGTCCATTAATTATTCGTGCACCATACATTACAATTGCAGGGCAGACAGCTCCAGGAGATGGTATTTGTATCGCTGGAGAATCTACTTGGATTGATACGCATGATGTAATTATCAGACACGTACGTTTCCGTCGTGGAGAAACTTTTGTAGGCCGTCGTGATGATGCTATTGGAGGAAATCCTGTTGGAAACATCATGATTGACCACGTTTCTGCAACTTGGGGATTAGACGAAAATATGTCAATCTACAGACACATGTACAATCCAGGGCCAGGTTACCCAGACATTAAAGTTGGAACTGTAAATATTACGATCCAAAATAGTTTATTCGGAGAAGCATTAGATACTTACAATCATGCTTTCGGAAGTACTTTGGGTGGAGAAAACTGTTCTTTTATGAGAAATATGTGGGCTAACAATGCAGGAAGAAATCCTTCTATCGGTTGGAACGGAATTTTTAATTTTGTGAATAACGTAGTTTTCAACTGGTACAACAGATCTACAGATGGTGGAGATTATACAGCAAATTACAACATCATCAACAACTTCTACAAACCAGGTCCGGTTACCGATTTAACACAGCCAATCAGCTACAGAATCTTAAAACCAGAATCAGGAAGAAGTAAATTGCCTTATATGGTTTTTGGTAGAGCTTATGTTAATGGAAATGTTGTTAACGGAAACGAAAAAGTTACCAAAGACAACTGGGACGGCGGAATTCAGTTGGAGAACAAAAAAGGCGAATTGATGACGTATGAGGAATCAAAAGAATACTTCTCTAAAATGAAAGTTGACAAACCTTTTCCAATGCCTTGGTTCAATAAATTCATGACTGCAGAAGAGTCTTATGAATTCGTTCTTAAAAATGTTGGTGCAACTTTACCAATTAGAGATAAAGTAGACGAAAGAATCGTAAGAACTGTAAAAACTGGAGTTCCAGAATATGCAAAAGGATTAGAGAAAAAAGAATTCTATCAATTCGAACACAGACGTTTACCGATGGATTCTTATAAAAAAGGAATCATTACAGATATTTCTCAAGTGGGAGGTTATCCAGAATACAAAGGAAAACCTTACGTAGATACTGATAAAGATGGTATGCCGGATGCATGGGAGAAAAAATACGGTTTAAATCCGAATGATCCATCTGATGCAAAAGGTGATTTAAACGGAGATGGATATTCTAATATCGAAGATTATATCAACGGAGTGAATCCAGCTATAAAAGTAAACTGGAAAGATTTAGCTAATAATAAAGAAACATTAGTTAGACCTTTATTAGATTTAAAATAAGGAATAATTTTTGAAAACATTCTTGTTTAGTAATGAGCAAGAATGTTTTTAAATAACTAAAAAATAAAATCATGGCACTAAATAAAATAAATGCTGGTTTATTATCGCTTGTTTTTGCCTTTTCAACTTTAAATGCACAACAGCATTTAGATCCTGAATATGTAAAGGTTACTAACGAAAGAGCTGCAAAAATCGTTACCAAATTAGATTTAAAAAACGAAGCGAAAGAAAAATCGGTTTCAAATATTATTGCACAACAATTCAGAGATTTAACTGAAATTCAGGATGGAAGAGATGCTGAAATCAAAAAAGTAAAAGAAGATACAAGCTCAGCCAAAGAAAAACAAAACGAAAAGATTGATAAACTGAAAGTAAAAGCAGATGAATCAATTGCAAAATTGCATAAATCTTACCTTAAAAAATTAGGTAAAGAATTATCAGAAGACAAAATAACTGAAGTTAAAGACGGAATGACATATGGCGTTCTTCCTATAACAGTTGCAGGTTATAACGATATGCTTCCAAATTTAACGGCAGAACAAAAAGACTATATCTACAAAGCTTTAGTTGAAGCCAGAGAACATGCAATGGACGGTGGATCATCTAAAGAAAAACACGGTTGGTTTGGTAAATATAAAGGAAGAATCAACAACTATTTATCAAAACAAGGTTACGATTTAAACAAAGAAAGTGCTGACTGGCACAAACGTATCGAAGAAAGAGAGAAGAGTAAAACAAAAGATTCTACTGCAAAAGAATAATCTCTTAAACTTTACGCCAAAAACTATTAACTACAACCACACACAATTCAATGCATACTATTTTCCCAAACCGTACTTTAAAAAGAACATTTATGGCGTTGTCATTTTGTTCTCTTGTATCATCTGCTTATGCGCAATATCCAGTAATTCCAAAACCAGTTCAGGAAAAAGCAGATGCAGTTTTAGCTGACGAAGAAAAAAGACTGAGCGAAATTTGGAATGCTAATCTTCATATAATCAGAGAAGAAGCAAAGCAAGGAAAACCCTATTTACCTTGGGCTTCATATCCTAAAGATTTTGTACAAGCAGATATTCCTGCTTTTCCAGGTGCCGAAGGTGGTGGAGCATTTACACAAGGTGGACGTGGCGGAAAAATATTTGTAGTTACCAGTTTAGAAGACAGCGGAAAAGGAACTTTTCGTGAAGCTTGTGAAGCAGTTGGAGCAAGAACGATTGTTTTCAATGTTTCGGGAATTATTCAATTGAAAAAAAGAATCAGCATGAGAGCGCCTTACGTTACAATCGCAGGGCAGACTGCACCAGGTGACGGAATTTGTATTGCAGGAGAAACTTTAGAAATTGATACTCATGACGTTATTATCAGACATATGCGCTTTAGACGCGGTGCAACCGAAGTAACAAGAAGAGACGATGCATTGGGTGGAAATCCGATGGGAAATATTATCGTAGATCACTGCTCAGTAAGCTGGGGATTAGACGAAAATATTTCTCTTTACAGACATCAATTCGCAGCTAATGCAAAATCAAAATTGGAGAAATTACCAGCTTGTAATATTACGATTCAAAATACGATTTCTTCGGAAGGTTTAGATACTTATAATCACGCTTTTGGAAGTACAATTGGCGGATTAAACAGTACGTTTATGCGCAATTTATGGGCAGACAACATTTCAAGAAATGCTTCTATCGGAATGTATGGCGACTTCAATTTCGTAAATAACGTAGTCTTCAATTGGTGGAATCGTACCCTTGACGGAGGTGATTATCGCTCGATGCTGAATATCATCAATAATTACTTCAAACCAGGTCCAATAACACCAGCAGATCAGCCAATTGCACATAGGATCGTAAAACCTGAATCTGGATATATTGAACCAAAACAATACGGAAGAGCGTATGTTTCAGGTAACTTTATCGTAGGTTCTCCGGAAGTTACAGCAGATAACTGGAATGGCGGTGTACAATTAGAAGATCTTCCGGAAGCTCAAACAAAAGAGTTTTTGGCAGCTATCAAAGAGCCAAAACCTTTCTCTATGCCAAAGTTTAATATCATGTCGGCAGAGCAAGCGTATGAATTTGTTTTGACCAATGTGGGAGCGACAATTCCGAAAAGAGATGCAGTTGATGAAAGAATCATCAAACAAGTCCGCACCGGAAAAATCGAAGTAAAAGACGGTTTAGAAAACAATATCGGAAAAGAATATATCAAAAGAAGATTGCCTGCAGATTCTTATAAAAAAGGAATTATAACACATCCTGACCAAGTTGGAGGCTATCCAACATACAAAGGAAAAGCATACAAAGATTCTGATAATGACGGAATTCCAGATGCATGGGAGAAAAAATTTGGGTTAAACCCGAATGACGCTTCAGATGCAGTTAAAGATTCAAACGGAGACGGATATACCAACATCGAAAAATATTTCAACGGAATCGATCCAAACAATAAAATTGACTGGACAAAAACTGAAAATAACACGGATACATTGGCTAAATTAAAGGGATTGTTACAATAAAGTTTTATATTTATTATTTCAACGTATCCTAAAAGGTTTCAAAAACCTGTTAGGTATTTCAAGGAATATAAATTAGAATTAATTTCGAAACAAGACCTTACAATATAATACCTAACAGGTTTTTAAAACCTGTTAGGATAAAACACAAAAAATATTTTTAAAGTGAATTTCAATCAACTAAAAAATATAATTCCTCTTCAAAAAGATAAAATAATTTTATCGGCTTTCGTGATGCTTTTCAGCATTAGCATTACAACAGCACAAACCAATTTCCCTGATATTATCAAAACCAAAGAAGGAAAACTTTCTTTCACAAAAGATAATAAAGGAAATCAAATACCTGATTTTTCTTATGCAGGATACATGGCATCAGAAAAAGCAATTCCCAATGTCGAGAATAAAATTTTTGTCCCAAAACAACAAGAAGATGCAACTCAAAGAATTCAGGCTGCGATTGATTATGTAAGTAATTTAAAACCAAATAAATCAGGTTTTCGCGGAGCAGTTCTTTTAGACAAAGGAACTTTTAAAATTAACGGTACTTTATTCATCAGAAAATCAGGCGTTATTTTACGCGGAAGCGGCAATAATGAAAATGGAACTATTCTTTTAGGAACCGGATTAAAAAGAGAAGCTGTAATTAGAGTTTTAGGAATTGATGATAAAAAACTCGGTGAAACCTTTGAATTCAATACCAATTATACGCCGCTTGGAACCAAAACAATCCAATTAAAAAATACCTCAAAATTAAAACCATCAGATGAAATTATCATTACAAAACCTTTAACCGATAATTGGATTAAAGAGTTAAAGATGGATGATTTTGGTGCAGAAACGGGCTGGGTTGGCTGGAAAAAAAATGACTGGGATATTACCTGGAACAGAGTTATAACAAAAATCAACGGGAATGAAGTAACTCTAAATGCTCCATTGACAATGGCTTTAGATGATGTTTACGGAACTGCAAAAGTAAACACATATTCTTGGTCGGGAAGAGTTGAGCAAATCGGAATCGAAAATATTTTGTTGAAATCAGCTTATGATACTTCAAAACCAAAAGACGAAGAGCATAGATGGTTTGGAATCAGCATAGAAAACGCAAGAAATGCTTGGGTAAAACAAGTTAGTTTTAAACATTTTGCCGGCGGAGCGGTTTCGGTATTAAAATCGGCGCAGCAAATTACAGTTGAAGACTGTATTGCTACAGAACCCGTTTCTGAAATTGCAGGTTTTAGACGTCATACTTTTTATACAGAAGGCCAGCAGACCTTATTTCAACGCTGTTATTCAGAATATGGGTACCACGATTTTGCAGTTGGCGGCTTTGGAACAACAGGGCCAAATGTATTTATTCAATGCGAATCATTTTTACCATTTAATAACAGTGGCGCCATTGGAAGCTGGGCTACAGGAGTTTTATTTGAGGTTTCTTATATAGACGGTCACGCTTTAAGTTACAATAACAGAGAACAAAACGGAAGAGGCGCAGGTTGGACCGCAGCAAATAGTGTGATTTGGGAAACATCTGCTTCTAAAATAGAATGCTACAATCCGCCAACAGCAAACAATTGGGCTTTTGGAACTTGGGGTGGCATTATGGCTGGAGATGGGCATTGGAAAGATGTAAACGGACATATTAGCCCGAGAAGTTTATTTTATGCACAATTAGAAACTCGTTTAGGAGCACTTCCTGTGAAACCATTTATTTATGATTTAGGTTCAGAACCTTCATCAAGTCCTGCTGTTGAAGTGGCTCAGGAATTAACCAAAAGTTCAGTCGATCCAAAACAAAGTTTAGTAGAATGGATTGCAGAAGTTTCAAAAGCAAATCCAATCAATACAAACAATTCAGGACTCAAAAACGCGAATGATTTAAAAATAAATGGAGCGCAAAATGCAATTTCAGATAAAAAAGTAATCACAAAAAATGGATGGCTTACTTATGACAATAAACTAATCGCTGGAAACAGATTAAGCGTGCCGTGGTGGAGAGGAAGTCTTAGAGACAGTGATATTTCTAAGTCAGTTCCGGATGTTACCAGATTCGTTCCGGGAAGAACCGGAACGGGATTTACAGATAATATCAATGAAGTATCAGATTATTTGACTACCAATAATATGGTCGCCTTAGAGCACAATTATGGTTTATGGTACGAAAGAAGAATGGACGATCACGAAAGAGTTCGCCGTTTTGATGCTGATGTTTGGCCGCCGTTTTACGAACAGCCATTTTCGAGAAGCGGGCAGGATTTAGCTTGGGATCAATTAAGCAAATACGATTTAACAAAATTCAATGATTGGTACTGGGAGCGTTTGTCGCTTTTTGCGAATGTGGCAGAAGCGAATGGACAATTGTTAGTTAATCAGCAATATTTTCAGCACAATATTATCGAAGCCGGAGCACACTGGTCAAGTTCACCTTGGCGTTCGGCCAACAATATCAACAGCACTGGTTTTCCAGAACCGCCTCCTTATGCGGGAGACAAACGCATTTTCATGGCAGAGCAATTTTACGATGTTACGAATCCTGCAAGAAGAAAATTACACCAAGGTTTTATTAGAAAATCGTTGGATAATTTTGCAGAAAACAGCAACGTAATTCAGTTAACAAGCGCCGAATATACAGGTCCGCTGCACTTTATGGAATTCTGGCTGGACGAAGTTCAAAAATGGAAAGACGAAACGGGCAAAAAAGCAATCATTGGTTTAAGTGCTACAAAAGACGTTCAGGATGCTATTTTAAACGATGACAAAAGAGCCAAAACAGTAGATGCAATTGATATTCGTTATTGGTATTACAAAGAAGACGGATCGGCTTACGCACCAGAAGGCGGTAAAAATTTAGCACCAAGACAACACGCCCGAAAATTAAAAACAGGAAAAGAAACAGATAATCAAGTGTATCGTGCTGTGCGTGAATACCGGGAAAAATATCCTGAAAAGGTAATTTTATATTCAACCGACGGTTCGCTAAGATTTGGATGGCCGGCTTTAATGGCGGGCGCTTCATTGGCAAATATTCCGAAAATCGAACTTCCTGAGTTTTATGCCGCTTTAAGCGAAATGAAATTAGTAGACGGAAACACATTTTCAGACAATCTCTGGAAACTCGAAAACAAAGGAAAAAGCTATCTTTTTTATCTCAAAACCGATCAAGATATTTCAATCGATTTATCAAACGAAAAAGGGACTTTCGAAGTATACACAATAAACGCAGCAACAGGAACTTTCAACAAAAAAGCCAATATCAGTGGAGGAAAACAAGCAACAATTCCACAAGCTGAAATAAAAGAAAAAGTACTTTTTGTAGTGAAGAAATAAAAGAAAAAGGTTTGCCACGAATTACACGAATTAGCACGAATTAATTTTAAATTAAATCTGCTGTATCTGCCACCCGAGCGATAGCGAACTGGCGAAGCAAATCTGCGAGAATAAAATATTTTGCGCAGATCTAAAAAAATCAAAGCAAAGAAAAAATTAGTGAAAATTAGTGTAATTCGTGGCAAATATCAAAAAACATAAATTCAAAATACAACCAAAATGAATCTGAAAATTAAATATTTATACGCCCTAAGTGCAAGCTTTTTATTGACAGCACAAAGCGGATTTTCGCAGGCTGCCAAAACAAAAGATGCCCTGCCTGAAATCAAAATTTCTAAAAATCAGCATTATTTTGTTACCGGAGATGAAAAACCATTTTTCTGGCTGGGCGACACAGGCTGGCTGGCATTCGGAAAATTAGACAGAGTAGGAGTAGACAAATATTTTAAAGACAGAAAAGACAAAGGCTTCAATGTCGTTCAGGTGATGGTGCTGCATAATATTAATGCCGTTAACGTGTATGGCGATCCAGCTTTAATCAATGAAGACGTATCAAAACCATTGCTTACGGCAGGAAATGATTTTAAAGATGCAAAACAATACGATTACTGGGATCACGTAGATTATACATTAGAAGTCGCTCGCAAAAACGGAATTTATTTAGCAATGGTTCCGGTTTGGGGAACCAACGTTTCTAAAGGAAATAAAGTAAGCAAAGAACAGGCAATTGTATATGCTAAATTCTTGGCTGACAGATACAAAAACAAAACCAACGTAATTTGGTTAAATGGCGGCGATACGCACGGAAATGAATTTCAGGATATCTGGAATGCCATAGGGAATACTTTAAAAACAAATAATCCAAACCAATTAGTGACTTTTCACCCGTTTGGAAGAACCGATTCATCCGAGAATTTTCACAATGCAAAATGGCTGGATTTCAATATGTTCCAATCAGGACACAGAAGATATGATCAGGATTCAATAAAAACGAATTTCAAAGAAGACAATTACAAATTTGTGCTTAGAGATTTCGACTTAAAACCGACCAAACCTACTCTTGATGGAGAACCATCTTACGAAGCAATTCCGCATGGTTTGCACGACACTTTACAACCAAAATGGACCGCAAATGATATTCGCCGTTACGGATATTGGTCAGTTCTATCAGGAGCTGCAGGCTATACGTACGGACACAACGCCGTAATGCAGATGTTCAGAAAAGGCGATAAACCAGCATACGGAAACAAAGAATTATGGACATCAGCGATTAATGCACCAGGATCAAAGCAGATGGTTTATATTAAGAAATTAATGGAAGAATTTCCATTTTTAGAAGGAACTCCAGATGTTTCATTAGTAGTTAACCAAGGAGAAAAATACGATTACATTCCGGCAATAAGAGGAGAAAAATATGCTTTGTTTTACACCTACAACGGTAGAATAATTGAAGCCAAATTAGGAAAAATTTCCGGGGATAAATTCGAAGCAACATGGTACAATCCAAGAAATGGCAAGAAAACTAAAATAGGAACATTTGATAATAAAGGGACTCAAAATTTTCAACCAGCAGGAAAAAAAGAAGACGGTAATGACTGGGTTTTGATTTTGAAGTCTAGTAAGTAATTTATCGGGAAACCTAACAGGTTTTAAAAACCTGTTAGGTTTGATTGGAACAAATAATTCGTGAATTCGTGGCGAATAACCACAATCTTGTCATTTCGACGAAGGAGAAATCTTCAAAAGAAACTCTACAAAGTTGCTAAATCATGCGGAGCTACTAACGGAGATTTCTCCTTCGTCGAAATGACAAAAATGAGAAAATAACACAACCATGAAAAACATACTAATAATTCTCTGCTTCATAACTGGTCTTAACACCGCTTTCGCAAACGACGGTTGGTTAAATATTCTAAACGAAGGAGGAAACAACAAAGGAATAAAATGCACCCAAGCCATTCAAAACGCTATTGAAAAAGCATCTAAAAATGGCGGAGGAACAATATTTTTTCCTGCTGGGGAATATCTTACGGGAGCATTAACTCTAAAAAGCAACATCACGATTCATTTAGATTCAGGAGCACTTTTAAAGTTTTCAGAAAATTTTGATGACTATTTGCCTTATGTAGAAATGCGTTACGAAGGAATTGTAATGAAAAGTTTCCAGCCATTATTTTATGCCAAAGATGTAGAAAATATCACCATTACTGGAAGAGGTGTAATCGACGGACAAGGAAAAGCGTGGTGGAATGAAGTTTACCGAATCGAAACAGCCAAAGAACCGCTTCCTCCAACCAAATACCAAACCATGTGGGAAGAGCAAAACAAAGGCCTTTACACAGAGCCGTATTACAAAAGAACGGTTGATAAAAAATTCTTCAGACCTTCTTTTTTTCAGGCTTACAACTGTAAAAATATTTTAATTGAAGGCGTTACGTTTCAAAATTCACCTTTTTGGACGATCAATCCTGAATTCTGTGATAATGTAACGGTAACCGGAATTTCGATTTTTAATCCGCATTCGCCAAATACAGACGGAATCAATCCTTCGTCTTGCACCAATGTTCATATTTCAAATTGTCATATCAGCGTTGGAGACGACTGCATTACGATTAAATCAGGAAGAGACGGCGATGGACGTAAATACGGAAAGGCAACTGAAAATGTTACGATTACCAATTGTACCATGTTAAGTGGTCATGGCGGCGTTGTTATTGGAAGTGAAATGTCGGGCGGAATCAAGAAAATCACGATTTCAAACTGTGTTTTCGACGGAACCGATCGCGGAATCCGTATCAAAGCAGCACGCGGACGAGGCGGTGTTGTAGAAGATATTCGTGTGGATAATATCGTAATGAAAAACATTAAAGAAGAAGCAATTGTACTAAGCCTTTTCTACGATAAAGATACTAAAGTAGAACCTGTAACCGAGAAAACACCGATTTTCAGAAACATTCACATGAGCAATATTACGGCTTCAAATGTGAACAAAGCAGGACAAATTTTAGGAATTACCGAAATGCCAATTCAGAACATCACTTTCTCCAACATCAATATGGACGGAAAAGAAGGTTTTACAGTTAACACGGCTACAGATGTTGAATTTCACGATGTAAAAGTAAATGCAACGATTGGTTCTTCTTTCAAAATATCAGATTCAAAAAATATCATTTTAGACAATGTTGGATCTTCAACAGCAATTAAAAATGTTCCGGTTATCAAATTAGATAATGTTTCTAATGTGTTGATTAATAATAATTTTCCATTCAATGCTACGGATGTTTTCATCGAAGCAAACGGAAAAGAAACAAAGAATGTTTTCTTAAAAAATAATGTTTTTAACAATGTAACAACATCAGTTAAAAAAGGAAAAGATTTAGATAAAAAAGCAATTACAGAATAGAAATTCAAAATAATATAACACAGATTTCACGGATTTACACCAATTTAATTCGTGCTAATTAGTGAAATTGGTGTTTAATTAGACAACATGAAAAAAATAGTCATCATAGTAACCTTTTTCCTTTTTGCGGTTAGTTATTCGCAGAAAAAGAAAGATTTATACCTTTTCACGTCATTTCGTGAACCAGCAACAGAAGGTTTATATCTGGCATACAGCGAAGACGGTTACAACTGGAAAGGTCTGGAAGGATCATTCTTAAAACCTGAAATCGGCGCAAGTAAAATCATGCGTGATCCCTCAATTACAAAAGGAGCAGACGGAACCTATCACATGGTTTGGACAACCGACTGGAAAGGCGGAAACGGTTTTGGATATGCAAGTTCAAAAGACTTGATTCATTGGTCAAAACAAGAATATATTCCGGTAATGAAAAACGAACCTGAAGTGGTAAACGTTTGGGCGCCGGAAATTTTTTACGATGATGTCAAAAAAGAATATATCATTATTTGGGCATCGACAATTCCGTTCCGATTTGAAAAAGGTGTGGAAGAAGAAAAAAACAATCACAGAATGTATTATGTAACGACAAAAGATTTTAAAACTTTTTCGGATACAAAATTGTATTACGAACCTGGTTTCAGTGTAATTGATTGTGTGATTGTAAAGAAAGGCAAAAAAGATTATGTTTTGGTTTTGAAAGACAACACGAGACCCATGCGAAACATAAAAGTAGCTTTCGGAAAATCGCCTTTAGGACCATTCAGCAAAAGTTCTGAGCCTTTGACAGAATATTTATCAGAAGGACCAACGGTAGTGAAGGTCGGTAAAAAATGGCTGTTGTATTATGATAATTACGGTTCAAAAAATTATAAAGCTTTAAGCACTTCAGATTTTGTTCATTTTGAAGATGTTTCGTCAAAAATTAGTCTTCCCGAAGGACACAAACATGGAACTATTACCACAATCTCTGAAGAAGTTTTAAAAGGATTAATTGAAAAGAAATAATTCGCAACGAGACCTAACAGGTTTTTAAAACCTGTTAGGTCTGATCAGAATAAAAAATAAAACACAATGATTGCTTTCCAAAAAATAAAAACCAACCTCTTAACCACAGCCACAATTTTATTGATTGGTACAGCTGTAAATGCGCAGAATGACACCGTTCGTTACGTTGGTAAAACACTTTCAAATGTTGATTATCATCACGGGCAGTTAAGTCCGGCAGTTGGAGTTCACGCTACGCAGATTATGCGTGCGAGCAGAGAACATCCGGAAAAAGCCGATGGTTTTGGCTGGACATACAATCATCAACCTACAATGGCGTACTGGAATGATACTTTTTATCTGCAGTATTTAAGCGATCCTGCGGGCGAGCATATTCCGCCAAGCCAAACGCTGATTATGACTTCAAAAGACGGTGTAAGCTGGAAAATGCCAAAAGTAATTTTCCCAATTTATCATATTCCTGACGGATGGAAAAAAGAGGGTGTAGAAGGCGTTGCTAAAAATCTGGATGCGATTATGCACCAGAGAATGGGTTTTTACACTTCAAAAGACAAACGACTTTTTGCTTTGGCGTATTACGGAATTGCGATGGATGAAAAAGACGACCCAAACGACGGAAAAGGAATTGGACGTGTTATTCGTGAAATCAAAAAAGACGGAAGTTTTGGCGAAATTTATTTCATCCGATACAATAAATCTTGGGATAAATCGAAATCGGCTTTTCCCTTTTATACACAGGCAAAAGACAAAGGTTTGAAAAAAGCCTGCGAAGAAATTTTATCTGATCCGTTGGTTTTACAGCAATGGGTAGAAGAAGCCGATCGTGACGACGAATTGATTCCGCTAAAGAAACCTTACAAAGCTTTAAGTTCGTATCATCTGCCAAATGGTGATGTTGTAGGTTTATGGAAACACGCTTTGACTTCGATCAGTAGAGACGGCGGAAAAACATGGGAATACACTCCCTTTCGTGCTCCCGGTTTTGTAAACAGCAATGCTAAAATCTGGGGACAAAAAACGTCTGATAATCGTTATGCGACCGTTTATAATCCATCAGAATACCGCTGGCCTTTGGCAATTTCAACAAGTGATGACGGATTGAATTATAAAGATTTATTATTAGTTCATGGCGAAATCAGTCCGATGCGTTACGGCGGTAACTACAAATCGGCAGGGCCTCAATATGTTCGTGGTATTTCAGAAGGTGATGGAACTCCGCCTGACGGAAAACTTTGGGTAAGCTACAGCGTAAACAAAGAAGATATTTGGGTAGCATCGATTCCGGTTCCGGTTACTTCGGTTGTGACAGAAAATGCAAATGATATTTTCAGTAATCTTCCTGACGGACAAGAATTAAAGTTATGGAATACCTACGATTTATCTTGGGCTTCAACCAAAATCGAAAAGAAAGACGGCAAAAAATGGCTGACTTTAAGAGATCAAGATTATTTTGATTATGCCCGAGCAGAACGTGTTATTCCGTTTGCGGAAAAAATGGAAGTAACCTTTACGGTTAAACCAGAGCAGAATAATCACGGTTTATTACAAGTTGAATTTCAGAATAAACAAGGATTACCAGCCGTAAGATTAACTTTTGATTCGGATGGGCAGTTGAAAACAAAAACGGGAGCGCGTTTCAATACGATTGCCAAATACGAAACCGGAAAGGAATATAAAGTAAATGTAAAACTGAACGTTAAAACCCGTTCGTACACTGTAAAAGTAAACGACGAAAAAGAATCAACGAGAATTTTTTATGCTCCGGTAGATGGTTTTGAGCGAATTATGTTCCGCACAGGCGAACAAAGATATACGCCAAATCCGGACACAGCACCAGATACAGATGATTACGACGATCTGCCTCAAACAGGAAAATTAATCCCAGAAGCAGTATTTAATATTGAATCGTTGATAACGAAAAAGTTATAAAATTGAACACGGATGAAACGGATTTACTTCGTAAAAACACAGATTAAAACGGATTTTTTATTTTTTAATAGCTAGAATATAAAATCCGCGTCAATCAGCGTCTTCGCGATAGCGAATCCGTTTCATCCGCGTTCAAAATCTCAACAATACGAAATGAAGAATTTCAAAAACATAGTATTAGCAATTTGTCTTTTAGTAACCTTAGTTTCTAAAGGACAAATTTTGCCTGTACATTTAACAACAGAAATGGCTGACAATCCATTAGCAGTTGTTCAAAATCAACCGAAGCTGAGCTGGAAGCTGGTTTCGAAAGAATCTGATGCATCACAAATTGCTTATTTGATTTTGGTTGCTTCTTCGGAAGAAAAATTAAATAATGACGATGGAGATATCTGGAATTCTGGAAGAGTAAATAAAGATAAAAATCTGCATATCGTTTATAATGGAAAGCCATTAAAAAGTGAAACCAAATATTTCTGGAAAGTGAAAGTTTGGAATCAGGTTGGAAAAATTTCTAAATGGAGTAAAACAGCTTCTTTCAGAACGGCTTCATTAGAATCAGAATTGAATCCGATTTGGATTGGGGCGATTACCAAAGCCGACAGTCATCTGCCGGAAGGAAGAAACTACCACACAGCCACTTTCAACAGAGAAAAAAAGAATTCATTTATCAATGCTTCAGATTCGCTGTCACGCAGAAGTATCATGCTTCGTAAACCTTTCGAAGTAAAAAAAGAAATCAAAGAAGCAGTTGTTTATATCTCAGGTTTAGGACATTATGAATTGACTATCAATGGTAAAAAAGTTGGAAACAGTCAATTTACACCTTTATGGACAGATTATGATAAAACGGTTAATTACAATGTTTACGAATTAAGCTCAAAAGAATTTCAAAAAGGCGATAACGTAATTGGTGTTTTGTTAGGAAACGGAATGTACAATACACTTGCTGAAAGATATACCAAATTCTTCGTGAGTTTTGGCCCGCCTACTTTATTCTTCAAAATGAAAATTAGTTATAAAGACGGTTCAGAAGAAATCATAAAGTCAGACAGAAGCTGGAAATACAGTAAAAGTCCGATTACGTACAACAGTATTTTTGGTGGAGAAGATTATAACGCCAATTTAGAGCAAAAAGGCTGGAACAGGAAAGGTTTCAAAGATGCTGATTGGAAAAAAGTTGTAATTCAGGAAGCTCCAAAAGGAGTTTTAAGACCGCAGACTGCACCGCCGGTTACAATTCAGAAGCAATACGAAGTTAAAACCGTAAAAGAGTTAAAACCGAATTTCTATGTTTTTGATATGGGACAGAATCTTTCGGGATTTCCAACTATCAAAGTGAAAGGAAAAAAAGGACAGACGATTCGTGTTTGGGTAGCCGAAGGTTTAAATGAAGAAGGAACAATTGCTCAGGGAAGATCCGGAAAACCATACTATTACGATTATACTTTAAAAGGAAAAGACGTCGAAGAATGGACGCCAAAATTCAGTTTCTATGGCTATCAATACGTTCAAATTGAAAATATTAATTATAAAGAAGATAAGAATAAGGAACTTCCAACTTTAGTTGATTTAAAATCGAATTTCATTTACAATTCTGCAGGAGAAGCAGGAAGTTTTGCCTGTTCGAATGAGATTTTCAATAAAACACACGAGTTGATTAATAATTCGATAAAAAGTAATTTCCAAAGTGTTTTTACGGATTGTCCGCAACGTGAAAAATTAGGCTGGCTGGAAGAGATTCATTTGAACGGACCTGGTTTAATGTTCAATTATAATTTAGAGACTTTCATTCCTGCAACGATGCAGAATATTTCTGATTCACAACGCGATAACGGATTAATTCCGACCATCGTTCCGGAATATGTAATTTTTGGAGGTGACTTTACCGATTCCCCAGAATGGGGTGTAACAGGCGTAATTCTGCCTTGGATGTATTATGAATATTACGGCGACGCTTCTTTACTGGAAAAATATTTTCCTGTAATGAAAAAGTATGTGGATTATTTAGGTACAAAAGCTGAAAATCATATCGTATCGCACGGATTAGGAGACTGGTACGATTACGGAACGCATGCAGCAGGCTATTCAAAAAACAGTCCGATTGCACTTTCTGCTACTTCACATTATTATTACGGTGCTTATTTAGTGGCAAAAGCAGCTAAAATGTTGGGAAAAACGGAAGATATCGAGAAATACGAAAATTTGGCTTCTGAAATTAAAACGGCTTTTAACGCAAAATTTTTCAATCCAGAAACGAAGCAATATGGAACAAACAGTCAATTTAGCAATGCTGTTCCGATTTTTATGAATATCGTTGAGCCTCAATATAAAGAGGCTGTAATGCAGAATTTATTGGCTGACATCAAAGAAAAAGGCGATCGTTTGACAACTGGAGATGTTGGAAATCGTTATTTATTCCAGGCTCTGGCGAGAAACGGCGAGAACGAAACCATGTACAAAATGCACAATCATTACGATGCGCCGGGTTATGGTTTTCAGATTAAATTTGGTTTAACGACTTTAACAGAACAATGGGATCCGAGAAAAGGAAATTCATGGAATCATTTTATGCTAGGGCAGATTGAAGAATGGTTTTATCAAAGTTTAGCCGGAATTATGGCCGATCCAGAAAAACCGGGCTTCAAACATTTTTTTATTCAGCCGGAAGTAGTGGGCGATATGACTTTCGCGAAAGCGGACTATCAATCGGTTTACGGAAAAATTGTTTCGTCTTGGGAAAAGAAAGACGGCAAGTTTATTCTGAATGTTGAAATTCCGGTGAATACTACGGCAACAATAAAATTACCCGTTTCTAAAAATTCGGAAATAAAGATTGATAATAAGAAAGTTAGGGCAGGTTTTGATGGAACGAAACCAACTTTAGAATTAGGTTCAGGAAAATATACAATAGAATGCAAATTATAGAACACGGATGACACGGATTCGCTATCGCGAAGACGCGGATTTACGCGGATTTTTTTTATGAATGGCCTCCAGTTTTAACTGGAGGTTACAAATAAGATAAGTTATAGGGCTTTAGCCAAATTAATAAGTTCGGCTAAAGCCAATGAGGGAATCAAAATATTTTCCTCTAGCTAAAGCAGGAGGAAATTCAAAAAAGGTATTGACATATAAATGAAAAATTTAAAAAACATAATTACAATTGCAGTTTCCATTTTTGCTTTGACATTTGCCAATGCGCAAAGCACTTCTGATACTAATTTTAGAAAACCGGTTTCAGAAACTTTAAAGAAAATCGAAACCGTTTTTAATGTCACGATTAACGACGACCGAGGTTTACTAAAAGGAAAAGAACTCGATTATGCCGACTGGAGAATTGAACCCGGAAATCTGGCTATTTCGTTAACTAACATTCTGGCCCCGTTTGAATTGATGTATTTCAAACAGCCGGATGGAACCTACATTATTCGTAAATATGAAAACCATAAAGTTTCAGTTGATAAAGGAAAAGAACGTTTATTTTATTTAGAAAGCCTTTATTCGACTAAAGAACAATGGGAAAAACGTAAAACGGAGTTAAAAGCTTGTATGATAACCTCATTTGGATTAGAAAAGGCTCCCCCAATGCCAAAATCTAAACCACTTTTAACTCCAAAGAGAATTTATAAAGATTACAGCGTAGAAAATATCGCTTTGGAAATCTTGCCGGGTGTTTATGCAACTGGATCGATTTACAAACCTTATCCGTTTAATAAAAAAGCAGCAGTTATTTTAACTCCTGACGGACATTTCGGCGACGGAAGATATAGAAAAGACGAGCAGTACCGTTGTGCTATAATGGCTAAAATGGGTGCTATTGTTGTATCTTATGATTTATTTGCATGGGGAGAATCATTATTGCAGTTTCCTGAAGAAACGCACAGAAATAGTATTGCATCAACAGTTCAGGTTTTAACCGGAATACGTTTTTTGGATTATTTGGCAACCGTAAAAAATGCTGATATGTCAAGAGTTGGTGTTACAGGCGGCTCTGGCGGAGGTTCGCATACGATGTTTTTAGCAGCGATTGATGACAGGGTAAAAGTTTCAGCTCCGGTTGTAATGGTTTCATCTCATTTTTCAGGCGGTTGTCCTTGCGAAAGCGGGCGTGGCATTCATCTTTGCGGCAACGGAACAAACAATGCAGAAATCTCAGCCATGATGGCGCCAAAACCGCAATTGATTGTTTCAGATGGAAAAGACTGGACCTTGGCAGTTCCGGAACTGGAATTTCCTTTTATCCAGAGAACGTATGAATTGTACGGAAAGAAAGATTTGGTCGAAAATGCTCATTTTGCAAAAGAAGGACATGATTTCGGAGTTTCAAAACGTATGGCTTTGTATCCGTTTATGGCGAAATATTTAAATTTAGATTTGAATAAAGTGAAAAATGATAAAGGCGAAATCGACGAATCGACTTGTGTGATTGAAACTTACGATAAGTTATATGTCTTTGGAAACAAAGCAGAAAATCTGCCTAAAAATGCGTTGAAAGACATCAACAAATTATATGAAATGTTCGGAGAAAAAAATCTGAAAGTTTACGATGTTAAGAAATAATATTTGGGCGTGACCCGATTTGAAAAAGGGGGCAATCTAAAAACCGCTCAATTCGCCCCCTTTTCCAAATCGGGTCGGGCTATCCGCGCTACTTCGGTAGCTAGCTTCTATCCCTCACGCACACTTGTAATTCGAGAACAATTGTCTTTTGATTAAAAATTTAAGAAATAAAAAATATGAATTTAATAATTGATCTGTTGAAATCTAAAGTTATACTCTGATGAGAATAACCAACAACAATCAACGATTAACCATCAACCATATACTATGAAGTTAAAAAGTAAAATTACGGTGATTTGTTTTGGAATTTTTTCGCTTACAACAACAGCACAAAGCGACCTGAAATTATGGTACGACAAACCTGCTGCAATCTGGAACGAAGCTTTGCCATTAGGTAACGGACGTTTGGGTGCAATGGTTTTTGGTGATCCCGCTGTGGAGCGTTTGCAATTGAATGAAGAAACGATTTGGGCAGGTTCTCCAAACAGCAATGCACATTCCAAATCAGTCGAAGCTTTGCCAAAAGTAAGACAGCTTATTTTTGATGGGAAATTTGATGAAGCACAGGATTTGGCAACCAAAGATATTATGTCGCAAACCAATGACGGAATGCCGTATCAGACTTTTGGCAGTGTTTATATTTCCTTCGCGGGACATCAAAAATATACCGATTATTACCGTGATTTAAATATCAGCAACGCAACCGCAAAAGTAAAATACAAAGTAAACGGTATCGAATTTACAAGAGAAATTCTAACCGCATTTTCAGATCAGGTGATTGTAGTCAAACTTTCGGCAAGTCAGCCGGGACAGATTACGTGTAATGTTTTCATGAACAGTCCGATTGATAAAACGGTGGCTTCCACGGAAGGAAACCAAATCATACTTTCGGGTTTAGGAACTAATTTTGAAGGTGTAAAAGGAAAAGTAAAATTTCAGGGGCGATTAACGGCTAAAAATAAAGGTGGCGAAATTAACGCGAGCAACGGAATCTTAAGCATTAACAAAGCCGATGAAGTGACTTTGTATATTTCGATTGCAACTAATTTTAAAAATTATCAGGATATATCTGGCGATGAAATTGCAAAAAGCAAAGACTATTTGGCCAAAGCCGAAGCAAAAGATTTTGAAACCATAAAGAAAGCTCACGTTGATTTTTACCAAAAATTCTTCAACAGAGTTTCTTTAAATTTAGGCTCGAATGATTTAGTGAAGCAACCAACAAACGAAAGAATTCGCGACTTCTCGAAACAATTTGATCCGCAATTGGCGGCATTGTATTTCCAGTTTGGACGTTATCTTTTAATTTCTAGTTCACAGCCGGGCGGACAGCCAGCGAATTTGCAGGGAATTTGGAATGATATGGTGACGCCTCCTTGGGACAGTAAATACACGACAAACATCAATGCCGAGATGAATTACTGGCCTGCGCAGGTAACCAATCTTCAGGAAATGCACGAGCCTTTTGTACAAATGGCAAAAGAATTAAGTGTTACAGGTGCAGAAACTGCGAAAATGATGTACAATGCCAGCGGTTGGGTTTTACACCACAATACTGATATCTGGCGTGTAACGGCTCCTGTAGATTCTGCTGCTTCGGGAATGTGGCCGACAGGCGGTGCATGGGTTTGTCAGGATTTATGGGAAAGATATTTGTACACTGGAGATAAAAAATATCTGGCAGAAATTTATCCAATTATGAAAGGAGCTGCAGATTTTTTCCTTGATTTTATGGTGATCGATCCGAATACGAAATATTTAGTTGTTGTTCCTTCAAGTTCTCCCGAAAACACACATGCGGGCGGAACAGGAAAAGCGACAATTGCTTCTGGAACTACAATGGACAATCAGTTGATTTTTGATTTGTTTACGCATGTTATTGAAGCTTCGGCTTTGGTTTCTCCGGATGCAGCGTATGTGAAAAAAATAAGTGATGCTTTGGCTAAAATGCCTCCAATGAAAATTGGAAAACACAATCAGTTACAGGAATGGCAGGATGATTGGGACAATCCAAAAGACAATCACCGACACGTTTCGCATTTATACGGATTGTATCCGAGTAATCAGATTTCGGCAATTAAAACGCCTGAGTTATTTGAGGCAGCCAAGCAATCTTTGATTTACAGAACAGACGAATCTACAGGCTGGTCGATGGGATGGAAAGTAAATTTATGGGCCAGACTTTTAGACGGAAACCATGCTTATAAATTAATTCAGGATCAATTGCATTTGGTGACGGCCGACCAAAGAAAAGGCGGAGGAACGTATCCGAATATGTTAGATGCACATCAGCCGTTTCAAATTGATGGTAACTTTGGATGCACAGCCGGTTTTGCTGAAATGTTAATGCAGAGTCAGGAAGATGCAATACATTTATTACCGGCGTTGCCAAGCGTTTGGAAAGACGGAAGCATAAAAGGTCTGGTGGCTAGAGGCGGATTTGTAATTGATATGACTTGGAAGAACAATAAAGTTTCGGAGTTGAAAATCTACTCCAAAATAGGAGGAAACTGTAGATTGAAAGTAGAAAATACTTTAAAAGGAAATTCGCTTAAAAAAGCAAAAGGCAAAAATCCAAATCCGCTGTTTTATGATGTTGAAGTAAAGAAACCGATCATTTCTAATCAAGCGAAATTGGAAAAAGTAAAACTGCCAAATTACACTATTTACGATGTAAATATGAAAGCAGGGCAGACGTATACTTTTACGGGGAATTGATACATTATAAGTATAGTTTGTCATTTCGACGAAGGAGAAATCTCCGTTAGAAGCTCGACAAAGATTGTTAACTCACTTTACGGAGTTACTTGTGGAGATTTCTCCTTCGTCGAAATGACAATATTGTGTAAAAAAAGAATTTAGACTGCCCGGAGGGACACGCCCAAATAATGAATTTTATAATTAGATTTTAAATATGTTACATCATTTTAAATACAAAATAATCGCTTTACTAATCTTGGTTTCAACATTAAACATAAGCTGTAAATCGGGTGCTGAGCATTCTCAAAAAGGAAAAGCAGTTATTTTAAAAGAAAAAAACTTCAAACATTATGTTGATTATTTCAACACGATGGAAGATGAAAATTTGAAATTTGCGATTCCGAATGACAGTGCGTGGACTTGGATGGAAAAGAATATTCCGTTGTTTGAATGTCCACAGCAGAATTTTGAGGAGATTTATTATTTCCGTTGGTGGAGTGCGAGAAAACATATTAAAAAAACACCGCAGGGATTTGCGATTACCGAGTTTTTGGTAGACCGTTCGTATGCAGATAAATACAACATGATCAGTTGTGCTTTGGGGCATCATATTAACGAATTCAGATGGGTTCATGATCCGCAGTATATTGAGCAGGATGTGAAAATTTGGTACCGAGGAAATGATGGAAAACCGATGAACAAATTGTATAAATTCAGCAGTTGGACAGCCGATGCTTTGTACAATCGATACTTGGTGAATAAGGATGAAAAATTCTTATTGGATATGTATCCAGACATGGTTACCGATTATGCCGTTTGGGAAAAAGATCGTCAGCGCAAGGATGGTTTGTTTTGGCAGCATGATGTAAAAGATGGAATGGAAGAATCTTTAAGCGGCGGACGTAAAGTGCAAAATGCAAGACCAACGATTAACAGTTATATGTTTGGGAACGCCATGGCGATTTCTAAGATGGCTGCTATGAAAGGCGATAAGGAAACGGAAACAAAATTCAAAGGGAAAGCAGATGCTTTACAGCAATTAGTCGAAACCAAATTATGGAATGCTAAAAGTGAGTTTTTTGAAACTTTAACAGAAAAAGATACATTAGCGCAGGTTAGAGAAGCTATCGGTTTTATTCCGTGGTATTTTAATCTTCCAGAAAAAGGAAAAGGTTTTGAAAAAGCGTGGGAACAAATTAAGGACGAAAAAGGATTTTCGGCGCCGTTTGGTTTGACAACAGCCGAAAGAAGAAGCCCGCGTTTTAGAACACACGGAACTGGAACTTGCGAGTGGGATGGAGCTATATGGCCATTTGCAAGTTCGCAGACTTTAACGGCTTTAGCGAATGTTTTGAATAATTATGATCAAAATTTTGTGGCTAAGACAGATTATTTCAAACAAATGGATTTGTACGTGCAGTCACAATATTACAGAGGAAAGCCTTATCTTGGCGAGTATTTAGACGAAACAACAGGATATTGGTTAATGGGCGACAGAGAAAGAAGCCGTTATTACAATCACTCGACTTTTAACGATTTGATGATTACAGGATTGGTTGGTTTGCGTCCGAGAGCCGATGAAAAGATTGAAGTGAATCCGTTGATTCCGCAGGAAAAATGGGATTGGTTTTGTCTGGATAATGTTTTGTACCACGACAATATTATTACGATTCTTTGGGATAAAACTGGAGAAAAATATAAAAAAGGAAAGGGTTTCAGGATCTTTAAAAACGGAAAAGAAATTGCTTTTTCTGAGAGATTGGAAAAGTTGGTTTCTGAGTAAATATTAGCCACAGATTTCAAGGATTAAACGGATTTACTCAGAGTTTTATTTCTCATTTTTGTCATTTCGACGAAGGAGAAATCTTCGCAAGTAACTCCGCAACAATAATCCAATCTTTGTCGAGCTCCTCGTGGAGATTTCTCCTCCGTCGAAATGACAATACTTTGTCTATAAATAAAAACATAAATACCTAACAGGTTTTAAAAACCTGTTAGGAGAAAAAATAAAATCATGAAAAAGTTTTTTTTACATCTAACCATAATCATCTCACTTTTTACACTTTCGGCGAAAGCCCAAAATAAAATCAGTGTTGTGGATTTAAAATGCGAAATGCTGACCAATCCGGAAGGAATTGACGTTTTACAGCCAAGATTGAGTTGGAAAATAAAAGCAAACGTAAATGATGTCAAACAAACCCATTTTCAAATTTTAGCTGCTTCAACTTTAGAAAAGCTAAACGCAGGAAATGCTGATTTATGGGATAGTGGAAAAGTACAAAGCGACGAATCTGTAAACGTAATTTATAACGGAAAAAAGCTAAAAGACAGACAAGATGTTTACTGGAAAGTAATTGTTTCTACCAATAAAGGTGAAGTAAAATCAGTAGAACCGGCTCATTTCAGTATCGGAATTTTGACTTATGCCGACTGGAAATCGACGCGTTGGATTGGGTATGAAAAAACTTCTCCGGGCGATAGTATTTCGCAGTATTCTCGATTATCAGCCAGATATTTAAGAAAAGAAATTGACTTGAAAAAGAAAGTCAAAAATGCTAAAGTTTATATCATGGGAATGGGCTTGTATGAGCTGTACATTAACGGAAATAAAATTGGCGATCAGGTTTTGGCTCCCGTTCCTACGGATTACACGAAGAATGTAAAATACAATGTTTTTGATGTGACTTCGCAACTGAAAGAAGGCAAAAATGCATTGGGAACGATTTTAGGAAACGGACGTTTTTTTACGATGCGTCAGGATTATAAACCTTATAAAATCAAAACTTTTGGGTATCCGAAAATGGCTTTGCAGTTATTTGTAGAATATACAGATGGAAGCAAAGATGTTATTCGCACAGACGATACCTGGAAAATCACAACTGATGGACCAATCTTGTCAAATAACGAATACGACGGAGAAGAATACGATGCCCGTAAAGAAATGAAAGGCTGGAACTCCATTAATTTTGATGATAAAAAATGGCTTTCGGCAGAATATGTTCAGGAACCAGGCGGATTCTATGAAGGGCAAATGTCGGCGAATATGAAAATTAAGCGCGAAGTAAACCCTATTTCAATCAAACAGACACCAAAAGGAACTTATATCTTAGATATGGGACAGAACATGGTAGGCTGGTTGCAATTGAAAGTGAAAGGAAATGCGGGCGAGAAAATCACGATGAAGTTTGCAGAATCTTTACAGCCAGATGGTTCGTTATATATTGCCAATCTTCGCGATGCTAAAACGACGGATATTTATACTTTAAAAGGCGAAGGAGAAGAAGTTTGGGAACCTCGTTTTATTTTTCACGGTTTTAGATTTGTTGAAATTTCAGGTTTTAAAACCAAACCAAGTATAGAGAATTTTGTTGGAAAAGTGGTTTATGATGATATAGCTACAACAGGAACTTTTGATTCTTCCAGCCCAATAATGAATCAGATTTTTAAGAATGCTTGGTGGGGAATCAGCGGGAATTATAAAGGAATGCCAATCGATTGTCCACAAAGAAATGAGCGTCAGCCTTGGTTGGGAGACAGAACTACTGGAGCTTATGGTGAAAGTTTCTTATTCGATAACCAAACATTATATGCAAAATGGCTTGACGATATTAAAAATGCACAAACTATCGACGGCGGAATTCCAGATGTTGCACCAGCTTTCTGGCGTTATTACGGGGATAATGTAACTTGGCCGGGAACTTATATTACGGTGGCAGATATGCTGTATCAGCAGTTTGGAGACAAAAAAGTAATCGAAAAACAATATCCGTCTATGAAAAAATGGATGGATTATATGGAAGAAAATTATTTGGTTGATGACATTATGACCAAAGATAAATATGGAGATTGGTGTGTTCCGCCAGAATCATTAGAATTAATTCGTTCTAAAGATCCTGCTCGTTTAACAGATGGAGAATTGATCTCGAGTGCCTTTTTCTATCAGCTTTTAAATACGATGAAAAAGTTTGCGGTAATTGCCAATGCTGAAAAAGATATTGCACATTACGATGATCTGGCTTCAAGAATCAAAAAAGCATTCAATGCGAAATATTTTAATGCATCAAAAAACAATTACGCCAACAATACTGTAACAGCCAATTTACTGCCGTTGACTTTCGGAATGGTTCCCGAGGAATTACAACAAAAAGTATTTGAAAATCTGGTGCACGAGGTTGAAGTAACTAAAAACGGTCACGTAAGTACAGGAGTTATCGGAACGCAATTTTTAATGCGAACATTAACTAACTTCAGGCGAGGTGATTTGGCTTTCAAATTGGCATCCAATAAAACCTATCCTAGCTGGGGTTATATGGTTGAAAACGGCGCAACCACCATTTGGGAACTTTGGAACGGCAACACTGCAGATCCTGCTATGAATTCGCAAAATCATGTAATGCTTTTGGGCGATTTATTGATTTGGTATTACGAAAATATGGCGGGAATCAAAAGTAATCCTGAAACTCCAGGTTTCAAACAAATTATTATGAAACCTGATTTTGATGCTGGATTGACTTACGTAAATGCTTCTTACGAATCGATTTACGGAACAATTAAAAGCGACTGGAAAAAAGATAAAAAGGCTTTAGTTTGGAACATTACCATTCCCGAAAATACTTCGGCTGTTGTGTATCTTCCAACAACAGATATTTCGGCTGTTTCCATCAATAAACAGAAGCTGGATAAGAGTTCTCATGCTTTTTCAGTAGAAAAAAATCAAATAATTGTCACACTTTCGTCAGGAAATTTTGCGATAAACGTTAAATAATCTGCATTTTTAATAATTCGGGACAGTACAGGATACATTGTTAATTTTTTGGTGTTATTTTTACACTTATTAAATATTTTTACCTAAAAAAATGTTAGGTATGTATTTATAGTCAAAAAAAATAATTCATAATTTAATTAAGAATGAAGATAACAAAATTAGCATTTGTCTTGTTTGGACTTTTCCTTTTAGGAAGTTGTAAGTCGGCTTTAGAGAAAAAGACTTGGAAAGAAGGAATTTTAGTAGATCAGTTTATTTACGATAAAGCACCTTATCCGTCTTGCCACGCTGTTACAATTGTCGAAGCTACAAATGGTGATTTAGTTGCTTCTTGGTTCGGAGGAACTCACGAAAGACATCCTGATGTTTGTATTTATGTCGCTATTAAACCTAAAGGAAGCGATACTTGGAATGAAGGCGTAAAAGTTGCAGATGGTGTCATGAAAGAAGGACCGAGATTACCAACATGGAATCCGGTTTTATATCAAATTCCAGGTGGCGATTTAATGCTTTTCTACAAAATCGGACCAAAACCATCAGAATGGTGGGGCGTAATCAGAACTTCATCTGACGGCGGAAAAACATGGTCTGAGGCGAAAAAAATGCCTGATGGTTTCTTAGGGCCAATCAAAAATAAACCTGTTTTATTAAGCAACGGAACATTATTATGTCCGTCAAGTATCGAAGGCGACGGCTGGAGATTGCGTATGGAATCTACTCCAGATTTCGGAAAAACTTGGGTAATGGGCGATACGCTTCCAAGAGGAAAACAAAAAATTAATGCGATTCAGCCCAGTATTTTATTTCATAAAGACGGAAGCATTCAGGCCATCGGAAGAACCAGAAACAGAGCAATTTTCAGCACTTTCTCAAAAGACAACGGAAAAACTTGGTCTGATATTGATTTAATCGGACTTCCAAATAACAACTCAGGAACAGATGCCGTAACTCTTAAAAACGGCAAACATTTATTAGTTTACAATCACGTTTTACCTCCTGGTAAAGAAGCAAAAGGCCCAAGAACGCCTTTAAATGTTTCGATTTCGGATGACGGAATCAATTGGAAAGCCGCTTTGGTTTTAGAAGATTCAAAAATCAGCCAGTATTCTTATCCGTCTATGATTCAAAGTTCTGATGGAATGGTGCATATCGTATACACTTGGAGAAGAGAAAAACTGAAATACGTAAAAATAGATCCAACGAAGTTAAAAGCACTTCCTATCAAAAACGGAATCTGGCCGGGCGAAGAAGGAAAAGTGGTAACAGCTGTTAAGGCTGAAGAGGAGTAAAAGAAAGTTCGCCACGAATTTCACCAATTTCCACGAATTTTTTAAAAATAGTAATTCGTGAAAATTAGTGCAATTTGTGGCAAAAAAATATAGACATGAAATTAAAAAAACATTTATTAATTGCCTTCCTTGTTGTTCTGTCAACAACATTCAACAGTTGTGCAACAGCTCAGTCTTCCAATAAAAAACAAAAATACAAAGTAGCAGTTTGCGACTGGATGATTTTAAAAAGACAAAAACTGGGCGCTTTTGGTCTAGCAGCCGAACTAAAAGCAGACGGAATCGAACTAGACATGGGAGGTTTAGGAAACCGACCAACTTTTGACAGTAAATTAGGCGATCCAGTTGAGAGACAAAAATTCCTAGATAAATCCAAAGAAACCGGCGTTGGAATCAGTTCTATTGCGATGTCAGGGTTTTATGCGCAATCTTTTGCCACAAGAGAAATCACGCCAATGATTACGGATTGTATTCAAGCTATGAAAAACATGAAAGTTAAGGTGGCCTATCTTCCGTTAGGAACTCAAACTGATTTGGTTAAGAATCCAGAATTACGTCCAGAAGTGATCAAGAGATTGCAGTGGGCAGGAAAAGAAGTGGGGAAAATTGGTGGAGTTATCGCTATTGAAACTTCTTTGAGTGCTACAGAAGAGAAAAAACTTTTAGACGAAGTCGGTTCAAAATATATTAAAAGCTCTTTTAATTTTGCCAATGCAGTTGACAATGGCAGAGACATTTCATCAGAATTAAAAATCTTAGGAAAGAAATATTTAGCACAGATTCATGCATCAAACACCGATCAGTTTTGGTTAGAAAACGATAAAGCGATCGATATGCCAAAAATCAAACAGACATTAGACGAAATGAAATGGAGCGGATGGCTGATTGTAGAACGTTCTCGTGACGTGACACAAGTGCACAATGTAAAAGCCAATTACGGTGCGAATGTAGCATATTTGAAAAAGATTTTTCAGAATTAATATTTACTTCTATCAGACCTAACAGGTTTTTAAAACCTGTTAGGTCTCGAAACGTATTCCCAAAGAATAAAACACAATACAATGAAATATTTACAATTACTTTTTTTATGTTTTTATGTCTCTTTCGCGACAGCGCAGAACATCACAGTTGTGAGTGATCCGAGTTCGCCGAGAGCAAAATTTGGCGCAGAGAAATTATTTGAAATAATTACAGCAAAAGGTTTCAGCGTAACTTCTTCCGATAAATTCAAAAAATCAAAAGATAAAGTAATTGTTATTGGTGAAAAAGGAACTGATTTCTGGAAAAAAAATGCGAAAAGCGCTAAAATCGATGATAGTAAACTGACTAAAAAAGAAGGTTTTCAGATTCGTACTCAAAATAATATAATTTATGTACAAGGAACAGATGCTTCTGGAGCTTTGTATGGCGCTTTAGAATTAGCAGATCGTATTAAAAGTTCAGGCAAACTTCCGTCAGAAATTAATTTAGATGATAGTCCAGAAATGGTTTTAAGAGGAGCTTGTATCGGAATGCAGAAACCTGTTTATCTTCCTGGGCGTGATGTTTACGAATACCCTTATACACCAGAAACTTTTCCTTGGTTTTACGATAAAGCTTTATGGATAAAGTATTTGGATATGCTGGTTGAAAACCGTATGAACTCTTTGTATTTATGGAACGGACATCCGTTTGCATCTTTAGTAAAACTAAAAGAATATCCGTTTGCTGTAGAAGTAAGCGATGAAGATTTCAAAAAGAACGAAGAAATCTATAAATTCTTAACGGTAGAAGCTAATAAACGCGGAATCTGGGTAATTCAGATGTTCTATAACATTATCGTTTCTAAGCCTTTTGCAGAACATTACAACATTAAAACACAAGATCGTTCGCGTCCAATTACACCATTACTTTCAGATTATACCAGAAAATCGATTGCTGCTTTTATTGAAAAATATCCTAATGTTGGATTAATGGTTTGTTTGGGAGAAGCCATCAATACGGTTGATGATGATGTGGAATGGTTCACTAAAACGATTATTCCAGGCGTTCGCGATGGTTTACAAGCATTAGGAAAAACAGAGGAACCGCCAATTATTTTGCGTTCTCACGATACAGATGGGCCTTTGGTAATGGAAAAATCACTTCCGTTATACAAAAATTTATATACAGAAAGTAAATATACAGGAGAATCTTTAACGACCTATACGCCGGGCGGACCTTGGGGCGAAACGCATAAACAATTGAGCGCTTTAAAATCAATTCATATTGAAAACGTGCATATTTTGGCCAACTTAGAACCTTTCAGATACGGTTCGCCAGACTTTATCCAAAAAACGGTTAAAGCTATGCACAGCGTTCACGGAGCCAATGCATTACATTTGTATCCACAGGCATCGTATTGGGATTGGCCTTACTCGGCAGATAAAACTAAAACAGGTGAACGTTTACTAGAAATGGATCGTGACTGGATTTGGTACAAAGCATGGGCAAGATATGCTTGGGACAGCAAAAGAGACCGAAATGAAGAGGTGAAATTCTGGGATAATGATTTAGCCGCTAAATTTGGAACTAGTCAGGAAGCTGCTAATAACATTTTAAAAGCTTACGAAGAAACAGGAGAAATTGCTCCAAAAACATTAAGACGTTTCGGAATTACCGAAGGAAACCGTCAAACCTTATTATTAGGAATGTTCGAAAGCCAATTGGTAAATCCGTCGAAATGGCGTGTGTATCCTGGATTCCACGAATCGTGCGGTCCTGCGGGAGAATTGCTTTTAGAATATGCTAAAAAAGAGTGGAATAAAGAACCGCATTCGGGCGAACTTCCAACGCAGATTATTGCCGAAATCACAGAACACGGAAGATTAGCAGTTGAAGCCATCGACAAAGCGGAAGTAAGCGTAACCAAAGACAAAGAAGAATTTGCACGTCTTAAAAACGATATGCATGCTTACAAAGCTTTCGCCGATTTCTTCTCAGAAAAAGTAAAAGCAGCTTTGTTGGTTTTAAGATACAGTTATTCAAACGATATCAGCGATTTAGACAATGCGATGCCTCATTTGGAGAAAAGTATCGAGCATTATGAATTATTGGTAAACCTGACAAAAGACACGTACTATTATGCCAACAGTATGCAGACAGCGCAGCGCCGAATTCCGATTGGAGGCGATGACGGAAATAATAAAACATGGGCTGAATTATTGCCTCATTATGAGCGTGAATTGGCTAATTTCAAAAGAAATCTGGAGAAGTTAAAAGCTTCAAAAGATGGAAAAATCGAAACCAAAGAAGGAAAACCTTGGAAAACGGCAGAAGTTACTTTCATCGACGAAAAACCGGGAACGTATTTAGTGAAAACAGGAACAAAAGTTTACGGAACCGATATTTCTGAATTAACCAAAATCGCGCCTGAACTTCAAAACTTAAGAGGATTTTCGTTTGCAGAAAACGACCAGAACGAAAAAGGCACGCATTTGAAGTTTAGAAACACAAAAGCGGTTAAATTAGTGGTTGGTTATTTCAATTCAGATCAAAAGAGATTTTTGTTACCGCCAAGTTTGGAAACCGATGCAGCAGGAAATGCCCACGGTCAGGCGGAAGTTATTTTGGCAAGCGCCATGAATTTAAAAGAGCTTCCGAGAGTAAACATTCATACCTATACTTTCCAGCCTGGCGAAAATAAACTAGATTTAGGAAAAGGAAAAGTATTGATTTTAGGCTTTATAGACGCAGATCAAACCATAACACCACGCGATGTTGGATATATTGATGCAGGAGAGAAAGCAGCTATTGACTGGTTGTTTTATTAATTTGGGCGTGTCCCTCCGGGTCGGGCTGTACGTTCCCGCTTTTTTTGAGGCGAAGAAAAATCGCCTCAAAAAAGAGCTCCACTGCCATCCCTCACGCGAACAAATCGTTGAGTTAGACCTGACAGGTTTTAAAAACCTGTCAGGTCTAAAAATGAAAAACACAATCTTGTCATCCCGATCCCGAGACTTCGGGAGAGAGATTTTCGTAAGTGGCTCTACAAAGATTGGCGACAGTGATCTGTACAGAAATTAAACCTACAAGGTTTTGAAAACCTTGCAGGACGACCAAGGGCAAACTTAAATTACCTTATATTACTTATATGGTTTAAAAATATGAAAAGAATAGTTTTTTTTATTTTTTGTTTTTTTTCAAGTCTTTGCTTTGTTTGGAGTCAGAGCAAAGGTTCAGGGAAGCTTCGTAAAGAAATTTCGCTGAATTCATCTTGGGAAACCGTAATACTGGATAATCTTCCGCTGAAAGAAGAAGATTTTGTAGAAAATCCAAAAACTGATTCCAATTGGCAAAAGGTAAGTGTGCCTCACAATTGGGATCAGTATTATGGTTTCAGAAGAACAAAACACGGAAATTTACACGGTACCGCCTGGTACAAGAAAACTTTAAAACTGGATAAAAAAGACGTTTCAAAACAGCTTTTTCTATATTTTGAAGGCGTAAGTTCGTATGCGACCGTTTGGGTAAACGGCAAAAAAGTGGGCGAACATAAAGGCGGCAGAACCACTTTCACATTAAACATAACAAAAGCCGTTTCTTTCGATAAAGAAAACCAGATTTTGGTTAAAGCCGCACATCCCTCTTTTATTGCAGATCTTCCGTGGGTTTGCGGAGGCTGTTCCGGAGAATGGGGATTTTCTGAAGGCTCTCAGCCAATGGGAATTTTTAGACCAGTTTCTTTAGTTGTAACAAACGACGTTCGGATAGAACCTTTTGGCGTTCATATCTGGAATGATAAATCAGTTTCCAAACAAAAAGCGATTCTTCATACTACAACAGAAATCAAGAATTACGGAACATCAGCACGAAATTTGACTGTAGAAAATGTTCTCGTTGATGCTTCAGGAAAGAAAGTTGCCATTACAAAAAGCGACAACAAAATTAATTCAGGAGAAATAAAAGAAATAGCACAAACACTTCCAGAGATTGTAAATCCGAAATTATGGTCGCCGTCCAATCCGTATTTGTATAAATTGGTAACTTCAGTTTACGAAAACGGAAAAGTAATCGATCAGTTAACAACGCCTTACGGAATCCGCTGGGTGAGCTGGCCGGTCAGCCGTGACGGAAAAGACAATCGTTTTTTTATCAATGGCGAACCTTTATTCATCAACGGAACCTGCGAATACGAACACTTAATTGGAAACAGTCATTCGTTTTCAGACGAAATGATTCATTCCCGAATCGAGCAAATCAAAGCGGGTGGATTTAATGCTTTTAGAGAAGCACATCAACCACACAATTTATTATATCAAAAAGAATTAGACGAAAACGGAATTTTATTTTGGAGTCAGTTTTCGGCACATATTTGGTACGATACGCCTGAATTCAAAGAAAATTTTAAAACCTTATTACGCGAATGGATTAAGGAGCGCAGAAACAGTCCGTCGGTGGTGATGTGGGGCTTGCAGAACGAAAGTACTATTCCGAAAGAATTTGCTGAAGAATGTACACAGATTATTCGTGAAATGGATCCGTTATCAGCTTCTCAACGAATCGTGACGACTTGCAACGGAGGAGAAGGTACAGACTGGAATGTCGTTCAAAACTGGTCAGGAACGTATGGCGGAGATCCGTTAAAATATCATTTGGAAATGAGCACGCAGTTGCTAAACGGCGAATACGGCGCTTGGCGTTCCGCCGATTTACATACCGAAGGCGAGTTTGACCAAAAAGGAACTTTGAGCGAAAACAGATTCTCTCAATTAATGGAAATTAAAGTCCGCGAAGCCGAATCGGTTAAAGATAAAATTGCAGGGCAATTCAACTGGCTTTTTGCTTCGCACGAAAATCCGGGACGTGTGCAAAACGGAGAAGGATTTCGAGATATTGACAAAGTTGGTCCGGTAAATTACAAAGGGCTTTTCACCATTTGGGGTGAACCTTTAGATGCGTTTTATATGTACAGAGCCAATTACGTTTCGAACAAAACCAATCCGATGGTATATATCGTTTCGCACACTTGGCCAAGCCGTTGGGATAAACCGGGCATCAAAAACGGAATTGACATTTATTCTAATTGTGACGAAGTAGAATTGTTTAATGACGTGAATAAATCTTCTTTAGGGAAATTAAAAAATCCAGGAATCGGACAGCATTTTCAGTTCAATAATGTCAATATTCAATACAATGTTTTGTATGCTGTTGGTTATGTAAACGGAAAAGTGGCTGCTAAAGATTATATCGTTTTGAATACACTTCCGAAAGCACCAAATTTAGCCGATTTAACTCCTGAAAAAACAGATTTATTAAAAGATAAAAAAGGCTATAATTACATCTACAGAGTAAATTGCGGTGGATCTGAATTTAAAGACAGTTCAGGAAACACTTGGTTTACAGATACACACAAAAGCGGAAAATATACTTGGGGTTCTTCATCATGGACAGATAACTTTGAAAAACTTCCGGATTTCTTTGCGAGTCAGAGAACGACTTTTGACCCAATAAACGGTACAAAAGATTCCGAATTATTCCAGAGTTTTAGATATGGCGCTGATAAATTGCGTTACGAGTTTCCTGTTCCCGAGGGAGAATATTTAGTAGAATTATACTTCACAGAACCGTGGTACGGAACAGGAGGAGGAATGGACTGCAAAGGCTGGCGTTTGTTTGATGTTGCGATTAACGAAAATGTCGTTTTAAAAGATTTTGATATTTGGGCAGAAGCTGGACACGATCAGGCTTTGAAGAAAACTTTTACAATAAAAAGCAAAGACGGAAAAATTGTGATTTCGTTTCCGAATGTAAAAGCAGGGCAGGCCATTATTTCTGCAATTGCCATTGGAACTAAAGATCGAAAACTAAGACCCGCCGATGCTTCGCCAAAAAATATTGAGAATTTGGTTCTGGATTCGTATGAGAAAACCAACCGAATAGCTTCGTGGATGGATATCAATTCAAAACAATTTTCAGATTCTGATGTTGTTTTTACCGAATTGCCTTCTGAATTATTTGGTGCCGATTATTTACAGCTTTCAGTTACTTCTAAAAATAAAGGTTCGTTTACTGCCAAAGAAGATTCGAATATTTATGTTTTGGCTGATAGCAAAATGAGAGAATCAACTTCATTTTCTGATTATAAAAAAATAGAGGAAAAAGCGAAAAACAGCAATGGAGTTTCGTTTACCATTTTCAATAAAAAGGTTAAAAAAGGAGAAAAAGTTCTTTTTGATAATACTGAGTCTATAAGCACAATTGCTGTTGTCCCAGTTTATGATATGGGCGAAAAAGACGATTCAAGACCTGTTGTAATCATTGAAGCTGAAAACGCTAAAACAACAGGAACCGGAATTGAAAAAGGAAATTTCAAAAAAGCCGATTATATTGAGTTTACCAAAAAAACAGCAAACAGTATTCAGTTTGAAGTAAAACCGGGCGTTGCGGGAATTTATTTGATGCGTTTTAAATTCATGAATAGAAATGAAACGCCTTTAAAAGTCAAATTTAAAATGGAAGATGCATACGGAATTTTAATGCGAAACGATACCATTGAGTTTTTTACAGCACCAGAAAAATGGAAGATTTTAAATACGACGTCAGGTGGTTATATTAATGCGGGAACGTATAAAATAACGTTGGAAGGAGATGATTTGAAAGGATTGATGCTGGATAATTTTGAGTTTCAATAGGTTTTTTTTGAGGTTCAAAGGGGCAGAGGTTCAGACGGACAAAGGTTTTCATCGTAGAGACGCACTGCAGTGCGTCTAACACACAGTACGGCCAATTGGAACGTAGACGCACTGCGGTGCGTCTCTACGGAAAAAACGTGTGAAGATTTTATTAGAATAAAAAACATATTTATGATTAAACATAAAAACATATTTCAAAAAATTACAATAGCCTTATTGTTTTCGATTTCAATTTTTGCGCAAAAACAAGCCAGAATTGTCGAAGATTTCAATAAAAACTGGAACTTTAAATTAGGAGATTATCCAGATGCAATTCAATCAAATTTCGATGTGAAAGATTGGAGAACTCTTCAACTGCCTCATGATTGGAGTATTGAAGGCGCTTTTGATAAAGATGCTAAAACCAAACAAGCGCAGGGATTTCTACCCGCTGGAAAAGGCTGGTACCGCAAAATATTTACTGTTCCTGCAAACTGGAAAAACAAAACGGTTTCGGTTGAGTTTGACGGCGTTTTTAAAAACAGCGAAGTTTTCATAAATGGCAAATCTTTAGGAATGCGCCCAAATGGTTATATTTCATTTGGGTATGATTTATCGAAATATGTCAACTTTGGAAAAGAGAATATTATCGCGGTAAAAGTCGATAACGATGCACAACCGAATTCAAGATGGTATACGGGTTCGGGAATTTACAGAAATGTACGTTTGGTTGCCAGCGAAAAATTGCATGTAGGGAAGTGGGGAACTTTTGTTACCACGCCTGAAGTTTCTGCAGCAAAATCTAAGATTCATTTAGAAGTTACGATTGATAATGACAATGAAACTTCGAAAGAATTTAAACTAGTTACTTCAGTTTTAAATGCGGACAATAAAGAAGTAGCTAATTTCACTTCAACGGAAAAAATATCGGCTAAAACGTCAGAGAAAAAGATTCACGATTTGGTTTTAAATCAGCCAAAATTGTGGGATACTGAAAACCCATATTTGTATAAAGTAGTTACTAAAATTTATGAGAAATCGAAATTAGTTGACAATTACGAAACGCCTCTTGGTTTCCGTTTCTTTAGTTTTGATTCGGCGAAAGGATTTTCTTTAAACGGAAAACCAACGAAGATTTTGGGAGTCTGCCTACATCATGATAATGGCGCTTTAGGAGCTGTCGAAAATATTCATGCGGTAAGAAGAAAACTGACTTTGATGAAAGAAATGGGCGCAAACGCCATTAGAATGTCTCATAATCCTCATTCTTTGGAAATGATGCAATTGTGTGACGAAATGGGGTTCATCGTTCAGGACGAAGCTTTTGACGTTTGGAAGAAGAAAAAAGTGACCAACGATTACCACAAAAATTGGGATGCGTGGCACAAACAGGATTTAGAAGATTTTATTAAAAGAGACCGCAATCACCCATCGGTTATGATGTGGAGTATTGGGAATGAAATTAGAGAACAGTTTGATTCGACAGGAATTGCGATTACAAGAGAACTGGCTAAAATCGTGAAATCGTTAGATACGACTCGTCCTGTAACTTCGGCTTTGACCGAAAATGTTATTGAAAAGAATTTTATTTATCAATCTGGAGCTTTGGATCTTTTAGGGTTTAATTACAAACACGAAGATTATAAAGATTTTCCAACTCGTTTTAAAGGACAAAAAATATTGGCTTCAGAAAGCGTTTCGGCTTTAGAAACACGCGGACATTATGATTTTCCAGATGGAATTAAAGCCTGGCCAACCAAACACGGTGCTCCATTTGACGGGAATGCAGACTGGACGGTTTCAGCTTACGATCAGGTGAAATCGTACTGGGGCGCAACGCACGAAGAAAACTGGAAAACTATTAAAAAACAGGATTTCATGGCGGGAACTTTTATATGGACCGGTTTTGATTATATCGGAGAACCTGATCCATATCCGTATCCGGCGAGAAGTTCTTATTTCGGAATTGTGGATTTGGCTGGACTTCCAAAAGATGTATATTATATGTACCAAAGTGAATGGTCGAACAAGACAATGCTGCATATTTTTCCGCATTGGAACTGGAAAAAAGATCAGGAAGTAGAAGTTTGGGCATATTACAACAATGCCGATGAAGTGGAATTATTCTTAAACGGAAAATCTCTCGGAACAAAATCAAAACAAAATGATGACTTGCATATTTCATGGAAAGTGAAATTTGAACCAGGAACATTAAAAGCTGTTTCAAGAAAGAACGGAAAATTAGTTTTAGAAAAAGAAATTCGCACAGCGGGAGAAGCTTCAAAAATAGATCTAAAAGCAGATAAAACGACAATTAAAAACGATACTTACGATTTGGTTTATGTCACGGTTTCTATGATAGATAAAGATGGAAACTTATTGCCAAATGCTATGGATTTAATCAATTTTGAAGTGACTGGCGGAGGAAAATTAGTTGGTGTTGATAATGGTTATCAGGCCAATTTGGAGTCGTTTAAAGCGAATTCCTGTAAGTTGTTTAATGGTAAATGTATTGCGATTATTCAATCAAACGGAAAAAAAGAAAATATTCAGTTGAAGGCGACGACAGGAAATGGAATTCCAGTTTCGTCGATTGATATAAAGATTAATTGATCGTTGAATTTATATTTCGCCCCGCTGGGGCTTTTTTCGTGATTTTTACCGTTTTCTATAAATATTTCGCTCCGCTGGAGCTTGTTCTAAAGAATTAAATAGTTTTCAGATCTGGAAGAGCGAAATATTTATAGAAAAGAATTTTCGAATTTATAAGAGCTCCATGGGAGCGAAATATTTGAATCTAAAATTAAAATTTAGAAATTCTATAAATTAAGCTCCTATTGTGTTTGTTATGCAATTAAATAGTTTTTCAGCTCTGTAAGAGCGAAATATTTATAGAAAAGAATTAACAAGATTATCACAAGCTCCATGGGAGCGAAATATTTAGATCTAAATTTAAAAAATCAGTAAACTCCATTAGAAATAATGGAGTTTTTTGTATGAAGTTACAAAGTAGATTTTGTCTTATATTAGCATCTTTGATAAGAAATAAAACACTATGATATTAGCATTTGATACTTACTATTTTGACGGAAAAGCCAAAACAGTTTGTTTGGAATTTGAAGAATGGAATGAAAGTAAAAACTTTAAAATTCACACCGAAATAATAGAAAATGTAGAAGAATATATTCCTGGTGAGTTTTACAGAAGAGAACTTCCCTGTATTTTAAGTTTATTAAATCAAATAGATCTAGCAAAAGTTGATGTTATAATAGTGGATAGTTTTGTTTATTTAGATGATGATAAAAAATATGGTTTAGGCGGACATTTATACGAAAGGCTTAATAAAGAAATTCCGATTATTGGCGTTGCCAAAACAAATTTTGCATCGATTGAAAAAGATAAAGTCGGGATATTAAGAGGTGACAGCCAGAAACCCTTATACGTTACGGCAATTGGTATTGAACTGGATGATGCAGTTCAAAAAGTAAAAAGTATGTCAGGAGAATTTAGAATTCCAACATTGTTGAAAGAGCTGGATCGATTGACGAAAGAGAATTTATAACCAAAACTCCATTAGAAATAATGGAGTTTTTTAGTATCCGTCATTTTGGCTAATAGATCTTCCAAAACGGCTACAAACACCTTTATACTTCGGCTGATCTTTGCATTATAATTTTAAAATAATTAAAAATGCAAAAGACAATTTTTATTACAGGAGCTTCAACAGGATTAGGAAAATCTACAGCAAAATTATTTCAAAGCAAAGGCTGGCAGGTAATTGCGACCATGCGTAATCCAGAAAAGGAAACAGAATTAAATCAATTAGAAAATGTGATTGTACTTCCGTTAGACGTGACAAATTCAGAGCAAATTGATTCTACGATTAAAAGTATTACAGAAAATTATTCGATCGATGTAGTTTTAAATAATGCTGGTTATGGTTTAATTGGCGCTTTAGAATCTTTAGAAAATCATCAAATCGAACGTCAGATCGTGACTAATTTATTTGGGGTTATTCGAGTTTCAAAAGCTTTTGTATCTCACTTCCGAGAGAAAAAAAGCGGTACATTCATTAATATTACTTCTACTTTCGGATTAATGGGTTTTCCTACTTGTTCGATTTATAGCGCAACAAAGTTTGCCGTAGATGGATTTTCAGAAAGTCTGGCATCAGAATTAGTCCAGTTTGGAATACAAGTAAAAGTTGTGGCTCCAGGCGGCATGAAAACAGATTTTGCCATACGATCTATGGAAGTTGCACAACACGAAGCATATGAAAAACTAACTTTTGAAGTGAGTAAAGGGTATAGCGCAGAACAATTAGAAAATTATACAAAAGCCGAAGATGTCGCTCAAATTATCTACGAAGCTGCGACAGATAATAAGAATCAATTACGTTATATTGCCGGAAATGATGCCAACGCATTATACAATGAGCGCTTAAGTTTGGGAGCTGAAAATCAGGTGAAAAGTATCAAAACAATGTTTACTTTTTAATTTTAGATCAGATGAAAAATCAAGCTATAGAATTGACTACCTTTAAATTGAAAGGATTTACAACAAAACAGTTTATTGAAGCTAATGCTGCAATTGATGCATTTTTGAAACGCCAAAAAGGATTTCGTTCCCGAACTATTTTCGAATTAAAGAAAGATGTCGTGTATGATATGCTGGTTTGGGACAGCGAAGAAGATGGTACAAGTGCAATGCATAAATTAATGACTGAATTGAGAGATTCGCCCGTACATGATATGATCGATCAAAGTACTGTGAGCTGGAACATTGCGCCAGTCGAACATTTTGTAAATTTGTAAAATATTCAGCGTTTTAAGCTGTACATTCATCCATGAAAATGAAAAACCAACCCAGAATATTCAATACCATTTCGGAGTTGCATAAAGCAATGGGACAACCGAAACCATTGCATCCGCTAATTAGCATTTTGAATTATGGCGAAGCCGTATTTGAGCCCACAGATTTTGAAAATGGAATTGTTTTGGATTTTTATAAGATATCTTTCAAGACAAATTTTAC
This sequence comes from Flavobacterium sp. Root935, assembly GCF_001429295.1. Taxonomy (GTDB): domain Bacteria; phylum Bacteroidota; class Bacteroidia; order Flavobacteriales; family Flavobacteriaceae; genus Flavobacterium. Next base: position 100,677 of record NZ_LMJL01000008.1, on the reverse strand, counting down.
AGGAAAACTGCGTTACGGACATGGTTTTTACGATTTTGAAGAAGGCGGAATGTCGTTTGTTTCTCCGGGGCAAGTTTTGAAAATGCAGGAAGAAGAAGCCGATTACAGCGGTATGTCATTAAATATTCATCCAGATTTTTTTCGTCCATATTCTTTAAATGAAAATATTAAAAAATATGGATTTTTCTCTTATTCGGCTGCCGAAGCTTTATATCTTTCAGAAAAAGAAAAAGAGACAATTTTAGGCGTTTTTATAAATATTCAGAATGAACTGAACGAACGAATCGATCATTTTAGTCAGGATGTTATTATCTCGCAAATAGAACTTTTGCTGAATTACAGTAATCGATTTTACAATCGACAATTTATAACCCGAAAAGCGGTTAATAATGATGTGCTTTCTAAACTGGAAAATTTATTAGAAGATTATTTTAATAGCGAAAAACCACAAGAAAATGGTTTGCCAACGGTTCAATATGTTGCAGACGAATTGCAGTTGTCCTCCAGATATTTGAGCGATTTATTACGAAGTACTTCGGGACAAAATACACAACAGTTTATTCATGACAAATTAATAGAAAAAGCTAAAGAATACATTGCCAAAGGAACTTTTTCGGTTTCAGAGATCGCTTATAAATTAGGTTTTGAACATCCGCAGTCATTTAATAAACTTTTCAAGAAAAAGACAAATACAAGTCCGATCGAATTTAAAGAATTATTTAATAAAAATTAAAATATTGCATTAGTAATTTTGAACCATATATGTTATTTTAAGTTTCCTCTTAATTAAGATAACATATATGGTTTTATTCTTTAAATTAACTTAGCGCCTCTGCTTCAGATAGCTATCGGGATTGTGTGATTCTTTGTACATTTATAAAAAAAAATAATGACACCAACTTTCTTCGCAAATCAATCCGAATTTAGAAAATGGCTAGAGAAAAATCACCAAAAAGAGAAAGAACTTTTGGTCGGTTTTTACAAAGTTAACAGCAAAAAGCCATCTATGAGCTGGTCAGAATCTGTAGATCAGGCGCTTTGTTTTGGGTGGATCGATGGCGTTCGGAAATCTATAGATCAAGATAGTTATACCATCCGTTTTACTCCCAGAAAGCCTTCCAGCATTTGGAGCGCGATTAATATTCAAAAGATGGAAGATTTAACCAAAGTAGGACTTATGACAGATGCCGGATTAAAAGCATTTAGTTTTAGAACGGAAAGTAAATCTAAAATCTATTCACACGAAAAAGAACCCGTTCCGCTGGATGAAGCTTATGAGAAAGAGTTTAAAAGTAATAAAATAGCTTGGGAATTTTTTGAGAAACAAGCGCCTTCATACAAAAAAGTAATGATCCATTGGATTATGAGTGCCAAGCAGGAAAAAACGAGACAATCACGTCTTGAAAAAACGATTATAGAAAGCCAAAATCAAAAGAGAATATTGTAAAAAATTATTGTGCTTTGGCCTTTTAACCAATGGTACATATACGTTTTTTTTCATATCCATTTATAGATGCCACAAAGTTAGGTTTTTCAATTACAATGATAAACAGATTGTTTGTTTTGCTTGCGTTTGTTGTTTCCGCTATTTTGATTTTTATTTTGAGATGGAAGATTAAACTCTTTCAAGTCAAATCATATTTTAAATATACATTCAAAACCAAAACACTTTTAAATTTGTTGTTGGTCGAAATTCTGTAGATGAGAAAATCAATTTATACTACATTTATGCTTTATAGACCATTTTAAAGCAGATCAGCAATGAAAAAAATATTCCTTTCCTTATGTCTTTTGGGTGTAATTTCTAATGTTTCGAGTCAGGAATTGGCCAATGCTCCAAAGCCTTTTGGACCGCTTCCGACGCAAAAACAAATTGACTGGCAGGAAATGGAATTTTATGCTTTTGTACACTTTTCATTAAACACTTTTACCAATAAAGAATGGGGTTACGGAGACGAATCGCCAGAACTTTTTAATCCGTCACAATTAGACGTTCGCCAGTGGGCGCGCGTGGTAAAAGAGGCTGGAATGAAAGGAATTATTTTGGTAGCCAAACATCACGACGGTTTTTGTTTATGGCCATCAGCTTATACAGAACGCTCGGTTAAGAATTCACCTTGGGAAAATGGAAAAGGAGATTTGGTAAAAGAATTGGCTGAAGCCTGTAAAGAATACGATTTGAAATTAGGATTATATCTTTCGCCTTGGGACAGAAATCATCCGCAATACGGAAAACCTGAATATATAACGTATTTTAGAAATCAATTAAAAGAATTATTGACAAATTACGGAGATGTTTTCGAAATGTGGTTTGACGGTGCAAATGGCGGTGATGGTTATTACGGAGGCGCCAATGAAACCAGAAAAATCAATTCGCTTACTTATTATAATTGGGATGAAACTTATAAAATGATTTACGATATCGCTCCAAAAACTTTGGTTTGGGGAGTTGGACCATCAGAAGCAAGATGGATTGGGAATGAAGAAGGACGTGCCGGAAAAACCAATTGGTCGTTATTACGTCAGAAAGATGAATTGGCTGGAAAAGTCCATTACAGCGAATTTATGTCTGGACATGAAGATGGCGAAAAATGGGTTCCTGGTGAAGCCGATGTTTCGATCAGACCAGGATGGTTTTACCATTCCGTTGAAGACGATAAAGTTCGTTCGCTTGACGAAATGGTTGATATTTATTATGAATCAATTGGAAGAAATGCGACTTTGTTATTGAATCTTCCAGTTGACAGACGTGGTTTGGTTCATGAAAATGATGAAGAGAGATTAAAGGAATTGGTTGCAACAATAAAAGCCGATTTCAAAACAGAATTATTGGCTGGTTCTAAAGTTCAAGCTTCAAACATAAGAGCAGTCGATTCTAATTTCGGACCTCAAAATGTTATTGACGGAAATAAAAATACATATTGGGCAACAGACGACAAAGTTAAGCAAGCTGCAATCGAGTTTACGTTTAAAAAGCCAACAGCAATTAATAGAATTTCACTTCAGGAATATATAAAATTGGGTCAGCGCGTAAAAGCATTTTCTGTTGAAGCAAAAGTTGACGGACAATGGAAAACGATTGCCAATGAAACTACAATTGGTTACAAAAGAATTCTTCGTTTAGACCGTGTTACAGCTTCGGCAATTAGAGTTAATATTTTGGATGCTAAAGCAGGATTTGTAATCAGTACAATTCAAGCATATAATGCTCCGACTTTTGTTAAGGAACCTCAGATTCTTCGTGATAAAAATGGCTTGGTGACAATTAAATCGGAAGATGGAAATGCCGTTTATTACACTTTAGACGGAAAAATGCCTTCTGGAAAAAGCACTTTATACAAAACTCCTTTTACTTATAATAAAGCAGTAACAATTAAAGCCATTTCCAGAAATACGAAAGAAAAAATTAATAGTGCTGTTAAAACGGCTAAATACGGAGTTTCTAAAGAAAAATGGAAAGTGATTTCGGTTTCAAGCGGTGACACTAAAACTGTTGAAAAAATTATTGACGGCGACGCCAATACTGACTGGGGTTTTGGAAATGACGAAAATAAACTGCCTCAATCTGTAATTATCGACATGGGTGAATTAATGGAAATAAAAGGCTTTACGTATATACCACAGCAGGTTGGAAATAATTTAAATTTAATTTCGAATTATGAATTTTATACCAGCGAAGACAGTATCACATGGACTAAACAATCGGAAGGAGAATTCTCAAATATTAAACACAACCCAATTGAACAATTTAAGAGTTTTGCTGCAGTTAAAGCAAGATTTTTAAGATTTGCTGCAACAGCTGGCATAGGAAAAGGGCAAAGTGTTTCGATTGCCGAAATCAGCATCATCGAATAATAACTTTTTCTGCTCGTTAAAAACTACTTGAAGTTTGCTATTTTGTTTTCTGCCGAACGATAGTCGTTATTAGTCGAAATTTTAGTTCTAAAGGACAATTTAATTCTACTTTTATCTTACATTAATTAAATGAGCGACAGCGATATGATTAAAGAAGATATTGGTTTTACGGAAGCAGGAAAATTTGAAGAAACTCGTTTTGAGAAAATTCATAATGTTATTTTCGAATCGTCGCAGGAAGCTTCTTTATTGGTCGCGCAGGAAATTGCCAATTTAATTCAGAGAAAAAACGAGCTGAACGAACCTTGTGTTTTAGGTTTAGCTACAGGATCTTCTCCAATAAAAGTTTACGAAGAGCTTGTAAGAAAACATAAAGAAGAAGGACTGAGTTTTGCAAACGTAGTGACCTTCAATTTAGATGAATATTATCCGATGGATAAAAATGATATTCAGAGTTATTATCATTTTATGCACGAGCATTTGTTTCATCACGTTAATATTCTTCCAGAAAATATCAATATTCCAGACGGACAGGTTAGTGCTGAGGAATTACAGCAATATTGTATTGATTATGAGATGAAAATTAAATCGTACGGCGGATTGGATTTTCAGCTTTTAGGAATTGGCAGAACAGGACATATTGGTTTTAATGAACCAGGTTCGCATGTAAACTCTGGAACCCGAAGTATTACTTTGGATCATTTGACACGTGTCGATGCGGCCTCTTCTTTTTTAGGAATTGACAATGTTCCCAGAAAAGCCATTACAATGGGAATTGGAACCGTTAGAAATGCAAAAAGAATCGTTTTACTAGGATGGGGAATCAGTAAAGCAGGAATTATAAAAAATACAATTGAAGGCGAGGTTTCTTCGCAAGTGCCAGCTACGTATTTACAAGAGCATAACAACACAACATTTGTTCTAGATACAGAAGCTTCATCTGAACTTACAAGAGTAAAAACGCCTTGGCTGGTTAAGTCTTGTGTTTGGACAGATGAATTAAAATTAAAAGCGGTGGCCTGGTTAAGTGAGTTGACGAAGAAACCTTTCCTAAAACTAACAGATAAAGATTATAACGACAACGGTATGTCGAGTCTTTTGACGGAAGAAGGTACTGCATATGATTTGAACATTAAGATGTTTAATAAAATGCAGCAAACCATTACAGGATGGCCGGGAGGAAAACCAAATGCAGATGATACCTATAGACCAGAACGTTCAACTCCTGAAAAGAAAAGAGTAATTATTTTCAGTCCACATCCGGATGATGATGTGATTTCGATGGGAGGAACATTTGACCGTTTGGTAGAGCAGGGACATGAAGTTCATATTGCGTATCAGACTTCTGGAAATATAGCGGTTTCGAATGAGGAAGCTCTAAAATTTGCAGAAATTTCAAAAGCATTAAATCCAGATTCTGCTGTTTCGGATGAAATTGTTGATTTCCTTCAAAATAGAACTGGAAATGAAATTGATTCTCCTGAGGTTAGAAAATTAAAAGGATTAATAAGAAGAAGCGAATCTTTTGGGGCAACTCGTTACATTGGTTTGCCAGATTCAAATGTTAACTTTTTAGATCTTCCTTTTTACGAAACAGGAACAGTGAAAAAGAATAATCTTTCGGATGCAGATATCGACATTATGTGTGATATTATTGAAAGAATAAAACCGCATCAAATTTATGCCGCCGGAGATTTGGCAGATCCGCACGGAACTCATAAAGTTTGTTTAGACAGTTTGTTTGAAGCTTTAAAAAGATTAAAACACAAAAGTTTTATGGACGACTGCTGGGTTTGGCTTTACAGAGGCGCATGGCATGAATGGGAATCGTACCAAATTGACATGGCAGTACCAATGAGTCCTGACCAGGTTTTAAAGAAACGACATGCAATTTTTTATCACCAATCTCAAAAAGACGGGGTTATGTTTCAAGGTGATGACAGCAGGGAGTTTTGGGTGCGAGTTGAAGACAGAAATAGATTGACTGCAGAAAAATATCACAACTTAGGATTAGCAGATTATTCGGCTATCGAAGCGTTTAAACGTTATCATTTCTAATGGTTTTTCCAGCAATAAAGATAATAGACTATTTCATGGTTTATTTTGGTTAGTTACCTATAATTGAGAGAAAATGCGGTCGTGGTTGGCCGCATTTTCGTTTTTTACTCGTTTTGTGTTTTTTTACTGCAGAGTTTTTTTTAACCGCGAAGTTTTTTTAACCGCAAAGAGCGCAAAGATTTACGCAAAGCTCACAAAGGGTTTTTTTCTAAATGAAAATAGATAAAAAAGTTCGCAAAGCTTATTCTTTAAGCTTTGCGAACTTTTTTATAATCCTTTTTTAAAATATAAACTAAAAAAAACTTAGCGAACTTTGCGTAAATCTTTGCGCCTTTGCGGTAAAACCCTAAATGGAAGAATTCAAAATTTTCTGCTTTACTTCGTCTATATAAGATCTTCCGATAACGTATCTAAGTCCTTCAATTTCAATGCTATTTCCTTCTACAGCATCAATTTTGTCAATTGCGATCGTGTAAGATCTGTGGATTCTGATGAAATCTCTTTCGGGCAATAAACTCGTAAAATCTGATAAAGTGCTGTGAATAATGAACTTTCCAGAGGTTGTGCTTATTTTTAAATAATCTTTTAAGCTTTCGATGACTAAAATTTCGTTCAAGAAAATCTTCTTCATTTTTTTCTTGTCGATTTTAACGAAGATGAAAGGGTTTTCTTTACTATTTTCCTGCGGAATTTTACTGGTATTATTAAGTCGTTTGTTGATTTTGTTTACGGCTTTCATTAATCTAGGAAACTCAATTGGTTTTACCAGATAATCTAAAACATCCAGCTCGTAAGTTTCAATTGCAAATTGATCATAAGCGCTCGTGATAATAAGCAGAGGCGGGTTTTCTAAACTTTTGATAAAATTTATACCGTCTAACACAGGCATATTAATGTCAAGAAAAATTACATCAATAGTATTGTTTTTCAAGAAATTTAACCCTTCAATAGAATTACTAAAGGTATTAATGAGTTCTAAATCTTCAATCTGTTCAATATAACTTTTAATAACGTTTATTGCCAATGGCTCATCATCGATAATTAAACACTTTATTTTCATTTGTAAATATTATTTTAGGCCGATATGGTTTTTTTGTAGGTATAGTTTTCGAAATAGCTAAAAGCGAGGCTACGTGACTTTTATGACTAGTTTAACGACAAAAATATTCTTTTTATTTTTAAATGAAAGCTTATAGTCACTTTTATTATATCCTAATTCAAGTCTTTTTTTGACGTTTTCAATACCTATACCACTTGCCTTGTTAAAATTATCTTTATGTACGGTAATTTCGGGCATTGGGTTTGAAATACTGAAGTATAAGAAATCGCCTTTTACCTTAAAATTAATATCGATAACAACATTTCCGGTATTTTTATTAACGCCATGTTTAAAAGCATTTTCAACAAAAGTCAATAATAGAACGGGTGAAATTTCTTTATCATGTATATCTCCCGAAATGTACATATTAACTTCTAGTCTTTCTCCGTTTCTAATTCTCTCTAAATCAAGATAATTTTGAATACATAGAATTTCGTTCTCTAATGACTGTTTTTTTTCTTTTGTTTCATAAAGCATGTAACGCATTAATTCAGAGAGCTTTAAAACTATCTTAGGCGTTTTATTTGATTTTTCTACAGAAAGCGAATAAATATTATTCAAGGTATTAAAGAAAAAGTGAGGTGAAATCTGAGATTTTAAAAATAATAATTCTGTTTCCAGCTGCGATTTTTCCAGATCGGTGACACGTTTTTGTTCTTGTAAAAGATCAAGCGTGATTTTAATAGCTGTTACAAAAGTCATCACATATAATTCACCCATCATCATATCTATCGTATAATTTAGCGTAAGTGTATTGATGGTTTGCGGACCTTCTGGCCAAACGTCATGCGTAATCAGCAAATAAGTCAAATTAAATTTTAGAACAACCATGACAAATATCGCCGAAAGTACAGTTATAATATATAGGACATATTTCTTGCGATAGACCAAATGAGGCATCAAAACCAAAATATTCAGATAACATAATGCCATGTGAATAGGAAAACCAAGTAAAGTAGTTTTTAAAGAATATACGTAATCGTTAAAATAGCTTCCCCAGCGCAGTGTATTGAACAAAAAATACGTGAGCCAAAAGTAAACATGATAGCGTATAGGTAAAGTGTAAAGCTTGCTTGAGTTGAAAATCATAGTGGTAATTTAAAATGTCGTTTGTTGCTTTTTTTTGATGTTTAGAGCTGTTTAAATGTCGTCCGTCTAAATTTATTTTGGTAAAAGTTGAATTTATCTAAATTTAAAGTTAAATTAATATTGTTTTGATATGAGGAAAATTACTCTGCTTTCTCTGACGGTAATTTTTATTGCAAGTTGCAAAATAAATGTAGATAAAAATAAACATCAGCAAAGTTTTGCAGCAAATTATGTAGATCCTTTCATAGGTACTGGAGGTCACGGACATACGTATCCAGGCGCAACGGTTCCTTTTGGGATGTTACAAGTGAGTCCCGATAATGGAATTTCAAGCTGGGACTGGTGCTCAGGCTATCATTATTCTGACTCTATAGTTTCTGGATTTAGTCACTTACACTTAAGCGGAACAGGAATCGGTGATTTGGCAGATATTTTATTTATGCCGACAAACAAAAAGTTAGACTTAACCGCCAAAGCCGCTTCACGCGATTTCCTTCCGTATAAATCAAAATATAATCATGTTAACGAAAAAGCAGTACCGGGTTATTACCAAGTTTTTCTTGAAGATCCTAAAATCAATGTAGAATTAACGTCTACGCAAAGAACCGCATACCATAAATATACTTTTAATGATACCAATACACAATCAGTTATTGTAGATCTTGGTTTCGCTATTAATTGGGACAAAGCGGTAAAAACTTCTATTACAATTGAAGATGCCAATACCATCAGCGGTTACCGTTACAGTACAGGCTGGGCAAAAAATCAGAAAGTATTTTTTGTGGCTAAATTTTCAAAACCAATCACCGAATCTATTATTACGGCTGATAAAAAGGTAGTGAATGCTAAAAATGCTGAAGGAGAAAATACTGCGCTGCAATTATTCTTTGATCCTAAAAATTCTAAAGAATTAGGAGTAAAAGTGGCACTTTCTTCAGTGAGTATTGCTAATGCGAAAGACAATTTAGATAAAGATCAGGAATTTGAAAAAGTAAAAACAGATGCTTCTGCAGTTTGGAATAAAGCTTTAAGCAAAATTTCTGTAGAAACTCCAATTGATTCTTTAAAAACTATTTTCTACAGCGCTTTGTATCACGCTCAAGTTGCACCAGTTACGTACAGCGATAAAAACGGACAGTTTAGAACTGAAGATAACAAAATTGTAACTTCAAAAAATTATACCGCTTATTCTACTTTATCACTTTGGGATACGTTTAGAGCTGAAAATCCGCTCCTTACTATTTTAGATCCAAATAGAGTTTCAGATATGGTTAACTCAATGTTAGCGTATTACGAAACCAAAAAAATATTGCCAGTTTGGACTTTGTATGCTAATGAAACCAATACAATGACAGGATATCACTCTATTCCAGTTATTACAGATGCTTATTTAAAAGGTATTAAAGGTTTTGATGCGGAAAAAGCTTTTGAAGCAATGAAAGCCACAATGATGCAGGATGAACGCGGCTTAAATTTCTACAAAAAATACGGTTACATTCCTTATAATTTATTAGACGAATCGGTTACCATTACTTTAGAATATGCTTACGACGATTGGTGCGTGGCGCAAATGGCTAAAGCTCTAGGAAAAACAGCTGATTATGAGTTTTTCTCCAAACGTGCAAAAGCTTACGAATATTTATTTGATGCGAAATCTGGTTTTATGAGAGGAAAATCGGAAGATGGAAAATCTTGGAACGAACCTTTCGACCCAAAACATTCAAATCACAGAGAACATACTGATTATACAGAAGGAAATGCTTGGCAGCACAGCTGGTTTGTACCTCATAATGTTGACAATTTTATTAAGCTTCATGGCGGAAATGCCACTTTCACAAAACGATTAGAACAATTATTTACAGAAAGTTCTGAAATTACTGGAAACAATGTTTCAGCAGATATTTCTGGTTTGATTGGGCAGTATGCACACGGAAACGAGCCAAGCCATCACATTGCTTATATGTTTAATCACGCTGGTCAGCCTTGGAGAACGCAATATTGGGTGCGTCATATTTTGGACACACAATATAATACGACTGCAAATGGTCTAAGCGGAAACGAAGACTGCGGACAAATGTCGGCTTGGTATGTATTCAGCTCAATGGGATTATACCCAATGAATCCAGCTTCTGGTGAATACGAAATTGGAAGTCCGATTTTCGAGAAATCAACTTTAAATCTTCCAAACGGAAAAACTTTTGTAATTGAAGCAGAGAATGTTTCCAACAAAAATTTTTATATCCAATCGGCTACTTTAAACGGAAAAGCATTTAATAAAACAGCAATCTCTCACCAAGAAATGCTGCAAGGCGGTGTGCTTCATTTTACAATGGGAGCACAGCCAAACAAAAACTGGGGTTTGACTAACTAATTCAAAATAAATATTTAATGAACATTATAGACGTATCAATCATTTTAATCTATATCGTAATGTCGGTCGGTATAGGAATCTGGATTTCAAGAAAAGCATCAAAAGGGCTTGACGATTATTTCCTTGGCGGGAAATCTATCAAATGGTATTTTTTAGGATTGAGCAATGGCTCAGGAATGTTTGATGTTTCAGGAACTTCCTGGATGATTGGAGTTTTATTTTTATATGGCGTAAAAAGTTTCATGTTTATGTGGCTTTGGCCGATTTGGAATCAGATTTTCGTCATGATGTTCCTCGCAGTCTGGATTAGAAGATCGAAAGTAATGACGGGTTCTGAATGGATTTTAACTCGTTTTGGAAGCGATAAAGCAGGAAAAGCTTCTCATATTATTGTAGCCATTTTTGCTATTATTTCTACGATTGGTTTCATCGCTTATTTCTTCGTTGGAATTGGAAAATTTGTAACCATTATTCTTCCTTGGGATTTAACAGTTCACATGAACGGTGGTGTTTTCTTAACATCAGAACAAGCTTATGCATTGTTAATCATTTTCTTAACTACGATTTATACCGTAAAAGGCGGAATGTTTTCAGTAGTGGCAACAGAAGTGGTCCAATATATCATTATGATTGTTGCAGGTGTTCTAATTGCTGGTTACGCATTCATTAATTATACTGATATTCAAATCAATTCTGTAATTACTCCAGAATGGAAAAATGTCTTCTTCGGATGGGAATTTGAAACACAATGGGGCGATAAATTTGAAACTTTCAACAGATTAATTGATACAGAAGGTTATAAAATGTTTGGTGCTTTCATCGGAATGACGCTTTTCAAAGGATTCTTTGCAAGTGTCGCAGGTCCAACTCCAAGTTACGATTTACAGCGTGTTCTTTCTACAAAATCAGTAAAAGAAGCAGCTTACATGAGTGGTTTTACCAACTTGATTTTATTTATTCCGAGATATTTATTAATCACTGGAATTGTGGTTATTGCATTGGTAAATCTTGCGCCAGAATTAAACGCAAATGTTAATCTTACGGGAGCAGATTTAGAATTATTAATGCCAAAAGTGGTGAATCTTTATATCCCAGTTGGAATTAAAGGAATTCTTCTAGCAGGTTTATTAGCTGCTTTTATGTCTGGATTCTCAGCTTTCGTAAATGCTGGTCCTGCATATATCGTAAATGATATTTATAAAAAATACTTCAAACCAGTTGCTTCAAATCAGCACTATATTAAAGTAAGTCAGATTTCTTCTTTCTTAGTTGTTGGACTTGGAGTTTTCATGGGATTCTTTGCAGATTCTATCAACTCTTTAACGCTTTGGATTACAAGTGCTTTGTACGGAGGTTACGTTGCGGCGAACTTCTTAAAATGGATTTGGTGGCGTTTCAACGGATGGGGTTATTTCTGGGGAATGGTCGGCGGACTTGTTGCAGCTTCGCTTCAATTTGTTTTAGATCAGAATAAAGGAAATTTTGGAGACGGAACGTTATTACATCAACTTTCGCAAGTGCCATCGATTTACTTATTCCCATTAATTTTCGGATTTTCGATATTAGGTTGTCTTTTAGGAACTTACTTGAGCAATCCAACAGATATGGAAGTGCTGAAATCTTTCTACAGCAATGTTAGACCTTGGGGATTCTGGAATCCAGTTTACAAACAATTAAAAGCGGAAGATCAATCTTTTCAAAAAAATAATGATTTCTATCTAGATATGATGAATTGTGTGATCGGAATTGTATGGCAGTCAAGCATGATCCTGCTTCCGATTTATTTCATCATCAGAGATTATCCAAAAGCTTGTGTTGCTTTAGTTGTCTTTTTAGTTACAACTACAGTATTGAAGTTTACTTGGTTAGACCGAGTTAGGAAGATTGAAGAGTAGATTTTAGAGGCGAGATTTTAGAAGCAAGAAGCAAGATAATAGAAATAAGATAATAGAGGGAAAAGCGAGATTCTAGAGGTAAGAATTTTGAAATATTTTTAAACACATAGAAACATAGATTTTTTTGACTTTGAAAAGAGTGTAGAAAGAAACTAGTTTCTAACACATAGCTTTGAACATAGCCCGTAGTTTCAACTACGGGAACTTAAGATTGTCCGTAAAGCTATGTTTATTAAAATAAGTGAAACGCCTTTTGTACGTTCCAAAAAGCTATGATTCTATGTGTTTAAATAAAGAATAAAAAAAAACTAATAAATAAAAAAAAACAAAAAATGAGTACTATTCCTTGGCAAGACAGACCCGAAAACAGTAAAGATGTAATGTGGAGATATTCTGAGAATCCAATTATCGACAGATATTCGATTCCTTCTTCAAACAGTATATTCAATAGTGCAGTTGTACCTTTTGGAGACGGATATGCTGGGGTTTTTAGATGTGATAATAAAGCAGTTCAGATGAATATTTTTGCTGGGTTCAGTAAAGATGGTATCAATTGGGACATTAACCACGAACCAATTGAGATGAAATCTGGAAATACAGAAATGATCGAATCTGCTTATAAATACGATCCTCGTGTGGTTTGGATCGAAGATCGTTACTGGATTACTTGGTGTAACGGTTACAACGGACCAACAATTGGTATTGGTTATACTTTTGATTTTAAAGAATTTTTCCAATGCGAAAATGCCTTTTTACCATTCAACAGAAACGGAGTTTTATTCCCGCAAAAAATCAACGGAAAATATGCCATGTTAAGCCGTCCAAGTGATAATGGACACACTCCTTTTGGAGATATCTGGATCAGCTATAGCCCAGATATGAAATATTGGGGAGAACACAGATTAGTGATGAAACCATCTCCATTTGAGCAAAGTGCTTGGCAGTGTACAAAAGTAGGTGCAGGACCAATTCCGATTTTAACTGACGAAGGTTGGTTAATGATTTACCACGGAGTTATCAATACCTGCAACGGTTTCCGTTATGCAATGGGTTCAGCATTATTAGAAACAGACGCTCCAGATCAAGTAAAATACAGAACACAACCTTATTTATTAGGACCTGCAGAAACGTATGAGATGGTTGGAGATGTACCAAATGTAGTTTTCCCATGTGCTGCTTTACACGATTTTGAAGAAGATAAATTAGCAGTTTATTACGGTGCTGCCGATACTCACGTAGCAATTGCTTTCGGAAAATTAAGTGAAGTAATTCAGTTTACAAAAGATAATAGTTTATAATATAAAGATGCATAGTAGAGGTAAATTATTGTCCCTTGCCGTTTTTTTTGTTGGTTTGATAGGGTATTCGCAATCTGAAAAAGAGGTTACACCAAAAAGTTATATTGCGTATAAAACGTCAAAAGAAATTGTTATTGACGGCGATGAAGCAGATAAAGCTTGGGAAAAAGCAGCTTGGACAACACCTTTTGTCGACATAGAAGGTGTTGAAACTCCAAAATACAAAACTCAGGTTAAAATGCTCTGGGACGATAATTACTACTATATTCTGGCTAAGATGGAAGAGCCTCATGTTTGGGCAAATCTTAGACAACGCGATACAATTATTTTTTATAATAATGATTTTGAGGTTTTTATTGATCCAGATAATGATACTCAAAATTATTATGAATTGGAAATAAATGCATTAAACACCGCTTGGGATTTATTTATAAATAAACCCTACCGCGAAAAAAATACCGTTTTAAACGATTGGAATATCGATGGTTTAAAATCGGCTGTTAAAGTAGATGGAACTTTAAATAATGCATCAGATATTGATAAAGGCTGGACATTAGAAATTGCCATTCCATGGTCGGTTTATAAAACATCTTATCATGATAATATTGTTCCTAAAGATAAATTTTGGAAAGTCAATTTCTCTCGAGTAAATTGGCAGCATTCTGTTGTTAACGGAAAGTACGAACGAAAAAAAGATACAGAAGGAAAGTTTCTCCCAGAATACAATTGGGTTTGGTCGCCTATGGGAGTCATCAATATGCATGAGCCCGAAAAATGGGCTTATGTATACTTTTCTTCAAAAGAAAGCGAAGACAAATTTGTAATTCCGCAGGAAGAAAAAGTAAAATGGGAACTGTATACTTTATATAGAGCTCAAAAAAGATATTTCGAAAAGAATAAATCTTGGGCAAAATCCCTTCAGAATATCAGTAAAAAAAATATAGTGGTTGACGGAAAGACTTTAAAGCCAATTTTAGAAAATCATTCATCAGGATTTAATATCTTGGTAAAAAGTCCTTTTTCAAACAAAACCTTAATAATTAAAGAAGATGGTAAAATTATTACGAACGAGTAAGTTGCAAAAACTATCAAAAGTTTTAGTTCTTGCACTTTCGATGAGTTTATTCTCTTGCGGACAAAAAGAGAATAAAGACTCCGAAAACGGAAAATTCATTTTTGGAGTCTGGACAACTGCTGACGCTAAAAAATCGGATGCAGATTATTCGAAAGAATTCAAAAAATACAAAGACGGCGGAATCGATGAAGTTTTAATTAACACGCAAACAGATCCGAAACTATTAGCAAGATTAGTTCCGCTTGCAGCAAAAGAAGGACTAAAAGTACACGCTTGGATCATGGCAATGAACCGCCCGAATGACTCTGTAGCGTTACAGCATCCAGATTGGTATCAAGTAAGTAAAGAAGGAAAATCTTGTTTTGATAATCGTCCGTATGTAGATTATTACCAATGGCTTTGCCCAACTAAAGAAGAATCTAGAAACCACGTCTTAGGCTTGGTTGAAGGTTTAGCAAAAGTAGAAGGAATAGAAAGTGTACATTTAGACTACATTCGCTTTCCAGATATTTTCCTGCCAATCAGTTTATTACCAAAATACAATTTGGTTCAAGATACAGAGTTACCACAATTTGATTTCTGTTATTGTGATGCCTGCGTAAGCAAATTCGAAAAAGAACATCATAAAAATCCAAAAAACAGCCACAATACTTCAATTGATATGGAATGGAAAAATTTCAGATTAAATGCGGTAAAAGCTGTGGTTGACGATGCATACAAAATTGCTCACAAATACAATAAAAAATTAACGGCAGCAGTATTTCCTTATCCAGAAATGGCAGATCATATGGTGCGCCAGCGTTGGGATAAATGGAATATTGATGAAGTGTATCCAATGATTTATCATAGTTTTTATGATGAAGAAATTGACTGGGTAGGTTATGCAACCAAACAAGGCGTTGCAGATCTAGAAGGAAAACCAACTAAAGTAAATACAGGAATCTACATTCCAGGATTAAAATCGGATGCCGAATTGAAAGAAGCGATTCTAGAAGCGAAGAAAAATGGCGCAACAGGAGTTTCATTTTTTGACGGAAATGCTTTATCAGAGAGTAATTTAAAAACAATTAAGTCGGTAAAAGATTCGTTATAGTCGATTTTACTGGGATTAAAAATTATTACTGATTAATTTAGCAACATTAAGAAAACTTAGTTTCTTAGAGTTGAACCAAAAATGAAACACATGTCAAATAGAAGAGATTTTATCAAGAAAACAACTTTAGGCACTTTAGCCATAAGTTCTGTTTTGGGCGTAAGCGGATTTGCTGCAAATCACGAAAATGAACCAGAAGCTGAATCAAAAGAAAAAAAACAGACCAAACCGATCATCATCTCGACATGGAATCATGGTCTGCCTGCTAATAAAGAATCTTGGAAAAATTTAAAAGAAGGAAAATCAGCTTTAGATGCCATCGAAGCTGGAATGAAAATACCTGAAGCCGATCCGAATGTTCGCAGTGTGGGTTATGGAGGATATCCAGACCGTGAAGGAAAAGTTACCCTTGATGCCTGTATTATGGATCATAACAGCAACTGCGGTTCTGTTTGCTTTCTGCAAGGAATCAAACACCCTATTTCTGTTGCGAAAAGAGTATTGCAAAATACGCCTCACGTGATGTTAGCAGGGCAGGGAGCGTTGCAATTTGCGTTATCTGAAGGCTTTAAAGAAGAAAATTTATTGACTCCAGAATCTGAAAAAGACTGGAAAAAATGGCTGGAAGATTCTAAATACAAACCAGTTATTAATATAGAAAATCACGATACCATCAGTATGCTAATGTTAGACCAAGAAGGCAATCTTTCTGGCGGATGTACCACGAGCGGTGCAGCTTGGAAAATGCACGGACGCGTCGGTGACTCCCCAATAATCGGCGCGGGTCTTTTCTTGGATAACGAAGTAGGAGCAGCTGCAGCAACTGGTTTAGGCGAAGCCGTAATTAGAACTGCAGGAAGTGCAATGGTTGTAGAACTAATGCGTCAGGGAAAATCGCCTTACGATGCTTGTAAAGAAATTACAGAACGTATTTACAACAAACATAAAAACCACAAAGACATGGAATACCTGCAAGTCGGTTTTATTGCTTTGAATAAAAACGGAGAATATGCGGGTTACAGTTTAAGATCAGGATTCAATTACGCCGTTTCTGATGACGTAAAAGGCCACAGAATGGAAGACGCGAAATTTAAAATGGCTTGGGATAAATAATATTAATCCGTTAAAGAGATTAAACGCAATATTTGTCATTTCGATCCCGAAGCCTCGGGATCGAAATGACAAACTAAACCTAAAAACTACATCTTTAAATGTTTGAACAAACAATTAGAGAAACCAAAAAACAAAGAATGAAAAAATTATTATTCCTATTAACCCTAATCACTTCAATTTTCTCGGCTCATGCACAGAAAGTTTATACAGAAAGTGATATTAACATTATTCCGAAACCGAGTCAGACTTTTATTAAAACTGGTGTTTTTGAATTTACAAAAGATACTAAGTTTGTAGTAAACGGCGATTTCCAAAGAGATGCTGCAAATGCTTTAGCTTCTAAATTTGAAGTGGCTGCGGGATGGAAACCAGAAACGACAACTAAAGCTCCAGTAAGCAATTTTGTGCAGTTTAAAGTAGATCCTAATTTAAAAAATGAAGCTTACGTTTTAGATGTAAATCCGACGAGTATTGTTATTTCTGCAAAAGGAAATGTTGGTTTTCTATATGGATTAGAAAGTGTTAGGCAATTACTTCCTGAAGCGATTGAAAGCAAATATGCAATCACTTCTGCAAAGTGGCAGATTCCAAGTTTAACAATTAACGACGAACCACGTTTTAAGTGGAGAGGTTTAATGTTGGATTTATCTCGTCATTTCTTTGATAAAAATTACATTTTAGCGACAATCGATCGTTTGGCAATGCATAAAATGAACGTTTTACATTTGCATTTGGTTGACGATCAAGGTTGGAGAATTGAAATTAAAAAATATCCAAAACTAACTGAAGTTGGAGCATGGAGAGTTGATAAAGAAAACACTAGCTGGAATGCGAGACTAACGACAAATCCTGACGAAAAAGGAACCTACGGCGGCTTCTTTACGCAAGATGAATTAAGAGAAATTGTAAAATATGCTTCGACAAAAGGAATTGAAATTATTCCTGAAATCGAAATGCCGGCGCACGTAAGCAGTGCCATTGCAGCTTATCCAGAATTGGCTTGCTTTAATCAGAGAATTGGTGTTCCGTCAGGCGGGGTTTGGCCTTTAACTGATATCTATTGTGCAGGAAAAGAAACTACGTTTGAATTTTTGCAAAATGTAATTGATGAAGTAATCACGATTTTCCCTTCAAAATATATTCATATTGGCGGTGATGAGGCGACGAAAACCAATTGGGCAAAATGTCCGCATTGCCAAAAAAGAATCAAAGACGAGAAATTAAAAGATGTCAACGAGTTGCAAAGCTACTTTGTAAAACGTATGGAAAAATACATCAACTCAAAAGGAAAACGAGTTATCGGCTGGGATGAAATTTTAGAAGGCGGTTTGGCTCCAGATGCAACGGTAATGAGCTGGAGAGGAATGAAAGGCGGAATTGAAGCTGCAGATCAAGGTCATGACGTAATTATGACGCCAGAATCTCCTTGCTATTTTAACTTTTATCAAGGTCCGCAAAACGAAGAACCTTTAGCTTTTGACGCTTATAATCCGTTAAGTGAAGTGTACAAATTTGATCCTGTAGTTTCAACAATGACACCTCAGGAAGCGGGACACGTTTTAGGAGGACAAGCGAATTTGTGGGCAGAACATTTAGCGCTGCCAAAAGATTCAGAATACATGATTTTCCCAAGATTAGCGGCATTATCAGAAACTTTATGGAGTCCGAAAGAGAAACGCAATTGGAATGATTTTACAACGAGATTGTTTTCATTATTAAAACGTTACGATTATTTAGGAATCAATTATGCTAAAAGCGCTTATTTGGTAACGGCTTCTTCTACAGCAGATTTAGCTAATAAACAAATCAAAGTTGAATTAAAAAACGAGTTTCCTAGTCCGGACATTCGTTATGTTTTAGGAAACCAGAGCATTGATCACCATGCGATAAAATATACAAGCCCAATTGCAATAAAAGAAACGACGGTTTTAAAAGCTTCTTTATTTCAAGACGACAAGCCAGTGGGAAAAACATATACAGATACGATTGTTTTCCATAAAGCATTTTCGAAAAAAGTGAAATACTTGACCCCTTACAATTCGAATTATAAAGGCGATGCCAATACAATGGTAAATACGATCAGAGGAAGTAAAAATTTCCATGACGGACAATGGCAGGCTTGGTTAGTTAACGATATGGAATTGGTTATCGACTTAGAAAAAGTAGAAAGTATCGAGCAAGTAAAAGTTGGAGCTTTAGAAAGTCAAGGAGCAGGAGTTAATTTCCCAATTCAAGTTAAAGTCTTGATTTCTACAGATGGAATTAAATACACTCAGGTAGGGAAAATTATGCGCCCATATGCGTTAAATGCTGTTCCAGAATTGAAAGATTTCAAAATCAATTTCCAAAAACAAAATGCACGTTTTGTGAAAGTTATTGCAGGCAACTTAAAGAAAAGTCCAAAAGGAGAAAGCTCTTGGTTGTTTGTCGATGAAATTTTAATTGATTAATTATTAAAAAAATGAAGAAGGTACTATTTAAGCTCGGGATATTATTGATTTGCTTAATGCCGTTTTTTACTAAGGCACAAACCAAAGGATTTTCTATATCTAAGGGAGAATTTCAGCAAGACGGGAAAATAATTAAGATACATTCGGGAGAAATGCACTATGCACGTATTCCTAAAGAGTATTGGAGACATAGATTGCAGATGCTTAAAGCTATGGGAATGAATACCGTGGCAACCTATGTATTTTGGAATTATCACGAAGTAGCACCAGGTGTATGGGATTTTAAAACAGGAAATAGAGATCTTTCAGAATTTTTACGTATTGCCAAAAGTGAAGGATTGTATGTCATTCTTAGACCAGGTCCGTATGCATGTGGCGAATGGGAATTTGGAGGATACCCTTGGTGGCTGCAAAATAATCCAGATTTAGTAATTCGTACCAATAACAAAGCATTTTTAGACGCTTGTAAAACGTATATAGAACATTTGTATGCAGCGGTAAAAGGAAATTTTGCTAATCAAGGCGGACCTATTATTATGGTTCAGGCCGAAAATGAATTTGGTTCTTATGTTTCTCAAAGAACTGATATTAGTGCTGAGGATCATAAAGCCTACAAAACTGCAATTTACAATATACTTAAACAAACAGGATTCCCGGAGCCTTTTTTTACTTCTGACGGTGCCTGGTTGTTTGAAGGTGGTATGGTAGAAGGCGCGTTACCGACTGCAAATGGGGAATCAAATATAGAAAATTTAAAAAAACAGGTTGATAAATACCATAAAGGACAAGGGCCTTACATGGTCGCAGAGTTTTATTCTGGCTGGTTAGATCATTGGGCAGAACCATTTATTAAAATTGGATCTGAGGAGATTGCAAGTCAAACTAAAAAGTACCTCGATGCAGGTGTTTCTTTTAATTATTATATGGTGCACGGCGGTACTAATTTTGGATTTACCTCTGGGGCAAATTATAATGAAGAAATGGATATTCAGCCAGATATTACAAGCTATGATTATGATGCTCCTATTAGCGAAGCAGGTTGGGCAACACCAAAATATATGGCTATACGTGAAGTAATGCAAAAGTATTCTAAAACAAAATTAGCCTCAATTCCAGCCAAAATACCAGTTGCAAAATATCCTAATCAGACGATCAAATCAAGTATGGATGTTTTAAGTTGGATAAAAAAAGAAAAACCAGTTATAAATGACCAGCCTTTAACATTTGAAAAATTAGATCAAGGACATGGATATGTTTTGTATCGAAAAAGATTTACGCAGCCCATTTCTGGAAAATTAAAAATTGAAGGATTGAGAGACTTTGCTACAGTTTATGTAAACGGGGTTAAAGCAGGTGAGTTGAATAGAGTTTTCAAAAACTATGAGTTGACAGTTACGATTCCTTTTAACGGTATTTTAGAAATTCTAGTTGAAAATATGGGTCGCATTAACTACGGTGCCGAAATAGTACATAATACTAAAGGAATTATTACTCCAGTATATTTAAATGAATTTGAAATTAGCGGTGGATGGGAAATGTATAAAATGCCGATGAATGAAGTTCCAGCTGTTAAAAATGAAACGATAAAACCTGGACGTCCCGTTTTATATGAATCTACTGTAAACATAGATAAACCTGCTGATACTTTTCTGGATATGACAGGTTGGGGAAAAGGAATTGTATTTGTTAACGGACACAATCTTGGACGTTACTGGAAAGTTGGACCGCAGCAAACGCTTTATGTACCAGGTTGTTGGTTGAAAGAAGGCGAGAATAAGTTTGTTGTATTGGAGCAGCTTAATGAAAACAGTAAAACAGAATTGACTTTTACAGATCAGCCTATACTTGAAAAATTAAATTAGAATTACCTACTAAACTAAAAACAAAGAATAATAAATTATAAATTAGATTAAAGATGAAAAGAGGAATATTCATTATCGCCCTTTTATTTTCAGCTCAGATATTCGCGCAGGCGATATATGAAGATGAAAGATACGTACCAGAGACAGATCCGGCAGTATTAAAAAACTTAGATGAATGGCAAGGCAAAAAATTTGGTCTGCTAATGCACTGGGGAACTTACAGCCAATGGGGTATTGTAGAATCTTGGTCTATTTGTCCTGAAGATTACGGATGGTGTGAACGTAAAAAAGGAAGTAATCCATCTAATTATAATGATTATATAAAAGATTACGAAGGGTTAAGAAAAACATTTAATCCAGTAAAATTCGATCCAGAAAAATGGGCAAAAGCAGCGAAATATGCTGGAATGAAATACATGGTTTTTACAACAAAACACCATGACGGATTTAATATGTATGATACTAAATATTCTGATTATAAGATAACTAGTAAAGATGTTCCTTTTCATACAAATCCAAAAGCAGATGTTTTAAAAGAGATTTTCAACTCTTTTAGAGGCGAAGGTATTTCTACAGGAGCTTACTTTTCAAAACCAGACTGGCACAACGAAAACTACTGGGATCCTTATTTTCCGCCATTTGACAGAAACGTAAACTACGATCCGTCTTTGTATCCAGAAAAATGGCAGAAATATGTTGACTTTACACACAACCAGATTTTAGAAATTTTGACTAATTATGGTAAAGTGGATATTCTTTGGTTAGACGGAGGATGGGTTCGTAAAAGAGATCAAGTAAACATCAAAGAAAACTACGACGAGAAATTTACTGAAAACGAATCTAAAAACGGTTTCATCAAACACAGAGTGGTAGACCAAGATCCAAAAATGGACGAATTGGTTGTAAAAGCACGTGCAAAACAACCAGGTTTAATTGTGGTGGATAGAGCAGTTCACGGTAAAAACCAAAACTACTTAACTCCAGAAGGACGTGTTCCTGCTAAGACTTTGCCTTATCCTTGGGAATCTTGTATTCCTGCAGGTGGTGGATGGTCATATTCTCCAGGTGCTACTTACATGACTGGAAGACAAGGTATTCATTTGTTAGTTGACATTGTTGCAAAAGGCGGAAACTTATTATTAAACATTGCGCCAAGTCCAGAGGGAGAATGGGATAAAGGGGCTTACGATTTATTGCAGGCTTACGGTGATTGGATGAAAGTAAACAGCACAGCGATTTACAACACCAAACCAATCGAACCTTACAAAGAAGAAAACATTTGTTTTACACAGAATAAAGCTGGAAATGTATTTGCATTTTATTTAGCGAAAGACGGGGAGGATAAAATTCCAGCAGCAGTGACAGTAAAATCTATAAGTCCGAAAAAAGGAACAAAAATTACCATGTTAGGTTCTAAAACTTCTTTAAAATGGACAAAAGAAGGAAACGGATTTAAAGTAATTATTCCAGAAAGTTTAAGAAACAATCTTCCTGCAAAAGAAGCTTGGACTTTAAAAATTGAAGCGATCAACAGATAAGAACGAAACCTATGGTTTTAAATACTAAAAATAAATTTAAGACAGCATGTATTTTATACATGCTGTTTTTTAGCATAACAATTTTTGCGCAGGAGCCAGCCGATTTTGTAAATCCGTTTATTGGGACTTCCAATTATGGGGCGGCTTATCCAGGACCAATTGCACCACGCGGAATGGCAAGTATTAGTCCGTTTAATGTGGCGGGAGTAAAAGGTACACCGATGGAAAAAGACAGTCAATGGCTTTCGAATCCTTATGTGAATGAGAATACCTTTTTGACAGGATTTAGTCAAGTGAATTTAAGCGGTGTAGGCTGTCCAGAATTGGGTGTTATTTTATTGATGCCAACAACTGGAAATGTAGAAATCGATCACTTAAAATACGGTTCTACTTATTCTAATGAAGTAGCTAAGGCAGGCTATTACAATGTAAACATCGACAAGTATAAAGTAAAAGGAGAGTTTACAGCTTCAAAACGAGTGGGAGTAAGTAGATTCACTTTCCCGAAAGGGCAATCTAATATTTTATTAAATCTTGGATTGGGATTAACAAATGAAGAAGGTGCAATGGTAAAAGTAGTTTCTTCGACAGAAATTGAAGGAATGCGATCTGTTGGATCCTTTTGTTACAACAGTCCAGAAGATGCCTATCCAGTTTATTTCGTAGCTCAATTTTCTAAGCCAGCCGATAAATTTGGCGTTTGGAAAAAACCTTCAAAATACAACGGTGTTGAAGCACAATGGATGGGTTACAATGGAAAAGCTAGAATAATGGAGAATACAATCAAAACCGTTGTGGGTGATAGTATTGGAAGTTATTTTACTTATAAATTCGAAAAAGAAGAAACAGTTGAAGTGAAGATCGGAATTTCGTACGTAAGTATCGAAAATGCCCGTGAAAATTTAGCAAAAGAAGTAGGTAACAGATCTTTTGACGCAATTTACAAAGAAACCTACAACGAATGGAATGAAGAACTTTCTAAAATTTTAGTTGAAGGCGGTTCAAAAGATGACAATACGATTTTCTATACGGCTTTGTATCACACTTTAATTCATCCCAATATTTTAAATGATATTAACGGACAATATCCCGTAATCAAAAGAAGTAAAATTGCTAAAACCGATGACACCCGTTATACCGTATTTTCTTTATGGGATACGTACCGAAATGTACATCCATTGATGTCTTTGGTTTATCCAAAACAGCAATCTGATATGGTAAAAAGCATGTTGACTATGTTTGATGAAAACGGCTGGTTACCCAAATGGGAACTGAATTCGACTGAAACTTTTACCATGGTTGGAGACCCTGCAAGTATTGTAATTACAGATACTTATATGAGAGGAATTCGTGATTATGATGTTAATAAAGCCTATTATGCGATGTTGAAAGGCGCAAATAATATTGAAAATAATCCGCTTCGTCCTGGATTGAAAGATTATATCAAAAAAGGCTATTTAACAACCGACAATAAAGGTCCAGTTTCTACAACTCAGGAATACAATATTTCAGATTATTCTATTTCGCTTATGGCCAACGAATTCGGGGACAAAGACAATGTAAAACGTTTTAAAGAACGTTCATTATCCTATAGAAAATTATTTGATAAAAACTTAAATCTACTTCGACCAAGAACGGCTGACGGAAAATGGTATGAGCCATTTGATCCTGCTTCTGGAGCTAATTTTGAAGAAAATGTTGGCTTTATCGAAGGAAACGCTTGGCAGTATGCATTTATGGTTCCGCACGATATTAACGGATTAAAGAAATTAATGGGTGGCGATCAAGCCTTTTCGGCGCAATTGCAGAAAATCTTCGATACCAAACAATTTGATATGGCAAACGAACCAGACATTGCCAATCCGTATTTATTCAATTATGTAAAAGGTGAGGAGTATAAAGCTCAGGAAATGGTAAAGAAATTGGTTCACGAATATTTCAAAAATGAACCAAAAGGATTACCAGGAAATGATGATACCGGAACCATGTCAGCTTGGTTGGTTTATTCAATGATGGGAATTTATCCAATATCACCGGGAGATCCAATTTACACCATTACAACGCCAATGTTTCATAGAGTAACGATTAAATTAGATCCAAGATATTATAAAAAAGAAAGCATCGTAATTGAAAGACAAGAAAATAATGGCGGGAAAATCAATTCGATTGAGCTAAACGAAAAAACACTTAACAGCTTTTTTATTTCGCACGATGATTTTGTGAATGGAACAAAGCTTAAAGTGATTCAAAACTAAACACAACACAACTATGTTACAATTAAGAATGAAGAAAACGGCCATTATTTTTGTAATGGCTGTTGGTTTTTTAAACCAGACTCATGCCCAGAAAAAGTTTCCATATCAGGATGCACAAACACCTGTTGAAGACAGAGTAAAAGACTTGTTGAGCCGTATGACACTTGAAGAAAAAGTGCGTCAGATGGATATGTATAGAGGAGATTTTTTTAAAGATAAAGAAGATTTCGCGAAATCTAAATCGGCAGAAAAAATCGGGAAGTTAGGAATTGGAGCTATTCATGATCTTTATCCGCGTTCAGCTAAAATGATCAACGATTTGCAAACCAATGTAATCAAAGGAAACCGTTGGGGAATTCCGGCGCTTATTATGTGTGAAATGCTTCATGGTTATTTAGACGAAGGAAGTACAGCTTTTCCAATGAACATTGGACTTGGAGCAACTTGGGATGTTGCCGTGATGGACAAAGTGGGTAAAGTAATAGGTATGGAAGCCAGAGCGCATGGAGTTCATTTTGGTTTTGGTCCAAACTTAGATTTAGGACGCGAACCAAGATGGGGAAGAGTTGCTGAAACTTTTGGTGAAGATGCTTTCTTGAACAGTGAAATTGGTTTGGCATTCATAAAAGGTTTACAAGGAAACGATTTAAAATCAGATCGATCTATTATTGCAGAGCCTAAACACTTTGCCGTTCATGGTATTCCGCAGGCGGGAGGAAATTCTTCGCCAATTTTGGTTGGAGAACGTTCAGCAAGAGAAGACCATTTACCATCTTTTCAAAAAGCATTTACAAAAGGCGGCGCTTTGGGAACAATGTGTGCGTATTCTGAATTGGACGGAATTCCTTGTGCAGCAAATCATTGGCTATTGACGGATGTTTTGAGAAAAGAATGGGGATTTAAAGGGCTTGTAGTTTCAGATTTAGGAGCAATAAAATACATTCAGACGACTCACAAAGTTGCTGATTCTCCAAAAGATGCTATTAGAGAAGCAGTTTCTGCTGGTGTTGATATGCAGTTTTATGATTTTTCAAACGAGTTCTGGCAAAATACTGTTATTGAACTGGTAAATGAAAAAAAATTGACAATGGAAAATATCGACCGTGCGGCGGGAGCAGTTTTACGTTTGAAATTTTTATTAGGATTATTTGAAAATCCGTACACAGATAAAAATCTGATTAAAGAGCGTTTTCATACTAAAGAAAATCAAGCTGTTGCTTTAGAAGCGGCCCAAAAATCAATGATTTTGCTGAAAAATGACAATAATATTTTACCGTTGAGTAAAAGTATTAAAAACATTGCCGTTATAGGACCAAATGCAAACGCTTCAAGAATGGGAGGTTATGCTCCTAAAAATAGTGTTGGAACAACAGTTTTCGAAGGTATACAGCAAATTGTTGGAAAAACAGCAAATGTAGTTTACGAAGAAGGAGTTCCATTAATTGTAAAAGGACAAATTATTCCATCTAAATATTTATTTACGCCAGACGAATCTCAAAACGGATTAAAAGGAGAATATTTCAATAACAGAAACCTGGAAGGAACTCCAGCATTGACTCGTATCGACAGTCAATTAGAGTTTGACTGGCCTTGGGCGCCTGGTGATGGTGTAAATGTAGATGATTTTTCTATCAGATGGACAGGATTCTTAAAATCAGATCAAGCCCTTGACGGTTGGTTAGGTTTAAGTTCTGATGACGGAATCAGAATGTATATCGATGACCAATTGGTAATTGACAACTGGACTAAAGGTGCGACAAGCATGGTTACAGTTCCAAAAAATATTGAAAAAGGTAAAAAATACAAAGTCCGCATTGAAATGTGGGAAGGAGGCTGGGGTGCCAGAGCGCATTTCCGTTGGAATTTAGAAAAAGTAAACTTACAGCCTGCAATCGAAGCTGCTAAAAAAGCAGATGTTGCCATTGTGGTTTTAGGAGAATCTAACGAATTGGTAGAAGAAAACAGAGACGTTGCTTCTTTAGACTTATTTGGAATACAACAGCAATTGATCGAAGAAATTCAAAAAACGGGAACACCTGTAGTTTGTGTGTTATTAAATGGTCGCCCGCTTTCTACAAATTGGATTGCAGAAAATATTCCAGCAGTAATTGAAGGATGGTTCCCAGGAGAATTTGGAGGAAGAGCTGTTGCAGATGTTTTATTTGGAGATTACAATCCAGCAGGAAGATTACCAATAACAGTTCCAAAATCGGTTGGGCAGTTACCTATATATTATAACCAAAAACCATCTGCGATACATAAATATGTAGCAGAAAGCGAACATCCTTTATATTCATTCGGTTTTGGATTGAGTTACACGAAGTTTGAATATTCAAATCTTAAAATCAGTGCAACTGAAATTAAACCAAACGGAGAATTGAAAGTTTCTGTTGATGTTAAAAATATTGGAAATCTTGATGGAGATGAAGTTGTACAATTATATATTAATGATGTTTACAGCTCTGTTACCACTCCAGAAAAAACGTTAAAAGGATTTAAAAGATTGAATATTAAAAAAGGAGAAATAAAAAATGTTGAATTTACACTTACACCAGATGAGTTATCTATCTGGAACAGAGAAATGAAGAGCGTTGTAGAGCCTGGAGATTTCGAAGTTATGGTTGGCGGAAATTCGACAGATTTACTAAAAACTAAATTTAAGGTTTCGAACTAAAATCGCTTAAACGCAGAATAATTTTAAACGTTTTTTAGATAAAAAAAAGAATACAATTGAAAAAGGCCAAAATCTATTAGATTAATAGATTTTGGCCTTTAAAATAAGGAAGAGTTAGATTACAAATGAAAACGTTTTCTTTCAATAAAACGCGAAACTTTCACCAACACCTTTTCAAAATTGTCATTTGTCGAAATTATGTATTGTTAACAAAACGTATTCTTAAATTTAACATGTTATTAACTCTAAAAAAACAACTAATATGATTAAAAACGTACTAAAATTACTGTTGGTCATATGCCTTTTCGGATTCCAAAGCCTTGAAGCGCAGACTACAGTAAAAGGAACGATAACAGATGCTCTTACTGGAATTCCGATTCCTGGAGCAAATATTATTGTTAAAGGAACAAAAACAAGTGCTTCATCAGATTTTGATGGTAAATACAGCATTAGTGTTCCAAATCAATCAGCAGTTTTAGTTTTTACTTATGTAGGATCTGCTACAAAAGAAGTTGCTGTAGGATCTCAAACTACTATTAATGTAGCTTTAGGTGCAGACACCCAGCAGTTGGGAGAAGTAGTGGTTACGGCTCTTGGTATTAAAAGAGAGAAAAAAGCCATTACGTATTCTGCACAAAACGTTTCAGTAGATGAACTTTCTGAAGCTAGATCATTAAACGTTGCCAACTCTCTTTCTGGTAAAGTTGCAGGTCTTAACTTCTCGACTACTTCAAATGGTGTTGGTTCTTCTTCCAGAATTACTTTAAGAGGTAACAGATCTCTTAATGGAAACAACCAGCCTCTTTATGTAGTAGATGGTGTGCCAATTAGTAACGGAACAACAACAACAAATCCTGATATTGATACAGGAGGAACTACACAGCCAGATGGTATTTCTAACATTAACCCAGAAGATATTGCTTCGATGACTGTTCTTAAAGGACCTTCTGCAGCAGCACTTTATGGTTCTAGAGCATCAAATGGTGTAATCGTTATTACAACAAAATCTGGTAAAGCAGGAAAAACTTCAGTTTCGTTATCATCTAACTTTATGGCTTCTTCAGCTTATAACTTGATGAATTTACAAAACGAATACGGTCAAGGTACGAATGGAGTGTATGTTCCAAACTCATCTTCAAGCTGGGGAGGAAAATTAGACGGAAGCCAAGTTTCAAACTGGCAGTTAGTTCGTAACCCAAATTATGCTGGACCAGCTACACAAAGCTATTCTCCACAGCCTAATAACGTTATTGATTTTTACAAAACAGGTTACAACTTAGCAAATACATTAACTGTAACTGCTGGTAACGAAAAAGCGCAAGGTTATTTCTCTTATACCAACACACGTGCTGAAGGTATCGTTGGAGGAAACCAAATGGATAGACACAATCTTAACTTAAGATTGACGAGCAAAATCTCTGATAAATTATCATTAGATGTAAAAACAAACTACATCGTTCAAGATATTGATAACTTATTGAGAACTGGTGAAGAGTCTATTGGTACATCTGCATATTTATTGCCTCGTAGTATCGCATACAACGATTACAAAAATTTCGAATATTTTGATGCTGCAGGACAAAGACAAGTAAACTATTTCCTTGACGAAACTGGAGCTCCAGGAGGAAACCCATTTTGGTCTGCATTAAGAGATGATGCTCGTACAGATAAAAGAAACAGATTTATTGGTTTAGCGTCTCTTAAATATGAGTTTACAAAAACGTTAAGCTTACAAGGTAGAGCTGGTTTAGACCAAATGACTAACAAAAACGTAAGAAACAGATATGCAACAAATGCATTTAACAGCAACATGGGTTCATACAGCGAGTCTTATGAAACAGTGAGCGAATTAAACGTTGATGCTTTACTTTCTTACAATGAGAAATTTGGTGATTTTTCTATCGGACTTAATGCTGGTGCAAACTCATTGCAACAAAATAGTTCAGCTTTAAATTCTGGTGGTGTTTTAAGTAAAAGAAACTTCTTCGCATTATCTAATGTGCAGACAGTTCAATCTACATCTACTGCTTCAGAAAAAAGAATCAATTCAGTTTACGGATTTGGTCAAATTGGTTATAGAAACTATTTATTCTTAGACGTAACAGCTAGAAATGACTGGTCTTCTACATTACCAACAGATTATTTCTACCCATCTTTTGGTCTTTCTGCAGTTCTTTCTGACATGTTTACATTGCCAGAAGTAATCAGCTTTGCAAAAATTAGAGGTTCTTATGCACAAGTTGGTAACGATACAGATCCATACCAAACACAACAAAGATTCTCATATATTGGAGGAAATGGTGGTATGTTGTACGGACAAAGCACAAAAGCTAATCCAAACTTAAAGCCTGAGATTTCTTCTTCTACAGAGTTTGGTGCAGATGTTAGATTCTTTAATAACCGTTTAGGTTTAGATTTTACATATTTCAATACATTAACAGACAATCAGATTTTCTATATTAACACTCCTGAATCTTCTGGATATTCTAGAGCAATCGTAAATGGTGGAGATATTGAAAATAAAGGTATTGAGCTTACGCTTACGGCAACTCCAATTCAAACTGCAAACTTTACTTGGGATATTACAGCAAACTATGCTTCTTATAAATCAAAAGTTAAGTCTATCTTTGAAGGAAGAGATGAGTTAGTTTTAGGTGAAGGACGTTTAGTTAGAAGTAAGGTTGTTCAAGGTGGTGAATATGGAGATTTATATATTAAAGGTTTCCAAAGAGATCCAAACGGAAATATTATTGTAAACAGCGCTGGTATTCCATTGGCAACAAATGGTTTTGATGTTCGTGCTGGAAACTTTAACCCAGACTGGACAGCAGGTTTCAAAAATAATTTCAAATACAAAGATTTCTCTTTAAGCTTCCTTGTTGATTTTAGAATTGGTGGAGAAGTTATTTCATACACTCAAGCAAGACAAGCTGGTTTAGGGGTAAGTGATATTACACTTGCTGGAAGAGAAGGTGGAATAATTGTAGATGGTGTTGTTGCTGCAGGAAATGGTACATACACTCCAAATACTACAAGTATTACAGCAGAACAATACTGGACAGCTATTGGACAAAGAACTCCAATTGCAGAACCATTTATTTATGATGCTACAAACATCAGATTAAGAGAGCTTGTTTTTGGTTATTCTTTACCAAAACGTTTATTAGGTGACTCAGGATTTACAAGCATCGATTTCTCATTAGTAGGTAGAAATTTATTCTTCTTCTTGAATAAAGCTGAGCATTTTGATCCAGAAGCTGGAGCAGGTACAGGTAACTTACAAGGGATAGAATCTTTCAACATTCCTTCAACTAGAGATTATGGAGTTAATGTTAAATTCGGATTTTAATTAAAAAAGAGATATCATGAAATATAGTTTTAAAATAAAAACACTAGGAGTCGCTGTAGCGATGCTATCTACTTTTTCTAGTTGTACAAAGGACTTCGACGAAATAAATACGGATCCAAATTCGCTTACAGAAAGTCAGTTAGATCCAACTCTTGCTGGTCCTGCATTTGCATCTGCATTATACGCAGGTATCCACAACGGATCTTATTCTTCTCCAGGTGTAGATGATCAAGGTACTTGGGGTATTGCAACAGGTATTTTATCTTCAACTTTTATTCACTACTTAAATTGTGGATACGGAACGGAAAGAAATGCTTTCGTTAACGGATACGAAGGAAGAGGATGGACAAGATTTTATACAGTTGCTGCGCCAGCTTTGACAAATGCTTTTAAAGCATCTGAAGGAAATGCTGAAGCTTTAGCAGTTCTTAAAATTTGGAAAGTTTTCATGTACAACCAAATGGTTGATGCTTACGGACCAATTCCTTACACTGAAGCAGGTAATGGTAAAGAAAAAGTTCCTTATGACAGCGTAGAATTCATCTATGAAGATTTCTTTAAATTGTTAGATGAAGCAAACGCAGTATTGAGTTCTTCTTCTACTGCATCTGTAGCCTCTCTTGCCCCAAATGATAGAGTTTATTCAGGAAGTGTTGACAAATGGAGAATTTTTGGAAACAGTATGAGATTGCGTTTAGCTTTAAGAATTTCGGATAAAGATCCAGGAAAAGCAAAGACTCAAGCTGAAGCTGCTGTAGCTGCAGGAGTTATGCAGACAAATGATCAAAGTGCATTCTTTAAAGCAAGTAACATTACTCCAAACAATTTAAACATGATTGTAAACAGCTGGGGTTATGTAATGACAGCTTCTATGGAAAGTATCTTAGTAGGATACAACGATCCACGTTTATCAAAATGGTTTGCCCCAATCGATACTGGAGTTTATAGAGGTAACCCTGTTGGAGGTTTAGAAGATCAATTTGGAACTACTAAATTCTCTGCTTTCAATAATGACGTAATGGGTAATGGTGCCACTAACAACCTTAGTGAAACTAAAAATATCGAAATCTTCATGGCTTCTGAAAACTATTTGAGCAGAGCAGAAGGTGCATTGAATGGATGGAACATGGGCGGAGATGCTAAAACTTTGTATGAAACAGGTATTAGATTATCTTTAGCACAATGGGGAATTACAAATGCTGCTGAAGTAGATGCATACATCAATGGTTCATCATTGCCAACTTTACCAAATATCTTAACAGTTTACCCTACTTTAGACTTAAGAGATATCCCTGTTAAATTACCAGTAGCTTGGTCTGCATCTACTGCTGATCAACGTACACAGATTGCAGTTCAAAAATACTTAGCAATTTTCCCAGAATCTTGGGAAGCTTGGGCAGATTTACGTAGAAGCGATGCTAAAGTTATTTACCCAGTATTAAACACAGATAACCCAGACCCAGGAGTTGGAAAATCTCTAATGAAGAGAATCATTTATACTACAAATGAGTATTCTTCTAACAAAGAAGCAGTTGATGATGGTATCGCAAAATTAGGCGGTGCAGATTCAGGTGGAACTAGACTTTGGTGGGACACAAAATAATTAATTTGGTGAGTAATGATCGACACAATCCTTACTTAAAATTCAAAAGGAGAGGTAACTCTCCTTTTGTTTTATCCATATGTCAGTAATTTTTGGCATACAAAATTTCTTTTAACTACTGATGATTTTCTCCAATTCAACAAATCATCAAACCACAAAAACGTAAATAAAAATGGTTGATACAAATACCACTAACTCCTCACAAACCAAACCAACCACATTCGTTCCAATTTTAATAATAGCAAGTCTGTTTTTTATTTTTGGATTTGTTACCTGGATCAACGGCGCTTTGATCCCGTTTATGAAAACAATTAACGAATTAACTTCAGCGCAGTCTTTATTAGTTGCGTCGGCATCTTATATTTCGTTTGTTGTAATGGCACTTCCTGCCTCTTATATTTTAGCTAAAATCGGCTATAAAAAAGGAATGTCTTTGGGATTATTCATTATGGGTTTCGGAGCCTTAATTTTTATTCCTGCAGCCGAAGCGAGAACATACTGGATGTTCCTTACAGGAATTTTTATTCAGGGAGCTGGAATGACTTTATTGCAAACAGCATCAAATCCTTATATTACTATTTTAGGACCAATTGAAAGCGCAGCAAAAAGAATCTCTATTATGGGAATTTGTAATAAAATCGCTGGAGCTTTAGGCTCTCTTATTTTCGGATCTATTTTATTGTCAGGAATTGATGAAATTCAGGAAAAACTGGCTGTAGTAAGCGTTTCTGAAAAGAATATATTACTAAATAATATGGCAGACAGTGTTGTAGTTCCTTACATTTCAATGGCAGTGGTTTTGTTTATTTTAGGATTGCTGATTCGTAAAGCACCGTTGCCAAATGTTGAAGCCGTGCCAATCGAAGAAACAAAAGAGGGAGAAACAGCAAAAACAAGTATTTTTCAGTTTCCGCATCTTTGGCTTGGAGTACTGACTTTGTTTATGTACGTTGGAGTAGAAGTTATTGCTGGTGATACGATTATAGCTTACGGAATCGCGTTAGGATTTCCTGCAGCCGATGCCAAATTC
The DNA here is from genome assembly GCF_001429295.1 of Flavobacterium sp. Root935. Lineage (GTDB taxonomy): Bacteria > Bacteroidota > Bacteroidia > Flavobacteriales > Flavobacteriaceae > Flavobacterium. The sequence goes on along the minus strand of NZ_LMJL01000008.1, from coordinate 66,970 downwards.
TTTACAACATTTACTTTATTAGCGATGGTAGCTACTTATGCTTTGGGAGCATTTTTGATTCCGAAATATATTACGCAGGCTTTGGCTCTAAAAGTGAGTGCGGTTTTAGGAATTATATTGTCATTCTGCATTGTGTTTTCTAGCGGATTTACTTCTGTTTTATTCGTTGCTGGATTAGGAATCGCAAATGCATTAGTGTGGCCTGCAGTCTGGCCTCTTACACTTAACGGTTTAGGAAAATTTACAAAAACAGGAGCTGCATTATTAGTAATGGCAATTTCTGGAGGAGCAGTTATTCCGCCTCTATATGGGAAATTCGTAGACGGAACAAAAGCTGATCTTATTGCACAGGGAATTAGCGAAGTAAATGCAATAGCAGCAGCCTCAACAAAAGGATATTGGATTTTACTTCCTTACTATATTATTATCCTGTACTATGCGATTTCAGGACATAAAGTGGGGTTGAAGAAGAGTTAGATTTTTTTAATCTGAAAGATGTAATATGTAAGATGTGGGATGTAAGATGTGGGATGTAAAATGAAAGAATGTAAGATGTAAGATTTAAAAGCTATATCAAAGTGACATTTTTTATATTGAAAAGTAAATTCAAAATCTTGCTTCTTGCTTCTTTCATCTAAAAAAAAGCAAAAACAAAGAAAAAGAAAATGATTTTAAAAAAGAGATATACTACAGCTGCATTATTGATGGTAATTGTTTTTTCCAATTCAGTAAAAGCGCAAATTAAAGCTGTGAATATTGAAAGCAGTTATATTGCAGATCCGCCTGTTACAGCCAACAGTCACGCATCGACATTGGTTGAATATAAACCAAATGAGATTATGGCAGCTTGGTTTGGCGGTAAATACGAAGGTGCAAAAGATGTCGGAATTTATATTTCTGATTATAAAGATAAAAAATGGTCAACGCCAAAAGAACTGATTCAGCCATTAATCAAAAACGGTGATACGCTTCCTTGTTGGAATCCGGTGTTGTTTAAAAGCAAAAGCCAGAATTTGTATTTGTTTTACAAAGTCGGAAAAAATCCCAGAGAATGGTTTGGCGCTATGATAGTTTCAAAAGATAATGGAAAGACTTGGGGACAGCCAAAATATCTTCCCGAAGGAATCTACGGTCCAATTCGTAATAAACCAATCGAAACAACTCCTGGAGTTATTTTGTGCGGCAGCAGTACAGAAAGTGTTGACAAAGACGAATGGAGAATTCATGTAGAAACTTACACAGAAGCTGACGATTCTTGGAAAAAAATTGAAGTTGAAAACAATAAACAATTAAATGTCATTCAGCCTACATTTTTAGTGCATAGTGAAAGTGATATTGAGATGTTGTCCCGCAGCAAGCACAATAGAGTAGTTGCAAGCTGGTCTGGAGATAACGGAAAAAGCTGGATAAGAACCAATACAATTAATGTGGTCAATTCAAATTCGGGAATAGATGCTTTAACTGTAAATAAAAATCTTTTTTTATTGGTTAACAATCCACTGCCGCAGGGAAAAGACTGGTTTAACGGCCGCAATATTTTAGACGTTGAATATTCGACAGATGGTTTGAACTGGAGAAAGTTATTTGATTTGGAAAATCAGGAAAAAGGAGAGTTCAGTTACCCAGCCATAATTCAAACCACCGACAAGAAAGTACACGTACTGTATACTTATGATCGAAAATACATTAAGCATACCTCTTTTGATTTATAATCTTTGAATGATGGTACGCGGATGACACTCATTTACTTCGTAAAGACGCTGATTTTACGATTTTATTTGATTAATTTTTATAATATCTGCGTTTATCCGCGTTTTTGCAAAGCAAATCCGTTTCATCCGCGTTCCATTCTATAGAAAAACAATTATGAAATTAAAACTTTTTTTTACGACCGTATTTTTTTGCTGCACTTTCGTGAATGCACAAATTTCCAAAACCTTTTATAAACATGATAAATATCTATCATCAGATAAATTGGAAGGCCGTTTTCCGGGTACAAAAGGGAATAATAAAGCAGCAGCTTATATTCAGAAGTATTTTAAAAAATATGGTTTACAAGAATTCAATAATTCTTATTATCAGCCTTTTAAAGTTTTTGTAAAAGAAGGCATCAATAAGATGAAATCAGATAGTGCTGCAACTCAAAATGTTTTGGGTTTTATCCAAGGATCTGATCCGGTTTTAAAAAATGAATATATTTTAATAGGAGCTCATTACGATCATTGGGGCTGGGGCGGGCCAGGTTCTGGAAGTAAAAAGAAAGAAGCGTTTGCCATTCATAACGGTGCAGATGATAATGCTTCTGGTGTCTCGGCGCTGCTTTGCATTTTAGAAGAAATTTCAAAACAAAAAATCAAACCAAAAAGAAGCATCATTTTTATTTCGTTCAGCGGAGAAGAAGAAGGATTATTAGGTTCTAAATACTTCGTAACCCATCTGCCAGTTCCAAAAGAATCCGTAAAAGTAATGCTCAATATGGATATGGTTGGAAGATTGAATGAGAAAAAAGAGCTTTATATGGGCGGTGCTGGAACTTTTCCAAATGGAGTCGAACTGATGCAAAAACTGCAGGAAAACTCAGGATTAAACCCAGTTATTCACGCAGGAGATGTTGGCGGTTCTGATCATGTTTCTTTTTATAAAGAATCTATTTCGGCTGTTGGTTTTCATACCGGCGGACATCCGCAGTATCACACACCAGAAGATGATATCGACCTCATTAATTCTGATGGGGGAGCATTGGTTTCAAAATATATTTATAATGCCTTAACAGAAATTGCCAATTACAAAGAAGCTTTGTTTTTTATCAAACAGAATTAAACAAAGCAATTAAAAATAAGTTAATTAGTTTTTTGTTGTTTGAAAAGGCGGTGTCTATTAAACGCTATAGATGCCGTCTTTTACTTTAAAAGCCCACGCTGCCATTGCATCAATAACGGGTAATAATCCCTTTCCAGCATCACTTAATTTATAAGTCACAAAAGGAGGAACGACAGGTTTTGCTTCGCGAATCACCAAACCATCCGCTTCTAATTGTTTTAAATGCTGAATAAGCATCTTCTCTGTTACAGCCGGAATTGCTCTTTTCAATTCGCTGTAACGTTTATCTCCAGTCGATAAATGATATAAAATAATGGGTTTCCAGTAGCCTCCAATTTTTTCCATAACAAAAGTTACAGGGCATTGTTCCAACGCATACTGCTTGTTTTCCTGAATAGTTGACGATTCTTTAATTGCTGTCATGATACATACTTTAGGGTAAGTACTTGTGTAAAAGTAAGTACAAAGATACCTTTGTCTTGTTAAATAAAAAAACTTTAAAGATGAAAATTATAATTTCAGGTTCGTTAGGAAATATCGGAAAGCCTTTAACGGCTCAATTAGTAAAATCAGGACACGAGGTAACGGTTATAAGCAGCAATGCAGATCGAAAAGCTGCGATTGAAGATCTTGGTGCAAAAGCAGTAATAGGATCAGTTAGCGATGCCGATTTTCTTTCAGAAACTTTTAAAGGTACAGATGCCCTTTTCGCCATGACGCCTCCAAATATGGGCGGTGTAAATATTATTCAAAATACTACAGATGCTGGCACCGCTTTCGCGAAAGCGATTCAGAATGCCAACATTAAAAGAGTAGTAATGCTAAGCAGTATAGGAGCTGATTTACCAAAAGGAAACGGACCAATTGCGGGTTTGTATAATATTGAGAAGATTTATGAGAAACTAAATACTTCAATTACATTTTTGAGAGCTGGATATTTCTACATTAACTTCTTCAACGATATTCCGATGATAAAAGGAGCAGGGATTATGGGAGCAAATATTCCAGCAGGAAATCGTATTCCGTTAGTGCATCCAGAAGATATTGCATGGGCTGCTGCAGAAGAATTACAAAAATTACCAGAAGGAAAAAATGTGCGCTATATTATTAGTGATGTTCGCACGCCTTCAGAAATTGCAAAAACATTCGGAGCAGCAATTGGAAAACCAGAACTTCCTTGGGTTGAATTTACTGATGAACAATATTTAGGCGGAATGACTCAAGCTGGAGTTCCAGAAGAAATGGCTGGTTTATATACCGAAATGGGAAGCGGACTTCGTAATGAAACCATTGCAGCAGATTTTCTAAACAATGATGGAAAAGTTCAAGGAAAAATCAAACTAGAAGATTTTGCAAAAGAGTTTGCTTCAAAATTCTAATCAAAAAAACATTCCGCTTCTATTTACAGTAAGCGGAATGTTCAATTTAAATAATGAGTTATCATTATTTCATACCCTTTATAATTTCACCGAAGACTCAAGCGATAGCGAACAGACAAAGTAATCATTTCGACAAAATCTGCTTCCCATGACCACCAACCACCAACCACCAACCACCAACCATCAACCATCAACCATCAACCATCAACCAACAACTTACAATTTATAAGAGAAATTCTTAGACTTAACCACTTTTCCTTTATCAGTAATTATTACGCAGCTGTATTCTGGGAATTTTTGGAGCAGCAGTAAGCCTTCTTTTAGACCTAAAACCATCATTGAAGTACTTAATCCGTTTGCCGTTTCGGCGTTTGGACCAAAGACAGTTACACTGCACAAACCAATTGCGGGATACCCAGTTGCAGGATTTATAATATGGGAGTAGCGTTTTCCATTAAAAACAACAAACTTTTCATAACTGCCAGAAGTAGTGACAGCGCCTTCTTTTAAAGGAACAACAGCTAAAATTTTTTCAGGTTTAAACGGATTCGTAATACCGATTTTCCAGTCCTTTCCGTTGGGTTGTTTTCCCCAGGTGCTCATATCGCCAGAACCATTGATAATTCCGGCTTTAATGCCTTTTTCAATCATCATGGCACGGCATTTATCAGTGGCGTAACCTTCGCCGAGAGCACCAAATCCGATTTTCATGCCTTTTAATTTCAAAAAAATAGTCGATTCTGTGCTGTCCAAAATAATATTCTTGTAACCCACTTTTTCAACCGATTTTTTTATGGCATCCGCCGAAGGCATTTCCTTCATCGAACCGTCAAATTTCCAGATTCTGTCCATTGCAGCAAAGCTGACGTCAAATCCGCCATTTGTTATTTCAGAAAGTTTAACAGCTCTTTGGGCAAGTTCAAAAACTTCTCGATCTACTTTTATAGGTTGAATTCCCGCATTCTGATTCACTTTAGAAATTTGAGAATCGGCCTTCCAATCCGAAATTAGATTTTCTATGCGGGTAATTTCAGCAATTACAATATCACTATTTTTTTCAGCCGAAAGCGAATCTTTATCGACAATACTAATATCAAAACGGCCGCCCATTAAGAGCGATGTTCTTTTTCGTAATACTTGCGAATAGCCTGTAAAGCAGTGAACCGTTACGAAAAGAATTAAAAGTTTATTTATAATTGATTTTTGCATAAAAAATCATTTTTTAGAGCTCCAGCGGAGCGAAATATTTATAGTTATAATTTAGACGTTTCAAATTAAAGCTTCGCCAGAGCGATATGTAGTTTGTATATGTCGCTCCGCTGGAGCTTTAACTTTGTGTGAACCAAATGTAATCTATAAATATGTCATCCCTCTGGGATTCATTTATAATTCCGATCTAAATTCTATAATCTATCCCGAGGCTTCGGGACTACAGTCTAAAATCCAAAATCCAAAATCCAAAATCCAAAATCTACAATCTAATTCTAATAGCAATCCGTTAATAATTGACCATTTTCTTTGTATTCAGAAAGACTTTTAATTCCATTTTCCAGACACAATCCATTCAAAACAGCTTCAACATCTTTCTGCATCGCAAGCGAACCGCAGATCATGATTACACCGCCTTCTTTCAGTAAATTCATAAAAAAAGAAGCATCTTTCTGAATCAAATCCATAACATAAATATTTGCTCCTTCACGAGATAATGCTACGTGAAAGCGATCCAGATGTTGTTTTTGAATCATCACTTTTGCAAACTTTTTATAAGCCAAAAGAGTTGGAGTTACCATTCTAAAACCGCTGTACAAATGTATTTCTTTCTTAGCTTTATTCTGTTCAATCATTCCCAGAAAAGGAGCAATTCCAGTTCCGTTAGAGATTAGAGCCACTTTTGGTGCTTTCTTTGGAAGATGAAAAGTAGGGTTTTTAAGAATTCTAGCTTTTATTGTATTTCCAGGTTCTAAATTATTCAAAAAGCCAGAACCCAATCCGTTTTCATGCAGTTTTACAACCAATTGTATGTTTCCAGAATGATTTCCAATAGAGTAGAGGCGTTCTCTAGAATCATTAGCAGGATAAATTGCCAGTAAATCACCAGAAACAAATTTAGCCCTAGAATTAGCGCGTAATGTTAGTATAAAAGTATGTTCGGTATCAGAAATCGGCGTCTTATCTAAAACCATTAATTTCTGCAGTCCTTTCGGTACGTGATTGTATAATGAAGGAGTTGTCGCCAAAGGAATTCCCGTTTTAGCACTCCATAATTTTATCCAGTTTACAAATTCAACAGCCGATTTGTCGTTAACAGTTTGTAAATCTAAATAACGATCTGCCCAATTTTGATTGGCTAAAAGCTGATCGATTTCAACCGCAAACTGGCAGAAATCTGGATAAGCTTTCGAACCAAAACCAACGACAGAAAAATTAATTTTCTGATCCTGATTTTGCTTTTCTAATACAGCTTTAAATTTTTTTCCGTTAGAAGGTGCGTCACCTAAACCGTGAGTAGAAGTAAAGACAATTATATGTTCTGCCTTTGGATAAGCGGAAAAGCGATTCAGTTCGGTAATAAAAGCCTTGTAGCCTTGATCGGTTAATTGTTTCAGAATAGCATTTGCAAATCGAAAAGAACTTCCATTTTCAGAACCAACTAAAAGAATAAAAGTACTTTCGTGCGCTTTGAATTTGTTTTTAATTCGGCTTGACCTTCTTTTTAAAGTAATCGCAAAACCAGAATAAATAAAGAATAAAATATTGATGCAAGCTATTGCTAAGATTACAGCCCAGACTCCGTTAATTCTACCTGTATGAAGATCAAGGCTCAAAGCAGCAAATTGTTTGGTTACCGGCGAAAGTTTTTCTGAAATAACAGCACCAGAAACCTGATTAACTTCGATCTCGCGATCTTTTAATTCAATGATATAATATTCTTCAGGATCATCTGTAAAAGGAAACTCAATTTTTTTTACATCAGAAAGTAAAGTAGTTTTAAATATAGAAGTCGTTTTGTCTTTTTCTGAAAGTTCAGATTTTACAGGTTTCGCTTTTTCTTCACCCATAAAAAAGTTAAATCGTTCCAACGATAAATAGGTTCCTGTTAATGCAATAATTAGAATTGGAATTAAAGCCAATCGCCCCAAAACAACATGATAATACTGGGCGAAATATTCCTTAATTACTTTGGAGAAGAAATTTCGAATACCGCGTTGTCTCTTTAAAACCAATACAAAACCCGAAAGCGAAATTAGTAATAAACAAAAAGAAATTATGCCGACAAAAAAACGTCCTGCTTCATGAAGAAACAACGAGCGATGAAAACTTGTAACCCATTGAATAAATTCGCTTTTTTTTACAGGAGTTCCTAAAGCTTTTCCAGTTTTGGGATCAACATAAGCATTAACATCATTTCCGTTTTGATCAATTGCCTGAAGCGTTACAAACTGATTGTAATCAACACTTAATTCTGTAATTTCTGGGTAAGCCTTTTTTAGAATAGGAAGAGTTTCTCCTAAAGTTATTTCATTAAAATTTTCAGTTTTGTACGGAAGAGTTTTTTCCTGCACTGCATCGACCGCCAGAATAATTCCGGTTACCGTGGCTAAAAACAAAAATATAGAAGAAAATAAGGCCAGGGCCAAGTGTGCGTAACGCCAGAAAGAAAGAGTCATTGAATGTATTAAAAGTAATAAATGTTTAAAGCTTTGTCAAAGTTAAAAACTTTGACAAAGCTCAGATTTCAATTTTAAGCAGAAAAAAATAGAATTCATGCTTATAGAGGTTAAAAAATAATATGCTGAATATTAAATTTTGCTTAACCTTACGTATTTAATATAGCCTTTCCCATCTGTTTTAGCAGCCAAACCTTCTGTTGTAAGCGGAATTTCAAGATCGCTTACATAATACTTTTGATCTTCAACAGCTGTTTCAAAACGTAATTTGTAACCTTTGTTAATTTTAGAATTTTCAATTTCTATTGTTGTCACACTGCGATCTCCACCAGTAACAGAAGCGCCTGTTTTTGCGCTGATATCATCATTTTTTTGAGTATGGAATTTGTTCCATTCTTTTAATGATTTGTACCACTTTTTATCATCGCCCATTACATAAAGTGTTTTTTCGTATTCGCCGTTTCCATTAACGAGTGAAACTACGATATATGCACCTTCTCCCATATAATTATTCATTTGAAGCATGCATTTGTATTTGCTTGACTGCGCATTAGATTGAAAAGAAAGTAAAAATACAAATGCACTTGTAAGGGCAATTTTAAATATAGATTTCATATTTTTTTAATTGTAATTTGGAATTTTATTTTTGAAGTTTAAAACTATTTACTTTAAGAATTCAACCGAAATATTGTTTTTTGTAAGCAGATCATTTTCTTTTGCCAAAGCGTAAGCTGTCTCGTCAAATTCTGTATTGATGTCTTTTTTGGCTCCAACAGAAACAAGATATTTTAAAATCGAATCATCTTTAGAAGTCATAGCCGCTCTGTGCAGTGCAGTTAAACCATCTTTGTTTTTAACGTTTACATCTACTTTTAAATCAGTAATTTTTTTAAGGAGAGAAACATCATTTTTAGTGATTGCTAAATGATATAGAGTGTTTCCGTCTTTTTGTGCTGCCGCCAAATTTAATCCTTTATCCTGAAGTAATTTTGCTTTTGCATCAAAAGGATCTTTTTTAGGAGCATCTTTATCTTTTCCCGCAGGACGATAAGACTGTACTAAATAAACTCCTAAATTATTGCCGTCTTTGTCTTTTACATTAATATCTGCACCTTTCGCTAAAAGCAGACTTACAGCTTCTGGAGTTCCAGATCTTACGGCATATGTCAAAGCAGATTCTCCTTTTACGTTTTGAGCATTGATATTTTTTGCATTAGGAAGAAAAAGTTCTAAAGCAGCAGTTTCTCTTGCAGATGCAGCAGCCATAACTGGCGTATTTCCTTCTTTATCAGCTTTGTTAACATCAACACCTTTTCCTAAAAAGTATTTGATAATTTCAGTTTGATTGGGTTTTCCAGCTAAAATATGTAATACATTTTGTCCTGCTTTGTTTTGTGCAGTTGCTTTTATTTTTACTTCTTCAACCAAATATTTGTACGTTTCGATTGTATTAGTTTCTCTTCTGCTTCCCTGTGCAGCAATCAAAAGTGCAGTTTCTGTTGGTTTAATTCCTTTTTCTAAAAGTTTTTTCAAAAGTGGAATATTTCCAGATCTTGCAGCGTATGTAAAAGCAGTATTTCCATCATTATCAACATCTTTAAGAGACATTCCTTTAGTTGCAAAATATTCTGCAGCTTTTAAATCTTTATCTGACGCAATTGCCAAAAGTAAAAGGTTTGCTCCATTTGTATATTTTTTTGTCGGATTTACTCCAGCCTTAAAAAATGCATCGTACATCGCAGGACTCGACTGCCCGTTTGATGCTGCGAAATCTGCAGGAGTAGTTCCGTGACTGTCTTCAAAATTTACATCAGAACCTTTATTAATAAGATATTCTACTAATTCTGTATTTCCTCTATAAGCCGCCCAATGCAAATAAATACGATTATCGTGTGTTAATTTCGTAACCGAATTTCCTGGCTGTTCAATTAAAAATTTAATAGTTGCAACAGGCGCATCATTATTAATTGCCAGCGTTGTAACATCAAAAGCATTGGCATTTGCCTCTGAAGGATTATTTCCCTTTGCTATTTCGGCCTTAACAGTTTCGATATCTGGAGAAGTTTTCCAAAAAGATTGTTCTAAAAGAGTATTTTTTTGCTGAGCACTTACAAAAAGCGTAACAGCAAATGCAAAAGAAGCGAAAAGATTCTTTTTCATGTTTTGATAATTTATGGTTATAGAATTATTCAAGATTAAATTTATTTTCAGATATGTATTTTACTCTATTTAGAATAAATAAAAATAAAGCAAATGTAAAGATTAATATTTTTAAATCAATACAAATTTGTTGTTAAAACGGATTTTTAATCTAGTATTTCGGAATTTTAAGAATGTCTTAAGCTGATTTTAATTTTTATATTCAAACAATATCCTTTAGACAATTGATATTTGAAACTATTAAGATCAGAGTAATTTCTTAGATAAAAATTATATATTTTTTGAATTTATTTACCTTGAATAATGTTTTTACCAATCTTTCCTGTTAAAAGCAATTGTTGGTCTTTTTTGAATGTACTTCACATCAATCTTAAAAGTGTTTTTTAGTCTAATTATCTGTTATAAAAAATGTTATGTTTTTTAGTAACACAATATTATTTAGAATAATTATTAATAACTAGCGTTTTTTTATTTTGAAATTGATTTTAAAATTAATCTTTTTCCAAATCAACTGTTGATAACTGCTTAGCTCTGTACCTCAAAAAATATCACTTTAAGATGTTGATAACTTACTATTAATTTTAGGGAAACAGTTAGTTCATTGAGAATTACAAGACATTATTTTCCTGTTGATAAAATTCGCAGAAACTCCAATTTTTGAAGTTTTCAAACTGTTGATAATTGGAGAGATTTTTAACATCTAAAACTGGACAAAAGGATAACTGTGGGCTAAATTTGTAATTATAGAAAATCACGCCGATACCACCTGCAAAAGAGCGCTCGATTTTTTATTTCAAAATAGTCACTTAAAATTCTATATATATGTCAATTTTCGATAAAAGAATCAATTATAAACCTTTTGAATATCCTGAGGTTCTCCAATTTACTGAAGCAATTAATAAAGCCTACTGGGTGCACACCGAAGTAGATTTTACTGCCGACACACAAGATTTTCATGCTCATTTAAATCTGGCTGAAAAAACAGCAATTAAAAATAGTTTATTGGCTATTGCACAGATCGAGGTAGCTGTAAAAAGCTTTTGGGGAAATATATACGAGCATTTTCCAAAACCAGAATTCAACGGATTGGGAACTACTTTTGCAGAATGTGAATTCAGACATTCTGAAGCATATTCTCGTTTGTTAGAAGTTTTAGGTTACAATGATGAATTCGAAAAACTTTTAGATGTTGCTGTAGTACGCAGACGTGTAGATTATCTTTCTAATGTATTAAAGGATACCAAATCTCAGGACAACAGAAAATACATGGTTTCGCTGATTTTATTCAGTATTTTAATCGAAAATGTTTCTTTGTTCAGTCAGTTTGCAATTTTATTGTCGTTCACAAGATTCAAAGGCTATATGAAAAATGTGAGCAACATTATTGCTTGGACATCTATCGACGAACAAATTCATGCGAATGGTGGAATTTATATTATTAATAAAATCCGTGAAGAATTTCCTGAATATTTCGATGCTGAAACATTAGAATTAATTAGAGAAACAGTTAAAGAATCTATAACTGTTGAAGCCGATATTTTAGATTGGATTTTTGAAGACGGAGCGATCGAAACTATTAATAAAGAAGACTTAGTGAACTTCATGAAATTTAGAATTGATGAAAGTTTAAAACAAATAAATATTGAAACGATCTTTAATGTTTCTCCAGACGAATATTCAAAAATGACTTGGTTTGAAGAAGAAGTTTTTGCAAACAGTTTAGACGATTTCTTTGCCAAACGTCCTGTTGAATATACGAAACATGATAAAAGCATTACCGCAAACGATCTTTTCTAATACAAGCCCAGAATACTTATGAATACGATAGACACAAACCCAGTAAATAATTTTGAATCACAGAACGATAGTAAAATGTGGTGGAAGAACTCTGAAAGTGAGCAAATTTTAAATCGCGGATACCTTTTAAAAGGTGAAACGGTTGAAGGTGCAATCGATCGAATTTGTACCGCTGCCGCTAAAAGACTTTACAAACCAGAATTAAAAGAATCTTTTGTTGAAATGATCGAAAGAGGCTGGATGAGTATTAGTTCGCCTGTGTGGGCAAATATGGGAACAGAAAGAGGTTTGCCAATTTCTTGTTTTAATGTACACGTTCCAGATAAAATTGAAGGAATCACCCATAAATTGGGCGAGGTAATTATGCAGACTAAAATCGGAGGCGGGACTTCTGGTTATTTTGGTGAATTACGCGAGCGCGGAAGTGCCGTAACAGATAACGGAAAGAGTAGTGGAGCCGTAAGCTTTATGAAACTTTTTGATACTGCAATGGATACAATTTCGCAAGGCGGAGTTCGTCGTGGCGCATTTGCAGCTTATTTAGATATTGACCACCCGGATATCGAGGAGTTTTTGAAAATTAAAAGTATCGGAAACCCAATTCAGAATCTGTTTACGGGAATCTGTGTTCCAGATTATTGGATGCAGGAAATGATTGATGGTGATGCTGATAAAAGACAAATTTGGGCGAAAGTTTTAGAAAGCCGTCAGCAAAAGGGATTGCCGTACATCTTTTTTAGTGACAACGTAAATAAAAACAAACCACAAGTTTATAAAGATCAAAACTTAAGAATCAATGCCAGTAACTTGTGCAGTGAGATTATGCTTCCATCAACTCATGATGAATCATTTATCTGCTGTTTATCTTCAATGAACTTGGAGCTATATGAAGAATGGAAAGATACTGAAGCAGTAAAATTAGCGATCTTTTTCTTAGATGCTGTTTTACAGGAATTCATCGAAAAAACTGAAGGGAACTATTATCTTTCTGCAGCTAATAAATTTGCTAAAAGACACCGTGCATTAGGTTTAGGCGTTTTAGGATGGCATTCTTATTTACAGAAAAACATGATTCCGTTTGAAGGAATGGAAGCTAAAATGAAAACGACAGAGATTTTTAAACATATTAGCGATAAAGCAGATAAAGCAAGTCAAGAATTAGCTAGAATTTACGGAGAGCCGGAATTGTTAAAAGGTTACGGAAGACGTAATACAACCACAATGGCAATTGCACCAACAACATCTTCTTCTGCAATTTTAGGACAAACTTCTCCAGGAATTGAGCCTTTTAGCAGTAACTATTATAAAGCTGGATTGAGTAAAGGTAATTTTATGCGTAAAAATAAATACCTTAAAAAACTGTTGGAAGAAAAAGGTTTAGATAATGAAGAAGTTTGGAGAGGAATTATGCTGAATGGCGGAAGTGTTCAGCATATGGAACTGTTGACTCAGCAGGAAAAAGATGTCTTTAAAACATTTAAAGAAATCAGTCAGTTAGAAATTGTACAGCAGGCAGGAATCCGCCAGAAATTTGTGGATCAGGGACAAAGTTTAAATCTTAATATTCCAGCAGAATTGGCAATTAAAGATGTGAACCGTTTAATGATCGAAGCGTGGCAGCAAGGAGTTAAAAGTTTATACTACCAAAGAAGCCAGAGTGTTTCTAAAGAATTAGTAACAAGTCTTGTTTCCTGCAGCAGTTGCGAATCATAAAAAAACAAAGCCGAATCTTATTTTAGATTCGGCTTTTTTATTGTTGCTGAGAGTTTCACGCAGATTTTAAAAGATTTGGGCAGATTTTAGTAGATTTTTTATTTCTGTACTGTTTGTAATGTCGACAGAGGAGACATCTCCGCTAGATTTAGAACGCTAAAAAAGGCATTTTACTTTGTATTAATAAACCTAGCAGGCTATGTGTAAAACCGTTCTTTTTTAATTCTTTACAAACAAATCAAAATACTAGGTCTCTATGTGTTTAAAAAAAACTAAACCATAAACTTCAACCAACTCAAATTTCCTGAGTTTAATGTAAGTCAAGAAATTGACGATTCTTTTTTAGTGTTATTTTAATTTAATTATCATAATATATTAATTTAGTGCCAGAAATTATAATCCCAAACCAATAAATACCCGCAGTAAATAAATGGAAAATATCACAGTAATTATAATGTTACTCTTTGGCGTAGCTTTTCTTAGCCTTGTTAGTAAAAGATATAATTTTCCGATTCCAATTGTTTTGGTTTTGTGCGGTGTTGTCATTAGTGTTGTTCCAGGACTTCCTGTAATTGCTTTAAGTCCAGAAATAGTATTTATCGTATTTCTTCCACCTCTTTTGTATCATGCCGCGTGGCATACCAGCTGGTCAGACTTTAAGCAATCCATACGTCCGATAACTTTTGCCGCCGTTGGTTTGGTGTTTTTTACTACAGGATTAGTTGCTGTTTTTGCGCATTGGCTTATTAATGATATGTCTTGGCCGTTAGCCTTTTTACTTGGTGCTATTGTTTCGCCTCCCGATGCGGTTTCTGCAACTGCTATTACAAAAGGATTAGGACTAAATCCACGATTAATTGCCATTCTAGAGGGAGAAAGTTTAGTAAACGATGCAAGTGGTCTTGTAGCGTACAAATATGCTCTTACTGCGATTACAGCAGGAAATTTTATTTTATGGCAGGCGGGATTAAATTTTGTTTTAATGTCGGTTTTAGGCATAGCCATAGGTTTAGCTGTTGGTTATATCATGTATTATATTCATAAGAGATTTGTTTGTGATGATATTATCGAAGTAACGCTCACATTATTGACACCATTTGCTTCTTATCTACTTGCAGAACATTTTGAAGGTTCGGGAGTTTTGGCTGTCGTAACAACAGGTCTTTTTTTGGCTGCGAGATCGGGAACCATATTTTCTCATGAAAGCCGAATTATGACAAATACAATTTGGGATGTTCTAAACAATATTCTAAACGGTTTGATTTTTATTTTAATCGGACTTCAGTTAAGGCAGATTATTGCAGGCATCAGTAATTACTCTGGAAATTCGTTGTTTATCTGGGGAGCTGTTATCAGCATTGTGGTTATTTTGGTTCGTTTTTTATGGGTTATTCCAGCTGCGATTCTTCCGAGAATAATAAGTAAAAAGATCCGCGAAAAAGAAAAATTTGATTATCGAAATATGATCATTTTCGGATGGTCTGGAATGCGTGGTGTAGTTTCCATGGCAGCTGCTTTGGCACTTCCCTTAATGTTGAATAAAACAGAAGCATTCCCGCTTCGTAATTTGATTATTTACTTGGTTTTTTGCGTAATACTATCCACTTTGGTTATTCAAGGGCTTACGCTTCCTTGGCTAATTAAAAAACTAAAAATCGAGCGTTATTCTATTTTGGCAGAAGAATATGAAATCCGAAATAAAATAGTTTCTGAGACAATCGCACATATCGAAGATAATTTTTCTTTACTAGACGATGAATTACTCCATAACATTAAAAGCAAGTATGAAGTAAAATTTAACCGACTCCAAAAGACAGAACTTCCGGCTAATTTTTTCGGAAATGGAAAAGTATTGGGTGGACAAATTTTTAATGAGTTTACCAAAGTTCAGATTGATCTTTTGAACGTTGAACGGAATAAACTCGAAAGTATGCACAAAAAAGGATTAGTAAACGAAGAGATTTTTCGCAAAATTGAAAAAGAACTTGATTTAGAAGAAACCCGTTTGTGGATGGAAATGTATGAGGAAAATTAATTTTTAATTTTTAATTGTGAGTTGTGAATTGTGAGTTGTGAGTTGTGAGTTGTGAGTTGTGAATGAGCTTTATATAAAGAATAATTCTTAATTCACCATCAAGCATTAACTATTACCATCAACAATTAATAATTCACCATCAACCATCAACCATCAACCATCAACCATCAACCATTAACCATCAACTATCAACTATCAACCATTAACCATAATNNCACCATTAAC
>NZ_LMJL01000008.1:18384-51149 GCF_001429295.1 Flavobacterium sp. Root935 | reverse complement strand
CACCATTAACAATTCACCATTAACAATTCACCATTAACAATTCACCATTAACAATTCACCATTCACAATTAAATAACCCCCATCTTCTGCATTAAAAAAGTAGCGCTTTTATTTTTACAGATACCGTTTCTAAGTTTATAATCGAAATGCAGTTCGTTATTTTGAATTTCGACTTCAAAGCATTGATTGGTTAAAATTTCAGGATATTCGTTTGTTGTTAAGCAGACTTCTATGTCATGTGTAGCGATTGCGCCAACGGCTTTTTTAGAAATTATTTTCTTTACGACTTCAATTGTTCCGTTTCTTTTGTCATCCGAATTTGTTCCTCTTAAAATCTCATCTAATAGAACAAAAGCTGGCTGATTTTCAAGAGCATCCATGATCTGTTTTAAACGTTTAATTTCAGCAAAAAAGTACGATTCGCTGTCTGATAAAGAATCAGATAATCGCATTGAAACTAATACTGGAAGTGGATGTATTTTAGCTTCTGAGGCACAAACAACTGAGCCAATTCCGCCAAGCACCATATTAATTCCTAAGCTTCTTAAAAAGGTACTTTTTCCCGACATATTAGAACCAGTCAAAATCACGAAAGAAAGCGGGTGAAAATTAGTGTCATTTCCAATTCGTGTAGCAGGATTTAATAACGGATGACTTAGATTTTTGAATTCAATTTTGTATTCAGAATTAATTTCAGGGAAAACAAAATCAGAGTTGTTGTAAGCTAAATTGGCAAGACTGTTTAAAGCTTCCATTTCGCCAATTATAGAAATCCAATTATCGATTTCAGAAGCGTAATTTTCTTTCCATTTTAAAAGTGCTCTTAAAACATGAAGGTTGAACAAGAATGTTCCGTTAAAAAGAATCGCAGTAACAAAATTACTGATCGTATCCATTCTTGAAAATAGTTCTGAAAGCTGTTTCAAATGCTGGCTTGCTTTGGCATTTTTATAAACTAGCTGTTCTTGTAAGCGGATTAATTTTTTAGATTGAAAAGATTCTTTTTCGATTTTTTCCAACAATAAACTATACTGTTTGATGATTTTATCAATATTATCTGCCTTTGCTATTTCTCCCTGAATCCTTTTTAATGACCTTCCTAAAACAATTAAATTGGCAATAAAAATGTAAGTCAGGTATGAAAGTAAAATAGTTTTTGAAGTGATAAAATAGGCTGCTAAAACTCCAAAAAATAATGTTGGCAGGATAATTGAAAGTGCAATTAAAACTTTAGGTAAAGTATTATTTTTAAAAGAAATCCAATGTTTTATCGCTTCATAAGATGCTTTTGAATCTTCGCTAATAATTGCTAAAGCCTGAAACTCTTGTCTCCAGTCTACTTTGTTTTTTAGTTCGTTAACAGCTTCTTGGTTTTGTAAAATTGCAGCTTCAGGAAGAGTATGAAGCAATAGATCGGCAAGTGTTTTTTTTCCGATATATGATGCCGTTCTGTTTAGGTTTTGAAACAAAGAATGTTCTCCAAAAATATCTAAATCATATGCATACGGATGATGAAAATCGATAAATTCAGCACCATTTTCAAAAGGTGTTTTTTCTCTTTGTAAAAAAGAAATTTCGTTTTGATTGATTTTAAGCAGTGTTTCTGCGAATAGTTTTTGAAAAGTCAAACGAGAATGTATTCTCATTAAAATGATAAAACCAGCAAAAGACAGAACAGCTAAAATCACATAAAGTATTTCGTTTGTTTTGATGTAGTAAAACATAAAAAACAATAAAAGAAAAATACTAAATAACCTCAAAAGGCTTATGCTGTTATATTTTTTGTTGGTTTTATTATATAGGTCTGAATACGTGCTGACTTTGTCCTGATATGCTTTCATTAGAATAATTTACTGAAATACAAATATAGCTTTTAAGTGACAAAATCATCAGATATTAGAATTAATCTTCGTGCATAACTAATACAGGAATTGGTACTTCTTTTGATATTTTTTTACTAAAACTTGAATCGAAAAGACTTTCAAAGAAAGATCTTTTATGTGTGATAGTGGTTAAGATATCAATGTCTTTGTAAAGAATAAAATCTATAATTGTTTCTTTAACCTCATCACTTGGCAATACTAAAAATTCAACATTGTCATTGGCAAATTCGTTTTCCCATTCTTTTATAGTTGTATCTGCCACGTCTGAATTGGAAGTTTTTACATATAAACTTTTCACTTTAGCATCTGTTTTCTTCGCTATTTTCAAGATTTTTTTAAGTTCTTTTTTATCTTTTTCACGGTAGCGAGTGGTAAAACCAATAGTTTTTATTTTTTTGAATTTTGCCTCAACTGGAACGCACAATACAGGAACCTCAACTCCCGAAATTACTGATTCGGTATTAGATCCAGTAAAAAATTTAGTCCAATCAGAAACGCTGTTTGTTCCCATTATTACAAAATCTACGTTGTCTTCTTTAACCGCATTTTTAAGGTTGTATATAAGATCGCCGTCCATTAAACGGTGTCTGATCACAATATCATCTAATTTACGTTCGGCAGCGATAGCTCTTAATTTTGGAATTTCATCTTTGAACATTTCAAATTTGGCTAACTCGATCGAACTATATATAGAAGCGTAATTCTCTGGAAAAAATTGGCTGTCGTAAACTGGAATCTCAAATGTATGAAGCAAGATTAATTCGGCTTTTACAATTTTAGCAAATTCTAAAGCATGGACAAATGCATTTGTTGCAGCATCAGAGAAATCGGTAGGGAATAGTATCTTTTTCATTTTATTAGGATTATGGTTTGTCTCTCAAATTTACTCATTCTCGGAGTAAAACAACCTGATAATTATCAGTATTTTAACACTTAATGATTTGTTAATAATTCTTAATTTGGTGATTTGAGGCTGAATTACAAATTAAGATAAATTCTGCCTTTTTTTATACCTTTGCAGCATGATAAATCAAGATTCTATAGTTGCTTTGGCTACACCTTCTGGAGCTGGTGCTATCGCCATAATTCGAATTTCGGGAGCTGAGGCTATTACGATAGGTGATTCAGTTTTTAAATCAATTAAAAATAAAGATTTAACCAAACAAAAAACACATACACTGCATTTAGGACATATTGTAGACGGAAGTAAAACGCTAGATGAAGTTTTAGTTTCGGTATTTAAAGGTCCGAATTCCTATACAGGAGAAGATACAATTGAGATTTCTTGTCACGGCTCAACTTATATTCAACAGCAGATTATTCAGTTATTACTTCGAAATGGCTGTAGAATGGCCGATGCAGGGGAGTTTACACTTCGTGCTTTTTTAAACGGAAAACTAGATTTGTCACAAGCAGAAGCAGTTGCCGATTTAATTTCTTCTGATAATGAAGCTTCTCACCAAATTGCCATGCAGCAAATGCGCGGGGGATTTAGTAATGAAATTGCAAAACTTCGTGAAGAACTTTTGAATTTTGCTTCCTTAATTGAATTAGAATTAGACTTCGCTGAAGAAGATGTGGAGTTTGCTGATAGAACACAGTTTCATGAACTATTAAACCGAATTGAATTTGTTTTAAAACGCTTAATTGATTCATTTGCAGTTGGGAACGTAATTAAAAACGGAATACCAGTTGCTATTGTCGGCGAGCCAAATGTTGGAAAATCGACTTTATTGAATGCTTTACTGAATGAAGAAAGAGCGATTGTTTCGGACATTGCAGGAACAACTCGTGACACAATTGAAGATGAATTGGTAATTGGCGGTATCGGATTTAGATTTATTGATACTGCTGGAATACGCGACACAAAAGATGTTGTAGAAAGCATCGGAATCAAAAAAACTTTCGAGAAAATAGAGCAGGCTCAGGTGGTAATTTATTTGTTTGATGGATTAAAATTCCAAACTTCAAGTTCTGATTTTGTTTCAGAAATTGAACAAATCAAGAATAAATATCCATTAAAACCTTTGCTTATTGTAGTTAATAAAAAAGATATTTTATCTGAAGAAGAAGTTCAAAACATTAAAACTAAACTTGAAAATCTAAATGCAAAACTTCTTTTAATTTCAGCTAAAGAAAAAATTGGGGTAGAGGATTTAAAGAATGAATTACTTTCTTTTGTAAATACAGGAGCACTTCGAAATAACGAAACAATTGTTACTAATACAAGGCATTATGATTCGTTATTAAAAGCGTTAGATGAGATTCAAAAAGTAAAATTCGGATTAGAATCTGGTCTTTCAAGCGATCTTATGGCGCTTGATATTCGTGAAGCTTTATATCAATTCGGGCTGATTACAGGTCAAGTTTCAAATGATGAATTACTGGGGAATATCTTTGCTAACTTTTGCATCGGTAAGTAGACAGTCAGGAAAGTGAAACCCCATCATGGGAAGCAGCAAATAAAATATAGTTGAGATAAATCTATTATCAATTCTTACTGATTAAAAATGCCTCATTTATAAAATGAGGCATTATTTTATAATGGTATGTTTATCAAATTTTTATCTGGCTGTTAAGTTTAGAGAGACAACCGAAATATTACCGGTTCCGTCATAACGCTCTCCAAAAATTTCAATATAATCGTCTTTTTTCAACTGAATGGTGCCCATGATTGGCAGGGCAAGAATACCCGAAGCCGAGGTGAAAAATCCAGATGCAGGCCTCCCGTAAACCTTAGTGTCAGTTAGCACTGTACCATTTTTAGCCAGATAAAGGACCAAGGTCATATCTGAAGCAGTTCCTTGGTAGGAAACAGATGCAGCGACTTGGAAGTATCTGGGTTTATTGCCTTTGTAAACGATTCTGTTATTCCCATCCTTGGTAAAACGAAACAGATTATTAGAAGTCGTAGTACCGGCGATTTTTACTTTTGCTCCGTTGGTGGTAAATGTTGTAGTGGCTCCTGTCCCTATGGCGGCGACAAGATTGATATCTCCAGTAGCATCACTGTCGCCTTCTCTTGGAATTCCTGGTGAATCTACAGTCCATGCAGTGCTGAAATTATAACCCGGATAAGTTGCCGCTGGTGCATAACCCAGTACATATGTACCAGCTGTACCGGAAAAAACGGTACCCAGTAAAATACCCGTTCCAACTGCGAGAGTTGAACTGCTGACGTCTAGTGCTGTATCTCCTGTAGAAGTGGTGCTGAAACCGCTGTTTTTTTGGATGAGCCCGAAGCTGTCAGTAAAAGTTTCAAAAACACCATTATTGGAACTTAGCCATGCCTGGCTGTTAAGCAGTAAGTTGCCGATATTGTAATATCTAATACCGTTGGCATTATTTATAAACTGTACAATGTTACCAAAAACCAAGCCCAGTCCGCCTATATTTCCGACACTTCCTGTCATTCCGTCTACAATTACATTTTGAATTAAGAATGAGGATGAAGTGGCTATTCCAGGTCCGTTTATTTCGAAGGCTTTTATTCCTCTTAAGGTAAGAAAGCGTATGCTGCCGCCAGTAGCCCCTTGAAAAATAACTGGTGCTGTTGAGGAAATAATATCCTCATTGGCATCTTGACCCGTAATGTAAGCGTTATTAATGTCAATTGGAAGATCAAAATTTACTTGCCCGTTTATTTCATATAAAGTATTGGTATTCATTAGGTATTTCGAACCGCCTCCAGCAGCCTTTTCAGAGGCCAAAACTGTTGCCAGAACATCTGTGGATTTTATGCGTTTAAAATTCAATCTGCCGCTTGAAGTACTGTTAAGCGGATTCCATGTGGCAGTGCCGGTTGAATAATAATAAAAAAGTTTTAAAGTTGTGTCGTATACCAATAAACCATCAGTAGGCGCTGCAATTGCATTTCGCTGCGTGGTAGTCATTCTCGGAGCTAGAAGTCCCTGAGTAGTAGATGTAATGTCCAATATCGAACTGGGATCGGGTGAAGTAGTTCCAATCCCTATTTGTGCTGTTGCCACAGATGCAATTAGAATGCAGCAAAGCAGCAACATATTTTTATAAGATTGAAGTGTAGATTTTCTTGCCATAATGTGGTATATTAAGTTAAGTAGGAAAGGTTTATAGTTTGTAGTTAAAAAATTATTTTCTAGAGGTGGAGATAACGATTTTTTGGGTTATTTTTTGACCATCTTTAGTTAAAAACACCACGATGTAAACACCATCACTCAAGCCGCTGGTTGAAAAATGGTAGTCTTGTTGAGTTGTCAAATTTTTTTGAAAGCTCACTGTTTTGCCTGCTATATCATAAAGGGTATAAGACTGCAGTGGTAAATGATTTGGATTTGACGCTCTTAAAATACCTTTTGCATTATCCTGAAAAATAAAAAAGTTTTTCATGTCTTCCGCTGGATCAACGCCTAGAGTCTGAGCAGTAAAAGTGATTTTAAAACGCTCTGTGTAAGTTCCAGCTGTTACCGAGGCGAGATATGGTGCAGTTTTAAGATCATGATAAGAATCATCTGCCGCATCATAAAGGTAAACAGGTTGTGCAGCGTCAAAATTGACAATTTCGGGAATGTAAAATTTAAAGGTAGAATTGACAGCTGCCTTAACAATTAAAGAAATTCTTTTTGACGTATCAAAATTGATACCTTGGATTATGTAGCCGGCGTCCTGAAGCCAGAAGGCTACATCATTCGGAAGATTTGCGGTCATATTTATGGCATCGATTCCAATATCGACTTGGTCAGTTGCTTCCTGCGTAAAAGCAAGTGCAAGCTGACGTGTAAATTGATCATTAATTATGGCATTTAGTTTAAAGTGAGAAATTGCAGAAGGAAGTTCTTCCTGAGTTTCTTCCAGTTGCGCAGCGTGTTTTTCAAATTGTGATCCACCAGCGGCTTCTTTCATGAAAATACGATGAGAATTTTTAAAAGTGGCGGTTCCATTTGCAGTACCATTAAGTAAAAATCCTTGTCCGACAGGCGCATACCTTCGAATAATTGGAGTTCCTGTTCCTGACGCGGGTGCACCAGTATTTAAAGACCCATCTTGGTTGTAGGAATTAAAAGCAGGAGGTGTATAGATGCCGTTTGAAGTGAGGTTTACTGGTGCATATGCTCCATAACCGCCGCGATAATCACTTAGATAATGAGAATTTACGGATTTATCCTGTTCCCAGAAATAGGCAATACCTCCAGTAATTGTGGCATTGGTACCATCTAATAAAAAAGCATTTAGATGAAGTGCTGACGGATAAGGATTTCCCGTTAAAGTTGCAGCGCCAGCTCCCAGTGTAACTGTAATATTTCCATTATTTGGTCTTCCTCTAAAATCATAGCGTTGCGCACTTCCTGGATTGTTTGCTGTTCCCATTTGTGCAGGATCTACAGGATCTGTGCCGCTGGTTCCTTTCATAGTAAAACCTTGACCTGGTAGAAGATCGGAGGCACCTCCCACAAATACCCATTGTGAATAATTGTTAGCATTGACCAGTTTGTAGATCCATGACGAAGCAATTGACAAAGGATTAGAAGTACCATTATAATTTCCTGCCGGCAGTATAACGGCAGCGATAGAGAGCGTTGGACCAGTAGGACGGCTGAGCATAGTTATGCCAAAATTTGAATTGCCAGCGGCTCCCGAGGGATTTCCGACTGGAGAGCACCAGTAGTTGTAGTCAAAATTGTCACCTGTCCCTTCCTGAAAAACAGACAAAGTCCCGAGACCAGAATTGGCGAAGCTCCCACTTGAACCTTGAAGAAGCTGTGCTTGATTCCGCAAGTACAAATTTGAATTCGCCGACAGATTTATATCCTGTCCTACATATAGGATTTCATTTTTCACATACATACCAGTATTGGAACTAAAGTAAATCTGACCAATTGATTTCGCTGTTGTAAAAACTAATAACAGTAATAAAGTTTTTTTCATAATTTTATTAATAATGCAATAACGTGATATGATCTTTGGAACTCCAAAAGTCTGTAGATCTTAGTGATTTTGAATTATAATTTATTTCTGTTGCTTATTACATATGCGCCTAGCACAACACCGGCAAACAACAAAATATTGGCTCCCTGATTGATTGGTAATACAGGTTCTTCATCGGGAAGACCTGGAGGAGGTGGGCCGCCGTTTTGGGAAAAGCCGTTAGAACATAGCGAAAAAAATAGGACGGAGTAAATTTTGTAGTTTCTAAGTTTCATAATTGATTGGGGGGCTAAATCAAAAAAAAACAGGATATAAATTGAAAATGTACATCTCTTTGAGACCATTATTCTTTATATGTCCTGTATTGCGTATAACGCATTATAACCAAACTTACTAAAATAATTCTTACGTGTAGCTGCATTGTTTAATGTTTAACTAAATCTTTTCTTACAAGAAATAATTTAGAAAAAGCCTTCTTAAAATTGTTAAAAACAAGGGTGACCATCTGAATCTATCAGCCTCCTCGTAAAATTAAAAATTGAAAAAGTAGATGAAACGTACTTAAAAGAATTGACTAAATAAAGAGTCAGAATGTTAGAGTAATGTTGATTTTGGACTACATGCGATCGACAATAGCAACAAAATTATCTGGTAGAGATAATGGTAGAAGAGCTTAGTAATAGTTCTATCCTTATAACATTACAACTATCAGTTCAGACAAGGTTTGATAGTATTGGGAACAAAACGATAGATGAGTTCTTAGCCGTTATAATATTAATTGCACAGAGGTGGAACTGCATGGCGAATCCTGAGAAGCAAAGGGTAAATAAGGGATAATTGTTGATTTATATATGCACATAAATCAAAAAATGAAAAAAGTACTTTTTTGAAATAAATTTCAACAACGGATTTGCACTTTGAAAACTGGTGTTCAATGTCACTGGTTTTTACGTACTATTTTTTAGAAAAGAAGATGTACAAAACAGCTAATTTATTTTACGAATTCTGAAAAAAAGAAACAAACGAAATTCAAAATCAATAGGCTTTATTGAAGAGATTACTCTCTTGCTTATGAATATTTATAGTTATCACTTTTTCAAATCGGCCGTGATGGCTTACTGAGACATCCTGAAACCTATTTTCTAAAGAAACAAAATAAGGAATATTATTTCTGTCTTTAAAAATTGATTTCTTTTCAATCTCTATCACACGGTTGAGGTTATCTAAAACGCAGGCTGCAATAGTATGAATGTAGTCTTTCGAAAGAAATGTTTTAGTGTAGTATGTGTTTTCGGAACAAGTAACTTTTCCTCTTATAAAATTATGGTTTTGTGATTCTATAAAGCAGGAAAGTTTTTTAGGAATATATTCCCTTATTTTTGTTTTGCGATTATAGACTTTATAAGCAGCTTCTTTCATGCTCCAAAGTATCCAAATCATGCTTTCCGGATCTAAAGAATCTGCAATTAGCAACTGTTCTTCGGGAGTAAAAATTTTTTCTACATAACCCTTGCGCCGCCAATTGCTTTCCTTACGGGATTGCAAAATATCTATTACATCATTGCCAATCATTTTTCTGCCAGTTTGGTTTCTATGATTTCTACCGCAGTTTTAACATCCAGCATTCGCTCCATATCGGTGTTATCAATAACAACATCAAAAGCTTCTTCAATATCAAGAACGATGTCAACCAGATTAGCCGAATTGATACTCAAATCATTAATGAAGTCAGTATTTTCAGTTAGGTTATCGTATGCTTCTGTATTTGTGGTATAAGGCTTTATAATTACTTTTAGTTTGGCGATAAGTTCTTCTTTGTTCATATATTTATTTTTGAAATTTTTTTAAAATTATACAAGCATTTACATCGCCAAAACCAAAACTTGCTTTGGCAATTATTTCAGGATTTATATTAATCGTTTTTGAAGGCACTTTTGAGGAATCAATAAGCGCCGTAATTTCCGGATGAAGGTCTTCGCAATTGGTATTTCCAAAAACAAAACCTTCATGAAGCTGCAATACTGTGGCGACACTTTCGATACTTCCGGCTGCGCTTAGACAATGTCCGGTCATGCTTTTTAAGGAATTGATATACGGAAAGTTAGTGCCCTTTCTGTTTAGTGCTTTTGTCCAGTTTTCAATTTCAAAACTGTCCTTTGTAGTGGCGGTAAGATGTCCGTTTATGGCGTCAATAGCATCAGCAGAAATACCAGAATTTTCAATTGCAGTTGTAATACATCGCTGTACTGCTGTGCCGTTGGGAGCTGTCATACTTCCGTTACCGCGCTGTCCTCCTGAGTTTACACTTCCGCCTAATATTTCGGCATAAATAGTTGCGCCGCGTTTTAAAGCAGTTTCTAAATCTTCTATTACTAATGCCCCGGCGCCGCTTCCGGGTACAAATCCTGCAGCCGTGGCACTCATAGGTCGTGAACCTTGTTCCGGATTATCATTATATTTTGAACTGCAGACACGTAAGGCATCAAAACCCGCCCAAATATAAGGACCACTGTCGCCTGTACTTCCTGCCAGTATGCGATTTGCCTGTCCGGATTGTATGCGATCATAGGCCATCATTATAGCCTCTGTACCAGTTGCGCAGGCAGATGAGTTGGTGGTAACCTGATTTCCGAGTCCTAACTTTCCACCCAAATAGGCACTTATGCCGCTGTTCATGGTTTGTGCTACAACAGTGCTGCCTAACCTTCGCACCTGTAATTCGTCTATTTTATAAATGCTTTCGCGGAATTTATCGATACCAGATGTTCCAGAGCCAAAAATAGTACCGCTGTCCCAATCGGGCTCTTCATTAATTTCTATTGATAATCCCGCATTTTCCCAGGCTTCCATACCTGCAATTACACCATATAAAATGCCCGTGCTGTTAAAACCGCGAAGTTCCAGTTCTGTAAAATATTGTGATTTAAGTTCTTCAGATATTTGAGGCTGACCAGCAATCTGACAAGAGAACTGCAATTCCTGTAGCTGTGCATCATGCCGAATTCCAGATATTCCGTTTTTTATGGAATGACTAAACGCTTCAATTCCAACTCCGTTGGGAGCCGCAACGCCTAATCCTGTTATCACAACTCGCTTCTTCATAATTTATTAGTAATCATACCAGCCAAAATACCTTTACAGACTTCTTGTCCGGCTTCGTTTTTCATAATGACATCACACTTCAGTTTTCCAAATCTGAAAAATGATTTTTGAGAAGTTACCGTTACTTTCTCATTTGGATATACGGGCTTTAAAAACTGCATATCGGCAGAGGTAAAAGCAATTACTGTATCTTTATTAAAACTATCACCGAGCAGGTAAATGCCAAGGCAAACCATACCAATCTGCGCCATGGTTTCTGTCAGGATTACACCTGGAGTTACAGGATTATCTTTAAAATGACCTTTGTAAAAATCAAGGTTTTCATTAAAAGTATAAGTTCCGGTAACGCTATTTTCATCAACATGAAGCAGTTCGTCAACAAACAAAAAAGGTTTGCTGTAAGGTAACTGCGCTATAATATCTTGTGCTTTCATTATTTATGTTCTAATTACCATTGCAATAAAACCCTTTGTGCTGAAAATCCCGGACCAAAACTAAGCATCAAACCTTTTTCTCCTGATTTTGGATTTCCGTCCATAATTCGTTCTAAAACATATAATACAGTTGCGCTTGACATATTGCCGTATTGTTTGAGAACTTCTTTAGTATCATCAATATTTTTTCCCAAGCCAGCGAAAAGAATTTCAACTGTGTTTACAATTTTTTTGCCACCAGGATGAAATATCATGTGGTCAATGTCTTTGATTTCTAAATTATTTTTCTCCAAAAATGGGTGAATAATAGCACCAAAATGCGATGCAATCGTGTCAGGAACTTCGATATCCAAAACCATCTGTAAGCCTGTATTGGTCAGTTTAAATCCCATCATGTGTTCTGCTTCATAAAAATGATACATTTCTTCGCTCAAAATTTCCGGGCCATAATCTTCTTCATAAGAAGAAAGTAAACAACAGGCAGCTCCATCTCCAAAAATAGCCGCGCTTACAATATTCGGCATCGAAAAATCATCAAGCTGAAATGTTGCTGTTGGTGATTCTACAGCTATAACTGCTGCACGTTTTCCGGGATTAGCTTTCAGAAAGTTTTTGGCGTAAATAATACCGGATATTCCAGCAGCGCAACCCATTTCTGTAACAGGAAGACGGATAATATCCTGTCTCAAATTCATTTTATTGATGAGGTAGGCATCCAATGACGGAATCATTATACCGGTACAGCTTACAGTAATGATATAATCAAGCGTCTGCGGATCCCACTTTGCTTTTTCCAGTGCTTTCTGCAGCACCTGCTCGCCTAAAATTATAACTTCACGAGTGTAAATATCATTTTTTTCTTCAAATGATGTTGCAGTAAAAACTTCAGTAGGATCCATTATAGAATAACGTTTGTCAACGGCAGCACCTTCGAATATCTTTTTTATTTTTTTTATAAAACGTTCGTCTTGTCCGTGAAGCCAGCCCTCCAGCATTGGAATTATATCGGCCGTTTCACGTGAATATTGTGGCAGCTGCTTGGCAGCAGTAACTATTTTTACACTCATTTTTTCGTAATTATCCACTGGTAGCGGAAAGCCCATTTCCAGTTTATGGTATAGTTTTTTAAATTTGTTTTTTTAGAGAATTCTTCCAGTTCTTTCTTTCTAAATCCTCTTAAAATTGATACCAGTCCATCTTCGCGCGACATTCTGTTCAGATTAAAAATAAAACAGATCAGTTCAAAAAGACGGTATGCTGTTTTACTTCGATGCAGGTCATTGATAATGATTCCAGCTTCGGCATTCTTATTAAAGATAGTAATTATATTTAATATTTCCTCATTTGAAAAGTGGTGCAGGGTAAGGGTGCATAGAACAATATCATACTTAAAAGCTTTAAAATCTTCACTAAAAATATCCATGCATTTATAGTCAATATTTGAATATTCTGTCGATAATGTTTTGGCATAATTTACAGTAAATTCATTGGCATCTACTCCGATAAGTTGTAAATTAAGATTGTTTTTTTGACCGAATTTTGCCAGCATGCGCAGCATATCACCATTTCCACAGCCAATATCAGCTATTGTAATTGTTTTAGTCGTTTCGAGCTTTTTTACTAATCTTTTTACACCGTGAAGCGTAACTTTATTCCCGCCGAGTAATTGATTAATGTTTGCAATTTGATCAAGTGCCGCCCTTAATTCTTCTCCCTGAAGAGAAAAATCATCCATTATTTCGGTTTCTTGCGTTCTGTATTTGGTATTTATGGACATTTAATTAATTGCTATAGGTTTTCCGTGTGTTTGTTTAATTATTCCTTTCAAAAGAGCAGGAAATGATGCTGCGATTGTAATGAACAAATTGGTAATCGTTTTATAGGTTAAGATGCGGGCCAGGATTCTTCCCATAAATAATCTTTTTCCAAAGTGTTTCTTCCATTCTTTGGTGTATTTTTTTTCTAATTCTTCGCGGGAAAGTGATTCATTCGAAAAATATTCTACAACCAATTCTGATGCTATTTTTGCGCTGTGAATTGCCATCGCCATTCCGTTGCCGCACAGCGGATGAATAAGTCCTGCCGTATCGCCAATCATGATAATATGATTTTCTACAGCCTTTTTTTTCTCAAAAGAAATCTGGCTTATGGTAAGCGGTTTATCAAAAACAAGTTTGCTGTTTTCAAAAATGGATTTTAGATGTTTGTTTTTATAAAGTACATGTTGCTGGTAATCCTCAATATTTTTATATTGTTTAAAAGTCGCGTAATCTGCCAGATAACAGATATTTATGAGATTGTTCTCTACTTTAGAAACGCCGCAATAACCGCCTTTAAAGTTGTGAAGCGCTACAAGATCATTATCAAGATTACCCGAATAATGTGCTTTTACAGCCAGCCACGGTGATTTTTTATGAAAGAAGTTCCGATCTAAAACCTGGTCT
Organism: Flavobacterium sp. Root935; assembly: GCF_001429295.1. Classification (GTDB taxonomy): domain Bacteria; phylum Bacteroidota; class Bacteroidia; order Flavobacteriales; family Flavobacteriaceae; genus Flavobacterium. The sequence goes on along the minus strand of NZ_LMJL01000008.1, from coordinate 37,382 downwards.
ATATTGGAACGTTTGCCAAAAGCGCCCAAAACAATTTTAGCCGTTAAAATTTGATTTGAAGTAGTAACGGTAAACATATCATTACTAAAAGAAACATCAGTAACATTTTCTTTAAAGATAGTGCAGTGGCTGGCTAATGCTTTATGATATAGGAAATCGTCAAGTGCATACCTGCTGATTCCAAATCCTCCTAACGGAAGTTCTGCTTTTGCTATTTTGCCGTTATTGGCAGTAAATTCAAATTTAGAGATGTCTGTAGGATGAAGCTCTGAAACATCGGCGCCAAGCCAAACCAGATAAGGTAAAATCTCATTTGAAATATATTCGCCACAAACCTTATGTCTGGGGTAACTTGATTTTTCAAGCAGAGTTATTTTCAAATTCTTTTGTGATAGATGTATAGCCGCTGTTAAACCAGCTAGTCCGCCGCCAATAATTAATACATCTGAATTTGTTTTCATAATTACCAATTTAGGCATTAAATATGAAACAACATAACCTTTATTAGATATATTTTTGCACTCTAACTACATCCAAAGATTTCATTTCTGTAATAAGTTTATGAGACAAAAGGGGGCAATAATGAAACATTTTAACAAAACTAAAAATCATATGTTTTTTATTATTTATATTCAAACACTCAAAGATGATACAGCATTAAACTGTAAATACTAAATTGTAACTCTTTATTAGATTAATCTCGTAAAAAGTGTTTATTTTCCTGCTTTTTTGCAATGATTTTAGGTATTTTGTATCAATTGGTTTTAGATATTGCAGTTTTGTTTATTAAAAATATATATTTGCTACAATAAAAGCAGAAAAGAAATTAATCCACAGCAGCAACATATTAAAATTGACGAGGAATACTATAAGGAACTTTTTTATTCCTTATATCCAAGACTTGTAAGCTATAGTTTCAAATATTTGAAGGATAAATTTGAAGCAGAAGAAGTAGTTGAAAATGTCATGCTGCAATTATGGGAGGACCGTTTGAAATTTGAAAAAGTGGATGATGTGAAATCGTATATCTATAAAATGGTCAAAAGCGGTTCTCTAGGAGTCTTAAAAGAACAGCAAAAAAAGGTTAAGCTTGAGGATGAAGCTTCTGATAATGCGCTTGAATTTGATTTTAATATTCTCGAAGAGGAAGTTTATGCTGTCCTGATCACTGCCTTAGATTCTCTACCTGAAAAATGTAAAGAAGTTTTTGAACTTTCGTGTTTAGAAGGAATGAAATATAAAGATATTGCACTCCAGCTTAATATTTCTATAAACACTGTCAAATCACAACGTTCACGTGCTATTGAATTGTTAAAGACAAAACTTACAAATTACCCAGAACTACTGTTTTTTTTATTTTTTTTGAAAATTTAACTTAAATCTTTCCACCCTTTTTTAGTGTTTGGTACTCTTAGTTATATAACATTTACTTAAAGTGTTAATAATAGATACTTAATATTAAAAATATGTCTTTAGAAAAAAAAGAATTTCTAATCGCTGATCTTATAAGAAAAGAGCTTTCTGAGGGCGGTTTATCTACGGCAGAAAATGCTGTACTGCAGCAATGGCTTTCGGTGCCGGAAAATCAGCAGTATTATCAAAAGCTGATTCGCTTTGAAACCTTAAAATCCAAAGAGGCATTTTACAACAGTATTGATACAGATGCCGCTTTTGCAAGAGTCAGAGAAAAGATCAGGCAGGATCATACACCTGTAATTTCATTTTTCAACTACAGACAGTTTCTACAATACGCAGCAGTTTTTGTAGTCCTGCTTGGACTTGCTGCTGTATTTATTTTTAGAAATAGTGAAATCAATCCAAAAAATGAAGTAGTAGTTCGAAGCATTGCTCCAGTATACCATAACCCAACTTTGGTTTTGGCAGATGGGACAGTTGTTTCCTTAGAACCAAAAAAGGAAAAAATTGTTTCTAAAAATGGTGTGATCTCTAATGTAAATAGTGTTTTGGTTTATGATGCCAAAGATTTAAACGGAACAACTTCAACGGGGGATAATACTTTAATAGTTCCTGTGGGCGGTATCTATGCCGTAAACCTTTCGGACGGCACAAAGGTTTGGTTAAATTCAAAATCATCCTTGAAATATCCAGTTGAATTCAGCTCAGATAAAAGAATAGTAACTCTTGAAGGAGAAGCTTATTTTGAAGTAGCTAAAAATCCACACAGTCCATTTATTGTAAAAACAAAGTCAGGTAATGTAACAGTATTAGGAACACATTTTAATGTGAGTTCTTATAAAGAAGATCAATTATTTGCAGCAACTCTGGCAGAAGGGAAAGTTAAGGTTTCAGGTATTTCCACTGAATCAGAAAAGACGTCTGTTGTTTTAACACCAGGACAGCAGGCAAGAATATATCATAAAAATGAAGAAATCAAAGTAGCAGATGTAGATCCTGCGGCTTACACGGCATGGAAAGACGGCAGATTTTATTTTGAAAACGAAAGCCTGAAAAGCATTTTGACCAAGATGTCCAGATGGTACAACTTTAATGTCAAGTTTGAGAATAAATCCTTGGAGCAGATCAAGTTTACGGGTGTTGTTTTAAAACAAGAACCTATAGACCGCCTTCTGGATATTATCAGTAAAACATCGAATGTGAATTATAAAATAACCAAAATAAACCAAAACTATGAAGTAACCGTAACTAAGTAAATAAAAAAAACCGGAAAATATTGCGAGTATTTCCCGGCGAGTATTTGTTCAGTCGAAAAAAAGAAGTCAAAATCTATTAACCAACCAAAACATTTAAAAGTATGAAAAAAAACCTATCCGCAAAAGATTGTGGGGTAAAATCCGCTCTTTGGGATAAATTTCTTGCCATTATGAAGAAATCCCTAATATTATCAATATTTTTTACCCATATAGTCGCTTTCGCTTATGCGCAGAAAGTCACTATTAAGGCAAGAAACCAATCTGTATCGGCTGTTTTAAAAACTATTACCCGCAAGACCAATGTGGAATTCTTCTATAGCGATGATGTCTTTGATGCACAGAGAAGAGTTGATATAGCTGTCAATAATGCCGATGTTATGGCAGTAATTAAACAATTAATTGGTGAGGGTTATAAGGCAGAATTTGTAAACAGCAAACTGATTGTTATTGCACTAAACCCAAAAGTAAAGACAGTCCAAACTTCTGTAATGGAAGAAAAAGTAAAAATTAAGGGAGTTGTTACCAATTCAAAAAAAGAATATTTAATTGGTGCAACTGTCTGGGTAAAAGGCACAAAAGATGGTGCTGTTACCAACTTTGACGGCTCGTATGAAATCATGGCCAAAAAAGGTGATGTACTGATTTTTGAGTATATGGGTTATAAAAAACTAGAAGTTATAGTTTCTGACAGTTTGATTATCAATCCCATCATGCTAGAAGATATAAGTAAATTAGATGAAGTAAAAATCATTTCTACAGGTTATCAAAATATTGATAAAGAACGTTCTACAGGTTCTTTTGCTGTAATTACGGCAAAAGATTTAGAAAAAGTTCCGGTTAATAACGTATTACACAGATTAGAAGGCCAGGTTGCGGGTTTGCAGCTGGATATTCAGGATTCAGACAATACTTTTGTGTATCAAAATAAATTTGGCAGTAATCAGGGAAAATTTAGCTATAATGTTGCCATTAGAGGAAAATCTACTTTTGATTCTTTTGGAACTAATTCAATGCCATTAGTTGTGCTTGATGGTACACCTACAGAATTGGATATCAGAACGATAAATCCAAATGATATTGAAAAAATTACTTTTCTAAAAGATGCAGCTGCAGCTTCTATTTATGGTGCAAGAGCGGCAAATGGGGTTATGGTAATTAATACTAAAAAAGGAAAACAAGGACAAACCAGAATTAATTTTTCTCAAAATTATAGTTTCTCTAACAAACCTTCTTTATCAAAATTACCCCTGATGAATTCGTCTCAGGTTTTAAATTTAGAGCAGGAATTTGTAGATAAAAATCTGGTTACAGATCCGGCAAGTGTAACCTACATGCTTACTACGCCGGTCAGCCAGGGAATGGATTTAATGTTTCAGTACAAACGCGGGCAGATCACACAGGCTCAGAGAGATGCCGGGTTAGATGTTTTACGCGGTCGTAATACTTATGGTCAGGCAGAGCAGTATTTGCTGCAAGCTGCAACAAGCCAGAATTATGATTTGTCTTTTAGCGGAGCAGAAAATGATTATTCTTATTTCATGTCAGGTTCCTATTCTAAAGAGGAAACTCAGTCAAAAGGAAATAGCGGACAGCGTTTGACTTTACTGTCTAATCAGGATTTTAAGCTTTTTAATTATGTAAAAATGACAACCAGCTTAAGAGGGTCGATTTTTAAATACAATGATAATGCATTAGGACTTTCTCCATTAGGAACTTCACCAACAACTTTATTGCCTTACGATCAAATTGTTGGAGATAATGGTAATTCAGTTGATTATTACCGTCGTTATTATGCTGCACAAACAATTCCGTTGGAGCAAAAAGGATATCTGCCTTGGACGTACAATTACATCGATGAATTAAATAATATGGACAGAACAATGGATGAGCAGAACTTTGGAGCTACCATTTCTGCTACACTTCCTTTATTAAAAGGCTTAGATGCTGTTGGTACTTATTCTGTAGAAACTTCAACTTCATCAAGTGACAATATCTATAATGAAAATACCTATTACGCTCGTGATATGGTTAATTCTGCTACATCAATAAACAGTAGCGGTGATTTAGTATACGGAATTCCATTAGGAGGTATTTTTCAAAATAATACATTCGGAAAAATGAGTTCTACCATGAGAGGACAGCTAAATTATGACGGCATCATTGGTGAAGATCATTTGATTAATGCTATGGGAGGTATTGAAGCAAGAGAGACTGGTGAAACTCAGGATTCGAGAACACTTTATGGTTACAATTCAAAAACGCAGACTTCTGTAGATATCCCATCACAAAATTATGTAGACGTTAACGGATATAATTATACTCTAAGCAATGGTAATGTGCATAAAGATTTCCGCAGAAGATTTTTATCTTATTATGCAAATGCAGGTTATACATTCAAAAATAAATACACACTTACAGGAAGCGCAAGATTAGACGATTACAACAATTTTGGAGTAAGTAAAAAATTAAGAAGAACACCATTATGGTCTGCCGGAGCTAAATGGAATATTAAAGAAGAATCTTTTCTTAAAGACGTAAACTTAGTTAATAATTTAGCTTTCAGAGCGAGTTACGGATTTAACGGAAATATCAACTTAAATGTTTTCCCTTTTACAAACATAAGTTTAAGTGATTTAGATACTTTTTCACAGCAGCCTTATGCTTTTATCAGCCAGCCGGCAAACCCTAATTTGCGTTGGGAAAAAACAGCAATCTTAAATTTTGGATTGGATTTTTCGCTCTTAAACAGCAGATTAAATGGTACAATAGAATATTATAAAAAAGACAGTAAAGATTTAATTGTAGAATTCCCTGTATCACCATTTTATGGTGTATCAAATAATACGTTGGTACAAAATGCAGCAACTTTAGCAGGGCATGGAATCGATTTAAGTTTAAATGGAACCATCCTTAAAGCAAAAGATTTTTCATGGGATTCTGCTCTAGTAGTTTCTTTCAATAAGACAGAAGTTACAGATTCTCGTTTCCAAAACTACAGCCAGTATTTAAATGGTTCAGGAGGTACACCACCTATTGAAGGCTACCCGTTGAACAGTATTTTTGCTTTTAGGTCAGCAGGATTAGACGCAACTGGAAGAACTCAGGTATATGATAAAGATGGTAATATCGTAAATTCTTTTACTTCTCTAAAAGATATTGCGGACATGAAGTATATGGGAACTAACATTCCTTCGTATTACGGAAGTTTCAGCCAGACTTTCAATTATAAAAAATTGTCATTATATATTTTGGCAACTTACAAGTTTGATTATGTATTATTTAAACCAACTTATGGAGGTTACGTAAACAGACAGGGCAGATTTAATCAATACGATTTAAATACAGATATCGATCAAAGATGGAGAAATCCAGGAGACGAAGCGACAACTTCTGTACCAGGAATTCAGGGGTCAACAGGACTAAGTTATGTAAGATATATGTTTGCAGATGACAGAATTATTGAAGGAGATCATATCCGTTTCAGAGAACTTTCATTAAAATATGATTTGACAAGTCTGATTGACAGAGGAATTGTAAGAGGGGCTTCGGTAAATTTTACAGCTAGAAATCTTGGTTTCTTCTGGAGAAAAAATAAAGATGGTTTAGATCCTGACTTTTTACCTTATACAGGAGCTAATATGAAACTGCCTGCAACGGCGATTTATTCAATTGGTTTTAATGTTAATTTTTAATTTTTTAAAGATGAAAAAATATTTAAAATACATAGCAATTGCTGCAGCAGGAGTTCTTGTTTTAAGCTGTGATAATTATGTGGATATCAAAACAGAAGGGAAACTAATACCTGAAGAAACATCAAATTATAGATATCTTCTAAATAACAGTTCTACATTAGACAAAACTTATGGTAGTATAGATGTAGCATCAGATGATATTAGTTTTCAAAATGAAGCTCATACCACTGCATTAGCCGCTGCAGATTACCTTCGACCTTTTAGAAATTTGTATAAATGGTCTGATGTTGTCTATTTTGACGGTGAGACGGATTATGATATGAGTAATCTTTATAATGCATTATACACTGTTAATGTAGTTATCAATGAAGTAATGAAAAGTAAAAATGGAACGGAAGCCGAAAAAGCAGCCATAAAGGGTGAAGCAGAAGTACATCGTGCTTTTATTTTTCTAACGCTGGTGAATACTTTTGGAAAAGCGTATGATGCCAATACTTCGGCTACAGATCTGGGAATTGTTCTTTTTACAACACCAACTGTTTCAGATGACATTAAAAGAAGTTCTGTACAGGATGCTTACAATCTAATTCTTAGCGATCTTAATGATGCAGTAAATTCAGGATTAAAACCTGTAAATTCTGGCAACAATGTGGCCTTTCCATCCAGAGCAGCGGCATATGCACTTTTGGCGAGAACCTATTTGTATATGCGTAATTATCCGCTGGCTTTGGAAAATGCCGAAAAAGCACTAGCATTACAAAACACACTTAACAATCTGGAAGATTATGAATTTGCGGCTTATCCGTCAAGAAAACTTGATAAAGAATTGATTTTATCAAAATGGAATGGATATAGTTCTTACTCTTATGCACCGCAAATATTATCGTTAAGCAATGAGTTGATCAATTCGTTTGATACCAATGATTTACGCTACGTACTTTTTACACAGCCATCAAGCAGTTTTAATTCGGAATATACTTTAGGAAGAACATATTCTAAAGAAGGTTTGACAGGAGAAAGCAGAAACGCAGGCCCTACTGTACCTGAAATGATGCTGATAAAAGCAGAATGTCTGGCGAGAGCAGGTTCTGGCGATTTAGCAATTGCAGAAATAAATAAATTAAGACAAAAAAGATTCAGAGCTTCACAATACACTGCTATGACAGCAGCAGACAGTAAAGACGCTCTAATCAAAGTTTTAGCAGAAAGAAGGAGAGAGTTAATGGCAACTGGAGGCTTTAGATGGTTTGATTTAAAACGCTTAAACAAAGAACCCGAATTTGCCAAAACCATTACCCATGATTTTGCAGGACAAACCTTCACACTTGCCCCAAATAGTGATCGTTATCAAATGCCTTTTGCTCCAATTTATTTTGAATATGCTCCAAACTTACAACAGAATCCATAATTTATTTAATTAAAAATGTGCACTCGATTTTTTCGGGTGCACTAAATTCAAAAAAAGAAAATGAAAAAATTAAAACTGGTACTATTTTTTCTAAGTATCACAACAGGTTTATTGGCACAAGATGCAGCACCGATGCAGAAAATTGTTCTGTCTCCTGAACATCCAAATCCAGGAGATGAGATCACTATAACTTATAATGCCGCCGACGGACCGCTGGCCAATGCCATGTATGTAAATGGGGTAGTGTATACCTATGATAATTTTAAATGGATTACGAATGATATTACTTTAAAAGCTGCAGGAGATAAAAAATGGGAAGCCAAAATGAAACTTTCAGATCGTGCTTCGTTTATTAACTGCGTTTTCAAATCCGATACCATAGTTGACAGAGGACAAAGAATGCCTCACGCTTACATGTTTGCACAAGTTCCCGGAGCGTATACAGGCTGGGGAATTTTGAGAAGCAAGGCCTTTCAAAATGAAGTTCCAAATGTGGTAAGTGACAGCGCATACATTGCAGATCAGGTTGGTTTGATGTGGATCAACTATGAATTGCAATACCATCCCGAAAGCCGCAAAAAAGTTTTTTACTACGGATTAAAATTAAAACAACTTTCAACTGGTACCGATCAGTCTGCAGCTATCAAGAAAGAATTACGAGGTTTATTAGCCGAAAAAAATCTAGATAATACAACACAATATGATATTCAAAAGACATTGTATTTATTAGATAATTCGACAAATAAAGTATTTACAGATTCTGTTCAAAAGGTTTTAGTAACGAAATATCCTTTTGGTGTTTTAGCCAGAGACAAAGAAATTCAGGATATATTTAAAGAACCTGATTTTTCTAAAAAAGTAAAATCATATGATGAATTCAATAAAAACTTTCCGCAAAGCAAATTTGAAGATGTTTATACTGATGTAGAAAGTTTGTATTATGATAAAATGATTAAATCAATCGTTTATGGCTATATCGTAAATAATAAGGATTACAATTATGCTCTTAACAGTGTAAAATCAGTTTCTTTTACAAATTTATTGGACTATCACTGGCACTTAGTATCAATTCCTTTTGACAGAGATCACGAAGGAACTGAAAAAGCTTCTATAGAAACTTTAAAAAAGTATGCAGATATTTTTATGGGAGAAATGGAAAACAGATTAACCTATGTTCCAAAAATGTTTGCTGGAAAATTATCTTTGAAAGAATGGCAGGAGCAGGCTTTACAAATGATGGCAAGAGAATATTTTACTTATGCTAAATTGGCTGAAGCAACAAAAAACTATGATGTAGAAGAAAAATATATGGCAAAAATTAAACCTTTATACGGTTATAATGATGCTGTATACAATGAGGTATATACCAGAATGCTGTTACGAAAAGGACAAACCGCCGATGCTAAAAATTATATGGCACTTGCAGTAAAACAAAATCAGGTAACACCACAGATGCTGGCTTCTTTAAAAGAAATTTACCTAAAAGAAGGTGGTGCGGCTGCAGGATTTGAGGCTTACTTAGAATCTTTAAAATCTTTAAGCAATATTGAACAACATAAGAAGAAAGTAATTTCAGAATTGATAAACCTTCCAATTGCAGGTTTTGATTTAGAAAGCAGCAAAGGCGGCAGAGTAAAACTATCTGATCAAAAAGGAAAAATCGTAGTACTTGATTTCTGGGCAATGTGGTGCGGACCATGTAAAAATGCTATGCCGGGAATGCAGATGGCAGTTGAAAAATACAAAAAAGATGCGAACGTAAAATTCTATTTTGTAGATACGCAGGAATATATAAAGGATTATAAAGAGCAGACCCAGGCATTTATCAAAGAAAAAGGATTTGATTTTAATATACTGTATGATGGAAAAAATCCTAAAATAGGAAAGTTAGATCTAGTATATGAGCAGTACTCGAAAGCATTTAAATTTTCTGGTATTCCAGAGAAAATGATTATTGATGCCGATGGAAAATTACGCTGGATGTCAAACGGATATTTTGGAAGCCCAAGCGAATTGGTAGATGAAATTTCAATTATTGTTGAGTACTTAAAGTCAGAGAAAAAATAATGAAAGGATTATTTAATTTAAAGAAAACAAACCTTCTTTTAAGATCGTTAATTTTCTTGATGATGACCAGCCAGTATAGTTTTGCACAAACTATCTGGCAGGGCCAGCATCATTCGTACCGTATTATTTTATCGGGAAATATTGACAGCTACCAAACAGATTCGCTGAGTGTCAGTATTCCTGAATTAGATATCAATAAAAAAGTAGTTACTGAAATAAAAGGAGACAGCCTGTCTTTTAAAAATGAGATGTATGGTTTCTCTTTTAAAGGAAAGTATAACCCAGAGAAAACGGCTATTTCAGGAATCTTTAATTATTACTCCATTCCAAATACAGCAGTTGTTTTAAAAAAGGAAAAAGAAATACAGCCTTTGTTTTTTGCGCAGCATCCTAAAAAGCCATATCCGTATCAGGTTATTGATATGACTTTTCTAGGAAAAAGCACCAAACTAACCTATGGAGCAACCTTAACAATTCCGCAGGATAAAAAGAAATATCCTCTGGCGATTTTAATTTCTGGAACTGGACAGCATGACCGAAACTACACCTATATGGGCAGGGAATTTTTTACCGTCCTGGCTGATGAACTCGCCAGAAAAGGAATTGCTTCTCTGCGTGTTGATGACAGGGGAATAGGTAAGACGTCGGGCGATTTTAAAAATGCAACAACAGGAGATTTTGCCGATGATGTTGATGCGCAGATTGCATACTTAAAAAGTGATAAAAATATTGATGCTTCTCATATTGGATTAATCGGCCACAGCGAAGGCGGTATGATTGCCTCCATTGTGAGTGCTAGAAATAAAAATGTAAAGTTTATGGTAAGTTTATCAGGTGTTGCAGTAAGCGGACTTGAAATGCTGAACCTGCAAAACACGGCAATTCTCAAAAATTATGGTTTTTCAGACAAAGTAGTGAATAAACAAATGGAAATGTATAACATCATGTTTAAAGCCGTTTATGATACAAAACCAACAGATTCTGTAACACCGGTACTGCAGCTAAAACTGGACCAGTGGCTCAAAACACAGGATTCGACTACTCTAAAAGAGATTCATATGTGGGGCGGACGCGAGAAAGATTTTATATACCGTTACGGTAAAGATGCAGAACGCAGATGGTACCGTTACTCGATTCATTACGATCCCAAGGATTATCTGCCAAAAATTGAAATTCCAGTTTTAGCTGTAAATGGAGATAAAGATATTCAGGTTCCGGCACAGGAAAATCTGCAAAGTTTTAAAAAATACCTCAAAAGCAGCGACGTCACAGCCAAAATCTATCCAGATCTAAATCATATGTATCAGCACTGCATAACCTGCAAGCAGAGTGAAAGTAAAGAAATCGATGAGGTTTTTGCCCCCGAAGTTTTGCAGGACATCTCTAAGTGGATTCTGTCAAGGTATAAAAAATAATGATCTAATAAACATTTCTCCCGCCATTGTCAGGATTTGAAATTTAACAATGGCTGCGGAGGATTGAAAGCTGCACAAGGCAATTCTAAATATTCCAATAACATGAAAAAAATATTTCTTTTTATCGCAATTTTTTTTGCGGTAAGTAACCTTACTGCCCAAATTTACGATCCAGTTTCGTTTACTTCTTCCGTAAAAGAAATTGGAGAGAACAAATATACCCTAATCATAACGGCCAAGATCGATAAAGGCTGGCATATTTATTCTCAGAATGTGCCAAAAGGCGGCCCGGCACCCACAAGTTTTACTTTTCCTAAATCGAAAAATTTTAAAACTATTGGAGCTGTTGTTGAGCCAGAGGGACATGAGGTAGATGATCCGGTTTTTCAAATGAGGATTAAATACTTTGCAGACAAAGCAGTTTTTACCCAAGATATAGAACGAAAATCTGCAGATGCTTTTACCATCAATGCCAGCATATTTTTTATGGTCTGCAATGATAACAGCTGCCTGCCTCCAACCGATAAGGAAGTTAAATTCACATTCAAAAAATCAAATCTGCCGTTTCAAAACAATGAAACTTCAGCATTAAGTACAGTTCAAAAAAATACCGATTCGCCTGCCACAGATGAATCTACTGCTAAACAGGATACCACAAACAACACAACAGATTCTGTTTCTATTGCCAGCACAGACATTCCTAAAAACGTAGATAATACGGACCAAAAAGCTTCAACAGGAAAAACTGCCCCTGATGAAAGCTTATGGACATTATTTTTCTTCAGCTTTTTAGGAGGTCTTGCGGCTTTGTTTACGCCCTGCGTATTTCCAATGATCCCTATGACAGTAAGTTTCTTTACCAAACAAAGTAAAAATAAAGCTGCAGGAATTAAAAATGCAGTGATGTATGGTATTTTTATTATCGTGATTTATGTGATTTTGGGAAGTCTGGTTACAGCCATTTTCGGTGCAGATGCCCTGAATGCTTTAGCTACAAATGTTGTTTTTAATATCGTATTCTTTCTTCTCCTACTGGTTTTTGCGTTATCATTTTTAGGAGCTTTTGAAATTGTACTGCCAAGTTCATGGCTGACCAAAATCGATCAGAAATCAGAAATTGGTGGTATTCTTGGTATTTTCTTTATGGCATTGGCTTTGGCTGTAGTTTCATTTTCATGTACGGGACCAATTGTCGGAACATTACTAGTACAGGCAGCAAGCCAGGCGGGAATTGCACCAATTGTCGGAATGCTTGGTTTTTCATTAGCAATTGCATTGCCATTTGCCTTATTTGCAGCATTTCCAGGATGGATGAACTCGCTTCCCAAATCGGGAGGCTGGCTGAACTCTGTAAAAGTAGTTTTAGGCTTTTTAGAATTGGCTCTAGCCCTTAAATTCTTATCTAATGCTGATTTAGTTTTGCAGCTGCATTTATTAGAAAGAGAAGTATTCCTTGCAATTTGGATTGCTATTTTTACTGTATTGGCTTTTTATTTGTTCGGGAAAATCCAATTATCGCATGATACACCTGTAACTCATATTTCTGTTGGAAGATTGAGCTTAGGAATTATCGTATTGTCCTTTGTCGTTTATATGATTCCAGGGCTCTGGGGAGCGCCTTTACAGTATATCAGCGGATTTCCTCCGGCAAAGCAATACAGCGAATCACCAAATGGTTTTGGAAATACAGTAACGCAAAACACAGAAAAAGCAGCTTTACCAGAAGGCGCGGAAAGTGGTCCAAACGGAATTCCGACTTTTCATGATTATCAGCAGGGTTTAGCTTACGCCAAAAAAGTAAACAAACCCATAATGATTGACTTTACAGGATATGCCTGCGTAAACTGCCGTAAGATGGAAGAACGGGTCTGGCCGGATCCTAAAGTCTTGAATGTTTTAAATAATGATGTTGTTTTGATTTCCTTGTATGTAGATGACAAAAGACCGCTTCCAGTGGAAGAGCAGGTTGTTTCTAAAATTACTGGTAAAGTCTTGAAATACACAGGACAGAAATGGAGTGAACTGCAGATTTTAAAATATAAAACCAATGCGCAGCCTTACTACGTTTTAATGGATCATAAAGAAAATGATCTTAACAAACCCTCTGCTTATAATCCAGATATTAACGGCTACTATGAGTGGCTGCAGCAAGGGATTAGGAATTTCAAAAAATAAATCTGACTGCAAAAAGTATATAACTGTAGCATAAAATCGAAACCTTAACCGTTTAACGATCTAATTATAATAATTGGTTTTTCATTCATTATTATTTTAGAAGTATTTGAATTAGTAAGCTTGTACACTATTTGAAAAACCTAAAAGAGCTGTTTTGCCAACAGCTCTTTTTAATTTAATTTATTTTTTCTCTTCATTTTCTTTTTGCAGATATGTAATGAAGTTCATTGGAGAAACTCCAGTTACTTTTTTAAATGTAATTGTAAACCTGCTATGTGATGAAAAACCGCATTGATCGGCAAGATAACTAATTTTATATTTTAGGTAGTTTTCATCATTTTTTAATCGGTCGATGATATAATTTATTCGCAGTTCATTGATGTAGCTAGCAAAATCTTTTGCTTTATGCTTGTTGATTACATAAGATAAATAGCGTTGGTTAATATTAAGTTCGGCAGCAACAGAATTTAGTGAGATATCTTTATTAAGATAATAGTGTGACTTTTTAAGCTCTTGTAATCCGTTTAAAATACTATTTTCAGTTGCTTCGGACATATATTCCCTTGAGGTATCTTTTTTAGCAGTTACTGCTTTCAATACTTCTTGATCGTTTTCTTCATTTAATGTAGCCGCCGCATTTTTATCAATAAAATTTTTAAATTTTTTATAATCTTGTTTTCTTCTATAGAAATAGATTCCTATGGTAAGTAAAACAATGCAGATACATATCCCAATAATAATATAGGTGCTTTTTTTGTAATTGGACTGATTTATTGACTGCTTTTTATGAAGGGTTTTAATTAAATCATCTGCAATAATTTTGCGATTGTACTCATCATCCTTCGTCAGTTTTACATTCCTTTCATTGTATTCAATATATTTTTGATTATCTGTTTTTTTATAAAATTCCATTAAAGAGGTATATACTTCCTGTTTAAGTGTGAAAAAATTAGAAGCCTCTGCTATTTCTTCAGCCTTTTGATAATTCAGGAGCGCCTTGGGATAATCTCCTATTGCAGTATAAACGCTGGCAAATCCATTATATATAAAACCTTTTAACGGGCTTTGCGATGACTGGGATGCTTCAAGTTCCTTATATGCCTTTTGATAATAAGTGAGAGAGGAGTCAGTTTTATTCAACAGCAGGAAATTTTTAGCTATCATTTCATCGTTTACAGCGGTCTGAAAATTGACATCAATACTTGCACCTGCTTTTTTAAACAATTGATTTCCTGCTTTAAGATTTGATATTGCTTTTGAATAATTTAAAGCATACATCTCATAATAGGCAAGTTCCTGTGATAAATTCCCCTGAAATTTATACATCTCGTTTTTATCCTTTATTTTTCTGCTGACAGCCACTGCTTTCTGGAGATGAATTTTTCCTATACTGTAAATTTCATTTTCTCTGTAGAGAGTTGATAGGAAGCCATTTATTCGTGCCTGCATTGTATAATTTTGATCAATCAGCCCAAGACTGTCAGCTCGTTTTAATGAAGAAATTGCTTCATTGCGTAACCCATATTGGCGCAGAATAGTAGCCTTTAACATGCAGGCTTTAATTCTTTCTAAATTATTTTGCGAAATTTTATACAGATAGTCAGTATTATGCAAGGCTTTCTTTGGGTTCGAGCTCAATAAAACCTGAGCCGTTTCCGAGAAAACCTTATCGTATTTTGAATTTTGGGAATAAGTGAAAGAATTAAAAATAGTAAGAATAGTAAATATGAAAAAAGATTTTAGGTGCATATAAATTAGTAATGTAAATATTAAATAATTAGGCTAATAGCAATAGTATTATTTGTTTTAACAGCTGTTTTAAGAATTTTAGAAGAATTTTAGAAGAATTTTTGAAATCTACTTTTTACAATTATCCTTGAGATTTTGATTCTGTTATTGAAAGATATTTATACTAGTAGATTTAAAAATACAGCAATGTTCTAAAGTAGTCAAAATTATAATAAGTTAGTCAATTCTAGGCATTATTCACAAGATTAAATCTTTACGTTATAAATAATTTTGTGGAATAGTTTTGAGTGGGAAAAACAAACTTTTTCGACTGTACTACTTTTATTCTCTTGATTGAGCGTTCAAGCTTTATCAATTAACTAAAAAATGAGAAGCAGCATCTTTGCTTTGAATGCATTTGTCAGTAATTCTATATACTCACAGCTCTTATTGCTTCAAAAAGAACTTTACAATGTGCTTTTTTAATGTTCTGTAAACGAGCTTTATATGTTTTTTTTCAGCATAGAATGTTTTTCTTTTTACGTAATAGATAAAGTGCCGGCCTAATTTGGCCCGATGTAGATATTTATTTTCGCACCCGGTTAGCGAAAAGCTATCGTAACTAAATTTTTCATTTTATGACATCGACTAATTACTGGAATTCATTCAGCTTCAAAAACGAAAAACTCTTAATTTATTTTTTATTGTACAGCTTGTTTTTTAGTTACAAGACTACAGCTCAAAACAATCTAAGTACAGTTTCTGAACAGTTTTATAAAACAATTTCTTTTGATGAAAAAATTGATTTTGGAAATGTTGATTCAGCCGCAAATTGGACAATTACAAATTCTAAAGGCAATAGCAGTAATTTTTTAAATGGCAGTGAAATCAATAATTACCAGTTTAAACAACCTGGTATATACGAAGTAAGCTTTCAGGAAAACGCAAAACATGACGGAGAATGTGATCATGCGGTTTTTCCAAAAAAATTTCGTGTTAAGGTAGAGCCTGTAAAGCTGTCTTTTGATTTTTCAAAAGTCAAATTCTCTCAAAAGCTTGAAAGGGGAAAAAATTATTCAGATTTAATAATCAGTGTTCCTGCAGAAATTATATCAATAGATAATTCAATTACCCAATTACCAGCTCCAAAGATGTCAGTTGCCGGAATAGGCGTATTGCTTAACGCAGAGCCAGTTGAAAAGGAGATTATTTTGACAGCTAAAAATCAAATACTCAAATATAAGGTTTCAGGAACTATAAACAATGAAACGTATTTAATGTTTGATTTTTATGACTTCAATAATGAAGTAAAGACCTATAATCTGCCACAGAAAATAAAATAACCGATTACTTATGATAAAAAACTACTTTAATTTTAAAAAAATATTGGACTTAAAAAACACACTATATCTACTTGTTGTGTTTTTTGCTGGCATTGAGCTCTCAAACGCTCAATGTGCTACGCCTATAGCTGGCTGTTCCAATACAGACTTATCGAATTTTGGAGCAGCGTCAAATAACAATGCTACTACTATAGAATATGATAACTTTGTTTCGAGCTGGCATACTACCATTGTAAGAACCTCTGACGGATCTTTTCAGACTTGGGGTGAAACAATTTCCAATACAGGCGCAAACCAGTTAGCACCTGTAACTATTAACAGAACTAATTTTCCTGCGTTATCAGCAGGGGCAGTTCCTTTAAAAGCAGCATTAGGAAGTACTTCTTCTAATAATGTTCAAGGGATACTTTTAGCGACAGATGGTTTGTATGCTTGGTCAAAACCAGGAATGGTGCTCGATGCATCGCTTACTACCAGTGCTGTTTTTCAAAAGCTTACTATAGGCGGAAATACTAATGGTCTTCCGGCTGGTGTAGCACCTGGTGATGTTAAGATGATGTTTGGAACTTACAAAACGCTTGCAATTACTACCTGCAGCGGCGATGTGTGGGTAATTTCACAAACTGCTGCCGTTAGGGGGAATGGAGCTTTGGGAAATAATACAACATGGTACAGAGTAAGGACTTCAGAGGCTGGTAATCCATTTTTGACTGATGTGGTGGCCTGCAGAGGTAATAATGACGGACTTATGGCATTGAAATCTGATGGGACTGTTTATGTATGGGGAGTGAATGTATTTTTAGGAAACAGCACTGTTGCTGCAACTCAAAACTATGCCGCACCAATGAGCATTCCAGTTGGAATTACACCAAAAATGATTGGATCGACTGGTAATGGTACACTAAGATCACATTATATTTTAGCAACAGATGGAAGTTTATACGCGTTAGGTAATAACACTAACAGACAATTAGGAGACTGGTCTACTGCAACTGAAAGATTAGCTTGGGTTCAGCCGCGATATAACTCTTCGAGTACTGCACTTATGAATGATGTTAAATGGTTTAGCCCTCAAGAACATGATTCGCAGTATGCTGCTATAAACGTTTTAACCAACGGCAATAAAATATATGCCTTTGGTAACAGCAACGGTTCGTTACTTGGAATAGGAAGTGGTACAGCTAATAATCCTACAACTCCGGGAGGCCTTCTGAATTCAGATAATATATTGGCCGTTGAGACTGGAGGACATACTTCGATGCTGGTAAAAAGCTGTGAAACTAAGTTTGGATATGTAGGACATAGAATCAGCGGAAGTATGGGAGATGGTACTAGCAATAGTACTAATGAAACTAGTTATACTTTCGCAACAGCGAATGTGCAGATATGTGGTGCGGAATCCAATCCAGCTATCCAGCCGATTTCAACAGGAGGAGGACCAGATTCAAAATATTGTGTCGATGATCCTGTTTTATTAAATCCAACTCCGGCGGGAGGTACATTAAGTATTGTTAGTGGTCCTGGCAGCTTATCAGGAAATACTTTGAACTTTACTGCGGTAGGAACGGTTTCAGTTCAATATACTGTAACTACCTCGTGCGGCGGAACATCAGTTACAACTCGAAGTTTTGATGCAGCGCTTTGTCCTGCCGACCTTGAAATTACAAAAGTGGCAGATAATTCTATAGCAAGTGTTGGAAATACTGTGGTTTTTACCATTACAGCCAAAAATAATGGACCATATAAAGCTACGGGGGTAACTGTAAATGATGTACTCCCATCAGGATATAGTTTGGTTAGTGCGGTGCCTTCGTCAGGTACCTGGTCAGCACCCAATTGGACGATTGGTTCCCTTGCAAATGGTGAAAGCACTTCTTTATCAGTTACAACAACGGTAAATGCGACAGGATCATATAGTAATACTGCCAGTATTTCTGGAAATAACCCTGATGGTACTGCAGGAAATGATTCAGCAACTGCTGCACCTGTAGTTCAGGCAGATCTTTCGGTAACAAAATCAGTAAATAATGCTACTCCAAGTGTTGGATCAACAGTTACATTTACAATCACGGCTTCCAATGCAGGGCCAAGTACAGCAACAGGAGTTAATGTAACAGATGTTCTTCCATCAGGCTATACTTTTGTAAGTGCAACACCTTCAACAGGAACATGGTCAGCGCCAGATTGGAATATTGGAAATCTTGCCAATGGAGCCAGTACCACTCTTACAATGGAAGCAGTTGTGAAAAGTACAGGAATTTATGCTAATACAGCAAGTATTTCAGGTGAGGAGAGTGATGTGACTCTAGGTAATAATTCAGAAACGATTACGCCTACAATTAATAATGCTCCAGCAGCTGTAAAAGATATATATACAGTTGCAGAGGACAATACAGTTACTTTAACACCGCTTATCAACGACTCAGATATTGACGGCGATGCACTTTCTATTGTTTCAATCAACGGAACGGCATTAACAGGTTCAGCTCAGGTTATTG
>NZ_LMJL01000008.1:17985-18342 GCF_001429295.1 Flavobacterium sp. Root935 | reverse complement strand
GGTAAGCTTCCCTTATGTGGTTACCGATGGAAGTCTGACAGCTTCAGCGAATATAGAAATCACTGTCNNNCAGTAAATGATGCTCCGTCAGCTGTAAAAGATATATATACAGTTGCAGAGGACAATACAGTTATTTTAACACCGCTTATCAACGACACAGATGCTGACGGAGATGCACTTTCTATTGTTTCAATCAACGGAACAGCATTAACAGGTTCAGCTCAGGTTATTGCCGTTCCAGACGGAACAGTTAATATTTCGGCTTCAGGAGTAATTACTTTTACGCCATCAGCTGACTTTAATTCGGCAGCACCGGTAAGCTTCCCTTATGTGGTTACCGATGGAACTCTTACAGCC
>NZ_LMJL01000008.1:17770-17920 GCF_001429295.1 Flavobacterium sp. Root935 | reverse complement strand
CAGATATTGACGGCGATGCACTTTCTATTGTTTCAATCAACGGAACTGCATTAACAGGTTCAGCACAGTTTATCANCGCCTTCAGCGGACTTTAATTCGGCAGCACCGGTAATTTTCCCTTATGTGGTTACCGATGGAAGTCTTACAGCT
>NZ_LMJL01000008.1:17529-17604 GCF_001429295.1 Flavobacterium sp. Root935 | reverse complement strand
CAGATATTGACGGCGATGCACTTTCTATTGTTTCAATCAACGGAACTGCATTAACAGGTTCAGTTCAGGTTATCA
>NZ_LMJL01000008.1:17337-17419 GCF_001429295.1 Flavobacterium sp. Root935 | reverse complement strand
CCGTTCCAGACGGAACAGTCAATATCTCAGCTTCAGGAGTAATTACTTTTACGCCATCAGCGGACTTTAATTCGGCAGCACC
>NZ_LMJL01000008.1:17124-17236 GCF_001429295.1 Flavobacterium sp. Root935 | reverse complement strand
GGTAAGCTTCCCTTATGTGGTTACCGATGGAAGTCTGACAGCTTCAGCGAATATAGAAATCACGGTTACGGCAGTAAATGATGCTCCGTCAGCTGTAAAAGATATATATACT
>NZ_LMJL01000008.1:16936-17040 GCF_001429295.1 Flavobacterium sp. Root935 | reverse complement strand
AGTTACTTTAACACCGCTTATCAACGACACAGATATTGACGGCGATGCACTTTCTATTGTTTCGATCAACGGAACTGCATTAACAGGTTCAGCTCAGGTTATTG
>NZ_LMJL01000008.1:0-16895 GCF_001429295.1 Flavobacterium sp. Root935 | reverse complement strand
CGCCTTCAGCGGACTTTAATTCGGCAGCACCGGTAATTTTCCCTTATGTGGTTACCGATGGAACTCTGACAGCTTCAGCGAATATAGAAATCACCGTTACGGCAGTAAATGATGCTCCGTCAGCTGTAAAAGATGAATATACGGTTGCCGAAGATAATACAGTTACTTTAACACCGCTTATCAACGACACAGATATTGACGGCGATGCACTTTCTATCGTTTCAATCAACGGAACTGCATTAACAGGTTCAGCTCAGGTTATTACCGTTCCAGACGGAATAGTCAACATCTCAGCTTCAGGAGTAATTACTTTTACGCCATCAGCGGACTTTAATTCGGCAGCACCGGTAAGCTTCCCTTATGTGGTTACCGATGGAAGTCTGACGGCTTCAGCGAATATAGAAATCACCGTTACGGCAGTAAATGATGCTCCAATAGCAAATGATGATACAAATAATATAATTGTATCAACAGCAGGCGCAACAACCATCAATGCTTTAACAGCATCAGATGTTGACGGAACAATCGCTAATTATACAATTTTAACTTTGCCGCCAGACGGAGTATTAAGTTTAATGGGAACCCCGATTGCTGTAGGCCAGATATTGACACCAGCAGAAGCTACGATGATTACCTATACTCCAAGCGGTACATTTACTGGAAACGTTATGTTTACTTTTACCGCATCAGATGATTTAGGATTAACCGCAGTAACACCTGGAACAATCACAATTCCGATCGGTAATAATGCACCAGCAGCACATGATAATACCAATTCAAACATTCCTTCTAGAGCAGGAGCGACGGCAATTAAAGCGTTGACGGCAACTGATACTGACGGAACAATTATAAATTATATAGTAACTACATTACCAGCTCATGGAGTATTAGCTTTATCGGGAGTGCCTGTTACAGTTAATCAAACTTTAACACCTGCAGAGGCTGCCATGTTAACTTATGATCCAAGCGGTGCATTTTCTGGAAATGATACATTCACTTTCACTGCAACAGATAATAATGGAGCAGTTGATGCAACTCCGGCAACCATTACAATTACGGTTGATAAGACTACATTAGTAGCAACACCAGATCCAATAGGTACTGTAGTGGGTATAAATGAAGTAGTGGAAATAGTAAATGTTTTAACAAACGATACTTTAAACAACGATCCATTATTACCTATAGACGTTAAATTAGATGTTTTAGTTAAAGATCCTAATAATGTACTAACATTAAAACCAGACGGAACAGTTGAGTTAATTCCAAACGCTCCGGCAGGAAATTATTCTTTAACTTATGAAATCTGTGAGAAAGCAAATCCTTCTAACTGTACTTCAGCGATAGTTTCAGTTACGGTTGAAGCTCCTAAAATGACAGTTACAGCCAACAGTTATTGTTCAGACAATACGCCTTATGTTTCATATAATGTAAAAGCTGATAATTTCACACCAAAAGGGTTATTGACCATTAACTGGATCGACAGCGCTAATAATATTGTAGCAACTCAAACCAACATGCCTTTAAGCGGAAACGTATTATGGCCGGGTGCTGTGGTTGACAGCAATAATAAACCAATTGACTGGCCGGGATGGGTATTGGTTAACGGACAGTGGATTGAAGGTAATGACGGTTTTGAATTAACAAGACCAGCTGTTACAATGCAATTTACATTAAATCCTACAGAATCAGTAACAGTAAATTATCCTGCACCATCTTCTGGCTGTAATGCAAGGCCTTATTTCGGAATTGAAGCAGAAAATGATAATGATAATATAACTGCTGACGGAATTAATGGTTCAGCTGAATTAATTAATGTTTTAGACAATGATAAATTAAACGGTGCTCCAGTAAATCCAGCAGATGTTATTTTAACACCAAATAATTTTCCAGCAGGAATTACTTTAAATAGTGACGGAACAATTGATGTAGCTCCGGGAACTAAAGGAGGAAGCCATACATTAACCTATCAAATTTGTGAAAAAGCAAATCCATTAAACTGTAGTGATGCAACGGTTAATATTTTTGTGGAAGTGCCGTCAATCACGTTGGTTATGAAAGTGGAATTAAACGACCAAAATAAAAATGATAATGCAGAAGCTGGCGAAACTTTAACCTACACATATACAATTACAAATAACGGTAATGTACCTCTTCAAAATATTACAATTTCCAATCTTTTACCAGGAATTATAATTACTGGAGGACCAATAAGTTTAGCAGTAGGCGAAAGCGATTCTCACACTTTTACAGGAACTTATACTCTAACCCAGGCTGATATTAATGCTGGAAAAGTAGTGAATCAGGCAACTGCTTCAGGAACTACTCTAAGCGGTATAAAAGTAGAAGACAAATCAGATTCTAACAATGATAACGGAGATGCTCCAACAGAGATTGATGTGAACGGCTGTCAAGTAAAAATATATAATGCTGTTTCTTTGAACGGAGATGATATGAACGAGAGATTTTACATCAGAGGAATTGAATGTTACCCAGACAATACGGTTCAGATATTTAACCGCTGGGGAGTTTTGATTTTCGAAAGAGATCATTATAACAATAACGATGTTGTGTTTAAAGGTTTCTCAGAAGGCAGAACCACAATTAAAGAATCAAACGGACTGCCGGAAGGAACTTATTATTACATAGTAAGATACAAGGATAATAATTCAAGCCCTAAACAAGAGGCAGGATATTTATATCTGACTAAATAATATTCCTAATCAATTACAATGGCTTAGCCATAGGTTAAGCCATTATCTTAAAAATAAGTAAATGAAAAAAATAGTTTTAGTTTTATTGTTTTGTTCTGCCATCGGTTTTGCACAGCAGGATGCTCAGTATACACAATATATGCACAATACCATAAACATAAACCCTGCTTACGCTGGTTCAAGAGGAGTTATGAGTGTTTTTGGTTTGTACCGCACGCAGTGGGTCGGACTTGACGGCGCACCAGAAACAAGTACTTTATCATTAAATACGCCTATAAGTAACAGTAATATAGGATTGGGATTTTCCTTAATCAATGATAAAATAGGTCCAACAACTGAGAATAATTTTTCGGTAGATTTATCCTATTCAATTCAAACATCGGCTGCAGCCAAACTGTCTTTCGGGATTAAGGGATCTGGTAATTTTTTTAACCTTGATCCTAACAAGCTGACTATGGAACATCAGGGAGATCCACAGTTTTCTGATTTCAAGAATAAGTTTACACCAAATGTCGGTGCAGGTATTTATTACCATTCAGATAAAGGGTATATCGGATTGTCAGTTCCTAATTTTATAGAGTCAAGACGTTATGATGACAACGATACTGCGATCTACAAAGAACTTATTAATTATTATTTAATTGCAGGTTATGTATTCAATTTAGACCGTTATGAAACGATAAAATTTAAACCGGCAGCATTAGTAAAAGTAGTCGACGGGTCACCATTACAGTTCGATGTTTCTGCCAATTTTATGTTTAATGATAAATTTACTGCAGGAGTGTCTTACAGATGGAGTGCAGCTTTGAGTGCTATGGCTGGTTTTCAGCTAAATAAAAGCTTGTACATTGGTTATGCCTACGACCGAGAAACAACCAAATTAAATAATTACAATTCGGGTTCGCATGAAATCTTTCTGCGTTTTGAATTTATGAATAGTTTTAGCCGAATTACATCACCAAGATTTTTCTAATTATGAAAATGAAGAAAATATTATATACATTTTTTTTGTCTCTCTTTTTCTTAAATGCAGTAGCACAAAAATCAATTCTTGCCAAAGCTGAAAAAGAATACAATAATTACGCTTACGCGGATGCTATTGAAATTTATGAAAAGCTTGCAGCTAAAGGTTATGAAGATGAAAAAATGTTTCAGAGACTAGGAAATGCCTATTATTTTAATGCCGAGCTGCCAAAAGCGGCCGCGTGGTACGATAAGCTTTTTGCCTTAAATGCACAGCAGGAACTAGAGTATTTATACCGTTATGCACAGTCCCTTAAATCAATTGGAGATTATGCAAAAGCAGATAAAATGCTGGAGGTTTTCAATAAAAAAACAAATACAGACAGCCGTGGCATTTTGTTTGAAAATAACAAAAACTATCTGGAACAGATTAAATTAAATTCTGGCCGATTTGAAATTTCAAGTATAAATGTAAATTCTGAAAGTTCAGATTTCGGAAGTTCTTTTTTAAACAATAATTTAGTTTTCAGTTCAGCTAGAAAAATTGGTAAAGCAAAAGGGAAAACATTTAAATGGACCAATAAATCTTTCACCAATTTATACATTGCTCCAATAGATGCAGACGGAAATGTTTACAATCCTGTTCTTTTAAACAAAGAGATTAATTCAAAATTCAACGAATCAACTCCCGTATTTACAAAAGACGGCAAGACAATGTATTTTACCCGAAATAACTATTTAGATGGGAAACGCGGGAAAGATGATAAAAATATTACGCTATTAAAATTATACAAAGCAAATCTAGTAGATGGGAATTGGGTAAATATTACCGAACTTCCTTTTAACAGCGATAGATACAGCACTGCACATCCAGCTTTAAGTTTAGATGAAAAGAGATTATATTTTGCCTCAGATATGCCGGGAACATTCGGCCAGTCAGATTTATTCAGCGTACTGATCAACGCCGACGGATCATATGGCAGGCCGGAGAATCTCGGTCCATCAATTAATACAGAAGGTAGAGAAACTTTTCCTTTCATTTCAGCAGACAACGAATTGTATTTTGCAACTGACGGACGTCCTGGACTTGGTGGACTTGATATTGTCGTTTCTAAAATTTTGGAAACCGGCACCTTCGATCAGGTACAGAACATCGGGGAACCTGTTAATACAAAATTTGACGATTTTGCATTTATTATAGATAGTAATAGCCGTAAAGGTTATTTTTCTTCAAACAAGAAGGGTGGAGCAGGAAGTGATGATATCTACAAATTTACAGAAACCAGAAAATTGGTCTGCGAAAGAACTTTAACAGGAACAGTGCGCGACAGCCGACAAGGTGAAAAAATTGAAGGTGCTAAGGTTACTTTGTATGATCAAAACAACAAGCTGCTGCAAGAATTCATCACAGGAACTGATGGAGTCTATAGTTTTAAAGTCAACTGCGGTCAAAAGTATTCCGTTAGGGTAGAACGAAAAATGTATCCCGTTAAAGAAAATACGATCTTAATTTCTGCAGTTCTGGATAACAAACTGGATTTCACTTTAGAAAAAGTAAACATAGCGGGCATAGAAATGCCGGAACTAAAAACTATTAAAGTGGGAACAGATTTAGCTAAAACGCTAAATATTTCAATGATTTATTTTGATCTTGGAAAATGGAATATTACAGATGCAGCTGAAATAGAATTAAAGAAGATTTTAGCAGTAATGCAGGAATATCCGCAGATGAAAATCGATATACGTTCGCATACAGACAGTCGCTCATCTGCTAAATCAAATTTAATTTTATCCGACAAAAGAGCAAAATCAATTGTATCGTGGCTTGTTAAAAATGGTGTTGATTCCACTCGACTGAGAGGAAAAGGTTATGGAGAAAGCAAATTAATCAATAAGTGTAAAGATGGAGTAAAATGCTCTGAAGCAGAACATTTATTAAATAGAAGAAGTGAGTTTGTAATTTTGTCTATGTAATTTAACTGTACTAGTTTGTAATAAATAATCCCGCAGAACGTAATTGTTTTGCGGGATTGTTATTTTTAATAATTCTTTATTGATATTGTCAAGTGTTTTGGATAGACAGTTTTTAATCCTTAGTTAGTTCTGCTATATTTTGCGTTTTCAATCAAATTTCCTAAGATCTAAATCTGTATAGCCATTAGAGAAATTTTTTTCACCAAGGTCATCAGCATCACTATAAGATGGCGAGTTGTCAAAATATTGGATTTCATTACCGCTAACCCAGAGCAAGGCTTCTTTAAGTCTATCTTTCGAATAGGTTCGGAGTTCACCAGATACAATAAAACTAAAACTTCTGGCGAAAGACTGAACCTTTTGTGAGTTAGTAACAATCGCCGTGCGGTTCCATTTTCCGAAATTTCGGAGTCCGATCAAAGCATCTTCCACCCAAACAGGCATAATAAAATCTGGAAATTCTCCGTCTATAAAAAACAAAAAGTTGATCTCGTTGAATTTCTCAGATAATGATTTTACTGCTGGTGCTATGACAGTTTTGTAATCATCGGCCGTTAACTCTACCGAGGATTTGAATGCCACAGCCGTATCTGTAGTTTTTAGTATCTCTATCATATGACAATTAGATTTATAATTTTATTTGAATAATTTCAGCATTTTGAAATTAGATATCATTACATCTTTGAACAGATACCGGAGCGGAGTAGGGAACAAGCCCTAGGTTTTAAATAAACTGTTGATGCGGACGTATCTGCATGCTAACAATATCACATCTTTTAGGCTGGGAGAGACAAAAAAGAATACTCATTGCGATATCCTCGGCTTCCAACATTTCCAGTTTTTCAATTTTTTTCTCGTGTTCTTCCCTGTTTCCAGGCTGCATGTTGCTGGTTACTGCACCAGGTTCAATAAGTGACACTTTGATTCCCATCGGATTAAGTTCTTTTCTAAGGGAAGTGCTGAAACCTCGTATAGCTGATTTGGTAGCCACATACACGGTGCTGGTTTTCTCGCGGCTTTCAGCGCTCATGGATCCTATGTTAATAATATGTCCTGATTTCTGAGCCGACATTCTTTTGGCTGCTTCCTGAGCAAAAGCAATGTATCCCATTACATTGGCATCCACGATATACTTAAAATCTTCATAAGAGCATTCGGTAACTCCAGGGGCAGCAAGGGCAGCATTATTTATTAAAATATCAATACCTCCAAGGCTTTGATCCGTAATAGCCATTATTTTGTCAATATCCTCTTTTTTAGTTACATCTGCTGGAGTGCCATATAGTACTGCATCGGGGAACTGTTGTTTAATATCAGCAACAGCTTTTTCAAAATCTTCAGGATCTCTTCCAAAGATCAGCACATGCCCGCCGAGTGCGGCTAATAAATCTGCTGTTGCTTTTCCAATACCAGTTGTGCCCCCAGTTATTACAATTCTTTTTCCTTTTATTTTTTGTCCTAAATAATCTGATAATTGTTTCATAATGTTGATTTAAATATTAAAGGTGGGTAAATTATACTATCAAATTTAAAAGAAACATTTTCAGCATCAGTTATAGGTTTTTTAGTTCTAATTGTATTATTATCAGGTTGTTGTATGTGGAAATTTTATAATATTACGATATAAAATCTAGAACAGTTCGACTTTGTTTTTTTGTAATTATGTTAAATTTTATTTTTTAAACAATGTTTAATTTAAGTTGAAGGAATATGAAATTATCGCACGAAATAATTAATGGGATTTATATTTTTATGGCAATTGGTTTATTTTTTATACTGCTGGAAATTATAGATTTATCTCACCTGTTTTATCTGCGTCTGCTAAACATATTTTTTATTATTTATGGCGTTAATAGAACCCTTAATATGAATCGTAGAGAGGGTAACAATAATTTTATGTTTAATGCAGTGTCTTCAATGCAGACTGCTTTTACGGGTGTGGTGCTGAGCATTGCAGCGCTGGTTATCTATAGTTATGCAAAAGGAGGAGATGGATATGTTATATCTTTATCTCAGGCATTTATGTTCGGTGGTGATCCATCGGTACCTGCTTATTGTCTTTCGCTATTATTTGAAGGAAGTGCCTCGTGTATTATTGTTACACTGATACTAATGCTGTATGGTAATAATAAATATAAAGCAGATTAAAATTAGATAATTCTTTTTTTTTCATGGAACTAGAAATAATAAATCTGCATATTTTAAAAAATAATTATGGCGAATGAAGATCTACTCTTTTGGTGCATGATTCAGATTTGCAATTCTCTTTTTTTTTAAAGGATTTCATTTTTCTTTTATTATTTCCTAATTTTAGTAGATAAAGTGCTGAAAAAGAAATAATATATGATTTTAGATATTAAGCGTTTACTGCTGTGTATGCTGTTTGCACTACTGCTGCCAAATACAACAATGGCTCAGTTGTTAAGTGCAGCTAAAACTCCTGTTGAAGAGTCTGTAAAAGTACCTGATGATTCTCTGGGAAGAAGAACGCCACAGGGAACAGTTAATGGATTTATTAAAGCTATAGGCGAACAGAACTATCTAAGAGCCAGTCAATATTTTGTTTTAAGTAAACGTTCGTATCGTAGAACTGCTGATCGAATTAAAATAGCTAAGACCTTTCAGCAGCTGCTGGATCAGGGAGGTAATCTTTCTCCATCATCCATTGTCAGCAATAAAGAAACTGGAAGAACAGATGATGATCTAGCAGCAGGTGTGGATCTTGTTGGAAATATTGCAGCAGGCAAAACAGCCATATCGTTGTACGTAGAAAACCAGTCAGATGACAGTCAGCCTGCCTTGTGGCTCTTTTCGGCTGAAACTGTAGAGTCAATTATGTCTGCCGATATCTCGGGCGAAAAGACTTTTTTGGATCGCGTGCTCCCGTCGGTTTTAAAAGAGCGAAAACTTGGTAATGTTCCTATAGGACACTGGGCAGTAGTAGTGGTGATGACTGTTGTATCTTACCTGCTATCCAGACTGTTACTTTTTGCAGCTGGTTATATTATACAAAAAGTATGGCGGAAAGCAGCGAGTGAAAGAGGAAAAGCTGTTATAGAAGCTTTTTCGCTGCCGGTTATGATGTATCTCACCGTTATTTTATTTGTAGCCTTAACCCAGCGGATGGGAATTTCGATCATTGTGCGCCAGCGCTTCAGCATTATTATAATCACTATTGGAATTGTCGCTTTTCTAATTCTGCTCTGGAGGCTGACTGATTTCGTAAGCCTTTATACCCGCAGCAGAATGAATAGGCGAGGACGTATTTCTGCCGTATCTGCCATATTATTTCTAAGCCGTACCACCAAAGCTGCTATTGTTTTCATAGGTATAATTGCGTTGCTGGGAATTATCGGCGTTGACGTTACAGCAGGACTTGCGGCATTAGGAATAGGAGGTATCGCCCTGGCCTTAGGTGCTCAGAAAACTATAGAGAATTTCGTTGGAAGTGTCAGTCTCATTGCCGACCAGCCCCTGCGGGTAGGTGATTACTGCCGAGTAGATGATATTAAAGGCACCGTAGAATCAATTGGAATGCGTTCCACAACACTTCGTACTTCTGCGCGAACCATAGTTACAATTCCAAATGGACAATTATCGGCCAGTAAAATAGAAAATTTTGCACACCGTGACCGCTTTATCTTTAATCCCATCTTTAATTTTAGGATGGATACAGCTCCAGACCAAATGCGCTATCTGTTGGTAGAGCTCCGCTCATTGTTATATGCACATCCCGCAGTACTAAATTCGCCTCCCGTGGTACGATTTACAGGAATAACAGCCGATGCTTTGAAAGTAGAAATTACAGCATATATAGAAGCTGTTAATTTTGATAAATCACAAGAAGTTCAAGAAGATCTGTTACTGCGTATGATGGATATAATCGAAAATAGCGGCACTGCATTAGCTTATCCTTCTCAGACATTATATATGTCAAAGGATACTGCTTTATCCAGTGAAAAAACAGCAGAAGTTTTACAAAAGGTTAAAAAGTGGAAAGATAATAATGAACTTCAGCTGCCTGAATTTGACCCCGCGCGCGTTGAGGAATTAAAAGGAAGCATTAAATATCCAGACGAAGGAAGTTATAAACCTGATGAGTCATAACGTAATGTAGGGAATTGCTTTTAGATTGAAATTTGAATTCCTGCTATTTGTAAGATTTCCATTGATTTTAGGTTGCTACACCATTGGCATTTGCACAATTAAATTATGCTGTAAATTGTAAATTATTTTCCAACTTGTGTTCTGGAGGCAATTAGGCGGAAGAGAGGTTCATATTTTTTAATATGAAGGTCAAGGTTTTTATTGCTTTCTACAGGTCCGATACTACCTTGAATACAGTATAATTTTCGGTCTTGGGTAAACATAAATTGCAGCATGCGTATTTTTATTTTTTCGTGAGGTATGTTTTCTTCTACTTCAACCATTATTGCAGGTCTGCCGTCAATTTTAATTGCTTCTGTACGAATCAGCTCAGTCTGGGGTGGTATAATTTCTGAGACTGATTTTTTATCCAATTTAAAATTTTGGTCTGCAGGCAGATCATATATGACTAGCAGTATTTTTTCAATCCCTTTCCCGTGAAAGCTTGTAAACTGCTGCACAGTTTGAGTCATTTCTGCTTCTTGGGCCTGCCAGCTTGCAGGGATAGGTATTTCCAGATCGGTTTCTGCAGCCTTGGGATGATCTTTTGTAGTAAAAATTTTTAAATGTCCATCTGTAATTTCTTGGTGTGGTACATCATGATAAGCAAATGAAATAATTCCTTTTGACTGAAGCGTATTTAATGTGCTCGATTTACTACTGATTTTTTCAAGAAAATCACGTGCATGCTGCTCCCTTTCAATAGGTCTTTCTGTCTGCTCGGTAAGCATAGCATTCAGTTGATTTTTTAAAGCATTGAAGCTTTCCTCAGGTAATTCATTGGACAGAAACTGCTCTATATTTTGTTCTGCTCGCGCAAACAAAACTGCTGTGCTCTTTGTTGCTGTTGTAATTTCACTTTTAAGTGCAGGAAATTGTTTGGCAATGTTTTTAAGTGCAGCGCTTCGGCCCTTTAAAAAAGCATAAGTTTCCACGGCTAGTGCAATCTTTGGACTATACTCCTGCACCTGCCCAAAGCCTAGCGTGGGAAGTACAAAGTACAAAACCAGTAGATTTTTTTTTATTTTATTTCTTGATATAATCATTGGAGGGAATTATTTAAGTTCCTTTTTTAATTATAACTTAGTGATTAAAAGCTGGCAGTATTGATTTTATCAAAATTGAGAATAGCATTTATTATTTTTATTATATGGTTTTTATACAACTTTATATAATTGCCATATGACCTTGCTTAATTTGCTAAGAAAAGTAAAAATCATAAAAGAGATTTATACCCCGACAACACTTGAATGTTCTTAAATTAAAGAGATTTAACTTCAAAAAGCATACTGAAATTCGGGATTATCTTAATAATTTTTTATTTTAAGAAAAAAAAATAGAAGCTAATTAGCATGATTTCAAATATTTATCATATATTTAACATCAAAAACATGGGAATAGTGTAAAATTTTATCATAATTTTGCAACATCAAAAGTGATTGATAGTACCCCAATCTGCTGTTTAACTTAATATAATGCCTGCATATGAGAATATTTTTAATGGCACTGCTTTTTTCTTTAAGTTCGTTCACTACCTACAATAGAGCGGATACTAAGGAAATATTAACGGAAGTAGAATTTGTAAGACTTACTGAGCACGTAAGTGAAATCAAATCCTTTACTGCTTCTAACCGTGGATACAGCAATAAGATTGCTTTTCTTGTGGATATGAAAATCAAATCAGGAAGAAATCGTTTCTTTGTATATGACCTTCAAAATGACAAGATACTAGATCAAGGGCTTGTTGCTCACGGATCTGGATCGGAGACTGGAATTAAAGGAGATATCTTGCAGTTCAGCAATACGCCAAACTCTAACTGCACATCGTTAGGACGCTACGGAGTAGAGAAGCCATATAATGGTGTTTTTGGAAAGGCTTTCAGGTTAAGCGGACTGGATCAGACCAACAGCAATGCGATGAAAAGAGCAATAGTATTGCACCGTTATAAAGAAGTTCCTGACGAAGAGAAAGAATACTACATCATTAATAGCCACGGCTGTCCAATGGTAAGCGATGTATTTTTTAAAAGACTGGAAAAAGTAATCGAAAGTTCAGATTCTAAAATCATGCTTTACGTTTATTACTAAATCCTAACTCCAGGGTTTCCACCATTTTTTTTCTTCTTCGCCGCTATCCTTATCCTTATTTAAGCTGGAATCCTGTGTTTCTTCAAATACGTTTTTCTTCGGCTCAGATTCTGTTTTTTCAAAGGGATTTGGAGTAGATTTTAAATGTTGTTGCAGGTCTTGGGGAGTAAAATCAGCAGTTTCATCAGTATTGGCATCTTCGACAGATGTTAAGTGTTTAAAGCTGAAATCTATTGGTTTTTCTTTTGCTATTGCAGCAAATTCCACAATATATTGGTTTTTTTCAACATCTACAGTTTTTACTTTCCCCTTATTCCAGACTGGATGCATAACCAGATCACCCTCCTTAAATGTTGTTTGGGTATCACTTTGTAAAACATTGGATTTTGTTTCATTGTTTTGAATAATCTCTGGCGAAAGTTTTCCTTTTCGTACATAAAACTCCTCACTGATTTCAAAGAGAAACCGTGAAGGATATTTGTTGAGGCCCGTAGTGAAGTTAAAACCCTCCGAATCAGTCATATAAAATCTTTTCTCAGCGCGTGTAACTGCCACATACATGAGTCTTCGTTCTTCCTCGATGGCACGTTTTCTTCTTTCTTTAATTGATAGAGCACTCGGCAGTATTCCTTCAGTAAAGCCGCATAAAAAGACATAAGGAAATTCAAGACCTTTAGAAATATGAATGGTCATAAGTCTTACCTTATCCTGCTGCTGGGTATCGGCATCCAAATCTGTATACAAGGCAATTTCCTGCAGATACTCAACAATGTTCACAGGAGCATTATTTTCCTTTTCTAGGAGCAGCATTGAATTTACAAGTTCTTTAATATTTTCAAGCCTGTCCTCATCACCATCTTTTCGGTAAAGATCAGAGAGTCCGCTCTTATCCAGTATGATTTTTACCAGGTCAGATATAGATTTGGTTTTAGCAGTTTCACGAAGTTCATTAATTAGTGCCAGAAAATCTACGGCACCTTTTTTAGCGAGTTCTTTATCGGCTATGTTTTTTTCCAATGCCTGGAGCAGAGAGAGATTTTGCTCTCCGGCTAAAAGACTAAGCCTTTCTAGAAATTTCTTGCCAAGACCCCTTGTGGGCTGATTGTGCATGCGCAGAAAAGAAAAATTATCTCCCTGAACAATAAGGCGTAACATCGAAAGGACGTCTTTTATCTCTTTTCTCTCAAAGAAACGAATTCCTCCAAAAATGGTATAAGGAATATTGTCTTTTATAAGCGCTTGCTCTATATTTCTGGAAAGATGGTTGGAACGGTATAATATAGTTATATCAGAGTATGAAGCATCTTCGGACTGCAATATTTCTTTTATTTCAGAAGCTATCCAGCGACTCTCCTCAAAATCATTTTTTCCGTGGAAATGCACTACTTCAAAGCCTTCGGGCTTATCGGTGATCATATCCTTATCAACCCTAATAGTATTATTTTTGATGATATGATTACCAACCTTCAAGATATTAGGAGTGGAGCGGTAATTGCGATTCATAATGATGGTCTGCGTATCAGGAAAGATAGTGTCAAATTCCACTAGATATTCAGGTTTGGCTCCACGCCATTCATAAATAGTCTGATCTGGATCCCCAACAAGGAAAAGGTTCTGATGTACGCGTGAGAGCATTTCAACTAAATGAAACTGGTTTTCAGAACTGTCCTGTGCCTCATCAACTTGAATATAGTGCAGGTTTTCCTGCCACTTTAAAAGTACATCAGGATTGTTGTCTAAAATGAACGCCGTGAAATGTATGAGATCATCAAAATCCAATGCATAATTTCGTTTTTGCTTGTCAAGGTATATCTGGAAAACACGGCTTGATAACGAATCACTCTCATCAGGCTCAAAGCTTTTGTTTTCAAGTATATAACCAAGGTAATTTGAAGTGCTTTTCTGCTTAGATATAAAGCGTAAAACTTGTTTAAAAGTCAAGTGTTTCGAATTGATCTGAAGCTCCGTGAAAACATCCCTGAGTATGCTTTTCTGATCTTCGGCATCCAAAATGATAAAATTCTTCGGATAATGTATTTTGTTGATTTCCTCGCGCAGGAATCTTACGCAAAAACCGTGATAGGTAGTAATAAAACTCACATCATAGTTATCTCCTATGAGAGCCTTGACACGTTTTTTCATTTCCTGAGCGGCTTTATTGGTAAAAGTCACGCCAAGTATGTTGGAAGAATTAATCCCCAGCCTGTCTACAATATAGGCAAATCGGGAAGTCAGCGCCTTTGTTTTTCCTGATCCTGCTCCAGCGATAACGCGTACGTAGCCTTCCGTGGTTTTAACGGCCTGCAGTTGGTTAGGATTAAGATTATCTAGAATCGGGTCATTCATTTTAAAACGGTAATTTTTTTGATCTATTTATTTTATTTTAAGCAGACTGATCAAAAAGTCTGTCATACAAATTTATGCAATTAATTTGATGTGAATCATCACGGTAAATAATTGCTTTTACGGCATATAAAAAATCCTGAAGAGAATCAGTAGTTTAAAGTACAAAACTCTTTTCAGGATCTTATGTTCACATCTTTTTGTTGTGCTATATAAGACAACTTTTTAGAAGGAGGGTTAATTATCTTCGTCATCTTCAACTGCCTTCTCTTCATCTAAGGTTCTTCTGTTAGCATCAGGATCTCGTTCATCTGGACGGGGGTTAGGGTGTTTTGAAGCATCACTATGTATTCCCGTGGTATCATTTTCATGCTGGTTGATGGCGGGATCCTTTTTCTCAATAAGTTCTGAATTTATGGAATCATCTGCTGCGTGATAGGTACGTTCATCCTGATCGTAATTATCGAAGTTTTCTCTTGACATAATTATATAATTTAGTTCTTTACTATTTTAAAATTTAAATAATTTTGAAGGATCGGTAGCTTCTTTAATACTCTTGCCTTCTGGATTATTTTTATTTTCTTTTTCCTTATCGTGCCATGGTCCGTCTTTAAGATGCACCGTTTCTGCTGCACTTTCTCCTGAAGATCCTTGATTCGTAATGCTTGGAGCACTTAGTATATCTTGATCTTCGGATTCATTATGAATTTCTTTATACTTGTTACTTTCCATGATTTTCTGGTTTTTCAGTTTTCTCTTTGTGATTTTTTAAGAGCTCCCTGGCCTGTTTGAGTCCTGTAGCAATTGCAATTCCTTCTTCCGCACCATCTAGAAGCAGTGCATTGGCTATTTCTACCGCTTTTTCCCTAAGCTCGGTCGGCTGATTCTTGTAAGATGGGGGATAATCCCCGTTATACCAAGGCATAATATCAGATGTTTTGTGTCAGATGTTTAGTAAAATCATCTACACTGGTTCCAGCGGCTCTGACAGCATTTTTCAAAACCTCTTCAGGCACATTTAATTTTTCGGACCAATATTGAATTTCTTGCGGTTCTGAAATATCGATATGAGCATCATCCACTTTTCCTATGTTTGCATTATCTTCCATGATTTTAATTTTTTTAGTTTATGCCAAAGTTACTATCAGGAAAAAAAATCCTGTTATATTATAAAATCCTATTTTTATAGGATTGCAATGATTTACAATGTGTTAAGGGTATTCTCGAAGTAGCAGATTTTCCACATAGCACTCATCTGAGAAGCTAGAACTACTTAAGTGGATTAATCCTGGCATATTACCATAATTGATTAAATTCGGCGGGAGATTAATAAAGAATAATTATATCAGTATTTTGACGTATAAATAATTGAAAGGATTGTAATACTTTTAAGGGTTGGAATTTAAAATATTTTATAAACTTAACATTTTCAATTATGGAAGAAACTGATAAATTGCTCACTTTAGAAAATAAATCTGATAATTCCAAAGAACAAAATAATGAATTGGTATTCTCGTACCTCACATTAAGAAATCTTATAGGCTTCAGCGGATTACTGCTTCCTGTAATTTTATCAGTATTTCCCAGAAGGCCATCTGATTTTTATGGTTTTGAACCCTCTATCAGCGACTATTTCTATACTGACCGTGGTGATATACTAGTAGTAGTTTTGTGTGTTTTAGGAACATTGCTTATTACTTATAAAGGTTATAACTGGAAAGAGCAGTTTTTAACATTTATTGCAGGAATCTGCGGAATGGGTGTTGCATTTGTGCCAACTGCAAAAGTCTGTTTGGATTGTCAGGACAGTGTTCATACCGGCAGCGGAGGAGTATTTGATTTTATTACTGGAAAATGGTGGCATTTTGCCTTTGCTGCAACTTTTCTATTCTGCCTTGCTATAATGTCCCTAGTGTTTTTTGTAAAGAAAAATGAAGATATCCCCATTAAATCATCTAATGGCTCCCTGACTCAAAAAGGAAAGCGTAATATTATCTATAAAATATGCGGCTGGGTGATTATTGGTTCTCTGCTGATTATGGGAATATATTTTATAGCGGGATGGAAATTTAAAAAGATTCCTTTTGTTTTTATTTTTGAATCCATTGCTGTAATAGCCTTCGGGATTTCATGGATTACAAAAGGACAGACATTATTGCCAGATGGTGAACATTATATTAGCAAAGGAATACATAAAATGAAAGGACTACTGTAAAGATGTCTTTTTAATAAATGAGTTACTGTAATAATTTTGCAGGATTTTAAATTATAACTTATTTGAATTAAAGATTCCGGAGGGCAGATAAATCCTGTAATTGAATTTTTGCTGCAATAACTTAATAATATATATAGTTTCATAAGGTTTTGACTTTTGTGAATATTGTATTTTTATATTTCATAAGTATGTAAATACATTTGTGAGCTGAATAATATAAGTGTTTTTATATTTTCTTTTGCTTAAAAATAGATATTGTAAGAAAAATTACCTGAATAATTTTAAAAATTTAAATACTTAAGTCTAATGTTATCAGAAACTTAGAGAAAAAATGTGAAAAATATTTAAAAAAAGTCATTAAAAAGTATTGTAAATACTGATAAACTCCCTACTTTTGCACCCGCTTTGAAACACAGGCGGAATAATAAAGAAGACACGTTCGTAGACATATTGAA
>NZ_LMJL01000007.1:771372-966164 GCF_001429295.1 Flavobacterium sp. Root935 | reverse complement strand
TGGTTCTCCCGAAGCCTCGGGACTGGAGGTACCACAAAACCCGAATAGAAATATTCGGGTTTTCTGTTTTTCTATACTTTTCTGTTTTTTTACCGCAAAGAACGCAAAGGTTTACGCAAAGGTTCGCAAAGTTTTAAAATTAAACTTTGCAAACCTTTGTATTTTTTTTGAGTCTTTGCGATTAAAAACCTCTTCAAATTTTCTTTTGTTTCAAAAAAAGTCATTCCGCTTGATTTTATGCAACTCCAGCTAAAGCTGAAGTCAATTCAAAAAAACTTTGCGAACCTTTGCGTTTTTTCTTTCTAAACTTTGCGGTTAATCCAATAAGTCAACAAATTAATAGTTTTTGTTAAAAAAGTATTGACTGAATAAAAAAATAACTTCTATATTCGTAAAGCTATATTTTTAACATTCATTTACTAATAAGATCTCAAAGCAGTTTTATGAGCAAAACTTCTACTAAGGGCATTTG
Source organism: Flavobacterium sp. Root935 (assembly GCF_001429295.1). GTDB lineage: Bacteria > Bacteroidota > Bacteroidia > Flavobacteriales > Flavobacteriaceae > Flavobacterium. Next base: position 965,692 of record NZ_LMJL01000007.1, on the reverse strand, counting down.
GAAAGTAATTTCAGCCTCTTCTATGGGCACCATGATTGAATGGTATGACTTCTATATTTTCGGCAGTTTAGCCGTTGTTATTTCGACCAAGTTCTTTCCAAGTGATAATCCGACCGCAGCATTTTTATCTACTTTAGCCACTTTTGCAGCCGGATTTGTAGTCCGTCCTTTTGGCGCCTTATTTTTTGGACGCCTTGGAGATATTATTGGCCGGAAATATACTTTTATGGCAACCTTATTATTAATGGGCGGATCTACTTTTTTAATAGGATGTATTCCGAGTTACGAAACGATTGGTTTTTTCGCACCATTATTAGTTCTAATTCTGAGATTATTACAAGGATTAGCTCTTGGAGGTGAATATGGCGGAGCAGCAACTTATGTAGCAGAACATGCTCCAGCTGGTCAAAAAGGTTATTGGACTTCTTGGATTCAGACCACTGCGACTGTCGGTTTATTTATTTCTTTAATGGTTATTTTAGCAACCAAGAGTATTCTTTCTCCAGAAGATTTCGATTTATGGGGATGGCGTGTTCCTTTCTGGGTTTCTATTGCTATGGTTGGCGTTTCGTATCTCATCAGAAAAAATATGGATGAATCGCCTGTTTTTGCGAAAGCTAAAAAAGAAGGAACGACTAGTACAAATCCGTTAAAAGAAAGTTTTGGAAACAGATATAATATGAAGTTCGTTTTACTGGCTTTGTTTGGAGCAACAATGGGACAAGGCGTTGTTTGGTACACAGGACAATTTTATGCCATGAGTTTTATGAAAACGGTTATGAATGTTGACTCTTCGCAAGTAGATGAATTATTAGGGATTGCACTCTTAATTGGAACTCCTTTTTTTATTATTTTTGGATGGCTGAGCGATAAGATTGGGCGTAAATATATTATGATGTTCGGAATGCTGATTGCCATATTGTCTTATAGACCTATTTATAAGATGATGTACAATACAACAGATATAAACCAAAAAACTGAAATTGTAGAAAACCCAAGAGAAACTACTGAAAGAAAAGATAACGGAAGTTCTATTGTTACAACAGAAAAAAAATACACAGATGGCACAACCGTCTTGGAGAAAAAAACGTACATGGAGAAAAAGGATGTAAAAACTAGTGTTTCAATAAAAATTAATTCAAGCGATAAATGGACTTTAATTTTCTTGGTTTTTATTCAAGTATTATTTGTAACAATGGTTTATGGTCCAATTGCCGCATTTTTAGTCGAAATGTTTCCAACTAAAATCAGATATACTTCTATGTCACTTCCTTACCATGTTGGAAACGGAATATTTGGAGGATTACTCCCTGCTATTTCTACTTATTTTGTAACTCACGCCAAATCGGCCGGAAAACCAGATTATTATCTAGACGGATTATGGTATCCTATTGTAATTGCAGGAATCTGCTTTGTAATTGGAATGATATATATTGACAACAAAAACAAAACTACTCACCTTTAAAATTTAAAAAAATGAATGCGATTAAACAAGTTTTAGGGGCTTTATGGATTGCTTTAGCAGCTGCAGCAGCTTATTTCTGTGTTTTTGAATTTGGTTTACCTAAACTGCTTTCAGACCAGCAAGACGATTTAGTATTTGGTGTAATTATTTTATTTATATTGACACCGCTGATTGTCATGGGATTGGGTACTTTTGGTTATTATTCTTTGATAGGAGAATACAATAAAAAGAAATAAAACAATCAAAAAAATAGAAAAGGGCTGTCTACATTATGTAGAACAGCCCTTTTTCCTCACTAACCTAACCAAATTCTTAATCTGTAAAATATATTTTCAACGTTTATTTTTTAATAAACTTCATTACTTGAGTTTTATGATTTTCATCAGAAGCTTTTACGAGATATAATCCTGTTTGTAATTCGCTTACGCCAAATTGAAAATCAGCATTATTATTTGAAGTAAAGCTTTTAACTAATTGTCCTGAAACGGAATAAACCTGAACTTTTTTAAAAGCACTATTTAAAGTGAAATAATCTGAAACTGGATTAGGATATAGACTCACCATATTTGCTTTTTCAAAATCATCAATCGCTAAGTTTGCTGTTTTGTTACCATAAATTCTATAGTCTCCTGGAGGCAGATTGATTGGCGCATTTACATCGGTTACATTAATACTTGTATTATCCATTAAATTATACCAAGTTCCCGGATACGGAAAACCTGTTGCAACATTTTGTGCCGTGGTATCGAAATTGGCCAAAATCAAAACATTTTTTAATTGCGCTGCAGTCAAAGCTGAATTTTCAATTTTGATATTAATCAACAAAGAGTTCGCATTTGTCATTGTGGGAGTACCTAAAAAAACAGGTTCTACGGTTTTAAGCGTAATCATTTTAGCCCAATCGTTATAAATTTTATTACGATTAGAATCTCCGATCCAATTTTCTGTCCATTGAGGCTGTGGTTTTGTATCTAATTTACAATCACCGGGAATTGCTCCTGAATCATCATTTACGGTTCCGTTATTGCAGCTGAAAATAGAATCATCCATTCCTAATTCTCCAAAATGCCAAATCATTTTTGGCCCTGGAACTAATAATGAAACTGCTCCAATCGCAGACATTCTTGACAATGCTGTATTTAATGTTTTTACGTTATAAGTTCCATTAACAGCTCCATATTGTACATTTTTATACATTAGACGTTCTTCATCATGACTTTCAGCATAACCCATTAAACGATTCGAATTAAAACCACGGCTCACACTAGCCATTCTTGAAATATTACTATCTGAAGCGTAACCCATTGACAATTGATTATAAGGATTAGTCATTTTTCCCCACATCATAACTCCTTTGCTTGGCGTTTCAGTAATTTTATAATTTGCCCATTCTCTTTCTTCAATATCGCTTCCTAAATGTTCAAAAATGGTATAATGTGTTGGATCTAAACTCCATGAATAATCTGCATATTTTTTTAGAATATCTACTCTATCCTGTTGATAAGCGTTTGTACAACTTTCATCTGCTGCCGTACAAGCTTGGGTAAATCCTTTAGTTAAGTCCCAGCGGAAACCGTCAATTTTATATTCTTCAATCCATTGTTTAATAACACGATTGACATAATTTTGAGTTTTTAGAGATTGATGATTAAAATCTTCTCCCACACTATAGCTATGCTTTGCAACAGTATTAAAATATGGATTTTCGGCAGTTGGCGAACCAAAACCATCCCCGTCTGGGTCATTCATCCACATTCTTACCATCGGATTTCTTCCAAAAGCGTGGTTTAGCGCCACATCTAAAATTACAGCAATTCCGTTTTGATGGCATAAATCGATAAACTCTTTTAATTTGTCTGATGTTCCATAGAATTTATCTAAAGCCATGTGAAATGAAGTATTATAACCCCAGCTTTCGTTGCCTTCAAATTCCATTACAGGCATTAATTCAATGGCGTTAATTTTTAGATTTTTAAAATAATCTATTCGATCTATTAAACTCTGATAACTTCTGTTCGCATCAAAATCACGCACTAGAACTTCATAAACCACTAATTTCTCTTTTTCTGGTTTTACAAAATTAGTAACCTGCCAATTGTAAGGAGTCTGACCCGTTTTTAAAACTGTAACCTCAAAATTTTGTCCCGTAGGATAAACTGGCATATTTGGGTATTTTGCCACAGGAATTGATGGATCATCATAAGGTGACAAAACCAAAGTAGAATAAGGGTCTGCCGTTTTAACCATTGCTGGCGAATTTGCAAGCGGCGTTGCATCTACAACCCAATATTGATAGGTATTATTTACACCAGAAACTAATCCAGTTAATTCAAGCCAAAATTTACCTGAACTTGGATCTTTTTTCATTGCATAAGCTGATGTTGGCTGCCAATTATTAAAACTTCCTGCGACGTAAACAAAGTCCTTCAATGGTGCATCTAAAACTAAAGTGGCTTTTGTTGCATCAGAAATATTATAATTAATTCCGTCTACTAATCCAGCCGGCATAGCTTGCGAAACAGTATTTGGGTTTACAACTACTGAGAATTTCTTTGAAATTGTAGTAGCACCTTGAACAACAATCAATTCGTAGCTTTGATTACTTGTTATATTGGTGTGCGAATAAGAATAACTTGATGTACTTGTATTAGTATTGATCGTTACTCCGTTTGATTTCAAAGTATAACTTGCGGCTCCACCTGTATTTGTTGCGGTAATAGTAAAGTTAGATCCTGAATTAATAATTGTAGTACTATTTTCTATTGGTGAAGACAGAGAAACTTGAAAAGATCCAACCTCGACAACAATATCTTGAGACTGTTTCGTGCCGCTTCCATCTTTTGCTTTAATTAGAAATCCGATTCTTCCGATTCCGTTTCTGCCAAAATAGACAGATGGCGTAAAGGTTTTAGTATAAGTATCGGTTCCTGCATTATAGGTAAATTTAGCTGCTTCATTCGAAGAAGTCCAAGATCCGTTAGACGGAGAATCCATTTGATTTGTATCGTTCACATCATACGACCATGACCAAAGATATAGTGCATTACCCGTAACTCCCCAAGTACCTTCATTAATACTTGTTCCTGCAATTGAAATAGTAATTGGAGTGGTATCTTCAAAAGTTGGCGGGTTTATTGAATATGTAACGTTTTGAATTTGAGCAAAAGCAGTTACTGCCATCAATAAAAATATTGAAAGTAAAGTTTTTTTCATAATGTGGTTATTTCGGTTAATTAGTTAGATTAAAAAAGGGCTATCTAGCAGATAGCCCCTTTTATTAAAATTACATACACGTTAGTCTTTAGTAATTGTATAAGTTTTTGCAGTAAAATCAACAATGATTGTATAGTTTCCTGCAACAGTAATAGGAATGTTAGCACCTCCAGCTTCTAATGTTAAATTATTACCATCATCACCGTAGTTAGTATCCCACTTATCATCTAGTCTGAACTTGTATTCACCAACTACTAATGGTCCTTTGTATGAATATTTCTTAGTTGCTATATCATAATCTAAATTAGTATCTGGATCATTCCATCCGTTTGGTGTAGCTGAACCGATTAGTCCCCAATTATCCCAAGCTGAATAGGATGTAATAGAAACTTTAATAACATTTGAATACTGAGCAATTCCTCCTTCTCCAACATAAGATTTAATACGAATGTCTGCATCTTGAGCCGCAAAAGGTGTTAAACCACAGTTTTGCGCAGCCGCATTAAGCTCACCAACAGTCACTGCAATGCTTTTATTACTTGTAATTGATATAGTTGCTGGATTTTTGAAATCAGTACCAGATTTTGCCATTTCCACTTCATAAGTTATAGCAACTGGCGCTCCAACATACTGTGCCGCGTCCCATTTAAAAGTTGTTGCTACCTCAGTAGCTTTTGTTTTATCAAAAACAAAAACTGTACCTGCTTCGGGACTTGTTAATACCGCTGCCTTCGATGCTTCTATAACTGTAATGTCATCTGAATTACAAGATACTACCGACATTATTAACATCGCAAGAGTACTTAATTTGAATATATTTTTCATATCTATTTTTTAGTTAAGATCAATAACCAGGATTTTGAGTCAAATTAGCATTTGCCTGTAATGCACTTGTAGGAATTGGATACAAATTGTACGTCTCAGGAATTGCTGTACCGTCTTTTACTCCACCTTTCCAAGGCCATAAATAAGATCCTCCAGTGAATTTGCCAAATCGAATTAAATCCTGTCTTCTGTGTCCTTCTAAGTTCAACTCTCTTGCTCTTTCATTCAAAATGAAATCTAAGGTTAATTGTGAAGAATCGATTGCCCCTGCATGAGATCTATTTCTAACATTATTGACATATTCTAAAGCGGTAGCAACAGAACCTGATGCCGCACCTCTTAAAACGCATTCTGCATACATTAAGTAAGCATCTGCCAATCTAAACAAAGGGAAATCAGTATTAGAGAAACTTGTAGAACTTGAAGCTCCAACAAAATTCTTATTTCTAAATTTTACACTTGGATAACCATTAATCCATGTTTTGTAATCGGTCATTTCATATGTATGACCAGTTGTCCAGAATAATTTTGCTCTATCGTCTGTAGAAGCAGCCAAATTTCCACCATTATATAATCCGTACCATGCTTTAGTAGCTCTGTGTCCTCCCCAGCCATCAGTTGCACCAAAATCATTTGGATTCAAGGTCTCTGTACTTAAGTTTCCGTTTACGATATAAGTTGTATTACCGTAACCCTGGCTCACAACTGCATCAGCAATAAGTGTATAGATAATTTCTGGAGAAGTATTATTGTCTCCTGAAAACACACTCACAAAATTTGGCGCAAGAGTATATCCTCCTTCATCAATAACCTTTTTTGTATATACCAAAGCATCATCATACCTTTGAGTTCCTGTATAAACCTGTGCATTCAAATATAGTTTTGCTAACAGCATTCTTACTACATTTTTATCTGCTCTACCATAAGATTTTGTTGCAGTAATAGTACCTTCAATATCTTTTAATTCAGATTCTACAAAATCGAAAAGCTCTTTTCTATTAGCCTCTTTTTTTGGTACAGTCGTATTAATATCATTTTCTGTTATAATAACTCCTTTACCAAAACAATCAATAAGGTAATAATAAGACAGCGCTCTTAAAAAACGTAACTCCGCAATATGATTCTCTTTGTCTGGAACAGCCGCAGATGTCGTTTTTAAAATCTTAATCAAATTACTTGATTGAGGAATTGTGTAATAAGCTCTATCATATAAATATCTAAAGAATTTATTATTACCATTCCAATTACTAGTTGTTGTTAATTGATCTAAACCATCATCTCCCCAGCGATTTTTCATTCCATCTGCAGAAAAATCCTGTAAATTAACAATACTTCTTAGAAATGCAGCCTCTCCTGCATCTTTAGTTACGATATCTGAAGAGCCTGGCCCGTCTGGTCCTGAAAGGGCAAAGGTTCCATAAATCTTAGAAACTAAACCGTCTACTGCATTTGGATCTTGTTTTAAAAGATTCTCCAATGTCAACTCTACTTTTGGTTCTGTATTCAGATCATCAACACAAGATGAGAATAAACAAAGAACAAAAGCAGCTCCTATAATCTTAAGTTTAAATTGATTCATTTTTATATTTTTTTATTAGAATTCTAAATTCAGACCAAAACTGAATGTTCGTGATCTTGGATAGAAATTATTATCAATTGCATTGAAGTTCTCTGGATCGACACCTGTATAATCTGTAACAATAAACAAGTTATTTCCAGAAGCATATAATCTTAAGTTAGCACCTTTTATAGCTTTATCAAAAGTATAACCAAGTGTAATGTTCTGACAACGTAAGAAACTTGCATCTTCTAAATAAAAATCAGAAAAAGGCACATTTCCGTTAATTGTTTGGAAATCAAATTGAGTATCTAAAACATTAGTTAAACTAATTGAATTTGCAGGAAGCGCTTTATCAATATACCCTGATTGAAGTTTTCTCGCATTATAAACTTTTCCACCAATCTGACCGTTAAATGTTGTCGTCAAGTCAAACTTTTTGTAGTTAGCAGTCAATCCAAATCCGTAAGTCCAGTTTGGTCTTAATGCTACATAGCTTCTATCGTTATCATCAATAACTCCATCACCATTTTTATCTACAAATGCGTTTTCGATTGGTCTGTTATTAGAATCATAAACTTGTTGAAATACCCAAGCAGAATAAGGTTGTTCTCCTACAGTATTGTAAGCAATTTTCTGACCAGTACCAACTGGAATTCCAGAATTGTTATCAACATTTGTCGTTCTGTTGTCTAAGTTGGTAATTTCTCCAATATTATAAGCAATGTTTCCATTCACAGACAAATTGAAATCTTTTCCGTTGATCACTTTTACATTTAAATTTGCTTCAACACCGTGGTTCTTCATATCTCCAACATTAGAAACAAATTCATTTGTCAAGGCTTGTCCTGGAGGAGCTGAAACCACAGAAAGTAAGTCTTTTGTATATTTTTGATATGCATCGATACTACCCGAAACAATACTATTTTCAAATAATTCGAAATCAACTCCTACGTTATAAGTAGTTGTTTTTTCCCAAGTTAAGTCTTCATTATAAGGTTTAGCGTAATAACCGTTTACACCAGGAATATAAGTACTTGAAGCACTTGTAGGCGCAAATAAAGCACTATATGGATAAGAACCTGCAACTCCTGTAATATCCTGCTGACCTGTGATACCGTAACCTAATCTAATTTTTAAATCATTAAACGTTTTTGAATCTTTTAAAAATGATTCATCTTTCATTCTCCAAGCAAAACCTGCTGCTGGGAAATACCCCCATCTACTATCTTCTTTAAATAAAGATGATCCATCTGCTCTTAAAGTAAAAGTGAACAAATATTTATTTACCAAATCTACATTGGCTCTTCCAAAGAAAGATTGTAAATTTCTCTCGTTATAATATCTGTTATTTGGATTTGAAGGATTTGGAGTTATTTCTCTCAAACCTGTAGTAGTACTATATCTGTAAATTTCTTTATTACCATCTGTAACAAAATTTTGATAAGAGTAACCAGCTTGAGCATCAACTCTTGTAACAAATCCTGTTATATTTTTATTATAAGCTAAATAAGCATCTAAAGTTTTGTTATTAACTGTTTGATTTTCTGCATAATTCAGTCCAGGGTTAAAAACATAAGTTGGAGGAGTTGTTCCTGCAGAATTGTCTATCTGATAAGTTTGAATAGCGTTATCAGTATACATTTCTCTAATCTTGGTTTTTGAAGTTTCTAAACCAAGATTAACAACTGCTCTTAAAGATTCCATAAACGGCATCTTATAATCAAACTCCACATTTCCTAATAATTTCTGAACTTCTTCAGGACGAGATCTTTGATTTAATATTGCTAAAGGATTTTGAGCCCCACTTATAGAATTGTTTGTATTTAACAGCTGATAATATCCTCCGAAGATATTACTTGAAGCACCAGGATTATCATATGCAGGTTTTGTCGGGTCCATCCCTAAAGCACTACCAATAACAGCATCTCCATCGATAGCATTTTTCTTAACAGATAATCCTTTTGCATTAAAGTCAATTTTTAAATGATTATCCAATAGAACTGGTGTAAGTTTAATAGAAGCAGAATATCTGTCTAAATCATTTGTTTTAACAACACCTTCATTTTTAGCGTAGCCAACAGATGCTCTAAAAGGAACTTTTCCGAAAAGATTTGCTCTTGCGCTAAAGTTATTATCTGTAGAAATAGATTGTCTATAAATTAAATCCTGCCAATCTGTATTGTATAAAGTTCTCCCTTCAATTTGAGGTGTAGCAGGATTATCTACAGCACCAGATCCATCACTAACTCCAAGTAAATTGGTATAAGCTGGGTGATATTTTTGTATGAAAGCAGTAAATTCTGTGCCAGTCATCATATCGACAGGATTATTAACTTTTCCAATTGTAACATTAGAAGAGAAGTTAAACTTTGGTGCTCCAGAAACTCCTTTTTTAGTTGTAATAATGATTACACCATTAGAAGCTCTTGAACCGTAAATAGCTGTAGCAGAAGCATCTTTTAAAATTGCAAACGTATCAATATCATTTGGGTTTATTAACGTTAAAGGATTTGCAATTCCTGCTGGATTTGTGTTATCAATAGGCACACCATCAATAATAATTAACGGACTGTTATTGCCTGAAAGAGAACTTCCTCCACGAATTCTAATATTAGGATTTGCATCTGGCTGCCCGCCTTCTGTTGTAATTCTAACACCAGCCGCTCTACCTACTAAAAGTTGATCAGCTGAACCTACCGGTCCTTTATTCAATTGATTTGCAGACAAAACTGTTACGGCACCTGTTGCATCTTTTTTCCTAACAGTACCATAACCTACCTGCACCACAACTTCTTTAAGTTGATTTGTATCTTCCTCTAAAGAAATGTTTAAATTTTTCTGCCCAGAAAATTCAATCGTTTGCGTTTTGTAACCAATAAAAGAAACAACGATTTTATTTCCGCTCTTAACATTTGATAGTTGGTAATTACCATCAAATCCTGTTGATGCTCCGTTTGGTGCACCTTGTACATTCACATTTACTCCTGGTATTGGCTGACCCGTGGCAAGATCAGTTACTGTTCCTGTTAATGTGCTTTGAGCTAACACAGTAAACGGAAGCAGAAGGAATAAAAATAACAACTTTTTGTAAATTGTTTTCATACTTTTTGTTTAAATTAGTTTTGAGTTTTTGACTGTTAGTTAAGTTTTTAATTTTACTTCGAATTTCAAAATTATGAATTTATTAACATGCTCAACCAGAGACAACTTTTATTGAGTTACGAAAACGTGGTAGTGTTGAAAACTTTCTATATTTTGTAATCTTTTCAGTCAAAAATTGTCAATTATAAAATTTTCAGATACCTTTATTATTAATTAGATTTTTTTCACTTTACGCCATGAAACGCAAAATAACCCTAAAACAGATTGCAAAGGAACTTGATGTATCCATTTCAACTGTCTCAAAATCACTTAGAAACAGTCTTGAAATTGGTGAAGAAACGCGCTTAAAAGTGCAGGCTTTTGCAAAGTTTTATAACTATAAACCCAACAATATTGCTCTTAGTTTAAAGAACCGAAAAACCAAAAGTATTGGCATCATTATACCCGAAATTGTACACTACTTTTTCTCTACTGTAATTAATGGAATTGAGCAGGTTGCGAACGAAAATGGTTATAGTGTTGTCATTTGTTTATCTGATGATTCTTTTGATAAGGAGGTTTTAAATATGGAAATGTTAGCCAACGGAAGTATCGACGGTTTCATCATGTCTCTTTCTAAAGAAACACAATATAAAGGTGATTTTCATCACATTACAGAAGTCATTAACCAAGGGATGCCGGTTGTAATGTTCGACCGCGTTACTAATGATATTTTATGCGATAAAGTAATTATTGATGATAAAGCGGCGGCTTATGAAGCTGTTCAGAGTTTAATTGATAACGGACGAAAAAAAATAGCCTTAGTAACAACTGTTGACTATGTAAGTGTCGGAAAACTAAGAACTGATGGTTACGAAAAAGCACTTTTAGACAACGGAATTCCTTTCAACGAAGATTTAATCATAAAAATTGAAGATGTTGATACCTGCGAAATCACTATTAGTCAACTTTTACACGACAGAGCTTTTGATGCTGTTTTTGCTGTAAATGAACTTTTTGCTGTAACCATTATCAAAACGGCATCAAAAATGGGATTAAAAGTTCCGGAAGATTTAGCTGTAATTGCTTTTACTGACGGAATTATCTCCAAATACTCCACTCCAAGCATTACAACAGTGAGTCAGAGTGGGGAAAAAATGGGAAATAAAGCCGCTAAAATGCTTATTGAAAGACTTGAAGCTGAACATGATGATGACGAAGAAGAAAACGAAAACTATACTACAGAAGTTATAGAAACACATTTAATAAAAAGAGAATCTACTGACTAATTTTCTTAAAATCAACACATTCTAAAGTCATAAAAAACATTTATGGCTTTTTTATTAGCATAAATAAAAAAATAATTAATACTTTTACGCCCGTCAAGGCTTTTACTTTTACTTCGAAAAAAACAGTAAGTTTTGATAAGCAAAGCGCTTATCGTATAATTTTTCACAAATTACGATAATGGAAAAGCGTAAATTAAGTTTCTGGGAAATTTGGAACATGAGTTTCGGTTTCTTGGGAATACAGTTTGGTTTTGCACTGCAAAACGCAAATACCTCTAGAATTTTTGAAACCCTTGGTGCTAAAATAGATGAAATCCCAATTTTGTGGATTGCTGCGCCTGTTTCAGGTTTAATTATTCAGCCCGTTATTGGTTATTTCAGTGATAGAACCTGGACTCGTTTAGGAAGACGCCGCCCCTATTTTTTAATTGGAGCCATTTTGTCTTCAATCGCATTATTTATTATGCCCAACTCTCCTACTTTATGGATCGCAGCGGGAACTTTATGGATAATGGATGCTTCGATAAATGTTTCAATGGAACCTTTTCGCGCCTTTGTTGGCGATAATTTGCCAGACCATCAACGTGCATTAGGTTTTGTAATGCAGAGTTTTTTTATTGGAACAGGTGCAGTTGTAGGTTCTGTTTTACCCTATCTTTTTACAAATGTTTTTGATGTCAGCAATGTCGCTCCTAAAGGAATTATCCCAGATGCTGTAAAATGGTCTTTCTACATTGGCGGAATTGTTTTTCTGCTTTCTGTTCTATGGACTGTTTTTAAAACAACTGAATATACGCCTGAAGAACTTCATGCATTCGAAGCTAATAGTAAAAAAGATTCTCAAAATCTTTCTCATCCAGAAACAGAATCTGGAGTTTCTACAAAAAAACAATTGCTTTTAGGATTAGTCTTTGCCGGTATTGGAGGATTAATTTCATTTCTAATTTTTGAAAACAGCCTGGCAAAAGAATTGTATATTTTATTTATCGGACTAATTTTTATGGGTGTTTTATTTGTAATTGCATCACAATTACGAACTAAAAAAGTCCAAAATGGCTTTACCATAATCATGACCGATTTATTGAATATGCCAAAAACAATGCAAAAATTAGCCTGGGTACAATTTTTCTCTTGGTTTGCGCTTTTCTCTATGTGGATTTACACAACACAAGCTGTTACACAACACATTTTTGGTACGACAGACACGACTTCAAAGGTCTACAACGATGCTGCTGACTGGGTTTCTGTGTTATTTACAGTTTATAACGGTATTGCTGCAGCAGTAGCTTTCTTATTACCAATCATTGCAAAAAAAGTAGGCGTTAGAGCAACACATTTATTGGCATTATGCGCAGGAGGTGTTGGTTTAATTTCAATTTATTTTATTGGTGATAAGCAAATGCTGATCCTACCCATGTTAGGAGTTGGAATTGCGTGGGCAAGTATTTTATCAATGCCTTATGCAATGTTATCTGGTGCTTTGCCAGCAGCAAAAATGGGTTATTACATGGGAGTTTTTAACTTTTTTGTAGTAATACCACAAATTGTAGCCGCCACCATATTAGGATTTGTAATCAAACAATTCTTTCATAACGAACCTATTTACGCCTTAATAATTGGAGGTGTATCTATGATTTTTGCCGGATTACTTACACTTAGAGTAAATAGCAGAACTAAAATTGAAATTCATGAATAATAATAAAAAAGCCTTCATATTCGATCTTGACGGAGTGATCGTTGATACCGCTAAATACCATTTTTTAGCATGGCAGAAAATTGCCCAATCATTAAATATAAATTTTACACATGAAGACAACGAACTTTTAAAAGGCGTGAGCCGCGTTCGTTCGTTAGACATTATACTTGGATTAGGTAATGTTCAGGCTTCTCAGGAAGACAAAGACAAATGGTTAATTCAAAAAAACGAAGATTATTTATCCTATTTAGTTGACATGGACGAAAGCGAGATTCTTCCAGGAGTTGCTAAAATTCTAAAACTATTAAAAGATAAAAACCAAGGAATTGCATTGGGTTCTGCGAGTAAAAATGCCCGACCAATTCTTGAAAAAACTGGAATTCTTTCGTATTTCGATGTTATTGTTGACGGTAACGATGTTACCAACGCAAAACCAGATCCGGAAGTTTTCTTAAAAGCGGCTCAATTATTAAATATTGATCCAAAAAACTCAATTGTATTTGAAGATTCTGTTGCCGGAATTCAGGCAGCAAACATAGGCGAAATGGTAAGCGTGGGAATTGGTGAGGAAACAATTTTGCATGAAGCTGACTATATTTTTAAAGATTTTACCCAAATCGAAACAAGCTTTATAGAAAAATTAATCAATTAGAAAATGTGCCAATTTGATAATTAGATAATTTCTACAAAATGAATTATCTAATTGTCTAATTAACGAATTATCAAATTAAGAAAAAATGAACCAAGATTATATAAAACCAGATAATTGGTCAATTATAGAAGAAGGATTTGATGCCGAAAGAGTAAAATCGTCTGAAAGTCTTTTTAGTATCGGAAACGGTGCTATGGGGCAGCGTGCCAATTTTGAAGAAACATATTCTGCCGAAACTTTTCAGGGAAGTTATATTGCCGGAATTTATTATCCTGATAAAACAAAAGTGGGCTGGTGGAAAAACGGTTATCCGAAATATTTTGCCAAAGTACTAAACGCTCCAAACTGGATTGGAATTGACGTAGAAATCAACGAAGAAAATCTTGATTTAAATAATTGTACTGAAGTTAGAAATTTCCGCAGAGAATTGAATATGAAAGAAGGATGGTACAATCGTTCTTTTGAAGCTGTTCTAAAAAACGGAACTGAAATTGCCGTAAATGTTCGTCGTTTTCTTTCATTAGATTTAGATGAAGCGGGAATTATAAAATATGAAATCACGCCTTTAAACAAAGATGCAAAAATCCTTTACAAACCTTACGTTGATGCTGGTGTAACGAATGAAGATGCCAACTGGGAAGAAAAATTCTGGGAACCGCTTGAAGTTAAAAAAGGCACAAACGAAGCTTTTGTAACGGCTCAGACTTTCAAAACGCATTTTAAAGTAACAACTTTCATGCACAATACGATTTTGGCAAATGATGAAGATATTCACGTTTCGCCTTCTACAATCGATTCAACTGCAGACAAAGTTCAATATACTTACGGAACCATTATTGCAAAAGGACAAACCTCAGCAATTCAAAAAATCGGAGGTTATACCGTTTCTTTGAACCACGAAAATACTTTGGCTGCAGCCGAAAAAGTAATTAAATCTGCTGTTAATTCAGGATATGATGCTTTACTTCAAAATCAAATTGAGGCTTGGGCAAAAATCTGGGAAATGTCAGATATTACGATTGAAGGTGATGTAAAAGCACAGCAGGGAATTCGTTTCAATATCTTTCAATTAAACCAAACCTATTCAGGAAAAGATTCGCGTTTGAATATTGGACCAAAAGGTTTTACGGGAGAAAAATACGGTGGATCAACTTATTGGGATACGGAGGCGTATTGTATTCCGTTTTATATGGCAACAAAAGATCAGCAGGTTGCTAGAAACTTGCTGACGTATCGTTATAACCAATTAGACAAAGCAATTGAAAACGCTAAAGATAATTTAGGTTTCAAAAACGGTGCTGCATTGTACCCAATGGTTACCATGAACGGTGAAGAATGCCACAACGAATGGGAAATCACGCACGAAGAAATCCATAGAAATGGTGCGATTGCATTTGCGATTTACAACTATTACCGTTATACGGGAGATTACTCTTATATTCCAGAAAAAGGATTAGAAGTTTTAATCGGAATTGCGCGTTTCTGGCACCAGAGAGCTTCTTTCTCAAAAGAAAAAAATCAATATGTAATTCTTGGAGTTACAGGACCAAACGAATACGAAAACAACATCAACAATAATTTCTATACCAATTATATCGCAAAATGGTGTATTGATTTTGCTGCAGAACAAATTGAAAAAGTGGGTTCAGAATATCCTGAAGATCACAAACGCATTTTAGAAAAAGTAAGCCTTTCGGCGAATGAAATTCAGGAATGGAAAAAAGTGGCCGATGATATGTATTTCCCAACTTCAAAAGAACTTGGAATTTATTTACAGCAAGACGGATTCTTAGACAAAGATTTAGTTCCGGTTAAAGATTTAGATAAATCACAGCGTCCTATTAACCAAAAATGGTCTTGGGATCGTGTGTTGCGTTCACCATATATTAAACAAGCCGATGTTTTACAAGGTTTCTATTTCTTCGAAGATCATTTCTCTAAAGAAGAATTAAAACGCAACTTCGAATTCTACGAATCATTTACGGTTCACGAAAGTTCGCTTTCTCCTTGTGTTCACTCGATTCAGGCTGCAGCTTTAGATAAAATGGATATGGCATATACGTTTTATTTAAGAACTTCTCGTTTGGATTTGGATGATTATAATAAAGAAGTGGAAGAAGGCTGTCACATCACATCGATGGCTGGAACTTGGATGAGCATTGTAGAAGGTTTTGGCGGAATGCGTGTGAAAAATGACCAATTGCATTTCTCTCCAAAAATCCCAAAAGAATGGAAAGGTTATTCTTTTAAAATTAATTTCAGAAATCAAATTTTAAAAGTAGCTGTAAATCATAACGAAACAGCATTTACTGTAGATGGCGATCAAGATTTAACAATTGTAGTTAATGGAAATCCTGTAATTGCAAGTAAATTTGTACAAATAAATTAAATTACAATACTCTAAAAATCAAAAAACATGAAAAACTTATTTTTCGCAAGTTTAATTTTGTTTGCGTTTAGCACCGTTGCAATAGCGCAGCAATTAAAATCACCCGAAGGCAAGTTCGTAATGGAATTTTCTCTTCAAAACGACGGAACTCCAACGTACAATTTAAAATACAAAAACAAAGAAGTTGTAAAAACCAGTAAATTGGGTCTTGAACTTAAAGATGATAAAAAATCTTTATTAAACGATTTTACTGTAGTTGATACTAAAACTGCAACTTTTGATGAGACTTGGAAACCAGTTTGGGGAGAAGTAGATCACATCAGAAATCATTATAACGAATTGGCTGTTACTTTAAATCAAAAAGGAACAGACAGACAAATCGTAATTCGTTTCCGTTTATTCGATGACGGTTTAGGATTTAGATATGAATTCCCAGCGCAAAAGAATCTAACTTATTTTGTAATTAAAGAAGAAAGGTCTCAATTTGCAATGACTGGAGATCATACGGCTTTCTGGATTCCAGGAGATTATGATACGCAAGAATACGATTATACAAAATCGAAATTATCTGAAATTAGAGGTTTATCTCAAAAAGCATATACAGCAAACGTTTCTCAAAGATCTTTTTCGCCAACAGGAGTTCAGACTTCTTTGATGTTAAAAACCAATGATGGAATTTACATCAATTTACACGAAGCAGCTTTGATTGACTATTCTTGTATGCACTTGAATCTTGATGATAAAAACATGACTTTTACCTCTTGGTTAACGCCAGATGCAAAAGGCGACAAAGGTCATATGCAAGCTCCAAATCATTCACCTTGGAGAACGATTATCGTAAGCGATGACGCTAGAGAAATCTTAGCATCAAAAATGACTTATAACTTAAACGATCCTTCAAAGATTGAGAATACTTCTTGGATAAAACCCGTAAAATACGTTGGTGTTTGGTGGGAAATGATTACAGGAAAAAGCTCTTGGTCATACACTAATGATTATCCAACAGTTCAACTTGGAGTTACTGATTTCGCGAAAGCAAAGCCAAACGGAACACACGGAGCAAACAATGCTAACGTAAAAAAATACATTGATTTTGCTGCTGCAAATGGTTTCGACGCTGTTTTAGTTGAAGGTTGGAACGAAGGCTGGGAAGACTGGTTTGGACATTCTAAAGATTATGTTTTTGATTTCTTAACACCTTACCCAGATTTTGATGTAAAAGGTCTGCACGAATACGCAAAATCTAAAGGTGTAAAAATTATCATGCACCACGAAACTTCTGGGTCTGTTCGTAACTACGAGCGTCATATGGATGCGGCTTATAAATTCATGAACGATAACGGATACGATGCTGTAAAAAGCGGTTACGTAGGCGATATTTTACCTCGCGGTGAAAACCACTACAGCCAATGGATTGTAAACCATTATCAATATGCAATCGAAAAAGCAGCTGATTATAAAATTATGGTGAACGCTCACGAAGCAGTTCGCCCGACAGGAATTGCAAGAACGTATCCTAACTTAATTGGAAACGAAGCTGCGAGAGGAACAGAATACCAAGCTTTTGGAGGTTCTAAACCAAATCACGTTACGGTTTTACCTTTTACACGTTTAATTGGAGGTCCAATGGATTACACGCCTGGAATCTTCGAAATGGATATCAGCAAAATGAATCCTGAAAACACATCTCATGTAAACAGTACAATTTGTAATCAATTGGCTTTATACGTTACAATGTACAGTCCATTGCAAATGGCAGCTGACACTCCAGAGAACTACAACCGTTTTCCAGATGCATTCCAATTCATTAAAGATGTAGCTGTAGACTGGTCTGAAAGTAAATATATCGAGGCTGAACCTGGAGATTTTATCACAGTTGCCCGTAAAGCAAAAGGAACAAACAACTGGTTTGTTGGAAACGTAAACGGAGAAACTCCTCGTACTTCAAACATCGATTTCAGTTTCCTTGAAAAAGGTAAAAAATATACCGCAACAATTTATGCTGATGCAAAAGATGCGCATTATAAAACAAATCCGCAGGCTTATACTATCAAGAAAATTGCTGTAACAAACAAATCAAAATTATCGCAGTTTTCTGCTCCTGGAGGAGGATATGCGATTAGTATTATTGAAAATAAATAATTTAATTAACCATATAAGAAATGTAAGTCCATTTAAATAGAGATCTCCCCAGTTTTTGTCTTAAATGTTCTTACATTTCTTATATGGTTTAAATTCTACTCACTATGAACAGCCTAAAAATAAACCATCATATCTTTAGATTAATACTATTGGTTTTGTTGTTTTCCGCTTCCGCGAAAGCGCAAATCCAAAAAGTAGAACCGCCTTTCTGGTACGCAGGAATGAAAAATTCGGAACTGCAGATTATGTTCTACGGAAAAAATATTGCACAATACGAAGCTTCGGTTTCAAATAATGTGGTGATTAAAAATGTAGAAAAAACAGAAAACCCAAATTACCTTTTCGTGACAATCGATACGAAAGACGTAAAAGCTTCTGAATTGGTTTTCTCTTTTAAAAACAACAATAAAGTTGCCTTCAAACAAAAATATGTTCTTAAAGAAAGAAGAGCGAATTCTGCCGACAGAAAAAGTTACGACGCCTCTGATTTAATCTACTTAATCATGCCAGATCGTTTCGCTAACGGAAACCCTAAAAACGACAGCGATGCTTCTTTAACTGAAAAAGGAAACCGTCAAGATCCAAGCGGTCGTCACGGTGGTGATATCGAAGGAATCATTAAAAACTTAGATTATATTTCGTCTCTTGGTGCAACTACAATCTGGAGCACGCCTTTATGCGAGGACAATGACAAACAGCATTCATACCACACTTACGGGCAGTCTGATGTTTACAAAATTGATCCACGTTACGGAACGAATGATGATTACGCTCGCTTATCAGCAGAAATGCACAAAAAAAACATGAAACTGGTGATGGATTATGTAACCAATCACTGGGGAATTACACATTGGATGATCAAAGATTTACCAACAAAATCTTGGATCAATCAATTTGAAAACTACACGCAAACACACCACAGACGTGAAGTAATTACAGATATTCATGCTTCAAAAATAGATCAGGAAGTTTGTGTCGATGGCTGGTTTGTACCTTCTATGCCAGACTTAAATTTAAGAAATCCTTTGGTTGCAAAATACTTAACTCAAAATGCAATCTGGTGGATAGAATTTGCTAATCTTGACGGTTTTAGAGTAGACACTTATAACTATTCAGATAAAACTGCTATGGCAAATTGGGCAAAATCTATTACAGATGAATATCCTAATTTTAATATTGTTGGAGAGATCTGGATGCACAATCAGGCGAATTTAGCTTTTTGGCAGAAAGACAGTAAAATTGGTGCGATTGAAAACTACAATTCAAATCTTCCCAGTGTAATGGATTTTACGCTTCAAAGTCAGATTACTTCTGCCTTCAGTGAAGATGAACCAAACTGGGATAGCGGATTGATTAAATTCTACAACAATTTTGCAATGGATTTTTTATATCCAAATACCAATAATATCTTAGTTTTTGCTGAAAATCATGACACGGATCGTATGAATGAAAAATTCAAATATGATTTACCAAAATACAAACTGGCAATGACTTTATTGGCAACCGTTCGTGGAATTCCGCAAATCTATTACGGTTCAGAGATCGGAATGGGTGGTGACAAAGGCAAAGGCGGAGATGCCGATATTCGTCAGGATTTCCCAGGCGGATGGGCTGGCGACAAAAACAACGCTTTCACTGCAACAGGAAGAACGGCTGAACAAGCGGCTTACTTTGATTTCTCTTCAAAATTATTCAACTGGAGAAAAACAAACGAAGCGGTTCATTTCGGAAAAATGAAACATTATATTCCAGAAAACAACACCTATGTATATTTCAGATATACCGATGCTAAAACTGTTATGGTAGTTTTCAATAACAATGCAAAAGAGCAAGTTGTGAAAACAAATCGTTTCAAAGAAAGCATCAAAAACTTTAAATCAGGAAAAGATGTTATTACTGGAAAAATATTTGATTTAAGTTCTGAAATTACTTTAGAACCAAAATCAGCTTTGGTTTTAGAATTGGAATAACAATATTTTTTTCTCTCGCAGATTTAGGAGATTTAGCAGATAATTTAAAAAAAAATCTGCCGAATCTGCGAGATCTGCGAGAAACTATTTTTTTCCGCCACGAATTCACGAATTATTTTTGACAATCTTGAGAATAAAAATTTGTGAATTCGTGGCGGAATCTTTTTATTATAAATCTTCGTTAAATTTAGAATAAATGAAAAAATACACTTTCCTTTTTTTATCTTTAGTATACTTAATAATGGGTTGTTCTGGCTCAAAATCAGTTTCAATGAATAAAGAAAATACTTCGAAAATACCTTTCGTTTGGGAAGGAGCAAATGTTTATTTTTTACTTACCGATCGTTTTTATAATGGAGACACTTCAAACGACATCAATTTCAACCGAACCAAAACTCCCGCAAAACTTCGCGGATTTGAAGGCGGCGATATCATCGGAATCATCAAAAAAATCGACGAAGGATATTTTGAGCAATTAGGAATAAATGCGATTTGGCTTACGCCGATTGTTGAACAAATTCATGATGGCGTTGACGAAGGAACTGGACTTAGTTACGGTTTTCATGGTTATTGGGCAAAAGACTGGACTGCTTTAGATCCAAATTTCGGAACCAAAGAAGACCTAGCCAATTTAGTAAAAAAAGCACACGCAAAAGGCATTCGAATAATTCTGGACGGAGTTATCAATCATACTGGTCCAGTAACTCCAGAAGATCCTGTTTGGCCTTCGGACTGGGTAAGAACAGGCGTTGTATGCGACTACAAATCTTTTGAAAATACTACAATGTGTACTTTGGTAGAAAATCTTCCAGACGTAAAGACCGAAAGCACTCAAAATGTAGAACTGCCGCCTTTTTTGATTGAAAAATGGAAAAAAGAAGGCCGTTATGAAAAAGAAATCGCTTCACTAGAAGAATTTTTCAAAAGAACAGGATATCCAAGAAGTCCAAAATATTACATCATAAAATGGCTTACCGATTATATTCTAGAATTCGGAATTGATGGTTACCGCGCCGATACTGTAAAACATACCGAAGAAGGTGTTTGGGCCGATTTTAAAAAAGAATGTGAATATGCATTTGAAACTTGGAAAAAACATCATCCTCTACAAGTTTTAGATCAGAACCAGTTTTACACGATCGCTGAAGTGTATGGTTATGGAATAAGCGGTGGTCAGGATTATGATTTTGGAGATCGAAAAGTCAATTATTTTGAAAATGGTTTTAACAGCTTAATCAATTTTGAATTTAAATGGAATGCCGCTCAAAGCGATTATGAGACTTTATTTTCGAAATATTCCAATCATCTACAGAGTGATTTAAAAGGTTATTCTGTCCTTAATTATATGTCTTCTCACGACGACGGCCAGCCTTTTGATGCCAATCGCACAAGAGGTTTTGAATCCGGAACCAAACTTTTACTTGCCCCAGGAATGTCGCAGGTATATTACGGAGATGAATCGAATCGTTCCTTAGTAATTGAGGGAACTCAGGGAGATGCAACTTTGCGTTCGAATATGAATTGGGATGATATTAAGAACAATCCCGACACACAAAGAATGCTGTGGCATTGGCAGAAGTTAGGGCAGTTTAGACGAAATCATCCTGCCGTTGGCGCTGGAATTCATTCCAAAATTGAGAGCGAATATTATGTGTTTTCAAGAATTTATTCTAATAAATCATTTACAGATAAAGTCATAATCGGTTTAGATTTACCAGAAGGCAGAAAAGAACTTCCTGTAAATTCAATTTTCGAAAACGGAACAAAAGTAAGAGACTTTTTCTCTGATCAGGAAACAGAAGTTATCGATGGAAAAGCAAGTATTGACAGTAAATACGGAATTGTTTTATTAGAACAGATTTAATTTTTTTCTCTAGCAGATTCGGCAGATTCAGCAGATATTAAAAAAGAAAATCTGCTGAATCTGCAAAATCTGCGAGAGATATAATTTATCTCATCTTTAAAATCATTTCAATGCTTTATCAAGTGATGCTATTATTTTTCCTTTGCTCCTTTGTACCTTTGCAACTCTGAACCTTTATAAAATGAATATTTTAAAGATTGCACATCGAGGCGCCAAAGCCTACGAACCTGAAAACACTTTAAAAGCCTTTCAAAAAGCCTTAGACTTAAATTCAGACGGAATTGAACTTGATGTTCACTTAAGCGCTGACGAACAAATCATCGTAATCCACGACGAAACCATAGACAGAACTACTAACAGAAAAGGTTTAGTAAACACTTTTTCTTTATCTGAGTTAAAATCGTTTTTGATTGATGGAAAATATCAAATTCCAACTTTAAATGAAGTCTTTGATTTAGTTGATAAAAAATGCCTGATCAATATCGAATTAAAAGGTTTAGGAACTCCAAGTAAAGTGGTTCAGTTAATTGAACAATATATTTCAGAAAAAAACTGGAATTACAATAATTTCATCGTTTCGAGTTTCGATTGGAATATGCTGGAAGAAGCTTTAAACCTGAATCCAAATATTGCAATTGGTGTTTTAACAGAAGAAGATCTTGATACCGCTCTGGCTTTCGCCGAAAAAATAAAAGCAAAAGCCATTCATCCTGATTATCAATTATTGAATATAAAAAATGTAAAGAAAATTCAAGAAAAAGGATTTTTAGTTTTGCCTTGGACAGTAAACTCTGCGGAAGACATTCAAAAAGTAAAAAGTTATAAAGTAAATGGTATTATCTCTGATAATCCAGACAAGATATAAAGTTTAAAATTTTAGCCACAGATTAAAAAGATTAACCCAGATTTTTTCCCCCACGAGTTACACAAATTTTAATGCAATAAATTTAATTCGTGAAAATTTGCATAATTCGTGGCAAAGGAAAAAATCCTTTAAATCTGTGTAATCTGTGGCAGAAAAAAAATTAGTACCAATTTGTGACCCGAGCGATAGTAAACAGGCGAAGCAAATTCGTGGCAACTCAAAAAATATGATTAAAAATTTCGACATAATAATTGTTGGCGGAGGCGCTGCAGGTTTTTTTTCGGCTATTAATATTGCAGAGAAAAATCCGAAACTTAAAATTGCCATTTTAGAAAGAGGAAAAGAAGTCCTGTCTAAAGTACGTGTTTCCGGGGGCGGAAGATGCAACGTAACGCACGCTTGTTTTGAACCTAACGAACTGGTTAAATTTTATCCTCGCGGCGAAAAAGAACTTCGAGGCCCCTTTCATCAATTTTGTTCGGGAGATACAATCGAATGGTTTGAAAAACATGGCGTAGAATTAAAAATCGAAGAAGACGGGAGAATGTTTCCCGTTTCTAATTCATCACAAACCATAATTGATTGTTTTTTAAAAGCAACAGAAAAATTAGGCATAAAAGTGCTGACAGGGCAAAGCGTTCAGTCTATTTTCAAAAAAGAAAATCACTGGAAAATTGATACACAAAGTGATAATTTCGCAACAGAAAAATTAGTAATGGCAACAGGAAGCAACCCGAAAATCTGGGAAATGCTTCAGGAACACGGACATGCAATTGTAAGTCCCGTTCCTTCCCTATTTACTTTCAATACCAAAGATACCCGAATCAAAGAATTACCTGGCGTTGCAGCACAAGTTACCGTACATGTAAAAGATACCAAGCTAGAATCTACAGGACCTTTGTTAATTACACATTGGGGAATGAGCGGTCCAGCAATCCTGAAGCTATCGGCTTGGGGCGCTCGCATCTTACACGATAAAAATTATCAGTTTACGATTTTCGTCAATTGGTTAAATGATGTTGATTTTGAAGATGCCGAAAAAACCTTAAAAGATCTAAAACAAGAACATGCTAAAAAAGCAGTTTCAAAAAAATCTCCTTTTGATTTTCCCAATCGATTATGGGAAAGTTTGGTTCTGGCTTCTGGAATTGAAACAGAAACTAAATGGGCAGATTTATCTAAAGTTCAATTGCAAAATTTAACTTCTCAACTCACAAAAGCCGAATTTAAAGTAAACGGAAAAAGTACATTTAAAGAAGAATTTGTAACAGCTGGCGGCATTGATTTAAAAGAAATTAACTTTAAAACCATGGAAAGCAAAATTCACCAAAATCTTTATTTTGCTGGCGAAATCGTCAATATCGACGCTATTACGGGAGGTTTTAATTTTCAGAATGCCTGGACAAGCGGGTTTATTTTGGCCAATAATATATAATAGAATGAAATTTAAAGGAATTATTTTTGATTTAGACGGAACATTGGTAAACTCATTGGAAGACATCTCAGATGCGATGAATAAAGTGCTTACCGCTTTAAATTATCCTACACATACTTACGACACTTATCAATATTTTATTGGGAG
This sequence comes from Flavobacterium sp. Root935, assembly GCF_001429295.1. Classification (GTDB taxonomy): domain Bacteria; phylum Bacteroidota; class Bacteroidia; order Flavobacteriales; family Flavobacteriaceae; genus Flavobacterium. The sequence goes on along the minus strand of NZ_LMJL01000007.1, from coordinate 941,098 downwards.
CGGTTTACGAAATCTGGTAAGTAAAGCTTTACCTGCCACAAACAATTCTGATGATGAAATCGAAAGTTGTTTTGAATGTATGGTCGATGAATACACTAAAATCTGTACCCTAAAAACAAAACCGTACGAAGGAATTATTGAATTGTTAGAAAACCTGACTTCACAAAACATTAAAATGGCTGTTTTTTCTAACAAAGCCGATGAATTGACGAAGAAAATCGCATCTGAATTATTCCCAAAGCAATTTGATACAGCGATAGGCTTGAGTACAGAAGCGCTTAAGAAACCAAATCCGTTTGAAGCAGTTGAAATCAGTAAAAAATGGAATTTAAAACCCGAAGAAATATTATTTGTTGGAGATTCTGACATTGATATGAAAACCGCAGTAAATGCTAATATGTTTCCTGTGGGCGTTACTTGGGGTTACAGAACCGAAAATGAATTGAAATCTAGCGGAGCAAAAGCGGTTATTAATAATGCTTCGGAATTAATTGAAATATTGTAATCGTGAATGCTGAATTACAAAAACAAATACTATCGATCGCTTCGTTTTCTGAAAAAGAAATCGAAAAGATCGATTCTTGTTTTGAATATGAAAAATTTCCTGCTAAAGAATTTCTTTCTTCAATGGGGAAAATCAGCAACAAGATCTTTTTCATTCTCAACGGATTGGCTCGTGTCTACTACTTAAAAAATGGAAAAGAAATTACTACCTATTTAAGTTCTGACGAAGGTTTTATTGCTTCGTATTCTAGTTTTATCAATCAGACACCATCTTTTGAAAACATTCAATGTATTGAGGATTGTCAAGTTCTTTCGATTACTTTCGAAAAAATGCAATTTCTGTATAACGAAATTCCGAATTGGGAACGTGTTGGGAGAATTTTAGCCGAGCAGAATTACCTTTGTATGGCCGATCGTGTTTTAAAACTACAAATGATTCCCGCAAAAGAAAAATACCAGACTTTTTTGGCATCGGCTCCAGCCAAAATAATTCAGCGAACACCTTTAATTTATATCGCCTCCTTTCTCGGAATTACGCCAGAATCTTTAAGCAGAATCCGTCAGGACATTTCTTAACATTTATCAAGTGGATTGAAAAACGGAATTCGAATCTTTGTCAAAATAAAATTTGAAAAGATGAAGAATATTGCCAAAGACGTTTACCAAATTCCTTTGTTTCCAAGAAATGCTATCAATTGTTATTTGATTGAAGATGTTTTAATTGATGCGGGAATTAGAACTTCTGCCAATAAAATAATAAAAGCACTGAAAGACAAATCTGTTACCAAACACGTCTTAACTCACGCTCACGCCGATCATCAGGGAAGCAGCAAAGTAATCTGTGAAACTTTGAATATTCCTCTTTTATGCAGTGAACCTGAAAAAGCATTTGCTGAAAATGGAAATGTAATTACAGAATACCCAAATCCGAATCATATCATTTCTAAATTTCAGAAAAACTTTTGGGCAGGAAAAGGACATCCCGTTTCTGGAACTTTAAAAGAAGGAGATCAAATTGGCGGATTTACTGTTATTGAAACACCAGGACATTCAAGAGGCCATTTATCTTTTTTCAGAGAAAAAGACGGAATTTTGATTGTTGGAGATGTTATGACTAATATGAATCTACTCACAACAAAAACTGGCTTACACTAACCCCCTAATTTATTCACTGCTGACAAAGAAATTAATAGAAAATCGATTCTAAAATTAGCCTCATTAAAACCAAAAATACTTTGTTTTGGCCACGGACCTGTTTTATTTGATAAGGGAGAGTTTAAGAAATTTGCCAATAGGTTTTAATTAAAACCTATTGGCAAATTTCTATTTATTCAACCACCAAATACTAGCATTCAAAACGGTTGCAAAACCTACCCAAGCCAAATACGGAATCAATAAGTAACCTGCTGTTTTGTTGATTTTGATAAACTTTAAATAAGTTTCGTAAATCATAAGCCATAAAAGTACAATTTCAACTAAAGCAAGCATCGGATTTTTTAATCCGAAGAATAAATACGACCAAATTGCATTAAGAATAAGTTGAATTATAAAGAAAAGAAGTGCTTTTTTAACTTCTTCTGTCTGCTCTTTTATTTTATCCCAGACTAATCCCGCAGCAACTGCCATAAAAATGTAAAGAATTGTCCAGACCGGCAGGAAAATCCAGTTCGGCGGATTAAAAACTGGTTTTTCAATAGTCGGATACCAGCTTTCTACACTTGGTCTCGTTACCAAACTTGCAGAATATCCTACTGACAAACAAATGATTAAAGCGATTACGATCTTAACTATTTTATTCATTGCATTAAATTTTGTATTCAAAAATAGTCAAAAGAAATTTTTAAACCATATAAGAAATATAAGTTCATTTTAGAAAACCCAACTTATATTTCTTAAATAACTTATATGGTGAAAAAATTTAAAAACTATCTTTGCCAAAATTTTACAATTCATGTTAACAGCAGCCGATTTTATACCAAATTCATATACTTCAACAATCGAAAACGGAAACTTTGAATGGAGCGCTCCAAGCAATATTGCATTAGTTAAATATTGGGGGAAAAAAGACAATCAAATTCCAGCAAACCCTTCGGTAAGTTTTACGCTTAACAATTGTAAAACAATTACGAAATTGGGCTTTTCAAAAAAAGACAACCACGGAAATTTTTCTTTTGATTTACTTTTTGAAGGAAAACCAAAAGAAGATTTTAAACCAAAGATTCAGAAGTTTTTAAAAAGAGTTGAAGTTTATCTGCCGTTTTTAAAAGACTATCATTTTACGATTGATACCCAGAATACATTTCCACATAGTTCCGGAATTGCTTCTTCAGCGTCTGGGATGGCAGCTCTTGCAATGAATTTTATGAGTTTAGAGAAATTACTGAACCCAGAAATGACAGAAGATTATTTCTATCAAAAAGCATCTTTTCTCGCTCGTTTAGGTTCTGGAAGTGCTTGCAGAAGCGTAAAAGGAAATGTTGTAGTTTGGGGGAATCAGGCCAATATTGAAGGAAGTACTGATTTATTTGGAGTTGAGTTTCCATATGCTATTCATGAAAATTTCAAGAATTATCAAGACACGATTTTATTGGTTGATAAGGGCGAAAAACAAGTTTCGAGTACTGTAGGACATGATTTAATGCACAATCATCCGTACGCTGAAAGACGTTTTGCCCAGGCGCATGAAAATTTAGATCATTTAATCAAGATTTTTGAAAATGGTGATTTAGAAGAATTTATCAAAGTTGTAGAAAGTGAAGCTTTGACTTTACACGCGATGATGATGACATCGATGCCGTATTTTATTTTGATGAAACCAAATACGCTTCAAATCATAAATGCAATCTGGAAATTTAGAAATGAAACACAGATTCCCGTATGTTTTACACTTGACGCGGGCGCGAATGTCCATGTGCTTTATCCCGAAAACGTTACCGAAAAAGTATTACAATTTATTCAGGACGAATTAGTTGTATTTTGTCAGAATCGTCAGTACATTTGCGACAAAATTGGAGAAGGTGCTTTATTAATTGATAATTAACAATTGTTAATTAATAATTGATTAATTTTATGGAAAGAAAGAACATTATTAAAGAAAAATCTTTTGCTTTTGCAATTGATGTTGTTAACCTTTATAAAGTTTTAGCTGAGAAAAGGGAGTTCGTATTATCACGGCAAATGTTACGTTCAGGCACATCAATTGGAGCAAATATTAGAGAGGCCGAACATGCCCAAAGTAAAGCAGATTTCATTCATAAATTATCTATTTCTTTAAAAGAGGCAAATGAGACTGAATATTGGTTAGATTTGCTATATGAAACGAAATATCTATCTGATATAGATTTTTTAAATATTAAACCAAAAATAACAGAGATTTTACGATTACTGACAAGTATTGTAAAAACTACTAAAAACACATAATTATCAATTGTTAATTATTCATTTTCAATTATGAAAGGACCATTATTTTACTCAAAAATATTACTCTTTGGAGAATACGGAATCATCCGCGACTCTAAGGGACTTTCTATTCCTTATAATTTTTACAATGGCGCCTTAAAGAAGTCTGAGGAGCCTTCTGCAGAAGCTATTGCATCAAACAAAAGTTTACAAAGCTTCACTGCTTATCTGGAAGTTTTACAGACACAACAGCCAGAATTGGTTACTTTTGATTTGGAAACTTTAAAAAATGATGTTGAAACTGGTATGTATTTCGATTCTAGCATTCCGCAGGGATACGGGGTTGGAAGCAGCGGTGCACTTGTTGCTGCTATTTATGATAAATATGCTACCAACAAAATCACAGTTTTAGAAAACTTAACACGAGAAAAACTATTACATCTAAAAAATGTCTTCTCTCAAATGGAAAGTTTTTTCCACGGAAAAAGTTCTGGTTTAGATCCGTTAAACAGCTATTTGAGCATTCCGATTTTAATTAATTCTAAAGATAATATTGAAGCAACCGGCATTCCGACTCAAAGTTTTGACGGGAAAGGTGCTGTCTTTTTATTAGACTCTGGAATAGTAGGCGAAACAGCTCCTATGGTTAACATTTTCATGGAAAACCTAAAAGACAAAGGTTTCCGTGCAATGCTAAAAAATCAATTTGTTAAATATACTGATGCCTGTGTAGAAAACTTCCTGCATGGCGATATGAAGTCTTTGTTTACGAATACTAAAAAACTTTCTAAAGTTGTTTTAAATCACTTTAAACCAATGATTCCAGAACAGTTTCATGGAATCTGGCAGCACGGAATTGACACAAACGATTATTACCTAAAACTTTGTGGTTCTGGCGGCGGCGGTTACATTCTTGGTTTTACAGAAGATTTGGAACGTGCAAAAGCATCCCTAAAAGACTATAAATTAGAAGTCGTTTATCAGTTTTAATTCTCTAAAGCAAAAGTTATTTGAGTAGATTTTCATAAGTTTTCATCCTAAAAAGTTATTTATTATGAAAAGTATTTTAAAAATATTCAAAGCAACTTTTTTAGGAGGAATTCTGTTTTTAGCACCTTTAGTCGTACTGCTTATTATTCTTGAAAAAGGATATGGCATTATTCAAAAAGTCACTCTTCCGCTTGTAAAAAATCTACCGAGAGTACATGTTTTAGGAATTGCACTGCAAGAACTTGTTGGAATAATAATTATAATCGTTATTTGTTTCGCTGCAGGTTTATTGTCAAGAACTGCCAAAGCTAAAAAACTGATTCAGAAATTAGAAAACGGAATTTTAAGTTTTGTTCCCGGATATTCATTTATGAAAAATATGAATGAAAACATTATGGGAATTGAGTCTAACCAAGATTTAAAAGTAATTCTTGTTCCTACAGATGCCGGCTGGCAATTTGCATTTTTGATAGAACAAATAGACGAAAATAGTTTTACTGTTTTTATACCCGATGCTCCAAATCCGTGGAGTGGCTCTGTTGTTTTTGTTGAGAAAAAAGACATCAAAAACGTTGAGATTTCGCAAAAAGAAGCACTGGCATGCATCAGAAAATTAGGCTATGGCTCTAAAGAATTGTTAAAAAACAAACTGTAAATTTTTATAATCAAAAATATCCTTTAACTTCCCTTATCTAAACCTTTACAAACTATTTTATATGTTAAGCAGACAGCACAAACTTTTAGTAATGAAAATTGTTAGTCTGTTTTCTGTAGTAAGGGGTTACAATATTCCAATTATAGTTTTAGCGCAATATTTATCGGCTATTTTTATTTTGGCACCAGAAATTAGGGCGCTGGATATTCTTCTTGATTTCCATTTATTCCTAATTGTTTTTGCCTCGGCGATTACGATTGCTTCGGGTTATATTATCAATAATTTTTACGACAGCCAGAAAGATTTAATTAATCGTCCCAACAAATCAATGCTGGACAGATTAGTGAGTCAAAAAACTAAATTATCGGTTTATTTTTCTTTGAATTTTCTTGCTGTTTTAATGGCTTTTATTGTTTCTTGGAGAGCATTTTTGTTCTTCTCGGGTTATATTTTCCTAATTTGGTTTTATTCTCATAAAATAAAAAAATATCCAATTATCGGGAATTTAATGTCTGCACTGCTGGCTGTTACTCCGTTTTTTGCCATATTACTGTATTTCTACAATAAAATTTCGTTTGAAGAAATTGAAAATCATATGAGTCATTTTGTGGTAATTTCGGCACATGCAGTTTTCTTGTTTTTACTTTTGCTGATTCGAGAAATGATTAAAGATTTGGAAAACTTGAAAGGTGATTTGGTAACGGATTATAGAACAATTCCTGTTTTGTATGGCGAAAAAATCTCTAAACAAGTTATTACTGCTTTGACAATTTTAACCATTTTACCTGTTTATGTTTTAATAAATATTTATGATGTGGGTTATATGGATATTTACTTTTATGCCTGTTTTGGTGTGTTGCTTTTTTTCTTGATTTATTTATGGAAATCGAATTCTAAGGAGCAGTTTTTAATGCTTCATAATGTTTTGAAATTCTTAATCGTTTCGGGTGTTTTCTGCATTGTTTTGATCAATCCCAGCGTTTTGTGGCACGGTAGAGAATTGATTTCTAATTACTAATTTTTTATTCCACTGAGATACACCAAGAGTTTCACAGAGATTCACGAATATTTTTTGGGTTGATCTGTGTAAACTTTGCGAACCTTTGTGCAACAACTTATTCCAAAATATTTAAAAGAAGCCAATTGTTTGAAATCTAGCCCCGATTGAAGTGGAAATCTTTTTATTTTTTTCTTTAAAAAATAAAAAATTGGAACGGAAAGCGGGAAATAATGCCTGAAAAAAAGCAAATTGTGATGCTCCTTACTTCTTAAAATTTATTGCTATTAATCTAAGAACATTGAACTTAAGATTTATTAGCAGGAAAAAACTATCTTTGCACAAATTAATGATTTTATGAACAACAAGGAAGGCAATAATAAAAGAGGCGGATCTAGACCAAACAGCTCAAGATCAAACTCTAGTAAGCCAAAACCTCCTATGGCGAAACGTGCGCAAGGGCCGAAAAAAGTGAAACCGGAGGTTAAAGCCGCTAATGCTGCTGCGGAAGAAAAAGTAAAAAAACAAAATCAGGCTCCGAAAAGACAAAAGGCTTCAGATGAAATTCGTTTAAACAAATACATCTCGAATTCTGGTATTTGTTCGCGTCGTGATGCTGACATTTATATTCAGTCTGGAAACGTTAAAGTAAACGGTGTTCCAGTAACTGAAATGGGATATTTGGTAAAATTGAATGATGTAGTAAACTTTGACGGTGTTACTTTGACTCCTGAAAAGAAAGAATATATTCTATTAAACAAACCTAAAAACTTTACGACAGCTCTGGATGAAGGTCAAGAATATCGTAACGTTCTAGAACTTGTTCGCGGTTCTACAAATGCAAAAATTGCTCCAATCGGAAGAATGGATAAAAATACGACTGGTTTATTGGTATTTACAAACGATACAGATATGATCCGTAAGTTTACTTTACCAAATCAAAAATCGTCTAAAATTTATCAGGTTTCTTTAGACAAAAACTTAAAGTTTGAGGATCTTGAAAAAATCAGCAAAGGTTTGGTTCTTGACGGACACCGCGTTTTTGTTGAGGAAATTAGCTATATTGATAATGAGCCCAAAAGCGAAATCGGACTTAAACTTCGTACTTCGAATGTAAAAGTGGTGCGTTCTATTTTTGAGTCTTTTGAATATAATGTTTTACGAATTGATCGTGTTGCATTTGCTGGTTTGACCAAAAAGAATCTTCCTAGAGGAAACTGGCGCTTTTTGACTGACCAAGAGATCATCAATTTGAAAAACGCTAAATAGTTTTTCAAATTTTGTTATAATGAATCCTGTTTTCTTTGAAAATGGGATTTTTTTATTTTAGAAACTAAAGAAATTATGTCCGAAAAGGGTAAAAATTGATCTTCCGATAGATTGGTTTTTATCTTCTACTGTTTCGTAAGATGAAAAACCGAGGATGATTTTGATTCCAGGGGGAATACTGTTTAAAATGTCTCTTTTTTGGTCTTCGAGAAGTAATTTTAAACTTTCTAGTAATTGAAGATTATTTCTTAAGTAGGAAACTACAAGCAGTGCTGAAAAGTTAAGTATTTCTCTGGCTGTTTCGCTTTTAATACCGACTTCGTTTGAAACCATTTCTGAAATTCTTCCCTTTTTATTCGAGAACAATTCTTTAAGTAATGAATTTCCTTCTAAACGGTAACAATCATCAACTGATAAAATTCTACCTGCGTTAAAGTCAATTTCTTGGTAAAAAGTTGAATCTTCTTTTATCATTGAGGCTATTTCAGAATAAAAATCAGATTCTTCGGCTTTGTTGTAGAGTCCCATTAAAATTGTACCGATCGAGACATCAATTCCTTTTATTAAAAGGGCATCATTTTCAAAATAAAACTTGTTCAACTTGGAGACAACATTAGATGAAATAAAACGTCTAAGTTCAATTTGTAGGTTTGGGGTCATACGCGTTAACTTATTAAAGAAACATTATTTAAATTTGTTCAAAATAACCGATAAAGTGAGGCTTTTTATCGTTTATTGTGATAAAAATATAAAATAAATTAACATTTCCAAAAAATAAGTTAAAAATTTACATAGATAATAACCTCATGTTAACATAAAAAATGCGTAAACACCTGTAAACACAACCCTTTAGAACTCAAACACAAAAGATAAAAAAGTTAAGAAAATTTTGATGTTTTTATAAAAGGCAACGCACAAGCTAGAAAAATGTTATATAATTAAAACAAAATGTTTCGATATTTCCACATTACGCTCAAAAAAATGCCCAAATAGACTACACAAAACATAAAATTAATAAAGCTCGAAGCAAGGAACCCAAGCAAGGAACCTGTTGCCGCTTTTAGTGCCCGTTTATGATTTTGTGAGTCGTATAACAATTCTCCGACAAGTGCTCCCAAAAAAGGTCCGATGATAAATCCAAAAGGAATTGGCGCCAAAATTCCGATAATTAAACCAATATTTGTCCCCCATATTCCATACGAACTTCCGCCGAACTTTTTTGTCCCCTGCGATGGGATTACGTAATCTAATATTGTTATGATTACCATTAAAACAAAAGTTATTCCTAAAACCCAATAATTATTTTCTACTGCTTTGGTTAGATATAGCAAAAGCAAACCCACCCAGCAGCTTGACAACCCAGGCAAAACAGGAAGAAAACTGCCAAAAATGCCAACAATCATGCATATAAAACCTAGTGTAACTAAAAGTAAATCCATATAGTTTTGATAAATTTGTTCTTACAAATTACTACTTTATTTTTTGCTATACAAACTTTAAAATTGTACCTTTAAAATATGAAGATTCCGCGTAATTGAAAGAATCTCTAAAAAAAATAATTGTATTTTTGTTTATTCATTCAACATTAAAATCTTGAGGCCGTTTTCACTTTTTTTCATCTGTATTATCTTTAATTCTTGTCAATATTTTGAGAAGCAGGTTCCGTCTGAAAAAGAATTACTTCAAAAAGAATTGAAATCGATCAACTGGAAAGAAGTAGACGAATACCCATCTGTCTCAAACTGTGAAAAAATAGCCGATAAAAAACTTCGCCAGCAGTGCTTTTTTGATGTAATGTCTGATCTTATTGAAGAAAAACTTAATGTTGATACTTTATCGATTATGTACCCAGAATTGGACACTATTGAAGTAAAAGTAACAATTTTTCCAAATGCAACTATGAAGTTTGAGCCTCAGTTTCCTAAAGATTCTGTTGCCTATGATACTATAAAAATTGACAGTATTCTGCATGCGCGTCTTGTTGATTTTCCAAAAGTAAATCCAGCTATAAAACGAGGCATTCCCGTAAAAACACAATTTATTCTGCCTGTAATTTTGAAAGCAAAGGAATAGTTTTACCCTTTTATATAAAATTATTTCATAAAACGCCTGTCTTTCCATTCGTACGAACCAAATAAGCTATACAAAGCTACACTTGTACTAAAAAAAGGATAAAACAAACTACTCAATAAAAAGCTTTTAAGCCTTGTATTCTTTAAAAACTGATTTGTTTTTGAAAGCAAAACAAAATCAACCATAAACTTTAAAAAAGCAAATAAAACAAAAAACGGATAATTTAAAATTTGGAAGAGAAGTAACAAAAAAGCAATTACAAAACTCAAATTTCCAAAGAAAACAACTAATCCCATAAATTTTCCATAATTACTTTTATACGAACTCGTTTTGGCAGCCCAGCGCACTCTTTGATGAAATAATGCTTTCCAGCTTTCTGTTGGTTTTGTAGTTACAATGGCTTCTTGAGCTTTTAAGTAATGAACTTCATTTGGAAATTTTTCAATTGCTTTTTGCAGTAAAAAGACATCATCTCCACTTGCAATAGTCTCATTTCCAGTAAAACCATTTAAACTTTCAAACAATGATTTGGTGTACGCAAAATTAGCTCCGTTACACATAAAACCTTTGTTTAAACCAAAACTTCCAATTGTTGCGCCTTGTAAACTTGTCAAATCTAATTGCTGAAAATGATGCAGAAATGAATCTCCACATTCATACGTTACTGCTCCCGCCAGCATCGAAACTTTATTTTCCTGAATATAATTATCAAAAGTTAAAAGCCAGTTTTCTGGAACAAGACAATCAGCATCTGTGGTAATTACCCAATTCGTCTTTACGCGCAACATTGCGGTTGTAATCGCATCTTTTTTGGGAGAATTTGAAACCCGAATATTGTTTATTTGTGAAATGTGAAATGCGAAATTTGAGACTTGAAATTTCTCTTTCGAATTATCATCGACTAAAATTACTTCGAATAAATCTGTTGGATAATTTAGTGTCGAAAAGCTATTTAAAAGCTTTGGCAGGTTTTCTTCTTCATTTCGAAACGGAACAATTATGGTAAAACTTGTCTGTGGCTTTAAATCTTTTTTTTGATATTTTTTGACTTTGAAAAAACCATAAATAAGCAAACTAATGTTTACAATGTAAATAGCTAATATGGCAAACAAAGCAAAAATCATGCTGCTGTTTTCGTTTTAAAATTCAGCACAAAATAACTTCCTAAAACTACTGGCAGTACAACATTTAAAAACCACATTAAAGTGCTGATAAAAATGACAATCCATTCGTTAACGCCAAGAATTCCGAAAAAATAAATAGCGACGCTTCCTTTAACTGCAAAATCCAGAAACTGAAATGTGGGCAATGATGAAGCTAAAAAGTATACAGATGTAATTGCTGCCATTAAAGTTAAATAAGGCAGATCGACATCAAAACCTAAAAACAGAAAGTAATATTGGTGCGAAAAAACCAAATATCTTAAAACGCCTAAAAAGATGTTTCTTCTATGAATTGACTTTGGAATTTCGTTGATTTTATGAATTAGTTTTTCAATTGAATATCCTTTGACTTTTATTTTTTTGATTGAAAATAAAATAATCAGAATTAGCAGAAATCCTCCGAACAAGATTAAGACTGTTTTGGTTGTAATAACATTAAACTGTGCATTGAAATAAAGTAAGCCAAAAATTCCAAAAATGATCGTTAAAATCATTTGGATTCCGTTGCAGATTAAGTTTAGAAAAACAACTTTTTTAGCTTCCGATTTTGGATAATACAAAGCTTTTCCAGCGTACTCTCCCACTCCGTTTGGTGTAAAGATTCCTGCCGTTAAAGCGGCTAAAACCTGCTTAGTGGCTTCGTAAACCGAGATTTGATAAATTGCTTTGGCGAGATTCTGCCATTTTAGAATCTCAAAATAGCGATTCAAAACACTCAAAAGTAATATAAACGAAATGCCTAAAACCGACTGATTTTTTCGAAATAAAACAATGAACTTATTCCAGTCCAATTTGTCGTTGTTGGCCAGCTGATTGTAAATAAAATAAAATGCACCGCCAACAATCAAAAGTTTGATTAGAAGAACTAGGAATTGCTTAGCTTTGTGAGGAATTGAAATCATGCCGCAAAAGTAATCAATTTGGAAATTAGGCAATGTGACAATTAGAAAATGTGACAATTTTCTAAACCTGAAACTTGAAACATCAAACTTGAAACAAAAACTCTCTTGACAAAAGAACGCATCATATTAGGAATTGACCCTGGAACCACAATTATGGGTTTTGGATTAATTAGAGTCATCAATAAAAAAATGGAATTTTTGCAGTTAAACGAACTGCAATTGTCCAAATATGACAATCATTACCAAAAACTAAAAATCATTTTTGAAAGAACCATCGAATTAATCGAAACGCATCATCCTGACGAAATTGCGATTGAAGCGCCTTTTTTTGGTAAAAATGTACAATCGATGTTAAAGCTCGGTCGCGCACAAGGTGTTGCAATGGCGGCTGGACTTTCAAGAGATATTCCAATCACGGAATATGAACCTAAAAAGATAAAGATGGCGATTACCGGAAACGGAAATGCCAGCAAAGAACAGGTTGCGAAAATGCTCCAACAGCTTTTAGGATTAAAAGAATTACCCAAAAATCTCGATTCAACCGACGGTTTGGCAGCGGCAGTTTGTCATCACTTTAATTCAGGAAAAGTCGTAGCAGGAAAAAGTTATTCGGGCTGGGATGCTTTTGTGAAACAAAATGAGGACAAAATTAGAAAATGAGATAATTAGATAATTTCTTCGAACCTAATTTTCATTATCTAATTATCAAATTGGCACATTATCTAATTAAAAAAAATGAGCGGTATCTACATCCATATTCCTTTTTGCAAACAGGCTTGTCATTATTGTGACTTTCATTTTTCGACTTCAATGAAAAAGAAAGATGAAATGGTTTTGGCTTTGTCCAAAGAAATTGGCATGCGTAAAAATGAGTTTGAGAACGATCCCGAATTCTCGGGAGTAGAGACAATATATTTCGGAGGTGGAACTCCTTCTGTTTTGACCAATGACGAAATTAATTTTTTAATTTTAGAAGTTTATAAAAACTATAAAGTCTCAGATAATCCAGAAATTACACTTGAAGCTAATCCCGATGATTTGTCCGCGGAGCGAATTTTTGAATTATCTAAAAGTCCGATAAACCGATTAAGCATTGGTATTCAGTCTTTTTATGAAGAAGATTTAAAGATGATGAACCGTGCTCATAATTCGGTGGAAGCCATAAAATGTTTACAAGAAGCGACAAAATATTTTGATAATATTTCACTCGATTTAATTTACGGAATTCCTGGATTGACAGATGAAATGTGGAAACAGAATATCGAAACGGCTTTGAGTTTTGGCATTCCACATATTTCGAGTTATGCATTGACGGTTGAACCCAAAACAGCCTTGAGCAAATTAATTCAGACTGGAAAAATCGCTGAACCGCAAGATGAAGCCGCTTCAAATCATTTTATGATTTTGGTTGAAACGCTCCAAAAAAATGGATTTATTCATTACGAATTATCGAATTTTGGGAAAGAGAATTATTTTTCCAAAAACAATTCGGCTTATTGGTTAGGAAAAAAATATATCGGAATCGGACCTTCCGCGCATAGTTATGACGGTGAAAAAAGAGGCTGGAATATTGCGAATAATTCTTTGTATTTGAAAGCGATTCAAAATAACGAACTTCCAATTGAAACAGAAATTCTGACCATTTCAGATCGTTATAATGAATATATTATGACAGGTTTAAGAACGATTTGGGGCGTTTCTTTAGAAAGAATTGAAAATGAATTTGGTTTGGAATATTTGAATTATCTGAAAAAACAATCTGAAAAATTCTTAAACGATGATTTGCTTTCCATTGAAAACAACATTCTAAAACCAACTCCAAAAGGAAAATTTTTAACGGATGGAATTGCAAGTGATCTGTTTTATTTAGATTTGTAATATAAATCTTAAATGAAATGAACTTAGAAACTGCAATATTAGAAATAAAAAAATTCTGGAATAATGATGATAATTTTCCTTTTGGAGAATCACAGAATAAAAGTCATATTCATCGTTTAGAAAATGAATTTAAAATTACATTACCTCACAATTTAAAAGATTACATAAGCAATTTTGCACCTCTAAAAGATTTTTATTTTTCTACGGTTGGTAATCCAATGTGTATTTATGGAGTTGAAAATCTAAAATATAAGCAAGATGGTTACAACTATAATTCAATAAAAAATACTGAAATTGGCGATTGGAACAAGAACTTTTTTATTTTTGCTGATGAAGGTGCTGATCCTGTTATTGTAGATTTTGAGGATCTGGAAAATGGCATTCAAAAACTTATGCATGGCGCAGGAAATTGGGAAACTGGTACAACAGTTGCAGATACCTTAGGACAGTTTTTACTTTGCAGCGCCGCGCTTCATCACGCCTTAAGCAATTTTGAAGATGAGTCTATAATTGATGATGAAAATGGTTTCAACCTTGCTGACAATGCTGCAAAATGGTACTTCAAAAATATGAGAAATTGGGCGGGCAAATATTATGACGAATGGTGTTCTGTTTTTGATAATCATTAATAAAAAATGGAATTAAAAGAGTCGCAAACAATCTTTAATAATCCTTGGCGCCCTTTGCGTAAACCTTAGCGACCCTTGCGGTTAAATCAACATGATAGCAAAAATCAACAACTTCGAAATCGACTTATCAAAACCCATTGATATCTCTATTCCATTAACCAATACAGACGAAAACCCAATTGCCTGGTATATCGAAAAACCAGTTATTGAACCTGTAGTTTTCGGCGATTGGATCGGAAAAGTTTCGGAAGGAAAATCATCAACGAATTTTAACAATATTTTCTTCAATCCGCATGGACATGGAACGCACACGGAATGTCTGGGACATATTACAAATGATTTTTACAGCATTAATCAATCACTTAAACAGTTTTTCTTTTTTGCTAAATTGATTACCATTGAGCCTGAGAAAATTGGGGATGATCTCGTTATTACGAAAGAAAGCATCTCGACTTCGCTCAATGTGACATCGTTGGACGCTTTGATTATCAGAACACTTCCCAATCAAAAAGAAAAAAAATCAAGAAAATATTCAAATACAAATCCGCCTTATTTGTCTGAAGAAGCTGCCACTTTCATCCGCGAAAGCGAAATTCAACATTTATTGATTGATTTACCAAGCGTTGACAAAGAACATGACGAAGGTAAATTACTGGCTCACAAAGCATTTTGGAATGTAAAAGACACTCATAATCTTAATTCTGATGCACGGTTAAATGCTACAATTACCGAAATGATTTACGTTCCAGACGAAATTGAAGATGGAAATTATATACTAAATCTTCAAATAGCTTCGTTTGAAAATGACGCAAGTCCATCAAAACCAATTTTATATAAGATTTAAAAAGTTTGCCACGACCCGAGCGAAAGCGAATTGGCGAAGCAATTACACTAATTCCCACTAATTTTTACATGCTTGAAGTGAAAAAATTAATTCGTGAAAATTCGTGAAATTCGTGGCAAGAAAAACAATAAACTATGATTAGCGTATCTACTGATAAAACCAAACTCGACGTTCCGTTTATACAAAACTTTTTAAAAGACATTTATTGGGCTGCAGGACGAACTATTGAAGAAGTGCAGACTACAATTGATGCTTCGGTTTGTTTTGGAATCTATTTAGATGACAAACAAATTGGTTTCGCAAGAGTAATTACCGATTACGCGGTATTTGCTTATTTAATGGACGTTTTTATAACCGAAGAACATCGTGGAAAAGGATATTCGTCGATCTTAATTGAAACGATGATGAAGGAACCTCAACTTCAAAATGTCAAAATTTGGAGATTAGCCACAACTGACGCTCACTTTTTATACGAGAAATTCGGATTTACAAAACTCAATCATCCTGAAAAAATGATGGAAAAAATAGTTTAATAAACACTAATTTCACTAATTGCCATGAAACAGTTCAATTAGTGAAATTGGTGTAATTCGTGTTGAATCATAACTTTTTTATAATATGAATTTAGAAACGTTTTACGAATATTGTCTTTCAAAAAAAGGTGTGAGCGAGCATTTTCCTTTTGACGAAGATACTTTGGTTTTTAAAGTTGGCGGTAAAATGTTTGCCCTATCTTCTTTATCGCAATGGGAAAAAAATGAGCAGTCTGTCAATTTAAAATGTAATCCAGACCGCGCACAGGAACTCAGAGCTGAATATGATGAAATACAACCTGGATTTCATATGAGTAAAGTACACTGGAATACGATTGCTTTAAACGGAAATCTTCCAGACAAATTTGTCAAAGAATTAATTGATCATTCCTATGAATTGGTTTTCAAAAGTTTGACAAAGAAAATTTAGAGTGAAATTATCGAATTAGAAAATTAGGCATTACATTTGTAACGTCAGTAAAAAAACTCAGCAACTTAAAAGCTCAGTAACTTAGCAACTTAAAAAAATGAAAGAACAATTTAAAAAATTTCTGAACGAAGAACAAGATCCAAAAGCGATTGAAAAAATCACTTCGAAACTTACAGATTTATTAATGAAAGGCGAAGAAGTTGGATATATTGCAGTGCAAAAAAAGCCTGCTATTACTGTTTTTCCAGACAGCATTGTATTAACAAACAAGCGTATCATTATCTGTAAGCCTAAAAATTTAGGTCTTTCTATGGATTTTACAGATTACACTTGGGATGATATTGCGAGTACTTTTGTAAAAGAAAACATTTTAGGTTCTGAATTTTCATTTGGTACCAAAACAGATTTGGCTGTTTCTATTGATTATATTCCAAAAATTCAGGCTAGAAAAATTTATACTTACGCTAAAGAGCAATTGGATTTATTGAAAAATCCAGTTTCGACTGCTGCACCAATTCAAGAAACTGTTGAACCAGAATACGAAGACGAAGCTGAAGAAGTTGAAGAAGTAGAAACTGAAGAAGTAACTAGTTTTGCTGAAATTTTGCCTTCTGCACCAGCTTTTACAGAAACAACTTATGAGCCGCTTCCAACACAGCCAGCTGGAGAACGTAAATTAAGTGACTTATCTAAAGAGGAACTTTTTGATAAATTACAGAATTACAAAAAACTCCTTGATAACGGATTGATCATGCAGGGAGAGTACGATGCTTATAAAAAAGAGATTTTAAGTTATATGTAAAATGTACTTTGTGAGAAGTGAAATGACTTCTTACTGAAAATAAAAAAGTCTTAAGTTCATTAGAGCTTAAGACTTTTTACATTTTACAGATTACATTTTACAGATTACATTTTACAAAGTCGCTTTCTGCTTTTCTACAAATTTATGGGACTGCAGTTCTAGTAACTCTTTTGCATTTTTACGTTGCAAATCGTAAAGATTTTTATCTTCGGCAATATCTGCATAAACTTTATCGTGCATTTCGGCGCTTGTTTTCACTAGCAGTTCACGTTGGTATTTATTTTGTGCCAAAGTGGCTTTCATTGCTGTTTCGGCTTCTTCTTGTTTGAAATCGAATTCACCTTTTGGAGCTAATAATTTGGCTATAATTGGAGAAGTTTCAATTGCTAAAAACAACAGCATTATAAAAAATGAGGGAAGCCAAGGCAGTTTATTCAACGCATTAATACGCGCCATTAAGCCGTCGAAACCTTCAATTATAGGCTGAGTCTGAGAGACTTTTTTATCTAAATCGGCTTGAAGTTTTACACCTGCTTTTTCTTTTTCAGCGATTTTTGCTTCGTTTGCTGTTTTTAAAGTTTCAAATTCTTTTAAAGATGCATCGTGTTTCTCACGTTTTTCTTTATAAACTGGACCTTTTCCTAACGTTTTAGTTCCAGCAGTTCCTTCTGCTTCTGTAATATAAGTAGAATATAAAGCATTTACTTCTTTCTCTTTCTTTACAATATCTGCTTTTAAAGCTGCAATCTCAGCCTTATTTTTATCTAAATCCGTTTTGAAATACGTTCCAATTTGTTTTTTGTTGGCCAACTCCATTTCGTTTTTCTCTTTCAACAAAACAGTATTGATTTCTTTTTCGAATATTTTAATTTCCAAAGGTTTAGAAATTACGATTGCAATAATAACAGCCAATATAATTCGTGGAGTCGCTTGTAGAAATTCGTCTAAAAACCGATCTCTTTTCTTAATTGTAGAAACGATAAATCGGTCTAAATTAAAAATCAATAAACTCCATACAAATCCGAAAATTAAAGCGGGATAAATAGAATCGAAAACGGTAAAAAGCGCATAAGCACTGGCTAAGAAAGCCATAACTGCCGTAAAAAATACAGTGGCGCCAATACCAACATATTTAGTTTGTTCGCCTTCTGAGCAGTCTTTCAAGAGGTCTCGGTCGACTCCTGAACATAGGATAAAAAATTGTTTTAACATGATTGATGATTTTTGATTGTGATTGATATGGCAAATTTAGCGCCAAAAATTTAATTCTCAGACAAATAGTTGATTTGTTTTCACTTAACGCCACTAAATTCCTTTTTTTATTGAATGTTATTTTAACATTAATATATTTCTAATGTTGGGTAGGAATCATAACACTATGTTAATTTTTTTTCAAGGGTTTAGTAATACAAGGGCTTTAGCTTCGCAACCAAAATCAAACTAAACACACACAATGAAAAAATTTTTAGTATTAACACTCTTTTTATTATCTCTAACGGGTTTTGCCCAAAAGGCGATTATATCTGGAAAGATATTAGACGCTGATGACAAACTGCCTCTTCCTGGAGCTATGATTCAAATAGTTGGCGAAAAAAAATATACCGTTTCTGATTATAACGGTCGTTTTGAGTTATTGAATATTAATGAGGGGAGCTATAAAGTTGAAGTAAAATATATCGGATATACTTCTTTAACTCAAGAAATAAAAGTTGAACAAGGAAAAAACAATGTAATCGATTTTGCTCTTAAAACCTCTGGAACTGAACTGAATGAAGTTATTGTTGGAGACATCTTAAAAGGTCAGGCGAAAGCATTAAATCAGCAAAAAAACAATAAAAATATTGGAAACGTAATTTCCTCTGATCAAATGGGACGTTTTCCTGATGCTAACGTTGGAGACGCTTTAAAACGTGTTCCTGGTATTACCATGCAGAATGATCAAGGTGAAGCTCGTAACATTATTATTAGAGGTTTAGCTCCATCTTTGAATTCTGTAACTTTAAATGGCGACCGTATTCCGTCTGCAGAAGGAGATAACAGAAATGTGCAAATGGACTTAATTCCGTCTGATATGATTTCTACAATTGAAGTAAACAAAACGCTAACATCTGACATGGATGCAGACGCGATTGGAGGTTCTGTAAACTTAATTACTAGAGCAACTCCAAATGGCGAAAGAATTTCTGCAACACTTGCCGGAGGATATTTGCCAATTCGTGACCACGCTTCTTACACTGCTGGTTTTGTATATGGTAATCGCTTTTTTGATAATAAATTAGGAGCCGTTTTCAGTGGTTCTTATAACAATGTTGATTACGGATCTGATAATATCGAAAACGAATGGGTAAAAGATGATTTTGGAAATGAATACCTACAAGCTTCAGAAATTAGAAAATATGATGTACAGCGTATTCGCCGCAGCGGATCTATTGCTTTAGATTACAAATTTGACGAAAACAACACCATTTTTGCTAATGCAATTTACAACTGGAGAGACGATAGAGAAAACCGTTTCAGAACAACTTATGATGATATTGAACCTATTTACGATGGCGAAACTATTACAGGATTTGAAGGTCGTGTAAAACGTCAGACAAAAGGTGGTCTTGATAACAACCGAAACAAAAACCGAAGATTAGAAGATCAAAGAGTTCAAAATTATTCGATTCGTGGAGAACACTTAATCAATTCTACATTAGATTTAGACTGGTCTGCAAACTACGCAAAAGCTAGAGAATACCGTCCAGGTGAGCGTTATATCGAATACCGTCAAAAAGGTTTAGAAATGTTTGAAGATTTATCTAATCCAAGATTTCCATTAATGACAACTGTTGGCGAATCAACAGACGAATTTAAATTTGATTCTGTTACTGAAAATACAGATGAAACAAGTGAAAGCGAATTTGGTGCAAAAGTTAATATCCGTTTTCCTTTTTCTGTAATTGCAGGTGAAAAAGGAAGATTGAGAACGGGTCTTAGACTTCGTTTAAAAGAGAAAGAAAGAAATAATATGTTCTATTCTTATACTCCAATTAACGACGATATGGAGTTATTATCACAAGTTCCAACATCTTATTATGATGGAAACGGATTTAATCCAGGAAGTAAATATGTGCCAGGAACTTTCGCTTCAGCTTCTTTCTTAGGAAGTTTAGATTTAAACAATGCTGCTTTATTCGAAAAAGAAGCAGATCCAGCAGAATATTTAGCAGTAAACTATAATGCTAAAGAAAGAATTACTGCTGCGTATGTAAGATGGGATCAGGATTTTAATGATAAACTTTCTATGGTTTTAGGTTTCCGTGTGGAGAATACTCACATTGATTATACAGGAAACCGTGTATTGGACGAAGAAGAATTAGAGAGCAAAATCAACAATACAAACTCTTATACCAATCTTTTACCAAGTATTTCATTCCAATACAATGCGACAAAAGATTTGATTTTAAGAGCTGCTGCAACCACTGCTTTAGCACGACCAAATTATTATGCATTAGCTCCTTATGTAAATAACATTGCTGCAGACAAAGAAATTACAGCTGGAAATCCTGATCTTGATGCTACTTATTCATACAATTATGATTTCATGGCAGAGAACTATTTCAAATCTGTTGGTTTGATTTCTGGAGGTGTTTTCTACAAAAGATTAAATGATTTTATATACAACTACAGCGACAATCAATATACTGATGCTAAATTTGCGACGGATTTTCCAAATCAAGTAAATCCAATTCCAGCGGGCGAAAACTGGTCATTTTTACAATCAAGAAACGGAGACACTGTTGATGTTTACGGATTCGAAGTTGCTTTCCAGCGTCAGTTAGATTTCCTTCCTGGTAAATTCTTAAAAGGTTTTGGTATCTATTTAAACTATACTTACACAAAATCTAAAGCTAAAGGAATTGCAGATGAGGATGGAAATGAAAGAAACGACATTAGTCTTCCAGGAACAACTCCTCATATGTTTAACGGATCTTTATCTTGGGAAAACAAACGTTTCTCTGCTAGAATCTCAACAAACTTTACATCTGATTATTTAGATGAATTAGGTTCTGAGTCTTATAAAGACAGTTACTATGACAAGCAGTTTTTCTTAGATGCAAACGCTTCTTATAAAATTACTCCAAAACTTCGCTTTTTTGCAGAAGCTAATAACTTAACCAATCAGCCGTTACGTTACTACCAAGGAGTTGCTGCTCATACGAAACAAGCAGAATACTATCAAGCTCGTTACAATTTCGGATTGAAATTAGACTTGTAAAATCAATACTAAAACTACTAAATTAGACAGGACTTAGCGGTTCTGTCTAATTCATTTAAAATAAAATACCAAAATGAAAAATAAATCGATACTTGCTTTTTTACTTTTAAGCCTTGCTTTTACAGCTTGTAAAGACGATAAATTAGCTCCTATTCAACCAAATGCCGTAAAACCAACAAATGTTACCGAAGCATTGCCTCATGATACAGACGATCCTTCGATCTGGATTAACCCAAACGATGCGTCAAAAAGTATTATTGTTGGAACTGATAAAGATACCGATGGTGGTTTGTATGCTTTTGATTTGAATGGAAAAATCCTTAAAAAATCAATTCCGTTAAAACGTCCCAACAATGTTGATATCGCTTATGGATTGATCATTGACGGAAAAAAAGTAGATATTGCCGTTACCACAGAACGCGAAAGCAACAAGATTAGAATCTTCAGCCTGCCAAATTTAGAACCGATTGACAATGGCGGAATTCCTGTTTTTGAAGGAGATGCAGAAAGAGATCCAATGGGAGTTGCATTATACACACGTCCAAGTGATCAGAAAATTTTTGCTATTGTAGGAAGAAAAACGGGAGCTTCTGGAAGTTATTTATGGCAGTACGAACTTTCTGGAAACGGAAAATTTGCTGCTGCAAAAGTGGTTCGTAAATTCGGGACTTACAGCGGTAAAAAAGAAATCGAAGCTATAGCAGTTGATAACGAATTAGGATTTGTTTACTATTGCGACGAACAAGCTGGAATTAGAAAATACAAAGCAGATCCAGCTTTAAATGATAATAAAGAACTGGCTTTCTTTGGTCAAAAAGATTTCAAGGCAGATCACGAAGGAATTGCGATTTACAAAAAAACAGATTCTACAGGATATATTTTAGTATCCAACCAGCAGGCCAATTCTTTTATGGTTTACCCAAGAGAAGGTGCCAACGGAAACCCAAACAAACATCCATTGTTAGCTGAAGTTCCAACTTCTACAATTGAATGCGATGGTGCCGATGTTACGAGCGTAAACTTAGGCCCAAAATACAAAAACGGACTTTTCGTAGCGATGAGCAACGGCATGACTTTCCATTATTATGCTTGGGATTTGATCCAAAAACGCATAGACGAGGCTAAAAAATAAAGATTCAGTGTTGATTTGAAATTGCAGTTTTTCAGTACTTTCCTTTAAACTGTGCTGAAAACTGCGTTTCAATGTCTTTAAAAATTACTCATTGTCAGGCTGAGCGAAGTCGAAGCCCAGTTTCCAATTGAAGCGCCCTTCGACTTCGCTCAGGGAGACAAACAAGCAATATCAGACATACACAAAAAACAAAAAAAGCTGTTCATCACTGAACAGCTTTTTTTTAATTTGAATTAACTAATTCCTTTTATTCTGTAATCGGTGCGCCCGCTAAGATTTCAGCGTTTGCAAACTCTTCAAATTTGGCAAAATTAGCTTTGAATTTTTGTGCTAATTCTAATGCTTTTTGATCGTATAAATCTTTGTCTTCCCAAGTATTTCTCGGATTTAAAATCTCTTCTGGAACATTTGGACAAGATTGTGGTTTTGCAATTCCAAATACTTTATGATTCACATACTCTACATTATCCAATTCTCCTTTTAAAGCAGCGGTAATCATGGCACGAGTATATTTCAATTTCATACGGCTTCCAATTCCGTAAGGTCCGCCAGTCCATCCTGTATTGATTAACCAAACTTTTACGCCGGCATCTTTCATTTTTTTGCTCAACATTTCAGCATAACGAGTTGGATGTAAAGGCATAAACGGTGCACCAAAACAAGCTGAAAAATTAGGCTGAGGCTCAGTTACACCAGCTTCTGTTCCAGCAACTTTTGCAGTATAACCAGAAATAAAGTGGTATGCCGCCTGACCTGGGTTTAATCTTGAGATTGGAGGCAGAATTCCGAAAGAATCTGCTGTAAGGAAAAATATATTTTTTGGATTATGTCCAACCAAACCTGGCTGTACATTATCAATATGAGTTATTGGATAACTTACACGAGTATTTTGTGTGATCGAAACATCGTCAAAATCTACTTCGTTTGTTCCTGCTTTAAAAACCACATTTTCTAAAAGCGCTCCTTTTTTGATTGCTCTAAAAATGTCTGGTTCGTTCTCTTCTGTTAAGTTGATTACTTTAGCATAACAACCACCTTCAAAGTTAAAAACAGTATTTTCATTTGTCCAGCCGTGCTCGTCGTCTCCGATTAATTTACGTTCTGGATCTGCAGATAAAGTTGTTTTTCCTGTTCCAGACAATCCGAAGAAAATTGCTGTATCTCCGTCTTCTCCAACATTCGCACTACAGTGCATAGGAAGTGTATTTTTGAAAACTGGAAGTATAAAGTTTAATGCAGAGAAAATTCCTTTTTTCATTTCTCCAGTATAACCTGTTCCTCCAATTAAAGCAATTTTTTTTGTAAAATCTAAGATAGCAAAATTAGATTGGCGTGTTCCGTCTACAGCAGGATCTGCCATAAAACTTGGTGCACAAACTACTGTCCATTCTGGAGTAAAATTAGCCAGTTCCGATTCTTCTAGTCTTAAAAACATATTGTAACAGAACAAATTTGACCAAGCTGTTTCGGTTACAACACGAACATTTAATCTATAATTTGGATCAGAGCAAACATAAGAATCGCGAACAAAAACTTCTTTGTCTGATAAAAATGCTGTTACTTTATTATATAGCTTTTCAAAAGCTTGAGGTTCAAACGGGATATTTACATTTCCCCACCAAACTTGATCCTTTGTAATATCATCTTTTACAATGAAACGATCTTGTGGAGAACGACCTGTAAATTCACCTGTATTAATTGCCAACGCTCCGGTAGAATTCTCAACACCTTGTCCTGACTGCAAAGTAATCGCATGTAATTCATCTGCAGATAGTTGATAACGAACTTTTGCATTTTCAATTCCTAATTCTTTTAACGAAATCGATTGCGCGAAAACTGTGTTAGTGTCCATAAATTTTAAGTTGTGTGTGATATTTATTTCAGAAGCAAAATTACAGATTAATTCTTATTCCTTTTAAAATAATTAAATTTCACTTTGATTTATACGAAAAAAGAGAAATTTCACTTTAAAAATTACAAAAAGAAAAAAATAACTGCTCCTAATTTGTTTATTTACAACCTTATGAGTGAATTTGTTATATTATTTTAGTTTTACAACAGAAAATAGAAAAAATTCACATAACTAAAGTTATATGTTATTTATGAGACAAAATTAAAGATTAATTCTTAGACAGAATTTTTTTTTCGGGATTTTATGATTTTCGCTTCAAAATCGTAAAGAATAATAGCGTCCAAGCAATAATTAATAGAAAACCACCCAAAGGAGTTGCGAATACTATAATTTTAAAATCAAATAAAGTATAGTCTTTTGTAGCCAATAAATAAATCGAACCGCTAAAAAGAACTACTCCAGCAACTACTAAATTATAGATGGCTTTTAATGTTTTTTCTGCAATATCTTTTTGAGTAGATAAAAACAACAGAAAAAGAGCGTGGTACATTTGGTAGCGAACACCAACTTCAAAAGTATTTAATTGATCAACCGAAAGATATTTTTTTAATAAATGAGCTCCAAAAGCACCCAAAATAATAGCTAACATACCTATAAAAGCTCCAGTAAGAACAATTCTTCGTTTCATGATTTATATCTTTTGAAATTTGAAACAAAAATACTTCAAACAAACCAAAAAACCGCTTTAGTTTCTCGATTATTTAGAATAGAATAACATTATTTTTTCACTCAAAACAAAAAATAAAAATTAACTTTATTTAATTAAAATTGTTATAATTGTAACATTTTAATATATTTGTGTTAAATATTTAAAGCATGAGAAACGTTTTAATAATTGGAGCAGGAAGATCTGCATCTTCTTTGATTCGATATTTGTTGTCAAAATCTAACGAAGAAAAACTGCATTTAACTGTAGCAGACCTTTCATTGAATTTAGCGAAAGCAAAGACACAAAATCATCCGAATGCTACTCCGCTTGCCTTAGATATTTTTAATGCCGAAGAAAGAAAAAAAGCTATTGCCAATGCTTCGATTGTGATTTCGATGCTGCCTGCACATCTTCATATCGAAATTGCAAAAGACTGCCTGGAATTCAAAAAACATTTGGTTACTGCGTCTTATATAAGTGATGCCATGCAGGCTTTGAACGAAGAAGCTCAAAAAAACAATTTAATTTTCATGAACGAAATTGGTCTTGATCCAGGAATCGATCATATGAGCGCCATGAAGGTTATTGATGAAATTCGATCAAAAGGCGGAAAAATGCTATTATTTGAATCTTTCTGCGGCGGACTTGTAGCTCCTGAATCTGATAATAATTTATGGAATTATAAATTTACCTGGGCGCCTCGAAATGTGGTTTTGGCGGGGCAAGGCGGCGCAGCCAAATTTATTCAAGAAGGAACTTATAAGTATATTCCGTACAGTGCTTTATTTAGGAGAACTGAATTTCTAGAAGTTGAGGGCTACGGGAAATTTGAAGCTTATTCGAATCGGGATTCTCTTAAATATAGATCTATTTACGGTCTGGACGATATTCTCACTTTATACAGAGGAACAATTCGACGAGTGGGATATTCTAGAGCTTGGAATATGTTTGTACAACTCGGAATGACAGATGACAGTTATATTATTGAGGATTCTGAAAATATGAGTTATCGTCAGTTTGTGAATTCTTTTCTTCCGTATCACCCGACAGATTCTGTTGAAATCAAAACACGTTTGATTTTAAAAATTGATCAAGACGATATTATGTGGGATAAACTTTTGGAACTGGATTTATTTAACCCACACAAAAAAGTGAATCTGCCTAACGCTACACCTGCACAAATTTTAGAAAAAATCTTAACCGACAGCTGGGCTCTTGAACCAGATGACAAAGATATGATTGTAATGTATCATAAGTTCGGATATGAAATAAACGGAGAAAAGAAACAAATCGATTCTAAAATGGTTTGTACTGGAGAAGACCAGACTTATACTGCTATGGCAAAAACAGTCGGACTTCCGGTTGCCATTGCAACATTATTGATTCTCAATGGAAAAATAACAACTCCCGGAGTACAGCTTCCGATTAAAAAAGAAGTTTACGAGCCTATTTTAAAAGAGTTAGAAGAATATGGTGTAATTTTTAATGAACAAAAAGTACCTTATTTTGGATATAATCCAGATTTATTTTAATCTGGATCTGCATGTTAATTTTTAGATTTTTTAGTTTGTAATTTTATCCGCTTCCAGAAATTGAAGCGGATTTTTTTTGTTTTTTAAGGGACAAAGAAGCAGAGGTTCAGAGGGACAGAGTTTTCTGGTAGACTAATCTTTGGCAAAGTTTAAAACTTTGACAAAGAACTTAGTATCTTAGAATCTTAGCAACTTAGAACCTTAATAAAGAAAGCGTTCTCTCCACTTCTTCCAAATCAATATAAAAATTCTCCTCTTTTTGACTTCCAACAACAAAGCTGTAATTGATATTCTCCATATCTGTAGTATTTTTAATGACAGCACTAAAACGATTTGGAGGTTGAAGGACCAAAACCGAAGCTCCTGACTCAAGAGTCATGAGTCCGTGAAATAAATGACTGCCTTCAATACCTATAAGAATTTTGGCACCAGAACACGCCGAAAGTATTTCTGAAACACTATTCTTGGTAACATCGACAATTTTAAATCCGTATTTTTCTTGGAGTTGTTCGGCGATTTCGATTTCATTCAACATAACCCGGGAAATTCCGGAATTTCGACGCAGGATGAAAACTCCAGGATGTGAAGCTGCGGGATGTGAAGCTGCGGGAAACAAAGACAATAATTTGTTTCTATTAGCAGCGAATCGGGTATGTTTATTTTGATTATTTCCCCAATTATCATCAAAGAAAATAGCATTTTTTAAGTAAGCCGCATTTGTTCGAATTGGATTCATTTCTAAAAATGATTCATATTCAAGCATGTGCGAATAAGGAATAATATTCGAAGTTACTGGAACTCCTTCAGTTGCAGCCAAGGCATAATTAGCACAATCATCGGTCAGCCAAAGTCCAAAATATTGATTGCCTTCTGATGTGCTATAAATTGCAGCATCATTAATTTCTGCTTCTATAATAGCGGGCGGAAAATAATTCATCTTTTTAGAAAGTTGAAAAGAAGGATGAAGTCGGAAATTATGAAGTCCTTTATAAATAAACCCATTCATCATCCAAGCATCTTTTAGCCTATATGCGCGTGTTGGGGCGTGTTCGACAGTAAAACCGCCATGCATTGCAGTATAAGGATCATCGGTATAAGCTGTGCCTGTAATGCGTTCTAACTGACCGTTGAGAAAATAAGCTTTTGGCGAAACGGTGGTATTTCCAGGAGCAATTTCCCATGATTTTGATGCGAGACTTTCCAAAATTTTTCCTTCCCGAAACATCGAATGAGGTTTTTTTAATCCTCTAAGATATCTCGTGTACCCAATGGGCGAAAATCTAACCTTTTTTTCTATTAAGCCCATTCTTCAATATTAAAGCAACATTAAAATAAAATTAGAAATTTTTAAAACATGGAATTATTTTCATAATACAAACAAAATGAATGATAAAAATAAACAAAATAAGTTAATTTATTTAATAAAAAACAAATGGTAAATTTAAAATTTTAATATTGAAAGTTTAAATTCCAAAAACTAGAACAAAAAAANTTTTTTTTTTAACGCAAAGAGCACAAAGCTTTTTTAAGGTTACGTTTATAAACACAAAGTCCGCAAAGCTACATAATGAAGCTTTGCGAACTTTTTTAATTCTTATCTAAAAAATCTTAGCAAACTTTGCGATAAACCTTAGCGCTCTTTGCGGTTAAAAAAACTATTTAGAAAGTTCCACAAAATACTTGTAAAACAACGGAATAGTTTCAATTCCTTTCAAGTAATTAAAGATTCCGAAATGTTCGTTTGGTGAGTGAATCGCATCAGAATCCAAACCAAATCCCATTAAGATTGTTTTACTTTTTAATTCTTTTTCAAACAAAGCCACAATCGGAATACTTCCTCCAGAACGAACAGGAATTGCAGGAACTCCAAACGTTTCTGTATACGCTTTATTAGCTGCCTGATAACCAATGCTGTCAATTGGCGTTACATAACCTTGACCACCGTGGTGAGGCGTTACTTTTACCGTAACTCCAGCTGGAGCAATGCTTGTAAAATGTTTTGTAAACAATTCTGTAATTTCTTCCCACTCTTGATTTGGAACCAAACGCATTGAGATTTTGGCAAAAGCTTTACTCGCAATAACCGTTTTAGCACCTTCGCCAGTGTAACCGCCCCAGATTCCGTTTACATCTAATGTCGGACGAATTGAGTTTCTTTCGTTGGTTACATATCCTTTTTCGCCGTAAACATCAGCAATGTTCAAAGCATTTTTATATTTTTCTAGACTAAAAGGCGCTTTTGCCATTTCAGCTCTTTCTTCTGCAGATAATTCCTGAACTTTATCGTAGAATCCTGGAATCGTAATATGATTGTTTTCGTCGTGAAGAGAAGCAATCATTTTGGCCAAAATATTAATTGGGTTCGCTACTGCCCCACCGTATAAACCAGAATGCAAATCGCGGTTCGGACCTGTAACTTCTACCTCAACATAACTCAAACCTCTTAAACCAGTCGTAATCGATGGCTGTTGGTTAGAAATCATTCCTGTATCTGAAATCAAGATAACGTCATTTTTCAGTTTTTCCTGATTGCGTTCTACGAACCAAGCCAAACTTGCAGAACCCACTTCTTCCTCACCTTCGATCATGAATTTTACGTTACAAGGCAAAGTATTACTTTGTACCATTAACTCAAGCGCTTTTACGTGCATGTACATCTGACCTTTGTCGTCACAAGCGCCACGCGCGAAGATTGCGCCTTCTGGGTGAATATCTGTAGTTTTAATAACAGGTTCAAAAGGTGGCGAAGTCCATAATTCTAACGGATCTGGCGGCTGCACATCATAGTGTCCGTAAACTAAAACCGTTGGAAGATTTGGATCTATAATTTTCTCTCCGTAGATAATTGGGTAACCTGGAGTATCGCAAGTTTCGACAAAATCGCAGCCTGCTTTTGTTAAACTTTCTTTTACAGCCTCTGCTGTGTCAATAACATCTTGAGAATATGC
Organism: Flavobacterium sp. Root935; assembly: GCF_001429295.1. Taxonomy (GTDB): domain Bacteria; phylum Bacteroidota; class Bacteroidia; order Flavobacteriales; family Flavobacteriaceae; genus Flavobacterium. The sequence continues at coordinate 911,596 of NZ_LMJL01000007.1, read as the reverse complement.
AGTGTCGGCACTAACCGACGGAATCTTTAATAATTCGATCAATTCATTGATAAACCGATCTTTATGTTGTTGAACGTAGGACTTAATATTTTCCATTTAAATTATTTTTATAGAAACTCAAAAATACAAAAAAGAGAATTAATAATTTTTTTAAAAAAATGCTTTGAAATTTAGAAGTTATGTTTATCTTTGCACCCACAATTGAGCGGATATGGTGAAATTGGTAGACATGCCAGACTTAGGATCTGGTGCCGCAAGGCGTGTAGGTTCGAGTCCTATTATCCGCACTGAAAAAAGCTTCTGAGAAATCAGAAGCTTTTTTGTTTTTGATAAATACCAATTTCACACAATCTTGTCATTTCGAGGAACGAGAAATCCCCACGAGAAGCTCCACAAAGATTGGATATTCGCAACGGATCTACTTGCGAAGATTTCTCCTTACGTCGAAATGACAAACTATATCGCAACCTGCATTATAATTCACCTTGACGAAAGGAGACTCCAGCAAACCGACGGGTGTACAACATGAAAAAAATTAAGAAACAATATCATTTTGTCGATTTGCTGTTTTCGTTTCTCCTTTCGTCGAAATGAAATGATTCTTCTACTTAATCAACATCCAAATAAGGATCCAGAACTTCTGCTAATCTATTCAGCCAATAAAAATTATCTTCGAGATTGTTGAATTCAGTTTCTACTGTTTCGCATCCTCGCATGGAGCATAACGAAAGAATATAATTTACCTCTCGTATAGTTTTCGCCATATCTTTTGGATCGATAACATCAGTAAAAAACGCTTTTAGTCTATTTTCAAGTTCATTCGAAAGTATTTCTGTAGTCATTATCTTATTTTTTATTCGAGGCAAATATAATAATTTGTAGGCATAAATGCCCACATGAACAAATTAAATCTTTCCACTTTTGAAATATGAATATTTCAGAAGAAACTTTTATTATAAATCTAGGCATTCACATTAGACAATTACGTGAAAAGAAAGACTTATCACAGCAAGGTTTAGCTGATGATTCTGGTATTACTAAATCTCAAATAGCAAGAATAGAAACTGCTAAAATTAATACCTCTGTAAAAACCCTTGTAAAAATTGCGAATGCTTTAGATATTGAACCTAAAGAATTGTTTAATTTTCCTTTGAAATAATAATTCGGCTAAAGCCTTTCACCTTCAATCATAAAAAACCTCCAGCTAAAGCGGGAGGCAATTCATCTGATTTATTTATTTTTTTAAGTCTAGTTTGTCATTTCGAGGAACGAGAAATGAAATCATAAAAATTATAAATAAAGACCAAAAATCCTTTTAATCTTAATAATCTGTGGCAAAAACAGAAACTGCTTCAGAAATTTCTTTAAATCTTTTTGTGTTTAGTCTCTAAATATTCTTATTTTTAAAACACCAAAAACCTAATTCTCAAAATTCGCTTGTTTTTAAATCTCAAAAAAACATTTAGAACACATGAGAAAATACAGATTATTAATTATTCTTTTAGGAATTATTGCGGTTTTTTACTTTGCAAGAACAGTTCGAAGCTTTACCGTTAAACAAGAAATCCGAACTCTTAAATCGGAACATTTTATTATTTCTTACAGCGGAATTTATAAAAGTGAGGCTGAAAAAGTCAGCACTCATTTGGAGAACAATTATGCGAAAATAAGAGAAAATCTAAAAGATGTACAACACGACTTGATAAAGGTTTTTGTTTATGGTTCGCAATACAAATTTAATAGCGCTACTGGTTTAAAAGAAAATACAAAAGGCACGAGCCGTGGTCCAAATGAATTTCATTTTGTGTGGACGAATTGGTTTAATTCTATTTTTCCAGACGATCCTCTCAAAACTGCGCTTCATGAATTTACGCACTGCGTTCAACTCAATATATTAATCGACAGGGCAAAAGAAACAATCATCACCCAAGACCGACTTACTTTTGAAAAGGAATTTGGTAAAAAATTTAAAGCCGAATATCCGCGCTGGCTTTGGGAATCGATCAGTATTTTTGAGGCTGGAGAAGTAAATTCGCTAAGCGTAAAATACGCCAAAAGCAAAAACCTGACTTTAGAAGAGCTTAATAAAAGCAATCAGATTTATAATATCGGCTACACAATCATCGAATATATGACCCAAAAATGGGGAAAAGACAGCCTGCCCAAACTAATAGCTTCATTTGGCAGCATCGAAAAAGCACTTAACATAAAACCCGAAGAATTTGAAAAAGGCTGGATTGCTTTTTTGGAGGAAAACTATTGATTCGGCTAAAGCCTTTTTCTTTTCAAACAGAAACCTCCAGCTAAAGCAGGGAGACAATCTATGTAATTTATTTTTTTTTAAAGTCTAGTTCGTCATTTTGATCCCGAGACTTCAGGATCGAATGACAATACTTGGTGGTAATTTGTGATGAGAAACAAAAACACAAAACACTATTAATCAATAAATTAACACTAAAACCAGTTCACCAAAAAGATTTATTCCGTAACTTTGCTAATCCAAAAAAAATCTGCCAAAAACTCTTCTCTTTGCCTATTTGCAGAACAAATTCCCCAAATTTTGTTTCGGTTATAAAATTCGTTTTCAACAACCTAACAATAAACAAAATGGAACCACAACTACAAGAAATTCGGGAACAGCAAAAAGCATCTTGGAACAAATTTTCTCCAGGCTGGAAAAAATGGGATCATGAAATTCTGGATTTTATGAGACCTTTTGCCGATGAAATCATCCGTTCGATAAACCCAAAAGGATCAGACGTAATTCTAGATGTCGCAGCTGGAACTGGCGAACCAGGCTTGAGCATTGCTGCGATGCTTTCTGACGGAAAAGTCGTTATTACTGATCTCGCTGACGATATGCTTACCATTGCCCGCGAAAATGCTTTTAGAAAAGGAATTACAAATGTCGAATTTAAAGCTTGCGATGTAAGCGAACTTCCTTTTTATGACAATACCTTTGATGCGATAAGCTGTCGAATGGGTTTTATGTTTTTTCCTGATATGCTTTTAGCAGCAAAAGAAATGTATCGGGTTCTGAAACCTGGCGGCAAAATCGCAACTGCGGTCTGGAGCGGACCTGAGAAAAATTTCTGGGTCACCGCTGTTGGCGGAACGATTAACAGAAACATGCAGCTCACGCCTCCGCCTCCCGAAGCTCCGGGAATGTTTCGCTGTTCGAAAAGTGGTTTAATAAGCGATATTTTCCAACAGGCTGGGTTTAAAAATACTACCGAAACAGAACTGACTGGCAAATTAAATTGCGGTACTGCAGATGTCTATTGGAATCTGATCACAGAAATTGCCGCGCCTTTTGTCGCCGCACTCAGCAATGCCGATGATGCAATGAGAGAAAAAATCAGACAAGAAGTTTTTACTTTAGTAAATGAAAAATTCCCTGACGGAAATGTTATTATTGATGGAAATGCACTTGTAATTGCTGGAGAGAAATAGTCTTAAAAGTTTTGTCAAGAAAAAACCTTTGTCAAAGTTTAAAACTTTGACAAAGGTCTCTCGTATAGTTTGGAATTTGGAATTTATTTATTGGAATTTAATATTTCAATAATCTTATCCACATTAATTTCACTATAATCATTAATATAAAAATCACATACAGGAAGCTGTTCTTTCGTATGTGTACTCAAAACGCCAACAACTTTCATTCCTGCATTTAATCCCGCTGTAACGCCCGAAAAAGAATCTTCGAAAACCACACAATCAGACGGAGAAACTCCCACACGCTCTGCCGATTTTAGATATACTTCTGGGTTTGGTTTATGAAGTGTTACATCTTCGCTGGACATCATCGAATCCATTTTGTCTGAGATTTTTAAAGCGTTTGCAATCAAATCCAGATTCGCACGCGGCGCCGACGTTGCAACAGCCGTTTTAAATCCGCGAGCTTTTAATTCGTTTAAAAAATCCAAATAATGCGGAATCGTATCTACTTTGTCTTTATAAATTTCGCGAAACATTCCTTCTTTTTCGTCTTCGAGTTTCAGCAGTTCTTCTCCCGCAATTGGGCGCTTGAAGAAATGCGTCATGATATAACTGTTATGTTTTCCGTACATATGTTCTTCGAATTCTTCATTTGTATAAGGAACATTATATTTATCGAAAAACTTTTCAAAAGCGATTACATGATGCGGATTGGTATGCGAAATCACGCCATCCATATCAAAAATTACACATTGCTGTTTCATTTTATATTTTTTGTTTTTTAACGTTTGCAAGATAGGGTAATAAAGGGTTATTTCACAGAGATTCTCGGAGGTTTTTCGCAGAGATTCGCTAAGATTTTTTTTGAATCTCGCAAAGGCGCAGAGTCGCAAAGTTTTTATTTTAAGTAATGATTACAAAGTACTGTTTGTCATTTCGATCCTGAGACTTCTGGAGAGAAATGACATAAAATGAGAAAAAAATCCTTTAAATCTTATTAATCTGTGGCTTTAAAAACCTTTGCGACTCTGCGCCTTTGCGAGATTAATTCATCAGCCAATCCAAATCTTACTTTTAACCAAAGTCATTGTCTGTCTCAAATGCTGATTACATGCTATTAGAATAATCAAAACCACCAAACCATAACCAACAATCGTATAAATTTCCATATCGGCTAATAAAGTCGCTTGTTTCGCAACTGTTCCGAAGACTTTTTTAAGTGCCAAAGTATTTGCGTTATCTGCAGAATATCCTTTTGCCATAAAACTCTGTGTTGCTGAAGCAATAGTTTGCTGTACTTCGGGATTATCGCCTGTTACGAATTGACTTAATTTTAAAAAGTGCTTTTTGTTTAAAAATACAACGGCATTCTGCATCACGCAAAAACCAATTGTACTTCCCCAAAAACGACCCGAAACTCCAACAATTCCCGAAGAAACCGCCATTTTTGCCGGAACCGATGATGTGGTAAATAAGATGAGCGGAACAAATAAAAACCCAACACCGATTCCTTGCAAAATATACGGAACGATAATATCTGATAAAGCCACATCGGGCACAAAAAGAAACGTAAACCAAAAATGAAACAATGCAATTAGCGAAAATCCAATAATGAAAATAACTTTTGTCGAAACAGATTTCATCAGAAAATAAGCCGCTAAAATAAGTCCGATTACATTTCCGAGTCCGTTAATGTATTGCACGCCCGCAACTCGTGACGGATCCCAATTCCAAATAGAAAACATCGCTGAATGACAAAGACTCAGCGTTGCCCTGCTGATATAGAAAAGGAAAAACAATAAAAACCCAATTCGCAGGTTGGCATATTTAAAGACTTCAAAATCAAAAGTCGGTCTTTTTACCAAGCGTTCTTTAAAGATAAATAAACCTCCTGTAATGAGTGCAATCATCAGCATTACAACCATGTGCGAAGACTCAAACCAATATTTTTTTTCGGCATAAACAAAAAAGTAAGCACCGCAAAGAATGGCAGTTAAAACCAAAAAATAACTCATCCAGTCGATTTGATACAACGGAATTTTCTTTGTGATTCGGTGCCCACGAAAAGTAACTAAGATTAAAAAGACATTCAAAACCTGCAAGCCGCCCGAAACGTACAGCATGTATTTCCAATCGTAATGATCCAGAAACCAAACCGCAATATTCATAATAAATGGCGTTGACAATAACAGCGAACCGTAGTAAAACGAAAAACCTATTATAATGGCATTTTTAGAATTAAACTGCTCAATTAATAATTGTCTGATCGTAATTACCGGAAGAGCCATTAAGATTCCTTCGGCAATTCTCAACATTAAAAAAAGATAAAAATTGGTAATATAAGCCGATGAGACAATAGTAATCCCGATTAAGGAATACACCGCCATCAAGTAATTTTTTGCAGGAAAAAAACTCGAAAATCTGCTTTCGATTAAAATTGTGGCGAGTAAAGTTCCGTACGTAACGCACATCGCAAACTGCAAATCTTCTGGCTCGATGTCCAGAAAACTCGCTGCGTAGGTTACGTTTGAAGTATAAACTCCCAATAAAATCATGGAATGCAAAAGACAGACAAACAAAATAATAATGATTGCCCATTTTGGAACCCAAGATTTAAAAATACTTTTATCTTCCATTTTAGTGTGCCGCGATCACGGTGATATTCATTCCCGCTCTTAAAAAATCGGTTTGTTTGTCGGTATCTTTTAACTGAATTCGAACTGGAATTCTTTGTTCAATTTTAACGAAGTTTCCTGTTGCATTATCTGGCGGAAGCAATGAAAATCTTGCCCCGCTCGCAGGCGATAAAGAAGCAATTGTACCAACGAAAGTTTTATCGCTCAATGCATCGGCTTTTATTTCGACTTCCTGTCCAACAGTTAAATACTGCAATTGCGTTTCTTTAAAATTGGCTGTAATCCATTTTTCTTTGCTTACGATTGAAAGCAATGATTGTCCTTCTTTTACCATTTGCCCTGGCTGTAAAGTTCGTTTTCCAACCCAGCCGTCGTAAGGCGCTGTAATGATCGTGTACGAAAGAAATAATGCCGCATTGTCTGCCAGAGCTTGTTTGGATGCGATATTCGTTTGTGTTGTCGGAACATTAGCCTCGGCCACAGATGTACTTAAATCTGCCGAATGAATTCTATTTTTCATTTCCTGAAAATGTGCCTGCGCCGATTCGTAATCTGCCCTAACTTTCTCTAATTGCTGAGACGTTGCCGCTTCATCTTTCACCAAAGCCTGATATCTTTCGTATTCTAATTTTGTTTTCCAAAGATTCGATTTTGCAGCATCTAATTGCGATTCGCTTATCGCTGCTGCGCTTGCTGTGTTTACAGCATTTTTCTGCGCTACAACGCTGTTTTGTTTCGCGTTTTGAACATCGGCCAAAGCCACATTCAGTTTTGACTGATATTCTCTGTTGTCAATTACAACCAAAGTATCGCCTTTATGCACAAATTGGTTTTCGTTAAAACGAACTTCCTGTACATAACCTGTAATTCGCGACATAATTGGCGTTACATATTGCTCCACCTGAGCATCGTTGGTTTCTTCGTGATTTCTGTTGAAAACGTAAAACCAAATTCCCAAAATAACCCCGCTCGCCACAAGCGCACACGCAATAACCGTTATTAGTATATGAAACGTTTTGTTTCTTCTAGTTTCATTTTTTATCTTAACCATAAACTCTATATCTTTTCTTGTCTATTTTCTATTATCTACTTCTAAATCTTGCCTCTTGCCTCTTTCTTCTAACTTTTCACATCTAACATCTAACTCTGAGGAAGAATCCCCGCCGTATGAAGCAATTCGTAATGTTTCAGAACTGCATCCAATCGCGTAGAAATTTTGTTGTATTTCGCCTGAAGCAAAGCATTATCGGCATCGACCATTTCCGTTATTAAAACCAATTGATTTAAGTATTTCAGCTTTACAATTCGGTAATTTTCATTGGCTAAATCCAAAGCTTTGTCGACCACCACAAATTTTTCAAGGATTTCCTGATATTGCGTATGCTCTTTATACAGTTGATCCTGAATTTCATCTTTTATAATTTCCGACTGCATTTGCTGCCATTCGATTTTTTTGTTAGCCTGTTCTACTTTGGTTTTATTTTTATATAAAGCCGAAATATCAAAACGCGCTTCGATTCCCACTTGCCCTAAAGTGTACAAATACGGATTCGGAGGAAAGAATTTATAATTAGGATAATAAAAACCATAATTCCCGAAGAAGTTTACCGTTGGCAGATAATTTCCTTTCACCAATTGCAGCTCTGTTTTTTTGATGTTTAATTCCTGGCTTGCAATACGCATTTCTTCGTTTTGCAAAGCCTTATTCATATAAAAATCATACGGATCTAAACCATTCATTTCATCTATATTTGAAGCAGTATCAATTGCAATTTCCTCGTTTTCCGGAATCTGAATTAAAGTTTTCAGATCGTGAAGCGCAATTTTAATGTTTTTGGAATTTGTAAGCGCATTTAATTCACGATCCGAAAGCTGTAATTCGGCACGAATAACCTCGTTTTTCGTAACCGTTCCATGTTTTTGAAGCGATTGCACTTCTTTCAATCGGCTTTTTTCTTCTTTGATGTTTTCTTCAAAAATCTTTTGAAGTTCCATCATTTTATAAATCGAAAGATAATTGGCTACCACTTCGAGCTCAATATCATTTTCGGTTTTTTCAGTTTTTATTTTTGCAATTTCGCTTTCCTGATTCGCAATCTTTATAGCGTTATTGATTTTATTACCAGCATAAATTGGCATTTTAAAAGTTGAATTCACCTGATAGATTTCAGGAATCGCTTTTGTTACTTCTTTTCCATTCAAGAAACCATTTCCTTTAAATTCGGTAATATTCGTAATTCTGGAATACTCGCCGTTTAATTCGATATCCGGCAGGCGAAGTTCTTTGCTTTCTTTAATATTTTGCTCAGAGAGCGTGATCTCTATTTGAGATCGAAGGATTTTTTTGTTGTTTTCTTTTGCCAGTTTCATCGCTTCTTTTAACGAAACCGTATGAATTTCCTGCGCTTGTAAACTATTGAATGCCAATAAAATTAGCAATAGCATTAGTTTTTTGAGAAAACAATCGTCTGTAGAATTTGTTGTTTTAAGGAACATGAATACATAAATATTTTATGCTGCAAAGTTCCTTCATTTTTACGATGACTGATAATTCTAAAAAGTCAATAACGTATTCATTTCGGACAAATGTTAAAATCTTATTTTCCGAAAACGTTATATTAAAACATTGAATAACAATTTATTACAAAATGGATTTGGTTTATGATATTCACGCAGATTTAAAAAACTACAAAATATCCTCCCCATTTAAATAATCGGAAGGTCTTTGTCCTAAAATCTTGAAAAATGTGTTGCTGAAAGTCGGAACGCTATTGTAACCTACTTCTAGAGCTACCTCTTTTACAGAAAGTTTTCTTTCTAATAAAAGTTCGATTGCTTTTAAGATTCTTCGAATGGTATAATATTGAATAAAAGACATTTTGAGATCTTTTTGAAACAAGCGATACAAAGAGCGTTCGCTATAACCAAATTCATGGGCGACATCTGCAAACAGAATCGTTTCGCCTAGATTGTTTTCAATGAAACGCAGAATTTTACTAAGTCGTTTATCTTTTGGCTGCGGTAATTCTAACGGAAGATTATTAGTGCAGATTTGAGGAAGAATTGCTTTTATTGCTTTGGCGATGGTAAAGTTTGGCGTTCCTTTTTTAAGATCGCCATTCCAACGATTGGTAAAAAGCATCATTTGCAGCAATAAGTTATTGACGGGATAAATACCTTCAACCTTATAAAACTCATCTTCGTTTTTTTCTACTGGAAAATACAAATTTCGCATTGTCACACTTTCCGATTTCGGTTCTATGCTATGCTCCACCCCACTCGGAATCCAGATAAAATGTCTTGCTGGCAAAAAGTACGTTTTGGTTTCCGTCGTTACAAAAACAACATCGCCTTCGGCATAGAGCATTTGAGCTTTGTCGTGTTTGTGTGTTGGCACAAACAATTCCCCCATCAAATCGTGGTGGCAGTAAATGCTTTTTTTATCAGCATCTACTTTTTTGATGTAATATTTATCTAGTTTCTGACCGGAATGTTCCATTGAAGTATAATGACATATAAATATAAGAAGAAATAAATAGTTTGGAGTGTAAAACAGTAGTGATTTAACCGCAAAGTACGCTAAGATTTAATTTTACTGTACGCATAGAAAACACAAAGTTCGCAAAGCTGGATCAATACAAAGCTTTGCGAACTTTGGCTTTCTAAAAAAGCATACTTTAAAATCTTAGCGTACTTTGCGGTTGAATCCAAATTGTTATAAAAAAAAATGCCTATCGTAATGATAGGCATTTTTAACAACTTTTCTCGTTCTTAACGAGAGGACTCGAACCCGTCTCGTCCCTAGACGAGATGACAGGCATGTATTCTAACACCTTTGTTTTATTCCTTATCCTGAATCAAAGCTTCGAGTGATTTTCTATTTAACTTTTTCAATCTCAATTCTTCGATTAAAGCCTCTTTTTTAGTTTCAAATGCTTTTGAGTAAACCAACTCCCATGACCCTTTATTCGAAGTATACCTACTTCTATTCTCATTATGGTACAATAATCTTTGAGCGACATCTTCACTAAATCCTTTGTAATAAACATCAAAGGTTTTAGAATAAATTATGTAAACGTAAAACATAAATCAAAACTTAATGATAAAAAAAATGCCTATCGTAATGATAGGCATTTTTAACAACTTAGNGGACTCGAACCCGCGACCCCATGCGTGACAGGCATGTATTCTAACCAACTGAACTACCAAACCCTGCGTTATTGCGAGTGCAAAAATACAACAGAAGTTGGATTCTGCAAGGGTTTTTAGGAATAAAAATTGAGAAATTTTTAATTGCTTAAATTCCAATATTTTAAAAATTGCCCGCAAATTAAAAAAGAAGAACTTTCTTTCTTTTTCTTAACCGAGAAGGTTTTCACATAGAAATATTTATCATTTTTCTAAACGCAGCCCACGGTTTCAGCCATAGGCAACGATTTATATCCATTGTGCTTGCCTTGGTTGAAACCAAGCGCTATTTTCAATATATGAGTAGAAAATCTTTATAGAATTGCTTGCGGACATTTGCTACGCCAGTTCGCTGTCGCTCGAGTCTCCTTCGTCGAAATGACAAACGTTGTGGAATTGGAATTTGGAATTTGGAATTTAATTTTGAGGCTTCAAAATTTGGAATTTGCCTTTTATCATAAAGGCTATAAATCAAAAAAGCCATCCACAAAAGTGGAAAGCTTTTCATTGGTCTAACTACTAAACCAGCTACGAGTTACAAAGTCGTAGCAAAACAACACAACTAATCTTAGATACCGTTTTTGGGCAAAAAAGCCTTTCTTAAAAGAAAGGCTTTTCCCAATATTNGGACTCGAACCCGCGACCCCATGCGTGACAGGCATGTATTCTAACCAACTGAACTACCAAACCTCTGCGTTATTGCGGTTGCAAAGATAGTACAGAATTTCATTTCTGCAAGCGTTTTTGTAAAAAAAATGAAATAAATTTTCAAATATTTATCCAAAGTTTTGTTTTTCAACCAAATATGTAGTCAATATTTTTTCAAAATTGTCACCAACATTTACCGGAACGTACTTAATTTGGTTCTTGGCACAGGTTAAAGCTAGATTTTTAAAATAGGCTTCTACCCTTTTTTCATATTCTTCTTTTACATTGTCAGCAAAAATAGAAACCTCTTCTCCCGATTCTAAGTCGATAAACTTTCTTGGTGTGTTGTCAAAATCAAATTTCAATTCGGTTTCTTTATCTACAACATGAAACAAAACTACTTTGTGTTTGTTGTGCTTAAGATGTTGCAAGGCATTAAAAAGCTTTTCATCATCTTCAGCCTGAAACATATCCGTAAACAAAATAATCATCGAACGGCGATGCATTTTTTCTGCTATTTGATGTAAATAGGTAATGGTATCCGTTGTTTTTTTGACTTTTGGCTGCTGTAATAATTCTTCCAGTTTATTTAACAACATTCTATGATGACGATCGCTTCCTTTTTCGGGAGCGTAATATTCGTATTTATCGGAGAAAACGCTCAAACCAACTGCATCTCGCTGTTTCTTTAAAATATTCATTAAAACAGCCGAAGCCAAAACTGCAAAACCAATCTTCTTTTCATAAAAAGGCTGATTTGATTTGAGTTCAGGATAATGCATGGAAGAGGAATTGTCAACAATTAAATGACAGCGTAAATTGGTTTCTTCCTCAAAACGTTTAGTGTACAAACGATCGGTTTTAGCAAATAATTTCCAGTCGATATGTTTAGTGCTTTCGCCTGCATTATACACTTTATGTTCAGCAAATTCAGCCGAAAACCCATGAAACGGACTCTTATGCATTCCCGATATAAAACCTTCCACAACCTGATTGGCCAGCATTTCTAGATGCTGAAAACTGGAGACTTTCTCTATTTCCGATTCGATTTTCATTCGGTTTCTTTTTTAATATTTTGTGCTTTATAAAGCAAATCTGTCGATTGAAATAATTTCCTTTTTAAAATAGGACTAAAATTAGGGTTTTCTTTTAAGAATCGCTGTACTTCATCAAAGGCAAATTTCGAAGAATATTTTCCAACTGTATTATCCAGCCAGTCTTTCGGGAAGAAAATATCTCCCGTTGTCTGAATTTCATCAACCAAATCTAATGAAAATCTGATATATTTTTGTGCATTTTCCTGACGAAGCGGATGATGAATATTCGCTAATCCAACAGAAACCCACGATTCTTTTTCACGGTTTTTATCCTCTTTTAAAGATTCCATAAAAGCATTACGAACCAATTCGTCTTTTGATAAAGAGGGAAGCAAAAACTCAAAACGTTTTTGTTTATCCGGATTAGTGAAAGATTTTCTGGTTTTCTTCAAGATTTCATCTGCTTTTGGATGTTCAAAAATAGCCAGATTCATTGCCATATTGGTATAATCGTCTTCGTTTAATTTCAAATTCGGAATCGAGACTTCTCTGTTCCAAACTTTATATAAACTGGCTTTCGCCGAATTAGAATAGGCAATCGAACTGAATAATCCGAACAATGTCTTTTTGATATTGGCTGATAAATTAGCTTGTAAACGTTCGTACAAAATACCTTCAAGCTGTTTCTGAACTTTACTTTGTTGTTTTTCGGTAAAAAATCTCCAATAAATTGTATTTAAATTATTAGAAGCAATTCTCAAAACCAATTCGTTTTCTTCTGTTTGAATTGCTTTCAGAAAACAATTAAAAGCTTTATCTGGTGAAACATTTCCAAGCAATGTATTTTCATAAAGATTGCTGTAGCTAGACGCTCTTGCAACCTCATCTTTCAATGTAGAAATATAATCTAAATTATTCCCGTCAAGCGGAAAAACTCCGTACCCAAAACCATTGTAATTATAAACAACGGCAATTGGTTTTTCAAGTCCGATGGCTTCTTTTAAAACGGTGTTTTTATCATTAATATTAATCGTCAGAACTTTTACATCATTGGCATAAACCAAACCAATCTGAAAAACCTGAGGCCAGATATTATTGGAGTTGTCTTCTGCTTTTTGCTGAATTTCAAAAGTTTTAATTCGGTTTTTAGAATCGTATTCACTCTTATCCGTAAAAATCGCTCTTCCAGATTTGTTTACCCAAACGTCACTCCATTTTTTCATATCGAGCGGCGTTTCTGCATCCAGAATTTCTACCAAATTATTCCAATCGGCATTGTCATTGGCGTAGTTTTGAATGTAGTTTTGAATTCCTTTCTGAAAAGCTTCCTTTCCCATCGAAGCTTCTAACTGACGCATCATAATTGGCGCTTTATTGTAAATAATGGCTCCGTACAGCGAACCAGCGTCTTTTAAATTCGCCAGATGCTGTTTGATTGGATGTGTTCCTAAAGAACGATCTTCCGCGAAAGCGCTAGGATAATGCGCGGTAAAAAACTGCAGATTATGATTGACTTTCGGAAAAATCGGGTTCATGATTTTATCGGCCATGAAATTGGCAAAAACCTCTTTCATCCAAACATCATCAAACCATTTCATTGTGACCAAATCGCCAAACCACATATGTGAGGTTTCGTGTGCAATGAGTTTGGCGCGGTTTAATTTTTCGCTGTCGGTTGCGCTGTTGTCCAAAAACAACGTTGATTCTCGATACTGAATCGCACCAACATGTTCCATTCCGCCATACTGAAAAACAGGAATCGAAGCAAAATCCAGCTTTTGAAATGGAAATTTATAATTGGTATATTTTTGTAAAAAATCTAAGGATTGTTGATGCAGATTGAAAATAGTATCTGCGCTTACGCGGAATTTTTCCGGACTGTTTTCACGATACAGCATCGTCATTTCTAAACCTGGTTTTTGCGTCGTGCTTTTGAATTTCCCTGCTACAAAAGAGAATAAATAGGTACTCATTTTATCTGATTCTCCAAAAATATATGTGATAAAATTACCTTTATCGATTTTCTCTTTTACATCGGCTCCAGCCAAAACCGACCAATCTTTTGGTACAGAAAGACTCAATTTGTAAGCAGCTTTAATATCTGGCTCATCAAAACATGGAAATAAGGTACTTGCGCGATCTGGAACTAAAAGTGTATATAGAAAATCGTCATTTCTATTTAACGATAAATTACCCGCGATAAAAGAAATTGAAATCGCATTTTTTCTTAAAATTAAACCCGAAGAAGGAATTACAATATGCCCGTTTTGGTGAACAATGGGAAGACTTTTTCCGTTTATGGCAACTGTTTTTATATTTGAAGTTTTCTCTTTAAAATCAAAAAGTAAAGGCTGACTTAAATCAGATATATTCAAATTTACCGTCAAATGGGCATTTATATTTTCTTCTTTCTGATTGGGAATCTCGAATGACAAATTATACTGAACTTCTGAAATCTGCTTTTTACGAAACTGCGCCAATTGCTCTGAAACCCCATTTTCTAAAAGCACACTTTCTTTTTCTTTTGATTGGGAAAAACCATTAGAAATCAACATAAAAAAACAAAGAAAGGTGTATAGAATTTTCATTTTTAAAGGAATATAAGATTTGCTAAAAATAGAAAATAAGTTCCAAAAAAAGACCTAACAGGTTTTAAAAACCCGTCAAGTCTAAAAAAAACAAACTGTATTTTTAACGAAAAAGGCTTGACTACCGCCAAACCTTTTCCTTTACTAATTCAAAGCTATCCAAAAAAAGAATTATTCTGTTTGTTGAAATTTAAATGTAACGTCACCTGCATAATAGGTATTACGTGCATTTGTTGGGAAAATAGTTTCTGCTGCTGTACTGGAGATATAAGCATATCCTGTAATAGTAATATTTCCAGCCACAATTGGATAAGTCGCTGCAGATCCATCTGTTTTTGTTCTGTTGATCCAGTCGTCACTATTTACTGTAAAAAAGTACTCTTTATCTTTAGTTAGTGCGATTGGCGAAATTGCTTTTTCGACTGTAACATTAGCTGTAGCTACATTTATAGTTTCAGATTTTATAACTGTTTTGGTTGCAGCATCCCATAGAGTAACTCTTAAAGTTGGATTTACATCTGGAATTTTTACAATCAAGGAGTTTATTTTTCCCGTTACGGTTGGTTTAAAACTAAAACCATATTCATAAATTCCTGAGTTTTTTACATCTACAGCTTTTTGGCTAAATCCAGATCCTGCCATATAAGCATCTAGAGGATTTTCTTCATTATATTTAACAGCATCTTTATCGTCATCGCTGCTGCATGAAACCGTAGAAACGGCAATTAATAAAAGGGTCAAAATAGTTTTTAGAGCTTTCATAATATATATTTTAATTAATTGATTTTATTTGATTTCAGAATTAAGGTTTGATGTTAAAATGTGCGCAAACTTCTTCGTAACTCATTTTAGAATAGTCTAGTTTTGCAGTTTTTGCGGTGGCCGCTACTCCTCCAGGAATTAAAATATATCGCCAGTTAAGCGTTGTTGGCAGGTTTACTGTTCCTCCTCCATCATGTCTAAATCTAAATAATTTGATTTTTTGCAGATTAGAAATAGCCGTAATTGTATTTACGAATCCTCCTGCGGTAGATGTGTATGGCACTGTGTAAGTACCTGATCCAAAAGAAACATACACTAATATGGTTCCTTTAGAAAGAATGTCTGCTGATAGTTCTGGCGCATTAATAGTTGTAGACATTCCCGAAGTACCGTCTATTGTTTCTGCAGCTGCTGCTGGTGCTGTTAACCATGCACTGTAAATAACATTTGCTGTCCCAGCTGCTCCTGGCGCTCCGTCTGCCCCATTAACACCATCAGTTCCGTCATCGCCGCTGCATGAAATTGTAGAAATGGCTAGTAAGAAAATTGTAAAAATGGTTTTTGAAAATTTCATAACAATTTGGTTTTAAAAAATTAATTAAATACTTCTTTTTTAATTCAATAGCTTTATTTTTGCAACAATCGACAGGAACTTTTTTTTTCCTTGTGATTTAATTACAGGACAAATTTGCACCAAAGAGTTCAAGCTAAAAACAGCCAATAGACGAACAACATTTTAAATAGACAGACAACATAAATTAAGTTTGAATGATGAAAAAATACACTTGTATTATTGTTGATGATGACGAAATTGATAGACTTACAGCAGTTTCTTATGCTAAGAAGTTTCCTGTTCTGGATATTTTAGGGGTTTTTGAATCGGCTGAAGATGCTGTTCCTTTTTTAGAGAAAGAGAAAATCGACATCTTGTTTTTGGATATTGATATGCCGGGTTTAAACGGAATTGAGTTTAGAAAACAAACTCTCGAAATTCCAGTTTGTGTTTTTATTACGGCGCATCCTGAACATGCCGTAGAAAGTTTCCAGATTGAAACTCTTGATTTTATTGTAAAACCCTTAAAGCTTGATCGTTTTACACAAACTGTAAATCGTATTGAAGAGTTTATGGAAATTAAACTCAAAGCTTCTTTGTTTGAAGCCAGCATTGGCGGTGATACCATTTATATAAAAGAAGGACACGAACAGACCAAAGTTAAGCTGCATGAGATTTTGTATCTCGAAGCTTTAAAAGATTACACTTTGGTAGTTACAGAACGAAAAAGACATTGTGTACTTTCGAGTATTGGAAATCTTTTGAAAGAAGATCATTTTCAATCTTTTGTGCGTATTCACAGAAGTTATGCCGTACAGAAACAATATGTTCAAAAGATAAATTCAACCGAAATTATCTTGAATAATAATGCCGTAATACCAATTGGAAGAAGTTACAAAGAAAACTTAAATTTAATTGCATGAGAAATCTCAAGTTCTTGCTGCTCTTATTTATAAGTTGGAATGCTTTTGCACAGCAGGAACCTAATTTGGCACGTTACAGCACGACAAATGAGAAACTTAAAATCTGGCTTGCATACACTCGAAAAATCTTTGATGCAGAAGATTATCCTAAACTCATAACTGCGGCAGAAAAAGGAATTTCTCTCGCTAAAAATCATAATGCTTATTTAAGCCGGTTTTATATTCAAAGAGGACTCGGATATGAATTTACCAACAATCAATATCAGAAAGCTTTAGAAAATTATGAAATTGCCTGGAAGTACGCCCGCAAAGCCAGACATCTAAAAACCGAAACCACTGCTTTGATGCGTCTTAATTATGTTTATTATTCCGTTCAGGATACTGCAAAAGGTAAATCTTTAATAAAATATATTAAACAAGTTGTTGATACTACAAAAAGCGATTATACCAAATCTGTTTTAAACGGGAGTATCGCCGAATACTACCAGAATAACTCAGAATATGAAACTTTTATTGATTATCAATTAAAGGCGATTTCATACAAAAAACTGCTTAAAAGAGACATAGCGAGTACTGAAAACATAGGTATATCGTATCTTCAAATTGGGAGCGCTTATACCAAAATGAAGCAGTTTAAAAAAGCAATAGAATATTTTAACGAGGCAAAACCGTATGTAAAAAACTCTCCGTATGTAAGTGCTTTTTTATGCAACTATTACCTGCACAGCTATGTTGCTTTAAAGCAAAAAGACAGCATCCGAAAATATTACAATTTAGTATATACTTATCCAACAGCAAAAGATTCTCTTTTTATCAATTTGAGTTTTGCTAATCGAAGCATGTCGGAGCATTTTGCAGACGAAGGCAAAATAAACCAAGCTTATGATTTTGCAAAAAAATCTGTTTTCTACGCTCAAAAATCGAATGATCCAGATATTATAATGGAAGCAAATACCAATTTCGGAAAGGTTTTAAACGAAAAGGGAGAGCATAAAAAGGCCATTGAAGTATTGAAAAAAGCATCTGAAAAGGCTTTGAAATATGACAAAGAGTCTTTTGTTATGATTAATAAAAAATTATCTCAAAGTTATGCTGCGCTGGGGCAATGGAAAGAAGCTTATTTTTATAACGAAATCTACAGCAAAAACAATGACGAAATGATGGCACAGTCTGCTAAACAGAATATTGCAAATGCCGAAGCTCGTTACCAGAACAAAACCAAACAGCAGAAAATCAAATATCTTTCTACAGAGAATACAATCAAAAATATTCAAATTGAAGATGCCAAAATACAGCGCATTTTCTTAATTTCTGGAATTACTTTGGTTTGTATTATCGGATTATTATTATTCAAACAAAATCAAAACAGAAAGAAAACCAATTTAAAACTTCAGGCTTTAAACCAAGAATTGGATGAAGCGAACAAAATCAAAGCGAGATTTTTTAGTATTTTAAATCATGATTTGAGAAGTCCGGTTTCAAACTTGATTCATTTTCTGCATCTTCAAAAAGAAAATCCCGAGTTAATCGACGAAGAAACCGCAATTCGAATGCAGCATAAAATTACAACCGGCGCCGAAAATTTATTATCATCGATGGAAGATATTCTGCTTTGGAGCAAAGGACAGATGGAAAACTTTAAGCCTCAGTTTAGAAAAACCGAAATCAATGTTTTATTTGAAGAAACTAAAAAACATTTTTCGAGTATTGAAAATATTGAACTGGTATTTGAAAATCCAGAAAATATCATTTTAGAAACAGACGAAAATTATCTAAAAACCATTATTCGAAATCTTACTGGAAATGCCATTAAGGCTTTAGACAAAACTCCAAATGCAAAAATTATTTGGAAAGCCTGTCAGGAAAATCAAAAAACTTATCTTTCAATTACTGATAATGGACCGGGTGGAACGCAGGAAAAATTTAAAGCGCTATACGACGAATCTGAAGTTATCGGAATCAAATCTGGTTTGGGTCTGCATTTAATTCGCGATTTAGCAACGGCTATTCATTGTAAAATAGAAGTGAATTCTAAACCAGATGCTGGAACTACTTTTACTATTGTTTTTAAACACATAGATACATAGTTTTATTTTTGAAAAATTCTGCCAAAAAAATCCAATAAAAAAGGTCTGACTTTCGTCAAACCTTTTTTATATCAATCGTAACCTTTTAAAGATTACAATAAAGCGTCTAAACTATCTGCGTAGGTTTGTTTAGGAGCAACTCCTACTTGTTTTCCTACTACTTCACCGTTATGAAAAACCAAAACGGTTGGTATGTTACGCACACCATATTTTGCAGCAAATTCTTGGTTAGCATCTACATCTACTTTACCAACAACTACTTTACCAGCGTACTCATCGCTTAATTGGTCAATGATTGGACCAACCATTCTACAAGGACCACACCATGCTGCCCAAAAATCTACCATTACTGGTTTATCTGATTTCAAAACTACTTCATCAAAAGTAGCATCTGTTATTGCTAATGCCATAATATATTAAGATTAAAATTATGTTTGAATGATTAACTTTCAAACTACAGTACAAATTTAAAAATTTAAAACAAATCAAACACGATTACTAAATTAGTTTTCATTATAAATGTATTGTCATTTATTATCAACTCTAGAATGTTTTTTGATATCTCAATTTACGACATATTAAACTGAAAACCAAACTAATAAAATGTTAATATTTTTTGTAGTATCTTTAATACTCCAAAAGATTTAGTCTAAATGCAGCAAATTTTACTTCAAATAAAAACATTTCTTCAGTCTGATCCTTTTAAAAAATATGCCAAACGGTTTGGATTTTTTATTCTGGGGTTAGTCGCAATACTTTTAATTGCCTGTGGCTGTTTGTCTATTTATTTCAACCAAAATAAAGCCGAAATTATTGCTAAAGTCAATCATAAAATCAATGAAAACATTAATGGAAAATTTCACGTTACCGATTTTCATTATAAGTTCTTAACTGGTTTTCCGAATTTTACTTTGGCTTTAAAAGAAGTAGAAATAAAAGACAATCAATGGCACAGTCATAAACATACTTTACTAAAAGCCAACGAAATAGAAGCTCGTTTAAATATTTGGAGTTTACTGCACAACGAAATCAACATTCGTAAAATTCTAATTAACGATGCTCAAATTTATATTTACAAAGCCGAAAATGGTTATTCCAACGTAAACATCTTTAAGCCGAAAAAGAAAAAAGCAGAAACCAATAAAGAAAAACCCGAAACAACGATTGATGAAGTAAACCTCAACAATGTTCATGTCATTATTGATAATCATTTAGGACATAAATTATTTGATTTTGATGTCGCGAGCTTGGAATCAAAAGTGGATTACGATGACGAAAACTGGCACACTAATTTATTTTTAAAAACAAAAATTAATAGTCTTGCTTTTAATACGGTTCATGGAAGTTTTGCCAAAGAAAAAATGCTCGAAGGAAATTTTGATATTTCCTATTCAGAAGAACATCAAAAAATAGATATTAAAACCCAGAAACTTAAAATTGGTTCTGATGCTTTTGACATCGTGGCTTTTTTTAATATCGGAAAACAAAATTCGCTTTTCGGAATCAATATTGAAACTAATATTTTATGGAAAAATGCTTCTAATTTATTGTCGGGAAATATCAGTTCCAAACTCAATCAGTTTGATTTAAAAAAACCGATCGAAGTAAACTGCGATATTAAAGGAGATCTGAATGTTGAAGGAGATCCGAAAATTGTAGTTCAGGCAGATATTAGAAATAATGAACTTACAATTCCCGATGGCTTGTTTACCAATTGCAGTTTCAAAGGAATATTTACGAATAATTTCAAACCCGAAAAAGGTTTTAGCGATCCGAACTCGGCGATTATTTTAACGCATTTTAAAGCCGATTATGAAAATATTCCACTGCAGATTCCTCAGGCGGTTATTAATAATCTGGAAAAACCCATTGCAACTGGATTCGTAAATTCTGATTTTGACATTTCAAAACTCAACGGAATGACGAATGAAAAAATACTGCATTTTGAAAGCGGACATGCAAAAGCTAATTTAAATTTTCAATTTGATATTGTCGATTTGTACATTAACAAACCGCGTTTTACGGGCGAAGTAGATATCGATAATGCCACATTTGATTATATTCCTAAAAATATTCATGCCGAAAAAACGGCTGTGCAGTTATCGTTTACAGAACAAGCGCTTTATATCAAGAAAATAGCTTACAAACATAAAAACAACATCATCCGCATTGACGGAAGAATCGATAATTTTCTGAATCTGTATTACGATGCTCCAGAAAAAATGGTCGTAAACTGGAATATTTACTGTCCGAATATTGATGTTAAACAATTTTTAGGCATTTTGAAAAATTCTCCGTCTCAAAAAATGGCCCAGAAAAAACAAGTAAAAAAGAAAAATGTCAATTTTACGAATCAGCTAAAATCGGTAATCGAGAAATGTACTGCGGTGATTAATCTAAAAGCCGATAAAATTACTTATGGTTCGCTTACCGCAACCAACACAAAAGCAACATTGCAAATGCTGAATTCTAAATTGCTTCTTAAAAATGGAACTTTACAGACTTCTGGCGGCAGTATTACCTTTAATGGAGCCATTCAACCAAGTGGAAACCAATATATTTTTAGTTCGACAGCTCAAGTAAGTCGTGTAGATATTGCGAGTTTTTTAAGGTCTTTCAACAACTTCGGAATCAAATCTTTTAGTCCAAAAAATATTCGCGGCCGACTAACGAGCAATGCTAATGTTGTGGGTTTAATGAACAGCAAAGGCGATTTGATCGTTAATTCCATGAAAGGGAAATTAGATTTTAATGTCAATCAAGGTGCGCTGCTCAACTTTGATCCTATTGTAAAAATTGGCAAGTTTGCTTTTCCGCGACGTGATGTTGAGAATATTACTTTCAGCGACTTATCGGGTTCGCTTAATCTTCGCGGAGAGCAAATCGACATTAATAAATTAACCATAAGCTCGAGCGTCTTAAACTTTGACATAGACGGAATTTACTCTTTTGGCCGAGGCACAAATCTAGCGCTTACGATTCCGCTTCGAAATTCCAAAAACGACGCCAGTCTTTCTACTAAAGAAGAACGAAAAGCCGTTCGCGAACGCGGAATTGTACTTCATTTGATTGCTTATGATAATGAGGGAAAGATGAAGATTAAGTGGGGGAAGAAGGATAAGTAAAATCCCGTATTTATACTCTATTTTCTCTTTTTATTTATTATTAACCTTGTTCAAAACAAAATTCATATATTACGGGTTCCCATAATAATGTAATTAGTTAATTAAAGTATATTTGTTTTATATTATTGCAACTCTTACTTTTGTAAGAAATTCTTTCAATAATAATATCGAAATACTAATAAAGCGTTTCGAATAAATAATATTATGAATAATTTAATTATGGAGAATAATCTCAATTTTATTGATTTATTTGCCGGAGCATCTGGTATGTCTGAAGGATTTATCAAAGCAGGTTTTAATCCTGTTTCTCATATCGAAATGAATCCAGAAGCATGTTTAACTATCAAAACTAGAGCAGCATATCATTATTTAAAGTCAAAAAACAATCTTGATTTATACTATAAGTATATTAAAAATGAAATCACTGCGGAAAATTTTTATAAAGAAATTCCAGATGAAATTCTTAATTCAGTAGTAAATATTGAAATCAATGATGAGACTATTTCTGGGCTATTTGATAAAATAAAAGAGTCTGGAAAAAAAATTGACTTGATAATTGGCGGTCCTCCTTGTCAAGCTTATTCTCTACTAAGGAGACATCAAGAAGACATTGAAAAAGATCCAAGAAATAAATTATATATTCAATACGGAAGATTCCTGAAAGAATTTAAACCAAAAGCATTTGTTTTTGAAAATGTTCCTGGATTATTAACCGCAAACAAAGGAGAACATTTCAAGAATCTAAAAGCATATTTTAGAAGACTTGGTTATGAAGTACATCATGATACTTTAATCGCATCAGATTTTGGTGTTTTACAAGCTCGTAAAAGAATTATAATTGTTGGATGGCGAAAAGAAAATGACTTTGGATTTCCAGAATTCGAAAAAATAATTCATGAATATAAAGTAAACGATGCTTTTCAGGATTTGCCTAAACTAAAACCCGGAGAAGGCTTTAAAACTGTAAATTATACTCAAATCAAAAATGAGTATCTTGAAAAGTTTGAATTGAGAAATGGAGTCGATTTTGTGACACAACATATTTCAAGACCACATAATTCTAGAGATTTAGCTATTTACAAAACAGCTATTCAAAAATGGAATAAAGGACAAGAAAGATTACGTTATCCAGATTTACCAGAAGAATTAAAAACACATAAAAACGAAACAGCATTTACAGATAGATATAAAGTAATTGATGGATTGGGAATTTCTCACACGGTTGTAGCGCATATTGCGAAAGACGGGCATTATTATATTCATCCTGATGTAAAGCAATGCCGTTCTATTTCTGTTCGTGAAGCAGCAAGATTACAATCATTTCCTGATGATTTCTATTTTGAAGGTTCACGTTCTGCAGCATTTAAACAAATTGGTAATGCAGTTCCTCCTTTAATGGCGAATGCAATCGCTAAAAAAATTAAAGATTTACTATTATGAGTTCTGAGACTATTGAATCAGGTGAGTTTGTTTTTAAACCAAAAGCTCGCATAATTAAAACTATTGGCGAAGAATTAATAAGTAACGATATTGTCGCAATCATAGAATTGGTTAAAAACAGTTATGATGCTAATTCTGAAATAGTTGAAATTTCATTTATTGGTGAAGTAAAAACAATAGAAGAAGGTAAAAAACAAAAAAAAGTTATATGTAAGGAAAACGCAGCTATAATTATTCTAGATCAAGGAACAGGCATGGATTTTTCTACTATTCGAGATGCTTGGATGGAACCAGCTACTAACTTTAAAAAAACTAATCAAAATTCTAAACGAAAATTCACTGGTGAAAAGGGCATAGGGCGTTTTGCTTCAGCTAAATTAGCAACCAATCTTCAATTAATTTCAAAAAAACAAGGCCAAAATGAAATTGTTGTAAATTTTAATTGGGATGATTTTTCTAATGAAGAAGACTATCTTGACAAAATTAAAACTAAATGGGAAATTAGACTTCCAAGAGAGATTGAAAATAGTGGGACGATTCTAAAATTAACCAATCTTAATATTGACTGGAATGAAGAAAAAATAAGAGAATTAAGGGTCGCTCTATCAAGATTATTGAATCCAATTGTCCCTTCAGAAGATTTTTTAATTAATCTTAATACTCCTAGTGAATTAAACTCTTTAAGTGGATTAATTGAAAGACCTGAGACTTTAAACAGACCTGATTACTATATCAAAGGTTCTATTTCCGAAATTGGAAGACCTTCTGATCTAAAATATTATAGTAAAGTACTAGGAAAAGAAGAAACACTGTCTTTTTCTAATCAAGATTTTACTCTTAAAAATCCTTTACGAAATTCAACTGCAGGAAAATTCAATTTCGAGTTTAGAGTTTGGAACAGAGACGATCTAAATAAACTTTCAAAAGAAATTAATTCCAACATTAAGAATGTCAAAAAAGACTTAGATGATTTATCTGGAATTAGTATATATCGAGACAACATTCGAGTTCTTCCATATGGCAATAAAAATGATGATTGGTTGCGTCTGGACATAAGAAGAGTCAATAATCCTACTATGAGATTAAGTAACAATCAAATTGTTGGCTATATATCAATAAGTTTAGATGATAACCCAGAACTTAAAGACCAGAGTAATAGAGAAGGAATTGTAGAAGGCCAAGCATTTGAGGATATAAAGGAACTTATTAAATTAATTTTGAATGAAGTTGAAGACAGGAGATATCGTGAAAGACCAAGAGAAAGTGAAAACATTTCCATCCACAAAGAAAACTTATTTAATAGATTTTCATTAAAATCTTTAAGTACATTAATTCAAGAAAAAATACCTACTAATAATGAAGTCATTACTGCAGTAGAAAAGAAAGAAGCAGAAATACAAGAAGGGGTAAAAAAAGTTCAAGAGGTTATTTCTAGATATAGAAGATTAACTACTTTAGGCCAATTGATTGATGTTATTTTACATGATGGAAGTAATTATTTAGCAAAAATTGATGCCCAAACTCATTTAATTAATAAAGCCCTAAAAAAACCAGAAAACACTACAGAAGAGATATTCAAATTAACATCCAACATTCAAGATATAAGAAAGGAATTTGCCCAACTTTTCAGAAGAATTGAACCTTTTGGGGGAAGGAAAAGAGGAAGACCAAAAAATGTTATTGTTGAAGATATTATTCGAAGTCAATTCCTTTTGAATCATTCTGATCTAGAAAGATTAAACATTACATATAAAATATCCGATACTAATAATATAGTTTCCATAGATGAGGGTGAATTAGGGATTATAATAATGAATTTAATACAAAATTCAATTTACTGGCTTGAAAGTAAAAATACTGAAAGAAAAATTGACGTAGAAATTATAAAAGATAGCAATGAGCTCTCAATAATATTTAGCGACAATGGACCTGGAATCAAAAATGGAGCAGAAAAATTAATTTTCGATCCATATTATAGCACAAAACCAGATGGTATAGGATTAGGTCTTTCGATAGTGGGAGAATTAATTTCTGAATATGATGGGGATTTCATGCTTGTTGACAACGGACCTTTAGAAGGAGCTACTTTTAAAATAATTTTTAGATATAGAATATGAAAAAAATAAATATACTCTGCGTTGATGATGAATTGCAAAATAGAGAAGATTTATCAGCAATACTAAATGATGAAATAATCGAAAATCATATTTTAAAAGTAGAAACATTAGATAGTTTTGAAAATGCTTTTGAACAAATATCTCAAAGAAAGTATCATATCATTATTTTAGACATCTTTCAAGGAAAACCGGAAGATAACGGAAACAAATTAGGAATAGATGTTCTTGCAAAAATTCAAGATAATCTTTTTATCCCAGTGATCTTTTTTTCAGGAAATGCCGGTTCTGTTGAAGATTTACGATCTGAAATTATAGGAGTAGTTAGAAAAAGTGATGGGTATGATCAGCTGAAAAAAGAGATTACAAGATTAATTTTGTCAAATCTTCCTTTTATTAAAGAAAATATTACACTCCATTTGGAAGAAGAATTCAAAAATTATTTTTGGGGCATAATTCACGAAAAAAGAGAAATTTTCATTCAGGGACAAAATGATTTCTCACTAGGCTACTTAATGTTAAGAAAACTAGGCAATTCTCTTTCAAAAGATAAAATATCGCAAATAATTGGAAGTAATAATATTGCTATAGATAAAGTCCATCCAATGGAATTTTATATTTATCCTACAGATACTGCCAAAGAATATGAAGTTGGTGAATTGCTTGAGAAAGAAGGCGAAGTTTATGTAATTCTCACTCCAACTTGTGATTTAGTTGTTCGTACCAATGGAAAAAGAAAGTCTGATACTTTATTACTTGCCAAATCGACACTATTGACTGATTTAGAAGATTACAAGCAGTATAGTAAATTAAAAGACCTACAAGAAAAAAGTGCCAAAGATTTAGAAAGAGAAAAAAATTATCAAGGCAAATTAAAAAACTGGACAAAAAATAATCAGGGAGAAAAAGATAAATATTTTTTCCTACCAGGTACTCCTTTTCTGGAAAATAGAATTATTGATTTTCAAAAAAAAATAATGGTTGATTATAATAATTTAAATGAATATACAAGATTGGTTAAATTAGATGCACCTTTTGCAGAATCAATGGTCTCAACTTTCATACGATATTATAATCGTATTGGTTTTCCAGATATTGATAGTGATTATCTCATTAACAGACTGTAACTAAAATATAAATCTATTCTTCAAACTATCTCAAAAAGCCACTTTCCAGTGGCTTTTTTAATTTCTATTCAACATCCAAATAAGGATCTAAAATCTCCGCCAATTTATTCAGCCAGTAAAAGCTTTCATCCAGACTGATATTTTCTTGTTGTAAAAATTCAGTTTCGTGCATTACATTTAAGGCAAGAATATAATTTACTTGTCGAATGCTTTTTGCCATACTTTTGGCATCAATAGAATTGTTGAAGAATTCAGTTAACCTTAATTCTGTTTCTTTTGAAAAGGTTTTTGCACTCATAATTTTGCATTTAGGAAATATAAAACCCGCATAGATTAGGTGTCCTACGCTGCAAAGAGCGTTGCGATTGTTTCCAATACCGCCACCATACCACACGGGCAATAATTTTTTTTGTATTCATATATTTTGCATTTAGGAAGTACAAACATACGAAAACAAAAAATAAATTGTAAGTTTTTTCTTTATTAAAATTTATTGATTCTAAGTTGCAATCTAAATTACAAAATTGAAAAATAAATCTCCCGAAAATTCATAATATTTCCTTAACTCACTTGGCTTTTCCTTCTAAAATGGATAGATTTGAGAAACAATCATTAAATACAATCCGTTATGAAAGTACAAATCAACACCGACAAGAATATTGATGGACATGCAAGATTAGAAAGTTACTTTTCTGCAGAATTAGAAAAAGGTTTAGCTCGTTTTGAGGATAAAATTACCCGAATAGAAGTTCATTTTGGAGATGAAAATGGAGAAAAATTCAGTCTGCAAGACAAAAAATGCGTAATCGAAGTTCGTCCTGTAAAATTACAGCCAATCACTGTTACAGAACACGCTGATACACTGGAAAAAGCATTCAGCGGCGCTTTGGCAAAAATCAAAAAATCGTTGACTACAACTTTCGAAAAAATAAAAGCACATTAATAGTTGCGCTTATTTCTATAAAAAAAGGACGTTTCATTTGAAACGTCCTTTCTGTTTTATATCAATTCGATTACTGATTTATGACTTTGGCAGCGGAGCTCCAACTGCAATATCGCAGCGATGTCCAGGTTTTCCGTGTGCTGGATTTAGTCCGTCTGCTACTGCGTTATCGGTACTTTCTGTACTTAACAATGCTGGAACTGCATTTGATGGCGGAGGCGTTACAGTAAAACTTTGAGAAACCGATCCGCTTTGTGCTGTATTTGGAGTTGCTGCAGTAGTTTTTGCTGCAGGTGAATTTAACGGCGCTCCAACTGGAATATCACATCTATGTCCTGGCTGTCCGTGCGGCGGATTCATTCCTTTGGCAACTTTAACTGGCGTTGCTGTAGTTGTAACTACCTTTTGTTGATTGGGATTTACTTGAACAGTTTGTCCTTGAGTCGCTTGTACTTGTTGTGTTGGCGCAGAATTTAAAGGTGCTCCAACAGCAATATCACAGCGGTGTCCTGGCTGTCCGTGTGCTGGGTTCAGTCCTTTTGTATCGCTCAAAACTGTATTAGGGTTTGCAGCTGGAGTTTGTACAACCGGTGCTGCAGCTTTTGTAGTATCTTTTGCAAGTCCTAACCTTACCAATTCAGAGGTTGCTGTACTTTCTTGAGGCTCTAATTCTTTTTTACAAGAAACAAATAATAGAGAAGTTATAGCGAGTGAACTTATAAGTATTTTTGGATTCATTGGGGCGGTATTTAAAAATCTCTCAAATATAATCGTTTTTTCGTGATTACGCCATATCAGATTTTTTTAGAAATTAATCTGTGTTTATTTCCTTGGATCTTTTAAAATCTGCGTGAAACCAGAATTATAAAAACTTCCACTTTCTTATATCAATTATATGGTTCGAAAAAATTAATACCTTTAAACTCAAATAATACATCTCATGAAAAAAACATTTTTACTTCTTTTATTCGTTGCTTCTTTTGCAAATGCTCAAACTGAGAAAGACAAAATAAATCAAACTTTAGATGATTGGCACAAAGCCGCTGCCGACGTAAAATTTGATGCTTATTTCAATACTTTGGCAGACGATGCTATTTATATAGGAACCGATGCAACCGAAAATTGGCAGAAAAAGGATTTTAAAACTTGGGCAAAACCGTATTTCGATAAAGGAACAACGTGGAACTTTAAAGCATTAGAACGCCACATCTTTTTTGACAAAACTGGAAAATTAGCTTGGTTTGACGAATTGCTGGACACTCAAATGAAAATCTGCCGTGGTTCTGGCGTTTTGGTAAAAGTGGGTAAAGAATGGAAAATCCAGCATTATGTTTTATCCATGACTATTCCGAATGACGAAGTTGATGCTGTAACCAAAATCAAATCTCCAATTGAAGATGCTTTAATAGCAAAGCTTCAAAAGAAATAAAACATTTTAGGCTTTTCTTATTATAAACATAACTTTTATAGCACTTTACGAAACGTATTGAGAAATTAATTTTAATAAATTCGGCAAAAACGACACTTTTTTGTAACTTTAAAATAGGATACTGTCAAAAAAACACCTCTTATTTTAAAAAATCAACCAAAATAAGATCAGCACCTCTATTTTAACAGCCTTCAAAACAAGAATCTTTATTTTTTTTTAACTTTGACCCCAAAAAAAATAGGGTTAACTAAGTATTTTAAAAATGAAAATAGAAAAACGCTGGATTATTTCCTTTATCATGATCAGTGTCGTATGTACGATAGGTGCATTTTGGCCAACAGTAACAGAAAATAGTTATGTCCTATCAGAATTTGGAACTACAGATCATATTGTTCCTGCCGATGTTGCCTGGATGCTTACTTCAAGCTGTCTGGTACTAATCATGACTCCTGGATTGTCTTTCTTTTACGGCGGAATGGTTGGTAAAAAGAATGTAATTTCAACTATGCTTCAAAGTTTTATCTGCCTAGGAGTGGTAACGCTTTTATGGGTTGTGGTAGCTTTTAGTCTTGCTTTTGGAGAACCGGTTGGTTTTGGTTCTGGAGATCATTTTTACAGCTTTTTCGGGAATCCAACAACTTTTGCTTTTATGGATTATGTTGGGGTTCTGCCTCATAAACAATTGGCAAATACGATTCCGTTTATGCTTTTTGCTTTGTTTCAAATGAAATTTGCCATCATTTGTCCTGCGATTATCACGGGTTCGTTTGCAGAACGTGTTCGTTTTATTTCTTATTTAGTTTTCATTAGTTTATTTACCATTTTTATATACGCTCCTTTATGCCACGCCGTTTGGTATCCGACAGGGGTTTTAGGAAGTTATTTTGGTGTTAAAGATTTCGCTGGAGGAACTGTAGTTCATATGAGTTCTGGTTTTGCAGCTTTGGCTGGTGTTATTGTTTTAGGAAAAAGAAAAAACAGTCAGCATATTCCAACCAATATTCCCTTTGTATTATTAGGAACTGGAATGCTTTGGTTTGGATGGTTCGGTTTCAACGCTGGTTCTGCTCTTGCTGCCAACGGAACAGCCGCTATGGCTTTTGCAACTACTACAACCTCATCTGCAGCCGCAATGTTAACGTGGATCTTCTTTGACCGAATGAACGGAAGAAAAGTTTCTGCATTAGGTGCCTGTATCGGAGCGGTTGTTGGTCTTGTGGCGATTACCCCTGCTGCGGGATATATCTCTGTACCAGAAAGTATGTTCTTCGGATTTGTAACGGCTTTGGTTTCTAACACAGCTGTAAATTGTAAATATTCAAAAAGATTTGACGATACACTTGACGTTTTTGCCTGTCACGGTGTTGGCGGAATTATGGGAATGATTTTAACGGCTATTTTTGCTCACGGAGAAAACGCTAGTTTACTTCACGGAGGCTGGAATGTTTTTGGACATCACATGATGGCATTGGTATTGGTTTCTATCTTTACTTTCTTCGGAGCTTATTTCTTGTTTAAAGTAACCAATTTCATTATTCCGTTAAGGGTTTCTGAGGAGTCAGAACACATCGGACTGGATTTATCACAACACGACGAAACTTTAGATCCAAAATCTAAACCAATTACAGAACCTCATTACGGTTAATATTTTGTTTTGCCACGAATTTCACTAATTTTCACTAATTTCTTTTCGCACTCAGTTAAAATTGATTCGTGAAAATTTGTGAAATTCGTGGCAAAACAAAATATACTTCATAGAAATTCGTTGCTGATAAAATTTAAACCGCAATTACATCTTATCCATTCGTTTATATTCCTTAATTTTGCGGAAAATTTTTGTAAAAAGTGGGAAGTAAAAATAAACTTAAGAGATTCAGAGAAAACGAAACATTTCAAAACGTTTTTCAACCAACCAGAGAAGAAGTTGTTGGCGATTTAATGCCTTTAAGAGGAAAATGGAATTCTGATTTCTTTAAAAACGATAATCCTTTAGTTTTAGAATTAGGATGCGGTAAAGGAGAATATTCTGTTGGATTAGCTGAAAAATACCCAGACAAAAATTTTATCGGAATTGACATTAAAGGCGCGCGTTTCTGGCGTGGTGCTAAAACAGCTGTTGAAAACGGTTTGCATAATGTTGCTTTTGTACGTACTCAAATCGAATTGATCGATCATATTTTTGCTGAAAATGAAGTAGACGAAATCTGGATTACTTTCCCAGATCCGCAGATCAAATACAAAAGAACCAAACACAGAATGACAAATTCTGAGTTCTTGAAATTATACAAAAAGATCCTGAAAAAAGACGGTGTCGTAAACCTTAAAACCGACAGCGAATTTATGCACGGATATACGCTTGGATTGCTTCATGGTGAAGGCCACGAAGTTTTATATGCTAATCATAATGTTTACAAAAATGAAGGAAGCCCAGAAGTTGTAACTTCAATCCAGACATTTTATGAGAAACAATATTTAGAAATTAACAAGGCAATTACGTATATTCGTTTCAAAATTAAAGACTAATTTTAGTTCTGAAAACTATCTTTTAACCACTTAAACAACTGAATGGTATATCTTACTCCATTACTTTCAGGTTTTATTGCCGCCGCTATTGGGATTATTCCACCAGGATTAATCAACATGACAGCAGCCAAAATAAACTTGAAAGAAGGAAAAAAGAATGCTTTTTGGTTTGTTATTGGTGCGGTTTTGGTGATTTTTTTCCAAGTTTATGTAGCTGTTTTATTTGCTCGTGTAATTGACAACCGCCCAGATGTGGTAACGCTTTTGCGCGAAGTAGGTTTTGTAATTTTTTCTATCCTTACAATTTACTTTTTGTTTATTGCAAAAGATCCGATAACTAAGAAAAAATCAAAAATAAAGAAGAGTAGTAAAAAAAGTCGATTCTTCCTCGGGATGCTGCTTTCGAGCTTAAACTTTTTTCCAATTCCTTATTATGTTGTGGTAAGTGTCACTTTGGCTTCGTACCATCTTTTTGTATTCGAAAACAATATCATTTTTACCTTTGTGCTCGGTTCGGTAATAGGTTCATTTGCCGTTTTATACAGCT
This sequence comes from Flavobacterium sp. Root935, assembly GCF_001429295.1. Taxonomy (GTDB): domain Bacteria; phylum Bacteroidota; class Bacteroidia; order Flavobacteriales; family Flavobacteriaceae; genus Flavobacterium. The sequence goes on along the minus strand of NZ_LMJL01000007.1, from coordinate 879,488 downwards.
ATATTGCCTTCTTCGGCAGAATTGAAAAGAAAACCGATTACCTGATGCGAAATATGAATACTATCATTGGAAGCATTACAGGCTTGGTTGCAATTGTAACACTTTTTAATATTTTAAATTATTATTTCGGTTAATTTTATAGCCACAGATTGAAAGGATTAAAATAATTTTCTATTTTGTGGTGAATAATTTTTTCAAGCAGATATATTTATCCGGCAGATTAATTAAATTTATTCAATTTCAATCTGCTTAAATCTGCAAAATCTGCGTGAAACTTGAATCTAATACGCGATAAAAAATAAATCATGGCTGAGGAAAATTTTTTCGAAAGAGTTTATACAATCGCAAGACAGATTCCGTACGGAAAAGTAACCTCTTATGGTGCAATTGCAAAAGCCTTGGGAGCCGCCCGTTCTGCCAGGATGGTTGGCTGGGCAATGAATGCCTGCCATAATATGGACGATGTTCCAGCTCACAGAGTTGTAAACCAAAAAGGACTTTTAACAGGAAAGCATCACTTTGACGGAACGAATTTAATGCAGCAGCTTTTAGAGAACGAAGGAATTAAAGTTGTCAATAACCAAATTGTAGATTTAGAAAAACACTTTTGGAAACCAGAAGTCGAACTTTAAGTTTTTTGAACCATATAAGTTCGTTTCTTTGCGCGATTAAATACCAATAACTTTGCGTAAAATTTATACGCAATGTTTAAATGAACTTATATCACTTATATGGTTCAAAAAAATCAAATCAAGCAAATAACAAAATCTGTTTTCTCTTCATCGGTTTGGTAGCTTAAATAACCACCGTGCGCTTCGATGATATTTTTAGAAAGCGTCAAGCCAATACCAGCGCCGTCTTTTCTAGTTGTGAAGAAAGGCAAGAAAACTTTATCTCTAATTTCAGGATCTACTCCTCTTCCATTATCAGAAATTATAATAAAGAAACGATTGTTTTCGGTATAGCTGGAAAGAATTAATTTCTTTTCTGTTTTTTCTTTTAAAGCATGAATACTATTGGTAATCAAATTAATAATCACTTGTTCCATTTGGTTTTTATCTATCAAAATAGAACGGGAGCTATTGATTTCATTAACCAATTCGATGCCTTCTGCTTTCAAAATCGGACTCATAATTCGCAGACAATCTTCAAACAAGGCATTAATGGGCGTGATTTGTTTATTTGGTGTCGGAAGCATGGCTAGTTTTCTATAATTTTCAACAAACACCTGTAAATGATCGCTGCGGTTTATAATGGTCGAAATACTGCTTTTAATATCTTCAAAATCATCTTCTTCTAGCTTTTCCTGATCTACAATGTGAAGTAAATTCTGTGAAAGCGCCCGAATCGGCGTTAAGGAATTCATTAATTCATGCGAAATGATTTTCATTAAATTAATCCACGCTTCTTTTTCTTTTTTCTCAATCACACGCTGAATGCTGTCTAATAGAATAATAAAATATTCCTTATCATACGTTGATGTATGCGAAGTCTGCAGCATAAAAGTCTGCAGATCCTGATCTTCAATTTTGATCGAAATAGCAGTTTTTAGTTCTGTAAAACCAACATTTTCGATTTCGCTGCAAAGCGCAGGAATATAATTTTTTAGGTATTTCCAATGACTCACTTTCGGCACTTTGAATAAGTTCGAAAAGCAGTCATTCATTATAAAAATCGACCAAGTATCATTTTCTTTTTCTAAAATTAAAGCTGCAGTATCAATGCTGTTCAATATCGAACGATAAATCAATTCTTTTGAAATCTGCTCCTGTTTTTGAACTTTTAAAGTATCATACAAAAGATATAAACTCTTGAAATTGTCTTTTTTATGTTCTTCTTGAAAATGCGTAGAAAAGTCATTGTGCAAAATGGAGTTTATCGTTTTGTCATAAAACAATAATTGGCTCTTGACAAAAAAGTACATTTCGAACAGAAAAATCAATACAAAAAAACCAGCTAAAATGGCGTTGAATCGAAATCCTTTGTAAAGCAGCAAAACACTGCATAAAAAAAGAATCATGACAAACAAAACCCTTACAAACAAAGCGTTATAAAATTTCCAATTCTTCATGTTTTATTTTTTATTGCCATAGATTTTAAGAATTAAAAAGATTGATCTTAATCACCAACCTAAATTAAATCTAATCGCGCAGCATATAATAATCATTTTTAATCTTCTAAATTTGCGGCAAAACTTAATTTAAGTCTAATTCTTTAAATCATATTTTTCGATTCTTCGATACAGGGCGGCGCGTGACAAACCTAATTCTTCGGCTGTTTTAGAAATATTTCCGTTATGTTTAAATAATGCTTTTTCGATTGCGCTTTTCTCCATTTCAGACAACGGATTTTCATCGTTTTCCTGAATTTCTTCAAAATCTAGAATATCCAAATCGATTACAGAAATTGTATTGTTTTCAGACAAAATTAAAGCTCGTTCAATTTTATTTTCCATTTCACGAACGTTTCCTTTCCAAGGATATCGCTCTAAATATGGAGCTGCATTGTCATCAAAACGCCATCCCGAAGCATCGGGACTCTGATTGTATTTTTCTGCAATCTGCTGCAGGATAAAATTTGCCATTGGCACAATATCGTCTTTTCTTTCGCGCAGAGATGGCAGATTTATTTCCATCGTATTTATTCTATACAATAAATCTTCGCGAAAAGTTTTGTTCTTTACTTCGGCTTTAATATCGCTGTTGGTCGCGGCAATAACACGTACATTTAAAGGTCTGGGTTTGCTTTCGCCTAAACGCGTAACGGTTTTAGTTTGTAAAACGTGAAGCAATTTAGCCTGAAGATGAAGCGGAATATTTCCTATTTCATCTAAAAAAATCGTTCCGTTTGAAGCGTTTTCAAAACGTCCGGGAGTGTCAATTTTTGCATCTGTAAAAGCTCCTTTTGCATAACCAAAAAGCTCGCTTTCGAATAAATTATCACTTAACGAACCTAAATCGACATGTACAAAAGGCTGGTTTTTTCTTTCAGAATGCTGATGAATAAATTCGGCAAAAACATATTTACCAGTTCCATTTTCGCCTAAAATCAAAACATTAGCATCCGTCTTAGCTACTTTTTCAGCTATGGAATAGGCTTGTTTTATTTTGACTGAAGTTCCGACAAAATATTTCTTTTCGGTTTTTTCATTTTTATCCAAAGATGTTTTCTTGCTGTTCTTTCTGCTTTCAACTACAGCTTTATCAATCGTCTCTAAGAGTTTTTCATTGTTCCAAGGTTTTAGAACATAATCAAAAGCTCCAATTTTTATTCCTTCTACAGCCGTTTCAATTTTACCAAAAGCTGTCATTAAAATCACAATAGTTTGCGGCGAAAGTGTTTTAATTTCTTTCAGCCAATGAATTCCTTCCCTCCCATCTTCAAAACCAATTCGGTAATTCATGTCAAGCAAAACCACATTTATTTCATTTTCACTTAAAATTGAAATGATTTTTTTGGGACTATTTGTTGTAAAAATCGTCTCAAAATGCTTTTTAAGAATCATTTTTGCCGAAAAAAGAATTTCTTCCTGATCGTATACAACTAATATTTGGGCTTGTTTCTTTCTCATGTGGTATTTTTTCTGTCCGCTTCCGAACGGTCAACTGTTCATTATCGAACACTAGTTTTTCAAAGCGGTTTTAAAAGCTTCTTTAAAATCAAGACTTTACAAATAATAAATTTTATGGCACAGTATTTACCTATTGATTATCAGTAAAATATTGAAAAAAATGGACAAGATAATTCCTCGTAAAAGTAAAAAATTTAGATATCTCGCAATAGCAATTGCTGTTTTTTTAGCTTTGGCGGTAATCATCATTTTTGCTTTTAACACCAAAAGAACTTTAAATGTAAAAACTGAAGAATTGGTAATTCAAAAAGCTGAAAAAGCTTTTTTTGAAGACTTTGTTGTTTTTCAGGCAAAAGTTGAACCTTTAAATGTAATGCTTGTAAACGTTACTGAAGGCGGTTCTGTAAAAGAAATTTTTGTAGAAAATGGTGCAATGGTGACCAAAGGGCAATCGCTGGCTCGTTTATACAATCCGAATACAGAATTGAATTATTTGACTCAGGAAACGGCTATTATCGAACAAATCAACAACTTAAATACAGGGAAATTAAATATCCGAAATCAAGAACTAAATTTAACCAAAGATTTTGTTTTAATCGAACATGATTACAACGATGCCAAAAGATTATATGATGTAAACGCTAAATTGTTTGCCAAAGATGTAATCTCGAAAAACGATTGGAATACTTTTAAGGAAAGTCTTCGTTTTCAGGAAGAACGCAAAAGAACGATTCAGCAGAGTATTCAAAAAGAGAAACAAACCAATCAAATTCAGATTTCTCAAATTAATCGTTCGATTCAAACTATGGAGAAAAGTTTGGAAATTCTTAGAAACAACAAAAAGAATTTTTTAATCACAGCGCCAGAATCTGGAAGATTAACTTCTTTTGAACCTGTTTTAGGAAAAACTTTTCAAGCTGGGGAAAGCATTGGAAAAATCGATTCAAAACGCGGTTACAAACTTTCTGCTGATGTTGATGAGTTTTACCTAGAAAAAATTAGAGAAGGTTTAAAAGGCCAGGTTGAATACAAAGGAAAAAATCTTGAGGTTTTGGTTACCAAAGTTATCCCAGAAGTAAAAAGCGGCCACTTTACAGTTGAATTGGTTTTTACTTCAAAAGAAGATATTGCACTGCAAGACGGACTTAGCTTTGGCGTGAAACTAATTTTATCTGAAAAGAACAAAACTCTTGTAATTCCAAAAGGAAGTTTTAATCAGGAAACAGCAGGAAAATGGATTTTTGTAGTAAAAGGAAATAAAGCCGAAAGAAGAAATATAAAACTAGGACGCGAAAATCCTGCTTACTATGAAGTTTTAGAAGGTATAAAAGAAGGCGAATCTGTAATTACTTCTTCTTATTCTGACTATAAAGATATCGAGGAACTTTCGCTTGACAAGTAATTTTTGTTTCAAGTTTCAGGCTTCAGGTTTCACGCCGCCAACCAACCTGAAACCTGAAACTTGAAACTTGAAACAACAAAAAAACAAAAAAATCATCGTTTCAATCATCAATCAAAAAACGTATTTAATAACATTTCAAAACCTAAAAAATTATGATCACAATTCAGAATTTAACCAAAGTTTTTAGAACAGAAGAAATCGAAACTGCTGCTTTAAGCGGTATCAACTTAGAAATAAAAAAAGGAGATTTTCTAACAATTATGGGCCCTTCTGGCTGCGGAAAATCAACTCTATTGAATATCATCGGACTTTTGGACAGCGCGAGCGACGGAAGCTATAAATTATTAGATCAGGAAATGATTGGTCTAAAGGAAAAAGGAAGAGCTAAGGTGAGAAAAGAAAATATCGGTTTTATTTTTCAAAACTTCAACTTAATCGATGAACTTTCTGTTTATGATAATATCGAATTACCGTTGCTTTACAACAACGTAAAAGCTTCTGAAAGAAAACAAAAAATTGAAGCTATTGCCGAGAAACTAAATATTTCTCATCGTTTGAAACATTTCCCGCAGCAACTTTCGGGCGGACAGCAACAAAGAGTTGCCGTTGCAAGAGCTTTGGTGAATGATCCGAAAATTATTTTGGCCGATGAGCCAACTGGAAATTTAGATAGTAAAAATGGTAATGAAGTGATGGAACTTTTAACCGATTTACATGCTAAAGGTGCTACAATTTTGATGGTTACCCACTCTGATTATGATGCTTCTTTTTCGCAAAGAACCATTCACATGAAAGACGGAGTTATATTTTCTGAGAAATTAAACCAACGTAATGTTGATGTTTTTATGGACGCTAAATAAAAAATGATGATCAAAATTATTGTTACTGCACTCGTAGCTCTGGTAGAGCTGGCCTGCAAAATATTTACTCTTCTTTAGAACCAAACGGTTTTATAAACTGCCATATCAACTATAAAAATATACATCAAAATGATTTTCAACTGGTTTAAAATATTTGTTTATCATTTAAGACAAAGCAAATTGTTTTCGTTCTTAAATGTTTTAGGATTAAGTATCGGAATTTCTGGTGTCATTTTCGCCATTTTATATTGGAACAATGAACACGCATACGATCAATGGAATCCTGAAAAAGAAAATGTCTATCAGGTACTTAATAAAATAGGCGCAACTGGAGACACTTGGACCACAAGTTCAATTCCTTTTGGACAAACTTGCAAAACTACAATTCCTGAGATTGAGCAAATTTGTTTCTTAAACGATTGGTACAGCGAAGCTGTAATCAAATATCAGAATAAGAAAGTAATTGATAAAAAGATAACCGTGACCGATAATAACTTTTTTGATTTTTATCCTTTCCCAATAATCAAAGGGGCCAAAAAAGACATTCTGAAAGAAAAAAACAGTGCAGCTATTTCGGAAGAACAGGCGAAACTGCTTTTTGGAGATGAAGATCCGATAGGAAAATCTATTACTTATGACGATAAGTCTTATACTGTAAAATCTGTTTATCGCATTGTAAAACCTTCATCTGTTGAACCTAATTATGTTTTTGGAGGGATTTTGCGTGAAAACGATCTTAATCAATGGGGGAATTTTAGTTATGGTTTGATGATTAAAACCAAAAAAGGTGTTGACGTTGCAACGGTTTTAAAGAAAATGCAAAACGTAAATTTTGTAAACAGAACTTTAAAAGATGCTAAAGCAAGCGGCCAAACTGTTGAGCAGTACATAAAAGAGAATGGCGAAGTCAAAGTTATACTTGACCAGCTGAAAACACGCTACTTGCATGGCACAAAATCTTCAGGTTCAGCATCTCCAGAAGGGAAAGGAAATTTGCAGCTTTTGTATATTATGGCAGGTTTATCTCTTTTAATTTTAGTTTTATCATTGGTAAATTACATTAATCTAGCGACTGCATCTGCTATAAAACGTGCTAAAGAAGTTGGTGTCCGCAAAATTGTGGGAGCTTCAAAAAACCAGATTGTTGCACAGTTTATATTCGAAACAGCAATAATTGTAACACTGGCGATTTTGTTTGCGCTGGCAATCGTAGAACTTTCTCTACCGTATTACAATACTTTTTTAAGAAAAACTTTGACTATGAATGGCAGTGAATTTTACCTGCAGCTCATTTTAATATTTGGATTAGTAATCATTCTTGCGGGTATTTTCCCTGCCATTTATATCTCAAATTTCGAAACCCTAAAAGTTTTAAAAGGTAATTTTTCTAGAAGTAAAAGCGGCATCTGGATTCGAAATTCGATGCTTATTTTTCAATTCGGAATTGCAGCATTTTTCATTATCGGTGCTTTAATTGTAAATTCTCAGGTTGATTACATGATGAATAAAGATCTTGGTTTTAGCGGTAATCAAGTAATTCGTATTCCGTTTAATTATCAGGATTACAGCAAAAAAGGTCAAAAATACGAAACCACAAAACAAGAAATTCTTAAAATGCCTGGCGTTAAAGAAGTCTCTACTTTTGCAGGAACTTTTGGAAACAGTACGAATTCTAGTTCTGGTTTTACTCATAATGGCATTTTTGTACAGCCAAGAAATGTCGAAATGGATTTTGGCTTTTTGGAAATGATGAAAATTAAAATTGTAGAAGGCCGTAATTTATCGCCAAAATTTGCTTCAGATACTATAGACAACTGGCTGATAAATGAAACCTTAGCGAAAGAATTAATGCTTAAAAACCCTATAAATACCGTTATCACTTCGGGATGGGGCACCGAAAAAGGAACTTTAAAATTTAAGATTGTAGGTGTTGTAAAAGATTTCCATATTACAGGTTTACAAAATAAGGTGCCGCCAATGGTTTTTATCAACATGAAAACTCTAAAATGGAATAATTTTCAAAATGTTTATGTAAAAGTTTCTCCAAATAATTTGAGTGAAACATTATCAAAATTAAAAACATATTGGGAAGCTAATATTAACCCTGACTATCCGTTTGATTATGAATTCGTTAATAAAGGATTTGCAAAGACTTATGAGGAACAAGTAAAACAAAAAAACCTCTTTTTTATCTTAAATTTAGTAGTAATCATCATTGCGATCTTCGGATTGTTTGCTTTGGCATCATTTTCGATGGAGAGAAGATTGAAAGAAATCGCTATTAGAAAAACTTTAGGAGCAGAAACAGATGCTCTTTTAAAAGAATTGTCAAAACAATATATTGTTTTTTGTCTAATAGGATTTGGAATCGGAATTGTTCCTGCCTACATTTTATTGCAAAAATGGCTTGAAGATTTTGCTTTTAGAATCGGAATTTCAACTGTTCCTTTTGGCATTGCACTGATTTCTCTTTTGTTTTTAACTTTATTAATTGTTCTAACAAAAGCTTTCCAAGTAACTAAAATAGATGTTTTAAAATATTTAAAATACGAATAAGCTTGTAGACCCATTTTTTTTAGAACCCGGCAGATTCCCAAGAAATCTGCCGGGTTTTTATTTCAATTTACTTCATACTTACCGAATCAGAGTAAAGCAGTTTATCTAAATTTTCATCTCTGCTGTACACATCTGGGAAAAAATTTATTTCGCCATCATCCTGAACCCAAGCTGTAAAATATCCAATATAAACTGGAATTTTATTTTTAAGCATGCAGGTTGTTTCTTTTTCGCCGCTCATTGCTTTATCAATTTTATCTACCGGCCAGTCTGGATCATCTTTTAAAATTGCCAATGCTAATGCTCTTGCTTCTTTTACATTAATACAGCCGTGACTAAACGTACGATTTTCAAACTCGAACAAACTTTTTGCAGGTGTATCATGCATGTAAATATCATTCGGATTCGGAAACATAAATTTTACCAGTCCTAAAGAGTTTTTAGGTCCAGGTTTTTGTCTCACTTTCCCTCCATTCCATTCCATATTATGATCTGCCAAATAATTTTTATCATTCGCCATCTGGAGTTTTAATTCGTTTTGAATAATGCTGTTTGGAACATACCAGTAGGGACTAAATACGATTCGGTCCATAGTACCGCTAAAAATTACAGTTTCGCTCAATCTATTACCAACGAAAATATCAGAGACGAGTTCGTATTTTCCATCTTTTACATAAAACATTCTAAATGACGGAATATTAACCATTACATATTCATTCGCTCTGGCCAATTTAGTCGGAATCCATCTGCATCTTTCCATATTCAGCATTATAGTTTTAATTCTTTTGCTGATCGGTTCATTCATTTGGTTGATATGATCTCTCGTTATAACGTAGTTTAATTTTAAATTGTAGCGCTTTTTATAGTTCAGTATGCCGGCCATCAGCTCTTCATCATAAACATCACTTTTAGAATCCTGCTTTAAATCTCCCACAACAAATAAGCGATTTCTAATTTGCTGAATAGCAATACCCTTATCATCTGGTCTCAATTCTTTAAAGTTTACACTATCAATTGTTATCTTCTGCCAAAGATTATCAGTTTCTATTTTTCTGTATTTTTTTAAGGCATCTTTCAGCTTATAATATTGGCTAAACAATAAATAATCGTCTTCATTTAATCGATTTGTATCGACAATCAGCGAATCTAGAATTCTGGAATACGAAATAGTTTTAGCCGGTAAGTACCAGCCAATTTTCTTTAAAGTCGCAGGATCTACACCAGAGTAAACATTACTGGCATAAAAAATATACATATTTGTAAGGAGCAATTCTGTATCTATTTGCGGAGGGGTGATATTATCACTCTCATTAAATGCTTGATCGATTACTTCTTTATAAGGCATTTCATTATTTATTCCCTGGTCTTTCAGTACATTTACCTTTTGATACAGTAATGCACCAAATTCGGTTATGCTTTTATCATCATACCAAATAGATTTGTATTGTTTGTTTTTGTAGATATCCTCTACATCTTTTTGATATTTTTTCAGTTTGGGATATTTTTTAAAAAAAGCATTTATAGATGCCGCATCTATAGTTATGACTGAAGCATATTTATAATTTGCTGAAGCTTCTTTGCTTTTTTGGCTTGAAAATAACTTAAATGAAAATGCAAAAAAGCAAATCGCAAGAACGATTGTTGAAAAAGTAAAATTTCGCATATTTTTAAAGTTTAAATGATAGAAATAACTTTTGTAAAAAATATCGAAAACCCAATAGACATTACTTAAAAAACTAGTTTTCACATACTTTTTTATTAACTGGAAATTATCGATTTGGGCAATCAAATATAGCGAAGATTTATGAGATTCTAATTTAAAAAAGCAGAAAATTTATACAAAAACTACAATTTCAGCTTAATTTGAAAGCTGCAATAATTTTGATATTAAATCTTTTACTCTAATTTCTTCAATATAAAAAACGCTTTAAAGGACTACAGAATAATTTTGAATAATCTCTCTATCAATAATTACAATTCAAAATCGCTTAATTCCGAACTTAATCTGTTATCTTTGCACCCTGAAATCAGTTTAAATAAACATAATATTTAAACCGACTTCAAACAATAGAAAAATAGCCCATTACAATGAAATTAGATAGAAAAGAAATTCTTAAGGCTTTAGAAACAATTACTATTGCTGGAGAAGGAAAAAATATGGTTGAAAGCGGCGCTGTAACCAATGTTATAACTTTTGGTGATGAAGCTGTGGTAGACTTAGTGCTGCACACGCCTGCGATGCACATTAAAAAAAGAGCTGAAGATGATATTAAAAAGACAATTCACGAGTTAATATCGCCTGATGCTAAAGTAAAAGTAAATATTAAAGTAGAATCTCCAGAGAAGCCTGAAATCAAAGGCCGTGCTATTCCTGGAATCAAAAATATCATTGCAGTTGCTTCTGGTAAAGGAGGAGTAGGAAAATCTACTGTAACTGCAAATCTTGCTGTTACACTTGCAAAAATGGGATTTAAGGTTGGTGTTCTCGATGCCGACATTTACGGTCCTTCGATGCCGATTATGTTCGACGTTGAAAACGAAAAACCAGTTTCTATTACTGTTGACGGAAAATCAAAAATGAAACCTATTGAAAGTTATGAAATCAAAATGCTTTCAATCGGATTTTTTACGGCTCCAAGTCAGGCTGTAATTTGGAGAGGTCCAATGGCAGCAAAAGCATTAAATCAAATGATTTTTGATGCAGACTGGGGAGAATTAGATTTTATGCTTCTTGATTTACCTCCAGGAACTGGAGACATTCACTTATCTATCATGCAGTCTTTACCAATTACTGGAGCTGTTGTAGTAAGTACTCCACAAGCTGTAGCTTTAGCAGATGCTAAAAAAGGAGTTGCAATGTTTATGCAGGATAATATTAATGTTCCTGTTTTGGGAATTATTGAAAATATGGCGTACTTTACACCAGAAGAATTACCTGACAATAAATATTACATCTTTGGACAAGAAGGTGCTAAAAACCTTGCTGCAGACTTAGATGTACCATTTTTAGGAGAAGTTCCTATTGTACAATCTATTCGTGAAGCGGGAGATTACGGTCGCCCAGCAGCATTGCAAACAGCTTCTCCTATAGAAAAAGTATTTGAAGAAATTACACGTAACGTTGTACAGCAAACAGTAAACAGAAACGAAAGTTTACCAGCAACAGAAGCTATCAAGATTACAACTATGGCTGGCTGCTCAGCAGTAAAAAAGAATTAGATAATTTAGACAATGAGGCAATGAGATAATGATTTAAAGTAATTTAGGATAATTTTAAAATTATCTAATTAACACATTATCTCATTGGCACATTATTTAATTGACACATTAAATATTATGACAACAGAAGAATTAACAAATAATGTTTTATTGGCTTTAGATGAGATTAGGCCATTCTTGAAATCAGATGGAGGAGACATTTCATTAATTTCTATTGAAGACGATAAACATGTAAAAGTTCGCCTGGAAGGAGCTTGTATTAGCTGCAGCGTAAATCAAATGACGTTGAAAGCAGGTGTTGAAACAACGATAAAAAAATATGCACCACAAATAGAAACGGTGGTAAATATTATGTAACAAAAAATTCATTTTTTTTTGAAAGTAAAGTTTTATAATTAACAAGAATAATAAGCCTTATTATGATTTGTTTAAAAAAATACTAAAAATACCTTCAAAAAGCAATGGTTTTTGCGACATTCACAAAAAACAACTCAAAGTTTTAAGAGTTTTAGTTAGAGATTTGTTACATTTTAATTTAAATTTGTAAACATAACCCTAAAATCTAAACTTATGAGAAAATACTACGCTCTTTTTATATTATTGTTTACAAGCGCTGTAAATTATGCTCAACAGAGTCAAACGCTTTTTGCCGACAAAGCATGGGTAAATGAATCTGAAGAATGGTCTGACTTTCAATATTCGGGACAGATTATTTTTTCTACCAAAGGAACAAATGAAGAAGGTACCTTGAGAATTGGCAATTATGATTTTTTATATGACCTTTGCGAAGGAAAAGCTAAATTCTCAAATAAAGCAACTTACAGCTCTGCCGAATTCGCGCACCCAAGAAAACTTAGTGCTCAGACAGACAAACAAGGAATATTAAATTCTACTTACGAGGGAACATTAATATTTCAATCAGATAAGGATTATTATTCTGTTATTTCAGTTGTCACGATATTAGAAAAAGGAGGCAATATTATTGGTGTAAAAATGCGCCTTAAAGACAGTAATCGAAAAGAATATGCTTTTAGCTTAAAAGAAAAAAGTTAAAATTAATAAGGAATTTGAACACGTTTTCAAATTCTACAATAAAATTCCAATAATTAAAAATGGATGTATTAATAAAGATTAAGGATCGAGAGGGAGTTATACACGAATTACAGGCTCCAACTGATATGGCAATGAATATAATGGAGTTATGCAAAGCATACGAACTTCCTGTTGAAGGAACCTGTGGCGGAATGGCCATGTGTGCATCCTGCCAATGTTATGTTCTAAATGATGTTGCATTACCAGAAATGGGAGATGAAGAAGAAGCCATGCTTTCGGAAGCATTTTATGTTAAATCTAATAGTCGTTTAGGCTGTCAGATTCCAATTACTACAGAATTAGAAGGACTGGAATTAGAACTGGCTCCGGAATATTAAAAATAAAAAAAAGCGAGAATTTAAAAGTTCTCGCTTTTTTTATGAAATTTTTACAACAACAAAAGCATTAAGCTTTTCTGCTTCTTCGTAAAATCTTTTAAGTTCGTTGAATTCTTCTTTCAAATAAACAAATTTATCAGGATGTATTAGTTTATAAACTATATTCTGCATTTCTTCTAGATTATAATATTTAATAAGCTCATCAAATTCAACACATTTTAGAAGATTATAAATTTCGTTCACTTTTTCCTGATTTATATACTCAAATCTTACAAATTGCGAATCATTTTCAATCATAATTCCTGAATAGAAAATCTCTGAGACCTTAATTTTGTTTTTATCCTTTAAATAATGTTTTAAGAGATAATTAATGGTATCGTAGCCTCGTGTCCGACTATAAAAGTTATAATTTTCAATATTTTGATTTGGATAAAAATACACGACCTTAATCGAGTCCTCTATTAATTCTTCTAATCTATTTTCAGTATTTACATCTGAATTTTTCTGGATCATTTTTAAATGAAGCCTTAAAGTTTTAACATCTAAAATTTTATCAAAATCTATAGCATACGACAAGTTTGATTTTGCTTTCTCAATAACAAAATCAGCTTTTCCTGGAATTGAAAAAAGATGTAAATCTAATCCCATCATTATGAGTTAAAAAAATGAATTTAAGTTTTCTGTTTGATAAAAATCAAGGTTTTATTTCCACTTCCAATCTAGTTCTGAGAGGAAATCAATTTGTTGTTTTTCAGCAATTGTTTTTAATTTATTTCTTAGATTTTCAACATTCTCAATTTTATCTTTAGGAATCATCAAGTTTCCAGATGCTTTAAAAGTAATAAAAAAATAATCTGCAATTTCAATTATATTCTCAAATGAAGAAAAATTCAATTCTGCTTTTCCAATATTCTCACTAGTAGTTTCAAATAAATCTTCTTTAAATATTATACTTGATACAATACCAACTCTCTCTTTAAGATTTTCATTTACATATTTTTTAAAAAGTCTTTGATAATAATGTTTTAAATATATTGGAAAAATAAAAAAACAAACAATTCCAGCACTCGTAAAGTAACAAGCCTCAACTAACCATTTATTCAAATAAAACAAAAATCTATTAGCAACAGTATTAGTGTCACAAATACTCTAGCTAATTTTTTTTGTTTTTTAATTAGTTTACTTTTTGATGCTAGATAGAGTTGTTGTTGTAAAAAGTCGTTTTCTGTTAGGGTAAAATTTATTTCCATATTTTTATAATAATGCTATATCCGTAATTTGATAGTTTTAGTTTCAAAACTTATACTTTCTGCAAAACAAATACTATTAACACCTTTGCAGTGATCCATAAAGACATAATTATAATATTATAAGGTTTTATTTCGAAATATATTTGTCTTTTTATAACACTATTATGTCTTTTAAAGACCAAACAGTCCTTTCTTAAAAATTACTTTTGCGAAAAATTAGAGCAACAAAAATCTTCTTAAGCTCTTTTTAAATCATTTATAATTAACAACAATGACCAAAATGAAAGGAATTTTAAGCTTTATCGGCATTACATTATTGACAGTTACTTTATTTTCATGCAACAAAAACGAATGGACACCAGAGAAAGAAGCCATCTTCAAAAAGGATATAAAACAGAATATACAAACCAAAGAAAAAAGTATCCTTTCAGATAAGCAGATCAATTATATCGCTGATTGCATTTTTGAGCAAATTAAGAGCAAAAATTTAAACCAAGATGATACTAGGAAACCTGAAAATGTAGAAATGATAAAAAAGATGGAAGCTGAGTGTGCTAAAAACTCGTTTATAAATACATTGACTAACGCTGATGTAGCCAAAGTTTGGAATCCAGAAATCAACAAATTATATAAGGCTACTTTAAAAAATATTTTTCTTGAAAACGGTTTAAAAAGCGAACAAGCATCAGTCATTGCTGATTGTACCGCTTATTATTTAATGATGCAAAATGTAAGTCTGGCAGATCTAAATGATCCTAATTATAAGGATGTCATTCTAAAAACCGGAACGTACTGCTCGGAACAATTACAAAAAACAACTAAAATGAACAACTAAAATGAACAAATTTCTAAATTACATTGGTATTGCCCTGATTGCTTTGACATTATTCTCTTGCAATAAAAATGAATGGACACCAGAAAAAGAAACCGAATTCAAAAAGGCATTCAAAGACAGTTTACAGAGCGCAGGAAAAGGTATATTCTCTGAAGATCAGATAATTTACGTTTCTGATTGTGTTCTTGAGAAAATGAAGAGTAAAAATTTAAAACCGAATGACGCGCAAACACCAGAAACTTCTCTAATTGTTATGAATATGGGAAAAGAATGTGCACAAGAATCATTCGTAAAACGCAAAACGCTATCCAAATCTGAAGTAAAAAATAGCTGGGATTCAAATACTGAAGAAAAATACAAAACAATTTTAAAAGATGGTTTTGTTCGTACTGGTCTAAGCAGCGAAAAAGCTTCTTTTATTGCAGATTGTGCCATTTCTAAATTGAAAGAACAAAATATAGGCCCTGCAGATTTACAAGATTCAAAAAATGGTGATTTGGTTCAAAAAATTGGTAAAGCTTGTGGTGAAGAATTAATGAGAAAGAAATAATTTTCAACTTTAATTAAAATCAGAAAAGCCGTAATTACAAGAATGTAATTACGGCTTTTTCTTTATAATATTTTTTATTAAACAAATTTAAATAGCTGACTACGATTCAATTAATCCTTTTATATCTTCTGCAACTTGTTCATAATCTCCAGTTTCATGATGCCACAGATAAATATGTTCACTTAATTTTTTATTGTTATCTAAAGAAATAAGAATTAAGTAATCACCACAGCCGTTTCCTGCAATAGCAATTGCATTTAACGGAAAATTATCCCATTCTCTAGCTTGTTTGGTTTCTAAAACAATATGATTGCAAGTTCTGCTTATTCTCTTCTTATCGCTCTTATCAAAAAACGGGTAAAGATTCCAATTATCGTTTTCGGTTATAGCTTCACCTCCATTTTCTGCTGTCATTTTTTCTTTGAATAAAGTAGGAAAGCTTACGCCTAATTCTTCTTCCGTTTCAATTATATATTTTAGATCGACTGGAAATGCCATAAAACTTAATTTAACTCTATTTACAAAAGTAATTTTTAAACACTAGATAACAAAAAAACAATCCTATAGAATTCAAAAAAGCCGTAATTACAATCTTGCAATTACGGCTTTCTCTTTATAACAATTTTCTTTAATCTCTCAGATTATACCAAACCTGCTTGAATTAAATATTCAGCGATTTGAATCGTGTTTGTTGCAGCGCCTTTTCTTAAGTTGTCAGCAACGATCCACATGTTTAATGTATTTGGCTGGCTTTCGTCACGACGGATTCTTCCAACAAAAACATCATTTTTACCTTCTGCATATAATGGCATTGGGTAAGTAAAGGTATCTAAATTATCCTGAACCACTACTCCATCTGTATGGTGTAGGATTTCGCGAACTTCATTTACATCAAAGTCATTTGTAAACTCAACGTTTACCGCTTCGCTATGTCCGCCTACAACTGGCACACGAACTGCAGTAGCTGTAACTCTAATCGTATTATCACCTAGAATTTTTTGAGTTTCGCGAACTAATTTCATTTCTTCTTTAGTGTATCCGTTTTCTTCAAAACTATCACAGTGTGGAATCGCGTTTCTGTGAATTGGATATTTGTAAGCCATATCACCTTGAATTCCTGCGTACTCATTTTCTAGTTGTTTTACCGCTTTTACACCAGTTCCAGTGATCGATTGGTAAGTAGAAACAATGATTCTTTTAATGTTGTATTTTTTGTGCAGTGGAGCCAAAGCCAATACCATTTGAATAGTAGAGCAGTTTGGGTTTGCAATAATTTTATCTTCTTTTGTCAATACAGAAGCATTGATTTCTGGAACTACCAATTTTTTAGTAGGATCCATTCTCCAAGCAGATGAGTTGTCGATAACAGTTGTTCCTGCTGCAGCAAATTTAGGAGCCCATTCTAATGAAGTATCTCCACCTGCAGAAAAAACAGCGATATCCGCTTTCATATCAACAGCTGTTTGTAAGCCTACTACTTTATATTTGGTTCCTTTATATTCAATTTCTTTTCCTACTGATCTTTCAGAAGCAACAGGAATTAATTCTGTAACCGGAAAATTTCTTTCCGCTAAAACTTTAAGCATTACTTCGCCAACCATTCCGGTAGCACCTACAACTGCAATTCTCATTTTTATATTTTTAAATAATTCAATAATCAAATTTTATAGGACAAAAATAAGTATAATAAAAGTCTAAACAAGGTGATTCACAAAAAATAACAAAATGTTACAAAATAAACATTTTGTAAAAAAACCGCCTCTTTAGAAGGCGGTTAAGTTAGACTTAGTGTAGCGGTATTATATCTTATTGTTTGTTTTTCAACAAATCTCTAATTTGAGTAAGTAATTCTTCCTGAGTTGGTGCTGCAGGTTGATTTGGAGCTGGTTCTTCTTTCTTTTTAAGACTGTTTAATCCTTTAATTATCAGAAATAAAACAAAAGCCACAATAATAAAGTTAATTACTGCCGAAAGAAACAAACCGTACTTAACGCCACCAAAAGCTGTTAAATCTTCTATTTTTGACAAATGAGCTGCATCTAAAGCAGGTTTTAATACCAAAGGAGTAATTACATCTTCGATAAATGAACTTACAATTTTACCAAAAGCCGCTCCAATAATTACTGCAACAGCAAGATCAACTACGTTGCCTTTCATTGCAAATGCCTTAAATTCTGAAAAAAATCCCATATCTAACGTGTTTGTGTTTATAATAAGTGAATATCGAAAATACGGAATTTTATTGAAAGTTTTTAAGATTATCGGAAAAATACCCGTTTTACGCGCTGTGAAATACTCGTCATAATCTCGTACGGAATTGTTTTTAAAGCTGCTGCCATTTCAATAACGGTTGGGCTTTCGCCGAAAATAATTACAGAATCGCCTTCTTTACAATCTATTTCGGTTACGTTTACCATCAGCATATCCATACAGATACTTCCAACAATTGGTGCTTTTTGATTTTTTATGACAACAAAACCAACTTCATTTCCCCACAATCTGGCAATTCCGTCCGCATAACCAATTGGAATTGTAGCAATTTTAGTTTCTTTTTCGGCCATAAAACGGCGTCCGTAACCCACGCTGTCTCCAGCGGGAATAGTTCGAACCTGCGAAATAATCGATTTTAAGGTTCCAACATTTTCCAAATATTTTTGTTCTAATGGATCGTTGGAAACTCCATACAAACCAATTCCTAAACGTACCATATTGTATTGCGCATTCGGGAAATTACTAATTCCAGAAGTGTTTAAAATATGACGAATCGGATTGATATTTAATTCGCTTATTAATTTTGACGACAGTCTATCAAATAAGTTGATTTGTTGGTTTACAAATGCATAATGTTTTGGTTCATCGCTTGTTGCCAAATGCGATAGAACACTTTGAACACGAACTGTTGAATTTCCTTTTAAAGTAGCGATCAATTCGTCGATCGTATTGTCTTCAAAACCTAAACGATGCATTCCAGTATCAATTTTAATATGAATCGGAAAATCTTTTAGATTCTTTTCGCGGGCAATTTTCAAAAAGGCATTCAACCCTTTTATGCTGTAAATTTCAGGTTCTAACTGATATTGTATAATAGAGGGAAAACTTGTCGATTCTGGATTTAAAACCATAATAGGTAGTTTGATGCCGCCGTTTTTCAACAAAATCCCTTCATCGGCGAAAGCCACACCTAAATAATCTACTTTATGATGTTCTAATAATTTAGCGATTTCCAAACCTCCGTTTCCATAACCAAAAGCCTTAACCATTACCATCATTTTCACATTTGGTGCCAGTTTCGATTTGTAGTAATTAAAGTTATGGCTGATTGCATCGAGATTAATTTCAAGAACTGTTTCGTGTGTTTTCTCTTCAAGCATTGAAACAATTTCTTCAAAATGAAACGACCTTGCTCCTTTTATTAAAATGGTTTCATTGGCAAAATTTAAACTTTCAATGGCCTGGATAAAATCATTTTTAGTTGGAAAAATAGTAATATTTGAAAATTTTGAGGCGAAAGCACTAATCGTTTCTCCAATTCCAATTATACGGTTTATTTTATTAGAAGCGATTAAGTCTGCAACTTTTGAGTATAACTCTTCATTTGAAAATCCGCTTTGAAAAATATCCGACAAAATAACTGTTTTAGCAGCATTCTTTTTTTGGCTTTCCAAGAAATCTAAAGCGATTTTAAGCGATTGAAAATCGGAGCTGTAACTATCATCTATTATACTGCAATTGTTAATTCCATTCTTAACTTCAAGGCGCATTCGAACGGGATAAAGCATCTGGATTCGATTTTGAATCGCTGCCTGATCATAGTTAAAATGCAATAAAACCAATAAACAAGAAATACTGTTTTCTACAGAAGCCGAATCACTGAACGGAATTTCTAAATCAAAAATTTCATTTTGATATTGATATTGAATCTGGGTGTGATCGTTTTTACTTTCTTTTTTCAGAATAAAAACATCAGCAGTTTTATCGGTAAAACTCCATGAAAAAAGTTTTCGAGGATGAAGCATATATTCGGCTGCAAATTGTGTCAAACAAGAATCTACAACTTCATTTTTTTGATAAATAATAACTGGGCAGTCTTTAAATAAAAGCAATTTTTCATCAATCTTTTGCACTAAATTTAAAAAGCCTTCATCGTGTGCGCTTCCAATATTTGTGAGCACGCCAATTGTAGGTTTAATGATTTTTTCGAGATTAACCATTTCGTTAACCGTAGAAATTCCAGCTTCAAAAATTCCGAGATTGTGTTTTTCGTTAATGGCAATTACCGAAAGCGGCACACCAACCTGCGAATTGTAACTTTTTGGACTTCTGATAATATTGTATTCTGGGCTTAGTAAAAAGTTAAGCCATTCTTTTACTATCGTTTTTCCGTTACTTCCCGTTAATCCAATAACTGGAAAATGAAAAAGATTTCTATAATATGCTGCAAATTTCTGTAATGCTTCCAGCGTATTTTCAACAACCAAAAAATTAGCTTTTCCAGAATAATTATTGGGAATATATTGCACAACAAAGTTCTGCACTCCTTTTTCTATTAAATCGGGAATAAATAAATGAGCATCATTGTTTATGCCGGCCAAGGCAAAAAATAATGTCTGAGGTCCGTTTTGGAGTGAACGGCTGTCAATCGAAATATGATCTATAGAAATAGATTCATCAGAGCCAATCCATTTGGCATTAAGAACTGAAACTAGGCTTTTTAAATTTAGGCTCATTTAGGAAAATCTTTTTTTCAAAATTAAGATATTAAAGATAGAAAAGAGTTGTGATTTTCTTAAAAAATAAAGCGTTTTAGCTTCGCTATTTATATTTCTGTATATTTGTTTATTACCACAAATTTGAGCGTTTTGAAAAAGTTACTTCCTATTTTCTCCTATATATTACACCCCATTTTTATATCGTTGTATGCAACATTGTTTTATTTATTCTATAAAGGAGACATTTTTAGCACACAGGAAAAATATTTTGTTTTAATCCAGATTTTGGTGATTAATGTGGTTGTTCCTGTTTTATTTTATTTACTGCTGCGATCAACTGGACATGTAAAATCGATCATGCTGAGCCAGACTTCAGAACGCACCATTCCGCTAATTTTACAGTGCTTTTTGTATATTTTACTGGTAAAACGAAGTATAGTTATTATTCGTTATCCTGAACTTCATTTCTTTTTTCTGGGAGCCTTGTTTAGTACAATTTTGGCTTTAGTAAGTACACTATTTAAAGTAAAGGCAAGTTTACATATGGTTGCTATTTGTGGCTTTGCCATTTTTGTAATTGGCTTAAACATTCACCTGCAAATGCATAATCCATATTGGCCGGCTTTGCTTATTTTATTATCTGGAGTTGTGGCTTCATCCCGTTTAGAGATGAATGCACATACATCAAGAGAAATATTAATTGGATTATTTATTGGAATTATGCCCCAGCTTTTATTTTTATACCTGTGGTTATAAAATATAAAAGATCAATCCAGCATTTAAAGTTTTCAAATTGATTTTTTCGCCAGCCCCAGTAGTTGCAGAATTAAACAACGGATTTAAACCGTAGTAAATATATATGTTCCAGGTATTATATCCCGCGGCAAGATAAGGTCCGTATTGAAATTTGTTGATATCGGGATTATTATTGATTTTATAGGTTTTCTCTCCATCATCCAAAATTGATGCACTCGAAAAAACATAACTCAATTTTACACCGCCATAAATACGCCAGAATTTAGTGCTTTCATAAGTTGAATTTCTCCATCTAAATTCTATCGGAAGATCTACAGAATATTGTTTATAACGATTTGAAACAAATTCTCCGTAATCATTTACCCCATAAGCAATTGCACCTGATCCATCTTGAAAAATGGTTAGATTTTGATAATAATTTTGATAGCTTAATCCTAAACCGGCAGCAATTGATACTGTTCTTGATTTGTTAACCGGCATATCGCGCAGAAAACCTCCAGAAAGTCCCAAAGAAAATTTATTCTGTTTAAACTTATCAGGAATATCTGTAAACATGTTATAGGTAACCGAAAAGAAAAACTGATCTTCTCGATATAAAGAATCAATTTTGATTACTGGTTTTACTTCAGGTTTAACTTCTTCCTGTGCAAAAGAGCTAAAAAAAGTGAGTAAAAACAAGCAGCTAAAAATAATTCGCATATCGTGGTTTGGTTTTAAAGAGGTTTTAAAAATAAACGCTCTTCTGCGTCTATTTATTTCATATACAAATATAACATATTGCTTTTTCTAGTAACGATAAGAAATATAAATATTCTCTTTTTGTTGGAGATTAAAATTAATTGCTGCGTTTTTTGCAATAAATCAATAGGGATAAGCAAAAAATAAATGAATTTTCTTTTTATCTTTTATACCTTTGCAGGAAATGAAGAAAAAACAGCTCATATTAAGTTTATCTTTTGCTGTAACAATATTGTTCTCGATATTGTTTCAGTCGATACACAGTTATGAGCATATTGCAAAACAGCTTTTAGAAAAGCAGTGTCATCATAAGTACAATGATCCCAGCGGAGAAATAACGCACCAGCATCATAATTATGAAGTTTGTTTTGTTTGTAATTTTGCGTTTGAATCGTTTGTAGTTCCGCAAGATTTCTCTTTTCAGTTTTATTATTTCAACAGCGATATTCCTTATTTCTTTCCGCTGTCAGAAAAGATTTTTTCTGTTTCCACAAGTGC
Organism: Flavobacterium sp. Root935; assembly: GCF_001429295.1. Lineage (GTDB taxonomy): Bacteria > Bacteroidota > Bacteroidia > Flavobacteriales > Flavobacteriaceae > Flavobacterium. The sequence continues at coordinate 857,114 of NZ_LMJL01000007.1, read as the reverse complement.
CTACTTATTGCGCGGACCTCCTTTTGCTGTAGTTTCTTAAATTTTTCGGTTTCTAAAAAAATCACATTTTCTTTTTATTTTAAATTGAAACTGCGTTGAGTTTCCTAATCCTAACTTATTTTTAATTAGGATCAGAATGCTTTGCTGCTTGTTTTGGTTTTCATTCAAAAAGGAAAAATCAATTTAACTATAGCATCATTTTCAAATGAAAAAAATTATAATTGCCCTTATTTTAGGGTTCTCGAGCATTCTTACTGCTCAAAATTCGGTTTCAGGTATTGTAACCGATGCTCAAAATCAGCCATTACCAGGAGTTTCAGTTTACGCACCTGAATTACATAAAGGAACAACAACAGATGTGAACGGAAAATACGAATTAAAAAATCTTCCAAACGGAAGTCTTCGCATTGCTTTTTCTTATGTTGGATATGCTAATCAGAATCAAACTATTGCGAAATTAGTAAAGGAAAACACCCTTGATATTATCCTTTTAGAATCTGTTTTAGAAATGGATGAAGTGGTTGTTTCTACGCCTTTTAATAAATTGCAATCGCAAAACGTAATGAAAATTGAGCACGAAAGCATCAAAACATTACAGCAAAAAGGCACCTCAACTTTAATTGAAGGTTTAGCAACAATTCCTGGAGTTTCTCAGATTTCGACTGGAACTTCTATCGGAAAACCCGTAATTCGCGGACTTAGCGGTAATCGTGTTTTAGTATATTCTCAAGGCGTTCGTATCGAAAATCAGCAGTTTGGAGACGAACATGGTTTAGGTTTAAATGATGCCGGAATCGAAAGTGTCGAGGTTATAAAAGGACCAGCTTCCTTATTATATGGTTCTGATGCTTTGGGAGGTGTTTTATATTTTAACCCCGAAAAATTTGCTGATGCTGGAGATTTTAAAGCTAATTTCAGTCAAAAATATTTCACTAATACGCAGGGAAGTAATTCTTCTATCGGATTAAAAACTTCGACAGATAATTGGAAATTCTTAGCTCGTGGAAGTTACAACACACATTCTGATTATAAAATTGCCGATGGCGACCGCGTAACCAATTCACGCTACAATGAAACTGATTTTAAAACTGGAATTGGATACAGCAATTCAAGCTTTTCAAGTGTTTTAAGATACAATTACAACAAACTAGATATCGGAATTCCAGAAGATGGAATTGCAGAACAGTCTTCAAGCAAAGACACTCAATTTCCGAGACAAGGAATTTTTAATCATTTATTGAGTTTGAATAATGTTATCTTTTTTGAAAACTCAAAATTAGACGTTGACTTAGGTTATATCGCGAATGATAGAAGCGAATTTGAAGACAGCAACGAAGCTTCTCTTCATATGAAATTGAATACTTTCAACTATAATGCAAAATATCATTTACCTAAATTCGGAAAAATCGAAACTATTTTTGGAGTTCAGGGAATGCATCAAACCAATAAAAATTCTGGTGAAGAATATTTAATTCCAGATGCTACAACAAATGATTTTGGCGTTTTTGGAACTGCGAATTACGAATGGGACAATAGTGTTATTCAAGCCGGATTGCGTTTTGATAACAGAAATATTACTTCAATTGCTCACGGAACTGAAGGCGAAGAAGGCTATTTTCAAGCTTTAGATAAATCGTTTGACAGTTTTAATGCTTCTTTAGGATATAAAACAAAACTGGCAGAACCGTTGACGCTTCGTTTAAATGTGGCAACTGGTTTTAGAGCACCAAACTTAGCCGAATTAACTTCAAACGGTGTTCACGAAGGAACAAATCGTTATGAAATTGGAAATGCTAATTTGAAAACAGAACAAAACGTTCAGACTGATTTGAACTTAGAATACAAAAACACACATTTCGAATTCTTTGTTAACGGATTTTACAATCACGTAAACAATTATATTTATACCTCTCCAACTGGAGACGTTTTAGATGATAATGATGTTTTTGCTTATGTTCAAGATAATGCAAAATTGTTTGGAGGCGAAGTTGGTTTACACTTTCACCCGCATCCTTTAGATTGGTTACATTTTGAAACTAGTTTTGAAACTGTAACAGGTAAAAAAGACAATGATGATTATCTGCCTTTAATTCCTGCTAACAATTGGAACAACACGCTTAGAACTGAATTTAATATCAAAGATTGGTTAAGCGAAGGTTTTGCTTCATTAAATGTTTCGTCTACTTTCAGCCAAGATAATGTAAGCGGATTTGAAACTGCTTCTAAAGGTTATACTTTAGTAAATTTAGGTTTTGGAGGAACTGTAAAACTAGGAAAAACAGCATTTGACATTAACTTAAACGGAAACAATTTATTTGATAAAAAATATATTGCACACCTTTCTAGATTAAAAACAGACGGAATTCCGAACATTGGAAGAAACATCGTTTTGGGAGTTAATTTTAATCTGTAACATTTTTAAACCATATAAGTCATATAAGTAAAATTAAGTAAAGCGTTTAAGTGAACTTATATGTCTTATATGGTTTAATTTTTTCATTCAATTTTCACAACAAAAAGTGCTATTTTTGTTACAACAGATAAAAACTAACTATGAAAAAAACATTTTTATTAATGACACTTACAACCGCAGGAATTTCATTCGGGCAGCTAAAATACCCTGAAACAAAAAAAGGAGAAACTGTTGATGTATATTTTGATACCAAAGTAAGCGATCCGTACCGATGGCTTGAAGACGACAAATCTGCAGAAACTGGAGCTTGGGTAAAAGCTGAAAATGAAGTTACTTATGGATATTTAGATAAAATTCCGTTTCGTGAAGAACTTAAAAAACGAATGGAAAAACTATGGAACTATGAAAAAATAGGTGCTCCTTTTAAAGAAGGAAAGTTTACTTATTATTCTAAAAATAATGGTCTTCAAAACCAATCTGTTGTTTATAGAAAAGATGCAAATGGAAAAGAAGAAGTTTTCTTAGATCCGAATACATTTTCAAAAGACGGAACAACTTCTCTTGGAGGTTTAGATTTCTCTAAAGACGGAAACAAAGCCGCTTATTCTATCTCTGAAGGAGGAAGCGACTGGAGAAAAGTAATTATAATTGATGCTCTTTCTAAAAAAGTTTTAGAAGATACTTTAGTTGATGTAAAATTCAGCGGGGTTTCTTGGCACGGAAATGAAGGTTTCTACTATTCTAGTTATGACAAACCGAAAGGAAGTGAATTATCTGCCAAAACAGATCAGCATAAATTGTATTTTCATAAACTGGGAACTTCTCAAAAAGAGGATAAAGTAATTTTTGGTGCAGATCAAAAAAGAAGATACGTAAGCGGTTATGTTACCGAAGATGATCATTTTTTAATTATTTCTGCTGCCAATTCTACTTATGGAAATGAATTGTACATCAAAGATTTGACGAAACCTAATAGTCCAATTGTTACGATTGTAGATAATTTCAATAGTTCAAACTCAATTATTGAAAATGAGGGAACTAAGTTATTTATAGAAACTGACTTAAATGCTCCAAACGTACGCGTAGTTACTGTAGATGCTGCAAATCCGAAGGTGGAAAACTGGAAAGATTTTATCAAAGAAACTGAAAATGTTTTATCTCCTTCAACTGGAGCAGGATACTTCTTTGCTAATTATACAAAAGATGCTGTTTCGTTTGTACAGCAATATGATTACAACGGAAAATTGGTTCGCGAAATCAAACTTCCTGCTGTTGGAACTGCAGGCGGATTTGGCGGCAAAAAAGAAGAAAAGATTTTGTATTACAGCTTTACAAATTACACAACTCCAGGAAGTATTTATTCTTTTGAACCAAAATCTGGTAAATCAGAAGTATATCAAAAACCAAAAGTTGATTTCAAAAGTGAAGATTACGAGTCTAAACAAGTATTCTACACTTCAAAAGACGGCACAAAAGTTCCAATGATTATTACTTATAAAAAAGGAATCAAATTAGACGGTAAAAACCCAACTATCCTTTACGGTTACGGTGGATTCAATATTAGTTTAACTCCAAGTTTCAGTATTGCAAATGCTGTTTGGATGGAAAACGGAGGTATTTATGCAGTTGCCAATTTAAGAGGCGGCGGCGAGTACGGTAAAAAATGGCATGATGCAGGAACAAAATTGCAAAAACAAAATGTATTTGATGATTTTATTGCTGCGGCAGAATACTTAATTGCTCAAAAATATACTTCATCAGATTATCTAGCTATTCGCGGAGGATCGAACGGAGGTTTATTAGTTGGAGCAACTATGACGCAGCGTCCTGATTTAATGAAAGTGGCTTTACCAGCGGTTGGGGTTATGGATATGCTTCGTTACAATGCTTTTACAGCTGGTGCAGGATGGGCTTTTGATTATGGAACTGCTCAAGACAACAAAGAAATGTTTGAATACTTAAAAGGATATTCTCCTGTTCATAATGTTAAAAAAGGAACTCATTATCCTGCAACAATGGTAACTACAGGTGATCATGATGATCGTGTGGTTCCAGCGCATAGTTTCAAATTTGCTTCTGAATTACAAGAAAAACAGACAGGAGAAAATCCGGTATTAATTAGAATTGATGTTAAAGCTGGTCACGGTGCAGGAAAATCTGTTGCTGCTTCGATACAAGAAAATGTAGACATTCAAGCTTTCACACTTTACAATATGGGTTTTAAAGCTTTACCGAAAAAGTAAAACTTTAAACTGGACTTTTTTAAGCCACGAATTCACGAATATATTTTGTGAATTTGTGGCTTTCTTTTTTGCCACATATAAAAGGATTAAAATGATTTATTCGCGTGCTTTTAATTTAATCTGTGAAAATCCTTTAATCTGTGGCAAAAATTCAAAAAATAAATTCGTGACAATTCGTGTAATTCGTGGCAAACCTTTTTTAAATTTGAGAAACTAAAAAACCAAACGATGAAAATTATAAAATGGGGAATTATAGGCTGTGGGAATGTAACCGAAGTAAAAAGCGGACCAGCTTTTCAGAAAGCCCCAAACTCTGCTTTAGTTGCTGTAATGCGAAGAGATGCTGCACTTGCTGAAGATTATGCAAAACGCCATAATGTTCCGAAATGGTATTCAAACGCCGCAGATTTAATTAATGATCCAGAAGTTGATGCTGTTTATATCGCAACTCCTCCGTCATCTCATAAAGAATATACTATTTTATGTGCCAAAGCCGGAAAACCAGTTTATGTTGAAAAACCAATGGCACTAACTTTTGAAGAATGCAATGAAATGATCAGCGTTTGCAAAGAACATAATGTTCCGTTGTTTGTTGCTTATTATAGAAGAGCTTTACCGCGTTTCTTAAAAATAAAAGAAATTATCGACCAAGGAAAATTAGGAACAATAAGACATGTAAACTGTGTTTTATATCATCCTTTTGAACAGCGCTATGATGATGAAATCAATCTTCCGTGGACTGTTCTGCCTCACATTTCCGGGGGTGGAATTTTTGTTGATTTAGCGTGTCATACTCTAGATTTTCTAGATTTCGTCTTAGGTCCGATAAAATCAGTTCGCGGTCATGCAACTTCTCAGCTTAAAGCTTATCCTGCTGAAGATGCTGTTTCGATGTCGTTTTTATTCGAAAACGGAATTCACGGATCTGGTCTATGGAATTTTGCCAGTTTTGAACGTTATGATAATACTGAAATTGTGGGTGATAAAGGAAAAATTTCTTTCTCAACTTTTGGCAATGATCCTTTGCATATTCAATATGCAGATGGAGAAAAAGAAAGTATTACGATAGAAAATCCATTACATATTCAACAGCCATTTATAGAAACTGTTATTGCTGAACTATTAGGAGATGGCGCTTCTCCATCAAAAGGAATTTCTGGTTCAAGAACGACTTGGGTTATTGATGAAGTTTTGAAAGAGTTTAGGAATTCTTCAAAATAATAGCATTTAGAATTGAATTGCCTCCAGCTTTAGCTGGAGGCAATTCATCGTAAAAACTTTGACTAAGGCTGGCATCTGTAAAAAAAAGAGGATATTCGTTATGAATATCCTCTTTTTGTAAACTATAAAAAGTCTAAAATTACAAGCTGTATTTAAGACCGAAAGTCAAACCTAATCCAGAGATTCCAACATATGAACTAATATCATTCATAGCATCATTAGGTCTAGTTGTATCAGTAGGAATATTTGTTGTTGCAGTATTTGGATTAAACAAATAGTGATTAGACCCTGTGTTTAATTGCTTAACGTAATCAACATGACTAGCAGAATAAGAAGCGTCTGGACGGAAAGATGTAGGCGTGTTTAATTTGTCTACACCATTTTCAGTATATACCTCTGTTTCTTTACTTTTACCATGAACAGTAAAGTTACGGTACTCTAATTCTGCAAAAACAGCTATGTGCTTACCTAATTTATATGATGTTCCTAAAGCTGCCAAAAACCCTACTGTTGGATTTGGTTTTACTACATCTTTAGCATAACTATTGACAACTCCCGCAGGATTAGTGTAAGTTCTAGTAGTTTCGATTGTTAAATCTCCGTGTATAGGTACAATAACTCCTACTTTCGTATAAGGTTCAAAGCCATGAGATTCTCCTAAAAACAATACAAGAGCTGGAGCAACATCAAAAGCTTCAATTTTCCCAACTGCTTTTCCACTAGCAAAGGTAGGTCCAGCAGCAACTAATCTATTAGTGGTTTGAACCATAGTTTTACTAGCACTGCTAAAATAATTAATTCCCATTTCAACTCCCAAACGAGCTGTAAAACGATATCCTGCAGTTATACCTGTACGAAATCCTTCCCCAAATGAGCCGTGATTTGTTTCTCTTGAAAGTAATGTTGTACCATCTGCGGCATAAACATCTGTATTAGGCAATGCACCATTTACAATTGGAAACTCTGTAGCTGCTGTTTGAATAAAATAAGATCCACCTAGTTTAAAATACCAGCTTTCTGGTTTATCTGCTTTTTCTGTTTGCGCCATTGTGGCCATAGAGCAAACTAATAATCCTAATAAAAATAGGTTCTTTTTCATAATTCTGATTTAATTGATTAATACAAACTTAGAGTATTTTAACATATTCTTATAGTTTGTAAAGTTAGACTTGGCACGAAAACGTTGTAATTTTGGGCAATATTACTAAAAAAGTATTATGCATGCATATTTTTAACTAAAAAATTTAACATTTGGTTAAATTTTAACTGTTAATTTTTTAGTTCAATTTAAAATTGATCTGCATTTTCTCCAATTCCTGCAATAATTCAGTTGAAATTCTCACTTTTAAACGACGACTTGGCATAGTTAATTTCGTCACGACTTTTATTTCTTCAACCTCATTTACCTCTTGCACTTTTGTACTTTCAAGTACTTCATCTTCGTTTTCATTTTCATCTTCAAAAACGGCATCATCGGGTTCAAAATCTGTTGGTGTTTCTACCTCAACTAATCGTTTTATCTTTTCTAATTCCATGATTTCAAAAGTCACAGAATTATCTCCCTTGTTCTCGTTAAACAAATGACTCAGCTTATGAATAAATTCTGCCTGAATATCTTTAATATTTAATAGGACAATTAATTTCTTAGCAAAAGCTTCTAAAATATCCTGCAGTTGTCGTATCTCTACAAACTGCATCCTCGGTTCAGATTTTTTACCTGTGTCATGATTTACCCAACCGTCTTTTATCAATATCTTTATGTAGGCAAAATTATTCTGAATCAGGAAATGACGGAATTTTAAATATTCTTCACCAAAAATTTTAAACTCATAACTTTCGTCATATCCTTCTAAGTTGAATACTGCCCATCCTTTTCCATTTTTAGCTACACGGTGCTGTACGTTATTAATGATTCCGGCGAAGTTCAAATTTTTACCCACATATTCATTCATACTTTTTAATGCTTCTAATCGGGCATTACAGAAGTATTTCATTTCAAATCTAAAATCGTCCAGAGGATGTCCAGAAATATAAATTCCGACAACTTCTTTTTCTTTGGCCAGTTTTTCCATTGTACTCCAGTCCTCGCATGGAGGCACAACTGGTTCTGCAATTTGTACTTCGCTGGTTTCCCCAAATAAACTTACCTGAGAGGAATTTTCATTTTCCTGAAACTTCGATCCATAACGCATTGCTTTTTCGTAGAATGTAATTCCGTCGCCATCGTCATGAAAATACTGCGCTCTGGTTGTTCCTTCAAATGAATCAAAACCACCGGCAAGAGCTAAATTCTCAATCGCTTTTTTATTGGCAGCACGCAAATCAATTCGCTTCGCCAAATCAAAAATCGATTTGTATCTTCCGTCTTTTCTGTTGGCTACAATAGTTTCAACGGCTCCAGAACCAACACCTTTAATCGCTCCCATTCCGAAACGAACAGCATATTCATCATTTACCGTAAATTTATAATACGATTCATTTACACAGGGACCCAAAACCTGTAATCCCATACGCTTACATTCTTCCATGAAAAATGACACTTGTTTAATATCATTCATATTATTCGAAAGTACCGCTGCCATATATTCTGCAGGATAATGCGCTTTCAAATAAGCCGTTTGATACGCAATCCAAGCATAACAAGTCGAGTGCGATTTGTTGAAGGCGTAACTCGCAAAAGCTTCCCAGTCTTTCCAGATTTTCTCTAGAATTTTAGCATCGTGACCTTTAGCAGCAGCTTGTTCGACAAACTTCGGCTTCATTTTATCTAGTACGTCTTTTTGTTTCTTACCCATCGCTTTACGCAAAACGTCGGCCTCACCCTTTGTAAATCCTGCCAAAGACTGAGACAAAAGCATTACCTGCTCTTGATAAACTGTAATTCCGTAGGTTTCAGACAAATATTCGGCACAGGCATCTAAGTCGTATTTAATTTCTTCGTCACCATTTTTTCTTCGAACGAAAGACGGAATATACTCCAAAGGTCCTGGACGATAAAGTGCATTCATCGCAATTAAATCTCCAAAAACTGTTGGTTTCAGATCTTTCATGTATTTCTGCATTCCAGGTGACTCGTATTGGAAAATACCTACCGTTTCACCTCTTTGGAAAAGCGCATACGTTTCTTCATCATCAATCGGGAAATTATCTGGATCTAAATCAATTCCTGTTCTATATTTTACCAGTTTAACGGTATCTTTTATCAGCGTAAGGGTCTTCAGACCCAAGAAGTCCATTTTAAGCAGCCCGGCACTTTCTGCAACCGAGTTATCAAACTGGGTTACATATAAATCAGAATCTTTTGCGGTAGTAACGGGAACATAATTCGTAATATCCGACGGCGTAATGATTACCCCGCAGGCGTGAATTCCAGTATTACGCATTGATCCTTCCAGGATTTTTGCCTGCTGAATGGTTTCTCCTGCCAAATCATCTTCATTGGCAATCGCGATTAATTCTTTTACATTATCAAATTCGTCAGAACGAAGTGCTTTTTTTACCTCTTCTTCACTTTCAGAAATAAAACGCGCCAAATTCCATTTTGACGGCATCATTCCCGGAATCAGTTTGGCAATTCTGTCGGCTTCGAACAAAGGTAAATCCAGTACACGGGCGGTATCACGAATTGCCGATTTGGTTGCCATTTTACCATAAGTGATAATCTGCGCCACCTGTTTTTGTCCGTATTTATTGATTACGTAATCCATTACACGTCCACGACCCTCGTCATCAAAATCGATATCAATATCGGGCATCGATACACGGTCAGGATTAAGGAAACGCTCAAAAAGTAAGTCGTATTTAATAGGGTCAATATTGGTGATTCCGAGGCAGTACGCAACGGCAGAACCCGCGGCAGATCCACGACCTGGCCCTACCGATACGTCCATTTTTCTGGCTTCGGCAATGAAATCCTGAACGATCAAAAAGTAACCTGGATATCCAGAATTCGAAATCGTTAATAATTCAAAATCCAAACGTTCCTGAATCGATTCTGTAATTTCGCCATATCTTCTTTTGGCACCTTCCATAGTAAGGTGTCGCAGGTATTTATTTTCCCCTCTAACACCGCCGTCTGCTTCATCTTCGGGAACCATAAATTCTTCTGGAATATCAAATTTCGGAAGCAATACATCTCGATAAAGAGAATATCCTTCAACCTTATCTATAATTTCCTGAATATTGATAATCGCTTCTGGCAAATCGGCAAAGAGTTTTTTCATCTCTTCTTCCGACTTGAAATAATATTCCTGATTTGGAAGTCCGTAGCGATATCCTCGACCGCGTCCAATAGGTGTTGCCTGCTTTTCACCGTCTTTTACACAAAGTAAAATATCGTGGGCATTGGCATCTTCTTTGTTTAAATAATAAGTATTGTTGGTCGCAATTAATTTGACATTATGCTTTTGTGAAAACTCAATCAGGGTTTTGTTTACGCGATTTTCATCTTCCTGATTGTGGCGCATTACCTCTAAATAGAAATCTTCGCCAAATTGTTCTTTCCACCAAATTAAAGCTTCTTCTGCTTGATTTTCACCAATATTCAAGATTTTACTCGGAATTTCTCCGTATAAATTCCCAGACAAGACCATGATATCTGCTTTATATTGCTCCACAATTTTTCGGTCAATTCTCGGAACATAATAAAATCCCTCCGTGTAAGCAATCGAAGCCATTTTCGCCAGATTATGGTAACCAGCTTTATTTTTCGCCAGTAAAACAACCTGATAACCGTTGTCTTTTTTGCTTTTATCTAAATGATTTTCACAGATATTAAATTCACAGCCAACAATTGGTTTTACCTCAGTTTCTGTTGGCTCTTCTCCCGCTTCAACCAGAGCTTTGTTTTTTCCAGATGCTGCTTTGTTATGGTTCATAACGGCGCTCACAAAGTGAAAAGCTCCCATCATGTTTCCGGTATCCGTCATGGCAACTGCAGGCATTCCGTTTTTGGCTGCAGCCGCAACAATATTTCCGATTCCGATAGTGGACTGCAGAACCGAAAACTGTGTATGATTGTGTAAATGAGCAAATTTTGCTGCTTTAAAATCTGCTTTATCAGATTCTGAAACTACAGTTGGAGTATCATCAACTTGTAAAGCTTTGATTTGTTCCCTAACTTTTTCAGAAGCCGCTTTTAAATTGATATGCTTTAAACCAATCAGTTTAAATTCCTGCGGATTTCTATCTTGAAATTCTTTAAAATATTCCTTCGGAACGTCTAATTCTTCTTTGGTAAAAACTTCTCTTCTTACCAATTCCAAGAAACAACGCGTAGTTGCCTCAACGTCGGCAGTTGCGTTGTGCGCTTCCGCGAATGGCTGATTGAAAAGATAACTGTGTAATTCTGTTAAGGTTGGAAGTTTGAATTTTCCTCCACGACCTCCAGGAAGCTGCAATAACGAAGCCGTAACTTCTGTACATGTATCCAAAACCGGCATTGTACCCATAGGAGAATCCACACCCATTCTGTGAAATTCAGCTCCCATAATATTAACGTCGAAACCTAAATTCTGACCAACGATAAATTTGGTTTTGCTTAAAGCGATGTTGAATTTTTCTAAAACTTCGGCCAAAGAGATTCCATCGGCTTCAGCCAATTCAGTCGAGATTCCGTGAATACGTTCGGCATCATACGGAATATTAAATCCTTCTGGTTTTACCAAATAATCCTGATGCTCAATAAGCTGTCCCATTTCGTCATGAAGCTGCCAAGCGATCTGTATACAGCGGGGCCAGTTATCAGAATCGGTTATCGGGGCATCCCATCGTTTTGGTAATCCGGTTGTTTCGGTATCGAATATTAAATACATAGAGTTGTAAAAATCAAATTTTAAAGCTCCAAAATTTCAAATCCTACACATTGCAAAACATTGACAACATGAAACATAACAAAATGCGAAATGAAAAATGGAAGAAGTTCAAATTTACGCTTTTTTTACAGAAATAAAGAAGCTAAAGTTGTTAACAAAAGCATTTTTAACACCTTGTAAAATGTAATTCTTAAAAAACTCAAAATATAGATTTCAACGCGGATGATACGGATTCGTTATCACGAAGACGCTGATTAAAACGGATTTTTCAGATAAAATACAAAATCCGTTTTAATCAGCGTTTTTGCAAAGCAAATCCGTGTCATCCGCGTTATAATTTTACGTTAAATCATCGATTATTCATTTTGAACACTCATTACACCAAAATGAACACTTTTAAACTGTGATGTATCCTGAACTTTGCTTCATCAAATTATAACAATTAAAAAATAATAATCATGAAAACAATTTTTATCACAGGTGCATCATCAGGTTTAGGAAAAGCAACAGCAAAATTATTCCACGAAAAAGGATGGAATGTAATTGCAACTATGAGAACTCCAGAAAAAGAAACAGAACTTTCTAATTTAAAGAACGTAACGCTATTACCGTTAGACGTTACAGATTACGATCAAATACAAAATACAGTTCAAAAAGCACTTGAAATTAGTGACATCGATATTGTCTTTAACAATGCTGGTTATGGGTTAATTGGCCCTCTAGAAAGCTTTTCAGATGATCAGATCACAAAACAATTGAATACTAATTTATTGGGAGTAATTCGTGTTACAAATGCTTTTATCCCGTATTTCAGAGAAAGAAAAAGCGGATTATTTATTTCAACAACTTCAATTGGCGGATTGATTTCTTTTCCTTTAGGATCAATTTATCACGCAACAAAATGGGGGTTAGAAGGCTGGAGCGAAAGCATGGCTTATGAATTAAATCCATTTGGAATAAATATTAAAACAGTTTCTCCAGGAGGAATCAAAACAGAATTTCTTCATGGTTCTCTTGACACCGGAGTTAAACCTGAATATCAGGCAATGGCAGACAAAATGTTTAAAAATGTAGATGCAATGTTTGAAATGGCATCAACTGCAGAACAAATTGCAGATGTAGTTTACGAAGCCGCTACAGACGGAAAAACTAAATTAAGATATGTAGCCGGAGAAGATGCTAAAGCACTGTACCAGCAAAGATTGGAACAAGGCGACGAAGTTTTTCGTACTGCATTTGGAAAACAGTTTTTTGAAGCATAATAATTCCTGATGAGGCAATCCAAAAAGTATTTTACGTTCTTTTTATTAAGCTCCAGCGGAGCGAAATACAACAGTATTAAAAATATTTCGCTTCTCCGAAGCTGATGTTTCATAAATCAAAGAGCTTGTTTAATACTTTTCGGAAAGCCTCATTAGTCTTTTAATGTCATATTTTATATTTTTATATTATGGAAAAGAAAAAAAATAACCCTGCAAAGATTTCCTCTATATCGCAGTTTCATGACCTGCTTAAACTGCAAAAACCTCTTCATCCGATGGTGAGTTTAATAGACAATACACAATTGGTTATAAGTGAAGATTTGGCAAACTATGCCTTTTTACTTGATCTTTATAAGATCTCTTATAAATTTTCTACCAATGGAAAAATGGGTTACGGACAAGGTTTTTATGATTTTAATGAAGGCGGATTACTATTTTCTTCTCCCAATCAGCTAATCTTTACCGAAAATGAAGAAGGTGCTGAATATGGCGGTTATACGCTGCTTTTTCATCCAGATTTTATTCGAAATTATCCTTTAGGGAAAAACATCAAGAAATATGGTTTCTTTTCTTATGACACCAACGAAGCACTGCATCTTTCTGACAGCGAAAAAACAATTATTATAGGTTTATTAAACAGTATTGACACTGAACTTCGGAACGCTATAGACGAAATGAGCCAGGATGTAATTGTTTCCTATATTGATGTTTTGCTGAATTACAGTAATCGTTTTTATAAACGTCAATTTATTACCAGAAAAACAATCAGTCATGACTTATTAATCAAAGTTGAAGAAACGCTGGATAATTATATAAATAATGCCGAAACCCTAAAAGACGGTTTACCAACAGTAGATTTTCTTGCCTCCAAAATTAACGTGTCTACTCACTATCTAAGTGACATGCTCCGCAATTTAACCGGACAGAATACACAGCAGCACATTCATTCAAAACTAATTGAAAAATCAAAGGATTTCCTAATTACTACCGATCTTTCAGTCGCAGAAATTGCGTATCAACTGGGTTTTGAATATCCACAGTCGTTTAGTAAATTATTTAAAAAGAAAACAAACCTTACTCCTCTCGAATTTAAAAATTCATTGAACTAGTTTTCAAAATTATTAGCAGCAAAAATTCCCTTTTTGACTAAAAAAACATAAAATTTTATAAAAATATACTTCTTGGATGTCGTAGTATTTTGATACTTTATTGAATCTAAATAATGTCCATAAAACTCCTTTAAAAGCTTTAAAAAACCGCAAAAGCATAGTTTGCATACAGAAATCAAAACTAACAATTATTACTATTTTTATTCATTTTGTTAGATTTTTTTAATTAAATCCTTATATTTTATAGCGATTTTGAGATAAATTTGCAAACTATTAAAACAAAAAACAAACAAGGAAAATTAAAGCCGAAAAAGAAAATCAAAATCAATTTCTTTATCATTTTTCTTTCAAATTTTAATGCATAAAAGCAGTTTCGCAATTTGTAATTTAATTTGGGTATCGTATATAATGAAATATTGAAATTGACGCTTTTCTATCTTTTTTTACTTTTGTTTTGCTATTATAATGAACAGGAGATTGCTGTGGTTATAGAAATTACAATTAAAAAAAATAAAAATGAGTAAGACATTATTTGACAAAGTATGGGATTCACATGTAGTGCGTAAAATTGAAGATGGACCAGATGTGTTTTTTATTGACCGCCATTTCATTCACGAAGTTACGAGTCCTGTTGCTTTTTTAGGATTAAAATCAAGAGGCGTTAACGTATTATATCCAGAACGTACTTTTGCAACTGCAGACCACAATACACCAACCATAAACCAACATTTACCAGTTCAGGATCCGCTTTCTGCTAATCAGCTTAAAGCTCTTGAAGACAATGCAATCGAATACGGAATTTCTCACTGGGGATTAGGTCATCAAAAAAATGGAATTGTACACGTAGTTGGTCCTGAAAACGGAATTACTTTGCCAGGTGCTACTATTGTATGCGGGGATTCGCATACATCTACTCACGGTGCTTTTGGAGCTATTGCTTTTGGTATCGGAACTTCTGAGGTTGAAATGGTGCTTTCTACTCAATGTATTATGCAGCCTAAACCAAAGAAAATGCGTATTAACGTAAACGGTCAATTAAGCAAAGGTGTTGGTCCAAAAGACGTTGCACTTTATATTATCGCTCAATTAACTACTTCCGGAGGAACAGGATATTTTGTTGAATATGCTGGTGATGTTTTTGAAAACATGACTATGGAAGGTCGTATGACAGTTTGTAATTTAAGTATCGAAATGGGTGCTCGCGGCGGAATGATCGCTCCTGACCAAACTACTTTCGATTTCCTTGAAGGAAGATTATATGCTCCAAAAGGTGAAGCTTGGACAAAAGCTGTTGAATATTGGAAAACTCTTAAAACGGATGCTGATGCTGTTTTTGATGCCGAATTAAACATTAAAGCGGAAGATATCGAACCAATGATTACTTATGGTACTAACCCTGGAATGGGAATTGGTATTACAAAACATATTCCGAATGCCAACCAAGTTGAAGGCGGTGAGGAAACTTACAAAAAATCTTTAGCTTATATGGGCTTCCACGAAGATGATGTGATGATTGGAAAACCAATTGATTATGTTTTCTTAGGAAGTTGTACAAACGGACGTATTGAAGATTTTAGAGCTTTCGCTGAAATTGTAAAAGGAAGAAAAAAAGCAGATAATGTTACCGCTTGGTTAGTTCCAGGTTCTCACGTTGTTGAAGCGCAGATTAAAGAAGAAGGAATTTTAGATATTTTGACAGAAGCTGGTTTCGTATTACGCCAGCCGGGTTGTTCTGCTTGTCTAGCAATGAACGATGATAAAGTTCCTGCTGGGAAATATGCAGTGAGTACTTCAAACAGAAACTTTGAAGGCCGTCAAGGTCCTGGATCAAGAACACTTCTTGCAAGTCCAATTATGGCTGCTGCAGCTGCGGTTACAGGAAAACTAACAGATCCGAGAGAGCTTTTTTAAAGATTTATGAATGAAGATTAACGATTTCTGATTTAAGATTTCGGCACACTTCATTAAAAAATCTTCTAAAATTTCAATTTACATTTTACAAAAAAATTTAACGATTACAATTTTACGTTCTAGCAATAAATCTAAAATCAGAAATCGTTAATCTAAAATCAAAAATCAAATGGCATACGATAAATTTAATATACTTACCAGCAGTGCAGTGCCGCTGCCAATTGAAAACGTAGATACAGATCAAATTATTCCAGCTCGTTTCTTAAAAGCTACAAAACGTGAAGGTTTTGGAGACAATCTTTTTAGAGACTGGAGATACAACGGAGACGATACTCCAAAAGCAGATTTCGTTTTAAATGATTCAACTTACTCTGGAAAAATCCTTGTGGGAGGAAAAAACTTCGGTTCAGGATCTTCTAGAGAGCATGCTGCTTGGGCAGTTTACGATTACGGATTTAGAGCTGTAGTTTCTAGTTTCTTTGCTGATATCTTTAAAGGAAACTGTTTGAATATTGGAGTTTTACCAGTACAAATCAGCCCAGAGTTTTTGGAAAATATCTTCAAAGCTATTGAAGCTGATCCTAAAACGGAATTAGAAATCAATCTACCAGAACAGACTATTACTTTATTGTCAACTGGTCAGCAAGAATCTTTTGCTATCAACGGATACAAAAAGAACAACATGATTAATGGCTTTGATGACATTGATTATTTACAAGATATGAAAGAAGATATTAAAGCTTTCGCTGATAAACTTCCTTACTAAATAGAAATCTCATTCAGGATATTAGACCCGACAGGTTTCAAAGACCAGTCGGGTCTTTCTAGAATAATAGGACGCGGATGAAACTGATTTCCTTTCACAAAAGCGCGAATTGCCACGGATTTTATTCTATTCAATATAAAAAAATCCGTTTTATCAGCGTCTTCGCAAAGCGAATCCGTAAAATCAGCATCAAAATTAAATAGGATATTAATAATATTCGACCCGTTAGAAACATCAATATGGAAAAAAGAAAAATTGAAATAATGGATACGACGCTTCGTGATGGTGAACAAACCTCAGGAGTATCTTTTTCTGCTGCAGAAAAACTAACCATTGCGCAATTATTGCTGGAAGAACTAAATATTGATAGAATCGAAATTGCTTCAGCACGCGTAAGCGAAGGAGAATTTCAAGCTGTAAAAGGCATTACTTCGTGGGCTGAAGAACGCGGTTATATTGACAGAATCGAAGTGCTTTCATTTGTTGACGGAGGTGTTTCAATTGATTGGATGAAAAAAGCCGGCGCTAAAGTGCAGAATTTGTTAACAAAAGGTTCAATGAACCACTTAACACATCAATTAAAAAAGACACCAGAACAGCATTTTTCTGAAATCGCTCAAATCATAGCTTTAGCTAAAGAAAACAATATTGAAACGAATGTTTATCTGGAAGACTGGAGCAACGGAATGCGAAATTCTCCTGAATATGTTTTTCAGTTTCTGGATTTTCTAGCAACGCAGCCCGTAAAAAGAATTTTACTTCCCGATACTTTAGGAGTTTTAATTCCGTCTTTGACTTTTGAATTTATTTCGAAAATTAGAGCAAAATATCCTCAAATTCATTTTGATTTTCATGCTCATAACGACTACGATTTAAGTATCGCTAATGTTATGGAAGCCATAAAAGCTGGAGTAAACGGACTTCACGTTACGGTAAACGGAATGGGAGAACGTGCTGGAAACGCACCCCTTGAAAGTACTGTTGCTGTTATAAACGATTATCTGCCAGAAGTAAGCATTAATATTAAAGAGACATCTTTATACACTGTCAGTAAATTAGTGGAAACTTTTACTGGTTATAGAATTCCTGCCAATAAGCCAATTGTCGGCGATAATGTTTTTACACAAACAGCTGGAATACACGCCGATGGAGACAATAAAAACAATTTATATTTTAATGATTTACTTCCAGAACGTTTTGGAAGAAAAAGAAAATATGCTCTCGGAAAAACTTCTGGAAAAGCCAATATCGAAAAAAATCTTCAGGAATTAGGTTTAAAACTAAACAATGAAGATCTAAAATTGGTTACCCAAAGAATTATCGAATTGGGCGACAAAAAAGAAACTGTAACTAAGGAAGACCTTCCATACATTATTTCAGATGTTTTGGACAGTCATACTTACGAAGAAAAAATAAAAATTGAGTCCTATATATTAGTACACTCAAAGGGAATGCGTCCGTCAACCACTTTGTGTTTAAAATTTGGCGAAGAAATCATCGAAGAAAATGCGCAGGGCGACGGTCAGTTTGATGCTTTTATGAATGCTTTATCCAAAATCTATAAAAGCAAAAAATTAACGCTCCCAAAATTAATTGATTATGCAGTAAGAATCCCGCCAGGAAGTAGTTCTGATGCGTTGTGCGAAACCATCATTACATGGGTAAATAACGGAAAAGAATTCAAAACCCGCGGATTAGACTCTGATCAAACCGTTGCCGCGATTATTGCAACGCAGAAAATGCTTAACGTAATAGCCTAAGGTGCTAAGAGACTAAGATTCTAAGTTACTAAGATTTTTTCTTTGACCTTAGAATCTTAACAACTCAGAACCTTAGAACCTTTTAAAAAAAACTAAGTCACTAAAAATAAAACCTTAGAATCTTAGCAACTCAGAACCTTAGAATCTTAAATAACACATAGAATGAAATTAAACATAGCCCTTTTAGCTGGAGACGGAATCGGACCAGAAGTAATAAATGAAGCTGTAAAAGTATCTGATGCTATTGCAAAAAAATTCGGACATGAAATCACTTGGAAACCAGCTTTAACTGGAGCTGCTGCAATTGATGCAGTAGGCGAACCTTATCCAGATGCAACACACGAGATTTGCAAAAATGCTGATGCAGTTCTTTTTGGAGCAATCGGCCACCCTAAATACGATAATGATCCTTCTGCACCTGTAAGACCAGAACAAGGTTTGTTAAAAATGCGTAAAGCGTTAGGTTTGTTCGCAAACGTGAGACCAACTTTTACATTCCCTTCGTTATTAGATAAATCTCCATTAAAAAGAGAAAGAATCGAAGGAACTGACTTAGTTTTCTTAAGAGAATTAACTGGCGGTATTTACTTTGGTGAAAAAGGAAGAAGAGACAATGGCGATACTGCATTTGACAACTGTGTTTACACAAGAGCTGAAGTGCAGCGTTTGGCTAAAAAAGGTTTCGAATTAGCAATGACACGTTCTAAAAAATTATGCTGCGTTGACAAAGCTAACGTTCTAGAAACTTCACGTTTATGGAGAGAAACAGTTCAGGCAATGGAAAAAGATTATCCAGAAGTTGAAGTGAGCTACGAATTTGTTGATGCGGTTGCTATGCGTTTAGTACAATGGCCAAACTCTTATGATGTATTGATTACTGAAAACTTATTTGGAGATATTTTAACAGATGAAGCTTCTGTAATTTCTGGCTCAATGGGATTAATGCCTTCTGCTTCTATGGGAGCTGAAGTATCTTTGTTTGAACCTATTCACGGTTCTTACCCGCAAGCTACAGGATTAAACATAGCAAACCCAATGGCTACTATTTTATCTGCTGCTATGATGTTCGAAAATTTCGGATTGATGGAAGAAGGGAAAGCAATGAGAGATGCAGTAAACAAGGCTCTAGAAGCTGGAGTAGTTACCGAAGATTTAGCCAATGGAGGCAAAGCATACGGCACTAAAGAAGTTGGTGACTGGTTAGCTGCGAATGTATAATTAGTTAATTTTTGTTTCAGGTTTAAAGTTCCAAGTTGCTCGAACTTGAAACCTGAAACTTTAAACAAAAAAAGGGATCAACTTGCGTTGATCCCTTTTATATTGTAGAAAAAAAATATTAATATCCTCCTCTGTTTCCGCGGTCATTTCCTCCACGGTTGTTTCCATAACTTCCACGAGAGTCTCCTCCACGGTTGTTATTAAAACTTCTTCTTTCGCCTTCTGGTTTTGGCTCAGACTTATTAACAACGATTGTACGTCCTGAAACAACAGCACCGTTCAATTCGTCGATAGCTTTCTGAGCTTCGCTATCATTTGGCATTTCAACAAAACCAAAGCCTTTACTTCTTCCAGTAAATTTATCAGTAATAATTTTAACAGAGTCAACTGTTCCATAAGCCTCAAAAGACTCTCTTAAATCTGCTTCCTCAATACTGAATGGAAGGCTTCCAACAAAAATATTCATAGATATTTATTTATAATAATAAGCAAATGTACTCTTATTATTCTGTAATCTACTATATATTAGTTTATTTATGTTTTTATTTTGATTTTAAAACCTAAAAAGCCTCAAAAACCTTAATCTATGGTAAATTTAGTATCTAGTTCAACGGGGATTTTATAGAAAACACCTTCTGTAAAATGTATTTCTTTTTTTTCAGCACCATTATTTACATTAATGGCTGTAAATTTAAATGTACCCGAAATTGTCTTATCAATAGTATTGTATTCTGTAACTATAATTTGCCCACTGCCTTTGCCTTCTCCAGTAGTAAATTCTTCTTCTTGTCCTGGATAAGTATTTTTAAATGTCGCTTTTGTAACATCATCTACACCCAAAATATATGTTTTTTGAGATGGTGCAGGGAGCTGAAAACTTATTTTTTCATAACCCAAAGAACCTTCAACAACAAAAATTCCAGTTGTTTCTGTTCCCGACTTATAGCTCTGAGCCCTCCAAAAAACATTATCTTTTAAAGTTTGAAAAGCAGGATTATTAAACCTAATATCCTCTGTGCATGATGTTAGTAAAAATATAAGTGGTAAAAAGTAAAAGTATTTTTTCATATTCTTAGGATGAATTTGGCACAAAAATACCGCATTACAATTAATAAACGTTTGAAAGGAAAAGCAAAAACAGCCAAAAAAATGGTAAAAATTTATCTTAAAGATATTTAATACTTTTTGAAACGCATTATTGATAAAAAAATTATATCTTTGCGCCCTTAATTAACAGAGGTCGAGTACCTCAAAATTTAATCATAAGATTATGTCAGTAAAAATTAGATTACAAAGACACGGTAAAAAAGGAAAACCTTTTTACTGGGTTGTAGCTGCAGATGCACGCTCAAAAAGAGATGGTAAATACTTAGAGAAAATCGGTACTTACAATCCAAACACAAACCCAGCAACTGTTGAGTTAGACCTTGACAGCGCAGTTAAATGGTTACACAATGGTGCTCAACCAACTGATACTGCTAGAGCAATCCTTTCTTACAAAGGTGCTTTATTGAAACACCACCTTGATGGAGGTATCCGTAAAGGAGCTTTAACTCAAGAGCAAGCTGACGCTAAATTAGCTGCTTGGTTAGAGGCTAAAGCTGGAAAAGTTGATGCTAAAAAAGATGGTTTATCAAAAGCACAAGCTGATGTTAAAGCTAAAGCTTTAAAAGCTGAACAAGAAGTTAATGCTAAACGTTTAGCTGCTGCAGCTCAGGCTGAAGCTGATGCTATCGCTGCTGCAACTCCTGCAGTTGAAGAAGAAGAAGTTGCTGAAGTTGAAGCTGCAACTGAAGAAGCTCCTGCTGCTGAAGAGAATAACGAAACAACTGAAGCATAATTTTACTTAGCGAGAATGCGTAAAGAAGAATGTTTTTATTTAGGTAAAATCGCTAAAAAATTTAGTTTCAAAGGTGAAGTCCTAATCTATTTAGATACGGATGAACCTGAGTTATACGAAAATCTGGAATCAGTGTTTGTTGAACACAACAAACACTTGGTTCCTTTTTTTATTGAAACAAGTTCTTTACATAAAAACGACTTTCTAAGAGTTCGTTTTGAAGATGTAAATACAGAGGAAGAAGCAGATGCCCTAGTTGGCAACGCGATTTATCTTCCTTTAACCATGTTACCAAAACTTACAGGTAACAAATTTTATTTCCACGAAGTTATTGGTTTTGAAATCGAAGACAAACGTTTAGGTGTTTTCGGAAAAATAACTTCTATTAATGACTCAACTGCTCAACCACTTTTTGAAGTTTTAAATGGTGAAGTGGAAATCTTAGTTCCAATGATCGACCATTTCTTGGTAAAGATTGACCGCGACAACAAAAAAGTAATCATGGATCTTCCAGAAGGTCTTGTGGAGATGTACCTTTAGTTTTAAATTTCAATTTTTTTTTAAATTCCAAATTCCAAACGGAAGGAAATTCCAAATTCTAAATTGCTATAAAAATTATTCTTTAATGTTTTTTTGAAAGAAAAAACTCATAAAAAATAAATGCTTATTTTTGAAATCCAGCTATTGAGATTAAAAATTGGAATTTATTTTATTTTATGAACAAACCTTATGATTTAGAAGAGAGGACTTTCTTGTTTGCAAAAGAATGTCGAACATATATTAGAACTTTATCGAAAACAACATCCAATATTGAAGACGGCAAACAATTAATAAGATCGTCTGGTTCTGTGGGAGCAAACTACATTGAAGCGAATGAAAAATTAGGTGATAAAGATTTAATATTTAGACTTAAAATATCCCGAAAAGAAGCCAAAGAATCTAAATTCTGGCTGCGCTTATTACACGAACTCAACCCTGATCAAAGAATGATTTCTGATTCTTTATTATTTGAGGTAGAAGAATTGCGTAAAATTTTATCAGCAATAATCACGAAAACTTCAAAATAATTATTAAGATTTTAATCTTACTTTTACCAACAATAAATCATACTGATTTACTGCTTTCAATTGGTTTGAGAATTTCGTTTTTGGAATTTACACTATTTGGTTGGAATTTGGAATTTAAAAAAAAATTGGAATTTTTCACTTATGTTTTCATTTAAGCAATTTACCATTAATCAAGATCGTTGTGCAATGAAAGTTGGTACAGACGGCGTTATATTGGGTTCTTGGGCTCCAATAAATCACAATCCGTTTAGTATTTTGGATATTGGTGCAGGAACAGGAATTATAGCTTTGATGCTGGCTCAGCGCACTCATGCAGAACAAATCGATGCTCTTGAAATTGATGAAGATGCTTACGAACAAGCCGTTGAAAATTTTGAAAGTTCTCCTTGGGGAGATCGTTTATTTTGCTTTCATGCTGGTTTAGACGAATTTATCGAAGAACCTGAAGACGAATATGATTTGATTGTTTCGAATCCTCCTTTTTATGCTGAAGATTACAAAACAGAGAATGAACAGAGAGATTTAGCACGTTTTCAAGATGCAATGCCTTTTGAAGAAATCGTCGAAGCTGCAGATTTATTGCTTTCAGAAAACGGAATACTTGCTATAATTATTCCTTTTAAAGAAGAAGAAAAATTCATCGCTTTAGCAAAAAAAGCTGAATTGTACCCAATAAAAATCACAAGAGTAAAAGGCACTCCAAAATCAGAAATCAAGCGAAGTTTACTGGCTTTTAGCCGCAATGAAGTTTCCACAATTGAAATCGATGAATTAGTTATCGAAATCGACAGACATGTTTATACTCCAGAATATATCGAACTAACTAAGGATTTTTATTTGAAATTCTAAACTTGTTCAAATATACTTTTAAATTGATACAAGATTCTTTCAATTAATCGTAAATCTTCTGTCACAATTTCGGCAGTTCCTTTCATTTCCTGCTGGAAAATAATTTGTTTATTATAGGATGTTTTTAAGCCGTTTGGAAGTGCGACGTCCAGCAATAAGTTTCCATCTTTATCGGGCACTAACGAAATATTTTTGATTTCACCTTTCAATACACCAAACTCTCTATCAGGATAATTGGCCAGCCGGATATTGACTCTCTGCCCTACTTTTATTTTTCCTGAATTCAGAGCAGGAGCTTTTACTTTTCCAACAAAACTGTTTTTAGCATCTGGAATTATAGAGAAAACATTATCCCCCACATTTATAGTCTGATTTTCGTTCCAAACCTGCAGAAAAGTAACAACCCCGCTTACAGAAGATTTTAATGTATAAGCCAGTTCCCAGTCTTTTATCACTTTTTTCAGCTGATAAAATGACTGCGCCATACTTCTTCCAAGATTAACCTCCTCTTTTGTGCTGTTTATGTGCGAATTTTGGCTCGATTTTGTATTGTCGATCAAAGAGGACCTTAATTGGGAAATCGAGGTTAAAAGGCTTTTATAACTCTTCATTGCCTGAAGATAACCCAGTTTCTTCAATTCCATTTCCTGAGCAGAAATAATTCCTTTATTGAATAAAACTTCAAAACGCGCTATTTCATTTTTCTGCAGTTCCAGTTCACTTTCATTAATTACCTTTTGCTGCTGGAGAATATCCAGCCTTTCTTTGATCTGGATTTTCTCTGAGCTCTGCGCCCTGCTTTCAATTTCAAAAGGATGCAGGTTTTCGTTTAATTCCTGAGCCTGATAATCTTTCTGAAAAACAGCAAAGGCACTTTCTATTTCACCTAGCTGTTTATTTTTCAGCATCGCAAACGGAAATGCTTTTTTAGCATTAATATCATAGCTATCTATAATGCTTTTTAATAAAAAAACATCCTTGTAGTCAGCGGTATTTTCAATGATGGCTAGTGTGCTGTTTTTAGGAACCAAAGTTTTGTTTTTTACCAAAATTGCCTCAATACGACCAGAAGATTTCGAAACAATTCTCTCAGGAGGAATATTAGTGGTAATTACGATTTCGGTATGCACAACATCTGGATATTTGACAAACCAGGAAACAAAAAACAGCATTACAATTATGGCAAATATCAGCACTGTTCCCCATCGGATCATCCAATGCGGTACTTTGGTCAGGATATCCTGAACTTCTTCGCTTCTTAATTCAAATGTATCTTCAGCCATGATTAATTTCCTAATTGCAGTTGATTTCTAACCAGTTCAAAATAATTTCCCTTCTGTTCTACTAATGCTGAATGACTTCCGATTTCGATAATTTTTCCTTTATCTAAAACCACAATCTGATCTGCATTCATAACAGTACTCAATCGATGCGCAATTACGATTACCGTTTTATCTTTGAAAAAAATATCTAATTTTTTCATTATTTCTTTCTCATTATTGGCATCTAATGCAGAAGTAGCCTCATCAAAGAAAAGTATTTCTGGGTTTTTATAAACAGCTCTGGCAATAAGAAGTCGCTGCTTCTGGCCTGTGCTCATTCCAATACCTTCCGCTCCTATTTTAGTATTAAAACCCAACGGCAGACTGCTGATGTATTCTTTAATATTTGCCACATCTGAAGCGTAGATTAATCTTTCTTTATCTATCCTGTCTACTCCAAAAGCAATATTATTAGCAATTGTATCACTAAAAATAAAGCCTTCCTGCATCACAGCACCAATATTTGACCTCCAGGCTTTTTGAGATATATTTTTAAGCTGTGCATTTCCAATTAAAACCTCTCCTTTTTCGGGTTCGTAAAATTTCAAAAGCAGTTTCATCAGGGTTGTTTTACCGCTTCCGCTGACACCCACAATTGCAGTTACTTTATTGGCCGGGATGATTAAACTTAAATTATCCAATACTGGAATATCCGACCCTAAATAACGATACGAAAGATTTTTAATCTCAATATCAACATCATTCGGCACTTCAGTTGTCTGGTGCACTTCCTGCTGCAGTTCATCTTCTTTTTGATGAATCTCGGATAATCTGGCAAGTGAAATTTTAGCATCCTGCAATTCTCTAACAAATTCTATTAACTGAGTAATTGGGCCATTTAAATTTCCAACAATGGCGCTTATCGCGAGCATCATCCCTAATGTAATGGATCCATCAATTACAAGTTTTGCAGAAAGAAGAATTATAAAAATGTTTTTAAGCTCATTGATAACCGACGAACCGATCGTTTGTGCCTGTTCTAAAACCAAGCCTTTTATTGAAACCCTAAAAAGTCTTGCCTGCACATACTCCCAGCCCCAGCGTTTTTGTTTTTCGGCATTATGAAGCTTTATTTCCTGCATGCCGTTTATCAGCTCCATTACTTTACTCTGTTCGTTTGAAACTTCTGCAAAACGTTTATAATCTAAAACTTCTCTTCTTTTTAGGAACATTGTTATCCATGCAAAATAAAGTACGCTTCCTAAAAAGAAAACTAAGAATATCTGCAGATTGAAATAGGCTAAAACCGCTCCCATTATAAACATATTTATTACAGAAAACAGCACATTAAGAGAGGATGTGGTAAGTATTCTCTCGATACGGCGGTGATCGTTTATTCGCTGCATAATATCTCCTGTCATGCGGACATCAAAATAGGAAATAGGCAGATTCATTAATTTAATAAAGAAATCTGAAATTAACGAAATATTGATTCTCGTTGATAAATGGAGTAAAATCCAGCTTCTAATTAACTCCAAACCAGTCCTTCCTGCAAAAATAAAAAGCATTGCAAAAAGAATTAAATAGATAAAATGAATGTTCTGATTCTGAATCCCGACGTCGACTATACTCTGGGTTAAAAATGGAAAAATAAGCTGCAGCAGACTGCTGGCTACAAGTCCAATTGCAAGCTGTATAAGAAATGATTTGTATTGAAATAAATATTTAAAAAGAAATTTAAATCCTAAACCGGAATTTTCTTCTTTGTCAAAATCAGATTGAAAAAAGTTTGGTGTCGCTTCGATCAGTAATGCAATTCCTTCCTTCGTCTCGTCGCCTGCGTTATTACCAATCCAGAACTTAACAAAATCTTCTTTGTTATATTCTAAAAGTCCAAAAGCGGGATCGGATATATAGTATTTGCCTTTTTTTATTTTGTAAAGTACAACGTAATGATCTTTATTCCAATGCAGAATACATGGCAGCGGAGCTTCCTCTATTCTCTTTACAGACAATTTAACCCCTAAAGTCCTAAAACCGATTTTCTCGGCAGCATCACTCAAAAAAAGCAAATTACTTCCTTCACGAGTTGTTTCGCTAAAATCTCTCAACTCCTGAATATTGATTGTCTTACCGTAATATTTAGCTATTATCTTTAAACATGTCGGTCCGCAATCTTTATGATCGGCTTGTCTGTAATGAGTGAATTTTTTCAATTTCAATTTGATTTATTCAAGGCCAATTTAAGAAAAAAAATTCTTGTTAATCCATAAAAAAACAGAGAAGATATAAATCTTCTCTGTTTGGGTATTTAAAAACAAAATTACCAGTAACACAATTTCTTTAGGACATGGCCGCGGTTTACCCTAACCAATTAAAATTAACACAGCGGCCAACTCCTAAGAATCCCAGTACCAATCATCAATACTGAGAATTTGCTCAATGTTCCACGATCGAGCGCCTATACATTCAAAAAAAACATGACTAAATTCTAAATAAGGCTATATCGTATTACTTCTAAAAAAGTTAAAAAAATCAACAACAAAGACGACTTGTATCGCAAATACCTGATGTGGTATTTAAAGGACAAGTTTCGTCTGATGAAATTAAAATGCATCCAGCTTCTAAGGCATAAATCCAGCACTCAGGAATTCCTCCTCTCATGGTTTTCTGCTCATTTTTATTAATACTTTGAGCACCGTTCAGATTTAAAATTTTCTTTAACATCTTTAATCTCATTTTTAATAGTAACAGAGTTTTTGGTCTCTGTTACTATTTAAATATTCAAATTAGCAAGCATAATATTTTTCGTCAGCAGGATTATTACAATTTGGTTCTAGTGCATATTCACCTGCCAAAATGTTTTTCTGCTCTTTTTTTGTCAGCTTTTTAGTTTCTTTACTTTTTAAAATCTTTTCTAACATAATTGGTTATTTACGTTTTCTGGGTATAAGCCTCAAATCTGTAAAAAACTTGATGCTTAAAAATTTCCTTAACAGCTTCCGACATAATTATTTGGCACACAATCCCAATATGATGATACTGTTCCAAATTCTGTACATCTTTTAGCTTTAAATCCGTCATCACAAATAGGAGCGTTACTTCCGTTTATTGTTTTTTGCTCATTAGCAGATAATTCTACTGCACCTTTCAACTTCAAAATATTCTTTAACATAACTGCAGGTTTTAGGGGTTATTATTTCTATTTAAACAGTTTAAATTCTGTTTTCATTTTATGCTGTTTTTTCTAAAATTTGAACTTCATCGACAAAATCGTTCAAGAAGTATTTTAACTCATTCAGCTCATATTCATTTGGAAATAACCTTTCGTTTACAATTTTAACTGGTGTGTAATTAAAATTATTCATTGAACACCAATCATATTGTTTTTGAATTTCCTGACTAATCATCATACTCACTGACTCAACAGGCCATTTTTTAAGCCATTTTTTATGAACCATTCTCTTAATGTACCAATCAGAAATTGCCTCTACTGTTTTTCCAGGCGTTGTTCTATTAATAGTTAAAAGTCTTTCAACAACTGCCTTATAAGGATTGTCGTTGTTTTCTGGATTAATATTAAAAAGAACGTTCAAATATATTTTATCCGGAAACTTTAATACTAGATCAAAAGCTTCCTGAAAAGTTTTATAACAGTGTCCGCAGCTTGGGCTTAGTATAATAGAAAGCTTTACGGCTGCATTTTTATTTCCAAAGTTCAACCCTCTTAAATCTTCAAATCCTTTTGTGTATTTTACTTTCTTAGACAAGAAGTTTAATAAAGAATAATTTCTTTTAAACTTTTTAAGTTCTTTTAATGAACTTTCATTATCGAGCATTTTTCTAATCATCACTTTAACTGCTGCCCAAATCGGGATTAAAAGCAATAAAGAAAATACATAAGGAAAAATAGCACTTAAACTAAAGCTCAATGTAAATAGGTCTGATGAAAACCATAAAACACTTTGAACTACAATTAAAAATGATACTGCTAAACACATAACACACCATTTTTGAATTTCAAATTTCTGAATCCAAATAGAACAAACTACTACTGGAATTGCCAACAGACTTAAAAACCCAACAAAAACTGCTGAACTCAATGGCTGTACCAAAATTGCAATAATGCTTGAACTAAAGAAAAGCAATGGTAAATCTGAAAAACTCAACCATCTATTTGCTATATCGTCATTAAAACTAATTACTGAGTGACAAGAAGAGTTAGAACTTAAATTACAAAATTTTGAAATTACAGTGTTTTTAACACCCCATTTCTCCTGAACAATAAATATGCTCACGATTAAACCCAATATTGATGTTACTAAAAAAATAGTACTAAATAAATCAAAGCCGTTATAGAAAAAAGATAATCCTGTAAGAAGGGCAAGAGGCAGAAAATATTTTAACCAATTATATTCTACTTTTAAATTATCTCTCGAAACTACATTATTTGGCTCAATAGCAACAATTACTCCATTCCAGTCCAAAAGAAATTTATCATAAGATAACTTTTGAGTTCCTTTTTTGTTAGTCGTAATTCGAACACCACTTTTAGTCTTTTCAACCAATATCAATTCATCTTTAAAATACGCCAAAAAATTAGACGGTAAATCTACAATTTGCTCTTTCGAAACTCTTACTGCTGCATTCTCTACAGAAAGCAAATCGAATGAATCTGTAATCGCAAATAAACTCGGATAATTGGGATGAGACAAAAACAGATCCTTGAACTCATTTTTTATATCTGAGTATCGATTAATTTGTAGAAATTTTTGGACCAGTTTCAACATCGCTTTTGATCGTTTTTAAATCATAATTACACTGCAAATATTGTAGTTTTTATTGATAAAAATCGCATGCATATATACAATTTATTAATTATACCACATACAATTTATAAATTATACCAAGTATAGTACACAACATAAATTACTGTAAAACAATATATTATGATTGATTATCTAGTATAAAAAGCTCAGAAAGGCTATTTTCGATTAACGGCTTTACTTTTTGCCTAGTTTTGGAAAAGCAATAATCTAAATACCGAAAAACATGAAAAACATGGTATCAAAATCGAATGGTTTTGAAGAAGAAAAAACAAAATAGAAGAGATTAAAATGACTCAAAAAAAGTCTAAAATCAACCTCAAATTCGCAGCAAAAATCCCCCCAAAAAAGCAATGCTTAAAAATAATTTGACAAGATTTAACTTATAAATAAAGTTCAATTTTATTGTTTTTTTTAAGTAAAATAACAACCCAAAATTCTTAACGTAAACCAATTTTTAGCGCTTTTTCATCGCAATATGACAAAATTGCTTAAAAATTTTATGAAAGATTAATCGTATTAAATTTAAATCCAAAAAAATTAAAAGACATGAAAAATTCAGCATTCACATTAGAAAATTTTGAAACAGAAACAATTTCTAAACAACAACAGCAAGCTATTAAAGGCGGAGGTAATGACAGCCAAACACCACCACCTACTGACACAAACAATCCTGTAAAAGGTACTGGAGGAAACGGAAATGGTTAATTCTTTCTACAAAATTAAAATACATAGTAAATAGTATAAAAAGCAATCCAAAAAAAAAGAAACATGAAAAATAATTCACTGAAAATCAAAGATTTTGAAATAGAAAAAATAAGCACAGAAGCTCAAAAAGTTATAAAAGGCGGTGATGGAGAAGATGTGGATCCGCAGAACAATCCAGCTAAAGGTACTGGAGGAAACGGAAATGGTTAACTCTCATTTATAATAGTGTAAATAATAATTAAAAAACATACGACATGAAAAATATAAAATTGGCAATTAAAGATTTTCAATTAGAAAAAATAAATAAAGAAGCTCAAAAAGTTATAAAAGGCGGTGATGGAGAAGATGTCGATCCGCAGAACAATCCAGCTAAAGGTACTGGAGGAAACGGAAATGGTTAACCCTCATTTATAATAGTGTAAATAATAATTAAAAAACATACGACATGAAAAATATAAAATTGACATTTGAAGACTTTCAATTAGAAAAAATAAATAAAGAAGCTCAAAAAGTTATCCGAGGCGGTGATGGAGAAGATGTTGATCCAAAAAACAATCCTGCTAAAGGTACTGGAGGAAACGGAAATGGTTAATAGTACAGCTTTAAATATTGTTCGCAAATTGAGCTGGAGATACTCCAGTTCTTTTGCGAAACGATTTTGCAAATGAAACCGCATTCTTAAACCCAACACTTTCTGCAATTGCCTGTGTTGAATATTTACGATATAAGTGGTTTGTAATCATTTGATTAATAACATAATTAATTTTTAACTCATTAGAATATTCTCCAAAAGATTTACCAAATCGTTTATTTACAACATAAGACAAATAAGTTGTATTAGTTTTGATTTTTTTGGCAACATAAGACAATGTAAAATCAGGATTTAGGTATTCTAATTTTTCTTCTAGTGCCAATAATTTTTCTACAATTTTATTTTCTTTAGCTTCATCAATACTAAGGTTTGCATTTTCCTTTTTAAGTAATGTATCTTCTAGTTCTGGAGTTTCAACAAGTATATTTTGTTCTGCAGCTGCTTTTTCGATTTCAGCTTTTTCAATTTCTTTTTTCTCCAGATTAGCTTTAAATTCTTCAATTAAAGCATTCATTTTTTTCTGTGCTTTATTTTTGTCGCGAATATTTTTAATTAGGAAAAACACAATTCCAACAACCAAAATAACATATAAAACTTTAAGGGCTTTATTCCATAAAACCTCGTACTTATACTTTTCTTGAATGCTTATCATCTCATCGCTAAGATTCGCCGTACCCAGTTTGTAATTGACTTCTAAAGCTTCTTCTCTTAATTCTCCTTCGTACTTTTCATAAGAATCTAAATACATTTTAGAATATTTGAAAGCTAATTCGGGTTCATTTTTTGCACTATAAATTTTAGCCTGAAGATAATTGGACTGAAAAGAAATTCTATCTGTTTTTTTTTCTTTAACAGACATAGAATCAACCTTCTTTAAAAATACCAAAGCTTTATCATAATTTTTTAATGAATGATAAAGGTCTCCTAAATTATAATTTGCAATCCTATAATAATAATCATCATTATTTTGCTTAGCATACATCGAAATATCGAAGTAGGTTCTTTCTGCATTTTTAAAATCTTTTTTGTATAGATAAATATTTCCTAAACTAAGAGTAGAAGTAATTTTATTGTCTAAATAATTTTGCGAATAATTGATTGCTCTTTTATAAAAGTATTCGGCAGAATCTAATAAAAATAATTTACCTCGAGCTTTCATGAAATAGCCTTCATAGACATTTCCTAAATTGGTATAAATATTACTTTTACTATTTTGAAATTGATCTTTTTCGTATAGACTTTCATTTTTATCTAAAAAAATACTATTCTGCCTTAGATTTCTAATAGCAAGTTCATAATTCCCTACTTCTTCATTAACTAAAGCTATATTGCTTTTAAACTTAACGATCTGTATAACATCCAATGTTTTGGTAGAAAGTTTTATTCCTTCCTGGTAATTACTTAAAGCATTACTGAAATTTTTTCTTTTCCATTCCGTTAA
The DNA here is from genome assembly GCF_001429295.1 of Flavobacterium sp. Root935. GTDB lineage: Bacteria > Bacteroidota > Bacteroidia > Flavobacteriales > Flavobacteriaceae > Flavobacterium. The sequence goes on along the minus strand of NZ_LMJL01000007.1, from coordinate 824,813 downwards.
TCCTCTATAATTATATAAGTAGGCGCGAAGATTTATTTTTTGAACAGATTCGGGAATTCTATTATAATATTCTAGTGCTTTTTTATACCATTCATCACACTTAGCTCTATTGTTCTTTAGTTGATATAAATAAGATCCTGATCCATAAGCAAAAGCTAAATGTTCATTATTACTAGATTTTTGTAATTCAGCAGCATACTTAAGTCCTTCATCAAAATTACCGTTCATGCTGAAACGAATTTTATCCTGCAATTCTAAATACTCTTGTTCAGTAAGCTCTTTTTTAGGTTGAGCCACAGTAGTATTAAGTATCAATAAAAATAAAAAAGAGATGATCAGCCTCATTTAATTAGTTTTTGGTATTCAAAAATAGTCTATAAATTATCAATAAACTACAATTAATTTGCCAAATTCCTATTAATTTTATTTTTGCCTTAAAAAAATATAACAATTTAAGCGTTATTTGTTATATTTTTATTACGTAAATTTGTTTAAGTAAAATTAAAAAACATGAAACCAGACTTATTTCAATCTCCAGATTATTATAACCTAGATGATTTACTAACCGACGAACATAAATTAGTTCGAGAATCTGCTCGTGCATGGGTAAAAAAGGAAGTTTCTCCTATAATAGAAGAATATGCTCAAAAAGCAGAATTTCCTAAACAAATTATTAAAGGACTTGGAGAAATTGGCGGTTTCGGACCTTATATTCCTGTAGAATATGGCGGAGCGGGATTAGATCAAATCTCCTACGGCTTAATCATGCAGGAAATTGAAAGAGGCGATTCTGGCGTAAGATCTACCTCATCTGTTCAATCTTCTTTAGTAATGTATCCAATTTGGAAATATGGTAATGAAGAACAGCGAATGAAATACCTTCCGAAGCTGGCAACTGGTGAATTTATAGGATGTTTTGGTTTGACCGAACCAGATCACGGTTCTGATCCTGGAAGTATGATTACCAATTTTAAAGACATGGGAGATCATTATCTTTTAAATGGTGCCAAAATGTGGATCTCAAATGCGCCTTTTGCTGATATTGCTATTGTTTGGGCAAAAAATGAAGAAGGAAGAATTCATGGTTTAATTGTAGAACGAGGAATGGAAGGTTTTACAACTCCAGAAACGCATAATAAATGGTCGCTTCGTGCATCTGCAACTGGAGAGTTGATTTTTGATAACGTAAAAGTTCCTAAAGAAAATCTTTTACCTAATAAATCTGGTTTAGGAGCTCCGCTTGGCTGTTTAGATTCAGCTCGTTACGGAATTGCCTGGGGAGCAATAGGAGCGGCGATGGACTGTTACGATACGGCATTAAGATATTCTAAAGAAAGAATTCAGTTTGGAAAACCAATTGGAGGTACTCAATTACAGCAAAAGAAATTAGCCGAAATGATTACTGAAATCACAAAAGCGCAATTATTAACCTGGCGTTTAGGTGTTTTAAGAAATGAAGGAAAAGCTACTACAGCACAAATTTCGATGGCAAAACGTAATAATGTAAACATGGCAATTACCATTGCAAGAGAAGCTAGACAAATGCTTGGAGGTATGGGAATCACTGGCGAATACTCTATTATGCGTCACATGATGAACCTTGAAAGTGTAATTACTTATGAAGGAACTCATGACATCCATTTACTAATAACTGGAATGGATGTGACTGGAATTCCAGCATTTAAATAGTAGACAACTATTAAAATATATACAAAATCGATCTAAAAAGCTTCTTCTAACAAAGAAGCTTTTTATCTTTGCACCAAAATTTTTTCCAAAAATGAATATTGAAGCAATAAACAAAAGCATACAACCACAAAAAGACCAACTGTTAAAACATTCTTTATATAATAAGATTCAGAACATAGATGACTTACATAGTTTTTTAGAAAGTCATGTTTTTGCTGTTTGGGATTTTATGTCGTTATTGAAAGCTTTACAAGCCAAACTTACCTGCACAACAACTCCTTGGTTTGCTACTAAAAATCCAGAAACTCGTTATTTAATTAATGAAATTGTTCTTGCCGAAGAAACAGATTTAACGCTTGACGGAAGAAGACAAAGTCACTACGAAATGTATTTGGAAGCAATGGAAGCTTGTGGCGCTGACACAACTGGTATTTTAAATTTCCTATCAGAAGTAAGTTCGCTTCACAATATATTTGTTGCTATTAAACAAAGTCAGCTGCACCCGAATGTGAAAGCTTTCTTAGATTTTACTTTTAGAGTTATTGAAGAAGGAAAACCACACCAAATTGCCGCTGCATTTACTTTTGGAAGAGAAGATTTGATTCCGAGTATGTTTACTGAAATCCTAAAAAATTTCCAAAAGAATCTTCCCGAAGTTGATTTGACAAAATTGCTTTACTATTTTGAAAGACATATCGAATTGGATGCCGACGAACACGGACCAATGGCCATGCAGATGATTACAGAATTATGCGAAGATGATGCTCAAAAATGGAAAGAAGTAGAAGAAGTTTCTATTCTAGCCCTAGAAAGACGTATCGGACTTTGGAATGCAATCGAAGAAGATATTGTGATGAAAACCGAAATGGTTTAATAAATCCAAACCCGCATATTTAACGTAACTATTTGTTTAAAACGACCTCAAGATTTAAACTTAAACAAATTATGAAACCACATTTTAAACAAATAGTTACCATTATACTTTCAGTATTTCTTCTGAGCTGCAGCTCATCAGAAGAATCTGCCCCTATCACAACTACACCGCCAGTTGTAAACCCTCCCAAAACCCCAGAACCACCAATTGCTAGTTCGATCAATTATTTAGCATTAGGTGACAGTTACACAATCGGGCAGAGTGTTTGTGCTACATGTCGTTTTCCAGAACAATTAAAGACCAGTTTAAACGCGATGTATTCCAGTACAATTTCGCTAAAAATAATTGCTACAACAGGCTGGACAACATCCAATTTACTTTCAGCAATAAACACACAAAATCCAGAAGCCAATTACGATTTGGTGACGCTTTTAATTGGTGTAAACAATCAATATCAACACAGAAATTTTTCGGTTTACGAAAAAGAATTTCCAGAATTGGTAACCAAAGCAATCATGCTTGCCAAAGGTGACCGAAAAAATGTTGTAGTCATTTCTATTCCAGATTATGCTTACACGCCTTACGGAAAAAGTCTCGCCGGTGATCAAACCTCAACGATTTCTGCCGAAATTGACCAATACAATTCTTTTGCCGAGAAATATTGTGCCAATAATCAAGTGGCTTTTGTTTCCATTACAGACATTACACGACAAGGACTCAACAGTCCCAATCTTGTTGCTTCAGATGGTTTACACCCTTCAGAATCAGCCTATAAATTATTTGTGGACAAAATGATGCCGGAGGTAAAAAAAGCTTTGCAGAATTAATATTTTTATTTCCAGAAGCAGAAAATTCATTTTCATTACACCTTTAGTCCCGCTATTCACTATATCTTTTGCGGCGAACCCCGCCGCAAAGGATATCGTTTCTATCGGGGCTAGATTAGATAATAAAAGTTTTTCAAGAAAAATATCCCTAATTTTGCTAAACTCATAATTACTTGCAAAATGACATTTCAATTTGCATTCAAATCAATTAGAGTTATGCAGGTTTCGCCATCAAAAGAATTATCACCTTATATCAAACATTATCTGTTTTTAGATAATGCAGAAACTGCTGTCCAAAAGTTTCGTTTGTTTTCTGATGGTAATACTGGTATTGTATTTTCTGTAAAAAGTAAACTCATTTCTGAAATCGGCGAAGTAAAAGATTATTTACCAGCTTCATTTTTGTATGGACAGCTTAACTGTTTTAAAGATCTATATTCTGAGAATAAAATAACATTAATAATTGTCGTTTTCCAACCCAACGGAATTCATCAATTATTAGGAATTCCTGCCCATGAATTTCACGATTCTATTATTCCGGTAGAAGATGTGTTTGACCAAAAAATTATTGAGCTCCAAGAAAAATTATTAGAACAAAATAATCAGGCTCGTGTTAATCTTTTAAATCATTTCTTCAGATCAATCATTGCTTCTAAACCGTCTTCAAATCAGTTCCTAATAAATGGTTCCCTAAATTTTATCATTGACAAAAAAGGTATCTTTTCTATAAAACAATTGGTAGAATACACTGGGTATACCGAAAGACATTTGGAAAGAAAATTCAAAGAATGCATTGGATTAAATCCAAAGAAATTTGGGAATGTTATACGAATCCATCATTTTTTGAAATTATTAAAAAACAAACCTGACGACACCAATCTAACCACAATTTGTTATGATGCTGGATTTTCAGATCAGTCGCATTTAATAAAAGAATTTAGAAAACATACTGGAATTACTCCAACAGAATATGTCTGCACCACGGGAAAACTAACCAATAATCTTATAAAAAGATTTCCCGCATCAACATTCTAAAATGTCGGTTTTATACAATTTATAACGTATTGCTCACACTAATTTTGACCCTAATTAATAGTGACCAATATGAAAAATCTAAAAATAGCTACAGCTCAATTTGAAAACAAAAGCGGCAATAAAAACTATAATTTATCTGTAATTGAAAAGCTTTCGAAAAAGGCATCTGAAGAAGGCTGCGATGTAATTTCGTTTCACGAATGTTCAATAACAGGATATACATTCGCAAGAAATCTATCCAAAGAGCAAATGCTAGACTTGGCAGAATTAATTCCGAGCGGGGAAAGTATTTTAAAATTGACTCAAATTGCTAAAAACAACAACATTGTAATATTGGCAGGGCTTTTTGAGAAAGATGAAAATGATAATTTATTCAAAGCCTATGTATGTGTTGATAAAAATGGTCTAGTTGCCAAATATCGAAAATTACATCCTTTTATAAATCCATATTTAACCGCTGGAGATCGTTATTGTGTTTTTGAAATTGCAGGATGGAAATGCGGTATCTTAATTTGTTACGACAATAATATTATAGAAAATGTCCGCGCCACAAAGCTTCTAGGAGCCGATATTATTTTTATGCCTCATGTAACAATGTGCACACCTTCTACCCGACCGGGCGCTGGTTTTGTTGCTCCGCAGCTTTGGGAAAACCGAGAAGCTGATCCAACATCGTTACGATTAGAATTTGATGGGATGAAAGGCCGTGACTGGCTTATGAAATGGCTTCCGGCAAGAGCTTATGACAATGCGGTTTATACCATATTTTCAAACCCGATTGGTATGGATGACGACCAGCTCAAAAATGGCTGTTCTATGATTATTGATCCGTTTGGAGATATATTGGCAGAATGCAGAACTTTTGATGATTCTTTTGCAGCAGCTATAATTACTCCCGAAAAATGCATTCAAGCAGGAGGAAATCGTTATATAAAAGCTAGAAGACCAGAATTGTACAAAGAAATTATTGGACAAGATCACAATTCTGAACAAAATGTCGTTTGGTTAAACCCTGATAAAAAAAGCATAAATTAAACATTTCACCCGTATAAAGCTGTTGAAAGATTTATCTTTGAAGATTCATTAATTTACAGAATTAGCCCAATAATGGAATTTTTTAAAACTACAACTCAAGATATCGACGCTGTTTTCGATATTTACAATCAAGCTACATCGTATCAAAAAACAGTCAATAATAAAAGCTGGAGAGGTTTTGAAAGAGCATTAATAGAAAAAGAAATTGCCGAAAATCGTCATTTTGTAATCAAAGAAGGAGATGAAGTTGCTTGTACATTTGTAATTACTTTTAATGATGAAATTATTTGGAAAGAAGCTAGCAAAGATCCTGCGGTATATTTGCATCGTATTGCTACGAATCCAAAATTCAGAGGGCAGTCGTATGTTAAAAAAATTATAGAATGGACTAAGGAATATGCCAAAGAAAATGGTAAAGAATACATTCGTCTTGACACACACAGCGGAAACGAAAGAATAAATAAGTATTACACCAGCTGTGGTTTTACATACAAAGGAATCAGCACCATAGAATGGACCAATGAATTACCAGAACATTACAAAGAAGGTTCTTTTAGTTTGTTTGAGATTAAGGTTTAAATTTATTTTTTAGATTTCCAGATAAATCCATCCAGCAGATAATGCGTAAACTGCGGAACACTCAACAACGGAACTAATAAAATCTGCCAACTCGAAAAATCAAAATTGGTTATGTTTATGTTTTCATTCCAAACAAAAAGTTCCCAAAGAAATTCTTCTGAAAAGGCAATTAAAACTAAGATACCAACGTAAACAAGAATGCCTTTATATTGTTTTAAAAAAGACAGACGACCTAATTCTGAATCTGATTTGCCGTCAATTTCCTTAAAATAAACTAGTGCCATATACGGAATTCCGTGCGAAACGACATTTAGTAAAGTAAAAATCAAATCGTCATTAAAATACACAATTCCGAAATACCAAGAAAGTGCTGTTCCTAGAATAATGCTGTTTTTCGGAATATTAAAAAAGTGATTTCGAATTGATTTTATGGCAGTATAAAAGACATACAAAATCAAAATTCCGATATAAATCCAAAATAGGATTTCTAAGATTGTTTGGCTTTCAAACCTAAAAAATTCATTTTCTACAAACCAGTTAAACTTTCGCTTAGACGAAAAAAACCAATACAACATTGGATATCCAGTTGAAGCATAAATTGCCAGATTATCAATCCAAACCGATATTTTAGTTTTGGTTTCTTTTCTGGCGTACAATCTCATAAAACCATACTGCTGTCTGATAAAATGAAAGACAGCAACATAAGCCAAAAACGACCAAAAAATTAAACTGCCAAGAGAAAAAAGTACAATTCCTGTAACAAAACAAATAATCGGTAAAAGAATCAATCTTTGTTTTTGTTTCTTGAATTCATCGGCAACAAAATAGGTTTTGAATAATGTTGCATAAACGTGTGCTACATCAATAAAAACAATTAAAAAAAGCCAAGTATAAAAAGAATAATTTTCTTCAATTCTCGTAATATAACCTTGAAAAATAAAAATTATGGCCAGCACAAAAAATGACGGACCTATAATGAATGCTAAATCTGTTTTTGCTTTATGAATCCACGGTTGTTCCATCTAAAATCTCATTTACAACATTAATTCCTTGGTGAAAAGCTTCTTCAAAAATCGAAATTCCCGATAAATCGCTATGTGCAAAATAAACAGCATTCTGAATATTCTGTTTGGCTAGTTTCTTCGATTCTCCAAAAATAAACCCCGGCGCAGGCGAAATCATGCCGTGCCCTAATAGAAAAACTTCAATGTCTTCTGTATATTCTTCAATATCAGGATGCGCAATTTTTAAATCATTCAAAACAAACTGTTTCCAATATTCTTTGTCTTTTTTATACAGCTCTTTTCTCGTTTTTCTTAAATCTGCAGAAGAAAAACTAAAGTAATACGTAATTACTTTTTTCTCCTGAACCTGATTTAAATTCTGATGCTGATCGTAAACATAACCCAAACCTTTGGAACCGTAAATTACATTATCCCAAGCCAGTGGAAAACTGAAATCATCGGGCAAATCCTCTACAACCAAAGTTGCTAAAAGCCAAGGCGTGTAATGAAAATCTTTGGTAAACGTTTTTCTGTCCTTGATCAAATATTGATTTACAAATTGCGGAGAAGCCATTATTACTTTATTGGCAATGATTTCAACAGCTGTTTTGCTGACATCATCAAAAGCTTTTGCAATTACTTTGTTGTTTTCGATTTTTACTTCATAAACCAAATGGCTTTTTAAAGCTTTATCGTTTGTATACTTTTTTAAATGATTGGCAAGACGCGAATTTCCCTCGGGCCAAGTTAAAACGCTGTCGTGTTTTTCGGCTGTGCTGTCTTGTTTTCTTCCTGCAAAATAATGAATCCCTGCCCAAGCCGAAACAAATTCAATTCCTAAACCAAAGTCATCTTTACAGCAGTAATCGATATAATTGAATAAAGGTTCAGAGGTAAAATGATTATCTTTAAACCATTTCTTCATTGTAATTTTATCTAAAGCTCTCGTCTTTTCATCTGACGATGAAAGATAAAGCGGAATATCAAATAAGTATTTCTGATCTTCTCCTTTTGCTGTTCTAAAAACATCCATTTTTTTGAAGAATTTCTGAAACTCCAAATCATCAGAAGCCGTGTTTCCGTCTTTTGGAACAACGCCTTCCTGCCAATTATTTTTGTAAAACAAACGCTCGTCTGGTGCAAAAGTCAATTGTAATTCATCGAAAACAGGAAAACCTTTTGGATCGTAACCCAGAATTATTTTTTCTTCTTCGAGAAAACCAAGCAATTCTTTATCTTGAAAATTAGGGAGTGGCAGATAATGCGCACCCAAAGGATATTTGGAATATTTGTTTTCTCCGTTTGAAGAATTTCCTCCCAAATGATTATCTAATTCTACGATTAAAAAATTTGTTATTCCTCTTTTTTGAAATTGGCGTGCTGCACTTAAGCCAGAAATACCTCCTCCGACAATTAGATACGGAATCTCAACTTGTCTGGTTGGTTTAGGAAAATCTTTGATCCACAAACGATGTCCGAGCAAATGTTTGGTGCCGGATAAACGAATCATTAGTACCGCAATTTTATCAGAACAAAACTGCAGAAACGGAATCAGCAGCAACGAAGCGCCGACACCTTTTATAAAATTCCTTCTGGATTTATTGCAGTCTTCCCCACTCTTCATCAAAATAGCGTACTAAAATCTGGTTATCTAAACGATTGATTTCGATTTGATTTGAAATCATATCGTTGGTAAAATAATTAAAACGGTCAAACTGATAATTGTAAAATTTCAATCCGTCAGCTTTTCGGTTTACGGTATTAAAAGTTGTTCCAAAACCATTTATAGCGATGGTATAACCCCACTCTCCAAACGACGGAACATAGGCATGATACGCATCGACCTGCGGAAAAACCTGCATTACCGTTTTATTGATACACCAAAAAGATTTTGGCGCAAAATAAGGCGAAGTAGTTTGTATAACAACCGCAGCGTCTGGCTGCAAAATGGTTTTTATAGTTTGATAAAAATTAAGCGAATACAATTTCCCTAAACTATAATTGGACGGATCTGGAAAATCGATTATCGCAACATCATATTTCTCTTTACAGCTTTTCGCCCAAATATAAGCATCGGTATTAATAACGGTAACTTTAGGGTTATTAAGCGAATTTTTATTGAAATTGGTCAATACCGTATTGGTTTTAAACAGTTTTGTCATTCCCTCATCTAAATCAACCAAAGTCACTTTTTGCACTTCTTTGTATTTCAATATCTCGCGAACTGCCAAACCGTCTCCGCCCCCCAAAACCAAAACGTTTTTTACACTTTTTGCCATCGACATAACCGGATGAACCAAAGCTTCGTGATAACGATATTCGTCTGCCGAACTGAATTGCAGGTTATTATTTAAATAAAGCCTATAATCGCTTTTATTGTGCGTTAAAACAATACGCTGATAAGGTGTCGAATTGGTATAAATAATATTTTCTCCGTACAATTTCCCTTCTGAATAAGCTAGAATATCATTCGAAAAAACAAAAACAGTCAGCAATAATAAAAATGAAAAAACGGCTTTTGCACGCAGTAAAGCGGGTTTCTTTAGTTCTCTTTTCAATAAAAAACATAAAGCAATAGCAATACTTACATTAATCATTCCGAAGAAAAGAGAGGTTCCCATAATTCCCAATTTTGGCACTAAAACCAACGGAAATAAAATTGAAGCTAATAATGCTCCGATATAATCAAATGTAAAAACATTCGAAACCAAATCTTTAAACTCGACTCTGTCTTTTAAAATATTCATTAAAAGCGGAATCTCTAAACCAACCAAAAATCCGGTTACGAAAACAAATAAATATAAGATGAATTGAAAAGAGCCCACACTTTCAAACAGTAAAAACAAAACTACCGAACTCAGACCTCCAATAAGTCCAACCAGTATTTCTATTTCTACAAAAGTGTTAAGCAGATTCTTGTGAAAAAACTTTGAAAAAAAAGAACCTATACCCATAGAAAACAGGTACACGCCAATAATAAATGAAAACTGTTTTACCGAATCGCCTAATAAATAACTCGCCAGAGTTCCTGCAACCAACTCATAAATAAGTCCGCAAGTGGCAATTATAAATACGGCAAAGAGTAAAAGAAATTCAAACCTAAGAAACTTTTTACCCATGAATTGCGGCGCTAATAATCATTGAAATTCCAATGATAAATGCTGCTAAAACAATGGCAACAGCAATATTATTCTTTTCTACAACTTCTTTCCAAGTATTTTCTGGAGTAAGTTTCTCAATAATATAATAACCGATTAATAAAATGATAATGCCTAAAAAAGAATAAATAATTGAATTTACTATTGGCTGCGCGTGAATTAATTCCATATTGTTTGAGTTTTTATTTGTGGTAAAAATGATTATAAGAGGAACGGCTTCCTGTCGGTTTGTAATTTTCTGTGGTTTCACAATCGCAGATTCTGTTTCCTGCTAGAGCAAAATAAATATAAACTCCAAAGCAAAAGAATCCAATTGCTAATGGCGCCCAATTATTGATAAAGAAATCTGAAATTCTTTTCATATTATTATTCGTAAGTCGAGTAGGAACTGTCTGACCATCTCTGTTTTTCAAATTGATTTTTAAAATATCGTATTACGAAATAAATCACAACCATACCGATGATAACCAGCCATAGATTTCTATTCGAAGGCTGATTCCAAACCACATTAACATTCATTTCACTATTATTAGCATCTTCAGGAGCTTTCATTGGTGTTATTAGAAGATGGTATTTACCTGCTTTTACGCCACAGATATTAAACTTCTCAGACTGACTCCCTTCTGTCCAAGATTCTCCATCAGAATAACCGTAATAGTATTCTATATCTTTGTTGGCATAAATCTCGTCGCCATTATCTTCATTAATTAAAGCAACATTCAAATTTGCCCATGAATTATTAACCCCTGTTGAAACCTTAATCGTCATAGGAGCAGAAGCACCATTGAGCACAAAAGATGGACTGGTAATTTCTTTATTATCAAATTCGCTAAATTTAATAGCACTATTGAAAACATTTTGCTCCACCTGATCTTTATAAATATACCAGTTTGCCATTATAATCAATAAGGCGAAAAGACAGAAAATAATGGCTGTATTTCTAAGGTCAAAGCGAGATGGCTGAATCATATTAACACCAGACTGATATGGCATTGTTCTTTTTGGAAAAGCTTTCTGAATGACACTTTTGCTCACATATTCACCATAATATGCCGTTTGTACGTTATTCATCTTTTCAACAGAAATGATATTAGGCGGATTTATAAATTCAGCAAGATGAATTAATTTGTTTTGAGGAAGTTCAAAATCAAAAAAACCTTGTGCATCTATAATCTCAGCATCCGAATGTTCAAACAGATCATAATCTACATCATCATGCTTTAGAACTTTAACACCTTTTTTTAGTTCTTCAATACTTTCCATTTCGGTAAGCATCATCCAATGTCCATTAGAAACAGAAAGATATAGAAATTCTTTAGCGTCATTCTGTAGAATAAACTCTGTCCATGTATAATTAGGATGTACATTTTTCCTTAATAAGCCTGTAACTTTGTATTCACTCCCTTTCAGAAATCCTACATCACCAATTTCTAGCGGATAATCTCTGAGAACGTTTCTATATTTGGATCTTCTTCGAAACTTTCCCTCTTTGTCAATAGCATATAAACTCTGACATTTCGGACAGACAAAATTGATTACTTCAAAACCAACCTCTAATTCGGTTTCTGTATTACAATCGTAACAAGGAATCTTCATATCTTATCGGTTAATTTCAAAATCTTTAATAATTTCTGCATCAAAATAGGCAATATAGTCGGCCATTACAGCACGTACTTTCTGTGAATTGTCCTGAAGATAATTGCATAAATAAACATCCAAAGTAAGCTGCTTGTATTCTGGCCAGGTGTGTATACAAATATGAGATTCTTTAAGGCAGAATGAAATTGTAAAACTTTCGTTTTCAAAATCATGCACTACAACACCAACCTTTTCAAGTTCATATTTTTCTAAAATAGAATTGGTAACCGCAACAAAACCGCTGCTATTGGTAAGCTTAGAAATTTCGTCGACATGTAAAGTAACCAGTTTATGCAAACCTGGCGAATAAGGAGGTAAATCCATCAAATTATTTATATTACACAGCAGCCAAATATATAATAATTTCTGTAATAAAATAATCTAAAGAAAAGCATTTTTAGCATAACTTATCAGGACTATGTGTTGCTGTTTTTTGTTTTTTTGAAAGGCGAAGTTTTGTTTCGTAAGGCACAAAAAAAATCCGCAATTTCATTTTATGAAACTACGGACCTTAACTTTTAGCAGAGAGGAAGGGATTCGAACCCTCGATACAGTTACCCATATACTAGCTTTCCAGGCTAGCTCCTTCAACCACTCGGACACCTCTCTTTATTGGTTTGCAAAGAACACAAAAAAATCTGAGTTACAAAAACAAAATGCAAGTTTACTTTAAATGCTTTTTTTAAATTCTTCCATAAATAGTTTAACAGCTTTCTTTTGGTAACTCCCAAGCGTTAGCATATACGAATCTCGTTTAGTGACAACTCCTGTAATTTGAATAGCTTTCAGATCGTCCCAATCTTTTAGAGCCATCTCGGCAACAATTGTTGCCCAATCGCTATTTTCTACCATTTGCAATAATGCGTGAATGGACTGGAGCTCTATTGAAATTTTAGGTTTCATATTAAACTTTTTAAATAGTTCTTCGACATATTCTCGCGAATTGGATCCTTTCCCTGGCAATATCAGCGGAATCTCTTCTATTTTCTTAAAAGCGATCTTATCTAAATGTGCTAAAGCATGATTTTTAGAAACCACCATAACCATATTTGAAGTAAATAATGGTACTTTCTGAATCGGCATTTCAATTTCGTGTGACGAAATAACGAATACTAAATCTAATTCGTTATCAAGTAATTTCTGTTCTAAAACCTCGGTAGTTCCATACTCGACAATAATTTTGAGATTTTGGTATTTCTTAGCAAATGCATTTACAACAGGCAGAATCAATAATCCGAAGATATAGGTTACGCCAATTCGGAGTTCGCCGCCAATCATTTCGTTTAAATCCTCAATTGCCTGTTTTCCATTTTCTACGTTTTCTACCACTTTTTTAGCATGAATTAAGAAAACAGCTCCAGCTTCTGTCAATTGTACTTTTTTCCCAATTCTTTTAAACAAAGGCATTCCGAGCTCTTCTTCCAGCTTTTTAATTTGTTGCGAAAGTCCCGATTGTGTTACAAAGCACAATTCGGCAGCTTTGGTAAAGTGCAAAACCTCAGCTGTTTTGATAAAATACTGCAGTTGATAAATTTCCATATTGATAAGTTTTACTACTTATTATAAGTAAAATTATTAATTTTTCTAATGAAATCATAATCCCGACCTTTGTATCAAATATTTCAAGGTTATGTTTAAAGCGTTAAAATCAAAAAATTTCAAGTTATTCTTTTATGGTCAATCTGTTTCCGTAATTGGAACCTGGCTGCAAAAAACCGCCGTAAGCTGGATGGTTTACAGTATAACAGGATCTGTTTTTCTATTGGGATTAGCGACTTTTTTAAGTATGATTCCTTCACTGTTTTTAGCTCCTTTGGCAGGAAGCATGATCGGACGTTACGATAAACACCGCGCCATGATTGTTTTACAGTCTCTTGCAATGCTTCAGGCTGGAACTTTAGCTTTGCTTATTTACCTGAAAATTTACAATATCAACTTTATTCTGGCTTTGAGTCTTGTTCAGGGAATAATCAATGCTTTTGACATGACCTGCCGTCAAACGATGATGATCGATATTGTCGACAAAAGAGAAGATCTTCCAAATGCCGTTGCGCTTAACTCTACAATGAACAACTTTGCCCGTATTGCCGGACCTGCACTTGCGGGAATTATTCTGCACCAATATGGAGAAGACATTTGTTTTATCGGGAACTTCATTAGTTATGTTCCGGTTTTGATTTCATTGCTGATGATGAAAATTACTCCGCACATTAAAGCCGAAAATAAGTTAAATATGCTCGACGATCTTATTGAAGGTTTAGATTATGTAAAAAAAGAAACCGAAATGGCGAGAATGCTTCTTATGCTTACCTGCAGCAGTTTGTTTGTAATTTCTTTTAATACTTTGATGCCAGTTTTTGCCAAAGATATTTTTAGCGGAAATGCACAAACTTTCAGCTGGTTTGAAAGTGCTGCCGGAATTGGCTCGGTTTTATCTGCCATCTATTTAGCCAATTTAAAATCGGCTGAAAACATGAATAAATTGATGATCGCAGCAAGCTTACTTCTTGGTTTCAGTATTATTATTTTGGCAGTTTCTAGCAGTTTGACGATTGCCTTAATCTGTATGACCTTAAGCGGAGTGGGAATGATGGGACAAACTTCTTCTATCAACATTTATATCCAGACGCAGAGTACAGTCAATATGCGTTCTAGAAGCATCAGCTATTACATGATGGCTTATCAAGGAATGATTCCTGTGGGAAGTTTAATTATTGGTTACGTTTCTCACTTTATCGGAACTCGAAATACTGTTGTTATTCAAGGAATTATCTGTATTATTTCTGTAATTGTGTATGTCTATTACAAAAATCACAAGGCTTCAGAAGATTTGGAAACTTGTCCGGTTCCTTATCAAAATTCCAAAAATTAAAATTCCAAATTCCAATTTTAGAGAGAAGTTCCAATATAAAAATTCCAAATTCCAATTTTGAGATTCACTCAGTTTGGAATTTGGAATTTTTTATTTTGGAATTTTCATCTACGATATCTCCCCGCGTAAAGCAGTTTCAAAAATATCTTTAAATTCGTTTTGTGGAATATTATGACCAAGCAGATACATTAATTTTGTAATTGCTGCTTCGGTAGTAATGTCTTTTCCTGAAATAACTCCAAGCGATTTTAAAGCTGTACTAGTTTCGTATTGTCCCATGTTTACGCTTCCGCCTGAGCATTGTGTAACATTTACAATATGTAATCCTGATTGAATTGCTTTTTCAATTAAATTTAAAAACCAATCTTCTGTTGGAGCATTTCCTGAGCCGTAGGTTTCTAAAACAATTCCTCTTAAATCTGGAATAGCAAGAATTGAAGCCAAAACTACTTCGCTCATTCCTGGAAACATTTTGATTATCGCTACATGATTATTCAGATTTTTGTGAACGATCAAATCGGCGTTTTTATTTATAGGAAGAAATAAATGTCTGTTTAGTTTTAAGTGAACACCAGATTCTACTAATTCAGGATAATTTGGTGCTGTAAAAGCTCTAAAATGTTCTGCATTTACTTTAGAAGTTCGGTTGCCACGGTACAATTTGTATTCAAAATACAAGCAGACTTCGGTAATAACTGGTTTTCCGTTTTCTTGAAGTGAAGCAATCTGAATCGCTGTAATCAGGTTTTCTTTTGCATCGGTACGTAAATCTCCAATAGGAAGCTGAGAACCTGTAAACACAACTGGTTTAGCTAAATTCTCCAGCATAAAACTCAATGCAGAAGCCGAATATGACATTGTATCTGATCCGTGAAGCACCACGAATCCGTCATAAGCAGCGTAATTTTCCTCGATAATTGTGGCAATTTTTGTCCACATTTCGGGATTCATATTAGAAGAATCAATTGGGTGCTCGAATGAAATAGATTCGATTTCACAGTCCAACTGCTTAATTTCTGGAATCTTTTGTATTAATTTACCAAAATTGAAGGCTTTAAGTGCCCCTGTTTCAAAGTCTTTGCTCATACCGATTGTTCCTCCGGTATAAATCAATAATATTTTAGCTTTAGATGACATCTTGGTATTTTAATTTATTGACAACAGGATTGGCATACATTGCCAAAAATCCTTGTCTGGTAACAGGATTATCGCTTCCGATACGCATTTCTAAACGACGCTCAAAAAGCGATTTTTCGCTCTCTTTGTACTTGTGAGCAAATTTATCGGTTTCGTTTAAAATATCGTATGCAATAAAATTGGTCGGCCATAATTGGTAGTTTTTCAAAACAACATCATCAATAGTTTGTGCCAAAGCCTGAACTTGCTTGTTAACATTGTCATTTTCAGCCACAATCTGATCGATTTCTTTGTCTAAAACATCTCCAACAGAAATATGGATTCTCTTTTTAGTTCCCATGATACCGCTTAAAATGGTCATGAAATCTTCGTTTTTATCTTTAACGTAAACTTCGTTATTTGCTTCTGCCATTAATTGCGGCATTTTCAAAACATCTGTTGGATCGTATTCATAAGAAATCGAAACTGGAACGATTTTTAATTTCTTAAAATAATCCATTAAGTTTTCTTCATCAGAACCCATTCCGATCATTTTTAAAACTCCTGGATTGGTTTCGTCGTTTCCATCTTTAGTTCTTCCTTCTCTTTGGGCAATCCAAACCGAACGATTTTCGCGAAGCAGCAGTTGTCCGATATATTCGGCTAATAATTTTGAACTTTGAAGCATTTCACGAGGTGTTAATCCTCTTAAAACTAAAAAGTTTCTATTCAGTTTTGCCAAAGTAGCCAAGAAAGCTTTTTTAACGAGATTATCTCCAATTGCCGATGCCGTCATGACCAAACCATGTTCGAAAAGACAGACATTTAATAATGTTGTATCTAAAAGAATATCTCTGTGATTTGAGATAAACAAATAAGAAGTGTTTTTTTCCAGTTTCTCAAAACCCGAAGTTGTAAGTCCTTCAGAACTTTTTTCTAAAACCTTTTGTATTGTATTATAAATAAAGTTGCATTGAAAATCACGAATCGAATGTGTCTTCTTTAATTGATCCTTCCAAACCTCATCTTCTACTTCCGGAAAAGTAAAGTTCATCATGGTTTTCATCATCGGATGGTTTACCACATCATGAAGTGCTTCATTTATTTCGGAATCATAAAACGGTCGAATGGCATCAAATTTCTGCATTATTTTTATCGATTTTAAGTGGGCAAAAGAACAAAAAAAAAATTAGATTAAAGTAACGATTATATTAAATCCCAAAAACGTCTTTGGAGTTTTGAGTTGTAACTGCTGCAATCTCTTCTTCAGAAACATCGTATAGAGCTGCCAGTTTAGAAATTACATTGACTAAATAACTGCTTTCATTTCTTTTTCCTCTGTATGGAATTGGCGCTAAATAAGGCGAATCTGTCTCCAAAACAATATGTTTTAAATCAATTTGATTTAAAAACTGATCAATTTTTCCGTTCTTGAATGTTACCACACCACCAATTCCTAATTTCATATTATAGGAAATTGCCTGCTGTGCTTGTACTAAAGTTCCGGAAAAACAATGAAAAATCCCAAACAAATCTTCAGATTTTTCTTCTTCTAAGATTTCGAAGATCTCGTCAAAAGCTTCTCGACAATGAATTACGATTGGAAGTTTGTATTGTTTTGCCAGTTGAATTTGCGTCTTAAAAGCGATTTGCTGTTCTTTAAGATGTGTCTTATCCCAGTACAAATCGATCCCGATTTCTCCAACTGCGTAAAACTTTCTTTTAGACAATTCAGTTTCTACATGTGTTAATTCGTCTAGATAATTATCTTTCACGTAAGTAGGATGCAGCCCCATCATCAGGAATATATTTTCAGGATAATTTTTCTCTAAATCGTACATAGACTGTGTCGCAGCCGCATCGATTGCCGGAATAAAAAAACGAGTAATGCCGGCATCAATAGCGCGCTGAATCATTTCGTCGCGATCCTGATCAAATTCTTCAGAATATAAATGCGTGTGTGTATCTGTAATAATAGGTTTCAAATTCAAGGGTATAATTTTAAAGCTGTCAAAATTACGACAATATTAAAAGAATAGCAATTTTGTAGAATTTGTATAGAACACAAAAACCTTTGACAAAGTTTTTAACTTTGACAAAGGTCTAATTATTAAATTGTGTCAAACTGAGCGAAGTCGAAGTCCAGCAAAGAAAAGCCCCCAATCTTTTCGAATTGCTTTTATGTCCTTCGACTTCGCTCAGTTGACAAACTTTACTTATTTCCCAGTTTCGATAAAACTTAAAGCTCTATCTAAAACCTCATCTTTTCCTTCCTGAATTCCTTTTATGGTTGGTTTTACTTCAATATCAGGAATGATGCCAATTCTTTGGGTTTCGCGTCCATCAGGATAATAAACTCCAATTCCTGTATATCTAGTATGAAAATACTTGAAATCGATATCAATCGCATTTCCATCTGTCCCTGCTGTCTGGCTTCCAATAATGGTTGTATTTCCTGCTGTTTGAAAACACATTGCTGTCCATTCTGATTGGCTGAAAGCATCTTCATTAAGCAAAACAATGACTTTTCCCTTATAATGATCTTTGTTTTCAAAACCAGCCTTTCGTCCTTCTACCCATTCATATCTTCCTGGATATTTTAAATACGGTTCTGTATAATCACAAAATCTCTTCTCCTCTGCATTCAAAAAATCTGAAATCTGTTTCCAAGTATCATTGGGATAATTTCTCATATCAAAAACAATTGCTTTTGTAGATTTTAAAGCCTCTATCATATCTGGAATATTTCTCGGTTTAATAATGCCCATGTCAACATACCCAATATTATTATCCAAAAGTTTAAACTTTTCTTTTAGTTTTATTGCTCCTTTTTTAAATTCATTTCGATGTGAATCGTGATAATTAGACCAAATCATTGCTTTTGTTTCGTATTTTCCGTCTTTAAGAAACTCTACTTGAACATTTTCAGAATTACTGCTTAAAATTCTTTTAACCGCTTTATCCAAATATGCTGCTTCGTTTGAAGCACAGATTAAATCTCTATTCTCTTCGATTAACTCTTTTATCGTTTTACCATTTATTTTATTAATTACAGTTCCTATTTTAATATTATCTGCATCAGCGAGACTGTCTCCCAAAATCTCTGTAACAACTAATTTTTCATTAATTATCTTACCCGTTGCAGGGAAATAATTTGACGCCTTCTTACCCGCTCCAACACCGTAAATCGGAGTTTCTACATGACTATCATTAAGTTTAGAGGTTAGTTTTTTAAACGCAAAATAAAAATCGTCTTCACTCTTAGCATCTGCAATAGACGGCAATATATGTTCTAAGCTCAAATCCCATTTTTGGTCCATTACATATTTATATGGAAAATAATATTCAATTAAATTCCAATAGGCAGACAACATTAGAATCCTTGAGCCTTTATTTGTATAATCGAGATCGAAGTAGTTTTTAACATATTTTAAACCATCAAAACTATAATCAAATTCCTCATCGCTTTGAAATCTATTTTCCTCAATAAATTTTAATTTCTTCGAAAGCTTTTTAGAAAACAGCTTATAATTAAACCAGCTTAAATCGAAATTCTTGTCAAAAAACTTTACATCTTTTGGCACTGCAATTGGCGCTATTTCTTTTATTGGTCCGAGATCGTCGATCCAGTTTTCCAATATTAATGAAAACTCTTCTTTTGTTTTCGCGTTTTCTATTTTCGGAAGTTTTTCTAATAATTGATTGTCCCAATTAACTTCTCCTCCAGCAACTTTTGGATGATAATACTTTAAAAATCCCCAAACTTTGCAAGTGGCAAAAAGCTTTTCGGCTTCTGTAATTTTAGCAGCACTAAAAATGGTTTGAGAAAAAATGATAAAAAGAAACAATGTGATTTTTTTCATCGACTTGGGTTGGTTAGTTTTGGTTGTTTTGGTGGCAATTCTTATAAAAACAAAATCGAATTTAGAACTAAAAATCTAAATTCGATTGAGGTTTCACGTAAAAGCAGGAAATTTTTTAATTTATTTTCAAATTTGCTTTTATTTTTAATTAATTCAACTCATCTAAAAGCTGTTCTACTTCATCATAATCTTCATAATCCTGAGAAATAGTCTGAAGAATCTCTTTGCAGGCTTTATAATCTTTTTGTTTTAATTTGGATAATGCCAGATTCCATTTTGCTTTTTCCTTGTAAGCAGAATTCCCTGCTTGCAATTCTTTAAAAATACTTTCTGCTTTATTGTACTGACTTTCTTCAACCAAAGAAATACCATAAAAATATTGAATTTCAGGAGATGTATTTTCTTTTAAAATTGCTTCAAAAAGCGGAATTGCTTTTGCATATCTTTTTCCGTTAAAATTATCCTCTGCTTGTTTTAAAGTTTCTTCAGAAACACCTCTTTCAGTAAAATAGGCACTTTCTGGATGATTATAATCATCAAACGACGGATTCTCATTATAATCAAAGAAAAACAATCCGAATAAAATAGCTGCCGACGCTGCCGCAACGTAGTACCAAGGTTTAAGGGAAGCTACTTTTCCTTTATTTTTATTAAAATATTTATCTGAAATTCGGCTTAGGTTTTCTTTAAAAATTTCTCGATCCTGCTCTTGTCCGAATTTATTTTCCAATTGAAAATGCATTTCTTTGAAACTCTCTAATGCCGATGCCAATTCTGGATCTTCAGCTAATTGTTTCTCCAAATTAGCTCTTTCATCAACGGTCAGTTCGCCTTGAAGATATTGATCAAATAAGATATAGCGTTCTTCGTTCATGATTACTTGTTTTTTAAAGAGTTAAAATTTTTCGCTTCCTGAATCCATTGCGTTAACTGCCCAACACATAACGATTTCTTTTTCCGAACATAGCCGTAAGTTACATTGAGTTTTTCGGCCACTTCTTCCATTGATTTTAAAGTAAAACTGAGTTTTAAAACTTCTTGGCATTTTTCTCCCAGTTTCTGAAACATGGTGTCAAAAAGCTTTTGTTTTTCGTCAAATTCTTCCGTTTGTGCAATCAAGTCATGCGCAGATTCATTGATAGATAAAACATCTTCTAGAATTGTTACCCCTTTATTCGATGATTTTTTCAGCTCATTGAGCCAGCGTCTTTTGCATAGTAAGAAAAAGTAAGCATCAAACGGACAAGTCAATTGAAGTGCATTGGCTTTCGCCTGATTAAAAAGCAGTATCATAATTTCCTGAATCACATCCTGCGCCTGATCCTTATCTCCAGAATTGTTGGTTATAAACAAAACTACTTTTGGAGCGAACTTTTTATATATCATTTCAATAACCACCGAATCATTTGCGGCAAGTCCAACGATATATTTTTGGTCAGGATGAATTTTATTTTGATCCATAGAAAGCTATTTTAATACTAATGTAAAAAAAGAATCTCATAAAACTTCAAAACAAAGGGTAACAATAATGCAATGAATTGTATTTATGAAAACAAAAGTCTTTTAAAAACCTTTAAAAAATTAAAAGAAATGGAAAGTTACCAATTTGTAAACGAAAAAAACACAGATCGATTCTACGAGATAATCGCAGCCAAAACTCGCAGCGGTTTTGTAATTACAGAACATAATGAGAAACTGCCTTATGTGGTTTTGTCTAAAGAAAAAAAAGCCATAAATCATTCCCTTCATTTATTTATCAGTTGTATGACTTTAGGTTTCTGGATAATTGTCTGGATTTATCTCATTCTAAATTTCTCTCAAAAGAAAGATATTCTCGTAGCTGTTGACGAAGACGGAAATCTATTTGAAGATAAATGCCTTTCTGCCTAAATAAAAAAACAAATAAATGGGTAACAAATTTTAAAGCCAATTGATATAACCATATAAGCTTAAAAAATAATTCAAAACTGAGGGTAACAAAATTAAACCCAAATTGATTTAACTATAAAATTAATAACCAGAATCTGAAAACCACTTGAAACAATCAAGCCAGATTTATAAAACTAGAAATTATGAAAACAAATTTTAAAAAAATCGGTCTTTTAATAATAGCAATGACAACTTTCGCCAGCTGCGATAACAGCGACGGAGATGATATTAAACTTTCACCTCCAACTTCGGCATCGTTTAAAAGCATTAATGAAAAAGGTGTAAAAAGAAATACTCAAAATTTTACCATGACCGCGGGAAATGGAGTGGTAACTTTAACTTCCGCAAAGGGTGTAAAGCTTTACATTAACGGAGATTGTTTGACCAAAAACGGAAATCCCGTAACTGGACAAGTAGATATTGAATATATCGAACTCTTTGACAAAGGAAATATGCTGGTTACCAATAAACCAACAATGGGAATTACTTCTGATGGAAAGAAAAATTTATTAATCTCTGGCGGTGAATTCTTTATTAAAGCAACGCAGGGCGGTGTAGAACTTCAAACTTCTTGCTCATTAAATATGATTGTTCCAACAGCTTTAACTGACGGTTTTGACAATTTAATGACTTTGTGGACTGGTGTTATTGACGAAGCTGGAGAATTGGCTTGGAGAGAAGCTAAACCAAACGCTGACGGAACTGGAGGAAAAGGCGGCGTACAAGGCGAAGGAAACAATTATTATGTAACATTCGGAAACTTTGGGTGGACAAATGTTGACCGTTTTTACAGCGATCCGAGACCAAAAACAACAATTTTAGCCAAAGCACCAGAAGGATATGATAATAACAACAGCGCCATTTACCTTTCTTACGATGGCGAAGGAACAAATGCACTTGCTAAACTTGATACTTTTACTCCTGCAGGTTTATTTAGCGAACATTACGGACAAATTCCTATTGGATTAGCTTGTCATGTAATTTTTGTGACTGAAGATAACGGCCAATGGAGATATGCGATAAAATCCGTAACCGTTGCTGCCAATGACGTTTACACTTTTACCCTTGCCGAAACAACAGTCGGTACCGAAGCTCAGCTGGTTGCTGCAATTAATGCCATTCAGTAACTTACAAATGCTTTTTTAAGAAAAAGTGGTGATTTGCTCATCACTTTTTTTTACATTTAATCCTGTTTTAAGATTGATTCTGATGATTTTAAAACCCAAAACTGTCTAGTTATGAAACCACAACTGTCTATTTTCTTTATTCTATTCAGCATTTATTCTATTGGACAAACAAAAGTTAAAGACACCATAACCCGAAGAGCCAATATTGGTTTTACACAAAACGGAAATCAGGTTATTTTTAAGCCTGAAACACCGCCTTTGATTCCGATTGCTGGTGCACCAAAACCAAGTTATTCTTATTTATGGGAACTTGGCGACGGACATTACAGCAAAGAAGCAGAACCCAAACATGTGTACAAAAAGAAAGGAAATTACACCACAAGACTTGCTGTAACAAACAATTACGACAACGGAAAACCGCCTGCAACCCGCCCAAAGAAAGTCGCAGTAAATGATATTACGGATACGAATTTTAACGATGTCGCTTCAATTGCCGATCAGAATGGGTTTGCGATTATTAAGAATTGTGATCCTATTCCAGATCAGGAAATGGTAGTCGTAGTAAGTTATCAAAATCTGGAAAATTATGTTTCTAACGGAAAGCTTTATTTATTTTATAATGAAAAGCAATTCAAACACAACAATTTCGAATTAAGCGACTTTAGAACATATGCAGGCGAACGTGAAATAAAAGAAAACTTAGTTGCTGCGGTTGATGATCTTAACGATTCGAATAATTTTATGGCTTCCGCCGAAGGAAATTTCAAAACCAAAAAATACCGAAATACAACTACAGAAGAAGATTTGGATGCCTCGTTATTAGACGCCAATAAAACATATCATAATGTTTCTATTTTAGAATTTGATGATGCCAATCCAGGAGAAACACGAAATGTTTTTTATACTTTCAAAACTACTCCTGAAATGATTAAAGACACGAGTGCAACGGTTACGATGCGAGGTATTTTTGTTCCGAATCGAAGTTATAAAAACCATAAAGTAAAAAATCTGGAAATGGAAATCGTAACTTCTCACGATCCAAACAAAATGGGATCTAACGGAAGGTTTATGAATTATAGATTGGTGCGTTTTAAAAGGGTAAATTTTAAAACCCGTTTTCAGAATAACGGAGAAGGTCCGGCACGAAAAATTCGTTTAGAAACTGATATCCCAGATATGTTTGACAAGAAAACTTTCCAGATTGAAAGCATGTATCCCGAATGTCCAATTTGCCCTAAAGGCGAAGAACCCACTATAAGCTGTCTTGACACGATTATCAAACAGAAACAAATCATTTTTACCTTCAAAAACATTTATCTTCCAGGAAGCGAACAGAAAAATGTGCACGAAAAAGATTCTACAAAAGGTTTTGTAAAATATTCGATGAAGTTTGGAGAAGATTTTCATAAAGTAAAAACCAAAAGCAGAACCGCCATTATTTTTGACAAGAATGAACCGATAATTACCAATTATGCCACTACCCGATTCTTACCTGGAATTTCGATTGGTGCCAAAGCGGGTTACAATTTATATCCAGATTTAGAAAATTCGACCAGTTATTTTGTTGGCGCTACAATTTCGCCTTTTAAATCGTATCGCTTTTATTGGCAGGTTGAGTGGGAAAATGCATTAAATAAATACGACAGCGATATTTCTGTACTAACTGAGACTGTACTGAATCCTAACGGACAAAAACAATTGCAACGTGTTACGACCTCAACAGAAAACAAAAATGTCAATTGGGAAGTTCCTGTTTTAATTCGTTACAACATTAATAATTACTTTGGAGTCGGGGCTGGAATTCAGGCTAATTTTGATGTTTCATCCCAACAAAATTACAATCGAACAATAGATCTTTTTGAAGGCGACAGCGATAAATATATTATCAATACCCGCTCAGAATCGAGTTCGTCTAAAGAATCTTTTACCAATTTTAAAACTGGATTACTGCTTGATTTTACAGCTGGTTTTGCCAGAATTGGTCCGAGTTTGGGCGCGCGATATGTGATTAATTTTGAACAGAATTTCAATTATTTTCAGTTTTATGGAATTTGGAAGTTTTAGAGATTGTGCCGCAGAGATACGCAAAGTTTTTTCGCAAAGACTTACAAAGTAAATAAACGTATTTTGTGCCTCTCTGAGCTCTCTTTGCGAATATCTTTGAAATAAAAAACAGCTTAATATGAACTTATATCGCTTATATGGTTTTATTTTCCTTTTCCTGAGTCTAAATGTTTTTGGACAAAATCAGGCTGAGAAAATTTATAATGCGATTGATGGTTTTACGGCTCATCCTTCCGCGGAAGCGTTACAAAATTTAAGAAATATTGAAAGTGATTTTTGGAAAAGCGCTAAACCTAAAACCAAAGATGAATTACTGGCCATTGTGATTCTAAACTGCAATAAAGCATATTATGAAAATCAGTTTGGGCAGACTCAAAATGCGATTTCGAGTTATGAAAAAGCGTGGCAAATCTATCAAAAATATAAACTAAGCGATTACGACATTATTGAGTTCTGCTTAAAACCTTTGGGAAATTTATATACCGTTTTAGGCGACTATGACAGTGCAGAAAATACCATAAAACAATACTTTTTTATCGTAAATTCTTCTAAAAATTATCCTGACGCAAAAAAACAAAAGTTTGCCGCAATTCTTAATTTATCAAATGTTTATCAGAGTTCAGGCAAAATTTCTTTGGCTATTGAACTTTTAGAGAAGACTTTAAAAACGGAGAAATTATCCAATTTGCAAAAGGGAATTTTATGGAATAATCTGGGGAATAATTATCTGCTAAGTTCTACAGGAGATTTAATGAGACCAGAAACTCATCAAAACGCTACGAAAGCATTTGAATCTTCGATAAAATATCTTCAAACCGAAAAAAATCAATCGGAAACCTTATCAAGTTCCTATCGAAATCTTGCTGCTCTAAATCGTCAAAGACAAAATTTTGATGCTGCAAAATCTTATTTAGAAAAAGCTGAAAAATTATTTTTGCAGACAGCAAATCAGCAGCCTAGAAAACTAGCTAAACTTTATTATGAAAAAGCTTTACTGCTTTTTGATGAAGAAAAATATGAAGAAAGTACAAAGCAAATTGCTGTCGTTTTTAAAACATTGATTCCAAATTACAATTCAAAAAATGTTCTTCCAGCGAAAAATCAATTGTATGCAGAAACAGTCTTGGTTGATGCGCTCGATCTTCAAGCCGAAATTTTAAGGATAAATCAGCCCAAAAAGGCTCTTATAGCTTTTGATATGTCTTTTTATATCGAAGATCTAATGATGAACAGTTTAGTTTATGAAAATTCTAAAATCCTGATGCAGCTGCGATCTCGAAATCGTACCGAAAAATGCTTTTCTATTTGTAATGAATTGTTTAAAAAAGAAGGCAAAACTTCATATTTGGAAAAGGCTTTTCAATTGGCTGAAAATACAAAAGCTGGGATTTTAAAAAGTTATCACTCTACTATTAAAAATGCTTCGACAGATGAAAAACAACTTTTATACAAACTTCAAAATCTAAATAATAATATTATAAAAGAACAGCAAAAAGGAGATTCTGCTGATATTTTGAAGATCAATCAATTTATAAAAAAGCAAAATGAATTGATGATTTCACTAAAAAAAATCCAATCTGAAAACCCAGATTACATTCCTGAAAAATGTGATTTGAAAGCATTATTTAAGAAATTGGAAAATGATAAAGCGATGATGGTTTATTATCTTATGGGATCCGAAAACCTCTATTTCTTCATTTTACAAAACAACCGAATTGCTTTAAACCATATTAATATTACTGATATTGCAATTCCAAAAATTGTTCAATTCATAAACTATTTTAATAGTCCTGAAGCAATTACAAATGATATTTCAGGTTATAATCATTATGCTAAAATAGCTTATGATGTATTGAAATTGCCTACGAATCATGTTAATCAAAACCTTATTATTGTTCCTGACGGAATCTTAAATTTTCTTCCTTTTGAAGCTTTAATTACTCGAGAATCAAATACGACGAATTTTAGCAAAATGAATTATTTATTGAACGATTTCAAGATTGCTTATAATACGTCGGCAAATATTTACCTCAACTCAAAACCAATTTCTAACTCGAAAAAAACGGTTTTAGGAATTTTTCCTGTTTTTGAAAAATCGGCTTTTGAACTTCGTTACTCCAAGAAAGAAATGGAATCTATCCGAAGTAGTTTTAGCGGAAAATATTTAGAAAATTCAAATGCAAGTTTTACTAATTTTACAAACAATGCCTCTCACTATTCCATGCTTCATTTGAGCACACATGCATCTTCTGGCGATATTGAAACTCCTGCAAGTATTAAATTTTACGATCAGGAAATTCTGTATTCTGAATTGTATAATCTTCATATCAATCCAGATTTAGTGGTTTTAAGTGCCTGCGAAACCGGTATTGGTAAATTGTATAAAGCAGAAGGCGCAATGAGTATTGCGAGAGGTTTTCAATTTGCAGGAGCACAAAATTTATTATTTTCTTTATGGAAAGTAAATGATTTTACGACTTCGGTTTTTATGTCGGATTTTTATAAAAACATTCAAAAAGATGTTCCTTATTTTGAAGCTAATACCAATGCAAAACTGGATTATTTAAACAATAAATCAATTCCCAATGCAAAAAAGTCACCTTATTATTGGAGTGCTTTTGTGTATTACGGAACTATTGAAGAAGCAGAAAAACCAACAAATTATATCTTCTATATCATTAGTTTTTTGGCTGTAATTGGCTTATTTTTGGTTTTCAATCATTACAGAAATGGAAAATCTTCACGAAATTCTCAAAACAGAGAATTACAAAAAAATAAAATTCAAGATAACTAAAACGCAGCATTTACAGATAAAAGCCAAAATTAATGGTGTCTCTGGCAATTTCATTTTAGATACCGGCGCATCTAATACGTGCGTGGGTTTTGAAAGTATTGAACTTTTTGAATTGGCTGCAAAAAATTCAAAAACAAAAGCATCTGGAGCAGGCGGAAGCGGCATGAAAACGCAGATTTCGTCTCAAAATAAATTGCAGTTAGGATCTTGGAAAAACAAGGATTTCAGTATTGTTATTTTTGATCTTTCTCATGTAAACGAAGCTCTAGAATCTTTTAAAGCTAAACCTGTTCATGGTATTATTGGTGCCGATGTTTTATTGGAAGGAAAAGCTATAATTGATTATTTTAATCATTATTTGTACCTTAAATAGAANTCCAAATTCCAAATTCCAAATTCCAAATTCCAAATTCCAAATTCCAAATTCCAAATTCCAAATAAAAAAGTCTCCATTAGAATGAAGACTTTTTTAGTTTTATACTGTTTCTTGATTATCAATTTCTATTTTGGGAACAGTATGTTTTTTCAACGAAAAATAAGCTACAACAGTACTTAGCAGCATTAAAGCTCCACCCAAAATAAATGGCGCTCCGGCAAATTTAAAAGGTGCATCACTATGTGTAAAAAAATAAAAGGTATTCGCCATCATAGGCGGACCAATGATTGAAGACGCGCTCATTAAACTGGTCAAAGTCCCTTGAATTTCTCCTTGTTCGCTTGGCGCAACTTTACTCGCCACAACAGATTGTAGAGCTGGACCAGCGATTCCGCCAAGACAATATGGAATTAAAAATACGAACATCATCCAGCTTTCTGTTGCAAAAGCAAACAACAGCATTCCAATTGTATATAACGCCAAACCAATGTAAATACTTTTTTCGTTTCCTATTCTCGGGTTGATAAAACGAACCAATCCACCTTGCACAACTCCAACTAAAAGACCAATTATTCCTAATGAAATTCCGATCATTCGTTCATCCCAATTGAACTGATAAATGGTAAAAAAACTCCAGTTGCTTTGTACGGCATGAGAACCAACGTATAATAAAAATATAGCTGCGATTAAACCTATTAGTGTTGGATGTTTTCTTAAGCCTAAAATAGCTCCAACAGGATTAGCACGTTTCCAGTCAAAAGGTCTGCGGTTTTCTTTTTTAAGTGATTCTGGTAAAATGAAAAATCCGTAAAGGAAATTGACCATACACAAAACTGCTGCTGCGTAGAAAGGAACTCTTGATCCGTATTGTCCTAATAATCCGCCAATAACGGGACCAATAATAAATCCTAATCCAAAAGCGGCACCAATCAATCCAAAGTTTTTAGCTCTGTTTTCTGCCGTACTGACATCTGCAATATATGCAGAAGCAGTTGTAATACTCGCGCCCGTAATTCCTGCAATAATTCTTCCTATAAAAAGCCAGATAATTGTAGGCGAAAAAGCCAGTAAAATATAATCTAAAGAAAATCCGAAAAGTGAAATTAATATAATTGGTCTTCTTCCGAATTTATCACTTAAATTTCCAATTACTGGAGCAAAAACGAATTGTGTGATCGCATATGCGAAAGTTAACCAGCCGCCAATTTTTGCGGCTTCGCTGATATCTCCATGAATCAATTCTTCAATCAATTTTGGAATTACGGGAATTATAATTCCCCACCCTGTAATATCAATTAACATGGTTATGAAAATAAAACCAATTGCTGCAGATTTATCTTTTTGTAGCATAGTAAGTTTAGTAAGGTGATGCAAATAAACATATTTTTAAATTAACAATAGAAAAAATCCAAATCTCAAGGTTAAAATTCCAATACTAAAATTCCAATTTCCAATTTGAAAGACTTGAATTTCATTATTGAATGATTTAAAATTATCTCTATATTTTTCAAGAATCAAAAAAATCCCAAATTCCTAATTGAAGGAACTTGGGATTTTAATGGGGAAATTCCAATTTCGGACTTTGGAATTTCTATTGAAAATCAAAACTATTAATGAGTATGTTTCGGATTAAAACCGTCTTCGCTTAATTCTGTATGCTCATAATCGGCAACCATTTCAGCTTCGTAATCGATTTTTTCTCCTTTAGAGAATTTTCTAATGATTTTCTCCATGATATCATAGATTACAGGAACTACAATTAACGTTAGGAATAATGAAGAAATCAAACCTCCAATAATTACCCAAGCTAATCCATTTTTCCATTCTGCTCCAGCTCCAGATGCTAATGCAATTGGGAACATACCAAATACCATCGCAATTGTTGTCATCAAGATCGGACGTAAACGTGCGTGGTTTGCTTGGATTAATGCTGTTCTGATCGATTCTCCAGCAGCTCTTCGCTGATTGGTATAATCGACAAGCATGATCGCATTCTTACACACCAGACCAATCAACATGATGACCCCTAAGATTGTAAAGATATTTAATGTGTTGTTTGTTAATGCCAGTGCAAATAATACTCCAATAAATGAAAGCGGAATTGCAAACAATACAACAAACGGGTGAACGAAACTATCATATAAACCAACCATTACAAGGTAAACCAAAATAATAGCCGCTAATAATGCGATTCCTAATGTACCAAAACCTTCTGATTGGTTTTCTTGGTCACCACCCCAGATGTAGTTAACACCTGTTGGTTTTTGTAATTTATCTAATTTTTCCTGCCATTGTGTTACAATTGTTCCGGCTGGCACCCCAACGTTCTGTCCTTGTACGGTTACAGAAGCTGTTTTATCTCTACGCTCTAATTTACTCGGTCCAGAACCTTCTGTAATTGTAGCAAACTGATTTAATTTTATTTGCTGACCTGCGTTGTTTATAAAAATCAAATTACTAACATCGGTAATGTTTTTTCTATCAAATTCGTTGTATTTGATATTGATGTCGTATTCGTATTCACCTGCTCTAAATTTACCGTCAGTATTACCGCTGTAAGCTGTCTGCATTGTTAAACCTACCGTTTGAAGTGTAAGTCCTAAAGCAGCCATTTTATCTCTATCAACCTGAACGTTAATCTCTGGGTTTCCGTCTTCAACTGTTAATTTGATCTCAGTTGTTCCAGGAATTGTACGTAATTCAGCTTCAGCTAATTTTGCAAATTTCATGGCACTTTCTACGTTTGGACCTGTAACGATCAAACCTAAAGTTGCATCCTCAGCAGTACCTAAGATACCTACAGGAACTGTTTTTACTTTAGCTCCAACTAAGATTTTCTCCAGCTTACGCTTTGTTTTAGCAGCATAAACGTTCGCATCATCTGTACGATCTTTTTGCTCGATCATTTTAACATCGATCTCAGCTTTGTAAGCAGTTGCCTGAGCAGCTCCTAAACCTTCACTGGTTTGTCCTACAGTTGTAATTTGACTGAAAACATACTTCTCTCCTTTTAAGAAAGCTTCTGCTTTTTGCGTCATAAAGTTAGTCTGCTCTAACGAAGCATCTTTTGGCATCTCGATTTGTACTAAGAATTCACCACTATCAGATGATGCGAAGAACTCTCCTCCAATATATCCACCTCCCATTAACCAGAAGATAGAACCAAAGAACATTACTAATACAATTACAATTGTTTTAACATAATGATCTAAACACCAGTTTAGTAAGTTTGATACCCAGTTCGTAAAACGAGTTAAATAGCTTTCAAATCCAAGGATAACTTTACCGAAAAGATTTTTCCCTTCAATATGCTCTAATTTTCCAAAACGTGAAGATAACCACGGAATAATAGTAAATGAAGCCAACAATGAGAACATTGTAGATATAATTACCGTAACACAGAATTGCGTAATAATGTTTGATACCAATCCTGTACTCATTGCGATTGGCAAGAATACCACCACAATTACTAATGTAATCGAGGTTACTGTACCGCCAATTTCGGCAGTTCCGTCGTAAGACGCACGAATTCGGCTTTTACCCATCTCCATGTGTCGGTAAATATTCTCCAATACCACGATGGCATCATCCACAAGAATACCAACAACAAGAGATAAACCAAGTAAGCTCATTAAGTTAAGGGTATAACCTAATAAATAGATTCCAATAAATGTAGCGATCAAAGAGGCAGGAATAGATACCATTACAATCAATGAGTTTCTAATACTGTGCAAGAAGAACAACATCACAAATGCTACCAGAATAACCGCAATTAATAAATCGTGTACAACAGAATCTGCTGCTTCAAGTGTAAATATAGTACTGTCTTTTGCGACATCTAACTTCAATTGAGCTGATTTGTAATCGCTCTCTAAGGTTTTGATTGTTTTAACCAACTGCTCACTTACCGCAACGGCATTTGCATCTGATTGTTTTACAATTTGAAGTACAATTGCACTTTTTTGATCAACACGCGCAATTTTTTCCGCGATTTTTTGTGTATCCTGAACATCAGCAATATCTCCTAAACGAACTTGAATTCCGTTTTGTGAAGAAACTACTAAATTTCTTAATTCATCAACATTTTTATATTTACCCGCTAAACGAATTAATATTTTTTGGTTACGAGTTTGGATGTTACCTGTAGGGAAATCCAGATTCGAAGTTAAAATTGTCTGCTGTACTTGAGGAACAGAAAGTCCGTAACCCTGCATTTTAACAGCATCAAGATTTACCTGAATCTCACGTTCCTGCCCACCAATAATGTTTACCTGGGCAACACCTTGCACACGAGATAAAACTGGAGCAATCTTTTTATCAATCAAATCATAAAAAGCAGCTTCGTCCATTTTACCATTCGCACCAAGCGTCATAATTGGTAAATCACTCAAAGAGAATTTGGTTAACGAAGGCGGATCAGCATCATCTGGTAAATCACTCAAAATCGCATTAATTTTTCGCTGCGCATCATTCATCGAAATATCAACATTTGCAGTAGAAAGCAATGTAATTGACACTACAGATAAACTCTCATAAGATTTCGAGTCAATTTTTTTGATATTTTCCAAAGACGCAATCGCGTCCTCAATTTTCTTTGTTACGGTATTTTCAACCTCACTTGGAGAAGCGCCCGGATAAACAGTTGAAACCGTAATAACATTGGTTTCGAATTTTGGGATCAGCTCGTAGCCTAATTGGCTGTAACTGAACAATCCACCAAGAATCAGAATTGTAAACAATACAATTACTAACGACGGACGTTTTATGGATATTTCGGCTAATTTCATATATGTTGTTTTTTGCTGTAGGCTATACGCTGTAGGCTTTAGGCTTTTATTAAGGCTTAAAGTTTATTGCTTACGGCTTAAAGCGTACAATTACTTAATAATTTCTACTGTATTTCCGTCTTGTAAATTGATTTGACCTGTAACAATTACAGTATCTCCGTCATTCAAACCATTGATGATTTCAACCTTGTCTCCTAAGATTCTTCCAGCAACCACTTTTTTCAATTTTGCCACGTTATTTTCAACTACGAAAATTTCGTTGCTGCTTACACTTCCAACAAATGCATTTCTCGGAACCACTTTCAAGTTTTGTTTTTGGTTGTTTGAACCAAAGTTTGCAGTTCCATACATACCTGCTTTTAAGTCGTTATTAGCATTGTTTGTGATTTCAATTTCAACTGGGAAATTTAATGAAGCATCTGCTTTTGAAGCAATGAAAGTGATTTTTCCAGAGAATGTTTTATCAGGATAAACACTTGCTGTAATGTTTACTGTATTTCCTAATTTTAAACTTGCTACTTGGCTTTCGTTTACTGTAACTGCCAATTTTAATTTAGAAACGTTTACGATATCAAACAAAGCAGTTGCAGGCATTCCAGCTAAAATAGAACCTGGCTCAATATATTTTTTATTGATGTATCCATTAATTGGTGCTTTTACTTTAGTATCTCCAACATTAATATTTGCTTGTGTCAAATTAGACTGAGCATTTGTCAAAGCCAATTTTGCCTGATCTAATTGTTGTTTTGTAACACCACCTGTTTTAAAAGCATTTTCGTATCTCGCATAATCAGATTTTGCATTTTGATAAACTGCCTGAGCTTGTTGCGCGTTTACATTAATAACGTCACCTCTTACTGTTAAAAGAGTTTGTCCTACTCTTACGTAGTCACCTTCTTTTGCTAAAACACTAATTACTTTTCCAGATTTTTCTGCAGAGAAAGTTAATTCCTGAATTGGTGCAAAGTTTCCGTTTGCAGTAAAACCAAGATTAACATCTTCTGTTTTAACTGTTGCAACTTTTACGGAAACAGCAGCATTTTTCTCTGCTACGATTGCAGTTTTACCTTCGTTTTCTTTCTTATTTTTATTTAATATGTAGCTAATCCCGAAAAATGCTACGGCTATGATTACGATTGTTATAATTATTTTCTTCATTGTAATTAGTTATTTAATAAGAGATTTAAGTTCGCCTTTCGATTTGATTAGAGATATTTCGGCAATTTTATAATTTAAAACTGCTCTTGTATAATTGTTTTGAGCTTCAAGTGATGCATTTTCAGCGTCTAACAAATCGGTTAAAGATGCTAAACCTTGAAGGTAATTGTTTTTAGTATTGCTAAGGATCTCAGATGCCAAACGCATGTTTTCTTTTTGATTCTCGATTGTTACCAAATTATTATTGATTTGTGTAATGGCGTTTCTATAATCTAAATCAAGTGAAAGTTTGGTGTCTTTAATATCTTCCTGAAGTTCTCTAATTTGAACATCAGCTTGTCTTACTTTAGCACGAGTTCCAAAACCTGTAAAGATTGGCACATGCAGATTTAATCCAATTGCTGAGAAATCTGACCAGTAAACTCCTTTATCTGGTTTTGCAAACCAAGGAAATTCCGGACCTTGACCGATATAGTTGTACCCAGCAGTTAATGAAAGTGTTGGATAATATCCAGCTTCAACAGCTTTTTTATTATAGACTAAAAGCTCTTCTTGTTTTTTCAAAAGCAGATATTCTGTTCTGTTTTCGATATTTGGTTCTTCAGTTAATGCAGCAGGAACAACTTCAAATTCTTCTTTTGGCATCGCGATTTGAGTTTCAATAGGCATTCCCATATAAAACTTCAAAGCATTTTCCTGTAAAGCAATTTGGTTTTTAATCTGCTGACGTTCTGTATCGATATTTGACATTTTTACAATAATACGATCTAAGTCAATTTTCTTAGCCAAACCGTTATCAAATTGCCCTTTTACGATATCACGAACTTTAGTTGTGTTTACGTAATTGCTGTCTAACAAAACCAATCTTTCTTTTTGTACATAAACAGAATAGTAATTATTTGCAACTCTTTCTATAACTTGTTCTTCTGTTAACTGATCGTTTATTTGATAAAACTCACGTGTAGTTCTTGCTGCTTTTAATCCTGTAAAAACAGATTGATCAAATATTGCCTGAGTTAAAGAAAGCCCTGCAGTCGAAGTCCATTTTTGACCAAATGCTGCCTGAATTGTAGTTCCTGGTGCATTAAAAGCGGCTCCGTCAATAACAGTTGTTTGAATTACCGGATTATAAGTTAGGTTTCCATTTGCGCTAATTTGAGGTAACGCTCTAGAACGTACTTCTTGAATTTGGTATTCACTGTTTTCAACCTGAAGTTTTGCTTTTTTAGCATCGGCTTTATTTACAAGCGCGTAGCTAACAGCGTCTTTTAAGGTTAAAGTGGTTACTTGTGCGTTGGCCGATAAGCCAATTGTGCACAAAACTATAAGAACTATTCGTTTCATATGTAGTTAAATATTTATTTTTAAATTTTGAGATAGTATCGCCATTATTATCTTCCCGCTCTCTAACAATAATGACAAATAGTTTTGAATAATAATTAATTGATAATTTTTTTAAGCTGTTTTTCTAATTCTTGCACTCCTTTTTCTGTTGCCATTGCACGAGTGTGATATTCTAATGCTTCTAACTCTATTCTTTGTGCTTCACTTTCAGAAACTGTATTTTCATTAATATGAAAGATCAATGTGTAATAAAATCTCACATAGATTTCTACATTTAAATCTGGTCTGTAAAGCTCTTCTCGTATTCCCTTTTCAATATTATCTCTAAAACATTGTGTGCATTGCTCAATTTCGTGAGATAAAATATTTTGATAAATCTCTGGATAATGTTTTTTTAACTGATAGATAGGCGAAGTATCCGTATTGTTTTTAAACATATCACGAAACATTTCTCTAATTTCAAAATTCTCGTGTATAGCATTATAATTCTTAGCAACAATGGTATCCATAATTTCATGAACCTGTCTGTGTACCATTGAAGTGCTCTCTTCAATCAAAACCTCTTTATTACAGAAATATTTGTAAATCGTTTTCTTCGAAATACACATTTCTCCTGCAATATCATCCATTGTAACACTTTTAAAGCCGAGCTTTAAAAAAAGCTCACTGGCTTTTGCTATGATTTTCTCTTTCATTTTAATTTTCCCAATTGCCATACAAATATAATTAGGAAACTAAAATTTAAAAAATAGTTTCCGTAATATTTGTAATAATTTTACATTAAATTATTCCTACATGTAAGATTTATATGCTAAATTCAAGATTAGCGATTAGCTTAATGTCTTTTCCAAGAGCTAAGCCCCCATTATGATGAAAAGAATTATAATCTAAGCCAAAGTCCTGACGCTTAATTTCACCTTTAATTTCAAAGGCTACTTTTTTCTCTCCATTATAAGTATTCACTCCTATAAATTCTGCATCAAGTTCTACAACTCTCGTAACATCTTTTATCGTTAAATCTCCCTTAAAGAAATTGATATTGTTATTTACTTTTTGGAATGAAGTCGATTTGAAACTAATGATTGGATGCTCATCTACATCAAAAAAATCCTGAAGCTGTAAATTGGTGTCAATTTGCTGAAAGCTTTCAGTTTTATTATTAATATCAAGTGAAAATTCAACCGATGCATCTTCAATTTCATTGTCTTCTAAGCTCACATAACCGCCAAATTTGTTCGTAGTTCCTCCTAAATAGGCAATTATCGAATGTCTCATTTTAATTAAAACATCTGATTGAGTAGAATCTAAAGTCCATGTTGTTTTCATAAATAACTGATTTTAATGAGTTTATAAATTATCCAAACTCTTACGGAAACTTTCACAGTGTTTCAAGTTTCCATTTTGATGCTGCAAATATAGACAGGAAACTGTAAATACCAAAAAAGTTTCCAAGTTTTTTAAAAAATATTTTAACAAATTCATTCTTAGTCCTTTTTATTTTAAATTTTAATGTTTTCTCAGCAAATGAAATTTAGAAAGCGAAAATTCATAATTGAATTGTATCTTTGAGGCTCGTAAATCAGAATTTCATTATGCACGATATTAGCCAGTACCATGATTTTTTTATTAGTTATCTTAAAAAACAAGACATACATAAAGAACCTAAAAACCTTTACGAACCTATTGAATATATTTTAGGACTTGGCGGAAAACGCATACGTCCTGTTTTAACTTTAATGGCTGCTGAAGTTTTTGATACCGAGTACGATGCTGCACTTCCAGCTGCAATGGCCGTTGAAGTTTTCCATAATTTTTCGCTGGTTCATGATGATATTATGGATGATGCGCCTTTGCGAAGAGGACAAGTTACAGTTCATGAAAAATGGGATCTAAATACTGGAATACTTTCAGGAGATGCCATGCTTATTTTAGCTTATCAATATTTTGAACAATACGAACCGATAGTTTTTAGAAACCTGGCAAAATTATTTAGTAAAACTGCTCTTGAGGTTTGCGAAGGACAACAATGGGATGTTGATTTCGAAACTCGTAAAGATGTTACGATTCCCGAATATTTAAAGATGATTGAATACAAAACAGCTGTTTTGGTTGCCGCTGCCATGAAAATGGGTGCAATTGTTGCCAAAACTTCTGAAAAAGAAGCTGATTTAATCTATGATTTTGGACTTAATTTAGGATTGGCTTTCCAATTGCAGGATGATTATTTAGATGCTTTTGGTGACCCTGAAACTTTTGGAAAACAAGTTGGAGGCGATATTATTGAAAACAAAAAAACCTATTTATATCTAAAAGCTTTAGAGTTTTCTTCTACAGAAAAAGCTCAAGAATTAGAAAAATTATTCAGTTTACAATTAGAAGATAATTCAGAAAAAATAGAAACTGCAAAAGCCATTTTTAATGAATCTGGAGCTTCAAAAGCAACACAAGAAGCAATCGAAATGTATACGTTTAAAGCTTTTGAAACTTTAGAAAAAATGGAAATTAATGCTGAAAAGAAAAATGTTTTAAGAACTTTCGGCGAAAATTTAATGGGCCGTAAGGTTTAGTAATCAGTTTTCAATAAATCTAAAATCAACAATCTAATATCTAAAATCTCATGTTTGTAGCACCAACTAGTACAGAAGCACTTTTAGAGCAAGCTCAGGCAGAGACTTTATATTTAAACTTGATTGAGCAGATTAATAAAGATTTTAATTTGGCAAATGAAGGAATTGATTTTCCGCTTAGCATTTCACCTGACGAATTAAAAATCCAACTTCACGAAAAAATCTACAGAATGATTCAGTACAAGTTTGCTGAATATTTGAACCTTCTTTATATAATTGATGTTTCTGAAATCGAAATCAAAAAACTTGACGGTTCAGATTTAGTCATTCTTGCTGAACAAGTTGCTTTCTTAATTTTAAAAAGAGAATGGCAGAAAGTATGGTTTCGAAATTTTTATAAGTAAGGTTCTGAGTTACTAAGATTCTAAGCTGTTAAGGCTTTTCTTCTTTGCGAACAATTTTATTTAATTTATCTAATTCGTCGGGAAAACCAAATACGCTTACGTCTATTTTACTTCCTATAATCTGGAATCGATTGCATACAAAGCAAATTTTTGAAATACCAATTATTCTTCCTCTCTTTTTAAAAATAAAAATATCCCTATATTCTGCAATACAAGCAGCTGCATCTGGAATTGGCAAATCTTTTTCACTAAATACAGATTCAATCTTTTTCTGTTGTTTAATGCTTAATTTTGACTTCTTATAATTGTGTTTCAGTAAAATTTTCTCAAAATCTTCTGTTGGAATACTATCGGGATAATAACCCGAAAATAAATCGCTTAATTCAAGCTCTTTTTCAGTTTTATTATCTTTCCTTATAAGTTTGAAAAAATCATCTTCAGAAAAATTCAAATAATAATGTTCAATTTGATCAGAATCAAAAAAAGGTTTTAATTCTTTTTTTACTTTTTTTATATTTTCAGTTCTATTTTTAGTATCCTTTTTTGCAGAGTCATTACAACTCAAAAGTAAAATTGAAGCAATTATTAAAATATATTTTTTCATTAATGTCAGAATAAAAATCTTAGAATCTTAGCATCTTAGAACCTTAGCGACTTAAAAATACACCCTCACAAAAGGCATAAATCCAGATCCGTAAAGACTTCTGTCTGGATCGTACAAAACATCGTAGCGCGCACCAATAGTTACATTTCCAGTTCTGTAACCTGCACCTAGATAAAGAGCGGTGTTCCAAAAATTATCAGAATAACTTGGCCTGTATGGTGTAGAATCATAATCTGTGTTAACACGAACCTGCTCTAACTCTGCGGATAATTGAAGTTCAGGAATCGGGTTTACAAGCGTAATTACGCTTCCGCCATAAACATACGATTCATAATAGTTTCTTGAGTTTAAGTAACCAAATTGTAAACCAAGACCAACGGCAACAATTTCGTTAACATTGTAAATGGCACTTGGCATTACAGAAATATCAGTATAACCAGAACCAATTCCTAAACCTAATCCGCCGCCAAATTGTACTTTTTCCCAGAAATGATTACTGTTGTCAATAACATATTTTTGTTGTGCAATAGAATAACTTGAGAATAAGGCTGTCAAAATCACAAATAAATATCTGCAATCGATTGAAAATTGAATTTTATTCATAGTTAACGTTTATTTTAACAAATTTTTACGTAAAAGTACGTAAAAAAAAGATTTAAATAAATGTGATTGTTGTACTTTTGCCTTTCTATATAACAAAAAGTATATTCACTCATATTATGGATAGGTTTTCATTTTTAAACGCAGCGCATACCGAGTTTTTTGCACAATTATACGATCAATATCTAGTAAACCCAGACAGCGTTGAGCCTAGCTGGAGAAGTTTCTTTCAAGGTTTTGACTTTGGAATGACTACTTATAACGACGAAAATCCAGTGCAGACTATAGTTGAGTACGTGACTAGCGACAACACAGATTACAGTCAGATTTCTGAAAAACTAAAGAAAGAATTCAACGTTCTTAAATTAATTGACGGATACCGTACGCGCGGGCATTTATTCACAAAAACAAATCCAGTTCGTGACCGTAGAACTTCATCTCCAACTTTGGATATCGAAAACTTCGGATTATCTACAGCAGATCTTTCGACTGTTTTTGATGCTGCACAAACAATTGGAATGGCACCATCTTCTTTACAAGATATCGTAAATCGCCTTAAGGCTATTTACTGCCAGCATATTGGTATTGAATATATGTACATTAGAAATCCTGGTGTTGTAAAATGGATTCAGGATAAATTAGCAGTTGATAATAATCAGCCTAATTTTTCTACAGAAGAAAAGAAAACGATCTTAAATAAATTAAACGAAGCTGTTTCTTTCGAGAACTTCCTTCATACTAAATATGTTGGACAAAAACGTTTTTCACTAGAAGGTGGAGAATCTATTATTCCAGCTTTAGATGCTTTAATTGAGCAGGCTGCAGAAAAAGGTGTTGAACAATTCGTAATGGGAATGGCTCACCGTGGCCGTTTGAACGTTTTGGCAAACATATTCGGAAAATCTACTCAAGATATCTTTGGTGAGTTTGACGGAAAAGATTACGATCAAGAATACTTTGATGGTGACGTAAAATACCACTTAGGTCTTACTGCCGACAAAAAAACAAGATCTGGAAAAAGCATCAATATCAATTTAGCACCAAACCCTTCTCACTTAGAAACTGTTGGAGCTGTAATTGAAGGAATTACAAGAGCAAAACAAGATAAATATTTCCCAGAAGATTTTTCAAAAGTACTACCTATCGCCGTTCACGGAGATGCTGCAATTGCAGGTCAGGGTATTTTGTATGAAATCATCCAAATGGCCCAGCTTGACGGCTATAAAACTGGAGGAACAATTCACATTGTAATTAACAACCAAGTTGGTTTTACGACTAACTATTTAGATGCTCGTTCTTCTACTTATTGTACAGACGTTGCTAAAGTTACACTTTCACCAGTTTTACACGTAAATGCTGATGATGCTGAAGCTGTTGTACATGCAGTATCTTTTGCATTAGATTACAGAATGCAGTTTGGACGTGACGTCTTTATCGACTTATTAGGATACAGAAAATACGGTCATAACGAAGGTGACGAACCTCGTTTCACGCAGCCGGTTTTATATAAAATCATCGCTAAACATAAGAATCCAAGAGATATCTATGCTGAAAAATTATTGTCTGACGGCGTAATCGATGCATCTTATGTAAATGCTTTAGAAAAAGAATACAAATCTGCTTTAGAAGAAAATTTAGAAGCTTCTCGTAAAAAAGATTTAACAATCATAACTCCATTCATGAAAAACGAATGGGATGGATTTGTTCAGGTAACTGATACACAAATGCTTCAAAAAGTAGATACTACTTTTAGTAAAGAAGGATTAGATTCTATCATCAATACAATCTCAACATTACCAGAAGACAAGAAATTCATTAACAAGATAACTAAAATTGTTACGGATAGAAAAGCAGGATACGACAACAACACTATCGATTGGGGAACTGCAGAAGCTCTAGCTTACGGTTCACTTTTAACAGAAGGATTTGACGTTCGTATTTCTGGTCAGGACGTAGAGCGTGGTACATTCTCTCACCGCCATGCTGTAGTTAAAGTTGAAGATTCTGAAGAAGAAGTAATTCTTTTAGATGCTATCGAAAACAAAAAAGGAAAATTCGGCGTTTTCAACTCTCTTTTATCTGAATATGGAGTTCTTGGTTTTGATTACGGATATGCATTGGCTAATCCAAAAGCATTAACTATTTGGGAAGCACAATTTGGAGATTTCTCTAACGGAGCCCAAATCATGATTGACCAATATATTTCATGTGGTGAAGACAAATGGAACAACCAAAACGGTATTGTTTTATTATTGCCTCACGGATACGAAGGACAAGGTGCAGAACACTCTTCTGCAAGAATGGAACGTTACTTACAACTTTGTGCAAGACAAAATATGTATGTTGCAGATTGTACAACGCCAGCTAACTTCTTCCACTTGTTAAGAAGACAAATGAAAACTAATTTCCGTAAACCTTTGGTAGTTTTCTCTCCAAAAAGTTTATTAAGAGATCCAAGATGTGTCTCTACAGTTGAAGAATTGGCAAGCGGAAGCTTCCAAGAAACAATTGACGACAATACAGTAGATAAAAAAGCAGTAAAAACTTTAGTTTTTGTTACTGGTAAATTCTACTATGACATTACTGCAGAAAGAGAAAACAATGGTAGAAATGATGTTGCAGTTGTTCGTATCGAGCAATTGTTCCCTTTCCCTGTTGAGCAGATTAAAGAAATCATTGCAAAATATCCAAATGCTGATGATTATGTTTGGGCTCAGGAAGAACCTAAAAACATGGGAGCTTACAGTTTTATGTTAATGAACTTTGATCTAGTAAAATGGAGATTAGCTTCGTTAAAAGCTTACGCTGCGCCAGCATCTGGAAGTTATACACGTGCAAAACGTCGTCATGCAGATGCAATTAGAATGGTATTCGATAAAAATTTATTTAGATAAAAAAAATGTTTCAAGTTTCGGTCCCGATAGCTATCGGGATTAAAACCATAAAAACCTTAAACAAAAACAAAGATGATTTTAGAAATGAAAGTCCCATCACCAGGGGAGTCAATAAAAGAAGTTGAAATTGCAACTTGGTTAGTAAAAGACGGAGATTATGTAGAGAAAGATCAGGCTATTGCTGAAGTAGATTCAGATAAAGCTACTCTTGAATTGCCTGCTGAAATGAGCGGTGTAATTACACTAAAAGCTGAAGAAGGTGATACAGTTGCAGTAGGTGCTGTAGTTTGTTTAATTGATACAGATGCTGCAAAACCAGCAGGTGATGCAACAGCTCCAGCGGCTGAAGCTCCTAAAGCTGAGGCACCAAAAGCGGAAGCTCCGAAGGCTGAAGCGCCAAAAGCTGAGGCACCGAAAGCGGCTCCAGCAGCAACAAGTTATGCAGCCGGAACTCCATCTCCTGCGGCAAGAAAAATATTAGACGAAAAAAATATTGCTCCAGCAACAGTTTCTGGAACTGGTAAAGGCGGAAGAATCACTAAAGATGACGCTGTAAATGCAGTGCCTTCTATGGGAACTCCAACTGGTGGAAGCCGTGGAACTGAGCGTACAAAATTATCAATGTTACGTCGTAAAGTAGCAGAAAGATTAGTTTCAGCTAAAAATGAAACTGCTATGCTTACTACTTTCAACGAAGTAAACATGACGCCAATCAACCAAATTCGTAATGAATACAAAGATGCTTTCAAAGCGAAACACGGTGGTTTAGGTTTAGGTTTTATGTCATTCTTTACAAAAGCAGTTACAAGAGCTTTACAATTATACCCAGATGTGAACTCAATGATGGATGGTGATTACAAAATCGCTTATGATTTTGCTGATATCTCAATCGCAGTTTCTGGACCAAAAGGATTAATGGTTCCTGTGGTTCGTAATGCTGAATTATTGACTTTCCGTGGTATCGAAGCTGAAATCAAAAGATTAGCTTTAAGAGCTCGTGATGGTCAAATTACAGTTGATGATATGACTGGAGGAACTTTCACAATCACTAACGGTGGTGTTTTCGGAAGTATGTTAAGTACTCCAATCATCAACCCTCCTCAATCAGGAATTTTAGGAATGCACAACATCATCGAGCGTCCAATCGCTGTAAACGGTAAAGTTGAAATTCACCCAATGATGTACGTAGCACTTTCTTACGATCACAGAATTATCGACGGACG
This sequence comes from Flavobacterium sp. Root935, assembly GCF_001429295.1. GTDB lineage: Bacteria > Bacteroidota > Bacteroidia > Flavobacteriales > Flavobacteriaceae > Flavobacterium. Next base: position 781,252 of record NZ_LMJL01000007.1, on the reverse strand, counting down.
TGAGTCTGTTGGTTTCCTGGTTGCTGTAAAAGAGGCTTTAGAAAATCCAGTAGAATTATTAATGAATGGCGATGCTAAACGTGCTTTAGAATTGTAATTATAATAATTTTCTGCTATACAAAAAACCTGTTCATTAATACGAACAGGTTTTTTTTGCTTAATATTAGCTTAAAATCTCCTTAATTTGTTAATTTTTCAAACAAATGTAAATTTTACCCTTTAAAAATATTTTATTTAGAATAAATAAAAACAAACTTGCATGATTTATATTCAACATGTAAATTTGCGCTATTAAAATCAATTCTAAATAAAAATGAAATCTAAATTTACAATTTCTTTTTTGAGTTTTTGTTTTTTCTTATTAGCGGGCACAATAGCTTCTGCACAGGAAAAAGCAACTATTAAAGGTCAAATTAGTTTATCCAATGATGAAGCTGCTGATAATGTTTCGGTATCATTAAAAGGAACCAAAATAGGAACCAATACAGATAGCAATGGTTTTTATGAAATTAAAAATCTTAAACCAGGAAACTACGTAATTAGAGTTTCTGCTGTCGGGTACTCATCAAAAGAAAAAAGTATTACCTTAAATAACGGTGATGATTTAGTTGAAGATTTTATTATTAGCTCAAATTCAGAACAATTAGATGAAATTGTTTTAAATGGAAATGCTAAAAAAAACACATTTGCTCGTAAAGAAACACAACAAGTTTCAAGATTACCTCTTAAAAATCTTGAAAATCCACAAGTATATACTACAATTACAAGCGAACTTTTAAAAGAGCAAGTTGTTACAAATATTGATGACGCTTTAAAAAATGCTCCAGGATTAACACCGCTTTGGGCCTCTACGGGTCGTGGAGGTGACGGTGCAGGATATTTTTCGTTAAGAGGATTTGCTGTACAGCCAACTATGATTAATGGATTACCAGGATTATCAAACGGAGGTTTAGATCCTGCAAACATTGATAAAATTGAAGTAATCAAAGGACCATCTGGAACTTTATTTGGAAGCAGCTTAATCTCTTACGGAGGTTTAATTAACTTAACTACAAAAAAACCTTACGATCATTTTGGTGGAGAGGTTAGTTATACTGCTGGAAGTAATGGTTTAAACAGAGTTACTGCAGATGTTAATACTCCAGTAGACGAAGAGCACAAAATTAATTTCCGTGTAAATACAGCTTACCACACAGAAAATAGTTTTCAAGATGCAGGATTCAAAAAATCATTCTTTTTTGCACCATCATTATCATACCAAGTTAGTGACAAACTTTCGTTTTTCATCAATACAGAATTTATGAACAACAAACAGACTAACCCTACTATGTTATTTTTAGATAGAGGTGCTGTATTGAGAGTTCATAATATGGATGAATTAGGTTATGATAATAAACGTTCTTACACTAGTAATGAACTTGCAATTGAAACACCATCATACAACTTACAAGGTCAAATGATGTACAAATTTAATGATCAATGGACTTCGCAGACTGTAGTTTCAAGAGGTTCATCGTCATCTGAAGGATACTATTCTTACATCTACGAAGGCACGCAATATGCTCCTGATGAGATAAGTGAAGGAATTGTTTTATCACGTTATATGAATTACCAAAATTCAACAACACTTACGACTGACATTCAGCAAAACTTCATTGGCGATTTCAAAATTGGAAACATGAGAAACAGAATCGTTGCTGGTTTGGATTACTTTAATAGAGGATTAATTGACAATAGTTCAAATTATGTAACAAATGGTAATATTTACATTGGTAATCTAGATGTAGCAACTGTAAATCAGTATTTATACCAAATTACAGACCCCGCTAAATATATTACAAATGGAGATAATGGAAATCTAACTAAAGCAGGAACTGACGCTCTTATCGCTAATGCAGGAATTAGCATGAATAGAACAAAGCAAGAAGTTTACAGTGCTTATGTTTCTGATGTATTTAACTTTACTCCTGCTTTGTCTGCAATGGCAAGTTTACGTGTGGACCGTTTTATTACTGCTGGAAATGTAGCAACAAAAGATGATGATTTTAATCAAACTTCTTTTTCTCCTAAATTTGGTTTAGTGTACCAGCCAATTCTTGATAAAGTTTCGATTTTTGCAAACTATATGGATGGTTTCGCTAATTCTGCTCCAGTAACAGAAATTTTAGCTGATGGATCTACACGTCCAAGAACTTTTAAACCAGAGCATGCTAACCAATTCGAAATTGGAACAAAATTAAACGTGTTTCAAGATAAACTTTACGCAACATTCAGCTACTATGACATTCAAGTAAAAGATCAAGTTTACGTAATTTACGGTGCAACAACTCAAACAGCTTTCCAAGATGGAGCACAAAGAAACAAAGGTTTTGAAGCAGAATTCGTGGCAAATCCAGTTGCTGGTTTAAACATCGTTGCTGGTTACAGTTATGTTGATGCTATCTTAAACGCTGGAGATCCATCGTTTGTAGGACAAAGACCAGAAAGTTCTGGACCAAGAAATTTAGCAAATCTTTGGGCAAGTTATAAATTCCCTCAAGGAGATTTACAAGGTTTTGGTTTAGGTTTTGGAGGAAACTATGCTGATAAAAACTTAATCATGAACAGAAATGTTATAGGTCAGTTTGCATTACCTTCTTACACTGTTTTAAATTCATCAGTATTCTACGGAACTGAAAAATATACCTTGACATTAAAATTAGACAATATTACTAATGTTGACACTTACGATGGTTGGTCTACAATTCATCCAAGAAATATGAGAACTGTTGCAGCAAACTTCTCATACAGATTTTAATAAAAACATTCAACCACCTTTTTTGCAAGAGAAAGGTGGTTTTTAAATTTCTAAAATTATGATAACAATTGCCAGCCTTATCGTTTTTCTAGCTTTTTATACGCTTTATTATACTTCAAAAAGAGCGGTTTTGTCTTATGATTTAGGTTTTGAAAAATGGATGCAGAAAAATCCAAAACAGACAAAAATCATCGGACTAGCCCTTTTATTATCTGCTTATTTGATGTGGCTTTTTACTCAGTCTTTAGGCTGTGGTACTTTGATGTTTTTTGTTCAGCTAATGACAGTTGGAAGTTTAATCATCATACTTACACCATTAAAAAAAGTAAACAGTAAAGCACTTCTAGCAATCTTGATTATAGTTGCATTCCTAGAACTTTATTATAATTAGAAACCTTATTAAATTAAAATATGCCGGCAAATTCAAAATATTTAAATCCTTCATTTTGGCCTCGTTTTACCAAAATAACAGCTGCTATTTTAGGAGGTTACTTTGTTTCTGTTACATTTCATTTGGCTTTAGCTTCTTGGTTTAGTCGTGCAGATGTTTTAATAACAATGGCTTTTACTGGTTTTATTGTTTGGGTTGCTTTAATGGTAATTGCATTTTTAGCCAAAAGCGGCTGGAAAATCTGGGGAATTTACATCCTGCTGACTTTACTTTTTTGTCTTTTTATTTATCTGGGTCAAACTTATAACCATACGGCAAAATAATATTTATGAACAACCGTCATTACAATATCTATTTTCATACTCATACTGTCAGCGGAATCGTTATCAGTGTAGTCCTTTTTGTAATTTTCTTTGCTGGATCTTTTTCTTTTTTTAGAGATGATATCATTAATTGGGAAAGAAGTGAATCTACAGCAATTACAAGAGAAATTCAGTTAGACTACGATAAAGCCCTGCAGCATCTTGATAAAAAATATGTTTTGCACGGAAGAAATATTACTATTTCTAAGCCTTCTACAGAAGAAAGAGTAGCTGTTTATATGGAAGGGACCAAAGATACTCTGGCTCCAGCCAAGCAAAAAGAAGGACAGTTTTTTTATTTAAACACAAAAAACTTTAAATCTTTTACTTATGAAGAATCCTATTCTTTAGGTGAGCTATTATATCGTTTGCACTTCTTAGCACAAATTCCTTATCCAATAGGATATTATCTTTCAGGTTTTACAGCTCTATTTTTCCTATTCGCAATTGTAACTGGAGTATTGCTTCATTGGAAAAAAATTGTATCTAACTTTTATATGTTCCGTCCGAAAGAAAAATTAAAAACACTTTGGACAGATGCTCACACGGCGCTTGGAATGATTGGTTTACCATTTCAATTCGTATATGCAGTTACAGGTGCTTTCTTTATGATCAAACTTTTGATCGTAGCTCCCGCAGTAATGGCTCTATACAATGGCGATCAAGATAAATTGTATAAAGAATTAGAATATAAAGACCCTGATTATAAATTTAAAAATAAGAAACTAGCAGCTCCTTTTAACATTGATGAACTGGTTGCAAAAACAAAAAAGAATTGGTCTGATTTTGAAATCACACGCGTTTTTATTCAAAACTACGGCGATGCGAATATGCATGTTTTAGTTGAAGGAGAACTTTTAAGTCACAAAAAATTTACTGGAATTGGAAAGGTCATTTACCGAATTGCTGATGAAAAAGAAATTGCTAAAAAAGATCCAATCTCTCAAACCAATTATTTAGACATCGTAAAAAATGTTTTATACCGAATTCACTTTGGTGATTATGGCGGATATGCTTTAAAAATCGTGAGCTTTATTTTAGGAATTATTACCTGTTTTGTAATTATCTCTGGAGTTATGATTTGGCTGATTGCAAGACAGAAAAATAATATGCCTGAAAAGAAAAGACGATTCAATGCAGCTGTTGTTCGCATTTATCTGGCTATTTGTTTGAGCATGTATCCAATTACTGCTTTGGCTTTTATTGGAAGTAAAATTTTCTATCCGTTGAGCCAATCGAATCTATTTATGCTTTATTTTGGCGGATGGTTATTACTTGCAATCTTCTTTATCATTAAAAAGAACGATGCTTTTACCAATAAATTCTGTTTAATTTCAGGAAGTGTTTTAGGGTTTTTAATTCCAATTACCAACGGAATTGTTTCAGGAGATTGGTTTTGGACATCTTTCTTAAACAACAAAATTCAAATTTTCTTTATTGATGTTTTCTGGATTTTCCTGGCTTCGATTTCATTATACGTTGCCTACCATTTAAAACCTAAAAAAGCGGTTGCTTAATTATTTTTTTTTCCACAGATTATAAGAATTATAGTTTTTTTTTAATTAAAGTGAACAAAACAAAAATCTGTAGAATCCGCGCAAAAAACTTTGTGCCTTAGCGTCTTTGCGCTATCTAAATCTTTTGCATAAACATCCATAACAAATAAAATAATCTACAATAATTTGTCCCATATAAGTTTTGAGCCTACTTTTACGCTTTTAATCAAAAATGGGATTCAAAACCAAAATACGTTTTCTGCATAAATGGCTCGGATTAATTTCTGGGCTTATTGTTTTTATAATCAGTATTACAGGCTGTATTTTTTGCTTTCATGATGAAATAAAAGATGTTACAAGAAAAGAATGGCGATTGGTTGAACCTCAAAACAAACCATTTATACTGCCTTCTGTTTTAGAAAAAAAAGCAAAAGAGATTGTTCCGAAGAATAAAACGAGCATGGTTTCTTATTACGGCAAAAACCGTTCAGCGATTGTTTATACTTATTCTGAAACTGAAAATTTATACCTCTATTTCAATCCTTACACAGGTAAATATTTAAAAACCGAAAATCCAGAAACAGATTTTTTTATTATTGTTGAATACATTCATTTGTATTTACTCCTTCCCGATTATATTGGAAAACATATTATTGGCGGCGCGACCATTATTTTTATTCTGTTATTAATTTCTGGACTTATCCAATGGTGGCCTAAAAAGAGGTCTGACCTTAAAAGAAGTCTTACGGTAAAATGGTCTGCAAAATGGCGTCGGGTAAATTACGACTGGCATAATACTTCTGGTTTTTACATTTTGATTATAGCATTAATTTTAGCCATTACCGGACTTACCTTTACTTATGAATGGGTTGGCGACGGAATTTACAAAACATTTAATTTTGGCGGCGACAAAATACTCGAAACAAAACTTCCTGTAATTGACACAACTCAATTAAAAACCAATTCAATTACAGCAATAGACCGTGCATATCTTCAAACCACAAAACTACAGCCAGATGCCGAAATGTTTTTTGTATTAATCCCGCAGCAAAAAGGAGATATTATTAGTACAGGCGCTTATCCGCACACGTTAAGATACGATCATCAAAGCAATTATTACTTTCATCCAAATGATGGGAAATTAATTGATAAACAACCTTTTGAAAACAAAACTCTGGGATTACAGATTGTCGAAATGAATTACGGAATTCACACCGGCCAAATATTAGATTTACCCGGAAAAATTATTGCTTTTATAGCAAGCTTATTTGTTGCAGCGCTTCCTGCAACTGGATTTATTATTTGGTACGGAAGAAAATACAAAAGCAAAAAATCTAAAGCATAAAAAAACCGCTCTGAAAAGAACGGTTTTATTTATCTCAATAAATCTTTTTAATTAATTTCTATTGGCTACAGGGTTTTTCTGTAAATTCTTAACAGAACTAACTTTACTGTCTACATAAGCTACTTCAGAAAGATTTTTTTCATTGAAAAACATCCATTTTCCAGTTTTTAATCCATCTGCATATTCACCTACTACAGTTTTATTTCCGTTTTCATCATAAGATACCCAAACACCGTCCAATTTTCCATCTTTAAAAAAGCCTTCCTGCTGTATTTTTCCATTGTCATAATAGTAAGTAGCTTTTACTTTATTTCCAACAGCTTCCAATTCAGGTTTTGTTTCTTGTGCTGTTAGAATTCCAGAGAATAACACAGCCGCTAAAATCACACACTTTTTCATATCTTTAGGTATTAAATGTTATTGAATGTTATCAAATTGTTATCAAATATAGTTAATACTTTACATTAAACAAACTTTTGCTTAACAATTTGGTAACATTGAATAAAAACTTAACATTGGAAAAGTATTAACAATAAAAAAACCAGCGCTCAAGCACTGGTTTTACTGGTGTTTTAGAAAAAACTCTAATTTACGATAACGTTATAAATTTCGTAAATAATTTAGTTCAATAATGCACTTAGCTGTTTATCAAGTTCAGGATCAGATGGTCTAGGCGCTTCAGACTTCACAACATTTCCTTGTGGATCAATTAAGATAAATCTCGGAATTCCAGTTACACCATAATTAACGACAAACTCAGATTCCCAGTCTTTATCTGCAAAAAGCTGTGTTCCTCCCAGATGTTTATCTGTCACAAACTTTTTCCATTTTTCATTGTCTTTCAATTTATCAATAGAGATACTTACAAATTCAATGTTTTTCCCGTGATATTTTTCCTCAATCTTTTGAAGATACGGAATTTCAGCTCTACAAGGCGCGCACCAAGTTGCCCAAAGGTCGATGTAAACATATTTCCCTTTTAAGTCAGACAGTTTTGTTTTTCCGCCTTTAAAGTTGTCGTAATTAAAATCTGGAGAAGCTTTTCCAACCATTTTATTAGCTTTTGCAGCTCTTTCATATTCTTCAGCAGCATATTGGTGGAAACCGTCAAAACTACGTTTTAGTGCTGTTTTAAATTCTGGGTCAAAATTTCCTTTTTCAAGACTTTCTGTATCTGCTTTTAATTTAGCATCAAGTAATGCTGTAAATTCCCCTGATTCTTTAGAAAAAGCATCTTTCTGAAAGTTTTCATCTTTTAAAGCTTGCTGCGCCAAAAAGTTACTTTCATCTACACCTTTACCTTTATATATAATAGTCTCATCAAATTCTTTAGCGTTCATGGTCAGATTAACTTCAGAATTTGGTTTTAAATATAAATTTGAAGATTCTGTTCCATCAGAAAACATATAAAATCCTTTTGGAGCATCAAAAGCCGCAGTAAAAACCTCTTTTTTATTGATTGGAATTACTTGCTTAAAATTATCTTTTCCTTTAATAACTAAAGTGTCACTGTTTCTATTTGATATTTTAGCCGTGAACTTAATCGAATTTTTACTTTGACCAATAACATTCAAAGCATTAAAAATTACCAACCCTGCAACAAAAAGTTTTTTCATAGGTATTTAAATTTGTTTTTAATGATTCAAAACTAAAGAATTTAAAGCTTCGTGATTTAAGAATTAACAAAATATTTAAAATTATTCTACATCAACTTATCACTTTACTATATTAATTTGAATTTTGTGTTTACTTTTGCAGTCTAAAATTTGCATCATGTATAGAAGTCATAATTGCGGCGAACTAAATGCCTCAAATATTAATACGGAAGTTACTCTAGCGGGCTGGGTACAAAAGTCACGCGATAAAGGATTTATGAATTGGGTTGACTTACGTGACCGTTACGGAATTACACAACTTATTTTTGATGAAAGCCGTACCGATAAAACAGTTTTTGAATTGGCTAAAACTCTAGGAAGAGAATTTGTTATTCAAGTAAAAGGAACTGTAATTGAGCGTGAAGCTAAAAACAAAAACATTCCAACTGGTGAAATCGAAATTTTAGTTTCTGAACTAACGATTTTAAATACTGCTTTAACTCCTCCATTTACAATTGAAGATGAAACTGACGGTGGAGAAGATATTAGAATGAAGTATCGCTATTTAGATATCAGAAGAAATCCTGTAAAAAACAGTTTATTATTCCGTCACAAAGTGGCAATGGAAGTTCGTAAATACTTATCAGATTTAGATTTCTGCGAAGTAGAGACTCCTTATTTAATTAAATCTACTCCAGAAGGAGCAAGAGATTTCGTTGTACCAAGCCGTATGAACGAAGGTCAGTTTTATGCTTTGCCTCAATCGCCGCAAACTTTCAAACAACTTTTGATGGTAGGAGGAATGGATAAATATTTCCAAATCGTGAAATGTTTCCGTGATGAAGATTTACGCGCAGACCGTCAGCCGGAATTTACGCAAATCGACTGCGAAATGGCATTTGTAGAACAAGAAGACATTTTGAATGTTTTTGAAGGCTTGACAAGACATTTATTAAAAGAAATTAAAGGTATTGAAGTAGATAAATTCCCTAGAATTACTTACGACTATGCCATGAAAACATACGGAAATGATAAACCAGACATCCGTTTCGGAATGAAGTTTGGCGAATTAAACGAATTTGCACAGCATAAAGAGTTTCCAGTTTTTAATAGTGCCGAATTAGTTGTCGGAATTGCAGTTCCTGGAGCAGGAAATTATACTCGTAAAGAAATTGACGGGTTAATTGACTGGGTGAAACGTCCGCAAGTTGGAGCATCAGGAATGGTGTATGTAAAATGCAACGAAGACGGAACGTTTAAATCATCTGTAGACAAATTCTACGATCAAGAGGATTTAACAAACTGGGCAAAAGCTACAGAAGCAAATCCGGGAGATATGATTTTTGTACTTTCAGGTCCTGCAAACAAAACACGTGCACAGCTTTCTGCACTTCGTATGGAATTAGCAACTCGTTTAGGATTGCGTAAACCAGAAGAATTTGCACCACTATGGGTTGTAGATTTTCCATTATTAGAATTAGACGAAGAAAGCGGACGTTATCATGCTATGCACCACCCATTTACTTCTCCTAAACCAGAAGACATGGCTTTGCTAGAAACAGAACCAGGAAAAGTTCGTGCAAATGCTTATGATATGGTTTTAAACGGAAACGAAATTGGCGGAGGATCTATTCGTATTCACGATAAAGCTACGCAGCAGTTAATGTTTAAATATTTAGGGTTTACCGAAGAAGAAGCAAAAGCGCAATTTGGTTTCTTAATGGACGCTTTCCAATTCGGAGCGCCTCCTCACGGTGGTTTAGCTTTTGGATTGGATAGATTAGTTGCTATTTTAGGAGGTCAAGAAACTATTAGAGATTTTATTGCTTTCCCTAAAAACAATTCTGGACGTGATGTTATGATTGATGCACCTGCAGCAATTGACGATGCACAA
>NZ_LMJL01000007.1:689561-771346 GCF_001429295.1 Flavobacterium sp. Root935 | reverse complement strand
CTGAAAATTTTTCAGGNCGCTTTTTTTTTATGAAAACATCAAAATAATCTTAAAATAATCATTTTTCGAAATATGAAATTCTTACAAATGGCTTGTTTTTATATTCCTACAATAAATGATTCTCAAATTATGGTATTTCATATAAAATTTGATGCAATAAACTACGTAAAAACACTGGAAATCAATAATTTTTACAAAAAATTAACACCTTAGTGTCTTTTGTATGAATTTATATGTTACATTTGCTTTATTATAAATTATTATTACAATTACAATGCGTACAGGTACAGTAAAATTTTTCAATGAATCTAAAGGTTATGGATTCATTACAGACGAAGAAACAGGAAAGGATATCTTCGTTCACGCTTCAGGAATTAACGCGGAAGAATTACGCGAAGGAGACCGTGTAAGCTATGAAGAAGAAGAAGGAAGAAAAGGGAAAGTTGCTGCTAAAGTAGCAGTAATCTAAGAAAAATATAGCAATTTATTTTTTTTGCCTCTGAATGGTCTAGAAAACGTTTCGATTAATATCGAGACGTTTTTTTTTGCTCTTTTCTTAAAATAATATTAAAATAACGCCCTGTTATTTATAATCAATAAAAATTAGGCATAAACGCTATTTCGTACCTCACTTAAAACCTTTTTTAGCTTGTGTTTTACAGAGTTGAAAGTTATCTTTGTGGCTCATTTTTTAAGTAAAAAATCGAAGTTTATGCAATCTGATCAATACAGTTACATTCCTATTTTAATGCAGTTTATTCTAGCTGTTGGTTTTGTAGTAGGAACAATCATTATTTCTGGAAAATTAGGACCAAGAAGAACCTCTGAAGTTAAAGATAAAAACTTCGAATGCGGTGTCGAATCTGTTGGTAATGCCCGTATTCCGTTTTCTGTTAAATATTTCCTAGTTGCCATTTTATTTGTATTGTTCGACGTAGAGGTAATTTTCCTTTATCCTTGGGCAGTAAACTTCAAAGATTTAGGAATTGAAGGAATGCTGAAAATGTTAGTTTTCATGTCATTACTTTTAGTTGGTTTCTTTTATATCATCAAAAAGAAAGCACTAGAGTGGGAATAAGAAAATTTAGATTTCAGATTTTTGATTTTAGATTGTTTTGATTTAGAATTTTAGATTTGAAAGCTTAATTTCTCAAAATACAATAATGATTTTAAAAATATAGATCATAGACTAAGATTTGAAAAAATCTAAAATCTAAAATCTAAAATCTAAAATAAAATGAGCGATTCAAAAGTAAATATGGTTGCGCCACCGGAAGGAGTTGTAGGAGAAGGTTTCTTCGCTACAAAACTTAATGATGTTGTTGGTTTGGCACGCGCGAATTCTCTTTGGCCTTTACCTTTTGCAACATCTTGCTGCGGAATTGAGTTTATGGCAACAATGGCTTCACATTACGATTTGGCACGATTTGGATCTGAGCGTGTGAGTTTTTCTCCACGTCAAGCAGATATGTTATTAGTAATGGGGACTATTTCAAAAAAAATGGCACCTATCTTAAGACAAGTATACGAGCAGATGTCAGAACCTCGCTGGGTAATTGCAGTTGGAGCATGTGCTTCATCAGGAGGAATATTTGATACTTATTCTGTTCTTCAAGGAATTGACAAAGTAATCCCTGTTGATGTTTATGTGCCAGGATGCCCACCAAGACCAGAACAAATCGTAGATGGAGTAATGAGACTTCAAGAATTGGTAAAAAGCGAATCTGTGAGACGCAGAAGCTCACCAGAATACCAAGAATTATTAGCTTCATATAATATCTCATAAGATGGCTTTAGAAAATACCCAGATTCAAGATAAACTTACAGAAACATTTAATAACGATGTTTTTAACTTTCAACAAGAAAGAGATATTTTTTCTTTAGAAGCTTCGGCTGATAAAATTACAGCGTTGATTTTATTCCTTAAAAACGATCCAGAATTACGTTTTCATTTCTTAACTGATTTATGTGGTATTCATTACCCAGACAATGAAGCAGAACGTCAATTTGCAGTTGTATACCACCTGCACAATTGGTACGAAAACAAAAGATTAAAGATCAAAGTTTTTCTAAATGGTGAAAAACCAGAAATCAAGTCAATTTCAAATATCTTTTTAAGTTCAAACTGGATGGAAAGAGAAACATACGATTTCTTTGGTATCAATTTTATTGGTCACCCGCAATTGAAACGTATTTTGAATATGGACGAAATGGTGTCTTTCCCGATGAGAAAAGAATTCCCAATGGAAGACAGCGGAAGAACTGATAAAGACGACAGATTCTTTGGAAGAACAACAACAAATTGCTAAAAAATAAATAATTCAACATTATAAAATGTCAGAACTATTATTACCACCAGAGCATCGTTATGCTAAAATAATTAAGGAGAAACTAAATGAAGACGGAAGTGAACTTTCAGTTCTGAATTTAGGTCCGACACACCCTGCAACACACGGTATTTTTCAAAATATACTGTTGATGGATGGGGAAAGAATTCTTGAGGCTGAACCAACTATTGGTTACATCCACAGAGCTTTCGAAAAAATCGCCGAAAATCGTCCTTTTTATCAAATTACACCTCTTACAGACCGTATGAACTATTGCTCCTCTCCTATTAACAATATGGGATGGTGGATGACTTTAGAAAAATTATTAGGTATTGAAGTTCCTAAAAGAGCACAGTACTTAAGAGTTATCGTAATGGAATTGGCTCGTATTACAGACCACTTAATCTGTAACTCGATTTTGGGTGTAGATACTGGTGCGTATACTGGTTTCTTATACGTTTTTCAATTTAGAGAAAAAATCTACGAAATCTACGAAGAAATTTGTGGAGCTCGTTTAACTACAAATATGGGAAGAATTGGTGGTTTTGAAAGAGACTGGTCTCCAGAAGCTTTCAAAAAACTAGATACTTTCCTTGAAGAATTTCCAATTGCTTGGAAAGAATTCGAAAACTTATTCGAAAGAAATAGAATTTTCCTTGATAGAACTGTAAATGTAGGCGCAATTTCTGCTGAACAAGCAATGGCTTACGGATTTACAGGTCCAAACTTACGTGCTGCGGGTGTTGATTATGATGTTCGTGTTGCACAGCCATATTCATCTTACGAAGATTTCGATTTTATTGTTCCTGTTGGAAAATCAGGAGATACTTATGATCGTTTCTGTGTTCGTAATGCTGAAGTTTGGGAAAGTTTAAGCATTATTCGTCAGGCGTTAGAAAAAATGCCTCCAGGAAACGAATATCATGCTGAAGTTCCAGATTACTACCTTCCTCCAAAAGAAGATGTTTACACTTCTATGGAATCTTTAATTTATCACTTTAAGATTGTAATGGGAGAAGTTCCTGTACCAGTTGCAGAAATTTACCACCCGGTAGAAGGAGGAAACGGAGAAATAGGATTTTATTTAGTTACAGACGGAAGTAGAACTCCATATAGATTACATTTCAGAAGACCATGCTTTATTTATTACCAAGCATATCCAGAAATGATCAAGGGTGCTTTACTTTCTGATGCAATTGTTATTTTATCAAGTTTAAATGTAATTGCAGGTGAATTAGATGCCTAAAAATTGTAGAATTTAGATTTTAGATTGCTGATTGAGAATGCATTTTAGAATTTAGATTTAAAATTATAATTAGGAATTGAAAAATTCAGATTGAAGAATCTAAAACTTAAACAATGATTGAAGAATCATGGATTGTAGAGAAAGATTGAAAAAATCTAAAATCTAAAATCTGAAATCTAAAATTAAAAATGGAACGTAAACATTACAAACAAGAAATAAACATGACCGAAGCATTGATGAACCGCATCAATGAATTGATCAGTCATTATCCTGAGGGCAAACAAAAATCGGCTTTACTGCCTGTTTTGCACGAAGTTCAGGATGCACACAACAACTGGCTTAGTATTGAACTTCAAGATAAGGTTGCTGAAATTCTTCAGATAAAACCGATTGAGGTTTATGAAGTGGTTACTTTTTATACCATGTTCAACCAAAAGCCAATTGGTAAGTATATGTTTGAGTTCTGCCAGACTTCTTGCTGCTGCCTGCGTGGTGCCGAAGATTTAATGGATTATACTTCTGAAAAATTAGGCATTAAAATGGGAGAAACAACTCCAGACGGAATGTTTACCATTGCTGGTGTAGAATGTTTAGGTGCCTGCGGATATGCTCCAATGATGCAGTTAGGTGATTTCTACAAAGAGAAATTGACAGAAGAAAAAATCGATCAGATTATTGCTGATTGTAGAGATGATAAAATAATATTACACGATAAATAAGATGTCACAAAAAATATTATTAGATAAAATCAATATTCCTGGAATTAAAACCTACGAAGTATATCGCCAAAATGGTGGTTATGCTTCTGTAGAAAAAGCTTTAAAAACATTAACACCAGACGAAGTTACTGAAGAAGTAAAAAAATCGGGTCTTCGCGGCCGCGGTGGTGCGGGTTTCCCTGCTGGAATGAAATGGAGCTTTATTGATAAAAAATCAGGAAGACCAAGACATTTAGTTTGTAATGCTGACGAATCTGAACCTGGAACTTTTAAAGATCGCTTTTTGATGGAATATATTCCTCACTTATTGATCGAGGGAATGATTACTTCAAGCTACGCATTGGGAGCTAACCTTTCCTATATCTACATTCGTGGAGAATATATGTGGGTTTTCAAAATTTTAGAAAGAGCAATCGCCGAGGCTAAAGCTGCAGGCTGGTTAGGAAAAAATATATTAGGTTCAGGTTACGATCTTGAACTTCACGTTCACTGTGGAGCTGGAGCTTATATCTGCGGAGAAGAAACTGCACTTATTGAGTCTTTAGAAGGTAAAAGAGGAAATCCTCGTATTAAGCCGCCTTTCCCAGCAGTTTCAGGACTTTGGGCAAATCCAACAGTGGTAAACAATGTTGAAACTATAGCAACGGTGCCATGGATTGTAAACAATTCTGGTGATGATTATGCTAAAATTGGAATCGGTCGTTCTACAGGAACTAAATTAATTTCTGCTTCTGGACACATCAAAAATCCTGGAGTTTACGAAATTGAATTAGGTTTAAGTGTAGACGAATTCATGAATTCTGATGAATATTTAGGAGGAATGTCTTCTAGCCGTCCATTAAAAGCATTTGTACCTGGAGGTTCATCTGTGCCAATTTTACCAGCAGATTTGATTTTCAAAACAGCAAACGGTGAAGATCGTTTAATGACTTACGAATCTTTAAGTGATGGTGGCTTTGCAACTGGATCTATGTTAGGTTCTGGAGGATTCATTGTATATAACGATACTGCATGTGTTGTTAGAAACACGTGGAACTTTGCCCGTTTTTATCACCACGAATCTTGCGGACAATGTACACCTTGCCGTGAAGGAACAGGATGGTTGGAGAAAATTTTATGGAGAATCGAAAACGGTCAAGGCCGTGAAGAAGATATCGAATTATTGTGGAGTATTCAAAGTAAAATCGAAGGAAACACAATTTGTCCTTTAGGAGACGCGGCTTCTTGGCCAGTAGCAGCTGCAATTCGTCACTTTAGAGATGAATTTGAATATCACGTTCGTTTCCCAGAAAAAATCAAAAATAGAGATCACTTTGTTGCTGAACCTTTTTCACAAGTGAAGCATTTAGTAGGCAAACAAACAGTTTAAATAGTTTCAAGTTTCAAGTTTTTTTAGTTTCAAGTTCAACCTGAAACTTTAAACGGGAAACTAAAAAAACAAAATATAGAGATGAAAGTAACCATAGACGGTCAAAGTATAGACGTAGAGCCAGGAACAACGATCCTGCAGGCTGCACGTATGATTGGTGGAGATTTAGTACCGCCAGCCATGTGCTATTACTCAAAATTAAAAGGCAGCGGTGGAAAATGTCGTTGTTGTTTAGTTGAAGTTTCTAAAGGTAGTGAAGCTGACCCAAGACCAATGCCAAAATTAATGGCATCTTGTGTAACAGGATGTATGGACGGAATGGAAGTAAACAGTAAATCTTCTGCAAGAGTTACCGAAGCGCGTAAATCTGTGACAGAATTTTTATTGATCAACCACCCATTAGACTGCCCTATCTGTGATCAGGCTGGAGAATGTGATCTTCAAAACTTAAGTTTTGAGCACGGGAATCCAAAATCACGTTATATTGAAGAAAAAAGAACATTTGAACCAGAAGATATTGGTCCAAATATTCAACTGCATATGAACCGTTGTATTCTATGTCAAAGATGTGTACAAGTTGCAGATCAATTGACAGACAATAGAGTTCACGGAGTATTAGATCGTGGTGATCATGCTAATATTTCGACTTGTATTTCTAAAGCCATTACAAATGAGTTCTCTGGAAACATGATCGATGTTTGTCCGGTTGGAGCTTTAACAGATAAAACATTCCGTTTTAAATCAAGAGTTTGGTTTAACAAACCTTACAATGCACATAGAGAATGTAATACTCCAGGATGTTGTGGTAAAACTACAGTTTGGATGTTTGGTGGAGAAATTCAACGTGTAACTGGTCGTAAAGATGAGTACCATGAAGTTGAGGAATTCATTTGCAACAGCTGTCGTTTTGATCACAAAGATGTAAACGACTGGGTTATTGAAGGACCTAGAGAGTTTGAAAAAGATTCTGTTATCAATCAAAATAACTACACTCAAAAATTAGAAAAAGTACAAATCGATACTGAAAAGAATATTCTTATGGGTAGAGATGTTGACCGTAAAAAAATTAGTATGGCTGAAATTCCATTAAACACTAACAACAAAAATTCTTAACGATGGTAGATGGTGCGTTTATTATAGAAAAGAGTGTTGTAATTGTTGTGGTTTTTGCCGTAACAATGATTATGGCGATGTATTCTACTTGGGCTGAGCGTAAAGTTGCAGCTTTCTTACAAGACCGTGTTGGTCCAAACCGCGCAGGTTGGGGAGGTTTATTACAGCCGCTTGCCGATGGTATGAAATTATTCTCTAAAGAAGAATTTTTTCCAAATACCCCAAATAGATTTTTATTTGTTGTAGGTCCTGCAATTGCAATGAGTACAGCCTTAATGACAAGTGCTGTTATTCCGTGGGGAGACAGACTTCATGTTTTTGGAAGAGAAGTTATCCTTCAGGCAACAGATGTTAATATTGCTTTGTTATACATATTTGGAGTTCTTTCTGTTGGAGTTTACGGTATCATGATTGGTGGATGGGCTTCTAACAATAAATTCTCATTAATGGGGGCTGTTCGTGCGGCGTCTCAAATGGTTTCTTACGAGATTGCTATGGGATTATCGATGATTGCATTATTGATGATGACTGGAACAATGAGCTTAAAAGAAATGTCATTACAACAGCAAGGAATGAACTGGAATGTTTTCTATCAGCCTTTGTCGTTTTTAATTTTCTTAATTTGTTCGTTTGCAGAAACTAACAGAACTCCTTTTGACTTAGCAGAATGCGAATCAGAATTAATTGGAGGTTACCACACAGAATATTCGTCAATGAAAATGGGATTCTATTTGTTTGCTGAATATGCGAGTATGTTTACTTCTGCAACTATTATTTCGGTATTATTCTTTGGAGGATATAATTACCCAGGAATGGAGTGGATGGTAGAAAATGTTGGCGTTAATGCTGGTAACTTATTAGGAATCGCGGTATTGTTTGCTAAAATATGTTTCTTCATATTTTTCTACATGTGGGTTCGTTGGACAATTCCAAGATTTAGATATGACCAATTAATGAACTTAGGCTGGAGAATTTTAATTCCGCTTTCGATTATTAATATTATGATTACGGGCGTTGTTATCTTAAGACACGATATTGCAGCTGCTTTAGGATTCTAAGAACCGTAATGCACTAGCCCTTCTATAAGCAATAATCTTTTTGTTCGAACAATAAAAGATACAGCGAACAGTAGGATTAAGCTTCAAATAAAAACAAAATAGATTTTGAATTTGATTATCTCAAATTATAAATCATAAAATATAATAGTAAAAATGTCAATAGAAACTATATCATTATCGGGTAGAAAAAAGATGGTCTCTAATAAAGAGATGACTTTTTTAGAGCGAATGTATCTTGTGGCGATTGTAAAAGGATTGTTTATCACATTGAAACACTTATTCAGAAAAAAAGTGACTATTCACTATCCTGAGCAAGTGCGTACAATGAGTCCAGTTTATCGTGGTCAGCATATGTTGAAACGCGATGAGCAAGGTCGTGAAAACTGTACTGCCTGCGGATTATGTGCCTTGTCATGTCCTGCAGAAGCTATTACAATGAAAGCTGCTGAGCGTAAACCGGATGAAAAACATTTGTATAGAGAAGAAAAATACGCTGAGATTTATGAGATAAATATGCTTCGTTGTATTTTTTGTGGTTTGTGTGAAGAAGCTTGTCCAAAAGACGCTATTTACTTAACTACTTCTAAAGTTTTAGTTCCTGCAAGTTACGAAAGAGAAGATTTCATTTTCGGAAAAGACAAATTAGTGATGCCTTTAGAAATGGCTATGAAAAATGCTCAACTTAAAAACGCGAACTAAAAATGATACATATTCCTGATTTTGCACACGCAACTACTGTTCAAGTTATCTTTTGCTTTTTAGCGTTTATTACAGTTATTACTGCTTTCTTGACAATTTTCAGCAGAAATCCAATTCACTCGGCTATTTATTTAGTGATCTGTTTCTTTTCAATTGCTGGTCATTATTTATTATTAAATTCTCAGTTCTTAGCAGTTGTACATATAATAGTTTATTCTGGAGCTATTATGATTCTGTTCCTGTTTACCATTATGTTGATGAACCTGAACGAACAGCGAGAAGTACACCGTCCTAGAATTACACGTTTAGGTGCAATTGTATCTTTCTGTTTGATATTAATCGTTTTGATTGCGCTTTTCATCAATTCTAAACCAATTGTTGGCGAATACGATTCTACTGGAGAAGATTTCCAATCGATTAAAGTTTTAGGTAAAATATTATTGAACGAGTATATGGTTCCGTTCGAATTTGCTTCAATCTTACTTTTAGTTGCAATGATTGGAACAGTTCTATTGTCTAAAAAAGAAAAATTAAATAATAAATAATGGGTAATATATTAAATCAAATAGGTATTGAAAACTACATCTTTTTAAGTGTTGTACTTTTCTGTATTGGTATTTTTGGTGTATTGTACAGACGAAATGCTATTATCGTTTTCATGTCTATCGAAATTATGTTGAATGCGGTAAACCTTTTATTTGTTGCTTTTTCAACTTATCATCAAGACGCACAAGGACAAGTGTTTGTGTTCTTCTCGATGGCAGTTGCTGCAGCCGAAGTTGCGGTAGGATTGGCCATTTTAGTTTCTATTTTTAGAAATATCGGCTCAATTAGTATCGATAATTTAAAAAATTTAAAAGGATAATCAGAAATGGATACCAATTTAGCTTTAATTTTAGTTTTAACTCCTTTACTAGGTTTTCTAGTAAATGTCTTTTTTGGAAAAAGCTTAGGAAAAACAGTTTCTGGTGCCATCGGAACTATTGCCGTAGCAATTTCTTTTGTAGTTTCTCTTTTACTTTTTAATCAAATAACAGCAACTGGAAAAGGAATTCAGGTTACTTTATTTGATTGGATTCAAATCAGCAACTTAAAAATCAATCTTGGATTTTTATTAGATCAATTATCTGTTCTTTGGTTACTTTTCGTAACTGGAATTGGATCTTTGATTCATTTATACTCTATTAGTTACATGCATGATGACGAAAACATGCACAAGTTTTTTGCTTACTTAAACTTGTTCGTTTTCTTCATGATTACACTTGTAATTGGAAGCAACTTATTAGTTCTTTTCATCGGATGGGAAGGTGTTGGACTTTGTTCTTACCTATTAATTGGATTCTGGCATAAAAACCAAGATTACAATGATGCTGCTAAAAAAGCTTTCATCATGAACAGAATTGGAGATTTAGGTCTTTTAATCGGTATGTTCATCATTGGTTCGATGTTCTCTACATTAGATTATGCAACTTTAAAAACGGCAATTGCTGGAGCTTCTAATTTAAACTTACCATTACTTTCCCTAGCTGCTTTATGTTTATTTATTGGAGCTTGTGGTAAATCTGCTCAAATTCCGTTATACACTTGGTTACCTGATGCGATGGCTGGACCAACTCCAGTTTCTGCATTAATCCACGCTGCTACAATGGTTACTGCGGGTATCTTTATGGTAACGAGATTAAACTTTGTTTTTGATTTAGCTCACGATGTTCAAAACGTAATTGCAATTATTGGAGCGATCACTTCATTAGTTGCGGCTACAATTGGATTGGTTCAAACTGATATTAAAAAAGTACTCGCTTACTCTACAGTTTCACAATTAGGATTAATGTTTTTAGCATTAGGATTTGGAGCTTACGAAGTAGCAGTATTTCACGTAATCACTCACGCTTTCTTTAAAGCTTGTTTATTCTTAGGTTCTGGATCAGTGATTCACGGATTACACGGAGAGCAAGATATGCGTAAAATGGGGGGACTGCGTAAAGCAATGCCAATTACTTTCTGGACCATGTTAATTTCTTCATTGGCAATTTCAGGAGTTCCATTCTTTTCTGGATTCTTTTCTAAAGATGAAATTTTATTGACAGCTTTCCACCACAGTATTCCATTATACGTTGTTGGCTCTATTGCTTCAATTATGACAGCTTTCTATATGTTTAGATTAATGTTCTTGACTTTCTTCAAAGAATTTAGAGGAACTGAAGAGCAAAAACATCATTTACACGAAAGTGGTTCATTAATTACAATTCCACTTATCATCTTAGCTATTCTAGCAACTTTTGGCGGATTAATCAGTTTACCTGGAAACAGCTGGTTGAATGAATATCTTGCTCCTCTTTTCACAAAAGTGGCTGGTGAAGAACATCATTTAGGCACAACAGAATATACTCTAATGGGTGTCGCTGTTTTAGGCGGAGTACTTGGAATTTTAATTGCTTACGTAAAATACTTCAAACAAGATAATGTTCCAGAATCTGATGAAAATATTACTGGTTTAAGTAAAGTGTTATACAACAAATATTATGTAGACGAAATTTACGATGCTGTATTTGTAGCACCTGTTAATAGTTTATCTAAATTCTTTAGAGATTATATCGAAACCGGATTATCTGCTCTTGTTTTTGGATTAGGTAAAATAGCAAACGAAATTGCTTTTCAAGGAAAAAAATTACAAACCGGAAGTATAGGATTATATCTATTTGTTTTTGTTTTAGGACTTTGTGCAATTGTTTCCTATATATTTTTAGCTCAATAATATTATTACTATGAACGTTTCTACTATATTAATTATACTTTTAATTGGTGCATTTGCCACTTATTTTTCTGGTGACAAACTAGCTTCGAAAGTTGCTTTACTTTTTAGTTTAGCCGCTTTAGGATGTTCAATTGTATTATTGAATAATTTCTCAGCTGGTGAAAATATCAGCGTAATCAACAGCTGGATTACACAACCAAAAATTTCTTTTGCTTTAAATGCTGACGGACTTGGACTTGCAATGGTTTTACTAACTGCAGCTTTAACTCCGATTATCATATTTTCTTCTTTCGGAAATGAATATAAAAATGCTAAAGGTTTTTATGCTTTAATCTTGTTTATGGCTTTTGCTATGACTGGAACTTTCTTAGCTGCTGATGGTCTTTTATATTATATTTTCTGGGAGTTAGCACTTATTCCAATCTACTTTATTGCTTTAATTTGGGGTAATGGCGATGCTGAAGAACGCAGAAAAGCTGTGGTTAAATTCTTTATTTACACACTTGCTGGTTCATTATTCATGTTAACTGCTTTCATTTATTTATATCAAAAAGCTGGTTCTTTCTTAATTGAAGATTTATATAAAGTAGAGTTATCTGCTTGCGAGCAATTCTGGATTTTCTTGGCTTTCTTTTTAGCTTATGCTATTAAAATTCCAATTATTCCTTTCCACACTTGGCAGGCAAATGTTTACCAAAAAGCACCAACTGTTGGAACAATGCTTTTATCTGGTATCATGCTAAAAATGGGATTGTACAGTGTAATTCGCTGGCAATTGCCTCTTGCGCCGATTGCTGCTAAAGAATACATGTATATCTTTATTGGTTTAGGAATTGCAGGTGTAATCTACGGTTCGATCGTTGCATTGAGACAAAAAGATTTGAAGAAATTATTAGCTTATTCTTCTCTTGCTCACGTTGGATTAATTGCTGCAGGATGTTACACTTTAACTCTTGATGGTTTAAGAGGTGCTGTTTTACAAATGATCGCTCACGGTTTTGTGGTAGTTGGATTATTCTTTGCTGCTGAAGTAATCTACAGAAGATTTGAAACTAGAGAAATTGGAGAAATGGGCGGTATCCGTACGCAGTCTCCAAAATTTACTTCAATGTTTTTAATCTTAGTATTAGCTTCTGTTGCATTGCCAAGTACTTTTAACTTTGTTGGAGAATTTACAGTTTTATACAGTTTATCTCAAATCAATATTTGGTTTGCAATTTTGGGAGGAACTACAATTATTTTGGGAGCTTATTATATGTTGAGAATGTTCCAGCATGTAATGTTAGGCGAAACCAATTCTAAAACTTTTGCAGATGTTTCTTTGAACGAAGGAATTTCATTTGCAGTAATAATTGCTGTTTTATTGTTCTTCGGATTTTATCCAAAACCAATTACAGATTTGATCACACCAAGCTTGGAAACGATTTTACAAGTTATCAATAAGAACTAATATTTTAAACAAAAAATAAATTAGGATTACAATCATGATTTGAAATCCTAACTCAAAAAGACAAAAATGAATACATTAATAGCTATAACAGGATTGGGTATTTTCTGCCTATTGTTTGAAATTCTTAATTTAAGAAAAGCCATCGTTCCTATTACCATTGTTGGTTTACTGGGTGTCTTTGCTCTTAATTTCTACGAATTTGGAACTGAACAAAGTTATTACAACAATATGATAGCAGTGTCAAAGTTCTCTACAGCTTTTTCATCGTTATTCATCGTTTTGACGATTTTCCTTGTAGCATTAAGCCATAATTTTTATCACAAACATCCATCAAAAATTTCAGATTTCGTGGCAATTAAAGTATTCTTACTTGCCGGAGCTGTTGCAATGGTTTCTTTTGGAAACTTAGCAATGTTCTTTCTAGGTATTGAAATCTTATCAATCGCTTTATATGTTTTAGCGGCCAGCGAACGTTTAAATTTAAAAAGTAACGAAGCGGGAATGAAATATTTCTTAATGGGATCATTTGCTTCAGGTATTATTTTATTTGGAATTTGTTTGATTTATGGAGCAATGGGAAGTTTTGACATCAGTGAAATACACGAAAGTGCATTGTCTGCAGAATTACCAATCTGGTTTCCTATCGGAATGATTTTAATGGTAGTTGGAATGTTGTTTAAGGTTGCTGCAGTTCCTTTCCATTTCTGGGCTCCAGATGTTTACGAAGGTTCGCCAGCTTTAACAACAGCTTTGATGAGTACATTGGCAAAAGTGGTCGCAATTGCTACCTTATTCAAATTAATTGCTGGTATGAATTTCATTTCTTCATTAGAAAACCAAGATCTTTTACATACGTTTGAAGTTATAGTGGTTATCATTTCAATCGCTTCAATGTCTGTTGGTAATATTATGGCATTAAGACAAGTAAACGTTAAACGTATGCTTGCTTTTTCTGGAATTTCTCATGCTGGTTTCATGTTAATGACATTATTAACTGTTTCTGCTTCTGCTGGTGTTTTATTATATTACACTGCTGCTTATGCTTTGGCTGGGATCGCTGCTTTCAGTGTAATCTTATATGTATGCAGAGATCATGACAATGAAGACATTACAAACTTTCATGGTTTAGGAAAAACAAATCCGTTATTGGCTGCTATTCTTACAGCTTCATTATTATCAATGGCTGGAATTCCTATTTTCTCTGGATTCTTTGCGAAGTTGTTCTTATTCAATCAAACTATCCAAGCAGGATATATTGGTCTAGTAATTGTTGCCGTAATCAATTCTATTATAAGTGTTGGATATTATTTCAAACTAATTATAGCAATGTATTCTAAAGAACCAAATCAAGAAAGAACTGGAAAACCATTTCTTATTTATGCCGTTGCAGTAGTGTCTATTGTATTAAATATTGCATTAGGTTTATTCCCTTCATTAGTTTTAGATCTTTTGAATTAAATAAGATTTCTTCTTAAATTAAAATATAAAAGAATCCATCAATTTAGTTTTGGTGGATTTTTTTTATACGGTAAATAAGGAAGAGAAATTCATGTTAAAAATTTCTCTCATTCAATTGCACTTCAAAAAATCTCCATATATTTGAGTTCAATTAAATGTATTAAATTATGAACTTTAATTCAAAAAATCCGTTTTTAAACAGTAAGCGTTTTTCTAGTGCAACTTCAAAAGCTGAAGAAGTACACCAAGCTCAAATTATTGATTACAATCAAGAAATGACTTTGTCTGGAACAATTAATAAAACGGCAATCTTATTTCTAATTTTATGTGGTGCCGCTATGGTAACATGGTGGATGGCTTTTAATGGAATGAACCCGATGCTGCCAACAATTGGAGGAGCAATAGTTGCTTTTATTCTGGTACTTGTTTCTGCTTTTAAACCTCAGGCTTCACCTTATTTAGCTCCAGGATATGCATTGTTTGAAGGTTTATTTATTGGAGGGATTTCTGCCATATTTGAATTGAAATTTCCTGGAATTGTAATTAATGCAGTTGGAGCAACTCTAGTAACTTTCTTAGTTTGTTTAGGTTTATACAAATTCAAAATTGTTAAAGTTACCGAACAATTTAAATCTGTTGTGATTGCAGCTACGTTGGCCATTGCAACTTATTATTTAATTTCTTGGCTTATATCAATGTTTACAAGCTTTACTCCTGTTCATTATGGAAATTCAATGATGAGCATTGGTATCAGCGTTTTTGTGATTATTGTAGCTGCTCTTAATCTATTCTTAGATTTTGATTTAATTGAAAAAGGTGTTCAAGAAAGAATGCCCAAGTTTATGGAATGGTATGGTGCAATGGGGCTAATGATCACATTAGTTTGGTTGTATATTGAATTCTTAAGACTTCTAGCTAAACTATCAAGCAAAGACTAATAATCTATTTAATATTATTAAGAGCCTTTTTGAGTAAAATCAGAAAGGCTTTTTTGTTGCAATCAATTCAAATCTTTTTTTCCCTATTTCTAAAACGGAATTAACTTCTTCATTTTTAAAACTATTTCTGATATTTTAAAAGACAAACAAAGTTTATTCTTACAAAATTTTATAATGTAATAAATGTAATTAAAAAAAATGCATTTTTATTATTAAATCACATATTAGAAAATGAAATTCACAAAATACTAATAAAATTAAGCATTTTGCCAATATTCAAAATATGTAATAAATTACAATCAATGCAATTTATTACATTTTTAATATTTTAAACGCTAATATTTTTTGTTATTATCTTTTTTTTTATAAAATAATTATTGATTTAAGAATTAATATATATTTTTGTGTAATCGATTACAATTAACCACTTGTAACGGTATTAAAACCACTTACTATTATTAACATTCTTAAACCACACAATTATGAAAAAAAACCTACTCTTATTGGTTGTCTTTCTCATGACAGCTCAGTTATGGGCTCAATCACTAACAATTACCGAAGCTTCAGGCTGGTTAGAAACAGCATTTGTTAAATGGCAGCCTGTTAGTGGTGCGCAGTCTTACAATGTTTATTATACTGGAAACGGATTTACAGACAAAAAAATAGACGATCAGCTTATTAGAAGTTATGGATCTTATTTTCGTGCTGACATTCCAGGCTTGAAAGCTGGGACTTATACTGTAAAAGTAAAACCTGTCGTAAATGGGACAGAAGGAACTGGAGCTACTACAAGCAACTTAACTGTAGCTGCTCATGACAGAAATGGATTTGCTTTTGAAGGCGGACGTGTTCCCGGTGGATATAAAGCTGACGGTACTCCGAAGGATAATGCCGTTATTCTTTACATTACACAAAATACCAAAAACACGATTTCAATGAATATTACCGGAGCAAGTACAAATCCTTGCATTGGTTTACAAAATATTCTTTATGCTATTAAGAAAGGAAAAGACACTCGTCCGTTTATCATTCGTTTGATCGGAAATATTACTGATATGACTGTCATGGAAGGTGGCGATGTTGTAATTGAAAATGCTAACAATGCTTCAAGTTATGTAACTTTTGAAGGAATTGGTAATGATGCTGTAGCTAATGGATGGGGCGTTCGTTTGAAATCGGCTTCTAACATAGAGGTCAACAATCTTGGTTTCATGAATTGCAACAGTACAGCTGGAGATAATGTTGGAATGCAGCAAGATAATGATCATGTCTGGGTTCACAATTGTGATTTATTTTATGGAAATGCAGGAAGTGATGCCGATCAAATAAAAGGAGATGGCGCATTAGACAATAAAACTTCAACTTATATTACATTGTCTTACAATCACTTTTGGGATAATGGAAAAGCCAGTCTTTTAGGATTAAGTGAAGGAACAACATCTGGTTTGTACATAACATATCATCACAACTGGTTCGATCATTCTGATTCTCGTCATCCAAGGGTTCGTTATTATTCCGCTCACATTTATAACAATTATTTTGATGGGGTTGCAAAATATGGCTCAGGATCTACATTGGGATCTTCCTTATTTGTAGAAGGAAATTATTTTAGAAATAGTAAACATCCAATGTTGACTTCTCTTCAAGGAACTGATATTTGGGACGAGGCCAATCAAGTGAACAATGCTGGTACAATGGGAACATTTTCTGGCGAAGCTGGAGGAAGCATCAAAGCTTTCAACAATACTTTTGATGCTTCAAATGGAACAAACAATATGCGTTTCGTAGCTTACAATGATCCAAATCCTTTATACAATATAGCAGGAAAAATCAGCTCTACAACAGATTTTGATGCTTACGTAGCTACAACAAGAGGTGAAGTTGTAAGCAGTTCTGTGAAATCTAAATCGGGAGCGAATACCTATAATAATTTTGATACTGATGCTGCTTTATACGTGAAAAACCTTGTAATCGATCAGCCATCAACAGCAAAAACGAAAACAACGCAATATGCCGGACGTGTTTCAGGAGGTGATTTACAGTGGGTATTTAATAATGCAACTGACGATACTTCATCATTAGTAATTACTGCATTAAAAACGGCACTGACAAATTATACAGGGACTTTAGTTTCGGTACAAGGAGAAGGTAATCCGCCTGCAGGAACTCAGACTTTAACATTAACTTCATCTGCAAATAATAATCAAACTGTCGTAAGTGGTTCAGCGATAAGTTCAATTGTTTTTACTTGGGGCGGTGATGCAACAGATGCAACTGTAACAGGATTACCAGCTTCTGGATTAACTTTTGTAAAAAATACAACTGCAAAAACAATAACTATTACTGGTACACCAACTGCAACTGTTTCTTACTCAATTGCAACTTCTGGAACTAGCGGCTCGCCAGCAACTGGATCTGGAACTATAACCGTGACTGCGGCAGGAAACCAAACTTTAACTTCTTCTGGAAACAATAGTCAAACTGTCGCTTCTGGAACCGCAATTAGCACAATCGTATTTACTTGGGGCGGAAATGCCATAGACGCAGCCGTTACTGGACTACCAGCTTCTGGATTAAGCTTTGTAAAAAATACAACCACAAAAACAATAACTATTACAGGAACACCAACAGCAAATGTATCATATTCTGTAACGACTTCTGGAACAGCAGGATCTCCAGTAACAGCATCTGGAACGATTACTGTTTCGACAGGCTCATCAGGAAGTGAAATTCATAACTTTACTACATCTGGAAAAACGAGTTCATTTTATGCAATTACAGGAAATATGAATTCTACACCTGGATCTGTAACCTATAACGGTTTAACATTAACAGAGCGTTTAAAAATAGAATCTAGTACTACTATTACCTATACAACTACAAGTACGTCGACATTAACTTTGGTTTTTGACTCCAATTTTACGGGAACAATTAAAGTCGACAATGTTTCTTATACTGCATCGGCAGGTATTGTAACAGCATCAATCGCTGCAGGTTCACATACTATAACAAAAGGTTCTGTTGCAAATTTGTTTTACATCAGTACAGTTTATGGAGGCAGTACATTAAAAGTTGCACCAGCAAGCGATGCTTTAGTAGCTGAAAGCACTAATTCGAAAATAATATTATATCCAAATCCAGTTTCAAGTACTTTATATTTGTCAGATCCAAATCAAAAAGTCGAGAAAGTTATTATTTATAATATTTCTGGAAATTTAGTTATTACCTCTGGAAAACAAACTGAAAGTATTGATACAAGCAGTTTAATTCCTGGAACTTATCTAGCCAAAATTTACACAACCGACGGTTCATTTAATCAAACACTATTAAAAAAATAAAACTAAACAAAAAGGCTTCCAAATCTGGAAGCCTTTTTTATTTTTTAATTAAAATATTACAAGTCAAATTTAATCCCCTGTGCCAAAGGAAGGTTTGTGGTATAATTAATTGTATTCGTCTGGCGTCTCATGTAGATTTTCCAAGCATCAGAACCCGATTCGCGCCCGCCTCCAGTTTCTTTTTCACCGCCAAAAGCACCGCCAATCTCTGCTCCTGAAGTTCCGATATTTACATTTGCAATTCCACAGTCAGAACCTGTAACAGACAAAAATCTTTCGGCTTCACGCAAATTATTCGTCATAATTGCTGATGATAATCCTTGAGCAACACCATTTTGAATTTCAATTGCATTATCTACTTCTCCAGAATATTTAATCAAATATAAAACAGGAGCAAAAGTTTCATGCTGTACAATTTCAAATGAATTTTCTGCTTCTGCAATTGCAGGTTTTACATAGCAGCCACTTTCATAACCTTCTCCAGAAAGCACTCCGCCTTCAACTATAATTTTTCCGCCTTCAGCCACTACTCTATTTAAAGCTGCTGCGTACAATTCCACAGCGTGCATATCAATTAAAGGTCCAACATGATTGTTCTCGTCAAGAGGATTTCCGATTCTTAATTGTTTATAAGCAGCTACTAACGCATCTTTTACTTTATCATAAATACTTTCGTGAATAATCAATCTTCGAGTTGAAGTACAACGCTGTCCTGCAGTTCCCACAGCTCCAAAAACAGCTCCAATTACAGTCATTTTTATGTCTGCATCTGGAGTAACTATAATGGCATTATTTCCGCCTAATTCTAATAAAGATTTACCTAATCTTCCTGCAACAGCTTGGGCTACAATCTTCCCCATTCTTGTAGAACCAGTAGCAGAAATTAATGGAATACGAGTGTCTTTTGTCAATAACTCCCCTATAGTGTAATCTCCAGTTAGTAAACATGAAATTCCTTCTGGAAGATTATTTTCTTTAATAACTTGAGCAATAATATTTTGGCAGGCAATTCCGCAAAGTGGAGTTTTTTCAGAAGGTTTCCAAACACAGACATCACCCGAAATCCAAGCCAGAGCCGTATTCCAGGACCAAACCGCCACAGGAAAGTTGAATGCCGAAATAATTCCGACAACTCCAAGTGAATGATATTGCTCATACATACGGTGCCCTGGTCTTTCAGAATGCATTGTTAATCCGTGAAGCTGACGAGATAATCCAACTGCAAAATCGCATATATCGATCATTTCCTGAACCTCACCAAAACCTTCCTGCAATGATTTTCCCATTTCGTAAGAAACCAATTTTCCAAGTGCTTCTTTGTTTTGTCGCAATTTTTCCCCAAACTGACGCACAATTTCACCACGCTGCGGCGCAGGAATCAATCGAAAAGTTTTAAAAGCTTCTGTAGCGGAACGCATTACTTTTTCATAATTTTCAAGAGTTGAAGTTTTAACCGAAGCAATTAATTTTCCGTCTACTGGAGAAAAACTATCCAAAACTTCGCCCGACGCAAAATTTTCTGTTCCTGTTGAAGTTCCGTCATTCACTAGTTTTATTCCCAGCTTTTCCAAAGCTTCATTCATGCCAAATTGTGATGCTATTGTTGTCATTGTAACTTTTTTAGTTAAAATTGTTATATTTTTTATGTAAAGATATCGTTTTAGAATTAATTTCTAGTTGTAGTTAATTTATAAAGAGAAGTAAATTTAAGGTTATTTAATAGTATTAACAGAAATGAAATGGCATAAATTGAATTTATTTAATGAAATTTGCATTACTTAAAATAAAAAATATGAGCGTTTTCAGTCGGCTTTTAGTTTGCTTTCTTTTAATTTCAACTAATATATTTTCTCAGAAAGAGCAAAAATCTTCATTTGAAGTTGTGCCTTTAGGTGTGAAAGGCGGTATCGATGAAAAAAATCTTTCGGCTTATTTAGTAGCACCATCCAACACAAAAGATTTTATTTGTTTAGATGCAGGAACTATAAACGCAGGAATTGAAAAAGCGATTGAAAAGAAATCATTCAAAGTTTCAACTAATGAAGTCTTACGAAAATACATTAAAGGTTATCTAATTTCGCACGCGCATTTAGATCACGTTTCGGGATTAATTATTAACTCTCCTGCTGATTCTTCTAAAACAGTTTACGCAACTAATAAATGTATGGAAATGATGGAAAATCATTATTTCAATGATCAGATTTGGGCCAATTTTGGTGATGCAGGTCTTGGATTTCCTTTAAAAAAATACCATTTTCAAACTTTAAATTTGAATGAAGAGACTGCTCTAACCAATACAAAAATGACGGTTAAAGCATTTTCTTTAAGTCATGTTAATCCTTTTGAAAGCACTGCTTTTTTAGTTAAAAATGAAAATAATTATGTGCTTTATTTAGGAGATACCGGACCAGATGAAGTTGAAAAAAGCAATAATCTCCGTGATTTATGGACAGCAGTTGCACCTTTGGTTAAAGCCAAACAATTAAAAGGAATTTTTATTGAAGTTTCTTTTCCGAACGAACAGCCTGATAAATTTTTATTTGGTCATTTAACCCCAAATTATTTAATGAAAGAACTTCACATTTTGGAAGAATTAGCTGGAAAAGATTCCTTAAAAAATTTCAAAATCATTATTACACATTTAAAACCGCCTGCTAAAAATATTACCAAGATTAAACAGCAGTTAAAGGATCAAAATGATTTGGGATTGAAGATAATCTATCCCGAACAAGGAAAAAGAGTTGAGTTGTAAAAGCGATAAATTTGTAAGTTATTTTTTATATTTTAGCCGAATATTCAAATTCATAATGAAGATTATTTGGTCTAAAAAATCAGAGTATAACTTTGATAATATTTACAATTACCTTGAACAATTTTGGTCGCCAGTCATAGCTCAAAAATTCATTAAAGATGTCTTAAAAATCATAACTTTATTAGAAAACAATCCTATGCTTGGAAAATATAATTCAAAATTAAAATGTCGAAGTATGACTATTTCAAAAAACGTTACGTTGTACTATCAAATTAATGAAGATCATATCGAATTGATTTCTTTTTATAATAATCGACAAAAACCCATAAACTTTATATAAGATTTTTACTCTTAAGCTTAGCTAACATTTGTTCATGAGTTATAAAATCTCCGTTTTTTATATCTCGCTTTCCTTGCTCAATTTCACTTTTTAATTCTAACATAAAATTCTCTTCTGGAGAAAGTATTTTAGCAATAGATAATACTTCATCAGCAGTAAAAGTCCGGCTTTTTAATTTTCTGTAAAATGTCGGACTAGGGATACCAACTTTTTCTATAATATAATTTTTTTTATACGGAGATTTATCCATTAAATCTTCAATATTATCTATTATATTCTTATATGCGATTACTTCTTGTATCATAATTGATCCTTTTTTATCTCATTTTTAATACAAAAATACAAAAAAACCACATAAATATATGATTTCTGTGGTTTTTCATTATTATTTCTTCGCCGTAAACCTTGGATCAGTTTCCATTACTGTTCCACATTTATCGCATGTTCTTAATTCTTCTGAATTGTAGAAATGCTCAAAATGAGGAAGGAAATCCTTCTCGATATTGTGCAATTCAAAATATACTTCGTAAAGTTTGTGGTTGCATTTATCGCAATGCCACAGCAACCCATCTGTATACCCTTTTCCAGCACGTTTACGTTCAATAACTAATCCTATAGAGCCTTCTGAGCGCACTGGAGAATGCGGCACTTTAGCAGGATGCAAATACATATCACCGGCATTTAATTCCATTTCTTTGCGTTCACCATCTTCTTGAATAACGACTTTTATATTGCCTTCTAACTGATAAAAAAGTTCTTCTGTTTCATTATAATGATAATCTTTTCGAGCATTTGGCCCCGCAACAATCATTACAATATAATCTCCAGAATCAACATATAAATTTTTATTTCCAACAGGCGGTTTTAATAAATGACGGTTTTCGTCAATCCATTGTGTCAGGTTAAAAGGTTTTGCTATAGCCATTTTTTAAATACTAAATTATGAAAAGCTAAGTTAGTGAAAAGTTTTCAGTCGTTAGTTAGTATTCAGTCACAGTCTCGGTTTTCAGTTAAAACTGTGACTGAAAACTGCGACTACGACTGAAAATTATTGAACCTCTTTTATCAAATAAATATATACTGGAAAATGATCACTAAAACCTGCTTCTGCCAATGTATTTCGAA
Source organism: Flavobacterium sp. Root935 (assembly GCF_001429295.1). GTDB lineage: Bacteria > Bacteroidota > Bacteroidia > Flavobacteriales > Flavobacteriaceae > Flavobacterium. The sequence goes on along the minus strand of NZ_LMJL01000007.1, from coordinate 748,659 downwards.
GCGGATAACCTTTATATTGTCCTGAAGTCTGAATAAGATACGGTGCTTTAAAAATTCCCGCTTTCCAAAAATTAAATGTTGAAAAATCATTTTTGAGAAAAGATTCCGTCATGATAATCTGGTCGAATATGTTCCAGGAATCTCGAAAAGCAATTGTTCCCATTCCTTTATTTGCCATTTCTTCAAACGGATTAAAAACGCCAAATTCTGGAACATCAGCTTTTTTTCCTTTTGCTCCTAAACCAGTTTTTACACTATTATTCAATGGTCCATCATTAAGATCTCCCATTGTCAAAACTTTTGCTCTCGGATTAATACGCTGTAAGGAATCGATAATTTTTCGGTTTAATTTTCCTGCTGCTTCCCGAAATAAACTAGTAGCTTTTTCACCGCCAGAGCGTGACGGCCAGTGGTTCACTATAATATGTATTTCTTCATCTTCTAAAAAACCTGAAACCAAAAGCTGGTCTCTAGTAAAAACACGATTATTGTTTTCTTTTTTTACTTCTACTTCATCATCCAAATCTTCCGAGAGTTCTTCTTTCTTTGCGATATTCTTTTTATAAATAATTAAAGGAATGTTTGAAAAAGAAACTGGCCGAAAATATTTTTTCTGATAAAGTAAGGCAACGTCAATACCTCGCTTATCTGGCGAATCGAAATGAACAATTCCCAAATCGAACTGCTGTAGTTTTGGCTCCTTAATTAAATCTTCTAAAACACCACGATTTTCGATTTCAGAGCCTCCAATTATAATCGGAGCATTTGAATTTTCTGGTGTACCAATTTCCGATAAAACTCTCGCCAGATTTTTTAATTTTTGCTGATACTTTTCTGTTGTCCAATGCTGTGCTCCATTTGGTGTCCATTCATCATCATTTGTAAATGCATCGTCTATTGTGTCGTAAAAATTCTCAAAATTGTAAAATGCTATAGTGTGTATTTTATATTTTTTGGATTGCGGATAAACCTGAAAGGAATTAAGGATAATTACCAAAAAACTAATCTTAATAAAATGCATAAATTTTACTTTTAAAAAGTTCAATATTAAGCATTTTATTTAATTGTAAGAAAATTCAAATAATTTTAACCTCTAAATTTTTTATATTTGTCTTTCATACAAAAAATGAAAAAGCAAATTAATATGAAAATGAAAAACCTTTTCTTTAATAAAAAACACTTTGTTCTTTATAAAATCGCATTTCTTACTTTTGCTTTTCAATCATTCACTTGTCAATCTCAACAAAACATGATAACACCACCTTATTTACAAAAAGGAGATACTGTAGCTCTTTTGGCAACAGCCAGAAAAAATATTGATGACAATTTAAAACCCACTATAGATTTACTCCACAGCTGGGGCTTAGAAGCCGTAGTTGGAAGCACAATCGGATTAGACTATCATCAATTAGCAGGGACTGACGAACAGAGAGCAGCCGATTTTCAAAAACAATTAGATAATCCGAATATTAAAGCTATTTGGTGTGTTCGCGGTGGCTACGGAACTGTTAGGATGTTAGATTTATTAGATTTTACCAAATTCAAACAACATCCAAAATGGGTTATTGGTTTTAGTGACGTTACTGTTTTGCACAATCATTTAAATACAATGGGCTATAAATCTATTCATGGTATTATGCCCGTAACTGTTCCTAGAGCAACTCCAGACGCAGTGAGTTCGTTAAAAGCAAGCTTGTTTGGCGAACCAATTTCATATTCTATCAGTCCAACTCCAATGAATCGTTTAGGAAGCGCTACCGGAGAATTGGTTGGCGGTAATCTTTCTATTTTATATAGTTTATTAGGTTCTCCGTCTGCCATTGACTGCAGGGATAAAATTTTATTTATCGAAGATCTAGATGAATATCTTTATCATATCGATCGTATGATGATGAATTTGAAACGAAATGGATGTATCGAAAATCTAAAAGGAATAATCATTGGAGGTATGACAAGTATGAAAGACAATGAAGTTCCGTGGGGGAAAAATGCATTAGAGATTATTGACGACGTCACAAAGAAATATAATATTCCCGTAATTTTCAATTTCCCAGCCGGTCACATTAGAGACAACAGAGCTTTAATTATGGGAAATACCGTTTCTATGGAAGTTACTGCTTCTGGAAGTACTGTTACTTTTAAAAAATAATATCACCGAATCCTAGTAAGGAAACTCAAGAATACCACATAAAAAATCTCGCAAAGACGCGAAGCCGCCAAGTTAAATACTCTTAGCGACTTCGCGTCTTTGCATGCAAATAACCTGAAACTTGAAACAAAAAAGAACATGGCAGAACATAATGATTTAGGAAAATTAGGAGAAGATCTCGCAGCTGCACATCTCGAGGAAAATGGTTATAAAATTATAGAGCGAAATTATGTTTTTCAAAAAGCCGAAATAGATATAATTGCTCAAAAAAAATCCATTTTAGCAATTATCGAAGTAAAGACGCGCTCAAGTTTAGATTTTGGATCGCCGCAGGATTTTGTCAAGCCAAAAAAGATTCAATTACTCATTAAAGCAGTAAATGCCTACATAAACGATAGGGAAAGGGATTTTGGTGAAGATATTGAAATCCGTTTTGACATCGTTGCCATCCATAAATACGGCGAATCATTTGCAATTGAACATCTTACCGACGCATTTTATCATTTTTAACATAATTTTTTATTGTTATAATTGTAACAATTTGTTTTTTTATTTATNAAAAAAAAAAAGAATTATGAAAACTGTTTCTTCTATTGTAGAAAACTACATTAAAACAAAACCATTTTTATTAAATGCCCTATCACTCGGAATTATTAACCTAACTTCACTTTCGCGAAATATTATGACCGAATTAGAAAGTGAGTTTGGAAAAGAAGTAAAACAAGGCGCTGTTGTAATGTCTTTAAAACGACTTACGGAAGAACTAGATTTTAAACTAAACCACAAAATCAATAAAGTAATTAAAAACATAGGTGAAATTACGGTTCGTTCTGAACTTACAGATTACACTTTTGCAGCTTCTGAAACTGTTCTAAACAAACAAGCCGATTTAATTTCTGATATTAATGCTTTATCAGATATCTTCTATACCTCATCTCGTGGTGTAAACGAAACCAATATCGTTGTCAGCAGCAGTGTAAATCACTTAGTTGAAAAACACTTTATGAGAGAAAAATTAATTCAAAAATTAGATAATTTAGCTTCAATTACTGTAAAATTACCAAAAGAAAATATTGTAGTTCCTGGTATTTATTACTTCATTTTCCAGCGTTTAGCTTGGGAAGGCATTATTATTAATGAGGTAATTTCTACTTCAAATGAATTTACAATTTTAGTTGGAGAAGATCAGGTTGATGTTGCTTTTAAAGTAATTAAAGATTTGAAAAACTAATCCAATTTATAATATTTAAGAATCATTTTTGATTCTCTTACTCATAATCCTTTTGTCTTTTTATTTAAAGATAAAAGGATTTTTTTTGAAATGAAATTATCATTTTCGACTAAATTTCATTTTTCGCAAATAAGAATATTCTCAAAAGTCAAATTCTAAATTAAATTTTATTTTACAAAAGCGTTAATCTGACACTTACTTGCGTGAAAGCGACTTGCCAGTACTTTTTGCCTCTTTTATTTAAAAAACTACTTGAAAATAAGAATTAAGTTTTTTTATATATAATTTGTTGCGAATAATATTTTTATATATTTGCCATGAAGTCAGATCTCCGACCTCTTATTTTGATAGTTTAATACCATTAGAATTAAATAAAAGCGAATTAAATTGTTAGAAGCTGCCAACCATAGTGAAAAATTATTGGTAAGTGAACTCAAAAACGGAAACGAAAAAGCTTTTCGCCAACTTTTTGATTTATTCCACCAAGATATTTATGGATACAGCATCAGTCTTCTAAAATCAAAAGAGGCAGCGGAGGAAAATGTGCAGGATGTTTTTTTGAAGGTTTGGCTCAACCGTGAGAATTTAGATATTGAACAATCTTTTAAATCTTACATTTTTACAATCGCAAGAAATCAGGCTTTTAATGTTTTGAATAAAGCTGCGAATGAAATTTTATTGAAAGAAGCCGTTTTCTACGAAAGTCAGAAAACACATGAATACGGTGACTATGCAGTTCGCGAAGCCGATTGCAAAAAACTCCGAAAACAAGCCATAAAGCAGCTTCCACCCAAACGACGGCAGATTTTTAAAATGTCTCGGAAAAAAGGAATGAGCTATGAAGAAATAAGTCAGGAACTCGGAATCTCGATAAACACGGTCCGGAACCAAATGAGTAAAGCGCTCGAATCGATGCGCGGTTTTTTTCAACTTCACGATGAAATTATCTAACCAAAACCACAATAATGCCATTAAATCACTCTTCGGAGTGATTTTTTTTGATTAAAACTTTGATCTTTTTTTTAGCCACAGATTAAAGGATTTCCACTGATTAAAATCCCTTTTTAATATTTTAAATCTGTCGCTAAAAAATTCAATTGCCTCCAGTTTTAGCTGGAGGTTTATAATGAAACCGCACGAAAGGCTTTAGCCAAACTATTTATTTTGTCTAAAGCCTAGTATCATGAAGCATTTTATGACCTCCAGTTAAAACTGGAGGCAATTGAATAAACTTTAGCATTTGTAAGCTTGGCTATAAATTTTATTCTTTGTGGAAATTCTTCTAGATGACAAACTGGTTAATCATTAATTATTTAAAAAAAAAAATTTTTTCAAAAGACTAAAAATCAACTACATAAAAAATCAAAAACTGTTTCAAATGTTAAAATTTAAAAATTTACAACGTTTGAGTAGTACTCGCCTTCTCTTCAACTGTATTATATAAACACAGAACCTAAAAACATTCTTAATGAATTCAAATTCTGAAATAAAAACGCTTTTACAAAAGTTTATTCTCAATCAATGTACTGCCGAAGAAACAGAACAAGTAATTGCCTATTGCCGTAGTAACAAACTTACAGAAGATTTCCCGACAGTTGAAGATGTACAAAAGCTCTTAAACGAAATGCCAAAAATGAAGGCTGAAAAAGCAGACTCTATCTTCAACAATATTTTAACTGCAGGAAAAGAAGAAGAAAACGTCATTGAACTTCATTCTAAAAAATCAAATCGTAGAATATATATTTCTATTGCTGCATCTCTTTTGGTATTGCTTGGAATTGGTTTTGCCTACAAACAAGTTTTTTCTAATAAAGTTGCTGAAGTTCCTTTCGATTTTAAAAACACAGATATCGTTTTGCAAATGGAAGACGGAAGTGTTCAGATTATTTCAGAAAATGGAAAAGTGCAGGTTCATGATAAAAATGGAAATATTGTTGGAAATCAAGACGGAGACAAACTGGTTTATGAAAAAGAAACAGATTCTGAGAAGTTAACCTACAATACTCTTAAAATTCCATTTGGTAAAAAATTCCGTTTAGAATTATCAGACGGAACTTTGGTACATTTAAATTCTGGAACAACTTTGAGATATCCGGTAAAATTTATTGCCGGTCAAAATCGTCAGGTATATCTTGACGGTGAGGCATTTTTTGATGTAGCAAAAGATAAAAAACATCCTTTTATTGTAAATGCCGACGAACTAAACGTGCGCGTTTTAGGAACTCACTTTAACGTCTCTAATTACCCTGAAGATGCTCTTACCGATGTTGTCCTAGTAGAAGGTTCCGTTGGAATGTATCGTTCTAATGAAGATTTTGATGCGAGTAAAAACACTATTCTAAAACCAGGATTCAAAGGAAGTTTCAACAAACAAAACGCTTCAATTTTCACAAAACCCGTTATAACAGAAATTTATACTTCTTGGATAGAGGGCGGATTGACTTTTAGAAACATGACTTTCAAAAACATTATTACAAAACTGGAAAGACGCTATAACGTAACAATCATTAATAAAAATGAAAAACTGGCGAACGAGAAATTTAATGCAAGTTTTAAAGAAGAATCTATAGAAAATGTAATGAGTTATTTTAATGAAATTCATGGCATTAATTACACCATAAAAAACAATCAAATACTAATTAAATAACCACTAACCCAATGAAAATTTATGAGGAAAAAAGAATACTAGAATAAAAAAATCGGAAAGAGCTGCGAACAATTTCCGATTTACTAAGTGATTGAATATAACGAATTAACTACAATCAATTAACAAAATTATGAAAAAAAAATCTAAGAATAATGGGTTTCTATACTCATTGTTCCAAAATGACCTAAAATTGAAACTAACTACACTACTTATTTTGGTCGCCATGTTTAATATTAGAGGGAATACTTATGCCCAAAAGACAAAAGTTACCCTTGAATTAAACAATTCAACAATCGAAAAGGTTATTGAGACCATTGAACAAAAAACAGATTTTAGATTTATTTACAAATTGAGCGACATCGACTTAGATCGAACCGTTTCAATTTCTGTAAAAGATCAATCTATATATGTGGTTTTAGACAAACTTTTTAAAGGAACTCCAACCGAATTTAAAATTCGTGATACGCAAATCATACTTAAGAAGCCCGAACTTAAAACACAGGTAATTGAATTTCAAAAGCAAACCGTTTCAGGTATAATTACCGATGAAAATGGTATGCCTTTACCTGGCGCTTCTGTTATTGAAGAGGGAACAAAAAACGGAATGGTAACTGATTTTGACGGAAAATACAAGCTTACGGTTGAAAGTAGCCAATCGGTAATTGTTGTGTCTTTTGTTGGATATAAAGAGAAAAAAGTAGTTGCCAGCCAAAGCGTTATCAATATTCAGCTTCTTCCAGATGCAACCGATTTGCAAGAAATTGTAGTTGTTGGTTATGGTACAACATCCAAAAGAGATGTAACTGGTGCTGTTTCGTCTATTGGTGCTAAAGATATGAATCAAGGTGCGATTGTAAATCCGTTACAATTAATTGCGGGAAAAGCTGCAGGTGTTAATATTACACAGTTAGGAAGCGAGCCAGGTTCTGGTCCAAGTGTTCGTATTCGTGGAATTTCTTCTTTAATTGGCGGAAGTGATCCTTTGGTAGTTGTTGATGGAATTCAGGGAAATATGGATTTGCTGAGCCAAGTTCCCCCTAGCGAAATTGAAAGTTATGATATTCTAAAAGATGCTTCTGCAACTGCCATTTATGGTTCTCGCGGTGCGCCGGGTGTCCTTATAATTACCACTAAAAAGAATAAAGCAGGTAAAACTACTATGGAATATACTGGTTCTACATCTTTAGATTTTATTCCAAAAAAATTAGACATGTTAAATGCTGACGAGTGGTGGGCCACTGCACAAAGTGTTGGCGTACCTGCATCTGCAAATCATGGTTCTAATACAGATTGGTATGGCCTTTTGACACAAACTGGTTTAACACAAACTCATACACTTTCTTTTGGTGGAGGAACTGATAAATTTAATTATAGAGCTTCTTTAACTGCGATTTTGCAAGATGGAGTTGTAATTAATTCAAGTAATCAAAAATACATTGGGCGTATTCAAGCAACTCAACTGGCACTTGATGATAAATTAAGTTTAACTTTTAATTTAAACACGGGAATTAATAATACAACCAGCATTATTCAAAGTATTGGAACTGCAGCGTATACTTCAAACTTAATTACTAACGCATATTTAGTAAGACCAACAGATCCAGTTTTCAATACTGATGGAACTTATTTTACAGATCCTAATGTATTTCAATATTTAAATCCTTATGCAACGGCTCAATCTGTTTCAAATGATGCAGAAAATGACAACTTATTTGCAAGTTTAAAAGCTGATTTAGATTTGGCTAGAGGTCTAAAGGCTAGCTGGTTTGGAAGCTGGAGAAAAACAAATACAACCGAAGGTTATTATCTTCCTGTAGTTTCAACAAGTGCTTATGCCATTGATCAAAATGGTTATGGAAATGTTAGAAACCGCAGACAAAATGAGAAACTTACGAACTTTAGTTTGAATTACAAGAGAACATTTGGCGTACACAGTATAAACGTATTAGGTTTATACGAATGGCAAAATCAGATGTATCAGGGAAGTTTTGCACAAGTAAGAGGTTTTATTAATGATAAAGCCACTTATAATGCACTTCAGTTAGGAGATTTGACAAAAATTCGTCCTGGCGATATTGAAACCTATAAAAACGACAGAACTTTAGCTTCATTTTTAGCGAGAGTAAACTATTCTTTATTAGATCGATATTTAGTTACAGCCAGTATCCGTCGTGATGGTTCTTCAGTGTTTGGTGTTAATAATAAATGGGGAAATTTCCCTTCTGCATCTGTTGCATGGCAAATTGAAAAAGAACCATTTATGCGTAACCAACGTTTGTTTGACGAATTAAAACTTCGAGTAGGATATGGAGAAACGGGTAACCAGCAAGGACTTTATCCGCAAAACTCAATTTCATTAGTAGGCAGCAGCGGAACGACTTATTTTGGAGGTTCGCCAATTACAAACTACATAATCACCCAAAATGCAAATGCCGATTTGAAGTGGGAAACCAAAAAACAAACCAATTTAGGTCTTGATTTCGCACTCTTAAATAACAGATTAAGAGGAACTGTCGATGTTTATGATTCTAAAACAGAAAATTTATTATTTGATTATACAGTACCTCAACCTCCTTATCCTTATCCTACTATTAAGGCAAACGTGGGAAGCATTTCAAACAAAGGTATTGAGGTTTCTCTTGCTTACGACGTTATTAAAACACAAAACAGCACATTGACTTTGGCAGGAAACGCTTCATTTATGAAAAATGAAGTCCTAAATTTAGATGGAAGCATTAATGGCGTTCCTTTAAACACTGATTATGTGGGTTGGGGAGCCGCAAACTCTTATTTGGTAAAAGGAAAACCAATTGGAGCATTTTATATTCTAGAACATACCGGCAAAAACGAAAACAATGTTGAAACTGTTTTGGATCGCGACGGAAATGGTATAATTGATCAAGGTGTAAAAAGTCCAGATCGTTACTACGCTGGTTCTGCTTTACCAACTTATACTTTTGCATTTAATCCATCTTACAGATATAAAAACTTTGACGCTTCTCTTTTATTAAGAGGTTCTGGAGGAAATAAAATCTACAACGGATTGCGTTCTAACTTAAGCAGATTAGAAAACATTGGTAAATCGAATGTCTTGGCAAGTGCCGTAGATCAAGGAATTTATACTTCTCCTTACGGTTCAGATTTATGGCTAGAAGATGGTTCTTTCATTCGTTTAGAAAATCTTACAGCGGGATATACTTTCCGTTTCACAGATAAATATATTGATACTATTAGACTTTCACTTACAGGAAACAACTTATTCCTGATCACGGATTATTCAGGTATTGATCCAGAATTGAACGTAAGCGGAAGTGGCAGACCTGAAGATAACTTTGGAGGCGATAGAGGAATTTATCCTCGTACCAGAAGCGTGGCGTTTGGTTTGACTGTAAAATTTAAATAGTAAAAGACATGAAAATTAAAAATATATTGATAACAGGAAGCTTGTGTTTCCTGACTCTTTTTAGTTGTACAGATATAGACGAAAATGTGTACGATAAATATCCCGCAGAAGATTTTTACGGAACTCCAGAAGGTGCTGATATAGCGCTTGCAAGCGTTTACGCCCAAGTTCCTGGTGATTTCGTAAGAGATAATGCCTCTGGTGTTGGTTATGCAGGTGCAGATAATGGCTGGTATGATATGAACTGTATGTCATCAGACGAGCAGGTTATTCCGCACAGAAATACAGGTGACTGGCAGCAGGATTTCGCCCGTCTGCACAAACACGAATGGCTGCCAACAGATTTCATTATCAACAACACTTGGAACTGGCTTTATAAATCTATTTTCAATGCCAATTTAGCGGTTAGTTTATTAGAAAAATCAAATGCCGAAGCTTCTAAAATTGCTGAAGCTAAAACATTGAGAGCTTTCTTTTACTATTTATTAATTGATGACTATGGCGATGTTCCTTTCTTTACTGATAATAATATTACTGTTGATAAAATTCCGCAGTCAAGCCGTAAAGAAGTTTATGATTTTATCGTAAAAGAATTAACCGAAAATGTAGAACTGCTTTCTGGAACAAGAGGTGGCAATTATTATGGAAGATTCAATAAATGGGCGGGTTATACTTTACTGGCAAAAGTATATCTGAACGCTCAAGTATACACAGGAACTCCAAAATGGAGCGAATGTTTAGCCGCTTGTAACAAAGTTGCTGAAGGCGGATTTTCACTTCACTCAGGAGCGGCAGATGCTGCAAATCCTTTAGGAAGTAAATATTATGAATTATTTGGAGATGTACTTCCTGAAGATGAAACCATTTTACCAATTTACGCAACCTTAGATGTTGTATCTCGTAACGTTTATGCGGTTCGCAGTTTATATGGTCCGCACGCACAAGCTCTATTTGGTTTCAGCGGATGGAACGGTACAATTGTTCCTAAAGAATTTTTCTTAAAATACGATGTAAATGATATTCGCAGAAAACAGTTTTTATTTGGAGAACAGCCAGGCGGTTTCAATTATACACTTGATGTTGCTTCATTAGACAATCCAGGAGCAGATCCGCAAGCTGGAGTTAGAAACGTGAAATTTTATCCTGTAGCGCCAAGAACGGGCGGAGGAGCTTCTAACGACTTCCCTATTTTCAGATATGCAGATGTTATTTTAATGATGGCTGAATGTAATGCACGCTTAGGAAATCCAAGCGCTGCAAAACCTTTCATAGACCAAATAAGGCAGCGTGCCGGGTTAAATGCTTTAGATCACGACCCAACTCTTGATGATATTTATAATGAAAGAGGATTCGAACTAAACTGGGAAGGACACAGAAGACAAGACATGATTCGTTTTGACAAATTTTTATTGGCAAATGAATTTAGACCTGCATCTCCTGCTTTCAGAAAATTGTTCCCAATTCCAACCTCAGCTCTAGATGCCAATCGTGGATTAAAACAAAACCCAGGTTATTAAAAACAAAGACTATCATGAAAAAATATATCAATAAAATATTCATATTAGGCAGCTTGCTTTTCTTGGGTTCATCCTGCGAAAGCGACGCCGAATTAACAACATTAAAATCTGTTAGTTTTCCATCAGAAATCAGCGTTTCATCCAATACAATAGTATTAACAGAAGACACTGCAGAAGATCAGGCATTACTAGTTTCTTGGCCATCCGTTTCTTTTCCTATTGAAGCTCCAGTAACTTACGCCCTTCAATTTGATTTAGTTGGAGATACAAGCGGCTCTAACGCTTGGTTAAAAGCAAAACGAATTGAAGTTGGCACCGATGTTTTAAGCAAAACTTTAATTGGTCAGGATCTAAATAAAATTGCTGTCGATTTAGGACTTCCAATTGATACTCAAGGAAAATTAGTCGTTCGCGTAGAAGCAACAATGGATCGCAAAGTCTATTCAGATCCAGTTACTTTGACTGTTACTCCTTATGAAAAAAGTGTTGTTTTCGGCGAAATTTATATGCCTGGAGCCTATCAGGGAGAATGGAATGTAGACACTGCTCTTGCTTTAACGGCTATCGCAAAAGGTGTTTATCAAGGTTATGTTACGGTACAACCAGGTTATGGCCCTGTATTTAAATTAAATCAGGGAAGAAATTGGGAACAGTACTATGGTGCAGGTGCTACTAACAGCGACCTACAAAACATGAGTACGAAAGATTTTGCGCTTCCGGGCGAAGGTTCGTATCAGGTTAAAGTAAATCTAAATACTTTAAAATGGACAGCTACACCTTACTCTTGGGGTATTGTTGGTGATGGAACTTCTGGAGGCTGGGATAACAGTACACCAATGAATTATGATTACCAGACAAAAACATGGAAAATAACCGCAGTTTTGGTTCCAGGAAATGTAAAATTCAGATTAAATAATAACTGGACAATCAATTACGGACCTAAGAATACAACAGATGGAATTGTGTATTTAGATGATCCAGGCGCTCATTATGTTGGCGAAGGCGGTACGTATGAAATCACATTCAAAATAAACGATGTTGATCCTGCAACTACTGGATATCCTCCAACAGCAACTTATACAATCACAAAAAAATAGATAAAAATTAAGTTTAGTTTGGTTTGAGTTTACCTGTCTTTTTACTTCGAAAGGCAGGTTACTTCTCAACCATTTAAAATATAAAAAGTAAAATCATGAAATTTAACATAAAAATCGTGTACGCATTACTGCTTACATTGGCATTTGTTTCGTGCAGTTCATCTGACGACGATACAAAAACACCAGAATCTTCATATACACAATATGGAGCTCCTTTTGAAAAAATGCCAAAGAAAGAAGATGCTATAATCTATCAGGTAAATATTCGTGCCTTTAGTCAGGCAGGAACATTAAAAGGCGTTCAGGACAGATTGACACAAATTCAGGAACTGGGAGCAAATGTTATTTATTTAATGCCTATTTATCCTGTTGGAAAAGAAAGAGCTTCAGGCGAATTAGGATCTCCTTACGCGGTAAAAGATTATAAGGCCGTAAATCCAGATTTCGGAACGTTACAAGATTTGCAGACTTTAGTCGAAGAAGCGCATAAAAAAAACATGGCAGTTGTTTTAGACTGGGTTGCCAATCATACTGCTTGGGATAATACTTGGATTACACAACATCCAGACTGGTACCAAAAAGATGCAAGCGGAAACATTATTATTCCGCCAGGAACAAATTACAATGATGTTGCTCAATTAAATTTTAATAGTACTGAAATGAAAGATGCGATGATCGACGCCATGTCATACTGGGTTTACAACGCAAATATTGATGGATTCAGATGCGATTATGCTGATTTTGTTCCTCAAGATTTCTGGTCTGATGCTATTTCAAAATTGAGAAAAATCAAGAAAAATCAAACCATTTTAATGCTTGCCGAAGGTTCTAAAGTAAATCATTTCGCATCAGGTTTTGATTATACGTTTGGATTCAATTTCTTCAGAACGTTAGAACAGCTTTTCAAAAACAACAAACCTGCTACAACTATTCAGGATTCGAATGCAACTGAATATGCAAATAATTACAATCCAGAAAATAGAGTTGTTCGTTACACAAGCAACCATGACGTAAATCTTTCAGATGGAACTCCATTAGAACTTTTTGGAGGTAAAAAAGGATCAATTGCAACTTTTGTCGTAGCTGCTTATTTAAAATCTGTTCCAATGATTTATAATGGTCAGGAAATTGGTTACGATAAAAGATTAAATTATTTTGCCAAAACACCAATCGACTGGAGTACTGCTGATACTGAAATGCTGGCAGAATACAAAAAAATCATTGCCTTTAGAAATACAAGTAATGCCATTAAAAAAGGTACATTTACAGGTTACAGCAGCGATGCCGTAAGTGCATTTACGATGGAAAAAGATGCAGAAAAAGTTTTTGTACTTTCTAACTTAACCAATTCAACAGTAAAACATCTTATTCCAAATACTTTAAAAGGAAACTGGAAAGACGCTTTTACTGGAGCTGCCGTAACTGTAGGTTCTGAAATAACACTTCAACCCTTTCAATATTTAGTATTGAAAAATTAATATTCTTATGCAGCTTTAAAACCTAAATTTGCAAAAAACTTAATAACATGAATTTTCAATCCCAAAAATCATTGCTTCAAATTTGTTTGAGCAAAAAAACAGCGTTTTTATTTTTTCTTCTTGTCCACACATTATGGATTCACGCACAAGAAATAACTTCGCCAGACAAAAATCTTTCTTTAAAATTTGAATTAAAAGAAGGCGGTGTTCCGTCTTACCAATTATCATATAAACAAAAAGCAGTTATAAAACCAAGTTCTTTGGGCTTAGAACTGCAAAACCTGCCTTCGTTTTTGGATGGTTTTACCATTACAAATACAGCACAATCTTCTGTTGATGAAAATTGGAATCCAGTTTTAGGCGAAGAAAAAACAATTCGCAATCATTACAACGAATTGGTTGTCACTTTAGCTCAGGCAAAAAACAACAATAGATTTATTCGCATCCGTTTCCGTTTATTTAACGACGGATTGGGATTTAGATATGAATTTCCGAAACAAAATGATCTAAGTTATTTTGTAATAAAAGAAGAACGTTCTCAATTTAATTTGGCTGGAAATCATAAAATTTTCTGGATTCCAGGAGATTATGATACCAACGAATATGCGTATACAACCTCAAAAATTTCAGAGATTCCTTCGTTGATGAAAAAGGCGACGATCGAAATCAATTCGCAGTGGCCCATAAAAGAGCTTTCTGTTCAAACGCCGTCAATGATGAAATCTGATGATGGTTTGTACATCAACATTCACGAAGCTGGATTAATCAATTATCCGGCAATGTACCTTGAAGTTGATGCAGTAAACAACAAAATGATCAGTCATTTAGCACCAGATGCGGTTGGCGCAAAAGGTTATATGCAGACAGATGCACAATCGCCTTGGAGAACTATTGTAGTAAGCGATAAAGCAACAGATATTTTAGCTTCAAAATTAATTTTGAATTTGAACGAACCAACAAGTTATAAAGATGTTTCGTGGATTAAACCCGTAAAATACATTGGAATTTGGTGGGAATATTTCGTAGCCGGAAAAAGTACGTGGGCTTTTGGAAAAGAAAACAATGTGAAATTAACAGATGATTTTACGAAACTTACTCCAAACGGAAAACACGGTGCTACAACAGAACGTGCCAAAGAATATATTGATTTTGCATCTAAAAATGGTTTCGATGCCATCCTTATCGAAGGCTGGAACATTGGCTGGGAAGACTGGATTGGCAACTGGAAAGAAGAAGTTTTTGATTACGTAACGGCATATCCAGATTTTGATGTAAAAGCAGTTCATGAATATGCAGCTTCAAAAGGAGTGAAAATTATCATGCACCACGAAACTTCAGGATCGGCAACCAATTACGAAAGACGTTTAGATCGTGCTTTTCAATTTATGAATGACAACGGTTATGACGCTGTAAAAACCGGTTATGTTGGAAAAATTATTCCGCGTGGCGAACACCATGATGGTCAATGGATGGTCAATCATTACATCAATGTAGCCAAACGTGCAGCTGATTATAAAATTATGATTGACAGTCACGAAGCCGTTCGTCCAACAGGTTTACACCGAACTTTTCCAAACTGGATTGCTCAAGAATCTGCTCGCGGAACGGAGTTTGAATCTATGGGAGGTTTAGCGCCAGATCATACTACGATTTTACCATTTACAAGATTAATTGGAGGTCCAATGGATTATACACCTGGAATTTTTCAAACCGATCTTTCTTATTACGGAACAGGAAGTTCACAGCGTGTTAATACCACTTTGGTAAAACAATTGGCATACTATGTAACTATGTACAGTCCGTTGCAAATGGCAGCAGATATTCCGGGGAATTATGAGCGTTTTCCAGATGCATTTCAGTTCATTAAAGATGTTGCTGTAGATTGGGACAATAGTTATATTCTAGAAGCTGAACCTGGAGATTACATTACAATTGCGCGTAAAGCAAAAGGCAAAAACGAGTGGTTTATTGGTGGTATTACAGATGAAAATGCAAGAACTGCCAGCATTTCATTTGACTATTTACCCGCTGGAAAAAATTTCATCGCCACAATTTATGCTGATGCTAAAGAAGCCAACTGGAATGTAAATCCTCAGAAATATACCGTTACTAAAGTTATCGTAAACTCAAAAAGCAAACTGAAGCAATATTTAGCTCCAGGCGGAGGTACAGCTATCAGCATCAAAGAAGGAAATTCTACAGAATTAAAAGGATTGAAAAAGTTATAATTTAAGAAACTTAGGTTCTAAGTTTTTTGCCACAAATTTCACGAATTGACACGAGAATTAGCTGCAGATTAAATTTGTGCTAATTCGTGAAATTCGTGGCAGAAACTTATGCTCATTAATGAGCAAAAAATTAAAAAATTTACTACTTGAAAACTATTAACCACAAAATGTTTGTCGAATTTAAAAACAATGCGAGTGAGAATGAATTTTAGTTAGAAATGCCGACAAGCATTCAAAAAACTATTATTATGAAAATCAAAATTACCACTAGATTATTTCATATTACCAAAGCATTAGTTTGCTTTCTATTATTATTATTTGCAAGCTCCGTTTATGCGCAGGATCCTCCGCAATACGGAACACCTTTTGCCGGTGTGCCTGATCCGAGAGATGTCAATATGTATCAAGTACATATACGTCCGTTTAGTGCTAACGGAAATTTAGCAGGAGTAACCGCCCGATTAGACAATATAAAAGCACTCGGCACAAATGTTATTTATTTAATGCCGATTTACCCGCATGGAACAGATTCCCGAAGTTCGGCTTCGCCTTATTGTATTAAAGATTTTAAAGCCGTAGGATCAGAATATGGTTCGCTTGCAGATTTAAGAACTTTAGTTGATGGCGCACACAGCCGCGGAATGGCCGTAATTCTAGATATTGCTATCAATGGAACTTCATGGGATCATGGATGGACAACTTCTCATCCAGAATATTATAAGCGAACTGGAACAACGATTCAGCAATTAGGAAACTTCTCCGATATTGCTGCGCTTGACCTTAATAGTTCGGCTACACGAGATGCTATCAAAGATGCTATGCGTTACTGGATTTTCGCTGCTAACATTGATGGTTATCGCTGCGATTATGCTAATAATCCTCCTTTAGATTTCTGGTCTGAAGTCAACTCAAATCTTCGAAGTATTTCTTCTCATAATTTATTAATGTTAGCCGAAGGAGACAGACAAGAAAATTTTCAGGTTGGTTTCGACATGAATTATGGCGACAGATGGTTTCACAGCGGTTTATATGATATTGCTAATGGAGGACCAGTTTCTCAAAGACTTCAAGACCAATCTACTTATGAATATGCTAAAGCAACCGGAAATCAGCAAATAGTTCGATATACTGGTAACCATGATACGTACACCAATGATGATGGCGTAAGAAGACCGTTCGTAGCCTTCAAAAATCATAACGGAATTGTTGCGAACTTCTTAGTTTCGGCATATATGAAAGGTGTTCCCTTTTTAATGAGCGGACAGGAAATCGACTACGAACCCAAAACAGATTGGCCGTGGACAAACTTCAAATTCAACTGGTCTCAAAACCCGACAGCTGCCGCAGATTTCGCCAAAATCTTAAATTTCAGAACTACTAGTGCTGCCATCAGACGTGGTGATTTAACCATGTATGCAAATGATGATATCAGTATTTTCACTAAAACATTAGGTACAGAAAAAGTAATCGTAATGTCGAATTTGAGAAATGCCTCAAAATCGTATGTAATCCCAGCGGCTTTAGCAGGAACTTATGTAAATCCATATAATAACAATGCCTCTGTAACTTTAACAACAGGCGCGACAAGAACATTTGCTGCTTTTGAATATTTGGTTTTAACGAATACCAATGCGCCTGTTGTGGCCGTAACTGGAGTTTCAGTTAGTCCGACAACGGTAACTGTTGGTTTAGGCACAACACAGCAGTTAAATGCAACGATAGCTCCTGCAAATGCCACAAACCAAAACGTAACCTGGACATCCAGCAATACTGCAGTTGCTACTGTAAATGCATCTGGATTGGTTACAGCCGTTGCAGCAGGAACAGCAACTATTACAGTTAAAACAGTTGACGGAAACAAAACGGCTACTTCTGCTATAACTGTTGCTGCAATTCCAGTTTCTTCTGTGGCAGTTTCCCCAACTTCTGCAAGTCTGTATGCTGGAAATACACAACAGCTTTCGGCGACAATTTCTCCAGCAAATGCCACGAACAAAAATGTAACATGGAGTTCCAGCAACAACGCAATTGCAACGGTAAACTCAAGCGGACTTGTAACGGCAGTTGCTGCAGGAACAGCAACGATTACAGCAACAACACAAGACGGAAATAAAACAGCGTCTGCAACAATTACAGTAAATCCGAATACGAATTTTACGGTTTATTTCTATAAACCATCAAACTGGGGAACTGGAATTAAAATCTATTATTGGAGTGCTTTACCAACAGGAGTTTTAGCAAATGCAACCTGGCCGGGCGTAAACATGAGCGATGCAGGAAGCGGATGGTACAGTTATACATTTACCAATGTAACCTCAACAAATTTAATTTTCAACGACGGAACCAATCAAACTGCCGATTTAAGCAGAAACAAAACCGGCTGGTATATGAACAACACTTGGTACGATTCTAATCCAGGAACGGGCGTTGCCGTTACAAGTGTAACTTTATCTCCAACCACTGCGGCTTTATCGGTTGGTGCAACACAGCAATTAACGCCAACAGTTTCGCCATCAACAGCGACAAACAAAGCCGTAACTTACAGTTCAAACAATACTGCTGTGGCAACAGTAAATAGTTCCGGATTAGTAACTGCTGTAGCAAATGGAACAGCTACAATTACCGTTACAACTGTTGACGGAAATAAAACGAGTACTTGTGTCGTAACAGTTTCTACAACTTCTACGGGAGGAACATATTATACAATTAAAAACAGATGGACAGGAGCTTATTTATCTGATGCCGGGACAAATGTTGGCTACGGAACAACGGTTTCTGGAAACAACTACAAATGGCAGAAAATCGCTATTGATGCCACTTATTTCGTTCTTAAAAATGCAGCAACTGGAGAGTTAATTAATATTGAAGGTCAAACAGGAACTGTTCAATGTAATATAACAGATACTACTTTCTGGAGTGCACAATGGTCAAGCGATTATATTGACGGAACCTGGGTAAGATTAAGAAATAGATGGCAGACAGGAAATATTATTCATGTTGAAAATCAAACAGGATCTGCTCAATATGGAAATTCACAAGACGGCTGGTTGAGCGCACAATGGCAGTTGGAACCAACTACTGTTGGTACATCAAAAATGGCACTAAATGTTGAAGAAGTTTCAACAGCAGAACCTGTAATTGGTATTTATCCAAATCCTGCAATAAACAATGAATTTCATATTCTAATGCCAGAATTAGCAAATGGCGATACTGCCGAAATTTTCGTTTCTGATTTGAATGGAAGAAGTCTTTTAACCGAAAAACTTTCTTCTTCAGGACAAGTTAATCATCATTTATCTTCAGGCATTTACATTGTAAACATTATTTCTAAAGATTTTAATGTAACTAAAAAACTAATTGTTAAATAATTTTTTTCGCCGCGAATTCACGAATTTAATTTAACCTAATTTGTGAATTCGCGGCGATTTTTTTTAAAAAGAATAATTTAAAGCAAACCCAAAATTATTATTTAATGTAATATCATTATTGATTACGGAAGGTTTAAATGCTAATTTCTCGCTTACATTAAACTGCGATAATGCCGCATCGATATTAGCATCAATAATATTCAAAACGTAAAAACCAACTATAAATAGGGCTGATAAATCTCTGTTCCTTTGAAATTGTTTCTGAGCAGAAATCAATTGACTTTCACTTAATCCAGCTAAATAATCTGAGTTACTCGTATTTCCTTCCAATCTGCTTTTATATTCATCTCTGTATATATTGTACTTTTTTTGATTGTCGATATATAAATAAGCGCTTGTGCCGATTGCTCCATAAACTAAAGGAACTTTCCAGTATTTTTTATTGTAAACCTGACCTAAACCTGGTAAAATAGCTGAATAAAATGCTGCTTTTGCGGGACGAAGCGGATCAATTGTTTCTGATCTAAGAGTGTCATTTAAGACAATTTTAGTTTTTTCCTGAGCAAAAAGAGAAGTTAATCCAAAAAATAAAAATAGGAGGATGAATTGATTCTGCATATAAAGTTGTCTTTGAAAATTTGATCAAAGAAAACTTTTTAGTTCTAAGGTTTTTCTTAAATAAAAGATAAATAAAACTTAATGTTATTTACCACGAATCACAAAAATCAGGACTAATTTTTATTTTTCAAGCTTTAAATTATTTCGTGCTAATTCGTGTAATTCGTGGCAACACTTTATTCTATACTATTCCTCAAACAACTCCATCAACTCCAAAGCACGTTTGATAGATTTCACATTTTCAAAAGTCAATAATAAACGTAATCCGTTTACGGTTTGTTTTTCTTTCATTTTGCAAAGATTACTATGCTTCTGAACAAAATTTAAAACATTTCTAAACTTCACCGACTGATAGTAATCAGATTGCTGGTCTGAAACAAAATAACCAATCATTTTGCCTTGTTTCAAGACTAATTTCTCGATTCCAACACGAGTTGCAATCCATTTTATACGGATGCTGTTTAGTAAGGCAGTTGCTTGTTTTGGCAAAGGTCCGAAACGGTCAATTAGCTTTCTTTCGAATTCCTGTAAACCAGCTTCGTCTTTTATAGCGCCTAATTCGTTGTATAAAACCAAACGTTCCGAAACGTTATTGATATATTCATCTGGAAATAATAACTCAAAATCGGCATCGATTTGAATGTCTTTTACATATTCCTTAGTATCAATATTATTTTCTTCTGGATACAAATCTTTGAATTCGTTTTCTTTCAATTCTTCAATTGCTTCATTCATGATTTTTTGGTACGTATCAAAACCAATTTCGTTTATGAAACCGCTTTGTTCTCCGCCCAATAAATCTCCTGCACCACGAATTTCAAGATCTTTCATGGCTATGTTGAAACCGCTTCCTAATTCGCTGAATTGCTCCAAAGCCTGAATACGTTTTCTTGCATCTTCCGTCATAGATGAATATGGTGGGCAGATGAAATAACAGAATGCTTTTTTGTTGCTTCGTCCAACACGCCCGCGCATTTGATGTAAATCTGATAATCCGAAATTGTTGGCGTTATTAATGAAAATCGTATTGGCATTTGGAACGTCCAAACCACTTTCGATGATTGTCGTTGCCACCAAAACGTCGAATTCTCCATTCATGAAACCTAACATCAATTCTTCGAGTTTTGCACCGTCCATTTGTCCGTGGCCAATTCCGACTCTTGCGTTTGGAACCAAACGCTGAATCATTCCTGCCACTTCTTTTATATTTTCGATTCTATTATTGATAAAGAAAACCTGTCCGTTTCGCTGGATTTCATACGAAATCGCATCACGAATGATCTCTTCATTAAAACCAACAACATTCGTTTCAATAGGATAACGATTTGGCGGAGGCGTTGTAATTACAGACAAATCTCTCGCCGCCATTAAAGAGAATTGTAAAGTTCTCGGAATTGGCGTTGCTGTTAATGTCAACGTATCAACATTTGCTGCAATAGTTTTTAATTTATCTTTTACGTTAACTCCAAACTTTTGTTCCTCATCAACAATCAACAAACCTAAGTCTTTAAAAACTACATTTTTGTTGACCAATTGATGCGTTCCAATTACAATATCCAATTTACCTTCGGCTAAATCTTTTAAAGTTTGTGCTTTTTGTTTTGCCGTTCTAAATCGGTTTAAATAACCAATAGAAACTGGCATATCTTTCAATCGTTCCGAAAAAGTTCTATAATGCTGATAAGCCAAAATAGTCGTCGGAACCAAAACGGCAACTTGTTTGCTATTATCAACCGCTTTAAAAGCAGCACGAATCGCAACCTCTGTTTTTCCGAAACCAACATCACCGCAAACCAAACGATCCATTGGGCGATCGCTTTCCATGTCGGCTTTTACTTCTTGTGTCGATTTAGTTTGATCTGGCGTATCTTCATAAATAAACGAACTTTCTAATTCGTTTTGCAAATAACTGTCCGGCGCAAACTGGAAACCTTTTTCTAAACGACGTTTTGCATACAACTGAATTAAATTGAATGCAATATGTTTGACACGCGCTTTGGTTTTTTGTTTTAAAACTTTCCAGGCGTTCGATCCTAATTTGTAGATTTTCGGCGGTGTGCCGTCTTTTCCGTTATATTTCGAAATTTTATGCAGCGAGTGAATGCTCACGTACACGATATCATTATCGGCATAAACCAATTTTATGGCTTCTTGCGTTTTGCCTTCTACTTGAATTTTCTGTAAACCGCCAAACTTCCCAATTCCATGATCGATGTGTGTTACATAATCACCAACAGAAAGTGCTGTTAATTCCTTAAGCGTAATATTCTGCTTTTTAGAATAACCGTTTTTAATGTTGAATTTATGATAACGTTCAAAAATCTGGTGATCGGTATAAGCCGTTATCTGATTTTCTTCATCAATAAAACCTTGGTATAAAGGCAGTACAATAGTGTTGTATTGTTTTCTGATATTCTCAGAATTAGCTTCGTCCAGCGATTCAAAAATATCATGAAAACGTTTGGCCTGCGTCTCATTCGAACAGAACAAATAATTTTTGTATCCGTTAAAATGATTATCACTCAAATTATTCAGCAATAAATCAAATTGTTTGTTGAACGAGGGCTGAGGCTGAATATGAAATTCGAATTTTTTAGTGGTTTTAAAAATTGGTTTTGAAGCCAATTCTACTATCGAAAAATCTAAAGCTCGTTTGATAAACGAAGCCTGATTTAAAAATAATTGTTCTGGTTCGGCATGTTTTATTTCTCCCGAAAGTTTCGAAAAAGCTTCTTCTGCCCTTGCAAATTGTTTGTCTAACTGACTAAAAAGTCCATCAGTATTTTGAATAAAAAGTACTGTTTTCTCAGCAATATAATCTAAAAAGCTTTCACGGTTTTCCTGAAATATCTTGTTTTCGACATTCGGAATAATGGTGATTTTTTTATGCGTTTCAACAGATAATTGTGTTTCTACATCAAAACTTCTGATGCTGTCTACTTCATTTCCGAAAAATTCAATTCGATACGGATGATCATTTGAAAATGAGAATACATCGACAATACCTCCACGAACCGAAAATTCTCCCGGTTCTGTAATAAAATCGACTCTTTTGAATTCATATTCAAATAAAACTTCATTAATGAAATCAATTGAAATTTTATCGTTTAAAGAAACTTTTAAAGTGTTTTTATCCAATTGCTGGCGCGTCACTACTTTCTCAAAAAGTGCTTCTGGATACGTAACAATTATGGCCGGTTTTTTTCGGGAATTTATTCGGTTTAAAACCTCAGCGCGAAGCAAAACATTTGCATTGTCTGTTTCATCAACTTGATAGGGACGACGGAATGAAGCGGGATAAAACAATACATCCTGCTCGCCAATCATCTGCTCTAAATCGTTTAGGTAATACGCAGCCTCTTCTTTATTGTCTAAAACAATTAAAAAAGGAAGTTCGGTTTTTTTAAAAACAGAGCGGACAACAAATGAAACTGCAGATCCCAGCAATCCGCTGAGATGCATTTTTATCTGATTTCCTTCCAGTAAATTTGATGCAATCTGTTGTGCTTTTGGCAGATTGTCGTATATCGTATATAGTGCGTTTTTACTCAATTCTAGGTTTATTTTGATCTAATGGCGGCGTAGAACTCGGTATCGCACGCGTGGTGTCTAACATTCTAAGGAAATCTGCTTCTCCTTCTTCTTTCGGAATTTTGGCTTTTTCGACAATTTTATCCATTTGTCTTTCCAGCGAAATCAATTCTTTGTTGATTTCTTGTATCAAAAAAACCACTTTATCATCTGGAACTTTATTTAAATGAATAAATAAATCCATCATTTTTATTTTGGTAATTAAAATAGAAATACGGCTTTTTATTTGAGGTACATTAAATTCTGCCGGAATATTGTTATTTAAAGCCATTGCTTTTTTAGAAATAGCAGCCGATTTTTTCTGAAATGCTCCAATTGTTTTTCTTGGCTTATCTCCAATCTCTTTCATAAACTCTCGCCATTCTGTCCAAGAATTTAATTTTTGTTCTGAGATTTCATTGATCGGTTCATCAATAAACGTCCAGCCTTTATTTATATTATTAAAAATAGCTTCTTTCTTTTTTGCTTCTTTTTCATTTTCAGCAAGACGTTTTTCATCTTGATTTTGACATGAATTCAACACAAAAACAAAAAGCAGAAAAAGAGATATCTTATATTTCATTTGGTAAAACATTAAGCTACAAAGTTACAAAGTAAATTTACAATTACGAATTCTGATTTTTGCCTTTGATTCACATAAATTACTATCTTTTTTTTACGACAGATTATGCAGATTTAAAATAATTTTCTTTGGTTTTATTATCAATAGAAATGATCTTTTACATAGATTTTTGAAAGGCACAAAGACACACCCTTGTAAAAGAGAATTATCCAACAAACAAACTTTTTAATTGTTGAATTTATAATTTATTCTTCAAAAAAGCGCAAGTAATTGCGAAAACGTTATATTTGTATCTCTAAAAATCATCGAAAAATGAATCCTAAAATATTGATCATTGGTGCCTGCGGTCAGATTGGAACAGAGCTGACGCAAAAACTGCGCAAATTATACGGAACCGAAAATGTAATCGCTTCTGATATTCGAAAATTAAATACTGATGTTGTTAATTCGGGACCTTTTGAAGTGGTCAATGCTTTAGATTTTAATCAAATTGAACATTTGGTAGAAGTTCATCAAATTACTGATATCTATTTAATGGCGGCACTTTTATCTGCTACTGCTGAAAAAAATCCAGCATTTGCATGGGATTTGAATATGAATTCGCTTTTTCATGTTTTGAATTTAGCGAAAGCAAAAAAGATTCAGAAAATTTTCTGGCCTTCGAGTATTGCAGTTTTCGGACCAACGACTCCAAAAGAAAACACTCCACAATATACTGTAATGGAACCTTCAACAGTTTACGGAATCAGCAAGCAAGCTGGAGAAAGATGGTGCGAGTATTATCATAATATTTATGGTGTTGATGTTCGAAGTATTCGTTATCCTGGTTTAATCAGCTGGTCTACTCCTCCAGGCGGCGGAACTACAGATTATGCTGTTGATATTTTTTACAAAGCGATTGCTGATAAAAAATACGAATGCTTTTTATCGTCTGAAACCAAAATGCCGATGATGTATATGGATGACGCTATTGATGCAACGATTAATATTATGAAAGCTCCTGCTGAGCAGATTAAAATACATTCTTCTTATAATTTGGCTGCAATGAGTTTTACTCCGACAGAAATTGCAAATGAGATTAAGAAACATATTCCTGATTTTGAAATCACTTATAATCCAGATTTCCGTCAAAAAATTGCTGACAGCTGGCCGGCAAGTATTGACGACAGTTCTGCCAGAGAAGACTGGAACTGGAATCATAAATTTGATCTGGAATCTATGACAAAAGATATGATCGAGCATTTGAGTTAAACCTTAATGATCTAAAAATAAAAAGTCCCGTTTATTAATTTAAACGGGACTTTTTTTATTCTTTAAATGAAGATTATTTCACGTCAAAAACATTGTTTGCAGCTTTTACATCAGCCATTAATCCGCTTGGATCAATAGTGATTTTTTTGATTGCAATTTTGTTTTTATCGATTGTAAAACTATAGTTTTGCTGTGCCCAAGCCCAGTCTTCTAAAACAGTTCTTTTTTGATTTGGATTTGGATTCGGTTTAATAAAATTCATCATTCTTAACGGAATGTAGAAGTTCTCAGAGGTTCCGTCAGTATAATCTACTTTTAAGTCGATTGGCATTGGCATTCTTCCAATTCTCTCCAAAGTTACAGTTGTTTTTCCTGCATTATCAGCAACGTCTTTAATTCCGTAATCAATCGTATTTAATGTTTGCGTCCAATCTGTTAAATACCAATCTAGCTCAGCTCCAGAAACTCTTTCTGCTGTTCTTTTGATGTCATTTGGAGTTGGATGTTTGAATTTAAAATCGTTGAAATATCTTTTTAAAGTAGCATCAACATTTTCTTTTCCAATTACATATTCTAATTGAGAAAGAAAAATACTTCCTTTTACGTAAGAAGAAATACTGTAAGGACGGTTTTCGTCATAGCGATCTCCGTGTGTACTTTGCGGCTGTTCTTTTCCAGAATTTACTAAACTGTAATAAGCAGCATAATTCCCTTTAAATGGATTTACTTCTTTTTTATCTCCCTTTAATTCGTTCAAAGCGCTGTCTTCAATATAAGTTGTAAAACCTTCATCCATCCAAGGATGTTTGGATTCGTTTGAAGCTAAAATATGCTGAAACCAAGAGTGTCCTAATTCGTGTGTTGCAGTCCCAAGAATTCCTTCCAGTTTTCCATTTCCTAGCATTAAGGTACACATTGCATACTCCATTCCACCGTCTCCACCTTGAATAAATGAATATTGTTTGTACGGATAAGCTCCAACTCTTTGGTTGTAATAATCCATTACTTTTACCATCAATGGCTCTAATTGTTTCCAGTTTTCTGCCACTTTTGGAGTGTTTTTATAGAAGAAATGCAAATCAACATCGTTTGGTCCTTTTACAATATCATGTGCATATTCTTTGTCTGCTGCCCATGTAAAATCGTGAACATTTGGAGCAATAAAATGCCAAGTTAACGTTTTTGCTTTTTTAGGATAAGTAACCGTCACACCAGCATCTTCGTAACCGTGTCCAATTGAATTTTTGTCTTGTAAATATCCAGAACCTCCAATTGTATATTCTTTATCGATTGTAATTTTTACATCAAAATTTCCCCAAACACCGTGAAATTCTCTCGCAATATACGGATCTGCGTGCCAGCCTTCGAAATCAAATTCTGCTAATTTTGGATACCATTGTGACATCGAAAGTTCAATTCCCTCCGAATTATTTCTTCCCGAACGACGAATTTGCACTGGAACTTGTCCGTCAAAATCTAATGTGAAGGTAGTTTTTGAATTTGGTAAAATTGGTTTAGCCAAAGTAACTTCTAGAATAGTTCCTGAAACTCTTGTTTGAGCTGCAGTACCATCCTGTTTAAAGTTTGTGATTTTTAAAAATCCAATTTCATTTGGTTTTAAAGTTTCAATTCGGCTTTGTTTTACATCTTTTCCGTCTGCACCTTTTACTTTATTTACCATTCTTCCGTCTGGATCTTTGATAAAATGAAGACGCGCATCCATTTCACTTCCTGGCTGAAAAGCATTTGGAAACAAATGATAGAATACTTTTCTTAAAGTATCAGGAGAATTATTGGTGTAAACCAATTCTTGTTTTCCTTTATACTGATAGTTTTTTACATCCATTGAAACCTCCATTTTGTAATCGGCGTGTTGCTGCCAATATGAGGTGTTTTGAGCAAAAGCTGTGTTTAATCCAAAGCTCAGGAAAGAAAGTAAAATAATTTTTCGCATGTTTATATGTAATAGAAAATGGAAGAGCGCGAACTCTTCCATTAGATTAATAGTGTGTTATTCTTTATTTTTTAGACATCTTCTCTGCCATTAATAAAGCGTTGTAAGCATTTACCATTTTTGCAGTTTTTGATGATTCTGCAGAAGAAACCGCTACTGGTTTTTCATTTGGATTTGGATTTTCTCCCAAAATAACTTTAGAAGGAAGTGCAACTCCAGAATCCATCAAAATCTTCTTAACTTGAGCAGCTTTTAATTTTGGGTAGTAAGAACGAATTAAAGCCGCAACACCCGCTGCATTTGGAGATGCCATTGAAGTTCCTTGTAAATATTTGTATTTATTGTTTGGAACTGTTGCGTAGATTTCTTCACCTGGAGCAAATACGTCAACATTAATTTTTCCGAAGTTAGAAAATGGTGCAACAACCGTTTCTCCGTATTCTTTATTGATTGCTCCAATTGTGATTACATTATCAGCAAATTCTTTTACGTTGTCTTCTGAATCATTTGGATAATTGATATTTTTTGTCTCATCAATATTGTATCCGTCGTTTCCTGCAGCATGTACAATTAAAACGTCTTTTTTAGCTGCATATTTAATAGCATCGTAAACCCATTGTTTGTGAGGAGAAAAGCTTTTTCCGAAACTTCCGTTAATTACTTTTGCACCATTATCTACTGCGTAACGAATTGCTAAAGCGATATCTTTATCATACTCATCACCGTCTGGAACAGCTCTCACAGTCAGAATCTCAACGTTTGGCGAAGCAACTCCGTCTCCTCCTAAATTGTTTCCACGGATTTGTGCAATGATTCCAGCAACGTGAGTTCCGTGAAGTGCTTTTTCTTTATCTGGACCAAAAACAACATTATTTCCATAATGATTGTCTTTAATATCTTCTGGATTATCGCCTACGACTTTTCTTCCGTCAAATTCTTTATTTAAATTATAATTCAATTGATCGTAAACTTGCTCTTTATATTCTCCAAAATCAGCTTCTGGGTTAAAAGTTGGACCAGCATTTGTAAAAATTTGAGTCATTATTGCTTTTGCTCTAGCAACTTTTGAATCTGTTGACGTAATAGATGCTAAATCCTCAACTTTATAATCTGTCTTATTTAGTTCTTTTTTGATAGTATTATGAATATCTAATAAAAAATCAACTTGTTCTTTATCTTTTAGAGCTTTTTCGTATTTCTCGTTGTATTGGGCTAAAGCTTCTTTGTATTGAGCAGAACCATCGTCTCCTTTTTTGACAATACGTGTCATTTCAAGATTTTCATTAACAGCATTTCCAAGGAAATTCCAGCCGTGAACATCATCAATAAATCCGTTTTTATCATCATCGATTCCGTTTCCAGGAATTTCTTTTGCATTAGTCCAGATCATTCCCTGCAGATCTTCATGTTCGATATCTACACCAGAGTCTACAATACCAACAATAACTTTATTGCCTTTTTTACCTTGAAGCAATTCAGTTAAAGCTCTATCAACACTCATTCCTGGGATAGAATCTTTTACTAAATCAAGATGACTCCATCTTTTTAGTTCGTTTTCACTAACTGGTGCTTTTTTAACAACTGCTAAAGGAGCAACAATTGGTTGTTTTGGCACTGATTTTTGCGCTTGCAAACTTGCACTGCATCCTGCTAAAACAAGTAATGCAAAAGCAGATAATTTAAGAGGTTTTATATGACTCATGTATCTATTATATAAGTAAAGTTAAAAGATGGGTCTAAATTATGCTTTTTTGTTACAAAAAACTAACTGTTAACAATGTGTTATGAAATTTTAATTAAAATTTACCATCATGAAAATTAGCATAAACAATTAAAATTCAAATCATTGTAAAGCATCTACATATTAAAAACTCTATATTAAAAAAGAATAACGTGAATAATTGTCCACTTATCAAAAAAGCTTACAACTATATTAAATGATTTAGAGAATCATATTTAAAAAAATGAATGAATATAAAACTTAATCTATTAGTAAATAAACCTCCGCTTAAAAAATCTCCTCGCAGGTAAAAACCTCTTTTAATCGAACTTCTTTATCCGTATGTTCAACTGTTATTATTTGGTTGTGTGCATCATGTTCCAGAAACAAATAATATGATATGAGTTGATATAATGGAATTTGAATCAGATACTTATTGAATGGACCGTAGTATCTTTAGATTGAAACATCAATTCTTTTTTAAAACTTAATCAGTTTAAGATAATAAATTATTCTAAATTTTAACATGTAAAAACTTATAATTATGGTCGTTTTTATTTATTTTTGCAGATAAAATATTATTTTATTTATAAATCTGATTATTGTAAACAAATTTTTATGAAAATAAAATTACTCTTATTATTGCTATTGGCAAATTTTTGTATTTATGGACAGTATACTACTATCTCAGATGTTAATTTTGAAAACAAATTAATCAGCTTGGGTATTGATTCAGGTGCTCCAGACGGTCAGGTTTTGACTTCCAATGTAGCTACTTTGACTTTTTTGAATGTTAGCAACAGTTCTATTACTGACATTACAGGAATTGAAGATTTTACTGCGTTAAGATACTTCAATTGTAATAATAATAGATTGACTCAATTAAACTTATCTCAAAACACCGCATTAACCAATTTAGAGTGTGGTAATAATCTGTTAACAACATTAAATCTTACTAATAATCCTCTCTTAAGTAGCCTGCAATGTGCAAATAATAACTTAGCATCGCTTGATTTTTCTAACAATACAGCAATAAAAATTATTGACTGTAACCACAATCAGCTTACAAGCATAGATGTTTCTCAACAGTTATTGCTGGAAGGCTTAGATTGTAGATATAATAACATCAAAATTCTCGACGTCTCCACTAATTTGAAACTTGATCGCTTATGGTGTAATAATAATTTACTAAAAAGTCTCGATCTGAGTAAAAATAATAAACTGAGTGTGATGACAGCGCACTCAAATTTGTTAACTTATTTAAATATAAAAAACGGAGCCAATTATTTATTCAATCCTAATGCTTCTTATGCCACATTTTATGGTAATCGCCTGGAATGCATTCAGGTGGATAACGTAGAAGATGCTAATAAAATCTGGTCTCAAGTAAAAGATCCCATGACAAGCTTCAGCACAGACTGCGGAGCGTACACATTAATTCCAGATGTCAATTTTGAGAACAAACTCATTACACTTGGAATTGACCGAGATGGTGTTAACGGAAAAGTTTTGACTTCAAATGTTGCTTCAATAACAACATTAAATATTTATGGGAATTCAATTGCTGACTTGACAGGAATTCAGGATTTTACCAGTTTGACAACCCTAGATTGTTCTAATAATCAAAT
Organism: Flavobacterium sp. Root935; assembly: GCF_001429295.1. GTDB lineage: Bacteria > Bacteroidota > Bacteroidia > Flavobacteriales > Flavobacteriaceae > Flavobacterium. Next base: position 718,217 of record NZ_LMJL01000007.1, on the reverse strand, counting down.
TACCACTTTAGATCTTTCAAAAAATATAAAATTAATTAATTTGAGATGTACTCAGAATAAATTAACGACTATCGATATATCAAGGAATATAGATTTGCAAGATTTGTCTTTGTCTTCCAATAAATTGATTACAATTGATGTTTCTAAGAATTTAGCACTAAATACGTTAGGACTTTACAACAATAACCTCACGAGTCTAGATATATCGAATAATTTGGCGTTGAAAAACTTATATTGTAATGAAAATCAAATAACATCAATTGATTTATCTAAAAATTTAGCATTAAATACATTATGGATTTCTTCAAATAAATTGACAAATTTAGATTTATACTCTAATTTAAATTTAACTTCATTAAATTGTGATCGAAATCTATTAACTAGTTTAGATCTTACCAATAACACTACATTAACATCGTTAAACTGTGCCTCTAATAATCTGAACTGTATTCTGGTTGATGATGTAGCTTATGCCTTCAAAAACTGGAGCATTACAAAAGATGCCACTGCGAGTCTCACTAAAGACTGTAACGCTGTTACATTAATTCCAGATATCAATTTTGAAACTAAATTAATTAGTTTAGGCCTAGATTCTGGAATTCCCGATGGAAAAGTGCTAACTATCAATATTGCACCTATTAAAGAATTAGATGTAAAAGGATCTGAAATTACCGATTTAACAGGAATTGAAGCATTTAAAGAATTAGTCAACTTAAATGTGGACGATAATCAATTGCTGTCATTAAACCTTTCCTCAAATACAAAGCTGCTGTCATTAAGTGCAGAAGAATGTCAGTTAAAAAATATAGATCTTAGAGCAAACACTTTATTAGAATTTTTATTACTTAATAAAAACCAATTAACAACACTAGATGTTTCTTCCAATTCAAAATTGACTGGATTGCATGCTTCTGGAAATAAATTAAAAAATATAAATATTAATACAAATACTTTATTACAACATTTATCACTTAGTGACAACGAATTAGCAACATTGGATATTTCTTCAAATACAAAATTGATTGGAATATTAGCTTCTAAAAATAAATTACAAAATATAAATCTAAAAGCGCAAACTTTACTCCAATATTTAATACTTAATGAAAACGAATTAACAACATTAGACCTTCCTTTAAATGCAAAATTATATTGGTTAAATATCAATAGTAATCAATTGACTTCATTAAATATAAAAAATGGAAACAACACTTTATTGACCGATATCTCAATTTTAGACAACCCAGAATTAAAATGCATTCAGGTCGATGATGAAAATTATTCAAATACAAACTGGGCAGAAAGAAAAGACCCAACAACCGTTTATTCAACAAACTGTACTACTTTAGGTGTTGAAGATTCTGTTTTCGACAAAGTAGTAGTTCATCCAAACCCAACAAAAGGAGAAATAACTATTGATAATGCTTCATTAGACAAAGCAACAGTTTACAATTCATTAGGCCAATTGGTAAAATCTTTTACTTTAAATAATGCAAATACAAATAATACGATCGATTTATCTGGTTTACCTAGAGGAGTTTATTATGTTTATTTAATCAATGGAGATGCTGCTTCTGCGAAAAAAGTAATTGTAGAATAATCACTATTCGTAAAAATTAAAAATCCCATTTTCATTCAGTTGAAAATGGGATTTTTTTATAGTTTAATTTCTATCTAAAGAATTTCTTCGCAGGTAAAAACCTCTTTTAATCGAACTCCTTTATCTGTATGTTCAACAGTTATTATTTGATTATGTGCATCATGTTCCAGAAACAAATAATGATTTTGGTCTGCTGCTAAATTCAAGAATTTTGATTTTTCTGGCATCGTCAGCAATGGTCTTGTATCGTAACCCATAACATAAGGAAGTGGAATGTGTCCGGCAGTCGCTAATAAATCGGCACAAAAAACGATTGTTTTATCTTGGTATTTGATATAAGGAATCATTTGTTTTTCGGTGTGGCCGTCTACGTAGAAAATTTCAAAGCCCATTTCTTTTGAAAATCCAAAATCGGTTTCTCGTCTTTCGATGAAATTCAATTGTCCGCTCTCCTGCATTGGTAGAATATTTTCAGATAAAAAAGACGCTTTTTCTCTTGGATTTGGTTTTGTAGCCCACTCCCAATGATTTTCATTTGTCCAGAATTTTGCATTTTTAAAAGCTGGTTCATATCCTGTTTTATCCGAATTCCACTGAACACTTCCGCCGCAATGATCAAAATGAAGATGTGTCATAAAAACATCTGTAATATCATCTCGGTTAAAACCGTATTTTGCTAAGGATTTATCTATAGAATGCGAACCCCATAGTGAGTAATAGCCAAAAAACTTTTCCGATTGCTTATCGCCCATTCCTGTATCAATTAAAATCAAACGATTTCCGTCTTCGATCAATAAACAGCGTGCGGCAATATCAATGAGATTATTAGAGTCAGCAGGATTTGTTTTGTTCCATATTGTCTTTGGAACAACACCAAACATAGCACCGCCATCTAATTTAAAATTTCCAGATTCGATTGGGTAAAGTTTCATTAGTTTGATTTTTGTAAAAGAACAAAGCTAGCAAATACAAAATCCTTTTACTACAATTTATTTTTAAAAAACGCTTATTCTAAGGTAATCGAAGCGCTTCCCATTATTTCCTGCTTGTCGAAGAAATTGACAAAATAGGTTCCTTTTTTAAACTGGTCATTTAGAATTCCATACACATTTACCGATTTACCCTGAAAATCTGTGCTCACAATAAAACTATATACCAGAGCTTTATCATTTCCAAATTCAATCAATTTATTATCACCCAAAACATTATTCTTCTGGTCGAGTACTTGAATGTAAAAGATTCTTTTTCCTGTTTTTGCAACAGCATTTCCATTAACAGTAAAAATAGCTTTAAGTTTTTTTGTACTTTTTGCCTTTGTAGTTTCCAGTTCTGCTCCCGAGCTTTTTTCGCGCAGAGCAATTACTTTAAAATTGCTTAGAGAAAGTTTTGATGCATCTTTTAAGGTAGACTCTAATTTCTTTTGTTTAGAAATAAGTGTATCATTTTCTGCTTTTTGGTTGTACATTACAACATTCTGACTTTCAATTTCTGTCAATAAATTTTTATTCTGAGATTTCAATTTCTTAATTTCTAACACTTTTCCTTCTAAAGAAAAATTCAAATCTGAAAGTTGATTTCTAAATATTTTAATTTGAGCAGCAGATGGATTTTGAGAAGCCTTAATGATTTCCATTAAATTCTCAACATTCTTACGCTCTAGCTCCAACTCTTGAGATAGCGCCGTTTTTTCTAAAATTGCAATATCGTACGCAGCCTTGAGTGTATTTAGAGAATCTAAAATATTTTTTTGTTCCGTGTTTTCTGTATTAACAAATGGAATTTTGGAAGTACTTTCTTTTTTAACCTTATTTTCATTTTTATCAGACTCATTGCTAAAAACTAGTACTGCAGCACCTACTCCAAAAACAAAAAATACTGCAAAAAAGATTTTTACCCAATTATTTTTCTGTTGTTTTTTCATAATTACTCACAATTTATTGCAAAAGTACCAATAAAGCATGGGTTGTAATTGAGTATAAATACTTGTTTTTTAACATTTATAGGCAATAAATTCAATTTAAAATCGTAAAATTAATTTATTCGAATTATTAGCCTCTTTTTTCAGGTTGATTTTATCAAAATAACTAATATCTATTTTCTCATTTGTTATAATAATGTGAACCGTTATGGAAAAAGGTTTTTAAGTCGTATCTTTGCAGATAATTTCTATTTAACATTGAAAATTAGCGCTTTAAATCTGTACTAAATTAATTACAGACAAGAAATGCTTATTAAAAAACAAACATCTAAGAACAATGATAAAAGTTTCTGATACTGCCAAAAAGAAAATCATCGACTTGATGACTGACGATGGTTTTGACGCCGCAAGCGACTACGTAAGAGTAGGCGTGAAAAGCGGTGGATGCTCTGGCTTGTCTTATGATTTAAAATTTGACAAAACCAAAGGAGAAGACGACAAAATATTCGTAGACAATGATATCCAAATTGCTGTTGAAAAAAAATCATTTCTATATTTAGCTGGAACAATTTTAGAATTTTCTGGCGGATTAAACGGAAAAGGATTTGTTTTCAATAATCCAAATGCAAGCAGAACTTGTGGCTGCGGAGAATCATTCTCTCTTTAGTCAAAGCTGAAAGTCGCAAGTCGTAAGGACTTAAAATGACTTTCGAACTTTAGACTTTAAAACTATTTAGACAATAAAAAAATAATGAGCAAATACACCGAAGACGATTTAAAAATCGAACTGGAAACAAAAGAATATGAGTACGGATTTTATACCAATATAGAATCTGAGACTTTCCCTATTGGCTTAAACGAAGAGATTGTTAGAGCTATTTCGCTTAAAAAAGAAGAACCTGAATGGATGACCGAATGGCGCATCGAGGCTTTCCGTGCTTGGAAAGAAATGATCGAGCCAGAATGGGCAAATGTAAATTACGAAAAACCAGATTTTCAGGCAATTTCTTATTATTCAGCTCCAAAACAAGTAGATCCTAATAAAACTTTGGATGATGTTGATCCAGAACTTTTAGAGATGTACAAAAAGTTAGGAATTTCTGTTGATGAACAAAAAATGATGAACAATGTCGCAATGGATATTGTGGTCGATTCTGTTTCTGTAGCAACAACTTTCAAGAAAACTTTGGCTGAAAAAGGAATTATTTTCTGTCCGATTTCTGAAGCTATTAAAGAATATCCTGAATTAGTAAAAAAATATTTAGGGACTGTTGTACCTCAAAAAGACAACTTCTATGCAGCATTAAACTCAGCGGTTTTCTCTGATGGAAGTTTCTGCTATATTCCAAAAGGCGTTCGTTGTCCAATGGAACTTTCTACTTACTTCAGAATCAATCAAGCAGGAACAGGACAATTCGAAAGAACTCTTGTCATTGCAGATGAAGGAAGTTATGTTTCATATCTTGAAGGATGTACAGCTCCAAGCCGTGATGAAAACCAATTGCACGCTGCTGTAGTTGAATTAATTGCTTTGGATGATGCTGAAATTAAATATTCTACTGTTCAAAACTGGTTCCCTGGAAACAAAGAAGGAAAAGGCGGAGTTTACAACTTCGTAACCAAAAGAGGTTTATGCGAAACAAACGCTAAAATTTCTTGGACACAAGTTGAAACTGGTTCTGCTGTAACTTGGAAATATCCTTCTTGTGTACTTAAAGGAGATAATTCAGTAGGAGAATTTTATTCAATCGCCGTTACGAATAATTACCAACAAGCAGATACTGGAACTAAAATGATCCATTTAGGGAAAAATACTAAATCGACTATTATTTCTAAAGGTATTTCTGCTGGAAAATCACAAAACAGTTACCGTGGTTTAGTGCAAATCTCTTCAAGAGCAGAGAATGCAAGAAACTTTTCGCAGTGTGACTCATTGTTAATGGGTAACAATTGCGGTGCGCATACTTTCCCTTATATCGAAAGTAAAAATCCATCAGCAAAAATCGAGCACGAAGCAACTACAAGTAAAATTGGAGAAGATCAAGTTTTTTACTGCAACCAAAGAGGTATCCCGACTGAAAAAGCGATTGCCTTAATTGTAAACGGTTTCAGTAAAGATGTATTGAATAAGCTTCCAATGGAATTTGCTGTAGAAGCTCAAAAATTATTAGAGATTTCTTTAGAAGGATCTGTGGGATAAAAGTTTAAAGTTTCAGGTTTCAAGTTTTACAAATGCTTTGATCCTTAAAATAGAAACTTTTCACAAAACCTAAATTGAAAAATAAATAGTTTAAACAAAAAAAGATTTTAAAGTAGCATTTCTTAAAACTAAGAATTTGAAACTTTAAACTTTAAACAAAAATAACATGTTAAGTATAAAAAACCTTCACGCCTCAATTGGTGATAAAGAAATCCTTAAAGGAATTAATATAGAAGTTAAAGCTGGAGAAGTTCACGCTATTATGGGACCAAACGGTTCTGGAAAAAGTACACTTTCTGCTGTTATTGCAGGAAACGAAAACTACGAAGTTACAGACGGGGAGGTAATTCTTGACGGAGAAGATCTTGCTGATTTAGCTCCTGAAGAAAGAGCTCACAAAGGAGTTTTTCTTTCTTTCCAATATCCGGTAGAAATTCCAGGAGTTAGTGTAACTAACTTTATGAAAACTGCTATCAACGAAACTCGTAAAGCAAACGGTCAGGAAGAAATGCCTGCAAATGAAATGTTGAAAGTAATTCGTGAGAAATCTGAATTATTAGAAATCGACCGTAAATTTTTATCTCGTTCTTTAAACGAAGGTTTTTCTGGAGGAGAGAAAAAAAGAAACGAGATTTTCCAGATGGCAATGTTGGAACCAAAATTGGCTATTCTTGACGAAACAGATTCTGGTCTTGACATCGATGCTTTAAGAATTGTGGCTAATGGAGTTAACAAATTAAAAAGCGACAAAAACGCAATTATTGTAATCACTCACTATCAACGTTTGTTAGATTATATCGTTCCAGATTTTGTTCACGTTCTTTACAACGGAAGAATTGTAAAATCTGGAGGAAAAGAATTGGCTTACGAATTGGAAGAAAAAGGATACGACTGGATTAAAGCGGAGAATTAATTTGTTTCAGGTTTCATGTTTTTTTAGTTTCAAGTTACAAACTATATTTGTAAGTTTTAACTTAAAACAATAAAAATAGAAATGGCAACAATTAATAGATTTGAGGATTTAGAAATTTGGAAAGAAGCTCGACGATTAGCAAAAGAAATACATTTTATTTCAGTTGAAACAGAGTTAAGATCTGATCTCAGATTTAAAAATCAAATCAAAAGTTCTTCTGGCTCAGTAATGGATAATATTGCTGAAGGATTTGAAAGAGATGGAAATTTAGAATTTCGACAATTTTTATCAATTGCAAAAGGCTCAGCGGGAGAAACAAGATCTCAGTTATATCGAATTTTTGATTTTGAATATATTTCAGAAGAAAAATTCGAAGCTTTAAAAAAGGATTATGAAAATTTAAGCGGTAAAATAAAAAACTTTATCACTTACCTAAATAAAAAAGATTTCAAGGGGAATAAGTTTCAATAGGCAACCTGAAACTTGAAACCTGAAACACCGAAGGAAACAAAAGAACAATGGATTTAAAAGAAAAATTAGTATCGTCTTTTATGGCTTTTGAAGAGCGTGTCGATGTACATTCAGATTTACACGACATACGCACAAATGCTTTAAAAAACTTCGAAAATAAAGGTTTCCCAACCAAAAAAGAAGAAGCTTGGAAATATACATCGCTAAATGCCATCTTAAAAAATGACTTTACGGTTTTTCCTAAGCAGGAAAATGCAATCGAATTTAATCAGGTAAAAAAATACTTTTTACACGAAATTGACACTTATAAATTAGTGTTTATTGATGGTGTTTTTAGTTCACATTTATCTTCTACAACTCACGACGGAATCGATGTTTGTTTGATGTCATCGGCATTGACCAAACCAAAATACAAAATGGTTATTGATACTTACTTCAATAAAATAGCAAGTAAAGATGACAGCTTGACTTCATTGAATACAGCTTTTGCAATTGAAGGTGCTTTTATCAATATCCCACAGAAAAAAGTAGCTGATAAACCAATTGAGATAATGTATTTCTCAACAGGAAACGAAGCTGCATTAATGGTTCAGCCAAGAAACTTAGTTATTGTGGGTGAAAATTCACACGTTCAAATTATCGAGCGCCACCAAAGTTTGAATGAAAATCCAGTTTTAACAAATTCTGTTACTGAGATTTTTACTCAAAAACGTGCGATTGTTGACTATTACAAAATTCAAAATGATAATAGCGAAGCTAACTTAGTTGACAACACTTATGTTTCTCAGCAACAAGAAAGTCATGCTTCTGTTCATACATTTTCGTTTGGAGGAAATCTAACTCGTAACAACTTAAATTTTTACCATTTTGGAGAAAGATTGACAAGTACGCTTAACGGAATTTCTATCTTAAACGACAAACAACACGTTGATCATTATACTTTAGTAAACCACGCAACACCAAACTGCGAAAGTTTCCAAGATTATAAAGGAATTTTCTCTGATCGCTCAACTGGAGTTTTCAACGGAAAAGTTTTGGTAGAAAAAGAAGCTCAAAAAACAAACGCTTTCCAAAAAAGCAACAACATTTTATTGAGTGACAAAGCAACTATCAACGCAAAACCACAATTAGAGATTTTTGCAGATGACGTAAAATGTTCTCACGGTTGTACTGTTGGACAATTAGATGAAACAGCAATGTTCTACATGCAGTCTCGCGGAATCCCGAAAAAAGAAGCAAAAGCTCTATTGATGTACGCATTTTCAAATGCCGTTATCGAAAGCATAAAAATACCAGAATTAAAACAAAGAATTACTAAAATCATTGCCATGAAATTGGGCGTGAATTTAGGATTTGATTTGTAGTCAGGTTTACCGCAAAGACACAAAGGTTATGCAAAGTTCGCAAAGTTTTTTATATAAACTTTGCGAACTTTGCGCTTTTTACTTGGCGTTTGCGATTAAATTTTTAATCTCTTACTGCTAAAACAAACATTATAATTCCAATAAAAAACAATACAATACCTCCTAAAAAACAAAATGTATTTATTATCGAATAACCTAGATTAGTAGAATAACCTAAGCCGATTGAGAACCAACCTCCAATTATCATTAAAACCGATTGTAAAACTTTGTTTTTTATCATAACTATTGTTTACTTCTTCACACTCTCAATTACCTGCTTCAAAAACCCATTAAAGTCGAAACTTTTATCACCTTCTCTTACTCCCATTCTCACCACAACCATATCCAGAGACGGAATAATTGCCACCATTTGTCCTTGATAACCGCTGCAATAAAACATATCACGAGGCACATCTGGAAATTTCCCTCCCGCGTTCAGCCAAAATTGCGCACCGTATTTTCCCTCAGAAGTATTCGTTGGAGTTGCAGTATATTTTACCCAGCTTTCGTCAAGGATTTGTTCGCCGTTCCAGTTTCCTTTTCTTAGATATAACAATCCAAATTTAGACCAGTCGCGTGGCGTTGCCCATCCGTAAGAAGAACCAACAAAAGTTCCTGACATATCCTGTTCCACAATCATCGAATTCATTCCTATTTTGTCGATTACAGCGCTGTACCAAAAATCAAGATATTCTTGCTGCGTTTTAAATTGTCTTCTTAAAATCAGGGATAATAAATTGGTTGTTCCAGAAGAATAATTCCAATGTGTGTTGGGTTTAAATTGAGCCGGCTTATCCATTTGTACTTTTCCCATATCTTCTGCTTGAAAAAGCATTTGTGTAGCATCACAAATGGTGCTATAGTTCTCCTCCCATTCTAAACCAGAATTCATGTGAAGCAAATCGTTAAGCGTAATATTTTTGCGTTCGTCATTTTGCCATTCTTTAACTGGTGCCGGTTTGTAAATATCGATTTTTCCTTGTTTTGCCAAAACACCAAAAGCCGAACTTGTGATACTTTTTGTCATCGACCAGCCTAAAATTTTGCTGTCTTTATTAAAACCTTTATCGTATTTCTCGGCAATTAATTTGTCTTTATATAAAACTACAACGGCGCGGGTTCTTTTTGTTCCGCCACTAGGTTTATCAAAAGCATTATCAACCGCTTTTTTTAATTTGGAATAATCAACATTCGAAAATGCGGTATCTTTTGGCTCCTTATTACCGTAAGGAAAAGGAAGATTATTAACCAATTTGGTTCTCTTTGGCAGCAGATACGGTTTCGAAACATCAAAATCATCATTAATCAAAACAGCACCTAAACCTTCTCTGTAAATCGCTTTTCTTTCTTTTAAACCATAAACATTTGAAGTTGCAAATTTTCCTGCATCATCAATTGCATTCGTTGCCAAATCAATCATGTCGATATCATTGTCGGTTTTTTCAATTAATTCTTTCGAACGATTATCTATAAAATGTCCTGATGCAATACTCTTGGCAGAAAATCCAGAAATCAAATCCAGTTTAGGGTAAGTTGTAAATCCGAAATATAAAAAAGCCAGAACAACTACAAGCAGAAGTACTTTGAGAAATTTTTTCATTGATACGTTATTTTTTATTGCAATATAAATAATTTATGTTCACGTTTTTAGGACTCAAATTATAAATCTGATTCAGATAATTCAGAAAAGTCAACCGATTTTTACAGAATCAGCATTTACGCCTTGTAACAATGATGCCATAAAAGGAAATTATAGAATTCCTGTATAAACAAATTTAGTTTTAGTACTTTTGTAAATAGATTTTTTCTAAATAAGACATGCTAGATATTCAAAAAATAAGAGCTGATTTTCCAATTCTTAACCAAAAAGTTAACGGAAAACCTTTAGTATATTTCGACAACGGAGCTACTTCTCAGAAACCACAAGTTGTGATCGATGCCGAAGTAAAATATTATCAAGAAATCAACGCCAATATTCACCGTGGCGTTCACACTTTAAGCCAGTTAGCTACTGACGCTTACGAGATTTCTCGTGGTAAAGTAAAAGAACATATAAACGCAAAACATGCTCATGAAGTGCTTTTTACTTCGGGAACAACTCATGGTATTAATTTAGTAACCAATGGTTTTGCTTCAATTTTAAAACCAGGTGACGAAGTAATTGTTTCGTCATTGGAACATCACAGTAATATTGTGCCTTGGCAGATGTTGTGTGAAAAAACAGGGGCGGTTTTAAAAGTAATTCCAATTAATGAAAACGGAGAATTAATTCTAGAAGAGTTTGATGCTTTGCTTTCGGAAAAAACAAAGGTGGTTACACTTAACCATATTTCAAATGCACTTGGAATCATTAATCCGATAAAATATATAATTGATAAAGCGCACTCTGTTGGTGCCGCTGTTTTAATTGACGGTGCTCAGGCAGTTCCGCATTTAAAACCAGATGTTCAAGAATTGGATTGCGATTTCTATGCTTTTTCAGGACATAAAATGTGCGGTCCAACCGGAACTGGAATTTTATACGGAAAAGAAGAATGGTTAAACAAACTTCCTCCTTATCAAGGCGGCGGCGAAATGATCAAAGAAGTTACTTTCGAGAAAACTACTTACGCAGATTTGCCTCATAAATTTGAAGCAGGTACACCAAATATTGCCGGCGGAATTGTTCTTGGAACTGCAATTGATTATTTGAATACTATTGGTTTCGAAAATATTCAAGAGTACGAACACGAACTTTTGGAATACGCCACAAAACGTTTATCTGAAATAGAAGGTTTGAGAATCTACGGAACGGGGAAAAATAAAGCATCTGTAGTTTCGTTTAATATTGATGGAATTCATCCGTATGATATTGGTTCTATTATAGATAAATTAGGAATTGCCGTAAGAACCGGACATCATTGTGCACAGCCAATTATGAGTTTCTTCTGTATTCCTGGAACAATTCGTGCTTCTTTCTCTTTTTATAATACTAAAGAAGAAATTGATTTAATGGTTGATGCCGTTAAAAAAGCACAAACAATGCTAAGCTAAAAAAAACTATTTTTATGAGAATATTGTCTTTATTGCTTTTAACGCTTTTTATTGCAACTGGATGCTGCAGTCAAAAAAAAACAGATATGACTTCAACACAAATTGAATATTCTGCCCACTCAAGAGGTTATTACAAAACTATCGTAGCACAAAACAAATCGGTTTTGGTTACTACAGCACGTAATGCTGAACCTGTGCAAATTAATATTGATGATGCAAAATGGAACGAAATTGTTACTGCATTTTCCAAAGTTAATTTAGACAATCTTTCCTCTTTAAAAGCTCCAACTGACAAACGTACATACGATGGCGCTGCAATAGGAAATTTAAAAATAACAAAGGATGGAAAAACCTATGAAACACAAGGTTTCGACAATGGTTTTCCTCCAAAAGAAATCGAAAAACTAGTAAATTTATTAGTTGATTTTGTTAAAGAATAATTATGACAATAAAAGAAATACAAAACGAGATAATAGATGAATTCTCAATGTTCGACGACTGGATGCAGCGTTATGAATACATCATCGAGCTCGGAAAAACGCTTCCGCTGATTAAAGAAGAATATAAAACCGATGAGAATTTAATTAAAGGATGCCAGTCAAAAGTTTGGTTACAAGGTGAAGAACAAGACGATAAAATTGTTTTCACGGCAGACAGCGACGCTATTTTGACTAAAGGAATAATTGCAATTTTAATTCGTGCTTTCTCTAATCAAAAAGCAAAAGACATTCTAGAAGCTGATGTAGATTTTATTGATGAAATAGGTCTAAAAGAGCATTTATCAGCAACACGTGCTAACGGTTTGGTTTCGATGATTAAAAACATCAAAATGTATGCTTTAGCATTTGATTCAAAAAACAAAAATTAAATTTCTTCTGCCACGAATTTCACGAATTAACACAAATTTTAATTCGGGAAATTTGTGAAATTCGTGGCAAAAAACAAATAAAAACAATGGAACAAGAAATAGACACAAACGAATTAGGAGAATCAATCGTAAGAATTTTAAAAGGAATTTACGATCCTGAGATCCCTGTTGATATTTACGAGTTAGGATTAATTTATGACGTAATGGTAAACACAGATTACGAAGTAAAAATTCTAATGACTTTAACTTCTCCAAACTGCCCAGTTGCAGAAAGTTTACCACGCGAAGTTGAAGAGAAAGTAAAAACAATCGAGCACATTAAAGATGTTGAAGTAGAAATTACTTTTGATCCACCTTGGAGTAAAGATTTAATGAGCGAAGAAGCGAAATTAGAATTAGGAATGCTTTAAAAATATTTGTTTCAGGTTTCAGGTTTAAAGTTTCAGGTTACTCAACTTGGAACTTGAAACCTCAAACTTGAAACTAACTTTTCACATGGAAGAAATTATCAATAAAGTTGCCAATAGTGCTTTAGAAGTTTTTGATTTAGAGGATTATTATCCAAAAGGAATGCGTGTGCAGATTGACATTTCGCAATGGCTTTTGGAAGGATTTTTATTGAAAGAAAAAGACTTTAGAGAGCACCTGAAAAATCATGATTGGTCGCAATATCAGGATCAATATGTTGCTGTACATTGCAGTACAGATGCTATTATTCCAGCTTGGGCATTAATTCTGGTTAGTGTTCATTTAGCTCCGTATGCCAAAAAAGTAGTTAACGGAACAATCGAAGATCTAGATGCAAGTCTTTACGAAGAGATTTTAAGTAAAATTGATTATTCTGTTTACAAAAGCAAACCCGTAATTGTAAAAGGCTGTTCTAGAAAACCCGTTCCTATGCGTGCTTATATTTTAGCTGCAAATTATTTACAGCCATTTGCTCGCAGCATAATGTATGGCGAAGCATGCTCTGCAGTACCTTTATACAAAGAATCTAAGAAATAACCTGCAATTACAAGCGATAATTATCTAGTTTCAATTGGTTTTTAGTATATTTGATAATACACTTAAACTAAACAACCATGAGAAAGCTGGCGTTATTACTATGCATTTTAGCGAACTTTGCTATTGTTCAGGCACAAAATTCAGAAAAAGAATTAATTCAGAATACCGAAAAAGCAGTAAAAAAAATTAATGATACTATTGAAGGAGAAGGCTGGAAAGCAAAAGGAACAGTATCTCTTTTGTTAAACCAATCAAGCTTCAACAACTGGATCGCTGGTGGTGAAGATAGTTTTTCTGGAACTTTAGGAATAAACTATGACTTTAATTATAAAAAAGACGATGTAACCTGGGATAATAAAATCCTTGCTTCTTACGGACTTTTACAAACTAAAAATACCGACTTCGGAAAAAAAACCGATGACCGATTAGAGTTTAATTCAATTGTAGGGAAAAGAGCTTTTGGCGAGTGGTACTACTCTTTCTTTTTAAACTTTAGAACGCAATTTACAACGGGTTATATTTACGGTCAGAATGCTAACGGAAAAGAAATTAGAACTGAGCAGACTAAATTCATGTCACCTGGATATCTAACTACTGGACCTGGTATTTATTGGTCTAAAGATGAAAATCTGAAAATAAATTTTGCACCGCTTACTTCAAAATTCACTTTTGTAGACAATGCTTATACAAGCGGAATTGATAGATTTACAGGTCTGCCTTATGTAGATGGCGATTATTTTGGAGTTGACGAAGGCAAAACAATGCGCTATGAACTAGGTTTTTATGCTTCACTTTATTACAAATTGGCTATTATGACCAATGTAACTGCAGAAAACACATTGAATTTATACTCTAATTATTTAGAAGATCCTCAAAATGTTGATATCAATTATTCTTTGAATATCATAATGAAAATAAACAAATTCTTATCTGCTAACTTAGCATTCCAAGCAATTTACGATGATAACGCTTTTGAAGGTCTCCAAACTCGAGAAGTATTTGGTTTAGGAGTTAACTTCGGATTTTAATCTATAAAGTCCTTATTATATTTTACCGCAAAGAGGCAAAGTTTTTTCAAAGCTCAATTTTATATAATAAAAATTCGCAAAGCTGGATGTTATTTAGCTTTGCGAACTTTGTTTTTTATGATACTATAATATAAAAATCTTAACGCTCTTTGCGGTAAAAAATTTATTATTCTTCATTTTCTTCTTCCTTCTCAATCGCATCCTTATAATCTGGATACAAAAATTTATTATAAGGAAAACGAGTAATATGAATTTGTCGAACAGCTTCATAAACCGTTTCTCTAAATTCTTCAAAGTTTTCTTTTTCTCTTGCTGAGATAAATAAAGCTTTGCCTTCTCCTACATCATTCATCCAAGTTTGTTTCCATTCTTCGAGTGTATAATGTTTGCGGGTTCTTTCGGTAATTAAATCATCTTCTTCAATAGTGAGATGACGGTAAGCATCGATTTTATTGAAAACCATGATCGTTGGCTTATCATTACTTTTAATTTCCTGCAACGTTTTGTTTACAGATTCTATATGATCCTCAAAATCAGGATGTGAAATATCTACAACATGCAAAAGCAAATCTGCTTCACGAACCTCATCTAGTGTACTTTTAAAAGAATCAACCAATTGGGTTGGCAGTTTTCGAATAAAACCAACAGTATCTGAAAGCAAAAATGGTAAGTTTTTAATCACCACTTTTCGAACTGTAGTATCCAAAGTTGCAAACAATTTGTTCTCAACAAAAACATCACTTTTACCAATTGCATTCATCAAAGTCGATTTCCCAACGTTTGTGTAACCAACCAAAGCCACACGAACCATCGCACCGCGATTACTACGCTGAATGCTCATTTGCTTGTCAATGGTTTTGATTTTATCTTTCAACAACGAAATTCTGTCACGCACAATACGTCTGTCGGTTTCGATCTCTGTTTCTCCAGGTCCACGCATACCAATACCCCCTTTTTGACGCTCAAGGTGTGTCCATAAACCAGAAAGTCTTGGAAGTAAGTACTGACATTGAGCCAATTCTACCTGAGTTCTTGCATATGAAGTTTCAGCTCGCTGCGCAAAAATATCCAGAATCAAATTGGTTCTATCCAGAATTTTACAATCAATAATTCTCGAAATATTTTTTTGCTGTGAAGGCGTTAATTCATCATCAAAAATTACTGTCGATATTTTGTTTTCTTTTACAAAAAGATTGATGTCATCAATTTTTCCCGTACCCACGAAAGTCTTCGGATTCGGACGTTCCATTTTCTGCGAAAAGCGTTTAATAACTTCACCTCCTGCGGTAAATGTCAAAAACTCTAATTCGTCCAAATATTCATTTAGTTTTTCTTCACTTTGATTTTGAGTAACAATTCCAACAATTACTGTTCTCTCAAAATTTATAACTTCTTTTTCTAACATAGTCTTGAATAAGTTGCAAATTTAATCATTTGTAAGCTACAATCAATTATACAATTTCGTTTTTAAATTTATATCTAAAATTGCTTTTACAGCAAATTATAAAAAAATGGAATTCTGTTAAGCTTACCTCAACAAAATTCCATTTTGAATAATTTCTAAATTTGAAATATTTACTCGTAAATAAACGTTTTTTCTGTTTTTACAATTCCGTTTTCTTCAATTTGCGAACAAGAAATCGGAAAGTTTAGTTTGTTGTATTTGTATTTTCTGCTTACCGCTACTAAAGCTGTAGACGAAGGACTAAAATTCATTTCATTATTGTATGAAATCGATTCAAAGGCAAATTCGTCTTCATGGTAAGAAATCATTGGTACAATTACTTTGTAATTATCACCAAACAAGCTTTGAACAATTAATTGATCCACCGATTTTTTATCATCGTAAGTGTAGGTCTTAGAAATTTTATCTCCAACCAATCCTTTGTGTTTAGATACATTATCGTTTACATAAACGTATTCAAGTTTTCCAATAATTTGTTTATTTCTATCGCGTGAAGTACGTCTTACAATGATTCCGTTTTCAACAAGATATTCGATATCATCTACTAAATTCTGGTGATTCGTGCTCTTTTTTGTAGTAACTTTAATCCTTGCACCTTCATAAACAAATGAAACCACTTTAGTAATATAATTTGGTCCTTCTTGATATTTTTTGACAAACTTTGTAATATTGTTGTCAGCATCATAAGTATAATTTACGACTTCTTTCCAGTCGCTTCCAACCTTATCCTTAACAGTCATATCAAGCAAACCATTTTTGTTGTAAAAGAAATGCTGTACAACGTCTGAAGTTGTTACGGTTTGAAGTTTACCATCTTTAAAGACCATTGTTTTATTTACAATTTCACCGTCTTTAGAGTTTTGGTAATTTGTTTTAACAATATTGATCTGCTTCAATTTAACAGGAGCGTCCTGACTATGCAGTAAACATGGAAAAACCATCATCAAGATGGCAAGAAAGTAGGTTTTCATGAGATATTTGTATTGATTTGGGATGACCAAAATACAAAATTCAATTAAATTTCAGGAATTTGAAATACGAAAACTACAAACTTTTAAATAAAGCTCTAAAAATCAACTATTTAATTTTGAATTTAAAAATTACGTCCTATTTTTCTCCAAAAATCTTAATATCATCAACCATAAAAGCGCCGTTTAAAGTTTTATCTTTTCCAGAACCGATGTATTTAAATGCAATATGAATATTTCCAGAATACGCCGAGAGATCAATTCCTCCAGAGCTTATAAATTCACGTGTTGGTGTTGCTAAAGAAGGAACTTTAGCTTCTAATTTTGTCCATTTTGCCTTGGTAACATTCGAACCATCAAAATTGGTTGAAACATAAATTTCTAACGTATTTAAAGGCGAATCCATTTTTAAATCATGCTGTGCACTTCTAAACGAAAATACCGCATTTTTATATCCTGCTAAATTAATTTTAGGAGAAACCAGCCATGCAATATTTTCGGCTGCCGTCGTGCTTGTAGTATTAAACTCTGCATACCCATTTCCGGAATATACCACACTCTTCCAAAGTTTAGTGGCTTTTTCTACGATATTGCTCCAGCCAGGCAAAACAAAATTTACATTGTTTTTAACGGACTGAAAATCTTCTGCAAAAAACGGGACATTCCTTTTTCCATTCATATCAATGTCACTTTCGTATCTTACCATCAATTGATAATCAGTGCCAAATTTGGTCAGAATCCCTCTTACTTTTCCACTTCCTTCTGGCACAAAATGATCTGCAAATTTTGCATAACTGCTGGTTCTAAAAATAATTTGGTTTCCTGTTTTATCTCGCAGATTCCAATTTGTAGATCCGCCCACATTATTTGATTCTTCAAAATAATGACGTCCTAATGCCGCCTCTGTAAATTCGACATTATTTAATTCTATTAATGTGTTCAATTTATTATCCTTAAGTGCCTCTTCTACAGAAAGTGATTCAACCAAAGTATTTTCATCAATTATTGTACAGGAAGCATTCAGCACATTTTTATAATCATTTTGAGAAATCCTGCCAATTGTTGGATCGCCGGCATTACTTACATATAAACTTCCAATTCTTAATCCGCCATAATATAAATCTGTAAATTGGTTTTTAAGTTTTACATATACTTTATTTCCAACGCGATAATCAATATAAGTATTTGATGCATCTATGGGAACGCTAAAACCAATTGCTGGAGTTTTTGCAGCAGCAATTGTCTGCAATGAAATCGTCTTAAAAAAATTACCGCCTTCGTCACTGGAAACTACATACGCTTCAATAATATCATCGTACAAATATTGTTTGGCTGTATTATTTGAAAGTTCATACACTTTTTCTACAGTCTTATTTACTACGAAATCTGGCTGTGTGCAAACCAATTTCGGCATTTCGACTTCGGTACTGCAGCTCGTGATGATAAATAATGATATTCCAAAAAATGAATTTAAAAATATGTTTTTCATGAGATTTTGATTTACAATCCAATGGTGAGATTTAAAAAATAAGTTCTTCCGTAACCATAATAATATTTAGGACCAAAGGATGGAGTTCCGCTGGAAATATCTTGATTTAAAGCTCTGAAGTTTGCATTCCGCGCCTGTTCAAAACCTCCAGTTTTATATATTGAATTGAAAACGTTATTAACGCTGGCAAAAAGACCTATATATTTTTTACGAATGCGCCATGACTTTCCGCCGCTAATATTTAGTAATGATACAGGATCAAACTTTTCTTGTTTCAATAATTCATTTCCCCTTTCTGAAGTTGCTTCTGGGAAAGGAAAATTATTGGCTGGATTAATGTAAAATTGGGAAGTTCTTGAAATTGGCGAAACATCGATATAACTTTCTGCCAAATAATTAACATTAGCAGCCACCCACCAAAATTTTGGATCGCGATATTCCATTCCAAACGAATAAGCCTGCTGCGGAGTACCTGGCTGTTTGTAATTTTTAAGATAAGCCTGACCGAAATCAAAGGTAGTCTGCGCTCCATCTTTTGCTGCGTTTGCATCATTTGTAATTGATACGTTTGGATTACTACTGTAAACATAATTTCCGTAGGCTGCACACAAAATCGCTTTTACTGTCGATGAAAATTGATATTCTAAACTTAATTCTGCTCCAGTATTTTTCTTGTCTAAATGCGTTAAAGTCTGATTTACAAAAGCATCTGTAGCATCATAACCTGCTCCGTTATCGAAAATTCCTTCGGCATAGAAAAAAGAAATTTTTGAAGTGTTTTTTATTAAAGTATAATAAGCCGTAAAACGCATTTTAAGTTTTGGCGATCGATAAACATAATTAGCTTCAGCACTGCTAATATTTTCACTTTCAATTCCATTAACTATCGAATTATTTAATCGTGAATTTGAAAATGTATTTCTAAGAGAAGGAGCTCTTGTCAAATGCGCTGCATTAAAAAACAACAGCTGCTTTCCAGAGATTTTATACGTAAATCCGCCTTTGAAACCAAAATTTTCAAAGTTAACCTTATCACTTTTTCCCAGTGAAGAAGTTGGATAAAGTCCGTTTTGATACAATCCTTCTCTTTGATAATCGGACATTGCGTATGATTGTGCCAGATAAAATTCTGTTTTATTATAATTAAATTTAAACTGCGTGAAAAGATCTAAAGTATTAGCAAGCAAATTATAATTATACCCATAAATATCTCCTTTCTTAACTTTTCGATCTGGATGCTGTAAATCTGATTGTGAAAGATTTCCTTTGTAAAATGGATCAATATCTTCAAAATATTCTCCGCCTAAAAGATCCAGCAAATACTGAAAATTATGTGATTTTAATTTTCGGAAAGTGAATCCGCCATCAAATGAAATATTTGGAGTAATCTGCGTGTTTAAGTTTGAATTTACTGCAAAAGTCTTATCGTCTGTTCGGTCTTCATAAAGAACATATTTACTTTTTGCAGGTTCATAACCATTTTCCGTTGGATTTTGATTAGCAAGATACATTGACTCCCAATCAATCTGAGGATTTTCTAGAAGTGCAATTGTATTTTTTGCTGCATTTTCATAATCTGGAGTAAACTCACCTGAAAATTGTCCTTGATCTTTCGCATAAAGCGAACTAAAATAACTTGGCATTTTTTTATAATAAACGGGATCTGGACTATCTGCATTTTGATAATCAATACTGCTGTTTCCGACTTTCCCAAATTGATACATAACGCTCGAATTCAGGTTTGTTTTAGCATCAATTTTAAAATAATGATTCAGCATTACTAATGGTTCTTCAACATTTTTAACTCTTGCGTTTCGTTTTTCACCATTCTGAAATCCCCAGTACGAATTGTACTTTTCGCCCATTAAACTGGTCACTTCACTTGTATTTGCCGAATTTTTTCCGCGCGAATTCGGAGTATAAAAGCCTGTAAAATTGAGAGAATTTCTGTTGGTTAATTTCTTTTCGATACTAATAAAAAAAGAATCTGCATTGAAATTTGTTCCTTCAAAATAACCTTCATCAGCCCATCTCTTTCCAGCTGCAACCGCATAAGCCCAGCCAGAAGAATTCATTCCAGATGCATATGTTCCAATTGCACGCCAAGTGTATGTTGTATTGCTTCCAGAAAATGTAAGTGATGTTCCCTTTCGGTATAAGGAAGCTCGAGTTGTTATTTGCTGTGTACCTAAAATTCCACCGAAAGTATAATTTGATGCAGCCGTTCCAACAGAAAATTCTTGATTGCGCAATACATTATTTAAGCCTCCCCAATTGTTCCACTGCGGTCTTCCGTCGTAGATTTTGTTCATTGTCATTCCGTTGAGCATCATGGTTCCGTTTTCACTGTCTAAACCGCGAATTCTAAACCGAGCTTGACCCCAATTAAACGCAGATGCCTGCATAAAGGCATCTTTTGAAGATTGTAAAAGTCCAGATGTCATTTCTGAGGAGCTGTTATCTTCAGAAAAATCATTATCAGACAAAGTAATCAATGCAGCTGGAACTTCATCCGAATAAGTATCTTCTATCTGTAAAATTCCTAGATTAATGTTTTGTTTTGAAGATTGGATTTTTAAAATATAATCTTTGTATCCTTGGTTTCTCAGCAAAAGTAATTGCTCTTTTTGCGGAAATATATGAAGTTCAAATTTTCCATCTTTTGACGTGAGCTGCATCACTGCTGTATTCTGTATCGTCACAACTACATTTTCCAGCGGATTTTGCGTTCGCGCATCAATAACGATTCCAGTAACAGTTATTTCTTGCTGCTGTGCCGATGCAAAAGTACAAGACATTAAAATTAAAGCCGTTAAGTATTTTTTTACCATTAAAAATTCCAATTTATTTTTGAAAATTTTTTAGGATCGCAATCCTTATTCAAAAGATAAAATTGGTTTTTGGAAAAGAAATTCTAAGTTTTACCAGTGAGGCTCTAAATTCAAAAATAGGTAAAATATTTAAATATAAGTAAATTCTTTCAAATTTATTTTAATTAATGAAAAGCTAATTAAGTACTCATAAGTGATAGCTTAAGCTGTAGTGCGAATTTTAGAAACCATAAAAGCGATCAAAACTCCAAATATTCCGATAAAAGCAAAAGAGAATTGAAGACCAAAACTTTGTGCAATATGCCCAATTACAGGAGGTCCCATCAAGAACCCTAAGAAACTTACACTCGAAACAATCGTTAAAGCTTCGCCGGCAGGCACGGTTGGATTTTTCCCAGCAATACTATATACGGTTGGAACGATAGTGGCAACACCCAAACCAACGAACATAAAAGCGATTGTACACGGAATAATATAAGGAAGAAAAACAGCAGTAAAAAGTCCGGCAGAAATCATAACGCCGCTAATCTGCATTACGGGTTCACGACCAAATTTATTGATTAATCCGTCACCCAAAAATCTTCCGCCAGCCATCATAATCATAAAAGAAGTGTAGCCTAAAACTACTAATGCTCCAGGCGCTTGTACAATATCTTTAAAGTAAACACCGCTCCAATCGAACATAACTCCTTCGCTTGCCATACTGCAGAATCCGATTACACCAAGCCAAAGTAAAGCTGTGTCTGGTTTTACAAATAGTTTTTTGCCTTCTTGTTTTACTTTTACTTTTTCTTTGGCTCGCACCAAAAATTTAAAATTAAAAGCAACCATAAGCAAAACTATTCCAGCCACAATTAGAAAATGATGCAGCGGACTTAATTTTAAAGCAAGCATGCCTAAGCCGACTAATGCTCCTGTAAATCCTGCAAAACTCCACATTCCGTGAAATGCTGACATGATTGTTTTTTTGAACAAAACTTCCGTGTAAACTCCTTGCGTGTTTACGGCAATATTGGCTAGATTTCCAAACAAGCCAAACAAAAATAATCCTAAAGATAATTGTAAAGCCGTTGTTGCCAATCCTAAATTAATTAAGCAGAAAACGTACATTATTAAAGAGAAAATCAAAATGCGGTGACTGCCAAATTTGGTAACCATTTTTCCAGAAAAAGGCATAATCATTAATTGCCCAACTGGAAGCGCAAAAAGTATAGAACCCAAATCACCTTCTGTTAAATGCAGAGCTGTTTTAATATCTGGAATCCTGCTGGCCCATGTTGCAAAACTCAAACCCATTCCGAAATAAAACATTCCAACGGCAAAACGAATCCGATTTAAATAAGAAGCCTTTGCCTCTCTAAATACTTTCTTGATTTTACCTTTGGTCTGAAAAAGCGCTAATGGATTAAAATTTATCAGCATATTTAATTTTTAATGAATGATATTTTCAAAAATACTAAAAACACATGTTAAAGCGCATAAAACCTAATCTTATGCACAATATACAACGTTATTGTTTATAAATTCGAAGGTTTTCAATTGAAATCTTCTTATTAAAATTACAACTTTTCAGGTTTAGTAGAATTATAATCTGCGTCATTTTTTTATTAAAACAAAAAAGGAGCAATCTCAACTTTCGAGAAAAACCCCTTTTTATTTATATTTCTCTGTTCCATAGGAACATTTCGTCGGTAGAAAAAATTATATCGTTGCGATATTTTACGTTCCGTAGGAACGTTTGATACATTTAGATTATAAAAATGACAACAAAATCAAACGTTCCTATGGAACGTAAATGTGACTGAACATTATATTTTTTACCGACGAAACATTCCTACGGAATGATAATCCTACTTAATTACATACTTATTATATACTTATTACCTTTTGCTGGGCATTACTTGCAATTGCAGCTTCTATAACCTGCATCACTTTTACACCGTCTTCTGCAGTAACAGGTTCCTTTTTATCGTTTACGATAGAATCATAAACTCCATCAAAAAAACTGAAATAATTACCTTGAAGTGTCGGGATTTTTTCCCTTACTATTTTACCATCAATTTCTGTGTGTAAAAGTCCTTGGAGATTTTCATCTTCTGTTCCCCAAGATTCTAGATTTGGCTTTTTTCCGATTTTTAAATCGTCTTCCTGAACATCTCCTCGAGGTTTTAAGAAAGAACCTTTTTTACCGTGAATGGTATAAGCTGGATTGGCTTCTCTCACAAAAAAACCTGCTTTTAATCTTACTCTGAAATTAGAATAAAACAATGTCAAATCGATCCAGTCGTCTACAACAGAATTTTCTCTGGTTACTCGAATATCTCCAAATACCGATTTCGGACAGCCAAATAAACTCACCGCTTGATCTATTAAATGCGGACCTAAATCTTTTAAAACTCCAGCACCGTCATTTGCCGTTTCTTTATGTGCCTTCGGACTCAATAAAGGATTATAGCGGTCAAAATGAAATTCTGCTTCTATCAAATCGCCTAAAACTCCTTCGTCGATAATTTTCTTGATTGTTTTAAAATCACTGTCCCATCTTCTGTTTTGAAATACAGAGAGTTTCAGTCCCTTTTCTTTTGCAATTGATGCCAGTTCTTTTGCCTCCGCAACTGTTGTTGTAAAAGCTTTTTCTACTACAGCATGTTTGCCTGCCAAAAGGACTTTTTTAGCATATTCATAATGTGTTCCTACAGGTGTATTTACAATTACTAAATCTACATCGTCGTTAAATAATTCGTCTATCGAAGCGTAACTTTTAACGTATGGATAATCTTCTTGGATTAACTTTTTGCTTCTTTCCCAAGAACCTAATAATTCAAATCCTTCGTGAATATCTAAAAACGGTGCGTGAAAAACTTTTCCCGACATTCCGTATGATAAAAGTGCTGTTTTTATTTTTTGCATGTTATTTTTAGTTTTTTGCCACAGATTAATGTGATTAAAAAGGATTTTTGTTTTGCCACGAATTTTACCAATTTACACGAATTATTTTAAACTTTTAAAGCAACGATTTGTGTAAATCGTGAAATTCGTGGCGTAAAAAAATTTAAATCTTAGCTCGTTCGTATTGTTTTGGCCATTGAATTTCGCTGTCTAATTCTTTAGCGAAATCTAAAGGCAAATTCGGATTTCTCAAAGATTCTCTAGCGAATAAAATTAAATCGGCTTGACCGTTTTTTAGTATTTCTTCGGCTTGTCTGGCTTCGGTAATTAAACCAACTGATCCGGTTGAAATATTAGCTTCTTTTTTTACTTTTTCTGCAAAAGGAACTTGATAACCTGGGCCAAGTGTAATTTTTTGATGCGAAACCAATCCGCCCGATGAAACGTCGATTAAATCTACTCCTTTTTCTTTTAATATTTTTGAAAGCTGTACAGATTCTTCAGGATTCCATCCGTTTTCTGCCCAGTCAGTTGCTGAAATTCTAACAAATAATGGTAAATCTGAAGGCCATTCGGTTTGAACTGCTTCTACAATTTCGAGTGTAAAACGAATTCTATTTTCAAAACTTCCTCCATATTCATCTGTTCTCACATTAGTCAATGGAGATAAAAACTGATGCAGCAAATATCCGTGCGCTCCGTGAATTTCTAAAACCTGATATCCAGCTTCTACCACTCGTTTTGTTGCTTCTTTAAAATCTGAAATCACTTTTTGGATTCCGTTTTTATCCAAAGCTTCTGGAAGAAATGGTTCGTCATCATGATACGGAATCGCACTTGCAGAAACGGTCTGCCATCCGCCTTGAGCGAAATCTAATTTTTTATTGCCAAGCCACGGAGCAGAAACACTTGCTTTTCGTCCCGCATGCGCCAATTGAATTCCCGGAATTGAATTTTGAGAAATAATAAATTGGTTGATTTGTTTTAATTTTTCGATGTGTTCGTCTTTCCAGATTCCTAAATCTGAAGGAGAAATCCTTGCTTCTGGAGAAACTGCAGTCGCTTCCTGAATAATTAATCCCGCACCTCCAGTCGCTCGACTTCCTAGATGAACCAAATGCCAATCGTTTGCAAAACCGTCTTCTGCAGAATATTGACACATTGGAGAAATTGCAATTCTATTTTTTAAAGTAATTTTTTTTATAGTTAATGGAGTAAATAATTGTGAAGCCATAATTGTAACTTTTGAAGATTTTATGCTGCCAATTGAAAATGACAACAGTTTAAAAAGTAAAGTTACGGCATCTTGCTAAAACGAGAAATTGAAATGTTTATTAATTAACAAACATTTAAATCAAATTCTATTCAATACTATTTATTGCAAACAATTCTTTCTCAATTTCTGAATATTGGCTTTTTTCAAACTCAGTAATGTTTTTATTTTGAAGTAAAAAGATTTTGTCACAATCCCTGTAAAGTATCTCTAAAATATGCGAAGAAATAAAAATAATACTCTTTTTTGAAAGTGCTCTAATATGGTTCATCAACAAATAATTTGATTCTAAATCGAGACCGTTAAAAGGCTCATCCAAAATATAGATTGCAAATTCTTTTTGAAAAACGGCATTCAGATATGTTTTCTTTTTCATTCCGGTAGAAAACTCTCGAATTAATTGATTACTTGGAACTTCAAATATTTGAGACGTGCTTTTTCTTTCTACATCTACTAAATGGGCATAAAAATCGTAAAATTCGACAGCGGTAAGTTCTCCATAAATTGGAGGATCTGTTGGAACCCAGCCTGCATTTTGCAGTACTACTTTTTCTTCATTAACAGAACAGCTTCCATTAAACTTTTCTAAACCTAGAATACATTTAAAAAGTGTTGTTTTACCTTGACCGTTTTTACCAATGACACCATAAATTCCAGGCTGATCAATACTGATAGTAATGTTTTCTAATATTGATTTGTCTTTATATTTTTTCTGATCAATAATAATCTTCAACATGTTTTTAATTCGTTTAAGTTTTGAATCGTTTTTTTATAAATAAAAGGTGTTGCCAACAATGGAACTCCAAATAAAAAAATACTTGAAGCTATAAAAAGAGTAAAGAAAATCTGCTGTAAATAATTGTTATTAAAATAGATATACTTGAACAGAAGATTTAAAAGAGGAACAATAAATATAAAAATGAGAAATATTAATTTCTCCCACTGCAGTAAGAAACACAATGTTAGAGCTACTGGAAGCAATAAATAAGCAGTATTAATAATTGAATTTTTAAACTGAAAAATCAAGTATTTTTTGGCACTAAAAGGATTCTGTTTTATTTCTTCTTTTGTTTCTCTTTCAAAGGATGGAACGCAGGTTATTAAAGACAAACCTAAAAAAACCGCATACAATAGATTTTGATTTTTACTGTTTACCGCCATAAAAATAATGGTAATCAAAATTGGAAGAATATAAATCAGCTTGTATTTTCTAAAAGAGATATGCCAGTAGATATTAAATGTATCAAAAGGATATTTAATGATTTTTAAATTGAATTTAGGAGCATTGATTAATAGAATCTTAAACAAAATAATTGCTGCGATAAAAATAAATTCATTCTTTAATAAGAGTACTAAATAAAATGGAGATGAATAAATAAGGTATTCTATAAATAGAATTAATTTATAATTTTTCTTCATTTTTAGAAGCTCTACATCTAACCTCTGCAAATGATAAACCACTATCTCCAAGAAAAGGAGGGGAGCATAACTCCTGAACTTTTCGAAGTTTTTATAAATTAAAAATGCGCTGACAAAATGGACTGCTATAATTAGAAATACTGCCAGATTATCATCTTTAGAAACTAATTTTCTAAAACGAACCAAAAACAAATAATGTAAGATTGTTCTCAATATTTTTTTTCCGAAATTTACTGTTTTTTATTTATAACCAAAGAATAAAAGCTCATTTTACAAATACTTGCCGAAGATATTTGTAACAAATAATCAAAAATGTTACTAACAAACGAACAATATTTACTTTATTGAAAAGTAAGGTCAATTATTAACAAACATTTAAAACCTTAAACATTATCTTGCGGTCTTAAATTAAATAAGAAAACGCTACTTTTGTGCGTTAAATACGAACTAAAAATAAAAAATGGATATAGTTATCAAACTCTCTCAATTTCTATTGAGTTTATCTTTACTTATTATTCTTCATGAATTAGGGCATTTTATCCCTGCAAAATTGTTTAAAACAAGAGTCGAAAAATTTTATTTGTTTTTTGATGTTAAATATTCACTTTTCAAAAAGAAAATAGGAGAAACAGAATATGGTATCGGATGGCTTCCGCTTGGAGGTTATGTGAAAATTTCTGGAATGATTGATGAAAGTATGGACAAAGAGCAAATGGCTCTGCCTCCACAGCCTTGGGAATTTCGTACTAAACCAGCTTGGCAGCGTTTAATTATTATGCTTGGCGGCGTTACTGTAAACTTTATTCTGGCTTTTATTATTTATATCGGAATGGCTTTTGCCTACGGAGATACTTACATTGCTAATGCGGATTTAAAGGATGGTGTTGCAATTGAAAATCCTGCTATGATTAAAGCTGGATTTAAAACGGGTGATAAAATCATTTCTATTGATGGTAAAATTGTAGAAAATTTCGATAAGGATATGAACATGAATATCATTATGGCTAAGCATGTTTTAATAGAAAGAGATGGAAAGCAGCAGACTATTACAATGCCGACTGACTTTGTAGACCAGCTTTCTAAAACAGATAAAGGACTTCTTATTGATATACGGAGACCTTTTGCAATTGGAAAAGTGGCTGAAGAGTCTCCTAACCAAAATTTAAAACCAAAAGATTTAATTCTTTCTCTTAACGGGCAAAAAATCAAATACTTTGATGAAGCAAAAGCAATTTTAGAAGTCAATAAAGGAAAACAAATTCCTGCTGTTGTTTTACGTGATTTAAAAGAAACTCACATTACTTTAAATGTTGCTAATGATGCAAAACTTGGCGTTTTCCCTGGCGGTTTAGACATGAAATCATTAGAAAAACTAGGTTACTATAAAATCAGTACTAAAGAATATGGTTTCTTCGAATCTATTCCGGTTGGTCTTGAAAAAGGTAAAGATCAATTAGTAGGTTACGGAAAACAATTGAAAATGATTTTTAATCCAGAGACTAAAGCTTACAAACAAGTTGGCGGTTTTGCAGCAATTTTCAATATTTTCCCTACTTCTTGGAGCTGGGAAGTATTTTGGTCAATCACGGCTTTATTGTCAATTATGCTTGGAGTTATGAATTTATTGCCAATTCCAGCACTTGATGGCGGCCACGTAATGTTTTTATTGTATGAAATGATCAGCGGTAAAAAACCAAGTGATAAATTCCTAGAGAATGCGCAAATGGTTGGTTTTGTTTTACTTATTTCACTATTACTATTTGCTAACGGAAACGACATTTACAAAGCAATTGTAGGCAAGTAAAAATATTTAATAAAAAGAGTGAAAATGTTTTTGAGAAACTAAAAATAGTTTTATATTTGCACTCGCTAAAAAGAGCAACAAC
>NZ_LMJL01000007.1:659046-689545 GCF_001429295.1 Flavobacterium sp. Root935 | reverse complement strand
CAGTTGGTTAGAGCATCTGACTGTTAATCAGAGGGTCCTTGGTTCGAGCCCAAGAGGGGGAGCAACTTTTTTTAGCAAACATATTTACCTTTAAGGTGANCAGTTGGTTAGAGCATCTGACTGTTAATCAGAGGGTCCTTGGTTCGAGCCCAAGAGGGGGAGCTTAAAAAAAAGACGATCAAATTGATCGTCTTTTTTTTTGTCAAATTCCAAAGTTTAAAAAATTCCAAATTCCAATACTTTAGGACTGATTATTTTAATAGTAAAGGCGCAGGGTTTTACGCAAAAATTGCCAATCTATGTCGACAAACCATTGATCTCTGGCCTCTCGAGATGACAAACAAGATATCTAATAACATGCTTGATTTTTTGATTTATGTAAACCATTTTGTTTAAATTATCAAATTAACATAGCCTTTGGTTTCAACCGTTCACCTTTTTTTTAATATTGATTTTCAAAATCTATAAAATTAGATCTAATTAACCTTGGCGCACTTTGCGCTTTTTCTTAGTGTCTTTGCGGTTAAATCTGCGGTTAACAAAATCTACTTCACTACTAAGGTCTCGCTTTTAAATCTTTTCATCAACAAATCAGCTTTTTCGATTTGGTTGACTGATTTTAAAGACTGGGCGTATCTGTAATAATAAATAACATCTGGATCTTTAACGAGATTAAACAATTGCTCATAATATTCTGCCGCTGTATTAAAGTTTCCTTCGAAGTAAAGTCGATCGGCGACTTTTTGAAGCATTTCTGGAGATTTATATCCTTTTTCCAGCACTCTTTCATAAGTTCTCGTTACATCTACTTTGACATATTTTTCAGGCTCAGTTGGAACTTTAACCACAACTGGCTCTGAATAGGCTGTTATACTTTCAATAGAAACTTCAGGCTGTGTCATACTTGCTCCTTTTTGTTTTCGCTTGACATATCTAGGAATAATAGTTCTAGTATTATTTGGTCCTAAATCGTTGGTATAGACCATATCCAATTTAGTTACCTCATAAGTTGTAATTCTGCCTCCAAAAAGTTTGTTGATTCTTTCTTCCACATAATATGATTTTATAACATAATCACTGTTTGAGGCAAGATTGTCCGTCAAAATTATAGTTTTTCCGTTAGCGGAAGATCCCTGGGCATTTGTCGCTTGTTGTGCAAAGCAATTAAGTGATATTATTATTAAAAATGCGCTTAAAAACGCTTCGAGCTTTTTCATAAATATTCAATAAAATTAATGGATCGCCTTAAAATTTTATTAAATATATACCATTCAAGCTGTTATGATTAATATTCTCCGCAAATAACTAGAAAAAACGTTGAAGCGCTTCTTTTCTTTTAAGCGTTCCTGATTAGGGAAAAAGGTTCCTTAAATTGTTTATCGGAAAAATGGCTTAATGAAAAATATATAATTAATCAATAAAAAAGCGTCACAATTTCCATTGTGACGCTTTCTCTATTTCTTAAAACTCTACGGTAATTAAACCCCTAACTTCTTAGCAATCTCAGTTGGAATTCCTCCTTTGTTTACTAATAATGCTGTAGTTTTATATTTTACGAAGTTCTTAGTTACAAACAAGAAACCTTTGTAGTCGTTTGTTTCTCCCCAAGAATTTTTTACGATATAGTATTCTTTTCCAGTTTGATCTTTTGCTAAACCAATAATGTGCATTCCGTGGTCGTCTGTTGTAGCGTAGTTATCAAACGCAGCCTGACGCATTTCTGGAGTAATTTCTGGTTCTGCTTTTGGTCCGTTAAACATGTCTGCTTTTTCTTCAGCCGTCATATCGTCGAATTTTTTAGTTGGAACATAAGCTACTCCATTTTTCCAGCTGAAACTTTTCTCACTTACATCTGTTGCCCAAGCCACAGTATATCCTTTTTTCAAAGCATTGTCGATAACATCTGTCATATCGTTTACTTTTACGTTGTAAACTTGATCCAATGACCAGTTGTCTGGCACCATCATTGTAGTTTTTTGATAGTACGGAGATGTTGTGAAAGATGACATTTCTACATAATCATCTGGGTTAATTCCAACCACTTCTTTTGCAAAAGATTGCGGCGTATAGTTTTTTCCTTTGTAATTGAAGTTATCAGGCACTTTTCCTAAATAAGAGTCAATAACTGCTGTGTAAGCTTTTTGCCAGTTTGGTGTCAATTCTCCATTCGGGTTTTTAACAACAGCTGCCAAAACTCCTTCGATTAGAGCAGCCATTTCTCCAAATTTATTTTTATCTGTTCCGTAGTTTAATCCTGTGTAAACTTCTCTAGGAACAGTTCCGTATTTTTTGTACATATTAATTACATCGTGCAAAGCTCCTCCATCTCCAAGCGTAATTGCTCCGTGCATACGAACATAATTTACACCTTTGTCAACATATACATTTCTTGCAGAGTAAATTTGAGATAATTCTACTGGCTGTTTCCCTAAACGAATCATTTCTGACTCTAAGAATGAGTTTGTTGAATAACTCCAGCAAGTTCCAGATGAACCTTGAGTTTTTACTGAGGTTGTACCTAAGTTAATTACTTCTGTAAATTTAAAGTTCTCTTTACTTTTGTCGCTAGCGTTTAGTTTAAGTGAATTTACTAACACGTCTTGCGCAAAACAGCCTGCTGTTCCAGCTAAAAATACTGAAGCTGCAAACACTGATTTGAATGAAAATGTATTCATAATTTATGTTTAAAGTTTAAAAAATTAGTCTCTAATGTTTCTAATTTGTTACAAAACAATTAAATATTATAGAATTTGTGTAAAGATTAATTGTTAATATTTTCTTAATGAATGTAATTATTAGGTTATTTACGACAAAAAGCCTCAATAATGCAATATTGAGGCTTTTCAAAATTATTTTTTTATAAATCAACTTCTTACAAGTTTTTTGCTTTTAATTTATCGCAACCAATTACTTCCAAAAACGATATAGTAAGCCCAATCTTCTGGTCCTTTTGCAACGTCAACACCCATTCTGAGTTTAAACTTTCTGGCCAGTAAATATCTGAAACCTGTTCCGTAACTATAAACAACTGGTTTTGCAAAAGCATCGTCCCAATCGTTAAAAGCACTTGCTAGACCTCCATAACCCATTATACTCCATCGTCGGTAAAAATCCCATCTTAATTCAGCTTCGGTTACAATACTTGTTTTTCCTTGGTATCGTGCGGCTGGAATTCCTCTTAAATTAATTCCCGGCAAAAGATAAAAAGGCGGGTTACCAAACGCCTGTTCCCCTTCAATCCTCAGCCCGCCGATTAATTTTTTAGTTAAGGGATAAAATCCAATTGCAGATAAATTGACGCGCCAGGCATCATAATCACTTCCTAAAATATTATCTGACCAGAAGAAATCCGATTGAAGCCTAATTCCTTTATCTGGTGTAAAAATATTATCACGTCCGTCGAATTGCACTGCTAATCCGAGCTGGCTTATGGTACTTTTAATATCTTTTGGATCTACAAATGGCGGGGGAAGATTAACATCAGGCAGGTTTATTTTAGAATTTAAAAAAAGATATTGTGGTCCTGCACTCCATTTTGGATTATTAAACTGCTTGAGCCATTGTGTATAAAAAATAGTAGATTTAAAATTGAGTTTAAATTCCTGATCTGGCAGATTTGGTCTGTTGTTGGCATAAAATGATAAATTCATATCGCCATAGCCAGCCATAACTCTGTATAATATTTTGGGTTTAATAAGCGTTCCTGAACGAAAAGCCCCAACCATCCAGCTTTTATTTCCTGTATACATCCCGATTCCGCCCGTGATATCTGGATTTATAAAACGCTTTTTACCATTTTCGTCTACAACTGGTGCATGTTTTTTTAAGAAAACAGGCACGATTGCACCTCCAATTCCTCCTAAAGCTGGTTCTGTAATTACGGTTGGAACGACCAGAAATCCGTGTGCGTAAATAATATAATCACTTAAATCAAACGCTCCGTCTAGAGAATCTTTTACACTTATATGCTGTTTTTGTGCATTTATAACATTAAATGACAACAGAAATCCAAGCAAGAATAGGATAATTTTTGGTGGTGTTTTTTTGTTTTTCATATAAAGAAGCTGAATCGTTTTACATTTAAAAATTACCGTATTCTTAAAGTTCCGAAATCTCTTAATTACTTTTTCTTGAACTCGAAAACATGTGCCAGCGTAATGAAGAAGGTATTTCCTTGAAATCTATTTACAGCGTTAACTTCTCCAATCCATCTCAATCCTGCAGAAGTCATACAGCCAATATGAAGGTAATTAATTTCGGCACCAAGTCCGCCGACATGATCTTTATCTGGCTCAAGCAATAAGCTTCCTACTGGAATTTTATCATCCGAAACTTTGTATTGGAAATAATAAATTAACCCTGCATTTAATATTCCTTTTGGAGCTGTTTTTTCAGCATTCATACAATAAAAAGTTTTCCCGAGACCTCCTTCAACACTAAGGATATCACCTGTTTTGATATCGGTATCTTTTTTCTTTCCATTAATTTCATAAGAGGCTAATGCTGAAAAATGAAATGTTTTTTTATCATTAAAGAACAAAGTTGTTCCTGCTGAAAACTCATTCATAAACATTCCTAACCCGCTGTTATTACTTCCACCAAGCTCATATTTTCCTGTTGGAAGATACATTTGGTAAGTAAAAATAAAATCGGCTCTTTTATTATGCCAGCCTAACTGAATGGGCTGTATATACATATCTGTAAAGGCAAAATCACTTTTTGAATCGATATAACTTCCTTGAATAGTATTAGAAGCACCTGCTAATAAAATAGTTGCACCATAATTGGCCCCCAGAATTTTAAAGTCGCTTACATAAGAGGCTCCTGCCCCAGTTATAAACATAGTCAAATCTGGATTGCCAATTTTGTCCCCGTCACCATTCCTTAACGAAGATGCCGTATAAATATAACCTGGAATGTATACTGCTAAAGTATTTTCTGGAGCTTGAGTTCCTGATTGAAGTCCCATGGCGCCAAGAATATGTCCTCCTTTTAATTGTGCCGTGCTGTGAAAGGAAATGGCTAATGATATAATGGTGAAAATTGATTGTAATGCTTTTTTCGAATTATTAATTTTTGCTTTCATATCGAAATGTTTTAAAATTAATTAAGACTTTACGAGCGCTAATCATAACTGATTTTATACAACAGCTATTTCTTATTTAAAATAGTAAGCACTTGTACGATCAGGATTTATTCTAATGGTTTTAAAATATTCTGATGGTGATTTCCCAGTATGCTTTATAAATGCTCTAAAACAGGTTGTACGGGATTTAAAACCAGAATCCCAAGCCATTCCTTCTAGAGACAAATCTTTCCATTCTGGATCGTTTATTTTATCTTTAAAATATTCTATCCTTTTGAGGTTGACATAATCCTGAAAATGAAGTCCAAATTCAGAATTAATTAAATTGGATAAATGGTGAACAGATATTCCTGTTTCATCAGACAAGTCTCTGATTACAAAATCTTTCTTTAAAAAAAGCTTTTTAGCATTTAAAACATAATCTAGTTTTAATAAATAATCTTCTTTTTTCTCGGGTGTTAACTCATATGTTATGAGAAGATTATTCTTGATTTCTTTTGATTTTACAGCAACCGTATTATCGCTTATAAAATCGAATGTTTCTTCTTCATCATGAAAAATTTGAGGTTTGAAATAAAGCCATCCCACAGTAAAAAACAAAACTGATGAAATTAAGAAATAGCAGGATATGTCTACAACATCAATTTTTCTTAACAGAAAGTGATGAACAAAAAGTGCAGAAAATAAAAACAAAATCATAAGATTGTAAATCTTGATCCAGTTGATTACTTTAATTCGATGAAATTGATCTCCTTTAAATTTTTTCAGATCATAGTTTAAAATCAACATGGTTTGAAAAAAGACATAGGACAGCCAAATCGTCAAGGCTAAAATAGAAAATGGATTTTTGATTTTGATTGCAATATAATGTGCCGCTTTTAGATTGGTAAAACTTCCAACGTATGCAAAAAGTGTCAATACAAAATAAATAACAAAAGGCAGAAAATGAAGCCAATCGTATTTCCTGATTCTTTTATTGAGAGATAAAATGTTTCTAACATATAAATAAGAACAAGGGGCAGCTAAAAAAATAAACGATTTTGTAATAGTGAATAGTTCTGGAAAGTTTTTAATGGTATTGGCAGACAGATAAAAATTGTAAATACTTACCACTGCAAGACTCAGCAAAAACATTCCTAAAAAGAAACTTTTTGAATAGGTTTTTTTGGAAAAAAGCACCATAATTGAGGTAGCCAGACCTGCAATTGTGGCTATAAAAAAGAAGAGTGAAAGTAATATATCGATCATTTTTTTTAAGGTTAATTAGCATTATTTCTCTTAAAAATGCGAAAGGGAGCATTCAAATAGAAGCTTCGGGCCTGTCTAAGCTGACAGGCACAAAGCTATTTATTGATTATTTACTTTTTAGCTGATCCCGGAGGAAAATCAGCAAGTATTTTTTTGATAGCACCATTTATAAATTCTTCGGGATTATCTGGTTTACTGTCAATTTCAGCATTTCCAATTCCCTGCCAAAGCAGTTTTTGACTTTTAGTAGAGACAATATCAATTACCAATGAACCATCGACATAATCATAGGTATTGAATGTTGTATTGGCTCCTCCCATCATAGCGCCGCCGCCCCAATATCCGTACGGACGATACATACCGCCGTATCCATAAAAATCTGTGTTTGCACTTACAGAAGTTTTATTTTTTAATATCGAAACTGCATTTACTTTTAAATCAGGATTACTAGATTCTGTAAAGCCTTTAGCAAGCATTTCGTTTCGAATAGCTTTTGTTACACGATCAACATTTAGTTGATTAACTTGGCCTTGCTGTGCTTTTAAATCATAAACCGCAAAGGTTTTATATTCGCCAAAGTTGGCAGAATGATCATAATCTGATGTGACTTTTACAGTTGGAGAACAGCTGTAAATTAATCCCAAAAACAATACTGGGAGTATACGAAGATTTGTTCTTTTAATCATTTTTGTAGTATTTAAATTGTTAATTAAATTATTTTTAACTAGAATGTATTAAAAACTTAAAATCTTGAATAGAAGGGCTTAGAATGGCTAAATACGACCTAAATACACACAAGTATCTACTAAACAATTACTTAGCTTACTCTCAAAGATAAATCATTTTATTTAATAATTCAATTAAATAAATAAAATCTTACTTGTTTTTTTTCCTCCTTGTTAAATTCATAAATTTCAAATTTATTTTACTCTATGCAGTTATTTAAAAATTATATCTCTGGCGAAATTGGGAGTCTTCCTGCTTTTACAGCTTCGACCATTTTATTGTAATCTGACTCATTTTGATCTGCATATAAAATGGAAAACTTGGCAATTGCGTCGGCGAATTCGTCATTTTTGCCCATATATCCAGATAATAAAGATGGGTCGCCTGTTCTTGCGTGCGCTCTTGCAAGTGCCCATCCGCAGGCTTTGGCATAATCATTCATATTTTGTTCTTTCATTATTTCAAGAACTGGTTTTACTTTGGCATCACGAAGCTGGCGGATGTAAAAAAACTTGTTCTGGCTGTCGTTTGTCCATCCTAAAAACATATCCGAGGCAGACTGCATCAGCTTTTGTCCCATTACAATTCGTTCTCCTTCGTGCGGATACTTGTTTTTAATTTTTACATTTTCTTCGAGTACACTTTTTCGGGCTTCTTTAAATTGTAAAAAAATAGGTTCACCAGTTGCCGACATCAGTAAACTAATACCGCAGCTTGTACCGACACTTCCTACACCTACCACTTTTACAGCTAGATCGTGTAAAGTGTAACGGTTTAAAAGCACCTTTTTATCATCTGGCAGAGAATCGATATAACGTTTGTGCACAATTTCGGCTTCTTTCAAAATTCGTTTTCCTTCTTCTCCCGTTGGATGATAAATTAAAGGTGGATCGTTTTTTATTCTTGCGCGCGAACCTTCGTGATAAGTCATTTTTGCAAACTCTTTTTCGTGTGCGGTATATTCAGCTGCTTTTTTGATTCGTTTTTGCTGAAAGGATTTTATTTCTTCGTCTTCTCCTTTTTCTATTAATTCTGCCAGGTCAATATGCGCGTACCAAATTTGAAGTGCCGATAATTTACTGTATTCCAACATGTGCCTTTTGTAACTATCAGCGACATTCCATGCAAATTCCTTACAGGTTTTGTTCGAAAATTTTTTCCATCTCCCGGCAATTGCAAAACTGGCAGCCAGTCTTTTCAAATCCCATTCCCACGGACCTGGATATGTTTCGTCAAAATCATTAATATCAAAGACCAGTTTACGTTCTGGAGTTGCAAATCCGCCAAAATTCATCAAATGACAATCACCGCAAAGCTGCAAATGAATTCCAGTATTGGGCGTGTGAGCCAAATCGGCAGCCATAATTGCGGCGGCTCCTCTAAAAAATGCAAAAGGCGACTCCATCATTCGGCTATATCGAATAGGCAATAGATTTTCGATTCTTCCAATACTTGTTTTAATGAGAATCTCTACAGGATCTTCGCGATCATCTGCGAGATTCAATTGCCGATGAACCGAACGGGACGTAACTTTCCTAATGGCAGCGCCTTTCTCAAAACGTTCCGCTTTTGAAGCTGCAGCATCAAATGAAGTGTCAGTTCTATTTTCAAATTCTTCAGCCATAATCTGTTATTAATCTACTTCACTTCTTTAATATCATCCATTTTCCAACTCTTATCGAAATAAGCTGTTGTTGGTCCATAAAAACGCATATAAGTAAACCAGTGTTTTCCCGGTAAAGTCTGCACCCAGTTTTTCTCTTTTCCTGCCGGAGCTTTTGGACCGAAATACAAATCGACAGAACCATCAGCATTTTTTATAAGATCCTTACGGGAAGATAAATCGGCATTTTTCTGCGGATTATCAATCAAACAGCGCGTTGCCGTATCGTAAATCGTAATCGACCAGAAATTGACTGCCGGCGGATTTGCCGGAACTTTCAGCGTGTAATTTTTACCGCCGTCCAACCAGTTTCCTTCACTGTCATAATACGATCCTAAATACGCCTGACCAACGTTTGGAATTTTGGTAATCATGGCTTTTGAATACGTAACGGCTTCATAGAAATAAGAAGTTCTTTCGAAGAATTCGTCATAATTATCAGCATGTTGCGACGGATCTTTGATGATCATTACATAATCCCATTTTTTATCCGGCCAGTGTTTCACATCTTTGAATCTTTTGCTGAAAGAATTTGCCATCGCCATTTGTTGTCCTTTCGCAGCAGCGGCAATTAAAATTTTCTTCTGACGTTCGTCTGGCGTAAAAGGTTTTCCTTTTTCGATTCCGAGATTTCTAAGCCAGGCCATGAAAAAACGATCGCGTTCTTCGACTGGTTCATTTTGTAAAATAGCGTGAAGGCGTTCCCAATAAGCAATTCCCGTTGGCTGAATGCCGTACCATTTTTTTCCTGCCGGCGGACTTACTACTTTTGTTGGTGTTGGATTGGCGCGTTGTGCGTACGGATAAATTTTTACTTGTTTTACCAATGTTTCAGTTGCTTTTGGATCTGGATCTAATGCTCTGAATCCGAAAAACATATTTACTGTCGTACACGGTACTATAAAATATCCTGCCGGTTTGAAATCTTTCATTGTTGGCGGCACTAAAATGTATTTTCCCCCCTTCCCTTTATCGGGTCCCATTTCACCAATTACGGCTTGCTCACGCTGCCAAAAATCTCCAAGCCCGCCTGCTGTGTGTCCTGCGGGCATTTCAATAACCGTTGGTCCGTTTGCAGCAAGGTCAATAAATGACATAATATAAGGCGTTGTAGCATTTCCTGTTAGAATTCCTAAACGGTCATTATAAGTATTATAAAAAACAAGGTCATTACTTGTAGCATTAAATGTTTTGTAATGAATTTGCTGCCATTCGGCGAAAGCCACAATTGGCAATCCCCATAAATAACATTGGGTTGCCTGCTGAAAATCCATTTCATCAAACAAAACCGGAATCGATTCTTTTGAAGGCAGTTCGCCATCCATTTTTACTGGAGTTCCAAACTCAGAAGCCACAACTGTTGTTGTGTCAGATGGTGACGTTTCATTTATTACTGTCTTTTTTTCACATCCAACAGCTAAAATCAGCATAGAAACTACAAGGATTATAAGGCTTTTGTTTTTCATAACTTTTGTTTTTGAGTATTAAAAAGTGCTATTTTTTCTCTTCAATAGGAGCAGGAAACCATTTACCATCCTGAACTTCTTTCTTAGGAACATACGTTCTAAAGTTGATAGAAAAACCTTTTCCTGCAGGAGTTGGCAGCCAGTTGCTTTCGATTGCATCTTTTGGCAATGAAGAAGCTAACCAAATGCTTAAAGAACCATCAGGATTTTTCTTTAAACCCGAAACATTATTAAGGTTATAGCGTTTTAATTTATTAGGTACTACTCGATAATCAGGTACGCTGTAAACCGTTGCTGACCAAAATGCATTAACCACTTTGTCTGGAAGTCCATCTTTTGGAAATCTGATTTCATAAACTTTATCTCCGCTTAATGGCTGTTTATTGCTGTCAATTAATCCAATGAAATAAATGGCTTCATCAATTTTATTAGCCCATAAACCTCCGTAATTAATAATATCACGTGCCAAAATATCATCACCAAAATTACCTGTCGCGTATGATACTGACCAGCCTCCTTTTTGAGTTCCAAAGCCTTTTGCTCCAGCTAAAAATCCTGGAATTGCTTTTGTTTCAACAATTTCATCGATACGGGCTTTGGCTTTGTCATCTTTTTTACGATATTCTCCTATTGCAATTGCTTTATCCTGATACTCTTTTCCTTTTGGCATTACGTCAGGATAAGAATTTAGGACTTCTTCGACTTTGTCAAATATTTCACCGCCAATTGGTTTTTTTGGTGTAAAATCTGGAATAGCAACTGGAGGTGCTATTTTAATTCCTTCAGGAACTGTCAGCGTAAATTGTTTTTGCAGTTTTTGTGCAACATCTGGAGTTCCTTTCAATTCTACACGAGCCAGAATTTTTGCTTTTTCTGCCGGCAGTTCTATTTTTACAGCATCTGCAGGAATGGCTGGATTTGATCCTTTTAAAACCAAAGCAAATTTCCCATAAGGAGTTTTAGGAAAGTTACGGTTGTTGATATTGACAATTACATTGGCCCAGCCGTCTAATAATTGTGCGGTATAATAACGTCCTTCAATTTTAGGAACATTTAAAATAACTGCATGATCTTTATCTACAGCAATCCAAGCTTCTAGATAAGCGACATCTAAATTTGGATTTACAAACTGAGCTGAACCCAGCGGATTGTATTTGATTTTATTGTATCCTATTTTCTCTACATTGATATCATAATTTTCTTGTTGCAGTACTAAATATCTTGCATATAAATAAGTATAGGCATCTACAATATCCTGATCTGAAGGAACTGCATTTGCTGCTTCTACATTGGAAGTTGATTTTTCTGAAGTTGATGTTTCTTTTTTGCAGCTGACAAACAGAATTGCTGCAACTAAAATTAGAAGTGCTTTTTTCATGGAATAACTTTTTTAAATGAGAAATAATCTTAAATGAAGAAGCCTTTTAAGAGCCTGGAAATACAAAAGCGACAACAGCTCTTAATCCCCAATCGGGTTTAATTTCATGAGGCCCTACAATTGGTATCAGAGGCATAACAGCAAACTGAACGACTTGATCTCCTAATTTGGTAACGGCTCCAATGGATGGATTTAAGGAAATTAAAGTAGTATTGGCTTCCCAGTTTTGAGTAATTTCGGCATTTACGCCTAAACTCGCTCCACTTTTGTAACTGTGTGAAAGAAAGATTTGTGTATAAAAACTATTGAAATCGGCACGGTCTTCATTGCCCGCGACAGACCAAATTTGATTGGCTATAAAACCAACCGAAAGTCCTTTGCCTTGATGCATTACCAAAACACTTGGCCCAACACCAAATTTTTCTGTTCCTAAGAATTTCTCTGTTGCAGTTGGTACTAAAAACGCTGGTCCAATTCCGAAAATAAGTCCTTTCGTTTTAGGTGCGAAAAAGGCTGTTACAGTTGCATCACTTAATCCAAATTCGTGCGTGTTTTCACCAGTTATATCGCGTTGATCAACTACTGGAAGGATGTAACGCGTAATTAAGTTTAAATTATCACTTAATTTAAAAGGAATTACGGGTTGTATATTTATAGTATATTTTGATCCGTTAAATGGTCCAATACCATAACTAAGATTGTTTTGTAATGGAACGCTAATTAAACTAGCAACCGGATTGGCTAATTTATCTGCTAATTCTTGAGCACTTGAGCCTGGTTTTGCAGGTTCTTCTTGTGCGAATGCAGCGAAATTTAAAAGAAAAAATACCGCCGTAGAGAATAATTTGATGCTATTATTTGCTAATACATATTTCATAATCAGAGACTTTAAAAGGATTTCGTAATCATTCTCAGAAAATCAAATGAAACAACTTTCAACTTTAAAAGCTGTTTCATTTTACTTTTCACTAATTCAAATTATTGGTCTGGAAATATCTTTTTCCAGTCGTCTTTCATACTTATTACGTGATACTTATATTTAGCAGCCGTATTTAGTGATAAATTATCTTTTTCCTGATAGTTATATTCCCTGATAGAATCATTGTGATTTACAATCATTTGGAATGAAGGATATTTACTTCCTTGAGAATATCTAAGCATGGCAAGATCACCAGCGCCGCCTTCGTTTCCGCAGGCAAAAACAGGTCTTTGACCAATATGCAATTGTATGCCAACAGGTTTTCCTTCTTTATCATTAAATTGATTTAAAGCAGGTTCTCTAACAATACTATTCTTTGCATCATCAAATTTGTATTTAAAAGAAGTTCCAACTACTTGTTCTTTTGGAATTCCATAAAAATCTTGTGAAATAGCACGGACTAATTCTATCGTTCCTCCCGTTACGATAAAAGTTTTAAAACCGTTTGCACGGAGATAATTTAGCAGTTCTAACTGAGGCTGGTATCTAATTTGCTTTAGAGAAACGTTTTTGCCTGGATATTTAGCTCCGGCAAAGAACTCTTTGGCAGAAGCTTCAAACTCATCTTCGGTCATGCCTGTATGTGTTGCAGCAACTAATTCGATAAGTGCTTTGTCTCCTCCTTTTTCAAAAAAAGATTTGTCTTTTTCTACAACGGCTTTAAATGGCTGTTTTTGTGCTAAAGAAGGATTGGCTTCCACCATTTTTTTTACACGGTAAAAAGCAAATAGTTCTTGAACATAAGGTTTTTCAGCCCATAGCGTTCCGTCGTTATCAAAAGTGGCAATTCTGTTTTCTACAGGAATAAAATCAGCACTTCCTTCTTTGGTTACTTTGGTAACATAATCGATAATTTCTTTCTTTAGCGGAGTATCATTCCAGCTTGGCAGCGGATCAGAACTTTTGGCAACATTTGTAGTATCAGAAGCAGTAGAAGTCGTTGTTGAAACTGTATCAGCTTTTTTGCAAGAAACCAACAACAATAGAAATAAGGGCAATATATATATTTTCTTATACATCATGATATTGATTTTTAAATTGATAGAGCTTGAAACATTGGATAGATTCAAGCTCTACTTATGATATTTCTATTTTTTCTTAGAAGCTGCTGCTTTTGCTGCTTTTTCCTTTACCTCAGCATCATGTACTGCATCACGAACAAAATTTATCGGATTAAAACTTGGAGGTACAGAACGTGGAGGCCAATCTCTAAGGCCTTGCGCAAATTTAGCTACCTCAGATATTACATAGTATCCTAAGAATACGTGATTCATTTGATAATCCCAGAAAGTATTTGAAGTTATATCGGATTTTTCATAAGGATCCATATACAGATTGTAAATCTTCTGCAAACGTAATTCTGTAAATGGTTCAGCCCATAAACCCAATGTTCCCTGCATACGCTGCTCAGCCATCACAGATTTCCATGGGCCAATTCTAACAGCAACCAATAATCCATCATCATCAGAATAATAGAATTCATTTCTGGCGCTTTTTTCTGTTGTACCACGTAAAAATGGCGTTTGATCATATCCATCTAAATGAACTTTGTAATTTTTGCCATTTGCTGTGTAGCCTTTTTGCATTTTGTTTACAATGTCTGGCTCACCTGCAGCAGAAACAAGAGTGGGAAACCAGTCGTTATGGCTCATTAATTCGTTTGTTACCTGGCCTGGCTTGATTACGCCTGGCCAGCGCACAACACAAGGAACTCTAAATGCACCCTCCCAATTGGTGTTTTTTTCTGAACGAAATGCAGTTGTACCACCATCAGGCCAAGTATTACTATGCGGTCCATTATCTGTAGAATATACAACGATAGTGTTTTCTTCTAATCCCATTTCTTTCAGAGCATCAAGTATTTGTCCAACTTGACCGTCGTGCTCAATCATACCATCAATATACTCACTATCCCCATATTTAAATTTACCTCTATGTTCTGCTTTAACGTGAGTACGTAAGTGCATACGCGTAGCATTCCACCAAATAAAAAATGGTTTACCGGCATCTTTTTGTCTTTTCATAAAATCGATGGTAGCAGCAACTGTTTCTTCATCGATAGTTTCCATTCTTTTTTTAGTAAGAGGTCCAGTGTCTTCTATTCTTTGTTTTCCAACTTTACCAAAACGAGGATCAACTGTGGGATCATCTTTATCTGAAGCAAAACATTTTAAAACTCCTCTTGGTCCAAATCCTGAAAGGAATTTTGGATCTTTCGGATAATCAGGCAATTCTGGTTCTTCTTCTGCATTTAAGTGATATAGGTTTCCTAAAAACTCATCAAAACCATTAACAGTTGGAAGACTTTCATTACGATCTCCTAAGTGATTTTTTCCAAATTGCCCTGTTGCATAACCAAGCTGTTTTAATGCAACAGCAATAGAAGGATCTAGTTGATTCATTCCCATTGGAGCACCTGGAATACCAACCTTAGTCAATCCAGACCGTATTCCATGTTGTCCCGTAATAAAAGCCGCACGACCTGCTGTACAACTTTGTTCTCCATAATAGTGAAGAAATCGAATTCCTTCATTAGCTATACGGTCAATATTAGGCGTTGTATACCCCATCAATCCGTCACTATAAGCACTAATATTAGATGTTCCAATATCATCTCCCCAAAGAATCAGAATATTTGGTTTTTTATTGTCTTGAGCTTTCACCTGAAGAATCGTGAAGCACACAAATGCAAAAAGCATTATGGCATTTTTAAGTTTACTCTGTTTCATGATAAAAAAAATTCGTTAATGATCTTGTTATTTATATGAGTTTGTAAATCCGAAAGAAAAATGGGTAAAATGCTGCTTTCAAAAACTTATTAATGGAGTATATTTTTTTGATATGGCTTGGAAGATTTATTCCAGAAACTTGAGATGTTTTTTTAACTTTTTTTTAAGCTTCTCAAAATTAGCTAATAAATGAGCGAATAATTGTATTTATTTGGCGAGAGCTTGTTTCATTTTATAAAATGAAACAACATAAATGAGGAATTTGCAACAAAAAGCATCATTTTTATAAAAATGATAAATGAAAAATAGAAGAAAACGCTTTTTTTACATATAGTAAAAATGACTATTAATTAATTCTATTAGACAGAAATATTTGTAGCCAGAGGTGAAAAATGTGTAAGT
This sequence comes from Flavobacterium sp. Root935, assembly GCF_001429295.1. Lineage (GTDB taxonomy): Bacteria > Bacteroidota > Bacteroidia > Flavobacteriales > Flavobacteriaceae > Flavobacterium. The sequence goes on along the minus strand of NZ_LMJL01000007.1, from coordinate 673,868 downwards.
AAAAGATTTAAAACAAAAAAAGCCGCTTGAATCAAGCGGCTTTTAAATATATGTATAGAATAATTTACTCTATTTCAGAAACTCTCATAGTGTTAACCATTCCTTTTTCTTTGATTGGCATTGCAGCAAGATTAATTAAATAATCTCCTTTTTGTGCATAACCTTTTTCAACTGCAATTTGATTTACATCTGTTACAGTATCATCTGTACTTTCTTCATTATCATAGTAGAAAGATTTAACTCCCCATAATAAATTCAATTGTGTTAAGATTCTTCTGTTTGAAGTAAATACTAAAATATGAGCAGAAGCTGGTCTCCAAGCTGAAATTTGGAAAGCTGTATAACCGCTGTTTGTTAAAGTACATATTGCTTTAGCTTCGATTTCATTTGCTAATAAAGCTGCTTGGTGGCAAACTGTTTTAGTAACAAAACGTTTTGTTTTAATTTGCGGAGTATTTTGTGGAACTTGGATTAGTGGTGAATTCTCCACAGCCTCACAAATTTGTGCCATTTTTTGAATTACTTGTACTGGATAATTTCCTGTAGCAGTTTCTCCAGATAACATTACAGCATCTGCTCCGTCCATTACTGAGTTAGCAACGTCATTAACTTCTGCTCTTGTTGGAGTTAAACTTGTAATCATTGTCTCCATCATTTGAGTTGCAACAATAACAGGAATTCTAGCTGTTTTTGCTCTGCGGATCAAATCTTTTTGAACCAATGGTACTTCGTGAGCAGGAAGTTCAACACCTAAATCTCCACGAGCAACCATTAAACCATCGCAATACGCTACAATTTTATCCATGTTCTCAAGAGCTTCCGGCATTTCAATTTTAGCAATAATTGGAATTTTAACGTCAGAATGCTTTGCGATTAATTCTTGTAAGTCTTGTAAATCGCGTGGTGTTTTTACAAACGAAAGCGCAATCCAATCCACTCTTTGCTCAATTGCGAAAATCGCATCGGCAATATCTTTTTCAGTTAAAGCTGGTAAAGAAATCTTTGTGTTTGGAAGATTAACTCCTTTTTTAGATTTTAATTCTCCACCTTGGATAACTCTAGCAACAACTTCACTTTTTTTATCTGTAGAAACAATTTCGAAAATAAGTTTACCATCGTCAAGCAAGATACGCTCTCCAACGTTAACATCATTTGGAAAATTTTGATATTTCATGAAGGCTTTTTTCGATGTTCCAATAATATCTTCTGCAGTTGTAAAAGTGATTTCATCACCATCATGTACTACAGTACCTTCTTCCATTACACCTACTCTAAGTTTTGGTCCTTGCAAATCTCCTAAGATTGCTGTAGTGTAACCAAACTCATCGTTAAGGCTTCTAATAATATTAATCTTTTCTTTTACTCCTTCGTAATCTGCATGCGAAAAATTGATTCTAAACACATTAACCCCTGCATCGATCATATCTTTGATGATCTCTCTTGTACTACAAGCCGGGCCAAGTGTAGCAACAATTTTGGTTTTCTTGTTTGTTAACATTTTTTTTAAAAAATTAGATTGTTTTTTGATTTTATTTTATCTGTATCTACAGCATAAATAGCTGCAATACTTTCAATGGTATTTAGTTTTTGTTGAATTTCTGAAAAATTAAGCGCCTCTTCGCTATTGTCTATTTTCAGGAAAAAATCGACTTTTTTAAATTCAGGAAGTAAATGAATTGTTGTCGAAACCTCACTTGTTTCATTAGAAAACAAATTCTGAAAATCATTCGTACTCACAGAAATGATTTCATTTTTATTCTGAATTAAATTCCAGGAAACAGCTTTTTCAGAATCATAATAATAGAATCTCGAAAAATTTGCTTCTCCTTCCTTAGTCTGAGCATGAATCTCGTTTTTGCTCTTACTTAAGTTTATCGGAAGGATTTTATTTATAAAATAGGCTAATCGATAATCTTCTAATGAAGTATGAATTGCCATTAAATAATAATCAATTTCGTCAAATTCGTCTAAATCCAATCTATGAATAGCCATGTCTTGAAAAATCAAGTTGTAAATATACTATTTCTAAACGGAGCTTCAACGGTTATAACATGGTTGTTTTGTTAAATTATAAACGAAAACGTTGTAGCATTGTGATACTTACAACATTTTTGCAGCTATTTCTTGTCAATTTTTTCTTGAAACGCAAAGTAAGCTCTTTGAGATGCTTTCTCTTCGGCTTTCTTTTTTGAAGTTGCTCTCGCTCTCGCAACTACTTTGTCGTCAATACTAAGTTTAACACCAAATAAACGCTGTCCGTCTATACCGTTATCTTCAAAAATATCATAATGAAAAACTCTTTTTTCTTTTTGACACCATTCAATAACAAGACTTTTATAACTTATAACTTTTCCTTCAAGTCGAGCAATATCGACATAAGGAGTTACTACTCTTTTCTGTATGAATTTTTCACAAAAAGAATAGCCTTTATCTAAATAAATTGCTCCAATAAGAGATTCAAAAATATTACCATGAATGTTTTCGCCAAAGTGCTGAATTGGCACTTTACTTTCTACAAACTGTACTAAGTTTAAATCTTTACCTAATTCATTCAAATGTTCGCGGCTTACAATTTTTGAGCGCATTTTGGTTAAATAACCTTCATCTCCATTTGGGGCTTTATTAAATAAATGTGCAGCAATTACGGCACTTAACATCGCATCTCCTAAAAATTCCAAGCGTTCGTAATTAATAGGATGCCCATTTGGATCCAGTTTATTAGAAGAGCGATGCGTAAAAGCTCTCTTATAAAAATCGATGCTAGAAGGCTGAAAACCAAGAATTTTCTGAATAGTGTCAAAAAAAATCCCGTCTTCTAGAGAACGGGATTTAGAAAATATTTTTTTGATAATATTCATATACAGAAATTAGTCAACTAGTTTTTTAAACAATACACAAGCATTGTGTCCACCAAAACCAAATGTGTTACTCATTGCAACATTTACCTCACGTTTTTGAGGTTTGTTTAAAGTAAGATTTAATGATGGATCAATATTTTCGTCAACAACAGTATGGTTAATCGTTGGAGGAACAATTCCGTGTTGCATTGCTAAGATCGAAGCAATTGCTTCAATAGCTCCAGCAGCACCAAGTAAATGTCCTGTCATTGATTTTGTTGAGTTGATGTTGATGTTTTTAGCATGTTCTCCAAAAACTTTACTGATCGCTTTTAACTCAGCAACGTCTCCTAATGGAGTAGAAGTTCCGTGAGTATTAATGTGATCTACATCTTCTGGGTTCATTCCAGCATCTCTCAAAGTATTTTCCATTACGGCAATTACTCCAATTCCTTCTGGGTGTGGTGCAGTTAAGTGGTAAGCGTCAGACGACATTCCGCCACCGCCAATTTCACAATAAATTTTAGCACCTCTGGCTTTAGCATGTTCGTAATCTTCAAGAACCAAAGCTCCTGCTCCTTCTCCTAAAACGAAACCATCTCTGGTTGCATCAAAAGGTCTTGAAGCCGTTTCTGGACTTTCGTTTCTTGTAGATAAAGCGTGCATTGAACTAAATCCTCCCATACCTGCAATTGTAACTGCAGCTTCAGAACCACCAGAAACAATAACATCGCACATTCCTAAACGAATGTAGTTGAAAGCGTCGATTAATGCATTTGCAGAAGATGCGCAAGCAGAAACCGTAGTATAATTTGGTCCCATATAACCATTACGCATAGAAATATGCGCAGGAGCGATATCGGCAATCATTTTAGGGATAAAAAACGGATTGAACTTTGGAGTTCCATCACCTTTAGCATAATACATAACTTCGTCTTGGAAAGTTTCTAAACCTCCAATTCCTGCTCCCCAGATAACACCAACTCTTTGTTTGTTTACATTATCATTAGTAATTCCAGCATCTTTAATAGCTTCATCACTGGCAGCAATTGCATATTGCGCAAATTTATCTAATCTACGAGATTCCTTACGATCCATGTAATCTTCAATGTTGAAGTTTTTTACTTCGCAGGCAAATTTCGTTTTATGCTTTTCTGTATCATAATATGTTATAGGAGCCGCTCCGCTAACCCCATTCACAAGTGCATTCCAATAATCCTGGATATTATTCCCGATAGGAGTAAGTGCACCTAATCCTGTTACAACAACTCGCCTTAATGCCATAAATATGTATTTTGTACTTTAAACAAATAAAACCCACGCTTTCTTAACTTATTGTTACTTAAGAGCCATGGGAATTACAATATAAATATATCTTTTTGATTGAAAATCAATCGAAATTTAAATTTAAAAAAATAATAACACCCGACTTTTAAAAATTTCTATTTTTAAAAAACAAACTCCAATTTTGGAATTTGGATATTCAAATTTGGAATTTTTAAAATTCGGGTGTGGTATTATTATTTTTTAGCTTCCTCGATATAAGAAATAGCTTGACCAACAGTAGCAATGTTTTCTGCTTGATCGTCTGGAATTTGAATATCAAATTCTTTTTCGAATTCCATAATAAGCTCAACAGTGTCTAATGAGTCAGCTCCTAAATCATTAGTGAAGCTTGCTTCTGTTACAACTTCGTTTTCGTCAACACCTAATTTGTCTACGATAATCGCTTTTACTCTTGATGCAATGTCTGACATAATCTTTAATTTTAGAATTTAATTTGTTGGCAAAAATAAAAAACTTTATTTTAAAACAACTATTTAGTTTATAAATGTGACACTAATTTATAAAATTAATTTCAAGAAAGGTCTTTTAAAGCTATTTATTTTCGTTTTTTATTCCGTTTTTTGCATTCTCAAAATAAATTCTATTATGAAAAAAATTATCGTTTTTGCCTCAGGATCAGGAACTAACGCAGAGAACATTATAAAATATTTTTCGAACATTGAAATTGCAAAGGTTGTTTCAGTTTTTACAAATAATGCTTCAGCAAAAGTTATTGACAGAGCAAAAAATCATCAAATTCCTGTCGAAATCTTCTCAAAAAACGAACTTTTAGAACGAAATTTATTACAAAAAATACAAAAAATCGACCCAGATTTGATCGTACTTGCAGGTTTTTTATTGAAATTTCCTGAAAACATAATCGAACAATATCCAAATAAAATAATAAATATCCATCCTGCACTTTTACCTAAATATGGCGGTAAAGGTATGTACGGCATGCACATTCACAGGGCTATAGTAAATAATAAAGAAAAAGAAACTGGAATTTCTATTCATTATGTAAATGAAAATTATGATGAGGGCGGTATTATTTTTCAAGCAAATGTATCCTTAACAGACGAAGACACACCAGAAACTGTTGCAGAAAAGATTCATGAGCTAGAGCAAACACATTTTCCTGAAATTATCCATAAAATTCTGGAAGATTCAAATTCCAAAATTTAAATTCCAAATTCCAATTTTTAGGTCGCAGAAATCTGCAATCTAAAATCTAAAATCTACACCCTAATAAATGACTCACGAAGTACATATATATACAGATGGCGCAGCAAAAGGAAATCCTGGAAACGGAGGTTACGGCGTAGTCATGGAATTAGTTGGAACACCGCATAAAAAAGAATTTTACGAAGGTTTTCGGCTTACTACTAATAACAGAATGGAACTTTTGGCTGTAATTGTCGGTTTAGAAAAACTGAAAAAGCCAAATATGAAAGTCCTTGTAATTTCTGATTCTAAATATGTCGTTGATTCTGTAGAAAAAAAATGGGTTTTAGGCTGGGAAAAAAAGAAATTTGCCGGCAGAAAAAATCCTGATTTATGGAAACGCTTTTTAATTGTGTATAGAAAACATCAAGTTGACTTTAAGTGGATAAAAGGCCACAACAATCACCCGCAAAACGAACGCTGCGATGAACTTGCCGTAATGGCATCTATGCAGCCCAAACTTTCTGTAGATGTTTACTACGAAACTATAGGATCTAAAGAATAAAAAAACGCATCAATAGTTGATGCGTTTTTTTATACTAACTTAAACTCTTATTTATTCTTTGTCTAAATCTTTTGCTGTTTTAAATCCAGTTAAAAGTCCGATACCTGCCATTATGAAAATTATTGAAGGATAAACTGCTCCGTCATTCAAAGATGTATAGGTGGTAATCAATAAGGCAATAAAGATCCCTACTCCGCTTCCTATTAATAAGAATGCTAGATTTACAACGAAGATTTTCCAAGCTGGAACTCCGCTTCCTTTTCCCTGCATAAAAATACTGGCATCAACACCTTTCTCGATAAGCGCCAAACGTTCTCTGTTTCTAGTTGAATAAATTAAATAAACGATCCCGAAGATCATTAAAAAAAAGCTGATTGGAATAAAAATTTTGTCCATAATATTTACGTTTTTAATTGATTGATACTCCATATGACGAAGCTTTCCAAATTCAGGTTACAAGTTTTAGTGAAAAATTTTAATTTTTAAATCCCAAATCCCAAAATACACTGATAATCAGTTAATTTTGAATGTATTTTCACGGTACAAACTTGGTCAAAGTTTTTAAACTTTGGCCAAGTTCAGAAAGCCAATTGGAATTTGGAGTTTAAAAATTGAAATTTATTTTTTAAAATTCTTGTAACCTAAACATACAAACTGTCGTCCTATATAATATGAGTACAATAAATGATCAACATTATATCGACAAAGTTCTTCAAGGCGACACCAATTCGTTTGCCGTTCTTGTAGATCGTTACAAAGATATGATCTTTACTTTGGCACTCAAAATGGTTAAAAACCGAGAGGAGGCAGAAGAAGTTGCACAAGATACTTTCATCAAGATCTATAGTTCTCTTTCTAAATTTAAAGGCGATTCTAAATTTTCAACATGGATTTATAAAATTGCTTATAATACCTGCCTCGACAGATTGAAGAAAAGTAAAAAAGACGATTTAAATATTTCTATAGATGATTTTTCTTCCCATTTAATTAAAACGATGGACAATGTTTTGAGCGCTTTGGAAGAAAAAGAACGAAAGCAGACGATTCAAAAATGTTTAAATTTATTACCAAGTGACGAAAATTTCCTTTTGACTTTATTTTATTTTGATGATCAGAATTTGGAAGAAATCGGAAAAATCATGAATATATCGGCAAACAATGCGAAAGTAAAATTATTTAGAAGCAGACAAAAATTAGCCGTAATTTTGAGACAGCAGTTAGAACCAGAAATAATAGAATGTTATGAAAGAGAGCGATAAAAACATAGAACACCTTATTGATAAAATGATGGCTGAAGACAAACTGCAGTCACCATCAATAGATTTTACTTCAAAAATTATGGCTGAAGTTCTGGTTTTAGAAGAAAGAAAACTTAAAACATACAAGCCTTTAATTTCTAAACCTGTTTGGATTTTCATTGTAATTGCCATAGTTGCGTTGGTAATTTATTTATCTTTCTTTTCAGTTTCAGAAAACAATTTGGAAATTGGGAAAGTCTATACAGACAAAATTACAACTGCGTTTTCGGGAATTCATTTCTCCAAAAATATAATGTATGCTGTTTTAATTGTTCCTTTTATGATTTTGATTCAGGTTGGCGTTTTAAAGAATTATTTTGATAAGAAATATCAACTATAAAAATGAAAAAAGAAAAGTTAGTTTTCAAACACTTTTTAAGAGCAAAAAAAACATGCAGCTATGCTCTTTTATTGTTGTTGTTTTTTGTTACTGGTTATGCATCAGCAATCCAGCCAGCCTTTACTAAGAAGGAAATAAAATTTGTTAGTGAAGGAATTTCACTCGCTGGTACTATTTTTACACCTAAAAAAATACAGGCAGCCGTTGTAATTATTCATGGATCTGGACAAGAAAAAAGAATGACAAACTTCGCTGTAACTCTAGCCAGCAATGGAATTGCAGTTTTAACGTATGACAAACGCGGAGTCGGAGAATCAGGCGGTGTATATGCCGGACCTGAAGTAGGAACTAATAATGTTGATTTCTCCAATCTAAATCTTTTGTCTTTAGATGCCAGTGCTGCCGTAAATAGTCTGTCTAAATATTTATCAAATGATCAAATATCAATAGGTTTAATAGGAGGCAGTCAAGCTGGATGGATAATTCCATTGACCGCAGAGAAAAATAACAAAGTTAAATTTATGACAATATTTAGTGGCGCTCTTATAACGGTTAAAGAACAATTGAGATTTCAATTTTTCACCAATGGAGATCAAAATTTCTGGAATACACACTCGGAAGAAGAGGCAAGAAAACATGTATTCAATGACCCTGATAAATATGAGTTTATTGATACAGATCCCAAAGACATTCTAGCTAAATTATCGATTCCAGGAATCTGGATTTTTGGCGGTAAAGATATTCAAGTCCCGGTAAAGCTATCAATCGAATATCTTGATGTATTAAAATCTAAAGGAAAACATTATGAATATAAATTATTTCCAAACTTGGGTCACAATACCGCATTTTCAGACGCTGAAGAACCTATGAAGGATGCCATCAAATGGATTAAAAGCATAAAATAAATAAGGCCAATCATACTCAAAAAAATATTCCCGTTTTAATCTGAAAAAGAAAAACTACTTGTTTTAAAAGCTCAGATAAAATTAGATATATTTCAAAAATAAAACTTGCAATTTAAATCTGGAAATCATATTTTAAGCACTCTATTAAATCAAATATAATTCACTCATTTACAATATAATTACATCCGAAATCGATATTATTTTTTTAAGAAAATTTTGAGAACCTAAACCGTTGCAATATTGTAACTTATAGAGTATCTTTGCACCCTAATTCGAAATTCATAAAATGAATAAATTATTGATTGTTGGAACAGTTGCTTTCGACGCGATCGAAACTCCTTTCGGAAAAACAGATAAAATATTAGGTGGTGCTGCAACGTATATTGGTTTATCAGCTTCATTTTTTAACTTGCAATCGGCCATAGTTTCTGTAGTTGGCGACGATTTTCCTCAAGAACATTTAGATTTATTAACTTCAAAAAATATTGATATCTCTGGTATCGAAATTGTAAAAGGCGGTAAAACGTTTTTTTGGAGCGGATTGTATCATAACGATTTAAACTCTAGAGATACATTGGTTACTGAGTTAAACGTTTTAGCTGATTTTCAGCCAAAAGTTCCTCAAAACTATAAAGATGCTGATGTTGTGATGTTAGGAAATTTACATCCGTTGGTACAAAGCAGTGTTTTAGATCAAATGGAGAAAAAACCAAAATTAGTTGTTTTAGACACAATGAACTTTTGGATGGACTGCGCTCTTCCTGAATTATTAGACGTTATTAAACGTGTAGATGTTATTACAATCAATGACGAAGAAGCAAGACAACTTTCTGGTGAATATTCATTAGTAAAAGCTGCTGCCAAAATCCAAGATATGGGACCAAAATATGTGGTGATCAAAAAAGGAGAACACGGAGCACTTTTATTCCACAACAGAGAAGTATTCTTTGCACCTGCCCTACCATTAGAAGAGGTTTTTGATCCAACTGGAGCTGGAGACACTTTTGCAGGTGGTTTCTCAGGATTTATTGCGCAAAGCGAAAACATTTCGTTTGGCAACATGAAAAATGCAATTATTTACGGTTCAAATTTAGCTTCGTTCTGCGTAGAGAAATTTGGAACTGAAAGGATGGAAACATTAAGTAAAGCAGAAGTAGCGATTCGATTACAGCAATTTAAGTCGTTAACTCAGTTTGACATAGAAATATAATGCGCAAAAGCCTCGATAAACCGGGGCTTTTTTATTACGTTAATACACACAACTTACAACAACACAAATACAAGAAACAATGAGCGACGCTTTAAAACACGAATGTGGTATAGCCTTAGTTAGACTTCTTAAACCGCTTGAATATTATAAAGAAAAATACGGAACTGCTTTCTACGGAATTCAGAAAATGTATTTAATGATGGAAAAACAGCACAACCGTGGACAAGACGGTGCTGGTTTTGCAAGCATTAAATTGGATGTTGAACCTGGACAACGCTACATCAGCAGAGTTCGTTCGAATCATGCACAGCCGATACAAGATGTTTTTAAACAAATCAATGAGAGAATCAGCGAAGAATTAAAAGCACAGCCTGAAATTGGTGACGACATCAATAAAATAAAATCACAAATTCCTTATGTTGGCGAATTGTTTTTAGGACACGTTCGTTACGGAACTTTTGGAAAAAACAGCATCGAAAGCGTTCACCCATTTTTACGTCAAAGCAACTGGATGCACCGCAATTTGATTTTGGCAGGAAACTTCAACATGACCAATGTTAAAGAACTTTTCGAAAATCTAGTTGAACTTGGACAACATCCAAAAGAAATGGCAGATACTGTTACGGTAATGGAAAAAATTGGTCATTTCTTAGACAAAGAAGTAATGCAATTGTATCAAGACTGTAAAACAGAAGGTTACTCAAAAAGAGAAGCTTCTCCAGTAATTGCTGAGCGTTTGGATATTGCTAAAATATTAGCTCGTTCAGCTAAAAATTTAGATGGAGGTTACGCAATGGCTGGTTTATTGGGCCACGGTGATGCTTTTGTTTTTAGAGATCCAGCAGGAATTCGTCCAGCTTATTTTTACCAAGACGACGAAGTAGTTGTTGTAGCTTCTGAAAGACCAGTTATTCAAACTGTATTTAATGTACCTTTTGAAAGCGTTCAGGAAATTGAACCAGGAAATGCTTTAATCATTAAGAAAAGCGGTAAAGTTTCTATGAATCAAATCTTGGAACCAACCGTTAAAAAAGCTTGTTCGTTTGAAAGAATTTATTTTTCTAGAGGAAGTGACGCTGAAATTTATCAAGAACGTAAAAATTTAGGGAAATTAATTTTACCTGCTGTTCTTAAAGCAATTGACAGCGATACAGACAATACTGTTTTCTCTTATATTCCAAATACTGCTGAAACTTCATTTTATGGTTTAGTTGAAGCTGCACAGGATTTCTTGAATCAGAGAAAAAACAATTATATTTTAGAAAACAGAAATACACTGACTGCCGAAACACTTCAGGAGCTTTTAGCTGTAAAAATACGTACAGAGAAAGTTGCTATTAAAGATGCTAAACTTAGAACCTTTATTACAGAAGACAGCAGTCGTGATGATTTAGTAGCTCACGTTTACGATGTTACATATGGCGTAATTAAACCAGAAGATAACTTAGTTATTATCGACGACAGTATTGTTCGTGGTACTACATTAAAAATGAGCATCATTAAAATGATGGATCGCTTAAAACCAAAACGTATTGTTATTGTTTCATCTGCACCTCAAATTCGTTACCCAGATTGTTACGGAATTGATATGGCAAAACTAGAAGGTTTAGTTGCCTTTAGAGCAGCACTTGCTTTATTAAAAGAAAGAAACTTATACCATATTGTAGATGAAGTTTATACTAAATGTAAAGCACAAGAAAATTTCTCAGATTCTGATGTTGTAAATTATGTAACAGAAATTTACGATCAATTTACAGATGAGGAGATTTCAGATAAAATTGCAGAAATGTTAAGCTCTCCAGAAATCAATGCTGAAGTGAAAATTATTTTCCAAACTGTAGAAGATCTTCACAAAGCTTGTCCTAAAAATTTAGGTGACTGGTACTTTACTGGAGACTACCCAACTCCTGGCGGAAATAGAGTTGTAAATCGTGCTTTTATGAATTTTTACGAAGGAAAAGACGCTCGAGCTTATTAAAAAAGTATTAACAAAAGGTTAAATAGTGCATTTCATCGGTTTTTTTTGCCGTTCATCCTGTTTGTTTGGTGAAATTGAAAAGCTACAATACTTTTGAGAGACCATAACATTAGTAGGTTAAGTTTATGGTAGATTTGGGGCAAAAAGGGTGGAAGAAATTCCACCTTTTTTATTGGAATAAACTCAAATATTTCTACAACAAGAGATTACCTTTATCTTGATCGAATTATTCCCTTTAACTACAAAGTTTTTTCAGAGAACACTTTCCATACATATATTCAAAGACATTAGTACATTAAGTTTATAATAAATTGGGGCAAAAAAAAAGCTTATTAAAATCCGATTTTTTATTCGTTAATACACTTAAGTATTTACATCACAACAGATTATTCCATTTATCGGATTTACTTACCTTTTATCTAAAAAGTTTTTTTTGCAAAATTACCTTCCATACATTTACTAAACCATAACATTAGTAGGTTAAGTTTATGGTAGATTTGGGGCAAAAAAGGTGGAAGAGATTCCACCTTTTTTATTGTAATAAATCTAACAAAATCAATTAATTACATTCCATTTATCGGATTTACTTACCTTTCATCTGAAAAGTTTTTTTTACAAAACTACCTTCTATATATTTACTACACCATAACATTAGTAGGTTAAGTATATGGTAGATTTGGGGCAAAAAGGGTGGAAGAAATTCCACCTTTTTTATTTTTTTAGAAGAGAAAAAAGATNAAAAAAAAAACGGATAATCTTTCGATCATCCGTTTTTTCTTATTCTATTTTCTTTGAATAGACTATTTGTCTAAAGCAAATCTTCTAGCTACTTCTGTCCAGTTAATTACACTAAAGAAAGCTTCAATATAATCTGGTCTTCTGTTTTGGTAGTTTAAGTAGTAAGCATGTTCCCAAACATCCATTCCTAAGATTGGAGTTCCACCGTTTCCAGCAACTTCTGGCATTAATGGATTATCTTGATTTGGAGTACCTACAACTTCTAATTTCCCTCCTTTTTGAACTGTTAACCAAGCCCATCCTGAACCGAATTGCGTAGCACCAGCTTTAGCAAATTTTGCTTTAAATTCATCAAATGATCCAAAAGAAGCTTCAATTGCTTCCAATAAATCTCCTGTTGGTAATCCACCTCCGTTTGGAGACATTACTGTCCAGAATAAATTGTGGTTGTAAAAACCTCCACCATTATTACGAACTGCCGCATTAGATTTATCTAAGTTAATCAAGATATTCTCGATTGTTTTTCCTTCTAAATCTGTTCCAGCGATAGCCGCATTAAGATTTGTCGTATATGCATTGTGATGTTTAGTATGGTGGATTTCCATTGTACGAGCATCAATATGTGGTTCTAATGCGTCATATGCATAAGGTAATTGTGGTAATTCAAAAGCCATGATATTAGGATTTTTATGGTTTATAATAATTTATTCCAAATTTAGACATTTAACTTTGGAATAGAAAATACTATTTCGTTATAATTCAATTTAATTAATCGATAAATTGCTTTTTAAGAAGTTAAATACTTGTAAATCTTTATTTTCCATTAAAAGTAGTCATGGTATTTTCCAATCCTGCTGTTCCAAAAGTTTTGATAATTTCTGCCGAAGTCTCTAAACGTTCTGGTAATTTTGACTCTTCTTCTTCATTCCACTCTCCTAAAACATAATCTATTTGCTGCCCTTTTTTAAATTGATCACTTATACCAAATCTAAAACGAGTGTATTGCTGTGTATTAAGAACTAAATTAATATTTTTAAGTCCGTTATGCCCGCCGTCGCTTCCTTTTGGTTTGATTCTAATGGTTCCAAAAGACAGATTTAGATCGTCTGTAATCACAAGAATATTTTCTAATGGAATATTTTCTTTGTCCATCCAATATTTTACGGCTTTACCACTTAAGTTCATATAAGTGTTTGGTTTTAAAAGAAAAAAAGTTCTTCCCTTAAACTTATATTCTGCCATTGAACCGAGTTTTACAGTTTTAAATGATAGACCTTCTTTTTTAGCTAAAAAATCAAGCACTTTAAATCCGATATTATGTCTAGTGTTTACATATTCGGCTCCGATATTTCCTAATCCTACGATTAAATATTTTTTCATATTATCTATGTTCTCTTCTTTTGGTGTTGATGAAAACAGTTTTATTATCCATTTTATCATGTTGCAAAAATAAACTTAATTGGGAAATTAAATCCTTTGCAATAATAATTTTCTCTAGTATTAAATCNAAAAAAAAACATCTTGGGGTAAAATCTCGTTGAACATAAAAAGAAATTTGCACATTCAAAAAAGGGGTCAAACTAAATATCTAAATCCCCGATAATTAAAAGAATACGCTATGAAAAACAAATTTCTTCCTTTGCTTTTTGTGCTAGCCAGTTACGGTGCCTACTCTCAGGTAGGTATTGGAACACTGAAGCCAAATGCATCAACACAGCTAGAAGTTGTTGCTTCAGATAAAGGGATTTTAATTCCTCGAGTTCCTTTAACAGGATCTACAGATGCCACAACAATTAAAAATGGAAATGTTAATAGTTTACTGGTTTTTAATACTGAAACAATTTCAGATATAACTCCAGGCTATTATTACTGGTATGTCGATAAATGGTATAGAATTGCAGTTTCTGGAGAAGGAACCGGTATAGGAACAGCAGAAGGCAATGGTATCCCAGGTAAAAAAGGCGATCCAGGTTATCCAGGTAAAAATATTAATATTTATACTGATAAAATAACTAATACAGTTTATGTACAAAATTCAGATGGTACTTGGACTCCTATTAATGGTCATAATGGAGCGACGGGAGCAACTGGTCCAACAGGATTGACTGGAGCAACTGGGGCAACTGGAGCAACTGGGGCAACTGGTGCGACAGGGGCGACTGGGGCAACTGGGGCAACTGGGGCAACTGGTGCGACAGGGGCGACTGGTACAACTGGGGCGACTGGTGCAACTGGTGCAACTGGTGCAACTGGTGCGACGGGAGCAACTGGAGCGACTGGTGCAACTGGTGCAACTGGTGCAACTGGAGCAACTGGGGCAACTGGTGCGACAGGGGCGACTGGTGCAACTGGTGCAACTGGTGCGACTGGAGCTACGGGTGCGACTGGAGCAACGGGTGCAACTGGAGCAGATGGAGCGACTGGTGCAACTGGTGCAACGGGTGCGACTGGAGCAACGGGT
>NZ_LMJL01000007.1:542334-658931 GCF_001429295.1 Flavobacterium sp. Root935 | reverse complement strand
ACTGGTGCAACTGGAGCAACTGGAGCGACTGGTGCGACGGGAGCGACTGGTGCAACTGGAGCAACTGGAGCGACTGGTGCAACTGGTGCAACGGGAGCGACTGGTGCAACTGGTGCAACGGGAGCGACTGGTGCAACTGGTGCGAGTGGAGCAACTGGAGCGACTGGTGCAACTGGGGCAACTGGATCAACTGGAGCAACTGGTGCAATGGGTGCGACTGGTGCAACTGGAGCGACTGGTGCGACTGGAGCAACTGGAGCGACTGGAGCGACTGGTGCGACTGGAGCAACTGGAGCGACTGGTGCGACTGGAGCGACTGGAGCGACTGGAGCAACTGGAGCGACTGGAGCAACTGGAGCGACTGGTGCGACTGGAGCAACTGGTGCGACTGGAGCAACTGGGGCTACGGGTGCGACTGGAGCAACGGGTGCGACTGGAGCAACTGGGGCTACGGGTGCGACTGGAGCAACTGGGCCATCAGTTCCACAAACAATAACTAAAGGAAATTTGTTAGCAGGAAGCTCTGTAGTTACAGTAACAGGAAGCGGTAAAGTATTAGACGCAGATATTACAGTTGATGTTGTAAAGAAAGATCTTACTACTACAACACCTACAGTTCTTAAAATTACAAATGGCGTAGGTGCAACACTTACTAATGCGGAAATCAATATGATACCTGGTGCTTTCAATACAACTTTAAATACTGATAAAACAGGGAATATTGTTTGGGCACCTATTCAAAATTGGTTATTAGATGGCAACAGCAATGGCGCTATTAAAACACTTGGTACAAATGACAACATTGATTTACCTTTTGTAACTAATAATACTGAAAGAATGAGAATAGCAGGAGGTAGTGGCTATATTGGTATAGGCACGCCTTCACCAGTTGCAGGTATACATATGGTACAAGATGCTCCTGATATTAGCAATAGAAGTATTTTTAGAATATCAACTTATACATCATCTCCAACATCATATTCACCTACTATAATTTTTGACAGACAGCGTGGTTCTGCCGCATCTCCTGCTCCTTTAATAACTGGAGACGCCTTAGGATCAATAAGTATGAGAGGAAATACGAGCAGTAGCGTATTAACTGTTTTATCAACAATTGCAAGTTATTATAAAGGTTCTACAGCAACACCTAAATTGAGTGATTTAAAATTTGGAACATCGGATGTAGCCGATCAAATGACAATAGATGAAAACGGGAATGTTTATCCTAGAATGGGTGGTACACAAAATTTAGGTACAGCTACAAATAGATGGGCAGCTGTTTTCGCAGTTAACGGTACAATTCAAACGTCAGATATTCGTTTGAAGAAAAATATTACACCTCTTAAATATGGCTTAGCTGATATTCTGAAAATTGATCCTATTTCATACAACTGGAAAGAAGACAATACCGGAAAAGTAAAAATTGGAGTATCTGCACAGCAAGTTCAAACTATTTTACCTGAAGTTGTAAATGTCGCTGATGACGCTAATAAAACACTTGGAGTTAACTATGCTGAAATGGTTCCAGTTTTAATTAATGCTATAAAAGAGCAACAAACTCAAATCGAAGAGTTAAAAGCTTTGGTAAAACAATTAGCTGATAAAAAATAACAAAGATTAGATTCTTAAATAAGAATAAAACTAAAAATCCGATTACGTAATGTAATCGGATTTTTTTATACTTTGTTTCCTTATATTTTTAAATGGTAATTAAACCGTACTATATCTTATTGACAGTCTTATTATGTTGCTTTTCTTGGTAACAAACTTTTCATATTAAATCTTAACGATTCAATATCTGATAAAAACGATCAGTTCTTACTAGCCCTGACAGAAGCGACATCCTTTTTCTGGCTTCTTTAGCCAGGAAAAGATATAGCGGATGGCAGGTTTGTTAGATCTTAAAATAAATAAAAGTTTCTGCTTCTAAGAAATAATTAGATTGCTAGTGGAATATAGGAACTAGATAATTGCTTTTAAAGCCTTCGACTCCGCTCAGCCTGACATCAATAAACAAACGCAAACAGACAAACTTAGCCCCTCAGAACCTAAGCCTCTCAGAACCTCAAAAAAAAAGCACCAACCTTTCGATTGATGCTTTTTGTATTGATTTGAAAAAAATTATTTTTTCTTTCCTTTTGCAGGAGCTTTTGCAGCTTTTGCAGCTTCTTGAGCAGCTTTCATAGCAGCACGAGAAATTCTTACTTGAGCAACAACTGTGTTGTCTGGGTGCATAATTTTGTATTCTGGAGCACCAACTTTAGTAACGTATAATTTGTTACCCATTTCAAGTGGAGTGATGTCAGCTTCAACAAAATCAGGAAGATTTTTAGGTAAAGCTTTAACTTTTAATTTACGAGTGTTTAAACGTAAAACACCACCCGCAAGAACACCTTTAGATGTACCAACGATTTTTACAGGAACTTCCATTGTGATTTCTTTATCATCAAATAATTGGAAGAAGTCAATGTGTAAAATTCTGTCAGATACTGGGTGAACTTGGATATCTTGCAAAATTGCATTGAATGATTTTCCTTTTCCAAGCTCAATCACAACTGTGTGTGCATTTGGAGTGTAAACCAAGTTTTTGAACGCTGCAGCGTCTGCTGAGAAGTGTACTGCTTGATTTCCTCCGTATAACACGCAAGGAACCGCTCCAGCATTACGTAAGGCTTTAGTTGACACTTTGCCCACGCTTTCTCTTTCTGATCCTTTAATTGTAATCGATTTCATTGTAAAAAAATATAGTTATTAAATAAATATTCTATTTTGCTGTAAGCTTTAAGCAATAAGCTTTAGGCTTTTTCAGAATGTATAACAATGCTTACAGCCTAAGGCTTAAAGCTTACTGCTTTTACATAATGAATTTTCCACTGATGGAATTATTGTGGTGAACCATTTGCATAACCTCAGCAAATAAAGGCGCGCAGCTTACCACTTTTATTTTGTTAGATTCTTTCTTTAACGGAATAGAATCTGTTACGATTAACTCGGTTAATTTCGAGTTTTCGATTTTCTCATACGCACCGCCAGATAAAATAGCGTGTGTACAAATTGCTCTTACGCTTAGTGCTCCTTTTTCGATCATTAGGTCGGCAGCTTTTGCTAAAGTACCACCTGTATCGATCATATCGTCTACCAAGATTACGTTACGTCCTTTTACTTCACCAATCAGCTCCATAGTGTCGATAACGTTGGCTGCTTTTCTTTGTTTGTAACAGATTACAACATCTGATTCTAAAAACTTAGAGTAAGCATATGCTCTTTTTGAACCTCCCATATCTGGAGATGCAATTGTTAGATTTTCTAATTTTAAACTTTCTACATATGGTAAAAAGATTGTAGATGCAAATAAATGATCTACTGGTTTTTCAAAAAATCCTTGAATTTGGTCTGCGTGCAGATCCATTGTCATGATTCTTGTTGCTCCTGCAGCTGTTAGTAAGTTTGCTACTAATTTAGCTCCAATTGGAACCCTTGGTTTGTCTTTTCTATCCTGTCTTGCCCAACCAAAATAAGGCATTACAGCTGTAATATGTCTTGCAGATGCACGTTTTGCGGCATCAATCATTAACAACAATTCCATCAGATTATCTGCACTTGGAAAAGTAGAACATACGATGAATACTCGTAAACCTCTAATTGACTCTTCGTAAGATGGCTGAAATTCTCCATCACTATACGTTGACATCGTTACTTTTCCTAACGGAATTCCGTACTCTTTTGCAATTTTTTCTGCAAGATAAACACTTTGTGAACAAGCAAAAATTTTAGCTTCTGGTTCTAGGTGCGACATTATAATTTGTTGTTTTTGCTCCGCTGCACTTGTATTATTTGGCCTTCCCATTTTTGGTAAAGCAAAATGCATATAAATGCCTCGGGTGTAGTTAGTTGTGTGTGCTTCGTTTTAACGAGCTGCAAATTTAGAAAATTTATTGGACACTGAAAGGAAAAATTTAAGTATTTTTAGTAGTTGATTTAATTTTATTTTTTACATTTGCACCGTGTTAAAGGAATGACGCCATTTATGACTTCATTCTATTGCGTTAAATAAGTCATTTATGATTTATTTTTCGTCTGCTACGCCCGGATGGCGGAATTGGTAGACGCGCTGGTCTCAAACACCTGTGGGAAACCGTGCCGGTTCGACTCCGGCTCCGGGTACAAAAACCTCTTCTTAACGGAAGAGGTTTTTTGGTTTTTATACGTTATCTTTTTCACCATATAAGTTATATAATTAACTTTAAGCAGGAAGTGAAAAAACTATTAAATGAACTTACATAACTTATATGGTGAAAAATTCACAACTAGCCTCATGCAAAACAGGAAAATTGCACGAATTTGCGATAAAACACAATTGATTTGCTTTTTGATGTAATTTTAAAGCCAATTCAATTTGATCTGAATTTGAGATTTTAACTTTTGGATGTAATATTGCCTCAACGAAACGCCCGCTTCCATCTGGATTTACTTCGAGCGTTGCTTCGGCGTTATCTGAATACTCGAGAACTTCTATTCCGTTTTGAGAGCAGACATATAAATACGACATCATGTGGCAAGAGACCAAACTACTCAACAATAAATCTTCAGGATTGTATAAGCATGGATCGCCTTTGAATGCTTTTGCTGCCGAGACATTTAAAATTGGCTTTCCTTCAATTTTTATTTGATGGCTTTTAGTAGATCTTGAAACTGGTTCTTTTTGATTTTTGTTTGAAGTCCAATTTAGCGCTGCTCTGAATAGATGTTTCATTTTACTTTTTTTTTCTCTTGCTAAGTTAAGATTTATAAGTTGTGATTATTTAATCTCGCAAGGTCGCAAAGTTTTTTATGGAAATTTCTCTTTCGTCGAAATTGTGAGATTCGTGCTAATCCATGTAATTCGTGGCGGAGCTTTCAATCATAAAAAAACCTCGAAAGCATAACTTTCGAGGTTTTCTAGAGAATTGAACTAATTAACAAATTCTAAAAATTATTTTTTTACTGAAAACTTAAAAGTTGTTTTCGTTTTATAATTTTCTCCCGGGTTTAAAACCGTTGTTGGGAAATTTTTCTGGTTTGGAGAATCTGGATAATGTTCTGTTTCTAGACATAATCCTGTTCTGTGCGCAAAAGTTCCTCCGTTTGGCATTGGCAGAGTTCCGTCAAGGAAATTTCCAGAGTAAAACTGAATTCCCGGTTCATCTGTTGTCATTTCCAAAACTCTTCCGCTTGGCGCGTGATATACTTTTGCAATGATTGTTTTTCCTTTTTCAGGATTGTTCAAAACCCAGCAGTGATCGTAACCTTTTCCTTTTTCTAACTGCTCGTTTTTAGCATTGATATCTTTTCCGATTAATTTTGGTTTTCTGAAATCGAAAGGTGTACCAGCCACATTTTCTAATTTTCCTGTCGGAATCAAATCTGCATCAACAGGAACTAATTTATCTGCATTTAATGTCAATTCGTGATCTAAGATTGTTTTGGTAAAATCTCCAGATAAATTGAAATAAGAATGCTGCGTTAAATTTATAACAGTTTTCTTATCAGTCGTTGCTTCGTAAAGAACATCTAACTGATTATCATTTGTCAACGTATACGTTACAAAAACTTTTAAATTCCCAGGATAACCTTCTTCCATATCTTTACTTAAGTATGATAATTTCAAAGAAGCTGTGTTTCCTGATTTCACCTCATCGGCTTTCCAAACAACATTAAAATATCCTTGCGGTCCACCATGCAAAGCATTTGGTGCATTATTGATTGCTAACGAATATTCTTTTCCGTCTAAAGTGAATTTTCCTTTAGCAATTCGGTTTCCATATCTTCCAATCAAAGCTCCAAAAAAAGGATTTTCTTTTTCATATTGTGCCAAAGAATTAAATCCAATCACAACATTTTCAGAAACGCCGTCTTTATTAGGCACTTTTAAATCTGTAATTCTACCGCCAAAAGTGATGATGTCTACTTCCATCCCATTTTGGTTTTTCAATTTATAACTATCTACTTTTTCTCCTTTAGCAGTTGTACCATAAGAAGATTTTTCAATCGTAACTGTAGCTTTTTCATCAGAAGAAACTGTTGTAGTATCCATTTTTTTATCGCTTTTACATTGAACTGAAACTGCAGCCAGACTTAACAGGCTTAAACCGAAAACGCAACGTTTTAATATATTCATATTTGATAATTTTGTGGTTATTTTGAAATGATTAGATGTTAAATATAATTGTCACGCGTAAAAAAATCTATATTTTGACGCGGATTAGACAGATTCGTTTCACGAAGACGCGGATTTACACAGATTTTTTAATATTAAAATCCTTTCATCTGCGCTTTTGCATTAGCAAATCCGTTTTATCTTCGTTTTATTCACAAAGTGATTTATTACCCAGCAAGCTAAAAGTAACAAAAACTTAGAACCATAGCAACTTAGCATCTTAGTATCTCAGACTACAATCCGTGTTGAAACAAATGATAGTATGCCTCGTTTGCATTAATTTTATCTTTAAAGTCTCTTACCGTTGTTTTTTCATCAATTACCAATAATTCGATTCCGGCGATATCGGCAAAATCTTCCATATATTCTGTTGTTAACGACTGGCTGTAAACTGTATGGTGCGCACCGCCAGCTAAAATCCAAGCTGTTGCAGCGATATCAAGGTTTGGTTTACAATCCCATAAAACTCTTGCAACTGGTAATTTTGGTAATTCTGCCATTGGTTTAATTGCTTCTACTTCGTTTACAATTAAACGGAAACGAGTTCCCATATCTACCAAAGAAACATTGATTGCATCTCCAGCAGGCGAATTAAACACCAAACGAGCCGGATCTTCCTTTCCGCCAATTCCTAACGGATGCACTTCGCAAGAAGGTTTTCCATCTGCAATTGAAGGACAGATTTCCAACATGTGAGAACCTAAAACATAAGATTTTTGAGGTGTGAAGTGGTACGTATAATCTTCCATGAAAGAAGTTCCGCCTTCTAAACCAATGTTCATTACTTTTAAAGCTCTTACCATTGCAGCTGTTTTCCAGTCACCTTCACCACCAAAACCATAACCATCGGCCATCAATCTTTGTGTAGCAATTCCTGGTAATTGTTTCCAAGCTCCAAGGTTTTCAAATGTATCTGTAAAAGCTCCGAAACCTCCTTCTTCAAGGAAAGCTCTTAATCCTAATTCGATTTTTGCTGCTTCAACTAATGAACTTCTTTGCGCACCGCCTTCTTTTAAAGAATCGGTTAAAGTGTATGATTGTTCGTAAACAGCCAATAAATCGTTTAATTCTTTTTCTGTTACTTTTTCAATATGCTTGGTAACATCTGAAGAATCGTATCCGTTTACCGAAACTCCAAAACGAATCTGAGCTTCTACTTTATCGCCTTCTGTAACGGCAACTTCGCGCATATTATCTCCAATACGAGCTACTTTTAGGTTTTGAAGTTCGTCCCAGCCTAAAACCACTCTTGACCAGATTCCTAATTTTTTCTGAACTCTTTCGTCTTCCCAATGTCCTACAACAACTTTACGTTTTTTGCGCATTCTTGACATGATGAAACCAAATTCACGATCTCCGTGAGCAGATTGGTTCAAGTTCATAAAATCCATGTCGATAGATCCCCACGGAATTTCAGCATTGTATTGTGTATGCAAATGACATAATGGTTTTTTCAAAATACTCAAACCACCAATCCACATTTTTGCCGGAGAGAAAGTATGCATCCAAGCAATAATTCCAATACAGTTTTTAGCCGAGTTTGCAGCCAAGCAAACGTCTAAAATTTGCGATGGAGATTTCACCACATCTTTATAAACCACTTTTACCGGAATTGAAGACGAAGCGTCTAATCCTTTTGCAATTATCTGAGAGTGTTCTGCTACTTTTCTTAATGTTTCTTCACCGTATAATTCTTGGCTTCCTACTACAAACCATACTTCTTTTTGAGAAATGTCTATCATTTTGTTATTTTGTTTCAAGTTTTCTTTGTTTCAGGTTTCAGGTTCTGAAATGCGGAAAATCTTATTGTTATGTTATTATTTTATTTTGCTTGTTTGGTGTTTCACGTTCCAATTTTCACGTTCCAACAACTTGAAACAAAAAAAACCTGAAACCTGAAACAAAATCATCATTGTCCGTAATACGAATCTTTTCCGTGTTTGCGGTTGTAATGTTTCTTTATTAATGAATCTTTTAATCTTGGTGCATTTGGATTTATTTGTAAAGTCAGGTACGCCATTTCGGCAACTACTTCCAGAACTTTACTGTTGTAAACGGCTTTTGCAGCATTTTTTCCCCAGGCAAACGGACCGTGATTTCCAATTAAAACCATTTCTACTTCTTCATAAGAAAGATTTTTTTCTTTGAAGCAATCCAAAATCTGAATTCCGGTATTATGCTCGTAGTTTCCTTCAATTAAGTGATCTGCCATTGGCGGTGCGCACGGAATATCGGCTGTTAAATGATCGGCATGAGTGGTTCCGAAAATCGGAATATCTTGCTGCGATTGTGCCCAGGCAACTGAATAAGTTGCGTGTGTATGTGCAACGCCTCCAATATTTGGCCAGTTTTTATATAAGTACGCGTGCGTTTTGGTGTCTGATGACGGACGCATTGTTCCTTCAATAATGTTATTATCAAAATCTACAATTACAATATCTTCAGGTTTTAAATCTTCGTAAGGAACGCCGCTTGGTTTAATGGCAAAAACACCATTTTCTCTGTCGACAGCGCTTACGTTTCCGAATGTGTAGACCACCAAATTCAATGCATTTAATTGCATATTGGCTTCATAACATTCCTGTTTTAAATCTTTATAAAGAGAACTCATTTTGAGAAATTTTAATGTTTGGATCTGCAAAAGCGCTTAATTGGTCATACGCTAAAAGCAGTTTATGATACGCTTCTACTTTATCTGTTTGAGGGAAATATTCTCCGTCAAAATCACTTCCTATTTTCTGACTTGCTTCGATTACATTTGGATAAATTCCTGCTGCTACCGCTGCGTAGATTGCCGCTCCTAAAGCTGGTGTCTGATCTGAAGCTGCAATTTTAATTGGCTTGTTTAAAACATTAGCCAAAGTCTGCATGATAAAAGGAGATTTACGGGCAACCCCTCCAATTCCGATAACGCTGTCGATTTTTACACCTTCTTCTTCAAAACGGTCTACAATTTTCTTTGCTCCGAAACAGATTGCGTTTACCAAAGCTTTAAAAATATGAGGTGCTTTTGTTCCTAAAGAAAGGTTCGAAATGGCGCTTTTTAATTCTTGGTTTGCATCTGGAGTTCTTCTTCCGTTAATCCAGTCTAAAGCAATTGGAAGACTTTCTGAAACTGGGATTTTCTCTGCTTCTTTCGTTAATTCAACAATTAATTTATCGCTGAATTCTTCTCTTAATTTTTCTTTTTGTTCTTCATTTAAAACAGATGAAGAACCTAATAAATGTTCTGTCGGCCACATCAATAATTCTTTGTACCAAGCCAATAAATCGCCAAAAGCAGATTGTCCTGCTTCTAAACCAATAAAACCTGGAATAACCGAACCATCAACTTGTCCGCAAATTCCGCGAACGGTTTTTGTTCCAACTTCATCATAAGAACCAACCAAAATATCGCAGGTTGAAGTTCCCATAACGCGAACTAAAGTATTTTCTCCAATTTTAGCTCCAACTGCTCCAGAATGTGCGTCGAAAGTTCCAACAGCCACAACTGTTTCTGTTGAAAGCCCTAAACGATCCGCCCATTCTTTGCTTAAATTTCCAGCAACTAAATCTGATGTATAAGTTTCATCGTATAAATTACCGCGAAGCTGTGCTAAATACGGATGTAATTTTTCTAAGAATTCAACTGGCGGTAATCCGTTCCAGTCTTCATGCCACATTGCTTTGTGTCCTGCGGCGCAACGGCTTCTTTTAAATGTTTTTAAATCTTTATCTTCAATCAATAAATACGTCATTAAATCGCAATGCTCCATCCAAGTGTGTGCTGCATTACGAACCGCTTCGTCTTGTCTTGCAATGTGAAGAATTTTTGCCCAAAACCATTCAGAAGAATAAATTCCTCCAACGTATTTGGTTACATCTTCTCCGCCCCAGCTTACTGCCAGTTCGTTAATTTCGTTTGCTTCATTTATAGAAGTATGATCTTTCCATAAAACCATCATCGCATTTGGGTTTTCTTCAAAACCTTTTGTTAATGCTAATGGAGTTCCATCTTTTGTAACTGGAACCGGAGAAGATCCCGTTGTATCGATACAAATTCCGCGAACCAACTTGGGATCTACCTTGCTTTCTTTTACAACATTCTGAATTGTAATTTCTAATCCTTCGATATGATCCAAAGGATGCTGGCGAAATTGATTGATGGAAGCATCACAATATTGCTTGTTTTTCCATCTTTTGTAATGAGAAACATTCGATGCCAGCTCCTGTCCATTCTCAGTGTCAATTAGCACCGCGCGAACAGAATCTGTTCCGTAGTCCAATCCTATTACATAATTTTTCATTCTCATTTTATTTTTAAAATATTGACAAATATAGAGATAAATACTTTATAAGTGTACAAAAAACACTTAATTGAAATTGCATAATTAATTTTTGCTATAAATGCATTAAAACAGCATTTTAGCCTTTAATCAAAAAATAAATGTTAACAATACATTTATAATACTGCGATTATTTCACTTCTAAAATAAAAACCTTCACTTTTAAGAAGATATTTTTACATTTATTACAGATTATTTTCCTTCTAAGACTAATACTGAGAAAGGCGGAATTGTGATTTCAAGCTTTTCTTTTTTATTCTCAAAACCTTTAAAAGCAACCGGAATAATTTTATTCGGATTTTCGAAAGAATTATAATCCTGTAGTTTTGAAGCTGTAATTATAGTCCCTGTAAAATTTTTAACGCCAAGATCTTTTACATCAATTTCGATTTTATTCTTATTTACAGCATCAATATTTACGAGTGAAATATGAACTAATCCTTTTTGATCTTTTGAAACAGATGCAGATACAGCCGGAATTGATTCTCCATTAAAATTATATGTCGGGGATTTAAAATTTATCGGAAGTAATTTCGCGTCTTGATGAACGCTATACATTTTCATTACATGATAGGTTGGCGTTGTAATCATCTTGGCTTTGTCGGTTAAGATTACAGCTTGAAGCACATTAACGCATTGTGCCAAGTTGGCCATGCGAACTCTATCTGCATGATTATTGAAAATATTTAAAGTTGCTCCCGCCAAAACAGCATCTCGCATTGTATTCTGCTGATATAAAAACCCTGGATTTGTCCCTTTTTGAACTTCATACCAGCCTCCCCATTCATCGACTATCATCGCAACTTTTTTCTCTGGATCGTATTTGTCCATTATGGCAGCATGTTTGGTCACTAATTCTTCCATTTTTAAGGCAGACTGCATGGTCTGGAAATATTCTTTCTCTGTAAAATCAACATCTGCCCCTTTTTTACCCCAGTCAATTACTGCGTAATGATGAACACCGACTCCGCCCAGCATATTCAGCGGAATGTTTTTCATCAAAACCTCTGTCCAATTGTAGTCAGAACTATTAGATCCCGAAGCAATTCTTGTAATGCCTCCAGTATTGTTCCAATCTGATATAAAAGTGGCAAACTTGCGATATTCATTAGCATAATAATCTGCAGTCATATTGCCGCCACAACCCCAGGCTTCATTTCCAATTCCCCAGTATTTTACTTTCCAAGGTTCTGCTCTTCCGTTTTTCTTTCGAAGATCACTCATTGGACTTTTTCCTCCAAAATTGGTATACTGAACCCAGTCTGCTAATTCCTGAACTGTGCCGCTTCCGACATTTCCAGATAAATACGGTTCTGCTCCCAATAATTCACACATATTTAAAAAATCATGTGTTCCAAAACTATTGTCTTCTGTTACGCCCCCCCACCATTGATTTACAATTGTCGGACGCTGTTCTTTTGGACCAATCCCATCTTTCCAATGGTAGGTATCTGCAAAACAGCCGCCGGGCCATCTTAAATTTGGAATTTTCAAATCTTTTAATGCCTTGATAATATCATTTCGAACTCCGTTTGTATTGGGAATTTTTGAAGTATCTCCCACAAAAAATCCGCCATAGATACAGCGTCCTAAATGCTCAGCAAAATGACCATAAATGTTTCTATTTATAATCGGTGCTGCTGCATCATTTTTAACTGAAATAATAACCGATTCTTTTTGAGCTGTAATTGTTTGAATAAAAAATATAGCAAACAAGATTAGTAGTGGTTTTTTCATATCTGTTGTTGGTTTTGGTTTTCAGAAAATTGCGTGGCTGCAGAATTTCTAAAGATGTTGGTTTTTTAGTTTTATAAGTGTTCGTTTAACATTTGTAAATTTAAATAAAAATAAGTCTCATAAAAAAATAAAATTATCAGAACAACTGGTTGCAAAAAACATATTTCATAATTTTGCCTTGGAAACAAGCATTCTTAAAGGGATTGAACCAAAATATCTTTAAACAAATAAAAAGTTAAGAATCTGAAAAATTGACAAAAAAAAGCAAAAACCATGTGTTTTATAACAACAATCTCAATTTTTGAATTGTGAATATGAAATAATAATCCTAGTGTATATCTCTTTTAAAAATGTTTCTACCTTTGACTCGTTATTTTGATTTGAAATTGAGAAGATTAATAAGTAAAAAACAGCTTTACCTTAGCAATTAATATCGAATACACATAAATATTCTTATTCGCTGCTATTTAACATAAGTGTGAAATCAACATTAATAAATTATGAAAGGTTTTAAGAAGTTTATATATTTACGGTCCAAATTAATTACATATGCTAAATAGTTATAGTTCTGCCGATAAAGTTTTACTGGCGGTTGACTGCATCATTTTCGGATTCGATCATGAGGGTCTGAAAATACTTTTAATCAAGAGAGATTTCGAACCCGAGAAAGGAAAATGGTCTTTGATTGGAGGGTTTTTAAAACGTGACGAAGTTTTAGATGCAGCAGCTATCCGAATACTAAATACCTATACTGGTCTTAACGATATTTATATGGAGCAGTTATATGCTTACAGCGAAATCGATCGTGACCCTGTAGAAAGAACTATTTCGGTTTCTTATTTTGCTTTGATTAATATTGAAAATCACAACGCAGAATTAATTAAAAATTATCACGCGGAATGGTTTCCAATTAATGATGCACCAAACTTAATTTTTGACCATAATGAAATGGTACAAAATGCCATTAAGAGACTTCGTTACAAAACTTCTGTAAAGCCAATTGGTTTTGAATTACTTCCTGAGAAATTTACCATGCGCCAACTTTTAGAATTGTATGAAGCGATTTTGAGCAAAGAACTGGACAAAAGAAACTTCATCAGTAAAATTAATTCTCTAGAAATCTTAAATAAATTAGACGAAAAAGATATGCAGTCTTCTCGAAAAGGTTCTTATTTATACACCTTTAATAAAGAGAAATACGAAGAAAAATTACTCAACGATTTTGTTCTAAATTTATAATTGACACGTCGCTATAAAGAATTCCTTACTATAAGAGCAGATTTATTTTCGATCTGCTCTTTTGTTCCTTTCAAAACCATATCGGCCAGAATTTTTCCCATCAATTCAAAATTGGTTGAAATGGTTGTAATTCCGTTGGCAGCAATTTTCTTTAAAGCGGTTTCATTATAAGATATAATTCCAAAATCTTCGCCTAATTTTAGGTTTCGATTTATGGCATTTTCTATAACCAAAAGCAGATCGCGGTCATGAGGAATAATGTATAAATCTCCTAAAGCAATAGATTGATTGCTGAAATCCGAAATAATTTCGTAATCATAATTGTATTCCTGACAGAAAGATTCAAAACCAAGTTTCATTCCCGGCGGCTCTCTAAAACCTGAAAAAATCAAAATCAGTTTTTTATATTTTTCCAATCTTTTTTTGGCTTTCAGTAATCCTTCAAAAATATCTTTTTGATGATTTTGATAAATAGCTGGAAACATTTTTAACTCTGGATTAGTCTGATCCAAAATAATTACATCGGTTACTGGTAGGGTTTTTATAGAATCGACGATATCGTTTAAGTTCGTCGGCATGATTATATATTTTGTGTAATTTCCGTTGCTGTCATTTAGCAGTTTTTTGAAAACTTGAACATTAAAATGATGAAAGAAAATATCAACCTGAACATTTTTACCAATATTTTTTAGGAACGAATTATAAATATCTTCTTTAAAAATATTAAGCTCGTCAAAAAGAAGAAAAACCTTCTGAGTAATAGTGATTTCAACACTTTTCACATAATAACCTTTTCCTGGAATAGCGTAAATAATTCCTCTTTTTTTCAATTCGTCATACGCCAGAAGCACTGTGTCGCGCGATAAAGAAAAGCCTAAACAGACTTTATTGACCGATGGAAGACGATCTCCTTTTTTTAAATTGCCCTCTTCAATCGCTTTTTCTATTGAAAGAATAATCTGCTTATATTTTGGAAGCCCAATATTATTTTGAATTGAAATGATGTTCACAATAAAGTCATTTTGACTATTAATACTAAAAACTGGTAGGTACTGGTATGCAAAGATAGAGAATGTTTCTATTTTTGGATTTCATTTTTGGTAAAAATAATATGGAAATAAAACATATATCGCATTTAAAGGAGACTCATAATTGCAAATTGTTTGGTTTAATGCCCAATAAAGAAGAAATTTATTCTTTTGAATTGTGTAACAAAAACGGAATGAAAGTTCAGGTCATCAATTATGGTGCAATAGTAACTTCCATCCAAATTCCTTTGAATGAAAAATCGATAGATGTTGTTTTAGGATTTGATAATCTAGAAGCTTACTTAGAATCTTATAATTTACCAAGCGCTCCTTATTTTGGAACTACTGTTGGCCGTTATGCTGGTCGTATTCATAATGGAGCTTTTAGCATAGATGATAAAAAATTTCAGCTTGACGGAAATAATAATGGCAATACGCTTCACGGAGGCAATATGGGATTTGGGAGAAAAGTCTGGAGCGTAATTAATGCTTCAACCGGCGAAAATCCTTCTATTACTTTTGGTCTTTTGAGTGAGCATTTAGATGAAAATTTTCCTGGTGAAATGACCGTTTATTTGACCTATACTTTAAATGAAGAAAACGAACTGCAATTAGAATATAAAGCTGTTTCTACAGAAGATACCGTTATCAATTTGACACATCATAGTTATTTTAACCTTGACGGACATGATGGAAATGTTTTAGAGCAACAAATGTTTATCAAATCGGATAAAATGCTGGAGACCAATCCAGATAATATCCCGACTGGAAATTATACCGATTTAACCAATCATGATTTTGATTTTAGAAATACTAAAAACTGCCCGTTTCCAATTGACAATTCTTTTGTGGTGAATTCTAAAACAGAAATCGTAGCACAGCTAATCAGCTTAAAAAACAAACTGAGAATGAATGTTTACACCGATCAGCCTAGTGTACATATATATGTAGGAGGAAATTGTTTTGGAAAATTAAAAGGAAAAGGAAATGTCGATTACAATGCCCAAAGCGGTATTTGTTTTGAAACGCAGAATTTTCCAGATGCACCCAATCACAGCCATTTTCCAAATGCTGTTTTGAGAAAAGGCGAAGAGTATACTCAAAAAACGCTTTACAAATTTGAAAATTTAAACTAACCAAATTCCAAAACCACCATTACACTCACTTTATAATGAATGATATTTTAATACAAAACACTGTTGCTTTTTTTGAGAAATCTTTTGGATCTTCTCCTCAAAAAACGGTACTTTCTCCAGGAAGAATTAATATTATTGGAGAACATATTGATTACAATGATGGTTATGTTTTACCAGCTGCAATTGACAAAGTAATTTGCTTTGCTTTTGAAAAAAACAACACTAAAACTTCTAAGGTAATTGCAGTCGATTTAAACGAAGAATTTGAAATTGACCTGACTGAAGAAGTAAAATTGAGCGATGTGGTTTGGACTAATTACATTCGAGGTGTAATTAAACAATTGCAGGATAACGGATTTTCTTTTGAAGGTTTCAATTGTGTTTTCAGCAGTAATATTCCGGTTGGCTCTGGACTATCTTCTTCTGCGGCTTTAGAATGCGGAATGATTTTCGGAATCAAATCGCTTTTCGATTTAAAAATTGAGAAAGTTGACATTTCATTATTAGGACAAAAAGCAGAACACTGGGTGGGTATTAACTGCGGTATTATGGATCAGTTTTCAAGTGTTCATGGTCTTGAAAATAAAGTGATAAAATTGGACTGCAACACTTTAGATTTCGAATATCACAATGCCGATTTTAAAGATTATTCATTGATTTTATTAGATTCTAATGTGAAACATTCGCTTTTTACATCAGAATACAATACCAGAAGAGTCGAATGCGAAGAAGGTTTATCAATCATAAAAAGTCATTTTCCAGAAGTAAAAAGTTTTAGAGATGCTTCAGAAGCACAGGTTTTGAGTCTTAAGGATAAAATGACTGAAAAAGTTTTCAGCCGAGTTCATTTTGTGGTTAAAGAAATTAATCGTGTCATAAAAGCCTGTGAAGCTTTAGACAAGGGAAACATCGAACATCTGGGAGAATTACTTTTTGAAACTCATTATGGTTTATCACAGGAATATGAGGTAAGCTGCGAAGAGTTAGATTTCCTTGTAGATACTGCAAAAAATGACGAATCTATCATAGGTTCTAGACTTATGGGAGGCGGTTTTGGAGGTTGTACAATTAATTTAGTTAAAAAAGGTCAAGAAAATGAGGTAAAACATAAGTTTTCAAATCTTTATTTAGATAAATTTGGAATTGAATTAAAATTCTATGATGTAAAAATCTCAAACGGAACAACACTACTTTAATACCACAACACACTACAATGAAAAATTTTGACATTAACGAAGATCCTCACAGACGCTTCAATCCTCTAATCAACGAATGGGTCTTAGTTTCACCACATCGTGCAAAACGCCCTTGGCAGGGACAAAATGAAACTATTTCTACGGAAGAACTTCCAAAATACGATCCCACTTGTTATTTATGTCCGGGAAATGTTCGTGCCAATGGAGAAACTAATCCAGTATACGAAAACAGTTTTGTTTTTGAAAATGATTTTGCTGCGATGAAGCAAGAGGAAATTATTTTTGAAGACGATATTAAACATACTTTCTTTAAAGTAAAACCAGAACAAGGAATTTCGAGAGTGGTTTGCTTTTCGCCAAGACACGATTTGACTCTCCCAGAAATGGAAATTGCAGATATTGAAAATATTATTAAAACCTGGCAGAAAGAATATACTGATTTAGGAAACATCAAGTACATTAACCACGTCCAGATTTTTGAAAATAAAGGAAGTGTAATGGGTTGCAGCAACCCGCATCCGCATGGGCAAATCTGGGCACAGTCTTCTTTACCAACTCAGGTTGAAAAAACGCATAACAGTTTAAAATCATATTACGATAAAAATAGAAGAACATTGTTGGAAGATTATGTTCAGGCCGAATTGAAAACTGGGGAGCGTATTGTAATTGAGAACGATCACTTTGTAGCGTTAGTGCCTTTTTGGGCTATTTGGCCATACGAAAATATGATTGTGAGCAAAAGAGCTGCCAACAAAATCACCGATTTTTCTGCTGAAGAAAGCAACGCTTTTGCTAAAATTTTAAAGCAATTAACAACGAAGTACGACAATTTATTTAATACTTCTTTCCCTTATTCTTCAGGAATTCATCAATCGCCAACAGATGGATTTGATCATCCGGAATGGCATTTTCACATGCATTTTTATCCGCCGTTGTTAAGATCGGCAACGGTAAAGAAATTTATGGTAGGATATGAAATGTTAGGCGAATCGCAGCGTGATATTACACCAGAAAAAAGTGCTGAAATTTTAAGAAAGCTTTCAGATGTGCATTATAAAAGTCTGGTAAAAGCCTAATGGTTTGCCAGTGCAATATAGCTAAATACTAAAAATTTAACACAATTTCGATTGAATAAATGTAAAAAACACATTTGCCAGTAGCTGATTTCTAAATTTTTATTTTACATTTGGCTTCCGCTTTTATTTTCGTAAAAAAATAACAGAAATAAAACACATCTTGCATTTTTAACAAGATTACACAACATAAAAAACAATTTAAAACCAAACAAACAAATTTAACCCTATAATAATTATTTAAAATACTACTAACAATGAACCAAAACCTCGCTTTCGCAGATTATGCGGTTTTTATTATCTATTTTATCGTAGTCTCGGTCTACGGTTATACCGTTTATCGCAAACGTAAACAAGACGAACAAGATGCTAAAGCTTACTTTTTGGCTGAAGGAAATTTAACTTGGTGGGCAATTGGAGCTTCTTTAATTGCTTCTAACATTTCTGCAGAACAATTCATCGGAATGAGCGGTGAAGGTTTCTTTTTAGGAATCGCTGTTGCTGCTTACGAATGGCTTGCTGCCGTTGCACTTATTATTGTAGCTGTGTGGTTTATTCCTGTATATCTTAAAAACAAGATTTACACAATGCCACAATTCTTAAAAACACGTTACAACGAATCTACTGCTTTGATTATGGCAGTTTTCTGGTTGTTTTTGTACGTTTTTGTAAACTTAACTTCTATTCTTTATTTGGGAGCTGTTGCTATTAACGGTCTTGCTGGTGGAGAATATCTTCATGCTATTATGATCGGTTTGGCTGTATTTGCTTTATTTATTTCTCTTGGAGGAATGAAAGTTGTGGCTTATACAGACGTTATTCAGGTTGCTGTATTAATTATTGG
Organism: Flavobacterium sp. Root935; assembly: GCF_001429295.1. Lineage (GTDB taxonomy): Bacteria > Bacteroidota > Bacteroidia > Flavobacteriales > Flavobacteriaceae > Flavobacterium. The sequence continues at coordinate 640,157 of NZ_LMJL01000007.1, read as the reverse complement.
AGGTTTGGTAACTTCTTATATTGCATTAGTAACTGTTGGAGAAAAGCTAGGAATAAGCAGTAGTGCAATCGAAGGATTCAAAGTATTAATGACTGAGGCGCCTGAGCATTTCAAAATGATTATTCCAAAACCAACTGCAGCTTCTTCTCAATTAGAAATTGACAAATATTTGACTTTCCCAGGTTTGATGTCTTACCTTGCTGGTATCTGGATTATCAACTTAAACTATTGGGGTTGTAACCAATACATTACGCAAAGAGCACTTGGAGCAGATTTACAAACAGCTCGTACAGGAATCTTATTTGCTGGTATGTTAAAATTATTAATGCCGCTTATCGTAATGCTTCCTGGTATTGCTGCTTACGTTTTATACACAAACGGACATTTACCTCAATTAGTTGGAGGAAAAGACGGAGCTTATTCTGCTGTATTAACTTTCCTTCCAACAGGACTAAAAGGTCTTTCTGTTGCGGCTTTAACGGCTGCGATCGTAGCTTCTTTGGCTGGAAAAGTAAACAGTATTTCTACAATTTATACATTAGATATTCATAAAAAATATATTCAAAAAGAAGCTGGAGAAAAACAACAGGTAAACATTGGTAGAATTGCCGTTTTTGCTGCAATGCTTTTAGCCGTTCTATTTACTTGGAATGACGTTTTAGGAATCGGTGGTGTCGGCGGATTTACATACATCCAAAAGTACACTGGATTCATCAGCCCTGGAGTTTTTGCTATGTTCTTCCTTGGTATGTTCTGGAAAAGAACTACTGGTGCAGCAGCAATCGTGGGTGTAATTTTAGGATTCGCATTGTCAGTTTTATTCAACGAATACGCTCCTGCATTATTTGGAAACGATACACTTTTATACACAGCTTATCCTAACGGAAAAGGAGCTTTCGAAATTCCGTTCCACATTTGTATGGGATTATCATTCTTCTTTACTATGTTAGTGATGATCTTGATGAGTTTCGCTGGTCCAAAAGTAAACCCTAAAGCATTCGAAACAGAACCAGGAATGTTTAAAGTTAAACCGCAGACAACAGTCTTAATCGTAATTACATTATTGATTATTGTGGCGCTTTATGTTAAGTTCTGGTAATAAATTATCAGTTCTATTCTCTCTATTTTTACAGCTGTTGTTTGTCATGAACAACAGCTGTAAATTTTTAAAAAAAGTTCTAACACATAGAAATAAAAGCCACGAATTACAATAATTTCCACGAATTAATTTCTAAATAAAAAAATTCTAGTTAATTCGTGTAATTCGTGGCAAAAAAATCGCAATAAATTATAATACATAAAAATCATGCAGTTATCATTAACCCAAAAAATCATTATCGTTACTGGAGGCGCAAAAGGAATTGGTTTAGGAATCGTCAAAGTTCTAGCCGAAGAAAATGCAATTCCGTTTATCGTTGGACGTAACGAAAATGATAACATCAAAGCCGTAGAAGAATTAAAAGCCATTGGAAAAGAAGCGCATCAAGTTGCTGCCGATCTTACCAAACCTGAAGACTGTAAAAAAGCCGTTGAAGCCGTAATCGCAAAATTCGGCAGAATTGACGGACTTGTAAATAACGCCGGCGTTAATGACGGTGTTGGATTAGAGAATGGAAATTATGAAGATTTCGCTGCTTCGCTTCATAAAAATTTAGTGCATTATTATCTAATGGCACAGCATGCGCTTCCGTATTTGAAAGAATCAAAAGGAGCAATTGTAAACATTGGTTCTAAAACTGCCGAAACAGGACAAGGCGGAACCTCAGCTTACGCTGCTTCAAACGGAGGACGAAATGCTTTAACGAGAGAATGGGCAGTTGAATTATTAAAATACAGTATTCGTGTAAACGCTGTAATTGTAGCCGAATGTTACACACCGCTTTACGAAACGTGGATTAATACTTTTGAAAATAAAGAAGAAAAACTAGCCGCAATTACAAAAAATATTCCGCTAGAAAACAGAATGACAACAGCAGAAGAAATTGCTAATATGGTGGTTTTCTTATTGTCTGAAAAATCAAGTCATACTACTGGACAGATTATTTATGTTGATGGAGGTTATACCCATTTAGATCGATCTATTTAAAATATTTTTTTTGCCACGAATTACACGAATTAACTACAATTTTTTATTTAGAAAATTAATTCGTGGAAATTGGTGTAATTCGTGGCTATATTTTTTATTTCACGCAGATCTAGCAGATTGGGCAGATTGGGCAGATTTAAAAAATCCCTTTAATCTTTATAATCTGTGGCAAAACTCATCTTCGCATTATTTTTAAAATCAGATGGCGTTATTCCTTTAACTTTTTTGAAAAGTTTATTAAAATTTGAAGCTGTTTTATAACCGCATTCGTATGCAATCTCAGACATACTTTTATCGGTTTCCAACAGTAATTTGCAGGCATTCGAGATTCTGATTTCGTGTAGATAATCCACAAAATTTTTCTTCGTTTTAACTCTGAACATTCTACAAAAAGAAGTCCGAGTCATATTCGCTACAGCGGCAATTTCTTCCAAGGAAATATTCTTCTTGTAATTTTTATTCACATATTGAAAAACTTCTGAAAGACGATCTACTTTCGAATCCTTCTGCATCAAAGAATAAATTTCGTCGTTGATATAAATTGTATCTTGACTTTCTGAAAGAATAGACAAAATCTCAAAAAGTCCGACAATTACCTCAAAGTCTTTTTTTGAAACTAACTTCTCCAATTTTTTTGCAATATGCTTATTAGTTTTTCCGATAATCGAAATCCCTTTTCCAGCCTGAAAAAAGAGTTCGTTGATTTTTTGGGTTTCTTTTAATTCGTAAAAAGTAGGCCCAAAAATATCTTTATGAAAATATACGACAATCGAATTGGCTTTTAAATCTTCAATTCCCTGATAATATTTCTCGTCATTCAGCCAAACGTGCGGAATATCCGAACCTAAAAAAACCATATCACCGGGTTCAAATGGCATTACCGAATTTCCGATAATTCGCTTGCCATAACTTTCTTTTACATACACCAATTCTAATTCGGGATGCGAATGAAATGGCGCTTGAAAAAAAGGCTCAACACGATTTAATACCGAAACTTTTGTATTGAGATAAGACGCTATTTTGGTTTGTTCCAATTTCATTCTGCAAAGATAATTAAAGATTATACACGGATAATATTAGACTAATAATAAAAGACTAAAAAAACTAATTTTATTTTTCGTTTACTGCCCAAATTTTAGTGAAATCAAAGTGCTTAACTTCTTCCCTAACTACAGCAAACGACAACACAAAAAAGAAAAAAAACAACAAGACAATGCTTGATACAACTAAAAAATTAGTGGTAAAACTGCATCCAGACGATAATGTTCTGGTAGCTTTAACCGACTTGCCAAAAGGAGAATCTATTCTTTTTGAAAACGAAACTTACGTTTTACAAGACCTCATCAAAGCCAAACATAAATTCTACATGCAGGACATGAAGCAGGGAGAAGAAGTAAATATGTACGGTGTTTTAGTCGGAAAAGTACAATGCAATGTGGCAAAAGGAAGTTTAATGACGACCGAAAACTTAAAACATGCCGCAGATCCTTATGCATACAGAAATGCTTCTTACGAATGGAATGCGCCTGATGTTTCAAAATTTGAAAACAGGACTTTTAAAGGTTACAAAAGAAAAGACGGACGTGTTGGAACTGCTAATTACTGGCTTTTTGTTCCGACGGTTTTTTGCGAAAACAGAAATCTTGACGTTATCAAAGAGGCGTTGCACAAGCAATTAGGTTATGCTGTAACAGACAAATACAATCAATTTACGCACGAATTACTGGAAGGTTATTTGAACGGAAATGACATTAATGATATTAATATTGAATTAAATCCGACTCCGAAAAACAAACGTGTTTTTGAAAATGTGGACGGAATTAAATTCTTAAATCACCAAGGCGGCTGCGGTGGAACGCGTCAGGATGCTTCTACTTTGAGTGCTTTACTAGCTTCTTATGCCAATCATCCAAACGTTGGTGGAATCACGCTTTTGAGTTTAGGATGCCAGCATTTACAAGTTCAGGATTTTGTAAATGATGTAAAAAGACAAAACCCAGAATTTGACAAACCGTTATTTATTTTTGAACAGCAGCAGACAGAAAGCGAAGAAGTTTTGATTACCAATGCCATCAAAAAGACTTTTGAAGGTTTAATTGAAATCAACCAATATGAAAGAACTGATGCGCCTTTGAGCGATTTATGCATTGGTGTAAAATGCGGCGGAAGCGATGGTTTCAGCGGTGTTTCTGCAAATCCTGCTGTGGGTTATACTTCTGATTTAGTGGTAGCTTTAGGCGGAAAAATTCTTTTGGCTGAATTCCCAGAATTATGTGGAGCTGAACAGAATTTAATTGACAGATGTATTACGGAAGATAAAGCCAAAAAATTCATAGATTTAATGGAATCTTATGATGAACTGGCGCATAAAGTGGGTTCTGGTTTCCACATGAATCCGTCACCAGGAAACATCAAAGACGGATTAATTACAGATGCTATCAAAAGTGCTGGAGCGGCCAAAAAAGGCGGCACTTCTCCTGTTGTTGATGTTTTAGATTACACCGAATTGGTTACAAAACCAGGTTTAAGTTTGGTTTGTACACCAGGAAATGATGTAGAAGCAACAACTGGAAAAGCGGCTTCTGGAGCGACTTTAATTTTATTTACTACTGGATTGGGAACTCCGACAGGAAACCCAGTTTGTCCTGTAATTAAGGTGGCGACAAACTCTGTTCTAGCAACCAGAATGAAAGATATTATCGATATTGACTGCGGACCAATCATTAGTGGTGAAAAATCTATTGAAGAAATGGGCGAGGAAATTTTAGAATACTGCATTAAAGCGGCAAGCGGCGAAATTATTCCGAAAGCAGTTCAATTAAACCAAGACGATTTTATTCCGTGGAAACGCGGCGTATCTTTGTAAAAGACTATTAAAAACAACTCATAAAAATTTATATCAAATGTTTTCATTACAAAATAAAAAAGCAATTATCACGGGCGGGGGAAGCGGAATCGGAAGAGCGATTTCGGTTTTATTTGCTAAACAAGGAGCTGAAGTTCACATTTTAGAATTGACTGAAGAAAGTGCAAAAGAAACCGTTGAAGAAATAAAATCAAACGGCGGAAATGTTTTCGCGCATGCCTGCGACGTTTCGAACCACGAACAAGTTAAAACGACTTTCGAGAAAATCGGAAATATTCATATTCTGGTAAACAACGCTGGAATTGCTCACGTTGGAAAAGTAGACACGACTCCAGAATCTGATTTTGACCGTATTATGAATGTAAACGTAAAAGGAGTTTACAACTGTCTTCACGCATCGATTCCTGCACTTAGAAGCTCTGGCGGAGGTGTAATTTTGAATCTGGCTTCTATTGCCTGCTGGGTTGGAATCCCTGACCGTTTTGCTTATTCTACTGCAAAAGGAGCGGTTATGGCAATGACTTTATCGGTTGCAAAAGATTATTTAAATGATAAAATCAGATGTAATTCCATTTCTCCTGCAAGGGTTCATACGCCTTTCGTAGATGGATTTATTGCTAAAAATTATCCTGGAAAAGAAGAAGAAATCTTCGAAAAATTATCTCAGTCACAACCAATCGGACGTATGGGGAAACCAGAAGAAATCGCAACTTTAGCATTATTCTTATGCAGCGACGAATCTTCTTTCATCACAGGTTCAGATTACCCAATTGATGGAGGTTTTATTAAATTAAACAACTAAAATATTTAAAAAAATTCATAGCCACGAATTACACAAATTTCCACAAATTTTAATTCGAGAAAATTCGTGTAATTCGTGGCAAAAAACTAAAATTAAAATATGAAACTTATAAGATTTGGAGAAGAAGGAAAGGAAAAACCAGGTGTTTTACTTAATGATAAAAGATATGATGTTTCGTCTATCGTAACAACAGATTATAACGAAACTTTTTTTGAAAATGACGGATTAGCAAAATTAGAAGAAGCTTTAAAAAACAATCCATCTTTACCAGAAGTTAGCGATTCAGTACGTTTGGGTTCGCCGGTTGCACGTCCTTCAAAAATTATCTGCATCGGATTGAATTATGTAGATCACTGTGAAGAAACAGGTGCTGCAATTCCAGAAGAACCAATTATTTTCTTTAAATCTACAACTTCTTTATGCGGACCAAATGATAATTTGATTATCCCAAAAAACAGCGAAAAAACAGATTGGGAAGTAGAATTGGCATTTGTTGTAGGTAAAAAAGCCAGCTATGTTTCTGAAGAAGATGCTCCAAACTATATCGCAGGATACTGTCTTTTAAACGATTACAGCGAGAGAGCTTTCCAGATCGAGCGTGGCGGACAATGGGCAAAAGGAAAAGGTTCTGACACCTTTGCTCCTCTTGGACCAACAATGGTTACACCAGACGAAGCTGGAGATGTAAATAACCTAAAAATGTGGCTGACTGTAAACGGAAAAACATTTCAAAACAGTAATACTTCAAACTTGATTTTTAAAATTCCATTCTTGGTTCATTATCTAAGTCAGTTTATGACCTTGCTTCCTGGCGATGTTATCAGTACAGGAACGCCTCCAGGAGTTGGTTTAGGAATTAAACCAGATCCAATTTACATTAAAGCAGGCGACGTAATCGAATTAGGAATTGAAGGTTTAGGCACAAGTAAACAAACTGCTGTAGCTTATCAACAAAAATAAAATTATGGCAGCTCAAAAATTTTGTCTTGCACTAGACTTAAAAGACGACGCAAATTTAATTGCAGAATACAAACACTTACATGAAAATGTGTGGCCGGAAATCAAAAAAAGCATTCAAGATGCTGGAATTTTAGTTTTGGATATTTATTGCACAGGAAATAGATTGTTTATGATCATCGAAGGCGACGAAAATTTCTCTTTTGAGAAAAAAGACAAAGCCGACGCTGAAAATGAAAAAGTTCAGGAATGGGAAACTTTAATGTGGAAATTCCAGCAAGCTTTACCTTGGGCAAAACCAGGACAAAAATGGATTGTAATGGATAAGATATTTGAATTGTAATTGATTAAAAATATTCCGTTAGGAATATCTCATCGGTAGAAAAAAATATTGTCGTTTTGCATTAATGTCCTGTAGGGACATCTGATTTATAAAAATATATGTACCCGTCAATTAATCAAACGTTCCTACGGAACGTTCAACCGTAACTCAAATTTAATTTCTACCGACGAGACATTCCTACGGAATGAATCTAGAAACGTTTTTTTTTGATAAACAAAGCCCTGATTATTCAGGGCTTTGTTCTTTTTGAATATTTAGTAAATACTCTATGTTGGCTATCAAATGATCGTGTATTTTGACAAACGGATATTTTTCATTCCAGACATAAACTGCCGAACAAAACCAATTTTTCTTTTTAAATCTGCATTTCCCCAGCTGATAGAAAAACAAATTTTAAAAATAAAGCGGATTTCCAATTGGAATCCGTTTTTTGTTTTTGAAAAAAATAACAATAATATTTTAACATGAAATAAATTATTATTCATCCTTTTGATTACTTTTAGCAGCTAAAAATAAACCTCAATTAACCAAAAAATGAAAAAATTAATTATTGCATGCTTACTTATTTCTGGAGCCGCATTTGCTCAAGATATGAATGTAGTGAAGGGAAACTTTGACTTTTTAAAAGATCAAAAAGAAATCAACACAGAATTTGATTATAGTAATTTTACTATGATGAAAGAAAACAAACCGGAATCACAATATGTTGAAGAACATATAGCCGATTTAGACAAAAAAGGAAAAGGAAATGGTAATCTTTGGCACAAAAGATGGGTTGTTGCAAAAGATCAAATCTGGACTCCTAAATTTTTAGAAATCGGAAATATTGTAATGACAAAAGCTGGTAAAGAGGTGAATTTTCAGGAAGGACTAAACACACCTTACACTTTAATTGTGCAAACCGTTTGGATTTATCCAGGATGGGATGCAGGAATTATGAAACAGCCGGCAAAAGTTACTACCAATTTAAAGTTTGTTGAAACGGCAAATAAATCAAATGTTTTATTAGAAATTTCAAGTGTAGATGCACCTGGAGATCAATATGGCAGTAATTTTAATAACGAAACTAGAATTGGAGAAGGATACGCAAAAACAGCAAAATCATTATCTAAACTTTTATTAAAAAAGGCTTTTAAATAAAAACCTCAAATATTCCGCAGGAATATCTCATCGGTATAAAAAAATATTGTCGTTTTGCATAATGTCCTGTAGGGACATCTGATTTACGGAAATAATATACCTGAATTGATTAATCAAACGTTCCTACGGAACGTATTATCGCAATTCAAATTTCATATTCTACCGACGAGACATTCCTACGGAATAAATCTAGAAAATGAATTATCTTTCTATAAAAAAGCCCTGATTATTCAGGGCTTTGTTCTTTTTGCATATTTAGTAAATACGCCATATTGGCTATGACATGATCATGTTTTTTCACAAACGGATTTTCTTCATTCCATACATAACCCGCCAGAACAGAACAAATTTTTTCTTTTACATCTGGATTTTCTGGCTGATGGAAGAATAAAGTCTGAAGATTTCCAGTATACCATTCTTTCACGTAAGTGGTAAAAACTGCTATTCCGCGTTTCATATATTGCGTAAATTCAACTTCCCAATCAACAGGAATTCCCTGCGATTCTTTCAAATATAATTTTGCCGCCAGCATTCCAGATTCGGTTGCAAAGGCAACTCCAGAAGAAAAAACTGGATCTAAAAATTCAGAACTATTTCCAGTCAACGCAAAACCATCGCCGTACATTCTTTTTACCGCTCTTGAATAGTTTTCTAATTTAACAGGTTCGAACAAAAATTCAGTTCCTTTAAATCTTTTAATATAATAATCAGACTTCTGAATAGCATTTTTCAAAGCCTCAGCATTATCTTTATTTTCAGAAAGCGAATTAATAAAATCTGTCGGACCAACAACTCCCAAACTTGTATTTCCATTCGAAAACGGGATTACCCAAAGCCATACTTCTGTTTCCAAAATATCAAAAGAAATCTGAGTCCCTTCCTCTCCTTCTGGTCTGTTAATATCTTTTACATGCGTAAAAATAGAAGAATGCGGATCTAATTTCGAAGGCGTATCCAAATCTAAAAGCCTTGGAAGAACACGACCATATCCGCTAGAATCAATTATGAATTTAGCGTGAATCTCTTTTAAGTTCCCGGCTGCATCTTTTACAATGGTTTTTGAATTCTTTCCTTCAAAAGAAACTTCTAAAACCTCTGTTTCAAACTCCAAATCAATTCCTTTACGCACAATTTCCTGTGCCATTGTATTGTCAAAATCAGCACGAGGAACCTGCCAAGTCCAATCCCACCCTTCACCAAATTTTTTACTAAAATCAAAAACACAAATTTCTTCTCCTCTAATAAAACGAGCTCCTAATTTTTTCTCGAAGTTCATCGCATCCAGTGCCTCAAACAATTCTGCCTCAGCAAAATGGTCCATAACACGAGGAATAAGACTTTCGCCTACTACCAGTCTCGGAAACTTCGTTTTTTCTACAACTTTAACCTTAACATTGTTTTTAAAAAGATAGGATGCCGAAACACAACCAGATGGTCCTGCACCAATCACTAAAACATCAACAAACTCCTTTGTCATATTAGAATTATTATCATTAATTAACCTACATTTGCCTACATCAAAATAACTACATTTATTTTGATAAATAAAATTAAATTAGCACAACCAAAATCGATTTAATGAATACAATTAATGAATATTTAAGTTTAACGGAATTTGAAGCCATAATATTTGGAAATCAAAAAGTTAAAATTAGTGATGTCGTTCTAAACCGCGTAAACGAGAGTTTTAACTTCTTAAAAGAATTCTCAGGAAACAAAGTTATATACGGAGTAAATACTGGCTTTGGTCCAATGGCTCAATATAGAATTAAAGAGTCTGATCAAATTCAATTACAATATAATTTAATTAGAAGCCACTCTTCTGGAACAGGAAAACCATTAAGTCCTGAGTGTGCAAAAGCTGCAATTTTAGCAAGATTAAATACTTTGTCTTTAGGAAATTCAGGAGTTCATTCTTCTGTAATTCATTTAATGGCAGAATTAATCAATAGAGATATTACGCCCTTAATTTTTGAACACGGCGGCGTGGGTGCCAGCGGTGACTTGGTACAATTATCACATTTAGCTTTAGTGTTAATTGGCGAAGGCGAGGTTTTTTATAAAGGAGAAAGAAGACCAACACCAGAAGTTTTCGAAATTGAAGGTTTGAAACCAATTCAAGTAGAAATTAGAGAAGGTCTGGCATTAATCAACGGAACTTCTGTAATGACAGGAATTGGAGTTGTAAATGTTCATTATGCTCAAAAATTATTAGATTGGTCGTTAAAAGCTTCTTGTGCAATTAACGAATTGGTTCAAGCTTATGATGATCATTTCTCAGCAGAATTAAACCAAACCAAACGTCATAAAGGACAACAGGAAGTGGCAGAAAGAATGAGAAAAAATCTTTCTGACAGTACTTTAATCCGCAAAAGAGAAGACCATTTATATTCTGGAGAAAATACCGAAGAAATCTTCAAAGAAAAAGTTCAAGAATATTATTCACTAAGATGTGTGCCTCAAATTTTGGGACCAGTTTTAGAAACTATCAATAATGTTGCTTCTATTTTAGAAGACGAATTTAACTCTGCAAACGACAATCCAATTATAGACGTAAAAAACAAACACGTTTATCACGGAGGAAATTTCCACGGAGATTATATTTCGCTTGAAATGGATAAACTGAAAATCGTTATTACCAAATTAACGATGCTGGCAGAACGTCAATTGAATTATTTATTGAATTCAAAAATCAATGAAATCCTTCCTCCATTTGTAAACTTAGGAACATTAGGATTTAATTTCGGAATGCAGGGAGTACAATTCGTTGCAACTTCAACAACTGCCGAAAACCAAATGCTGTCAAACCCAATGTACGTTCATAGTATTCCAAACAACAATGACAATCAAGACATTGTAAGTATGGGAACAAATGCTGCAGTAATCACGTCAAAAGTTATTGAGAATTCTTTTGAGGTTTTAGCTATCGAATTAATTACAATCGTTCAGGCAATTGATTATTTAGCACAAAAAGATAAAATTTCGTCTGTTACTAAAAAATGGTACGACGATGTTCGCAATATAATTCCAGAGTTTAAAGAAGATCAGGTAATGTATCCTTTTGTGCAAAAAGTAAAAGATTATTTGATAAACAGTTAATTCTGTACTTCACATTATTAATATTGAATCTTAAAATCATGAAAAAAACATTTATTTTTTTGTTGCTGTGCTGCATTCAATTTGTTAATAGTCAAGAATTGGCATTAGTTAAAAAGAATTCAAAAATTGGATATATTACCAAAGACGGTTCTTTTAAAATCGAGCCTCAATACAAATCTGCCAGAAGTTTTTCTGAAGGATTAGCTGCTGTTGAAAATGGCGGGAAATGGGGTTTTATTGATACAAAAGGAAACTGGATAATTCCTGCCTCTTTTGATGATGCAAAAGATTTTAACAGCGGAATTGCCATTGTAAAAACAGGAAAAGAATGGGTTTATATTGATAAAAAAGGAGAAATTCAAAAAGCTCCTGCTTCTGAAAAATTATTTGATTTTAGTAATGGAGTTGCTTTCATCAGACAAAATAATAAAGTTGGTTTGATTAACAATAAAATGGCGGTTGTTTTAGAACCAAAATACGATCAGATTAAACCTTTTGAAAATGGTTTTGCAAGAGTTGAACTCAACAAAAACTGGGGAATCATAAATACCGATGGAAAGGAAGTAGTTGAACCTGCTTACGCTGAAATCGGAAATTATTTCAAGAACACAACTTGGGCGAGAAAAGATAAAACTTTCGGATTAGTAAGTTCTGGAAAATTTATTCCAGTTGATGGAGCTGAAAAAATCTGGGATTTTGAAACCCAAGATTTGACGTATGCCAAAAAGAACGGAAAAATTGGATATATCGATTTAAAAGGAAATTGGGCAATTCTTCCTATTTATGATAAAGGAAAAGCTTTCTCTAAAAATCTAGCGCCAGTTTTGGTTGGAAAAAAATGGGGATTCATTAATCCGAAAGGAGAATTTGTTATTGAACCCACTTACAGCGATGCAGAAGTTTTCAGCACAAACGGCTTGGCTCCAGTAAAAGAAAGCAATTGGGGATTTATCAACGAATCTGGAAAACTGGTAATTCCAACACAATACGGCATTACGACAAATGCCATTATCGCGATGTTTGTACAGCAGGATAAAGGATTTATTGATGGTGTTGCGAGAGTAAAAAACGAAGGAAAATGGGGATTCCTTAAACCAGACGGAACTGTATTAAGCAACCAATGGTTTGAAAATGCTGAATTATTTTCAAAATCAGCAGAAAGACCTCAGCCAGCATCTGCTCCAGCTGAAGCCCCAAAACAAGAAACAAAAACAACGAAAACTGCTGCCAAATCGACTACGAAACCAGCAGCTAAGAAAAAGAAATAAATTTCACTTATGAAGTGTGTATTAGTAACAGGCGGTTCGCGAGGAATCGGAAGTGCTATTTGTAAAAAACTAGCCGTAGAATCTGATTATCATATTCTGATTAACTATCATTCAAATCAAACAGCTGCCGAAGAAACATTACAAGAAATACAAAAATTAGGCGCAACAGGAGAAATTTTAGGTTTCGATGTTTCTAATTTTGAACAAGTACAAAACGTTTTAACGCAATGGCAGGAAGCAAATCCTGAAAAGTTGGTTGAAGCAATTGTAAACAATGCCGGAATTACAAAAGATGGGCTTTTTATGTGGATGACTCCAGAAGACTGGAACGGCGTTTTGAATACAAGTGTAAATGGTTTCTTTAATGTGACACAATTTTTTATTCAAAAAATGCTGCGCAATAAATATGGCCGAATTGTAAATATGGTTTCGGTTTCTGGAGTAAAAGGAACTGCGGGACAAACCAATTATTCGGCAGCAAAAGGCGCAATTGTAGCCGCAACAAAAGCTTTGGCTCAAGAAGTGGCAAAAAGAAATATTACAGTAAATGCTGTTGCCCCTGGTTTTATCAGGACTGATATGACAAGTGAGCTGGATGAAAAAGAATTATTAAAGCTGATTCCGGTAAATCGTTTTGGAGAAGCCGAAGAAGTTGCAGATTTGGTAAGCTTTTTGATTTCTAAAAAAGCAAGCTATATTACTGGAGAAATTATCAATATAAACGGCGGAATATATTCTTAAAGAATAGTATGTTTGCGAGATTATTTTAAGATTTTAAACATAGAAAATTACACTTTAAGGATAAAAAATTACTTTGAAAGACGATGAATAGAAGAGTTGTAATTACTGGAATGGGAATTTATTCTTGTATCGGAACTTCTTTAGACGAAGTAAAAGATTCACTATACCAAGGAAAATCTGGTATTCAGTTTGATTCTGAACGTAAAGAATTTGGTTTCCAATCAGCTTTAACAGGAATGGTTCCGAAAGCCGATTTAAAAAATTTACTGACTCGCAGACAGCGTATGAGCATTGGTGAAGAGACCGAGTATGCTTATATGGCAACTATAGAAGCATTGAAAAATGCAAATATTGATGATGCTTTTTTTGATGAGCATGAAGTGGGTATTATGTACGGAAACGACAGCGTTTCTAAAGCAATCATTGATGCAACAGATATTGTACGAGAAAAAAAAGACACAGCCTTAATTGGTTCTGGAGCAATTTTTAAATCGATGAATTCTACCGTAACAATGAATCTTTCGACGATTTTCAAACTTCGCGGTATCAATCTTACTGTAAGTGCAGCCTGCGCAAGCGGTTCGCATTCCATCGGATTAGCCTATTTTTTAATAAAAAGCGGATTTCAAGATATTATAATTACCGGCGGTGCACAGGAAATTAATAAATATGCCATGAGCAGTTTTGACGGACTTGGCGTTTTTTCTAACCGAGAAAGCGATCCTGAAAAAGCCTCAAGACCTTTTGATAAAGATCGTGACGGATTAATTCCGAGTGGCGGCGGCGCAACTTTGATTCTTGAAAGTTATGAGTCTGCAATCGCAAGAGGTGCCAATATTATTGCAGAAATCGGCGGTTACGGATTTTCTTCAAACGGCGGGCATATTTCAACTCCAAACGTTGAAGGGCCTGCAACAGCAATGAAACGTGCACTTGATGATGCAAAATTAAATGCTTCGGACATTGAATACATAAACGCTCATGCAACCTCAACACCTGTTGGAGATGCAAACGAAGCAAAAGCTATCTTTGAAGTTTTTGGAGAAAAAAATCCTCCTGTAAGTTCTACAAAATCAATGACAGGCCACGAATGCTGGATGGCAGGAGCCAGCGAAATAATCTATTCTACCTTAATGATGCAGCATGATTTTATTGCTCCAAACATCAATTTGGAAAATCCAGATGAAGATGCTTCAAAATTAAATTTAGTTAAAACTACGTTAAACAAAAAATTTGACATATTTTTGTCCAATTCTTTCGGTTTCGGAGGAACCAACTCTGCGTTGGTGGTTAAAAAGTTTAAATTGAACGATGAATAAAGAAGAGATTATAGCAAGAATTAATGGTTTTTTGGTTGATGAATTTGAAGTAGACAATGACGATATTGAACCAGATGCTAATTTAAAAGACACACTTGGATTAGACAGTTTAGATTATGTTGATCTAGTCGTTTCTATCGAATCTAATTTTGGTGTAAAACTGGTTGAAGCTGATTTTGTCGGAATTGCTACTTTTCAGAATTTCTATGACCTAATCGAAACTAAACTAAAAGCCAAAGCTGTTTAATGAGTCAATGGGATGGCAAATCAAAAGGGACAGTTTTAGGTTATAAAATATTCGTTTTTTTGATTCAAAAAGCGGGTGTCAAAGCCGCTTATGTCTTACTTTATTTTGTCGCTTCCTATTATTTTTTATTTCTAAGAAAAAGCAACAGAGCCATTTTTTATTATTTTAAAGAAAGGCTGCAATATTCCAGTTTCAAATCCAAGAAAATGGTTTTCAAAAGTTACTACACTTTTGGACAGACTATTATTGATAAAATTTCGATTTCTGCTGGTCTCAGAAATAAATTCACTTACGAATTTGACGGAATCGAAACGCTTAAAAAGCTCCTTGCCGAGAAAAAAGGCGGCGTTTTGATTAGCGCGCATGTCGGAAATTTCGAAATTGCAGAACATTTTTTTGGAGAAATAGATCTTGATTTCCAAATCAATCTAGTCACTACAGATTTAGAACATTCTGCGATTAAGAATTATTTAGAAACCGTTACCCAAAAACCAACCGTTAAATTTATCATCATTAAAGAAGATTTGTCTCATATTTTTGAGATCAATGCTGCTTTGGCCAATAACGAATTGGTTTGTTTTACTGGTGATCGTTATTTTGAAGGCACCAAATCTTTATCTGAAAACTTTCTTGGAAAAGAAGCAAATTTCCCAGCTGGTCCTTTTCTAATTGCTTCAAGACTTAAAGTTCCTGTAGTTTTTGTTTATGTAATGAAAGAGCCCAATCTGCATTATCATTTATATGCAAGAGAAGCACAAGTAAAACACCGCGACGAAAAAGCACTTTTAAAAGAATATGTAAAAAGCGTTGAAAGTATTCTAAAAAAATATCCCCTTCAATGGTTTAATTATTTCGATTTTTGGAATGCTTTTAAAGGTTCATAGCTGCAAAGGCTCAAAGTTGCAAAGGTTTTTTTGAAAAAATAATTTTTACAAATCTTTTAATCCGTGGTAAAAACTAAAAATCATTTTTTGGAAGTTAAACCCAATTAACTACAAATGGTAAAAAATTCAGGAATTAGCGACAAACAAAACTTTGCGCATCAAATAAGAAAATTCGTTTAAATAAATTTACCTATTTTTGCTAACCACCAAAGCGAAAAAACCCAAATGAAAAATGTTCTCATAATTTATTATTCTCAGTCGGGGCAACTGGAATCTATTGCAAGAAACATTGCAAAACCATTTCTAAACTCAGAGAATATAAATCTCACTTTTCACGAAATACAATTAGAAAAACCATTTCCTTTTCCGTGGAATAAAGATTCTTTTTTTGATGCTTTTCCAGAGTCGTTTTTACAGATTCCGACAGCATTAAAACCTGTACCAGAAGAAATTTTAAATACAAAATTTGATTTGGTACTTTTTCATTATCAGGTTTGGTATTTATCGCCATCAATTCCGATTAATTCATTTTTAAAAAGTGATGATGCGAAGAAAATTTTAAATAATACACCTGTTGTTACAATCAGCGGTTCTAGAAACATGTGGATTATGGCGCAGGAAAAAATTAAAGTTCTGCTGAAACAAGCAAATGCAGATTTAGTTGGAAACGTAGCTTTGGTAGACCGCGTTGGAAATTTAATCAGCGTGATAACAATTGTAGAATGGATGTTTTCTGGTGTTAAGAAAAAGTATCTCGGTATTTTTCCGCTGCCAGGAGTCTCAGAAAAAGACATAGAAGAATCCAGTCAGTTTGGAGAAATCATATTAGATTCCTTAAACAATAACAATTTTGCTAATTTACAACCAAAATTAGTCGAAGCTGGAGCTGTAAAAATAAGTTCGTATTTAGTGACTGTCGACAAAACAGCCAATAAAATTTTCAATAAATGGTCAAATATCATTTATAAAAATCAAAAAAACCGAAAACAGCTTCTTAAAGTATTTAATGTTTATTTATTCCTTGCGATATGGTTAATTTCACCAATAGTGTATATATTGCACCTTATTACCTATGCGCTTAAGTTAAAAACTATAAAAAAGGAAACTCAATATTATCAAGGAGTTTAGAAGACGAAATTTAGATTATGTTTGAAGTATATATTACAAAAGCTGCAAAGTATTTGCCAAATGACGCTGTTTCTAATGATGAAATGGAAGCCTATTTAGGACTTATCAACGATACTGCCTCAAAAGCAAGACGTATTATTTTGCGCAATAATAAAATTACAAGCCGATATTATGCTGTTGATAAAGATGGAAAAAGCACTCACAGCAATGCCGAATTAACAAAAAATGCAATTTTGCCGTTATTCGATGAAGATTTTACGCCTCAGGATTTAGAAGTACTTTCATGCGGAACCTCAACTCCGGATATTTTCCTGCCTTCGCACGCTGCGATGGTTCATGGTTTATTAAAAAACAAATCGGTAGAATTAAACTCTTCAACAGGAGTTTGTTGCGCTGGAATGAACTCTCTTAAATTTGGTTTTCTTTCGGTAAGATCTGGAAATTCAAAAAATGCAATCTGCACAGGATCAGAAAAAGTTTCAACCTGGCTTAATGCCCAAAAATACAATCACGAAGCAGACAATTTAAAAAGTCTGGAAGAACAGCCAATTATTGCTTTCAAAAAAGATTTTTTACGCTGGATGTTATCTGACGGAGCTGGTGCTTTTCTTTTAGAAAACAAACCAAGAGGCCCAATTTCGCTAAAAATAGAATGGATGGAAGCTTTTTCGTATGCTTACGAATTAGAAACCTGCATGTACGCCGGAGGTGATAAATTAGAAAACGGAGAAATCAAATCATGGAGCGATTATGCACCAGAACAATGGTTGAACGAATCTGTTTTTTCTATCAAACAAGACGTTAAATTATTAGACGAATTTATCTTGTCAAAAGGTGCCGAAAGCATGAAAGATGCGATGGACAAAAACAATATCAAGGCTGAAGACGTTACTTATTTTATTCCTCACGTTTCTTCTAACTTTTTTGTGGAAGGATTGAAAAAAGGATTAACAGAGAAAGGAATTGGAATGAGTGATGATAAATGGTTCATGAATCTGTCGAGAGTTGGTAATGTGGGTTCTGCCTCAATTTATCTGGCTTTAGAAGAATTAATGAATTCAGGGAATTTGAAAAAAGGAGATCACATTCTTTTATCAGTTCCAGAAAGCGGAAGATTTTCTTTCGCATATGCGTATTTAACAGTTTGCTAAATGGAAACAATGGCACTTTTAGAAAAAGAAACTGTAGAAAATTTATTGCCGCAAAAGTTCCCTTTTGTAATGGTAGATGCTATGCATTCTTATACTGAAACTTCTTTGGTTTCGGGTTTGAAAATTCAGCAGGATAATATTTTCGTAAACAACAATACTTTTCTAGAAGCTGGTTTAATAGAACATATGGCACAATCTGTTGCCCTGCATACTGGTTATCAGTTTTTTTTAAGAAATGAAACTGCACCAACGGGATACATCGGTTCTATTAAAGAAATTGAAATAAAAAGACTTCCAGAACTTAACGACACCATTCAATCTGAAGTAACCATTCTGCAGGAATTTGCAGGGATTACTTTGGTAAATATCGTGACAACTTTAAATAATGAAGAAATTGCAAACGGACAGATGAAAACTGTTTTAGCAAAATAATATTATGATCGTGAATACTGGAGTTGACATACAAAATTATTTACCGCACCGAGCACCAATGCTTATGGTAGATTTGATTTTGGACATTGATGCCAACTTCGTAGAAACCATTTTTTTGATAAAAGAAGACAATATTTTTGTTGAAAATAATGTTTTTATCGAAGCCGGTTTAATCGAAAATACGGCGCAGACCTGTTCGGCCATTGTTGGAAAAAAATACTTTTTTGACGAAGACGGAACAGAAAATGAGAACGTAAATGTAATTGGATTTATCAGTGCCTTAAAAAATGTAAAAATTCATGCGCTGCCAAAAGTCGGCAATACCATAATTACCAAAGCAGATTTAGTTTCAAAATTCGCTGGCGACAATTACACTTTATGCACGATGAACTGTAAAAGTTCTGTCGAAGACCAGATACTTTTAGAATGCGAAATTAACTTGTTTATTCAAAAAACAGTTTCGGTTGGATAATTCAAAAAAAATCATTTTGCATCTAGTAATTCGAATCGGAATTTTGATTCTTTTACTTGGTTTGGTTTTCTTATTTTGGCATTTTACTTACGACCCTCATAAACTTTGCGACGAAAACGGACATAAACATGTAGATGGCGGTTTAGGATTTTTTATCATGCTTTTTTTAATCACTCAAATGTTTTATTTGGGATTACTAATAGAAATGATTTATTTATTTGTGAAGAAACAGCGAATTTTAGCATTCGCAAATCTCGGATTTTTAATAATTAGTTTATGTATAGTTTCTATCTGTATGTTTCTAATAAATTAAATTAGCACTATGGAAAAAGATAAAGTACCTCAAGATAAAAGTAACTTAACAAAAAATAACGTCAAAGAGCTTTTGTACGCAACTGATGAAAATGGCAATTACACCACAACCTTAAGTACTGGCTGGGAGCCAAAAACAATTGCATTATCGAATTCTATCGATGAAATAAACGAGCGTATTTCTGAAGCTAAACAACAAGTTTTAAGTGGTGAAGCAAGTCCGATTGTTTATTTTATGGAAGTCAACAAAATGGATCTTACAATTTTAGCCAGTTATGTCGGAATGTGGAAATGGCGCGTAAAAAGACATTTTAAACCTGAGGTTTTTACCAAACTAAACGACAAAATCTTGAAAAAATATGCGGATACTTTTGAAGTATCAATCGAAGAATTAAAAAACAGCATCACCAAATAATGGAATTATCTTTCACACATCATCAGTCTGCTCATTGTGAAAATGGAGTAGCGTCGAATCTGCTAAAAAACAGCGGACTAAACATCAGCGAATCGATGGTTTTTGGTATAGGCTCCGGATTATTTTTTGTATATCTGCCTTTTATAAAAGTCAATTATGCGCCTGCGATAAGTTATAGAACTTTGCCTGGACAGATTTTCAATAAAGTTGCCAATCGTTTAAACCTTAAAATAAAAAGACAAAAATTTTCTTCTGTTGCAAATGCAAATAAAGCTTTAGACGAAAATTTAAAAAACAATATCCCAACCGGATTACAAGTCGGCGTTTATAATTTAAGTTATTTTCCTGACGAATATCGTTTTCATTTCAACGCACACAACTTAGTCGTATACGGAAAAACCGAAACCGATTATTTAGTGAGCGATCCTGTTATGGAAACCGTAACCACTTTAACGCACGAAGAATTAGATAAAGTTCGTTTTGCAAAAGGAGCCTTTGCACCTCGCGGTCAAATGTATTATCCAATTCAGGTTCCAAGCAACGTTGATTTGAAAAGTGCCATCATTAAAGGAATCAAAAATACCTGTCGCGATATGCTTGCGCCAATGCCAATTGTTGGTGTTCGAGGCATCAAATTTGTTTCAAAGCAAATTAGAAAATGGCCAATCAAACATGGAACCAAAAAAGCCAATCATTATCTAGCACAAATGGTTCGTATGCAGGAAGAAATTGGAACTGGAGGCGGTGGTTTCCGTTTTATTTACGCGGCATTTTTACAGGAAGCTTCGGTTATTTTAAATAATGAAGAATTGAAAACACTTTCTCAAGAAATGACAAAAATTGGAGATTCATGGCGAGATTTTGCTGTTGAAGCATCCAGAATTTACAAAAACAGAAGTGCCAAAGAAGACGCTTACAACACCATTGCCGATGAACTTTTGGACATTGCCAACAGAGAAGAAATCTTTTTCAAAAAACTAAAAAAAGCCATCAGCTAAGATATTTTGCAATCCATAATTAAAATAGAATCACTTTCGAAAAAGTACAAAGATGCCGACCAGTATTCTTTGAACAATGTTTCGCTAAATATAAATGAAGGAGAGATTTTTGGTCTTCTGGGTCCAAATGGCGCCGGAAAAACAACCTTAATTTCCATGCTCTGCGGATTGGTTAAACCAACTTCGGGACATTTTTCAATTGATGGTTTAGATTATCAGCATCATTCTTCAAAAATCAAAAAAATCATAGGCGTTGTTCCTCAGGAATATGCCTTATACCCTACTCTTACAGCAAGAGAAAACCTGCATTATTTTGGAAGTATGTACGGTTTAAAAGGTTCAGATTTAAAAGATAAAGTAATCGAAACTTTAGATCTTTTGGGTTTACTAAAATTTGCTGATAAAAGGGTAGAAACCTTTTCGGGCGGAATGAAACGCCGTGTCAATTTAATTGCTGGAATTCTGCACAAACCAAAAGTTTTATTTTTAGATGAACCAACCGTTGGTGTTGATGTTCAGTCTAAAAATGCTATTATAGATTATCTCAAAGTGTTGAACGAAAACGGAACCACTATTATTTATACTTCGCATCATTTGGCTGAAGCCGAAGATTTCTGCACCAATCTTGCCATTTTAGACCGAGGACAAATTTACGCCAAAGGAACACCTTCAATTTTAATCAATTCTGTTGAAGAAGCCCGAAATCTCGAAGACGTTTTTATTTCATTAACCGGTAAAGACCTGAGAGATGATATATAAAATTTGGATGTCTATTGTAAAAGAATTTTTACTGCTTAAACGCGATTTAGGCGGTTTGATTATTCTGTTTATCATGCCTTTGGTTCTGGTCATTACCGTTACATTGATTCAGGACAGCACTTTTAAAAAAGTCAGCGATTCTAAAATCCCGATTTTATTGGTTGACAACGACAAGGGTTCTGTTTCTAAAACTGTTTTTGATAATTTAGAAAAAAGCGATTTGTTTAGCGTTGTTACAAAACTCGACGATAAAACGATTACGGAAGATGTTGCCAGAGAAAATGTTTACAAAGGCAAATTTCAATTGGCAATTGTAATCCCAGAAAATTTAAGTTCTGATTTACAGGCAAAAGTGGATCAAAATGTCGAAAAAATTGTAAGCAGTTTAGGCATGACCGATAGTACTGCTGCCAGCGAACCTCAACGAATTATAAAAGAAAAAGAAGTAAAACTGTATTTTGATCCGGCGGTTCAAATGAGTTTTAAAAATGCGGTCATGAGTTCAATCGACAAAATGATTTCGCAAATTGAAACTAAATCTATTTACACGACTTTTCAAAATCAGCTTGGAGAAGGAAATGCGCAATTTGAACAAAAAAGTTTCATTTCATTTAAAGAGATCATTCCGAAAATAAACAACAAAGAAGTTCGTCCAAACTCAGTGCAGCATAATGTTCCGGCGTGGACACTTTTTGCGATATTTTTTATCGTGATTCCGTTATCCATTAATATTGTAAAAGAAAAATCGCAGGGAACATTTGTTCGACTAAGAACCAATCCGGTTTCGAATTTAGTCGTGATTATCGGAAAAACCATTACCTACTCTATCATTTGTATGATTCAGTTTTATATGATGGTTGTCGTTGCAGTGTTTTTATTTCCATCAATCGGACTTCCATCTTTAAATATTGAAGGACATTTAGCCTTGATGAGCGTTGTCGCTTTATTTTCAGGATTCGCCGCAATTGGATTCGGAATTTTATTAGGAACCGTTGCAAGTACGCAGGAACAATCGGCTCCGTTTGGCGCAACGAGTGTGATCATTTTAGCCGCAATTGGAGGCGTTTGGGTTCCGGTTTTTGCCATGCCGAAAATCATGCAGATTATTGCCAAATCATCTCCAATGAACTGGGGATTAGACGCTTTTTATGACGTTTTACTTCGTAACGTTTCTTTCCTCGAAATCATTCCAAAAATAAGTTTATTATTTTTGTTTTTCATTCTCACAACAGCCATCGCATTATTTTATGACAAAAAGAAAAGAACAGTATAACGAAGCCACAGACTTAACCGTTTCGCACGAAATCAGAATCCGTTTTAACGAAACTGATCCGTTGGGAATTGTTTGGCACGGCAATTATATTACCTATTTTGAAGATGGAAGAGAAGCGTTTGGACGTAAACACGGACTTACTTATCTGGATATTGGAAATACAGGCTATACAACGCCGATTGTAAAATCAAAATGTGAACATAAATTATCTTTACGCTACGGTGATGTCGTAACAATTGAAACAACAGTTGTTGATACGCCCGCTGCCAAAATGATTTATCGATTTAAAATTATTGACGAAAAAGGTGAAGTAGCGTGTACGGGAGAAACCGTTCAGGTTTTTTTAGATAAAGAAGGAAATTTAATGCTTACGAATCCACCTTTTTATGAGGAATGGAAAAGAAAAGTGGGATTATTGAAGTAGAACACGGATTTCACGAATTAGCACGAATTTATTTTCGTTTTCTGCAAGGTTTCCAAAACCTTGTAGGTATAAATTGAAAATCATAAAAATCTGCAAAATCTGCGTGTAAGCTTTTTTAGATGACGCTTTAAATAAAAATACCTACAAGGTTTTGAAAACCTTGCAGGAATAAAAAATAAAATAAAATCTGCTTAATCTGCAAAATCTGCGTGAAACTTTTTTCAGATAGAGCTTTAAAACATAATACCTACAAGGTTTTGGAAACCTTGCAGGAGAAATCGAAATCATAAAATGTTAAGAGAAATATACATCACAGAAACAAATTGTATCACGCCTTTAGGTTTTGATGTTGAGTCCAATATTGAAGCGATTCTTCGTGGTGATTCTGGCATTCAGCTTCACAATGATATTTCTTTGATGCCAAATTCGTTTTATGCTTCTATCATTTCTGATGAAAAAATAAACAGTGCTTTTTCAAAAATCAGTACTGAAACCCAATATTCCCGTTTAGAGAAAATGATGATTTTGGCTTTAGATCCAATTATCAAAAATGCTGGAGTTGAATTCAATTCAAAAACAGCTTTTATTCTTTCTACTACAAAAGGAAATGTTACAGCTTTAAAAGAGAATTCTGAAGCAAGTTTTAATAACGCACATTTAGATGTTTTAGCAAAAAATATTGCCGATTTCTTCCATTTTCAAACACAGCCAATTGTAGTTTCAAATGCCTGCGTTTCCGGAATTTTAGCCGTTTCAATTGCCAAAAGAATGATTCAGTCTGAACTTTATGACAATGTTTTTGTGGTTGCTGGCGACGAAGTTTCAGAATTTGTTTTGTCTGGATTTAATGCTTTTCAGGCGATGAGCGATCTGCCTTGTAAACCGTATTCTAAAAACAGAACCGGAGTAAGTTTAGGCGAAGCAACCGCTGCGATTTTAATTTCGGCGGAAGCCAAAAACGCCAAAATAAAAATTATCGGAGACAGTTCGATAAACGATGCGAATCATATTTCGGGACCTTCAAGAACGGGCGAAGGTTTGTTTAGAAGTATCCAGAATGCTTTGAAAGAAGCTCAAATCGAAGCCAATAAATTAGATTATATTTCAGCACACGGAACTGCAACTCCATTCAACGATGAAATGGAAGCCATTGCATTCAGCCGTTTGGGTTTACAAAATGTTCCAGTAAATAGTTTAAAAGGATTCTATGGGCATACATTAGGCGCTTCGGGATTGTTGGAAACAGTAATCGCGATTGAATCTGCGAATCAAAATAGGCTTTTTGAATCTAAAGGTTTTGATGAAATCGGCGTGAGTGAATCTATAAATGTAATAAAGAAAAATGGAGAAGCCACTATTAATTATTTTTTGAAAACGGCTTCTGGATTTGGAGGTTGTAATACGGCTGTAATTTTTGAAAAAGTGACATAGAAATGATAACAACTTATTTAAAAAGAGAATTTCACAATTCTAAGAATCTATTTTCAATTAAAGAAAAACTTGAAACTTGGAACTTAGAACCCGTTGAGGGAAAATCTGTTGTTGAATCGAATTCTGAACATTACGCTCATATCGAAATTAAAATTTACAAAAACCAAGATGATCTAAACTTTATTGATTGGAAAATAACAAATGACCAAATTCCTCATGAAATTGGTTATAAAGAAATTATCGAAAAAGTTTTAAAATTTTTTATAGAATATTTTGCTGCAATTCGCGGTGAATACCATGGCCTGACATTTGAAATAAACAATGGTAGTTTTAAGAAAAATTTTGACACTCAAGGCGTCGATTTTAATAGAGCAACCTTTTTAGCAATTATAAATTGTTTTGATAAAACCAACGAAGATTTTAGCAAAGAAATTTTCCCAAAGATATCTGGAAATAAATACACTAAAGAATTTCTATCAAAATCATTTAAAGAAAAAATAGAACAATCTTTAATCGATGAAAACGTAATTGCAGAGATCCAAAAAATTTTGATTGAAATTCAAAAAACATCAATCATTCATTTATTAAATATTGAAAGTCGAGATCAATTAGCAGAAATAATTACCTCAAAATTGAATCGACCAGAAATTTATAATCTATTTGAAAAAGGAATTTTGACAAAATACGGGGACTTAACTTTAGTTGGTTTTTCCCATATTTTAAATTATTACAATGAATTTGATTTTAAAAAAGTGATGTCTTAACATTTGAAGATAAATGACTCCAAATAAAACCAACATACAATCCTACATCACCATCCAAAACAACGAAATTGTTTTGAACGGAGCTTCTGTATTCAAAACTGAACCAACAGATTTTGCAGATTTTGCCAAACAAGCGTACCGTAATTTTGAAATGCAATATCCAAAGTTTTTCAAAATGGATGCTTTGAGCAAACTGGCTTTTTTAGGATCAGAATTGCTTTTGAGTCCGATCACTTCAAATGAAGAGGAAAATAATATTGCTTTGGTTTTGGCCAATAAATCTTCTAGTTTAGATACCGATGTAAAATATCAGGAATCGATTTCAGACAAAGAAAACTATTTTCCGAGTCCCGCGGTTTTTGTGTATACACTGCCAAATATTTGTCTGGGCGAAATAAGTATACGCCATCAGCTAAAAAGTGAAAATTCTTTCTTTATATTTGATGCTTTCAATTCTGAGTTTTTGTGGAACTATTCGGAGATTTTGTTAAACACAAATAAAGCTGATACAGTTCTTTGTGGCTGGGTTGAATTTTTTAATGATAATTATAAGGCTTTTCTTTGCACGATCAGCAAAGAAGAAAACGAAAAATATACAAACGAAACTATCAATACATTATACAATAAATAATCATGGAAGCATTAAAAGAAGAATTAAAAAATAAAATCATTACGACTCTTAACCTTGAAGATATCACAATCGAAGACATTGCTGATAACGATCCTTTGTTTGGAGACGGTTTAGGTTTAGACTCAATAGATGCGCTTGAATTGATCGTGATTTTAGATAAAGACTACGGAATTAAATTAGTAGATCCGAAAGAAGGAAAAACAATTTTCCAATCTATCGAAACTATGGCGGCTTATATTAGCGCGAACAGAACGAAGTAAGACTTACTTAGACTTGCTTAGATTTTAGACTTCTTAGACAAAAATAAAAAGCCAATAATCTAAGAAGTCTGATATCTAAAAATCTAAGCAAGTCTAAAAATAAAAATCTAACAATCTAAGCAAGTCTAAATGAAAGGTGTTGCAATAACGGGAATGGGAATTATTTCTTCGATCGGAAATTCGGTTGAAGAGAATTATCATTCGTTAATCGAAAATAAAATCGGGATTTCCCGTATCTCCAATATTTCGACAGTTCATGCAGATGTTATTAAAGTTGGTGAAATTAAAAAAACCAACGAAGATCTCATCGCCGAATTGAACTTAAACAGCGATAATAATTTTTCAAGAACCGCTATGATTGGTACTTTGGCAGCCAAACAAGCTGTTGAAAATGCCGGTATAACCTCAATTAACGAATTTAGAACGGGACTTATTTCGGCTACAAGTGTGGGCGGAATGGACATGACGGAGAAACATTATTACGATTATTTCGAAAAACCGGAACTCGTAAAATATATTACGTGTCACGACGGCGGTGATGTTGCAGATAAAATTGCCGAAGAATTGGGTTTAAAAGGAATGGTAACGACAATCAGCACGGCTTGTTCTTCTGCAGCAAATGCGATTATGCTGGGCGCGCGATTGATTAAAACCGGAAAATTAGACCGCGTTATTGTGGGCGGAGCCGATGGTTTGGCAAAATTCACCATGAACGGATTTAAGACTTTGATGATTTTATCTGACGATTACAACAAACCTTTCGACAATAACAGAAAAGGATTAAACCTTGGAGAAGCTGCTGCTTTTTTGGTTTTAGAATCGGATGAGATTGTGGAAAAACAAAATAAAAAGGTGCTGGCAAGAGTTTCTGGTTACGGAAATGCAAACGATGCTTTTCACCAAACTGCTTCTTCTGAAAATGGAGACGGCGCTTATCTGGCCATGAAAAAAGCGTTTGAAGTTTCGGGATTAAAACCTTCTGAAATTGATTACATTAACGTTCACGGGACAGCAACGCCAAATAACGATTTGTCTGAAGGAAGAGCTTTACGCCGAATTTACGAAGAGGAAAAAGTTCCAGATTTCAGTTCTACAAAACCATTTACGGGACATACTTTAGCGGCTGCGGCTGCGATCGAAGCGGTTTATAGTGTTTTGGCAATTCAAAATAATGTGGTTTACCCGAATTTGAATTTTGAAACTCAAATGGAAGAATTCGATTTGACACCGCAGACTTCCTTAAAAAATAAAAATATCGAACACGTTTTATCTAACTCTTTTGGATTTGGAGGAAATTGTTCAACCCTTATATTTTCAAAAAGCTAATGAAAAAAACATATATAAATGGAGTAGGCTGTATTTCGACTCAAAAAACATTTGATACTGTTTTTTTAGAAGAAGCCGTTGTCAATCATGATGAAAATGTACTGGCAATTGTTCCGCCGGCATACAAAGAATATATTTCGCCTGCTGCAAGCCGACGCATGGCAAAAGGCGTAAAAAACGGAATCGTAGCTTCGGCCTTAGCTATGAAAGATGCGAATGTTGAAAACGTTGACGCTATTATTACCGGCACAGGTTTAGGATGTATTGAAGATTCTGAAAAATTCCTGAAAAGCATTCTGGATAATAAGGAAGAGTTTTTAACGCCAACTTCTTTTATTCAATCAACTCATAATACTGTTGGCGCGCAAATCGCTCTTTTACAGCAATGTAAAGGATATAATTTTACGTATGTAAATGGAGCAGTTTCTTTTGAGTCGGCTCTTCTGGATGCCAAAATGCAGATTGAAGAAGATGAAGCCAATTCAATTTTAGTGGGCGGTGTTGATGAAAATGGTGAATATACAACTGCTCTTTTCAAATTAAACGGCCGTATTAAAGCAGACAATACAGCACCTTATGATGTTTTAACTTCTACAACCAGTGGCGCAGTTTATGGTGAAGGTGCTAGTTTTTTTGTTTTAGAAAACGAAAGAAAAGAAAGTACATACGCTGAACTTCTGGATATTGCGATTGTAAATACGCTGGCAGAAAATGAAATTGAAGCGGAAATTACATCTTTCTTAAAGTCAAATAATCTGGAAATTTCAGATGTTGATGCGTTGATTTTAGGTTTTGATGGAAATGCAACTTTCGAAAATTATTATAAAAACCTGGCTGAAAATGCTTTTGCCCAAACACCTGTTTTATATTACAAACATTTGTGTGGCGAATATGATACGGCATCTGCTTTTGCATTTTGGATGGCGGCTAAAATTTTGAAAACACAGGAAATTCCGGAAATTATAAAAGTAAATTCGGCTGCAAAACCGGCTTATAAAACCATTTTATTGTACAATCAATTAAACGGGAAAAATCATAGTTTTACGTTACTGTCAAAATGATAACGCATAAAAACATCTCGATATTTTTTATCTTTTTATTGCTTTTCATGTTTCTTGTAAACTTTTTAATAGCAATAAATATATGGTGTTATTTGGCAGTAATTTTTCTTTGGATTGGGATTAACGCTGTTGGTTCTTCGAGAATTTCTTCTAATTATCATGTTAAGGCTTTTTGTCATAATCCGTCCGAAACCCAAAAGAAAATTGCTTTAACTTTTGATGACGGTCCTAGTGAATTTACTTTAGAAGTTTTATCACTTCTGAAAAAATACAATGCCAAAGCCACTTTTTTCTGCATTGGAAAAAATATAGAAAAGCATCCTGAAATCTTAAAACAAATTATCGCCGAAGGCCATTTGGTTGCCAATCATTCTTACAGTCATTCTAAGTTTTTTGATTTTTATAATGCCCGACAAATAAAGGAAGAAATCGAAAAAACAGATGAACTTCTGGAAAGATTCACTTCAAAAAAAATAAACTTTTTTCGTCCGCCCTATGGAGTTACGACGCCATCGATTCGAAGGGCTTTAAACATAACCAGACACAAAGTTATTGGCTGGAATATTCGTTCGCTTGACGGAGGAACAAAAAATAAGGAATTGATTTTCAACCGAATTATACAACGGGTTTCTCCTGGCGGAATCGTACTTTTGCACGACACGGCTTCACACTCGGTTTTGGTATTGGAACAGTTTTTGCAATTTTTAGAGCAAAACAATTATGAAGTGATTTCGATTGAAGAACTTTTGAATCTTAAAGCTTATGGAAATTGAACACGGATGAAACAGATTGGCTATCGCGAAGACGCGGATAAAAAAGGATTTTTATTCAATAAAATTATCTGTGGAAATCTTCTTAATCTGTGGAAAAAAAATTAAAGCACATTTTTGAAAAATATGAAAACTAAAATAGCACTATTAATTCTATTTATTTCAGGCAATCTATTTGCTCAGGAACAAAAAATGACGGCTGCAGAAATAGCACAATTTAAAGAAGATGTAAATGTAGTTTCTAAAAAAATAAAGACCTTAACAACTGATTTTGTTCAATATAAACATTTGGATTTTTTATCTAAAGACATTGAAACTTCAGGAAAAATGGTTTTTAAAGAACCTGCACTTCTGCAATGGCAATATAAAAAACCATACAACTACAGCATTACTTTCAAAAACGGAAAAATCCTGATTAACGACGAGGGAAAGAAAAGTGCGGTTGATATTGGCAACAGTAAAATCTTTGCCCGAATCAATAAATTGATTGTAGGAAGTGTAAGCGGGAACATGTTTGATGATAAAGAATTTACAATTTCGTATTTTAAATTGAAAGGTCAGAATCTGGCGAAATTCATTCCGAAAGATGCGACTTTGAAAAAATACATTAAACAAATTGAACTGACTTTTGATAAAGAAGAAGCAACAGTGGTTCAGGTAAAATTATTAGAATCATCTGAAGATTATACCCGAATTGTACTTAAAAATAAAGTGATCAATGCAAAAATCGACGATTCAGTTTTTACTAATTAATTGCCTTTTGGCTTTGGTTTTAGTTTCTTGTGGCTCGGTCACTAAAAATTATACGCCAAAAAAATTAGACAAAATGTCTTATACGGTTCCTTATTTTTCAGATTCCAAAACTGATTATGTTTATAAAACCAACATATCTGTTTACGGAAATGAATTGTCGGGAATTTTTATTGCCAAGAAAATAAATGATACTACACACCGAATTGTTTTTACAACTGAATTCGGTAATAAGTTAATGGATTTTGAAATTTCTGAAACCGATTTTAAAGTCAACTCAATTGTATCAGAATTAGATCGAAAAATCTTGATTAATACATTAAAAGAAGATTTTAGACTGCTTTTAAAAAAGGAATATTTGATTCAGGAGCAATTTGAAAATGAATCGGCAGACATATATAAATCGGCAGATGGAAAACGGGACAACTATATTTTCATTTCCAAAAAAGATCAAAAACTAGAAAAGATCGTTCATTCTTCCAAAACAAAAGAAAAATTTACACTGCTTTTCAATTCAGAAAACAATATTTTTGCTGAGAAGATTCAAATTATTCATCAAAATATTAAGCTTAAAATTGAGCTGAATTACTTTAAATCAGAATAGAAAATTAAACTAACCATAAAACTAAACTAATCCAAAGATGAAAAAAATAGCCTTAATTGCATTCGTATTATTTATCGGAGTTCAATCATCTCAAGCACAGGTAAAAGTTAATCCAGGGCTTAGAGGCGGTTTAAATATATCGACATTAACTAATATTGATGATAATAATTCTAAAACAGATTTTTATGTTGGTGGATTGGTTAATATTAAATTCAACAAATATTTTTCGCTGCAGCCAGAGATAACTTATTCCAGACAAGGAGACGAAGGAAGGGAATATTTTGGAAATGGGAATGATTACCGTTATGTAAATTATGAATTAAATTATATAACGCTGGGAGCTGTTGCAAAATTTAACTTTAATGGTGGTGGTTTTCACGTGTTGGCAGGACCGTCTTTAGATCTAAAAATTGATGATAACTATATAAATTCGAATCCAGAAGGTTTTGATCTTGCTATTGTGGGAGGTGTTGGTTACACATTGCCAAACGGTTTGACTTTTGAAGCTAGAATCAAACAAGGATTAGTTGATATTTACGGTTATGATGGTATTGATTATGACGATGATTACTATTATAATGATGTGATTTTGAATCAAGTTTTTCAAATTGGAATCAGCTATACGTTTAAGACAAAATAAAAAACATGAATAAAAGAATATTTTTTGTTGCTGTTTTTTTTGCAGTTTTAAACATCCAAGCCCAGGTAAGTGTTAAGCCAGGTTTAAGAGCTGGATTTAATTTTTCAACAATTTCTGAAATGCATGCCAATTATAAAACTGATTTTTATGCTGGTGGTTTTACAGAGATTAACATAACGAAACATTATGCGCTTCAACCTGAGATCAATTACAGCAGACAAGGTTCTAATGATGTTGAACGAAAATATTTTGATGAAAATACGCAGACAAACAAAACTGAATATTTAGATCTGGAAATAAATTATTTGTCGCTTTCTGTAATAAATAAATTTACTTTAGCACAAGGAATACAATTTCAGGCGGGACCAACTCTAGATATTTTATTGAATGATAATCTTGCAGTTAGAAAAGCGCAAAATGATCTTGGTGTGGTCTTAGGTGTTGCTTATGCCCTGCCGTCTGGTTTGACTTTTGAAGCTCGATTTAAGAAGGGTCTTCTAGATGTTTTGAGCAGTGATTATTATCAAAATGACTCCAATAATTATTATTTATTTGGAGATTATAATACAAATATTAATTTTCAATTAGGAGTTTCCTATTCGTTTGGAAAATAGAAAATATGGTTTTAAAAGATTTTTATAAAGTACTATCAGAAGAAAAAGCTTCTGATTCAAAATATAATATTACGATTTTAATCAATGAAAAACACGAGGTTTTTAAAGGACATTTCCCTGGAAATCCTATTATGCCTGGTGTTTGCATGATTCAGATTATCAAGGAACTGACAGAATCTATTACAAAAAGTTCATTGATGATTCAGTCTTTGGCAAATGTAAAATTCATGGCGCTTATTAATCCTGAGGTAACTCCGGAATTACGTTTAGAGCTTGATGTTACCATTACTGAAGACAATTTGGTAAAAGTGAAAAACACGACTTACTTTAACGACACTACTGCTCTTAAATTGAGTACGGTGTACAAAAAAATATAATTATGAAACTATTATTGACATTACTTTTATGGGTAAATTTTGCTGGAACGCCAGACTTGGCTTCTATTCGCAAAATGTATACAGATGTAGCTAAATCTGAAAATAATGCTAAAGATTTTGTAGAAAAACTTTCTGGAGTTTCAAATAATGATGATAAAATTTTGGTAGCTTACAAAGCAGCTTCAATTTTATTAGATTCTAAGTTTGAAAATATTTTGGGAAATAAAATTTCTCGTTTTAAAGAAGGTGCAAAACTCCTTGAATCTGTTATTGCCAGTGATCCTAATAACATTGAAATCCGAATGATTCGTCTTAGTATTCAGGAAAATGTTCCAGGAATAACAGGTTATAAGAAAAACATTAAAGAGGATAAAAAATACATTGCTGCACACTATGCAGAACAAAATGCTTCTTTAAAAGAATACTTAAAAGATTTTGTTTTGCAATCTAAAAGTTTTTCTGCTAAAGAGAAACAATTCGTGAAGTAAGCTCAATAAAAACCTCATGAAATCAACGCACGAATTGCTGAATTCGACTAACTTTTGTGTTATTGTACCAACTTATAATAACCAAAAAACACTAAAAAAAGTACTGGATTCTATTTTAGATTTCACCTCAAATGTTATTATAGTCAATGACGGCTCAACCGATTCGACAAGCGAAATACTAAACCAATATTCGCAGCTGACGCAAATTCATCATCCTAAAAATTTAGGAAAAGGACGTGCGCTTCGAAATGGTTTTAGAAAAGCGCTCGAATTAAATTTTGAATATGCCATCACGATTGATTCTGACGGACAGCATTTTGCTGCAGACATTCCGATTTTTATTGAAGCCATTCAAAACGAACCAAATGCGCTTTTGATTGGAAGCCGTAACATGACGCAGGAGAATGTTCCAAAGAAAAGCAGTTTTGGAAACAAGTTTTCTAATTTCTGGTTTAAGTTTGAAACAGGAATCAAGCTCGAAGATACACAGTCTGGTTTTCGATTGTATCCTTTGCGATTACTCCCAAAACGTTTTTATACCAATAAATTTGAGTTTGAAATTGAAGTAATTGTGCGCGCTGCTTGGAAAGGAATTGTGGTAAAAAATATTCCGATTCAAGTTTTGTACGATCCAGCCGAAAGAGTTTCTCACTTTCGTCCGTTTCGAGATTTTACCCGAATTAGTATTTTGAATACTGTNAAAAAAAAAGGCTTTAAAAAGTTCTTTCTAGAAGATATTTTAGAAAGCAACGATTCTAATTTTAAAAAATCTGCTGCAATTGCTTTGGGGATTTTTATTGGACTTTCTCCTTTTTGGGGATTCCAGACTATTTTGCTTTTTACTTTTGCCGCGATTTTTCGGCTGAACAAAGTAATTGCCTATTTAACTTCTAATGTGAGTTTTCCTCCTTTTATCCCCTTTATTATTTACGGTTCTTTGAAAGTAGGAAGCTTTTTCGTTTCCAGCGATGCACCGCTAATTTTAGATAGTTCGATGACATTTGATGATATTCAAAAAAATGCTGCACAATATATCGTCGGAAGTCTTATTTTAGCAACCGTTTCGGCACTATCAGTTGGTCTTATTAGTTATTTACTTTTAACGGCTTTTAGTAAAAAACGCATCAAATAAAATTTATTTATTTTCGCCACGAATTTCACGAATTAGTACAAATTAATTCGTGGAAATTAGTGAAATTCGTTGCAAAAAAATTTTAAACCTAAACCATGCATCAATACTTCTATGCCATTCATTTATTTGTAAATCGAAGAAAGTCTCTTTCGGTTTTTTTGGCTGTTTTGATGCTTTTAGTTTTCGGATTTTTTGCTTCACGATTAAAGTTTGAAGAAGATATTACCAAACTTATTCCAACAAACGACAAAACAGATGTTACGGCAAAAGTGCTCAAACAATTAAACTTTGCCGACAAAACTACCGTAATTTTCAAACTCGAAAAAAACGGTTCGGCCGATGATTTAAAAGAAATGGCTATTGCTTTTTCAGACAGCGTTTCTAAATCCTGCAAACCATTTATAACTGGAATTCAAGGAAAAATCGACGAAGAAAATATTCAGGAAACCATTGATTTTGTTTACAACAATCTGCCTCTTTTTCTAGATGATAAAGATTATCAAAACATTCAGCAGAAGTTAGAAAAAGACAGCATTGCAGCAACTGTTCAGGGAAATTATAAATCTATTATTTCTCCTTCAGGATTTGTTACCAAAGACTTTATTTTGCAGGATCCGTTTGGGATTTCATTTATCGCTTTAAAAAAATTACAGCAACTAAATATTGGTGATGATTTTACACTCGAAAATGGTTTTGTAATGACGAAAGATAAAAAGAAATTGCTGCTTTTTATCACTTCTAATATTCCTTCGAGTGAAACCGAAAAAAACACCATTTTTGCCGAAAAGCTCAAATCTATTCAGGAAAACCTAAATCAGAAATTTAAAGGGAAAACATCTATCAGTTATTTTGGTTCTGCTTTAATTGCTGTTGCAAACGCCAATCAAATTAAGAGCGACATTATTTTAACGACATCCATTGCGATGTTTACGTTAATGCTGATTCTGATTTTATTTTATCGGAAAATCTTAATTCCGCTTATTATTTTTCTGCCGACCGTTTTTGGAGGTTTATTTGCAGTTGCTTTTTTATATTTCGTTAGAGAACAAATCTCAGCAATTTCATTAGGAATTGGTTCTATTTTGCTCGGAATTACAATCGATTATTCTATTCATATTCTCACACATTACAAACATAATAGCGATGTAAAAACTCTTTACAAAGACATTACAATGCCTGTTATCATGAGCAGTTCTACAACTGCTGTTGCATTTTTATGTCTGCTTTTTGTAAAATCTGATGCGCTAAATGACCTCGGAATTTTCGCTGCTGTTATTGTTATGGCAAGTGGAATTTTTTCACTTTTAATTGTTCCTCATT
This sequence comes from Flavobacterium sp. Root935, assembly GCF_001429295.1. Lineage (GTDB taxonomy): Bacteria > Bacteroidota > Bacteroidia > Flavobacteriales > Flavobacteriaceae > Flavobacterium. Next base: position 604,873 of record NZ_LMJL01000007.1, on the reverse strand, counting down.
TATACAAACCAAAAGAAAATCCCGCAGAGCACAAGAAAAATGTGATCGATAAAATGGCTCATTTTTCTTTTCACAATAATAAAATCTTAATCGGATTGTGCGTGATTATAACTATTATCTGTTGTTTTACTTATAACGACGTTGGTTTTAATAACGATTTATCACAGCTGAATTTTATTCCGAAAGACATTAAAGCCGCCGAAAAAGAATTGGAACAAAGTACCAGTTTAACTTCCAAAACCATTTATGTCGCTTCGTACGGAAAAAGTATGGAAGAAGCTCTGCAGCATAATACTAAACTATTTGGAGATTTATCTAAAGAAAAACAGCAGGATAAAATTTTAAATTTCAGTTCAGTTGGCGGTATTGTACTTTCACAACAAGCGCAAATTGAAAAAATTAATAAATGGAATTCATTTTGGACTTCGCAGAAAAAGCAATTCATAAAATCAGAATTAATTGCTGAAGGCGCTAAACTTGGATTTAAACCTACAACTTATAATTTATTTTTTGATCATTTAGATTTTGATTTCAAACCTGTTGCTGCTGCTGAGTTTTTAAAAATCAAAGCACTTCAATTACAAGAATTTATAACCGAAAAAAAAGGTTTTTATACGATTTCGACTTTAGTAAAAGTATCTCCTCAACAGCGAGATTCATTTGTAAAATCAGCTTCAGCTAAAGAAAATGTAATTGCCATCGATCGCCAGCAGATGAACGAAACGTTTTTCAGTACTTTAAAAACAGATTTTAATTCACTTGTCAATTATTCTTTCGTTGCCGTAATTCTAATTCTATTTTTCTTTTTCAGAAGAATCGAATTGGTTATTATCAGCTGTATTCCAATTGCTTTAACTGGAATTGTAACCGCAGGAATTATGGGCATTTTCGGCATTCAAATGAATATTTTCAGTATGATTGTCTGTACTTTGATTTTCGGTCATGGAGTCGATTTCAGTATATTTATGACGAGCGCATTACAAAAAGAATATTCGACCGGCGTTAACGAAATCGCAGTTTACAGAACGTCAATTATTTTGGCGGTCATTACAACGATTTTAGGAATCGGTGCGATGATATTTGCCAAACATCCTGCATTGACTTCGATTTCAGCAGTTTCTTTAATTGGGGTTTTTGCAGCTCTGATTATTACTTTCATTTTTTATCCGATTTTATTCAAACTGTTTTTATCAAATCGCCCAAAAAAGGGAAATCCTCCTTTTCAATTGAGAACTTTTGTTCATGGCGTAATTTCGTTTGCTTATTATGGTTTAGGCGGAATCGTAATGTCGATTTTTAGCTTTACCATTATGCCAATTTTGCCTTTCAGCAAAAAATCAAAAATGAAAGCGTTCCGATACGTGATTTCAAAATTCATGAAATCGGTATTGTATTCCAATCCGTTTATACGCAAAAAAGTCATTAATAATTTTAATGAAACTTTTGAAAAACCAGCCGTAATTATTGCCAATCATTCGTCGTTTATAGACATTTTGACAATCGGAATGCTGAGTCCAAAAATTATTTTCTTGGTGAGCGACTGGGTTTACAACTCCCCTATTTTTGGCGGAGTTGTGAGAAAAGCAGGATTTTATCCCGTTTCTGAAGGTCTGGAAGGAGGCGTTGAACACTTACGAAAAAAAATAAACGAAGGATATTCGTTAATGGTTTTTCCAGAAGGAACACGATCCGAAAATAATGTGATTAAACGCTTTCATAAAGGTGCTTTTTTCCTTGCTGAAGAATTTAATTTAGATATAATTCCGATTGTCATTCACGGTGCTTCAGAACTGATTCCGAAAGGTGATTTTGTCATTCATCATGGAAACTTGACGGTTAATATCTTAAAGAGAATTAGTCCTGATGATTCCTCATTTGGAACAAATTATACCGAAAGAACCAAACAAATTAGTTCATTCTTTAAAGCAGAATATCGAAAAATTCGACAAGAACTTGAAGGTCCAGAATATTTCAAAAAAATGCTGATCGCCAGTTATGATTATAAAGAAATTGAAATTGGCAACAGCGTAAAAGAAGATTTAAAACAAAATCTGGAAACCTATTATAACTTAAATAAGCACATTCAGCCAAAAGCAAAAATCCTGCATTTAGGAAATGATTATGGACAGCTGGATGTTTTACTAGCTTTGCAGGAACCGCAGCGAAAAATATTTTCTTTTATTACTGAGGAAGAAAAATTGCTTGTCGCAAAAACGAATTATATCGTTACAAAAAGAAAAATATCATATTTGGATCAATTGGAAAATGCATTTGAAAATCAATATGATGTGCTTTTAATTTCTGACGAAAGTTACAAAAACGACCTTGAAAAAGGATTTCGAAACGTTTCTTTTATAATTTTAGTAAATTGTCCGAATTTAAAAAATCAGATTACAAATTCAAATTTTGAAATAGTTTCAGAAGAAAAGGGTTTACTTGTTTTAAAGAAAAAAGAATGAAAAAGCAGTACGATGTAGTAATCGTTGGCAGCGGTTTAGGCGGATTGGTTTCTGCTGTTATTCTGGCAAAAGAAGGCTACAGCGTTTGTGTGCTCGAAAAAAACAATCAGTACGGGGGAAATCTTCAGACTTTCGTAAGAGATAAAACCATTTTTGATACGGGAATTCATTATATCGGAGGTTTAGGCGAAGGCCAAAATCTTCATCAATATTTCAAATATATTGGAATAATGGATGATTTGAATCTGAAAAAACTAGATGAAAATGGTTTTGATATTATTTCTTTTGAAGATGATAAAACCGAATATCCGCATGCACAAGGTTTCGAAAATTTCATTCAACAATTAACAAATTACTTTCCCAAAGAAAAAGAAAACCTCTTGAACTACTGTCAAAAGATAAAGGAGGTATGCAAGGCATTTCCACTTTATAATCTAGAATCTGAAGGAAAATATAATGATGAAATTTTAGCGCTTAATGCGAAAGAAACCATCGATTCTTTTACTCAAAATGAAAAATTGAAAGCAGTTTTGGCTGGATCCAATTTTCTTTACGCTGGAATTGCAGAGAAATCTCCGTTTTATGTACATGCGCTTGTTGTCAATTCGTATATCGAAAGTTCATGGCGATGCGTAAATGGCGGAAGTCAGATCACGAAACAACTGCTCAAACAACTCAAAAAGTACGGCGGCGAATTTTTTAAACATAAAGAAGTAATTCAATTTGAAGTTGAAAACCAAAAAGTAAATTCGGTTAAAATGAAAGATGGAACCGAAGTTTCCGGAACATATTTCATTTCTAACATCGAACCAAAAACGACTTTGAAAATGGCGGGTCAGGAAAATTTCAGAAAACCGTTTTTCAATAGAATTCAAAATCTGGAAAATGTCTTTTCAGCTTTTAGTCTTTATATTGTTTTTAAACCCAAAACTTTCAAATACATCAATCATAATTATTATCATTTTAAAAGTCAAAATGACGTTTGGACCGCGCATGATTACGATGAAAATTCATGGCCAAAAACCTTTATGGCTTCTATGAATCCTTCGAAAAAAGACGAAGAATGGGCAGACGGAATGACCTTTTTAACTTATATGAAATATGAGGACGTTAAAACTTGGGAAAACACTTTTAATACCACTTTTGAAGAAAATGAACGAGGCGAAAATTACGAGGAATTCAAAGCTAAAAAAGCGGCAAAATTTTTAGAAGAAGTTGAAAAGAAATTTCCTGGAATTAAAGACTGTATTAAATCGGTTCATACTTCGACCCCGCTTTCGTACCGCGATTATATTGGCGGCGACGGCGGAAATATGTACGGCTACATTAAAGATTCTAATAATCCTATGAAAACTTTAATTCCCACAAAAACTAAATTAGAAAATCTGTATCTTACGGGCCAAAGTATCAACATGCACGGTGTCTTGGGCGTTACGGTTGGAGCTGTTTTAACCTGCTCTGAGATTGTAGGTAAAGATTATCTGCTGGAAAAAATTAAAAAAGCATCTGAATAATTGAATCATGAAAAGCCGAATTATATATTTCTTCTTTCTCGGTTTTTTAAGCTTGCTGATTTCTTGCGGTACTTCAAAATCAAAACATCATAAACCAGATATTACGGCTTATAACTCGACGAAACCTGTTGTTGAAAAAGTAACAGACAGTACATTTATCTCTGGAAAAAATTCATTTTTAAAAAATAAACAAGGTCTTTGGGAATTGTATGTAGAAGGCGATCCGCTGGAAATTGGTTTGACAACCGGCGCTTTAACAGACTCCCTTTTACAAAAACAGCAGCGTATTTTTTTTTCAAAAATCACCGATTTTATCCCGTCTAAATTTCAGCAGAAAATGCTTCGCCAGTTTTTAAAATGGTACAATCGTAAATTGTATTTGAATGTTCCAAATGAATATCAAACTGAAATTTACGGCGTTTCGCAATATACTTCGAATGAGTTTGATAATATCGCACCGCAATACCAGCGCAGTTTATATTTACACGCGGCGCACGATATTGGGCACGCGCTTCAAGATCTGGCTTTAGTAGGCTGTTCTTCTTTTGCGGCTTGGAACGAAAAATCGGAAGACGGCAATTTAATTCTGGCGCGTAATTTTGATTTTTATGTGAATGACGCTTTTGCGGAAAATAAAATCGCAGCCTTTATCAAACCGAAAGAAGGATTTCCGTTTATGATGGTTACCTGGCCGGGAATGATTGGAGCCGTTTCTGGAATGAATTACGAAGGATTAACAGTAACGATAAATGCTTCCAAATCTAAAATTCCGCTGAGTGCAAAAACTCCAATTTCGATTTTGACTCGTGAAATTTTACAGCATGCCAAAAATTTAGACGAAGCTATCGCCATTGCAAAAAAGAGAAAAGTCTTTGTTTCTGAATCGATTATGGTTGGAAGTGCCAATGATAATAAAGCGATTTTAATTGAAGTTTCGCCCAATAAAATGGATGTTTACGATGTTCCTAACAGTGATCAATTAATTTGTTCGAATCATTTTCAAGGCGATGCTTTTGTAGCTGATAAACGAAATCTGGAACAAATTGCCAACAGCCATTCTGAATATCGATTGGAAAGAATGCAGGAATTACTGTCTGCAAATCCGAAAGTAAATCCAAAAATTGCTTCAGAAATTCTTCGAAATAAAGACGGTTTACAAAACATTTCTTTAGGCTATGGAAATGAAAAAGCACTGAATCAGCTCTTGGCACATCACGGAATTATTTTTAAACCGAAAGAAAAATTAGTCTGGGTTTCGGCAAATCCTTATCAATTGGGGGAATTTGTCTGTTATGATTTGAATGCTGTCTTTGGTGAAAATAGAAATAAGACAGAATCTTTTCAAAGTGAAAATCTAAATATTGCCAAAGACCCTTTTTTGGAAACAACTGCTTATCAGAATTTTAAAAAATTTAAAGTTGAAGATCATAAAATAGATGTTCTTCTTGAAAAGAAAGAAATGATTTCTCCAGAGTTCATTCAAAATTATCAATCGTTAAACCCCCATTATTGGGTTGTATATTATAAGGTAGGATTGTACTTTTACCAAAAAAAGGAATATCTGCAGGCTAAGCTTAATTTTGAAAAAGCTTTAAGCCTCGAAATTACTACAGTTCCTGATAAAGAAAAGATTGAAAAATATTTAAAAAAAGTCAAAAGAAAATTACAATGATTCCAGCAATAGAAAAAGATTCTTTAGAAGAAATTAAAATTTTTCAAGAAAAAAAATTAGTTGAACTTTTAGAATACATCAGTCAAAATTCTCCTTTTTACAAAAGACTTTTTGCTGGACAAAATATTGATATTTCTAAAGTTAAAACACTGGAAGATTTACAGCATTTACCTGTTACAACCAAAGAAGATTTACAGCAATATAACGATGATTTTTTGTGTGTTCCGCAGCAAAAAATTATCGATTATGCCTCAACTTCAGGAACTTTAGGCGATCCTGTAACTTTCGGTTTAACGGATTCTGACTTAGATAGACTGGCGTATAACGAAGCCATTTCGTTCGCCTGCGCTGGAATTGCAGAAGGAGATGTCGTACAGTTAATGACGACAATTGACCGAAAATTTATGGCCGGTTTGGCTTATTTTTTAGGTCTGAGAAAGTTGAAAGTCGGCGTTATCCGCGTTGGTGCTGGAATTCCAGAAATGCAGTGGGATTCTATTTTAAAATACAATCCGAGTTATTTAATTACAGTTCCGTCTTTCCTTTTAAAATTAATTGAATACGCTGAAGCCCACGGAATTGATTATAATAATTCGAGTATAAAAGGCGCAGTTTGTATTGGAGAATCGTTAAGAGAACAAGATTTTTCGATGAATATTCTATCCAAAAAAATTACAGATAAATGGAATATTAAGTTGTTTTCGACTTATGCTTCTACCGAAATGAGCACTGCTTTTACAGAATGTGAACACGGAAAAGGCGGACATCATCATCCTGAATTGATTATTGTTGAAGTTTTGGATGAACATAATCAGCCTGTAAAAAATGGAGAAACTGGCGAACTTACTTTTACTACTTTAGGAATTGAAGCTATGCCGTTGCTGCGTTTTAAAACTGGCGATATAGTACAGCTTCATGACGAGCCTTGTGCCTGCGGTAGAAATACTTTGCGAGTTGGTCCAGTTGTCGGCCGTAAAAAACAGATGATAAAATACAAAGGAACAACGCTTTATCCACCAGCAATGAACGATGTTTTGAGCAGTTTTGATAACATCGAAAATCATCTTATCGAAATTTCAACCAACGATTTAGGCACAGACGAAATCCTGATTAAAATTGCTGCAAAAAATCAAACTCCTGAATTTCTTCAGGAAATAAAAGACCATTTTAGAGCCAAACTAAGAGTAACTCCAAAAATAGAATTTGCTTCAAAAGAAGTTTTAAACCCGCTAGTTTTCAATCCGATGAGTCGAAAACCTATTCGATTTTTTGATTATAGATAATTTTTTAGGGACAAAGTTGCAAAGGGACAAAGGGACAAAGGTTTCCTAAAAGACTGATAAGAACCTTTGTCCCTTTGCTACTCTGAACCTTTGAACCTCAATTTGGTACAAATTGAACTAAATGTTGTAATTTTGCAAAAAATTACGAAGATGGTCAAGATTGGCAACATAGAATTACCTGAATTTCCTTTATTACTCGCTCCGATGGAAGACGTCAGCGATCCGCCGTTTCGCAGATTATGCAAAGCGCACGGAGCAGACATGATGTATTCTGAATTTATTTCGTCGGAAGGATTAATTCGTGATGCTATAAAAAGCCGCATGAAGCTGGATATTTTTGATTACGAGCGTCCAGTTGGAATTCAGATTTTTGGAGGCGATGAAGAGGCAATGGAAATGTCGTCTAAAATTGTTTCTACAGTAAAACCAGATTTAGTAGATATCAATTTTGGATGTCCAGTAAAAAAAGTAGTTTGCAAAGGTGCTGGAGCGGGAGTTTTAAAAGATGTTGATTTGATGGTACGTTTGACACAAGCGGTTATTAAAGGAACTGATTTGCCTGTTACCGTAAAAACACGTTTAGGCTGGGATGAAAATTCAATTAACATTGATGAAGTTGCTGAAAGACTTCAGGATATTGGCGTTCAAGCTTTAACGATTCACGCCAGAACCCGGGCGCAAATGTATAAAGGTCATTCTGACTGGTCACATATTGCACGTGTAAAAAACAACCCAAGAATTACAATGCCTATTTTTGGAAATGGCGATATTGACAGCCCAGAAAAAGCATTACAATATAAAAACGAATACGGAATCGACGGAATTATGATTGGCCGTGCGGCGATTGGATATCCGTGGATTTTTAACGAAATCAAGCATTTCTTTAAAACTGGCGAGCACTTGCCTGCTCCAACGGTTATTGATCGTGTTGAAGCTGCGAGAAATCATTTAATGTGGTCAATGGAATGGAAAGGTGAACGTTTGGGAATTGTAGAAATGCGTCGTCACTATACGAACTATTTCAAAGGAATTCATTCCTTCAAAGAATTCAAACAAAAATTAGTTACAACTGATGCTCCTGAAGATTTATTTGCTGTTATGAAAGAAATTGAACAGGTTTATGCGGGATATGAATTTGTTTAAATATAATATAATCTTTGTCAAAGTTTGAAGCTTTGACAAAGACTAACGATAAAAAATGCCTTCAAATTTTGAAGGCATTTTTTTATTTAAACTTGGGTTCTCTTCCACTTCCCTCTCTTATAGAAAAAGATTCCCGCAAGAGTAATAGCCGTTTCAGCAACAGGAATTGCAATAAAAACTCCCGTCGGTCCCAGATTAAAATGTTTGGCTAATACGTAAGCCAGTGGAATTTGGAACAGCCAAAATCCAAAGAAATTAATTCCAGTTGGCGTCCAGGTATCTCCCGCTCCATTGAATGTATTTATTAAAACCATTCCTATTCCGTAGAAGATAAAACCGATGCTCATAATTTGTAAAGCTTCAACGGCGATAGTTTTTACCATTTCATCATTGGTGAAAAAGGATATGATATATTTCCCAAAAGCAAGCGTAATAACCATAATTGTCGCCATGAAAATCACATTATAACGCGCAGTTGTATAAACCGATTTTTCGGCACGTTCAATTTGTTTGGCGCCTAAATTCTGTCCAACCAAAGTCGCAGCAGCATTACTTAATCCCCAAGCTGGGAGAATAAAAAACATCATAATTCTCAGTGCCGTTTGATAACCCGCAGAACCATGATCGCCGCCAGTTGTTGCGACTAATTGTGCTAAGAAAATCCAGCTGCAAGAGGCAATTACAAATTGCAGAATTCCAGGAGCCGCGATTTTTACTAATGCCTGAATTTGTTTAAAATCTGGAGCAAAATATGGAATCTTAATTTTTAAAATTCCATTTCCAAAAAACAAATGATAAACCTGATATAAAACGCCGATGCTTCTTCCGAAAGTTGTTGCCAAAGCAGCGCCAACCAATCCGAAAGCAGGAATTGGCCCTAAACCGTTAATTAAAATTGGACATAAAATAATATTGCAGATATTGGCAATCCAAAGACTTTTCATGGCGATTGCCGCATTTCCTGCACCGCGAAAAATTCCGTTAATCAGGAACAAAAGCATAATGCATAAACTAGATCCAATCATAATCTGCGTGAAGTGGAAACCATGTTCGGCTGCTTCAGGAAATGCTCCCATTAATAGCAGAATATCTTTGGCATAAACAATTCCCAAGATGCTCATAACGCTGTTTACAGCAATTGCGACAATGATCGCCTGCATTCCAGCTTTTGCAGCCGCGACTGGATCTTTTTCTCCAATTCGTCGTGCTACAACTGCGGTTGCCGCCATACTCATCCCGATTGCAAGAGAATATATAACTGTTAGTACAGACTCGGTTAATCCAACGGTTTGAATAGCAAAACTGCTATGCTCTAAATGTCCGACAAAATATAAATCGACCAGAGCAAAAACCGATTCCATCATCATTTCTAAAACCATCGGAATGGCCAATAGAATAACGGCTTTTTTTATACTTCCAGAAGTATAGTCAAATGATTCGTCGCCATTTAAGGCTTGTTTTAATGTGGTAAAAATTTTAGAAAATAAACTTTTCTTTATAGATGTTTCTGTCATGATATTTTAGGATAAATGATAAAATTGGTCCAGATGCTCTATGATCTGAACTAAAAAAATAAAAACGTAAGTATCCTAATTATTGTAAAAAATAAAGTAGGATTAGGCAGAAACAATCATATGCTTTAGATTTTCAAGGCGGTAAATATAAGTAATATTTTTAAAGAAGAAATTAATCCAGCAATTTTTTGCTTACTCGGCTGCTTGCAATTAATGAGGCTACAAATCCAAGTATCACAATAGTTGTCATTACAATTAGAACATTTTCTAGTGAAAAAACAACGGGATAAGCTAATGTTGGCGTAATCATTATCAGTTCATATTGCTGCTGCAGTATCACTAGGATTATACCCAAAATAAGTCCGATTAAGCCACCAAAAAAGCTTAACAAAGTTCCTTGAAGCAGAAATATTTTTCTAAGATTATTGATTTCTGTTCCGAGATTAAAAAGTGTTTTAAGATTTCCTTTCTTCTCTAAAATCATCATAATCAATGCCCCTACTAAATTAAAAAGAGCCACGATTATCACCAAAGTAAAAATCAAATACACTACTATATTTTCGGTATTCAGCATTTTATATAAAGACTCGTTTAATTGCGCTCTGTTTTTTAAAGTAATTTTATTTTTAAAAATAGAATTGAGCTGAGTCTTTACTGCATTTTCATCTGCATTTTCTTTGAGTTTAAATTCAATTCCAGAGATTTGATTGGTTTTATACATTAATAATTCTTGTACTAAACCTAAATCTGCAAACACGTACTTTGAATCTAAATCTTCGCTTATAGAATAAATCCCAACAGGCAGGACATCGGTTTTATTGAAAGCTTCTTCTGGATTTTCGATTGCTCCTTTTCCAGGTTTTGGGGCAAAAATCTGCAACGGATTCTCAAAATCGAGAATTCCCATAGAAAAATTCTGAGCTAAACCGTATCCAATCACAACTTGATAGCTGTCTGGTTTGAGCCATTGACCGTTGTACAATTTTTTCTTAATATCATTGACAACTGCATAATTGCTATCAACTCCTTTTAGATAAGTAACTTGCTGTTTATCTTTAAACAAAAATAAAACACGCTCTTCTATAATTTTGGTGTAAGAAGCAACGCCGTTAATTTTCTTAATCTGACTTTCCTGATCTCGTGTGATTAAAAATGATTTTCCGTAAGTGCTCACCAGTTTTAAATCGGGATCAATTTCGTTTGTAAACGAAAGGCTAAAAACTTTTAATCCGCTGAAAACAGATAAAACCACAAACAAAGCCATCGTGCCAACAATGATTCCCATGCTGGCAATGCGGTTAATAATATTGATAGCATTGTTTTTGCTGCTGCTAAAAATATAACGTTTGGCTATGTAAAGGGGGAAATTCAATTTATGATTTTCTTCTTTTTTCTAAAAGATCACGATTCTCTATTGGGTTTTCTTTTCCAGCTAAAGCATTGTCGATTTTTTCGATATAATCTAAAGAGTCATCGATAAAGAATACCAAGTTTGGTACACGACGTAATTGCAGACGTACACGTTGTGATAAATCGTGTTTAATCAATGTTGTATTTGATTTGATCCCTTCTAAAGTTTCTTGTGCTTTTTCTTGAGGAAAGATGCTTAAATATACTGTTGCCACAGATAAGTCTGAAGTTACACTAACTTTGGATACCGAAATTACCAGATTAGTAATTCCGTTTTTTCGCACTTCACCTTGCAAAATGTCAACCAGATCTTTCTGAATAACACCGCCTATTTTTTTCTGTCTATTTGTTTCCATACTGCAAAAATACTATTTTTAAATTCAATCGTATAATTTCAGCTTAACGAAAGCAGTAATTTCTATTTAGGATAAGTTCAATTTCAGATTAATTTTTCTATTTCATAAAAAAAGGAGCAAAAAAGCTCCTTTTAAATTTTATCTGTTTTGTAACCATCCTTCTGGATTATTATTTGATGTATTTTGAAGAATTAAGAATTTAATAATTGTTTTTCCAGTGTCTCCACTTGTTCTTACTTTTCCAATACTTTGTTTCACTTTTACTTTATCACCTTGCTCAACAGACACAGAACTTAGGTTTTGGTATACCGTAAAATAATCTCCATGTTGAATAAAAACGGCTCTGTTTACAGGAGACAATGCAATAACTTTTGATACCACTCCCTCAAATACTGCTCGAGCTGTTGCTCCTTGTTCTGTAGTAATCTCTACTCCTGAATTATGAACAGTTAAAGAAGGATAAAGTGGATGCGGCTGATCTCCATATCCTAACGATATAAATCCTTTTTCCACTGGCCAAGGCAGTTTCCCTCGGTTTGCTTTAAAATCTGCTGCTAAAATTTTACCCTCTGGCGTTAATGTAATTTTATCTGATGAATAACTTTTAGGTGTTGATGCCTCTGCTTTTTCTGCTTCGGTAGCTTTTCCCTCGGCTATTTTTCTACGTCTTTCTTCTTCAGCTCTTTGATTCGCTAATCTAATTTGTTCACGAATAAGATCTTTGATTTTTGCATCAATTCTTCTAGATTCCTGCTGTTTGGCTTTTGTATCAGCAATAATTTTATTTTTGTCTTTTTTAATCGTGTTAACAAGCTTTTGCTGTTCTTTCTTTTCTTCTTCTAAGCTTTTCTTTTCTTTTTCATTCTCAGCAATAATTTTTTTCTTAACTTGTCTTTGTCCGTCAAGTTTTGAATTGTAATCTACTAATTCAGCGGTTTTAGACTGAATTTCTAAACCTTGATTTTTTCTGTAATTCGTATATTGTTTTAAGTATTGCGCTCTCTTGTAAGCCTGCAAAAAACTTTCTGAAGATAAAATAAACATTGCTCTACTCTGTTCAGAACGGCTTTTGTAGGATTTCAAAATCATTTTTGCATAATCCTCTTTTAATACTGCCAATTCTTTTTTGAGCTTATTTACCTTAACCTGATTAATATACATATCGTTACTCAGGATTTTTTCCTGTTTAGCGGTTGTATTAATTAATTTCTCTTTTAATTTGATTTTGTTTGCCTGAATTAAATATTCATTCACAGCAGATTTCTCTTTTTTTCGAACAGATTGAAGCATCTTTTCATTGTCTCGGATTTCCTGTTGAATTTGAGCTTTACGCTGCTCCAGTTTTTCTTGCTGTGAATCCTGTGCCCATATAAATGTAGTGGCACAAATTAAAACTAGGCTTAGGAGAAATTTTGGCATGTTTCTATTTTTATTTTTGCAAATTTATTTAATTGTAACTTTTTTATACCCACTTGGAACACTATATGGGAAAGAAAGTTCTTCGTTAAATGAAATATTATTGTAATTCAAATTTATACTTGTTTTTCCTTTTGGCTGTACCGCATTTATTTCGATACTTGTTGGAAGCGTTCCTTGATCAAAAGTTTTACTATCTGAATACGCTATCTGTAAATTTCTGTTTTCAGATGGTTGTGAAATCTCTTCTTTCTGAATTAAATATTTTTCGCCGTCTAAGAAGAATGTTTTTTTCAAATTAGCATCTTTTTCTTCATCCAGTCTAAAAAGGTTTTCTACAATTGTCTGCGTATATTTTCCTTTTCTTAAATCGTCAAAAGCTTCTCCAACCAATAAGTTTTGAACTTTACTGTAATCTAGATCTGTTCCAAGCCATTTACTTAAGCTTGTAAAATCTCCTTCATAATAAGTGCTGTTTATTTTTTCATAATAACTTACTGCAGAAGGTGTTATTAATGCTTTCGCCATTGTAATTCCTAAAAAGCGAACACTTATTAAAATCTGTTTGTCTTTTTCGATTCTAATTTCGGCAGTTACATTTTGACTTTGCTTTTCATCAACATATTTTGCGCTTGCCTTAATATATAAAGTAGAAAAATCTAGTTTATTATCGTAATGTTTTTCGATTATTTTCTTGTCTTCTTTTGGCGCAATTGTCTGGCTTGTATTACCTTGTACTGCAACGGCTTTCGATTTACACGAAATTACAGCAGTAGAAAGTATTAATAGCATTATATATCTTTTCATCTCAATTCTCTTTTACTTTTTTTTCTTTAATAATTCATTTGCCTTCAAAAAGTATTCCTCTTTTTTCTTTGCATCTCCCAATCCATTATATGCCTCTCCTAATTGAATATTAAAATTTGCTTCTAGTTTTACATCATCAACAACATAATCCAAACCCATTTCTAAAACGGTTTTTGCATTTTTAAATTGCTTTTGCTGATTGCTTCCTAAACCTGCATAGTAATAAAACTGTGCCTGACTCGGATACACTTCAATCAACATCATCGCTCTTTTTGTCATTGGATCAAACTGTTTGGTCTGCGAATAAGCTTCCAGCAATAACATATTGGTTTCAAGATCTGTATCTGAATGCGCGCTTAAATCTTTTTCATAATATTTAATCGCATTTTCAAATTGACCTTTGCTATGGTAAAACTTTCCTATTTCTTTTGCAACATCAACTTCTTTATCGTTGTCAAAATAAGCAATTGCTTTTTCTAAATCTGGAGCATACTGCGGATTTTTGTTTACATAAATCAAAAATTCGTTCAAAGTTCTATGTTTGATTTTTGAATCAATTTTTGAACTTGCTAAAATCACATTCATTGATTTTATGGCTTTATCCGCTTGATTGGCATCCAAATATGTTTTGAATAAACTCACTTGAGCCCATTCTGAATTCGGAATTTCTTTTGCTAATTGTTTAGCAACTTCCAGTGATTTATCATTTTCATTATTTTTTGAATATAAGAAAATAAGATTCACATAATTGGATTCTTCTTTTGGATCTTTTTTAATCTGCTGAACCAAATTGTCAATTTCAGCATTTTGATATTTTCCCTGCGATAAAATTTGAGCTTTGTAAATTTCACGATCGGCAGACTTTCCGAACTTACCATTCATTTCGTTAATCGCAGTCAAAGCTTTGTCGTACTGATTTGTTATCATATATAATGAAATCAAATCGTCTTTGTACTCTTCGTCAAAAGCAATTATTTTTTGAATGATTTCTATCGCTAACGGGTAGTTTTTGGTCTCATAACTTACATCATAAATTCCGAGCCAAAACCATTTATTTTTAGGATCCAGCTGTGTAGCTTTTTCAAAAGCATCTTGTGCATTTCGATATTCTTTGAGTGCCAGATAATTTTTTCCTAATTCAAAATAAGCCACTGCGTCATTGGGTTTTAGTTTGATACATTTCTCCAATGACACAATAGCTTTATCATAATTTTCAATTCCTTTTTGTTTTAATGATTCATAAAATGAGTCTTGATATTCATCTGTTGCCATAGCAATATCTTCGGGTTCTGTCTGTGCAAAAACCGAAAACGATGTGCTGAATAAAGCAAAAAACAAAACTGTAAAAACTCTTTTTTTGATCATTATAAAAATTACATTTTAAACAAAAACGAAATTTTATTCCTATTTATTCTAAAACTGAGTAATCTCCAATACTTACACTAGTAAATTTACCATCATAACTTACATGATTACCAATCATTGCGTTATCTAAGTTAGCATTTTTAATTTGAGAATACGTTTGAATTAAGCTATTTTTAATAGTACTGTCAATTATGTGGCAACCTTTTCCAACTGAAACATTTGGA
Organism: Flavobacterium sp. Root935; assembly: GCF_001429295.1. Classification (GTDB taxonomy): domain Bacteria; phylum Bacteroidota; class Bacteroidia; order Flavobacteriales; family Flavobacteriaceae; genus Flavobacterium. The sequence continues at coordinate 589,710 of NZ_LMJL01000007.1, read as the reverse complement.
CCAATTGTTGAATTTTTCAAGACAACATTTTCTCCAATATAACACGGCGGAATAATTGTAGCGTTTTCTAGTTTCACGTCATAATCAACTAAATGTTCACCGTCGTTATGTAAAAAACCTAACATTCTAGTATTGGTTTCGACAGTAACATCTTTGTTTCCACAGTCCATCCATTCGTCAACACTTCCAGTTTTAAAAACTTTACCGTTTGCCATCATGGCTTTGATTCCATCATTAATCTGATATTCTCCTCCATTTTGAATATTATTATCCAAAACATTTTGAAGTTCATTTCTTAAAACTCCAACCTCTTTAAAATAATAAATCCCGATAACTGCTAAATCACTTACAAACTCTTTTGGCTTTTCAACCAATTCTATAATTTCATTATTTTGGTTTAGTTTCACCACACCAAAAGCTTCCGGCTGTTCTACTTGTTTTACCCAGATTACAGCATCTGCTTCAGGATCTAATTCAAAATCAGCTCTAATCAAAGTATCTGCATAAGCAATTACAGCTGGACCAGACAGAGAATCTTTTGCACACATAATTGCATGACCTGTTCCAAGGGGCTGATCTTGACGATAAATTGAAGCTTTTGCTCCTAAACCTTTGGCTAAATCTTCTAAACTTTTTACGACATCATCTCCAAAAAAAGCTTCGTCGCCTAAAATAAATGCAACTTCTTCAATAGGGTCTTTTAATATTTTAGCAATATCTTCAACTAAACGATGTACAATAGATTTTCCAGCAACAGGAATTAATGGTTTCGGAACTGTTAGTGTATGAGGCCTCAATCTCGATCCGCGGCCTGCCATTGGCACAATTATTTTCATTCTTTATTTGATTTTTATAGGAAGATTAAAAAATCTTCATTGGGTTTGGTCTTTCTTTTTTTAATTTTTCCGAATTACAGAAAACTATTTAACTCCAGTACTTCCAAAGCCTCCTTCACCTCTTGATGTTTCAGAAAGTGTTTCAACTTCAATCCATTCTGCTCTTTCGTGTTTTGCGATAATCAACTGCGCAATTCTTTCGCCATTTTCAATTACAAAATCATCATTAGATAAATTTACTAAAATTACTCCTATTTCTCCTCTGTAATCTGCATCAACAGTTCCTGGCGAATTTAAAACTGTTACTCCTTTTTTAGCAGCTAAACCGCTTCTTGGTCTAACCTGGGCTTCATAACCAATTGGTAATTCAATAAAAAGTCCTGTTTTTACAATCGCTCTTTCTAAAGGTTTTAACGTAATTGGTTCTAAAATATTGGCACGTAAATCCATTCCTGCAGAAGCAATGGTTTCGTAATTTGGTAAATCGTGCTGCGATTTATTGATAATTTGTATTTTCATTTTTAAATATAAAATTTTTAATCCCGGCTTACTTTCTCTTCAATATTCCTTTTATAGTATCTTTTTCAAAGTGGTAAACTAAATACATAAAAGCTAAAAGAAGTGGAATTCCAACATAATATTTTTCTCTAAATCCATAAAATGAAATTATCGAAAATAATATCGAAACGCCTAAATAAGCACCAATCTTGTTCATGTCGTAAGGAATAGGATAATACTTATTTCCTAATATATAAGAAATAAGCATCATGCTGCCATAAGCCGAAATAGTCGCAATTGCTGAACCATAATAGCTGTATTTTGGAATTAAAAAATAATTTAAAACCAAAGTAACAATAGCACCTACAATAGAAATGTAGGCACCAATTTTTGTTTTATCTGTAAGTTTGTACCAAACCGATAAGTTGTTATAGATACCCAAAAAGAAATTCGCCAAAATAATAAGCGGTACAACTTTCATTGCTTCCCAATAGGATTTATTATCTAGTAATAAGTATTTTAAAACATCTGCAAAAACTATAACTCCTAATAGAATCAGCGAACCCAATATCACAAAATATTTGGTAATTACGGCGTAAGTCTGTGGAGCATTTGCATTTTTTGCGTGGCTAAAAAAGAATGGTTCGATTCCTAATCTAAATGCTGTTGCAAAAAGAACCATAAATAAACCTAACTTGTAACAAGCAGAATAAGCTCCAACTTCAGATTTTGCCAAATTTTCTGGAAGCAAATACCCTAATAAGATTTTATCAAAATGTTCATTTACGGCAAAAGCCAATCCGGCAACCAAAATAGGAAGTCCGTATTTCATCATTCTTCTCCAAAGTTCTGGATCAAATTTTCGTCCAAGCGAAAGATAATTAGGAGAAAGAACTATAAAAGTTGCTAAACTCGCCAAAAGATTTGCAATAAAAATATAAGCGATCTGGAAATTTTCGACATATAAATTATCCCAAACTGAATTAGGGTTTGAGGCTGCTAATTTTGGCAGGTACATTAAAAAGAAAATATTCAGTAATAAATTGATTACCACATTTCCAATTTTAATTGCTGCATAAACCATTGGCCTTTGGTTCGCTCGTAATTTAGAAAATGGAATTAAAACCAATGCATCCAAAACCAAAATCCAAACCGTATAGGTAACATACTGAACATCTACTTCGGCTAAACTTGCTAAAGTGTTTCTAAAGATTAAAGCAACAAATAGAAAAATAATTGATGTCCAAAAAATCGAAATTGTAGAAGTCGCTATTACATTTTTCTTATCTTCTTCAGCACTATAAAATCTAAAAAAAGCGGTTTCCATTCCGTAAGAAAGAACTACGTTAAAGAAAACCATCCAAGACAATACTATCGACACCTCGCCATATTCGGCAGTAGGTAAAATTCCTGTATATAATCTCACTAATAAAAAACTCAGCATTCTCGGTAAAACTGTTGCCAGTCCGTAAATTGCTGTTTGCTTGAATAGATTTTTATATAATCCCAAAATATAATTGTAATAATGTTTGTAAGACAAAAATAACCATTTCTTTTGTTTAATGGTGCTTTTGTTTGATGCAATAAAGAAAAGTTCTAACTCTTTTACACCGTCATTTTCTTTTCATCCAAAATTTTCACGAAATGAAATCCTCTTGGGGCGTAACCTTGATTGTAATAAAATCTGTGTGCTCCAAAATTTCCAGTAAATGCATCTAATACAATGCTGCTGCAATTTAATTCTATTGCTTTTTTCTCGATATAATCAGTGAGTAGCTTTCCAATTCCTTGAGATCGATATTCTGGATTAACAACAAAATTATCAATTTCGAGATATTTGCCTGTCCACAATTTTGTTGCCGACCAGCATCCTGTAATTCCTAAACATTTATTATTTTCAAAAACGCCAATTTGAGTATAATTATGCGGAATCATCTCCAAAAGAAAAGATTTATATTTTTCTAAAGTGATATTGGGATATAGAAATCTGATGGTTTCAATTTGAGCCAGCATTTCTTCAATCGTAGTAATTTCAAGTATTTGTAAAGTCATTTTAATAGAATAGAATTCAAAATTAATTATTTTTTCTGAGTCATTTATATAATAACCAGAACACTAACATGTGAAATATATAAATTTAAGTTAAAAATTATGTAACTTTTTTTAAACAGTGTTTTCTTAAATTTGCTTCATAGGGATTGAGAAAGCTAAATACAACCCTTATAAAAAAGGAAGCACTGGGACTAATAAAGCTTGTTTGTTCCCATAAAAGACAAAGCACAAGGGATTGATTCTGCTGTATTGTAACCCTTTAAAAAACAGAGCACTGGGACTAATAAAGCTAGTTTGTTCCCATAAAAGACAAAGCACAGGGATTGATTCTGCTGAAATGTAACCCTTAAAAAAACAGAGCACTGGGACTAATAAAGCTAGTTTGTTCCCATAAAAGACAAAGCACAGCAGAGTTATCTGTCAATTTTTTATAAAATGGTAGTGATTCTCAAATTTTGAATAATCTGAGAATCACCATTTTATAAAATCATTATTAAAAAAGAAAAAAACTTCCATAAAAGAAAAAGCCAGCTTTCGCTGGCTTTTTCTTTATATAATATGAATGATTTATCCATTTAAAGCTTCTGCTCCACCAACAATTTCTAAAATCTCACTAGTAATAGCAGCTTGACGAGCTTTATTATAAGTTAATTTCAATTGGTTTCTTAACTCAGTTGCATTATCTGTTGCTTTGTGCATAGCAGTCATACGTGCTCCATGCTCAGAAGCAAACGAATCACGTATTCCTTTATACAATTGCGTTTTTAAAGACTTAGGAATTAAAGTCAATACGATTTCTTCTTTACCTGGTTCAAAAATATAATCTCCAGAAGAAGCTGCTGTACCAGTAGTATTAATAGGAGCTAACGGTAAAAACTGTTCTACTTGAACGATTTGAGTTGCTGCATTTTTAAACTGATTGTAAACTAATTCAATTCTATCGTATTCTCCAGATATAAATTTCTCAGTCAAATTATCTGCAATTCCTGCAACATTTTCAAAAGTTAAATGATCAAAAATTGCATTATGATGACCGTGAACTTTATGAGTTTTGTTTAAAGCATCATTTCCCTTTTTACCAATAGCAAAAACATCAACTTGCTTTCCAGCGTAAAACTCTGTACGGTTTTTAATCTCTTTAATAATATTTGAATTGAATGCACCACATAAACCTCTGTTAGAAGTTATCGCTACAAGCAATACTTTTTTTACTTCACGTTGTGTTGTGTAATCTCCTCCAACTTCACCTTCAAGTGTAGCAGAAAGATCTTGCAATAACTCCGTTAATTTCTCGGCATAAGGACGCATTGCAGTGATTGCATCTTGTGCTTTCTTAAGCTTTGCAGCAGAAACCATTTTCATAGCCGATGTAATCTGCATCGTCGATGAAACGGAAGTAATTCTATTACGGATTTCCTTTAAATTTGCCATCTATTAATTAGAAAATGTGACAATTTGAAAATTAGATAATTAGAACTAAGTCTAATTATCTAATTTACTTATTATCTTATTAGTTATATTTTGCTGAGATTTCTTTTGCTGCTTTTTCGATAACATCTGTAATGCTGTCATCTAATTTACCAGCTTTCAACGCGTTAAGCGTATCTTTATGTTTACTGTTTAAGTAAGCTAAGAAATCAGCTTCAAATTCTTTTACTTTTTCTACAGGAACGTTTCTTAACAAGTTTTTAGAACCAGCGTAGATAATAGCTACTTGGTTTTCAACTGTATAAGGATCATTTAAACCTTGTTTCAAGATCTCAACGTTTCTTTTTCCTTTTTCAATTACGTTTAAAGTAACAGAATCTAAGTCAGAACCAAATTTAGCGAAAGCTTCTAATTCACGGAATTGAGCTTGGTCTAATTTTAAAGTTCCAGAAACTTTCTTCATAGATTTAATTTGAGCATTACCTCCAACACGAGATACAGAGATACCTACGTTAATTGCAGGACGAACCCCAGAGTTGAACAAATCTCCATCAAGGAAAATCTGACCATCTGTAATCGAAATTACGTTTGTTGGGATATATGCAGAAACGTCACCAGCTTGAGTTTCGATAATTGGTAAAGCAGTTAATGAACCACCACCTTTTACGATAGATTTGATAGAATCTGGTAAATCGTTCATGTTTTTAGCGATACCATCATCAGCGATTACTTTACAAGCACGCTCTAATAAACGAGAGTGTAAGTAGAAAACGTCTCCAGGGTAAGCCTCACGTCCCGGTGGTCTTCTTAATAAAAGAGAAACCTCACGGTAAGCAACAGCTTGTTTAGATAAATCATCATACACAATAAGTGCAGGACGACCAGAATCTCTAAAGTACTCTCCAATTGCAGCACCAGCGAATGGAGCATAAACTTGCATTGGAGCTGGGTCAGAAGCATTTGCAGCAACGATAACTGTATAAGCCATTGCTCCTTTTTCTTCTAACATTTTAGCGATTCCTGCTACAGTTGAAGCTTTTTGTCCAATTGCAACATATATACAGAATACAGGTTTTCCTGCATCGTAAAATTCTTTTTGATTTAAGATTGTATCGATACAAACAGTTGATTTACCTGTTTGACGGTCACCAATAACAAGCTCACGTTGTCCACGACCAACTGGGATCATAGCATCAACAGCTTTTACACCTGTTTGTAATGGCTCAGTTACTGGCTGACGGAAGATAACACCAGGTGCTTTTCTTTCTAAAGGCATTTCGTATAAGTCTCCACCGATTGGTCCTTTTCCATCAATTGGAAAACCAAGAGTATTAACAACACGTCCTACCATTTGCTCACCTACTTTAAGAGAAGCAATACGTTGAGTTCTTTTTGCAGTAGATCCTTCTTTAAGTCCAGTTGATGGCCCTAATAATACAACCCCAACATTATCCTCTTCAAGATTCAATACGATACCTTCCATACCGTTATCAAATTCTACTAACTCTCCATATTGTACATTAGACAGCCCGTAAACACGAGCAATACCGTCTCCAACTTGAAGTACTGTTCCTACTTCCTCTAGCGTAGCACCAGATTCAAAACCTTCTACTTGCTTTCTTAATATTGCTGAAATTTCAGCAGGTTTGATTTCCGCCATCTTAATTTATAATTTAGACACTTTTTGTGTTATAAAAACTAATTACTTAACTCTCTTTTTAATACTTGTAATCTGTTTGCAACAGAAGCGTTGTATTGATTATCGCCTATTCTTAAAATAAATCCACCAATAATTGAAGGATCCACTATATTTTCAATTGTAATTTTTTTGTCTGATAAAGTTGCAACTTTTGCTAAAACCTTAGCTTCTAAAGCAGCATCCATTGGAATGGCAGTTGTAACTTTCGCTACTTCAACACCATTACTTTCATCAAACAATTTATTGTATTCTAATGCGATTGCATTAAGAATTTCAAATCTTTTGTTTTCAAATAATAAATGAAATAATCCTTTTGTTACTCCATTTACATCTGCGAAAACTTCTAAAAGAGCACTTTCTTTAACTTCAACTTTTGTTGTTGGGTTTTGGATAAAGGTACTCAATTCTGTATTAGTATCGATTGCTGATGCAATTGATTTCATATCGTTATTGACAGCTTCGGCAACACCTTTAGAGTTTGCTAAGTCTAGAATTGCTTTTGCATAACGAATTGCTGCTCTTGTACTTGCCATAATCTTAGTTTAACTTTACGTCACCTAACATTTTCTCAACTAATTTAGTTTGAGATTCTTTGTTAGATAATTCTTCTTTCAATAATTTCTCAGCAATACTTAATGATAGACTTGAAACTTGAGATTTCAATTCTGCCATTGCAGCATTTTTTTCGCTTTCGATAGCAGCTTTAGCTTGTTCGATCATTTTTTGACCAGCTTCTTGTGCTTCGTTTTTAGAATCAGCAATCATTTTCTCTTTCATTTCACGAGCTTCTTTTAGCATCGCGTCACGTTCTGCACGAGCTTCATTCAAAATTCTTTGATTGTCAGCTTGTAAATTTTCCATTTCTCTCTTTGCGTTTTCAGCAGAAAGCAATGCATTTTTAATACCTTCTTCTCTTGCAGTAATAGACTCCATAATTGGTTTCCATGCAAATTTCACCAAAAGTAAAATTAATACTAACAAGATTAAAGCTTGCCAAAAGAATAAACCGAATGAAAAATCGTTAATTAACTTATCCATTTTATACTATATTAAAATATTTAATTTCTTTTTTAAAAGGTAACAACACCTTTAACCAACCGTTAAAGATGTTGTTAATTTTTTCTTTATTAGTTTTTTCCTAAGATTAAAGCAGCGAATGCTAAACCTTCTAATAAAGCCGCGATAATAATCATCGCAGTTTGAATTTTACCAGCAGCTTCTGGCTGACGAGCAATAGCGTCCATAGCAGATCCACCGATTTTACCTAAACCTAAACCTGCACCGATTACTACTAAACCAGCACCTACTAAAGTTGGAATTGTTCCCATAACTATTTATATATATAAAATTAAACTTCTAAATTAAATAATTGCTGTTTCATCTTCGTGGTGGTGAGCATGATCATGATCTTGAACAGCCATACCAATAAATAGTGATGATAACATCGTGAAGATAAACGCTTGTAAAAATGCAACTAAAACTTCAATAACAGAGATAAACAATGTTAAACCTAATGAGATTGGCAAATCTGCTGCTAAATTTTTACCTACGAAAATCATAGCGATCAAACTCATAATTACTACGTGACCTGCAGTAATGTTTGCATACAAACGAATTAATAATGCAAATGGTTTTGTTAATGTTCCTAAAACTTCAATTGGTGCTAAAATAATTTTCATTGGAACTGGTACTCCTGGCATCCAGAAAATGTGTCCCCAATAATCTTTGTTTGCACTAAATTGTGTAATGATGAAAGTAAATGCTGCTAAACAAACTGTAATAGCGATGTTACCTGTAACGTTAATTCCTAGTGGAGTCATTCCTAATAAGTTTAGCAACCAAACAAAGAAAAATACAGTTAATAGGTAACCCATATATTTACGGTATTTTTTCTCACCAATATTAGGAACAGCGATTTCGTCTCTAATAAAAATAATAAGTGGCTCTAAAACTCTACCAAATCCAGTTGGGATTGGTCCTTTTTTATATGATCTTGCTAATCCAGTAAACATTAAAAATAATACTACTGCAACGAAAAGCATTGATACTACATTTTTTGTAATAGAAAAATCTAACGGCTTTTCATTTTCTGGATGTCCGTGCTCGTTAAAGTTAATTGTACCGGCAGCATCTGTTTTGTAAATTTTACCGTGAACTAATTTGTAAAAGTTTCCGTCAACTTCTGCAACTGCTTCACCGTGGTGTAATTTTGAAGAAGAGAAAATTTTCAATCCTCCGTCAATAAGTATAACTGGTAATGAAAAACCATAATGTTTGTTTTCTTTCTCATCTGAGAAGAAAACAAAATCGTGAGAATCTTGTAAGTGATGATCAATAAAAGCGTCCACTTTTGCTTTTGGATCAAGAGCAGCATGCTCTCCTTCCTCAGGGGCATTGTGTGAAACTACTTTCTCTTCATGAGCTGTTTCAGTTTGAACATGCGTTGAGTCATTCTCTGGATTTGCAAAACCCATAATTGGTAGAGAAGCTACAAAAGCGGCAAGAATAAAGCTGAGCGGTTTGTTTGAAATCACCATATCGTGGAAAATCTTATTTTTTTACGTTTCTAAAATTTGGTGCAAAGGTACATTTTTTATTAATATTCAAAAGGATATGAAAAATTATTTTTAAACCTTGTTTTAAAGAATTGTTATTTTAACGCTTTTCATTTAATAATCGGACAGTTAAAAGCGTCTGAAATAACAAAAACAGCACAAATGTTATAAAAAAACTAATCTTTTCAACATCGGTTTCTCCAGTTTTAATATTTAAAATTGGCTGCAGAATTAAATATCCCAATAACATTTGTGTAAAAGTTCCAAATAAGAACGTCATCCCGACGATTTCAAAATTCTTCTTTTTTACTATTAATAATATAAGGTATAATAAAGCCGAAATTCCGAAGAAGAATAAATACTGTAATTCTAAACTGTAATGAAAGTTTTGAATATTAATTTCACAAAAAAAGAAAATTGCTTTGTGTAGAATATAAGCTGTTAAAGCAAGACAAAATAAATAAAATACCGGTTTGTAATTTTTTAAAAGCATTTGAGATAATTTTTGCGCAAAGATGCAACTTTTATCTTAAGCTGTTTTTAATAAAAACTACTTTGTCTTATTAATATCGTTTACCTGGCGAATTACATTATATAATGCGACTCCAACTCCAAGCATAACAAAAATGGTATTGTAATATACTTTGGGACTTGGATGCTTTTCGTCAAGCCAAGTTCCAAAGTAAGAGAATACAAAAATAATAACTCCCATTTGAAAAGGAATATTAATAAATGCAAGCCATTTATTTCTTCTATTATTATTCGGTTCCTTTTCCATCTTTTAGGGTTACTTCTTTATTATGAGTAAGCATGGTACAGGTTGCTGTAAAATCGGCTCCTGGTTCTATAGAAAGTTTTCCTACTGCTACTTCTCCATGTATTTGAGCAGTCGATTTAATATTAAGGATTTCAAGAACTTTTATTTTTCCATGAAATTCTCCTTCAATATCCGCATTATTACAAATAATTTCTCCTTTGACAGCTCCTTTTGCGCCTATTACAATTTTTCCTTGTGAAGTAAAATTTCCAATCAATTCGCCGTCTAATCTAAAATCGGCTTTTGATACTATGTCTCCTACTATCGATGTTCCTTCTACAATACGATTTGTTTTTCCTAATTGCTCTGTTCCGCTTTTTTTTACTTTTTCAAACATTATTATGGGGTTTTTGGGGTCAAATAGGCTTCGAGGTTCTTTTTAATTTGAACCACTTTGTAATTATCTGTTGATATAATAACAGCAGGATGTGCAATTTTATATTTCTTGTCATCTCTCAAAACTCCCGCAACATCTTTAGCATAAGCCTCAGATTTTAAACCATGAATAATTACAAAACTTTCAGATTGATTGTATTTATCAAAAGAAGTTGTTAAGCGTTCAAAATTTTCAACTAATAAAAATACTCTAATCGCTTCTTCAATTTGTTTAAGCGTTTTAGTATCACTATTAGGCACTGCATATAAAATTTTCCAGCTTTTGTTGTCTACTGTTGTAAAATTTAATCTTTCTAAAGCCGGCACTTGTTTCTCTAGAATTTCTCTTGCATTTTTACCCTCTTCACTATTCGGATAATTATCGGCTACATTTTCAAGTCCTTTTTTATAAGCTTCTAAACCATTTACTTTTCCTAAAGTATTGGCTTTTAATAATTCATATTTCGAAACGATATCATCTCCAGAATATTGATTAATCAAATTGTCAATATTGGCTAAGACTTCATCAAATTTTTCTTCTTCAAAAAGTTTAAACCATTTTTGGTATTCTTTGTCTGGACTTGAGTTAGGATCTTCTGCCCTATTATTTAAAATTTGAGCATATCTTGAAGTTGGATATTTAGATGAAATTTCTGCTTTTATCTCTTCTGCTCTTTGTGGATTTGTAATTTGGTAAATTTTATACAAATTATACATCGTAGGCAATACCAGTTTTTCTTCTGGATTGTTGCGCAGTAATTGTTCTAGTTTATCACTAGCCAAATTATATTCTTTAAACTTCTCCTTATATATAAGTCCTAATTGGTAGTATGCAAAATTACGTTCTATACCAATACTGTCCATTGCCGGTTGTGACGTAGGAAGTTGTTTTACATAATAGGCTACAGTATATTTTTCTGCAACCACTGTATCTTGTAAAGTATTTGCAACATCTTTAGTATTGATGGTATCGTTCATTGCATCGTTGTTAGCAGATTTTATTCCTGCCAATCTCCAGTTGCCGCCCAATGTTCTATTACCCCACATTTTTTTAAATTGCAATTTTCCATAAGCAACCGTTGTTGGATTATAGAAATAAAATGTGCTTCCGTTTTCATTTGCTCCAGGAGGCATTCCTACTCCTTCTGGTTCTACTGGTTTTCCTAACGACTGCGGATTTACAGCTCCATTTCCTGAAATCTGTGCCTGCGAGTTTAAGTCGATATTTGCTAAACGCTCTTTTTCTTTTTCTTCTAAAAGTCGTTTGGCTTCATCTTTCTTTTTTAACTCTACAATATAATTTTCGAAATAAATCTTTTTCTCAGTTGCCGGCAGATTGTATACCTTAATAATACTATCATTGCGTTTTGCAATAGCTTCGTACTTAATTACATTATCAAGGTTTTTTCTGTTTTTTTCTATAAAAGCGTATTCTCTGGTTTTAGGATCTAATTTCACCAATGTACTGTCATAATATTTAGCAGCCATTGTATAATTTGTATTTTTAAAATACATGTTCCCAATGTTTCTGTATGCAGAAGCCACCAAATAAGGATCTTTTGATTTTCTTCCTAAAGACTTGTTATAAAACTTTAAGGCATTTTCTTGATCTTTCTTTTTATCATAAAAAACTCCCATTTCGTAAAACAACACATCATAATAAGGGCGATTCTCTCGGTCAGTAACAAGTTTATTAAACATTTTTAAAAAGATGGTATCATTATCTTTTTCATAATCATACAACTGTGCTTTTTTAGCGTACGCGTGCATCATATATTTACGATCTGCTTTTCGATTCAAATCGATTACACCATCATAAAAATAAATTGCACTGTCCCGTTTTCCTTGTTCCTGATACATTTGGCCAAGAATAAAACGGTATCTAGCTCGCTCTTCATTCTTTCTTGTAAATTCCTCAGCAATTCTTAGTTTAGCAACAGCACTATCTTTTTCTTCTAAATTTATAAAAGCTTCAGCCAGAAGAGCATTAGCATCAGCATAAGTCTGTTTGTCTAAATCTATATTTTTAAGTAGCAGCTTAATGTTTTTTAACGCAATGGCATCGTTACCTAAACGCATATTGGTTTTTTCGCGCCAGATTTTAGCAGTATAAATATTATTGCTGTTCGGATATTTGTATAAAATATAATTGAATGCTTCAACTGCAGGAATAAAACGCTGATCGTAATATCTTGCTTTTCCGAGCATTAAATACGCTTCGTCAATTTGTGAATTTCTTTCCCTGCCTCCAATATTCATGGAGTGTTTTTGAATGGCTTTGGTCGCTTTTGTTTCTGCGCGCTCAAAATCAGGATTTTTAGCTTTTTCTCCTTCAGAAAAATTTTCGTCAAACTGCATTTTTTCAATTGGCAGTAATTTCCAAAAATTATCTTGATCATTGGCCTGAATAGATTTTAAGCCTTTATCTAGACCAACTCCACCATTGTACAAAATATTATATTTCGTGCCAACAGAATGCGAAGTTCTAGACAAAAAGGTATTTTTTTTGGTAGAACAAGCTATCAAAAAGAATAAAAAAACGAAAGTAAAACTATATTTAAGAGTATTCTTTTTCAATAGAAAAGAGTTTAAAACAGATAACTACTAAAAATCGATTTTAGTATATAGACTTGTAAAAATACGCTTCTTTTTGTAATCTAAAAACTTATACCGCAAAAAACGATTCTAGTTCCTGCAAGGTCTCTTTTGAAGTTTTGATATCCTTTACAATTTCTCCTTTATTAAGTGCAACAATTCGGTCGCAAACCTCTACTGTGTGCTGCAAATCGTGGCTTGAAACTAAAACCGTAACATTTGGATTATCTGCCAGATCTTTGATGATTTTTTTTAACCTGCTGACAGTTGTTGGATCTAAATTGGCAAAAGGCTCATCTAAAATAATAACTTCTGGATTACCTATAAGTGTAGCAATTATACCTACTTTTTTCTGATTTCCTTTAGACAAGTCTCTTAGATACTTTTTATTTTTTAAAATTTCTCCATTAAAAAATTCTTCATGCTGAGCCAATAAAGCATCAACATCAGCCTTATTTTGATTGCGAAGATCTCCAATAAAATAGAAATATTCTTCTGGTGTTAAATAGCCAATTAAGAAACTTTCGTCAAGAAATGAGCCGGTAAAAGATTTCCAGTTTTCGCTTGTATTTACCTGAATATTATTGTTATGAATACTTCCTTTTGAGGGTTGAATTAAATCTAAAAGAAGACTAAAAAATGTTGTTTTTCCTGCGCCGTTGTTTCCTACTAATCCGAAACTTTGTCCTTTTGGGATTTCAAGATTTTCTATGTTTAAAACTGTTGTTCCGTTATAATTTTTTATAAGTTGATTTACTTGTATCATTTTAATTTTAGATTTTAGATTGTTGATTTTAGATTTCTAATTGATGATTATCAAATTGGCACATTTAACTTTTTTGTTTATAAGCATTTATTGTACTGTACTTTTCGATTTTGTATCTTTTTTCGATTAAAGAAAAAACCTTATCTCTAAAAATAAATCCTAAAACACCTGCACCAGCCACTAATCCTAATCCAAGATTTTTGTTGTTTAGATAAAGTCCGATTGAGTAAAGCGCTAAAGGCAGTAAAATTTTTGGCAGCGAAAGAAGCATAGCATTAACATTGAACGCTTTTTTATCTCCAAAGGCTCCGCCGGCGTTGCTTAAATCGATTGGCGTTTTGGTAAATGCACCGCCTAAAAGAACTAAATGCGAATTGACTCCTATATTATAAATTGCTCCAACGACAATAGTTAAATATACCTCCCAGCCGTAAAAAAGATAAAACGAAGCCAGAATTGTAGAAATGAAAGTTGCAATAACAATCAGCCACCACTTAGAGGTAATGTAACCACGATACGGAACATTTTGTGTCATCAATAATTGATAATAAGAACTATCCCAGCTTGGCACAAACTGACCAAATACAAACAAGAATCCGCCTGAAACAAATATGCCTGCAAAAATGTGCATTACTGCCGGCTGATGCGAGTTTGCAAAAAATATTAGTCCATAAAATAAAAAGAGAAAACTCATAAAAATAGTTGTTTTCGATCTCTTATTTCTTTTGATGAGTTTAATATCATTTTTAAGAAATGTCCCCAAGGTTCCAAATTGATTCAGCCAAGTAAGATTTTCTGTCGAAGCAATGTCTTGTTTTACAGATAATCCAGCATCTAGATATAAATTTTTCTTGAAGTATTTAAAAGTAAAAGCATGCAGCACTATTAATACTAAAATCGGAATTAAAAACACTCCTTCTATATCGTAAAAATTTTGAAAAAACGGAGTTGTAAAAGTCGTAATATCAAATAATTTATAATATTGTGCTCCTGCTAATGCCAGAATTATCACGACAAAAACAACGAATAATTTATCGATATTACTTAATATAATATTCAAAAAGTTATTAATGTAAATTATGGCCATAATTCCCAAATGCCAGAAAACAATTCCAACAACATCATATCTGTTCAAAATTAATACAACCGAAAACGGAATAAAAAATAAGGCATGTACCCAATTAAAAAAAGACAAAACTGTTTTGCCTAAAGAAAAATGCACAATCGTTGGTTTTTTAAAGGGTAAAACCAATAATGGTTTGATATTTAAAACTGGGATTGACTGCAGTAACAACCTAATTATCAAATCGAATAGAAAATAATAAATCAGAAATTTGTTAATGGTTACTAATGGTTCTAATTTCATGTCCTTTAAAACATAAAATGCTCCAACTCCCATTCCGATAAAAATTAAGGAAAAATAGATCATTAAAAATCCAATTATAATTTTCATTGTCAGGTTTTTACCAAAAGATGCCGATCTAATAAAGGCCTTCCATTCTAGGTAAATAAACTTCTTAATCATGGTTTATAGTTTTAGTTTCTGTGTAGTAAGAGATCAAATGTAGGAAAACGTTACAAAAAAAGTTAAAAAAAATAATTTCGTGCCAATCATTTAACACTGGTTTGCTACTTTTGCAGAAAAATTCTAACATGCCTTCATTCTTAAAACTTATAATTAAAGAGGTAAAACGCGAAACTGCAGATGCTGTTTCTATACTTTTTAATGTTCCCGAAGAACTAAAACCAGATTATAAATTTATAGCTGGTCAATATATAAACTTAAAATTAACTCTTGATAACCAAGAAATTAGACGTGCTTATTCCATTTGTTCTGCACCAGACAGCGGCGAATTAAGAATTGCTGTCAAAGCTGTAAAAAATGGTCTTTTTTCTCAGTTTGCCAATACAAAATTAAAATCAGGAGATGTTCTTGAAGTGGGTCAGCCAGAAGGAAAATTTACTTTTGAGCCTGATGCTGAAAGACAAAAAAATTACGCCGCATTTGTTGCAGGAAGTGGTATCACTCCAGTTCTTTCTATCATAAAAACGGTTTTAAAAAATGAGCCAAAAAGTTCGTTTGTATTGGTTTATGGAAATAGAACTCCAGAAAACACTATGTTTCATCAGGAACTTCATGATTTACAATTACAATATGTAGGCAGATTTTTTGTGCATTATGTATTTAGTCAGGCAAAAGCTGAAAATGCTTTGTTTGGAAGAATTGAAAAATCTGCTGTGAATTTTGTTTTAAATAACAAACATAAAGAACTTGAGTTTGATAAATTCTTCTTGTGCGGACCAGAAGAAATGATCAATACTGTTTCTAATGTTTTGAAAGAGAAAAACGTAAAAGAATCTGCTATTAAATTTGAGCTTTTTACTTCTTCTTCTGAAGAACACATAATTCAAGGTTCTCAAGAAGGGCATACAAAAATTACGGTTTTGGTAGACGATGAGGAAACTACTTTTGAGATGTCTAAAAAACAGACTATTCTAGATGCTGCTCTAAAACAAGGAGTTGATGCTCCGTATTCTTGCCAAGGCGGAATTTGCAGCAGCTGCTTAGGACGTGTTACAGCAGGATCTGCAGAAATGACTAAAAACTCTATTTTAACAGACAGCGAAATTGCCGAAGGATTAATTTTAACTTGTCAAGCGCATCCAACTTCTGAAACTATTTATGTTGATTACGACGATGTTTAGTATTTAGAAATTTCAATATTAAAAATCCAAATTCCAAATAAAACTGGAATTTGGATTTTTTTTTGACTTATTATAATTATTATAATTTTTACAAAATGAGAATGAAAGATTGGGGTAGTAATATCAATTTATTATAAAACCAATTTTTAATTGAAATATTGCTGAATTTTTATTATATTAGGGGTGAAATTATGGTAATCGCAATCAGAGTATATTGCTGTATTACTAAATAAAATTTGTCAACACATTTAAATATTAAATATTATGGCAACGCATCACTACCTTCGTTTATCTTTTATCGCGCTTTTTGTAATTACATCTCTTATTTGCGTTTACTTCATAATTAAAAAACAACGAAATAAAAAAGGACCCAAATTACTGTCTAAAGAGAAATATGACTCAACAATGAGTGGAAAAATGACAGAAGTAAAAGTTTCTGATCATAATTTTTTTAATATCTGGCCTTATGTAAGTAAGCTAAAAGCCGCTAACATACTATCCCGAAAAATTAAAGAATCTCAATTGGTACATAAAGTCTATAGAAATTCAACAGAAGATTTTGAACATATTTTGCTATCTACAGAAAAAGAAAATCATTTTGTTGTAATTGTTGCTAATAGAAACAAAAAGAAAACAATTGGATATTTTCTCTATGATTTTAATGGATTATATGCTTAACTGAATTTTCTCTATTATATCTTTTGGAGAAATACTTCTCATTGCATCTTCGTAACCATCAACAACTTTATTTCCGTAAACAGAAGTTGGCAGTTGAGGATATTTATTTCTGTCTGAAGTTAACGCATTTTCTAAACTTTGATTGAAGGGTAAAAATCCTGCATACGGATGCGTAGCTCCCCAGAGTGTAATAACTTTAACGCCGAGCATTGCCGCAATATGAGCATTTCCAGAATCCATAGAAAGCATAACATCAAGATTGCTTATCAATTGTAATTCCTGCTGAAATTTAATTTTTCCAGCCATATTAATTACATTTTCATACGGCCGCGAAAGTGAATCTAAAATCTCGATTTCTTTTTTTCCGCCGCCAAAAAGCAAAATTTTATAAGCTGAATTTTCAGCCAATTTTGCTACAACTTCTTTCATTAAATCTACTGGATAAACCTTAGAATCATATTGTGCAAAAGGTGCAATTCCGATTAATTTTTGATTTTTTCCGCCGATGATTTCTAAAATTTCGGCACTTAAAACTGCTTTTTCAGAAAAACTCGGATTGGATAAATCTAACGGAAAACCAAGTTCTTCAAACACTTTTGCATGTCTTTGGAACATCGTTGGCAATTGTTTAAAAATCTTATTCTCGGCTCTTGTTAATTCTTTTTTCCCTTCTCGGCCTTTATCTACAGTTGCTCTTTTTTTTCCGCTTAAAGCGAAAAGTAAGCTCACAACTTTAGATCTCAATACATTATGAAGATCTGCAAAAGCATCAATTTTTAGTTTTTTTACGTCGTTATATAAACGTACAAGTCCAAGAAATCCTTTGTGTCTTTCTTTTTCATCAAAAGCAAAAAATTCTAAATTCGGGATTCCGTCAAAAAAAGGTTTAAAAAAAGGACGGGAAATAACGGTCAATTTCACCGTTGGATATTGTTTTACGAAAGCGCGTAAAACAGGAACCGTCATGGCGACATCTCCCATTGCGGATAGTCTCATGACGGCTATATGCTTAATTTTGCTAGACAAGTCTGCCAAATTATTTTTTATTTTGATATAAAACTGGATTCAATTCATCATCATTGTACATTTTCATTTGTTTGTACACTTTCATGAATTTATCACCATTTTCAATATCTGTCAATAATTCTTCAATTGCTGTAGATAAATCTGTTCTTTGTTCTAAAAGAATATTTAATTTTTCCTGGCATTTATCTCTATGTTCTTGTGAAGCTTCTGCACGAGTTGCTTCTTCATTCATGTGATAAATTTTTAAAGCTAAAATAGACAATCTATCAAATGCCCAAGCAGGACTTTCAGAGTTGATTTTTGCTCCGTCTTTTACTTTTACATCACTGTATTTTTGTAAAAAATAGCTGTCGATATATTCCACCATATCAGTACGTTCCTGATTTGATGCATCAATTCTTCTTTTTAAAGTCAAGGCTGCAACAGGATCAATTTGCGGATCACGAATAATATCTTCAAAATGCCATTGAACAGTATCAATCCAATTTTTCAAATATAATAAATGTTCAAACTTATCTTTTGGATAAGGATTATTAATCGGCTGATCGACATTATCAAATTGATGATAATCTTTGATACTTTGCTCGAAAACAGAATATGCTAATTTTGAAAACATGTTTTTATTTTTTTATAAAACAAAGATACTTTTTATACTTTTATAGTTTGAAAAAAACTACTAATTTTTCAATTCTTCTTAAAAATCTATTGATCTACTAAAAAAATATTATGAAAATTCATTATATCTCTGAGAATAACAGTGTATTAAATCATTTTCTAGGACAAATTAGAAATGTAAATGTGCAGAACGACAGTATGCGTTTTCGTAGAAATATTGAACGCATTGGAGAAATCATGGCCTATGAATTGAGTAAAATTTTGCCATACAAAAATGTTGATATTCAAACGCCTCTCGGAATTAAAAAAACAACAGAAATTGAAACAGATTTAGTTTTATGTCCAATTCTAAGAGCTGGATTACCGCTTCATAACGGTTTTCTAAATTATTTTGACCACGCAGAAAACAGCTTTGTTTCGGCTTGCAGATATCACCCAAATAATGATGATAAGTTCGAAATTTTGGTTGAATATCAGGCTATTTCAAACTTAAACAATAAAACGGTTTTACTTCTTGATCCAATGCTTGCAACGGGTCAGTCTATTGTAGCAGTTCACAAAAAATTAGTCGAAAATGCCGCTCCAACAGAAATTCATATTGTAGTGGTTATTGCCGCACCAGAAGGTGTCGCATATCTAGAAAAAAATCTTCCGGATAATTGTCACTTATGGGTCGCTTCTTTAGACGAAAAACTAAATGAGAAAAACTACATTGTTCCTGGTCTTGGCGATGCGGGAGATCTTGCTTACGGAAGTAAATTATAATTGTGAAAAGAATGTAAATAAACTGCAGACAATCAACACATAATATACAATTTCGTTGTTCAATTTTTGCTGCATATATTCAACATGACTTGTCGCCATAATTGCTAATGGTGCGATACTGAACAATAATAAATCATTGCTCTTGTTTGGTGAAATGATATACACAAAAGCCGCAATAAAAAAGCAGGCTACAATTTTCTTATATGAAGAATGCACAATCTGCGGTCTGTTTGATAATGTCATTAACATCGAAGTAACAAAAAATAAGGCAACTGCGGTATATATTGAAAGTGCCCCGTTTTCGTAATTATTTTTAAAATAATCGATTCTAAAATCAATTACAGCTCTTTCTTGGAAAAATGAGATGGCATCGATATGGAAAATTAAAGATGTCATATAAAACAATACTGCTACTGCTAAAAATGCAATAAAAGGCAAAACCCAGTTTCTATAATCTCTCGAAACGTGAAAAACAATTGATATAAAAACCAATATTAAAAAAAGTACGCTCCAAAATTGAAATAAAGAAGCTACAAAAATCCAAAATGATGCATCAAATATTTTTTCTTTTGATGCTTTGAGAGATTGAAGTGAAATCAGCCTTCGAAGTGCCAATAAAATAAAAAAGTTCGCATAAATAACATTTGGATTGTTAAATATGGTTGGAAAAAACAAAAGAAATAATAAATAGAAAAGTATCGCGTAACCATTGTCTTTACTGAGTCCGTTCTTTTTTACAATAAAATTTATCATAAAAAAAGAAGCCAAAATAAAGCACAACAAACTCACTTTTTGGAAAGCCAAAAAATAAGAAGTAACCCAAGATGGGTCTTTAATTTGGAACATAAAAAAGAAAACCAGTATTAAAATTACGACCAATGAATAATTTAATGGCGTAGATTTTTTAAAAACACTTGTTATCATAAGGATATTTTATACTTTTGTGATTGTAAAGATAATACTTGTTTAAAATGAAAACCGAACAAGTTGAAATAAAGATTCTAATAACTGAATTTTATCTTCAAAGCATTACACAACAATAAATAACATATAATTTTAAAAAATTATGACAGCTTTTTTTGAAGGAATACAATACTTATTCGTTAACATTTTGTTTGCTCCTCTTGACTTTTTACGTCGTTTGGAATTAATTACATGGTTTGGTGCAAACACAATTAACTGGATTTTCATGATCATCTGTTCATGCGCAATCGTTTATTGGATTAAACAATTACGTATTTTTGATGACGCTGGAACAGAAAACCAAGATACAACGGCTCATTCATTTTTAAAATAAAAAAACCAAACCCTTTAATTAAAAAGGGCTTGTGAATTTATTTTTTAGATTAAATCAAAACCGATATCTTTTCTAAAATACATCTTATCAAAGCTTAGTTTATCTATGTTTTGGTAAGATTTTTTTATGGCCTCCTGGAAATTATCTCCGTAAGAGGTTACAGCAATTACACGTCCTCCATTAGTAACGACATTTTCACCATCTAATTTTGTTCCCGCGTGAAAAACTATAGAATCTGTTACATTTTCTAATCCAGAAATTACTTTTCCTTTTTCAAAATCTTCCGGATATCCGCCAGAAACTACCATAACTGTTGTCGCGCTTCTTGGATCAATTTCTAAATTAAAATCACCCAATTTCTGATCTGCAACAGACAAGAACAATTCTACTAAATCTGATTTTAATCTTGGAACCACAACTTCTGTTTCTGGATCTCCCATTCTCACATTGTACTCAATAACAATTGGTTCGTTTTTTACATTGATTAAACCAATAAACACAAAACCTTTGTATTCGATTCCGTCTTTTTGGAAACCTTCTATTGTTGGTTTTACAATGCGAGTTTCGATTTTTTCCATCAAAACAGCATCTACATAAGGAACTGGAGAAACCGCTCCCATTCCACCTGTGTTTAAACCTGTATCTCCTTCTCCAATTCGTTTGTAATCTTTTGCCGTTGGAAGAATTTTGTAATTTTTTCCGTCAGTCAAAACAAAACAGCTTAATTCGATTCCGTCCAAAAATTCTTCGATTACAACTTTAGAACTTGCAGTACCAAATTTTGCATGAACAAGCATGTTGCGTAATTCTGTTTTTGCTTCTTCAAGATCTTGAATAATCAAAACTCCTTTTCCTGCTGCTAATCCGTCTGCTTTTAAAACGTATGGAGGTTGTAAAGTTTCTAAAAATTCACATCCTTTTTCAACTGTTTCGGCAGTAAAACTATCATAAGCTGCAGTTGGAATATTATGTTTCATCAAGAATTCTTTTGCAAATTCTTTACTTCCTTCTAATTGTGCCCCTAATTTAGATGGCCCAATAACCGGAATATGTTTTAAACTTTCGTCGTTTTTGAAAAAATCGTAAATACCTTTTACCAATGGATCTTCAGGTCCTACGACTACTAAACTTATATTTTCTTTAAGTACTAAAGCTTTTACAGCTTCAAAATCTGTCGCAGATATTGCCACATTTTCAGCAATGGCAGCAGTTCCTGCATTTCCAGGTACTACAAAAAGTTTTTCGCAAAGCGGACTCTGAGTCATTTTCCATGCAAATGCATGCTCCCTTCCGCCCGATCCCAATATTAAAATTGTCATGGTGTTGTTGTATTTAGTTGTGGTGCAAAAATAATTGCTTTTGAACGTAAAAAATAATTAAATCTTAAAAAGTTCGTGATTCTTCTCTGTTAGTAATTGGTAAATATTATTTTTGATGAAAATTATCCTTAAAATGATTCGTCTTTTTGATTTTTCCCTTCGATTGAACGGCTTTCCGATAAAGAAAGCGAAAGTAGAATTGGATCGAATCGTGAATTTATCCGAAGAAGAATATGCTTTGTTCCTTGAAAATAAAAAAAAGGAAATTGTTGATTTTCACTTAAAAAATAATTCTTTTTACCAGAAATTAGTCGGAAATACAGATATTCAAAACTGGGAAGATCTGCCAATTTTAAATAAACAAAATCTACAAAAACCTCTAGATGAAAGACTTTCAAACGGTTATTCAAAGAAAAACATTTACCTCAACAAAACTTCTGGATCAAGCGGAACGCCTTTTGTTTTTGCAAAAGATAAATATTCGCACGCTTTAACCTGGTCTTCAATCATGATGCGTTTTGGATGGTTTGGAATTGATTTTAACCATTCTTATCAGGCACGCTTTTATGGCATTCCGATGGATTTTATTGGATATCAAAAAGAGCGTATTAAGGATTTCATGACACATCGTTTCCGATTTCCCGTTTTTGATTTATCTGATGAGATTCTCGAAAAATTTCTAGAAAAATTCAAATCGAAAAAATTCGATTATATTAATGGTTATACAAGTTCTATTGTTTTATTTGCGAAATATCTGGAAAAGAAAGATATCATTTTAAACAAAGTCTGCCCAACTTTAAAAGCTTGTTTTGTCACTTCGGAAATGCTTTTTGAAACGGATAAAAAACTACTGGAAAAACAATTCGGAATTCCGATTATTAGTGAATATGGAGCTTCAGAATTGGATTTAATTGCTTTTGAAAATTCTAAGGGAGAATGGCAGGTAAATTCTGAAACACTTTTTGTTGAAATTTTAGATGAAAATGATAAAGTTCTCCCTTACGGGGAAGAAGGTCGCATTGTCATTACTTCACTATTTAACAAAGCAAATCCTTTTATCAGATATGAAATTGGTGACATCGGAATTCTTGATGAAAAAAGTACTCCCAAAAAACCAATTTTAAAAAAATTAATTGGAAGAACCAATGACATTGCTATTTTACCAAGCGGTAAAAAATCTCCAGGCTTAACCTTTTATTACGTCACCAAAAGCATTATTGAAGATGATGGAAACGTAAAGGAATTTATTATCAAACAAACTCATTTAGATACTTTTGAAATTGAATATGTTGCTGAAAAAGAATTGGATTCGGCACAAATTCAAAAAATAAAAGACGCGATTGATTTATATTTAGAACCCAATTTAAACTTCACTTTTACCCGAAAAACGGTTTTAGAAAGAACCAATCGCGGGAAGCTAAAACAATTTAAATCACATTTATAATATAAATAAAATCTTACATTTGTTTTTTTATTTAAAAACTCGTGAACGATCAATCTTTACTTTCTGAAGAAACAATTTCAAACAAAATATATTTTATACGCGGTCAAAAAGTGATGCTTGATAGCGATTTAGCTTCACTTTATGAAGTTGAAACTAAAAGATTAAATGAACAAGTTAAAAGAAATTTATCTAGATTTCCATCAGACTTTATGTTTCAACTAACTGAAATTGAGTATAATTCTTCAAGGTCGCAAATTGCGACCTTGAAGAATGGCAGAGGATCGAACTTAAAATATTTACCTTTTGCATTTACAGAGCATGGAATTTTGATGTTATCAAGCGTTTTAAAAAGCGATAAAGCAATTCAAACCAATATTCAAATCATGCGTATTTTCACGAAAGTGAGACAAATGCTTCTCGATACAACAGAAATTAAAGTTGATATTCTTCAGATTCAGAAGAAATTAGAGAATCATGATAAAAATATTGAATTGGTTTTTTCTTATTTAGATGAACTAACTGAGAAAAAAGAAGACCAAAGTGAAAGAGTGAAAATTGGTTATAAAAAATAACTCTAAATCTTTAAGGTCGCAATTTGCGACCTTGAAAACTTAACTTTCAACTTACTGAAAATGAACAGCATTCTTTAAGATCACAAACTGTGATTTTAAAGAGTCCAAAAATTAAATAATTGGAGGTCAAAAATTGTGACCTCCAATTGAATAGATTAATTTACGAGATTCGCCAAAAAATCACATCTACACTAGAAGAAAATCTTTCAAACTATCTAGAATCCAATTTAAACTTTACTTTTGCCAAAGAAAGTTTTTAGAAAGAATCTATGAAAATTACCATTATTGCAGGTGCACGGCCAAACTTCATAAAAATAGCCCCGATTATTAATGCTGTGAAAAGTAAGCAGAATGAGGGTTTTGATGTTTCATTTCGTTTGGTTCACACTGGTCAGCATTATGATAAAAACTTAAGTGATACTTTTTTTGAGGAATTAAATATTCCTCAGCCAGATGTTAATTTAGAAGTAAAAAGCGGTTCTCAGGCCGAACAGACTGCAGCAATTATGATTGCTTTCGAAAAAGAATTACTTCAAAATCCTTGTGATTTGGTTTTAGTTGTGGGCGATGTAAACTCAACAATGGCCTGCTCTATCGTGGCAAAAAAATGTAATACAAAAGTTGCACATGTCGAAGCCGGAATTCGTTCTGGAGATTTAACAATGCCCGAAGAAATCAATAGAATGCTGACGGACAGTATTACTGATTACTTTTTTACAACCTCAACATCAGCTTCAGAAAATTTATTAAAGTTAGGTTCTGATCCAGAAAATGTGCATTTTGTGGGGAATGTGATGATCGACACTTTGTATCAAAATATCAACAGAATTACAGCGCCAGATTTTTGGAAGGAACATCAGTTAGAAGAGAAAAACTATATCATTTTAACGTTGCATCGTCCTGCAAATGTTGACGAAGTTTCATCACTTATTAATTTACTTTACGGAATTGATTTGTTAGTGAATGATAAAAAAATAATTTTTCCGATTCACCCAAGAACGCAAGCAATTTTGAGTGAAAGCAAAATCCAGTTTAAAAACATCATTTTTGTTTCGCCTCAAGGTTATTTAAATTTCATGTATTTAATCAAAAACAGTTTTGCCGTTATTACAGACAGCGGTGGAATTTCTGAAGAAACAACTGTTCTTGGAATTCCATGTTTTACTATGCGTGATAATACTGAAAGACCTGAAACAGAAACTATTGGTTCTAATACCATTGTGGGAACATCTTTAAAAAATCTGCAAAAGGTTTTTGGTTCATTTTTACAAAACGGTGCCAGAAAAAGCGGTATTCCAGAATTATGGGATGGAAAAGCTTCTGAGAGAATTGTTTCAATTTTATTGGAAAAGAAATAATGAACGACATTTTAATTATATCCAATTATTATCCTCCTGAAAAAGGTGCAGCTGCTAATCGAATTGAACAATTGGCTTTGAAATTAAACCAAAACGGATATGAAGTTTCGGTGATTTCTCCACTCCCAAATTATCCAAAAGGCGAACTTTTTCCAGAATATAAAGGAAGATTTTCGGTTACAGAAAAAATTCAGAATATTACTTTAAAACGTCTTTGGATTTACCCAAGTAACAGTTCTAACATTTTTAAAAGAATTGTTTCGACATTTTCGTTTTCTAGTGTTTTGTTTTTTTATTTATTATTTGCTAAAACACCTAAAAAAGTAATTGTACAATCGCCGCCGTTGCTGTTGTCTTTTGTTTCTGTTTTTGCTCTTTGGATCAAAAGGAAAAAAATAATTTTGAATGTTTCAGATCTTTGGCCAACTGCTGCCATTGAACTTCAGGTTTTGAAGAAAAACAGTATTTCACATAAAATGCTTCTTTTTATAGAACGTTTTATTTACAAAAAAGCAACGCATATTTTTGGTCAGTCTAATGAAATTATTGATCATATTCATTCTATTTTTCCGGAAAAGAAATGCTTTTTATATCGCAATTATCCAGATCATTTTATAGAAAATGTTATTCCTGAAAACGATAATTCTAACGAACCAATAAAATTGTTTTATGCCGGATTGTTAGGCGTTGCTCAGGGCGTTTTTGAGCTTATTCAACAATTGAATTTAGAAAATCTGAATATCGAATTGCATATTTTTGGAGATGGTGCTGAGAAAGCCCAAATCGTAAATTATATGAATCAGAATCCGATGCAGAAAATTATCTTTCACGGAATGTTAGACCGAAATGTCCTGCACGAAAAACTGATGCGTTTAGACATTGCTCTTGTTCCTCTAAAAACAAGAATTTATGGTTCTGTTCCTTCAAAAATATTTGAATACAGCGCTTTAGGATTTCCTATTCTTTATTTTGGTGGTGGCGAAGGAGAATCAATTGTCGAGGAAAATAATTTAGGCTGGGTTGTTCCTGTGGGGGATTTTGAAGGTTTAAACGTCGCTTTGCAAAAGATTTCAGCAACTGGAAAAGATAAAATTCAAAGCATGAAAAAGACAATTTTTCTGCATGCAAAAAGCAATTTTAATCTTGATCAGCAGATGAAAAATCTCATTGAAAATGATGCTTTTTAAGAAAACTATTATAAATGAAAAGGGGAAATATTATTAGAATATTTCCCCTTTTTTTATTTTATATAACTAGAAAAATCTTTGTGTTCTTCTTTTGAAAGTTCTTCTTTCGAAAGTGACCTAAAATAATCGTAAGTGATTTTCATTCCTTCAGAACGGCTTACTTTTGCTTCCCAGCCTAACAATTCTTTTGCTTTTGTCGTGTCTGGCTGACGTTGTAATGGATCATTTATTGGTAATGGATGATATACTACTTTCTGGTTTGTTCCGGTCAGTTTTATAATTTCTTCTGCAAAATCTTTAATCGTAATTTCATCTGGATTTCCAATATTTACTGGATATACATAATCTGAATGTAATAATCTAAAAATACCTTCAACTTGATCGTCTACATAACAGAAAGAACGCGTTTGTGAACCATCGCCAAAAATCGTTAAATCTTCACCACGTAAAGCCTGACCGATGAATGCCGGAATTACACGACCATCGTTTAATCGCATTCTTGGTCCGTAAGTATTAAAAATACGAACGATTCTGGTTTCTACTCCATGAAAAGTATGGTACGCCATTGTAATCGATTCCTGAAAACGTTTGGCTTCGTCATAAACGCCACGCGGACCAATTGTGTTCACATTTCCGTAGTATTCTTCAGTCTGCGGATGAACTAAAGGATCTCCGTAAACTTCAGATGTTGACGCAATTAAAATTCGTGCTTTTTTAACTCTCGCCAATCCTAACAAATTATGCGTTCCAAGAGATCCAACTTTAAGGGTCTGAATAGGAATTTTCAAATAATCAATCGGACTTGCCGGCGAAGCAAAATGTAAAATATAATCTAAATCACCTGGAACATGAACAAATTTTGTAATATCATGATGATAAAACTCAAAGTTTTCTAGTTTAAACAAATGTTCGATATTTTTAAGATCTCCAGTAATTAAATTATCCATTCCAATAACAAAATATCCTTCTTTGATAAATCTGTCACATAAATGCGATCCTAGAAATCCTGCAGCTCCGGTGATAAGTATTCTTTTCATGATAATTCTTTATTCTGCGCAAATGTAACTGATTTGAAAATTATTTTTCAGTTATATTTCCGATTTATCTTGTTTTAAAGACTCTTGATGTGCTTTATATTTTGCTTCTACAAATTCTTTTATTTCTTTTTCAAATCGTTTTTTTGAAAATAAAACGGCATGCTCTCGTATTATTTTTGGATCGAATTTTTTGGATCCGAAATTAATTACTGCTTCCTTGATTTTTTCAGACGACTGTTCGTCAAAGAAAATTCCGGTTTCATTATCAACAACGGTTTCAAGAGTTCCCCCTTTTGACAAAGCAATGACTGGAGTTCCACAAGCTTGTGCTTCAACGGGAATTATTCCAAAATCTTCTTCTGCAGCAAAAACAAATGCTTTTGCTTTTTGCATTAAACTTCTAAGCTTTTTGTTTTCGACATAGCCAACAAATTCTATATTGCTTTTGGCTATTTTTTGAAGTTTTTCTAATTCTGGTCCTTCTCCTGCAACGATCAGTTTTAAATGAGGCAATTCATTGAAAGCTTCTACGATAAGCTGCGTTTTTTTATACGCTACCATTCGTGAAGCTGTTAAATAGTACTCTTCTTTTGTTTCTTCTAAACTAAAAAAATCAACATCAACAGGCGGATAAATTACAACAGAATCTTTATTGTAGGTGTTTTTTATTCTTTGCGCAATATGCTTAGAATTAGCTATAAAATAATCTACATTTTCTGAATTTGAAAGATCCCATTTTTGGATTTTATCTAAGACTGATTTCGCATAAAACCCTTTTAAGCCTTTGGTTAAGCCAGCGTCTTTTAAATATTGCTCTCTTAAATCCCAGGCGTAGCGCATTGGCGAGTGGCAATAACAAATATGCAGCTGGTTTTTATTGACTTTAATTCCTTTTGCCACTGCCGATGAAGAACTGATTATTAGATCGTAATCGCTTAAATCAAATTGCTCTATGGCTATTGGAAAAAGCTGTAAAAATTTGCGATGGTTTTTTTTTACAGTCGGAAGTTTTTGAATAAAGCTGGTTTTAGCTTTTTTTCCATTTAAAATAAACTTACGGTCTTCTTCATTCAAAAAATCAATTAGCGCAAAATGATCAAAATCATTCCAAATTGAATTGATAGAATGAATCACTTTTTCAGCTCCTCCATTTACATAGTACCAATCGCTAATTAGGGCTTTTTTCATGTTTATTTATTGGGCAAATTTCCGCACAAGGTAATAAAAATAATAAGCATATTTCCCAAAAATCGTGTTTAAGATATACAAGGATTTTGGTACCCAATGATCAAATAAATTAAGTTTCTGGAGCTCCTTTTTTAGTTCCCTTAAAGTATCTTTGGACGCTCCTACATTCATTTCAAAAACATGAAAAGACTGCCTGATCATTAACTCTTTTCTTAATTCCTCAGCAATTTCTATTTTATATAAATCTTGAACATCTTTTGCAATATCCAAAACTCCTTTCCACATTTTAGCTCTTCCTTTTGTTGAATACATTCCCGAAACATGTATTTGTCCATCTTTCTGAGAATCTCCAAATAATGGCGGATTACCACCTCGGCCGCCCACAGATGGTTTTGATAAGTAGCCAATTCCTTTTGTACAAAAGGCGTTGGCAGACAAATAAATTTGATAAAAGAGTGTTCCGTCATATTTATCTGTTTTGAAGGGTTCTGCCCACTCTTTATTGACAACTAAGCCTCCTACAAAACCACACATTCTAAAAATCAATTTCGGAGAATCCCCTTTTTGTATAATTGCTTCACCTGGTAAAATTCTGGAAATTCCGATTGGTTTATCAATGTCTTTTTCAAACCTAATAAAGGGCCGGGAAATCATTGCAACGTCTGGATTTTTTTTGCAGAAAAGGTCTATTTCTTTCAGTCCATCTTTTAAAAACAAATCATCATTTCCTATTAGAATGACCCATTTGCATAATGCGAGATCAATAAGTTTTCTAATATTGGCATCATAACCAAGATTGTTTTCGTTTTCGATGTAAGTCAATATGACATTTTTTCCTTCAAACTTATTACGATGGTTTTCTGTAATTTTTCTAATCTCATTTCTTTGTTTCGAAAAATCTTCGCAAATAATAATTTCATTTGGCAAAAGACTCATGTCAAATATAGACGTCAGCAATTCATCATACTCATTTGGTCTGCCATATGCAGGAATCGCAATACTATATCCCTCAATAATTTTATTCATGAAAAAACTGCAATTTTCTGATTTTTCCAAAAATATGATTTTAATTTGTAAAACTTTAAAATAAAAAATCAACTTTGTTTTAATATTACAAACTTATAGAAACACAATCCATTCAATATAGTGCTTAAAAATATCTCTTTGAGTTTTGGAATAAATTTCGTTAATCTTTTATTTCCTTTATTATTAATACCATTTTACATTAAAACTTTTGGTATCAATACTTACGGATTGATTGCGGTTTCTTTGTCTTTGGTAAATATAATTTCTGTTATTTATGACTATTCTTGGTATGCTTTTGCGCCTATAGAAATTAACAAAATAAAAAATGATGCCCTGTTGGTAAACCACTATATTTCTAAAGTCATCAATACAAAGATTCTTCTTTTCATTCCTTCAATTCTCTTTCTGGTTCTTTTTGTATTTCTTTTTAATAATCTTAAAAATGAGATAGTTTTTTCATTCTCTTTATTGATATTTTTATTTTCAAGGTCACAAAACAATCTTTGTTTTTTTATAGGCTTAGATGATGTTTCGCCATACTTTGTAATTAATACTATTGTTAAATTAGGTTGTATCATTCTTATCATTTTAACTTTAACCGAAAAAACTGATTATCAATTTGTTTTTTATTATTTGGGAATAACTGATATTGTAATATTTATAATTTCAACCTTATTTTTAATAAAAAAATATGGCTATAATTATTCTTTTTCTTCTTTAAAAGAAATCTTTGAAGAGCTTAAAAAAGGTTTCAAGTTATTTTTAACAAATTTGACTATTTGCGCAATGCTCAATTCTAATACTTTGATTTTGGGTATGTTTGCAGATATTAAAACAGTCGGGGTTTATAATGTTGCAGAAAAAATAGTTATGCTTTGCAAACAATCTCTAAGTGTTTTATTTCAAGGTGTTTATCAAAAAGCATGTTCGATAGGAATTTTAAAAACTGCTGAGCTTAATGCCTTTTTCAAATCGGTTTTTATTTATTATATTCTTATGTATGGCTTGGGAACTGTTATCTTGCTGCTTTTTCCCAATCTAATTATTTATGTTCTAAGTAATGAAGCAACGAGTGAATCCAGCCATATTTTGCTTTTACTTTCGCCAATACCTCTAATTGCATCAGTAAGTCAATCTTCGTATATGTCACTTATTTTACATAATAAGAAAAGTGCCTATTTTTATGCACATCTTTTTGGATTGATCCTTAATCTGTCTTTAGGTATTATTCTTTGTTATTACTTAAATGTTTACGGAATTATAATGGCTTTAATTTTTACTGAAACTTTTATAACACTATATCTTAATTTC
This sequence comes from Flavobacterium sp. Root935, assembly GCF_001429295.1. GTDB lineage: Bacteria > Bacteroidota > Bacteroidia > Flavobacteriales > Flavobacteriaceae > Flavobacterium. The sequence continues at coordinate 558,560 of NZ_LMJL01000007.1, read as the reverse complement.
TCTATACTCGCTGACAAGAAACTTAACTTTTTCAAATCTAAATTGACTAATGAAATTTAAAGCTCTTTTAAAATTGGCCGTTATTCCGGTGCTTTATCTGCTCGCAATTTCTCCTATTATTTATTATTTAGAAGCAATTCAGTCTTTATTGATGATCTTGAGCGGTCTATTTTTACTTTTCTTGGTTAGGTTTCGTGATTTTAAAGTTAGTTCCAAAAATGCTCCGTTTATTGCTTCATTTTTCATTCTTGCCTTTTACTACTTATTTTACTTCAGTAATCATACCTTCAAACTCATTGGAGAAAGCTTTTTACTTTTTATAGCTCCCTTATTTAGTTACTATCTTTACAGAATAGATTCGTTTACAAAAAACATAAAAAAAATTCAATTTGCATATAGCGCTGCAGTTAGTGCATTGTGTTTGTATTTTATTGTTTTTTATATAAATGATATCCCAAATCATCATTTCGATTGGTACTTAGCCCGTTATAATCTGGAATTTTACTGTAAGATTCACGGAACATATATTTGCTTGTGGATTGGGGTTGCAATTTTATTCTTATTCGACTATGTTTCAGATTTTAAAAAAAGCTCCAAAACGCTTAAAGGCTGCAGTTTTTTAATGCTTATTTGTCTCTTTGCTGGTTTAATTATCTATAATTCCAGAAATATACTTTTAGGTCTTTTTATTGTTGTTTTATTGCGTTTGGCAATTTTAAAAAGAGAAAAAATTACAATAAGCATTAAACAAAAGATAAGTATAGCAGTGATCATTTTACTAATCATCTTATTATCTCAGAGATATCTTGATGCAATTGATTTTTTGACTAATGATTCTTTTAAAAATTCTACGCGATATGCAAGCTGGACATGCAGTTTAAAACTTATTTATGATTCGCATTTTTTTGGAATGGATTATAATTTAATTCAGCAAAAATTAAATGAATGTTACGTTCCTTTCAATAATTTTGAATTGAAAAAATTTCGGATAAACTCTCACAACCAATATCTGGATTTTTTATTAAAGGGTGGATTATTACTGTTTTGCGCTTTTATTTGGTCGTTATTTGTTAAACTAAAAGAAACTTTACAACAGAAACAATATCTATATTTTTCTGTAACTGTTTTATTTGCAGTAGCATTTATCACAGAAAACATTTTAGTACGCCAATATGGTATTTATATTTATTTTCTTTGTGATATTTTGCTTTTAGGCGCTCTTTTTAGAAATAAAGATCATGGTATTAATGAAGTAAAAGAATGCTAAAGTAGGAATGTAAAGCATACAGCCATCACTTAAGCACACAAACAGATAAGTTAGACTTCCTAAAAGATAGGGATAATTATTATTTCTGGTACTTAGCGCAACGTAAATTTGTGAAAAAAAAGAAATTAGAAACAATATTAAACCGACAATTCCTAGTTGTTTAAAAATTGATAAATAAACAATTTCTTCAATAAAATCGAAGGTCTGGCTGCCAAAAAAACTTAAGCCTGTAAATTGTTTTATCTGGCTTATTCTTCCTCCTAAATTAGAATCTAAAATAAATCCTGATAATGAACCATATTGAAAATATCGATTCATTAAAAAGGTGGCAAAAACAAATAAAATAAGTCCTAAAAAAGCATATACCTTGACAAGTTTAAAAACTCTATCTCTATAAATAAGGACAAAATAAAAAAGCAATCCCAGCCAAACGGTTCTTGAAAGTGTAAGAAGTAAAGCTAAAATTACAATTCCAAGTTTAATTTTTGATACATTTTGCTTATGAAATATTGGAAAGAGCATTAACATACAAACCCCAAAGATATTACCGTTGTTGTAAGTAGAAATTAGTTTATACAAGGACCCTCTCATGTTATACTTTCCCTCGAGCGTGCCTAAATCGTCAGCATTTACAGTTAAATAGGGAATTTCGATATAACTTCCCGTTATTTGTTTGAAAGCAAATAAAATTATTCCATAAAGCGAAATCCAAAAAACGGCATTGGTCAGCAAATTTTCAACAAATTCCTGATTTATTTTCTTTAAAAAGGAACTTAAAAAGATATAAAATAATAAAGGGAGAAATCCAAAACTTACATAAAAAGCAATTAGATTTCCGAAAGAGCCATCATAGCCCCTAAACAATAAATTAATAGAAAAATATATAACAAACGGTAAAGTGGCAGCCCAGCACAAAAAGTGTTTTGATGAAACCAAAAATCTCCTTTTGTCTAATATTATTAAAATTGAAAGCAAAAAAAGAAATCCTAAATATAAATAGCCCCAAGTAATTGGAATTCCTGCAATTTTAAATCCTCCCTTTGGTAATAATATTAAAAATAGAACGCCTATAAAAAAAAGATACTCTCTAATTTTTTCATTATTTAAGATAATTTTAAAATTAAAACGCATCTTCAAATTTTTAAACTATTGCTGTAGAATTACTCTATTTCTTTAATTGGGTTTTTTATCTGATCAAGCTTATCTATTAGTACATCATTACCCATAAAATAAGGATCATATCCGTTATTAATTTTACTAAGCTTATAACCAAAATATACTGGATCCCATGTTATAAATTCATTTGGATAAAAATATATTTTAAAGTTATCATTATCACCGCTTATAGTATCATTTTTATATAATACAGAAATATTTTTTAGTGTAATATTTGATTGATATTCATTTTCGCTGACATCAACTCTTATATTTTTGGGTACTATTTTTTCAGGAAAATCTATTTGAATTTTCTGCATTTCTGATGAAGCATAAACGGGAGTAATTACTGAGTTTTCATCATTCCAGTCTTTATCTTTCGTTAAATAAAAAATCTGAATCCTGTCATTTTTTGCAAAGATTCCCTCCAGAATTACAGAAAAATTATCTTGTGAAGCAGCTTGGTTTTCACTTTTCTGGTTACAGGAAATTAAGGTGAAAAACAACATTAAATAAAAATAAAATGATTTTTGGCTCATTATTTTAGCGTTAGAATTTATTTGTTCAGGATAGAATATCTTTTATAAAAACTAAGAAATCGTATAGCAAAAATATACAAGAACAGAAACAAAATTGGCAATACAAATTTCATTTTTCCTTTTATAGATTTTGTTTCCTCAATATTAGTCGTGACAGAACATTCTTTTATAATTTTATCCGATTTACTAATCTGAAGTTTTAATTCTCCATTTTCTTTTATGAGTCCATCTTTGGTTTTGATAATATCGTTTAATTGTACATTTTCACTGTAATAAACGAGTTTATCATTTCTTAAGGAACTTGGTGATTCATTATTAGAAAACTTACTTAAAATACCATCTATCTGTAAAAGTATTTCTTCATTAGCTTTTACTTTTTGTTTCATATTGTTTAATGAAATCTTTTGAATTTCAACATAATATGAATCGGTGTTAAGATAATTCAATAAAGCTTTTACCGTATTGCTGTTTTTTAAAATTCCTGTTGTCGAAAAACTTATAATATAAAAAGGATAGTTTTTGCTTGTAGTTTTTTCTGTAATTATCGATTTCAAATCTCCATTTGGAGTCATTAATTTTAAAACCTCTAAATTCTGTTCATTATTATTAACAAACTTAAATACATCAACAATTGGTTCTATTTCAATTTTAGTTATTTTTGGAATTTCAGATATTCCGATTTTTTTTAAAAATACCTCATCTTTTGAGACAATCTTAGACTGAAGCAAATCAATTTTAGCATATAAATAATCGACACTGCCAAAATTTGGTGTTACAATTATTTGATTATCAAAAGTTTTCTGCGTTTTATCTAAAACCATTCCCAGACCAAACCCAGCCACAATTAAAATTAAAACTATAATCCAATTTCGAACAAAAAACTGAATTCCATTAAAAATAGAAATTTTAAGAGATTCAAAAAAATTGCCTATTTTTTTTGAAATCTTGGCCAAATCAATCTCTTGATCTTCTGAATTGTGGGGTACTTTTGTACTCATTTACACTGGTTCTTTTATATTGAAAATCTGTTCAAGAATTTTTATTGTAATCAAATAAGTTGGTTTTACTCCTGTTGTTCCTAATCCTCCAGAAGCTAACGTACTTCCTGTTTCTAATGGATTGTCTGAAGCATAATAAGCATAACGAACTTTAATATCATGCGGCACGCTTTTTCTAATTTTAGATGCCGACTGAATCGCTTTTTGGTAATAAGATCCTTCCATTTCAAGACCAATTACACCCCATGTTGATTCGTGGAAAAATTTCAGTAAATCTCTATTTTGTAACGATGTTCCAAGAACGGTAACCATCGCGCCTTCATAAATATCAATGTCATTTCCTTCAAACATTGCACCTGTAAGTTCATTTTCGAAGAAATAATTATCTGCAGTTCCCTCGTTAATATGTGCCGTAGGGATCATGATATCTCCTTTTCCACCTTCTAGAATTCCAGCTTTACCCATAATAGAAACCGATTTTACATTTAGTAAAGTCTCTTTCTTAAATGGTTTCAAAAGTTCATCGATAGTTTCATAAGCTTGTTCTCCAAAAGCATAATCCATTACAATGATAACTGGTTTTTCTTCGTTGATATTAGCATAAGAAAATGCGGTTTTCGACCAGTCAATTTTCGCCGTATCAAAAATCTGAACGTCGATATTCGTTCCAGAAGTATCTGGAAGCGAAATCATTCCGTTTTTAAGAGCCAGTTCTTCAACTTGCCCTCTAATTTCTTTTGATCCTGAACTGCTTAATTCTTCGTAAATAAAGAAATCTGTTTTTCCTTTAAATTTTGTTTTTAATAACGGCGTTGCAAAAATCGAATTCATGACACTGTGCATATTCGCACTAATTACGTGAATTGGTCTTTTCAGCAAATCGTTTGCTTTAAGAACTTCTTTGATATTTGTTGCCCAGATTTCTCCGTGAATATGGTGCCCTAAACGCTCGCGTAAAACCGGACTAAAAGTAATTGTACGTTTATTATTCTCAACAATTTCTTCGATTGCTAATTTTCCTAACCAATAAATAACGTGCAAGAAACGATCTGGTGCATTTTCAGAACCAAAAGCATCGTAAATATCTAAAACTTCTTCGAAAGTTCTTGCTAAAATATTAGCCACGTGCGAAATAGCTTTTTCTTTTTCAACTTGAGAAAGCTTTTTGGTCTGCATAACTGCTTGTTCCAATTTCTGCCAATCGCGAGAAACTTCTCCTCCGTCATCAATTAAAACTCTGTTTTTAATTTTATGAGATTCAATAAAAATGAAAGTTAAATGCGTTAGAATGTCATAAATATCAGAACGTCCTCGCGTAATTTCTACGTTCATTTGTTCTTCGTCGATTCTGTAGCAGTTTCTTCTTCTTTTTGGAGGAACAATTGCCTGGAAATGCGATTTAGAATATCCTTCGTCAGAAGTTAAATTAATAAAACGGCATTGTTCGATTCCGATTGGTAAACGCTCAATAACGTATAAAAGTCCGTTAAGTTCTACTTTTTCTTCGGCTATATTTCCGTAGATTTCAGGACGTAATGCTAATAATGATTCGCGTAAGCTGTCGCCAGAAACTCCCATTGGTTTGTAAAAACCACGGTTGAATAAATGGCGCATTGTAATGTACATTTTTTCTATAGCCGCAGATGATTCCTGCGCTCTAGATCTTGATATATGTTTGGTTTCTTTCATACTTTTTGATTTTATAAATCTTCTATATAGAAGATATAATATGTACTTTGATTAACGAAAATACTAATTAAATAATAATTTACTCTGAAATCATTATTTCCAAATCAATATCATTAATCTTTAATCTATAATTTTTTCAATTTTTAATAACTTCAGAAATATATCACACTCTTCCTTATTTTTCCCATAAATGTGAATATAAAAAGAATGTTCATGGAGCCATAGTCCTTTATTAATTACTAAACTTCCGTTAGATATCCATTTATTAAATTTATCATTTGAAGAATCATAGATAGTAAAACTTTTAACTAATTCATCAAATCGAGTAAAATCTAATAAATTATAGTATCCAGGATGTTCATATTTTTTATTTTGTTTAACTAAATCAATGAACGCATAATTTTCAATAAACTTTTCAAATGAAGTATATAAAATATTTACAGTTTCGTTATTGTTATTATAGGTGCAAATTTCACCTTTATCACTGATTACAAACCAAAACTGAGCCGTTTGATGATCTCCACAAAAAAAATAATAAGTATTTTCGATTATCAAATATTCGATTTCATTATTATTCTTAATATCAGTTTTAGAAACTAAAAAAGCATTGAAATTTGAAGATTCATCATTTTCAATTTTTAACTCTATTCCCGAGAATTTCAATTGGAATTCTATTATTTTTTCAAACTTGGGAATATTATGTACCTCAAAATATTTTATTAAGTCATCCGCATTTATTACAAATTCTTCATTTCTCTTTAATTTAGAGAAATATCTATCAGCATTATTTGACAACTTCATTTTATAATAATTTCTACTTCAAATTATCCGCAATATCTCTATTATTCGACAATCTCGGAATTTTATTCTGTCCGCCCAATTTTCCCTGTGATTTCATATAATCCTGAAATCCGTTTTTAGAAACTTTAGTAACCACGACTTTTCTTAAAACATTTCCAGTAATCAAATCATCGTAATAAATGTTTTGATTGCGCATTGAATTGTCAATAGTTTCTGCAAAGACCTCTAGATTTTCAGGCTCATTTTCAAATTCTATCAGCCATTCATGGTATGGAAGTCCGGTTGAAGGATTAATCTGCGGAGCTACCGTAAATTCGTTAATTACAATATTCGTTGAGGCAACGGCTTCTTTCATTGCATTTTCTACTTCATTGGCAATCACGTGTTCTCCAAAAGCAGAAATATAATGCTTGATACGTCCAGAAACTATAACACGGTATGGAGATAAAGATGTAAACTGAACAGTATCACCAATATTATAACGCCAAAGCCCAGCATTTGTAGAAATAATCAAAACATAATTTACCCCTATTTCTACTTCTCCAATTGTCAGCACTTTTGGATTTTCTTCAAAAAATTCGTCTGCTTTTATGAACTCGTAGAAAATTCCTGAATTCAACAATAAAAGCATTCCTTTTTCTTTCTGAGAATCCTGATAGGCAAAAAATCCTTCAGAGGCCGGAAATAATTCTATACTATCTACCTTTCTGCCAATCATGTTTTCGAACTTGGCACGATATGGTTCGTAATTAACGCCCCCATAAATAAACAGATTAAAATTTTTAAAAATATCGCCTATTTTCTTCCCGCCGCTTTTTTGCTGCAAACGTTCAAAATACATCTGAACCCAAGACGGAATTCCAGAAATCACCGACATATCTTCTTTAATTGTTTCGTCTACAATTGCATCTACTTTGGTTTCCCAATCTTCAATGCAATTGGTTTCCCAAGATGGCATTCTATTTTTCTGGAGATATTTAGGAACAAAATGCGCTACAATTCCAGAAAGCCTCCCAAATTTGATTCCATATTTTTCAGTCAGAATAGGGCTTCCCTGCAAAAAGATCATTTTTCCGTCAACAAAATCGACATTTCCGGTTTCATGAACATAATGTAAGATGGCATTTCGAGCAGCTTCAATATGATAGGGCATGGATTCTTTCGTCAGCGGAATAAATTTTGCGCCCGAAGTTGTTCCCGAAGTTTTAGCAAAATATATGGGCTTTCCTTTCCATAAAATATCTTCTTCTCCTTTTACAACTTTTTCTATATAAGGTTTTAAATCTTCATAATCTCGTACCGGAACATTTTTCTGAAAATCTTCAATTGTATTTATTTCATCAAAACGATGGTCTTTACCAAAACTTGTTCCTTTTGCCTCTTTTATTAATTTCTTAAAGATTCTCTGTTGGGTTTCGACTGGTTTTTGTGCCCAAGTTTGTGTTTGATGGTATATTTTACTGGCAAATAATTTTGCCGCGATTCCTTTAATTGACATTTGATGTGGTATTATTTTTTGTCACTTTTCTTTTTGTCCTTCGATTTGGTGTTTTGTTCCTTTTCAGTTGCTGCGACTTCTTCTCTTAATTTAATTTCAGCATCAGAAGCTTTCATGTTTAAATCTGATGGATCTACAACTGTTTCTGCTAAAATAGAATCTTTGTTAAATTTTGAATATTCTAATTCTCCTTTTAATACTTTTTGAACTCCTTTAATATAAGCTTCATTTTGTTTTAGAGCTGTTTCTAACGAATCGGATTTGATTGCCAATTTTGTAGCATTTCTTTTTAATTCGGTAGAAGAATATCCTGGAATAAACTCGCGAAGCGGTGTAAAGGCTATTATGAAAGTTGTAATTAGAATTAAAAAAATACCTCCTAAAGTAAATGTCACAAATACATTCATTAAAGTAAGTCTAAAGGAAAATATTTCTTCAAAAGTATCTTCATTCAAAACTACCAGCCGATTTTTGATGAATAATTTTTTCCTCAGATTTTTCTTTTTTTTCTTAGCCATTATACTTCTTTATTCAAGCAAATATAGTAATTAATCATATTGATAATGCCCCGTTAATTTCTCCAAATTTGCTTAATATAGCATTTTATAAAATATTTAACGTGGTATAAGACAAATATTTTAAACCAAAAATACTTTTAGTTCGTATATTTCTATATACCTTTGCGGTGAAAACTTAATAATCAATTTGCTTCGGCATTAAATATACAGTCATGGGAAGATTAGGTCTTACAGAAATCCTTGTTATAGTAGGTATTGTGATATTACTTTTTGGAGGTAAAAAAATTCCAGAATTAATGAAAGGTTTAGGAAGTGGAATTAAGGAATTTAAAAACGCTGCTAAAGACGATCAACCTGCTGCTAAAAAACAAGAGGAAGAAACAAAATAGTAACCTTCAACTTATTAATTAATCCCAGACTATAATTATAGTCTGGGATTTTTTTGTGCTAAAAATCCCAGTAAATACAAAATTTTAGCTTATAAGTGTTTTCTTTAAAAAATAAAAAAAGCAACGTAGTTATACGGTTTTTATTGTTCTTTTAACATAATTTTATCATTTGCATTTTTCTTTTACTTATTTTTATCAAGAATTTGTAACTGATAAGCAGATAATTATGATTAATTCAACACGTAGGAGTTTTATAAAAAACGTTGGCATTGCAGGAGCTGCAACATTATTCAGCAGTTCTCTTATTGCCCAAAATACCTTTACAGACTTTTGGGATTTAAAGCATTCAAATGAGGAAAATATTCTATCAAAGTTTTTAAAATTATCCGCTTCAAGTACTTTTCAACTTGACCATTCTTTGCAGGAATGCTATACTAAAGGTATTATAACTTGGCAAAAAAATGGATATGAAGCAGCTTCAGATGTTTGTTACAGTTCTCAGGATGGTTTTTTAAAAATGTTTCCAATACATCTTTATACCGAAACAACTGGAAAAATAGATGATGTTTTATTGTGTTTTGGAAAAAATGAAAACGGCGAATGGAAACCTGTAAAATCTTTATCAGGTTTTGATTTGGAAGCGATTTCTCATGCAATGGCAGAATTAAAGAAAAATAATCCTAATGTTGATTTATCAAAATATTTATTTCCTGCTCCAACGCAGCAATTAAATCCGTATTCTTTTGATACACAAAAAGGAAGCGTTTCTTTGCAAACTATTTTAGCTTCAGATCAAACTTCAACAAAAATTATCATAAAAGAAGGTAATTCTATTGTTTACCAGAAAGAAGTAATTTCTAAGCATAAGCTTACTGTTAATTCTTTTTTGATTTAAAAAAAATCTTCTTTAACCTATAAATAGTCAAAATTATGGCACAACCTTTTTTAGGAGAAATACGCATCATGTCATTTAACTTTGCTCCAAAAAACTGGGCGATGTGTAATGGACAGCTTTTACCGATAAATCAAAACCAAGCTTTGTTTTCATTATTGGGAACGATGTATGGTGGAGATGGAAGAGTTAATTTTGCTTTACCTAATTTACGCGGCAGGATCCCTATTCATTTTGGAAATGGACATATTATTGGTGAACAAGCTGGCGAATATGCACATACCTTAAATATTTCTGAGCTGCCACAGCATACTCATGCCTTGAAGGTGAAAACAGATGCAGTAAATACAAATATTCCTGCTTCTGCAAATTATTTAGGAAATACAGCTCCAAATTTAGTTTATAGTGGCCAAAGTCAAAATTTTACTGCTATGAACTCTGGATCAATTACAAATGTAGGTGGAAGTCAGGCACATTTAAATATGCAGCCTTTCTTAACGTTGAATTTTTGTATTTCGTTAGTAGGTATTTTTCCAAGTCAAAATTAAAATAATTAGATATGTCACAACCTTACATTGGTGAAATCAGAATGTTTGCGGGAAATTTTGCTCCTAACGGATGGCAATTTTGTGAAGGACAAATTCTCCCTATTTCGGAAAATGAAACGCTATTTCAATTAATTGGTACTACGTATGGAGGTGACGGCCAAAGTACATTTGCACTACCCGATTTAAGAGGCAGAGTTCCTATACATACGGGTAATGCTAATTATGGTACAAACTTTACATTAGCAGAAACAGGTGGTGCTGAAGAAGTGACTCTTACTGTTAATCAAATTCCTGCGCATAGTCATTCATTATTGGCGGCAACAGATTTAGCAGATACTGCAAGCGCTGCAAGCGCTCAATTAAGTACAACTCCGCCGGGAAGTAAAATGTATTCAAGTGCTACTCCTACAACAGCTCTAAATTCAGCTGTAATTACTCCGGTTGGAGGTAGTCAGCCACATACTAATTTTCAGCCGTATTTGTGCATCAATTTTATTATCTCGTTGTTTGGAATATTTCCTAGTCAAACTTAAAAATTTAAAGTTTAATTTTTTTTAATAAACAAAAACGATATATCTATGGATCAATTTGTTGCCGAGATACGCCTGTTCCCATTTAACTTTGCGCCCACAGGTTGGGCTATGTGTAATGGCCAATTATTACCCATATCTCAAAATACAGCACTTTTCTCTTTACTGGGGACAACTTATGGAGGTGATGGAAAAAGTAATTTTGCATTACCCGATTTACAAGGGAGTGTACCAATGCACCCCGGACAAGGTCCGGGTTTATCATTACATAATTTGGGAGAAATTGGTGGATCTGAAACGGTTACTTTACTAGAGTCTGAAATTCCATTGCATACTCATTCATTAATGGCGGCTACTTTAAATTCTCAATCAACTTCTCCCGCTAATAATAGTTTAGGTCGAGGTAATCCTATAAGAGTTTATACTAATGCTGGTACAGATGCTCTTATGGGAGAAAAGACCATTGCTACCAGTGGATCGAGCATCCCTCACAATAATATGATGCCTTATTTGACAATGAATTTTTGTATCGCTCTTCAAGGAATTTTTCCTCAAAGACCCTAATTTTATTAATGATTTGGAATTAGAAATAAAAGATATTGGTTTTCGCAGCATTGAGGAAATGGACATGCCACTTCTTCGTGAAATATATGGCAGTACACGTCAAGAAGAATTAGATAAAGGAACGAATTGGAATGATGAACAAAAAAAGCTTTTTATTGACCAGCAGTTTTATGCTCAACATCAATATTATCAGAAAACTTTTTTAAAAACTAAATACTATATAATTGAAAAAGAGAATATACCAATCGGAAGATTATATATTGATTTTTCTTTTGAAAACGAAGGGATTAAAATTATAGACATTACAATATTACCAGAGTGGCGAAATAAAAGTATTGGCAGCTCTATTTTAAAAGAAATTTTGAAAAAAGCGGCTGATCATAACCGAAGTGTAGAGATACATGTAGAAGTTTTTAACCCTGCGATGGAATTATACAAAAGATTAGGATTTAAAAAAATAAGCGAAACAAATGGAGTTTATCATTTAATGGAATGGACCTCTAAATAATTGAAATATAACGACTAACTATACTCTATGGATATAACTTTACTCTCTGTAAATAACTTTAATTCATTACTTAATACAATTTTTGTCATTAAAATTTCGGAAGAAGTTCAGCTTGACGCGGAATTAATTTCGGCAACAGAATTCAACAGTTATTCTCCCTTAGAAAGAACTCCATTTTCTTTAGTTTTTCGTACTCAACAAAAAGATGAATATTACGAGCAGGGTATTTTTACTGTAATCCACCCTCAAGAAGGCAATTTAGAATTATTTCTGACTCCACTTGGTTTTGATGAAGTGGGAATGAAATATGAAGCAGTATTTTCTTAATCAGGCAATTTAAAGCAAAAAAAATGAAAAATAACAAACTCTTAGTTGTAATCATATTATTAGGATTTCTAAGCTTCGGTATGAAATACAATAGTATTATCAAGAAAAATGTTGTTGCCCCTATAGTTGAAAGTTTAGCAAAAGCTGAAATAACTTTTATTAATCAAAAAGAAGAAAAAAATAAAGGTAAAAAGCCTGAGATTAAGAAAATCCAGAAAACTACCTCTGCAGTTGCTGCAACTGTTACTGTAACAAATGCTGTAGCTGTAAATGGTGGTGGAAATGCACAACCTGGTTCTCAGCTTGATTATACTATTACAATTGCAAACACGGGCGCAGATGATGCATTAGGAACCGCTTTTCAGGATATATTAGATTCAAATTTAACCTTAGTGCCTAATTCTTTTAAAGCCACTCCAATTGGTAATAATGATTCTTATTCTTGTATAGGAAATGTTGGTATTACTGTAAATGCTGCACAAGGAGTTTTAGTAAATGATATAAGTCCAGACGGAACAACTTTAACCGCTGGTGTTTTAACTAATCCGACAAACGGAACTGTTAATCTGGCATCAAATGGCTCTTTTACTTATAATTCTAATGCAGGATATTCTGGAGCGGATAGTTTTACTTACACTGTAACAACTGGAAGCGGAAAAACCTCAACAGCCACAGTAAACATTACTGTTACTACACCTATCATATTTGTTAACGGAGCCGCTGCAACAGCAGGAAACGGTACTTTGGCTACACCTTATAAAGCTTTAAGCAGTATTTCAGGTACAAGCGCAAATCCTATTTTTATATATAGTGGAACAGCTCTTGGAACTTTGAATTTAAATAATGATCAAAAAGTAATTGGCCAAGGTGCGGCGCTAAGTTTAGTTTCTATATTAAGCCTTACAGTGCCAAGTTATAGTAACACACTCCCTTCAACAGCAGGAACAAATCCTATTATTGCAGGGATCAATTTAAAAGCAAATAATGATATTCAGGCTGTAGCAATGACTGGAACCTTGTCTGGGTCTGCTGTTGGTAATTTAAAAATCAAAAATGCTACGATTAGTGTAACAAATGGTCAAGCTGTAAGTATTGGTAATGCAAGTACAGCAAGTACAATAGATTGCGTTTTTCAAAGTATTTCTTGTAATAATGCTGTAAAAGGAATCTCGGTTACAAATGCTGCAGGAAATTTTCAAATAACAGGAACTGGAACTACAGCAGGATCTGGAGGTACTATTTTAAATATTCAAGATAGAGGTGTTGAATTTATTTCATGTGCCAATATCTCACTTAAAAACATGAATTTTACGAATGCAAATAGTTCAACTTCAATCGCAAGTAATCCAGAAGATGATAACAGCAGTTCTTTTGGAGCGATGTTTTTTAAATCTATTTCTGGTGGTGTTACTTTAGATAACATTGCTATTACAGGAACAACTAATTCTATGGGTATTAACCTTAATAATGTTACTAATTTTGCTTTAAGTAATAGTACATTAACTGGTTGCGGAAGTTATAATGGCGGAAATGTAAATGTCGGCGGAATATTTGCTCTTAACTTAAAAGGAACTTGCTCCATAACCAACACAAATGTAAATGACTCTTGGGGACGAGGCTTTTTTGGATTTAATGGACTTCTTTCTCAGAATCCAAATCTTTCATTGGCCGTTACAGGATGTCAATTTAAAAATTCTTTCAATAAATCAAACGGAGATAGTAACTTCATTTTTCAGGCTAAAGGGAGCACCATTAACAATTTAGTTTTTAAGAAAAATGATTTTTCGAATTCTAAAAGTACTGGTTTAGCACTAAACTTTTATGGAACATCTTCAAATACTGTACAAATAGGTGGTAATAATGCTGCTACAGATGCAAATACTATAAATGCAGCAACCTCTAGTCCAGGAAGCAGTGGTTTATCATTACAAGTAAATGAATCTGCAACTGTAAATTATAATATTATAAACAATACTATAAAATCAAGTTATAATGCCCTTTATACATGCAATGTTGGAAATCAAGGATCTGGAACTGTTAAAGGACGAATAAATAATAATATCATTGATGCAGGTGGTGTATCATCTTCTACTACTGCAATTACTGTTTCTGCATACGGAAGTGCCAAACATATTACTGAAATAATTGGTAACACCATTACCAATGCTGGTACTTATGGTATTTCTTCTGAGGCAAATGATAATAATACAGTAAGTACTGCTAGAATCGATGCTACAATTAAAAATAATAACATATCGCTTATTAACGGTGGCTATGCTCATATAGCAATAGTATCTTATGCTGATAATAATTCAAGTAACATGATAAGTGCTGCCAATATAACAGGAAACATAACAAACGCTCCTACTGGATTAATAGCAGGAACATTTGATGTTGTCTCTCAAGGTACAAATTCTCAAGTAATATTGCAGGGTACAGCTGCCTTTGTTCCTGGAACAAATTTTACCAATAATTCTGTGCAGCTAAAAACATTCTGGGACGCAAATAATAGCACTGGGACAGCATTACATGAGCCTCCATATACTGGAAAAATAGTTTCAGGTACAGTTACTGCTCCTGATAATGCTTCAGCTTCAAAAATGGCTCCTACTCAAACCGTTCCTACAGAAGAAACAGCTCCAACAGTAGAAACTGTTGCTGCAAATCTCCAAAACAATAATTCAGTTACTGCAAAAAGTGCATCTGCTGCTGCAACTGCAACAACACTTTCTGCTGGACCATTTACTTTACCAGCAGGAAAATCTACAGTAATTACATTTAGTGCAACAATTAATGCTGCTGCGACATTACCACAAAACACTTGTTCTGTTACAAATCAAGCGACGGTAAGTGGTTCAAATTTTGCAACGGTAAATTCAAATATCACTACCACATCGATCAAACCAGCAAATGCTACAGTTACTACTGATACACAAAATATTACTTGTTTAGGAAGTACTGCAGTTACTTTGAATGCTGTTTGCCCGCTTAATACAACTGCTACTTGGTATACTGCAATGACTGGAGGAACAAGTTTTGCAACTGGAGCTTCCGTTTCAGCAACTCCAACGGCAAATAATACAACTTACTGCGTAGCGTGTGAAACTGCATATTGTGCAAGTGACAGAGTTTTGGTAAAAACGGTTACTGGTACACCTTCCACTGCTTCTCCACCAGAAAATGTAGTCGCGTGCGATACTTACAAATGGAGTGTAAATGGAACAACATATACTAGTTCAGGTACATATACATCGACTGTAGGCTGCGATACTAAAACGTTGAATTTAACCATAACACCTTCTACAACTTCTGCACCAGAAAATGTAGTTGCATGTGATACTTATAAATGGAGTGTTAATGGAGTAACTTATAATAGTTCTGGTACATATACAGCTACTGTTGGCTGTGATACTAAAACATTGAATTTAACCATAACACCTTCTACATCATCTCCTGTGGAAACAATTTCTAGATGTGATTCATATACTTGGCCTGTAAATGGACAAACATACACAGCTTCTGGAACTTATACAGATAAGATAGGTTGTGATACAAAAACTTTAGCATTAACAATAACTAATACAACGAATTCTACACAGACAGAATCTGTTTGTGACAGTTACACTTGGCCAGTAAATGGAGAAACATACACAACTTCTGGAACATACACAAAAACTGTAGGATGCGATACTAAAACTTTAGTATTAACAATAACTAATACTACAAGCTCTACCCAGACAGAATCTGTTTGTGACAGTTACACCTGGCCTGTAAATGGGGTAACATACACAACTTCTGGAACATACACAAAAACTATTGGTTGTGATACTAAAACTTTAGTATTAACAGTAACTTATGCAACAAATTCTACGCAGACAGAATCCGTTTGTGACAGCTACACTTGGCCTGTGAATGGAGAAACTTATACAACTTCTGGAACATACACAAAAACTGTAGGATGCGATACTAAGACTTTAGTATTAACAGTAACTAATACTACAAG
>NZ_LMJL01000007.1:542230-542322 GCF_001429295.1 Flavobacterium sp. Root935 | reverse complement strand
TTCTACGCAGACAGAATCTGTTTGTGACAGTTACACCTGGCCTGTGAATGGGCTAACATACACAACTTCTGGAACATACACAAATACTGTGG
>NZ_LMJL01000007.1:495818-542210 GCF_001429295.1 Flavobacterium sp. Root935 | reverse complement strand
GATGTGATACTAAAACTTTAGTATTAACAATAACTAATGCAACAAATTCTACGCAGACAGAATTAGCTTGTGACAGTTACACTTGGCCTGTGAATGGGGTAACATACACAAATTCTGGAACTTACACTTATAGTGCTGGCTGTGATACTAAAACGTTACAATTAACTATCAACAATTCATCTGCCATTTTAAAATCTGTAAGTTTAAATTCAGGAATATTAACATCTGATCATGCAGGAGCCGTATACCAATGGTATAAATGTCCAAATACATTATTAGCTAACGAAAACAATCAATCCTTTACACCATCTGTTGTTGGAGAATATAAGGTTGAAATTACGGTGGCAGGCTGTACAATTGTTTCAGATTGTATAAATGTATCAACATTAGGTGTTGATGATTTTAAATCAGCCGAATTTAGAATGTATCCTATTCCAAGTAAAGGAATATTAAATATTGTAACTAAATATAATGGAAATTATATCATTATTGATGCTTCTGGTAAAATTGTAAAATCAGTAAATCTAGATTCAGATATTCTAAATACAATTCACATAGAAAATCTTTCTGATGGTGTTTATTTAATTAAAAACAGCAATCATAATACATTTAAAGCTCAAAAATTTATTCTAAAAAAATAATATATTTTAATATTTAAAGTAGCCCCGAATTAAAATTTAATTCGGGGTTTTTTATATCTAAAAATCTTACTTTTAGAGTCCCTAAATCTATTAAACAATAATTATGAAAAACCTACTTCTAATTACTGTTGCTTTTTTGTGCCTCAAAAGTAATGCACAAAAGCAGCCCTTTCCTGCCAATGTTGTTTTTGCGAATGGCTTGATGCCTTCACCCAAAAACAGTCTGGATGCCCAAAACAATTATGATATTTGGAAAAACAATTTTGTTGAGTCTTGTTCTAACGGAAGATACAGAGTGAAATTTGATACTTCTTCTCAAACAGTTTCTGAAGGAATTGGATACGGAATGCTCTTATCTGCTTACATGGCAGACAAAAACCTTTTTGATGGACTTTGGTTGTATTATAAAGACAATGTAAACAGCAACAAAGTAATGAACTGGAAAATTAATGGCTGTTCTGGAGCTATTGGTCAAAACGGAGCTACAGATGCAGAACTTGATGCTGCATTTGCCCTTATCGTTGCCGATTATCAATGGGGAAGCAGTGGTAACATTAACTACAAAACCGATGCGACTGCTTTAATTTCTGCTATTAAAAATTATGAAGTGGAAGCCAATACTTATGTTTTAAAACCTGGAGATCAATTCGGCGGCAGCCAAATCACAAATCCTTCTTACTTCTCGCCTGCTTATTACAGAGCATTTGGAGTTTTTACAAATGATGTCGTTTTTTGGAATCAGGTTGCAGCGAAATCTTATACGGTTATTAACAATAATCTTACTGTAAACAATGCCGTTGGCGGATTAGTTTCGGACTGGTGCGAAGCTTCTGGCGCTTATTCTGCTATAGCTGCAGCAAACGGATATAACAATTCCGGAAAAGGATATACATATGATGCTGCAAGAACTCCTTGGCGTATTGCGGTTGATTATTTATGGTATGGAAATGCCGATGCCAAAACTTATGCTAAGAAATCATCTGATTTTGTTCGTGTTAATCTTGGAGGTTCGGCAAATATTAAAGATGGATACAATCAAAACGGAACAGTAAGCGGCCAATGGCACAATGCTACTTTTGTGGGTGCATTTGCCTGTGCTGCAATGGCTGGAGAAAATCAAGCGCATTTAGATGCTTCTTACACCGATTTAAAAAACCTCAACGAACCAAACAGCTACTTCAATCACACCCTAAAAACATTATATTCTTTTTTACTAACTGGTAATTTTTATCTGCCTCCAACTGCTACTTTGTCCAATGAAAATTTTGATATTGAAAAATCTACTGTTACGCTTTTTCCAAATCCGAGCGCTGATCGAATCACAGTTAGTGCACCTGGGAAATCTACTATCTCGATAATATCTCCTTCAGGGAGTGTTATTCATCAACAAAAAACAACTTCAGAATTGACAGAAATAAATTTAGCCAACCAAGCGCGAGGAGTTTATTTGGTAAAAATATCCAATGATGATTTTAAAAACATTACCAAAAAAGTGATTTTGAAATAGTCTAAAAATAGAAACTCCCAAATTACAATTGTAATTTGGGAGTTTTTCATTTAAAGATTCCAAACAGTTTGGAATTTGGAATTTTATAAATTGGAATTTTATAAAATCATCGTCAGCTGAATCCTTTTTCTATCTTCATCAACTTCCGTAACCTTCACATCAACATGCTGATGTAATTTTACAACCTCGTTTACATCGCTTACAAATCCAGCTTTTAACTGTGAAATATGTACTAAACCGCTTTCTTTGATTCCGATGTCAACAAAACAGCCGAAGTTGGTAATGTTATTCACAATTCCAGGTAAAATCATTCCTGTTTTCAAATCTTTGATTGATTTTACATTGGCGTCAAATTCAAAAACCTTAGCCGACTTTCTTGGGTCTAAGCCAGGCTTTTCCAGCTCTTTTATGATGTCTTTTAGCGTAAGCAAACCAATTTCAGGTGTAATATAGTTTTCGGCCTTAATAAGCGCTGTTTTCTCTTTATTAGCAATTAATTCGTTTACAGAAATTTTCAAATCTTTTGCCATTTTCTCCACAACTGGATAAGCCTCTGGATGCACTGCCGAATTATCCAGCGGATTTTTAGCATTTGTAATTCTAATGAACGCTGCTCCTTGTTGATAAGCCTTATCTCCCAAACGAGGCACTTTTTTCAACTGTTTTCTGTCTTCAAAAGGTCCGTTTTCAGAGCGGTATTGTACGATGTTTTCTGCCAGCTTCTCTCCTATTCCACTCACATAACTCAGTAAATGTTTACTTGCGGTGTTGATGTTAATTCCAACCGAGTTTACGCAGCGAATTACGGTGTTATCCAATTCTTCTTTTAATTTCGTTTGGTCAACATCGTGCTGATACTGACCTACTCCAATGGCTTTTGGGTCAATTTTTACCAATTCGGCTAAAGGATCTGAAAGCCTTCTTCCGATAGAAACCGAACCACGAACCGTTACATCATAATTTGGAAATTCTTCCCTCGCAATTTTGGAAGCTGAATAAACTGAAGCTCCAGCCTCAGAAACTATAAAAACCTGCACTGGTTTGTCGAACGCGATTTTTTTGATGAAAAATTCGGTTTCGCGCGAAGCAGTTCCATTTCCAATAGAAATCGCATCAATTTGATAGGCGTTAACCATCGAACGAATTTTTTTAATCGCCATAGATTCTTCGTTTTGAGGCGCGTGCGGGTAAATCGTTTCGTTATATAACAAATCGCCTTTTTCGTCTAGACAAACTACTTTACAACCGCTTCTAAATCCTGGATCGATTGCCAGAATACGTTTTTCTCCCAAAGGCGGTGCCAATAATAATTGTCCTAAATTGTTGGCAAAAACCTGAATAGAATTCGCATCGGCTTTTGCTTTTGCTTCCTGAAGTGTTTCGTTTCCAATTGCTGGGTTTAATAAACGTTTGTAACTATCTTCAATTGCTAACTGCAAATGAGCTGTTGTGCTATTTTGTTTTTTAATAATGATTTCGTCAATAACATCGTAAGCATCATCGATATCAACATCTATTTTCATTTTAATAAAACCTTCGTTTTCAGCGCGAAGCATTGCCAATAAACGATGCGCCGGCGCTTTTGTCAAAGGCTCCTCCCAATCAAAATACTGACTGAATTTTTGTGCTCCTTCTTCTTCCGCTTTCTTTTTTACGACTTTGGTTGCAATTGTTGCTTTTCGTTGATATAATCTACGAAGCTGTTTACGAACATAAATATTTTCATTAATCCATTCTGCCACAATATCTCTTGCGCCTTGCATAGCCGCTTCTTCATTAATCACATTTTCATTAATGTATTGTGTCGAAACAAAATCGACATCAACATCACTTTCAGACATTATGATTTTTGCCAAAGGCTCTAAACCAAACTCGCGGGCAACATCTGCTTTTGTTTTTTTCTTCTTTTTGTACGGAAGATAGAAATCTTCAATTTCCTGCAGATCAAAACTGTCTTCAATTTTTTTCTTCAAATCCGCCGTGAGCGCTTTTTGTTCTTCAATAGATTTCAGAACTGCTTCTTTACGCTTTACAAGTGTGTCAAAATCTTTCTGCAATTTTGCAATCTGTTCAATTACAGTTTCATCAAGATTACCAGTCGCGTCTTTTCGGTATCTCGAAATAAACGGAATTGTACAATCTTCCTCTAATAATTTTACGGTGTTTTGAATGCTGACTGCAGGTGCCTGAACAGATTTGGCAATGAATTGAATATTAGTCATACGTTTAATGAAATAAATTCTTAATTACAACATGATATAATTTACTTGTTAAAACGATTTGTAAATTCATCAATGATTCGGCTAAAATAATATCTTTGTTTTTAATTTTACGCCAATGGAAATTTTTTTACTCTATTTTTTATTTATAAATATTGTTCTTTTTATTCTTGCTGGATACGATAAATATCTGGCTCGAAAAAATAAACGAAGAATTCCTGAAAATACTTTGTTTTTTCTTCAAACAATTGGCGGAACAATAGGTTTATTAACAGCTATGTTTTTCTTTAAACATAAAACGAGTAAAACTTCATTTATTGTCAAATTCTTATTGATTCTTTTACTACAAGTTGTTTTAATTTACTTCATGCTAACTCAAAAAATATAGATATTAACATTGTTAATAACCTTAAAAAGTATAATTTAAAATAACTTCAATATATTGAATGTAAGTACTTTAAATAAAAAAACCGGATGAATTTTAAAAATCCGCCCGGCTTGTTTATTTACATTGGTGCGAAGCACCCGATTTTTTTTGACTTTTTACGAACAAGCAATCTTATTAACTCTGTTTTGATGTCTTCCGCCTTCAAAAGCTGTTGTCAGGAAAGTTTCAACGATTTCAACTGCTTGATGAATAGAAGTAAAGCGCGCCGGAATACTTACAATATTAGCATCGTTATGCAAACGTGTCAAATAAGCAATTTCCTTAGTCCAGCATAAACCAGCTCTCACTTTCGGATGTTTATTAACAGTCATTGCAATTCCGTTACCGCTTCCGCAGATCACAATTCCAAAATCAGCTTTTCCTTCAGATACATCATTTGCAACTGGATGTCCAAAATCTGGATAATCTACAGAAGCATCAGTATCAGTTCCGTAATTCGTTACTTCGTATCCTTTTGCTTTAAGCATTTCAACAATTGCTTTTTTATATTCTGGTCCAGCGTGGTCGTTTCCTATCGATATTTTCATTTTCTATACTATTAAGTTGTGTAGTACAAATTTACTCAATTAATAAATGGTTGCCACGAATTACACCAATTTTCACAAATTATTTTCTTTTTTGAATACTATATAAACATTCCAATATAAATTCGTGTAGATTCGTGAAATTCATAGCAAAAAGCTTAGAAAGATAACTTACGTAATATCAAATATTTACCACTTATTAACAATTTTGATAACTTCATAAGTATCTCATAATCAATAAAGAATAACCAGAATATTTGTTAAAATTTTAAGGTGTTAATAGGAGTTTGTAATTCGTTGATATTCAGTTAACTTTAAATTAACAGAAACTGTTAATAAGTTCGAAAAGAAAATTAGAAGTTTTTTTTGGTTGTGTCGAAAAAAAACCTAATCCAAAACTGGAATCAAAAATCCTAATAAAGTTTCGGGAATTTTTAGAAAAGTTATCAATATCAAAAATGCCATTTTCAACAAATATCAACATATGAACTTATCTACAAAATCAATTCATTTTTGGTTGTCAACCGTTGTTAATTAAAATACAAAAAGTCTTATAAATTAATATTTTAGCTAAAAATAACTATGTTGATAACTCAAAATAACTAAGAGAAACTTCATTTCAATGCTTTTAAAAATAAATTTATTCGACATATTAACACACTATAATAACCAACAATTTTTTTTAAATTTTTAAAAATCTTTTTTGTTGTATTTAATATATGTTGAAAACTAAAAAAGTTTAAAAAGAAAAAAATTGAATTTAGTTTGAAAAAAGAATCTCTTTAAACGATTTTGAGAGGATTGTTTAAGTTGTCAAGGATTTCCTGAACTTGTTCGAAATCGTTGGGATGAACTTTGAGTTTGATTCCACCCAGCGCCGAAGTGTACATTGGAACGACTGAAAGTGTCATTTCGTTTTCGAAAAAATAAGGGATTTGTTCCTGCTCCAGTAAGTGTTTGAGAACCACTGTTTCGTGCTGATAATTGAATATGGCGATGGTCTTAAAGCTTTCCATATGAGGTGTTTTTGTAAATGTACGAAAAGTTATATTTTTAATAATTCTATTTGTTAAAAAGTATTATCTGATTTCTTATTTGTAATTTTAAACCTTATAAGAAAAGATATATGAGTAAGAAAATTAGAAAGCCGATAAAAAAAGAGAAAGATTTCTCTGGAAAAATAATAAAGATTTTATCGCAAAATGCTAATAAACCATTCAATTATAAACAAATAGGAGCAAAGCTTGAACTTGACGATACCAATAGCAGGAATCAAATTATAAAAGAACTAAAAATTCTAGCTTCGCAAAAGAAAATTATAGAATCAGAGCCTGGAAAATATCTAGTAAAAGCCGAAAGTCAGGATTACTACGAAGGAACAATAGATATGACGAGCAGAAAAACTGCTTATTTTATTTGTCCAGATTTTGCAGAAGATGTTTTTATTCCGACCAATAATTTGAATCGTGCATTAGATAAAGACAAAGTAAAAGTCTATGTTTATAATAGAAGAAAAGGTAAAAGACCTGAAGGTGAAGTAATTGAAGTTGTAGAAAGAGATAAAACAGAATTTGTTGGTGTAATTGATATGCAGCCAAATTTTGCATTTGTTTCTACTGCAAATCCTAAAATGTATACCGATATTTTTATTCCGAAGGATAAAATTGGTGAAGCAGAAAACGGTGATGTTGTTTTAGTTAAGATTGAAGACTGGCCAAAAAGAGCTGATAGTCCGTTTGGATCTGTCATAAAAGTTTTAGGAAAACCTGGTGAACACAATACTGAGATTCACGCTATTTTAGCGGAATATGGACTTCCATCAGATTTTCCGGTAGAAGTAGAGGTTTATGCACAAAAAATAGATACTTCGATTCAGGAATCTGAAATAGCAAAACGTCGTGATATGCGTGATACGCTTACGTTTACGATAGATCCAAAAGATGCAAAAGATTTTGATGATGCCTTGTCTTTCAAAAAGTTAGAGAATGGAAACTTCGAAATTGGAATTCACATTGCCGATGTTTCTTATTATTTGGAAGAAGGTACAATCTTGGATGATGAAGCTTATCAAAGAGCTACTTCTGTTTACTTAGTAGATAGGGTAGTGCCAATGCTTCCTGAAGTTTTATCTAATTTTGCCTGTTCACTTCGTCCGAATGAAGAGAAATATACATTCTCTGCGATATTCGAAGTTTCTCCAACTGCACAAGTTATCAACCAATGGTTTGGAAGAACAGTAATTTATTCAGATCAGCGTTTTGCTTACGAAGAAGCACAGTATATTATTGAAACAAAAGATAATACAATTCCAGTTGATGTTTCAATTACTGGAGAATCTTATGTTGTTTCAGATGAAATTACAGAAGCAACTTTAAAATTAGATGAATTAGCGAAGATTTTAAGAAAGAAAAGAATGCAGAATGGTGCAATTTCTTTTGATAAAGTTGAAGTGAAATTTAATTTGGATGCAGAAGGTGAACCAGAAGGAGTTTACTTTAAAGTATCTAAAGATGCCAATCATTTGATTGAAGAATTTATGCTTTTAGCCAACAGAAAAGTGGCTGAATACATTGGAAAACAAAAGAAAACATTTGTTTACAGGATTCACGACGAACCAAACGAAGACAAATTAATTGCGATGCAAACCGTAATTGCTAAATTTGGTTATAAAATAGATTTCCGTAACAAAGGCGATATTTCAAAGTCTTTGAATGCATTGATGGAAGAAGTAAATGGTAAAAAAGAACAGAACTTAATTGACACTCTTGCGATTAGAAGTATGAGTAAAGCCAAATATTCTACAGATAATATTGGTCATTACGGATTAGCTTTTGATTATTACAGCCATTTTACATCGCCAATTCGTCGTTATCCAGACGTAATGGTACATCGTTTGCTGCAGTATTATCTAGATGGCGGCGCTTCTGTAGACGAAGAAACTTATGAAACAAAATGTCTGCATTGTTCTAATATGGAAAGTTTAGCAACAAATGCTGAGCGAGATAGTATTAAATACATGCAGGTTAAATACATGCAGGATCATCAGGACGAAGAATTTTTGGGAGTTATTTCAGGAGTTACAGAATGGGGAATTTATGTTGAAATTGTTTCTAACAAATGCGAAGGAATGGTAAGAATCAGAGAAATAAAAGATGATTACTATACTTTTGATGAAAAGCAGTATGCTTTAGTTGGAGCAACTTCAAACAGTATTTTACAATTAGGAGATGAAATTTATGTTAAAGTAAAAAATGCCGATTTAGTTAAAAAACAATTGGATTTTCATTTTTTAAGAAGAGCAGAATAAAGTTTAATTTAAAAAAATAAAAGTATGAAAAAGTTAATTATAGGAGCTGCAATTTTATTTGTTCAAATGTCTTTTGGTCAGGTTACCAAAGAGTTAGGTGAATTCGATACCGTAAAAGTTTACGATAAGTTAAGTGTAAAATTAGTTCAATCTTCAGAGAATAAAGTTGTTATAAAAGGAGCAAGAGAAGCAGAGGTTGAAGCTGTCAATAAAAATGGAATATTAAAATTAAGAATGCCTTTTCCTAAACTATTATCAGGAAATGATTTAGATATTACTTTGTATTACAAAAGAATAGAATTGATTGATGTTAATGAAGGAGCAGAAGTTACAAGTAAAGAAACACTAAAAGCAACTTCGTTTAAAGTAAGTGCGCAGGAAGGTGGAAAAATTAATGTAGATTTGAATGTTGATAAGTTAAAAGTAAGTTCAGTTTCTGGTGGAGAAATCACTGCAACTGGTAAAGCAGATAACCTTGATGCCAGTTTAGGAGCCGGTGGTTATTTCCTTGGAAGTAAATTAGCGACTTCTCAGACTAATGTAAGCGTTTCTGCGGGAGGAAAAGCTGATGTTAATGCTTCGACCTTAGTTGATGCAAAAGTAAGCGCAGGAGGCTCTATTTACATTTATGGAAAACCAAAGCAAATAAATCAAAAAACAGTTTTTGGAGGTAAAATCGAAGAAGTAAAATAACAAGTTGTATTTTGATGGTAAATGATATTTTGGCTGGACTGCCATGGGGACTTTTTCTAAGTTTTATGGTAGGTCCAGTATTTTTTATACTACTAGAAACCAGTATTACAAAAGGATTCAGAGCAGCAATTGTATTTGACTTCGGTGTAGTTCTAGGTGATATTTTTTTTATAGCTATCGCGTATTTAGGAAGTTACAGATTAATTCAGAGTTTAAAAGATAAACCAGCTTTGTTTATTTTTGGAGGAATAATAATGCTGGCTTATGGTATAATTTCTTTCGTTCGTTTAAAAAATGAAGAAAAAATAGACGATGAAGAAATTGATCGTGATATCATCAAAAGAAACTACGGAAGTCTATTTATAAAAGGCTTTTTACTCAACGTTATTAACATTGGAGTATTAGGTTTTTGGCTGGCTGTTATCATTTCTGTAGGACCAAAATTAGAAATGCAAAACTCAAGAATGATTACTTTTTTTACATCAGTTATCATTACTTATTTGCTGGTTGATTGTCTTAAAATAGTATTAGCCAAACAATTAAAATCTAAAATGACACCAACTAATATCGTTAAAATCAAAAAAGGAATTAGTATTGTTTTAATGGTTTTTGGAGTTGCTTTAATCACACAAGGATGGTTTCCAAAAGAAAAAGAAATGGTTAAAAATGCTTTCGAAAAAATAGAAAAGTAGTTGTTAATAACTCAAAAATATAAAATTAAGCCTCTGAATTTCAGAGGCTTTTTTGTGTTTATAAGTCCTTGCGAGGAACGAAGCAATCTAACTAATTATATCAACATTTATAATCTATAGTAGTGAGATTGCTTCGTTCCTCGCAAGGACAAGACATAAAAAAAAACCTTCAAATTGCTTTGAAGGTTTTAGAGGCATCGTCCGGATTCGAACCGGAGTAGGAGCTTTTGCAGAGCCCAGCCTAGCCGCTCGGCCACGACGCCATTGCTTGAACGGATGGCAAAAGTAACTAAAATCTTTAAATTTCAAAAGTTTCATATGAACTATTTTGAAAAAATACGATTTTAAATAAAATAATTACTTTCTAATTTCTGTCATTTTTATAGTAACTGACTCAACATCACCACCAATAGGAGGATTAATTTTAGAAACCCAAACTGTTGTTTTTTCTACAGTTTCTATCTCTGCCAGCACACGAATATTGATTCTTTTGGCTACATGTTCTAGTAAATGCGAACGAATTGCCATTTCTTCAGTAACAATTTTATTCAAATGAACGTAATCAACAGTGTCTAAAAGATGATCTGTTTCAGCCGATTTCTGAAGATTTGTTTTAATTTTTAGATCTACAGTATAGTCAGATCCTATTTTTCCTTCTTCAATTAAACATCCGTGGTATGAAAAAGTGCGAATGTTTTTAAGTTTAATAACTCCCATTTTTATCTTGTTTCAAGTTTAAAGTTTCAGGTTTTGCGCTAGTTAAATGACTTTAAACCTGAAACCTGAAACCTTTTTTTTATCTTTGCTAAAATTACTATAAAATAATGGCATCAGAAGAGAAATCACTCAATTTTATTGAACAAATCATAGAGGAAGATCTAAAATCAGGTCTTTCGCAAACTAAACTTCATTTTCGTTTTCCACCAGAACCAAACGGTTATTTACACATTGGGCACGCTAGTTCTATTGCTTTAAATTTTGGTTTAGGTATTGATTATCAGTCACCTGTAAATTTACGTTTTGACGATACAAATCCAGAAAAAGAAGAGCAGGAATTTGTTGACGCCATTAAAAAAGACGTTGAATGGCTGGGTTATACCTGGGCAGAAGAACGTTATGCTTCTGATTACTTTCAACAATTATACGATTGGGCTGTTTTATTAATTAAAAAAGATAAAGCCTATGTTGATAGCCAGTCTTCTGAAGATATGGCCATTCAAAAAGGAACGCCATCAACAGTTGGGACAGATAGTCCATACAGAAATCGTTCTGTTGAAGAAAATTTAGATTTATTCGAAAGAATGAAAAACGGTGAATTTGAGGCTGGTACACATATTCTTCGTGCAAAAATAGACATGAAATCAACTAATATGTTGATGCGTGATCCTATCATGTACAGAATTTTACATAAGCATCATCATAGAACTGGAGATGCCTGGAAAATTTATCCAATGTACGATTGGGCACACGGACAAAGTGATTATTTAGAAGAAATCTCACATTCATTTTGTACACTTGAATTCTTGCCTCACCGTGAATTATACGATTGGTTTTTAGACCAGATTTTAGATGAAAATAAACTGCGTCCAAAGCAGAGAGAATTTGCAAGACGTAATTTATCACATACCGTTGTTAGTAAAAGAAAATTACAGCAACTAGTTAAAGAAAAGCATGTTAATGGTTGGGATGATCCTAGAATGTCAACAATTTCTGGGTTAAGAAGACGTGGTTATACAGCAGCATCTTTACGTAATTTTGCCAACACAATTGGAATTGCAAAACGTGATAATTTAATTAATGTATCGGTTTTAGAATTTTGTATTCGTGAAGATTTGAACAAAATTGCACCTCGTGTAATGGCTGTTTTAGATCCGGTAAAATTGGTAATTACCAATTATCCAGAAGGTAAAGAAGAGTGGTTAGAAGCTGAAAATAATCAGGAAGATGAAAATGCAGGTTTCAGAAAAGTACCTTTTTCTCGTGAATTATACATCGAAAGAGAAGACTTTTTAGAAGAAGCTCCAGCTAAATTTTTCCGTTTGACTTTAGGAAAAGAAGTTCGTCTTAAAAATGCTTATATCATTAAAGGTGAATCTGTTATAAAAGATGCAGAAGGAAATATTACTGAAATTCATGTTACTTATGATACCGATTCTTTAAGCGGAAGCGGGACAGAAGCAAGCCAAAGAAAAGTATCTGGAACATTACATTGGGTTTCTATTCAACATGCGCTTGAAGCAGAAGTTCGTTTATACGATCGTTTGTTTACAGATGAAGCTCCAGACAGTTATAAAGAGAAAAATTTCTTAGATTTTGTGAATCCAAATTCATTAGAAATTGTAACTGGATATGTTGAACCAAGTTTAGCTACAGCTCAAAATGAAGATAAATTCCAGTTTCAACGTTTGGGTTATTTTACTGTTGATAAAGACTCAACTGCTTCAAAATTAGTGTTTAACAAAACTGTTGGACTAAAAGATGCTTGGGAAGAAAAAGGTAAAAAAGAAGAAAACAGCATTAATAATTCGTTAAAAGAAATCAACAAATATTTTAAAGTTGAAACTAAACCAGAACGTATTGCAATTGAAAGTGCGATAGGGGAGAACATTAAAAATGTTACTAGTTTTTCACTTTTACAGAATTCTTTAAAGAAAAATATCAATAATAATAAGGCTTCGTTGTTGTTTGCTCAATTTATTTTGAAATATGGAAGTTGGAAATCAACAGATTTTGAAGAAGAAGATATTAAGAAATTATATTCAATGTCTTTAAAAAGTGAATCAACTTATGTTCGATCTAAAGCATTATTAAATTTGAGAGATATCGAAGAAGTAAGTTTCAAAAATCAATTTGATGATGAAATTTTAAAATTATATTCAAATCCTCCCAAAAATGCATCGGAGAGAGAAATTGAAATTCTTGCCGAGATGGTAAAAAAATAAAATAACTAGAATCTATGGAGAAGCGCTTTTTAAAAGCGCTTTTTTATTATATATAAAATTTATTAAAATATTAATATCTATAACTTTTATAAATTAAAAATAGCTTTCATACATTAATTTTAAAGCATTTTTTTAATTCGTCCACCTCATTAACCTTATTTTAAAAGATCTTTTATTACAAGTCTTTATTTTAAATTTTACTTTTTTTACTACATATTTTACTTTTTTTGAGCCAGATTTTTTTCTTTAAAAATTTTTAAATGAAATTCTGGTATAATTTTTAATG
The DNA here is from genome assembly GCF_001429295.1 of Flavobacterium sp. Root935. GTDB lineage: Bacteria > Bacteroidota > Bacteroidia > Flavobacteriales > Flavobacteriaceae > Flavobacterium. Next base: position 528,951 of record NZ_LMJL01000007.1, on the reverse strand, counting down.
TATTTTAAATTATAAAATAGTATTATTGCTATTTTGTATATGATAATTTATTTTTATTATTATTAAAATTGATGTGTATAATAAAAAATATAGATTTTATAAATTAAAAGTGACTTTCATAAATTTATTATAAGAGGCTTTTTAAATTTATCCATCTCTAGAATCCTATTATTTAAATTGATTGAAATTTGCTGCTTATTTTAAGTTTTGAATTTTTTGACCAAATTTTTACCTTGTCCAAACTTTTTTATTTTTCATAATATAAAACCGATTTTATTATATAAATTAATTTGATTAAAATTTTAAAACGATAGTTTAATTTAATAATTAATATAATTGATTAAAATATTAATTATTATAGTTTTTATATATTAAAATAGCTTAAATAAATTAATTTTAACGCATTTTTTTCTTCAAGTTGATATGTAACTCGTTTTTTGATTTATTGTTTATTTATGAGCTTTATTTTAGTTTTAGCTGTTATTTTTGTCAGTTTAACGGGTTGTTAACATACAATTGTTTATAAAGTTGCTATTTTTAACTCAATACCAAAAGTCAGAGATGATTTTTATAAAAATTAAAATTTGCCGTTAAAGAAACTAAACTGAAATTTATTGTTTTTAAAAACTCGTAATTTTTAAAACAGTAAATCTTCAAAATTGATTTCTTGAAAAGACAATTTTATGTTCTCATTTTTATTATGATGTAATCCTGATAATATTTCGCGTAAAAGGTATTTTTCAAATTGTATCATAATGTACAAAATTCCATAATGTTGAATTTGTGTTAAGCTTTAGTTTTTAAATTTCAAATCTGATCATTTTTAATTTAAATCTAATTATCATGAAAATTTTATATTTTACGCTAGCAATGTTATTTGCAAATGTTGCAATTTCACAAACACATCAAATTACAAAACACAATGGTGAACAACTTGATGTTAATTTCATAAAAAACGAAAATGGTTTAATTTATTATTCACTAAACGGAAGTTCAGAAGAAATTAAAATTAGCAAACATGCTGTTTCATCAATTACGAATAAGCAAACCAAACAAACTCAAAAAATTTCTGATAAAATAATAGTAGATTCAAAAGATGATTACAAAATGGTAACTGTTCTGCCTCAGGAAAAGACAATAGGACTGAAGCAATCTGCTAGTTTTACTGGTGTCTCGACAAGGACAAAAGGTGAACCGCCAATTGCAAACCAGAAACAAACTGCTATGAGAATAAAATCTAAGTCGGCTTCAAATGGTTCTCCTTTTGTGAGTATTGTTGAAAAAGGTGATGGAAAATATGAAGCAGTTACTTATGTGTATTAATTCTATTGTTAAATTTTGAATTTTACTGTTTAGCATTTTAAAAAAGAACTATCTTTATTAATCACTAAAAAAGAAATATTATGTCTAATAATTCAAATACAATTGCAGCAATTTTAGCTGGTGCTGCAGTAGGAGCGGCAATCGGGATTTTATTTGCTCCAGAAAAAGGATCAAAAACTCGAGCTAAAATTAAAGAAGGAATTGATGATGCAAAACATAATTTGCAGGATTCATTTGAAGCAAGTTCTGAAGTACTACGTGAAAAATTCACAGGTGCAACCAAAAATCTTGATGGAACTTTAAATGATTTACTTTCAAATGTAAGTCATAAGACAGAAGAAGTGATCACTTTTTTAGAATCTAAATTGGCTGATTTAAAAGCACAAAACGCTAAACTTCAAAAATAAAAATCTATTAAATTGTACAAGAAGCACTTAACTTGCTTATTTTTATAAGACAGTTTTGTGCTTTTTTTATTTTAAAAAATCTAGTTATGGCTTTTGAAGAGTTAAAAGAAAACACCGAAAAAATTCAGGATCAGACTAAAGTTTACATCGACAGTCATTTGGCCTATTATAAACTTTGGGGTTTTAAAGTTGCAATGAAATCAACAACGCTAATTTTTAAATTCACGTTGATATTATTGTGTTTTAGTATGGTTTTGATTTTTGGATCTTTTGCAGCAGCGTATGCTTTTGGAGATTTGTTAGGCAGTAATGCTCTAGGATTTTTAGCAGTAGGAGGGATCTATCTATTATTTAGTATTTTACTTTTCTTTATAAAAGATAAAATGGTTGAAGGACCAATTTTAGAAAAGTTTTCAGAAATATTTTTTAACGATTGAGAATTATGGAAAAGAAAAAATACTCATCTTATGCTGAAATTGACAGAGATTTAGAAATCTTAAAATTGGAAAAAGATATCAATTATCAGAAATTGGTTTTAAGTTTTCAGAGAACAAAAGAAAGCATAACTCCGCAAAATATTGTAAACGGATTTGTTTCATCGTATACAGATTATTTTAAAAATTCGTATCCGCAAATACTTCAATCTATATTACCATTTGTTATCAATTGGTTTACCAATAAAAAAAGAGGCCGTTAAGCCTCTTTTTTATTTTACAATTATTGTTGAACATCTGGTTGAATATCATCTTCATAACCAGATTGAGGTTTTATTTGTTTTGGTTTTTCTACTTTTTTATTATTTTTCTTCATCATTTCGCCAACTTGGTTAGAAGCTGAAAAAGAAGCAACCATATTATTCAACATGTCACTTCCGGCTTGTGGTGAGTTTGGTAAAAGAATCAAGTTAGAGTTTGTATCAGATCCGATAGATTGTAGAGTATCATAATGTTGTGTAACCACAATTAAGGCAGATGCTTCTTGAGAATTAATTCCAACATTATTCAAAACTTCAACACTTTCTACAAGACCTCTAGCAATTTCACGACGTTGATCTGCAATACCTTGACCTTGTAAACGTTTACTTTCTGCTTCTGCTTTTGCTTTTGCAACGATTCTAATTCTTGAACTTTCTGCTTCAAATTCTGCTGCAGTTTTTTCTCTGTCAGCCGCGTTGATTCTGTTCATTGCATTTTTTACCTGAATATCTGGATCAATATCAGTTACCAAAGTATTGATAATATCATAACCGTAAGTAGTCATTGCTTCATTCAATTCTCTTTTTACCGCAATTGCGATATCATCTTTTCTTTCAAAAACATCATCCAGTTTTAGTTTCGGAACTTCGGCACGGACAACGTCAAAAACGTAAGCCGTAATCTGATCGTGTGGATATTCTAGTTTGTAAAATGCATCATACACTTTATCCTGAATTACTTTAAACTGAACTGAAACTTTCATTTTAATAAAAACGTTGTCTTTAGTTTTAGTTTCGATGATAACATCTAATTGCTGGATTTTAAGATTTACACGTCCGGCCAATCTATCTACCAACGGAATTTTAAGTTGTAATCCTGAATTTCTAACACTCTGAAATTTTCCGAATCTTTCTATTATGACAGAACTCTGCTGTTTTACTGTAAAGAAAGAAGACATGAAAATGAAGAATGCCAATACTAAAAAGATAATTAATCCTGTACCCATGGTTATAAAATTTATGTTTATGATTTTGGTAAATTACGAAAATTCTTCTAAAATAAAATTTTTAGACATTAAAAAAACGCTAAGAACATTTGTGATATGTTTCTTAGCGTTTCAATTTTAATTCGAATTCTAATTATAAAGTAGCTATCGCTTTTTGAATTCTCGAAATAGTTTCTTCTTTTCCAATGATTTCAACAATGTCAAATAGGTGAGGACCTTTAAGAGCTCCAACCAAACTTAAACGGAAAGGCTGCATAACTTTACCCATTCCGATTTCGTTTTTGGTTAACCAATCTTTTACAACACTTTCAATATTTGCCGAATCAAAACCATCAATATATTCTAGAGTAGAAATCAATTCTTGCATTAAAGGTGGAGTTTCTTCTTTCCAGTTCTTGCTTGCTTTTTCATCATAAGATGTTGGAGCTTGGAAAAAGAAATCTGTTAGATCCCAAAATTCAGAAACAAAATGCGCTCTTTCTTTTATTAATGAAACAATTCTTGTGATGTCATATTTAGAAATGTCAATTCCTTTTTCCTGTAAAATAGGAGTGAAGGCTTTAGCTAAATCCTCATCATTTTGTTTGACTAAATATTGGTGATTGAACCATTTGTTTTTCTCCGGATCAAATTTAGCTCCAGCTTTATGCACTCTGTTCAAGTCAAAAGATTGAGCTAATTCTTCTAAAGAAAATAATTCTTTATCAGTTCCATCATTCCATCCTAATAAAGCTAGGAAGTTGACAACAGCTTCTGGGAAAAATCCTTTTTCTCTGTAACCAGATGAAACTCCTTCTTCAGTTTTCCATTCTAAAGGAAATACTGGGAATCCCATTTTATCACCATCTCTTTTTGATAATTTACCATTTCCAATTGGTTTTAAAATCAAAGGTAAATGAGCAAATTCTGGAGCTTCCCAACCAAATGCTTTGTATAATAAAACGTGAAGTGGCATAGATGGCAGCCATTCTTCGCCACGAATAACGTGTGAAGTTTCCATCAAATGATCATCTACAATATTTGCTAAATGGTATGTTGGCATTCCATCACTTTTAAACAAAACTTTATCATCCAAAAGATTAGTTTCAAACTTAACATCTCCGCGAATAATATCTTTCAAATGTAAAGTTTCATCAACCGGAGTTTTAAAACGGATTACATAATGCTCTCCATTTTCAATTCTTTTAGCAGTTTCTTCTGCAGAAATTACTAATGAAGTATCTAGTTTTTCACGATTGTGATGATTGTAAATAAATGTTTTTCCTTCAGCTTCGTGTTGTTTTCTATGTGCATCTAAAGCTTCAGGAGTATCAAAAGCATAATAAGCCCAGCCAGAATTTATTAATTGATCGGCATATTGCTGGTACAAATCTTTACGTTCGCTTTGTCTGTATGGACCAAATTTTTCATTTTTCCCTACAGTTTCTTCAGGAGCAATTCCTAACCATTCAAGGGCTTCCATAATGTAAGCCTCTGCACCTGGAACAAAACGGGTCTGATCTGTATCTTCAATTCGAAGATAAAAAACACCGTTATGTTTTTTTGCAAATAAATAATTAAATAGGGCAGTACGAACTCCGCCAATATGTAATGGTCCAGTTGGACTTGGTGCAAAACGCACGCGAACTTGCTTTGACATTTGTTTAAAATTTTGATGCAAAGATACAACTTTAGATAAATCCCAATTTTTTAAAATTCCAAATTCCAAACACAGTGAATAGTTGGAATTTGGAATTTAATTTTTTGGAATTTGAATCTTTATAATTACTACTTTTATAGGTTATAATCAAAACAGATTTATTTTGAAAACAACATCTGCTATATATCAGAAGCTCGAGGCTTTCATTAAGAAATATTATACCAACGAACTGATAAAAGGAATGCTTCTTTTTACTGGTTTTGGTTTATTGTATTTTTTATTTACGCTTTTTGTAGAGTACTTTCTATGGTTAAAACCTTTGGGAAGAACTTTTCTATTCTGGTTATTTATTGCCGTTGAAGTTTTCCTTCTGGTTCGATTAATTATTTTCCCTTTGTTTAAATTATTTAAACTTCAAAAAGGAATAGATTATACTCAGGCCTCAAAAATTATTGGAAACCATTTTACAGAAGTAAGTGATAAACTAACTAACTTTTTACAATTATCAGCTGATAATAATGCTGAAAGTTCTGAATTGGTTTTGGCTTCGATAGAACAAAAAGCAAATTCACTTCAGCCAATTCCTTTTGGAAATGCCATTAATTTTAAAGCTAATAAAAAATATCTGCCATTGGCCTTGGTTCCAGTTTTGCTTTTTGCCGTGTTTTATATTTCTGGAAATAGCAATATTATTTCTCAAAGTTTGAATAGGGTAGTGCATTTCAATTCTGCATTTTTGCCACCTGCTCCTTTTAAATTTGTGGTTTTAAATTCTAATTTACAAGCAGAACAAAACAAAGATTTCGTGATCAAAATGGAATCAGTTGGGAATGTTGTTCCAGAAAATGTCATGATCCATATTGGTGATGAAAGTTATTTTATGGAATCTTCACAGCCAGGAAAGTTTGAATTTAAAGTTGAAAAACCAGCAGAAGATATTAGCTTTTCTTTTGAAGGAAATAATGTTACTTCTCAAGAATATGAATTGAAAGTTATTACAGTTCCATCTATTGCAAACTTCGAAATGGTTTTAAATTTTCCTTCTTACTTAAAGAAAAAATCTGAGACAATTCAGGGAACTGGAAACGCAATTGTACCAGAGGGAACAACAGTAACTTGGAAAATGAATACCAAATCGACTCAAGAAATTATATGGAAAAGAGATAATGAAGTTTTTAGATTTAATAAGATAGAAAATGACTTTAAATTGGCTAAAAATATTAGTCAAAATACAGAATATCAAATTCTTACGTCAAATGATAAGGTTAAAAACTACGAAAAACTAGATTATCAGCTGTCTGTTATCAAAGATCAGTTCCCAACCATCAATGTTGGGCCTGCACCAGATAGTTTGAAGCTGGATAAGAACTATATTTTAGGAAGATTAGGTGATGATTACGGACTTTCAAAACTACAAATTGTATACTACGAACGTAACAAACCTCAGTCTGCTAAACGTGGAAACATTCCGGTAAAGGCTGGTGTATTTGATCAGTTTGTTTTTAATTTTCCGAGTAACCTTCCAGTAGAAGAAGGAGTTTCATACGAATACTATTTTGAAGTTTTTGATAATGATGCGACACATGGTTTTAAGAGTACAAAGTCTTCAACGTTTTCAGATCGAGTAGCTACAACAGACGAGATTCAAGATCAAGAATTGCAACAGCAAAATCAAAATATAAGTAGTTTATCTAAATCTTTGAAGAACCAAAACAAGCAGATTTCAGAAATGGATAAGCTTCAAAATACCGGAAAAGAGAAAGATAATTTAGAGTTTAAAGATCAGCAGAAGATCAATGATTTTATCAAACGTCAGAAACAACAAGACGAAATGATGAAACAGTTTTCTGAAAAAATGAATCAGAACTTAGATAAATTTAAGGATGATAAGAAAGATAAAACGGCTGAAGATTTACAAAAACGTTTAGATAATGCACAAAAAGATTTAGAAAAGAATCAGAAATTATTAGACGAATTGAAGAACTTAAACGATAAATTAAACAGTGAAGAATTGTTTGATAAAATGGAAAAGTTCAAACAGATCAGCAAAAACCAATCTCGTAATTTAGAACAATTGGTTGAGTTGACCAAGCGTTTTTATGTTTCTAAGAAAGCAGAACAAGTTGCTGAGAAACTAAATAAACTGTCAGAACAACAGGAACAGTTATCTAATAAAGAGAAAGAAAATACGAAAGAAAAACAAGATGAAATCAATAAATCTTTTGATAAAATTCAAGAAGATTTAAAAGATTTGAAAGAGGAAAATAAGACTTTGAAGAAACCTTTGGACATTCCATCTGATGCTTCAAAAGAGAAGGATGTAGATAATGATCTTCAAAAAGCTTCAGAAGAATTAAGTAAAAAGAATACTTCTTCGGCTAAGCCAAAACAGAAAAGTGCTTCAAAGAAAATGAAAAGCATGGCTCAGGAAATGCAGAGCGAAATGGAAGGCGGCGAGCAAGAACAGATGGAAGAAGATGTCGCAATGCTTCGTCAGATTCTAGACAACCTTTTAGCATATTCTTTATCACAAGAAGATGTAATGAAACAGTTTAAATCTATGAAATTGGGTTCATCTGCATTTACAAAAAACATTAAAATTCAGCAGAATTTGAAACAACAATTCAGACATGTTGATGATAGTTTGTTTGCACTTTCACTACGTAATCCAAAAGTAGCTGAAGACGTAACAAAAGAAATTGGAAACGTACAATACAATATGGATAAAGCTATAGAAACTCTAACCGATGTTCAAATTCCAAGAGGAGTTTCACACCAGCAATATGCAGTTTCATCCGCCAATAAGTTAGCTGATTTCTTGAGTGATTTATTGAATAATATGCAGATGTCCATGTCTAAACCGGGAGCGGGAAAACCTAAACCAGGAGATGGTCAAGGGATGCAACTACCAGATATTATTCAGAAACAAAAAGGACTTGCTGATAAAATGAAAGAGGGAATGAAACCAAGTCAAAAGCCTGGTGATAAACCGGGGGAAGGTCAAGAAGGAAAGTCTGGTCAAGGACAAAGTGGAAAAGGTAAAGAAGGTCAGGGTAAAGAAGGTCAGGGTAAAGAAGGGCAAGGTAACAAAAGCGGTGATAAAGGTTCTTCTGGTAAAGATGGAAAAAGCGGTAAAGGAGAAAAGGGAGATAAGAATGGAAATGAAGGTGAAGATGGAGAAGGAGATGCAGAAGCTATAATGGAGATATACAAAGAACAGGTTAAACTTCGTGAAGCTTTACAAAAAGAATTAGCGAAGAAAGGTTTAGATTCTCAAGGCAAATCTGTAATCGATCAGATGAAGCAATCAGAAAAGCAAATTTTAAATAAAGGATTTAAGAATGAAAACCTGCAGCGTATCTTAAATATTCAACAAGAATTATGGAAACTAAACAACGCAGTTCAGCAACAAGGACAAGATACACAAAGACAATCTGAAACCAATAAAGCTGAATTTAGTAATCGTTCGAATGCTTTACCAAGTTCATTATTGGAATATTTAAACAGTGTAGAGATATTAAACAGACAATCACTACCTTTGCGCTCGAATTTTAATCAAAAAGTTCAAGAATACTTTAATACAAAATGATAAATTTTAATTACGAAACTGATTTTACTTTAGGAGACGAGCAGGCTTTTAGTGACTGGCTTAGTGCTGTGATTGTTTCTGAAAAGAAAAATGAAGGAGAGATCAATTATATATTTTGTGATGATGAATATCTACATAAAATCAATGTTGAATATCTAGATCACGATACACTTACAGATATTATTAGTTTTGACTATACTGTTGGCAACGAGTTAAATGGAGATATTTTTGTATCTGTGGAACGTGTTGCAGACAACGCTAAAGACTTCAATGTTTCGTTTGCTGAAGAATTGAAAAGAGTACTTTCCCATGGGATACTTCATTACTGCGGTTACAAAGATAAAACGGATGAAGATGCTCAATTAATGAGAGCAAAGGAAGAAGAAAAAATGAAGATGTTTCACGTGGAACAGTAATTAAATCTCTTTTTTATTTTCAATGTTCCACGTGAAACGTTGTAGTTTTTAATTTTTAATTTTTAAGAACGTTCCACGTGAAACATTTTTATAGGAAATAAAAGTTTTTTATAACGTTCCACGTGGAACGTTGAAGTAATGAATTCAATAAAAGATTTAATCGTTCCACGTGGAACATGATTCTTGATAGGTTTTTAGAAGTAGAGAATGGAAGTTTAGGAAATGTTTCACGTGAAACATTTCGTTTTAAAGATTGTATTTTGAAAATCTGGATTTGAAGTTCTATTTTGAAGATTCTATTTTGAAGATTCTATTTTGAAGATTTCGGTTTGAAGATTTCGGTTTGAAGACTCCAGTTTGAAGACTCCAGTTTGAAGACTCCAGTTTGAAGACTTCAGTTTTGGAATTTGGAATTTTATAGATTGAAAATTAAATATGCGTTCCACGTGGAACAAGAAAAAATATAAATGTAATTCTAAAAACCGCGTTAGCGGTTTTTGGAGAATAATAAAACAAAATGTTTTTAGAAGAATACGATGTTATTGTGGTGGGTGCAGGCCATGCTGGTTCTGAAGCTGCGGCTGCGGCTGCAAATTTGGGATCGAAAACTTTATTGGTTACAATGAGTTTGCAAAACATTGCACAAATGTCTTGTAATCCTGCGATGGGAGGAATTGCAAAAGGACAGATCGTTCGAGAAATTGACGCGCTTGGTGGATATTCGGGAATTGTGTCGGATAGAACGGCAATTCAATTTAAAATGTTGAATAAATCGAAAGGACCTGCAATGTGGTCGCCAAGAGTTCAAAGTGACAGAATGCGTTTTGCTGAGGAATGGAGAATGATGTTGGAGGGAACTCCAAATTTGGATTTCTACCAAGAAATGGTAAAAGGACTGATTATTGAGAATGGAAAGATAAAAGGAATTAGAACTTCACTTGGTGTGGAGATTCGTTCCAAATCTGTTGTTTTGACAAATGGTACCTTTTTGAATGGTTTGATTCATATTGGAGAAAAACAATTCGGTGGAGGAAGAGCAGGGGAAAGTGCTGCAACTGGAATTACCGAGGATTTGATTAAAGCAGGTTTTGAAGCTGGAAGAATGAAAACAGGAACGCCGCCTCGAGTAGATGGACGTTCTTTGGATTATTCTAAAATGAATGAAGAAAAAGGAGATGCGAAGCCATCGAAATTTTCGTATTCAGATGTGACAGCTCCATTAACACATCAGCGTTCTTGTTACATGACGTATACGTCATTGGATGTTCATGATATTTTGAGAGAAGGTTTTGATCGTTCCCCAATGTTCAACGGAAGAATCAAAAGTTTAGGTCCAAGATATTGTCCGTCGATCGAGGATAAGATAAATCGTTTTGCAGATAAAGAACGTCATCAATTATTTGTAGAGCCCGAAGGATGGAATACTTGTGAAGTTTATGTAAACGGATTTTCAACTTCGCTTCCTGAGGATATTCAGTTTAAAGCGCTTCGTTCTGTAGCAGGTTTTGAGAATGTAAAATTCTTTAGACCTGGTTATGCTATCGAATATGATTTCTTTCCACCAACACAATTGAAACATACTTTGGAAACAAAGTTGGTAGAGGGATTATATTTTGCTGGACAAATAAATGGAACAACTGGATATGAAGAAGCAGCTTCTCAAGGTTTGATGGCTGGAATAAATGCGCATTTAAAAGTGCACGAAAAAGATCCTTTAATTTTAAAACGTGATGAAGCGTATATTGGAGTTCTAATTGACGACTTAATTACAAAAGGAACGGAAGAACCATATCGTATGTTTACATCGAGAGCAGAATATAGAACATTGTTGCGTCAAGATAATGCCGATTTCAGATTGACTCCAATGTCGTACGAAATTGGTTTAGCTTCTGAAGATCGTTTACGCAGAATGGAACAGAAATTAAACGAATCTGAAAAGATGGTTTCGTTCTTCAAAGAAACGAGTGTTAGTGTTGCAGAAACAAATCCAATTTTGGAGGCGAAAGAATCTGCCCCAATCACACAAGGAGATAAAATGTTTAAAATTTTCTCTCGTCCACAAGTTGAATTAGAGGACATGGTAAAATTTGAAAAAGTCGCATCATATATTCAAGAAAATGATTTGGATGAAGAAATTGTTGAGCAAGCAGTTATTCAAGTAAAATATTCTGGTTATATTGAGAAAGAAAGAAATAATGCTGATAAACTAAATCGTTTAGAAGAAGTAAAGATTCCAGAGAATTTCGACTATAATAAAATTAAATCAATGTCTATTGAGGCAAAACAAAAATTAAGCAAGATACGTCCTGTGACAATTTCTCAAGCTTCAAGAATAAGCGGGGTATCACCAAGTGATATTTCCGTACTTTTGATTTATATGGGAAGGTAGTCTAGTTTTATATTTCAGTTTGTTGATTTTAGATTTTAGTTTTTTAATTTGTATTATAAATCTAAAATGTGAAATGTTCCACGTGAAACCTTTTACAAAATAAATAATCTAATTTATCGTTTCACAATCTGAAAAAGACATCTTTTCGAGTGTAATATTTTCTAAAACTTCTGCAAAATAAGATTTGCAATTATGTTGAATATTAAATCTCGTGAGAACGAAAAGAATTTAAAAGAATAAAATAAAAAAACTAAAAAATCCTAAAAGCGATAAAATTCGTTTTTAGGATTTGCTATAAATTAAACCCAATATCTATAAAATTTAAAAATGAACGTTTTAAACAAAAAACACTTTCTAACTGTAAAAGACCATTCTGTTTCAAAAGAAATTTTTGATTTGTATTACGATGAAGAATTAGATATGCTAATTACTTCTCCACAACCCGAACTTCAAAATTTAGGAAAATACTACGAAAGCGAAGATTATATTTCTCATACAGATAACAAACGTTCATTATTTGAAAAAGCTTATCATTTTGTAAAAAACATTGCACTTCAAAACAAATTGAATTTAATTAATAGTGAACAGCCTAAAAAAGGTAAACTTCTGGATATTGGAGCTGGAACTGGAGATTTTCTTTTAACAGCAAAAAATAATGGCTGGGAAACAATTGGAGTAGAACCAAGCGAAAGAGCAAAGAATATTGCCAAACAAAAAGGAATTTTATTTGTGGAAGAAATAAGCAGTTTAGAAAATAATTCTTTAGACGTGATTACAATGTGGCATGTTTTAGAACACGTGCCAAATTTAGAAGTTCAGATTCAAGAATTGAAGCGTTTATTAAAACCAACTGGAACATTAATTGTTGCGGTTCCAAACTACAAATCGTTTGACGCAAATCATTATCAAACTTTTTGGGCAGCTTATGATGTGCCAATTCACTTTTGGCATTTTTCAAAAAAATCAATTCAGCTGCTTTTTGAAAGGGTAGATATGAAATTAGAAAAAATACTTCCAATGAAGTTTGATTCATTTTACGTTAGTCTTTTATCAGAAAAATACAAAACAGGAAAAATGAATTACATCAAGGCATTTTTCATTGGTTTGAAATCAAATTGGAAAGCTAAAAAAACAAACGAATTTTCATCACACATTTACGTGTTGAAAAATAAATAAGATTTTATAAAGCTATTTTGCCCTCGATGGGTGAGATGGCTTTTTTAGGTTAAAAAAATCGTAAAAAATGCGATTTTATTCTAATAGTGTCAGTTTATTGTAAATATTTTTTCAATAAATAAAAACAATATCATAAAATTTGCGCATTTTTTAAACTTTATGCTGATGCTATTGATTTTTTTATATTTTTGTCTTCAATACTTAAAAAATAGAATTAAAAAAAATGAAAAAAGCATTAGTTATTATCGCACTTTCAGTTTTCGCAGTTTCTTGTAATAAAACAGCAGAGGTAAAGGAAGTAAAAACAGCTTACGTGGATACTTCGGTTTTGATGAAAGAGTACACTGAGGCAAAAGATTTAGAGGCAAAATACAAAGCTCAAGCGGAAGAAAAAGGAAGACAATTACAAGCTGAAATTTCACGTTTTAAACAAGACGCTGCTAATTTTCAAAGTCAAGCGCAGGCTAATGGTCAAGCATGGGCACAGCAAAGAGGTGCTGAATTGCAAAAAAGAGAGCAGCAATTAGGATATGCTCAACAAGCACTAGCACAACAATTACAACAAGAAAGTGGTGTAGAAATGGATTCTCTTGTTAGTGGAGTTAAAAAATTCATCAAAGATTACGGAAAGAAAAACGGTTATTCTTACATCTACGGAACTGGAGATGCTGCAAGTATTTTGTATGCTGAAGATAAATATGATATTACAAAAGATATTATTAAAGCACTAAATGATAAATATAAAGCAGAGCCAAAAACAGATGCAAAACCAGCAGCTGAAGCTAAAGAAGGCGAAGCAAAAAAATAAAACTACCAAACTAACTAAATTACTGAAAACCTAAATCCACTAAGATTTAGGTTTTTTCTTTTTATAAAAATGCGGTAATTTTATTTTTTAATACAAGCCCAATGCAAAACGTTTCAGAAGCGGCAGCTTACACTTTACAATTCATCAATCAGACGCAAAAATCTATTTTCCTAACGGGTAAGGCAGGAACAGGAAAAACTACGCTTTTACGCGAAATTATTGCCACAACCCACAAAAATACAGTGGTTGTAGCTCCAACAGGAATCGCTGCCTTGAATGCAGGTGGAGTAACAATTCACTCGATGTTTCAACTTCCTTTTTCGGCCTTTATTCCGTCTTACGAGGGGAGTGCGCAATTTACAGACACGGTTAAGTTTGAAAATAAAGAATCACTTCGCCGTCATTTTAAGATGAATAACGTCAAAAGAAATGTAATTCGAAATATGGAGCTTCTGATAATTGATGAAGTTAGTATGCTTCGAGCAGATTTATTGGATGCAGTCGATTTTATGATGCAGTCTGTGCGACGAAACAGCCAGGCTTTTGGAGGTGTTCAAGTTTTATTTATTGGAGATTTATTACAGTTACCGCCGGTTATTCGCGATGAAGAGTGGAGAACTTTGAAAAATTACTATCGAGGAAAATTCTTTTTTCATTCGCATGTGCTGCAGCTCAATCCGCCGATTTATATCGAGTTGTCTAAAATTTATCGCCAGACAGACGATATTTTTATTTCGGTTTTGAATAATCTGCGAAATAACCAGATTACACCAGAAGACGTTGCGGTTCTAAATCAATATGTTAAGCCCGATTTTGATTTCAAGGAAAACAAAGGCTACATAACGCTTACAACGCATAACGCTAAGGCAGATTCTATTAACTTACAGTCAATCAATGATTTACATGGTAAAGAGTATGTATACACGCCATTTGTTGTGGGCGATTTTCCAGAAAAGATTTTCCCAGTCGAAGAAGAATTAAAATTGAAAGTCGGAGCACAAATCATGTTCGTTAAGAATGATTTGTCTTTCGAAAAAAGATATTTCAACGGAAAAATGGGTGTAATCAAATCACTTTCAGACGAGGAAATCTTTGTTCATTTTCCAGAAGAGAATATGACACTTGAAGTGGAAAAGTACGAATGGAAAAATATTCGGTACAAAGTCAACGAACAGACAAAAGAAATCGAAGAAGAAGTTTTAGGCACATTTGCGCATTATCCCATCAAACTTGCTTGGGCGATTACGGTTCACAAAAGTCAAGGTTTAACTTTCGACAAAGCTGCGCTCGATGTATCGCAAGTTTTTCTGCCGGGACAAGCCTATGTTGCACTTTCGCGTTTGCGTTCGTTAAACGGGCTTATTTTGCTTTCTCCGATGCAGATGAATGGCATTTCGAACGATCAAGATGTGATGGATTATGCTTTGAACAAAGCAACAGAAGAAGTTTTGAAAAACTCACTGCATTTTGAAATCAAGAATTTTATTCATAACTATTTGATAAACAGTTTTAATTGGACAGAACTCGCGCAGGAGTGGCGCAATCATCGTTTTAGTTATAACGAAAATGCGGCAGGTTCAGAAAAATCAAAGCATACCGTTTGGGCACATAAGCGTCTAGACACAATCGAACAGCTTTTAGAGCCTTCGCAGAAATTCATCATTCAGCTGAATAAAATTTTCAGCAAAGAAACGGTTGATTTATTTTTTGTGAAAGAAAGGGTAGAAGCGGCCTATGATTATTTTTTCAAACCAATGGACAAATTGGTCGATGACTTGATTTATAAAATTGCTGAAATCCAAAAATTTAAAAAAGTAAAAGAGTTTTATGAAGAGCTTCATTTTTTAGAAGATCTGCAGACAAAAGCAGTTTTGAGATTATTGAAAGCAAAACTGTTGATCGAAGTTATGGTTTCTGGCGAAGCAATCTCCAAAGAAAAGCTTTCATCTCCATTTATTAGAAATTATAAAAGCAATAAAGCCGAAAGGATTCGTGATGAGCTTAAAATAACAAATACAGACATTTTTAGAACCGAAGAACCCGTTGTTCGATACAAACCAGCTAAAGCAGATAAAAATGAGCTTAAAACGGCTAAAAAAACAACAGTAGAAGAAACGTATGATTTGTGGCTGGAGAAAAATTCTGTTGAAGATATCGCAAGAATGCGTAAATTGAATGTTCAAACTATAGAAGGACATTTGATAAGACTTATCCAAGCGAAGAAAATTGAAATAACGGATGTTTTACCTTATGATAAAATTTTGGCTTTGAGAGAAGCGTTTGAGTTTTATCAAGAAGAATCTCTAAGCGGTTTGAAAGAAAAACAT
The DNA here is from genome assembly GCF_001429295.1 of Flavobacterium sp. Root935. Taxonomy (GTDB): domain Bacteria; phylum Bacteroidota; class Bacteroidia; order Flavobacteriales; family Flavobacteriaceae; genus Flavobacterium. The sequence continues at coordinate 513,176 of NZ_LMJL01000007.1, read as the reverse complement.
GGAGATGAATTTACCTGGGATGAACTAAAAATGTTCAAAGCCAGTATTAATTGATTTTCTAGAGGTCCCACGTGAAACATCATTTTCGTTTTTCAAAATACTTATTTATAACGCATTAAATTATTTTGATATGAAAATAGTCAGATTGTTTTTAATTTATTTTATGTTTTGTGCTTTGAGCATGAGCGCACAGGATTTGAAACCTGAATACCAAAAATTTGTTTCAAAATTTATTTCAGAAGTAAAAAGCGGTAATAAAACAGCTGTTTCAAATCGGATAAAATTTCCATTAAAAAGAGATTCTCCAATTCCAGCGATAAAAAATAAAACAGATTTTGTTAAAAAATACGATCAAATTTTCGACCCGATTTTAGTTGAAAAAATTAGCAAATCAGATCCTGCAAAAGATTGGTCGGAACTGGGCTGGAGAGGAATTATGCTGAATCAAGGAGATTTGTGGATTGATACTGATGGAAAAATCATCAGCATAAATTACCAGTCAGAAGCAGAGAAAAAATTAAAAAATTCGCTGATTGCTTCTCAGAAAAAAAATGTAAACAGTTCTATTTCAGATTTCAAACAACCTGTTGTGGTTTTAGAAACGTCAAAATTTCGAATCAGAATCGATGATTTAGGAAATGGCAAATATCGCTACGCTTCTTGGTCAATCAAACAAAAAATGACAGACAAGCCAGATTTAGTAATTGAAAATGGAGTTTTCTTTGCCGATGGAACAGGAGGGAATCATTATTACGAATTTAAAAAAGGTGATTTTAGATATGAATGTCATTTTATCGTTTTGGGCGAAAAAAATTCGGCGCCTGCGGCGTTAATTGTATATCAAGCCGAGAAAAAAATTCTATCACAAGATGCAAAAATTGTTTCACGATAAACATTAAAAAAGCCTAATTCATAACGAATTAGGCTTTTTAATTAGATTGCTGAAATCACTTTTTCAAGTTCTTTTTCCTGAGTAATTTGAGTCAGTTTCAGTTTCTGAATGTTCACCTCATTTTCTTTAGTTTTGATTCTCTGCTTTTGAATTTCTTCATCAGAAATTGAAGACGTTGTTATCTTGTTTTCAATTTTCTGATTAGCAAGTTCAAGTTTGCTGATTTTTTCCTTCGTCGATTTCAAATTGTTTTCAGATTTCGAAAGGTTTTTCTTTTTGCTTTCCAGTTCTTTCTGCTCCTTCTTCAGCTGTTCAATTTTGTCATCCAATCTTTTATAATTTTCTTTTAAGATTTTTTGCGTTTCAGCTTCAGCTTTTTTCAGTTCTAAATCTGGAGCATTATTGTTTTGAATTTGCTGTGCAAAAAATGACTGCGAATTAAGCAATAATAAGAATACTAGGGTTTTGAAGATTTTATTCATTTTGTTTTAAATTTTTACGGGACGAATTTATTCGAAGGAATCTTCAAAAAGTGCCAGTCAAATTTTTTAAAACAACAGAATAGGACAAAAAAAATCCCGTTCAAAAGAACAGGATTTTTAAAATTATAAGTTTTCGACCAAGATCCAGGCTTGTGGATTTTCGCCTTTTTGTATTTCTTTCTGAGCTACTTCAGCTTCTTTCATTGTAGCATAACTTCCGTATAAAACCGGAAACAAACCGTGCTTATTTTCTTTTAGCATTCTAGCTTTAAAACCATCTTTAATTAATTGATTATAAGCTTTTCTAGCATTTTGTTCGCTTCTAAAAGCACCGGCCATAATGTGGTATGGCATTGTTGGCTCAACAGTTTCAACTTTAGCAGAATCTACAGAAAGCGTAACAGCTGGAAGCGGACTTTTGATAAAAAATGTTGCTTCTTGAATTTTGTCTTGTACTTTTTTCTGAACCGATTTTTCTACCAAAAGGGTTTGGTTATCAATTTGGTTTTGGTACAATGGATAACCGATGCTTCCTGTAATTCCAAGTCCTAAAACTAGAATAGCAGCATATCTTAAGAATGAATTTGAAGATTTAGTCTGTTCTTCGTTTTCATATAACAAAACAGCGTCTTTTTCTTTTGCCGCAATCTTTTCGATTTTTTTCTCGAAAATTTCTTTTTTCACAACTGGAGAAACAAAAGGACTTAATCCGAAAGAAGTAGCCAAATAGTTAGTTTGATCGTTTGGTCTGAAAACAATATTCCCTTCAGAATTTAAACGAAGCTCTCCAATATTTTTTAAAAGAATAACACCGTTTTCATCTAAAGTTTTTTTCCAATTTAAAACCTCAAAAGCAATTGCGCTAACTGCAAAACCATAAGATGTTTTTTCAGCTTGAGCAATATGATTTGCCAGCAATCCGTCATTATTTTTGATACGGCTGTTGAAAGAAATGGTTTTTTTTGGAGGAAAAAACGAATTAGTGCTCTCATTCAGCTGAGCCGAATGAATTTCGGTTAAAAATGCACCAAATCCTGGAACCGTTACACACTGATAACGATACAATAACTGCGAGATATATACTTCGATTTTCATAGTAACAAAGTTATGCATCGCTTATAGTTATCAAAATTTTATTCACAATTTTTATTAACAATTCACAATTATTTTTAGACAATTCGTTTTCAAATATTTAGCTCAATGTTTTGGCTTAGTACAAAAAGTAAATAGATTTTAATTTTAAAATTTATTAAGAAATTACTTTGTTTTAATGATATTTGCGCCTCCTAAAAAGTAAAATTATTTTTCTATTTTACATAATGTTTTAAAAGATGACCGATCAAGAATTGTTTTATTTATTAGCCCTGCTAAAGGTTGATGGAGTGGGTGATATAATGGGTAAAAAGCTGCTCCATTCATTTGGTAGTGCTCAAGCTATTTTTAATGCAAAAAACAATCAACTAGCAGCAGTTGACGGAATTGGAACGGTTTTATTGAAGAACTTAAAAGATAAAAGTGTTTTTGAAAAGGCTCAAAAAGAATTAGAATTCATACAAAAGAACAATATTCAGATTTCTTGCTTTAAAGATGAAAGCTATCCCGAAAGATTAAAGCATTGTATTGATGCGCCAATTTTAATTTTTACAGCTGGGAATATTGATCTTAAAAACAAGAAAATAATCAGCATTGTCGGTACTCGGCAGATTACTTCGTATGGAACTGAATTTTGTAAAAAACTGATCGAAGATTTGGCGCCCTTAGACCCTATAATCGTCAGCGGATTTGCTTATGGTGTTGATATTGTTGCCCATCAAGCCGCGATGGATTATAATTTGCAGACCATTGGAGTTTTGGCTCATGGATTAAATCAAATTTATCCCAGAACGCATAAAAAGTATATGGCAAAAATGGAGGAGAACGGCGGTTTTATAACTGAATTTTGGAGCGATTCTAATCCTGATAAAGAGAAATTTGTACGCCGAAATCGAATTGTAGCAGGAATGACCGAAGCAACAATTGTAATCGAATCTGCAGACAAGGGAGGTTCGTTAATAACGGCAAATATGGCCAATGAATATAATCGCGATGTATTTGCTGTGCCTGGAAGAGTTACAGACAAATACAGTCAAGGCTGTAATAATTTGATTAAAACTCAGAAAGCTAATCTATTAACAGATGCAGCCGATTTGATTTATATGTTGAATTGGGATATTAAAGAAAAATCAAAAAGTATTCAGAAACAGCTTTTTATAGAACTAGAACCTGACGAACAGAAGATCTATGATTTTCTTCAAAAAAACGGCAAAGAATTGCTAGACATTATTGCTGTTAAATGTGATTTTCCAATTTATAGAATGTCGGGAATTTTAATTAATATGGAACTTAAAGGCTTAATACGACCACTTCCTGGAAAACTTTTTGAGTCAATTTAACGCAGAAAATCTTATTTTTTATTCTTGAAGTGTTTGTACAATTTGTAAAGTATAAAAATCAGTAATAGCCCAAATAGGATATTTAGAATTTGAAATAAATAGGGCGGTACATCATAATCTTCAATATATTTATTCATCTTTTTATTCTTTAAAAGATTAATATAGATGAAGTTACAAAAAAATATTCAGATATTTTACAAAAAAAACGTTGACAAGTTTTGAAACTTGATCAACGTTTTAATTTATGAAACTTAAATTTTATTTTGTGAAGCCAAGTACTTCGCGAACTTTTGCTAAAACTCCATCGGCAACAACAGAAGCTTTTACTGCACCTTTTTTCAATAGAGCGTCTACCTCTTCAAGGTTATTGATGTAGTAATTGTATTTTTCTCTTTCAGTTTTGAATTTCTCTGTAATCAATTCAAACAAAGCTTGTTTCGCGTGACCGTAACCATAATTTCCGCCTAAATAATTTGCTCTCATTTCGGCAATCTGATCTTCATTTGCTAACAAAGAATAAATTGCAAAAGCATTACAAGTATCTGGATTTTTCGGATCTTCAAGCGGCGTACTGTCTGTTTCGATACTCATTACCTGTTTGCGTAACGCTTTGTCGTCCAAGAAAATATTAATAATATTATTGGCAGATTTACTCATTTTTCCTCCATTTGTTCCAGGAATCAACATAATGTTTTCTTGAATTTTAGCTTCAGGAATTACAAAAGTTTCGCCCATTTGATGATTAAAACGAGAAGCGACATCGCGAGTGATTTCTAAATGCTGCAGTTGATCTTTTCCAACCGGAACAAATTCAGCATCATACAATAAAATATCTGCAGCCATTAACATCGGATACGTAAATAGTCCAGCGTTAACATCATCTAAACGATCCGCTTTATCTTTGAAAGAATGTGCTAAAGTCAATCTTTGGAAAGGGAAAAAACAGCTTAAATACCAAGTCAATTCAGTAGTCTGCACCACATCAGATTGTCTGTAGAAAGTCACTTTTTCAGGATTTAAACCACATGCAAGCCAAGCCGCAGCCGTGCTGTAGGTGTTTTCTCTTAAAGTTTTTCCGTCTTTAATCTGAGTAATCGAATGTAAATCAGCAATAAACAAAAAAGATTCGTTATCCGGATTGTTTGACAATTCGATTGCTGGAATAATTGCTCCTAATAAATTTCCTAAATGCGGCGTTCCTGTACTTTGAACACCCGTAAGTATTTTTGCCATTCTAGATTTTTTCTTAACTGCAAATGTCGTGATGTTTTTTTTAACCGCAAAGTGTGCAAAGGTTTATAACAATGTTTTTGTTTTTTTGTGAGTCATTTTAACGCAGAGCGCGCAAAGGGTTTTCGCAAAGGAAACAAGTTTATTTCTTTGAGAAATTGCTTTGCAATAAGTTCACTAAGCTTTATCTTCTGTAAAGTAGTCTGAATTAAAACCATTCAATTAAATTATAAGAAAATATTTATAATTTTGATTTTTTTAGATTATGACAGAAAACGAAATATCAAATATTGTAATTGGGTTAGCTATTGAAATTCATAAAAAACTTGGACCAGGTTTATTAGAAAATGTGTATAAAGAATGTTTGTTTTATAAGATTAAACAAAAAGGTCTTCTTGTCGAAAAAGAGAAAGCTTTGCTATTAGTTTTTGAAGAAGTAAAGCTGGATTGTGGATACCGCATTGATTTGCTTGTGGAAAACAAATTATTAATAGAAATAAAAAGTGTGGAATCACTCACCGTTAATCATTTGGCTCAAACATTAACGTATTTAAAACTTGGAAATTTTAAACTCGGCCTTCTCATTAATTTCAGCGAAAGTCTTTTAAAAAATGGTGTCAGAAGGGTAGCGAATAATTTACAACAATAGCTTTGTGAACTTATTGCGTAGCAAAAGAACTTCTAAATCTTTGCGAAAACTCTTTGCGGTCTTTGCGTTAAAAGATATTTTGCGGTGGCATTAATAATTCTTTTTGTAAAATTCGCTTCTGTTTTTCTTACTTTTGAAACCATGAAAGGATTAAAGATTATTTTTTGGGTTTTATGGCGCGTTTGGTTTTACATTTTAATGGCCATTCCGATTTTGATTATGCTGCCGTTTTTACTGATTTCTATTATCTCAGAGAAAGGTTATCCCTATTTTTTTAAAATGGCTCGTATTTGGGCTAAATTCATTCTTTTTGGAATGGGTTTTTACTATACCGTAAAACGCGAACAGAAGCTCATTAAAGGCAAAAGTTATATGATTGTGGCCAATCATACCTCAATGACAGATATAATGCTTATGCTGGCCATAATTAAAAATCCGTTTGTTTTTGTTGGAAAAAAGGAGCTTGTGAAGATTCCACTTTTTGGATTTTTCTATAAAAGGACCTGCATTTTGGTTGACAGAAGTTCTTCAAGAAGTAAAAATGAAGTTTTTAAAAGAGCTCAAAGCCGTTTAAATCAAGGTTTGAGTATTTGTATATTTCCAGAAGGCGGCGTCCCAGACGATGAAAGTATTTTGCTTGATGAATTTAAAGACGGGGCTTTCAGACTAGCAATAGATCATCAAATTCCGATTGTTCCAATAGTTTTTGCCGATAATAAAGAACGTTTTTCGTATACTTTTTTAAGCGGAAGTCCTGGCAGAATGAGAGTTAAAGTTCTTCCTTTTATAGAAACAAAAAATTTGACCATTGATCATAGGAAAGAACTTAAAGATCAGGTTCGAAATATAATTTACGATGGTTTGGTTGATTTCCAGAAGACCAAATAAATATAAAAGCCGATAGATTTCTTAAATCTATCGGCTTTTGTTTTTGAATTAAAAACCCCCCATTTTTATTCAAAAGTTATCTATGAATTATTTTTTCAGAAATAAAACGCAATACTTTTTTAAATTTCAATTTGGTTTTTCTTCGGTTTTTATTGTACAACAATTCTATTTTTTCTTTCATGGTTAAAAATATTAATGGTTGATAATAAAGAGTTTAAATTAATAACTCAAGTTAATGTCACATTATTATAGATAGAGAAAAATAAAAATGGTTGCGTCAAAATTGGAAAAAAAAGTAAAAAAAATTTGATAAAACCCGTCAGTATGAATAACTAACGGGTTTTAATTCAAATAACCAACCAATTTAAATTCTAAAAAAGCCTCAAATTGATATATGGCTTACCAATTTGGAAACCCTGCTTTTTTAATAGATGCACTTTTGTCGAAAAGGTTGCGTCAAGTTTTTATTTTTATTTGAATAAAAAAATCCTGACAGATTTTATAGTCTATCAGGATTTAGATTAGTCTTTTTTTGACTTATATGAGATTAAGCATTTGCTAATTCTTTAATATGTTCTTTAATTTTAACTTCAAGTTCGTCAGCAAGTTCTGGATTATCTTTAATTAAAGTTTTAACAGCATCACGACCTTGTCCTAATTTTGTATCGCCGTAGCTGAACCAAGATCCTGCCTTTTTAACGATGTCAAATTCTACAGCTAAATCTAAAATTTCTCCTGTTTTAGAAACTCCTTCTCCATACATAATGTCAAATTCGGCAGTTTTAAAAGGTGGAGCAACTTTATTTTTAACAATTTTAACTTTAGTTCTGTTTCCAATTACATTTTCACCGTCTTTGATTTGTGCAGAACGACGAATATCTAAACGTACAGAAGCGTAAAATTTAAGTGCATTACCTCCAGTTGTAGTTTCTGGATTTCCGAACATTACACCAATTTTTTCACGAAGCTGGTTGATAAAGAAAACAGTACAATTCGTTTTGCTGATAGTTCCAGTAAGTTTTCTCAAAGCCTGAGACATTAGACGAGCATGAAGACCCATTTTCGAATCTCCCATTTCACCTTCGATTTCGCTTTTTGGAGTCAACGCTGCAACCGAGTCAATTACGACAATATCAATTGCTCCAGAACGAATTAAGTTCTCTGCAATTTCTAAAGCCTGTTCACCATTGTCCGGCTGAGAAATAATTAAATTCTCGATATCAACATTTAGTTTTTCTGCATAGTTTCTATCAAAAGCATGTTCCGCATCGATAAAAGCAGCAATACCTCCAGCTTTTTGAGCTTCTGCAATAGCATGAAGCGTCAAAGTAGTTTTACCAGAAGATTCTGGTCCGTATATTTCAATAATTCTTCCTTTAGGATAACCATTCACTCCAAGAGCTAAATCAACGCCAAGTGAACCAGAAGAAATCGTTTCTACCTCCACAATGGCTCTGTCGCCCATTTTCATTACGGTTCCTTTTCCGTAGGTTTTGTCAAGTTTGTCAAGCGTTAATTGTAACGCTTTTAATTTGGCTTCTTTGTCTGAACTCATCTTTTTATTAAGTGTCTAAATTGTTATTTTCTTTCAAACAAAAATCAAAAAGAGCAAATAACTTCCTGGTTTTTATTTGAGACTTGTAATTTGGTAAAATTAGTTCTTTTTTTTGAAGTTAATTGTCCCAAATTGTATCAAATTTGCACAAATTGTACTATAAAAATAAAGCCTTTAATTCTGTTGCATCAGATGGTTTTATCTTTCCGGCAAGTAGTAAACTCAGCTGTTTACGACGAAGCGCCGCGTCAAAACGTTGTATTTCTAGATCGGTTTCAGGTACAATCGAAGGTACTTCAACTGGTCGTCCAGTGTCGTCTACGGCAACAAAAGTATAAATTGCTTCATTTGCTTTTGTTCTGTTTCCAGATTCGCGGTCTTCTACCCACACATCAATAAAAACTTCCATAGAACTTTTGAATGATCTTGAAACTTTTGCTTCTACCGTTACAACGCTTCCAAGCGAAATAGCTCTGTTAAAAGCAACGTGATTTACAGAAGCTGTAACTACAATTCTACGTGAATGTCTGCGGGCAGCAATACTTGCAGCGCGATCCATTCGGGCTAATAATTCGCCGCCAAAAAGATTGTTTAAAGGATTAGTTTCGCTCGGTAAAACTAAATCAGTTAAAATAGTTAGAGATTCTGAAGGATGTTTTGGATTCATTTTTTTAATAATAAAATTTTGTTTGGATGCCGAATAATTGGACTTTTTTTTACCACAGATTACACAGATTAAAATCTGCTAGAATTTGTGTAATCTATGGCTAACTTTTAAAATATTTACGGTTGTTAATTCAACCAATAAACTGCCATTACAGCCGGTATAAAATATATAACAATGGTTCTCGCGCCATCGTAATCTTTTGCTAGTCTTTGTCCGAAAAGCATCATTAAGAGACAAATACATGAAAATATAGCTCCATAAAAACCAAATTCTCTTCCGTTATTTGTTAGCAATTGAATACCGCCGACAACACATAAGATTCCCGAAATTAATTCTAATATCAGTAAGTGTAAAAGAGCGAGCGGTACTTGATTTTTTAGTGGTGTTTTGGCAAAATGTTCTTTAAGCCAAGTTACATTATCATTCCAATAAAAAATTTTTTCGTAGCCCGATTGTAAAAAAGTTAAGGCTAAAAATGCCAAAAGTAAGATTGAAGCAACATTGTTCATTTGAAATCTATTTTTTATGAATTAAACGAGTCAGTTTGATAGATAAATCGGTTAGAATTATTTTTGCATTTCCGTTTCTTTCAATATGGTACATAGCATCTGAAAGTTCTTTGAAAATTTCGTGAATGTTGTTTCCATTTACAAAAGGCGCAAAATTTTCGAGTTTAAATTTATCAACTTTAGGTTCGATGTAAACTAAACTCGGTGCTTGATAATTTAACATCAGAGCTTGACGAAACATTTCGATACAATACTGTATGAATTTTTTCTGGCTTTCGCGTCCAAGTGCAGCAATTTGTTCGCTCCAGGCAATTAAATCCTGAATAGCTGCTGCATTTCCTTTTGCTCTAAAAGCAGCTCGAACCCAATTTACAAACCATTGTTCAAACGGAAATTCGTCATCATCTTCTTTTAATAAATGCAGTGCTTTGCTAAAATTACCCTGTGCTTGATGCGCAATTTTTTTAGCTAAATTCGGATCTATATTTTCTCGTGCAACCAAAGCTTCGGCTATAACTTTTTCCGGAAGTCCATTAAAGTGAATTACTTGGCAGCGCGAACGAATGGTTTGAATAATATCTTCTTCATTTTCAGAAATCAGAATAAAAATGGTTTTATCTGACGGTTCTTCTAAAAGTTTCAAAAGTTTATTAGAAGCGGCGATATTCATTTTATCGGCCATCCAGATAATCATGATTTTATAACCGCCTTCATAAGATTTCAAAGCAAGTGATTTTAACACTTCCTGAGCATCTTCAACACGAATCTCTCCCTGTTTGTTTTGTACACCAAGAATTTTATACCAATCAAACAAACCACCGTAAGGCATTTCTTGAATGAAACTTCGCCAGTCTTGTATAAAATCTAAACTTTTGGGTTTGGTTTTTACATCTTCGGTAGTAACGGTTGGATAAATAAAATGCAGATCTGGATGTGAAATGTTTTCAAACTTAAGATTACAAGAATCGTTTCCGTTTGAATTTTCGTCACCTGTATTACTGCATAAAATGTACTGGGCATAAGCAATGGCAGTGATTAATGTGCCGCTTCCTTCTGGACCAACGAATAATTGTGCATGCGGGATTCTACCAGAAGCAGCACTTTTTATCAAGTGGCTTTTGATGTAATCTTGACCTAAAATTTGAGAAAATTGCATGGAGCAAAGATAGAAGAAAATGATGTAGTCAAAAATTTTACAGATAAGATTATTTCGTAGTTATAATTTTGAAATTACAAACTCATTTTTCGATTTTTTTCGGATGACTTTCGACATAATTTTGTTAATAAATGTCTCAACCTGAGCAGATATCAAGATTTTTTTGTTAATATTTTTTTTCAAAAAACGCGAAACGTAAGTATTTTTTTATTATTTAAAAGAAAGAATTCATTTTTTTTATAGCGATTATCCTACGGTTTCGATTTTAACAAATTTAACAAAAAGCACGTTAAAACGCACATTTTCTCGACATAACACTGGTTTTTAAGGTTTTTTTAAGGTTTTTTTTTGAAAAAAAAAACCATTAGAGTTGTAATTTAAGTTAATTTATATATTTTTGTTTTTATCAACAACCAATTATAAATAAGAATCTATGAAAGGGAAAATTACTCTGTTAAGTGCACTTTTTATCTTAACTACTGCAGCCGTTTCGGCACAGGCAAAAAACGCACCAAGAAGTATTATTAGTACAACAGCTCTTATTCGTAAATACCATGATCAAAAAGAATTGAGTGGTATGCAAAAAGGAGAACTTTTGGAATTATACATTGAGCGTATCAAGGTTCTTGTAAAAACCCTTCCTTACATTGCTTTGGTTACAAAACCTGGAGTTACTATGGCCGATCTTGGTATTCCAGACGATAACGAACACAAAAAAGTTTTAGATGCTCAGGCAGTTGGTACATCAACATTTTTGGATACTACAGTAGAATTCCAAAGAAAAATGATGCCTTACTCTGATAAAGGAAATCTAATCGCTGCAATCTTGTTCTACGAAAGTACATTGAAATCATTACACGAGTTCAACGATTTGAACGAAATGTAATAAAGATATTTTTTTTAAAACCTTTTTCGAAATGTTTACGTAGATGGATGAAATCTATTTGAACATTCTTGAGAAACAAAATAAAAAAAAACTCATTCTCGAGGGTTCTGATAATTTCGGAAAACTCGAGAGGAGTTTTTTCATTTACGCATACCCAAATTTATTATTAACCGTAATACCCCCCTTATCATGAAAAAAATTACTCAATTAATCTGCGTTCTTTTGACAGTTACGAGTATGAGTGCTCAACAAGAGAAAGGAATTATGGGCTACAACAATTGGTTAAACAATTGGACTGAATTTAAGCCTAACAAAGTGGACTATGGAGAAGCAAACCAAATTTTAGCAGGAAATATTTCTGTTAATACTAAATTGCTGAAAAGAAATATCTACGTTTTGCAAGGAAACGTATATGTTACAAACAATGCTGTTTTAACTATTGAACCAGGAACTTTAATTATTGGTGATTTCGAAACAAAAGGAACATTGGTAGTTACAAAAGGTGCACAAATTGTTGCAGACGGTTTAGAAACAGATCCAATTGTATTTACTTCAAACCGCAGCATGAAAAAAGCTGGAGACTGGGGTGGACTTGTAATTCTTGGTGATGCTCCAATTAATAAATTTGGAAATGTAGGTTCTTACAACCTTGATCTTGACCCAACTCTTACTACTTACGGTGGAGACAACGTAGCTTCAAACTCTGGAATTTTAAGATTTGTTAGAATCGAGTTTGCTGGTAAAAAAGTAAAAGGTTTAGATACATTTAACGGTTTAACTATTGCAGGTGTTGGTAACAAAACGATTATTGACAATGTAATGGTAAGCTACTCTGGAGGAGATTCATTTGCTTTCTTCGGTGGAGATGTTAATGCTTCTAAATTAGTTTCTTATAAATCTATCAACGACGACTTTAAATTTACACAAGGTGTACAATGTCGTTTATTCAACTCTTTAGCAGTTAGATCTTCTTACTTATCAAGTAACAAAGACGGATCTCGTTGTATGGAAGTGAAATCTTATGAGAAAAAGAACGAAACAGACTTTACAAAAAAACAAACTCTCGTAGCTGCTACAAATATTACTATGCTTAATGACAGTGAAAATATCAAAGCTGATATTCAAGCAGGGTTAGTAAAAGAATGTGTATATGTTGCAGAAGCTGCTTCTCTTGAATTAAAGCGTAGTGTAATCTCTGGTTTCAATCCTGCTGTTTTATTAGACAGTAAAATTGAAATCAACGATGCTAATCTTAAAAAAATCAAATTTGAAGAAATGTACTTCAACTTATGTAACGGAAACATCTTTACAGAGTACAATTCTAATAATGAAGATTTAGAGAGCTGGTATGGAAATAGCGTGTTTTTTAACGTTTATTCTCAAAGCAGTAACAATGAAACATTCATTGATATCGCAAACCCTAAAAAACCAGATTTCAGATTACAACTAGGAAAAATCACGGCTTCAAGCGGCAATAGATAAATAGATTTCGATTTTTATTTCCACGCGTAAATTTTATTAATAAAGTCCCCAGACACAATTTATGTATCGTCTCTAACGGACCCAAATAAAGATCAAAACATAATGGTATCTACGAAAAAATATTTTTTATATATAATATTTTTGGTTTCGCCTATTTCGTTAACTCTATATGCACAGAATACAGCAGAAAAACCTACAAAGGCTGCTGGTTCTGAGTGCACATTAACTTTAGGTAATGTTAACCAAAACAGTACTAATGCTGTAATTGAAAACAGCAATTCGGATAAATTTAATCAGTTTATAGTAGGGATGTCCAACCCCAAGGACAGCCTTACTATAGTAGCTGAACCAAATACTGTATCTGACGAATGTCAGGAAAATTCATCGCTTACAGCAACTTCAATTCTTGCAAAAGATATAATTGAAAACTACAAGTATGATTTTTCTGAAACATTCATTGATATTTTGTTTTTTGAGCGTATAGACTTAGCAAGAACACGCACTATATGATTCAAAAAATTACTTTATCTTTTACTAAATTTTTACTTTTATTTAGCATTTTGTTCTTTGCTAAATCGAATTCTTATGCGCAAACTATAGTGCCTCAAACATTTGATGGTTTAGAAAAGCTTTGTGCTGGAAATTCGTTTAATGAATTTTATGCTAGTTTCAGTTATATAGATTTTCCCGCAGGTACTACTTTTGTAGTTGAGCTTTCAGACGCTGCGGGAAATTTTACTTCTCCTATTGCTACGACACTGCTACAGACAATCGATGTTTCTGCTACTCAAAAAACAATTAAATACGCAGTGCCAACAGATTTAGTTGGTTCTGACATCTATAGTTTAAGAGTGAAAAGTTCAACTGGAGTTACTAGTACGAGATTTAAAAATTCTTTGGGAAATACTTCTTTTCCTGCTTATTTTAAACAATTCGAAGGTCCTTTCTTTATTAATAACAAAAGTGATGTCGCTATGATTTGTTCTGGCGGTAATTTAACACTTTCTATTAGTTCAGAATCACCTTCTCCTGCCAGTATCGCTAATATTAAATACAAATGGTATAAAGACGATGTTCTAATAGCAGGACAAAGTTCTAAAGAGATAGTTGTAAACAGTACAGGAAAATATTATGCAGAGATTGATTACGGACAATGTTCTGATGTAAACTTTAGTTCTAATCGTGTCAATGTCACTTCTTCAAGCAGCGGTTCTGCTGTTACTATCGATTCAAGCTTAGGTAACCCATTTTGTGCCAGCGGTACAGGAACGGTTTTAACAGCAACTTCAGGAAATAGTTATGTTTGGAAAAAAGACGGAGTAGTTATAGCAGGTGCAACAAATCGTACGTATTCAACAAATGAATCTGGAGTTTATACTGTTGAAGTAGATTTTGGAGGATGTAAAGCTACAGGAAGTATTAATCTTCAAAGCAACGGATTTGAAGCAAGCATAGATGCTCAAGATGGATATAAACTAAGTGAAGGTGAAACATTAATGGTTAATGTTACAACAGATGCTACAAATGCTACTTTCGAATGGTACTTAAACAACAATTTAATTGCTGGAGAAACAGGAAGTTCATATGTGATATCCGTAAAAGGTAATTACAAAGTAAAAATTTCTCAAGCCTCTGGTTGTATTGCAAACAGAGAGTTTTCATTTAAAATTAATGGTGATTCCGGACCGTCAACAGTTATTCCAAATATCATAAAGTTGAGCGGGATGAATCCGTATTGGAATATTCCAGATGAATATAAGAATGCGTCTACCAGTGTAATTATTATTAGTTCAAACGGAGATAAGGTTCTCGATGTAGTGAATTATCAAGGCGATTGGCCTCAAAACAATATAGATTTTAAAAATGTAAATCCCGTTTATTACTATGTCATTAAAGGCGACACAGGTGAAAAAAAAGGATCAATAACTGTGATAAAATAATATGAAGAAAATTTTACTATTCATCACTTTATTTTACGGTTTTTCAAATGTACTCTATTCTCAAAATGCTTCTGAGGATGGAGTTGTTTCGTTTTCATTACCTATCAGAAATTCTTTAAAGTTTAATAGATATTTAATTAACCCAACATTCAGTTTTGTTCGAGAAACAAATCCATATATAAGCTTTTATAATAAGAGGCAATGGGTTCAGTTTGATGATGCTCCACAGACTTATATTGCCAATTATTCTGGACGTATCAAAGAAAATGATGCTTTTGCAGTTGCATTATTTCAACAAAATTATGGATTAATGACTGTTTTTGGAGGTGTTGTCAATTTTGCGCACAACATTGTTCTTCAAGAAGACAGTAATTTGACTTTTGGTTTAAATGTTGGTGCTTACCAAAGCGGTTTAAATACAGGAAAAATTATCTCAGACGATTCAGATATTCTAACTGGAGAATTTCCTAAAAGTACACTTCTTACCGTAAATCCAGGTATTAACTATGGTACAACTTTTCTAGATTTCGGATTGTCGATCAACAATTTAGTGCTTTACAATTTTGGGTCCGGAATGGTTAAAGATGATCCAGAAAGAGCAATTGAACTTCATGCAATGTACACTGGGTACATTGACAGCTATGGATTTTTTGACAGAAGTAAATTTTCAGGTATTTTAAAAACAGAGATTAAAAAAGACAAAACAGTTATTTCCGGACTTGGTATGCTGACTCTTCAACAAGGAGTTTGGGCACAAGCAGGTTACAACACTTTATATGGAGTTTCAGCGGGACTTGGGGTTAATATTTCTCCAAGCATTGCTATTGAATATAACTACGAAAGAGGAATGGGCAATTTCTCAAACCTAGGCGGATCACACGAATTTGCCATTGCCTATAAATTCAAAAACAGAAATTATTATTACGGAGATGATGATGAAGGATCATTGATTGATCCATCTAAACCAAAGCCAGTACCTGCAAAACCAAAATCAGAAGCAACTCAAGTTAACAGAACTGAGATTGCTGAAAAGAATAGACTGGCAGCCGAAGCAAAAGCAAAAGCCGATGCTGAAGCAAAACAAGCCAGACTTGCCGCTGCAGAGAAAGTTAAGGCAGATGCCGAAGCTGCTGCAAAAGCAAAATTAGAAGCTGACAACAAAGCTAAAGCAGATGCTGAAGCTATTAAGATAAAATTAGCGGCAGATGCAAAAGCAAAAGCCGATGCTGCTGCTGCTGCGAGAGCACAAACAGCCACAGCAAATAGAGCAGTTGCTGCAACACAAAAAACTGCTGCACAATTGGCTGCTGATAAAGCAAGAGCAGATGCAGAAGAACGTAGAATAAAATTAGCTGCAGATAATAAAGCTAGAGTGGATGCTGCTGCCGCTGCAAGAGCACAAGCCGCTGCAAACAAGCCAGGAGCAACTGCAGCACAAAAAACACAAGCACAACTTGCAGCTGACAAAGCGAAGGCTGATGCAGAAGCAATGAAATTAAAATTAGCTGCAGACGCAAAAGCAAAAGCTGATGCTGAAGCTGCCGCAAAAGCGAAAGCTGCTGTTGCAACTCCGCAAAAAACACAGGCACAACTTGCAGCTGACAAAGCTAAGGCAGACGCGGAAGCAATGAAATTAAAATTAGCTGCAGATGCAAAAGCAAAAGCCGATGCTGAAGCTGCTGAGAAAGCAAAAGCTGCCGCTGCAAAACCAGTAGCCGCTCCGCAAAAAACAGCTGCACAATTAGCTGCAGATAAAGCAAAAGCAGATGCAGAAGCTGCTGCTAAAGCAAGGTTAGCCGCTGCTGAAAAAGTAAAAGCTGATGCCGAAGCTGCAAGACAAGCTAGACTGGCAGCAGCAGAAAAAGCTAAGGCAGATGCTGAGGCTGCAAGATTAAAATTAATTGAAGATAATAAAGCGAAAGCAGAAGCTGCTGAAGCAAAACGTAAAGCCGATGCAAAAGCGAAAGCAGAAGCTGCAGATATGCAGTCAATTCTTGCTGCCGATGCAAAAGCGAAAGCAGACTCAGATGCATTACAAGCTAGATTAGCTGCAGAAGCAAAAGCAAAAGCCGCAGCTGAAGCAAAAACTAAAGCATCTATTGATGCTGCTAATAAGGCAAAAATTGCTGCCGATGCAAAAGCAAAAGCTGCAGAGGAAGCTGCTCTTAAAGAAAAATTAGCTGCCGATGCAAAAGCAAAAGCAGATGAAGAGGCAAGACAAGCTCTAATTGCTGCTGAAGCAAAAGCAAAAGCCGATGCGGAAGCATTGAAATTGAAACAAGCAGAAGATGCTCGTCAAGCACAATTAGCTGCAGAAGCAAAAGCGAAATCAGATGCTGAAGCACTTCAAGCGAAACTTGTTGCAGATGCAAAAGCGAAAGCCGATGCCGAAGCTGCAGCAAAAGCAAAATTAGAAGCAGATAATAAAGCAAAAGCGGAAGCCGAAGCACAACAAGCAAGACTAGCTGCAGAAGCTGCGGCAAAAGCCGATGCAGAAGCTGAAAAAGCTAGATTGGCTGCAGATGCAAAAGCAAAAGCAGATATGGAAGCTCTACAAGCAAAACTAATTGCTGACGCCAGAGTTAAAGCC
>NZ_LMJL01000007.1:495678-495811 GCF_001429295.1 Flavobacterium sp. Root935 | reverse complement strand
AGCAGAAGCAGAAGCGAAAAAATTACAAGAAGCGGAAGAGGCACGTCAAGCTAAATTAGCTGCAGATGCGAAAGCAAAAGCTGACGCCGAAGCGTTACAAGCTAAACTTGCTGCCGACGCAAAAGCGAAAGCA
>NZ_LMJL01000007.1:424980-495630 GCF_001429295.1 Flavobacterium sp. Root935 | reverse complement strand
AAGCATTACAAGCTAAACTTGCTGCGGATGCCAAAGCAAAAGCAGATGCAGAAGCATTAAAGGCACAACAAGCCGCAGAAGCTAAAGCAAAAGTTGAAGAAGAAGCACGTCAAGCTAAATTAGCAGCCGATGCAAAAGCAAAAGCTGATGCGGAAGCATTAGAAGCTAAACTTGCCGCTGATGCTAAAGCAAAAGCAGATATGGCTGCTCTTCAAGCAAAATTATTGGCTGATGCAAAAGTTAAAGCAGACGCAGAAGCTACAGCAAAAGCAAAAGCCGATGCAGAAGCGAAAAAATTACAAGAAGAGGAAGAAGCGCGTCAGGCTAAATTAGCGGCTGATGCAAAAGCAAAAGCGGATGCTGAAGCATTAAAAGCACAACAAGCTGCTGAAGCTAAAGCAAAAGTTGAAGAAGAAGCACGTCAGNAAGCATTACAAGCTAAACTTGCTGCGGATGCCAAAGCAAAAGCAGATGCAGAAGCATTAAAGGTACAACAAGCCGCAGAAGCTAAAGCGAAACTTGATGAAGAAGCGCGTCAAGCTAAATTAGCAGCCGATGCAAAAGCAAAAGCAGATGCTGAAGCATTAGAAGCTAAACTTGCAGCTGATGCAAAAGCGAAAGCAGATATGGCTGCTCTTCAAGCAAAACTTCTTGCCGATGCAAAAGCGAAAGCTGATGCAGAAGCTACAGAGAAATTAAAAGCGGAAGAAGAAACAAGAAGACTTAGAGAAGAAGAAGATCGTCAGGCAAAATTAGCAGCAGAAAAAGCGAAAGCCGATGCAGAAGCAGCTGCTCTTGCAGCTTCAGCTAAAGATGCTACTGCTAAAGCAATTGATGATTTGACGAAATCTATTGATGATACAAGTAAAGCACAAAATGATTTATTAGCACAATTCACAGCAACTGTTGCTAATAAACAAAAAGACTTAAGTGATTTAAAAGAAGAGAATGATTTAAGTGAAAAAGGAATTTATAGAGAGCCAAAACCTTTCAAAAGTGTTGCGGCAGAAAACAGTCAGATTGAAGCTTTAAAATTACAGATTGCTGAAGCAAATAACAGCATGAAAAATGAAATCAATAAGCTGACTAATCTTTATAACGAGAGACTTAAAAAATTCCCTAAAAACGATCCGTTAAACAAAGCGTATCTGGATAAGATAAACGAGCTGAAAGCGGCTCAATTAAGAATGGAAAAAGAAGGCGCTGCCTTATTAGCCGACTTAGAGCGTATTAAAACAGAGACAGAAATTGAGCGTAAACGTAGAATTAAACGTGCAGCTTACGAGAATGATCAAGGAAGATACGCGCAGGACATTGCTGCTCTTAAACGTATTAAAGAAACGACTAAATTAAGCAGTACCCCATTGACGGCAAATGATTTTGATTTTGGTGAAGAGCAGTCAAATATGCAGATTATTAAGAATATTAAAAATTCTGATAGTGGTTATTATTTAATTATTGCGGTGCATAACAGTGTAGAGAAACGTGATGAGTTCTTGACTAAAGCGGTTGCTTCAGGACGTTCAGATGTAAATTTCTTTTACAATGTAGCCACAAGTAAATACTATATCTATTACGAAAAGTATGATGGTTTACAAGAGGCAACCAAAGCATTAGAAGCGAAAGGAACTAAACCATATAACGGCAAAATGGCTATAGTAAAAGTTGAGAATTAGAAGAAGAATTAATTATATAGATGCGGCTTCTTTGAAAAAAGAAGAGGAACATAAAGTAAATTTTAATAAAGAGTATATGCTGTTTTTTAAATGCCCCTTTAAAAAACAGCCGTTAAACTGAAACCATAGAAAAATGAAGAAACCTACTACTTTAAAATTAGTTTTAGCTGTATTACTTTGTATTCAAAGTTTTGTTATTTACTCTCAAAAGAATTTCACCCCTCGTTTTGATACGAGTTTAAAAGGAGATATGCTTTTGATTGGTAACAATATTTTGAATAGAGATGTTAAGGATAATGAGCGTGCGAACGATGCCTTTAATGCAACAAACCAAAACAACAACGACCTTAACATGCAATATATTGACATCGATGGTGATGCCAGTACATTTAGTTCAAGTTCGGCAAAATTAACAATTCCAACAGCAAGCAGGGAATGTTATAAAGTTGTTTACGCTGGACTTTATTGGGCTGGTATTTACAGCAAAGGATCGGTTGATGATAAAACGGTTAACAGAAGTAACCTGGGTTCTATTAAAATTAAACTACCCAATCAAACCGCTTATACTGATATTACGGGTCAGTTGATTTATGACTATTACCCTTCTACTTCAAATGGTGATCAGATGCCTTATGCATATTATTACGATTTGACATCATTAGTACAAGGACTAACAGATCCAGAAGGAACTTATACAGTTGCAAATATTATTTCGGCAAGAGGAAAAATCAATGGAGGTTTTTCTGCTGGTTGGAATTTATTTGTTGTTTATGAGGATCCTAAATCTTCAGCAAAATACATTACTACGTTTGATGGTTTCAGATGGATTCAGGCTAGTAGTGGACCAGTAACTTATAACATTTCAGGTTTTAAAACGATCCCAACAGGTACTGTAAAAGCAAAATTAGCTTTTGCGGCTTTAGAGGGAGACGTTAACTTAACAGGTGATAGATATTCTATTAATAACACTGATATTTCAACCGCACAACGTCCGATTGACAACTTTTTTAATAGTACAATTAATGATACTAATGGACCTTTCACTGACAGAACTCCTGCCAGTGGAAATACTTTAGGTTTCGAAGCAGGTATTCTGAATGTTCCCAATCCCGCAACCTCGGCAAACCCAGGAGGAAGTGTCATTAAAAATAACGATACTTCGGCACAGTTAAAACTTACGACAAGTGGAGATGGTTATGGGCTATTCTTTAATGCATTCAATGTTGAAATTATTGAGCCAAAAATTGTTTTAACCAAAATTGTAAAGAATGCTAAGGGAGATAATATTGGTGGTCAAAATGTTACTTTAGGGCAACAATTAAATTATGAAATTGGTTTTAAAAATACAGGAAATGATAATGCGACATCATTTACTATTAGAGATCAATTGCCTATAAATATTATTTTTAATTACCCGGCAGATATTGTTTCATTGCCAACCGGAGTAACTGTTCAAAGTTATAACGCAGCTACAAGAAACATTGTTTTCAAGGTTGATAATAGTGTGGTTAAAATTGGTGACCCTGAAAAGGTAATCAGCTTTAAAGTTCAGGTTGTTCCAGATTGTCATATGTTAAGTGAGGCTTGTTCTAATAGTATTGACAACTCTGCATATGCAACTTACAAAGGAACACAGAATACAGCTTTCACAATTTCTGATGACCCGAGTGTTAATACCAATACAGGATGTATCTTAGTTCCAAAAGCAACTAACTTTTTAGTAGGGGTTGACGGATGTAAGTATACAGACAACGTTACGCTTTGTGGTGATAGTATTAATCTAACTGCAGCAAATGGTTATAGTGATTATACTTGGTATAGTGATGAAGCACGTACAAAAGAGATAGGAAAAGGACAAGTATTGAATGTAAAAAATCCTGGTACTTATTATGTGTACAATTTGGCTGCTGCTCCTTGTAGATCAATTTATCAGTCATTTGTTGTAACGAGATTTGGTAATACTGTAGAAAATCCGGTAATACCTTTTGCAGATCAGGTGGTAACTTGTTCAAATGATGGAAAAAAATTGCCAAACATTTTCTTATGTGGTGGAAACGCTTCGAAAGTAATTACATTAAATATTTCGGATGCGACAAGTATTGTTTGGGAAAAATTAAATGAAGCAAGCTGTACAGCAGTAACAAATCAAAATTGTGCTAATGAAAGTGCTTCATGTAAATGGACTACTGTAAAAAGTGGACCAAGTTATACTGCGAATCAGGCAGGACAATTTCGTTTAACATTAAACTATGCTGGAGGATGCTTTAACCGTTTTTATTTTAATGTATACAGCAATTCTTTAACACCAACAGAAACTCATAAGGATATTATTTGTGGTGCTCCTGGAAGTATTACAATTGGCAGCGTTCCTGCAGGATACGAATATGCTATTAGTACAGATCCTAACGGAACTCCTGGTGCTTATCAGACTAGCAACGTATTCCCAATAACTTCTCCAAATTCATATACTGTTCATATCAGACAGATTGGCGTAACTACTAATCCTTGTATTTTTACTGTTCCAGGTATTTTGATCAGAAGCAGAGATTTAAGCATTAGTACAGCGATAACTCAGCCAACATGTAAAACGGATAAAGGAAGTATTAAAGTTGGTGCACAAAATATCGACCCACAATACTATTATTATATCTACACTAGTGGAGGTACTTTGGTAAATAGCTTTGGGCCAACATCAAATTCAGATTATACCTTTGCAAATTTATCATCAGGAGATTATGATATTAGAGTTACTAACGGACCAGTAGGTGCTACACCAGCGCCGTTTTGTGATAAAACGGTAAGAGTTACTGTAAATCCGGTTCCAGCAGGATTAACTCCAACGGCAGCTCTAACCGTTCCGTTGACAGCTTGTGCTAATGGAAAAATAGTAGTAACAACGACAGGTGGAACTGCACCGTATTATCATTTTATAAACGGATCAAGTTCATTCCAATTATCAAATGAAATCGCTGTTACAGGACCTGGCAAATATGATATTAGAGTTGTTGATGCTAATAATTGCAGCGGAACAACATCTATTACAGTTACTGCAAATCCGAAACCAACATATACTGTAACTGCAGCTGAGATTAACTGTAGTGGCGGAACTTCTCAAATTAACGTAAATGTTACTAATGCTAATGGATATACTTTAGAATATAGTATAGATAATGGCGCAACCTTTAGTAACAATCCTGTATTCCCTAATGTTGCTGCAGGTGGTTATAATGTTGTAGTACGTTATACAATGTCAGGAGTAACTTGTACTGATCCTGCGACACCAATTACGATCACAGCTCCAGCAAATGCTTTATCAGCATCAGCGGGTGTTTCTGAATTGGCAGGCTGTGATCCTTCTGGTAACGGATTTGGTAAAGTAAGAATTACAAACCCTCAAGGAGGAACAGCTCCTTATACTTATAGTTTTGATGGAGGTACAAGCTATGGAGCTTCAAACGAAGCTTATGTTGCTCCAGGAACATATACACTTTACATTAAAGATTCTAAAGGCTGTATATACAGTATGCCAGGAGTGATTTTAGATCCAAAACCTGCTGACCCAACAATATCTGTTGCTCCACCAGTTTTTAACTGTAACGGAACAGCAACAAGTACGGTTACGGTAACAAGCGGCGGAGGAAATAATTATGCTTATGAGTACTATATAGATAACGTACTAAATACAAATACACCTTCGAATGTATTTGTTAATGTTCCATCTGGTGCGCATACTATTTCAGTAAAATATAATTTAACTTCAGTACCTACTTATAGTAATTTATTATTAGAAGATTTTGGTTCTGGTGGAACCACTACAACTCCAGGTATTGCATCAGCATATTGTTTCAATGACCAAAGAGTTAATCCTCCTTATACTTGTTCATTAAACGGAACACCAACTCGTTCTGTAGAAGACAACCAATATTCTGTTACAAGTTTCTTCTGGAGAAACGATAACGCTTGGTATCACTTTAAAGATCACACTACAAATGGAGCTGATGCAAACGGAAGATATTTATTAGTAAATATTGGAGGGGCTGCAGGTCCTTACGGAGTTCTTTATAGTAAACCAATTATTGATGTTATCCCAAATCAACCTGTAATGGTTTCCTTGTATGTAGGAAATTTATTAAACACAGGTACGAATGGTGCAGCTCCAATTGTTAGGTTTGAATTAGTAGATTCAGCAGGACAAGTTGTAGCTACTGAGGATACGGGTAAAATCGCTGAAGCAGCAAACGATCCGAACAGAACAAAGTGGGTTCCTATTAATATTTCATTGAATCCAAAAAACAATACCAATCTAACATTCAGAATTCGTTCTGGAAGTATTGAATACGGCGGAAATGATATTGTTATTGATGATATTTGGGTACGTCAGATTCCTAAAACATGTATCACTCAAAAAGATTTCCCAATTGTTATCGACACTAATAAAGCATTTACTGCTTCAGTAACTGGATTTAAAGATGTTACATGTAATGGAAAAAATGATGGAGAAATTACTATTTCTGCTCAAAACTTTAATCTTCCTTACGGATTCGATTATTCATTAGATAATGGAGCAACTTGGGTAAACTCTAAAGTTTCTCCTGTTACTGCCAGCGGTTTGAATAGTGGAAATTATAATATTAGAGTACGTTTTGATGCTTCTCCTTCAACATGCGTATTTCCATTAACCCAAGAAGTAAAATCACCTACGGCTTTAACAGTTACAGCACAGGTTACAACTCAGCCTACTTGTACAAACGGAGCTTCGATTACCGCAACAGGTAATGGAGGTACACCAAGTTATCAATATGAATTAAGAGATTCTACGGGTACAACAGTTATAGTTCCGTTTCAAAGTTTAAATATATTTACAAATGTGGCCACAGGTTCTTATACGGTAGTTGCACGTGATTCAAATTCATGTACTTCTCCTGCATCAGTTCGTGTAGACATTAATGCACCAACACCTCCTACTGCAACATTGGCGGCTAGTTCAGATTTATGCTACGATACAGTTAATCGTTCAACGCTTGTGGTAAATGTTACAGGAGGAAAAACACCTTATTCTTATAGTTTAGATGGTGCACCGGGTCAGACTTCAAATACATTTACAAATGTTGGTCCTGGAACACATTCAATTATTGTAACAGATGCTAACGGTTGTATTGCTCCTGCAATTTCGAATATCGTTATTGCAAACGAATTAAAAGCAGAAGGAAATATTACTAAACCATTAGATTGTATTACTAATAATGCAGAAATAACACTTACAGTCACAGGCGGTGTAGGTCCTTTCACATACGAAGTAGCAGTAAACGGAAGCACTACTTATACAGCTATTCCATCTAATATTTACACAGCATCTTTAGCTGGAAGTTATGTGTTTAGAGTAACAGATTCAAAAGGATGTATTGTTGTTAGTGTTCCGGTTGTAGTAGATCCTATTACAAATCCTACTGCGACAGCAAACAAAGTAGATCCTGCTTGTAATAATGGTACTGATGGTCAGTTTACTGTTATTCCAGCAGGCGGAGGTGGAGCACCTTACACTTACAGCTTTAACGGAAGTACAACTTTTGGTACAAGTCCTACACTTACAGGTCTAAATGCATTTGTAGGTTCAGTTAACACGAGAAATTACACATATCAAGTAAAAGATAATAAAGGCTGTGTATCTCCAGTTTATACTATAACATTAAACAATCCTTCTCCGGTTGTAGCAAGTGCTTCAGCGGCAGCAAACACAACTTGTAGCCCAACGACTGTAATTACAGTTTCTGGTGCGGGTGGCTCAGGAACTTATACTTATAGTTTTAACGGAAGTGCAACTTATACAAGTACTAACACACTTTCTGTTACCAATACAAGCAGTGCACAAACTATTACATATTCTGTAAAAGATTCAAAAGGATGTATTAATACAAAAACAATTAATATTCCGGCATTTAATCCGCCTACATCTCTTACGTTCTCTACACCAGCAGGTATTACATGTAACACTACAACAACTAGTATTACATTAACAGCTGTTGGAGGTGTTGCACCATTTACTTATGCCGTAACAGCTGGTCCAACTTCACCTGCTGCAAATAGCACAGGTACATTTACAGGATTAGTTCCTGGAAATTATTCTTTTAGAGTAACTGATGCTAACGGATGTACTGCAACAGGTTCAAGAACAATTGATGCAGCTCCTGCAATTACGGTTTCTGGATCAAAAACAGATGAATTATGTTTCAATGCAAACAACGGTACTGCAACATTCAACATTGGAAACCCAAGTAGTTCAGGAAACTTTACATACACATTGACTCCAAATTCGGGAACTGCTACTAAATCAGGTAATACTGTAACAGTAACAGGTTTAGCTGCGGGTACATATACTTTAGTAGCCAGAGATATTACTACAGGATGTACTTCTAATACAGCTTCTGTAACAATTAGTGCTGCAACTGCAATTACTTATAATGTAACAGCTACGAAGATCAATTGTAAAACAACAAAAGCTACTTTAACATTTACAGGTTTAACAGGCGGAACTCCTGGATACACATATGCTTATGCCGCTAGTCCTTCAACTGTACCAAGTACAGCTTATGGAACAGGTGTTGAAGTGGATACTGCAGTTCTTACTACATCAATTGATGTTTATGTTAAGGATAATAACAATTGTACAGTAAAAAGAACGATTACAATTCAATCTGAAAATGTTCCGACAATTGATACCCCTGCATCACAATGTTATACAGGAACTCCAATTAATATTACGATTACGGGTACTTATGTAGGAACTCCAACTTATAGTAAAGATGGTATTTTCTATCAGCCGTCACCTAATTTCAGTTTAACTCCGGGTACTTACACATTAAGCATCAGAGATGGTTTTGGTTGTGATGTTTCAACTACTTATGTTGTAGCACCTCAATTAACAATTACTCCGACAATTGTACCGGATGTTACTTGTACTCCAAACACCACAATTAGTTTAGCTTCTTCTGGTGGTACGGGAACTCGTACGTATGCAGTTTCATTTAATGGAGGAACTTACACTACAACGACAAGTCCTTATGTGGCAACTGCAACAGGAACTTATAAATTTAGAGTTACAGATTCTTCAAACCCTGTTTGTCAGGCAGAAACTGCTGATATTCCGGTCACATTAAAACCAACTACATTAACAATTACAACTAGTAAAGTTGATGTATCATGTAATGGTGGAAATACTGGAGCAATTACTATTACAGCAACTTCAGGAAAAGCACCGTTTACATATAGTGTGAGAAGAGGGGGAACTCTGATTTCTACAACTCCGACAACTACTGGTTTAATTGCAGGTACTTACGATATTTTAGTAACTGACGCTTTAGGTTGTACTTCAGCTGCGACATCTGTTGTAATTTCAGAGCCAACAGCATTAAATACAAACGCTACTGCAACAACTTTCAGTTGTGATACTAATAATGCAAAACAATCTGCTGTTGTAACAATTGTTGTTCCAACAACGGGAACTGCGCCATATACATATAGTTTCAACAATGGATCATTTACTTCTGTGAACACATTAACAGTAGTTGATAATGGTACAAATCAAACTATTTACTATGCTGTTAAAGATGCAAATGGATGTATAATGGCGACAAAATCTATTGTTATTGATAGATTAAATCCGCCAGCAATTGCTTCTGTTGGTACAACTCCAATTTATTGTGCACCTGCAGCAAGTACTACTAGTACAGCAACTGTAAATGTTACTGCAGGAACAGGAATTGCACCATTTATATACGAAATTGTTTCTGGCCCAACTACGGCACCATCAAATGCTACAGGATCATTTGCTGGATTAGCATCTGGAAATTATATATTCAAAGTAACAGACGCAAGGGGATGTTATGATACATTCCCAATAAACATTGCTCCGGCAGTTCCTATGATTGCTTTAGCAACTAAACTGAATGATGTTTATTGTAATGGAGGTTCAACAGGAACTATTCGTTACAATGTAAGCGGATTTGCTTCTACATATAGTTACGTAGTTAACAGCGGAACACCTGTAACAGGTCAGTCTGCTGCTGTATTTACACTTCCTAATTTACCACAAGGAACTTACGGCGTTGTGTTTACAGACGAAACTACAGGATGTACTGTTCCAACATCAATTACTATTAGTCAGCCTGCAACTGCACTTTCGGCAACTGCAGCTTATGTTAATGCAAACTGTAATATTCCAACAGCAAAAGTTACTATTACTGCAGCTGGAGGAACACCTGGATATCAGTATTCATTCAGTAACAGTAATACTGTAGCTGGAACATATGATACAGCAAATTCTGCTAATTTAAATCCGGCACTTACATGGTTTGCATGGGTGAAAGATTCTAACGAATGTACAGTAGTTTTACCATTAACTTTAACAACAGATACAGCTCCAAGCGTAACAGCTTCAGTAACCAATCAGTGTACAGCTTCAGGAAATACTTTCCAAATTGTAGCTACAGGTTCAAACGGAGTTGCTCCTTACATATATTCAATTAATACTGGCGCAGCGCCAAGTCCGGCTAATACATTTACAGTAACTGCAGGTACTTATACAATTACTATAAAAGATGCCAATAACTGTACAAGTACAACAACTGTAACAGTTAACGATGCCATGATTGGTACAGCGATTTTAACAAAAGATCTTACTTGTGCTACACCAACAGATGCTAGTATTACAGTTTCTGTAACAGGTGGTGCAGCGCCGTTTGGATACAGAGTTAAAGTTGGCGCAGGAACCTATACAGGTTCACCAATTGCTTTTACGGGAACATCATTCCCATATACAACGTCAACAGCAGGAGTATATCAATTTGAAATTACTGATGCTAATGGTTGTACAAAAGAAACAAGTACTGCTACGGTATCAGATTATGTACCAGTAGCTGTAACAGTTGCTAAGGTTGATCCTACATGTAATGGTTATTCTGATGGTACAATACGTTTTACAAACCCTATTGGTGAAGCACCTTTCCAATATAGTATTGATAATGGAGTTACTTTCGGAAATTTAACTACTTATGGTGGTTTAGCTTCAGGAACTTACAATTATGTGGTTAGAGACAATAAAGGATGTGAATACCGTAATAGTATTACATTAAATAACCCTCCACCAATAGTAATGAATATTGTTGTTCATGGCATTACTTGTAAATCTACTATACCAGGAAGTTTTGATGTAAATGTTGTGTCTGGAGGAACAGCTCCTTACATATATCATTTATACAATAATTCTATGACGGAAATTGGTACTTATACTGCAAATACTGCAAATGCAGCTATTGCACATAATTTCCCTGGATTAAATTTTGGAGATTATTATATCAATGTTGTAGATGCAAATGGTTGTGAATTCAAAAGCAGTAAATTAAGAATTCAGCCTCCACCATACTTACAGTTAAACGGAACAGTAGTTGGCGCCACTTGTGATGATGGTATTTCTGTTGAAGTTGGAGTATTTGGAGGAACGGGTGTTGCACCATTCACATACACAATTTATGGAGTTGGTACAACTTCTGGTTTAACTCCAGCAACTTCTTATACATTTACAGGCTTAGATCAAAATACAAATTATGTTTTTGAAGTTGTGGATGCTAACGGATGTCCATCTTACTATGAGATGAAAACTCCAAAAATTTCTAATCTTGAAATTAATCCTTTAACAACTACGAATGTTACATGTAATGGTGCTGCGAATGGAATTATTAATTTCACAGTATCTAACTACAATGCAACAAGATTAGATTTTGAAGTTAGAGACAACTTGACAAATTTACCAATTGTACCACCTGTTAATGGATCAGCTACTGGTCTAACAGGTTCAGCATATAATGGAACACTTACAGGATTAAGACCAGGAAATTATGCTCTTTATGTAAAAGAGTTTGATGGAACATTGTGTTCTACTACTGAAGTTTTTCAAATAACAGAGCCAGTTCAACCGCTTGATGCAATTATAACAAATACTGTTAATGCAAACTGTGATGATCCAGCTCAAGTGACTATTAAGGTTACTGGTGGTACAGGACCTTACACATTTGCTTCAGCAGTAGCTCCAGCTACTCCATCAGTTTTTGCTGCTGGAAATGTATTAAGTTTAGATCCAGGACCAACAGGTACAAATGTAAACTGGAATATTATTGTTAAAGATGCTCAAGGTTGTGAGTTCCCATTAAACACAACAATCATTAAAGATCCAAGTCCAGTAATTAGTTTAAGTGTAGCTAATAATTGTGCGGCTGAAGGTGCTTTTGGAGTTGTTGTTAGCGAAACTGCTGCGGGAGTAGGAGCTTATTCAATTAAAGTGGATACTGGAGTATTTGTAAGCATTCCAGGATTGCCATATACAGTTACCAATTTAAGTTCAGGATCTCATACAATTACCATTAAAGATGGAAATGATTGTACAGATACTAAGACTATCAATATTAATGCGCCATTAAAATTAATCCCTGAAAAGACGGCATTGCCAAGTTGTGTGGTTAATAATGGTGTAATTACATTAACTCCATCTGGAGGAACAAACTCTTATAGTTATAGTATTACGCCAATGCATCCAAGTATTGTAATTTCAGGAAATACAATTTCTGGACTTAGAGCAGATACTTATACTATTACAATGACCGACAACGGAAATCTTTGTACTACAACAGCAGAGGTAACTTTACCAGCAGGTACTCCTGTAGCATTTGATGCTGTTGTAACTGATGTTTCTTGTTTCAACGGAACTAACGGAAAAATTGAAGTTAATTTATTGCCTTCAAATGACAATCCAACTTATACTTATGCGATTTCACCAGCTCCAGTTGGATATGTACAAACGGGTAATGTATTCTCTAGTTTACCACAAGGAGTTTATGATATCACGGTTACATCTGGAAGAGGTTGTACTTTAACAAAACAATATACTGTAGGTCAGCCGGCAATTTTAGATGCTACGCCTGCAATTACAGCTTATGCATGTAATGCAAGCAATGCTGCTCAGCCTGCGGTTGTAACAATTACAGCTACTGGAGGAACATCACCATACAGATTTAATTTTGATGGAGGTGCAACATATTATACTGATAATACAACTCAGGTAACTGTTAGTACATCTGCTCAAACAGTAAATTATTATGTTATAGATGCTAATGGATGTCAATTTAATGGTAGCGTTGTTGTTCCAGCATATCAGCCATTAACAAATATAACTTTCGCTTTAACTACAGCTCCTATTTGTCCAACAAATGTGGCTGATGTTACCTTGACTGTAAGCGGAGGATATACTCCATATGCGAAATATGAAATTATTTCACCGATAACATTAGATAATGGAAACAACGCAACTTTTGTTGGCTTAGCTCCAAATACTTACTTATTTAAAGTTACAGATGCTAATGGTTGTTCTATTGAAAGACCTTACAAAGTAGAACCAGTTATTCCGATTGACATTGTTCGTACATCTGCAAATAATGTGAGTTGTAACACTGCAAACGGAACAGATAATAATGGTTCAGCTACTTTCACAGTTTCAGATTTCAGCGCAAGCGGTAACTATAATATCGTAGTAACTACTAATCCGGCTGCATTGTCTTATAATGCTCCAACTGTTGCAGCAGATGTAATTACATTAACAGGTCTTGAAGCAGGTACTTACACAGTAACTGTTAACGATATTACAACAACTTGTTCTAAATCTGCAGATGTTACTATTACAATGCCGGCTCCAATCGCATTTACTGCAACGGCTAGCAAAGTATTCTGTTCTGATGATGAGTCTGAAATAACAGTTACAAATGTTACTGGCGGAACTGCTGGTTACACTTATGCTGTAGTTAAAGCAGGTGATCCTGCACCAACAACATTTGGAGGAAGTTCAGTTCTTACTGTAGATACTAATTTAACAGATCTTTCTTGGGATGTGTATGTACAAGATGCAAATCTTTGTATTGCAGGGCCAATAAATGTACCTGTAACTTATAATGTTGCTCCACGTCTTAATTTACCAGCACAGCAATGTTTTGTTGGTTCTAATTTAACAGTTGATTTAGATGCATTATCTACAACTTATAATGGAGTAAAATCATTTACTGTAAACGGAACAATTTTAACAGGAACAACAGCAACGTTTAGTGCTCCTGGAACATACAAAATTATCTTAACTGATGATAATGGATGTCCTGATGAAGTAGATTATATCATTCAAGAACAATTAATTGCAAGTGCTTCAGTAACTAAAGATCTATATTGTGCTGCTCCTGTTAACGCAACAATCGATGTTACGATTGCTGGTGGTGTAGGACCATATACATATCAAATGTATCATAATGGAGCTGCTACGGGACCAGTAACAGGTGTTGCCGGAAACTTTACAGCTTCTGTGGAAGCAGATGGAGATTATTATTTTGTAATTACAGATAGTAATGCACCAACATGTTCTGTAACAACTACTACTGTAACAGTAAATCCAACAGTAACTCCAACACTTGCTGATTCACATATTAATGTAAGCTGTTTTGGATTTAATAACGGAAGTTTGACAGTTGTTCCAACAGGTGGCCGTCTTCCTTATACATTTGCATTGACAGGACCAGTTGTTAACACGACAGGTGATGCAACAGGAAATTACACAGGATTGATTGCAGGAACATATACTGTAGTTGCAACTGATTCTAAGAATTGTGTTTCGGCACCAGCAACTATTGTAATTACTCAACCAACTGAATTAACAGCTATCCATGCAATTACTCCAAATACAACATGTAGTACAACTACTTCCATAGTTGTAACTGCAACAGGCGGTACTACTGACTATAGATATAATTTCAATGGTCAAGGTTATGACACAGCTAATACTTTCTCAGTAGTTAATGATGGATCAATTCCTTCTGTAACTTACACTGTGAAAGATGCTAATGGTTGTGAAACTGCTCCAGTAACAGTACCAATTGTACCACTAAACAAACCAACAGATTTAACATTCAATGCATCTGTAGTAACTTGTTTGGCTACAACTAGTACAGTTGATGTTACAGCTACAAATGGAGTTGGCTCATTAACTTTCGAAATCATTGAGTTTAACGGAACAGCTACAACAGGTTATGCTCCGGTTAATACAGCAGATAATACTGTTCCGGCAAACTTTACAGGATTAGTACCTGGAGATTACATGTTCAGAGTTACAGATTCTAACGGATGTACTTACGAAGAATTATTACCAATCGCACCAGTTACAAATATTGTTGTAAATGGTCAAGTGATTGCTGATATGACTTGTAATACAACAAATGACGGTCAAGTAACTTTCACAGTTTCGGATTTTGCGGGAAGTTATACTTATACAATTGACAAAGACGGTGTTGGATTTGTTCCTTCAACGTCAACAAGTGCAAACACAATTCCATTAACAGGTCTTTCTTTTGGTCAGTATACTATTAATATAACAGACAACGCTACAGGTTGTACAGCAACTGCTATGGCAGAAGTAAAACAACCAACAGTAGTTATAGTTTCTCTAGTAGACAATGTTAATGCAAATTGTAAAACTGGTGCTGTAGTAACAGTAGCAGGTAGTGGTGGAAACCCTGGATACACCTATTCATTTGTTCACGCAGGTGATCCGGCAGGAACATATGATGCAGCTGATACAAGAGAATTAGATGCAACTGTACCTGCATGGGATGTTTATGCACAAGATGCTAATGGATGTATTTCTGCTCCATATAGAGTGAATATCATTATTGACCCACTTCCATCAGGATTTACAGCAGCAGCTGTATCTCAATGTCCAAATGCTACCACAGGAACTTATGATATTGTAGTTACACCAGGAACAGGTATGGGACCATTTGAATATAGCATTGGTTCAGGATTCCAATCTGGACTTACATTTACAGTAAGTGTTCCTAAAACTTATGATCTAACAGTGAGAGATAGATTCGGATGTGAATTTGTATTCAACGCAGCCGTAACTATTTTAGAGCCATTAGACATTCAAAATACGGTTGTAGATTTAACAACTTGTGCTAACGGTGACGGAAGCGTAAGTGCTACGGCTACAGGTGGTACAGGTAACTACAGTTATACAATTGACGGAACTACAACTGTAACAACTACTCCGGCTACATTCGGTGGTTTATCAGCTGGTTCACATACAATTGTGGTTACTGATTTGACAACAGGTTGTACAGAAGATGTAACTTTTAAATTAGATCCAGCAACTCTAGTAACAGGATTTGATGCTGTAGCTACGCCGGTAACTTGTTTTGGAGGAAATGACGGAACAATCATAGCTTCACTAGACGCTCCAAGTGCAGGTATAAACGATAACCCTGTTTATATGTACAGCTTAAACGGAGGTACTCCTCAGACTAGTCCAGTATTTACAGGATTAACTCAAGGAAGTTATACTGTAACAGTTACTTCTGGAAGAGGATGTTCTGACAGTAAAACTGTTCAGGTTATCGAACCAGCATTGATAGTTGTTCCTAACCCTGCCGTTGCTCAATACGGTTGTACTACAGATAATACAAGCAATTTTGCAACTATTACTGTAACAGGTGTAACAGGAGGATCAGGAACTTATGCTAATTATGAATTCATCAGAAATGGTGTCGTAGTTTA
This sequence comes from Flavobacterium sp. Root935, assembly GCF_001429295.1. Classification (GTDB taxonomy): domain Bacteria; phylum Bacteroidota; class Bacteroidia; order Flavobacteriales; family Flavobacteriaceae; genus Flavobacterium. Next base: position 479,323 of record NZ_LMJL01000007.1, on the reverse strand, counting down.
CAAAGGTTCTAACAATGTTTACACAGAAACAGATTATCAAGGCGGATCATATACTGTTAATGTTTACGATAGTAATGGATGTATAGGGTCAAATGCCGGAACATATGTAATTAATCCGTTTATTAGTTTAGACGATATTACTGTTAATGTTACAAATGCAATTACTTGTAATAACGGAGAAAACATTACAGTTACAGTTGCAACAACTGGAGGAGCAGCAAACTTAGAATATGCTATCACTGATGGTTCAGGAAATGCAGTTGCTGGAAATCCAAATAATGCATCTGGTATCTTTACTAATTTACCTATCGGAAATTACATTGTAAGTGTTACTAATCTTGATACAAACTGTATAATAAAAGCAGTACACTATGTTAACGACCCAAATACTTTCCAAATTAATGCAGTTCCTGCAAGTGCACATATTTGCTACGGAACAGCTGATGGACAGGTTACTTTAACTTTCGTTGACAGACAGCCAACTCCAACAGACGAGGCAGGTGCATTTAACTATGTTATCACAGGTCCTGTTTCAAGCACAGGAACAACAACAGGTGCAGTAACTACAATTTCTAATTTAACAGCTGGTCAGTATACAGTTAGTGCAACATTAGTTGGAAGTCCTTATTGTACAGTAGCAACATTATTTACAATTGAACAGCCTGCAACACAATTGGCAGTGACGACAACTCAATCAGAAATTACTTGTAACCCAGGTAATAATGACGGTGAAATCTACGCTTCTGCAGCAGGTGGATGGGATACTAACTATCAATATCAATTAGTTCTGAACGGAGCTGTTGTAGTTGATTACTCTGCTCAATATGCCTTTACAGGATTATCAGCAGGAACGTATACTATCAATGCTAAAGACGGAGAAGGATGTATCGCAACAACAACAGCGACATTAGTAATTCCGACTCCAATTTCATTCACTGCTACGCCAAGTGCTACAATGTTATCATGTTTTGGTGATAGAAATGCTACCATAACAGTTTCTTTACCAACAGGTGGTCAGGGAAGTAATTATATGTACACTCTAAACAGTACGATCGGAACAGATATCGTATCTTCAGGACCACAGGCATCAAATGTTTTTGACGGTCTTGGTGCTGGAACATATACAATAAAAGTTACGGACGGATTTAATTGTGAAGCAACTTCTGCAACGATTGTTATTACAGAACCAACAGAAGTTATTCCAAGTTTAGTTTTAGCTTCAACTCAAACATGTAATGTTCAGTCAACACTTACATTAAGTGCAACTGGAGGATTAGCACCATACAGCTATAGCTCAGATCCTAATTTTGCCACTACTACTGGTACATTTGCTTCATCGGTTACTTTCTCAGTGCCAGTTGGAACATATCAGTATTATGTAAAAGATGCGAATAACTGTATTAGTTTTATTTCTAATGAAATTAAGATTGATCCTTTAGTTCCTCTAACAGTTGATTTAGATATTACAAACGCTGTTGTAAAATGTACAGGTGAAGCTACTGGAGTTATCGTTGCTGACGCAAAAGGTGGTTTAGGAAACTACGTTTATACATTAGAAAATACAGCCGGAGCAATAGTTCAGGGGCCACAAAATAATGGTAGATTCGAGAATCTTGTAATTGGAACTTACAGAGTAAAAGTAGACAGTGGAGATTGTAACCAAACTTCAGTAAATGCTACAATTACAGAACCAGCCGCTGCTTTAACTGCAGTATTTACACCAACAAACGTTTCTTGTTTCGGTGAAAACAACGGTAAAATTGTTGTAACAGCTGCAGGTGGTACAGGGACTATTAAATATGCGATCTCACCAGACTTAAATCAGTTTGATTTGATCAGTACATTTGATAGACTTGCGCCAGGTACTTATACAATTATTGCACAAGATGAAAACGGATGTTATGTAAGAGCTGATATCGAAATTACTCAACCAAATCCGGTTGTAGTAACAGAAGTACCAAACTCTATGATTCCTGAAGTTTGTGATGGTGATAAAGACGGTGCATTCAGTATTGAAGTAAGAGGAGGAACAGCTCCTTACAGTATCAGTTTAGATAATGAAAAAGGACCATTTACTCAAGGAACTGCTACACAAACAATATTTGATTTTACAGGTTTGAATGGTGGTAAGCATACAGTTTATGTTAAAGATGTACAAGGCTGTATAGTTGAGTTCGTTGAAAACATGCCAGATGCTGTAATTCTTAACCCAACTGCTGAGGTAACATATGACTGTGTGAACAATACACAAGCCAATATGGTTGTGGTGACAATTGATGCTTCAATTACAAACCCTGCAGATGTTGATTATTCATTAGATAACAATGGTACTTACCAGCCAAGTAACATCTTTACAAATGTTCCTGCTGGTGATCACTTCATCGTTGCAAGACACACTAATGGTTGCGAAGTGCCAACTCCAATCTTTACTGTCAATGCAGTTGATCCTTTAGCTTTAATTGACGTAACAAACCAAAGCAAAGACATAAACGTTATAGAAGTTAAAGCTTCTGGAGGTGTTGCTCCTTACGAGTATAGTTTCAACGGAGAGTCATTTACATCATCTAACACTTATAGAATCTATAAAACAGGTGATTACCAAGTGATCGTAAGAGACAAAAACGGTTGTGAGGCAACAATAACTGTTCACGGTATATTCTATGATTTCTGTATGCCAAACTATTTCACACCAAACGGTGACGGACAAAATGATACTATTGGTCCAGATTGTGGTGCATTAGCATACAAAGAATTGACATTTGATATTTATGACAGATATGGTAGAGTAGTAGCGAAATACCACGTTGGTCAAAAATGGGATGGTAGATACCATGGCAGTGAATTACCAACAGGAGATTACTGGTATGTTCTTAAACTAAATGATCCAAAAGATAATAGAGAATTTGTTGGACATTTCACTTTATACAGATAACAAAATTATAGCCCCAATGATGTTATCTAAAAAATTTATTACAATGAAAAAGTTTATTTTATCCTTAGTACTCATGGCTGTAACAACAAGTTACAGCCAAGAGTTAAACCTACCAGTATTTACCCAGTATTTGGCTGATAACCCTTTTATTCTTTCGCCTGCTTATGCTGGTATTGGAGATAATCTCCGTATTAGAGCCAATGGTTTAACACAGTGGGTCGGAATCAAAGATGCACCAGATAACCAATCATTGTATGCAGATTTTCGAATTTTAGATCGTTCCGGAGTAGGGTTGTCTTTATACAATGACAGCAATGGTAATACAAGACAAACAGGAGCAAAAGTTTCCTTTGCACACCACCTTATCTTAGATTATTACTCAGAGCAATATCTTTCCTTTGGTATTTCATATAACTTTAATAGTTTCCGTATTGAAACAGGCAATTTTACAGGAGATGTAAATGGTGTTCCAGTAGCATTAGATCCTTCGATAACAGACAATCGCTACAATTCAAACAACAACTTTGATATTAGTGCTTTGTATCGTAACAAAGGATTCTACTTTAGTTTTAATGCCAATAACGTTTTAAAGAAAAACGTTGACAAGTATAGAGGAGTTGAGCCGGACTTACTTTCAAACTTTCAAGTATACTCTGGATTTACATTTAGAGATGGGGAAAACAGAAGAATTGAATACGAACCATCAGTTTTCTTGCAGTATTTTGCGAGTGACCAGCGTTCGACAACCGACCTTAACTTTAAATACAGACGTTACAATCGTTACGAAGATTACTATTGGATTGGAGTTTCTTACCGTTTCTTAAATGATCAGTTTCCTAAGCCTTTGGCAGCAGGACCAATGGCAGGTTTTATGAAATCTAAATTCTATTTTGCGTATTCGTACCAATTTATGTTTAACGGACTTGGGACTTACAATTCTGGAACCCACTCGATAACAATCGGATTTGATTTCTTACAATCTATCAGTAACTGTCCTTGTACACAGAGTCCAGTTCACGATTAAACAAGTATTTTTATCATTTTTAATAATTAATTTGTTTATTTTCATAATTTACAACGTTTTCGTTTTTATTGATCGATTATTTTTGCTTTTTTGAAATTTATAGTACTGTAAAAGTTCTATATTTGTTATTCTTTCAAAAAATTAAAAAAATTACAGATGAAAACTTTAAACGATTTCGATTTTAAAAATAAAAAAGCAATTATCCGTGTAGACTTCAACGTGCCGTTGGATGAGAATTTTAATGTTACAGATACAACACGTATTGAGGCTGCAAAACCAACTATTGACACAATCTTAGCACAAGGTGGAAGTGTGATCTTAATGTCACATTTAGGCAGACCAAAAGGAGCAGAAGAGAAATATTCTCTTAAACATATTTTAAAAACAGCTTCAGATATTTTAGGAGTTGAAGTAAAATTTGCTGAAAACTGCGTTGGAGAACCAGCTCAGACTGCAGCAAAAGATTTAAAACCAGGTGAAGTTCTATTATTAGAAAATTTACGTTTTCACGCAGAAGAAGAAGCTGGAGATGTAGCTTTTGCTAAAGAATTAGCTTCTCTTGGAGATATTTATGTAAACGATGCATTTGGTACAGCTCACAGAGCGCACGCATCAACTACAATTATTGCACAATTTTTTCCAAACGATAAATGTTTCGGAACTTTATTGGCCAAAGAAATTGAGAGTTTAAACAAAGTACTTAATAACAGTGAAAAACCTGTTACTGCTGTTCTTGGAGGTTCTAAAGTTTCATCTAAAATCACAGTTATCGAAAATATCTTAGATAAAGTTGATCACATGATTATTGGAGGCGGAATGACATTTACTTTCATTAAAGCCCAAGGCGGAAAAATTGGTGAATCTATCTGTGAAGACGATAAATTAGATTTAGCTCTTGAAATTTTAAGATTAGCAAAAGAAAAAAACGTTCAAGTTCATATTCCAGTTGATGTTATTGCTGCAGATGATTTCTCAAACAATGCAAATACTCAGGTTGTAGATGTAACTGCAATTCCTGACGGATGGCAAGGTTTAGATGCAGGTCCAAAATCTTTAGAGAACTTCAAAAAAGTAATTTTAGAGTCAAAAACTATCCTTTGGAATGGTCCATTAGGAGTTTTTGAAATGGAAACTTTCTCTAAAGGAACGATCGCATTAGGGGACTATATTGCCGAAGCTACAGAAAATGGTGCATTTTCTTTAGTAGGAGGTGGTGATTCTGTTGCAGCAGTAAAACAATTCGGATTTGAAGACAAAATGAGCTATGTTTCTACTGGTGGCGGGGCTATGCTTGAGATGTTAGAAGGAAGAGTTTTACCTGGAATTGCTGCAATTTTAGACTAAAATATCACAATTAACATTTTTTTACATAGTTTTCTTCGATAAAGGGCTTAGATTTGCAAAAATACAGTTCCTATAATTCTTTGAGTTACAGAATTTTAAAAAAATGTTATATGATTGTAAAGAAAATATCCTTAGTGGTTACAGCTTTGTTCTCTATGTCGATGTTCGCGCAGGAATCTGCAGAATTTTCTAGAGAGATAAAGCAAGACATTAAGTTGTCGTATTTAGATTCTATCAAAAGCACATTCAAAAGAGACCAGTTAGCTACAAAAGTTGATAGTTTATGGATGAATGAATTAGTTAGTCTTGACATTTATGACGATTTAACAAAAGACATTCAAACAATTAATAAAGATGTCACTGTCGATGAAGAACTGCCAACAGAATTGCTCAAACAGCGTTTAGCGGCAATGAATCAGAAATCACCTTTTGAGATAGAATACAATCAAGGTTTAGAAAATATAATAAAGTCATTTCTTAAGAACCGTAAAAAATCGTTTTCTCGATTAATGGCTTTATCAGAATATTATTTCCCAATCTTTGAGGACGCTTTTGCCAAACAAAATGTTCCTTTGGAAATAAAATATTTAGCCGTTGTAGAATCTGCTTTAAATCCTAAAGCAGTTTCTAAAATGGGCGCCACGGGACTTTGGCAGTTTATGTACGGAACCGGAAAACAATACGCTTTAAAAATCGATTCTTACATCGATGAAAGAAGTGATCCTCTTAAAGCTACAGCCGCATGTTCTGAATACATGACCAAAATGTTCAATATTTTTGGTGACTGGGAACTGGTTTTAGCATCTTACAATTCAGGTCCTGGAAATGTTACCAAAGCAATTCGTCGCTCAGGCGGAAAAACTAAATATTGGGACATTCGCAATTACCTTCCAAAAGAAACTCAAGGTTACGTTCCCGCTTTCTTAGCAACAATGTATCTTTTTGAATATCATAAAGAACACGGAATTAACCCAGAAAGAGCTGTTGTTAAAAACTTTGAAACAGATACAATAGCAATTAAAAATCAAATGTCTTTTAAACAACTTGCTGATTTATTAGACATGCCGCAATCGCAAATCCAGCTTTTAAATCCATCTTATAAAATGAATGTCGTTCCTTTCTATCAAGGAGAACAACATTTTATTCGTCTTCCAAAAGATAAAATAGCAACATTTGTTTCCAACGAAGATCAGATTTATGCATACGTTAAGCACGATACAGAATTTAGATCAACTTCATCAAGACTTGCAGTAAAATATGCTCCAAAAGTTAAGCCGGCAGCTAAACCTGCAGCAATTGACAATAGCGATTTCGAATTTTACAAAGTTAGAAAAGGAGATAATTTAGGAGCAATTGCATCAAAATACAATGTGAGTATTAGTGAGTTAAAAAAATGGAATAACATTAAAACTAATGCTGTTGCAGTTGGAAGAAGTCTTAAAATTAAATCTGAAGAAAATGCTCCAGTTAAAACAAGTCCAGTTATAGACAAAGAAGAAGCAATTGCATCTGCAGATGATAAAGAAAAATCAACTACAGTACCACAAGACTATGTTGTAGCTGCTGGAGATAATTTAGGAAGTATTGCCAAAAAATTCGGTATGACTATTGCGGAGTTAAAAGAACTTAATAATTTAACTTCAAATAATATTGGTTTAGGAAAAACGCTTATTATTTCAAAAGCGTCTCCAATAATAGAAGAGCCGGCTTCAACAGCAATTGCATCAACTTCAGTTGATTCATTCAAGAAAAAGGCAGTTTCTAAAAATATGGGTGAGGATTATTACGTTAAAAAAGGAGACTCTTTATACAGTATTTCTAAAAAATATCCTGGAGTAACAATTTCAGATATTAAAAAATGGAATGGTATTAAAGATGAAGACATTAAACCGGGAATGAAACTTAAAATAAACGGATAATAGAATAATCTTATTAAATTTGGGTTTTATTTCATAAATTAAGAAAATGAATAAAACCCATTTTTTATTTCTATTACTTTCATTTTTCCTGATTTCATGCTTCAAAGGCGAAAAGCAGAACGATTCAGTTTCAGGAAAAACCAATACCATTTCGATCATTATTGACGATCAGCTATGGTATGGAGAAGTTGGTGATAGTATTCGAAATAAATTTGCCTCGCCAGTTCTTGGACTTACACAAGAAGAACCGCTTTTTACCATCAATCAATATCCTGCTCGTTTGCTTGAAGGTTTTGTAACCGACAGCCGAAGCATTATTGTAGTTAAAAAAACGGCATCAGATAAATTCGAAATCATTCGAAGCAAAGCTTTACCTCACAATACATTCCGTATCTACGGAAAATCAGTAGATGATATTATCTGTAGTATCGAATTAAACTCTCCAGAGATCATCAAACAAATTCGTGATGCCGAAATTCAAAAGGTTCAGGAAGACAATAGTAAATCACTATTGAATCCAGCGATCATTAAAAATAAATTCCATATCGATCTACAAATCCCTACTGGATATGAATATGTACTGCATAAAAAGAATTTCATCTGGCTTAAAAAAGAAATTATCAGCGGTAATACAAGTCTTCTAGTATACCAAATACCTTTGCACAAATTCGACAAGAAAAAAGATGTTGTAAATTCAATTGTGCGTATGCGAGATTCAGTTGGAAGTTACATTAAAGGTCGCGAGCCTAACACAAGAATGATTACCAGCGAAGCTTACGCACCTTATTTTTCAAAAGTTACATTAGACAATAAAGATGCTTTTGAAACAAAAGGAACCTGGGAATTAAAAAACGATTTTATGGCAGGACCATTTATTAATTATGCCATTGTTGACAAAACGTATAATCGTCTTTTGGTTATAGAGGGATTTTGTTACTCGCCATCTAATCAAGAACGAGATTTAATGTTAGAGTTAGAAGCAATTATTAAATCAGTGAAAATTGATAAGAGATAAAAGTTTTGTTTTGAGCTTATAGCAGGCAATTATTCTAACTCGTACCAAAAAACCTGAAACTTGTAGCTTGAAGCAATTTACGCTAATATTTTCCTTACTTTTGTTTGTAACAAACATAAAAACAAATAGTTATGAAAAAATTAACCGCAACACTAGTATTGTTTGTGCTGTGTTTGATCTCTTGTAAAAAGGAAGTAAAAACAGAAACCGAAACCACAAAAGTTTCAGACAGCATTAAAACTGAAGAACCAATTGCAGAAGAACCAGTAGATTCTGCTACGCAAGCAAAAGCCTGGCAGGCATATGCAACACCCGGAGCTCCGCATAAATTAATGACAGACGAAGTAGGAACATGGAATTGCGATATGACTTTTTGGTATGAGCCGAATGCAAAACCAGAAAAAACAACCTCAGTAGCCAATATCAAAATGATTTTAGGAGGGCGTTATCAAGAATCAGATTACCAAGGAAAAATTATGGGAGCGCCATTTGTCGGCAAAAGTACATTGGCCTACAACAACGCCAGTAAAGAATATACAACCACTTTTATCGATAATATGGGAACCGGTATGATGGTCGCTTTTGGTAAATATGATGAAAAAACAAAAACAATTGAATTTAAAGGAGATGTCGTAAATCCAGTAACTGGAAAAAAAGCGCCGTACAGAGAAGTATATACAATTGTTGATCCAACAACACGAAAAATGGAAATGTACGACACGAAAAATGGAACAGAATATAAAAGCATGGAAATAGTGATGAAGAAAAAATAATTTCCAGCACAGCGTAAAATAGAAATCCCGATTACAATTTGTAGTCGGGATTTCTATTTGATAATATTTGATGTAATTTTGCTTGTTCTATAATAAACAACAACGAAAAAGCAGCAAACAATATACAGAATGGAGTTAAAATGGAAAATAAAGCCTTTTGAGGCATTAAATGTAAACGAGTTATATGATTTGCTCAGACTAAGAAGTGAGATCTTTGTAGTGGAGCAAAACTGCGTTTATTTGGATTTAGACGGAAAAGACAAGAAAGCACTACATTTAATTGGCGAATATGACGGCAAAATTGTAGCTTATTCTCGTTTATTCGATGCCGGAATTTCATTTGATAACGCTTCAATAGGAAGAGTGGTAGTTGATGCCAATTACAGAGATAAAAAATTTGGACATGATTTAATGCGTGAAGCTATCTCTCAAATACAGTCAAACTTTGGAAAAGATAAAATTACTATCGGAGCACAGTTGTATTTAAAGAAATTCTACGAAAGCCACGGTTTTGTACAAACCAGCGAAATGTATTTAGAAGATGATATTCCGCATATTGAAATGATTCGACAGTAATTAAATACTCCACAAGATTTGACTTCATTCACTACATCTTTAAAATCGTTTTATATTCTGTTTGGTTATTTAATACACTAACTGCTCTTTTAATTTCAGAATTATTTTTGATATAAAACTGATACAAACCTTCCTGATATTGATATCTCTTAATCAATTCTTCCTGGATCATGTTTTTAATTTCCTTTTGGTTTTTATCCAGCAAAGTGGTTTCACTTTTTTCTAAAGCGGCCAATAACTGCTGATATTCAGGAGCAATTGTTTCGTCTATTTTTTCATTTTTAGCTGCCGCTAAAGTGTTTTTCAAAGCCACTTCAGTTTCGGTATCAAATGTGATTTTATTTGCTTTCAAAAACTGTTTGAAAGAACTATAATCTGCGTCTGTTATGGTTGGGATTTTATCTCCCAAATTCGGATTTTTGTAGTAGTAAGTTGTCGCATAATCAAAAACGCCGTCATTTTTAATTAAAGCTGTTGCAATTGCGCTGGTTTTAGTTTCTTCTAATTCAATATCTGGTAAAACTCCACCGCCGTCATAAACTGTTCTGCCTTTTCTGGTTTTAAAAGCATTAAAATTTTTAGCATCAGTTTTTAGTGCCACGCCGTTTTTGTCTTTATGAGCATAATCCAATGCCTGAATACATCTTCCAGACGGAGTATAATATCTCGAAATAGTAACTTTTAACTGCGTTCCGTAAGTAAGGTCAACCGAACGCTGTACCAAACCTTTTCCGAAACTTCTGCTTCCTAAAATAACCGCTCGGTCTAAATCCTGTAAAGCACCAGAAACAATTTCAGACGCAGAAGCACTTCTTCCGTTTACTAAAATTGCCAATGGAATTTCTGTATCTACAGGTTCTTTTTGAGTTTTATAGGTGTTATTGTGCTTTTCTATTCGTGATTTAGTCGTAACAATTACTTCATTCTTCGGCACAAATAAATTACAGATATCAATCGCTTCGTTCAATAAACCTCCAGGGTTTCCTCTTAAATCTAAAACAATTTGTTTCGCTCCGTCGGCTTTTAACTTTTCAAGAGCATCTTTAACCTCGTTAGAAGCTTTTCTGCTAAAGTGCGCCAAAACAATATAACCTGTTTTATCATCAATTTTTCCGTAAAAAGGAACCGATTTAATGTCTACTTCATCCAAAACCAAAACAGTAGTATAAGGTTTGCCCTGACGTAGATATTTAATATTGATTTTAGTATTTTTCGTTCCCTTTAAAAGTTGAGAAGCATCATCTTTAAAATCGGCAATCAAAACATCTCCAATCTGAATAATTTCGTCACCCGCTTTTAGTCCGGCTTTATCGGCAGGATAATTTTTATAAGGTTCGCGAACAATTAAGCGATCTTTTTTCCTTGAGATTAAAGCACCAATGCCAGTATATTCTCCAGTATTGTTGATTTTAAAGTTCACCACATCTTGTTCGTTAAAATAAACCGTGTATGGATCTAAACTTCCCAACATACTTTTGATCGCTTTATCCATCAAATCGCCGGGATTCGTTTCGTCTACATAATTGGTGTTTACTGCTTTAAACAAAGTCGTAAAAATCTCGATTTGTTTGGCAATTTCAAAAAAATCTTCTTTAAAACTGGTTCCAACAAACAACATTCCCGCAGCAGCGACAGGTATAATAAATTTCTTTTTGAAATACGGATACATGATTATTATTTTTTTCTTCTTTTTAATCTTTTTCTAATAAAATAGGCAAATACAAAAAACAGAATGACAAATGGCCAAACGCTTAATAATGAAATTAATAAATCGGATAAACTAAAAAATCCTGATTTAATTGCGGTTCCAAGTTTTGAACCGTATGATATTTTAACACCTTCTTTTTCAGGTATTGTTTTATAAAATTCAATAGTAACAGTACTTTCAGAAACTCGGCTTTCCAGATATTTCAGCTGACCTTCTTTAGATTCGATTTCCTCGCGAATAGCAGAAATTTGTTCTTCAATCTCTAAAATTTCACTGACTTTGTTCGCTTTTTTTAGAATTTCAAGGTAACGTTCTTCTAGTTTTTTCTTGGTTTTTAATCGAGAAGTCAGATCGATATATTGTTCTGTAACATCTTCAGCAGAAATAGTTTTAACTTCAAAATAAGAAACACCTTTAGAAATATCACTTATAAAACGATCGAAATTCTGACTTGGTACTTTTATCGTTAGATTTCTAAAAACAGTTGCAAAATCCTTTCCTTCAGAATCGTTTATGATTCTGGCTTTACTAGTCAACGCAGCTTTTTGAATTTGACTGAAAGAATTTTCTAAATTATCAGTTTCAAATTTTAAAGTTGCTTCTTTTATGATTTTTTGTTCGATTTTTTCATCTACTTTAGGCGGCGGAGCATCGTTCGGACTTGGCTTTTTGTCATAAGCAACATTTTCTGCTTTTGCAGGCATTTGTACACTTTGAATTGCATAAGCTTCGTCATTTACAGCGTTTGCTTTTTTACATCCAAAAAGAATTAAAAACAAAAAAGATAAAAAGAAAATGTGACGCATAAAATTTCAATTTAGAGCTAAAACTACGATTTTTTTGTCTAATTTGATTATTAATCTTACGTTTTGAAATTTACGATTCACTTTTCTGTTCAGAATCTTGAGATTTGTTTATTTGAGCTGTAAATTTCTCAAACAACTGAATCATTTTGGTATTGATTTCTGTGTATGATAATTTGTCCTTAGACTGATAAAAAAGCATAATAGAATAGTTTCCATCCAGATTATCAAGAAGCAAATGTTTGTTTAAGCGGTATGTTTCTCTCAAAACTCTTTTGAAGTAATTTCGATCGACAGCTTTTTTGAAATATTTCTTAGAAACTGAAACACCAATTTTGGTTTGTTCTTCTGAATTTTCTTCTGCTTGACGGTAAACCAAACGAAGCGGATATTTAGACACCGATTTTCCATCAGAAAAAAGTAAGCCAATCGTTGTTTTGCTTTTTAAACGCTCGTTTTTAGGGTAAGTGAAGTTCATTTAATTCAGAAAAAATTTGCAAATTTTACTGCAAAGGTACAATTAAACCAGAAAAACGGTTATTGTTTTCAATTTTAATAAGTCTAAAAATATATTTATTACTTTTGCGCATTAATTTTTGAAGCATGGAAAAAATTATTTCTTATCCAATATCGGTAATTTATTATTTATTATTTGGTTTATGTTTGGCTGTTTTTCATCCCATTCAATGGATTTGTTTAAATTTATTTGGTTACCAAGCTCATAAAAAAAGTGTAGACTATTTAAATTTCTGCCTTTTAAAATGTACAAATCTTGTGGGAACAAGATATACAATCGAAAATAGAGAGACAATTCCGACAGGAGTGCCGATCATTTTTGTAGCCAATCATCAAAGTATGTACGATATAGTCGCAATGATTTGGTACTTTAGACGTTTTCATTGTAAATTTGTAAGTAAGAAGGAATTAGGAAGCGGAATTCCAAGTGTTTCTTTTAATTTGAAATACGGAGGATCTGTCTTAATTGACCGTAAAGACCCTAAACAAGCGATACCAGTTATCAAAGGCTTGTCTGAATATATCGAAAAAAATACAAGATCTGCTGTTATCTTCCCAGAAGGAACAAGAAGCAAAACAGGAAAACCAAAAGAATTCGCGCAAAGCGGTCTTAAAATTTTATGCAAATATGCGCCGTCTGCATATGTTGTACCGGTGAGTATTAATAATTCTTGGAAAATGGTAAAATTTGGTTTCTTTCCTGTTGGTTTAGGAAATCACCTGAAATTTACGGCTCATAAAGCTTTAGCTGTCAAAGATTACAAATTTGAAGAGCTTATGGAGATTACTGAAAGAGCAGTTAAAGAAGGAATAAATGAGTATAAACAGGTTTAAGTTTTAGTCCGAGCTAAAACGTACAACCCAAATCTATAATAAGTAATGTCTATAAAAAACATTAGATTAGAAGTAATGCAGTTTTTGGAAAAAAACGTGGATAGCTTCGTTGAACAGTATTTAATTCCAGTGGAAAAAATTTGGCAGCCGTCTGATTTTTTACCAAATTCTGAAGGAGAAAATTTCTTCGAAGAGGTAAGAGAGTTACGTGAAATTGCTAAAGAATTACCATACGATTTCTGGGTTACGCTTGTAGGTGATACCATCACCGAAGAAGCTTTGCCTACATATGAGTCTTGGTTAATGGATGTCGAAGGAGTTGATCAAGTAGAAAACGGTGGTAACGGTTGGTCTAAATGGATCCGTCAATGGACCGGAGAAGAAAACCGCCACGGAGATCTTTTAAATAAATACCTGTATTTGTCTGGTCGTGTGAACATGCGTGAAATCGAAATGACTACGCAGCATTTAATCAACGACGGTTTTGATATTGGAACTGGAACTGACCCGTACAAAAACTTTGTATACACGAGTTTCCAGGAATTAGCAACTTATGTTTCTCACAATAGAGTAGCGCAGATCGCAAAGAAATTTGGCGATAACAAGTTGTCTAAAATGTGTAAAATGATTGCAGGTGACGAAATGCGCCACCATCATGCATACAGCGAATTTGTAACTAGAATTTTCCAAGTTGATCCAAGCGAAATGATGCTTGCTTTTCAATACATGATGAAACAGAAAATCGTTATGCCGGCTCATTTCTTGAGAGAATCTGGACAAAAAATTAGTTCAGCATTTGAGCAGTTTTCAGATTCTGCACAGCGTATCGGGGTTTATACTGCAAATGATTATGTTGATATTATGCAGAAATTAATGAACAAATGGGAAATTGATAAAATTACCAATTTGACTGATGAGGCTGAGAAAGCACGCGATTACTTAATGAAATTACCAGCTCGTATGGCAAGAATATCAGAAAGAATCGTTATTCCGCAAGAATCACACATCTTTAAATGGGTTGAACCAGCGAGATTGTAAATTTTAGATTGCAGATTTTATATTTTATATTTAAAATTGAGTTTTGCAATTGATTTTGATATTGAAAAATGTTGATTGTTAGATTTTCAAAACTCTAACAATCAGCATTTTTTATTTAATACAAACCTTTCGTAAATCTGCTTAATGTGCATGATCTGCGAGAAATTCAAATACTATAATTCATGAATACTTCTGAACTGATAAATAAAACCATCGCTTTCGTAAAAGAAAAACTGAACGATGCCGAAGGCGGACACGATTGGTTTCATATCGAACGCGTGTATAAAAATGCACTTTTAATAGCAAAAGATACCGTTTGTGACCTAACAGTTGTCCAGCTGGGAGCTTTGCTTCATGATATTGCTGACAGTAAATTTCATAATGGGGATGAAACTATCGGTCCAAAAACAGCGAGAGCATTTTTAGAGACAGAAAATGTTTCAGAAGATATAATTACGCATGTTGTCAATATCATCGAAAATATCTCTTATAAAGGCGGAAATTTCGAAAAGAAATTCTCTTCTGTCGAATTGGATATCGTTCAGGATGCAGATCGATTAGATGCAATCGGTGCAATTGGTGTTGCAAGGGCATTCAATTATGGCGGATTTAAAAACAGAGCTTTATACAATCCTGAAATTGCTCCAGTAACCAATATGACAAAAGAGGAGTACAAGAAAAACAATGCTCCAACGATCAATCATTTCTACGAAAAGCTTTTGCTTTTGAAAGACAAAATGAATACCGAAAAAGGAAAACAAATCGCTGCCGAAAGACATCGCTTTATGGAAACATTCCTAGCGCAGTTTTATGCCGAGTGGGAAGGGGTGAAGTAAGTTTTCTGTTTCAGTTTTTCAGTTTTGTTCGTATTTAACAGTCTTGCAGAATGAATTCTACATGATTAGTTACAGCATCATAAAATACATATGCCAAACCAATGTCTCCCCACATGTAACCTGCATTGTGTTCAGAGTCTATTTGGAATAGTAAATCCATAGGTTTATTATTTTCTTTTGGTGGTGTAAGGTCACCTTGAAGCCAGTGAGCATAACCACCTATTTGACTTTCAAAGTCCCGTGTTCCAACAAGTTTCTCAACTGTATTAATATAACTATCATAAGGATGTTCGTCGTTTAAAATACAACATAATTGAAATGCTTTTTCACTATAAAGGTCAATAGAATCCCAGTTAGGTAATGATTTGATTTTATTAAAGGTTACTTCGCAATAATCTACAGATGTTGTCAAAACTGGCTGTTCAATTTTAACTGTATTTTCAGGATTTAGTTTTTCGTATATTTTAAACTGCCACCCATCCTCATCAGTATAACAAGGAAACAATTCCCAATCATAAAAGAACTGAATTAACTTAATATTTTCGGGAAGATTAATTGTTCCATCATTGTAAATCTGAAACATAAATGTTTGATAATTTCCGTTTTCAGATTTTGGCCATTCTTCGCCTATTTCAAAATAAGGATTTCCTCCAAAATGAGATATTAAAGGATTATTTTCTTGCTGTTCTGATTCTTCGAGAACATTAATACTGAAAGCTTCTTTAATTAAAGGTTTAAGCAGGTTTTCTAAATCTTCGAACGAAGTCAGATTTTCTGCCTGTAGATTTTTTCGATATTCTTCAAATTTTGTATTCATAATTGTTTTGTGTTATGATTTTCAAATAAATTGAAACAGTGACATAAAATAGTATTCGCGGTTTTTCAGTTTAACAGCATTGAATACAAAATTCTATGCGTTTTTCTTCTGCATCATAAAATACATAGGCTACACCCGCATCACCAATCATTANTTTTTTTTTTCGATATTCATCAAGCCACGAACTCATATTATGCCGGATGTTTCATTATAAAGTAAGTAATTGCACAAGAGCATAAAAAACCTAACGTAAACTATAATAAACGGGCCACTCTGTTATCTATTATAATTTCTATTTTATCTTCTTCTGACATTTTTGATGGATTTAAATTTCGTCAAAAATAATTGGTAGAAGTTTGATAAAGAGGAAGTAAAAGTTTTTTAAGTAATAAAAAAAGACAACTTTAAAAAAAAGCTTCGCAAAGAATTATCTCTGCGAAGCTTTGTGTTATTAGCGAACGAATATGAAAAGATCTCAATCTTAGTGTTTAAGTAACTTTCAAACTTCAATTAAGAACATCCACAATCAGTTCCATCGCCGCAGTCTTTTTTCTTTTTAGATTTAAAAAAGAATTTTTTGATCAGAAAAGCTACTGCAAATCCTAATATGGCGAAAGCTATAATTTGCTGAATCATAATTTTTTATTTTAAAAGTTGATACGCAATTAGTGCGGTAAAATAAGCCAGTCCGCTCATTAAGACCAGTTGCATTGCCGGCCATTTCCAAGAATTGGTTTCCTTTTTAGTAATAGCCAAAGTACTGGCACATTGCATAGCAAAAGCATAAAACAACAGTAAAGATATTCCAGTGGCGAAATCAAATACTTTTTTCCCGGTATCTGGACGTATTTCTGCCTGCATTTTGCTTTTTATGGTCGATTCGTTATCCGTATCTCCAACACTGTAAATAGTCGCAAGAGTTCCCACGAAAACTTCACGGGCTGCAAAAGAACTAATTAATGCAATTCCGATTTTCCAATCGTAACCCAAAGGCGCAATTGCTGGTTCGATCGCTCTTCCCATTAATCCGATATAAGAGTTTTCTAGTTTTTGAGAAGCAACTTCGTTTTCAAACTGAGTTTCATCTAAAGTTTTAGTAGCAAATCTTTCTTTTACGATAGACTCAGCTTCGTTAAAATCTTTTCCAGGTCCGTATGAAGCTAAAAACCATAAAATAACCGATATCGCCAAGATGATTTTACCTGCACCAACAATAAATGCTTTTGTTTTTTCTACAACATTAATTCCGACATTTTTTAAAAGCGGCATTTTGTAACTCGGCATTTCGACAACAAAATACGTTTTAGAGTTTAGTTTTAAAACTTTATTCAAAATATAAGCCGATAAAATTGCCGCAACAAAACCTAAAACGTAAAGCGACATTAAGGTTAATCCTTGAAGATTTAAAATCCCGAAAACGCGTTTACTCGGAATAACCAAAGAAATAATAATAGCATAAACAGGTAATCTTGCAGAGCAAGTCGTGAATGGCGTTACTAAGATCGTAATAAGGCGTTCTTTCCAATTCTCTATATTTCGAGTAGCCATAATTGCCGGAATCGCACAAGCTGTTCCTGAAATTAAAGGCACGACGCTTTTTCCTGAAAGTCCGAACCTGCGCATTATTTTATCCATTAAAAAAACAACACGGCTCATATAACCGCTTTCTTCCAGAATCGAAATAAAGAGGAATAAAAAGGCAATCTGCGGAATGAAAATAATAACACCGCCAATTCCTGGAATAATTCCCTGAGACAATAAATCGGTTAAAATACCGCTTGGAAGTTCTGCTGCAACCCAGCTGCTTAAAGAAGCAAAAGTGCTGTCAATGAAATCCATTGGAATAGTTGACCAGCTGAAAATCGATTGAAAAATCAAAAATAAAATAGCAAAGAAAATTACGTAACCCCAAACTTTGTGCGTTAAAACGCGGTCCAATTTGGCGCGAATATCTTTAGCCATCGAAGCGTCGACTTTTAAACCTTCTTTTAAAACATCATTTATAAATTGGTATCTTTTGATGGTTTCTTTTTGCTGCAAACGCTTTAATTCTGAATGTGATTTTGTTAAAGTGCTTCGAACTTCGTTTCGGTCTAAATTAGAAAAGTTCACATCCTGCGTAATTACCAGCCACAATTTGTACATTAATTGATTGGGAAAGGCATGCTGTAATTTTTCAAAATACTCAGGATCAATTACTGAAGCATTTAAACAGGGTTCGCTTGGAAGGGTTTTATAGGAAACAATTAATTCTTTTAATTCATCAATTCCTAAACCTTTGCGAGAACTTACTAGGGCGATTTTAGTTTTTAGTTTTTCCTCTAAATACGGAATATCCAAACTAATTCCCTTTCTTTCCATACGATCAGACATGTTAATCACCAATATCGTCGGAATTTCAAGGTCTTTGATTTGTGTATAAATCAGTAAATTTCGTTTCAGGTTTTCAACATCTGTTACTACAACGGCAACATCTGGAAATAATTTGTCGTTTTTATTTAGCAAAAGTTCAATAACCACACTTTCATCCATCGAACTTGCATTCAAGCTGTACGTTCCTGGTAAATCAAGAATATTAGCTTTTATATTATGAGGTAGTTTGCAAAAACCTATTTTTTTCTCAACAGTAATTCCAGGATAATTCCCAACTTGTTGGTTAAGACCCGTTAATTGATTAAAAACAGAGGTTTTTCCAGTATTCGGATTTCCGATAAGGGCAACATTGATATTTTGAACACTCATTACAAATTGGTTTTGATAAGTTCAACTTCAATTTCGCGAGCCGTTTCGATACGAATCGCTACATGCGAACCGTTAATATCCAAATATAGAGGATCTCCAAAAGGAGCAATCTGCAGTAATTCAACTAAGCTGCCAGGAAGACAACCCATTTCTAATAATTTCAGTGGAATAAGATCGATATCAAAATCTTTGATAATGGCTTTTTCGCCTTTTTTCAGAGTGTGTATTGTATTTTGCAAGCTTATTTAGATTGAATTTAGATTGCAAAAGTAGGCAATTATTCTTTATTCCAAGGCATTTAACACCTTATCAAATGCTAAATGTTTCTAAAAATAAGGCTTTTTACTCTTGAGAAAGGAAATCGATGTCTTCTAAAAGACGTTTTATGTCTTCTTTGTTTGTTCCGTCATAAAAACCTCTAACGCGGCGTTTTTGATCTACCAAAACAAAATTCTCTGTATGAACCATATCGTACAACTGGTCTGGTCTTCCGAGTTTAACTGCTAAGTACGATTTTCTGGCCATTTTGTAGATTTCTTTTTTATCGCCCGTAACCAAATTCCATTTGCTGTCGACAACGCCATATTTTATAGCGTAGGCTTTTAAAACAGAAACACTGTCAACTTCTGGAAAAACAGTATGCGAAAGCAGCATTACTTTCGGATTGTTTAAAACAGCCTTTTGAACATCAACAAGATTCGTTGACATTTTTGGGCAGATAGATCCACAAGTGGTAAAGAAGAAGTCTGCTACATATATTTTTCCTTCGTAATTTTTCTGTGTAATGGTGTCGCCGTTTTGGTTTACAAAAGAAAAATCGGCAATTGTATGGTATTTGCTTTTATATTGAATGGTACTGTCAACCAATTCAGGATTTACATCGGCTGGATTATAAATTGGCAGCGTCTTTTTAGGTTTTAAGGCAGAGTAAAACAAAGATATCGTAACAACCGAAAACACTATTAAAACAATAAAGAATTTGCGGTATTTGTATAAAAGCGATTTCATAAAAATAATTTGGCGCAAAAATACAAAAAGCAGATTTTAAAAACTTTACTCGAATATTTTTTTAACAGCCTTTTGTAACTTTTACGATCAATATGCAACTAATTGATTAGTTAAAAATTCATGTTTGTGAAATTTATGTGTCTTTATGATTTTCCAGTTAGAATTTTAACACAATTTTAGAAATAATAACAATATGTTTGTATTTTCCCTTAAACCATAAACTTTTATGAAAAAACAATTTGCTAAACCTGTGTTTGGTGTCATATCTGCAATGTTTTCTTTAACAGCAGTTCAAGCCCAAGACGCAGCCTCAAAGGAACCAGGTATCAATGTATCTTATATGGATACTAAAGTTAGCCCAAGTCAGGATTTTTTTAAATATGTAAACGGAACTTGGCTTCAAAAAACAGAAATTCCAAGTGATCGTACAACATGGGGAAGTTTTAATGAGCTGATTAAAAGAACTGACAAAGATGTAATGACAGTTTTAAAAGATGCTTCTAAAAACCCAAAATACAAATCAAACACTGATCAGGGAAAAGCTGTTAACTTATTCAATACCGTTTTAGATTCTGTT
Source organism: Flavobacterium sp. Root935 (assembly GCF_001429295.1). Taxonomy (GTDB): domain Bacteria; phylum Bacteroidota; class Bacteroidia; order Flavobacteriales; family Flavobacteriaceae; genus Flavobacterium. The sequence goes on along the minus strand of NZ_LMJL01000007.1, from coordinate 458,861 downwards.
GGAAGAAATAAAAGAGGTATTGAACCACTTAAACCGTATTTGAAAAAAATTGACGCTATTAAAAATGTTGCTGATGTTCAGAAATATTTAGTGGAAATGGAAAAAGAAGGCGGTTCTGGATTTTTCGGAATTTACATTGGAGCTGATGATAAAAACAGTTCTAAAAATTCTGTAAATCTTTCTCCAAGCCAATTGGGTCTTCCAGACAAAGATTACTATACTTCTGATGATAAAGATTCTAAAGAAAAACGTGCTAAATATGAATTACACGTGGCTAGAATGCTTCAGTTTATTGGAGAATCTCCAGAAAAAGCAAAACAAAGCGCTGCTGAAATCTTAGCTTTAGAAACAGAATTATCTCAGCCAAGATTAAATAGAGTTGAAAGACGCGACAGCCGTTTGCAATACAATCCGATGACAATTGCTGATATTCAAAAATTGACGCCGGCAATTAAATGGAATGAATACTTTACTGGTTTAGGAATTACTAAATTGGATACTGTAATTGTAAGCGAGCCTAAATACATGACTGCTTTGCAAACTGTTTTTAAAGAAAACAAAGTAGGGCAGTGGAAAGAATATTTGAAATGGGATTTATTAAACAGCGCTGCCAGCCAGCTTTCATCAGATATTGATAATGCTAATTTTGATTTTTACAGCAAAACATTAAGAGGTGCAATAAAACAACTTCCAGCTGAAGAAAGAGCACTTGCAGTAGTAAATCGTAGTGTTGGAGAAGCTCTTGGAAAACTTTATGTAGAAAAATTATTTCCTGCTGAAGCAAAAGAGAAAGCTCAAAAAATGATTCAGAATGTGATTTTGGCTTACAAAAACAGAATCAATTCTTTGACTTGGATGTCTCCAGAAACAAAGGTAAAAGCTGTTGAGAAATTAAATAAAATCACCATCAAAATTGGATATCCTGATAAATGGAAAGATTATTCTGCTTTAACAATTAAAAGCACTGCAGAAGGCGGAACTTATTTTGATAATTCAAAAAATTTATCAAAATGGGCTTTCAAAAAAAGCATCGATAAATTAAGCAAACCAGTTGATAAAACAGAATGGGGAATGTCTCCTCAAACGGTAAATGCATATTACAATCCGTCTTATAACGAAATTGTATTCCCTGCAGCAATATTACAACCGCCATTTTACAATTACCAAGCTGACGAAGCCGTTAATTATGGTGGAATCGGTGCTGTAATTGGACACGAAATTTCTCATGGATTTGATGATTCTGGTGCACGTTACAACGCTGAAGGAAATCTAGTAGATTGGTGGACAGATGAAGATTTGAAACAATTTACAGCTCTAGGAACAGATTTAGCGAATCAATACAGCGCGCTTGAGCCATTGCCAGGAGTGCATGTTGATGGTCATTTTACTTTAGGTGAAAACATTGGAGATTTAGGCGGAATCAATGCTGCTTATGATGGTTTACAATTGTACCTAAAAGAAAATGGTAATCCAGGTTTAATCGACGGATTTACGCCAGAACAACGTTTCTTTATTTCTTGGGCTACCGTTTGGAGAACAAAAACTAGAGACGAAGCGATCAAAAACCAAGTAAAAACAGATCCGCACTCTCCAGGAATGTACAGAGCTTATGTGCCAATCCAGAATGTTGATGCTTTCTACAAAGCTTTCGATATTAAGAAAGGTGATAAAATGTATGTTGAACCAGAAAAACGAGTTAAAATCTGGTAATCGATTTTAATAATATAAAAAGGGCGGTTTCGAATTTCGGAACCGCCCTTTTGCTTTACTATTTTATTCGTTTTTAAACTTGAGATATGAGTTATTATTCGCAGTTATCATTCCGTAGGAATGTTTCGTCGGTAGAAAAAATATTGACGAACCCATTTATTTACGTTCCTATGGAACGTAAATGGATTATACCATAATTTTTTACCAATCAAATGTTCCTACGGAACATCATTGTGCTGTTATTTCAAATTACTATAAATGTAAGCTTCAATAGCTTTCAATTCTTCATCAGACATTGCTTGTGTAATGGCAAAGTTTGTTTTCATAACCTCAAACTGGCTCGGGTCGACAATTGGTTCTCCTTTTCCTTTTAAGAAAGTCACAATATCGCCATTTTTATCTTTGTAGATTTTGGCAATTTCTTTAATACTTGGTCCAATCACTTTTTGATCGGGCTGATGGCATGCAACGCAGTTTCCAGTTCCTTCAAAAATCTGTTTCCCAAGTTCTTCTGGAGTTTTGGCTTTCGCCGATTCTCCTTCAGAATACGATTCTGTTGTTGAGGTATTGTTCTCAGAACCTTCTTTTTTACAAGAGGCAAACGCTAAAACGGCAGCTAATAATAAAACCTTTTTCATCTTATTTATTTAATAAAACTGCGGCTTCTTTTGCGAAATAAGTCGAGATAATACTAGCGCCCGCACGCTTAATGCAATACAATTGCTCTATCATAATTTTGTCATGATCCAACCATCCTCTTTCTGCTGCGGCCTTTACCATTGCGTATTCGCCAGAAACTTGGTAAACCGCTACAGGAACATGAACAGCGTTTTTTACTTCGCGGACAATATCCAAATACGCAATTCCAGGTTTTACCATTACGATATCTGCACCTTCTTCAACGTCTAATAATGCTTCACGAATTCCTTCAATTCGGTTAGCATAATCCATTTGGTATGTTTTTTTATCTTTTGGAATATCTTGTGTGTCAACTGGAGCAGAATCTAAAGCATCGCGGAAAGGTCCGTAAAATGCCGAAGCATATTTTGCACTGTAGCTCATAATTCCCACATTATGATGTCCGTTTTCTTCTAATGCTTTTCTTATCGCCAAAACGCGTCCATCCATCATGTCGCTTGGCGCTACAAAATCGGCACCAGCTTCTGCGTGGCTTAAGCTCATACGAGTTAATGCGTCAACAGTGGCATCGTTTATCAATTGGCCTTTTTCGATAATTCCGTCATGACCATAAATAGAATACGGATCAAGAGCCACATCTGGCATAACGATCATTTCTGGAACAGCATCTTTAATCGCACGAATAGTTTGCTGCATTAAACCATCTTTGTTCCAAGCCTCAGTTCCTTTATTGTCTTTTAAATTGTCGCTTACTTTTACATAGATGTTTACCGCTTTAATACCTAAATCCCAAGCTTCTTTAACTTCTTTGATCGTGTTGTCCAGCGAATGACGATAAATTCCCGGCATTGACGGAATAGCCGATTTAATGTCTTTTCCTTCTGCAACAAACATAGGAAGCATAAAATCCTGTGGACTTAAACTGGTTTCACGAACTAAAGAACGAATAGATTCATTGGTTCTTAAACGACGGTTTCTTTGTAATGGAAACATATAAATTTAGATTTAGATTTTAGATTTCAGATTGCGACCTGATTTTGAAAGCAGATTGATTAATCTTTATTTCTAAAATTGATGTTGTTCTTTTTTTGTTTTTGTAGATTTTTACTTTTTATGAAAGTGCTGCAAAGTTAAAGAAAAAGGAACAGAATAAGGAGTTTACGCTAATAGAGAATGAGTTAATATTATCTAAAAATTTGATTTAAGTTTCGGTTTCCATTTAGAGTTTAACTTAAATATGGTTTTTAAAATATTTCCGTCTAAATTTGTCTAATGAAGAAATTTCTCGCTTTATTTTGCTGTTTGCTCTTAACAAGTTGTTTTGAGATAACAGAAAGAATCAAACACCACGACGATCAAAGTGGCGAATATACTCTTATGATCGACTTTTCTCAATCTTGGTTTAAGACCAAATCTGCAATCTGGCTGGAAGAAGTCGATGGCGTTAAAATCCCAAACGAACAGGAAATCAGCCAAAAACTGGAAGACTTTAAATCTAAAGCTTCGAAAATTGACGGAATCTCAAGTATAACCACAAAAACAGATTTTGACAATTACGTTTTCATTATCAAACTCAATTATGCCAATCTAAAAGCATTAAATGCTGTTGTCAATACAATCAACAATCAGCGTGATCAAATTCACTTTAGCGGAAGTGGCAAAAATTTTGAAAGAATCGCCTCTTATCCTATTCCAGAAAAAGTCGTAAACGACCCGAAGAAAAAGAAAGACCTTGAAGAAGCCAGCATTATCGCTATTTATAGTTTTGACAAAGACATTCTTTCTGTAAACAATTCTAACAGTAAAATTTCTGCAAACAAAAAGACCGTTTTTTTAAAACAAAGCATGTACAGTGTTCTTAAAAAATCGACCCTCATGAATAATACCATCCAATTAAAGCCTTAATTATGAAGCATTTTTACACTCTATTTTTATTATTCGCCACGTATTTGACTTTTGGTCAGATCAATACATCCAAATACGATTATTTTGTACAATTTAACGGAAGCCAGCTTTCTAAAAAAGTAAGTGTTTCAGAAGTTCTAAATCATCCGTTGGTAAGCAAATACAGCAGTAAAAAGCCAGACTTTGATTTCAGTAAATATACTTCGGTGATACATTTAGATCAGAAAATAACAATTCACGGAAGTTTCATGGATAGTATTCCGTATTACCAAATTACTATTCCCATAAAAAACAAAGAGGCACTTAGACAATTTTTAATCAAAGAATTTAAGATCGACAACAGCAATGATTCGATTGCGGAAATTGAAGATTTCGGAAATTATTCTGTTTTTACGCCAAAAGGTAAAAAGAGATCCATGATTTGGAATGATAATTATCTGGTTGTATTAGAATTAACGAAACGATTTTCTAAAAATGTTTATGATTTACAGCCGCCAGTTGTAACCGATTCTATTTATTCTGACGAAAGTTATGCAGATCCTGCAGCTGTTCCAGAAAATGAAGTGAAAGTTGTTGAGGCACCAATAGCAATTGATGCACCTGCAGCGATGGAAAACTCGGCTCAAGAAGAATATCTATACGATGGAAATCCTTATGAAGAATATACTTTGCAGCAAGCAGAATTTGATCGAAATCTTGCTGAAAAGCAAAGTGAAATTATAAAAGCATTATTTGAAAATGGTTTTACTGCACCAAGTTCATCCAAAATAAACGAGTCGGCAGATATTTCGTCTTGGGTAGATTATGGCGGAGCAATTTCGAGTTTATACTCAGCATACAGTTATCCGACCGCTATATTTGGCGGTTATGACAAATTCCTGCCGATGCAGAAAAATTTCGGAAATTTTATAAAAGGAATTAATGTTGATTTCTATTTTGATAATGACAATGCCCGAATCGAAGAAGTTATTGAATATTCTAAAGAGATTGCAGCGGTTGTGAATAAAATAAGCGACAGAAAAATCAATAAAAATATTTTTAATTATTTCCCGTCTGAAAAGCCATTGGCTTTCGCATCTTATCATATTAATACAAAAGCAGCTTTAGAAAGTTTTCCTTCTTTAACTTCCGAAATATTCCAGAATCCAAAATTTGGAAAAGAAGATATTACAATAATTACAGATTTGATTACTACAATTGTTGATGAAGAAGCCACTGCGAAACTTTTTGACGGTGATTTAAGCGCGTTTTTGTACGGCATGAAAGATGTTGAGGTAATGACCAAAAAGTACGGTTACGACGAAAATTATGAAGAAACGGTTACGGAAGAAAAAGTAAAAAAATCAATTCCGTTATTTTCTGTAATTTTTACTTCGACGCATCCAACATTTGGAGATAAACTTTTGCAACTGGGCGTACGCAAAAAAGTATTAATTCAAAACGGGAATCATTATCAGATTGTTGGAACAAAAGAGTTTGGTGATATTTTTATCCTGAAAGACAAAGAGGTTGTCATTGTTGCCAACACAATGGATTATTTTAATACTGGAAAAGGCTCTTTTATAAAAGAAACAAAGAAAGACTTGAGCAAAAATTACATATTCGGAAAACTGAATATTGCACAAACCGTAAATGCATTTGGTAAAAATGCAAAAGAATCAGATTTGATTCGATTCAATAAAATTTCGGCTCAGTTTTCAGACATTACAACAGAATCGCCTAAGAAACTAATCGATAATAAATTGAAATTCATATTCAAATTAAACGCTCTAAAATCTGATAAAAACATCATTTTACAAACATTAGATTTGGCAGACGAAATGACTTCGAAATAATCTCGGTTATTATAAAAATTCAAAAGCCCGAAAATCTAATTTTTGGGCTTTTTTATAGCATAAAATGATTTTTTTATGTGATCGAAGCCTCATAGATTTCTTTGATTGTTTTGCCCAGTACGGCATTAAAATCATCATCAGACTGTCCAGCAGAAAGACCTTCGGATAATGCTCTTGAAAAACTGGCAATCAATCCGTGGTTTTGAGCGAGTTTTTCATTGGCCTCTTCTCTCGAATATCCGCCAGACAAAGCCACAACACGCACCACATGCGGATTCGATATCAGCTCTTTATAAAAATCATTTACTGTTGGGATAGAAAGTTTCAGCATTACTTTTACCTCTTTGTCTAAAGAATTAAGCTGTTTTATGATTTCTTGTTTTAGAATTGCTTCAGATTTTTCTTTATCAGAACTGTAAATATCAATTTCAGGCTCAATAATCGGAATAAGCCCTTTATTAAAGATTTGTGAACCTACTCTAAATTGCTGTTCTACAATATCGCGAATTCCATCAGGATTTGCTTCTTTAATAACCGAGCGCATTTTGGTTCCAAAAATATTGCGTTCTACTGCTCTTGTCAATAAGTCATCTAAATTTGGAATTGGTTTCATCAATTGTACGCCGCTGGCAAGATCAGTAAGTCCTTTGTCTACTTTTAAAAACGGAACTATATTTTTTTTCTCCCACAAATAATCAGCGGTCCATTGACCGTCGATTTTACGGTCCATAGTATTTTCAAATAAAATCGCACCGAGAATATAGTCACTTTTAAACGCAGGACTTTTAATAATCCTGGTTCTCATTTCATGTACAAGTGTGTACATTTCTTCATCATTTGAGTAGCTGCTTTCCTGAACGCCATATTGCGATAAAGCTTTTGGTGTACTGCCGCCGCTTTGATCTAATGCCGCGATAAATCCTTTTCCGGAATGCATGCGATTTAATTGGTCTTCATTCACATTTTCCATAATAATGAAATTTTAATTTGTAATAAATACCTGTTAAATTAAGCAATTTTTATCGTATTTCTTGCTTTTGAGGTTTTAGATTTCTCAAAGCCCGATTTTATCATTGACTTTATCGTAAACTTCTTTTACTTTTTTTGGAGGATCAAATCGGTAGCCTACAGAAAATCTTAAAGTAGCAATATTATCATTTAACCGTGGATCGACTTTTTCGTCTTGAGCAAAACCTACGGTATTAAGACTTGCGAAAGCAAAGAAACGATCGTTATTATAAGCCAGCTTTAAATTAAAATCTGCTTGATATAAGGCAGAAGTATCTCCGTCGACATCATTAAGTCCAGCTCCCAAAGCAATTCCAGCACCAATTAAAACGCGGTCGCTGATGACAAAGTTATAGAAATAAGAAGGTGCTAAAGTAAACACATAGAAATCGCCAGGAGACGAATCGGGAGTGTTTAAGTCTAAATTGGTGTAGTAAAAGGAGAAAGTCGGAATAAAACTTCCAGAACTCTTAGTCTGCCATTCGTTTTGACTGACCAACGTTTTAAAAGAGAATTTATCATTGAAAATATAAGATGTCGATCCGCCAATTTTCGTAGTACGCATATTGGGAAGCTGTGCATTTATATTATTGTCGCTGATATAAAATCCTTTTTGATTAATAAAAGTAAACGACTGCATCCATTTTTTATAATAAAAACGGGTATTGAAATTAAAATTCTTGGAATGAGAATCGCCTTTGTTGCCACCCAAAAATTTAGGAGCAAAACCAATACTAACGTCAATAATTTTATAGTTTAAATTAAAACCAATTTGTTCTCTCCTATTCGGAATTAGATTGACATATATTTTCGGTTCCTGGCCGTCGGAAGCAATCTGGAAACTATTCGAAGTATCTAAATAATAAATACTGACAGTAATTTTATCATCATAAGATTTAAAATACGGATTATGCAACGAATCGTTTTGAGCAAAACAACCCAAAATGCTGGCAAAAAACGCTATGTAAATCAGTTTTAATTTCATATTTATAATAACAATTACTCGATATATAAAGAGCTCAAGCGGAGCAAAATATTTATAGCTAAAAATAAGTAGTTAAGATAAAAACTCCAGCGGAGCGATATATTATTTTAAATTGACATCATCAAAAAGATATTCATTTTTGAAATCAATATTAAACAATTTTAAAAACGCAATATATTCTTCTCTGAATGTTTTTGTTTTGTGATGCTCTTCTTGATTTTCAATGTATTTAATAACATTGGTCAATTGCGAATGTCCATATGAAAAAGCACCAAAACCTGTCTGCCATTCAAATTTTCCATTTATCCATCTTTGTTCATTTATGAATTTGGATGAATTTGTTTTTATAACCCTCACTAAATCCGATAATGATACATCTGGTTTTATTCCAACTAAGATATGAATATGATCTGGCATTCCGTTAATTGCAATCAGTTTTTGTTTTTGATTGGCAATAATTCCTGAAATATATTTATAAATTTCATCTTTTTTATTTGAGGAAATTAAATTTTGCCTTCCTTTTACAGCAAATACAATTTGAATATACAGTTGAGAATAGGTGTTTGCCATAATTATAATTATTAATTGGTAAAGCTAATTAATAATTTTATTTTGTAGGATAAATATTTCTTATTGTCAAGATAAAATATGTCGTGTTGCTATATGTTTCGATCTGATGGAGCTTTTTTCGAGGAGGATAAATTATTGCTATAAATATGTCGCTCCGCTGGAGCTTTGTCTGAAAGAAGGTGAATTATTCCTATAAATATGTCGTGCCTTGCTGTAAATATTTCGCTCCGCTGGAGCTTTATCGAGGGTGTATGAATTTGTTGCTATAAATATTTCGCTCCTCCAGAGCTTTTCAACCAATATAAATTATCAAACCCTAGTTCCAAAGGAACGAAATATCTATTATAGTTTAATATTTCCCCTTCATTGGATTCTTTTATATCCAAATATAAGTTTAGCAAAAGTCCAGTCCCAGAGGGACGAGATATTTATAGAGAAATTAGAAGGGATATGGTTCAAAAGCTCCAGCGGAGCGAAATAAATTTATTAACAATAAGGTCGCTTTACCATGATACAGATTAATTATTTTTAAAATATTTCCGCTATGTTAGATCTTTTATATCCAAATATAAATTTAGCAAAAGTCCAGTCCCAGAGGGACGAGATATTTATAGAGAGATTACAAGATATGGTTCAAAAGCTCCAGCGGAGCGAAATTAATTTATTAAACAATAAGGTCGCTTTACCATGAAACAGATTAATTATTTTTAAAATATTTCCGCTATGTTAGTTCTTTTATATCCAAATATAAATTTATCAAAAACCAGTCCCAGAGGGACGAAATATTTATAGCAAAAATTACAAGATATTGCTCAAGAGCTCCAGCGGAGCGAAACAAAATTAGGGGTATGAATTTATCTAAAACATTAAACCCAATCAATAGGATTTTCCAATACATTAAGCAATTTTTCTTCCTCGCTTCCTGCTTCTGGATGATGATCATAAACCCACTGCACATGTGGAGGCAAACTCATCAAAATACTTTCAATTCTTCCGTTGGTTTTTAATCCGAATAAAGTTCCTTTATCGTGCACTAGATTAAACTCCACATAACGGCCACGTCGAATTTCCTGCCATGTTCTATTTTTTGGAGTATATTCTAAATTTTTTCTTCTTTCCACAATCGGAACATAAGCTTCAAGGAAACTATTGCCGACTTCGGTTACGAAATTGTACCAATCTTCCATCGACATTTGCTCATTTGCTTTGCAATAATCAAAAAACAAACCGCCAAGTCCGCGGGCTTCATTTCTGTGCGCGTTCCAAAAATAAGAATCGCATTGTTTTTTATATTTTGGATAAAACTCTGGATTGTGTTTGTCGCAGGCTGTTTTACACGTTTGATGAAAGTGTTTTGCATCTTCCTCAAACAAATAATAGGGCGTTAAATCCTGTCCGCCACCAAACCATTGTTGAATTACTTTTCCAGACTCATCGTACATTTCGAAATATCTCCAATTGGCGTGGACAGTAGGAACCATAGGGTTTTTCGGGTGAATGACCAAACTTAATCCGCAGGCAAAGAAATCTGCTTCGCCAACGCCAAACATTTTTTGCATTGTTTCCGGAAGCTTTCCGTGAACAGCTGAAATGTTTACACCGCCTTTTTCGAGAACTCCCGAGCCTTCGGGACCGTTTTCAATAACGCGAGTTCTTCCACCGCCGCCTTCTGGACGTTTCCAAAGATCTTCACGGAACTTTGCAGTTCCGTCCACAGCTTCTAATCCAGCGCAGATCTGGTCTTGTAATTCTTGTATGTATGCGTAAAATTTATCTTTCATGATTTTGTGTATTCTGATTTAAGAAGTCCAAAATAAACGGAGTTTTGCAATTCTCCATCACCATTTCTAAATTCGTCTCTTAAAATTCCTTCTTGTTTAAAATTATGTTTCAATGCGATTTTTTGACTTGCCAGATTAATTTCAGAAGTGCAGATGAAAACCTTATTAATTTTCAATTCATTGAAACAAAATTCAAGTGCATCTGAAACCATTTTTGAGGTAATTCCTTTTCCTTGAAAATCTTCGTCGATAAAATAACCCAATTCACATTTAGAAATGCGGTAATCGATAGTTTTTACACACAGATAACCAATAAGGTTATTGGTTTCAGTTTCTCTTGCGTAAAAATAATATCCTTCACTATTTTTTTCTTTATCTCTACTAACCGATATAAAGTTTTCGGCATTTTTTGGTGAGTCAGAATTAGCTAGCGTGACAGGGAAAGTGTGTCCGATATGATTTCTATTCTTATCAATTAATTTATAAAATTCTTCGGGAAGAATATTTTCAATTCGGTCTATTTTCCAATCTGTAAAACTCATTTTTATTTGTCTTTTAGAGAAGTAATTTTCGAATTTATCCCAAAAGAAAAAACCTTGCTTTCTTGTTGGATGTATTGGTAAATGGCAAGTGATTTTCTTAAGAAATCAAATTGCTTTTCCTGAGATAAACTCACCAGAATATCTGCAAATTGTTCTTGTTGGTTCCAGTCTAAATGACATCGCTGTAACAAAATAATCAACTCTTCTTCAGGAATTTCAATTGTTCTTTCTAGACTTAATCCAAAACTTTTTAATTGTTCATCGATCAGACTTGTATCTTCAGCATTCCAAAACTTTGGAACAAAAACCAAAGCGTGCAAAGTCTTTAGAGTATTCTCTATTCTAATGCTTTCTTCGTCTCTTAGGCCTTTGTTTAGCATTTTTTGAGTTGTTGGTTGCTAGTTTATGGTTGATAGTGTTTTATCCAACAACTATCAACCATAAACTATCAACTATTATTGCCCATATTCCTTCACCGCGTCTATAAACGCCTTTGCGTGATCTACAGGGATATTTGGTAAAATTCCGTGACCTAAATTTACAATATATTTGTCTTTTCCAAACTCATCGATCATTTCATGAACCATTTTCTTGATAGTTGGAATTGGAGAAAGCAATCTTGATGGATCAAAATTTCCTTGTAAAGTAATGTTACCACCTGACAAATAACGAGCGTTTCTAGCCGAACAAGTCCAGTCTACTCCAAGTGCAGAAGCCTTACTTTTACCCATTTCGCCAAGCGCAAACCAGCATCCTTTTCCGAAAACAATAACCGGTGTAATTTCGGCTAAAGCATCAACGATCTGGTTGATATATTTCCATGAAAATTCTTGATAATCAACAGGAGAAAGCATTCCTCCCCAAGAATCAAAAATCTGAACAGCATTAACTCCAGATTTTACTTTTTCTTTTAAGTATAAAATTGTTGTGTCTGTAATTTTTTGCAATAATGTATGCGCTGCAACTGGATTTGAAAAACAAAAACCTTTTGCAGTATCAAAGCTTTTAGAGCCTTTTCCTTCAACAGCATAACAGAAAATTGTCCAAGGCGAACCAGCGAAACCAATTAAAGGCACTTCGTTGTTCAGCATTTCTTTAGTCAATTTAACAGCATCAAAAACATAACCCAAAGTTTCATTTACATCAGGAACAATAACTTGATTTACCTGTTCCATTGTACGGATTGGATTTGGAATAATTGGTCCTAAATTGTCTTTTAATTCTACGTGAATTCCCATTGCACGAGGAACAACTAAAATATCCGAAAACAAAATCGCAGCGTCTGGAGCAATTCTGCGAATTGGCTGTACTGTAATTTCGGCCGCAAGTTCTGGAGTTTCACATCTTGTGAAAAAATCATATTTATCACGTAAAGCTCTAAATTCAGGTAAATATCTTCCTGCCTGGCGCATCATCCATACTGGCGGACGTTGAACTGTTTCTCCTTTTAATGCTTTTAAAAATAGGTCGTTTTTTAACATTTTTTTTCTTGCTTTAGGCTTTAAGCTTTAGGCTTTAAGCGGTGTTTGTCTATCTTTTTGCTTAAAGCATAAAGCTTAAAGCGTATTGTCAAATTATTTTTGCTTAAGGCTTACTGCCTAAAGCTTATAGCTTTAATTTATTTATATTCGTGAATTACGTCTTCGATTACATCTTCAATTGTTGGCTGATCTGCAACGATGATATTCTTTGTTGTTTTTGATAAAGCTTCTGCAGTGGTTTCTCCAATACAGAAACAAACTTCTTTTTTAATTGTATTCTCTTTCAAATAACTCTCAACGCCAGAAGGACTGAAAAATAAGATTGCATCAACAGCTGTCTTTATTTTTTGTGGCTGTAAAGAGGTGTCGTAAACCTGAATTTCGTTGAGTTGTATGCCAGCTTCTTTTAAGGCATTTGGCAAAGTATCTCTTCTAAGGTTACCGCTGAAAAAAGTATAACTTTCATTTCTGTAAATTAAAGTGATAATTTCGGCCAAATCAGATGCGTAACCTGTGTAAGCCACAACATTAAAGCCATTATCGCTTAAAAGCGATTTGGTTTTAAGGCCAACGCAATACACATTTTTTTTCTTTAACTGCTCTGAGTCGGGATGAGATAAAAAGCTGTGAACAGCATTCTGACTCGTGAAAATAAGACTTTCGTTGAGGTCTTTAAATTCGAAAGGTTTATTTTCAGTTTTAATGAAATCGGCTTCGATTAGATCAAAGCCGCCTTTTTTCAACTCTTCTTTTTGAAGAGGAGATAATATTTTAGTAGATAATATCTGAATTGATTTCGCCATTATTTTTTCAGGGATTCTTTAATCTTTTGCATTAATTCCGTTCCTCCATTATTCAAAATCTCCTGTGCCGAATGAAAACCTAATTTTTTCCATTCTGAAATATCGACTGTTTTATTGATTTCTAATTTTTGTTTTCCGTCAATAGAAAGTAAAACACCTTGAAAATGCAAAGTATCTTCATCTTCATTGTAAGTTACCAAAGCTCCAATTGGAGCAGTACAACCGCCTTCGAGTGTTCTTAAAAACTGACGTTCGATATAAGTGCAGATTTCAGTTTCGATATGATTTAACTGCGAAAGTGCATCAAGGGTATAATTGTCGTTTTCCATTGCTACAACAAGCATTGCTCCTTGTGCCGGCGCGGGAATCATCCAATCTAAATTAATGTAGTTTTCAGGTTTTAAGTTAATGCGCTCCAAACCTGCAGCGGCAAAAACAGCTCCATCCCAATCATTATCCTGAAGTTTCTGCATACGGGTATTCACGTTTCCGCGTAAATCAACTACAGTATGGTTTGGATATTTGTTAAACCACTGTGCCTGGCGTCGTAAACTTCCAGTTGCAATCGTGCTTGGTTTATCTCCAAAATCAGCATTTCCTTTGTGAACCAAAATGTCTAAAACATTTGCTCTTTCTAAAACAGCCGCTTGAACAATTCCTTTTGGTAAAGCCGTTGGAACATCTTTCATAGAATGTACCGCAATATCAATATCGCCATTAATCATGGCAATGTCCAGCGTTTTTGTAAAAATTCCTGTTATACCAAGTTCATAAAGCGGTTTATCCAGAATAATATCGCCTTGAGATTTTACAGCAACAATCGAGGTTTTATACCCCAAATCGTTTAATTTCTTTTCGACATTATGTGCCTGCCAAAGTGCTAATTCGCTGTCACGAGTTCCAATTCTGATTGTTTTTTCAGCCATGTTATGTTTCTTGAACCATATAAGTTATATAAGTAAATTTAAGTAGTTTGGGTAAAACACAGTTTTTAAATGAACTTATATAACTTATATGGTTTAAAATTTTATTTAAGATGCTTTTATTTTGAAGACTTTCTCGATCCATTCGATGCTCTCATCGACCATGGTATCGTCGTCTTTTAAATGATTTGCGAAATGAGTAGTGATTTTTTGAATGATTCTGTTGCTTATGATTTCAGCTTGTGCTTCATTAAAATCAGCAATTTTTTTACTTTGGAAATCTAATTCAGAAGCTTTGATCGCATTCAATTTGTCTTTTAAAGCATTGATGGTCGGCGCAAATTTTCGGCCTTTCATCCAAACAACAAATTCTTCTTTGATTTCTTCGATGATAGCTTCCGCAGCAGGAATGTGTAATTTTCTGTTTTCCAATGTTTCATCTGTCAATTGCGACAAATAATCCATGTGAATTAAAGTTACTCCTTCTAATTCCTCCACGTTTTCGTTAACGTTTTTCGGAATCGACAAATCCAGAATCAATAAAGGTTTTTTAAGATTTAAAATAGCTTTGTCAACTGTTGGGTTTTGAGCACCAGTTGCTACAACAACAACGTCTGCCTTTTGAAGTTCTAAATGTAATTCAGAATAATCTTTAACAATCAAATTTAGTTTTCCAGCCAATTTCTCAGCTTTATCTTTAGTTCGGTTGATTAAAGTAATATGTTCGTTTTTAGTATGTTTTACTAAATTCTCGCAAGTATTTCTCCCGATTTTTCCTGTTCCGAAAAGCAAAATGTTTTTATTGCTGATATCCTCAACATTTTTAAGAATGTATTGAACCGATGCAAAAGAAACAGAAGTTGCGCCAGAGCTAATTTCGGTTTCAGTTTTAATTCTTTTACTTGCCTGAATAACCGCGTTAACTAATCTTTCCATAAAAGCATTGGCTAAGCCCATTGATTTTGAATGGATAAAAGAAGTTTTGATTTGAGATATAATTTCAAAATCGCCTAAGATCTGACTGTCTAAACCAGTTCCTACGCGAAATAAATGATTGATTGCTTCTTGATTTTTATAAACGAAACCAACTTTTTGAAAAGCGTCAACAGAACCATTGCTGTTGTCGCAGATCAATTTGATTAATTGAAATGGATGTTCTGCAAAACCATAAATTTCGGTTCTGTTGCAGGTTGAAGTGACAATTAAACTTTCTATTCCTTCAGTTTTAGCTTGTTCCAGCAAACGCGTTTTCGCCACTGCGTCCAAACTAAATTGACCTCTGACCTCAGCATCAGCTTTTTTATAACTCAGACCAACTGAGTAAAAATAAAGGTGTTTCGGTACGTTATTGTTTTCCATAAATTCACTTTCATAAAAGTGCAACAAAATTATTACTATACTATTGATAAAAGTAACGCTGAAAGTACTTTTTGTATCGCTGCATGTTTTTTTGATTCTAAACATCTGTTTTTATGCAAAAAGCAGTACTTTTGTAGCAAAATCAAGTCGTTTGAAACGATTTGTTTAGAGTCATTCTAAATAACATTTTGACGGAGGTTTGATTTTAGTCCAAAAAAAATATCGCTATGAGTTCTCAAGAAGTTATAAAAATTGAAGACGACTTTACGCTGATTCGTTTTCAAAACGATGGTTCTGAGCCTTTTTATGCACAGCACGAAATAGGTACCGGCCTGATACAGTTTCACTTCGGGATAAAAGGCAACGCCAAATTTTTATTCAATCAAGGCAATTATGCTTTAGAATTGAAAGAAGAAAAATCGCTGCTTTTGTATAATCCGCAGAAAGAATTACCGCTTAATTTAGAATTGGCACCAAACTCTTGGGTGATTTCTGTAATTGTTTCCATCAAAAAATTTCACGCGTTGTTTTCTGCAGAAGCCGATTATATTACTTTTTTAAGTCCTGATAATAAGGATAAAAAGTATTATAACGAAGGAAATATTAGTCCGTCGATGGCAATTGTTTTGAGTCAGTTGTTTCATTACAATCTTCATCCATCCATAAAAAACCTTTATTATAAAGGAAAAGGGTACGAATTGTTGAGTTTGTATTTTAACAGAACCGAAGATCCAAACGCAGAACAATGTCCGTTTTTAATTGATGAAGATAACGTTCTGAAAATTCGAAGAGCCAAAGAAATCATTATTGCGAATATGGCCGAACCGCCAGGATTGCAAGAATTGGCAGATGAAATTGGTTTGAATTTAAAGAAACTCAAAATGGGTTTCAAACAAATTTACGGCGACACGGTTTACGGTTTCCTTTTCGATTACAAAATGGACTTCGCTCGAAAACTTTTAGACAGCGGATCGTATAATGTAAACGAAGTGGGGTTGAAAATTGGCTACAGCACGGGAAGTCACTTTATCGCGGCATTCAAGAAAAAGTTTGCCACAACTCCAAAAAAATATTTGATGTCGATTAATGCGAATGTTTAAGCATGCTGTAAGGGCAGAGATCTAAAATCAAACGTTCCTAAGGAACGTTATACTGTGTGGACATTTTAAGTTACCAACGAAATGTTCCAACGGAACATAAAAATGATGAATCTTTGGTGAAAATGTTCCGATAGGAACATCTCGTTGGTAGAAAAAAAAATTAAATGTTTTTTGCGTTCCATAGGAACGATTGATTTAAGAGAATCAATTTTATAAATAAGAACATAATTAAAAAGTAATAATTATCATATTTCTAAAAAGCAGCAAGTTCTACTTTTGACGAAATTTTTAAAAACAAATACAATGCTTAAAGCCTAAAGCTTAAAGCCTAAAGCAAAAAAAGAATAATGAAAGGCGTATTATTAGTAAACTTAGGATCTCCAGAAAGTCCAACACCAAAAGATGTAAAACCATATTTAGACGAATTTTTAATGGATAAATACGTGATCGATGTTCCGTATTTATTACGAGCATTATTGGTTCGCGGAATTATTTTGAGAAAAAGACCTGAGGAATCAGCGCACGCTTACGCGAAAATTTGGTGGGAGGAAGGTTCTCCATTAGTAGTTCTTTCTGAAAGAATGCAGAAAAAAGTACAGCCTTTGGTAAATGTTCCGGTTGCATTAGCAATGCGTTACGGAAGCATGACAATCGAAAAAGGACTTCAGGAATTGCATGATAAAGGTGTAGATGAAGTAATGCTTTTTCCTTTATATCCGCAATATGCAATGGCTTCGACTTTGACTATTTTAGTAAAAGCAGAAGAAATCCGTAAAAAGAAATTTCCAAACATGAAATTTACGGATGTTCCAGCATTTTACAACAAACCAGATTACATCAAGAATTTGGCAGATTCAATTCAGAAACATTTAGTTGGTTTTGATTACGATCATTTATTGTTCTCTTACCATGGAATTCCAGAACGCCATATTCGCAAAACTGATGTAACCAAATCGCATTGTAAAATCGACGGTTCTTGTTGTAACACACCTTCGGCTGCGCATGACTTTTGCTATCGTCACCAATGTTATGAAACAACAAAACAAGTTGTAAAATTATTAGGACTTCCAGAAGATAAATACAGTTTAACTTTTCAATCGCGTTTGGCGGGCGACAAATGGTTAGAGCCTTACACGGATGTTGAAATCGATAATATGCCTGCAAAAGGAATCAAGAAATTGGCGGTTGTCACACCAGCTTTCGTTTCAGACTGTTTAGAAACTCTTGAGGAAATCGCGATGCGTGCCAAAGAAGATTTTGAAGCAAAAGGAGGAGAAGAATTTTTAGCAATTCCATGTCTGAATGATGATGATGAATGGTGCCAGACAGTTTCTAATTGGATTAATGATTGGGCTAAATAAGAATTAAAGACATATGAATAAATTAAAATATTTTTCGATTTTATTTTTCTCTCTAGCAATTCTTGTTGGATGCAAAAAAAGAGACACTTTTGAAAACAATACTTTTTCTGATAAAACATTCAACTGGCAGATTACTATTCCAGACGATTATGAAAAAGTAAATCAAATAGAAAATGGAGAAATTAAAGGAGATACAACTTTAATCAATAAAGAATATTCTATTGTTGCTTTTAAAAGAAACAAGGCCAATTATTTTGCAGCAAACTACGAAAATTATTCAGGAGATGTTCGCTCAACTGATCTAAAGATGAGATTAAAAGATTTTCTTTTTTTGAAAAATATTGGTCAAGTTTATCCGCAAGGTCAAATGGGAGATTACAAAGTAACTTCTGAGAACATTTCGGGTTTAGAATTTAGAAAAGCTAAGATTTCAATAACTGAAAAAGGAAAAACTCTTGCAACAGCAGTTATTTTTTCAAGGACTTTTAATGGCAAAATCTTTATCGCTTCAATAGTATATGAAAATGAAGATTACGGTAAAGAAATGATTGATCTTTTTAAAAAATCTACATTTAAGGAATAAATGGAATATTATAACTATTTAAAATCACTGCATCTTATATTTGTAATCACTTGGTTTGCAGGTTTGTTTTATATCGTTCGTTTGTTTGTTTATCAAATTGAAGCAAATGAAAAGCCATCTCCAGAAAAAGAAATTTTACAGGCGCAATACAAAATTATGGCCTACCGTTTGTGGTACATTATTACATGGCCGTCGGCGGTTTTGGCGAGTATTTTTGCTTTTTGGATGCTGTTTTTTACAGATGCAGGTCATGTATGGATGAAAATGCCGTGGATGCACGTAAAATTATGCTTCGTTTTCCTTTTGTATTTATATCATGGAAAATGCCATCAAATTTTTAAACAATTACAAAACGATGAGGTAAAATATACCAACAACTTCATGCGTTTGTGGAATGAAGGCGCAACGATTATTTTATTTGCCGTCGTTTTTTTAGTAGTTTTAAAAAGTGCCATCAACTGGATTTTCGGCGTAATCGGAATTATTTTATTCTCGGTTTTAATAATGCTTGGATTCCGATTTTATAAACGAATTAGAGAAAAGAAATAATGGTAAATTGTGAATTGTTAGTGGTAAATTATAATGCAGACCGAATAATTCATAATTTACAATTCACAATTTATAATTAAAAAACATGCAGAACTTCAAAATGTCAATGCTTTCCCTTCGTACCAGGATTTTCCTTTCGATGATTGTATTGATTGTTGTAGCATCTTTTTTATTGGCTTCGATTTCGATTATTCAGTTTAAAACGGAGGCCAAAGAATATCATCAGGAACGTTTAGAACGAAAAGAAAACGCTGTAAAAGAACATATTAATTACGTTCTGGCGACTACAACTTATCCGCTGAAAACCCAAAATCTGGATTTAATTTTTAAAGATAAAATCCACGAATTAGCGCAGATTCATAAAATCGAAATCAACATTTACAGTCTTGACGGGAAACTTTTAAAATCTTCAAAAGAATCTTTTGCCGTTGATAAAATTGCACCTCCAATTCCCGAATATATTCTGAAACTCGTTCGTTCTTCGATAGAAAAACGTTTTGTAGACATTAAAACCATCGACGGAGTTAAAAATAGATCATCCTACAGTTTAATAAAAGACGAAAAATTTAAACCACTCGGAATCCTGAATCTTCCTTATTTAGAAGACGATGGTTATTATGATAACGAATTGAATACCTTCTTAATTCGCTTAAGCCAGGTTTATTCTTTTATGTTGATTGTGGCTTTTGCATTAGCATATTTCCTTTCGACATACATCACAAAATCACTAAAAACTATTTCCGATAGATTGGAAGAAACCAATTTAGATCAGAAAAACGAGAAAATTGTTTTAGAGGCGAATAGTAAAGAGGTCAACTTCTTGATTAAAGCGTATAATGGAATGGTTGACAAACTCGAAACGAGTGCCATCAAACTTGCCCAAAGTGAACGTGAAGAAGCTTGGCGTGAAATGGCGAAACAAGTCGCGCATGAAATCAAGAATCCGCTTACGCCGATGCGATTAACGGTTCAGAGTTTCCAGAGAAAATTTGATCCAAATGATCCTGATGTGAAGCAGAAGATGAACGATTACTCTGAAACCTTAATTCAGCAGATTGATACGATGACGGCGGTGGCTTCGGCATTTTCGAACTTTGCTTCGATGCCGGCGCAGCAAAACGAAACGTTGAATGTTGTTGAGGTTGTCGAATTAGCTCTCGATATTTTTAATGAAGATTATATTGTTTTTGAAAAAGATGAAGAAGAAATCATTTCAAAAATGGACCGTACGCAGTTGATCCGCGTGATTACCAATTTGGTTAAAAATGCAACGCAGGCCATTCCGGAAAGTCAGTTTCAAAAATCGATTGTCGTTACAGTAAAAAGACGCAATAATAATGTTGAAATTGCTGTTAAAGACAACGGAATCGGAATCCAGAAACAAGATATCGGCCGAATCTTCGAACCAAAATTTACGACCAAAACCAGTGGTATGGGACTTGGACTCGGAATTATCAAAAACATTATCGAAAATTACAAAGGAACAATTACCTTTGAGTCAACTTACGGAAAAGGAACCACATTTAGGGTTTCTTTGCCCATTACTAACTCTTAAACTTACCGTCATGGACTACGAAAATATCTTAATTTCTATCGAAGAAAAAATAGCAACGATCACAATTAACAGACCAACAAAACTGAATGCTTTAAACAAAGCGACCATTAGTGATTTGAGCAAGGCAGTTAAATTATTAAGTAAAAATGACGATGTTCGTGTAATTGTCTTAACTGGAAGCGGTGAAAAAGCCTTTGTAGCCGGAGCTGATATTTCTGAATTTGCAAATTATACAATTGTCGAAGGTGCACAATTGGCAGCTGAAGGACAGGAATCTTTATTCGATTTTATTGAAAATTTGAAAAAACCAGTTATTGCAGCCGTTAACGGTTTTGCTTTAGGCGGTGGATTAGAATTGGCAATGGCTTGTCATTTTAGAGTCGCTTCAGACAATGCGAAAATGGGACTGCCAGAAGTAACTTTAGGATTAATTCCAGGTTATGGAGGAACGCAGCGTTTACCTCAATTAGTGGGTAAAGGACGTGCAATGGAAATGATCATGACTGCTGCTATGATTTCTGCAGAAGAAGCCAAACAATACGGTTTAGTAAATCATGTTGTGCCTCAGGCAGAACTATTATCATTTACAAATGTAATTGCTCATAAAATTATTAAAAATGCTCCGTTTGCAATTAGTAAAGCGATAAAAGCCATCAATGCCAACTTTGAAGACGGTAAAAACGGATTTGATACTGAAATAAAATCTTTCGGAAAATGTTTCGGAACTCAGGATTTTAAAGAAGGAACAACAGCTTTCTTAGAAAAACGTAAAGCTGAATTTACAGGGAAATAAAGTTTATACCACAGAGTTACACAAAGATTCCGCAAAGTTACACAAAGCTTTGCATTAATGTTTTTTCTTTGTGACTCTCTGTGAAATCTTTGTGTAACTCTGTGGTAAAACAACACAAAGCTGTTCAAAGTAATTAAAAAACTCAATTACTTAGGAACTTAGTCCCGAAGCTTCTGGATAGCAACTAATAAATAAAAATCATGTCCTACGAACCTATATTTGCCCTTTTTTGTGAACGAGTTAAAGAAAGTATTCAAGCTGGAACTTTCGCAAAATTGACTTTGGCCAAAACAATAGGCGATACCGAACTTAAGAATATCTATTTTCGTTTGGTTTTAAATGAAGATAATACCTTTTCAATATCATTGACTTCACGTTATAAAACTGAAGAAGTTGATAGCATTCATACCTTAGATGAAGCACTTTTGATTTTAGGCTCTTATATCAAAAAGCCGTTTTTAACAGCGCTCTTGTTTACCACAGATAATGATGTGACTTTTAAAGTAAACAAGAAAAACGCGGGAAGTATAATAGAACAACCACCAACGTTTAAAAATGCTTCTCCAGTTATGTTAGAAATGATTGAGAAGGGGATTGTTTGAAAATTTTTTTGAGTTAAGAAAAGTTAAACCCGTAAAACCTATTTTGGTTTTTACGGGTTTTTTTTGCTTTATTTAATAGTATTAAATAGTCAATAAATTTAAGCTTAATAAAATTTTGTTCTTTTGTCTTATAGTGTTGCTTTTAAGTCTTTTTCTGTATGTTTCTCTTAAAGGACCATAATACTTTTACACTTTATAGTAAAAAAATTAGCTTAAAATGAAAACGTATAGAATATCTAAGACATGGAGGATAATTATTTATAGTATTTGCTCATTCACTTCTTTGTTTTATGGAATATTTGGAATAATATTACTTCTTCCCGCAGAATTAGCGCCCTTTCAAGTCAATGAGAAACCATTAGTGAAAAATTTGTTGGCAGTACTATTTCTTTTTGTAGTACTGTGGATGGTATTTTTAATTTTTAAAACATATAAAACAAGAATTGTAATTACACAAGATAGTTTTCAGCTCATAGGCGTGTTTAAAAAAAAAGAACTAAAGTTTAAGGATATAAAAGGTTTTGAGGTAAGCAGCAATCCAAAACTTAATTTACAGAAATTCTTAGGCGTCGAATCCAAAACCAAAGGGGAAAAAGCGATTGTTTTTAGTAATTTATTTGAAAAATTTGACGAAATAAGATCTCAGTTAAGTTTTAAAGTCGCAGATCTAAATGCTGAAAAGGTAAAAGTAATTGAAGAGAAGATCACGCAAGAAAAAAAAGAAATTTTAAAAAATACTGATTTTGGTTTTACAGTTAAAGAAAAAACGAGTCAATTAAAATATGCAAAAATAACGGCCAGAATTATATATTCAATGACTTTTATCATTGGATTTTGGATATACAATTATCCGCAGCCTTATGAATATGCGCTTCTATCAGGTATGATGTTACCAATTGTTTCTTTATTAGCTATTAAATATTGGAAAGGCTTAATACGAGTTGATAAAATTAGAAATAGTATATATCCGAATGTCGCTGTTGGTATTCTTGCACCTGCATACTTGCTCTATAAAAGGGTAGAGGCAGATTTTAGTATTTTAGATTTCAGTAATATTTGGCTTCCATTAGTTTTGGTAGTAATCATTTATTCAGCATTTCTATTTACTGAAAAAATGGATCTTTCTGGTGAAAATCCAGAAGGAAGATTAGTGGTATTATTTACCTTTATTTTTATATGTGGCTATGTATATAGTTCTGTAATATGTTTAAATGGCATACTTGACAAATCGACTCCATTAAAATTTACTACAACAATTCTTGATAAGGAAAAACCGGGAAAATCTTTTATTATATCCGTTGCTCCATTGGAAAAGGAAGGTCAAATTCAGAAAATTAAAATTGACAAAGAGTTTTATTATGAAGCAGAAATAGGAGATAAGGCTTCAGTTTATGTCTATAAAGGTTTTTTTAATATACCTTACGCAGATGCTTTTAAAGCTAACTAAAAAAGAAAATCCGTAAACATCATTTACGGATTTTCTTTTTTAGTTAAAATTAGTTCTAAACCAATTTCACAAACAAATTAGAAGCAATTTTATTTGAAATAGATAATTCTCTGCCGTCAACATTAATTTTTACCGATAAATCGAAAGATTCTTTAGACAGAAATTCAATTTTAGAACCCAAAGCGATTTCTTGTTTGTCCAGATATTTCAGGAATTCGGAAGAAGTATCTTTTACACCCACACAAACACCGATCTGATTTTCTGATAATTCAGAAAGTAAATGTTTCTCAATTTTAATAATTCGGCCATTTGCATCCGGAATTGGATCGCCGTGAGGATCTTCTGTAGGATTTCCCAAAAAGTCATCTAAACGGTTAATTAACTGCTCAGATTTGATGTGTTCTAACTGTTCCGCAATGTCGTGAACCTCATCCCAGCTGAAGTTTAGTTTTTCAACTAAAAACACTTCCCATAAACGATGTTTTCTCACAATCATTTTAGCGGCCAGTTTCCCATTTTCTGTCAAAGATACACCTTGGTATTTTTTATAATTTACTAAATCTTTATCAGCTAGTTTTTTAAGCATATCCGTAACCGAAGAAGCTTTGGTTTCCATTATTTCCGCAATGGCATTTGTGCTCACTTCAGTTTCCAAAGCAGCGGTTAGGTGATAGATAGATTTAAGGTAATTTTCTTCTGAAAAGGTCATTCTTCTTTAGGTTCTAAGGTCCTAAGATGCTGAGATTCTAAGTTTTCTTTTGAGGCTTTAGTAAAAAACCTTAGTATCTTAGAACCTTAGCATCTTAGCCACTTCATTTAACAATCAACAAAGGTATTGAAATTTTATGTCTCAATTTATCTACCGTTGTGCCAAAAAGAATATCTTTTAATCCAGTATGGCCGTGGGTTCCCATAACGAGAATATCGAAATTTCCTTCGTTTATAATTTTCGGAATTACTTTGTTTGGTTTTCCAAAACCAAGTTCAGTTTTAATCTTGAAACCCTTCTGCGAAAGCATTTCCTGATATTCTAGTAATAATTTCTCATCAATTGTCGTCTCATGATCGTGAACGTGAACGCCGTACATTAATGCGCCAACTGTTTCTACAATGTGAATGAGGGTATATTCGGTGTCAATGCCGCCCAATTCGAAGGCTTTGTTTAATGCGGCTTCATCTGCATGAGAAAAATCTACAGAAACAGCTATGTGTTGAATATTTTGACTTTCTCTTGGAGAAAAATGCAGTTTGAGATTATGAGGAGAATGATTTACTGTTTTGTTTTTTGCTTTGGCAATAAAAGGTTTGAAAATGATATATAGTAATAAAGCTGAAAAAGCGAATGCTAACGGAACTACAGTAAGCCAAAGAATTATTGGATGATTTGAACTTGCAAGCCACGACGTGATTTCGTCATAAACCAATTTTGCGTTTAAAGAGACAATTATAGTCGCAATAATCCAAGAAACCACTTGAGTAAGTTTGGATATATGAAAACCATTCATTTTCGATTTGTCACTCACAAAATGGATTAACGGAATAATTGCAAATCCCAATTGCAGACTTAGAATAACCTGACTTAAAATTAATAGTTTTCCAGTTACGCTTTCGCCATAAATTAGAATTACGATTACAGCAGGAATAATAGCAATTAAACGGGTAATAATACGACGAACCCACGGTTGAATTCTGAAATGCAGATAACCTTCCATTACAATTTGCCCGGCAAGAGTTCCTGTTACTGTAGAACTTTGTCCCGCAGCAATAAGTGCAACTGCAAATAAAATTGGCGCCCATTTGGTTCCGAGCAAAGGTTCAAGAAATTGATGCGCATCTTGAATTTCGGCAACTTCAAACATTCCGTTTCTATGAAAAGTTGCGGCAGCTAGAATCAAGATTGCGGCATTTACAAAAAAGGCAAGGTTTAAAGCGATCGTAGAATCTATTAAATTGTATTTCAAAGCCTGTTTGATTCCTGCAGGAGTTCGATCAAACTTTCTGGTTTGCACCAAAGAAGAGTGCAGATACAGATTGTGCGGCATAACAGTCGCTCCGATAATTCCGATAGCAATATATAAAGCGGCAGAATTTGGAATTGACGGAATAAGACCCTGCAAAACTTTACCCATTTCTGGTTCTGCAAAAATCATTTCGAAAATAAAAGAAAATCCAATTATCGCTACCAAAGCTATAATGAAGGCTTCCATCTTGCGAATTCCTTTATTGATTAGGAAAAGCAGTAAAAACGTATCTAAAACCGTAATTAAAACCGCTTCGAGTAATGGAATCCCGAAAAGAAGATTAATTCCGATTGCCATTCCGAGAACCTCTGCCAAATCGCAGGCAGCAATAGCAATTTCGGCCAGAAAATATAAAATGTAGTTGATGTATTTGGAATAAGTTTCTCTCGAAGCCTGAGCCAAATCGCGCTGCGTTACAATGCCCAGACGGGCACTTAAACTCTGCAAAAGCAAAGCCATTAAGTTACTCATCAATAAAACCCATACCAAAGTATAACCAAACTGGCTTCCGCCGGCAATGTCTGTAGCCCAGTTCCCCGGATCCATATAACCAACGCTAACTAAATAGGCTGGGCCCAAAAAAGCTAATATTTTCCTGAAACCAGTTTTTTTATGTTGTGTAGCAACCGATTCGTTTACTTCTTCTAAAGATTTAGTCATTGTAAAAGTATTGTTTTCACAAATATATAGAAAAATTACATTCGCGAAACAATATTTTTAGACGAGTCTAAATGTTAAATGTTAGAATTTAAACATTTTGGACATAATCCTGATAAGGTGAAATTGATCTCGTTGACTTTGTAATTATGCGGCATTATATAACTCGGCTTCACATTCTCCAAACAAGTTATTTCGTGACAATTCTCACAGCTAAAATGAGCATGATTATGAATGTGTACACGCTGGTGTGAATGATTGCATTTCGCATATTTTACAGTTCCGTCGAGATTCGAAATTTTATGAACAATATCATCGTTTACCAAGCGGTCTAAAATCCTGTAAATAGTAACTCGATCACACACATCATTCAATTGTTTTTGAATTTCAGCATGCGATAATGCCGTTTTTGATTTCTCAAAAACCTCTAATACAGCGGTTTTAGCTGTAGTATTACGTGTAGTTTTCATTTTGTAATGAATTAAAAAATTAAACGCAACAATGTTGCAATTGAATTAAAATTGTATATTTGCAACAAAATTGCATTAAGCAAAATTACAAGAAATGAAGAAAACTACCTCACCCTTTTACGATATTTTAGGAATTTCAAGTGCGACTATCTGCCTGGTTCATTGTTTGATTTTTCCTCTTCTAACAATTTTGCAATTAGGCTTAAGTCATAATCCATTTATCGATTTAGTATTTGCTTCGATCGGTTTATTTGCAATTCTCAAAATTACGAAAAAATCAAGTGTTTTGGTTTCGTCAATTTTGATTGTTTCTATGAGCTTAATATGGATCAGTATTTTGAGTGAACTCTTTTTAGAAATTCATCTGGATCTCATTTATTTTGGAGGAATCGGTATGATTATCGGGCATTTGATTAATTATAAATTACACAGAAAACAAAATCATTAAAATTATAATTATGGAACAGAAGACTTTTGACGTGATTATTATTGGCGGAAGCTACAGCGGCTTATCTGCTGCCATGAGCTTAGGACGTTCCCTTCGCCAGGTTTTAGTAATTGACAGCGGTCTGCCTTGCAACAGACAAACGCCTCATTCGCATAATTTTATTACACAAGACGGGGAGAAGCCCGCAGTTATTTCGGCGAAAGCCAAATTACAAGTTGAACTTTATAAAACAGTTCATTTTTATAATGGCCTTGCGACAAAAGCAATCAAAAATGAAGCGGGATTTGAAATCTCAACAGAATCAGGTGAAATTTTCACATCCAGAAAAGTTTTATTCGCAACTGGTGTTAAAGATTTAATTCCAAAGATTAATGGTTTTGCAGAGTGCTGGGGAATTTCGGTTTTGCATTGTCCATATTGTCATGGCTACGAAGTGAAGAATGAAAAAACAGCCATAATTGCAAACGGCGAAACAGCATTTGATTTTGCAAAATTGATTTCGAATTGGACCAAAGATTTAAGATTATGTACCAATGGAAAATCGACTTTGACTTTCGAACAAACTCAAATATTACAACAGCACAATGTCCAAATTTTCGAGGAAGAAATAGATTCTTTCGAACATACAAAGGGATATATCGAGAACATCATCTTCAAAAATCAGGAAAAAGTTGCCGTAAAAGCCATTTATGCAAGACCGCCATTTGAACAACATTGCCATTTACCCAAAGATTTAGGTTGTGAGATAAACGAACAAGGATTATTAAAAGTAGATGTTATGCAAAAAACAAATATTCCTGGAGTTTATGCAAGCGGAGATTGTACAACACAAATGCGCTCGGTTGCAATTGCAGTTTCTACAGGATCTTTTGCAGGAGCAGTGATTAATAAGGATCTTATTGATGAGGATTTTTAATTCTAAACCCGACAGGTTTTGAAAACCTGTCGGGTTTGCTTGACTTTTTGAATAGCCCCTAGCTTCAGCTAGGGGAAGAAGATTGGATTGAAAGGGCTTTAGCCGAATTTAGGTTTGGCTAAGCCCTTTTATTTCGCTCATGCTTTCATCCATCTAAAGCTGGACGCTATTCAATCTTTAAATTCATATTTCTATGTGTTTAAATAAATCTAACATATTGAATTAAATCAGTTTAAAAATTTATTCATTAGAATAATTATTTGTCAAATTTAATTTTTAGTTTTGTCTAAATTTAATTTTATAACCATGAAATATTTATTTTTGGCAATATTAATAATTTCAACTAAAAACCTTTATTCACAAAACATATCGGGAAAAGTAACTACAGATGTTCCTACGATTCAGGAAATTAATGTGATTCTGTTACATACAAACTTTAAAACTCATACAGATTCACTGGGCTTTTACAAATTAGAAAATGTTCCGAGTGGTTCTTATAAAATTGCAGTGACCTCGAGTGGATTTAAAACTATAACTCAAAAGATTTCTATAATTGAAAATCAAAACTTAAATCTTGATTTCGAATTAAATGAAGACCAAAACGAATTAAATGAAGTTGTTGTTTCGGGAACTTTAAAAGCTGTAAAACGTTTAGAAAGTGCTGTTCCCGTTGAGGTTTATTCGCCTACTTTCTTCAAAAAAAATCCAACTGCGAGTATTTACGATGCGCTTCAAAATATAAATGGCGTTCGGCCACAGCTCAATTGCGGAGTTTGTAACACTGGAGATATTCATATCAATGGCCTTGAAGGTCCGTATACTTTGGTTCTGATTGACGGAATGCCAATTGTGAGCAGTCTCTCGACGGTTTACGGTTTATCTGGAATTCCGAATTCTTTGGTAGAAAGAATTGAAATCGTAAAAGGTCCCGCTTCTTCTCTTTACGGAAGTGAGGCGGTTGGTGGCCTGATCAATATTATCACTAAAAACCCAACAAATGCACCTGTATTTTCTGCGGATTATTTTACAACTTCTTACTTTGAAAGTAATCTCGATTTGGGAATGAAATTTAATGTCGGCAAAAAAGCGACTTCTCTTTTAGGCGTAAATTACTTCAACTACGATGAGGTTATTGATAAAGACAAAGATAACTTTACGGATGTCACGCTTTCTGAACGAATTTCGGTTTTTAATAAATGGAACTTTCAACGAAATCATAATCGTCTTTTTACGATTGCAGCACGCGGAATGTATGAAGACCGCTGGGGCGGAGATGTGCGTTGGGAGAAAAAATACCGCGGTGGCGATGAAATTTACGGCGAAAGCATTTATACCAAAAGAGCCGAATTAATTGGAACTTATCAATTACCATTTGAAGAAAAATTAATGCTTTCGTTTTCTGGAAATGTGCATTACCAAGACAGTCGTTACGGAACAACCTCTTATATCGCCAATCAAAAAATTGGTTTTCTGCAATTGACCTGGGATAAAAAAATCGGTCGAAATGATTTCCTTGTCGGAATTGCGAATCGATATTCTTATTATGACGACAATACAACCGCAACAAAAGAAGCTGAAAGTACTTGGCTGCCGGGAATTTTTGTTCAGGATGAAATTACATTTTCGCCTAAAAGTCAGGTTTTGCTTGGCGCGCGCTACGATTACAACTCGATTCACGGTTCGATTTTTACGCCGAGAGTGGCTTATCGTTTCAAAGCAAATGAAAATACGATTTTCAGATTAAACGCCGGAACTGGATTTCGCGTAGTGAATTTATTTACCGAAGATCACGCTGCGCTGACAGGTTCGCGAGATGTTGTGATACAAAATGATTTAAAACCAGAGAAATCTGTAAATGTCAATCTGAATTATATTCAGAAAATCAATTTCGGAAATGGAACTTTTATGGGAATTGAAACGACGGCTTTTTATACGAGATTCAGCAATAAAATCGTTTCAGATTACGAAACAGATCCGAATAAAATTATTTATGACAATATATATGGTTATGCTATAAGTCAGGGAATCAGCACGAATGTCGACTTAAATTTCACAAACGGATTAAAGTTTATTCTTGGTGCAACAGTTTTAGACAATAAAAATGTTCAGGATGGAATTTCAGAACGACCTTTTCTAACCGAAAAATTTACGGGAACTTGGAGTGTTTCATACAAAATACAACCTTGGAATTTACTGTTGGATTATACTGGGAATGTTTACAGTCCGATGAAATTGCCTTTGTTGAACGAATACGATCCGAGAAACCCTAATTCGCCTTGGTACAGTATTCAGAATATTCAGTTTACGTATACAGGCTGGAAGAATTTTGAAGTTTACGGCGGTATCAAAAATTTGCTGAACTTTACTCCAAAACAGAATAATCCGTTTTTGATTTCGAGAACGAATGATCCTTTTGATAAAAATGTACAATACGATTCGGCTGGAAAAGTTTTGGTTACACCAGATAATCCATACGGATTGACGTTTGATACCACTTATGTTTATGGACAAAACCAGACTATTCGTGGGTTTATTGGATTGCGATATAATTTGAGGTAAATTTATGAGGCCAAAGATTAAAATGATTATAAGGATTTTTCTTTTGCCACGAATTTCACGAATTTCCGCTAATTTTTAGATGAAGATTTACTATTCAATTCGTGCTAATTCGTGAAATTCGTGGCAAAAACTGAAAACACAAATGAAAAAGCTATTTCTCTTAATTTTCTGCATCGGAATAACTTCAACAGGATTCTGCCAACTAAAGAGCAGGACTTTTGAAGAAGTTGATAGTTTGCAGCAAATTCAAAAAAGAAAAATCATCGTTTTCATTCATACCGATTGGTGCCAGTTTTGCCAGAGAATGAAAGCAACGACTTTCAAAAATCAAGAAATCATTCAAAAACTAAACTCAGATTTTTATTTTATTGATTTGAATGCTGCCGAAAAACGAGATATTACTTTTAATAATCACACTTTTAAATACAAACCTTCCGGAAATAATGTTGGCGTTCATGAACTGGCTTTACAACTCGGAACAATGAACAATCAAATTGTATATCCGGTTTTGTGTGTTTTGAATGAAAAAAATGAAATCATTTTACAGTACAATAACTATTTAAGTCCAAAAGATTTTAAACTTCTTTTAGAAAAACTGAAAGAATAAAATTTCTTATTTTTGAGAATGAATTCTTCGCAAATCAAACACTTCGATTATATTTTTACTGGGACTGGACTTGCATCTTTGATGATGGTTTACAAAATGGTTATGTCTGGAAAATTCTCAGACAAATCGATTTTGCTTTTAGATCACGATTCAAAGAAAAGCAACGACAGAACTTGGTGTTTTTGGGATAAAAACGAAAGTTTATGGAATTCTGTTATTTCTAAAAAATGGGATTTGGCTTTATTTGCCAATGAAAATTTCAAACGCGATTTGGCGTTGAAGCCTTATCAATACAATCAAATTCGGGGAATTGACTTTTATAATTTTGTTTTTGAATCCATTTCAAAACATTCCAATATTACTTTTTTAAATGAAAAAGTAACCGATATCAACGAACTTGAAACTCATGTTTATGTTGGTACAGAAGAAAATCGATATACAACCAATTACTTATTTAATAGCATTTATACAAAGGCTTTCGCCGAAAGTCAAACCAAATATCCGGTTTTACAGCAGCATTTTGTGGGTTGGTTTGTAAAAACAGAAAGAGAAATCTTTAATCCTGAAGAAGTAACTTTTATGGATTTTTCGGTAGAACAAAAAGGAAATACAAGATTTATGTATGTTTTGCCGACTTCTAAAACGGTAGCTTTAGTTGAATACACCTTGTTTTCTGAAAATCTTCTTTCGAAAGAAGAATACGAAAATGAGATTCAGATCTATTTAAAAAAACTCGGAATAGATCAATATAAAGTTCTCGAAAAAGAGCAGGGAAGTATCCCGATGACGTGTTATCCGTTTTGGAAAAAAAACACCAAACGAGTTTTAAACATTGGTACTGCCGGCGGATGGACAAAAGCAAGTACGGGCTACACGTTTAAAAATTCAGATAAAAAATCTTCAGAATTAGTGAGTTTTCTTCAAGCTGATTCTTCACCCAAAATGAATTATTTTCACAAAAAAAACCGATTTTGGTTTTATGATTTGTTGCTTTTAGATATTCTGCATCGTCATAATGAATTGGGAAGTTCCATTTTTTCTTCCTTATTCAAAAAAGGAAATCCTGTTTTGATCTTTAAATTTCTAGATGAAGAAACAAGTCTGCTGGAAGATCTCCAAGTGATCTTAAAATGTCCAAAATTGCCCTTTGTTAAAGCGTTGTTTCGAGTAATATTCAGCTAGTTTTTGTTTCATGCAGATTCATTATATTTATCTTAAAATCTTAAATAAATCTGCATTTATCTGCTTAAATCTGCGTGCGATCTTAACCACATAGCTTATTTTACTAATCTGATTTAACAGCCAAAAAAATGTCTTATTCTTTCATTTTAATAATTTTTTGAGGCGGTAACGAAAATCTGCAACATTTAGATTTGCCTAATATAATCGGTTATTTACGATAATGAATTAATGGCAAATGGGAATTACAAAACGCTTAAAATTTGATATAGAGACAGAAGAGGTAGGAAGAATTTGCAAAGCACTTGGACATCCAACGAGAATTCAGATTATGACACTTTTATGGAAAAGAAACTATAGAACTTGTGGTGAGATTGTTGAATTAATTCCGCTGGCACAATCGACAATTTCTAAGCATTTGTTAGAATTAAAAAAGGCAAACTTGGTTGATATAAAGAATGTTGGTAAAAAAACAATTTACTCCATAGAAGTTGACAATATACAACTGCTTAAAAAGTATTTAACAAGTTATCTTTCTACCATTGAAATTTCGGAAGAAAAAAAATCAACTGTATTAACAACAACGAATAAGGTAAGAAGAGGAAATAGTCACTTAAAACAGTATAATTATCAATTTCCTGCTAAAAAGATAAAAGAAACGGTGGTTTGACTTGTGGAAGGTTCGGAATATGCCTAAAAAATTAATATCGAACTATAACAAAACTTTATACTTCAAATTAAGTAGTTGCGAGTAAACTTTGTAACTTTGCAACTCAAAAGTAAAATTTAAAAGACAAGAATATGTATCCACAAGAAATGGTAAAACCTATGGAAGCTGAATTAACAGCTGCTGGTTTTCAAGATTTACATAGTGCTGAAGCTGTAGATAACGCTATCAAAGCTGAGGGTACCACTTTAGTTGTTGTAAACTCTGTTTGCGGGTGCGCTGCAAGAAATGCACGTCCGGGAGCAAAAATGAGTTTAGAAGGAGCTAAAAAACCAGATCACCTTATTACAGTTTTTGCTGGTGTTGATAAAGAAGCTGTTGATGCTGCAAGACAACATATGTTTCCTTTTCCTCCATCATCGCCATCTATGGCTTTGTTCAAAAACGGAGAATTAGTTCACATGTTAGAGCGTCACCACATCGAAGGTCGTCCAGCAGAACTAATCGCTGAGAATTTGCAGGATGCTTTTAATGAGTTTTGCTAATTAAGGGACTAAGGTTCTGAGTTGCTGAGGATCTAAGATTTTAGGTTCAAAGCAGCAAAGGTAAAGAGGTACAAAGATTTAAAAGAGGGCTGTTTCAATTTGAAACAGCCCTCTTTTTGTTATATAATATTTTTCCCTGTTCCGTTGGAACATCTCATTGGCAGCAAAATTGTATTGTTATCATTATTTTACGTTCCAGCGGAACATTTGATCGATGTTATTTTTATAATCCAACCATACCAGACGTTCCTCTGGAACGTAAACTCGGTCGATCGTTATTT
>NZ_LMJL01000007.1:424830-424947 GCF_001429295.1 Flavobacterium sp. Root935 | reverse complement strand
TTTTTCTACCAATGAAACATTCCTACGGAATGATAACTCATTTCAAAATTTAAACTTCTCTTTTTTTTATTATATATGGCTTTTCTTCTTCCGTAGGAACATCTCATCGGTAGCAAA
>NZ_LMJL01000007.1:424554-424662 GCF_001429295.1 Flavobacterium sp. Root935 | reverse complement strand
TTTTTTTTTTTATTATATATGGCTTTTCTTGTTCCGTAGGAACATCTCATCGGTAGCAAAAAATTATATTGTTATCATTTTTACGTTCCGTAGGAACGTTTGATTTAT
>NZ_LMJL01000007.1:329459-424549 GCF_001429295.1 Flavobacterium sp. Root935 | reverse complement strand
TTCGTTATTTTTCTACCAATGAAACATTCCTACGGAATGATAACTGGTTTCAAAATTTAAACTTCTCTTTTTTATTATCTGTGTTTGATTGTTCCGTAGAAACATTTCATCGGTAGCAAAATATATATTGTTATCATTTTTACGTTACGTAGGAACGTTTGATTTTGATTTTTTACAATCCAATAACACAAACCTTCCTATCGAACGTACATACGGACGATCGTTATTGTTTTTTCTACAAACGAAATATTCCTACGGAATGATAACCTGATATAAAAAAAACTTAGAACCTCAGCATCTCAGAACCTTAGCAACTTAAAAAAAACTAATTCCATCCTCCGCCCAATGCCTTATACAATTGAACCATAGAGCTTAATTGTTTTTGGGTTAATTGAGAGAGACTTAATTGTGCTTCAAACAGCGATCGTTGTGCATCTAGAACTTCTAAGTATGAAACATAGCCATTGTAATATCTAGCGTTTGAAAGATCATAGTTTTTTTGTGCTGCTACGACCTGTCTATTTCTTGCTGTCCATTCTTCTTTGTACATTTCCACATTTTGAAGTGAATTTTCTACTTCCGAGATAGCGGTTAAATAGGTTTTTTGGAAACTGAATTTTACTTCTTCCGCAATTTGTCGATTAACATCTACACGACGTTTGTTTTTTCCGAAGTTGAAAATGGGACCTGTAACTCCAGCGCCCGCATTCTGGAAATAAGAACCATCATTAAATAAATCTCCAACCGCAATACTGGTAAAACCTGCAACTGCGGCAATGTTGAATGACGGGTAGCGCATTGCCTGCGCAACGCCGATTCTTTCATAAGCGGCTTTATATAAATATTCCTGACGTTTCACATCTGGTCGATTTTCTAACAAAGCTGATGGAACAGAAGTTGGAAAATTATTCAAAATCAATAGTTCGCTATTCGTTTTTCCGCGCGGAATAGGCTGCGGAACTTGCCCGACCAAAATCGAAATTGAATTTTCCAAAGCTGTAATTTGTCGTTTGATTGCGGGAATATTGGCTTCGGCAATGGCAACCTGCTGTTCAATTTGTACTTTGTCTAATTCTGCAACGTAACCGCTTATAAAACGTTCGTTGATAATGTCATATGCTTTTTGTCTCGTTTCTAAAGTATGAATGGTGATTTCCAACTGATTGTCATAATCACGGAGTTCAAAATAAGAAATGGCAATGTTGCTCACAATATCAGAGAGAATTACTTTTCGGGCTTCATCAGTGGCTAAAAGTTCATTTTGCAAAGCTTTATTCTGATGACGGTATTTTCCCCAAAAATCCAATTCCCAAGACATATTGGCCAATGCAGATGATGGCTGCATAATAGTTTCGGCACTATTCACTTGACCAGAATATTGAAAAGAAGGATATAAATCTGCTTTAGCGATTCCGAGATTGGCTCTTGCTTGTTCTATACGTGCCAGCGCAATTTTGAGATCATAATTGTTTTGAATTCCTTTTTCGATCAGGCCAATTAAGACATCATCGTTAAATATCGATGACCATTTTATAGTTTTTACAGAGTTTGTCGTATCTCTGTTTTGATCGCCATAACGGAAAGAATCTGCCTGAGGCTGTTCGGGTTTGACATATTTTGGTCCAACCATACATCCACAAGGAAAAACAGCCATCAAAAATAACGCTAAAAGTATTTTTAGATTTTTCATTTTTCTTCCTCTTTAGGTTCATCGATTTCCTCAGATTTTTTCTTTCCGAATGTTTCAATAAATACAAATAAAACCGGAATCAAACATACACCTAAAATAGTGGCGACAAGCATTCCGCTAAAAACCGTCATTCCCATTACTTTTCTGGCTTGTGCTCCAGCGCCGCTCGCCGTTAACAACGGAACAACGCCTAAAATGAAAGCAAAAGCCGTCATTAAAATTGGTCGGAAACGTAATTTAGCGGCATAAAGGGCAGCTTCTTTAGCGGGCATTCCTTTTTCATATTCTTCTTTGGCAAACTCTACGATTAGAATGGCATTTTTCGCCGCGAGTCCAATCAGCATTACGAGTCCAATTTGTGCAAAAACATTATTCACATAATCTGGACTTAATAATCGGCAGAGATATAAGCCAAGAAAAGCACCGAAAACGGCAAAAGGTGTTCCGAGTAAAACGCTGAAAGGCAGTTTCCAGCTTTCGTACTGCGCAGCAAGAATCAAAAACACGAAAAACAACGCCATGATAAAAACAGTGTTCCCTTTTCCTTCAGCTTGTTTTTCCTGATAACTCATATTCGCCCACTCATAACCCATTCCTGCTGGGAGGACTTTTGCAGCGGTTTCCTGTAAAGCAGTCATGGCTTCCGCTGAAGTAAATCCAGGTGCAGGTGTTCCGCCAATTTCGGCAGCACGATATAAATTAAAACGTGTCGTAAATTCGGGACCACTTTCTTTTCTAATAGTCGCAATACTCGAAATCGGAATCATTTTATTATCACGGCTTCGGACAAAGATTTTATTAATGTCCTCAGGATTAACGGTAAAACTTGGATCTGCCTGAAGCAAAACAATATACTGTCGTCCGAATTTGTTGAATTCGTTGATGTATTGTCCTCCCAAACTGGCACCAATTGCCAAGTTGACATCGGATAAAGA
Source organism: Flavobacterium sp. Root935 (assembly GCF_001429295.1). Classification (GTDB taxonomy): domain Bacteria; phylum Bacteroidota; class Bacteroidia; order Flavobacteriales; family Flavobacteriaceae; genus Flavobacterium. The sequence continues at coordinate 421,924 of NZ_LMJL01000007.1, read as the reverse complement.
AAGATTTAATTCTGATACTTTTTCTCTGTCGATATCGAGACTAATCTGCGGCACATTCGGATTAAAGGTCGTTCGGATGGTTCCAATTTCGGGTCGTTTTTTAGCTTCGGCCATAAATTGCTGTGCATTCTGGAAAAGATACTGGGGCGTATTCCCTTCTTTGTCCTGCAACATCATCGAGAATCCAGCTGCATTTCCAATTCCAGTAATCGGCGGAGGCCCAAAAGCAAAAACAGTAGCTTCGGGAATTCCAAAAACAACTTTTCCGTTTACTTCTTTTAAAATCTGGAAAACATCTTGTTCCCGTTCTTTCCATTCTTTCAAAGCCACAAAGAAAAATCCGTTATTTGTTGCTACTGAGTTTTTGATTAAACTAAAACCAGCAACAGAAGTGTAATATTCAACACCTTGATTTTTAGATAAAATATGTTCTACTTTTTCGATGACTTTGCTGGTTCTTTCTAGCGAAGAAGCGCCGGGAAGTTCAATATTGACAAACATGTAACCTTGATCTTCTTCAGGAACAAAGCCGCCTGGAATTTTTGCTCCCAATAGAATAATAACTCCAACGACAATTCCGATAAAAATTAAACTTCGGGCTGTTTTTTTAATTAAAAAACCAGAGAAACCAGTGTATCTATTGGTAAAAGCGCCAAACTTTACATTAAACCATTTAAAGAATGTGCCGAGCCATCCTTTTGCTTCCTGATTTGGTTTTAATAAAAGTGAACATAAAGCCGGACTTAAGGTTAATGCACTTAAAGCAGAGAAAATCACAGAAATAGCAATCGTAATGGCAAACTGCTGATACAATCTTCCCGTAATTCCTGGTGTCAAAGCAACTGGAATAAATACTGCAGTTAAAACAATAGCAATGGCAATTACAGGACCTGAAACTTCGCGCATGGCTTGGTTTGTGGCTTCTCTGGGTGACATTCCTTGTTCGATGTGATGCATTACAGCTTCTACAACCACAATAGCATCATCGACTACAATTCCGATGGCGAGTACTAATCCTAAAAGAGAAAGTACATTTATCGAAAATCCGAGTAACGGGAAAAGCATAAACACTCCGACTAATGAAACCGGAACGGTTAATAACGGAATTAAAGTCGCGCGCCAGTTTTGGAGAAAGATAAAAACCACAATGATTACCAGAATAATGGCTTCAACTAAAGTGTGCATGATTTCGTTAATTCCTTCAGAAATAGCTAAAGTCGTGTCTAATGAAACAGCATATTTTAAATCTTGAGGAAATCTTTTGCTTAATTGTTCGATAGTGTTTTTTACATTTTCGGCAACTTCAAGAGCGTTTGAACCCGGCATTTGTTTTATTCCGATAGTTCCTGCTGGATTTCCATTTAATTTTGCGACTGATGCATAACTTTCTGTTCCTAAAGTTACAGTTCCAATATCTTTAAGTCGGACTTGTTGATTGCTAATGTTTGATTTTAAAATGATGTTTTCGAAATCCTCTGGATTCACCAGACGATCTTTAAGCATGACGTTATAGGTGAATTCGTTATTGTCTGTTGCTGGCGGAGCGCCAAATTTTCCTCCTGGGGCAATGGCGTTTTGTTCCTGAATTGATTTTATAATATCGGGAACTGTTAAGTTGTACTTTGCCATTATATCGGGCTTGACCCAAATTCGCATCGCATAATTACTTCCTCCGTAAAGGGTAACTTCTCCAACACCTTTGATACGGGCGAGAGCGTCTACAAGATTGATGCTCGCGTAATTGGTCAAAAAGTTATTGTCGAAAGTTTTGTTGGGAGAATACAAAGATAAAATCAACATGGGCATTGATAACGATTTTTTGGTCGTAACTCCAGTTGTCTTTACATCGTTTGGGAGTTTATTGGTGGCTTCTGCAACTCTATTTTGGGTTAACATCGTCGCGTTGTCCAGATCTGTACCCATATCAAAAGTGATAGATAGTGTCATACTTCCGTCACCAGTATTAGTCGACTGCATGTAAAGCATATTTTCGACTCCATTTACTTTTTGTTCTATGGGCGTAGCAACGGCTTGTTCAACATTCAAGGCATTTGCACCTCGATAACTGGTAGAAACCTGTACTAATGGCGGTGCGATTTCGGGATACTGCGCAATTGGCGTTGACAAGATCGAAAGTCCTCCGATAAGAACAATAAATATCGAAAGTACGATGGCAACGATTGGTCGTCTTACAAAGAAATTATCCATAGCCTAGTCGTTTAGAGATGATGCAATCTGCTTTTTATCTTTATCTGCGACATAGGGAACTGGAACAACTGTCGATCCAGGCTGAATAAACTGATTGCCAATAATGGCGACTTTTTCGTTGGCTTTTAAACCTTTGGTAATAATCCAATCGACACCAATTTTCTGACCCACTTCGACCATTCGGGTTTGAATGGTGTTTTTGTTATCAATAATGGAAACCTGAAAAAGCCCCTGAATTTCGGTAACCGCTTTTTGTGGCACGACAATGGCATCTTTTTGTGTTCTGAGTAAGACACGAACTTTTGCAAATTGCCCAGAACGTAAAGTACCGTCTGGATTTGGAAATTGGGCTTCTATAGTTACGGTTCCTGTAGTGGGATCGATTTTAGTGTCTGAGAAGTTCAAGCTTCCTTTGTACGGATGGGTGCTTCCGTCAGAAAGTATGAGTTGTAAATCTGTGATACGTTCTCCGGCTTTGACCTGCTTTTGATATCTTAAATAATCAGATTCACTCACAGTGAATTGTACTCTTACTTTTTCTAATTTTGAAACAGTATTGAGTTTTGAGGCATTACCGACTTTGGTAATATAATCACCTAATCTAGCGTTCGAAAGTCCGATGACACCGTCAATGGGAGATTTTATATTAGCGTAGCTTCGCTCAATCTGCTGGTTTTTTAAACTTGCCAGCATGCTCGAATAATTAGAACGTGCCGCTTTTTCTTTGGCTACAGCCGCATCCAATTCGCGTTTACTCACGGCATTCATTTCAGCGAGCGGTCGAATTCGTTTTAATTCTTCGTCAGCATTGGCTAGTGCACTTTGTGATGCCGCAACTTGTCCGCGGACTTGTTCTACTTTTGTGTCATATTCCAGCGGATCTATGGTGTAGAGGAGTTGCCCTTTTTTAACCCGTTGTCCTTCTTTAAAGTGAATTCCAGTTAGAATTCCGTCAACTCTTGCGATTAATTCAATGTCTAAATCTCCAAAAGTCTGCCCGGCAAAATCTTTATAAATGGGCACATCTTCACTCTTGACCGTTACAAACGGAGCCTGCATGGGAGGCGGAGCTTTCGGTTGTTCTTTTTTGCAAGAGCAAAAGATTGTTAAAAATAAAAAAATGGGGAAGAGCGGTTTGGGTAGTTTTAAAGCATTCATAAGCATAAATGTTAAAATTGACTATATAAATGTAGTGAATTAAATGTAATGCACTGATAAACAGTGTTTGTTTTTTATTAATGCAATTTTGTTGCTAATTAAAAATGCTGACGTTTTCAACTAAATTAAATTATCTTGTACGGCTTATATTGTTTATATTCCATGATTTTTATCATTTTTAAAATTGAAAAGAAAAACCTACCTTTGCGCCCGAATTCACTCAGAAAAATAGAATTCAACTATATATTCTTAACTTAAAACTGTTTATAGCATGCAACTGTACAACACTTTGAGCGCAGAAGAAAGAGCCATCATGATCGATGATGCGGGTAAACAACGACTAACGTTGTCTTTCTATGCGTATGCCAAAATTGAAGATCCCAAAAAATTTCGCGATGATTTATTTTTAGCCTGGAATAAGCTTGATGCTTTAGGCCGAATTTATGTTGCCCATGAAGGAATAAATGCTCAAATGAGTATTCCTGAAGAAAATTTGGAAGCTTTTAGAGCAACTCTTGAAGTTTATGATTTCATGAAAGGCATTCGTTTGAATGAAGCCGTAGAACATGATGACCATTCCTTTTTGAAATTAACTATTAAAGTGCGTCATAAAATCGTTGCTGACGGTTTGAACGATGAAACTTTTGATGTAACCAATATTGGCGTTCACCTGAAAGCCAAAGAATTCAACGAAATTCTTGATGATCCGAATACAATTGTAGTTGATTTTAGAAATCATTACGAAAGTGAAGTAGGACATTTTAAAAACGCTATTACTCCAGATGTTGAAACATTTAGAGAAAGTTTGCCTATCATCAACGAACAGCTTCAAGACCATAAAGAAGATAAAAATCTGGTAATGTACTGCACTGGAGGAATTCGCTGCGAAAAAGCAAGTGCTTATTTCAAACACCAAGGTTTTAAAAATGTATTTCAATTAGAAGGGGGAATTATTAATTACGCTAAACAATTGAAAGAAGAAGGTTTAGAAAGTAAATTCATTGGGAAAAACTTCGTATTTGATAATCGTCTTGGCGAAAGAATTACAGATGATATTATCTCACAATGTCACCAATGCGGAAAACCTTGCGACAATCACACGAATTGCGAAAACGACGGATGTCATTTGTTGTTTATTCAATGTGATGAATGTAAAGCGGCAATGGAAAACTGCTGTTCTACAGAATGTTTAGAAATCATTCATATGCCTTTGGTGGACCAAGTTCGTTTAAGAACTGGAAAACAAGTTGGAAACAAAGTGTTTAGAAAAGGAAAATCAGAGAATTTAAAATTCAAACATTCGGGCGAATTGCCAGAAACTGCTTTGGCAACTGCACAAAAACCAGCCGATATTCGTCAGAAAGTAAAAGTAAAGAAAGTACTTCTTGGAAAAGCAGAGCATTATTATGTAAAAGCTCAAGTGGCTCAATTTGCTATTGAAAATCAAGAATTGAACGCTGGAGATAAAATCTTAATTTCTGGACCAACAACTGGAAATCAGGAAATGACTTTAGAAAAACTAATTGTAAACGGTGCAGAAACTCAAACTGCTAAAATTGGGGATAAAGTTACTTTTGAAGTTCCATTCCGTATTCGTTTATCAGATAAATTATATAAGATTTTAAATTAGCGATTTACAAAGCATTTTTAAAAATAAAAATAAACCCTACTTTGTTCATACAAAATAGGGTTTTACTTTTTTATTGAGAGTTAAAAATCAAGGTGTAATATTTAAACACCAATTTTAGCATCGATATTATGTTTTTCAGCATAGGCTTTGGCAGCATTCATCAATCTTGTAAACTTAGCGTCAATTTCATTTAGAGTTGAGGCGTCAAAATCGACTATTGCTTTTTCGATCTGTTCTGGCGAAGCTTTTTCATCTTTCATTTTAGCAATTGGCAAATAACCTTCTTTTTCTTTAGCAATCGCATAGGTAAACAAGTCTTTTGATGCCTGAAGAAGTTCTCTATTGTCATCATCTTCATTTATCTCCTTAATTTTTTTAAATTGAGTTTCTAAATTAGCGATGTCAAATTTAAAATAATCGTAATAAGAAGAAGGAATCATTTTCTTTTGAGTTTCATCATAAATCTGAGGCTCAGATTCTAGTTTATAGTTGATGTCCTTACTGCCAAATCGAGAAAGCAAATTTGTATTTAAAGCTGCTATTTCAAAAGTTTTGTCTGGCGAAGGGTTTGTACAAGAAGTGGAAACTATACTTGCAGCGATTAATACGAATGCTATAATGGAATTGTTTAAGATCTTTTTCATTTTTAATTTTCTTTGTTATTTATCCTTTTAAAATTTTAGTTTTCTCTGTTTCAAATTCTTCCGAAGTTAAAATTCCGGCATCCAAAAGCTCTTTCAAGTCCAATAATGCCTTTTTCTTGCCTTCCATAGAATTTCCTGAATCTGATTTTTGCGGTTCTTCTTTGTGAATTGGTGTTACTACAGTTCCTGATGGCGCGTATTTTAAAATCAATTCTGTAATTTCATTAAAGCCTTTTACATTCGAGTAATCGATCGCTTTTTGCTCTTTTACATTGACGATTGAAGCATCGGCTTTATTATCCAATAAATATTTTACGACATCTTTCTTTCCGTTTGCTGCGCTGTAATGTAAAGGCGTGTTTCCAGATTCGTCCTGAATATTGATATTGGCTCCAGCTTCAATCAGCAGTTTTACCATGCTTAGATTGCCTTTTTTGGTTGCAACGTGCAAAAGACTTTCTCCGCCATAGGTATAAGAATTGTTAAGCGTAAAACTAGATTCGTTAGAAATATTGGTTGCACTCACAATCCAATCCAGATAATCATTCATTGAAGAAGTATCGCTTGCCAAAGGTTTGCTGTAATTCACATCAACACCGTTTTCTAAAAATAAAGACACAATTTCCTTTTGATTATTCGCGCAAGCGTACCAAATAGGTGAGTAGCCATTATTGTTGGATGTGAAAACATCGGCACCTCTTTCTACTAATAATTTAGCGAGCATTCTATTCGTTTCATAACACGCAATTAAAAGAGCATTTTCTCCCGAATGATTAACGTGATTGATGTCAGCACCATTGTCAAGAAGTAAAGTCACCATCGGGATCGATTTGGTGTAACAAGCATAAATCAAAGGCGTATTTCCTTGTTTATCGGTTACATTTATATCGGCTCCTTTGTCTAAAAGCAGCTGAATAATTTCTCTGTTTAGTTTTGCAGAAGCTAATAATAGCGGAGTTTCTCCATTGTTATTCAGTAAATTAACATCTGCTCCAGCTTCAAGCAACTTTGTTGCAATTTCGATTTGAGCGGTCTGAGCAACTAAGTGTAACAGACTATTTCCGTATTTATCATTTTTGGTAATTTCCGCACCATTTTCCAACAGATACAAAGCCGTCTGTTTCTGTTTTTGAAGACAGGCAAAAAATAAAGGTGTTTCTCCCTGATGATCTTCGTAATTAATATCGGCTCCGTCTTCGGCCAAGATTTTCACAATATCCAGATAACCTCTGTGTGCGGCATAATGAAGAGCAGTTCTGCCTTTTTCGTCTGTATATTTTACATCTACTTCTTTATTCTGAAGCAGTAATTCGGCTATTTTTCGATTGCCGTTTTCACAGGCAATTATAAATGACATTGACATATATGTGGTATTTTGTATAATTCAGTTATTATGATTTCATTAAAAGCTCGACCGTTTTAATTTTCAAATTATCTCCTGAAGCCAGCATTAAAGCGGTTTCATCTTTGTCATTTGTGATCGAAATATCGGCGCCTTGCTCTAATAATAATTTTACTTTACGATAGGTTTCTTTGGCCATTTCAGCATCATAGTTCACATTGTAGGCACAGACTTTATGCAAAATAGTATTTCCCTGATTATCCTGTTCATTTACATCCAATGAAACATTTTCTAAAACTGATTTCAAAATATCCGATTTCTTTTCGACAATAAAATCAATTCCTGATTTCGGCTGACCGTAATATTGTGCGCAGAAATTGACATCGGCACCATCAGCTAACAATCTTTCCAAAAATTTAATATCGTTTGGAGATCCAGAGACAGAACTTATAAAGTTAGTGAATAAGGTTCGCCCGTCTTTGTTGACAATATTAAAATCAGGTGAAGAAACTGCTGCTAGTGCATCGTACATATCATACGAAAACTGTTCGGCAACCGCGTAATAAAAGGCAGTATTGTTGATGTTATCGGTTTCGTTGGCATCGGCTCCATTTTCTAGTAAGAAAGGAACAAAATCCTTTTTGCTTCTTTTAACCGCGCACATTAAAGGCGTTGTCCCCACAATATTTTTTTCGTTGATATCGACACCATTATCCAAAAGAATGGAAATATATTCTTTAGTTTTCTCAGTATCTGTGCTGTAGGTATTCAGAACGATGTAAATGAAATTTTCTCCGGCATTATTTTTATATTGCGTATTCGCTCCAAAGTCATTGATAAGTGTTTTTATGACTTTTGGTAAAGCGCCTTTTTCAAAGAAATAACCCAGTAAAGTTTTATCGCTGATTTCATCATTGATGTTATCCATTTTTGACATCAATTCTTTGAAAAAAGCCAGTGATTCTTCATCATCTTTGAGATAAAGTGCCAATGGAGCAAAAATCGATTTGTCGAAACTGTCCAATTCGTAAATATCCGTTTCAATAAAACCGGCTTTGATTAGTTTTTCAATAAAATCAATTTCTTTGGCGTCAATAATCTTTGCTGCTATTTGCGAAAAATTGTTTTTAAGATATTGTTCGTTAAAGGTTTCGCCGTTATTTAGGCATTCTCTGGCCTCGTCAAATTTTCCCTGAAAAAGGAAATTTTCAATCTGGTTTTGTGTTTGCATTTGAAGTGGTATTTATAAATGAAAGATTGTGTTTGATAAAACCAGTATCGATAATTGCTGGCTTCACGAACTATGTTGTAAGATAAAACATAAAATTGAGAAATATATTTTAGGAAAGAAAGTAAAAAGTCTTAAAATATTCCCTATAAAAATAAAACCCTATTCTAGATGCATAGAATAGGGTTTTTTTAAGCGAATGATTTTATTCTTCTGAAACTTCAAACCCATCAAAATCTTTAATTTCAGATAACTTAGTCAGTTTGCTTTTGCTGATTTTGGTTTCGGTTTTCTCGAAAACTTCATCTCCGCCTTCATCCTCTTTGTTTGTGTTTTCGTTTGTTATTTTCTTTCGTGTTAAAAAGTTTATACTGACTTCCGTTTCCACGACAGGACCTCGATTACTGCTAGAATCATAACCAATAAGTTCGAAATCTGAATTTTGAAATCTAAATGTGTATTCCCAATATCCATATCTTCCGTGGCCGTAATGAATATGTAATTTGTTGTTTTTTATTTCAACAGATAATTCGGGGGCAAAATAAACGCCGCCATCTTCATTTTCAGAAGAAAAACAATCGTAGTTTTTAACTGCAAGTTCATAACTGTTATTTTTATTGAAGAGAACAATAATACCTCTTCTGTTTCGGTCTAATTGGCCTCGATAATCGTCTTTTATAACTTTGCTTTTATCGGTGCCTTTTATAACAATTGCGCAGTCTTCTGCGCCGTCTTTATTCAAATCGCCATAAATGGTGTCAAAAATTACATAACCTTTTGGAACAAAATCTGCGGGATTTTTTTGGCTTTCAACTGTCGAATCAGAAGTTTCAGCAACTTCTTCGGGGTTGGTTAAAGTTTCTACGGTTGTAGTTGTTTCTTTTTTGTTTTTCTCCGTGCAGCTAAAAATTCCTAGTTGCATTAAAAAAGCTCCAGCAATAATCAAGTATTTGTTCATAATGGCTTATTATTTTTCTAAGTCTAAACTTAGTAAAATAAGTTTATTGTTTTAATTACTATTTAAGATATAATTTCGGTCGATTTAACTCATTTGAATTACTGAAAGAGAATTTCAAGATTAGATTTAATTGCATTTTTACATAAAGTTGCTAAACCGTCAATTAAGTTTTCCCCATCAACATCTACAAAGCAATCATAAAGATTACTTGGGTTTATCCCATAAATGGTAAGTATATTTTTTTTAAGTTCAATTACTTTTTGATTTGGTTGTTCATTTTGAAATAACAACTTTATTTTTTCAAGTTCAATAATTATTTCTGCACATTCATTGGGAGTCCATTTTCCATCACAATCTGAATGTAACATGATTTTGGGACAAATGCTTCCCCATTCAGAAGACTTTTCTACTGCTTCATTTACACATTCTCTAAAAATGCCAAAATATTCATAAGATCCTACTTCTAAACCATCTATTTCTTCTTCCTCAGTATCGAAAGTGCATAAATACAAACCCATAATTATAATGTTTTTTCTAATTTCACAAAAGGCTTATTTTCTTTAATTAACTTTTTCAAATTATCGCTTAATAAGCATTCTTTTCGTACTCTGATGATTAAACGGCCTTTCTTGCTTATTACCAAAAACAATAACATTCGAATTTGATATGTAGATTTTAATTCAGTACAATATTTTATTAGATACCAATTTTTATCTGATATCGTATCTGCAATAGAAGTTCTTGCGACTTGATGCTTAGTATATTTATACTCAATATCCATTTTAAATTTTTATCGCGCAAAAGTACTTTCAATTGTTAGATGACTTTACTCTTAAAAAGTATATTAGTAATAAAATAAGGTATTTAAAAGACTTGGGAGATTCGATGATTTGATTGTTTATGTCATTCTTTTTGTATTAAATAAATCAGTTTTTTTATTTAACAAACCATTAGTTTTAATCCTTAAATAGCCAAATAAAAAAAATACTATCTTTACCGATCAAACGTTTATGAACTTAAGCTGCGTTTTAGCAGCACTACATATATAATTATGGCATGTACAAGTTGTTCAACCTCAGATGGTGGCGCACCAAAAGGTTGTAAAAATAATGGGACTTGCGGCACCGATAGCTGCAATAAATTGACGGTTTTTGACTGGCTCGCAAACATGAGTCCGTCTAATGGAGAGGCGATTTTTGATTGTGTTGAGGTACGTTTTAAAAACGGACGTAAGGAATTTTTTAGAAATTCAGAGAAATTAACTTTAAGTATTGGTGATATTGTTGCAACTGTGGCTTCACCAGGACATGATATTGGAATTGTAACTCTTACAGGCGAATTGGTAAAGATTCAAATGAAGAAAAAAGGGGTGAATTACGAAAGTAATGATGTACCTAAAATCTATAGAAAAGCATCTCAAAAAGATATTGATATTTGGTCTGTAGCACGTGATCGCGAAGAACCAATGAAAGTTCGTGCCCGTGAATTGGCGATTCAGCATAAATTAGAAATGAAAATTTCGGATATTGAATTTCAAGGAGACGGATCTAAAGCGACTTTTTACTACACAGCCAATGATCGTGTCGATTTTAGAATGCTGATTAAAGATTTTGCTAAAGAATTTAGTACGAGAGTAGAGATGAAACAAGTTGGTTTCCGTCAGGAAGCGGCTCGTTTAGGCGGAGTTGGTTCTTGCGGACGTGAACTTTGCTGCTCGACTTGGCTTACCGATTTTAGAAGTGTGAATACTTCTGCAGCTCGTTATCAGCAGTTATCATTGAATCCGCAGAAATTAGCGGGACAATGCGGAAAATTAAAATGCTGTCTAAATTATGAATTAGATACTTACATGGACGCATTGAAGGATTTTCCAGATTATGACACCAAACTGGTTACAGAAAAAGGAGATGCTGTCTGCCAAAAACAAGATATTTTTAAAGGATTAATGTGGTTTGCTTATACTAATAACTTTGCAAACTGGCATGTTTTGAAAATCGATCAGGTAAAAGAAATTATTGCTGAAAACAAACAAAAAAACAAAGTTTCTTCTCTTGAAGATTTTGCTGTTGAGGTAGTTTCAGAGCCGGAAAAAGACTTTAATAATGCGATGGGACAAGAGAGTTTAACTCGTTTTGACCAGCCAAAAAGAAAGAAAAAACCAAACCGCAAACGTAAACAAAATACAGAAGCGGCTGGTGTTGCAGCTCCGCCAAAACCGCAGCAGGAAAAAAACAACAATATTATTAAGCCTGCCGGAAACAACAATCAAAATAATAATCCAAACAAGCAGAACAAGCCTAATAACCCAAATAAGCAAAATCATAAGAACAAGCCAAATCCGAATAAACAAAACAATTCGAATAAGCAGCAGTCAAATGATAACAAATCTGCTGAACCTAGAAAACCAATAATTAATGCTAAAAATGAGAATAAAAAATAGCGGAATTCTTCTTTTGGCAGCGATACTTCTTTTTTCGTGTGATAAAAAAAGAGTATTCGACGAGTATAAATCTGTTGGGAGTGCTTGGCACAAAGACAGTATTGTAAGCTTTGATCTGCCAGTTTTAGATTCTACAAAAAAGTACAATTTATTTGTAAATATAAGAGACAACAACAATTATCCGTTTAATAATTTGTTTTTGATTGTCGCTATCGAAACGCCGAGTGGTTTTACAAAAGTAGATACTTTAGAATATCAAATGGCAGCGCCGGATGGAACTTTATTAGGAAATGGATTTACTGATATTAAAGAAAGTAAACTGTATTACAAAGAAGACGTAAAGTTTAAAGGAACTTACAAAGTTCATATCAAGCAGGCTGTTAGACAATCGGGTAAAATTCCTGGAGTTGAGGCTTTAGAAGGTATTACAGACGTTGGTTTTAGAATAGAACAAAAAGATTAGAAAAATAGTTATGGCTGCTAAAAAAAACAATCAATCAAATAGCGTTAAGGATATTAATTATTATAAAAAGAAATTTTGGAGGGTTTTTGCCTACTCAATGCTTGGCGTTTTAGCTTTCTTTTTATTTGCGTCTTGGGGATTATTTGGATCTATGCCTTCATTTGAAGATTTAGAAAATCCAGATTCTAACCTTGCAACAGAAATTATTTCTTCTGATGGAGTTGTAATTGGTAAATATTTCAAAACTAACAGATCTCAGCTTAAATATTCAGATCTGCCAAAAAACTTAGTGGAAGCACTTGTTGCAACCGAAGATGCACGTTTCTACGAACATTCGGGAATTGACGGGCGCGGAACTTTAAGGGCTGTTTTTAGTTTAGGAACAAATGGAGGAGCGAGTACGCTGACGCAACAGCTGGCGAAACAATTATTTCATGGTGAAGGATCTAAGTTTTTGCCTTTTAGAATTGTACAAAAAATAAAAGAATGGATTATTGCCATTCGTCTGGAAAGACAATATACCAAGAATGAAATTCTGGCGATGTACTGCAACGTTTACGATTTCGGAAATTATTCTGTTGGAGTAAGTTCTGCTGCGCAGACCTATTTTTCTAAAGAGCCAAAAGATCTGACAGTAGACGAATCGGCTATTTTGGTCGGAATGTTCAAAAACTCAGGATTATACAATCCAGTAAGAAATCCAGAAGGAGTAAAAAATCGTCGTAATGTGGTTTTATCACAAATGGCAAAAGCAAAAATGATTTCCGAATCAGAAAAAGAAAGACTTCAAGCTCTGCCTATTACTTTGAAATTTAAACTTGAAAGCCACCGTGAGGGTATGGCAACTTATTTTAGAGAATATCTTCGTGATTACATGAAGAAATGGGTTACAGAAAACAAAAAGCCTGATGGTTCTGAGTACGATATTTACAAAGACGGACTTAAAATCTACACGACTATAGATTCTAGAATGCAGATGTATGCAGAAGAAGCTGTTTCTGAACACATGAAAAACTTGCAGCAACAGTTTTTTATTGAAATGAAAACCAATAAAAATGCTCCGTTCGTAAATATTACGCAGGCTGAAACAGATCGAATCATGATGCAGGCAATGAAGAATTCTGATCGCTGGGCACAAATGAAAGATATGGATAAAAGTGAAGATGATATTATCGCTTCATTTAAAGTAAAAACCAAAATGCGTGTATTTACTTGGAAAGGAGAGCGTGACACCATCATGACACCGCTGGATTCTATTCGTTATTACAAACACTTTTTACAGTCTGGTTTAATGGCTATGGAGCCTCAAACCGGAGCAATTAAAGCTTGGGTTGGAGGAATCAACTACAAATATTTCCAATACGATCACGTAGGGCAGGGAGCAAGACAAGTAGGTTCTACTTTTAAACCGTTTGTTTATGCAACTGCAATCGAAGAATTAAATATGTCTCCTTGCGATTCTATTCTTGATGGTCCGTTTATGATTCACAAAGGACGTCACCACGTAACTGAGGATTGGGAACCAAGAAATTCAGATAACAGATACCGTGGAATGGTAACTTTAAAACAAGGTCTTGCGAATTCGATTAATACAGTTTCGGCTAAATTAATTGACAGAACAGGTCCAGAAGCAGTTGTAGAATTGACTAAAAAATTAGGAGTAAAAACAGAAATTCCAGTTCAGCCATCAATTGCATTAGGTGCGGTAGATATTACGGTAGAAGACATGGTTGCGGCTTACAGCACATTTGCCAATCAAGGAGTTTATGTTAAACCTCAGTTTTTAAGCAGAATTGAGAACAAAAGTGGAGAGGTAATTTATGAGCCAATTCCAGAATCTCATGATGTTTTAAATAAAGATATTGCCTTTGCAGTAATTAAATTGCTTCAAGGGGTTACAGAAACTGGTTCTGGAGCACGTTTACGTACGCAGGGCGGTGGAAGCGGAGACAATCGTTGGACTGGTTATCCGTACATGTTTAAAAACCCAATTGCAGGTAAAACAGGAACAACACAAAATCAATCAGACGGTTGGTTTATGGGAATGGTTCCAAACCTGGTAACAGGGGTTTGGGTTGGATGTGAAGATCGTTCGGCACGTTTTAAAAGTTTAACTTACGGACAAGGTGCAACTGCAGCTCTTCCGGTTTGGGCTTACTTTATGAAAAAATGCTACGCAGATCCAGAACTTCAAGTTTCAAAATCTGAATTTGAGCGCCCAGCCAATCTTTCTATAAAAGTAGATTGTTATACTAGGCCGGCTATTGTAAAAGATACTACTCAGACAGAACAAAATACTGATGAATTCGAATTGTAACAATGTTGCATTAAATCCATCTAATTAAAAATCATCCCTTTATCATTCTTTTTTAAAAGAGTTGTAAAGGGATTTTTATTTCGGTTTTATTTTTACGAAATCGTTATAATTTAATCTAAAAATCTTATTTTTATCAAAATTATTCGGTAATAAAGACAGTTTGTTATGATAACAAAAAAAGTAAATAGTGTTCAGGATGCTATCAAAGGAATAGAAAGCGGCATGACCATTATGTTTGGCGGTTTCGGTTTATGCGGTATACCTGAAAATACAATTGCAGCTTTGGTAAATACATCCATTTCAGATTTAACTTGTATTTCTAACAATGCAGGTGTCGACGATTTTGGTTTGGGATTATTGCTTCAGAAAAAGCAGATCAAAAAGATGATTTCTTCTTATGTGGGTGAAAATGCCGAGTTTGAACGTCAGATGCTTTCAGGAGAATTAGAAGTAGAACTTACGCCTCAGGGAACTTTGGCAGAACGCTGTCGTGCGGCTCAGGCAGGAATTCCAGCTTTCTTTACGCCAGCAGGTTACGGAACTGAAGTTGCGGAAGGAAAAGAAGCACGCGAATTCAACGGTAAAATGCACATTATGGAAGAAGCTTTCAAAGCCGATTTTGCGATTGTAAAAGCTTGGAAAGGTGATGAAGCTGGAAATCTGATTTTCAAAGGAACAGCCAGAAACTTCAATGCGTGTATGGCGGGTGCTGGAAAAATAACAATTGCAGAAGTCGAAGAATTAGTGCCGGTTGGTTCATTAGATCCAAATCAAATTCATATTCCTGGAATTATGGTGCAGCGAATCTTTCAAGGAGAAAAATTTGAAAAGAGAATTGAACAGCGTACAGTAAGACAGAGAGCTTAATTAGATAATTAGAAAATGTGTCAATTAGATAATTACTCAGATGCACAAAGTAGGATTATCAAATTATCTCATTGACTAATTGACACATTAACAAATTGACACATTGAATTTATGTTAACAAAAGAAGATATAGCAAAGCGAATTGCGAAAGAAGTAAAAGACCGTTATTTCGTAAATCTTGGAATTGGGATTCCAACTTTGGTTGCAAATTACGTTCGAGAAGATATAGCTGTTGAATTTCAAAGTGAAAATGGAGTTCTCGGAATGGGGCCTTTTCCGTTTGCTGGCGAAGAAGATGCAGATATTATCAATGCAGGAAAACAAACTATTACAACACTTCCGGGAGCGAGTTTCTTCGATTCGGCTTTTAGTTTTGGAATGATTCGCAGCCAAAAAGTAGATTTAACAATTCTAGGAGCAATGGAAGTTTCTGAAAACGGAGATATTGCCAACTGGAAAATTCCAGGGAAAATGGTAAAAGGAATGGGAGGTGCTATGGACTTGGTGGCTTCCGCCGAAAATATCATCGTTGCCATGATGCACGTAAACAAAGCAGGAGAGTCGAAAATCTTAAAAAGATGTACTTTGCCATTAACAGGCGTAGGCTGCGTTAAAAAGGTTGTAACTGAGCTTGCAGTACTCGAAGTAACAGAAAAAGGTTTTAAGCTCTTAGAACGCGCACCAGGTGTCTCAGTCGAACACATCGTTGCATCAACAGAAGCCGATTTGATTATTGAAGGTGAAATTCCTGAGATGATTGTTTAATTTTAGGTTCAAAGGGACAAAGGAGCAAAGGTTCAAAGTTTAAGTGCTGAAAATAAATTTATATTAAGAGAACTTTCTTAAAAGAAGGTTCTCTTTTTATTTTCTGCTAGGGTTTGATAATTGAAACGTAATCTTTTTCTTTATATTTGCTGTGATTTTAAATAAAAACACATTTGGAAAAGTTTGAAATAGATATGAAATGGGGAAGTTATTTCTTCATTGTAAATACGTTAAGTTCTATTTTTATAGTTTTAATAATGTATTTAATTAATAGTTACAGCTTAATATATTTAAGTGATATTCTAATACCTGTTTTTATAATTCAATTATTATATTTTGTTATTAAAGCCGTTGCAGAAAATAAAAAACATGATTTAAGCAGAGGTTATCGAAAGTTCTTTGTTTTTATTAGGCTTTTAGTGTTCTATTTCATGTTAGTTTCATTTTCAAATGAAAGCACAAATATTTGGTGTTTTTCCCTATTGCTTCCCTATAGAAGAAAAGACATTTCAGAATTAGTAATAGAAGATAACTCAAATGAAGATAACGGCATTACATTGAATGAGTTTATTGTTATCTTAAAAAGAAAGTTCAGCAGATTATAAATCAGCAATTATGTAAAAAGAAAAAACCGCTATAAGCGGTTTTTTTTATGCAGTAAATCTCTGAACCTTTGTCCCTTTGAACCTTTGCTCCTAGAAAAGCTATTGCAAATTAAAAGAAGCTCCTAAACTAAAAGTCGCTTGATTATTTAAATGGTAAAAAGGATCATCGTTTGTGCCATATTTTGCAATTGGGAATCCGATTTCTGTGAAAACACCAAATCCGTCAGTAAAGAAATAACGACCACCAACATGAGCTCCGAAATTATGTAAACCTAAACTTAATCCAGGGTAAATGTCTAATTGTTCAACACCAATTACACTTGATAAATTAGCATTAATTCTTGCTTTTGCATCAAAACGATCACCGAAATCTGGTTTTTCATCATTATAAGCGGTAGTGCTTCCGTGGTAGAAACCGTTAAAATTATCAACTCCTAACAAGTAGTTTGCAACAAAACCAAAAGAGAAATTTTCTCCTAAACCAAAATCAATAGATCCCTGAATTCCAGAACCACCATCTTGAAGATTAGCGCCAACGTTTACTCTAGTGTCACCTTTACCAGTGAAGGCTTGCTGTGCATTAATAAATCCGAATGATACTAAAAACAAGAGTGTAATAACCTTTTTCATAAAATTTTAAATATTAATTATTTTGAGCGGCAAAAATAAATTTTAAATAAATTAATTCCTACCTTTTTCGTTAAAATAGAGTTCGTTCAATGGTTCGCTTTGCCAGTATTCTTTGGTGTCGACATTCATAATTGTAAGCGGACCTCGAAAGGCTGCCCCAGTGTCGACATTCCAAACACAGGCTTTGTTTACAGGAACTGTCTTTCCTATTCGTGTAACAGGAGTATGCCCTATGTAAACTTCTTTATAAACGCTAAATCTTTTAGGATAGTTTAAATCGTCTTCTTTTAATTTTGGGTCCAATGAAAGAGCTGTTTCCCAAAGTGTTCTGTCCCAATAAAATAGTTTCGAAAAATACTCCCATTTTACGCCATTTAAATTGGTGAAACCAGCGTGGACAAATAAACGATTTTGATCGTCAAGATAATAATCCTGAAGATTTTCTAAAAATTCGATATGTTTTCTCTTCTTATCCGAGGAAATTTTGGAATAGCCTTCAACTGTTGCTTTTCCGCCATGTTTGTACCACATTTCTTCATCAAAATCATCATGCCTGTTTTCCAGCCAGTCCAATGCCAGCTGATCGTGATTTCCTCGTATGCAGATGCAGTTTTGTTTACTTTTTAAATCAATCAAATAGTCGATTACTTCAACAGACTGACTCCAGCCGTCAACATAATCGCCCAAAAAAATTAGAGTATCTTCTGTAGTAACTTCGGCTCTCTTCATCACCTGTTCAAGTGCAAGTAACCCGCCGTGAATGTCACCTATAACAAATGTTCGCATTATTTAATTTTTCGAGTAGAAGAACAAAAATAGAAAGAATAATTGGTTTGAACTCATCGAATCTATATTCTTTAAAGATTGATATTATTTATAACTATTTGAAGCACTTTTTTATTGCTTTCCTTTTTAAATTTGTAGCATGTCTGAAACACCAACATATCGCAAAATTATTCATATCGATATGGATGCATTTTACGCATCGGTCGAGCAGATGGATAATCCAGAATTGCGCGGAAAACCTGTTGCGGTTGGAGGTTCAGAAAATAGAGGCGTCGTTTCGGCGGCAAGTTACGAAGCGAGAAAATTTGGTGTGCGGAGTGCCATAAGCGGCGTGCTGGCCAAGAGATATTGTCCAGAAATTATTTTTGTACGTCCACGATTTGACCGTTACAAAGAGATTTCATCTAAAATTCATAAAATTTTCCATGATTACACCGATTTGGTTGAGCCTCTTTCGCTAGACGAAGCTTATCTGGATGTTACCCAAAATAAAAAAGGAAATCCAAGCGCGAGTTTATTGGCACAGGAAATTCGAGCTAGAATTTTTAATGAAGTTGGTTTAACAGCTTCGGCGGGTATTTCTGTCAATAAATTTGTGGCTAAAATTGCAAGTGATTACAATAAACCAAACGGGCAAAAGACGGTAAATCCAGATGAAGTTGAAGCGTTTTTAGAAGAACTGCCCATTCGTAAGTTTTATGGAGTTGGAAAAGTAACTACAGAAAAAATGTACCAGCTCGGCATTTTTACAGGAACTGATTTGAAAAGTAAATCGTTAGAATTTTTGGAGAAACACTTCGGAAAATCTGGAGCGTTTTATTACAATGTAGTTCGAGGTATTCATAACAGCGAAGTAAAATCATCCCGAATTACCAAATCTGTTGCCGCAGAACACACTTTTGATGTAAATCTTTCTTCTGAAATCTTTATGATGGAGCAATTGGAACGAATTGCGGTTTCACTAGAAAAGCGTTTGAAAAGGCACGATATTTCGGGTAAAACCATAACACTTAAAATTAAATATAGTGATTTTTCGCAGCAGACGAGAAGTAAAACCCTGCCGTATTTTATTTCTGATAAAAGTTTGATTATGGAAAACATAGAAGAATTACTGTATCAGGAAAAAATGAAAGATTCTGTACGCCTCCTCGGAATTTCTCTAAGTAATTTAAATACTGAAATTAAAAAAGCAGTTGCTGTTCAGTTAAAATTTACTTTTTAATAAAAAGTTTAAGTGTATATTAATATAGTACTATAATCCCATACAGGAGTTTTTATCTATCTTTGATAAAGATTTGTCCATACTCTAAATCATTTAATATGAAAAATACAGGCTCTGATGATTTTTTACAACGAAATTCAGTTCCAATTTTAGCTTGGGATTTTCACTATGAATATCTAAATGAACTAAAAGGATTGGCTACAGATTTGGAGAAAGTAAATCAAATTTCAAATCAATATACTTGGGACGAAGAAAAACTCAATATACAAGAAAGGATCAAAGAAGAGGTAGTTGTAGTTACGGATCTAGATTTTAAAATAGTTTTCGCTTCAAGCGGTATCAAAAAAATGACAGGCTATAAACAGGAAGAAATTTTGGGTCAAACGCCAAAAATGTTTCAGGGACCTGCAACCTCTAAAAAAGATTTAAAAGAAATTAGAGAAGCCTTAAAAAAGAAGATTCCTTTTGAAAAAACACTGGAAAATTATAGAAAAAATGGACAGACTTATAAATGTAAAATAGATGCTTTTCCTGTTTTTAATCTAAATGGCGAAGTATCGCATTTTATAGCTTTCGAAAAGCAGGATTTAAGTGCTTGATTTGCCAGTAAGACGAAAAGTTTATAATAAAAAAAACCGCTGAATTAGCGGTTTTTTTATTACTTAATATAATCTAGAACTTAGTGTCTTAGCGCCTTAGCGGCAAAAAAAGTTATAAGTTCGCAAAAAAATCATTTCCTTTATCGTCGGTGATAATGAATGCAGGGAAATCTTTTACGGTGATTTTACGAACCGCTTCCATTCCTAATTCTTCAAAATCAACTACTTCAACTTTTAAGATATTATCTTGAGCCAAAATCGCAGCTGGACCTCCAATAGAACCTAAATAGAATCCGCCGTATTTGTTGCAGGCATCTGTAACTTGTTTCGTACGGTTTCCTTTGGCCAGCATAATCATGCTTCCTCCATTTTTTTGGAATTCATCAACATAAACGTCCATACGGCCGGCAGTTGTTGGTCCGAAACTTCCAGAAGCCATTCCGTCTGGTGTTTTTGCAGGACCTGCATAATAAACAGGGTGATTTTTGAAATATTCGGGCATTGGTTTTCCAGCGTCCAATAATTCTTTGATTTTTGCGTGTGCAATATCTCGGGCAACAATAACAGTTCCGTTTAATTTTAAACGTGTTTTAACTGGATATTGAGATAATTTTGCCAAAATATCTGCCATTGGCTGATCTAAATCAATTTCTACAGGTGCTTCTAAATGCGGAGCTGTTTCTGGTAAAAATTGTTTTGGATTTACTTCTAATTGCTCCACAAAAATTCCGTCTTTGGTAATTTTTCCTTTAATATTTCTATCTGCCGAGCAAGAAACTCCAAGTCCGACAGGACAAGAAGCTGCGTGACGAGGCAAACGAATTACGCGAACGTCATGCGTGAAATATTTTCCTCCAAATTGAGCACCAATTGCACTTTCCTGGCAGATTTTCTGAACACGTTCTTCCCACTCAAAATCACGGAAAGCCTGACCAGCCATGTTTCCTGATGTTGGAAGATTATCATAATATCCTGCAGATGCTTTTTTAACAGCGCTTAAGTTAGCTTCTGCAGAAGTTCCGCCAATAACCAAAGCTAAGTGGTATGGTGGACAAGCAGAAGTTCCTAAATCTTTGATTTTTGTGCGAATGAATTCATCCAACGATTTTTCATTCAACAAAGATTTTGTCTGTTGGTATAAATAAGTTTTGTTTGCAGATCCTCCTCCTTTTGCCATAAACAAGAATTCGTAAGAAGTTCCTTTTTTAGCATAGATATCAATTTGAGCTGGAAGATTGGAACCTGAATTCTTTTCTTCGAACATCGAAATCGGGACAATCTGCGAATAGCGTAAATTTCTTTTTTGGTACGTATTAAAAATTCCTCGGCTTAACCATTCTGCATCATCAACACCAGTAAAAATACTTTCGCCTTTTTTGGCCATTACAATTGCAGTTCCAGTGTCTTGACAGCTTGGTAACTGACCTTCGGCAGCAACAGATGCATTTTGAAGTAAATTGTACGCTACAAAACGATCGTTATCTGTAGCTTCTGGGTCATCAAGAATTTTTCTTAGTTTTTTCAAATGACTCGTTCGAAGCATAAACGAAACATCTGTCAAAGCTTCTTCAGCCAATAATTCTAAACCTTTTGGATCAACCGTTAAAACTTCACGTTCTCCAAATTGTTCCACTTTCACAAAATCTGAGGTGATTTTGCGGTACTGCGTATCATCCTTTAAGATCGGATAAGGATCTTGGTATATAAAATCAATCATTGTTTTGTTTTTTGACAAATTTAGAAATTATTTACCTAAGAAAGAATTTGAATAAGACTTCTGAGCACTTTTGTTATTGACTGTTAAATTGATCGAAAGTCATCTTTTTTTCGAAGTATGCTTTATCTTTTGCAGATAATAATCTTTTGCTCCATTGGTTTCCTTTTAATTCAAAAGAGATTGAATCTGAGTGTGTAAGGATTCCCATGTCAAGGTTTTCATCTTCATCAGCAGGGACAAATGCAACAGTTTTGCAATAAAAAGATTTAGGGTCAGAATTTTTAGAAGGGTTCGCAATTTCTACCCAGCTTCCCCAGCCGCTGTCGGTCATTGTATTCCATTGATGAACCAACTGCAGAGTACTGTTTTTTAAATAATACAAGTAATTATCGTGCGTATAACCACAAGCAGGATAACCCACTGAGATTTGTACAAATGGTGAATTTTTTGAAGTTTCTGAAGTTAATCCGTAAGAAGCAACCCATTCTGATCCTTTTTCAAAACCTTTGATTGTGATTTTAGATGAGGCAGTTTTATTTTTATTTTGATAGAAATCTAATCGATATTTTACCGTAACAATGCTGTCTTGATCTGCCTGCTGCTCTACAAGATTGGCTAAAATGTAGTCTTTAGAAGACTGTTCTTCATTTACGTAAATCGCAATAGTATCTGTTTTGATAACTTTATCGTTTGCTGAATCATCAGTTTCAACTGAAATTTCTTGAGCTGCAGGTAATTCTGCTACTATTTCTGTTTCTGTAGATTTTGTTTTTTGACATCCGATTAAAAGGACTGAAAAAAGAAGAAGTGGTATTTTCATGGGGAATAGATTAATATTATTATTCTACTGATAAAACTAAAAGTTTCTTTTTTTGATATAGTTCGGCTAATGATATTTTTTCTCCGTTGAGATAGAAAAGCTGATCTTCGTACTTTACTTCTTTAGGATCGATTAAAAAGCAGTAATTATCGCGGTCATTTAAAACGCTGAGATTATCATAATTCAACTCTACAACTTTGACATATTTGATGATATTGAGTTTATGAACTTCTTCTAAGGTTACCGGAGTGCTTTCATCATATCTAAAAAAGAATTTTTCGCCGCCGCCCGGCATTCCAAACCAAGGCATGGCTTTTCCAGAAACGAGATCGATATAATCCGGAGCTTCATTGATAACGAATAATTTTTGATCCATAGTTTCAAAAAACTCGGGAAGAGATTTGTTTTCAAAAGCTTCATTCTCTTTCCAGAAATATATTCCTTGATTTTGCCAAGAAGGATTTTGAAGATCTTTCGCAGTAGCAGCATCAGAATAATGCATATACAACTCGCGTGGCATAAAAGTCAAAATAGAATCGTTTATGAGCCAGTCAATCTTATTGGGTTCAAATTTATTTTCTTCAGCTTTAGGCTCTTCAACAGCCGTTTGGTCTTCAGTAAAATGAATTTGTTCTTCAGATTCTTTTATACTTTCAACCTTCTGTTCTTTATTAAAAAGCTTCTTAAATAAATTCATATTTTTTTTTGATTAAAATGAATTAAAAGAACCAAGTCGCAACAAAAATCGCAGTAATTACACAAATCAAATCTACTAAAAGCATTGTTCCTAGAGCATAACGCGTGTTTTTGATGTTTACAGATCCGAAATAAACTGCAATAACATAGAATGTACTTTCGGCACTACACTGAAAAATACTGCTTAATCTTGCTGTCAACGAATCTGCTCCAAAAGTATTCATAGAATCAATCAAAAATCCTCTTGATCCAGCCGAACTAAACGGGCGAAGCATTGCCACAGGAAGCGCATTTGTAATTTCTTTGCTTACACCTAAATTTGAAAATACAAATCCAATTCCGTCACTAATAATTTCAAATAAACCGCTGTTTCTGAATAATGAGATTGCGACTAACATTCCTAATACATAAGGGAAAATAGTTACTCCAGTTTTAACTCCATTATTTGCTCCAACTACAAAAGTGTCAAAAACAGTAGTGTTGGCATCTTTAAATTTTTGCTCGTGTCTGAATGAAAAAATCAGCGTAAAAGCAATAATCGCCAAAAGTATTAAACCTGAAAGGTTAGAAGTGAAATAATTTTTTCCGATTAAATCCAAATGATTCACGTACATCAATAAACCAACAATTGCAGCGATTAAACCCATCAACCCAATTAAAAGCGAAGCACTTTTGAAGTTGATTTTTTGTTTGATTCCGACAATTAAGAAAGCGGCAATAGTACCAATGAATGAAGTAATGATACAAGGCAGCATTACATCGGCTGGATTCGTTGCATTTGCAGCCGCGCGATAGCCAATAATCGAAGTAGCAATTAAAGTTAAACCAGAAGCGTGAAGACACATAAACATAATTTGTGCATCGCTCGCCTTGTCTTTATCGGGGTTTATTTCCTGTAAACTTTCCATGGCTTTAAGTCCAAATGGAGTTGCAGCCGAATCTAATCCTAAGAAATTGGCAGCAAAGTTTAAGGTCATATAGGAAATCGAAGGGTGGTTTTTAGGAATAGTCGGGAATACTTTTACAAATACCGGACTCAAAGCTTTAGCTAATTTTCCAGAAGCGCCAGAAATAATCAAAAGTTCCATTAATCCGCAGAAAAAAGCCAAGTAAGCAATAAGCGGTAAGATTAAATCGACCAAAGTGCTTTTACAAGTTGGCAGTAAACCATCTGATTTCTGAAGTCCGCTAAAAATTTTTACAGTTTTGTTTTTATAAACGTAAGTTGTGTCGGCATTCAGCGTATCACGATTGATAATCATGGTTTGATCTGGCGCTTTTTGTATGCTGTCTTTGATAAAAGCAGGAAGTTCTTCAACGTATTTTTCAGATACTAAAACAGGATCATCTTTCTTTCCATTCAAAACAGAATCAATAGTATAAGTATTAGCAGTAAACAAACTGACTACAATAAAAACTATCGAAGAAATAAAAATCGTTAACCAAAATCTACTTAATACCATAATTACATTTTTTTGTAAATGTAATTATTTAGAGATAAAATGCATAAATATTTTATTCAGATGTCGCTCCGATAGGGCTAAGGATTTGGTACGTTTATCGTATTATAGTAAATTGATGTTGATTAAGATGTTCTTAATAGAGCTTAAAGAAGCCTCAGCGAGGCGAAATATTTATAGAAAAAGAATGGAAAACAAAATAGAAAAAGCTCCAGCGGAGCGAAATATAAAACGTTTAAAATTTATTCAATAACAACTTTTGTTTCCAGATAATTTTCAAAAGCTTTAATTCCTTCAAATAAAATGGCTTTTTTCGAACTCTCCGTTTCATTAAAAAACTGTGTTTCTATTTTGGCGTGATCTTTTTTAATAGTTCGTTTCCAAGTTCCAATTACTTTTCCGTTCTCAAGAATAATAGGTTTAAAAATGCCATTATTGGTAAAAGCTAAACTTTGATGTTCTTGCAGGATAGAAGCTTCACGGGTTTTGTATGAAATAAGAATCTCATCAAATGCTGGGAGAAAATGCACGCTTTCGCGAAAGGTATCCAGATCTGAATGATCTTTTTTGAACCAATAAGTCTGATTATCAATAGTTATTGAGCTTAATTGTAACTCAATTGCATTTATTGCTTTGTTGCAAATTGTAGGCGGAAAGCCCGACCACCAAGAAAAATCTAATACTGTTGCTGGACCGTGACTTTCAAAATAACGCTGAGCTAATTTCGCCAAACCTTCTTCTTTTGTCAATTTGGTTTTAGATTTTGGAACTCTTTCTTCAAGCAAAGCATATGTAATTTGTTTACCCTTCATTTCTCCATTACACACTAAACCGTCTAGTTCTGCATTCATCATAATGGCCGCGCTGAGGAAATCTTCTTTCGAACTTTTTTTGATATCAAGTTCCTGCATAATTTCGTCACGCGTTAAATGATTCTTTCCAGCCAATAACTTCTCGATAGAATTGTTAATCTGATCTAGTTTTTTAGCATCGAAACCATATTTTTTAGCCGCCGCAGCAGTAAAACGTTTCACCTGAGGGGCCGAAAGTTCTAACATCCAATAAATATCCTCAGCAGAAACAAAATGCCAGGTTGGACGAAGAATATGGGTTCTAATGATTTTTGCAGAATTTACCGCTTCTTCGATTTCTTTTTCAGTTGCATTGCATCGAGAACCAACAGCCCATTTTGCCATAGCATAATCCTGAGCCTGCATAGCACCCAAATGCTGTACAATTTCCTGCGGCGAAAGATTACTTGTTCTATACAGTTTCTGTGAAACAAGACGATGATGTGAAATCTCAGAATAAGTCATTTTTGGAATTATTTTAAACCATAAAAGTTATATCAGTTCATGAAAAAACTCAGCATCTTAGAACCTCAGTACCTAAGCACCTTGAAAAACTACACATGAATAATCTCATCATCAATCAATAGATCTTCGCGTCGCAAACGAAGGAAAATCTGTGCTACAGCAATTGTATCTTTTTCGCAATAAGTTACAATTCGATCAATATCTTTTTCGACATAATAGACATGGGCAACTTGACTTCCATCAATATCGCCTTTTGGCGATGGGACACCGAGAATCTTGGTTAATAGCTTTAAGGAAGTAAAATGTTTATAATCGCCAAACTTCCATAATTCTAAAGTATCTAAATGTGGAATTTCCCAAGGTTTTTTTCCAAATAAATTCAGTTTATCCGGAATTGGCATTTGGTTAATAATCATTCTTCTTGCAATAAACGGAATATCAAATTCTTTTGAATTGTGACCGCACAAAAGATGCTGCGGCTGATTGAAATGATTATTAATGAGATTCGAAAAATCTTTCAAAATCTTCTTTTCTTCACCAAAAAAGGAAGTAACCCTAAAATTTCGAATATCACCTTTAATGGTAAAAAAGCCAACCGAGATACAAATGATTTTTCCAAATTCGGCCCAAATTCCAGCACGTTCGTAAAATTCTTCTGCAGAGAAATCGTCTTTTCGCTGATATTGCGTTTTCAAATCCCATAATGACTGCATTTCTGCGTCAAGCGAATTGAAGTTTTCTTCTTCTGGAACGGTTTCTATATCAAGAAATAAAATGTTGTTAAGGTTTATTTT
Source organism: Flavobacterium sp. Root935 (assembly GCF_001429295.1). Taxonomy (GTDB): domain Bacteria; phylum Bacteroidota; class Bacteroidia; order Flavobacteriales; family Flavobacteriaceae; genus Flavobacterium. Next base: position 395,259 of record NZ_LMJL01000007.1, on the reverse strand, counting down.
TTCAATCATTTTTAGACTTCTTAGATATTTAGAGGGTTAGACTTTTAGATTTTAGTATTGAAACTTGTACAAAGTTGCACAAAATTCTTACGATATGAAAGTTAGAATAAACTTTGTTGTGCAGATGGATTTTCGTGTTCCAAAAGCCATTTCTTGCGGGACAATCCGCCGGCGTAGCCTGTTAGCGATCCATTTGTTCCAATAACGCGGTGACAGGGAACAACAATCCATAACGGATTTTTACCATTTGCCGAAGCTACAGCGCGAATCGCCTTTACATCTCCCAATTTTTTGGTTTGATCCATATAACTTACTGTTTTCCCAAATGGAATTTCTAATAAAGATTTCCAGACTTTCTGCTGAAACTCGGTTCCTTTTGGATTTAGTTTGAGATCAAAATCCGTTCTTTTGCCTTCAAAATATTCATTTAACTGCAAAACGGCTTCTTGTAAAACTTCTGGAATTTCTTTTGAAACTTCATTTGAACCTACATCAGAAACTGAAATTACAGCAATACCATTTTCATCGCCAATAATTTTGGTGATTCCTAAAGGCGAATTGATGTAGACTGTTTCCATTTTTTTAACCGCAAAGGCGCTTACTTTATCGCAAAGTTCGCAAAGTTTTTTTAAACCATATAAGTTATTGAAGTAATTTAAGAATGATTGTCATCTTGAGCGAAGTCGAAGGCTTCTGAAGATGGCTTCAACTTCTCTCAGCCTGACATTCAAGTTTTAATATTCTTTTAAATCAAACTTATAGTTTAAAATAGTTTCGATTTTTTCACTCGAAATGACCTTTTTAATATTTGACATTTCAAAGCTGAATTTCGGCAAAATTAAGTTTTGTTCTTTTGCTTTTTGTGTATAATATTCCTCTCTTGTTGGATGGAAAGGTGCAGCAGCATTAAAAACTTCATTCCATTTGGACTGTTTTATGATTTCTTCTATGATTGAAATGCAATCATTTTGATGAATTAAATTTACAGGCGCATCTGGATTTTCAAGGTTTTCTTTTCCAGCTAAAAACTTAACTGGATGACGGTCTTCGCCAATCAATCCGCCGAAACGTAGAATTGTAGTTTCGAAATTTGGATTGTTTTGAAGAATTTTTTCTGCTAAAAGCAGTTGTTTGCCGCTTTCTGTTTCTGGATTCGGAATGGTTTCATCTGTAACCAATTTGTTGTCATCTCCATAAACAGAAGTTGAACTCACAAAAAGTACTTTTGAAACGCTGGATTTTTCTATAAACGGAATTAGATTTTGTATTTTTCTCACGAATGTCATTTCGAGAGTAGTCGAGATATCTTGATTTCCTCGCAATTTTGGTGGAATATCTATAATTAAGATTTCGCTTTCCGCTAAAAAAGTATCGATGTTTTCAGAAACTTCGTCGGCTTCAATTGTAACCAAAAACGGATTGATTCCAGCAATTTCTAAAATTGAAAGCTTATTTATTGAAGTTGTTGACCCTTTGACTGAATTTCCATTTTCAATTAACTTTTTTGCTAAGGGAAATCCTAGCCATCCGCAGCCTAGAATACTAATTTTTGTCATTTTTTCGAGGTTCAAAGGTTCAAAGGTACAGAGGTTTTTGTAACAGATTGAAGGATTAAAAAAAGATTTTTTAATACCATCTGAAGATCTTTGCCCAATAAAGATTAGAAATATTAAAAAATTGATAAAGAAAAAGGCAGATTTTAAATCTGCCTTAAATTTTATTGTGGTACTGCGACTGGTTTTATGCTGTCTTTTGGAATAGCTAGACTGTCTTTAACAATAACAGGTTCAATAGGTTTTATTGGTGCTACGTATCTTTTTATTTTCTGCTGTATTAAAACGGCATCATTTAAAACAAAAGGAGTCGGCATCATCCAGTTTTCCCTAGGTTTAATATTAAATAATGGATTGCTTAGTAAATCAAATGAGCTTTCTATTAAATCCATATCAAAAATAGACGATTTGTTGATGTAAAAATCCATTACAAGCGGTTCATTTCCGACAACATAATAACGTAGAATTTTACTGTCTTCTCTTTGTAAACGGTTGCCTTTCTCTCCTAAAGTTGAAACGCCGTTGGCTTTAAAGTTGTAAAAGGTCATTTTAGGGTTAGCATAAATATCGTATCGATTTACTTTTCGGTTAGGAGTAATTTTGATTTTTAGATATCTATTATTTCCAATAACGCTGTCTCTTAAGAATTGAATTGTTGGTTTCGGAATATCGACAACTGGTGCAATTGCACTATGAGTAAAAGTTGTATTATATTTGCTCGCAAGAGGAAGCTTATTTAAACCAACGGCATTTTTATTCTTTTCGCCCAAATAAGATTTGGTCCATTCGTCTAAATTTGTGTCATAAGTTGTCCATACTGCAGAATTATTATCAGCATTGTAAACGTATAATAAGCTGTTAGATTTAGCTTTTCCGTATTCATAATCAGAATGATATCCTGCGTAAATGAAAAATGAGATCGAAACTAGAAAGAAAACAACTGTCCAAACACCTTTTCTTGCGAAATCTCCAAATATTGGCAGTAGCAATCCGAATAGTAAAACAGTTAAAACAGCACTTCCAAATAAAATTTTAAGTCCTAAGCCTATTGGGAACATTACTATAAATGGAGCAACGATTGCTAAAGCAGGAATACTAAAAAGCAGATTGACGCCTAAACTGTAATGTTGTGTAAAAACAAATATTCCGAATAAAAGTACTCCGAAATAAACTGGAATAATTAAGAAACCAGCACCTGTCAAGCTGTTTGCTAAAAATGCATTGATGATAATCCAAAGCAGTAAAGGTGCCACAAAATGATTCATCGTGATTTTGGCCTCGGAGAAATGATGATAGAAAGCAAAACAAATTGCAATGCTCAAAGTTACAAATGCCCCAATATATGCGTGGCCATTGTAGGTAAAACCATTTAAAAGATCAGAATACTGAGGATAAATTTCCAATATCAATTTCCATCCTAAAAATGTCACCAAACCAGCGATTATAATTGAACCTAAAAGCGGTACAAATCCTCTAAAAATTTCTCTAAAAGTGATTATTCTTTTTACTTTTCCAATAAAGATAAATAAAACTAATAATCCGAAAGCAATTAATGTCATTGGCATTACCCAAGCAAATGGGTAACTGATAAATGAAAATGGAGCACTGAAATAAACATCGTCTTGAGTAGATTCTGTCTGATTTAAATCAATATTGGTTAAGTATTTCAGCAAAGGCATTATGTAAGTACCTTGATGCGCTAAAGTCGTTTTGTTTAGATGCTGTACATCGTCTTGCTGTGTGTGATAGTTGAAATGCCCATCGATAAAAGCAAAATTGAAACCTTGAATATTTCCTTGTTCTCTAAAAACAGTTAAGTCAGTATCATTAGGAAGCATTTTGTAAATACTGTACATCAACGAATTGGAAACGGGATGTGAAGTTTTTGCTTTAGAAAATTCTCTAACCAGCGCTTCGTTTCCTTTATTGGTTTCCATTAACATATAACTAGGGCCAGAAGATCCTCGAGCTTCAAAGTTTAATGCCAAACCAACATCTTTTGCCCAAGGATGCTGATTGACGAATAATGCAGCTCCATTTAAACCTAATTCTTCGGCATCAGAAAATAATATGATAATATCATTTTTTTGAGGATGTTTCGAATATAAAAAAGCACGAACTCCTTCTAAAATTGTGGCAACACCAGAAGCATCGTCACTTGCACCTTTTGAGAAAGAATGCGGTGCACTGTCATAATGTGAAAGCAATAAAAGGGCTTTTGTATTGTTAGTTCCTTTAATTCTGGCCAGAATGTTTTTGGACTTTACTAAAATACCTTTATCATTTAGAGTAAAACCTTCCTGAACGCTAGTTTCTAAGCCTATCCTGTTTAGTTCGAGTTTAAGGTAATTGGCAACTAATTCGTGATTGGTTGACCCGACATAATGAGGTTTCTGTGCAATAATTTCTACTTGGTTAAGCGCTCTCTCGGTTGAGAATTCCGCAAGCGCTTCATCGTCTTTAGAAATTCCTTGAGGCATCATGGTAATGTATATAATGCCTAATAAAGCTAAGACACAGGCTATGGCTAGAATTGAGGTTTGGTTTTTTCTCATGGTTAACAGATACTAACTATATTTCTTTTTTAACAAGCATAAAATAATCATTGTCCAAGGAACGATAACCTTGGTCGTACAAGAAATAATATGTATTTCCTGTTTTGGTTTGCAAAATATTGGTAAAAAACTCAAAATCAAAGCCTTTTGTTAACAATTTGTCTCTAGAAGCCTTTGATTTTCCATCTACATTTAGCTCTGCCAAAATACGGTAATTTTTGCGTAACTTGTTGTTTATATTTCGCATGAAATTAGTACTATCTTTATTTATTTTATTATTGTAAGCATTACGGCAGCTGTCTGAGCAGAATTTTTTGTCTTCGCGGCCGACAATTTTAGCTGAGCATTCCAGGCAAGTTTTCATGTATTCAATTTTTTAATTTCATAAAGATCTGTTCTACGGTCTTTTAATGTTTTTACGCTTCCATGTTCGTGAAGTTCTTTTAATAAATTCAGATCAACATCTACAATTAAAGTCATTTCTGTGTTTGGAGTTGCTTCTGCTTTAATTCCGTTACTTGGAAAAGCAAAATCAGAAGGAGTAAAAACAGAAGACTGCGCATATTGAATGTCCATATTATTCACTTTCGGAAGATTTCCTACGCAACCTGCTATGGCTACATAACATTCATTTTCAATCGCGCGTGCCTGCGAACAATGTTTTACACGTGTATAACCATTTTGTGTATCCGTCAAAAACGGGACAAATAAAATATTCATTCCTTCATCTGCTAACAGCCTGGAAACTTCTGGGAATTCGACATCGTAACAGATCAGAATGCCAATTTTTCCACAATCGGTATCAAATGTTTTAAATTGAGAACCGCCTTTCATTCCCCAATGAATCACTTCATTTGGCGTGATATGAATTTTAGTATACATTTCTGAAGTTCCGTCCCTTTTGCATAAAAAACCAACATTGTAAAGATTTCCGTTTTCTAGATACGGCATACTTCCTGTGATAATATTGATGTTGTATGAAATGGCAAATTCCTGAAAACGCTTTCTAATGGGATCAGAGTGGCGTGCCAGTTCACGAATCGCTTCTGCTTCAGATAAATGATTGTAGTCGGCCATTAAAGGCGCAATGAATAATTCTGGAAACAGTGCAAAGTCAGATCCATATCCCGAAACGGCATCAATAAAAAATTCAGCCTGCTCAAACAATGCCTCAACATTATTTAGCGGACGCATCTGCCACTGAATCAATCCCAAACGAATAATATTCTTCTTCAGATTAATCAGTCTTGGACTTTCATCGTAGTAAATATTATTCCACTCCAGTAAAACAGCAAATTCTTTTGATTCTTCATCGCCTTCCAAGTAATTTTTGATGATTCGTATCACGTGAAAATCATTGCTTAACTGGAAAGAAAGCACTGGATCATATAATTCTTTGGTGCGTACTTTTTCGATATAAGTTTTAGGAGACATTTTTTTGGCGTGTTCCCTGTAACTTGGAATTCTACCAGCAAAAACAATTGCTTTTAAGTTTAGTTGCTCGCAAAGTTCTTTTCTCGCATCATACAATCGGCGTCCCAAACGCAGACCTCTGTAATTTGGGTGAATAAAAACATCGATCCCGTATAAGATTTCAGCATTTTTATTATGTGTAGAAAATTTATAATCACCGCTAATCTGCTGGTAATTGTGTTTTTTGTCTACTAATTTTTCATCGACAATAAGCGATAATGCAGAGCCCACAACCTTCCCATCAACTAAAATTACCAATTGCCCTTCTGGAAAAATAGAAAGCAGTCTTTCAATATCATCAGATCCCCAATACGAATCGGCCATTTCTGGATACGATTCAATCATCGATTTTTTTAGTTGTTTATAGTCTTCAATTTCTAAATTTCGTAACTCGACTTTATTAATTTTTGCCTGCATATAGTAAGATTTATCTCAAATATACAAAAAAGAATTTCCATTTACAAACGCTTACAAATAGTTATAGTCGATAGTAAATAGTTACTAACCGACTGTAATTGTTGAGTTGTATCATCTTTGCACTGTTGAAGTTGACGAACAATTTCAATTTATAATAACAATAAAATAATATACGCCATGAATGCAATGAAAAACAGAGTACAATTAATTGGGAATGTAGGGAATAATCCAGAAATTAAAACATTAGAAAGCGGTAAAAAGCTAGCCCATTTAACAATTGCTACAAACGATGTTTACAGAAATGAGAAAGGGGATAAGGTAGAACAAACCGAATGGCATCGCGTAACTGCGTGGGGAAAAACAGCCGAAATTATCGAAAAGTTTGTTGTAAAAGGAAAAGAAGTTGCTATTGACGGGAAGTTAACGCATAGAAGTTATGACGACAAAAATGGAGAAAAAAGATATATTACAGAAGTTGTAGTAAATGAAATTTTACTGCTAAGTAAATAAGCTTTAGATTGATAATTAATAGAAAATAAACCCGAAAGGTTTTAAAAAACTTTCGGGTTTAAAGTATTTTCATTCCGTAGGAATGTCTCATCGGTAGAAAAAAATGTAGATTGCTCATATACGTTCCATAGGAACGTGTGATTAACGGTGCTATTTTCGTAAAAAACAGATGTCCCTACAGGACACAATGCACAACAAAATATATTTTTTCTACCGATGAGATATTCCTACGGAATATTAAATGTAGAAGTAATTCCCGATTTTATAAGATTGAAACGCCATTAGCATCCGTTGTAAGCACTTCGCTCATATAATCAAAAAAAGGTCTCATGTTTTTAAAAGCATCCAAAGCCTGTTCTAAAAAATTTGGACTCAAGACTTCTTTATCTGTAAATCGTTTGATGACCAAAAATTGTTTGAAACGCAGCAAATCGATCGCAGGATGATCTATATCAAAACCTTTTGGAGCTGTTTTCAATTGTTCGCCCTGTAAAGTTCCAAAGTTGCTGATAAAAGATTTTGAGTGGAGTATGTTCTGAAAAGTTTCAGGATCGTGGGCAAATTCTGTTCGTATTCGTTTTAAATCTGCAGCGTTTGGTCCCCAGAAACCTCCAGCAAAAAAGCTGTTGCCTTTTTCTAGATGAAAATAATAACCGCCGCGTCTTGCCGCTGTGGCACGTGTATAACTGCCGCCCCAAAAAGTTTTAAAGGGAGTTTTATCTTTAGAAAAACGAATGTCGCGGTAAATTCTGTAAACACTTTTTTTGCCTGAAGCATTTTCTAAAACATCGCTTTTAGAGAGTTCTTTAAGTAAAGCGCCTGCAAAATTTTCAATATGATTTAGTTCTATTAAGTATTGTGGCTTATTGATTTCAAACCAAGGTTTGTTATTATTTTCTTTGAGCTGAACCAGAAAATCAAGACTCGATTTCGGTATTGTAACGTGGTTTTCCATAATTGAATTAAAAAAAATCTGAAGAATTGACTGCAATTTAAAACTAAAAAACCCACCAGAGAAATCTAGTGGGTTTTTCTATATTTTGTTAAGCGGTTTTTTTGAATAAATCAAACATAGGACAGCGTGAGCAGCGTTTCTTTTCGCTCTTTTTATATTTCTCACAGCAAGAAGATTTGCAATTTTCAATCTTCTTAATTTTATCAAGGATATCTTTGTTTTTCTTTTTCTTTTTATCCTTTTTCTTGTCCTTGTCTTTTTCTTTCTTGCTCAATTTTCCTCGGTATTAAAAACAGAGGCAAATATAAAAGAAAAAAGTTATTTTTAAATATTCTAAATAAACTTTAACTTTTTTATTTAGGATTAATAGCGATCGAGCTAGTAACTGTTAACTGCTGAATATCACGGTCGAATAAATACAATCCGCCTTTATCTTCACCAATCAAGTTGATTTTATCTAAGATAGATTTAGCTGTAGCTTCTTCTTCAATTTGTTCAGAAACATACCACTGTAAGAAATTATGTGTTGCATAATCTTTTTCTTCAAAAGTTATGTGTACTAATTCGTTGATAGATTGCGAAACAAAAATCTCATGATTGTAAAGCTCCTCAAACATTTCCTTAAATGTAGAATATGTTATTCTAGGTGCTTTTAGGTCTGTAACCTGAGCATGTCCTCCGCGTTCGTTAACATACTTAACCAATTTAAGCATATGTGCGCGCTCTTCATCTGACTGTGTGTACATAAATTGAGCGATTCCCTCTAATCCGTGTACTTCAGCCCAACAAGCCATAGAAAGATAAGTTTGTGAAGATTCTGCTTCTATGCGGATTTGCTTGTTTAAAGCCGATTCAATATTTTTTGATAGCATAATACGTGTCTTTTTTGTAAAATTAAGAAAAAAAGACCAACAAAGAAATTGTTTAAATGCTTTCGGATCTATTCAGATTCAGACTAAATATAGAACAGTAATGCTTTTTACTTTTTTTAGTATTATGTAATGGTTTGAAAATAAGATTGTTGAAATTTTATAAAAATAAAAAGCCCGAATTAGAATTCGGGCTTTATTACTATTCAAAGTTGTTTATTTCACAATAAAAGTAACTCTTCTTGCTAATCTTCTAGCTTCATCAGAATCTTTTTGGATTGATGTATCAGCTCCGTTAGCAATAACATTCAAACGAGATGAAGCAATTCCTGCTTTCTCAAAAATTGTTTTTATATTATTTGCTCTAGCGTTTGATAATCTTTCGTTGTATTCTGCTTTTCCAACTTGATCCGCATAACCTACAAGGTCAAGTGATGCAGATGGATTTTTTCTCAAGTAATTTAAAACAACGTCGATGGCTGCAGTTGAGTTTTCGATTGGAGTTGTTTTGTTGAAATCAAAGTACACACTGTAGTACTTATCATTGATCATTCTTTTGATCAAATCATTATCAACTGGCTGTGCTTGTTTTTCGATAACTACTTCTTTTTGTGCAGGAATCTTTTTGATTTGTGACTCAAGATCTGCTATTTTGTTTTCTAATGCTGAAAGATCAGTATTATCTGTAGTCATTACAGTCCAATCTGCATGCTTAGCATTTTTACCCAAGTAAACATTCAAACCAATAGTACCATTGAAAATTAATCCAGAAAAACCTCTGTTTTGACCAACGTAAGCGCCGTCAAAAGTATGATCTTGTGTTGAATTTAAAATTGTAGAGAAATCTCCCGTTAATGCAACTCTGTTTGATAATCTAATCTGACCTGTAACACCAGCAATAAAGTTTCCAACGATATCTCTTTCAGTAAAATTATCTGATTTTAATTGACCTACACCAAAACCTGCATGCCCTAATAAACCAAATGTATTAGTCCATGTTTCAAAATTCATGATACGTCCTAAGTTTGCAACTGCTTGTAAATCTATTCTATAGTATTTTGAATCAAAATCTATAGAATTACTTTTCGCAGTAAAACTATTGTATCCAAAATCAGCTTTCAAACCAAATTTGTTATTAAACATATAACGAACTCCTAAATCACCAACCCAAGGGCTTGGCGTATCTGTAGAGTAACCCGCTGAGAATGGTCTCTGAGGTTTTGTCAAACCACCGTTTAACTCTATAGACCACTTATTAAATCTAGTAGCGTTGTTTTCAGTTTGAGCATGTAATCCTGTTAATCCAAGAGCAAATGCGAGGGTCATTACAACTTTTTTCATTGTTATTGATATTTTAAATTTGGGGTCAAAACAACGATAAATTGTAAGTAAATACTTCCTCTAAAAGTCAAAAAGATATTAGAATAAGGTATATAATGGTGCTTTTAATCAATTTAAAAAGCTTTTATAAAGCGCAGAAAAAAAAGCCTTTTTGTAGTAAGTAATTGAGATTGATTTGTTTAGTCAAATCCATCTGTGAATTTTCTTAAAACGTATTCTTTTGAAGTAATGTTATAATAACCCAGAATGCTGTAATTGTTTAATTTCAGAATGTTTGGGAGAGAGACTTCTTTATGAGTGTCCATAAAATAATAAATTTTATCTGAGGCGAGAGGTTCATGTTTTTCTGTTGTTAGTTCCAGTTTTTTAGTCCAGACACTTTCAAAAAAAACAGAATAATTACTTTCTATATAATAGTTACGAGGAGGAAAGTCTCCAAAAAAATCATCGAACATATTAAAACCATTCATAGATATGGCCTTTGAATCACTGCCAGTTCCACCTAATGTGATAAAAAGATTCTTTTTGTTTTTAAACACAGAAAGACCAGCATCAACAGAAGCTAATTCTTTTAAAAATTTACTTGTTTTCTTAATTTCTTTAGGCTGTCTATTTTCTATTTGCATTAATAAAGGAGAATTATTAAAGCGGATAGTGTCATTTTTTGAAACAGTAAATGTCTTTATTAATTCGCCAGAATCGTAATCTTTGATATCAAATAGAAGCTCATCAGAATTGACATTAAACTGATAAAGTTTGTTTTCGTGATAAAAAGAATTTGAGGTTCTTGCATTTTTATGACCGAGCGGCTGCATGAATGTCTTCTCTTTGATTTCCAGATTGTCCAAATTGATATCAAACAACTGCGTTTTCCTGAGACTTTGATCTAAAGTCAGAATTAAGCGATTTGGAAGCGTATATAATTTAGTTTTTGCAACCACTTTAAACAGCGGATTGTATTCCCCAGAATCCATTTTCTCAATCGGATTTTCATTCAAAATTTGATTGAATGTCTTTTGCTGTGTTTTTCGATCGCGAAAAATGAAAGGAGAGAAGTCGAGAAACCTTTCTTCGGCCATTCCATTTTTAAAGATATAAGCAGTTAATGCCTGCTTATCTTTATATTTCATCAATAAGTAAAAATTATTGTCTTTTTGATATTGAGTAACAATAGATTGATTGTCAACAGGCAAAGCAAATTTTAAAGCTCTGGTTGTTTTATTTTCAAAGTAGTATTTGATAACTATAATATCTTTTTGTTCAGGCGATAACCAATATACTGTTGGGTTGCCATCTTCACTAAAGCTGTATCCCAATAAAGATCTGTTTTCGACATATTGACGGCTAGTTACAAACTGATCTTTTAAAAAGAAAGCACTATTGTATTTTAGAATCGTAAAATTATTGGGAGATGCTATAAAAGCAAATACATCATGTGTAGTAGTGTTTTCTGCGTTTAAGAGCTCACATTGATCTTGTACATTTTTGAAATCTATAGGATAAGAAGTTAACACTGTTTGACTTATCGAAACAGTGCTAAAAATTATAGACAGAAAAAGAAAGATTTGTTTCATGTGTTTCTAGCGACAAAAATCATTCCATTAATTTATTGATTCATAAGCTCTTGAAAAAGATCTACAAATTGACCTACATGCATTCCGTCCATCAAACCATGATGTACATAAACCGCCATCGAGATGGTTCTTTTACCCGTTTCAGATACCATCATTTTTCCAAATGAAATTTTCGGACAGCTGTCAGGATATGTAAAACTTCGCGCATGCGTAAGTGATGTAAAATTCAACCACGGAATTGCAGAAAAATGTATGAGATTATCATCATCAAATGATCTGGTAAAAAGTCCTGTTGTATTTTGAATGCGTTCGATTTCTTTTAAAGCGATTTGCTCGAAAGTTTTAAAATCGGGATGATATTCGATTAATGAAAATCCGAAAGTTCCGTCTTCGCGCCCAATTGTTGCCGATGCATCTACGCGATCATTAATATAAATCTGCTCTCCTGAAATTCGATATTTAAAATTTTCAACTGCATTAACAGCGGCTAAAGTTTTGTGTAAATAGAAAATGAAAAAAGAAGCGTTCATACTTTTTGCGGTCTCATACGCTTTTGTACAATCGATTTCGACAGTTGCACCAAAAAACGGTTCTTCCATCTGTTTAAAATGAACAAAATGCTCCTTTCTATTCCAGTTTTCTAAGTCTAAAAGTGTTTTCATTATAGTAAATTAGGAACAACTTCTGCAATAGTATCAAAGGAACTAAAATGCTGGTGTTCTACTTTGTGATTTATTTTTTCGTGTTCCCAAGTGGTGTGAAACGGAATGTGAACGGCATAACCGCCAATTCCCAAAACTGGAAGAACATCTGATTTTAATGAATTTCCGATCATCAAAAATTCATGTGCCTGAATGTCTAAACGGCCCAATAGTTTTTCATAATCAACTTCTTGTTTGTCTGACATTACTTCAATATGGTGAAAATAATGCCCTAAACCAGAACGATGCAATTTGCTGTGCTGATCTTTTAAGTCGCCTTTTGTAGCAACAACTAATTTGTATTTTCCGTGTAAAGCCTGTAATGTTTCTTCGATTCCGTCCAAAAGTTCAATTGGTTTTTCAAGTAATTCTTTTCCGTATTGAATGATTTTTTCGATTACTTCAACTGGAATTGTATTATTTGAAATATTCATTGCAGCTTCAATCATCGAAAGAATGTATCCTTTAATTCCGTATCCGTATAACGGTAAATTGGCAATTTCGATTTTGAATAATTCCTGAGAAATGCCTTGATGCGAAAGATAATCTTCCATCAAAGCACAGAATTTATGTTCGGTTTCCTGAAAGTAAGGTTCGTTTACAAATAAAGTATCATCGGCATCAAATGCGATTACTTTTAAATTTGGTATTTTGCTTTTATGTAACATAGTTTTTTTGTTTCAAGTTTGAGGTTTCTTTTCAAGTTTTTGCCACGAATTCCACTAATTTTCTCGAATTTTTGCCACAGATTATTAAAATGATTCTTTTTAAATCTGCTCAAATCTGCTGAATCTGCGTGAAAACTAAATCTAATTCTTTGAAAACAGTCTTTTTAAAGAAATTGTTTTATCGTAAAAAGTAATTCGGATTCCGAAAAGTAAAACGATTCCGCCGAAAACCATTTGTAAAGTTATTTTTTCTTCTAAAAACAACCAAGCTAAAATGGAGGTAATTACAGCCTGACTCAATAAACTTAAAGAAACGCGGGTTGCGCGCATATGTTGTGTTGCGTAACTTATCGAAAGCCAGGCACACAATTGACAAATTACCGCCTGAAGTATTAATACAAACCAGCCTGTATTGGTAAAACCTGTAAAAGGCTCGTTTAGCGAATAACACAAAATTCCCAAATAAATACTCGAAGCCATCAAACTAATCGTCATAAATGATAAAACATCAACTGTTGAAAGCACATTTTTGCTGACCAAAAGATAAATCGAATATAGAATTCCAGATAAAACGGCAAAAAGGAATGCTTTATCAAAGTTTAAATCGATAAAAAACTCAAATCCAACTAAAGTGATCATTCCGAATAAAGCGACCAATGTTCCGATCCAGAAATTTGTGGCAGGTTTTGCTTTCAGAAAAAAGAAAGAGCCAACACCAACCCAAACTGGAGATAAATTGGTCAACAAAGAAGCCTGAGTCGCGCTTGATTCCTGAATGGCGATATTCCAAACCGCAACATCCGAAGAAAACAAAATCCCGCAAAGCGCTGCTAAAAGTGTAAATTTAAGAGTCGGAAGTTTGAAGTTTTTACTTAAAAGTACGTAAGGCAATAACAGAATCACAGCAAAAAACATTCGGTAAAAAGCCGAAATTAATCCTGGTGTTAAACGTAATTTTACCAATATCGGGAAAATAGATATGCAGAGTATACCGCAGATTAAAGCTAATCTTGGTTTGGTGAGTTTCATTTAATGAATTTTAGTCGTGTATTATTTTTCAAAGATAACTGAGAAAACAACTATTTTGAAAGCAAAAAGCGTGAATCGATTAAAAATAATAATTGATTAACGCTTTTTTGTTGTTTTAAGCAGCTATAAATTTACTGCACGCTTTCTGAATTTGTTTATCCGAAAAAGGTTCGAGTGTTTTGGCAAGCATTTTGCTGATTTTGATGCACTCCATCATTTTTGATCTTAGCTCTTTGTCATCTCCCAAGTCTGTTTCAAGAATTCTCTTGAAAATTTCAGACAGATAATTGGGCTGTTCTCTAAAATCTCCTTCAAACCAAAGGTCTGACAGGAATTTTGCCATCGATGGCATTACATCGTGGTGTGTCGGTTTTTGATTTTCTCTTTGCATATCGAAAATATTAAACGCACGAAACCCTCGCTTTAGATGTGCAAAAATACCCCAGAAGGATAGATTTCCCGAGTTTCCATAGGGCCATCATGGCGAGGGTTCGCTTATTGTTAACTTTTAATAAAGTTCAGAATTACTTCTGAAGTATTTTTGCAAGACAAACTTACAAATATAAATTTATAAAAAGAAAGAAAAATCTTATTTTAATCTGGTGATATTGTCATTTCGAGGAACGAGAAATCGCACTAGAAACTCAACAAACATTGCATGAATCTCGCGTGCGATTTCTCGTTCCTCGAAATGACAAACGATATATTTACTGTCTAAATCAGTTTAATTTACTGTAGCTCCATTCGGCGCATCAGCATCTGGATTTACAAAAACCAATTTTCCTTCAGCATTTGTTGTCATCAAGATCATTCCTTGACTTTCAACGCCGCGTAAAGCTCTTGGCGCTAAGTTTGCTAATACAGAAACACGTTTCCCGATAATTTCTTCTGGAGAAAAACTCTCAGCAATTCCTGAAACAATCGTACGAACGTCAATTCCAGTATCAACTTTTAATACTAAAAGTTTGTTTGCTTTTGGCATTTTTTCAGCTTCCAAAATTGTTCCGATACGAATATCCATTTTCGCAAAATCCTCAAACTGAATTAAATCTTTTTGTGGTTCTGCTTGTTTGTTTTCAGCAATATTTGCGGTTTTTGTCGCTTCCAATTTATCTACTTGTTTTTGTATTTCTTCGTCTTCAATTTTAGCGAAAAGCAATTCTGCTTCACCAATTTTATGTCCTGCCGGAATTAAATCTGAATTCTCAGAAATGTCATTCCAGCCTAATGTTTTCTCAATTACAATGTCTTTTGGATCGCGGTCTTTCTCTTTCAAAAACTTACTGAATCCAGCAAAATGTTCTTTAAGATCACCTAAATTCAAGATTTTAGAAAGTTTAGAAGCTGTAAAAGGTAAAAACGGCTCAGCTAAAACGCTCAACGCAGCAGCAATTTGCAATGCCACATACATTTGAGTTTTTACACGCTCTGGATTGTCTTTCATTACTTTCCAAGGCTCTTCGTCTGCAAGGTATTTATTTCCTAAACGCGCAACATTCATCAATTCGCCTAAAGCTTCACGGAATCTGTAACGCTCAACAGAACTTGAAATTACAGCTGGATACGCTTTTAATTCGGCTAAAGTTTGTTCGTCAACTTCTGTAAATTCATTTGGCGTTGGAATAACACCATCGTAATATTTATTGGTTAAAACCACAACACGATTAATGAAATTTCCGAAAATAGCCACTAATTCGTTGTTATTTCTCGCTTGGAAATCTTTCCATGTAAAATCGTTATCTTTTGTTTCAGGAGCGTTTGATGTTAAAGCATAACGCAAAACATCCTGCTTATCTGGAAACTCTTCTAAATATTCGTGTAACCAAACTGCCCAGTTTTTAGAAGTCGAAAGTTTGTTTCCTTCCAAATTCAAAAACTCATTTGCAGGAACGTTGTCTGGTAAAATATAGCTTCCTTCAGCTTTCAGCATCGCTGGGAAAATGATACAGTGAAAAACAATATTGTCTTTCCCAATAAAGTGAACCAGTTTGGTGTCTTCATCTTTCCAATATGGTTCCCAATCTTTTCCTTCGCGAGCTGCCCATTCTTTCGTAGACGAAATATACCCGATTGGCGCATCAAACCAAACATATAATTTTTTTCCTTCGGCACCTTCAACCGGAACATCAATTCCCCAGTCAAGGTCACGCGTTACGGCACGAGGTTCCAATCCGCCGTCGATCCAAGATTTTACTTGTCCGTAAACGTTAGGTTTCCAGTCGTTTTTATGTCCTTCTAAAATCCATTTGGTTAAGAAATCAGAATAACGGTCTAAAGGTAAAAACCAGTGTTTTGTTTCTTTAAGAATTGGAGTTTCTCCAGTAATTGTCGATTTCGGATTGATTAAATCAGTCGCATTCAAAGTAGATCCGCAATTTTCGCATTGATCACCGTAAGCTCCTTCATTACCGCATCTAGGGCAAGTTCCAACCACAAAACGGTCAGCTAAAAACTGATCTGCTTTTGCATCGTACAATTGCTCTGTTACTTCTTCAATAAAATCACCATTATCATACAGTTTTCTAAAAAATTCCTGAGCCGTATCATGATGAATTTTCGCCGAAGTTCTAGAATAATTGTTGAATGAAATTCCGAAATCTGCAAACGATTTACGGATAATTCCATCATATTTGTCAATAACTTCTTGTGGTGTAATTCCTTCTTTTTTGGCTTTCATCGAAATTGCAACGCCGTGTTCATCGCTTCCGCAAATAAATGCTACATCTTTTCCCTGCAATCTTAAGTATCTCGAATATATATCTGCAGGTACATAAACCCCCGCCAAATGCCCAATATGAATAGGTCCATTGGTGTAAGGTAATGCCGCTGTGATCGTATATCTCTTTGGATTCTGTGTCATAACTCAATTTTATTGAGTGCAAAAATAAGCAATAGATTTGAGATTTTAATATTACATGAAGATTCGCACGTAATTTCGCAGAGTCACGGGAAGAAAAACACAGAGATTCGCTAAGTTTTTTAAAGTAAATCGAATTAATCTCGCAAAGGCGAAGAGTTTTTTTATGCCACAGATTAAAAGGATTATAAAAGATTTTAATTTTAAGTACTAATTGCCTCTAGCTTTAGCTGGAGGTTGTAATTCTATTAATTTATATGGCTTTAGCCAAATGCTTGTTTTGGGCTAAAGCCAATTTAGTGCGTTCTTATTATAATTACATCCAGCTAAAGCTGGACGCAATTCAAAAAAACTTTGCGGGACTTCTCCCGAAGTCTCGGGATCGCTCAGTCTGACAAAAGAATAAAACCTTTGCGACTCTGCGCCTTTGCGAGATTTTTTACCCTAACAATAAAAACCTTTGTGAATCTCTGTGCATCTCTGTGGTAAAACCAATTAAAATAGAACCAGTTTAAACTACGTTTACCACTTATAAATAAAGATATATTTCGCAATCTTTGCACTCGAAAAAAACAAGTTTATGAGCAAGACAAAATTAATCATCAATAAAAACGGATCTATTAAAATCGAAGGGGATTTTGAAATTATGGATCCAGAAGGAGTTCTTTACGGTTTACAAGGAAGATCTGCACTTGGACTTTGCCGCTGCGGATTATCTGCAAACAAACCATTTTGCGATGGAGGACACAGAAATAATTTCGAACACGATTCTGTTGCGTTTGACTTACCGCCAATGAAAACTAACTAAAATTCATTTAGGTTAAAATATCTTAAAACCGCATTCTATTGGGAGTGCGGTTTTTTTGTGCATTATTTTTTATAAAAGTAAGTTATTACTTAAAGAAACAAATATTACATTTACTGCAACTTTAATTTTCCAAAAATGAAAAAACTAATAATACCACTGTTGTTTTTGTTTTTCAGCGCCAGTTACGCTCAAACACAAAAAACGATATCCAGCGATTGGACGTCCTTCAATCAGACCATTGATATTCAGACTGCTGTTACGAAAAAATTTAAGGTAATTGCTTCAGTTAAAGCAGAAACTACAGAGCCAACGGCTTGGGCTGGAGTCTGGGCGAGAGTTGATACTAAAAATGATGAAGAAGGTTTTTTTGATAATATGCAGGACAGACCTGTAAAATCTAAAGAATGGAATTCTTATACCGTAGAAGGAACTTTAGATAAAAACAGCAAATCATTGAGTTTTGGAGGTCTTTGTATCAATAACGGAAAATTCTATTTTGACAAATTCGAATTATGGATTGAAAATGATAAAGGTGTTTTTGAACCTTTAACGGTTTTAAATTCAAGTTTTGAAACTGCTGTAAAGAATGGAGATATTCCGAAATGGAGTTTAGGAACCTCAAAAGATGCTATTGTTAAAGTAAAGGAATATAAAATTACCTCAGATAAATCGAGCGTCGACGGAAAAAGCAGTTTATTATTAGAAGGAAGCGGCATTAAACCAAGACCCGAAGCCAGAATAGGAAATGTTGAAGGAGCTTCACCAAAGATTGCCGACATGATTTCGATGCTGGAAGATCTTAAATCTCGTGTCGAAAGAACGGTTAAAAACATGAGTCAATATGAAATTGATTATCTTCATGATGAAGAGGCGAATCGAATTGGAGCTTTGGTTATGCATTTGGCTGCAGCCGAAAAATACTATCAGGTTTTTACTTTTGAAAACAGGGATTTTAATGAAGAAGAAAAGAAAATTTGGAACAACGCTTTAAATTTAGATCAAGGCGGACGTGACGAATTTAAAGGTCATGATATTCAATATTATTTGGATATTTATAATCAAGTCCGTGCCAAAACTATTGAAGAATTAAAGAAAAGAGACGATGCTTGGTTTGCCCAAGTTCAGTTAAAATATGATATGACCAATCAATATTGCTGGTTTCACGTAATGGAACACCAATCGAGTCATTTAGGTCAGATTTTATTTTTGAAAAAACGAATTCCGCCAGAGAAACCGCAACAAAAAACGCTTCCACAGGAAATTAAGAAGTAAATAGATGAAAGCTGCATTTTTTAAATGCGGCTTTTTTTTATCAAAAGAATTTGGATGAACTGGATAAATCGTTTAGAATAATTTTATTTCTAAACGCATGTTTTTAAATTAATTGATTTAATTTTAGTTCGGTATAAATAATACTGTTATTTATGGAAGAACTAACTCATGTCAAATCAATTATCGGAATCATTCTGGGTTTGAGTTTAACACATCTCATAAAAGGATCCGTAATTTTTATTCAGCATCCGGGACGGAAGAAATTTTACTTTGTACATGCCTTATGGGTGTTTTATGTATTCTTGATGCTGATTCATTTTTGGTGGTGGGAGTTTAATCTGAAATTAATTCACGAATGGTATTTTGTAGATTATTTCTTCATCATCTGCTATATTTTGATTTACTATCTTCTTTGTGCAATTCTTTATCCTGATGATTTGGTTGATTACACAGGTTACGAAGATTATTTTTATTCGAGGAAGAAGTGGTTTTTTTCGATTCTGGCGATAAGTTTTGGAGCCGATATAATCGATACCGCAATTAAAGGAGGAGATTATTTTTTATACAATCAAACCGAATATTTTGTTCGGGTTATAAGTCATATTATTTTATGTTTCGCGGCAATAAAAGTCGATAATAAAAGGTTTCATAGTATTCTAGTAGTACTTTTTATTGCTTACGAACTCTCTTATATTTTGAGATTGTTTAATGTTGAATAACGAACGTTGATGAGCTTCAATAATTAAAGAAATTACGATTTTGATTATTGCTCAAAAACAACTTTTTTGGTTGTTTTGGCCATTTTTACAATGTCATAAGGTCTAGATAATCTCGAACTAAGATCACCGTTTTTTAGTTTTTCGACCTTTACAATTATAGTGTTACGATTCTCAGACATTTCGACAACATCTATAGAATGTCCACCGCCTTTTTGGGTTTTGTCAATAATTGCAATAATTTGATATTTATTGAAATCAATATTAATTTCTTTCAAATCTTGGGTTAAATTATTAGCCGCATCCATTTCGTTTATTAAACTATTCCAAGTTTTAGCATCTTTAATAACTAAATGTCTTTGAGCGACGCTTTTGTCATTCGGAAAAGAATCTCCTTTACCCACCAATGAGTATTGCACATCAGACTGCGGCAAATCGTCATTTTCGCAGCTTGTGAGAGCAAATAGAATCATTAAAATAAGTAAAATCTGTTTCATGGTTTTGGCTTTGGCAATAGAGTTTTGCTGTAAAGCTCTATTTATTAAACAGATGATTTTTTTCTAAAATGGTTGCGTTAAAGATGGTTTCTTTTTAAACCTATCACCTTATTTAATATAAATAACGTGAATTTTTGTGAAAGATTGTGTGTTTAGCTAAGAATATTAAAATTAGTACAGCATCTCAATCAAAGTTTAAAATTTGAGTATGATCTACAAGATCTCTTTGCCATTTTCATCCATAAGCATTTGTTCTCTAATATAAGCTTGAAAAGGCTTATTAGTATAATAAAGTTCTCCACTTTCATGCCAAAATTCAACAACATTTGCGTCATTTTTATCAAAGTCAAAACCAGAGAAATCACCAGAATAATTATCTCCAAAGAACCAAACATTAGATTTCAATTCGTAATAATTATTAAGCCCTAAATCTTCTAAATCAAACAAAGATGATGAGATATTAAATTGACATTCTCTAAAACTACCCGAACCAATTTCTTGTAAATAGATCAGGTAATCTTGTGGTAGTTTTGGATATTTTAAAAGAAGATTTTTAATTTGATCTTTGTTTAAGATTTCTCTCTCATTTTGCTTATCGTTATTGTTTTCAACTTTTTTTAAGAATTCTTTTTCTAAAGTATAATTTGCCATCATATCAATTTTAAATAAATCAGTTTTAAGATTAATGCATATCTAAGGCTAATATTTAAATTAATTCTTTTAAAAATTCAAAGTTAGTGTTATTTTTCTTACTTATAATTACTCGGTAGTTTTTCTTAGAATGAAAGTATTTATGTAATTCGGCTGTAAATTATTGCTGTTTCTATTGTTTTTTCTCCGAAATTTGCAAACAATCTTTTAAATACAAACTCAAATGGAATTCGGTAAAATCATCATTTCAGAAACTGCGGCAAACAGTGAAAATCCTCAAGACGTTGTTAATTCGAATATCTCGGTAATCAATTTAATGCGTGAAGAAAAAATAGACGATGATTTGATTCACGAAGATGCATTGATGAGCTATTATTTAGACTTTTATGCTTCAAAATACGCCGAAGGAAATTTTTCTAAATTCGTGCACGATTCAGGCTGGAATAAAGAATTGAACGAATTAATAGAAGAAGGTCTAGCATTAATTGGCGCCGAAAAACATTTGGAATTATTTAAAGAACAATGCCGAAAACTGCGTTTACAAAGTAATATCAAACTGGGTAAATTCTTGCAGGCAAAATTCGATGTCGCAAGTCCGTTTCGTGATTTATTAAACAATAATGCTTATTTTGAGTTGGATGAAAATCTAGTCGAATTAAATGCTGCATTTTTAAAATCGCATCCTGATACAGAAGTACTTTCGGTGGAAGAAATGTTTAAAGTTTTAGAAGAATTTGTAGGGCATGAAATCAAAAGGGATTAGATATTAAAATCCTGTTTAGTTTTTAATATTTTACGGTTTTAGCATTTTGGTTTTGAAATTTTAATTTTCTTATCATCAATTGTAAGAAAATTATATATTTGAAGTGCCCGAAATTTTCTAAATAATTAACCTATGAAAAAAACTATTCTTCCGATTGTAGTTTTGATGTTTTTGCTTTCCTGCGGAAAAAGCGAAAAAAGTTCTAAAGAAGCAGAAATTCAGAATCAGGAGTTGCTTTCTCAAAATGAAACGAACAATGATTTAAACCAAAAGCAGTTTAAAAAACTCGTTTTTAAGAATCTGGATGATATCAAAGATTCAGAAGAATTAAATCTTAATCTGCTTTCTAAAGTCGCTTCTAACTTAAAAATCAAATATTCTAATATTAAAATAGACAAAACAAGTTCTATTAACTACGACGATAAAACTGCATTTTTTGTTCTTACGACTGTTGAACATAAAAAGAATAAGAAATCTGATGAGTTTGAAGATTTAGGAAATTATTTGCAGCGTAAATATTTATTCGTAAACAGAGAAGACGGAAGTATAATCGCAGAAGAATTTGATGATAATTTAGGTTATTATGATAATGAAGCAATTCGGTTTTCGAAATCACATATCTTAAAAGATTTGGTTTATTTAAATGAAAGTACGCCGGCGATTGCCTTTTATACAGAAGCCAGTGCAAGCAGCAGAATCGTACTATATTCTGAACAGAAATTTACATTGGTGACTTTAGCCGACAAAGAAATTAAAAAAGTGCTGTACGAATATCCAATTCGAATGACAAATGGAGATTCTAACGGAGGAGGAACTTATCAAATCGAAACTTTAGAAACGGGAATGAGTTTTGGAGATCATAAAACAAATGGCTTTTATGACTTAATTGTGACCAAAAATTTTTCATATGAAGAAGCTGTAGAAGCTGATTCAGAAAAAGCTTTGCCAGAAGAAATAAATCTGAAAACCAAAAAAGAATCTGAAAAATTAAAGTTTAACGGCAGGGAATATGCTTTTCATAGAGACGAAAGACATCGCTTTCTGGAGTAAAATTTAGAGATTTGAAATAATAACAAGAGCACTTTTATAGTGCTTTTGGTGTTTATAGGCGATTTAAGTTTTCCTTATAAACTTTGTCCTATTGTTAACAAACATTTCCTTAAATTTGCTTCCGTTATAAAAAATACAATAGTTATAAAAATCAAGCTATGTTACAAATTGCATTTATTAGAGAAAATCAAGAGAAAGTAATCAAAGCTTTAGCAAAACGAAATATCGATGCTAAAAGCGTTGTTGAAGAGGTGGTTCAATTAGACGAAAATCGTCGTGCTGCGCAGGTGGAATTAGACAATACTTTATCAGAATCTAATAAATTGTCCAAAGATATTGGTGAATTGATGAAAGCTGGTGAGAAAGCTAAAGCAGCAATCTTAAAAGAAAAAACAGTTTCACTAAAAGAAAAAAGTAAAGAACTAAGCGAAAAAGCAGAAGCTTTGGCTGTTGAGTTAACCAATAAATTATACACATTACCAAATCTTCCGGCAGATATTGTTCCTGAAGGAAAAACGCCAGACGACAATTTGAATGTTTTTCAAGAAGGAGATATTCCTGTTTTGCACGAAGGCGCACAGCCTCACTGGGAATTGGTAAAGAAATACGATATTATCGATTTTGAATTGGGTGTAAAAATCACTGGAGCGGGATTTCCTGTTTATAAAGGAAAAGGAGCTCGTTTACAGCGTGCTTTAATCAACTACTTTTTAGACAAAAATACAGCTGCAGGATACAATGAAGTGCAGGTGCCGCATTTGGTAAACGAAGCTTCTGGTTACGGAACTGGACAATTGCCAGATAAAGAAGGGCAGATGTATCATTCTACTATTGACGATTTATATTTGATCCCAACGGCTGAGGTTCCGGTTACGAATTTATTTCGAGATGTTCTTTTGACAGAAACAGAATTACCTGTTTTATATACAGCTTATACA
This sequence comes from Flavobacterium sp. Root935, assembly GCF_001429295.1. GTDB lineage: Bacteria > Bacteroidota > Bacteroidia > Flavobacteriales > Flavobacteriaceae > Flavobacterium. The sequence continues at coordinate 372,062 of NZ_LMJL01000007.1, read as the reverse complement.
CCATGTTTCCGTCGTGAAGCAGGTTCTTACGGAGCTCACGTTCGCGGATTAAATCGTTTACACCAATTTGATAAAGTAGAAATCGTTCGTGTTGAACACCCTGAAAAGTCTTATGAAGCCCTTGACGGAATGGTAGAACATGTAAAAGATATTTTAAAAGAATTAAAATTGCCTTACAGAGTTTTACGTCTTTGCGGAGGCGATATGGGCTTTACATCTGCTTTAACGTATGATTTTGAAGTGTTTTCTACAGCACAAGACCGCTGGTTAGAAATTAGTTCTGTCTCTAACTTTGAAACTTTCCAGGCAAATCGTTTGAAACTACGTTTTAAAGACAAAGATGGAAAGAATCAACTGGCACATACACTTAACGGAAGTTCATTGGCGCTTCCTAGAGTTTTGGCCGGAATTATTGAAAATTACCAAACTCCAGAAGGAATCGTAATCCCAGAAGTTTTGCGCCCTTACTGCGGATTTGATATTATAAACTAAAAAAAAGATAGTTTTTAAGATACAAACCTAACAGGTTTTAAAACCTGTTAGGTTTTCTTAATTTATAGAAATTAAAAAACGGAGCATGATGAATGGAATTTTAAACTGGAACGTAGATCCTGTTATTTTCTGGATTACAGATAGTTTTCCTTTAAAATATTACGGAGCTCTTTTTGCCTGTGGAATTCTTTTAGGTTTCTACATTGTTAGAAATATTTATAAGAAAGAAAATCTTTCGCTAGATAATCTCGATACTTTATTGATTTATGTAATTGTAGGAACCGTTTTAGGTGCTAGACTTGGACATTGTTTCTTTTACGAACCAGAGTATTTCTTCAAACATCCGATAGAAATTCTTTTACCGATTCAGAAAATAAAAGGAGTTTATCAATTTGTGGGTTACCAAGGTTTGGCAAGCCACGGAGGATCAATTGGAGTTATAACGGCAATGATTTTGTACTGCCGAAAATATAAAGTTCAGTTTTTAGGGCTTTTAGATAAAATGGCGGTTGCTGTTCCTGTAACGGGGACTTTTATCAGAATGGGAAATTTTATGAATTCTGAAATCTACGGAAAACCTACCAATGGAAATTGGGGAGTTGTCTTTCAAAGAGATGATTTAATTCCGAGACATCCAACACAATTGTACGAAGCTTTTGCTTATTTATTGATCTTCGGGATTCTGTTTTACATGTACAAATCGGAAAAAATTAGAAATGCACAGGGATTAATCTTTGGAACTTTCTTAACTTTATTATTCTCAGCTAGATTCATAATTGAATTTTTTAAAGAAAATCAAGAAGCTTTCGAGAATAACATGCTCATTAATATGGGACAGATTTTAAGTATTCCATTTATATTAATTGGTTTAGCTCTGATTTTTTGGAAAACTCGAAAAGTCACAGTTGACAATGACAGTTTACAATTTAATGAGACTGAAAACTAAAAAAGTCACAGTTTACAGTCGCAGTTTACAGTTTACAGTGTCCTAGACTGAAAACTGCGACTGTAAACTGAAAACTAATACAGGCTGAAAATTAAAAAAACATGAAAAACATCTTCATTTATATTGTTTTACTATGGTCTACTTTTTCATTCGCACAAAATGAACAATTAGCCCAATATTATTACGACAAAGGTGATTTCGATAAAGCCAAAATTAGTTACGAAGAGCTTTTAAAAAGTTCGCCTTCCAATACTCAGTATTTTTTAAGAGTGGTCGATTGTTACCAGCAATTACAGCAGTTTGCCAATGCCGAAAAAGCAATTCAAGAGCGTTACAATCGCTACAAACAAGGTGTTTTTTTAGTTGAATTAGGCTATAATTTTCAATTGCAGAAAAACGATTCGAAAGCCAAAAATTATTACGAACAGGCAATTGAAAAAATAAAAGTAAATCCAAATGATGTTTACGGAGTTGCCAATTCATTCGAGAAAAAAGTATTGTTAGAATATGCTTTAAAAGCCTATCAAACGGCAATGCAGGTACAGCCCAATTTCAATTTCAATTTTCAAATTGGAATGCTGTACGGACAGTTAGGAAAAACCGATCAAATGATCGATCTTTTGCTGACAGAATCTTTCACCAATCCGCAGAACACCAATTTGATTCAGACACAGCTGTCTCGATTCATGAATGGAGAAACTGATAATACGGCTTTTAAAGATGCCATGCGAAAAGCATTAATTCTTAAAACCCAAAAAGATCAGGATGTTTTCTGGAATCATTATTTAAGCTGGTTTTATGTTCAGCAAAAAGAATTCGGAAAAGCATTTATTCAAGAAAAAGCGATTTATAAGCGTGAGCCGGAATCGTTGATGAGTATTGTCAATTTGAGTCAGTTTGCGATGAATGAAGACGACGATGAAACGGCTGTAGAAATTCTGAATTTCATTCTTCAAAACACCAAAGATTTAGATTTATTGATTCAATCAAATGCTTATTTGATGCAGATTAAGATTGATAACGCTCAGGAAAAAGATTATCCAGCCATCAATCAGGAATTGCAGCAATTGTTGGCAACTTACGAAATCAATCCTTTTAGTTTATCTTTGCAGCTTATTCAGGCACATTTTCTAGCTTTTAATTTAAAAAAACCTGAAGAAGGAAAGGCAGTTGTAAAAAAGGCTTTAGAATTAAATTTAAACGAATATCAAAAAGCCGATGCCAAAATGGAGCTGGCAGATATTTTGCTTTTGGAAGAAAAGTACAATCAGGCGCTTATCTATTATTCACAGATTCAATTGGATTTAAAGAATGATGTAATGGCGCACGAAGCCAGTTTAAAAGCAGCCAAAACAAGTTATTACAAAGGCGATTTTGAATGGGCGAATAAACAATTCAAAGAATTAAAAGCAGCCAATACGCAGTTAATTGCCAACGACGCTTTAGAATATTTTCTTTTAATTAATGATAATACCGCTGCAGATTCGACTCAAGTAGCATTGAAGCAATTTGCAAAAGGAGATTTTTTAATTTATCAGAATAAAAAACAAGAAGCGATAACGCAGTTTCAGAATATCTTGAAAACTTATAAAGGACAAGAAATAGAAGCCGTAACATTATTGCGTTTAGGAAAAGTTTACGAAAGCCAGAAAGATTTTGCTTCGGCTCTAAGCCAATACCAGCAGATAATTGACAATCACAGCGACGGAATTTATGTAGACGAAGCGCTGTTTTTCTCAGCTGAAATTTATAACGACGAACTAAAAGATACAGAAAAGGCCAAGCCTTTATATGAAAAGGTAATTTTTAACCATCAAGACAGTATTTACTTTGTTGATGCCAGAAAAAAATACCGTGAGTTAAGAGGGGATAAGAATTTATAAATTCTAATATTTTAAATTCCAAATTCCAAACTGAAAAGAATTAATAATGAGATTATTTTAGGTTTAGAGAAAAAACTCAGAACCTTAGCATCTCAGAACCTTAGAAAAAAATGATTATTTACAACGTTACCACAAACATACACGAAAGCGTTCACGACCAATGGCTAAAATGGATGCAGGAAAAACACATACCAGAAATTCTGGCTACTAATAAATTTTCATCGGCCAGAATTGTAAAAGTTTTGGTTGAAGAAGAAATGGGCGGAATTACATATTCGGTTCAATATGTAACAGACAGCAAAGAAACTTTGGATAAGTTTTATATCGAAGATGAACCAGAATTTCACAGAGAAGCTTTGGGGTTATTTGCGGATAAAATGCTTTCTTTCAGAACAGAATTAGAAGTTATTTCGGAACACTAGGTTTTAGTTTACAGTCACAGTCGCAGTTTTTAGTATTATAATTTAGAAGAAAAAACTAAATATTTGTGTCTTTGTCCCGATAGCTATCGGGATTGTGGCAAAAAAAGCACAAAAATAAAGCTTTGTTTCTTAGTGCCTTTACAGCAAAAAGAATACTTTTGCGCCCTCGCGGCAAACAAGATATAAAATGGAAAAAGTAAAAGCCAAAAAACATTTAGGACAGCACTTTCTTAAAGACGAAAGCGTAGCAAAAGCTATCGCTGACACTTTAAGTCTGAAAGGGTACGATGAGGTTTTAGAAATAGGACCAGGGATGGGTGTGCTTACTAAGTATTTGCTTGAAAAGCCAATTACGACGCATGTTATAGAAATCGATACCGAATCTGTAGCGTATTTGGACGCACATTATCCAAAATTAAAAGACAAAATTATCTCTCAGGATTTCCTGAAGTACAATATAAATGAAGTTTACCAAGACAAACAGTTTGCTATAATTGGAAACTTTCCGTACAATATTTCTTCACAGATTGTTTTTAGGACTTTAGATCTTAAACATCAGATTCCAGAGTTTTCTGGAATGTTTCAGAAAGAAGTTGCTGAGCGTATCTGCGAAAAGAAAGGCTCAAAAACGTACGGAATATTATCAGTTTTAGCTCAGGCTTTCTATATTACAGAGTATCTGTTTACGGTTGATGAAAACGTTTTTATTCCTCCGCCCAAGGTTAAGTCGGGTGTGATGAGAATGACCCGAAAGGAAGATTACAGTCTTCCTTGCAGCGAAAGGCTATTTTTTACAGTTGTAAAAACCGCTTTTCAGCAGAGACGAAAAACATTACGTAACAGTTTGAAAACATTAAATTTATCAGACAAATTGCGAGAAGACACTATCTTTGATAAACGTCCGGAGCAGCTTAGCGTCGATGAATTTATTGAACTAACTCTAAAAATAGAAACCGATGGAGTTCAAAGTTAGTAGAGAATTTATACATCAGTTAGAAGAACTAATCAATAAGAAAAACGACAACGAACTTGAAGTTTTACTTAATGATATGCACCACGCTGATATTGCCGAAATCTTAGACGAATTAGATTTCGACGAGGCCACTTATATCTTTAAGGTTTTAGATAGTGATAAAACAGCCGAAATTCTTCTAGAATTAGAAGAAGATCTGCGTGAGAATATCTTAAGCCGACTTTCACCAAAAGAAATTGCAGAAGAGCTTGATGAGCTTGAAACCAACGATGCTGCCGATATTATCGCTGAACTTTCACAAGAAATAAAAGCAGAGGTAATCTCAGAGCTGAATGACGTTGAACACGCCAAAGACATTGTTGATCTTTTGCGTTACGACGAAAACACGGCTGGTGGTTTGATGGGAAAAGAGCTTGTAAAAGTAAATGAAAACTGGAACGTCTTGACCTGCGTTAAAGAAATGAGAATTCAGGCAGAAAATGTCTCTAGAGTTCATTCTATTTATGTCGTGGATGATGAAAACCGACTGAAAGGAAGACTTTCTCTTAAAGATCTGCTGACTTCTTCTACCAAAACTCAGATTGGAGAAGTTTACATCCGAAAATTAAATTTTGTAAATGTTGATACAGAAGACGTTGAGGTTGCTCGTATCATGCAGAAATATGACTTAGAGGCGATTCCGGTTGTGGACGAATTAGGTCGTTTGGTAGGAAGAATTACTATTGACGATATCGTAGACGTAATCAAGGAAGAAGCTGATAAAGATTACCAATTAGCGGCGGGTATTACGCAGGACGTTGAATCGAATGACAGCGTTTATGAATTAACAAAAGCACGTTTACCTTGGCTTTTAATTGGAATGGTGATTGAAATTGTAGCTTCTTTTGTTTTAAAAGGAAACGAAGCAACGTTTCAAAAATATTCTACTTTAATCATTTTTGTGCCTTTGCTTTCGGCAACCGCAGGAAATATCGGAGTTCAGGCTTCGGCAATCGTTGTGCAAGGTTTGGCAAACGGAACTTTAAAAGATTTTAGCCGTGCTTACTTTACCAAAGAAATTACCGTTTCTATGATTTCGGGAAGTATAATCTCATTATTGCTTTTAGGCTATCATTCTGTCATGTATCAGCAGTATTTAGTGGGCTTTGCAATTTCGATTTCGATGATTGTAGTGATTTTATTTGCAGCCACTTTAGGAACTTTGGTACCGCTTTTCTTGAATAAAAATAAAATTGACCCCGCAATTGCGACTGGTCCATTTATCACAACCACAAACGATGTATTCGGAATTATGCTTTACTTCGGCGTGGCCAATTTGATTCTTGGATTTTAGATTTTTGCCACAAATTAGCCGTTTACAGTGATTTAAGATCTCTAAAAACTGCGTAATTTACAGGCGGAAAATATACTGTTAATCAGTTCATCATAAATTCAAACCAAGAAGAATGAAAGTACATATTATTGGAGGAGGAAACCTTGGGGTTTCTATTGCCTTGGGAATCGCTAAATTTTCAAAAAACAACCAAGTTACCGTTACAAGAAGAAACACAGCAAGTATTCAATATTTAACAGAATACGGAATTGCAGTTTCTAACGATAACAAACATAATATTCAAGAAGCTGATGTAGTGATTTTAACCATAAAACCGTATCAAGTAGATACCGTTTTGGCTGAAATTCTGCCAGTTATTCAAAATAAGACAATTGCTTCGGCAGTCAGCGGATTATCGCTTGATGTTTTACAGTCTAAAACAAATAACGAATATCCTGTTGTTCGAATTATGCCAAATATTGCAGCGCAGTTTGGAGAATCGGCAACTTGTATTTCTTTCCCAGAAAAATATGCGGCAAATGCTTCACCAATTGTGGACTTATTCCAAGATTTAGGGACAGCTCCTGTTATAGACGAAAAATTAATGGATGCAGCGACTGTTTTAGGCGCGTGCGGTACTGCGTATGCATTACGTTATATTCGTGCTTCTATGCAGGCGGGAATCGAGATAGGATTTGATTCTAATACCGCTCTAGCAATTGCTGCTCAAACCGTAAAAGGTGCTGCGAAAATGCTTTTAGAAGAGAAAGTGCATCCAGAACAATTAATCGATCGTGTAACAACGCCGCAAGGCTGTACAATTGTCGGTTTAAATGAAATGGAGCATAATGGTTTCAGCTCATCATTAATTAAAGGGATTAAGACTTCTTTGAAGCAAATCAAAGGGTAGGTTTTAAAGAAATTCCAAATATTTTTAAATTCCAAATTCCAATTTTATCATTGGGGTTTGGGATTTTTTTGCTTTAGATATTAATAGTCTTTTTTCGTTGAACAATATTCTATTATTAAGGCGATTTCTTTTTCTTTTACGTATTCTGTGAATTTTGTTCTGTGATAATCTAATCCCAAATTTTCAATTTTTGCACTATCGATTTTATGATTTTTATTGATTATCCATTTCATAAAAACAATCGAATCTACATTACGTAATGCTGGTCCAGCACTTCTGACATCTAGTTTATGACAAGCAGCACAATTTGAATTGAATATTTCTTTTCCTTTTTCTTGATTTTCAGATAAGTTTGCAGTGCCACAAAAAGTAGGAATAGGTGTTTGACAATACCAGTTTTCAGATGCTTTATATGTCTTTATTTCATAGAAGATTATTCCAACCAATACAATTATAGAAGAAATTGAAATAAATAATATTTGTCGAATTCTATTCACTCGCCTACATTTAAAATTGGAATTTAAAAATTGGAATTTTTTACTTCTTAATAAGCTGAATATACTTCAAACCGCATTCAGAAATCTTGGTATACGAATTCATCGCATTCCCGTAATTTTGAATCGTTAAAGTGTCTTTTACATATAAAGCATCAATTCCAACTGGGATTTCCAATTCTTTTGCAGGAATCGAATCATTTTCGTTTTCATTACTGATGTCGCCTTCGTATTCATCCCACTGAATTCCTTCTAGAGTTAAATAGTTTTCACCAGAACTACTATGTGAGTAAGTCGCTTTTCCTTTTAAAGTTCGAACACTTGTTTTAAAAACATATTGATAATCATTTTTAATTTTTGAAATGATCAGCGAAATATTACAATCGCCAGAATCTGTGTAAGTTCCTTCAATTTCATCTTTAGAATTTACTTTTGATACATTTATTTCTTCTTTCAAATTTTTCTCAGAAGAAATCTTTTCTGTTTTCTGATTGCAGGACAGCAGTCCAAAATAGAAAATCAGCAGGAAAAAAAAGCGAGTTTTACTCATAACGATTAGATTAGATTGCTGTGTTTTTATTTAAAATATATTTTAAGTAAACAAAACCCAAAAGTCCAGCTAGAAAAGAGGCAATAAGAATCGCTATTTTAGAAAAAACAATTATTTCAGGATTTTTAAAAGCCAAAACAGTTATAAAGATCGACATAGTAAAACCAATACCGCCGAGCATTCCGGCACCTAAAATATGAGCCCATTTTAAGTTTTTGGGCAAAACACATAACCCCGCCGTTACACCAACAGAAGAGAAAAGTAAAATTCCCAGCGGTTTGCCAATTACAAGTCCAAGAATAATCCCGTAAGTATTCGCATGGTTCAATCCTTCATGCCAATTTTCGGTAATTGTGAGCGCAGTATTGGCTACAGCAAATAAAGGCAAAATAAAAAAGGCTACCGGCTTGTGCAGAAAATGCTGTAGTTTGTATGAAGATGTTTTCTCGCTTCCATCTCCAAACGGAATTACAAATGCTAAAATGACGCCCGTTATTGTAGCGTGAACTCCAGAATTGAGCATAAAGTACCACATTACAATTCCTCCAATGATATACGGAATCAAATTGTGAATTTTCATTCGATTTAAAACAAAAAGAAAACCCCAGATTGCCAGAGCGATTCCAAGATTTAGAAATGAGATGGAGGTTGTGTAAAAAATGGCAATTACTATAATAGCGCCCAAGTCATCAATAACAGCAAGCGCCGTTAAAAATACTTTTAAGGAAGCAGGAACTTTATTTCCTAGAAGCGATAAAATCCCAATTGCAAAAGCAATATCTGTTGCCATCGGAATTCCAGCTCCATTTTGGGTTGTAGTTCCGTAATTTAAAACGAGGAAAATTGCAGCCGGAACAAGCATTCCGCCAAAAGCAGCCATTATAGGTAACGAAGCATTCTTTATGTTCGATAATTCACCGTGATAAATTTCGCGTTCCAATTCCAATCCGATTAACAGAAAGAAAATCGTCATTAAGCCGTCGTTAATCCAATCTGTTATTGAATGTCCGGCAATTTCTCTTTCCCAAAATTCTGTATAGTGTATTTGAAAAGAAGAATTGGCCAGATAAAGAGATAAAATCGTGACAAAGAGCAAGATAATTCCTCCTGATTTTTCATTTTCAAAAAAAGCGGTAAAGGTTTTGGTTAATTTCATTTCGGAGAATTCTGAAGATTTAGAGATGGATTTATGCAATCCTTGTATTTTCAAAGTTAGAAAAAATCTGACCAATAAAAAAGTTTAGTCGCCAAGTCACAAAAGACTCCAAGTTTATATTCCGTATTCCTGAAATAAATCAGTATAAAAACTTTGCGCCTTTGGACGTTTACGATATTAAATTAACCGTATTTTTGTTTAGTATAAAATTGGAAAAATAATGAGTATAAAAATTCTTCATATCGACAGCAATAATCCAATACTTTGGAATCAATTAGAAGAAGCAGGTTTCGAAAATCACGCTGATTTTAAATCTTCAAAAGAAGAAATAGAAGCAAAAATACAAGATTATAACGGCATCGTAATTCGCAGTCGTTTTAAGATTGATAAAACTTTTTTAGACCGTGCAACAAAGTTGCAATTTATTGCAAGAGTCGGCGCAGGTTTGGAAAGCATTGATTGTGAGTATGCTTCTTCGAAAGGAATTCATCTTATTGCTGCTCCAGAAGGTAATCGCAACGCTGTTGCAGAACATTCGCTGGGCGTTATTTTATCGCTATTTAATAATCTAAACCAAGCCGATGCAGAAGTTAAAGCGGGTCAATGGAATCGAGAAAGCAACCGAGGTCATGAACTAGATTTAAAAACTGTCGGTATTATTGGTTATGGAAATATGGGAAAAGCTTTTGCTAAAAAACTGCGAGGTTTTGGTACTGAGGTTTTATGTTATGATATTTTGGATAATGTTGGAGACGAAAATGCTAAACAAGTTTCATTAGCAGAATTACAAGAAAAAGCAGATGTTTTAAGTCTTCATCTTCCATGGACACCAGAAACGGATAAAATGGTCAATACAAATTTTATAAACGCATTTAAAAAGCCATTTTGGATCATTAATACTTCTCGCGGTAAAAATATAGTTACGGCCGATTTAGTTGAAGCTATGAAAGTAAAAAAGGTATTAGGAGCAGGTTTGGATGTTTTGGAGTATGAGAAACTTTCTTTCGAAACACTTTTTCAAGATAAAAATACTCCAGAGGCGTTTCAATATCTTCTGGAAGCAAAAAATGTTTTATTGACTCCTCATATTGCAGGATGGACTTTTGAAAGCCACGAACGTTTAGCGCAGGTTATAGTCAATAAAATTAAGGCTGTTTACAAAGTTGCATAAGTGAATGCATATTTTTGTAAGATTATTTTTTTGTAAATCCCTTAACTTTAATTAGCTTTATTTGTTAATTTTTAATAATATTGTTTAGGTAATTGAAACATTTTAAGTGTTTTATAATCTGGAGCATTTTAAAATATTATTAACTTTAAGGGAATAAAATGGAAAATACAAAAAGAGAAGATTGGAATAATCCGCAGCGTTATCAACAAGAGAACAAAAAAATAGTTGCAGGAATTCTAGCGATTCTATTAGGTTACTTAGGAATTCATAAGTTTTATCTTGGTTATACTAAAGAAGGCGTCATTCAACTTATTTTAGGGCTTTTGTTCGGAATTGGAGCTATAATTGGAATTATCGAAGGAATCATTTACTTGACAAAATCAGATGAAGAGTTTTACCAAACCTACCAAGTTGGTAAAAGAGGCTGGTTTTAAGCAAAACATATCATATTAAGAATCCCATTCAGAAATGAATGGGATTTTTTTATGTCTAAAAATGTCTTTTAATGTTATAAAAAAAACTTTTAGGTCCTGTACGTAAATTCTTAAGCATGTAATCTTGCATTTTGTTAAAATAATTAATGGAGTAACTGAAAATCCTTAAGAGTAGGGGAATTATTATAAAGATTTTATTATGTTAGAAATGTACAAAAAATTAGTTTTGGAAAACTACGCAAACTTTAATGGAAGAGCAAGAAGAAAAGAATACTGGATGTTTGGTCTTTTAAATATTTTAATCTATCTATTACTTAATGTTTTAAGCTTTATTCCTGGAGTAGGAATTGTCTTTTCAATTATAGCTGGAATATTTATCTTAGGTGTTATGATACCGTCAATTGCTGTGGCAATTAGAAGGATGCATGATGTTGGTAAAAGTGGCTGGTATTTATTTATTCCTATCTACAGTTTAATTTTAGCTTGTACTGAAGGGGAACACAAAACAAATGAATACGGAGCAGATCCTAAAAATGGATTTGAAGAAATGAGCGAGATTGGTAAAGATCTTAACTAGTTTTTTTAAAAATTGTAATTAAAAAAAATCCCATTTGCTTTGGTTAATGGGATTTTTATTTATAAATCCCTCCGCTATCGCGAGCATCTCGCTCATGCTAGCGGAGGAATAATCTTTGCGGGAACAGATTGAAAATCTGCGCTATCGCGTATCTTTTTTTATTCACTAAAATTAATTGGAGTATGGAATTTTTTTTAAATGGGATAGCCGATAAGCTTGTTAAAGCTATTCAAAATGATTTTAATGAAGTATTAAAAGTAGTTAATGTAGAAGTAATTTATTCGATCAGCTTAGTTACTGATAGTGATACTTCCTCATTATTTTTCGCTTTAAATACGATTGAGTATATGCAAAAAAAGGATGAAGAATATCTGAAAAGTGGGCTTTTTGACAAAATGAATTTTATATATAAAACTAAATGGATACCTGCCGAATAGGGTTATAGTAATAATAAAATACAAGAAAGTGAAATTTCCAAAATCGTACCAATATTATTTGAAAAAAGTGTCAGTTTTGACGATGATGAAGAGTTTGATAAGTATCAAATAATGTTTTTTGGAATGATGGAAAAAGTTTTGAAACAAACAATTGAATTAGGTGTTTTTGGAGAGTATTCGGATAAAGTTACATTCTTTAATTCAATATCAGATGATGAAAGAACTGAAAGAATAGAAAAATATTCCGCTAAAGCTCTTAACAGTAGGCAATTATATGAACAGTTTTTAAAACGATAGGTTATTACTCTGCTAGAGCGAACGGTTCGGTTCGTGACAGGAAAAAGTCTCATCCTGAAAAAGTTTACATATTTAGAAATAATCCTAAAATAGATTTAATTTTAGGACATAATTAAAAAATCCCTTTTACTTAATTAAGCAAATGGGATTTTTGTATATCAAAAGATAAACTTAATCTTCCTTCTCAGACAATTTACGCTCTAATTCAATCTGAAATTCTTCAATAACAGGTTTCATAGTGCTTTCTGGAATATCTGCGATTCTAATGTACATTAAACCGTCTACAGCATTATTAAACAAAGGATCGACGTTAAAAGCGACAACACGTGCATTTTGTTTGATGTATTTTTTAATTAAAACCGGCAAACGTAAGTTTCCTGGTTCTAACTCGTCAATGATTTTATCAAACTTGTTTAAGTCAGATTCAGCTTCATCGAAGATAAAGTCTTTATCGGCATCTTTCAGTTTAACTTTATAGGCTTTTTTCGGGTGAATATACTGCGCAATATACGGATCGTAATAATTCGATTTCATAAACTCAATCATCAACGATTTTGAAAAATCAGAAAATTGGTTGCTGATACTTACACCGCCCAATAAATATTTATGTTCAGGATAACGTAAAGTGGTGTGAATAATACCTTTCCATAACAAGAATAACGGCATTGGTTTCTGCTGGTATTCTTTTACGATAAATGCACGGCCCATTTCGATCGATTTGTGCATCATATCGTGCAATTCTGGTTCAAATCTAAAAAGATCTGTCAAGTAGAAACCTTCGATTCCGTATTTCGGATAAATTTCAGCCCCTAATCCCATACGATAAGCACCCGCGATTCGCTTTGTCTCATCATCCCATAAAAACATATGGTGGTAATATTGGTCGTATTCGTCTAAATCTATAGATTCGTTTGTTCCTTCTCCAACTTCACGGAAAGTAATTTCGCGTAAACGTCCTATTTCATGCAAAATATTCGGAATTGATTTCGCTCTAGCGAAAAACACTTCGTAATTTTTACTTTGAAGCAAACGGCAGTCACTGTTTCGAAGAGCCTGAACTTCATCAATCATTTTTGATTCGTTGGCCGGCGTAACAATTTTTTTAGGCGCTTTGGTAATTTTTAAACTAGCAGTGTCGATCAATTTCGTGTCCTTTTCAAAAGGATTTGCCAGCATGTATGTTTTCTTTCTTAAGAATTCTGAATATTCTTCAAAAGATTCGATTTCGTTTTGCTCGTTTACTGAGATTGGTTTTCCAATACGAACTTTAATAACACGGTCTTTTTGCGTTAGCAGTTCAGACGGTAATTTTGCAGTACGCAAAGTATCATCAATTTTAGAAAGCCAGTAAAATAGTTTACTGTTTTTGGCATGAAAATAAATCGGCACAACCGGAACTTTGGCTTTTCTGATTAATTTCAGCGCGCCTTCTTCCCAAGGTTTGTCAACCACTAATTTTCCGTCTTTATAAGTCGAAACTTCTCCGGCAGGAAAAATTCCTAAAGGTTTTCCGTCACTTAAATGACGTAAAGTTTCTTTAATACCAATTACACTAGATTTAGCATCCTTGTGGTTTTCAAAAGGATTAACTGGCATAATGTATTTTTTCATTGGAACAATTCTGTGTAACAAGAAATTGGCAATGATTTTGAAATTTGGCTCTCTTTCAAGCATCAATTTCAATAATAAAATCCCATCAATCCCACCCAGCGGATGGTTTGAAATAGTAATGTAAGCACCATCTTTTGGCAGACGTTTTAAATCTTCTTCTGGGATTTCGAACTTAATTTCCATTTCGTCCAAAATTCCATTTAAAAACGCAAGGTCTTCCAAATGTTTATTACGGTCATAAATTTTATTAAGGGTAGAGATCTTAAGAACCTTCATAAGAATCCAGCCAGAAAAGGTACCGAAAACTCCGTACTTTTCAACATTTATTGCCTTTGCAACTTCTTTCGCGGTAACTAAACCCATGTACTATTTTTAATTTATTCGAACAGCGAACAAAGATAACAAAAAAGTCTACTTTTCATTGTTTCCAAGATAAACTTTGCACATTTTTATTACATTTGAAATCCTAAAAAAAACACTGATGAAAATTATTTCTTATAATGTAAACGGAATTCGTGCTGCGATAAACAAAGGTTTTATCGAGTGGCTTCAACAAGCAAATCCTGATGTGATCTGTCTTCAGGAAATAAAAGCTACGCAGGATCAAATTCCGGTTGATGATATAACTGCCGCCGGCTATCCTTTTCAATATTACTATCCTGCGACCAAAAAAGGGTACAGCGGAGTAGCTATTTTATCTAAAACAAAACCGAACAATATTGTTTTCGGAACAGGAATTCATCATATGGATTTTGAAGGACGAAACCTTCGTGCCGATTTTGATGATGTTTCAGTAATGAGTTTATATCTTCCGTCTGGAACAAATATCGAAAGACTGGATCATAAATTTATGTTTATGGATGATTTTCAGACGTATGTTAATGAGTTAAAATTGACGATTCCGAATTTGATTATCTGCGGTGATTATAATATCTGTCACGAGGCAATTGACATTCACGATCCAGTTCGTAATAAGACAGTTTCTGGATTTCTTCCTGCAGAACGAGCTTGGTTAGATGGTTTTATGAAATCTGGTTTTATTGATAGTTTCCGTCATTTTAATAAAGATCCTCATCATTATTCTTGGTGGAGTTACCGCGCTGGGGCTAGAGGAAATAATAAAGGCTGGCGTATCGATTATAATCTGGTAAGCGAATCTTTAGAAAACCGATTAAAAAGAGCGGTTATACTTCCAGATGCCATGCATTCAGATCATTGTCCGGTTTTAGTCGAAATTGATTAAAGTTTGGTATTGTTCTTGCGGAAAGGATAGTTGTTTTAAAATTGACATTGAATTTTGAATTCAAAAAGTATTAAACGCCCAAAAATAAAACCAATTAAAGTAAGATGATTAAAAAAGCCTCCATCGGATTGCTAGTATTAGCCTTGTCCACAACGTCATGCGTTTCGAAGAAAATTTACAATGATCTAGAAACAAAGTATTCAGATTTAAAAAAAGAAAACCGTTCAATTGCTGATGAAAATGAAAATTTGAAGGCAGCAAAAAATCAGTTAGAACTGGATCGCGATAAATTGACTAAAGACCTTGCCAGTACAAAAGACGACTTGGCAAAGCAAAAAGCTGATCTTGCCGCTGAGCAGAAAAAATATAAAGTATTGCAAGATTCGTACAATGCATTAGAGAAAAACAGCAATGATGCATTGGAAAGCAATATGGCTAAAAACCGTGACTTGCTGGCTCAACTTGAGGCAAAATCTAAAAAATTAGCCGACGAACAAGCACGTTTAGACAAAACAGCAAATCGTTTGAAAGAACTTGAAGATATGATTGCTGCTAAAGAAGAAGCAATGCGCAAACTAAAAGAAACTTTATCGAAAGCCTTAAACGGATTTGAAGGTAAAGGTTTGACAGTTGAACAGAAAAATGGAAAAGTTTATGTTTCTATGGAAAACAAATTGCTTTTCAACTCAGGAAGCTGGGCTGTTGGAACAGAAGGACGCAAAGCGGTTGTAGAACTTGGTAAAGTTTTGGGCGATAATCCAGATCTTTCGGTTCTTATTGAAGGCCATACAGACGATGATCCGTATGCTGGTTCTGGACCAATTGCAAACAACTGGGATTTATCGACTAAAAGAGCAACTGCAATTGTGAATATTTTGAGCGAAAATGCCAAAATCAACAAACAAAAATTAACGGCAGCGGGAAGAAGCGAATTTTCTCCTTTAGCAAGCAACGCCACTCCAGAAGGAAAAGCTAAGAACCGTAGAATCGAGATCATCTTAACTCCTAGATTAGATGAGATTGCTGAAATGCTTAATAGTATTAACTAAGGTTCTGAGGGACTGAGGTTCTAAGTTACAAAGGCTCAAAGGTTTTACTTTGAGCCTTTTTTGTTTCCTGCAAGGTTTTTAAAACCTTGCAGATTTGTTTTTAGATTTGAAGTTTTAGTTTTGGTATCTTGATTTTTCAAATTGGAGCTTCTGTTTTATTATTTTCGTAACTTTGAATTTCTAAAATTTAAACGATGGGACTTCCAGAATTAAAAGAAAAAATAAGAAATCAACTGGATTTAGCTGATGAAAGAGTGTTGAGAATTGTTTCTTCCGTTTTTGATAATTATTTGAATGAAGTAGTTTCGTATGATTCAGATGGAAATCCTCTGTCATTATCAGAATATCATAATAAAGTTGAAGAAGGATTGGATGATATAAAATACAATCGAATAATTTCAAAAGAAGATTTGTCGAAAGAAATGCAAGATTGGGATAATGAGTAATACTAAATTTGAAATTTTTTGGACTTCAAACGCAAAAGAAGATCTAAAAGAAATTTATATTTCATTAAAAAATAGAATATCGAAAGAAACAGCACTTAAAATCAGAAATGAATTATTCAACTGTACCAATGAAATTGTTTTTGCAGAACAGTTTCAATTAGATGAATACAGATTAGATTGTCGAAGAATAGTAATAAGAAACTTTAAGGTTCTTTATCAAATTCGAGAAAATTCAATTTTTGTAATCAGGGTTTTTAATTCTTTTCAAAAACCTGTGAAAAGTTTGAAATAATAAAAGCTCAAAGTTTTATGCTTTGAGCTTTTTTGTTTCCTGCAAGGTTTGCAAAACCTTGTACATTTTAATCTTGATACGAAATGTTGATACCTACAAGGTTTTGGAAACCTTGCAGGAGAAGAAAGAAAGAGAAAATCTTGTGGTTTTTTTAACCTTTAACAAATTTCAATTTGAAAAATCCCTTTGTACCTTTGCCTCTTTGCAACTTTGAACCTTAGTAAAGAATGAAATACACAACATTACCCAACACCGACATAAAAGTTAGTAAAATCTGCCTTGGAACAATGACTTTTGGGCAGCAGAATACAGAAGCTGAAGGACACGAACAAATGGATTATGCTCTTGAAAGAGGCGTTAACTTTTTTGACACAGCCGAAATGTATTCTGTTCCTGCAAGCGAAGCAACTTACGGAAGCACAGAAAAAATTATAGGAACTTGGTTCAAGAAATCAGGAAATCGCGATAAAGTCGTTTTAGCATCAAAAATTGCGGGTCCAAATCCGAATTTTGGATACATGCGTGAGAAATTGGACTTTTCTCCAGCGAGTATTAAATATGCGGTTGAAAACAGTTTAAAAAGACTTCAGACAGATTATATCGATTTGTACCAAATGCACTGGCCAGAAAGAAAAACCAATAATTTTGGACAGCGCGCCTTCCACGGACATGATGATATTTGGGAAGATAATTTTAGAGAAATCCTAGAAACTTTCGACGGATTAATTAAAGAAGGGAAAATCAAACACATTGGAGTTTCAAATGAAAATTCTTGGGGAATGATGCGCCTTTTAGAAGAAAGCAAATATCAAAATCTGCCAAGAATTAAAACCGTTCAAAATCCGTATTCTTTATTGAATCGTTTATTTGAAGTGAACTCTGCAGAAGTTTCAAAATATGAAAATGTGGGATTGCTAGGGTATTCGCCTTTAGCTTTTGGAGTTTTGACTGGGAAATTCTTAACGGGTGAAAGTCATCCAAAAGCGAGAATTAATCTTTTTCCGCAATACAAACGTTACAATAGCGACCAATGTACCGAAGCAACTAAATTGTATCAGGAAATCGCTAAAAAGCATGGCTTAACGTTAACCGAGTTAGCAATGGGGTTTGTATTGCAACAGCCGTTTTTGACAAGTGCCATTATCGGAGCTACAACTTTAGAACAATTAAAAGAGAATATCGACACGATTGATGTGGTACTTTCTAAACAAATCTTAGCAGAAATCGATGCTGTTCAGGCAATAATTCCTGACCCGGCTCCTTAAAAAAATAATGCCTAACAGATTTTTATTATCTGTTAGGCATTATATAAATTTAGATTAATGGATTAGCTTCTATCTAATAGGCCGCGCAGTTGTGTTTGTGTCTAATGCCTTTAATTCTCCATTAGGAGTTATAAGAACAAAATTTTTATCCATCTTTGCTGGTTTGTTTGTTTTGATTGCAATTTTGACTTCATACTGTATCTGAATCGCAGGTTCTAGCAAGGTTGGGTTAATTACAAAATCAAATTCTTTGTTCAAAATGGGTTGATAATAAATTGTTGTAGATTTACTTACTTGATTTATAGGAGCAGTTTTTTTTAAATTTAATGAAGAACTATTAGACGCTTCATAAGATTTATACATATCAATGGGATAGTTTACTGTGTAACCATCAATTATTTTTTTTTCGGAATCTGCTAATGATTGTCCTAATAAAATCTCGTAGTTCTTTATTTTTTCCTGAACAAGTAATTTTGCCTTATTCATCATTTCTTTCTTGATTGACTCTAATGAGTCGGAGTAATAATCATTTCTTGCTAAATCATAGATTTCGTTATTTGATAGTATCGAAATAATGTCATTTAACTGATTTGGGTCAGAATATTTGATTAGAATGTTTTTCTTTAGTTCAAAACCTGCCGGTATTTCATTATATGTTTTTCGGCTAAAATTTTTCTTTTCTGTTTCATATTCATAAACAGGAACAAATGAAATCATATCAATAAAAGTTTCAACATTTTTTTTAAGTTTGATTTCGCTTACGGATTGATTAATTCGTTTGTCTATTAGCTCGTTTACTTCTTGTGCGGTTTTTCCATTTTGAGTAACACTAAAAGTGGCGATATAAGTATCTGCTTTTATGTTTGCAAGACCTTTAATGCTTACAAACATATCATTTTCTGAGTCTAATTTTACATCAAGAATACTTCTATTGGCATACTCATAATTATCATTATTCCTGTTATAAGATGCATTCGTTCCAACACCAACCTGACCAATCATAGCCTGACAAAAAATTAGGGCTAACAATTGAAAATTTATTCTTTTCATATTCTTATTTATTAAAAATTGGAAGCAAATATATGAAAGAAAAAACTTATATTTATTTGATGTGTTTGAAAATAACAAAGCCACAAAGTTCAATAAAAAAACTTTGTGGCTTTGTGCCTTCGTGGCAATTTTTAATCTTATAAATCAAATTCATCATCAGTTGCGAGAGAATCCAATTTCACAGCTGTCGAATCCGGAACTTTGATTTTTATAAATGAGCGAGCATTACCAGATATATAAACTGGCAATTGTCCCAATGTATCTTCTGGAACTAAAAGACCGCGGCGGAACATTAGATTCTTCAAGAATTTTTGGTTTTTAATGGCATAATCTTTCAAATTGCCTTGATCGTTAAATTGATACATGAATTTTCTTGGCTTCGGAATAATAGTTGCCAAATACAAACATTCATCAACATTTAAAGCCGAAGGACTTTTTTGGAAATAAAAATGACTCGCTTCGCCAATTCCGTATACGTTTGGTCCCCATTCGATAATGTTGAAATATACTTCCAGCATTCTTTCTTTGCTTACAATTCGGTTGTTTTCTAAAATGTAAACTAAAAGGATTTCTTCAAGCTTTCGCGAAAGTGTTTTTTCACGAGTCAAAAACACATTCTTTATCAACTGCATGCTGATTGTGCTGGCACCACGCGAGAATTTTTTGGTTCTGATGTTTTTTAGAATAGATTGTTTGAAGGCTTCATTAATGAATCCGCGATGCGAGAAGAATGACGGATCTTCTGTTGTTAAAACACATTTTCTTAAATAAGGAGAAATTTGGTCCAAAGGCGTATAATTCGGATTTGCATTTCCAACCAAAATTGGTCGCTGTAATACATTTTGAATAATCGCGCGGTACACAAATTCGCCGTTTAATTTATTTAAATCGGCTTCACCATATTTGGTAATTCTTAAATCTTCTTTATTCAGTTTGCTGTCAAAAACAAGTGTATTGGGTTTGTTTTGATTGAATTTGAAATCTAATTTATAATCGAAATTCCCAGTTGCCTGCATGCCTTGAAAATGTGTAAATAAACCATCTGGAAGCGAAACGATGAAATCCTGCGCTTTCATTTTCGGAATATCAACTTTTAAAGTGTAAACCGTATCTTTTTCAGTATCATAAGAAATGTACGGACGTACTTTTATTTTATTCAACTGCATGGTCGAAGAGCTGTCAATAGAAATAAAACTGTCTCCCAATAAAAAGCGGTAATCAAAACGGGCATTTTTTATAACCACATCTTTACTGGCAATTTTCGGGTGATTGATTTTAAGATTGGCAATAGAAGTGTAGCCGTCTATATGGAGTTCGCTGCCGCTTTTGTCTATGTTTTGAACATTAAGGCGGATAGAATCGAAACTTGCTTTTAAGTTATAGCGCTGATCGAGATATGGAACACGAATTGCACCAGTGTCTAAATTGAAAAAACGAATATCAGCTTTTTTGTTTCTCGGATCAGCAAAACCTTTAATATTCCAGCGTTGATCAAAGTCTTTCGCTTGAACATGAAGATTAGTTTCTAATTGTTTATTGTTTAAGATTAGTTTGTTTACTGCAATAGAAGTTTGTTTTCCGTTGTCATCGATTTTAAAATTAAAATTTTTCAAATCCATGTCGGTCGGAACCAAATTCAAGAGTTTGGAAATGATTCTGTAAGCAAAAGAACCATATTTGCGCTTTTCGTTTGATTCTGTTTCTTCACGGTCTCTTTTTAAAAAAGCATCAAAATTTCGTTTTTTGCCTTTTTTGACCAATTGAATATAACCGTTATCAACTTTTAAAGTGCCAATTTGAACATCTCCGATTAATAAACTGCTTAAGCTAATGCTGGTTTCAACATTTTTAATTTTGCATAAAGTGTCGGCATTTATAGGTGCCAAAACTACATCGGTCAGTTTTATGGTAGACAATCCATCAAACGAAGCCGATTTTACAGAAAAATTACTATTATACTCAACAGCCATTTTATGGGTAACTTTTGCAATTGCCTGCTTTAAAAGTGAATTTCGGAAATAATACAAGCCGATGCAAAGCAAAATCACTACGACGGCTAGTACTTTTAATGCCTTGTATATTTTTTGTTTTGGAAAATTCATAAAATTAGTTTGCTTCGAAATTATTCAGTTTTCAAATTTAAATTTAAAATTACCAGCTTGGAGAGTTTTTCTTTTAAATTTTAAACAATGTGTCTAAAATGTTGATCTAATTCTGTTTGTACTGTTATACGCAACGCTTTTTTGTAAAGACATCATATGGATTAAGCTTGTTGAAGCTGTTTTATTTTATTAATTGTGGAAAACCGTATTTTTTTATAGTATTTATCCTATATATTTGCGCTGTTAAATAATAAAAAACCAGTCAAATGAAAATTTTAAAAAAAATTATGTTTTTGTCTTTTGCAATTTGTGCATTAGTGTTGTCTTCATGTAGTAGTGATAATTCGTCAGATGATACAGATACTCCAAGCAGTCAAGAAGGATTTATGAAATTTAAGTATAATGAAACTGTTTATACTTTTGCTGAACCTGCCTTGATAAGTTCAGGAAGTATCAATATAATGGGAAGTACAGGAATTGATAATACCTATAAAAAAATCTCTTTATGGACGCCTTTGAATATTACAACAGGAAGTCATCCCATAGTTTTTGATTTATCAAATCTTACTACTACGTACCACGCGTCCTTTAGTTTTATGCCAGAAATAGAGAATGCCGATGCTACATCTGGAACGATAAATATTATTGTTAATGATGATAAGAAAATTGAAGGTACTTTCAGTTTTTCAGGAACTTCAAAAGGAAAAACATTTACTGTTACTGAGGGAAGCTTTAGAATTATAAAATGGTAAGAACTTAAAAAGTTTAAAAAATCCTGCTCATAAGTATTATACTCGAGAGCAGGATTTTTTTATAGTAGATATTCTAAAAAATCAACCAAAAAGAATGCTTGCAACATCTTCAATTTTAGCAACCAGTTCGATTTTAATTCCAGTGTTTTTTAAAGCAATTTTATTGTATTTAGAAACAAAAATAGTATCAAATCCTAGTTTTTCTGCTTCCTGAATGCGCTGGTCCACACGGTTTACAGGACGAATTTCGCCCGAGAGCCCAACTTCTCCAGCAAAACAAAAACCTTTACCAACTGGAATATCTTCGTTGGAAGATAAAATGGCAGCGACAACCGCTAGATCAATTGCAGGATCATCAACAGAAATTCCGCCTGTAACATTTAAGAAAACGTCTTTTGCGCCTAAACGAAATCCAGCTCTTTTTTCTAAAACTGCCAAAATCATATTTAGCCTTTTGGCGTTGTAACCAGTTGTACTTCGCTGTGGAGTTCCGTAAACTGCGGTACTAACCAAAGATTGTATTTCGATCATTAACGGGCGCATACCTTCAAGAGTTGTGGCAATTGCAGTTCCAGATAATTCTTCGTCTTTGTGAGAAATTAAAATTTCAGAAGGATTGCTTACTTCTCTAAGTCCGCTTCCAAGCATTTCGTAAATTCCCAGCTCGGCAGTAGATCCAAAACGGTTTTTTAAGGAACGTAAAATTCGGTACACATGATTTCGGTCGCCTTCAAATTGCAAAACGGTATCAACCATGTGTTCTAAGATTTTCGGACCAGCAATATTTCCGTCTTTTGTAATATGTCCGATTAAAATTACGGGAATATTACTTTCTTTAGCAAACTTGATTAGTTCGGCGGTAGTTTCTCGAATCTGAGAAATGCTTCCTGCAGTCGATTCGATATAATCAGTATGCAAAGTCTGAATAGAGTCAATTATGACAACTTCAGGTTGAATAGTTTCAATTTGTTTGAAAATATTCTGCGTCTTAGTTTCCGTTAAAATATAGCAGTTATCGCTATTTGGCGTTATTCTTTCGGCACGCATTTTTATTTGTTTCTGGCTTTCTTCTCCGGAAACGTATAATGTTTTATAAGGTAATTTTAGCGAAACCTGAAGCAAAAGTGTACTTTTTCCAATGCCAGGTTCTCCACCCAAAAGAGTTAATGAGCCAGGAACAAGTCCACCGCCTAAAACACGATTTAATTCGCTGTCCGTTGTGTCCATTCGGACTTCCTGGGTAGAATCAATTTCGTTTATTTTTAAAGGTCTTGGTGCTTTACCAACTGGAGTTGGTTCACTCTTCCAGGCTACTTTTTCCTGTTTTTGAATAATTTCTTCGGCAATCGTATTCCATTCTTTGCAGGCATTACATTGTCCCTGCCATTTGGAATATTGCGTTCCGCAGTTTTGACAAAAAAAGGAAGTTTTAACTTTTGACATTATTTACTTTTTTTCGCGAGCGTATTCATTTCGTCGATTTTCTCATACATCAAATCTTTGTTCAAATCACCAATCGGCTCCATTTGCGAAGCGTTTTGATATTTTTTCGATGCATGTTTAGGATCGCCTTGTTTTTCATACATTAATCCTAATTCATATTCTCCTAACATGGCTTTAGGATAATTTACATTTCCTATTTCAGCCATTTTTCCTAGCTCGCTGTAAGCGTTATTTTTTAAAATTAAGTTTTCAATAACTTTAAAATCACTCATACGAACCGGAATTTGAACGCCTAAAACTTTAGACATTTCGTTGTATTTGTTCTCTAAATATTCGGCATAACCAGATTGAAGAACGGCAATTTTATTATTGTACTCGGCAGAATTTATAGGTCGGTAAACCTCAAAAATCTGATACAGCGCACTCGGAATAGAATGCAATACTTCTGTGTAATGTGTCGTGCCTTTAAATAATTCGTATTTGTAATTTACTAACGGATTATTTGCAATTTTAATATTACTGTCTAATTTTTCTATTGGTTCTTTTATTTTTTTAATATCGCCGTCGGCAGCAGATAAATAGTAGAATATAGGTTCTTTAATTTTAGCAAATTTTTCTGGAATACGAACTTCCATTTTTGGTGCTAATTCCGGACTAAAACAGATATAAGCATTAAAAATTGGACTTTCTTTATACAAATAAAAATTGGCAAAACTTGCTGTTAAATCATGTCCCGCAATTATTCTAAATGGAGAAGTGCGGTATTTTTTTTCGATATACGGAATCAATTCTGCTCCTATAAATTCGAAAAATTGTGCTCCTTTTTCAAAAGGAAGTCCGTTGTTTTGATCGATTGTTGTGTCGTCAAAACGTTCTCCGTCTTTGTTTTGATGAATTCCGATAATAATCATTTCTGGAATATCATCCCAATAAGAACCATAACTTACTGCTCCAGAAAAAGGATCAAATAAGTAATCCCCATCCAATAAATAAAGAACAGGATATTTTTTGTCTTTGTTTGCTTCGTAAGAAGCAGGAAGTCCAATCGTAATTCTGCGTTCTTCTCCCAGTTTTTCTGATTTAATATTATCGAACGTTTTTTGGGCAAACGACGAAAATGAAATCAAAAGTGTTAGTAGGTAAACTTTTTTCATGATTTGTGGCATTTCAGTGAATTAAAAAAGTATTGAAAATAGTGTAGCAATATACTATTTTATTTGCTTCTTTGTTAAGCAGATTTGAAATTGAAGCACAGCAGTTTAAGACCAAAATCATTTTTGACTGAGGCAAAAGAAGCTTGTTTTGTACAAAATTTGGATTTTGACAAAGAGGGGGAATTCTTAGAAAAAGAAAAAGATTAGGTTAATGAATTGTCATTTTCATTTGGGAAAATAATCCATGGTTTGAAGGTTTTTGCTTCTTCAAAATCTAAAGTTGCATAAGAAATGATAATAATGATATCATCTTTCTGAACTTTTCTTGCTGCAGGACCATTCAAAGTGAT
Organism: Flavobacterium sp. Root935; assembly: GCF_001429295.1. Taxonomy (GTDB): domain Bacteria; phylum Bacteroidota; class Bacteroidia; order Flavobacteriales; family Flavobacteriaceae; genus Flavobacterium. The sequence continues at coordinate 347,251 of NZ_LMJL01000007.1, read as the reverse complement.
TTCACCTGAATTTTTTTCTCCTTTAATAGCGTAAGTTTCAAAACGTTCGCCATTATTAATGTTTACAATAGATACTTTTTCGCCTTCAATAATGTTTGAAGCCTCTAGTAAAGTTTCATCAATAGTAATGCTGCCAATATAATTTAAATCGGCACCCGTTACTTTAACGCGATGAATTTTTGATTTTATAACTTGAATTTGCATGCTGCAAAGTTAGATTAATTTAATGAAATGGTATCAATCAGTCTTATAGAATTAACAAATACCGCTATAAATGCACGATATTTTTTGTCTTTATCTTTCTGATCGATAGGTAAAAGTGTAGATTCGTCAGCAATAACAAAATATTCAAGTTCAAACTCTTTGTTGTCTTTGAAAGAATTTTCTACAAATTCAACAGTTTCTTGTGGAGTATGAGTTTGAAAAATATCTTTTGCCTCAGTCAATGTTTTATAGATTATAGAAGCATCTTTGCGTTCTTGTGCCGTTAAACGTTCGTTACGAGAACTCATTGCAAGCTGGTTTTCTTCTCTAAAAATTGGACAGCCAACAATATTTACAGGTAAATTTGTTTTCTCGACCATTTTTTTAACAATTTGAAGTTGCTGAAAATCTTTTTCTCCAAAATAAGCATTTGTCGGAGTTACAATTTCGAAAAGTCTTTTTACAATTGTTCCAACTCCATTAAAATGTCCTGGCCTGAATTTTCCTTCCATTTGATTTTCCAATCCATCAAAATCAAAAGTTTGAGAAATGGTGTTTCCTTCATAAATATCCTCAACAGAAGGTGCGTATAAAATGATTTTATCACTTAATGTACGCATTTTCCTAATATCCTCTTCTAAAGTTCGCGGGTATTTTTCTAAATCTTCAGGATTGTTAAATTGTGTTGGATTGACAAAAATGCTCACAACTGTGTCGTCGTTTTCTTTTAACGAACGCTGCATTAAGGCCAAATGTCCTTGGTGTAAAGCGCCCATTGTTGGTACAAATCCGATGGTTGAATTTGCGGTTTTGATAGTTTTAATATAAGCTATCAAAGCTGCTTTACTGTAGAAAATATGCATCGAGGTATTATTAAAATTTAGTGCAAACATAATATATTAGTTATAAACTGCATAAATTTTTGTAATTTTGCGACGTTTTTATTACCAAAATTAAGTAAAATACTATTATGAAAGATAAGAGGATATTATATGTATCATCTGAAGTCGTGCCTTATTTGGCTGAAAATGAGGTTTCTTTAATGTCTTATGACGTTCCGAAAATGATTAATGATCAAGGCGGTCAGATAAGAATTTTCATGCCAAGATACGGGAATATCAACGAGAGAAGACATCAACTGCATGAAGTAATTAGACTTTCTGGGATGAATTTGGTAGTGAATGACTTAGATATGCCATTGATTATCAAAGTAGCATCAATTCCAAAAGAAAGAATTCAGGTTTACTTTATTGATAACGATGAATATTTTAAACGTAAAGCAACCTTCGCAGATGAGGAGGGAGTTTTATACCCTGATAATGATGAGAGAGCAATCTTTTTTGCTAAAGGTGTTGTTGAGACAGTTAAAAAATTAAACTGGGTTCCAGATATTATTCACGTTCATGGCTGGCTGGCTGCAATGCTTCCAATCTACATGAAACATTATTACAAACACGAAGCATTGTTTTCTGAAACTAAAATTATAACTTCTGTTTACGGACAGTCTTTTGATGAAAATTTAGATTTGGAGATGATAAATAAAGTTAAATATGACGGTGTTCCTCATGAGGCTGTATCAGATTTAGAAGTTCCAAATTACGAGAATGTTTTAAAAGCTAGTATATTACATTCTGATGGAGTAATAATAGCATCAGAAAATGTTTCTCCAAGTTTAACAAAATTTATAGAATCTTCAGGAAAACCTTTTTTACCTTTCGCCACGAAAGATGCATTTGCTGACGCTTATACAAATTTCTACAGAACGTTTGGACTTTAAATTTTAACTTTATTATAAAACATGTATAATACTTCTTTTATTAAGAAAATTCTTTTAGCTTTAATTGTTGTTTTTTTATATTCTTGCGATAAAGATTTTAATGCAATTGGTGATGGTTTAATTGGAGATGATCATTTTGGTCTTGAACCAGAGAAATATAATGTTTTAGCATTTAATCAAGAAGTAACTCCTATTCAGTCCAATAACTTGGCGATTAATGCTTTAGGAATTTATGATAATCCAGTATTTGGTACTACAACAGCTAACTTTGTTACGCAATTGGCACTTTCTGCTTATGCTCCTACAATTGGTGAAGCCCCAGTTATTGATAGTGTTAAGCTTGCGATTCCTTATTTTAGTCATGTAAAATCAACAGATACAAACGGAAATAATACGTATGTTCTAGATTCTATTTATGGAGATCAAAATGGAAAAATTAAGCTGAGTGTATATGAGTCAAAAATGCAGATGAGAAGCAGCTATTTTAGTGGTGGGTCTCAATTGCCGCAGTTTTATTATACAGATCAAAACACTGATTTTTTTAATCAAAAAGGAGATGTACTTTTAAATGATGCACAAATTAAAGATAAATCTGGTAATTTGTTAGAAAACGACCAATTCTATTTTGATCCAGCCGAAATTAAAACCAAAACGATTGATCCAGATACTAAAAAAGAAACTGTTACTAGATCAGTTCCACAGATGACTTTGCATCTTAATAAAGATTTTTTCCAAGCGAAAATCCTAAATGCTGCAGCATCAAAACTTTCTACTGAAGATCTTTTTCAAGAATATTTTAGAGGATTGTATTTTAATGTAGAAAAATCAGGATCTTTTCCTAGTAATATGGCCTTGATGGATTTTTCTAAAGGTGTAATTACTATTTATTATAAAGCTAAAACAGCTTCAACAACAGATGGTGATGCTACAGAAAGCAAACAAATTCTTTTAAATCTTAAAAGCAGTATAACTGGAGGTATAGTAAATACAGCCAGCTTCCTTCAGGATGTTAGAAAACCTGATTATGAAAGTGCCATAACTACAAATGTTAATAAAACAGATGGAGATGAAAGGCTTTATTTAAAAGGAGGTCAAGGTGCTCTGGCGGTCATTAGTCTTAATGATTTTGGGGCGCAGCTTGAAACAATTAGAGCTAACAAATGGATGGTAAATGAAGCAAATCTAGTTTTCTATATCGATTCTGATAAGATGACTGGAGCAGATGAGCCGAAAAGAGTTTATTTATACGATTTAGATAATAATACAATTATTACGGATTATTCGGATGGGACTTCTGGAGCATTAAACCCGTCAGATCCTAAAACAACTCGATATATTTATGATGGTATGATAAATATTGATGCTACCACTAAAAGAGGTAAAACATATAAAATCAGATTAACCAATCATATACGTAATATTATTAAAGACGCAACTGTGAAAAATGTACGATTAGGTTTAGTAGTAACAGAAGATGTAAGCATTATAGCTTCAAATGTACTAAAACTAAAAAACGAAACAATATCACAAGCACCGAGAGCATCGGTTATGAATCCTCTAGGTACAATCTTATATGGCGGAAAAACTTCTGTTCCGGATGATAAAAGATTGAGACTTGAGGTTTACTACACGAAACCAAATTAATAAATATATATGTGTGGAATTGTTGGATATATCGGCCATAGAGACGCTTATCCTATTGTAATCAAGGGGCTGAAGCGGCTTGAGTACAGAGGGTATGATAGTGCCGGTGTTATGTTATATGACGATGAGTCAGGCATAAAAGTGTGTAAAACAAAAGGTAAAGTGTCAGACCTTGAAGCTAAAGCTAATGAAGGTTTTACAACAAACGGAAATATTGGAATTGGACATACACGCTGGGCAACCCACGGTGTTCCAAATGATGTAAACTCTCATCCGCATCTTTCAAATTCTGGAGATCTTGTAATTATCCATAATGGAATTATAGAAAATTACGCGCCTCTAAAAGAAGAATTGATAAAAAGAGGATATACTTTTAAATCTGATACAGATACTGAGGTTTTAGTTAATTTAATTGAAGAAGTTCAAAAGAAAGAAAACATTAAGTTAGGTAAAGCTGTTCAAATTGCATTGAATCAAGTTGTTGGTGCTTATGCAATTGCTGTTTTTGATAAAAAGAATCCAAACGAGATTGTTGCGGCAAGATTAGGAAGTCCGTTGGCAATTGGAGTTGGAGAAGGCGAATATTTTATTGCTTCTGATGCATCACCATTTATTGAATATACTTCTAATGCAGTGTATTTGGAAGATGGAGAGATGGCAAATATAAGACTGCACAAGCCAATCAAAATTAGAAAAATTAAAGATGACTCTTTGGTAGACCCTTATATTCAAGAGCTTCAAATGAATTTGGAGCAAATTGAAAAAGGAGGTTATGACCATTTCATGCTAAAAGAGATTTACGAACAGCCAAGTGTTATTAAAGATACTTATAGAGGTAGACTTAATGCGAATCAAGGAATTGTTCAAATGGCAGGTGTTGAAGATAATATTGAAAAATTCTTAAACGCTAAGCGAATTCTAATTGTAGCTTGTGGAACTTCTTGGCATGCAGGTTTAGTTGCAGAATATATTTTTGAAGAGTTTACTCGTATTCCTGTTGAAGTAGAATATGCTTCTGAGTTTAGATACAGAAATCCGATTATCAATAAAGATGATGTTGTTATTGCTATCTCGCAATCTGGTGAGACTGCAGATACTATGGCGGCTATCAAATTGGCTAAAGAAAACGGAGCGTTTGTATTTGGTGTTTGTAACGTTGTTGGATCTTCTATTTCAAGAGAAAGTCATGCAGGTGCTTATACACACGCAGGACCAGAGATCGGAGTTGCTTCAACAAAGGCATTTACTACTCAGATCACAGTTTTAACGATGATCGCTTTAAGATTAGGAAAAGCTAAAGGAACTTTGTCAAATACAGATTTCCATACTTATCTTCAAGAATTAGAAATTATTCCTGAAAAAGTAGCTGAAGCATTAGAAACCAATGATAAAGCAAAAGAAATTGCTGCTGCCTTTAAAGATTCGCCAAACTGTCTTTATTTAGGTAGAGGATATAATTTTCCAGTTGCTTTAGAGGGTGCTTTAAAGTTAAAAGAAATTTCATATATCCACGCTGAAGGTTATCCAGCTGCCGAAATGAAACACGGTCCAATTGCTTTAATTGATGAATTTATGCCAGTAATTGTTATTGCGCCTAAACAAGGACATTACGACAAGATTGTAAGTAACATTCAGGAAATTAAATCAAGAAGCGGGAAAATCATTGCGGTTGTTACCAAAGGTGATACTCAAGTTCGTGAATTAGCAGATTATGTAATCGAAATTCCAGAAACTTCAGACGCATTGTCTCCATTAGTTACTACAATTCCATTGCAATTGCTTTCTTATTACATTGCTGTAATGAGAGGTTGTAATGTGGATCAGCCTCGTAACCTAGCGAAGTCAGTTACAGTAGAATAACTTCTATTTAAAATATAAATATGTTAAAAAAGCGAGATTTATGTCTCGCTTTTTTTTATTGTCGAATTTTTTTTTCAACACCTGTATTTTTATGAATTTTTCATTTTTTTAATCAAAAATTGTATGTATGCATAGTAAGTAAGATTTTCTTGTGGTCTTCTTTGATTTTATTTTAATAAAACTCATTGATAAATAGTTAAAATATTGATTAAAATAGTGCTAAATATTAATTTTATTTAACGTTTTTTTATACATATGAAAATATTTATGTATTTTGGCTATATATACTAACGAAAAAACTAACCCAATGAGAGTCTACTTGCTAATTATGTTGTTATTCAGCGGAATATCCTTTGCGCAGAATACAATAACAGGTTCGGTTACCGATGGTAACAAACAATCTATTCCAGGTGCTAATGTTATTGTTGTCGGTGAAAATAGTGGTGCGTCTACTGATTTCGACGGATCATTTAAATTGACAACCAATTCTAAACTTCCTTTTTCTGTAAAAGTTTCTGCAGTAGGATTTGTGTCAAAAACGATTAATGTAACCACGGCTAATCAAAAGTTGAATGTAATTCTAATTGATGAAGAAACTAAATTAGATGAAATTGTAGTTTCAGCATCCAGAACACCAGAAAGAGTTTTGGAATCTCCTGTGACAATTGAAAGAATGGGAATTCAGGAAATAAAAAGGACGGCTTCTCCAACTTTTTATGATGGTCTAGAAAATATGAAAGAGGTACAGATGAATACCAGTAGTATGTCTTTCAAGTCAATCAATACAAGGGGATTTGCGACTGTTGCAAATACTCGTTTTATGCAGTTGGTAGATGGTATGGATAACTCTTCTCCATTGCTGAATTTTGTTTTAGGAAACATGATTGGGGTTTCGGAAATTGATGTTCAGAGTGTGGAACTTCTGCCAGGTGCTTCATCTGCATTATATGGAGCAAATGCTTTTAATGGAATTTTATTCATGACCAGTAAAAGTCCATTTACAAATCAAGGTGTTTCAGCTTATTTTAAATATGGAGTAACTTCTCAAGAAGCTGCGGGCACAAATAGTTATTATGATTTTGGTATTCGATTTGCTCGCGCTTTTAATAAATACTTTGCTGCTAAAGCGAATTTTACCTACATGGAAGCTACAGATTGGTATGCTACAAATTATAATGACAAGACAAGGACGGGCATTGATAGAACGAATCCTAGTTATGATGGAATCAATGTTTATGGTGATGAGGCAGCGACGAATATTAAAGGCGTTGGTCAGAAGTTAGAGGCAATGGGGTTAATTCCGGCTGGTGCATCTAATCTTTTACCGAATTCTATGGTTAGTAGAACAGGTTATAATGAAATTGATTTAACGGATAATAAGGCGTCGAATATTAAGATTGATTTTTCTTTGCATGCACGACCTTTTGGAGATGAAAAGTTGGAAATTATCTGGCAGAGTAAAATTGGTACAGGGAATGCTGTTTATCAAGGAGCTAACAGGTATTATCTGAATGATTTTTTTATGTACCAGAATAAATTAGAATTTAAAGGGAAAAACTTTTTTGTAAGAGGGTACATGACTGGGGAAGATGGAGGTCATTCTTATGATATGGTTTTTACGGGTATCAATGTTAATAGAAAATGGAAAGATGATAATACTTGGTTTGGTCAATATGCAGGCGCATATATACAAGGTACATTGGCAGGTATGACGCCTGAGCAGGCACATGCGGCAGGAAGAACTACTGCAGATACTGGTCGTTTCTTGCCAGGAACAGCAGAATTCAAAAATGCTTTTAATCAAGTTACAAATGAGGAAGATGTTCTTTCTGGTTCAAAATTGGTTGATAACTCAAAAATTTACCATTCTGATGCAAACTATAATTTTAGAGATCTAATAAAATTTGCGGAGATTCAAGTTGGAGGTTCTTTTAGGGCTTATGAACTGAATTCTCATGGAAGAATTTATACGGACGCAAATGGTCCGATTAATTACAATGAGTATGGAGCTTATGCTCAATTGATGAAAAAATTCATGGATGACAGATTGAAGTTTACAGGATCTCTTCGTTATGATAAATCTAAAAACTTTGATGGAAACTTTTCACCGCGTTTATCTTTAGTGTATTCAGGAGGAGAGAAGAGAAATCATAATTTTAGAGGATCTTTCCAAACAGGTTTTAGAAATCCTTCTACTCAAGATCAATATATTGGATTTAATATTGGAAGTGCTGTGTTGATTGGTTCTGCGCCGGATAACTTGACAAGATTTAGTGAAACATTTCCGTTAAGTACTGAAGGTCAATCTTACAGCAACGGAAGTGCTACTAAAAATATGACTGGTGTTGATGCTTATAATAATTCTTATTTAGCAAGTTCTGTAAATGCGTTTTCAGCTATGGCAGGAAGTAATCCAATTGCTGCAGCAGCTTTATTGAAGAAATCCAGAGCGAACTTGGTAAAACCTGAAGAAGTAAAAGCTTTTGAAATTGGATATCGCTCTATTTTTGAAGGTACGTCAATAGATCTTAACGGTTACTATAATATTTATAATAATTTCATTGGTACTTTAAATGTAATTTCTCCTTACTACGGAACAGCACAGGATAATCCAAATCTTGCGGCAGGAACTACAGATGCAGGAGTGCAGTCTGTAAGAGCTATTCAAAATGGAGAATATAGAGTGTATCAATTGTATACCAATTCAGATGTAGAAATACATTCATTAGGATTTGGGGTTGGACTTTCTAGAAAAATAATTTCTGATTTCGAATTAGGGGTAAATTATAACTATGCTCAATTCGATTTTGATCAAGAAAAAGATCCAAGTTTTGAAGCTGGATTTAATACTCCAAAACATAGAGTTAAAATGTCACTTGGAAATGATAAACTGTTCAAGAATTTTGGCTTCAGTGTTAGTGGAAGATGGAACAGTGAATATCTGTGGCAGGCAGGTTTTGCTGATGGTGTGATCAAATCTGCAACTGTAATCGATGCGCAGATAAATTATGGAATTCCAAAATTGAAATCAGTTGTAAAATTAGGAGCGGCTAACATTGGTGGTAAAGAATATTATCAAGTTATTGGAGCGGGATTAATTGGACAGCAGTATTTTGCTTCTTGGACTATCAATCCATAATTGATTTATTAACTCAGTGTAAAATTCATTATATATGTTTCTGAATTTATGATTTGGAAATGAATAAATTTAAAATATAGAAATTATGATAAAAAATTTCAAATGGCTTTTATTGGTTTCGTTAACCTTTATGGCTTGTAATAGTGATGATGATGTGGTTGTTCCTGTGGAATCGTCTGATGGGAAGCCTTTGACAGCTGGAAGTGCAGATTTTTCTAAATATGTGGCATTAGGAGATTCTTTTGCGGCAGGTTTTAGTGATAATGCCTTATTTATTAAGGGACAAGAAGGTGCTTATCCAAACATTTTGGCACAGCAATTTGCTTTAGTTGGAGGAGGAGAGTTTAAAACGCCTTTTTCAAATGATAATATTGGGGGGTTGTTATTAGGAGGGAATGTTATTTTTGGGCCTCGTTTATATTTTAAGAGTGCACCAGTTCCAGTTGAGGGAACACCAACGACAGAAGTTACAGCGCATTTGTCTGGGACTTTTGGTAATTTAGGAGTTCCTGGAGCTAAAAGTTTCCATTTGTTAGCGCCTGGTTATGGTAATCCAGCGGGAGTTGTTGCAGGAACAGCAAATCCTTATTTTGCTCGTTTTGCTTCAAGTACAACAACTACAGTTCTGGCCGATGCTTTAAGTCAAAATCCTACTTTTTTCTCTTTGTGGATAGGGGGTAATGATGAGTTGGGCTACGCAACTGCTGGTGGTGATCCGACAGTAAATCCGTTAACGCCGCCGGCTACTTTTGCGGCAGCATATAACGCCTTGGTTACACAGCTTGTTTCTGGTGGAAGAAAAGGAGTTGTGGCTAATTTACCTGTAATTACTACTCTTCCTCATTTTCATGTGATTGCCTACAATCAGTTAACTCAAGCGAATTTAAGTGCTGGAGGAGTGAGTTTGGTTGGTACTTTAAATGCTCAATTATATGGTCCGTTGCATAATGCATTAGCATTTTTAGGTCAGGGAAGCAGAATTAATCTTTTGTCTGCAACAGGAAATAATCCATTATTAATTGTAGACGAGACCCTGCCTGATCTTTCAGCAAATTTAAAAGCAGTATTAATGGGAGGTGGATTAGATGCTACAACTGCTACAGTAATGGGACAGATTTTTGGAAGAGCTAGACAAGCACTGCCTACTGATTTAATTGTTTTGGGCGCTTCATCTAGAATAGGTAAAGTTCCAACAGTTGCCGCTGATGGAATTGCTTCGCCTTCGCCTTCTTTGTCACAATTAGGAGTGACCTTTCCGTTGCCAGACAGATATGTTTTACTGCCTTCTGAAGTTGCTGAAATTGAAACGGCTACGAATGCTTATAATTTAACGATTAAAGCTGCAGCAGATGCGAATGGATTGGCAATTGTTGATGCTAAATCAATTATGGATGATCTAAATAAACCAAACGGAATTACAATGAACAACTTTACATTAAAAGCTACATTTGTTACTGGTGGAATGTTCTCTCTAGATGGAGTTCATCCTTCTCCAAGAGGATATGCTTTTATTGCAAATAAATTTATTGAGGTAATAAATGCTAAATATGGTTCAAATCTAAAAGGGGTGGATATTGGTAACTACCAAGTTTTATTTCCAGCTACATTATAATTGAAAACTATTTTTAACTTCAAAAAACCGCTCATTTTTAGGATGCAGCGGTTTTTTTTCTTTTATTAAAAAAATGCCGATTTTGTGATTTTATAGGTGGGTTTTATGAATCAAACAAAATCATGGTATTTTTTATGAAAAAAAAATTGATTTTATATTTTAAAAAATTATCTTTGCGCTCTGAAAAAAGAGGTATTTTCGATAAACCTAAATAGCTATTTAATAAATACATAAGTAATGTCAAAAGTAATAGGAAAAGTTGCTCAAATCATTGGACCAGTAGTAGACGTAGTTTTCAACGGTAAAGATGTTGAACTTCCAAAAATTTATGATTCACTAGAAATCACTAAAAAAGATGGAACTATTTTAGTTCTAGAAGTACAATCTCATATTGGCGAAAACACTGTTCGTACCATTTCTATGGATTCAACAGATGGTTTAAGCAGAGGATATGAAGTAGTTGGAACTGGAAATCCAATCCAAATGCCAATCGGTCCAGACGTATATGGAAGATTATTTAATGTTGTTGGAGATGCCATTGACGGTTTAGGTGATTTGCCAAAAACTGGAGAAAATGGTCTGCCAATTCACAGACAAGCTCCTAAATTCGAAGATTTATCAACTTCATCTGAAGTTTTATTCACAGGTATCAAAGTAATCGATTTGATCGAGCCTTACGCAAAAGGAGGTAAAATTGGATTGTTTGGTGGTGCTGGTGTTGGTAAAACAGTATTAATTCAGGAGTTGATCAACAATATTGCAAAAGGTCACGGTGGACTTTCAGTATTCGCTGGGGTAGGTGAAAGAACACGTGAAGGGAATGACTTACTTCGTGAGATGTTAGAGTCAGGAATTATTAAATACGGTGATGATTTCATGCACTCTATGGAAAATGGAGGATGGGATTTATCTAAAGTAGATATGCCAGGAATGAGAGAGTCTAAAGCTACTTTCGTTTTCGGACAAATGAATGAGCCACCTGGAGCTCGTGCACGTGTGGCACTTTCAGGATTATCTATCGCTGAGTATTTCCGTGATGGAGCTGGATCTGATCAAGGTAAAGATGTATTATTCTTCGTTGATAATATCTTCCGTTTTACACAAGCAGGTTCTGAGGTATCGGCACTTTTAGGTCGTATGCCATCTGCGGTAGGTTACCAACCAACTTTAGCAACAGAGATGGGTGCTATGCAAGAGCGTATTACATCTACAAACAAAGGATCTATTACATCTGTACAAGCGGTTTACGTTCCTGCGGATGACTTAACTGACCCGGCGCCAGCAACAACGTTTGCTCACTTAGATGCTACAACTGTATTGTCTCGTAAAATTGCTGAGTTAGGTATCTATCCTGCGGTTGACCCGTTAGATTCTACTTCAAGAATTTTAACTCCACATATCTTAGGAGATGAGCACTACAACTGTGCACAAAGAGTAAAAGAGATTCTTCAAAAATACAAACAATTACAAGATATCATCGCGATTCTTGGTATGGAGGAGTTATCTGAAGAAGATAAACTTTCAGTATCAAGAGCACGTCGTGTACAACGTTTCTTGTCTCAACCTTTCCACGTTGCGGAGCAATTTACAGGTATCCCAGGTGTATTAGTTGATATTAAAGATACTATCAAAGGTTTCAACATGATTATCGATGGTGAGTTAGATCACCTTCCAGAAGCTGCTTTCAACTTGAAAGGTTCTATTCAAGATGCAATCGAAGCTGGAGAAAAAATGTTAGCTGAAGCATAAAAATAAAGTTAAAAGTTAAAAGTTAGAGGTTATACGTTTCGTAACTTTTAACTTTTAACAAATAACTTCTAACTTAAAAAATATGATTTTAGAAATAGTATCACCAGAAGCGAAATTATTTTCAGGAGAGGTAACTTCGGTTACTTTGCCAGGAGTTGATGGAAGCTTTCAGATTTTAAATCATCACGCACCAATTGTTTCTATCTTAGAAGAAGGAACAATTAAAATTGCAGCTCCTAGCTTTAATTTTTCTAAGGAAGCCGTTGATAAATTCAAGAGAGTAAATGACCAAACTTATACTTTAGAGATTAAGTCAGGAACAATCGAGATGAAAAATAATAAAATTATTGTTTTAGTTGACTAAAACAAATTTTAAAATAAGTAGAAAACCAGACAGTATTTGTCTGGTTTTTTTATTTGTGTATAAACGTAATTGAAGTAGCTGTTTGTTTTATTTGTAATAAAAATAATATATTTTAAAAAATAAGTAAGAAAATTACTTAATACAATATATATTTGTAGCTCTATTAACAAATTAAACCACTTATTATGAAAAGATTTTCTGTAGTAATGCTAGTACTAGCATTAGGATTTGGGACAATGTCCCTAACTTCGAGTTCTAATTGTATCAATGAGATTTCAGCTGAAGCAGCAAATGTTGTAGTTGGTCCAACATATACAGCCCCTTGGCTTGGTGTCTGTTGCGAATCGCCACTTACTGCGGTTGAACGTGATATTGCAAAACGTGGCTATCCTGCTACTACTCAATACTTAATTAACAGCACAACAAGTAATACGGTAACTTACACAATTAATTAAATTCTTTAAAAAATTATAGTTTTCGTAAATGTATTTTATGGCCAGATTTAATATCTGGCTTTTTTTATTTTCGTACTTTTGAAATATTAAAATCTCTTTATAAAATATTTGATCATTTGTAAAAGTTCGGTAAGCTTTTATGTTTTGTTTCATCAACGATGAAGCACAATCTTTTATTATCAAATTTTATAAAGAATACTTATGAAAAATATATCAAAAGTTGCCGTTCTTGGAGGCGGAGGAAGAACTGGAAATTATCTTGTGAACCAGTTATTAAAAAAGGGATTCAGCGTAAAACTTTTGCTGAGAAATCCAGAAAGTTTTGAAATTGTAAATCCCGATATTGAAATTGTCAAAGGTGACTCATTAGATCTTGAAGCGATTAAATCAGTAATGCATGATTGTCAGGCAGTACTTAATACAATTAGTCAGAGAAAGGATGAACCTCTTGTGGCATATGGAACCACCAAGAATGTCTTAAATGCCATGAAAGAATATAATATAGATCGTTATGTTCTTTTAGCTGGTCTTAATATCGATACACCATTCGATAAAAAAAGTCCAAAAACTATTATGGCAACCGACTGGATGAAAACTAATTTTCCGTCAATTCAGATCGATAGACAAAATACCTATAATCTTTTGACTGAAAGTGATGTAAACTGGACGCAAGTTCGAGTTCCTTTTATTGAATTTAAAAATGAAACTAATGCAATAGATGTAAATCTCGAAGATTGTTTAGGAGATAAAATTACTGCATTAGATATTTCGGATTTTATGATTAATGAAATGGTTGAATCACAATATAGCAGGAATTCACCTTTCATTAGTGCTAAATAATTAGTAAATTTAAAACAACGGACTTAATACAAGTCCGTTGTTTGTTTACTGTAATTTCAATTTTATACTTTTGTTTTATGAAACTACCTGAAAATCTTGGCGAGAAAATAGAAAATTGTAGGGAGGATAATTCCCTTAAAAAATTGCCTGTATTTAATAACGTAGTTGATTTTTCTTCCAATGATTATATTGGTTTTTCAAAATCTGAAATAATTTTTAGAAATGTCCACGCTTATTTGTTAGAAAATGAAATTTTTCAAAATGGGGCAACTGGCTCTAGATTGGTTTCTGGGAATCATTCACTTTATCACATTGCAGAAAACTTTATAGCGCAGTTTCATGATGCAGAAGCTGCTTTAATTTTTAATTCGGGTTACGATGCCAATATTGCTTTTTTTAGCGCTGTACCCCAAGAAAATGATGTTGTTTTGTATGATGAGCTATGTCATACTTCAATAAAAGACGGAATTTCGATTTCTAGTGCCAAATCTTTTAAATTTAATCACAATGACTTTGAAGATTTAGAACGTTTAATTCTAGAATTTCCAAATCAATTGGTTTATATCGTCACAGAAAGTGTTTTTTCAATAGACGGCGACAGCCCAAATCTAGAAGAATTAATTGCGCTTTCAGAAAAACACAATTGCTATGTAATTGTTGATGAATCCAACACATTAGGTGTTTTTGGCGAAAGAGGAGAAGGTCTTAGTCAGTATCTTCAATTGCATGATAAAATTTTTGCACGAATCATGACTTTTGGAAAAGGTTTAGGATGTTATGGTGCGGGGATTCTTGGTTCCGTTGAACTGAAAGAATATCTCATAAATTTTGCAAAAAACTTTATTTACTCAACGGGTTTGTCTCCTCATTCAGTTGCAACTATTTTGATAGCTTATCAACATTTGGAAATTGAAAAAGAGGCTATTGAAAAACTTCGCCAAAACATTATATATTTTAATCAGTATAAAAATTTATTAGGCTTAAAGCCAATGTTTGTTCGTAGCAAATCTGCTATACATTGTGCTATTGTTCCTGGAAATGAAAATGCCAAAAAGCTGGAGCAGGAACTTCAAGATAAAGGATTTGATGTGCAGTCAATTCTGTCGCCAATTGTACCACAAGGTCAGGAACGTCTTCGTTTTTGTATTCATAATTACAATTCACAAGAACAAATTAATCAAGCTTTAGAGTTACTAAGAGATTTTATTTTCTGAAAATTTTAAAATTTCTTGTAACGTTTTAATGATTCGATTACTTACCAGTCGTAATCAAATAAACCCATAAACATGAAAACAATATTTCGATTTGCAGGAATACTATTTATATTCTTTTTTTCTTCAACTATTTCAGCACAGGAAAAATCACGTAAACTAGAAAATTCACTTTTGTGGGAAGTTTCAGGAAAAGGACTTGAAAAGCCGTCTTATTTGTATGGAACGATCCATATGATTTGTTCAAAGGATTATTTTTTATCTGAAAAAGCAAAAAAAGCATTTGACGCCTCAAATAAATTATATTTAGAAATCAATTTTACAGATCCCAATGAAATGAGCCAAATGCAGCAGTTGGCAATGGGAAAAGAACCACTAAGTAAAAAATTAAGTCCAGAACAATTGGCAAAACTAGATTTAATTTTAAAAAAGAGCACAGGAATGAGTGTGCAGCAAGTAGATAGTTTCAGTCTTTTAACAGTCTTAAGTTTGATTAGTATGAAAAGTTTTGGTTGCACAGATCTTAAGTTTTATGAAATGGAGTTTTCTGATGCCGCTAAAAAAAGAAATGTCTCAATTTCTGGTCTTGAAACCGTAAAGGCTCAATTTGAAATTTTGGAAAATGCTTATTCAAATGATGAAATTTTAAAGATTTTAGAAGAATCAACTTCTGAGGAATCAGAGCAATTAGTTACTGCATACAAAAATGAAAACATTGATAGCATGTATGCTTTAACAACTGATGAAAAATTTACAAGTGAAAAAACAAAGAAGCAGATTCTTGACAATAGAAATTTGAACTGGGTAAAAGCAATGCCAGAGTTAATGAAACAAAATAGAGTTTTCTTCGCTGTTGGCGCTGGGCATTTGGGAGGTGAATTTGGAGTTATTAATTTATTGAGAAAAGAAGGATATACTGTAAAACCGATAATGAACTAAATCTGTTTTGAAAGAGAAAGAACAAGAATTTTTGAATCGGATACAAAGCCATAAAGGAATTTTATATAAAGTTTCTAAAATGTATATGGATAATTCTGATGATCAGCAGGATTTGTTTCAGGAAATCGTCTGCCAGCTTTGGAAATCATATGATTCTTTTCGAAATGAAAGTCAGTTTTCGACTTGGATGTATAGAGTAGCAGTAAATACAGCAATTGTATTTTTAAAGAAAGAAAAGCGAAAGATAGATAAATATGAAATCGATTCGGATAATATTAAAGAAGACGAAAATGATTCTCATATAAAAGAAAGTCAGCTGGATCATTTTTATAAAGCGGTACAAAAGCTGGATAAAATTGATAAAGCCATAATCTTCTATCAATTAGAAGGCTTCTCTCATAAAGAAATTGGTCAGAATCTCGGAATTTCTGAAGGAAATGCCAGAGTAAAATTGAACAGAGCCAAAGAAAAATTAAAAGAAATTATTAAAAATCAGGGATATGGATTTTAACGATATACAAAATGCATGGAATAATGAAAAACCCGAAAATATTATTCTGCCAGAAAATTTAGAGAAGATTCAATCTGCGAATACTCCATTAGATAAAATTAAAAAAAATCTAAAAAATGAATTCATTTATCAAATCCTGTCTATTGTTTTGATAGGTACAGTTCCTTTTATATGTGATTTTCCACCCAAGATGACTTTTCTGTATTATTTGCTGTACAGTCTTTTTGTAGCAGTCTGTGTTTATTATTTGACGAAGCTTTACTTTTTTTATAAGCGGTTGAATAATATAACTCTAAGAACAAAAGACAGTTTGTATGAAACCTATTTTGATATTAGGCTAAATATGGAATTGTATAAAACTTTTGGATTTGCTTTGACTCCGTTTTTGGTTTTATATTTTTTAGGCTTTTATTATTATGCGTTTACCAAAATACCAGGGTTTGTTGATCATGAATTTTCTAGCGGCCAACTCATCGGATTCTTTCTAGTGGTTGTTTTTACGATGCTCTTTATGGGAATTTCTCTAGAATGGTGGGTTCATAAATTTTATGGAAAGTTTGCCAAAGAAATAAAGAAGGTGATTGATGAATTGAAAGAGGAATAAAAAACAAGAAACCCATCATAATTTGATGGGTTTCTTGTTTTAGGAATTAATCCATTATTATTTTTTTTGATGTGCTATGACCATTCTGTAGATTAATCTTTAGCAGTAAAACTTGATTTCCTGTCTGCAAATTCGAAATTTGAAATTCTGTACTATTAATTTTTTTCTTATTGAATATTTCCTGACCCAGTATATTATAAATAATAACATCATTGATAGTTTCTTTTGAAGAAGAAATTCTAACTATTTTATTTTTAACTGAGACTAAAATTCCATCTGAAATATTTTCAAAGTCATCTGTTCCTAAAGTTTTAGAAGTATAACGAAGGACAAAACGANATTTTCTTTGCGAAGATCTGTTATTTTTCCTGTTGTTTTATCTTCTAAATAAACAGCCTGGGTATCAAAGAATCCGTCTGCATGGTCAATTGCAATGGTAAAATCACCTTCAATTGTAGATTTATATCCTACCGGCACTAGGTCGCTGCTGTCAAACGGCAGCCCGCGTCCCTGAATTGACAATTTACTGGTTCCATTAACGGTATAAAAATCTATAAAACTGTTGCCTGAGATTGTTGCCGCATCAAAGTTGTAATCAACGTTGTTTGTCGCTCCCTCAATATATCCAAGCAGTGCCTGTTTATAAGCTCCCTGTGTATTTGTTAAAGTGAGCCATAAACGATTCTTTTCTCTTGTGTTTGTTTTGGCAGTTTTATAGAACTGTGTATTATTCCCTCCTACACGCAGATTGTTGTTGAAATTTACCGTCGATGTGGTTGGTTTTGCAATGAATGCCTGTCCCGCTGCGATATAACCTTTAAATGGTCCGCCGACCTGAGGCCCTTCAACCTGTCCAGTTCCGTTAATTACGGCAAAATCATCA
>NZ_LMJL01000007.1:318494-329453 GCF_001429295.1 Flavobacterium sp. Root935 | reverse complement strand
AGGAAGTAAATTATGCGTCCATAAGTAAACAGCGCCCAGATTATTATTAAAAATTAAATCTTCTGCATCAATTGCAGACGGATAAGGGTTGCCGATAAAATTCCACTTGTTTGCTGTAACAGAGACATTTATATCTCCGTTATTCGGCACACCTGTAAAAACGCCAGTAAAAGTACTCGGCGTATTGATGTCAAAACTCTGCGGACCTCTTATGCTGTATCCTTTTCCGACTTCCATATCCATGTTTCCANCCAGTAAAAAAACTTATCGTACAATGTCCCCGCTGAAAACTGATTCATTTTAAATCCTGTTTTCGTAACCGGCATTGACCAGTATGTTAAATCATATCGTCGTACTGACGTTTCTCTTTTGTAAATAATATCTCCTGTGTTTATTGCATTTGTTGTTTGTAATAAGCTTGAGCCGCTTTCAAAAGTTAACTGACCGTTTGTTGTAATGCTGTTAGTAACGGTTAAAGTCACTCCACTAGGTATTACAACAGAAGCTCCAGAATTAACAAGCAAAGAACAAATAGTTGTATTGGCTGTAAACGGCTGATTTGGATTTGTGGAGCTAATAATTGCTCTTCGAGTTATAGTCGGAAGACCACTGGACCAACTAGATCCATTCCAAGTAGTTGAAGAATCTTCGCCAATAGCCGTGCTTGATGTTAATGGTGAATTACAGCCTCCGATACTTACCCTGAAAAAATAAGAACCTACAGCTAAATTTGGTACAGTAAACGTAGATCCAGTGCCACTATAAGTAGCAGAAGCAGTTCCTGTCTGTGTAATCTGCCAAGTTCCTGAAGCAGGTAAATTTGTTAAATCAATACTTCCTAAGCTTGCACAGGTAACAGGATGTACCGCACTAATTGTTGGAGGTGCAAGCAGGATGGTAATTGTTGCATTATTATTGTTATAATCATCTCCAGAAATATCTGTGACAGTATTTAAAGATGGATCAGTTCCTGTAACTGTAGCAGAATTAACAATTCTTCCTGCAGCAACATCTGCTGGTGTAACTGTGTAAGTTGCCGTTATTGTTGCTGTTTGATCGACAGCTAAAGAAGAAATTAGATTACTTGAAAACACCATTCCAGGCATTGGGTCAGAAACACTGATATTTGTAATTGGAACTTGTCCTGTGTTTTTTATATCAAAATTGTAAGTGATGACGTCGCCTGCTTTACCACATGATGATAATGTTGCTTTTTTAATCATACTCAAATCTGCAATTTTTAAAGATTTTGTATTGAAAGCTATAAAAGCACAATCTGAGCTTCCTGAAAAAACTACTACAAAACGATCGACCTGAGCCGCATTTGCAGAAGTGATGCCAAAAGAACTAGTCTCGATTCCCAGCATTCTAATGTCTCTTGTAGCTGCTGGTGTAAAAGCCGTTACGCCATCTGTCGCTCTAAATAAATCTAAACTGTAAGTTCCAATAACCGAAACAGAATTAAAACTAACGGATATTTGATTACCTACAGTGTTTCCTGCTGCATCAACAAATTTAAATATATCTTCAGTTCCTGTTCCTCCTGGTTCGGCAACTTGGGTAACGAGTAAATCTGGAATATTGTCATTTATGCCTAGTAAATTTAAATTGTTTGTTCCGATTTTAAATTCCGCAGTACCATTTGGAATGTTGGCGATTCCAGTTCCTAAGCTTAATCCATTCTTGCCATCTGTAAGTCTTGAAGCCCTTTCGCTTCCAGTTGATACAGCTCCTGCTAATGGTGGAATTAAGGTGGTTCCCGTTGCTGAGCCATCTATCATCGATCCTTGTAAAAAATAGGTGCTTGTGTTTGCTCCTAAAGTTTGAATTTTTAAAGCTCTAAAGTTTTGCGCATTATAAGAAACAGAATTTGTGTTTAATTTATTATCCTCTACACCTGTCGAGAAAGTTTGGCCTCTCCATTCAAATGCTAATAAATTATTGACATTGTCAGGACGATTTCCTACGCCTGTTGCTGCATTTGATGTCCAGTAACCAGTTCCTGTTTTATTCCAGTCAGTATGAATTCTGGTTATTGTATTACTTTGGCCTGTAATTTTTAATGATATCAGAAAAAAGAAAATAATTGTTTTTTTTAATGATAAAGAACTGAAATTCAATAGCTTTTTTGTGCTCATGAAATTTGTGGTTAAGATTGGTTGATAATGGGCTTTTTGGGTATGCTTTTAAATATTTTATATAAATTTTCTAACACGCAAAAATCCGACATTGATTAGGTGTCGGATTTTGTTATGAGTATAATCTCATTAATTAAAAATTATCTTTTTCGTGACTGTATGGTCATTATCTAAAATAACTTTAGCTAATAAAACTTGATTGCCAGACTGTAAATTTGATATCTGGAATTCATTCAAATCAATTTTGTTTTTAGTATAAATTAATTGACCTCCAATATTATAAATCTGTACTTCTTTTATATTTTCAGTAGTAGAATTTACTTTTATAACTTTTGATTGTACAGAAACTAAAACCCCGCTTTCTGAATTTTCAAAATCATCTGTTCCTAAAGTTTTAGAAGTATAACGAAGGACAAAACGATCTGTAAATGTTCCTATTGCAGTTTTAAAAGTATAGTTTTCTTTGCGTAGATCTGTCATTTTTCCTGTTGTTTTGTCCTCTAAATAAACATTCTGCGTTTCAAAAAAACCGTCGGCACGGTCAATTGCAATAGTAAAATCACCTTCGATTGTAGATTTATATCCCAATGGGACTATATCGCTGTTCTCAAATGGAAGTGCACGTCCCTGAATTGACAATTTACTGGTTCCGTTAACAGTATAAAAATCTACAAAACTGTTGCCCGAGATTGTTGTTGCATCAAAGTTGTAGTCAATACCATTTGTTGCTCCCTCAACATATCCAAGCAATGCTTGTTTATAAGCTCCCTGCGTATTAGTTAATGTCAGCCATAAGCGGTTTTTTTCTATTCCGTTTGTTTTGGCAGTTTTATAGAACTGTGTATTATTACCTCCTACACGCAGATTGTTTTTGAAATTTACCGTCGATGTGGTCGGTTTTGCAATGAATGATTGGCCCGCTCCGATATAACCTTTAAATGGTCCGCCAACTTGAGGTCCTTCAACCTGTCCTGTTCCGTTAATTACTGCATAATCATCACTTGCATAATAATATGTCGAGCTTCCTGCTACAGTCTGAGCTGGAAGTAAATTATGCGTCCATAAATAAACAGCGCCCAGGTTATTATTAAAAATTAATTCTTCGGCATCAATTGCAGACGGATAAGGGTTACCGATAAAATTCCACTTGTTTGCTGTAACAGCAACATTTATATCTCCGTTATTTGGGGTACCAATAAATTTTGCTGTATAATCCGAAGGATTAACGGTGTCAAAAGTTTGTGGTGCTCTTATACTGTATCCTTTTCCAACTTCCATAGGCATAGCTCCGTAAAGACTGGTCTGCCATTTTGCAGTATCAGGATTCCAGTAAAAATATTTATCATATAAAGTGTCTGGTGACAAATCATGCATTGTAAAACTAGAATTGGTAACAGGCATTGACCAGTAAGTCAAATCGTAACGACGTACTTTGGTAGTTCTCTGCATTTCAAAAGCAGTTGAATTTCCACTAAACATAGTTTTACTATTAGATGTTTGAATTAACGATCCGCCGCTAAGTATTAGTAATTTTGCTCCTGTCCCTACTGTTATATCTTCATCAACAGTTAGCGTAACATCTTTAGGAACTGTTAAAGTATAATTTGGGTTGATTGTACAAGAACAAACAGTAAGATCTGAGCTTAATGTTGTGTTTGAATTAATTAGTATTGAACTATTTGCTGCTGGAGTTCCTGTCCCGTTGTAGGCAGTAGAAACTCTTAAGAAATTAACAGCAACATTTGCATTTCCTCCATCTTCTCTTAAACGAATTTCTACTCGTGAATTACTGTTTAAAGAATAGGTTGTTGGATTGTTAATTATAGTAGCCGTATTGGTATATCCAGACTGAGTAAATACTAAATTACCATCAATATATATTTGAGTGGCATCATCAGAATTTACAAGTTGTATTTGATATTGACCACAAGGAAAACCGCGGCGTTTAAATGAAACTGTAAAATTATCATCTGGCATTGGTGCTCCCTGCCAAATTGTTGCTGCAGAAGGCGATTTTGTAACACCCCAGTAAGTTTTTGAGTCAACGTTTAAGTTTGGATCTACATAATTTCCTGCATACACTGTATTTGCAAGGTTTAGATCATTTTTAACGTAACCGTAAACATTCCAAACTTTATCTCCATACACTGTTGGGTCTCCTTTTATTAAACCAAATGATATAGCTGCTCTAGATGAACCATCAAATTCAAAATATTCAAGAACAAATTGATGTGTACCAGCAGTCAAATTTTGTAAAACAGAATCTACAGTATAGCTATGCTGATTCCATCGTTCCAATACTTTTGTTCCATCTATATAAAGTCTAATACCGTCATCACTTCCAAGCATGAAGTTATAACTACCAGCTTCAGTTATATTTGCAGTCATTTTGTATCGAACAAAAAACCTGTCAGCTGGTGCTGTTTCACAAGGGATATTAGTTGTAACACCACTAACGGCCCCTTCTGCAACATTTCTGTCAAAATTTTTATTTTCTGTTACTGTTCCAATGTAAGTTGCTATGCTCGTGTCTGGTGTAGTAGTTGGAGCTGCTGGATTTGGAGCAGTATTTCCTGTCCATTTGTAAACATATCCAATCCAAGACTCATTGCCAAAAGTTGTTTGATCACCAGTTGGTATACACTTTAAAATTTCATCAGCACCCATATAAGGTTTTACCCTTGCGTCACCATCAATGTCAGTTGTAACTCCTGAAATTGGAATCCCAGTAAGATCGTTATTAACAGTAACATCTTGTAAGTGATAATCGGTACTTGAAACAAACGTTGGTAAAATTATTTTAGAATTAGAGTCTGAAACTGCTGTATTCCAGTTAGTAGGTACAGTTGTTCCTGTTCCTGGATATTCAGTTCCGTTTATTCTATTTAGAAATTTATTTGTTGCATTTGTAACATAGTAATCATTATTACTAATTTGCCCCAAAGTTCCTCCATTATTGAAAATGGCATATTGTTTATTAGACTGAGTATTAACAAAAATATTGCTCTTAATGTTTATGCCTGATCCACCTGATATATATAAACATGAAGCATATGCAGTGCCAGTTGGAGCACCACTTCCTATAATGGTATTGTAGTAAATATTTGTAGAACTTCCACTTGCAATATGAATACTGTTTCCTTTGTTATAGAAATTTCCATTATTTGAATCTGTAGTAGTGTTGTAAACATTACTTATTATGTTGTTTATAATGCTATTGACTCCGCTTGATCTACTTAAAATTCCTGCTGTAAAATAAGAATTATTATGTACTTCATTAATTATGTTATTAATTATATTTCCAGAAATTGTCCCTGAGCTTGTACCTAAAAGAATAACTGCAGCCCCGTCATTGCCTTGATTTTCAGTATTTCTAATTCCAGATATTGTATTGCCGGAAATTTCATAATTTAAAGCATAAGACAAATAGATAGCTCTAACTGGTTTTTCGGCAGTAACTGTACTTCCAATTTTGTTTCCTTGTATTTTCCACCCTGAAGGAGAATTTGCGGCAGTACTGCTTCCATTAACGTTAATTCCATCTTTCACATTAAACATGTCATTGTTTACAATGGAAATATTTGAATTAGCCCCATTATTTGTCTGGACATCAATAGTATTATTGCCGCCAATCGCGTTACTTCCCGAATAAACTCCGCTCAAAAGGTTTAATTGCTGATTACGAGTAGAAAATCTAAAATTGCTGTTTTTAATTGTAATATTAGTAGAACCTGTAGCACCATTACTAGCAATCCAAATTATCGCTCTTGCAGTATAACTTAGATTGTCGTTATTTATTAAAGTTAAATTTTTTGTATTTAAGGTCGAATTACTACCATCAATTATTATGTTGCTGGCTCCATTAAATCTAAAAACCGCTGGTACACCAGTTGAGGAATTAGGCATATTAGCATTAATAGTTATAGTCTTTCCTGCGTTTGGTTTAATTGTTAATGTATTAGTGGCAGTTGTATTAAACTGATTAATTGAAAGTAATGAGGTTAAGGTTTGATCCTCATCTAGTAAAAATTTAACAGGACCAGAAACTCCAACAGAATTAATCTGAGCAACCGCAAGCGCAAGTGTTCTAAAGTTGGGATTACTATTTGTTGAGCTGATAATATAATCGCCGCTTAATTGAGCAAACCCTAAAAAAGGCAACAATAAAAATAAAAGTAAAGTTTTTTTCATGTTAAATGTTTTCTATCAGTTTGTTATGCTGGCATAGGAGTTTTATGCGTCGCAAAGATATATACATCTACGTGCTGCAAATCAGGACGGTTTTGATAAGCTATATATATTCGATGAATTGTTAAAAAAGTCGACGAAATACATATTAAAAAATAACAACTGGCGGGATTTCTTATAAAACAACAAAAAAAAATATAAGAATAATCGTAAAATTTAACGTTTTTTGAGGTCGTTTTTTGAGATTTTAGACTGAAAAACGTCAGGTTTGGCATAAAATCCGCAAAAACGGAATATTTTACAACCAAAAGTTATTTTGTGTTAAATAAGGAATTTAATACAATTTTTGTGCAAGAGAAGTGATTTTGAAATAGTTGAAAAAATCATTTGTTAGAAGGAAAGACCATTCTAATTTTCTTCCAATTCTTTTACTTTTTCGTAAACTAAATTACTTTCATATCCTCTTCGAAGCATATAATCACAAAATTTTTTGCGTTTTTTTAAAAGATTACCTTCTGATATATTATTCCAAGATCTTTCGGCTAGATTTTCAAAAGTTTCAAAATATTCTTCAGAAGAAATTTCCTTCAAAGCCAATGTGATATTTGTTGACGAAATATGTCTTGCTTTCAATTCGTTTGTAATTCTAATCTTTCCCCAATGTTTAATACGGTGCTTACCACGAGCAAAGCTGCAGGCAAAACGAGTTTCATTAAGAAAGTCTCCTTCAATTAATTGTACGACAATACTGTTAACTTCATCAGAAGTCATTTTTAAGCTGTACAATTTAGCAACAACTTCATCATGACAACGTTCTTGATAAGCGCAAAAATGCTCTAGTTTTTGTAAAGCTTCTTTGATAGTAAAAGTACACTTCGTCGGGTTTTTCATTCTTTTTAACGTTTAAATGTAATAATTGTCAATTAGTTATAAAATAATTCTAAAATTTGTTAATATATTCTGAAAAGAAATAAATTATAACCTTGTGGATTAGGCTAATTTAAATATTTTTGTACGGAAATTTTAACATTTTGATTTCTGATAAAAGTCAGGATTTTAACATTTTAGATTTCAGTAAAATACCAAAAGACATTTACTTTTTTTTGAAAGAATGCCCTTTTTGCTTTAAGCAAACCAAAAACAAATTTAAAACAAATACCTACTGTTATATGATGAGAAAACTACTTTACTCGTTTTTATTATTTATTTTTTCTAAATTTTCTTCCAAGAGAACATTCTCGCCAAGTTTAGGATTGCTTTGTGTTGGGATGTTTTTTGTATTTATAAATACTATGTCAGCGCAGATAACGCAGCCAACTCCATGGACTAAGGCATATGATCAAGCGTCTCTAGTAGGGACAGGCGCAAACTTAGCTATTGCTATAGGTTCTAATCGTATTCTCGTTGTAGCCATCTCATCAACATATACAAGATTAGGAAGTGATGGTACTCAGGCTGATCCGACAACTATTACATATGGTGGCGTTGCTTTAACCAAAGCTACTGGTAATGGAACTACAAGTGGGCGTACCCATACTTGGTTATATTATTTGAAAGATAATGCTGTTATGGATGCCACTTCTCGTCCACTAAATGTTACAGGAGCTTCAGTGTCAAGTTCGAATCTCGCAAATATGACCGTTTGGTATAGTGTTTTTGCAGGAGTTGACCAATCGCCTGCTAGTTATACATCTGGAAATGGCTTTGATAATAGTAGTCCCAATAGTGCAACTGCTAAATTAAGTACTGCAATGTCTGTGAATACAAACGACCAAGCTATTTATATTTCTAGTTTATATAATGAAAGTTCTAATACAACTCCCAATTATACTATAAATGGAAATTGGAGCAGTGGAGGTATAAATAATGGAGGAGCTGGTGGCGGAAATGCTTATGCTTGGAAAAATGAAGTTGCAAAAAGAAACATATCTACCTCAAATATATCAGATTTAGCTACAACATCTTCTATTACTCCCAACGGGAATGTAAGATATGCTATGTCAGCTATGAGTCTACCAAGTGTAATGCCAACAATTACAAGTTTGAGTTCTACTAGTGGTTGTGTTGGTAGTAACATAACGATAAACGGAACAAATTTAACAGGAGCAACTGCTGCAAATATAAAAATTGGTGGCATTCCGGTGTCATCTGTAACCTCTGTTACTGCATCACAAATAGTTGCTGTGATTGGAAGTGGAACTACGGGAATGGTAACAGTTACAACTGCAGGTGGGACTGGAACAAGTTCCGCTACATTTACAGTAAATCCACTCCCAACAGTCTCAAATGCAGGCCCAGATCAAAATGGTAATACTACATTTACATTGGCAGCAAATACCCCGACAGTTGGTACTGGAGTATGGACAATAGCGAGCGGGCCAAGCACTTCATTAAGTCAGTTTAGCAGTACTTCAAGTCCAACCGCCACATTTACTCCTTTTGGAACAGGAACATATGTATTAAACTGGACAATAAATAATAGCTGTGGAACATCTACAGATCAGGTTTCCCTTGTTGCGAATTGTGTAAGCAATTTAATAAAAAATGGTGATTTTAAAAATGGATCTGCAGATTGGTCAATAGCGACCGCAAAAGGATGGAAAACTGAAGTTCTAACTGAAGGTGTATATTTTAGTAACGGTGGTAGTGATAATACAGCAGAATTAGATTCAGAAGCATCACTAAGACAACAAGTAACAGTTGTACCAGGGGTTTCTTATACCTTAAATTTTCTATACGCTCGAAGACCAGGGTCTCCAGCATCTGTTGCGGTTGATGCTAGAATACTAGATGGAGCCGCAACCCCATCAATAAACTATACTACCAGTAATACTAGTAGTACTCCTTTTCTTGGGACTCTTACATTCACACCAACAACATCTACTATATATGTTGAATTTTACAACTCACTAGGAACAACAACCCTTGGTTCTATTATAGATAATATTGTTTTAGTTCCAAGCGTTCAAGTGATTCCAATGGCTACAACAGTACCAAAAGGTCCTTTTAAAACCTTAACTGCATGTGCAGGCGTACCTGTTCAATTAGACGTGGAAAATGTTCCTGCTTCGGGTGTAACTTATTCATGGTCAAGTACATCTCCAGGAGCAGTATTTTCATCAACTACAATTAAAAACCCTACTGTAACCTTTTCAGCAACAGCAACAGGACCTCAAGAAGCAACAGTAGTAGTAACTTCAACAGGTGGTTGTGCTGGAACTCCTTCAACTACATATGTTAATTTAAATGCTGCACCAACAGTTTATAATGTTACTGGAGGAGGCTCGTACTGTTTTGGCGGTACCGGACTTGCTGTTGGTTTGGCTAATTCGACTTTAGGTGTGAGCTACCAACTGAAGTTAGGTGGGATTGATAATGGGGCTGCAGTTTTAGGAACTGGCGGTGCAATTAATTTTGGTACTAAAACGGCAGCGGGTATCTATACGGTAGTTGCTACAAATCCTTCTCCCAATGGCTGTGCTTTAAACATGAACGGAAATGCAGTGATTACAGTAAATCCAACCTCTGTTGGAGGCAGTGTCACAGGAGGAACAGCAGTTTGTACAGGGACTAATAGTACCTTACTAACTCTAAGCGGGCATACAGGATCAGTAACACGCTGGGAATCATCATTGAATAATTTTGCTACAGCAGGTACACCTATTGCTAATACTACTACCACTTATACAGCTACAAATTTAACAGCTACAACATCTTATCGTGCAGTTTTGACTAGTGGAGTTTGTTCTGCGGCTACTAGTAGCTCTACAACAATAACAGTAAATCCAGCTCCAACTGCACCGACAATTACAAAAAATAGTGATTTTACTTGTGGTAGTTCAGGAAGTGTTACACTAACAAATCTCCCATCAGGAAATTGGACAATTAACCAAACAGGAACAGCATCACAAACGATTACTGGGACTGGAAGTTCTCACAACATTACTGGATTAGCAGCAGGTAATTATAATTTTACTGTTACAAATGCTTCAAACTGTACATCCAGTCCAGTAGCAGCAGTTAATATAATAAATCAAACGTCTACAACAACTTGGAACGGTTCAGGATGGTCTAATGGAACTCCAGATGGTAATAAAAGCGTAATAATTGCTTCTGCTTCTGGAAATCCTTTTCCAACAGATATTGTAGCTTGTTCGTTAACGATAAGTGTTCCTAATGGAGCAGCAGACCCATTTGTTACAGTTCCAAAAGGGATAACTTTAACAATTACCAATGAAGTGATCTCTAATGGTAAACTAGTTTTTGAATCTGGAGCAAGTTTAATACAAAAGACAAATATTCAAAATACAGGAGATATTGTTTACAAAAGAGAAACATCAATACGACGATATGACTTAACATACTGGTCAATGCCGGTTACANGACATTGTACGATAAGTTTTTTTACTGGGATGCCGTCAATGCTAAATGGCAGACGAGTCTTTACGGAAACATTGATATGGAAGTCGGAAAAGGATACAGCATAAGAGGTCCGCAGAGTTTTGACACCACTACGCCGAGTACTTTTACTGGCGTTTTTACAGGTGTGCCGAATAACGGAGATATAAATGTAGCTGTTACAGCGAATAAGTGGAATTTTATCGGCAACCCTTATCCGTCTGCAATTGATGCT
>NZ_LMJL01000007.1:311575-318485 GCF_001429295.1 Flavobacterium sp. Root935 | reverse complement strand
CTTATGGACGCATAATTTACTTCCTGCCCTGGCACCGGGAAGCACGACCTATTATTATGCAAGCGATGATTATGCCGTAATTAACGGAACTGGGCAGGTTGAAGGACCTCAGGTCGGCGGACCGTTTCAGGGGTATATTGCAGCGGGACAGGCATTCATTGCAAAACCAACCACATCGACGGTAAATTTCAACAACAATCTTCGTGTAGGAGGAAATAATACACAGTTCTATAAAACTGCCAAAACAAACACAAGAGAAAAGAACCGTTTATGGCTCACCTTAACAAATACACAGGGAGCTTATAAACAGGCACTCCTTGGATATATTGAGGGAGCAACAAACAACGTTGATTACAACTTTGATGCGGCAACAATATCGGGTAACAGTTTTATAGATTTTTATACCGTTAATGGAACCAGTAAATTGTCAATTCAGGGACGCGGGCTTCCGTTTGACGGCAGCGACCTAGTGCCGGTAGGATATAAATCTACAATTGCAGGTGATTTTACCATTGCAATTGACCATGCAGACGGATTCTTCGACNAAAAATAACAGATCTTCGCAAAGAAAATTATACTTTTAAAACTGCAATTGGAACATTTACAGACCGTTTTGTCCTTCGTTATACTTCTAAAACTTTAGGAACAGATGACTTTGAAAATCTTGAAAGCAGCATTTTAGTTTCAGTAAAAAATGGAATTGTACAAATTACCTCTTCAAAAGAATTATTAAAGGAAGTAAATGTTTTTAATATAGGAGCACAGTTGCTTTATACTAAAAATAATGTGAATTCACCAGAAATGCAGATTTCTAGTTTGCATTCTTCTGATCAAGCATTATTAGTTAAAATAACTTTAGAAAACGGATCTACTTTTACTAAGAAAATTATTTATAGCAATTTATAATTTAGATTCAATAAAATTTTTAAAAGTCCATTCTTTTTAAAGAATGGACTTTTTTATTACGTTGAAATATCCCTAAATCTAGGTATTGTATGCCTTATTTAAACTTTATAATTTTAGTCCAATTCCTACAAATACTAACTAAAATTATATTGTTTTGATTAAAAAATTACTTTTAATATCAATTTTGATTTTTTCATTGTCTACACCTGGAAAAATTTTGGCACAACAAGGTAAAGTAGACAATACCTTTAATACACTCGATGATGGACAAATCGGTGATGGATTCAATGCTACCGTTAGAACGCTTCTTTTACAAGAAGATGGAAATTTGATTGTTGGTGGAGATTATTTAAGCTTAAATGGAATTCCTGCTTCATACCTAACTCGTCTAAATCCCGATGGATCAATAGATGAAAGTTTTAATACAGGAACGGGTTTTAATGGTAAAATTTATGCATCTTATCTCCAGTCAGATGGAAAAATTATTGTTGGTGGAAGTTTTACCACTTATAACGGAATCAGTGCTGGAAGACTTATACGTTTAAATCCAGACGGATCTTATGACCCGAGCCTTAATACAACTGTAGGCGCAACAACTGGAATTATCCATGACATCGCAATGCAGTCAGATGGGAAAATAATTATTGTTGGAAGTTTTACGAAATATACTAATAGTACAGTAAATAGAGTGGCACGTTTATTACCAAACGGAACACTCGATTCTTCTTTTTTAACGGGTTACGGATCAGCTTTAAATATTACAGATGTTAAAATTGATTCAAACGAAAAAATAATTCTCACCGGTAATTTTACCGAGTTCAATAGAACTTCGACAAATCATATAGTTCGTTTAAACACTAATGGAAATATTGATTCGAATTTTAATATTGGAGCTGGATTTGATGACGATGTAAATGCGATTGTTTTGCAGCCTGATGGGAAAATCATTTTAGGAGGCAGTTTTACAAATTACAATAACATGTCTGCCAATAGAATTATTCGTTTAAATGAAGATGGAACTAAGGATGAAAGCTTTATTAATGGATCCGGTTTTACTAAAGAAGGAGTTGAAGTTCTGAAGATTAATGGGGTTGGAGAAATAATGGTTGGCGGATCTTTTACTGGTTTTTACAATAATGTTGAAGTGAATAGATTAGTTTTTCTTAATTCAGACGGAAGTGTTAAACCAAATTTTGACATCGGGTCTGGTCCATCTTCTAATGTCATTTCAACTTTAGAGTTTGATAAAGATGGATCTTGGTTTGTTGGAGGATCATTCTCTGTTTTTAATGGACAAAATCAAGGGAGGCTGGCAAAAATTAATAACGAAGGAGAACAAGACATTGCCTATTTAGCTTCTGGAATTGGATTTGATAATTCAGTATTAAGTATTTTACCTTTATCAAATAACAAAATAATTGTTGGAGGTAATTTTAAGAAATTTAACAATACAGCTGCGTCAAAGATTACCTGCCTTTTAGGAAATGGTTCAATTGATCCCTCTTTCAATGTTGGAAATTCTGGAGCTAATAATCTCATAAAAGCGACTGCATTACAACATGATGGAAACATAATCTTAGGAGGAAATTTTACGAAATATAATGATGTTACTACTAACAAAATTGTCAGGATTTTTTCAAATGGTGAGATTGATAATTCTTTTTATACTGGAGAAGGATTTGATGGGCAAATTTACACATTGGCAATTTAGTCTGATCAAAAAATAATTGCAGCAGGTTCATTTACAAGGTATAATAAAATTAATGCTGGAAAAATTATCAGACTGCTTCCAGATGGCTCAAAGGATATGAATTTTAACATTGGTTCAGGTGCTGATTCTACTATTGATGCGATACTTATTCAGCCCGACGGAAAAATTCTAGTAGGAGGGCATTTCAAAACATTTAATGGTTTGCCTTTTGCTGGTTTAGTACGTTTAAATGTTGATGGAAGTATTGACCCCAGTTTTAATATCCTAAAAGGTTTCGATAAATATGTTTATGCGATAGCCTTGCAGTCTGATCAAAAAATTATCGTTGGAGGCTCATTTTTAACCTTTGATGAAATATCTAAAAAAAGGATAGTCCGTCTAAATAGTGACGGAAGCATTGACGCAACATTTGAGTCAGGAACAGGTTTTAGCAAAGGGGATGTTCGTACTATATTAATTCAGCCAGATGGCAGGATTTTAGTTGGAGGTGCCTTTTCTGGAACATATAAAAATATTTCATCTTCCAGACTTATTCGGCTATTAGCCGACGGATCTTATGATAAATCTTTCTCCGCACCATTAAACAATACTCTCTATGCAATGAATTTCACAGAAGATTTTAAATTGCTAATAGGAGGAAATTTTAATTCTATTTCTGGAATTTCAAAACATAGAATTGCGCGCTTAAAATTATGTGTAAATACAACAACTTGGAATGGAATTTCATGGTCGAACGGTTTTCCTTCACCTGGAAAAGATATTTATTTTAAAGAAGATTATCCGAACCTAACCACAACTCAAGTTTGTGGTTGTAATATCGATCAAGATAAGACTGTCACACTCTTAGAAAAAAACAATTTGGGAATTGATTTTGCATATACCGGTTCTGGAACTTTGATTCTAGAAAATTCTGCAAGTTTATATCAAAGTGATGATGATATGGTGAATACTGGAATTGTCCATGTAAAAAGAAAGACAAGTCCTGTGATAAGATTTGATTTGACGTATTGGTCTTCACCTGTTGATAAACAGAAATTGTTTGACTTTTCTCCAGAAACTCTTTCAGATAAATTCTATTGGTTTGATCCCATTTCTGGATGGAACACAAGTTACGCTGGGACAGCCAACATGATTCCAGGACAGGGTTACAGTATTAGAGCCCCCCAAAGTTTTTCAACGACAGAAAGATCAATATTTGAAGGCGTCTTTAAAGGAATTCCTAATAATGGTAAAATAGAAGTAAAATTAGAATTTGCAGACCGTTACTACTTAATAGGAAATCCATATCCATCGGCAATCACTGCAGATGCTTTTTTAATAGGTAATTCTTCAAAGATAAAAGGAGCTCTTTATTTTTGGACACACAATACTCCACCTGCTCAAACTGTGCCAGGAAATACAACCTATTATTATAATAGTGACGATTTTGTTGTATATAATCTTTTAGGAGGTGTTGCAACAAGTTCTTCATTAAATGGCAATCTTAGTCATTTCATACTAGATGGTACCATATCTTCTGGGCAGGCTTTTTTTGTAAAAAGTAATGTTGTTGGCTCTTTAGAATTTAACAACAGCATGCGTGTTTTAGGTAATAATAGTACTTTTTTGAAACCTGCCATAAAAGAAAGTACAAAACATCGTTTTTGGTTAAATCTTAGTAATGAAAATATATTCAAACAAATTTTGCTAGGCTATACAGATGAAGCTTCTAATTCTCTAGATTTAAATTATGATGCAGAACTTTTAAGTTCAAATTCAACAGCGGATTTTTACAGTATTACTGAAAATAAGCGCTTAGTGATTCAAGGCAGGGGAATGCCGTTTACTGATAATGATTCGATACTGCTAGGATATAAAACTGCGGCTAAATGCACTCTTAAATTAGAGATTGATCATCAGGATAAATTTTTTAATGATATAGAAATTTTTGTAGTAGATAAAACATCAAATGTGGTACACAACCTTACCGAAAGTTCTTATCAGTTTAGTAGCGATGCTGGAACTTTTAATGATCGTTTCTCCATTATTTATGCCAATAAAAACTTAGGAATTAAAACTAATGAAAAAGATTTGAATCAGGTTTTGATAAACGCAAGCGACCATATTATTAACATTGAATCTTTTAAAGAAACTATTAAAAAAGTAGTCATATTTGATATTTCAGGAAATCAATTATTTCAAAAAGATATGTTTGAGACAAAAAAAATTTCCATTCAGAATTTATTTTCCTCACACCAGGTTTTATTGGTTAAAATAGACTTTGAAAATGGCAATTCAATATCCAAAAAATTAATTTTTTAAACAAAATTAAATATTTAAAAAAGCCTTATGCTAAAAATGAGTATAAGGCTTTTTTTGTTTTTAAAAAATGTAAGTGATTGTTTATTATTGAGTTAAATAACTAATTAACAGTTTTTTCTTATTTTTTGATATATTTTATATTTAGTGTTAAAATTATATGTTTAATACTACAATCTTAATTTACATGTAAATAAAATCGTACCTTGGTGTGATATTCAATCGATAAAAAGTAATATTTATCGATAATTGTAATTTTTCTACAAGCCTTTTTTGATTTTATCTTTTTTTCAACAAACAGTTTTACTGTATTACTACCTGCCATAAGATTATTGTAAAATTTTTGGGTAATCATTTTTGAGTTTTATTTATTATTAAAGCCTTTGTCATTTTGCAATCAATCTTGTTTGAGTTTGAATTTTATTTTTCAATTATTTAAAATGCCACAAGATGAAGAAAGATCTACTAACAATGCTGAATTTTTTCAGCTTTTTAAAATCACGCAAAAATTCTAAAAGACGATTAAAAATATTTTTGATTTTAATAATATCAATATTTTATACTACTGCAAATGCCCAAACATTTACACATCCGGTAATTACTAGTGGTTCATTCGCTCTTCCAGCAGGTATAGATGAGGTAACTGTGGAAGCTTGGGGAGCTGGAGGTGCTGGAGGTGCTGCTTTACTTGGAGGAGGGCTGGCAAGAGGCGCAGGCGGCGGCGGCGGCGGTGCTTATGCTAAAGGGAAGATTTCTACAATAGGAATACAAAGTCTGCCTGTTGTGGTTGGAGCAACTAATGCAGGAGGAACAGGAAATGGAAATGCTGGGGGCGCATCTTATATAACTGGATTTACTAGTATATTTAATGCACCTGGGGGACCTGGGGGTATTGCTAATCTTGCATCTGGTTCTGCGCCAAGTGGTGTATCTGGAGCTACAGGTGCAATAGGCAGTATATCTACAGCAAACGGTGGAGCTTCAGGAGGTGGATCAAATTCCTTATTAAGTTTAGGACTTTCATCAGGTAGTGGTGGTAATGGAGCGAATTTCGGAGCTGGAGCTGGAGGAGCTGGGGGAGCTGGAGTTGTTAGTTTGATAGGTGCAAACAATAGTGGAAATCCTGGAAACATATATGGAGGAGGAGGTGCAGGAGCTGCAAGTTCTAGTAATCTACAAAATGGAGGAAGCGGTGCCAGAGGCCATGTAAATATTACTTATACTTGTAAAACTTATAGCTTAACGGGGATATCAGCTGCAAATGTTTGTGCTGCTACAGGAAATACTTCATTAGTACAATTAATAAGTAGTGCCTCTGGTTTACCGATAGGTACATATTCAGTAACTTACAATAGAAGCAGTCCAGTTGGGAATGGTTTGACAGCAACAATGACGGTCACTACTGCAGGATCAGGTCAATTTACTGCCAGTGGTCTTAATGTTGTCGGCAATAGTACAATTACTGTTACTGGTTTAACGTCAATAGATTGTTCGACAACGAATTTGAATAACCAGACAACAATTGTAGTTGGTACAACACCAACTATAACATTAGGAGCCACAACCGCTAAATGTTCAAGTTCCAGTGCGCAAAGCACAACATTGCCTTACAGTGCAGTAACTAATGCACCAACTACTTACAGTATTACATGGAATGCATCTCCTTCAAATAGTTTTGTCTCAGTTAATAATGCATCTTTGACTTCTAGTCCAATAAATATATCAATACCTGCAAATACTCAACCAGGGACGTATACGGGAAATCTTACTGTTAGGAATGTTGCAGGTTGCCTATCAAGCGTTTATCCTTTTACAATTCTTATCAATGCTAATCCAACAATTGCAACAACAGGAACTGTAACAGCAGTCTGCCAAGGAACTTCAGCCCAGATTGCTTCTCTTGCATATACAGCGACCACCAATTCACCAATAAGTTATTCCATTGACTGGGTGACATTGACAGATCAGGGAACGACTGCTTTCGCTTTTGCTGCT
>NZ_LMJL01000007.1:311384-311550 GCF_001429295.1 Flavobacterium sp. Root935 | reverse complement strand
TCTCACATCCAATGGATGTTCTTTTAATCAAAATATATCTTTAACAATTAATGCTAATCCAACAATTACTACGACAGGAACTTTAACGGCAGTCTGCCAAAGAGCTTCCGCACAGCTTGCTTCTCTAACATATACCGCGACCACTAATTCGCCAATAAGTTATTCC
>NZ_LMJL01000007.1:310800-311344 GCF_001429295.1 Flavobacterium sp. Root935 | reverse complement strand
TTAACAATTAATGCTCTTCCAACAATTACGACTTCAGGAACTTTAACAGCAGTCTGTCAAAGTAATTCTGCACAGCTTGCTTCTCTAATATATACAGCAACTACTAATTCACCAATAAGTTATTCCATTGACTGGGCGACATTGACAGATCAGGGAACGACTTCTTTTGCTTTTGCTGCGGGAGGAGGAACTATTAATACGATCAATGTTCCAGCAAATACAGCACCTGGAACTTATACAGGTGTAATGACGATTCTCACATCCAATGGCNTTAACAATTAATGCTCTTCCAACAATTACGACTTCAGGAACTTTAACAGCAGTCTGTCAAAGTGCTTCCGCACAGCTTGCTTCTCTAACATATACCGCAACCACTAATTCGCCAATAAGTTATTCCATTGACTGGGCGACATTGACAGATCAGGGAACGACTGCTTTTGCTTTTGCTGCTGGAGGAGGAAGTATTAATACCATCAATGTTCCTGCCAATACAGCACCTGGAACTTATACAGGAGTAATGACGATTTTGACATCTAATGGATGT
>NZ_LMJL01000007.1:310614-310732 GCF_001429295.1 Flavobacterium sp. Root935 | reverse complement strand
AACGACTGCTTTTGTTTTTGCTGCTGGAGGAGGAACTATTAATACGATCAATGTTCCTGCAAACACTGCACCTGGAACTTATACAGGTGTAATGACAATTCTCACATCCAATGGATGC
>NZ_LMJL01000007.1:310410-310498 GCF_001429295.1 Flavobacterium sp. Root935 | reverse complement strand
AACGACTGCTTTTGCTTTTGCTGCTGGAGGAGGAACTATTAATACGATCAATGTTCCTGCAAATACGGCACCTGGAACTTATACAGGT
>NZ_LMJL01000007.1:310080-310239 GCF_001429295.1 Flavobacterium sp. Root935 | reverse complement strand
AGCACCTGGAACTTATACAGGTACAATGACGATTTTGACATCTAATGGATGTTCAGCAACTCAGTCTGTGTCCTTAACAGTTAATGCAGTGNTCAGGGAACGACTGCTTTTGCTTTTGCTGCTGGAGGAGGAACTATTAATACGATCAATGTTCCAGCA
>NZ_LMJL01000007.1:309848-309952 GCF_001429295.1 Flavobacterium sp. Root935 | reverse complement strand
CGATTGCAACAACAGGAACTTTAACGGCAGTCTGCCAAAGTGCTTCCGCACAGCTTGCTTCTCAAACATATACCGCAACCACTAATTCACCAATAAGTTATTCA
>NZ_LMJL01000007.1:309632-309721 GCF_001429295.1 Flavobacterium sp. Root935 | reverse complement strand
TTGACTGGGCGACATTGACAGATCAGGGAACAACTGCTTTCGCTTTTGCTGCTGGAGGAGGAAGTATTAGTACCATCAATGTTCCTGCC
>NZ_LMJL01000007.1:124380-309613 GCF_001429295.1 Flavobacterium sp. Root935 | reverse complement strand
AGCACCTGGAACTTATACAGGTACAATGACGATTTTGACATCTAATGGATGTTCAGCAACTCAATCAGTTTCTTTAACAGTGAATGGTAGTCCAACCATAAGTACATCGGGAATATTTACTGCTGTTTGCCAAAGTGCATCTGCACAAACAACGACTTTAAATTACAATTCTACAACTGGATCCCCAATTAATTATGCTATAGATTGGGTTACATTAACAGATCAGGGAACAACGTCATTTCCTTTCAGTTCTGGATCCGGAACTGTTATTAATGTTAATGTTCCGGCCAATACAGCAGCAGGGACATATAGTGGTGTGATGACAATTTCTACGGCAAATGGATGTCCAGTAAATCAGGGAGTTTCCTTAACTGTAAATGCAGTTTCTGCACCAACTGCCTCTGCGACACAACAGCCAAGCTGCGAAAATAATACAGGTATAATAACGGTCACTTCGCCTGCACCGGGAACAGGATATTCATATAGCATAAATGGAGTTGATTATAGTAATACTTCTGGTATATTTACAGGTTTGGCTCCTGGGCCTTATAATGTAAAAGTTAAAAATAATACCTCAGGTTGTGAATCTCCATCAACGCCTATTACAATAAATGTGTTAATTACTAAGACTTGGAATGGAAGTGTTAATGCTAATTGGGGAAATGCATCAAACTGGACTCCATCTGGGGTTCCTTTGGCTTCTGATTGTGTTAATATTCCTGCCTTGGCAACAAGTCCAATTATTTCGGGAACTAATGGCAGTTTTTTCGCAAATAGATTAACAATAGAAAATAATGGATCGCTAATTGTACAAAGTTCTAATACAATTACAGTGACAAATGAGGTAAACGTAGTAGGCAATGGGATTTTCATTTTTGAAAATAATTCCAGTTTAGTGCAAGTTTCAAATGCTGTTAATACTGGAAATATTATTTATAGAAGAAATACACAGCCACTAAGACGCTACGATCTTACCTATTGGTCTTCTCCAGTAACACGAGTACCAGCATTTACGTTACATGATCTATCTCCACAAACATTAGGAGATAAATATTTTAAATTTGATCCATTAACACGATGGATAACAATTTATAATGGAGCGGAGGAAATGGTTAAAGGAAATGGTTATAGCATTAGAGGACCTCAACCTTATGATACAAATTTAACCCAAGTTTATCCTGGAGAATTTGTTGGAGTTCCTAATAATGGACAAATTACAGGACCAGCTGCCGTTGCTGAGCAGTATAATTTACTTGGTAATCCATATCCGTCAGCAATTTATGCTGACCAGTTTATTCACGATAATGCAGCGAATCTTTATGGCACATTATATTTCTGGGTGCATAACGTTGCTCCAGCTCAAACTGTCCCTGGAAGTAGTACTTATTATTATAGTAATGATGATTATGCAATTTATAACCTATCGGGAATTACTACAGTTGGCAGTATGACTGGAATTGGAGCCCCAACGCCTGGAAATCAACAGGCGCCTCAAGGTTATATAGCTGCGGGACAAGGATTTCTTGCGAAATCAAAAACAGGTCAAAGTGTAGTTTTTACTAACTCTATGCGAGTGCCTGGTTATAACAGTCAATTTTATAAATCTGTAGCAACTGAAAAACATCGTATATGGTTAAACTTGACAAATACACAAGGAGCTTTTAAACAATTACTAATTGGATATGTAACTGGTGCTACAAATTCTTGGGATAATAACTATGATGCGATTACTATAAACGCAAATCCGTATATCGATTTTTATAGTATAAATGAAGATATAAAACTTGTAATTCAAGGGCGCGCAATTCCTTTCGTTGCATCAGATACAATTCCGTTAGGATATCGATCTGCTTTAGAAGGAGAATTTACAATTGCTATAGATCATACAGATGGGAATTTGGATAATCAGGTAATTTACTTGCAAGATAATGTAACTAAAACGATACACAATCTTAAAACAGGAGGTTATAAATTTACTACAACAATTGGAGTTTTTCCTGATCGCTTTGTGCTTCGATATACTAATCCTAACGATGCTGTTTTAGGTAACGAAAATTTTGAAAACCTTAATGGAAATATTTCTGTCTCAGTTAGAGAAA
This sequence comes from Flavobacterium sp. Root935, assembly GCF_001429295.1. Classification (GTDB taxonomy): domain Bacteria; phylum Bacteroidota; class Bacteroidia; order Flavobacteriales; family Flavobacteriaceae; genus Flavobacterium. The sequence continues at coordinate 307,514 of NZ_LMJL01000007.1, read as the reverse complement.
AAAATATTAAACTGCAATCCTTCTCAGATAAAGAAAATATCCAAGAAGCAGCTGTTTATGATGTTGGAGGAAAACTATTGTATCATAAAAAAGAAATTGATGATAAAGAATGGCTCATTACAAATCTGCATTCTGGACCTCAAGTGCTACTGGTAAAAATTACATTGGATAACGGAAAAACTGTAACGAAAAAAATAGTCTATAACTAAAGTAAAAAATCGGTTGGGAATTAAAACTCAACCGATTTTTTTATTATTAAGCGCTACGGCGTAAATTTTCGTTTGTATTTGTAATCGCCTTTTCGTTTTTATAATCAATCCATTTCTGGCCTTTAATTTTTCGCATCATAATATCAAAATGACGCATAATAAAAACATTATAGGCGGCTTTAGATAGATTGGCAATATTTTTAGGAAAAGCACGAAGACTCATAGAAAAACCAGGTGTCAAATACTTCATATAATGCCAATATCCTTCTGGCATATATAACATTTCTCCATGTTTTAGATTCGTAATATATCCTTCAGCATTTTTTAGAGCAGGAAATTTTTCATAATCAGGATTATCAAAATCAATATCTTCTCTCGAAATTAAAGCATGAGGTACTTTATACATATATTTTGACTGGTCTGGTGCGAAAATCATACACTGCTTTTCTCCATGAAAATGAAAATGAAGAATATTAGAATAATCAATATCGTAATGCATAAAAACCCTTGCATTTTCTCCACCAAAAAAAAGCATTGGTAATTGTTTGACTAATTTGAGACCAATATCCGGCCATAAAAAATCATTTTTTAGCGTCGGCACATCCTTCATTAAATTATAAAGAAAAATGCGGTAATTGGTGGGTTTTGATTCTAAAAGGTTAATATAGTCGCTCATTTTCATTTTCATATGAGCTTCATTAAATCCTTCTTCATGGTTTACAGGCCTATCATCGTACAAAGGAACGGTGATATCACCTGCGATATCATTAATATAGGATAATTTCCATTTTTGATAAGCCGGCCAGTCTTCGGTCAGTTCTTCAACAACAACTGGAATTTGTTTTTTTACATATTGGGAAATAAAATCTTCTTTAGAGATTTTCTTAACCCTTTCTATTTCTTTTAATTTCATTTTTATAAATAAAAAAATTGCTTATAACTCTGTGCATAAGCAATTTAATAATATTTATTGAAATTTATTAACTCTTTTAATTATTTTTTTGATCTGATCGAAGCATCAATATTTCTTTCTATTTTATGATTTGGTCGTGACCATTTAGGTTTTTCTCCCAAAGAATTAAATTGAGAATCGGAAGCTTCAACTGTTTTGGGCTGCATTATTTTAATAAAAGGTTTTTGCGCCATCATTCCCAAAGTTTCGAACATTTTCATATCCTCATTTACATCAGGATTTGGAGTAGTAAGTAATTTATCTCCTGCAAATATCGAATTTGCTCCTGCAAAAAAGCACATTGCCTGACCTTCACGTGACATATTTGTTCTTCCTGCAGACAAACGAACTTGTGTTTCTGGCATTACAATTCGTGTAGTGGCAACCATGCGAATCATTTCCCAGATTTCAACTGGTTTTTCTTCTTCCATTGGAGTTCCCTCAACTGCCACCAATGCATTAATTGGAACAGATTCTGGCTGTGGATTTAAAGTAGAAAGAGCTACAAGCATTCCAGCTCTGTCTTCAATACTTTCTCCCATTCCGATAATTCCTCCGCTGCAAACTGTAACATTTGTTTTGCGAACATTTTCAATAGTTTGTAAACGGTCCTCAAAACCACGAGTTGAAATTACATCTTTATAATATTCTTCAGATGTATCTAAGTTGTGATTATAAGCATATAAACCTGCTTCTGCCAAACGATGCGCCTGATTTTCTGTAAGCATTCCTAAAGTGCAGCAAACTTCCATATCAAGTTTGTTAATCGTACGGACCATTTCTAAAACCTGATCAAATTCTTCACCATCTTTTACATTTCTCCAAGCTGCTCCCATGCAGACACGAGAAGATCCATTAGATTTAGCTCTCAAAGCTTGAGCTTTTACCTGACTTACAGTCATTAGATCATTTCCTTCAACTCCCGTATTGTATCTTGCAGCCTGCGGACAATAGCCACAATCTTCTGGACATCCGCCTGTTTTTATAGAAAGTAAAGTGGAGACTTGAACTACGTTTGGGTCGTGTTGCTGTCTGTGAATTGTAGCTGCTTCATAAAGCAGATCCATCAATGGTTTATTGTAGATGGCAATTATTTCGTCTTTTGTCCAGTTATGTTTTGTAATGCTCATGGATAAATTGTTTTTTGGAGCATTAAAAGTAAGTAAATTATGATAACAGATTTATTAGCTTATTAAAAATGAAGATTTTCAACTTTTTTTCAAAAAAGAAACACTCTAAAATCATAGAATTAAGAATTTCTATGATTTTTAGAGTGTCAAAGTGTGTTTTTATTTTTGATTATTTAATCAGCAGCATATTTATTATTCCAGTACAGCATCATCATTAAAGTGACGATTACAGATGAAGCAATTCCTTCAAACAATAAACAAATACAATAAGTTGGTACTGATGGATTTCCTCCGAACAGAAATGTTTCAGATAGAGTTCTTACATATGCGTCTCCGCCTCGAGCATAACTGTAAACCAATAAGCCAAATACACTCATCGATACGCCGACTACAGACGTAGCCATTGCAGAAACAGCATTAGATACAAAATTGGTTTCTCCTTCACGAAGGTTCATCTGCATTGTTCTGTTTACACCATAGAATATAAAGAATACGTTAAGTGTTCTTAGATAAAACAAATTTGCTAACCCTAGTACATTCATCAATAAAAAATAAATGCCGATTCCGAGAAAAATCAAAAAACCGTTGGTAATTTCTTTAGGTAGTTTCATAGTGCTTATTTTTAAAGAAGTTAATAGTAAATATTTGAAAAACAGTCTTCTATCAAATTTACTAAAAAAATAACTACGATGATTTAAAAACAGCAAAAACTATAAGATGCGATTTTTTTAAAGAAGATTTATGAAAGCCAAGGCCTCAATTTGATCTTGATGAAGCTGCGCTTTTAACGCATCTACAGAACCAAATTTTTGTTCTTCGCGAATATAATGCAGCAATGAAACTTTAATATTTTGATCGTAAATGTCTTTGTCGAAATTAAAAAGATGAACTTCTATAGTCTGTTTATCACCATTAACCGTAGGGTTAAAGCCAATATTCATCATTCCATAAACAATTTCTTCGTTTATAAAAGCTTCTACAACATAAACACCAATTTTTGGAATTAGTTTATAATCTTCTTCGATGTAAATATTTGCAGTAGGAAAACTAATAGTTCTTCCCAGTTGTTTTCCTTTTACCACCGTTCCGTTTAAAAAGTAATTGTATCCTAGATATTCGTTGGCCAAAGCCATATTTCCTTCTTTTAAAGCATTTCTGATTTTAGTAGAACTTACCGAAACATCTTGAATTTCTTCGGCAGATATTTGTTCTACTTCAAAATCATACTCTTTTCCAAAAGCAATTAAATCATCAATGTTAGCAGTTCGATTGCGTCCAAAACGATGATCATGTCCAATAATAATTTTCTGAATCTGGAATTTATCCACCAAAATAGTATGAACAAACTCTTCTGCAGTCAATCTTGAAAAACTTTCGTTAAACGGATGAACAATTAAGTTTTCTATACCAGTTGCCTCAAGGAGTTCTGTTTTTTCGCTAATAGTATTCAGCAATTTGATCTCTGATTTTTCTTGCAGAACCATTCGTGGATGCGGAAAAAAAGTAAGTACAAGACTTTCGTATTTTCCGTTTTCAGTATTTTGTGTAATTCGTTCCAGAATTTTTTTATGACCAATATGCACGCCGTCAAAGGTACCAAGAGTTAAAATTGTTTTCTTGGTTGACTGAAAATCGTTTATAGAATGAAAGAGCTTCAAAACAAATTATTTAAGATGCTGCAAATTTATACTATTCTGTTTTAAATTTAATACTCTGATAAATTGAATTTTCGTTGAGTTATGCTTTTCTTTTTGTGAAAATAAGCTGACTCGTCGATTAAATAACATTAATTGTCTTATATATTGTACAATTTAAATTAATTGAAGTAATTTTGATATTATATCTTACAGAGTATGAAAAAACTATTACTTTATATATTTCTTATTTTTTGCTGCATAAACATGAAAGCTCAAAACAATGTTTTATGGCAAAAAGTAACTTCTTCATCATCGCTTTCGCGAAAAGCAAACGTTTTAGATTCGGGAAAACTGTATTATAAATTAAATGCAGATCTGCTTAGTGCCAAACTTGCCTCAACTACAAGTAAATCGGCTTTAAGCAATACAACCGAAATAACGATTCCGAATACAGAAGGAACTTTAGAACGTTTTTCGGTTTGGGAATCCTCTAATTTTGATCCTGAATTGCAAGCCAAATATCCAGAAATTAGAGCTTATGAAGGAAGAGGAATAGATGATAAAAATGCTAAAATACATTTTAGTGTTGCTCCAATCGGATTGCAGACCATGGTTTTTCGTGTGGCAAAACCAACAGAATATATTGAACAAAATCCAGATGATAAATCAGAATATGTTCTGTTTAAATCTGCAGATAATGCAGATTCGAAAATGCGATTGGATTGTAAAACAGCCAATTTAGTTTCAGAAAATAAAGCATCAAATACAGCAAAAACAACTTCTAATGCCAAACAATTTAAAACATTTCGTTTAGCATTATCGTGTACGGGAGAATATACAGCCTTTTTTGGCGGAACAAAAGCCGGAGCATTAGCAGGTATGAATGCAACCTTAACTAGAGTGAATGGTGTTTTTGATAGAGATCTTTCTGTAAAAGTTGTTTTGATTGCTAATAATGATGCAGTTATTTATACAGATGCTTCTACAGATCCTTATTCTGTTCCATCAGTTGGGGCAGCAGATCCTGGAGGAACTTGGGGGCAAGAAGTTCAGACTACTTTGACGAATGTAATTGGTAGTGCTAATTATGATATTGGACATTTGTTCGGAGGTTCGGGCGGAGGCGGTAATGCAAATTGTATTGGCTGTGTGTGCGTAAACCCAACTTCTAGTGTTCCTTTAGGAAAAGGGAGTGCCTATACTTCACCATCTGATGCAAAACCTCAAGGAGATACTTTTGATATCGATTTTGTTGCTCACGAAATGGGGCATCAATTGGGAGGATCGCACACTTTTTCTCATGCCGGAGAAGGAACAGGAACACAATATGAACCAGGAAGCGGTTCTACAATTATGGCCTATGCTGGAGTAACAAGAAATTATGATGTTCAAAGTAATTCTGATGATTATTTTTCTTACGGAAGTATCAATCAAATACAGAATAATTTAGCGGGGAAAACTTGTCCGGTAACTACTGCTATAACTAATAATCCGCCAATAATAAACGCAGGAGCAGATTACACAATTCCTATAAGTACACCTTTTGTTTTAACAGGAACGGGCTCAGATTCCGAAGGTAATTCTATAACCTACACTTGGGAGCAGTTTGACAGTGCAATTACCACTTTTGGATCTAATAGTATTGCTTATCCAACAAAACCAGACGGACCAATGTTTAGATCACTCCCGCCCACAACTTCACCAGTTCGTTATATGCCAGCTTTGAGTTCTGTGCTAAACAATCAGTTGACGACAACTTGGGAATCTGTTTCGTCTATAGCAAAAACAATGAATTTTACTTTAACAGGAAGAGATAACGCGCCAGAAGGAACAGCTCAAACCAATACAGATGCAATGGTTGTTACAGTAAGTGCTTCTGCAGGACCGTTTGCGCTAACTTCTCAGAATGTTGATAATGTTGGCTGGGAAAAAGGATCAACACAAACGGTTACTTGGAGTGTCAACAATACAAATACGCTTCCAGGCTCTACAAATGTCAATATAAAATTATCTCTAGATGGAGGTTTAACGTTTCCGATTATACTAGCTGCAAATACTTTAAATGACGGTTCTGAGACTATATTAATTCCATCGAATATTGATGCGTCTACTAATTGCAGAGTTTTGATAGAACCTGTAAATAATATTTATTATGCTGTAAATAGTAATCCATTTGCAGTTGGCTATACAGTTTCTACAAGTTGTTCTACATATAATTTTGAAGGCGGATATTCGACTGGTAACGGAAGCACTTTCATAAGTAAAACCGTTGCAGTGCCAGCGTCAACAGGAACTATCTCAGATGTAAATGTATCTGTGAATGTTACGCATGCAAGATTTTCAGATCTTGAAATTCAGATTGTAAGTCCAAGTGGAACAGTTGTAAGTTTATTTAATAAAAGCTGCGGCAGTACAAATTCAACTCTAGCACTTCAGTTTGATGACAGCGGAACTGCTTTAAATTGTAATGCGACTACAAGTCAAATTGTAATTCCAGCTAGTTTATTAAGTGCTTTTAATGGAGAAAATCAACAAGGAAATTGGACTTTTAGAGTGCGAGATGCAGTTCTTGGAGCTTTAGGAACAATAAATTCTGCTTCAGTCAACATCTGCAATAGAACGTATACACTTGGAAATTCAGATTTTGAAAATATAGATTTTGCCTTGTATCCAAATCCAAACAAAGGAAATTTTACCATTCAATTTAACCGAGATTCAGTAAAAGAGATAAAAATTTATGTTCATGATATTTTGGGAAAATACGTTTACAGTAATACTTTTCAAGGTTCAGGATATTTTATTCAAGATATTCAATTACCAAATGTACCAAATGGAGTATATCTAGTTACAGTTATTGATGGAGATAAAAGAACAATCAGGAAAATTTTGGTGAATTAAAATTTTAAAAACCAAAGATTTAAAATCCAAATTCCAATAAAAGCTGGAATTTGGATTTTTTTATTGAAATTTTACGCTAAGAGTTCGCCATCGCCATGCAGACAATACTAATTTTTGCTCCTGGAATTTTTAGTAATGCTCTAGAACAAGCTTCGAGTGTTGCGCCAGTTGTCAGGACATCATCAACAATTAGAAAATGTTTATTCTGATTTTCTTCTGTTAAAACTGCATCAAAAATATTTTCGAGATTTTCAGATCTTCCCAAAAGATTCTTTTTAGATTGGGTTTTAGAATATTTTTTTCGGTATAAAACCGAATCGTTATAAGGAATTTTTAAGCCTTCGGCTAAAGCCTTTCCAAAGGTTGTAACCTGATTATAACCACGTTCCTTAAATTTTTTTGGATGTAAAGGAACTGGAATTACAGCATCAAAAGGAATTTCCAATTGAATTTCTTTTAAATCTTCGGCATACCAGTTTCCTAAAACAGTTCCAATTTCTTCATGACCTTTATATTTTAGGTTGTGAATTAATTCCTGAACCATTCCCTTTTTATTAAAATATAAGAATGTCGAAGCAAATTGAATATCAATCTTTCCGTAAAACTTTTTTACAGCTTGATTTTTTGGGTCTAAATGATATTGAGTAAGAGGCATTTCGTGACGGCAGGAAGTACAGAAAACAATTTCATTCTGCAGTAAAATAGCTCGGCATCCATCACAGACTTTAGGGAAAAATAGATTTATTAGGTAATTAATCACAAAAAGAGAGATTTTATTTACAAAAGTAACAAAATCAATACTTCAATCTTTATTATTTTTCTTTTTTTTAAAGGTACTTTTTATATTTTTGCATCACTATGGCAAAACAAGAAGATATATTTAAGAATGTGGTTTCGCACGCAAAAGAGTACGGATTTATTTTTCCGTCAAGCGAAGTTTACGACGGACTGAGTGCTGTTTATGATTATGCACAAAATGGTGTCGAATTAAAAAAGAATATCCGTGAATATTGGTGGAAATCAATGGTTCAGATGAATGAGAATATTGTCGGCCTTGATGCTGCGATATTAATGCATCCAACAACTTGGAAAGCTTCTGGACACGTTGATGCATTCAATGATCCATTAATTGATAATAAAGATTCTAAAAAAAGATATAGAGCTGACGTTTTGGTTGAAGATCATGCTGAAAAAATTCACCAAAAAGCACAAAAAGAAATTGACAAAGCAAAAGCTCGTTTTGGCGATGCATTCAACGAACAAGAATTTGTAACTACAAATGCTCGTGTAATTGAATATTTAGCTAAAGAAAAAGAAATCAGAGAGCGTTTAGGTCGTTCTTTAGGAAACGGAGATTTAGCTGATGTTAAAGCTTTGATCGAAGAATTAGAAATTGCTGATCCTGAGACTGGTTCTAAAAACTGGACAGAGGTAAAACAATTTAACTTAATGTTCGGAACAAAACTTGGAGCTTCTGCAGAAAACGCAATGGATTTATACTTACGTCCAGAAACGGCGCAGGGTATTTTCGTTAACTTTTTAAATGTTCAGAAATCTGGTCGTATGAAAGTTCCTTTCGGAATTGCTCAAACGGGTAAAGCTTTCAGAAATGAAATTGTGGCAAGACAATTTATTTTCCGTATGCGTGAATTCGAACAAATGGAAATGCAGTTTTTTGTACGTCCAGGAGAAGAAATGAAATCATACGAATACTGGAAAGAAACTCGTTTGAAATGGCATTTATCTTTAGGGCTAGGAAAAGAAAATTACCGTTTTCACGATCACGAAAAATTAGCGCACTACGCAAATGCGGCAGCGGATATCGAATTTAATTTCCCATTCGGATTTAAAGAATTGGAAGGAATTCACTCTCGTACAGATTTCGATTTAAAAGCTCACGAAGAATATTCTGGACGAAAATTACAATATTTCGATCCTGAACTAAACGAAAACTATGTTCCTTATGTAGTAGAAACATCTGTTGGTTTAGATCGTATGTTCCTGGCTGTTTTTGCAACTTCACTAAAAGAAGAAACATTAGAAGACGGTTCTACAAGAACAGTTTTAAAATTGCCGTCAGTTTTAGCGCCAACAAAAGCAGCAGTATTGCCTTTGGTTAAAAAAGATGGTCTGCCAGAAGTTTCAAGAAAAATCATTGAAGATTTGAAATGGGATTTCAATGTGGCATATGATGAGAAAGATGCTGTAGGACGTCGTTACAGAAGGCAAGATGCTTTAGGAACGCCATTCTGTATTACAGTAGATCACCAGACGATTGAAGACGAAACAGTAACAATTCGTCATAGAGATACTATGAAACAAGATCGTGTAAAAATTACTGAATTAAGAGCTATTATTGAAAATGAAGTTTCGATGAAAAACTGGTTAATGAAAATGTAATCTTTACATGTTATACTCTAGATCCCAAATTCCGTCCCGAAACCTCGGGAGAATTTGGGATTTTTGATTTTAAAAAACAGGTATTTTATCGATCTTTTTTGCATTTCAACTTTATGTATCAACATTTTGGTGTAATGTGTTAACAATGAAATGATTAAAATATTTAAATCCGTAATTTTAAATGCGGATAAATGCCAAAACCAAACTTTTCTTCATTACATCAAATTGAATTTTTTTGAGTATGACTGCGAAGTAAGAAAATCAACAAAACCAAAAATTGAAGAAGTATTCGTATATCATAATTGACGATGATGCTGAAAGTGTGTTGAAAACCAAAACAACCGCTGCAGGTTTTTCAGAATTATCTTTTACCGCATCGGCGTCAAATTTTCAAGATGGTTTAAATTTGATTTTAGAAAATAAACCTGCTTTGGTTTTCCTAGAAATTGAACCTAAAGATTTATCAAGCCAATTATCTCTTGCTTTTATCAGCGAGCTGCATCGATTTTTTCAAGAAATTCCCAAAATTATCGTTACCACTAATCAAAAAGACAAGGCTTTTGAAGCCATTCAATATAATGTATTCGATTATCTTTTAAAACCTGTTGCCCACCTAGACCTCCTAAAGACAGTTTTGAAGCTTAAAAAAGCAAATTTAGAGTCAAAAACTCCGCCTTTTATAGAAGAACCAACTTCTATTGTAATTGACAATGTAAATAATGTAACGATTCCTCAAAACGTTGAAAAGCCATTAACGATTTGTATTAAATCTTATGGAGATTATCGATATTTAAACGCAGCTGACATCTGTTACTTTCAGGCTGATAATAATTCGACCGATATTTATTTGAATACTGGCGAAATGATTACAGCATTTAAAACGTTAAAGCATTTTGAAAGTGTTTTAACGTATCCTTTTATTCGTATTCATAATAGTTATGTAATTAATAGAAATTACATTTCGAGAATTCATAGCGGAAACTCAATCTGTTACATAAAAAACTCTTCCAAAAAGATTCCTTTTTCTAAAACATACAAAGCAAATGTCGACTTGATAATTGCTGATTTTGCTGCAGGAAATTACTTAGAAATCTAAAAACCAGATGTTTACACAGATTTGCTATCCGTTGACTATCAATTGGGTATGATCTACCACAAACTCAATTTTTTATATAAATTTTTTTCGATTCTGGTGTTAGTTTTACACTCTGATTCACAGCAATTGTGATTCATTCTCCAAAAATTAGACAAACATTAAAAAACCTCAGGTCATGAAAAAAACAGCGTTGACAATCGGATTATTCTCTTTAGTAATGGCAATTGCTTCTTTTGCTAAACCAGAAACTCAAACTTATTTAGCAGTTAAAGATACTATTATTAATTTGCCTATTGATGGTGGTGCAGCAGGTGGAGTACTTAAAAAACCAGATCGTTTTGCTTTGAATACTGAATCATCTAAAACTAGAAATTTAAATTTTGCTAGTGTAAATCAATCTGTTGGAAATGATAAAAAAGTAGATTAAGCTACATTCAAAATAAATATTTAAAGCTGCCAGGATTGGCAGCTTTTTTTTGTGTCTAAAGTTTTAGTATTTTTGGTAAAACTCAAAAATACAATTGAAAGAAATAAGTAAAATAACATTGATAATACTCTTAGTTTTGTTGGGATGTACCAATAAAACAGGTTCAAATGATGATGCAATTTCTTCAATAGATAGTCTTCCTGTCTATCTTTCTCTGGCAAACGAGAATAATATTCCTCTTAAATTCAAACAAAATTATAATCTTAAGGCACTAAATATAATTTTAAGTCAGAAAGATGACTCACTTAATAAAGTAAATCTCTTCAAGGTTGCCAATCGTTATTATAATATGAGTGATTGGAAAGCGTATTTCAATACTACAAAGTTAATTCTTGAACGCTCAGAAAAATCAAAAGATTCAGTAAATATGGCTAAGGCCTATACGTACTTAGGAGATTATTATTTATCTCAATCTATTTCTGATAGTGCTTTTATGAATTATTATAAAGCGGAGAAAACTTATTTAAAAATAAACGATCAATTAAATTTGGCGAAAACATTTTTAAATAAAGCTAATTTACAATACAATGAAGGTGATTTTTTTGAAAGCGAAATAGCCGTTTTTAAGACTTTAAGTATTTTGAAAAAGCAGAAGAATGTAAATGAGCTTTTATATGAGAGTTACAATTTATTGGGAGTATTATACAATGAAAGGGAAGAATATAAAAAGGCTTTAGAGTTTCAGAATAGCGCATTAGAGATTCTCCAAGATAAAACTATACCAGCAGAACTTCAATATAAAGCGGCCTCATTAAATAACATTGGTTTCATATATATGAATATGGGCAATTATAAACAGGCTAAAAGCTTCTTCGAAGATGCATTGAAACAGAAAAATCTTTTTGAAGACAGAGCTAGTTTATATGCAATTTTGCTTGATAATCTAGGGTATACTAAATTCAAATTGAATGATTCGGAACAATTGCCAAACCTGTTTTATGAATCACTTAAAATTAGAGATAGTCTTGATTTAGTTTCTGGTGTAGTGTCCTGTAAAATTCATTTGTCTGAATATTTTGCTTTCCATAAAGACACTGCTAAAGCATTAGATTTATCCAAACAGGCTTTGATACTTTCCCGCACAACTACCAAGTTTGTCAATACACTAGAGGCTCTTAAACAAACTGCAGTCGTTGATCCTAAAAATGCATCCATTTATTCTAAAGAGTACATTCGACTTAACGATCAGATGTTGAAAGCAGAGCGTAAGATGGGAGAAAAATTCTCTCGTATCGAATACGAAACCAACGAGATAAAAGACCAAAACTCCAATCTTCAAGAAAAAAATAAAACCTTGGTTTATGTCTTTAGTATTTGTACATTGCTCGGATTGTTTTTTTACGTTTATAAAACACAGCAGGCTAAAAACCGTGAATTAATTTTTAAACAGCAGCAGCAGATTGCGAATGAAGACATTTATAATATGATGATCTCACAGCAAAATGAAATTGAGCTGACTAGAATTAAGGAAAAGAAAAAAGTTGCGCAGGAATTACATGATGGGGTTTTAGGCCGTATGTTTGGAATTAGAATTAGTTTGGACAGTTTGGATAAGGTTGATGAAGTTGAAGCGGCGTCTAAAAGAAAAAAGTATTTAGCAGAACTTAAAAATATTGAACAGGATATTCGAGAAATTTCTCATGATTTGAATAGGGAAAAATCAGAATTAATTAATAATTTTGTTGCTATCCTAAATAAACTATTTGAAGATCAGAGAAATACGTATAGCTCAAAATTGATAACTTCTTTTGATCCTAATATCAAATGGGAATTAATAAGCAATATTGTCAAAATCAATTTATACCGAATAATTCAAGAAGGACTTCAAAATTGTAATAAATATGCAAAGGCAGATATTATTAAAGTGGAGTTTGAAATTGAAAATGATAATTTGATTTTAACTATCGCAGATGATGGAGTCGGATTTAATACTAAAAAAACCAAAAATGGAATTGGTTTGCATAATATAGAATATAGAGCAACAGAATGTAAGGGGACAGTTACCATAAAATCTGCCAAATCGGAAGGAACCGTCCTTATTGTAAAAATCCCAATAGATCCAAATAATAACCTGCAATATAATGACATTTGATTTAACAGCTCCAGTTCCGGAATTGGTTCAAAAAAATATTCTAATAGTAGATGATCATCCATTTATTATTGAAGGATACAAAAATGCAATAACGCGTTACAAACCAAAACAATATGAATTTTTAATTTCACAAGCACATGATTGTCGATCAGCTTATGATATAATTGAAAGTAATGACACGCCTGCATTTGATATTGCTTTTTTAGATATCAGCATGCCGGCTTATGAAGAAAAAGAAATTTTTTCGGGCGAAGATCTGGCGAAACTGATTTTAAACAAAATGCCTTCTTGCAAGATTGTTCTGCTTACGATGTATACTGAACTTCTAAAAATTAAAACAATTATTAGAACAATTCAGCCCAATGGTCTAATAATTAAAAACGACCTTACTTTTGAAGAATTGCTTTTGGCATTTGATAAAGTAATGAAGAGCGAAAAATATTACAGTCAATCGGTCGTTAAAATGCTGAATCAATCGACTCATAATGCTATCGAAATTGATCAGTATGATAAACAGATATTAGTTCATTTATCAAAAGGAGCGAGTATTAATGAGATGCTTCAAAATATTCCAATCTCTTTAAATGCAATTGAAAAAAGAAAAAAACATCTGAAAGAACTGCTCAAAATTAGAAGCGGATCTGACGAAGATTTGATTAAAGAAGCTAGAAGCAAAGGGCTTTTCTAAAAAAATGAAATTCCAAAAATAAAAAATTCCAAATCCCATTATGTTGATCGGTAGTGGAATTTGGAATTTTTTATTTGGAATTTTTCAAAAATTTATTCGGTCAAAGCATCCCATCCGCGCGCTTTTAAAGGGATTTTGGTATTGGCACGAGTTACAAGATGTATTCCTTCATTTTCCTCCGTCATATGTCCGATAACAGAGAAATTCGGGTTTCCTTTTATTTTGTCAAAGTCATTAATATCAATTGTAAATAAAAGTTCATAATCTTCACCGCCATTTATAGCAACAGTTGTGCTGTCGATATTAAATTCTTCGCAGGTAGAAATAAACTGAGGATCTAGCGGCAGTTTATCTTCATATAAATTACATCCTACTTTTGATTGTTTACAAATATGAATAATCTCAGACGAAAGCCCATCCGAAATATCGATCATAGCAGTTGGTTTAATATCTAAAGCATGGAGCAGTGTTCGAACATCTTTTCGGGCTTCTGGTTTTAACTGACGCTCCACTAAATAAGTGTACGGATCTAAATCTGGCTGATTGTTTGGATTAACCTGGAAAACCTGTTTTTCACGTTCCAAAACCTGAAGTCCCATATAAGCGGCACCAAGATCTCCCGTTACAACCAGTAAATCGGTTTGTTTAGCTCCATTTCTGTAAACCAATTCGTTTTCATCAGCTTCGCCAATTGCAGTGATACTGATAATTAAACCTTTTTGAGATGAGGTTGTATCACCTCCAATAACATCCACTTTATATTCTTTTGCAGCATGTGTAATTCCAGCAAACAACTCTTCTAGAGCTTCAAGTGGAAAACGATTTGAAACCGCCACAGAAACTGTAATTTGAGTTGGTTTTGCATTCATGGCGCAAATGTCAGAAACATTTACCACAACAGATTTGTAACCTAAATGTTTTAAAGGCATGTAAGCCAAATCAAAGTGAACGCCTTCTATTAATAAATCGGTCGAAACTACAACTTTTTTGTCTTTAAAATCAAGAACAGCTGCATCGTCGCCTATACTCTTTAATGTTGATTCCTGAGTAACATCAAAATTTTTGGTTAAATGTTCAATTAAGCCAAATTCGCCCAATTGAGCTATACTAGTTCTTTGTTGATTTTTATCTTCAATCATTTTTTTAAGGTACAAAGGTTTTTAAGTTGCAAAGGTACAAAGTTGAGGGCTTAATAACTATAAACGAAGTTTTTTTCTCTTTCCAGTAATTATCGTTTCATGCTAAAATGAGCTTTGAATTCTTGAATCATACCATTTTGTGTATAAGTAACCCGAAACCAATAATCAGAAGAAGGAAGCGGACTGCCGTCAAAATTACCATCCCAGCCAGCACCAGACGGCTTAATCATTTTTAGTAATTTGCCATAACGGTCGTAAATCGTGATGACCGCCTCTGGCTGATAAGCGAGATCTGGGATATTCCAAGTGTCATTGTACCCATCGTTGTTTGGGGTAAAAAATTTAGGATATTTAAGCACTTTGGCAAATAAAATAAGGTTGTCACAATTGGCTTTTATGTCTCTTATTGTAATAGCGTGCTCTCCCGAGTCAACATTCTGAAATATATTGCTGGTTTGAAAATCACCATCGTCCAGCTGATATTCATAAGTTCCGAAACCGTTAGTGAGGTTTACAATGATATCAATATTATCTTCAAATTCATCTGACACGGTTACGGTTGCAATTGCCGGACTGGATTTTTCGACAATTACAGTAGCTGGATTATAACCGCAGTCGTTACCAACATCGGGTATGTTTTTAACGGGTACAACGGTATACGTTCCGTCCTGAATAGCGGTATAAGTTGGTCCTGTGCCTACTTTATTTCCGTTAAAATACCACCCTACAGTATAATCGGTTGAAGTGATTCCTGAATTCAATTGTGCTGAATGCTGTAATGTTCCCGTTTGATAATCAACACAAATGACTCCGTTCTGTACAGAGAAATTTTTTAACGGATAAATGGTAATATAAAAATCATCCTGAGCAAAACAGCTGGAATTTGTGGCAGAGGCTGCGTAGATATACATTTTTTGACTCGTACTTATTTTTTGTCCTGCCGCATATTGAGTTCCCCCAGTGTTGGGTTCGCTGTAATAATTTCCCAAAGTTAAAGGAGGCAAAGTATAACTTTCGCAAATGGCAACATCAGGAGTGCTGGCCAATACAGGAGTTTGGGAAATCGTAACTGAAAAATTTTTCTCACTAACGCAGGTCAGACGTGTACCGCTAACAGCATATACATAAACAGTCTGCGAGGTTGTTAAAATAGTTCCAACCGAAATAACAGCGCCTTTTCCTCCTGGCTGTGCATAATAGTTTCCCAATTGTAACGGAGGCAATGTATAACTGTCGCAAACATTTATATTGCTGAAACTGCCAACATCAATTCCGTTGTAATTAACTTTGAAAAACGTTTCATTACTGCAAGATGTAAAATTGGGCCATTCGTTATAAATATAAATGGTTTGTGTTGTGTTAATAGCCGTTCCTTCAGCAATCTGGGTTCCCAAACCATTTGGTCCTCCCGTGGCTGTATAATATTTTCCATTTTTTAGTTTCGGAAGTTTAAAATCGGTGCAGGTAACTACATCAGTAAAACTATCAACAAGAGGAAGAGGTCTGATTTCGATAGTAAAACTATGCTCATTTGTACATTCAGGCCCTACCGAAAAAACATAGATAGTTTGTGTTGAGGTAATAATATCGCCTGCTTTTAATGCGGTACCTCCACCATTGGTTTTTGTAAAATAGTTACCATTTGTCAATGGAGGCAAAACATATCTTGCACATTCGAGTCTGTTGGCAGGAGTATCTACTAATGGAAGCGGTTTTATAGTAATAACATATTTGAGATTTTCTGTACAGTTGGGCGAAGTTGTAGTAGCAGCATAATAATATACGGTTTGCGAACTGGTAATAACAGTTCCAGCTGGAATGTTTTTTCCCTGACCACCAGGATTTTCGTAATAACCGCCAATGGCAACGGGAGGCAGCGTAAAACTTCCGCATTGCGAAATAGGAACAAAAATTGGAGAATTGACAATATCGATTTTAAAAGAATGTTCATCGGTACATCTCCCGTCATTTGCAAAAACAAATATTGTTTGACTCGAAGTTATTTGGTCTCCCGCCTTTAGGGCTCTTCCTAAACCTCCTGATAATGTAAAGTAATTTCCGTTTGCCAAGACTGGTAATGTGTATGAATCGCAAGTTACTACATTGGCAGGTTTATCTATTGCGGGTAAAGGATAGACTGTAAAAGGTACCGCTATGTCGCGACACACCGCTCCATTAATTACCGCATAATAATAAATAGTCTGACTGCTTGTAAATACAGTGCCTTCTGGAATAGCATTTCCTTGTCCTTCTGGCTGAGTGAAAAAACCACCCGCAGGTAACTGTGGAACAACATATTGACCGCATGCTTCTTTTTTAAAACCAATTTCATAGATTAGGGTTACATTAAAGCTGGTCTCATTGGTACAGTTATTTGTCGTGGGACCTTGATAAATATAGTAACGGCCTCCTTTCGTAATAACATCTCCAGCATTTAATTTAGTTCCCGTTCCATTTGGAGCTGTATTATATGTACCGTTTGAAATTGGCGGCAATGTATAGCTGTTACAGGCAATAACATTCGGAATAGTATCTACTGGCGGCAGCGGGTTAATAAGTATACTGAAACTGACTGTTGTGTAACAAACCGAGTTCGCAATATTTTCAATTCGTACCCAGATAGTTGTCGAAGATTGAGTAGACGTAGTAAATGTTTTCGGTTCGGCAATATTATTTCTGGCATTGTTAGCGTCTATTTCGCTGTTATAATACCTAATTCTATATTCGGAAACATTTAATCCGTTTAGAATGATTGGTTCCTGAGTAGTTAAATCAACAGTTATATTTTTAGAAATATTATCGCAGACCTTTAAGTCGGGTGGTTTTACAACATTGATTGGAGCGGTTGTCAATAAATTAAATGAAATTATATTGTTGCAAAAAAAGGTTTTGTCATAAACAGGCACCACTTTTATGTATATGGTTTGGTTACCAGAACTTATAAAAGATTTTAATTGATTTTCTGGTATCATTGGTCCGTTCGCATTGGCAGAAGCTAAGGAATCAAAATAATAAATAGTGTGTTTAGCCGGATCAATACCTAATGAAGTTAGATTATTCTGGGTTAAATCATATTGATAAGAACCAGTTGCACTGTAACAGGCCGTTAAGTTTTGGGGAGTTTTAATAATTAACTCGTTAACTACAACTTCGTCTTTAACCACACAACCAGAAAGTGTTGCCGTAACTCCATACGTTCCTGCTTTATTGACTGTCAAAGAATTCGTGGTTTCATTAGGAATTACCGTTCCATTTAATGTCCATGTATAAGCAAAATTTTCTGCAAGATCGGATTTGATTGTAATTTTTTCACCTTGACAAAGTGTTCTGTCGGGGCCTAAATCCATTGTTGTCATAAAACTGCCGCCTTTTATAAAAACTGCCGAATCATAATTACTGTCGTTGTAATCGCCAATAGCAAGTTTTATGCGATAAGTTCTGTTTGGAATCACCGTTGAAGAAGCCGTTAAAACTTTCGTCTCACCTCTCATATTGATGGACGACTGAGATGGATTCGCAACATTATAACGATCAAATAAATTAGCATTGGCAGATAAACACGACGAATTATACTGCTGATCTCTAATGTTTTTAACTGAAACTGGAGTATTTGTTCCCGGCAGAACGGCAAGATTTGTTGAAATTCCCGTTGTTAAATCAGTCAGTATGAAAGCAAAAACGTCACTGAATCCGCATTGAAATTCACCATATTCATTGGACGCAAAAAGAAAATCAAAACTGAAATTACTTGACAGCGGTGTAAAATCAAATTGAAGAAAACTGACATCTGTTACAGGTACAACTTGTCCGTTATTATCGCTGATAATCTGTAGATCACTATCAGTAGCATTGTTCAGCTGGCTGCTTTCATTAGTACCGCTGTATGATCCTTCTGTATATTTGGCGATTCCGTTTCTTATAATGATTCCGCTTGAAATAGGAAAGTTTGGATTTGTGCTTGTGAATTTACCGATACCTTGATGTGACGAGAATTTAAAATTACTTTCGTTTGAACAGCCATTTTGCATTAATTCTGCTCGTACCAGTTCAGGTATGCCCAAAGTTGTAGTGTCGACTACGATTCCTTGTGATGAAGATAGGGTCGAATACAATAATAAAAGTAGAAGTAGAGCATATCTCATAATTCATATTCTATTTGTTCGGTTATTAAAGTTACGAAATTATTTCTTTATAAATTTTTGATTGTCAGTATTTTATGGTTATTTGTGAGTGATTGAACAAAAATGTGTGATAATTTTAATTTTTGTTAAATTCGAAAAAAATAAACAATTGATGAATCTCATTGTATGGTTAAAGAATGAATAATAGAATATTTTTAAAAATATTTTTTCCTGCTGACAAACTGTTGTCACCAACCCATTTTACTTTTGAAGTATTAAAAATATTTAAACTTTAAAACCATGAAAACACTAGAAGCACAAGTTATTACATCAGAAGATTTATTGAAACACTGGCAAGGACACCGCGCTCTTACACGTCGATTAATTGAACTTTTTCCTGAGAAAGATTTCTTTGAATTTTCAATTGGAGGTATGCGCCCTTTTGCCAAATTAGTGGATGAACTTTTGGCTATAGCAGTTCCAGGACTTAAAGGAATTGTAACGAAACAAACCGAAGCATTTTCGGAAGGATCAGAAAAATTGATTTTTAAAGCACAATATCTTCAAAAATGGGACGAAGCGACAGAAGAAATAAATAAATATTGGGAACAATTAGCAGTCGAAGATTTCAGCGAAACTTTTAATTTGTTTGGGCAGTATGAATTTCCAGTCATTCAGAATATTTTGTATTTCATTGATAATGAAGTGCACCACCGTGGACAAGCTTATGTATATTTAAGAGCTTTAAACATTGAACCGCCATTTTTCTGGGAAAGATAAATATTCAAATTAAAAAAACTCCTGATGATAATTCTTTCAGGAGTTTTTTTATAAAAGTCTTTTTTTGTTGATTTCCAAAAGTTCTAGAACTTTAGTTTTTAATATTTGGGGCTCCAGGATTTCTGCATAATCTCCAAACATAAGAAACCATCTTGGAAAACCATTTTCGATATCACGGCACATAAAATGCATTTCGATTTTATCACCTATTTCTTTTTCTGAAACAAAGCCATGATATTTTCTTTCATGGGTCAAATATCTTGCGATTTTTTTTTCAATTAAGATTCTCACTTTTGTCGTAGGACAAGTTTCCGTTTTAGTCAAATAAGTTTCCAATGCATCGTGTTCAATAGTAAAATCAAATTCGGTTTTTTTGATTTCCTGAATGCGATCGGTTCTAAACTGGCGATAATCTTTTCGCAAATGGCAATAACCTAGAAAATACCAATTATTATTATCATGAAAAACCCCAACGGGTTCTAGATTTCGCTGTGTTGTTTCCTCTTTATCAAAAGTTTTGTAGGTTAAAAGAATTTGTTTTTTCTCTGCAATTCCTTCAAAAAGAACAGCCAGTGTATTCGGAGAATTGTCATTAAACATTGGCTCCGCAGTCTGCATAACTACCCTTGATTCAATGTTGGACAGCCAGTCTTTGTCTGCACTTCTTAAAACCGACTTGAGTTTGTACATCGCCGATGCGTGATGTGTTCCCAAAGAAGGATCTGTAAATTTCTGCATTAGTTTTTCGGCAGCAATAAAACTGCTTATTTCTTCTCGCGTAAACATTACGGGCGGAAGTCTGTAACCTTCCATTAATGCATAGCCTACTCCTGCTTCACTATAAATAGGAACCCCAGAAGCTTCAAGCGTTCTAATATCCCTGTAAATAGTTCGTAAACTACAGTCAAAACGGTCTGCCAGTTCTTGTGCCTTTACAATCTTTTTTGACTGTAATTGAATAAGAATCGCAACAATTCGGTCAAATCGTTTTGGAGTTTCGTCGAGCATTTTTTCTTTTAAGTTCAAAAGTTCAGATGCTCAAAGTTACAAAGGTTTAGGGTTTAAAGAAATAAAAAAGCTGTCCCAAATTGAGACAGCTTTTTTATAAGTAAATAGCAGGAAAGAATTAAAATCTATATAAAAGACCAAATTGAGGTTGGTCAAAAATATTTTCAAATAAATTAATATTTAATTGGAAAGTATCAGATGAAGGACCATTTTCTGGAGAAACACTGTTGTAAGACAGCATATTTGCTAATACAAAAGTTACAGCAATATTTTTGGTTACAAAATAATTTAATCCCACAGTGATATCAGCAGTTAAACTGTTGTCAGTATCGCTTCCAACATTTGGTATATCTGTTTTGTTTCTTCCAAATCCTAAACCAGCTTCAGCATAAGTTTTTAAACGTTTTTTATCCAATTCCAAGAAATAGTAACGTGCAAAAGCTCCAACCCCAAATACATTAGTTTCTACTTGAGTCGTTTCTACTTTGTTGCTAGAATAGTTTAATTTTGCTCCTACAGCAAATTTATCATTTAATAAGTACCCAAATTTTGGACTAAAACCATAATAATCTGCATCACCGCCTGTGCTAATTTTGATAGAACCTTCTAAGAACATATCACCGCTTTGAAAGGTTACTCCCTTTGCTGAGTTCATTTCCGAATCAACTTCTTCTTGTTGTGCATTAGCAAATGAGAAAGTTAACATCGATAAAAGAATAAAAAATTTAGTTTTCATAATAATAATTTTAAGTTGTAAGATTAAAGTTATATTTTAAAATCTAGAATTTTTAAAATCTAAATCGAATGCATCAATAATGAATCAATAGAGTTAAAAAAGATGTAATTTTATAAGTATTTACTTGTTTAATTATGGCCTAAAATTTAAGTTTTCAGGTGTCAATCTGAGTGTTTACTGAGAATTAATTCTTAAAAAATAAAAAACCCGATAACAAAAGTTATCGGGTTAATCTATATTCTCTATTCTATTTTCTAAAAAACTAGTCGTTCAGTTTCAAAACAGCCATAAATGCTTCTTGCGGAATCTCAACGTTTCCTACCTGACGCATACGTTTTTTACCTTTTTTCTGTTTTTCCAGTAATTTACGCTTACGCGAAATATCTCCACCGTAACATTTTGCGGTAACGTCTTTACGAAGTGCTTTAATTGTTTCACGAGCAATAATTTTTGCTCCAATTGCAGCTTGAATCGGAATATCAAATTGTTGTCTCGGGATTAACTCACGTAGTTTCTCGGTCATTTTTTTACCGATATTGTAGGCATTGTCTTCGTGGATTAATGCAGAAAGTGCATCGACAGTTTGTGCATTTAATAGAACGTCCAGTTTAACTAATTTCGACGTACGCATCCCGATAGGAGAGTAATCGAAAGAAGCATACCCTTTAGAAACTGTTTTTAAACGATCGTAAAAATCGAATACAATTTCCGCCAAAGGCATGTCAAAATTTAATTCAACACGTTCTGTTGTTAGGTAAGTTTGATTCGTAATTAAACCACGTTTTTCAATACATAAACTCATTACGTTTCCTACGAAATCAGCTTTTGTAATAATAGTAGCTTTTATATAGGGTTCTTCAACTCTGTCCAGTTTTGAAGGTTCTGGTAAATCTGATGGGTTGTTTACAATTAAAGGAGTTTCTGGATCTTTTTTGGTGTAAGCCAAATACGAAACGTTAGGAACTGTTGTAATTACAGTCATATCAAACTCACGCTCTAAACGCTCTTGGATAATTTCCATGTGAAGCATTCCTAAGAATCCGCATCGGAAACCAAATCCTAAAGCTGCAGAACTTTCAGGCGTAAAAACAAGCGAAGCATCATTCAATTGCAATTTTTCCATAGAAGAACGCAAATCTTCATAATCTTCAGTATCAACAGGATAAATTCCAGCAAATACCATCGGTTTTACATCTTCAAAACCAGTAATCATATTAGTTGTAGGCAATTTGGCATCAGTCAGCGTGTCGCCAACCTTTACTTCTTTTGCTTCTTTAATTCCAGAAATCAAATAACCAACGTCGCCGGTAGAAATTACATTTTTAGGAACTTGATTTAATTTTAAAGTTCCAATTTCATCAGCAAAATATTCATTATCAGTTGCCATGAATTTAATTTTCTGACCTTTCCTGATTTCACCATTTACAACTCTAAAGATTACTTCGATACCACGAAACGGATTGTAAACCGAGTCAAAAATCAAAGCCTGTAAAGGTTCGTCTGGATTTCCTTTAGGTGCAGGAATTTTTTCGATAATAGCAGCAAGAATGTTCTCAACACCAAAACCAGTTTTTCCAGAAGCATGAATAATATCTTCTAATTTACAACCTAATAAATCGATAATATCATCACTAACTTCTTCTGGATTGGCACTTGGCAAATCGACTTTGTTTAAAACCGGAATAATTTCCAAGTCATTTTCAAGTGCTAAATATAAATTTGAAATCGTTTGTGCCTGAATACTTTGAGCAGCATCAACAATTAATAAAGCTCCTTCGCAGGCTGCGATAGATCTCGAAACTTCATACGAAAAATCTACGTGACCAGGAGTGTCAATTAAATTCAAGATGTATTCTTCCCCTTTATAAGTATATTCCATCTGAATGGCATGACTCTTAATGGTAATTCCACGCTCACGCTCCAGGTCCATGTTGTCAAGCAATTGTGCTTTTTCCTCACGAGCTGTAACGGTTTGTGTTGCGCTTAATAATCTGTCCGCCAATGTACTTTTACCGTGGTCAATGTGTGCAATAATGCAAAAGTTACGTATCTTCTTCATTTTTATATATCAGTTCTCTTAACGAGTTTAAGTATTTTTGGGTATAAATAACACTAAAGCAATAGCTTTAAAGCATGTTATTAAGGCGCAAAGATAGCGCAAAGTTTTGGATTCTGGAATGTTGATCTGCGATAGTTGATAGTTGTGAATTAAAAAGAAGCCTAAAATTCAAAATTGAATCCTTTTTCTGTTAATTTCTTGTACATTTCAGCATCAAATTTATAAAGTTTAGCTGCTCTGTGCGAAACGTCTTTTTGTTTTTCGTCGAGTTCTGTCAGCAGTTTCATGTGAAGAATTTTTCGTCTGAAATTCGATTTATCCAATTCAATTCCTAAAATTTCTTCGTACAAATGCATCAACTGCAATAACGTAAATTTTTCTGGAAGTAAATTGAAACCAATCGGAGCCTGACGAACGCGATTTCGCAGCTGCAGTAAGCTAAAATCTAGAATTTCGTTATGGTCAAAAATCAAATCTGGAATTTCATTTATTTTATACCATTTGGCTTCGATAACTCTTAAACTGGCTTTAATATTATAATCTTCTCGATTGACTAAAGTATAGTAACCAATGGTAACAACACGTCTTTCCAGAACACGTCTCGGGTTTGTAAAAGCTTTTAACTGCTCCAAATAAATATTTTCGAGACCCGTAAGTTCTTGTAGAATACGCTGGGCAGCATCATCTGCACTTTCGTCTATTTGAAGCCATCCGCCAAGAAGTCCCCATTTTCCTTTACTTTCACCTTGGGCATGCTGCACCAAGAGAACTTCGAGACTCTCTTTATTAAATCCGAAGAAAACACAGTCAATTGTGATTCCGTCTACGGCTGGTTTGTGATGATTAGTAGTTGTTTCTGTCAATTTTATTGTTGTGTTTCGAAGTGCAAAAAGTATTTTTATATCTCAATTGAAAATCAGAATTCAAAATTGAAACCTTTCTCCGTTAATTTCGTGTAAATTTCTGGATCAAACTTGTACAATTGAGCCGCTCGATGTGAAACGTCTTGTTGTTTTTCGTCTAAAGCTGCCAAAAGTTTCATGTGAAGAATTTTTCTCCTAAAATTCGGTTTGTCCATCTCGATTCCTAAAATTTCCTCATAGAGCTGCATTAACTGTAATAAAGTAAATTTTTCAGGTAATAAATTAAATCCAATTGGAGTCTGGCGAACTTTATTTCGAAGGTGTTTCAAGCTATACGCCAAAATCTCATTATGATCATAAATCAAATCTGGAATACTGTTTATTTTGTACCATTTAGCATCCGAAGCTGTAAAACCTGCTTTAATATTGTAATCTTCTCTTTTGACCAAAGCATAATAACCAATCGTAATTACTCGTCTCAGCGGAAAACGATCTGGATCGCCAAATGCTTTCAGCTGTTCCAAATAGATATTATCCAGCCCAGTAAGTTCGTTCAATAAACGGTGTGCAGCATCATCTGTGCTTTCTTTTTTATAAATCCATCCCCCAGGAAGACCCCATTTTCCCTTACTGATTCCTTCTCCATGCTGTACCAAAAGCACCTCGAGACTGCCTTTGTCAAAACCAAAAATGACACAGTCAATCGTGATCGCATTCATGGCACTTTGTTCGTTTTTTGGAACAGTTCTGTCATCTACATTTTCAACCATATTCGAGATAAATTTTGACAAATTAAATAAATAAAATGATTATTAGCCTTCTTAAAAGCTTTATATTTTTTTTAACGAAACAAGATTTTGATAATCAGTGAATTAAAAATGTGCTAAAAAATGTATTAAAATACTCTAATTCTTAAATGACTGATTGTCAATTTTATAAAACGTTGATTTTTCTATATTTTTTATTTCAATTTTATTTCTCTTTTTACAGCATTGATAAAAATGAAATCGTATTTATTAGAATAGAAAAAAAATAACCCTAATATTTTGTTAATATAGAAAATTTGTTTTACACTTGTAGTCAAATTTACCATAAGATAAATTCAAATTGACTATAAGTAAAAAAGGCAAAGCTACAACTTAACTTAAACTTACCACAAATGTTTTTTTAGAAATTGATTTTTAATCGATTTTGATGTTTAAAAATAGCTGCTTATAGTCTGCAAGTACTAAATGTTGGAGATGAGATTCAGGCCCTCATTTTAGGCATGACCTGCTTGGGAAGTTTTCCAGATTTCTCTTAGGGTAAAAATTACTAACTATAACTTAAACTTAATCAATTCTTACTATGAAAAGCAAAAATTGTATTACAACAAAGCTTCCATATTTTATGGCGGTGCTGCTTAGCGTATTTATGATGCAGTTTGGATTTGCACAAGAATCCAAAACTGTAAGTGGAACAATCACTTCTGCCGAAGACGGATTTGGAGTTCCCGGAGCAACTGTACAAGTACAGGGAACAAAATCGAGTACTGTTACCGATTTTGATGGAAAATATAAAGTAGAAGCTAAAACAGGAGATGTTTTAGTGATCACTTTCGTGGGATTTAAAACACAAAAAATTACTGTTGGCGCTCAGAAAGTTGTCAATTTAGTGCTGCAGCCAGAAACTGCAGAACTTAAAGAAATTGTAGTAATTGGTTATGGTACTCAAAAGAAGAAAGTGAATACAGCTGCAACTTCTTTGGTATCTGGAAAAGACATTCAGCAAGTGGCGAGTCTTGATGTTGTAAATGCTTTACAAGGTCAGGCTTCTGGAGTTTCTGTAACTTCTTCTTCTGGTCAGCCTGGTGCGAATATGGTGGTAAATATTCGTGGTGCAGGTACAGCAGGAAACAGTGATCCGCTTTATGTTGTTGATGGTGTTGTAGTAGATAACGGAATTGGATACTTAGATCCTTCTGTTATTGAAAGGGTTGACGTTTTAAAAGATGCTTCTGCGGCTTCTATCTATGGAGCAAGAGCAGCAAACGGAGTTATCTTGGTTACAACTAAAAAAGGAAAAGATGGTAAAATGAATGTGTCTTTCAGTTCTTACACAGGTTTTCAGCAGATTGCAAAAAAACTGGATTTGATGAATACACAAGAATATACAACAATTATGAACGAAGCTCGTGTAAATTCTGGATATGCTCCATTATACACGAAAGAGCAAATTGCTGCATTTCCTAATCATGACTGGCAGAAAGATTTGTTTAATGAAGGTGCAATGAAACAAAATCACTCCCTTTTGATTACTGGTGGTGACGAAAAATCTACAATTGCAACTGGTTTATCGTACTATGGACAAGAAGGTATGATTGGCGGAGCAAATAATCAATCTCAATACGATCGTGTAACTTTTACTGTAAACTCTACTTCAGAAGTTATTAAAGGATATTTGAAAATTGGTGAAAACTTCACTTTATCAAACATTAAATCAAGCGGTGTTGCAGATGATGGAATTTACAGCAACGCAATTAGAAGCTTCTTAAATGCTGCTCCAATTGATGCAGCGTATGATGCAAATGGAGATTTTGCAAGTTCAATTATCTCTGCAGATATTAGTAATCCAGTTGGATCTTTATACTATAACAACTTCAATCAAACAAAAACAAACCGTTATGTAGGTAATATTTTTGCTGAATTGAAATTTGCCAAAAACTTTACTTTCAGAACCAGTTATGGTGTTGATATGACAGATAGTAACTACCGTTCTTTCAGACCTGTTTATTCTCTTTCTTCAAATGATAATAATACAGTTTCTAGTGTTACTCAAAGCTCAACAAAATCGATGGGATGGATTTTTGAGAATACACTTCAATACAAATTCAACATTGCTTCTGCTCATAATTTTGATGTGTTAGTGGGTACTTCTGCTAAAAAGAACACTGCAGATTACATGGAAGGACAAGGAAGAAACTTAATTTTTGATGATTTCGAACATGCTTATTTGGATAATGCAAAAGATCCAACATCAAATGTGGTAAAAGGAAACCGTAGAGATTACGCTATTCAATCGTACTTCGGACGTTTATTGTACGATTATGATAATAAATATTTATTCTCAGCTACAGTGCGTCGTGACGGATCTTCAGAATTTGGTCCAGACAACAAATATGCTATTTTCCCATCGTTCTCTGCTGGTTGGAATTTAGACAAAGAAGCTTTCTTTAAAGAAAATAAAGTATTAAATACTTTCAAATTAAGAGCAAGCTGGGGACAAAATGGTAACGATCAATTTGCAAGAAGATTTGCTTATATGTCGGTTGTAAACTCAACAGATAAAACGTATCATTTTGGAACAGGTGACGAAACTTTATTAGTAGGTTCAAGCCCAGATCAGTTAGCAAATAGAAACTTAAAATGGGAAACTTCTGAGCAGTTGGATTTAGGTTTTGATGCTACTTTATTTACCAACTTTACTTTAACTTTCGATTACTATGATAAGAAAACGAAAGACTGGTTAGTTCTTGCTTCTATCCCGGCTTATGCTGGAGCTACCGCACCTTATATTAATGGTGGAGATGTGAGTAATAAAGGTTTTGAGATTGGATTGGCTTATCGTACACGTTTTGGAAAAGATTGGAATTTCGGAATCAATGCAAACCTTTCTCGTAACCAAAACGAAGTATTACGAATTGCAAACAACGAAGGAATCATTCACGGAGAATCAAATGTTTTATTCCAAGGTTTAGACGAAATGAACCGTGTTGAGGTGGGTAAACCAATGGGTTATTTCTACGGATTAAAAACAGCTGGAATTTTCCAAAATGCAGCAGAAGTTGCAGCTGGAGTTCAGCCAAATGCACAACCTGGAGATGTTCGTTTTGTAGATTTGAACACTGACGGAAAAATTGATGCAAATGATAAAACACAAATCGGAGATCCAAACCCAGATATTAACTACGGTGTTAATTTAGAATTATCATATAAAGCTTTTGATTTATCTATTAATACTTATGGTACTGCTGGAGGACAAAACGTTTTTGGAATTCACGATTATACTCGTGCCTACACAAACAACACTACAGATGTTTTAAACAGATGGACAAGCGAAGGAACTTCAAACACAGTTCCAAGAGTAACATACGGAACAGATGATAATGGTAACTATACTAAATTCTCTGATTTGTATATTCAGGATTCAGATTTCTTCAGAATTAAAAATGCTACAATTGGATGTGATTTGACAAAGTTAACAGACAAGTTGAAATTCTTCTCTAAATTCAGATTGTACGTTGCAGGAAATAACATTTACACATTCACGAAGTACAAAGGAATGGATCCAGAAATTGGTTTCGGAAACGTAAATCAATCTTGGGCTAAAGGAATTGATGTTGGATATTATCCGCAGCCAAGAACCTACATGATGGGTCTAAATGTTAACTTTTAAATTTTGAACACGATGAAAACATATATAAAATTATTTGCACTTTCAAGCTTACTAACCTTAGGCGCTTGTTCGGAAGATTTTTTGGAGAACGAACCATATACAGATAAAGTAACAGAGAATTTTTATAAAACTCCTTCTGATGCTTTTGAAGGTTTGGTAGCCGTTTATGATGTATTGCAAAGAGAAGCTTACGGTACTCAATTGATCGTAAGTGAGCAGGCATCTGACAACTGTTTTGGAGGATTTGGTATTGCAGATCCAACAGTAGATTTGCAGTGGGACCGCTTTCAATATACTACAGATAAAGATATGAATGCCCTGACTTGGACAAACTCTTATCTTGGAATTTACAGAGCAAACATTTTGTTAGAAAACCTAGACAAAGTAAACTGGGGATCTGATACAGCTTTGAAAACGCGTTACGAAGCTGAAGCACGTTTCTTAAGAGCACATTTTCATTTCCAAGCGGCAAAAATGTTTGGAGATATTATTCCGTTAGATCATACGGTAACGACAAGTGAATTTGAATTACCAAGACAAGCACCAGAAGTTACTTATGCTTTAATTGCAAACGATTTAAAATTTGCCGCAGATAACTTAGGACCAGAAAATTACTCTCAAGCAGGAAATGCAAATTACGGACGTATTACAAAATGGGCTGCAGAAGCTTATTTAGCTAGAACATTCTTGTTTTACACAGGAGCTTACAACAAAACAGATTTAGCAGGTGTAGTTACAAAAGCGCAGGCTGTAAATTACATTAACGATGCTGTAAATAATAGCGGACACGGTTTAGTAGCAGATTTTGCGAATCTTTGGTTAGCAGCTTCTTTTGAAAATTTTGCTGGAGAAGATAATACAGAAATGGTTTGGGCTGTTCGTTTCAATGGTTCAGGGAAAGGAAACTGGGATCTTCACGAAGGAAACCGTTTTCAGGTAAACATTGCACCGCGTGGAGGTTCAATAGGAAAATATGCAACAGGATGGGGAGGAGCAACAGTAAACCCAAAATTGGTTGAAGCTTATGAAGCAACAGATACTAGAAAAGCAGCTTCATTTATTGATTATGCAGGTGAGAATTTAAATTTTGATGCTCAAGCTAGAGAACAGCGTCAATACACTGGATATTCTTGGAAAAAATATTGTCCAATTACGAATGCAGCAGGAACAGCAGTTGTAGAAGCAAATGGAGGAAATTTCCAAATTGATAACTATCAGGATTATGCAATTATTCGTTTTGCAGATGTTTTACTAATGGCTGCCGAATTGAATTTAGGAACAAATACAGCATTGGCACAAGCAGATCTAGACAGAGTTCGTGATCGTGCTTTTAAAAGTACAACACATAGAATTCCTGCAACTCAAGCCAATATTATGCAAGAGCGCCGTTTAGAATTGGCATTGGAAGGTTTACGTTATTTTGATTTAATCAGACAAGGAATGCCTGCAATGAAAGCAGCTATTGACAACAATACTGGAGATTCTCAGTTTGCCGTAACATTTAGACCAGAAACGCTCGGATGGTTTCCTTTACCACAATCACAGATAGTACTTTCAAATGGTACTATTCAACAAAATCCAGGTTGGAATTAACTTTAAACAAATTGATTATGAAACGTATATTATATATAGTATTAACGGCTGTAACAATCAGTTCGTTTTTATTCTCTTGTGAGCCTGTTGAAGATCGCGAAAGTTTACCAGCAATCACAGTAACACCAGAAACACTTAAATATTCTATCACTCAGGATGCAGTAAACAAAAATGTTTTAATCCTTAAAAGTGAAGATCCAACTGTAATTCCATATTGGAAATTTGTAGATGCATCAGGAAATGAATTAGGGCATTCAAACAAAAGCGATGATCGTGTAACATTACCTTTCGCAGGAAAATACAATGTTTATTTTACAGCCTATACAAGAGGAGGTTCAGTAGACGCGCTTCCAACAGTAGTTGATGTTCCTGAAAACGATGATACTTATTTCAGCGATCCAAGATGGGAGATGCTGACCAATGGTGTTGCAGGAAAAACATGGGTATTAGATTTTGTTGATCCTGTTGGATGGGCTGGTTTAGATTATCCTTCAACATCTGGAGATAACTGGAGCTGGCTTCCAGATTATGCAAGCAATTCATGGGTTATGCCAAATAAAAATTGGGGTGAAATGTATTTTGATTTAAATGGAAATTACAATACAACTGTTACTCAAACCGCTATTGCAAATAACAATCAGACTACTAAGAAAAACACATACAAATTTGATATTGCAAACAATAGAATAATTTTTAATGGAGGAGTAGAAATGCTTTACGGTGGTGATTACTATCTAGATTGCAGCAATTGGTACAATGTAAAAGTGGTTGAGCTTACTGCAACCTCTTTACGACTTGCTGTTATAAGAGATAAAAGTAGAACCGGCGAAGGTGTTTGTTTAATTGTTTTCCATTACAAACCAAAATCATAAGTTAGTTAGTTTTGAAGTCTCAGTTTTAAACATGTTTCTAACGTGCTTTAAGACTGAGACTTAAATTATTTAAAGAAGAAATATTCGAAATCGATTTTTATTTCTATCTTCCAATTCCAAAAACACAAAAAGTAGCTATGCATATTAGAAAAAACATAAAAAGCATATGTTTGTTGGCAGTAGCAGCAGGAGTAATTTTACTCAATTCCTGCGCTAAAAAAGAGGATGTATTTATAAATAGAAAAGTTTCTTTTAATACAGATTGGAGTTTCCATCTAAACGATAGTATTATTGATAAAGATACCATTGGAAGTACCACTAAATGGAGAAAACTAGACCTTCCTCACGATTGGAGCATCGAAGGAAATTTTGATGAAAAAAGTCCGGCTGGTTATGGCGGAGGAGCATTAAACGGAGGTTTAGGCTGGTACAAAAAAACATTCAAAGTCGCTGCAGAAGACAGTACAAAAGTAACTTCTATCACTTTTGACGGCGTTTACAAAAACAGCGAAGTCTGGGTAAACGGCCATTATTTAGGAAAACGTCCAAACGGATATATTGGTTTTCAATATGAAATCTCCAAATATTTAAATTACGGAGATAAAAACAACGAAATTATTGTTAAGGTTGACAATTCAAAACAACCCAATTCAAGATGGTATTCAGGTTCTGGAATTTTTAGAAATGTCTGGATTGAAACCACAGATAAATTGCATGTTGCACAGTGGGGAACTTACGTGACAACGCCAAAAGTTACTGCTGACACAGCTTCGGTAAATATTGAAGCTACAATTCAGAATCAATATTCGACTTCAAAGAAAGCAACAGTAACAACAACTATTTTTTATGGTATCGGAAATGATCTTAGAAGAATAAAATCGACTAGTCAAAATATAACAATTGGTGCAAATACCAATCAAACAAGTAAACAACAAATACAAGTGCCCAATCCTGTTTTATGGTCTGTTGAAAAACCAGAATTGTATACAGCTGTTACGGAAATTTCGCTTGACGATAAAATCATTGATCAATACAAAACCAATTTCGGAATCAGGGATTTTAAATTCGATTTGAACAAAGGTTTTATTTTGAATGGAAAACAGGTTAAAATAAAAGGAGTTTGTTTACATCACGATTTAGGCCCGTTGGGATCTGCAATTAATACTCGCGCCATTGCACGTCAATTGGAAATCATGAAAGAAATGGGTGTAAACGGAATCAGAACTTCTCATAATCCACCCGCTCCGGAACTTTTAGACCTTTGCGACAAAATGGGTTTCATTGTCATGGATGAAGCTTTCGATATATGGAAACAAACTAAAACCAAATACGATTACGGAAATGATTGGGACAAATGGCACAAAAAAGATCTAATCGATCAATTACTGCGCGACCGAAATCATCCAAGTATTTTTGTTTGGAGTATCGGAAATGAAATCCCGGAACAATGGAACGAAAAAGGTGTGGAAATTGCCAAAGAATTAGCAGCAATCACACGTCAATACGATAAAACACGTCCGTTGACCGCTGCGATGAATCCGCCGGTAAACATGAATATTGATGCCGTGACTTTACAATTTGAGAAAAAAGATGTTTCGATTAATCCGCTTGCTGGATCAGGTGTTTTAGATTTAATTGGATACAATTATGCGCATCAAACGTACGAACATCACCAGAAAAACTTTCCAAATACACCTTTCATCGCAACCGAAACGACTTCAGGTTTGCAGACAAGAGGATATTACGATGCCGTTTCAGACACTATCAAAAAATGGCCGGTAAGATGGGATCTTAAATTTACAGAAGGAAATCCTGGAAATACCGTTTCGGCTTACGATCAGGTGCAGACGCCTTGGGGTTCAACGCACGAAGCAACTTGGAAAGTCATTAAAAAACACGATTTCCTTTCTGGAATGTACATTTGGACAGGTTTCGATTATATCGGAGAACCAACGCCGTACGAATGGCCGTCTATCAGTTCGTATTTCGGAATTGTAGATTTGGCTGGTTTCCCGAAAGATGTGTATTACATGTATCAAAGCGAATGGACAGACAAAACGGTTCTTCATATTTTTCCGCATTGGAACTGGAAAGCCGGACAGACCGTTGACGTTTGGGCATATTACAATAAAGCCGATGAAGTGGAACTTTTTGTAAACGGAAAATCGGTTGGAAAAAGAAGCAAAAAAGGAGACGATCTTCATGTAATGTGGAGAATTCCTTTTGAAGCAGGAACCTTAAAAGCAGTTTCTCGAAAAGACGGAAAAGTAGTTTTAGAAAAAGAAATTAAAACTGCTGGAAATCCATCTCAATTAAAATTGACTGCGGACAGAAGCACGATAAAAGCAGACAAAAATGATTTGTCGTTTATTACAGTTGATATTTTAGACAATAAAGGGACTTTAGCTCCAAATGCCAATAACGAAATCAATTTCTCTTTAAAAGGAAACGGAAAAATTGTTGGAGTTTGTAGCGGAGATCCAGTAAGCCACGAACCGTACAAAGGAACTAAACATACAGCTTTGGCTGGAAAATGTTTGGTAATTGTACAATCAGGAAATACATCTGGAAGATTGGAATTAACCGCAAAAGCAAACGGATTAAAGCAATCGACAATTGTAATTACAGCAGAATAATAAGTTACGTTCCTAACAGGTTTCTAAAACCTGTTAGGTATCAATAGATTTTTATCAAGATATAAAATAAAATACCTAACAGGTTTTAAAAAACCTGTTAGGATAAACTAACATCTAGAATTATTAACCAATGAAAAACTCAAAACTAACCGCATTATTTTCTGCCTTAATGTTTGGATTTATTGCGGTGCCGAAAGCATCAGCACAAATTCAAAATGCAGAAGTATTAAATGCACCAATTGATATCAGTAAAGATTTTCAGAATTATCTGAACACCTTTTATTTCGCAGATGAATTGGCATCTTTTGATCCTGCAACAGGAAAAGGAACTATAAAATATTTGAGATACAATTACAAAACGCGTCAGGCTTTCAACAACATGATGATGAAACCTGATGTAGAAAAAGCAAACGAATTCCCAACAACAGAATACGCAGAATCTCCAGTTTTGCCGTTTGAAATTCAGTTTGTTTCCGATAGAACAGTTAGAATCAAAACGACTTCTGGACCGCAGTTTCATCCGCAAAAAGAATCTTTAATGCTGGTTGACGGCGTTGCGCCAAATCACCCGGAATTATGGAAATATTCTAAAATTGAAGGCGGTCACAGTTATACAAGCAAACACGGAAGAGTTGAAATTTTGACCAAACCTTGGCACGTAAAAATCTACGATGAAAAAGGAAAAATGCTGACAAGCACGCTTCACGATACCGATTTTAAAAATACGTATACACCAACACTTCCGTTTTCTTATGTTCGTAGAAACAGCGATTACTCTAGAAGTATGGGCGCGGCGTTCAGTTTAGAACCAGACGAGAAAATATTTGGCTGTGGAGAATCTTTCACACAATTCAACAAACGCGGACAAAAAGTAGTTTTATGGACAGATGACGCCAACGGAATCCAAAATGAAACGATGTACAAACCGATTCCGTTTTACATGAGCAGCCGCGGTTACGGAGTTTTCATGCACCATTCTACACCAATTACAGTTGACTTTGGGAAATATTTTTCAAGTGCCAACGAAATGTACATTGGCGATGATGAAGCCGATTTATTTTTCTTCATCGGAGAACCAAAAGACGTTTTAGATCAATACACTAATTTGACTGGAAAAGCTGCCATGCCGCCACTTTGGTCTTTCGGTTTCTGGATGAGCCGTATCACGTATTTCTCAGAAAAAGAAGGACGCGAAGTTGCAAGAGATTTGCGTAAATACAAAATCCCAACCGATGTTATTCATTTCGATACAGGATGGTTTGATGTAGATTGGAGAAACAACTACGAGTTTGCAAAATCTCGTTTCCCAGATGCAACCAAAATGATGTCGGATTTAAAGAAAGACGGTTTCCAAGTTTGTTTATGGCAATTGCCGTATTTCACGCCAAAGAATACTTTGTTTCCAGAAATCATGGAGAAAAACTTAGCCGTAAGAGACAGAAAAGGAAATCTTCCTTATGAAGATGCTGTTTTAGATTTCTCAAATCCAGAAACGATTTCTTGGTATCAAGGCAAATTGAAAAAATTATTTGATGAAGGTGTTGCGGTTTTCAAAGTTGATTTTGGAGAAGCTGCGCCGCCAGACGGAATTTACCATTCTGGAAGAACTGGTTTTTACGAGCACAATTTATATCCGTTACGTTACAACAAAGCTGTTGCCGAAATTACTCAGAAAGAAAAAGGATATACTTTAATCTGGGCAAGAAGTACTTGGGCAGGATCGCAGCGTTATCCTTTGCATTGGGGAGGAGATTCTGAAACTTCAAACGGAGCCATGTCGGCAGAATTACGCGGCGGACTTTCATTAGGTCTTTCTGGTTTCAGTTTCTGGAGTCATGATGTTGGAGGATTTGCAACTAAATCTCCTGAGAATATTTACAGAAGATGGACACCATTCGGAATGTTTACGTCACACGTAAGAAGCCACGGAGAGCCTCCTCGCGAACCTTGGCTGTACAGCAAAGAATTCTTAGAAGGATTTAGAAAAGCAGATAATATGCGTTACGAATTAATGCCCTATATCTATGCTCAGGCTAAAGAAAGTTCTCAAAAAGGATTACCAATGATGCGTGCTTTATTTGTGGAATATCCAAACGATCCAGGAGCTTGGTTAGTTGACAATCAATATTTATTTGGTTCAAGTATTTTAGTTGCGCCGCTTTTTGAAGAGGTAGAAGAAAGAGACGTTTACCTTCCGGAAGGAACTTGGATCGATTATCAAACTAAAAAAGTATACCAATCGGGATGGCATAAAATTAAAGCTGGCGAAGTGCCAATTGTAGTTTTAATTAAAGACGGAACTGCGATTCCACACATCGGTTTAGCGCAGTCTACAAAAGATATGGATTGGAGCAAACTGACATTGAAAGTTTACGCAAGCGACAAAACAACTTCGGCAACAGCTAAAGTATTTTTACCAGAAGGCGATGCAGTACAAGAAATAAAAGTGACCAAAAACGGAAACAATTTTGAAGTAACTGGAAATCCATTAAACGGAAAAACCACTTTTAAAACCGAGTGGGCAAAATAAAAAAGTTAGCCACAAATTACACGAATTTCCACGAATTGTATTTGTGATAATTGGTGTAATTCGTGGCAAAAAAATAGCCACAGATTAAAGGATTAAAATAAAATCTGCAAAAATCTGCAGAATCTGCGTGAAAAAATCATAAAGAAAAATCCTTTTTAATCCTTTAAATCAGTGGCAAAAAAAATATAATACCAAAAAACAATGAAAAACTATCTAATTCTCCCAGCCGTGTTGTTTTCAGCAGTAATTGGCTACAGTCAGAAAAACAAAAACGCTTACGAACTGGCATCGCCAAACGGACAAAATAAAATCAAATTTGAGTTAGTAAAAAACGCTCCAAAATATGCCGTTTCACACGGAAAAACCGAAGTAATAACACCTTCTGATTTAGGGTTTTTACTAAAAGGAAATGAAGATTTAAGTTCAAATTTTGAAATTAAGGGAGTAAAAACTTCTTCGTTTGATGAAACTTGGGAACAAGTTTGGGGAGAAAAGAAAAACATCAGAAACAATTACAATCAGCTTGTAGTTGATTTACAGCAAAAAACTGGAAACAAGAGAAAATTGCAAATCCAGTTCCGTGCTTTCGACGATGGAGTGGCGTTTCGATATGTCTATCCAAAACAAAACGTAAAAGACAGTATTTTCATCATGGATGAAAAAACGACTTTTAACTTAAAAGAAGATGGAAAAGCATGGTGGATTCCGGCAAATAGAGAAAACCGCGACGAATATCTTTTCAAAGATGCGCCGGTAAGCACACTAGACACCGTTTTAACTCCATTAACAATAGAAAGTAAAAGCGGATTGGCTCTAAGTTTTCACGAAGCAAACTTGATAGATTTTGCAAGTATGACTTTGGTAAACAATAAAGGAACAGAATTAAAATCGGATTTGGTGCCATGGCCAGATGGTGTAAAAGTTCGTGTAAAAGATACTTTCACCTCTTCTTGGAGAACCATTCAAATTGGAGAAAATCCAGGTGAACTGATCACATCATATTTGGTTTTAAATTTGAATGAACCAAACAAATTAAAAAACACAAACAGTTATTTCAAACCTTATAAATATTTAGGAATCTGGTGGGGAATGCACATCGGAAAATACACGTTCTGGGAAAGCGATAAACAAGGTGCAACAACTAAAAACGCCGAAGCGTATATCGACTTTACAGCAAAAGAAGGTTTCCATCATTTATTGATCGAAGGATGGAATAAAGGATGGACACCAGGATGGTACGAAAACCGTATGCACATGTTCAGCTTTACAAAAAGTGCAGACAATTTTGATTTAGAAAAAGTAGTCGCTTACGGAAAAAGCAAAAACGTCGAATTAATCGGTTATCACGAAACAGGTTCAAACCTGATTAATTACTTGCAACAAGTAGATGAAGGTTTTGCCTTATACAAAAAACTAGGAATTCACACAGTAAAAATTGGTCACGTTGGTTCTAAATTGAACATGAAACAAATGCACTTCGGACAGTTTGGAGTGAATTATTTCAGATACATTTTAGAAAAAGCAGCACAGTACGATTTAGCAGTTTTATACCACGAATCAATTAAAGATACTGGAGAAAGAAGAACTTTCCCAAACATGGTTTCGCGAGAAGCAGCACGCGGACAAGAATATAACGCGTGGAGCGAAGGAAATCCGCCAAACCACTTAAGTATCATTCCATTTACAAGATTACTTTCTGGCCCAATGGATTTTACGCCTGGAATTTTCGATGTTGAGGTAAAACAAGGTTACCCAGGAAAAAGAATCCAAGGAACAGTGGGACAGCAGTTGGCATTGTATGTAGTGCTTTATTCTCCAATTCAAATGCTGGCAGATCTTCCAGAAAATTACGAAGGAAAACCAGCTTTACAATTCTTAAAAGATGTTCCAACAGATTGGGAAGACACTAAGATTGTAGAAGGAAAAATTGGTGAATACATTACAACAGCTAGAAAAGACAGAAACAGTGCCGACTGGTATTTAGGAACTTTGACAAATGAAAAACCAAGAAATGTAGAAGTTTCATTATCATTCTTAGATCCAAATGCAACTTACGAAGCACAGATTTATGTAGATGCTGAAGGAACAGATCAAACACACAATCCAGAAGCAGTGGCAATTTCGAAGAAAACAGTAAAAGCTTCAGATAAATTACAATTGAAATTAGGCGGTGCCGGAGGTGGTGCAGTAAGATTCAAAAAATTATAATCATTATGCTATCCTAACAGGTTTTCAAAACCTGTTAGGTATCAATGTCACATCACATAACTAAAAAGCTTTTTAGATTGGTTGAAATATACCTAACAGGTTTTAAAAACCTGTTAGGATAATAACAAAAACAGTTTCCAAATGAAAAAACTTTTAATAGCAGCAGTTTTAATTACTTCAGTCCATTTGATGGCACAAAACCGAACGATAAAAGTAGATTACAACAAATCGGCTGGAAAATTAAACACCATGTTTAAAGAATGCATTGGTGCCGGAAGAGCAAACGAAGGTTTGAGAGCCGACTGGCAGCAGCAATTGGCTTTGGTAAAAAAAGAATGCGATTTTAAATACATTCGTTTTCATGGTTTATTGTCTGATGATATGGCAGTTTACCGTGAAGATTCAAAAGGAAATCCAGAATACAATTACCAATACGTAGACGTTTTGTTCGATTATATTGTGAGTCTGAAAATGAAACCTTTTGTTGAATTAGGCTTTATGCCGAATGCATTGGCAAGCGGAAAAGAAACTATTTTTTGGTGGAAAGGAAATGTGACGCCTCCAAAAGATTATAAAAAATGGGAAGATTTAATCAAAAATTTAACTGCGCATTTTACAGAACGTTACGGAGTTGAAGAAGTAAAGACATGGTATTTTGAAGTTTGGAACGAACCAAATTTAACACCAGGTTTCTGGACAGGAACTCAGGCAGAATATTTTAAATTGTATGATTATGCTGCCCGCGGTGTAAAAGCAGTAAACAAAGATTACAAAGTGGGCGGACCAGCAACAGCAGGAGCAGGATGGGTTCCCGAAACAATCGATTTTTGTGCTAAAAACAATGTGCCTTTAGATTTTATCTCGACGCATACTTATGGTGTAAACCAAGGATATTTGGATGAATTCGGGACTTCTGGAACCGTTTTAAGTCCAGATGAAAACAGTATTAGCGGAGACGTTATTAATTCGCGTAAGCAGATTACGAATTCGGCGAAACCCAATTTAGAACTGCATTACACAGAGTGGAGTTCGTCTTATACGCCTGCAGATCCAATTCACGACAGTTATCATTCGGCAGCTTATATTCTGCAGAAATTAAAACAAGTCGGCAATGCTGCAAACTCCATGTCGTATTGGGTTTTTACAGATATTTTTGAAGAACCAGGGCCAAGATTTACGCCTTTTCATGGCGGCTTCGGATTGTTGAATACGCAGGGAATTAAAAAGCCAGCTTATTTTTCGTATCAGTTTTTGAACAAATTGGGAGAAACAGAACTTCAAAATTCGGATAAAGCTTCGTGGACTTCTAAAAATACAAAAGGCGATGTACAAATTTTACTTTGGGATTTTACCAATACACATCCGGGCGAGAAAGTTTGGAATCAAACCTATTACGTTCAGGATCTTCCATCAAAAGAAAAAGGAAAAGTAAAGGTAGAAATTGACGGAATGCAGAAAGGAAAATATACTTTAGAAATCTATAAAGTAGGTTACAAAGTAAATGACGTTTATGCCGATTATCTGGCTTTAAACAAACCAAGTCAGTTGACGCGTGAGCAGGTAAATAATATGAAAAAGAAAAATAACGGCGATCCAATTGCAACAGAAAAAATAACAATTGATGCAAAAGGAACGTTCAGCAGAGAATTCAAAATCAATGAAAACGACGTTGTTTTTCTAAATTTGATAAAACAATAGACAAAAAACCACAAACATATAATATTAACGGTATTTAAAGATCATGTGTGAGGTATCAGAAATCTTTAAATCTAAAAACATCTAACTATCTATGAAAAACAAAATGATATTCCTTTCGGCAGCTCTTGTTTTTGCATTGTTTACTTCATGTAAAAATGATGCACAAACGTTAGCTTCAAATACAGCAGAGACAGAAGAATACGTAGGAAAAGAAATAAGCACAGATCATGATGCGGAAATCGACAAACTGATTTCGCAGATGACATTAGAAGAAAAAATAGGAATGCTTCACGGGAACAGCATGTTTGCCAATGCAGGCGTAAAACGTTTAGGAATTCCAGAATTAAAAATGGCCGATGGTCCTCTAGGAGTTCGTGAAGAAATCTCACGCGACAATTGGGCTCCAGCGGGATGGACAAACGACTTTGCAACTTATTATCCTGCAGGAGGCGCTTTGGCAGCAACTTGGAACGCAGAAATGGCGCATACTTTTGGAACCAGTTTAGGAGAAGAATTACGTGCCAGAGACAAAGATATGTTACTTTCGCCAGCCATCAATATGGTGAGAACACCGCTTGGAGGAAGAACATACGAATACATGTCTGAAGATCCGTTTTTGAATAAAAAAATCGCCGTGCCTTTGATCGTTGGTTTACAAGAAAAAGACGTAATGGCTTGCGTAAAACATTATGCAGCAAACAATCAGGAAACGAATCGTGATTTTGTCGATGTACAAATTGACGAGCGTACACTTCGTGAAATTTACCTTCCAGCTTTTGAAGCTTCAGTAAAAGAAGCAAAAGCATACAGTATAATGGGCGCTTACAATAAATTTAGAGGCGAATATTTATGTGAAAATGATTATATGCTGAATAAAATCCTTCGTGATGAATGGGGATTTAAAGGAATCGTAGTTTCTGACTGGGCTGCGGTGCATTCGACAGCAAAAGCCTTAAAAAATGGTTTAGATATTGAAATGGGAACACCAAAACCATTCAACGAATTTTTCTTAGCCGATAAATTAATTGCAGCCGTTAAATCGGGAGAAGTTTCTGAAAAAGAAATTGATCTTCACGTAAAACGTATCTTAAGAACACTGTTTCAAGTAAAAGCAATGGGTGGCGGAACTCGTGCCAAAGGAAGCATTGCAACCGAAGCGCATTACCAAGATGCTTACAAAATTGCTGCAGAAGCAATCGTGTTGTTGAAAAACGATAATAATGCATTACCATTAAAACTAGACGGAGTGAAATCTATTGCCGTTATTGGAAACAATGCAACAAAGAAAAATGCTCTAGGCGGATTTGGTGCCGGAGTTAAAACAAAAAGAGAAGTTACGCCTTTAGAAGGTCTTAAAAACAGACTTCCTTCATCAGTTAAAATCAATTACGCAGAAGGATATTTAGAGCGTTATGATGAAAGAAACAAAGGCAATTTAGGAAATATTACAGCTAACGGTCCAGTAACCATCGATAAATTAGACGATGCAAAAGTACAAGAAGCAGTAGAAGCAGCTAAAAATTCTGATGTTGCGATCATTTTTGCGGGTTCAAACCGTGATTATGAGACAGAAGCATCAGATAGAAGAGATTTGCATTTGCCTTTCGGACAAGAAGAATTGATTAGAAAAGTAACTGCTGCTAATCCTAAAACTATTGTAGTGATGATTGCCGGAGCTCCTTTTGATATTAATGAAGTAAGCCAGAAATCTTCTGCTTTAGTTTGGAGCTGGTTCAATGGTTCTGAAGGCGGAAATGCTTTAGCAGATGTAATTTTAGGAAAAGTAAATCCGTCAGGAAAATTGCCTTGGACAATGCCTAAACAATTAAAAGATTCTCCTGCACATGCAACAAACAGTTTCCCTGGAGATAAGACTGTAAATTATGCTGAAGGAATCTTAATCGGATACCGTTGGTTTGATACTAAAAATGTGGCTCCTTTATATCCTTTTGGTTACGGATTATCATACACAACTTTTGCGCTTGATAATGCAAAAGCAAATAAAGAATCTTACGCTCAAAATGAGGTAATTGAAGTTACAGTTGAGGTTAAAAACACTGGAAAAGTAGACGGAAAAGAAGTAGTGCAACTATACACTTCAAAATCTGATTCTAAAATTACCCGTGCAGCACAAGAACTAAAAGGTTTCAAAAAAGCTTCTGTGAAAGCAGGAGGCTCTGAAAAAGTAACTATTAAAGTTCCAGTAAAAGAATTGGCTTATTACGATGTTGCCTCTAAAAAATGGACAGTTGAGCCAGGAAAATACACTATCAAAATTGGAACTTCTTCTAGAGATATTAAAAAAGAAATTCAAGTAACAGTAAAATAACCGCTGTTCTTTTTTGATAAAATCTAACTATAATTAACGCCAGCCCTTTTAAAGCTGGCGTTGATGTTAACCACCAAACCAAATAACATGAAAAATACAATTAAAGATTATCTGTTAAGCTTTGCCATGTGTTTTGCTTTTTTAGGAGTTTTAGCCTGTAGTTCTGAGAAAGAAGATACAAATCCTGTATCCATAAAGACAGTTGTTTCGAGCATTAATAAAATTGATTTTGAAAGTAAAGAAACTACAGTTGAGATTACTATTAATTCTAATGCAACAAATTGGACTTTAAGTAATCCCGCAAGTTGGATAAAATTAAGTCAAGCAGTTGGGACTTCAGGAAGCACGATTGTAAAAATTACGGCTTCAGAAAATGTAGATACAGCAGTACGAAAGACAGTATTGAAATTAACTTCTACAGAAGGGAAT
Source organism: Flavobacterium sp. Root935 (assembly GCF_001429295.1). Classification (GTDB taxonomy): domain Bacteria; phylum Bacteroidota; class Bacteroidia; order Flavobacteriales; family Flavobacteriaceae; genus Flavobacterium. The sequence goes on along the minus strand of NZ_LMJL01000007.1, from coordinate 264,490 downwards.
GCTTCAGAAATTTTGATTTCTCAGGCAGCAGGAAGTTTGTACCCAAGTTATAATACGAATCCAATTGCGGCAGATGCCTCTGGAATGGGAAGTTCAGCAGTTGAATTGGCAGCTAAGATTAAACTCGGATGGAATATCGGAAATACTTTGGAAGCAACTGGAGGTGAAACCGCTTGGGGAAATCCAAAAGTTACCAAAGAGCTGATTGATGCTGTAAAAGCAAAAGGTTTCAATGCCATCAGAATTCCGTGTTCTTGGAATCAGAATTTAGAAAATGCTTCAACAGCAAAAATTAAAACCGAATGGCTGAACAGAGTGAAAGAAGTAGTGCAATACTGCGTGGATAATGATATGTATGTTTTGGTTAATATTCACTGGGACGGCGGATGGCTGGAAAACAATATTACCGAAGCTAAAAAAGTAGAAAACAACGCCAAACAAAAAGCTTTTTGGGAACAAATTGCAACACATTTAAGAGGTTTCGATGAGCATTTGCTTTTTGCAAGCGCCAACGAACCATCGGTTGAAGATGCTGCTCAAATGGCAGTTTTAACTTCTTACCACCAAACTTTTATTGATGCAGTTCGTTCAACTGGAGGAAAAAATGCTTCTCGTGTTTTAGTCGTTCAAGGGCCGACAACAGATATCGAAAAAACAAACAAATTAATGACTACATTGCCAGTAGATAAAGTAACTGGCAGAATGATGGTCGAAGTGCATTATTATTCACCTTGGAACTTTGCTGGTTTAACCAAAGACGAAACTTGGGGTAAAATGTTTTATTATTGGGGAACTGGTTTTCACTCTACAACCGATACAGAACGAAATGCCACTTGGGGTGAGGAAGCAGATTTGGAGAAAAACTTCAAATTAATGAAAACGCAGTTTGTAGATAAAGGAATTCCAGTTTTATTAGGAGAATTTGGAGCAATCCGAAGAACAACTTTAACTGGAGACGCTCTGACTTTACATTTAAATTCAAGAGCTTATTATTTAAAAACAGTTGTAAAAACAGCAAAAGCAAACGGATTATTACCATTTTATTGGGATGAAGGAAGCATAGGAAACAACGGTTTCGGAATCTTCAATAGAAGCAATAATACTGTTTTTGATACCCAGGCTTTAAACGCCTTAATAGAAGGATTACAATAATAAATGTAGTTAACCACATAAGTGATATAAGTAAATTTAAACACAATATTAAATTAGAACTTAAAATAACTTATATCATTTATAGGGTTAAAAATATTCAAAATAGAAAAAATGAAAAAAAAATTAGTTTTTATTTTTCTGATATTTAGTGTTTTATCAAATGCTAATGTGAGAATGCCTTTAATATTCTCTGACGGAATGGTGCTTCAAAGAGATAAGCAAATCCCGATTTGGGGTTTTGCAGATCCAAATGAAAGTGTAGAAATTCACTTCAACAAACAAATTAAGAAAACACAAGCCGATAAAAACGGAAAATGGACAGTAAATTTAAGTCCAGAAAAAGCTGGTGGACCATTCGAATTGATTATCATCGGAAAAAATAAAATCACCATCAAAAATGTTTTGGTCGGCGAAGTTTGGATTTGCAGTGGTCAGTCGAATATGGAATTTCAGGTTTATAAAACCATGAATGCCGAAAAAGAAATTGCAGATTCTAATTATCCAATGATTCGTCATTTTGGTGTCGCCCAAGATTTAAGTGGTACTCCAAAAGACGATTTGAAACAAGGAAAATGGGAAGCAGCCAACAAAGAAACCGTTGGTAATTTTACAGCAGTGGGTTATTATTTCGCTAGAAAATTGTATGCAGAATTAAAAATCCCAATCGGAATCATCAATACTTCTTGGGGCGGAACAAACGTAGAAACTTGGACAAGCCGTGAAGCTTTTCAAAACAGCCCGGAATTTAAAGCGATGATTGCAGATGTTCCAGTAGTAGATATTGATTCGGTTTTTGAAATTTATAAGAAATCAGTTTTAGATAATCTCAAAAAGGTACAAGGTTTTGATGTTTCTATGGAAAATGAAAACCAATTCAAAGATCTAAATTTTCAGGATAAAAACTGGCCGGAAATAAAAGTGCCCTCACTTTGGGAAAATCAGAAGATTGGCAATATCGATGGAATCGTCTGGATGCGAAAAACAATTGTTTTAACAGCAGAACAAGCCAAAAAAGAAGCTGTTTTGCATTTAGCAAAAGTTGACGATGAAGACAAAACTTATGTAAACGGAGTTGAAGTTGGCACGAATAATCTTTGGGACAAACTACGAGTTTATAAAATTCCTGCAAATGTCTTGAAAGAAGGTACCAACGTAATAGCAGTTAGAATTACAGATTACAGCGGAGGTGGCGGCATCTACGGCGATCCAGCTGATTTAAAAATCGATTTTAAAGACACAAACCTTCCACTTGACGGGCTTTGGAAGTTTAATGTTGTGCAGGTAAAAATTGCAATTTCGCCAAACAGTTATCCTTCATTATTGTACAATGCAATGGTAAATCCGTTGGTTCCTTATGCGATGCAGGGCGTTTTGTGGTATCAGGGTGAAGCCAATGTTTGGAGAGCAGCAGAATACAAAAAGTCATTTCCGTTAATGATCAAAGATTGGAGAACGAAATTCAAACAAGGAGATTTTCCTTTTTACTTTGTTCAATTGTCAACTTTCGACGAATTTGGCGGCAACAGTCAAAAAGGAAGCCGCTGGGCAGAACTTCGCGAAGCACAATCTGAAACTTTAAAATTGAAAAATACCGGAATGGTGGTTACAACCGATATTGGTAACGCAAAAGACATTCACCCAACAAACAAACAAGATATCGGTTTGCGTTTGGCGGCAGTTGCGATGAACAATATTTACGGTAAAAAACAAGTTCACAGCGGACCAACTTATAAGTCTCAAGAAATAAAAGGAAATCAGATCATTTTGACTTTTGATAACATTGGCAGTGGGCTATCAACGCCAAATAACGATGAATTAAAAGGCTTTGAAATAGCGGGTGCAGACAAAGTTTTTCATTCCGCGAAAGCGATAATTAAAGACAACAAAATCATTGTTTCAAGCGATAAAGTTCAAAATCCTGTAGCAGTTCATTACGGCTGGGCAGATGATGATACGGCAATCAATCTTTTCAATAAAGAAAAATTCCCTGCATCACCTTTCCGAACCGATAATTGGGAAATGATTACGGCGAATGAAAAGTATTCGGTTAGTAAGTAGTTCTTAGTTCTTAGTTCTTAGTCCTTAGTGATTAGTTCTTGGTGATTAGTCCTTAGTAATTAGTCAGAAGTAAAGGTAATTTGGACGGTTTTCGAAACTTGTTTGAATGAAAAATAAATTAAAAATGTTCCGTTAGGAACAATTCATCGGTTGCAACGGATGAAATCCGTTGTAAAAAATTAACAATGCAATATTGTTCCGTAGGAACATCTGATTTCTATCCTAACAGGTTTCCAAAACCTGTTAGGTATGACATAGATTTTTATTAGTTTTAGATATTCAATAAATACCTAACAGGTTTTAAAAACCTGTTAGGATAAGATAATACAGATATGATAAAAAAAACATTTCTCATCTTACTTCTCACATCTTACTTTACAAACGTTTCTGCCCAATCTAAAAATGTTTTATGGTACAATCAGCCTGCAGAATTCTTTGAGGAAAGCTTAGTTTTAGGAAATGGAAAAATGGGAGCAACCGTTTTTGGAGGCGCCAATTCGGATAAAATTTATTTGAATGATATTACGCTTTGGTCAGGCGAGCCTGTAAATGCCAATATGAGTCCAGATGCGTATAAAAACATTCCAGCCATTCGTGAGGCTTTAAAAAACGAGAACTATAAACTGGCTGAAGAATTAAATAAAAAAGTTCAGGGAAAAAACTCCGAATCGTATGCGCCTTTAGGAACATTAGAAATCAATAATTCCGAAAAAGGCAAAGCAGTAAATTATCATCGGGAACTGGATCTTTCGAACGCGATTTCCAAAGTAAGTTACGAAATGGCCGGCATAAAATATACGCGTGAATATTTTGTTTCGGCTCCAGATCAAATTATGATCATCAAATTGACAGCCGACCAAAAAGGCGCTTTAAATTTTGATGTCAATTTAAAAAGTCTTTTAAAATCAAATGTTGAAGTGCGAAACAATATTTTGGTTTTAACAGGTTCTGCACCAATTCATGAAAATGCTGGATATACCGTTTTACCCAAATATTTAGACATAAAAGAAAGAGGAACAAGATTTACGACTTTAATCCAAATCAAAAAAACTGATGGAAAAGTTACAAGTTCGAGAGAATCTTTAAGTTTAAAAGATGCAACAGAAGCTACTATTTATGTCTCTGTTGCCACAAGTTTTAATGGTTTTGATAAAAATCCCGCAACAGAAGGTTTAGATGAGGTGTCAATTGCATTGCAAAATTTAAACAAAGCTTATGCAAAACCATTCGATAAAGTAAAAGAATCCCATATTGCCGATTATCAAAAATTCTTTAATCGTGTAAATTTAGATTTAGGAAAAACAACCGCTCCAGATTTACCAACAGACGAACGTTTATTGCGCTACGCTGACGGAAAAGAAGATAAAAATCTAGAAATTTTGTATTTCAATTTTGGACGTTATCTGCTAATTAGTTCATCAAGAACTTTGGGCGTTCCGGCCAATTTGCAAGGACTTTGGAATCCGCATTTAAGTCCGCCGTGGAGTAGTAATTATACCATGAATATCAATCTGGAAGAAAATTACTGGCTGGCAGAAAACACTAATCTCTCCGAAATGCATTCGTCACTTTTGAGTTTTATTAAAAATCTTTCGGTAACAGGAAAAGTTACGGCTAAGACTTTTTACGGAGTAAATAAAGGCTGGGCAGCGGCACATAATTCGGATATTTGGGCAATGACCAATCCAGTTGGGCAATTTGGAAAAGAAGATCCAATGTGGGCTTGCTGGCCAATTGCGGGCGCTTGGTTGAGCACACACATTTGGGAACATTACACTTTTACGCAAGATTTAGCCTATTTGAAAAAAGAAGGATATCCGTTAATGATAGGCGCAGCCGAATTTTGTTTGGGCTGGCTTGTAACAGATAAAAACGGAAATCTCATTACGTCGCCATCAACTTCACCAGAAAATCAATATAAACTGGCAGATGGTTTTGTTGGAGCTACTTTATACGGTGGAACAGCCGATTTGGCTATGATTCGTGAATGTTTTGATAAAACAATAAAAGCTTCAAAAGTACTGAATACAGATGCTGATTTTAGAGCAAAGTTAGAAACAGCGCTTTCAAAGCTTTATCCGTATCAAATTGGTAAAAAAGGAAATCTTCAAGAGTGGTATTTTGATTGGGATGATAATGATCCAAAACACCGCCATCAATCACAGCTATTCGGACTTTTCCCTGGTGATCATATCACGCCTTTAAAAACACCTGATTTGGCTGAAGCTTCAAGAAAGACTTTAGAAATAAAAGGCGATGAAACTACAGGCTGGTCAAAAGGCTGGAGAATTAATCTTTGGGCGAGGCTTTGGGACGGAAATCGTGCTTATAAAATGTATCGTGAATTACTTCGCTATGTAGATCCCGACGGAAAGAAAACAGAAAAACCAAGAAGAGGAGGAGGAACATACCCGAATTTATTCGACGCACATCCGCCATTTCAAATTGATGGTAATTTTGGAGGTGCAGCAGCGGTGGCAGAAATGTTAGTTCAGTCAGATGAAAACGAAATCCGATTGCTTCCTGCGTTACCAGATGCTTGGGACGAAGGTTCTGTAAGTGGTATCTGCGCAAGAGGAGGATTCGAAATTGAAATGACTTGGAATAATAAAAAACCGCAAAAAGTAATTATTTCTTCTAAAAATGGAGGAAAAACAACTGTGATTTTCGGTGATAAAAAACAAGAGATTGTTTTGAAAAAAGGAGAAAGCCTAGAAATCAAATTCTAAATAGTATTTTTAGAAAAGTTTCGGAGAAGCGAAATATTTATAGAAAAAATATTATCTAGATTGTAAAAAAGCTCCAGAGCACCGAAATATATGTCGCTCCGCTGGAGCTTTTTTACATTCACACGATTTAAATTTCTATAAATATTTTGCCTCTCTGAGGCTTTATAAAATAAAAGATATGTATAAAAACAAACTCGATAGGTTTGTAAACCTTTTAGGGTTATTTAAAAAAAGCTTCGGAGAAGCGAAATATTTGTAGCAAAATAAATAAGCGTAAATACTAAAGCTCCAGCGGAGCGATATATAATTTTGTTGTCGTTAATAAGAAACCCGACTGTCCCGAAGCCTCGGGATAAAACCTGTCGGGTTGATATACGAATTATTCTTTTTCAGATTCAGAAGTTTCTTTTTCTTCTGGTTTTTCAGAATGTTCCTTTTTAAAAGTCTCGTACCATTTTTCGATTGATGGATACACAAAAGCGGCAACTTTCTTTACTGGATTATAAAAAATGTAATTGTCTAAAGTTTCTTTTTTAGCGAAAGTATTATTGAAATTGATTTTTTCGAACAAAGCGATAAAAACACTTAAAATAAGAATGGTTTTTAAAATCCTGAAAAGACCTCCTCCTAATTTGTTCATCCATCCCAGCATGGCAAAATCGGCAATTCCGGTTAATATTTTAGCTAGAAAATAAACGCCAATTACAACCAGAATAAACGTTAAGATAAAAGCCGTAAGCTGAATATTTGTTGGATTCCAAGAAACATGTTTTGAAATCATTCCAGTCATTAAAGAAGAAAATTTAATGGCAAGATAAATTCCTAATAACAGCGAAATAAAAGAAGCAACTTCTACAAAAAGTCCATTTTTAATTCCTTTGTATAAACTAAAAGCCAGAAGTGCGGCAACAATAATATCAAAAAAACTCATGTTTTCTGTGTGTTTAATAAAGCCGCAAATATATGTTTTTTTAAGGTTCACAGGTGCAGAGAGACAAAGGTTCATGACTTTGATGGCAAATGTAATTTTATGTGTTTAATTTTTTTTAGGCACATTGAATTTGAACTATGTATCTTTGCAAATCAAATTTAGAATACAGATTGTAATTCTGCCCCTCTTCAGAATTGAATTTTTGAGCAATCTTATCTAAAATCAACAATCTAAAATCATACAATGTCTAGAGATACACAATTAAAAGAGCGATGGGAAAAGCTCGTTGAAATACTATCTAATCAGTTTTCGCAAGGCGAAGATTTAGATTTAGATGCCATTATTTACCTAATAGGAGTTCAGGAGCTCGGAAAATTGCACCGCGAATTCAAAAAAGATGAAAAACTCAACCTAATGCACATCGCCATCTGCAGATTGCTTGAGCCTTACGGATTTTATGAATTCGATTTTTTTGACGCTGAAGGCTGGCCGCATTACAAAGTAAAAGAAGAATTGCCGCCATTAAAAGCAGGAGAACAATCGGTTTTAATGAAAGAAGCAATTGTAAATTATTTTTTAGAAAGAAAACTTATTGAGTAGTCCCGACACTTCGGGATTAGTTTACAGTTGCAGTCTCAGTCTTCAGTGCTTGAGACTGTAAACTGTTACTGAAAACTAAGAATAAAATTAAAAAAATGTGCAGATACGCTATGACATCTTATAAACCTCATTATGCTTGTTTTAATTGTCGAAAAACATTTAAAAGAAGATTGATGAGTGATATTAAAAAAGGAGAAAAATCCGTTTTTGAAGCCAAATGTCCAGAGTGTGCAGAATTAATGGCGAGTATGGGACTAGATTTTGAATCGCCTAAAAAAGACGATGTCAAAAAATGGGAACATCTTAAAAGCTTATATTCAGTTGGAATTACATTTCATTCCTGTGGCTGCAGCGGCCCAGGTTATATTCCGAATTCAAAAGAAAAAATAATTGAATATTTTGAAGAGATTAAAAAAAGATATCTTGAAAATATGGATTTTTGGCGCACTAGAATCGAACCCACAACAAAACAAGAAAAAGAACGGGATTTAAATAAAAACGGGCATAAATTAAGCAGTATCTCTCCTAATTACAAAAAGGAAATAGTAACCAATCAAGAAGGTTTAGATTATTGGCATGTAAAGATTAAACAAGTTGAAGAAAAGTTAAATCTCATAAAATAATTTACGGAAAACCTAAAACTGCGACTGTGACTGCACACTTTAAACTAAAAACACTAAATTTGTATCTCAATTATTGAAGGAAAATGATAGATAAGATAAAACAACATATAGAGGAAGCCAAAGCCTTTAATGATAAAAATAAAGAATCTTTAGAACAATTCCGTATTAAATATTTAGGCAGTAAAGGTTTATTGAAAGAACTTTTTACTGAATTTAAAAATATTCCAAACGATCAGAAAAAGGATTTTGGACAGGTTATAAATACTTTAAAAGCGGTTGCCGAAGAAAAAGTAAGAGTTATTCAGGAAGAACTTGAAAGCAAAGAGGAATCAAAAGGTATTTTTGGTGATTTGACTCGTGCTGCAGAACCAGTAATTATTGGTTCACGCCACCCGATTTCTATCGTTAAAAATCAGATTATAGATATTTTTGCTAATATCGGATTCAATGTTTCTGAAGGACCAGAAATTGAAGACGACTGGCATAACTTTACGGCATTAAATTTACCAGAATACCATCCGGCGCGTGATATGCAGGATACATTTTTCATTCAGACTAATCCTGATGTGTTATTGCGTACGCATACATCATCTGTTCAGGTGCGTTATATGGAAAATCATAAACCGCCAATTCGTACGATTTCTCCAGGACGTGTTTTCCGTAACGAAGCAATTTCATCTCGTTCTCATTGTATTTTCCATCAAGTGGAAGGATTGTACATTGATAAAGATGTATCTTTTGCCGACTTGAAACAGACATTACTTTATTTCACAAAAGAAATGTTCGGAAAATCTAAGATTCGTCTTCGTCCGTCTTATTTCCCATTTACAGAACCTAGTGCTGAAATTGATATCTATTGGGGTTTAAAAACCGAAACCGATTACAGAATCACAAAAGGAACTGGATGGCTTGAAATTGGAGGCTGCGGAATGGTAGATCCAAACGTTTTGAAAAATTGTGATATCAATCCAGATGAATTCAACGGTTTTGCTTTTGGAATGGGAGTAGAGCGTATTGCAATGCTTTTATACCAAATTGGCGATATCCGTATGTTTTATGAAAACGATGTTCGTTTCTTAGAGCAGTTTAAATCAAATATATAATTTGCAATTTTAGATTTTAGAATGTAGATTTTAGATTATTCTGTTGTCTAATGTAGTGTCATAATATAATAAACCTTTGTTGAAGTTTAGGCTTTGACAAAGGTTTTAAAGCTTTTAATAAAAATGAAAAAAGATATAATAATTCCAGAAGTTGAAAACGTATTTCTTGCCGCAGTGCAGGAATGGAGCGACGATTTTATGGAAAAAGTATGGTACGCTTATTTAGTTAATGATAGTGACTTTAACTTAGACAGCGTTATGGTGGTTTCAAAAGCATTTGGAACTATCGATGGCGAAATGAAAAAAACTTCAATTCTGCGTCATGCTTTTGTTGAAGTTCCCGCTGTTTCTGTGGTGAAAATCGAAATGATAGAAAAAAGTCTTTTGGTTTTGAACAACGAATTTATGGTGACATTCTTCATTGGAAACACTTTATACGATAAGAAATTCATTTTCAAATCGAACTTAATCAACGAAAACAATACGGAAGAAGTGCCGATTCTTTTTGTTGAAGGTGTGATGGTGAAGTAGAGTGCTAAAGAAGCAAGAAGCAAGAGATAAGAGGATAGAATTTAAGAGAATAGAATAAAGAAGAAAGAGCCAAGACTGAAATTCAGTTTGGCTCTTTTTTATTTCAGTGTTTTTTCTCTTGCTTCTTTATTCTTGCTTCTATTTTCTAAAATTTAATCCAAAGATTCCGTTAATTTCTTGAAAACCGTTTTTGCATCTTTTCCTTCGTACAGAACAGCGTAAACAGCGTCGATAATTGGTGTTTTTGCTCCGTAGCCTTGATTTAGTTTATAAGCACTTTTTGTTGCGTAATAACCTTCGGCAACCATGCTCATTTCCATCATGGCACTTTTTACAGTATATCCTTTTCCAATCATATTTCCGAACATTCTGTTTCTAGAGAAAACAGAATAACCTGTAACTAATAAATCGCCTAAATAGGCAGAGTCATTAATGTTACGTTTCATTTTATGTACTTTACGGATGAATTTTTTCATTTCACGGATTCCGTTACTCATCATTACCGATTGGAAATTGTCTCCATATCCTAAACCGTGAGCGATTCCGGCAGCAATTGCGTAAATATTTTTTAGCATTGCCGCATATTCAGTACCAATAATATCATCTGAAATTTTGGCTTTAATATAATTTCCTGAAAGTGATTTTGCAACAATGCAAGCTTTTTCTGGATCTCCGCAGGCAATTGTTAAGTACGAAAGTCTTTCTAAAGCAACTTCTTCTGCGTGGCAAGGACCAGTGATAACTCCAATATTATAATAAGGAATATCATATTGGATATGGAAATGCTCACCTACAATTAAACTCGTTTCTGGAACAATTCCTTTAATAGCTGAAAAAATAATTTTATCTGCTAAAGAAACAGTCATATTTTTTAATTCCGCATCTAAAAAAGCAGATGGAATGGCAAAAATGATATAATCTGCGTATTCAATTGCTTCATTTATGTTATTGGTCAATTTAAGCTTATTGGTGTCAAATTCAACAGAACTTAAATAATTTGGATTGTGTTTGTATTTCTGAATATGTTCGATCGCAGAATCATTACGCATGTACCACGCAATTTCTGAAAGATTAACGCATAACATTTTTGCAATTGCCGTTGCCCAGCTTCCTCCTCCAATTACTGCAAATTTTAATTTTTCGCTCATTATTTTAATAATTTAAAACAAAAGTACTTAATAATGTGCTAATAAAGCAAAGACTGATTTAAGAAATTTATCAAATGATTCTTCTGTACATTTTGAGATAACATTAAAAGAGTTGAATTTCAGGATATATTTCGTCTCTTAAAATTAAAATTCCTCTAAAAATATTTTTTTAAAGTAAATTCTTTCAATTTAAATGTATGGTTAAAGAAAATAAAAAAGGTAAATAATCGAAAAGCCTGAATATAAAGGGAATTAGTATTGTGAATCTAATTTAAATGAAAAAATATTTTTAACCTACACAATAAAATATGAAAAGGCACGTTGTAAGTTTTTATAAATTAGAATTTTAATGAATTTAAAAAGAATTGAGTTAGTTAGTTTTGTTTTAGTATTTTAAAAAGGCGTTCCTAAACTTGTTAAGAACGCCTTTTTTAATGAAATTCCAATAAAAAAATCCAAATTCCAAAGTAGATTGGAATTTGGATTTTTTTTAAATTAGGATTTATCTTTAATAAGAAAGCTCTACAATCGATTTTACTTTATCTAAAGTTACCAATTGGTTTTCGCCTAAGCCTTTCCAGCCTCTTTCGTCAAAACGATTTACGATAAAATCTGCAGTATTGGAATAATCTTGTGTGTATTGAGAAAGTTTGGTATCCATTCCCATTGTATGGAAAAACTCAACTGTTTTGTTAATTGCTTCTTTTGCCACTTCTTCATCAGAACCAGAAAGATTAAAAATACGTCTTCCGTATTGGGCTAATTTTCCTTTTTTAGTTTCAAACATTACATTGTACAAACTTGGACCGATAATCGCCAATGTTCTCGCATGGTCAATTCCGTAAAGTGCTGTTAATTCGTGGCCAATCATGTGAGTTGCCCAATCGCTTGGAACACCTTTTTGAATCAACCCGTTTAAAGCCATTGTACAGCTCCACATAAAATTAGAAGCTAAAGTATAATCTGTTGGATTTTCGACAACTCCTGGCCCAACTTCAATTAAAGTCTGTAGAATTCCCTCTGCAATTCTGTCTTGTAGAAAACCTTCGTGTGGATAAGTTAAATATTGCTCCATTACGTGGGTATAAGCGTCTACAACTCCGTTCTGAATTTGTCTTTTTGGTAAAGATGCAATTACATTTGGATCGCAAATTGAGAATACTGGAAATAAAGCACTTCCTCCAGAAGCTAGTTTTTCTTGAGTGGCTTCAATCGTTACCACGTATCCAGAATTCATTTCGCTTCCTGTTGCTGGGAGAGTCAAAACAGTCCCAAAAGGCATAGCATTTTCTTTAATTAGAATACGTTTTTGCAGAATATCAATCGGGTTTCCTTCAAAATTAACTGCTGCTGAAATAAACTTTACACCGTCAATAACAGATCCTCCACCTACGGCCAAGATAAAGTCAATTTTTTCAGCTTTGATAACATCAACCGCTTTCATCAAAGTTTCAAAATGCGGATTTGGCTCTATGCCGCCAAATTCAACAATTTCAAAACCTTTTAAGTTAGCGATTACTTGATCGTAAATTCCGTTTTTAAAAATACTTCCGCCGCCGTATGCCAAAAGAATTTTAGCATCTTTTGGAACTAATGTCGAAAGTTTCGCAATTTGTCCTTTCCCGAAGATTAAATTCGTCGGATTATATAATTCAAAGTTGAGCATTTTTTTAAGGTTCTAAGTTGCTAAGGTTCTGAGGTTATAAGGTTTTCCTTTTTAGGCTTAGCAGCATGTTATTTAATTTTTTTAACATTCTGGTTTGCAAAGATTCTGAGCTGCTAAGCCCCAAAGTTTGTAAAACCTTAGCATCTTAGCACCTCAGAATCTCAGAACCTTTATTTCAATTCTTGTAATAATTTTCCAGCTACTAGTTTAGACGATGCAGGATTTTGACCTGTAATCAAAAGTCCGTCTGCAACTGCATAAGGCTGCCAGTTTTCACCTTTAGAAAATTTAGCACCATTTTGTGTTAAAGCATCCTCCAATAAAAACGGAACCACTTTTGTCAAACCAACCGCTTCTTCTTCTGTATTGGTAAAACCAGTTACTTTTTTACCTTTTACCAAGTATTCACCTTTTACTTTTACGTTTTTCAAAACCGCAGGAGCGTGACAAACAAAAGCTACTGGTTTATTATTCGTATAAAAAGCTTCGATTAAAGCGATAGAGTTTTTGTCTTCAACTAAATCCCAAAGCGGACCGTGTCCTCCAGGGTAGAAAACAGCATCGTAATCTTTTTGGTTAACGGTTGAAAGTTTTAAAGTATTTTTTAATTTTTCCTGTAAAGTTTTATCAGCGTCAAAACGTTTCGTGTCTTCAGTTGCTGATGCAGGATCTGCACTTTTCGGGTCAATTGGCGGCTGTCCTCCAAGCGGAGAAGCAATTGTAATTTCAACTCCTTGATCTAACAATTCATAGTAAGGCGCAGCAAATTCTTCTGACCAAAATCCTGTTTTTTCTCCTGTATTGCCCAGTTTATTGTTACTGGTTACAACAAATAATACTTTTTTCATACTTTTTTTATTTGATTTTTGCGCCACAGCAGAAATGCCTGTCGCTGTAAATGCAATTATTGCGAGTAAAGCTATTTTTTTCATAATATTAAATTTTAAACAAATTTACGGCTTAAGTGATATCAGTAAAAATAAAATAAACTATGTTTGTTATAAATAAATTTATGTCATGGTAAATCTAGAATGGTACAGAACATTTAAAGCAGTTTATAAAAACGGTAATTTTTCGGTAGCGGCAAAGGAGTTATTTATGAGCCAGCCTGCCGTAAGTCAGCAGATTTCGATGCTTGAAGCACATGTTGGTAATAAATTGTTTAATAGAAAATCAAAAGGCGTTGAACCAACCGAATACGCTAAGTTACTGAATAATTTGATTATAGATGCGCTAGATCGCCTCGAAAGTGTCGAAGCTGGTTTCAGGGCAAAAGCCGAAGATGCGAATAGACTGATTTCGGTTGGAATTTCAAAACATCTTTTTAATTGCGTTGGAGATCTTCTTATTTCAAAGTTTGATTTGATCGATTTTACTTTTGCAGAAAACGATGAACTTTTTGCCTTAGTAGATGCCAAAAAACTTGATTTTGCCATTACCACAAAAAGGTTTGATACATTTGATACGACTTATGAAATTGTCGGAAAAATTAAATTGATAATGGTTGCTCCGACAAATTTGGACATAACAGATTTCCGCCAGAAATTAAAAGCAGACAATTTTACCGAAATAGAACAATGGCTGAACGGGCAGAAATGGTACAGTCATGATGCTAGAATTCCGCATATAAAATTATTCTGGCTGCATGCTTTTAATAAAAAAAGACCATCAATGGTACCAAATTATATTATTCCATCAGAATCTGAAATGTTGAAGCTTCTTGCTAAAAATGATGGAGTAGCTGTAACATGGAATTGTAATGCTCGAAAATTAATAAAAGAAAATAAATTGCAATTGTTATGGAACAGTTTTCACGTTCCAGAGGAGTTTGTGTATTTATTAGCGCCCAAGAACAATAATTTGAAATCTTTTTTTGATATTATTGAGAAAGAACTGAAAATGTTCTTCGGCAATAGAATGTAGATTTTTTGTTTGCGATTCGAGGTATTCAATAAAATAATAACTTTGAGTTAATTAAACTCCTATAAATAAGATTGATTATGAGAAAAATAGCATCCATTTTAGTACTTGTTACAGTTTTGTTTATTAGTAATTCATGCAGTAAACATGACGATGAAGTAATTATTGATTGTCTAGCAGAATCTATTTACATTAAAATACATAATTCTACAGATACTAGTAACCCGAAATTAATGAATTATTCCGTTGAATATACTGGAACAGGAACGCTAAGTTCTGTAAAATGGAGCTTTGGAGATGGAACTGTTGGAACAGGAACTGCGGTTACGCATACTTATACTGCTGCTGGCGAATATACAGCAACGGCTGCGGTAACAATTAAAAAAGACGGTTCAGAATGTACTTCCAGTCCAAAACGAACGGTTACAATAAATTAGAATAAGAGATAAAAGATACTACTTATGAGCCAATTTTATAATTTAAGCTTTTGCATTAGATTATAAAATTGGCTCTCATTCGTTATATTTGTTCGATATGATTTTATAATATGAAAGAATTACAAAATATTAGAATTGCTGTAGATGCTATTGTTTTTGGTTACAAAAGCAATGGGTTGTATGTGCTTTTAATCCAGCAGCAATTTGGTTCTTCAGAAAAATACTGGGCTTTGCCAGGCGGTTTAGTTCAAGATAATGAATCTTTGAGTGATGCAGTTATTCGGGAATTGCATGAAGAAACAAATGTACAGCTAACTTTTATGGAGCAATTGTACACTTTTGGAGATGATATTAATCGAGATTCTAGAAATCGTGTTATTTCTGTTGCTTATTATGCATTGGTTGACGCTTCAAACTTAGAAATTAAAGCTAATACTGACGCCGAAAAAGTGCAATGGTTTAAAATTAATGCAATTCCGTCTTTAGCATTCGATCATAATTTAATCTTAGAAAAAGGAATTCAGAGACTAAAAGCAAAGCTGACTTACGAGCCAATTGGTTTCGATTTACTTCCTGAAGAATTCTTGTTTTCTGATCTCGAAAATCTGTATTGTACCATTTTAGAAAAAGAAATTGATCGACGAAATTTCAGAAAAAAAATACTCAGCTACGGTATTTTAGAACAAACAGAAAATTTTTCCCCCATAAAAACAGGTCGTCCTGCCAAACTTTTTAGGTTTAATAAGTTGAAATATAACGAATTAACTAAAGAAGGTTTTCACTTCGAAATAAAGTTTGCGTAATTTTTACACAAAATAAATTGTTTATTTAAAATTTAATTCTACATTTGCGTATAATTAACGCAAACTAAAAAACTATGATACTAAATCTCGACCCCAAATTCGCTCCTTTTCAAAATCAGGAAGAAATCAAATTTCAAAGTTTTACTTTCTCTGGAGGAGAACCACACATTAAAATCAATCCGGATTTCGACAGAAATCAGAAAATAACAATCACGCACCGATTAAATTCATTCAATGATTTAGGTTTATTGTGCATTACAGTTGATGCATTGCGAAGAATGGACGTAAAAATTATCGATCTCTTTATTCCGTATTTTCCAGCTGCGAGACAAGATCGTGTTATGATTCCGGGCGAACCTTTATCTGTAAAAGTATATGCTGATATTATAAATGCATTACAATTGAATAAAGTTTTTGTTTTTGATGCACATTCAGAGGTAACTCCAGCTTTGTTGAGTAATAGTACTGTAATTCCAAATTACACTTTTATCAAAGAAGTTTTGAATAGAATTGGCGAAAACGTAAAATTGATTTCTCCAGACGGTGGCGCACTTAAAAAAATCTACAAAGTCTCTGAATTTTTAGGAGGAGCTGAAGTTGTAGAATGCAGTAAAAGCCGCGACGTAAAAACTGGAAGATTATCTGGTTTCAAAGTATACGAAGATGATTTACAAGGAATAGATTGTTTAATTGTAGATGACATTTGCGACGGCGGCGGGACTTTTGTTGGTTTGGCTGAAGAATTAAAAAACAAAAATGCCGGCAAATTATACTTAGCCGTAAGCCACGGAATTTTTAATAAAGGTTTTGAAGTTTTAAACTGCTTCGATGCCATTTTTACAACCAATTCAGTAAAAGACTTTGAAGGCGAAAGCGTTCAAGTGATAAAGTTAGATCAACTAATTTGAGAAGTTTCAAGTTTCAGGTTTCAAGTTCTTGACGTAACCTGAAACCTGAAACCTGAAACAAAAAAACTAAAAAAATGCTATTAACCGTTTCAGATTTAATTTCAAAATTTCAAGTCCAGCATGCAACTTGAAACATGAAACAAAGAAAACCTGAAACAAAAACCACAAAACAATGAGCGATTTAAAACCAAGATTTATTGAATCTTTAAAAAGAAACAATGATCAGATAAGAGAAGACAGAGCCAAAACCATTGGTGAAGATTCTGAATTAATATACAGACGTCGAGTTGAAGATATTGAACTTAAAATAAAACGTTTAGAAAGAGAACAAGAAGGATTGATCGATATCAGTCCGCTGGATAAAAACAGTTTAACCTTTGCCGATTTTCAGCCAGAAGCTTTTGTGCAGAAAGATATGGAACTTTCGCTGACCATCAGAAATTTGAATATCCAGTTTGAAGTAACAAAAAAGAGATTTGAGTATTTATTTGGTAAAACATTTTAGTTATGGGAGGTACAAGATATGATTTCGGTGCTCGTGAAGACAGAGCAAAAAAAATAGGTTATGCCAGCAAATCAGCTAGTGAGATATTTACACAGAATGCGTTACGAATGGCTCATGAATCTATGAACCCAAACGGAGTGATTTTTAGAGAAGCAAGAGATTCTGATGTGCATCCAAATACAGTTCCAATTATTTTAGGATTGGATGTTACAGGAAGTATGGGACATATTCCGCACGAACTGATCAAAGAAGGACTTCCAAAATTAATGGGAGGAATTATTCAGGTAGGAGTTCCGGATCCGGCACTTTTATTTTTAGGAATTGGAGATCACGAATGCGACAGATATCCGCTTCAGGTTGGACAGTTTGAATCTGGAGATGAAGAACTCGATATGTGGCTTACGAGAACTTACATTGAAGGTGGAGGCGGAGGAAACGCTGGAGAAAGTTATCTTTTAGCGTGGTATTTTGCAGCATTTCACACCAAAACCGATGCTTTCGAAAAAAGAGGTCAAAAGGGATTGCTATTTACTGTTGGAGATGAACCAGGTTTGAAAACACTTCCAGCGTCAGCAATAAAAGAAATTATGGGTCAGGGACAACAGACTTATACACATCTTGAATTATTGGCAGAAGCCCAAAAAAGATACGATGTATACCATATAAGTGTACTGCATTCTGGACAAGCGATTAATGCCGATGTAGAATGGAAAGAATTATTAGGTCAAAACTGTTTATCTATCGAAGATCACAGAGAAATTCCAAACGTAATTAAAAAGATTATCTGCGACAAACACAAAAGTTCTGGTTTAGGAACCATACCAGTTTCTGATGCAAATGATACAGGTTTAGATAATATCGAAATGCTTTAAAAACTCTGCGTCTTTGCGAGATTAAAAAAATAAATAAAAATGAAAACAGCGCAAATAGTTATAGGTTTAGGATTTGGTGATGAAGGAAAAGGCATAACAACAGATTTTCTGGCAAAACAAAACCCTGAATCTATAGTTATTCGCTTTTCAGGAGGACAACAAGCCGCGCATACGGTTATGATTGATGATAAAAAACACGTTCATTCTAGTTTTGCCAGCGGAGCACTTCGCGGTCTTCCATCTTATTACAGCGAACACTGTACGATTCATCCGCTTTTTTTATACAACGAAAAAGAAGAATTAAAAGAAAAAAATGCTAATCTGGATTTGTACATTCATCCTTTAGCAAAAGTCACAACTCCTTTTGATGTTTGGCACAATCGTGGAAACGTAAGAAACATAGATCACGGAACCTGCGGAAAAGGCATTGGTTCAACCATGAAAAGAAATGAAGGACCGTACAAATTATTTGCGATTGATTTGATTGCGCCGCGAGAAATGCTTTTAGAAAAATTAAATCAAATTGCCTATTACTACGGTTTTTTAAATGAACCCGACATCGATCAGGAAGTTCAGGCATATCTCGAAGCAATTGATAAAATAAAATGGAATATTGTTGATTACAGTTTCCTTTCAAAATATAATAATTTAATTTTTGAAGGAAGCCAGGGAATTCTTCTCGACATGGATCATGGCGTTTTCCCGAATGTTACGTATGCTAATACGACTTCAAAAAATGCTATTGAAATCTGTAATAAACTAAATATTGATGAAGTAAACATTTTTTACGTAACCAGAAGTTATACCACAAGACACGGTCACGGCTGGATGCCTAATGAAGGAGAAATACAATTAAAAAACAACGAAGAAGAAACTTGTGTTTTCAACGAATATCAAAAACATCTCAGATTTGGGAACCTTGATTATAATTTGCTGAATTATGCTTTAAAATTAGATGCTGCTTATAGTCCAATGGCAAAAAGAAATTTGGTTGTAACCTGCATGGATCAGTTAGAAAAGGAACATGAATTTGAAAACCTGACAACAGATTTCGAAACCATTTACGGTTCATTTTCACCTGATTCAAAAGATTTTAAAGAGATCACTTCTTTGTTTCAATAATAGAAAAAATGAAATATGATATAGAAAATATAATTCCCGAAAGTAAGTTTTTATTTTTCTGGGGACATCAGCCGACTAAAGACGGGAAGATTACTAAAACCTGCTTCAGTCAGTGGTGGTTAAGTTCTTTTGAAGTTGAAAACGTAACCTACAAAACAGCCGAACATTGGATGATGGCAAAAAAAGCAGAATTATTTAATGATGATAAGGTTTTGATGAAAATCCTTATGGCCAAATCTCCTGCTGAAGCCAAAAAGCTTGGAAGAGAAGTAAAGAATTATAATGAAACTCTTTGGTTGGCGGCCAGATACGAAATTGTAAAAGAAGGAAATTACCATAAGTTTAGCCAAAATCCTGATTTGAAAACATTTTTACTAAACACAAAAAACAGAGTAATAGTTGAGGCCAGTCCGGTCGACGCAATTTGGGGAATTGGTATGGCAGGTGATGACAAAGATGTTTTAAATCCGGAGAAATGGAAAGGTTTAAATCTTTTAGGATTTGCTTTGATGGAAGTTAGAGACGAATTGAAATAAGATTATGATGAAAATAGAACTTCTAAAAGCAGACATAACAGAAATAAATGTTGATGCTATTGTAAATGCAGCAAATACATCTCTTTTTGGCGGAGGAGGAGTTGATGGAGCAATTCATAGAAAAGGTGGCAAAGTAATTTTGGAGGAATGTATTCAGATTCGCAATAGACAAGGCGGCTGTAAAACGGGTGAAGCTGTAATAACAAATGCGGGTAATTTACCTTCTAAGTTTGTTATTCATACAGTTGGTCCAGTTTGGAATGGCGATAAGGAGGAAAAATCAAAATTGTTAGCGGATTGTTATGAAAATAGTTTAAACCTAGCGGTTGAAAATGGAATAAAAATAATTGCTTTTCCTAATATTAGTACTGGAATTTATCATTTTCCGAAAGATAAAGCGGCAGAAATTGCAATAAAGACAGTAAAGGATTTCGATAAATCATCACAAATAGATAAAGTAATTTTTGTTTGTTTTGATGATGAAAATTATGAAATCTATAAAGAAATATTAGAAAATCATGAATGAAAAAGAAACAAAAAGCATCAGCAAATTTCTGAGTTTGGTACTTAGACATTCGCCAGAAACCATCGGATTAAAATTAGATGAAAACGGTTGGGCAGATGTCAACGAATTAATAGAAAAATGTACTAAAAAAGGAAACCGTCTCGACGCTGAACTTTTAGATTACGTAGTAGAAAATAACGATAAAAAGCGTTTTGCATTTAATGAAGACAAAACGAAAATCAGAGCAAGTCAGGGACATTCTATTTCAGTTGACTTGAATTTAACAGAAACAGAACCTTCAGAGTATTTATACCACGGAACGGTTGGGAAGTTTATAGAAAGTATTCAGAAAGAAGGTTTAAAGAAAATGAGCCGTCAGCATGTACACCTTTCAAAAGACAAAGAAACAGCTATAAAAGTAGGAAGCAGAAGAGGAGTGGCTCAAATTTTGAGCATAAGAAGCGGTCAAATGCACAGAGATGGATTTAAATTTTATTTATCTGAAAATAATGTTTGGCTTACTGATGAAGTTCCCACAAAATATATCGATTTTTGATGTCATTATAATTAATTAAATTAACTAAAAAATATATGAACCCACTATTATTAACAGATGGTTACAAAGTTGACCACAGAAGACAGTACCCAGATGGAACAACATTAGTATATTCTAACTGGACACCACGAAAATCCAGAATTGAAGGTCTTGATGAGGTTGTGTTTTTCGGATTGCAGTATTTCATCAAAAAATATATTATTCATGACTTTGAAGAGTATTTCTTCAAAAAATCAAAAGAAGAAGTAGTTCAAAAATACGCACGCAGAATCAATAATTATTTGGGCGAAAACCAAGTTGGTACAAAACATATTGAAGATTTACACGACCTAGGATATATTCCGATGGTGTTTAAAGCTTTGCCAGAAGGAGCAAGTGTTCCTTTGAGAGTGCCAATGTTTACGATGTACAATACAATTCCAGAGTTTTTCTGGTTGACCAATTATTTCGAAACATTACTTTCTGCAGTGGTTTGGCTTCCTTGTAATTCAGCGACAATTGCAAAAGAATACAGAAAGGTTCTAGATAAATATGCAGCAGAAACTTCTTCTGTGCCAGAATTTGTAGATTGGCAGGCACATGATTTCTCAATGCGAGGAATGGGCGGAATAGAAGCGGCAATAACATCAGCAGCTGGACATTTATTAAATTTCACAGGTTCTGATACGATTCCAGTAATCGATTTTCTCGAAGAATATTATAATGCCAATTCAGATTTAGAACTTGTAGCAGGTTCAGTTGCCGCAACAGAACATTCTGTAATGTGCATGGGAACTACAGAAGGCGAGTATGAAACATTTAAAAGATTAATTACAGAAGTATATCCAAAAGGAATCGTTTCTATCGTTTCTGATACTTGGGATTTATGGAAAGTTTTAACCGATTATCTTCCAAGATTAAAAGAAGAAATTGTTTCAAGAGAAGGTAAAGTCGTAATTCGTCCTGACAGCGGTGATCCAGTGGATATTATTTGCGGAAATCCGAATGGAAGAACAGAACAAGAGAAAAAAGGCGTTATCGAATTGCTTTGGGATGTTTTTGGAGGAACTACAAATGACAAAGGCTTTAAAGAATTAGTTCCGCAAATTGGAGCAATTTATGGTGATAGCATTACAGTGGCAAGAGCGACTCAAATCTGCGAAAGATTAAAAGCAAAAGGTTTTGCTTCTACCAATGTAGTTTTAGGAATCGGATCTTTTACTTACCAATATAATACCAGAGATACTTTCGGATTTGCCATGAAAGCAACTTACGGAGAAGTAAATGGTGAGGGAAGAGCCATCTTCAAAGATCCAATTACAGATGACGGAACTAAAAAATCTGCCAAAGGATTAATGAAAATTGATTTAATCGATGGCAAGTATCATCTAACAGATAATGTTTCTTGGGAAGAAGAAAAACAAGGTGAATTGAAAGAGGTTTTCAGAGATGGAAAACTTTTGGTAGATCAATCGCTAAGCGAGATTAGAAGCCGAGTTAAAAGTGAAGTTAATGTTGAAGCATAATAATAAGCAAAAGCCTGAACGTAAGTTCAGGTTTTTTTGTGTAATTAATTTTATCAAAAACAATATTTTATATTCCGTAGGAATATCTCGTCGGTAGAAAAAAATAGTATCATTTTGCGTTGTGTGCTATAGGGACACTTGTGTCTATGGAAATGCCACACCTCATTAATCAAACGTTCCTACGGAACGTATCATCGTAATCCAAATTTAATTCTACCGATGATACATTCCTACGGAATGATTTTTTAAAATAAAAAACCTCCAGTTAAAACTGAAGGCAATTCAAGTTGTTTATTTTTTATAAAAATTATTATGGTCAATATATTCCCAAACTTTCGGTGGTAATAACGGCTGAATATTTTTACCTTCTTTTATGCTGTTTCGAATAAAAGTCGAAGAAATCTCTACAATTGGCGCATCGATTACATGAATTTTTGGATGCGATTTTAGTTCCGTATTCTCAGGTTCATCTGAAATACGCGGATAAACATAAATATCATGGTTTTCGAGAATCACTTCATAGTTTTTCCACTTATGAAGCGTTTTCAAATTATCTTCGCCCATTATCAAAGAGAATTCATGATTGGGATATTTCTCTTGTAAATGAGCTAAAGTAATTACCGTATAATTCGGCTGAGGTAACTTGAACTCAATATCTGATGGTTTAATTTTCGGATAATCTTCTGTTGCGAGATAAACCATTTGCAAACGATGATGATCATCTAGAAGAGTCGCTTTCTTTTTTAACGGATTATGAGGTGTAACCACCATCCAAATCTGATCTAAATCTGCAAACTCAGCCATGTGATTGGCAATGATCAAATGACCAACATGAATTGGATTATACGTTCCGAAGTAAAGGCCTATTTTCATTTTATAGAGTTTCACAAAGATTCGCTAAGATAGCACAAAGATTCGCAAAGTTTAAAATAATACTTTTGCGAATCTCTGTGTTTTTCTTTGTGTATCTATGCGGAATAAAATTATTTATTTACAAAATCTTTTACCAATTGATACGCTTCTTCCTTCGCTGTATCTAAATCGTAGTTTTTGATAATAGTATCAAATTGAGGAGCTGTAGCTAATTCTACCGAAGCTTTTGCAATTCGCATATTGATTTTGTCTTCACTCTCAGTAGAACGTTCTTTTAGTCGGCGTTTAAGTTCGTCAACACTTGGAGGTTTTACAAAAACGGCTAAAGTCTGGTCTGGAAATTTATGTTTAATGCGAAGACCGCCTGCAACATCAATATCAAAAATTACATTTTTTCCCATTGCCCAAATTCTTTCGATTTCAGCTTTTAAAGTTCCGTAGAAATTATCACGGTATACTTCTTCCCATTCTAGGAACTCTTCGGCTTTGATGTGTTTTTTGAATTGTTCTAACGAAATAAAATAATAATCTTTTCCGTGTTCTTCTTCTCCGCGTGGGTCGCGTGAAGCCGCTGAGATCGAAAATTCTAAGTTTAAATCTTCTTTCCCTAGTAAATGTTTTACTATAGTTGTTTTTCCTGATCCAGACGGTGCTGAAAAAACAATTAATTTTCCTTTGTTCATTAGTTTATGCTTTAGGCTTTAAGCAATATGCTTTAAGCTTTAATGTTGTGCGGTATTCTGTGCCTATAGCTTATTGCTTAAAGCTTATAGCTTTTATAAAACGTTTAAAACCTGTTCTTTAATTTTTTCCAGCTCATCTTTCATCATCACAACCAATTTCTGCATTTGAGCATGATTTGATTTAGAACCCATTGTATTGATCTCGCGACCCATTTCTTGAGTGATAAAACCAAGTTTACGGCCGTTAGCTTCAGTCCCTTTTATAGTTTCTAAAAAATAATCTAAGTGATTGGTTAAGCGCACTTTTTCTTCTGTAATGTCTAATTTCTCCAGATAATAGATTAATTCCTGCTCAAAACGGTTTTCATCAACATTAACCTGTAATTCAGAAATTGCAGTTTGTAAACGATCTTTAATAGCTTGTACACGTTCTGGATCTAATGCCAAAGCATCGTTCATGTACTGACGAATATTTCCAATTCGTAAATTGAATTCTTTTTCCAGAGATTCTCCTTCGTCTTTACGGAAATTTAGAATATTTTGAAGTGCTTCATCAATAATTACCTGAATCTGCTCCCAGTCGTTTTCATCGATTTCTTCGCGTTCTGTTTTTAATGTGTCTGGCATACGAACAGCCATTTTCATTAATTCAGTTTCATCAGCATCAGGATTAACTTCTTTTAACTGTGCAATATAATTTTTTACGACAGGAACATTTACTTTAGTCGAAGTTTGTTCTGCAGTGCTTTCAATGTAAATCGCAAAATCAATTTTTCCCCTTTCCAATTTTGTTGAGATTTGTGTTCGTAAGCCTAATTCCATTTCACGGTAAAGCGATGGCATTCTTACATTTAAATCTAAACCTTTGCTATTTAAGGATTTTACTTCAACGGTAATTTTTTTTGTAGGCAATTGCAAAGAAGCTTTGCCAAACCCTGTCATAGATTGTATCATATAATTGAGTATAAAGGCGCAAAGATAAATAAAAGTTTGCTGGTTTGTGTTGTAAATTGTTAATCAGTTTCGTACATCAAACTTTTAAGATTCTTACGACAATGCTTTTATAACTTCTGCAATATTTTTTTGGCTGTTGCCAATGTAAATTTTGCCGTCAATTATAAAAACCGGACGACTTAAGAAAGTATAGTGTTCTAAAATATATTTTTTAAAATCAGCTTCAGACAAAGATTTGTTCTTTAAATCCATCGATTTATACAATTGCGCTTTTTTGCTGAATAAGGCCTCATAACTTCCAGAAAGTTTATACATTTCTTCAAGTTCAGCTTCAGTAATCGGATTCTGTCTGATATCTTGAAAAACCAAATTGTTTTCTGGTAAACTTTTAATGATTTTTCTGCACGTGTCGCAAGATGCCAAATAGTATATTTTGTTCATGACCTTTGAATTTTATTAGAATACAAAGAAAATTCATTTGAAACTTAAAATTGTCTAATTTTAGAAAAAAAATAATAATATGAGTTCCGTTTTTGAAACACAGAAAACTATAAGAGAAATTCTTTTAAAAATTTTAGAAAGCCATTCTTTAGAGCAATTAAACAAAATTCCGCAAAGTTTTAGTAATAATATAATCTGGAATGTGGCACATTGCGTAGCGGCACAACAGACATTAGTTTATAAACTATCAGGACTTCCAGCGATGGTTTCGGAAGATTTTATTTTAAAATATCGTAAAGGGACAAAACCGGAAGGAGACGTTTCTCAAGAGGAAGTTGATGAAATTAAATCAGTTCTTTTGAGCACATTTGAAAAAACAAAAAATGATTTTGAAAGTGGACTTTTTGTTGATTATAATGAATATACAACCAGCATGGGATTTACTCTTAGAAATGTTCAAGATGCATTAGATTTCAATAATTATCACGAAGGAATTCATACTGGAATTGTAATGAGTATTCGAAAATTTGTATAAATAAAAATCCCGCTTCAAAAGCGGGATTTTTTTATTCTACTATAGTTTCAATGGTAACCTTCATAGCGCCGGCACCCTTACTTTTTGTGATGTCCATAAAAGCCCTTTTGGACAAATCGATTTCACGTGTTTTTACAAAAGGACCGCGATCAGTAATTTTTACAATTACAAATTTTCCGTTTGCCTCATTTGTTACTTTTACTCTAGTTCCAAAAGGAAGTTTTTTGTGAGCGGCAGTATAACTGTTGTTGTTAAATCGGCTTCCGTTGGCAGTTCTTTTTCCATTAAAACGATCAGCGTAATAAGAGGCATGAGCATTTTTTTTGTATGGTCTTAATTTTAAACCTTTGTCTGTAAATACTGAATCTATAGGTAATGCAATAATATTTGGTTTTGCATTTTTTACGGTATCTTGAATGATTTTAGGTTCTGTTGTAGGTTTGGTTTGGCTTATAACATAACTAAAGCCGCTAATTAAAGTCAAAGCAATCGTGGCGAATAAAATGTTCTTTTTATTTCTCATGGGTTATTTTTTTTCAGACTTGGGGGAGTTTGTACAAATAATATGCCGAGATAAAAAAAGCCCTGGTTAAGGGCTTTTAATTGGTATTTTTTAGAACCAAAGGTTCCAAGGAATTCTACTTAAAATAAGTAATAATCCTAATCCGTAAAATATAGCAAAGGTTTTAAACTTAGCTTCGCTATTGATTAATTTTTTATGTTTAGACCATCCGATAGTGATTAGGATGATAGCGATAATATTAATTAGTGGGTGTTCTAATGATGTTAATCTAAGTTCTGCATTTGACATTTGGCCAAAAGCTGCTTTTCCAAGTGGAGAAACAAAATATAGTATTAAACCGATCAATAATTGAGTATGGGTTCCAATTAAAGCAAATAAAGCGATTTTACGGTCTTTACCTGTAAACTCTTTTTTTGATGTTACTCCGATGATTGCATTAACAAGTGCAACAAGTAAAAGAAGCAATGCTAAGTAAGCCCAGCCAGAGTGAAATTTTTGTAGAAAATTATACATAAACTGTGTTTTTTGTTTGAAACAAATATAACAAAAATGAGTAAAAAAAAACGGCATTAAACTTAAAAGTCTATGCCGTTTTAATTATTTAGGATGGTTCTTATTAGAAGTTGTAACGTAAGCTAAAGTTCCAAGTTCTTCCTAAACCAAAGAAACCAGTGTTTGCAACGTTGATTCCTTTGTAATTGTTTGAAGTAGCAGTTGTAGCAGTAGCTGTAGTTAATTCAGATAAATAAACTTCATCAAATACGTTATTTACATTAACTCTGAAACCGATTGAATCGTGTTTTCCTTTACCAATGAATAATTTGTATGAGATACCTGCGTCAACTAAATCATAGCTTGGTAACTCTAAGTTGTTTTTTACAGCACCAACGTTTGAGAATAATTTGTCATAATATCTCCAGTCAGCATCGATTGAAAGATTTTTAACAAATTCATATCTGAAACCTAAGCCATAAGTAACTTGAGCAGCATCCCCTACTTTTCCACCATCAACATCTTGTTTTGCTTGGTCCAAAGTAGATAAACTTTCATCTCTAGTTGTAGTAACTACCTCACCTTTATATTGCCAATCTCCAAGAGAAAAGAATCCAGTTAAACTAAGATCTTGTATTGGTTTTGCAGTAAAATCTAGCTCAAGACCAGTGTGAACTTGTTCTACGCCTTCGTTAGTTTTATAAATTAAGTCTCCCAATTGTAAAGAAGGGTATTTAATTACATCAGCTGCTACTGCAGTAGTAGATGTGGTTGTAACTCTATCTTTCCAAGATGTTCTATAAGCATTTAAACTTGCAGAGAATATTTTTGAAGAGAAAGTATATCCAGCCTCAAGACCAAATATTTTTTCGTTCTCTGTTAATGGGTTTACCGCATTTGTAAAGTTTAAATAGATATTATCGTGGTATGGTTGACGGTTATAATAACCTGCATTTGCATAGATACTGTGGTTTTCAGCAAATTTATAGCTAGTACCAGCTTTAACATTATATCCTACATTGTTAACTTTTTCAGACTTTTGATCTTGTGGTAAATAATCAAATCTGTCTTCTCTTTGGTGTGATTGATTAGAAAGTGATCCTTGGAAGAATGCAGAGAAATTGTTAGTAGAATATTCTAACTGGCTGAACACACCCCCGTAGGAAATTGTTTCTCCATAGTCATAATCAATTCTTTGATCTTCAGCAATTGTATTGAAAGTTGCTGGCCAAGGTAATGCTCTTCCAGTTTGAGTAACATAGTTACTTTTCATTGTGCCGCTTGGGTTGCTATTACCATCTTTAAGGTTTCTTGTATCAGTCCAGCTTGATAATCCCATGAAGTCAGAAACTTGTCTAAAGTGTGTTCCTTTGTATGTTCTTAAATCAAGACCAACATTTAAAGATAAATTGTCAGTAAGTTGGTTTTTTAAGTTAGATACTAATCCATACCAAGCGTGATTGTTAACACTTGATCTGATTACGTAAGCGCCATTTGTACTTCTACCATCAGCGTTTCCTCTACCATCAACGATAGCTTGGTTACTAGCAACAATACCGTCAAAATTAATCTGGCCTCCTGCTGGAGTTGCTGGTTTAGTACCGTAGCTTCCTGTTCCTCCACCACGTCCCCAAGATCCGTATAATACAGTTGATAGTTGTGTTTTATCGCTGATGTCATAATCCCAGTTTAAGTTAGCAACTGGTTTGTGGTAATAGTTAGTTCTCTCAGATTTGTATTCTCCTCCTTGAGTTCCCCAGTTATTATTGTACTTTCTTCCGTATTTTAAATAACTGTCAATAGATTTTGTGAAGTTCTGGTCGTGCCATTGTGGAGCACCAGTTAACAAAAAGTTGAAACTGTGTTTGTCATTAGCTTTGTAACCGACAGAAATGAAGTAAGTTTGACCTTCACCTTTTGTTCCGTCATTATAACCGTCACCTTGCCAGTGAGAAAGCATAACACTTGTTCCCCATCCTTTTGCATTTACACCTGTATTGTATGTAGCAGTAGTTTTGAAGTAATTGTCATTAGCAACACCTAATGATACAAATCCTCCTTCTTTTTTTTCAGTAGCTCTTGTAATGAAATTAACAGTACCTCCTACAGAAGAAATTGCTAATTTAGAAGATCCTAAACCTCTTTGAATTTGTATAGCATTTGCAATATCAGACATACCAGACCAATTAGACCAGTACATTTTACCGTCTTCCATTCCGTTAATTGGTTGTCCGTTTAACAAGAAAGCTGTGTTGTCTTGAGCAAATCCACGTACATTTACTCTTGAGTCACCATAACCTCCAGCTTGGCCTGCAACGTATACAGATGGTGTGTTAACCATCGTTTGTGTAACGTCAGCAGTACCGATTTTTGCTTGGATATCAGCTGCTTTAATTGTAGAAACGGCAATAGGAGTTTTTCTTTCTTTTGCTAAGTCAATGATTCCTTTACCCATTACTACGATCTCAGACAATTCGTTGGAACTTGAAGAAACTAAAGCAATAGTTCCTAAGTTTGTGGTTGCACCATTTGATACTGTGAATTTCACAGTTTGGTTGTCATAACCTAAGAAAGAGATGATAATCTCTCCTGTGCTTGATGGTGAATTAAGTGTAAATTTACCATCAAAATCTGTTGAAGTTGCTGTGTTAGATCCTTTGATCACCACATTTGCTCCTGGTAATCCACCTGTTCCATCGGTAATAGTACCAGTAACTTTTCCTTGAGAAAATACGGTTGAAACTATCATAAAAAATAGTCCGGTCAGTAACCAATTTTTCATTTTCTTCATTTTGTTATTGAGTTAATTGTTTTTGGCAAAATTATAACAATTAACTCAGATAATGTTATCGAAATGTTAAGAAAAGTAAGTTTTGTCTTTTGTGTTGCGCATTAAAATGAATTTTTCTCTTTTCTTTAAAAAAAAGTTTGTTTTATTGAATTTATACCAGCTTTTTTTGTTAAAAATATAATTTTTCAAGCTGTCTTGTAAGTGTAAACGTGCAAATTGACTGTTATTTTATGCTTTTTGTCGGTTTTTTACATCTAAAAAACGCCTTAATCTTGATTAAATTAAGGCGTTTCAATTTGTTATGAAATTTTTAAATAAAAAGTTTATTTGCTTTTCAAAAAGTGATTTAACAGAAATGAAGTTGAACTATCATGACTTTTTACATTCTTAGAATTGATTTCATCTAATATAGAATTAGCCAATTGTTTTCCTAATTCTACACCCCATTGATCAAAGCTGAAAATGTTCCAAATAATTCCTTGAGTAAAAATTTTATGCTCGTATAAAGCAATTAAAGATCCTAAACTTTTTGGTGTAAGCTTCTGGATTAAAATTGTGTTAGTCGGTTTATTTCCAGTGAAAACTTTAAATGGTAATAAGTAAGAAGCTTTTTCTGCAGAAAGTCCTTGTTTGTCAAATTCTGCTTGAACCTGCGCTTCTGTTTTTCCATTCATTAATGCTTCAGTCTGTGCGAAAAAATTAGACATCAATTTATCATGGTGATCTTCGTTTCCGTAAAGCGGTTTTACGAATCCGATAAAATCAGTTGGAATTCTTTTTGTTCCTTGGTGAATCAATTGGAAGAAAGCATGTTGCGAATTTGTTCCAGGTTCTCCCCAAATAATTGTTCCCGTTTGGTAGTTAACTGGTTTTCCGTCGCGGCCAACACTTTTACCGTTACTTTCCATAGTTGCCTGCTGCAAATAAGGAGCTAATTTTGATAAATATTGCGTGTACGGAATCAAAGCTTCGCTTTCTGCACCATAAAAATTATTGTACCAAACGCTTAATAAAGCTAAAATTACTGGAATATTTTCGTCAAATTCTGCCGATTTAAAATGCTCGTCCATTTCATTTGCTCCAACTAATAATTGGTTGTAATTATCAAAACCAATTGCCAAAGCGATGCTTAGACCAACCGCGCTCCAAAGAGAAAATCTTCCTCCAACCCAATCCCACATTGGGAAAACATTGTCTGGATTAATTCCGAATTCTGTTACTTTTTGAATATTAGTAGAAACTGCCGCAAAGTGCTTCGCGATATCTTCCTGCGTAGCCGATTTCAAAAACCATTCTTTGATAGTTTCTGAATTTGAAAGTGTTTCTTGAGTCGTAAAAGTTTTAGAAACAATTATAAATAAAGTGGTTTCAGGATTTAATTTTTTGATGACTTCATTAACATGATCACCGTCAACGTTTGAAACGAAATGAAGATTTAAATGATTTTTGTAAAATTGTAAAGCTTCAACCGCCATAACTGGGCCAAGGTCAGAACCGCCGATTCCGATATTTACAACATCAGTAAAAGCTTTTCCTGTATAACCTTTTCTTTGCCCAGAAATTACTTCTTCTGTAAAGTTTTTGATTTTATTTTTTACTTCGTAAACTTCTGGAATTACATTTTCTCCATCAACTTTAATAACTGCCGATTCTGGAGCACGCAAAGCTGTATGAAGAACTGCACGATTTTCTGTTTTATTAATTAATTCGCCTCCGAAATAATCAGCAATTGCATTCTTTAATCCGATTGAATTTGCCAATTTTAATAAAAGCGAAATAGTTTCCTGACTGATATTGTTTTTAGAATAATCTACTAAAAAGTCATTCCATTGCAGGTTGAATTTTTCAACGCGGGCACTATCTTGTTGAAACAATTCTTGTATAGTGGTTTCGTGAATTGCGTTATAGTGGTTTTGCAGATTTTTCCACGCTTCAGTCCCAGTTGGGTTTGTTGTGTTTAAAGCCATTTTTATCTATAATTGAGTTTGTTCTATGAAACACAAAAATACTGAAATAACTTTTAAAAGAATAAAGGTTCGAGATTATATAACAATTAGTTACGAAAACGTTTTTTGGATTTTAGTTTCGGACTTTTGAAGTTATGATGATGGCGCCATCATTTTCCTTTTCATTGTAAATTATGCGGCTGCTATTCTGGTTTAAAAAATCCAAATCAACAATCTCAGATTTTTTTAAAGGTAATAATATTGTGTCTTGTTCTTTATTGTATTTAAAAGGAATTCCATTTATAACAATCAATGGTGACTTTCCAATTAAATCTTTTTCAAAAGCAGTGTTGACTAATTCTTGAACAAAATATTTGCCTTCTTTACTATCATTTAATATGAAAACTTTTGGACTGGAACATTCAATTACTATTAATGATGAAAAAAGTAGAAAAATTTGTTTCATTATTTAGTGAGATTATGAAATGATAATTTTTACCAAAACTTCCACCAAGGTTTTTTATTAATCTCTATAACTTTCTTCGTAATATCAACATCAATTCTTTTCGGAGATTCTGTTTTAATTTTAGAATCATCAAAAAATAATTCGCCATTTTCGCTCATTCCAAGTGGAGATTTTGTTCTTTCTCTCCAGTTTTCAGTTTGTAGTTCCGGTATTAAGTCAGTATTGATTTTTTCGCGAAAGCGTTTTTGAGCTTTTTCTATAATTTCTTCTTCCAGATTTGAAGAGGAATTTTTAAAGAGTGAAATCGAATTGTCTGGAATGTTTAAAAGGAAAATTTGTGTTTTACCTTCAATTCTCTGAATATCCAAGACTTTAAAATAAGCAATAGAATCTAAAAGAAAATGACCGTTTTTTGCCGAATCAGGATTAAATTTTGACAAATCTTTGGGGTGAGAACTTGCAATTAAATATCTCAAATTTCCAAAAATACCACCGCCAATAGAACTCATATCGGTAAAGCCTTTTTCTTGGATGATTTGACCAATTTTATATTTTGAAATTAAATCTTCTGAAAGATTAGTATCTCTGTAAAATAATTTTAAACCAGAAAAAGTTTCATGATATATGGTTTTAAGACGCGAATTTTTCATGACCTATTCTTTACTTAAATTGTAATGTAACTAAAAAATAATGCGGAATTTT
The DNA here is from genome assembly GCF_001429295.1 of Flavobacterium sp. Root935. GTDB lineage: Bacteria > Bacteroidota > Bacteroidia > Flavobacteriales > Flavobacteriaceae > Flavobacterium. The sequence continues at coordinate 231,874 of NZ_LMJL01000007.1, read as the reverse complement.
AAAATGTGCTCCAAGGTTTTCTGGTTTAATGTCCGACTGCACTACTTCGCAATAAGAACTAGAACCATCTTCGTGTTTTGTTGGAGTTATAATGGCGAAAATTGCTGTCTCTTGGTTTGGGTCAATATGTAATTCACTATTGCGGCCAAAAAAATCCTTTAACGCATATTGATCTGAATTGTCTTTTAGTTTGAAGTAAGATTTTTTGCTTCCAAATTTAGAACCTCTTATATATGTTTTTAATTTTCCGTCAGCCATCTTAAATAAAAATTTTAAAGATTCTTTGTCTGACTTTATCTTGAAATAATTATCTTCAAATCCATCAAAAAGTATCGATTTATTGATTAGTTTACCGTTTTTAAATTCTTGAAGAGAAATTTTATATTGTTTTTCTTTTATTTCTTTTCCTTCAAAATTTAGTTGTTCAAAATAAATGTTCTCAAAATCAATTAAATTTTGAATATCAGTATTTTCACTACCGTAATTACTGGTTACTTTAACGCTGTTTTGTCCAAAAGAAAAATTTGCTGCTAAAACAAGTAATAGCAATGAATATTTAATTTTCATAAAATAAGTTGAGTTACAAATTTCCAATACTATCCAGCTCTCTTTTCAAAGGCTCAATCTGTTTCATAAAACGAGTCCTATCGCTTCCAGTCAAAGATTCTCCAGTTGGAAGATTCAATCGAAGTGCATCTACTTGAACGCCATTTTTCCAGAAACGGTAACAAACATGAGGTCCAGAAGCTAAACCAGTACTTCCAACTAAACCAATTGTCTGTCCTTGAGTAACACGCTGTCCACGGCGAACCAAGATCTTAGACATGTGTAAATATTGAGTCGAGTAGGTGCCGTTGTGTTTTACTTTTACAAAGTTTCCGTTTCCTGCAGTATATCCAGTTGCTTCAACAACTCCTGAAGCAGTTGTCGAAATTGGTGTTCCAGTCGGAGCAGCGTAATCGGTTCCTTTGTGCGCTTTCCAAGTGTGCTGCACTGGGTGAAATCTATTCATCGTAAATCTAGAAGTGATTCGGCTGAATTTGATTGGAGTTTTTAAGAAGAAGTTTTTAAGTGTTTTTCCTTCGTCATCATAATATTCTACCTTTCCAGAAGTTGTGTCTCTTTCAAAAGGGAAAGCATAAATAATTTTACCTTTATATTCAAAAAATGCAGCTTCTAGTTCTTCAACTCCGTCGTAAGTTTTTCCATTGATAAAGCGTTCCGTAAAGATTAATCCGTAACGATCTCCTTTTTTAAGTTTAAAGAAGTCAATAGACCATGAAAATACTTTTGTGATTCTGCTGGCTAATGCCGTTTCTACACTTTCGTTTCCTAAAGTTTCAGATAATGAACTTTTTAAAACACCACCAATTATTTTTCTTTTTAAAGTAACTGGTTTTACTTTTTTATAAGCTTTAGCAATACTATCTCTTAAATCAATAACATAGTAGCTTAAAGCATCGGGCTGATAAATAAAAACTTCCAGATTATTAGTTTTGTTTTTGGCGCGAAGCAAAGTAAAAGGTTTGCCATAACGAATACTTCTAACATTGAAAGAATCTTTAACCTGTTCGACAATATCGTGTACTTTTTTGTCTCCAATATTTTGACTTTGAATGATTGAGCCGAAAGAATCTCCTTTTGAAATTGTATCATTTACAACATTGAAATCTGCGTAATTAAAACCGAATTCTATTTTTTTGGTTGTTGGTTTAGTAATTTTGGTTTCAACTTTTTCTTCTGCTTTTTTGCATGAAAAAATAGAAAACAAGACAATTAAAATTACGACTGCTTTTTTCAAACTTTTTGTTTTTTTGTGGTGAAATTATTCTGCGGTTTCATTTCCCCAATTGGACAATTCTTCTTCGGTCCACAATTTAGGAAAAAAGATGCGTCTTTGGTATTTTGGATGCATATATTTTTGCCAGTCGCTTCCGCCAGTCGCTTCGCCGTTACCTTTTCCACTTTCTAGTATATATTTTCTTGCAGTATTAAGATGCTGCATAACCCAAGTGATATTCACCGTTTTGTCGTAATGACGCATCGCTTGAATTAATTCTTCATTCTGCTGGTCTTCGGTTGGTAATTGTGTGAATTTCTGCCAGATATTTTTAGTCTTAAAAGTAGACATTTGTCTCAAAAACTGATCTTTATATTTGTTTTCGAATTCTTGAAGTAAATAAGATTTTGCACCAGTATGATAATCTTTTCCGGCAGCCTGCCAATACAAATGTTCGAAACTAGTTTCTAAATCTGTATTTTCGTCGAAGTTTGCTTTATACCTGCGATCTGTTAAATTGATTACATCCGTAGAAGCAAATTCAATCATTCTATATTGCGCGCTCTGAAAACCACTTGCTGGAGTAAGTGTATTTCTAAATTTCATATATTGATCTACTTCCATACCGTTTTCCATAATGCTGAAAGAGTTGGTAAGCATATCAAAATATCTAGTAATTCTTGATAATCTTTCGCTGAAAAAATCAACCTGAATATTTTCTTTTTCGGCAATTTGATCAATTTCCCACAAAATCATTTTAAAGATTAATTCATTTACCTGATGGTACATAATAAAAACCATTTCGTCAGGAAGAGTGGTGCGTTGTATTTGTAAATTCAACAATGCATCGGTTTGAATATAATCCCAATAAGTAATTGGTTTAGCCCAAAGCAATCCTTCCAATTGAACATCAGTTTTTTGATTTATGGCTTGAAATTTAAGATCAATTTCTTTTAAGATTGCTTCAGAATTATCTGTAGGGTTCATTATTTTTTTGCTTTAAGTGGATATTTTAATCCTTTATATTCATCAAGATCTGCTTTGAGCGATCCTACCGCAAGATCTGCTTTAATTCTTAATGGAACTTTGTTGTTGTCGTCTGATATCCAGAGTGTAACACTTTCTTTTTCTTTAAAAACGCGACCTGTTTGTACCAATGGTTTAAACATCATGGTAGAAACGGTTCCAAATTTAGTTGTAATATCCTGACGACCTACATATTTTAACTTAAATTTTGTGATTTCTTCGTCAAAAAACATGTCGATAGAAATAGATTCGCCAGATTTTAATTTGTCAATGTTTGGATGATTTCTCAAATAATAAAAAGAAGAAATTATATCTTGCACATTGTCTGTTACTATAATTGTCTTTTCTGTTTTGCGCTTATAGTCTTTAACCAAAACCCTGTCTTCATTTTGATTAAAAAAGCCTTCCTGATTTTTGGTATAACCGCCTTCGTCAATTTTTCGGACATAGCGGTAAGGTCTTCCTGTTTCTTTGTCAAAATAGCTTTCATATAAATCTTCAACTTTAAAGAAAAATTTTGACATACCTGTTGTGTAACCTTTACCAATAGCATGGTATACTTTTTTGTTGCTTATAGTGGCATCTTTAACTTCTAAAGTTGCATATCCCGCATTTACAATTCCGTAGTGAATTCTAAATTTGAAATATTCTCCAGTATCGAATGCGTCCTCTTTTTGAGTATCAAACGCCAGTGTTGTTAGTGCTAATATGATGAGGATGAATTTTTTCATAGTACAATTTTTACATTTCATTATAAAGATAAATAAATGCAAATTCTATTCCAAATGTACCAAAACAAAAAAACTCAGTCAAAGATGACTGAGTTTTTATGCTATTAACTAACCAAAAAACTATAAATTATGAAATTTATATCAATTCGGAAGGAAACCACCCCTTCCTGATTTGCGAGTGCAAAGATAGATAGAAAGTTCAAAAAACAAATAGCCAAAGTCAAGTTTAACATAACATTTGCAAAAAAAGCATCGTTTTTTAGAGAATTGTGCTGTTTTGTATATAAAATTTAACGTTTTATAACGTTCCTCTCAATTCTTGCTCTCTTTCGATTGACTCAAAAAGGGCTTTAAAGTTACCTGCACCAAAACCTTTTGCACCCATTCTTTGAATAATTTCGAAGAAAAGTGTAGGTCTGTCTTGAACTGGCTTCGTAAAAATCTGCAATAAATAACCATCTTCATCAGCATCTACCATAATGGCTAGTTTTTCAATTTCGTTGATATCTTCTTTCATCATATCCATATGAACACCTAACCTTTCAGGGATTGCTTGGTAGTAAGTATGCGGAGGAGCTGATAAAAATTCAACACCGCGTGCTCTCAATTGCGATACTGTTTTAATAATATCATCGGTAGCAATTGCGATATGCTGAATTCCAGGTCCGCCGTAGAAATCTAAATATTCTTCAATTTGCGATTTTTTCTTTCCTTCTGCCGGTTCGTTGATTGGGAATTTAATTCTTCCGTTTCCATTAGACATTACTTTGCTCATCAAAGCAGAATATTCTGTGGTAATTTGTTTGTCATCAAAAGATAAGAAATTTACAAATCCCATTACATCTTCGTAGAATTTTACCCACGTATTCATTTCGTTCCAACCCACATTTCCAACCATGTGATCAATATATTTTAATCCTGTTGGTTCTGGATTGTAATCAGATTTCCACTCTTTGTAACCTGGAAGGAAAACACCATTATAGTTTTTTCTTTCTACAAAAATATGAACCGTTTCTCCATAAGTATAAATTCCAGAACGAATCACTTGTCCAAACTCATCTTCTTCAACAGTTGGTTCCATAAAAGAACGCGCACCGCGTTTCATAGTTTCTTCGTAAGATTTTGTAGCATCTTCAACCCAAAGTGCAGCAACTTTTACACCGTCACCATGTTTTTTTAAATGATCGTTTATTGGAGAATCAGCTGTTAAAGGTGTAGTCAAAACAATTCTGATTTTATCCTGCTTCAAAACATAAGATGCTTTGTCTTTTACTCCAGTTTCTAATCCGGCATAAGCCAATGACTGATATCCGAAAGCAGTTTTGTAATAATGTGCAGACTGTTTTGCGTTCCCCACATAAAATTCTACATAATCTGTTCCTAATAATGGAAGGAAATCTTGTGCTCCTTCAAATATTTTTTCTAATCCGTATTCTACTGATTTAACTTGTTTCATAATTAGATAATTTGATAATGAGAAAATGGGATAATTTTTGAAATGCTTCAATTGGATCAATTTTCGAATTGACACATTTTCTAATTTTCTAATTTCTCTTAGATGTTGATATTATTTTATTTAAAATTTTTAAAATTTCAGAAAGATCATTTAATAAACGTTTACAATTAGGATACTCTTTATGGGCGTCGCATAGAAACAACCAATATTCAGTTTCGTCTGCTTCCTTAATAGCAATTTTTAGTTTATGAATAAAATCTGCTTTACTTTCTGCGTTCTGTGATTCTTTTGAATTTGCTCCAATTGATGTTCCGCTTTTTAATAGTTGATTGGCAATTACGAATTTCTTTTGTTCTTGAAGTTCATTTGTATAATCAATTATGTTTAATGCGAAATTGAATGTTTTAATTAAAAGAGCATTGTCTTTATACTTTTCGTTAAAAGTCATTTGTTTAATTTGATAATTAGAAAATGTGATAATTAGATAATTTATTTTGTAGGTTTAAAATTACAATTTTTAATTGTCTAATTTTCGAATTAAAATATTATCTAATTATCAAATTGGCACATTGACTAATTATTCACACCAAGATTTGTAATATTGACCATCATCCAATCCCATAGCTTCTTCCGTAACCATAAGCGGACGGAAAGTATCAACCATAACGGCTAATTCTTGGGTTTCTTTGTGGCCAATACTGCGTTCCATCGCGCCTGGCGCAGGACCGTGCGGAATTCCTTTTGGGTGTAAAGTGATATGACCCTGCTCAATATTATTACGGCTCATAAAATCGCCATCGACATAATATAGGACTTCGTCAGAATCTATATTGCTGTGATTGTATGGCGCCGGAATTGCTTTCGGATGATAATCATAAAGTCTTGGGCAGAATGAGCAAACGACAAAAGCAGCCGTTTCAAAAGTTTGGTGTACTGGAGGCGGTTGGTGAACACGCCCAGTTATAGGTTCGAAATTGTGAATGGAAAATCCGTATGGAAAATTATATCCGTCCCATCCGACAACATCAAAAGGATGTGTTGCATAAACCACTTCGTGGATCATGCCTTCTTTTTTGATTTTAATTAAAAAATCACCTTTTTCGTCGTGGGTTTCCAATTCATTTGGCAAAATAAAATCACGCTCGCAAAATGGAGAATGTTCTAAATGCTGACCCGATTGGTTTTTATATCGTTTTGGAGTATAAAATGGAGAATACGATTCTACATAAAATAGTCGGTTTTCTTCGGTTTCGAATTCAATTTGATAAATAATACCTCTCGGAATAATCAAATAATCGCCATATTCAAACGGAATGTTTCCTAACATGGTTCTTAATTTTCCTTTTCCTTTATGGATGAAAAGCATTTCATCGGCATCGGCATTTTTGTAGAAATAATTACGAAGCGATTCTTTCGGCGCAGCCAAACCAATAATGCAGTCTTTATTGACTAACATGGCTTTTCGGCTGTCTAAAAAGTCATTTTCTGGTTTTAATTCAAAACCTTTAAAAAGTAATGATTTTATGTTTTTTCCGATTGCAATTTTTGGTTCAACCGAATAAGAGTTTAAAATTTCTTTAACCTGCGTAGGTCTGTGTACGTGATACGACAGCGACGAATGTCCGTGAAAACCTTCGGTTCCAAACAATTGTTCGTAGTAAAAACCTCCGTTAGGTTTTTCAAATTGGGTGTGTCGCTTTTGTGGAAAGTTTCCGAGTTTGTGATATAATGGCATGGCTTTTCAATTAGATAATTTGTAAATTAGATAATTCGAAAATTGAATTGTGTGAACAGATAATCTAATCATCTCGTGAATGATTTAAATTATCTCAATTCTATAGCTTACTCAGGATTTCTCTTGATGAGGAATTGAAGATACTCTAATAAACCTGTCCATTTTGTTTTCATTATAACAAATGTCGTAATTTTTTCCGAGTAAAATTAAAAATTATATTAATTATAACTATAAGATATTTTAATTTTTTTGATATAATTTTTGCATAGCAAAAAAATACCGCGATTTTATTGAATTATTCTTTGATAAAAGGCTAAAATAAAAATCCAATACTAAACCAAGTAAAGCTTTTTGACATTTCTGGAGACCATGATTGTTTGATCTCAATTGGGCCAATTATAGTTTCCAATCCGTAACCCAAAGCATAACCTGTATATTTTGGCATTGAGATCCAGTCGACTGTGCTGAAAATGTCGTTTCCTAAATTGGCGAAATTGGCAGAAAAATTAATATGGTTTTTTCTAATGATTTCGTAATCCAGCGTAATTCCTGTCTTGATATAACTGTTTCCGGCAATACTTAAAAAGTCGTAACCGTAGAAATAATTAAAATTATTGATTTTACTGTAGCCGTAACCTCCTAAAATGTAATCAAAAAACGGAACGCTGCTGCTTCCAAAAGTAAAACCTGCATCGGCATCAATCTTAAAAGTTGCTTTCGGGAATAATGTGTTTACAAAAGACAACTCGGCTTTTGCCATCGAAAAAGGTTTGAATGTATTCGTATAATCTGACGATGCCAAGTATGTTTGTAAATCTGTAGAAAAATACAATCCAGAACTTGGATAATATTTGTCGTCAAAAGAGTCATATTTTAAGTATGCAAATGCACTGAAGTAATTGCTTTTGTCAATTATGTTGTCTTCATTTGAAAGTGTCGGCGAATTTATCTTAAGATATTTGTATTCTAAACCACCGCCCATTAAAAACTTCTGTACAAAAATCGTTTGAAAATATGCTTGGTTATTAATATCCATAAAATCAACATTGATTAAATTGACACCAGGATTATCATAAACTAGATTGCTTAGACTTGTTGTTACATTTCGATTAAATTGATTGAGCCTTGAACGGAAACCAAAGCTGATATTAAAACCATTTTCGACATAATAATTAAAATCATACCTAAAATTATCCCCAAGAATAATATCTACGGAAGTAACGTCATTTTTTAGAAATGTTTTTTTGTGCGTAAGGTTTAATAAAATACCACTTTTATAAAGTCCGTCATAATGAAGACCAAGTTTTAAATAAGTCTGCGTTGGATTTTCACGAAGAACTAAATCTAAATCATCTTTATCTCCGTCTGGCTGCAAACAATAAGAAATTGTACTGAAGTTCTGCGTTGCATTTAAATTGTTTATTCCCGTTTTTAAATCATTATATGTAATCGTACTTCCTGGTTTAAAACGAAGTTTACCACGAATATATTCTTTAGTATAATTGTCTAATTTATCAGTGTTTATTTTCTGAATTTGAATGGTGTCTGTCGCAACTTTTAGTTTTGGTTTTTTGTAAAAAGTAGTTTCATCAGACAAAGCTTTAATCTTTTCATAAACTGCAAAAGCTGCTTCTTCTCCTTTTCGAATAATTTCTTCTCCTTTGTCAAATGAAATTACGCCATAATCGCGAATGTCTGGTTTTATATAAACATCCGTATCTTTTATTTTGTTTTTCATTTTGTCGATAGACTGGAGATTGGTAATCTGAACCAAAATACGCGTAGCATTTTTTAGGTTTTTTCTCTTCATCAAATCGTCTTGAACATCAACACCAATAATAATATCTGCTCCAAGATTACGAACTTCTTGAATTGGGTAATTGTTTACAACACCGCCGTCGACCAATAAGTTTCCGTCGATTTCTACTGGAGTAAATAGGGAAGGGAAAGCAGCACTCGCCATCATGGCCTGAACTAGATTTCCTTTATTAAGTAAAACTTCTTCGCCTGTTTCAATATTGGTTCCGATACATAAAAAAGGTGTTGGCAGTTTATTGAAGTCACGAATATGACGAACATTTCTGGTCAAACTGCTGAGTAAATTGTAATTGTACATTCCTTTTGAAAGTGCTTCTGGAATGCCGACTCTGAAATTACTGAATGGTAAAACGATAGCATACAATTCGTCATTCTTTTTTCCGTAAAAGTTTTTAGACGAACGCGGAATATAATCATTTATTAATTCGTCGAAATTGGTCTTTTTGAAAATCGAATCAATTTGAGAAGCATTGTAACCAGAAGCGTAAAGGCCGCCTATTACAGATCCCATGCTGGTTCCGCCAATAAAATCAATTTTGATTCCAGCTTCTTCCAAGACTTTTAAAACTCCGATATGAGCAAAACCTTTCGCGCCGCCGCCACTTAAAACCAAACCAATTTTAGGTCTTTTTACACTGTCTTTTTTGATTTCTTGTGAAAATGATTTTTCTGGGAAAAGTAAAAAAAGTGTAAAAAGCACCGATGCCACGCCCCAGATGGAAATGGAAAACTGCGAGAGACAAAAGGTTATTTTTTCCTGCCAAAAAAGAGCGACCCAAGAAGCTCCTTTTTTGGGATTGGAAAAAAATCCTTTTGACCGAGTATTTGAAATGGACAGCTGGCTTAGGCGCATAAAAATTAACTAATTGGTTTTGTAAAAGTCGGCAATTTTTTTTGCTTTTAATAGATTATCTTAGTAGGATTCTGTTTTTGCAAGTATTAATTTTTTGTTTCGATCATATTTCCAAATATCCTTGTGGGTTCTCGCGCCGCCTCTGCAGCTTGAGCTTAGTGTTTGTTTAGTTTTATCGACTTTTACATCGCAAAACATATCACATTTCGGATTGAAATTGGTTGGAAATTGTAAAGTGTCAAAATTTTTAGTTTTCTGATTAAAAATAAAAATCTGGTAAATCGTATAAACTCCCATTCCGTCGTCGGTATGAAAAGCAGCAAAGTCTGTAAAACCATCAAAATTATAATCGTTTACTTCCAAATGAGTTGGTTTTCCCGTAATAGACGTTTCGATATTTGTAATGATCTGGATTTTTCCGGTTTGAAAATTTTTGACTTCTATTGTCTGTTCGATTTCTTCGTTATCCGTGGAACCAGAATTGGTTTTCAAACTTATCTTGAATTTGCTTTTGTCTTTTTGTACCAAAGAAATATCATTTTGACTATACAAAATAGAGCAAAATAAACTTAAACAGATATGTAAAAAGTATTTTTTCAAAGTGAATTAGTTTTCTTTTGGATGATAAAAATCTACAATTTTTTTAGCCCTCGATGCCCCAACAACGGCCGAAATTTCTTTTTCTGTTGCTAGTTTCAATCTTTTAACACTTTTAAAATGTTGTATTAACGCGAGCATAGTTTTTTCGCCAATTCCAGGAATGCTTTCTACAGAAGAATTAAGCGCAGCTTTACTTCGTTTATCTCGGTGAAAAGTAATACCAAAACGGTGCGCCTCATTTCGTAATTGCTGAATGACTTTTAAGGTTTCAGATTTTTTATCCAGATATAACGGAATTGAATCACCTGGATAAAAAAGTTCTTCCAAACGTTTTGCAATTCCGATAATGGCAATTTTACCACGTAGACCCAATTCATCAATACTTTTTAAAGCAGATGACAATTGTCCTTTTCCACCGTCAATAATGATCAATTGTGGTAAAGGCTGATTTTCATCTAATAATCTTTTGTAACGGCGGTATACAATTTCGGTCATCGAAGCAAAATCGTCAGGACCTTCAACGGTTTTTACATTAAAATGACGATAATCTTTTTTACTTGGTTTTCCATCTTTAAAAACCACGCAGGCAGCAACAGGATTTGTTCCTTGTATGTTCGAGTTATCAAAACATTCTATATGTCGAGGCTCAACAGGAAGACGTAAATCTTTCTGCATCTGTGCCATAATTCTATTTACGTGACGATCTGGATCAACAATTTGTAATTGTTTCAATTGTTCGATGCGGTAGAATTTGGCATTTCTTATTGATAAATCTAAAATCTGTTTTTTGTCTCCGAGCTGCGGAACGGTTGTTTTGATATTTTCGCCCAAATCCATTTCAAAAGGAACAATGATTTCTTTTGATAATAAATTAAAACGTTCACGAAGCTCTACAATGGCCAATTCTAATAGTTCTTCATCGCTTTCGTCGAGTTTTTTCTTGATTTCTAAAGTATGAGAACGAATGATGGAACCGTGAGAAATCTGCAGGAAGTTGACATAAGCTGCACTTTCGTCAGACACAATCGAGAAAACATCAACATTGGTAATTTTAGGATTTACAATCGTTGATCTAGATTGATAGTTTTCAAGAATTTCGATTTTTTCTTTGATTTTTTGCGCTTCTTCAAATTGTAAATTCTGCGCATAATTATTCATTAATTTCTTAAAATCCTTCAAGCTTTCTTTGAAATTTCCTTTTAGGATTTCGCGAATTGCGTTGACTTGTCTCTGGTATTCCTCTAAAGGTTCCAAACCTTCACACGGACCTTTGCAGTTTCCGATATGATATTCCAGACAAACCTTAAATTTTCCAGACTCAATATTCGATTTGCTCAAATCGTAATTGCAGGTTCTTAACGGATACAATTCTTTGATTAGATCCAAAATCGTATAAACCATCTTAAAATTGGTATAAGGACCGAAATATTCAGAGCCGTCTTTTACCATTCTTCGAGTTAAAAATATTCTCGAAAAAGGTTCTTTTTTAATACAAATCCAAGGATAACTTTTGTCATCGCGGAGCAAAACATTATATCGTGGCTGTAAAGTTTTAATTAAATTGTTTTCTAATAAAAGCGCATCAGTCTCTGTAGGAACAACAATATGTTTTATGGTCACAATTTTTCTAACCAGAACATTTGTTTTCCTTGTGTCGTGAATTTTATTGAAATATGAGGAAACCCTTTTTTTTAAATTTTTGGCTTTGCCAACATACAAGATTTTCCCGTCTTTATCATAATATTGATAAACACCTGGATTGTCTGGCAAGGTTAAAATTTGAAGATCTAAGGATGGTTTTTGCATTCTATATTGTTTCTGAAGATGTTCGAAAAGCTTTTCAAAAACCATTCCGATTTCTAAATGAAGCTTAACATTGATTTAGTTTCAAATTTACAAAATCAAAAGAATAATTTCTATATTTAGATTTTATAATTCTACATGAAAAATAGTACTCCATTGGTTATTTTTGGCGAATCGATTTTGCCGGGAGAACACAGAACGATAAACGTCGAAATTGCTCGATTACACACTACGACCAAACTGAACATCCCGGTTATTGTACGCCGTTCCAAGGTTGAAGGCCCAACGGTTTTGTTTTCTGCAGGAATTCACGGCGACGAAATAAATGGTGTCGAAATTGTCCGTCAGATCATCAGTAAAAAAATTAACAGACCTACTCGCGGAACAATAATCTGTATTCCGGTGATCAATATGTATGGTTTTGTGAATAAATCTCGCGAATTTCCAGACGGCCGTGACTTAAACCGCGTTTTTCCCGGAAGTAAAAAAGGTTCGCTTGCCAGTAGATTTGCGTATCATATTGTCGAAGAAATTCTGCCAATTCTAGATTATGCAGTCGATTTTCACGCAGGAGGAGCAAGTCGTTTCAATGCGCCTCAAATTAGAATCACCGAAAATAATCCCGAATTGAAAATTTTGGCAGACGTTTTTAATGCGCCTTTTACTTTATACTCTAAAAATATAAACGGTTCTTTTAGAAATACGTCTGAAAAAGCCAATGTCAAAATGCTTCTTTTTGAGGGCGGAAAATCATTGGATATCAATAACGAAATTGCCAATCAAGGTGTACTTGGAACCAAACGTTTATTGCATTATCTAAATATGCTCGATCCGAAACAAATAGTTGAGCCATCTCATGAGCCATCTATTTATATTAAACAATCGGTTTGGCTTCGGGCAAAATGTTCGGGGTTGCTGCACGATTTTAATTTGATCGGAAAATTTGTAACCAAAGGCACTATCTTAGCCATTATTACAGATCCGTTTGGTAAATTTGAGCAAAAAGTAAAAGCACCACATGATGGTTTTGTAATTAATGCCAACCATTCGCCAATTGTTTACGAGGGCGATGCTATTTATCATTTATCTAAAAGTAATCCTGAAAATGTCTACGACTAAAAAAGAACTTCGAATTGAATATAAAAATTTCCGTAAAGCGCTTTCTTTTGATGAAGTAGAAGAAAAAAGTCTGGCAATTGCCAACCAATTGATTCAAATGCCAATTTGGGATAAAATTTATTATCATGTTTTTCTTCCTATTGAAGAACATAAAGAAGTCAATACCGAATTTGTCCTGCATTTACTTTCTGGAAAAGACAAAGAAATCCTGATTTCTAAAAGTGATTTTGAAACTAGAAAGATGAATCATTTTCTTTTGACTGATAATACCAAAATTAAAAAGAACGAATACAATATTCCAGAACCTGTAGATGGAATAGAAGTGCCTTCTTCTAAAATAGAAGTTGTTTTTGTACCGCTTTTGGCTTTTGATATTTTTGGAAACCGAATTGGCTACGGAAAAGGTTTCTACGATAAATTTCTTGCCGAATGCAAACCCGAAACCATCAAAATCGGTCTTTCTTTTTTTGAAGCTGTAAATCAAATTTATGATGTCTTCGAATCTGATATTAAATTGGATTACTGCGTTACGCCTGAGAAAATATATCAGTTTTAATTTCATAGTCCAATATTCTGTAGAGACGCACCGCAGTGCGTCTACACACACAAAGTAATGCCACACATTACAAGATTAAAAAAGGATTAATCATTTCAAATCCATTAATCTGTGGCAAAAAAAAATATCTCCAGTGCATCTAATATAATCTTTGTCGATCTACTTGACTTAGACGCACTGCGCTGCATCTCTACAATTTACACGGAAAAGAAAAAAATATTTCACAGTAAATCCCTTTAAAAATCAAGGTTTTTAATTTTATTTCCACGTAAGAAAAACATTTGTAAATTTTTTGGCACGATTTTGCATACTCGAAAATTGCAAATAATTACTTCTAGTACATCCGGAATGCTAGTCCTTATTTGAAGCCTATAACCTTTTATTAATTTTTAAAAATTTACTTTATGAGAAATCTTAATTTCTTTATGATGGCATTCCTTGTACTTACTATTTTCAGCTGTAAGAAAGCATATGCACCAGACCAAAGTTACGAGACCGTTGATTCTGCTGCAGCTGTATCAGATGAAATTCCAGAGGAAATGTATATTGAACCGAACACAGAAAGCTACGCAGGATTAGAAGAAAATCCGTTTGAATCTCCGCTTAAAGAACCGCTATCTACTTTTTCTATAGATGTTGATAATGCATCATACACCAATATTCGACGTTTTATTAATGAAGGGCAGAAAGTCCCAAAAGATGCCGTGCGTGTTGAAGAAATGATTAATTTCTTCAAATATAAATATCCACAGCCAGATGGGCAGCATCCTTTTGCTATAAACACAGAATACAGCGACTGTCCGTGGAATACAAACAGCAGACTGCTAAAAATTGGTTTGCAGGGAAAGAACATTCCCATGGCAAATTTGCCCGCTACTAATCTCGTTTTTTTAGTAGATGTTTCTGGTTCTATGGATGAATCGAACAAACTGCCCTTGCTAAAAGAATCAATGAAAATTTTGGTAAAAGAGCTTCGCAGTATCGATAAAGTTTCTATTGTCGTTTATGCAGGTTCGGCTGGTGTTGTTTTAGAGCCAACTTCTGGTAACAATAAAGATGAAATTATGGATGCTTTTGATGACTTGCATGCAGGAGGAAGCACAGCAGGAGGCGAAGGAATTGAATTAGCTTACAAACTAGCACAGGAAAATTTCATAAAAGAGGGAAATAATAGAGTAGTGATAGCTACTGATGGTGACTTTAATGTTGGCGCTTCCAGTGATGATGATATGCTGAAATTAATTGAAGAAAAAAGAAACTCTGGTGTGTTTTTAACTGTTTTAGGTTTCGGAATGGGGAATTACAAAGATTCTAAAATGGAAATCTTAGCCGATAAAGGCAACGGAAATTACGCTTATATCGATAATATTCAAGAAGCGAATCGTTTTCTAGGAAAAGAATTTAAAGGTTCGATGTTTGCTATTGCGAAAGATGTAAAAATTCAAATTGAATTTAATCCTAAACACGTTCAAGCATATCGATTGATTGGTTATGAAAACCGAAAACTCAATGCAGAAGATTTTAAAAATGATAAAATTGATGCGGGCGAATTAGGAAGCGGACACTCCGTTACAGCTTTGTATGAAATTATTCCAGTTGGAGTAGAAAGTAATTACGTTCCATCTGATTTGAAATATACTAAAACACAAAAAGGAGATGGAAATTACAGTGATGAATTGGCAACCGTAAAATTCAGATATAAAAAACCTGATGGTGATAAAAGTATTGAAATAGTAAATGTAATAGCAGATAGGAAAACAGACCTTCAAAACAGTTCTCCTGATTTTAAATTTACAACCGCAGTTTCTTGGTTCGGATTAAAATTACGCGATTCAAAATATATTACCAGCAGTTCTGCTTCAGACATTAAAAAATTAGCAAAATCTGGTTTGTATAATGATGAAGATGGTTACAGAGCAGAATTTATAAGATTGGTTGATGCTGTAAACTAATTAGAAACTCCAAAAAACAAAAATTCCAAACTCCAGTTTAACATTGGAATTTGGAATTTTTTTATTTGAATATTTTTTAATTTTACTTTACTTCTTTAATAGTTGAAGAATCAATCCAGCCTTGAGTTCCGTCTGTTAATTCTACTTTTTTCCATCCTGCAACACTTTCTATTACATAAACTTTTGCTCCTTCGTGTAATAGAATAATACCATTTGCTGATTTTTGTGGTTCCTTTCGAACTTGGCTTAATTCAGAAAAAACAATGGCAACACGATCATTGTCAAAATGACTTTTTTCAGACATGCCAGCTGAAATACTTAAACCTAAAGCAATCAAAACAACAAACATTCCAACGAAATAAATTCTTTTTGCAAGTGTAGCATTCGAAAAATAATACCCAATAAAACTCAACAAAAATACAAAACCAAGCGCAACAGAAATTTTGGCCCAAGTATTATAGTCAAAAATAGAAGTAAAGTTTTGAATCAGTTTTGCAAAACCAACTTTAGGAACTTCTTTAATTTCATCGATTGTCAGCTTTTTGGCAAACTTTAAATTGTTTAAAGTCTCAGGATCGTTTGGTTTTAAAACCAAAGCTTTTTCATAATTATAAATAGAAGGTGCAACTTGATTTAGTTTATAGTAACAGTTTCCAAGATTAAAATACAATTCAGCCGAATGTAATTTATCCTCTTTAATGATGTTTTCATAAACCTGTGCAGCTTCTTTATATTGCCCCTTTTCGTATAAAGCATTTCCTGCTTCAAAGCGCCCCTGCGCAAAGAAAACCTGTGAGATTAATAAAAAGAGATATAGTATGTTTTTCATCTTATTTTGTTTAAACCTGACAAGTTTTTAAAACCTGTCAGGTTTATTTTATTACGTTTAAACAATCTGTTTTTCTAACTCAGAAATAATCAACACCGCCTTATCATAATCCTGCTGAATCGAAGCGCTTGATGCTGGTGCATAACGTGCAAATTCACAGTTTTCTGTCAAAGCGATAAAGTTTTGTACGGTTTCTGGATTTGCATTTCTAGACAACAACAATTCTCTAATATTGTCTTTACTCATTTCTGAGGTTTCAATATGCAGTTTGGCTTTCAAGAAATTATGCATTGCTTTTTCCAGTGCGATATAGAAAGGCTCTTTATTGTTAAGATGTTTCTTCGCCTGCGATAAATATTTCTTCGCTAGTTTATTGTTCATTCTAATTCTATTTCCAGTAACGTCACTGTCAATAGCTTCTTTTTTCTTCTTAGCTAAAATAATCAGCGGAATGATGATGAACGGAGCAAATAATAATCCTAAATATAAATCGGAACCATAAAAATCATTTTTAGCGATACCAACTAATATTGTTTTAGGTTTGATGTTTTTAAATTGTTCTGTTTTGACAGCTATATTTTTAGCAGTACTTCCAGTATTTGCTTCTGCAGGTGTTGGACCATCTAAAACATCCACCATAATCTCTTTTGAAGTGATGGTTTTATAAGTGCCCGAACTCAAATCAAAGTATGAAAACTGCATTGGCTTAATAGCATACTTTCCTTTGTACTGCGGAATGATGGTATATTTATCTGTGATTCTTCCAGACATTCCAGCTAATGATGTTGTTACTTTTTCATCATGAACAGGATCATACATTTCTAATGCATTTGGAACAACTGGTTTAGGAAGTGTAAATAACTTCATGTTTCCAGTTCCCTGTGCACTCACAATTAAGTCGAGACTTTCGCCATTTTTAAGTGTTGTTTTAGAAGGCGTAACTGTAAAGTTCAATCTTCCAACAGCACCAGTAAATCCTTCTGGTTTTGTGCTTTCAGGAAGCGGTCTTACATTTATTGTTTTAGCTCCTGCTGAAACTACTTTATTATCCTCCGTAATAATCATTTGTCCAAACATATCGCGTCGATTTGTTGGTAATTGCACGCCAATATCAAGTGAAAGAGGTTCAATTGTTAGTTTTCCAGCTTTTTGAGGATACAAAATCGCTTTTTTCAGGATTACATAATAACATCTCTGTCCTTGATAATTTCCTTCTTCAATAGACAATTGTTTTATGTCAATATTTTGATTCCAGAAATCATTGTATTTTGGTTTTGCCAGTTCTTTAAATCCAGTAACACCAATGTTGTTGAAATACAGTTTGTAAACAACTGTAATTGGTTCATTTAGATATGGATTTGTTTTTGAAATTTCAGCAACTAAATTCAACAATTCGTTTCCAGATCCTGGAGGTCTGTCGCTTGGATCTCTTTCCTGAGCTACAGCATTGGTAACCGTAACCTTAATCGGATTTGTTTTGTAGATCTGCCCGTTGTATTCTATTGCGGCTTGTTTGATCGTTACAGCGCCTTTTCTCTCAGGCTGTAAAATATAAGAGTAAATTTTCTGAAAAGAGCTTCGACCATTGATCCAAGATTGGCTAATCTGCTGGCTTGGTCCCGCAACAAGTTTAAAACCGTCAAAAGAAGGCTGTTCGAAATTATCTCCGTCAACATTCATAATGAAGTCTATACGAAGTCTTTCGTTCAGTCCAAGCGTATTTTTGCTGACTCTGGCTTCAAATTGTACTTGAGCCATAAGTCCTTGAAAAGCGAGTAGAAATAGAATTAAATATCTTTTCATTTAATTGTTTAATCGTTTTTTTATGTTAAATCGTTTAATCGTTATTTGTTTAATCCGTTTTACTTGATCAAATAAACAAATTAACGGTTAAACGATTAAACTTATTTTACCAGTCTTTTTCTGTTTTCTTAGGATTGCCTTTTACCTTCTGCGCGTTTACTTTATCCTGAATTTTCTTTTCTTCATTGTTAACGGCATCTAATAAATTTTGGACACGTTCTTTTGATATTCCTCCAGGCTGCGGTTTTGGCTGTCCTTGATTGTCAGACTTGTCGTCTTTCTTCGGATCGTTTTTACCGTCTTTTTT
The DNA here is from genome assembly GCF_001429295.1 of Flavobacterium sp. Root935. Lineage (GTDB taxonomy): Bacteria > Bacteroidota > Bacteroidia > Flavobacteriales > Flavobacteriaceae > Flavobacterium. Next base: position 213,506 of record NZ_LMJL01000007.1, on the reverse strand, counting down.
GTCTTTATCTTTGTCGCCTTTATCGTCTTTTTTATCCTTGTCTTTGTCCTTATTATCTTTATTCTTGTCCTTGTCTTTATCTTTGTTTTTATCCTTGTCTTTGTCCTTATCCTTATTCTTGTCTTTGTTTTTATCGTTTTTCGGCGGATTCTCTTTTAATTTTTGTTTCGCGTAAGCATAGTTATAACGTGTTTCATCATCTGTCGGATCATTACGTAAAGCTTGTTTGTATGCTTCAACTGCCTGCGTATAATCTTTCTCTTTCATGAAAACGTTTCCAAGATTATGATAAGCTTTGTGTTTTTCAGGTCTGGTTTTGGCATTTTTTATTGCTTTCGCGTAAGCAAACTTAGCCTCTGAAACTTGATTTTGTCTATAAATAGTATTTCCTAAATTATATGGCGCTGTTGATCTTTTAGGAAATTTTGATTCCGAAATTCTATAGTTTGCCTCAGCATCAACAAATTTATTCTGTTTATATTCTTCATTGGCAGCAGGCAATGATTTGTCTTTCTCTTGGGCAGAAACTGCCAAAGAAACCGTTAGTAAAATATAAAGAAGTAAATTTTTCATTCTTGTTTTTTATTTTTGTTTGCCACGAATCTCAGTAATTGACACTAATTAGTTTTGTTTTTTTGTGTTTGAATTTCACAAAATAACCAATTTGTTTTCGTGTAAATTCGAGCAATTTGTGGCTAACTTTTTTTATTTCTTTTCGTTAAATAAATCCAATTCTTTGATCCAGCTTGTTTTTCTTTCTAATAAGAAAATGTCTAGAAACAGTAATAAAAATGCAAATCCGATAAACCACTGAAACTGCGATTGAAATTCGGCCATTTGCGTTGCTTCAAATTCTGTTTTCTGAATGTTGTTCAAAGCATTTTTTACATATTCTAAAACTTCTTTAGTGCTTCCACCGTAAACATAACCACCTTTAGTTGCTTTTGCAATCGTTTTTAAACCTTCTTGATTTAATTTTGTGGTTACGGTTTGTCCGTTTTGATCTTTTTGGTAACCTCTTACAACACCATTTTCTTTTAAAGGAATTGTTCCTCCTCGTTCTGTTCCAACACCAATCGTAATGATTTTCATTCCTAATTTATTGGCTTCTTCTGCAGCAGCGGCAGCACCTTCAGAATGATCTTCTCCGTCAGAAATTAGAATTAATAATTTGCTGGTTTTACTTTTTTCATCAAAATAAGTTGAAGATAATCGGATTGCTTCATCTAACGATGTTCCTTGTGAGGAAACCATATCTGGACTCATACTTTGCAAGAACATTTTGGCAACACTGTAATCTGATGTTATCGGTAAAACAGGAAAGGCGCTCCCCGCGTATGCCACAATCCCAATTCTGTCACTTCCTAAGTTGTTAATGATCTGAGAGACTAATTGTTTACTCTTATCTAAACGGCTTGGTGCAATGTCTTCGGCAAGCATACTTTTAGAAACATCGACTGCAAAAACAATATCAATACCTTCTCGTTTAACAGTTTCCATTTTGGTTCCAATCTTTGGGTTAACCAAACCAATAATTAGGCAGGTAAGCGCCAAAAGAATCACAACTATTTTTAAAACAGGTTTAAAAACTGATTTCTCTGGACTCAATCTTTTTACCATTTCCAAATCACCAAATTCGCGTTGTTTTCTTCTTTTCCAATACATATTGAAAAGGAAAATACACACCACAATTGGGAGTAGTAATAAGAGATATAAATATTTTTTTTCGTCTAATTCCATAAATTTTCTTAAATTCCAATATTGAAAATCCAAATTCCAAACTTTGGAGTTATTAAATTTCAATCTTTCAAATTTTAACTTTTGCTTTTATTATTTAAGTATCCAATTTTAGATTCTCAATTTCAACTTGGAATTTGGAATTTTAAAATTTGGAATTTTTTGATTTTAAATAAAGCTTCTGTAAACTGTATTTCTTAAGCCAACTTCAAGCAATAATAAAAAGGCTGCAAATAAAACAAAACCTCTGTATTTTTCATCATAATCATAGAACTTCAATTCCTGAATTTCCGTTGTTTCCAGTTTGTTGATTGACTTATAGATCTCAGCTAATCTATCGTTGCTTGTTGCTCTAAAATAGGTTCCGTCTGTTTTGCGGGCAATATTTTTCATCAGTCTTTCGTCGATTTCAACTTTTTGCATTTTGAATAAGAAACCTCCGTTTGGTGCGTATGCGTATGGAGATTCAGCCATACCGTTTGTACCAAGACCAATTGTATATACTTTTATTCCGTATTGTTTGGCAATGTCGGCAGCAGTTTCCGGCTCGATAAATCCGGCATTATTTACACCATCGGTAAGTAAAATAATTACACGGCTTTTGGCTTTACTATCTTTTAAACGATTTACCGCAGTTGCTAATCCCATTCCAATTCCCGTTCCGTCTTGGAGAACTGTATCGTATTTAATACCTTTTATGGCTTCAAGAATAATTGCTTTATCGCTTGTAACAGGAGTTTTAGTATAAGCTTCAGAAGCATATAAAACCAATCCGATTCTGTCATTTGGTCTTTCTTCAACGAAATCGGCAGCAACTCTTTTCAAAGCTTCCATACGATTAGGCTTTAAATCTTTTGCCAGCATAGATCCAGAAACGTCAATTGCCATTACAATATCAATACCTTTTGTTGTTTTGGTTTGATTGCTGATATCTACAGTTCTTGGACGTGCCAATGCAATGATTAATGAGCTTAAAGCTAAAATTCTAAAAACATATAAGCACGGTCTTAATTTGACCAATAAAGATTCGCTGTTTTGAAAACCTGCGGTCGAGCTCATTTTTAAAGTAGCCAACTGCTGGTTGCGTTTCAATAAAAACCAAATTATAGCAATCGGAATTAAAAGGAACAACCAAAGAAATTCTGGATTTAAAAAAGTGATCTTACTCATTAGTTGCTTGCTCTTTGAAGTTCAACAGAATTTAATACTCGGGTTGTGATTTCATTAGCATACGTATCACCTTCTTCATGTAAAATCAGGATTTGCTGTAAACCTTGATCTTGCTTGAAAAGCAATAACTCATAATATGCTTTTGTACTCGTTTTAGTTTCTGGGTTCAGAATAGTCATTGTTCCGTAACCTTTTACTCCCTGAATACCTTCATTAGTTTGAAAATCTTCTTGTTTTACAATAATATTTTGTCCGCCTTGAGCTTCAATAATTTTTAATGAACCTTCAAGCGCTTTAGATAAATCTATATCTGTTGGCTGTTTAAATTTACTTGTAGAAACTGCAATATAGAAATTGTCAATCATACTGCCGTATACAAAAAGCTGCATTTCTTTAATTAATGCCATTGCTTCTTTTGGCAGTACTTTTTCTGTATCAACTCTTTTTAAAACTTTTGGAGTTTCAATAAGAACGGCTGGATTTCCATATGCACTTTTTACCCATTCGCCTTCTAATAATTCTTTAGAAGGATGACCAATTATATTGTCTTTTACATAATTGAAACCTTTAGTAACCACGAAATAAGTTGTCGTTGCCGTTAATAAAAACACAACGGCAGCAACGGCATAACCAATTCGTGCATTTCGTTTTTTACGAAGCTGTGCTTGAATTTGTTTTTGTCTTTGCGCTTCATTCAATAATTGATCTTCAACATCTTCTGGAACTTCTGTCGGGATTGCATTATCCAGCGTTAAAATTACTTTCTGAATTTTGTTTCTGTCTTCTGTAATTTCAAATTCTAATGGTTTAGATTTTGCAAATTTTACCAAATCGGCTTGACGTAAAACACGTTCTAAATTCTCAACCGTTTCCGGCGTAAGCGTCATTTTCTTTTGAGTTGAGGCTGTTCTAATTGCCTGAATCAATTCAGAAGTTGTACTTTCCATTGCTGGAATATGGATAGCTTCTTCGATATAATTTCTAGCGATATCTGTTAATTCGCTGTAGTATTCTTTAATTTCTCCTTTTTGAACAAGTTCTTTTTTCTCTAAGCTGTTTAATAAACTTGTCGCTTTTTCGATAGGGGTTTTATAAACTTCCTCTTCAATTTTTTTCAGCTGGCGTTTTTTAACGTACCAGTAAACAAAAGCCCCAATTCCGATAATTACTAAAAGAATCAAAACATAAATCCACCAATTTCCCATTCCTTCATCTACAGAAGAAATATCTTTAATATCATACATTTTCTGCTGTAAAGTATCCACTTTTACATTGGCTACTTCAACTTTGATAGAATCTGTAAAGAAAGGTTTTTTATCAATTAAAATTTTGATGCTTGGAATTGTATAACGACCAGAATCAAACTGCGTTAAACCATATTTTTTGATTAACTCGTAAGTGTCATCTTTCTTAACCGTATCAACTGGATAAGACTGAATTACTTCTAAAGCACCAATATTCTTAAGTTTCGGAAATTCAACTTTTGATTTTGAGTTTACAACAGTTTTAAGTGTCAGTTTAAACTCTGCACCAATTTTGTTTTTTGTGGTATCAATGCTTGTTTCTACTGGTTTCTGCTGGGCAAAAATCATAGTAGAAAAGAACAATAAAAATATATAAAGTTTAAATTTCATTTGATTAACGATTGTTGATTTTAGATTAACGATTTTTGATTTGTTAATCAAAATTGCCAGATTTTTATCGTGATTTGAAATAGCCTAATAGTTTAGTAACGTAATTTTCGTCTACTCTGGTATTTACAATTCCTGCTCCAGATTTACGGAATGTATCTTTAAAATAATTCAATTTGTCTTGATAATGTTTCTCATAATTTAGACGAACTGTTTTTGAACCTGTATCAACCAATTGTATTTTTCCAGTTTCAGCATCCAGCATTGGTACCATTCCTAAATTTGGAATTTTTTCTTCGCGGATATCGTATACTCGAACACCTGTAATGTCGTGTTTTTTGGAAGCAATTTTTAAAGTATGCTCATAAGAATCAGACATGAAATCTGAAATCATGAAAATAATGGCTTTCTTCTTTTGAGTTCCAGATAAAAACTTTAGAGCCTGTGCAATGTCTGTTTTATTGCTTTTTGGTTCAAATTCGATCAATTCGCGAATGATGCGAAGCACGTGCGAACGTCCTTTTTTTGGCGGAATATATAGTTCTACAGTATCAGAAAATAATATTAAACCAATTTTGTCATTATTCTGTGTAGCCGAAAAAGCCATCGTTGCCGCAATTTCGGTTACGATGTCTTTCTTGAATTGATTTTTAGAACCAAAAGATTCCGAACCCGAAATATCAACCATTAGAACCATGGTCAATTCGCGTTCTTCTTCAAATACTTTAACGTGAGCTTCGTTATAGCGTGCGGTCACATTCCAATCGATGTTACGAATATCATCTCCGTATTGGTATTGACGCACCTCGCTAAACGTCATTCCTCGTCCTTTAAATGAAGAGTGGTATTCTCCCGAAAAGATATGATTGCTCAGTCTTTTCGTTTTGATTTCTATTTTCCGTACTTTTTTTAAAAGCTCTTTTGTATCCATTTTATTTGTTTAAAGTTTAAAGTTTAAAAGTTTCAAGTTAGTCTTGCAACAACTTGAAACCTGAAACTTGAAACAAATTTTTAAGGTACCTCAATCTCGTTAACGATTTTGTTGATAATGTCTACAGAAGTAATGTTTTCTGCTTCTGCTTCGTAAGTAATTCCAACTCTGTGACGTAAAACATCGTGAACAACAGCACGAACGTCCTCTGGAATTACATATCCGCGGCGTTTGATAAAAGCGTAACATTTTGCAGCATTAGCCAAGTTGATACTTCCACGAGGAGAAGCTCCAAAACTAATAAGCGGTTTTAAGTCGGCTAATTTGTATTTTTCAGGGTAACGCGTTGCGAAAATAATATCTAGGATGTATTTTTCAATTTTTTCGTCCATGTAAACTTCACGAACTGCTTCTTGCGCACGTAGAATCTGTTCAACAGAAACTACAGGATTTACTTTTTCGTAAGATCCTTTTAAGTTTTGGCGAATTACAAAACGCTCTTCATCAATTTTTGGGTAGTCAATAACTGTTTTCAGCATGAAACGGTCAACTTGTGCTTCTGGAAGCTGGTATGTTCCTTCTTGTTCCACTGGGTTTTGTGTTGCAAGTACTAAAAACGGACGGTCTAATTTAAAAGTAGTGTCACCAATGGTAACTTGTTTTTCCTGCATTGCCTCTAATAAAGCTGATTGAACCTTTGCCGGCGCACGGTTAATCTCATCGGCAAGTACGAAATTAGCAAAAATAGGTCCCTTTTTAATAGAGAATTCATTTGCTTTAATATTGTAAATCATGGTTCCGATAACATCGGCAGGTAATAAATCCGGCGTAAACTGGATACGGCTGAAAGAACCTTGAACCGCTTGTGATAATGTATTTATGGCTAAAGTTTTTGCAAGACCTGGAACTCCTTCCAGTAAAATATGTCCTTGTCCAAGCAATCCGATTAATAAACGCTCGACCATATGTTTCTGGCCCACAATAACTTTGTTCATTTCCATTGTAAGAAGGTCTATAAAAGCACTTTCTCTTTCAATTTTTTCATTTATCGCTCTAATGTCTAAAGTCGTTGTATTTTCTTCCATATAAATATTTTTAAAAACCTTGATTTGTACGCCTGTTTTTTGAGAGTGCAAATTGAATATTTTTTAAGAAGTAAGATGTTAAAGAATGGTTAAAACTTCGACCAATGACCTAATTTTAAGGACTAATTGTGAATCTATTTTTATATTTTTAAGAACTTTGATGATTATGTTTTATTAAAGCATAATTATTACCAAAAATAACGCATAACTATTATGAGCAAAACGGTCTTATCGCCTATAATTTCGGGCACTATGAATTGGGGAGTTTGGGATAAAAACCTTACAACCAAAGAAATGGAAAACATGATACAAGTGAGTATCGAAAACAAAATTACGACTTTTGATCACGCGGATATTTACGGATCTTATACGACCGAAGCCGATTTTGGAAAAGCCTTTCACGCCAGTAAAATTGATCGTGAAAAATTACAATTAATTACCAAGTGCGGTATTCAAATGATTGCTGAAAAACGCCCTGAAAACAAAATCAAACATTACGATTATTCGAAAGACTATATTATTAAGTCGGTTGAAGGATCTTTGAAAAAACTGAAAACAGATTATGTAGATGTTTTTTTACTGCACAGACCAAGTCCGTTAATGCAGGCAGACGAAATCGCAGAAGCGGTTGAAAAATTAAAAGGTGAAGGAAAAATTATTGATTTTGGACTTTCGAATTTTACCAGTTCACAAACCGAATTAATTCGCCAGAAAACAGAAGTAAGTTATAATCAAGTACAATTTTCTGCAACGCATTATGACGCAATGTTAGATGGAAGTTTAGATTATATGCAGACACACGGAATTCGTCCGTTGTCATGGAATCCGCTTGGAACTGTTTTTAGAGAAGATACTAAACAAACCCGCCGTTTGAAAAAATTATTTTCAACGTTAGTAGAAAAATACCATTTAGGTTCTGATACGCTTTTATTGGCTTGGATTTTAAAACATCCTGCAAAAGTAATTCCTATTGCTGGAACGGTAAATATCGCTAGAATTCAATCTTTAATGAAAGCTGTTGAACTAGAAATGGATACAGAAGACTGGTTCGCCATCTGGACAGAAAGCATGGGCGACGATGTGCCTTAATTTTTAGTTTTTCAGTCGCAGTGACAGTATTCAGTATTATCTGAGTAGAAAAAAATAAACACATAGAAACATAGATTTATGATTGCTTTGGAAAAGAGAATTTTAGCGTTTCACTTACACATAGCTATATGAATTATGCAAATGAAATGCCTTTCAAAGTAAGTAAACTATGCCTCTATGTGTTAAAAACAAAATATTTAAAATGAAAAAAACAGTTTTAATTACTGGTGCTACAAGCGGAATTGGAAAGGCAACCGCTCAAATTCTAGCAAAAAACAATTATAAAGTTATTCTTTGCGGAAGACGTAAAGACCGTTTGGAAGAACTTCAAAAAGAACTTTCTGCTTTTACAGAAGTGCATTCTTTAGCATTTGATGTTCGTAACAAAGAGGAGGTTTTAGAAAAAATAGGTGCTTTGCCAAACGATTTTTCTACGATTGACGTTTTAATTAATAACGCTGGTAATGCCCACGGTTTAGATCCGATTCAAAATGGAGATTTAGACGATTGGGATGCTATGATTGACATTAATGTAAAAGGACTTTTGTATGTTTCAAAAGCGATAATTCCGCAAATGGTTGAAAGACAATCTGGACATATTATTAATATTGGTTCTACTGCTGCGAAAGAAGTTTACCCAAACGGAAACGTATATTGCGGTTCGAAACATGCCGTTGATGCTATAACTGCAGGAATGCGAATTGATTTAAATCCTTTCGGAATCAGAGTTGGAGGAATTCATCCGGGAATGGTTGCAACAGAATTCAGTGAAGTTCGTTTTAAAGGAGATGTCGAAAGAGCCGCAAACGTGTACAAAGGATTTGATCCGCTGCAGGCCGAAGATATTGCTGATATTATTCATTTTGTAGTTTCAAGGCCTTATCATGTTAATATCGCAGACTTGGTAGTTATGAGTACGGCGCAGGCATCTTCTACGATTGTGAAGAAAAATATTTAAATTAGATTGATAGACTTCTTAGAAAGTTAGATCTTTAGATTAATTTAGAAATCTGAAAACCAATATCTAAGAAGTCTAAAATCTAACTTTCTAAGGAGTCTAAATAATGATTAATAAACGCCTTTTGATAAAGAATTTGCTTGCTCACAATGATGAGAGCAGTTTTTATGATAAAAAAAGGCAGCTGAATCTTCATTCTCGAGAAGGAAAAGGCAAGTTTCTCAAACACATTTGTGCATTGTCAAACTCAAATCCCAATAATAATTCTTATATCGTTGTTGGAGTCGAAGATCAGGATAATGAAATTGTCGGCGATGATTTTTTTGATGACAGCCGAATTCAGAATCTTGTAAATGCTTTTTTAGAAAATCCGCCTAAAATTCAATACGAAAATGTCCCTTTTCCAAATCTTCCAAAAGATAAAGTGATTGGTCTGGTTACTATAAAACCAAAAAGTAAAGTTTCTTATTTTAAAAAAGGAATTCATACCATTCTTGCTAATAGTGTTTTTATAAGGCGAGGCAGTAATTCGATTTCGCTGGAAAGTGGGGAAGAGGTTGAAAAAAACTATCAGAATACAGAAACTGTAATCGGAATTGAAAATAGTTCTCGAAACAGCATTCAATATACTTTAGACGGTGTTATTGATTTTATGAATTTCAGGCATAAAGATATGTCGCCGAAATATCATGTTTTTAAAGAATTATTTGTGATTTGCTGGGCTGGTGTTCCCAAAAAATTACGGGATAAAACGTATTTGTCACGAGTTGATATCGAACTAATTAATGAGCAGATTAAACTTTTCTATTCTGCGCAGGATGTTGTCACCATTTTTTATGATGATGATAGTTTTACGATTACAGAATATGTGCCGCTTGGCTTAAATGATAAAACGAGTTATTATCCGCTGGAAGAACAAACTATTCATTTTTTTGACAATGGTTACTATAAAATAGACCGTCAAATGCTTTTTCAGCCGCCAGAATTCAACAGAAAAATGTTGTATCATATATACAATGCGAATATGGCTTTGTTGGCTAAACTTCAAAAAAATATCATATTGTCTGAACGTGAAATGAAGGATTTAGAAAACCTGCCTTCTACGTTTATGATTTGTCATTTAAATGGTTTTGAAGAAGCAAGACAAAAGCTCATAGATGCCAAATTGCTTTTAAAACCTTATAAAAATGTTTATTCTTCTTTTAAAGAAGCACTTCGTGTTTTACGTAAAATGAAGTATGATGTTCAATAAAGAGGTGCAGAGGTTCAGAGAAACAAAGTGACAAAGGTTTTTCTGTAGAGACGCACTGCAGTGCGTCTACATCCAGCATATCTACAAAAATTGTGTAGATGCTGAATTTATTTAATTTAAAATATTTAATGAAAATTCAAGTACTTATTGACTTCATCATAAGGGAACAAAATTTCTTTTGGACCATCTGCATATGAAGCGGCTTCATATGAGTTGTAATATAAGAGCAGACCTTCTGAAGTATAAAATATGTTTTGCGGCAGCTGAAATTTATCATTTTCAAACATTAAACCTGTTGCATTAATATTCGCTTCTGCTGGTATTTTGTATTTTGCCCGAAATGCTTTTTCGGCGAAGGCCTTAAAATCTTTTTCGTTTTTAAATAATTGATTGTTGAATATTGTTTTTCCAGTTTTCGCATTAAATAATAGGGAACGATAACCTTGATAACCATGTGCACCGCCGGTAAAGGTGTAATGATCAATTTTAAGATTTAAAATCGAATCAGATTGAAATTCAACATTGCCAATTATTTTCGCCTCCCATCCAAAAGTGTCATTTGGGAATTTTTGACGCATTTCTTCATACGAAGCAATAAAAGATTTAGACAATGATTTGTAGTCATTGACTTGTGTTGAATCTTCACCAAAAAAAACAATCTCCTTTATTACAGAGAAAACTTTCTTATTAATGCTGTCTGATATTACTTTAATATTTTTGGCAACTGGAACTTCTATTGTGATTTCCGGACAATCAGTTTTGCACGGAATATTAGATTTTTCTTCAAACCTTTCATTCTCAAATGAAAGCTCTTTTTTGCAACTTGTAAAAATCAAACACAAAAAGATTATAAATATGTAATTTTTCATATCAAAAAGTGTTAATTATATACAAAGGTAAGAAGTTGTGTCGCGATAAAATAAATTAAGCGGTAAATTTGTACAACAATTATAGATTTAAAACTTATAACTATATGAAATTTAATACAAAAGTTATACATGGAGGACAGCACCATGATCCATCTACAGGAGCAGTTATGCCGCCAGTATACCAAACGTCAACTTTTATTCAGACAAGTCCAGGGAAACCTTTGGCAGATTACGAATACAGCAGAGCATCAAACCCTACGCGTACAGCATTGGAAGAAGCTTTGGCAAGTATCGAAAACGGAACTCGCGGATTAGCATTTTCGTCTGGTCTTGCAGCAACAGACTGTGTTTTAAGATCTTTTAAAGCGGGTGACGAAATTATTGCAATGGATGATTTATACGGTGGAACTTATAGAATGTTCTCTCGAATTTATAAAGATTCAGGAATTAAATTTCATTTTGTTGATATGACTGATATTGAAAAATTCAAAAGTTTAATCAACGAAAACACAAAATTAATCTGGGTAGAAACGCCGACAAATCCATTGATGAAATTGGCCGATATTCAAGAAATTGCAAAAATTACTCAAGAAAAGAAAATTCTTCTTGCGGTGGACAATACTTTTGCAACGCCATATTTGCAAAAACCATTAGATTTAGGAGCAGATATTGTTATGCATTCAGCAACGAAATATTTAGGAGGACATTCTGATGTTATTGCGGGCGCATTAATTGTAAAAGACAAAGAACTTGGAGAACAACTGCATTTTCAGCAATTTGCAACTGGTGCGACACTTGGACCAATGGACAGTTTTTTAGTTTTAAGAGGAATCAAAACTTTGGCTTTAAGGGTGCAAAGACACTGCGAAAATGGCGAAAAAGTAGTTGAATATTTAAGTAATCACCCAAAAATAAAAACGGTTTATTATCCAGGTTTAAAAAGTCATCCGTTTCACGAAATTGCTAAAAAGCAAATGAAAGCTTTTGGCGGAATGGTTTCGTTTGATTTTAAATCAGGGAAAAAAGAAGATTCAATAGCGTTTTTAGAAAAGCTAAAAGTATTTACTTTGGCAGAATCGCTTGGTGGAGTTGAATCACTAGCCAATCATCCAGCTTTAATGACACACGCATCAATTCCTGCCGATAAAAGAGCAGAAGTTGGTATTACCGATGATTTAGTTCGACTAAGTGTTGGTATTGAAGATGCTGATGATTTAATTGCTGATTTAGAACAGGCTTTATCTTAGAGAGAAATTCCCAAATAAAAAAATCCCAAATTCCAATTGTAATATTTTGGAATTTGGGATTTTTTATATTTTGAGATTTAAAATTCTGTTAGAATTCTAAGTAATAAATATATCCAAAGTTAAACCAAACCTGCCAGTCATTTGATTTGTTTTCTTTGTAAATGTCTTTGTTTGGGTTTAATCCATCAATCCAATCTGAGTTATACATTTGAAAACGAGTTTCAAACATTAAATCACTCATTGTGGTTAATTTATAATGTACTCCAATTGCTGCTGTTGCAGATAATACTACTCCGCTCTCACTAGAAAAACCATGTGCACGACCATCAGATGGGGTCAGGTATTTTCCTGGAGTTACATTTGGAAGAGTTATGTCTCCTAAATGTGAACCGATTTTTGTAGAATAATAGCTTACTTGAAAACCTACACTACCATACGGGCTGAAACTACCAATTGTGTTTTCGAAGTCATGAATTTTCATAAAAGGAGAAAATTCTAATTGAGCTCCAAGACCTAAAGTAGTAGAACTTGCGTGCATGTTTTTAAGCTGCTGGGCAAATAGTCCGTCAGGCTTTCTTTCCACCCACTGGCCATAATGTTTCAAATTAGTTCTGCTGAAAGCAAGTTCAGAGCGCACTTTAAAATGTTCTGTAAAGAAACTTTCTCTGTTATTTGCAGCAGAAAAGTTGATAAAGTGCATAATTCCGATACCAAAACCTGAGTTTCCAACGTTGGTGTCGAAGTTGCTTCTTTCGCCAAAATCGGACTGTAAAGTAACAGGTCCTGCATAGACTCCTATCTCTTGGGCTAGGTTTGATTGCGCTGATGCCGCGGTTGATATACCAAAGAAGGCAAATAATGTGATAAATAGGTGTTTAGACATTTCGTAGGGGCTTACAAATCTCGGCAAATATATAAAAAACCTAATCGATTCAAAATATTAAATCGGTCTATTGAAAAATAACTAGCAAAATACTTAATTTACTAACTTTTAAAAGGCGATTTGCATGTAAACACCTACATGTAAAATGAGTTTTTTTGTAATGCTTGAAAAAAACACAAATCGATTCAAAAAAGTGAAAAATATAACTTCGAATCAGAATTTGATATATCTTTGTGTGTTAAAACGAAAACGTTTTCTTAAACTGAGATTTAGGTTGGAAAACTGAAAATTAAATCAAATTATCTGAAAATTTATTTCAAATATGGAACAAAAAATAAATGAATTTATGGCTCTAGTTGAGTCAAAAAATCCAAATGAGCCAGAATTTCTTCAAGCAGTTAGAGAATTTGCAGAAACAGTAATTCCCTTCATATCTGAGCGCAAAAAATATGATGGTAAAAATATACTTCTAAGAATTGCAGAACCAGAACGTTCTATAATTTTTAGAGTTCCTTGGGTAGATGACAAAGGCGAGATCATTGTAAACAGAGGTTTTAGAATTCAAATGAACTCTGCAATCGGACCTTATAAAGGTGGAATTAGATTTCATCACTCTGTAAATTTATCAGTTTTGAAATTCTTGGCTTTCGAACAAGTATTCAAAAACAGTCTTACTACACTTCCGATGGGAGGTGGAAAAGGTGGTTCTGATTTTGATCCAGAAGGAAAATCTGATGCAGAAATTATGCGTTTCTGTCAATCATTTATGACAGAATTATGCCGTCATATTGGTCCAGATCTTGATGTTCCTGCTGGAGATATTGGTGTTGGAGCAAGAGAAATTGGATATTTATTTGGACAATATAAAAGAATCAGAAATGAATTTACAGGAGTTTTAACTGGAAAAGGTTTAGCTTACGGAGGTTCATTAATTAGACCAGAAGCTACAGGATACGGAGTAGTTTATTTTACAGATCAAATGTTACGCACAATTGGCCACGAAGTAAAAGGTAAAAGAGTAGCAATTTCTGGATTCGGAAATGTGGCTTGGGGAGTTGCCTTAAAAGTTAACGAACTTGGAGGAAAAGTTCTTACGATTTCTGGTCCTGATGGATATATTTATGATGAAGAAGGAATCTCTGGCGAAAAAATTGACCATATGCTTGAAATGAGAGCGACTGGAGACAATAGAGCAGAGAGATATTTGGAGAAATATCCAAATGCTGTATTCCATAAAGGAAAAAGCCCTTGGGAAGTAAAAGTAGATATCGCAATTCCATGTGCTACACAAAATGAGTTAAATGGAGATGATGCTCAAAAATTAATCGATAATGGTGTTTTATGTGTTACTGAAGCTGCAAATATGCCTTCTACATTAGATGCTATTAAACTTTTCTTAGATAATAAAGTATTATTTGCTCCAGGAAAAGCGGCAAATGCTGGTGGTGTTGCTGCTTCTGGATTAGAAATGACTCAAAATTCTATCCGTTTAAACTGGACTAGTGAAGAGGTTGATTTACGTTTGAAAGATATCATGGTTGGAATTCACAACCAATGTAAAAAATACGGTGCAGAAGAAGACGGATATGTAAACTATGTAAAAGGAGCGAACATTGCCGGATTTGTTAAAGTTGCCGATGCTATGCTTGCACAAGGTGTAGTTTAAAAATTTAATTGCAATGTTAAAATGCCTTCGATTATCTTTTAGAAGATATTCGGAGGCATTTTTTATTCCACCAAAAATTAAATAATCTCGTTTGTAGTATATTTGTCTATCCGAATACATTATAATGATGAAGAAAATAGCTTTCTGCGTTTTATTTTTAGTACTAATACAATTTTGTCAGGCGCAGAATAAATCGTCTTGGCTGGGATATTTTTCTTTTAATGAAATAAAAGATGTTGCAGAATCTTCAACAACTGTTTTTGCAGCTTCAGAAAATGCATTGTTTTCAAAAAACACCACAACAAATGTTTTAAAAACCATAACTACAGTTGACGGATTATCGGGACAGACTATTGCTGCAGTTTATTATAGTGAAACATTCAAGAAAACAATAGTCGGTTATGAAAATGGTTTGATGATTTTAATTAACGAAACCGACGGAAGTATATTAAAAATTGTAGATATAATTAATAAGCAGCTGCCGGCAAATTTGAAAAAAATCAATCATTTTATGGAACATAATGGTTTGGTTTATGTTTCGTGCGATTTCGGAATTGTTCAGTTTAATTTAAATACTTCTCAGTTTGGTGATACCTATTTTATTGGTGATAACGGAGCCGAAATTAGTGTCAAACAAACCACTTTTTTTAATGGATTTATTTTTGCCGCAACTTCCAGCGGTATCAGAAGAGCCGATAGTACAAATGCAAATCTTATAGATTACAATCAATGGACAGTTGTGAATACAGGAAATTGGTCTGGTGTAGAAGCTCTGGATACAGAACTTATTGCTGTAAACGATTCTGGATATATTCATCGATTTAATTCCAATACTTTTATAGGTTTCTCCCAGTTGCCTCAAGCTGCAGTTGATGTGAGGGCAAAAAATCATAATTTGTTTGTTACAACTGCAAATACAGTGTATGTGTATAATAATCAAATGGTTTTAAATCGACAGATTACAAATTCCCAAGTTTTAGATAATACCTTAAATTTTAGCTGTGCGACAGCAGTTGGAGATCAGATTTTCATTGGAACAAAAGAAAAAGGATTGTTTGTTTCTGCACTCAGTAATACAGCAAGTTTTGAAAACAATACACCAGCAGGGCCAGTAAAAAATAATATTTTTTCAATAGATGTAAGTCCAAATACTTTGTGGGCTGTATATGGAGATTATGACACATCATATGATCCGTATCCTTTAGATAGTTACGGAATTAGCCGATACAATGTTTCAGGGTGGCTGAATATCCCATATTCTGAAGTTTATGATGCGAAATCAATTACGAGAGTTATAATAAATCCAAATAATGAAAAGCAAGTTTATGCTAGTTCCTTCTTTTCTGGATTACTAAAGATTGAAAACGAAGTGCCGAATTTTTTATATAATGAAAAAAACAGCGGCTTAGAATCAATTACAAATGCTGGCGCAGATTATATAGATGTTCGTATAAATGCAAATGCTTTTGATAAATCTGGAAATCTTTGGATTACGAACAGCCGAATCAAAAATGGACTGAAGGTTTTAAAAACAAATGGTCAATGGGGAAGCTACCCAATGACTTCAATTTTTGGTAATGCCGAAAATATTAGTTATTCAAGCATAGCTGTGGATCGAAATAATGTAAAATGGATCGGAACTAATAGAGATGGTGTTGTAGGTTTTAATGAAACTACAAATACATTTAAAAAAATGACTTTCGGCACCGACGTCGGCAATCTGCCAATTGCAGACGTTAGAAGTATAGCACTTGATACAAAAAATCAGCTTTGGATAGGAACTACAAAAGGTTTACGAGTTTTATCGAATGTTGGGAACTTTCAGTCGGAAAGTCAGTTAAAAGCAAATCCGATAATTATTGAAGAAGATGATTTAGCGCAAGAATTACTTTATGAGCAATTTATTACTTCTATAGCAGTTGATGGAGCCAATAATAAATGGATAGGAACAGCAGATTCGGGAGTTTTTATGGTTTCTCCAAATGGTCAGGAAACCAAATATCATTTTACGATAAATAATTCTCCCTTGCCGAGTAATTATGTAAACGACATTAAAATAAATAGCAAAACGGGTGAAGTCTTTATTGCGACCAATAAAGGAATGGTTTCGTTTAATGGAATAGCAACAGGAGCAAACGATAATTTGAATAATGTTTATGTTTATCCAAATCCAGTTCGTCCTGCTTACTCAGGAACAGTGAAAGTTGCTGGTTTAATTGATAAAGCCAATGTCAAAATCACAGATATCGAAGGAAACCTGGTTTTTGAAATAACATCTTCTGGGGGAACAATAGAGTGGGATACAACCGCTTTTGGTAAATATAAAGTAGCTTCTGGCGTTTATATGGTTTTTATATCAGCACAAGACGGCAGCGAAACTAAGGTTAAGAAAGTTATGATTATACGTTAGTCTGAAAGTGAAAAGTGAAAAGTGAAAAGTGAAAAGTGAAAAGTGAAAAGTGAAAAGTCAAAAGTGAAAAGTAAAAAGTGAAAAGTGAAAAGTGAAAAGTAAAAAATCTAAGAAGTCTAATATCTAAGAAGTCTAATATCTAAGAAGTCAAAAAATCTAAAATTGCTCGTCAAAACCAAAGCCATAGTAATTTCGTCTTTAAAATTTCAGGAAAAAAGCTTGATAGTGAAATGCTTTACACTTTCCAGCGGACTGAAATCTTATTTTGTGCGCGATGCTTTTTCAAGCAGAAAAGCAAGTCAGAAGATTGCTTACTTTCATCCGTTTTCTATCTTAGAAATTGAGGCTGTTCATAAGAATAAAGGAACTTTAGAAAATTTCAAAGAAATAAAAAGTGCAGTTCCTTTTCAGAGCATTCACACAGATATTGTGAAAAGTACAATGGTAATGTTTCTTTCAGAAATGCTTCATTATTCTATTCAGGAAGAAGAAAAAAACGAACCTCTTTTTGTTTTTTTAGAAACGGCGCTGACATGGCTGGATCATCATGATGAAATTTCTAACTTTCATTTAATAATGCTTTTAGAAATTACAAAATACCTTGGTTTTTATCCTGAACTTTCAGAAGTTGATCTGCCATTTTTTGAAATGAATGAAGGTGTTTTTACGCTTTTCCAAAAAGGAAATGTGCTATCTGAACACGAAACCAATTTGTTTAAAAAACTACTCGATTTAAAATTCGATAATGATCTCAAGATCTTTCATGTTGCAGAGAGACAAATACTGTTGAAAATTTTAATTGACTATTATAGTCTGCATTTAGAAGGATTCAAAAAACCTAAATCTTTAGAGATTTTAAAAGAAGTTTTCTCTTAAATCAATAAAAAGGCTGTTTTTTGTTGCGGAATCTACTCGAAATTTCTTTAAACCAGTCTTTTTTCCGTTATCTTTTATCTATTTTCCTCAAAATTCCTTACTTTCGCACCTCGTTTAAGAAAAGGATAAAATGAGTACAAAATTTACTGAATACAAAGGACTTGACTTGCCAGCTGCAGCGTCAGAAGTTCTTGATTTTTGGAAGAAAGAAAATATATTTGAAAAGAGTGTTACAACTCGCGAAGGTGCTGAGCCTTTCGTATTTTTTGAAGGTCCACCTTCAGCAAACGGATTACCAGGAATTCACCACGTAATGGCGCGTGCGATTAAAGATATTTTTTGCAGATATAAAACTCAAAAAGGTTTTCAGGTAAAAAGAAAAGCCGGCTGGGATACTCACGGTTTACCTGTAGAATTGGGTACCGAAAAAGAACTTGGAATTACAAAAGAAGATATTGGTAAAACGATTTCTATCGAAGAATATAACGAAGCGTGTAAAAAAACCGTTATGCGTTATACTGACGTGTGGAATGACTTGACCGAAAAAATGGGTTATTGGGTTGATATGGAAGATCCATATGTAACTTATAAGCCAAAATACATGGAATCTGTTTGGTGGCTTTTGAAACAAATCTACGATAAA
This sequence comes from Flavobacterium sp. Root935, assembly GCF_001429295.1. GTDB lineage: Bacteria > Bacteroidota > Bacteroidia > Flavobacteriales > Flavobacteriaceae > Flavobacterium. Next base: position 195,059 of record NZ_LMJL01000007.1, on the reverse strand, counting down.
GGTTTGTTGTACAAAGGATACACAATTCAGCCGTATTCTCCAAAAGCGGGAACAGGATTATCTTCTCACGAAGTAAATCAGCCTGGAGCTTATAGAGATGTTACCGATACTACGATTGTTGCACAATTCAAAACTTTACCAGAAACACTGCCAAGCTTTTTACAAGGTTTTGGAGATATTCACATTTTAGCGTGGACAACAACTCCTTGGACATTGCCGTCAAACACAGCTTTAACCGTTGGACCAAAAATTGATTATGTTTTAGTAAAAACTTTCAATCAATATACTTTTGAGCCAATTAATGTGGTTTTGGCTAAAAACTTAGTTGGAAAACAATTCGGTAAAGGATTTTTCTTAAGTGAAGACGATGCTGATTTTGACAACGTTAAAAACGGAGACAAAAAACTTCCATACAAAATCTTGACCGAAGCAAAAGGGGCAGATTTAGTAGAAATCCGTTACGAGCAACTATTGCCTTATGTATTGCCATATCAAAATGCTGAAAATGCATTTAGAGTAATCGCTGGAGACTTCGTAACAACAGAAGACGGAACAGGAATTGTACACACAGCGCCAACTTTTGGTGCAGATGATGCCAAAGTAGCAAAAGAAGCAAAGCCAGAAGTACCGCCAATGTTGGTTTTGGATGAAGAAGGAAATGCAGTTCCGTTAGTAGATTTACAAGGAAAATTCACTTCTCATTTAGGAGATTTAGCTGGTAAATACGTTAAAAACGAATATTACGATGCTGGACAAGCTCCGGAGAAATCTGTAGATGTTGAAATTGCTATTCGATTAAAAGAAGAAAATAAAGCCTTTAAGGTTGAAAAATACGTACATAGTTATCCACACAGCTGGAGAACTGATGAGCCGTTATTATATTATCCGCTAGATTCTTGGTTCATTAAAGTAACCGATGTAAAAGATAGAATGTTCGACCTGAACGAAACTATCAACTGGAAACCTAAGTCTACCGGTGAGGGGCGTTTTGGAAATTGGTTGAAAAATGCCAACGACTGGAATTTATCTCGTTCTAGATATTGGGGAATTCCGTTGCCAATCTGGAGAACAGAAGATAAAAAAGAAGAAATTATTATCGGCTCTGTTGAAGAATTGTACAATGCGATTGAGAAATCTATCGAAGCTGGTTTTCAAAAAGAAAACCCATTTAAAGGTTTCGAAGTTGGAAACATGTCTGAATCAAATTATGATTTAATCGATTTGCATAAAAATGTAGTCGATCAAATTACTTTGGTTTCGGCTTCTGGCCAGCCAATGAAACGCGAAAGCGATTTAATTGACGTTTGGTTCGATTCTGGAGCAATGCCTTATGCACAATGGCATTATCCTTTTGAGAACAAAGACAAAATCGACGAGAACAAAGATTTCCCAGCGAATTTTATCGCTGAAGGAGTAGATCAGACTCGTGGATGGTTTTATACGTTACATGCTATCGGAACTTTGGTTTTTGATAAAGTAGCTTATAAAAATGTCGTTTCAAACGGTTTGGTTTTAGATAAAAACGGAATAAAAATGTCTAAGAGTAAAGGAAATACTATAGACCCGTTTAAAACCATTGAAGAATACGGTCCTGATGCCACACGCTGGTACATGATCATGAATGCCAATCCTTGGGATAACTTAAAGTTTGACCTTGAAGGAATTGCTGAGGTTCGTCGTAAATTCTTTGGAACATTATACAACACCTATTCATTCTTTTCGTTATATGCAAATATCGATGGATTTAAATACGCTGAAGCGGAAATTCCGTTAAACGAAAGACCAGAAATCGATCAATGGATTATTTCTGAACTTCATACTTTAATCAAATTTGTTGATGAATGTTATGAAGATTATGAGCCGACAAAAGCTACAAGAGCAATTTCTGACTTCGTTCAGGAAAACTTAAGTAACTGGTACGTTCGTTTATGCCGTCGTCGTTTCTGGAAAGGTGAATATGCTAAAGATAAAATTGCAGCTTACCAAACGCTTTATACTTGCTTGTTAACAATCAGCAAATTAAGCGCTCCAGTCGCTCCTTTTTTCATGGATAAATTGTACAGAGATTTAACAGCTTCGACGGGAACCGAGGATTTTGCTAGTGTTCACTTGGCTGAATTCCCAAAATTTGTCGAAAACTTTGTTAATAAAACGTTGGAAAGTAAAATGCAGAAGGCGCAAACCATCTCATCTTTGGTTTTATCACTTCGTAAAAAAGAGATGATCAAAGTACGCCAGCCTCTGCAAAAGGTAATGATTCCAGTACTTGACGAGAATCAGAGAGTTGAAATTGAAGCAATTTCTGACTTAGTAAAAGCTGAGGTAAACGTGAAAGAAATTGAACTTTTAGACGATGCTTCTGGTATTTTAGTAAAGCAGATTAAACCTAATTTTAAGGCACTTGGGCCACGTTTTGGAAAGGATATGGGCTTGATTTCTAAGGAAATACAAGGTTTTTCTGCAGATCAGATCAATCAGTTAGATAAGCAGGGAACGCTGGATATTGTTATTTCTGGAAATAATGTAACTTTATCATTAGAAGACGTCGAAATAACATCGCAGGATATTGAAGGATGGCTGGTTGCTAATTCAAACGGAATTACAGTTGCGCTTGACATAACAATATCTGAAGAATTAAAAAATGAAGGTATTGCAAGAGAATTAGTAAATAGAATTCAGAATATCCGTAAAGATTCTGGATTTGAGGTTACTGATAAGATTAAAGTACAAATGAAAAGAGATGGTAATTTAGAAGAAGCCGTTTCAAAAAATGAAGACTATATTAAGTCTGAAACATTAACAGACGACTTAGTTTTTGTAGACGCATTAGAAAACGGCACAGAAATTGAGTTTGATGATATTAAAACAATGATATTAATTTCAAAATAGTTATAAAATGATAGATGAAATTACAAGATACTCTGATGCAGATTTAGCAGAGTTCAAAGAGATAATCCAAGCAAAAATACAAAAAGCGCAAGCAGATCTTGATTTAATTAAGAGTGCTTATATGAACGACTTAAATAACGGTACAGACGATACTTCTCCAACTTTCAAAGCTTTTGAGGAAGGAAGTGAAACTATGTCTAAAGAAGCAAACTCTCAGTTGGCTATTAGACAAGAAAAGTTTATCCGTGATTTAAAAAACGCGCTTTTCCGTGTAGAAAACAAAACTTACGGTATTTGCAAAGTAACAGGTAAATTGATTAGCAAAGAAAGGCTTAAAATAGTTCCTCATGCAACAATGAGTATCGAAGCTAAAAACTTGCAAAGATAAAATTCACTGAAATAAAAAAATAAGCGCTCCTTTTAGGGGCGTTTTTTTGTTTAATCTTTTTAAAATCAATCTAAGTAAGTACTAGTTTGTGATTTGAAAGAAATGTATTATTTTTAAGATGTCTGCTTTAAAAAGGGAGGGTTTGAATTTTGTAAGAATAAAATAGGCAGACGTTTTGGGGCTGTGAAAAAGAAAATTAGAACTATCTCGATTAGAGATAGTTCTAAAATAGAGTAATAATTTATGCTAGATTTTTTTCAACTTCAGCCTTGTGTTTTCTTAAAATAGCTCTAGTCATACCTAGATTTGCTTTTGAAGCATCTGCAGCAAGGTAGATCATAAATTTTTTGTTTGGAGAAATATCGATAATATGAATTTGATTTGATAAAGTGATCAAAATATCTTCGATGTCTTGGTTTAAGTTTAAGGCTTTTACAGCGCTTAATTTAGCTTTTACAACTTCTAAGTTATAAGCAGCAGCAAGTTCTGGGTCAAAACTTGGGTCGATTGTTAAGTTTCCAAAACTTAATCCAGATTCAATTTCTGTTACAGCGACAGCGATAAAGCCGTTTACGTTGGTTTTCATTTCATTTAAAAACACGTTTAAAAAATCATTACTCATAATTTAGTGGGTTTGTTTGTTAATAGATTTATGTTATTTCAATAGGGAATTTTTACTTAATTCAGCAGATACTTCTTCTGTTGAGCGCATCAACAATGCAAGGTTGCTTCCTTCTTTAGAAAAAGCAACAATAAAATTCGAGCCGCTTATTTTGTTTCCGACGATAACGCCTTCTGAGCTTTTTAGATATAATTGTTTTAAAGAACCTTTTTCTAAATCAATTAAAAATTTTTCGCTCATTGATAAAATTGCGGCACTCATCGCTGCAATACTGTCTCCGTAGTCTAAATTTAAGGAAGTGATTAATTTTCCCTTTCCGTTTAAAATTAATGCTGCGGTTGATTTTGTGCTGACAAGAAAGTCATTTAGAATAGTGGTGATTTCATTCATGATTTGTAGGATTTTGGGAGGAATGTTAAATTCAGTTCATTTTGGTATTTGTTTTTTAAATTAATAGCTAATTTTCCTAAACAACTGTTAATTTTATTTAACAAATATAAATTAATTTATGTATCATTGTAATACCAAATCATTAATAATTTAAATTATTTACTGTAAAAAACTTACATTATGGCTAAAGTGTTGAAATTCAAAGATGTAAATTCTGATGTAGAGCGCAGAATGAAAGATTTTGAAAAACTGCGTATCAAGTTTAAAGCAGATGTAAAAAAAGGGGAAGCTAAAAAGCTTGCTGCCGGAAAAGAGAGCAAAGGGATATTCAAATCTATTTCTGATTTTTTCTCCGACAGTCCAAAAACTCCAGCGAAAGCTCCTGTAAAAAAGTAAACTTTATTAGGTTTAGATTAGCAGATAAACTTTGTTTAGTTTCTTAGAAAAGAATTAACGCTCCATTAGGAGCGTTTTTTTTGATTTAATTGTTATTTTTGCCCATCAAAAATTCATAAAATGTCATTACGAAAAGCGTATTTCCTTATATTTTTAGTTTTAATCGTTGATCAGCTTTCTAAAATCTATGTCAAAACAAATTTCATTCTTGGAGAAGAAGTAGTTATTTTTGATTGGTTTAGAATTCATTTTATTGAAAATGAAGGTATGGCTTGGGGAACAAAAATACCTGGAGAATACGGAAAATTAATTTTAACTGTTTTCAGGATTTTTGCAGTTTTCGGAATTGGCTGGTGGCTTTCTGATGCCATAAAAAAACGTCATTCGACTTATTTGATAGTTGCTATTGCATTAATCTTTGCAGGTGCGGCAGGAAATATTATCGATTCTGTTTTTTACGGAGTTATTTTTGATGACAGCACTCATAATTTAGCAACCATTTTTTCTCCAGCTCCATACGGAACTTGGTTTCATGGTTTAGTAGTAGATATGTTTTATTTCCCTATTTGGGAAGGAAATCTACCAACTTGGCTTCCAATTTTCGGTGGTAAACATTTTGCTTTTTTTAATGCTATTTTTAATGTTGCCGATATGGCAATTTCTACAGGAGTAGGTATACTTTTGGTTTTTAATAAAAGAGCTTTTCCAAAACACTAATTATTTTTAAAAATACAATATAAAAAATTCCAAATTCCAATTTTTGAAGTGCTAATTGCAAACAAATATTGGAATTTGGAATTTTTCATTATTGGGATTTAATATTTAATTATGCTATTTTTACAATACTAAAACCAAACTTATGCAAAGTCCGTCTTTCTCCATTTATGATGCTTCTGCGGGATCAGGAAAGACGTATACATTGGTTAAAGAATATCTCAAAATTATTCTTTCCTCTCCAAAACACGATGCATATCGAAATATTCTAGCGATAACATTCACCAATAAAGCGGTTCATGAAATGAAAAGCCGTATTGTTGGAAGTTTGTCTGAGTTTGCAAAAGACGATCCGTCTCCAAAGGCAGCTGATTTAATGGAAGATCTTTCGCGTGATACGGGACTTTCAATTATTAAAATCAAAACCAAATCGCAGCAAATCATAAAGCACTTAATTCATAATTATGCAGCTTTTGATATTTCTACAATTGATAAATTTACGCATAAAGTTATCCGTGCCTTTGCGCATGACTTAAATCTTCCTATGACTTTTGAAGTGACGCTGGATACAGAAAACTTATTGGTAGAAGCTGTTGATGCAATTATAGCCCAAGCTGGTGAAGATGAAACGTTGACCAAATTACTCATCGATTTTACAATGGAAAAAACCGATGATGATAAAAGCTGGGATGTATCGCGTGAAATTTTGGATACAGGGAGATTGGTTTTAAATGAAAATAACCGAAATGAGATTCTGCATTTTCAAGACAAAACAATCGAAGAGTTTGTTGAGATTAAACAAAAAATGCAGACGCTTTGCAAAGAATTAGAATCTAAGAATGCAGAACTAGCTTCTAAAGCAATTGAATTAATTGATAAAAACGGAATTGATCCAAAATCATTTTCTCGAGGAACTTTTCCAAATCACTTAGAAAGTATTCGAGACGGAAAATTCAATCCGAAAAATAAAACTTTTCATGAGTTTGATGATATTGCGATTAATAAGACTGCAAAAGACAGAGCGTTAATAGAAAATATTATTCCAGAGTTGCTTCAAATTTTGAAGGAGGTATATAAAAACTTTGAGAAAAGGGATTTTTACAAAGCCTTTTTAAAAAATATCACACCGCTTTCGCTTCTTAACACTGTAAGTAATGAATTGGCTAAAATTCAATCTGAGCAAAATATCTTGTCTATTTCAGAATTCAATGCCATTATTCACCGCGAAATTCAGAATCAGCCTGCGCCATTTATTTACGAACGTTTAGGAGAACGCTATCGTCATTTTTTTATTGATGAATTTCAAGATACTTCTGAAATGCAATGGCAGAATTTAATTCCGTTAATTGATAATTCGCTTTCTGGTTTAGACGATTTAGGAAATAAAGGAACATTGATGATTGTTGGCGATCCTAAACAGTCGATTTATCGCTGGCGCGGCGGTAAAGCAGAGCAGTTTATTGAATTGAGTAAAGATGTAAATCCGTTCAATAACCCAGATAAGGCAATTAAGCATTTAAATACCAATTATCGAAGCTACAGCGAAGTTATAGAGTTCAATAATGCATTTTTTAAATTGATCTCGGCTGAATTTTCAAACGAAGATTATAAAGATTTATACGAAAATCATAGTTTTCAGAATATAAATTCAAAAAACGGAGGTTACGTCAATATTTCATTTCTACCGGTCGTTGATAAAAATGATTTTGCTGATGATGAAGAAGCTGTAGAGAAATCTGATTTGTATGTCTTAGCGACTTTAAATACCATTCAAGAAGTGGTAAAACAAGGTTTTGAATATAAAGATATTGTAATTCTGACCCGAAAAAGAGATCAGGGAATTGCAGTTGCTAATTATTTAACCGAACAAGGAATTCCGCTTTTGTCTTCAGAAACCTTGATGATTCAAAATGCGGCAGAAGTTCGCTTGATAGTTCATTTACTTCGATATTTGAATAACAGTGCAAATTTAGAATCAAAAGCTAATTTTCTTCATTTCTTGGCTTCAACTAAAGATTTGGCAATGCCAGTTCATGATTTTATAGCTAAAGGGATGAGTTATAGATTTGAGAAAGAATTTGAAGAATGGCTTTTAACTTTTGATGTTTCTTTTTCTTTTGAAGATGTGCGAAAAAAATCTCTTTACGAGGCGGTTGAAATTATCATTTCTAAATTTATTCTTCCTTCAGAAGGAAATGCTTATGTTCAGTTTTTTCTGGATATTGTTTTAGAGCGTGATATTCGAAATCAATCAGGAGTGGCAGATTTTTTAGTTTTCTGGGATAAGAATGCAGAGAAATTTAGTATTCCATCGCCGGAAGGAAATAATGCTGTTCGTATTATGACAATCCATAAATCGAAAGGTTTAGAATTTCCAGTTGTAATTATGCCTTTTGCCGATGAAGATTATAATCGTAAACCAAAAGATAAATTATGGCTCGACACTGAAGAAACGAATTTAGGGGTTCCGAAAGCGCTGGTGGATAATAGCAGTGTTGTGGAGAGTTTTGGTGAAAGTGCTTCTGCAGTTTTCAACTTGAAAAAGCAAGAAGAATTATTGGACAATATCAATGTTTTGTACGTTGCGTTAACTCGTGCTGAAGAACAATTGTATGTGATTTCTCAATCGCTGAAAGCAAAAAATGACGGTGAATATCCAAATAATATGGCTTCATTCTTTATTAAGTATTTAATTAATGAAGGGATTTATGATGAAGAGAAACTGAATTATGAATTTGGGAATAAATTAAGACTTTCAAAAAACACAAAAACGGTTGATTTAGTAAAATCAATTCCAGTCGTAAAAGAAGTTTTAAATCCTAAAAATATTAAAATTGCCCAGCGTGAAGCTTTAATGTGGGGAACACATCAACAAGAAGCGATTTCGTATGGAAATATTGTACATGAGATTTTGGCTTTTGTTAAAGATAAATCAGACATTGATCTGGCGGTAACAAAATCACTCGAAAATGGGTTAATTACTTTTGATCAAGTCGAGCAAGTATTGAAGACTTTAAGAGAAATTGTAAATCATCCTGAATTATCCATTTGTTTTAATGGAAATGATACTGTTTTGAATGAGCAGACCATTGTTCAAAAAGAAGGAAGAATTTTAAAACCAGATCGTATTGTATTTTTAGAGAATAAAGAAGCTTATCTTTTGGATTATAAAACGGGCGCAGTTAATGCGAAATATCAAAATCAAATTCAAGAATATCAGGATGCAATTGAAGATTTAGGATACAAAGTGTTAAAAAAGGCATTGGTATATATCGGTTCGGAAATTGAAGTGGTAAATTTGTGAAAAAATTAATCAGATGTTAAAGAAATAACGAAGCTTTAATTTTGTTAAGTTGTTAATTTTTAACGTTTTAAATATATAAAAAATGTACGGTAAAATTAAAGAGCATCTGCAAAGCGAGCTGCAGACAATCGAAGAAAATGGAATTTTTAAAAAGGAGAGAATTATTACATCTCCTCAAGGTGCTGAAATTAAAATTTCAACAGGAGAAACAGTTTTAAATTTTTGTGCCAATAACTATTTGGGACTTTCGTCTCATCCAGAAGTTGTGCAGGCAGCCAAAGATGCGATGGATACTCATGGTTTCGGAATGTCATCTGTTCGTTTTATCTGTGGGACGCAAGATATTCACAAGACATTAGAAAAAAAGATTGCTGATTTTTATGGTACAGAAGATACTATTTTATATGCAGCTGCATTCGATGCAAATGGAGGTGTTTTCGAACCTTTACTTGGTGAAAATGATGCAATTATTTCTGACAGCTTGAATCACGCTTCTATTATTGATGGTGTTCGTCTTTGTAAAGCAGCGCGTTACCGTTATGAAAATAACAATATGGAAGATTTAGAGCAACAGCTAATTAAAGCTAACGAAGCTGGAGCTCGTTTTAAACTTATTGTGACAGATGGTGTGTTCTCTATGGACGGCTTAGTTGCGCCTTTAGATAAAATTTGCGATTTAGCAGATAAATATGATGCGATGGTTATGGTTGATGAATGCCATGCAGCCGGATTTATTGGTGCTACAGGAAAAGGGACGCTTGAAGCAAAAGGAGTGATGGGTAGAGTTGATATTATCACAGGAACACTTGGAAAAGCCTTAGGTGGTGCAATGGGCGGATATACAACGGCTAAGAAAGAAATAATTGAATTACTGCGCCAAAGATCGAGACCTTATTTGTTTTCAAATTCTCTAGCGCCGGCAATTGTTGGAGCTTCAATAAAAGTTTTTGAATTATTAGAAAAAGATACGACGCTTCGCGATAAACTAGAATGGAATACTAACTATTTTAAAGAAGGTATGAAAAAAGCGGGTTTTGATATTATCGATGGAGATTCTGCTATTGTTCCAGTAATGTTATACGATGCAAAATTGTCACAAACGATGGCAAATGAACTTTTAAAGCAAGGAATTTATGTTATTGGTTTTTTCTTTCCTGTTGTTCCTAAAGAAAAGGCTAGAATACGCGTACAGCTGTCTGCAGCGCATGAAAAAGAACACTTGGATAAGGCTATAAATGCGTTCACAGTTGTCGGTAAAATGTTAAAAGTTATATAATTACCACTTTGGTCAAATTTTTGTAGGTTTTTTTTAACATTTCATTTTGTATTTAAAAAATTTGGTGTTACTTTTGCTTGTAATTAACTAAATTGTAATTAAAAAAATTAAGTATGAAACATCTTAACAAACTTTTAGTTGCTGTATTGATGGCGATGGGTTTAAGTTCTCACGCACAAGACAGTAACAATCCATGGGCGATCTCTTTCGGGGTTAATGCTGTGGATACAAGGACTAGTTCTGGAGCTGGTAGTGGATTTTTTGATCAACACTTCTCTCAGCCATTCGCAGTAAAAGACAACTGGAATATTCTTCCTTCTCTATCTTACATTGGTGTAAATAGATATGTAGGTAGTGGTTTCTCAGTTGGTTTACAAGGATCTGTAAACAAAATTGATAAATTTGTTGTTTTTAATGACCCAACTTTAAGTAATACTGATTCAAGAGGAAATGCTGTTGTGAATCCTGGAGACTTAATGTACTACGGAATTGATGCTACTATCAAATACAGCTTCCAAGAATTAATCAAATCTAAAGTGATTGATCCTTCGTTATCTGTTGGTGGAGGTTATACTTTCTTCGGAGATAGCAGCTATGGAACTGTTAACCCAGGTGCTGGTTTAACTTTTTGGTTTACAGATGCTATTGGTCTTGAGCTTGCTACAAGATACAAATGGGCTGTTAGTGGCGATAGAGTTGATGCTTCTGGAACTCCAGATGCTCCATCTCACTTCCAACACACTGCAGGTTTAGTTTTCAAATTCGGAGGTAAAGATACTGACGGAGACGGAATCTATGACAAAGACGATGCTTGTCCAGATGTTGCTGGTTTAAAACAATTCAACGGATGTCCTGATACTGACGGAGACGGAATCGTTGATGCTTCTGACGCTTGTCCAGATGTATTTGGTTTAGCTGCATTAAACGGATGTCCTGATACTGACGGAGACGGAATTGCTGATAAAGATGATGCTTGTCCAGATGTTGCTGGTTTAGCTGCTTTAAAAGGTTGTCCTGATACTGACGGAGACGGAATCGCTGATAAAGATGACAAATGTCCTACAGTTGCTGGTCCTAAAGAAAACGGTGGTTGCCCATTCTTAGACGCTGATAAAGATGGTGTTGCTGATAAAGATGATGACTGTCCAACAGTTTATGGTCCTGCTAGTAACAGAGGATGTCCAGAAGTAACTTCTGAGGCGTTAGAAGATCTTAAAGTTCAAGCTAGAGCAATCTACTTCAACTCAGGAAAAGCTACTTTCAAAACTGGTGACAAAGAAACTCCAGCTAGATTAGATGCTATTAAAGAAATCCTTAAAAACTATCCAAACGCGAAATTCTCTATTGAAGGACACACAGATAGTACAGGTTCTGCAAAAATCAACCAAAAATTATCTGAAGACAGAGCTGCTGCTGTATTAAACGCTTTAATCCAAAGAGGTGTTAATCCAGAGAACTTAGAGTCTAAAGGATTTGGTTCTAGCCAACCAGTTGCAAGTAACAAAACTGCTGCAGGTAAAGCTCAAAACAGAAGAACAGAAATTAGACACATTGGTTCTAAATACCAAGGTAAAATCTAATTTACTTTCTAAATAAAAAGGAAAAGCCATTCTTAATTGAATGGCTTTTTTTATTTTTATACTATGATAAATACTTCTTTTCTTCAAAAAATAGCTGGTGTTGTAATTCAAGATTACGCACTGAAACTTTCAGAAATAACTATAATTCTTCCAAATAAAAGAGCTAAAGTTTTTTTGATTGATGCTCTTAAAAAAGAAACTGATAAAACTATAATTGCACCTGAAATTACAAGTATTGAAGATTTTGTACAAGATGTCGCTTCAATTCGCTCTATTGATTCAATTGAACTTTTATTTGAATTTTATGAGGTTTATTTATCGGTTACAGAGAAAAAGAATCAGCAGTCATTTGAATTGTTTGCAAATTGGGGGAAAACGCTCCTTCAAGACTTTAATGAAATTGATCGATATCTTTTAGATCCTTCACATGTTTTGTCTTATTTAAAAGATATTGAAGACATAAAAAAATGGGGATTAGAAGTGGATCAAAAAACAAAACTTTTAGAAAATTACATTGATTTCTGGAAGCTTCTTCCTTTGTATTATGATTCGCTTTATAATCATTTGTTGTTTAAATCTATTGGGTACCAGGGACTAGTTTATAGAGAAGCGGTCAATAATTTGAATCATTTTTCAAATACTATCGGTAATCGAATTTTTATTTTCGCAGGATTTAATGCTCTAAATGCTGCTGAAGAAAAAATTGTACAGCATTTATTAGCTTTAGGTCAGGCTAAAATTTATTGGGATGCCGATCAAACTTTTCTCAATGATCCATATCATGATGCGGGACTTTTTTTAAGACGTTTTAAAGAAAGTTGGAAACATTACAAATCAAATATCTTTGAATGGATTGTGGATGATTTTTCGCAATCAAAAAATATCCAGATTATTGGAACTCCTAAAACTATAGGGCAGGCAAAATTAACAGGAAGTATAATTGAAGATTTAATAAACAATGATCCTGCGGCGTCTTTAGACAAAGTAGCCGTTGTGCTAGGTGAGGAAAATTTATTGATTCCAGTTTTATATTCACTACCTTCTTCTGTTGGATTTTTAAACATTACCATGGGATATTCGGGTAAAAATAATCCATCTCAAATTTTAGTTGCCAAGTTGTTTAAAATGCATACTAATGCGCTTTCGCGTAAGGGAGGCAGTTATGTTTTTTATTATAAAGATGTATTGGATGTTTTAACACATCCATTAGTAGAGCCTTATGCAAATGCTCAAATGTTGGTAAAAATTATCAAAGAGAATAATTATACTTTTATTACGCATCATAAAATTTTAGAGCTTCATCCAAGTCCTTCTCATTTTTTTAATTTGTTGTTTGAAAAATGGGAAAATGGTTCTGTTGCAGTTTTAAAGAATATTTCGGCATTGCTAATTGTTATAAAGGAACATTTCAGTAATGATAATGAACAGGAGAAAATTGCAAAAGCATTTGTTTACGGAGTTTTTAAAGTCATAAATAAACTAATAAATTACTACTCCAAACATTATCATATCGATAATATAGATACGCTTCACGCCATTTACAAACAGATTATAGATTTAGCAGAAGTATCTTTTGAAGGTGAGCCTTTAAGAGGTTTGCAGATTATGGGAGTTTTAGAAAGCCGTGTTTTAGATTTTGAAACAGTTATTATAACATCAATGAATGAAGGAAAATTTCCAGCAGGAAAATCTCAGAATTCATTTATTCCTTATGATGTAAAACGAGAATTAGGGCTGCCGACTTTTAAGGAGAAAGATGCGATCTATACCTACCATTTTTATCATTTATTACAAAGAGCTAAGAACATATATCTCATTTATAATACTGAAAATGATGGTTTAGATGCTGGTGAAAGAAGTCGTTTCATTACACAGTTAGAAGTTGAAAAACAGAGAAATCATAATCTTACGTTTGATATCTATAATCCGGTACTTCCTAATACGGCTTACGAACCTATTTCGGTTGCTAAATCAGAATCAGTAATGGAGCGTTTAAAGGAAATAGCAATAACAGGTTTTTCACCGTCGGCATTAACAAGTTACATCCGAAATCCGATTGAGTTTTATTTTCAGAAAGTCTTGAGGATTCGAGAAGTGGAGGAAGTGGAAGAAAATATCGCTTTAAATACTTTAGGAACTATCATTCATGAAACTTTAAAGGCACTTTATGAACCTTTTATTGGTAAATTTATTTCAGAAAATGATATTTTAAACTGCTTTAAATTATTGGATGATGAAGTTCTTAAGCAGTTTAAATTGGTTTATAAAGAAGGAGAAATTAAGAAAGGACGAAATCTGCTGGCTTTTGAGGTCGCCAAACGAAATGTTTCTAATTTTTTAAGAATGGAATTAGAATCTATTAAAAATGATGAAGCGATTCAGATTATTGCCCTAGAGCAGACTTTTGAGCGTGAATTTGTTCATCCGAAACTTCCATTTCCTATTTTGATAAAAGGAAATGTTGACCGTATCGAACGACGTGACGGGAAAATTAGAATTATCGATTATAAGACAGGAAAAGTTGAGAAGTCGAATGTTGTGCTGAAAACATGGAATGGATTGACAGAAGAGCTTAAAAATGATAAAATTATTCAAGTATTAGCATACGCTTTCATGTTTGAGAAAGAAGCTGGAGGGCTTCCGATCGAAGTCGGGATTATTTCTTTTAAAAATCTCAAATCTGGTTTTTTACCTTTCGGGTTTAAAGAAGATAAAGATTTAAAAGCTATTGTGACATCAGAAATACTGAATTCTTATTTAGATGAAATTGCGAATTTGTTAAGTGAGATTTTTGATATAGCTATTCCATTCGAAGAAAAAATTTAAACGGCTTATCAGAAAAATTTGGAACATATTTGAGTTTTATAAAACAACTTTAATTATAAATTTAGTTGTTTCTATTCCTGCAATCCTTTTTGGAAGCGTTAATTATTTTCTGTTTATTCTCGCTACAATTGGGTTTTTATCCAGTATAGGATTTAAGGAATTGTATCGTAAAAGCGAATATTTATTTTATGCTAACAACGGAATTTCAAAAAATAAACTTCTCTTTTATAGTTTTTTAATGAATATTTTCTTCATTGTTCTATTTGGAATTGTAGTAATCTTTATTCAAAAAATATATTGAAAAAACATATTTTAGAAGTTAGCGGTATTCAAAAAAAGTTTAGTGATAAACTTGTACTTTCAGATATTTATTTGAAAATTGGAACAGGTGAAATAGTAGGTCTGCTCGGACATAACGGTTCTGGCAAATCGACTTTATTAAAAATTATCTCTTGTAATTTAACTGCTTCGGATAAAAGTATATTTATTGATGGAGTTTCAAGGAATAATTGTTCAGAGGTGGTCAATGAAATTAGTTATATGTGTCAAGATCAATTTATTCCAAACCATTTGTCCGTATTAAGGACAATTGAATTATCAGTCGCTAAACAAAAATTGAATCTTTTTTATGAAGATGACTTCCTAAAACCTTTTTTAAGACAAAAAATCAAAAACCTATCATTTGGAGAATTGCGATATCTTCAAGTAAAATTAGTCCTTTTTAATTCGTCGAAATTTATTCTTTTAGATGAACCGTTCAGCGGATTGTCACCAAAAATGATTGAAATTATAGTTCAGTTAATTAAAGAAAATTCTCGAGAAAAAGGAATTCTCATAACCGATCATCAATACGAAAATGTGATGAAAATTTCAACAATATTGTTATTGTTGAAAGGCGGTAAGTTGCATAAAATCAATGAAAAAGCCGAACTAGTAAAAAATGGTTATCTAACACGTCCGGCTGATTTTTAAAAGCTATTAGCTAAATATTTTTTTAAAGAAACCTTTTTTAGTATTTTCTTCTGCATTTGTAGTATTGATGTTTCCGTTTTCAATACGAAATCTTCTAAACTTCATCAATTTTACATTTAGGTCAAAGCGTAATTCGTCAACAGTTTTCATTTGTATAAATTTTTTGCAAATCTATATAAAAACTTTTGGGTAATGCAACAATCTCTATATGTTAATTTTAGAATTGAGTTTTATCAAATGAAATGTTACGATTTTAGTATAATATGTTTTTTCTGTTAATTTTTTTTAAATATTTTATCCGAAAAAATACGATTAATTATGCTATAAATAAAAGTGGCTCAGGATGTTATATCGGCTGTTTTTTTAACAAGTGTTTAGGCGACAATTGTTAATATTGAAATATCTTTGACGCTTCCAAAACATGACAAATAAAGAATATGATTGATTTACAAACACTAGTAGAAGAGACTGGAGCAGAATCTGGATTGAGTTTTAATATTGATGGAATCTTAAACGAGTCGGTTAATTTAGAATACGACGGGAATATTGCTGCGATGATCGGAATGATCTTGAAAATGTGCCTCGAAATGTCTGAAGACATTAACAACGGAGATCTTAAACAAGTAATGATTAAGAATAATGACGGAATTGTAGTGGCAAGCAAAAATCAAGAAGATAATTGTATCGCGTTGCTTTCTAAAGATTTAAGTAAAATGGGTCTATTACTGAGAAGAATGGATTCTGTTTTTAATAATTAATTTAAAACCAATATTTAATAAACATGTCAGATTTTTTACAAAATTTTCAAAACGATTTAAAAGAGAATGTTAACGGATTTATCGCTGTTTCAGTAACTGAAGTTGAAACAGGGATGTCTTACTGCTCACTTACTGTAAATCCTAATTTTGATCCAGAATTAGCATCTGCTTACAATTTAGAAGTAGTTAAAGCAAAACTAAACGCTATTAAAGCTTTAGGATTAAACCAAAAAATCAATGATATTTTAATTACACTTACAGATCAAATACATATAATTGACGTGTCTGAAGACGGAAGGTATTTTATCTATTTAGCTGTAGACTCAACTAAAGCAAATCTTGGATTAACAAGAGCTACTTTATCTAAATACAAAAAAGATATTACTTCAAAGTTATAATAACATTTTGCCCCCAGAATGATAAAAAGGCTATTCCAACCTCGGTTAGAAATGGCCTTTTTTGATTTTGTAAAGTTCAAATTATTCGAAGAAATCGAACAAAATAGTATTCAAAGCTTCCTTGTTTTCAATATGGCTCATGTGTCCATCTTCAAAAGAAACTAATTCTGCTGTGGTGTCTTCAATCTGAGCAAGATTTTCTTCGTAATTTAAAACAGGATCCTTCTTTCCTAGAATTAATAGAAGAGGAAAACGATTTTCGTGTAAAAGCCATTCTCTATCTTTTCGTATCTTCATTCCTTCAAGAGATGCTACGATTCCTTGTAATGGTGTTTTTAAAGCCTGCTCTTTTACTTTTTCAATTTCGTCAGCCAAGCGGGTTCTATTATTTTCACTAAATAAATTAGCGATTGCTAAACTAACAAAACTTACATAATTCTGTTTTACGGCTTTTATGGCACGGGTTCTATTTAATTTTTTTTCAGCATTATCTTCTTTAGAAGTGGAATTCTGTAAAACTAATTTTTGGATTTTCTGCGGATATAATTCGGCGAAAGCCAAAGCAACATAACCGCCCATAGAGTGCCCGACAATTGTAGCTTTTTCAATTTTTAAATGTTCTAAAACTTCGTTAACAGCTTGAGCATTTTCTTCCATTTCGTGAACATAGCCTAAGGAATCAGATTCGCCGTGGCCTAATAAATCGATGGTTACAACACGATATTTTTCTGAAAAAAAAGAAGCATATTCTGTCCACATTTTTTTGTTTTCCAGAAAACCGTGAAGAAAAACTATTGTATTTCCTTCTCCTGAGTCTGTAAAAGAGATTTTGGTATTTTTATAAAAAATATTTTTCAAAACGGTGTTTTTAAATGTAAAGTGCAAAGATAAAAAAGGTAAAACCATATAAGAAATATAAGTTCATTTGAGTTAAAACTAATGTTCTTTCAGTTCAATTTTAAATGATCTTATAGTTTATAAGGCAAATAAAACGGCCTTCATTTATGAAAGCCGTTTATCTTTATTCTATAATCTGTTTTCTTTTCTCTTTTAAGAATTCATCAAAGTTTCGATTTCGTCAACTTCAACTGGAATGTTTCTCATTAAGTTAAAAGGTTCTCCTTTTTCCTGAACTACGACATTATCCTCCAAACGAATTCCGAATTTTTCTGCCGGAATATAAATTCCCGGCTCAACCGTAAAGACCATATTTGCTTTCATTGGCTCGTGCAGCAATCCGTAATCGTGCGTGTCCAATCCCATGTGGTGAGAAGTTCCGTGCATGAAATATTTTTTATAAGCAGGCCATTCTGGATTTTCATTCTGAACATCAGCTTTGTCTAATAAACCTAAACCAAGTAATTCAGAAGTCATAATTTTACCAACTTCGATATGATATTGTTTCCAAAGCGTTCCTGGAGTCAACATTTTTGTAGCTTCGTTCTTAACTCTCAAAACAGCATTGTAAACTGCTTTTTGTCTTTCAGAGAATTTACCAGAAACAGGAATTGTTCTAGTCATATCGCTTGAATAGTTAGCATATTCAGCAGCAACGTCTAATAAGATCAAGTCGCCGGCTTTACATTGCTGATTATTTTCGATATAATGTAAAACATTCGCATTATTTCCAGAAGCGATAATTGGCGTGTAAGCAAAACCTTTAGAGCGGTTACGGATAAATTCGTGTGCTAATTCAGCTTCGATTTCATATTCAGTAACATTTGGTTTTACAAATGAAAGCAATCTGCGGAAACCTTTTTCTGTAATATCGCAGGCTTGCTGAATCAAATCGATTTCTTCGCTTTCTTTTACAGAACGAATTCGCTGTAAAATCGGGTTGCTTTTTGCCACATTGTGCGCAGGATAACGCTCTTTCCACCATTTTACAAAACGAGCTTCGCGAGTTTCAGTTTCAACAGTCGCGCGGTAATGTTCGTTGGTGTTGATGTACATCGTATCGGCGTACGTCATCATTTCGTTCAAAACTTTATGAAAATCTTGTAACCAATAAACTGTTCTAATTCCAGAAACCTGAAAAGCACGTTCTTTAGTCAGTTTTTCACCTTCCCATACTGCAATATGATCGTTGGTTTCTCTTAAAAAAAGAATTTCTCTTTGGTGCTCATAAGGCGCATCTGGAAACAAAAGCAAAACACTTTCTTCCTGATCAACACCGCTCAGGTAAAAAATATCTCTATGTTGTGCAAACGGTAAAGTACTGTCGGCACTAATTGGGTAAATGTCATTAGAGTTGAAAACGGCAACCGAATTAGGTTTCATTTCTGCCGTGAATTTTCTGCGGTTTTTTACAAAAAGAGCGCTGTTTATTTGATGATATTTCATAATTATTTCGTTTTTGAACTTCGAATTTCAAAATTAGTGATTTTTGAAGAAGTGGCACAAGATTGATTTATTAAAGTTTTCTTATTTGTTTTGGTTCTAATTTTTTAGCCACAGATTTGAGGGATTAAAGAATTTTTCTCAATTTATGTCATTGCGACAAAGGAGAGATCACGGTAGTAATTCGACAAAGATTGATATGAGGAAGTTGTTATAAATTTTGTAAGAAAAGAACTGAGTATGTGAGAATATGTCAGTAAGATGATGTTAATTTGTACTTACTAAGTTTAATTTTCTTTTTAGATATAATGACCACAATCAATTTCAAATTAATCACAATAGCCGAAATCAAAACAAAATATCCTTTTTTAACAGAAGATGAAAAGTTCGATTATTTTGAAGAATGGGAAAATGAAGATTTTTTTCTCATTGCAGACGAAGATGTAAATTTTGATGGCAATTTTTATTTAGATGTTTATGAAGAGAAAGAGAAAAAATGGCTTGCCAATTTGCTAAACCTCTCAGTTAAGAAGATAGAAGAAATAAGAATAGAAGGCATTTTTATAAATGGAAATTTTTCTGTAAGCGGTTCGATTATTAATGCAGAAGGCGATTATGGCCCGTATGTTTTTATTAACGGAAATGTAATGTGTCAAAGTCTTTTACTTGGCGGCGCTAATGTTGAAATAAAAGGGAAAATTACAGTAAAAGAAGTTGTGATGACTTATTATAATCATGGTAATTTTAATTGTTCGGGGTTAATTGATTCTCCAGTTTTTATTGTTAATGATCATAATACAACATTTGCAGAAAGAAAAAATGATTTGTTCTATTATAATGACAGGGACGATGATGTAGATCCAAAAAATGAATGTAAATATGATGATGAAACAGGTGATGAAATTATTTCAAACGAAATCCGAAAATTACTTGATAATCAACTAATTGAAACTTTTGAAGAATTAGAAAGAGAGCTGGCAAAAGGCGAATTGGTTTTAAAACAAAATAATCCACCCGCTAAAACTTATGAATACTGGCGTAATAGTGTTTCAGAAAATTATAGAAATCTAAAACTAGTTCCAAAAGAATTTAAAACCGAAGAACTTTGTAATTTGGCATTGAATAAAACCTTCCACGCTCTGCCATTTATCGATCAGGACTTAATAACATATGAACTCTGCGAAAGATTAGTCAGTAAAGATGGTTTTGCAATTCAGGTTATTCCAGACGAGTTTATCACAAAAGAATTATGTTTTAAAGCTGCTGAAAGCGGTACAATGCTAAGATTAATTCCGTCAGCATATTATTCTGAAGAATTGATTCTATTAGTTTTCAAAAACGGAAAACATGAACCAGATATTAATGATGTTCCTTTTCAATTTATAACAGAAAACCTTCTTGTAGAATATGTGAAAATTGGAAAAGGATTATGGCTTGATAAAGCCTGTAAAGGAAGTGGGATTGATAAATTACAAATTCTAAAAAAAGTAATTGATTCAGGAATTGAATATTTGAATAATATTTTTGGAAATCATTTTAGCCAGGAAACAGTTGACTATGCTGCTTTAGTTTATGATAATGAAGTTTTTAAAGAAACATGGAATAATTATGTTCAAAAGTATAAACAGAAATTTGAACGACTTGAGAAATGAAAGAGCTATTAATTGAAAGTAAAGGAATAAAAACTAGCGAGTATTTTATACCGGCTTTTGAACTTAGAAAGGAGAACTGCTTCTCATTCATATACATGGAACAGTTTGTTTTTATGAAATGAAAGCAGAGTTAACAGATATTTTTACAGGAAAAACACAACATGAGAATGTAAAGATATTACATGCCTTAACTTTTGCTGAGAATTTTAAAGAATCAAGATTTGAACGTATTTTTAATTCTATAACAGTAAGTAGATACTTAAAAAGAAATACAAATTTGAATGAACACTCAGTTCCAAAAATCTTTAAAGAAAATGGTATTTCTAAAAATGATAAAGTAAAAAGCCTTGATTATAGTCAAAAAAAGTTACTTTCTTTATATTCAGTTTTTACGAAAACAAAAAATATAGTTTTTGATTTAAGTGGAGAAGTTTCTGTTGGAGCTATAAAAACATTTGATTTTGTTAAAAATGAAATAAAAAATGATGGTGCCGCAATTTTAATTGATTGGGCGGGAAGTGATGTGAAAGATAAATGTTCAAAAGTTATTGCTATTGAATGGCTTATTGAGCCGAAAAAGAGGTAATAAAAACATTGAAGGAAATATTATGAACAACAAAGAAAAAATAATTCAAAATTATATCGAAGGATATAATCAATTTGATATTGATAAAATGATTGCCGATTTTGACGAATCGGTTATTTTTGAAAACATTCAAAATGGCGAAATCAACTTGACTTTGACTGGAATAAAAGAATTTACAGTCCAGGCCGAAAAAGGCAAAGAATATTTCTCAGCACGAAAACAAACTATTACATCAATTAAGCAAGATGAGATTACAGCAATAATTGACATTGATTATTATGCTGTTCTAGCAGTAGATTTCCCAAACGGATTAAAAGCTGGTCAAGAATTAAATATGAAAGGAAAATCGATTTTTCAATTCTTGGACGATAAGATTGTAAAACTGATTGATATTAGTTAGAGTTATGAATCTAAAAGTAAACATCAGAAAAGTAGAAAATTACGACTTAGATTTCGTTTACAAAGCAATTTGCGAACTCGAAAACGAAGTTTTAGATTTTAAAATGTTCGAAACACTATTCAATGAAAACATATCTAACCCAAAAAATCTTTATCTAATCGCCGAAAATGAAAATGAATGTTTGGGATTTATTAGTTTCCACACCCAAAATCTTTTGCATCATTGCGGATTGGTTGGTGAAATTCAGGAGTTTTTTATTCATCAAAAATACCGAGGTCAAGGCGTTGGAAGATTACTAATTAGTGAGATTTTAGATTTTGCTACTCAAAATGATCTAAAAAGTATTGAAGTTACAACAAATAAAAAGCGAGTAGAGAATGTGGCAATTTATGAAAATCTTGGTTTTACTTTGAGTCATAATAAGTTTACGATTTATAAACAATAAAAGTTGAGAAAACAAACTATGAATACAAAACAACGTTGCTTGATCGGATTAGTGTTTTTTCTAATCAGTTATTTATTCTTTTCCAAACTTTTGCCAAGTTTTAGCGACTCAGTAGATTTTGCACATTGGTTTAACTTAATTGGAGCTTGTTTTTTGTTGTCATTTAATGATGTATTTCCTAAAAACAAAATAAATTCTGTTGCTTCTGTACTGACAACTTTAGGTGTTATTGCTCATATCGGACTTTGTACAATCGATTTTATAATGTCAAGTTATGGAAATAATGAAATTGCAAAAGAACATTTAAGCCAGCATATCAGTAATTCACCATTGATTTTTTATCCGTTTGTGGCCGTTGGTCCGTCTTTGCTTTTTCTTGGTTTGGCTTTGCATGCATTTGCTTATATAAAGACCGAAACTCTAAAATCTTTAATGGTAATTGTTGGTTCTGTCGCTGTTGGAATTTCTTTTTTTGCTTTGAAAAATGGGATTTTGATGGTTTTGAGCTGTCTGGTTTTTGTTTTGGGATTGGGACTTTTGCTGTTCGCAAAAGAAGAAAATGAACTGAAAAAGTAGCTTAAAAAAAATATTTTAGTTCGTATTTTTGTCTCACAAAATAAAATGATCCATAAATAAATTGAAAAAACATATAAAATACTTAATTGCACTCTTTCTGACTTTTGTTGTGATTGCGGGTGATGGTACTTTATATTCTCAATCTAAATCGGCAAAATATTACGAGTCTTCATTTGTAGTTTTAAGAAGAGAATTAAATCTTAAAAGCTCTCGTTATATAAGTTCGGACAAATTGCTTCTTGGAATAAAACGAGATTCTCAATTGTTTTAAATTTTCTTAAAACAAAAAATGCCTTTACTTTTCAAATTAAAAAACTGCAAGATCTGCTTCATCAAAAACTAATTTCATTTATAAATCAATCTGTTTTTATGAATGAAATAATCACTTCAAAACACTTCAGTAAAAGTTTATACAGCGCTTAAGAAAATTTATTTCTGAGCATAGAATGATTAAATAATGTCTAATCATTTATCATTTTCAAAATGTATAAACAAAATAAATAAACACGTTTAGAGCGATCTAAGCGACCACTTCCTCATTGGATAAAAAGAAAATTTATAATTATAATTACAGCCTTTATGTTAGGAATGGCAAACGGAATGCATACTGAAGATACTCGAATTAAAGGCAATCAAAAATATACTGAACAGCATAAAAAGGATTGATTGCTTGTTTGTGCTGTGGCCTTTATCAAGGCTTAAAACTTTTACAAAGGTTTTGAAATGCTGAAATTCAAAAATCATTTTTAGCAATATTTTTCGAGTTAAATTTTTTTTAATAGTTTTGAGCAAATTCCTACATCAAAATTTTAATATGGATCGTAAAACCAGATTTTTTAAAAATGCCGTAATACTACAATTTATACCCCTTCTTTTACTTTGTCTTTTTATTGTTTCCAATTTTAGAGAGCAAAAAATACTGAAAATTAGACAACTTCATCCTTACGAATTTAATTATGGCGAATTGTTGCCTTTAATTTTTTTTGCTGTCTGCTGTATGGTTGCCCTTTTTACTTTGTTTCCAAAAACGCCAGATGCTCCAGAAGATGATGAAGAAATTTTGAAAAGAAAACGTAAACAGAACTTTTGGAAATTTGCCTTCTATTGCAACGTTTTTTTATTGTTCGTTATTGGTATGTTTTCAGTATTGGTTTTTCAAAAAGATGCTTTAATTATTGATCAGCCGATTCATTTTTATGCAATAATTTTTTCTAGATTCCTGCTAGTTATTATAATCAGTTTGGTTGTGGCCTCTTTTTTATTAGCGGCTGGTCTCTATTGGAAAATAAATAAATCATTGGCTACGGTTATCTTGATATTTAGTTTCTTAATCCTAACTGTTTCGACTGTTTTTGAATTGGTTTTTGTTTCAGTATTTATAGAAAATTCAGAAAGACATTTTATTGCTAAAGCACAAAAACAAACTGGAAATCAAGAAGAAGTTTATGAAGATTATGGCGAAAGCGAAGAAGCTGACGGCGAAAGCGAAAACACTGCCACTTTGTTGTATGAATCTTGGATTTCTTTAATTGAGAATTGTGGTGGAACCGATGGTAAAGAACAATTTTTTAATATTAGAAATTTGATCGAAATAGCACAGCAAGAACAAATTTCTTATAAAGATGATTATTATCTCCTCAATTTCATAGATAATTTAAGAAATAAACCTGATGAGATTTATTCTGAATTTGAAACATTTAAACCTGTATTCTACAGCGCTGTATCCGAAAATACCTATCGCAGGGCTCATTTTGATAAAATTGTAGAAGGATTATTATTGGCTCACGAAGATATTGGTGGTGAAAAAGATTTGCTTAGTGAAATGTACAAAGTAATGAAGTCCAATGCAAAAGACGAAGGAGATAACACTGATTTTTTTGAAACCTTTGAATATAATTTTTCTGAAGAAACGGTTAGAAAACTTTATGCTTTAAAAGTTTCCAACGATTTTTATTTATCATCCGATATGAGATGGTTCTATGGCTTTTGGGCCAGAAGAAATAATGAAGGGAATTTGAAAGAGGTAGCCTTGATTTTAAAAGAAATAAAAGAACATTATGAAAATTCTGAAGAATGATAAAATCGTATAAAATAATTTTAATAGTTCAGTTTTTCATACTTGTCGCACTAGGTTTTACCTTTTATAAGGTAGAGTATGACGAATATTTTTCGATAATTACAAAAATCCCATTATTCTTAATTGGCTTTTTTCCTCTTATTTTATTAGGTATCTCTATTCTAGTACAGCGATTAGTATTAACAGTTATTTATTCTGATTCATCAAAAAATCATTCTGAAAAAGAAGATGAAGATAGATTTTGGACCATTTCTTTTTTTACATATGTAATTTTTGGGAGTTTTATGTTTTTAACTTCTCTCATTGCTTTTGCTTTAAGTTTCAGAAGTGCAGCAGAAGAGTATAAAGTTTTTATTTTAAAGCTCTGTATTTTCATAGTTCTTTTAATAGCAGTAAGCTTAATTATTGGTCTTTTTTTAAAGGTAAAAGAAAAGGTTAATGAGGTAAGTAAAATGCTCAGTGCTTTAATGATTTTTCTTTCGCTAATTCTTTTTGGAGGTGCTTTCTTTATTGGGGTTGGAAACATGGCTACTTCGGAACTTTATTTAAATGTAATGTTTGACGCTATAAAAGTAATGCCGTTAGTAGATGAAAGACTGGCCGTAATTGATAGCAGTACTGTAGAAGACACTGAAGTAATTGGATCAGGAATGAAATATGTAGAGGATTATTATGGTTTTAGAGATATGAATACCTCTAATATAAAATCTACTGGATTTTTGAGGAATCGATATGATGAAGAATATAGCGATTCTAGAATAAGTAACGAGATAAAATTTTTTTTCGCAGATTTTTTGTATTTAAGGAAAAACCAGTCTTTAACAGGTTATAGAAATGAAACTAAAATTGGGTTACATGCTGATGAATATGTATATGAAACGAAGTTTATCGCGGATAAGTTAAGAGAGAATCCTGATGTACTTAGAGATGCATATGAAAGTTACAGACCAATTTTGTTTGCGCTCTTGTCAAGAAGTATATATAACGATTCAAATGTAGATTTACTTATAGAGGTTTTGATTTCGAGCAGAGATGATATTTCGCGTGCTGAAAATGAAAATAAAGGTGAAATTGAAGTACTAGATATGATTTATAAAACAATGACTTCTGATGCTGAAAAAGAGTTTCCAAATGATCATTTTAGTCAAATTAGTCCTTTTGTTTCAAAAAAAACATGGGGTTTGATCAAGAGAAATTCTAAGCAAAATAGAAAAACTGACTATAATACTAAAGCGACAGCAGTTTGGATTTACAGCTTTTGGGCAAGAAGAAATCAGGAAGGAAATATGGATGTCACTTATGCGATATTAAAAGATGTTAAAAAACATTATGAAGTTATTGATTCTCAATGATTTTTATAAAAGACCGCTCTATGGAATAAAAAAAGGTTTCTGTAGTTTTTGACAAAATTTTTAGCGTAATCTTGTCATTTCGACTGAAGGAGAAATCACACTAGAAATTCCGCATGTAAAATCGCCAATCTTTTTAGAGCTACTAGCGTGTCCTTCGACTTCGCTCAGGATGACAAACTGTATGGTATAAAAACAAAAAACCGAAGCAAATCGCTTCGGTTTTTTTATTGGAATCTGGTCCCGAAGCCTCGGGATAAAAAATTTAGAATTTCTTAATCAACCCATTTATAATATCTCGCCCCAATCAAAACTGGAATCTCTTTTTCGATTCGATCTAAAACCCATTCGTTTTTAGGAGTTCTTACACTTTGTTTTTGTTCTTTTTTATGAAGACTTTCATATGTATTGAAATCAATTTCTACGCTTTCAGCTAAATTTTCAAAAAGATTTACATTGGCCAAAGCCGATTTCCATTCTGGCTGAATCGTTCCTTCAAAAACTTTCGATTTCGATCCGCTTCCGTAAGCCAGGAAACCAAATTTAGTTCCGTCAACTTCTTTATTGGTATCATAAAAATGAGCCAAAGTAGATAACAGTCCCATGAAAATAGAACCTGTATAAAGATTTCCGATTAAAGAAGAAGCCAATTCTGCAGGTTGTAATTTCTCAGTTACAAAACTTTTGTAATCGTCAGATTTTGCTACTTCCTTAATTTTAACTTGATAATCTGCAGGTGCAATATCATCGGCAATAATTTTTTCGGCACTATCTAAAGCATAGATTTCAGATAACATCCTTCTTCCTTGGAAAGAATATGGCAAGTGCATCACAATAGTGTGCCAAGTGTTGTATAAAGTTTCGGTCGTGTTTTTTAATTTTTTAAATGAAAAGTAAGCATTACGAGTACGATCCATATAACATTGGTTAGAATATTGACCGTCAAAAACGGGCTGGTCTTTGTGGATTTCGATTTCGGCTTCTAAATTGTCAAACCAAGAATCATTGTTAGTGTTTTGTGTAATTTCTTCTTTAGAAATAGTTCTGTAAGGTTTAAAGAAGTCAAAAACACCTTTTGTGCTCGTTGACCAATTATCATCAAAAGCAATAATTTTTGGATTTGAGGTAATCAGCATTGCAACAGCCCCGGCCCCTTGAGTATATTCTCCGCCTGAATTCAAATCGTATTTGGCAAAATCAGTCGTAACTACAATTGCTTTTTTAGTCGGATTTAATTTTACAAAGTCCAGACAGTTTTGTAATGCGTCTACACCGCCAATGCAGGCAAAAGTAAAATCGACAACATCGCATTCTGCTAATGAATCTTCACCAAATTTTTGCTCCATTAAATTAATCAAATAAGAAGCGATTGGTTTTGAACTGTCAATACCGCTTTCGGTACCAACATAGATTCTGCTTATTTCGTTTAGATTGATTTTATTATCAGTAATAAGTCTGGTTAAAGCGTTTGCTCCAAAAACAACCGTGTCCTGATGAACGTCTGGGAAAGTCATTTTTAGTAATCCGAGACCTTTTTCTAATTTTTCTGGTTCAATATTTCTGGCAGCCGCCAAAGTTTTTATGGGTAAATGTATGTTTGCTACATCAAAAGAAATAGCATCAATTCCTGTTTTCATTCTTATTTTTTTGAGCCGCTAAAGGTAAAACTATGTTGCGGAATGACAATTTTTTACTCAGACAAAATTTATGCGCAGTGAAACTTTTAAAGAAAATAAATCAAAACTTTGAATAAAATAGCAATATGATAATTTTTGATAATCTACTTAGAATTGATTTCTCTCGATTTTACTTAGAAAACAGTGGTTTGAGAATTGCTATAGTGAATTATTTTTTAGCAGTATATTTTTTGTACGTAAAAATACGTAGAACTAGGCTATTTTAAAATCATTATAAATAACAACGAAATGGTTGTAGTTCTTTTGTAATTGAGTTATTTTTGTCTAATTTTTTAAAACAAACTACTTAAACACTTATGGCACAATCTGCACAGTTGAATGCTTCCATCTTAAAGAAAGTAGCTATGGCTCTTTCGGGAATATTCTTAATCACGTTTTTAGCGCTGCATGTTTCCTTAAATTTTATTTCTATTATTAGTGAAGACGTTTTCAATGAGGCTTCTCACTTTATGGGATACAATCCGCTGATACAATATGTAATGCAGCCAGTTTTGGCATTTGGGGTAATTTTCCATTTCGTTATGGGATTTGTTCTAACAGCTCAAAACAGCGCAGCAAGACCAATTGCGTATGCAAAATACAACGGAGCGGCAAATGCTTCTTGGAGTTCTAGAAATATGATTATTTCTGGATTGGTTATCTTGGCATTCTTAGGATTGCATTTTTATGATTTTTGGTTTCCTGAAGTTAACTATAAGTATATAGCAGGAGAAGTACCAAATGCTACAAGGTATTATGGAGAGTTAGTTCATAAATTTCACGATCCAATCCGTACAGGATTATACTGCGTGTCTTTTGTCCTTTTAGGATTCCACTTATGGCACGGGTTCGCATCTTCTCTTCAATCAATGGGGATGCACAACAAATATTCAAGATTTTTAGCAAAAGTAGGTTACTGGTTCGCAGTTGTTGTTCCAGCACTTTTCGTAATTATCGCATTATTTCATCATTTCAATAATTAATATCAATTATAATGGCATTAGATTCAAAAATTCCAAATGGTCCTATAGCGGACAAATGGACAAATTATAAAGATCATATTAATTTAGTAAACCCTGCTAACAAACGTAATTTAGATATTATTGTAGTTGGTACAGGTTTGGCTGGAGGTTCTGCTGCGGCTACTCTAGCTGAGTTAGGATATAACGTAAAAGCATTTTGTTTCCAAGATTCACCACGTCGTGCGCACTCTATTGCTGCACAAGGGGGTATCAATGCGGCAAAAAATTATAAAGGTGACGGTGACTCAGTTTACAGATTGTTCTACGATACTGTAAAAGGAGGTGACTACCGTGCACGTGAGGCAAACGTTCACCGTTTGGCTGAAGTTTCTGCAAATATTATTGACCAATGTGTGGCTCAAGGGGTGCCATTGGCTCGTGAATATGGCGGACTTTTAGATAACCGTTCATTTGGGGGAACTTTGGTTTCTCGTACATTTTATGCACAAGGACAAACTGGACAGCAATTATTGTTAGGAGCTTATTCTGCAATGAACCGTCAGATTGGTCGTGGAAAAATTAAAATGTACAACCGTCACGAAATGCTGGATTTAGTAATCGTTGATGGAAAAGCGAGAGGTATTATCGCTCGTAACTTAATCACTGGAGAAATAGAAAGACATTCTGCTCACGCGGTAGTAATTGGTTCTGGAGGATACGGAAACGTATTTTTCCTTTCAACAAATGCTATGGGAAGTAACGCAACAGCAGCTTGGAAAATTCATAAAAAAGGAGCGTTTTTTGCAAATCCTTGTTACACACAAATTCACCCAACATGTATTCCAGTTTCTGGAGATCACCAGTCAAAACTGACTTTGATGTCTGAGTCTTTACGTAATGACGGTCGTATTTGGGTTCCTGCAAAATTAGAAGATGCTCAGGCAATTCGTGAAGGAAGAAAAAAAGCAACTGATTTATCTGAAGAAGAAAGAGATTATTTCTTAGAAAGAAGATATCCTGCTTTTGGTAACTTAGTACCTCGTGACGTTGCGTCTCGTGCAGCTAAAGAAAGATGTGATGCTGGTTTTGGAGTTAACAAAACTGGAGAAGCAGTTTACTTAGATTTCGCTGCAGCGATCAAACGTTACGGAACTGAAGAAGCTTACGTAAAAGGTTTAGATGCTAATGATGCCGCTTTGGTTACGAAATTAGGAACTGCAATTGTAAAAAGTAAATATGGAAACTTGTTCCAAATGTACTTGAAAATTGTAGACGAAGATCCTTATGTAACACCAATGATGATTTACCCAGCGGTACACTACACAATGGGTGGAACTTGGGTTGATTATAACTTAATGACTACAATTCCTGGATGTTTCTCAATTGGAGAATCTAACTTCTCTGACCACGGAGCAAACAGACTTGGAGCTTCTGCTTTGATGCAGGGATTAGCTGATGGATATTTCGTACTTCCTTATACTATCGGAGATTATTTAGCTCCAGATATTAAAATGGGTCCAATTTCTACAGACTTACCAGAATTCGTTGAAGCTGAAAAAAATGTAAAAGATCAAATCGACAGATTTATCAACAATAACGGAAAGCATTCTGTAGATTATTTCCATAAAAAATTGGGGAAAATCATGTGGGATAAAGTAGGTATGGCTCGTAACGCTAAAGGTTTAACTGAGGCTATCGAAGAAATTGCTGCTTTACGTGAAGAGTTTTATAGAGATGTAAAAGTTCCTGGAAGCGCTAACGAATTTAATCAGGAATTAGAAAAAGCGACTCGTGTTGCCGATTTCCTAGAATTAGGAGAATTGTTCGCGAAAGATGCTTTACACCGTAACGAATCTTGTGGTGGTCACTTCCGTGAGGAATATCAAACAGAAGAAGGAGAAGCACTTCGTGATGATGAAAACTTTGCATACGTTGCAGCTTGGGAATACAAAGGAAAACCAAGTGACGCCGTATTACACAAAGAACCTCTTAATTACGAAAACATTAAATTAGTTCAAAGAAGCTATAAATAGTATTTGAAAAAAGTCTTGATACTTATTTCTTAATACTTAATACTTATACAAAATGAAACTTACATTAAAAATATGGCGTCAAAAAAACGCCCAAGATAAAGGGGGAATCGTTGAATACCCAATCGACGGAATCGAACCAGATATGTCTTTCCTTGAAATGCTTGATGTTCTTAACGAACAATTGATCAATAGAGGAGAAGAGCCAGTAGCATTTGATCACGATTGTCGTGAGGGAATCTGCGGAATGTGTTCATTATTCATTAATGGAGAAGCACACGGACCAGACAGAGGTGTTACAACTTGTCAATTACACATGCGTATGTTTAAAGATGGTGATACAATTTTTATCGAGCCATTTAGAGCAAAAGCTTTCCCAGTAATTAAAGATTTAGTTGTAGACAGAAGTTCTTTTGACAGAATTCAACACGCAGGTGGATTTATCTCTGTAAATACTTCAGGAAATACAATCGATGCGAATACAATTCCAATTAACAAACACGATGCAGATAAATCATTTGATGCTGCTGCATGTATTGGTTGTGGAGCATGTGTTGCAACTTGTAAAAACTCATCGGCAATGTTATTCGTTGCGGCAAAGGTTTCTCAATATGCATTATTGCCACAAGGTAAAGTTGAAGCAGTTGATCGTGTTTTAAACATGGTACACCAAATGGATCACGAAGGTTTTGGTAACTGTACAAATACAGGAGCTTGTGAAATCGAATGTCCAAAAGGAATTTCTCTTGAAAATATTGCACGTATGAACCGTGAGTATTTAGCAGCAAGCTTGAAAGGATAATAAAAATCCAATTACTATATAAAAAACGCATTCATTTTTGAATGCGTTTTTTTTTGTGATCTATTTGAATGTCAATCCTGCTTAAGGTCATATGTTCTACCGTAGTAATTTTTATAATGGTGCAGTTTTTTTGTAGCATTTTATAATTTGAAACCAACTAGCATTCTCAAATTTTGATTTTTTGTAAGTCAAAGTCTAATTTTAACCAACAGATTTACAGTGTAAAAGCAGTGTTTTTAATCCACGTGCTGTTTTGAGGAGCAAAAAGATAATTTCAATTTATAAAGCAATCTAATTCTAATATTATGAAAAAGATTTTAGTACTAATTACATGTTGCGCCTACATTCTTTTATCTTGCAAAAAAGAGAAAGATGTCGATGATCAAAAAATGGCTGTAGCCGATCAGAAAGATTCTACAGATATTGCTGATAATGGCTGGCCGCGCGAGATAACAAATAATGGGACAAAACTGGTTTATTATCAGCCGCAGGTCGATAGCTGGGATGACCACAAGGAAATTAAAGCAAGACTAGCTTTTTCATTAACTCCTAAGGATGGAAAGCAAGTTTTGGGTGTTGCATCTTTACAAGCGTCAACTTTAGTAGATAAAGACAGTCGAAGTGTTTTCTTTAAAGATATTAAAGTAACCGATGTTCGCTTTCCATCTCTTGATGAAAAAAAGATTCCCGAAATGGAAAAGCTATTCAAAGAAACACTTCCGAAAGGAGGTGATCCCGTTTCTGTGGATCGTATCCTGGCAGATTTAGATAAAACTACAAGTCCTGCGAAAGGAATTGCTGCGCAAAATACTCCACCGCCGATTTTTTACAGTTCAAGTCCAGCAATATTGCTAATTGTTCAGGGAGAACCTGTTTTGGTTCCTGTAGAAAAATCAGAGATCCAGTATGTGGTAAATACAAATTGGGATTTGTTTTTTGATAAAACTACTAGTGATTATTATTTACTTGCCGAGAATATTTGGCTGAGCTCTAAAAAACTTGACGGTAAATGGACAAAAGCGACAAAACTTCCAGATGGTTTGAAAAATCTGCCATCGGGACAAAATTTCGACGAAGTTAAAAAAATGATTCCGCCTCCAGAATCAGGTACTGCGCCAAATGTTTTCTTTAGCAAAGTACCTGCTGAATTAATCTTAGTAAATGGCCCTCCAAAATTTGAAAAAATACCAGGCACTCAATTACTGTATATTGATAATACAGAAAATGATGTTTTTGCCAATGAAGCGCAGGGACAATATTATGTGCTTTTATCAGGAAGATGGTTTGGTTCTAAAAGCTTGAACGGACCGTGGAGCTATGCAGGGAATAATCTTCCAGCCGATTTTGCCAAAATTCCAAAAGATTCTCCAAGGGCAAGTGTTTTGGCTTCTGTTCCTGG
This sequence comes from Flavobacterium sp. Root935, assembly GCF_001429295.1. Classification (GTDB taxonomy): domain Bacteria; phylum Bacteroidota; class Bacteroidia; order Flavobacteriales; family Flavobacteriaceae; genus Flavobacterium. Next base: position 162,252 of record NZ_LMJL01000007.1, on the reverse strand, counting down.
AACTCAGGAAGCAAAAGATGCCGTAATGTTAGCGCAGGTGCCCACAACTGCAATAGTAAACAAAGCTGATGCAGAAGCAAAAGCAAAAGTCGTTTACGATGGTACGCCTCAATTTAAACCAATCGAAGGAACAAAAATGCAGTATGCCAGCAATACGCAGGAAAAAGTCATAAAAGTGGGTGATCTATATTATCTGTGCTTTCAAGCTGTGTGGTTTATGTCTACAAGTCCAAACGGACCTTGGAAAGTTACAAATTCTGTTCCCAAAGAAATTTATACCATTCCACCAAGTTCGCCTGTTTATAATGTAACATATGTTACTCAAACTAATGTGACTGATACAACTGTAGAAAGTAATACAACTGCAGGTTATTTTGGAGCCTTTATAATAGGAGCAACTGTTGGTGCAATTTTAACTTATGGTACAGGATATTACTACCCGCCTTATTATTACTACGGAGGATTGTATCCAATTTATCGACCATGGCCATGTACTTATGGAGCGGGAGCCGTTTATAATCCGTGGACAGGGGGCTGGGAAGCCGGAAGAAGGGTTTACGGACCTTACGGTGCTGCTGGAACATCTGCTTGGTATAATCCAGCAACAGGCAGGTACGGACGTTCTGCAAGTGTGCAAGGGTGGTACGGAGGTAGGACTGCGGCCAATACTTATAATCCGTGGACAGGAAATTACGGGCAAACTATTCAGGGACATAATGCTTACGCACAATGGGGTCATTCGGCTGCAACAAACGGACATGATTGGGTTCAAACGGGGCATGTCACTACAAGACGAGGCACCGCGGTTGGGTATGAAACTTCTGGTGGAAATAAAGGCGTTATCACCCATAGAAGAGGCGGCGGAACGACTATTCATACTAATAACAATATGTACGCAGGACATGACGGACATATTTACAAAAGAGATCAAAATGGCAATTGGAGTCATTATAATAATGGAAATGGAGGCTGGACTCAAGCTGGAACTCTCGGTGGATCACAGCGTAAAGCTGATAAACCAGATCTTAATAACTTACCGAAAAGGGATAGAGAATCGGGACTGGCAAATAAACCTTTAGGAGAAAACAATCGTCTCGGGGATCGTGCTGATAATTTTCCAAAAGCAGATCAGACATTGGGTAGACCAGAAAAACCTTTAGGTGAAGCTGGAGGACAAAATGTAACAAGAGATCTGGATCATTTTGAAAACTCTAGATCACAGGGTGAAGTGAGAAATCAAAATTTCCAAAACTTTAGAAACAACAGCAATTTTAGAAATAACGGAGGCCAATTTGGCGGCGGCGGTTTTAGGGGCGGTGGTTTTAGAGGTCGAAGATAATTCTGTCCTATATAAAAAAAGAAAGGTTGTTACTAACAATTGTAACAGCCTTTCTTTTTTTAGTTAATTACGTGTTTTTTATTTATTCATAAAATAACTGCGATGCTGTAATTTCTTCTTTCTTTTTTCCTTCTTTCTGAATAAAACAATTTAAAATTGTACCGCCGGTTAAGTCAAAATAACTGATGTTGATTTTATGAAAACCTTTTTCTAGTTTAACTGCTCCGTAAGCTTCATTTGCCCAATGAATATCGTCATTATCAACAATCAATTCATCATCAATAAAAAGCTTCGATCCGTCGTCTGAAAGGGTCGAAAAAGTATAATTTCCAGTTTCAGGTATAAAGATGTATCCGTTAAATTTTAAACCAATATAACGTTCTAATTTTGTTTTCCATTTTTCAACGCTGATTTTGCCTTCAAAAATTCCTGTCGCTGCAGGTTTTGAAAGCTCCAAATCCAGAACTTGTTTAAATGTTCCTGTATAATATTCATATTTCAAACCATTTTTCTTAGGCTGAATGGCCAAGGCTGATTTTAAATCTGGATTTCGAACTATGATTTTATTAATGGAACTTCTTTTACCGCTTTCGCTGATTTGAATCGTTTTGATGATTCGATATTCTCCTTTTGGAATATTTATGAGCACTGGATTTTGATACAATTCTGCCGTTTCATCAGGATTATAACCGTCAATTGTATAAAAGATCTTTCCGTTTTTTATAGTTGGTTTTAAATCTAAAATATATTTTGATGCAATTAAAGCCATTTCATCAGCACCAAATGGCGTCGGAACTTTATACAATCGATCTTCTAATTCTAACTTTTCTAAATGATAGGGCAGTTGATTTTGAATAAAATGGTTGTAGTTTTTATTTTTTGGTTCTGTCCAAGCGATTTCTGCTAAAGCCAAAACACGCGGATAAAGCATATAATTCAATTTTGCTGGGCTAGTTAAATATTCTGACCAAAGATTGGCTTGAACTCCGATAATATATTTTTGTTCTTCAACCGATAAACTGTCAACCGGAGTTGGGTTGTAGTTGTATACTTTTTCTAAAGTACTTAATCTGCCAACGGTAAGCGGTTCATTTGGAGAATATCCCTGATTGTAATCAAAATAAACCGTTCCTTCTGGTGTCATTACAACTGGGTGTTTCAGTTTTGCCGCATGAATTCCGCCCGATTCTCCACGCCAAGACATAACGGCAGCGTTTGGGGCGAGTCCACCTTCGAGGATTTCATCCCAGCCAAAAATCTGTCTTCCATTAGCATTCAAGAATTTTTCAATTCTTTTAATAAAATAACTCTGTAATTCATGCTCATCTTTTAAACCTAAAGCTGTAATTCTCTTTTGGCAATTTGGGCAGGTTTTCCATCTTGTTTTTGGGCATTCGTCTCCACCGACATGAATATTTTTACTTGGAAATAATGCCATGACTTCGGTTAAAACATCTTCTAAAAAAGTAAAAGTTTCATCTTTTCCCGCACAAAATACATCTTCAAAAACACCCCAAGATTCTATAACTTTATAATTTCGATCTGGAAAACAAGCTAAATTTGGATATGCTGTAACGGCGGCAGAAGCATGGCCCGGCATTTCGATTTCTGGAATAACATTCACGTAATTTTCTTCGGCAAATTTCACAACATCTTTAATTTCTTCCTGAGTGTAAAATCCTCCGTATGGATTTCCGTCGAAAAAAAATGGCGATCGTTCAAATTTATTTCCCACTAAAGTTTGAGCTCTTTTTGAACCAACTTCGGTCAGTTTCGGATATTTTTTTATTTCGATCCTCCATCCTTGATCGTCGGTTAAATGCCAGTGAAAATTATTTAATTTATAGCTGGACATTTGTCTGATAAAATCTTTTATGACAGCAACAGAGAAAAAATGACGGCAGACCTCTAAATGCAGGCCTCGGTAAGAATATCGGGGTTGATCTTCAATAATTAGGCAGGGAAGTTTGATTTCTTTTGAAATTTTGTTTGGAAGAAGCTGCAGTAAAGTTTGAACTCCATAAAACAACCCTTCTTCTTTTCCTGAAACTATAATTTTTTTAGAAGTAATTTCGATTTTATAGGCTTCTTTTGATGTGAAATTCACATTTGTATTAAAGTCAATTTTTACATCTGATTTCTTTGAAGCAGTTTGAGAATTGAAAGCCGTTTCTAAAATTTGAGCCGATTTAAATTCCCTTTCACTGTAATTTTTATTCACAAAATTGATTTGAACTTTTCCAATTATACGAATACTGTCTCCTGTTAATTTGTAGAAATTTGGAGATGGAATAATAGAGTTATTCTGCTGGAAATTTTGTGCGGTTCCATTTAAAAAAGAAAGAACAAAAAAGAGGTAAAGGAATTTTTTCATAAAAGAAAAACTTTAGAATTTATTAAAATGGAGTTTTAAAGATAGTAAATGGTTTTAAAATCAGATTTTTAAATTTTTTTATTAATAATCGAGCTTTTGGTTTCAATGAATTATTTACTGAAATGTTTATTTTTGTAGTAAGAAAAAAAACAATCGGCATGAGCACTGAAAATGAAGTTTTAAATTATAGTAAAGAAGAACGTAAAAATCATATTTTAAAAGAGATCAATCTGCACACGCGTGTAAGTTTTGAAACTCTTTCAGCTAAACTTGGTGTTTCTGAAGATACTATTCGCCGTGATATTAATGAACTCGACGCTGATGCACTTTTGATTAAAGTAAAAGGCGGCGCGATGACCAAGGGATATCACTATTCTTCATCTAACCAGACTTATGCAGTCGAAGCCAAACAGGTTATTGCTCAAAAAGCAGTCGGACTTCTTCATGACGGAATGGTTTTGATTGTTGACGGAGGAACTACCATTCGTGAATTCATCCGATTAATTCCAAACGATCTTAATTTAACCGTTTTTACCATTACAGCTTTAACGGCCGTACAACTTTTAGATAAGCCTAATATTAAAACGATCATGATTGGCGGCAGTATTTCTTCTTACAGTCAAATGTGTGTGAGCGGAGAAGCTTTTCATCAATTAGCCAACATAAAAGCAGATCTTTTGGTTTTGGGAACAAATGCATTAGACGTAGACGGTGGTTATTCTGATTCGGACTGGGAAACTGTTCAGGTAAAAAAAGCAATGATTCAAGCTTCTAAAAAAACGGCAGTTTTGACTATTACAGAAAAATTAAATACAGTTCTCAAAATGAAAATTGCTAATTTATCTGAACTGAATTATGTAATTACCGAAGAAGAACCCAATCACGAAAAATTACAGAAATACAAAAGCGCCGTTCCAAGTCTTATTGTGATCTAATCCCAATGTTTTACTAAAAAATCAATCCAATTTTGATGAAAAATTTTCTTTAAATCTTCATCAGAATAACCGTGATTTTTAAAAATTAAAACCAGTTTTTGTAAATCAGCAATCGTATCTAAATCATACGGACATTGTTCTGTTCCAAAAGCGCCATCCAAATCAGAACCAATTCCGATATGATTTGCATTTCCTGCAAGCTGGCAAATATGATCCATGTGCCGAAAAGCAGTTTCTAAGCTGCAATTCATTTTTTTTGGATCAGAAATTCCTCTTTCCCAATTTGGAACCATCATCCATGCATCTAAAGCGCCACCAATAACAGCTCCTCTTGAAACTAAAGCTTTGATCATTTCATCACTGTATTGCCTATTATGATCAACCAAAGCTCTGCAATTGTTGTGACTTGCCCAAACCGCGCCATTAAAATGATCCAAGGCTTGCCAAAAGGCATCGTCGCACAAATGCGTTGCATCGAGAATAATATTTAAACGCTCCATTTCTTTCAATAATTCGATGCCATTTTGATTCATTTTTCCAGTTGCATCAGTTCCGTTTGCATATCGGCCAGGACCATAATGTGCGGGGCCAACAGCTCTCAATCCGTAATTATAGGCTTTTTCTAAATAAGAAATATCGATTATAGAATCTGCTCCTTCTAAACTCAAAATATATCCAATTGGTTTTTGGTCGTTTGGAGTTCCATTATTCCATAAATTAAAATGATTTAAAAGCGATTTTTTATCTGTAATCTGCGTCATTTGCCCAGCTTCTTCCATGCTTTTATACCACGCAAGCTGACCTTGTGTTTGCGACCAAGCTTGTTCTGGAGAATTCCACCCTGGAATAATACTATCAGGTTTTACAAATCTTGCAATTTGTGTGGCGACCACAATTCCGATATTACCTCTTCTGAGATCAGGAAAAGAAACCGTTGCACGTTCGCGATCTGGTTTGTCGGTCATTCCTTTTTCTAAGTTTCGTAAAGTCGGAACATCGTTTCTCAGATCACGATTCCATTCCATCGCATTCATGCTGAGATCTAAGTGGGCATCTAGTATAAACATAGCATTTAAAATTTAAATAGTATTTTTTCGGCCTCGCGCACCAACTGGCCATTGCGCATAAATTTGCTGTTTTTTGTTTACTGCCTGAAGATTATCGTACAAAGCAACAGTCGGGCAGACATGATAAGGTTCCGCATAAATAATATCGCCAATTTCATATTGGTTTTGACCTTTATTTTCAAGAATCAAATGTTCTTCTGAATGTGCGATTGGAATCAAGTTTTCATCATTTAAAATGGTCAATCTTTTATCAATCGGATTTTCAGATGAAACGGCTTTATAGCCAATATCTACGCAAAATGTATTTTTAGTCGGTTTAGAAATTATTGTTCCAACGATTACTAACGCAGGTTTGAAATCTTGTTCAGGTAAATGAATTTGATAATTCGAATCCCAAAAAACAAAAGTTCCCGGACTGCATTCTACATTTTCCTGTGCTGCATAAAATGGAAAAGTATTAGAACCGCCAGCGACAATTTTAAAGCTTTCTGCTTTATTGATAATCTGTTCAAAAGACTTAGAAGCTTCTGAATTTCTTTCTTCAACGGTTCCTTTTATATGGCCATCATAAATATGAATTCCTTCAAACTGAAGATTTTTTAATTGTAAAATAGCATCAATTAAACCAGTCCAATTTTCTGAAATCGAAAAACCAGTTCGGTTCATTCCTGTATTTAAATCTAAATAAACGTAAAGAACGAGATTATTTCTTTTGGCAATTTCGTTTAAATCTGAAGCTGTTTTCAGATTGTCTGCAATAGTTGAAAAATGAGTTTCAGGAAATTTTTTAATTAATGAAATCCATCTTTCCGCTTTTAATCCAACAGGTTGATACGCTAAAAGAATGTCTTCGATCTTCTGATTTGCGGCAAGTTCTGCTTCGGCTATTGTAGCGCATTTGATTTTCTTGATGTTGTAAATTTTAAAAAGCTCTAAAACTTCGGCATTTTTATGTGTTTTAATGTGCGGACGTAATCGTTGTGTGTCGCCTTTTACATAAGAAATCAACTTTTCGATATTTTGACGTACTCGATCTTCGTAAACTGCTAAAAACGGAGTGTCAATAAGTGTTTCGGAATTTATTTTCCACCAGTTCTTTTGCATAAATCTTGGTTTTTAGCAATTTATAAAAGTGTTTTAGGCTTAATACAATTCAAAAAGTGCCTCAACTTCGACAGGAATATTATCAGGAAGCGAACCAAATCCGACTGCACTCCTTACTCCGATTCCGTTTTCCTGTCCCCAAACTTCTGCAAATAATTCGCTGCATCCATTAATCACATAAGGATGTTTTAAGAAATCAGATGTACAATTCACCATTCCTAGCACTTTGATCACTCTTTTGACTTTACTTAAGCTTCCAAAATTGGTTACGATTGTAGAAAGCATTGTTAGTCCAACTTGCCTTGCCGCTAATTTTCCTGCTTCGATATCAATATCTTCTCCAATGCGTCCAATTATTAAAGATTTATCATCCTGCACGGGACCGTGGCCAGATAGATATAGATATTTTCCGTCTACTAAATAAGGTTTGTAAATTCCTAAAGGCTGTGGAGCAGGAGGAAGTGACAGTCTAAGACTTTCGAATTTTTCTTGTGGATTTAAACTCATGATTTTAATGTATTAAAGCGTTTAAAATAAAAATAAATACAATTCCTAAAACAGAAACCATTGATTCCATTACTGTCCAGGATTTAAAAGTGTCTTTAAGACTGATATTAAAATATTCTTTGAACATCCAGAAACTTGGATCGTTAACATGGGAACACATTAAACTTCCAGCGCCAACAGAAAGTACAAAGAGATTGGGGTCGAGATCGTTTGATTGTAGTAAAGGTAGTAAAACGCTGGCAGTCATTAATCCTGCAGCTGTTGCAGAACCCACACAAACACGAATAATCGCCGCCATAAACCAAGCTAATAAGAAGGGGTGAATATTAACTTGGTTTAATGTGGCGACGATAGTTTCATTTACTCCGCTTACAATCATAACTTCTTTGAGACAGCCTGCACCTCCAACAATCAGCACAATTAAAGCAACATCCTTTATGGCCTGTGTATAATCATCCATTACAGAAGACATGCTTCTATTCATTTTAATTCCTAAAGTATAGGTGCAAAGAAGCAGTGAAAGCAGCATAATTATGCTTGGGTCTCCAATGATTTTACATATTGAGATTAATTTTGCATTATTTGAAATTAACGGAAGCAAAGAAGTAATTGTTAATCCAAAAACGGGAAATAAGGCAGAGAATAAACTTAAGCCAAAACTGGGCAGCTTACCTTCATTTGTAATTTCTTCAACATTTAGAATTTCGTGATCAGATTCTGTTTTAATGTTTTTAAAACGAGTTGAGAACCATAAACCAGCAATTAAGATGGTCGGAATTGCAATTATAATTCCGTAAATTAAAACCAAGCCAATATCGGCTTTTAAAATACTGCTCAATGCCATTGGCGAAGGATGGGGAGGAAGAAAACCGTGTGCAACAGAAAGCGAAGCTAGCATTGGTATTCCTAAATAAACTTTTGATAATTTAAATTGATGCGCAACAGAAAAAATAAGCGGGACCAAAAGCACAAATCCAACGCTGTAAAAAAGCGGAATTCCAATTATGAAACCCGTAACCATTAATCCTAAACGAACATACTTTCTGCCTGTCCAATTCATTACGGTTTTAGCAATTACTTTCGCAGCTCCAGATGAAACGGCAAGTTTCCCAATGCAAGTTCCGAAAACAATAATTAATGTTATCGAACCAAGCATTTCACCAAGACCCTTTTGTAAAACGGGCGAAATATTTTCGATAGGCAGACCGAGAAAAAGTGCTGCTAAAAGTGAAGTAATTATAAAGGCAATAAACGGATTAATTTTAAACCAAGCAATCTGTAAAATCAAGAAAATAATGCAAGCTGTGAGTATAAGAATGCTCATGATTTTGTATTGGTTTTTAGTTAGTTATAATTGTGGTTGGAATTTCAAATATATAAAATAATTTCACACATCGCATTTTTTTTGCAAAAACTGCATTTTTTTTGCAATGGTAATGTTAAAATTGTTCGGTTATAACTAAAGAATAGGCTGATGTTTTCTACCTTTATATCAAAATAATTTGAAATGAAAATTGCTTTAATCCAATCTGATCTTACCTGGGAAAATGCGGCTGTAAACAGAGAAAATTTTGATCTCAAAATCAATGAAATCAATTCTGAAGTAAATTTGATTGTACTTCCAGAAATGTTTTCAACGGGATTTACCATGAATGCTGCGGAGGCTGCAGAAACCATGAACGGTGAAACCATTGAATGGATGAAATTAAAAGCAAAACAAAAAAACGCTGCAATAACAGGAAGTATCGTTATTACAGAAAACGGTTCATTTTATAACCGAATGTTTTTTGTTTTTCCGTCAGGAGATTTTCAATATTATGATAAAAGACATTTGTTTTCGCTGGCGGGAGAAGACCAGTTTTACACTGCTGGAAATCAGAAAGTAATTGTTGAATATTTAGAATGGAAAATTTGTCTTCAAATTTGTTACGATCTGCGTTTTCCTGTTTTCGCTAGAAATGTCGAAAATTATGATCTTCTTTTGTATGTTGCCAATTGGCCAAAAGTTAGAATAAACGCTTGGGACACTTTGCTAAACGCGCGCGCCATAGAAAATTTAAGTTATGTTGCCGGCGTAAATAGGGTAGGTTTTGATGATAATAATTTTGAACATAATGGTCATACCCAATTAATTGATTTCTGGGGAAATTATATAATAAAGCCACAAGAAACAGCAGGTGTTTTTGTGGCTGAATTGGATAAAAATATAATGTTAGAAACCCGAAGAAAACTTAATTTTCTAGGTGATCGTGATACTTTCGAAATTAAAATCTAGAAAGCTTTCCGTTTCTTTTCTTCATCTTTTTTCTTTTTCTCGTCTTGTTTTTTCTCGACTTCTGGATTAAACGGAACACTTAAATCGATAGTTTCGTTTCGATCCCAATTGGCGCGGACATCAAATTCTTCCTGATTGTAGAATACTTCTTCAGAGTATCGTTTTTCTAAGAAACTACCCGTGTCATACATCTTGTTTTTGTTGTCATCGTAAATAATACGCACCGTAAAAACTTCTGGCTGGAGTAAATTAAATTCTAAAGTTGTTGCACCTTCAGAATAATCGCTGGCTAAAACAACATCTCCTTTTTTATTCGTCAATTCGACAATTATAGGAAAACGTTTTACATTTTTTAGATTTAAAATGATGTTTCCATAATCCGCTGCTTCTTTGGTGCTGAGTTTGTAAGATAATGTATCGTTTGTTTTTTCATAAAAATCAGTCAAAGCGCCTGGCAGGAAAGTAAAATTGTATTTTTCTAAAGGCTCTTTTTTGAAATCAATATATAGTTTTTGATCAAATTCGTCATATTCAGTCGTATACGGAACTGCTACAGAATCTTTATTGACTAAAGTGATTTTAGATTTGTCAAATTTTACCAAAGGAGTTTCGGTCTCCAATGTAAAGCGTTCTCTAAAATTAATTTGGCCATTTTGTACTGCTTTGATATTAAGAGTATCCTTTTTTAAAGCTTTGATTTTAAAAGAAAACCTCTTGTCATAGTTTTCTTTTGAAACTTCAAGCGATAATGAATCTGCTTTTATCGGTTTGTACCAAACTTGCAGGGAATCCTTTTTAGGAAACTGCGTAACTATAGTTTCTAGAACTTCGCTTCCGTTTTTAAGGACAATTTTCGGTTTCGAATTCTTAAAATTCTGTTTTCCTTCATAAGGAAGAAACAATCTATTTCCAGAAGCTTGAATAGGTTTAAAAGTTTTTAAAGGCAGTGTTTCTTTAAATAATTCTACTTCGTAAACAGTGTCAGTCGGAATCGTAACGTAATTTTTAAGAAACCCAATTTTATCATCTTTCGGATTAAATTTATTGTTGCTTCCCTTATCCTTTAATGCCACTAAAAGATATTTTCCTTCTTTTAGATTTTCAAACTGGAAAGTTCGCATACTATCCAAAGTGTTGGTGATATAACGCGGAAATTCTTTGTAAATAGTAGAATCTTTAAATTTATCATTTACTTCATAAAGCATTACCGAAACAAAATTATCTACATGTTTTTCGTATGAATCTTTAATTCGTCCGTTCAGTTTAAGCGAATCAATATGAGATCCTGTGGAGAAAATATATTTGAATTGGTTTAAAGCATTTCCTTCATTATTATCCGTAATAGCCTGCCCGAAATTTAAACTGTAAGTTGTGTTGGGCTGTAAAGTATCTTTAATTTCAATCTTAATAAATTTACTAACGGTACTTGGTGTTATTAACGGTTCATTCTTTAATGGCGGAGAAATAATCAACTGTTTATTGGTATTTTTCAGCTTAACATATTCGTCGAAATTTAAAGTGATAGTGTTTCCTTTAAAGTTTGTACTATAATTTTCAGGATAACTTGATACCAAAACCGGTGCTAAAGTATCTTTTAAACCGCCTGTAATACTGCCTCTTTTAGCGCAGCTTATCATTGATATTAAAATTATAAATGAAATATATTTTAGAGTGTTTTTCAACATAACGGGTTTTCAATTTGATTGCACAAAATAACGATTATATTTGCTTTAATTGAAATTTTTTATCCATTTATTAGGATTTAAAAAAATTACATTTCTGTTTATTTTTTATGGTTTCGAATATTTAAAGAGCCATAATTTCTTACTTTTGGGTTTAAATGTAATTTTCCAAGTTTTGTTAAAGCGACTTTTTCCAATTTTATTTCTCTTTTTACTCTTCTCCTGCAGTAAAAACGAAAAGCCTGTTATTTCTTTTTATTATTGGAAAACAATATTAAAATTTTCAAAAACGGAAAGAGAAGTTTTAAATGAAAACAATGTTCAAAAGCTTTATATAAGGTATTTTGATATTGGAGTTCATCCAGAAACGAAAAATCCAATTCCGGTTAGTCCAATTCGCTTTGACGAAAATCTTAATCAATATGCTGTTGTTCCAGTTGTCTTTATTCAGAACAAAGTAATGCTGCAGCCCAATCTGGAGGTAAATGATTTGGCTGAGAAAACATTTGGTTTTATTGAACAGATCAACCAAAAGAATAAAATATCTTGTGACGAAATTCAAATTGACTGCGATTGGACATTGAATAGCAAAGACAATTATTTGAAGTTTGTGGAAGTTTTTAAAAAGCTATCGAAGAAGAAGCTTTCGGCAACAATCCGACTGCATCAAGTCAAATATTTCAAAAAAACAAAAATCCCAAATGTCGATTCTGGAGTTTTAATGTATTACAACATGGGGTCGATTGCACCAGATTCGCTAAATTCTATTTACGATCAAAAAGCGGCTTCAAAATATTTGAAGAGTTTGAAGAAATATCCGCTTCATCTTGATTTGGCACTTCCCATTTATTCTTGGGGAGTTCACATTAGAAATAATAAAGTAATAGGACTTCGTTCGAAAATGAATATTAAAGACCTTCTTCAAGATTCGAATTTTGAAAAAATAAGCCCGATTTTTTTTAGAGCAAAACAATCTAATTATAAAAATGGTGTTTTTTACGAAGAGAAAGATTTGCTGAAAATAGAAGAAATCAGCACAAAAGATTTAAAAGAAATGGCAGAAGATCTGGATGAAAATCTGCCGCAAAAACCAAAAGAAATTATATTTTACGATTTAGACGAATTCAATTTAAACAATTATGAAAAGAATATTTTTGAACAAGTTATTTCTGAGTTTTAGCCTCGCTTTACTTTCGATATACGGAATTATTTATGCCTGCGCCGGCGGAGACGACTGGGATTTCTTTGGTTACAATTCTAATTTTACGCCAGAAACTTTTGCAGACAAATCGTATTCTCCCTTGTTCTTGTCAGGAGGAATTTTTTATGGAATTGGTTTTGATACCCAGCACAATTCCCGTTTTAACGGAAACATAAAATCAGATTGGGCCAATTACCTTAAAGGTAAAGTGGACACTACAACGGTAAATTATTTTTTGATTGGTGACGAAAAACCAAGATACTATTCTGACGATAAAAATGTGATTAAAAACAAAGAAGAAATTACAGATCTGCATGTTTTTTATAAAAGCAAAAAAGAAAATAAGAGTTCGCAGAAATGGGGAAAAAAGATTAATTTGAAAGACGAGAAGATTAAGGATTTTATTGAATTCTTGTATTTGGCTCAAAAAATTGAAACCGTTTCGATTGGAGAAGATTACTGGAGTTACGATCCAGTTGTGGCAAAAACATTCAATGATGCGAAGATGATTCAATCTATCGAAAATGTGTACAATACTTTATCAGATCCATTTTTGAAAAACAGATATTGGTTTTTAACGATGAAGGCTCGTTTTTATAGCAATGATAAACAAAAAGCAATTGATTTTTTTAATAAAACAGAAAGTTCTGTTGCAAAAAATACTTTGTATTATCGTGCTTTGGCGTATGTTGCAGGAATCAATTACCAACAGAAAAAATATGCGGTTTCTAACTATTTATATGCCCAGGTTTTTGATAAATGTCCAGAATTACGCGTGGTAACTGCGTATAGTTTTCACCCCAAAAATGAATCGGATTGGACTAAAGCTTTAGCAATGGCTAAAAATAATAGTGAGAAAGCGGCGCTTTGGGCAATTCATGGTTATTATAAAGATGAAAAACAGGCGATCGAAAAGATTTATGAATTAGATCCGAAAAGCGAACATTTAAACTATCTGGCAACAAGATTGGTGAATTCACTGGAGCAAAAAATAAATAATTCTTTTCAGCAGAATGCAGGCGAAAATCAACCGACCAAGCCTCAGACAATAGCAGAAAATAAAAGTGAAAATCAAGCAAAGATTGATAAAAGTGCATTTGATTTAATTGCTAAAATTTCTGCAGCGGGAAATACTGAAAAACCATATTTATGGGATATTGCAATAGGCTATCTTCAAACACTAAAAGGCGATTATGCCAATGCAGACAAGAATTACACTAAAGCAGTAAAAACGCTGCCAAAAACCGAACTGGCAAGTTATCAGATTCGATTATTGCGTTTTGTAAATAACTTGAGCAAAATAGATAAACTAGATGATAACAATGTAAAAACCGTTTTAGCAGATCTAAATTGGATTTATTTTGAACTGCCAAAAAATTATAAAAGAAGTGAGTTCCGTTATCAAAATGCTTTTCAATGGAGTAAAAATTATTTGGCAGCTTTATACAAAGCTAAGTCAAATCCAGTAATGGCAGAATTGTTTAATGAGTCTCGTTACAGCTATTGGAATGATGGAAATTCATTTTATGATAATGAAAAGGACTTGCTGGCAATGAAAGCTTTTTTAGAAAAAACCAATAAAACCGAAATCGAGAAAATTGGTGCTGGAATTTATAGTTTGAAATTGAAAGATATTAATAATTTTCAGGCAGTTCAGGCGACTTTCAAAAACAAAATTCCTGAAGCGATCGAATATTTGAAACAGGCAGATTCAGTGCAATATTATAAATTTTTAGGAAATCCGTTCAACGGAAGTATTAAAGATTGTCACGATTGTGATCATGTCGCTTATCAAAAAAGAAAATATACCTACATGGATTTTCTGACTACGATAAAATCGATGCAGGAAAAATTGGCGCAGAAAGAAGATGTTTATACCAATAGTCTTTTGTTAGGAAATGCATTTTATAATATTTCTCATTTCGGGAACGGAAGAACTTTCTACGAAATTAATATTGTGGGTTATGGCTCGAGTCCGTATTCGTTTAGAAATGCAATGAAAGAAATGATTACCAATAATTCAGTTTCGAAAATGTATTACCAAAAAGCTTTTGAAGCTGCTTCGAACAAAGAACAAAAAGCAAAATGTCTGTATCTGATTTCAAAATGCGAACGAAATGATTATTACAATAAAAAGTATAATAACATAAACAGTTACTGGGAAATTCAAGATGATAAAGTTAATTTTATTGCTTGGAATTCTTTTAAAGCTTTAAAGAAAGACTATTCAGATACAAAGTATTATCAAGATGTAATTGCAGAATGTGGTTATTTTAATACTTATGTAAATCAATAAAATTTTAACAATGGTAAACAAAATAGAACATATCGGAATTGCAGTAAAAAACATGGATGATGCCAATGTTTTGTTCGAAAAAATGCTGGGCGTTCCTTCCTATAAAATGGAAGCTGTAGAAAGCGAAGGCGTACTGACTTCTTTCTTTCAAACGGGCAATAATAAAATTGAACTTCTGGCAGCGACAAATCCAGAAAGTCCGATTGCTAAATTTCTAGAAAAAAAAGGAGAAGGAATTCATCACATTGCTTTTGACGTTGATGATATCGAAGCAGAAATTATCCGCCTCAAAAAAGAAGGTTTTGTTCTGATAAATGAAATTCCGAAGAAGGGCGCCGATAATAAATTGGTTGTTTTTCTTCATCCGAAGAACACAAATGGTGTTTTGGTGGAGCTTTGTCAGGAAATTAAATAAAAAAATGTCATTTTAATTTTTAAATAAGACATTGAAAATCAATTTCGTTTTTGAAATTCAGCAAAAGATTTAAAATTAAATACAAATGATGTCTTAAAATATTTGGAGTGAATCAAAAATAGTAGTAATATTGCATCCTCTAAACCGGTCCTATAGCTCAGCTGGTTAGAGCACCTGACTCATAATCAGGTGGTCCCTGGTTCGAGCCCAGGTGGGACCACTTCTTTAGAAATAGAAAGCCTTTGCAGAAATGTAAAGGCTTTTTTGTTTTTCTTCCTATTTTAAAATGAAAATAATACAATATTTAACCTCAAATAATTGAATTTTCATTTCCGTTAAATAACTAACTTTATCTGTCAGAAACAAATTTAATCTTACGATGGATAATTTAACTCCCGAACAAAGGAGGAAAAATATGCAGGCGATAAAAAGTACTGCTACAAAAGACGAAATAAGGCTTGCTAAAGCTTTGTGGAATCTCGGTTACCGATATCGAAAAAACAATAAAAAGATATTTGGTAAACCTGATATTACTTTTGCCAAATATAAAATTGCCATTTTTGTAGACAGTGAATTTTTTCACGGAAAAGATTGGGAAGTCCAGCAATTGAGAATTAAATCAAATCGCGAATATTGGATTCCGAAAATTGAAAGGAATATGAAAAGAGATGAAGAAGTCAATGCTTTTCTAGTTTCAGAAAATTGGACAGTTCTAAGGTTTTGGAGTCAAGAAATTAGAAAAAACTTAGAAGTTTGTTTGGCTAAAATTGAAGGAGCAATAATGCTTTTAAGTATTTAAACCTTTTGAGCTTTTGCTTTCTTGGTTTCAATTTTTTCAATGCACTTAAATATTTCCGAGGCCAATCTTTCAATCACGGGCATGCTTACGGAATTTCCAGCCTGCTTATAAAGACTAGAATTTGAAATAGAAGGTAGTTTATAAGTGTCGGGAAAACCTTGAAAACGAAAACATTCTCTTGGGGTTAATTTTCTAAAACCAAAATCTGTCGTTATAATAGGAACATTATGTCCGCCGGTTCCCATATTTGCAGTTAGCGTAGGGCAGACTTTAGATTTATTTTCTCTTACGTATTGTCTTCTAAACTGGTAAATTCTGTCTTTACTCACAACAGCTTCTTTCAGCATGTTGTACATATATTTCTCTTCCGTGTAATAGAATTTTTTATCGACATTTTCTTTTGTGATTAAATCAGTAATCTTTTTAGTTAACGGCTCTTTTTCAGGAAAGGTAAATTTAAAGCCTTTTTTTACGAAACTTTTATCGAAAGCAACCATGAAAATCCTTTCACGACTATGCGGAATGTTTCCAAAATCTTTGGTATTCAAAATAGCGCTGTCAAAAGTATAATTGCGTTTTTTTATTTCGCTTTGAATTACTTTCATTGTATTTCCGTTATCATGACTTTTTAAATTTTTTACATTTTCAAGAAATACAACCTTCGGCCTCATCTCGTCAATGAAATCCAATATTTTAAAAAAATGATTTCCCCTGCTGTCATTAAAGCCTTTTCTATGACCAGCAAGAGAAAATGGCTGGCAAGGAAATCCTGCGGTAAGAATGTCAATTTTTTTAAGATTTTTAACATCAATCTCCATTACATCACCTTCTATAAGAGTATGGTTGAAATTGTTTCTGTAAGTGATACAGGCTTTTTTATCAAATTCATTCGCCCATTCTAGTTTAAAACCTGCATTTTCAAAGCCTAAACAAATACCGCCGACACCAGCATATAAACTTCCAACTGTATATTTGTTTTTCATTGTTTTTTGGTTTTTAAAAAAGAGCTTGTTTTTTTATTGATAGCCAATGCAAATATATTAATTCAAAAGATTGTTCCCGTGTAAAAAAAATAAGATCCAAGGTTTAAGTTTTTACGTAACTTTTAATGAAGAAATTTTGGTTACAGTTATTGTTCTTTTTTTAAAATCAGGAAATTCTTATAAGCTTGTTGAATTAGTAAATAGTAATGAAAATGAGCTTTTTATGAGCTACAACGTTTTCTAAAAAGGGATTAAGCTATTTGTTGAAAAAAGTGTTAAAATTTGTTTTATGTTTTTTGTTTTAAATATTGCTTTTGTGCAAAAAACTTATACTTTTGTCCAAGATTTTGCAAATAGGAATGTATTTATGCAAAATTTCTATTAAAGAATATTTGTTAATAATTATAGCTTGCTTTAGCAGCTTGAATTTTATGAAAAATCTAAAAGCCCCATTTTTAGCAGTTGCTTTAATAATTTTAAATGTTTCCTTTATGGCAGCTGGATCAAGTAATCCTCCCCCTCCAGATATGGCAGGGAAAAGTACTGAAAGTATGACCACAATGAGTGAGGATGATTGTGAGCCATTTTGTAACCCGCCATTTCCAATAGATCAAAATATCGTGTTTTTACTAATTGGCGGTTTAGCATTAGGTGCGACCGTAATATATAAAAATCAAACAAAAAAAGCTTCAATTTAAATTGAAGCTTTTTTTATAGGAAATCAGTAAGTTATTTATTAATAGAATAAAGTCTTGAAATGTATTTTCCAACTACATCAAATTCTAAATTTATTTTTGTTCCAACTTTGAAGTCTTTAAAGTTAGTGTGTTCATAAGTATAAGGAATAATTGAAACACTAAATTCATGAGTTTTAGAATTCACAACTGTAAGACTTACTCCGTTTACAGTAATCGAACCTTTTTCTATTGTAATGTTATTTAAATCTTTATCGTATTCAAAAGTGTAATTCCAGCTTCCGTTGGCTTCTTCAATTTTAATACACGTTCCTGTTTGGTCAACATGGCCTTGAACAATATGTCCGTCAAGACGATCGCCAAGTTTCATGCCTCGTTCTAAATTTACAATATCGCCTGCTTTCCAATCACCAATATTGGTTTTTGAAATTGTCTCATCGATTGCTGTTACGGTATAAAGAGAATCTTTAATGGCTACAACGGTAAGACAGATTCCGTTATGCGAAACGCTTTGATCTATTTTTAATTCGTTAGTTATCGAAGAGTCTACTGTTACGTGAAGATTGTTAAGGTCTTTTTTGATTTCGTGAATCGTACCAAGGGTTTCTATAATTCCTGTGAACATTGTGGTTTTATTTTACTAAATTTGCACATCAAAATTAGTAATAAATAAACTGAGCTCATGAATAAAAAAGCAGAAAATATAATTGTTGGAATTTCAGTAGGAGATTTAAACGGTATTGGAAGCGAAGTTATATTAAAAACATTCGAGGATTCTCGCATGTTAGAATTGTGTACGCCG
This sequence comes from Flavobacterium sp. Root935, assembly GCF_001429295.1. GTDB lineage: Bacteria > Bacteroidota > Bacteroidia > Flavobacteriales > Flavobacteriaceae > Flavobacterium. The sequence goes on along the minus strand of NZ_LMJL01000007.1, from coordinate 143,778 downwards.
GTTATTTTTGCAAATGCTAAAATTCTTTCTTTCGTAAAAAAAAGTTTTACCTCTACAGTTCAGTTTCACGGGATTGATAAATTAGATCAAGTTGTACCTGGAAAAGTAAATGTTTTAAATCTTTGGAAAGAAAGTATTGATGTAAATTTTGGTGTAAATGATCCAAAAATAGGGGAGTATGCGATAAAATCTTTTGCAGCAGCAACAAAAGCTTTAAAAGATGACGAAATAGATGTTCTGGTAACAGCACCTATTAATAAGTATAACATACAATCTGAAGGTTTTAAATTTCCAGGACATACAGATTATCTAAATCAGGAATTAGAAGGCAATGCGCTTATGATGATGGTGCAGGATAACTTAAGAGTGGGTTTAATTACAGATCATGTGCCTTTAAATGAGGTGGCTTCTCATTTAACAGAAGAATTGATTACTAAAAAAATTGAAACGATTAAAAAATCTTTAATTCAAGATTTTAGTATAGTGAAGCCGAAAATTGCAGTTTTAGGATTAAATCCGCATGCAGGTGATGGTGGTGTCATTGGAAAAGAAGATGATTTGGTTTTGAAGCCAGTTTTAAAGAAGCTATTCGATTCTGGAACAATGGTTTTTGGTCCATTTCCTGCGGATGGTTTTTTTGGAAGCGGTCAATACGAAAAATATGATGCTATTGTAGCAATGTATCACGACCAAGGATTGATCCCGTTTAAAACATTATCTTTTGGAAAAGGCGTGAACTATACAGCTGGTTTGAATAGAGTTAGGACTTCTCCAGATCATGGTACAGCTTATGATATTGCAGGAAAAGACATGGCAGATCACAATTCATTTACAGAGGCAGTATATCTTGCAATAGACATTTTTCGCTCGCGTAATCAGTATGAGGAGATTAGCCAAAAACCTCTTAAAATAAAAGAAAAACAGTTATAAACAAAAAAAGGTGAATAAGATTATTAGATTTATAATAATTTTATATCTTTGCACCCCAATTCAGACATCTAGTTATAGAACTGAATTGATCAAATTGATGTTGAAATGAGCAAAACAAAAGAATTTTTAATTCCTTTCGTAGGATTAAAACTAGGAAAACACCATTTTGAGTATCAAATAAATAACACGTTCTTTAAGGACTTTGACTATGAAGAGTTTCAAAGTTCAGATATTAAAGTGAATTTGGTTTTCGAAAAGAAAAGCAACATGTTAGAGTTAGAATTCAAACACAAAGGAACTGTAAATGTGCCTTGTGATCTAACAGGCGAAGATTTTGATCTTCCTATAAAAGGGAAAATGAAATTAATTGTTCGCTTTGGAGACGAGTTCAATAATGATAATGAAGAATTGTTGATTTTGCCGCATGGAGAACATGAATTAGATGTGTCACAATACATTTATGAAATGATTGCACTTTCGGTGCCTCAAAAAAGAATTCATCCAGGTGTTAAAGACGGAACATTACAAACCGAAGCTTTGACAAAATTGAATGAATTAAGTGTAAAAGAACAAAAGGAAGAGAGTAATAAAGAAGAAGATATTGACCCGCGTTGGGAAAAATTAAAGAAACTATTAACGGATAAATAATATAGTAAAATGGCACATCCTAAGAGAAAAACCTCGAAAACAAGAAGAGATAAGAGAAGAACACATTATAAAGCTACTGTAGCTCAAATCGCTACATGTCCTATTACAGGTGAAGCGCATTTATACCACAGAGCTTACTGGCATGAAGGTAAAATGTACTACAGAGGGCAAGTTGTTATCGATAAATCTGAAGCGGTTGCTTAATACGTTTTTGTAAATTATACTAGAACTCTCACATAGTGAGAGTTTTTTTTGTTGGTTATAATTTTTGTTTTTTAAGAAAATATAGACAAAATCGCTTCGTTTTTTTTTGTAATTTTCAAGTCTTTTAAAAATTTTTCAAATCGCAGTATTTGAAAGGAAATAATAGAATATAATGAATAAAATCACAGCCGCTATTACCGCTGTTGGCGCTTACGTTCCTGACTTTGTACTTTCTAACAAAGTTTTAGAAACAATGGTTGATACCAATGACGAGTGGATTACTACTCGAACAGGAATTAAAGAGAGAAGAATTCTTAAAGATGCTGATAAAGGCACATCTTATCTTGCTATAAAAGCAGCGCAAGATTTAATTGCAAAAGCAAATATTGATCCTTTAGAGATTGATATGATTATAATGGCAACAGCAACACCAGATATGATGGTGGCTTCTACAGGAGTATTTGTTGCAACAGAAATTGGGGCTACAAATGCATTTGCATACGATCTGCAGGCTGCATGTTCAAGTTTCTTATACGGAATGTCTACTGCTGCAGCTTATGTTCAGTCAGGACGTTACAAAAAAGTACTTTTAATTGGTGCCGATAAAATGTCATCAATTGTAGATTATACAGACAGAGCAACTTGTATTATTTTTGGTGATGGAGCTGGTGCAGTTCTTTTTGAACCAAATTACGAAGGTCTAGGTTTGCAGGATGAATACTTAAGAAGTGACGGTGTAGGACGCGATTTTCTTAAAATTCCAGCTGGAGGATCTTTGATTCCGCCTTCTGAAGAAACTGTAAAAAACAGACAGCACAATATTATGCAAGACGGAAAAACTGTTTTCAAATATGCTGTGACTAATATGGCCGATGCCAGCGAATTGATTTTACAAAGAAATAATTTGACAAATCAAGATGTAGATTGGTTAGTGCCACACCAAGCTAACAAACGTATTATTGATGCTACTGCTGGAAGATTGGAATTGGATGATTCTAAAGTATTAGTAAATATCGAAAGATATGGTAATACTACTTCTGGAACTTTACCATTAGTATTGGCAGATTTTGAAGATAAGCTTAAAAAAGGAGATAATGTTATCTTTGCTGCTTTTGGTGGTGGATTCACTTGGGGATCTATCTATTTAAAATGGGCTTACGATAAGAAATAAATTAAAACTAAAAACGAATCATTATGGATTTAAAAGAAATTCAAAACCTAATCAAATTTGTTGCAAATTCGGGCGTTGCAGAAGTGAAGTTAGAAATGGATGATGTAAAAATCACGATCAGAACAACTTTAGAAACAAATGTAACTGAGGCAACTTACGTGCAGCAATTACCAACTCAGGCAGCTTTACCTCAGGTAACAGCTCCACAAGTTACTGCTCCAACAGTTGTAAATGTAACTCCAGAAGCACCAGCTGCTAACGATTCTAAATACATAACTATAAAATCTCCAATCATTGGAACTTTTTATAGAAAACCATCTCCAGACAAACCAGTTTTCACAGAAGTAGGAAGCACTATTTCAAAAGGAGATGTTCTTTGTGTAATTGAAGCAATGAAATTATTCAACGAAATCGAATCTGAAGTTTCTGGTAAAATTGTAAAAATTCTTGTTGACGATATGTCTCCAGTAGAATTTGACCAACCTTTATTCTTAGTAGATCCATCATAAATAAATTTAGATTTTAGATTTTAGATTTTAGAATGGTTCATAATATAAGTTTTGTTAATCATCTAAAATTATCTAATTATCAAATTGTCTAATTATCTAATTATCTAATTAAAATAAGATGTTTAAAAAAATATTAATTGCGAATAGAGGAGAAATTGCACTTCGTGTAATTCGTACATGTAAGGAAATGGGAATCAAAACTGTTGCAGTTTACTCTACAGCCGACGCAGAAAGTTTACATGTTAAATTTGCTGATGAAGCGGTTTGTATTGGTCCTCCTCCGAGTAACTTATCGTATTTGAAAATGTCAAATATCATTGCAGCTGCAGAAATTACAAATGCAGATGCAATACACCCAGGATACGGTTTTCTTTCTGAGAATGCTAAATTCTCAAAAATTTGTCAAGAGCACGGAATTAAATTTATCGGTGCTGCTCCAGAAATGATTGACAGAATGGGTGATAAAGCTTCTGCAAAAGCTACAATGAAAGCAGCAGGAGTTCCTTGTGTGCCAGGTTCAGACGGATTATTAGAATCTTACGAGCATGCACAAAAAGTAGCTAAAGAAATTGGTTATCCAGTTATGATGAAAGCTACTGCTGGTGGTGGTGGAAAAGGAATGCGTGCTATCTGGAAAGAAGAAGAGCTTTTAAAAGCTTGGGAAAGCGCGCGTCAAGAAGCTGCTGCTGCATTCGGAAATGACGGAATGTACATGGAAAAGCTTATTGAAGAACCACGCCATATCGAAATTCAAGTTGTTGGCGATTCTTACGGAAAAGCCTGTCACCTTTCTGAAAGAGACTGCTCTGTACAACGTCGTCACCAAAAACTTACTGAAGAAACTCCTTCACCTTTCATGACAGATGACTTACGTACAAGAATGGGAGAAGCGGCTGTAAAAGCGGCTGAATTCATTAAATACGAAGGAGCTGGAACTGTAGAATTTTTAGTGGACAAACACAGAAACTTCTATTTTATGGAAATGAATACTCGTATCCAAGTTGAGCATCCAATCACAGAACAAGTTATTGATTATGATTTGATCCGTGAGCAGATTATGGTTGCTGCTGGAATTCCAATTTCTGGTAAAAACTATCTTCCAGAATTACACGCTATCGAATGTCGTATTAATGCTGAAGATCCTTATAACGATTTTCGTCCTTCACCAGGAAAAATTACTACGCTTCATATGCCAGGAGGACACGGAGTACGTTTAGATACTCACGTATATTCAGGTTATAGTATCCCGCCAAACTACGATTCTATGATTGCTAAGTTAATTACAACAGCGCAGTCTCGTGAAGAAGCTATCAGCAAAATGCGTAGAGCTTTGGACGAGTTCGTAATTGAAGGTGTAAAAACTACAATACCTTTCCATAGACAATTAATGGATGATCCACAATATATTGCAGGAGATTATACAACTGCATTTATGGATACATTTAAAATGAAAGATCCAGAATAATTATAAAGGCTGTCAATTTTTTTGACAGCCTTTTTTCTTTTATATGCACTTTATTTAAAATTCCAATAAATAAACTCCAAATTCCAACTTGGAGTTATAATTTGAATCTCAAACATTGGAATTTGGAATTTTAAAATTTGAAATTTCTTCTAAGGTTACACTTTAAGTGTTTACTTATTACACACCTTTTTTATCTTTTACACACTTTTTGAAATTTATCTTTTTTTGGCATAATTAATCAAACCCTTTAAAAATAAGGGTTTATGGCGTTTGGCACAGTTCTTTTCTATTACGGCATAATAATTTCATTACCTAAAGCGTAAACAACTATTAATATTAAATATATACGTTATGAAAAATTTATTTTTATCAGCCGCAATTGTCTTAGGAAGTTTAACTTCATTCGCTTCAAATACACAAGTAACAAATACAATCGTAAAAACGATTTCTATTGAAGACGAATACACAGAGATCAAATTAGAAGAATTACCAGCTGCAATTACAGAAGCTTTGAAAAAAGCATATCCAGAAGCAGTAATTACAAAAGCATATAAAAACGAAAAATCAGAGTACAAACTTGACGTTACTGTTGGTGACAAAGTTGGAAATCTTTTCGCTAATGCAGACGGAACTTGGATTAAAAAATAATCTAAAAATAGATTGGTGTGAAAATCCAGTTCAAGAATACTAAAATAAAATTAACAACATTAAAATATAACTATCATGAAAAATTTATTTTTATCAGCCGCAATCGTTTTGGGAGGTTTAACATCATTTGCTTCAACTTCGCCAATTTCAAATACTATCGTAAAAACAATCTCTATCCAAGATGATTATACAGAAATTAAATTGGAAGAGCTTCCAACAGCAGTAACAGATGCTCTTAAAAAAGCATATCCAGATGCTGTGCTTACTAAAGCATTTAAAAACACAAAATCTGAGTACAAGTTAGAAGTAACTGTTGGAGATAAAACAGGAAATCTTTTTGCAAACGCAGACGGAACTTGGATTAAAAAATAATCTAAGACTAACCCTTAAAAACTATTACTATGAAAAAGTTGATTCTATCGGCAGCAATTGTTTTAGGCAGTTTGTCGATGCACGCAGAAACCACTGCTGTAACCAGCCCAATGGTACAGACAGTTAATGATCAGGATGGATATAAAGAAGTAGACGGAGTTCCGGCAGCTGTAAAGAAAGGCTTAGACGAGGCTTATCCTGGTGTAGTGCTTGAAAAAGCATGGGTAAATGACAAAAAGGAGTACAAAATTGAGATCACTGTTAGAGGTGAAAAGTCAATTGTCTTTACAGACGCTTCTGGTAACATTCTTAAAAAATAATTTTTAAACCACAATATTATGAAAAAGTTAATCTTATCAGCAGCGATTGTTTTAGGAAGTTTATCGGTAAATGCCGCTATACTGCCAGCAATTTCGATTTCTCAATCAGTACTAATTCAAGATGAATTTACTGAAGTAGCTGCAGACGCCGTTCCAGCAGCAGTAAAGTCTACAGTTGAAAAATCTTTCCCGAAAACTAAGCTTGAAAAAGCTTATAAAAACGAGAAAAACGAGTACAAACTTGAGATTTCAAATGGAGACAAGAAGTATACTATTTTTACAGATGCTTCTGGTAATATCATTAAAAAATAATTAAAAATCAGCATCATGAAAAAATTAATGTTATCAGCAGTTATCCTTTTTGGAACAATGTCAATTCATGCAGATGTATTGCCAGTTTCAGAAGATATTAAAACTACTGTCATTATTCAGTCCGAATATACAGAAGTTGCTGCAGATGCTGTGCCTGCAGCTGTAAAAACAGCCTTGCAGACAGCTTATCCAGGTGCAAAATTGGAGAAAGCATTTGTAAACGAAAAAAAAGAGTATAAACTCGAAATATCAGTTGGAGACCAAAAGGCTACTGTTTACTCAGATGTCAATGGTAACTGGTTGAAGATATAATTAGGTGAATTTAGATTTATGTTTTTGGTGAAAAAGAGATTGCGACGTGCAATCTCTTTTTTTTTGCATAATTTTGTGAAAATACAATTTTAATAGTCTTATTTTAGCAAAAAACTCCCTAAACTCAAATGCCGAAGATATTATTGATAGAAGATGACATCGCGTTTTGCAAATTATTAGAAAAATTTCTAATTAAAAAAGCTTACGATGTAACGATAGCTTTCTCTGCTGCAGAAGCGCGTACAGCAGTTAAAAACGAATCTTTCGATTTGATTTTGACAGATCTTCGTCTGCCTGATTTTGACGGTATTGCTTTAATGTCAGAATTCAAAAATTCATACCCTAATATTCCAGTCATTTTGATGACGGGATATTCGGATGTAAATACTGCAGTTAAAGCCATTAAGAATGGCGCGGCAGATTATATTTCTAAACCTTTCAATCCCGATGAGGTTTTATTAGTTATTACTAACGCTCTAAAATCGCAAGAGCTGGAAGACGAAACCGAAACTCCGGTTAAAGAAAAAAAGAAAGTCAAAAAAACAGTTTCTACAGAAAATGAGTTTGTAAAAGGAATTTCTGTTGCTTCTAAAAAACTGTTAGATCATATTGAATTAGTCAGTCCTACTGATATGTCGGTTTTAATTATCGGCGAAAGCGGAACTGGAAAAGAAATTATTGCAAAAAGTATACATCAGCAAAGCCAGAGAAAAAACAATAATTTTATAGCAGTTGACTGCGGTGCTATTCCGAAAGAATTAGCTGCGAGTGAATTTTTTGGTCATTTAAAAGGATCTTTTACAGGAGCGATCAGTGATAAAATGGGTTATTTTGAAGCAGCAAATGGTGGAACATTATTTTTGGATGAAATTGGAAATCTTTCATACGAAAATCAAATTCAGTTGTTAAGAGCACTTCAAGAAAGAAAAATTAAACCCGTTGGAAGTAATAAAGAAATAAACGTCGATATACGCATTATTACAGCTACAAATGAAGATTTGCGCGAGGCAGTAAAAAACGGCGATTTTAGAGAAGATTTATACCATAGAATCAACGAGTTTTCGATTCAGTCTCCATCTTTAAAAGATCGTGATGAAGATTTAATGGTTTTTGCCGATTATTTCTTAGAAAAAGCAAATCAGCAGTTAAATAAAGATATCATCGGATTTTCTCCAGAAGTAGTTTCTATTTTTCAAAATTATAGCTGGCCTGGAAATCTAAGAGAATTGCAGAATTGCGTAAAACGTGCAACTCTTTTATCTCGTGGTAATTTTATTGAAAGTGATGTACTTCCAGCAGAATTTTTTCAAATTCAAAAACAACAGCCTGCAGCAGGAATGTCATTATCTGAAAATGAAAGAGAGACTATTATTCACGCTTTATCAAAAGCACAGAATAATAAATCGGAGGCAGCGAAGCTCTTAAAAATTACTAGGAAGACGCTTTACAATAAATTGAAACAATACAACATAGAGTAAAGCATTTAAAAAAATGCTTTACTTTTTTTATACTTCTTGTTTTAATTCTTCAAAAAAGACATTCATTTTTTCTTTTAAATCGATAAACATACTTTCCAAATCTAAAGTATTCAAATCGTCTTTTTCTAATTTCTTTAAAATCTCACCAATTTCATTCGCCTGAATTTGTTTAAACATTGGCGCAATACGATGTGCAATCGATTTTATTTCGTCGTGATTGTTTTCTTGTATAGCCGTGCTCAAAAGACCTATATTTTCTATACTGCTGTCTATGAAAGATTTTAGAACCTCTTTCAAAGCGGATTCATCTTGACCAAGAAAATCTTTTAAAGTATCTAAAGAATACATTTGAGAAGAATGATTTTCTGCAGTTTCTGAAAATTCAGTATCCGGAATTTCTTCATTGTCTAAAATATGCTGGATAGTTTCGAGCAAAATTTTTGGCGAATATGGCTTTTTGACAACAGTAGAAAAACCAGCTTCTTTATAAACCGAAAGGTCCAAATCTGTTCGACCAGTTAACGCTATTACGGGCTGATTTTTGAAAACAGAATCAGGAAGTTCACGAAGCTTTTCTAAGAACAAAAATCCGTCGATTTCTGGCATCTGAATATCAGTAATCACAAAATCAAAAGGCGTGTTTTGAATGGTTTCTAAAGCCTTTGCAGGATTGCTAAAAGATAAAACCTGATGTTGTTCTTGTTTTAAAACACCACTTGTCAGATTCAACAGATTAATGTCATCGTCAACAACAATAAAAGTTTGTTTTTTAGTGTTTTTTAATGGCTTGTTTTTGACTTTAGTCGTAGTTGGCTGGCTATTATCAAAAATTAATGGCAGTTCAACTTTAAAGGTGCTTCCTTTGCCATAAATACTTTCTAAACTTAAAGTTCCGCCCAAAATAGAAATAATCTTTTGGCAGATCGATAATCCTAAACCAGTGCCACCATATTTTTTCTCGATATTTTCATTGGCTTGTGCAAATTCTTCAAAAACTAATTTTTGATTTCCTTTTTCAATTCCAATTCCCGTATCTTGAATAGAAATAGTAAAAGTCTGGTCTTCATTCGCGTAAGCGGCAATTCTAATATGTCCTTCCTCTGTAAATTTATATGCGTTTCCAATAATATTGGTTAAGATTTGTTTTAGTCGAAAAGGATCACCAACAATGCGTTTCTGAAACTTTTCATCGACATTAATAATCAGGTCAATATTTTTTTCCTTGTAAACAGTTTGAATGTTTTTGGCAACATCTTCAATAATTTCGGGAAGTAAAAACGGAACTTTTTCGATGGCAATTTTTCCCGCTTCGATCTTCGAAAAGTCCAATAAATCCTGTACTAGCTGTGTAATATATTCAGAAGAATTTTTAATGTTTTTTACAAAATAAGACTGCTTGGTATTAATATCTGAATTTCCTAAAAGTTCAGAATATCCCACAATCGTACTCAAAGGAGTTTTTAAATCGTGGCTTACAGTCGAGATTAATTGCTCGCGGCTTTTAAGAAGGTTTTTGGTTTTGAAATTGGCAATTTCCAGTTGTTTTTTATAAACCTGTGATTTAGAATAATCACTCACAATTAAAATAGAGAAAAACACTGTCAGCAATAAACCAATAACAGCAGAAGCCGTCACGATTTCATTGACTCTTTTTAGTGATTTTTCTTTTAGTGAATTGTTTTTTATCGAATTGATAATGATTTCTCGTTCAATAATTCGAAGTACTTTTCGCAGCTGATCTGAAATCGCCATTTCGTTTTGAAGCAGTTTGTTTTCTTCAAAATTTAGGGATTCTTTTTTCTTTTCAGCTTTCATTTTCACGGTGCTCAACAGCTTTTTAGAATTTGCTAAAATAGAATCCGAAGCTTTTTTGCTCAACGTATTGGTGCTGTCGTCTGGAATATTTTGATTGAGATAATCTACATATCGCTGTAAAACGCCTCGCTGATAACTTCCCAATTGGTTTGGGTTTTTGGTGAAATCCTGAAGTTCGAGTTTTCTTAAATTAAACTCCATTTTCGTGATTTCGTCAATAGCATTATTTACAGAAGTTTCGTCATCTGCTTTATTTTTAATTTCTTTTAACTGCTTGATATTTTTAGTCTTTTCAGATAAAAGATAAGTCACACTGTCCAAAAGTGTTTTTTGATATTCTGTAGTAACAATTTGTTTTAAAGTATCGATGCGAAGACGAAGCGAATCTGTCTCGATCAAATAATTTTTAAAATCTTTTTCGGAGTTATTTTGAATAGTCTGTCTTGCTAAACTTTCTGTTTTATAAACGTTCGAGAAAAGTTTACTGACTCTAAGAATTTTGGTTTTTTCGAAAGCAATTTTGTCTTCCAGTTTGTTGTAAACGACATTTTCAGAATATAAAAACCATCCAACTGTAACAACCAAAGCCAATAATGCAACATAGCTGAATAAAACTTTGAGTGCTGTGTAACTTCTTTTGCTCTCCATATTTTGCTGAAAATGTTTGTAAATTTGGGATGAATCTAAACTCCTGCAATTTATCTAAAAAAATCTGTTTACCGAAAAGTAAATCTCTTCGATATGTTACATAATTATAAGGTCTGCAAATAAAAACAGCCGTAGATTATGTAAAATCTACGGCTGTGAATTGATCTTTTTTATGAATTAAAGAGTTTCATCTAACCATTTAAAAAATTCACCTTGCCAAACCTGAGCATTTTGAGGTTTTAACACCCAGTGATTTTCATCTGGAAAATAAACAAAACGGCTTTTAATGCCTCTTAACTGTGCTGCTTGAAAAGCTTCTTGTCCCTGCCCGATTGGCACGCGGAAATCTTTTCCTCCTTGGAAAATCAAAATTGGTTTGTTCCAGTTCTGAACCAAAGTTGCTGGATTAAAAGTTGTATAAGCTTTTTGAGCTACAGCATTATCTTTTTCCCAGTAAGGTCCGCCAAAATCCCAGTTGTTAAAGAAAACTTCCTCAGTAGTTCCTAACATTGAAACAGTATTGAAAACACCATCGTGAGCGATAAAAGTTTTGAAACGGTTTTTGTGAATTCCAGCTAAATAAAACACAGAATATCCTCCATAACTAGCACCAACGCATCCTAAACGAGTTTTATCAACGTATTTTTCTTTAGCAACATCATCAATTGCAGAAAGATAATCGTCCATAACTTGTCCGCCCCAATCTTTACTAATTTGCTCGTTCCATTCAACACCATGTCCTGGCATTCCACGACGGTTTGGAGCAACTACCACATAGCCTTTTGCGGCCATCAAAGAGAAATTCCAACGGAAAGAATACGATTGAGTCAATGCACTTTGTGGTCCGCCTTGACAGAATAATAAAGTTGGATATTTTTTAGAGGCATCAAAATTTGGAGGTAAAATTACCCAAACCAGCATTTTTTTGCCATCAGTAGTTGTAACGTAACGTTTTTCAGTCTTACTTAAAGTTAAAGACTTGTACGTTTCTGTATTCACATTTGAAAGCTGTTTCCAAGTATTTTTCTTCAAATTGAAAGAGAAAATTTCACCAGCATGATTCATGTCACTTCTTGTAACAATAATATCATCTCCAGAAAAACCTACTAAATCATTCACATCAAAATCTCCGTTTGTCAATTGGCGAACGTTGATTGCGATTTTAGTCAAACCTGGAAAATTAACAGAGAAAAGTTGTTTTGTTCCGTCAATTGGAGCCACAAAGAAAACTGTTTTTCCGTCTTTACTCCAGATAAAATTATCTACAGTTCCGTCCCAGTTTGCAGTTAAGTTAGTTTTGATTCCTTTAAACTCAACAATAATATCGTTTTTATCAGACTCGTAACCGTCGCGTTTCATTTGTAACCAAGTTAAATTTCCTGTTGGAGAAAACTGCGGTGCAGTATCATAACCTAAATTACCTTCGGTTTTATTAATAGTTTTTTGAGTTTCTAAATTGTACTCATAAATATCTGTGTTTGTAGAAATCGCATAAGCAGTTCCTGCTTTTTTCTTGCACACATACAAAATACTTTTGCTATCTGGCGACCAGATATAATCCTCGTCACCGCCAAAAGGTTTTTGCGGAGAATCAAAAGTTTCGCCTTTTAAAATGTCGATTCCTTTTGCGCCGTCTTTGTTTTCTTTATAAAAAACATGGTTAAATTTTCCCTCGTTCCAAGTATCCCAGTGACGGTAATCTAAACCATCATAAATTTGTGCATCAGATTTGGTTAATTTCGGATAAAAATCTTTTCCTAAAACTTTATCGATTTTTACTTCTTCATTATAAACGATAAATTTTCCGTCTGGCGAAATGTTTTTATCAGCCAAGATATCTTTTGTATCCTTAATTTCAACTGCATTTCCTCCGTTTACAGGAATTGTGTAAATTTTAGAAGTCGATTTATTTTCTTCTACAGAAGGCGTAGAAACTTTAAAAACAACATTTTTTGCATCTTTAGAAATGCCAAGAGGTGTCACTCTTCCTAATTTCCATAACAATTCTGGTGACATAACATTCTGTCCGATAGCGTTTAAACTCATCATTATTAAGGTTGTTAATAATACTTTTTTCATAATCAAATTATTCTATTTTTTGTGGCGCTAAAAATACAACAATAAAATTCCAATATTTTAAATTCCAAATCCCAAAAAATGTTAAAAGTTCTAATTTTTATCCCGAGGGTTCGGGAACAAATTCCAAAAATTGTGGTGATTGAAAATTTAAAAAGAAAACTCGAAATTTGGTCCCGAACCCTTGGGATAAAATATTGGAATTTATTTAAAATTTGGAATTTAAAAAATTGTAATTTAACCCAATATTGGAATTTAGAAAAGATGGAATTAAGTTATTGGGAATTAAAAAACTGGTTCACGAATATTGATTATACAATTGTGGGAAGCGGAATCGTTGGCCTGCATACGGCATTGCGCTTACGCGAAAGATTTCCGACAGCTAAAATTCTTGTTCTCGAAAGAGGAATGCTGCCTCAGGGTGCAAGTACAAAGAATGCAGGTTTTGCCTGTTTTGGAAGCCTTTCTGAAATTTTGGAAGATTTAAAAACACATTCAGAAGATGATGTAGTAAATCTTATAGAAAAACGCTGGAGAGGTTTGCAGCTTCTTCGAAAAAGATTAGGAGATTCTGCGATCGATTTTAAACCTTACGGAGGATATGAATTGTTTTTGAAAGAAGATGAATTCGGATTTAATGAATGTGTTTCTAAAATTTCTTTTATCAATGAAGTGCTAAAACCACTTTTCAAAGCTGATGTTTTTTCTAAAGAAATAGACCGTTTTGGATTTGGAAATATTCAGGAATATTTGATTTTTAATCCGTTTGAAGCGCAGATTGATACTGGAAATATGATGCAGGAATTATTGAAGCAGGCAGTTGCTGCCAATATTTTAATTCTAAATCAGCAAACGGTAACTTCTTATGCAGATACGGGAAATCATGTTGAAGTTGTTCTGAACAATTTTAATTTTACAACCCATAAATTGCTTTTTGCAACAAATGGTTTTGCGGGATCTTTAACCAGCGGAGCTGTAAAACCCGCAAGGGCGCAAGTTTTAATTACAGAACCCATTCACAATTTAGATATAAGAGGAACGTTTCATTTAGATCGCGGTTATTATTATTTTAGAAATATTGATAATCGAATTTTATTAGGAGGAGGACGAAATTTAGATTTTGAGGCAGAAACCACAATCGAATTTGGACAGACGAAAATTGTACAAAATAAATTGGAAGATTTGCTGAAAAATGTAATTTTACCAAATCAGGATTTTCAGATCGCGCACCGATGGAGCGGCATAATGGGAGTCGGAAACAGTAAAAACCCTGTTGTTTCTCAACTGTCTGAAAACGTGTTTTGTGGAGTGCGTTTAGGCGGAATGGGAGTAGCAATAGGCAGTTTAATAGGAACAGAATTAGCAGATTTAATATAATGGCAGCACCCAAAAAACCAGTACCAAAAAAAACAACCGCAGCGAAACCAAAACCAAAATCGTCTCCTAAAAAAGGAAATCGATCTTTAGGAGAAAAAATAAAGTGGTTTTTTATAAAAGCAGCTTTATGGTTTTTCGGACTATCAATTGGGTCGGTTATATTTTTTAAATATGTTCCCGTTCCTTTTACACCCTTAATGATCATTCGAGCTATCGAAAATAAAATGGGAGGAAAGGAAGTTTATTTTGATCACGATTGGGAACCAATTGAGAAAATCTCAATGAATCTGCAAAAAGCAGTAATTGCTAGTGAAGACGCTACTTTCTTAACGCATAATGGCTTTGATTTTAAAGCACTTCAAAAAGCCTATAAAAGCAATGAACGCGGACGCCGAATTCGCGGTGGAAGTACTATTTCGCAACAAACCGCCAAAAACGTCTTTTTATGGCAGGGAAAAAGTTATTTGCGAAAAGGCCTCGAAGCTTATTTTACGGTTTTAATAGAATTGATTTGGGGCAAAGAGCGTATTATGGAAGTTTATCTAAACAGTATCGAAATGGGTGATGGTGTTTATGGAGCTTATGCTGCAACAGAACATTGGTACCGTCGTGATGCTTCAAGTTTAACGCCAATGCAGGCGGCAGGAATTGCGGCCATTCTTCCAAATCCAAGAAAATTTAAGGCTACAGGTTCTTCAAGTTATATAAATAGAAGAAAAGAACGAATTGTGCGCGAAATGCGATACGTTGGAAAAATCAATTATAAAGGTGATGGGAAAAAGTAAAAAGACTTTTTTTGCTTTTCTGATATTAACAGTAACGTTGACTTTTGGACAAGGAAAAACTTCAGAAATAGGTTTTATATCGGATAACGATTTGTATACTTCGTCTAAAAATGACATGTATTACACTAACGGATTGGAGATTTTTTATCGTTTTTTATCAAAGAATGAAAATCCGAAAATCAATAAAAAAGTAACAGAGTTCCGTATCGGACAATATATTTATAATCCGAGATTTATAAATAAAGAAGCAGAGTATGTAAGCGATCGGCCCTTTACTGCCTATCTTTTTGCAGAAGCAGGGAGAAGCTTTTTTTATCAAAGTGAGTCAGTTTTAAAAACCGATTTTCAGCTGGGCTTTATGGGACCAAATGCTTTAGGGGAAGAAACACAGGTGGGTTTTCATAATTTAATTGGCTACAAAAAAGTATACGGCTGGGAACATCAACTTCATAACGCTTTTGGAATACAAGCGCATGTAATGTATTCAAAAAAAATGTTTCCTTCAAAACACAACGATTTTGTCGATCTGTACTTTCAATCAGAAGGTAGACTGGGAACAATTTATACAGGTGTTTCAACAGGTTTTATGGCAAGATTTGGTTTTAAAAGACTGACGCCAATTTACAATTCTAATATGTATCATGCTTCTGTAAATTCAGAAGCACAGCCTAATATAAGGGAGTTTTATTTCTACATGGCACCAAGTGTCAATTACCAATTTTACGATGCCACAATCGAAGGCAGCTTGTTTAATCATACCAACCCAATTACCTTCGATTTGGTTCCACTTCGTTTTAATGGTGAAGCAGGTTTAAAATACCGTCACAATAATTTCAATATTTCGTATTCCTTCCTTTACCGTGGACGCGAATCAAAAGGTGATGTTAATGATACAAATCGCGGTTATTTTTATGGATCGATTCGAATGGGATTTTTGTTGAGGTAGATTTTCTATGCACAAAGGCGTTAAGACGTGAAGATTTTTTTAAAATGAAAGTTTAAAAGTTATGTGGAATTATTTTTTCTTGTTCTTCTTTTTTGTCTTTTATGCTTTTATGAGCTATAAATGGGGATCGTTTTTGATTCCAAACTTGTCGTTGGATTTATTTTATTACTATTCTTAACCTATTTTTATTACAAATACAATGATAGAGGATTGATTCTGATTTCTATGTTTAATCTGTTCTTGTATGCCCTTTTATTCCTTTCGTCAATATTTATTTATTTTGATAGAGAAAACGAAAAAAGAACTTACTACATATTTCCTATTCTTATCTCTATTTTATTAATGATTGTACAAAAGCAGACTATGAATTATGAGGCTCTTTGGGGTATACCAGTTGCTGGGGCATTTTTTCCTTTGTATTTTTTGAAGTATTACTTAAAATACATGAAGGAAGAAGTTTGATAATAAGTGAAAATTTTTTACAAATCCACGCTATCTACTTTAAATGCTTTCGGATTTAATCCATTTCCATGTTTTTAGACAAATCCTCCCATTTTTGATCCAGACAAACTATAGTATTTTCCATTAGAGCGACATTCACATCAGAAGTGCTTTTTACTTGCGGACTTAATACTGCTTTTCCATTTTCGAAATAAATATAAGCATCAACATTGCTGTCTCCCCAAAAGTATGGGTAAACTATTGCTCTGTTTTCCGTGCTTTCGGTAACGAATTTTTCCATACTGACGATAAAAGCAAGCATGGGCAGCATTTCAACATAATTTTCACTGAAAAACAGCAATCCCCATTTCCATTCTTCTTTCGCTTCATCATAGTCTGAAAAAGCCATTGCTTGTTTGTATTCCATCCATCCATCAAGAACTTCCTGATTGGTTTTTTCATTGTAGGAACGAAGATATTCTGGCGTTAAATCCATTTTAGAATACATTTCACGGCTGTCCCACCATTTTTGCCAGTTGTCGTTTAAGGTTGGTTTTTCGGGAGCGCTTTTTAAAAAATTTTCTAGCTGCGCTTTTGTGATTTTTACTTTAGAGAATAAAGAACTTAATTCAGACATTATTTAAGATTTTAATGAAACATAATTAAACAATCAGCGGTTTGTTTTTAACGATTATTTTGAAATTTATATAAAGAAATATACTGATAATGAGATCGAATCTCAATACTATTTTTTATTTCGACTCATGCTTTTTTAGAATATAATGTAATGTAAATACTGTAATTATAGATAAAATGGAAATAGGTAAAAATGACAATGTAAGCGTATGAAGCAATTCTTCTGTAAATAGAAATGTGCTCCACGAAGATTCTCGATCAACAAAAATGCTGTAATTCCAGAAAAACCATATTGAAATTAAGAATAATAATTGAAGAAAAACTATTGAATAGCTGTTTTTAAGGAAAGAAAGAAACCGAAAAACTATTGATAATAAAATTGAACAAATGAAAGACATTAAATAAGCGTCATAAGAAAAAGAACAGTCGAGACAGCTGCTTGAACTTCTTTCAGAAAGGCTTCCCATTGTCCAGTAAATTTGTATAAAAGTAACAATGAAAATTGTAATCGCAGTTATAGAAAGTTTTAGTAATAAAGGGAATAATTTAATTTTTAAGGTTTGATCCATTTGTTTTTATTGTCCGAAAGGTTTACTTGTTTAGATTTTGACAAAAATAAAAATAAAGAAATATTTCGGGAATTGGCATTGTTTAACTTTAAAGAAACACTTAACCTTTTGATAATATGCTTAATAATTAAAATCTTTACATTTAATTAAAATTCAAACTATGGAAATTAATTGGATTGTAATAGGAGTTGTAGCGCTATTGGTTATCATCTTGGTTATTTTGACACTCAGAAAAAACCAAAAAGAAAAAAGGAAATTGGAAAATTTGCTGAATAATGATTTCAAAAAAACAGACAAAGACGACGTAGATGCTGAAGATTCGGCAAATGAAAAATAAAAATAAAACCGCATAACTAGTTGCTATGCGGTTTTTATCGTTTATTTTATAAAAAGGTAGATTTTATTTTTTAGTATAAATTCCTTTAAAAGCTCCTTTAGATTCTATTTCTGTATCTGATATTTTGACAAAACTATAAGTTCTTTTGGAAGAAGCAGAATTTTTATATTGTAAAATATAAGAATCATCGGTTTGTGTTTGCGTAATTTCTGGATCTTCATCCTGAATGATGTAATACTGTACTTCTCCTTTAGCCGAATAAAGATTTCCATAAGAGTTACAAGTAATATCAGATTTTGTAAATTCAAATATTTGACCTTTAGAGTCAATCCATGTTCCTTGAATCCACTGAGGAGGATTAATTTTAGCATTGATATTATAACCACCATCAATACTCATACCATCTTGACTTTCGTCAGATGAACATGAATACATAAAAACTAGACTTAGTAAAACTATTAATTTTTTCATCATTAAATTTTTTTACAAAATTGATTCGATGAAATTTGAACGAGATACTGGTTTAGTTTTAAATATAATAAATTAGGACATTTTTTTAGAAAAAAAATGATGCCATAAAAGAATTCTTTGGTCCAAAACTTCTAAATCATAATTTTGATAATAGTGCTTAATTATGGTTTTATTCTGAAATTATTATTACAAAATAAATAACAGATACAATTAAGAGAACTAATCCGATGATTAGTAATATGTCATCTTCCGCAGAACTAATGCTTTTTTTGACTAGATAATAACGATCGATCAACATTCCGATTTCGTAAAATAATAGAAAACCAATTAAGGTTAATAAACCATATACTTTTTCTAATCCGCCGCTTCCGCTAAAAGCGCCTTCATGAGCAAACCAGCCAATAATTAAAGCTAGCGGAATAATTAATAATGTTGATTTTATAAGAAGCGGACTTCCTTTCCAGAATAATAATGCAATCAAAGCTATTATTGGTAGTAATAACCATCGTAATAATAATGTCATTTTTAAGTCGATTTTACAGATTAGTAATTTGTATGGTAAAGCTTAAATTTTGCTAAGGTTATAATTTAATGTAAGTTACTTAAAAATGTTTTTATTTGTGCAGGTTGTCTTTTAAAAGCTGTAATTCTGCTATTACATATTAATGCAAAAGGCTATTGTTGAAGTTTAAATTTCCATTCTACGTTTTTTGTCGCTATCTAAATAAAAAACCGTATCACAACTAAGTAATACGGTTTCTGGGGAGAATATCGGATTCGAACCGATCACCTTCCCGATCCATCGGGATACTTTAGCCTTTTGTAGCTATGAGATTCTCAATGTATTTTCTACTTTTCATTTTTTTAATTTGCATTTCTCTTTGGTAAGCTTCACTTCTTGTATGAAAAGTTTCGAAATATTTTATTT
>NZ_LMJL01000007.1:124082-124252 GCF_001429295.1 Flavobacterium sp. Root935 | reverse complement strand
AGATCCAATATAATATTTATTCAGTGAAGAAGAATATAAAATATAAGTGTAAAACATAGTTTGGGATAAACGAAAATACCCAAACAGAATCAATATCTGTTTGGGTATTTTTTTAATTATTAGTGGAGAATACCGGATTCGAACCGGTCACCCCTTGCCTGCCAGGCAAG
>NZ_LMJL01000007.1:123921-124004 GCF_001429295.1 Flavobacterium sp. Root935 | reverse complement strand
TACTCTAGCCAAATGAGCTAATCCCCCTTTTGTTTTGTGAAGAATATCGGATTTGAACTGTCACCTTCCCGATTTTCATCGGG
>NZ_LMJL01000007.1:303-123902 GCF_001429295.1 Flavobacterium sp. Root935 | reverse complement strand
ATACTCTAGCCAAATGAGCTAATCCCCCTTTTGTTTTGTGAAGAATATCGGATTTGAACTGTCGCCTTCCCGATTTTCATCGGGACGCTCTAGCCAAATGAGCTAATCCCCCAAAAGCATAACAAATAAAGTCAAATAATTCTCAAAAAACAAATTTAGAAATCAATCAGACAAAATATTTTGCAAAAGCGTAACTTTACGTTTAAATCTATTTTTTATGAGTTCAGAAAATCTAAATGGAAGTTTAGAAACTTCTTTTCAAAATACAATTGCAACGGTTCAGTTTGGTCATCCTGCAAGTAATTCTTTTCCGCGTCAATTACTAGATCAGCTTACCGCCGAAATTAATTCATTAAGCCGAAATGAAAATGTTTCGGTTATTATTTTAAAAAGTGAAGGTGAGAAAACCTTTTGTTCAGGAGCTTCTTTTGATGAACTTTTAAAGGTTGAAAATGAAGAGCAGGGAACTGAATTTTTTTCTGGTTTTGCCCATTTGTTGAATGCAATGCGAAATTGCAATAAAATTATAATCGGTCGTGTACAAGGGAAAGCTGTTGGCGGCGGTGTCGGAATTATTGCTGCCTGTGATTATGTTTTTGCGACTCCACAAAGTGATATTAAATTATCTGAATTGGCAATCGGAATCGGACCTTTTGTAATTGAGCCTGCGGTTTCTCGCAAAATAGGGAAAACAGCAATGACAGAAATGACCTTGGCAGCACATGAATGGAAATCGGCAGATTGGGCTTTTCAAAAAGGACTTTATTCTGTTTTAAAAGATATTCGTGATCTTGATGCAGACGTTGAAAGTTTTGCTCAAAAATTAAGTTCATACAATCCTGAAGCTTTGCAGGAAATGAAAAGGATTATTTGGGAAAATACAGAAAACTGGGAATCGCTTCTTTTCGAACGTGCTGCAATTACGGGTAAACTAGTTTTATCTGATTTTAGCAGAAATGCTTTGCTTCAGTTTAAAAAATAGATAAGGGAAATTCCAACTGGAGAAATTCTAAGTGGAGAAATTTCAAATTCCAATTACATTAAATTTGTAATGGATTTTGGAATTTTTCTTTATTTGGAATTTACTATTTAAACGGTTATTAATTCGTAAATTTGCATCCTTAAAATTAAACATCGATGAGTAATATCAGAATTACAAAACAATTTAGTTTCGAAACTGGACATGCATTGTACGGTTACGACGGAAAATGCAAGAACGTTCACGGACACAGTTATAAATTATCGGTAACTGTTATTGGTTCGCCAATTACAGATCGATCGAATGTAAAGTTCGGAATGGTAATTGATTTTTCGGATCTAAAGAAAATTGTAAAAGAAGAAATCGTCGATCAGTTTGACCATGCGACTGTTTTTAACCAAACTACGCCACACATCGAATTGGCTAATGAATTGAAAAATCGTGGTCATCATGTTATTTTGGTAGATTATCAGCCAACAAGCGAAAATATGGTGGTAGATTTTGCAGAAAGAATTGTGGCAAGACTTCCAAAAGGAATTTCTCTTTTCTCGCTAAAACTTCAAGAAACAGAATCTTCATTTGCAGAATGGTACGCTTCTGATAATTTGTAAAAAAGTTAAAAGTTAAAAGTGAAATGTGAAAAGTAAATTGTAAAATGCTTTTCATTTCACATCTCACAATTCACATCTCACATTAAATGAAAAAAATATATTTTGCTTCAGATCAGCATTTTGGTGCGCCTACTCCAGAATTGAGTTTGCCACGTGAAAAGAAATTCGTGGCTTGGCTTGATGAGGTTAAAGAAGATGCAGAAGCGATTTTTTTATTGGGTGATTTATTTGATTTTTGGTTTGAATACAAAACGGTGGTTCCAAAAGGATTCGTACGCATTTTAGGCAAACTGGCTGAAATTCGCGACAGCGGCATCCCGATTTATTTTTTCGTTGGAAATCATGATTTATGGATGAATGATTATTTTGAAACCGAATTGAATATTCCCGTTTATCACGATAACAAAGAATTTACTTTTAACGGAAAAACCTTTTTAATTGGTCACGGCGACGGAAAAGGTCCTGGTGATAAAGGTTATAAAAGAATGAAAAAGGTATTTACGAATCCGTTTTCAAAATGGCTTTTTCGATGGCTTCATCCAGACGTTGGCGTTAGTTTAGCACAATATTTATCAGTTAAAAATAAATTGATTTCCGGCGATGAAGACATTACGTTTTTAGGAGAAGAAAAAGAGTGGCTTATATTGTACGCGAAGCGCAAACTAGAAACTAAACATTATAATTATTTCATTTTCGGTCATCGCCATTTGCCAATGATTCGTACCGTTGGAGAAGATTCCCAGTATGTTAATCTGGGCGACTGGATTGGTTATTTTACTTATGGTGTTTTTGACGGCGAAACTTTTGAATTGAAGGAATTCAACAAATAATTAGTTCTTATTGCTCGGATAAATTCCAATTTTGTGTGTTCTCAAAATATAATTTGAAAGTTGTTTACTGTTCGAAAGCTGAAAACTAATTGCATTTGAAGCTTTTTTTGGCATGTGGCATTCTACACAATTGTCGGCTAATAACTTTTCAGGCATGCTTTTAAGCGTTGTTTCGTTGTGTTTTAAGCCTTGATGACAGCTCATGCAGATTTTAGAATATGACACCATGTTTTTAGATGCATTTTCATGTGGATTATGACAAGTAATACAATCCATTTTTTCGCCGTTGATAAAACATTTGCTCTGTGCCATTAATCGGAATTGATTTCCATGAACATCAAATTGTGTTGTATCGTTTATGCTTCTGGTTTCGCGAAAGAAATCAGATAAATGATCTCCAGGTTTAAATTCAAAACGAGATTTTAATTTCATTCCATCATTTCCTGCATGACATAATGCACAGGCATCTAGTTTTTGTTGTCGGTTCAGTGTTTTAAAACTGGTAATACTGTTTGCGACTTTCACGTTTGGATTTTTTAAATGAAATTCCACATGTTTTTTTGCTGGTCCGTGACAGCGTTCGCAGTCAATTCCGTAAACAATAGTTTTTTTATTGATAACATCTTCAATGTCCATAGACATAAAGTTTTTTTCTGCAGAACTTTGGTCAACTGTTCTAGAACTGATATTAGAACTATGGCAGGCGTAACAATCTTTTACGACCATTCGATCAAAATAAGGTCTATCGGCAGGAAAACCGGGACTTGTAGCCCATTTATTTATAGAATGATAGTAAGAAAGTGGTAATTCGTAAGTATTATTATTTCTCCAGTAAACTGATGTTTGGGCATGTTTGGTTCCAAACACAATTTCGAATTTATATTTGGCTGTTTCTTTTCCATTTTTATACAAAACCTGGTACAAACTGTCGCCATGTTTTTCCATGACCAATTTGGTGTCTTTATCATAAATGAAAGTATGGTTTTTAGAGTCGAAATCTCCTGAAACATTTTCGAGTATTGCTGGTGCTGTAGCTTTGAAGTGCGAACTGTGAAATACCATTTCCGACTGCGTTTTGTGGCATTGAACGCAGCTTTCTGAACCTGCGTAATCAGTTCCGCGCGGGTCAATATATTCTTCTGATTTATTGGTGCAGTTGACAAATAAGACTGCCAAAAGAATATTGGTAATTAGAAATACAGCTTTTTTCATTGCTGTAAATATACTTTTTTTTGAATTGAATCAAAATATATTTCAATAATGAAAAAATGTTGTTAAAATATTTAGAATGCTTCTTAATTCATTCCAACTCCGTAAACATACTCATCCAATTCAATTTTGAATAAAGAACCTTCAACCAAATCTTTGATTGATTTCAATTCAGCCATATTTACAGCTAAATCAATAGAGTTACATGGAGTTTTAAGTAGAAATTTATGGCAGGAATATTTCATTTCACAAGCTTCACAACAGCTATTTTCAACCATACTGTCTTCAATTAAATCACAAAAAAGATTTAATTCCTGAATGGTAAAATAAAAGCCGGTTTCTTTAAAAACCAATTGTACTTTGTCTGAAATTGTCGTATTATGATCTTTCCAGTAAAAAGCTATTCCAAAGTTGTTATGGTATATTTGTTCAATTTCTCTCATCGTAAAACCTTTTATGTCAACAAATATAAATATTATTTATATCAATTCTAAATAAAAAGTTCGTAAAACTAGAAAAATATTATGCCATGTAAGTGATATAAGATAATTTAAATTGATTGTTGATAGATTTGAAAATTAACTTATAGCACTTCTATGTTTCTGTAAGTATTATTCCAACTTTTGATGATCTTCCATATCTTTATGAAGATCTAAATTTCTGAATGTCGGCGATTTTAATGCTGTTACCACAACAGTCAAAAGAGTCACACTTCCTCCAAAAACAACAGAGGTTACAGCTCCCATTAATTTAGCAGTTGCACCACTTTCAAAAGCGCCTAATTCATTAGAAGATCCAACAAAAATTGAATTTACGGCACCAACACGCCCGCGCATATGATCGGGAGTTTTAAGCTGTAAAATCGTTTGGCGGATTACTACAGAAATTCCATCGGCCAAACCGCTTAAAAATAAAGCGAAAACAGAAAGCCAGAAATAAGTAGAAAGACCAAATAAGATAATCGATAATCCAAAAACAAATATGGCGACTAAAAGTTTTTTTCCTGCATTTTTATACAAAGGCACGTAAGCAGAAATAATCATAGTAATAAAAGCTCCCACTGCAGGAGCAGCTCTTAAAATTCCAAAGCCTTCAGCACCAACTTTTAAAATGTCCTGAGCAAAAACAGGCAATAGTGCAACTGCTCCTCCAAAAAGCACAGCAATCATGTCTAATGATAAAGCGCCTAAAACAACTTGGTTTCTGAACACAAAAGTCAAGCCTTCGGTTAAACTATCTTTGATTGATTCTCCAATCTTCGGATTTATGATTGGTTTTTTACTGATTTGTGATAGCGCAACTAAAGAAAGAATTGAGAATCCAAATACCAGGCACATTGACCAGTGAACTCCTATCCAGTTAATAGAAAATCCAGCAATTGCAGGTCCCATAACAGCTCCGATCTGCCAAACTGAACTGCTCCAAGTTGCAGCATTTGGATATACTTTTTTAGGAATAATCAAGGACAAAAGAGAGAAAATAGTAGGCCCAAGAAAAGCACGTACTAAACCTCCCAAAAACACTAATGCATAAATGGAATACAGAATTACAGTCGAAGACCAGCCGCCAACAACTGTAGGCCAAGTCAGTAAAAATAATCCAAAACTAATTACTGAAAAACCTAAAATACATTTTACTAATAATCCTTTCTTCTCTCTTTGATCGACAATATGACCGGCAAATAGTGCCATCGAAACGGCAGGAATAACTTCCATTAAACCAATAATTCCTAACGAAAGCGGATTTTTAGTTAAACTGTAAACTTCCCATTCTATTATAATAAACTGCATAGACCAGGCAAAAACCATCGCAAAACGCAATAATAAAAATACATTGAATTCTTTATAACGCAATGCCTGATACGGATCTTGCTTATTGGATTTAATCTCTTCCATTTGTTCTAATGTCTTTCAGCATAAGCTGTGTTGAAATATTTCCGTTCCATTCATTTTCGGCAATACAGTATGCCAATTGAAACAGATTTTGATTTTGTACAATATTGAGTTTTTTTCCCAGTCCAAAGCCAATTGCAGCTATTCCATCGGTCCCGAGACTTCGGGATTGTTTGACGAAAAGTCTTAAATGTTCTTCTTCAGCACCCAGAGTTTTGGCATAGCCTGTATCTTTTACATCAGAAGTCATAAAAACTGGAGTCATATTTTGAGGTCCAAACGGCTCAAATTGTTTTAAAATTCGAATTAATTTTGGAGTGATGTCTGAGAAGTTTATCTCTGCATCAATTTCAATTTCTGGAGTGCGCATTTCGGGTTGAATGGTTTCTTGCACACATTTCTCAAAAGCCTCTTTAAAAAGCTGATAATTTTCGGCTTTTAAAGTCATTCCAGCTGCATACATATGGCCTCCAAATTGTTCTAAGTGTTCGGAACAAGCATCAAGCGCATTATACACATCAAAACCTTTTACAGATCGGGCAGAAGCAGCATATTTGTCACCGCTTTTGGTAAAAACTAAAGTCGGTCGATAATAAGTTTCAATCAATCTTGAAGCTACGATACCGATCACGCCTTTGTGCCAGTCTTCTTGAAAAACAACGGTAGAAAAACGTTCTTCTTCATTGTTTTCTAAAATTTGCTGAAAAGCTTCTTTGGTAATTTTTTTATCTAAATCTTTTCGGTCTGCGTTGTACTGTTCAATTTCTGAAGCGAATTGCTGTGCTTGTTCAAAATCAAATTCAGTTAATAATTCAACCGCATGATTTCCGTGTTTGATTCTTCCTGCAGCGTTAATTCTCGGCGAAATAATAAAAACAACATCTGTAATATCGAGAACTTTCTTTTTTACCTGATGAACCAAAGCTTTAATTCCAGGTCTTGGTTCTCTATTAATAACTTTCAATCCGAAATAAGCCAAAACACGATTTTCTCCCGTAATGGGAACAATATCTGCCGCAATTGCCGTAGCAACCAAATCCAGATAAGGAACTAAATCTTCGATAGTTTCATTTCGGTTTTGACCTAAAGCCTGAATCAACTTAAAACCAACACCGCAGCCGCATAATTCATCATAAGGGTAGGAGCAGTCTTCTCTTTTAGGGTCAAGAACTGCAACGGCATCTGGAAGAAATTCTCCAGGCCTGTGGTGATCGCAGACAATGAAATCAATGTTTTTCGCTTTCGCGTAAGCGATATGATCAATCGATTTGATACCACAGTCAAGTGCGATAATTAAGGAAATTCCATTGTCGTCTGCATAATCAATTCCTTTATACGAAATACCGTAACCTTCGTTATAACGATCTGGAATATACGTGGCAATGTTTGGGTAATGTGATTTTAAGTATGAAGAAACCAATGAAACCGCTGTTGTTCCGTCAACATCGTAATCACCGAAAACCATAATATTTTCCTGATTCTCAATTGCCTGTTCAATTCGCGAAACCGCCTTATCCATATCTTTCATCAAATAAGGATCATGCAAATGTTCTAAAGACGGGCGAAAGAAATTCTTCGCATCTTCGAAAGTTTCAATACCACGCTGAATCAAAAGTGTTGCTACAAAATCTTCTACATTTAAGGCCTGCGCCAAATGTTTGATTTTATCTTCAGAAGGTTTTGGTTTTAAAGTCCAACGCATTGTTGATTTTAGATTTTAGAGTGTCGGTTTTAGATTGTTGATTTCTGAAATTAAAAATCGTTAATCAAAAATCTTAGATAATTATTTTGCTTCCAAAGCATTTCCTTCAAACTGAATTCCGTCCCAGCCTAAGTTGATGAAGTTTCTAATGTTTTGGTGATTGGTTCCGTTTGGATCGCCTAAAACTTCTTCAAAATAAAAAGCTCCAAAGCATGCTAAAGTTTCTTCTTTGTTCAAATTTTGCAATTTTGCGAAAGAAAATAATTTACAAGAACCAGAATTTTCGCCGGCAGCATTATGCTGTGTTCCGTTTTGAAAAGCGGTTGGAGTAAAGTTGTAATTTTCCTCGATTATGGCAATAGTTTCAGGAAATGTGATTTGTGTTGGAGTTTGTTTTACTTTTTCTATAAAGGCTTGTATGCTCATATTGTTATGTTTTTTTGCCACAAATTTCACGAATTTCCACTAATTTAATTCGTGCTAATTCGTGAAATTCGTGGCTATAATTATTCTTCATCCTTAGGAAACTTACTTTTCTTAGGTTCTTTTATTATTGTTTTTCCAGCAACGACCACAACGATTTCGCCGCGTGGCGCTGTTTTTTCGAAGTGTGCTAAAACCTCTTTTGCAGTTCCGCGTACATTTTCTTCGTGTAATTTTGATAATTCTCTCGAAACGCAGACTTGTCGGTCTTCGCCAAAATATTGAACAAATTCTGCTAAAGTTTTAACGAGTTTATGCGGCGAAACGTATAAAATCATTGTTCGGGTTTCTTCGGCTAAAGCCAAAAAACGAGTCTGACGCCCTTTTTTATCAGGCAGAAAACCTTCAAAAACAAATTTGTCATTTGGGAGTCCGCTGTTTACCAACGCGGGCACGAAAGCAGTTGCACCAGGAAGGCATTCCACGTCAATTTTATTTTCGACACAAGCGCGCGTCAATAAAAATCCTGGATCTGAAATTGCCGGAGTTCCTGCATCTGAAATCAAAGCAATCGTTTCGCCGGCTTTCAAACGGGCAATTAAATTTTCGGTTGTTTTATGTTCGTTGTGCATATGATGGCTGTGCATGTGTGTGCCAATTTCAAAATGCTTCAAGAGTTTGCCGCTTGTTCGGGTATCCTCAGCCAAAATCAAATCGACTTCTTTCAAAACCCGAATGGCTCTAAAAGTCATGTCCTCAAGATTGCCAATTGGCGTTGGAACGATATATAATTTTGACATATATTTTATTTTATAACACGAATTTCACTAATTGACACAAATTTTCATTGTCTATAAAAATTTCACAAAGCAAAAATTCGTGATAATTCGTGAAATCTGTGTTTCATTTTTTACGAGAATTTCTTCTCTATAATTCCAAGGAAACGTTCTGCGTAATCATCTTTTCCTTCCCAATTATTATAATCTGGTTTTACCATGTTTTCAATAAATTCTTTTGCTTCATCATAAGAATCAAAAGTCATTAATTGATTTAAAACACGGCTGTAATCTTCTGTACTGTTACCGAAAAGATTTTTAGTGAATGCAATTCGATCGTTCAAATCAATATGAAAACCTCTTGCCAGTTTTTCATTTAAACTAACCGCTTTTGGTTGTGCAGGAGTTTCAAGAATAGCCGTTTCTGCCTTTTTCTCTTCTTTAAAATCATTGATTGAAGGAGCTTTTGCTGGAGGAACAGCCTCAAAACTGTCAACTTTTACAAATTGTGCATCGGCATAATTCACTCCAAAATCTTCAAATAAAATGGTAGGTATTGGAGAAATTTCTTTTTTTGGTTCTTCTTTAACTTCCTCTTTTATTTCTTCAGTTTCTAATTCGAAAGCAGGTTTGAAATCTGGAATTGGTTTTAAATCGTTTACGGTTGTAAATGAAAATTCTTCGATGTTCTCCTTAGGTTCTTCTATCTTTTCACTTTCTTTTTCTGCTTCCACTTCAATAATTTCTGAAACAACTGCTTCCTCAGTTTTTTCTACTTCAGGTTCAATAATTTCAGCAGCAATTGGCTCTGGTGTTTCCTCAATAATTGGTTCAGTAACTTCTGCAGCTATTGGTTCTTCAGTTTCTTCTGTAATCGGTTCAGGAATTTCAGCAGTGATTTCTCCTTTAACTTCTGGTTCGTAAGATTCCTCAAGTTCAATGATTGCGGCAGGAGTTTCTATTTGAACGGCAGCGGGAGTTATTTCCTCTTTATCAAAAATTGTTTCTAATTCTGAAGTAATATCATTTTGCCCGATTGTTGGTTTTGCAGCATCAAAATTTTCTTCTACAAACTTTAATACCGCTAATTTCTCATATAATTTCTGAGTTTCAAGATACAATTGATTGATATCGGACTTGTTTTTAAGTTTCAAAATTCGATGTGCAATGCTGATTAAATCGGCTTCCAATTTTTTTTTCATAACTGTTGAAATTATAGTGAATAAGGTATTTTAGTGTATTTAATGTCTGAATGTCTTTATTCTGAAAGAAATCCAAAAGATATTTTTTTATTTCTGTTAATAAGCGTTAGCTAATCTCCGATTTGATAAAAATTTTCTACTTTTGAAAAAATGTAAAACAGCACATTTTTACGTCGATTTATTACCAGTACAAAGTAATAAAAACTATTCATTTTTAAAGGCAGAAAAATACAAAATGTTTCTCGAAAATACAGTAAATCACAAAGAACAATTTGGTTGGATTGAAGTTATTTGTGGATCAATGTTTTCGGGTAAAACCGAGGAATTAATCCGCAGATTAAAACGTGCTCAATTTGCCAAGCAAAAAGTCGAAATTTTCAAACCCGCAATCGATACCCGTTATCATGACGAAATGGTAGTGTCGCACGACGCTAATGAAATTCGTTCCACTCCAGTTCCCGCAGCGGCCAATATTTTAATTTTGGCGCAAGGCTGTGATGTGATTGGTATTGACGAGGCTCAGTTTTTTGATGATGAAATTATCACGGTTTGTAATGATTTGGCCAATCAGGGAATTCGTGTAATTGTTGCCGGACTTGATATGGATTTTAAAGGAAATCCGTTTGGACCAATGCCCGGACTTATGGCAACAGCTGAATATGTAACCAAAGTGCATGCAGTTTGTACCAGAACTGGAAATTTGGCCAATTATAGTTTTAGAAAAACAGATAATGATAAATTGGTTATGCTGGGTGAAACTGAAGAATACGAACCACTTAGCCGTGCAGCGTATTTTAATGCAATGAAGAAAAACGAGGAAAAATAGCTGACCTTTTAATATTTACTTAGCAACGTAAGAAAGAAAATTATGAGAAAACAGAATCTTTTATTATTAATTATAATTGGTGTTGCTTTGGCCGCTGCAGCTTTTTTTCAATTTTATCTTTCTGAAAATGCTGATGAAGTAAATACCGAAGTAAAGGAATTAGTTGAAAAATACAATAAGAATTGCCCGCTGACAATTCAAGAAGGAATTCGTTTAGATAGCGTGACTTTGCCAGAGGAGAGGAATGTTCAATACAATTTAACATTAATGAATGTCGTTAAGGAAACTGCAGAAGTTAATGTAATTCAGGAAGAAATTGAAAAAAGTCTCGTAAGTACTGCAAAAGCAAATCCTGGACTTCAGGTTTTTAGAGATAATGACTATACGTTGGTTTATAGTTACAGTGATAAAAAGAAAGCATTTTTATTTACTGTAAAGATATTACCAGATCAATATAAATAATTTAGCGTTCTAGAGACGTTACTAAACCCGACAGATTTTTAAAACCTGTCGGGTTTCTTGTTTTAAAGAAATAGTAATATTTCATTCCGTAGGAATGTCTCATCGGTAGATATAATTTGATATGGGTGGTTTACGTTCCATAAGACGTTTGATTAGAGAACAAATTATTATTGAGGTTAATTTCGTAAAAACAGGTGTCCCTACGGGACACAATGCAATACATTGTTTTTTTGCTACCGATGAAATATTCCTACGGAATATAAACAATATAGGGATATTATTTTTGGTTAATTGATAAAACCTGTCGCGTTTGCTGCTTTAAAGAAATAGTAATATTTCATTCCGTAGGAATGTCTCGTCGGTAGATATAATTTGATTTGGGTGGTTTACGTTCCATAGGAACGTTTGATTAGAGAACAAATTATTATTGAGGTTAATTTCGTAAAAACAGGTGTCCCTACGGGACACAATGCAATACATTGTTTTTTTTGCTACCGATGAAATATTCCTACGGAATATAAACAATATAGGGATATTATTTTTGGTTAATTGATAAAACCTGTCGGGTTTGCTGCTTTAAAGAAATAGTAATATTTCATTCCGTAGGAATGTCTCGTCGGTAGATTATAATTTGATCTGGGTGAGTTTACGTTCCATAGGAACGTTTGATTATAGGATAAATTATTGTTGAGGTTAATTCCGAAAACAGGTGTTCCTACTGAACACAATTTATCACATTAATTTTTTTAGACCGATCAAATATTCCTGACGGAATACCGAATACAACATCATTTGAAATAATAAACAAAAAACCTAACAGGTTTTAAAACCTGTTAGGTTTGCTATTCTTGTAAAACTTTATTTTTCTTAATCTCTTAATGGTTAGAAAAAACAAAAAAAACTAAATCTTCTTTCTCATTCTTGCAACTGGAATATCAAGCTGCTCACGATATTTTGCAATCGTTCTTCTTGCAATTGGATATCCTTTTTCTTTTAAGATTTCAGCCAATTGATCGTCTGGAAGCGGTTTCTTTTTGTCTTCTTCTTCGATTGTATTCTTCAGAATTTTTTTGATTTCCAAAGTCGAAACATCTTCACCTTGATCATTTTTCATCGCTTCAGAGAAAAATTCTTTGATTAGTTTTGTTCCGTATGGTGTTTCAACATACTTGCTGTTCGCTACACGCGAAATTGTCGAAATATCCAAACCAACCATATCTGCAATATCTTTTAAGATCATTGGTTTTAATTTGGTTTCGTCACCATCTAAGAAATATTCTTCCTGATAATGCATAATTGCATTCATCGTTACAAATAGTGTTTCCTGACGCTGTCTAATCGCATCGATAAACCATTTTGCAGAATCTAGTTTTTGTTTGATAAATTGAACAGCATCTTTTTGAGCCGATGATTTATCACGAGAATCTTTATACGTCTGCATCATTTCCTGATAATCCTTAGAAACATGCAGGGAAGGAGCATTTCTCCCGTTTAAAGTCAATTCAAGTTCGCCATCAACAATTCTGATCGCAAAATCAGGAACTACATTTTCAGTTACTTTATTGTTTCCAGTATAAGATCCGCCCGGTTTCGGGTTTAGTCTTTCAATTTCGTGAATTGCTTTTTTAAGCTGTTCGTTAGAAACGCTGTATTTCTGTAGTAGTTTATCGTAATGTTTTTTCGTAAAAGCATCAAACTGATTTTCGATAATATCGATCGCTAGATCAACATATTCAGTTGGTGTTTTGTGTTTTAACTGAAGCAGTAAACATTCCTGTAAATCTCGTGCACCAACTCCAGAAGGTTCTAATTCGTGAATCACGGTCATCATTTTTTCGACCATTGCTTCATCAGTATAAATTCCCTGAGTAAAAGCCATGTCGTCTACAATATCTGGAACGCTTCTGCGGATGTAACCCATATCATCAATACTTCCAACAAGGAATTCGGCGATTTCGCGTTCTTCATCATTTAAAATAAAAGTATTTAACTGATTGATTAAATCCTGATGAAAACTAATTGGAGAGGCAAATGGAGTTTCGCGTTCTTCGTCGTCACTGTAATTATTCACCTGAGTTTTGTAATCAGGTGTATCGTCGTCGCTTAGATATTCATCAATATTAATGTCGTCTGCTTCGATTCTGTCAGATTCTGCATCATCATAATCGTCGTAATCTTCATTGGCAAATTCATCTGCTTCGTATTCATCTTCTTTTCCAGCTTCGAGAGCCGGATTTTCGTTCATTTCTTCTAATAAACGTTGCTCAAAAGCTTGCGTAGGCAATTGAATTAACTTCATCAGCTGAATCTGCTGTGGAGATAATTTTTGGGATAATTTTAAATTTAAAAATTGCTTTAGCATAAAAAAAGTTGCTAAGATACTAAGGCACTAAGGTGCTGAGTATCTTATATTGGCGAATTAATTCGCGGTTGAATTATTTTTTATTTATATTTTAAAAACTTAGAATCTTAGCACCTTAGTACCTCAGAATCTTAGATTAAAATTCCGCACTACCAGGAGTTCTTGGGAAAGGAATTACGTCTCTAATATTTGTCATTCCTGTTACAAACAATACCAAACGCTCAAATCCTAATCCGAAACCTGCGTGAGTGGCAGAACCAAATCTTCTGGTGTCTAAATACCAGTATAATTCTTCTTCGTCGATGTTTAAAGCTTTCATTTTTTCAACCAAAACATCGTAACGCTCTTCTCTTTCAGAACCTCCAACGATTTCTCCAATTCCAGGGAAAAGAATATCCATTGCACGAACTGTTTCTCTTCCTGGTTCTGTGTTGTCGTTCAAACGCATGTAAAACGCTTTAATGTTTGCTGGGTAATCGTATAAAATTACCGGGCATTTAAAGTGTTTTTCAACCAAGTAACGCTCGTGTTCAGATTGTAAATCAGCTCCCCATTCGTTAATTAAGTAGCTGAATTTTTTCTTTTTATTTGGAGTTGAATCTCTTAAAATATCAATAGCTTCAGTATA
This sequence comes from Flavobacterium sp. Root935, assembly GCF_001429295.1. Taxonomy (GTDB): domain Bacteria; phylum Bacteroidota; class Bacteroidia; order Flavobacteriales; family Flavobacteriaceae; genus Flavobacterium. The sequence goes on along the minus strand of NZ_LMJL01000007.1, from coordinate 110,000 downwards.
AGAAACACGTTTGAAGTTGTTTTCTAAAACGAAGTTTAGTTTTTCCAACAAACTCATTTCGCTTCTTTCAGCCTGTGGTTTTGATTTTTCTTCTTCTAAAAGTCTTCCTTCTAAGAATTTCAAATCGTCTTTACAGTTGTCTAAAGCATATTTAATTACGTACTGAATAAAATCTTCAGCCAAATCCATGTTGTCATCAAGATCATTGAAAGCAACTTCTGGCTCGATCATCCAAAACTCAGCCAAGTGACGAGAAGTGTTTGAATTTTCTGCTCTAAACGTTGGTCCAAAAGTATAAATCTGACCCAAAGCCATTGCGAAAGTTTCGCCTTCTAATTGTCCCGAAACCGTTAAGTTCGTATGTTTTCCGAAGAAATCTTTTTTGAAATCAATGTTTCCTTCTTCGTTTTTTGGAAGATTATCCAAAGGCAGAGAAGTTACCTGAAACATTTCTCCAGCACCCTCAGCATCAGCACCAGTAATAATTGGCGTGTTTACATACACAAAACCTTTATCTTGAAAATATTTGTGAACTGCATAAGACAATACCGAACGCACACGCATAATTGCTCCAAAAGCATTTGTACGTACACGTAAGTGTGCATTTTCGCGTAAAAACTCCAAAGAGTGTTTTTTAGGCTGCATTGGGAATTTCTCCGCATCAGAATCTCCAAGGATTTCCAATTTAGAAACCTGAATTTCGTATTTCTGACCTGCACCTTTACTTTCGACCAAAGTTCCAATTACAGAAACCGCAGCTCCAGTTGTGATTCTTTTTAAAATCTCTTCTGGTGTATTTTCAAAATCAACAACACATTGTATATTATTAATGGTAGAACCGTCATTAAGCGCGATGAACTGATTATTTCTAAAAGTTCTCACCCATCCTTTTGCATTAACCTCCTGAAGCGTCGTAGTACTGTTTAATAAGTCTTTAACCTTTGTGTGTCTCATTTTAATTTTAGATTTATAGATTGCTGATTTTAGATCAAAATAAAATCAGTGTTTTTTATATCGAATTGCAAATATAAACGATAATAATTAATTTTTGAAGCGGATTCCTGCTCTTCGCTGTATCTTTCTGTTTTTAAAGAAAAAACAGAAAGGATGCCGCTTCGATCAGGGCTAGAGCAGTCGTTTTCATCAGAACCATTTTAAGTGCATTGGAATGACAGATACATGTGAATGTCATTAGTGTTATTAATTATTTAAAAAGGCATACAGTCTTAAAATAAATAATACAGATCCTGCAATAATAAGAAATAACCAATATTTTTTTAAAGGCTTCAAATCATAGCTGTTTGAGGACTTCAAAATCATTCCAAAGGCAATTGAGATTAGAGGTACACATAGTCTTAATATTTCCATGTTTGGCTTTTTTATTGAAATACTACTTCTCTAAACTCTCCAATTCCTCTTTCTTAGTTTTCTTCTTTTCAAAAGTCAAAACCAGCGAAGGCAATACAACTAAATTAGCAAACATTGCAAAAGCCAGCGTACAAGAAATCAATCCTCCAAGTGCAATGGTTCCGCTAAAGCTTGATAAGGTAAAAGTTGCAAAACCTAGAATTAAAACTACAGAGGTATAGAATGTGCTGATTCCAGTTTCTCTTAAAGCACTAAAAACTGATTTTTTTACTTTTCCATTACTTTGAAGTAAGTCATGTCGATACTTCGCCATAAACTGAATTGCGTTATCAACCGAGATTCCGAACGCAATACTAAATACCAAAATTGTAGACGGTTTTAACGGAATTCCAAAATAACCCATTAATCCGGATGTAATACAAAGCGGTAAAACATTTGTAATTACTGAAGCCATTACCATTTTGAACGAACGGAATAAATATAAAATTAGAACCGCGATCGTTAAAATTGCAAAAATTAAGGACTCGATTAAATTTTCAACCAAATAAGAAGTTCCTTTTTGGAAAACCAATGCTTTTCCCGTAACGGTAACTTCGTAACGATCTTTCGGGAAAATTTCATCAATTTTAGAATGTAATTTTTTCTCGACTTTCGCCATTTCATCCGTTCCGATATCCTTCATGAAAGTTGTGATTCGCGCATATTGGCCAGTCGAATCAACGTAAGCTTTCATTAAATTTTCTTTACTGTTTTTAGTTGCATTTTTAGCATAACTCAAAATAAAAGTCTGCTCCTGCGAAGTCGGCAGTTGATAATATTCAGGATTTCCATTGTAGAAAGCCTGTTTAGAATATTTAACCAAATTTACAATTGAAACTGGTTTTGCTAATTCTGGAATCTCAGAAATTGTATTTTGCAATTCGTCCATTTTACGAATAGTCGAAGCTTTCATAACACCTTTTTTCTTTTTGGTGTCAATCATAATTTCTAATGGCATCACACCATTAAACTCTTTTTCGTAAAATAAAATGTCTTTAAAGAAAGAAGCGCTTTTTGGCATTTCACCAATCAAACTTCCTGAAACTTTCATTTGAGAAACACCGATTACACTAAAAACCAAAAGCAAACCATAAATGATATAAACATATTTACGTTTTGTTCTCACTAAATCTTCTACAACATTCAGCAAAGTCGAAATGTAGGTTTTAGTCAAATGGTATAAATGTTTTTCATTTGGCAATGGCATAAAACTGTATACAATTGGCACAATGAAAAGCGTCAATAAATAAACAGAAATTACGTTGATTGAAGTTACCAAACCAAATTCAAAAAGTAAATCGTTTCCAGTAATCATAAACGTTGCAAAACCAATCGCTGTTGTTAAATTCGTCATTAAAGTCGAAACCCCAATTTTTGAAATAACACGCTGTAACGCTTTTGCTTGATTATTGTGTAATTTAATTTCCTGCTGGTATTTATTGATCAAGAAAATACAGTTTGTAATTCCGATTACAATAATTAACGGCGGAATAATCGCAGTTAAAATTGTGATTTTATAACCAAATAACCCAAGCGTTCCAAACGACCAGATTACACCAACGATTAAAATACAAATTGAAATGAATGTCGCTCTAAACGAACGGAAAAAGAAAAAGAAAATCAAAGAAACGGTAAATAAAGCCGCACCGATGAACAATCCGATTTCGCCTTTCATATCGGCAGCATTGATCGTTCTGATGTATGGCATTCCTGAAACCTTAAGATCAATTCCAGTAGTTTTTTCGAATTTATCGATCTTAGGAACTAAGTTTTCTAGAATAAAAGTCTTTCTTTCTGCGGTATTTACCAGTTTTTTATTGATGTAAATTGCAGAACGAACGCTGCCGCTTTCTTTATTAAATAAAAGTCCTTCGTAAAAAGGTAAATTATGAAACAAATCGTATTGAACGCTTTTTAAATAAGCTGGATCTAAAACTTTGCTTTGATCGATAAAAGGCGTTAAAACAAATTTTTCGTTAACCGTATCTTTTTCAAGCTTTTTTAAATCATTTAAGGAAACGACCAAATCAACTTCTTTAGATTTTTTTAAACCTGTCATCAATTCATTCCACGCCGCATAATTTTTTGGCGTAAAGAATTTAGGATCTTTAAAACCAATAACTACCAGGTTTCCTTCTTCACCAAATTTATCCAAGAATTTTTGATATTCTTTATTAGCAATATGATCTTTAGGAAGCAAGTTTGCTTCGGTATAAGTCATAGCTAGGTTTTTCCATTGAAAACCAAGGAAAATCGTTAAAGCTGATAGGACAACTAGAATTGTTATTCTGTTCTTAAGTATAATTCGGGCCAATTTCTCCCAAAATCCAACTTGAATCGCGTTTTTCATAAAATCTTTAAAAATGGTTGCAAATGTAGTGAAAAGTGCTCGAAATCATAAATAATCGATTGTATTTTACTTAACGTTAACACAAAAACTCCAATTTATGATTTGTGATATATTTCTTTCTTTTTGCGGTTTACTCATCAGCTTTTCTCATATTTGCACTAATTAAAACGAAGAATTTAAAAATTAGTATAAGTGCTCAACCTGTTCAATATTGTTCTGGTTGCTGAAAAATAAAAACGATAACAAAATGCAGGATAACAATACCACAACTTTTATTTTCTTAGCAATTCTGCTGCTCTTGATCGTCATAATTTGTTTTATGATGTATCAATTAATGCAGACTAAAAAAGCAAAAGAAGATGCAGAAAAAAGTTTTTATGCTTTAGAGGTAAAGGTGAATGATCTGCAGCTGGAGAATCTGGAGTCAAAATTAAATCCGCATTTATTCAAGAATATTCTAAATTCAATTCAGTCGCATGCATATCAGACTTATTTTGCTTTAGATAAACTCGCCAATGTTTTGGATTATATTTTATACGAAAGCAAAAAGAAATTTGTAACGGCGAAAGAAGAGATTGATTTTGCGTTGAATTTAATCGAAATCAATAAAATCAAAATCAGTCCGCTTTTTGAATTAAAAGTTAAAACTAATATTAATCAAGATGATAAATTATACGATCAGCCACTATTGGCGCCGTTAATTTCAATTGATTTAATCGAAAATGCTTTTAAACATGCCGATCTTCAAAGTGCAGATGCTTTTATTTCTGTTGTTTTTGAGTTTAAAGACAATGCTTTTTTTATGACGGTTTCGAATAAAATCTCCGATAAAAAAGTGCTCAAAAAGGAGCGAAGCGGTTTTGGACATGCCACTCTGGAGCATCGTCTTCGAATTATTTATAAGAATAATTTCAAACTCGATAAGTTTATAGAAAACGATGTTTATATTGCTCATCTAAAAATTGATTTACTTGAATACAAAACTGAAATGCTTGCTTCTGGACGATGAGCTTCCTGGATTAACGTACCTTAAAATGCTTTGTGAACAAATTCCTGAACTGGAAATTGTAAAAACGTATAATAATCCGCAGAAACTTTTGTCTGATATTTCAGATCTGGATTTTGATCTCTTAATTTCTGATATCGAAATGCCAGGCATGGACGGTTTGCATTTGGCTGAAATGCTCGATGATAAATTGGTCATTTTTTGTACGGCTTATAAAGATTATGCCGCAGATGCTTTTAATATAGATGCAGTAGATTATATCACAAAACCTGTAAAATTGGAACGTCTGCAAAAAGCAGTCTCAAAAGCTTTTGAACGTTTTGATAAACCAGATTCGGCTAAAAAATTCATACAGTTGAATACAGATAAAGGAAAAACTTTGCTGTATTTTAATAAAATTCAATATATCAAAACGGCTGTAAGCGACAGCCGTGACAAAACGGTTCTGCTTTCTGACGGAAGTTTTCTGAATTTAAAAAACGTAAAATTCGACACCCTTTTAAACGAATTACCCGAAGCCGATTTCTGCAGAATAAATAAGAAAGAAATTGTGGCAGTAAAGGCAATAAAATTCTTTAATCATAATGAAATTGTATTGCATCATCTAGAAGAAAAAAATAAAAACACGACTTTAATTTTAAGCGAAACCTATCGTTCTGATTTTTTGAAGAAAGTGAAGATATAGAGTTATTTATGTGTCAGGCTGAGCGAAGTCGAAGCTTTGTTCTCGAAATAAAGCCTTAGATTCCATTCACATTGCTAGTAGATTTTTGTTGAGCTTTAGAACTTATTACAAAGTTTTTCCGACTTGTTACATACATTGAAAATTAGCAGGAAATTTGTTTTTTCACTTGAAGCTCACTTCTGATATTTGCGGCAATAAATTAAAAGAACGAGTTATGAATAACATTAAAAACTCTTTATTCTACGTAACAATTATTGGAGGTTTTACCGCTCTAATATATTGGATAATTTCAAAAGGCGCAGCATTAGAAGTTGGACGCGATATCGTCAAGAAAAAAATAGAAAGTAATCATTGGAATGATTTCCTTCATTCTATGGTCGAAAATTTACAGCATCCGCTGGCTATTTTATTGGCGCAAATCGTGACTATTATTTTAGTAGCGCGTTTATTTGGATGGTTTTTTAGAAAAATCGGACAGCCATCTGTAATTGGAGAAATGATTGCCGGAATTGTTTTAGGGCCATCTTTGGTCGGAATGTACTTTCCAGAATTCTCTGCGGCTTTATTCCCAAAAGAATCATTAGGAAATTTACAATTTTTAAGTCAGATTGGTTTAATTCTTTTCATGTTCGTTATCGGGATGGAGCTGGATTTGAAAGTGCTTAAAAACAAAGCACACGATGCAGTTGTTATCAGCCATGCCAGTATCGTAATTCCGTTTGCTTTAGGATTAACATTGGCCTATTTTATTTATCACACTTTTGCCCCAATTGGTGTTGAGTTTTCTTCTTTCGGATTATTTATGGGAATTGCCATGAGTATTACTGCATTTCCGGTTCTAGCCAGAATTGTCCAAGAGCGAGGCATGCAGAAAACAAAACTCGGAACTATTGCCATTACTTGTGCAGCGGCAGATGATATTACTGCTTGGTGTATTTTGGCAGTTGTAATTGCTATCGTAAAAGCAGGTTCATTTACAAGTGCATTATATGTAATTGGTTTAGCGATTCTTTATGTAATTATTATGCTGAAAATCGTTCGTCCGTTTTTAAAGCGTGTCGGAGATTTAAATTCAACAAGAGAAAGTTTAAATAAACCTGTTGTTGCTATCTTTTTTATCACACTTTTAATCTCAGCATATGCTGCAGAATTAATTGGAATTCATGCTTTATTTGGAGCTTTCCTTGCAGGAGCAATTATGCCTGAAAATAATAAATTCAGAAACATATTTATTGAGAAAGTAGAAGACGTTGCTATAATAGTCTTATTGCCTTTATTCTTCGTTTTTACAGGTTTGCGTACGCAGATTGGGCTGCTTAATGATCCTGAATTATGGAAAATTACTGGATTAATTATAGCGGTTGCTGTAGCCGGTAAATTTTTCGGAAGTGCGTTGGCAGCTAAATTTGTTGGACAAAATTGGAAAGATAGTTTGGCAATTGGAGCTTTGATGAATACAAGAGGTTTAATGGAGCTTGTAGTTTTAAATATTGGCTATGATCTTGGAGTTTTGTCAACAGAGATTTTTACCATGATGGTAATTATGGCTTTGGTAACTACTTTTATGACAGGCCCGGCTTTAGATTTTATAGGCTTTATTTTTAAAGATAAAGCGACGAATGTACCGCAGGAAATTGGGAGTAAGAGCAAATATAAAATCCTGCTTTCGTTTGCAACTCCAGAAAGAGGGAAAAAACTTTTAAAAATTGCCAACAGTTTGGTTAAAAAACAACCAGACAATTCGATTGTAACAGCAATGCACTTGTCTTTAAGTACAGAAATTCACTCTTTTGATGTAAAAGATCATGAACGTAAAATGTTAGTTCCAATTATCGAAGAATCCAACCGATTGAATCAAAATATTGTGAGTCTTTTTAAAGTTTCTAATGATATAGATACGGATATTATTGATTCGGCAAACCAAGGAGAATATGACTTATTATTGGTTGGGTTAGGACAATCTATTTTTGATGGAACTCTACTTGGAAAGATTCTTGGTTTTACAACCCGAATAGTAAATCCAGATCGTTTAATCGATAAATTCACAGGAAAAGAAGGATTGTTTGAAAATTCTCCTTTTGATGAAAGAACCCGTCATATTATTGCAAAAACCAGAATGCCGGTTGGTATTTTTATCGATAAAGATTTTGAAGAAATAAATCAGGTTTTCATGCCTGTATTCAGTAGAGAAGATGCTTTTTTAATTGATTATGCTAAAAAACTAATCAATAATAACGGTTCGCAGATTACAGTTTTAGATGCCAGCGGTGAAGTAAAAAACACTCGTGATATTCAGGAAACTATCCGATCTATCGAACAGATTGCGCCAAATCATATTATGATTATGCATGATAGAACAATTAAAAAAGAATTTTTAGATGGTCAAGACTTAATGATTATAAGTTTAGACAGCTGGAAAAAATTAATTGAATCTCAAAGTACTTGGCTGAACAATACACCTTCAGTCCTGATTTTGAAACCATAAATTTTTAACAAAATATCAATTTTTTTATCCCGAGGCTTCGGGACCAAATTCCAATTTTTATGATTGTGGTTTGGGATTTTTTTTTGATTCTTTCTTGCACGCATACCTTTGTCAAAGTTTTAAACTTTGATAAAGGTTTTTTTGTCATTTCGACGAAGGAGAAATCTCCACGAGTAACTCCATAACGAATATCCAATCTTTGTAGAGGTTCTTACGGAGATTTCTCGTTCCTCGAAATGACAGACTATCTGAAGATTTTTTTTAAGCATGTTTTTTGTCATCCTGACGAAGGAAGGATCACACTAGCGATTCGGCAAAGTAATTTTACATAAAGAATTGCCAATCTTTGTCGAGTTACGAGTGTGATCCTTCCTTCGTCAGGATGACAAACCTATCGTAAAATTTGGAATTTAATTCTTAAAGTCCAAGATCAAGTACATAAGAAATCTTAACTGCAATATTGTCTTCAAACTTCAATAATTGGTTTGGGCCATAACGATAGAATCCGCCAAGACCGAAACCTTTGTAGATTTTATTTAGCTCAATTCCCGATTCAAAATAACCTTTATCAAGTGTTTTGTAATCGGGTCCAACATGTTGTTCTGGTTTTTCCATATTTCCCCAAGCCATTCTGGTTACTAAAACCAGCGACGGACGAACTTTTCTCATAATTTTAATACGGTCAAAACCATGCTTGATCTGAAACATAAGATATTGACTAGAGAAGAATTCATTAAAATACATGGTTTCAAAGGCATTTCTTCCTGCAAAAGTAATACGCTGAATAACAGTTTCTTTGGTTAAATTATTTGGAGAAGTATTATACAAATGAGTAATAGGAACATCTCCCATTGCATAACCTGCCTGCAAAAGCAAACTCGTCTTCTGGCGATTTAAATATTGTTTTTCGTATTCGGCTTTAAAATCTATTTTGCTGAAAGTAAAATCATTATCAAATACATTTGGTAATGACTGTGTATATTGAAACGTAAACCTTGGAAATTTTTTATCTGTTTCATTTCTTCCTGTTGGAGTCTGCATAAACTCGCTGAAAGGCGCCCATACAATCGACAGCATTGCTGTAGTCATTACATAGCTGGAATATAATTTTCCGTCATGATTAAAAAGATAATCAAATTTAGGTTCAATATAATTTCGCGAAACTTCTAAAACTGCTTCAGTTTTCGGAATAAATTTAGTCTGGATATTACCTCGCCATCCTGAATATTCGTAAAATGTACTAATATTAATTGGCCGCGGGTCATAAATTTTAAACACACGTTTGTCTACACTGAAAACGGTACTTGCAATTTCCCGTACATCATCAGCATAATAACCATTCAGCCAGGTATTGGTATATTTATCTAATAAAACGCCGGCTCCCACACTGTATTTAAAAACACCATCTTTGGTTCCGTACGCCGTATAACTTTCAAGTCTGAAGTTTTTCGAAAAGCGATCATTTGTAATTCCGCCTAAACCAATTCGGAAACCTTCATAATTATTAAAACTTATAATCTTCTTTAAATCCAGATCAACAGGACCAATAGGATAGAAGCCATTAATAATTTTTCGGCCTATTCCTAAACGCTTTTCAACTCTATTGCTCACCGAAAGACTGTCTAGTAATAAATATGTTTTTTGGCTTTTTAAGTCAAGATTTTCTTTGCGGTAAGCTTCCCAAAACGATTCAGGTTTTTTGGCCGCATCGTCTTTAATTTCGATATAAAGCGATGGATTTTTTATAGCAGTATTGGTGTTGACACGAATATCGAAACTATTACTTTCTGAAAGTAAATAGGTGAAATCTGAAGCCACTTTTTTTCTGGGTTCAAAATTTTCTTCAACATCTCCGTCAAACTGAATCGTTCCTCCTAAAATTCTAATATCATCGTCATTTTTTCCTTTTACAATTTTGAATGTGGTATTGCTTTGGAACCAAATTTTTTCTTTCGGAATATATTCAAATTCGTGAATGCCGCTAATATCCAAAACACCTTTAATTCGCATTACCGCTTTCGCAACAGCAAAATTTTCTTTATCAATATACAATACGCCTTCTAAGCCAGAAGATTTTCGCTTAAGTTTATTTTTGAAATAAATCATATACGTGTCGCGGCCTTTGATGCTGACAGTATCTAACAATTTATAATTATAACTCGATGGCGCTTGATTAGAAATCGGATTTTCATATTTCGTTTCAAACAATTCGTACTTCGGATCGTAGATGGAAATCGACTGAAGATTAAATGCCAAAACTTCGTAAATAGGCTGTTTAAAACCAGCTATTTTGGTGCCAAGAACAGTTTCTTTTAATTTGTTATTTCCAAATTGATATTCCGAAACTTTCTCGGTTTGAAATAAATGCTGTCTGCTTACAATTTCTTTAAACTTATAATCAGAAGAATCAACATTGATGATTTTTTTATTTAAATCTTTGTAAGACGCGGTAGAGTCGATCCTGCCGTCTATCGAATCTGGATTAGCGGTTACAATAAGTTTGTTGTATGTTTTGTACTCAAAATTATTGAGTTTTTTCTGCGGATCATTTAGCGGTTTATTGGCAATAACTTTTCGAATTATTGTCAATGCAGGATTTTCATTAGAAACCACAACTTCTTTCAAATCATCTGTCTGCTGTACAAGCGAAACGGCATAAAAAGTTTTATTGCTGATTAATGCAATGGTTTTGGTTTGAAAACCAACATAAGATACTGATAGAGTTGTAGCAGATGTGCTGATTTTAAAAATAAACTTCCCATCAACATCTGTAATAGTATTGTTGTTTTCTGAGGTGGTTATTGTGGCAAACGGAAGAGGTTTGTTATTTGAATCGGTTACGATTCCGTTTATTTGAAATTGCGCTTGAAGAGTAAGCGTAAAAAACAAAGTCAAAAAACAAAATAGCTTCATACAGAATGATATAGTTTCAAAAACGAAAAGAATTTAATTTTCGTATGCAAAAATAACAATAAAAAAATCCGTCTGGTACTATTCACCAGACGGATTTTTTAAATATCTCAGATCTTTGATTACACTTTCATGATTTCGGCTTCTTTTAAAACCAATAATTCATCAATTTTTTTAATAAAAGCGTTTGTCAAGTTTTGAACTTCTTCTTCAGCAGATTTGCAAATGTCTTCAGAAGTTCCTTCTTTTTCTAATTTTTTGATTTCGGTATTTGCATCTTTACGAGAGTTACGAATACCAATTTTAGCATCTTCAGCCTCAGATTTTGCTTGTTTAGCCAAATCACGACGACGCTCTTCTGTCAATGGCGGTACGCTGATGATTACCATATCACCATTGTTCATCGGGTTAAATCCGATGTTTGCAATTAAGATAGCCTTTTCAATTGCTTGCAGCATATTTTTTTCAAATGGCTGTAATGTAATTGTTCTAGCATCTGGAACGCTGATTTTAGATACCTGAGAAAGCGGTGTTGCAGATCCATAATAATCTACAAAAACACCTCCAAGCATTGCTGGAGAAGCTTTTCCTGCACGAATATTAAGAAATTCTTTCTCTAAGTGTGCAATAGTACCATTCATCGATTCTTCAGTACTTTCTAAAATAAAGTCTATTTCTTCAGTCATTTTTTTTTAGTTTTCAGTTTTCATTCTCAGTTTTCAGTTAAAGTCTTATTTATGCGACTGTAAACTGTTACTGATGACTATATATTAACTACAGTTCCTATGTTTTCGCCTTCGCAGATTTTCAACAAGTTTCCAATTTTATTCATATCAAAAACTACGATTGGTAATTTGTTTTCTTGACTAAGTGTAAATGCAGTAGTGTCCATTACATTTAAACCTTTTTTAATTACGTCGTCAAACGAAATAAAGTCAAATTTTACTGCAGAAGCATTTTTCTCAGGGTCAGAATCATAAACACCATCAACACGAGTTCCTTTTAAGATAACATCAGCATTAATTTCGATTCCTCTTAAAACTGCTGCAGTATCTGTTGTAAAATATGGATTTCCGGTTCCGGCACCAAAAATTACGATTCTGCCTTTTTCTAAGTGGCGGTCTGCTCTTCTTTTAATGTATGGTTCTGCAATAGATTCCATTTTTAAAGCAGTCTGCAAACGCGTTTTCATTCCTTTATCTTCAAGAGCACCTTGTAAAGCCATTCCGTTAATTACAGTTGCAAGCATCCCCATGTAATCACCTTGAACTCTATCCATTCCAGAACTTGCTCCAGCAACTCCTCTAAATATATTTCCTCCTCCAATAACAATTGCAATCTCTACTCCTTTACTGTGAATCTGCTTAATTTCATCTGCATATTCGGCTAATCTTTTTGGGTCTATACCGTATTGTAAATCACCCATTAGCGCTTCACCGCTAAGTTTTAGAAGAATTCTTTTATATTTCATGTGTGTGTCGCGTTAATTTGTGCAAATATAGACATATTCTGATTTTTAGAAATAATGTTTGTAAAATAATTTTGGGTTCACTTTATTATTCAGATTTTTTATTTTTGTAAGAAAAAACTTTTTTTAAAAATAAGTTTTAAATATTTAATTGATTGGTAGATGAAATTTTTGAATGAATACAGTAAAATCGAAGAAGACGAATTTATTAATAGTCTTACCGAAGAAAGCTTATCAAATTTAATTGATGATTTGTGTAAGTATTGGTTTGTAAATAATAAAGAAAAAGGAGATTCAAAATTTTCATTTAGAATATGGTATTCTTTTGAATTTCATATTTGGCGATTAGGAGAAAATCTAAGAAATATTATCAAGAAAAAGAATTTCAAAAAATCTGCACGAGTTGAGAAAGCAATTATTGATGTTCTCATGAATAATACATATGGCAAAGGCAGGGAAACTTTTGCACTATTAGTTGGGGAATTTAAATTTTACTTATCAGAAAAACAGTTTGCAATTTTGTTAGATGATAATGATGTTTATGGTCATATAATAATATCTCTAAGAAAATTAAAAATGAAAGGTTTTGACGAAAAAATTAAGGAGATTATGAATTCAGAAAAAGGTTGGATAAAACAAGAAGCCAAAAAATATTTAGAAAAGTCAACGTCTTGGTAAATTGTTTGAAATCTGACAATTGTCATTATCCTCGTCTTTCTAAATTTTGTATTTTTATTCTATCCTAAAAATCAAACCAATATGAAAAGCATCGTAGCCAAAGCATTATTCAACAGTCATTCCTATGCTGAATACAGAAAATTAGTAACCGATTTATTGTCTGAAGGAAAGTCGACAGGAAACGAACAATCGGAAAGTTTGACTAATTATTCCAAATTAAACGAAGCGAGAATGAACAGACTGGAGAAAACCATACAAATTGCAGAACCTATTATTGATAAACTACAACATTTAGGCAATCATTACATTTGGCTGGTACTTTCTGAAGGCTGGTGCGGTGATGCGGCACAGATTCTTCCAATTTTAAATAAAATGGCTTTGGCTTCAAACAAAAAAGTGGATCTAAGAATAGCACTGCGTGATGAAAATGATGATTTAATGAATCAATATCTCACAAATGGCGGAAGAGCAATTCCTAAAGTAATTGTTATTTGTAAAGAAGCCGGAATTGTTCGTGCCGATTGGGGACCAAGACCAAAAGGTGCCGCTGAATTAATGGCAAATCACAAAAGAGAGGTTGGCCCAATTGATGAAAAGATAAAAACAGATTTACAATTGTGGTATTTGGCAGACAAAGGAATCTCGGTTCAAGAAGAATTGCTGGAAATTATGGAGAATATTAAATATAATCGACTTTGATTTTGGTAATGTGTTGATAACAAATAATTTGGTTGATAAAATTATCTTAAAGTGTTTTTATTTTACTTCTTATTTTGTAACTTAGTAAATATAATCCCACTTCTATTATAACTTTCTGATTTACTCTTTTTATTGGTGTTTATTTATTGTCTAACATTAAAATACACTATTATGAAAAAGTTATTTGAAAGATTTTATGATTTCTTTTCTCAATTTTTATTTGGAGGGAAAAATGTGCCTCACTATTAACTCAATGAATCAGTATGAGATAATTGTACTATTTGTTTAAAGAGTTGGCACATTACTATTTTCAAATTGTAATGTGCTATTTTTATTTTTTACTGCAGGCTTTCCTCGAAAAGAGTAATATCAATCGCATTTTTTACATCGTAATTGCCAATTTTGGTGCGGCGTAATACAGTTAAATGTGAACCTGAATTCATCGCTTTCCCGAAATCGTAAGCTAGAGAACGAATGTAAGTTCCTTTACTGCAAACTACTCTAAAGTCTATTTCTGGCAGTGCAATTCTTGTAATTTCAAATTCGTGAATAGTGGTTTTTCTGCTTTCAATTTCTATAGATTCGCCAGCGCGTGCATGTTCATATAAACGAACACCATCTTTTTTAATAGCCGAAAAAATAGGCGGTTTTTGATCTATTTCTCCTAAAAACTGCTTTACCGTTTCGTGAATCAAAGCTTCATCGATATGATCTGTTGGAAAAGTCTGGTCGATTTCTGTTTCTAAATCGTAAGATGGAGTAGTGGCTCCGATGTAAAAAGTTCCAGTATATTCTTTTGCCTGACCTTGAAGCTCCGAAATTCTTTTGGTGAATTTTCCAGTACAAATCAATAAAAGTCCAGTCGCCAGCGGATCTAAAGTTCCTGCATGGCCAATTTTGAACTTTTTAGGAAGTCCAACTTTATTAATTAAAAGGTATTTTAATTTATTGACAGCTTGAAACGAACTCCATTTTAATGGTTTGTCAATCAATAAAACTTGTCCGTCTAAATATTCTTCAGGTGTCATTATATGATGGTAAGCGGGTGAATGAAAAAGTGAATCAATAATAAAATGATTCCAGCTAAGATTCGGTAATAACCAAAAACTTTAAAGCCATTTTTAGTTAAGAATCCGATGAAAGTTTTAATGGCCAAAAGTGCTACAATAAAAGCAACAATATTCCCGATAACAAGCATGTTAATTTGATCGTGAGACAATTCAAATCCTGCTTTGTAATAATCGTAACATTTTTTTGCTGTTGCCCCTAACATAGTAGGAACTGCTAAGAAAAATGAAAATTCAGCAGCAGAAGTTCTTGTTAGTTTTTGTGACATACCACCTACAATACTAGCACCGCTTCGTGAAACTCCAGGAATCATTGCCAGACATTGAAATAGTCCAATTTTAAAAGCTTTTGCGTAAGTAATCTCAGTTGAAACTTCAGGATCGTTTGGTTTGTTGAACCATTCGTCTACTTTCAATAAAATAATTCCTCCAATTAGAAGTGAAATAGCAACCGTAACGGGATTTTCTAATAAGCCGTCAATAAAATCACTTAATAGTAATCCTAAAACCACTGCAGGAATAAAAGCAACTAGAAGTTTAAAATAGAAATCAAAAGTTTGAAAGAAACGTTTGAAATATAAAATTACAACCGAAAGTATAGCACCAAGTTGAATTACAATGGTAAAAAGTTTAGTGAAATCGTCATGAGCGATTCCAAAAAATGAAGAGGCAATAATCATGTGTCCAGTTGAAGAAACAGGTAAAAATTCTGTAATTCCTTCAATAATGGCAAGAACGATAGCTTGTAATGTATTCATTTATTTAGATTGTTAGATTATTAGACTTCTTAGATATCAGACTTTTTAAAGATATTAATCTAATAATCTAAAGATCTAAGTTGTCTAAGGAGTCTATTTTGTTTTTTTGAAAATAGAATAAATCGTAATTCCAAAACCGATTAAAACAGTTGTCGGTGCTAAACGGATACGTCTAAAACTAAAAATATCTTCGTTAAAAACATTCGGATCTTTACTTCCTCCGCCAGACATTAGAATAAATCCTAATGCAATAACAGCAATACCAATTAATAAGATTTTATAATTGATGCTGTCAAAAAGGAATTCCTGTTTTGGCTGTTCCTGAGCTTGTTCTTTGTTATTGTTGTTGTTTTTCATTTTGTCATTGCGAGGTACGAAGCAGTCTCACCCTCTTTTGAGTTTATTTTTTTCTAAAGCAATCTAAAATTAATAAAGATCGTCAGTTCTTAAATTCAAGAAACGTTGTGTTGCAAAATGTGTGCTGATCCAAGTAATCAAAACACCTAATCCGAAAACAGCAACTAAAACCAAAGCGATTAAAACTTTGTCTTCTAAAATTCCTAAACCAGGGAAATTAGTTTCTACATAAATTAAAAGTGCAATCAAGGCGATAATTGCCAAACCAGCGCCCAGCATACCTAATTTTACACTTCGCATTACAAATGGTTTACGAATAAATGCTTTGGTTGCTCCAACCATCTGCATAGTTTTGATGATAAAACGATTAGAGTGAATTGATAAACGCAGTGAACTATTGATTAATAAAACAGCAATTATAGTAAGGAAACCACTGATTATTAAAATCCACATACTAACTTTTTTGATGTTGTCATTTACCAGATTTACCAATTGTTTGTCATAAACAATATCTTCAATCATCGTATTTTTTTTCAAATTACTTTCAATCTCTAAAATGCTGTCTCTTTCAACATAATCAGCTTTTAAGTGAATGTCGTATGAATTCAATAATGGATTTTCTCCTAAAAAAGTTAGAAAGTCTTCACCAATAATGTCAGTGTGTTCTTTAGCTGCTTTTTCTTTAGAAACATAAGCAAAAGATCTAGCGAATGGTGCTCTTTTCAATTCGGTATTAAAAGCTTTGATGACGCTGTCATTAGCTTCATTTTTAAAGAAAACGGTCATGGCGATTTTTTCTTTAAAATCGTTGGCCAGTTTTTTAGAATTAATAATGAATAATCCCAGTACTCCCAAAAGGAATAAAACCAAGAATACACTTAATACAACCGAAAAATAAGAGGAAATTAACCTGCGCTTTTGAAATTTATCAAAGTTAGAACTCATAGTTTGCTTAAATTATGTGGTAAAAATAATAAAGAATTTCTTTATTTAAAGTTAATAACGAACTTTTATACTATAAATGTACAATTTGATATTGAATAAAAGTTTATTTAACTGCAAACAAGAATAAGTTTTTTTAAGATTACTTATCTGAGGGCATAAAGCAGATTTTACCGCAAAGTGCGCAAAGTAATTTAAATTGTATAAAACACAAAGCTGCGCAAAGTTCTAGCGGCATAAAGCTTTGTGAACTTATATGTTTTGAATCTACCGCTAAATAAAAACCTTAGCGAACTTTGCGGTTGAAAAAAACGGTGAACCTTAAAATTTACTTTCAAAAACTACATGAAATGCGACTCAATATTAAGTATTTTTAATAATTTGAATAAGTATTTTGATATTTTATTTGTTTGTCTATGAAATGCTTTGGTACAAACCACAATAAATGTAAATTTGCGGCTAATTAACTAGTGAAAAGCCTTAGAACCTTAGTCACTTAGAATCTTAGTCACTTAGAAATGAAATACAATCCAAACGAAATTGACGCCAAATGGCAAAAATATTGGGCAGAAAATCAAACTTTTGCAGCAAAAAACAACTCTGAAAAACCTAAACATTATGTTCTCGATATGTTTCCTTATCCATCTGGAGCGGGATTACACGTTGGGCATCCGCTGGGTTATATAGCTTCAGACGTTTATTCTCGTTTCAAAAGACATCAAGGTTTCAATGTTTTGCACCCGATGGGTTACGATAGTTTTGGATTACCTGCAGAACAATATGCAATCCAGACAGGACAGCGTCCAGAAGATACAACGCGCGTAAATATTGACGGTGGTGTAGACAAAGAAGGAAAACAAATCGCAGGATATAGAAAACAATTAGATAAAATCGGGTTTTCGTTTGACTGGAGTCGTGAAGTGCGAACTTCAAATCCTGATTATTACAAACATACGCAATGGATTTTTATCCAATTGTTCAATTCTTGGTATTGCAAAAAACAAGGAAAAGCATTTGATATTTCAGAATTAATAACTGTTTTTGAAGAAAGTGGAAACGCATTAGTTGAGGCAGTTTGCGATGATAACGTAGTAATTTTTACTGCTGATGAATGGAATTCTTATTCTGATGATCAAAAAGAAAAAATCTTGTTGCAATACAGAATGACGTATTTGGCAGAAACCGAAGTAAACTGGTGTCCAGGCTTAGGAACTGTTTTGGCAAATGACGAAATTGTAAACGGAGTTTCAGAACGTGGAGGCTTTCCTGTTATAAGAAAAAAAATGACACAATGGAGTATGCGAATTTCTGCTTATGCCGAACGCTTGCTTCAAGGTTTGAATGATATTGATTGGAGTGAGTCTATAAAAGAATCACAAAGAAACTGGATTGGAAAATCAGTTGGTGCGTTGGTGACTTTTAATGTGAAAAATCATAACGAAGTTATCGAAGTGTTTACGACAAGACCTGATACTATTTTTGGAGTAACGTTTATGACTTTGGCTCCAGAACACGATTTGGTGGCTAAAATTACAACTCCAGAACAAAAAGCTGCTGTTGAAGCCTATATCGAAAAAACAGCAAAACGATCAGAGCGTGAGCGTATGGCGGATGTAAAAACTATTTCGGGAGTATTTACAGGTGCTTATGCTGAACATCCATTTACAAAAGAAGCAATTCCAGTTTGGATTGGGGATTATGTTTTGGCAGGTTACGGAACAGGTGCTGTAATGGCGGTTCCTTGCGGAGACGAAAGAGATTACGCTTTTGCTAATTTCTTTAAAGGTCAAAACGGAATGCAGGAAATCAAAAATATCTTCGCTAATGTTGATATTTCTGAAGCTGCTTATGGATCAAAAGATAATGTTGAAATCGCTGGTTCTGATTTCTTAAACGGGTTAAACTACAAAGAGGCAACAGCAAAAGCGATTTATAAATTAGAAGAGATCGGACAAGGAAAAGGTAAAACAAATTACCGTTTGCGTGATGCCGTTTTCTCTCGTCAGCGTTATTGGGGCGAACCATTCCCAGTTTATTATGTAAACGGATTGCCAAAAATGATTGATGCACAACATTTGCCAATTATTTTGCCAGAAGTAGAAAAATATTTACCAACAGAAGATGGTCTGCCTCCATTAGGAAACGCAGCAGTTTGGGCTTGGGATACAAAACAAAACAAAGTTGTTAATACTGATTTAGTTGACAATGTTTCGATTTTTCCTTTAGAATTGAACACTATGCCAGGTTGGGCAGGAAGTTCATGGTATTGGATGCGTTACATGGATGCACACAACGAAAATGAATTTGCAAGCAAAGAAGCTTTGGCTTATTGGGAAAATGTAGATTTATATATCGGAGGAAGCGAGCACGCAACAGGTCACTTATTGTATTCTCGTTTCTGGAACAAATTCTTAAAAGACAAAGGTTTTGCTCCAACTGAAGAGCCATTCAAAAAACTGATCAATCAGGGAATGATTTTGGGGACTAGTGCTTTTGTTTATAGAAATTATTATCAAGTAAATTTCAATGCTACAGGTTTTGACGACATTTTAAAGAACGAAGTTACAAAGTCGCCGATATTTATTTCAAAAAATTCTTTGAATTCATTAAATAATGGAACGGCATCAGAATCTCTTAATTTAACTATTGAAAAACTTAAAAACGATTTTAGGAATAGAATTAGAGAGATTATTGGTGCGGATGAATATATTGATGTAAATATTGATTATAATTTTCAACCTATTCACGCTGATGTTTCAATGGTAAATTCTTCTGATGAATTAGATATTCAAAAATTCAAGGCTTGGAGAGAAGATTATGCTGATGCTAAATTTATTTTAGATGATAACGAAAAGTACATAGTTGGCCGCGAAGTCGAGAAAATGTCGAAATCGAAATACAATGTGGTAACTCCAGATGATATTTGTGCAGAATATGGTGCTGATACATTACGTTTATACGAAATGTTTTTAGGTCCGTTAGAGCAGGCAAAACCTTGGAATACTGCTGGAATTTCTGGTGTATTTGGTTTCTTAAAAAAATTATGGAGATTGTATTTTGATGATAATGGTTTAATCGTAAACAACGACGAACCAACAAAAGACAATTTGAAATCGTTGCATAAAACAATCAAAAAAGTGGCTGATGATATTGAGAATTTCTCTTTCAATACTTCGGTTTCTCAATTTATGATTTGTGTAAACGAATTGTCTTCTCAAAATTGTCATTCAAGAGCAATTTTAGAGCCGTTAGCAATTTTAGTTTCGCCATACGCACCGCATATCGCAGAAGAATTATGGTCACAGTTAGGACATACAACTTCTATTTCTGAAGTTGCTTTCCCAATTTTTGATGAGAAACATTTAATCGAAACCAATAAAGAATACCCAGTTTCTTTCAACGGAAAAATGCGTTTCACAATCGAATTGCCTTTGGATTTAACCAAAGAACAAATCGAAGAAATCGTAATGAAAGACGAAAGAACTCAAAAACAATTAGACGGAAAAACTCCGAATAAAGTGATTATTGTTCCTGGGAAAATAATTAACCTAGTCGGTTAATTATTTTAAAATTCCAATATAAAAATTCCAAATTCCAATTTTACGATTGGGGTTTGGGATTTTTTTTATGCTTGTTTTTTTCGCCACGAATTCACGAATTTTATTTTTTAAAAACATATAGTTTGTCATTTCGACGAAGGAGAAATCTTCACAAGTAACTCTACAAAGATTGGCGATTTTGATTGCGGAGCTACTCGCGAAGATTTCTCCTTCGTCGAAATGACAAGATTGAGGAAAAACTTTGCGGTTAAAAACCCGCGCAAACATTGGCGTTTTAAATTTTTTCATTAAAAATTTAAAAACTTTTGTAACATTTTAATAGTCGTCGTATCAAAAGCATGGATCCGATTTAATTAACAACTTAAAACTATTAAAAATGAAAAAGTATATCATCTTAATTATCGCATTCTTATTCTCTGCATTATGTATCAATGTTTTTGCACAAACAAAATCATATCCTTTTGAAGTTATCAAAACAGGAAAGGGAAAACAATCTATAATATTCATTCCTGGATTTGCTTCTTCGGGGGAAGTTTGGAACGAAACCAAAGCAGCTTTCGAAAAAGATTTTACTTGTTACACTCTTACAATGGCTGGATTTGCTGGAGTAAAACCACAGCCCAATCCTTCATTCGAAAACTGGAAAGCAGGAATTGCCAATTATATCAAAGACAATAAAATCGAAAAGCCAATTTTAGTTGGCCACAGTATGGGAGGCGGGCTTGCGCTGGCAATCGCTTCTGATTATCCAGATTTAATTGGTAAAATTGTGGTTGTCGACGCGCTTCCGTGTTTGGCAGCTTTGAGCGATCCTTCTTTTAAATCAAAAGAAAATAATGATTGTTCGCCAATGGTTACTCAAATGGCAGCAATGAATGAAACGCAGTTTTATGATATGCAGAAACAAACGATGCCGAGACTTTTGCAAGATTCATCAAAATTAGAAATGGTTGTAGACTGGAGCGTAAAATCGGACCGAAAAACTTTTTCGGAAGTGTATTGTGATTTCTTTAATATCGATTTGAGAGAAAGAATTGCAACGATAAAATGTCCGTCATTAATTTTATTAGAATCTTATTTTATAAATTTAAAACCGGCAATCGAAGGGCAGTATAAAAACTTGAAAACAGCTAATTTTCAATATGCGGATAAAGGTTTACATTTTATAATGTACGATGACAAAGATTGGTATTTGGCACAATTAAACTCTTTTATAAAATCTTAAAATGGAATTCGAAGATATCTACAAAACATATTGGGATAGAATTTTTAGGCTTTGCATGGGTTTTGTAAACGATTATGACGCCGCGCAGGATTTGACTCAGGAAACGTTTATAATTGTCTGGCAGAAACTGGAAACCTTTAGAAATGAATCTTCTATTGGAACCTGGATTTTTAGGATTGCTTCTAACAATTGCCTGAGGCAGATCGAAAAACAGAAGCGTTTCCCAAAATCAGAGCTGCCTGTTCATCTTTCAGAAGAAAAACAAACCTCATTAGAACCTCAAATTCAGTTTTTATACAAGTGTATTGCTGAATTACCCGAAACAGAACGTATTATTATTTCGCTGGAACTGGAAGATGTAAAGCAGACAGAAATTGCCAAAATTGTTGGACTTTCTGATGCAAATGTGCGAGTAAAAATTCACAGGATAAAAGAAAAACTGACCGAAAAATTTAAAGAAAATGGACAACGATAACAATATAGATTTTAAAGATTTATGGAAAAAACAATCTGTAAGTCAGCCAGATATGAAGGATTTGCTGGCAAGAGTAACCAAGTTCAAAAAGGCAGGATTAAGAAGTTTATGGATTATTAATATATTGCTTTTGGCTACCTGTATCTTTATTGTTTGTATTTGGATATACTATCAGCCGCAATTTATTTCGACTAAAATCGGAATTATTATAACGATTCTGGCCATGGTGATTTATTTATTTACCTATAATAAATTACTGAGCAAGTATAAAAATATTGAAGCCACACAAAACAATCAAGAGTATCTTCAAAATTTAATTATAATTAAAAAGAAACAACAATTTCTGCAGACCAAAATGATGACTTTTTATTTTTTGGCGCTTACAGTTGGTATTTGTTTATATATGTATGAATACGCCAGTAGAATGACGCTTTTAGGAGCTGGTTTAACGTATGGCATTACTTTATCATGGATGTTTTTCAATTGGTTTTATCTTCGCCCGAAACAAGTCAAAAAACAGCAGGAGAAAATAAATAGTCTAATTGAGAAGTTTGAAGAAGTAAACAATCAATTAGAGTTATAAAAAAAGAAGCTTCGTAATATTACGAAGCTTTACTTTTTACCAAAAAACTAAAATCTAAATTTTAAAGTAAGATTTATAGAGGAAAAACGTAAGGAGTAAGAGATAAAACAATTATTCCGTCGCTAGTTGCTGTTGCAGTTAGTTCGTTTTGCAATTTTCCGCCAACATAAATTTTACCAGTTAAAGTTTGTCCAGCAACTCCGCCATATCCACTTGCGCTTAATGATGCTCCCATAGATTTTGCTTCAGCTGTAAATTCTTTAGTCCAAGGAAGCTTAGTAATGTCTTCATTTAATGCGTTCCCGCCTTTTTCAAAATAAACAGTAGATAATGTTCCTGTGTAGTTTCCAGTTATTTCATATTTTACATCTCTTGAAGCTGTTCCAGTGTTATTATCGTCATTGTCGCTGCTGCAAGAAACTGCTGTAAAAGCAAGAGTCAATACAATTGCTAAAGTTTTTAAAATCGATTTCATAATAAAATTCTTAAATTAATATTCATAGTCAAACAAAATTAGACCCTTACTAAAGAGATATCAATACCTGATAAAATGTATTTTTTATTACCTGATATCAGGTAAAAGAGCTAATTTTTTTTTGAAAGTCGCTAAGCTTTAATAACTTTGAGTAAATACCCATTTATGAAGAAAATCTACGCCTTTATCTTTTTTTTGTTTTTTTCTACTATTTCCAATTCACAAGTAATCCTTTCATTAGATGACGATACGGTTTATATTGACAGTATTGTTAAGTCTACAAAAAATGTAAAGTCCGACAGCATTAAAAGTTTGAACAGTTTTAGACTGTCCAAATTATTTTTAATGGTTCAGGATGCCAAAAAATCCAAAGAATATCTCGAACAAGGAAATCGATTAAAAACAAAATTTCCTTTCTTACGGGATATTTCGCTTTATTATAATGCTTACAGTT
This sequence comes from Flavobacterium sp. Root935, assembly GCF_001429295.1. Lineage (GTDB taxonomy): Bacteria > Bacteroidota > Bacteroidia > Flavobacteriales > Flavobacteriaceae > Flavobacterium. The sequence goes on along the minus strand of NZ_LMJL01000007.1, from coordinate 86,416 downwards.
TTATTGAAAAAGGCGATATAGATGGTTTCGAAAAAGCCTTATTAGAAGCTAATGAAAAACTTAAAAAATACCGCTATAAGGAAGCATATAGAATTCGGGCAATTATACTTCAGAATTATGGCATTATGCAGCAACGCAAGAATAATGAAAATGCTTATATGCGTCTGTTGGTGAATGAAGCAATTCCTATTGCCAAAAAAAGCGGTGATTATGAGTTAATCAGCGGTTTAAATAAAGCCGTTGCCATTATTTTCATGAATAATGGCGAAAGGGAAAAAGCTGCAGAATATCTCGATCAAGCCCAAAAATATATCGAAAATACTACTAAAAAGTCTCCGACGCTGGCAGAGTCTAAAATGGAAACTTATATCATAAATGCAGAGAATTTGGTAGAACTTAAACATTTTTATGATGCTAAAAGTATACTCGATAAAGCTTTTTTGACTTTAAAAAAATATCCAGAATCGAATTTGAATGATTCTTATTTTTATGCAGAAGGAATTTATTATGCTAAACAAAATAAACACAATGAAGCATTAATAAGTTTTGAGAAAGGCATAAATTCTTCTGTAAAACATGGTAACTCTATCGCATTAAACAGATTAAAATTTGCGGAGTATGAAGTGCTTTTTAAACTCAAAAACTACGATAAAGCCAAAAGTAATCTAGAATATTTGGTGCAAAACACACCATTTATTGTTGACAAAAAAAATTATTATAAAGAATTATCTAAAGTTTATAATGCGACAAAAGAATACTCCAAAGCCTATTCGTATTCGCATAAATACAATGTTATAAATGATAGTTTGAACGATGCCAATCTGAAAAATGAAATTATTGAATTCGAGGCAAAATATAAAAAAGCAGAAAGTGAGAAGAAAATCTCTTTACTGCAGTCAGAAAATGAAAAAGCAGTTTTACAAGTCAATAATAATCGATTAAACACAATGCTTTTTGCAGCGCTTTCGTTTTTATTGTTCCTAACAGTTTTGTTTTTATGGATTTATAATAACTATCAAAAAAAGCTGAGCTTTCAGAAAGAAGTCAATTTACAGCAAGAATTATCAGCGCTGGAAAATCAACAGAAATTATCGATTTCAAATGCATTGATTCAAGGAGAAGAAATCGAACGAAAGAGAATTGCAAGAGATTTACATGATGGATTAGGAAGTATGCTTTCTGGCTTGAAAATGCATTTGAGTCTTGTCAACCGAGAAAATAACGAAAACAGTCCGAACATTAATGAAATGCTAAACGACTCCATTAAAGAGCTTCGTAATATTTCTCAAAATTTAATGCCCGAAAGTTTAATGAAATTGGGGCTTGAACATGCGTTGAAAGATTTGTGTGTTTCTCATTCTACTTTAGAAACTGCAGTTGAGTTTCAGTATTTAATTAAAAAATCAAAATTTCCACAGCATTTTGAAATTATGATTTATCGCATAATACAGGAACTTCTAAATAATGCTTTAAAATATGCTAAAGCTTCACAAATTTTAGTTTCCTGTTCGCAGAATAAAGATGTGTTCTTTATTACTGTAGAAGACAATGGAGTAGGATTTAATGTAAAACACGCCGAAAAAAGAGAAGGTATGGGACTGCGAAATATTAAAAACCGCGTCGCATTTTTGAATGGGAAACTAGAAATTGATTCGGTTGTCAATAAAGGGACTTCAGTATATATTGAATTAAAAATTTAAATCCAGACTATATAAATGATACATAAAACAGTAATTGTAGACGATCATCCGATTGTGATTTCGGGAATAGCAGGTTTGTTGTCGGATTTGGATGCTATTAAGATCGTAGAAAAATTTGAGTCGGGAGTATCGCTTTTAGAATATATCGAAGACAATAAAGTTGATCTCATCTTAATGGATATTTTTCTGCCAGTTATAAATGGCGTTGACTTGTGTAAAACCATTAAACAAAAACATCCTAAAATTGTAATTATCGGCATGAGCAGTCAATCTGAAAGAAGCTTGGTAATGCAGTTTATTCAAAATGGAGGGAATGGCTATATCTTGAAAAATGCCTCTTTTGATGAATTTAAAAATTGTATTTATAAAGCTATTGAAGGTGAAATTGTTTTTAGTGAAGAAGTAAAAACCATAATCAGCCAGCCTTTATCTGAAGACTTAGAACGCATTCCAGGTTTAAGCAGAAGAGAACGTGATATTGCATTATTGCTTTCGCAGGGAAAATCGACTCAGGAAATTGCAGATGATTTGTTTTTGAGTTTTTTGACGGTTCAAACGCATCGTCGAAATATTCTTCAAAAATATAAAATGAAAAACGTAGCAGAATTGATTGCTTTTCTGCTTAAAAACAATATGTTAAACTGAGACAAAACTAGTAAATAAATGTCAAAATGGCATTTTGTTAAAATGGTTCATAATTTGCAGTTTGTTTTGTAAATTTAAAAATCAATCTAAAAACACTAGAAAATATGGGATCTGGATATCTAATTATTGCTGGAGCTATAATGTTGTTCAGCTGGCTGGTAAGTTCTCAGCTAAAGAGTAAATTTGAATTATATTCAAAATTACAACTAAGAAACGGAATGAGCGGTGCTGAAATTGCCGAAAAAATGCTTGCCGATAACGGAATTACAGATGTTCGTGTTATTTCGACACCAGGTCAGTTAACAGATCATTATAATCCTTCAGATAAAACAGTAAATTTAAGTGAAGCCGTTTATAATCACAGAAACGCCGCAGCTGCAGCAGTTGCAGCACACGAATGCGGTCACGCCGTACAGCATGCAATTGGTTACGAATGGCTGACAATGCGTTCGAAATTAGTGCCAATCGTAAGCGTTGCTTCAAACTACGTGCAATGGATTTTAATTGCGGGAATCTTAATGATTAAGGTTTTTCCACAATTATTATTAATTGGGATTATAGTTTTCGCGGCAACAACTTTGTTTTCGATTATTACACTTCCTGTAGAATACGATGCGAGTAACCGTGCGCTGGCTTGGTTAGAAAATAAACACATGCTGACACAAGAAGAGCAGGCAGGAGCAAAAGATGCTTTAAAATGGGCTGCAAGAACGTATGTAGTAGCTGCAATTGGTTCTATCGCCACGTTGTTGTACTATATCTCGATTTATTCGGGAAGCAGGAGAAATTAATTAATTTAAATTTTCAATATTTTAAAATTCCAAATTCCAAATCTGTTAGGTTTGGAATTTTTTTATTCTTTCCGATAACGAATGAATCAGTAATACTTTTCGAATTTGGAATTTGGATTTTGAAAATTGGAATTTTAGATTGCTAAAGCTGAATCTGTCTATCAATCTGCTGATCTAAAGAAATAAAAGTTTCAGTTCTAGAAACACCTTCAATCGCTTGAATTTTTGTATTTAAAAGCTGCATTAAATGTTCGTTATCACGACAGATTATTTTAATTAAAACAGACCAGTTTCCAGTAGTATAATGACATTCTAAAACTTCAGGAATTTTTCTAAGTTCTTTTACAGCTTCCGAATTTCGGGAAGCTTTGTCCAAATAAACTCCAATAAACGCCATTGTGTTGTAACCTAAAACCTTTGGGTTTACAGTAAACTTAGAGCCAGAGATTACGCCGGATTGTTCTAGTTTTTTTAATCTCTGATGAATTGCCGCACCAGAAATTCCGATTTTATTGGCGATTTGCAAAATTGGTTTTCGGGCATCGTCCATTAAATACCGAAGGATTTCTTTGTCGATACCGTCAATTTCAATTAAGAGGGAGTTGATTTTCATAACTTACAATTTGAAACTATTTTTTGTGATTTGGGTTTAGAATAGGAATCAAATGTAATTAAAATGGCTTGTAAATAGAAATTCCAATGTAAAAAATCCAAATTCCAATTTAAGAAAATCCAAATGCGTTCCAGTGGTTGAAACCACTTGTTGTGTTTGATTTATGAAGTCGTTAAAACAAAAAATCCAAATCCCAGTGATTAGTTGGAATTTGGATTTTTAAAATTATATATTTCTTAAGGTTATTTTCCTTTGTTTGCTTCGGCAACGTATTTTTCTAGAGCCATTGTCATAGAAGGCGTTTCAGGAGTTGGAGCAAGAATATCAATTCTTAAACCATGATCTAGAGCCTCTTTTTGAGTTGTGCTTCCAAATACTGCGATTCTGGTGTCGTTTTGTTTGAAATCTGGGAAATTCTTAAACAGAGATTTAATTCCAGTTGGGCTGAAAAAAGCTAAAACGTCATAATAAACATCAGCTAAGTCAGACAAATCACTCATTACAGTTCTGTAAAAAATAGCTTGTGCCCAATCTACTTTAAGACTGTTTAATGTTATAGGAGCATCTGCATTTAATTGATCAGATGCAGGAAGTAAAAACTTTTCGTCTTTGTACTTCTTAATCAGCGGAGATAAATCCGCAAAATCTTTTGCTCCAACGTAAATTTTACGTTTTCTGTACACAACATACTTTTGAAGGTAAAACGCAACAGCCTCAGATTGACAGAAATACTTCAATCCTTCAGGAACTTTATAACGCATTTCATCAGCAACTCTAAAAAAATGATCTACAGCATTTCTACTTGTTAAAATGATCGCAGTGTAATGATTAAGATCGATTTTTTGTAATCGAATCTCTTTTGCGCTAACCCCTTCCACATGAATAAATGGTCTGAAATCAATTTTTATTTTGTGTTTTTGTTGGAGCTCAAAGTAAGGAGAATTCTCCACTTTAGGTTCAGGCTGTGACACCAAAATTGTTTTCACTTTCATATTATAAACATTTTCTAAGCACTCCCTTTTGTTATCCAATAATAAAGAAAATAATAAGGGGCTATTTCAAGAGCGCAAAGATATAAAATAAAATAAAATAACTTGCTGATAATTGCGTTTTGATATGTTTTAATTGAAATAAAGTAAGAGTATACACTAATACACAGGGAAATACCTATGATTATTATCGGTATGATTTGTGGAATATTATTGTAATAGAACAAAATAGCATTGATTGGAAGGATTAAAACGCCAATATATGTTCTGTAAGTTACTTTTTGTAAGTTAAAAAGTTCTACAAATTCATCAATGTTGAATGAAGTTGCTACGATTTTCTCGATTAAATACTTTCCTAAAATGAAATAAAGAAGGAAAGTTGCGATCTGAATAAACAAAACCCAATCAGTTTTAGAGGCCTGTCCAAAAATGTTCATCGTAAGCAAAATGAAAAATGCGTACGAAACAATTTGTACAAAAAATAAACCAACTGTAAAACTGCTTTTTAAATGGTTGTTGTCGCGATAAATTTTAGCATATTTATCAGAAAAAATAAGTTTACTAAATTCACTAAATCTAGTTTCATAAGCAGATTTTGTCATGGCAACAACAGCAAAGGTCAGCACAAACAAAAGTGTTGCCCAGTCTTTGTTTTCCAGAATTCGAGGATGAAGTTGTTCAATCATAGCGTTACAAAATTAGTAATTTTTTGATGCAATACTTTTATTATATATTTATTATGAATCAAATGCTATAAAAAGTTTACTTTTGCGGTGAAATTACCGAGAAAAAATGAATGATAGTATTGTCATAATTCCCACATATAACGAAATTGAGAATATAGAAAGTATAGTAAGAGCAGTACTTTCGCAGCATAAATCTTTTCATCTGCTGATTATTGATGACAATTCTCCTGATCATACTGCAAAAAAAGTGATTGCATTACAGGAAGAATTTCCAGATAAGCTTTTTTTAGAACAAAGAACCAAAAAATCAGGTTTAGGAACAGCTTATGTTCATGGCTTCAAGTGGGCTTTAGAACGCAATTATCAATTTATTTTTGAAATGGATGCCGATTTTTCCCATAACCCAAATGATTTAGAAAAGCTGTACGATGCCTGCCATTTTGGTGGCGCAGACCTTGCAATTGGTTCTCGTTATGTAACGGGTGTAAACGTTGTAAACTGGCCTCTAAGCCGAGTTTTGATGTCTTATTTTGCATCGGTTTACGTGAAATTTATCACAGGAATGAAAATTCATGATGCCACTGCAGGTTTTGTATGTTACAAACGAGAAGTTCTAGAAAAAATCAATTTGAATAAAATAAAATTTGTTGGGTATGCGTTTCAAATCGAAATGAAATACAGAACATACTGTGCAAAATTTCAAATTACAGAAGTTCCTATTATCTTTACAGATAGAACAAAAGGAGTTTCTAAAATGAGTAATGCCATTATTAAAGAAGCTATACTAGGCGTAATTTCACTTAGATTAAGAAAATTAGTCAATTCATTATAAACCAACATCATGAATAGGATTTTAATAAAAAATGCCAAAATTGTAAACGAAGGGACAATTTTTGAAGGAGATGTTTTAATAGAAAATGATTTGATTGTTGAAATTGCCGACAGCATTTCGTTAAAAACATCAAATTGTATAGTAATCGATGCCGAAGGAAGTTATTTAATGCCGGGAGCAATTGACGATCAAGTACATTTTAGAGAACCGGGTTTAACGCATAAAGGAGATATCGAATCTGAATCTCGAGCTGCTGTTGCTGGAGGGATTACTTCTTTTATCGAGCAACCAAATACGGTTCCTAATTCAGTAACACAAGAAATTTTAGAAGATAAATATCAAATTGCATCTCAAAAATCATTTGCGAATTATTCGTTTATGATGGGTGCAACAAATGATAATTTGGAAGAGGTTTTAAAAACAAATCCAAAAAACGTTGCCGGAATTAAAATTTTCTTAGGTTCATCAACAGGAAATATGCTGGTTGATAACGAAGCAGTTTTAGAAAAGATTTTTTCTAGCACACCAATGCTAATTGCGGTTCACTGCGAAGATGAAACTACAATTCAAAATAATCTTGCGGCTTTTAAAGAGCAGTATGGAGAAGATGTTCCCGTAACTGCGCATAATTTAATTAGAAGTGCAGAGGCTTGTTATATTTCTTCTTCAAAAGCAGTTGCTTTGGCAAAACGCACAGGAGCAAGACTTCATATTTTCCATCTTTCAACTGCGAAAGAAATGGAATTGTTTACGAATAAAATTCCGTTAGAAGATAAAAAGATTACTGCTGAGGTTTGTGTACATCATCTTTGGTTTACTGACGAAGATTACAAAACAAAAGGAAATTTCATTAAATGGAATCCAGCCGTAAAAACTGCCGAAGATCGTGCTGAACTTTGGAAAGCTTTGAACGACGGGCGAATTGATGTAATTGCTACAGACCACGCACCTCATACAAAAGAGGAAAAAATGCAGTCGTATTTAAAAGCACCTTCTGGTGGTCCGCTCGTACAGCATGCTGTTGTAGCTATGTTTGAAGCACATCATCAAGGTAAAATTAGCGTGGAGAAAATAGTAGAGAAAATGTGCCACAATCCAGCTAAAATTTTCAAAATCGAAAAAAGAGGTTTTATAAGAGAAGGTTATCACGCCGATTTAGTTATTGTAAATCCGAGCCTGCCTTGGAGTGTAAAACCAGAGAATATTTTATACAAATGCGGATGGTCGCCTTTTGAGAATTTTACTTTCAAATCAAGAATTACACATACTTTTGTAAACGGAGAATTGGTTTATAATAATTTCAAAGTAAAAGATACGAGAGCCGGAAAACGATTATTATTTGACAGATAAAAAACGACTATGAAGAATTTTATAGTAATAGTATTGGTTTTGTTTCTTTCTATAAGCTGCAAAAAAGAGCTGGTAAAACAGCCTGCGAAGCTTATTGAAAGAGAAAAAATGGTTGATATCATGTACGATTTGTCGCTTCTTGAAGCAATGAGGTATCAAAAGCCATTGTCTTTAGATTCGATAAACAGTGATCCAACAAAGTTTATTTTACAAAAATATAAAGTAGACAGTCTGCAATTTGTTCAGAATAATATGTATTATGCTTCTGATTATGAAAGTTATAAAGATATGTTCGATGAGGTAAACAAGAGATTGGCTAAAAATCAAAGAGCAGCAGATTCTCTTGCAAAAATCGATGAGAAAAAAGCAGCAAAAGAGAATAAAAATAAGCCAAAGGAATTGAAGGAAGTTTCGAAAGATTCTGTCAAAAAAAGCATTCCAAAAATCAATATTGATTCTATAAAAATGGCGCAAAGAAAAAATAGAAGACAATTATAATTTTGAACTGTCTTTAATGTACTGGTGAATATCTGTAAAAACCGTTCCTAGAGCGGTTTTTATTTTTTCATTACTATATAAATTCTTAGAGTAAGAGGCTTTTGCAGTTGCTTTGGTAATACTTCTTTCTCTAAAAAATAAGGTCGAAAATATTCCATCAGCAATCCATAAGAAATTCATAAAAAATGGTTTAGCATGGATATATGGTCTTTTTGCATTTAATGCATCTGCAACGGTATTTAAAAGATCTCTAAAAACAATGTTATCTGCAATTAATGTAAAACGTTCATTTTTAATGTCGCTTTTCATTAATTCAATAGTAGTTTTTATTACATCATCCACAGAAATAAATCCAGTACTTCCGAGTGTGTAAAACGGAAGGCCGTTAGAAACTTTTTGGTAGATTTTACTGCTTCCTTCTTCAAAAATCGTCATTTTGGGCGGACCTAAAATTACTCCAGGATTTACAATAATCACCTTTAAGCCTTCTTGCTGTCCGCGCCAAACTTCCATTTCTGCACCATATTTAGAAATGGCGTAATCGCTGTGTGGTTTTTCGGGATTCCAATCTGTTTCTTCGGTAATATGCGTTTCGTGTGCTGCAATATCGCCCAAGGCAGCGATTGAACTTATAAAACAAAATTTTTCTATGTTTTTGGCAATAGAAAAATTAACCATGTTTGCCGTTCCTTCGATATTTGTTTTTCTGAGTTTTTCCTCGTCTTTTGGATCAAACGAGATCAAGGCGGCGCAGTGATAAACCTGACTTATGTCGATAAAAGCATTTTCTAAGGAAGGAACATCTAAAATATCAGCCTCAATCCAATTTATTTTTTCAAATAAATCTGGTTTTTTATAGAACTCAAAAATCGATTTTGTTTTTTCGATTTTACTTTTTGATCTATATACAGCCCGAACATTTTCTCCATTTTCAATTAAATGAAGTAATAAATGTGCGCCAACTAAACCAGTTCCTCCAGTTACTAATACCATTTTGTAAAGATAAGTTTTTTGGTTTAAGGTGCAAAGAGACAAAGGTTCAAAGTTGCAAAGGTTTTGGTGTCGAAATAGATTTTGTAATTGACTTTTGCGATTGAAATTGATGTTGAAATTGAGTTTTACGATTGATATTGGAATTGCTTTTTGATATTGCCATTGCCATTGATTATATTTGCGCAAATTATTTTAAAAAATGAAGAATCTAGTTGAAGAATTAAAATGGCGCGGGTTATATCATGATAGTATGCCTGGAACGGAAGAACAATTACTAAAAGAGGCTACCACTGCGTATATTGGTTTTGATCCAACGGCAGATTCACTGCACATCGGAAGTATGGTTCAGATTATTTTATTGGTTCACCTAAAGAATTTCGGGCACAGACCTATCGCTTTAGTGGGTGGAGCAACAGGAATGATTGGTGACCCTTCTGGTAAATCTGATGAAAGAAATTTGCTTGATGAAGAAGCTTTGGCTAAAAACGTTGCAGGAATTAAAAGTGTCTTGTCTCGTTTCTTAGATTTTAGTTCAACCGAAGCAAATGCGCCAGTAATGGTAAATAACTATGATTGGATGAAAGAATTCTCTTTTATCGATTTTGCACGTGAAGTTGGAAAAAGAATCACTGTAAATTATATGATGGCTAAAGATTCTGTAAAAAAGAGATTTAGCGGTGAAGGTGAGGGAATGTCTTTTACAGAGTTTACATATCAGTTAATTCAAGGTTACGATTTTTATCATTTATATAAAAACAACAACTGCATCTTGCAAATGGGAGGTTCTGACCAATGGGGTAATATTACCACGGGTACAGAATTAGTGCGCAGAATGGGAGGCGAAAACGCAAAAGCTTACGCTTTGACAACGCCTTTGATTACAAAAGCAGACGGATCTAAATTCGGTAAATCTGAAGGAGGAAATGTTTGGTTGGATGCTGATAAAACTTCGGTATATAAATTTTACCAATTTTGGGTAAACACTACAGATGTTGATGCGGAAAAATACATCAAAATCTTTACCTTCTTAGATAAAGAGACAATTGATGCATTAATCGAAGAGCATAAAACAGCTCCGGATTTAAGAGTCTTGCAAAAGAAGCTGGCAGAAGAAATAACTGTTTTTGTTCACAGTAGAGAAGAATTAGAAAAAGCAATTCAGGCTTCGAATATTTTGTTTGGAAAGTCAACTGCAGAAGATTTAAAAAAATTGGATGAAGCTACTTTTTTAGAAGTTTTTGACGGAGTTCCGCAAGCTGAAATCGCAAAAGCTGATTTAGAAAACGGATTGGATATTATTACTGTTTTGAATGAAAAAACAGGTTTTTTTAAATCGAACGGAGAAGCTAGAAGAGCTTTAACAGCAAATTCTATTTCTGTAAATAGAGAGAAAATAAAAGAAGATTTTGTATTAACATCAAATGATTTGATTAATAATCAATTTGTTTTATTACAAAGCGGAAAGAAAAATTATTTTGTGATTCGCGTTGTTTAATCTTTTAATCGAGTAGTTGTATAATTGTTTAATCGGAAATTTGCGATTAAATAAGAGACATTTTTATAATATCAGAAATCCGAATATTCGAAAAGAATATTCGGATTTTTTCGTTTAACGAACGATTCGTTCCGTAGGAATGTCTCATCGGTAGAATAAAAATTTGGATTTCGTTTTACGTTCCGTAGGAACGTTTGATTAATAGAGAAGTATTGTATAATAACAAGTGTCCCTACAGGACACAATGCTAAATAATATTCTTTTTTCTACCGATGAGATATTCCTACGGAATATTAAAATTATGGTTGTTATGTACTGACCAAGTAAAAAAAAGATTATTAGGACTGTATTTTTTCTGGATTGGTTAATTTATTCACTGAACCAAATTTATTTTTTTGGGACTTTTGCTCTTTAACTTCTACTATGAAAAAGTATATGTTTTTTTACTAAGTTTATCATCTCAAAACAAACATAAGATATGCTTCTAATTTTATTTATTTACTGGATTTGGAAAGGCTTTACTAATCTGGCCTTAGAATATGATAAGAACAAATGGGGTTATTTCGCTATTGGAATAATATCTTATTATGCAGGAACTCTTCTTGCTGGATTTGTTGTAGGGCTTCTATCTGTTTTTATTGGAGGTTTAGATAGTATTGATGACAGTAGTTTTAGCAGTGCAGGATGGAATATACTTTTTGTACTTTGTGGAGTTCTGACTTGTTATGGAGTTTATAAATTATTAGAACATAAAGGTCAAAAAGAAAAACTACTACAGAAAAAAGAAGGTATAGAGAGTATTGGTGTAAGTGATGAAAATTAATTTTTGATTAAAGGTTTAGCCGTTTAATCTGTTATCATTTATTTGATTAATGATCGATTAAACTATAAAACCATCAAATTACAACCGCGAATATCAGAATTATCAAAACGTCCCAAAACCTCGAAAGAGTTGTTGGGATTTTTTTTGCCTAAATCCTGCGTAGCGATAAAAGAGCATGAATTAATATTCGCCAAGTCAATCACGTTGATGCCGCCCGTTTTTCCATCTTTCACATAAGTGAGAGCATCTTCTGGATCGCGAATTAAAATATTCATCCAAGACGGACATTCGAAAACACCTTCTCCTAAAGAATAGGCCTGCGCTAAAAGTTCTGTCATTCCGTACTCTGAATGAATAGAAGAAACGCCGAAACCTTTGCAAAGCTGTTCGTGCAATTCTTCTCGGATCATTTCTTTGCGTTTTCCTTTCATACCTCCAGTTTCCATTATAATGGTATTTTGAAGATTGAATTGATGTTTTTCGATCAAATCTAATAAAGCGTAAGTCACGCCAATTAAAATAACATTTTGACCCGAATTGTCCAGTTCAATTAGCTTTTGGGTAAGTTCTCCGTAGTTGTGTAAATAAAACCCACTTTCTGGCTGATTAGAGAGTTTAATTAAGTCATCGACCATATAGATTAATGAAGATCCTTCACGTTCCAAATAAGACGGCAAAAGGGCTAAAACGACATAGTCTTCTATATTGCCATAAAACTGAGAAAATCCTTTGCGATAACTTTCTTCGTAAAGCGTAACATCTGTTACCAAATGCCTGCTTGTAATCATTCCAGTAGTACCGCTGCTGGTAAAAGTTACTTGCGCGAAATCATTGTTTGAAACTACTTCGTGGCTTTTAAAAAATTGAATAGGTAAAAATGGAATTTGCTGTAATGATTTTACCTGTTGCGGATTAACTTTTAGGAAATCACAAAAATCGCGATAAACCTTATTGTTTTCGTGCTGAAAACGAAACACTTTTAGAGCTATTTTTTCAAATTGTTTCTGACTCGAAATCGTAAATATATCGCTGGTTGTGATCAAAACTTTTTTTTGCAAAGATATTTATTTTTTAGTCGCAGTCACAGTTTTCAGTTGCAGTTTGTAAACTGAGAACTGTGACTGCGACTGAAAAATAAAAAAGCTCCAATGGAGCTTTATCTTATAATTAGTTTTCGGGTTGCAGATGCGTTTTGTTCGCTTATCTTAATGATATAAACCCCTGAAGGTAATTCAGCAACATTTAATTCTCTAGAGGTTAAATGTGCTTGCAGTACTTTTTTCCCTAAAATATCAAACACAATAATTTCTTTCTCTAGATCGTTTTTAGAAGATATGTAAACTTTACCATTAGTAACAGGGTTAGGGTACAAGCTTAATCCCTCAATAGAAGTCGATTCTTGAGTTTTTGGTAATTGCTTGCTGTCTTGCGCCGAGACGCTCACAGTAAAGAAAAATGCCAATAAGAAAGTAATATAAAAGTAGTTTTTTGCCATCGCGTATATTTGGATATTGTAAATATACAAAAAAAATTACAAAAAGTGCGCCAAAAAAAAACATCCTAAATATTTAGGATGTTTTTAACATTATGTGTTCGAAGTTATTAAGAATGTTATTTTTGATAATAACTTGATTTAGCAAAAAAAGCTGTCTGAAATATTTCGGACAGCTTTTTTGTTTTTTATGATCTAAATTTGGATTATTTAGTCCAGTTAGCCCAAGTTGGTAAGTCAGCACCAGCACCAGCACCAATTGCACCAGTAGTTGTTCCAGACAATTTAGGACCAGTTACATCAGTGATCTGAGCTCCAAAAGTGTAGTTTGTGATAGTAAAGTTACCAGCAGCAATATTTGCAGTTGCACCAGCATCTGTAGATAATTTAGCAAGAGCAGCAGGCATATCGTTAGCAACATATAAGTTTGTGTAAGCTTGTTTTCCACCACCTTCTTTGTAGTTGATTGCTTTTTCGTCAGCTGTAAAAGTAGCACCACCTTTAATGATAGAGATGTTAGTTATTTTAGCGTTAGTCATTGGAACAGCCCCACTTGGATCTTTAGCGTTAGTAGATCCTTCAACTCCTGCTTTACTTACACCTTTAATGTAAACGTTTGTAGCAGTACCTTGCCATCCGTCAGCAAAATCTAAAGAATCATCATAAGAGTTTATGATTGTTAAGTTAGTAGCATTTACTGCTCCACCGAAAAATTCGATTCCGTCATCACCACTTTCGAAAGTGTAGATGTCAGACACTATAGTTCCAGAACCTACTCCGAAGAAAGAAACTCCATTGTATTCTTTTTCAGAAGTGTATTTAGAACCTGTGTAAGAAATTTTCAAGAAGTTAATATTTCCAGAAGAATCTGAATTGTCATTTCCTCCGTAGCTTAAACCACCTACTTCAGAAGTACCATTGTCTCCAGTGTTTACTTTACCATTACCAGCGATAATTAATCCACCCCAGTCACTTTGAGCAGGAGTTGCTTTTCCAGATGTCATAATAACTGGTTTCGCAGCTGTACCATTGATGTTAATTTTAGCGTTTCTTTCTACAGCAATATATAAAGAAGTTGCTTCTGCAGTAGGAGAACTTTTAATTACTGTCCCAGCAGGAATTACTAAAGTAGCTCCACCTTTAACAACTAAACCTCCAGTTAAAGTATAAGTTTGAGTAGGATCTAAAGTTACAGTACCGTCTTTAATCTCTCCTTTTAAATCGTCAACTTTTAAAACAAAAGAACTGTTGTTTGTGTCTTTGTTATCATCAGAACTACAGCTTGTTAAAGCAAGTCCTAATATTGCAGCCATTGCAAATAAACTTTTTTTCATTTTTGTTGTGTTTTATTGTTTTATTTATTTAAGGCAAAGTAAATGAACATATGTTTTTGCTGAGTTAAGACGATATTAACAATCTATTAAGTATGATGGGGTAAAACCGTACCGTCTTAATATAAAATTTACATTGCGATTTTGGATAAAAAAAAGGTGATTAGTATTGTCTAATCACCTTTTATAATTTATTGAAAATATCTCTCTTAGAAAGTGTAGTTTAAAGTAAGTCTTAGATCTGAACCAGCTTTGTATGAAGTCACTATAATATCACCAATAGCTTCTTTTCCTGGTACTTTCCCTTGCTCTTGTACACGCTCGAAAGTTGGGTTTAAAATGTTGTTGTAAATAAGACCTAATTTTAAGCTTTTAGTCAAACTTGTGTTCAAGATAAAATCTAATTTATTCACAGCTTTGTCAACCATGTTTCCAACTCTTGAAGTTCCAATTACAGCAAGTTTATCTGAGAAATAAGAGTAAGATACTGTTGCTGAAATATCCTTACTTTCTGTAAATTGATTTAAGAATGAAATGTTAGCATTTGCTAAGAAGTTAGAAGCTCCGGTTAATTTACTTTCAGTAAATGTAAAGTTTGCTCCAAAATCATTTTCATTGTTTACTTTATCATTGCTTAGATCTTGGTTTGTGTATAAGTATGATCCGTTTGCATCAAAAGAAAGTTTTGTTTTTAAGTTATCATTTTTTTCAATTTCAAAAATGTCTTTTCTAAATTCTACTTCAACCCCTGCTACTGTTCCTTTATCTCCTGTATTTGCATATGAAATGTCATTTGAAGACGAATTCAAGAACATTTCGTTGATTGGATTTTGAATGATTTTTCCAAATGCAGTTACGGAGATTAACTCACCTGCTTTCGGGAAAAATTCCCATCCTAAATCGAAATTATAATTTGTTGAAGCATATAAATTAGGGTTTCCTTCGTATGCTTGTGCTACATCTTCGTAAATAATTGGCACTTTTTCTTTAAACTGAGGAAGCGTATATGTTTTACTAGCAGAAAACTTTAAGTTTTGCTTGTCTGTTAATGTATACTTTGAAATTAAACTTGGTAAGATATTAAATTTAGAGTCATTTGAACTGTCTCCGCCTGGAACTGTTGTTGTGATATAGTAAACATTCTGAGTCAGTTGCTCTAATCTTGCACCTAATATCACACTCAATCTTTCAGTTAAAGAATATTGAACATTCAAGAATGCAGCATTGATATCTAAGTTTCCATTATATTCTTGGTGGATTCTATTTGAGTAAGATGAACCCCAGTGTGCAGGATCTAAATAGTTGTCTACGTGGTGAATATCTTCTTTAGGAAAAGAAATTGTGCTTCGGTCTGGGAAGAACGAATATTGTTCCATGTCGTAATCTACATCCTTAAATTTTCCTGAATAACCAACAGTTACCTTTCCCTTATAAGTATCATCACTGCCTTTTTTGAAGTTATAAGTAAGCGCAACATTTGCAGCGATTTCATTTTCCTTTAGATCTTGAAAAAATCGGTGATTATTGATGTTCGAATTAGTAAAGAAAGTATAGTCTATCGCATTTGGAGCATATACAAAAGAGTTTTGCATACGATCTGGAATTGCACTGTTAGAGATACTGTATCCTACTCCCCAATTTAAATTCCACTGATCGTTGAATTTGTTTTTTCCTGTTAATTGGTTTACAATTAATTGAGTTCTTTCAAAAGTTCCACGTTTAATAAAACCAGTAATTTGTTGAGTAGCATCTCCGCCACCGTCAAAATTTTGATTTGTTCCTTCGTACTCACTGTAATCCTGATCACTTGAATTTAAGAATAAAGAAGTAAAGAAGATCGAGTTTTTATTATTGATTTTATAATCAGCTGTACCCATAACAGTTGTTGTAGTGTTATGTTTGTAAGCCGTTCTAACAAAGTCAGAAAAGATATCTCCGTCAGAAGTAATTCCTCCTCTGCTGTAACCTTCAGTATATTTGTTTTTTGCACTGAAAGATCCTGTGACAAATGTACCAATTGAACTTTCGTCATTGATATTAAATTTCTTTCCTCCAGATAATGTGTAAAAAGCATTTAATACATTTTTGTTCTCTTGTCTATCCCAGCTTGTTGTATAACTATAAGGAAGTAAAGGAGCATCAGGAATACCTACTTTTTTAAATCCAGTGTAAGACGGTCCGTCTTGCAGGTAAAAATGATCTTGTCCTAAAACATTTGTGTTTGCTCCAGTACCGATAGAAAAAGTAATAAAAGGGCTTCCGCTGAATTTTTTAGCGTTGATGTCAATATTAGCTCCTCCAAAATCGGCATAGTTTTGAGCTTCAAAAGTTTTGCTGATTCCAATATTATCTACAATGTTTGTAGAGAAAATTTCTAAAAGAATGTTTTTGTTTGCGGGATTGTTTGATGGTAACGGAAGACCATTTAAAGTAGTTACATTGTAACGGTCACCTAAACCTCTAACAAAGACATTTCCTGAGTCATCTTGTTTAGAAACTCCACTAACTTTTGCAACTGCATTAGCCACATCATTAACTCCTTTTCTAGCTATTTCCTCAGCACCAATTGCAGCTTTAAAAGAAACTGCGTTTTTTTGATCTAATAATAATGCCGATTCTTTTTGTTTGTTTACTGTTGCAGATTTTACAACTACATCCTTAAGTGTATAACTTCCAGAAGAAAGAGTTTGATTGATAACTACAGTTTCATTTGCTTTTACAGCAACTGGAGTTTCTACAGATTCATATCCTAAAAAACTAAAAATAAGAGTATAATTTCCTGGATTTACGCTCAACGAATATTTTCCGTCTACGTCAGTGTTTACGCTAATATTTGTACCTTTAACTAAAACATTAGCAAATGGTAAAACTTCATTGTTCATTTCTTTGTCGGTTAGAACTCCAGAAATTGTACCTTTGTTTTGCGCGATCGAAATCGTACAGATAAATAATGCAATAAAGAGAAATCTTAAATTGAATTTCATTTCAGTGTTGTGTTTAATTTATTTTTGTGCAAAGAAATAACTGCGCCGTGAAGTCCATGTTACGAACTTGTTATGTTTTTGTGTGCTAAAGATTATCAAATTGTTACCAGATTAAATTACCGTTAACACCAATTTTTAAAGGTTCTTTTGTTAGTATATTTACCCTGTGAAATAAAAAACATCGGATAAATAATTAAAAAGATTTGATGTAAAAATCTCAATTTTTGCTATTTATGAAAAAAACACAAACTAAGATTTTATTAGTTGACGACGAACCGGATATCTTAGAAATCGTTGGCTATAACCTTGCTCAAGAAGGCTACCAGATTGTTACAGCTTCTAACGGAAAAGAAGCTATAGCAAAGGCTCAGAAAGAATTGCCAGAATTAATTATTATGGATGTGATGATGGCAGAAATGGACGGAATGGAAGCGTGCGAGCATATTAGAAAAATTCCTGAATTAAATAATGTTATCATAACATTCCTTACAGCAAGAAGTGAAGATTATTCTCAAGTAGCTGGTTTTGACGCTGGTGCTGATGACTATATTACCAAACCTATTAAACCAAAATTATTGGTATCGAAAGTAAAGGCTTTGTTAAGAAGGTTAAAAGAACAAGAAGTGGTTTCAGATACTTTAAATGTAGGCGGAATCGAGATTAACCGTGAAGAATATAAAATCATAAAAGGCAGTGTAGAAATTGCTCTGCCAAGAAAAGAATTCGAATTATTTTATTTATTAGCTTCAAAACCTGGAAAAGTTTTTAAAAGAGATGAAATTCTGGATAAAGTTTGGGGTAACGAAGTTGTAGTTGGAGGAAGAACAATTGATGTTCACATCAGAAAACTGCGCGAGAAAATAGGCGAAGACCTTTTTAAAACTATAAAAGGAGTTGGTTATAAATTTGAAGTATAAACAGTCAATAAAAATTTGAACCATATAAGTGATATAATTTCATTTAAATTATAGAACGTACTTTTGGTTATACTATACTAAGTTCATCTTTGTCAAAGTTCAAACTTTGATAAGATGAACTTTTTAAATTCTTATTTTTATGGTAAGAATTATGAGCTTTGAATTTAAATGAACTTATATCACTTACATGGTAAAATATAATAATCTCTTAATGGTTAAATATTATCAATGAAAATTAATTTTAAAAAAACATACAAATTTGCTATAAAATCGGCATTGTATATTAGTCTCTTCTCGACTGGATTTGTGCTGATTCTAATGTCTTTATTTTATAAAAACCAACTGAAACATCAAGTAGCTTTTGGGATAATTTTCATTATTGCGATTTACATATTCTCGTTCTTGGTTATACAATATCGCGTAGAACGTTTCATTTATAGAAGAGTAAAGAAAATTTACGATGAGGTTTCGTTATTAGAATCAACAACTCTTATCAATCAGCCAATTAATACTGATATGGAAACGCTTTCGCGGGAAGTGAAAAAGTTTGCAACCGATAAAAAACTCGAAATCGAAATGCTCGAAATTCGAGAACAGTACCGAAGAGAGTTTTTAGGAAACGTTTCGCACGAACTTAAAACGCCTTTGTTTACCGTACAAGGTTATGTTTCAACTTTACTTGATGGCGCAATGGATGACAAACACATTCGCAAAAAATATTTAAAACGTGCCGAAAAAGGTGTAGAGCGTTTGATATATATAGTTGAAGATTTGGATATGATCACCAAATTAGAATCGGGCGATTTAGATCTAAATATGACCGATTTTGATATCGTTGAGCTCATTCAAAATGTTTTTGATTTATTGGAAATGAAAGCCGATAAAAAGAAAATCAAATTGGCATTTGAAAGTAAAAATGTGCAGTCAGTTATCATTCGCGGAGATCAGGACAGAATTCAGCAGGTTTTAGAAAACCTAATTGTGAACTCCATTAAATACGGAAAAGAAGGCGGTTTAACAGAAGTCGGAGTTGTAAACTTAACCAAGAAAAAAGTCTTGATTCGTATTAGCGATAACGGAGAAGGAGTTGAAAAACAAAATATCCCAAGACTTTTTGAACGTTTTTACCGAGTTGATAAAAGCGGAACCCGTTCTGAAGGAGGTTCTGGTTTAGGATTAGCGATTGTAAAACATATTATTGAAGCGCATAAAGAGAAGGTTTATGTAGAAAGTGAGTTCGGAATTGGTTCAGAATTCTCTTTTACGCTCGAAAAAGCATTTAAAAATCAAAAAACAGACGTTAAAAAATCGTAACGTCATTTTTGCTGAAAGCCCTAAAATGAAGGTGTTTAACAATAAATCAACATTTCATTTTAGGCCATAACATTAAATTTTTATTATAGTAACATCTGGTTAATGATTTCTTAACATAGGTGCTCCATCTTTGCATCCTGAAATTAAGGGAATTACAGAACTAATGATAAAAAGAAAAATAGCAGCCATTTTATTGCTGATAACTTGTGCCGCTAATGCGCAGGAAACAAACAAACAAGAACTAAATAAACAGGATGTAAAAAACGAAGTAATGCGTATTTTAGATTCTATCAACAAAGCAAAACTTCCGGAGACTAAATCTGGAGGAGGAGTTGAAGAACATTGGTATGACAGAATCTCTTTAAGAGGTTATGCGCAAATCAGGTACAACGGACTTTTTTCTACAAACGACAAAGTTTCTTGCGATCAATGCGATAAATCCTGGGGAACAACTTCTACAGCTCCAGATGCAAAAGCAAATAATGGACTTTTTATCCGCCGTGCGCGTTTAGTGTTTTCGGGTCAGGTTCATCCAAATGTATTTTTCTATTTCCAACCCGATTTTGCGAGTTCGCCAAGTACAGGAATTCAAAATTTTGTACAAATTCGTGACCTTTATTTTGATCTTTCTTTTGATAAGAAAAAAGAGTACCGAGTTCGTGTTGGGCAGAGTAAAATTCCATATGGATTTGAAAACATGCAGTCAAGTTCACAGCGTTTGACTTTAGACCGTGCCGATGCTATAAATAGTTCAATAGCAAATGAGCGTGATTTAGGGATATTTTTTTACTGGGCACCAGCCGAAATTAGAGAGCGTTTTGCGATGCTGGTTAGAGATGGCTATAAAGGTTCGGGTGATTTTGGTGTATTTGCTTTTGGAGTTTACAATGGGCAGATTGCAAATAAACTGGACGGAAATAGAGATCTAAATGTGGTTGCAAGAGTAACGTATCCATTTGTAATTGGAAGTCAGATTATCGAACCAGGAATTCAGGCTTACACAGGGAAATGGGCTTTTACGGGAGAAATATCATCTGGAGTTATAGTAAACGATCCGCAGTATGTAAAAGACCAAAGGGTAGGAGCAACATTTGTTTTATATCCAAAACCATTCGGAATCCAGACAGAATATAACATCGGAACAGGACCTCGATACAATCCACAAACCAATACAGTTGATGAAACAGATTTGAATGGAGGATACGTTTTATTAAACTACAAATGGGACATCAAAAAACAACATGTTTATCCTTTCGCCAAATTTCAATATTATGACGGAGGAAAAAAATACGAGAAAGATGCCAGAAGTTATGTGGTTAGAGATTATGAATTAGGTGTCGAGTGGCAGCCAATTAAAGCTTTCGAATTAACAGCATCTTATGTAATTGCAGACAGAACTTTTGAAGACAGTGCACTCCCAATAAACAGACAGAAAGGAAACGTTCTAAGATTACAAGTGCAGTTTAATTTCTAAAGAATAAAAATAAATCCCTGTTAATTAGTGATTTTGCGAATAAAAATCCGTTTAATCTGTGTTCTAATTTTGACGCAGATTAAACGGATTCTCTATAGAAAAGACATGGATAAATACGGATTTTTAGTGAGAATTATTCTCAAAAACAGTAAATAAGGAATCCCAGTCGATATTGTTTTCAAATTGGGACAATCCTTTAAAGGACTTTACTTTTGATAAATCTTCAATAGTAAAGTCGTCCTGCATGGCATACGGTACTAAATTTTCCTCTTGAAGTTTTATCGCCAGATATTCTTGTTCATATTGACCAGGAGTTGGAATAAAAAAAGCTTTTTTACCCAATTTGGCTAAATCCATTACAGTAGTATAACCTGAGCGGCATAATACAAACTCACTTTCGTTAAAAGTTTGTTCAAGCTGTTTTGAGTTCATGAAATTATAATACGTTATATTTCCTGCCTGCCATTTTTCCTGTGACTTTTGAATAATTCCCTGTACAAAAACTACTTTACCAGGATATTTAGCTGCTTCTTTCTGCAGCTTTTCATCTAAGTAAGTACGCTGCGGCTCAGGTCCCGATAATATAATCATTAGATCATATATTTTAGGAGTATCCTTTTTCTTCATGCGGCTCAGCGGTCCAATATATTTTAAATTGAGTTCGTTGCTTTTAAGATGACCTAAATCTCCAGTAAGATTTACTTCATCATTTGTGTCAGGAACCCAGCATTCAGTATATTTTTTAATAAAATGCTGATGACATTTACTCGTAAACCAAGTAGTATTTCCAGTCATCACATTCAATTGATGCGTCATAAAAACAGAAGGCACTTTTTTGCTGAAAACCCCTAATCTGTTATCTGAGATTATACCATCAATACCGTATTTTTTGATCCAGCTATTGACCATTTTTTTCTCATCTAAAATAGCAGTAATCATTTTAGGAAGATTTTTGATCAGCTTCCATTTAAAGTTTTTACCATTCTTTGCATATTCAATATGATAAGAAGGCAGTTCTAAAGTTTGTATATAAGGAAACTCTTTTCGCAGCAAAGCCAAAGCAACACCATCTGAAGCGATAATGGGAATATAATTATTCTCCTGAAGCGCTTTAATGATGGGAATGCATCGAGTTGAATGGCCAAGTCCCCAATTTAATGGAGCTACTAAAATAGTTTTATTCGCAGAATAATCAATGCTCATTTTTAACACTTTTTAAAAACGAAGATAAAGAAATATGTTTTCTATGCTATTTCAAGGGTATTACTAAATTATTAACTCAATATTTTTTTTAAGGTTCTAAGATGCTGAGGTACTAAGGTTCTGAGTATTTTTTTTATGAAAAAAAAGCCGAACAATAGTTCGGCTTCAATAGTGTTTCTTAGATTCTCAGAACCTTAGCGCCTCAGCACCTTAGTCTCTCAGAACCTTTTAAACTAATCCTGAATATAAGTTTTATTACCATTTTTGTTAATGTAGTATTTACCGCCTCTTGGTCCAGTATATACTTTTTTACCATTGTATTCACCGGTAACTTTATCTGGAACAGCTGGAGCTTTTTCGTTAGTCTCCTTTAAAGTTTTAGCAGCTGATTTTTTTGCGGTAGATGCATCTTTTTTTGCAGCGTCAGCTTTTGCGGTTGTTTTTTTAGCATCGGCTGTAGCTTTGTCTGCTGTTTTTTTAGCTTTGTCAGATTCAGTTGTTGCTTTTTTTGCATCGCTTTTAGCTTTAGCGGCTTCCTTATCTGCAGTTTTTTTTGCTTTATCAGCAGTTTCTTTTTTTGCTTTTGCCGAAGCTTCTTTCGCATCGTCTGCTGCTTTTTTAGACTTTGAAGCTTCTTTTTTTGCATCAGATGAAGCTTTATCTGCAGTTGATTTTGCTTTTTTTGCTGAAGCTTCTGTTTTACTTTTCGCAGTTTTTGCAGTTGTTTCCTGAGCGTAGAAATTAGAGGAGAAAACAACTAAAAAACAGATTAATACTAATTTTTTCATAAGGTTATATGTTTAAATTCAAACTAAAATTAAACAATTTTTTGTCATCTTTTTCGCAGGTCACTAAAAATATGCACGAAGCTGAACATTTCCTGTATGAATCGTATTTCCTGTTTCGCTTTTACGGCCCTGATAATTTAAATTAACATCTAAGAAAGACGTAATATTCTTTTGCAGAAGAAGTTTCCAAACTAAATTTGATCCAGCCTGCAGTCCTTCAAGCATTTGAAAACCGACAGATGAAAATTCATTTCCGTTAAATTCATTTTCATAAAAAGAAAATTCACCATTTACGGTTACTTTCTTTTCTCCGGCATAAGAAAAAGAAGTTCCGATTCTGTTTTGTTTTAAAGTTTCAAGATTGCCAATTTGATTCTTCTTGTTTTGCAGCTCATAAAAGAAATCTAATTTGGTGTTTTTAGAAAACAAATAACTAATTTTTGGGGAGAGCTGCCAGCCATTAATGTCGTAATTCTTCTCAGTAAAATCTTCAGAAACCAAATCAGTTTTTATGGTTTTGCCAAAAAGATTAAACAGCCAGCTTTTTTGATACAAATGAGTGTATTGAAGCTGATGCGAATAATTGCGGACATTTTGCGAACCTATAGAAAGCAAACTTTTGCCTTTATTTACAAGATAAGAATACGTAACAGAATGTTTTTGCCGGCCTCGATTGTAGAACAAACTGTTTCTAAAACTCGAATTCAATCCTAAAATATTTTCTTCAGAGGAATCAAAGGGATTAAGTTCCAGCTTTTCGCCTTCGCTTTTTACTTTTCGATCCATTATAAAAGAAGTCTGATTGTAGAAATAAGATAATATTTTTTTATAACCTTTCTCATTCTGCCATTGCAGCGGATTCAATGTCAAAGACTGCGAGAACTTATTTTGGTTCGTTTTAATATAAATCTGGTTCGGTAAAAAGATTCGAACATATTTTGCCTGATCTTGAAAAACTGCAACTTCAAATTCCTGTAATTCCTGAATTCCGTTTCCGTTATAATCATTCCAAGTATAAACTCCCTGTCCAGTTGGAACTTCAACATACGTAAATTCCTGTTGTGCAATAGTTCCAGAACTTGTTTCGTAAGCTGTTCCAATCTGCATCAATTGATTGAAAAAACGATCATTATATAAAACTCTGGAATTTAATGAAGGTTCATTTTTTCTCGTATTATCTGTAAAATCTAAATTTCGATAACTTGCATAAACCGCTAAATCAGTTTTTTTGTTTTGAATCAATTTCGACTTTAAATAATAAGTCTGCGAATTATTAACGTGCTGCAATAGTCCGTTTTGTAAACTATCATTTCTCCTTTGTAAAAAGCCTATTTCGACAAAAACTTTAGTACTGTCGCCTCTTCCCGTAAAAACGCCATATTCTGAGAATCTTTGGCTTAAAGCCGAAAACTGATTGGTAATTTTATCTTTTTCCTGATTGTCTTCTAATTGCATACTGCCTCCAATCCAGTTTTTACCAAAATGATATTTGGTTCGGGTTTGGTTTCGAATGAATTTTGAGGTTGAAGCAGTTGCATCAGAATTTAAAAAACTCCCATTGTTTTCGATCGTCCAGTTTTTTATTTTAAAGAGAGCAGTTGTTGTATGTCTGGAGCCGGTATAACTTTCGCTGAAATCTAATTTCTCAAACTGATAATTTATTAATCCTATATTAGAAGTTTCCTTTTTAGAATATAAATCAAAATTTAAACCTGTAACCAGCAGACTTTGATTGCCCAAAAGTGTTCCCGTTAAGTTCCAGTCGCGGTTAAATTCAATATTATATAAACGCTCAACCGATTTGAAATTTTGCTGCACATATTGATAATTTCCAAAAACATCTAAATTCCAGCTTCTAGAAAAAAGACGTTTTTTAATATTTGTTTTAAAAGCAACGCCTTCATTATTGCCATCATCAATTTTAGAAAATAAATTTTGATCGTTATTGCTCACAGCCAATTCAAAATCGACTAAAGTTTTCTCGTCCGGATTATATTTCCCCAAGAAAGTGGCGACTTGAAGTTTAATTGGTGCTACAAGCTGTACAATTGGCTCATAATTTCCTTGCAGAACTCCATTAACAGGCGCAGCATATTGATAAATACGTTCAACAGAATTATTATTTTGAATGATATAATTTCCAGCATTTGCACCAACAAGACTAAATCTTACATTGTACAGAACATTGGCTGGATTATTAGAATATTCATAAACTTCCACTGAATTTACCAATGTTTTTTTATACAGGATTTTGTTGTCGGCATAACTATCTTCGTAGGCAGAAGGCGCTTTCATTAAATTGATGTTATCTCCAGCTTCACTCAAAATCTGGACTTGTTCTGTAGAAAGATTTTGCTGCAAAGGCTGATTTTTCATGTCATTTTCAGAATAGACATAACCGCCAAAACTCCAGTTTTTATTTTCGTGTGTGGCGCCGGCGTACGTCACAAGTCGATTGTAATTTCTTTCAGAATATTGGTATTCTACATTAATCCTCATTTCTGAAGTTATGGTGAAAAGCGAAGTAAAAACAATTTCTCCAGCATTATAATCAATTACATAATCGTTGTTTTCGCCGCGTTTTAACAAAACACCGTTTACGTAAACACGTTCGGAACCAGAAATAACCAAAACATATAACTCACCGTTTTGACCTTTTAGTTTATACGGACCTTGATTTCCTTCCTGTCCTATAAAAGTACTTTTAGCATATTGCCCTTTTACAAAAGCAACAGATGCAAAAACATTCGTTTTACTTTTTTCGGTATCAAAATCAAAGCTGGCAGAAATTCCCTGAACCTTTTTATTGAAACTTAAAAATTGTGTTTTGCGATTCTCTAAGAAAACATCGCCTGCGCGAATGTTCCAATCATCACTGAAAAGTTCCATGAAAATATTATCGAACTGATCCAGCTTTTGCGAATAACCGCCATCCTGCAGGGGAATATTATTGTCTTGAAGAGAAGCTCTCAAGCTGACTTTATCTGAAATTTTACCCGTAATCTGTAAATCTAAATTGGAATTTAAAACCGTGCTCTGATTATTCCCAACTGTAATGCCTCGCGTAATGCTTCCAGAAGTGTTCAAACCATCAAAAGGCGTTACTTTTTTAGCATTTGCATTATTATCAATTCGGTACAATTTTTCGGTTCCAACGTCGCTGCTTACAATCTGATCCGATTTGTAAAGACTGTATTCTTTGGTTAAGAAATCTGGATATTTTAGATAATTGACAATTAAAGTGTCAGAAGCAGATTGGAATTTTTCATTTAAAAGTAAGAAGCCTTTTTGAAAATCAATTTTGTAGAAAGTCGAATCAATCGGTTCGTTTTTGGTATTTAAAAGCTCGAAGAAACTCGAATTAATACTCACTTTTTCCAGCCGAATGGTGTCTTTTGAGGTTACTATTTTTTTGGTTTTGTACAGCGATTCAGTTTCCTGAGCCTGAAGCGCAGAAAACCAGATGAAAACCGTCAAAAACAGTAATTTTTTCAACATAATACTTTAACTCTGAAAAGTCAAAAGTAGTATTTATAATTGGGAAAAATAGAAACAGAAATTTTGAGTTTTTAAAATGATGAAGTGCTTTGTTTTTCTTCATTTTTTTCGTTTCTCAATAGTTTCTTATAAGTTATAAAAACTGCAATAAATGTTAAGAAAGGACCAATTGAATTTCTGAAATCTGAAAATGAAATGTCATTTACATTTTCTTTTTTTAATATAGGACTTAAGTCTATACCAATGAATATGATAATGAAAACAAGTAAAAGGACTATTGTGAATTTTTTGGTTATCATATGATGAGATAAATTACTTTATACTTTGTGATAAAACTACTAAATATAATTAAAAAAAAGGCTTCATCAATTAAGATGAAACCTTTTATAATGAATTGAAATAATTAACGCTTAGAAAATTAATTTAGTTCTTTAGTCACAATCTGCATCGTTTCGCGGCTGACTTGTTTTAATAAAACTTCTTTGTTGGCCTCAACAGTATGAGCAGCGTCTTCATTAAAGTGACGGATAGTGTAAAGTGTTACATTTTCATTGAAATCAACTTTGAATTTTTTCGAAAGAATCGCATTCAAATCGTTGAAATTTCCAAATTTATCTTCCACACAAACAGAGAAACTAATCGCCGAATTCTGAATCAAGTTCACTTTGATTTTAAATTCATGGAATAATCCAAAGATCTCACTGATATTTTCTTCCATTATAAAAGAAAAATCAATTGATGAAAGCGAAATTAAAAGCTGTTCTCTTTTTACAATAAAACATGGATATTGTGGTTCCAAATCAACTCCTTTAGAAACACAAGTTCCTTTTAATAACGGATTGATAAAAGATTTAACGTATAACGGAATTTCTTTTTTCTGTAATGGCTGTAATGTTTTTGGGTGAATTACCGTTGCACCATAAAATGCTAATTCGATAGCTTCACGATATGAAATTTGGTTTAATAAACTCGCATTTTCAAAATAACGAGGGTCGGCATTCATAACTCCAGGAACATCTTTCCAAATTGTAACACTTTCAGCATTTAAGCAGTAAGCAAAAATTCCCGCAGTATAATCAGAACCTTCACGGCCTAAAGTTGTAGTGAAATTATTTTCGTCTGCACCCAAAAATCCCTGAGTAATATTTAATGTTTTTCTAGGAACATTTTTGCTGATAAGCTGTTGTGTAGTTTCCCAATCTACTTCTGCATCTCTATAATTTGCATTTGTTTTGATGAAATTACGAACGTCAAGCCATTGCGTCTGAATTCCCATGAAATTCATGAAATGACTTAAGATATTAGTCGAAATTAATTCACCAAAACTTACTACTTGATCGTAAACAAAGTTATAGTTTGGAGATTTATTATGCGATAAAAAATATTCCAATTCAGCAAACTGCGCATTTACGGCAGCAAAAACCTCATGTTTTTCGTCTTCAAATAAATCTAATAATATTTGATTGTGATATTTTTTTATTTCTTGTACAGAAGAACTTAATTCTGCCGATTTTTCAAAATAATTTTTGATAACAACTTCAAGAGCATTTGTAGTTTTACCCATCGCCGAAACTACCAAAATCACATCTTCATATCCCACTTTTTGTAAAACGTCGTATACGTTTTTAATTCCATCTGCATCTTTTACCGATGCTCCACCAAATTTAAATACTCTCATTTTTAATTAATAGATTTTAGATTTTAGATTTCAGATTCAAATCGAAACCTAGTATTTTTTAATTTTTTTGCCCGAATTATTTCAATTAAAAGGATTTAAATCTTTGTTAGTTCGCCACGAATTTCACAAATTGACACGAATTAATTAGTGAAAATTAGTGAAATTCGTGGCAAAAACCTTTTAAACTGTGCAAACTGCTTTTATAATTTTTCTAAGAACGAATTAACTCCAGCTTCATCCATTTGAACCACTTGCCAGTCTTCTAGAATTTTTGCGCCAGAATTCTTGTAAAAATTAACTGCAGGTGTGTTCCAGGCTAAAACATTCCATTCTACTCTTCTCACTCCATCTCTTTTACCTTGCTTCATGATTTCGGCATACAGAGCAGAACCTAAACCAGTACCGCGCATTTTCTCTTTTACAATTAAATCTTCAAGGTGTATTGTTTTTCCCTTCCAGGTAGAGTAGCGGTAATAGTATAAAGCGATTCCAACAATTTCTTTTTGTTTTTCGTCGTTTTCGATCTCTGCAACAAAAACATGAAATAATGGTTTTTCCCCAAAACCATCACGCACTAAATCCTCTTCTGTAATAACAACCGCTTCGGGTTCTTTTTCGAATATTGCCAGCTCCTGAATTAGCCCCAACACCGATTTCATATCTTCAGGATTTCCTTTTCTAATATTCATAATTGGTAAACGTTATTTTTTTGTCCTTTATAGTATTGCTTTTTCCTAATGCAGCATTTGTTTTCACCAAGACATGCAAGAGGCAATTTCATGTATTCGTATTTTTATCTACATATTATCAAAGAAAACAGAGCTTTGATTGTTGCTTTATGTAAAATATTAGCAAATATACAATAGTAGCAAACTAACAAAATAATTTTTAAATCATTCTCACAAAATAAGCGATATTTGTGACTTAAAATTAAAACTATAACGATTTAGCAATGGAAGAACGCAATAAAACACTGGGAGAGTTTATTATTGAGAACCAAAAAGCATTTCAGTATTCGTCGGGAGAGCTCTCGCGAATTATCAACTCTATTCGATTGGCAGCAAAAGTGGTCAATCATAAAGTAAACCAAGCGGGTTTAGTGGATATTATCGGCGCTGTAGGCGAGCAGAATATTCAGGGCGAAGACCAGCAAAAATTAGATGTCTATGCAAACGAAGTATTTATCCAGACGTTAATAAACCGTGAGATTGTCTGTGGTATTGCTTCTGAAGAAAACGACGATTTTATTACAGTTCAGGGGAGCGACAACTGTCATAATAATAAGTACGTGATCTTAATGGATCCGCTTGACGGATCTTCAAACATTGATGTTAATGTTTCTGTGGGAACTATTTTTTCTGTTTTCAGAAGAATTACTCCAATAGGGACTCCGGTAACTAGCGAGGATTTTTTACAACCGGGAATCAATCAAGTTGCAGCAGGCTACGTAATTTATGGAACTTCGACAATGCTGGTTTACACAACAGGTTATGGAGTAAATGGGTTTACGTTAAATCCAGCGATTGGAACATTTTATCTTTCGCATCCGAATATGAAGTTTCCGAAAGACGGACATATCTATTCGGTCAACGAAGGTAATTATGTTCATTTTCCGCAGGGAGTAAAAAATTACATTAAATACTGCCAGCGCGAAGAAGGGGACAGACCTTATACTTCTAGATATATAGGAAGTCTGGTTGCCGATTTTCATCGAAATATGATCAAAGGCGGAGTATATATTTATCCGACAAGTTCAAAAGCGCCAAAAGGAAAATTACGTTTATTATATGAATGTAATCCAATGGCATTTCTTGCAGAACAAGCTGGAGGAAAAGCCACAGATGGTTTTGGAAGAATTATGGAAATCCAGCCGACAGAACTACACCAAAGAGTTCCATTTTTCTGCGGAAGTTATAATATGGTAGAAAAAGCTGAGGAATTTATGGCAGCTGAATAAAGTATTCAGTTTTCAGTCTCAGTTTTTAGAGACTATTTAACTCTAGCTTACATTTCAATCCCGACAGGTTTTAAAAACCTGTCGGGATTCTTTTGCGGAAAAATTAAGATTCAGTTTAAAACAGAAAACCCGAAAGATTTTAAATCTCTCGGGTTTTTTATTTTATTTCAATTTAGGCATCAGTAAAAAACTGAATACTGTGACTGTAAACTGAATACTAAAAAATTACTTGTTCATATTTTCCATTTCGAAAAGGAAAGTATCTAAGTCTACTTTTTTGTCAACTAATGAAAGAGCTTTAGCAACAATGTAGTTTACGTTTCCTGGAGTAAATCCTAATGCTAATCCCATACGAGTTAACATAACTTCTTGCTGGTCTCCTAAATGATGATCTACGTGAACCATTCTTGCTAAATCATATAAACGCTCCAAACGTTGAGTATATAAATAAGGTGGGTTTATTGGATGTTTCCACGGATCTTTAAGGATTTCTGTATATTCTTCTGCTGAAATTTCTAATCTTGAAGCTAATTTGTCCAAAAAGTCTTTTTCTTCTGGACTTACATGTCCGTCAGCGAAAGCTACACGCACAATTGCAGAGAAATGACCTCTGTTTCTTTGTTTGAATTCGTTATCAAATAATTCTGAAAATGGCATAATTAAATCGGTTTTTATGCAACAAATATAATCCTATTTTTAAATTATTGTTTTTAAATTTCTCATAAAATTTAACTTATTTTTATTGAAGGAATTAAGTGCTTAGATCTTTAATTTTGAAAATTAATCGTAAGTTTACAACCCCTAATTATTTAATTATAGAATATCTATGTCACAATTTTGGATTTATTTTCAAATAGGATTAAAACACGTTTTGGATATTAATGCCTACGATCACGTTCTTTTTTTAATCGCCTTAACCGTTCCGTATTTATTTAAGGACTGGAAAAGAATTTTTCTCTTAGTTTCCTTGTTTACAATTGGACACACATTAGCTTTAATTCTTTCCGTTTACGGCATAATAGCGATAAAAGTAAATATTGTAGAATTTCTTATTCCAATAACAATTTTAGTAACCGCTCTGTATCATTTGTTTACAGCAGGAAAGACTTCTAAAAATGATGGCGTGAATCTGGTATTTTTCATAACTTTATTCTTTGGAATTATTCATGGTTTAGGTTTCTCTAATTATTTCAAAACAATATTAGGAGGATCTGCAACATCAAAATTGTTACCTTTGGGAGAGTTTGCTCTAGGAATCGAAGCTGCACAATTGGTAGTTGTTTTTGTTGTGCTGGTAATTTCATATATAGTGCAGACTGTTTTCCGTTTTTCAAAACGCGACTGGGCACTAGTAATGTCGGCTTTTATTATTGGAGTTGTTATTCCGATGATTATTGAAAGTCCGATTTGGAACAGATAATATAAATGGAAGTAAAAAAACTGAATAAATACGATAAAGCTTATCTGCGAATTGCAAAAGAGTGGAGTCTGCTTTCGTATTGTAAACGAAAACAAGTTGGTGCCATTATAGTAAAAGACAGAATGATTATTTCTGATGGTTACAATGGTACGCCATCTGGATTTGAAAATTGCTGTGAAGATGAAAATGGTCTGACTCGCTGGGACGTTTTACACGCAGAAGCAAATGCAATTCTAAAAGTAGCAAGATCGACACAATCTTGCGAAGGTGCAACCTTATACATTACACTTTCACCTTGCAAAGAATGCAGTAAATTAATCCATCAATCGGGAATAAAAAGAGTGGTGTACAAAGACGGATATCGTGACGATTCTGGAATTCAATTTTTAATAAAGGCAGGTGTTGAAGTAGAACATATTCCTGTTTTAGAAGAGTAATGAAATTTAACTCAAAATATTTACCAATAGTAATAGGAGCGACTTTTGCTCTTGGAACAATTGCGGGCAGCCTTATGAATGCTCCTGCAAGCGACCAGCTTTTGGCTAAAAATTACTCTAAAACTAAGCTTAACAAATTAATTGATTTTATCAATACAGAATATGTTGATAGTGTCAATACAGATTCGATTGTAAATCTTACAGTCGATAATATTCTTTCTAAATTAGATCCGCATTCTGTTTATATTCCGCCAAGCGAACAAGCAGAAGTTGCTGAAAGTATGAAGGGTGACTTCGTGGGAATTGGAATTAATTTTTATATGTATAAAGATTCTGTTGCGATTATAAAACCAATCGAAAACGGACCTTCAGCGAAAGCGGGACTAAAATCTGGAGACCGAATTTTATTTGCTGGGAAAACCAAATTATACGGTAGAAAATTACCTTCAGACAGCTTATTCTCAAAATTAAAAGGTTTGCAAGGTTCGGAAATTGAATTAACAGTTTTTAGAAAATCAGAACAAAAGAAATTAAAGTTTAAAGTAAAACGAGATATTATTCCAATTAAAAGCGTTGATGCTTCTTTGATGATTGGAAATAATGTTGGATACATCAAAATCAATCGTTTTGCCGAAACCACTTTTAATGAATTTAAAACTGGTTTAACAAGACTCAAACAAAAAGGAATTCAATCACTTGTAATTGATCTTCGTGACAATGGAGGCGGTTACATGGAAGAAGCAATAGCAATCGCAGATGAATTTCTAAAAGACAAACAGCTGATTGTTTTTACGAAAAGTAAAAATGGTACGACTGAAAAAACGTATGCAACAAAAGCAGGTAGTTTTGAAACTGGAAAAGTATATGTTTTAATTAATGAAAACAGTGCTTCTGCCAGCGAAATTTTAGCTGGAGCAATCCAAGATAATGACCGAGGTACAATTGTAGGCCGACGTTCATTCGGAAAAGGTCTAGTACAGCGCGAAATGGATTTTAACGACGGATCGGCTGTAAGGTTGACTGTTGCGCGTTATTATACTCCAACGGGAAGATCAATTCAGAAACCCTATAAAAAAGGAAACGAAGAATATTTCAAAGAATCAGAATCTAGAATTGCTACGGGAGAATTATACGCAAAAGACAGTATAAAAGTTGCTGATTCTTTAAAATTCAAAACGCCAAAAGGCAAAATCGTTTACGGCGGCGGCGGAATTGTTCCCGATGTTTTTGTTCCGATGGAAGCTGAGCATGGAAATGAAAATGTTGGTTATCTATTGCAAACTGGAATTGTAGGCCATTTTGTTTTTGAAGAATTAGATAAAAATAGAGATGCTTTTGCAGGACTTAGTTTTGCTGCGTTTTTAAACAAAATGAAAACCTCTGATGTGTATTTCAAAAAATTCAAAAACTATATCCTTATGACAGGTTTGGATTTAAAATTAGATAAAACCAAATCGCTTGTAAACCGATATATCACTGCCGAATTTGCGAGACAGTTGTATGGAGAATTGTATTATTATGATGTGATCTTGAAAGAGGATGCGATGATTAAAACAATTCTGAATCCTAAGAAGTAACTTCAATTTTTTATACGATGAAAATAGAAACCGTTATTAATGCAGAAATAGAACTTCTAACTGCTATTAAAAATTCGGATGTTTCTGCATTGGAGACAATCCTGCACGATGATTTATTATTCAATCTTCCAGATGGACAAACGATCACTAAAGAATTTGATTTGAATTCCTATCGTTCTGGAAAAATGAAAATAGATTTTCTAGAAGCTTCAGATCAAATTATAAATATAATAGACGATTCTGCTGTCGTTGCAGTTACTATTTCATTAAAAGGAAGTTTTGATAATAATCCAATAAATGGTGTTCTTAAGTACATCAGAGTTTGGAAACAGTTTGAAAGTAATTTAAAAGTCATTGCAGGAAGCTGTATCCAGCTGGCATAAATTTTGAAAAGAAATTTAATAATAACATAAAACAAAGCTTCGTAAACTTGACTTACTTTGTGACTAAAACTCAAATATGAAAAATTTAAAAAAAATAAGTTTCCTTGTACTTCTAATGGCTTTTGTAATCTCTTGTACAACTATGAAAAATGATACAAATGGTGCGGTTTCAGGAAAAGTAGAATCTATAGAATCTGGAAAAGACGGTTACACAGCAAAAATTACTACTGACAAAAAAGAAGTATATTTTGCAACAATCAGTATCGTAAACGTGGGCGGACCGCAAAACTATAAGCAAGTAAAAATTGGCGACGTAGTTTCTGTAAAGGGAGAAAAATGGAAAACCGATGATGAAAATCACATTAAAGTCACAGAAATCGTTTCGGTTAAATAAAAAGATAAACCATATAAGTTATATAAGTTCATTTAATATAGATGCGTAAAGCATTATATTTACTTATATAACTTATGTGGTTTATAATTTTGTAAATGTTTTTATCGAATACTATCGTGCGCATGAGTCTGCACGCCGTTATTCCATAAAGTTAGAATATCAGTTGCAACAGCAGCACCGCTTCCGGCAGCAATTGCCAATTGGCTTCTCCAGCCGGCTAAAGTTCCAATCACATAAATGCCGTCGGCAACTTTATGGTCGTCGTTTTTAAGCTGAATGCGCTGTTTTTCTGGAAGTGCTTTTTTATGGGGTTCAACATATTGCATTAAACCTTCAATATCAAAAGTATTAGCAGAACCAATTCCGACAACTATATTTTTTGTTTTATAAGAATTTTTGTTGGTAACTACAGTAAATTCAGGATAACTGCCTTCAAGTCGAATTACTTTCTCATTCGGAATTTGAGTAATATGCGGATAAGTTATCGCCAAATCCTGTGTGCTTTCAATCAGCAATTCAGAGCCTAATTTGCCTGGTGAAATACCATAAGCATTGTAAAAGATTGCCTCTTGTAAAGAAGAATTTTTCTGATGAGTAAAAATCCCGATTTTTTTGTCAGTAACAAAAGTTTTGTTTTTTGCGGATCCTAAGACAAGAGCACAAGACATACCTGATACTCCACCGCCAATAATTAAAACGTCAAACATGTTATCTGTTTTCATTCATTTTTTCCTCAATTCTTTTTGAAATCCTAAAGATCAAAAGAATAAGAACAGCGCAAAATGAAGCTGCGATTCCAATAAAAGCTACAATACTGTCTCCTTGAAAAGGATTTTTAAAGTCTAGCAGCGTAATATTAAAAACAATTAGAGCTAATGCTAAAAGCACTAAGATTGAAGTGAAAATTTTCATATGATTGTCTTTGTTTGTCTAAAATAATAAAAGTAGAACTTAAAGTGAAAATGAACTCCAAGTTGTATTTTAGAATATTTTACGGGGTAAATTTATAAAAATAAAATTTAGACAAACAAACCTTTAACATTAGCAGCGAATAATTTAACAGCAATTGCTAAAAGTATCACGCCAAACGTCTTACGAACTACTCCAAGTCCGTTTTCTCCTAACAAAGTTTCAATCTTTTTAGACGATTTTAGAACAACATAAACCAAGATTATATTCAATAAAATCGCAATGATAATATTAATAGTGTGAAATTGAGATCGAAGAGATAATAAAGTCGTCATAGTTCCTGCACCGGCAATTAGAGGAAAGGCTAGGGGAACAATAGAAGCAGAACCGGGTTCTTCGTCACGATAAATTCTAATTCCTAAAATCATTTCTAATGCCAGAAAGAATAAAACAAAAGAACCTGCCACGGCAAATGAATGCACGTCGATACCTATAAGGTTCAATAAGCCTTCTCCAACAAAAAGAAAAACAATCATAATAGCACCAGCTACAATAGAAGCTTTTTCAGATTCGATGTGTCCCACTTTTGCGCGTAGATTGACAATAATCGGAATTGAACCAACAATATCAATTACGGCAAAAAGCACCATACTAACTGTAATGATTTCTTTGAAGTCTATATCTAACATATCGCTTTGATTTTAAGGGATTAAAAACTGCTGCAAAAGTAGATAATAAAGTTAGGTGTTTTTTCAATACGATTCACTTTTGTTATAAAAACACGTTTTAGTTGTTAAAAAAGTGATATTTATAACAAATGATTCTTTT
Organism: Flavobacterium sp. Root935; assembly: GCF_001429295.1. Taxonomy (GTDB): domain Bacteria; phylum Bacteroidota; class Bacteroidia; order Flavobacteriales; family Flavobacteriaceae; genus Flavobacterium. The sequence continues at coordinate 50,417 of NZ_LMJL01000007.1, read as the reverse complement.
TACACAGAGATTCGCAAAGATTTTCCACAGAGTTACACAAAGATTTTAAAGTTAGATCTTGAAACCTTGTGAGCTTAAAAAGTTCTGCTCCATAAAACTTTGTGTAACTCTGTGGAAACCTTTGCTTCCTCTGCGTTAAATTTTCCTTCCAACCTGTAGAAAAATTTGAAAGTATTTTATCTGCTTTCTTTGACTATCTTTGCACTTTATAAATTAGAGTATTTTAATATCATGTTTCAGTTAGGTAAAACTATTATTTCAGAAGATATTCTGGAGAAAGAATTTGTGTGCAACTTGTCTGCTTGTAAAGGGGCTTGTTGTGTTGATGGAGATGCGGGCGCGCCTTTAAATGAGGCTGAAACGAAAATCTTAGAAGAAATCTATCCAAAAGTAAAACCCTTTTTACGAAAAGAAGGAATTGCAGCAATCGAAGCACAAGGAACTTGGGTAACCGGAACCGATGGTGATCTTGAAACACCGCTTATTGATAATAAAGATTGTGCTTATGTGATTTTTGATGGAAAAACTGCGCTTTGCGGCATCGAGCAGGCTTACAACCAAGGAATCGTAGATTGGAAAAAACCAGTTTCTTGTCATTTATATCCAATTCGTGTCAAAGACTTCACAGAATTTGCTGCGGTGAATTATGACAAATGGGATATTTGCGATGATGCTTGTTCGTTAGGAAAAGAATTGGAAGTTCCAGTTTATAAATTTGTCAAAGAAGCGTTGATAAGACGTTTTGGAGAAGACTGGTATTTGGAGCTTGAAAAAGTTGCTGAAGAACATAAAAATTCTTAAAAAATCGGCTATTCTTATATAGTCTTTTTGACTATATATTTTGACTCAAAAAAATAAAGTTTTGACTCAAAAAAAACTTTTTAAAACTATTTTAAATCTCTTGCTTTTTATATTAAAAAGTCTATATTTTACGGGGCTTCACGAGATAACTCTTGTGTTTAAATAATTCATTTACAGTAGATTAATTATTTGTATGAAAATGTTTCGAAAATTTAACGTTGTTAAAAACTACGTCAAATTGTGAATAAGTTTGGCTTTCATTTTTGACGTTAAATGACAATCTTTGTAGTCTACTGAATCAGTAAAAATTCAATAAAAAAATTAACAGAATCTGTCATGTCACAAATCGAACCAATATTACAAGAAAATAAAAACCGCTTCGTTATTTTTCCGATTAAACATCATGATATTTGGGAATGGTATAAGAAAATGGAAGCAAGTTTTTGGACTGCTGAAGAAATCGACTTACACCAAGATTTGACAGACTGGAATAACAAGCTAAATGACGATGAAAGATATTTCATTAAGCATATTTTAGCATTCTTTGCTGCTTCTGACGGAATCGTAAATGAAAACCTTGCTGAGAACTTTGTAAATGAAGTTCAATATGCAGAAGCGAAGTTTTTCTACGGATTCCAAATTATGATGGAGAATATTCACAGTGAGACTTATTCTTTATTAATAGATACTTACGTTAAAGACGAAGCAGAAAAAGCAGAATTATTTAATGCTTTGGAAGTTTTCCCTGCAATTGGTAAAAAAGCAGAATGGGCTTTAAAATGGATCGAGTCTGATTCGTTTGCTGAAAGACTTATTGCTTTTGCTGCTGTTGAAGGAATCTTTTTCTCAGGTGCTTTCTGTTCAATTTATTGGTTGAAAAAACGCGGTTTAATGCCAGGTTTAACTTTCTCTAATGAATTGATTTCGCGTGACGAAGGCGTACATTGTGATTTTGCAGTTCACCTTCACAATCACCATTTGGTAAACAAAGTGCCAAAAGAAAGAATTAAAGAAATTATTGTTGATGCACTAGATATCGAAAGACAGTTTGTAACTGAATCTCTTCCGGTAAGTTTAATTGGTATGAATGCTGGTTTAATGACACAGTATTTAGAGTTTGTTGCCGATAGACTTTTGGTTGAATTAGGATGCGAGCGCGTTTACGGATCAGCGAATCCATTCGATTTCATGGACATGATTTCTCTTCAAGGAAAAACTAATTTCTTTGAAAAACGTGTTGCCGAGTATCAAAAATCTGGTGTGATGAACACAGATAGCGATGCTCAGAAAATTTCATTTGATGCAGATTTTTAGACAACAAAAATACTTTTAGCATCTACTCTTCTAGAGGTGCTGAAAAAAAAGATTAACAGAATATTTTAAGGTTGAATCTCTTTCCCAAATCGCAGATTCAATGACAATTTTTGACGTATTTAAATTCGATTTTCGAATTTGAAACGAGTAACTATTGAGAATTCGGTAATTCTCAAAAAATAATTTAAAAACACGCAATGTTTAAGTGCTGGAAACCGTTTTTCTAGTGTCTTTCATTTTTTCAATAACTAAATTTAGTAAGCTTATGTATGTAGTAAAAAGAGATGGCCACAGAGAGCCCGTAATGTTTGATAAGATTACAGAAAGAATCAAAAAATTGTGCTACGGCTTGAATGAGCTTGTAGATCCGGTAAAGGTAGCGATGAGAGTTATCGAAGGATTGTATGACGGAGTTTCTACTTCTGAATTAGATAACCTTGCGGCAGAAACTGCAGCATCTATGACTATTGCTCACCCGGATTATGCACAATTGGCAGCTCGTGTGGCAATTTCAAATCTACATTCTAATACAAAAAAATCTTTCTCAGAAACGATGAAAGATATGTATCACTACGTTAATCCAAGAAACGGTCAAGACGCGCCGTTAATTGCTGATGACGTATATAAAGTGATTCAGGAAAATGCTGCTTTTTTAGATTCTCACATCATTTACACAAGAGATTTTAATTACGATTACTTTGGTTTCAAAACCTTAGAGCGTTCTTATCTTCTTAAAATAAACGGAAAAATCGTAGAGCGTCCACAGCACATGTTAATGCGTGTTTCTGTTGGAATTCACTTAGACGATTTAAAATCGGTAATTGAAACTTACGATTTAATGTCTAAAAAGTTCTTTACGCATGCAACGCCAACGTTGTTCAATGCCGGAACTCCAAAGCCACAAATGTCTTCTTGTTTCCTTTTGGCAATGCAGGATGACAGTATTGATGGTATTTACGATACATTAAAACAAACAGCAAAAATCTCGCAGTCAGCGGGAGGAATTGGATTATCTATTCATAACGTTCGTGCAACAGGATCATATATTCGCGGTACAAACGGAACTTCAAACGGAATTGTTCCGATGTTGAGAGTTTTCAACGATACGGCTCGTTACGTAGATCAAGGTGGAGGAAAACGTAAAGGAAGTTTTGCCATTTACATCGAAACTTGGCATGCTGATATCTTCGATTTCTTGGATTTGAAGAAAAATACAGGAAAAGAAGAAATGCGTGCGAGAGATTTATTCTTCGCGATGTGGACATCAGATTTGTTCATGAAACGTGTTCAGGAAGATTCAACTTGGACTTTAATGTGTCCTAACGAATGTCCAGGGTTATATGATGTTTACGGAGATGAATTCGAAGCTTTATATACAGATTACGAATTTAGAGGAAAAGGTAGAAAAACTATCCGCGCTCGTGAGTTGTGGGAGAAAATCCTAGAATCTCAAATCGAAACTGGAACTCCATATATGTTGTACAAAGATGCAGCAAACCGTAAATCGAACCACAAGAATTTAGGAACCATTCGTTCTTCTAACTTGTGTACAGAGATTATGGAGTTTACGTCTAAAGATGAAATTGCAGTTTGTAACTTAGCTTCTATTTCGTTACCAATGTTTATTGAAAACGGAAAATTCGACCACGAAGCACTTTACAATGTTACAAAACGTGTAACTCGTAACTTGAACAAAGTAATCGATAGAAACTACTATCCAGTAAAAGAAGCTGAAAACTCAAACATGCGTCACCGTCCAGTTGGATTAGGAGTGCAAGGTTTAGCAGATGCTTTCATTATGCTTCGTATGCCGTTTACAAGTGATGAGGCTAAAAAATTAAACCAAGAGATTTTCGAAACTTTATATTTCGCTGCTGTAACTGCTTCTATGGAAATGGCAAAAGAAGAAGGCCCATATTCTACATTTGAAGGTTCTCCAATGTCTAAAGGAGAATTCCAATACAATATGTGGGGAATGAAAGATGAAGAATTATCTGGTCGTTGGGACTGGGCTTCATTAAGAAAAGAAGTGGTTGAACACGGAGTTCGTAACTCATTATTAGTGGCGCCAATGCCAACAGCATCAACTTCTCAAATTCTTGGAAACAACGAAGCTTTCGAACCTTATACATCAAATATTTACACACGTCGTGTATTGTCTGGAGAGTTCATCGTAGTAAACAAACATTTACTAGAGGATTTAGTAAAATTAGGTTTATGGAACGAAGATTTGAAACAAGAAATTATGCGTCATAACGGATCTGTTCAAAATATAGATAAGATTCCGCAAGACTTGAAAGATCTTTATAAAACAGTTTGGGAAATGTCGATGAAAGATATTATCGATATGTCTCGTCAAAGAGGATATTTTATTGACCAATCTCAATCGTTGAACTTGTTCATGCAGGATGCCAACTATTCTAAATTGACGTCAATGCACTTCTATGCTTGGCAATCTGGTTTAAAAACAGGAATGTATTACTTAAGAACAAAAGCGGCTGTAGATGCGATTAAATTCACATTGAACAACGACAAAAAAGAAGAAACAGCTCCATCATTAGTGGCAGAAACTGAAGCAATCAGCGTTGAGGATTATAAAGCAATGCTTTTAAAAGCGCAAGCGGCAGATCCTGAGGATTGTGAAATGTGTGGGTCTTAATGATTTTATAGTTTAGATTTGAGATTTTAGATCTTTAAAAATATAAAAGCAGTTATTATAGTGATAACTGCTTTTTTTTATTTTATATTTGTTTTTTAATAGTAAAAATAATACAAATATGAAAATGTAAATTGATACGTATAATAGAATTGCAAAACAATTAAAAGAAGAATATTCTAAACTATCAGATTTTGAAATTTTATCATTAGCAATTCAAATACAGAGAAATCAAATTTTAGAGAATGGATTGGCAGTTAGCTCATCAGATAAATATCCGAGTGCGCTAGAGGCAATAGCTATTGCACTAGGATATGAAGAAAGTAATGCCGTTACTATTACTGATGTTTTACGAAATATTGTAAATAGGGAAGAAGCTTCATTATTTTAAATGTTAGGATCAATGAGTTGTACTTTGGTGCAACTTTTATACATTTGTACTTTATGAGTTATAATCAAAAGATTAGAACTGTCATTTTTTTTAAAAATTATTTCAATGAATTTTTTGTCAAACAAAAAGAAAAAGTTCAACAAAAAATTGTTTGGACGATTAATTTAATTGAAGAGCTCGATAGAATTCCCGAAACGTATTTGAAATTTATTGAAAACACAGATGGACTTTATGAAATTCGAATACAACAAGGAAATGATATTTTTAGAATTTTTTGTTTTTTTGATGAGGGAAAATTAGTTGTATTAGCTAATGGATTTCAAAAGAAAACTCAGAAAACACCAAAGAAAGAAATTAAAAAAGCTTTAAAAATTAAAAAGGAGTATGAAAACGAAAAATAACAACCTAACAACCTTAGAAGAGTTTAAAGAGCAACATTATGGGAAAATTGGAACACCAAAACGTGACGAACTAGAAGCGGGCTATGAAAATTTTAAAATTGGGGTATTGCTTCAGGAAGCCAGACTTCAAAAAGGAATGACTCAAGAAGAACTTGCATTAAAAGCGGGAACAACAAAATCGTATATTTCTAAGATTGAGAATAACGTAAAAGAAGTTAAATTTTCGACCCTGCAGAAAATTGTAGAGCTTGGTTTGGGAGGTCATTTAGAGCTGTCAATTAAATTATAATTTGAAATAAATGGATTTATTAGAAAGAATATTTCAGAATAAAAAAGAGTTTTACAATCTCGTTTTGGAATATTTTCACAATATAAATTCAGCAATATATGAAGATACTAAATTCGATATGATTGTTTCAAAATCAATCTCTATTTTGATTGACCACGATTTTATTCCAACTCCTTGTATTGAGATCAAATTAGAACTTCGCAAGAATCAGATTAAGAGAGGTAATTATTTTCTTTATGTTAGTGAAAATAAAGAATTCATAGATGAGCTTCTAATAACATAACTCGTGGTTGAAACCACGGGCTGATTATGATTGCTCAATATTAAATAAACAATATCTCAAAAAATTCACCGTTCTAATATTACCAAAGACTTTTAAAACTTAGCACCTCAGAATCTTAGCGACTTAGCATCTTTTAAAATTAAACCTTTAAAAGAAAGTCAAGTCTTATTGTAATAATTTCTGAACGATGAAAAAAAGCAGTCTTTGGTCCCTTCGATTAGGTTTTTCAGGAAAACAAGCTTCAACAATTGAAAAACTCGGATTAGAAAAATTTCTAAAGCATTCCTACGATTCAAAGTTTGACACAGAAATGCCAGCATTTCTGCAAGATCAGCCTAAAACCACTTTAGAGCTTAAGCAAGTTCGGGAATTAGTCAAAAATTCAGATCCAGAAACCAAAAAGGAAATTCAGAAAAAAGAAAATCAAGCAACCGCCGCACTTAAAAAGTGGTGGATTGCCAAAATGCGTAATGACGAATTTCCATTACGCGAGAATATGGTTTGTTTTTGGCACAATCATTTCGTTTCCACTTCTCAAAAAGTAAAAATCAATTACTGGATTTATCAGCACAATATGATTTTACGCGAAAATGCTTTTGGAAACTTTAAAGATTTAACCAAGCAGATTCTGAAATCGAATGCAATGGTGCGCTATCTCGATAATGGCGATAATAAAAAAGGCAAAATCAACGAAAACTTAAGCCGTGAATTGCTGGAATTATTTACCATCGGAATTGGGAATTACACCGAAGAGGATATTAAAAACGGCGCCAAAGCTTTGGCCGGTTTGAATATTGGTGATGACGGCGCCGTCTACAGAAAAAACATTGAAGATAATAGTGATAAAACCTATTTCGGGAAAACCGGAAATTGGAAAGCAGACGACTTAGTCGATATTATTTTCGAACAGAAAAACATTCCGTACCTCATTACCAGAAAAATCCTGAAATGGTTTATTTATGATAATCCGCCGGAAGATTTGGTAGTTTATTACGGAGATTATTTTCGGAAGCAAAAGTTTGAAATCGAGCCTTTGCTGACAAAGATTTTTACAGAAGAATTTAAAAAAGAGAATTCGGGAAATAAGATTAAAGACCCGTTGGTCTATATTTTACAGCTTTGCGATGAATTGCAGATTGAGAATGTTGATGATGCCGCAATTATGGCATTTATAAAACAGCAGGGAATGGATTTGTATAATCAGATCAATGTAAAAGGCTGGGATGGCGGAAATTCATGGCTGACTTCGCAGATTTATCTCCAAAGAAACAATACATCCGATTTATTATGCAGTGGTAAAAGCCTAAACAGAAAGGTTTTAAAAACTATGGTAAACGGCGTCGAAAAAGAAAAATCAGAATATGAAAAAACTGCGGTAAAAGTCGTTTTTGATTCAAATGGAAATAATAAAAACATTATTGCTGAATTGTCAGATAGATTGTTGTTTTCTGTCAGCAATTCGGCTCAAAAAGACATGGAAAATCTTTTGAAATACGATTTCGACCCAAAAGATCCTCATGCTGATTTTGCTGTAGTCAGAGTTTTCAATTACATCACAAAATTGCCCGAATATCAATTAATCTAGAAAATAAGAATCATGAACAGAAGAGATTTTCTAACATTAACAGGAACATTTACAGGTGGGATGCTTGTTCTTCCTGATTTTTTACACGCTTTTGGTTCACAGTCAAATTTAGTAATTGGCGAGCAGTGTATTGTTTTTGTGCAGTTGAATGGCGGAAACGACGGTTTGAATACTTTTATTCCATTTGAAGATCCGTTATATTATGAATTGCGAACAAAAATTGCATTAAATAAAGATGCCGTTGTGGGAAAGAATAGAGGAATGGCTTTTCATCCGTCGTTAAAAGATTTTGCTCAAATGCAGCAAAACGGAGATTTAACTGTAATTCAGAATGTCGGATATCCAGAACCTATTCGGTCGCATTTTAGAAGTCAGGAAATTTGGCAGACAGCAACCGATTCTAATAAATATGTAAACGAAGGCTGGTTGGGAAGATTTTTAGATCTGCAATGTAACGGACATCAGGCAACGGCGGGAATTAATTTAGATTCGATTGATAATTTAGCTTTAAAAGGAGTAGAGCCTAATTTTATCACGGTAAAAGATCCGGATCGATTTAAAGTGAAATCTAAAGAAGAAAATGTGACTTTGTCTAAAAATCCGCATTTAGATTTTGTTCGAAAAATCGCTAATTCCGTTACCGAGGGATCAGATGAAATTCAGAAAGCGTTAGCAAAATCGAAAACAGAAATCAGTTATCCTAAAACAGAATTATCTAAAAACCTAGAATGGATTGCGCGATTGATAAAAGGAAATTTAAATTCAAAAGTATATTACACTTCGCTTAACGGATTTGATACGCATGATAATCAGCTTTCGATTCACGAACGAAAATTGACGGACTTAAACGATTCCATATATAGTTTTTATTCAGATCTAAAAGAAGCGCAGTTATTACAGAATGTCACAGTTGTAGTTTTTTCAGAATTTGGGCGACGTGTAAAAGACAACGGAAACGGAACGGATCACGGAACTGCAGCACCAATGTTTATCATAGGAGGAAATAATAAAGGAACGATTTTAGGCAATAATCCAAACTTAGCCGACTTAGATAATGGCGATTTAATACACGAAATAGATTTTAGAAGTGTTTATGCTTCTTTACTAAAAGAAAAAATGAATTTCGATTATTTCAAGATTGGGATTTCTAATAAGCCGGTTTCGGGATTGTTTACATAATCGCAATCTTGTCATTTCGATCCCGAGGCTTCGGGAGAGAAATCTCCGTTAGAAACTCTACAAAGATTGGCGCTTTTGATTACGGAGTTACTTGCGGAGATTTCTCCTTCGTCGAAATGAAAAACAAACCAATTTTGCTGGTAAATCATCTTCGAAATACTATTTAAATAAGGAAAACCTTAGAACCTTAGCAACTCAGAATCTCAGAACCTTAAAAACCTCAATTGTAAATATCTCATTTCAAGCCGATATTTTTATATTATCCTACAAAACCTCCTAAATTTGTTAAGAAATCCTTTTTTGTTTCATAAAAAGCATTATTTTTTTTGGTGCGGTGAAAATAATTTATACATTCGCAGAGAATTTATTGAAAAACACAAACAAAATGTCTAATAACCGTTTTTATTTTAGCAACTCTTTTTATTTCTTCTTTAGTAGAAGTAAGGATTGTGCTATGGTTATTTGAGAAATATAAAATACAAATAAAACTAATATACAATCCTGATGCAAATCAGGATTTTTTTTTGAATATATGACAACGAAAATTGCAATACAAGGTATAAAAGGTTCTTTTCATCATCAGGTTGTGAAAGAGTATTTCTCTGAAAATGTGGAAATTGATGAATGTTTGTCTTTTGAAGAATTGATTGACAGTCTGCTTTCTGGAAAATCAGAGCAAGCAGTTATGGCAATTGAAAATTCGATTGCAGGGCCAATTATTCCGAATTATGCTTTGATTGACAAGAATAATTTACACATTATTGGAGAGCATTATTTGAGCATCCACCAAAATTTAATGACTTTAAAAGGTCAGAAAATTGAAGACATAAAAGAAGTTCATTCGCACCCAATGGCACTTTTGCAATGCATGGATTTCTTAAAGCAATATCCAAACATCAAATTGGTTGAAGATAAAGATACTGCCGAAACAGCAAGAAGAATTCAGGAAAAACAATTAACCGGAATTGCGGCAATAGGAAGTAAAGTAGCTTCTGAAATGTATGATTTGGAAATCATTGCTCCTGAAATTCAAACGATCAAAAACAATATGACTCGTTTTGTTATTATCAAAAAGCAAAATTCATTTTTGCCAGAAAACGAAATCAACAGAGCTTCAATCAAATTTGAATTAGATCATAAAAGAGGAAGTTTAGCAGCAGTTTTAAACGTAATGAGCGACTGCAAACTGAATTTGACAAAAATTCAGTCACTTCCAAAAATCGAAACACCTTGGAAATATTCATTTTTCGTAGACGTAACATTCGAGAAATATGAAGACTTTGCAAAAGCAAAAGCATTACTGAATATAATGGCAGAATATTTAAAAGTTCTGGGAGAATACAAGAATACAAAACCTTTGAGTCAGTCTTAAAGTTGGAAAGTCGAAAGTCTTAAAGTCCAAAATAGAAAGTTTAAAAGAGCCTAAAGCCTAGAGCTTACGGCCTAAAGCAATATAGAAATGATTACAACAGCAAAACGATTAGATACAGTTGAAGAATACTACTTCTCATCAAAATTGAGAGAAGTTCGTCAATTGCAGTCTGAAGGAAAATCGATCATCAATATGGGAATTGGAAGCCCTGATTTGAGTCCGTCAAAAGCAGTAATTGAAGCAGTCGCTGCAGCAATTCAAGACGAAAACGGGCATGGTTATCAAAGCTATCAGGGATTACCAGAAATGAGGCAGGCGATGGCAGATTTTTATAAAGATCAGTTTGGTGTTGAAGTGAATCCTAATAATGAGATTTTACCTCTGATGGGTTCGAAAGAAGGAATTATGCACATTTCGTTAGCATTTTTAAATGAAGGCGATCACGTTTTGATTCCGAATCCGGGTTATCCAACTTATACTTCAGTAACCAATTTGGTTCAGGCAGTTCCTGTTTATTATGATTTGAAAGAAGAAAATGGCTGGGAACCGGATTTTGAAGCTTTAGAAAAATTAGAGCTGGAGAAAGTAAAAATTATGTGGCTGGGTTATCCGCACATGCCGACTGGAGCGAGAGGAAGTTTAGCGTTATTTGAAAAATTGGTTGCTTTTGCTAAAAAACACAATATATTATTGATCAACGACAATCCGTATAGTTTTGTTTTGAATGATAACCCGATGAGTTTATTGCAAGTTGAAGGTGCAAAAGATGTGGCTTTAGAATTGAATTCACTTAGTAAAACGTTCAACATGGCAGGCTGGAGAGTTGGAATGGTTTTAGGAAATCCTGAAATTATTGATGCTGTCTTAAAAGTAAAAAGCAACATGGACAGCGGAATGTACTACGGAATTCAGAAAGGTGCGATTGCGGCTTTAAAATGTGATAAATCGTGGTTTGAAGATCAAAACAAAATCTACAGACGCCGAAGAGAATTAACAGAAAAACTAGCAGAAAAATTAGGCTGCGAAGTGTATAAAGAAGGAGTTGGATTATTTGTTTGGGCAAAACTTCCGGAAGGAATCGAATCATCAGAAAAGTTCATTGACGAAATATTATATGAGAAACATATTTTCATTACACCGGGAACAATCTTCGGAAGCAATGGTGAAGGATATATTAGATTCTCATTGTGTGTGAAAGAGGAAAAAGTACAGGAAGCGATAGATCGATTTTAGTAATTGTAGATATCAGATTTTAGATTTTAGATTTTCAGGCTGAGCGTCTCGAAGCTTCGGGAAAAGCCTTTTTAATTGGAATTTGGAATTTAAAATTTTGGAATTTAAAGAAATAGTATGAAAGTATACGTAATAGGAATAGGGTTAATAGGCGGATCGATGGTGCTGGACATCAAAGACCAACATCCTGATTCGACAATTTTTGGAATTGATAATAACGAAAAACATTTGCAGGAAGCAATTGATTTAGGAGTTATCGACGAAGCAGGAAGTTTCGAAGATTTGGCTGAAGCCGATTTTGTAATTGTTTCGGTTCCGGTTGATGTGGCGCTGACAGTTTTGCCTAAAGTTCTGGATTCGGTTGGAGATAAAACGATTGTTTTTGAAGTAGGTTCAACGAAAAAGCCAATTTGTGAAGCAGTAGCCAATCATCCAAAAAGAAGAAATTTTATCGCTACACATCCGATAGCAGGAACGGAGTTTTCGGGACCTTCGGCAGCGATAAGAGGTTTGTTTAAAGGAAAAACAAATATTATCTGCGAAGTGGAAAAAACCACTTTTAAATTGCAGGAAAAAGCATTAAAGCTTTTCAGCGAAATCGGAATGAGGATTCGATATATGGATCCGACTTCGCATGACAAACACATTGCTTACGTTTCGCATTTGTCACATATTAGTTCGTTTATGCTTGGGAAAACGGTAATGAATAAAGAAAAAGACGAACAGGATATTTTTGATATGGCGGGAAGTGGATTTGAAAGCACGGTTCGTTTGGCAAAAAGTTCGCCGGCAATGTGGACGCCGATTTTTAAGCAGAACAAAGAACACGTTCTGGAAACATTAGAAGAATATATTTCAAATCTCAGTCGGTTTAGGGATTTGTTGAAAGATGAAAATTACAACGCCATTTTTGAAGAAATGGAAAGCACAAATAAAATAAAAGAAATACTAAACGGATTAACAACAACTAAAAAGTAAATTAGAATTAAGATGGAAAATAAGAAAGAAATGAGAAAGTGGTTAGAAGATTTCAATTTAAATCACCCACTTGTGATAGCTGGACCTTGTAGTGCAGAAACTGAAGATCAGGTTTTGAAAATTGCTCACGAATTAAAAGATTCAAAAGTTAGTGTATTCAGAGCTGGAATCTGGAAACCAAGAACGCGTCCGGGAGGCTTTGAAGGTGTTGGAGAAATTGGTTTGAAATGGTTACAAAAAGCAAAAGCCGAAACTGGTTTATTAATGGGTACTGAAGTTGCGACTGCAGCACACTGTAAACTAGCTTTAGAACACGATATCGACGTTTTATGGGTTGGGGCCCGTACAACTGCAAATCCTTTCGCAGTTCAGGAAATTGCTGATACTTTAAAAGGAACAGATAAAATCGTTTTAGTTAAAAACCCTGTAAACCCAGATTTAGCTTTATGGTTAGGTGGTGTTGAGCGTTTACATATGGCTGGAATTGAGAAATTAGGAGTTATCCACAGAGGTTTTTCTACTTACGAAAAAACAAAATACAGAAATATTCCAGAATGGCAGATTGCTATCGAATTGCAAAATAAATTCCCTGATCTACCATTGATCATTGATCCATCTCACATTACAGGAGATCGTAAAATGATTTTCGAAGTAACGCAAGAGGCTTTAGATTTGAACTACGACGGTATGATTATCGAAACACACTACGATCCGGACAACGCTTGGTCTGATGCTGCGCAACAAGTTACTCCAGACGCTTTGAAACAAATCATTAAAGATTTGACAATCAGAAAAACGGATGATACTACAGATGAGTACAGTTCAAAAATGACTAAACTAAGAGCTAACATCGATGTTTTGGATGCTAACTTATTGGAATTATTAGGAAAACGTATGAAAGTGGCTGACGAAATTGGTCAGGTGAAAAAAGATGCAAACGTAGCGATTCTACAAAATAACCGTTGGAACGAAATTTTAGGAAAAATGATTTTAGAAGGTGAGAAAAAAGGTCTAACTGAAGAGTTTGTTTTGAGAATGTTCAAAGCGATTCACCAGGAAAGTATTGGTCATCAAGAGAAAATTTTCAACGCATAATTTTGCTGAACCATATAAGTGATATAAGTTAATTTTAGTTTTTGAAAACAAGATCCCTAAATTTTCTTATAACATTAATTGAAGATAGATTGTTTTTTAAAATCTCCATTACTTTGAAAGAAGTTTTGGGGATTTTTGTTTTTAGATTATATCAACCAACGTTTGAATCTTAATGGCGGAACGTTTATCTCAATCAATTCAGAAGGTTGAAACCTTGGGCTATGTTTAAAATTATTCATTTATCTTTGCAGGGATTTAGTTTTCAAATCTGAAATCTAATCCCGAAGTTTCGGGACAACAATCTAAAATTAAAGAATGACAGGAATCGTATATAAATCTACAGGAAGCTGGTATACCGTAAAATCTGAAAAAGGCGATTTTATAGAATGCCGTATGAAAGGGAAATTCAGAATGAAAGGTATCAAAAGTACCAACCCAATTGCTGTAGGCGATATTGTCGATTACGAATTAGAAGAAACTTCAGATGCTGTTACGGGAACGATTTATAATATCCATGAAAGAAAAAATTATATCGTTCGTAAATCAGTTAACTTATCTAAGCAGATTCATATTATAGCATCGAATATTGATCAGGTTTTTTTATTGATTACTATTGATAATCCGCCGACAACGACGAGCTTTATAGATCGTTTTTTGGTTACGGCAGAAGCATACGGAATTGAAGCTATCCTGATTTTTAATAAAATTGATACACTCAACGAGCAAACTTTAGACGATCAATTGTATTTGCAGCATATTTATACCGAAATTGGATATAAATGTCTTAGAATTTCATCAACAGAAAATAAAGGCGTTGACCAGTTAAAGGAAATGATGATTGGAAAAGTAAGCATGTTTTCCGGACATTCTGGAGTTGGAAAATCAACTTTGGTCAATGCAATGGAACCAAGCCTGCATTTAAAAACTACTGTAATTTCAGAACAAAGCAAACAAGGACAGCATACGACTACTTTTGCCGAAATGTATGATTTATCTTTTGATGCTCGAATTATTGACACACCAGGAATTAAAGGTTTCGGAATTGTCGATATGGAGCCATCTGAAATCAGCGGTTATTTTCCAGAATTCTTCAAACTGAAAGACCAATGTAAGTTTAACAACTGTTTACACAAAGAGGAACCTCATTGTGCGATAAAAGCAGCTTTAGAAAAAGACGAAATCGCTTGGTCACGTTACAATAGTTATCTTAAAATCCTTGAAGGAGATGACGAGCATTATCGCACCGATACTTATGGTGAAGATCGTGCAGCTAGTGATGAAACGAGAAAATAAAAAATCAATTTTTAAAATTCCAAATTCCAATTGTAAAGATGTACTGCTGTGTATCTAACGTCCAGAAATAAAATCCAAATAATCTTTTAATCATGGTGTAAAAGCCACTCCAGATAAATAATGAAAATAATAATCCAAAGAGTTTCAGAAGCATCAGTAACTGTAGAAGGTCAAACAACAGCAGATATTCAAAAGGGATTATTAGTTTTAGTTGGAATTGAAGACGCCGATACTCAGGAAGATATTGATTGGCTTTCTGGAAAGATTATAAAAATGAGAATTTTTGGAGACGAAAATGATGTTATGAATTGCTCAGTTCAAGATATTGACGGCGATATTATTGTAGTAAGTCAGTTTACACTTCATGCTTCTACTAAAAAAGGCAACCGCCCATCTTATATAAAAGCTGCAAAACCAGATTTTGCAATTCCTATGTATGAAAACTTTGTAAAATCTCTAGAAAAAGAATTGGGCAAAAAAGTTCAAACAGGAATTTTCGGTGCCGATATGAAGGTTAATCTCTTAAATGATGGACCAGTTACCATAATAATGGACAGCAAAAATAGAGAGTAAAATTTTATTAAACATTTGTTAAGGATTTCTGAAAATAATATATATTTGACGAAAATACCTACTAATGAAAAACCTCTTTTGCGCGTTATTTTTTGTTATAATCACGGTTAATTCATTTGCTCAAAAGAGCGATTATTCCATTTTAAAAATTTCTGATAGTCTTAAAGAAAACGCCAATGCTGTTCTTCGTTTAGACCAGATGGATATTGTTATTGCTTCGCAACGAAGTATGAATATAAAAGTACAAAGAGTTGTTTCTGTTTTAAATAATAAGGGTTTAAACGATATTGACGCTTTTCAGCATTATGATAAAACAACTTCCATAAAAAGTATTGAAGCCGTTGTTTATGATGCATTCGGAAACGAAATAAAAAAAATCAAACGAAAAGATTTTAAAGATCAAAGCGCCGTAAGCGGGAGTACCCTTTTTTCAGATAATCGAGTACTTTATTTAGATTATACTCCTATTTCTTATCCTTTTACAATTGTTTATACTAGTGAGGTGGAGACTTCAAACACTGCATTTATACCACAATGGTATTTTTTAGGCGGTTATTATTTAAGTGTAGAAAAATGTGCGCTGAATGTTACTTTCCCTAAAGAACTGGGGTTTAAAAAGAAAGAGTTCCGTTTTTCTGATTTTAATATAACAAAAACAGTTGATACAGATACCAAACTGAGTTATACAGCTGTTAATATCCTAGCTCAAAAGCAAGAAGATCTTAGTCCTTCTCAAACAGATCTTTTTCCTAAAGTAATGATGGGACTCGAACATTTCCATTTAGAAGGAGTCGATGGCACGGCTACCACTTGGGAAGCTTTTGGTAAATGGTATGGAGAAAAAATCCTAACCGGAACTACAACTTTACCAGAAGAAACTAAAACAAAAATAAAAGCACTTGTTGGCAATGAAAAAGATCCTGTCAAAAAAGCAAAGATTATTTACGATTATGTTCAAAAGAAATCTAGATATGTAAATATTGCGGTAGGCATTGGCGGCTGGAAACCAATGCTCGCAACAGATGTAGATCGTTTAGGTTATGGAGATTGTAAAGCATTGTCAAATTATACAAAAGCACTTTTACAGGCTGTTGATGTTCCTTCATACAATACAATTTTATACGGAGATCGCTATAAATCAGATATTCAATCGGATTTTGTTTCCATGCAGGGGAACCACATGATTCTTGCTGTTCCAGATAAAGATAATTATATATGGCTGGAATGTACCAGTCAAGATGATCCTTTTGGTTATCAAGGAACTTTTACAGACGATAGAGATGTTTTGGTAGTAAAGCCAGAAGGCGGAGAAATTGTAAGAACTAAAATTTATGACGATAAAGGAAATACCCAAACAGGAAAAGGAACTTATACAATTGATGAGAATGGAAATTTTTCTGGTACTTTAAAAATAGCTTCCCAAGGAAGTCAATATGCTGCTAAATCCAGAGTTGAGAATTTACAGCCAAACGAAAAAGAAGAACATTATAAAGAATATTGGGATAACATCAATAATTTAAAATTAGGTAAAATAACTTTTACGAATGATAAAGAGAATATTCTTTTTACCGAAGATGTTCAGTTAAGTGCATCAAATTATGGGGCTGTTTCTGGAAATAAAATGATTTTTGTTGTCGATGCATTCAACCAATATACCGGAAATGTAAAGCGCATTAGAAATCGTAAAAATCCATTTCAAATTCAGCGTGGCTATTTAGATACAGATGAAATTGAGATAAATCTGCCAGCAGGTTTTAGTGTCGAATTTCTGCCTCAAAATTATGAGTTAAAAGGAAAATTCGGAGAATATAAAACAGAAATCCTTAAAAAAGAAAACAACAAAATAACCTATAAAAGATCTATGTTCTTAAACAAAGGAAAATATTCAAATAAAGAATATGACGAATACCGTTTGTTTATGGAGCAGGTTTCTAGAAATGATAACGCCAAAATAATACTAACCAAGAATTAAAACTATAACCAAAAACAACCAATGAAAATTATTAAACTTTTTAGCCTGTCTGTGATTTTATTAATCGCTCCCAAAGCGATTTCACAGGATTTTAGATTAGGGAAAGTTTCTGTTGCAGAATTAGAACAGAAAGCACATCCTAAAGATACTTCAGCCGTAGCGGCAATTTTGTATAAAAAAGGAGTTTCCAAAGTGGAATACGATCAAAATGACGGCTTCTATATGATGACAGATGTCGAAACCCGTATTAAAATCTATAAAAAAGAAGGTTATGAATGGGCCAATCAACAAGTTTGGTATCGAAACACGACAAATTTAAAAGAAAGGGTCTTTTTTACAGATGCAGTTACCTATAATCTGGTAAATGGTAAAGTTGAAAAAACTAAGTTGAAAAGCGACGGATCGTTTGATGAAGTTATCTCTAAGTACAGAGGACAAAAAAAGATTACAATGCCCAACGTAAAAGAAGGTTCAATAATCGAATTTCGATACACGATTAAATGTCCAAATCCCGGTATAATTCGCGATTGGGATTTTCAGACCTCAATTCCTATAAATTATTCTGAACTTAAAGTCGCATATCCGGAATATTATGTCTTTAATCCAAGACAAAAAGGTTATATTTTTCCAAAAGTAACAACATTAAAAAATCCAAGATCAATAACTATTAATAGTAAAGAAAGAACTGGTACATATTTGTCTAAGACTGAATTTTCATCTGATAAATTTGAATATTTGGAAACAGAAATAACTTATGTGGCAGAAGATTTTCCTGCACTAAAAGACGAAAGTTTTGTGAATAATATTGAAAATTATACCTCAAGTGTACAGCATGAATTATCGCTTGTTCATTTTCCGAACAGTCCAATGAAAGAGTTTTCTACAGACTGGAATTCTGTAGTAAAAACTATTTACGAATATGATGATTTTGGTCCTGAACTTAATAAAACAGGTTATTTTGAAGAGGATTTAAAAAAAATGCTGGCAGGTATAAATGGGCAGGATGAAAGAATCTGGGCAATTTTGAATTTTGTAAAGGCAAACATTAAATGGAACGGTTACACGGGTTACAGTTGCGATAATGGCGTTAAAAAAGCCTATAAAGAAAAAACAGGAAATATTGCCGATATCAATTTAATGCTTACTGCAATGTTGCGTTCTTCAGGTTTAACAGCAAATCCTGTTTTATTAAGCACGCGTTCTAACGGAATTGCATTGTTTCCAAACAGAAATGCTTTCGACTATGTAGTTGCAGCAGTTGAAACTCCAAACGGCTATATTTTATTAGATGCAACCGATAAATATTCAACTCCGAATGTTCTTCCTTTTAGAACATTAAACTGGATGGGAAGGCTAATTAGAAAAGATGGTTCATCACAAGAAATAGATTTAATGCCTAAAAAAGCATCAAATGATATTGTTTTTATGAATTATGATATTGATGCCGAAGGACATGTTAAAGGAAAAACCAGAAGACAATGCTCAGATTATAATGCAATGATTACGAGAGAGAATTTCGAAAAATTAAAAGAAGAAGAGTATTTAGAGAAACTTGAAAATAATAGTGGTAAAATCGAAATAAGCGAATACTCAAGAACAAATGAAAAAGATTTATTAGCTCCTGCTATCGAAACTTACTCATTTACCGGAAATAATTTGTGCGAACTTATTGGCGGTAAAATTTATGTGAACCCAATGCTGTTTTTTGCTAAAGACAAAAATCCATTTAAGCAGGATGTTCGCGAGTATCCAGTAGATTTTGGTTATCCGTTTTTAGATAAATACAATATTACAATTAAAATTCCAGAAGGTTATACGGTAGAAACGCTCCCAGCGGCAGTTGCTTATAATATGGAAAATAATTTAGGAAGTTTTAAATTTAATATTGCCGCAAACGATAATGTACTTCAATTAAGTATAGCTCATCAAATAAATGAAGCAATCGTTACCACAGAACAATATGAAATGCTGAAAGAATATTACAAAGGCATGATTGAAAAACAAACAGAAAAGATTGTTTTAAAACGTATTTAAGATGCTGTTTAGATCTCTACTAATAGTATAAATATCCAGGCTCATGATTATGAGCTTGGAAAAATACTAATGCCGGATTAGAAGAAAAAATAAAGCCTGTAGAGTTTCAATGTTAAATGTTTTAAATGAAGGAAACAAAATTCAGTTTAGCTTTTCAAAAGACATTAACAATAGTATTTTTGCAGCCGAGCACTACAATACATTGAAAATTCTTTTTCAGAAAATGATTGCTAGTCAAAACGAAAAAATTGTTCTAAAAAAAGCTTAAAGATGGATTTAAAAAATGCCCAATTAGATGTTGATACCTGGATAAAAGAACATGGTGTTCGTTATTTTAACGAATTAACAAACATGGCTCAGTTAACAGAAGAAGTAGGTGAAGTAGCAAGAATTATTGCGCGCAGATACGGAGAACAATCAGAAAAGGAAAGTGATAAAAACAAAGATTTAGGCGAAGAACTAGCCGATGTCGTTTTCGTGGTTTTATGTCTGGCAAATCAAACAGGAATCGATTTACAAGCCGCTTTTGATAAAAAAATGGACTTAAAATCGGTTAGAGATAAAGATCGTCATAAAAACAACGATAAATTGAAATAATTGTGAAATATCACTCATAAGTTTTGAATTATGAGTTTTGAATTTTGAATTATGAATGGGGAGTGGTAAATTGCGGGGCTGAATTATGTTTCTAATCATTCATAATTCAAAATTCACAACTTACAATTAAAAAAATGAATTTAAAATTAAGCACGAATTCAATATTCACGATTGATGATTCGCAACTAAATATCACCGGTTCTAAAAGTGAAACGAATCGCTTACTATTACTAAAAGCATTATTTCCAAATATCACTTTAGCCAATACTTCAAACTCCGATGACAGCGAAGTAATGCAGAAAGCATTAGCAGGAAATGATGAAATTGTAGATATTCATCATGCAGGAACAGCAATGCGTTTTCTTACTGCTTATTTTTCGGTTAACGAAGGCAGAGAAGTGGTGCTGACAGGATCAAGCAGAATGCAGGAACGTCCAATCAAAATTTTGGTGGAAGCTTTGGCTCAATTAGGAGTTGAGATTTCATACGAGAAAGAAGAAGGTTATCCGCCAATCAGAATCAAAGGCAAAAAAGTTACTGCTTCAAAAGTAAAATTAGCTGCAAATGTGAGCAGTCAATATATTTCGGCACTTTTATTAGTTGCTTCAAAACTAGATAATGGTTTAGAATTGACTTTAGAAGGAGAAATCACTTCAATTCCATACATTAAAATGACTTTGGCTCTTTTGAATGATTTAAATATTCAAACTAGTTTTGAAGGAAACGTGATCAAAGTTTTTCCAAAAGAAGCAGTCGAATCAAAAGAAATGGTTGTAGAATCAGACTGGAGTTCGGCTTCTTATTTCTTTAGTTTAGTGGCGCTGTCTGATGCTGCCAAAATAACTCTAAGCAGTTATAAAGAAAACAGCCTGCAGGGAGATTCAGAATTAGTTTCACTTTATGAAAAAATGGGAGTGAAAACTACTTTCCAAAATAACAAAATGACTTTGGAAAAAGTAGCTGGATTCAATTATCAAGACGTAAATTTTGAATTGAATAATACACCAGATATTGCGCAGACAATTGTAGTAACCTGTTTAGGGTTAGGCATTGGATGTCACTTAACGGGTCTTCATACTTTAAAAATAAAAGAAACGGACAGATTAGAAGCGCTAAGAATCGAACTTACAAAATTAGGAGCCAATATTTCTGTAACCAATGACAGCTTGACTTTAGAACGTTCTGAAAATATTAATCACGATGTTCATATTGCAACATACAACGATCACCGTATGGCAATGGCTTTTGCACCTTTAGCAATAAAGGTTCCAATTATTATCGATGATGCAGAAGTAGTTTCTAAATCATACCCAGATTTCTGGAACGATTTAAAAGCTTTGAACTTCCAAGTTTCAGAATTGTAGAAATAATTGAACCATATAAATTATATAAGTTCATTTAAATAAAAGTGCAATAAAACATAGCCTCTGGTTTCAACTAGAGGTTTTTTTATGTTCGAATTTGAGTATAATCGTAAAGTTTGTCATTTCGACGAAGGAGAAATCTTCGTAAGTAACTCCGCAACGAAAATCCAATCTTTGTCGAGCTACTTCCGAAGATTTCTCCTTCGTCGAAATGACAATAATACGTTGAACAGGTTTGTGTAAGAAAAAAAAAACATTTTAAATAGTTGCTAAAACAGCACAAAATCAAGGACTTTTGAAAATAAACGTCAAAACACTTGACAACGCCTATCTCACAATCGTATATTTGCAGGCGATTTAAAATTTTAGATAAAAAAGTCTAAGATTGATATTTTAAAATCTAACTTCAAATATGAAATTATCACACTTCAATTTCAATTTACCGAAAGAACTTTTGGCTGAATTTCCAGCAGAAAACAGAGATGAATCTCGTTTAATGGTAATTGACCGTAAAAAAAACACTATCGAACATAAAATGTTTAAAGACGTTATCAACTATTTTGATGATGGAGACGTTTTAATTCTTAATAATACAAAAGTTTTCCCTGCGCGTTTGTACGGAAACAAAGAAAAAACTGGAGCCAGAATTGAGGTTTTCTTATTAAGAGAATTAAATTCTGAGCAACGCCTTTGGGACGTTTTAGTAGATCCTGCTAGAAAAATCCGTATTGGTAACAAACTTTATTTTGGTGACGACGATTCATTAGTTGCTGAGGTAATTGATAATACAACTTCTCGTGGTAGAACTTTACGTTTCTTATACGATGGTTCTTATGAAGAATTTAGAAACAAATTGACAGAACTTGGAGAAACTCCAATTCCTAAATACATCAACAGAGAAGTAACTGCCGAAGATGCTGAAAGATACCAGACTATCTACGCAAAAGAAGAAGGAGCTGTAGCAGCGCCAACTGCTGGTTTACACTTCTCAAAACACCTTTTGAAAAAATTAGAAATCAAAGGAGTAAATTTTGCTGAGGTAACTTTACACGTTGGTTTAGGAACTTTTAACCCAGTTGAGGTGGAAGATTTATCTAAACACAAAATGGATTCAGAGGAATTGATTATCAATCAACAAGCTTGTGATATTGTAAATGAGGCAAAAGCAAAGAAAAAACGTATTTGTGCAGTAGGAACAACTTCTATGCGTGCAATCGAAAGTTCTGTTTCTTCTCAAAATACTTTAAATCCGTACGAAGGATGGACAAATAAATTTATTTTCCCTCCTCATGATTTTAGTATTGCAAACTGTATGATTACAAATTTCCACACACCAAAATCAACATTATTAATGATGATTTCTGCTTTCTGTGGTCATGATTTAATGAAAAAAGCATACGACGAAGCGATCAAAGAAGGATACAAATTCTATTCTTACGGAGACGCGATGTTAATTCTTTAATTAGAATTTATCTTATAAAGAGACCCGACAAGTTTTTAAAACCTGTCGGGTTTTCTTTTTTTTATAGTTTTGTTTCAAGTTTCAAGTTTCAGGTTTTAAGTTAACGCTCGTGTGATTTACCGCAAAGTGCGCAAAGTTTTTTTGCTCAGTTTGTGTCTGCCAAGTGCTAAAGAACGCAAAGCTTTGCGAACTTAGTGTTTGTAAACGTCAACCTTGATAAAATCTTTGCGCACTTTGCGGTTAAACACACAAAGCATATCAACCTGAAACCTGAAACTTGAAACCTGAAACTTGAAACCTGAAATTTTGAAACCTGAAACAAAACAAACAAAATTTGTTATTTTAGCATCCAAAACAAAAACACAATGACTTTTCAAAATACACGCGAATTCGCGAAACAACTTGATGCTCAAGATGCATTAAATCATTATCAAAACGAATTTATTTTTCCAAAAGTGAATGATAAACGTGTTATTTATTTCACAGGAAACTCTTTAGGATTACAGCCAAAACGCACCAAAGCTTATGTAGACGAAGTAATGAATGACTGGGCAGAATTGGCTGTCGAGGGTCACTTTTATGCACAAAAACCATGGTGGGATTATCAGGAAAGATTTGCAGAACCGTTGAGTAAAATTGTAGGTGCACTTCCGTCTGAAGTTACTGTAATGAATACTTTGACGGTAAACCTTCATTTATTGATGGTTTCTTTTTATCAGCCAAAAGGAAAGCGTTATAAAATTATCTGCGAAGAAAAAGCATTTCCATCAGATCAATATATGTTTCAGAGTCAGGTTCATTTTCATGGATATAAACCAGAAGATGCTATCGTAGAAATTAAACGCCGCGAAGGCGAACACAATATTCGTCTTGAAGATGTTTTAGCAAAAATTGAAGAAGTTGGCGATGAACTGGCTTTGGTTTTAATTGGAGGTGTAAACTATTATACGGGGCAAGTTTTCGACATAAAAACTATTACTGCTGCAGGACAAAAAGCGGGTGCAAAAGTAGGCTGGGACCTAGCACATGCTGCTGGAAACATTAAATTAGAACTGCATGATTGGAATGTAGATTTTGCAGCTTGGTGCAGTTATAAATATATGAACTCAGGACCTGGAAATGCTTCTGGAGTTTTTGTTCACGAAAGACATCACAACGATCCAGATTTACCTCGTTTTGCAGGATGGTGGGGACACAATAAAGAACGCCGTTTTAAAATGGAACCTAACTTTGATCCAGTTCATGGAGCAGGAGGATGGCAGATTAGTAATCTTCCAGTTCTTTCTTTAGCACCATATTTGGCTTCGGTAGAAATGTTTGCTGAGGTTGGAATGGACGCTTTAATTGCTAAACGTGATCATATTACCTCTTATTTAGAATTTATTCTGCACGAAATTGACAAAGAAGTAAAAGGGAATTTTGAAATTATTACGCCTTCAAACCCTGCAGAAAGAGCTTCACAATTATCAGTTTTTCTTCATGGAGAAGGAAGAAGTTTGTTCGATTATTTAATGAAAAACGGAGTAATTACAGACTGGCGCGAACCAAATGTAATTCGTTTAGCTCCAGTTCCATTATATTGTTCTTACGAAGATATGTACGACTTCGGGCAAATTCTAAAAACAGGAATTTTAGGGAAGTAAAAGTTAATGAATCTCGCAGAGCCGCAAAGTTTAATCTTAAAGTTTGAATAGCGTCCAGCTTTAGCTGGATGAGAATAAAACATAATCAAAAAGGCTTTAGCCAAACTTTTATAGTTTGGCTAAAGCCTTTTTTTATATTCCGCAAGA
Organism: Flavobacterium sp. Root935; assembly: GCF_001429295.1. Taxonomy (GTDB): domain Bacteria; phylum Bacteroidota; class Bacteroidia; order Flavobacteriales; family Flavobacteriaceae; genus Flavobacterium. The sequence goes on along the minus strand of NZ_LMJL01000007.1, from coordinate 25,755 downwards.
AAGTAGTGATGAGAAAAAAACTTTGCGGCTCTGCGCTTTTGTGCGATTAATAAATCAACTACAATAATTAATAATTAAGTATCAAATCTTCTAATCTTATAAACTTTCGAAAAAATTCTGTAACAATCATTATGGCGGATATTCCGTATTTTGTAATGTATAATTATTAAAACTACAATCATGAAAGGCTTATATATAATAATGGCGGCAATTCTTTTAACTTCTTGTCAAAATCAAAGTAAACAAGATTTAAATAAAGCCAAGCAAGCCAGTATTGATTCAATGAAAGTTGAGATTAATAAACAACGCGTTATCGATTCAATGAAGACAGAAATGGCTAAGATAAAAGAAGAGCAAAAAGTTGAATCTGAAAAAGAGAAAGTTGTAGTGGTGCATCAGCAAGCTGCAAACGGAAATACAGCAACAACAACGACTACAACGAAAAAGAAAGGCTGGAGTGCAACTGCTAAAGGTGCTGTAATTGGTGCTGGAGTTGGTGCCGCAACCGGAGCAATCGTCAGCAAGAAAAAAGGCGAAGGAGCTATTATTGGAGGTTTGGCTGGTGCTGCTTTAGGAACAGGAACTGGTGCTGTTATTGACAGCAAAAATAAAAAAGAATAGATATTAAATCTTTATAATAAGAACGCCGATTTAGAAACCTAAATCGGCGTTTTGTTTTATGCTAATTCTAATGTTGGAATTTGAATGGCATTCAATTCTGATTTATAGAAATTGAATTGATTTCGTATTTTCTCTTCTTCTTTCTTAAAATACAAAGTAGATGAAAGTAAATTTTGATAATATTCAATTCCTTCTAGAATATTTGTTTTAAAAGAATTCCATTTTTTAAGCTGATTGGCCGTTACTTCGCCAGAAATAGTTTCGATTTCATTTCTAAAATAATCAACATACATTTTTAATTCCTTCACAAATAAATTCGGACGGTCATTAGTTCTCAAAATCGATTTTCCTTGATAAATGTGCTGCAGCATATCTTTTAAAGAAACTTCTTGATCAAAATAAGCCAGATTAGGTCCCGGACAGATTACCACACCCTGCGACTGGCCTTTTATTTTGATATCATTTTCGAGATAAGAAGCATTTGCTAAACCAACGCACAGACAAGATTTCTCTGTTATTTTAATTTTGCTTTTTTCGAATTCTTCGATAGTTAGAGAATCTTTTTTTGCTTCTAATTCTTGTAGTTTAATATCCTGATATTTTTTGGATGCCGTACAAATTCCGTGTGGATCGTATTCTTTACTTAGAGCCAAAAATTTCTTTGGGCAAGAACTTCCGGCCTTATTTTCTTCGATGCGTTTTTGTTTTAAGATTTCGTTTGACGTGCCACGCAAAGTATTAAAAGGAACTCCTAAGGGCGAAATGTGACTTAGGTAAAAATCGTCTTCTTTGGCATTCTTTAATAAACTTCTCGTTTCCTGATCTACAGATGTTGCTTCGGGAACTAATAAAAATGGAGAGCCCCAGCCAACAGAATCTACTTTATATTCGTATAATAAAAATTCATGTTCTTCTGCAGTTCCAACACCGCCTTGAACTGTAATTTTTAATTCTAAAGGTGTTTCTGGAAAAACTTGATTTTTGAGCTGTAAAGCTTTAATCATTAAATCGTGAGCCGATTGTACCAATTGTTCTTTTTTCTGCTTGAATTCTTCTAAAATAGTGCCTAATAAGAGTCCATCAGTGGCAAAGGCGTGACCGCCGCAGTTTAAACCCGATTCGATTCGGTATTCAGAAACCCAAAGTCCTTTTTTGGCCAAGAAATTTCCCTGAATCATTGCCGATCTAAAATCGCTCACTTTTAAAATGATTTTCTTTTTAAGTTCGTTTTTTTCGTTTGGAAAAAAATCTTTGAAGTTTTCAAAATAACCGAACAATCTCGGATTCATTCCAGCAGAAAGTACAACAGAAGATTCTAAATTACTTTTTGCAAAGCCTCTTAAAGCAGCATGAGCATCATTAAATTCGACGGGAAGCTGAGTGTTTTTAACAAAATTATCTTTATCTAATTTTGTCATAATGTTTACGTCGATTTCGCCGGGAAAAAGATGCGTTTCGATATAATTCTGAATATTTTCTTTAAAAGCAATTCCGTCATCCAGCAAATTTTGAAATCCTTTTTTAATGTCGGAAGTATTCGGCAGCATCGACATAAAATTTTCAAGCGCAGTTTTGCTTTCGGCTAATTCTGTTTTAAAACTTTCGAATTTTTCTTTTACAATTTTGTCAACTAGATTTAAGTAAGACGTAATTCTTTCCGCGCGGTAATCGTGAAATTTCTGGGTAATTTCTTCGTAAGGAATATTGAATTTAGTGCTGTAGAAATTACGCATTTTTTCAATTAAATCGTCATCGGCAATAGAAATAACAGACGAAATACCATATTGTGCAACACGAATTGGACTGTCAATCGTATAGGCAAGACCCATTACAGGAATATGAAAAGTATGTAAAGGTGTTTTTGTCATTTGTCTTCGGGTTAAAATAAAGACAAATATTGAAAAAAGGATTTTTCTAAAACCTGATAATTGTCAGGTTTAATTTGTTGCCGCGAATTACACGAATTTCCACTAATTTTTATTCGAAAGATTTTAAAAATAATTCGTGAAAATTAATGGAAATTCGTGGCAAAAAAAACTATATCAAAATTTTCTTCAAAGATTCTGCAATGCTTCTCCATAAAAAGTTATAGAATGATTTTTCCTGAATTCTTTCCAGTTCAACTTCAGCAGTTTTTGCTTTGTCTTTTGAATCATTTTTGACTAATAAATTGACAATTGCCGATTTGAGCTTGGCTTCTTTTTTAGGATCTTTTTTCTTGTAAAGTTTTACTTTTAGGTCATCATAATCTAAAGAAGCGTTTCCTTTAGAAATATTATCATTTCCATAAAAATTAAATCGGTACTTATTAAAAACTCCTGTAAACGAGGCATTCATATACGGTTTACTGAATTGTCCCATAGCCCGAACATCAAAATTTGAAATTACACCTTGAATGTGAAATCCGTCATTTTTATCGAGAACGTTAAAACTCCAATCTACATCGAGAGGAGAGGTTTTCATGAAAATACATTTTACTTTAATTTTTACATCATTCGTTTTTTTCAAACCAGAACCACTTCGCAGATTAGTTGCCTGCAGATTGAATTTATCAAAGCTTAAAATTCCTGGACCTTTAGAGAAATCAATTTCTTCTTCGTAAACCAATTTCGATTTAAGAACTTGCAAAGTATCAATTTGAAGCGGGAATTTTATATTTCGCAATAAATGATTGTAAAGGTATTTTTTGCTCAAATCATCTTTCGGCATTTTGCCACGATAAATATTCGCATCAAAATGATTAATTACAACTGAATTTGCTTTAAAGAAAAAACGATCATTTTTAAAACCCCAATCCATTTTTGAAACTTGTGCCGAATCGAATTTTAGCGTATAAATATCTTTTTCTTTATCTAAACGCTTGATGAAATTTGGGCGGTTAAATTGCGGAATATTAGAGAAATTATTAATTTTTAGAAAGTTTTTCTCGGTGCTTATTTTACCAATATTAATATGATAAAAAGCACTTGGTCTGTAAAATAAACTGTCAATTACTAAAGTGTAGCTTTCATATTGCAGCGGAATTTTTTCTTTTAAAGTCGCATCCGTCAGCAAAATCCCTTCTAATTTCAAAATGATTTTCTTGATGCTGAAAATAGGTTTTTCGGTATCCAAAGAAACCACATCGACAGTTCCGTCATTGAGATAAATATTCGAAACTGCAATAATCTTACGAAAAGGTTCAAGAATTTCGCTTTTAATACTTTTGCTGTTATTGATAAGTTTCTCGCCTTTTTTATATAAAATCACTCGCGGTTTATTGATAATAATACTTTCGGCTTGAATAATATCACGGAAAGCTAAATCCCAAACATTAAAATGTTTGATTGTAATAGATTCTATTTTAGAAAAAAGTCCGTTTTTACTGTCTTTAGGCTGGTTTTTCGGGCTTACCAATAATGTCTGAGCATAGATATTTCGAGAAAAAAGAGAGACTTCAATTTTTTCGTAATTGATATTGTACGCTGTTTTATTTTTCTCGTGAATAATAATCGGAAGCTGTTTTTTAATCCAGTAATTCAAACCTATATTGGCAAAAATCACTAGGAGAAAAAGAGAAATTACACCGATTGCTATTTTTTTATATATGGACATTTATAGGATTGGTTTTAAATACATAAATTTAGGCTTTTAAAAAGAATGATTTTTACATTATTCTTCTTTTCGATTACATCATTTTACCAACTTATCGTTTATACCTTTTGCAAAATATGAGAAGATTTAAAAAATTTCTGCTGGTTTTATTAGTACTTATAATTATAATTGGAGTTGGTTTATGCGCTTATATTTTTCATTTAAAACCCAAGTACGAAGGAGAATTGCAGCTGAAAAATATCCAAGAAGAAACTACAGTTTATTTTGATGAATTTGGTATTCCTCACATATATGCCAATTCTGAAAAGGATGCCATGACAGCGCTCGGCTACGTTCATGCGCAGGAAAGATTATGGCAGATGGAATTACTTCGGAGAATTGCTCCGGGAAGATTATCTGAAATCTTTGGTTCTGTCGCGCTTAAAAATGATGAGTTTTTTGCTGGAATTGGTATTGAAGAAGCTTCCGCGAAAGCGATTGCCAAATTAGACAAAAACAGTGAAAGCTATAAATTGGCGGAAGCTTATCTGGATGGAATCAATCAATATTTGGACGAAGGAACAACACCAATTGAATTTACATTGGTTGGCGTAAAAAAGCAAAAGTTTACTATAAAGGACGTTTATAATATTTTTGGTTATATGTCCTTCAGTTTTGCGATGGCGCAAAAAACAGATCCTTTATTGACAGATATTAAAAATAAATATGGTGCCGAATATTTAAAAGATTTAGGAATTGAAGGTGAGTTTAATACTACCCAAATTAAAATTTCTAAAGAAAATACAGAAGAATATTCAGAGATTGCAAAATCGGTTACAGCAATGCTGGATCAATCACCAATTCCGCCTTTGATTGGAAGTAACAGCTGGGTTGTTGGTCCTCATAAATCTAAAAGTGGTAAAGTGATTTTTGCAAATGATCCGCATATTGGATTTTCGCAGCCTGCAACTTGGTACGAAGCTCATATTGTAACACCAAAACATGAATTATATGGTTGTTATCTTGCGGGAACTCCATTTCCGTTACTGGCACACAATCGTGATTACGCTTACGGTTTAACAATGTTCGAAAATGATGACATCGATTTTTATAAAGAAAAGAATAAAGCTGGAGATCCCACTCAATATCAAACACCTAGTGGTTTTGCAGCTTATGAGACCAGAAAAAAAGTAATCAAAGTTAAAGATACTTCAGATGTGGTCTTGACAATTAAATCAAGCCGACACGGACCAATTATGAATGATTTTTTGGAACGTTTGGAAAAGAAAACTCCAATTGCAATGTTGTGGACTTACACCCATCAGCCAATTCAGATTCTAGATGCAGTTTACGGACTTTCGCATGCGAAGAGTAAGGACGAATTTAAAAATGCCGTAAAACTTGTCGCGGCGCCGGGACTTAATGTAATGTATGGAGATGCTAAAGGAAATGTGGCTTGGTGGGCAACAGGAAAATTGTATAAACACAAAGAAGGTGTAAATACGCATTTGATTTTAGATGGATCGAGCGGGAATGATGATATTACAGAATATCTAGATTTTGATAAAAACCCGTCATCAGAAAATCCGAAATGGGGTTATGTTTATTCTGCTAATAATCAGCCTGAAGCTATAGATGATGGATATTTGTATCCAGGATATTACCTGCCTGAAGATCGTGCAAAAAGAATTGCAGGATTAATGGATGCAAAATCCGATTGGGATAAAGAAGCAGTGAGTAAAATGATTTATGACAATACTTCTGATGTTGCCGTTGATGTGGTTAAGAATTTGATTTCTAACATCGATCTTAACACAATTTCAGCAACAGAAAAAGAAGCCATAAAGGTTTTAAAATCATGGAAAGGAACCAACAATTTAGAGGATACTGCGCCAACGATTTATAATAAATGGATTTATTTATATCTAAAAAATACTTTTGAAGACGAAATGGGGGAGGAAAACTTCAATCTCTTTTTAGGAATTTCTGTTGGGAAACAAGTTATTGCCAATCAAATTAAAAATGAAAATTCGGTTTGGTGGGATAATATTAAAACTAAAAATGTAAAAGAAACTAGAAAACAAATTGTTTCAAAATCTTTTCACGATGCAATTATATCATTACAAAATCAATTAGGAAATACTGTTTCTAATTGGAAATGGGGAGAAGTACATACCGTTGAGCACGAACATCCTTTAGGAAAAGTGGCGGCACTTCGAAGATTATTTAATGTCGGACCATTTAATTCGCCAGGTTCAAATGAAGTAATCAATAATTTATTCTTCGGATTTAACGACGAAGGAAAGTATTATACAAAAGGAGGACCTTCAACCAGAAGAATTGTAGATTTCTCTGATGTCGAAAACAGCTGGAGTATTCTGCCTACGGGACAATCTGGAAATCCGTTTAGTAAACATTACGATGACCAAGCCGAAATGTACAACGCTGGAAAATTCAGAAAAATGAAATTGAATAAAGAAGAGATTATAAAAACTTCAACAAAATTGGTTTTTAAACCGAAGGAATAGTTTTGTTTCAAGTTTCAAGTTTCAGGTTTTTTTACTCTTTGTAAAAGTTTAAAACCAAAATTTTAAAGAAATTTGTATTAAACAAAATAACCAGAATATTGTCATTTCGACGAAGGAGACTCGAGCAATAGCGACTGGCGGAGCAAATCTCCGTAAGTAACTCCGCAAAGAGAGTTTAATCTTTATAGAGCTTCTCGCGGAGATTTGCTCCGCCAGTCACTATCGCTCGAGTCTCCTTCGTCGAAATGACAAAAATGAGAAGACAACTTAAAATTGAATCTTTGAGTCAAAGTTTAAAACTTTGACAAAGAGTACAAAAACTTAGAATCTTAGCATCTTAGAACCTTAGCACCTTTTTATTTAGAAATATACTTCCCCTTCACAATATCAGTAGCAAAAATATTCAGATTATTGATAAGCACTTTATTATTAGTCATTACATTTTTAGTCTGGTAAGCCGTGTCTTTTTCATATGCTTTTAATAAAGTTTCCAGTTCTACTTCATCAAAAACAACAAAACTGTTGTAAATCGCATCCCTAAAATTTTTATAATTAATGCTTTGACTGATCTCCATTGTTTTCTGGTCATTCCAGCCTTCTTTTGCCGAAGTTTCGTTTATTTTCGATAAACAAAAATCAATCACATAATTTTTATAATGTGCTGCTTCGACGATTTTATCAATTATAATTCTGTTTTGCTGTGAAGGCATTGCTGGAGCTTGCGAATTGTTTTGTGATAAACAGTTTAAAGAAATAAATAAACATAAAAATACAGCCAGAAAGCCTTGTTTCTTAAAATTTTTCATAGGTTAAATTGTTATTTTGGGTCGGGCTAAAATAATATTTTTAAAGCTAAATTATCCAATTTGAATGTTAGAAATTGTAACAAAAAAACTCCGATAAAAAAGATTTGAATCTATTTTATCGGAGATAATTTTAAAAGGATTTTTTAAATGTTATTTAGTTTTACTTTTTGAAAGTTCATCTAATACTTTTTTCCCGTTTTCATTTGAAGGATCTAATTCGACTGACTTTTTGTAATTCGCGATAGCTAATTTTTTATCACCATCTGCTAGATAAGCTTCACCTAAACTGTCAAAAGCATTTCCTGATTTTGGGAAAGTTTCTACGTTAATTTTGAAAACTTCAATTGCTTCTTTCTTTTTTCCGTTTTGTAATAACTGATATCCAACTCGATTCATATCTCCTTCTTTAATAGCGTATGTAGGATCATTTTTCAGTTTTTTATAAGTTTCGGTTCCAGTCGCTGCGCCTTTTTCATTATAAATATCCAATAAATCTAATGCCAGCGATTTTTTAGGCTGATCAAACGGCTGATTGTATAAAATAGCACGAATAGCAGTGTTCATTTCGCCTAAAACGGTTCCGCCTGTATTGTTTAATAAAACTACAAGATTCTTATCTGCAGGAATACGAGAAATGACTGTATTAAATCCGTTAATGCCACCTCCGTGCTCAATAATATTCAATTTGCTGTTTTGTCCATTTGGAGCTTCATAAGTTGACCATCCATATCCATAAAAACCGCCCCACGCTTTAATATATGGTTTGTATAAAGATTCTATGGATTTTTCTGAAAGCAGTTTGTTTGTATAAAGCGCCTGATCCCACAAATACAAATCTTCTACCGTTGAGTACAAAGATCCAGCGGCATACGGAATGCTCATGTCAAGATATGCAGCGTTTACAATTTTTTTCCCCTGTTTTTCGTAACCAGCCGCTCTGTTTTTTAAAATGACATCGCTGTGGTCATAACCAGAATTAACCATTTTTAAAGGCGTAAAAATAATTTCCTGTAAATATTGTTCGTATGTTTTCCCTGAAATTTTTTCAATAATATAACCCAATAGAAAATAACCAGAATTGCTGTAATTGAATTTTTCGCCAGGCGTAAATTCAAGCGGCAGACTTGAAAACGTTTTTACGAATTCTTCTGGAGTATACGGATTTCGAGCTTTATCTTTAAAAAAGTTTGGCGCACTGGTATAATTCGGAATTCCAGACGTGTGTGTCAATAAGTGATGAATTGTAATTTTACCACCATTTTCTTTTGGATAATCTGGCAGATAACTTGTGATTGGAACATCTAATTTCAGTTTTCCTTCTTCAGCTAGTTTTACTATTAAAAACGCTGTAAATTGTTTGCTGATAGAACCTAATCTGAATTTGGTATCAGGCTGATTTGGAACATCCCATTCCATATTGGCCAAACCAAAACCTTTTTTAAAAATTACTTTCCCATTTACGGCAACGAGAGCGGAGCCGTTAAATTGTCCGTATTCGTTGTATTTAGCTAAAAGCTGTTCAATTTGCTGTGCTTTATCTTGTGCAAAAGTGCTTAAAGCCGAGATTTGAAAAACTACAAAGAGTGTAATAAGTTTGATTGATTTTTTCATAATGATTGATAATTGGTTGAAATAAATGATTCATTTTTGATTGATGATTGAAACCTGATAACAGTTAGACATTCAGTGTTTTGTGTCGAAATTACGATTTTTTACTGAAATAAATGTAAGGTCTTAAAATGTTAGACGAGCGATTTTCGATTTGGTTTCACAATCAATCAATTTTTTTTCATTTAATTTAAAAAACGAATTCGAGCATAGACTAAAAACTACTCTTTATAAGGTCTATATTGGCTTTATTTCGTTTCGATATCGACTATTTTTCTTCCATTTTTTCCTAGGTAATGCACAACGATATCTTCATAAATTTTATAGCCGTCATCAACATTGGTAAAAATTACTAATCCTTGTTTTGTTTTTGGCAACAGTAAAAAAATAGTCTGAACACCTTTGTCTGCACCACCATGCGATAAAGCATAGTTTTCATTTCCTAAATCATAAATTTCAAAACCCAGACCAAAGTATTTGTCTTTTTTTGTTGAAACCTGATGTGATTTCATTTCTTCAAAAACTTTTTTGCTTAAACCGTCACCTTTCATAACGCTGCACAAAAATGTTCCGTAATCTTCAATAGTTGTTAGTAAATCGTCTGCGGCACTGGCAGTTTTATTTTTTGTTGGTTCATAGGCATTTCCTTTGTTGTCATAATTAGTAGCATATCTCAAAAGATCAATTTTGTCATTCCATACTAATTGAGAATCAGTCATTTTCAGCGGTTCAAAAATTAATTCTGAAGCCAGCTGATCTAATGTTTTGTGAAATTTTTTCTCCAAGGCTTTTCGTAAATACTCAAAACCTTCTCCAGAATATTGATATTGAGTTCCAGGTTTAAATTTAAAATCCAGTTTGTTAGAATCATTAAAAGACCTCCAATTCGGAAAACCAGTCTGATGACTTAAAACAATTCTAGTCGTCAATAATTTTAAATAGGGATCTTTTGCAATATCTGGATCTGTCCAATATTTATAAAGAGGTTCATCTAAATCCCATTTTCCAGAACTTACTAAATTTAAAGTTACAACAGCCGTAACCGGTTTAGTTAAAGATGCGACATTCCAAATCGTATTGTAAGGTGCCGAAACACCTTTTTGAAGTTCGCCAAAAACTTTTACCTGTTTTAGTTTACCATCCGTAATAATGCCGATTCCTAAAGTTGGAACATTATTTTCTTTAAGCCATTTTTCTGTTTCTTCAACATTGTCAAAAAGGCCTGCTTTATTAACTGTAGAACTCGTCATTTGATGATTGTAACTCAGAGATCGGGCTAATTTCCATTCTTTATTTTTTAAAAGCCAAAGATGAGTAAACTTGGCAAAGCTTCCTGCTTCTTCGGGTTTTTCAGCAGTGCTTTCAAAAAATCGATGCGTGCCCATTTGTATGGCGCCATACAAAACGCCTTTTTTGTAAAGCGGATAAATTTCAGTACTTCCATCAACTAATTCTCTGCGGTAATTGTATTTTCTGGGCGTTGCACAAATTCCATTTTTTAAGTTTTTTAAAAATAGCGCCTTGTCCGAAATACTGTCTTTGTCGTGAAAAAACTCAAAATCGTCCGTGTATAAGTTCTCAAATTGTTTAATGTCGCAAGTATTAAAGCCAATATTAAAAAGAAGACTGTCTTTTGACATAATGGTCTTGTACAAAGCCGAGCTTTTTTCTTCCTGCGAGAATGCGATTTGAATTTGGATGAGAAGTATCCCAACTAAAAAAGTTTTTAGTTGAAAAAAAGTGTTATTGATTTTCATTTTGATTGATGAATGATGATTGATTTTGCAAAAGTAAGTCAATCATTATTTGCAAAATTGTATAAATGCGAATACTTATCTTTTTTGAGAAAGAAAATACGAATCGGGATCGAACGTTTTTGGAGTCGTTTTGGTCACATCTTTAAACTTTTTTATAAAATGCGACTGGTCAAAATATTTATTGTAAAGCGCGACATCAGTTAGTTTTAATTTTTCTAAATCAGAATTCACCATTTGGTCAACCGATTTTCTGAACTTCAAAATCTGGATGTATTTTTTAATTGTAAGTCCAGTTGCGGTCTTAAACTTGATTTGCAGTAATCGCTGTGATAAATTTAATGTTTTGCTAATTTCCGAAACCGAAATTTCTTCGTTATTAAGTTTAATGATTTCACATATTTTTTCAACTAGATCTTTGTCTGGATTTGAAAAAGTCAATTCTTCAAAATATACATTAATTGTATCTAGCAAAGTTTTAATATCTAAATAAGTATGAATTTTAAAAGGTAATTCTTCGCCATTAATATGAACAATAGAATCTGTAAAATCGCCTAAATCATATTTCGGAAACATCGAAAGCGTCCAGCCATGAAACTGTATAATTGTAACTTTAGTTTTGTGCTGGATATTGACCAAAACTTTATTGGTCATTTGCGAACAAAAGTAAATGCCTTCGTTCATCTCGTATTTCTTTTTACTCGTATGAACTTCTATCGCATTTCCGCTTACAATGGCGAGATTAAAACAGCCGTTTGGTAAAACGAGTTTGTTTTCGATCAGGTCTTCGCCGATGCTGTTGTCCAGACACCAAATTTTATTAACGAACCTTTCCGTTTTTTGAGTTACGTAATGTTCTGAGTAGAGGTTCATTTTTTTTCGATTTGCCAATATTTTGTTTAATAATTCTAATTATACTAAAGTAGTATTTTTAATTAAGATTTTTATTGACATTTGAAATCTATAAAATATATTATACATGATTTAGTTATGAAAATAGATGCCGCATGAGGGATAGAGGCGGTATCCTTTTATGAAGAGAAACGGAATAAAAGATATAGCCGAAAGCCCGACCCGAAGGGACATGCCCAAGTAAATATTAGACTTGATGGGCAAATATTTGGTTTATTTTAAAGCTTATGTGTAATTATTACTTATTTTTACGTTCTTATATATTAGATTTTCCCTGATGCAAACTTCACTAAAAATTGCAGTTGTAGGTTCTGGACTTGTAGGATCACTGCTGGCAATTTATCTTAAAAAAGCTGGTCACACCGTTCATGTTTATGATCGTAGTCCTGATATTCGAAAAATTAATTTTTCTGGTCGCTCTATTAATCTGGCAATGTCTAACAGAGGCTGGAAAGCGCTCGATGCAGTTGGAGTTGGAGATTCGGTAAGAGAAATTGCAATTCCGATGGACAAACGTGCAATTCATCTAGTAGACAAACTGAATTTTCAGAATTACGGACAAGAAGGCGAATCTATATACTCAATTTCCAGAGGAAAGCTAAACCGAAAAATGATTGATCTTGCTGAAGAAGCTGGAGCCGAATTTCATTTTGAGCAGAAAGTCTGGGATGTTACTTTAAGCGACGCAACCCTACATATTGGCGAAAGTGAAAGAGGAGAGTGGGAAGAACGAAAGTTTGATATGGTTTTTGGTGCAGATGGTGCTTTTTCAAGAATCCGCCACAGAATGCAGCGTCAGAGTATGTTTAATTATTCTCAGGAATTTTTAAACATGGGTTACAAAGAATTGAACATTCCCGCAAATGCAGACGGAACACATAAATTAGATAAAAATTCTTTTCATATTTGGCCGAGAGGTGAGTACATGTTAATTGCGCTTCCTAATCTTGACGGAAGTTTTACCTGTACTTTATTTATGCCTTTTGAAGGTCAAAATTCTTTTGAATCACTTGTCGATCGAAAAATGGTAGAAGATTTTTTTGAGAAAAATTTCCCAGATTCTATTGAAGTAATTCCAGAACTGGCCAATGATTTCTTTAAAAATCCAACCAGTACTTTGGTGACCATGAAATGTTTTCCGTGGACTTACGAAGATAAAATTGCTTTGATCGGAGATGCCTGCCACGCAATTGTTCCATTTTACGGACAAGGAATGAACGCAGGTTTTGAAGATATTACGGTTTTAAATGAAATGATAGAGAAATTTGGAGACGACTGGAAAAAGATCTTTACCGAATATCAAATTTCCCGTAAACCAAATGCCGATGCAATTGCAGAACTTTCATACCGAAATTTCATGGAAATGAGCACAAAAACGGCAGATGAAAAATTCTTATTGCAAAAGAAAATAGAAAAAGTCTTTTCAGATAAACATCCAGATAAATGGATTCCGCTTTACAGCCGTGTAACTTTTAGTGATCGTCCGTACGCAGAAGCTTTGGCGATTGGAGATTTCCAAAACGGAATTATGGAAGAAGTTTTAAAGCTGGATAACATCGAAAATATCTGGAATTCTACCGAAGTCGAAAATAAAATTCTTGAATTGTTATCTAAATAATTTTAACAACAATGTCAATATCAATTACAATTTTCAATATTGTAATTGATATTTGTTTTTTGACATTGTGGTATTGTTTATTTCTTAAAGATTTTGGTTAAAACTCCAAAAACACCTCTAATAAAAGTAGCGCTTGTTACAACTTTTAAAACCGATTTTCCAACAACACTTGCTGTACTTGGTTCTGCTTTTGAAGATCTTGTAGGTGCTTGTTCTTCTTGCTCTGCTGCAGCTTGATTAGCGCTTTCAATTTTCTTGGTCAGTAGTTCGTAAGCACTTTCTCGGTCTATTTCTTCAGCATATTTTTTGACCAATTTCGATTTGTTGTTTATTTCATCAATTTCAGAAGCAGATAAAATATCCATACGGCTTTGTGGCGCACGCATCATTGTCGCAACAAGCGGAGTTGGAACACCTTTTTCGTTGAGTGCTGTAACCAAAGCTTCTCCAATTCCGAGACTTGTCAGTAATTCATCTGTTTTATAAAATTCAGAAGTTGGGTAATTGTCCGCTGTTTTTTTAATTGCCTGACGATCATTTGCCGTGAAAGCCCTAAGCGCATGCTGAATCTTTAATCCTAATTGAGCTAAAACGCCGCTAGGAACATCCATTGGATTCTGAGTTACGAAATAAACACCTACACCCTTAGAACGAATTAATTTTACAATAGTTTCAATTTGCTCTAACAATGCCTTACTGGCTTCATTGAAAATTAAATGTGCTTCGTCAATAAAAATCACTAATTCAGGTTGTTCTGCATCTCCTTTCTCAGGCATTTTTTGATAAATTTCCGCCAAAAGGCTTAACATGAAAGTAGAAAATAATTTAGGTTTGTCCTGAATATCCGTCAAGCGAATGATATTAACATAACCTTTTCCATTCTCATCAATTCTCATTAAATCATCAGTTTCAAATGATAATTCGCCAAAAAATATGTCACCTCCTTGTTGCTCTAATTCGATAATTTTTCTAAGAATTGTTCCAGTAGTTGCAGTTGAAATTTTACCATAACTTGCAGTAATTTCATCCTTGCCTTCTTCTGTGATATAATTGATAACTTTCTTTATGTCTTTTAAATCTAATAAAGGCATTTGGTTGTCATCACAATATTTAAATATAACCGCTACAACTCCAGCTTGAGTATCATTAAGATCTAATATTCTAGAAAACAAAACAGGTCCAAATTCAGAAACCGTGGCACGCAGACGAACTCCGTTTTGTTTAGACAACGACATTAGTTCAACTGGAAATGAAGCTACATTATAAGGTATGTTTATTTTTGAATGTCTTTCTGTAATAAAACCTTCCTCTTCTCCTTCTTTAGCAATACCGCTAAAATCACCTTTAATATCCATCATTAAAACTGGAATTCCAGCATTCGAAAGCTGTTCAGAAAAAACTTGGATTGTTTTAGTTTTTCCTGTTCCGGTTGCACCAGCAATTAATCCGTGGCGATTTAAAGTTTTTAATGGAATTTTCACATGCGCTTCCGCAAGTGGCTCACCGTCAAGCATTGCGCCACCAAGGATGATGCTGTCTCCCTTTGAAGAGTACCCTGTGTTTATAGCAGCAATAAAATTATCTTTTCTATTCATGTTTTTATTTGTAATTTAGATGGTTATATGAGTATTGCTTTGTTTTTGGGCATTTTTATTGTGGTTTTTTTTAGTAAGAAAAAGCTTTTTTTGATTGAAAATTTAATAAAAAAAAAATTCGCAGCTTTTTAAGAAGATATCAATGGAATCTTTGAATATTTACTAAAACGTTGTAATTTTTCTAATTATCTACCTTTTTTTTGTTTTATCTAAAAAATGATGGTGGCAATTTAATGAGATATTTTTTAAATTGAAGTTAAATTTCGGTCAATAAAATTAAAAAAAGTTTTTTTATTTAAACTAAACGTATAAATTTGCTCCTCTACAAGTTAAATATAACTAAAAAATAAAAATTATTTAAAACTATTAAAATTAAAAAAAATGGCAAACGTTAAAGTTAAAAAAGAAAGCACTTCAAATGGGGGAGGAATGATTACAGGAATCATTATTGTAGCGTGTATCTTAGTAGGGGTGTTTATTTGGAAAGTAATCATGGGGGATTCTGCTAACTTCGAAGGAGGTAATCCAGAAACAGGACATCCAATCAATACATTAGGACAAGTATATAAAGGAGGTTTCATCGTACCAGTATTATTAGGTATGTTTTTAATGGTTGTTGTTTTTTCTATTGAAAGATTTATTGTTATCGGTAAAGCTGCTGGAAAAACTAATCTTGACAAATTCATGAAAAGTGTTCAAGGTAGTATTAAAGAAGGAAACATCGAAGCTGCTATCGCTTCATGTGACAAACAACAAGGTTCAGTTGCAAACGCAATTAAATCTGCTTTGGTAAAATACCAAGATGTTAAAAAAGAAGGATTCAACAGCGAAGAAGCTTCAGAAGTAATCCACAAAGAAATCGAAGAGGCAACTTCATTAGAAATGCCAATGTTAGAGAAAAACATGACTATTATCTCTACTTTAGTATCTTTAGGTACATTAGGAGGATTATTAGGAACTGTATCTGGTATGATTAAAGCGTTTGGTGCGTTAGCTTCTGCTGGTACTCCTGACCAAGCTGCTCTTGCAACAGGTATCTCTGAGGCACTTATCAACACTGCAACAGGTATCTCTACTTCTATCTTAGCAATTGTTTCTTACAACTTCTTTACTGCTAAAATTGACGATTTAACTTACTCTATCGATGAGGCTGGTACTACAATCGTGAATACTTACAGAAAATTCAGAGGAAGTTTAAGACAATAATTAATTTTTGATATTTATATCAAAAAAATAAAATAAAAAGATAATGGCTAAAATAAAAATGAAAAAAAAGTCGACATCGACAGATATGACTGCGATGTGTGATGTTGCATTCCTTTTGCTAACGTTCTTTATTTTGACCGCTACTGCTAAAGTGCCAGAAGCACTTCCTGTAGATACTCCAGCATCTACTGTACAAACTAAATTGCCAGATACAGATTTGGCGATTATTACAGTAGGAAAAGGAAAAGTATTTTTTGACATCAAAGGTAGAGAGGTTCGTAAAAGAACTCTTGAAGGAATTGGTGCAAAATATGGTATTACTTTCTCTGAAGAAGATAAAGCCAAATTTGCATTAATGGACGATTTTGGTGTGCCAGTTACAGGTTTAAAGCAAATCATTGACATGAAAGCGGCGGACAGAACCAAAGCAAATCAGCCTGGAATTCCTTTGGATTCATTAGATAATCAATTAAAAGAATGGCTTCTAATCTCTAGAAGAGCTACAATTGATTTAGATGATAAAGAATTGCAGATTGCTATTAAAGGAGATGCGAAGGAAGAATATCCAAGAATTAAAAAAATTATGGATATTTTACAAGATCAGAAAATCAATTCCTTTAACTTAGTTACTGGTACGAGAGGAAAAGACTTTTAATTAAAAAATATACACTAAATGGCTGAATTAAATACCGGCGACGGCGGTGGTGGTAAAGGTGGTAAAGTAAGAAGTAAAAAGCAGAATTCTAAGGTCGATTTAACGGCGATGGTGGATTTGGCATTCTTATTGATCACATTCTTTATGTTGACTACTTCGTTGTCAAAACCTCAATCGATGGATTTGTCTCTGCCAGATAAAGATCCAAAAAATGAAGACGTTAAGGATACCAAAGTAGACGAGAATCGTACAATGACAGTAATGTTAGGTGGAGATAATAAAATCGTTTATTACATGGGATTGTTAGCAAGTCCTAAGGTGGGACCAAAAGATATTACTTATGGTAAAGATGGTATCCGTAGAGAATTGTTAGTGCAAAAAAAGAATGTTCTAGCTTATTCTGCTGCTTTAGGGAAACCTAAAAACGGTATCATAGTGATCATTAAACCAACTAAAAAATCAAATTACCGTAATTTGGTTGATATATTGGATGAGATGGCAATTTCAGGAGTAGATACTTATGCTATTGTTCCTGAGTTTTCACCAGAGGAAACGAAATTGATAGATAAAAAATAAGAGCAATCTTAAGTTTTATCAACTTAAAAATCAAGAGATATGAAATTAGATATTATAAAAAATCAGTGGCTTGATATCGTATTCGAAGGACGTAATAAGATATATGGAGCATACGAGCTGAGAAAATCGAACGGTAAAACAACTGTGAAAGCACTTGTGATCGGTTCACTTATTTTTAGCTTCGCAGTTGCTGCCCCTCTTATTGCAAGTTTCTTACCTGATTCTTCTGAAGAGGAAGTAAACAACGATATTAAGATTGCAACGGTAAAATTACCTCCAAAGAAAAAAGAGGAAATTAAACCAAATACACCACCACCTCCGCCACCTCCACCAAAAGTGGATCAAGTGAAATTCGTAAAACCAGTGGTTGCGAAGGCAGAGGAAGTTACTGAAGATCCACCAAAAATTGTGGATTTGAAAGACAAAAAAGTTGGTGCTGAAACTATCAAAGGAGATCCAGATGCAGTTTTAACTGTTGATGAACCAGTTGGTAAAGGACCAGTATCAGAGGTTGTACAAGAAGATAACACTGTATATAATACAGCAGGTATCGAAGTAAAACCAGATTTTCCAGGAGGAATTGATAAATTCTACAAATTCGTAGGAAACAATTACAAAACTCCAGAAGAAGAAGGTCTTAAAGGTAAAGTTTACGTTACGTTTGTAGTTGAAAAAGACGGTTCATTAACCGACATTAAAGTTTTAAGGGATATCGGTTACGGTACAGGAGCAGAAGCAATTCGTGTTCTTAAAAAATGTCCAAAATGGACTCCTGGCGAGCAAAATGGTAAAAAAGTTAGGGTACTATACTCTCTACCTATTACTATTCAATCTGCAGAATAATGTTAAAAGATATGCTTAATAATATTCAGAAGAAATCGCTCAAAGAGCGATTTCTTCTTGTTTTAGGAATACTGTTTTTTTTAATTTATCTTGTACTCGGTTTAATGATTATGTTTTGGAAAAAGCTGCCGCTTAACATGGAGCCAAAATATAGATATGCTTTCGGTGGATTATTGATTGTATATTCTGGAATAAGATTTTTAAGATTAATTAATTCAAAAGAAGAATAATTATGTTGAAATATAGTAAGGCTTTAGGTTTGATTATTTTTGTCTTTTTGTTTGCCATGTGTAACCAAAAAAACAAGAGTGAAGCTGAAAAAGAAACCATTTTAAAAGGATCGCTTGATGTTGCTGTCGATGAAACAGTTAAACAAATAGTAGACGATCAGGTGGCTGTTTTTGAAGGCACTTACTATGAGGCAAAAATTACAGTTAAACCAAAGTCAGAAGCAGAAGTAATAAATGATTTGTTGAATCAAAAAGCTAAAGTCGCGATAACGACCAGAGATTTAACAAGAGAAGAAAAAGCTCGTTTTGAAAAAAGCAAAATTAATCCGCGTGTCACACCTTTTGCGCACGATGCGATTGCATTTATTTCCAGCAAAAACAATAATGATACACTAATTGCGTTGAAAAGTGTAATCGATTTTATACAAGGAAAGCCAGATTCTAAAATCAAGGGATTAGTTTTTGATAATCCTAATTCAAGTACAGTTCGCTATATGAAAGAATTAGCGAAAGTTAATGAAGTTCCTAAGACAGGAGTTTTTTCTTTTAAAACAAATAATGAAGTAATCAAATTTGTTTCTGAGAATGAGGGAATGGTGGGTGTTATTGGTGTTAACTGGTTGTATCAGCCGACACCTGATATGACGGAGGTCATCAAGAAAATAAATGTTTTAAGTGTAAAAGGATTAAATAGTGATAAATATTATAGTCCGACTCAAGATGACTTAGCATTAGGGAAATATCCTTTGGCACGTGATTTGTTTATTATCAATTGTCAAGGCTATTCAGGTTTAGGAATGGGATTTGCTTCATTTGTAGCCGGAGATATTGGTCAACGTATAGTTTTGAAGTCAGGATTATTGCCATACAAGACTCCTGGGCGTAAACTTAAAATAAGGAATGAAATTATAAAAGATAACGAATAAATTAATTACGATAAAGATGAATAAATTTAAAATTTTTAGTCTTGCATTAGTAGCTTCGGCGACTGCGGCAACAGCGCAAGACATCAACCAAGCAAAAAAAGCGATTGATGCAGAACAATTTGATAAGGCAAAAACAATCCTTAAATCAATCATCAAATCTAAACCTTCAGATGGTGAAGCAAATTTTGTTTTAGGAAATGTTTATTTAAATCAATCTGTTGTAGACTCTGCTAAAATCTATTATAATAATGGATTACAAGCTTCGGATAAGAAAAACTTAAACTACATTGGTTTAGGACAATTAGATTTAGATGCTAAAAATGCAGCTGCAGCTCAGGCTAATTTTGCTTTAGCAACTAAAGACATGAAGAAAAAGGATGTAAATGAGTTTATTTATATCGCTAGAGCTTACATGAATTCTGATAATCCTGATTATAAAAGTGCTGTTGACGTTTTAAAACGTGCTTTACTAGTTGATCCTCAAAATGCTCAAGCACTTTTAGCTATTGGTGATGCATATTATGGATCTAATAATCAAAATGATGCTTATAAAGCTTATCGTGATGCTTTTACAGCTGACAATACTTTACTAAGAGCAAAAATGCAGTTAGGAGTTTTATTAAAAGGTGCTAAATCATATGATGAGGCAATTAAATCTTTCAATGAAGTTATTGCATTAGATGCTAATTACGGACCAGTTTATAGAGAACTTGCTGAAACATATTACAAATGGGCAAGAAACAAACCTTCTACTGCTAAAGTTAATTTGCAAAATGCAATTACAAACTACGAGAAATATTTAAGTTTAACTGATTATTCTCTAGATTCTAAAATGCGTCATGCAGATTTCTTGATCTTAGTGAAAGATTACAAACAGTTAGAAACTGTTGCAAACAAAATGATTGCACAAGATAAAGTTAATCCTAGAATTTACAGATATTTAGGATATGCTGCTTACGAAAATGGTAACGTTGATGTAGCTATTAAATCTATCGAGGATTTCATTAAAGCTCCAGGAAATAAAGTAATTGGAAGAGATTACTATTATTTAGGGTTAGCAAAAATTAAAAAAGGAACTGCTGCAGATGGTACAATTGATCAAGCTGCGTTTGATGCAGGTTTAGCTGATATTAAAAAAGCAATTGAATTAGAGCCTTTAGTAGTTGAGGAATTTGCTGATTTTGGAAAAGAATTGTTTGGTAAAAAACAATATAATCAAGCAGCATCTATTTTTGAACTGGGAGCAAATAATAAAGAATCTAAAAATTATTTGGATGATGCTGTTTATTATGGAATTTCTGTTTACTATGGTAATGCTGGTAAACCTCTAGAAAGCCGTGATAAAGTTGCTTTAGAAAAAGCAAATGCTACGTTTGATAAAGTTCTTGAAGCGTCTCCAACATACGATGAGGCTTATTTGTACAAAGGAAGAATCAATAGTGCATTAGACAAAGATGATATGATTATCAAAAACTATGAAGAATACGTAACTAAAATTACAGCAAAAGGTGCAGAGGAAGTGGCTAAACCTGCAACGGCTAAAAAAATCGTTGAGGCTTATAATGCAATCGGAGCTGCTTATGCAAATACTGATAAAGTAAAAGCTTTGGAGTATTTTAATAAAACTTTAGTTTTAGATCCAGCAAATACTTACGCTGCACAATCAATAAAATCTTTAAAATAATCTAGATTTTCAAAATAAATAGAAAACCGATAGTTCAATAAACTATCGGTTTTTTTGTTCCGTATATTATTGACTATCTTTGCATTCTTAAAATAATAAAATGTTACCAAAAGAAATACAATTAGAAGTAAATAAAGGAGCAATGCTTCCTTTGATGGAGGAATTTTATACCATTCAAGGTGAAGGCGCGCATACAGGCAGAGCTGCTTATTTTATTAGAATTGGAGGATGTGATGTGGGATGTCATTGGTGTGATGTAAAAGAAAGCTGGAATGCAGCAATTCATCCGCCAACAAGTATTGATTTAATTGTTGAAAATGCAGCAAAATATGCTGATACGGTTGTTGTAACTGGAGGTGAGCCTTTATCTTGGGATATGACGCTTTTGACAGAACGCTTAAAAGAAAAAAACTTAAAAGTTCATATAGAAACTTCAGGCGCTTTTGAATTATCTGGAACATGGGATTGGATCTGTCTTTCTCCGAAAAAGAATAAATTACCAACTCAGACTGTGTATGACAACGCTCATGAATTAAAGGTGATTATTTATAATAAGCACGATTTTATCTTTGCGGAAGAGCAGGCAGAATTAGTAAATGATGATGCAATCCTATTCCTTCAGCCAGAATGGAGTAAAAAAGAGGAAATGACTCCTCTTATTGTTGACTATGTTATGAATAATCCGAAATGGAGAGTTTCATTACAAACACATAAATATTTAAATATACCATAACAAAAAAAGCCTCTTTATTTGAAGAGGCTTTTTTGTATACATGAAGTAAACAAATGTATAAATGATATACATTTTGTTAATTCCAGTTTTTATATTTTTTTAAACTAGTAATATGTGCTAAATGATGATTTCCATGCCAAGCATATGATCCGATAATCTTTTTGATTTTATTTTCTGAATTATCTGAAGGATGAACAAAAGTTTTCTCCAAATCAGATTCTGATAAATTTTTCATTATATAAGCTAATCTAAAATGAAGTCCTTTCAATAAATCAAGTGTTGGCTGTATTGGCATCGTTAGATTGTCATTCAATTCAGACCAAAGAACTTCATCATAAGCTTTAATCACTGGATTGTTTTCTGTTAAAGCCCATTTAATTCGAATGTAACAATTCATATGACTTTCTGCACAATGATGTATAACTTGTCTCACTGTCCATCCGTCTGGACGATATGGCGTGTCTAATTGTTCGTCGGTTAAATGAAGTGTTTCATTTTCTAATCTCTTTGGGAAACTTTCTATTTCTTCAATTTTTTCTGAAAGATATGTTACAGAGTAATCATTAGGAGCTATAAATTTTTCAATCGGATATTTTAATTTTTCTAAATCTAATTCGGTCATATTTTAATTGGTTTATTTTTTAAATAGAAAGTTTAGCTAAATAATCGTAATGTTCACCTTCGAGAATCAGCTCACAATTTAATCCATTAGCAATCGCAGCATTTTGAAGTGTGTTGTAATCCAAATATAACCAATTAAAAGGTTGTTCTTTTTCGTTTTTGTAACTTAGATTAAATACAAGTTCTCCATAATAATCATTTTCAGAAGGAATCCATTTACCACCATCTTCATCCTCATCAAACATATAAATAATATCAGAGCTGTCAATTAAAATTTGTCCGCCAGAATTTAAAAGTGATTTTAATTTTCCTAGATATTTATTACAGTCCTTTAATTTACCAAAAATTCCAGTTCCGTTCATTAGAAGTAAAATGGTGTCAAATTTTTCACCTTCAAAATCTAAAATATTTTCAACTTTAGCATTTTTAATTCCTCTAAGAAGACAAGTTTCGATTGCTTTTTCCGAAATATCGATAGCAGTTACATCTAGATTACGTTCATTTTGTAATGAGAGAGCATGGCTTCCTGCGCCGCAACCCACATCGAGTGTTTTTCCTTTTGCTAGTTGCAGTGCTTTTTGTTCAATTAAAGGCATTTCGTTATAAGAGCGAAAAAGATATTCAACGCTCATTTCATCTTCTTCAGAAATCGAAGTTTCTGTAATAATATCTTCAGGCGAATTATTGGTATAGAAATCAAATATCGCTTTTCCAAAAAGATCTTTCATTGTTTTTATTTCAAAGTTTAAGGTTTCAAGTTTAAAGTTGTTTAATTTTGCAGATCAACTTTAAATTCTAAACTTGAAACAGATTTTAAATAACTTAAGTAAGTTAGCCAAAGATAAGCATATCGAGAATAAAAAGTATTTCGATAAGCTCAAAAAGAAACAGCCGAAGAATTTAGATTACATTATGCAGGATTTGCACAATGCAGAATTTAAAAGAACCGATTGTTTGAAATGCGCTAATTGTTGTAAAACAACAGGCCCATTATTTACTTTGGCTGACATTGAGCGTATCTCAAAACACTTAAGACAAAAGCCACAGCAGTTTATTGAGCAATATCTTCGAATTGATGAAGACAAAGATTATGTTTTACAAAGCGTTCCTTGTACTTTTCTGGATAGCGAAAACTATTGTATGATTTATGATGTTCGCCCAAAAGCCTGTAGAGAATTTCCACATACTGATAGAAATAAGTTTCATCAAATATCTCACTTAACATTAAAAAACGTTGAAATTTGTCCAGCAGCATTTAATATAGTAGAAGAGATGAAAAAGAAAATTCCGTTGTAGTAGAATTAAAAAAAATGGTAATTGTTTTCAAGAGAATCTAGTTTTCTCTTTTTAAGATGTACTTTTGAAAAAGGAATAGTTGTAATAATTAAAGAAACATTTGTAATTTGAATTTAGAATATTTTATAGCTACAAGACTTATTACTGCCAAAAACTACAAAAGCAGTATTTCAGCTCCCATAATAAAAATTGCTATTTCTGCAATTGCAATAGGAATTATTATGATGATTGTTTCGGTTGCAACTGGAATAGGATTGCAGAAGAAAATCCGTGATAAAGTTTCGGCATTTAACGGACAGATTATAATTTCTAATTATGATAATAATAATTCTGAAGTTACTATAATTCCAATTTCAAAGAAACAAGATTTTTATCCAAATTTTAAATCAGTTCCAGAAGTTAGCCATATTCAGGCAATAGCAAGTAAGGCAGGAATTATTCGAACTGAAAATGCATTTGAAGGAATTGTGTTTAAAGGAGTAGGTGCCGATTATGATTGGAATAATATTAATGAATACATTGTAGAAGGAAAACTGCCTGATTTTTCAAAAGCACTAAATGAAGATGTTATTATTTCTAGATTTCTGGCAGATCGATTAAATTTAAAAGTAGGAGATCAATTCAATACATTCTTTATTAAAGAAGAGCAGGGAAAACTTCCTAATAGTCGTCGATTTAAAATTTCGGCCATATTTAATTCGGGGTTCCAGGATTTCGATGCAACATATATAATAGGAGATATTCGTCATATTCAGAGAATCAATAAATGGAATGAGGATCAAATTGGAGCATTTGAAGTTTTTGTAAAAGACTTTAACGATATAAAATCTGCAGGTGATCAGATTTATGAGCAGACGTCTTCGAATCTAGATACCAAAACCATTATAGAAAAGTATAGTTATATTTTTGATTGGCTTCAGTTGTTTGATTTCAATATCGTAATCATCTTGGCAGTAATGATTCTAGTTGCTACAATCAATATGGTTGTTGCTTTATTAGTACTTATTCTAGAGAGAACTCAAATGATTGGAATTTTAAAATCGATGGGAGCAAATAATTGGACAGTTCGCAAAATATTTCTTTACAATGCATTCTATTTAATCCTTCGCGGATTATTCTGGGGAAATTTAATTGGGATTTCAATTTTATTAATCCAGCAGCACTTTGGAATAATTCAGCTTAATCCTGAAAATTACTATGTAAATCAAGCTCCAGTTTATCTAAATTGGATTTATATACTTTTATTGAATTTACTAACTATTGCTATTTGTTTTTTGGTATTATTAATACCATCATACATAATAACCAAAATATCTCCAGTAAAAGCGATTCGTTTCGATTAAATTATAAATTAAAGTATTCATACAACCCGACAGGTCTTAAACCTGTCGGGTTTATTTTTTTATACATATATAAAGAGAAAAAACATCTTTCAGGCTGAGCGCAGACCGGGAAGTAGATTTGAGAGATCATTCGAGTAAAAAGTGCCGGAAAAAAGTGCTGAAAACTAAAAACTATGCAAAAATGGAATGCAAAATTGGGGTTAAATTGAGGAAATACAAACCGTAAGNGAAAAAACTGACAATGGTTCAAAAAAGCTGATAATGTAAATGGAGAGTTATCAGTGTGTTAAGGAAAACTTTCAAAAAAGATGGAAAAAATATAAG
>NZ_LMJL01000007.1:0-170 GCF_001429295.1 Flavobacterium sp. Root935 | reverse complement strand
AAAGTCTTGCAGATGTAAATAAAGGTGGTACTTTTGCACCCGCAACAACGCAATGTTCACAGAAATACCGGCAGGAAAAACTAACTAAAATAGAAAAGAAATTTTCGAAAAAAGATTAGAAAAAGCTTGTGGGAATGGAAAACGGATATTACATTTGCACCCCGCAAATA
>NZ_LMJL01000006.1 GCF_001429295.1 Flavobacterium sp. Root935 | reverse complement strand
TCCCATAAAAGATAAAACTGTCAGTTCGGCTGAAGATTATTATTTTAGTTCGGCAAGGAATTATACTGGCTTAGAAAATGATTTAGATGTTGTTTTGTTAAATCTGTTTTGAAAAAAATCTATAGCCTTCCAAAAAAAACATCAACGAAAATTAATTTTTTTTGAGTTGCATTGCGTCCAACCAATCTTTGCGAGCACGGATTGCAAATCCGCGCTAACGATCGAGGGTAAATCTGCGCGATCGGGTTTAAGATATTTAGATAATGACCCTATAATTAAGAATTTAATTTTAAACAAATTAAATGATCCTAATTATTTTTATAAAAACTTAAGGAATACCCCAAATTATTTTATACTAATTAACGAATAAAACTATAATAATGAGTGAAGTACTAATAAAGAGAAAAGACAAATCTTTTTGGATTAATCCAAATTTTATTCAATTGGTAAGTCAATATGTCTGCCAAGTTTTTGAAGCAAACGGACTACATAAATATTCTCAAGAAGTTCAAGACATGTATATTGATTTTGATTTAAATAGAACAGGAGAATGTTTAAGTTTTGTAAGTATAGTATTTGATGATATAACCAACGATACAGATAAAGCAACAATTATTGAAATATTTAACCAAACTAAAACATTAATTCAATCTTTAGGAAATGAAATTTCAGTTACTAGTCTTAATGAATTTGAAAATGCTAAAAAAGATCCGTCATTTAAATTGATGAATTGGTCCATCCCTGTAAAAACAACAAGTTTAGTAAATCTATTAAACTTATTTATTGATTTATTAAACGATACCTATCCAAATGTATTAGGAAATGTAAATTTCGTTGGCTATCAACTCGTTTCAAATCCAAATATCGAAATTATATAACAACGATAGCGCGGATTTGTAATCCGTACCCGCAAAGATTGGTTTGTTTTCTTTGTAAGTGTAAAAAAGCGCATTAATTTGTGTGACTTTTATTTTAATGATTTGTTTTGTGTATAACTGTTGCGGGCACGGATTGCAAATCCGCGCGAACGATTGAGAGTAAATCTGCGCGAACGGGTAATAAATTTGTTATTGAAATAGAATCTACACTATATACTTGTACATCATGTCAAAAATTTTTACAGGCGGCAAAAATATATGCCAATTCAGAAAATAAGATTTTAGAAATTAAATTTATTGCTCATCGAGACGCAATTAGAATGGACAATGTTAAAAATATGATAAACGAATAATCATGAATATAGAAAAACTCACTTATTTAAGAGATAATCCCATACATTACGGAAAAACATTTAATTTTCCAATAAAACCAATTTCTATTGAAGAAATAGAAGATTTAGAACAACTTTATAATAATGGTAATCTATTCCCACAAGCACTTAGAGAATTATTGTATCTTGCGGGTAACGATTGTTATGTCTTAGACTATGCAGGTAATAATCAAGAAGAGTTACAAACAGAAGTTAGAGAATGGCTATCAAATTATAATAAAAGCATAACAAGACCATTTTTTGCTATTGATGCTCACAATCCTGGTGAACAATTTTTATATGTTTATTTAGATGAAGGTGATAACCCTATAGTTTACCAAGCTCATTTACCAACCAGAAATGATATTTTGCCTTTTACAAGTCTAAAAAGGACTTTATCTGATTTCATCAAGGTACATGTTGATATGGTAAAAAAAGGATACAATCCCTTCTAAATAAAACCCGACCCGATAGCGCAGATCTATCTGCGCAACGATAGCGCGGATTTGCAATCCGTGCCGGCAAAGTAATTCCTTCAATATCCAAAAAAAATAAAAAGTACAGTTTTACATTTTACTTTTTATTTTTATAGGAAAAAAGACAGTGTCAACAAAATATAAAGCAACAACGACTGAGGAAGCCTATTTTATAACTATAACAGTTGTAGGATGGATAGATATCTTTACAAGACTAAGCCAGAAAAACGTTTTAATAAATGCTTTA
>NZ_LMJL01000005.1 GCF_001429295.1 Flavobacterium sp. Root935 | reverse complement strand
CTTTGCGGGCACGGATTGCAAATCCGCGCTATCGTTGCGGAAATATATCTGCGCGATCGGGTTATAGTTATAAAATAGGCTTCCTCAGTAGTTGTTGCTTTGTATTTTGTTAAAATTGTATTTTTTTAGATCTTGAAGAAATTACTTTGCGGGCACAGATTGCAAATCTGCGCTATCGGGAATGCTCGAGCCGGCAGTGGCAATAAAGTTATTCTAATTCAATAAACAATTGGTTGTTGTTTTGAATGCTGGAAGCGCAAATTTGTTTAATAGCATTATAAACATGTAATAAATTTTGCGGAACATTGTTTTCTATTAACAAAAGTTGATTTTTAAATTCTTCCTTTCGTTTGCATTCCCATTGTCCATCATACCACCCTTCACATTTGAAATAGTTATACATTACACTTTCTTTATTGTATTGAGCCGATGGAATTAATGATAAAACTTCATTGAAATGAAATTGAAGAATCTTAACTTCAAATATTACTAAGTTATTACTTGTTTTTTCATTTAAAACAATACTTAGCTCACCAGTATATTCGGAATATAAATCTATTTTCTGCATATTATTTTACTTTAAAGTGACTATCATTTAATATTTTTATTTCTAATGGAGTGGCAGTTCCTAATCGTTGATTTGTTATTGCATCATAATATAAGTGTCCTCTAATCCAATCTGTACCACATAAGTGCTCCGAATAGGTAGTAATTGTTCCATCATTAATAATTGTTCTTTCTACCCTCCAAACACTACCTTGGCCAGCCCCAAATGGTACATTTGGTATTTCGGTATGTGCTCTAACCACATATTTAAAAGTATTATCTCTAAATTTAAAATAGACTTGTAAATGATCATTTGGCATTGTTTTAGGTTTAGGTATAACTGAATTTGGTATTTCGATCGGAGTAAAAAAATACTTTAATTTTTAAAAATATATCTCATAGGTTGGTTTTGATTCGTAAATTCTTTTATATGAGCTAAAAAGCTTCGCATTTCCAATATTTTACTATCAATGGGATTTGTCTTAACATATAAATAATAAGTTAGACCTTTCCAAATAAAAGGATCACTACCATATTGAAGAGGATATAATCTTCTCAATCTTTCTTTAAAAGGGTCAAAGTTTGCGTCTGCAACTAATTCATCTATTTTTTCTGAGGCGGCAAGTTCCAATTGTTGTAATTCAGAAACACTAAGTTCAAAATTCATTTCTGCATTAACTCTTACTAAAATACTATTTTTTAAAGATTCAGAAATATTGAATTGAGTGAAAAAATCATATAAGAGATTTGTATTTCGACATGAAATAAGTTTATTATTTAGATTAAATATTAAATAACTTTTCATTTTAAGTATTTTTATTTTGTTAATATTACTTTTATATAGCCTTGGTTTATTAAAATATCTTTAATGTTTATAAATTTTCGGCTACTCATTGTCTTATAAAATGTAGTAGCCTTTACCGCTTCTATTTGATCATAAGTATTCTCATAAACATTGATAAATACCCGATCGCGCAGATTTACCCTCGATCGTTAGCGCGGATTTGCAATCCGTGCCCGCAAAGATT
>NZ_LMJL01000004.1 GCF_001429295.1 Flavobacterium sp. Root935 | reverse complement strand
TTGTTGCGGGTGCAAAAGTACCACCTTTATTTACATCTGCAAGACTTTTTTTTATATTTTTTCAATCTTTTTTCTAAGTGGTTGGTTTCACGTTTTTTACATAG
Organism: Flavobacterium sp. Root935; assembly: GCF_001429295.1. GTDB lineage: Bacteria > Bacteroidota > Bacteroidia > Flavobacteriales > Flavobacteriaceae > Flavobacterium. Next base: position 58,430 of record NZ_LMJL01000004.1, on the reverse strand, counting down.
CAAAGTTTTTTTCGCCGTTTTGCCTTTATTGCGGATTTTGGCTGTTTTGCTTCGCTTTGCCTGATTCTGCCGAAAAAGCACTAAGGCCCGAAGTGTAGTTTTTTCTATGTTTTTTTAATCCCGCAGGGGCGCTAAGTTTCTATTTTTTACTTCGTTTTTTTTGAAATGGTCTTTTCTTGCCGATTTTTTCTTCTGAAAACTGATGGCCCCAGCCCCGATAGTCCCGAGGATTCGGGAGGAAATCCTTTTTGGGGCGGGGTTCGCCTAAAAAAGATTGAAGCGGACAGCGGGAATAGCTCCTGATTAAAAACAAATTCTAATTTTTAAATTCCAAATTCCAAATCATAGCATTGGGCTTCGACTCCGCTCAGCCTGACACTTGGCACTTAAATTAAATTATAGTTCTCCTTATATATGTATAAAAAAACAAACCCGGCAGGTTTTAAAAACCTGTCGGGTTGCAGAACCTACTTATATATAGGAGTTATTTTTTATTTAGCTCTTTTGCACTTTGTTGCCATTTAACAGAAAGGTCGTCGTAGTTTACGGGATTAGCTGGTTTTTGATTTACTAATCTTCCTGACTCAAACGCTCGAACTAAAATTGTTTCTATCAAATAATCTTCGTTTACATCGTATGGTTTGTATTCTGTTTTTAAACTTATATCGAATAAGTTTGCGGTCGTATTAGACACAAAAGCTTTAAACCCGCTTTTTAAGGTTTTGATTAGATCATAAGTTGTGATTCCTGTTTGACGATGAATTAATTTTACAAGAATCTGCCCTTGCTTTCTCGAAAGCTTTTTAAGTCTTTCTTCAAATTCGTTATTTAAATAATCTTCTACTATTTTAAAATATTTCTTTTTTTCACGATTTGTTTTTAAACGTGCCATTCCGTTATTCAAAGCTGTTAATCTATCCGAAGCTAATTTAGCATATGGATAAACCTTATATACTCTGTTCTGAAGAATTTGAAATTGTTTTAATTCCTCAGGGTTCATCTTCTCTCCTTTTGAAATAATTATTTCAGGTAATTGGATGGTATCGTTTAAAATAGAATCCTGTTCTGTTAGTATATACCCCATTTGTTCGTTCTCTTTTGGAGTAACTTGGGCACTGGATGAAAAGGAAACTAATAGTATAAACAAAATAAAACTGGTAAATCTCATTGAATCATAATTTAAATGTAAAATTATATATTTATATACAACTCTAATACCAAATTTATATTTTAGCGGAAAAATATTTTTATGAGTACAAAATCTATCTTAAAAGATACTTCTATAGCTTTCTTAGAAAGCTACCTAAATAATGCTTCTCCTACTGGTTACGAAAGCGAAGGACAAAAGCTTTGGATGAATTATTTGAAACCTTATGTTGACACTTTTATCACTGATACTTACGGAACGGCTGTTGGAGTAATTAACCCTGATGCTCCTTATAAGGTTGTTATTGAAGGTCATGCTGATGAAATTTCATGGTACGTCAATTATATTACTGAAGATGGATTATTGTATGTTGTTAGAAATGGAGGTTCAGATCATCAGATTGCACCTTCTAAGCGCGTTCATATCCATACTAAAAAAGGTATTGTAAATGGCGTTTTCGGCTGGCCGGCGATTCATACTAGATTACGTGATAAGGAAGAAGTTCCTAAAACAAGTAATATTTTTATTGATTTAGGATGCGAAAATAAAGAGCAAGTTGAAGCTCTTGGTGTCCATGTTGGATGTGTGATCACTTATCCAGATGAATTTATGGTTTTAAATGAAAATAAATTTGTCTGCCGCGCTATCGATAATAGAATGGGTGGTTTTATGATTGCCGAAGTGGCTCGATTACTTCATCAGAATAATAAAAAACTACCATTTGGTGTATATATTGTCAATTCTGTTCAAGAGGAAATTGGTCTTCGCGGAGCTGAAATGATTGCACATAGGATAAAACCAAATGTTGCTATTGTGACTGATGTATGTCACGATACATCAACTCCGATGATTGATAAGAAAGTGGAAGGTGATTTGAAAATGGGAAAAGGTCCAGTTATCGCCTACTCTCCTGCTGTACAGAATAATTTACGCGATTTGATTGTTGATACTGCAGAAGAAAATAAAATTCCATTTCAGCGTCATGCTACATCAAGATCTACAGGGACAGATACTGATGCTTTTGCTTATAGTAATGGTGGAGTTCCGTCAGCATTGATTTCACTTCCATTGCGTTATATGCATACGACTGTAGAAATGGTTCATAGAGATGATGTTGAAAATGTAATTCAATTGATTTATGAATCGCTTTTGAAAATTGAAAATAACGAGACTTTTTCATATTTTAAATAAGATATAAATGTAAATCCGGTTGAATTTGATTTAACCGGGTTTACAAATAATAAATTCACATGAAAATATTACTACTCGAAGACGACTTTACATTATCAAAGGAAATCTCAGCATTCTTTACTTCTAAGACGTTCGAGTGTATTCCTTATTATGATGGTTCTCTATTGCTGAAAAAATATTTACCATATGAATATGATCTAATCATTCTTGATATTAATGTACCTGGCACAAACGGAATCGATGTCTGCAAAGGTATTCGAGAAGTCGACAAAAAGACACCTATTATTATGCTGACTGCTTTTAGCGAAATTGAAGATAAACTATCTTCTTTTGATAATGGCGCAGATGATTATTTAGTAAAACCTTTTCACTTTGATGAATTGTATGCTAGAGTTCAGTCTCTTTTAAGACGAAAAGATGTTCCGCAACAGGTACAAGACAGAATAGTGATAAAAGATCTTGAGATTTTTGAAGACGACATGAAGGTTTTTAGATCTGGTGAGGAAATTAAACTTACTCCAAAAGAGTTTAAACTTATTCTTATTCTCGCACATGCAAAAGGAAAGGTTCTTTCAAAGCAATTTATTGCAGAAAAGCTTTGGGATTATCATATTGAAACCAATCAAAATACTATTGAAGTTTATATTAATTTTTTGAGAAAGAAAATAGACAAAGATCATGATACAAAACTTATTCGAACCAAAGTTGGTTACGGATATTATCTAAGCGATCAAGAATGACATTAAAAAATCGAATATCACTTTTAGTTAGTTTACTGTTTACCATCCTTTTTGGATTGGCTTCTACAGTGATATTCATTTTATATTCGAATTATAGGAAAGAAGAATTTCGCGAACGACTTGAAAACAAAGCATTATCTAATATAAAATTATTAGTAAACGTAAAACAGGTTGACAATCAGCTTCTTAAAATAATAGATCAAAATTCTATTAATAAATTATATGATGAAAAAACATTAGTTTTCGATTCTAATTATAAATTGATTTACAGCAGTATTGATGATGCTAAAATTAATTGGTCTGTTGACGATTTAAAGTATTTAAAAAAGAATAAAACTTTTTTTAAACAACAGGGTGATTATGAAGTTTATGGTGTCTTTTATGATACTAATGATAAGGATTTTTATGCTTTAATTTCTGCAACAGATGATTACGGAAATAGAAAACTGCTTTTTCTTCGATATACTTTGGTCATTTCATACATTTTTTTCACTACTATCTGCTGGCTCTTGACTTCTTTCATGGTTAGGAAAGCTATGAATCCGCTTAATGCTTTTCATCAAAAAATAAAAAACATAAACGAAAATAATCTCGATACCAGAATTGAATCTAAAAGCAGTAAAGATGAAATTGATCTAATTGCCGACGAATTCAATTTTATGATGGATCGAATTGAAATCTCCTACCAAAAACAAAAGGAGTTTACGGCACACGCTTCGCATGAATTGCGTACACCACTTTCTAGAATGACTTCACAAATAGAAAATGCAGTTGCAGATCCTGATATTAAACCTAAAAGTAAATCCTTCTTAAATGCAATATTAACAGATGTTAATCACTTAAGTGAATTAATTAATTCGTTATTAATTCTTTCAAAAATCGACAATCGAAATGCTGAAAGTCATGAAATTCAGCGCATAGACGAAATTTTATTTTCATCTATTGAAAAGATAAACAAAACTTTTCCAGATTTTGTGATTCTTTTTGAAATGGAGGAAAGTGATGATCTAGAAACTGCATTAGAAATTGAGGGGAACAGAAATCTTTTAGAAATAGCCATTACAAACGTTTTAAAAAACGCTTATGTTTATTCAGATAATAAGCAGGCTAAAGTTAAAATTAGTACAGAAGACGATTTGCTTGTTTTATCGATTTCTAACTCTGGCAGAACTTTGACAGAGTTAGAACAAAAAAATCTTTTCCAGCCTTTTATGCGCGGAGAAAATGCGAAAGGAATAACAGGTTTTGGACTTGGACTTCGTATTGTAAATAGAATCCTTACTCTTCATAATTCACACATAACATACAGTATTCCAGTTAATAACATAAATTTATTTTGTATTATTTTTCGTAAATAATTTATTTTAAGCTATTTTTAAGGTGGATTTTAAGGTGTCTTAAAGTCAGCCGATAGCATATTTGTATAAAATAAATTTGATACGAATGAAAAAACTATATGCATTCTTACTATTTGTATTGCTCAATCAAATAGTAATGGCTCAAAAAACAGTCACACTTCAAGACTGCGAAAGCCAATTCTTAAAAAAGAATCTTTTTTTACTGGCATCTCAATACAACATCGATGCCTCAAAAGCATTAACCATTCAGGCCCGTATTTGGGATAACCCCACACTTTCTGCAGAATTGAATGCTTATAATCCAGAACGCGATAAGTATTTTGACATTGGTAAAGATGGCCAGAAAGTTTTTGCGGTAGAACAGTTAATTTATCTTGGCGGAAAAAAAAGAAATGAAGTAAGATTAGCGCAAGCAAATGAAAAGCTTGCAGAACTTCAATTCAACGATCTACTCCGCACCTTAAAATTACAGCTTCGCAAAAGTTTTTTCACCGTGTATTACAACACAAAGAATCTTGAAAATACTGATAAGCAAATTGTACATATTGAAAACTTAATTAATTCGTACTCAGTTCAGGCTCAAAAGGGAAATATTCCATTAAAAGATGTTGTGCGTTTACAATCGCTCTATCTTAATTTTAAGAATGAACGAATGGAAGTCGTTAATGACAATATAGAAGAACAGGCAAACTTAAAACTGCTGCTCAATGAAACTGAAAATGTGATTCCAGTTGTAAGCAAAGATGATTCTGATAAATATTTGAAAACAATTCCGTTTGATCTAAAAGGTTTCGAAGACCAAGCAATTGCCAATCGACCAGATTATTTAGCAAAACAAAAAGAAATTGATGCTAACGAATTGAATGTCAAATGGCAAAAATCGCTTTCTGTTCCGGATATTACATTGGGTGCAAATTACGATCAGCGAAGTGGAGCCTTTAATAATGAAGCTAACTTAACAGTTGGAATTCCTTTACCGCTTTGGAATAAAAATAAAGGAAATATTAAATATGCTCAAACTATTCTGGAACAATCTAAAATTGAAAAACAAAACTTCGAATTGCAGCTGCAAACAGAGATTACTTCGGCTTGGACTAAATGGGATGAATCGAGACAAAATTATGCTGTTATTAAACCAACTGTAAATTCAGATTTTGAAGCTGTTTACAACGGAATGCTGACCAACTTTCAGAAAAGAAACGTAAGTCTTTTAGAATTTACCGATTTTATGGAAAGCTACAATCAAGCTATAATTCAATTAAATGAATTAAAGAAAAAAGTAGTGTTGGCGGGTGAAGAATTAAACAGTACAGTAAATAAAGATTTATTTTAAAAAATTAAAGAAATGAAACACACATTATTCATAGGAATCGCAATAGTAAGTCTATCTCTGGCAAGCTGCAAAAAAGAAGTAGAAAATCCTGAAACAAATACCTCTTTTGTTTTAAGTAACGATATGCTAAAAACTACTACAACTGCTGCTGCGGAAACTCAGCCGTTAAAAAATGAACTTAGTTTTTATGGAAAAATTACCGCTGACAACAATAAAATGATCGATGTTTATCCGTTAGTTGGAGGAAATGTAATGAAAGTAAACGTTGAACTTGGAGATTATGTAAAGAAAGGGCAAGTCCTTGCAACTATAAAAAGTACCGATGTAGCAGATTTTGAAAAGCAGTCGATAGATGCTAAAAGTGATTTGCTTGTTGCTAAAAACAACTTAAAAGTTGCCCAAGAATTATTCGATGGTAAATTAAACTCTGAAAGTGATGTGCTTCAAGCTAAATCTGAAGTAAATAAAGCGCAGTCGCAATTGAGCAAGGTTCAGGAAACCTACAAAATTTATAATATCAAGCCAGGATCAATTTACGAAGTAACAGCGCCAATCAGTGGTTTTATTATTCAAAAAAGTATTAATCAAGACATGCTTTTACGTAATGACCGCTCTGAAAACATTTTTGATATAGCAGAAATCAGTGAAGTTTGGGCAATGGCCAACATCAACGAAATTGATATTAATAAAGTAAAACTGGGAACAAGTGCCGCGGTTACTACATTGAGTTATCCAGATAAAACATTTTACGGAAAAGTTGACAAAATCTACAACGTAATTGATCCCGAAACTAAAGCGATGCAGGCAAGAATCAAATTGAAAAATACGGATTACCTGCTTAAACCGGATATGAATGCAAATATAAAATTGTCTTTTAGCGAAAATCAATCTATGATAGCCGTACCTAGTAAAGCTATTGTATTTGATAAAAGTAAAAACTTTGTTGTGGTATTTAAAGACCGTAATAATATAGAAACTAGACAAGTAGAAGTATATAGAGTTGTTGGCGATATTACTTATATCTCAAGTGGTTTAAAAGAAAACGAAAAGGTAATCACAAACAATCAGCTGTTTATTTATGGTGCTTTAAATAATTAAAACATGAACAAATTCATTAAAAATATTATTGCTTTTTCATTAAAGAATAAAGCATTTACCTTCTTTTGGGTTGGATTATTGGCTGTGGCAGGTTTTATTTCATTCAAAAATATGCCTATTGATGCTTTTCCAGACGTTACCAATACACAGATTATTATAATTACACAATGGAATGGGAAAAGTGCTGAAGAAGTAGAACGTTTTGTTACCTCTCCTATCGAAATCTCAATGAACTCAGTTCAGAAAAAAACGAGTGTTCGCAGCATTACTATGTTCGGATTATCTGTTATTAAAATCATTTTCGATGATGGAGTCGACGATACTTTTGCCCGTTTCCAAGTAAATAATTTACTTAAAAACGTTTCTCTTCCTGATGATGTAGAACCAGATGTTCAGCCGCCATACGGCCCAACTGGTGAAATTTTCAGATATATTGTAAAAAGTAACAGTAGAGACAGCAGGGAGTTATTGACTTATCAAAACTGGGTAATAGATAAACAGCTTCGCTCTCTTCCTGGTGTTGCAGATTTAAATGTTTTTGGAGGGCAGACTAAAACTTACGAAGTTGGTGTAGATCCTATTAAACTTGCCAAATATAATATTACTCCATTACAAGTTTACAATGCTGTAAATGCAGGAAATTTAAATGTTGGTGGTGACGTAATTGAAAAAAATGGACAAGCTTTTGTCGTTCGAGGTGTTGGTTTATTAAAATCTAAAGCTGATATTGGTAATATTATTGTTGATGATGCTGGTGGAAACCCAATTTTGGTTAAAAATCTAGCTGATGTTTACGAAAGTTCTATGCCAAGGGTTGGACAAACTGGTCTTGGAAATAATGACGATGCGGTTGAAGGAATCGTTGTAATGCGAAAAGGAGAAAATCCGCAGGAAACGCTTGCCTTAATAAAAGCAAAAATCAAAGATTTGAATGACAATGTTCTTCCAAAAGACATTAAAATAGAGACTTTCTACGATAGAGATAATTTAATGAATTTCACTACCGAAACGGTAATGCACAATTTATTTGAAGGTATTATCCTGGTTACCTGTGTTGTATTTCTTTTTATGGCCGACTGGCGAACTACTTTTACAGTTTCTATTGTTATTCCGCTTTCGTTATTATTTGCGTTTTTATGTCTAAAAATGATGGGAATGAGCGCCAACTTATTGAGTTTAGGTGCAGTCGATTTCGGAATTATTATTGATGGTGCCGTCGTAATGGTCGAAGGTTTGTTTGTGGTTTTAGATCATCGAGCGCATCAATTGGGAATGGAAAAATTTAATAAAATTGCAAAAGGAAGCTTAATTAAAAAAACAGGAACAGAAATGGGTAAGGCTATTTTCTTTTCTAAATTGATTATTATTACAGCTTTACTTCCAATTTTCTCATTCCAGAAAGTAGAAGGAAAAATGTTCTCTCCCCTAGCCTTTACTTTAGGTTTTGCATTATTGGGGGCACTTATTTTCACTTTAACTTTAGTTCCTGTTCTTTCTCATATTTTATTGAATAAAAATGTAAAAGAGAAACATAATCCGTTTGTGAATTTTTGGGACAGAATTGTTTCTAAAGGTTTTGCTTGGACATTTAAACATAAAGCAAAAACATTAATTGCTTCTATTGGATTATTAGCTGCAGTTTTCTTTTCTGCAGGATTTTTAGGTACGGAATTTTTGCCGCAGTTAAATGAAGGTGCATTATGGGTTACTGCTGAATTACCAATGAGTACTTCATTGCCAGAAAGTGTTAAAACAGCAGCAATAATTAGAAAAGACCTAGAAAGTTTTCCAGAAGTTAAAAATGTTTTATCGCAAACTGGGCGAAGCAATGATGGAACCGACCCAAATGGTTTTGGATTTATCCAGCTTCAAGTTGATTTAAAACCAAAAGCAGAATGGACAAGAAAAATTTCTATGGATGAGCTGATTAATGAAATGGATAATAAATTAAAAGTCCACCAAGGAATTACTTATAATTATTCCCAACCCGTAATTGATAACGTTGCAGAATCTGTAGCTGGATTTAAAGCTTCAAATGCGGTTAAAATTTATGGTGATGATTTAAATAAATTAGATCAGCTTGCCAATGAAGTCCTCGCTCAAATTAAAGATATTCCAGGTATAAAAGATGCAGGAATTTTAAGAAATGTGGGACAGCCGGAAATAAGCGTAATCTTAGATCGTGAAAAAATGGCAGCTTACGGAGTAACCTTAAGTGATGCTCAAGCGGTATTAGAATTAGCTTTTGGAGGAAAAACTGCTACTGAAAAATACGAGGATGAAAAGAAATTTGATGTTCGTGTTCGTTTTTCTAAAGAATACAGAAAAGATGAAAAAGATTTGGAAGAAATTAAAGTTCCAACCATAAGCGGCATCAAAATTCCCTTGAAGGAAATCTGCGATATTAAAACCATTACCGGTCCAGCATTTATTTATAGAGATAATACGAAACGTTTTATTGGTGTTAAATTCTCTGTTCGTGATCGTGATTTAGGAAGTACAATTGCAGAAGCACAGGCAAAGGTTAATAAATTAAAATTACCTGCAGGTTACACAACTGGATGGACTGGAGAATTTGAAAATCAGGTTCGTGCCAGTGCGCGTTTGGCTCAAGTTGTGCCTATTAGTTTAATTGGAATTTTTGTATTGCTGTTTATATTGTTCGGAAACTTTAAAGATTCTCTTCTTGTTTTAGCCAATGTTCCGTTTGCTATAATTGGTGGAATTATTGCACTGCATATTACAGGAATGAATTTCGGAATTTCTGCCGGGGTTGGTTTTATTGCCCTGTTAGGTATTTGTATTCAAAATGGAGTTATTTTGATATCTGAATTCCATCATAATTTAAAGGCCAAATTCACGCTCGAAGAATCCATCTTTATGGGAGTAAAAGCCAGAACAAGAGCGGTTGTAATGACAGCATTAATGGCTTCAATTGGATTAATGCCTGCTGCAATTTCTACAGGAATTGGATCAGAATCGCAAAAACCACTTGCAATTGTAATTATCGGAGGACTTATAACAGCCACAGTTTTAACTTTATTGGTATTTCCAATTTTATTCTGGGTATTCAACAGAAAAAAACATGTACCAATTGAATAATAATTTTAATAGTTTTAGTTTAAATCAATTTGTTGGATTTAAAAAAGGAAAGCATCATTCTTTGTAATGGTGCTTTTCTGTTTATAAATTGTACAAGAAAATAAAGCATAAAAAAAGACCTTTTGCTCAGAAAGGTCTTTTTAATACTAACTCAAAACTTTTAAACTGTTATCTCAATTCTTTCAAAATCGCAATCGATTCTGTAGCATTTGATAATTCTGCATATTTTAATGCAGTGTATCCTTTTTCATTTTTCAAATTTGGACGAGCTCCATTTTCCAATAAAATTTTAACAATTTCATGCTTGTTATAACGAGCAGCGATCATTAAAGGTGTAAAATCTTCAGAGATTTGATTAACATCTGCACCGTATTCAATAAACTTTTTAACGGTTTGCAAATCTCCTTTACTAATTGCAATATTTAATGGGTTTGCTGTATAACCTGTACGCTCAATTGGATTTTTAATTGTTGAAACTCCACTTGAAGCCATTGCTACATTTCCAAATGTTACCAAGGCTAGTCCTAAATAAATAACTGATTTTTTCATAATGATTGATTGTTGTTAAAATGATTGATGATGATTTTTAATTTCCATGTAAAAGTAACTATTTTTATCGTATTATGCATTACAAAGTACCATGTTTTAACCAATTGTTAACAGTAACTTAATAAAACCATAATTAAAAGACTTGAATGTTACCAAATTCATGGTTTTACTATAATAGACTACAAAAAATGAAAAATGTTACAATAAATTCGAAAAAACTTTTTTTTTATTTTTCAAAATTCTGTCCATCAGCGTATATCGAAATCTTTATTTTTTAATTTTACTATTCTATTCAAACTATAAACCATTAGATTTATAGCATTTTACTTAAAATAATAACCAATAAATCAATAGCTATGATTATTATAAAAAGAATACTCGTCGTTTTAATTTTAATTATTTCATTAGTATTAATAGTGGCTTATTTTATGCCAAAAGAATATATGGTTGAAAGAGAAATTACAATTAATAAACCAGTTGACAGCGTTTTTAAATATGTAAAATCATTAAGAAATCAGAATGAATTTAGTGTTTGGGCCAATATTGATCCGAAAATGAAAGTGAGTTACAAAGGTACCGATGGAACTGTAGGTTCTATTTCTTCTTGGGAAAGTAATGTAAAAGAAGTTGGAGTTGGTGAACAAGAAATAACTAAAATAAAAGAAAACAGACAAATAGATTTTGCACTTCGCTTTAAAAAACCAATGGAAGATACAGCAGTTGGATTTATGTCAACAGAACCTCTTTCTGGAAATCAGACAAAAGTAAAATGGGAAATAAATGGTAAAATTCCGTATCCAACAAATATTATGCTTCCAATGCTTAGATTAGACCAAATGATTGGAAAAGATTTACAAAAAGGTTTGGAAAATCTGAAAAATATAATGGAAGAAAAATAAAATAGACTTTAAAAAAAGAAAAGCGTCATTTTATCAATGATGCTTTTCTTTTTTTAATGGTATTATCTCAACCCTTTTAAAATAGCTACAGATTCATCTGATTTTGCATATTTGGCATAATCTAATGCTTTTAAGCCATGGTCATTTTCGATTGAAGGTTTGGCTCCATTGGCTAATAAAATTTTAATGATGTCCACATGATTAAAACGAGCGGCCAGCATTAAAGGCGTCATATTTCGTACAATTTTATTAACATCAGCACCATATTCGATACTTTTTTTAACGTTTTCAAGATTACCCTGACATATAGCTTCATGCAAAGGTGATGCTAAGTAAGTTGAAATTTCAATTTGATTTTTAATTGCCGGCTTTTGATTAGAAGCTGCTGCAAAATTTGTAAATACAGCCAAAGCCGTTCCCAGAATGATTACTTTCTTTTTCATGATTGATGTTTGTTAAATGATTAATGATTGTGATGATTTCTAATTAGACGCATCTTATAGGCAAAACGTTGCATCAAAATGAAAAAAAAATTAAAAACTCTTAAAACAAGAAAGCGCAATCAGAAAAACTGAAATGCGCTTTTTGCATAATTAACATTATATTTTTAATTTGAATTTGCTATTTCAAATCAATCTTCACAAAAGAAAATGCCCTGCTGTAAGATATACAAATAGCAGGGCACTCTTTTTACTTTACGGTTTAAATAGTTAGTTTAAACCAGAAATTATTATTTAGAAGATAGGTATTCTAATACGTTTTTATTAATACGCTGATCAATATTATCGATATCAGCTTTTACGAATTTTTCTCCTAAGATATTCTCGTATAATTCAATATATCTTTCAGAAACAGATTCAATATATTCATCAGACATATCTGGAATCTGCTGTCCTTCCTGCCCTTGAAAACCATTTTCGATCAACCAGCGGCGAACAAATTCTTTAGAAAGTTGTTTTTGCTCCTCCCCTTTTTCTTGTCTTTCGGCATATCCGTCAGCATAGAAATAACGAGAAGAATCTGGTGTATGAATTTCATCAATTAAAACAATAACACCATCTTTAGTTTTTCCGAACTCGTATTTTGTATCCACTAAAATTAATCCGCGAGAAGCTGCAATTTCAGTTCCTCTTTGAAAGAGAGCACGAGTATATTTTTCTAAAATCAAATAATCTTCTTCAGAAACAATTCCTTTTGCCAAAATAGCTTCACGAGAAATATCTTCATCATGAGAACCATTATCTGCTTTTGTAGTTGGAGTAATAATTGGCTCAGGAAATTTATCATTTTCTTTTAAGCCTTCAGCCATAGTAACACCGCAGATTTGTTTTCTTCCTGCTGCATATTCGCGAGCTGCGTGTCCAGACAAGTAACCACGAATTACCATTTCTACTTTAAAAGGCTCACATAAATGTCCAACAGCAACGTTTGGATCTGGAGTTGCAATTAACCAATTAGGAACAATATCTTGAGTCAATTCCATAAATTTAGTAGCAATCTGATTTAAGATTTGTCCTTTGTATGGAATTCCTTTAGGCAAAACTACATCAAAAGCAGAAAGTCTGTCGGTTGCTACCATTACCAAAAGTTCGTCGTTGATATTATAAACTTCTCTAACTTTTCCGCGGTAAACTGATTTCTGATTTGGGAAATTAAAATTTGTAGTTGTGATTGTATTGCTCATTATCTAGTTGTGTTGTTTTTTATGAATGCAAATTTAAAATTATTTCAGAGAGTTACACCATGAAATTTTAAGATTCAGAAATAAAAAAATCCCTAAATAAAATATTTAAGGATTTTAGTTTGAATATGATTCAAAATTAACTTGAAGCTAATTCTTTATCTAAAATTTTAGATGCAATATATCTTGCTACACCATCTTCTGCATTGGTTTTAATAACTTCTAAATCTGGTAAAGTTTCTTTTAGAACCGCTGGTGCATTGCCCATAATTAAGCCTTTTCCAGACGCAGATAACATTTGCACATCATTAAATCCGTCGCCAAAAGAAACTGCTTGATCTAAAGTGTAACCTTCTTTTTCTAATACTTGTTCAATTGCAACTGCTTTATCTATAGATTTATCCATAAACTCTAAGCAGGTTGGTAAACTAAAAGCATGATGCAAATGTTCTGAAGAGTTTGCTAAAACATCGTCCTTTAGTTTTACTAATTTTTCATGATCGTCGCATGAAAAGAAAATTTTGATTGCGCCAAAATCTTCCAGATTTTTATAATCTACTAATTCTGGGCGGTATTTTAATTCGGCTTGAAAAGAATTAAGTCTTTCGTTCCATTTGTTAGTCTGCCAAACATTTTCCTTAAATAAAACTACTGTAATTGCAGGATCAATTTCAACATTCAATGCGGCTTTAACCACATCACTGTCTAGGTTAAAAGCAAAAAGCTCTTCTTTATTTGGTGAATGAATTCTAGCTCCGTTTGAACTCACTAAATATACAGGAACTTCAAGTCTTTCAATAATTGCCATTGCATCAAGATGATGACGGCCAGTTGCTACAACTATAAGGTAATTTTGATTGTGCAGTTCTTGAAAAATTGATTTAGTATATTCTGAAATTCTGTGTTGAGGGTTGAGTAAAGTTCCATCAAGGTCACTTACTACAACTTTTATATTTTTAAGTTTTGTCATATTAATTATCAAATATTGATGTTATGCAAATTTACGGCTTTAAGCTCGTTTAGACAAAGTTTCCTAACTTTGAAATCCAAAAATGGGCTAAGTTTATTATTTATTTAACTATTTGATTAAATATTGCGATTTAAATATTTTAAACTTTTATAATTCCTAATTTATATAAGTTTACAGCTTTCTGAATTACAATTTCAATTTCTTCTAAAGGTAAATCTTCATTAACATCAAACATCATAATTTTCATTCTCGAACGCTTTTCCTGAATCAGAAATGGTTCGTCAAAATGTTTTCCTTCCACAATTCCGATATACGGTTTTTTAAGTTTTTTATGAATCCATAAATAGCAAAACATTTTACGTTTATAACAGAAAAAAGGCATTCCGTATTTTAAAGTATTCGTTATATTTTCATCTTGTTTCAAAATGATTTCTTTTAATGCCAAAAATATTCCTTTTACAGGTTCTTCTTGATTTAAGTAGAAATCATCTGGTTTTTTCATTTTGAAATTCAAAAATTAAGTCCAACTTTCCATTCATTTATGTTTTTTGGATGTTCCCAATCATCAGGATAATTTTCTTTTACAAATTCAAATAAATCTCTAGTTAGAAGTACTGTTCTACCATCATTCCCTGAACTAATTGGATAAAATTGTTCTTCACTCCCTTGAATCTTAAGCTCATTATTCAACATTTCAATAAAATTTAAATAGGCGATAGTCCAATCATGATCTCCAAAATTATCATCGAAAGCTACATATTCATTACCGTTTAATTTAATCTTATGAAGTAAATGCTTATCAGTTTGATTTTCAAATTCCTCTGATATTAAAAGTTTTAAATTTAATTTGTCAAATGAAATTTTTATAGTTTCCAAATATTGTATTAATCCCTCTCCTTCAAATAATGTTTCACTATCGATAAAATAAAATCTATTATCGGTAAAACTTAAATCTTCTTTCATATGACCTTCAAAGAAACTTAATTCATCATATGATTTTTTAAAAGCTTCCTTTGTTATTTTTAAATCTTTTTTGTCTGTGAGATTGAAAAAATTTAATCTATTTAGTTCTGCAACAATTTCTTTTCCTGATAATTTCTTTATGTTATTATCTGAATTTTTATTTTGAGCAAAAAACTTAAATGCAAAAAAAATAATAAAACCTACTACAAATATAATTTTACTTTCCATCTATAAAATTGACCCTTTCCTTATTTATTTCCTAAAAAAATATTCGTTTTACACTTTTCCAAAGAAACAAGTGTAAAACGAATATTAATAAATGTTAAAACACAATTCACGATTTACATTTAACATTTTACTAAAATTAAAAATTAGTCGTGATTCTCTATTTGCTTGTAGGCATCAATTACCTTTTTAACCAATCTGTGGCGAACGATATCTTTATCATCCAGATAAATAATTCCTATTCCGTCAATATCTTTCAGAACCAAAATCGCTTCTTTCAGACCAGAAATAGTTCTTCGTGGTAAATCGACCTGTCCAGGATCGCCAGTAATCATAAATTTAGCGTTTTTTCCCATACGGGTTAAAAACATTTTCATCTGTGAGTGAGTGGTGTTCTGGGCTTCATCAAGGATTACAAACGCATTATCAAGCGTTCGACCGCGCATAAACGCAAGCGGCGCAATCTGAATAATTCCTTTTAAAATGTAATCTTCGAGTTTTTCGTTGGGAAGCATGTCACGCAGCGCATCGTAAAGCGGCTGCATGTAAGGATCGAGTTTTTCTTTCATATCCCCAGGCAGAAATCCGAGATTTTCTCCGGCTTCCACTGCAGGACGAGTCAAAATAATCCTTTTTACTTCTTTATCTTTTAACATTTTAACCGCCATAGCGACACCGGTATACGTTTTTCCAGTTCCAGCAGGACCAATAGCAAAGACCATATCATTTTTCTTAATGGTATCAACCAGCAATTGCTGATTTGGCGTCATCGCTTTGATAATCTTACCGCCAACACCATGAACTAAGATTTTGTCATGATCGTAACTTCTTTTATCTTCTTGACCATCACTCATGATTACACGTTCAATTACATTATCATCAATATTATTGTATCGTGTGAAATGAAGCATTAATCTTTGAAATCTTTTTTCAAATTCATCTAAAACTTCTTTTTCGCCAAATGCTTTTAAAGTTGTCCCTCGCGCTACGATTTTAAGCTTTGGGTAATACTTTTTAATAATTTCTAGATGGCTGTCCTGTGCGCCCCAAAATTCTTTTGGAGCAATATCTACTAGCTCGATTATTCTTTCGTTCAAATGAAGTAGTTTTAAATTAAAATTCCTTTTTTCTTATTTAGGGGTTGTCGGGTCTTTTTTATTAGTCTCAGTTTCCAGCTGCAGTTTCAGTTTTCCATTTTTGTAGAAACTTGGAGCTGCATTCCCACAGAGACTTCTATAACAGCAAGTTAATTTTTAAAATCACAATTTGTCTTTTCTTTCTTTCAATTTGTGTTTACTATTATTAGCTTTGCATTTCTCAAATTTAATGAAAATTAGATTTAAATACTATCAATAGTTATAAACAAAATGATGTCAATAATTACCCTTACTACAGACTACGGCTTAAAAGATCACTTTGTGGGGTCGCTGAAGGGTAAAATACTTTCTGAAAATCCGGAGGTTCAAATAATTGACATTTCTCATGACATTGATCCCTTTAATACTGCAGAAGCCAGTTATGTAATTGGCGCCTCTTATTTAAGCTTCCCGAAAGGAACTGTACACCTTATTGGCGTCGATATTGAACGCAATAAAGAGAACCAGCATATCGCCATGCAGTGGAATGACCACTATTTTATTTGTGCCGATAACGGAATTTTGAGCATGCTTACACAGAAGATCGTACCGCAAAAAATTGTTGCGATAAATATTCATGATCGTTTCCCGATAGAATCAACGGATATGGATATCTTTATTCAAGTGGCTTCTCATTTATCAAAAGGCGGTTTATTGAATGTAATTGGAAAAGAAATCACCTCAATAAAAGAAGCAACTGAACTTCAAGCTATTGTTGCCGACGACGGAAACTCGTTAAAAGGCTATATAATTTATATTGATCATTTTGGAAACGTTGTCACTAATATTTCAAAGAAACAATTCTTAGAAGTTTCACGCGGACGCCAGTATGAAATTGTAATGAAACCTAAAAATATCAAAACGATTTTACCTAATTATTCGGCTATTGCAACTTCTGATAAGTATCCGATTAAAACGTATGAAGGAGAGAAACTGGCGATTTTTAATGAAGCTGGTTTTCTTGAAATCGCAATATTTAGAAGCAATCCTTCTAAAGTAGGTTCTGCTAATAGTTTGCTAGGATTGAATTATCGTGATGTGATTACGATTAAGTTTTCGTAAATAATTTTAGATTTTAGTCCCGATCCCGAAACCTCAGGACGGGATAGATTTTAGATTAAGGAAACTCTAAAGTTTGGAATTTGGAATTTCTCTATTGGAATTTTATTTTTTTATAAAAACAACAATCAAATTTGGTATTTTTGCGCACCTGTAAGACTTTAGACAATTTAAAAAAATCTAAAATTTGGACTATCAAATTTAAAATAACAACATGTTTGTCAGAATAGTAAAAATGAGTTTTCATGAAGAAAAAATTCCTGATTTTCTGGAGAATTTTAAATCCGTGAAAGAAAAAATAAGAAATGCTGAGGGAAATCGTTTTTTAGAACTGTATCAGGATAAAAATGATAAATGCATCTTTTTCACTTACAGTTATTGGGAAACCGAAGCTGATTTGGAAAATTATAGGAATTCTGAGCTTTTTAATACGGTTTGGGATTTTACAAAAAAATTATTCAATGCAAAGCCAGAAGCTTGGAGCGTGGATAAATTGGTTAGTTTAAAATAGTTTAAAGTTTCAAGTTTCACGTTAAGCAGGCAACTTGAAACCTTAAACATGAAACAATAAAAACAAAACACGAATGAAATCAATCATTTTAAGAGAAATAAAATCTTTTTTTGGCTCTCCTATCGGCTATTTGGTCATTGCGATTTTTTTAATCAGCAGCGGACTATTTTTATGGGTTTTTGAAGGAGATTACAATATTCTAAATACAGGTTATGCCGATTTAACTCCGTTTTTTACTTTAGCGCCATGGATTCTAATATTCTTAATTCCAGCCGTAACTATGAGAAGTTTCTCTGACGAAAAGAAACAAGGAACTTTAGAATTGTTACTGACAAAACCTTTATCAATCTGGGAAATTGTAAACGGAAAATTTTTCGGCTCTTTTCTTTTGATTATTTTGGCAATTGTTCCGACACTTATTTATGTAAAAGTAATTTCAGATTTAGGTTTACCTGAAGGTAATATCGATATGGGAAGCACGATTGGTTCTTACTTCGGATTGTTATTTTTAATAGCTTCTTATTCAGCAATCGGGATCTTCACTTCTACCCTTTCAGAAAATCAGATTGTAGCTTTTATTATTGCTGTTTTCTTATGCTTTTTCTTGTATTTTGGTTTTGAAGGTGTAAGTTCTTTAATTCCTGGTTCAAACAATATTGTTGCAGTTTTAGGAATGCAGAATCACTTTAAAAGCATGAGCCGCGGTGTTATTGATACACGCGATGTTATTTATTTTTTAAGCATTACAATCGCTTTTCTATCTTTTACTGTTTACCAATTAAAATCTTATAAAGCGTAATGAAAGCATCTACAAAGCAGAATTTAAAAACATTAGGCATTACTATATTCATTTTAGTTGTTTTAAATGTACTTGGAACACTATTTTTCCAGCGTTTTGATTTAACTAAAGACAAACGTTATACGCTGTCTCCAACTTCATTAGGAATTGTAAAACAAGTTGAGAATCCGCTTTCTATAAAAATTTATATGGCTGGCGATCTTCCAGCAGATTTTAAACGTTTGCAGCAGGAAACCAAACAATTACTAGAAGAATTTCAAGCGTATAATAAAAATATTGTTTTCGAATTTGTCGATCCTTTAGAAAATGAAGAAGAAAGTGACGAACTTACAAAATCACTTTTCAAAAAAGGATTAACGCCAGTAAACATAACAGTTGACGATAAAGGAAAACAATCTCAAGCAATGGTTTTTCCTTGGGCAATCGCAGTTTATAACGGAAAAGAAGTTAATATTCCATTATTGAAAAATATAATGGGTGCTTCGACTACACAAAAAGTAATGGGATCTATTCAGCATTTAGAATATTCTATCGCAGATGCCATCAATAAAATTACTAAAAACAAACAGAAAAAAGTTGCAATTATAAGAGGTAACGGTGAATTGAAAGAAATTCATATCGCTAAAATGCTGCTGCAGATTAGAGAAAGTTATTTCATCGGACCATTTACATTAGATTCTGTTGCAAAAGATCCAAATGGAACTTTAAATGCGCTAAAAAAATACGATTTAGCCATTATCTCAAAACCAACAGAAAAATTCACTGACGAAGAAAAAGAAGTTCTGGATCAGTTTATAATGAACGGAGGAAAAACAATTTGGCTAATTGACCAAGTTGCTGCCGATATGGATAGTTTGTATAATGATATGGGCGCCACTTTAGCATATCCGAGAGATTTAAATCTTAATGATATGTTCTTCAAATACGGGTTCAGAATTAATCCTGATTTGATAAAAGATGAACAAGGAAGCCCAATAAAACTGGCAACCGGCGAACAAGGAAGTGCAACTCAATATCAGGATTTTGTCTGGAAATTCGCGCCTCAGGTTTACCCAGCAAGCCAGCACCCGATCGTTAAAAATCTTGGCGGTATTAAATTCGATTTTGCAAGTCCGATTGACACTTTAAAAAATGGAATTAAAAAAACTGTTTTGCTACAGTCTTCCCAATATTCTAAAACTATCGGTTCGCCTGCAGAAATCAACCTGAATATGGTAACCGAAAAATCTACTCCAGAAGAGTATTTGAATAAAGGAAATTTACCGCTTGCCGTATTATTAGAAGGATCTTTCCACTCTGCTTTTGAAAATAGAGTATTGCCATTTAAAGACAATTCTTTTACCGCAAAAGGAAAACCAAATAAAATGATTGTTATTGCTGACGGAGACTTGGCAAGAAATCAATTAGACAAAAACAGAATGCCTGTAGAATTAGGTTACGATCAAAGAACTGGAAATCTTTACGACAATAAAGACTTTATCATGAATTGCATCAATTATCTGCTGGATGATACTGGACTTATTAACATTAGAAGTAAAGATGTGGAGCTGCCTTTATTAGATAAAGAAAAAGTTTACGAAAGCTACACTATGACCCAATTCATAACTATCGGAGTTCCAATTCTAATTTTATTAGTTTTCGGACTTGCCTTTACCTTTATCAGAAAAAGAAGGTACAGTAAGTAGATGTTAATAAAAAAATGTAATACTTTGGATTGTTTAAGATATATTTGTAATCCGTATATTTAGCCCTTTATTTGCTAAAAGATCCATCAAAAAATAAAATAAAACAGATGAAATTTATAGTATCGAGTTCGTACTTATTAAAACAATTACAAGTTTTAGGTAGTGTAATCAATAGCAACAACACGTTGCCAATTTTAGACAACTTTTTATTTGAACTAAACAATAATGAGTTAACAGTTTCGGCTTCAGATCTTGAAACGACAATGTCGGCTACATTATCGATCGATTCTACAAGTAAAGGAAGCGTAGCTGTACCAGCTAAACTTTTGCTTGAAATTTTAAAAACTTTCCCAGAACAGCCATTAACTTTTACTGTTGAGGATAACAATACAGTAGAAATTAGTTCAAATTCTGGTAAATATGCATTGGCTTATGCGGCTGGAGAAGAATTTCCTAAAGCGGTAAGTCTAGAAGATCCGTCTGTAACACTTGTTCCTGCAGAAGTTTTGGCAACTGCGGTAAGTAAAACTATTTTTGCTGCTGGAAACGACGATTTACGTCCTGTAATGTCTGGAGTTTTCTTCCAGTTTTCACCTGAAGGATTAATTTTCGTAGCAACTGATGCGCACAAATTAGTAAAATATGCTCGTACAGATGTAAAAGCCTCTCAAGTAGCAGATTTTATTATGCCAAAGAAACCTTTAAATATCTTAAAAAGTATTTTAGGAACTTCTGATGCTGAAGTAAAAATCGAATACAACGATTCAAATGCGACTTTCTCATTTGACAATTATATCTTAATGTGTCGTCTAATCGACGGAAAATATCCGAATTACGAAGCAGTTATTCCAAAAGAAAATCCAAACAAATTAATGATTGACCGTTCTTTATTCTTAAGTTCAGTTAAGCGTGTTGCGATTTTCTCTAATAAAACTACACACCAAATTCGTTTAAAAATTGCTGGAGCTGAATTGAATGTTTCGGCAGAAGATATTGATTACTCAAACAAAGCAGAAGAAAGATTGACTTGTGATTATCAAGGAGATGATTTACAAATTGGTTTCAACTCTCGTTTCTTAACTGAGATGCTGACAAACCTGCAATCTGACATGATTATGCTTGAAATGTCATTACCAAATAGAGCAGGTATTTTAACGCCTGTAGATGGTTTAGAAGAGGGAGAAACAGTTACTATGCTTGTAATGCCTGTAATGTTAAATAGTTAACATTAAAGTTTCTTTCTGTTACAGGGATATTTTTTAGTTTCAGATTAAAGATCTATCATTGTAAAAAAAAAAGATATCGCTATTAACCAACCATTTTTTATACCTAGAAACCGCAATTCCTATAAAGAGTTGCGGTTTTTTATTTTAAGGTTTGGTTGGTTTTGTTTCAGGTTTCATGTTTCAGGTTTGTACATATGCTGTATGTTTTTTAACCGCAAAGTTCGCTAAGTTTTTTTTCTAAGCTTTATATGTCTACAAACGCAAAAAGTTCGCAAAGCTCTATGATAACTTTGCGACCTTTGCGAAAAACCTCTGCGACCTTTGCGGTTAAACTTTAAACCTGAAACGTGAAACTTGAAAACCTGAAACAAAATTTTCTGTAACTTTGTAAAATGAAAATAGAAATTTGGTCGGACATCATGTGTCCGTTTTGTTATATCGGAAAAAGACAGTTGGAAACAGCGCTTGCTGTGTTCCCAAATAATGATTTTGAAATTGAATGGAAAAGCTTTCAATTGGATCCAACTATTACTTCTCAGCCAAATATGGACGTTTACACGTTTTTAGCTGAGAGAAAAGGCATGTCAATCGAACAATCTAAAGAAATGCACAAAGGAGTCGTTGAACGCGCTAAAAGTGTTGGTTTAGAATATAATTTTGACAAAGCCGTTATATCAAATTCATTAAACGCCCACCGAATCATTCAATTGGCTAAAACCAAAAACATTGGTGATCGTATGGAAGAAATTTTCTTCAAAGCTTATTTCACTGATGGAAAAGATTTAAACAACGGTCCTACTTTAATTCAATTAGGAATTGAAGCGGGTTTGGAAGAAAATGAAATTAGAGAAGTACTTGAAAGCGATAATTTATTTATAAAAGAAGTACAAGCAGATATTAAAGAAGCTGGTGAAATTGGAGTTCAAGGAGTTCCGTTTTTTGTTTTCGACCGCAAATACGCAGTTTCTGGAGCACAGCCTGTAGAAACCTTTATAAAAACTATTGAAGAAATTCTCAAATAAAAGAAACATTTAAAAAACGTAAAAGCGTGCTGTCTATATTTAAACAGCACGCTTTTATTATTTAGTTTATTTCAAACTAAAAATTAATGACTACCTCTACCTTTTGAATCTGTTGATTTTGTTGTAGTGCTTTTTCCTCTAGAACCAGTTGATGATTTTTGAGTTTTTCCAGAATCTTTCATTCCAGATTTCGAATCTTTTCTTGAAGTTTCCATGATAATATAATTTTTTAAATTATTGATATACAAAGTTGCAAAATAGGCGATTGATTTTTTTATAGAATTAAATTCGAATCTTATAAAATAAAAAGCAAACAATCATGTAAGATTAAAATTAAATCCTATAATTTTTTTAAATAACTAATTTTCAAATTTGTATATATGCAAAAGTTGAATGTTTATTAATTTAAAATAACAGCTATGAAAACAAATGCCGACAATAGCATTGCTGCAAAAAATCACTTCATATGCAGTAGACCAGATCATATTGATACAGCTCATGAAAATGAGGCAATGGATGAAGAATTCACAACTGGCCAAAATCCTGATACTACTTATAGAAATAAATGTGATCAGTTTTCTGAAGATAGTTATGAAATTATAGAAAGCGGATTAAATCTAGCTGAAGATAATACTTCATTTTCAACTTATGATCAATCAAATCCGTATGATAGTTATAATTTGGATCATGAAGACGAAAAATACTCTAATCCTCCTTATAAAAATCTTGAAAATTAAAAAACCTTTAGTAAATTATGTCGCCAAAAAATGATCAAGAAATAATGAATGAATATTTGTCTAACGAAAGAACTTTGTTAGCGTGGCTTCGTACTGGAATTGGCATAATGGTTTTTGGTTTTGTAGCAGTAAAATTTTCATTGTTTTTAAAACAGCTTCCGGCTAAATATTTAGCAGAAACTGTACCTCCAAATAGTAATTTTACTATCTATTTAGGAATTGGATTATTGATTGCAGGCGCATTAACGATTCTTCTATCTTATTTGCGCTACACTAAAACTGTCAAATTATTGAAACAGGGCAAATACCAATATTCAACTGCAATGCTGACGTTTATAACAATGATGCTTTTTGTTTTGAGTATTTCTCTTATCGCCTATCTTATTATTGCTGCAAGTACATAAATTGTAATTGTCTAATTCTCAAATTATCTAATTATTAAAATTATAAAGATGAATCCACCATTATTACAATTTAACGATAAGGGCATTTACTGTCAGCAGGCAGATGTTTATCTCGACCCTTGGCGTCCAGTTAAAAATGCCATTATCACACACGGTCACTCAGATCATTCAAGGTGGGGACATCAAAACTATATCACGCATTATACCAATGTGCCCATCATAAAACATCGTCTTGGCGATATTAATGTAACCGGCAAAGACTGGAACGAAAATTTTACTATAAACGGTGTAAAATTCTCTTTTCATCCTGCTGGCCACATAATTGGTTCTGCTCAAATAAGAGTAGAATACAAAGGTGAGATTTGGGTATTTACAGGAGATTACAAAACAGAAGACGATGGAATTTCTGCCCCTTATGAAGTCGTAAAATGCCATTCATTTATAACGGAATGTACATTTGGACTTCCCGCTTTTAAATGGGAACCGCAGACAGATGTAATGACCGATATTAATAATTGGTGGGCAGAAAATCGCGCTGAAGGAAAAACCTCTGTTCTATTTGGTTATTCGTTAGGAAAAGCACAACGTTTATTAAAAAATTTGGATCCAAATATTGGAAGAATTTACACTCATGGTGCAATCGAAAATATGACCGAAGTTGTTCGTCCGTTAATTGATTTACCTGCAACAATTCGAGTAACGCCTGAAACTAAAAAAGAAGATTTGTTGGGAAGTATCGTTATCGCACCTCCAAGCGCGCATGGAAGTACTTGGATTAGAAGGATGACGCCTTTTGTAACAGGTTCAGCAAGCGGCTGGATGGCATTTCGAGGCGCAAGACGAAGAAGAGCTGTGGACCGCGGATTTGTCTTAAGTGATCATTGCGACTGGACAGGATTATTAGAAAGCATTCAAGCGACAGGCGCAGAAAAAGTAATCTGCACCCATGGATATTCGGATATATTCTCTAAATATTTAAGAGAATTGGGGTACGATGCAAGAACCGCCCACACACAATATGAAGGAGAAACGAATGATTCTGAAGAAAACTGAAAGGAGTTTTGAATTGTGAGTTGTGAATTGTGAGTTGTGAATTAGGAGTTGTCAATTTATTCAAAATCACACCCTAAATATCGATCACCAATACAGAGCATTAACAATAACCATCAACTATCACCATCAACCATTAACCATCAACCATCAACCAAAAAAATTATGAAAAACTTTGCCGAGCTTATAAAAACCCTGGATAGTTCTAATAAAACATCGGTAAAAGTTGATGCTTTAACGAATTACTTTCAAAAAGCCAGCGATGAAGATAAAGTGTGGACAATAGCTATTCTTTCTCACCGTCGCCCTCCCCGACCTGTTAATACGACTTTATTAAGATTGTGGGCAAACGAACTGGCGAATATACCGCTTTGGCTTTTTGAGGAAAGTTATCATATTGTGGGTGATCTGGCCGAAACTATTGCATTGGTTATTCCAACTACAGAAGAACATTCTGATAAAAGTCTGACGGAATTTCTACAAGAAATTATCGCTCTAAAAAAGAAAACCGATTTCGAAAAAAAAGAATATTTACAGACCAATTGGCTTAATTTAAATTATTATGAACGATTCGTTTTCACAAAGTTAATTACAGGTAGTTTTAGAATTGGTTTAAGTCAGAAATTGATGACTCGAGCACTTTCTAAATCTGAAAATATTGACGAAGATACTCTTGCATACAAATTAATGGGAGACTGGAATCCGAACACGATTACTTTTCAAGAGTTAATTTTAGACGAAAGAAGCAGCGATTATTTATCAAAACCATATCCGTTCTATTTAGCTTATCCAGTTGAAGGAGAACTTTCAAATCTTGGAAATCCAGAAGATTGGAGTGCCGAACATAAATGGGACGGAATTCGATCTCAAACTATTATCCGCGATAATGAAATTTACGTCTGGAGCCGAGGAGAAGAATTGGTAACCGATAAATATCCAGAGTTCAATTCGTTTATCGGAAATATTCCAAATGGAACTGTAATTGATGGCGAGATTCTTCCTTTCATAGATAATCAAATTGGTACTTTTAATGATCTGCAGACGAGAATTGGACGAAAAAATGTATCAGCTTCTGTTTTAAAAAACACTCCAGTTATCATCAAAGCTTATGATTTACTGGAATGGCAGGGAAATGATATTCGAAATCTGCCTTATGAAGAACGCCGTACATTATTAGAAGAATTATTTACGACTTTAATCGGAAAAGATATTCCGCTTCAATTATCAGAAAGACTTAATTTTTCAACTTGGGAAGAAATAACAGCTGAAAGACTAAAATCACGCGAAATGCGAAGCGAAGGTTTAATGTTGAAGCGAAAAGATTCTCCTTATTTAGTTGGACGAAAAAAAGGTGATTGGTGGAAATGGAAAATTGAACCTTTAACAATAGATGCGGTACTGACCTACGCCATGCGTGGCCACGGACGAAGATCTAATTTGTTTACCGATTATACTTTTGCGTTGTGGCATGAAAATGAAAATAACGAACGTGAACTCGTCACTTTCGCGAAAGCATATTCTGGTTTAACCGACGCTGAGTTTAGAATGGTAGACGATTTTATTAAAAAAAATACTCTAGAAAGATTCGGGCCTGTAAGAAGTGTAACTCCAAAATTAGTATTTGAAATTGGTTTTGAAGGAATTGCACTTTCTAAAAGACATAAAAGCGGTGTTGCAACCCGTTTTCCCAGAATTTTAAGATGGCGTCAGGATAAAAAAATAGAAGATGCCAATTCGATCGAGGATTTAAAAAATATGATTTCATAAATGAATAGAGAGCAGTTATTTACAATTGCCAGCACTTGGTTTGAAAATCAGGGCTGGAAACCTTTTCCGTTTCAGACTCAGACATGGACTGCTTTCCTGCAGGGAAAAAATGGATTGCTAAACGCTCCAACCGGAAGCGGAAAAACGTATGCACTCTGGCTTCCAATTATTTTAAATTATATTAAAGAAAATCCAAACTATAAAACAAAACAAACTCCTGGTTTAAAAGCTATTTGGATTACGCCCTTGCGCTCTTTATCAGTCGAAATCAAACAAGCTGCAGAAAGAGTTATAAATGATTTAGATATTAAAATGACGGTTGGAATCCGTTCTGGAGACACTTCCGCAGCGGAAAGAGCCAAGCAAAAAGGAAGAATGCCAGATTTATTAATTACAACTCCAGAAAGCCTGCAATTGCTTTTAGCCTCAAAAGGATACGAATCTACTTTTAAAAATTGCAGTTCAATTGTAATTGATGAATGGCATGAATTGCTGGGAACAAAGCGTGGCGTTCAAGTAGAATTAGGTTTATCGAGACTCAAAACAATTGCAAAAAACATTCGCATTTGGGGAATTTCTGCAACAATTGGCAACTTGCAGCAAGCTCAGGAAGTTTTGCTCGGTGTCGATTCTGAGGCTTATCATAATTCTGTTTTAATTAAAGCCATAATTAATAAAAAAATAAAAGTTGTTTCGATTATTCCAGAGAAAATGGATACTTATCCTTGGCGAGGACACATGGGCTTACATTTAATTGATGAAGCAGCAAAAATTGTAAAAGCCAGTAAAACAACACTTATTTTTACCAATGTTCGTTCGGCATGCGAAATTTGGTATCAGAGATTACTAGAAAAATATCCTGAATTTGCCGGCGAAATGGCGATGCATCACGGAAGTATTGATCGAGAAACCAGACAATGGGTTGAAAATGCTATTCGAAATGAAGAATTAAAAGTCGTAGTTTGTACTTCTAGTTTAGATTTGGGAGTTGATTTTGCTCCAGTCGAATCTATTATTCAGGTTGGTGGTCCAAAAGGCGTTGCGCGATTTATGCAGAGAGCAGGACGAAGCGGTCATCAGCCAGGAAAAGAAAGTGTTATTTATTTTCTTGCCACTCATGCTATCGAACTTATAGAAGCTTCTGCTTTGAAAAAAGCAGTAGAAAACAGCGTAATCGAAGATCGTGTTCCGTATTTAAACAGTTGGGATGTTTTGGTTCAGTATCTCAATACTTTAGCGGTTTCTGACGGTTTCTTTCCAGATGAAATTTTTAAAGAAGTACAGGAAACATTCAGCTACCAAACCATTACAAAAGAAAACTGGAACTGGATACTCAATTTCATTACCAACGGAAGTCAGAGTCTGCACGCTTACGACGAATTCAAAAAAGTAGAAATTGAAGAAGACGGGCGCTATAAAATTAATAACCGAATGATTGCAATGCATCACCGAATGCAGATTGGAACAATTGTAGGCGATGCTGTTTTGAATGTAAAATATATGAGCGGCGGTTATATTGGAACTATTGAAGAATGGTTTATTTCGAAATTGAAACCCGGCGATACTTTTATTTTTGCAGGAAAAAAACTGGAATTATTCCGAATTCGAAATATGCAGGTTTTGGTCAAAAAAGCCAGTCCAAAAAAAGAATCGAAAATTGCCAGCTGGATGGGCGGACGCATGGCGTTATCTGCACAAATGAGTGAATTGCTTCGTCAGGAATTATATCGAGCCAATACTGAGAATCTTTCACCCGAATTAAAAGCGCTTCAGCCATTGTTTAATAGACAGCGAAAGGAATCGATTGTTCCTGATAACAATGAATTTTTGATAGAAACTTTTAAAAGCCGAGAAGGTTATCATGCAATATTTTATCCGTTTGAAGGACGTTTTGTACACGAAGCGCTGGCAAGTTTATTGGCCTACAGAATTAGTTTACTGCAATCGATCAGTTTTTCTCTGGCTTATAATGATTACGGATTTGAATTGCTTTCTGATCAGGAAATTGATATTGAAGCGGTATTGGATAACAATCTATTATCAACAGAATATGTACATCATGATTTGCAGAAAAGTTTAAATTCGACGGAAATGGCAAGAAGAAAATTTCGAGATATTGCCGTAATTGCAGGATTGGTTTTTACAGGTTTTCCTGGAAAAATGGTCAAAACAAAACATCTACAAAGCGGTTCTCAATTGCTGTTTGAAGTATTCAGAGATTTTGAGCCTGATAACTTATTGCTGCATCAAGCGTATCGTGAGACCTTCGAACATCAGCTGGAAGAAGGTCGTTTGATTTTGGCTTTGGAACGAATTGCCAATCAAAAAATAGTTTGGAAACAATGTCTTAAACCTACTCCGTTTAGTTTTCCTATAATTACGGACCGTTTAAGAGAAAAACTTTCAAGCGAAACATTAGCAGAAAGAATTCAGAAAATGACCGCTTCTTACATGAAATAATACTTTATGAAAATTAAAATCAACAACGAAACATTTATATTGCATTGCAATGGAGCTGTTTTTTGGGAAGAAAAAAATACAATAATTATTTCTGATGTTCATTTAGGAAAAGTGACGCATTTTAGAAAACACGGAATCGCAATTCCGCAGAATGCCATTTCAGAGAATTTCAGAAAAATTACAGAAGTTTTAGATTATTTTAATCCCGATAAAATTATCTTTTTAGGAGATTTATTCCACAGTACCAAAAATGCAGAATGGGATTTGTTTGAAAACTGGGTTTTAGATAATAATCATGAGACGTATTTAATTACAGGAAATCACGATATTATCGATGAAACTCATTATAGAAAAATTGGCGTAATTGTAGTTGAAATGTTAGAAATTGATCACTTCTTTTTTACACATCACCCAACTGAAAAAGAGAATTCTTTTAATTTCTCTGGGCATATTCATCCTGGAATTCTCTTGCGTGGTTTAGGTTTACAAAGTCTTAGACTTCCTTGCTTTTTTCATAAACCAAATCAAATGATTTTACCTGCTTTTGGTGAGTTTACTGGAAAGTATTTTCTGAAACCTAATGTTGAAGATATTGTTTATGCTATTGCTGGAAATGAGGTAATTCAGATTAGTAAAGAATAAAAAAACATTATCATATTATGTTATAAAATTGATAATAAGCAATTTACAGCATTTTATTTAAAGTAAAATTTAAAAAATAATCAAAACTAAATTTACTAGGTTTGTTTTATTAACAACAGCAAATCTTTTCCATTTCAGTTAAGATAATCCTTCCAATTGTTCAAAAACTGGGATCAAAGCTTTTCCTTTCGCTGTCAGATAATATTCAATATGCAAAGGCTTTAATTTAATTGTCGTTTTTTCTAAAAGTCCTTCTTCTTCCAATTCTTTCAAAGCGGTAGACAAAGATTGTTTGTTGGAACCCTGAATTTGTCGCAGTAAAGTATTAAATCGTAGAGGTGATTCTACTGCTAAACGAAAAATTTCTGCTTTCCATTTACCAGATAACATTTTTAAAAGTCTTTGTGCTGGACAAGTTTCTGTTTCTTCCATAATTTATTGGGTAGTCAAGAAAATCTGACCTATTGTTTCGGAATGTTTTTTAATTAAATTTTGTATAAAACTTAATGTAAAAATATAAAATGAAAACAAAGAAACCTAGCGAAATGACGACCGAGCAACTATTAAAAAGACAGAAAACAATACAATTTATGATATATATTCTACTGGGCGCTTCTATACTTTTACTCTTAATTATCGTGTTTTTATTTCTAAAAAAGGAATTTAGCGCTTTAATTGTAATTCCCTTTTCTATGATTTCAATTATAATTGACAACTCAAATTCATTAAAAGAAATTAAGCAAGAAATCGCTTTGAGAGATATATAATCGTAATCTGACGATAAAATGTGCTGAAATGTCTAATTTAATTTTTTCTTCACGAAAAGTTTTGCAAAAAAAATTAAATTTGATCTCCCTAAATAAGCCATTTACATTATGATTTTTCAAAAAAGAACATTTTATTTTTTCGCTCTGTTTTTATTTCTTTTCTGTTCTCTGCAAAGTTTTTCGCAAGAACAAAAACCTGTCAAAAAAGAAAGTTCCGGCAGATTATTTAACGACACCACAGCAACAGACAGCGATTACCTAATGGCGATCGAAAAAGCAGGAGAAGTATTAGAATCTGCCTACAATGACATTGATTTTGAAGGTGATACTCATCATCTTTTTGGCGAAATGAAACGCACAGAAAGTAAACTAAACCTTATTTTAGCCAGTTTAAAAGGCGCCAATCCTAATGTGCGCAACCAGCAGATGTACCGCATTGTACTGCAGGAAATCCAACAAGAATTAGAAGAACAGAATAAAGCTATAAACGCTCGAAATCTTAATCTTGAAAAAATTAAAACCCGCGTAATTGATCTTCGTAAAGACAAAACTTTAATTACTTTACTTAAAGACACCATTCGCCGTAAGCAGTTCAAGAAAGAATTTGCTGATCTTAGAAAGAGATATGTTGGAACTGATAGTCTTATGACTAAAAATCAAACCATTTTAAACAATAAGAAGCGATTGACTGTACAGCGAAAAATTGCTGTTTCTAGCGCTTTAATTACAGTTGAAAGTAAACTTGAAAAATCTGGAATCAGCATTTTTAAGAAAGAATATCCAACTTTATGGCAGATCACAGATTCGGCTGCCAATAAAAAGGTAACACACAACATTAAAAATAAAATTATAATTGAAGAAAATGTTGCTGCTTATTATCTAGGTTACAAAGCCGGCGGATTGATCACTTTATGTTTTTTCATGGGACTTTTGTTTTGGTACATCTCCAGAAACGTAAAATATCTAAATGCAAATGGATACAGCGAAAGTCTTTCTCTTTTAAATTTTAAATATTTAAATCGTGGTGTGTTACTGCCCGTTTTAGTAATTGCACTAAACATTGCTGTTGTTA
This sequence comes from Flavobacterium sp. Root935, assembly GCF_001429295.1. GTDB lineage: Bacteria > Bacteroidota > Bacteroidia > Flavobacteriales > Flavobacteriaceae > Flavobacterium. The sequence continues at coordinate 26,837 of NZ_LMJL01000004.1, read as the reverse complement.
CTAATTTATATGCACCAGCATTATTTTTAGAATTAATGCAGCTTCTTTTACTTGGAGTTTTAACTGTACTCTTTAAAAATCAATGGTCTAAAGTTGCTATGCGCAATTGGCTTTTCTTACTCGGATTGTTTTTTGCCCTTTGTTTCTTAGACTTATTTATTACAATAGGGTTATTACAGCGTTTTGCTTTTGTTGCAATTAATATTTTAGGAATTCGATATGGTTTGGTGCAAATTAAAACCCTAAAAGAAGAACTTTATATTAAAGGATTTTTTAAATGGGCAAGCATCATTTTTATCGGATTAAATGGTTTATCAATTCTTTTTAATTTGTTCGGAAGAGTTTCTCTTTCCAATATGTTAAGCCTTACAGCATTTATTTCGCTTACGCAGATTGTCGCTTTAAGCGTTTTATTAAAAATTATTTTAGAGATTATCCTTTTGCAGATTTATACTACGCGAGTAAAAAGAGGCATCGAAAAAATGTTTGATTTCGAAAATTTATCAGATACCTTAAAAAAGCCTTTTATTATCGTAATCAGCTATATGTGGCTTGTTGTAATTGCTTCAAATCTTAATATTTGGGAATCACTTCGTGCTGCTTTTCAAAAAATATTAAACCATCCAAATACTATCGGAAGCATCACATTTACACTTGGTAACATTGTTCTGTTCTTTATTATTATTTGGGTTGCGCATTTATTGCAAAAGTATGTGGCGTATTTCTTTGGTGAAATTGATGATGAAAACGAAGAAAACGTCAACAAAAGACAGCATTCAAAATTATTAATTACCCGATTAGTAGTTTTAATAAGCGGATATCTGCTTGCGGTTGCGGCGTCAGGAATGCCTTTAGACAAATTAAGTATTTTATTAGGAGCTTTAGGTGTCGGTGTCGGACTTGGTCTTCAAAATATCGTCAGCAACTTTGTATCGGGAATCATTTTGATTTTTGATAAACCGATTCAGATTGGTGACGTTGTTGAAATTAGTTCAGAATCTGGCCGCGTTAAATCTATGGGACTGAGAACTACCAAAATTAATGCGCCAAACGGTGCCGAAATTATTATTCCGAATGGTAATTTATTATCACAAAATATTACCAATTGGACGTATACTGATAATTTCAAACTTGTTGAAGTTACTTTTGAAATCGTTGGTGAAACCGTTCCAGAAGAAATCAATTTAGTTGTAAACGAAACACTTGCCAACTTGCCAATGGTAAATAATGCAAAACCATCTCAGATTTATTACAGCGCTATTTCTGACGGAAAATATAAACTTCTGATCAAATTTTGGTGTAGTATTTACAGAACCGAAGAAACAATAAGTCTGGCGAGACAAGAATTATATAATAGTTTTAAAAACAAAGGTTTACATTTCTCTAGTTAATAGAAAAATAAAAGACATTATACTTCTTACAATAAAGCTGCAACACTAAAAAAGTTGCAGCTTTATTATTTTATATAATCGATAAAAGTTAGGCAAAAAATAAAAAAATAAATATCTAACAGCATGATTAGAATCATGTTTTGAAAAAAATGATTCTAATATATTTACCCTGTCCAAATTAAAAAGCTTAAAAACATTTCAAAACAAATTTCGATTAAAACTTAAAATTAAAGAAGAAGGTTCTGCTCATAGGAATGTCGACATATATCCGTGATTTGGATTATCTACCAGATACTGCAATGGTTGGAGCTTGCGTAAGCTATCTTTTAATGGCTTTTGCGGCCGTGTCGAGAGCAGACCTTCTTATTTTGGAAGCCTTGTAAAGCCTTGCCACTTTTCATTAAAATCTGATTTCCATCAGTAACTTTTATTTATCTTTTGGAATAATGTACAACCAATGAATCTAATAAATTAGATCGTGGTTTTGGAAATGAAGGCGAAAGAGATCGAGCGAATTAAATTGATAAAAAACTGCGTTAAGTCCAGTGATTTAAGCAATTTTTACTTAAAACAACTCTCAATAAAAACCTTAAAACCAAATAATTAAAAAATTAATCTCATAAATACTTGTATATATGACCAATCGGTCATATATTTGCATCATTAAATACAACCTATCATGACAAAAGGGGAAGAAACCAAACAATTTATTATAGAAAAAGCCGCTCCTATTTTTAATACAAAAGGAATTGCAGCTACTTCTATGAGCGATATCATGGAGGCAACCAAATTGTCTAAAGGAAGTATGTATGTTCATTTTGAAAATAAAGATGTTTTGGCCTGCGCTGCCGTAGACCACAATATGAAAATATTAAGCACAAAACTTCAGGCGCAATTAAGTCAGGGAAAAAGTGCCAAAGAACAGCTTTTTGCTTATATCGATTTTTTCAGCAATCCACTTAATCCACCTGTTAGCGGCGGCTGTCCGTTATTAAATTTTGGAACGGAAGCTGACGATACTAATCCGATTGTAAAAGAAAAAGTGAACACAGGCATTAAACGAGGACAACAGCTTTTATCTGCTATTATAGAAAAAGGAATTGCTGATGGAGAATTTAATCCAAAATGGAAAGGATCAGAATTTGCCACTGTGCTTTTTGCCATGCTTGAAGGCGGTCATTTAATGTCGCGCATGTCTGGCAATAATGATAATATGAAAACAATAGAAGAAACACTTAAAAAAATTATATCTGAAAACTCGATATAATTTTTTTTACCATAAAAATGACCGATCAGTCACATTTTTCAATTAATTAATTATAAAAACAATTACCATGTCAAAAACAATTTTAATTACAGGAGCTTCAAAAGGATTTGGAAGAACTTGGACAGAAGCTTTTTTAGCTAAAGGATACAATGTAGCAGCAACTGCTAGAAATCTAGATACTTTAAACGATTTAAAAGAAAAATACGGGAATACGATTCTACCTTTACAATTGGATGTAAATAATAGAGAGGAATCTCTTCAAGTAATACAAAAAGTAAAACAGCATTTTGGAACAATTGACGTTTTAATAAACAACGCAGGCTACGCACTTACCGGCGCGGTTGAAGAAGCTAGTGAACAGGAAGCAAGAGAACAATTTGAAACTAACTTTTTTGGAACTTTGTGGTTAACACAAGCCGTTTTACCTATTATGAGAGAGCAAAAAAGCGGGCATATTATTCAAGTTTCTTCTATTTTAGGATTGGCAACTTTACCAGCCACAATGGGACTTTACAGCGCTTCAAAATTTGCTATTGAAGGTTTAAGTGAAACTTTAGCTTCGGAAGTAAAACAATTCGGAATCAAAGTAACGATACTAGAACCAAACGGATACGCGTCAAATATCTGGCACACTGGAATTAACAGCGAAAGTTTACCTGTTTATGATGAAATTAAAAAAGCTATGGCGGCATCAGAAAATATATTCGGAAAAGTTGAAGCAACAGCTCCTATAATTGTAAAATTAGTCGAAAACGAAAATCCTCCTTTACGATTATTACTTGGAAAAATAGCGTTGCCATTTGTAAAACAGAGCTATGAACAAAGATTAGAAAATTGGGAGAAATGGAACAATGTTTCTGTTGAAGCACACGGTTAAAAAATCTCTTTTATAGCAAGAAAGACAGTTCTGGCGAACTGTCTTTCTTGCTGTATTTCTCATTTAAATTAAAATTATGAACTATATGACTTAACGGCTATTATCTTAATACACTAATGGTATTAGCCAAGTCTTCTTTCATAATAAAATCCTGAATGAATTCCTGCACTTCTCCCCTTGCCTCCATTTTGGTCTCAAATGAATTAATATGAAATTCATCATCTTGATCACTGATATGTATAATTTCAGTGTATCCTTTAGAGATTAAACTGCCTTTTAATTTAATAATATTGAACTGTTGTCTTCCGTTCAGCTCTTTACGAACCTGTAATTGTATAGCTTTTCCCATATTTAAAAATTTTCACAGTAATTAGCTGTCATTCAATTATAAATTTATAATAATTAATGACTGGAAATAATACTTTAACACAGTTCGCAATGTATTATTTATCAACAGTTTATGAACATTATTATTTTAACAAATAAAATCGAAAATGGCCTATTTAAATTTCCATTTATAGCATCTAAATCATTTTTAACATTTTTTAGGCAAGAGTAGTATTTGCACAAACCTTTATTCTTTCTTATTTTTATAAAATAGGGCAAAATCCAAATAGCCTATAATTTACAAAAAGAAAACTTATAATGATTAACAACAAAAAACTTAAAGCTGTCGCTTTCGGAGAAGTATTGTGGGATATTTTTGGAAATGAAAAAAAAATCGGTGGCGCTCCGCTTAATGTTGCACTTCGAATGAAATCATTAGGAGCTGATGTAAATATGATAAGCTGTGTCGGCAACGATATGGATGGAGAAGCGATTATTGCTGAGGTAAAAAGACTGGGATTAGATACAGATACGATTTTAACATCAGACGATTTTCCAACAGGATTAGTGAATGTAACTTTAGACGAAAGTAAATCTGCGACTTATGAAATTCTATATCCGTCTGCATGGGATAAAATTATTCCAAATGATACGGCTAGAAAATTAGTTCAAGATGCAGACGTTTTAATCTACGGAAGTTTAGTCTGCAGAGATGAGGTCTCCAGACAAGCGCTTGAAGAATTATTAATTACGAATACTTATAAAGTTTTTGATGTTAACTTAAGAAAGCCCCATTACACATACGAGATTCTCCAGCAACTAATGCAGTCTGCGGATTTTATAAAGTTTAATGATGAAGAAATAACAGAAATTAGCCAGGCTTTAGATTCTCCTTTTCATACTTTAGAAGAAAACATGAATTTTATTTGTTCTTTGACTAATGCAAAAGCTATATGTGTAACAAAAGGTAAAGACGGAGCATTATTATTATGGGACAAAAATCTTTATTCAAATTCTGGTTATACCATTAAAGTGGCCGACACTGTTGGTGCTGGAGATTCTTTCTTAGGCGCTTTAGTGACTTCTCTTTTAACTGGCAAAGAACCGCAGGAAGCTTTAAATTTTGCTTGTGCTACAGGAGCCTTAGTAGCAGGATTGGATGGTGCAAACCCTGAAATTCCGTTAGTGGCTATTGACGATTTAATAAATAAAAATTAGCACTAAATTAAAATTTATTAATATAAGCCCGATATCTCAATATCGGGCTTTTTTATAGTTATAACATTAGAAAATGCACGGAAAACATGGGAAATATGTAAATTAAAGCTGTAATTATTTCTACTAAATCAGCATGAGCATAGTAACTTGGCGATTCAAACAATAATGAAGAATGATGAAAAAATTACGAATTTCTCTTATAAATATTCACGGACTCCTAAAAGGTTCTGGTCTTGAAATAGGACGAGATGCTGATAATGGAGGACAAACCAAATACATTTACGAATTAGCAGAATTTTTATCACAACATGAAGATGTAGAGCATGTTCACCTTTTTACAAGATTAATTGACGATCCTTCTCTTTCTCCCGAATACGCAGTTCCAGTTGAAATTATCAACGAAAAATTAGATATCAGACGAATTCCGTTTTTAGGAAAAAAATACAAGGCAAAAGAACAACTTTGGGAAGGTTTGGACACTTTTGTAAATGGCGTTGTACAACATATTAAACAGTACAACATTTTTCCCGACTGGCTGCATTCTCATTATGCCGATGCCGGATATGCTGCTGCAGAATTATCAGCAATTTTAAATATTCCTTTTGCTCATACAGGACATTCATTAGGTTTCTACAAAAAGAAAAAATTATTAGAAAGCGGACAAATTGAGGAAGATCTTGAAAAGAAATTCAAATTTAAAGCAAGAATGGCGGCTGAAGAAAGAACCTTAGAACTTTCCGAATTTATTGTTACTTCAACCGAACAGGAAATTGAAACTTATAAAGCTTACAAAAATTTCGAATTAGGAAAATACCATGCGATTTCTCCAGGAATAGATACAAGAAAATTTGTTCCGTATTATTTTCAAGAAGGTGATTCTGAAAAAAATATGGAAGAAATACAGCGAAAATACTGGGTTTCAGAAAGCATTTCAAAATTTCTTACTAATCCGCATAAGCCTATTATTCTGGCACTTTCAAGACCTGACCGTCATAAAAACTTGAATACGTTAATTGAAGTTTACGGAAAAGACAAAGAGCTCCAAAGCATTGCCAATTTGGTGATTTTTGCTGGTATCCGAAAAGATATAGCCAAAATGCCTGAATCTGAAAAAAACGTTTTGACTGACTTGCTTCTGCTAATGGATAAATACGATTTGTACGGAAAAATGGCCATTCCTAAAAAGCATGATGTCGAGAATGAAGTTTCTATTATTTATCGATATGCCGCAGAAAAAAGAGGTGTTTTTGTGAATTTGGCTTTGCATGAAAATTTCGGCTTGACCGTTATTGAATCAGCAAGTTCGGGACTTCCGGTAGTTGTTACCAAAAACGGAGGACCATCAGAAATTATTCCTGTCTGCCAAAATGGAGAATTAGTAGATCCGCAGGAAGAAAATCAAATTAAAAAAGCACTTCGAAATATTTTAACCGATGAAAATCAATGGAAATATTATTCTAATAATGGCGCCATCAATATTCAAAAACATTACAGCTGGGTAAGCCACGTCAATCAATATGTTGAATTGATTAATGAAAATTTATCGCTTTCTTCTGGAGCTGGAATTAAAAAACAGCACTATCCTAATATTAATATCAGCCGTTTAAAAAGAAAAATCGATCATTTATTAGTTTCAGATATTGACGGAACTCTTATCGAACCTAAACTTGCCAATCCTGGTTTAAAGGAATTAAAAACACATCTTATCAATCGTACTGATAAAATGGCTTTTGCAATGGCTTCTGGACGAAATTTAGATTTGGTCAAAAAAGTAATTGACGAAGAAGAATTTCCTCTCCCCGACTTTATTATCTGCTCTGTTGGAACAGAAATTTATTATACGAACGGCAAAGATTATATTCTTGACAAAGGCTGGGCAAAATTTTTAGCAGGACGATGGAAAAGAGATGACATTGTAAACAGATTAAGCTCTGTTAAATGGATCAAATTACAGGAAGAAGAAGCTCAGAATCCTTATAAAATTTCTTTTTACTATGAAAAGGAAAACTACGATCATGAAGAACTAATCCGCGTTTTAGGAACGGGCTGGTACAAAGTAAATATAATTCCGAGTCACGGTCAGTTTTTGGATTTTATTCCGAAAAGAGCTTCTAAAGGAAATGCTATCAAATTTCTATGCCGTAAGTGGTCTATTCCGTTGTCAAATGTCATTGCGGCAGGAGATTCAGGAAATGATGTAGATATGTTTAGAGGTCCTGTAAAAGGAATTATTGTTGGAAACAGAAGTGCCGAGCTGGCAGATTACGAGACAACAAAAAGCATTTACGTAGCTAAAACTGCAGCATCTGAAGGGATTTTAGAAGGATTGAAACATTATAAAATCATTAAATAACAGGCTGGTTATTTAATAATAAATATATAGAAACATAGANAAAAAAAAAAATACTAACAGATTAAATAAGTAATAAAATGTATTCAGGTTCAGGGTTTAGTAGTTGGGAAATTGGAGATGTTGATGTATTTATAGATGAAAAAGGAATTCACCATTTATTTCATTTAATTATTCCAAATCACGATTATATTGCTCATGCAGTATCAAAAGACGGTCTTTCGTGGAAAAGGGTAAAAAACGCCTTATTTGTAGGCGATCCAGGAGAATGGGATGATGATATGTTATGGACTATGCATGTCAGTAAAAAATCGGAAGGTGATGGCTATGAAATGTATTATACAGGCTTAAAACGTCAAGATAAAGGAATTGAACAGAAAGTTGGCCGAGCAATTTCTGCCGATTTAATTACTTGGAAAAAGGAAAACTTATACGGACTTCCGTTTAAAAGCGAAGCACCGCATTATGAAGGAAAAAATAATAATCCGCGAGAATGGATTAGTTTTCGAGATCCTTTTAAATATCAATATAAAGGTGAAGATTATCTCTTAATATGTGCTAGAAGTGCCTCTGGGCCAATATATCGCCGAGGTTGCATTGGCGTTGCCAAGAGAGAAAAAGACGGATATGTGTTGCAAAAACCGCTTCATATTCCATACGTTTATGACGATGTGGAATGCCCATGCGTTTTCGAAATCAAGGGAATGCACTATCTTTTAGGATCTATTAGAGAAGATATTAAAGTCCGTTATTGGTCTGCTCCTGAATTTAAAGGCGAATATTTTGCTTTTCATAATAATGTATTGCTGCCACAAGGAAATTATGCCGCACGTGTTGTAAAAGATGGTAAACACTTTTTGGTCTATAATTTTTATTTCGCTGACGGAAATGTGAACACACACCGTGTTATCCCGCCGCCCAAAGAATTAGATATTGATAAAAGCGGAAGACTTCTTTTAAAAAGCTATTATTACTGGGAAAAACTTTATCAAAAGACCATTCTACAAAAAGATCTCCCTCATCCCTTGCCTATTTTAGGAAATCCAACCGCCGAATTTGTTTTAGAGAATGAAAATAAATGGCGCTTTGGCTGTCGAAGCGGTTACGAAATTTATGGTTTCGAAAAACCTTCAAGCGATTTTGTCTGGGAAGGAACTCTTGCTGTTGAAGGAATGGGAAAAACCGGCTTTGTAATTGAATGTGACAAAGAAGGAACAGGATATTATATTTCGATTGATTTTATGAATGGCTTTGTTCAGTTTAGAGCGTGGGGATTTAATGAAAAAGATGTGAAGAACAATTTTATCTTCGAAAATATTCAAACCAATCAATTTGAAATTGGAGAAGAGAAACAAATCTATTTTAAGATTATTCGTTACGGAAATTACTATGAACTTTCAATTAATGATATTGTCAAATTAACTTTGTTGGATTTTAAATACAACGAAGGAAAAGTTGGAATTTATGTGTGTTCGGCAGTAATCTCTATAAGTGATTCACAAATTCATGTAATTCCAGAACCAGAAAATGAATATGCGGCTTCAGATCCGGAAAAATATAACGAAGATTATAATAGAATTATGCAGTTAGATACGCGTACAAATACCAATTAACTTAAAATTTACGATTATGAAAACTAAAATAAAGAGAATTATTCCTGGAATATTTTTTTGTCTGGCTTTTAATTTATCACAAGCGCAGCAAAGTAATGACACTCAAAAATGTCGTTATACCAAAACAAATTATGGCTATTTAATGGTTCTTCGCGAAGGCGATAATGTTCTTTCTCAAATTGAAAATCTGGCAAAAGAACAAAAAATTCCATCAGCAAATTTTACAGGAATTGGTTTTGCCCAAGATGCTACTTTTGGTTTTTATGATTTTGGAGAAAAGAAATTTCATCCAAAAACTTTCAATAAAGTAGAAATGGGAAGTATTACTGGTTCTATTGCCTGGAGTGAAAACAAATCATCGATACACATGCACGGAGTTGCAACCGATGACAAATTTGATGCTTATGGAGGTCACATCCTTGCTCTAAAAGTGGGAACTGGTTCGATGGAAATTTATATTACCGTAAATGATGAAAAGCTGGAAAGAAAAATAGAACAGCCGTTGAATGCGAATGTTTTGCAGTTACCTTGCTTGAAATAAAGATAATGAAAATCTAATATCTACATTTAGTTTGGATTTTCTACGAGATTTAATTTAATCTTTCGGTACTTTCTATTCTTAAACAATTTTCTGCTCCCAAATATAGCGGATTTCCGTGTTTTTCCGACCAAAATCCATTTAAGACATCTTTGGTAATGCATCTATAAACTGCAACACCTTTATAAGTTTTCTTATCATCTCCTTTGTAACTAAAATTAATTACTAAAATATTATCCTTAAAAAAGCCATGTCCTTTTTGAATCTGCGAATCGTTAATAAGCCAATGCGCTGCAATTCTATTATTTTTATCTAGTGTCAAGGTTAAAATACCCTTGTAGGTTATCTCGTTACTCTCATCTTGATTACTTCCAGAAATGGAATATTTACCTGCTAAATCTTGTATAGTCATTTGTTATTATAATGATTTACACCTTTGAGGCATAAATATGACACAAAATTACAGCAAAAAAAAAATTAATAAAAACAAAAATCTATCTAAGCTAAGACTCTGTATTGTTTGCACTTTTCATACTTACTATAAATTATTCAGCATTAAAAAAATTGTCTTAAGTCCCCCCTCTGGAAATTTACATTTTATTTATCATTAGGCACAGGAGCATTTTCTGCAATCAGTTTTTCATGTTTTAGCTCTTCCCAAAATGCTGTAGGAATTGATTTCTTGAAAGAATTGGCATTTTCAAAAACCTGTTCTGCATTCCAGGCTCCCGGAATAACCGCAGAAACAACATTAGGTGCTGCCGAAAACTGAAGCGCAGCTGTACGTAGATCAACGTCATGTTTTATAGATATATCAAGCAGTCTGTTTCTCTTTTCAATTACACCGTCAGGGAATGTTCCCAAATAATCGTATCGTTCAACACCTGCCAGAAAGCCAGCATTTAGCGGAGCACCTACAACTATAGAAATATCTCTTTCTTCACATAGAGGAAACAATTTGTTTAATGCCTCTTCGTGCTTAATTAATGAATACTGTGTTGCTGAAAGGAAAATATCGGGATCTGCATGCTCAATTGCTTTCAATGCTGGTTCAAGAGTATTTACACCAAAACCCCAGGCCTTTATAATACCTTCTTCACGCATTTTGGTTAGTTCCGGAATTGCTCCTTTCATGGCTTCATCAAAGTACTTTGTCCAGTTTTCCTTCATATCTTCGTTATCTGGAGAGAGATCGTGTATATAAACAATATCTAAATACGGCAGGCCTAAGCGCTGCAAACTATCTTCGATACTTCTTCTAATTCCTTCTGCGGAATAATCGTAACGATAAGAAAAATTAAGTTTTCCTTTCCACAAACCATTTTCTAATTTGAAATCTTTGTCTGGAGTAAGCAAACGGCCTACTTTTGTGGAAAGAGTAAATTCTTCACGTTTTTTATTTCTAAGGAAATGCCCGAAGCGGCGTTCACTAAGTCCTAAGCCATACCAAGGTGAAGTGTCAAAATAACGTACACCATTATTCCATGCCTCTTCCAAGGCTTGCGTAATACTAGTATCGGGATTTTCATGAAATCCGTTTCCCGCTGCGACTCCGCCCAGTCCTGATAAACTTAAGGGACGATAACGTTTGTTTTGGTTATTATTTTGTTCCATAGCAGTTTTATTTTAAAAAATTCTGAATGAACGTACAGACAGAAAAAGATTAGTGCTCATACATCGAATGATGAATGATTTACAAATTTCTGCTAAATCTTGGTTTTTATAATATAGAATTACAATTCGAAGATTACATTATTAACAGCAATAAATACTCGTCGTATAAAAAAAGAGACAATTCAAACATAACTGAACTAATCTTCTGTAAATTAAAGTTTTCTTAAAGCTTAACACTCCAAAAATTATTTTTAGTAACTTAAATAAATGTTATAGGACAATAATAATTATCAACTTAAAATAATAAAGATGATGGAAGATATTAAAATACTTGAAAACAGTCTTAAAGGAAAAAATGTAGTTATAACTGGAGCAAGCAGTGGTGTTGGCCGGGCTGCAGCAGAAGCATTCGCAAGAGAGGGTTGTAATATTATTGCAGTTGCCAGAGGTCAGAAAGGCATTAATGAAGTTGTGGACTATTGCCGAAGTTTAAATGTTTTGTGTGTTGGTGTAAGTGCAGACATGTCAATTGCTGAAGATGTTGAGAAAGTCGTTAAAGAAGCCCTTGCCATAAATGGTAAAATTGATATATGGGTAAATAATGCCGGAGTGATGGCAAGCGGAAAATTTGAAGAAATTCCTTTAGAAATTCATCAGCAGGTCATTAAAACCAATTTGTTCGGATACATGCATGGGGCTTATAATGTCATTAAAATTTTTAAGAATCAAGATGAAGGAATTTTAATTAATAACATATCTATTGGTGGATTTATGCCTGCACCTTATAGCGCTGTGTATTCTGCTTCAAAATTTGGAATAAAAGGTATGATGGAATGTCTCCAAGGTGAAATATCAAACCGTTCAAATATCCACATCTGTAATCTATATCCTCAGTTACAAAATTCAACTGGAAATCTGCATTCAGCAAAATACTCGGGTTTTGATATGAAAATTCCATTTATTGCTTCTGATCCGCGTAATACCGCAGCTAAAATGGTAGAACTAGCAAAACATCCAAAAAAAGATATGTTTCCCGATTTTCCCGCTGCGGCAATAACAAACCTTTATCGAGTTTTTCCAAAAACTGTGATTAATACAGCATCTGCAGCCGTAAGGTTAAAAATGAAGCTTAACGACAATAAGGAAAATAATCCTGGAAATGTTTTGGAAAACTCTAAAGAACCTCTTCGAGTTCATGGAAAACTTCCGTCAAAAACTACTCATAACTTCGGTTTAGGACTGCTTGCAGGATTAGGTATAACTACAGCTTTACTGTTAGTGAGTAAAAAGCTGTAAAAATTGACGAGCTTGTATGTTTTCGGCAAAAAAATATTATTATAAATAACTTTCTATTTTACCAGACGAATTCCTGAAAATTGCCATTGGTGTTTTGGGTGGAAAAAATTACGATAGGACGAACGGCTGTGACCTTGTGGAGTAGCGATTGAAGCTCCTCTTAAAACCATCTGATTGACCATAAATTTACCGTTATACTCACCAATCGCACCTGCTTCTTTCTTATACCTAGGATAAGGAAGATAGGCGCTTCCTGTCCATTCCCATCTTTCACCCCAATTAAAATAACTAGACGCTGCTTCCCATTCTTCTTCTGTAGGCAGTCTCATACCCTTCCATGCTGCAAACGCCGAAGCTTCATAAAAATTCACATGGCAGACTAGATCAAGTGGATCAATATCCTGCAATCCGCTCAAAGTATAGTGCTGCCATTTACCATCAATAGAATGCCAGTAAAGTGGTGCTTTTGCATTTTGCTGCATAACCCAGTCCCAGCCTTCTGAATGCCAGTATTTAAAATTTTCGTAACCACCCTCTTCCATAAACTGGAGATATTCCTCATTCGTTACAAGCGATGACGCAATTTCAAAAGCTCCTAAATATTTTTTATGCCTTCCAGATTCGTTGTCAAAACTAAAACCTGTTCCATTAAATCCTATTTCATAAATATCCTCTGGCATCGCAATAAATCGAGATTCTTCTCTTTTTACAATAACTTCTTCCATTTCTTTATAGACAGGAAAAAGTGGATTGTGCCCTAAAATATATTTAATGTCGGTTAATAGAAGTTCTTGATGCTGCTGTTCGTGGTTCAAACCTAATTCTAAAACAGCGTAAAGCTCGTCTGAAAGATCATTATCGTGATTTAAATAAGCTTCCATCTGTTCATCGACATGAGCTCGGTATGCATATATATCGGCAACCGACGGACGGCTTAGATTACCACGGTCTGTACGCACTACTCTGGCTCCTACAGTTTCATAATAGCTGTTAAAAACAAAGTTGTACTGTGGATTGAATTCTTTATATCCTTGAAAATTCGGAATAAGAATAAAAGTCTCAAAAAACCAAGTTGTATGTCCTAAATGCCATTTGGGCGGACTCACATCTGCAATAGGCTGTACTACATAATCCTCTATTTCAAGTGGACGGCATATTGTCTCAGAATGTCTGCGTATTTTTTTGTACTGCGATAAAATTAATAGCGCATCATTTTTTTGTGCTGTCTGTTCCATAATTATTGCTTTTAAACGGCTTTCCAAAACGCATCGACAAACCACTCCTTGCTATCCTTAATGCTATAAACCTGTGTAAATCCCGACTGTGCGGCCATTTTCTCGGTATCTTCAATAGAGAATTTCTGTGAAACCTCCATATAAACCGCCTCATTTTCGGCAAAATGAAATACAGCGTCGTCAATAGAAACCTTCTGATCTTCAAGACTAATTAGATAACTTCTGCACGCGCCGCTAAGAGGATCATAAGTTTCATAATGCTCAAATTTATCCACCTTAAAATCAGCTTTCAGCTCTTTATTAATACGCTCAAGCAGATTAAGGTTAAAGGAAGCTGTTACTCCTTTTGCATCATTGTATGCATTAAGAATTGTATTAGGTTCTTTTTTTAAGTCAAAGCCAATCATAACTATATCGCCTTTATTGAGATTCTTTCTCAGTTCAAAACAAAAACGATAGGCTTCTTCTAGCTCCATATTGCCGATATTACTTCCTAAAAACAATATCACTTTTCTACGAGAGGAAAGTTGTGCAGCTTTGTACAGCATGTCAAAATATTCTCCTTCAAGACATAAAATATCTAGGCCTGGTATATTTTTCTTCAATTTTTCATCTAAAACCGAAAGTATATTTCCTGATATATCAATTGGCATGTATCTAAAATCTGTAAGTTCATTTTTTAGATATCGCAGCAAATGCATTGATTTTGATGCATCACCTGCTCCTAATTCAATTAAATCAAATGGCGTTTGAGCTGCATTAATACCAGCCGCTATTTCAGCAGTTTTATTTTCAAAAATATCCATTTCACAGCGAGTCAAATAATATTCAGGTAAGTTCATAATTTCCTGAAAAAGTGTGTCGCCACGTTGATCATAAAAATATTTTGACTGGAGATGTTTTGGATGCTGCCGTAAACCAGCAATTACATCCTGAAGAAAATTATTTTTATTTTGTTCTTCTGTTTCTATATTTTCTTTTATAGCTGTTTCAAATAATTTCATATGTATCGCATTTTTTTGACAGAAAATAATTCCCCATTTAATTAGAGATATTATAACTGTAACTTTTTCTTACTTAAAGGTACGTTTTATTCATGTTTGATAAGTTCTTTATTAAACAGAATCTTAACTTAAAAAAACTGCAGCAACCATCATTAGTAGCTGTGACAGACATTATATTTTACTAATCCTTAAAAATTCAATTACAATTATTTTATACCACCTAATACTTGATCCAAAAATTCTCCGTAATTTTTACTTTCTTTAATGATAAATGAAAAACCTAGAATGACTAAATTATCTTTCACAACTCCTATTAAACTGCCATTTTCTTATTTTCTAAACCAAGATGTTATTTTCCTTGCGAAAGATCTTTTGGGAAAAGTACTTTTTACTCAAATCGATGGAAAAATAACTGCTGGAATAATTGTTGAAACAGAAGCCTATTTTGGTGTACATGATAAAGCTTCTCACGCATATGGCGGACGAAGAACTGATAGAACAGAAACACTTTACAGCCAAGGCGGTATTTCTTATGTTTATCTCTGTTATGGAATTCATCACTTGTTTAATATTGTAAGTTCTGTTGAAGGCGAACCACATGCCGTTTTAATACGAGGTATCGAACCATTGATAGGAAAAGATATTATGGAAGAGAGACGGAAAATGTCTGCTTCAAAAGGCGCAATTTCGGCTGGACCTGGCTCTGCAGCAAAAGCCTTAGGAATTGATCGCTCTTTTAATAAAAAAGATTTAGGCGGCGATGAAATATGGGTTGAAGATCATGGCATCCGTTATGATGAGGAACAAATTGCTGCATCGCCGAGAGTTGGCGTAGCTTATGCTCAAGACCATGCTTTGCTTCCGTGGAGGTTTTTCATTAAAGAAAACAAATATGTCAGCAAACCAAATAAAATTTAAATGCAGCACTTATTCATAATTAAAATCCCGTAATAAATAATACGGGATTTTGAAGTGCTCTTACAATTCATTACTTTTTATTGTACAAAATAATTTACTGCTGCGATAATTCAGCTTCTGTATGTAGCGCACAAACCCAATTATTATTTTCTTTAATCCAAGTAGAAGTACAGGCACATTTCATAGAACTTTTTTTGGTATCATCTGCTATTCCTAATTCTATTGAATAAGCTATTATCGCCGTATTTTCAGTAAGTAACTGCGCTTCAATATCAGAAATATTCAATACTTTTATTTTATCTCCATCTCCTGACTCAAACATCTTTTTAAACTTATCTTCATTTACACTTTGCACACCATTCTTTCCAGCGATTATACAGGGAAAATGAGTAAGTTGTTTCACCGTTTCATAATCGTGATTTTCCATTCCCTGCCAATATTTTTTTTCCAGTTCAATAATTTGCTTTTCCATGACTATCTTATTATTAATTAAACAGTTATACAAAGTTCAAACTAAAATCGAAATGCGTTACATTTTTAACATAGATTTAATGTGGAGTTTGATCATTCAAAGCGAGAAAATTCAGATATGTAGATGTTAATTTACAGCAAGGTAAATTCTTTAAATGAAATGGATTTAATAAAAATATTCCACCTTATTAGTTGTATAAATTTGATTAAAAAACAATTTAAAATGTTAATTATATAAATCGAAGTTGAAATTATATAAATTTAATTGTTGCCGTAATTTTACTTTTCAGTTACCAAATTCTATACATCTAAAAATCTAATATGAAAAAAAATTACTCAAAATTTTTACTGTTTGTTAATTAACAGCATAATTAAATCCGGTTGTCCCAAAATTTAAAAATGAAGATTAGACGAATGCAAAATACTTCTCTAACTCACCGATACTTTAACGGCTCGCACAGCGAGCTTTGGTTAATGAGGCTTCCTAATTATTGCACTTTAATTTAACAGCAAACTAAAATGAATTATAAAAATATACTGCAGATAGATGACGATATTGACGACTGCGAATTTTTTATGGAAGCGCTCCAGGCAGTATCTCAAGCGGGATATACTTCTATGCATAATCCTGTAGAAGCGCTTAACAAATTGATTCTAAAAGAACTTAAACCTGATATAATATTCCTTGATTTGAATATGCCTATTATGTCTGGTTTTGAGTTTTTAATTGAAATAAAAAAGCAGGAAATTATAAAAAACATCCCAGTTATTATTTTTTCTACTTCACAGATGGAAGAGATAAAACGCAAAGCAAGAAACTATGGGGCTGATGAATATATATCCAAACCAAGTGACTTTGATGAAATGAAAAAAATTCTAGCCCATTATACAGCGTGAGAAATTTACACCTGAGATTGGTAATGTATTCATTTTCAGAAACAGCATATTTCCCGCTATTTTTATCGTTAAAGAAACTGACCATTTACGGGGCTTTATAACAGTTGGAAAATGAAATTATCAACACAAATACTTCTGGCGTTTTCGCTGATCATACTACTTTCTGTTGCAGATTCATATTCGAATTACCGCTTATCTCGTAAAGTGCATCTCAACTCACAGTTTCTCTCCAAATCAGAAGATGTGATCCGTAACTCAAACAAGACCCATAGAGCTATACTGGAAATGCAAAGTGCTTTGAGGGGCTACCTGCTTACTAATGATACCACTTTTCTGCGCCCCTATTACAAGGGACTGGAAAAAGTACCGCTATTTTTCAAACAACAGCATAAACTTATTGATGATAATGAAACACAGCGCCGTATTTTGGACTCAGTAGCCGTGCTTCATGATGCATGGCTTGTCTATACTGCTGAAATAATAAACGCCAGAATGGAAAACCCTGAAACTTATCAGTTACTGTTAGACTCCAAACTTCGAAAACATGTCGGTAAGAATATTAATGATTCTATAACAGCTAAATTTAAAAGATTTGACAAGTTAGAATATAAAACTCGAAAACATCATAGTGAAATGCTGCTGCATTCCCTTCATAAGACAAGAACATATTCTTTGATTTTCTTGTCCCTGACTATTTTCGCTGGAATATGCAGTACTGCTTATATTGTAATTATGATAACCAACCGCATTAATTCGATGGTGCGTCTTGCTGATACCATTTCAAAAGGTCGTTTTACCATAGTTCGGGATTCTAAAAACGACGAGCTTAGCGCCTTAGCCTCCTCTTTAAACATCATGTCCCAAAAATTAGAGAAGAATATTCAGGAACTAGAAAACAAAAATGAAGAACTTAATAAATTTGCTTATGTGGTTTCTCATGATCTAAAGGCGCCGCTGCGTGGGATTTATAATGTTATTACCTGGATTGAAGAAGACTTGTCGGAGGAAATTTCTCCTGCTCTTCGCAATTATTTAAACATCATACCTAAAAGAACTCAACGCATGGAAGCTTTGATCAACGGACTGCTCGACTATGCCCGCATCAACCAGAAATCAGCTCCCGAATTAGTTGATACAAATGCACTTGTAAATGAAATCACTCAAGCCATAGTACCGAGGGATTTTACTGTTGAATTGCGTAACCTGCCTGAAATTTTTACCGAGCGTCTTAAACTTGAACAGGTATTTTCTAATTTAATCAGCAATGCCGTTAAGTATTCAAAACCAAACGAGGGCCGTATTGAAATTGATTGCCTGACAATTTTAGATGTTTACGAATTTTCCGTAAAAGATTATGGAATTGGAATTGATCCCGAATATCACAAGAAAATATTTGAAATCTTTCAAACACTCCGAGAAAAAAATGAAATGGAAAGCACTGGTGTTGGTCTGGCAATTGTAAAAAAAATTATTGACGATCAGGGAGAAAGCATACAAGTACACTCACGATTGGGAGAAGGAACAACATTTACTTTCACTTGGAAAAATAATAAAAGAATATGAAAACACCCACCATTTTACTAATTGAAGATGATGAACTGGACACTATATCTGTAGAACGTTCATTAAAAAAACTAGAAATCCAATACGAGCTTCATACGGCTTATAACGGACTTGAAGCGTTGCATCTTCTACGTGGTGAAGCTGGTAAAGCCCTTTATCCTGATGTAATTCTTTTGGACATTAATATGCCAAGAATGAATGGAATAGAGTTTCTTAAAATCATACGTGGAGATGAAAAATTAAAAGACCTGAAAGTTTTTATAATGACTACCTCCTCTGAAAGTAATGACCGCATCAATGCAGAAAATTTAGGAATATCAGGCTATATTATAAAGCCTCTCAATTATACAGACAATACCAAAAGACCTGATTCAATGGATGCTTTTGTACAGTTTCATCTGCGTAAAATATTATTGGACGAAAGCGTATAAAGCATTCCTTTTACACATCCCATAAACCAAAAAAATAATCAAACCAAGAACCGTCTATTATGAAAAAATCAAAACCTGTCACAAAAAAATCCAGCGGCGAAGAACTGCTTGTACTTCCCGTGGTAACTGATAAAAAAAGCGCCAAGATCAAAGATCAGTCCGAAGAATCCGTGCTAAGCGATGCCGAGTTTTTAAAAATTCTGATGAAAGTAAAAAACGGTAATTTCTCGCAGCGTTTTCCTACCGATCAAAATGGTATCAAAAGATCAATCTGCGACACTTTAAATGAAATAATTGATCTGAATGAACGAATGGTATTCGAATTTCAGAAAGTTGGAAAAAGCATTGGTAAACAAGGAAAATTAACGAATCGTGTCGTTCTAGACGGTGCACGCGGTTCGTGGAGTTCCTGCGTGGATTCTGTTAATACACTGATCTCTGATCTGGTGCATCCAACAATTGAAATTGCACACGTAATTACCTCTGTTGCAAAAGGAAATTTATCACAGGAAATGCCTTTATCCATTGAAGGAAATCCACTTCAAGGAGAATTCCTTAGAATTGCCAAAGAGGTAAACGGGATGGTAAAACAGCTGAACCTATTCTCTATGGAGGTTACCCGTGTAGCCCGTGAGGTGGGAACTGATGGAAAACTGGGAGGACAGGCAAAAGTACGCGGTGTGGGCGGTGTATGGAAAGATTTGACAGACTCTGTAAATAAAATGGCGAGTAACTTAACGGGTCAGGTACGTAATATTGCAGATGTAACCACTGCGGTAGCAAAAGGAGATTTGTCTAAAAAAATTACCGTTGACGTAAAAGGGGAAATCTTAGAATTAAAAAATACTATCAATACCATGGTAGATCAGCTGAACTCTTTTTCTTCTGAGGTAACTCGTGTGGCGCGTGAGGTAGGAACCGAAGGAAAACTGGGCGGACAAGCACAAGTAAAAGGTGTCGGCGGAACTTGGAAAGATTTAACGGATTCCGTAAATCAGATGGCATCCAACTTAACCGGACAGGTACGTAATATTGCCGATGTAACAACGGCCGTAGCAAGAGGAGATTTATCTAAAAAAATTACAGTAGACGTAAAAGGAGAAATCCTGGAGCTTAAAGATACCATTAACACGATGGTGGATCAGCTGAACTCTTTCTCTTCTGAAGTAACCCGTGTTGCTCGTGAGGTAGGTTCCGAAGGAAAATTGGGCGGCCAGGCAAAAGTACGAGGGGTCGGCGGAGTTTGGAAAGATTTGACCGATTCGGTAAATCAAATGGCATCCAACTTAACAGGTCAGGTGCGTAATATTGCCGAGGTAACAACAGCAGTGGCAAAAGGAGATTTATCTAAAAAAATTACCGTAAACGTTGAAGGAGAAATCCTGGAATTAAAAAACACCATCAATACCATGGTGGATCAGCTGAACTCATTTGGTGCCGAGGTAACTCGTGTGGCGCGTGAGGTAGGTTCTGAAGGAAAACTGGGAGGTCAGGCAAAAGTAAAAGGTGTCGGAGGAACATGGAAAGATTTAACCGATTCGGTGAACCAGATGGCATCTAACCTTACCGGACAGGTTCGTAATATTGCAGAGGTAACAACGGCCGTGGCAAATGGTGACCTTTCGAAAAAAATTACAGCTGTAGCCGAGGGAGAAATCCTCGAGTTGAAAAAAACCATTAATACAATGGTGGATCAGCTGAACTCTTTCTCTTCTGAGGTTACGCGTGTGGCACTTGAGGTGGGTACAGAAGGAAAACTAGGCGGTCAAGCGAAAGTAAAAGGTGTCGGAGGAACATGGAAAGATTTGACTGATTCTGTGAACCAAATGGCTTCCAACTTAACCGGACAAGTACGTAATATTGCGGAGGTAACAACAGCCGTAGCAAAAGGAGATTTATCCCGCCAGATTACGGTTGATACCAAAGGAGAAATCCTAGAGTTAAAAAATACAATTAATACCATGGTGGGTCAGCTGAACTCTTTCGCTTCTGAGGTAACTCGTGTGGCACGTGAAGTTGGTACCGAAGGAAAACTGGGAGGACAAGCGCAGGTTGAAGGTGTTGGTGGAACTTGGAAAGATTTAACGGATTCGGTAAACCAAATGGCATCCAACCTTACTGGACAAGTGCGTAATATTGCCGAAGTAACAACAGCCGTAGCAAAAGGAGATTTATCGCTTCAGATTACGGTTGATGTAAAAGGAGAAATCTTAGAGTTAAAAAATACAATTAATACCATGGTGGATCAGCTTCGAGGCTTTGCTTCGGAGGTAACAAGGGTTTCACGAGAAGTAGGAACCGAAGGAAAACTGGGAGGACAAGCAAACGTACCAGGAGTTGCCGGAACATGGAAAGATTTAACAGATTCCGTTAACCAAATGGCAGGAAATCTTACCGCTCAGGTACGTAATATTGCCGATGTGGCAATTGCAGTGGCGAATGGAGATATGTCCCGAAAAATTACTGTTGACGTTCGTGGAGAAATTTTGCAGCTAAAAGAAACCTTAAATACAATGGTGGACCAGCTTCGTGAATTTGCTTCTGAGGTAACTCGTGTGGCTCGTGAGGTAGGAACCGAAGGAAAATTGGGAGGTCAGGCGAATGTACCAGGTGTTGCCGGAACATGGAAGGATTTAACAGATTCGGTGAACCAGATGGCGGGTAACTTAACGACTCAGGTTCGTAATATTGCCGAAGTAACAATTGCCGTAGCCAACGGAGATATGTCGAAAAAGATTACGGCCGACGTTCGTGGAGAAATTCTACAATTGAAAGAAACCGTAAATACAATGGTGGATCAGCTTCGTGCCTTCGCCTCTGAGGTAACTCGTGTGGCGCGTGAGGTGGGTACCGACGGAAAACTGGGTGGACAAGCATTCGTGCCTGGTGTTGCTGGGACATGGAAAGATTTAACGGATTCGGTTAACCAGATGGCATCGAACTTAACCGGTCAGGTGCGTAATATTGCCGATGTAACCAAAGCAGTTGCAAATGGTGACCTTTCCAAACAAATTACCGTTGACGTAAAAGGAGAAATTCTAGATTTGAAAAATACCTTTAATACGATGGTAGAACAGTTAAATTCATTTGCTTCTGAAGTTACGCGTGTGGCGCGTGAGGTGGGTACCGAAGGAAAACTGGGCGGACAGTCTGAAGTAAAAGGTGTTGCGGGAACATGGAAAGATTTAACCGATTCGGTTAACGTAATGGCTTCTAACTTAACAGGTCAGGTTCGTGGAATCGCAAAAGTGGTAACATCTGTAGCAAAAGGAAATCTAAAACAAAAATTATCCATTGATGCCAAAGGTGAAGTTGCACAGTTAACCGATACCATCAACGAAATGATTGATACGCTTGCCACATTCTCAGATCAGGTAACAACAGTTGCGCGTGAAGTTGGTGCCGAAGGAAAACTGGGAGGACAAGCAAACGTACCAGGAGCTTCTGGAACGTGGAAAAACTTAACAGAAAATGTAAACCAGTTAGCGGCGAATCTAACCACTCAGGTACGTGCGATTTCTGAGGTAGCATCGGCAGTAACACAGGGAGATTTAACACGAACTATTGGTGTTGAAGCAAAAGGTGAAGTTGAGGCACTTAAAGACACTATTAATCAGATGATTTTTAATCTTAAAGCAACTACTTTACGTAATCAGGAACAAGACTGGCTGAAATCGAATTTGGCTAAGTTTACCCAAATGCTTCAGGGTCAAAAAGAATTGAATGCAGTTACTAAAAAAATCCTTTCAGAACTTGCTGCAGTGGTAACCGCTCAGCATGGTCTATTTTATATTTTAGAAGAAGGCGAAGAATTTATGGATTCTAAATTAAACCTAATTGCTTCTTACGCTTATATAAAACGAAAAAATTCCCTTACTCAATACGGTATGGGAGAAGGTCTAATTGGCCAGGTTGCAGTAGAAAAAGAAAGAATAATACTGAGCAACGTTCCGAAAGACTACATTAAAATAAATTCAGGACTTGGCGATGCCAGACCTAAAGACGTCATTATTCTTCCAGTGCTCTTTGAAGGCAGACTTAAAGCAGTTATTGAATTGGCATCACTTGATACCTTCAGCCAGATACACTTGGATTTCCTTGAAGGACTTACAGAAAGTATTGGTATTGTAATTAATACCATCGAATCCAATTCAAGAACTGAAGAGCTCTTGGTACAATCCCAATCACTTGCCAGCGAGCTTAAAAGTCAGCAGGAAGTACTTAAAAATACCAACGAAGAATTAGAGGAAAAAGCAATATTATTGGCCAATCAGAAAGAAGAAGTAGAACTTAAAAACCAAGAAGTCGAGGTTGCCCGTAAAGCACTTGAGGAAAAAGCCGATCAGCTGACGCTTACTTCAAAATACAAATCCGAGTTCTTGGCCAATATGTCTCACGAACTTCGTACTCCTTTGAACAGTTTACAGATTCTAGCTAATGAACTAATTGCGAACCGAGACGGGAATTTATCCGAAAAACAAATTCAGTTTGCGAAAACCATTAACTCTTGTGGAGATGACCTTATTCAGCTGATTAATGACATCCTAGATCTTTCTAAAATTGAGTCAGGGTATATTTCTGTGGATTACAACCCGATTAGCTTTGAGGAAATAAGCCGTTTTGTAGCTTCTACCTTCAACCCTATTTCAGAAGCCAAACATCTTAATTTTGAAATCAAAATGGATGAAAATCTTCCTGAAATTATGGAAACTGATTCACAACGTTTAAACCAAATTCTGAAAAATCTTTTATCCAACTCTTTTAAATTCACTGAAAAAGGATCTGTTAAACTAAACATTTACAAGGCAGAACATAATTGGAAAGCTAAAAGCAGCAGTCTGGATAATGCCGAAGCTGTCGTAGCTTTTGAAATATCAGATACTGGAATTGGAATCTCTAAAGAAAAACAGAATATTATTTTTGAAGCCTTTCAACAGGCAGAAGGTTCTACAAGCCGTAAGTATGGAGGAACAGGTCTTGGATTATCAATCAGCCGAGGACTTTCTGACCTACTGGGAGGAAGCATAGAACTGGAAAGTGACACCAACATTGGAAGTAAATTCACTTTATTTCTACCTTTAAAATTTGTCCATATTCCAGAAATCGAAGATATTACAGTCAATGAAGAAACAAGTGTGCTTCATGCTGGAAAGAGCCGTTTAAAATCACTTCCATCTTCGAGTTTTAAATCATCAGATACTGATCTGTATTTTGCAGACGAAATTGGTGATGACAGGACTTCTATCAAACCAGAAGACAAAGTGCTGCTGATCGCAGAGGATAATGAAACTTTTGCTAAAATTCTTCTTGAGAGAGCTCATCAGCACAATATTAAAGCTATTGTAACCACAAGAGGTAATGACGTGGTGGATTATATCAATCACTTCCAGCCTCATGCCATTACAATGGATCTTAATATGCCCGATACCAGCGGCTGGAAAATTCTAGACAGATTAAAAACTGATTTTACCCTGCGCCACATTCCCGTATATATTATCTCGGGAGAAGATGAAAGAAACAAAGGACTCAAACGAGGTGCCAGAAACTTTCTAGTCAAACCTGTAAAAAATGATATTCTAACCTCACTTTTTAATGATATTCAGAATTTCAAAAATAATGCACAAAAAAACCTGCTTATTGTAGATGACAATCCAGCGGAACTGGACCGTATAATTAAAGCGGTACAGGGAGACGATATTTCAATTGATACTGCTTTGACAGCAAAACAGGCAGTGGAGCTTATTGAGACAAAATCTTTCGACTGTATTATACTAGATCTTGTTCTTCCTGATGCAGACGGACTAGATCTCATCAGCGATCTTGAAAACAATATCAGCGGACAGGAAACAGCAATTATTGTCCATTCAGCTGGTGATCTAAGCAAAAAACAGCGCAGTAAACTCGGCCGTTTTGCCCATAGTATTATTAGCAAAAGTGCTGTTTCAATGGATGAGCTTGTGGACCAGACTGCTCTTTTCATGCATCGTGTGCATAAAGAACTGCCTGAAGATATGAAAAAGCGTATTGAAACGTTTTACTTAAAAGAAGATGTACTACTAAATAAAAAAGTACTTTTGGTAGATGACGATGTTCGAAACCTTTTTGCCCTTACTACAGCACTGGAACGATTTGGACTGGATGTTATAAGCGCCGAAAGTGGTCACGAGGCGGTTGAAATACTAAACGGAAACGAAACTATCGATATTGTACTAATGGATATCATGATGCCCGAACTTGATGGTTATGAAACTATGAAAATTATTCGAAGAAATCCTAGACATAAAGATCTGACTATTATTGCAGTCACTGCTAAAGCCATGAAAGGAGACAGACAACGATGTATTGAATCTGGAGCTTCTGACTACATTACCAAACCTGTCAATGTAGAACAGCTGTCTTCACTGATGAGAGTATGGCTAAAATAATATTTTAATATGGAAAGCCTCATGGAAAAACATCCCGTAAAAATATTAATAGTCGATGACAAGAAAGAAAACCTACTTTCTCTTCAAGTCATTCTGGCTGGTCAGGGATATGAATTTGTAGAAGCTTCTTCAGGTAAAGATGCTTTAAGAATACTCCTAAAAAACCAAGATTTTGCCATTATCCTCATGGATGTGCAGATGCCGCTTATGGACGGTTTTGAAACAGCCGAGCTCATACGCCAAAGTGATAAACTTAAGCATGTTCCTATTATCTTTCTAACAGCTAATATGGATACTTCCGACTATATTTTCAAAGGATACCAATCTGGAGCTGTGGATTATATGATTAAACCGCTTTCTTCAGAAATTCTTAAAGCCAAAGTTTTAGTTTTTACCGAATTGTATAAAAAGAATAAGGAACTGCAGCTTAAGGAAGAAGAAACAGCTGCCTTAAATCACAAAATTGTAAAAGCTAACGAAAAATTAGCTCAACAGTATGCAGCTATTGAAAAATATGCGGCAGAATTAAAACAGAAGAATGCGGAACTGGATGCATTTACTCAGATTTCCAGCCATGATCTTCAGGAACCGCTGCGAAAAATCCAGACTTTTTCCAACATGATTCTTACAAAAGAATATTCGAATTTGAGCGAAGATGGAAAATCAAAATTTGACAGGATTTTATATGCAGCCAACCGCATGCGAAATCTAATTAACGATTTACTAGTATTCTCACAAGCAAGCACTACGGAGCACATTTATGAACATACAGACCTAAGCGTCATTATTGAAAATGTGAAAGAAGCTCTCTCTGAAAACATCAAGGATAAAAAAGCTGTCATTACAACTGAACTACATGGTAAGATTTATATTATCCCATTTTTATTTGTACAACTGCTGGAAAACCTAACCAATAATGCTTTAAAATTTTCACAGAAAGATATTCCTCTTACCATTGAAATTAAAAGCCGTCTGCTTTCTGGACAGGAATTAGAAAATGAAAAGTTACAGCCCGAGCAAAACTACTGTCACATTGCTTTTAAAGATAATGGGATTGGTTTTGATTCCCAGCACAGCGAGAAAATATTTGGTGTTTTTCAAAGACTGCACAGCAGAGATGATTACGATGGAACCGGAATAGGACTGGCTATTGTGAAAAAGATAGTAGACAATCATAACGGAATAATTACAGCGACAGGAAAACATATGGAAGGAGCCACTTTTCACATTTATATTCCTCAATAATTCTATCTTTCAGAGCATTTACTTTTCATTATACAAAGGATTAAAATAGTGTAGATACAGCCAATATTGCAATAATGAGAATATCAAGAAATCTTTATTGGCTGTTTAAAATAAAACCAATAAAAACGAAAAAACCCTGTTTCGATTAGAAACAGGG
>NZ_LMJL01000001.1:168793-251023 GCF_001429295.1 Flavobacterium sp. Root935 | reverse complement strand
CCGAACAGAGTAGTTAAGCCCGCCTGCGCAGATGGTACTGCAGTATTGTGGGAGAGTATGTCGTCGCCTTTTTTAAAAAAGTCCTCATCATTATTTGATGAGGATTTTTTGTTTTATATGCATTTTATTATTCTATCTTTTATTTTCTTTTGTTATTCAATAATTTTTGCATTATCTATCTCTTACTTTGTTTTGTTAGGAATTCACTCTTAAATCGCTTAAAATTTCGATCTAGTAATGGGGTCAATTGATAATGCTTTTTAGATTTTATTGGATGTTAAACTTAAATTAGATTTTAATAAATACTAAATTTGCTCTGCAATTAATTTAAATTGGATTTAAAGCAGTCTCTAGAACGCGATAAAATTATAAACTTCATTAATGATTCCAAAAGACGGATTATATGAATATCGATTTTAATTTTAGTAAACTAAATTTTTAGGTATTATGACTAGTTACAGTGCAAATTCTAAAGTTGATTTTTATTTTGAGAAAGAAGAAAAATGGAAAGCTGAATTAGAACAATTACGTGCTATTGTTTTGAATTGTCATTTAGCTGAAGAGTTAAAATGGGGAGTTCCTTGTTATACTTTCGAAAAGTCAAATATTGTTTTGATTCATGCGTTCAAGGATTATTGTGCTTTACTGTTTTTTAAAGGTGCTTTGATGAAGGATCCAGATAAGATATTAATTCAGCAAACAGAAAATGTTCAAGCAGCACGTCAAGTTCGTTTTACTAATCTTAAAGAAATAGAAAGTAAAAAAGAGGTGCTTAAACAATATATTTATGAAGCTGCTGAAATTGAAAAAGCTGGTTTAAAAGTAGAACTGAAAAAAGTTTCTGAATTTGAGATTGCGCAAGAGTTTCAAGTTAAACTAGATAGCAATCCTGATTTGAAAAAAGCATTTTATGCTCTAACTCCAGGCAGACAGAGAGCTTATTTGCTCCATTTTTCGCAGCCTAAACAATCTAAAACAAGAGAGGGAAGGGTAGAGAAGAATATCCCAAATATTCTTATTGGAAAAGGTTTAAATGACTAGAGAAAATCTTAAAAAAAATAAAGAGAAACGACCTTGATTAAAAGTGCTTTTTTTTGATTGTCATATGAATTTTAATAAAAATAAAGTGCCCGCGAACTTATAATTGTTTGTGGCTTACTAAATCTTATATAGATTTGAATGTTAATTTGTAGAATTTGGGATGCTTGACTACTTAATAATTGGGTCTAATACTAATAGCAAAGAATATTATTTTAATGAATGCTGTCAAAACTGACACAGCCATTCTCTAAACAAAACAACATTTTGAAATTCTTGACGGATCACGAGGAGTAGCTGCATTTGCTGTATGGAATAGTATATATAGATTCTAGTAAGAATTTTATAGGTCATGGTTTTTTAGTGATAGATTTTTTCTTTTGTCTCTCTGGTTTTGTGATAGACTACGCTTACGATGATCGCATGCTAAAATGGGAATTTTATAAATTTTTTGTATCCAGAATTTTCAGATTATATCCTTTTGTAATTGTAGGTTCTACTATAAAATTTTTAATTCATTTCTTATGTTTTAAAAGCAAAAAGAATTAGTATATTTGAAAGGGTAAAGTGTAGACTATACTCTATACTTTATTGTTTTCTTTTAAAAAAAATAGAACTATGCTTGTAAACGAATTATCAAAAAAAACGGGATTATCAATTCATACTATTAGATACTACGAAAATTTGGGAATGATAAAGGGATTGACTGACGAAAAGGTGACATCTAATAACTATAAACACTACGATGCTAATACTATTGAGCGTTTAGAAATTATCATAGAAGCAAGAGAAGTGGGATTTACTTTAGCAGAAATAAAAAAAATATTGAAAAGCTGGTTCGAAAGCACTGATTCAAAACCGGAAACATTAGAACTTTTTCAAGCCAAAATAAAAGAGATTGATGATAAAATGAAATATTTCAAACAGACTAAAAGTCTTCTCGAAAAAGTATGCGAGAAAATAAAAAGCAATAAAGATTGATAGTTAAAGTTTAAAATGTGTAGAAAACCCCTTAAGAGGTTAAGGAGTTTTTTTTCGGATTTGATTTTTATTGTAAAATGATGAACTACTGTAAAGAGCACCATTTGATTAATTCGGGATACAATTTATCAATCTTATTTTCTTGTTTTTCTTTCTGAGACTTATTAATTCCGTGTTAAATTCTTTCATTTTAACGAAACCTCTTTCAATCATTACGGCTTCTACTTCATTATTAATGTCCAAAAGTAGTTTATGTCATTCTTATAAATTTCCTCAGCATACAGTATAAAAACGGCAAAAAAAAAACTCCTTAATTTCTTAAGGAGTTTCTTGNCGACCCCCTCGGTGTAAACGAGGTGCTCTGAACCAGCTGAGCTAATCGCCCTATTTTACTAGGTTGCTATCGTTTGTGATTGCGAGTGCAAATATACGCTAGTTTTTGAGTTCTGCAAAGAAAATCGAATAAAAAATAAAACTTTTTTTAAAATAATTTATATCTCGCTGTTTATGAATTTGTTATTAAAATGATTTTTTTGAAGTTTTTTCTAGATTCAAAGTATATTTTAGTTCAAAGGCAATTCGGCAACAACAAAAGTACTTCCGCCAACATAAATAAAATCATTTTCCGAAGCATTTTTTTTGGCATGCGCGAAAGCGATGGCGACAGAATCGTATTTTTCTCCAATTAAATCATGTTTTTTAGCTTCGCTTTGTAAAATTTCTGCTGGTAAAGCTCGTGACGAATTCGGATGGCAGAAATAATATTGCGCTTCTTTTGGGAAAAGTGGCAAAATAGACTCCAGATCTTTATCATTCACAACACCGAAAACAATATGAAGCTTTTCAAATGCTTCCTTTTTAAGCTGATTCATTACAACTTCTAATCCATGTTTGTTATGCGCAGTGTCACATATTATTTTCGGGTTCTCTCCCAATTGCTGCCATCTGCCTTGTAAACCAGTATTTTTCACAACATTTAACAAGCCTTGTTTTAATTCTTCATTCGAAATCTTAAAATCAGTTTCATTATTAAGAATTGAAATAGTCTGCTGAACCGTTTTCTTATTGTGGAATTGATAATCACCAACCAAGTCAGATAAATAAATTTGATCAATTAAATCAGATGCAAAATAGATAGGAGCTTTATTTTCTTCAGCTTTAGCTAAAAAAACAGGTTTGGTTTCTTCGGTATATTCTCCAATTACAACTGGAACATTCGGTTTAATAATTCCCGCTTTTTCACCTGCAATCGCTTCCAATGTGTTTCCTAAAAACTGCGTGTGGTCTAAACCTATATTGGTAATTACCGAAACCAAAGGTGTAATGATATTTGTTGCGTCTAATCTTCCGCCAAGGCCAACTTCAATAATAGCAATATCAACTTTTTCAGCTGCAAAATAATCAAAAGCCAATCCAACCGACATTTCGAAGAAGCTCATATCATTGGCTTCAAAAAAAGATTTGTGCTTTGCAATGAATCCGCAGACAAAATCTTCGGAAATTTCTCTTCCGTTGATTTTAATCCTTTCTCTAAAGTCTTTTAAGTGTGGAGAAGTATACAATCCTACGTTGTAACCTGCCTCCTGTAAAACCGAAGAAAGCATATGCGAAGTAGAACCTTTTCCGTTTGTACCCGCAACATGAATGCATTTCAAATGATCCTGAGGGTTGTCAAGGTGAGCTGCTAATAACTTAATATTAGTCAAATCTTCTTTGTATGCTGAAGCACCTTGCAATTGGTACATTGGAAGTTGATTAAACATCCACTCGGTAGTCTCTTGATAGTTCATTTATTTTGGATAAAATGGTTGTTGATTGAAATAAATTTCGATTTTTGTAGTTTAATATTACAGCGAAAATTATCTTTATTGCAAATTTCAAATATTTTTTAGAATTAATTATTAAAAACCAGAATTAATATATGTTTAGTTTTATTCAATTACAAACAGATACAATCGCACAGGCTTCAAATGTAGTTATCGAAAAGATAGCACCGCAAAATGAAATTTCAATGTTTGGCTTTATTATGAAAGGAGGAGTCTTCTTGATTCCGATTGCGATTCTATTGTTTTATACTATTTATGTAATCTTCGAACGTTATATGTACATCAGCCGAGCTTCAAAAATTGACGGCAGATTAATGCAGGATGTTGGAGATAAATTGCATTCTGGAAATATTGAATTGGCAAGAACAATTGTAGAAAGAAATAATACTGCTGCTGGAAATATTTTAAAAGAAGGAGTTTTGGTAATTGGAAGACCAATTGCAGAAATCGAATCAAACATGGACCGCGCCGCAGACATCGAAATTGGCGAAATGGAAAGACGTCTTGGTCATCTTGGACTTATCGCTGGTATTGCGCCAACACTTGGTTTCATCGGAACAATTTCCGGGGTAATTAAAATTTTCTACAGTATTTCGGTTACAGAAAATATTAGTATCGGAAACATTTCTGGAGGTTTATATGAAAAAATGATCAGTTCTGGTTCTGGATTAATTGTTGGTATTATTGCTTATAGTGCTTACCACTTATTAAACGGAAAAATTGATGATTTTGCTTTAAAAATTCAAAAGCAGATTTTAGAATTTGTCAACATAATTCAAAGAGCATAAACTATGTCTATTAAACGAAAAAGAAGATTTCACGCCGAAGTAGCGACTTCATCTTTGAGTGACATTATGTTTTTCCTGCTGTTGTTTTTCCTAATTATCTCAACACTGGCAAATCCGAATGTTATTAAGATGACATTGCCAAAAGCGAAAGCGAATGAAAAAACCAATAAACAATTAATTAGTTTGTCGGTTACAGAAGATAAAAAGTTCTACATTGACAAACAAGAGGTTGATTTTGAAAACCTGGAAACAAGTTTAATGTCTAAAATTGGAACAGATAAAGAACAAACAGTTGTCGTTCGAATCCCGTTTAATTTGCAAGTACAAGACTTAGTAGATGTTTTGCAGATAGGAGTAAAGAATAATTTGAAGTTTGTTATTGCGACAAGTCCGAAGTAGATTTACAATTAGGGCGTGACCCCAACAAAAAAATGGGCAAATCAGCATAACGTTGATTCGCCCATTTTTTTATTGAGGTCGGGCTATCCGCGCTACTTCGGTAGCTTGCTTCTATCCCTCACGCAAACACAACATAAATTTTACGTAACAATATGTCATCCTGAGCGAAGTCGAAGGATATACAAGTAATTCCTCAAGGAGAATCATCAATCTTTTTCGCGCGTCTTGCGTGTGCTTCGACTTCGCTCAGGATGACAAACTAATTGTAAGTAATTAGATAGAAACTAAAAAAGGCTTTCTGAATTTTCAGAAAGCCTTTTTTATGTTAATTATAATTTTTGTAAATCTGTGCAATTCGTGTTTTAATCCAAACTAAAATTATAAATAATTTTTCCCACTTGTTTGGCTGCAGCATTTGCATCTGCCGACCATTTTGTGTTTAATGCTGCAATTTTAGCTTGTTCTAATAAACAACTTGCAGTGTTGGTTGTTCCTTTTACTCCAGCTGTAGCGCTTATCGTTTTGCCGTTTTGATCAACAGTAACTTCTACAACCACTTTTCCTTCTTCATTGCAGGTATATTTTGGAGCAGGTTTAGATAATGCCTTTCGTCCGTTTAAAGAATATCCAGATCCACCGCCAGAACCACCGCCGCTTCCAGCTCCATAACCGCTTCCTGAGCCGATACCACTTCCAGTTCCGTTACCGCCTCCAGTTCCTCCGCCAGAACCTCCAGAACCATAATAGCCATTTGAGTTTAAACTTCCATTGGCTTTTCCTTTATTTCCAGCTGCTTTATCATTTCCGTCACCACCTTTATTTGAACCTTTCATAATGCTTGCTAATGCATCGTTTGTCGAATTAGAAACTTTTGGTTTTTCGGGTACAGGTTTTTGTACGGGTTTTTCAACAGGAACAGGTTTCTTAGGTTTTTCTTTTGTTGGAATTACTACATCATTATCGGCAGTCGTATTTTCCTGCGTAATGATAGCTTCCTCTGGAGTTGATTTTGCTGGAGCTTGTTTTACAGTATTTTTGACATCCAAAACTTCACTTTTATAATTAGCACCAGAACCAAGATCACTATCACCAAAATTTACAGTAACGCCACCGCCACCTCCGCCGCCATCTGCAAGTGCTACATTATTTTCTGGATTATAAGGAGGCCAAAAACGTATGAATAAAAGCAATAGAATTAGTACAGCATATATTGCTGTGGTGAGTAATAATGATTTCTTTTGATCTGAAGAAATAGTGGAACTCATTTTGATTCTGAATTTTGAAATGTATTATTTTAAAAACGTTTAAAAGTACTAAAAATTGTTTAGAATGTGCGAGAGAATTTGACCGCAAAGTTCGCAAAGGTTTGCGCAAAGAAACGCAAAGTTTCATTTGTCTCAAATTTGAGCAAATCTCCGATTAAGTTCGCAAAGCTAGATTTACACTAAGCTTTGCGAACTTAATATTTAGATATTGCTTGCGCTGTGAATTAAACTATCTTAGCGTGCTTTGCGTTAAAAAAAGCATTGTAATTATAACGCAAAGTTCGCAAAGATTTGCGCAAAGAAACGCAAAGTTTCATTTGTCTCAAATTTGAGCAAATCTCCGATTTAAGTTCGCGAAGCTAGATGTACACAAAGCTTCACGAACTTAATATTTAGATATGGCTTGCGCTCTGAATTAAAATATCTTAGCGTGCTTTGCGTTAAAAAAAGGCTTGTAATTATAACGCAAAGTTCGCAAAGGTTTACGCAAAGAAACGCAAAGTTTTATTTGTCTCAAATTTGAGTAAATCTCCGATTAAGTTCGCAAAGCTAGATTTACACCAAGCTTTGCGAACTTAACATTTAGATATTGCTTGCGCTCTGAATTAAACTATCTTAGCGTACTTTGCGTTAAAAAAAGGCTTGTAATTATAAAGCAAAGTTCGTAAAGGTTTGCGCAAAGAAACGCAAAGTTTAATTTATCTCAAATTTGAGTAAATCTCAGATTGAAGTTCGCAAAAGCTAGATGTACACAAAGCTTTACGAACTTAATATTTAGATATTGCCTGCGCTGTGAATTAAACTATCTTAGCGTGCTTTGCGTTAAAAAATCTACGAGAAACAAAAAAAGGACCAAATTTAAATTTGATCCTTTTTAAATATTATAATAGAAAAAAACTACACTAATTGTTTCAATGCAATTTCAAAAGCAGTTGCACTAATATTAGTTTTTGACGAATTCAAAGCATGAGCTTTTACAATTGCATTTTTTATAATTTCAGAAGTATCGTTAAAAATAGCTTCGTCTGTCATTTGAACTTTTTTCTCCATGAAATAAGCAAAAACTCTCGCCATTCCGCAGTTTGAAATAAAATCTGGGATCAAACTTACTTTATGATCTACTTCTTCCATAATAGAACCAAAGAAAATTTCTTTATCAGCAAAAGGAACATTTGCACCACAAGAAATAACTTCTAATCCGTTTGCAATTAAGCTGTCAATTTGAGTTTGAGTTACCAATCTTGAAGCAGCACAAGGTGTGAAAATTTCGGCACCAATTGTCCAGATTTTAGAATTAATTTCTTCAAACGGAATCATATTGTCGGCAACTAATTTATTTCCGTCTTTATTTAAAAACAAAGTTCTGATTTCTTCAAAAGAAAAACCTTCTTCTTTAATCAATCCACCGTCGCGGTCAATAATTCCGATAACTTTTGCTCCCATTTCAGCTAAATAAAAAGCAGCTGCAGAACCTACATTTCCAAAACCTTGAACGATTGCTTTTTTGCCTTTAATATCCCCGCCATAAGTTGCGTAAAAATGACGAACTGCTTCGGCAACACCAAAACCAGTAATCATATCTGCTACTGTATATTTTCTTGTAACGTCTGGTGAGAATTTTGGGTTTTCGATAACTTTAATTACACCTTGGCGCAATTGACCAATTCTGTTGATTTTATCAGCTTCAGTTGGTTTAAAATGTCCGTTGAAAACACCTTCCTGCGGATGCCAAACACCACATTCTTCTGTCATCGGAATAACTTCGTGAATCTCGTCAACATTTAAATCTCCTCCAGTTCCATAGTAACTTTTTAATAAAGGAGAAACCGCTTTGTACCAACGCTGCAAAACACCTTTTTTACGCGGATCGTTCGGGTCAAAATTTATTCCAGATTTAGCACCGCCAATTGCAGGGCCGGAAACAGAGAATTTAACTTCCATAGTTTTAGCCAGTGACAAAACTTCGTTCATGTCTAAACCTTTTCTCATTCTTGTTCCTCCACCCGCAGCTCCTCCACGAAGTGAATTAATAACAGTCCACCCTTCGGCTTCTGTTTCTGAATCTTTCCAATTGAAAACAATTTCAGGTGCCTTGTTTTCAAATTGTTGTAATAAATCTTTCATTTTGTTGTGATATGTTTATTTTGCGTAAATGTATAAAATAGAATAATGCGAATAATGTATTTGGATCCAAATTTATAAAACAAAAAATAAAGCCGAAAACAAATTGCTTTCGGCTTTAATATTATATTCTATTTTGGAAATTACATTCCTAATAAATTCTTTTTCAAAGTTTCATCAACTGGTTTATCAGAAAGCCAGATTCCAAATAATGCTTTTTTGAAATCAAATCCCTGGATTTTTCCCTTTAAAACTTCATTTTTATAAACATTTAAAGTTTGATCAAGCGGATTGTAAGCTAATATAAACACATCTTTTTCTGTAATAGCATCGCTTAAAAATGACTTGAAAGTTTCAATTCGAGGACGAAGTTGGTCAAGATTTGCACCAGCAGATTTTTCAAAACCTGCATTCATGGCTTTTGTTAATTTATTAGAAGAAACCATAGAAGATGTAATTTCAATTCTGATAGCCATTTCTGTGTCGCTATCAATAATAAATTGAGGATCTTGACTTAGTTGAGATAGATACAGTGCTTGCACGTAAACTTCTAACCACATTTTTGATCTTCCGCCTGCGCCATTAAGTTGTAATGTTTTGCCCTGATATTCTATTTTTCTAGGAACTGTTACACCATTAACATCGATTTGGGTTTGTGCCGAAACGGTCGAAAATTGTAAGCTTAAAAGGAGAGTAAGTAATAGTAAAATCTTTTTCATGTTCTGTCAATTTTTTATTTTTTGGGTAAAAATAATGCTAATTTGTCAATTTTTGATGTATGTAGAGAATGTTTTTTTCGAGAAAAGATTTCGTTTGAAATTTGTATAGTATTAAAAATCAAATTAGTAAGAGATATTTTACGTAGTTTTACGTATTTTAAGGATTGTTTAATCTTTCTTTCGGGAAGATTTGTCGATTTTTCAGTTGTTTTTTCGATTTAAATGGTAGAATTTGAATTTTAAATTTTAGAAAATTTGCTGCAATATTAATGCTCATTTGAAAGAAAACCTAAATTATTACGAAAACGTTATCGTTATCTTTGTAGATCTATTAATTTTATATGCGTGCATTGTAAAATTGACTTTTAAAAAGTATCTTTGGAAGCCTTGAATTAAAAATTCAGGCTCCGAAAAAACAAAAACAAAACTAACATCATCAACTAAAATGCATTATTTTTTGGTTGAAAAACATTTAAAGTAAACTACTATGGATTTTAATCTTACCGAAGAACATTTAATGATTCAGCAGGCAGCAAGAGATTTTGCTCAAAATGAATTACTGCCAGGAGTTATTGAACGCGACGAAAAACAAATTTTTCCAACAGAGCAAGTAAAAAAAATGGGAGAATTAGGTTTTATGGGAATGATGGTTGATCCTAAATATGGCGGAAGCGGCTTGGATGCTATTTCATACGTTATTGCAATGGAAGAAATTTCTAAAGTTGATGCATCTGCTTCAGTAGTGATGTCAGTAAACAATTCTTTGGTTTGCTGGGGATTGCAGGAATTTGGTACAGAAGAACAGAAACAAAAATATTTGCCAGGTTTGGCATCTGGAGAAATTCACGGGGCTTTTTGTTTAAGTGAGCCAGAAGCAGGAAGTGATGCCACTTCTCAAAAAACAACGGCAATTGATATGGGAGACTATTATTTGGTAAACGGAACTAAAAACTGGATTACAAACGGAAACACAGCATCGGTTTATTTAGTAATTGCACAAACACATCCTGAATTAAAGCATAAAGGAATTAATGCTTTGATTATGACTAAAGATATGCCAGGTTTCTCAGTTGGTCCTAAAGAACAAAAAATGGGGATACGTGGTTCTGATACACATTCGCTAATGTTTTCTGATGTAAAAGTTCCGAAAGAAAATAGAATTGGAGAAGATGGTTTCGGATTTAAATTTGCAATGAAGACTCTCGCTGGAGGTAGAATTGGTATCGCTTCTCAAGCATTAGGAATTGCATCTGGAGCTTATGAATTAGCATTAAAATATTCTAAAGAACGTAAAGCATTTGGAACAGAAATCTGCAATCACCAAGCAATTGCTTTTAAATTGGCAGATATGGCTGTTAATATCGAAGCAGCACGTCATTTATGTATGAAAGCGGCTTGGGATAAAGACCAAAATAAAAATTACGATGTAAGTGGTGCAATGGCAAAATTATTTGCTTCACAAGTTGCCATGGATACAGCCGTAGAAGCAGTTCAAATTCATGGTGGGAACGGATACGTAAAAGAGTATCATGTTGAGCGTATGATGCGTGATGCGAAAATTACCCAGATTTACGAAGGAACTTCAGAAATTCAAAAAATTGTAATTTCAAGAGCAGTTATTGCTGGATAGATTCGATGCATATATTTAAATACCCTTTCTGCTTTTAGTTTGAAAGGGTTTTTTTATGATTATTCTTTTAGTTTTCATAAGTTTATGCTTTCAAGTAAATCTCATTCTTTTTCAATACTAATTCAACACCAAAATATTATGAAAAAACTATACTTTCTACTTCCTTTTATTTTTTTAGCTTGTAAAACGAGTACTATAACAACGGTTGAAAAAGGATCTCAGTCAAATTCAAAACCAATTGCGGTTAACTATAAAGTCAGCGAAACTGAAATTTCAGATTTCTTAAAATATCTTTCTTCAGATGAATTGGAGGGACGTGAAACAGGAACTAAAGGAATTGAAAAAGCAGCCGTATTTTTAGAAGATTTTTTAAAGAAAAATAATATCAAGCCCTATTTTAAAACCTATCGCGATACGTTGACTAATTTTAAAAGCCCAGCCTTTAATATTGTTGGAGTTATTGAAGGAACTGATCCTGAATTAAAAAAAGAATATGTTGTTTTAAGTGCTCATTACGATCATATTGGTATAGAGAAAAAAGAACAGGCAGATAAAATAAATAATGGAGCTAATGATGATGCTTCGGGTGTGACTTCTGTTGCAGCGATGGCGAAATATTTTAGCGAAACCAAATCTAATAAAAGAAGTATTTTAGTCGTATTTTTTGCTGGAGAAGAAAAAGGTCTGCTGGGTTCAAAAAGTTTAGTTGAAAAATTGAAAAAACAGAATTTTAATCTTTATACCCAATTAAATATCGAAATGATTGGTGTGCCGATGAAAAGAGATTATCTAGCCTATATTACAGGTTTTGATAAATCGAATATGGCAGACAAAATAAATGAATACACAGGAAAAAAGACTATCGGATTTTTGCCAAAAGAAGCAGAATATCAATTGTTTTATAGATCTGATAATTATTCTTTTTTTCAAGCCTTTGGGAAACCATGCCAATCTATAAGTACTTTTGATTTTGAAAATTTCGATTTTTATCATCATGTTTCAGATGAATTTAAGTTAATGGATATTCCACATATTACTGCATTTACTCAGGAATTATTGCCGGCAGTTACCAAAATAGCAATTACTCCAACGCAAGAAATAACCATGAATAAATAAGAGGTCATTTTACTCCATTTGATTATTTTTGCTTCATGAAAAATATTATTGTTACCGGAACGAGTAGAGGGATTGGTTATGAACTAGCGTTGCAGTTTGCAAATGCAGGAAATCAGGTTTTGGCCATTTCAAGAAAAATACCAAAAACACTTTTGGAACACCAAAATGTAATTTGTTTGTCGATTGATTTAGCCGATGAAAAAGCTTTAGCAGAAGTAGATCAATTTCTTTCTTCGACTTGGAAAAAAGTAGATGCAGTTGTTCATAATGCTGGAGCTTTACTTTTAAAACCTTTTGCAGAGACTACACAAGCCGATTTTGAAAGTATTTACAAAGTGAATGTTTTCGCAGTTGCGAATCTTACTAGAATATGTCTGCCTTATTTGCAAAAGGGAAGTCACGTCGTAACCATTAGTTCAATTGGCGGTGTACGCGGAAGTCTTAAATTTGCAGGATTGGCGGCTTACAGTTCAAGTAAAGGTGCTGTAATTACTTTAACAGAATTATTAGCAGAGGAATATAAAGAGCTTGGCATTTCGTTTAATGTCTTAGCTTTAGGCTCTGTTCAGACAGAAATGCTCAACGAAGCTTTCCCAGGTTACCAGGCTCCAATTTCTGCCGAAGGAATGGCGACATACATTTATGATTTTACTCTTAACGGAAATAAATACTTTAACGGAAAAGTGCTTGAAGTTTCATCAACAAATCCGTAAATTAAATTCCAAAATAAAAAAAACAAATTCCAATTTTAAAACGTCTAACATCTAACAAATAACATTTAACTTTAAATTGAGCGAAACCTTAGCTAAATATATTCCCGAACATGCGGTAAAACCTGTTTTTGATTTGATAGTTGCCAATCAAGTGCACTTGAAAATTGTAAACGAACGTCAGACTCGTCATGGTGACTATAGGAGAGGACCGAGCGGGAAACATGAAATTACAGTTAATGCGAGTTTAAATAAATATAGGTTTTTAATTACGCTGATTCATGAAATTGCACATTTGGTTGCTTTTGAAAAATTTGGGCGAAATATAAAACCTCATGGAAATGAATGGAAATATACGTTTCAGCGCTTAATGGTTCCGTTTATAAGACCAGAAATATTTCCAGGTCACATTTTGCCTTTACTGGCAAGACATTTTAAAAACCCTTCTGCAAGTAGCGATACAGACACCACTTTATCCTTAGCTTTAAAACAGTATGATAAAGAAAATGATAAAAATTACGTTTTCGAAATTCCTTACGGAAGTATTTTTAGAATCAAAAACGGTAAAGTTTTTAAAAAAATAGCTGTTAGAACAAAACGTTTTGAGTGTTTAGAAATCAGTTCTGGGAAAACTTACCTTTTTAATCCAAATGCAGAAGTTGAGTTGATTACTTTAAAATCTCAATAAAAAAACAAATCCCAATCATAGGGAAGAAATTCCAATAAAAAAATTCCAAATTCCAATACTGATCTACAGTTGGAATTTGGAATTTTTTTATTGGAATTTTAAATAAAGGTTTTAACCCTTCAAATAAGCTTCTCTTACTTTTTTGAATAAGTTTGAAGAATAAACAAACTTCACAATATCTTTATTATCAGTTCTAAAGATTTCCTCTTTTGTTCCCTGCCAAGCTTTTAATCCTTTTTTTAAAAAAACAATATTCTCTCCAATTTCCATTACAGAGTTCATATCGTGAGTATTAATTACGGTTGTAATATTGTATTCTCTCGTAATTTCCTGAATCAAATTATCAATCAAAGTTGATGTATTTGGATCAAGACCTGAGTTTGGCTCATCGCAAAACAAATATTTTGGATTATTTACAATCGCGCGGGCAATAGCCACACGTTTCTGCATACCACCTGAAATTTCAGACGGCAATTTTTTATGTGCTTCAACTAAGTTTACTCTTTCTAAAACAAAATCAACACGTTCTTTGATTTGTGCCTTAGAGTTATTTGTGAACATTCGCAATGGGAAAGCTACGTTTTCTGCAACTGTCATCGAATCAAACAAAGCACTTCCTTGAAAAACCATTCCAATTTCTGTTCTTAGCGCTCTTTTTTCATCTGGATCCAAGTCAGAATAAACTCTTCCATCGAATTCAATTGTTCCAGAATCTGGTGTATGAATTCCTAATAGCGTTTTAAGTAAAACCGTTTTTCCAGATCCACTTTGTCCAATAATCAAGTTGGTTTTTCCAGTTTCAAAAACGGTCGAAACGCCTTTTAAAACTTTACTATCACCAAATGATTTTTCTATGTTTTTTACTTCTATCATTATCCTAATAATAATTGAGTTAATATATAATTAAAAAGAATGATACAAACAGATGTCCATACAAACGATACCGTACTTGCTTTACCAACTTCTAATGCGCCACCTTTCATGTAATAACCATGAAAAGATGGAATAGTTGCCAATAACATTGCGAAAATTAAAGTTTTAATGAAAGCATAAGTAATATGGAAAGGAATAAATTCCATTTGCGCACCTTGAATGAAATCTTGGCTAGTCGAAAATCCTCCGTAAGCACAAGCAAGCCATCCTCCAAAAATTCCTAAAAACATACTAATCCCGATTACAAAAGGGTACATTAATAAAGCTACGATTTTAGGGAAAACAAGATAGTTTAATGAATTAACACCCATAACTTCTAAAGCATCAATCTGCTCTGTAACACGCATTGTTCCGATACTTGAAGTAATGTAAGATCCCATTTTTCCAGCCATAATTACCGAAATAAAAGTAGGAGCAAACTCCAAAATTACAGATTGACGAGTAGCAAAACCAATTAAATATTTTGGAATTAAAGGATTAGTTAAATTAAGAGCAGTTTGAATGGCTACAACTCCACCAATAAAGAAAGAAATAAAGCAGACAATTCCAAGAGAGTCAATAATTAAATCATCGATTTCTTTGAAAATCAAATTTTTCATAACAGGCCATTTGGTCTGTTTATTGAAAATTTCTTTAAGCATTAAAAAATATCTTCCTATTTGGGATAAATAACGAATTAGCATCATAAGTTTTACAAATATTGGCTAAGGTAAAAAGAAGTTATGAGTTTTGGGTTATGAGTTCAAGTTTTTCGGTCGTTTTAGGGATCAAATTAACTTTTCTTTCATTTTTTGCAAACGATAATTTCTAATAAATTTAGCTTGTTCAGGGTTAACGAGTAAAGGAGTTTTTGCTTTTTTTGCTTTCAAAAAACCTTTAATATAATCTAAAAACAGGAATGGCTTTTTCTTCATCATCGCTAATTTTGCCGATGCAATTGCGGTAATCCAAAAACCATATCCTAAAGTATAAAAAGCTTCGCCTTGTTTATAACGAGCTGTTTTATTGTAATTTGCACCAGTTGGTTTCAAATGTTTTACGTGTAAAGACTGGTCTGTAACAATTTTCCAATTGTAAAATTTGCACAATAATTCATCTACAGTATCCCAGCCCATTGCAGGTTTTAACCCGCCAATTTGCTGAAAAGTTTCTTTTCTGTAGGCTTTCAGCGCGCCGCGAATGTGATCTTTATCGGTAAGGTTTTCTAAAACCCATTCGCCGTTTTTATCGATATAACAAAATCCGCCAACCATTCCGATTTTAGGATCAGACTCGAAATGTTTAATGATAGTTTCGAAATAATTTGGTGGAAAAATTAAATCGCCATCTATTTTTACAATAATATCATAATCCGAATCCAAAGTTTCAAAACCTTTTTGAAAAGCCTGAATGACTTTGCTTCCCGGAAGATGAATCGCATCTGAAGTTTTATTCACAACAGAAATAAACGGATTCTCCTTTGCAAAACTCAATACAACTTCTTCTGTTTTATCCGTAGAATTGTCGTTTACCACAACAACTTTTGACGGTAAAACAGTCTGCGAAACCAAAGATTGTAAAGTCAAGCCAATTAAATCTTGTTCATTATGTGCGGGAATGACGATGTAATACTTCATTTTAAATTCCAATTTTTTTAAATTCCAAATTCCAATTGATGAGAATAATCCCAACTTTCTAAAATTCCAAATTCCAATTTTAACCATGTCGGTAAAATTGGAATTTGGAATTTAATATTGGAATTTTATTTTATTTTTTCAGCAGCAACAATATAATATCTTGGAGTGAAATATCTTAACAGG
This sequence comes from Flavobacterium sp. Root935, assembly GCF_001429295.1. Taxonomy (GTDB): domain Bacteria; phylum Bacteroidota; class Bacteroidia; order Flavobacteriales; family Flavobacteriaceae; genus Flavobacterium. Next base: position 235,010 of record NZ_LMJL01000001.1, on the reverse strand, counting down.
GGTCTGAATCCAAATTTTTTCACAGGGTGTGTAAATTGCAGACGATCTGTGATTTTCCATCCTGTTTTTTCTAAAAGCCAGTCTAACTGCCAGTCTTCAAACTCATGATAATGTCTGTCCCACATATCTGTTTTAGAGCGATAAGCTGGTGAAAACCATAAACGTAACGGAATTGAAATTAAAAGTTTATCACATTTTACGTTTTGTAAAATTGTATATGGATTTAGCAGATGTTCGAAAATTTCAAATGCTGTAAAAACAGTATATTCTTCTGTTTGTAAAGCCGTTTGATCGTTGTCTAAATCTTCTCCTTTTGTATTTTTTACCGTATATCCATTTTCTTCCATTATTTTAGAAAACGGATTTGGTACGCCAAAATCAAAAATGGTTTCTGATGTGTTAACGTGCTTTTGTAAAAATTCTAAAGTAAGTTTGAATCTTTTATTCGGAAACGTTTTTTCGTACATAGTAATGCGAGGAACGAAACAATCTCTCGTTCTTGATTTTAATTAGGTCGCAAATATACTAAAAAGTCCGCATTTTAAGATGCGGACTTTTTTAAGTTTTCAGTTTTGAGTCGCAGCTTACAGTTTGTCGGACTGATTACTGTGACTGATTACTGTGACTAAATACTAGTATCTATAAACAAATGCATTAACATTCATTCCAGCTCCAACAGAAGCAAAAATAACAACGTCTCCTTTGTTTATTTCGTGATTTTCTATTTTTCCTTGCAGAATTAAATCATATAAAGTTGGAACAGTTGCAACACTGCTGTTTCCTAAATCGTGAATGCTCATTGGCATAATATCTTTAGGTGATGTTTTATCGTATAGTTTGTAAAAACGTTCGATAATAGCTTCGTCCATTTTTTCGTTTGCCTGATGAATCAAGATTTTTTTAACATCGTCAATTCCAATACCGCTTTTGTCTAAACAGCTTTTCATAGCCAATGGAACCTGACTTAATGCAAATTCGTAAATTTTACGGCCATACATTTTAATGTATTTGATATCTGGATCTAAGTCTGGATTATACGATTTTCCAAAATAAAGATAATTCGCTTCATCGTTGGCAAAAGTGGCGCTTTCATAAGATAATAAACCAGCTTCATCAGTAGAAGCTTCTAAGATTGAAGCACCAGCACCATCAGAGTAAATCATCGAATCACGATCATGATCGTCTACAACTCTAGATAAAGTTTCAGCACCAATTACTAAAACTCTTTTTGCCATACCAGATTTGATAAAAGCATTTGCCTGTAGAACACCTTCAATCCAGCCCGGACATCCAAAAAGAATATCATAAGCAACGCATTTAGGATTTTTAATACCTAATTTATTTTTAACACGAGTTGCTAAACTTGGTAAAATATCCGTTTGATGTGTTCCAGTTTTAACATCACCAAAATTATGGGCAAAAATAATATAGTCTAGAGTTTCAGCATCAATTCCTGCACTAGCAATTGCTTTTTCTGCAGCAAAAAAGGCTAAATCAGACGCATTATATTGTGGTTCGGCGTAACGGCGATTTTCAATTCCAGTAATACCTTTAAACTTTTTTATAACAACTTCGTTAGGGTAACCAAATGGAGTTCCATCTTCATTTAAAAAAATATGTTTATCAAAATCTGTATTCTTTACTTCTAAATTAGGAATGTAACTCCCAATACCAATAATTTTTATTTTCATTTCTTTCCTTAAATTATCCGATAAATTTCATGCTAAAGTATAAATAAAAATATGATAACTATCATAAAAAATACTATGCACGCATATAATTATGAATAAATGATTTTTTACAAGATATATTGTTTATTTTTTAATGATTTTTTAATTTTTCCGAGATTTTAAACGATTGAAGGAAAAGTGAGGAAAAAGTTTTTTTGTTTCAAGTTTCAAGTTGCAGTGTAACGTTAAACCTGAAACTTGAAACAAAATTAAAAAACAAAACCCGATAGTTTTTAAAACGTATCGGGTTTGAATATATTATAGTGAAACTAATTTCTTAGCTCTCCATATAAGCTTCAATAGGAGCACAGCTGCAAATTAAATTTCTATCACCGTATGCATCATCTACACGACGAACAGATGGCCAGAATTTATTTTCAGCAATATAATCCAATGGATAAGCTGCTTTTTCTCTAGTATAAGGGAAATCCCAAGAATCAGTAGTTAACATTGCCAATGTGTGAGGTGCATTTTTCAATACATTGTTTTTATCATCAGCAGTTGCAGTTTCAATCTCTTTTCTGATTGAGATAAGAGCATCACAAAAACGGTCTAATTCTGCTAAATCTTCAGATTCAGTTGGCTCAATCATTAAAGTTCCAGCAACTGGGAAAGAAACCGTAGGAGCGTGGAAACCGTAATCCATCAAACGTTTTGCGATATCACCAACTTCAATTCCGTTTTCTTTAAATGCACGACAATCTAAGATCATTTCGTGAGCCGCTCTGCCGCATTCTCCAGTATAAAGAATTGGGTAGTGACCTTCAAAACGAGATTTCATATAGTTAGCATTCAAAATCGCGTGCTCTGTAGCGCTTTTTAATCCTTCAGCACCCATCATTGTGATGTAACCGTAAGAGATTAAACATACTAAAGCAGATCCGTAAGGCGCAGATGAAATAGCTGTAATAGCTTGTTCACCGCCAACTTTTAAGATTGGGTTTGTTGGTAAAAATGGAACTAGTTTTTCGTTCACACAGATAGGACCAACTCCAGGTCCGCCGCCGCCATGAGGAATAGCGAATGTTTTGTGTAGGTTTAAGTGACAAACGTCAGCGCCAATTGTAGCAGGATTTGTTAATCCAACTTGCGCGTTCATGTTTGCACCATCCATATATACTAATCCGCCGTTTTCGTGGATTAATTTTGTGATTTCAATAATTGAAGATTCGAAAACTCCGTGAGTAGAAGGGTACGTTACCATCAAACAAGATAAATCATCTTTATGTTCAATTGCTTTTTCTCTTAAATCTTCTACATCAATATTTCCTTCCGGAGTAGTCTTAGTAACAATGATTTTCATTCCCGCCATCGCTGCAGAAGCAGGGTTTGTTCCGTGAGCAGATGAAGGAATTAAACATACATTACGGTGACCTTCGTTTCTTGATAAGTGGTAAGCACGAATTGCCATTAATCCAGCGTATTCTCCTTGAGCACCTGAGTTTGGTTGTAATGTAGTTCCAGCAAATCCAGTAATTACATTTAATTGCTGTTCTAATTTTTTAAGCATTGTAATGTAACCTTCAGCTTGTTCTACTGGTGCAAACGGGTGAATGCTGTTCCAGTTTGGCATTGAAAGAGGTAACATTTCAGAAGCCGCGTTTAACTTCATCGTACAAGAACCTAATGAAATCATCGAATGATTCAACGATAAATCTTTACGTTCTAATTTTTTGATGTAACGCATTAACTGACTTTCTGAATGATGATTGTTGAAAACATCATGCGTTAAGAAAGAAGATGTTCTTTCTAATGAAGCAGGTAATTGACTTGCAGTTGCTAATTCAGAAACAGTAAAAGTTTCTTTTCCTAAAGCTTCAGCAAAAATGGCAATAATTTGGTTGATGTCAGCAATTGAAGTCGTTTCGTTTAATGAAATCGAAATCGTGTCAGCATCAACATAAAAGAAGTTTACTTCGTTTTTCTCAGCAACAGCCTTTACTTTTTGAGCGTCAGCTTTTACCAAAATAGTATCAAAGTAAGCAGTGTTAGTTTGGAAAACGCCCAATTTATTTAAAGCTTCAGCAGTAGTAACTGCAGATGCGTGAACTTTGTTTGCAATATATTTCAAACCTTCTGGTCCGTGGTAAACCGCGTACATTCCAGCCATAACTGCTAATAGAACCTGAGCAGTACAAATGTTTGAAGTTGCTTTTTCACGTTTAATGTGCTGCTCACGAGTACCTAATGCCATACGTAAAGCACGATTTCCATTTACATCAATAGAAACTCCGATAATACGACCTGGCATAGATCTTTTGTACTCATCTTTAGTTGCAAAAAAAGCAGCGTGAGGACCACCGTAACCCATTGGAACACCAAAACGCTGTGAAGTTCCAACTACTACTGCTGCTCCCATTTCTCCTGGAGAAGTTAAGGCAGCAAGTGACAAAATATCAGCAGCAAAAGCTACTTTAATTTCGTTTTCTTTTGCTTTAGCAACAAAAGCACTGTAATCGTTTACCTGACCATATTTTCCAGGATATTGTAAAATAGCTCCGAAAAATTCAGTTGAAAAATCAAAGTTTTCGTGGTTTCCAACCACTAATTCAATTCCAATTGGAGTTGAACGTGTTTGAAGTACAGATAAAGTCTGTGGTAAAATTTCTTCAGAAACGAAGAATTTGTTTGTATTGTTTTTCTTTTGATCACGAGTACGAACATCAAATAACAAAGCCATTGCTTCTGCAGCAGCTGTACCTTCGTCAAGTAAAGAAGCATTTGCAATTTCCATTCCTGTCAATTCGATAACAGTAGTTTGGAAATTTAAAATCGCTTCTAAACGACCTTGGGCAATTTCTGCTTGATAAGGTGTATAAGCTGTATACCATCCTGGATTTTCAAAGATATTTCTCTGAATCGGAGCAGGAACGATAGTTGGATGATAACCCAAACCAATATAAGATTTGAATACTTTATTTTTCTTTCCTAACTCTTGAATGTGATTTGCGAATTCATATTCCGTCATTGCAGGATCTAAATTCAAAGGCGCTTTTAAACGAATATCGTCCGGAAGGGTTTCATAAACAAGTTGTTCAATCGAATCAACTCCAATAGTTTTCAGCATGTGCTGAAGATCAGTTTCTCTTGGACCAATGTGTCTTAAAGCAAAAGCATCTGTTTTCATGTAGCTATCTAATGTTTTTAATTGATGTGTTCGTGCACCATTTTGCTGTACGAATCACATTTAAAAGTAAATGTGTTGTTTTTTTGTGGCGCAAAATTAAGTATTATTAATAATTTAATGGGTATTTTTAACTTCAATTTTTATCAAATTTCCAACTAAAGAGTTGATTTGTTACCAATTGATTAGATTTGAGGCATGAAACTTTTAAAACAAATTTTCGATTTTTATTTAAACAGCAGTATTCACGTGGCTTTATCGTGTTATGCTTTGGTTCGAATTACGTTTTATTTCTTTCATCTTCAATATGATGAGCCAATGGCTTTCTTTGTTTTTTTCGGAACAATTGTAGGATATAATTTTGTAAAATACGATGCTTTGGTTCGGGTAAAGAAAAAACCAATCGGAAATCAGTTAAAAATTATTGCGGCTTTAAGTTTTATTTCGCTGCTTTTAGTTGGCTATTATTTTTTCCATCTAAAGCGAATAACCCAAATCGTTTCTGTTGGAATTTTTGCCATAACCGCACTTTACACTCTGCCATTTTTTCCAAACAAAAAAAATGCCCGAAACTGGGCTGGCGTAAAAATTTATATTGTTTCACTTTGCTGGGTAGGAGCGACTTTGGTTTTGCCGTACATAAATGCCGAAGTTCCTTTTACAGCCAACTTTTTTATAAAATGCCTGCAGCGTTTTGTGTTGGTTTTTGTGCTGATTTTAGTTTTTGAGATTTTAGATATGGCAAACGACGATCCGCATTTGCAAACCGTTCCGCAGACAATAGGCGTAAAACGAACAAAGATTTTAGGATTTTCGCTCCTAGTTCCGTTTTGGGTTTTAGGAATTTTGACTTTTACACTTCACGATCTCATCATCAACCTCGTTATGGTTGTCACTTTAATGTTGTTTATTCTGTTCGCCAACACAAATCGCTCCAAATATTACACTTCTTTTTGGGTCGAAAGTGTACCAATATTTTGGTGGTTAATGATTGCCTTTTTATAAAAAGACGAATAAAAATTTCGTAAATAATTTTGGCGTGCCCCTCCGGGTCGGGCTATCCGCTCCAAGTCCTCGCACTTCCTTCGTCAGGCTGTGGGCTATCCGCTTCTATCCCTCACGCAAACCGTAAAACAAGAAAATTCATTTTTAACACAAAAATATTGAATCAGTTTAATTCTTGAATTGCCTCCAGCTTTAGCTGGAGGTGAAAAATTAGTCTCCAACCTGGCTTTAGCCAAACTTTGTTATTTGGCTAAAGCCAACAATATTCTCTCTCATATTTCATCCTCCAGCTAAAGCTGGAGGCAATTGAAATTAATATTTTAAAATCTGCTTAAATCTGCCAAATCTGCGTGAAAAATAACTTTTGCTAATGTTTCAAAATCAAACTAATCCATTTCTTTTTTGCTTGGCAAGACCCTTTTATTTTCAATTCTGTTTTTCAGAAACCTGTTTCAGAACTTTATTTCTCTCTAAAAGAAAATTCGTTAAGTGCTTTTTCAGAAATAAAACATCAAATAATTTCCCGAAAATGCCAAAAGGAGTTTCATATTGCATTTTATCTTTCATGATTGTAATTCCCTTTTCTTCTTCAAAAAAATGTTCATGTTTGAAAGATTTGAATTTGCCCTGTTCCATTTCATCCACAAAATAATCATACAAATTCATTGCAGTAATTCTGCTTTTATGAGTGAGATAAAAACCGAAATGTTTGCCACGCCACGTTACCGTTTCGTTTAAATTGATCAAACCAGAGGTCACGCCGGCAATTGCTTTTTCGTTTGTAGGACTAGCAGATTGTTGATGAATATCGATATTTCTTGAGGCATCAAAAACGATTTGTTTGGATGCGTTTATTTTGGTAATTAAGTTTATAGTTATCATATTGATTAATTTTGTTTTATGACAAATAGTGCTTAAATTAAATTTTCAAAAGCCTCATCAATATCTCCAAACTTAAACTGAAACCCATTTTCCAAAAGTCGTTTCGGAATCACATTTCTACTTTTCAAAACCAATTCAGTTTCTGTTCTAATTAGAAAAGATCCAATTTCAAGAAAAAAATTACTCATCGGAATTCCGAAAGGAAAACCAACTGCTTTTCTCAGTTTCTGCATAAAATCAGTATTTCTGATTGGCTTTGGAGAAACGATATTGATAATTCCGTCAATTTTTTTCTGAAGAATAAAATCAACAGCATTCGCAAAATCTTCTTCATGAATCCAGCTTATAAATTGATTGCCGCGTCCTTGTTTTCCTCCAAAACCAATTTTTGCCAAAGTCTTTAACGGAATAAAAGCACCGCCCTCTTTCCCTAAAACAATTGAAGTTCGCAAAGCCGTTTTTAAAGTTTTTGGAGTTTCAGTTTTAAAAAATGCTTTTTCCCAAGATAAGGCAACGTTTATAGAAAAATCATTTCCAATTTCGCCGTCAACTTCATCCATTTGTTTGTCTAATGAAAAACGATAAATGGTTGAGGTTGATGAATTCAGCCAATGTTTCGGCGGATTCTGGCAATTTAAAACGGCTTTATTTAGAATTTTTGTGCTTTCAATTCGAGATAAAAGAATCTCTTTTTTGTTTTCTTTGGTATAACGGCAATCAACAGATTTTCCTGCAAGATTTATTAAAACCGCTGCGTTCTCCAATTCCTTTTCCCAGCCAGAAAAAGTTTTGGCATTCCAGTTTACGTATTTAATTCCGTTAGTAATCTGAGATTTTCCTCTGGTCAGAATTACAATTTCTTCAAATTTATTTTTGAAATGATTGACTAAAACTTGTCCTAAAAATCCAGTTCCGGCGGCGATGATAAGTTTACTCATTTTGATAGTTTTTCGGGTTAAACCTAACAGGTTTTTAAAACCTGTTAGGTTTCTGTAGAAATTAATTTAAAATAAAAAGCAAAGCAAGAATTCGATATAAAATCCAGGTGTAAGATAAATAAAAGGGAAGTTTTAAAACTTTTACCCTTCTAAAATGTTCTGCACACATAATGAAAACCGTAATTCCAAACCAACCTAAAACCAACATTTCCGGAAGATTGATAAACTGATTCAGAATCAAAATCGGAACTAAAATCAAAGATCCCATTAAAGAAACCGTCATTAAATTTCCTGCATAATTGATTATGGTTTTTTTATCGAATTTTAAAAGAAACAGACTTTGAAAAACAATTTGTCCAAAAGCCAAAATAATTTCTCTCGTAATATTTGATTTCGGTAAAATCGGAATCAAATTAGAATATCCAAATAAAACCAAACTCGTAATAGTTAAAGCGAATCCAATAAAAAGGAATCTGTATTTGTAATTGAAATCAGGCGTGCATTCTAATTTATTTTCTTCTTTTACAGTTCCCGGAATAATTACTTTTCTGTTATAAGAAACAAAAGAATACATTTTTTTCAGGATGAAATGAATCGGTTTTAGAGTTGCGATTTTTTCTATTAGAGGAAAAGAAAATCCAATCACTTTTATCAAACTGTCAACTCCGTAAGTGACTGTTTTTGTTTTATTATTAATCAACGCAATTTCATTTGGCGCTCGTTTTAAGTCTACAAAACTTTGTTCTTCATCAGAAAGCTGGCAATAAGATTTTCTTCCGTTTTCATCAAGCATTCCGCTTTTTACAAAGCCGGTTGTATATAAACTGCAAAGCGGACAATCTTCATCATAAAGTAAGGTTTGGTTTTCGAGCGTTTTCATGATTTTTGGTTTTTAAGGTTAATAATTTGATTAGTACATTTCTTCTAAAACTGGAATTGATTGTAGTTTTCTTTTATTCTTAACTGTAATTTTTGAACCTTTTGCTAAGAAAACTGAAGTTGGTTTTTCGTCTAGAAGAAATCTAAAATCGTTTCCATAGATGTTTCCATTCTGCTTTTAAAAGTTAATATGGTCAATTTTTTATAGATTATTACTGAAATGTAAATAGCAAGTAAAAAAGGAATAGGAATTATACTGTAAGTGATTATGTCGGTATAACCAATAAAAGCATTAAAAAACCAAAGGATAAAAAATAGTGCAACAAAAGCTATGTAAGTAATAAGATTTTTGTCTTTTGGATTATCGACAAGCATTTTTACTCCTATTGAAAACTGAAGAAAACCAGTAACCATTATTGATAATAAAGCTAATATTATAGCTCCTTCTCCAAATACAATAGTACTTACTAAAATTATGAAAGGAAGAGCAAGTGCGAATGTGTTAATTTTTTTCATGGTTCTCATAATTATTGATTGTTTTAAACTTTCAGAAAAAAATGAAAGTTTGGATTAAATTTTTTTATTTCATGATTTTTATAATCAAACGTCCTAACCAGTTTTCGTTGAATTCGGTCATTTTGTCTAACATATTATCTGCTTTTAAAACGAAATCATACAATTTGGTAGTCTGATCTACAAAGTGTTTTTCTTCTGCAGAATCTTTTGCTTCGATCGTCGAAACTTCTTTTAAAATTTTAAGCGCAGGTTTAATTTCTCTTTTACTTCTTTCTCTCGAAATTTTTACGGCTAACTCGTCTAAATCTTTTTCGGCAGTAAAAAATTCTCTTCTTTCTCCCGCTTTGTATTCTTTATAAACAATTCCCCAATCCATTAAAGCTCTTAGGTTCATGCTGGCGTTTCCGCGTGAGATTTGCAATTCTTCCATAATATCTTCCATAGAAACAGCGTCGTTTGAGACCATTAATAAAGCGTGGATCTGTGCCATCGTTTTATTAATTCCCCATTGAGAACCTAACGCTCCCCATGTTTGTACAAACTTATTTTTTGCTTCTTTGAATTCCATAGATCAAATGTAAGTAAAAGTTTTTAAACTTTCAAAAATAAATGAAAGTTATTTAACTAATTATAAAGTTATGTTAATTCAGATCTTGAAATTTTCGATTAAATAATGATGCGACTATTTTTGTAAAAATCACATTTATGGAATTATACTACACCTTTTCAGTACTTATCGTACTGGCATCTTTCTTCGCCTATTTAAATTTAAGATTTTTGAAACTTCCGGGAACTATCGGAATCATGATTATCGCCATGTTGGTTTCAGTTGGAATTCGTCTTTTAGGAGATTCTTATTTTCCTGCAACTACCAAACATTTTTTTGATTTGATAAAAGAGTTTGACTTCAACGAAATCCTAATGGGAGCAATGTTGAACTTTCTATTATTCGCAGGAGCTTTACATGTAAATATGTCTGACCTTAAAGAACAAAAAGTTCCTATTATAATTTATTCTACAGTAAGTGTCGTATTGTCGGCATTAATCATTTCTCTGCTGCTTTACTATATAACACCAATTTTAGGAATCAAAATTCCTTATATATTTTGTTTGGTTTTCGGAACATTGATTTCTCCAACAGATCCAATTGTGGTGTTGGGTGTTTTAAAACAAGCCAAAGTTCCTAAAAGAATAGAAACCAAAATTGTTGGTGAATCCTTGTTTAATGATGGAGTAGCAGTAGTAATGTTTGCCGTTGTTCTTAAAATGGCAACCGACCCAACTTTTGATATGAGTTTTGGATCTATCGCCTGGTTATTTGCAAAAGAGGGAATCGGCGGACTTTTATTAGGAGCCGTTCTCGGATTTACAGCATCAAAAGTCATGAAGAAAATCGATGATTATAAAGTTTCTGTTTTGATAACGCTTTCGATTGTTATGGGAGGATTTTTGATTGCACAAAGTTTACACGTTTCGAGTCCGCTGGCAATGGTTGTTGCCGGATTGATTATTGGTAACTATGGTAAAAAAGTAGCGATGAGCGAAGTGACTCAAGATTATTTAGGGAAATTCTGGGAACTTATTGACGAAATTCTGAATGCTATTCTATTCTTGTTTATTGGTTTTGAATTACTGTTACTTCCAGATTTAAACAAACAATTGCTGACAGGTTTTGTAGCTATCTTTATAGTACTTTTTTCGAGATTAACATCGATAGTTCTGCCCTGGAAATTCTTCGATATCTTTAAGTTCTTCGGAATCAAATCTGCTTACAACAAAGGTTCTCTGATGGTCTTAGTTTGGGGAGGAATTCGCGGCGGAGTTTCTATTGCGTTAGTTCTTTCTATGCCCGAAGGAGAATACAAAAACCTTTTACTTGAAGTAACTTACATTGTGGTATTATTTTCAATCGTAGTACAAGGACTTACTGTTGGAAAATTAGCAAAAAGAGTTTTAGAGAAAGAGTAGAAAGAACATAGAACATAGAACATAGAATAAAGAGTAAAGAATTAAGATTTTTTATCTTTAAATTATAAACTAAATATTTTATAAAAAAACCTGCAAGATGTTCTTGCAGGTTTTTTTTATCGTTTGTCTTCCTTGGAATAATTTGATTCTCCATTAATATTAATTTCTCTGCCTAAAAAACGAGGCTGTCTATTTCTCAAAACATCAAAAAAAGATTTAAAAACAGAACCGTATTCTCTAAAGCAAACATATTTATAGCCAAGATATTCTCCTTTATTCGCTGAATATCCCACAGATTTAATTCCAAGTTTGTTGCCAATGTAAATCGCTCTGTTCAAATGATATTCCTGCGAGATTAAAGTTGCTTTTTTAATCTTAAAAATATGTTTGGCGCGATACATTGTAGAGTAAGTATCAAAACCGGCATAGTCTATAAATATTTTTGTGGTATCAACTCCGTGATTAAAACAGTAGTTTTTCATAACGGTCAATTCATCATATTCTTCACGGCCATTATCTCCAGAAAGTAAAATTTTATTAATACGTTTTGCTTTCCATAATAAAATCCCGGCATCCAGACGGTCTTTTAAATATTTACTTGGTTGATCACCATTAATTCCGGCGCCAAAAATAATTCCGACATCATTTTTAGGGAATCTTTTAATGGAATTATAAATGTTCTTTTTGGTCGAAGATTTTACATAATAATTTACAGAAACAATTGCGGCCAATCCAATAATTGCAAGGTAAAGGAAGATTTTAAAATATTTTTTCAAAGTTATTTTTTGTAAGATTAGATTTAAAATACGAAGATAGCCAATTTTATTTTCAAACAAAATCAAACAAAAAACCGAAACAGAAATGCTTCGGTTTTGTCTAATATTCTAAGAAGTCTAAAAATCTAAGAAGTCTACAAAAGACCCGCTCTCTTCAATAAAGCTTCCGGTTTTGGTTCCTGACCTCTAAAACGTTTGTACAAAGTCATCGGATGTTCTGTTCCTCCTTTTGAAAGCACATTGTCTTTGAATTTTTTCGCTACTTCTTCGTTGAAGATTCCCTTTTCCTGGAAATATTCAAAAGCATCAGCGTCTAAAACTTCAGCCCATTTGTAGCTGTAATATCCAGAAGAATAACCGCCTTGGAAGATATGCGAAAAAGCCGTACTCATTGCATTTTCTTTTACATCCGGATACAATTGCGTATTGGCAAATTGTTCTGTTTCGAAAGCTTTTAAATCTGTAATACCAGTTGGATCTTGTCCATGCCAAGCCATGTCTAAAAGTCCGAAACTCAACTGGCGTAACGTTGCCAAACCTTCTTGGAAACTTGCACTTTCTTTAATTTTCTGAACATATTCAATCGGAATAATTTCTCCCGTTTCATAATGATTTGCAAACAACGCCAAAGCTTCCGGCTCATAACACCAGTTTTCCATAATCTGACTTGGTAATTCTACAAAATCCCAATAAACAGAAGTTCCCGATAAACTTGGATAAGTGGTATTGGCTAACATTCCGTGCAAACCGTGTCCGAATTCGTGGAATAATGTTGTTACTTCATTAAAAGTCAATAATGAAGGTTTTGTTTCTGTTGGTTTTGTAAAGTTGCAAACGTTCGAAATATGTGGTCGCTCGTTTACGCCGTCTTTTATATATTGTGATTTGAATGAAGTCATCCAAGCACCGTTTCTTTTTCCTTTTCTTGGGAAGAAATCAGCGTAGAAAATAGAAACTAAATTGTTTTCAGCATCTCTTACTTCATAAGTTGTTACTTCTTCGTGGTATTTATCGATGTCAAAAACTTCGGTAAATGTTAATCCGTATAGTTTTTGGGCAACTGTAAAAGCACCTTCTAAAACTTTTTCTAACTGAAAATAGGGTTTTAGTTTTTCATCATCTAAATTAAAAAGCTGTTGCTTTAATTTTTCAGAATAATAAGCACCGTCCCATTTTTCTAATTGTTCAATCCCGTCTAATTCTTTCGCGAAAGCGGCCAATTCAGCGAATTCTTTTTGAGCTGCAGGTTTTGCTTTTGCCAATAAATCATTTAAGAAAGAGAAAACTTTCTCTGGACTTTCAGCCATTCTTTCTTCCAGAACGAAATGTGCGTGTGTTTTGTATCCTAATAAATTAGCTCTTTCAAAACGTAATTTTGCAATTTTTAGAACATTTTCCTGATTGTCGAATTCGTTATTTTGAAATGCCTTTGCACCAAAAGCAATTGCCATTTTTTTGCGTAATTCGCGATTATCGGCATAAGTCAAAAACGGAACATAACTCGGATGATCTAAAGTAAAAATCCAGCCTTCTTTTTCTTGATTTTTGGCTAATAACCTAGCGGCTTCGATTGTTCCTTCCGGCAAACCAGATAAATCTTTTTCATCTGTTAAATGCAATTCGAAATTATTGGTTTCTGCTAAAACATTTTCGCCAAACTGTAAACTCAGTTTCGATAATTCTTTGTCAATTTCTCTTAACTGATTTTTTTTGTCTTCAGGTAAATTGGCACCGTTTCTAGAAAAACTTTTATATTTTTTGTCTAATAAAGTTGTTTGCTCTGGGTTGAGGTTCAAATTTTCTTTTTGATCGTAAACTGCTTTTACTCTCGCAAATAAATCGGCATTTAGACGAATATCATTTCCAAATTCTGAAAGCAGAGGAGAAACTTCTTGAGCGATTTTCTGCATTTCGTCATTCGTTTCAGCTGAATTTAAATTGAAGAAAATACTAGAAAGACGATCTAAAATATCGCCCGAAAAATCCATCGCGACAATGGTGTTTTCAAAAGTCGGCGCGTCGGGATTATTTACGATTGCATCAATTTCGGCTTTAGCCAAAGCAATTCCTTCTTGAAAAGCTGGAACGTAGTCTTCGATTTTAATTTGAGAAAAAGGTGCGGTGTTATGTTTAGTTATAAATTTTGAAAGTAAAACACTCATTATGATATAAATTTTTTTATTAATTGAAGTCGAAATTTTGAATTCCAAAGATAGCAATTTATAAAAATCTAATCATCTAAACAAAATCGATTCTCGGCATAAAATCCTCTTAAATTGTGTTATAGATATGTTATTTATTCCTGCGGACGGTTTTAAAAGCGTAAATTGACAAAATAGGATTTGCATATAAAATGCCAGTCATAATTATAAAAATAAATAGGATGAATTATCAAGTTGTAATAAATAATATAGATACGGTAAATGAAGTAGAAGGATATTGGTCTGATGAAGATTTGATTGCCTTATTAGAAAAATTCAATTATCCTGACGGAGCGACAGCAGATAAATCGAGTCTGCCGGAATTATTAGAAATGGCTATTTCTGATTACGAGCCAAACGAAGCTGCGCAGATTGTTTTAGAATATAAATTAGGTGATCAATTAACTGAAGGACAGATTGAGCAGATATCGAACAATATGTTGATTGATAAAGTGTGTGAAGAATATCCAGAAATACACATGCAAGGTACTTTATTTCATGTCAATCAACTGCTTTTTAAAGCCTACAACGGGAAATTTCCAAATGCAAAAGCCTCGATTGTTCACTTTTCAATGACACCAACTGAGGGCGAAGTGCAAAAGTTAACAGCCGAAAATGTATTGAAATTATTGAATAACGGTTTGTCTGATCGAAATCTTATCAAGAGATTATTCGAAAATCAAATTTCTCAAAATATTCCATTTCCGGAAGCCGAAAGTATTATTTGGGAATTGACAACAGAAGATAATATAAATTATGATTTGGTTACTTCGGAAAATTGGATCAATAAAGATGATATAGAGGAATCTGAATTTGAATCTGTTTTGGAAGAAGTTGAAGATGTAGCATAATTTAAGTTTTCAGTCACAGTTTTCAGTTACAGTTTATACTGAAAACTGTGACTGAAAACTAAAAACTACTTCAATCCTTCAGCCGCCTTGTTAACCGCAGCTTTCAATTCTTCTTTATAAGAAATAATAGTATCCAGCACTTTTTTATCATGACTTCCGATGATTTGTGCTGCTAAAATCCCGGCATTTTTTGCTCCGTTCAAAGCAACAGTTGCAACAGGAACTCCGCCTGGCATTTGCAGAATAGATAGAACAGAATCCCAGCCATCAATAGAATTACTAGATTTTACCGGAACTCCAATTACAGGAAGTGGAGACATGGAAGCCACCATTCCAGGTAAATGTGCTGCACCTCCGGCTCCGGCAATAATAACCGAAATTCCGCGCGTATGTGCGTTTTTACTGAAATCGAATAATTTCTCTGGCGTTCTGTGTGCCGAAACAATATCTACTTCAACTTCTACATTAAATTGTTTTAATATGTCGATGGCATCCTGCATAACTGGCATGTCTGAGATGCTTCCCATTATAATGGCTACTTTGCTCATTTTATTTTTTTGTTTATTTTGTTTTGTTTCAAGTTTCAGGTTTCAAGTTTCAAACTGATGACTGCGACTGAAAACTATTGAGAAATCACTCTAATAGTATTCTTAACATCCTCTGCAATTCGTCTTGCTTCAACCACATTTTCATTTACTATCGTTACGTGGCCCATTTTTCTGAAAGGACGAGTTTGTTTTTTACCGTAAATATGCGGAGTAACGCCGTTCCATCCTAAAATGGTTTCGATATTTTCATAAACTACATCTCCAGAAAAACCTTCGGCGCCTACTAAATTTACCATTATTCCGGCCACTTTACTGTCTGTGTTTCCTAACGGAAGATCTAAAATAGCACGTAAATGATTTTCGAATTGCGAAGTGTAACTTGCCTCAATTGAGTAATGTCCAGAATTGTGCGGACGCGGAGCAACTTCATTCACTAAAATCTCATCTTCGTTGGTTTGGAACATTTCAACAGCCAAAAGTCCAACGTGATTGAATTTTTCAGAAACATTTAAAGCAATTGCTCGGGCTTTTTCGGCTACTTTTTCGTCGATTCTCGCAGGGCAGATTACGTATTCAACCTGATTAGCTTCTGGGTGAAATTCCATTTCTACAACGGGATACGTTTTAATTTCTCCAGATGGATTTCTTACCACAATTACCGCCAATTCATTTTTGAACGGAACCATTGTTTCTGCAATACATTCTACATTTGGCAAGTCATCCATATCAGAAATCTGACGAATTACTTTTACACCATTTCCGTCATATCCAAATTCAGTGCATTTCCATACAAACGGAATTGTGATTTCATTGTTTCCAACTGATTTTTGCAAATGCAGTGGACTTTCAAATCGTAAATAAGATGCAGTTGGAATATTACTTTCGGTATAAAAATCTTTTTGAGTTCCTTTATTCTGAATTCCTTTTAAAGTTTTTGGAGACGGATATACTTTTACACCTTCGTTTTCCAATTGCGTTAAAGCTTCAAGATTTACCAATTCGATTTCAAAAGTCAAAACATCGACTTGTTTTCCAAAATTGTAAACCGTTTCATAATCCATCAAATCGCCCTGAAAGAATTTATTGCAGGCAATTTTGCTCGGTGCTTCGTCGCTTGGATCTAAAACATAAGTTTGTATGTCAAATTTTCTGGTGTCAGACAAAAGCATTTTACCTAATTGTCCGCCGCCTAATATTCCTAATTTAAAATCAGAAGAAAAATAATTCATTTTGTGTTGTGTTTTTGCAAAGATACCTTTTAATCTTTTTTAGCCAAAATTTAGTTTTTCCGCCACAGATTAAAAGGATTAAAAAAGATTTTTTTAAGCTGCCACGGATTACACGACTTTATACGAATTGCATTTTGTTAAAAATTTGTGGTGAAAAAAAGAAAGTATAAATCATTCTAATCCTTTTAATCTGTGGCTAAACCTATTTTATTTTTTTCAAAACTTCTTTTGCGACGGCTTTATAAGCGGCAGAATGATCTGCATAATCCTTGTCAATTATAACCTTAAGTTCTGGATGAATCCAGTCGTAGTGATTTCCTAAAATATATAAAGTACGGATTGAGTAGGCTTTTGTAGCAACTTTAACGTCGGTAATTAACCAGTCGAAAGAAGCTTCTATGCAGTCTTGTAGATTTTCTTCAGAAAGTTTAATACAGTTTTCGTTTTTCTTGTAATGCGATTTTACAAGAAGCTGTACCACTTTTGCAATTGGGCGAAGTGAACTTTCATCTTTTAAAACTTTCAAATTGGAACAGAAAAAATCGAGATGTGGCTGAAGCCAAAGTAATTCTTCGTAAGAAACAAATTCTAAAATCCAGCAGGCTTTATGGTTGTTTTTGTCTGATGGCGTAAAACAAATTGAAACCAATTCACCAAAAAGTGATGGGTTTTCTAAAATATCCTGTGCAGCTATGAGACGATTTTCCCGATAAGCATTTACATAATCCAATTTTTTTTGCAATTCAGACGGCATCTTTGTGGTATTAAATACTCTGCTAAAATAAGTAATTTAGTGAGATAATTCCGAAATAATTTATTGGTAATCCAGGATAATAAAATCTTGGCTGTGCATTTCCTACTGCGGTCGCGTTGGTCAAAATCATCGAAGCGTACTTTTCGTTTGTGACATTATTTACGCCAGCATCAATATGAGCTTTTAAACCCGATAAAATTTCGAATTGATAACCAGTTTTTAAATTTAATAAAGAATAAGAATCAGAAAAATCTGCGTTAGAATCATTCATTGGAATTTTATCTGTGAACTGAAAATCGGCTGAAAGATAAAAGCCTGAATTTGTGTTTAGAATAAAACCACCGCTTGCTGTATTTGCGGGAACTCCAGTTAATTTGTTTCCAGAATAATCATTTCCGTTATCGACAAATTCTTTGAATTCATAATTTCCGATTGAAGTTCCGATATAAGAATTTAAATTAAAAGTTTGATTGATTGGCCAATTGTGGTTTAATGAAATTTCGATTCCTTCGTGAAAAGTTTTTCCAGCATTTACTCCTTCGTATTGATCGTCACCAATTCTTTTAGCAACTAATAAATCTTTAATTTCCATTCGGTAAATGGCAATTTGAGTATAAAGTTTTTTGTTGAAGAAATGCAATTTTCCGCCCAATTCAAAATTATAACCCGTTTCGGGTTTAATGTCTGGATTGATGTTTCCTGTTGAGGTTAAAGTTTCTTCGGTTGCTGGTAAAGAAAATCCCCGGCTTGCAGAAAAGTAAAAAGTTCGAACTTCATTCGGTTTGTACAAAAAAGAAATTTGCGGTGAAAAAATCCCATCATAACTATATTTTTCCTTCGGATCATTCGTGGAAGCGGGAAAATCATTTTGAAGTTCAAATTTTGTTTTGTTGTAATTTAATCCTGCTTGAATTTCAAATTGATCGGAAAGTAAAGTCCTAATTTGCGAAAAAATATTGTAAAAATGTCTTTTTTGATCGGTTGCCGTAAGCTGATCGCCTTGTAAACTTCCGTTTCCATTATTTTGCTGATAGAGATTTTCGAAAGTATTACCGCTGTAATTATCCCTGAAATATTCAATTCCGCCAATAAATTGATTTTTAATTTTTCCAATTGTAAAATCACCAGAAAATTGAGTTCTGACACCCGATGCAAAAGTATATTGGCGTAAAACGTCAAAAGGACGAGGTTCGTTGCTGTCTTTATAATTGATAAAAACAGAAGTCGAATTGTTGAGGAGATCGTTTATTTTGAAATCATAAGCTAATCCGCCGAGAGTCGATTTATATTCTTTAAAACCTTTCGAAGCAACCCAAGTTGGTGCGCCCGCCTGCGGATTATTGTCGAAAGTAGTTTTGTTTATGGAACTTGGAATATAAGCTTTCAAATAAGTATAATTCGAAAAATAAGTCAGTTTGCTACTTTTCTTTCGGAATAATTCTCCAGAAAGTGTAATTCCTTCACGATTATAGGCACTGTTTTCGCGCCAGCCATCTGTTTTTAAATTGTGATAATTCAGACTGACGGAAGAGCTTTTTTCGTTCAAATCAAAACTGACTCTGTTTTTCAGTAATCCAAAAGAACCAAAAACAGAACTCATTTCAGCTTGATACTGCCCATCTTTTAAGGTTTGTGGTGAAATTAAAATAGCACCGCCCAATCCTGCGCCATAAATACTCGAAAGCGGTCCTTTTATAACTTCAATCTGATTAATGTTTTGAAGATCGATATCGTCAATAACTGTTTCACTGTTTCCAGAAGTCAAAGGAATGCTTCCGTAAAAAGCTCTAATTTTATTTGTTCCATAAGGAGTTCTGGCACCAATACCTCGAATCGAAATTCGGGTTGTAGTAATATTTGACGATTGCATAAAAACGCCTGGAATAGTGTTAATGACATTGCTGATATCGGTAGTGTTATTTCGAAGTAATTCTTTTTCGGATAAAATGCCAATGGAAGCAGGGCTGTTTTGTAAATCTCGGTTAATATGGAGCGGACTTATTAAAACTTCATTCAGTTTTTGGGTTTTTACAGAATCAATATTTTGAACTTCTTTTTCCTGTGCTAAAATGTTTTTAGAAATAAAAAGAATACAGAAAAAAAGAAGGTATTTTGTGGAGGGCATAAAATGGCTGGGGTTAAAAATGCAGTTTTTATTTAACACATAGAAACATAGGTTTCATTGAGGCAAAAAAGGCGTTTTACTTTTCCTAAAGTCACATAGCTATGTGTGAAAACGAGTTTCTTTTTAATCTTAATCTACGAAACAAAAATCTATATCTCTATGTGTTTAATTTTTATAGTTTGGAATTTGGAATTTGGAATTTGGAATTTTTATTTTTAAAAACTTTATTTATTCGCAGTAACTTTCCAAATGGTATTTCCGCTGTCGTCATTTACCAAAAGCGATCCGTCATTCATAACCGTTACCGCAACTGGGCGTCCGTAAACTTCAGCTTTATTAGAGTCAGAAATAAAACCAGTTAAGAAATCTTCTGGTTTTCCTGAAGGTTTTCCATCTTTAAAAGGAACGAAAAGTACTTTATAACCTGAAATTTTAGAACGGTTCCAAGAACCATGCTGTCCTACAAAAGCTCCGTTTTTATATTTAGCAGGAAAAGCATTTTTAGTATAAAAAGCCAATCCTAACGAAGCAGTATGAGAACCTACAGGAACATCAGGAACAATTGCTTTTTCAACCAAATCTTTTCTTTCACCTTTCAATCGTGGGTCAGGAATACTTCCAAAATAAGAATACGGCCATCCGTAGAAACCATCTCTTTTTACACTTGTAATATAATCTGGAACTAAGTCGTCGCCTAATTCATCGCGCTCATTTACAGCAGTCCATAGTTCTTTGTTAGCTGGATTCCAATCCATTCCAACAGGATTTCGCAATCCCGAAGCATAGATTTTTTCGCCTGTTCCGTCAGGATTAATTTCTAAAATAGCGGCACGACGAACTTCTTTGTCCATTCCGTTTTCGCCCACATTACTTCCGGAGCCTACAGAAACATAGATTTTGCTTCCATCAGAACTTGCCAATAAATTTCTAGTCCAGTGGTTGTTGTAACCGCCGGCAGGAAGTTCAAGAATTTTTTCACCTTTTGTTTCCAATTTCAACGGATTGTTTTTATAAGGATAACGGTATAATCCGTCGGTATTTGCAATGTAGAAAAAGTCTTTAAGAATCAGCATTCCAAAAGGTTTGTTTAATCCAGATATAAAAACTTCACGAGTTTCAAATTTTCCGTCTTTATCTTTATCACGTAAAACCGTAATTTGATTTTTGCTGGATCTTGTTCCGCTTTCGACAACAAAAATATCTTGGTTGGGCGCGATGTAAGTCCATCGCGGATTTTCAAATCCGTCAGCAAATTTAGTTACAGTAAAACCTTCTGGTGCTTTTGGCGTTTTACCTTCAGACCAGCCTATAACTTTACTGTTGTTCGTTTTAGATTCAGTTGCGTAAGGCGGTGGAAGTGTTAAATCACCAATAGCAGTTTTTACAATAGTATTGGGTTGTTTGGCTAAAACTTCTTTTTCTTCTTTTTTAACTTGTCCGTTGCATGCGGTCATTAGTGCCAATAATGATATAGAAAATAGTGGTAAGGATTTTTTCATTTGAATTCTTGGAGTTAAATATTTATATCACAACAATTTACTCAAATTAAAAATACCGTCAAAAAATAATTTGTAATTATTAACTGATATTTAACATTCGTAAAAAATATCGGTATACAGTTTATTTTGATAGAAGCAGTTAAGTTGTAATTCTGTATCTTTGTGCATTATTTTAAAAAGAAAAATAATGATACAACTTCACGATAAACAATTTGTTCCGTTTATTTCGGCTAAAGAAATTGATTTTGCTTTAACTAAAATAGTGGCTCAGGTAGAGGATGATTTTGGAGATGATACACCAATTTTTATTGGAGTTTTGAATGGCGCTTTTATGGTAGTGTCAGATTTTTTAAAGAAATACAAAAAACCATGCGAGGTTTCATTCATAAAAATGGCATCGTATGAAGGAACTGAAACTACTAATTCTGTTAAAGAATTAATAGGAATCAATCAGGATTTGACTGGAAGAACGGTTATAATTATTGAAGATATTATCGATACTGGAAACACGATCGAAGAATTGAAACGTTTGTTTAAAGAAAAAAATGTAAAGCATTTTAAAATTGCCACTTTATTCTTTAAACCAGAAGCTTATAAAAAAGACATTAAGATAGATTACGTTGGAGTTCGTATTCCAAATAAATTTATTGTGGGTTACGGTTTGGACTACGATGGTTTAGGAAGAAATTTAACCGAAGTCTATAAATTAGCAGAATAAAAAAACACAACTATATATTCATTTAAAAACTTCTGACAAAAATTAGAAGTAACAACACTCATTTCAATTATGATTAACATTGTTTTATTTGGAAAGCCTGGAGCAGGAAAAGGAACTCAGGCAGAATTTTTAAAAGAAAAATATAATTTAACACATCTTTCAACAGGAGATATTTTTCGTTTTAATTTAAAAAATGACACAGAACTAGGTAAAAAAGCAAGAGTTTTTATGGATAATGGAGAATTAGTTCCATGCGAAGTAACAACTGCAATGTTAATTGATGAGGTAAAAAAACATCCAGATACAGCTGGATTTTTGTTCGACGGTTATCCAAGAACAATCAATCAGGCTGAGGCTTTAGATAAATTTCTGCCAACAATTGGGTCAAGCGTAACAGCAACAATCGCTTTAGAAGCAGATGACGAGATTTTAGTGGCACGTTTATTAGAAAGAGGAAAGACAAGCGGAAGAGCTGATGATCAAGACGAAGAAAAAATTCGTGTGAGATATCAAGAATACAATGAGAAAACGGCTCCGCTAATTGGATATTATAAAGAACAAAATAAGTTTCATGCCGTAGACGGTATCGGAACGATTGAACAAATTACAGAGCGCTTAACGTCAGTTATAGATAATTTGTAGAAGCTTTTTCCAGCTGTACGTTACAAGTCCTCGCTAAAAAAACTATTTTTCCAAACCCTAAAACGAGCTTCCGCTGGTCGCTGTTTTATGGCAGGAAAAATTAGTTTTTTTAGCTCCGGGCTTTTCACTTCCATCTGGGCTAGAATAAATTGAGAGTACAAATTGCATTTAACAAAGACCATTTTATAACGAATCCCCTATCAATTGGAAATACTAATTATATTTTTTCTAATTCTCTTAAACGGAGTTTTCTCCATGTCCGAAATCGCTTTGATTTCTGCCCGTAAAAACAGGCTTGAAACAGCAGCGAAAAAAGGCAATAAAAGTGCTAAAACAGCACTCGATTTAGCCAATTCGCCAAATAAATTTTTATCTACAGTCCAAATCGGAATTACCTTAATCGGAATTTTGACAGGTATTTATTCTGGAGATAAAGTAACTGCAGATGTGGAACTTTTCGTTGCCGGTTTTACATTTTTAAAACCTTATGCACACTCAGTAGCTGTTGGAATTGTAGTTGTAATTTTAACTTTCTTCTCATTGGTTTTAGGAGAATTACTTCCAAAACGAATCGGATTAAATTATCCAGAAGCAATTGCAAAAATGGTCGCAATGCCAATGAAAGTAATCTCGATAATTACAGCACCTTTTATCTGGCTTTTAACATCTTCGACAGATTTTCTATTGAATGTTTTTCAGATAAAACCAACCGCCGACGGAAAAGTTACCGAAGAAGAAATTAAAGCCATAATTAAAGAAGGAACTGAAGTTGGAGAAGTTCAAGAAATTGAACAAGATATTGTGGAACGTGTTTTTCATATTGGTGATAGAAAAGTAAACTCTTTAATGACGCATCGCAAATCGGTTGACATGCTGCCATTAAAAGCAGATAAGGAAAAGATTAAAGAATTAGTAGTTCAGGATCTGCATACGGTTTACCCAGTTTATAATGATAATTACGATGATATAGTTGGAGTAGTAACTCTTAAAAATATTTTCGCTAGTATCGAAAATGATAATTTTGATTTATCAGCTATCGTTTCAGATGCGCCTTATTTAATGGAGCAGACAACAGCTTATAAAGCGTTGGAAAATTTCAAGAAAACTGGCGTTCATTATGCTTTAGTTTCAGACGAATATGGAGTTTTTCAAGGTTTGATTACGTTGAATGATATTCTGGAGGCTTTAGTTGGAGATGCATCTGAATTTTATAAAGATGAATTTCAGCTTATAGAAAGAGAAGATGGTTCTTGGCTGGTTGACGGACATTATTCGTTACACGATTTCTTAACTTATTTTGAGTTAGACGAGCTGACAAACGATTACGAAGTAAACACCGTAAGCGGCATGATTATGACTGAGCTTTCTCATATTCCAAAAGAAGGAGAAAAACTAGTCTGGCAGAAATTCGTATTAGAAGTTGTCGACATGGACGGTGTAAAAATTGATAAAGTGCTTGTGAAAGCGCTTAAAGAGTAGAGAGAATTTGTTTCAAGTTTAAAGTTTCAGGTTTCAAGTTAGCGCAACGCACTTAACTTGAAACTTGAAACCTGAAACTTAGAAACTACACATAAACAAACAAAAATGACAGAAGGGAATTTTGTAGATTACGTTAAGATATATGTTTCTTCCGGAAAAGGAGGAAAAGGATCTACGCATTTACATAGAGAGAAATTTATTGAAAAAGGTGGTCCGGACGGAGGAGATGGAGGCCGCGGAGGGCATGTATATTTAGTTGGGAATAAAGGACTTTGGACATTATTTCATTTAAAATTTGCACGTCACATTAAAGCTGGACATGGCGGAGATGGTGGTGGAGACCGTAGCACAGGTGCAGATGGAGAAGATAAAATTATTGAAGTGCCGCTAGGAACTGTTGTAAAAGACAAAGAAACAGGTGAAACACTTTTTGAAATTACAGAACACGGAGAAAAACAAATTCTTGCAAAAGGAGGAAAGGGAGGTTTAGGAAACTGGCATTTTAGAAGTTCGACAAACCAAACGCCTCGTTACGCACAGCCAGGTTTACTTGGTGTGGAAATGGATGTAATTTTGGAACTTAAAGTTTTGGCAGATGTTGGTTTAGTTGGTTTTCCAAATGCAGGAAAATCTACTTTATTGTCTGTTTTAACTTCAGCAAAACCAAAAATTGCAGATTATCCTTTTACAACACTAAAACCTAACTTAGGAATTGTTGCGTACAGAGATTTCCAATCTTTTGTAATTGCAGATATTCCTGGAATTATCGAAGGTGCGGCAGAAGGAAAAGGTTTAGGGCATTATTTTTTAAGACATATTGAGCGTAATTCGACTTTATTGTTTTTAGTTCCAGTTGATACGCCAGATATTAGAGCAGAATATGATATTTTAGTTAATGAATTGACTAAATACAATCCTGAAATGCTGGATAAAGAACGTCTTTTAGTAATTTCAAAATGCGATATGCTGGATGATGAATTAAAAGCAGAGTTAAAAGCAGAATTAGATGTAACATTTAAAGATGTTCCTTACATGTTTATTTCGTCGGTTGCACAGCAGGGTTTGACTGATTTGAAAGATAAACTTTGGAAAATGCTTAACGAATAATACAATACGTACCATTCTATAAATATAAAACCCGACAATTTCTATTGTCGGGTTTTTACTTTTTGTGCAGAAACAAAAAGTAGAAAGGATTTTACTCGTAACTAAATCCTCCAATTTATAATGCGAAGTTTTTAGAAACTCCAATGTTTAAAGTTTTTCCAAAATCAAAACCTAAACGTTCTTGTCTTGGATCATTTTTTCCGTCAAGATTATCGTAGTTAATTCCTCCAATAGAAAAATTCAAACCAAAACCATTTTTCATATTGATAAATAAAGCAGGTGTTAAACTTGCATACATTCCTTTTGCATTGTTTAATGAAGTGTTTTGGTATCCAACACCTAAATCTGTGTAGAAAGAAAACATTTGAGAAAGTGGTGTTGAGTAACGTACAAAACCTCCAATTTTGTATTTTTCTGTTTTGTCCACCCCAGTAGTTTTTACATTCATGATTGAACCTTCTACTCCAGCTGTCCATTTTTCAGCAAATTGATATCCAACTCTTGGAGAGAATTCAAAATTTTCAAGTTTCGAATCACCAATTTCCTCAGAAGAGAATCCAACATTTCCGCCTAACAAGATTGAGTTTTTTTGCGCACTCGCAATAGTTGTAACTAGTATTACAACTGCTAGTAATAATTTTTTCATTTTTAATTTTATTTATTTGGAAGGCAAATTTAAATCAAAACATTTTGTAAGAAATATTTTAGACTATAATTTTTTAATTGAAAGTTAATTTTTACAAATAATAATGTGTTTTAATTTTTAAAATCAATTTTTTGGAGATTTTTAATTCTTTCGCTGTGTTTATGGTGTTAAATTTAAACTTTGCTATCATCTTAATAAAATTATGAATTTCGCAAAATCAAGTATTATTTAATTTATTATGTTTTGTTTTTTGGAGTTATGTTTATTTTTTTTGCGAAAATGAGTTATATTCGCATCACTTAAACAAAATAACATGAAAAAAGTAGTTTTATTCTTGACCATGTGCCTTATGGCTTTTCCAGTAAGAGCCGATGAAGGAATGTGGTTCTTGATGTTTATCGAAAGATTGAACCATAGAGATATGGAGAAAATGGGCTTGCAGTTGACAGCCGAAGAAATTTACAGCATTAATAATCATAGTTTAAAAGATGCCATTGTACAATTTAATGGAGGCTGTACTGCTGAAATCGTTTCAAACAGCGGATTGGTATTGACTAATCACCACTGTGGATATAGCGCGATTGCAGAACTTTCAACAGCAGAACAAAATCATTTGAAAAATGGTTTCTGGGCAAAAAATCGTTCAGAAGAACTAAAGCCTAAATCTTTATACGTGCGTTTCTTTGTTCGTATGGATGATGTTTCTAAAAGAATTTTGTCTAAAGTAAACGATACAATGACAGAAACAGAAAGAAACAAAATCATTCAACAAGAGATTAGTTTAATTGAAAAAGAAAATAGCGAAAACGGAAAATACACTGTTTCTGTTCGTCCTTTCTTTCAAGGAAATGAATACTACTATTTCGTTTATCAAGATTATACAGACGTTCGTCTAGTGGGAACGCCGCCAGAAAGTGTTGGTAAATTTGGAGGTGATACAGACAACTGGGAGTGGCCTCGTCAAACGGGAGATTTCTCTATGTTTAGAGTTTACGCTGATAAAAACGGAAATCCTGCAGCATATTCAAAAGACAACGTGCCATTGCAGCCTAAACACTATTTACCTGTAAGTATTAAAGGGGTAAAAGAAAATGATTTCGCAATGATCTTAGGATATCCAGGTAGAACAAACCGTTGGATGCCGGCTGGCGGAATCGAACAAAATATTAAATATGCTTATCCTGCTTGGGTTGAAGGTGCAAAAACCGGAATGGACCAAATGAAAAAGTATATGGATAAGGATGCAACTGTTCGTTTACAATATGCTTCTAAATATGCTTCGACAGCTAATTATTGGAAAAACCGTCAAGGTATGATTGATGCGTTGACAAAAGCTGGAACTGTAGAAACTAAAACAGAACAAGAAGATAAATTCTATGAGTGGGCAACTAAACCTGCTAATAAAGAAAAGTACGAGAATGTAATTCCTACTATCAACGATTATTACAGAGAAACAAACTTAAAAGCACGTCACGATAATTATTTGACACAGCTTTTACGTACTTCTAGTTATGCAACTGGACCAGCGAACTTAGGAAATGCATTAATTGCTTACTACAAAGAAAATGATGCTAAGAAAGCTGAAATGCTTCCTAAAATTAATGCATTGGTTGAAAGTATCTATGGTGAGTTTTATGCTCCATTAGAAAAAGACGTTTTAACAGCACAATTAAATTTATACGCTTCTAAAGCTGCTGAGTATGGACTTGCTCCAGAAATTGCAAAAATGAAAACTGCTAATAATGGTGATTTTACTGCAGATGTGGCAAAAGCGACAGAGATTAGTTATTTTACTAATAAAGAAAAAGTATTAGCATTTTTAGCAGATCCAAAACCATTGGCAATTGTACACGATCCTTTGTATATTATTTCTAATGATTTATTGACAAAATACCGTTCTAAAACAGATGATCAGGCAAAAGCTGATGATGGTTTCGCAACTGCTTACCGTAAATTGGTAGAAGGTTTAAGAGAATCAAAATTAAATGCAATTAAATATCCAGATGCAAACTCTACTTTGAGATTGACTTACGGAAAAGTTCGCGCTTTACCTGCAGATACTCGTAATGAAGATGCTAAAATTAATAACTATACTACAATGGAAAGTATGGTTAAAAAATACAAAGCAGGAGATCAAGAATTTGATTTACCATCTCGTTTATTAGAGTTGAATAAGAAAAAAGACTACGGACAATATGCTGATAAAGCAGGATATATGCCAGTAAACTTCTTAACTGATAATGATATTACTGGAGGAAATTCTGGTTCGCCGGTTCTTAACGGAAAAGGAGAATTAATCGGAATTGCTTTTGATGGAAACATTGAAGCTATGGCGGGAGACGTTATCTTTGATCCTAAATTACAAAGAACTATCAACGTTGATATTCGTTATGTACTTTGGATTATTGACAAATACGCTGGAGCAAAAAATATTATTGATGAATTGACTATTGTGAAATAATCTCATTTTATTTATAAATTAAACCCGACAGGTTTCTTCTAAAGCTTGTCGGGTTTTTTGTTAAATAATTTTAGTGCTAATCAATAATTTATTTTCAAAACCAAATAGAGCATACTATATTTCCTTATTTTTGAAGAATAATTAACCGGTTTAATCGTTGAATTGTGTATTCGTTTAATCGAATAAACGATTCAACATATAAACGATTCAACGTATTCAATGAAAACACATTTCATCGCCATTGGCGGAAGCGCTATGCACAACCTTGCATTAGCATTACATAATAAAGGATATCAGGTTACAGGAAGTGATGATGCTATTTTTGAACCTTCAAAATCAAGATTAGACAAGAAAGGAATTCTTCCTGCAGAATTGGGTTGGTTTCCAGAAAAAATCACTTCGGATATCGATGCGATTATTTTAGGAATGCACGCAAAAGCTGATAATCCTGAATTATTAAAAGCGCAGGAATTAGGTTTGAAAATCTATTCGTATCCAGAATTTTTATACGAACAATCTAAAAATAAAACTCGTGTTGTAATTGGTGGTTCTCACGGAAAAACTACTATTACTTCGATGATTCTTCATGTAATGCATTATCATAATATCGCTGTCGATTATATGGTTGGAGCACAGTTGGAAGGTTTTGATACAATGGTTCATTTAACCGAAATAAACGATTTTATGGTTTTGGAAGGTGATGAGTATTTATCTTCGCCGATTGACAGACGCCCGAAATTTCATTTGTATCAACCCAATATTGCCTTGATTTCTGGAATTGCCTGGGATCATATTAATGTTTTTCCAACCTACGAAAACTATGTAGAGCAGTTTGAAATTTTTATTGAAAAAATTACAAATGGGGGAATTTTAGTGTACAACGAAAATGATCCAGAAGTAAAACGTGTTTCTGAAGCAGCAACAAATCCGATTAGAAAAATTGCTTACAAAACTCCAGAGTATTCTGTCAATGATGGTGTAACATTATTAAAAACCCCAGAAGGCGATATGCCAATTGAAGTTTTTGGAGCGCACAATTTGAATAATCTTGCCGGAGCAAAATGGATCTGCCAAAATATGGGAGTAGACGAAGCCGATTTTTACGAAGCAATTGCAAGTTTTAAAGGTGCATCTAAACGTTTGGAGAAAATTGCGGAAGGAAAAGGAAAAGTAGCTTATAAAGATTTTGCCCATTCGCCAAGTAAAGTAGCTGCAACAACTAAAGCGGTAAAAGAACAATATCCAAACAGAACTTTAGTGGCTTGTTTAGAATTGCATACATACAGCAGTTTAAATGCCGAGTTTTTGAAAGAATATGAAGGAGCTTTACAATATGCTGATGTTGCAGTAGTTTTTTATTCGCCAGATGCGGTGAAAATTAAACAATTGGAAGAAGTTACTTATGAACAAATTGCAACCTCTTTCAATAGAAAAGATTTAATTATTTATACCAATCCAGCTGAATTTAAGGAATATTTGTTCAATTTAAATCTCGATAATTCTGCACTTTTATTAATGAGTTCTGGTAATTACGGAGGTTTAAACTTTGATGATGTAAAAGGGTTGATTAATTAGATAATTAGTCAATTTGAAAATTAGATAATATGCCAATCGCTTTATGCAGTTGGCATTTTTTTTATGCTTTAATTTAAATTTTCATATTTGAAATGATCAACAATCATATAACTAGTTGAAAGAAAATAGAACTAAATTTTGTAATTATTTTATTTTAGATAATTAATTTGAATATACTCAATTTAAAATTGATGTATATTTATTGAAAGATTTTTCTTGTTTTTAATATCTTCGTCCCTAATAAAATTATTCTAATTTATGGAAAAATCTAATTTTCCGATCACGGTTTGGTCCGAAGATGATAAGCCTCGCGAGAAATTAATGTTGAAAGGGAAGGAAGTATTAAGTGATGCCGAATTAATTGCAATCTTAATTGGTTCTGGAAGTCGAAATGAATCGGCAGTTTCTTTAAGTAAACGAATCTTATCAAGTGCAGGAAATCTGAATGCTTTAGGGAAATTGTCTATTTCAAGTTTAATGCAATTTAAAGGAGTAGGTGAGGCAAAAGCAATTTCTATTGTCGCGGCATTAGAATTAGGAAGAAGACAAAGAAGTGAAGATGCATTAATATTCAAAAAAATATCTTCTAGTAAAGCTGTTTTCGAGATAATGCAGCCAATTATTGGAGAACTTCCTCATGAAGAATTTTGGGTGCTTTTTCTTAATAATTCTAATAGCGTTATTTCAAAGTCTCAATTGAGTAAAGGAGGTATTACGGGAACTGTCGTAGACGTTAGATTAGTTTTTAAATTAGCCATGGAAAATGGGGCTACTGGTTTGATTTTGTGCCATAATCACCCCTCTGGAAACTTAAATCCTAGTGATGCAGACAAGCAAATTACCAAAAAAATAAAACTTGCAGGAGAAAGTCTAGATGTTAAAGTTTTAGATCATTTGATTATAACTGAATCAAAATATTATAGTTTTGTAGATGAAGGAATTTTTTAATACATGAATACCAAGATTACAGACATCTTTTTTGATTTAGATCACACACTTTGGGATTTTGATAAAAACTCAGAAATGGCTTTTGATCGTATTTTTAAAGAGAAATACGCGGAAATCCCTACCGCAGATTTTATTAAACAATATATTCCTATAAATCAGGAATGCTGGAGGTTATATCAAAATGATAAAATTACACATCAGGAATTGCGTTACAATCGTTTAAAGTTTTCCTTTGATGCTTTAAATTATGTAATATCAGAAGAAAATATCTTTGAAATTGCTAATGATTACATTGAGTTTCTAACAGATAACAATTATCTTTTTGATGGCGCAATAGAAGTTTTGGAATATCNAAAAAAAAATAAATAATGCTTCGCTTGGAGGTTATTTTGCTACTATTACAAATTCGGAATTAGCAGGAGTTAAAAAGCCAAATAGTATTATATTTGATTATGCATTACAATTGGCCAATACTTCAAAAGAAAACAGTATTATGATTGGAGACGATTTTGAAGCCGATGTAAATGGCGCTTTAAATGCTGGATTGGATGCTATTTTCTTTAATGAAAAAAAATTGGATGTTTCCGGAGATTATAAACAAATTAACCATTTATTAGAACTAAAAAAATATTTATAATGATGAAGATTAAACTTTTAATTACTGCAATTTTATGTTCAGTTGTTGGATTCGCGCAGTCTGTTAATGATTACAAAGCTGTAATTGTGCCTCTAAAATATGACTTTATAAAAACTGATAATCAATATCGTTTGGCAACTTTGAGTAAACAGAACTTACTTAAAGCAGGTTTCGAAGCTTTTTATACAAATGAACAACTCCCAGAAGGATATACAGATCGCTGTCAGGTTTTATACATTGATGTAACAAAAGATAGTGCTTTTTTGGTAACTAAACTTATTGTTCAATTCAAAGATTGTTTTGGTCAAGTTGTTTTTACCTCTGAAGTTGGAAGAAGTAAAGAAAAAGATTATGATTTAGCATATAGAGAAGCATTAGAAAATGCTTTTAAATCTGTTTATGCATTGCATTATAAATATAGCGGTACTCCCGTTACAACTTCTAAAACATCATCTGCCCCTGTAAGAACGAATGCTGCCCCTGCAGCAGTTACAACAGTTGCCGCAGCTCAAGTTGTTGCTGTAACTCCATCTCCAGATTTAAAAGATCCAAATTTATTATATGCGCAGCCAACTGAATCTGGATATCAGTTAATAGATAAAACACCGAAAGTAGTAATGAAGCTTCTTAAAACTTCTCAAAGTAATGTTTTCATCGCCATAAAAGATAATGTTCAAGGTTCTTTAATCTTAAAAGAAGATGGACAATGGTACTTTGAATCGTACCAAAATGATAAATTGGTTTCAGAAAAAATTGTAGTTAAATTTTAAAATATAAAATACTGTTTAATAGCCATATTTATCTTTCCAACGGTTCTTTAAAAATTCTCGGTTGCTGTTCTCTCTAGAATTGTTTCCAGGATTGTAAAGAACCGTTTCTTTTATAGCATCTGGCAGGAATTCTTGTTCCGCAAAATTATTAGCATAATCATGCGAATATTTATATTCATCGCCATATCCTAACTCTTTCATTAATTTTGTTGGCGCATTTCGCAAATGAATTGGGACTGGCAAATCTCCAGTTTGTTTTACCAATTGCTGTGCATTTCCAATTGCCATGTATGAAGCATTGCTTTTTGGAGATGTAGCAAGATAAATGGCGCATTGGCTTAAAATAATTCTGCTTTCGGGATATCCAATAGTTGTAACTGCCTGAAAAGTGTTATTGGCCATGATAAAAGCTGTCGGATTTGCATTGCCAATATCTTCGCTAGAAAGAATTAGCATTCTTCGAGCAATAAACTTCACGTCTTCACCGCCTTCAATCATTCTAGCGAGCCAATAGACGGCACCATTTGGATCACTGCCGCGAATTGATTTTATAAAAGCTGAAATAATATCATAATGCTGTTCACCAGTTTTGTCATATAAAACAGTATTCTGCTGTACTAATTCTAAAACACGATCGTTGGTAATCGTTATTTCGTCACCTGAAGATGCATTAATGACTAGTTCAAAAATATTGAGCAATTTTCGGCCATCACCACCTGATAGGCGTAATAAAGCTTCTGTTTCTTTAAGATTGATGTTTTTTGTCAATAAATATGTATCAGTTTTCATTGCACGCTGTAATAACGCTTCTAAATCGGCTTTTGTAAAAGCATTTAGTATATAAACTTGACAACGTGACAATAATGCAGGAATCACCTCAAAACTAGGATTCTCTGTCGTAGCACCAATCAAAGTTATCCAGCCTTTTTCGACCGCAGCCAAAAGTGAATCTTGTTGTGATTTACTAAATCTGTGAATCTCGTCAATAAAAAGAATAGGATTTTTAGCAGTAAACAAGCCGCCACTTTGCTTTGCCTTTTCGATAACATCGCGAATATCCTTTACGCCAGAATTAATTGCACTCAAAATATAAAAAGGTCTTTTTGATTCTTGTGCAATAATTTGGGCAAGAGTTGTTTTTCCTGTGCCCGGAGGTCCCCAAAAAATCAAAGAAGGGATTATTCCTTTTGAAATTTGTTGTGTTAAAGAACCAGTCGGACCAACCAAATGGTGCTGGCTAATATAGTCTTCTAATTTTTGCGGGCGAATGCGTTCTGCTAATGGTGCTTCCATTCTACAAAATTACTATTTTTAGTTTTAGATTTTATTTATTGAAAGTTAAAACAATTGATACTAAGAAGGATTGTTACAATCTGAGACATTTTTATGTTTTTCTTATATGACAAAATATCAGTAAAATATTTTTGGATAGTTTTTTGAGCTCTAACAATTGTTATTGATAAAAATATGAGCGACACAAATTTTAAATTTTCAAATTCTGTTATTGGACTTCCTTTATTTTTTGTCCTTTTTTTGTGGATTATATACTGGATGCAGATTCGCTTTGATTTTGATTTTTATCGATACGGAATTTATCCAAGAGACTTTTTGGGTTTGCGAGGAGTTTTGTTTAGTCCTTTTATTCACGAAAATTTAGACCACTTATATAATAATAGTATTCCGCTTTTAATATTATTAGCAGCGATACAGTTTTTTTACCCGAAACAGACATTTGGAGTGATTGCTTACGGAATATTGTTTTCTGGATTAATTACCTGGATTGTGGGAAGAGAAAATTTTCATATTGGTGCAAGCGGATTAATTTATGTTTTAATAAGTTTTATTTTCTTCAAAGGAATTCAAACCAGATATTATAGATTAGTCGCTTTGTCACTAACTGTTATTTTGCTTTACGGCGGAATGATATGGTATGTTTTTCCTGATGTTGATCAATCTATCTCTTGGGAAGGACATTTGGCAGGGCTTATTACAGGTTTTGCTCTAACATTGTTTTACAGGACACCAGAATATGCAAAACCAATTGTTTACGACTGGCAGCGTACAGATTTTGATCCAAATCAAGATCCGTTTATGAAGCATTTTGATGAAGATGGTAATTTTGTGAACATTTCGAATGATGAAGAAGAAAGCCATATAGAATATTTTTCGTCTAGTTTTCCAGTCAATTACATTGTTACAAAAAAAACTGAATTGGATGACGAAATTTAATTTGATAGTTTTCTTAGCTAAAAAAGATTAAATTTGTTAGTGTAACAGTTTAATTTCAAGCAACATGAAGAAAATAATATTTTTAATTTTATTGTTCTGTTTTGTTTGTAATAGCAAATCTAATGCTCAATGTGAGATTAAAAATAGGATACAGCCAGATGGTAGTATGCAATATTATTTTGATCCTGCTGTCTTTTATACGACAAAATCAAAGTCATTGAAAATTAATATCGTAACAGATAAGGAACATTACTTTGTAGCGTTACAGCCAACTCCTTTTCCAGACAAGAAAATTGGAAAAAAGATTAAAGACGATTTAATAATTCACCTAGCAGACAATAATATTTATAAGCTCGTTCATTATGATACCCAATACCAGAGAAATGATTCGATTATGCAGGTGCTTTATTTAATTGATGAAAAAGATATTGAGGCATTCTCGAATTACGAAGCTGTCATTGCAGAGATTAATATGCAGGGAACCGAATTTGTGAGAAGTTACAATTTCAAACTACATAAAGATGCAATTATTGAGCAGCTTAAATGCTTTTTGAAAAATGAAGAAAATTAGTTATTCTTCTTCATCCTTCGGATTATGATTATTAGCAATTCTCTTTTGAAGATTTCTGAGAAGGTTATTAAAGCTTATTGTTACTGATGCCGCATTAGTGATTTGGTTCCCACTATTTCTAGGTAAAAACTCATTGCAGTACGTGAGCTCAATCTGAATGTCGTCTGAAAATAAATATCCTGCCCCAACATTTAGTCTATTGCGATCAAAAAAACTTTCTCCTGTAACTTTTGTTCCAGATTTTAGATAAATTTCATCAGAAGCAATTGCATATATTACTCCTTCTCTTAAAACTTTGCTGTTTATTGGTTGTATGTATTTTATTTGTTGACGGTATCGAAATACATTTTCGTAGTCATCATCTTGATTTTTCATGTGACGAAATTCCGTTCGCATTCTAGTACTCAAAGTGTAGCCGGTTTTATGAAAGTAATAAATTCCCTGAAGAGCAAAACGCCATTCTGGAGATTCAAATTGTCCAATTTCAGGCACGTCTTTGTTATTGTAATGAGCTATAAAAGTTGAAAATTTCCATCTAGGCAAAAAGTAGTAATGAGCCCAGCCTCGTATAGATCTTTGAATTGTATTTTCGAATAAATTTGAAGAAGATTCAGTACTGCTGTATGCAGCACTTAAGTCTATTTCCGTAGACCATTTTTTGCTGAGAGTCTGATTAAATTGAATCTCATTCCAAAACTGATTGTATGTAGTGTTTTGTCCGTAGCTGTTTGTAATCATCAAGACTACAAACAAGCATCGGAGTATAGCAATTATTAATTTTGGATTAGATTTTGAAAGCATTAATTAAATTTTTAATTATTCATTCTAATCTTATTCTCAATTTTGATTTAGCTTCTTTGACGAACAGCTTCGTATAAAAATGCGCCACAAGCAACCGAAACATTTAAAGATCCTATTGAACCAAACATTGGTAGTTTTGCTTTCTCATCTACTATTTTTAAAACAGAAGGATTTATTCCTCGATCTTCAGACCCCATGATTATTGCTAATGGAGAATCTAGTGCTATATCATAAATATTTTGATCGGTTTTTTCAGTTGCAGCTACTGTTTTAATGCCAGAGCCCTGCAAATAGAATATTGCATCTTTTATATGTTCTACTTTACAAATCGGCACATTAAAAACAGCACCAGCCGAAGTTTTAACCGTATCACCGTTTACAGGTGCAGAACCTGCTTTTTGTACAATGATACCATTTACACCTGTACATTCTGCTGTTCTAATGATAGCTCCAAAATTTCGAGCATCAGAAATTTGATCTAATATTAAAAATAATGGTTTTTTTCCAGATTCAATAGTTGATTCCACAAGATGTTCCAAATCGATAAAACCGATAGGAGAGATGGTGGCAACTGCACCTTGATGATTATTTGGAGTAAGACGATTTAGTTTTTCTACAGGTACATAGGAGAAGTTAATGTTAGCACGTTTCATTACCTTCATTAAATCTTTCATTAACTCACCAGAAATCTCTTTCTGAATGAAGACTTTGTCTACTTCTTTTCCTGCCTGAATTGCTTCTATGATGGCTCTAATGCCAAATATTTGATGTTCTTTTTCCATTACGCAAATATAGGTATAATGTTTATATAAAAAAACCATCCCAAATTAATGGGATGGTTTAATATTTAGATTACTGGAATTAAAATTCTAGTATTCGTCTTCGTAGAAACCAGTTCTTCTGTGACCTTCGTAAGAGTAGATAACTCCAGGCTCATCACTAAATTCAGCATTAAAAGTGATTTTGTCAACTTTATGACCTCCTTTAGAAGTTGCTGCATTTTTTTCTACTTTACCAGCTGTAATGTTTACAGTTCTACTATTGTATTCATTAGTAGCTGCAGATGCTGAAAAAGTACCATCGCTTTTTGTAACAACTTTAACTTTAAATTCAGCAACACTTTCATGATCGTCTAACCATAAACCACCATCGTTTGCAGCAGTGTTATAAGTTGAAAACAAATCGTGTTCAGATATAGCTGTTCCATCTGGAGCAGAAACATTCATAAACCAATCACCAGCTAATGCTTCTACTGAAGTTCCTCCTGGATCTGTATCTCCAACTTCGTCACAAGCTACAAATGACGTAAGTACAAGCATTGCTACAAGTACACGTGTTATATTTAGTTTTAATTTTTTCATTTTAATAATTTTAGATTTGCAATTGAGTTAATGTAGAAACAAAACTATAGTTTGTAGCAGGTGGCGCAAGCCAAGCGCAAGATAACACTAAAGTTTTAGTTGCAGGAGTTACAGTTAAACCTGTAATGTTAGCAACTCCACCAAAGTATTGATTTGTTAATGGGTTTCCTGGGTAAGTGAATGTATTAGTTGGAATATTACCGGCAATTGTTCCGCCTCTTGTTGCAGAAGTAATTCCAATATTTCTTCCTATACTGTACCATCCTCCGAAAGCATCAGATACTCCGTAAGTTCCGTCAGTATTTTTCCAAATGTAGATGTATTTCTGATCTACTGAACTACCTTGAGAAGCTGGTAATAATGTACCATTTCTTCTAGTTGTAGAAAGGTAAACACCTTCGATACTGTTTACTAAATCTCCAGTTTTATATACAATAACTTTTCTGGTAGCAGTTGCTTTAAAACCATCTTTGTTTGTTGCAGTATAAGTTTCAGTGTACTCATCAGGCTGATTAACATCTAATGTTTTAGCACCTCTGAAATTTCCATTGAAAGTCGCTACAGTTTCAATTGTAGCAGATCCTTCTTTGGCAACAACTCCCGGATCTGTGTAAGTTCCACCAGCTGGTACAAATACTGTAC
Source organism: Flavobacterium sp. Root935 (assembly GCF_001429295.1). GTDB lineage: Bacteria > Bacteroidota > Bacteroidia > Flavobacteriales > Flavobacteriaceae > Flavobacterium. The sequence continues at coordinate 197,398 of NZ_LMJL01000001.1, read as the reverse complement.
TTGCACCATTAACTGTAATAGTAGGGTAGATTGTAACTTTTGAAACGCCTCCAGTTGAGTCAGCCTCACAAGAAGTAAAAAGTAAACCTCCAATAACTACCATTGTTAGTTTTATGAATATATTTTTCATTGTCTATTTTTTATTAGTTAACATCCCACCAAACTGGCTCAGTAATAGCTTTCAAAGCTGGAGCGTTTGAGTTTCTTGATTTTACGTTGTTTGGTAAAACAATTCTTTTTGGGAATTTATCACCTGTTACATTTTCTACAGATACTGCAAATTGTCCAGGAACGTAAGCTTCATTTGTTTGAGGTACAGTAGAAACTCTTGGGAATCCAGTTCTGCTTTGCTCTAAGAATGACTCATAACCATTTCCAGGGAAACTTGCAATCCATTTTTGAGTGATAATTGCTTCAACCTGAGCAGCAGTTCCAGTAGCAGGGAATTCATATTTTCCACCAGCTGCTAAGAATGCAGTAGCAGTTCCTCCAAATCTTGTCATAGCAGCAGTTACACCAGCGTCATATTTCGCTTTTGCACCAGCTCCACCATAGTATCTTGAAAGTGCTTCAGCCTGTAAGAAGTTACTTTCTTCTTTACTTAAGAAAAATACAGGAGTAGTAGCACTTAAAGTTACAGTAGCTAAGTTCGTTACAGTGTTTTCGAAATCTCCCTGATTGTTAGGAACACCAGTACCGTAGTATTTCGCTAAACGTGGATCAGCGTTAGTTTGTAAATAAGTATACAAAGTTTTACTAGCTTTAAGGTTAAGCGTAGTATTTAACTGTCTTCTGTCTGATTCGTACAATGGGTTACTTCTGTCTGCAGCATCTTCAAATTGAGTCATAGCAGCATCAACATCTAAGAATGCAGCACCAGAGTTAATTAAAGTAGTGATTCCAGATTGAGCTAAAGTTGGATCAACTTCTGTTAATCTTAAATGTAATTTTAACAATAAAGTATTACCGAATTTTGTCCAGTTAGTCATGTTACCACCGAAAATAAAATCGTCAGCAGCAGGAGCAGAACCATTAGAAGTACTTAAGTCTTTTGATAAAGCTAATTTTAAATCAGCAATCATTAAGTCATAAACTTCTTTACCAGTATTAAACTTAGGCTGTAGAATGTTTACGTTGTTAGCCTCAGTGTAAGGAATTGCATCATACAAATCTGTTAAAACCTGAGAAGCTTCAACTTCAAGTACAGTAGCAATTAGATAATACTTCCAGTTACCTTCAGCTTCAGCTTGAGCTTTTACTGTTCTAATATCGTTTAATGCATCAAACATTGCAGTGTAACCTACTTGGTAGTCATTTGTTCCGATACTGTAAGAATCCACATCTTTGTATTGGTTAGATGTGTTGTTCTGTGTCCAGAATTGAGACCAGAATCCACCAATGATGGCGTAGTATGATCCCTGAGCACCTGCCAAGCCAGCAATACCTGCTGGAAGAATGGTACTATTTGCTTGTCCAGGAGGCAATGCATCCGGATCTCTATTAATGTCAAATGTTTCATCACAAGACACTAATAAGAAAAGAGCTGTAATTAATGTTACTATCTTTTTCATTTTTCTATATATTTTTTTAGAATGATAATTTTAAAACTCCACCTACTGATCTTTGAGATGGGTTAGTACCGAATTCTCCAAAATCAGAGCCTACACCTGTTCCGTAAGTTCCAGTTTCAGGATCAGTATATGGATTTTCTCCCGGAGTCCACATGAAAAGATTTCTTGCGTAAACTCCTAAAGTAATTTTATTTAATCCCATATTTTTACTTACTGCAGAAGGGAAATCATAATTTAAATTTATCTCTCTTAATCTTACAAAAGTTTTGTCAATTACGTGAGTTTGCTCAATACCAGGGTTGTTTGAAGTATTGTAAAAAGAAGTTACTTTATCCCAAGCAATTGGTGTAGTGTTTTCTGTATATGTAACCGCACCAGTTGTTGCATCTACTTGCTCATTAACTGAGTTAGGAATGATAAATGGTTGTCTGTCATTGTAAACAGTTTCAATACCATTTCCTACGAAGTGAGAAAGTCTTTTTGTGTAAGAGTAGAATTCTCCACCTTGTTTCCAGTCTAAAGATACTCCTAAGTTAAAGTTTTTGTATTTGAAATTGTTTTGTAATCCCATTACGAAATCACGTTGTGAGTTACCAATTTTTTGGATATCGTCACTTACTTCATACATACCAGTTGCAGCATTTACGATATATTGTCCAGCAGCATTAGTTTTTGGTACTTGAGAAAAGAATGTTCCTAATGGTTCTCCTTTTGCAGCAGAATACGTAACTCCGTAAGCAGGCTGTATGTCAATTCTATCAAATCCGTCAGCTAATTTAGTAACTTCACTCATGTTCTTAGTGAACGTATAAGTTAAGTTCCAAGTAAAGTCTTTATTTTTAATTGGGCTAGCAGTAATAGAAAGCTCAATACCTTTGTTTTCTAATTCAGCTGCGTTGATTGATTTAGTAGTATAACCAGTTGATGGGTCCAATGGTAAATTAACAATCAAATCAGAAGTAGTTTTGTGATATAAAGCAATATCATAGCTAATTCTGTTTTTAAAGAAAGATCCTTCAGCTCCAACTTCATACTCCACTGTAGTTTCTGGTTTTAAATCAGCATTTCCAAGTCTTCCAGCTGCCTCATAGAAACTAATTCCTCCAATTGGAGATGCGATGATACCAAAGTTAGCAGCAGCAGATCCTGGAACATAAGAGTTTTCAGTTGCATATGGGCTTGTATCGTTAGCAATTTTAGATGCAGCAGCTCTTAATTTTAAGAATGTATCTCCGTTGTCAATAACAATAGCACCAAGAGATAATGCTGGGTAAAAATAAGCATTATTACCAATTGGTAAAGTAGAAGTTACATCCTCTCTACCTGTTAGAGTCAAGAAATATCTGTTTTTGAAAGCAATCTCAGCAGAAGCGTAAACAGCTCCAGTTTTTCTCATTGAGTTAGCCTGAGTAATTGTTGGTCTAACAGCTGAGTTTGAAAGTTCATAGTATCCTGGGATACCTAAATTTGTAATTGTGTTGAATAGTTGATCAGATTCTCTTTTGTTGTAGTTGAAACCACCTAAAAGATTCAATGTCCAGTCTTCGCTTAAGTTTGTGTTGTAATTTAAGTTGAAGAATGTATCAAATTCACTGAATTCAGATCTTCCTTCTGTTACCCCTCCAACAACTGGATTCGCACCAGCAACTGCTTGTGGAGTACCAGGAAGATAGTTTACAATAGCACCGTAACTTTTTTGTCTTTCATTTCTAAGGTTACCACCAACTTGCCATGTAGCAGTTAACTTATCAGTAATTTTGTAGCTTAAGTTAACGTTACCAAAAATATTGTGTCCGTAAATTTTTGTGCTATTCTCATTAAGTGAGAAATATGGGTTTGTAGCGTAAGGAGTAAAATAGTAATCCGGAGTGTTAAAAATGTTGTTTTTGTAATCTCTTAAGTCAACCACACTAACATCTCTAGGAATTTGCAATAAATCTTGTTGCAATGTAGAACCTTGTCCTGCATCGTCACCCTGACCTGCATTTACAACACTCTGATCTTTGTATACATAGTTTAAAGAAGTTCTTAGAGTGAATCTTTTTCCTTTTAAACCTCCATTGAAACCAATAGATTGTTTTTTGTATAAGTCAGATTCAGTTGGAACAACTCCATCACTGTTTACATTAGAAAATACTAAAGAGAAATCTGAAGTATCTCCACCACCGCTTAAGTTTACAGATTGAGTAGAAAGAATACCAGTATCATAAAAATCTCTAACGTTGTCATTTAATCCAACATATGGTTTGATTTGCTGAGTTCCGTTGTATACAGTACCCCATGGTCTAACTTCTCCGTTGAAAGCAGGTCCCCAAGAACCGTTCTCGTTACTATAAGAATTAGTTCCAGAATATCCAGCACCATTCCACCCTTGTCCAAATTGATTTTGTAAATGTGGAACTCTTGCAACTTCGCTAAATTCAGTAGAAGCCAACATATCAACTTTAATACCTGTGTTAGCTTTTCCTTTTTTAGTAGTAATAATGATTACACCACCCCCTGCTCTAGAACCGTATAAAGCAGATGCAGCAGCTCCTTTAAGAACTGTCATACTTTCAATATTATTAGGGTCAAGGTCAGTAATACCGTTACCAGCATCGTAAGATCTTGTTGAAGATGTTGATCCTGTATAACTATTGTTAATTGGAGATCCATCAACTACGTAAAGAGGTCCACCAGGTTGAGTAATAGTGTTGAAACCACGAATTACAACCTTTGTAGAAGCACCTGGTTGAGATGGAGCAGTAATATCAACCCCTGCAATTTTACCAGAAAGTGTTTCAAATGGGTTCGTGTTAACTACTTGTGTAAGCGCATCTGCTTTTAAAGTTGTAGTTGCGTAACCAAGAGCTTTTTTCTCTCTTTTGATACCGAAAGCTGTTACTACTACGCCTTCAAGTTCTTGGGCTCCTGCATCTGCTAGTTTTACATTTACAGTAGAAGAACTTGCTGCTACTTCTTGAGTTTTCATCCCAATGTAGCTAAATACCAAAATTTGGCTTGGTGATACTTTGATCGAAAATTTACCATCAAAGTCAGTTTGTGTTCCCGTTTTAGTTCCTTTAACTAATACACTAACACCCGGTAAAGGCATTCCTGCATTGTCAGAAACTGTCCCAGAAACAGCTCTTTCTTGCGCAAATGATAATTGCGCAACTAGTACTAGTAAAAGTACTAAGAATCCATTGAACTTTAGTTTCATTTTTAAATATTTTGAATTAGTATCGCAAAACTCTTAATAATTTGTTAACTTTCCTAATAAAAAAAATATTTTTTTCGTTAAACATCAAAATTTAACATTATAACATATGTTTATGATAGTGTTATATAATTGCAAATCCGAGGTTTTTTCGCCTCCATTTGTAAGGTTTATTTTTAATATACCGCTTGTTGTTTGTATAGTAGTACCAATGCCAATTCCTATTAATTTTTTTAATTTATTTTTATTTGAATTGCTTGTTAAGTCTTGGTATATGGCATAATCGATGATTGAGTTTATGTAGAAGCTTTGTGATAATAAATATCTATATTCTGTAAGAATCATCGAAGTGTAGTTGGCTTGCAGGCTATTTTCTAAAAAACCTCGAATAGAATTCATTCCTCCAAATCGAAATAATTCATTTGAAATATAGTTTTGACTCTTTAAGATGTAATTTTGTGAATTTATGTTAATGAAATTTTTAGGATTGAGTTCAAAATTGTACTTAAAGTTTATGTTTGCAAAGAGCTGGTTGCTTATGCCTGCTGTTTGAGGATTGTTGTTGGTTGTTCGTTTTCCAAACCCAAGTGCGGTGTTGATAAATGCTTTATTTATGAATATAGGATTTTCAAAGTCTGCTTTTTGAAAGTCAAATGTAACTGTGGTAAACGAGTTGTTAAAATCGCTTATCGTTGAGTTGTTGGTGTTTTGAATATCACTAGATTCTGTGGATTCATATCCAATGTATAATTTTGAATTGTAATTCAAATAATATCCAAGATTGATATCTGTTTTGGTATTTTGAAAAGTGCTGTCTTGTTTGAATATGTTCAGTTGAGCTTTTATGCCTATTGGAGATTTAAATAAATATGGGATTTCGAGTTTGGTGTTAAAGGTTTTTTGTTGATTACCGTCACTCTTCCAATAAAGTGAAAATTTTTCTCCAGCACGAAGTGTGTTTATAAGTGATATGTCTAAATATCCGTTTAGAATTGTTTTTTTGTTTTCATCATTTGAAAAGCCAATGTATCCATCGAAAGTATTTGCTTTTCGTTTTTCAATGTATGCGTAGACTTTAGTTGAGTCTTTTGTGAAAAGTACTTCAGGATATTTAGTTTGAGAAATGAATTCAAAGCTGTTGATATCGGCATGGATTTTTTTTATTATTTCTTGGTTGAAAGTTCTGTTGATGTATTTCTTGTTTAATTGTTTTAATGCTCCTTTTGGGAAATAATCTTTAGAATTGAGATTTGTGTAATTTAGGATAATTGAATTTAAGGTTCTTTTTTTTTCAGAATCGAAATTTAGGTCAGCATAAATTATGGAATTCTTTTTCTTAATGTTTTCCAGTTTTATCTTTGTAAAAGCGAAACCTGCTTTTTCATTGTTTAAGATTTCTTGATTTAAAAAATTTTCTAGTTCTGAATAAGGGATAAATATGCTGTCTTTTGCTGTTTTTTTTGACTCGGAAAAAAAAGAGTTTATACCTATATATATATGTACTTCTTTTATCTTGTTTTTTAGATCGATTGTAGAGGTAAAAGTGCTGTCATTTATTTTTTTGGTTTCTAGTTTTTTAGAATCGGTATATCCCTGTTTTGTTAGTTCTTTTGAAACCAATTCGATTTCGTTATAAAGAGATTTTAAATTAGAGTGTTTTTTTGCGTATGGAATGGAGTCAATTGTTTGATTTTGTTTCTTATCAATTCCGTTTATATTCAAATAAAAAGATTGAGCGAAACAACTTGAGGTAAAAAGAAAAAGAAGTATGTGTGTTAATTGTTTCAAATGCAATTGTTTTGTTGATTAAATGTAAAGCAAATATCTAATGTTTCTTTGTGAAATCATAGATATAAATAATGTTGTTGAAAATTAATGATTTAACGTTTGTATAGTGAAAAATATTTTATACATTTGCAACCCCGTAAAAAGCGGGAATTTAATAAACATAATAATTTTTAGTATTAATTATGCCAACAATTCAACAATTAGTAAGAACAGGAAGAACTCAGATAACTAAGAAGAGTAAATCGGTTGCTTTAGATTCTTGTCCTCAAAGAAGAGGGGTTTGTACGCGTGTTTACACTACTACACCAAAAAAACCAAACTCTGCAATGCGTAAAGTTGCGCGTGTACGTTTGACAAATGGTAATGAGGTGAATGCTTACATTCCTGGAGAAGGACACAATCTACAAGAGCACTCGATAGTATTAGTTAGAGGCGGAAGGGTAAAAGATTTACCAGGTGTTAGATATCATATCGTTCGTGGAGCGCTTGATACGTCAGGTGTTGCGGGAAGAACGCAAAGAAGATCTAAGTACGGTGCTAAACGCCCAAAAGAAGCAAAAAAGTAATTTAAAAACTTTTAAGAAAAAGACATGAGAAAAAGAGCGGCAAAGAAAAGACCACTTTTACCAGATCCAAGGTTTAACGACCAATTAGTAACGCGTTTTGTGAATAACTTAATGTGGGATGGTAAGAAATCTACAGCTTTTAAAGTATTTTATGATGCTATTGATATCATTGAATCTAAAAAGCAAAATGATGAGAAGACTTCATTAGAGATCTGGAAAGATGCTTTAACAAACGTTATGCCTCACGTAGAAGTACGTAGCCGTAGAGTTGGTGGAGCTACATTCCAAATCCCAATGCAAATTCGTCCAGACAGAAAAATTTCTATGGCAATGAAGTGGTTAATACTTTATTCAAGAAGAAGAAATGAAAAATCTATGGCACAACGTTTAGCTTCAGAATGTTTAGCTGCTGCTAAAGAAGAAGGTGCTGCAGTTAAGAAAAGAATGGATACTCACAAAATGGCAGAAGCTAATAAAGCATTCTCTCACTTTAGATTTTAATTCGTAAGAAATGGCTAGAGATTTAAAATATACAAGAAATATCGGGATTGCTGCTCACATTGATGCTGGTAAAACAACAACTACTGAGCGTATTCTTTTTTACACTGGAAAGTCGCATAAAATTGGTGAGGTGCACGATGGTGCTGCAACAATGGACTGGATGGCGCAAGAGCAAGAAAGAGGTATTACAATTACTTCTGCAGCTACAACTTGTACTTGGAATTTTCCAACTGAGCAAGGTAAGGCTCTTCCAGAATCATTGCCTTATCACTTTAATATTATTGATACTCCTGGACACGTTGACTTTACTGTAGAGGTAAACCGTTCTCTACGTGTACTTGATGGATTAGTTTTCTTATTTAGTGCTGTTGATGGTGTTGAGCCTCAATCAGAAACTAACTGGAGACTTGCTGATCAATATAGAGTTCCTCGTATGGGATTCGTAAATAAAATGGACCGTCAAGGTGCTAACTTTTTAGCTGTATGCGGACAGGTTAAAGATATGTTGAAATCGAATGCGGTTGCAATTACTTTGCCTATTGGTGATGAAGCAGATTTTAAAGGTATTGTTGACTTAGTGAAAAATCAAGCTATCGTATGGCATGATGAGACTCAAGGAGCTACTTTTGATATCGTTGACATCCCTGCTGATATGGTTGACGATGTAAAACACTACCGTTCGATCCTTATCGAAGAGATTGCTACTTATGATGAGAATCTTTTGGATAAATACATGGAAGATGAAAACTCTATTACAGAAGAAGAAATCAACAATGCATTAAGAGCTGCTACAATTGATATGGCGATCATTCCAATGCTTGCAGGTTCTTCTTTTAAAAATAAAGGAGTTCAATTTATGTTAGATGCTGTTTGTAAGTATTTACCATCTCCATTAGATAAAGAAGGTATCGAAGGTATTCACCCTGATGATGCTGAATTATTAGAAGAAGATCAAACTAAAATCTTGCGTAAGCCAGATGTAAAAGAGCCGTTTGCTGCTTTAGCGTTTAAAATTGCTACTGACCCATTCGTAGGTCGTTTAGCTTTCTTCCGTGCTTACTCTGGTCGTTTAGATGCTGGTTCTTATGTTTTAAATACTCGTTCAGGTAATAAAGAGAGAATCTCTCGTATTTACCAAATGCACGCTAATAAGCAAAATCCAATCGAATATATTGAGGCTGGAGATATTGGTGCGGCTGTAGGATTTAAAGATATAAAAACTGGAGATACTTTGTGTGATGAAAAGAATCCAATTATTTTGGAATCTATGAAATTCCCAGAGCCAGTAATTGGTATCGCTATTGAGCCTAAAACTAAAGCTGACGTTGATAAAATGGGTATGGCTTTGGCAAAATTAGCGGAAGAGGATCCAACATTTACGGTTAGAACAGATGAAGCTTCAGGTCAAACTATTATTTCTGGTATGGGTGAGCTTCACTTAGATATCTTAGTTGATCGTATGAAACGTGAATTTAAAGTTGAAGTGAACCAAGGTGAGCCTCAAGTTGAATATAAAGAAGCGTTTACAAGATCTGCTCAACATAGAGAAACTTACAAGAAACAATCTGGAGGTCGTGGTAAATTCGGTGATATCGTATTTAGAATCGAGCCTGCTGATGAAGTTGATGGTAAAGTTCCTGTAGGATTACAGTTTGTTAATGAAGTAAAAGGTGGTAACGTTCCTAAGGAGTATATTCCTGCTGTTGAGAAAGGTTTCCGTGAGGCTATGAAAACAGGTCCATTAGCTGGATATGCTGTTGATAGTTTGAAAGTAACTTTGTTAGATGGATCTTTCCACCCTGTGGATTCTGATGCTCTTTCTTTTGAATTAGCTGCAAGAATGGGTTATAAAGAGTCAGGACGTGCTGCTGGAGCTGTTATTCTTGAGCCAATCATGAAAATTGAAGTTATTACTCCAGAAGAAAATATGGGTGATATCGTTGGTGACTTGAACCGTCGTAGAGGTCAAGTTAATGATATGGGTGATAGAAATGGTGCTAAAACTATTAAAGCTGATGTTCCTTTGTCAGAAATGTTTGGATATGTAACTACATTAAGAACATTATCTTCTGGTAGAGCTACTTCAACAATGGAGTTTTCTCACTATGCAGAAACACCTTCTAATATTTCAGAAGAGGTAATCAAAAAAGCAAAAGGTAACGCTTAATTTTAAGAAAATGAGTCAAAAAATCAGAATAAAACTAAAATCTTACGATCACATGTTGGTAGATAAATCTGCTGAAAAGATCGTAAAAACAGTAAAAACTACTGGAGCAGTTGTAACAGGTCCAATTCCGTTGCCAACTCACAAAAAACTTTTCACTGTATTACGTTCTCCGCACGTTAACAAAAAAGCGAGAGAGCAATTTGAAGTAATGTCATACAAGAGATTGATTGATATTTATTCGTCTTCATCTAAAACTATTGATGCTTTAATGAAACTTGAATTGCCAAGTGGGGTTGAAGTAGAGATAAAAGTATAATTTTTTTATTATATTTTATATATAAAAAGCGAGGCATTTCTGTCTCGCTTTTTTTGTTTTACTTTTTAGGTTTTGAAATTTGGATGCTTTCTTTTTTGTTGGCTTTTCGATTTATTGCTTTGCGTAATTCTCTTTGTTTTAGGGTGCTGGCGTTGTTTTGTGTTTTTCTTTTATTAATTAATTGTTAAGTGCTGTTTTGATTATTATTAAAATAAAAGCTTGGAATTTTGGGCAAGAAAAAATCTCTTATATGATTCATTTGATGCTTGGATTTTGATTATGAGCGATTTAATTTTTGTAACCGTTTGGTATATTCAATTTTAATGTCTACTTTTGCACTCCCTGTTTGGAAATTTCTGTTATTTTCAAATTGAAGGGAATTTTAGTAATTAATAATTAATATTTATGTCTGGGTTAATTGGTAAGAAAATCGGCATGACTAGTATTTTTGACGAAAACGGGAAAAACATTCCTTGTACAGTAATCGAAGCTGGTCCATGTGTTGTTACCCAAGTCAGAACCAAAGGTGTTGACGGGTACGAAGCGTTGCAACTAGGTTTCGATGACAAAAACGAGAAACATTCTACTAAAGCGGCTTTAGGTCACTTTAAAAAAGCTGGAACTGTTGCTAAGAAAAAAGTCGTTGAATTCCAAGATTTCGCAACTGAACAAAAATTAGGAGATCTTATTGATGTTTCTATTTTTGAAGAAGGAGAATTTGTAGATGTACAAGGTGTGTCTAAAGGTAAAGGTTTCCAAGGTGTTGTTAAACGTCACGGTTTTGGTGGTGTTGGACAAGCTACTCACGGTCAACATAACCGTTTAAGAGCGCCAGGTTCTGTAGGAGCTTCTTCTTATCCATCTAGAGTATTCAAAGGAATGCGTATGGCTGGAAGAATGGGAGGAGAAAATGTAAAAGTTCAAAACCTTAGAGTTTTAAAAGTGGTTGCTGAAAAGAACTTACTTGTTATTAAAGGATGTGTTCCTGGACATAAAAACTCTTATGTAATCATTCAGAAGTAATGGAAGTAAAAGTATTAGATTTCAACGGAAAAGATACTGGTAGAAAAGTTCAACTTTCTGATTCAGTATTCGCAATTGAACCAAACAATCACGCTGTATATCTTGATGTTAAGCAATATCTTGCTAATCAAAGACAAGGTACTCACAAGGCTAAGGAAAGAGCTGAAGTAACTGGAAGTACACGTAAAATTAAAAAACAAAAAGGAACTGGTACTGCTCGTGCAGGAAGTGTTAAGAATCCTTTGTTTAAAGGTGGTGGAACAGTTTTCGGACCAAGACCAAGAAGTTATTCATTTAAATTGAATAAAGGCTTAAAAAGATTGGCTAGAAAATCAGCTTTCTCAATCAAAGCAAAAGAATCAAACATTGTTGTTCTTGAAGACTTTAATTTTGAAGCGCCAAACACTAAAAATTTCATTAACGTTTTGAAAGCTTTAGGGTTAGAAAATAAAAAATCTCTATTTGTGTTGGGTGAGTCAAATAAAAATGTATATTTGTCGTCACGCAATTTAAAGGCTTCAAGTGTCGTAACTAGCTCAGAATTAAGCACTTACGCAATATTAAACGCTAATAATTTAGTGCTTTTAGAAGGTTCTTTAGAGTTAATTGAAGAAAATTTAAGTAAATAATAGGAATATGAGTATCATAATTAGACCTATAGTAACGGAAAAAGTAACCAAAGAAAGTGAAGTTCTAAACCGCTTCGGATTCGTTGTTGACAAAAAAGCAAACAAAGTTCAAATTAAGAAAGCTGTTGAGGCTGCTTATGGAGTAACTATCGTTTCTGTTAACACAATGAATGTGAGACCAGATAGATCTACTAAATACACTAAAAGTGGTTTAATCAGTGGAAAGACAAATGCAATTAAAAAAGCAATTGTTCAAGTACAAGAAGGAGAAACAATTGATTTTTACAACAATATCTAAGATAGAAAAATGTCAGTAAGAAAATTAAAACCTATTACCCCAGGTCAGCGATTTAGAGTTGTGAATGGTTATGACGCCATTACAACTGATAAGCCGGAACGCTCTTTGATAGCGCCGATAAAAAACTCTGGAGGTAGAAATAGTCAAGGAAAGATGACCATGCGTTATACGGGTGGTGGTCACAAGCAGAGATATCGTATTATTGATTTCAAAAGAACTAAAGATGGAATTCCAGCTACAGTGAAATCAATCGAATACGATCCAAATCGTACTGCATTTATCGCTTTATTAGCTTATGCTGATGGAGAGAAAACTTATGTAATTGCTCAAAACGGATTGAAAGTTGGTCAGAAATTAGTTTCTGGTCCAGAATCTCAACCTGAAATTGGTAATACATTACCTTTAAGCAGAATTCCTCTTGGAACTGTTATATCTTGTATTGAGTTACGTCCAGGACAAGGAGCTGTTATTGCTCGTTCAGCTGGAACTTTTGCTCAGTTAATGGCAAGAGACGGGAAATATGCAACAATTAAAATGCCATCTGGAGAAACAAGATTGATCTTGTTAACTTGTTCGGCTACAATTGGAGCTGTTTCTAATTCTGACCACCAATTAGTTGTATCTGGAAAAGCAGGTAGAACAAGATGGTTAGGAAGAAGACCTAGAACTAGACCAGTAGCGATGAACCCAGTTGATCACCCTATGGGAGGTGGTGAAGGACGTTCTTCTGGAGGGCACCCACGTTCAAGAAACGGATTGCCAGCTAAAGGTTACAGAACTCGTTCTAAGAAAAACCCGAGTAACAAGTATATCGTAGAACGTAGAAAGAAATAATAAGATATGGCACGTTCATTAAAAAAAGGACCTTTCGTTCATTATAAATTAGACAAGAAAGTTCAAGAAAACATTGAAAACGGAAACAAAGGAGTGGTAAAGACTTGGTCTAGAGCTTCTATGATTACTCCTGACTTTGTTGGACAAACTATCGCAGTTCATAACGGTCGTCAATTTGTACCAGTTTACGTAACAGAAAACATGGTAGGTCACAAATTAGGAGAGTTTTCACCAACTAGATCTTTTAGAGGTCATGCTGGAGCAAAAAATAAAGGTAAAAAATAAGAAGCAATGGGAGTTCGTAAAAGAGAAACAGCAGATGCGAGAAAAGAGGCTAATAAGTCTATTGCTTTCGCAAAATTGAATAACTGCCCTACTTCACCTAGAAAAATGCGCTTAGTAGCGGACTTGGTAAGAGGTCAGAAGGTAGAAAGAGCACTTAACATTTTAAGATTCAGTTCTAAAGAAGCTTCAAGAAAATTAGAAAAACTATTATTATCTGCAATCAATAACTGGGAGCAAAAAAATAGTGAAGGTAATTTAGAAGAGGCTGGATTATTTGTTAAAGAGATCAGAGTAGATGGTGGAATGATGTTAAAAAGACTTCGTCCAGCTCCACAAGGTCGTGCACACAGAATAAGAAAACGTTCTAATCACGTTACAATCGTGCTTGGAGCTATCAATAACACACAAAGCAATTCTTAAGCAGCATGGGACAAAAGACAAATCCAATTGGAAATAGACTTGGTATCATCAGAGGATGGGACTCAAACTGGTATGGTGGAAATGATTACGGTGATAAACTTGCCGAAGATCACAAAATCAGAAAGTATATCCATGCTCGTTTATCAAAAGCTAGTGTATCAAAAGTAATCATCGAGAGAACTTTGAAACTTGTAACCGTTACTATCACTACTGCTAGACCTGGTATCATTATCGGAAAAGGTGGACAAGAGGTAGACAAGTTAAAAGAAGAACTTAAGAAAGTTACTGACAAAGAGGTTCAAATTAACATTTTTGAAATTAAAAGACCTGAATTAGATGCTTATCTTGTGGCGACAAGCATCGCTCGTCAAATCGAAAGCCGTATTTCTTACAGACGTGCAATCAAAATGGCTATTGCTGCTTCTATGCGTATGAACGCTGAAGGTATCAAAGTTTTGATTTCTGGACGTTTGAATGGTGCTGAGATGGCGCGTTCAGAAGGTTTCAAAGAAGGTAGAATTCCTCTATCAACTTTCAGAGCTGATATTGATTATGCTTTGGCTGAAGCTCACACTACTTATGGTAGAATGGGTATCAAAGTATGGATCATGAAAGGTGAAGTTTACGGTAAGAGAGAACTTTCTCCGCTTGCTGGAATGGACAAAAAACAATCTGGTACAGGTGGTGGAAAAGGTGGAGATGCTCCTAGAGGCAAATCTAACTTTAACAAAGGCGGAAAACCAGACGCTCGTAAAAGAAAGTAAATTTTTAAACTAAAGAAAAATGTTACAGCCTAAAAGAACAAAATACCGTAAGGTACAAAAAGGTAAAATGAAAGGTAACTCTCAAAGAGGGCATGAACTTTCAAATGGAATGTTTGGTATTAAATCTGTACATGAAGATGGTATGTTCTTAACTTCTCGTCAAATTGAAGCTGCACGTATCGCTGCAACTCGTTACATGAAGAGAGAAGGACAATTATGGATTAAAATATTTCCAGACAAACCTATTACTAAGAAACCTCTTGAAGTACGTATGGGTAAAGGTAAAGGAGCAGTTGAGTATTGGGCTGCTGTTGTTAAACCAGGAAGAATTATGTTTGAAGTTGGAGGAGTTCCGTTATCAGTTGCAAAAGAGGCTTTACGTCTTGCAGCTCAGAAACTTCCAGTAAAAACTAAGTTCGTCGTTGCTAGAGATTTCGAAGCATAATTTATATTTATTATGAAACAATCAGAAATAAAAGATCTTTCTGCAGCGGAGTTGCAAGAAAAACTTAGTCAAACTAAGAAAGTATATGCTGACCTAAAAATGGCTCACGCTATTTCTCCAATTGCTAACCCACTTCAAATTAGAAGCGTTAGAAGAACAGTTGCAAGATTGGCTACAGAGTTAACTAAAAGAGAGTTACAATAATTGTATTCTGCTGAAAGATGGAAGAAAAAAGAAATTTAAGAAAAGAAAGAATAGGTGTTGTTACTTCAAATAAAATGGATAAATCTATTGTTATTGCTGAAGTAAGAAAAGTAAAACACCCATTATACGGTAAGTTCGTGTTGAAAACTAAGAAATATGTTGCACACGACGAAACAAACGACTGTAACATTGGAGATACTGTAAGAATTAGCGAAACGCGTCCTTTAAGTAAAACAAAATGTTGGAGATTAGTTGAAATCTTAGAAAGAGCTAAATAATTATGGTACAACAGGAATCAAGACTAAAAGTAGCAGATAACACGGGAGCAAAAGAAGTTTTAACTATCCGTGTTTTAGGAGGTACCAAAAGAAGGTATGCCTCTGTTGGTGACAAGATTGTAGTATCTATTAAAGATGCAACTCCTAACGGTAACGTTAAAAAAGGAGCTGTTTCAACTGCAGTTGTTGTACGTACCAAAAAAGAAGTGAGAAGAGCTGATGGTTCTTATATCCGTTTCGATGACAATGCATGTGTTCTTTTGAACGCTGCAGGGGAAATGAGAGGAACTCGTGTTTTTGGTCCGGTAGCAAGAGAACTTCGTGAAAAACAATTCATGAAAATTGTATCATTAGCACCAGAAGTGCTTTAATTCGTTTTAAGATGATAAAGCTAAAAATAAAATCAGGAGATATCGTAAGAGTTATTGCTGGAGACCATAAAGGTGCTGAAGGTAAAGTTCTACGTGTTTACCGTGAGAAAAATAAAGCGATAGTTGAAGGTGTAAACATGGTTTCGAAACATACAAAACCAAGTGCTAAAAACCCTCAAGGTGGTATCGTTAAAAAAGAAGCTTCTATTCAAATTTCTAACATTTCACTAATTGATCCTAAAACTAAGGAAACAACTAGAGTAGGTATTAGAGTAGAAGGAGATAAGAAAGTAAGATTTTCAAAAAAATCTAATCAAGTACTATAGTAATGGCATATACACCTAGACTAAAAGAAGAATATAAGAGTAGAGTAATCTCTGCTCTTAAAGAAGAGTTCGGATATACAAACGTTATGCAAGTTCCAAAACTTGAAAAAATCGTTTTGAGCCGTGGAGTTGGTGCAGCTGTATCTGATAAAAAACTTATTGACTATGCTGTTGATGAGTTAACAAAGATCACTGGACAAAAAGCAGTATCTACAATCTCAAAGAAAGACGTTGCGTCATTCAAATTGAGAAAAGGGATGCCTATTGGAGCAAAAGTTACTTTACGTGGTGAAAGAATGTATGAGTTTTTAGATAGACTTATTACTTCTGCTTTACCACGTGTTAGAGATTTCGGTGGTATTAAAGCTACTGGTTTCGATGGAAGAGGTAACTACAATCTTGGAGTTTTGGAGCAAATCATTTTCCCAGAAATTGATATTGATAAAGTAAACAAAATCTCAGGAATGGATATTACTTTTGTTACTACTGCAAAAACAGATAAGGAAGCAAAGTCATTATTGGCTGAATTAGGATTACCTTTTAAAAAGAATTAAGACATGGCTAAAGAATCAATGAAAGCCCGCGAGGTTAAAAGAGAGAAAACGGTAGCTAAGTACGCTGAAAAAAGAAAAGCTTTATTAGAAGCTGGAGACTATGAAGGCCTACAAAAATTACCTAAAAATGCTTCACCAGTTCGTTTGCACAATCGTTGTAAATTAACGGGTAGACCAAGAGGTTATATCCGTCAATTCGGTATTTCACGTGTAACTTTCCGTGAAATGGCTAACAATGGATTAATTCCAGGTGTAAAAAAAGCCAGCTGGTAATTTAAAAAAAGTTTATAAATTGATTAAAGGTTCAGGAGGCAGAGTGCTTCCTGAAAACCATAATCGCAATCAAATACATATGTATACAGATCCTATTGCAGATTATTTGACTAGAGTTCGTAATGCTGTGGCTGCAAACCACAAAGTTGTTGAGATTCCAGCATCTAATCTTAAAAAAGAAATAACTAAGATCTTATTTGATCAAGGTTATATCTTAAGTTACAAATTTGAGCAGAACACAGTACAAGGTTCTATCAAAATTGCTTTAAAGTATGATAAAGATACTAAGGAGCCAGTAATTAAAGATATCCAAAGAATTAGTAAACCTGGTTTACGTAAATATGCAGGTGCTGCCAAATTACCAAGAATCCTTAATGGATTAGGAATTGCAATTGTTTCAACTTCAAAAGGTCTTATGACTGGAAAACAAGCGAAACAATTAAATGTAGGTGGTGAAGTAATTTGTTACGTATACTAATTTTAAAGACTAAATAAGATGTCAAGAATAGGTAAAAGCCCAATTGTAATCACTGCTGGTGTAACTGTAGAAGTTAAAGACGGTATTATTACAGTAAAAGGAAAAAAAGGTCAATTAGTTCAGGAGTTTTCGGACGTAAATGTAACTGTTGAAGGCGATCAAGTTTTAGTAGAAAGATCGTCTGATCATAAAGACCACAGAGCAAAACACGGATTATATAGATCTTTGATCAATAATATGATTATCGGTGTTTCTGAAGGTTTTACAAAAGAACTAGAATTAGTTGGAGTTGGTTATAGAGCTTCAAACCAAGGTCAAAAATTAGATTTAGCTCTTGGATATTCTCACAATATTGTTTTGGAAATTGCTCCAGAAGTATCTTTAGAAACAATATCTGAAAAAGGTAAGAACCCTATCGTAAAATTAACATCATTTGATAAACAACTTTTAGGTCAAGTTGCTGCGAAAATTAGAGGTTTCCGTAAGCCAGAGCCATACAAAGGAAAAGGTGTTAAATTTGTGGGTGAAGTATTAAGAAGAAAAGCAGGTAAATCAGCTTAAAAAATAAGATTATGTCATTAACAAAATCTGATAGAAGACAGAGAATTAAATTCAGAATTAGAAAATCGGTTAGTGGTTCTGCTGCAAGACCTAGACTTTCTGTTTTTAGAAGTAATAAAGAAATTTACGCTCAAATTATTGATGATGTAAATGGAGTTACTATATTAGCTGCATCTTCAAGAGAAAAAGAAATAGGAAAAGGTACTAACGTTGAAATCGCTGCTGCTGTTGGAAAATTAGTTGCAGAGAAAGCGTTAAAAGCTGGGATTGATACAATCACTTTTGATAGAGGTGGTTATTTATATCACGGTCGTATTAAATCATTAGCAGAAGGCGCAAGAGCCGCTGGACTTAAATTCTAATATATTATGTCTAAATACAAAAATGTAGAATTGGTAAAACCTAGTGGTCTTGAACTTAAAGATCGTCTGGTAAGTGTTAATCGTGTTACTAAAGTTACAAAAGGTGGTAGAGCTTTCGGTTTTTCTGCTATTGTAGTTGTAGGTGATGAAAATGGAGTAGTGGGTCATGGATTAGGAAAATCTAAAGATGTTTCTGAAGCAATTGCGAAAGCAGTAGAAGATGCTAAGAAAAATTTAGTTAGAATTCCTTTAAATGGTCAATCTGTTCCTCACGAACAAAAAGGAAAATTTGGTGGTGCACGCGTATTTTTAATCCCAGCATCTCATGGTACTGGAGTTATCGCTGGTGGAGCTGTTCGTTCAGTTCTTGAATCAGTAGGAATTCACGATGTATTGTCGAAATCTCAAGGATCATCAAATCCACACAACGTAGTAAAAGCAACTTTTGATGCTTTATTGCAAATGAGAAGTGCTCATACTGTTGCAAAACAAAGAGGTGTTTCTTTAGAAAAAGTTTTTAAAGGTTAATTCAAGGAAATTATGGCTAAATTATTAGTAAAACAAGTAAGAAGCAAAATCAACTGTCCTCTTTCTCAAAAGAGAGGTTTGGAAGCTTTAGGTCTACGTAAAATTGGACAAGTTGTGGAGCACGAGTCAAATCCTGCTATCCTTGGGATGATAAACAAAGTTAAACACTTAGTTTCTGTTGAAGAAGCTAAATAACAAATACTGTTATGAATTTAAGTAACTTACAACCTGCTGAAGGATCTACACACAATCAAAATAAAAGATTAGGTAGAGGAGAAGGTTCTGGAAAAGGTGGTACCGCTGCAAGAGGACACAAAGGGGCTAAATCTCGTTCTGGTTATTCTAAAAAGATTGGTTTTGAAGGAGGGCAGATGCCACTTCAAAGACGTGTGCCTAAGTTTGGTTTCACAAACATCAATCGTAAAGAATACGAAGGTGTTAATTTAGATACTCTTCAATTATTGGTAGATAAAGGTGCAATTACTGATTCTGTCTCAATGGCAGATTTCGTGGCAAATCGTCTAGCTACTAAAAATGAAATCGTTAAGATTTTAGGTAGAGGAGAGTTGAAAGCAAAATTAAAAGTAACTGCCCACAAATTTACTGCAACTGCTAAAGCGGCTATTGAAGCTGCTGGTGGAGAAGCTGTAACTATATAACTTATCTATTAAGATGAAGAAATTTATTGAATCAATAAGTAATGTTTGGAAAATCGAAGAACTAAAGAATAGAATCTTAATTACATTAGGATTACTTTTAGTATATCGTTTTGGAGCACACGTTACGCTTCCTGGAATTGACGCAACGCAATTGACTGGTTTAGCGGGACAAACTAAAAATGGTCTAGGATCTATTCTAGACATGTTCACCGGGGGTGCTTTCTCTAAGGCTTCAGTTTTTGCTTTAGGTATCATGCCTTATATTTCTGCGTCTATTGTTGTTCAGTTGATGGGGATTGCGATTCCATATTTACAAAAACTTCAAAATGATGGGGAAAGTGGTAGAAAAAAGATTAATCAAATCACTCGTTGGTTGACAATCGCTATCACATTGGTTCAAGGTCCAACTTATATCTATAATTTATACAGAACATTGCCTAGTAATGCATTTTTGCTAGGCTTTAATTCTCCTGAATTTTTGTTCTCTTCTGTTATAATCTTAGTTACTGGTACAATTTTTGCTATGTGGCTTGGAGAGAAAATTACAGATAAAGGTATTGGAAATGGTATTTCATTGTTAATTATGGTTGGTATTTTAGCTCGTTTACCGCAAGCTTTTATTCAAGAGTTTACAACTCGTGTTACCAATAACAATGGAGGTCCAATGTTATTAGTTATTGAAATTATTGTGTGGCTGTTAGTTATCATTTCTTGTGTATTACTTACAATGGCAGTACGTAGGATTCCTGTACAGTATGCTCGTCGTACAACTACTGGGGATTACGAACAAGATTTGGCAGGAGGTAATAGACAATGGATTCCTCTTAAGCTTAATGCTTCTGGGGTTATGCCAATTATTTTTGCTCAGGCAATTATGTTTATTCCTGCAGCTGTAGCTGGATTGTCTAAATCAGATACATCACAATCTATTGTTGGTGCATTTAGTAATATGTTTGGTTTTTGGTATAATTTTGTTTTTGCAACTTTAATTATTGTATTTACATTCTTTTATACTGCAATCACTGTACCTACTAACAAAATGGCTGATGATTTAAAGAGAAGCGGTGGTTTTATCCCGGGCGTTCGTCCAGGAGCTGAAACTTCTGATTTCCTTGATAAAGTGATGTCTTTAATAACTTTCCCAGGATCTTTATTCCTTGCTTTGATTGCTGTGTTCCCAGCTATTGTTGTAAGTATTATGGATGTACAACAATCTTGGGCGATGTTTTTTGGGGGTACCTCATTAATAATTATGGTTGGTGTTGCAATAGATACTATTCAACAGATCAATTCATACTTGTTAAACAAACATTATGATGGTTTAATGAAGACTGGTAAAAATAGAAAAGCGGTAGCTTAATATATTTATGGCAAAACAATCAGCAATAGAACAAGACGGATCAATTATTGAAGCATTATCAAATGCGATGTTCCGTGTAGAGTTAGAAAATGGACATATCGTAATTGCTCATATTTCTGGAAAAATGCGTATGCATTACATCAAATTATTACCTGGTGATAAAGTGAAACTAGAAATGAGTCCTTATGATTTGTCAAAAGCAAGAATTACTTATCGATATTAAAGGATATTCACTATGAAAGTTAGAGCATCAGTAAAAAAGAGAAGTGCCGAGTGCATTATCGTGCGTAGAAAAGGGAGACTGTACGTAATAAACAAAAAGAATCCTAGATTTAAACAAAGACAAGGATAATTATGGCAAGAATAGCAGGGGTAGATATCCCAAAAAACAAAAGAGGTGTTATTGCACTTACCTACATCTTCGGATTAGGGAAAAGTAGAGCTATTGAGATTTTGGAAAAAGCTCAAGTTAGCCAAGATAAAAAAGTTCAAGATTGGAATGATGATGAGATCGGAGCAATTCGTGAAGCTGTTTCATTTTACAAAATCGAAGGAGAATTACGTTCTGAAATTTCTTTAAACATTAAACGTTTAATGGATATTGGATGTTACAGAGGTATTCGTCATAGATCTGGTCTTCCATTAAGAGGGCAAAGAACTAAAAACAACTCAAGAACAAGAAAAGGTAAAAGAAAAACTGTTGCTAACAAGAAAAAAGCAACTAAATAATAAGTAATATGGCTAAAGCAACTGCAAAAAAACGTAAAGTTATCGTTGAATCAACGGGTGAGGCTCATATTTCTGCCACTTTTAATAACATTATTATTTCTTTGACTAATAAGAAAGGTGAAGTTATCTCTTGGTCTTCAGCTGGTAAAATGGGTTTCAGAGGTTCTAAAAAGAACACTCCTTATGCAGCTCAAATGGCAGCAGAAGATTGCGCTAAAGTAGCACTTGAGGCAGGACTTAAAAAAGTGAAAGTTTATGTAAAAGGACCAGGTAACGGACGTGAGTCTGCTATCCGTTCTATTCATAACGGTGGAATTGAAGTTACAGAGATTATCGATGTTACTCCAATGCCTCACAATGGATGTCGTCCTCCAAAAAGACGTAGAGTTTAATTTTTTATTTTTATAGTATAAACAAGGTAGAACATAAATTATCGAAGGATTAGACCTGAATTCATAATTTCTACCTTAAAATTTTTTTTAAAATGGCAAGATATACTGGTCCTAAAACCAAAATCGCTCGTAAATTTGGCGAGGCAATCTTCGGAGATGATAAATCTTTCGAAAAAAGAAATTACCCACCTGGACAACACGGGATGGCTAAAAAAAGAGGAAAAAAATCTGAGTATGCTGTTCAGTTAATGGAAAAGCAAAAAGCTAAATATTCTTATGGAATTTTAGAAAAACAATTCAGAAATTTATTCGAAAAAGCATCAGCGACTAAAGGAGTAACTGGTGAAGTTTTATTACAATTGTGCGAAGCAAGATTAGATAATGTTGTTTTTAGAATGGGAATTGCTCCATCTAGAAGAGGTGCGCGTCAAATCGTTTCTCACAGACACATTACTGTAAATGGAGAGGTTGTTAATATTCCTTCTTACCACCTTAAGCCTGGTGAT
This sequence comes from Flavobacterium sp. Root935, assembly GCF_001429295.1. GTDB lineage: Bacteria > Bacteroidota > Bacteroidia > Flavobacteriales > Flavobacteriaceae > Flavobacterium. The sequence continues at coordinate 175,011 of NZ_LMJL01000001.1, read as the reverse complement.
AAAGTTGCAGTTCGTGAAAAATCTAAATCTTTAGAAGCTATCGAACGTTCTTTATCAAATTCAAGTCATGTTTATGAATGGATTACTTGGAACAATGATCTTAAAGAAGGAACTTTTGTTTCTGTACCTGCGAGACTTCAAATTCCAGAAAACATTAAAGAACAATTAATCGTAGAGTTGTACAACAAATAATAATTGACTTAGTCGAAATTTATGGCAATATTTAATTTTCAAAAGCCCGATAAAGTTATCATGATCGATTCAACCGATTTTGAAGGTAAATTCGAATTTAGACCTTTGGAACCTGGTTACGGATTGACAGTTGGTAATGCACTTAGAAGAGTTTTGCTTTCAGCATTAGAAGGTTATGCAATTACATCTGTTCGTATCGAAGGTGTAGATCATGAGTTTTCTACTATTTCAGGTGTTGTTGAAGATGTTACCGAAATTATCCTTAATCTGAAACAAGTACGTTTCAAACGTCAAATTGAAGATATCGATAATGAATCAGTTACTATTTCTGTTTCTGGTAAAGATCAATTAACAGCAGGTGATTTTCAAAAATTTATCTCAGGTTTTCAAGTTTTGAATCCAGACCTTGTTATCTGTAATTTAGATTCTAAAATCAAATTGAACTTCGATTTAACAATCGAAAAAGGTAGAGGATACGTTCCTGCTGAGGAGAACAAAAAACAAAATGCTGCAATTGGAACGATTTTTACAGATTCTATTTTTACTCCGGTAAAAAATGTAAAATATGCAATCGAAAATTTCCGTGTAGAGCAAAAAACAGATTACGAAAAATTGGTTTTTGAAATTAAAACTGATGGATCTATTAATCCAAAAGATGCTCTTACTGAAGCTGCTAAAGTTTTAATTCACCATTTCATGTTGTTTTCTGATGAAAGAATTACACTTGAGGCTGACGAAATTGCACAAACAGAATCGTATGATGAAGAGTCATTGCATATGAGACAATTGCTTAAAACTAAGCTTGTTGATATGGATTTATCTGTGAGAGCATTAAATTGCTTGAAAGCGGCTGAAGTTGATACACTTGGTGATTTAGTATCGTTCAATAAAAATGACCTAATGAAATTCCGTAATTTTGGTAAAAAATCTTTAACTGAACTTGATGAACTTGTTGCAGTGAAGAATTTAACTTTCGGAATGGATTTAGCTAAATACAAATTAGATAAAGAATAATTTACTTCATATTTTGCTCTCCATAGTGGATTGTAGCAAGATGAAGATAAAAAAAACACGTCATGAGACACGGAAAAAAATTCAACCACTTAAGCAGACAGACTGGACATAGAAAAGCTATGTTGGCTAATATGGCTTGTTCTCTTATTGAGCACAAACGTATTAACACTACTGTTGCTAAAGCTAAAGCGCTTAAACAATTCGTTGAGCCTTTAATCACAAAATCAAAAGAAGATACGACTCACAATCGTCGTATTGTTTTTGCATACCTACGTAGCAAATATGCTGTAACTGACTTGTTCAGAGATGTGGCTGCTAAAGTTGGAGACCGTCCAGGTGGATACACTCGTATCATTAAAGTTGGAAATCGTTTGGGAGATAATGCTGATATGGCAATGATCGAACTTGTTGACTTCAATGAACTTTACAACGGAGGTAAAAAAGAAGTTAAAAAAGCAAAAAGCCGTCGTGGTGGTAAAGCTAAAAAAGCAGAAGCTGCTACTCCAGAAGCTCCTGCTGCTGAATCAGAAACGACTACTGAAGCTTCTGAATAATTATGAAAGTAATCATTCTATAATATTAAAGGATAAACTAATTTTTAGTTTATCCTTTTTTTTTGATTTTTTGAAACCTCAAAAGTGTAACATATTTAAAATAATAGGTTTTATTTTTATGAGTGAAAGTTTTAAAAAATCTTGGAAGGGCTTCTTTAAAGAAGTAAATTTGCAAAATTTCTAATTACATTTAAAACCATGATTTTGGTTTTATAACTTGATAAAAAACAATACAAATTAAATAATGAAATACACAACACGAAAAAGCGCCATTTTATTACTTAGTGATGGAACAATTTTTCACGGAAAATCTATCGGAATTAGCGGTAAAACTTTTGGTGAAGTTTGTTTTAATACTGGAATGACGGGATATCAGGAAATTTTTACTGATCCTTCTTATTTCGGACAAATAATGGTTACGACTAATCCGCATATCGGTAATTACGGAATCAATGATTTAGAAGTAGAGTCAGAGAGCGTTAAAATTGCTGGTTTAGTTTGTAAAAACTTTAGCTTTAACTATTCTAGAGAAGGTGCTTCTGGAAGCTTAGAAGATTACTTTACAAAACAAAATCTTATTTGTATTTCTGATGTTGATACCAGAGCTCTTGTTAGTTATATTCGTGATAATGGAGCTATGAATGCAGTTATCTGTACAGATGGAACTTCTGTTGAAGACTTGAAGAAAGAATTAGCAAATGTTCCTGATATGGAAGGACTGGAATTGGCTTCTAAAGTGTCTACAAAAGAACCTTATTTTGTAGGAGATGAAAATGCTACATATAAAATTTCAGCACTTGATCTTGGAATTAAAAAGAATATTCTAAGAAATCTTGCGAAAAGAGATTGTTATATTAAAGTTTTCCCATACGACTCAACATACGAAGATTTAACAGAGTTTAATCCTGATGGTTATTTCTTATCAAACGGACCTGGTGATCCAGATCCGCTTTTTGGTGCGATCGAGGTAGCAAAAAGAATTATTGCTGATGATAAACCTTTATTTGGTATTTGTTTAGGGCATCAGGTAATTGCACTTGCTAATGGAGTGAAAACTTATAAAATGTTTGGCGGACACAGAGGTATAAATCATCCAGTAAAAAATCTTATTACAGGGAAAGGTGAAATTACTTCTCAAAATCATGGTTTTGCTGTAAAAAGAGAAGCTTTAGAAGGTCACCCTGAATTAGAGCTTACTCATATACACTTAAATGATGATACAGTTGCAGGAATGAGAATGAAGAATAAGAATTGTTTCTCAGTACAATACCATCCAGAAGCTAGTCCAGGACCACATGATTCTTCATACTTGTTTGATCAATTTGTAGAGAATATTAAACTTGCTGGGTCTAAAACGATGTAGTTAATAAATAAAGGTGTTTAATAACTAAAATGCGTTTATAGTATTAAATATTTTTATAATTTCGGAAAAAAAATATAATTTATTAATAAAAAACAAAAATAATGAGTATTATAATTAAAGTTCACGCAAGACAAATTCTTGATTCTAGAGGGAATCCTACTATTGAAGTTGATGTAGTAACTGAAAATGGAGTTTTAGGTAGAGCTGCTGTTCCATCTGGAGCATCAACTGGAGAGCACGAAGCTGTTGAATTACGTGATGGAGGTAAAGCTTATCTAGGTAAAGGTGTTTTGAACGCAGTGAATAATGTAAATACTGTTATTGCTGAAGAATTAGTTGGAACTTCTGTTTTCGAACAAAACACAATCGATCAATTAATGATTGATTTGGACGGAACTCCAAACAAATCTAAATTAGGAGCTAATGCAATTTTAGGAGTTTCTTTAGCTGCTGCAAAAGCTGCTGCTAATGAACTTGGATTGCCATTATATAGATATGTAGGTGGTGTTTCTGCTAATACACTGCCAGTTCCAATGATGAACATCATTAATGGTGGTTCTCACTCTGATGCTCCTATTGCATTTCAAGAGTTTATGATTTTCCCAGTAAAAGCAACTTCTTTTACACATGCTATGCAAATGGGAACTGAAATTTTCCATAGTTTGAAAAAAGTATTACATGATAGAGGTTTAAGTACAGCTGTTGGTGATGAAGGAGGTTTTGCTCCAAACTTAGCTGGTGGTACTGAAGATGCTTTAGATACTATCAAACTTGCTGTTGAAAAAGCTGGATATACTTTCGGTGACGAAATTATGATTGCTCTTGACTGTGCTGCTTCAGAATTTTATGTAAACGGTAAATACGATTACACTAAATTTGAAGGAGAAACTGGAAAAATCAGAACTTCAGAAGAGCAAGCTGATTATTTAGCTGACCTTGCTTCTAAATATCCAATTATTTCTATCGAAGACGGTATGTATGAAGATGACTGGGATGGATGGAAATATTTAACTGAAAAAATTGGAAACAAAGTACAATTAGTAGGTGACGATTTATTTGTTACAAATGTTGCTCGTTTATCAACTGGTATTGAAAAAGGAATTGCTAATTCAATCCTTGTAAAAGTTAACCAAATTGGTACTTTAACAGAAACTATTGCAGCTGTAAACATGGCGAAAAACGCTGGTTACACATCTGTAATGTCTCACCGTTCTGGAGAAACTGAAGATAATACAATTGCAGATTTAGCTGTTGCTTTAAACTGTGGTCAAATTAAAACAGGTTCGGCATCTCGTTCAGATCGTATGGCGAAATACAACCAATTATTGAGAATCGAAGAAGAATTAGGAAGTACAGCATATTTCCCTGGTTTAAATGCTTTTAAAATCAAATAATTATAAAAGTTATATATTCAAAAAAAAACCATCTGTTTTTGCAGATGGTTTTTTTTTGGACTTTTAACAAATTCATAGCAGTATTCTTTTTTTAATTAGTCTTAAATTCATTAGATTTGGTAAATTATTATTTAAAGAATTATTTCCAAAATATTATGTCAAAAATAGCTACATTAGAAATAGATGATAAAAAGATTGAACTTCCGGTAATCACAGGAAGTGAAAACGAATCAGCTATCGATATTAACAAATTACGTGATTTAACTGGTTTTATTACAATTGACCCAGGTTATAAAAATTCTGGATCTTGTAAAAGCGAAATCACTTTCCTAGATGGAGAATTAGGGATTTTACGTTACAGAGGATATTCAATCGAAGATTTGGCAGAGAAAGCTAACTTTTTAGAAGTGTCTTATCTTTTGATTTTTGGAGAATTACCAACAGCTCAAGAATTAGAGCAGTTTGAAAATGGTATTAAAAAACATACTTTGGTAAACGAAGAGATGAAAAATATCATAGATGGTTTTCCAAAAACAGCTCATCCAATGGGCGTTTTATCTGCTTTAACAAGTGCTTTAACAGCATTTAATCCTAAAGCTGTAAATGTTGATAACGAAAAAGAAATGTACGAAGCCATTTGTAAAACAATGGGTAAATTTCTTGTAATTGCTACATGGACATATAGAAAATCTATGGGGTATCCATTGAATTATTATGATAACACAACTGGTTATGTTGATAATTTCATGCAGTTAATGTTTAAATTACCAACTGGACCTTACGCAGCTAACCCTGTAGTTGTGGATGCTTTAGATAAATTATTTATTCTTCATGCAGATCACGAGCAAAACTGTTCTACATCTACAGTAAGAATGGTAGGTTCTTCTCACGCTGGATTATTTGCTTCAATTTCTGCGGGAGTTTCTGCACTTTGGGGGCCTCTTCATGGTGGAGCAAATCAGGCAGTTCTTGAAATGTTGGAAGAAATCAACAAAGATGGAGGTGATACTGATAAATTTTTGGCGAAAGCAAAAGACAAAAATGACCCATTCCGTTTAATGGGATTCGGTCACAGAGTTTATAAAAACTTTGATCCAAGAGCAAAAATCATCAAAAAAGCAGCTAAAGAAGTATTAGAAACTTTAGGTGTTGAAGATCCGATTTTAGAAATTGCTAAAAAATTAGAAGCAGCAGCTCTTGAAGATGATTACTTCAAATCAAGAAACTTATATCCAAACGTTGATTTCTACTCTGGAATTATCTACAGAGCATTAGGAATTCCAACTGACATGTTTACTGTTATGTTTGCCATTGGAAGATTACCAGGCTGGATTGCTCAATGGAAAGAAATGCGTGAAAACAAGGAGCCAATTGGAAGACCTAGACAAATTTACACAGGACACCCTTTAAGAGACTTTAAGTCGAATAAATAAAAAAACTAAAGCTTCACTTAACTGTGAAGCTTTTTTTATCTTTGTCCAAAATATAATAAAGTTATGTTGCAATTAAATGTAAAGAACGAAACGTCAAGACTGCGTGCCGTAGTTTTGGGTTCTGCCGTTCATAATGGGCCAACTCCTTCATTAGAAGAAGCCTATGATCCTAAATCATTGGAACATATTAAAGCAGGAACATATCCTATCGAAAAAGATATGACTGCTGAAATGGATGCTTTTAATGCTGTGTTTCAAAAGTATGATA
>NZ_LMJL01000001.1:168347-168753 GCF_001429295.1 Flavobacterium sp. Root935 | reverse complement strand
TCCGCCGGAAGAAGTTCATATCGAAGGCGGAGATGTCATGCTCTGGAATGATCATATTTTTATAGGTACCTATAAAGGAAGCGATTACAAAGATTATATAACTGCACGAACAAATATGCATGGCGTCAATTTTATAAAAGAATTATTTCCAAATAAAATTGTAAAAGAATTTGATCTGGTTAAATCGAAATTGGAAGCCCGCGATAATGCATTGCATTTAGACTGTTGTTTTCAGCCGGTTGGAAAAGACAAAGGAATAATCTATAAAAGAGGTTTTCGTGAAGAAGCAGATTATTTGTATTTGGTAAATTTATTCGGAAAAGAAAATTTATTTCATATCGAAAGAGAAGAAATGTATAATATGTTTTCAAATGTATTTTCGATTGATAAAGATATTGTGGTTTCG
>NZ_LMJL01000001.1:156-168307 GCF_001429295.1 Flavobacterium sp. Root935 | reverse complement strand
TGAAACAAAAAAGATAAATAAAATGAGACAAACAACAAATGCAATCGTAATGATTCGTCCAGTAGCTTTTAGAATGAATGAGCAAACGGCTGTAAATAATTATTACCAAAAAGTATTAGACGGATTATTACCAAGTACTGTTAATGCTAAAGCCCAGCAAGAATTTGATGCTTTCGTTGAAAAACTGAGAGCTGTTGGTGTGGATGTTACGGTTATAGAGGATAGTTTAGAAACAGATACCCCGGATAGTATTTTTCCAAACAACTGGGTTTCGTTTCATGAAAATGGTGATGTTGCCCTTTATCCTATGTTTGCTGAAAATCGCCGTCAAGAACGTCGCGAAGACATTTTAGATACTTTAGAAGAAAAAGGATTCGAGATTACAAATATAATGGATTATACTTCTGCAGAAGAAGATGGTATTTTCTTAGAAGGAACAGGAAGTTTATTGTTGGATAGAGCAAACGGGAAAGCTTACTGTGCTTTATCTCCAAGAGCAGACGAAGAGTTATTTATAGAATTCTGTGAAGATTTTGATTATGCCCCTGTAATTTTTGAAGCTTTTCAGACTGTTGACGGCGAGCGTAAACTTATTTATCATACAAATGTAATGATGTGTCTGGGCGAGACTTTTGCTNTATCTGCGCAGATTGTATTGACGATAAAAAAGAACGTAAAATGGTTCTGGATAATCTTAAACAGGATCAAAAAGAAATTATTCTAATAACCGAGGCTCAGGTAAATAATTTTGCTGGAAACATGTTAGAAGTCAGAGGAAAAGATGATAAGCGGTATATTGTTATGAGTGCATCGGCGCATCAAAGTTTGACTCCTAAGCAGATTTCCCAGTTGGAGAATCATGCTGAAATTTTAAGTTCAAGTTTAGATACAATCGAGGCTTGCGGCGGCGGAAGTGCCAGATGTATGATGGCTGAAGTTTTCTTGCCTAGAAGTTAGAAACATAAAAGATTAAAAAAGGGATAAAATCAAAAATATGATTTTATCCCTTTTTTATTTCAATTATATTTTTTTTACATCAAATTTCCTTTGATAATATTTACTATTGAACTTACGATATACTGAATTCCAATTGAAATTACTATAAAACCAACAATTCTAGAAATAGCAACTATACCAGAAGCTCCTAGAATTCTAGCTAAATAATGAGCGCTTTTTAGGATTACAAAAATTGCTACTGCAATTGCTAATATAGCCAATGATGAAATTATTATTTCATGGATTTCATGGTGTTCTTGATAAAAAGCAATTAAAAGTGACATTGAACCAGGGCCAGCAAGCATCGGAATTGCTAAAGGCGTTAGAGCAATGTCATTTCTTTGTTGTGCTTCATTTTCAATTTTTTTATTGATTCCTCGTTTTTTATTGAATTTTCCTGAGAGCAGCGAAAAACCAGAATTTACAATAACAATTCCGCCGGCAATTCTTAAAGCATCAATGCTGATTCCAAAAAAAGTCAATACATATTGTCCTATGAAATAGGAAACCAATAATATTATGAAAACATTAATAGCAGTCCAAAGTGAGATTCGGGATCTTTCTTTTTGTGAATCGTGTTGGGTTAGTCCGACAAAAATAGGTACGGTTCCAATTGGGTTTAGTACAGAGAACAAAGCAGCAAATAAGTAAATAAATAATTCCATATTGGTTTGGGTTAATAAAGTAAAAGTAGTTATTTTTTGATGTTTTTATGAGAAATAATGTTAGGATAATGTTTTTAATTGTTGTTGATTCTGAGTCAAAGACATAAAGATTAAATGGTTCTTTTTGATTACTTTTGCAATCTAAATGAAAACAATGAAAAGTAAAAAAACATTAGTTATAGGAGCATCGACAAATCCAGAGCGTTATTCATACAGAGCTGTAAATATGCTCGTAGGAAAAGGACATTCTGTTTTAGCGATTGGTCAAAAAGCAGGAGAGGTAGCCGGAGTAAAAATTCAGACTAAAGCAATACCAGTAAAAAACATTGATACAATTACTTTATATCTGAATCCAGGTCGTCAGAGAGATTATTACAATTATATAATTGAAGCAAAACCAAAAAGAGTTGTCTTTAATCCAGGAACTGAAAATCCAGAATTATATCAGTTATTAGAATTGAATGATATTCAAGTAGAAGTAGCTTGTACACTGGTTTTATTAGCAACAAATCAATATTAAAAATACTTAGCGGTTTACTTTGCAACGAGATTCACTTTGATCAAATAGATATTGTTTTATAATTAATTTGCAGTATTTATTGGTATTCAATTTAATTGTACCAATGCCAGCTAAACCATTAAAAGTATTACTTTTGTCGTCATGGAATTTTCATCAAAATTAATTGAAAAAGCGGTTAACGAAATGTCGCAATTACCAGGAATTGGTAAACGTACAGCACTTCGATTAGTTCTTCATCTGCTTAAACAGCCCAAGGAACAAACCTCTTTTTTGTCTCAAGCATTATTAAATATGCGTGAGGATATTAAGTTTTGCGAAAGCTGTCATAATATTTCTGATACTAAAATTTGCGAAATATGTGCCAATCATCTTAGAAATCATGAGACAATATGTGTTGTTGAAGATATTCGAGATGTAATGGCGATAGAAAATACTGGACAGTTTAAAGGAATTTATCATGTCCTTGGAGGGAAAATTTCACCTATTGAAGGAGTTGGGCCAAATCAGCTAAATATTTCGAGTTTGGTTGAAAAGGTGAAATCTGGAAAAGTGGTTGAAATTATTTTTGCTCTAAGTTCAACAATGGAAGGAGATACAACGAATTTTTATATTTATAAACAAATTGGAAATTCGGATATTGTAATCTCAACAATTGCAAGAGGAATATCTGTTGGAGACGAGTTAGAATATGCTGATGAAGTAACACTAGGAAGAAGTATTTTGCACAGAGTTCCTTTCGAAAAAACTTTTAAAAATAATTAACCCCCAAATAATAATTACGTTTTTTCTATAGATTAAAGGAAAAACTATATTTGTGCTAAAATTAGACTAATGACAAAAAACAGCTTTTATCTATTCTTATTAATCTCGGTATTATTTACGTCTTGCATTCCGATTAAAGATTTAGTTTATCTTCAGGATAAAAGTACTTCAAGTGAGCAGAGTTCTATTGCTGCAGTAGAATCAAAACCATACAGATTACAGGTTAATGATGTTTTAAGTGTTACTATAAAAGCAATTGATCCGAAGCTGGTTTCTATTTTTAATACAACCAATGCGGCCGATGCTGCCCAAACCTCAAAATCGGAATCTGGTTTATATTTTGACGGATTTACAGTTGATGATCACGGAAATATAAGAATGCCAATTTTAGGGGAAATAAATGTAATTGGTTATACTCTTGATGAAGTTCGTGTAAAAATTGAAAAGAAATTACTTGAAGAATATTTCAAAAGCGAAGCTAATATTTTTGTTACCGTAAAATTAGCAGGATTTCGATATACAATTAACGGAGAAGTTGGAAGTACAGGCACAAAAACATTATTTAAAGATAATGTAACTATTCTAGAAGCTATTGCCAATGCTGGAGATATTACTACTGTAGGTAATAGAAAGGCAGTAACTGTAATTCGTCAAACGCCCACAGGTGTGCAAATGAACGATATTGATCTAACAGATATAAATGTGATGAAATCGCCCTATTATTATTTACAGCCAAACGATTATATCTATGTAAAACCGTTAAGGCAAAAAACATGGGGAACTGGTCAAACAGGTATACAGTCAATTGGAACCATCATTACATTGTTATCTTTAGCAACAACAGTTTATCTTATTATCAAAAATTAAAAGATTTAGAAAATGTTAGATATTAAAGATTTTTCCATTTTTGAGAATCATTCCAATTTTGATTTTAAGGGATTTTTGTTAAAAATTGCCAGTTATTGGAAATGGTTTTTAATTAGTTTAATTATTGCATTTACAATAGCTTATCAAGTAAACATTCGTAAAGAGAAAATTTACGGAATGCAGACTATGATTTCTATTAAAGAAGAAAGTAATCCGTTTTTTACTTCAAATACAAGTTTAGTTTTTAACTGGGGGGGAATCTCAGATCAGGTAAATGGAATTTCTACTATTCTAAAATCGAGATCTCATAATGAATTGGTAGTTGACAAACTGCAATTTTATATCGATTATTTAGAGCAGGGAAAATATAATTTTATTGATTCTTATGGAGCTGTTCCTTTTTATATAGATATTGATAAATCAAAAGGACAGTTAGCCAATACACTAATAAGCATTAAGTTCTTGAGTGAAAATGAATATCAAATTCAAATTCCGTTTGAAGGTAATTCTGTTTCCTTAATTACATATAGTACAAATACTTATAGCAATACTTCTGTACAACCGGGAAATTTTTCAAAAAGATATAAAGTAGGAGAACATGTTAATCTTCCTTTCTTAAACTGGAAACTTCAAATAAACGATAATCCAGGTTTCTATAAAGGGAAAGAATATTTTGTCAAATTCAATGATTTTGACGGAACTGTGGCCGCATATAGAGGAATAAATGTTGAAGGTGATAAAGGAAGTGGTTCATTGCTGACATTGTCGATGCAGGGAACAAATAAAGCTAGAATGGTTGATTATTTAAATTCGACTGTGAAAATGCTTATCAAAATTCAGTTAGATGGTAAAAATCAATTTGCAACAAATACTATTCGATTCATTGATAGCACTCTAGTTGCGATGGAATCCCAGTTGAAGCAGACTGGGAATGAACTAAAAACTTTTCAAAAAGATAAAAACATCTTTCAAATAGAAGATGGCGGTTCTAAAGTTTCTGATAAAATAATGAATTTTGATGTTGAGAAAGATGAAGTAACTCGAAAAATAGCATATTACAATTCGTTAAAATCATATTTAAACAGCAGTAATGATTATTCTAGATTACCAGCGCCTTCAGTAGCAGGAATTGAAGATCCAAATATTGTCGCGAGTGTTTCAAAGTTAATTGCGCTTTCAACTCAAAGATCAGAAATGGCTTATGCTGTAAAAAGTGAAAAAATCTTTAAAGATTTTGACAATCAAATGGAAGCTGTAAAAAATGTGCTTCAAGAGAATATTGCGACAGCAAAAACGTCATTACTTTATGATTTGTCATTAGTAAATGCGAAAATTGGCCAAGCAGAAAGCACAGTTCGAAAACTTCCTGCTGAACAGCAAGAACTGCTTAAAATCAAAAGGAAATATGATTTAAATGATAATATCTATACTGAATTTCTTCAAAAGAGAAATGAAGCAGAAATTGTAAAAGCTTCTAATTTATCAGATATCCATTTTATTGATCCGGCAAAAGATATTGGAGGAGGCTTAATTGGGCCTAAAACTTCTGTGAATTATGTAATGGCTCTATTTTTAGGGACTTTAATTCCTTTATTGTTTGTTTTTGCAATATTCTTCATTAATAATTCTATTCAGAATACAGAAGATATTAGTAAATTAACTCAAATACCATTGCTTGGAGTAATTGGTATAAATAAAGACACAAAAAGTTTAGCGGTATTCGATAAACCTAAGTCTGCTCTTTCTGAGGCTTTTAGAGGAATACGATCTTCTCTTCAGTTTTTATATAAAAAACAACAAGTAAGCGGATCAAAGACTTTAATGATTACTTCTTCAATTAGTGGTGAAGGAAAAACATTTTGTTCTATAAATATTGCAACAGTTTTTGCGTTAAGTGAAAAGAAAACTGTAATTGTTGGTTTAGATTTAAGAAAACCGAGATTAGCAGATGAGTTTGAATTGACAACACCTTTAGGAGTTGTTAATTATTTAATTAAGCAAAATAGTTTAGAAGAAATTACCAATTCAACTCAAATTCCAAATTTAGATGTGATCCTTTCTGGTCCAATTCCGCCAAATCCTTCTGAGCTTATATTAAGTGATGCTATGAAGGAATTAATTGATGAATTAAAGCAGAAGTATGATTATGTAATTTTGGATACACCTCCAGTCGGTTTAGTTGCCGATTCATTAGAATTAGTTCAGTTTGCAGATGTAACATTATATATTGTTAGACAGAATTATACCAAAAAGGAAATGATTACGTTGCTAAATACGAGAATCAAGCGTGGAGAATTAAATAATGTTAGTATTGTATTAAATGGCTATGAAAATAAAGCTAAATACGGTACAGCTTACGGGTATGGATATGGCTATGGTGCTTATTCAAACGGTTATCATGAAGAGGAAGTGAAAATTGGTTTTTGGCAAACACTTTTAAATAGATTTAGAAAAAGCTAATCTTTTGGTTAATGGAAAACACAGCAAAAAATATAATTTTAATTACAGGCGGAGCTGGATTTATCGGTTCAAATTTGACGGAGTATTTTTTAAAATCAGGCCATAAAGTAATTTGTTTAGATAATTTTTCGACTGGGCATCGTCATAATTTAAAAGATTTTTTAGATAATCCTGATTTTAAATTAATTGAAGGAGATATTCGAAATCTAGAAGATTGTAATGTGGCTGTTGAAGGAGTAGATTACGTTTTGCATCAAGCAGCTCTAGGATCTGTTCCTCGATCAATAAAAGATCCTATCACTACAAACGATGTAAATGTTTCTGGTTTTTTAAATATGCTTACTGCGGCTCGTGATGCAAAAGTAAAACGTTTTGTATATGCTGCTAGTTCTTCAACTTACGGAGACTCTGAAGGATTGCCAAAGGTAGAAGAGGTAATTGGAAAACCATTATCTCCTTATGCGATTACCAAATACGTGAATGAATTATATGCTGAAATCTTCAGTAAAACATATGGATTAGAAACAATAGGACTGCGCTACTTTAATGTTTTTGGAAGGAAGCAAGATCCCAATGGAGCTTATGCTGCTGTAATACCGAAATTCGTCATGCAATTCATGAATTACGAAAGTCCGATAATTAATGGTGACGGAAATTATTCTCGCGATTTTACATATATAGATAATGTGATTCAGATGAATGAGCTGGCAATGACGAGTCAAAATCCAGAAGCAGTTAATTCTGTTTATAATACAGCGTTCGGAGATAGAAACACATTAAATGATTTAGTTAAATATTTAAAAGAATATTTATCTGAATTCGATCCAAAGATAAATGACGTTCAAGTTGTTTATGGAGAAAATAGAGCTGGCGACATTCCACATTCGCTGGCAAGTATTGAAAAAGCAAAAAAAGTACTAGGCTACAATCCGAAATATTCTTTACAAGATGGATTAAAAGAAGCTGTTGAGTGGTATTGGAATAATTTAAAATAAACTAGATCAAGATAATAATAGATCAAATGAAAATTACAAAAATTTGCTGCATTGGTGCAGGATATGTTGGTGGGCCTACAATGGCAGTAATTGCTCAAAAATGTCCACATATTCAAGTTACAGTTGTCGATTTAAATGAACAAAGAATTGCAGACTGGAATGATCCAAATCCTGAAAATATTCCAATATATGAGCCGGGACTTTCTGAAATTGTTTCGGAAGCAAGAGGAAGAAATTTGTTTTTTTCTACAGATGTTGATAAAGCAATAGACGAAGCTCAAATGATATTTATTTCGGTAAATACGCCAACCAAAACTTATGGAAAAGGAAAAGGTATGGCAGCGGATTTAAAATTTATCGAATTATGTGCAAGACAAATCGCGAGAGTTGCAAAGCAAAATAAAATAGTTGTTGAAAAATCGACTTTACCAGTTAGAACGGCTGAAGCAATTAAAAGTATTTTAGATAATACAGGAAATGGAGTTCAATTCCAGATTTTATCTAATCCTGAATTTTTGGCAGAAGGAACAGCAGTTACAGATTTATTAAATCCTGACAGAATTCTTATTGGTGGAGATACAACTCCAGAAGGTCAAGAAGCAATTCAAGCACTAGTTGATGTTTATGCAAATTGGGTAAATATAGACAAGATTTTGACAACAAATGTTTGGTCTTCAGAATTGTCTAAACTTACTGCAAATGCATTTTTGGCACAACGAATTTCGTCCATCAATGCAATGTCGGAATTATGCGAAAAAACAGGTGCAGATGTAAATGAAGTTGCGAGAGCAATTGGGATGGACAGCAGAATTGGTCCAAAATTTCTAAAAGCTTCGGTAGGTTTTGGTGGCTCTTGTTTTCAGAAAGACATTTTGAATTTGGTTTATATCGCAAAATCATATGGATTAAATGAAGTTGCAGATTATTGGGAGCAGGTAATTATTATGAATGATCATCAAAAAAGAAGATTTTCGAATAAAATTGTTCAAACATTATATAATACAGTAGCCGATAAGAAAATTACATTTTTAGGCTGGGCTTTCAAAAAAGATACAAATGATACTAGAGAATCTGCTGCGATTTATGTTGCGGATGACTTAATCAATGAACAAGCTAAAATTTCAGTTTACGATCCAAAAGTTTCAAGAAATAAAATGCTTTCCGATTTAAATTATTTAGAAACAAGGATAGAAGCTGAGAATTCAAATGCTTTAAATGTTTTCGATAATGCCTATGAAGCCTGTAAAAATTCTCATGCTATTGCAGTCTTAACAGAATGGGATGAGTTTACAACATATGATTGGAAAAAAATTTATGACTCTATGCATAAGCCCGCATTTGTTTTTGACGGAAGAAATATTTTAAATGGTAAAGAATTAGAATCAATTGGCTTTGTTTATAATGGAATAGGTTCTTAAATTGATTTTGTAGTGAAGTGAAAGTGGAAAATGTGAAGTAGTAGTGAGTTTTACTTCGTTATAAATAAAAAAATGAATTGGTACGTAGTCTATACAAAACCTAAATGGGAAAAAAAAGTTGCAGATAAGCTGAGTCAATTGGGTATAGAAACCTATTGCCCTCTAATTACTCAAGTTAAACAATGGTCAGATCGAAAGAAAAAGATTGAAGTTCCACTTTTTAATTCGTATGTTTTTGTTCAGTTATCAGATTCTGAAAGGAATTCGGTTTTTCAGGTAGCAGGTGTCGTGAGATATCTATTTTGGTTAGGCAAACCAGCTATTGTAAAAGATCAAGAAATAGAAATTATAAAAAAGAGCCTTAAAGCTCCTAATATTAGTGATGTAACTGTTTCGGCAATTCAAGTGGGAGATAAAATCAAATTAGAATCAGGGGCATTTAGTAATCAAAATGCAATTGTACAAGAAATATCTAATAGTTATTATACTCTTGTATTGGAAACATTAGGATGTGTTTTGAAAATAAAATATAAATAACACCGTTATCAAAGTAAAATTAACAGAAGAGAGAATCTTTTTTAGATTTTTTTCTTCTGTTTTTTTATAAAGTAATTATTTACACCCTGATTAATAAGGCATTGGAATTAAGTGCTTTTTTATTAACAATTACTTTTTAAGTAATACGGGAAACCGTATTGAAAAAGTAGAGTTATTGTACTATATTTGCCGAAAATGATTAATTTAGGTATCTGGGTCAAAGATTTGTGACTCAGAACGGCGAAGCCGTGAGTTTTAGTGACCTAAATAAATTAAAAAAAATGGAATTAAAAAATAAAGTAAAAATTGCGGTTATTGGTTTAGGATATGTTGGATTGCCGTTAGCTCGATTATTTGCTACAAAATATTCAGTTGTTGGGTTTGATATAAATGAATCAAGAGTTAATTCTTTAAAATCCGGAACAGATACAACCTTAGAGGTTGAAGATGATGTTTTACAAAATGTCCTAGTTGATTCACCAGATCAAGAAATAGGTTTATATTGTACAACTTCATTACATGATATTGCAAATTGTAATTATTATATAGTTACGGTTCCTACACCTGTCGATAAAAATAATCGACCAGATTTAACACCATTGTATAAATCTAGCGAGACGGTTGGAAAGGTTTTAAAAAAAGGAGATGTTGTCATTTATGAATCTACAGTCTATCCAGGTGTTACAGAAGAACAATGTGTGCCAGTTTTAGAACAAGCTTCAGGTTTAGTATTCAATGAAGATTTTTACGCAGGATACTCTCCAGAAAGAATAAACCCAGGAGATAAGGAACATACCGTTGAAAAAATTTTAAAAGTGACTTCAGGTTCAACTCCAGAAATAGGTTTAAAAGTTGATGCATTATATAAGTCTGTAATTACTGCTGGAACTCATCTAGCACCTACTATAAAAGTTGCAGAAGCAGCGAAAGTTATTGAGAATTCACAACGTGATATTAATATTGCTTTTGTAAACGAATTGGCTAAAATATTCAATTTAATGAATATCGATACTCAAGAAGTATTAGCAGCAGCTTCAACAAAATGGAATTTTTTACCCTTTAAACCAGGCCTTGTTGGCGGACATTGTATAGGAGTAGATCCTTATTATTTAGCACAAAGAGCACAAGAATTTGGTTATCATCCCGAAATAATTTTAGCAGGAAGACGTTTAAATGACAGCATGGGAGAATATGTGGCTTCACAAATAGTTAAGCTAATGATAAAAAAAGGCATTTCTGTTAATGGAGCTGAATTGCTAATGCTTGGTATTACTTTCAAAGAAAATTGCCCAGATGTTAGAAATACTAAAATTGTTGATGTTGTAAAAGCATTAAAAGAATATGGAATTTTAGTAACAATATATGATCCACTTGCAAATGCAAATGATGTAATAAAAGAATATAATTTAATAACATTAGGCTCTCTTCCCAACAATAAATTTGATGCGATAGTTCTAGGTGTTTCTCATTCGGAATTTTTAGAGTTAGATTTTGCTGAATTGCAAAAATCAAATAGTTTATTGTATGATGTAAAAGGAGTTTTAGGTAATATAGCAGATAACAGGTTATAATATTTGAAGCTTTTTTAATTTAAAAAGAAAAATGGAAAATAATAATTCAATTATACATGTAATTTTAACTGGTGGAGTGGGAAGCAGATTATGGCCACTTTCTCGTAAAAGCCAGCCAAAACAATATTTAGAAATATTTGAAAATAAATCTTTATTTGAAATGACTGTTGAGCGCAATAGTCATTTAGCAAATAAAGTAATGGTCGTAGGTAATGTCGACAACCATCATTTGAGTGGTAAAGTAATGAATAAAACCAATACAACTTATTTGAATATTGTTGAGGCTACACCAAGAAATACTGCCGCTGCGATAGCATTTGCGGCTTTTGCATCAAATCCTGAAGATATTTTAATTATAACTCCTTCTGATCATATTATTGATAAAATGGATGATTATAACAATGCTATCCAAGAAGCAGTTTCAAAAGCAAAAGAAGGTTTCATAGTAACATTTGGAATTATACCTACAAAACCAGAAACGGGTTATGGTTATATTGAATCGAAAGGTGATAAAGTAATATCATTTCGTGAAAAACCAAATGAAACAACTGCAAAAGAATTTATTGCAAAAGGTAATTTTTTATGGAATAGCGGAATGTTTTGTTTTAAGGCGGGAGTACTTTTAGATGAATTAAAACAATTTCAGCCAGATGTTTATGAAAAATCTAAAGTAGTTTGGGAGGCATCTAAAGAAGGATTTTTAGATTTTGAATTATCAATGCAAATTCCTTCCATTAGTATCGATTATGCTGTGATGGAACGTAGTAAAAAAATTAAAGTCGTTCCTGCTTCTTTTTCATGGTCAGATTTAGGTTCTTTTGAATCGGTTTATGATTATTTAATTCTGAAGGGGCATCCGGTTGATAAGAACGGTAATATGGTTATTGGTTCTGGGAAGCATACAACTTTTTTGGGACTAAAAAATACTATTTTTGTTTATACAGATAGCGCTAATTTAATTTTGCAAAAAGAAAATTCACAAGATGTTAAAGATATCTACAGTGAATTAGAAAAAATAAATTCAGATTTATTAAATTAATAAAATTAAAATGAAAAAAATTCTTATAACTGGCGGTGCTGGTTTTATTGGTTCTCATGTAGTAAGACGTTTTGTTAATAAATATCCAGATTATCAAATCTTTAATTTAGATGCCTTGACTTATGCTGGGAATCTGGAGAATATAAAAGATATTGAGAATAAATCCAATTACACTTTTGTGAAAGGCGATATAGTTGATGAAGTCTTTATCAATGAGCTTTTTGAAACACATAATTTTGATGGAGTTTTGCACTTAGCTGCAGAATCTCATGTGGATCGTTCTATCGAAGATCCATTAGCATTTGTAAAAACAAATGTTATTGGAACTATGAACTTACTGAACGCTGCAAAAAATCAGTGGAAAACAAATTTCGAAGGAAAAAGATTTTATCATATTAGTACAGATGAAGTTTATGGTTCTCTGGGAGCTGACGGGTTATTTACCGAAACTACTCCTTATGATCCAAATTCACCATATTCGGCTTCAAAAGCAAGTTCAGATCATTTTGTAAGAGCTTATGGGGAAACTTATGGATTACCTTATGTTTTAACTAATTGTTCTAATAACTATGGCTCGTATCATTTTCCTGAAAAATTAATTCCTCTTTTTATAAATAACATTATTAACAATAAACCATTACCAGTTTACGGAGACGGAAATTACACTCGTGATTGGTTATTTGTAGAAGATCATGCTATTGCAATAGATTTAGTTTTTCACGAAGGAAAAAATCATGAAACTTATAATATAGGTGGATTTAACGAATGGAAAAACATTGATTTGGTTAAATTATTATGCCAGATTATGGATCAAAAATTAGGAAGAGAATCTGGAACATCTCAAAATTTAATAACATACGTGAAAGACAGACCTGGTCACGATTTACGATATGCTATTGATGCTTCAAAAATTAATAAAGAATTAAGATGGGAACCATCTGTTACTTTCGAAGAAGGACTGGAAAAAACGATAAATTGGTATTTAAATAATGAAGAGTGGTTGAATAATGTAACATCTGGCTCTTATAAGGAATACTATGAAAAACAATATTCATAACAACTATTTTAAATGCTTATTTTTTTAAGATTAACTTAAATCACATGAAAAAAATAATATACGTTCTTATTCTGTTTCTTACTTTTTTGTTCTCTTTTAATGCAAGTGCACAAGATATTCTTAGATCTAAAGATTTAAGTACAATAAAAGTAGACTATTTATCTGATGATGACTTGGCTAAAATAAGTGCTCAGCTTAAAAGTAATAACACCTCAATCGAACAGGCAGAAACAATGGCACTTTCAAAAGGAATGAGTCAAACAGAATTTAATAAGTTAAAAAACAGACTTTCCGAGTTCGAAAAGAAGAATTCTAAAGATTCTTCAGGTAAGGCTAATACCCCAAAACAGTCAGATAGTAATTCTGGGAGGAAACAAGAAAAAATAGTAAATGAAAAAGTTAAGGATTCTGCCAATGCTTTGATTTTTGGTTCGGAATTGTTTGATAATCCAACATTAAATTTTGAGCCAGATTTGAAACTTGCAACACCTATGAATTATATTTTAGGACCTGGTGATGAATTGCAGGTTAGTGTTTATGGAGTTCAAGAATATAATGCAAGTATTCCAGTAAGTGTCGAAGGAAAAATTACTATTGACTATGTTGGACAAATAGCAGTTTCTGGGATGTCTATTGAAACGGCCACCCAAAAAATAAAAGCAGCAATAGCGCGAGTTTACAGTACTGTTGCATCAGGACAATCTCAAGTAAGTGTAAGTTTAGGACGTATTCGTACCATTAAAATTACTGTTGTTGGAGGTAAACAGCCGGGTAACTATTCTATCTCTTCTTTAGCAACAGTTTATAATGCTTTACATTTAGCTGGAGGACCTGGGAAAAATGGAAGTTACAGAAATATTGAATTAATTAGAAATAATAAAGTTTATAGAAATATTGATATTTATCGATTTTTGGTAAAAGGGGATCAGTCTGACAATGTTAGTTTGAAAGATAATGATGTAATTAGAATCCCTGCTTACAGTCAAAGAGTTACTGTTGAAGGAGAAGTTAAGCGTCCAGGGATTTTTGAAATGAAAAAAGGAGAAAAATTCTCTGATTTGTTAAATTTTGCTTCTGGTTTTAATGAGTTTGCTTATACAGCATCTGTAAATGTGATGCAAAAGACAGGTAAAGAATTCAAGGTTCATGATATAAATGAAAGTGAATACAATACTTATTTACCACAATCTGGTGATGTACTTCGAGTTACTAAAATTTTAAATCGTTTTGAAAATCGAATTAAAATTGAAGGCGCAGTTTTTAGACCTGATTATTATTCATATAGTGACGGAATGAGGATCTCAGATCTGATCACAAGAGCAGAAGGTCTTAAAGAAGATGCTTATACAAAAAGAGCAAGAGTTATTCGTTTAAAAACAGACTTAACAACTGAAATTGTTAATGTTGATTTAAGCGCTGCAATGTCTGGGGATTTAAGTTCTGATATTGAATTGAAAAGAGAGGATATAGTTACAGTTTATTCAATTTTAGATTTTAGAGAAGAATATAAAGTAACGATTGATGGTGAAGTTAAAAACCCTGGAGAATACGAATATTTTGATAATTTAACTTTGAATGATTTGGTTGTTCAGGTTGGTGGATTGACTGGTTCTGCTTCAAAGAGAGTAGAAATTGCAAGAATGATTAAGTCTGATGAAATTGATGACGCAGATCCTAAACGCATTGAATTAGTTGAACTGGAAATTACAGCAGATAATAATGAGCAAATAAAAAACTTTGTTTTAAAACCATTCGATGTTATTAATATTCGTAGAATGGCCGTTTATGAAAAACCAGAGATGGTTACTGTTAGTGGTGCTGTCGGATATCCAGGTAAATATGTTTTGGCAAATAAAAAAGAGACGGTTTACAATGTGGTAATGAGAGCAGGAGGATTGACATCTATTGCAAATTTAGATGGAATGAAAATCAAGAGACCAATTAAACAAGAACAAATTGAAAAGTTAGAAAGTATCGATTTGAATTTATCTAAAAATGATACATTAAAAGATAAATTGACGAAAAAGTTAAAAGAAGAATTAAAATTTGCTACAATTCCAGTTAATTGGGAGAAAATAGTTAAAGATAAAAATCATTTTTCAAATGTGACTTTATTTCCTGGAGATGAAATTGAAGTTGCAGTTTACAATGAGGGTGTAAAAGTAACAGGTAACGTATTGTTGACTTCAGAAATTCCATATAGGAGTGGTAAAGGGTTTAAATATTACATTAATGCCGTCGGGGGAGTAGATAATAAAGGCTGGAAGAGAAAGGCGTATATAATTTATCCAAATGGAAAAGCAGCTGTTACAGGATCATTTTTGTTTTTTAGATCTTACCCAAAAGTAACTCCGGATTCTCAGATTGTTGTTCCAGAGAAACCAGAAAGAAAGAAAATGACCGCTGGAGAATGGGTTGGTATAGGAAGTGTAATTTCTAGTTTAGCATTATTAATTGTTACTGCTTTTAAATAAATATTTTTGATGGATAGAATGGAATCTACAAAAAATAATGAAATCTCATTTAAGGAACTAATTGATACTATTAAAGAGTGGTGTAATTATTTGTTTTCAAAATGGAAGATAATTATTCTAGCGGGAATTATAGGAGGCTCGCTAGGATTTACTTATGCATTTTTAAAAAAACCTATTTATACTGCAAGCTTAACATTTGCTTTGGAAGATGAAAAAGCGGGAGGAGGTATAGGAGGCGCATTAGGTTTAGCGAGTTCTTTTGGGTTAGATTTGGGAGGAAGTGGAGGTGGAATTTTTACGGGTTCTAACCTTTCAGAATTATTTAAATCGAGGTCAATGGTTGAAAAAACATTGCTTTCACCTGTTAATTTTGATGGTAAAAAAATTTCGCTGGCTGAAATGTATATACAGAATAACAATTGGCGAGAATTATGGAATAAGAATCAAAAACTCGTGACTATTCAATTTTTACCAAATACCGACACTAAAAATTTTAGTAGAGCACAAGATAGTATACTAGGAGTGATTTATGGGAGTTTATTAAAAACTGATTTGGTGGTTGGTCAAAAAGATAAAAAAATCTCAATTATTACTGTTGACGTTTCTTCAAAGAATGAATTATTTGCAAAATACTTTTGTGAAGAATTGGCTAAGCAAGTAGGAAAATTTTACGTTGAAACAAAAAGTAAGAAAGCCAGAATGAATATGTCAATTCTGGAAAAACAAGTGGATTCAATTCGCAGAGAACTCAATAGCGCAATTACTGGAGTAGCAATTGCCAATGATAATACTTTTAATTTGAATCCGGCATTAAATGTACGGAGATCTCCTTCTGTGCGCAGACAAGTTGATGTCCAAGCTAATACTGCAATATTAACTGAGTTGGTAAAACAATCAGAATTAGCAAAAGTTACATTGCGTAAAGAAACTCCATTAATACAAGTCATAGATAGGCCTATACTTCCTTTAGCCAAAGAAAGGGTTGGAAAAATTAAAGGATTTATTGTGGGAGGCGTATTAATTGCCTTTTTTACAATTTGCTTTTTAGTTGTTAGAAGAATCTTAAAACTTTTATAAATAATATAAATTTTAAATAAAGATTTTGAAAATTCTTATTACGGGGATTAAAGGCTTTTTGGGAAGTAATTTAGCAAAGAGACTGGATAACTATGAGATTGTTGGTTTAGGAACTAAAGATGATTTTTTAGAAGATATTCCTGTATTTGGTAGTGTAGATGATATACATATTGATATAGATGTTTTAATACTTTGTCATGCCGCTGTTTCGTCAGGCACAGTTATTATCTCTAATGACAAATTATATGAAGTGAATATTTCACTAACCGAAAAAATTATTAATAGATTTAAGGATGCGCATGTAATCTATATTTCGTCAACATCAGTTTATCACTTAAATGGAGAAATTCAGAATGAAAAATCGATTGTAAGTCCTCAGTCAAGCTATGCATTATCAAAGTTTTGGGCAGAGAAAATTGTTTCACTTCATGAGAGGAATACAATTTTGAGAGTATCTTCTTTGTTTGGAATAGGAATGAAAGAAAATACATTGATTCCAAATTATACTAATCAGGCACTGCAAAAAGGTATCATAGAGGTCTGGGGAAATGGAGGTAGAGTTCAAAATTATATTCATGTAGAAGACGTTGTTGCATACATAAAATTAATAGTTGAAAATAGAGAAATAACAAACGGCAAAGTACTTTTAGCTGTTTCCAAAGCACATTATTCTAACTTACAAATTGCAAATATAATTGCGGATTATTCAAACGCTAAGATCCAACTTATAAAAGAAGATAATTCTAAATCGTTCAAATATAATAATACTTATACATGCGATATTCTAAATTGGACATCGGAAAGCAATATTGAGACGAGTTTACAAAAATACATTGAATGGAAAAAAAAATATTAGTTACTGGTATAGGAGGGAATGTTGGACAGGGTATTTTAAGAAATATCAAGGATTCTTTCCCAGAAATAATACTTATAGGAGTTGATATATGTACTTTTACTGCCGGGAATTATCTATGTGATAAAACTTTTCAAGTGCCATATTCTTATGAGCAGAATTATATTTCTGCAATACAGAACATTGTTGATACAGAACATATTGATTTAATTATTCCTTCTACGGATTATGAAGTTTATTATTTGTCTATTAATAAATCAGTTTTAAATGCGATAGTTCTTGCAAGTGATGCCGCGGTAGCTAAAATTTATTTAGACAAGTACGAAACATTTCTATATCACAGTAAGAATGATATTCCTTTTGCCCAATCTTGGATACCTAAAAAATTTGACCATTCAGTAGATCAGATAATTGCAAAACCAAGAGAAGGTCGTGGATCTAGAGGCATTCTGATTAATCCAAGTAATCCAGAAGAATTGCCTGACGAATATATGATTCAGCCTTTGGTTAAAGGTAAAGAAATCACTTCAGCAGTTTACGTCACTAAAGAGAACATTCTTCATTCCGTGTTTACAATGGAGAGAGAATTAACTAACGGCACAACTTCCAAATCAAAAGTCATATTTGATTATGATAATGAAATAAGAGTCATAGCCCAAAAAATGATTGATTTAGGTGGGCTAAAAGGAAGTTTTAATATTCAATCTATTGTTACAGAAAATAGAGACATCGTACCATTTGAAGTGAATTGTAGAATTTCTGGTACAAATTCAATTCGTCATAATTTAGGATTTCAAGATGTCAAATATGGCGTTCAGGAATATTTATATAATATGAAACCTGATGTGGCAAAACCAATTAAAGGTATTGCAACAAGGATTTTCTTAGATGTGGTTTATCCAGAAGCATCTCATGAAAATGAACTTAATAATCTTTCTTCAAAACATATCTTATATTAAGGAATGATAAAATACATTTTTTTGGATGTTTCCGGAACTATTTTGTGGAAGCCTATGATTTATCAAAGTATATATGAAACGTTACTTAGTTTTAATCATTTAGTTTCTATGGATGAGTTAAAGTATAAACATAAAGCTTTATCCGAAATTATACATTTCCCTGACAGAACTGATTCAGATTTTTATCATTATTTTAATACCGAGTTCTTAAGATTATTAGGGATTTTTCCAACGGAAGAGCTAGTTAATGCTATATTTAATAATTGTACCTATCTTCCATGGGAAAAATTTGAGGATACTGAAGTTTTACATACAATTGATATTCCTATTGGTATAATTTCAAACTTTAATACTTCGCTAAAGGAGAAGTTAGAGCATTTTTTTGGATCGGTTTTTAAAGATGTTTTAGTATCTGAAGAATTAGGAATTGCAAAACCAAATGTAGAATTTTATCAGAAAGCTTTGGAAAGAATTAATTGTCTTCCAAGTGAGGTTCTATATATTGGCGACTCAATGAAATTAGACATTGAACCAGCTAGTAAATTAGGAATGAAATGCTTATTAATTGATAGAGATAATTTTTATCAAAAGTCAATTTACAAAATTAATAATCTTAGTGAGGTTTTACAATATTTGAAATGAAAACGCTAGCTATAATTGGAAGTGGAGATTTGGGTCAACAAATTGCTCATTATGCTCTTTCTGATAATCACTATGATAAAATAGTTTTTTTTGATGATTTTGCTACTGTAAGTGAAATTAATGGGTATGCAATTCTTGGAAATTCAGATTCGATTGAAAAAGAATATTTGAAGAAAACCTTTGATGAATTGATTATAGGAATTGGATATAATCATTTACTAGTTCGTAAGACTTTGTTTGAAAGGTTTAAGGGCATAATTCCATTTGGAAAGGTTATACATTCCTCATCATGGGTAGATAATACTGCGAAAATAGAAAATGGTTCTGTAATCTATCCTTGCTGCAGTATTGATGCCAACGTTATAATTGGAAATAATGTTATTATTAATATCAGTTCTGTTATTGCGCATGATACAAAGATTGATAGTCATTGCTTTATTTCTCCAAGAGTGGCTTTAGCAGGCTTCATACACATACAGGAAATGTGTATAATTGGAATTAATTCGACGATTATAGACAATATTACTATTACATCTAATACAAGACTTGGAGGAGGGACTGTAGTTATCAAAAACATAGATAAACCTGGGTTATATGTTGGTAACCCTCAAAGGTTTGTGAGGTGAGTTAAAGCTCAAAAGTATCTTAAATTATATGATTCAATTCATTTTTTTACTATGACAATTTTAGTAAAAAATTATAAAATAAAAAACATCAAACACATGATTCCTTTTAATAAGCCATATCTAACTGGTAAAGAAACGCACTATATTTATGATGCTGTAAATTCAGGCAAAATATCTGGTAATGGAAAATATACGCAAAAATGTCAATCTTTTTTTGAATCTCATTATGGATTTAAAAAATGTCTATTAACGACATCATGTACAGATGCACTAGAAATGGCAGCAATATTAGCAAATATAAAAGAAGGCGATGAAGTCATTGTTCCTAGTTTTACATTTGTTTCAACAGCAATCGCTTTTGTTCGTCAAGGCGCAAAAATTATTTTTGCTGATTCATATTCAGACAATCCAAATATTGACGCAGACAAAATAGAGCAATTAATTACGCCTAAAACCAAAGCAATTGTTCCTGTCCATTATGCTGGTGTAGCATGTGATATGAATAAAATTATGGATTTGGCAAATAAATATAATTTGATTGTAATTGAAGACGCTGCACAAGCGATAGATAGTTTTTATATTGACAAAAATGGTGTAAAAAAAGCATTAGGTTCAATAGGTCATTTTGCAGCTTTTTCTTTCCACGAGACAAAAAATATAATTTCTGGAGAAGGAGGAATGCTTGTAGTAAATGATGATAAATATATCACTAGATCTGAAATTATTTGGGAAAAAGGCACCAATAGAGCAGAGTTTTTTAGAGGTGAAGTAAATAAATATGGGTGGGTAGATACTGGCTCGTCCTTTTTACCATCTGAAATCATCGCAGCTTTTCTCTGGGCTCAAATAGAAAATCTGCAAGATATTCAGAACAAAAGAAAAAGACTTTGGGAAAGCTATCATAATGATATTGAAAAATTAAATATAAGTGCAATTAAATTGCCTATAATACCAGATTATGCAACAAATAATGGTCATATGTTCTATTTGTCTTGTAAAGATGGTGAGGTTAGAAATAAGTTAATTAATACTTTAAAGGAAAATGGATTTCATGCTGTTTTTCATTATTTATCTCTTCATTTAAGTGATTATTATGTGGATAAACATGATGGAAGAAGCCTTCCTAATTCAGACTATTTCACTGATTGTCTTGTTCGTCTACCTCTTTATTATGAACTAACAGATAATAATGTAGAAAATATAGTAGCATCGATTAAAAGTAGCTTTGAAAAAGATTAGCATAAAAAATATTAAAGGTTGCTTTAATAACAACGATAGGAGTCAAAATATCAAGGCAAATGTCGTTGGTTCAATTTTTTTAAAGGGGATAAGTATTTTTTTAAGTTTATTGGTCGTCCCTTTAACTATTAATTATATTTCACCATATCAATACGGTGTCTGGATTACAATTTCATCTATCATTGGATGGCTAAGCTTTTTTGATATTGGATTTGGTAATGGTTTAAAAAACAAATTTGTTGAGGCTATTACCATAGGAAAACTAAAATTAGCACGAATTTATGTAAGTACAACCTATTCAATACTAGCCTTAATTATTTTACTGATATGGGTAGTATCAGTTTTAATTTCAAAGTTTGTTGATTGGCCTAAATTTTTAAATGTTAAAGGTGCAAATAACGAGGAGTTATTCTATGTTATGTTGATTGTGCTTTCAACTTTTGCATTTCAATTTGTTTTAGGTTTAATAAATACAATTCTTTCAGCTCTCCAAAAGCCTGTTATTACTTCATTAATTAATGTAATAAGTCAATTTTTAGTTTTAATAGGGATTTATATTTTAAGCAAAACAAGTTCAGGATCTATTTTAAATCTTAGTTTATTAAATGGAACAGTAAACACTTTAGTGCTTTTTATTTTTTCTATTTATTTATTTAAAACATCATTAAAAAATTATGTTCCTTCATTTAAGTATGTTCGGTTTAGATATGCGAAAGGATTGCTGACTTTAGGGTTGAATTTTTTTATTTTGCAAATTATTTCGATCATATATTATGAGACTAATAACATTATTATCACGAAGATATTAAGCCCCCTAGATGTGACGGTGTACAATTTAGCATTCAAATATCTGTCAATTATAGGAATGTTTTTTAGTATAATTATTTCTCCTTTTTGGAGTGCCTTTATTGAAGCAAGGGTCTTAAACGATATTTCATGGATGAGATCCGTAACAAAAAAACTATATAAAATATTTGGGTTGTTCTTATTGGCAACATTAATTTTAGTTGTATGTAGTTCTTTTGTGTATAATATTTGGTTTGGAAAATCTGTTAATGTGCCTTTTTTGTTGACGATGTATTTAGGAATATGGCAAATTTTTAATATGTGGAATTCTTTACATTCTACTTTAATTTATGGATTTGGTAAAATTAAGTTGCAGATCATAGCTTCTCTTTCTGTTGGGATTATTAATATTCCATTAACCATATTTTTTTGCCGAACATGGGGACTAGATGGAGTTGTAATTTCACAAATTATTTTAGCGTTGTCAATCGCCTGGATTGGCCCTCTACAATTAAATCTACTATTTAATAAAAATGCAAAAAGAATCTGGAACAAATAAAAGTTCTAACGCCTTGATAATAACGAGTTTTCTTGATAATGGGAATTCATCTAAAATGATTTTGGATATCTCGAAATCATTAAGTAGCTATTATAATATTGACGTTGTTACAAAGTATCCTTTTAGGACTGAGGACTTTAATGTTTATTCTGCGTATAATAAATATGAGAAATTGGCTCATGATTTTTCTGCTCGTGCTCGCGCTATATTGCTAAAATATAAATTATTACCTGCACCTCATAAATTTGAATCTAAGGAGAATTTGCCATACTACTTTTTTGGATTAAATGATGATAAACCTCCTGTAAAAACTAAAAGAATTATAAATTGTATAAAAAAGGAGTATGATTATATATTAGTTTTTTTTTGGCAAGGACTTGTTACAAGTAAAACATTAAAAGATATTTACGATAAATTTGAAATACCTTTTTTATTAGTTGCAGCTGATATGTTTCCCATGACAGGAGGATGTAGTTATTTCTGGGATTGCGAGCGGATAAAGCAATCTTGTGGTAAATGTCAGGGGATACTTTCATCAAATGAAAATGATGCTACTCGTAAAAATTTTCTTTACAAGAAAAATGTATTTGCCAATATTAAAAGTATATTTTTAGGTAATAATTGGCAAAATAGATATGCTTCTGAGTCTGGATTATTTAAAAATATAGGGACAATTTATCCAATCGTTGACGAAAATGTGTTTCGACCAAGAGATAGAAAGACATTAAAAAAGGATTTTAACTACTGTGACAAAAAAGTATTATTTTTTGGATCGCTTGGAGTTCATGATCCTCGGAAAGGATTTAAATACCTTTTAGAAGCTCTAAAGTTGCTATATATAAAAAGACCAGATTTGGTTTCAAACATTGTTCTAGTTGTTGCGGGGAGCGGAGAAAAAGTTGAAGGTCTCGACGAATTTAATATTGATTATACGGGTCATTTAACTTTTGATCAATTAGCAGAATATTATGCTTTGGCTGATGTTTTCTTAAGCCCAAGCATACAAGATGCAGGTCCAATGATGCTAAATCAAGCTTTAATGTGTGGTACACCTGCAGTGGCATTTAATATAGGAACTGCTTGTGATATAATCAATGAAGGTACCGGATACTTAGCAAAATTTAAAGACAGTGAGGATTTTAGTAGAGGGATAATTAGCTTAATTACTAAAAGTTCAATAGAATTAGACATGATTTCAAAGAATTGTAGATCAGAATCAATGATCAGATCTTCTTACGAAGGATTTAGATCAGCAATTATCAATGCTTATAAAACGATTAACTAAACTTTGTGATTTTTTTTACGCATATGAATGCATTTTTGATTTTTTAATAAAGCTTTTGATTTAGATTTTAAAATGAAAAAAATAATAATTAGTGGTATTGCCAATATTAGCTTAGTTTTATTACCATTAAAATTCTCAACTAAAATTAAAAATGCTTTTAATTCAATTTATACCAACAGAATTTTAAAGAACTTAAAAGATGCAAATAATGGAAACATTAGATATCCAATGTATCTTACAGGTGGTGAGTATATTAAAATTGGAAATAATTTTGATTGCGATCAAAGATTGCGTTTAGATGCAATAGATAATTTTCTTGGAGAAAAGTTTTGCCCGGAAATAATTATAGGTAATAATGTTTCAATACAAAAAGATTGTCATATTGGAGCGATAAATAAAATTATTTTAGGCGACAATGTTTTATTGGCGAGTAAAGTATATATCAGTGATCATTCACATGGAGAAATTACAAAAGAAGCAATATTACTACCTCCCTCAAAAAGAAAATTATATAGTAAAGGCCCCGTTATTATTGAAGATAATGTTTGGCTGGGCGAAAATGTAGTAGTTTTACCAGGAGTAACTATTGGCGAAAACACAGTTGTAGGAGCTAATGCAGTTGTTACAAAATCAATACCTAAAAATAGTGTTGTTGGAGGAAATCCAGCCAGAGTAATAAGAGAATTATAGTGATGGAAAAAGAAGCAAGAGTTATAGCGTTATATTTGCCACAATATCATCCCATTCCAGAAAATGATAAATGGTGGGGTAAAGGTTTTACGGAATGGACTAATGTGGGAAAAGCAAAGGCTTTATTCAGAGGACATTATCAACCTAGAATACCTGCTGATTTAGGGTATTATGATCTTCGAGTTTCTGAAACTCGTAAAGCTCAAGCTGATATGGCAAAAGAATATGGTATTGAAGGATTTTGTTACTGGCATTATTGGTTTGGGAATGGAAAAAGATTGATTGAACGCCCGTTCAATGAGGTTTTAAATTCTGGAGAGCCTGATTTTCCATTTTGTTTGGCTTGGGCAAATGAAACTTGGAAAGGTTTTGATCATGGTCTTAAAAATAGAAATATATTAATAGAACAGCTTTATCCAGGTATTCAAGATTACGAAGCTCATTTTTACGAAGTTTTACCTGCCCTTAAGGATAAAAGATATATTACTGTAAATGGAAAACCATTGTTTATGATCTATAAACCTCTTGCCTCAGAAGAGATTAAGGTTTTTATGGAAACATGGAAGAGGTTGGCAGCGGAGAATGATTTATCTGGGATATATTTTGTTGGACACCATAATGATTTGAGAAATAATTTAGAAGAAATTTTAGCGACTGGAGTTGATGCTGTAAATACAACGCGTTTAAATAATTATATCATTAACCATAGGTCAATTTTTGAAAAGATTTTAAGCAGAATTAAAAGAATTTTCCTTGGAAATGCAGCTGCTTATGCAATAGCTTACAAAATGATGTCTAAATATTTTTTGGTTCCTGAGGAGGATAAACTTCACAATGTATTTCCTAGTATTATTCCTGGTTGGGACCACACTCCCAGAAGTGGACGTGAAGGTTTAGTAATGACAAACTCAACGCCAGATTTGTTTGAGAAACATGTAAAGGAGGCTTTAGACTTAGTTCGTGATAAAGAATACGAAAATAAAATCATTTTTATTAAATCTTGGAATGAATGGGCCGAAGGTAATTATATGGAACCAGATTTAAAATGGGGGCATAAGTATCTTGAGGTATTAAAAAAACAAATTGAAAAATAATTAAGCGAAGCTAATGAAGATTTCAGTTATTATCCCTGTTTTTAATGCTGAAAGCTATTTAAAGAGATGTTTAGATAGCGTCCTAAATCAAACACTAAGTGATGTAGAGATAATTTGTATAGATGATTGCTCTACAGATAATTCTTGCGAAATTTTAAAAAGTTATGCGGAACGTGATTCTCGCATTAAACTTTGGAAAAATGAAAAAAACATTGGGCAAGGATTAACAAGAAATAAAGGCTTGGATGTAGCCGTAGGAGAGTATGTTGCTTTTGTAGATTGTGACGATTGGATTGAAAAAGACATGTATCAGGTTCTTTATGAAAAAACATTAACTGCAAAGTATGATTTAGTTTGTTGTAATCTTGTTTTTGATTTCCCTGACGGTAGCAAAGGGGTTCCAAAAATGCCAGCTAAAGAAAAAATTAGTCAGGAGTTCTTAATAAATGAATCAATAAATCCCTCAATTACCTTTTTTTCTCCAAATTCGCCATGTGATAAAATATTTAGAAGGCAATATATTGAAAAGCTAAATTTAAGATTTAAAAGCGAACGTTTGTATTTATATGAAGATAAGCTTTTTAATATGGTCTTTTTAGCGTCAAATCCTTTTTTTTACTTTGAAGCAAAAGTTTTTTATCATTATGTAATAAGATATGGCAGTACGATGACATCGTATAAAAAAGATTTAGCACAAAAATATTTTTTGATGAATAATGATGTAAAAGATATTTTGTCTAAAAATGATTTTTTAAAAAGTGAACAAGAGTATCGATTAAGTAAGAGCTTGTTTGATATGACTTTCGTATTATGTTTAAATGCCTTAGTGTATAATAAATCAATAAAAGGAAAGTTTTATGATTTTAAAGAATTGATAAAAGATAAAAAGGTTTCATCGAATGCAAAAAAATTTAAACTAAAAGATATACCAAGGTCTTCTTCAATTGTAAATAAAGTAGTAAAAGCAACATTCTTTTTATTTTTGAAATATTTAAAATGAAGTGTATGTTAAGCAAAGAATGGATGCTTCATAAAAAATAGTTATTGATGTTCGAGTCCATAATATTATATAATTTCTTATTGTTTTTTTCAGTATTATTTGCGTACCTAGGAGTAATAATGGAAAATAAGACTATTGGAAATTTTTTTATTATAACTTCTATATTGGTTTTGATTATTCCTGCTTCCCTCAGATATGGGATAGGAACAGATTATTTTAGTTATGAAATTATATATAACAGAATAGCTTATAAAGATGAAATAGATACAGAACCACTTTTTTGGGTAATAAATTATACAGTTTCTTTATTTGATGGTGGAGTAAATTGGGTATTAGCCATTTCGTCTTCAATATTTTTAGTTTTTACTTACAAAAGTTTTTCTAGAAACACCCTAGTTTTAGGAGTCTTTTTTTCATTTATACTTTTGTATTCAGATTCTTACAATGCTGTACGCCAGATTATAGCAGTGGCTATTTCGATGTATGCAACTTCATTTCTCTTGAATAAACATAAAAATGGAATAAAAATTTTTTTAAGTTTAATTGCTTTAGGAGCACTATTTCATTTTTCTTGTATTTTTAGTCTATTGATTTTGGTACTTTTAAAAATTAAGATACCCCGAACTGTTGGTATACTTGTTTTTATTTTCTTTTGGTTTTTTTCGCCAGTAATTGCTGGAAAACTATTAACCTTTCCTTTGGTTGAAGCTTCGAAATATGCTGTTTATGCAGATATGGATGAATTTTCAGCATCACAGGAATTAGGAACAGGTATGGGTTTTTTATTGCAAATTTTTCCATCATTAATTGTTGTTTTTTTCAAAGAGAAAATTTTTGATGATTCTTTTTCACAAAAGTTTTTTGGGAATAGTGCGCTATTCTTAATAGTTATAAAAATAATGGCCATTCACTTGGTAATTTTATATCGGTTTGTAGATAGTTTTGATTTTTTATATGTTTTATTATTAGTAGAAATGTGTAGAAATTATAAAAAATCGTGGTTCCAATTTTGTGTTGCAACTATTTCAGTAGGTATCGGACTTTTATTTTTTGAATATTTTTTGGTCAAAGGAATAAATGAAATAATACCTTATAAAATGATAAAGATTTTGTGATATTGTTTAACAAATTCATTGTTATAAATAATCTAAATTAAAGAAGAAATAAAAAATTGAAAATAATATATTGTATTCATAGTACTTGTAATTCTGGAGGAATGGAACGAGTTCTTTCAAATAAAGTTAACTATTTGTCTCAATTGCCAAATTATGAGGTTTATATCATAACTACTGGTCAAAGAAATAGACCCCATTTTTATGAAATATCTTCAAAAGTAAAATGTATTGATTTAGGGATCAATTATTCTGAAACTACTGATGGAAATATACTAGTAAGAGTTTTTAAGTCATTTAAAAAATATCTATTTCATAAAGCAAAATTAAAACAGATTTTGTTTGAAATAAAGGCAGACATTGTTGTGTCGATGTTTACAAATGATGTTAACTTTCTGTATGCCATTAAAGACGGATCAAAAAAAGTATTAGAAATTCATTTTAGTAGAGAGTTTAGACTTTTAGCAAATCGTAAAGGGATTACAAGATTGTTAGATTTATACATGACAAATCGTAACGATAAAATTGTAACTAAATATGATCGTTTTGTGGTTCTAACATTAGAAGATAAACATAGTTGGAAAAAGCATAAAAATATTTCAGTAATTTATAATTCTGTGACAGATAGTAATAATAATGCGACGTCGTTATTAGATAATAAAAAAGTACTCGCAATTGGGCGTCTAACTTATCAAAAAAATTTAGAGTTGTTGATTGAACTTTGGGAGCAAATATCAAAAAGATATCCAGATTGGTGTTTGACTATTGTAGGTACTGGAGATTCAAAAGAACTGATTGGGAAGATTGATAAGATGAAATTAAACGATGTTATCAAGCTTGTACCATCAACATCAAAAATAAGTGATTGTTACTTAGATAGTTCTTTATATCTAATGACATCAAGATTTGAAGGTTTGCCAATGGTTCTGTTGGAAGCTCAAAACTATGGGTTGCCAATCGTATCTTTTGATTGTAAATGCGGACCAAAAGAAATTATTACTGATGGGCAAGATGGTTATTTAATCCAAATGGGAGATAAGGAAAGTTTTATTGCAAAAACAACAGATTTAATTGAAAATATTTCTTTACGAAAAGAATTCGGAAGAATTGCAAAAGAGAATTCTAAAAGATTTTCCGAAGAAATAATAATGAAACAATGGACTTCATTATTTGAGGAATTAGTAAAATAGTAATAATGAAAATACTACTTGATAATATTATTTTTTCGCTTCAAAAATCTGGTGGCGCTTCTGTTGTTTGGCAGCAACATTTACAGAGATTGCTTGTTGATAGTGATTTTGATTGTTCTTTTATTGAATTTGATACAGCAATAAATAATCTATTTCGAAAACAATTACAGATTGATGTAGATTTAATTAGAATTGAGAGTTCTCGTTTTTTAGCTTTGAAGAGATATCTTAATTTAGAAAGTAAGAATACTGATAAACATTTGTTTCACTCATCTCATTACAGGTTACAAAAAGGAAAAAATGTAGTAAATGTAACTACTGTTCATGATTTTACTTATGAATATTATAGAACAGGAATTAGGCAAAAGGTACATTCTTGGCAAAAGTATATTGCCATAAATGGATCGAATGGTATTATTTGTATTTCAAACAGTACAAAAAATGATTTGATTAAATTTTTGCCAAATTTTGATGCAAATAAAATTCGTGTAATTTACAATGGAGTTGATGAGACTTTCAGACCATTAGACTCAAATTTTAAGATGAATAATATTCTCCCATTTGAAGAAAAAAGTTACGCAATTTATGTAGGAGATCGTAAATCATCCCATAAGAATTTTAACACAGCAGTTGAGGCTTGTTCTCTAACAAAAACTCCATTACTAATGATTGGAGGAGGGGATTTAGATGATCATGAGATTTTTTATTTGAATTTGAAATTAGGAGATCAAAACTTCAAATGTATAACAGGAGTTAGCATTGAACATTTGAATTATTATTATAATAACGCTAAATTATTACTTTATCCGTCATTATATGAAGGGTTTGGAATCCCGGTAGTAGAAGCACAAAAAGCGGGTTGTCCTGTTGTAGCAATTAATATATCATCAATTCCTGAGGTAATGGGAAATATGTATTTAGCGTTGAATGAGTCAAATGCTACTATAATGGCTGAAAGAATTAAGGAATTATCGTTAGACAATAATCTACGTGAAGAATCTATTGAGATGGGATTCGAAAAGGCAAATCAGTTCAGTTGGCAAAAAACTTATGATGAGACAAAAGAATTTTATAAAGAGTTATTATGATTAGGAGATATGGAATTTTAGGGCTCTTAAAATTAGCAGTATCACTAATTTATACTAAATTATTTTTTAGAAACGCCAAATTGATACGTCTACCATTTGATATTAGAAACAAAGGTTTTATAGAGTTTGGAAAAGGCTTGACAACAGGTTTTGGTTGTAGAGTAGAAGCCTATCCTGAAACTAAAAATAAGGTTTTGTTTATTGGTGATAATGTTCAAATGAATGATTATGTGCACATTACTGCTATGAAAAATGTTACTATAGGTAATAATGTGCTTATGGCAAGTAAAATATATATATCAGATTGTTCACATGGAAGTTATTCAGGAGACAACAATGATAGTCACCCTGATTTGACACCAGTAGAAAGATCTTTGTTTTCTAAACCGGTAAGCATTGAAGACAATGTATGGCTTGGAGAATTTGTTTCCGTTTTGCCAGGAGTTACAATTGGTAAAGGCACAATTGTAGGAGCAAATTCTGTGGTTTCCAAAAGTTTACCAAATTATGTAATTGCAGTAGGTTCGCCTGCGAAACCAATTAAGAAATTTAATTTTGAAATTAATAAATGGGAAAAAATATAACAATGAAAAATATATTAATAACAGGAGGAGCGGGATTTATTGGAACAAACCTTGCCCTTAAATTAATAGAAAAAGGATACACAATTACAGTTTTGGATAATCTTTCAAAACAAATTCATGGTGATAATCCTGAATTGACATCACCATTGTATAAAAGTATAAAGGATAAGGTTAAATTTATTAAAGGAACGGTTACCTCTAGAAGTGATTGGGAAAAAGCTATTCAAAATCAAAATGTAATAGTTCATTTTGCTGCCGAGACAGGAACTGGGCAATCAATGTATTGTATTGAGAAATATACAGAAGTTAATATTCAGGGTACTGCAATTATGTTAGATATTTTAGCAAATAACAAACATTCTATAGAAAAAATTGTTATTGCTTCTTCAAGATCTATTTATGGTGAAGGAAAATATAAACACCCTCAGTTAGGAATTGTTTATCCTTCGCATAGAAAAGAAGAAGATATGTTGGCTGGAAATTTTGAACTAACATATAAAGATAATGAAGTACTTGAATTATTAGCTACTGACGAAGAATCAAAAATTCACCCTTCTTCTGTTTATGGTATTACAAAGCAAAATCAAGAGCAAATGATTATGACTGTTTGCCCTACACTAGATATAGCTCCTGTAGGATTTAGATATCAAAATGTATATGGTCCTGGACAATCACTATCTAATCCCTATACAGGTATTTTATCTATTTTCTCGACTCAAATTAGAAATAATAATCCAATTCAAATTTTTGAAGATGGAAAAGAAACACGAGATTTCGTATTTATTGACGATGTGGTAAATGCGACAATCCTTGGAATTGAAAAAGAAGAAGCAAATGGACATGTTTTTAACGTAGGAACTGGTGTTGCAACAGATGTTCTTGAGGTTGCACATTCATTGATTAAAGCATACGATATTAATGTTCCAGTAACTGTGACTGGAAAATTTAGATTAGGAGATATACGTCATAATTTTGCTGATTTAACCAAAATCAAATCATTATTAGGATTTGAACCAAAAGTTTTTTTTAGAGAAGGCATTGAAAAATTTTCTGCATGGGTGTTACAGCAAGAAATACAAGAGGATAAACTAAGTATTTCATTAGAAGAAATGAAAAAGAAAGGTTTACTAAAGTGATGATTAAAGAATCTCTTAAAAATAAGAATATTATATTTTTTTCAGTTCAGACTTTTAATCTTGAAAAAGAAATTGTTAAGAAGTTAGAAGAATTAGGTGCAAATGTAGAATACTATGATGAAAGACCTTCAAATAGTAATTTTACTAAAGGAATAATTAGATTTAAAAGAAGTGTTTATCAGCACAAAATAGATCAGTATTATAAAGAGATACTTCAAAATACGTTACAAAAAAAGTATGATTTCCTTTTTGTTAATAGAGGGGAAGTGGTTCCTAAATTTTTTTTAGAAGAATTTAAAAAAAAACATAAGGACTGCAAATTTATATTTTATACCTGGGACTCTTTTACAAATCATAAACATCCGACAAGTATCTTACATTATTTTGATAGAAAATTTACGTTCGATTCAGACGATGCTATAAAATATAATATAAACTTTAGGCCTTTGTTTTTTCTGGATGTCTATAAAAATATTAACAATCCTAAAAATAATAAATCAAAATATGATTTATTATTTTTAGGAACAGCTCATTCAGACCGCTACAGAATTAGTATGAACATTGTAGATTGGTGTGCTCAAAATAACCTTACGTCATTTTGCTATTATTACATGCATGGAAAATTAGTGTATTTTTACAAAAAATTCTTTGACAAAACGTTTAAAGAATTTGATTATAAAAAGTTAAGTTTTAAAAGTTTAAGAACAGAACAAATCTTAGAACTTTACCAGAGTTCAAATGTTATTTTAGATATTAATCATCCTGGTCAAAAAGGTCTAACAATGAGAACATTTGAATCCACAGGAGCACGAAAAAAAATAATAACAACAAATTCAGAGGTCAAAAAGTATTGTTTTTACAATCCAAATAATATTGCTGTTATTGATAGAGAAAATATCAAAATAGAAAAGGATTTTTTCGAATCAAAATATGAAAATATAAATGATGATATTTATGAAAAGATGTCAATTGAAGGATGGTTAAATTGTATTTTTTTTCAAGATGAATCTAATTTTTGGATTGAAAATTTAAAATAATTGTATGAATAAAATATTAATTACTGGTGCTTCTGGATTTGTTGGTCAGAATCTTTCAGATTATTTGTCTAATCGTAAATTTGAAGTTTTGCCTTTATCACTAAGAAATGCAAATTGGAAAAACGGTTTAAAGGGTGATGCAATAATACATTTGGCAGGTAAAGCTCACGATACAAAGAATATAAGTGCAAGTGAAGAATATTTTGAGATAAACACAAACCTAACAAAAGATTTGTTTGATATCTTTTTGGAAAGTGACAGTCAATTATTTATTTATTTTAGCAGTGTGAAAGCTGTTGCGGATCGAGTTCCAGATACATTATTTGAAGAGGTAAATAGCGAACCTCAGACTCCATATGGTGAGTCAAAGAGACAGGCTGAAAAGTACATTTTGTCAAAAAAAATTCCGAATGGAAAAAGAGTTTTTATTGTTAGACCTTGTATGATACACGGCCCAGGGAATAAAGGAAATCTAAATTTGCTTTTTAATGTAGTAAAGAAAGGAATACCTTATCCTTTAGCATCTTTTCACAACGAAAGATCTTTTTTAGGTATTGATAATCTTAACTTTTTGATTAAAGAAATTCTTGAAAATAAAGAAATTTCTTCTGGAGTTTATAATTTTTCTGATGACGAATTTTTATCTACAAATGATGTGGTAAGAATAATATCATACGTTTTAGATAAAAAAGATAAATTGATTAAAATTCCAAAAGCGATTATAAACAGTGTGGCTAAAGTGGGAGATTTAACAAAATTACCATTGAATTCTGAAACCATTCAAAAGTTGACTGAAAATTACAGGGTCTCAAACAAAAAAATAAAATCAGCTATTGGAATTGAAAAACTTCCAAACACAGCTAGACAAGGATTAGAAAAAACTATAAAAAGCTTTATAGAAGTATAATGGAATACACAATTTTAGGGAGCATTCTAATGATCATCATGTTAATTTATTTCAAAGTAGCTGATCATTTTAATATAATTGATAAACCTAACCAAAGGAGTTCACATACAGAAGTGACTTTACGAGGAGGTGGAATCATTTTTTGGTTTGTAGCTTTGCTTTACTTCGTGCAGCATGCTCAAAACAATTATTTCTTCTTTACAGGGATTACCCTTGTGAGTTTGGTTAGTTTTTGGGATGATATACAGAGTCTATCTAATAAAATAAGAATCTCAATTCATTTTCTATCAATCACATTGATTTTTTATGACCTAAATTTGTTTCATTTATTGCCGCTTTGGGGCGTCGGACTTACATATATTTTAGCGATTGGACTAATAAACGCCTATAATTTTATGGATGGGATTAACGGCATTACTGGACTTTATACTTTAGTGGTAATGGGATCATTATCATACGTTAATGTTAAAATTCAGCTTTTTACAGATGACACATTTATAAAATACGCTATGCTTGCCAGTTTAGTTTTTCTATTTTTTAATTATAGAAAAAAGGCAAAATGTTTTGCAGGAGATGTGGGGAGTATTGCTATCGCTTTCTGGATAATTTATTTAGTTTTAAAGCTAATTATTGTCACAGAAACACTTATTTGGTTATTGTTTTTAGCTGTATATGGAGTTGATGCTGTCTGTACAATTTTGCACAGACTTTACCTGAAACAAAATATTTTTGAGGCTCATCGATTACATATGTATCAAGTATTGAGTAATGAATATAAAATACAGCACAGATTAGTTTCGCTTCTTTATGCAATTATACAGACAGGAATTTCTTTTTTAGTTATTTTTCTTTATCAAAAAGTTCAAGATTCACTAGTATTCTTAATTGTAATTTTACCCTTATTGTTATTTTACTCTGCAAAATTTTATTTGTTAAACAAAAGTAATTTGCGTTTTAATCATGGAGCCTAAAATAATTCAAGGAGGAAAATTTTTAGATCATCGAGGAAGTATCTCGTATGTCAACGATTTTAGTTTTACAAATATTGAACGATTTTATATTATAAGTAATTCTCAAGAAAATCCTATTCGAGCTTGGCAAGGACATAAATTGGATGCTAAAAATTTTTATTGTCTTTCAGGTTCTTTTAATATTCATTTTATAAAAATTGACAATTGGGAAAATCCTTCAAGGGATTTGGCTATTGAAACTATTTTGGTTTCTGAATCTGACAGCAAAATTGTTCACATACCAGCTGGTTATGCAAATGCGATAGAGTCTTTAGAAGAAAATTCAAAATTAATGTCTTTTTCTACATTGCCTTTAAGTCATCTAGAAGATGACGATGTTCGCTACCCATCAGATTATTGGTTTTATTAATAATGAACAGTAAGAGAATCTTTTTGTCCCTATCTCAACAAAGTGGTTATGAGCAAGAATATATCCAAAGAGCTCTAAAATCAAACTGGATTACTTCGGGCGGACCAAATGTAGATGAATTTGAAAATAAACTTCGAAATTATTTTGATAACGAAAACTTTATTACAGCATCAAATTCAGGTACATCTGCTATACATTTAGCGTTAATTTTGCTAGATGTCAAAGCTGACGATGAGGTGATTTGCCAAAGTATGACTTTTTCGGCGTCGGCAAATCCAATTTTATATCAGAATGCATGTCCCATATTTGTAGATAGCGAAGTTGAGACTTGGAATATTTGTCCAGAATATCTAGAAACCGCTATAAAAGACCGAATAAAAAAAGGAAAAAAACCAAAAGCAATAATAGCGGTTCATTTATATGGGATGCCATATCGAATAGATGAAGTCCATTCAATTGCTGATAAATACGGAATACCAATTATTGAAGATAGCGCCGAGGCTCTTGGGAGCAGTTATAAGGGAAAAAAATGTGGAAGTTTTGGAACTTTTGGGATTTTATCTTTTAACGGAAATAAAATTATTACTACTTCAAGTGGGGGAGCATTAATTTCGAGTTCAAAAAGTTTCAAAGAAAAAGCTATTTTCTATGCAACCCAATCAAAAGATTCAGCTGTACACTATCAACATAGTGAAGTAGGATATAACTATAGAATGAGTAATATCTGTGCAGCAATTGGTCTTGGACAAATTAAAAATTTAGAAGATAATATTCGTTTTAGACGAGATAATCATTTATTCTATAGAGAAACTTTCAAAAACATTAAAAAGGTGCAGCTATTTAATAATCCAAGCGATGATTTTTTTTCTAATTATTGGTTAAATACAATATTATTAGAAACAGAGGAAGAAAGAGAAAGTTTGAGACTTGCTTTTGAAGAAGCTAATATAGAAAGCCGTCCATTATGGAAACCAATGCACTTACAGCCTCTTTTTGAAAAATATCCATATTATGGGGGTAAAATTGCCGAAAAATTATTTCAAAAAGGATTATGTTTACCATCAGGATCAAATTTAACTGATAAAGATAAAAACAGAATAAAAGAAGTTATTATTAACTTTTTTAGAGGAATATAAAATTACAATATGAAAATTGAAGAAACATTTATAAAAGATTTGGTTGTTGTTGAACCAACTGTTTTTGGAGACGAAAGAGGTTATTTTTTTGAATCATACAGCAAAACTAAATTTGAAGATTTAGGTATTAATATTGAATTTGTTCAGGATAATCAGTCCTTTTCAAAAAAAGGAACTTTAAGAGGATTACATTATCAAAATCCCCCTTTTGCTCAAACAAAATTAGTACGAGTTCTAGAAGGTGAAATTATTGATGTTGCAGTAGATTTGAGAAAAGATTCTCCTACTTACGGAAAAGCATTTAGCATTTTGTTATCAGCAGAGAATAAAAAACAATTATTAGTGCCGCAAGGATTTGCTCATGGATTTTCTGTGATTAGTGAAACAGCTTCAGTAATGTATAAATGTGATCAATTTTATAATAAAGCTTCTGAAGGTGGAATTAAATATGATGACCCGTCTTTGAATATTGATTGGGGAATGAATCTGGATGAAGCAATAGTTTCAGAAAAAGATCAAATTCTTCCTTTTATCGAAAATTGTAATAGTTTATTTTAATGAAAAAAATTCTTGTTACCGGCGCAAATGGACAGTTAGGATCTGAACTTGGCCTTTTATCAAAATCATATTTAGAATATGAATGGATTTTTGCTAATAGAAAAGATATTACACTAGATAATTTAGAGTTGCTGAAAGTTCAATTAGATGAAATTCAACCCAATATTATTTTTAATTGTGGTGCCTATACTGCAGTTGATCAGGCTGAAACTGAAAAGGAATTAGCTTTTACAATAAATCACTTCGCCGTAGAATTAATTGCAAAATACGCATTTAAAAATAATGTAAAACTAATTCATATCTCTACTGATTATGTATTTGATGGCTTGTCTTCAAATGCACTAACTGAAGACGCTCAGACTAATCCGATAAATGTATATGGAGACAGTAAACTTGCAGGAGAAATCGCTTGTTTAAAAGAAAATCCAGATTCAATTATTATTAGAACTTCTTGGGTTTACAGTAAGTTTGGAAATAATTTTGTAAAAACGATGCAGCGATTAATGCAAGAAAGAGATGAAATTAATGTTGTAAATGACCAAAT
Organism: Flavobacterium sp. Root935; assembly: GCF_001429295.1. Taxonomy (GTDB): domain Bacteria; phylum Bacteroidota; class Bacteroidia; order Flavobacteriales; family Flavobacteriaceae; genus Flavobacterium. Next base: position 131,464 of record NZ_LMJL01000001.1, on the reverse strand, counting down.
TGGTTCGCCGACTTATGCCGCTGATTTAGCACAAGTAATGATCAATATCATTGAATCTTCAAAATGGATTCCTGGAGTTTATAATTATTCGAATGAGGGAGAAATTAGCTGGTACGAATTTGCACTAAGTATAAAAGAACTTGGAGGTTATAATTGCAAAGTAGGGGGAATTCCATCAGCATCGTACCCAACTCCAGCAAAGAGGCCAAGCTTTTCATTGTTGAATAAAGAAAAAATAAAAGCAATTTATAATTTAAATATTCCAAATTATAAGGAAAGTTTAAAAAAAATGTTTGTTTAAAAATCTTAGATTAGAATTCTAGAGGTTTGAAAAATTAAACATCTAAAATCTACAATCTACAATCTAAAATTAAGTTTATGAAAGGAATAATATTAGCTGGAGGTTCTGGCACAAGATTGCACCCATTGACATTAGCAGTAAGTAAACAATTAATGCCGGTTTATGATAAACCTATGATCTATTATCCGTTGTCAACTTTAATGATGGCAGGAATAAATGAGATTTTAATTATTTCAACTCCTCATGATTTGCCACATTTTAAAAAATTATTGGGAGATGGAAGTACAATTGGGTGTAAATTTAGTTATGCTGAGCAGCCAAATCCAAATGGCCTAGCTCAAGCTTTTGTAATAGGTGAAGAATTTATTGGTAGTGATAAAGTTGCTTTAGTACTAGGAGATAATATTTTCTTTGGAACAAACATGCAGCAATTATTAAAGGATAATGCTAATCCAGATGGAGGAGTTGTTTTCGCTTACCACGTTTCCGACCCTGAAAGATATGGGGTGGTAGAATTTGACGAGAATAAAAATGCTATTTCTATTGAAGAAAAACCTTTACAACCAAAATCTAATTATGCTGTGCCAGGTTTGTATTTTTATGACAATTCCGTTGTTGAGATCGCTAAAAATATTAATCCAAGTGCACGAGGTGAATATGAGATTACTGATGTAAATAAAGTTTATCTTGAAAAAGGTCAGTTAAAAGTGGGAATACTAAGCAGAGGGACAGCATGGCTGGATACAGGAACTTTTAACAGTTTAATGCAGGCAGGTCAATTTGTTCAAGTTTTAGAAGAAAGGCAAGGCCTAAAGGTTGGATGTATTGAAGAAATCGCTTGGAGACAAGGATTTATTAATGATGACCAGCTTGAAGAATTAGCATTACCATTAGTTAAATCAGGATATGGTAAGTATCTCATAGATTTTTTAAAACAAAAGAAAAAAGGTGTTAAAATTTAATTTACATCTATAAATAATTATTTAAAACCTTTAATTTGTATTTTTGTATATGTACAAATTACAAGATTAAATAAAGCTCAATTGAATACAGATAAACCAAATAATATAACTTCTTTGTTGTATAGAACTTTTTCGCCAAGAAATCTTAGAGCAAACATTAATAATCTGAGCTATCTGCCTAGGTGGATTATCATTGCTATTGATGTAATGGTTTTGTTTTTTTCATTTTCTTTTACTTATTTGCTTTTTGAAGGTACTGCAATAGGTTATATTATTACATCACATGATTTTTATTTTGTCACAAGTTTAATACTAGTAAATATATTTTTCTTTTGGCTTTTTAGAACCTATTCGGGAATTATCAGGCATTCTTCTTATATAGATGCAATTAAACTGCTTTTTTCTCAAATGTCAGTGCTGGTTTTTTTCTTATTTATAAATTTAGTTTTTGAACTGTATACGGGACATAAAGCGTTTTTGAATACTGCACTTTTTATTAATTTGGTTTTATCTTTTTGTGGATTATTTTTATACCGTGTAGTTGTAAAACAGACATTTGAGATGTACTTTTCAGAAAAAGCGACAACTAAATTGGTTAGAACGGTAATTTATGGTACCGATGCGAATGCAATTTCAGTAGCTAATGCTCTTAAGTTTGAAACTCCTTCACGATTTAAAATCGTAGGATTTGTAGATAAAAACAACCAGAATGCATCTAAACGTATGCTGGATCTTCCTATCTTAATTTTAAGAAAAAAACTTCCTGCATTAATGAGATCTGTTGCTGCGGAAGGTGTAATCATCGCAGATAAAAGTTTGAGCAAGGAGGAGCAATTAATTATAGTTGATCAATGTTTAGAATTTAATTACAGAGTTTACACTGTCCCATTAATTTCGGATTGGGAAAATCAAAAGGAAATTTCTCAAAAAGTTAAGAATATTCAGATTGAAGATTTATTAGAACGAAAACCGATCGTTCTAGATAGTAAATCAATTTCTAAACAATTAAAAGATAAAACAATTTTGATTACTGGAGCGGCTGGTTCGATCGGAAGTGAAATTGTAAGACAGGTGCTGAATTTTAATCCAAAGAATGTCATTATTCTGGATCATGCAGAAACACCGTTACATAATTTGTGTTTAGAGACTCAAGCTATGAATTTGAGCGCAAAGATTGTAGCAGTAATTGCTGATGTTAGAAGCAAAAAAGCCTTAGAAAAAGTATTTAAAAGTTATAACCCACATGTTGTTTTCCACGCGGCGGCATATAAACATGTGCCTTTAATGGAAGAAAATCCTTCTCAGGCTATTCAAACCAATATTAAAGGAACTAAAAATTTAGCAGACTTAGCATGTAAGTACAATGTTAAAAAATTTGTTATGGTTTCTACCGATAAAGCTGTTAACCCAAGTAATGTAATGGGGGCAAGTAAACGTATTGCTGAAAAATATGTGCAGTCTTTATTCTTGAAAAATCAAAAAGAAAATGTTGAGGGTGGTACAAAATTTATTACAACTCGATTTGGTAACGTTTTAGGTTCAAATGGTTCGGTGGTTCCATTATTTACTAAGCAAATTGCCGAAGGTGGACCAGTTACTATTACTCATCAAGATATTATTCGCTATTTCATGACAATTCCTGAAGCTTGTCAACTTGTATTAGAAGCTGGAGCAATGGGTAACGGAGGTGAGATTTATATATTTGATATGGGTAAACCTGTCCGTATAATTGATTTGGCTAAGAAAATGATCAAATTGGCTGGTTTTATACCAGATAAAGAAATAAAAATAAAAATTGTAGGTTTAAGACCTGGTGAAAAGTTATACGAAGAATTATTAAATGATACTTCGAAGACTCTTCCAACATATCATAATAAAATCATGATTGCTCAGGAAATACAAGATGAGTATGAAAATTTACATAATGATGTTGATGAACTTATTGGAATTGCCGATTTTTATGAAAATGACGACATAGTATCTAAAATGAAAAAAATTGTTCCAGAGTTTAAGAGTATGAATTCTACTTTTGAGGTTTTAGATAAGTAATATTAAAATAAAATATCAACAAATATAATCAAAAGGTGTTTTTAATAAACACCTTTTGGTATTTTTAAACAAATTCTAAAATGTTAAAAATCTTGTTAATTTTATAAAAACAAGACATTGTAGTTCTTTTTAAATGGATTCTAAAAACACAAATAACTGGTTGTTTGAAATAACACCCAAGAATAAATTTTTCTCCTTAAACTTTAAGGAGATTTGGCAATACCGTGATTTATTAATGCTTTTTGTAAAGCGTGACATAATTACAGTTTATAAACAGACTATTTTAGGACCGCTTTGGTATCTAATACAACCTTTGTTTACTTCTGTAACTTTTACCATCATATTCAATAATGTCGCTGGAATTAAAACTGGAACTATACCGCCATTCTTATTTAATCTTGCAGGAATTATGGTCTGGAATTATTTTACAGCTTGCTTTACAGGAACATCAGATACTTTTAAGTCTAATGCAGGAATATTCGGTAAGGTTTATTTCCCCAGAATTATTACTCCGTTATCTATAGTGATTTCGAATTTAATCAAATTTGGAATTCAATTTGGAATATTTATTTTCTTTTACATTTTCTTTTATTTTCAAGGAGCACATTTACAACTAAATATATCTATATTATTTTTCCCAATTTTAATTTCATTTATGGGAATTTTAGGGTTAGGTTTGGGGATGATGATTTCTTCAATGGTTACAAAATATAGAGATTTAAATAATTTAGTTGGTTTTGGAGTACAGCTTTTAATGTATGTATCTGCCGTAATGTATCCAATGGAATTGATAAAAGAAAAACTTCCAAAATTTGGTTGGATTGTTGAATACAATCCTTTAGCGTATGTGATAGAAACTTCTCGATATATGCTTTTAAATATTGGTAGTGTATCAATTTTAGGGTTAGTATATACAATGGCAGTTACAGTAGTTGTTTTTTTATCTGGGTTGTTGGTTTTTAATAGAACAGAAAAAAGCTTTATAGATACCGTATAATGAAAGATATAATATTAAAAGCCGAAAATATTTCTAAACAATATCGTTTAGGACAGGTAGGAACAGGTACTCTGAGTCATGATTTTAACCGATGGTGGCATAAAATTCGAGGAAAAGAAGATCCGTATTTAAAAGTAGGAGACACAAATGATCGTAGTACAAAAGGAACTTCAGATTATGTTTGGGCTTTGCAAGACATTAATTTTGAAGTTGAACGAGGAGAAGTTTTAGGGATTATTGGAAAGAATGGGGCTGGAAAGTCTACACTTTTAAAAATTCTGTCAAAGGTTACAGCGCCAACAACAGGAAGTATTAAATCTAGAGGACGTATTGCTTCTTTATTAGAAGTTGGGACAGGATTTAATGGAGAAATGACAGGACGAGAGAATATATTTCTTAACGGTGCCATTTTAGGAATGACCAAAAAAGAAATTACTTCAAAACTTGATGAAATTATCGAGTTCTCAGGATGTGAGCGTTATATAGATACGCCAGTAAAAAGATATAGCTCTGGGATGACAGTTCGTTTAGCATTTGCTGTTGCAGCTTTTTTGGAACCTGAAATTCTAATTGTAGACGAAGTCTTAGCTGTCGGCGATGCAGAATTTCAAAAGAAAGCAGTTGGAAAAATGCAAGAAATTGCAAAGGGAGAAGGAAGGACTGTTTTATTTGTTAGTCATAATATGGCCGCTGTGCAAGAATTATGTAGTAAAATTATAGTAATGAATCAGGGAGGGATTGAATTTGAAGGAAATGTTGAGAAAGGGATTAATTTTTATTTGTCTTCTAAACTTCAAATAGCTCCTTTTAAAGAATTTATATTACCTGAATTATATAAAGCCAAAATAAACTATTTTGAAATTTTAAATGATAAACGAGAATTAATGACCCAGTTTTCATCAGGGGAACAAATCATTTTTAGAGTTTCAATAAATATAAAATCATTAATCAGAAATCCAACATTTAGTTTGAGATTAAGTGATTTATCAAATGTAAATATTATTACTTGGAGAAGTAACGACTACATAGAAGAGCCTTTGCCTAAAAATAAAGGTGGTCATATGATCATAGAAATTAAAACTCAAAATTTGTACTTATTAGATGGAGTATACACCATTTCAATTAGTGTACTTGATGGTAAAGAACTGCTTGATTTTCATGAGAAATTTCTGGAATTTGAAATTTTTCCTTCTAAGCCAAATAAAGATTTTCATTTTATTACAAAAGAAAAATCATCGAAAAGTTTAATATTTTATCCTGCTGAATGGAATGTCAATTAAGGACAAGATTCTTCGATTTATTCAAAAAAAGAAAATTCTAAAAAGAATTAGAAATTATCAGATAAAAGAAATTTCTAGAATAGCTGTTATTTATTATATCCCGAAGACCAATACCGAAAAATATAATAATTGGAGCGATGGTTTTACAAGTGCAGTAAAATTACTTGATGATGAATTTAATGTTACTTGGATTAATCTTGCAGATCAAAAGCCAACGGCAACAGATTTAAATGCTTTTGATTTTTTGATTGTAAAAAGTTGTTGGAATTGGATTGTTGATCGTTATATTCGATCTCTTGAATGTTTAAATACACCACGAGGTATTATGATATCATGCTCAAAAAAAAGCATACAAAGAGAATGGATGTTTTTTTACGATATTTTGTGGTACGAGACCAATTGGTATAAAGAATATATTGCTGCTCATCCATATGTGTATCATGCTTTTGGAATAAATTCTGAAGTATTTCATAATAGAAATTTAGATAAAATATATGATGTAGTAAGCATAGGAGCTTTAACAGCGTATAAAAGACACAATGAAATTCTTAAAATACCAGGGCAAAATAAACTAGTAATAGGAAATAAGAATGAAAAAGATTCCCAACAGATTATTGATGAGTTGGAAAAAGAATCGGTTAATGTCTTAGATTATGTTTCCCAAGAAAAATTATCAATAATTTTAAACCAAACGAAATTAGTTTATATCCCAGCGGAAGTAGATGGTGGAGGTGAAAGAGCAGTTCTTGAAGCGCGAAAGTGCGGTGCTGAAGTTCTAGTTCAAAAAGATAATCCCAAGCTGGAGGAACTGTTAAAAGGAGAAGTTTGGGATCAATTTTATTATTCAAATCAATTGAAAAAAGGAATTTTTGATATCCAAAATAAGCTCTCATGAATTTAATCTATTTTAAGACACAAGTTGGAAATTTTGGCGATGATTTAAATCCATGGATTTGGGAAAAACTTTTTGGGGATTTTGAATCTTATGACAAGAATATAGATTTTGTCGGGATTGGTTCTATATTAGATGGAAGACTAAATAAAGGAAATCAAGTAAAGGTGATTTTTGGATCAGGTATTCGGGATTTTCAGTTTACTTGTAATGAAAATATAGATATAAGATTTGTTAGAGGCCCAATTTCTTCTAAATACTTAAACAATGCAACTTATATTACAGATAGCGCTTACTGTTTAGCTTTACTCGAAAAGAATTATAGTAATCAAGAAAAAAAATATAATTGTTCAATTATTCCTTATTTTAGACATATTAAAATAATAAATTGGAAATTATTTGAAAAGTTGACAGGTATACATGTTATTTTACCTAATAATACAATTGAAAATATACTTGAAGAAATAGGCGCTAGCAAAAAAATTATTGCAGGTGCTATGCACGGGGCAATAATTGCAGATATCTTAAGAGTTCCTTGGAAAAGATTGAGATTAGGTAAACATGGTTATGAAAGTCTTTTAACATCTGAAATTAAATGGTGTGATTGGCTTTATTCAATGGAAATCTTTGAAGAAATTGAAATACTAGAAATCAATGATAAGCTATTTAAAAATTCAAGAATTGCAAACTTCGTTTCTGGAAGAATTCAATTTTTTGAACTATTAAAAAAGATTAATTCTAAAGGGAAATTTTATTTGTCTTCAAATAAAGTTTTTGATTGTAAGATTGATCAATTGAAAAAAGAAGTTGAAAGGTTTATTTTTGATTATAAAAGATGAAAATTTTTTTGCCATTTCCCAAAGATGCAAACAATTATTTTGATGAAATAATTAAATATAGCGCATCAGAATTTGTATTTGATCATTATTTAAATTATGATTCTTCATTCGAGATTGTAAATATTCATTGGCCTGAAAGCATTTTTAATTGGAAGTCGTTTTCTCTCGAAGAACTAAATAATTTTGAGAGAGCTTTTTTATATTGGAAGAAACATTCGAAAATTATTTATACAGTTCATAACCTAAAACCCCATAGTGAATACAATATAAATCATAAAAGATTGTACAAACTTGTTACTGAAAATGCAGATGTATTTATTCATTTAGGAGAGTATAGTAAGGAAATGTTTGAAAAACAGTATACAAATGCTGTTCATTACCTTGTTAGGCACCCGCTATATATCAATTCCTTTTCTGTATTTAATGAATACGAGGCAAGAAACTTGTTAAAAATCGAAAGTGATGCATTAGTGATTATTGCACCTGGGAGAATTAGAAATAAAGCTGAAAAAAAAATGATTATGACGGCTTTTGGAGCAATCAGAAATAAAAAGAAAATACTAATTGTTCCGAATATGTACAAAAAAAATATCTGGAACAAGCTTCCTGGATATTATAAATTTAAAAAAATATTTAGCAGACCAATCCTAAAAAAAAGTATAGATCCAAAGTTTTTTTTTCGAAACGAGTATCAAAGTCATCTAGAATTAGCATTAATGATGTCTGCTGCAGATATTGTATTTGTTCCCAGAATAGAGATTTTAAATTCTGGAAATATTTTTCTTGGACTTACTTATGGAAAAATGATTGTTGGACCAGATCAAGGAAATATAAAAGAGCATTTAGAAATGTTTGATTTCCCTATTTTTAATCCTCACTCTCCTAAATCAGTAAAAAAAGCAATCATTGAGGGAGTGAAAATGTTAGAGAAAAAGAATCATAAAATTAATTCAATAGCTCTAGAAGCTTTTTATCCAAATAACGTAGCTGCTCAATTCGATAATTTAATAAAAAAAATTGCTTCGGGAATATAATAACTCTATGAACTCAGTAAAGGTTTCTATAATAATTCCAACCTATAATCGTGCACATATCATTGCAGAAACATTAGATAGTATTTTTACACAAACTTATCAAAATTGGGAATGCATTGTTGTTGATGATGGTTCAACAGATCACACAGAAGACATAATTAATAAATATTTAAGTAAAGATAACCGTTTTAAATTTTATTATCGTCCAGATAATCATTTAAAAGGAGCTAATGCCTGTAGAAATTTAGGGTTAGAGAAAAGTAAAGGTGAATATGTAATGTTTTTAGATTCTGATGATATTTGTGAATCTTTTTGTCTGGAAGAAAGAGCTAGCATAGTAGTCGATGATCTTTCCATAGATTTATTAGTTAGGGATACTGCTTATTTTATTGAAAATGTAAAACAATCATTTTCTATTAATAAAGATCCAGAAATAAAGAACAGTGGAGATTATTTAAGTATGTTTTTGAGCTATAGAATTCCCTGGCCCATAATGGCATGCTTCTATAAAAAAAGTAGTATTACAAATTGTAAGTTTGATGAAAATTTAAAGCGTTTTCAGGATTTAAGTTTTAATATTAAAGTACTTTCACAGTCTAAAGAGATAAAAATATACAGAGATTTTAAAATAGATAATTATTATCGGCAGGATGATGAAAAGGTTTTAAAGAATAACTTTATTGGTAATATGTTAGAAGCCCTTATTGTATTCAATAATATACATTTGCATCTAATATCCAATGTAAACCATAAAGAAGATTTACGAAAATTTAACTGTAAGATTATCCTTGAATTTGTAATGCCTTATTTTGAAGAAAACAAAAAGGAATCGAATGCAATTTTTAAATGGTACTTAAAATCAAAGTTGTATAGCTTTAAGCAAAAAAGATTTCTATTTAGTTTAATGTTTTTTCTTAATAGCAAGCTATTTAAAATTAAAGGAATAGGCATGAATGCATTTAGAAATCATTTGAAAAAAGTTATTAATAATTAATTAATGGAAACAGTCTTAGTATCAGTAGTTGTTCCTTGTTATAAACAGGCTCATTTTTTAACAGAAACCCTGCAGTCAGTGCTAGACCAAACTTATAATTATTGGGAATGTATTATTGTTAATGATGGGAGCCCCGATAATACTGAAGAAATTGCTTTAGATTGGTGCGGTAAAGACAGCCGATTCAAATATCTTTTTAAAGAGAATGGCGGGTTATCAAGTGCAAGAAATGCAGGGATTAAAATTTCTAATGGAGAATTTATTCTAGCCCTCGACTCAGATGATATTTTGCATAAAAATTATTTATTAAAATTAGTGCCAGAACTGCACAATGATGAATCTCTAGCGATAGTGTCCAGCTATAGAGAATTTTTTAGAGACAACATAAACAATGTTTTTTATAAAGAAAAAGCTAAAGGTTCCAATTGCAATGATTTAATGTATGAAAATATTTTAACGGCGTCTTCTTTATACAGAAAAAAATGTTGGGAAGAAGTTGGCGGTTATGACGAGAACATGAAAAAAGGCTTCGAAGATTGGGAGTTTTGGATTAATATTACAAAGAGAGGTTGGAAGTTCAAATTTATAGAAGAGTTTTTGTTTTTTTACCGTAAATCGAAAAAATCAATGCTTACCGACACTTTAGCGAATCATGTTGAAAGCAATATAGAGTATGTATATACAAAGCACAAAGAAATTTATATTGAGAATTTTGATATGACTTTGTATTATTTTATTTTTTTATTAAAACGATATAAAACAAGCGAGCAAAAAATTAAAAAATCTCTAGAATATAAAATCGGCAGGATTATAACTAAGCCTTTAAGATTTTTTAAAAGTAAACTGAAATTATATAAATAACCCCAAATTTTCGACTTCATTACTAAATAAAACTTTATGATTTCAGTTGTTATCAGAAATAAAAATCAGGCAGAAGCATTATCATTTTTATTGAAAAATTTAACGGAAAGATATGCTGATGATATTCATGAAATTATTGTAATTGACAACTTATCAACAGATAGAAGTAAAGATGTTACTGAGCAGTATAAAGGCAGATTTGTTTCTATTAAAAACTTTAGTTACGGAGGCAGTGCCAATTTAGCTGCAAAGGAGGCAAGTCAAAAAATTGTCGTTATTTTTAGTGCTCATTCTTATCCGGTCAGCCATGACTTTTTTAAACTTATAAAGTCAAAATTTCTTCAAAATCAGAATCTGGCAGGTTTAAGATGTCTCCATAGTACAAACGATTATAGGAATTTTATAAATAATGTTTCAGCTAAAGTTGATCCAAACAAATCGGGACTGATTTTTTCAGGATCCGCTTTTAATAGAGATGTTTGGGAAAAACATAATTTTAGAAATGACGTAGCCACTTTTGAAGATAAAGAATGGTCGAAAAGAGTTTTGGCCGAAGGTTATGATATTGAATTTGTTGAATCGATTTTTCATTATGAAATCAAAAGAACCAGAAAACAAGTTTTTTTTCGATTTAAGAATGATATGATTGGCAATTACCAGCTCTGGCATATAGATATAAAATTTTTATCTGTCCTTAAAGGTCTCATTGGCTCTTTGTTTTTTTTAATAAAAAATTTTATAATAGATTTATATTATGCGTTTTTAAGATTCTGTTTTGCGATAAAATTCATTTTAAATAAGCCAAAAAAATTCTAGAAGTTGATATCAATTGTGCTAACCAATCGAAATCGCGATTTAAACATTGTGAAGAAATGTTTAGACTCGCTCAAAAATCAGTCTAATGATCAATTTGAATTGTTTTTTGTAGATTATGGTTCTGATAAAAACTATTTAGTCAGTTTAAAAGAATTGGTACATTCTTATTCTAAAATAAATTTTATTGACTGTCCAGTTTCAAGACAGCTTTGGAATAAATGCAGAGCCATTAATATTGCCCTTAAACAATGTAAGACTGACTTCTTTTTCGTTGGAGATATAGACATGATCTATCATCCTAATTTTGTAAACAGACTTTTTGAACTTAAAAATGAGAAGGCAGTAAAATATTTTCAAGTTGGTTTTTTAGATAAAAATCAAGGTCATCAAAACGGTTCATTTGAAGAATACAAAATTAGTTTTAATTCGACAGAGAATGCTACGGGCATGACTTTGTACCCAACGGATTTGCTTAAGCAGATAAACGGATTTGACGAATTTTACCATGGCTGGGGATCAGAAGATACAGATATGCATGTCAGGTTAAAAAATCTGGGCATATCAGTTGAATACTATGATAAGGAAATTTTGATGCTGCATCAATGGCATCCTAAAGTTTATCGTTCAGTTCAAAATAAAACAGGTTTTCATACTTCATTAGAAAAAATTAATTCTAGATATCTTTTACAAGCCGATAAATTAAAAAAAAGCAAGGCCAATCTTAACTTTGATTGGGGAGTAATTCCGAATCCGGATGATTATCAATCTTTGGAGAATCCTAATGTTTTTATTTCCATAACAAATGAAAAAGCGGCAGTCGATGCTTTGCTTCGAGGCACGTTGATTGATTTGAAAAATTCAATTGCAGAAATCGAAATCAAAAAAACTGTGAATGAGAATAAAACGAAAAACTTAATCAAAAGATTTATAGGGAGAAAGTATACGGAATACTACGATTTTCAAATAATAAACAATTTGCTTTTAGAAGTCATAATTTCATTTTGCAGAAATGCACCATATCAATATTTTATAAATGAAAACAAAATTTGTCTAAAAATAAAACTATAATGATAGAGAAAATACTAAAAATACTGAAGGGCATAAAAAATATAGATTCGAGAGTACATAAAATTGAGGAATCAACCAGCCAAATCAGAAATGAGAAAAAATCTGATATTGAAAGATGGCAGGACAAAAATGAATTATTTATAGATTGGAATGAAAGAACGGCAATTCTAGGAGATTTTATTGCGCTTGATTCAGATATAATTGAATTTGGCGCTGGTAATATGTTCTTAAAAAAATATCTTTCAAACTATAGAAGTTATACGCCCTCTGATATCGTAAAGAGATTTGATGAAACCGTAGTTTGTGATTTAAACGGGACAATAGATATCGATTTTTCAAAATATCAAGCAGTGGTTTTCAGTGGTGTTTTAGAATATGTTTATGATATTGATAGGGTTTTCGAAATTATTTCTAAAGACATTAAACAAGTTGTTGTTTCTTATTGCTGTTCTGATATTGTTACATTGACAAGAGAAAAAAACGGTTGGCTAAGTGATTATACATACAACGAACTGATTGAAATTTTCAAAAAACATGGTTTTGAAATTGAAAATTATGCAGAATGGAGAAAGCAGTCAATTTTTAATCTGATAAAGAAATCAAATACTTCGGGATCACAAAACTAAGTATTAGTCTGAAACAGACTAATTTTTTTAAATAATAAAGTTATGAAAAAAACAGCCATAATTCCACTTCGTAAAAATTCAAAAGGGATCCCAGGAAAAAATAAAAAGAAGATGCTTGGAAGACCACTTTTTTCATGGGTTCTAACAGAAGCTATTTTCTCAGAATTAGATGAAGTTTACATTTTTACAGATGATCAAGAAATTATAGATTATATTAAAAGAGAATATTTTTGGACCCCAAAAGTAAAAACTCTTTTACGAAATGATGAAAATGCTTCTGATACAGCATCTACAGAAAGTGCTATGCTCGAATTCGCAGAATTGATAAATAATGATTTTGATATTTTATGTTTATTACAGGCAACCTCACCAATTACAAAAGCTCAAGATATTAATGCAACGTTAAACGAAATTCTTGTTAATAAAAAAGAATCGGCTTTGACAGTCGTAAATACACATCGATTCACATGGAATTCAGATGGAACTCCTCAAAATTATGATGTTTTTAAAAGACCAAGACGCCAAGATTTTGATGGATTGTTGATTGAAAACGGAGCCGTATATGCAACAAATAAAGAAGCTTTTTTAAATTCAAAAAATAGAGTTAGCGGTTCAATTGGTCTAGTAAAAATGGACGAAGAGTCTCTTGTAGAGATTGATAGTTTGTCAGATTGGGATATTATTGAAAAACTCTTGGCAGATCGTCAGAAGAAAAAGAAAGTACACCAACGTATTGACTATTTGGTTTTAGATGTTGATGGCGTTTTTACTGATGGATGTGTTTATTATGACGCAAATGGCGAAATGGCAAAAAAATTCGACATGCGCGACGGAATGGGATTAGAAATATTAAGACAAAATAATATTGAAGTTGTGGTAATGACCTCAGAAAATTCTGAGTTAGTTGCGCAGAGAATGAAGAAATTGCAGATTAAACATACTTTTTTAGGAATAAAAGATAAGTTTTCGTTTTTAACACATTTTCTTTCCGAGAGAAATAGTAGTTTTGGCGCCGTTTCATATGTGGGAGATGATGTAAATGATTTGGCCAATATTTGCAGTGTCGGATGGTCGTTTACACCTGCAGATGCAATAGAAATTGTTAAAGCAAATGCAGATTATATTTTGACACATCAATCTGGCGCTGGTGCAATAAGAGAAACTTGTGAAATTTTAATAAAGTACAACAAACGTTATGAAGGAATTTAAGAAACCTTATGTGATTGCAGAAATTGGATGTAATCATAAAGGTGAAATGGAAATAGCCAAAGAGTTAATTAAAATAGCCAAAATCTTCGGAAACGCAGATGCAGTTAAATTCCAAAAGCGTAATAATAAAGAGCTTCTAACAGAAGAACAATATAATGCGCCACATCCAAATTTCTCTAATTCATATGGTGAAACTTATGGAGAACACAGAGAATTTTTAGAATTTGATCTTGAGCAGCACAGAGAATTAAAAACGTATTGTGATGAAATCGGAATTACATATTCCACATCAGTTTGGGATACAACATCTGCAAAAGAAATTGCTTCGTTAAATCCAGATTTTATTAAAATTCCTTCTGCCTGCAATAATAATTTTGAAATGCTGGGCTGGCTAAGTGACAATTATTCAGGTGAGATTCATATTTCTACTGGAATGACTACTAAAGAAGAAACAGATACTTTAGTTGAATTCTTTACACAAAAACAACGAAACAAAGATTTAGTTTTATACAATTGTACATCAGGATATCCCGTTCCTTTTGAAGATGTATGTCTTTTGGATATTAATATTTTAAAACAAAAATACGAACATAAAGTCAAACATATTGGCTTTTCAGGACATCATTTGGGTATTGCCGTTGATATTGCAGCTTATACTTTAGGAGCCAATATTATAGAAAGACATTATACTTTAGACAGAACTTGGAAGGGTACAGATCATGCGGCTTCTTTGGAACCAATGGGATTGCGTAAACTTACTCGTGATTTAAATGCAGTTTATCAAGCATTAGCTTTTAAGTCCTCTGATATTTTACCAATTGAACAAATTCAAAGAGATAAACTAAAAAACAAAAAGGTTTAATAATATGTTTTTCTCAAATACAATTAGGCTTTTTTGGTGGAATGAAAAAATCATTCAAGGTAAAAAAAGAGAAAATTATGGAGATCTTGTTGGAAAATATCTAGTAGAAAAAATCTCTTCAAAAAAAGTTGTTTTTGCGTGGCCAAAAAAGTTCTCATTGCTAGATTACATAATTCCAATTTATGTAACTGTCGGAAGTGTTTTGGCAAATGCAAATCATAAATGTATTGTTTGGGGAAGTGGAATTATAGATCAAAATATAAAAATAAAAAAGGCAGTTTTTTTAGCTGTACGAGGTCCGCAAACAAGAAAATTTCTTTTAGATCTTTCTTATGATGTTCCTGAAGTTTATGGAGATCCAGCATTATTATTGCCGAGATATTTTAATCCAACAATAGAAAAAAAATATAAATACGGTTTTATACCTCACTATAATGATTATAGACTAGTTCAAAATTGGTTTACAGATAATCCAGAAGTACTGCTTATAGATTTAATGACAAATGATATTGAAGCAAAAACAATAGAATTTCTCCAATGTGAAAAAATAGTATCATCTTCCCTTCATGGAGTTATAGTAGCTCATGCATATAATATTCCCGCTGTTTGGCAGAAGTTTTCAGAAAAAGTATTCGGAGATGATATTAAATATCAAGATTATTTTGAATCTGTCCAGCTGCCTTTTGTTAAACCTGAAATTAGACTTGAAAAATTTTCTAATTCAGAATTAGAAAATCTTTTTAAAGAACTTCCGAATCTTCCTAAACGAGAAATTATAGATCAATTATGCGATGGACTTTTGAATGTTTGTCCTTTTAAAAAATAATACTTTATTAAACTGCAGATTTTTTTAGCCTCTTATTTTAAATGAAAAAAAACATATTTATCTTTTTGCCAGACGGCGTTGGACTTAGAAATTTTGCCTTAACTTCTTTTAAAGAAATAGGAGAGAAAAGTGGGTTTGATATTACTTATTGGAATAATACTCCATTTTCTATTACCGAAAAGTTAGGTTTCAAAGAGTTGCAGATTAAAGAGAAATCCCTACATCCTTTAACTTTGGTTTATAGTCGTTCTCGTAAAAGAATGGAGTTGAATTTTTTTGATAAAAAGTTTAATGAAGTTGTTTACAACACATATAATTTTCCTCAATCTTACAAAGGCCTAAATAATTTAGTTAAAAGTTTAATGGTAGATGCATTAACAGCTTTTGGATCTAATAAAAAAGGAATAAATTTTGTTCGAAATCAAATAAAAAAAGCAGAACGCACTACAAATAAATATAGAGAAAGTAAAAAACAGCTAGAAGCTCATAAGCCAGATTTTGTCTTTTGTACCAATCAGCGTCCAACACAAGCAATTTCATCAATTTTGGCAGCTCAAGATTTAGGAATCCCAACAGGAACGTTTATTTTTTCTTGGGACAATCTTCCAAAAGCAACAACTCTTGTAGAAACAGATTACTATTTTGTGTGGAGTGAATACATGAAAAAAGAGGTTTTAATGTATTGCCCATATGTAAATGAAAATCAAATTTTTGTAACGGGAACTCCACAATTTGAAAGTCATTTTGACAAAAGCCTTTTGCAGTCAAAAGAAGATTTTTATAAATCTTATAACCTAGATCCTAATAAAAAATACATCTGCTATTCTGGCGATGATATTGTTACATCTCCTTTAGATCAATATTATCTTGAAGATTTGGCATTGTCTGTTAAAGAGTTAAATAAGGACGGATATTCTTTAGGAATTATTTATAGAAAATGTCCTGTAGATTTTACAGATCGCTATGATGAGGTTTTAAAAAAATATAAAGATGTAATTACGAGTATAGATCCTTTATGGAGCCCAGTTGGACAAAGCTGGGATGAAATTATGCCTACTAAAGAAGATTTTGCACTGCAGGCTAATATTTGTGAATATACTGAATTCGTTGGCAACATTGCGTCTTCAATGGTCTTTGATTTTTCTGCTCATGATAAATCATGTCTGTTTTTTGATTACGAGCAACCTCAATTAAAAAAAGGAATTCGAGATATCGGACAAAATTACAAGTATATTCATTTTAGATCAAAACCATCAGAAGATGCGGCTTTGTGGGTGAGAGATAAAAAAGATCTAACCTCAATTGTTAAAGATATAATTGATGGAAATATTTCTAGTGTAAAAGAAAGTAAAAAATGGTTTGAAATTATTGTTGGACCAAATCCTACGCAGGCTTCACAAAACATTTGGGAAAGCTTAAATGCCATTTTAACAAAGTAATATTTTATGTTTTTTAATTCTTTGGCATTTGCCATATTTTTACCAATAGTTTTTTTTCTTTATTGGTTTGTATTCAATAAAAACAAAAGCACACAAAATGCTTTATTAATTGTTGCGAGTTATTACTTCTATTCTTGCTGGGACTGGAGATTTCTTTTCTTATTAGTATTTTCTACTTTTTTAGATTATTTCACTGGAATTCAGATTGAAAAAAGTAATTCAGAAAAAAGCCGGAAATTTTGGTTTTGGCTTAGTATTTTAGTGAATTTAGGTTTCTTAGGGATTTTTAAATACTATAATTTCTTTGCAAATTCTTTTGCAGAAATGTTTACCGCTTTTGGTTTCAAAGCAAGTCCAATTTTATTAAATGTAATTTTGCCTGTCGGAATTTCATTTTATACTTTCCACGGATTATCTTATGTTATAGATATTTATTACAAAAGAATAAAAGCAGAATATAACTTTGTTGATTATTCCTTATTTGTGAGTTATTTTCCACTTTTGGTAGCAGGACCTATAGAAAGAGCTACTCACTTACTGCCTCAGGTAAAAGTTAAAAGAGAGTTTAACTATGAAACAGCCAAAGAAGGAATTTATCAAATTATTTGGGGTTTAGTTAAAAAAGTGGTTATAGCAGATACTTGCGCAGTTTATGCAAATGCTATTTTTGACAACTATCCTTCAATGAATTCATTTTCTCTAATTCTAGGAGCTATTTATTTTGCTTTTCAGATTTACGGAGACTTTTCAGGATATTCAGATATAGCACTCGGAGTTTCTAAATTATTTGGCTTAGATTTATTGCGAAACTTCAATTATCCTTATTTTTCAAGAGATATTGCAGAGTTTTGGCGTCGCTGGCATATTTCACTTTCATCTTGGTTTAGAGATTATTTATACATTCCTCTGGGCGGAAGTAAAGGCGGACTTTGGATGAAAATAAGAAATACTTTCATTATTTTTATTGTCAGCGGTTTTTGGCATGGAGCCAATTGGACTTATATCGTGTGGGGATTTATTAATGCTGTCTATTTCCTTCCATTATTATTATCTAATAGCAATAGAAACAATATAGATTCAGTTGTTTTAAAATGGAATCTAGATTCTATAAGAGTATTATTCAGCATACTTACTACTTTTTTATTGACTTGCGTTGCTTGGGTCTTTTTTAGAGCAAAAACAATTACGGATGCTGTTTTATATTTAAAACGAATATTCACCAGTCGAGATTTTGCTTTTCAGTATTTAGATAATGAGCGCTATAATTATGAATTATTATTAATGATTGGTGTATTTGTTTTGGTTGAATGGAATAACAGAATGAAAGTGGAACCCATTTCAGGAAAAAGAAGCTTGTTAAAAATGGCATTAGCAATTTTAGCCATTATCGCTTTTGGAACTTATTCTGATTATAAAGAATTTATTTATTTTCAATTCTAATGAAGAAGTTTTTACTCTATATATTCAAAATTTTAATTGTAACGATTTTGGTTGCTGTTCTTTTAGACGGATTATATACTTATGTATTTATGCAGTCAAAAAATAGAGGAAAAATCGAAGCCGTAGTAAATTCGAAAAAAGAAAAATATGATGTCGTTATTTTAGGCTCTTCAAGGGCTAATAATCATTTCGTATCACAAATGTTTGAAGAAAAAGGATTAAAGACCTTTAATTATGGAATGAGTGGTGGACATTTGTTTGAAGCTTCATTGATGTTAAAATTAATGATTGAAAGAAAATACGAAATCAAAAATGTAATTCTAGAGGCAGATCTTAATCTTTCAAACGATCAAGAATCTGAAGGAGTTGCTGCAAAATTTTTACCGTATATTCATTGTTCAAATGCAATAAAAGAACATTTTTTGACAGAAGAAAATTTTAATGAGTTATACTATATCCCTTTTTACAGATATATAAAATTCGATTCTAAAATTGGTTTCCGTGAAGTTTATAAAATCGCTGAAAATGAGAAAACAAATGCTTTAGATAATTTAGGATTTTATCCGTTAGAGAAGCACAAAAACGGAAATATGAAGAACAATATCGTCAATCTAAATCCGTTGCCTCATAATAAATACTATGAGGAGATTAAGCATATTTGTAAAAAAAACAACATCAATTTTATCGCAGTTATGACACCAATGTGCGAAAATTTGGTTGGAATGAATTATTTTGATAAAGTAAAAAAAGCCTATCCTGAAATTCACAATTATGAAAATGTAGTGGTCGAAAATAAATACTTTTCTTCATGTGGACATATGACAAGTGAAGGCGCTAGATTATTTACTGGTAGAATAATTAACGATTTTTTCAAGAAGTAAAATTCCTTTTTTAGAAAACTACTGTAAATGATAACATTTAGTAAAATAGGGAAAAAAGGAAATTTAGGGAATCAGCTTTTTCAAATTGCATCCACAATTGGATTAGCGAATAAAAACAATCGCGAATTCTCTTTTTTACTTTGGAAATATCAAAGCTCATTTAAAAATAAATTACCTGTTTTAGCATCTGATCTGACAGATTTTGTAAATTTTGAAGAAGAAGAATACAATCATTATGAGTGGAATTTTGAAGCTAAGAACTATGATTTAAGTGGATGGCTTCAAACCGAAAAATATTTTGATAGAGAACTAACCAAACATTATTTTGAGTTTTCAGATTCTTTGGTAGAAAAAATAAGTTCACTGTATCACAAAGCTTTTGAAAAACGTACAATCTTGATATCTATACGCAGAGGAGACTTTGTCGATCATAAAGATTATTTTCAAACTCCAATAAAATATTACCTAAATAGCTTAGTTGAATTTTTTTCAGAATGGGATTCTTACAATCTTATTATTTTGAGTGATGACATAAATTATTGCAAATATCATTTTTCATTTTTGGAGAATGCTTTTTTTGGAGATGGATTAAATGAAGTAGAACAACTTTGTTTAGGTACTATGTGTAATGATTTTATAATTAGTAATTCTACTTTTTCGTGGTGGACTGCCTGGCTGGGAGAGAAAAGTGATTCAAAAATTATTCGACCTTTAAAAAATTTTGACGGACAGAAACGCCTAAAACTAAACGACAAAGACTATTATCCTGAAAGATGGATAAAATACAATCATTTGGATCAAAAAATTCAATTGAAAGATTTAGCAGTCATTATTAATGCTGCTAGGAATAAGGAAGAGCTGAAAATATATTTATCCAATTATTTTGACGCAGAGTTTGTCTCGGATGATAATATTCAATCTCCAAAAATTACTTTTGCAATAAATAAGGATTATTTTATATCTCCTGTTTTAATTTACTTTTCGTGGCTAAAAATTAAAAAATCAAATATCACTTTGGTGACTATTAACATAATCAAAACTTTTAAAGTTTCGAAAGCTTTAAATTATAGCGAATATTCAGTACAGAAAGATTTTGGTTTTTTCTCAAGAATTTTTTCATTTCCTCAATATAATAAAGAAAAGGAAAATTATAATAGCGGGATTTATTTAAAACAAACTAAACTTATAGATTCAAATGAAAGTTTAGTTAAAAATGAACTTTTACTATATTGCTCCGCGCTTAGATTTCTTAACATAGGAGGCTACGAATTTAGTTTTAAAAGGTTTCTAAAAAGAAAAGAAAATCAGTTGAAACGAAGCGTAAAGAAAATATTGAATATAAAAAAATGAAATCAAATTTACATGTTGCCTATATTGTATCTCACTATCCTCATAAAGCTTTCGGACATGATGGCGGAATAGGTACAAGCGTTTATACTTTAGTTGAAAAACTGAGAAAATCCAATGTGCAAGTTTCTGTTTTTGTATATGGGCAAAAAGAAAAATTTATTATAGAAGAAGAAAATGTTACCATTTACAGTTTAGATAATAAAAAAGGCAGGTTTTTTAATTTTTATTTCAATAGAAAAAAGATAGAAAATTTTATTAATAAAATTATTGAAGAAAAGAATATAAATATAATTGAAGCTCCTGATTGGACAGGAATTACAGCTTTTATGAATTTTAAAATTCCTTTGATAATTCGGTTTCATGGAAGTGATGCCTATTTCTGTCATTTAGAAAACAGAAAACAAAAACGCAAGAATTTCTGGTTTGAAAAACTGGCGATAAATAGGGCAGAAGCATTTATTGCTCCAACTAAATTTGCAGGAGAAGTTTCGAAAGATCTTTTTAATATAAAAGGAAAAGAAATTAAGATGATTCACTATGGTTTGGATCTTCAAAATTTTGAAAATGAAACACCAGAAGAGTTTGAAAAAGATTTGATTTTATATGCTGGTACTCTAATTAGGAAAAAAGGAGTTCTAGAACTTCCACATATTTTTAATAAAGTGCGTGAAGATTTTCCAAATGCCAAATTAGTTTTAATTGGCGGAGATTCTTTCGACTTAAAAACAAATTCAAAATCAACTTGGGATTTGATGAAAAGCTTATTTACTGAAGAGGATCTGAGAAATGTAACCTATTTAGGTAAAATTCCATACAGTGAAATTCAAAATTATATTAAGAAAGCAAATGTATGTGTGTTTCCAACCTTTGCTGAAACTTTAGGAATGGTAACTATCGAATCTATGGCAATGCAAAAAGCAGTTGTTAATAGTGATATTGGATGGTCGCAAGAACTTATTGTAAACGAAGAAAGCGGTTTTTTAGTTCATCCTTCTAACCATGATTTATACGCAGAAAAAATAAAGAAAGTTTTGAGTGATAATCTCTTTGCTCAACAACTTGGTAAGTCAGCAAGATTACACGTTGAAGAAAAATTTGATATAAATAATATTGTGATTGAAAATATCAACTTTTATCAAAAAAGATTAAACTTAAAAAAATAAAAAAGTGATAATTGTTTATCATCAAAAAAATAAGGTTGTTGAGGTTGAAACAAATGACGCCAAAGTACCTTTTGAGAAGAATAGTATTACTGAAAATCTAATTGAGCTTGCAGAAAAATTTCCGCAAACTTTGATTATTTGGTGCCATATTTCATTCAGATCAAATCTTAATATTCTTGAATTTAAGAATATTTTTCATCATGAAAAAATAATGGCATCGTATAATTTGTCTTCAAATTATTTTATATCAAAGGAGATTGGATATGTTGAAACATCACCTTTTTTAAACATCAATAAAAAGGTAAATTATCCAACTTGGCAAATGAGCAGTCATGTTGGGGGAGTTCATGCTTCTATTTTATTGATGCTAAAAAATGAAGTGCAAAAAGATAAAAACTTTGATTATTTTTTAAACTCAATTGCAAAATTAGCAATGCCTCTGGGGCTGTTTTGTTATTCAGAGCCAATGTTAATAAAAGAGTTTTCAGAGTCATTATCAAAACAAAGTGAAAGTAAATTTCTTTTATTTCGATTTGTCAAACAGCATTATAAAACAAGCTGGGTTTTTTTATTGTTTTTGAATTTATTTCTTTATGAGCGAAAATTTACAGTTTTCCCTCTCTTATTTAGTTTGTTCTATAAAAAAAGAAATCTAGATAGCAGTATATTAGAACAAATTGAAATACAATCAAGCAAAAAAGTAATAGAAAAAGGAACTTTAGATATTATAATTCCAACAATCGGACGTAAAAAATATTTGTATGATTTTTTAAAAGATTTATCATTACAAAGTTTTTTGCCGCAAAATGTAATCATCGTAGAACAAAATCCTGTTAATGAATCTGTTTCGGATCTATCTTATGTAGAAAAAGAAAGTTGGCCTTTTTTTATCAAGCATATTTTTACTCACAAAACAGGTGCATGTAATGCACGAAATCTAGCTCTCAAAAACGTAACTAGCGAATGGGTTTTTATGGCTGATGATGACATTAGAATTGATTATGGTTTTTTAAAGCAAGCTTTTGAACTAATCAAAAAAGAAGGTCTTGAACAGGTAACTTTTGGATGTTATGCGTCTGACTACCCGCAAAGTAAAAAAAACAAACAAAAATCTCAGTTCACTAGTTTTGGCTCAGGATGTAGTATTTTAAAAACGAAAAATATTGAAAACATCTCTTATAACACTAATTTTGAATTTGGTTATGGTGAAGATAGTGATTATGGAATGCAGCTCAGAAATTTAGGATTTGACATTACCTATTTGCCTAAGCCAGAAATAATTCATCTTAAAGCACCGATTGGCGGTTTTAGAGGAAAACTTACTCTTCCTTGGCAAGAAGATAAAATACAGCCAAAACCTTCTCCGACTGTAATGTTATATAATCTTTTAAATTTAACAAAGGAGCAGTTAAACAGCTATAAAACGACTTTGTTTTTTAAATTTTACAGTGTTCAAAAAATTAAAACCCCATTTAGATATTATGCTAATTATCAAAGGCAATGGAATAAAAGTTTATATTGGGCCAACAAACTAAATAGTCAAAAATGAAAGTTTCGTTAATTGTCTGTACTTACATGCGAGCTGAATCCTTATTTAAATTACTCGAATCGGTAAGTATTCAATATAAATATCCAGATGAAATTTTAGTAATTGACGGATCATTAAATGATAAAACAGAATTTATTCTGAAGGGACATGACTTTAAAAACCTGAAATATTTTAGAGTAAAAGATGAAGATAGAGGGTTAACTAAACAACGTAATTTTGGAATTTCAAAAGTTGATCCACAATCTGAAATTGTTTGTTTTCTAGATGATGATACGATTTTAGAGCCTAAGTATTTTGAAGAAATTATTAAAACATTTCAAAGTGATGACGAAATTGTTGGAGTAGGAGGAGTTGCAGTTAATGAAAATAAATGGAAGATTCAAGAGAGAAATCATTCTTATAGCCGTAAAAAGTTTTATTTGTTTGAAGGATATTTTTATAAGGAAGGCTTAAGAAATGTTGTTAGAAATTATCTTGGTCTTGCTTCTAACCTTGGACCAGGTAAAATGCCTTTATACTCTCATGGAAGAACTTGTGGATTCCCTTTAACAGGAAAAACATATGAGGTTGACTTGCTAATTGGAATGTCTATGGCTTTTAAAAAAAGTGTCTTTGAAAAAATTAAATTTTCAAAATTCTTTGAAGGATATGGTTTATACGAAGATGCAGATTTTAGTTTAAGAGCTTTACAGTTTGGTAAAAATGTAATTAATACCAATGTAAAATTAAGTCATTTTCATGCTCCAGAAGGTAGGCCAAATCTATTTAAATATGGGAAAATGGTAGTTAGAAACGGATGGTATGTTTGGAGAATTAAGAATCCGAAACCAAATTTACTGGCACGATATAAATGGAATGCCATTACCATTTTACTCACAATAATTCGTCTCAGTAACACTCTAACAGAAAAGAATAAAAAAAGTGCATTTACTGAATCTTTTGGAAGAACTATTGGACTAATAGGTTTATTGTTTAATAAACCCAACGTTTAAGATTTATAAATGAAGTTTTTAATAATAACTCACGTTGATCATATTGAGAAAGCCAATAATCTATATGGCTATGCTCCTTATGTTCGTGAAATGAATATTTGGCTTAAATATATTGATGAATTAATTATTGTCGCTCCTTTAAGCTCGAAGAGAAACTTAACGGAAGTTGATACTTTTTATAATTTTCAAAATATTGATTTTAGGGAGATTCCCAGCTTTAATTTTAAGAAGTTATCTGATGCTTTGATTTCTTTACTTAAACTGCCGATTATTTTTTGGAAAATTTTTTGGGCAATGAAAGAATCAGATCATATTCATTTACGTTGTCCGGGAAATGTCGGGCTTATAGGTTGTCTGGCTCAAATATTTTTTCCAAAAAAAATAAAAACAGCCAAATATGCTGGTAACTGGGATCCTAGAAGTAAACAGCCATTTTCATATCGTCTTCAGAAATGGATTCTTAATAATACATTTTTAACCCGAAACATGCAGGTATTGGTTTATGGCGATTGGGAAAAGCAGTCTAAAAATATAAAATCATTTTTTACAGCAACTTACTCAGAGTCGGAAAAAGAAATTATTACCAAAACAGGTTTAAAATCATCAATAGATTTTATGTTTGTTGGAAGTTTAGTTTCAGGAAAAAATCCATTGTATGCAATAAAACTA
Source organism: Flavobacterium sp. Root935 (assembly GCF_001429295.1). Classification (GTDB taxonomy): domain Bacteria; phylum Bacteroidota; class Bacteroidia; order Flavobacteriales; family Flavobacteriaceae; genus Flavobacterium. Next base: position 106,365 of record NZ_LMJL01000001.1, on the reverse strand, counting down.
ATTGAAAAGCTACTTGAAAAAGAAAGAAAGGTTATTTTGAATATTTACGGTGAAGGTTCAGAAAAAGAAAATTTACAAAACTATGTTCAACAAAATCATCTTCAAGATTTTATTGTTTTTCATGGAAATGAAAGTAAAGAAACTATCAAAGAAGCATACCAGAAAAGTCATTTTGTAATATTGCCATCAAAAAGTGAAGGCTGGCCAAAAGCTATTGCAGAAGCCATGTTTTGGGGATGTATTCCAGTGGCAAGTAAAGTTTCATGCGTTCCTTCTATGCTTGATTTTGGAAATAGAGGTATTTTGCTAGAAATGGATTTAAATCAAGATGTAAAGCAGATTGAGAATTTAATCGCTGTCGAAAATAATTATAAGTCAAAAAGTACATTGTCGCAGGATTGGTCACAGTATTATACTTTAGAACTTTTTGAATCCGAAATTAAAAAACTTTTGTTTAGATGAGAATTGTTCAAATTATTGATTCTTTGGAAGCAGGAGGAGCTGAAAGAATGGCGGTCAATTATGCAAACGGATTAGCTAAAGAAATAGAATTCTCCGGACTAATCGTATCTAGAAAAGAAGGTTTACTTAAAAGTGAAATAAATGAAAAAGTTTCATATCTCTTTTTAAAGAAAAGGAAAAAGATTGATTACAAGGCAGTTTTTAGACTTCATAATTATTTAAAAAGGAATAAAGTTACATTCATTCATGCGCATAGTTCTTCTTTTTTTATTGCAGTTTTAGTAAAATTAACTTTGCCAAGAATCAAAATTATATGGCATGATCATTACGGAATTTCGCAGGATTTGTCTTCAAGGAAAAATTTAAGTTTAAAAATTGGTTCTATATTTTTTAGAGGTGTTATTTCAGTAAATTCAGATTTGAGAGATTGGGCGCAATCTTATTTATGGTGTTCAAATTTTATTTATTTACCTAATTTTATTATTGATTCTTTTGCGACTAAAGAGCGAGTTTTGTTAAAAGGTAAGGATGAAAAAAGAATTATTTGTGTGGCGAATCTACGACCGCAAAAAAATCACCACTTACTTGTTAACGCTGCCAATATAATTAGAAATAAATTTCCCGATTGGACCTTTCATTTATTTGGAAAGGATTTTCACGATACATATTCAGAAGAACTCAAAAAAAAGATCAACTTGTTAAAACTTGATGAAGTTGTTTTTTTATATAGTTCAACAGATAATGTTGATTCAGCAATTCAGCAATGTCAAATTGGAGTTTTGCCTTCTCTATCTGAAGGACTTCCTTTGGCTATTTTAGAATATGGACGTCATGCTCTTCCTGTAATAGCAACGAATGTTGGAGAGATCTCAAAAGTAATAATGTCACAGAAAGAAGGTTTAATAGTAGAATCAAATGACGTGATTCAATTTGTAGAAGCAGTTGAAAAACTTATTCTTAATGAAAATTTAAGAAAGCAACTAGGAGAAACCTTAAATCATAAAGTCCAATTGAATTTTAGTGAAAAAAATATCATTGCAGAGTATCTTTTATGGTTGAAATCTTTAACTATTTTAGCTGTTTAAAATAATCCAGGGAATAAATGAAAAACAAAAAATGGTCTTATGAATTTCTTCTAATAATTCATGCCGCAATTGCGATAGCTGTTTTTGCTGTGCCTTTTTTATCCAAAATATACAGTTTAATAATTCCTATTGTTGGATTTTATATAGTTTATAAAACAAAAAACAAGAATAATGAAGTTTTATTAGTTACAGCTTATTTAGTTGGTGCTGAGGTTTTTTTAAGAATGACAGGTGGAAACTTTAACAATGAGTATGTAAAGTTTAGTGTGATTTTCTTCATGTTGATGGGGATGTTTTACAGTAATTTTTCTCGGAATGGATTTATCTATTGTTTTTTCCTAATTCTATTAATACCAGGTATTTTATTTACTGTTGCAGCTTCAGATCCTTCGATAGATATTAAAAAAGCTTTGTTTTTTAATTTATCAGGTCCTGTATGTCTGGCAATATCTGCAATATATACAATGAAAAGAGGGATGCTTTTTTCTGATTTGCAAAATATCATGGTTGCACTGGGATTGCCAGTTGTAACCACAACCGTCTATTTGTTTTTATACAATCCAAGTGTTAAAGATGTGATAACAGGAACACAGTCAAATTTTGAAACTTCAGGAGGATTTGGTCCGAACCAAGTTTCAACCATTTTAGGATTAGGAATGTTTGTCTTTTTTACCCAATTCATATTGTTTTCGAAATCAAAAAGAGCAATACTATTAAATGGATTTTTATTGGTTTTCATAACTTATAGAGGAATAGTTACATTTTCAAGAGGCGGTATTATTACTGCTGTAGGTATGATTGTTTGCTTGTTATTTTTACTATACAGAAACTCAAATGCAAGAGGCAGAGGTAAATTTATTTTGATTTTCGTCGTAACCGCTTTAATGGGATTAGGTATTTGGACTTATTCTTCTATTCAAACTTCTGGATTGATTGAAAAACGATATGCTAACAAAGATGCTCGAGGAAGAGAAAAAAAGGACAGGTTAGGCGGGCGAGAAGAAATTATGGATGCAGAAATAAAGCTGTTTCTAGATGATCCAATTCTAGGTGTTGGGGCTGGATTAAGTAAGTCCAGAAGGTTAGAGTATTTAAAAGAAGAAGCTGCGTCTCATAATGAAATTACAAGAATGCTTTCTGAACATGGTATATTTGGAATTTTTGGTTTACTAATACTATTTATAACTCCTTTTGTACTTTACATAAATAATCGACAGCACCTTTATTTTTTATCCTGTGTTGTTTTTTGGCTGTTAACTATCAATCATGCTGCAATGAGAATTGCTGCGCCAGCATTTATATATGCGCTGAGTCTTCTATCGGTAAAGATTAAAATTCCCGAAAAAGCAGAAAATTTAGTAGATTAGTTTAAAATTTTTTACAATACATTTGCCTCAAGTTTAAGCCCCTAACAAACTTTAAAAAAATGTTTTCAAAAAGAAAAATGCATTTTGAAATTTCAGAAAGAAAGGTTCTGCTTTGTCTTTTTGATGCAGCGTTTATATTTACAGCACTCTTTTTACTTAGTGTGCTTTTCGATTATCAGTATTACACTTTAAATGAAAAAAGATTTTATAAATCTTTTTTACTTGTTGGTTACGTGTATGTTTTTGGAGCTATTTTTGAAATGTATAATCTCCAGACAGCAAGTAATCAATTTCAGATTTTGCGAAGTGTAATTTTAACTTCTCTTACCGCTGTTACTGTATATTTACTTACACCGGTTTTATCGCCAGAACTTCCAAAGCAGCGAGTAGTGATCGTAATCTTTTATTTTGCTGTTCTAAGCTCATTACTTTTATGGCGATTTTTCTATGTGTATTTCTTGGCATCACATCGGTTTGGACAAAATGTAGTTTTAATTTGCGATCAAAATGAAGTCGACGAATTAGTTCTTGGACTTGAAAATGTCGATCCACATTATAAAATTATTGGTTTTGTAAATTCAGATTCTAGTTTAAATGAAGTATCAGATTTTCATTATGTAAAAGAAATAAAAAAAGAAGATTTAGAAGCATTTGTAACGCAGCATGATGTTTCTGAAATTATAATTGCATCACAAAAAACCGATGGTATCACAGCCGATTTATACCAGCAGTTGCTTCATTTGTTAGAAAACGGCAATGTTATTCGTGAATATACTCAAGTATATGAAAGCAAAACGCAGAGAATCCCAGTGCATTATATTGGGCGTGATTTCTACCGTTTTTTCCCCTTCAGCCGAAGTAATAATAATAGACTATATCTGTTGTTGATTCGTATTATGGAATTCTTTTTCTCTTTTATAGGACTTTTATTTTGTGTGGTTTTTATTCCGATTATTTGGTTTTGCAATCTTTTAGGAAACAAAGGAAGTCTTTTTTATACGCAGGAAAGAGTCGGTAAAAACGGTGTTGTTTTTAAGATTTACAAGTTTAGGACAATGACCGAGAATTCTGAAGTAGGTGGAGCAGTTTTTGCAGCCCATAATGATAAAAGAGTTACTCCTTTTGGTAAATTTATGCGAAAGTCAAGGATAGATGAACTGCCGCAGTTTATAAATGTTTTAAAAGGCGATATGGCAGTCATTGGGCCAAGACCCGAGCGTCCGTTCTTTGTCGAAGAAATTGCCAGCGTTATGCCTTTTTATGAGACACGACATGTTATTAAACCAGGACTTACAGGCTGGGCTCAGGTAAATTATTCTTATGGAGAATCTATCGATGAAAGTTTAATTAAACTTCAATACGATTTATATTATATCAAACACAGGAGCGTTTTTCTCGATTTAAGCATCACTTTCAAAACCATTACAACAGTTTTGTTTTACCGAGGCCAATAATTTTTAAATTATAATCGGAATTGGCTTTTTGTTTCTGATTGCAGTTCTTACTAAAACTACAGCGCTGGTAATAATCAATGGCAGAGTAATAAAGAAATGAGCCTTATTAATCAAAAACAAAAAGTAGACTACTAAAAGAACGAAATTTATAAGTGAAAATCTATATGTCCATTTTTTGTTTTTGAAAATAGAAAACAGAACTAAAACCAATAAAAGCGGACTAAAAAGTAAAACGTTATAATTCATCGCCAGTTCTTGGTGAAAAGAATAAAATCCCATCACAACAAAGAAAATTCCCATTAAAGATAAAATCAAAAAATAGATTTTGTCTACTGTTTTATTTCTTCCCAAAATCACAAAAAGCAAAATAAACAGATAAGTATAAATGTTATTCCACCATGATTTTGGAGTTTCTTTTGTAAATTCCAATAATGTTTTACTTTTGCTAACTAATGGCTGATTTTGAAATGTAGTTTTTTCTAAGCTGTTTTTTAATTCAAAAGGAAGAAAAATTCTCGTTCCCATTTGGTCCACCTTCGTTCCAAAAATTATACTTGTTCCCAATTGATCGTAAAAATGTCCATCAAAATAAGGGAAAAGAATAGAACGATATGTTTTATCAGTATCTTCTTTTTTGGTGATAACATTTTGGTTTAATGATTTATTGATTACATCAACAACCATCGAAGTGCAATTTTTATCAATAAATTTATAAGTGTAATATCTTTCTTCAGAGAATAAAGCCTTATTTAAATTGTCAAATAATTTTTGTTTTAAAGGCAGTGAAATTTGAAGATCTTGTTCGTAAACACTTCTTTTATCAGAACTGTATTCGTTTATAAAATCAGCATAAGGGTGTGTGATAATAAAATATTGTAAATCACCTTTAGCAAACTTGGCAACAAAATTTGGTGTTCTAAAATCAAAAGCACCATAGTTGTAAACAATATCAATATTATTCGCAGGATCAGCAACACGAATAGCTGTATGACCAAAATAAGAGTAAGTTTCGTTTCCAAGACCGCAAGTAAGAACACTTATTTTAGCATTTGGAGATAAAGATAAACTCTGGCTAAAACCAATAAAACTTGATAAGAATAATAAAATAAAAAGTGTTTTTTTGAAAATGACAGTTTTCATGATTAATTTTTTAAAAGATTTTATGGTTTTATAACTATCTAAAGATTCCTAAATCTACTTTCAACGAAAAAATATTAGAATATAATGCGGTACTCTGGTTTCCTAAATCTGTTAAGGCATAATCTATCTGAATACCTCTGTATCTAAAACCAAGACCGATATTAGGTTGAAAATTTACTTTTTCAGTATTGTCCAACTGTGTTACATTTTGAAAATTTCCAGCACCGGCTCTTACGAAAACCAAATCGGTGTAGCCAAATTCAAATCCAATTGCGGGATCTATACTTACTACTTTTGATGAAATGATATCATTCGTTTGTTCAAATCTCATATTTAAATTTGCAGAAGTAACCAAACTGCATTCATTATGAAAATCAAATCTTTTTGAAACTCCTAATTGTGCTTTTGGCAAAGTAATCTCCGTACTCTCTGGTAATGTGTTGTTTTCTCCTGGAATAGCATTTGCGATTTTTGCATATTCTTCTTCGTCAATATTCCAAACATTATAAGTTGTGGTAATGTCGCGAAGCATTAAACCGAATTTCCAGTCATTTCTTTCAAACTGAAGTCCAATATCAAATCCAAATCCCCACGAATTGGCAAATTTTCCAATTATTCTTCGAATAACTTTTGCGTTAACCCCATATTGAAATCCCTCCACAGGAAGTTTTCTGGCATAAGAAAAGGTGAAACCATAATCAGCAGTAGAAAATAAGCTGATTCTGTTATAATCGATATTTCCTTGATTGTCGATTAATTGTGTGGTATCCATAATATCATCAACTCCAAAACGAATCATCGAAATTCCCCAGGCACTTCGTTCATCAATGGGACTTGCATAACCGATATAATCATATTGCGCAATATTGGCAAAATAACTCGCATGCATCAATGCGACTTGATGATCTTCAAGATGAGTTAAACCTGCTGGATTCCAGTAAACTGCATTAACATCATTTGTAGAAGCCGTTACCGTACTTGACATTCCAAGAGCTGCTGCGTCTACTCCAATATTCATAAACTCATTCGAATATTTTCGAATAGTTTGAGCATATGGTGAAGTAAAACTCCAAAAGAATATAAATGCTAAAAGTTTTTTCAAAAGTTCTTTTTTTGCAGACTTAGGTCTGTTTTAATTTTTATCAAAAATATAATATTTTACTCATCTATTAAGTTCGTTCTCTTAAATATTCTAAAAGTCGAGCTGAGAAATAAAAAACTATGAGAAAAACTCGTTTTGCATCCAGTTATTATGCTAAATTTGTTCTCTGCCATTATCAAAATTTCAAACTATGAATATCAAAAAGCACATTCCAAATCTAATTACATTAATTAATCTTTTCTGCGGTTGTGTCGCAATTGTTTTTGTCTCTCAAGGAGATTATTTAATGGCTTTTTACATGGTTTGTTTAGGAATCTTTTTTGATTTCTTTGATGGTTTTTTTGCTAGATTATTCAAAGTTTCTAGTCCGCTTGGATTACAGTTGGATTCTTTGGCAGATATGGTTACAAGCGGTGTAACTCCAGGATATGTAATGTACAGCATGTTTGCCAATAGTGGTCATGAATTAGGAACAAGCCCAGCGATTCCTTTTTTAGGATTTATCGTGACTTTGGGATCTTGCTATCGTCTGGCAAATTTTAATATCGATACACGCCAGACAGATTCTTTTATTGGTCTGCCAACGCCGGCAAATGCATTGTTTATTTTAAGTCTTCCTTTGGTAATATCATTTTCAGATTCTCTGATGATATTAGAAATTTTAACTAATCAATGGGTTTTATTGCTTATAACATTATGCAGTGCTTATATTTTAAATGCTGAGATTCCGTTGTTCTCTTTAAAAATTAAAAAATTCCGCTTAAAAGAAAACGCACTTCAAATTGTGTTTTTGACAATTTCAGTGTTATTAGTTGTTTTGCTGCATTACATTGCAATTCCGTTGATTATTGTTTTCTACGTTGTATTGTCAATTATTAATAATCTGTTTTTGAAGAAGTAGTTCAATTTTCATGGCCAGAAAAACGACTTATCGTAAAACATATTCAAGGAAACCAGCTGGAAAATCATTTTTAAGCAGGCTTTTTCGAGGACTTTTATTAATTTTCTCCGCGCTTTTATTCATTGGAATCATTTATCATTATCGTAACGGATTGGCCTATTATTTAGGGTTTAAATCTGAAAAAGTTTTAGATGAAGACGCGGTTGACAAACATCTTTCTGATGTGCGAAATATTCGCGTTCTTGAAAATCATAAGGGAAAAGTTATTGGAATTGATGTTTCTGAATTTCAAGGAAAAGTAGATTGGGAAGAAGTTGAAATTTTAGACGAAAAATATCCAGTTCAATTTGTTTTTATTCGAGCAACAGCAGGAAATGATCGTGTAGACAGACAATTCAACAAGAATTGGGAAGGCGCAAAAGAAAACAAAATTATGCGCGGTGCCTATCATTATTACCGCCCAAACGAAAATTCTATCGAACAGGCCGATCTTTTTATAAAAACTGTTAAGCTTCAAAAAGGAGATCTTCCGCCAGTTTTGGATATTGAAAAATTACCTAAAAATCAGTCTTTGGACAGTTTAAAAGTGGGTTTAAAACGCTGGCTGACTAAGGTTGAAAAACACTATCAGGTTCGTCCAATAATTTATTCGGGAGAACGCTATTATTCTGATTTTCTAAAAGAAGAATTCAGTGAATATCTTTTCTGGATTGCCAATTATAATTTCTACAGAGAAAAGATTGAAGATGACTGGCTGTTTTGGCAGTTTACAGAAAAAGCGTCTTTACCGGGAATAAAACACAGAGTGGATGTTAATATTTACAACGGCGATTTAGAGCAATTGCAGTTTATTACTGTCGAGTAAAAGGTGAAAAGTGAAAGGTAAAAAGTAATTTACATTTCACTTTTTACCTTTCACCTTTCACATATAATGTTCTTAAAACTCTAATTTTTTCTTACGAAGCTCAAAGTTTTGTCCTAGATAAACGCGGCGAACCATTTCGTCTTCTACCAATTCTTCTGGAACTCCTGCTTTTAGAATTCCTCCTTCGAACATTAAATATGTTTTATCCGTAATAGCTAAAGTTTCCTGAACGTTGTGATCGGTAATTAAGATTCCGATATTTTTGTTTTTTAACTGCGCTACAATTCTCTGAATATCTTCAACCGCAACTGGGTCAACACCTGCAAAAGGTTCATCCAATAAAATAAATTTTGGATCGGTTGCCAATGCACGTGCAATTTCAGTACGACGACGCTCACCTCCAGAAAGTAAATCGCCTCGGTTGGTACGGATATGTTCTAAACTAAATTCTTCAATTAAACTTTCCATTTTAGCAATCTGCTCTTCTTTAGAAAGTTTAGTCAATTGTAAAACACTCAAGATGTTATCTTCAATACTTAATTTTCTAAAAACAGAAGCTTCTTGTGCCAGATAACCAATTCCTTGCTGAGCACGTTTGTACATCGGATAATCGGTAATATTCAAATCATCAAGGTAAATGTTTCCCTGATTTGGTTTTACTAATCCAACAATCATGTAAAAAGACGTTGTTTTTCCCGCACCATTTGGACCCAAAAGCCCCACAATTTCCCCTTGATTTACTTCAACAGAAATTCCTTTTACAACACTTCTTCCTTTATAGGTTTTGATTAAATTATCGGCTCTTAGCTTCATTTTTTTTAATTAGATAATTTGAAAATTAGATAATGAGATAATGAAAAAACGATCTCAAATTCAATTTTATAATTTGATTTGAAAGACAAAATAAATTTAAAATAATCGATTTGATAAATCAATTAACAAATTATTGCGTTTTTCAAATTTAGAATTTGTGCTTCAAAATTAAATAATTAACGTATTTCAGGAGAAATTATCTAATTATCAAATTGGCACATTTTCTAATTATTTCCCTGCTTCTTCTAAAGCTTCCCAAAATTCGTAAGCTCTTCTTAAGTGAGGAATAACGATAGTTCCTCCCACAAGAGTTGCAATTCCCATCGCTTCCATCATTTCTTCTTTAGAAACACCTTCTTTATAACTTGTTTCTAAGTGATATTTTACACAGTCATCACATCTTAAAACAGCAGATGCAACTAAACCTAAAAGTTCCTTTGTTTTTACATCTAGAGCTCCTGGCGCATAAGCATTGGTATCAAGATTAAAAATTCGCTTTACAATTTTGTTATTGTCAGCAAGCAGTTTTTCGTTCATTTTAGAACGATAGTCGTTAAATTCTTGAATGATATCAGACATTGTTTTCTTTTAATTTATTTCTATATACAACCTTCGAAATTAGGATACTAACCTCGTAAATAATTAACATTGGAATTGCCACAATTGTCTGGCTTACGACGTCTGGCGGTGTAACAATAGCAGCAATAATTAAAATAAGTATTACGGCGTATTTCCAGTACTTTCTTAAAAATTCAGGAGTTACCAAGCCTAATTTAGTTAAGAAATAAATGGCGATTGGTAATTCAAAAAATATGGCACTTCCAAGAATACTTGTTTTTACCATTCCCATATAAGATTCAAGTGTAAATTGGTTTTTTACAACATCACTTACAGAGAAAGTGGCAACGAAATTTACCGACATCGGAATTACGACAAAGTATCCAAACAATACTCCTAAAAAGAAAAGTAAAGAAGAAACGAAGATGAATACTTTTGCATTTTTTCTTTCTTTCTCATACAGGGCAGGGCTGATAAATTTCCAAATTTCCCACAAGATGTAAGGAAAACTCAAGATGAAACCCGCTAAAAGGCACATCCATACAAAAATATTGACCTGACCTTCCATTTCGGTATTCTGAATAATAAAATTCAGCTCTGTAATACAAATACTTTCTGCGAAATTCAATTGATGGGATAAATCGCAGAACCATACGTAAGTAAAAAATGTAGGTCGAATTGGGCCTAAAATAATTTGATCAAATAAATAATCACTTATAAAATAAGTAACAAATGCCATAATGCATATTGCAATTGTACTTCTAACTAATAACCATCTAAGTTCTTCAAGATGATCCAAAAATGACATCTCGCCAAGATTTTTCTTTGCCATTATACGATTCCTTCTTTTAAAATGTCATGTAAATGTAAAACTCCTTTGTATTCTCCATTGTCAGCAACAATCAGTTGTGTTATAGAGAAATCTTCTAAAATATTTAATGCATCAACTGCCATAGTCTCTGAAGAAACTACTTTAGGGTTTTTAGACATAATATCCCTTGCAGTTAAGTCCGCAATAGTATCTACGTCATTTAGCATTCGTCGGATGTCTCCATCAGTAATAATTCCAATAATTTTATTGTCTTCAATTACTGCCGTTACACCTAATCTCTTTTCTGAAATTTCGAAAATAGCTTTTTTGATCGAAGTATCTGGTGTAACTGCTGGTTTTAACGAATGTTCTATCATGTCTTTTACACGAAGCAAAAGTTTTTTTCCTAAAGCACCGCCTGGGTGATAAACTGCAAAATCCTCAGGTTTAAAATCTCGCATTTCCATTAAACAAACCGCTAAGGCATCGCCCATTACGAGTTGTGCTGTAGTACTGTTTGTTGGAGCTAAATTAATAGGGCAGGCTTCTGTGTTAACTGTAGTATTTAAAATATAATCAGAACCTTTTGCTAAGAATGAAGTTATATTACCTGTAATCGCAATCAAGGTATTTCCAAATCTTTTTAATAATGGAACCAAGACTTTGATTTCTGGACTGTTACCGCTTTTAGAAATGCAAATAATAACATCTTCATTTTGTATCATTCCTAGATCACCGTGAATCGCTTCGGCAGCGTGCAAAAACATAGAAGGAGTTCCTGTAGAGTTAAAAGTGGCAACCATTTTTTGAGCAATGATCGCGCTTTTTCCGATTCCTGTAACGATTAGACGACCTTTAGTTTCGTAGATGCGCTGTACTGCTTCGTAGAAATTTTCGTCTAGAAAATCAATTAGTTTTGTAATTGCTTCACTTTCAGAGAGTATTGTTTTTTTGGCTATCGCCAATATATTTTCTTTTGTGATCAAATCAGAATATTTAAAATTTGTATGTATAAAAGAAAGTTGTATCTTTATGTGTTGCAAATTTATACAAAATACAGTTAATATAGAGAATGAATTCAAACGAAATTGAAATACATAAAGAATTAAAGAAGTATTTCGGCTTTAGCCAATTTAAAGGCTTGCAGGAGCAAGTCATTACGAGTATTTTAGGTAAGAATAATACTTTCGTAATTATGCCGACAGGCGGTGGAAAGTCTCTTTGTTATCAATTACCCGCTTTAATTCAGGAAGGAACAGCTATCGTTGTTTCTCCACTGATTGCTTTGATGAAAAATCAGGTCGATGCTATTCGAAGTCTTTCGTCAGAAAATGGAATAGCGCACGTATTAAATTCCTCTCTTACCAAAACAGAAATAGCTCAGGTTAAAAAAGATATTACTTCGGGATTAACCAAACTTTTATATGTAGCCCCAGAATCTTTAACAAAAGAAGAATATGTGTCTTTTTTACAAAGCGTGCCAATTTCTTTTGTTGCCATTGATGAAGCGCATTGTATATCAGAATGGGGACATGATTTTAGGCCAGAATATAGAAATCTGCGACATATTATTAAGCAATTAGGTAAAGTGCCAATTATTGGACTTACTGCTACTGCAACTCCAAAAGTTCAAGAAGATATTCTAAAGAATTTGGACATGTCTGATGCTAATACTTTTAAAGCATCATTCAACAGACCGAACTTATATTATGAAGTTCGAACAAAAACTAAAAACATTGAGTCGGATATTATTCGATTTATCAAACAACATAAAGGCAAATCTGGAATTATTTACTGCTTGAGCCGTAAAAAAGTAGAATCTATTGCCGAAGTTTTACAAGTGAACGGAATTAGTGCTGTTCCTTATCATGCAGGTTTAGATGCAAAAACCCGCGCCAAACATCAAGATATGTTTTTGATGGAAGACGTAGATGTGGTAGTTGCAACGATTGCTTTCGGAATGGGAATCGACAAACCAGACGTTCGTTTTGTAATTCACCACGATATTCCAAAATCATTAGAAAGCTATTATCAAGAAACAGGTCGTGCCGGACGTGATGGCGGAGAAGGACATTGTTTGGCTTACTACTCCTATAAAGATGTAGAAAAGTTAGAGAAATTTATGTCTGGAAAACCAGTTGCCGAACAAGAAATTGGTTTTGCACTTTTACAGGAAGTTGTGGCTTACGCCGAAACCTCAATGTCGCGTAGAAAATTCCTGCTTCATTATTTTGGTGAAGAATTCGACAGCGAAACAGGAGAAGGCGCAGATATGGATGATAACGTTCGTAATCCTAAAAACAAAATCGAAGCCAAAGAACAAGTGGTTAAATTGCTGGAGATTGTTCGCGACACCAAACATATTTACAAATCAAAAGAAATTGTGTTTACTTTAATAGGACGCATAAACGCCGTTATTAAAGCGCACAAAACAGATACACAGCCATATTTTGGTTCTGGCTCAGACCACGACGAAAAATATTGGATGGCATTATTAAGACAAGTTCTGGTTTCAGGTTATTTGTCTAAAGATATTGAAACTTACGGTGTAATTAAAATTACGCAGGAAGGTTTGGATTTTATCCAAAGTCCAGTTTCGTTTATGATGTCGGAAGACCACGAATACAGTGAAGCCGATGACGAAGCAATTGTTGCGTCATCAAAATCAACTGGAACAGCCGATGAAGTTTTAATGGGTATGCTGCGCGAACTGCGTAAAAAAGTAGCTAAAAAATTAGGTGTTCCTCCTTTTGTTGTTTTTCAAGATCCTTCACTTGAAGACATGGCTTTAAAATATCCAATTTCACTAACTGAATTATACAACATTCATGGAGTTGGAGAAGGAAAAGCAAAAAAATACGGAAGCGAGTTTGTTGCTTTAATCAGCAGATATGTTGATGACAACGATATTATTCGTCCAGACGATTTAGTTGTAAAATCTACAGGAGTAAATTCTGCCAATAAATTATATATCATTCAAAATATCGATCGAAAATTACCGCTAAGCGATATCGCTTCTGCAAAAGGTTTGTCGATGGATGCTTTAATTAAAGAAATGGAGCAGATTGTTTATTCGGGAACAAAACTGAATATCAAATATTGGATTGATGATATGCTTGATGATGATCAGCAGGAAGAAATTCACGATTATTTCATGGAATCAGAATCGGATAAAATCGAAGACGCTCTAAAAGAATTTGACGGGGACTACGATATTGATGAATTGCGTTTAATGCGTATTAAATTTATTAGTGAAGTTGCTAACTAGTTATAAGTTAAATGTGAGATGTGAGATGTAAAATGTATTTTTAGATACAAACATCTCACATTTTTCATTTCACATCTTACTCAGAATAAACTTCCCCTCGATGCGGTTTCAAAGCATCTCTCACCTGAATCATATTTGGTTCTTCAACCACCATAAATGCTGTGGCGTGCATATCGTTTATGATGTTAAAACCAGTGATATTTAAAGGTAGTTTTTCGATAACAATATATTCTTTTAAATGAATTTCGTGATGTTCTGCAGTTTTCGCAGAAGCCGGACCGCGAAAATCCCAAATTAATTTTATTTTTCTAGACATTTTTTTCTAAAGGTACTTAGGTTCTAAGGTGCAAAGGTACAAAGTCTCTGTTGAAAATAATTCTTTGATGATTAGGTATTCTGTTTAATTTCTTTACATATTTTTAGAATATATTCTTCTTGTGAATGAACATATGTAATAATTTGATCGGCCAATTCTTTAGCCAATTGGATTTGTTTGTCTTCATTTTTGGCAAGCAGACTTAGAAAATCAAGATTGCTAAAATCAATTTGATAATCTTCAAAAGGTCTGAAATTTATTTTTTCAACCCACCAACTGCCTTTAGAAAAATATTTGTCAAAATACGCTTTGTTGTTTTTCTGAATATCAAGAATTCCAAGAAACAATTCGTTTCTTTTGTTTCCATTACCACTGAAGGGCTCTATTCCAAAAAAAATTCCGTTATCTTTATATTCTTTTAATTCAAGAAATATCTTTGAATTTTTTTCAGAAATTGGACTTCCTGCATATGTTATTTCATATTTGTGGTCTAGTTTTGATTTTAGTATACTTTTTATTGTATCTCGAATTTTGTTACAAATATCATTTTTAGCTTCATTATAATTTTTTACGATTTCACTTGCTGATCCAAAATCTCTTTTAATTAATTCTTTTATTTCTTCACTCATAATGTTGTTTGTTGATTGATTTGTAATGCTGTTAATTAAATTTAGATATTGAATTAATGTTTCTCGTATAATTGGTTTGTTAGCAACTTTTTCAATACATTTTTCGATCCAAAGAATTATCTCATTTTCATATGAAATGCAAATATATTCTTGGCCGTTTTCTATACTTTTTTTTGAATTTTGACTTGCATCTTTTCCGTCTAATGTTAAATATATTATGGGCGCATTTTTGTCATAATTATAATATCTTAACAGCTGTGACTTTTGATCTTTAGCGTAAATTTTGTTTTCAATAATGATATTAGTGTTTCCTTGATTAATGATGATATCAATTCTTCCTCCTTCATCATCATTAATTTCTCCTGCAAATTTTTCAGTTATTGCCTTACTTGCTAAGGTGTTGAAATTATGGAAAAAATTTTGTTTAACAATGTTTGGAAAAAATTTAAGTTGTATAATATCAATAAACAATTTTAAGAATAAGTCTTTTTGCCCATGCTTACCTTTAGCATTTAATAAATTTGAAATTATCAATGAATGCGATAATTCATCACTTCTTTTTCCTAAAATATCAAACACATTATAATGTTCACCTGTTGTTTCAGCTAGTGAGTTATATTTTTGTTCAATAATTGATACATTATGTAGAAGGTGTTCAATGTTTTTTATTTCCATTATTTTAGTTTTTTCAAACGTACAAATATTCTCATTTCAAAATACTACTTTTGCATGTTCTTTTCATAGAAAGAAAAGCTAATAGAATAAAAAAGAAAAAATGCCTAAAGAACTTTTACTTCAAGTATCGCCAGAAATTGCTGCAAACGAATCATTGCTGAAAGACCATTTGTCTAGACAAATTAAGGTTTCTACAACAGAAATTCAGCATGTCTCTATTTTGAAACGCTCGATTGATGCACGTCAAAAGGCAATTAAAATCAATTTAAAAGTTCTTATTTATTTAAAAGGCGAACCTTTTCAGGAAACTAAAATCGAACTTCCTAAATATAAAGATGTTTCAAATGCTCAAGAAGTTATTGTTGTCGGCGCTGGTCCGGCTGGACTTTTTGCAGCATTGCAATTAGTTGAGTTAGGTTTAAAGCCAATTGTACTGGAACGCGGAAAAGACGTTCGCGGACGTCGACGCGATTTAAAAGCAATTAACAGGGAACATATCGTAAACGAAGACTCAAATTATTGTTTTGGTGAAGGAGGAGCAGGAACATATTCTGACGGAAAATTATATACTCGATCTAAAAAGCGCGGCGATGTAACTAGAATTTTAGAACTTTTAGTGGCTTTTGGAGCTTCAGAAGATATTTTGGTAGAGGCGCATCCGCATATTGGAACCAATAAACTTCCTAAAATTATTGAAGATATTCGTGAAAAAATTATCGAGTTTGGCGGTCAGGTTTTGTTTGAAACCCGAGTAAGTGATATTCTGGTAAAAAACAACGAAGTTGAAGGAATTGTAACTCAAAATGGAGATAAAATTCACGCCAATAAATTGATCTTGGCAACAGGACATTCGGCACGAGATATTTTTGAATTATTAGATAAAAAGAAAATTTTAATAGAAGCCAAACCATTTGCTTTAGGAGTGCGTGCAGAACATTCGCAAGAATTAATCGACAGTATTCAGTACAGCTGTGATTATCGTGGAGAGCATTTGCCACCAGCGCCATATTCTATCGTAAAACAAGTAAACGGCCGCGGCATGTATTCTTTCTGTATGTGTCCAGGAGGTGTAATCGCTCCTTGTGCAACAAGTCCGGGTGAAGTGGTTACAAACGGCTGGTCACCATCTAAGCGTGACCAATCAACGGCAAATTCTGGAATTGTAGTTGAATTAAAATTGGAAGATTTTAAACCTTTTGCAAAATTCGGCGCTTTGGCCGGAATGGAATTTCAAAAAAGTATCGAACAAAAAGCATGGCATTTAGCGGGACAAACTCAAAAAGTTCCAGCACAACGAATGATTGATTTTACGCAAAGTAAAGTTTCATCAGATATTCCGAAAACATCTTATGTTCCAGGAACTACTTCGGTAGAAATGGGGCAGGTTTTTCCGGGATTTTTAACGCAAATTATGCGTCAGGGTTTTCAGGATTTTGGAAAATCAATGCGCGGTTATTTAACCAACGAAGCAATTTTACACGCGCCCGAAAGCAGAACTTCATCGCCAGTTAGAATTCCGAGAGATCCTATAACTTATGAGCATTTACAAATAAAAGGATTATACCCGTGTGGAGAAGGTGCAGGTTATGCCGGAGGAATCATTTCTGCAGCAATCGACGGTGAAAAATGTGCTTTAATGATTGCGGAATCCTTGAAATAATTGACCTTCAGATTTCTTGTGTAGTAAAAAGATTGTTATCTTAGTGATTTGATTTTAATCGAATAGCCCCCAAAGATGACGATACAAGAAATTGAAACAAAACACGGATTTGAATTCCCGCTTTTATACAAACAATTAGAAGCCGACGGCATGCTCAATATTGGAGAATATGGGCCAAATTGGTATGCGGAAGTTTATCCAACTTTAAAAGATAATCCGCCATTACTTTTGCATTCTTATGATTTCGAATCGCTGAATTTGAAATCTGTAGCCGAAGAAATCGAAGAACTTAGAGATCCGGATAATTATCGAAATATAAATTCTGATTTTAAATTTATTCCTTTTGCAAAAAGCGGAGGTGGAGATCATTATTGTTTTTTTCTAAATGAAGAAGACAACGGAGAAGTGCCAATTGTTTTTGTCTGGCATGACATGAACGAAGTTAATTATTTGGCAAAAAATCTACAGGATTTTATCTTTAAAGTTTTATTGATAGACATGTCGCAGCAGGATGTTTACAACGAACTCAGCGATGAAGAATTTAGAAGTGATCTGGAATCTGTTTTTAAATCGCATAAAAGATATTTAAGTACTCGTCAAAGATTTATTTTAGAAGATATTTTAAAGCGTGAAATTATAGATTACGAAATAAATGTCTCTCCAAAAATAAAAGAATCAGCAAGAGGATTATTAACGGATGTAGAATTAGAATCAATTGTGAATGATGTTATTCCTTTTGATAAAATGAATCAAAGTTTTAAATACTCAAACGACTAAGATTTACCTATAAATTTATAAGCGCCTTCCATGATAAATATCTTTTCCAATTTATTTAATAGAAATAACGATCCAAAATCTATAATTTCTTTTGATGTTATTAATTCTATTTACGGTTATTTGTATCACGAATCAAATAGTGTTGAATTCAAAATGAAAGGAATTTACGATCCTGTTTATGTAAATCTTTATTCATTTCCGTATTCATTAGATCATGAAGAAGCCAAGGCAGAAATTCAAAAAGCTGGTTTCAATAATGCTTATGAAGTTTTAAATGAACTTTACAAAAAGATTGACATTGGAGCACTTTCAGAAGAAACAATCCAGCAAGGATTAGAATACGATTTTATTCATATTCAGTTTTATTCTGAACCAGGTCCAGAAGTGAAAAAATATTTGAAACGTGTTATTAATAATTTTATCATTTTCTTCTGTTGTACCAATAGTTTGGAAACAAACGATTTCAAAATTTTATATTCCAGTACGCACTTTTTAGATTATACGAAAGGATTGTTAGATACAGAAAAACTGGATATTGATAATCCTAAAAATGAAACACAGGAAATAGGAATTAGGGATTTTAAAAAAGTGCTGCAGGGAATCTGCCAATATTTAAATCTTGAAATTCCAGAAACTGTAGAACTTCCTTCCTCTGAAAATCTGTTAGCAAATGAACCCGCAACAGAATCAGATTTTGAAGAGTTTATACAATTGGTTTCAAGAGGAAATATCGAAGAAAAAGAACTAAAAAAGCAATCTAAAAAGCTTTTCAAAAATTATAAAAAAGAAGCAAAAGAATATCACAGTATGGTAGAAGATCATTTTGCCTTTTTTGAAAGTATTGATGCCTGGAACAGCGACTGGAAATTTGATCCCGAAGATGCTGAATATTTTATTTCTAATTTAATTGGTGAAGATTTTACTTTCGAATATCCAGAAGAAACCTATAGTCATGATTTGTTTCCTTACATTCAATCGGAACTAGAAAAGTCAAATCTCGAATTATTGACGTATGAAACTTTTGGCGATAATTATTTGTTTTTTGTTGCCAATAAAAATGATGTAGAAAGAATTTTAGAATTATCTGAATTGACGAAGATTGAAGTTAATCAATTGTAGTTAATATTTGTCATCCTTCCTTCTTCAGGATGACAAGATTGTACTGAAAACTGAGACCGAAAACTGAAAACTAAATATCAAGGAATCAAAATAATCTTTCCTGTACTTTTTCTGCTTTCTAAATAATCGTGTGCCAATTTTCCTTCTGATAATTTAAAAGAGGTGGGTTCAGAAAGTTTGATTTTCCCATCAATAATCCAATTGAATAATTGATTGGATCTTTTGATTCTTTCTTCTTTAGAATTTAAATAACTCCATAAATCGCCGCCAGTTAAAGTTTTCGAAGTATCCATTAACATTCTCGGGTTTACAGGTTCTGGATCGCCGCCCGCCATTCCGAAGAAAACAACTTGACCGCATTCTTTAGTGACTTCAAAGCTGTCAGTTAAAGTGCTTCCGATGCTGTCATAAACAACGTCAACGCCTTTTGGGATTACTTTAAAAATCTCCGATTTCCAATCTTCACCATAAAGAAAAACTTGATCTGCACCTTGTTGAAGAGCAATTTTGGCTTTATCTGCAGATGAGGTTAATCCGACAACATTGGCTCCTAGAAGTTTGCTGATTTGTGTTAGAATCTGGCCAACGCCGCCAGCAGCTGCATGAATTAATACTGTTTCGCCTTCTTTAGTTTTATGACTGTCCGTTGCTAAATAATGTGCCGTTAAGCCTTGTAATAAAACAGAAGCTGCGGTTTCAAAAGAAATAGCTTCTGGAAGAGGAAGTACATGATTGATATTGACTGCAACCAACTCTGCATTGGCAAAAGGAACATCGGCGAAAGCCACACGATCACCAATTTTATATTCCGGATGGTTATTGGCGTCTACAACAATTCCGGCACCTTCATAGCCGGCAATAAAAGGCGGGTTCCCTTTTAAGTGATAATTTCCTTTTCGTCTATAAACATCGGCAAAATTTAAGCCGATGGCTTTCATTTCGACTAAAATCTCATCGTTTTTTAACTGCGGATTTGGGATTTCGATGTATTCTAAAACATCCGAATCTCCGAAAGAAGAGAAGGTAAGTGCTTTCATTTTAAACTAATTTAAGAATGCAAAGTACGGGAAAATTAGTTTTTAGTTTGAAATGTTTTTTAGCCACAGATTAAAAAGATTCTCACAGATTAATCTTTAGAAAAATCATTGTCATCATTTTAATCTGTGGCAAAATATTAAATTATATTTTAGGAAACTTCATATCATTAAAATTGCTTTTCTGTTTGGCTAAAGCTTCAACATCCTGCCATTTTCTTGGAGATTCGGCAGAAAGATTTTCGTATGAATCTTTTGTGATCAAAATATCATCTTCGATACGAACGCCGATGTTCCACCATTTCTTATCACATTTACTATTTGCAGGAATATAAATTCCAGGTTCAACAGTAAAAATCATATTTTCTTTCAGAGCGCTCATATAATTTCCTTTGTCATGAACATCTAAGCCAAGAAAGTGCGAACAGCTGTGCGGATAATAAATTCTCGCATCTTTTGGATCTGTAATAATGCCCAATTTGATAAGACCGTTTGCAATAACTTCTCTGGATATTTTGTTTAAATCCTGAAACGGAGTTCCTGGCTTGCAAATTTTAAAAACGGCTTCCTGCGCTTCATAAACCAAATCATAAATTGCTTTTTGTTCTGGAGTGAATTTTCCGTTTGCCGGAACTGTTCTGGTCACATCGGCAGAATAACCGTGATATTCAGAGCCAACATCCATTAATAACAATTGATTGTCAATTTTTAGAGCGTTGTTTTCTCCATAATGCAAAATACATCCGTTTGCTCCAGCGCCTACAATTGGCGGATAACCTTCGCCTTCGGCGCCATAATGTCTGTGAATATAAGCATGAATTCCGTCAGCTTCATTTTCACTCATATCTGGACCAACTGCTTTCATAACTTCATTGTGGGCAATGCAGGAAAGTTTAACCGATTTTCGCATTAATTCTATTTCTTCTGGAGTTTTTATTTCTCTTAAAGAATTAGTGATGTTGGCATAAGTTTCTGTTGAAGTTTTATCATCATTTACAATGCCTGCCTTTGTTTTAAAAACTTGAATTAAGTTAAATAAATCTGCTGGATCGTACGTGTTATCGTGAATTCCAGGAGAAGATTCGTCATAAATAATTTTATCGAATTTTTTGAAATCAAGTTCAAAGTCTTTGAAATCTTTTCCGTTGTAAACTTTTTCAAATCCTAATTTAGATTTTGCGCCTTCAACTCCTAAGCGTCTTCCAGTCCATGTTTCCTTTTGCGCATTTCTTTCTCTCACAAAAAGAACTTCGCTATATTTTTCAGTTCCTTGCGGTTCTTTAAAAAGTAATAAAACAGCATCTGGTTCTTTATATCCTGTTAAATAATACATATCAGGATTTTGATGAAAATTGTAATTGATGTCTCTTGAAAAAACTCTTTCGGGATACGAAAAAATTACTGCAGCAGAATTGGCCGGCATTAAAGCCCTAAAAGCATCGCGGCGTTCTTTGTGAAATTCTTTTGAGAGATAATCTGTTGGGAGATTTTCCTGTGATTGTACTCGAGACAAACTAAATAATAAGGCAAACAATACGAGAAATTGTTTCATGTTTTTGGTTTTTGATTGATGTTTTTGGTTTTTTGATTTCTGCAAATTACAAAAAAAATGCAATCCTAAATTGGAATTTAAATATTTGGCTAAGAGAATTTTAAATAAAATAATATAACTTAGAGTCAGAAAATTACATTTTATAGTCCAATTTAAACCTAATAAATCTGATAACTGGGCACGAATATTGAGAAAAGAATATGTAGAGAATAATTTTAATCTTTAAAAAACAAATTACAATAATCTTTAAAAACACATTTATGAAAAAATACACACTCGCAGTCGTTTCTGTTTTAACCTTATTATTGACTTCTTGTATGGCATCGAAAGACACTAAAGGCGCAGCAAATTTATATGATACAACTTGGGAATTAGAATATATTTCGGGACCAAGAATTGCTTTTGAAGGATTGTATCCAAATAAAAAACCGCAGATTACTTTTGACCAAAAAGAAACAAAAGTGTATGGTAATAATGGATGCAACGGATATAGCGCACCTTATACATTAAACGGAAAATCATTAACTTTTGGAGAGCCTGGACCAACTACTATGATGTTTTGTGAAGGCGGCGGAGAACAGCAGTTTTTACAGCAAATGAAAAAAATCACTAGTTATTCTATTGAAGATGGAAAACTAAATTTAATTCAGGGCGACGTGCCGATGATGCGATTTAAAAAAGTAGCTAAAAAATAGTTTTAAAATAAATCTAAAAGAAAAGGGAAATGAGTTAATTCATTTCCCTTTTTTTATGGGTTTTTATTTCTTTTTGAGTTTGTATTTAAAGACTTTTTCAAACTTTTCTAATTTAGGCTGAATCACCATTTTGCAATACGGCTGGTTTTTGTTGTTTGCATAGTAATTTTGGTGATAATCTTCGGCTTTGTAGAAAGCTTTAAAAGGTTCCACTTTAGTCACAATCGGGTTTTTATACACTTTTGCTTTATTCAATTCTGCAATAATGCTTTCGGCGGCTTTTTTCTGTTCGGCATTTTTATAAAAAATTACAGAACGATATTGAGTTCCAACATCTGCACCTTGACGATTTAAAGTCGTTGGATCGTGAACAGTAAAAAAGACTTTGAAGATTTCATTAATATCAGTCACGTTTTTATCATAAGTAATCTGAACTACTTCTGCATGACCAGTTTTTCCAGTGCAAACTTCCTCATAAGTCGGGTTGGCAACATTTCCGCCAGAAAATCCAGAGACAACAGATTTTACTCCGTTTAAATCTTCATAAACTGCTTCGACACACCAATAGCAGCCTCCGCCAAGTGTAATCGTTTCGAGATTAGAAGCTTTTTTATTTTGCGAAAAACCATTCAGCGAAAGCGCTAAAAAACATATTAAAAGTATATTTTTCATGATCAATTATTTAGGGTCTGGAACAAAATCAAGAGCGATCGAATTCATACAGTAGCGTTTTCCTGTAGGAGCGGGGCCATCATCAAACAAATGACCTAAATGTCCGCCGCAGCGTCCGCAAAGCGCTTCAATTCTTTCCATTCCAATAGAGTTATCTTCTTTAAAAACAATACTCTTTTTATCGTCTTGTTCAAAGAAGCTCGGCCATCCGCAGCTGCTGGAGAATTTCGCCGTAGATCTAAAAAGTTTATTACCGCAAGAAGCGCAGTAGTACGTTCCCTTTTCGTCTGTGTTCCAATATTTTCCTGTAAAAGGTCTTTCGGTATCTGCTTCACGCATTACCGCATAAACATCTGCTGGCAAAACTTTTTTCCATTCCGCATCACTAACATTCAATTTAGTAGTGTCGGTATTAGAGTAATAAGGATTTCCAGATTTATTAATTACATTTTCCATAGAAGTAGATTTTGTCTGCTTTTTAGTATTTTGTCCGCACGCCTGCAAAATAAAAAGCGGTAATAAAAAGCAAAGGCTGATAAATTGAGTTTTTGATTTCATAAACAAATTAATAAAGTTTAAGGTATTCAATCAGATTTTTTGTGAGGCTTAAAATTTCTATTCAAAGATACGATGTGATTTGCCTCAAAAAGCTGACTTTGAAATAATTCAGATTTTTTTAAGTGTGTTTTAACTTTTTATTAGTTACGTAAAATAATACTATCTAGTTTTTATGTCTTAATTTTAACAGCTTTTAATTTTTGAATACAATTTATTAGGTTGTAAATCAGAAAAATAGAAATGTATTCTGAATTTAGATTTTTTACAATCTTAATTAGGATTTTTAAGCCATTTCTTTTTTCGTATTTTTGTTTGATTAAGAAGCACTATGACAGAAGAAAACGTAATACTAGTCAATCAAAATGATGAGCAGATTGGTTTAATGCCAAAATTAGAGGCACACGAAAAGGCGCTTTTGCACCGTGCATTTTCAGTTTTTGTTTTAAATGAGCAGAATGAAATAATGCTGCAGCAGCGCGCGCATCAAAAATATCATTCTCCTTTGCTGTGGACAAACACTTGCTGCAGCCACCAGCGTGAAGGCGAAACTAATATTGAGGCAGGAAGCAGAAGGCTGTTTGAAGAAATGGGATTTAAAACAGATTTGAAAGAGCTGTTCCATTTTATTTACAAAGCGCCTTTTGACAATGGATTAACAGAACATGAGCTGGATCACGTAATGATTGGATATTACAATGAAGATCCGAATATCAATACAGAAGAAGTAGAGGATTGGAAATGGATGAAAATTGAGGATGTAAAAACCGATATTCAGAAACAGCCCGAAATATATACCGTTTGGTTTAAAATAATTTTTGATGAATTTTATCATTATTTAGAAGATCATAAACTTTAATCCAAACTAACCAAAAACCTAGAATGAGAGTAACCATATCAAGAAAAGCACATTTTAATGCTGCACATCGACTACATCGAAAAGATTGGTCATTTGAAAAAAACGATGCTATTTTTGGAAAATGCAACAATGCTAATTTTCATGGTCACAATTATGGTTTAACAGTAAGTGTTACAGGAAAAATTGACCCGGAAACTGGTTTTGTTTTAGATGTGAAAGTATTAGCGGATATTATACGCGAAGAAGTAGAAATTCCGTTTGATCACAAAAATCTAAATCTGGACGTTCCAGAATTTTTAGATTTAAATCCAACTGCAGAAAATATAGCGGTTGTGATATGGAATAAAATTAGAAAAAGAATTCAGCCAGAATTTGATTTAGAAATCGTGCTGAATGAAACCGACCGCAATTTTGTAACTTATAAAGGAGAATAAAAAATGTCATTAAAAATAGGAGATATAGTTCCGAATTTTACTGCGAAAAACAATCATGGAGAAATTTTTGAAAGCCAGAGTGTTTTAGGTAGAAAACCACTGGTGATTTATTTTTATCCAAAAGATAATACGCCTGGCTGTACAACAGAAGCCTGCAGTTTTCGGGATCAATATGAAGACTTCAAAGATTTGGGTGCTGAGGTAATCGGGATTAGCAGTGATAGTGTAAAATCACATCACAAATTTGCTGCTAAGCATCAATTGCCTTTTATTTTACTGTCAGATCAAGATAAAAGATTAAGAAAGCTTTTTGGTGTTCGAAACAATTTGTTCGGACTGCTGCCGGGACGTGTCACATATATTATTGATAGAAATGGTTTGGTAATTTCGATATTTGACAGCGTTAATGCTGCGAAACATATACCGAAAGCCTTAGAAACCGTTAAAGAATTAGTATCATAAATTAGAAAAAATAGAATTAATTAAACTTAGATATTAGCCTAAAACCTTAAAAAAAAATGAGCCAAAATTTATACCCATTACAATTTGAACCGATTTTGAAAGAAAGAATCTGGGGAGGAGAAAAACTAAAAACAATTCTGAATAAACCAATCGTTTCTACAATTACTGGCGAAAGCTGGGAATTATCTACTGTAGAAGGAGATGTAAGTGTGGTTGCAAACGGAGATCTAAAAGGAAAATCTTTGATGGACCTCATTGACGAAACTCCAGATGCAATTTTAGGAACTAAAGTTTACGAGCGTTTTGGAAAACAATTTCCGCTGCTTTTTAAATATCTTGATGCAAGAGAAGATCTTTCTATTCAAGTGCATCCAAACGATAAATTAGCGAAGGAACGTCACAATTCATTTGGAAAAACAGAAATGTGGTACGTAATGCAGGCAGATGCAGATGCAAGAATTATTGTTGGTTTTAAAGAAAATTCAAGTAAAGAAGAATACTTAAAACATTTACATGACAATACTTTGGTTTCGATCTTAGACGATGTGAAAGCAAAATCTGGTGATGTTTTCTTTTTAGAAACAGGAACTGTTCACGCAATTGGAGCAGGTTTGGTTGTTGCCGAAATTCAGCAGACATCTGATATCACTTATCGCTTATACGATTTTGACAGGGTAGATGCCAACGGAAATAAAAGAGAACTTCACGTAGATTTAGCACTAGATGCAATCAACTATAATAAAGTAGATACTCAAAAGAAATACGATTCTAAAGCAAATACATCTAATACAGTTGTTGACTGCCCGTACTTTACAACCAATTTTATTCCGTTAGAAGATAAAGTAAATGTGTCTAAAAATGGAGAAACATTTACAGTATATATGTGTATTGAAGGAAGCTTCGAAATCGAATATGACGGATTTAAACATACTTACATTAAAGGAGATACTGTGTTGGTTCCAGCTGCGATAAATGCATTTAATTTAAGCGGAAAAGCTTCAATTTTAGAAATTTACATTTCATAGCACGTAATTTCAGGATTATGTGTACTTTTGCAGACGCAAATTAAAATTATATTAAAAATGGCAAACGTTAAGAATTTAAAGAAAGACATCAACTTCGTATTAGGAGATATTATTGAGGCAGTTTACTTGTTTGAGATGTCAACAACAGGAAATCCAACTCCAGAAACGAATGCTTTGATCGATGAGGCTATTGCTGCATTCGATACTTTGATTACAAAAGTGAACGCAAAGAACGTTGAAAATAAAAAAGCACACTTCAAACAAATCAATGTTGAATTAGAACAAACTGCTAATCAATTGATTGAAAAAATCAACGCTTTATAAGCAAAAAAAAGTGTAAAAAAGTGCAAATTTATTTTGGGAAAACGAAAAACCGCTTTATATTTGCACCCGTAATGNGCTGGCTAGAGCAGCTGATTTGTAATCAGCAGGTCGTGGGTTCGAGTCCCTCTATCGGCTCAACGGAAACCATCACAGAAATGTGATGGTTTTTTTAATTATAGAGAGAGGTGTGAAATTTTTTTGGATTATTAAAAAACAATTTTATCTTTGCACCCGGAAAATNGCTAGAGCAGCTGATTTGTAATCAGCAGGTCGTGGGTTCGAGTCCCTCTATCGGCTCAAAAAACCATTCACTTTGTGAATGGTTTTTTTATTTACGGAAATTCCAAATTCCAAATTCCAAATTCCAAGTTTCAAGTTTCAGGTTTCAAGTTTCAGGTTGGAATTTGGAATTTGGAATTTGGAATTTGGAATTTGGAATTTGGAATTTCTATTTAAGAATATTTTTCCTATGTTTGTTAGATAACCTAAAAACATTTACTAATGGAAGAAATTTCAGCATTTGAAAAATTTGAATTGCAGTTAGACTCTACTGCAAAAGACTTTTTAAAGGAAACAGCCAAATGGGCTTATTTCTTATCGATTATCGGTTTTATCGGAATCGGATTTTTACTTTTATTTGCCATTTTTGCTGGGACTATATTTTCTACTATGGGAAGTTCGATGCCAGGAATGGGAGCTTACGGCAGTTCTTTTGGAGCAGCAATAGGCGCTGTTTATTTCGTAATGGCAGCTCTGTATTTCTTTCCGGTATATTATCTTTTTAAATTTAGCTCAAATGCTAAAAAGGCTTTTAGAGATAATGATTCAGTGGCATTGACAGAATCATTTGGTTATCTAAAATCACATTACAAGTTTTTTGGTATTTTAATGATCATCCTTTTGGCGATATATGCGCTTTTCTTTGTTTTTGCAATCCTTGGAGGTATAATGGGGAGATAGTGCTAAATAAAGCTTATTTTGAAGTCATAAAAAAAGCCCTGAATATTTTCAGGGCTTTTCTATGAATACTGTAATCAGAAATTATTTTGGTGTTTCAGCTTGCTGTTGTTTTTTTAAGTCTCCAACATACTTTGTTAACTTCTTTCCGTAAAGTGATTTTGCTACTTTTGGAGTCATTGATTTTTGAATTGTATCTAAAAATCTTAAATTAATATCATAAATCTCTGCTAAAGCAATATAAGGAGAAACTTCATGATCTTTATTGTTTAAGGCAAAGTTTGTAGCATACAAGTATTTTCTTTTAATATTGTTTTCTTGTAATTTAGTTATACTGTCTACTGCTTTTAAATCTTGTCTTTTAATTGCTTTAAAACGAGGTTCTACCAAAGAAAGATTCTCATCTATAAAACGGCTGTTTATTTTAGAATACTGCTCGTATAACTCTTGATTTTTAGATCCTGTAATTTTAGCACCAGAGATATAGTTATCTAAGTTAGTTTCGATATTGATATTTCCAGGCTCAGCAAAAAATAAAATATTGTTATCTAAAGAATTAGTTACACCGCGATCTAAAAATAGGTATAACATTTCTGGTGAATCTAATGTAATATTGCTTTCAAAAGCAGAATTCCCGTCAATTTTAATACTGTCAATAGCAACAAGAGAAGTGTCAACGATTCTTTGGATATATAAAGTTCCGTTTTTTAATCCTTTTATGTTTCCGGTAATATGTACGTTACCAGTAGATTCTTTTTTGCTGCAAGCTGCAAGTAGGGCAAGAGTAACAAAAGCAATTAATGTTTTTTTCATTGGTGGTTTATTAGATTTGGGTGCAAAATAAAGAAAATAGTTTAAATGTAAAGAGAGTGCTGTTTTATTTTTTAGAAAAAAAATAAATCCCAATCTATTTCTAAATTGGGATTTACAGTATAGTGTGAAAAGGTTTTACATCGATAAACTATATGAAGTGCCGTTTTCGTGTGTATAAGTGTAAAGGGCATCACAGTCATTATTTCCATAATCTATTACGCCGTTTAAGATGCCGCCTTGAATTTTTAATTGTCCTTTAGAAATAAAAAGACAAGAGTATTTTTTAACTAATGTTTCTTTTACCGTCAAGGTTAGTGTTGTTCCGTTTGAAGCAGTTACTGTGTGACTTCCGTCTGTTATTTCATAAACATTGTCAGATAAAACAAAAGGAGTGTCAACACCAGCAATTTGTCTAGTAGTGTAAGTTCCCGAATTTGTGTAAACTCCTCCTTTTAGATCTGTAAGTTTACCATTAGTTACTTTTCTAGTCCATTGTGGTATAGTAGCAACAGTTGTTGTATTGGTGTATTCGATTGTTCCTTCTAATTTGATGTTATTGATAGAATAATCTATTCTTTCAATTGTCATTTTGCTTCCAGTTGTAATTACAGATCCAGAAAGTGTTATTTTAAGTTTTCCTTTTCTTGTTAAGTTATTCTCGTCTTTACATCCAGTAGTTCCGAAGTCTACTGTAAAAACTTTAGGATATTCTCCTCCGTTTGGTGTAGTTACAGAAATCGCGGCGCAAATGCCTGCAGGAGTTTCAGTTGTTTTTCCGGTAGTAGATGATGAAGTAACTAAAAGTCCTGTATTAAGGTCCATTTCGTTAGAAGTGTCAACTGCAATTGATGCTCCGACATTGGTTAAATCTGTCGAGGGCGGTGTATTATCTGTATCATTGCTTGAGCAAGAAACATATAAAAGTGCTGACGCACAAATTGTTGTTAGTAGGATAGCTGTTTTTTTCATAATAGTTTTTTTGTTTTTGTGTTAGATAAAAGGCAGTCAAATGTAATAAAAAATGAATTGCAATAAAAAATCCTGTAAAGAGAATTACAGGATATTATAACGATTTTGTAAAAGAAAAATTATAGTTAACAAATTAAGAGTGAACGAATTGTTTCAAACTGATTTATAATAATCACTTTTTGCTTTTCTGATTTTCTTATATTCCTCCCAATTAAAGCGGTTTAAAAAATCAGCGGCATGCTGCGCCCCGCGAATAAAAAGATCAATTTTGGCATCATCTGTCAGGTTAAAATTTAACCAGTTATGGGTTCCAGTGTCAATGTAGCCAATCAGGTTTTTGAAATCTGGATTTTTTCTTAAAAACTCAGCATCGTAACCGTATCGTGCTGTGTCAAACATTGAACTTATAAGATTTGGGAATTTTTCATTTTTATTAATTTCATTTTTGTCATAACCCAGTTTAATGCCAAAAGTAGGCGACGCGGGGACATTTAAATTTTCGTGGAAAATATCAATGGGAAAATTGGATATAATTCCTCCATCCATAAACATCACTTCAGAAGGAACAGAAGTGCGCAGGCAGGTCGCTTCGTTCCATTTGTTCCAAGCATCAACTCCGGTTGGAATATTTTTAATTTTAAAAGGAGTAAAAAATAACGGAATCGACATTGATGCCCGAACAAAGTCTGCGGGATTTTGAACTTCTGGATTCGAATAAAATAAATCGATCATTTTTGGGAAGATTATTTTGCTTTCTGTGGTAATATCAGCAGCTATTATTGCCATTTCACTCCAATGATCTACACGTTTGTATTCTTCTTTGGTTCCATTATGACCTAATCGAAATAACTTGTTTTCGTCTGAAACTCCTTTTTCTCTTAGAGTTTTTAAATCACCATAATTTTTTATGCCTTTTTGCGATAGTAAATTGGTCATCCATTGGTGAAAATTGTTTCCTGGATTCAATCCTAAATCATCTTTAAAATTGTCAACCACTTGATAACCTTTTAAGATAAGTTTTAAGTTTCCTGCATCGCTCAATAAAGCGTCGATAAACTCGCGGGCATCATGATCTCCATCTACAAAATCATATAAATTTTTATTACATAAACATTCTAAAATCCATTCCGATTTTTCTAAGTCACAAGTTCCTGCGGCCGCCATCAGCATAGTGTTAATGCTTCCTGCAGAAGTTCCCGCTAAACTAAGGAAACGTATTCCCATTTTTTCCAGAACATAAACATAGCCAATTAAAGCAATTCCAAGTACGCCTCCGCCTTCCTGTACAAGATCAACATATTGGTAATTATTATTGTCTGTAATATCCGAGAATTTTTTGCCTTTAATTTGTTCTTTTAAATCTTTAATAATTGCTAGAATTGCTCCATTCTCCGTAAATTTTCTTTTATCCATGATTTCTAGAATTTATAAATTATAATTAATCCATTGATTTTCAAATTTATATAAACGGACTCTGTTCGAAAAGGGGAGAATCACCCTTTTTTAAAAGTGATTTTGGAGCAAAAAAAATCCCGCAAAAATTAATTTGCAGGATTTTCAAAAATATTCTTTTCGAATGATTATTTAATCATCTCAAAACTTCTTTTTACGAAA
Source organism: Flavobacterium sp. Root935 (assembly GCF_001429295.1). GTDB lineage: Bacteria > Bacteroidota > Bacteroidia > Flavobacteriales > Flavobacteriaceae > Flavobacterium. The sequence goes on along the minus strand of NZ_LMJL01000001.1, from coordinate 75,398 downwards.
GCTGTAAGAGCTTCTCCTTTCAATAGGTTTTGCGATAATTTAGCCAAATCTAAAGCTTGTTTTACCAAGTGCTCTTGATGTGTTTTATCTTCAGTATTTAAAATGCTTGAAGCCAAATCAGAATTAGTGTTTACAACCAAATTGTACATTTCTGGCATATTTCCCATTCCGAACATTCCGCCTCCGCCTGTCTGGCTCATTTCTTTCATTCTACGCATAAATTCTGGCTGCGTGATGATAAATGGAGCCGCCTGGCTGTCCATAGCTTCCAATTGTACGCTGTAAGCTTTTGGAATATAAGCTTCTAATGAAGTTTTTAAAGTTTCTTTTTCTTCATCAGATAATTTTGAAATTGTGTTTTCGTCTTTCTTGATTAAATTATCAATATGGTCAGAGTCAACACGAACAAAAGTTAATCCGCTGTTATCGCCTTCAATTTTTTGAATTAAATGCGAAATAATTGGAGAATCTAAAAGCAATACTTCGTAACCTTTATCTTTTGCTGCTTGAATGTAAGAGTGCTGAGCATCTTTATTTCCTGCATAAAGAATTACTAGTTTACCATCTTTATCCGTTTGGTTTTCTTTCAGTTTTTCTTTTAATTCATCTAAAGTAAAGTAAGTATCATCTACCGTTGGGTATAAAACAAATGCACCCGCTTTTTCGTAGAATTTATCTTCAGAAAGCATTCCGTATTCTAAAACGATTTTAATATCGTTCCATTTAGCTTCAAAATCAGCACGGTTTTCATTAAATAAAGCTTTCAATTTATCAGCTACTTTACGAGTAATGTAGTTTGAAATTTTCTTAACAGCTCCATCTGCTTGTAAGCCAGAACGAGAAACGTTTAATGGGATATCTGGAGAATCGATTACACCTTTTAACATTGTCAAGAATTCAGGTACAATTCCTTCTACGTTATCGGTAACGTAAACTTGGTTTTGGTACAATTGAATTTTATCTTTCTGGATTTGCATATCATTTCCTAATTTCGGGAAATACAAAATACCAGTTAAGTTAAACGGATAATCTACATTTAAGTGAATGTTGAACAATGGTTCTTCGAACTGCATTGGGTATAATTCTCTGTAGAAGTTTTTGTAATCTTCATCAGATAATTCAGAAGGCTGTTTTGTCCAAGCTGGATTAGGGTTATTAATGATATTATCAACTTCGATAGTTTCATTAACATAATCTTCAGGAGCATCTTCTGGTTTTGGAAGCGTTTCTGTTCTAGTTCCGAATTTAATTGGAATAGGCATAAACTTGTTATACTTATTCAATAAACCACTGATTTTTGAATCGTCTAAAAATTCAAGAGAATCTTCTGCGATGTGAAGAATGATTTCAGTTCCGCGTGAAGTTTTGTCAGCTGGTTCCAAAGTAAATTCAGGGCTTCCGTCACATGTCCAATGTGCAGCTGGTTCGTCTTTGTATGATTTTGTAAAAATCTCAACTTTTTCAGCCACCATAAATGCAGAGTAGAAACCAAGACCAAAATGTCCGATAATTCCAGAATCTTTAGCAGAATCTTTGTATTTGTCTAAGAACTCTTCAGCTCCTGAAAAAGCAACTTGATTGATGTATTTTTCAACTTCATCAGCTGTCATACCCAGACCTTGATCGATAATGTGGATTTTTTTACCTTCTTTGTCCACTTTAACTTCAATGATAGGATTGCCGTATTCTACTTTAGCTTCGCCAATGCTGATAAGATGTTTTAATTTTAACGTAGCATCGGTACCGTTAGAAACAAGCTCACGTAAGAAGATTTCATGGTCGCTGTATAAGAACTTTTTAATTAATGGAAAAATGTTTTCTACTGAAACATTAATTTTACCTGTTGCCATATTTTTTAATTTTTATTTTAATGTGATGATTTTCACTTATTCAAATAGAATACCAATTGTTTTTTGGGTGACAAAATGTCGGAAATGTTAATTTTGAAAGAAAATAATTAGATTTTAGAACATTAAATATCTCTACGAATCGTATATTTGTGGTATAATAATTGTTAAACTTGTAAGTATTAACTTAAACAAAATGTATAAAATGAAGAAAGTAATATTCATTTGCTTGATTGCCACGATGTTTTTTGCGTGTAAATCAGCTTCGTCAACAACAGCTTCGTCTGAATCAACAACGCTTTCAACTAAACTTGACAAGAAAACGCAAGTAGCTTTAAAAGGGAATTGGGTTCTTACCAATGTGTCTTATCCAGGTTCAGATTATATCAAAGTAAATTCATTTGATCTTGCAGATTCAAAATGTTTTATTGGTAGTACTTGGAGTTTTATTTCTAATAATAATAAAGGAACAATGGCTTTAACATCGCCAAGTTGTACTGGATTTTCTTCTCCAATTGTATGGAGTATCAACAATCAAGGTATGTTTGTACTTAAAATTCTTGATGCTGGCGAAAAAGCTAAAAAAGTAAGAGATGGTTATTTACTTAAAGTAGGAGGTGTTACCGAAACTTCATTTCAATTAATCGATAACATCAATGTTGGAGGTCAAGTTAAGGATGTGACTTACCAATTTCAAAGAGCCAATTAATATTTAAAGATATAAAAATATGAGAAAGATAACTGTTTTAAGTTTATGTAGTTTACTTGTTCTAACTAGTTTTTTTACTAGTTGCGATTCAGTAAAAAATGCAAATAATACACAAAAAGGTGCTGGAATTGGTGCTGTTGCCGGAGGTGTAATCGGTGCTGTTTTAGGTAACAATTTAGGAAAAGGCGGAAACGCTGCTTTAGGTGCTGCAATTGGAGCTGCTGTTGGTGGTGGAACTGGTGCACTTATTGGAAACAAAATGGATAAACAAGCTCGTGAAATCGATCAAGCTTTACCAGGAGCTTCTGTAGAAAGAGTTGGAGAAGGAATTCACTTAACTTTGAATGAAAATTCTGTTCGTTTTGATACAAATAAATCAACTCTAACATCTCAGGCAAAAGCTAACTTAGATAAATTAGTTCCAGTATTCAATGAATATGGAGATACAGATATTCAGATTTTTGGATATACTGATAATACAGGTAAACCAGAATATAACTTAACACTTTCAGGACAAAGAGCGGCTTCTGTGCAGGCTTATTTAGTTGCTAAAGGATTAAAATCTAGCCGTTTCAAAACTTCAGGTTTAGGAATTGCAGATCCAATTGCAACAAATGATACTCCAGAAGGTAGAGCTCAAAACCGTCGTGTTGAATTCTCTATTACAGCAAATGACAAAATGGTAAATGACGCTAAAGCGGAAGCTGGAAAATAATTTCAAAACAAAATAAAATATAAAAAAAGCTGTTTCATAATTGAAGCAGCTTTTTTTTGACTTTAGAAATTAAACATTGTAAATTTGACATCTCATATTACAACTCATGCTTGACATTCAAAATATATCTTTTTCGTATACAGATAAACCCGTTATAAAAGACATTTCATTTACTATTGAGAAAGGGCAGAATATTTCTATTATCGGCGAAAGTGGCTGCGGAAAAAGTACGCTTCTTAAACTGATTTATGGTTTATATGATTTAGATGAGGGAAAGATTTTTTATGGTGATAAACCTGTTTTAGGGCCAAAATTTAATTTGATTCCTGGAATGCCTTATATGAAATATTTGGCGCAGGATTTCGATTTGTCTCCATATGAAACAGTGGCCGAAAATGTTGGAAAATTTCTTTCTAATGGATTTGCCAATATGAAAAAACTTCGTGTTCAGGAATTATTGGAGATGGTAGAAATGGAACAATTTTCTAATGTAAAAACAAAATTTCTGAGTGGAGGACAACAGCAGCGTGTAGCATTGGTTAGAGTTTTGGCTTTAGAGCCAGAAGTAATTTTATTAGACGAGCCGTTCAGTCAGATTGATGCTTTTAGGAAAAATGCACTTCGCCGTAATTTGTTTCGATATTTGAAACAAAAAGGAATTACGTGTATCATTGCAACACACGATAGTACAGATGCTTTGTCATTTGCAGATCAAGCAATTGTAATGCGAAACGGAGAAGTAATTGTAAAAGATGATCCAGCAAAAATTTACGAAGACCCAAAAATAAAATATGTAGCTTCTCTTTTTGGAGAAGTGAACGAGATTCCTACTCACTTATTACTATCATACGAAGACGAGACGCATAAAACTCTTGTGTACCCACATCAATTTAAAATGGTTTCAGAATCTAAGTTGATGGTAAAAATCAGAAGAACTTATTTTAGAGGAAGTCATTATTTAATTGAAACTGTTTATAAGAGACAATTAATTTTCTTTGAAAGTGAAATAGATTTACCCCTTGAACAGGAAGTGTTTTTAGCTTTAAATTATCTATAAAATAAAACAAGAATATTTAATATTCCGTAGGAATATCTCATCGGTAGCAAAAAAAAGGTTATTATATATTGTGTCCTGTAGGGACACCTGTTTTTGTCGGAATAAATGTTTGTATAATTAATCAAACGTTCCTGCGGAACGTAATATTTTTCGATTCATAATCGGTTCTACCAATCAGACATTCCTATGGAATGTTTTTAATAGAAAATAATTTAGATTAAACCCGACAGGTTTTTAAAACCTGTCGGGTTTATTTTTTGGAATTAATGAGGTATTAATTTTTTAAATATTTTTCTAAAAACTGATCTTGTTCCCAAAGCAGGTGTAAAATATTTTCTTTTGCAACATAACTATGTGATTCTTTTGGCAGAATAACCATTCTTGCTGGCGCTCCCAAGCCTTTTAAAGCTTGAAAATAACGTTCCGTCTGCAATGTAAATGTTCCTGGATTATTGTCGGCTTCACCATGAACCAATAAAATTGGAGTTTTCATTTTTTCTGCATTCATAAAAGGAGACATTGTATTGTAAACTTCAGGTACTTCCCAATAATTACGCTGTTCACTTTGAAAACCAAATGGAGTCAATGTTCTGTTGTAAGCACCGCTTCTTGCAATTCCGCATGCAAATAAATTAGAATGAGTTAATAAATTTGCAGTCATAAAGGCACCATACGAATGTCCGCCCACAGCAACTTTTTTACGATTTATATAACCTAAAGCATCAACTGCATCAATTGCGGCCGCGGCATTATCTACTAATTGCGAAATAAAATTATCATTTGGTTCTGTATTTCCTTCTCCAATGATAGGAAAAGCCGCATCATCTAAAACAACATATCCTTTAGTTACCCAATAAACAAACGATCCATAATACGGGAATGTAAATTCATTTGAATTTTGAGTAGACTGCGAAGCACTGTTTCGGTCTTTATATTCAGCCGGATAAGCCCAAATTAATAATGGAAGTTTTTCCTTTTTGGTTTTATCATAACCAGCAGGAAGATATAAAGTTCCAGAAAGTTCCAATCCATCTTTACGTTTGTATTTTATTACTTCCTTACTAACATTTTTAATGCTTTCAAACGGATTTTTAAAAGCAGTAATTGGGGTTAAACTATTCTGTTTTTTAATATTTCTAAAATAATAATTTGGATATTCAGTTTTTGATTGAATTTGAACTAAAACTTTTCCAGTTTTATAATCTTCAATTTCTAAAATCTCCTCTTTTTTATCTTTGTAAGTCGACGTATAGATACGCTTTTTTTGTAAAGTCTTTGTATTAAATTCGTCTATAAAAGGGAATTGTCCTTCTTTTGTATATCCTTCTCCAATTCTGTAAAGATTATCTTTTTCAAGTGCCAGAACATATTTATTGTATTCATTTTTTCTAGTTTCAAAAACACCTGGATCTGAATATACATCTTGTGAATTTCGATCTGTAATTACTTTTGGCTGCTGACTTGGATTTGATGGATTTATTAAATAAGTTTTCGTGTTTCTAGTATCATACCATTCATCAGAAACAACAGCAAGATTATCATTCCCCCAAGTAATATCATTAAAACGCTGTGGTGTTTTTACTAATGAAGTAGGTTGCTTTTCGAAAGGTGCATCCCACAGAAAAACTTCATCTCTAAAGTCAACTTTATTGGCAGGATCTCCTTGGTCTAAAGCAGTTACATACATTAAAGTCGATGGTTTATCATTTCTCCAAGCCATTTCTCTTTTACCTTTTCTAACAGCCATAAAACCTTTTGGCATAATTTCGTTTAAAGGAACTTCGTTTACGACTTTAAGCTCTTTTCCACTTATATCATAAACAGTAGTTGTAGAGGGAAATCTGTTTAAAGGCACAACATAAGAAAATGGTTTCTGAATTGTAGTCAGCATAATGTAGTTACCATCTGGCGAAATTCTCTCTCCCGCAAACATGGCAGCCTCTTTAAACAAGACAGCTTCTCCGTTTAATTTCACCTTATACAATTCAGATGTAATACTGTTTTCAAAATTAGCTTCATCATTTTTGTTTTTCAACATATCAGGATACGTTCTGTTTTGAGATTTTTCTCCAGAAGTAGTGGAAACTATTGGGCCCGTTGGTAAATCTTTTTTAGAATCTAAAAGAGCAGGTCTGTTTTTAGGAAGCATTTTTACCAAAATCGTTTCATTGTCTGAAAACCAGCTGAAAGGATTTCCAGGATTTGCATTTACAGTTGCTGCTGTAAGTTTTTTGGCTTGAGCCGAAGCAACGTCTAAAACCCAAAGTTCTACACCAGAATTTGCAGTGTGAGAGAATAAAATCTTTTTGTCATTTGGCGACCAAAGTATATTTGTAATTTTCGGATTTTCTGGAAGACCTGCAACCTGAACTTCCTCTTTACCGCTTACTTTTCGCAGCTTAAGATTGTTGAGATAAGTTACAGTACTCGAAATATTAGTAATAGGATTAATTCTTAAACCGGCTAAACGAACCTCTTCCTGATTTAAATCATCAAGTGTTTTATAAGTGTTTCGATACATCAAGAGCATGTTTTCTTTTTTGGTATCCATAGATACTGTTGGAGCTCTTTGATAATCGGCTAGATCTAAAATAGATTTAGAAGGCTTTTGGTAGGTTAAATTCTCTTGGGCAAAAGAGGAAAAACCAAAGCTGAAAAGTAAGAACAAAGTAACCTTTAATTTCATAATTTGAATTTTATGGGTTTAAAAATAGTATTCAAAATGTTTGTCTAAGATATTTATATCCTGTTACATTTTGGATAGTATTTTTCATTTTATTCAAAAATTCAGTCTAAAGCTTATCTTTTTGAGAAGTAATTGTATTTAAGCAGTCTTATAATTAAAGTATATAAAATTGCTAATAACGAAAAAAAGAGTAATTTGTACTCTTATATTTTAAAGTATACGTAAATTTGCATTCTAAATTTTCAAACAAATAACAATACAATATGTATCATTCAAAAATAGCAGGCTTAGGATACTATGTTCCTTCAAATGTGGTGACTAACGATGATTTGTCTAAGATAATGGATACCAATGATGAATGGATTCAGGAAAGAACAGGAATTCAGGAAAGAAGGCACATTATTCGTGGAGAAGACACCACAACTTCGATGGGAGTTAAAGCAGCTAAAATTGCAATCGAGCGTTCTGGCGTTGCCAAAGAAGATATTGATTTTGTAGTTTTTGCTACACTAAGTCCAGATTATTATTTTCCAGGACCAGGAGTTTTGGTGCAAAGAGATTTAGGTTTAAGAACTGTAGGTGCTTTAGATGTTAGAAATCAATGTTCTGGTTTTGTTTATGCAATTTCTGTTGCAGATCAATATATTAAAACTGGAATGTATAAAAACATTTTAGTTATTGGTTCAGAGGTTCATTCAACAGGATTAGATATGACAACTCGCGGACGTGGTGTTTCGGTGATTTTTGGAGATGGAGCAGGAGCAGCAGTTTTAAGCCGTGAAGAAGATTTAACAAAAGGAATTCTTTCTACTCATTTACATTCTGAAGGACAGCATGCCGAAGAATTGGCTTTGCAGGCTCCCGGAATGGGCGCACGCTGGGTAACGGATATTTTGGCTGATAATGATCCAAACGACGAAAGTTATTATCCGTACATGAATGGACAATTTGTGTTTAAAAATGCTGTAGTTCGTTTCGCAGAAGTAATCAATGAAGGATTAGAAGCAAATGGTCTTCAGGTTTCAGATATTGATATGTTGATTCCACATCAGGCGAATTTGAGAATTTCACAATTCATTCAAAACAAATTCAAATTGACAGATGATCAAGTTCATAATAACATTCAAAAATACGGAAATACAACGGCGGCGTCTATTCCTATTGCTTTGACAGAAGCTTGGGAAGAAGGTAAAATCAAATCTGGAGATACTGTAGTTTTAGCGGCTTTCGGAAGTGGATTTACTTGGGCAAGTGCTATTATTAAGTGGTAATTTAATTCATCTTACATTATATTTAAAACCTGCTCTTTTTGGAGCAGGTTTTTTTTATACCCATTTGTCAGGCTGAGCGAGGTCGAAGCCTCATCCCAATATAAAAGCCCCTCGACTTCGCTCAGGGTGACATTCGAATAGCATTACAAAAGAAAAGTTCGAACAGTTTGTCAGGCTGAGCGAAGTCGAAGCTTCATCCCAATAGAAACGCCCTTCGACTTCGCTCAAGGTGACATTCGAATAGCATTACAAAAGAAAAGTTTGAACAGTTTGTCAGGCTGAGCGGAGTCGAAGCCCAGTTTTTTATTGGCAACTTTTAACTTCTTTCCTAAATATTGTTGCTTGAGTTCAAGGTACACTAATAGGAGTGGGCTTCGACTCCGCTCAGCCTGACAATTGGCGGCTAACATTAAAAAAAAGAAATATTTTCCTACTTTTAAAGTTTGGTTAATTGATATAATTTAAATAAAATGAAAAGATATTACGTCTACATATTAAAATGTTCTGATAATAGTTATTATACGGGATTTACAAATAATATTGAACGAAGATTTGATGAACATAATTACGGATTGAATAAAGAATGTTACACTTTCAATAAAAGACCTTTGGAGTTGGTTTTTTGTACAGAGTTTAATGATGTAAATCAAGCCATTGCATTTGAGAAACAAGTAAAAGGCTGGAGCAGAAAAAAGAAAGAAGCAATCATAAATGATAAGTGGGAAGATTTGAAAAAATTTTCACAATGTTTAAATAAAACAAGTCATAAAAATTTTTATAAAAAGGACGTTTAGTAGTAAATTAGCCTTCGACTTCGCTCAGGATGACAGTCGGGTTACAAGTTGTAAAAATATTTTTGCTGACCAACTGAATTGAAGCCCTTTTAATAATCAAATCCAATGAAAAAAAATCAACTCGAAATAGCTTGTTTTAATTACGAATCTGCACTAATTGCACAAGAAAATGGCGCGGACAGAATTGAACTGTGTGAAAACATGAAACTTGGAGGAACAACGCCAAATTCTATATTGGTGGTAAAAGTCCGTGAGGGCTTAAATATTAAAATGCATGTAATTATTAGACCTCGAGGCGGCAATTTTGTTTATTCTGATGATGAACTTATAGAAATGAAACAAGATATAAAACAATTTAAAAAATTGGGAGTTGATGGTTTTGTTTTCGGAATTTTGAAAGAAAACGGAAAAGTAAATAAAAAACAAAATAAAGAATTAGTGCATTTAGCACATCCGCTTTCTTGTACATTTCACCGTGCTTTTGATGTTGTAAAAGATGTAGAGAAATCACTTGAAGATGTGATCGATTGCGGTTTCAAAACAATCTTAACTTCTGGTCAGGGAATAAATGTTACAGAAGGAATCTGGACTTTAGAGAAACTTCAAAAACTTGCTGGAGATAGAATAGAAATCATGCCTGGCGGCGGCTTAAGATCTTCAAATATAAAATTATTACAAGAAAAACTAGACATCACTTTTTATCATTCATCAGCAATAACAGATGATTCTGAGATCGCAAACCCTGAAGAGATAAAGGAACTTCGTAACTTTTTATAGTATTTTAATAAACAAAAAAAGTCTGGAGTGGCATCTCCAGACTTTTTCTCTACAAAAAATTATTCAAAAATTATTCAAAAATTATTTAAAAAATCTTTTTTGGAAGGGCTGTTAGAACATTCCGCCTCCATCTTTATTAGTATTGTCTTCTCTTTGTTTACGTTGAAGGTTTTTGATTTTAGCACCTCCAAAGTTGTATGTCAAACCTACATAAACAGTTTGGCTTTCCCATTTAAACTGACCTGCCTGCGGATAAGGAGACATAGTATCAAAAGCATATTTCATGGTGTTGAAAACGTCATTAAAACGTACACTAATATTCATTTTGTTGTCTAACAAAGTGTAACGTGATCCAATATCCATTTTATACATTTCGTGGCTGTTGTTTTGCAATCCATCAACGGCACCTCTGTAAAAACCAAATAGTAAAAAGCTTAAACGTTTGTTTACTTTAAAATTTGAATTCATACGCCCATTAAAAGCGGCAACAGTAACCGTTTTCTGCTCTGGCTCACTTTGGCCGCCTGCTACGTATTTATAAACAATTCCTTCTTGATTAATGCTAGAAAAATCAATCGATGGTTGAATGTCCCACCATTTTGTAATTTTATAATTGAAAGAAGCTTCAAATCCATAAGACGTATTATGATCAAAATTTGTATAAGACATAATTTGCTTTTCTTTACTTGCGTCTGCAGGATCTGGATATAAAATTCTGCTGATCTGGTCATTAATGCTTCTCACAAAAACACCAGCAGTAAAACTTCCTTTTTCGAATGTTTTAGTATAATTTACTTCTACAGAATTTGTAAACTGAGGTCTTAATTCAGGGTTTCCTAATGAAGTAACTAATGGAGTAGCAAACTCACGAATTGGCTTTGTCTGTTCTAAACTTGGACGGTCAACACGACGGCTGTAGCTGAATTGTAAAGTATTCTTTTCGTTTAAATTATAAGTTAAATATGCAGAAGGATACAATGTAATGTAATCGTCATCAAATTTATCCTTGCCATGATTTAAGTTAGTTTCAACTTTATAACTCTCAAAACGAGCACCTACCTGATAGCTTAATTTTTTAAATTTCTGACCAAACGTTACATAAGCAGAATAAATATCAGTATCATAAGTGTAATTCGAAGTCTGAGCTTCTACAGGAAGCAGAGGATTGCCCGTAATATAATCATTCCCAGTTCTTGTAATTCTTGCTTCTGCTCCAGCTTCAAGAGTTGTTTTTTCGTTTAACGGATTAACATAGTCAATATTTACAGTGCTTAGTTTACGAGTTCCTTTCAAGAAATCATTGTACACAACATTTGAACTTGTATTATCAGTATTAGTTGTTTGAGTATCAAAAGAAGCGTTTTGAGTTTCTTTATTATCGCTGTAATTTGCTTCAAAATCTAAAGTATGACCTTCTTTTTTAAAGATATGTTTGTATGCTAAATTGTAAGTTCCAACTTGGTCTGGTCCCCAATATCTTGATTTTTGAAAAATATTCGAAATGTCTGAATTCGTTACATTGTTATAGTCGATGTCAGTATCTACAAAACCTTTTCCTGTATTTTTATTTTGGTTAGTGTAAATAGACAATGTGTTATGATCATCAATTAAATAATCCATTCCTATTTTGTATAAATAAGAATCATTATCATTGATCACGTCAATTTTTTGAACAATATCTTGATCAAATCTTCTAATTAATCCATCATTATAATACGTTCCAAAATTTTGTCCCACATTACCAAAGAAATTTACCTTTCCTGTTTTGTAGTTCAAATCTAAAGACTGATTGTATTTTGCAGTTTGTCCAAAAGTGATTCCTCCGCTGTAACTTCCGTTAAAACCAGTATTGGCATTTTTATGCAAAATAATATTGATAATTCCAGACATTCCTTCCGGATTGTATTTTGCACTTGGATTGGTAATCAACTCAATTTTTTTGATAGAAGTTGACGGAATTTGCTTTAATAACTGAGCAGGATCAATATTAGAAGGACGTCCGTCAATTAATACACGAACATTATCATTTCCGCGAAGCGAAAGTTTTCCATCCTGATCCACATTCACAGAAGGAATATTATTCATAATGTCAGAAGCAGAAGCTCCTGCTGTTGTTAAATCTTTACCAACATTAACCACTTTTCTATCGATTTTTTGTTCGATTGTAGAACGTTCAGCAACAATATTTACGCCTTTAAGCTGTGTTGCCTCTTCTTCAAGAGAAACATTTACAGTCGCAGCTTTTTTGTTTTCGCTTAAAATAACAGATCCAATATATTTTCTAAATCCGATGTATTGAATTTCGATTGTATAGCTTTTCAAAGCAACATTTTTAAATGCAAAGTCCCCATTGTCATCTGTATTAACTCCAGACACTACTTTTCCATTTTCTTTAATTGAAACAGTTGCATAAGAAATTGGTGCACTGTTTGACTTTTCGGTAATTTTTCCAGAAATACTTCCCGTATTCTGAGCTTGTGCTGTTGCGATTACCCCCAATAACGCAAACAGAAAGAATTTTAATTTCATGATTTCCTTGTTGATTATTTTGATTTGATTGATGATGATTTTGTTTGTTAGTTTTTTTCTTTTTTTTTCTTTTTGATGTTTCAAAATAAATTTGAAGTCTCTATTAAGACTCTTTTGTGTTGGATATGTTACAAGAAATTGTGAAAAAAAACACAAAAAAAATCTCATGCCCTGTTTTGTAGGAGATTATGCTTTTGATTTTTTGATAATTTTAACAATTGAAAATGCAGGTTTTTTATCAAATTCAAACTCTTTTCCTGAATTTTATATGTTTTTGATTTTCTCTAATTGATGAATAAGCAGTATCTTTGCTCACTTTAAAATAAGTTTACATGTCATTACCACAAATTCTTACACCTTCTATACAAAAAGCAATACAAGCATTATTTGATGTTACGATTGATAAAATTGAGTTTCAAACTACTAGAAAAGAGTTTGAAGGCGATATTACAATGGTGATTTTTCCGCTGCTAAAAGTGATTAAAAGTAATCCAGCCGAATTAGGAAATAAAATTGGAAATTATTTAGTTGAAAATGTTTCTGAAGTGGCGCGCTTTAACGTAGTTTCAGGTTTTTTGAATATTGTAATTTCAGATAGTTATTATCTAAATTTCTTTAACGGAATAAAAGATAACAAGCAATTTGGGTATGTAACTCCAAACCCTGCAGAGAAAGCCGTGATGGTAGAATATTCTTCACCAAATACCAATAAACCACTGCACTTAGGTCATGTTCGTAACAACTTGTTAGGATATTCTGTTGCCGAAATTTTAAAAGCATCTGGCAAAAAAGTATACAAAACTCAAATTATCAACGATAGGGGAATTCATATTTGTAAGTCAATGCTGGCTTGGGAAAAATTCGGAAACGGAGAAACTCCAGGATCTTCTGGTTTAAAAGGAGATAAATTGGTTGGTAAATATTACGTAGAATTTGATAAAGCATATAAATCTGAAATTAACGGTTTAATTGAAACTGGTAAAACAGAAGAAGAAGCTAAAAAACAAGCGCCGATTATTATAGAAGCGCAAGATATGCTTAAGAAATGGGAAGCTGGAGATGAAGAAGTTATTGCGCTTTGGAAAAAAATGAACGAATGGGTTTATGAAGGTTTTGCAACTACTTATACCAATCTTGGAGTTAATTTTGATAAATATTACTACGAAAGCAACACTTATTTATTAGGAAAAGATGTTGTTCAAGTTGGTTTAGATAAAGGTGTTTTCGAAAAAGATCCAGATGGTTCAGTTTGGATTGATTTGACAGATGAAGGTCTTGACCGTAAAATTGTATTACGTTCTGACGGAACTGCTGTTTATATGACACAGGATATTGGAACGGCAATTCAGCGTGTAAAAGATATGCCAGATGTTGGCGGAATGGTTTATACCGTTGGTAACGAACAAGATTACCATTTTAAAGTATTGTTCTTAATCTTGAAAAAATTAGGTTTTGACTGGGCTTCAAGCTTATATCATTTATCATACGGAATGGTTGATTTACCTTCTGGAAAAATGAAAAGCCGTGAAGGAACTGTTGTAGATGCAGATGATTTAATGCAGGACATGACAGATACAGCAAAACAAATTTCTGAAGATTTAGGAAAACTAGACAGCTATTCTGACGAAGAAAAAGCGAAATTGTACAAAACAATTGGTTTAGGTGCTTTGAAATATTACATTTTAAAAGTAGATCCTAAAAAACGTATTTTGTTTAATCCAGAAGAGTCTGTTGATTTTGCTGGAAATACAGGGCCGTTTATTCAATATACATACGCGAGAATTCAGTCAATAATTCGTAAAGCAGATTTTGATTTTACAGCTAAAACTGAAATAGAAGAACTTCATGAAAAAGAAAAAGAATTGGTAAAACAAATCGAACTTTTCCCAGAAGTAATTCAAAATGCGGCTCAAAATCATAGTCCAGCTTTGATTGCTAATTATACTTACGATTTAGTAAAAGAATATAATTCGTTCTATCAATCTGTTCATATTTTAGGAGAAGTAGATTTAACTAAAAAAATATTCAGAGTTCAGCTTTCTCAAAAGGTAGCTGAGGTAATAAAATCTGCATTCCATTTATTAGGAATCGAAGTGCCGGAGAGAATGTAATTATTTATAAATATTTAAAAGAGCCGATAACTATTCAGTTATCGGCTCTTTTTTTTTGCGGTAAAGTTTAGAGAAAATCAAAGTTATTATTACCAAAAGGTTAAGAATTTTGGTGAATGAATTTTCGTGTAAAAAACAGAAAATATCATTTGGATATATGGTTTTTATAATTATGTTTACAGTAAGAAATTTATTGATAATTATAGTTGATAAAGCTAACGAATATAAGCTTTTTTTCATTTTTACTGTTAAAAAAAATAATCGAGGAAGCTGAAAATCGTAAGAGTAGGCAAAATTTTAAACCCAAAAACATGATTAAAAAACCTTTACTATTAATGATGCTCTTTTTTGCTTTTACAGCAATGAACGCACAAGATTTAATTGCTCCATCTTATGGATTTTCACACAACAAAACAGCTTACATTACTTTGGCTGACGGAACTGAAATTAGCGGAACTATTCGTGATATCGACAGAGACAAAGGATTAATTGAATACATTAAATTGCAAGACGCAGCAGGAAAAAAACACAAACTAAAACCAGAAGATATTAAGTTTATGTATTTGCCGCCAAGCGGATTGGATAACCTGACTAAAAAACTAGACTTTATTTCAGATTATCAAAAGTGGAGCGATGATAAATTGAACCAAGAATATATAAAAGAAGGTTATGCATATTTTGAAACTGCTGATGTAAAAATCAAAAAGAAAAATTCAAAATTATTAATGCAGCTTTTAAACCCTGGATTTAGTAAAGAATTTAAAATCTACTGTGATCCGCACGCAAAAGAGACTGCTTCTTTAGGAGTTGGCGGTGTAAAGTTTATTGGAGGAGATGCTAAATCTTATTATGTTGCCAAAAAAGATTCACCGGCATTTTTGCTTAAGAAAAAAGAATATAAAAAAGAATTTGTGCCATTATGGGGAGGTTGTGAGAAAGTAATTGCTGCAAATCCTGAGCCAAAATGGACAGACTTGACAAAGCATGCCATCTCATATTCTGAGTGTGCAGAAGCAAAATAATATTGTTTGAAAGATTCATCTTTAAATTTAAAATTCAAAAAAAGCCGATAGTTAAAACTATCGGCTTTTTGTTTTTAAAACAACCCCTAAAAAATCAAAAGTATCAGAATAAGACATTTTTCTATCTCAATAAAGATTAGGTATATGAATTAATGATTTTTCGTGTTAATTTTGCGCTCGAAAAAAAGATAATTTTTGAAGCTTTCACTCAACTGCTTTCAATTTTTACAGACAATAAATTACAATACCTCCTTATATTCATTTTTAACTATTTTGAATTAGTAACCCTTTTAGTGAGAAATAATAAGGATTACCGTCTAATTAATTTTAGACGGTTTTTTTATTCTTATCTGATTAATTGTAAGAATAACTTTTAATTTTTACTTGTTAAAAAGAAATAAATTCTTGTTAAAATTAAATTAATTTTATAAGTTGCGCCCCTTAATTCAAATTAACTATAATGAAAAGAAAGATTAAAGGATTTGCAATTCTTGTATTCTTGTTCACTGTTCAATTATTTTTTGCACAGGAAAAAGCAGTTTCAGGAATTGTATCGGATGGAAGCGGACCAATTCCAGGTGCGAATGTTGTTGTAAAAGGAACTAGCAATGGAGTTCAAACCGATTTTGATGGAAAGTATAAAATTAAAGCCAAGACAGGAGATGTTATTGTGTTTTCGTACATGGGTATGAAAGACCAATCTATTACAGTTGGCAATTCGTCTACTGTAAATGTCAAAATGCAGGATGGTGGAGAACAATTAGAAGAGGTTGTTGTAACTGCACTGGGAGTTAAAAAAGAAGAAAAAAAATTGGGTTATGCAGTTTCAAAAATTACTTCGGATGAAATAACTAAGTCTGGAGAACAAAATGTTTTGCAGGCGCTGGCTGGAAAAGCTGCTGGTGTTCAGGTTATAGGTACTGGTGGAACGCCAGGTGCTTCTAGTAAAATAATCATTAGAGGAGTAAATACCATTAAAGGAAATTCAGATCCTCTGATTGTTGTTGATGGTATTCCTATTGACAATACAACAAGTCAAACTAGTGCTGGTGATAATCCATTTAATGCAAACTTGTCTGGTATTAATAACTCTAATCGTGCACTGGATATTAATCCTGATGATATCGAAAGTGTATCAGTACTTAAAGGTCCAGCGGCTGCTGCATTATACGGTGAGAGAGCAGGTAACGGAGTTATTATCTATACAACAAAAAAAGGTAAAAGCGGAAAAAGTTTAGGAATCGATTACTCAACTGCATTGGCGATTGATCATGTTAGTCAATTGCCTGCTAGACAAAATAAATATGTTCAAGGTACAAGTGCCACAGCGACTGCTGTAAATCCAAACACTCCTCAAAGCTGGGGACCTTCAGCAGAGTCATTAAATATTCCGATGTATAACAATGTTAAGAATTTCTTTCAGGAAGGATTAACCTTTACAAACAATATATCTTTTTATGGTGGTAATGAAAAAGCCACTTATAGAGCATCATATGGTAATGTTACACAAACAGGTATGATTCCTGAAACAGGATTAAAAAGAAATACTTTAAGAGTTGTTGGAGATCTAAAATTAAATGAAAAATGGAAAACAGGTGGTAGCTTGCAATATACTCATACAACCAATACATTAGCCCAAAATGGAAGTAACTCTTCTGGTGTAATGTTAAGTTTGCTTCGTTCTCCTTCAAATTATGATCTAAGAAACTATAAAGATGGAGAGGGTAATAATATGAACTATTATAACTCGTATGATAATCCATATTTTACAGTTAATGAAAATCCCGCGACAAGTGATGTAAATCGTGTTTTTGGAAATATGTACCTTACTTATTCGCCAGCAGCTTGGTTGTCCCTTACTGCAAAAGGAGGTATAGATACTTATTCTGATTATCGAAAACAAGTTTATGCTATTTCATCTAATGGAGATAATCTTGCTGGTATGGGAGAAGTTGCTTTCAATAATATTAATAACAAACAATTTTATGGTGATTTTATAGCAACAGGATTATTGCCTTTAAAATCAGAATGGCTAAAGATAAATTATACTGCCGGACTTAATTTACGTTCTTCTCAGAACACAGATGTTTTTTCTCGAGGAAAAGATCTTGCAGTGAGAAACCTTTATAATTTGTCAAATGCGACACAATTGTACGCATCAAACGCAGAATCTAATGTGATGTCCAGAGCTTTGTTTGGACAATTAGAATTTGATGTTAAGAATCAACTTTTTATTACAGGATCGCTTAGAAAAGAATGGTCTTCTACGTATGGAACAGATGCAAATAGCGCTTTATTCCCAGCTGCTTCTGCTTCATGGGTTTTATCAAGCTCTTTTGATTTACCAGAATGGATAAACTTTATGAAAATGACTTACGGATATGGAGAAGTGGGTATTGCTCCACAACCATACTACACCATAAGTACATTTTCTCAGCCATTTATGACAGATGGTTTTACAGATGGTTTAAGTTTTCCTTATAACGGTGTAAACGGTATGGCTGTTTCGGGGGTTTTAGGGAATCAACAATTAAAACCAGAAAGAGTATTAGGACATGAACTTGGTTTTAATACTAAGTTTTTAGAAAATCGCCTTTCATTCGATTTAAATCTATATTACAAAACATCTAAAGATTTATTAATAGAATTGCCACTGCCGCAATCAAGCGGATATGCATTGGTTTACCAAAATGCGGCTGAATTGGTTAATAAAGGTATTGAGGTTGAACTTGGCTATGATATTTTCAAAAAAAATAATGCATTTCAATGGAATATTAATTTGAATTGGTCTAAGAACGAAAATAAAGTGACTGACATATACGGAAACTTAGATGAGATTTCTATTGAAACTGCTTTTGGTTCTATTGGATATTATGCTGTAAAAGGACAACCATTAGGAAGTTTTTATGGAACAAAATGGAAACGTGATGAAAATGGACAAAAAATAATTGGATCTAATGGTTTACCAATAGTAGCAGATGAAACTGGAAATTTAGGGAATTCTGCTCCTAAATGGACAGGAGGTTTAAGAAACACATTTACTTATAAGAGAGTTACTTTGTCAGGATTGCTAGATTTTAGACACGGTGGAGTTGTGTATAATGGTACACTGGCAAGATTACACAATTTTGGTGTTTCTGAAGCTTCTGCAGATAGAGAGCATAATTATATTATTGATGGTGTGAAACAAGATGGAACTCCAAATAATATTGCAATATCGGCTAAAAATTATTACCAAAAATACTTAGGAGATGGTGGAGGTGCTGCAGAAGAAGCTGTAACAGATGTGAACTGGATAAGACTTCGTGATATTACATTAAGTTATGATTTTAATGTGAAAAAATTCACGGCTATTAATTCGGCTCAACTGTCATTTACAGGTAGAAATTTATGGCTAAATACTAATTACAAAGGTGTTGATCCAGAAACTAGCTTAACAGGAGCAGGTTCAAAAATTAATGGATTAGATTACTTTAATAATCCTGGAAGTAAATCATTTATAATGACTCTTAAAGTCGGATTTTAAATTCTAAATTAATAAAAATGAAAAAATATATAAAATGTGTAATTCTGGCCACTATAGGTTTTGGCCTTTTTACAAGCTGTCAATCTGAATTAGACCACTTTAACGAGAATCCAAATTCATCTATTTCAACTACGCCGAGTTTATTGCTTTCTGCAATGGAAGTTTCTACTTTTTCAACACATACAACTGGGTTGATTAGAACTTCAAATATTTTAGATCAGCATCTTGCTGGGACAAGCGTAGGGCAGTTAGGAGATATTCAGCGTTACTTTATCAGCGAGCAGGATGTAAATAACGAATGGAATACTTTGTATAGTACAACTTTAATGAATGGTTATATCTTAAATCGTGATTTTGCTACTCATTATCCCTACTATAATGGTATTGGCCAAGTTTTAACCGCGATAAATTTGGGTTATGCAACTGATCTTTGGGGAGATGTTCCTTATGATGAGGCTTTTAAAGCTGATCAAGGAAATAGAGCTCCTAAATATAATACTCAGCAGGAAATTTATGAGAGATTGCAAAGTATCTTGGATGATGCGATTGTGAACTTACAAAAAACAGAGTCAAGTAATCTTACTGTTCCTGGAGATGACGATTACATATTTAATGGAAATACCAAAAAATGGATTCAAGTTGCTTATGTCTTGAAAGCAAGATATGCCTTACGATTAACACAGGTTGATTCGCAGGCAGCACAAAAAGCATTAAGTTATATTACCGCTTCAGGAATAAGTTCAATTGGCGATGATGCTAATACTTTTTTCCCTGGAACATCAAACGGTCTCAATCAATGGTATGCCTTTGAAAATAGTCGTGCAAATTACTTAAAAACAGGAGCATATTTCGTAAACTCTTTAAAAGAGTCTGATGATCCGAGATTGTCATTTGCAATTGCTAAAGACAAGAATGGTAATTATACAGGCAACGCGGCAGATGATTTAGATACTACTTCATCTTCTTATATTGGTCCTGCATTTGCGAGTGCGACTTCTTCAATTGGATTGGTGACATATGCAGAAGCCAAATTCATAGAAGCTGAAGCGAAATTTAGATTGGGACAAGATGCAGCACAATCATTACAAGATGCAGTAGCGGCATCTGTATTAAAAGTTACTGGTAGTGCAGCAACGACAGATTTTTTATCGGCAGCAACTGCTACAGTAAATTTAGAGACAATTATCCAACAAAAATATCTTGCTCTTTTCTTAACTATGGAACCCTATAATGATTACAGAAGAACTGGTTTCCCTGTGTTAGAGCCAAACCAATCATCAAATATAAAGTTTATTCCTCTAAGGCTTCCAACGCCATCTGATGAAAGACAATATAATCCAAATGCTACGGTAGTTAGTAATGTTACAACCAATGTGTGGTGGGATAAAAATTAAATAATTTATATAGCATAAAAAAAGCCGGAAGTCTCAAAACTTCCGGCTTTTTTAATAACAACTAATTCTAATTACTTAACAAATTTGTCAATGATTTTATCTGTTTCTGCTTTAGCAGTATCTGGTTTTAAATCAAACAATAGAGAATAAAGAGCTTTTCTGTCTACTTTAGCTTCTAAGTTTAAATCTTTATGTCTGTCAAAAAGAGTCTGCCATTTGTCACGAACATTTTTCCAAAGTGCATTGTTTTCTTTCCACCATTTTTGAGCAGCAATACATTTAACATCTGGAACTTTAGTGTAAACATCAAATCCTTTTTCTTGCGCTAACAAAACATCTTTTCCTGCATCGTCACGAACCAATTTATCGTTGTCTTGCTCATGGTTCCATCCTGTAGCAGTGATTTCGTGAATATTTCTTCTTTTTAAAACATTGTAATCGTTACGTTTTGTCTGCTCTCTTCTAGGAAGCGGAGCATCAGCAACGTTTGCCCAGTAATCTTGTCCATCAACGTGTACCCAAGTTGAAGATCCTTCATATCTCGGACTGTCATCTACTTGATATACTTTTTGAGTCCATTGTCCCTTAACCGCTTTTTTGTCTAGCTTTTTGTATTTCCAAGAAGTTCCTTTGTCAAAAGAATACAAGTCTGTGTTTTCGTATAGCCAGTCTTGCCTCCAGTGTTTGATAATCATATCGTCACTTACAATTAGTAAATGCTGCATAACAATTTTGTTAGGAGTATCTTCTAATAATTCCACCCATTCTAAAGCAGATTCGTGTTTTGTTTCAGATGGTTTATAAGTAAGAGAATCTTTTGGATATGAGAAGGTTTCTGTAAAATTAAATTTCACTTCATAACAACCGCACATAGATTTAATCGATTTTATGTCTTGTTGTTTTTTGTCCTGACTAAAACCAAGACCACATGTTAAAGCCATAGCGGCTGACAAAAAAAGGCTTTTTGAAATCATAACTTATTGTTTTGTTTTAAATTTTGGCAAATATATAAATTTTATTTAGAACAATTAAAAATAGTTATATATTTGCACCTGTTATTAAGACTGAATAAAAATAATGAAAATAAATTTTACCCTTTTTGCTGGACTTCTTTTTTGTACTTGTTCTTTTGCTCAGCAAAAAGACACTGTTAACTCACAGGAAAAATTATCAGAAGTTGTTGTTACAGGACAATTTGAGCCACAATCCATAAAAAAATCCGTATTTAATGTTCGAGTGATTTCAAGTAGGGATATTAAAAATTTAGCAGCAAATAACTTGGCTGATGTTTTAAATCAGTACTTAAATATTACGGTTAGACCAAGTGGCACAAGTGGTCGTTCTACAGTTTCTTTATTTGGTTTAGATGCTCAGTATTTTAAAATTCTAGTAGATAATGTTCCGTTAGTAAATGAAGCTGGTTTAGGAAATAATACAGATTTATCACAGATTAATTTAGACGATGTTGAGCGAATTGAAATAGTCGAAGGATCGATGGGTGTAGTTTATGGGGCTAATGCTGTAAGTGGAGTTTTAAATATTATTACAAAAAAATCGTCAATACATAAATGGAATATTACAGCTGCTGTACAAGAAGAAACGGTTAAAGATGAATATGCACTTTTTGATGAAGGTCGTCATATCCAATCGTTGAGAGTTGCCCATACATTTAATGATAACTGGTTTGTGAGTGTTGGTGCTAATAGAAACGATTTTCAAGGATTTTTAGACGATAAAAATGGAAAAGATTATGATGTTAATGACCAAACTCGTGGATACAGATGGCTGCCAAAAGAACAACTAAATGGAAATGCCTTAATTGCTTACAATAAAGGTTCATTTAAAGTTTTCTATAAGTTTGAATACTTAGATGAAGATGTTGACTATTATAATGCTACAGTACAGTCAGGTTACAATCCAGTATTAGGATCTTATACATATGCTGACGATATGAGATATTTTACTAATAGATATTTTCATAATTTAAATGCAACAGGAAAACTTTTTACGAGATTAAACTACAATATATCGCTTTCTCATCAGAAACAAGAACGTAATGTTGAAGACTTTAAATATTATTTTCAGAATAAAAGTGAAAAAGAAAATGTTACTACAAAAGACCAATCGATGGAAGTTCTTTACTCAACAGGAACTCTAAGTAACTTTTTTACAAACAAAAAATATGATCTGCAAGTTGGATATGAATTTGTAAACAATCAAGGGTACTCTTTGATTCAAGAGGGAAATAACCTTTTTTCTCCTGTCAGAAAGACTCTTGAAAATTATGATTTCTTTGCTTCCGCTGAAATTATGACAACTGAGAGATTTTCTATACGTCCAGGATTAAGATTCTCAGCGCAGTCTAAATTTAAAGATCAATATGCATCCTCACTTAATTTAAAATATTTATTTGATAAAGGAATTGAACTTAGAGGTTCTTATGGTTCATCATTTAGAACACCGACTTTTGAAGAACTATATTCCAAATTAATTTTTGACGGACATTTCTTTACAGGAAATGAAAACTTGATACCAGAAACTAGTACTTCATTTGAAGCCAGTTTAAAAAAATCATCTTTTATAGGTTCACGCTTGCAAGTTTCAAACACATTTGCGGGAAGCTACCTAGATGTTAATGATAGAATTGATATGGCTTTGATACGATACAATCCAGATACAGGAAATCCAGAATATCAATATATAAACATCAGTAAATACAAAATGTGGAATTTCTCTACAATGAATCAATTTAGGTATAGAGATTTGACATTCAATATTGGAGCAGCTGTAGTTGGTGTTTCTAGAAAAATAGAAAATCAAGTATTTACATCAGATGACAAATTTTTGTACTCTTTCAATGTCAATAGTAGTGTTTCTTACTTAATACAAAAATGGGGGACAATATTTTCTGCCTACTACAAATACAACGGAAAGTCACAGCAATTTATAGAAGGATCTTCAGGATATATTATATCTGATATCGATCCAAGTAATTGGCTTGATGCAAGTATTAGAAAGACTTTCTTCAAAAATCAGCTTGATGTTACAATTGGAGCGAGAAATATTTGTAATGTGACGAATGTTAGGCAGACAAACACGAATCAATCTGCTGGACATGCAGGAGATTCAAATGTAATGCTCGCTTATGGGCGCTCTTATTTTATCAGACTTTCATATAATCTTAATCTTTAAATATAAACTAAAATACAAATGAAAAAACTATTATTCTTATCACTTTTCGTGTTATCATTGGTCTCTTGCTCAAGTGATGACAACAATACGGCTGAAATTAATGGAGTTGCTTTTGCATCAACCTCATTGAATTTAACTGCTGCTGAAACGCCTATCGTGATTAATTTCGCAATACCAACAGCAACTGCAGGATCTTTGACACTAACTTACGTAGAAAATGCTGTTGTTGAAGGAACTGACTTTTCTACTATACCAGCTGCTACTGCAAAAACAATCGTAGTTCCCTTTGAAAAAAATGTTTCTTCTGTAAGTTTTACTTTTAAGAAATTAAAAGAAGCTATTGAAGGAGAAGTTAAAAATGTTGTTTTCACAATTTCAAGCAATACTATTAATGCTATTTTAGGTGAAAATAAAACAGTTCAAGTTAATTTTAATGAGACAGCTTATACGGGCGGTGTTTTAGCTGCAAGTGTTGGAGGACCAAATCAGCCAAATCAACTTTATCTTGATTTTAGTTCTGGTATAACTAAATCTGTAAATAGAGCGACTTGGGATTTTGGTTTCAATTCAGGAAGTGAATTTAGAGTTATAATAAACGGATCAGTTAAGATGGCTGTTAAAAAATTAGAAACATCTGACATCACTTTACCTCAGGAAATTGATGCTAACGTAAGCGTAGGTGCAGGAACAACAGCTGCTTCAAACGGCTTTGTTGATAATCCAACAGGCGTTTTAACAGGTGCAGGTGCAGGGATAGGAACAGCTATTGCTGAAGTTTCAGCTACAGATGCTGATAATAAAGTATATCTTGTTAATATGGGCGCTTTGGTTGGGACTAAAGTTGCAGGAACAGGAGGAGTTGAAGTTGATGGAGAATCAAGAGGTTGGAAAAAAGTTAGAATTTTAAGAAATGGAACTGGTTATAAAATTCAATATGCTGATTTATCATCTACTACTTTTACTGAAAAAACAATTTCTAAAGATACTGCTTATAATTTTACATTTTTTAGTTTAGCTTCTGGAAATACTGTTTCTGTTGAACCTGAAAAAGCTAAATGGGATTTAAACTTTACAGTTTTTACAAATTACCTAAATATGGGTAGTGGTGATGTAACATATGGATATGCTGATTTTATTACTAGTAACTCAAGAGGAGGGGCAAAAGTTTATCAAGTTTTAGTTTCTACTGGAGGATCTTATGCTGATTTTACAAAAGCAAAAATTGTTGAAGATAACTTTAAAGCTTCTGAGACAGATCAAAGAATAATTGGGGCAAACTGGAGAAACGGTGGAGGACCAACTACTTTACCAAGTATCAGAACAGATCGTTTTTATGTAGTTAAAGATGCTGCTGGAAACTACTACAAAGTAAGATTTCTTACAATGCTAAATGAAGCAAGTGAAAGAGGAAATGTTACTTTAGAATATGCTATCTTAAAATAATTTTAAAATGAAAATCTAAAAAATATAAAGAGTATTTCATTCTAAAATTATAAAGCATCGCATTAAAATTTAGTTAATCATTAGCTTTGTTTTTTTTATTTTTTTTTGATAAAGAGGTTAGATTTATCTAGCCTCTTTTTTTTGATCTAGTTTCTTACTAAAATGAATTAGAAACAAAATGTTATTCTATCTTTGCACAAGTTTTTCCTGCAATAAATTAACGATAACTTAATTGGTTTAATTTTTGTAGCAGTTCTTCATATTTTATAATTATTAAGTGAATACAAAATCTTATTTTTTTCAGTCTTTTGCGATTGTGGCGTTAGCGCTGGTTGCCTTTATTGGATTCAAACAAATCCTTCCAGATAAAATATTTTCAGACAGTAAACTAGATTCTAAAAACATATTAATCGATAGTCTGCTTTTAGAATCTGTGGCCAAAGATTCTCTTTCTTTGGATGATGATAGTATTGCTGAAAGCGAAAAAAAGTTAAACAGTCAAAAAATTGTTTATGATGAAACTGAGGGAATCGAATTTCCTGCAGAAACTTTTGAGAATTATAAAGGTTTTCAATATCTGATTCCTTTTTACGAAAAATTATATCAGTTAGAGAAAAATCCGCAGAACAAAGTTAGAATTGCTTACTATGGAGATTCTATGACAGATGGAGATTTAATCGTTCAAGACGTTCGTGCCAATTATCAAGAACGTTTTGGAGGAAATGGAGTTGGATTTGTTCCTATCACTTCAGAATCTGCGGCATCTAGAGGTTCTGTAAAATCTACTTATTCTAAAAACTGGAAAACACAATCATATTTAAATGTCAAAAAACCAACGAGCCCTTTTGGAATTAACGGACATGTGTTTTTTGCAAACGATCTATCAAATCCAACTTGGGTTCAATACGAAGCGGGACTTAAAAAATATTCTACTTCATTAGATAATGCAACCTTATTTTACGGTCGTTCCTCTAAAACAGGAAAAGTTAATTTTATTATAGGTAAAGACACTATTAAAAAGAATCTTTCGCCGAATAATTTAGTAAATACATTAAATGTTTCTTCTGGAAGCTTAAAAGCTTTTAAAGCGAATTTTGTACATGCAGATTCTATTCCGATTTACGGATTTAATTTTGATAACGGAATTGGAGTTCACGTTGATAATTTCTCTCAAAGAGGAAATTCGGGACTTCCAATATCAATGTTCAATGCAGATGTCATGAGAGCTTTTAATAATAATCTGAATTATGATTTAATTATTCTGCATTACGGAACAAATGTTTTGAACTACGGAACCAAAAATTATTCTTGGTACGAAAAAGGAATGACTAAAACAGTAAATAAAATAAAAGAATCTTTTCCAGGTGTTTCCATCCTGATTGTTTCCACAGCCGATAAATCGACTAAATATGAATTGGAAATGAAAACCGATTCTGCAGTAGTTCCATTAATGAAAGCTCAAAAACATTATGCACTTGAAACCGAATCTGGATTTGTAAATTTATATACTTTAATGGGAGGCGACGGATCAATGATAAAATGGGTTGATGAAACGCCGGCCAGAGCCAATAAAGATTACACGCACTTTAACCAGCGCGGCGCAAAAGCAATTGGTAATTTGTTGTATGGACAATTAAACAAAGGATACGAAGAATATAAAGTACTCAGAGAAAAGAGAGATTCTAATACGAATAAGCAGAGAACCGTAAGGAAAGCTAAGGCCGATTCCGTTTCCGTAACAAAAGACAGTGTATGATAAATAAACTTATTGTTTTCTTTTGTTGTCTTTTTTTCTTGAATAATGAAAAGACTTCAAAAACAGATGTACATCCAATACATAAAAGCATGATTCAGAAAGTTGATACTGCAGCGGCCGACGCACCTTTAGAAGGGCAATTTTATAATGCGAAAGTATTAAAAAGTTTTTTTCAGAAATTAGAAAAAAATGAAGATCAGAAAAATCAGAAAATCAATATTGTACATATTGGAGATTCGCACATTCAAGGTGATTTGATGACGAATGAGATCAGAAAGAACTTGCAGCAAAAATTTGGCAATGCAGGACGTGGTTTAGTATTTCCATATCAATTAGCTAAAACAAACGGATCTTATAATGAGCGTTTCAAATCGAATCGAGCTTGGGAAAGCTACAGAAATATTTATCCCTTTAAAAATAATCCAGTTGGATTAAGCGGGATTGGACTTTGGAGAGATTCTGGCGGATTTGTAATGGAAATGAATATAAAAGATCCTGCTTATAAATTTAATACCATAAAAATTATAACTCCAAAAAATCAGAATATGTTTGATTTGGCGGTTTCCTCTAAGGTTAATTCAATTCAAACCACTGAACGAAAAGTTATAACGCATAAAATTAAAAAAGGCGAAGTACTCGGAACCATTGCAGATAAATATAATGTTTCGGTCGCTGAAATAAAAAGAGACAATCGTTTAAAGTCAAATAATATTCGTGCGGGGAGAACTTTAAAAATTTCGACTAATGAAACAAGGGCAAAAACAATTTCTATGTCTGAATTTGTTCCCTTACCGATAGAATCAGATTCGTATTCACATTATTACAATTCCGACAATGCTTTAAGCCGAATTTTTTTGATTCCGAATAAAGAAGCTTCAAATTATGAGTTAAACGGACTTGTTTTAGAAAAAGATTCCCCTGGGATTCTATACAGTGGTATCGGAGTAAATGGAGCCAAGTTTTCAGATTATAATAAATATCCGTTATTTTTTGAACAACTAAAAGCATTGCATCCAGACTTGCTTGTTTTTTCATTAGGAACAAATGAAAGTTATGAACATTTAGATTCAGGAAATTACATTAAAGAATTGCGAGAGTTTATAAATAATATCAAAGCGCAGAAAATAGATGCACCGATAATAATTATGACACCGCCGCCATCTTTGCTAAGAAGAAAGCCCAATACCTATATTGATGATTACACCAGACAAATTATTGAGATAGCCCAAAAAGATGGTTTTGCAGTTTGGGATTTGTACGATGAATTTGGTGGAATGAGTGGCATCAAACAGCTAAAAGTGCAAGGGTTAATTGGACCGGATTGGGTTCATTATTCCAAAAAAGGATATGAGAAACAAGGAAATTTGTTTACGCAGGCGTTTTTAAAAACATACGATAATTTTAAATTAAAGAATTAAGTTGACAACAATAGATAGCATTAATAATTGGTTCATTCAAAATTTTGGTGCAATTACAACAGAACAAGTTAAAAGCTGGTTTGTTTACAATCCAGACGAAAAACTTTTATTTAATACCGGTTTATTCCTAGGCCTATTTTTGGTTTTCTATTTTGTGTATGGTTTTTTACGCAAAACATTTTATTTGAGATTAACTTATGTTATTCTCTTCTCATTATTCTTTTATTACAAATCAAGCGGTATTTATTTTCTGCTATTATTGCTTTCATCTGTTGTAGACTATGGTTTGAGCCAGATAATTTACAAGGAAAGCAGAGATGGTGTAAAGAAACTTTATTTGGTTATTAGTGTGATTTTAAATTTAGCACTTTTAGGCTATTTCAAATACATGAACTTTTTAATTGTGACATACAATGATATGTTTCATGGTAATTTTGCACTTCATAATGTTTTTCTTCCTGTCGGAATTTCGTTCTACACTTTTCAATCGATGAGTTATATAATCGAGATTTATAGAGAAGAAATCAAGCCTACAAAAAATTATATTGAATATTTGTTCTTTGTGTCGTTTTTCCCACAGTTAGTTGCTGGACCAATTGTGCGTGCAAAAGATTTTTTACCTCAGATTTACCAAAAATTAAACCTAACAAAACAAGATGTAAACAATGCTTTGTTTTTGATTATTGGAGGTTTAATTAAGAAAACAGTAATATCTAATTATATTTCGGTAAACTTTGTCGATCGTGTTTTTGATACGCCGATGACTTATACATCATTTGAAAATTTAATGGCTTCTTATGGATACGCCATTCAGATTTATTGTGATTTCTCTGGATATTCAGATATGGCAATTGGTATTGCGCTATTACTTGGATTTAAATTACCAGTCAACTTTAGAACGCCGTATAAGTCAACTTCGATTACCGATTTCTGGAGAAGATGGCATATCTCACTTTCGACTTGGTTAAAAGACTTTTTATACATTTCTATTGGAGGAAACAGACAAGGTTCTTTCGCAGGATATTTATTCCCAAGTTTATTTTTCTTTGGATTGTTGCTTTGGGGAATTTCAAATTATAATGAAAGTATAATTCCGCTGATAATTGCAGGAAGCAGTATTTTGATTTTCTGTTTATCATTTTTACTTTCAAGCAAAATAAAACAAACCTTAGTAACCAATTTTAATTTGTTTACTACAATGCTTTTGGGAGGTTTGTGGCATGGAGCAGGAGCGCAGTTTATAGTTTGGGGAGCACTTCACGGATTAGCTTTGGCAGTTCATAAAATTTTCATGGAATTTTTTCCTTCGAAAAAAGACAAGAGCCCAAATTTCCTATGGAGATTTTTCTCTATTCTAATTACATTTCATTTTGTGGTTTTCTGCTGGATCTTTTTCCGCGCAAGAGATTTCGAAACAGCTTTGCAGGTAATAAATAATATTGGTCAATTAACATTCGAACCAGAACTTTGGAAAACAATTATTTTAGGTTATAAAAATGTATTCGGATTAATGCTGTTTGGTTACATATGGCACTTCTTGCCAGAATCTTTTACCAACGGAATGAAATCTATTTTTGATAAAACTCCATTGTTAGTAAAAGCAATAATTCTGGGATTTGTTTACTGGATTGTTTACGCAACAGCGGTAGCAGGATCCCAGCCGTTTATTTACTTTCAATTTTAATTTTAAAGGTTCAAAGGGACATAGTTACAAAGGAGCAGAGGGTTTTAATCTTTGTGCTTTTTTTGTTTGCCACGAAGACGCTGAAGCACGAAGTTTTGTTTCACGCAGATTTAGCAGATTTTGGCAGTTTTTGTTAAATAGAAATCATTACAATCTGCTAAATCTGCGAGAGAGAAAAATAATTCGGGAAAGTAGTGCAATTCGTGGCGAAAATAACTTTCCGGCCTTAGGTATCTGCAAGATTTTTATCTTAATTAAATCTTTAAAAGAAAAACTTTGCGCCTTTGTGTCTTTGTGGCTATGAACCTTAAAAATAAATTGCCTGAAATATCTAATTAGATTATCTTTGCACTTCAAATAAAGAAAATGATATGTTTGATAATTTAAGTGATAAGTTAGATAAAGCGTTCCATATATTAAAAGGACACGGTAAAATTACAGAAGTAAACGTTGCCGATACCTTAAAAGAAGTTCGTCGTGCCTTACTTGATGCCGATGTTAACTTTAAAATTGCTAAAGATTTTACGGCTAAAGTAAAAGAAAAAGCAATTGGTCAGGACGTACTTACAACCTTACAGCCAGGACAATTATTAGTTAAACTGGTAAAAGACGAGTTGACAGAATTAATGGGAGGAGATGTTGCTGGTATTAACTTATCTGGAACTCCAACTGTTATTTTAATGTCAGGACTTCAAGGTTCTGGTAAAACTACTTTCTCTGGAAAATTAGCTAATTTTCTAAAAACTAAGAAAAATAAAAAACCACTTCTTGTAGCCTGTGATATCTATCGTCCGGCGGCGATTAATCAGTTACATGTTGTAGGAGACCAAATAGGTGTTGAGGTTTACTCAGAACCAGAAAATAAAAATCCTGTAGAAATTGCTCAAAACGCAATTAAACATGCCAAAGCAAACGGCTTCAATGTTGTTATCGTCGATACAGCGGGACGTTTGGCAGTAGATCAGGAAATGATGGATGAAATTGCACGTGTTCACAAAGCAATTCAGCCGCAAGAAACATTGTTCGTTGTCGATTCTATGACAGGACAAGACGCTGTAAACACAGCAAAAGCATTCAATGATATCTTGAATTTTGATGGAGTTATTTTAACGAAATTAGATGGAGATACTCGAGGTGGAGCAGCACTTTCTATTAAATCTGTTGTAAACAAACCAATCAAATTCGTAGGTACCGGCGAGAAAATGGAAGCAATTGACATTTTCTACCCAGATCGTATGGCTGAGCGTATCCTTGGTATGGGAGATGTTGTGTCTCTTGTAGAAAGAGCTCAGGAACAA
The DNA here is from genome assembly GCF_001429295.1 of Flavobacterium sp. Root935. GTDB lineage: Bacteria > Bacteroidota > Bacteroidia > Flavobacteriales > Flavobacteriaceae > Flavobacterium. The sequence goes on along the minus strand of NZ_LMJL01000001.1, from coordinate 44,169 downwards.
TTTGATGAAGAAGAAGCTAGAAAACTTCAAAAGAAAATCGCTAAAAACGAATTCGGTTTTGATGACTTCTTAACGCAGATCCAGCAAGTAAAAAAAATGGGTAATATGAAAGACTTGGTAGGAATGATACCAGGAGCTTCAAAAGCCATGAAAGATGTTGAGATCGAAGATGATGCTTTCAAACATATTGAAGCAATTATCTACTCGATGACGCCAGCCGAAAGAAGCAGACCAGCTTTAATTGATGTAAAAAGAAAAGCCAGAATCGCAAAAGGTTCCGGAACTAAAGTCGAGCAGGTAAATCAGTTAATGAAGCAGTTTGACCAAATGAGCAAGATGATGAAGATGATGCAGGGACCAGGCGGAAAAAATCTGATGAAAATGATGGGAGGCATGAAAGGAATGCCGGGTGGTATGCCGAGATAAAATAAAAGTTTAAGGTTTAAAGTTTCAAGTTATACGCTGGAATTTTAGACCTTAAATTTTATAATTGAATTAATATAAGAGATTAACTTCTCACTTTTAACTTAGAACATTTAACTTTTAGAAAACAATGCAGCTACTAGACGGTAAAAAAACATCTAACGACATTAAAAACGAAATTGCAGCCGAAGTTCAATCTATAAAAGCAGCTGGAGGAAAAGTGCCTCATTTAGCAGCAGTTTTAGTTGGAAATAATGGCGCAAGTTTAACTTACGTAGGAAGTAAAGTAAAATCATGTCAGGAAATCGGATTTGATTCAACTTTAGTAAGTCTGCCAGAAACCATTACCGAAGAAGAACTGCTGGAAAAAATAAAAGAGTTAAACGAAGATGATAATCTAGACGGATATATCGTTCAGCTACCGTTGCCAAAACATATTGATGAGCAAAAAATCTTATTAGCAATCGATCCAGATAAAGACGTTGACGGATTTCATCCAACTAACTTTGGAAGAATGGCTCTTGAAATGGAAAGTTTTATTCCAGCAACACCATTTGGAATTATGGAATTGCTAGAGCGTTACAAAGTAGAAACTGCAGGAAAACATACCGTTGTAATTGGAAGAAGCCATATCGTAGGACGACCAATGAGTATTTTAATGAGCCGTAAAGGAAATCCAGGTGATTCGACAGTTACGTTAACTCACAGCCGTACAAAAGACTTAGCCGAATTCACTAAAAACGCCGATATCATTATTACAGCTTTAGGTGTTCCAGAATTTTTAAAAGCTGACATGGTAAAAGATGGAGTAACAGTTATTGATGTGGGAATTACTCGTGTGGAAGATGCATCAAACGCAAAAGGATACGTTATCAAGGGTGACGTAGATTTTGACGGAGTAAGCAAAAAAGCATCTTTCATTACACCAGTTCCAGGTGGAGTAGGACCAATGACAATTGCTATGTTACTTAAAAATACACTATTAGCAAGAAAAATGAGAAGCGCAAAAAATAAGTAATCTTGTTTCAAAATAATAAAGAGCCTGTTCAATTGAACAGGCTTTTTTTTGTGATAAGCTTTCTAACACCATAGTTATGTGAATTGATACAAATGAAATGCCTTTTCAAAACTAGCATATCTATGATTCTATGTGTTTAAAAACCACTTAAAAGCACCATTTTAATATATTATTAATAATTTAAAGTTTCGGTTCTTAAAAATAAAGGATACTTTTGCACCACTTAAAAAACACTTCTCCAAATGGACGATTATTATTATTCGTTAGTATTAAATTAAGCAGCTTTTGAAAATTTCAAAATGCTGCGATAAAATCCTGTATTTTGAAATGAAAGCCTTTTACACAAACAACAACGGATTGATCGAAATCCCAAAATGGACTTCTAATTGCTGGATTCATATCGAATCTCCAACAGAAACAGAAAAAAACTACTTACTAGAAGAACTTCAAATTCCCGAAGCATTTTATAATGATATTGAAGATATCGACGAAAGACCTCGTATAGAAGTCGAAGATGGCTGGACATTGATAATCATGCGAATCCCCATTAAAAGTGGTGATATCAAAATACCTTTTCATACAGTCCCTCTCGGAATAATTTTTAAAGACGATATTTGTGTCACAATCAGCTTTTATAAAACAGAAATAATAAAAGATTTCGTTGCTTATTCGCAACGTAAAAACATCGAAATCGAAGATAATTTCAATTTGGTGCTAAGATTACTTTTATCATCAAGCGTTTGGTACTTAAAATATCTGAAACAAATCAATCAAAAAATAAAACTGGCAGAAGATAATTTAGAGAAATCTATTAAAAATGAAGAATTACAGGCCCTGCTTCAAATCGAAAAATGTTTTGTATTCTTTATAACCTCTTTAAAAGCAAATGATGTTTTGTTTCAAAGAATTAAAAACTTAAAAGCGCACAAAGCCAATTACGATCCTGAATTACTAGAAGATGTCGAAATCGAATTAAATCAGGCGCAGGATACGGCCAATATTTACAACAACATCCTAACCGGAATGATGGACGCTTATGCTTCGGTTATTTCAAATAACATGAACAATATCATGAAGCAGATGACCTCCATTTCGATCATATTAATGATTCCAACCCTAATCGCCAGTTTGTACGGAATGAACGTGCCAAACGGATTAGAAGAAAGCAAATACGGAATCTGGATTCTGCTTTTAGTTTCTATTATTTTATCTTCTTTCGGAGTGTTTTTATTCAAAAGAAGAAGATGGTTTTAATTTAAAATTCAAAATAGTAAAAGTCTGTTCGTTAAGAATGGGCTTTTTCGTTTTTATAATTTGGGCGTGACCACGTTTGCAAAAAGGCGCACCAATCTTTGTGCGTATGTGCGCCTTTCTGCAAACCCGGTCGGGCTATCCGCACTACTTTGGTAGCTTGCTCCTATCCCTCACGCAGCTTTGCGAATAATAGACCTAACAAGTTTTAAACCCTGTTAAGTCTTGTTGAAATAAAAAAAATCATTTTTTCATTTGTCAATTCAAAATAAATAATAACTTTGTATCGCAAAGTACTTTAATTATGAATCAAAAGCACCAAGAAGATTTAGCACATATTCGTTCCATGATGGAGCGCTCTTCAAGATTTATATCGTTAAGCGGACTTTCAGGAGTTTTCGCTGGTCTTTCGGCTTTAATTGGCGGAATCTATGTTTACCAGTTGTTCAAAGCAAATGGAATGGATTATCTAAATGATGAACATAGATTATATTCAGCTAATCTTGTTTCAGAGTTGTTCTGGATCGGAATTACAATTTTAGTATTTGCATTCTTGTTCGGGATATTTTTTACTATTAGAAAAAGTAGAAAATACAATCTGCCGATTTGGACTTCAGCAACAAAAAAGATGTTGTTCAATCTAGCTGTTCCACTTTTAGCTGGTGGAGTGTTTTGCTTGGCAATGATGTACCATGGTTATTTTGGTTTAGTGGCACCATCGACATTAATATTTTACGGATTAGCCGTTATAAACGCAGAAAAATATACATTTTCAGATATAAAATATCTTGGTTTTTCGGAACTGATTTTAGGATGTATTTCACTTTTTTATATAGGATATGGTTTGATTTTCTGGATTTTAGGATTCGGAATCCTGCATATTGTATACGGATTAGTGATGTTCAAAAAATACAAATAACCCAATGGGAATTATTGATAAACTAAATAAAGATTTTGAAAGCCGTGTCAGACTGGGTATTATGTCCGTTCTGATGGTTAACGACTGGGTAGATTTTACCGAGATGAAGACACTTTTAAATATCACTGATGGTAATTTAGCGAGTCATTCCTCTGCTCTTGAAAAAGCGGGTTATATAGAAGTAAAAAAAGAATTTGTTGGCAAAAAGCCCAAAACATCCTATCAAGTGACAGATTTAGGGCGCGCTGCCTTTAAAGAGCATTTATCTTACCTTGAAAAATTAATGAAATCATAATAACTCTATTTTTTTATCTAAACACTTTGAATTGCAAAGTACTTTTAAATTTATCAATCATGAAAAAACATCAAATTATCTTAGCTTGTACAGCAGTTTTTATACTGCTTTTTTACAACGAATCTGTTGGAATCAATATTTCTATATTTGGCGTTTTGCTAACGCTTTTGATTAGTTATTTCTTTCAGGAAAAGTTTGTAGACCGATCACATCTTGTTCTCGTAATGACTTCAATTTTATCTTGTTTCGCTTTTGCATGGTATGGCGACGCGGCATCTTTTTTTGCTTTAGCATTATCAATCCTCTTTTTACAATTCAAAACCCAAGATGGAGAACTTAAAATGATTCAGGTTTTCCCTCTAATAGTCTTAAACGGATTTACTTCTATTGGCCGAATTTTTATCTTTAAGCAATGGCTTCCAGAAAGAAAAATCCATAATGATTTTGCTAAAAAACTAGTTGCCTTTGTTCTTATTCCAGTGATCTTCTTAGGATTGTTTTTTATTGTTTATTCTTTCGGAAGTGATCATTTCTCTTCATTATTTACAGATTATGAATTGGATATTAATTTACCACAATTAATTGCAATGTGCATTTTGGGATTTTATATCTCGTTCAGTTTTTGGAATTATTGGGTGCCCGATGTTTGTTACGAGTACAATCCAAAATTAAATAATGATTTTACCAATATTTCTGAAGTAAAAAATCAAAGTACATTTTCATTTCTAGATCTTGATTTTGAGAGAAAAAGCGGTGAAATCACATTGGTTTTATTGAATATCATGCTTTTGGTTTTTATTGGAACTTACAATTATGAGCAATTTTTTGAAGTGGTGGAAAAGACAAATTTAAGTTCAGATATACATGAGCGTGTAAATGCAGTGATCTTTTCAATTCTTATGGCTGTTGGCGTAATTTTGTTTTACTTTAAGGGTGGTTTTAACTTTGATGAGAAAGCCTCTTCTCTGAAAAAATTAGCAAAATTTTGGATTATCCTAAATGTGATTTTAATTATAAGTGCCATTATCAAAAACTCAGAATACGTTTCTTTCTATGGCCTAACTTATAAGAGACTGGGAGTTTATGCTTTTCTAATTTTGGCAATTATTGGATTAGTTGTTTCACTTCAAAAAATTCGCAATCAGAAAACGAATGCTTACCTTTTCAATCAAATGATTTGGTATTTCTATGGAACAATTCTGTTATGCAGTTATGTAAATTGGGGAAGTCTCATTACAAACTATAATATTTCTGTAAACAAAGGAGTAGAGCCCGTTTTTTTAAGCGGATTAAATTTTAATGACGATGCGCGACGCGAATATCTTAGAAAAAATAATTTAGATGGAAAATATGCAGAAGCGGTAAGAGAAGAATTGATTTCAAATTATCAAAATGCAAACTTTTTATCTAAAGCTTTGTATTATGAGTTTTTGAATGAAAAGAATAAGTAAATGAGGAGGGTTTCTATTTTTTCAATATTGTTTATTGTTTCATTTGTTACAAATTCTCAGAATTTAAGATATCGAAGTGTTGATTATTACTTTTCTCTTTTTGAAAAAGCTGAAATTAAAAAAAGTCAAGAAAAAGGGCTTTTAGACCACAATTTAAAACTTAGTAAAAAATATAAAAAGAATGGAGAAAACAAATTAAACGAAGCTGGGCAAAATTTATATTTAGATATTAAAGTGAATCTTTTAAAGTCATATTTTAAAGATTATTTGTATCAGCAAGATGTAAATTATAAAAATGAAACATATGTTTTATATTTTTCTATGGCGGGTTTCGATGATACGGAATGGTGTATTCTAAAATGGCAAAGAGGAAAATGGAAAAATTTAGAAAAAATTGACAAGCAGGTAGTGGAAAATGCTAGAAATAAAAGAGGTGAAAATGCTAATTTTAATTTTGTGTGTTTCAATTATGATGAAGGTCCAAAAAATGTAGATGGAGTTAAGATTTTTATAAAAAATCATTATCTAATAATGCAAAGAGGAGGACTTTATCATTCTTTGATTGATCTAGATCATGATAAGGTTTTAATTAATGAAGAATCTCCTATGCACGCTAGTGATTCTAAGAATAAAGCAGAAATGAATATTTGGATAAAGAAAAATCTTCATGATAAGATTGATAAAATTATAAGCCAATAAGCCCAAAAGTCCCATTCTAGCAAAGAATGGGACTTTTGATATTTAATTATCTCCTCTTTTTTTAAATCGAGGATCATGCTTAGAAATAAACGTTGTTCTTCGACTTGAATTTTGATTTGAACTTTGATTTAAATTTTTATTCAGGTTTTCCACTTTAGGAAAACTTGCTTCTTCAGTTTTACTCGATGGTTCAATTAACTGATTTAATTCTTTTATCTCATCATCAGTTAAATCGCGATAACGTCCGACAGGAACATCTAAAGAAATATTGATAATTCGGATACGTTTAAGCGCCGTTACTTCGTAACCGAGATATTCTGCCATTCTTCTAATTTGGCGGTTTAATCCCTGCGTTAAAATGATTTTAAAGGTATATTTACTGATTTGTTCTACTTTACACTTTTTGGTAACAGTGTCCAGAATCGGAACACCATTTCCCATACGCTGAATAAAACGATCTGTAATAGGTCTGTCAACAGTAACGGTATATTCTTTTTCGTGATTGTTTCTGGCGCGTAGAATTTTGTTGACGATGTCACCATCATTTGTCATGAAAATTAACCCTTCACTTGCTTTATCCAATCTTCCGATTGGAAAAATACGTTTCGGATAATTAATATAGTCTACGATATTATTTTTAACCTCAAGATTGGTTGTGCACTCAATTCCGACTGGTTTGTTAAATGCCAGATAAACCAATTTTTCATGTTTTTCAACAATTAGTTTTCCGTCAATACGCACTTCATCTTGTGGAGAAACTTTAGTCCCCATTTCTGGCACAGCGCCATTTATTGTTACGCGTCCTTCTTCGATTAATTTATCGGCTTCACGACGAGAACAATAACCCGTTTCACCAATAAATTTATTAAGACGTTTTAGATTTTCTTCCATACTGCAAAAGTAGCTAAAATTTAGGACTTCTTAGATTGTTAGACTTCTTAGAATTTTAGATTTTATTAAGCAAAACTTAGAATCCTAGCAACTCAGAATCTAAAAAAACTTTGTTTCTATGAACCTTTGCACCTTTTCTCAGTCATGAAAAATGGAACTATCGTCAGGAGTTTCTTTTCTTTCAAACATTCCATAATCCCTAACTACAGTGGCAATTCGTAAATGATAATCTTTGAAAATTCCATTTCTTCCTTTTGATTGCGCGTGACGATGCATTTCGAGATTTCGCCATTGCTGAATACTTTCTTCATCTCTCCAAAAGGATAAAGACAAAATTTTTCCAGGGTCATTCAAGCTTTGGAATCTTTCTATAGAAATAAAGCCATCAATAGTATTCAATTCAGGACGCAGACTCGCAGCAATATCTAGATATTCTTCTTTTTTTCCTTCGTTGGGAATGACTTCAAAAATTACGGCGATCATTTGTTTGGAGTTATAAGTTATAAGTTATAAGTTATAAGTTATAAGTTATAAGTTATTGGTTATGCGTTATATGTGAAATGTGAAATGTGAAGAAAACCTTTGCTACTTTGTGTCTTTGTTACTTTGACCCTTCAGAAGAAAACAAAAACTCAATCACTTTCTCATATAATTCATCATCATGCATTCCGTGGCCTAAACCGCTTGTTTCGATGAACTGACTGTTTTTCCAATTACTGGCGATTTTTTTTCCTTCTTCAAAAGCAACAATTTTATCCGAAGTATCATGAGCAATGAAACCTGAAATAGTAAATTGGGATGCAAATTTTTGTCCTGAAAATTCTTCTAGTTTAAAGTTAAAACGATTTATGAATTTGCCTTCTAAGAGTGATAACATTCTAGTGTTCAGACTCAGCATTGAAATATAATTATCAATCAAAGTTTTTAAATCTGACGGGGCACCAAGAATTACCATTTTATTAATACTCGTATTCGGAAATAAATACTGATGATATATGCAAGCTGCGCCGCCGATAGAATGCCCGATAATAATTGTGGGCTGGTATTTTTCAACCGCTTTATTAATAAACTCCGCATAAAGCGGCACATTAAATTCTTTTCCACTGCTTTGTCCGTGTGCTGGTGCATCAATTGCAATAATAGTGCTTCCAGATTTTTGGAGATGCGGTAAAGTTTTTTTCCAGCGCGAAGCATTACTTTCCCAGCCGTGAACTAATAAAATTTTGGTTTCATTTCCTTTCCAGATATAGGTTTGAAAATGATGTTCGTTATGATGAAAAATTTCTGTTTCGGTATTTCGTAGAATTTTCGGAAGTGTTTCTTTTTGTAGTCTGCCAACTCTCGGCTGGCTAAAAAGTGCATAAGAAAGTTCGGTGGCTCTTTGCGGACGCACATAACTCAAAAAGTTAATGTATGATCCAACAGATTTTAATGTAATAAAACGAATTCCTTTTTTAATTTTCAAAACTTAAATTTTTAGTAAAGGTAAAAAATATGACTTTACGCCTGCTAAAAAAAGTTTTGCCACAGATTAAAATGATTTTAAAGATTTAATCTCAAAATATCGAGATATTTTAAATCTGTGTAAATCATTTTAATCTGTGGCAAATAAATATAAAAAAAGTCCCGATTGAATCGGGACGGTTTATTTAGAATTTTGAGAACAATTGTTCCATTTTTTCTTTTTCTTCTTCAGCTAAAGCGCTGTCAACTAAAATTCTTCCAGAGTGCTCATCTGTAATGATTTTCTTTCTTGAAGCAATTTCTACCTGTGTTTGAGGCGGAATTGTAAAGAAAGATCCGGCAGAAGCTCCTCTTTCGATAGAAACTACAGCTAAACCATTACGAACACTGCTTCTGATTCTGTTGTAAGCAGCTAATAATCTATCTTCAATTTGTCCAGCAAATTCAGCAGATTTCTCAGTCAAGAAAATTTCTTCTTTTTGAGTCTCAGCCATAATTGCATCCAATTCAGATTTTTTATGTTTTAAATGAGAGCTTTTAGCATCAAGTTTTTCTTTTAAATTAGAAATAACCTCTTTTTTGTGCTCAATAGAAGCTTTCATTTCTTTTATTTGCTTTTCAGCCAATTGAATTTCTAATTCTTGAAATTCAACCTCTTTTGTCAAAGAATTAAACTCTCTGTTGTTACGAACAGTTTCTTGTTGTTTAGTGTATTTTTTGATAACCTCTTTATGCTCTTCAATAGCAATTTTCTTTGCTTTGATTTGCTCTTCAATTACTTCAAGTTCACCTTTCAGTTTCTCTGAACGTGTGCTTAAGCCCGCAACTTCATCTTCCAAATCTTCAACCTCTAAAGGAAGTTCTCCTCTAACGTTTCTGATTTCGTCAATTCTAGAGTCAATAAGCTGTAAATCATATATTGCTCTTAACTTGTCCTCAACACTTAATTCTTTCGTATTCGTCATATTCTATAAGTACTTAACTGGATTTGTATTTTCTTCCGATAAAATGATCGCAAAATTAAGAATTTTTTTTCGAAGATAATCAACAATATAATTTTTTGTATACCGTTCACTCTCAAAATGACCAATATCGGCTAAAAGTAACTTGTTTTCGGCCTCATAAAATTGATGGTATTTTAAATCGGCGGTCAAAAAAGCATCTGCTCCAGCTTGAATCGCATTTTTTATGGCAAAACTTCCAGAACCTCCAAGCACGGCAACTTTTTTTATTTTTTTTCCTAAAAACTGAGAATGGCGAATTCCTTCGGCAATCATTTTTTCTTTCACTAAAAGAAGAAAATCTTTTTCGTCCATTTCGTTTTCAAATTCACCAACCATTCCTAAACCTATATTTTGATGTGAATTTTGCAGATTATAAATTTCATAAGCGACTTCTTCATAAATATGATTGGCAAAAAGTGCTTTTAAAATTCTAGATTGAAGATGTTTTTCAAAAACGACTTCGATTTTAATTTCTTCTCCCGTATGCAGTTTTCCTTTTTCTCCAATTACAGGATTGCTTTCCTCATTTCCTTTAAAAGTAAAAAAACCTTGAGTATTAAAACTGCAATTATCATAATTTCCAATATTGCCCGCTCCAGCTTCAAATAATGCATTTCGAACTTTGTCAGCATTATCCGGAACAGTAAAAGTGACTAATTTTTGAATGAAATTGTTTTTTGGGACTAATATTTTTGTGTTTGCTAATCCTAATGCGTCGCAGAAAATTTTATTTACACCCTGAGAATGATTGTCTAGTGCCGTGTGAACTGCATAAATGGCAATATCATTTTTTATAGCTTTTAAGATTGCGCGCTCAACATAATTTTTCCCAGTAATTTTTTTAATTCCAGAAAATAAAATCGGATGAAAACAAACTACAAGATTACAATTTTTAGTAACAGCTTCTTCAATGACATTTTCTAAAGCGTCGTGACACACTAAAACCCCCGTGCATTCAGTTTCTGAATTTCCGACTAAAAGTCCAACGTTGTCAAAATCTTCTGCATAGGCGAGAGGCGCCATTTCTTCTAGAACTGATATTATGTTTGATATTTTCATTTTGTGATTTCAAATTTTGATTTAACTATAAACAATTATAGTATGAGGCAATAAATTTATACTTGTACAAAATTACTACATTTGTAATATAAAATTTGTAAGTCATGACAACAATAAAAATTAACGAACATACAAAGACAGGAAAAGCATTTATGGCAATGTTCGAAGCTTTTTTTAAAGGCGTTGAGGGCATTGAAGTTGTTGAAACAGATAATTATGAACAAGTTAAAGAGGAGGAAAGTATTTATAGCCCTGAATTTGTTGAGAAAGTGAAGAAGGCAGAAGAAAACATAAAAAATGGCGAAACAAAAACGCTAAATCCAGATGATGTATGGGGAAGTTTAGGGTTGAAGTAACTAAAGTAGCAAATCAAGATATTGAAAAACATAAAAAATCAGGGAATAAAATTTCTATTAAAAACATTGCTAGAATTTTAGTTGATCTTACAGAAAATCCATATGAGGGTTTTGGCAATCCAGAACAATTAAAATATGAATACTCAGGATTTTGGTCAAGACGTATTAATCAAAAAGATCGATTAATTTATCGTGTAGATGACGAAGTTGTAACTGTATTTGTAATTTCTGCAATGGGGCATTATTCCGATAAATAGCATTATGAACTTACTTCGAAAAATACTTTTCCCCTTCGCCATTTTATACGGATTCATTACTTCAATCCGTAATTTTCTTTTTGATAAAGGGATTTTAAAATCAACATTCTTTGATCTTCCTGTAATTGCAGTTGGAAATTTGAGCGTGGGTGGAACTGGTAAAACGCCGCAAATTGAATACCTGATTCGTTTGTTATCAGATAAATATAAAGTTGCGACATTAAGCCGTGGTTATAAAAGAAAGTCGGAAGGTTTTGTTTTAGCAGATGAAAATTCAAATGCTGAAATTTTGGGTGATGAACCTTTTCAGTTTTATCAAAAATTTCCAAATGTTCTGGTTGCGGTCGATGCCAATCGTACAAACGGAATTCAGCAATTACTCTCACAAAAGGAAAAACCAGAAATTATTTTGCTTGACGATGCTTATCAACACCGAAAAGTAAAAGCAGGTTTTTATATTCTGCTAACTGCTTATGGAGATTTATATGCAGATGATTTTATGCTGCCAACAGGAAATCTTCGAGAAAGCAGGAGCGGATCAGAAAGAGCCAGCATTGTTGTGGTTACAAAATGCCCTAAAAATTTATCTGAAGAAGAACAAAATGCGATTAGGTTAAAACTAAAATTAAGCTCTTCACAGCAAGTCTTTTTTACTTTTATAGATTATGATGAAGAGATTTATAGTAAAAATGAAAGAATTGCAGTTAGTGAAGTCAAAGCTGAATCTAAATTGCTTTTGGCCGGAATTGCAAAACCAAAACCATTTTTTGACTTTTTAAAGAATGAAAATGATGAATGCCTAACTTTTCCAGACCATCATCATTTTGCTGATGCCGATTTAGAGTCGATTCAGTCTAAAGCAAATGGAAGAAAAATAATTACAACCGAGAAAGATTACGTTCGTTTAAAAGATTCTAAAATAGTTTCTCAATTGTATTATCTGCCCATAAAAAGTACTTTCATAAATCACCAGCAAAATTTTGATGCTGCCATTTTAGACTATGTGAAAGAAAACTTAGAATCTTAACACCTCACTATTTTAGCTAATCAAAAAACTTAGCAATAGTGGTATAAAATTCGTCTGGAACAAAAGGTTTAGTAATTACGTCATTCATCCCAAAAGAAAGAAGCATATCACGATTTTCGTCAAGCGAAATTGCCGTCAATGCAATAATTGGAGTTGTTTTGTCAAATTCACGAATCAATTTGGTTGCCGTTGTACCATTAATTCCAGGAAGATGTACATCCATTAAAACCATATCAAAACGTTTGATTTTTAGAAGTTCAACAGCCTCTTCGCCATTATCTACAATTTCGCAGCTAATGTTTTTGTTTTCAAGCATTTTTCTGGTTATCATCTGATTGATTTTGTTGTCTTCAATCAGTAAAATAGATTTGTGTTTCAATTGTTTATCGCTATAAGGTTTCGCTTCTTCAATTACTTCCAATGGTTCGTTGTTAATTTTAAAATTTAATTTGAAAGTAAAAGTAGAACCTTTACCCACTTCGCTTTTTAATTTTATTTCTCCTCCGAGTAATTCAATCAGTTTTTTTACGATTGTAAGACCAAGACCAGTTCCTCCATATTTCCTGTTAACCTCGATAGATCCTTGAGAGAAACTTTCGAAAACACTTTGAAGTTTGTCTTCAGGAATTCCAATTCCAGTGTCAACAATTTCAAAGTAAACAGTTGCATTTTCTTCTTCTTGAGAATATAATTTTGCAATAACATTTACGTGCCCATTTTGGGTAAATTTTAAAGCATTATTGATTAAGTTCAATATGATTTGAGATAATTTGGTAGGATCTCCCATTAAATTATCAGGAATCGATTTGTCTATCTCTAAATTGAAATAATTTTTGTTGGCAGTAGCTAACTCTTTTAATGAACTTTGAATGTTAAAAAGAAGCTCTTTTAGATTGAAACTGATATTTTCAATTTCAACTTTAGTCGAATCAATTTTATTTACCTCTAAAATTTCATTGATAAAAGTGGTTAAATAATTACCCGAAAATTTCAAAGATTCTAAATATTTCAACTGGTTTTTCTTGGGATTATCTTCTAGCAATAGATGTGTAATTCCGTTAATAGCGTTCAGTGGAGTTCTTAATTCGTGGCTTACTGTCGACAAAAATTCAGATCTTGCTTTCGAAGCTTTTTCAGCTTTGTTTTTAGCTAAAATCAATTCTTTGTTTTTTTCGCGAAGCAGTAAATTATTCTGATTTCTAATGATATTATTTTTGTATAAAGCCAAACTCAAAAGTGACAAAATCGAAATTAGTGCTATTGCCAAAATGCTGACTAACTTAGAATACCGATAGGTTTTCATCTGAATTTTTTCTTCGCTCTCTCTTTTTATGGTATTATTTAAAGATTGATTTTTTTTAAATTTTTCAAATTCATTTAAATCAACTTTCGCATTTTTTAATTTTAAGATATAATTTTCCAGCTGATAGTGCTCGTCTAAATACGAATAAGCCAAATCATAATTTTTCTTTTGCTTGTAGTATTGGCTTATTGCTAAAACAATTTTAGATTTTTTTTGAAAATCATTGATTTTAGCATTGTAGTCTAAAGCTTTGTCAAAATATATTATTGCAGAATCATTCCTTTGCAGCTGTGTTTCTATCAAACCAAGCTGATAATAAGAATCTACCTTGGTTTTAATAATTGAAGGATTATCCGGCTGTTTTGTGATTCTTTTAAAATTATTTGCTGCCGTAACAAAATCTTTGTTGGTCTTTAAAGCCAGTGCTCTTTGATAGTCTAAAGCATGCGCATGATCTGCAATATTAAGTTTTTTTAATAAATCTTCGGCTTTTGCGTAATAAACAGCTGCGGTTTTGTAATCGCCTTTTGCGCTATTAGCTGCTCCAATATAATTTAATGCTAAAACTTTTAGGCAGCTCGGTTTTAGGGTGTCGAATAAAGAAACAGTCTTGTGAAAATTCTTTAAAGCATCTTCAAATTTACCTTTATTGTAAAAGATTTTACCAAGCTTAAAAGTCTGATTGGCTAGATTTTCTTTTTTGCCATTTACTTCACAATAATTAATAGATTTTTGAGTGTAAATAACAGCCTGATTGTACTTTTTATTGTTAAGATTACTGTTAGCAAGCTTGTTGTAATAGGTAACGCTATCCGTATTCTTTTTGGCTTGAGAATACAAAAACGAATTAAGAAAACAAACAACAATAAAAAGACAGTATTTCATGTATGGCAATGCTTTTACAATGAACCTTATTTTTTTCTTATTAGTAAAATTAAATCTATCAATCTTGATGAATAGCCAATCTCGTTATCATACCAGCCTACTACTTTTACCATTTTATCGATAACCGAAGTCAACTGTGCATCAAATAAACAAGAATGTGTGTTGCCAATTACATCGACCGAGACAATAGGATCCTCGGTGTAATCTAATATTCCTTTTAAATTTGTTTTTGAGGCTTCTTTAAATGCTTTATTTATTTCTTCAATGCTTACGGCACGTTTTACATTGAAGGTTATATCTGTTAATGAACCGTCGGGAACTGGTACTCGAATACCGCATCCTCCCATTTTGTTGTGCAATTTAGGAAAAATTTTTGTTAATGCCTTAGCTGCGCCAGTAGTTGTTGGAACAATCGACTGACTAGCACCTCTTGCACGTCGTAAATCCTTATGGGGCTGGTCATGAAGACTTTGATCTGTAGTGTAAGAATGTATAGTTGTAATGTAAGCCTGCTCGATTCCGCATAATTCTTCAATAATTTTAATCATTGGAGCGGCATTATTCGTGGTACAGCTTGCATTAGAAACTATGTCTTCGTCTCCATCCAAAATAGATTCATTTACACCAAGAACTACAGTTTTTATAGTGTCTACTTCAGATGGCGCAGAAAGAATTACTTTTTTGGCACCTGCTTCTAAATGCGCATTTAATTCTTCGTGCGTTTTATATTTTCCTGTTGATTCAATTACAATATCAATTGAATGCGATTTCCAATCTAAATTTGAAATTTTCTTTTCGTGAAAAAAGAAAAAATGTCTGCCATCTACAATAATACTATTTTCATCATGACTTACATCAAAAGGCAGAACACCATGAATACTGTCATATTTAATTAAATGTGACATGGTTTTGTTATCTGCAATATCATTTATGGCAACGACTTCAATTTCAGGATGATTTAAAAGCAGGCGAAATAAATTTCTGCCGATTCTTCCAAATCCATTAATGGCAATTCTTGTTTTCAATTTTTTGTTTATTCGTTTCATTGATTAATCGTTTAATCGGTTTTACAATTAAACGATTAAACAATTAAACTTTTTATAAAATATGTTTTTGTGCTTTGTAAGAAGAACGTACAAGTGGTCCGCTTTCTACATGTCTGAAACCTAACTCAAGACCGAATTTTTCATATCGTTCAAATTGCTCAGGTGTAATAAATTCTTTTACCGGAAGATGTTTTTTACTTGGTTGTAAATATTGTCCAATAGTTACCACATCAACATTTGCATTTCGTAAGTCAGTCATCGTTTGAAAAACTTCTTCTTCAGTTTCTCCAAGACCAAGCATAATTCCAGATTTAGTTCTGTTAATGCCTTTTTCTTTTAAATAACGAAGCACTTCTAAACTTCTATCATATTTTGCCTGGATACGAACTTCACGGGTCAAACGTCTTACTGTTTCCATATTATGAGAAACTACCTCAGGATTTGCCTCAACGATACGATCGATGTTTCTTTCAATTCCTTGAAAATCTGGGATTAAAGTTTCAAGAGTTGTGTTTGGATTCATTCTTCGAATGGCTCTAACGGTTTCCATCCAAATGATAGAACCTCCATCTTTTAAATCATCTCTATCCACACTTGTAATTACAGCGTGTTTGATATTCATGATTTTAATAGATCGAGCTACTTTTTCAGGTTCATCCCAGTCTACCGTTTCTGGTCTACCAGTTTTTACGCCGCAAAATCCACAAGAACGAGTACAAACATTTCCTAAAATCATGAAAGTTGCTGTTCCCTCACCCCAGCATTCGCCCATATTTGGGCAGCTTCCCGAGGTACAAATTGTGTTTAAGCTATATTTATCGACCAAACCTCTAAGTTCAGTATATTTTTGTCCAATTGGCAGTTTTACTTTTAACCACTTAGGTTTTGCCGTAGGTATATTTGCAGAGACTGTTTCCATATATCAATTTTCAAAGCACAAAGATACGGAATGTAGTTTATTTGATGATGCTAATTTTGTTTTCGTTTACTTTTCGTGTCTTCTGCTAGTATTTCATAATATGAAGTTTAAATGTAAAAAGTCTGTTTTTAAAATAGATTTTTAGGTTTATATTTTTAATCCTGCTCAAGATTTTGATGTTTGGCTAAACTTTATGAATTTTAAAATTCCACCTTAATCTATTACAAATTTGGCTTCTTGGGATAACTCAGGATTTATGCTGTACTATTTTTGCTATTAATTTAATAGCTTTAAAAATATGAAAAAGGGATTTATTGTATTCGGAATTTTATTGACAGTCTTTGGTTTAAATAAGATAAGTGCACAGGATAATTCAGATAAAAAAGGAATGAGCATTTTAGACAAAGCTAAGGTGGGCTTTACCTTTAGCGATGCAGATGCAGCAGCTGTAGCAGCAAAATATATTGCTGAAATGGATGCTAATAATCCAGTTGCGGGACCAACAGACGGTTATGCTATTCGTTTAAATCGTTTATTTGGAAAACACACTTCTAGTGAAGGAGTTACTTTAAACTATAAAGTTTATTTGGTAAAAGATATTAATGCTTTTGCTTGTGCAGATGGGAGTGTTCGTGTATTTGCAGGTTTAATGAATATTATGGATGATAACGAATTACTAGCTGTTATCGGGCATGAAATTGGACATGTTGTAAATCATGATTCAAGAGATGCTGTAAAAGCTGCTTATAAAAAAGAAGCTCTGCTAGATGTTGTTTCGTCACAGTCAGGAACAGTTGATGCTCTCTCAAAAACTCAATTAGGAAAGTTAGGAAGTGCGATGATTGATAGCAAGCATGATAGAAAACAGGAAGCTAATGCAGATTTGTTTTCATATAATTTTATGAAAAAATATGGATATGATGTTAATGCTGTGGAGTCAGCTTTTAGAGTTACACAAAATTTAAGTGAAGGAGCTGAGTCATCTTTTATTACCAAAATGATGAGCTCTCATCCAGACGCTGGCAAAAGGGCAGATGATGCTAAAAAAAGAGCAGTAAAAGATGGTTTATATCAACCTTATGTACAGCAGAAAATTGTAAATACTGCACCTGTAACAGCTACAAAAGCAACAACAAAAACAACTGCAAAGAAGACAACAACAAAAAAGAAGTAATTTTAATATAATTAATTTACAAACCGGCAGATTCTACAGAATTTGCCGGTTTTTGTTTATAGCGTTAAGAATAAATGGATTTATGACATTTTAAACTCATTAAAAATTCATATATTTATTTATTGAAAAAACAAATTTTTGTGTGAAATGAAATAGCATTTTGTTATTTACATTTGTTGTTAAATTGTAATTTTTAAAAACATGAAAAAAAAATCTATAATAGCAGGACTTTTATTTGCTGTATGCGGTTTGACAAAAGCGACAGCACAAATTAATTTTGGAGATAAAGCAATAGGAGCAGTTCAAAAAGGAGTAACAGCTTTTACGTTAACAAATGCAGATGCAGCGACTTTGTCTAAAGAGGCAGTTGCAAAAATGGATACTGAAAATGAAGTTGCTGGTCCAAATGACGGTTATACTTTAAGGTTAAACAGAATTTTTGGAAAACACGCAGCTGGTGATGGGTATACATTAAACTATAAAGTATATAAAGTTAAAGACGTGAATGCTTTTGCTACTGCTGACGGAAGTGTACGTGTATTTTCTGGATTAATGGATATTATGGATGATAATGAATTATTGGCAGTTATTGGTCACGAAATTGGCCACGTAGCCAATAATGATTCAAGAGATGCAATGCGTGCAGCATATCAAAAAGAAGCATTAATTGATGGTGTTTCTTCTCAATCTGCAAAAATTACAGCTATAACAGATAGTCAATTAGGTAAAATAGGAAGTGCTTTAATTGATAGCAAACACAGTAGAAAACAAGAATCTGAGGCAGATTTGTTTGCATATAACTTCTTAAAGAAAAACGGTTACAATGTAAATGCTGAAGAATCTGCATTCAGAATTTTAGCCAAAATGAGTGAAGGATCTGAGGCTTCTTTTATCGACCGAATGATGAGCTCGCACCCTGATGCTAAACAAAGAGCAGAAGATGCAAAGAAGAGAGCAGAAAAAGATGGTTTATACAAGCCTTATGTGCAGCAGAAAATTGTAAATACAGTTCCAGTCGCAACTAAAAAGGCAACTACAACAAAGAAAACAACAACTAAAAAGAAATAATATTTCTTCTTAAAAAATAATAAACCCGGCAGATTTTAAATTTGCCGGGTTTTGTTTTTATCCCAATACGTGAAAAGCAAGGATTTTTTGTACTTCGTAAACATTAACCGATTTATTAAATTGTTTTACGATACTTGGCTGTTGCTCGCTTGAAATCCAAATTTTTAATTCGGCATCAAGGTCAAAAGTTCCTGCAGTTTCTACGCTAAATCTTGTGATGTTTTTATAGGCAATAGATTTATATTCGGTTTTGCTTCCAGTAATTCCTTGCACATCAACTAAAATCAGTCTTTTGTTGGTAAAGATGAAAGTATCACGAATAAGTTTAAAACCCATTTCGATTTCTTCATTAGTAGTTAAAAGCTGTCCGTATTTTTTAATTAAATCTTCTTGGTTTACAGCACCTGCATTTCCAAGAATAGCAGAAAATATTCCCATTATTTGTTCTTTTATTAGTTAAATCAATTGTCTTTAGAAGTAGTAAAAGTAATTGATTTTGCTAATTTTTTATGTTTGATTTAAATTTAATTATCAGTGGCGTTAATATAATTGCAATTAGAAATGAAGCAATAAAAGACACGACAAAATTCCCAATATTTAAAGCCTTTAGATTTATGATAAATCTAATGAATAAGATTGATGCAGTAAATAAAATTACAGTAATCCAATATAATTTGTTAGTATAGCTTTTTAGGTTATCATTTTGTGGAAGATTAAACAAGGCGGCAATAATTATTATACATCCGATAAAAGTGCTAGCATGTTGTGCTAGTTTCCAAAAAGGAATTTCTGTTCCAAAAAACGAGATTGTATTTCTGAGAGTATCAATTTGATTTACAAAATAACCGTGATTGTGTGTAAAAGCATCCCAAAATATATGAGAAATTATACCAATCAATGAAGAAATTAAAACGACATACCAATTTTTTTTAAAGTAGATATTCCAATTAAAATCGGTATAAATCAATATTCTGGTTTTAATAAACGATGGAAGATTTTGAAATAAGAGATTTCGCGTAAGATTATGAAAGATAAAAGCAAGTAATATGGCAAGGGGTAAATCAAACCAAAAAATACCAGCTAGAGTATGACTATACAGGCTTTTGACTTTCATTCGTAAAAAATATTCAAAATCTGGAGTTAAACTTCCAATAATTAAAGCGGTTAAAGAAAACCATGTTTTTGGTAAATATCTTAAAGGAAGAATAATTGCGGGATGAGAAAAGGTAAAAGGCATTAAATCAAATTTTTAATTTAGAAATTATTCAAAGAAGACATGTAGATTTTCTTCTGATAATTCGAAATTAAAGATAAATAAAAAAGCAGAACCTAAGTTCTGCTTTCTCTGTTTGTTATTCCACTACCGTTTGTACCGTAATTGGAAGATTGTATGCTGTTCTCACAGGTTCTCCATCTAGAATACCTGGTTTCCATTTTGTTTTTAATGATTTTAAAACTCTAATAGCTTCTTTACCTACTCCGTACCCAGGATCATTTCTCACAATAATATCAGTAAGAGATCCGTCTTTTTCCACTACGAAAGAAACATATACTTTTAATGTTTTTTCCATATCCAATTCTGGTCTGCGGAAATTGTTTCCTACATATTTGTAGAACTGGGCGATTCCACCTGGAAATTCAGGTTGTTTGTCCAGAATAGCAGTTGAAACTGGCCCATCGCTTTTAGGTGTTACAGAAGCAGCGTCACCATTCCCGCCACCGCCTCCACTAACTGGAATTGGGTTAACAGAAGTACCACTTCCGTTAAGGTTTTCTACAACTGGAACATTCTCAGTGTTTGGTGCAATTTTTTCGACCGCATCTTGTGTTTTAGTTACCACTGGATTGATTAATTGCGATGCGTCTGTTTTGCTCGCTGCAGTTTGTTCTACTACCGGTGCTGGTGGTGCTGGTGGTGGAGGTGCAATTATTGGGTCAATTTTTACAACAACCAATGGATCTTTGTAAATAGGATCTGTTTGAGCCGAATTATGGTCTGCTGGTGTCCTAAATTTGTTAATGACTACAGATGCACTTCCTAAAGCCGTTAATAACAGTAAACCCATAAATAGAGCTGTAACAGAATTTTTAGAATTCTCCTGACGTAATTGATATGCGCCGTACTCTTTGTTTTTGTTTTCGAAAACAAGATCTGTCCACTTGTTTTCATAGATACTTAATTTAGACATAATTTTTGGGTTTTAAGGTTAAGTAACTTTAAATCATACGCAGAAAAGGTTTAGGTTTGAGCTAACAACGCAAAAGTTGTAGTTTTAATGTGTGGTAAAATTATTTTTTTAAGAATAAATATACGAATAGTATATTTTTCTTTACCTAAAGATAATAAATTATCTATTACGTTCGATAATTTCTGCCAATAATTTTTTAGCACGTAAAAGTTTAACTTTTACACTGCTTAAAGGTTCGTCTATCTTAACAGCAATTTCCTGATAAGACATTTCTTGAAAGTAACGAAGCTGAATTACTTCTTGGTAGTGAGGTTTGAGTTCTTTGATGCATAAGAGCAGACGAGAAAGATTCTGTTCTTTAATTAAAGCATCTTCTGCAGAGGGAGTAGGGTCGGCTATATTATAAGCCTGCTGATCTTCGTTGTCTGTTATTTCGATAAAAAGATTAGTTTTCTTTTTTCGTAACAAATCAATATAAACATTTTTAGCAATGGCAATGAGCCAGGTGTTGAATTGAAATTCAGAATTATAAGATGCAATTTTATCAAAAGCTTTAGAAAAAGTTTCTATAGTAATATCTTCTGCGGTGGTTTCGTTTTCGGTTCGTTTGAGCATAAAAGCATACACCTCATTCCAATAATGATCTAATAAAAAAGTAAAGGCGATTTGATCGCCTTTTTTTGCTTTTTCTATTTTAGAATTTATTTCCAATATACCGGTTTTGAAAAGATATTAGTTATAAAGATATTAATTTGCGTTAATATAAGCGCTATCTCAACAACTGGAAACCAAATTTTAAGATCATTTTCTTTGAGTTTTCCTGCCGAACACCCAATTACTGTCCAAACAACGGTGTAGCGTGTTGCTAAAATTGCTAATACGGCAATCCATTGAAATTGAAAAGCCAGCAGAATTATAACTAATAAAAAGAAAAATAATTGTGAGATGAAGAATAATCCCAGCTGCATTTTGTCAAAAAACTTATAATGCTCTGCTGTAGAAATATGTCTTCTTTTCTGAGTAAACCATTCTTTGTACGTTTTTTTAGGTTTTGAATATGTAAAACTTTCAGGTGTATAAGAAATAGTTGTGTTGGTTTTGTTTGCTGCTTGATTAATAAATAAATCATCATCACCAGAGCGAACCTGAATGTGATCGATAAAGCCATTTACATTAAAAAACTCTTCTTTTTTGTAAGCTAAATTTCGTCCCACACCCATGTACGGAAGTCCTAATTTTGCCCATGAAAAATATTGAACAGCTGTGAGGATAGTTTCAAAACGAATAACTTTGTTTAAAAACGAACGCTCTACTTTTTCGTAACCCCCATAACCCAAAACAATCGTTTTGTTCAGGGTAAAATGCGAAGTCATAGATGTAATCCAATCTTTAGAAGTTGGGAAACAATCAGCATCAGTAAACAGTAAATAATCTTTTTTTGTGGCTTTAATTCCAAGTGTTAAAGCATATTTTTTATTTCCCCAAAAAGCTTCATTGTTTTCTACTTTTACTAAACGGATATTTGGAAATTCCTTTTCAAATTCTTCAAATACTTCTAAAGTTTCATCGCTTGATGCGTCGTCAATTAAAACAATTTCAAAATCAGGATAATCTTGCTGTGCCAAAAGCGGAATATATTTTTTTACATTCTCTTCTTCATTTTTAGCGCAGACAACTACAGAAACGGGAAGTTTTTTTGGTGTAATCTGCTGTGGTTTAGCAAAAGCAAATTTTCCAAAAATTCCTAAATAGTAGAAAAGTTGAATAAAAACAATAGCAATAAAAAAGTAAAATAAAGTTATAAGCATATAGTTTTAATGTCTGTTAATAGCTGAAATTTGCGAGAACAAAGGTAGTTATGAATTAGTAATTTTCAATGATTAAAGCCAATTTACTTTCGGCATTTTGACATTTCTTTTGCAACAGCAATAGACTGAGGGTTTTCAGTTTTTTCTAATTCAGTAATAATATTTTTATAATTATGATCGTCGCGGTTTTGAGAAAGTTTTTTTGTGGCTTGAATTTCCTCAATTTCTATTTCAAAACCAAAAATTCCTCGTGCTTCGCGCATTGTTTTTGCAGATAAATCTTCAACGCGAACAGGATTTTCTGAGTTCGCTTCGTATTTATCAACTAGTTTTTTAAGCTGCTCTACAGAAGTTTCGTAATCTACAATTTTGATTTTTCCGTAAACATGTACGGCTATGTAATTCCAAGTTGGAACATTTTCGTGATCGTACCAGGAAGATGAAATGTAACTGTGCGGACCAGAAAAAATTGCTAAAACCTGATCGTTTTCTGCAAAACCTTCGGACTGTGGATTCAGTTTTGAAATATGACCCTGTAAAATTTCTTTTCCATCGGCATTGATTTCAAGTTCTATCGGAATATGCGTTGCGCATAATTTTCCGTGAGTCTGATTAATAAGAATGCCAAAACTATTGTCTTTCAGAAAAGTTCTGATTTCTTCTGGATTCTCATTTTTGTATAAATCGGGTGTATACATTTTATGTGATTTTATATCAAAGACTTTCTAAAACAAATTGCCTCTGGTCGATCAATATATTTTCCGTAATTCGGAGTTACTTTATATCCTTGTTTTTGATAAAATTGAGTTGCTTGGTTGTTTTTTACTCGTGTTTCTAAAACTAACTCTTTAAAACCAATCGTTTTAGCTTTTTCTTCTAAAAATTCTAAAATATTCTGGCCAATTTTCTTTCCGCTAAATTTAGAATACATTCGTTTAACTTCGCCTATGTTTTCTTCAATAGGTCTAATGGCGCCGCACCCAACAATTTCATTATCTATTTCCGCAACAACAAATACAAATTTTGGATTGTCAATCTGCCAGTCTGTAAAAGAATTCTTCCCATCACTTCCAAAACGTACAAATAGATTAGCAGACAATTCATCAATAATCTTTTGAACTTTCTCGTCGTTTGGATCAGCTGTTTTAATCAGAATATTTTCGTTCATTTTTATTTATAAGTGCGATCCATTTTTTGTCACATCGAGCGGAGTCGAGATTTTATCAGTAAAAGGACTACGACTTCGCTCAGTCTGACAGAAATAATAATTCGTGCTAATTTGTGAAATTTGTATTTTAAATCACATTCACTTCAGCTTCAATATGAATTCCAAAAGTGTCAAAAACTGTCTTTTGTACCTCTTTAGAAACTGCTAAAATTTCTTGTCCGGTTGCATTGCCATAATTTACTAAAACCAACGCCTGATTTTTATGAACCCCAGCATCGCCAAAACGTTTTCCTTTAAAACCAGCTTGTTCTATAAGCCAGCCTGCAGGAACTTTTACTTCGGTTTCTGAAACTTCATAATACTTCATTTCAGGGAATTTTTGATGAATTTTCTCGAAATCAGATTTCAATAAAATCGGATTCTTAAAGAAACTACCACTGTTTCCAAGTTCTTTCGGATCTGGTAATTTACTTTGTCTTATAGCAATTACAGCATTACTGACATCTTTTAAAGTAGGTTCAGTAATATTGTTTTTTGCTAATTCTGCCAAAATATCTCCGTAAGAAGTATTGATTTTATGATTGCGTTTGGTTAATTTAAAGACAACAGAAGTAATAATGAACTGGTCTTTTACTTCGTGTTTAAAAATACTTTCGCGGTAGCCAAAATTACATTCAGCATTATTGAATGTTTTCATTTCCTGAGTTTCGATATTCATCGCGTCGCAAGAAACGAAAGTGTCTTTAATCTCAGTTCCATAAGCGCCAATATTCTGTACAGGAGTCGTGCCGACATTTCCTGGAATTAGAGACATATTTTCTAATCCGCCAAAATTATTATCGATAGTATAAAGAACGAAATCGTGCCAGGTTTCCCCTGCCTGACTTTCGACCCAGACAAAATCATCATCTTCTTTAATTATTTTTTTGCCTTTTAAATCAATATGAATAACCAGCGCCTCAATATCTTTTGTTAAAAGCATATTGCTTCCGCCTCCTAAAATAAATTTTTTCTCGTTTTTGTTTTCCTGTAAAACTGTTTTTAATTCAGCAATAGAATGAACAGCAACGAATTTTTTAGCATTGGCTTCAATACCAAAAGTATTGTAGTTTTTTAAAGAAAAATTGGATTGGATTTCCATAAATAAAAGGCTTTTTTTACTGAGTTCAAAAGTAAGGATTATAATTTGTTTGAATTGTTTTTTGTATTAAAATCAGATACTTTAAAAGTGTTTTTTTGTTAAATAAAAAAGCCTCCAGATTTGAAGGCTATAAATATTCTAAGTTCTTTTTAAGTTTTATTTTGTAGATAACTTTTCAGAAATAGTGATGGAATTGTCACCAATCAATTTAGAAGCTATTTCCATTTTCTGTTTTCCAAAAGTTTCGTCAAATGAGGTTCTGTTTTCCTTGTCTATATAAGTAACAGTAGTCTTTTTTTTAGATTTGTCTAAAATAGTTTTAATTGTATTTTTCATAGCAATACATTTTAATGTTACAAAAGTATAAAAATTTATTTTAGGTGGCTTCTTAATTCAAATGTTATAAAATTATATAAATTACTTTTAGCAGGATTATAAATTTCATATTCAATCTTCTCAATATTGATTATTGAATCCGGTCGTTTCCCACTCTTACTATTTTCTTTAATTCGTAGGTCACGAATTATTCCTCCTTTTATAATGAAGCAGCTTTCAATTGCGTCTAAATTATTACTTACGCCTATTTTGTATAATCTGTGTTTTGCAGAAGTATTTCCAAAAAAGGTCAAAATTGAATTAGGATGGGTTGATAAGAAATCTAAAGCGCATGTAAAAACCGTTTTTAGTACTTTGTCTTTATCATTTTTGTTGTTATTTCTGGACATGTCAGAAATTGATTCGATCCCATTTTTATCAATTATGATATTTCCAAAGCCTAAATTATAATATTTTTCTAATCCGGGCTGTGGATATTTTAGGATCGCAATTCTTTTCGGGATTTGCCTCAAACCCATGCTTACGAAATCATATTTTGTGTGCATAGGGTTAGCATCAACTTCTTCAAATTCGTATGATCCATTTATTAATTCTTCCATTACGGTAATAAAAATGGCAAATTTAAATAAAATATAAATTATTTCTTGTTAAATTAAAATTAAAAGACGTGTGGTTTTTAATATGATGTTAGATGTGATTATTTGAATCTAGCATACAGCAGCTCATGATATTTCTCAGAAATAATCTTCATGTTAATATCATAATTCGCATTTTCTTCTACAAATTTTCTATTTCGAATAACAGCTTCATTTCGAGATTCAGGATTTTCAAAAGACCAAATTAATTCTTCGGCTAGCATTTCGATGTTATCAATTTCAACTAATTGTCCATTTTCTCGATGCGTAATCCAGCTTTGATTTCCGGGAATATCAGAAACTACGGGATAACAATTACAAGCCATTGCTTCAAATAAAGAGGCCGAAACGCCTTCAGTAATGGGCATACTGATATAAATATTAGATCGCTGTAATAATTGTGGGAGTTCAGTATTCGGAATTCTTCCTGTAAAAATTACTTTATTTTTGATTTGTAATTCTTTCGCTAAATCTTTTAAAAATTGCAATCTTGTTCCGTCGCCAACAATAGTAAGCGAAAAATCAATTCCTTTTTGATTCAAAATTCCGAATGCTTTTAAAATAGAATCGTGTCGATATTCTGGCATTAAAGAGCGTGTTACGATCGCTTCAATTTTGTTTGAATTATTGATGGAAGGAGAAAAAAGCGACAAATCAATTCCTTTTGGAAGAACCAAAACTTTATCCATGTCAACTCCAGATGCTCTCATGTGAATTGCCATAACAGGTCCCCACGCATGAATTAAATGCGCTTTCTTAAAAGCATATTTCTGAATGAATTTTTTAAAAGGATATAAAACAGATTCTTCCGGCCATAAATCGGTTCGGCCTTGCTGTGCGATGGCGATAGTTTTAGATCCAGAGATCGCTGCAAGAAATCCATAACTGGTGGTTCTTTCGGCAATAACCATGTCTGGTTTTTCTTTTTTGATGATTTTTCGAATCGAAATAGGAGAGAAGAAATATTCTAAGATACGTTTGAATCTGTTGACTTTAGAATTATTTGGTGTTTGAAGTTCCCAAGTAATAATTTCAAAATCGCCAAATTGTTTAAGGCCTTTCATCCAAGTTATAGCATCGGCGCGGTAAGATTCTCCAAGAAAAAGTATTTTTCTTTTCATTCGGTAAATGAATTTTTTTTGACACGAATTTCACAAATTTTCACAAATTAATTCGTGTCAATTCGTGAAATTCGTGTCGATTTTGTCTTTTTTATTCTTCAGTCTCCAAAGCGCGATTGATAAATTCGTTTAAAGGTTTTAAAGCAATTAGTTTTTTGCTCATTTTAGAAACAAAATCTTTTTGAGTTGCTTCAGAAATATCATAAACTTGAGTTGCTGTAAAACTTTTCAATTTCAAGAATTCTATTGCAGGATGATCTTTTTCGTAACCACGAGGCATGCTTTTAAGCGAATTATTTTCATTTACATCTAAACTTCCGAATTCTTTTTTGAAATTTTTATTGTTTAAAATTTCCTGTAAATCTTCGTAGAAAAAAGCAATTTCTTTGCGAACTTTTTTCAAATCCTCGGAATCTGGAGAATAAAATCCACCAGCAATAAAACTCGCACCTTTTTCGATATGAACATAATATCCAGCACGATTTGCACCTTTTGCTCCAGCAGACATCCAAACGCCTAAATGGGCTTTGTAAGGTGATTTATCTTTAGAAAAACGAATATCGCGGTTGATTCTAAAAGTACAATTTTTAACTTCTAAAAATTCTAATGAAGGATCAAGCGGTTTCATAACATCAAGAAAATCACTTACCAATTGATGATAATCTTTCTTGAAAACTTCATATCGTTTTTTATTTTCCTGAAACCATTCTCTGTTATTGTTTCTTTTTAAATCGTCTAAAAATTGCAATGATTCTTTTGTAAGCATATTTGATGTTTTTATTGCAGTTGATGTTGTGGCTAATTTACTGATTTTAGTTCGCCGCGAATTACACGAATTTACGCTAATTTTTAATTATTTATGACTCAGCTTTGACAAAGTGCAAAACCTTTTCAAAACTTAATTCGTGAAAATTCGTGTAATTCGTGGCAAACCAAAAAAATTACAAATTAAATATCTTATAAGTTTGATGCGTAGATTTTACAATAGCTTCTGTTCGTTCTGGGTGTGTATCAGAAATAAAAAGCTGGCCAAATGTTTCGCTGTTTACCATTTCTACAATTTTAGCCACACGAGTTTCGTCTAGTTTGTCAAAAATATCATCAAACAGAAGAATGGGTTTTACACCGCTTTGCTTTTTTAGAAATTCAAATTGAGCCAGTTTTAAAGCAATCAAAAAAGATTTCTGCTGTCCCTGCGAACCAAATTTTTTTATCGGATGTGAATCAATTTCAAAAGATAAATCGTCTTTGTGAATTCCAACAGTCGTATAATGAAGCGCACGATCTTTATTGATATTTTCCTGTAAAAGCGTTAATAAATCTTTTTCGAACAAATGACTTTCATAAACCAATTGTACACTTTCTTCAGATCCAGTTATGGCTTGATGATGTATATTAAATATAGGTATAAATTGTTCTAAGAAATCTTTTCGTTTCTCAAAGATCGATTTTCCATATTCATTAAGCTGTTCATTATATATAGATAAGGTAACATTATCAAAAGTGTGATTGAGGGCAAAATACTTTAAAAGCGCATTTCGCTGTACAATTACTTTTTGATAGTGAATAAGCTGATGAAGGTAAGTTGAATCTAACTGCGAAATAACGCTGTCCATAAATTTACGGCGCGTTTCGCTTCCTTCAATAATCAAATCTCGGTCGGCGGGCGAAATAATTACTAACGGAATAAAACCAATATGATCTGAAAATTTATCATAGGCTTTTCCATTTCGCTTTAAAACTTTTTTCTGTCCCTTTTTTAAACTGCAGACAATCTGTTCTGTTCTTTCGTTCTTTTCCAGTTCGGCATCAATCACAAAAAACTCCTCTCCGTGCTTGATGTTTTGAACGGCTAACGGATTAAAGTAGCTTTTTCCGTATGCTAAATGATAAATAGCGTCGAGTACATTGGTTTTTCCAATACCATTTTTTCCCACGAAACAATTGATCTTGATATCAAAATCAAAACTGGCTTCAGAAAAGTTTTTATAATTAAATAAAGAGATTTTGTTTAAATGCATTTTTTAGGGACTCAGTCGATAAATATTACTGTTTTTGAGCAGTAAAAATTTGAGGGTGCAAATTACCGAAAAATATCAATATAATAGACTTTAGCGCTGTTTCAAACGGATTTATTTTATTGCTTCCGCGAAAGGGCAAGTTCATAACAAAAATATTTTTTTTAAAATAGTGATAAAATTGAAATTTTTTACGTCGGTTTCAATAAAAATTTTATTTTTGCCGTTCACTAAATAATTTTTAAATGGCAACTTACAATAAAAGAGGATATAAGACACCAAAAGAGAAGGAAGTTAAAGAAGTTAATGAAGAAGCACAGGTAGTTATTGACGAAAAAGACAGCACTACAGCTGGCGTTTTCTCAAAATTAGATGAGACAGCTTCAAAAACTGAGGATTGGGTGGCTAAAAATCAAAAAATCATTATTGGTTTAGTTGCAGGTATTGCTGTTGCTACAATTGGATACTTGGCTTACCAAAAATTTATTGCTACTCCTAAACAAGAAGAAGCGGCTAGTGAAATGTTTGTTGCACAGCAAAATTTTGAAAAAGCAGTAAATGGTGTTTCTAGCGATTCATTATACAAATTATCATTAAACGGTTCAGAAGGTAAATTCGGATTTATTAAAATCGCTGACGAATATTCTGGAACTGATGCTGGAAATTTAGCAAACTATTATGCTGGTATGGCTTACTTAAATACTGGTAAATTTGATGAGGCAATTAAATATTTAGGTGAATTTAAATCTGAAGATGTAATCTTAAATGCTTTGGCTAAAGGTGCGACAGGAGATGCTTATTCTCAAAAAAATCAGCAAAAAGAAGCGCTTGATTTTTATGTAAAAGCTGCTGAGTCTAACAAAAATGATTTTACAACGCCTCGTTTCTTATTAAAAGCTGGAAAAACTGCTTTGGCTTTAGGTCAAAAAGAAGATGCATTGAAGTATTTTAATGATATTAAAGATAATTACGACAGTGCTCCAGAAGCAGCATCTGTTGATGCCTTAATTGGATTAGCGCAATAAAAATTTTAGACTTTAGATTTTAGATTGTAGATTTGTAGTTACAAATCTATCCCGAGGCTTCGGGACTAAATTAAAAAATCTAAAATATAACAGATGGCTACTGAAAATAAAAATCTATCAGAATACGATAAAAACACAATCCCAAACGCGAAAAACTTTCGGTTTGGGATTGTTGTTTCTGAATGGAATGATACTATAACAGAAGGACTTTATAATGGTGCTTTTGATGCGTTAATTGATTGTGATGTTCCTGCCCAGCAAATTATCCGCTGGAATGTTCCAGGAAGTTTTGAATTAATTTATGGAGCAAAAAAAATGCTTCAAACACAAAATGTTGATGCCGTTATCGTAATTGGATGTGTAATTCAAGGAGAAACCAAGCATTTTGATTTTGTTTGCGAAGGAGTTACTCAAGGAATTAAAGATTTGAATGTTCAAACTGATATTCCGGTTATTTTCTGTGTTTTAACAGATAATAATATGCAACAGTCCATTGACAGAAGCGGAGGAGCTCACGGAAACAAAGGAACCGAAGCGGCAATTGCCGCAATAAAAATGGCGTATATTCGTCAGCAGGCGTCAATAGCTCATGCTTATAACCAGCCTTTGTTGTCTTCTGGTGCAATTCAAATCGAAGATACGCCAAGAAAAATAGAGAAGGAATAAAACACATTTGTTTTAAAAATAGGAAACCTATACTGTGTAATAACGGTATAGGTTTTTTTGTTTTTTTTATGACATTTCTTATTTAAAAAGCCAATCAAAATTCACTAAATTTGTACTTCTTGGTTTATAGAAACTAATCTAAACTTTAAAACTATTTTTGCTTAATGTCGAGTATTATTCAATTGCTTCCTGATCACGTTGCTAACCAAATTGCTGCTGGAGAAGTGGTTCAAAGACCCGCTTCAGTTGTAAAAGAATTGTTAGAAAATGCTGTTGATGCCAAAGCAACTGATATTAAATTGATAATAAAAGATGCTGGTAAATCACTAGTACAAGTTATCGATAATGGTGTTGGAATGACGGTTACAGATGCGCGTTTGTGTTTTGCACGCCATGCAACTTCAAAAATACGCCAAGCGGAAGATTTATTTTCGCTAGGTACCAAAGGTTTTCGTGGAGAAGCTCTGGCTTCTATCGCTGCGATTGCGCACATGGAGATGAAAACCAAACAAGATCAAGATGAACTTGGAACTCACATTGTAATCGAAGGAAGTAAATTTGTTTCGCAAGAAGTGGCAGTTCTTCCAAAAGGAACTTCATTTGCAGTTAAAAACCTGTTTTTTAATATTCCGGCTCGTCGTAATTTCTTAAAATCAGATACAGTTGAGTTTCGTCATGTAATGGACGAATTTCAGCGTGTGGCTTTAGCGCATCCAAATATTCATTTTAGTTTTTACCACAATGGAAGTGAGATGTACAATCTTCCTGCTGCAGGATATCGCCAGCGAATTGTAGGTATAATGTCTGGTAAAACCAACGAAAAATTGGTTCCAGTAAATGAAGATACCGAAATTATAAATGTGCAGGGTTTTGTTTGTAAACCCGAATTTGCTAAGAAAAATAGGGGAGAGCAGTTCTTTTTTGTAAACGATCGTTTTATAAAAAGTGGTTATCTGCATCACGCAGTAATGTCTGCTTATGACGGATTATTGAAAGATGGTGCGCAGCCTAGTTACTTTTTGTACCTGCAAGTACCGCCAAATACAATTGATATCAATATACATCCCACTAAAACTGAAATTAAATTTGATGATGAGCAGGCTTTGTATGCTATTTTAAGAGCTTCGATCAAACATAGTTTAGGACAGTTTAATGTGGCTCCAGTTTTAGATTTTGACAGAGATTCCAATTTAGATACGCCATATCATTACAAAGATGTTGAGGCAGAAGTGCCTACTATTCAGGTTGACGGAACTTTTAATCCGTTTACAGATGATAAAACCAATCAGCATTATAGTAAAGCTAGTTCTGGATCTAATTATAGTTCAGGTTCTTCTTCGTCATCGTCTTCTGGTTCTTCTTATTCAGGATCTTCCTACTCGGGTTATTCAAAAAGAGTAGAGCCAACGGCAAGCTGGGAAAGTTTATATGTGGGTTTAGATACAGAAAATCCTGAAACGATAGAGAGTTCGCCTTTTACATTTGAGAACGAAGAAGTAACTTCTTCTTTATTTAATGATGATGAGGTAGAGCAGGCAACACACAAAACATATCAAATTCATAAAAAATACATTGTTTCGCCAATAAAATCAGGAATGGTTATTGTTGATCAACAGCGAGCGCATCAACGTATTTTGTATGAACAATTTTTGTTGAATATGACAGTAAATCAAGCATCAAGTCAGCAATTGCTTTTTCCGCTTGATTTGTTTTATTCAGCCTCCGAAATGGAATTAATTGAAGAATTAAAACCTTCATTAGAAACAACAGGATTTGTTTTCGATCAGACAAAATCAGATCATATTGTAATTTCTGGAATTCCAGTAAATATTACCGAAAGCGAAGTTTCTCTTGTAATCGAGCAGTTATTGAGCGATTTACAGGACGGAATCCCAGCAAATAGTTACAGTCAAAATGATACAATTGCCAAATCAATGGCAAAAAGTTTAGCGGTTAAAACCGGATCTTATTTAACCGAAAAAGAACAAGATAATTTAGTAAACGGTTTGTTTGCTTGTAAAGATCCAAATATTTCACCTTTTCAAAAACCGACCTTTATCACCATGCGTGTTGAAGATATAGATAAAAAGTTTGCCTTATGATGAACATGACTCCAGTGGTTAAACAACTGCTAATTATTAATATTATATTTTTTATTGGTTCTCAGTTAGTGCCAGTTTCTTATGAATATCTGGCGATGTTTTTTCCTGAAAATCCTAATTTTAAAGTTTGGCAGCCAATAACACATATGTTTATGCATGGTGGTATTATGCATATTGCATTTAATATGTTTGCATTGGTTTCTTTTGGATCTGCTTTGGAGCATTTTTGGGGAGGAAAAAAATTCATCTTCTTTTATATTTCTTGTGGTTTAGGCTCAGCTTTACTTCATACTCTTGTGAACTATTATTTTTTTCAGGATACAATGAGTACTTTGATAGCAAATGGTTTTAATAAAACGCAGATTTTACAACTTTTAAGTGAAGGAAAAATTGATACTAGATGGCAGAGTTTGGTAAGTGTGGCTCAATTTGAAGGATTTACGAGTGCTTATATAGGAACAGTTGTGGGAGCATCAGGCGCTATTTACGGTTTACTAACGGCTTTTGCATTTATGTTTCCTAATGCTGAACTAGCACTAATGTTTATCCCTATTCCAATTAAAGCAAAATACTTTGTTCCGGGGCTTTTGTTGATTGACTTGTTTTTAGGCGTTAAAGGGACTTCCTTGTTTGGCGGTGGAGGTACTGGAATAGCGCACTTTGCACACGTTGGTGGTGCTATTACTGGTTTTTTAATGATGTGGTACTGGAAAAAAAATCAGTTTAACAGTAATCGTTGGAATTAATTTTTAACTTTAAGTTTAAATTCTAAACCAAAAGAAGTTTTATGAATATTCTAGACGATTTGAAATTACAATATAGATTGGGAGGCATAGTCATGCGCGTTATTTATTGGAATATCGCATGTTTTATAATCTCATTAATATTTTTCTATCAATTTTCAATTGGTCAATTTGATTTTCCAAGCTGGATTGCGTTATCGTCAGATCCTCAGGTTTTCATGTTCAAACCTTGGACTTTTTTAACCTATGCATTTTTTCACGATGGGTTTTTCCATTTGTTGTTTAATATGATGGTTTTGAACTTTGCAAGTTCATTGTTCTTAACTTATTTTACTCAAAAACAATATTTAGGATTGTATATTCTGAGTGCTCTTTTTGCGGGAGTTGCTTTTGTATTAAGTTTTTATTTGTCAAATATCAGCGGTTCTATTGTTGGTGCATCTGCAGCCATAATGGCAATTTTAGTTGCGGCAACAACTTATTCTCCGCTAATGAATGTCCGTTTGTTTTTGTTCGGAAACGTTAAGTTATGGCATATTACGGCTGTAATTTTAGTTTTAGATTTAATGCAGTTTCGTTTAGGGAATATGGGCGGGCATATATCGCATCTTGCAGGTGCTTTTTTTGGATTTATCTATATTAAATTACTCCAAAATGGTACAGATTTAAGTATCATTGTTTCTAAAACATTAGATTTCTTTGCAAATCTTTTTAGAAAATCTCCTTCGACCCCATTTACAAAAGTTCATAAAAATTACAAAAAACCTACAGAAAGATCAACATCAAGAATTGTCACGAAAGATAAGACGCAGCAACAAATTGATGAGATTTTAGACAAGATCAGCCAATCTGGTTATGACTGCCTGACAAAAGAAGAAAAAGAGTTTTTATTTAAAGCTGGAAAATAAACTTGTAGGAAGAAAAATATGAAAAACCTTTCTTGGTTTAATAAGATAATGTTCTTTTTGAATATAGTACTGACTGTCCTTACATTTAGTGTCTATATTTTACCTTTTTTAGCACCTAAGAGCTTTCCGCTTTTATCGGTGCTTACTCTGTTTATGCCGGCCTTTTTTGTTGCAAATGGATTATTCTTCGTTTATTGGGCAATTCAATTTAAAAAGCGCCTTATTTTATCTGGTTTGGTATTGCTGACTGGAATTACCTTCATCAATAAATTCTATAAATTTTCTGCAAAAGAATACGTTCAAGACGAAAAAGATTTTTCTGTAATGAGCTATAATGTCCGTCTTTTTAATGTTTTTAAATGGCTGGATCGAGATGATATTCCATCAAATATTAAAGCTTTTATAGATGAAAAAGATCCAGATATTCTTTGTATTCAAGAGTACTCAAACTCGGCGCATATTGATTTAAAAGTTTATCCGCATCGTTATATTTTTATAGATGGAAAACAGATTAAAACAGGTCAGGCTATCTTTTCAAAATTTCCAATTATAAACGAAGGAAATATTATCTTTCCAAAATCGGATAATAATGTGGTTTACGCTGATATAAAGCGCGGAAAAGATGTAATTCGTGTTTATAATATGCACTTACAATCTATTAAAATTTCTCCAGATGTAAGTGAAATTTCAGATGATATTGATAATGTAAATCAGAAGAAATCACAACGTATTTATGCTAGAATAAGTAAAGGTTTTACGCAGCAGCAGGAACAGGCAGAGATTTTTAAGGAAAATATTAAGCAGTGTAAAACTCCATTTATTATCTGCGGCGATATGAATAACAGTCCTTTTTCTTATGTTTATCGAAGCATTAAAGGAAAGCAAAAAGACGCCTTCGAAGAAGCAGGAAAAGGTTTTGGAGCTACCTATAAATTCCGTTATTACCCTGCTAGGATTGACTACATTTTTACAGACAGTAAAATGAAAGTAAAACAATTTGAAAGCTTCTCAGATTTTGAAAACTCAGATCATTATCCGATTATGACCAGACTTTCGATGGAATAAAATAGATGAAATTCCAATTTTTTAAAATCCAAATTTCAAAGATGAAAATTGGATTTTCTATTTGATATCTAGTTTCTGAGTTTTTAAATAATCCATTGCAAATTTACCTTCATTAAAAAGTAAGTCTAAAACACTTAAGTTGTTTATGAAACTATGTTTGTCGTCAAATACCTGAGTGTATTTTTCGAAAGAGTTTGTGTCTTTTTTTCCGTTCGCTAAATATCTAAAATCAGCGAAATCTGGTGTTTCATGAAAATATTCTGTTGTTTTCCCGAATTCAAATTTCATTCGAAGACATTTTGTTACAATGTCCAAAACTTCGAAATTCAGATCCATTAAAAAAGTATGTTTTTTTTCGAATATAGACACGATATCGTCCTCGAAGTACTCGAAGAAAGGCGAGCTTCTATAAGCTGCTTCCAGCGATTTAAAATGCTGTTTCTGCCAGTCAAATTCATTTTCAATCAAAATGTCTTTAGTCTTTTGATGTGCTTCTTTTGAATGCTTAACAGGAATATTTAATAATTGAATTCCGTTTGGACTATAGATGTAAGTTCTATTTCTATTAGTTTGTTTCTGAAAATTATCCTCCATTTCAAATGTGATTTTTTCAGATTGCGCTATTACTGCAAAATGACTAATAGATGGAAAATAAGTCGGAAGTATTAAGGAATTCATTGTGATTTTAGTTTAATCGGTAAATCGCTTAATCGTACTTTTTTGAGAAACGATTAAACGATTTACCAGTTTAACGATTTAATGTTTTTATTTTTTTAAATGTTTCAGGTTTCAAGTTTCAAGTGTTGTCGAACTTGAAACTTGAAACCTGAAACAAAAATAACTTTTTTTTAATTATGCTTTATTCTCTCTTCTTTTTCTCCATACAAAATCTCCAACGAAGTATAATGCAAGAGCTATTAAGAAATATTTGAAGTAAGATTGCGGCTGTCCTTCACCATCAACGGTAGTGAAAACTCTATTCCATCTAATTTTATTTATGCCTTTTCCGTTCGTATCCCAGCTCATCCAGATGAATACTGGTTTTCCTACGATGTGATTTTCTGGAACGTAGCCCCAATAACGGCTGTCTTCAGAATTATGACGATTGTCTCCCATCATCCAATAATAGTTCTGTTTGAAGGTATATGTCGTTGCTGGTTTTCCGTTAATTAAAAATTTAGAACCTTGTAATTCTAATTTATTTCCTTCGTAATTCGTGATAATTTCTTTGTAAAAAGGAAGTGATTCATTGTTTAACGCAACCGTTTTTCCTGCTTCAGGAATGTAAATTGGTCCCATGTTATCTTGACTCCACTTATTAATATGAGGAAAAATTCTGTTATCGTCTGTTTTGTCAATTTTACGTATCACCGCAGTAACGCCAGGAGTATTTTTGAATCGCTCAGCTCCAGCTTCTGTTAATGAGCCTAAGTAAAGCGTATCTCTTTTTTCTGTTGTAAAACCTGCAGGATCAGTGATGTCTAATTCTTTAAATAATGATTCGAAATCAATTGGAGTTTTTCCATCTAAAGCTACAGAATAAGAATATTGTGGTTTAGCTCTTTCTGGTAAAACCAGTTTTTTTCCATTAATAAAAACAAAACCATCTTTTATTGATAAACTGTCTCCAGGAATACCAACACATCTTTTTACGTAATTTGATTTCTTGTCAATAGGTTTGATAACCCCTGGTCTTCCTTTTGGTTCAAAGAAATAATGAACGGTATCTACTGGCCAGTTAAAGACAACTATATCGCATCGTTTTATTTTTTGGATAGCTGGAAGTCTGAAATATGGTAATTGCGGCCAGCTTAAATACGATTTACTTTTAGTTAAAGGAATAGAGTCATGAACCATTGGCAATGCTACCGTAGTCATTGGTACTCTTGGCCCGTAATTTAATTTACTCACAAATAAGAAATCACCAATTAATAAAGATTTCTCTAAAGATGATGTCGGAATTGTATAAGGTTGTACAACATAGGTATGTACTAAAGTTGCTACGATAATTGCAAAAAGTAAAGAACTAATTGTGTCTCCAGTTTTGTTTTCAGGAGTTAATTTACGATCTGCACGATACTCTAATTTTTGAGTATAATTTACATAATAAATATAAAAACCTAGAGTGAAAAGGCCTAGAAAAGTATCCAAAGTAGATCTTTTACCAAATGTTCTTAAAGTTTCTACCCATACAACAGGAAACATAATTAAGTTGATGATTGGGATAAAAAGTAATAGTGTCCACCAAGTCGGGCGTCCGATAATTTTCATTAAAACGATAGAATTGTATACCGGAATTGCTGCTTCCCAGCTTTTTCTTCCTGCTGCCTGATACAGTTTCCATGTACCAAGAAAATGAATTATTTGAACAGCTAAGAAAAATACGAACCAAGAGTAAAGTGTCATAATATTGTATTTTTAAGTTTCAAATTCAGGATTGAATGTTTTTAATTAATCCAAAACTTTATTCGATTTATTGTAAGTTTAGTACATCTTTCATAGTGAAAATTCCTTGTTTGCCTGCAAGCCATTCTGCAGCTATAACAGCGCCAAGCGCAAAACCTTCACGATTGTGAGCAGTATGTTTTATTTCGATACTGTCAATAACAGAATCGTAGTTTACGGTGTGTGTGCCAGGAACTTCTCCAATTCTTTTTGCTTCTATATGTATTTCATTTGATTGAGCTTCTTCTAAAGTCCAATTAGCATAATTACTGTTTTCAATTACGCCTTTTGCTAGAGAAATTGCAGTACCGCTCGGAGCATCAAGTTTGTGGATGTGGTGAATTTC
The DNA here is from genome assembly GCF_001429295.1 of Flavobacterium sp. Root935. Lineage (GTDB taxonomy): Bacteria > Bacteroidota > Bacteroidia > Flavobacteriales > Flavobacteriaceae > Flavobacterium. The sequence goes on along the minus strand of NZ_LMJL01000001.1, from coordinate 5,944 downwards.
TTCCATCGAAACTTTATAAGAATCAAACTGATTCATGATTTTGGCTAAATATTCATTTAATCCAAAGAAAATATTTACACCTAAACTAAAGTTTGAACTCGAAATAAAACCGCCTTTTTTCTCATTGCAAAGAGCAATCATTTCGTCGTAATGTTCCAGCCAGCCAGTTGTTCCAGAAACTACAGGAACATTAGCATTAAAAGATGCTGAGATATTATTAACTGCTGCTGATGGAACACTAAAATCTATGGCAACATCCGCTGTTGAAAGTCCGTCATAGCTATTAAATTCATCTTTCTTTAAAACTATTTCATGACCTCTTTCTAAAGCAATTCTTTCGATTACTTTCCCCATTTTTCCGTATCCTAAAAGCGCAATTTTCATTATAATTATTTTTTTATTGATTTTTAAATAGACGTTACTCTATTAAAACTTGTAGTTAAAGGTTAGTCCAACGTTTGGTTTAAATGTTACATCGTCGGGATAAATTTCTGGACGCATTGATAGTCTTTCGTTTACGTTAAACTGAATCAAAGCGGCATCGACATTGGCATCAATTATGTTTAGCACATAAAAACCAACAACAAATAAGGCAGATAAGTCTCTGTTTCTTTGATAAAACTTTTGCCCGGCAATTAGTCGGTTGTCGTCCAAAAATTGATAATTATCATCGTTATAGCCTTCTAATCTTCGTTTATAGGCGTCACGATAATCGTGGTATTTTTTATTGTTGTCTATATAAAAGTACAAACTTGTTCCGATTGCTCCGTAAACCAATGGAATTTTCCAGTATTTTTTATTGTAAGCCTGCCCTAAGCCGGGTAAAATTGCAGAGTAAAAGGCTGCTTTTGCGGGTGTTAGCGGATCTATTTCTTCTAATGCAGTAGTGTCTTTTACGACCAAAACCGTGTCTTTTTTTACCTGGGCAAAAAGAGAAACGGTTCCTGTTAGAAAGAACAATAGACCGATGGGGACAATTTTATTCACTATCCGTTTATTAATTTTATAATTCTGTTAAAGTCTGCTTCAGAATTGAATGGAATTGTGATTTTTCCTTTTCCGTTGCCAGCGACTTTAATATCAACTTTCGAACCAAAATAATCGTTAAAAGTATTTTTTTGAGTTTCTCTTACCACAAACGCAGAATCTGTTTTAGGTTTTCCTTCAGCTTTAGGCTGCTGCCCTTCATGATAATTTTTTACCAGAGCTTCTGTTTCACGAACAGATAAATTCTGGCTTACAATTTTTTGGTAGATATCTGTTTGAACATCAAGGTCTTCAATGTTGATAATTGCTCTACCGTGTCCCATGCTGATAAAACCGTCACGAATACCAGTTTGGATAATCGGATCTAATTTTAAAAGACGTAAATAGTTGGCAATTGTCGAACGTTTTTTTCCAACTCTTTCACTCATTTGTTCTTGAGTTAATTGAATTTCATCGATCAAACGCTGGTATGATAATGCAATCTCAATTGGATCTAAGTCATGACGCTGAATATTTTCAACCAAAGCCATAACTAACGATTCGTTGTCGTTTGCAATACGAATATATGCTGGAACATGAGTTAATCCTATTAAGGTAGAAGCACGAAGACGGCGCTCTCCTGAGATTAACTGATATTTATTGAAATCTAATTTACGAACAGTAATAGGTTGAATTACACCAAGTTCTTTAATAGAAGTGGCTAATTCGCGTAAAGATTCTTCATTAAAATTGCTTCTAGGCTGAAACGGATTTATTTCGATAGCACTTATTTCAAGCTCAATAATATTTCCAACAACTTTGTCAGCATTTTTATCTTCTACTGATGTAATGTCGTTTTCTGGATCTTTTAATAATGCTGATAATCCTCTTCCTAAGGCTTGTTTTTTAATTGCTTTTGTCATAAAAACTATTTGCTGTTTTTCTTTATAATTTCTTGAGCTAAATGAATGTAGTTTACGGCACCTTTACTGGTAGCGTCATAATTAATGATGCTTTCACCAAAACTAGGCGCTTCACTTAATTTTACATTTCGCTGAATTACGGTATCAAAAACCATATCGTTAAAGTGTTTTTGAACCTCTTCTACAACCTGATTAGATAAACGTAGTCTTGAATCGTACATAGTTAGCAATAAGCCTTCGATGTCAAGATCAGGATTGTGTATTTTTTGAATACTTTTAATAGTGTTCAATAATTTTCCTAATCCCTCAAGAGCAAAATACTCACATTGAATAGGAATAACTACAGAATCTGCAGCTGTTAAAGCATTCAAGGTTAACAAACCTAAAGAAGGCGCACAGTCGATAATGATATAATCATATTCATCTTTCACGCTTTCTAATGCTTTTTTAAGCATATATTCACGGTTTTCTTTGTCAACCAATTCAATTTCGATAGCCACAAGGTCAATATGAGCAGGGATCACGTCTACGTTTGGGGCTGTACATTTTAAAACGGCTTCTTTCGGTGTTATACTGTGTTCCAGAATTTGATAAGTTCCAGCTTCAACTGTTTCTACGTCAATTCCGAGACCAGATGTAGCATTGGCTTGAGGATCAGCATCGATCAACAATACTTTTTTTTCTAAAACACCTAATGAGGCAGCAAGATTTACTGATGTAGTAGTCTTTCCAACGCCTCCTTTTTGATTAGCAATAGCAATGATTTTGCCCATTTATTTTCTGAATTTTGAACCGTAAAAATACAATTATTTATGGTTTTTGAAAATCTATTTTGTTAACATTTATGAAAGTTTGTTTAACCGTTGTTTGGTGGGTGTTTGCAGAAATTAATTTTAGTTTTCAAAAGAGTTATTAAAGATGTTTCTTATTTATTTAATTCTCTTTTTTGTGATTAAAACTTTGAAATCATTTAATTCTAAACAAAATCAGTATCTTTTTATAAATAAGATTTTGGTTTTAAATATAGTTTTAAATAATAAGTTGCTAATTTTTTAAAATCTCGATTGTCACATAAACAACGCCGCTCTTTTTATTGGAAGTAATATCCATAAAAGCTCTTTTACTGAGGTCAATTTCTCTTCCTTTCACAAAAGGTCCCCGATCTATAACTTCAACTAAGACAAACTTTTTATTTTTTTCGTTTGTGATTTTTAGTTTTGTTCCAAAAGGAAATGTTTTGTGCGCTGCGGTAAAATCATTATTGTTGAATTTTCTACCGCTCGCTGTTTTTCGCCCATTGAATTTATCATGATAGTAAGAAGCGTGAGCATTTGTCTTATATAATACGCTTTTTGTTGCTAATAAGCAGGAATCAATTGGAATGATGTTTTTTTGCTGTGCGATTCCAACTATAGAAAAAATTAAGGCAATACATAATATAATCTTTTTCATTTCATTTTCTTTTTCATTGCCGGCAAAAAAAAGCTATTAAAGAAAAACAGATATGTTCTAGAAGGTTTATTTATGTCAGAAAAAGACAAATTTTTTAGATTTTGTAGTGTTTTTGATGAGAAAATTGAGAATAGAAATGAACGGGAAGCTTAAGGATTATTGCTATTTTGGGCTTTCTAAAAACTATCACTATTACAATCTATCAAACCACAAAAATGAACATTCTTATGAGTAAAAAAGTAATCTCATTATTTACATTTATGCTGCTATTCTGCAGTTTTTCATCTTATTCAGATAATTACAAAATAGAAGGGAATAAAAAAATCGAACGTAAAATTGTTTACAACAAAAAGAAACATAATATAAGTTTATCATGGTCGGCTTTTGGTTCTTCTGGAAATTATATCATTACAAGAGGAGGAAGTCGTTTAGCATCTGATTTTGTGACTGTGGGTTCAACTTCTAAACTGACATTTATAGACAATAAACCAAATACTAATAAATACGAGAACTATTATAGGGTTACTCGTAATTCGATAACAGTCATAATTTCATTAGAAGATCAAATGTTTGGTGATAATATGTATTTCTATGATAGAAAATACGAAAAGGCAGAAACAGCACGAAAAGATATTAATTCACATTTTGGATCTATTGGTCTAGGCGGATCAAATGGCGAATGGACAACAAAACGTCAGGCATATTATTTTAAAGCAAATATTGAAGGACAAACTTACGATTCTGGCGGATCGGGTTCTGCGTCATCGGCGGAAGCTAACTCGATAGAATTAGGATTCTACTCTCACATTGGAGGTTTAGGAAAAGTTCCGTCAGATGTTAAACTAGGGTCTATCTTTACGAAACCTCATCTTTCGGGTGGAGCAAATGCTACTTGTACTTTTTGGCGTTCTGTAGAAAATGTTGAAGTAATGCGAGATTTTGCTTGGACAGTTTCTCAATCAACCAGTGCACGAAGAATGCTGATTGAAAGTACTTCAAAATATATTTCAGATATTGGCGACACGAATTTTTGGGGCAGCGGTGGTTTTATTGCCGATACTCATTATACATCATCCAGGCCTAATTGGGGCGGACAACAGCAATGGTATACCAGAAATGCCATTTTTCCTTCTGGCTCGGGAGCTATGGGCGGTTCCTATAATATGGTTTGGCAAGGCTGTGTTAATCCTCCAAAGGCAGATGATGCTAATTCTCCAATTCCTGCTACGCCTATTATAAGAGAAAAACCTTTTCTTTTTTTAGATAAGGATGGCGAATACAAAGTTTTTGTTCCTGCATGGCAAAAAGATAGAGTAGGAGTTTCTTGGTCGGCAGCAGATATGGGTAAAGGCGAAATTCAAGATTTGCTTACTAATTGGTATGTTGCCAAAGAAAGTGATACTGATCTGGAAATCAATAATGCATTAAAAGCTGGTAAAAATATATTTTTCACTCCAGGACATTACTCACTGAATGCTCCTATCCAAGTCAACAGAAAAGACGCTATACTTTTAGGTGCTGGTATAGCTTCTGTAACACTTGAACCGACTGATAAAAATATTTGGGGATGTATTTATGCTGATGATAAAGACGGAATTATCATCGCAGGACTTCTTATGGATTCCTTTAATAGTACAACTTATCAAATTAGAATTGGAAACGAAGGAGCAAATGCCGACCATTCTGCAGATCCAATTCTGCTTACAGATATTACTTGCAGAGTAGGTGGTGTTCAATCAAAGAATATTCAGATACATGCTTCTATGCAAATTAACAGTAGTAATGTGGTGGGTGATCATTTCTGGCTGTGGCGTGCCGATCATGGTTCGCAGAAAGGTGGCGATGCACGCTGGTTAAGAGATCGATGCAAGAACGGACTTATTGTTACTGGGGATGATGTTACTCTTTATGGTTTGTTTACAGAACACTATCAAGAATATGAGGTATTATGGCTGGGAGAACGCGGCAGAACTTTTTTCTTTCAAAACGAACCGCCTTATGATGCGCCGAATCAAGCAAGCTGGAGCAGTCAAGGAGGAAGGGTTGCTGGTTATGCAGCATTTAAAGTAGCCAATACTGTAAAAGAACATCAAAGTATTGGAATGGGGTCTTATGCTGTTTTTACGGGAACGGATGGTAATGTGAGTAAGAAAAATGGTTTTGAAGTGCCTAATAGTCCAAATGTGAAACTCGAAAAAATGTGTACCACTCGTTTTGCTGGTCCGGGTAATATTCAAAATGTTATTAATGGAATTGGCGGCAGCACCGCAACTGGTGCAAAACGCGTAGCATTATATAATAATAGAGAAGGAACACAGCCTTTTGATGAGGAATTTAATTTGCCTAATGAGGAATCTTATCCTGCTTATATTGTGATGGAGAAGTAAAAGAAAAAATATTCTTAAATAAAAAAAAGCTCTAACAGAAGTTAGAGCTTTTTTTCGTCA
>NZ_LMJL01000001.1:0-129 GCF_001429295.1 Flavobacterium sp. Root935 | reverse complement strand
AGCGTATTTATAATTGAGATGGAAGCAAAAAAAAAGTCTTTCCAAATAAATGAAAAGACTTTTATCGGGTTGGCAGGATTCGAACCTGCGGTCTTCCCGATTTTCAATCGGGACGCGATAACCTTTTAG